>NZ_CP163432.1:0-1985000 GCF_041051905.1 Streptomyces sp. R11
AACAGCCGGAACAGGAACAGGCGGAGCAGGCGGAGCAGGAACAGGAGGAGCGGCCGGAGCTTCCCAGGGATACTCGGGAGCAGGAGGCGCCCCAGAACTCGAAACCGCACCGCCAGCCGGAGGCAGTGGGTTCGCATTCGGTGGGATTGCTCCCGAAATTCACCTGCCATATGCTGCAGGAATAGGTGGAGAGATCGTGGGTTTCGTCGATTGGAACAACGAGGGCGAGTTCACAGGATGGGGAGCACTGGGGGCAATTACCGTGCAAGCGGGCCCCGTCCACTGGGGCTGGGGTGCTGAGTGGACACCCGCACACGGCTTCAAGAAGATCGGGGTATCTGAGGTTATGACACCTGGAGAGGGGCTGACATTCAGTCGAGGGACAATTTCTGACGAGGAAGGACACTCTGCCGATTATTGGTCGGTAAACCCCGGCCTATTCACCTTCGGCCTCGGCCAGTGAACGGGTGATACCGAGCTGGTGCACGAAAGATCGAGGTCTCTAACTCGATCTTGCATAAGGGTCCGTCAGCTTACTGACGGACCCTTTCTGCTCGTTCAGGGGCGAGATTTCTGCTTTTGGGCAGGTTGGTGGCCCGGCTGTCGCGGCGGGTGGGCGCCGGATTCCACGGCTCCGGTTGTGATGGGTGCTGGTCGGGACAGGGCGTTGTCGCTGGTCAGCCGGAGTTCGGTAGGGCTGCAGCCGTTCGAACGCGCTGGTGATCACGTCGGTCCATGGCCAGTGGCGGGCCAGGCGGAGGATGCGGCGGCGGCCGGTCGTCACGAGCTGGGCGGCGGTGGAGAACAGCCGTAGCCGCAGGCGTTTGGGCTCCCACCGGCGGGCCTGGCCGGTCAGGGCGAGCATGGGCATCCAAGCAGCGGCACCACCAGCGACCCCAGCGGGACGGTCCGGCCAGGGCGACACCCCAGCCTGCCGCCACGCGAAGCGGCTGTTCGAGGCGGTGCACGCGGTGACCGACACCGGTCTCTCGCTCAGCGCCGCAGCCCGCGAGCTGGGCCTGAACCGGCGCACCGTGGGCAAGTAGGGTACCTTCGGCAGCGATGGGAGGAAGGCGAGCACACCGCGACGGTGCTGCACCAGGAGATCGCCGCCAAGGGCTACCGCGGCCCCTACCAACGGGTCAAGATGGCCATCGCACCGCTACGCCGCGGCCTGCCGATCGACACGCCGTGCGAGCGGCCACCCTCGCCCCGCGAAGTCGCCCGGTGGATCACCACCGCGCCATCCCGCCGCAGCCTGCACGCATCCGAGGCACTCCGGCGGTTGTTCGAGCACTGCCCGGAGCTGAACCGAACCCACGACCTTGTGCGTCAGATCGCCGCCATGCTAGAAACCCGCGACGCCACGCCGCTACCGGACTGGCTCGACCAACTCGCCACCTCCCGTCTTCCCGCACTGGCCAGCCTGGCCAAGGCCATCTCGAAGAGGATGGTCTTCCATCTCACGTCTGGCTCCGGGCAGTTGAGTGAATAGTTGGGGAAATGCCGCAGGAGGGAGCTGAAGGCGATCTCAGATTCGTCGGGCGAGGGGGCGCCCAGGCAGTTGCGTGCGCCCCGGCCGAAGGCCGCATGCTGCTGGTTGTCTGAGCGCGCGATGTCGAAGTTGTCTGGGGCCTCAAGGTGGCCCGCATCGCGCTGGGCGGATCCGATGGCCACAATGATGGCCTCTCCATGCCTGATGTGTGCGCCGTTGATCTCAATGTCCTCGCTCGCAATCGCCAGAAGGAGATCCGGACGGGCGAGTCATAGCTGAGCATCTCCTCCCCTGCCTGTCCGATGAGTGATGGATCGGCGTTGAGGATGGCTCGCTGCTCGCGTGGCGGATGAGGGCCAGTGCTCCGTTGCCAATGAGCTTCATGGGCTCCGTGCGGGCCTCGCACAGCGAGCGCCCAATGAGCCATCAGGTCCAAGCAGTTCGGACCGTGAGTGTGCTCGCCAAGCCCTTCGCTGGAGTGAGCGATCACAGCTGACATTGTGCTCGTACAGCAGCCCACCTCAGGATATGCGGCGCCGCCTCGGGCGGACGAAACAAGGCCAACGGTTGCCGCCGCCATGAGCCGATGCTGACGCGTCGTGCTTGACCTGTCGTGCCGAGAGTCGTGGTGGCGTTCCTCGCCTGGCGGGGCAGCTGCAGGCGCCGCGGTTTCCGGACGGGCTAGCCTCCGCCTTCCACTTGCGGCGGCGTAAGGAAACGGCCTAGTGCTGGGTTCCTCAAACTGTGTACACATATCGGCGCCGCAGTAGGCGAGTTGGTGGTGCAGGTCTGCCCCAGATCCAGGGGTTGGCATGGGCGTTGAGCTGGTCGGTCGCCAGGGTGGTGGCGTATGCGATGTCGTCGCGGTTGGCGAATGACCGGCCGGCGAGGGCGGCCTTGCGGAAGATGCGCCACCAGCCTTCCTGCAGGTTGAGCCAACATGCGCCCACCGGGATGAAGGCATGGTGGATGCGGGGATGGTCCTCGAGCCAAGTACGGGTGGACACGCTGTTGTGACTGGACAGGTTGTCGGTGACGATCCAGATCTCCCCGTCCGGGTTGGCGTCCTCGAGCAGTTGCAGGAACTGCTGATAGAACTCGCTGTTGCGGGAGGACGCGGTCATCGTGACTGCCTGGCCGTCGGCTGGTCGCAGGCCGCCGTAGACCCAGGTCTTCTCCGGCCCGCGGCTGTAGTCGAGTTCCGCTTTGATCCGGTGCCCGTCGGGTGACCAGGCAGGTGCGGGCGGGAAGGTCCGCGGGATCACTGGCCCCAGCTCGTCGGCGCAGATCACCGTCGCGTCGTCGGGCGGGTGGGTGTAGAGGCCGATGATCCTCGTCCTTTTGGGACGAAGTCCGGGTCCTTCGAGCGCGTCCAGGACCGGGTACGGCGCCAGCGCACGCCTTCGGCGAGCAGGATGCGGCGGACCTGTGAGCGAGCCACCTCAATCCCCTCGGCCCGCGCCGCCGCGGCCAGAGAATCCAGGGTCCACTCGGCTGGTCCGGACTCGTCGAAGGCCCACAGCTCCCCAACGGGCTCCCACCTCAGCCGCCCCGGTGGCACGGTCTTGACCATGGCGATGATCCGAGATCGTTCCTCCTCGGTGATCCGTCGCTTGCGGCCCTGTCCGCCCAGATCCTCCAGCCCCTGCAGGCCGAAGCGGTTGAAGCGGTGCAGCCAGCACCGGACCGTCTTCTGGCTGCAGTCCAGCTCCACGGCGATCGCCGGCACCCGCAGCCCCGACCAGCTCAGCTCGATCATCCGAGCCCGCATCACCGCATCCCGCGGTGCCTTCCGTGCCCGCGACGAGCGGCGAACGACGGTCCGCTCATCCTCGTCACACCCCGGCCGTGCCCGTAAAACCATCGTCCAGCACCCGCCCCCCGAGCACCATCAACTACCCCGCCACCAGGACATATACCCAGCGAAAGAGGAATCCAGCACTAGGACGGAGTCACCGCAGCATCCATGAATCCAGTGCAGCCCCATGGCGGGCCATCGTCAAACGCAGAACGTTCATGAGTCCTCGTTGCTGTACTGACGGGGACTCTGTGATTGCGAGTGCGGTCTTTCGGGGCTGGGGCAGGTTGACGGCCCGGTGGTCGCGTCGGGTCGGCGCCGGATTCCACTTTCCCGGTGTGGTGGTGCGGATCGTGGGGGCGGTCGGTGGGGCTGGTCAGCCGGGGCTCGGCAAGGCGTTGATCCGGTCGGTTGCCCGGGTGATCTCGTCGGTCCAGGGCCGTCGTGTGGTGGAGCGGAGCCGGTGGCGGCGGCCGGTGGTGACGAGCTGGGCGGCGGCGGAGAAGCCGCAGGCGGAGCTTCCTGGGTTCCCAGCGGCGGTCTGCCGGTCAGGGCCGCCATGGGCATCCAGGCGAGGAGCTCGAGTGCGAGTGAGACGATCTCCAGCCGGATCCGGTTCTGTGCGGTGTCGTGCAGGGGCAGGTTGCGCAGGCCGGTGTCGCTGGAGCCTCGGATGCGGTCCTCGCAGCGGGGCCCGCCTGCGGTAACGCAGTTCGAGATCGGCGAGCTGGCCACCCTTGGTGTTGGTGGCGAAGCAAGTCAGCCGCAGCCCGTCAGCGTCGGTGAAGCGCAACTGGGCGCCAGGATGCGGCCGTTCCTTGCGGACGATCAGCCTCATGCCCTTCGGCCACGTGCTCAGGTCGGGGCTCTCGGTGATCTACGCGACCCAGGCTCCGGGCCGCTCCGTGCCGTCGGCGTCGTAGGCCGGTGTCCACGCCTTCTTCGAGATCTGCAGGACGGCCTGGTGGATAATGTCGGTGATGGTCATTGCGACGGAATACGACAGCCACCGGCCCCGGCGGGAGAGCCAGTCGAGGCAGGCGCGGGTGCCGCGCCGGCGGAGTCAGTGCGGATCAGTGTCTGCCGTCCCCGCCGCAGGTGTCTGGGGAGTTGGCCCAGGGCAAGTTGGGTGGTGGCGATGTGATCGCTCGCGGTGGTGGAGCCTGCGTTGCC
This sequence comes from Streptomyces sp. R11, assembly GCF_041051905.1. NCBI lineage: Bacteria > Bacillati > Actinomycetota > Actinomycetes > Kitasatosporales > Streptomycetaceae > Streptomyces > Streptomyces sp. R11. Next base: position 4,467 of record NZ_CP163432.1, read on the forward strand.
GGGCCGCAGCAGGGCGGCCACCGGTTCCCCGGACCCTGTCTGGCCGTGGTCGACGAACGCGACGAGCGGATGGTGGCCGATGGTCTTCTTCCAGGTCGCGGTGGCGTCCTGCTTCTCAGAGTGTGCGAGGACGAGCACACCGTCGATATCCACGATCACGCTGCCACCGGCGGCCGGGCTGTCTTCACCGGCCAACTCCCAGACCCGCATGCGTACTTCGGCTCGCGCCGTGCGGATCCCGGTGAGCGCCTTCGGCCCGGCTGCAGTGAGGACATCGATGAGACGGGAGACCGTGGGGTCTGATGCCACCGGGCCGAACACGTCGGCCTCGGCCCGCAGCATGGCGACATCGGCGAGACAGTCCCCGCCCAGAGCCGTCGCGAGAGCGACACCCAGCAGGAACTTGCCCGGGTCGCTCACCGCCCGTGGATTGCGCCACGGCACCATTGCCGCCGATACCGCGGTGTCCGGCCGGACTTGCGGACCGACTCGACCCACAGCACTGCCCCGGCCTGCGAAACCGCCCCTCTGCCACCGCCCTCGACGCGGAAACGCGGGTACAACCCCACACTCTTGCTCACCTGGAGAGTGCTTCTTCCCGTGCAGCTAATGGGACCCTAGACAAGTCCCATCGTTGCAGGTCAGAAGCACTCTCCGCTTTTTGATCAAGGTATGGGCGAGAGCGATGAATGCGCGGGGCTAGTAGGACCGGGCAGTTGCTTCAGGCCCTCGCCCGCGCAAGGCTGTCCTCGCCCTGCGGCTCGTCCCGTCAGTCCTGAGGCTGGAAGCCTCGCGCGCCGGTCGCCATTCAGCGAAGGCGAGTTACGTTTGAATTTTCGACACAATCGCCTTGGCGAATCGACTGACTGTTCCTTGGGGTGCATGCTCGAAGTAGAAATACGGTTCGATTAGTTCAAGTTCCATGAGATTGAATTCCCCATTTCGAACAAATCCGTCCACCCGGCCATAGGTTGGCATCATGGGAGCAGCTTCAATCGCACCCTTCGCCACCTCCGCAATCCATCTCGGAATCTCGTGCCTCTCTGTGCGCGCCCCCCATACTTCCTGACATCTAAAGTCTCCACTCTTCGGCACCTTGAGGACCGAATGTGTAATTTCTCCATCAATAAAGAAGATCGACCATTCCCCCACATCCGGAATCTCGTCAAAGAACGGCTGCAGGATAAGTCCACAATCCTTCAGGATCTCACTTGAAAGTGCTTCGATCTCTCTTGGCTGATCGAGAGTGGCCGTCGAGGTTTTCTGTGCAGCTCCAGAAATAGAAGGCTTGATCACGATATTTTTGCATCCAACGCCCGAGAGGGTCTCAAGGATTTCTCCGGGGTCGGTTCCGGCAACGAACAGATGGAATGGCGCGACGCGAACACCTGCATCTCGCAGGTCTGCGAGATAGGCTTTGTCGTGGTTCCATCTGATGAGCTCGACTGGATTTATTGACTGAATTTTATTCTCGGCGAGATGGTCAAGCCATTCCGTGAATCGCAGAGGTTCATTGAAATAGTTCCAGGCCGTTTTGGGGAGAACGGCATCGAATGACGACCACTTAACTGCGGGATCATTAAAACAATGGATTGAAAGTTCCGCTCCAAGCTGACCAAACGCTCTTTTCAGTACTCTCGCTTCGTCGACAGCGGCCGCACCCCGAATCAACTCCTCGTAGTTCGGCGGAGCGATGAGAGCGACCTGTTTTTGTGAAATCATTTCCTCACCGAAATCTATTGATTAAACGCAGACGTGTGGCCCCGCATGCTCGACGTGCGAACGCTCAAGGCAGTCCATCCGGGCTTGCGCCCCGTCCACCGGCGCTGCCGCGGGGTACGGTCTTTCCTGCAATGCGGTACCGTTCCCGGCTGCCCGCAGTGGGGGGTCATGGGAAGGCTTTCACACGCCGGCCAGGTAGCCCCAGGCACTTCCAGTCATGGCACTGAGGTCGACACGGCACCGTATGCCGCGAGTTTGCCAATCAGGGCAGTCGTGCGCCTGTCTCCGAGAAGGGCCTGCACCTGCGAGAGCGGAAACGAATCCTGTTCAGCGATGACGGCAAGGGCAGGCTGATACTTGGCAGGCATTCTCAGCACCGCGTCCGGAATCCTGAGCACGCACGTGCCGTCCGGCTGCTCCGAGAGTTCGACAGGTTGACACCGATAGACAGTGACCTCGCCACCCTGGTGACGCGCAAGGTTCTCCATCGTGGCCAGCGCAGAGGAAAGCCCCCACGCTGACGTATGACGGCCCTTTCGCATTCCGCCTGAACCCTCATCAAGCCTTCTGCTCAGGTTAGCTGCAACCTTCTTGATCTCGGCAGCGAAATCGGAATCGTTGAGAGTGAAGAGATTCGGGGTCTCCTGAAACTCCTGGGACTCCAGGGCCTGCTCCACAAGATGGCGGAGATGGTCTGCCCACGTCTCGCTCACGCAGGCGAGGGAAACGTGTACGGACATGACCTCCGGGGCCGCAGCCACATGGGGTGCCCCCTTGGGCAGGTACAGCACATCGCCGGGCTGCAACCGCGTCTCTATGACAGGGGTGCCCAAGTCGCCGTCGGTATACAGCCACGAGGCCCCCGACGTGCCCTGTATCCGGTCGTAGACCTTCCAGTTCTTCGAACCGTGCACCTGGACCACGAAAACATCCACAGGATCGTGGTGGGGGCGAAGACCGATTTCTCCGGGCGGCGTCACAAATCCGTGGGCATGTACCGGAACGCCCATGGAATGACGTAGAGCGTCACAGGCTTGGCGGACCGAAAGCACGTAGTCTTCAAGGCCATCGAGCACAATCGTGGCGCCTGCGCCGAATTCCCGGAGGATGCGGTCGGGATCCGCTGCGTCGGAGATGTACTCTGTTGCCACTTTGATCCGCCGGGTGAAGTGCCGCTGGGCAACCGGTTCACCGGCCTTGATCAGTCTTAGATGCGGCGGTCGGAGAGCAGCACTTGTTAGTGTATTCACCAACTCCGGCAGTGATAGCAGTTCTCCTGCGGCCTCCGGAAGTGCCCCGCGTCTGAGGTACGGCTGTTGCAACCAGTACTCCGATGTGAAACGACGGGCATCTCCGACCAGACGCTCCAAAAAGGTGCGCTCCGTCGCCAAGCTTCCCCCACGTTGTGCGGTCACCGGCCACCCCCGAGGGTCCGAACGACGCTTCCGCGAGCTCTGAGGCGGCCAGAGTCCTTGGCCACCCCAGAGCCGGTCGGCACCGGCCAGATCACCAGTTACCGATGACGCGGATGATCGACTCGTATTCGTCTGGGGCCCGCAGATCCTCCACCTGGATGTCGAAGACGTCGTCGCCGTCATCCATGAGAACGAAGTCGTCGTTCATAGATCACCTCCGTCACGCGATGATGCACCCGGCCGGGAGGGCTTCGCTTGAGGGAAACCCCTCAACTCTGGAGGGGAGCGCCGGCCAAGGAGGCGGACTGTCGATCGCACCCCCTGGCACGCCTCTGGCAGGGGATGCCCCGGGGGCCCTGCGGGAGCATGGAGCGGTCTTTGCGCCGGGGGCCCTCCACCGGGATTTCCATGCCGCTGCCGGTGAGCGGGACGGAACCCACACTTTCCACCTCGCGCCGTCCGCCATCACAACCCGTCAAGTCGCTAGCGGGCGACCCCACATGCCAACATGCCAGTGGATGAGTCACTGACCCACCTCTTTACTGACTGGTAGACGTGCCTCACTCTGTTCTCCATGGGTGGCCCGTGGCCCGACACGGGGCACCGCCCCGCCTGGTCACGTGCGGCCCTGTCCTGCGCGTCTGCACTCCGTTTCGAAGCCCTCATCCGCCCTAGAGCGAACGCGACTTGCAGTTGAGCCGGTAGCTCGCCCAGAAGAGCAGGAGTCACCTTTGCCTCGTGTGCACCGCATCTACGGCAATGTCATGCCCCTGGCAATCGCGCTTGGTGTGTGCGCAGCAGTCCTCGCCCCCGGAGAAGCTTCGGCGGCCGCGATCACCGCCGCCAGGTCCACCGCGCTTCCGATCAGCGCCCCCACCACGACGTCCAGCGTGGGCCCGTTCACCGAGCCCGCCTTCGCCAGTACCTGCGCCTGGCACGTTTTCGGCGAGGGCGAGATCCCGCCCTGGTGGCTGATGTTCGACGATCCGCTGTGCGTTGAGTACAGCAAGCGCGACATCACAGTCGACAACGGCGGCGCCTTGCGCTTCCTCATCGCCGAGCCCTCACGCTTCGCGCTGGCGATGGTCACCTGCCGCTACTACCAGAAGGACCGATGGAGTGTGCAGGCCACTACCGGCTCAACGCCCTGGGTGACCTGGGACGGTCAGTACTGGTGGGACAAGACCAGGCAGCAGTTTGGTGCACGGCTATCCAACTTCCGCATCCACGGCACGAGCGTCGGCATCGGCGACGCCGTCGCGGCACTCCGCCCCACCTTTCCCGATCTCGCCGACGTGCTGGATGACTACGGCCACACCGCCGGAGAAACGGGCCTCACCACCACCTCTGTCCCCTTCGACCTACGCTGTTTTCTGGACGGGTGAACGCAATGTCTTCGCTCGACCGGAGGACGGCCCTGAAGGCTCTTGCCGGAGCCGTCGCCGCCCTGTCCGTCAGCCGGTTCCCGTCCGTTACCTCGCCCGCAGGAATGACCGAAGGGCTCGGGAGCTGGACGGTGCTGACACTGGAGGCCTTCGCGGACACCCAGATCCCCGGCGAACGCCGATTTGCCGGGGACGCCGCCGTCGCCGGTGCAGTCAGCGGCCCGGGCGCCGTACAGGCCGGCGTGATCAAGACGCTCGCTTCTGACGAACTTCGCCTGGCTCCGCTCCTGCCGGAAATCGCGGCCCTGCTGAACGCCCGGGCCCTCGCCTACGCCACCGCACACCTGATCCTGCTGCCGATCACGTTCCCCCCGTTCGTCGGCCTGCCGTTCCAGCACCGCACCGCCCTCGTAGGGGACCTACTTGGCCACGAGAACCCCGACCGCTCCATCTGGCAGATGATCAGCCTGCTGACCAGCCTCGCCTTCGACACAGCCGCCCATATCGACACCCGCCAAGCCGTGACAACCCATCACCCCGGCCTGACCTGGTTGGGCTTCCCCCCGCCCGGCCCCGACGGACTGTGGCGGTTTACCGACTACTCCTACGGCAAGGCCCTTGCTGCCCTCCACCCCGCCACCACCGCCTCGGGAAGCCCCGCTTGACATCCTTCCCCCTCCCAACGGGGCCAGAGACGAGTTAACAGTCACGGCCGGTGCGAGCGCCTTCCCTTCCAGCAGTCCCAGGAACCTGACCCACGCCGCGTCGCCGACGGGCTTACCCCTCTGAGGGAAAGGAGACCGGCCACTGGCACGCTTTCACGGCAGATCGCCTGGCTCTCACGGAAACCGCCTGCTTGGCGGCTGCACCGGTCCGCGCATCGACGACCTCCGCATGCGCCCTTGCCCAGGCAGCAGGCCCTTGACCCGGTTCATCGATGCCTTGCTCCTGCTGTCCTCCCTCATCCGGCGCACAGCGCGGCACGCGGAAGCGGCATGGCCGATCAACGCGCCGTCAGAGGGCGCCGCAGCAGGTTCAGCAAAGGGGCAGGGAGTACCCACGAAAGGACTCAGATGAGCGTGGAGACCACCGACATCCTCGTCGTTGGCAGCGGCTTCGGCGGAGCGATCCCTGCCTACTACCTCGCCGCCGGGGGCGCCCGCGTCACCATTCTCGAGCGCGGCCCACGCCTGGCCGCAAACGACTTCACCCACTCACTGCGGCTCGGTACGTACAACCGGATCGTCGACGTCATCCGCGGTGACGGCGTCACCGTGGTCGCGGGCAACTGCGTCGGCGGCGGCAGCGTCGTCTACTTCGCCGCGTCCCTCCGGGCCCCGGCCTTCGTCTTCGAACGCCGCGGCAGCCTCGGCCGACGCATCTGGCCCGCCTCCCTCACCCGCGCCGCCCTCGACCCCTGGTACGACCGCGTCGAGGGGACACTCCCCGTCACCCGCACCGACTGGCCTGATGTGTCATACGCAGGCGGCGTCCTGGCTGCCGCCTGCGCACGGACCGGCCACACCTGCAACCCCGTCCCCGTCGCCGTAGACATCAATCGGTGCACCAACTGCAACTGGATGCTGTCCGGCTGCCGCTTCGACGCCAAACGCTCGCTGCTGCTCAACTACCTGCCCGCCGCCGAGGCACACGGCGCAACGATCCGGCCCCTGCACGAGGCACAGACCGTAGGCCCCTCCCCCATCCCGGACTACCGCTACACCGTCACGTACACGATCCTCGACCCTGATGACTACACGTGCACCCTGCAGACCGGCACCATCCACGCAAAGTTGGTCGTTCTCGCAGCCGGCGCCATCGGCACCCCAGTCATCCTTCAGCGCTCGGCCATCCTGCTCGGCGGCGTCCACGCTGCGGTAGGACGGTACTTCTCCGGAAACGGCGACCGGGTCAGCGTCGCTGAAATCGACGAAAGCAAGCTGCACTTGCTCCTAGGTCTTTCCCGCTCGGACGGTATCCCCTACGAGGGCCTGCCGATCGGCCGCCCCATCACCGCGGCAACCTACGACTACCTGGACGCGGCCGCCCCCGAGTACAGCCGGTTCATGCTCCAGCAGATCTACTTCCCACCCGCCACCAACATCCTCTCCCAGAGCGTCGATCCGCCTCACTGGTTCGGCATCCCCGGCCGCCGACTCCGGGCCCGCTGGAAGTCCTGGCTCACCATGCTCGCAATGACCGAAGACGACAACGAAGGCTTCTTCCACGCCGTCCCGCCCATCACCGGCAGTTTCACCCGCCTGGCCCCCGGTCTCGGGCTAGGCACCATGACCTATCGCCCGACCGCCCGCACCCGCGACGGCTGGCAACAAGCGGACACAGCACTGCGCGCCATTCTCGAAAGGGACGGGCTGGCCCGGGTGAACCCCTGGCACGAAGACGTCGCCGCGACGGTGACCGCCCACCCCATCAGCTCCGCCCGTATGGGCGACAGCCCCGAGACAAGCGCCCTCACCGACACCAACGAACTGCGCGGCCACCCCGGCCTGTTCGTCACCGACGGCTCCGCCATCCCCACCTCCCTGACTGTGAACCCCTCCCTCACCATCGCCGCCCTCGCCGAACGCGCCGCCCCCGCCATCACCAACCGCGCGGCACAAGCAGACATCCCCATCCGGCACGGGGCACCGCCGCCCACGCCCTGAGCGGCTGGTGTCTCTTGAGTCTTATCGAAAAGGCCCACGCCTGTGCGCAGCCACCGCGACCGGATGGTCTCTTCGGTTGTCAGATCGTCACCCCGGTAGCCGGCGCACACATTGGGAGCCACTGAGCGTTTTCAGCTCGGCCACTGTTCGGGTGACGCTGATGGTGTGCGCAACGCACGAGGCTCCCGTGCCGTTGGGGGAGGTGTTCGACGTCTCAACCCACAGGCACAGGAGCCGCGTTGGTTCCGCATTCTGCCGCACTCGACCTGCCTCACGCCCTGGTCGAGTGGGTCACCATGCTCATCGTCACCCGCGAGGGTGACCGGCGCTGCAAACTTCCGCCGCACCAGCGTGCCCTGGCCGGTCTGGTGTACCTGCGCCCGCACGACACCCTGGCGCAGATTGCGGCCAGGTTCGGCATATCCGTCGGCACCGCTCACGCCTACACGGCCGCTGTCATCGATCTGCTCGCCGACCGCGCGCCCGGCCTCCTCCGTGCCCTGCGTGAAGCGGACCCGGAGTACGTCCTGCGGGACGGCACCCTCGCGGAGTGCGACCGGGTCGGCGACAGCCGTGCCGACTACTCCCACAAGCACCGCCGACACGGGGTGAACGTGCAGCTCATCACCGATCCAGACGGCCGGCTGCTGTGGATCTCACCCGCACTCCCCGGCCGCGCCCACGACCTGACGGCGGCGCGCAACCACCGGATCATCCGGATCTGCGAACGCCAAGGCGTCGCAGTCCTCGCCGACCGGGCTTACATGGGAGCGGGCTCATGGGTGACGACACCCCTCAGGCGCCCGCCGGGCCGCTAGCTCACACCGACCCAGCAATCCGTCAACCGCGCGTTGCCCGCAGCCAGGGCTCCGGTCGAGCGCGGCGTCGCACGGCTGAAATCCTGGCGCATCTTCCGCCGGTCCCGGTGCAGCCCGAATCGAATGACGTCAATCGCCGCTGCCATCCTCACGCTGGAGCGGCAACGCTGAAAGAGCTCACTCACTTCGATTTCGTTGTCATCAAAGAGCCGGGCACCGCTACGCCTGTCACTGCTCGTGCCTGGGTGCCCGGGCGTGCGGCTTCCGACCGGGATGGCGGCGAGGGCCCGCAGCGGGCAAGACTCCCGGACGGCTGAGCGAGAGATCTCACGTCTCAACTCGTGTGTCAGGGAACCTGTTGGTCACCTACCCTGTCAATGATCAAGGCCGTTCTCCCCCTGGAGAAGATCGGGGAAGCAGCTCAGTCATTCGCAGTGCTGGAACTTGTCGTTCTTCACACACTTCAGGTCAGGCACCGTGATCACGTCAGCATCCGACGGTTGCGCACCTCCGACATGACCAGATGCCGGCTGGGCGGCTCCTCCCACGCCGGTGCCCAGAGCCAGCACGGCAACGGCTACGAGGCCGATGGTCGTAACCCTCATGTGATCTCCCCAAAATTCAAGACCTCCGGCCAGTCTGGCTGGCGTCAGCAGATGATGGCGGGAGCAAAGCCTGAAGCGCATGGGGGAATCCCCCTAACTTGCCCTGCTACTACCGTCCGTAAACCGGGCACCGCACCCCGGAGCTTGTCGGCTTCTGGCCGGGGCCTTCTCGGCGGTGTCAGCGCTCGCACCCTGCTGGCTTGCGTCAAAGACACTGCGGTGCCGCCCAGGTCCACCAGCGAACCGGCTCTCGCCGGGGCCGAACCATGGCCATGATCTCCTCCACATCGGAGGAGTCGCGCCCTGATCCGAGCGGGTCTGTGTTCGCGTAGTGATTGTCGCCCACTCTCCGCTTGCGTCCCGCGACATCGGAGGCGACCGCCGTACCCCTGCCCACCCAGAGATACCCAACCTGTTCGGCAGGTGGAGAGCAGGCCTCGCTGCGAGAAATCAACGTTCGCGCATGCGTGTTCCGTCTCAACCCAGCACACCCGAGGAGTACCGGATGCCACTCAAGCTCGGTATGGCGCTTCCTCAGATGAAGCAATTCAATCTCGGGCCCGACACCGTAACTGTGGCCAGGGAAGCCGAGGAGATGGGATACGAGAGCCTCTGGGTCTTCGAACGCACTCTCTTTCCGACACCGATGACGCAGGGTCTTTATAACGTGCCTGGTCTCGAGTGGCCCGATGCCTACCGCAGCGTCGCCGACCCATTGGTGACCCTGGCGATGGCCGCAGCAGTCACGCGACGGGCGCGACTGGGCACGAGTGTGCTGGTCGCCTCCTACCACATGCCGTTTCACCTGGCGCGCTGGTTCGCGTCGCTGGACAACGCCGCAGGCGGGCGGGTGATTGCGGGTCTCGGCACCGGCTGGTCGCTCGACGAGTACGCGGCGGGCTCCGTCGCACCGTTCGAGCAACGTGGTGCGGTGCTCGACGAGACGCTGGACGTGTTCGCGGCAGTATGGGGGGGCTGACCCGGTCTCCTACGACGGCACCATAACCAAGATCGCGCCGTCCGAGATCGGTCCGAAGCCGACCCGCCCCCTGCCGATCTACCTGCCCGCGAGCAGTGACAAGGCTATGCGTCGTCTCGTTGATCGTGCCGACGGTTGGATGCCGGTAGGTATGCATGCACATCAACTGGCACGTACCTGGCAATCCGTGCAGGGCCTGGCAGCCGAGCGCCACCGCAGCAACCCGCTAGGTCGTGTCCGCAAAGTGGTTGGTGCGTTGGTCTGTTCGTGGTGCGTCGTCATGAGCTGACTGATGAGTCGTGGGCGGTGATCGAGCCGTTGCTGGCTCCGCCGCGGATGGGCCGTCCGGTGCGGGATCGCCGTCAGGTGGTCAACGGGATCTTGTGGAAGCTGTCGACGGGCGCGGCCTGGCGGGACCTGCCCGAACGCTACGGCCCGTGGAAGACGGTCTATGAACGCTTCCGCCGCTGGTCGGCCGACGGCACCTGGGACCGGCTGCTGGCCCATGTCCAGCAGCATTGCGACGCCGTGGGCAGTGTCGACTGGACGGTGGTGTGTGTGGACTCCACGACTGTGCGGGCTCACCAGCACGCGGCCGGGGCCCGAAAAGGGGGCTCTGGCCGGGTGAGGCGATCGGCCGGTCCCGCGGCGGGCTGACCACGAAGATCCACCTCGCCTGCGACGGGCAGGGCCGCCCGCTTGCCTTCACGATTACCGCCGGGAACGTCAACGACTGCACCCAGTTCGAGCAGGTCATGGCCCGCATCCGTGTCGGCCGGTCCGGGCCCGGGCGGCCCAGGACCCGGCCCGAGCAGGTTGCTGCCGACAAGGGCTACTCGTCCACGAAGATCCGCTCCTACCTGCGCAGACGAGGCATCAAAGCCGCGATCCCCGAGCGGATCGACCAGATCAACGGCCGCATCCGGCGCGGCGAGGGCCGCTGCCGGCTCGACCGGGCCGCCTACCGGCGCCGCAACCTCGTCGAGCGCTGCTTCAACAAGCTCAAGCACAACAAGGCCCTGGCCACCCGGTACGACAAACTCGCCCGCCACTACCAGGCCCTGGTCACCATCGCCTGCCTACGACTCTGGCTGCCCTGACATTGCGGACACGACCTAGGGGTCATAGTGCGGGCCAACGTGCTCCTCAGCGACAAGCCGTTCACCGGAGAGGGACGGCTCCCGTTCCAGGGCAATATGGAGCAAGTCGTTAGTGACCTGGTGGAGCACTCACAGATTGCAGGGATCGATGAGGTCCTGCTCGATCTCTGCATCACGACGCGGGACGTGCATCACCTCCTCGACGTGTCCCGCGAGCTCTACACAACTGCCCGCGAGGCAGGTGTATGAAAACGCCGTACGAAGGCAAGTGATAGCCGCCCAGGCGCCTGACGCCAGCGCCCCCCGACATGCCCAGCGCCCTGCCCAGATCCCTGACGTGTTGCCGAGGTGGCCACGGAATTCGGTTGAGGGGCCACTGGTGTGGTCATCGACCAAGACGCGGCAATAACCGCTCCTCAACCCAGTACCCGTGTTCTGACAGGCGGCCCAGACCAAGGGCTGGGCCCCGAACTTATGTTCCAACTTGGCGAGCAGTGCGCTGACCGAGGCCGACGCCGACGAGCGGGCCGACCTGACCAGAGCCGAGCGCGAGGCGCGGGCCCATCTGTGGCAGGAGAACCACAGCCTGCGGGGGCGTGGGGCCCTCCGGCGGGCCACAGCCTTCTTCGCGAACGAGACCGGTAGCGGCGTACCCGTTCATCGATACGGACAAGCAGCAAGGCCAAACATAATGATGCCGTGGCATCGAGCGGACGCACCGGGCGCGTCATCGTCCATCGCAAGGAGGCAGTGTGGCCCTCGGCAACGTCGCCCCGTCATACGCCCTCAAGGAGCGGCGTACGAGGCACCGGAACCAGGCGCCAAGTAGTACGGGCGAGCACGCCCACCGGATCGCCTTGTGGGACGGACAAGATCTGCCGGCCTGCCAGCCCGATCGCAAGCTCCGATACGACCGCTGACCAAGAAGGCCTGTAGCCGGCCTTCGGCGAGCGATACGTGCGCCTGCAGACACGCGGCTTGGGAGTCTGTCGAGATTGGCTGCGCCCTCATGTAACCGGGGGCACGACCGGCACAGGTCACCGAGCGGAGATCACCAACCAGGGCACACGCCACGGTAACGACATTGAGCTCAATTACGCGATGCCCACTCGGCCACGCCGCTGTCTCCCGCCTACCCGCCGCTGGGTCTGGTTTCTCAGCGGGCCGGGAGATGTGGGGCTGGCAGCAAGGCGAACCGACAGGCAGATTCACCCGTACTGCCTGGCATCCCAAAAGGGGATGCCACCGCCCACCGCCCAGTGAGCCGAAGGACGAATCATGCACAAGTCGACAGTCCAGCCTCGCCCGCTCGCATACGTCTTCGCCCCTTTGAGCATCGCTGTAGCAACGACACTCATGATCATTGCCCCGAGTCATCACAAGGAGACCTCGTCTCCCGCGGAGCACCAGCTGCTGGTTCTCCGCGCTGATCCAGCTGGTACCACCAGCACCAACCACAACGAAGTTCTCCTGTGAGTGCTGAAGCCCTTCGGCAGCCCGCGCGGCCTGGACACACGCCCTTACCGGCCGGCGCCGCGGCCCGACGAAGAGCAGCGGTGTGTCCAAGCCAGCCACGAAGCGCTGCAGGCCGGCACCACAGCACGACCTGCGCGAGATGCACTCGACCGCGGAGACGCCGCCTCCCCCACTACCGCTTCGAAGCCCTATGGACACGGCTATGGCCACACGGCATTGAACCCGACGGCCCCCCACCCTCCCCGATCACCAGGACCACTCCTGGTCAGGACCGTGCGAAGCGGGCAGGCAGCCCACGTATCAACCGCCATGGGGCGCTGTGTAGACGCGCTCACGACCTGAGGCGATCTCATCAACAGGACCTCCGTCAGTGCCGATCACGAGGTCAGGAAGCCCGATCCACTGACACTCAGGGTGACGATGTCCAACTGACACTCCCCTGCAGCCCCGCACATGCCGAGAGCCTAGGAGCCGGAGCCGGGAGGGCCGCAGCCCGCTTCCCGGGAAGCGGCGATCGACGGAAACAGCTCATGTGTCTTCGGGCTTCTCTGCGCGCCGGATCTCGCACTGATCGAGCAGACGGGCGAAGTAGCTGTAGGCGGCGAGCCGTTCCATGCCTTCCTGTTCGGTCAGTTCATCGCGGGTGTGCGTCGAGACGTTCCTGACCGTGAGATTCAGTCCGGTCGCGAGGTTGTTGAGCGCGCCGGCCAACGGTGCCAGACCTCCGCGCATGCTCTTGACTGTCTGGTCTTCCGCCGGGCCCGGCCAGGCGAGTTTGGGCTTGCCGGGCTCCGGCTCCCCCTCGGAGAGGGTCTGCTGCCAGAACGAGGTGTCGGACACGTCGTTGCGGCCCAGGCAGGCCTTCCAGTGCACGGTCAGCGCCTCCGACGCCTCCCGCACCGCGACCCGGTATTGGTGGGTCGTCCAGTGCGCGGCCGCTGCTGTCCATATGACCTCGTGGAGTTCTGAGGGGGCAAACCCCGGCGTCGCCGACTCCGAGGCCGCTTCGGCTTCGTCGATCATCGTGCTCAGACGGCCCCGGACTCTGGCCGCCGTGGTGCGGACCTCCTGGGGTGTGAAGAGCGCCTTCGGGGACGACATCAGCGACCAGTTCTCGATCGGATCGAGGACGCCGATCCCAGCGACGGCGATCTGCGCCCCGGTGACGGTGACCGCCCGCGCAGCGGCACCCGCGGCCTCCGCTACGTCCAGCTCAAGCCCGCGTATCGTCGCCCGATCCTGCCCGTCCCTGGCCCGGACAGTAGGGAACACCCCGCGAGACTGGATGTGGTCCGACTCGACCTGGGTCTCCGTCCAACGCCCGAAGAGCCCCTCGAACCGCTCCACAGCGGCCAGCAGCCGCTTCAAGTAGCCAGCGCTGTACGTCGCCACGCCCTACCTCCTCCTCTGGCTCGTGTCTGCCTGACACCGAGAGCCTAGAAGGGCGCAGCGCGGCAGCTGCTTACGGTAGGTGCCTTGACGCCCCGATCCGACGACGCAACCGACCCCGTGCTGGGACACCCTGAACAGGAGGTCGGGGCACGGTTGTGAAGGCGGCGGCAGACCGAGACGGGCTGGGTGTGCCTCGTAGGGCTGCCGCCGTACCAGGGCCGCGAGGACGACGGCGTGGAAGCAGCGGAGTACCGGGGGGTGGTTGCGCGCGCCCGACCATGTGCGGCCGGTCGAAGGCGTCGACTACGACCAGGTTGCCACCGAGCGGCTGGAGGCGTCGTCCACATCGGCGGTCCGCGAGGTCCCCTCGGGGAGCGCCGGTCTCCGGGCTGGGTGCTGGGGAAGGTGCGTGAGGGCAGGGGCCCGGCCCGGCGTGTACTCACGCGCCGGACTGCGAAGAGGCACCGCAGGGCGCGCCGCTGCTCGATGTGGAGCACGCGCTGAGCGTCGCGGAGAATTGAGGGCGCGGCTGTGCACGCTGTGCGGGTGCGCTCAGGAGCTGACACCGATGCTGAGCCTGGTCGACCACATCACCGACTCCTGGCCTGCCGTGGTCGGGCCTGTGGTCGGGCGCCGGACCAGGACGCGGCTGCTACAGCGGGGGGGGCAGGCAGCCAGAAGGTGCCCTCGATGGAGACGGGGCATTCCAGCGGTCGGTGCCTCTCCACCAGACGGGTGACCGGGAGGAACGGCGTACGCGCGCCGCAGGCCAGCCGGCCCGTCCAGTGCCATGGTGCATGGGCCCTCCCCGGCGCACCGAGGGCCTGGATCCACGCCGACGTGCCAGGCCCTCGTAGTGCGCTCCGCGGTGCACGGACATGCGGCGAATGCGTGATGTGTCGATCCCCCAGCCGGGCTTCCGGCCCGGGCGCCGGTGCAGAACGAATCCCACCCTCGGTTACAAGCCACACCACCCGTCCCTCACCTGTCGGACGGGAACCTGGCGGTTACTGAGATTGAACTCGTAGTGTCGTAGGGGCTGACGTCTTGTCTCCGCTGCGGTATCACCGGGGCATGCGGTATCCACAAGGGGGCGGGCTGACTGCCGAACGGCAGCATTTCCGCGAGGAGTTACGGCTCCAGGCGGCCGAGAGGTTCGCTCGGGGTGAGGCGAGCTCGGTGATCGCCAAGGACCTGCGGGTCAGTGTCCGGTCGGTGCAGCGATGGCGGCAGGCGTGGGAGGAGGCCGGTCCGCGGGCTCTGAGGTCCCAGGGGCCGGCGTCGCTGCCGAGGCTGAGCCAGAAGCAGTTCACGCAGCTGGAGGCGGAACTGGCCAAGGGGCCGGCCGCGCACGGCTGGGAGGATCAACGCTGGACCCTGAGCCGTGTGAAAACGGTGATCGGGCGGCGCTTCCACCTGACCTACACCATCCAGGGCGTGCGCAAGCTGCTGGTACGCAATGGCTGGTCCTGCCAGGTTCCGGCCCGCCGGGCAATCGAGCGGGACGATGACGCGGTCGCCGGGTGGGTCAAGGAGGTGTGGCCCTGCGCGGAAGACTCGCGGCGGCCCGTGGAGCCCCCAGCCCCGACGGGCACCGGCCTCCTCGACTCCCGCCTGGCCGCCGCCCGAACCCTGTTCGACACGGGCGCCCACCGGAAGCTGCTCGCCGACCTGCCCGGTCTCCTCGCGGATGCCCACGCCCTGGAAGTCGGGATGCCCCGACACGTCCTCGTGACATCGCTCCGGTGGACTGGAAGGCCAAGCCGTGGACGATGACTTTTGGGCTGGCTGGCCGGAACGATGGACCGGCACGGACTGCGACGTGCGGACGGTCGTAGGCGCGATCCCGCGGGAGGTCAAGGACGGGTTCAGGTATGACGAGGTCCCTTGGCAGCGGTTCCGGCACTTCTACGGCCCGGGCGAGGAGATCCCCGGCCTGCTCGCCACGCTCGTGTCCGGGGACGCCGAAGCTGCAGACAGGGCCTTGCAGCAGCTTTGGACGAACCTTCATCATCAGGGCGGCACGATCGCGGTGGGAGCACTGGCGGTGCCGTTTCTGCTCCGGATCGCGGCGGCCGGGCGCCCCGAACTCCGTGCCCAGACCCTTCGCTTGATCGCCGAGATCGGCCGGTGTCAGCACATGGGGGACGGATCACGGGAAGGCATGCTCCAAGTCGCCGAGGAGCCGTTGATGATCGAGGGCAGCACGATGTGCCCGGTGGACTGGACGATCCAGGCCGCCCGTCAAGCCGTCACGGACGACCTGCACCTTCTGCTCCCGCTTCTCTCCGACCCCGAACCCGAGGTCCGCCCCGTGACCGCCTACGTCCTGGCGGCGGCGACCGGCGAGCTTTCACACGCCTCCTCTGCTCTGCAATCCAGGCTGGCGAAGGAAGACGATGCGGTAGTCCGGGTGAGCCTGATCCTGGCGATCGCCCAACTCGCCCGCGAACACCAAGATGGACACGCTCCCAAATGGGCCCAGGATCTGTGGTCGGATCCCGGACGACCGCCCGAGGTCCGCATCGGCGCCGGCCTGGCCCGGCTGTGCCTGGCCACCGACCCCGCCCCCGACGAGCTCCGCGCCCTCCTCACCGACCCCGGCACCCGTCAATACGACGACCTGCTCCAGCCGGTGCCATGGCTCACCTGGGTCGTCGACCACCATGGCTCCGGGCTGCGCAGCTGCATCGACGAAATGCTCACGGCGAACATCCCCGAACCAGTGCTTGACGATCCTTGGGGCGGAGAACTATCAAGCTGAACCATGCAACGGTCAGCCGGCCTTGGCGGGGGCTTCGGCCCGCGCCCGGGTGCTGGCCAGGCGGTAGGAGTCGGTACCGGTCTCGATGATGGTGCCCTTGAAAGTCAGGCGGTCGACGATGGCCGCGCAGAGGCGGGGGTCGGTGAAGGTTTTGGTCCAGCCACCGAACGACTCGTTTGAGGCGATGGCGACGCTGTTCTTCTCCTCGCGCTCGGTCAACACCTGGAGGAGCAGTTCGGCGCCGTGGCGGTCGAGCTCCATGTAGCCGAGCTCATGGATGCAGAGGAGGTCGACACGGCCGTAGCGGGCGATCGTCTCAGCTGCTTCTCGTCGGCGGCCTCCACCAGATCGTTCACGAGCTTGGTGGCGAGGGTGTAGCGGACCCGGTAACCCTGCATTGCGGCCTTGGTGCCCAGGGCGATGAGCATGTGGGACTTGCCTGTGCCGGAGTCGCCGATCAGGCAGAGCGGCTGGCTCTTCTTGATCCACTCGCAGCTGGCGAGAGTGTTGACCACAGCCGGGTCGATGTTGGGGTTGGCGTCGAAGTCGAAGATCCTCAGCGACTTGTCCCGGGGGAACCCGGCGGCCTTGATCCGCCGTTCCGAGCGGCGTCGGGCCCGGTCGTCGCACTCGGTCATCAGCAGCTCGGCGAGGAAGCCCCGGTAGGT
Organism: Streptomyces sp. R11; assembly: GCF_041051905.1. Lineage (NCBI taxonomy): Bacteria > Bacillati > Actinomycetota > Actinomycetes > Kitasatosporales > Streptomycetaceae > Streptomyces > Streptomyces sp. R11. Next base: position 21,457 of record NZ_CP163432.1, read on the forward strand.
CATCTGGTCCTTCGCCGCCCGGTCGGCGATCTCGGCGAACTCGTTGCGGATCGACGGCAGCCGCAGCAGTCGGCATGCGGTGTCGATGGCCGTGGTCGCGGCCTGCTCTGTCAGGTTCCGCTGGCGGAGCAGAGCGGTCATGGCGCTTCTCCCTCTCGCAGGTCACCGCCGCCGGTGCGGCGGTGTCGGAGCAACTGGTCGTAGCGGATCACGGAGGGCAGCGGCCTGGTGTCCGGCGGAAGATGGTTCAGCTTCCACTCATGCAGGGAACCGCCACGGATCCCGTAGATCCCGCCGACGCAGACGGCTCCGCCGCGTCCGGCCGGGCAGCAGCTGAGGGCGCCCGTGCGGGTGTCGCAGCTCGCGCAGGACGGGGTCTCGCGGCGCGGAGCTGTGGTTGCGCCCATGGCAGACCCTGGCCCGGGCGTTGACGGACCCGGTCCTCGCGGTCGTGATGCCAGATCCAGGGTGGTGCCGTTCGCATCGAAGCCGTGCAATTCCCGCGTACACGTCACCACCTCTGCAGGGCTGGGCCGCTGCGGCGCCTACGCCTTGGGGCGCCGCCCCTGCTCCCCGAGCCCGGCGATGCAATGGAGCCAGCCGGGCTCTGAAGCTGAAGGGGCTCAGCCGGTGGTGGTGTTCAGGACGTACTCGCGCGAGGCGTGCACCGCGCCGCGCAGGGCGGCCAGGTCGATGTCGAGGACCTGGCCGTTCCACTTGCGGGGCTCGCCGTTGATGAGGACGGCGCTGATGTTGCGGGCGTCGGAGCCCAGCACGATCGTGCCGATCGGGTCGTTGAGCGGCATGTTGTTGAGGTCCTCGGCCTGGATGACCAGCAGGTCGGCCTTCTTGCCCGGGGTGAGTGAGCCGGTGAGCCGGCGAGACCGTTGGTGTGGGCGCCCTGGAGGGTGGCGAAGTCCAGGACGTCGTGGGTGGTGATACGGGAGGCCTGCTGGTCGGTGCCGTAGCGGCGTTGACGGCGCACATCCGCTGGATGGCGTGCAGGGCTCGCATCTGCGTGAACATGTCGCTGGCCAGGGCGACTTCGACGTCGATGCTCAGTCCGGGCCGGATGCCGACGGCGAGGGCCTCGTCGACGGCGGGGATCGCGGTCTCCAGTCCGATCTGCGCGTCGGACGTGGGGGCGAGCGCCACGGTGGTGCCGGTCTCCCCCATCGCCTTCCAGGCTTCGGAGGTCAGTCCCGTGGAATGGATGAGGGTGACGTCGGGGCTGAGGATGCCGTCCGTCCTTGGCCCAGCGCAGGACCGCCTCGGAGGAGGACGTGCCGAGCCCGCAACAGATACCCAGGATCAGAACCACCAGCTGGGGCAGGCTAAGGCGCTGATGATCCCGGCCCACGGCAACACTGTGTGGGCCTGGTTCGCCGTTACCGGCGAACTCGCCGAAGACCGCATCGAGCGCCTGCGAAGCTCTCTGCCCGACCCGGCAGGGGTGCGTGCGGCGCTCGGCCCGCCCGCGACCGGCCCGCACGGCATGCGCCGCAGCCATCGCGGAGCGCTGCAGGCACAGCGGATGGCCTCGCACGGTACGCGTTCCTGGCTCTGCGAGTACCGGGATGTCCGCCTGGCAGCCCTCGTCACGGCTGACTCCGAACACGCCCGCTGGTTCGTACAGGAGGTGCTCGGCCCGCTCGCCTCCGAGGGCGCCCGGCTGCGGGAGCTTCGCGAAACCCTGCGCGTCTACCTCGCCGAGAAAACGCAGCCTGCGCACCGCGTCCGACCGTCAGCACATCGCCCGCAACACCGTCACCTACCGCGTCAAACGCGCGGAGGAACTGCTGCCCGCAGCCACCACAGCGGGCAGCTCACTTGAACTGCGGGTGGCGCTGGAAATCGCGGCTGCCTCGGAGCACGGCTCTGGCCACGATCCAGTTGGCGGTGCCGCTCACCTTGATGCCGAACTTCAGTTCCACCTGTTCCGGCCGCGCCTCCGCGATCCGTTCGAGTACCGCCTTGGCCGCGGCCACCGCTGGTTCGGCGGCCTCTTGAACCCGGCCCACGATCGCCGCCGTGGACACCGGACGGAAGTCCTCGGTCTGTTCGATCTCAAAGCGTACGATGTTGTCCACGAGCCCGCACGCGACGACTTGATTACCCATTCCCGCCCCCCAAATCACGCTGGGTAGAAGGGTACTTACGGGTCGTCGTCGTGGCTGCGCTTCCCTCGAACTTGCAACTCGGCAGCCCTGACCACTACTAGTGCCGCATCAGGCAATGTTCGCCCTGTCTACCACCTCACGGAGGTGGTCGTCGGCGGCATGCTTGTTCCGCCAGATGATGTAGCGGCGGATCATGCTGCCCTGCTCCTTGTGGCTGGCGTGGTCCGTCCCGTCCAGTGCGAAGCAGCGCAGTGCGGTGAGCTGGGCCTCGATGCGGTTGAGCCAGGAGCTGTTGGTCGGTGTGTAGGCGAACTCAACGTTGCTGGCCGCGGCCCAGTCGCCGACTCGGGTGTCCTTCCTCGTGGTCAGGTGCGGGGAGAAGTTGTCGAGCACGATCGCGATGCGGATTTCCGGCGGGTAGAGGCTGCGCAGGTACCGGCAGAACTCCAGGAACTTCGTCCGATTCTTCTTCGGCTTGATGTGCCCGTAGAGCTTGTCCTTGCCCAGGTCGTAGGCGGCGAGCAGGTGCCTGACCCCGTGCGGGCGGGTGTAGGTCGCCCGCCTGCGGCGTCTCGGCTCCCGATCGGGGTCCCTGTGCCTTCCGCCGCGCTCGGCCCATTGACGTCCGGGGTGGGGCTGGAGATTGAGCGGGCCGAACTCATCCAGGCATAAGACGACTTCGGGTTCGCTGTCCTCGGGAATGACCTCGCCGGCGGCGATCGCGTAAAGGTGCTCGACGCGGGCCTTCTTGGCAGCGTAGTCGGGATCGCGGGAGGTTTTCCAGGTCTTTATGCGTTGAAAGGACACGCCCTCCTCACTGAGCAGGACCCGCAGGCCCTCGTGGCTGATGTCGTCGACCACCCCCGCGGCGACCAGGAAGTCGGCCAGCTTGGCCAGGCTCCAGGTCGAAAACGGCAGACCGTGCTCGGCCGGCTGCGACTTGGCGATCTTCTTGATCTCACGTCGTTCGGGCAGCGTGAACTTCTTGGGCCGGCCTCCCTTGTACTTCGGGTAAAGGGAGTCGAAGCCGTCCGCGTTGAAGTTGTGGATGACATCCCGGACCCGGTCTTCACTGGTAAACGTCACCTCGGCGATCTTCGCCACAGTAATGCGCTGCGCGGACAGCAGCACCATCTGAGCCCGCCGCCAGGTCACCACCGACCCGGTGCCCCTGCGGACGATACGCAGCAGGCGCCGCCCCTCGCCGTCATCGAATCCGCGAGCCCGTACCTGCTCTGCCATCCACACATGATCTCGTCCAGTGCACGGTCATGCGGGTATCCCGGGCGGCGCGTAGGGCTCAGGTAGTCACGCAAGTGAGGCTCGAAATCGAGCCCGGACAGGTCATTTCCGTTGAGGGCATGCCAGAGACGGTTCTCGATCCAGAACCGATGGGCGAACTCCTCGAATGAAGGTGCGCACCAAAGGATTGCGGCCCTTTGCTCCTCCGGATCGTCGAGATCGGTCTCCGTCTCTTCCCCATCGCGCCGGGCCTCGTACTCGTATTCGTAGTCGAGATAGGAGTGCACCACGAACGCTTCACCCGAAGCACGGAGGTAGAGGTACCAGATGACGCAGTCCTGTTGATCCCGCAGGAATCGCACGAGGAAGGCCCCAGGCTCGACCGGACTGGGCAAGGGCTCTGAGATATCGGTCCAGCAGCAGGTCACCGAGACCTCGTCCAGCGAGTGGTGCAGCTTCGAGTCGGCCTGGAAGGTGGCGAAGTCCCGCGGCAGCGTCAAGCCTCTGGCCGACAGGTCCTCTGCCAAGCGATTGAGCGCCGTGACCTGTTCGGGAACAGGTTCGCTGGTACCACCGAGCCATTGAAACGCGCCCGTGAACTGGGTGGAGTCGAGAGGTGGCAGACTCTCGTACGGGTAGTACTCGTAGGTGTAGCGGCAGGTCCGGTATTCACCCAGGTCCGTGGCACACCACGCAGAGTCGAAGCCGACCCAGGACAAGTCAGGCCCTGATCGTTCACCAGGCATCGGCCCCCCCCTTTGATCACCGTGAGCGGAGTTGTCGGCGTCAGCATGGCACCGCCCACTGACATCCCCTGCAACGAGTGGGCGAAGCTAGCACTGTTAAGGGCGAACGTTGCCTGATGCGGCACTAAAGGGTGTTGCACAAGGCCGTGATCAGGGCATCTCCGTTGTATGGCTGGGGTGTTGAGGGCTGAACGGGTGTGGGTGGAGACGTTCACGGGGCTGCGCTTGACGCAGTTTTCGCGGTTGCTCAAGGCAGTGCGGGAGCGCGGTGGCAACGGCACGATGCAGGGCCGGCCGTGGAGCCTGCCGCTGGCGGAGCGGGTGCTGCTGGTCGCGGTGTACTACCGGACGAACCTGACCATGCGGCAACTAGGACCGCTGTTCGGAGTGTCCTCGTCCACCGTGTGCCGGGTGATCCAACGTCTCGGTCCGCTGCTCGCACTGGAACCCGTCTCCCGCCCTGCCGACGCCGCGGACCGGTTGTGGATCGTGGACGGCACCCTGATCCCGGTCCGCGACCGCAAGGTCGGCGCGTCCAGCCGCAACTACCGCTTCTCCGCGAACGTGCAGGTCATCGTCGACGCCGACACCCGCCTCGTGATCGCAGCGGCCCGACCGGCACCGGGCACCACGGCAGACGCCCACGCCTGGCGCGCTTCCGGCCTGGCCCAGCACTGCCAGGGCGTGACCGTCCTGGGCGACGGCGCCTACCTCAACTGTGGGATGGTCGTGCCGCACCGCAAACGCCCGCGCCGGCCCCTGCTGGCAGGCGAGGAAGCGGACAACGCCGCCCACCGCAAGGTGCGTGCCCGGGTGGAGCATGTGATCGGACGCATGAAGAACCACAAGATCCTCCGCGACTGCCGACAGCACGGCGACGGCCTCCACCACGCCGTCCAAGCCGTCGCCCACATGCACAACCTCGCCCTCGCATCATGACCAGAAGACCGCAGTCACACGCCCTGACCTGCCCAAACACGGCCTTGTGCAACACCCTTTAGGGCGTGTTGCGAAAGTCCCGCCTGCCGCGCGACGCCCGGCACGCCCTAGGCTTGCCCCATGATCCACGGCACCCGCCTTCGCGCCCTCCTCGCCACCGGACTCATGGACCAGCTCGACGCTCGCGACAAGAGAGTCCTTGAGCGGCGCGCTGACCTCGCCGGTGCGGACGAGGAGGCCTCACCGGTAGATCCCCGCGGCTGGTGGTACGCGGTGCCCGCGGACGCATACGAGGGCGTCTTCGAGGTGTTGGGGCTGTATGACCGCTTCCCCTGCACCCTGGCAGAAGGCGCCGATGTGGAGGACATGCCGCACCGGCGGGGCGCGATGCCCGTGTTCATCACCCCCGAACTGGACGGGTGGCGACTCGTGTTCGGGAATCTCGACAGCGTCGTGGGAGTGGACTGGGACGACTGGATGGGGACCGTGGAACGCCTCAGTGCACGCTGCGGCCGGGCCCAGATGTTCTTCGTGGACGGCGCTGGCGGGTCGGACGTCTGGGTGGTAGCCGAGCAGGGAAAAATCCGTCGGCGGTATGCGACCGAGAGCGACCCGGAGTGGATCGGCGCGCCCTTGCCCTGGGAGGAACTAGGCACCGACGGGGAGGATTTCGACGGGGACGGGACCAATGTCGAGGGGACCGCAGGAGCCGAGGAGGCTTGCGGTGCGCTCTCCGTCGACCCCGCAGAGATCGGCGGCGGGACCCGTGTGCGCGGGCATGGGTGGCTCGCGCTCAGTGCGCCGGGGATCGGGCACGAGGAGCTCGGTCTGCTGCTCTAAAGGGTGTTGCACAAGGCCGTGATCAGGGCATCTCCGTTGTATGGCTGGGGTGTTGAGGGCTGAACGGGTGTGGGTGGAGACGTTCACGGGGCTGCGCTTGACGCAGTTTTCGCGGTTGCTCAAGGCAGTGCGGGAGCGCGGTGGCAACGGCACGATGCAGGGCCGGCCGTGGAGCCTGCCGCTGGCGGAGCGGGTGCTGCTGGTCGCGGTGTACTACCGGACGAACCTGACCATGCGGCAACTAGGACCGCTGTTCGGAGTGTCCTCGTCCACCGTGTGCCGGGTGATCCAACGTCTCGGTCCGCTGCTCGCACTGGAACCCGTCTCCCGCCCTGCCGACGCCGCGGACCGGTTGTGGATCGTGGACGGCACCCTGATCCCGGTCCGCGACCGCAAGGTCGGCGCGTCCAGCCGCAACTACCGCTTCTCCGCGAACGTGCAGGTCATCGTCGACGCCGACACCCGCCTCGTGATCGCAGCGGCCCGACCGGCACCGGGCACCACGGCAGACGCCCACGCCTGGCGCGCTTCCGGCCTGGCCCAGCACTGCCAGGGCGTGACCGTCCTGGGCGACGGCGCCTACCTCAACTGTGGGATGGTCGTGCCGCACCGCAAACGCCCGCGCCGGCCCCTGCTGGCAGGCGAGGAAGCGGACAACGCCGCCCACCGCAAGGTGCGTGCCCGGGTGGAGCATGTGATCGGACGCATGAAGAACCACAAGATCCTCCGCGACTGCCGACAGCACGGCGACGGCCTCCACCACGCCGTCCAAGCCGTCGCCCACATGCACAACCTCGCCCTCGCATCATGACCAGAAGACCGCAGTCACACGCCCTGACCTGCCCAAACACGGCCTTGTGCAACACCCTTTAGGGCCTGTTGTGAAAGTTGATCTTAATCGTTGATGATCATGTCCTGTGGGACGTGGGGATCTGACGAACGGCCAGTGGGCCCGACTTGAACCGCTGTTGCCTCAAGGCACCAAGTCGGGCCGTCCGCCGGTATGGACGCGGCGGCAGCTGATAGACGGCATACGGTGGCGGACCCGGACCGGTGCTCCCTGGCGAGATGTGCCGGAACGCTACGGTCCGTGGGACCGGGTCTATGACCTGTTCCGGCGCTGGCAGCGCGATGGCACTTGGGCCCGGATCGTCACTCAGCTGCAGGCCGAGGCGGATGCCAAGGGCCTGATCGCCTGGGATGTGAATGTCGACTCCACCGTCTGCCGGGCCCACCAGCACGCGGCCGGGGCGGCGAAAAAGGGGATCTCCAAAAGGAACCGCCCGGCGGGATCACCGTCGAGCCGGCCGACCACGGGCTCGGACGCTCCCGGGGTGGCCTGACCAGCAAGATCCACCTCGCCGTCGAGCAGGGTCAGAAGCCGTTGTCGGTGGTGATCACCGCCGGACAGCGCGGTGATTCGCCTCAGTTTGAGCCGGTCCTGGAAGCGATCCGGGTGCCCCGGCTCGGACTCGGCAGACCGCGCAAACGGCCGGACCGGGTCCGGGCCGACAAGGCGTACGACTCCCGCAGCAATCGCGCCTACCTGCGCAGACGTGGGATCAAGGCCACGATCCCGGTCCCGACGGACCGCGTCCGCAACCGGCTCAAGCGCGGATCGCGAGGCGGACGGCCGCCCAAGTTCGACAAGGACGACTACAAGCAGCGGCACGCGGTCGAGTGCGGGATCAACCGCCTCAAGCGCCACCGGGCTGTAGCCACGAGGTACGACAAACTCGCCGTCCGCTACGAAGCAACCGTGCTGATCGCAGTCCTCAACAAGTGGCTGTGACCAGCACTTTCGCAACAGACCCTAGGCCACCCCGACCAGGCCTACGGCGTTCAGCATCAACGTCGCGCTGGGGGGACTCGCCGCCCAGCCGCCGACTGCCGGGCACATGACACTGCGCCTCTCCCCCACCGCCTTCCGGGCAGACCAGCGACACGGCCGCGAGCCAGCTCGAAGCCGGGCAGCTGCATGAGAGGGGATTGACGTCGAGCCTGCCAACGATGCCCTTGGCACGGGTCAGCAGACGTTGCGGGGGCGGCCATCTGCTCGTCATAGGCACGGACCACGCTCGATCCCGTCCGACTTCAACCACCACTACCGGCCGCTCCACAAACCTGAGCAGCGTCCGCCCAACCCTGAGCAACTCACTTCGCCGCAGGCCAGGACCCCTTCAGACACCCCGCGACGGGATCACCCCGCGGGACACTTCGCTCACTTAGGTGAGCAGCCCCCAGTTCAGCTCTCAAGGAGCTGCTCAAGATCAAGAGGGCCGCAACACCGGCGAGCACGTAGACCATTTCCCACTGCGCAGGCAGATCCGGCTCGACGCCCTCGCCCACACAGCCAGCGGCCCGACCGTCGACGGGTGAGGGCCGGCCGGTCGGCGGGGGCAGTCCGGCCACCCGCCGGATGGTTCTGCCGGCACGGGTGCTGAAGTCTTGTGACCGATGCCGCCGCCGGCTTGATCTCCCTGAGGGCACAGGTGGGCCACATCGTGGCCATCGCGCGGCCCCCACTCGATCACATCACGAGGTCGGCAATGGTCCCGTCCCGATCGGAGAAGGAGGCCGAATGGTGACTGTGCGAGTGACGATGCTGTGTGCTGCTGCCGCGGAAGGCAGCGATGGCCTGCTCTTCGGGGACGGGGCCCGCAATGACCACGGACGGCATGAGGACACACCGACGGAAGAAGCCATTGCACCGTACTCGCTGGCGCTCCGAGCTCCCTCCGCCCGCTGCGCGCGGGCCGCTGAGTCCCTCGCGATCGAAGCCACGCCCGAGACTGCTCTGCGTGACCTGGACTACGGCAGCTGGTACGGCCGCCCGCGCAAAGACATCGCGGCCGAAGACCCCTACGGCTTCTCGGCCTGGCTGACCGACCCCGACGCCGCACCCCACGGGGGCGAGTCCGTCGCTCGACTCTGCCGCCGGACAGCGGCATGGCTGAGTTCTCTGCCCGCCGGCACCGAGCGGATACTCACAGTCACCGAGGCTTCCGTCATTCGAGCCTCACTGGTACATGTCCTGTCCGCACCTGCCCGCGCCTTCTGGCATCTCGCTCTTCCGCCCCTGCCCGCGATCACGCTGACGATGCGCAACGGCTGCTGGAATGCCCGGCTCGGCCGCATGGCCATCGCGCAGCAACCGCACTCGGCCGACGGTTCTGCATCCGTCGCAGTGCTGCGCACGCACGCAACCGGACGGTATCCGCCCCTCACCGTCCCGCCATGACCTCCATGCCCTTGCCGTCAGCGGACTCACACGCCCTTCGACGGGGCGCTCGGCAGCGGCGCCACCGCAGCAGCAGGAACGAACTCGGCGCAATGGACAGCGCCGGCGCCGAAGGTGCCAGGATGCCGAGCAAGCCACGGCGACGATCTGAACCCACGCGGCCCAGCCCCCGCAAGGGCTGTCATGACGGGCCGAGGGCCTCTCAGCGGACGGCCCCAGCGGCGCAGCCGCCCCCGCCGTGGTACGAATCGGACAGTGGTCCGATAGCGGCTGGAGCACACGTGATCCGGGTACTGGTGGTCGACGACGAAGCCCTGATCCGCACCGGCTTCCAGCGCATCCTTGATGCCGCCGACGGTATCGAGGTCGTTGGGGCGGTGCCCGGCGGGCAGGCTCTGCGGACTGTGCGCGAGACGCGCCCCGACATCGTTCTGCTGGACATCCGGATGCCGGACGTGGACGGGCTCACCGTCCTGGGTCACATTCGCGAACTGCCGGAGCCCCCAGTGGTGGCCATGCTGACCACATTCGACATGGACGAGTACGTGGAGACGGCACTGCGCTCGGGTGCTGCCGGTTTCCTTCTCAAGGACACCGATCCCGAGGCATTGCCCCTCGCGGTACGGAGCCTGGCCCGCGGCGGCACAGTGCTGTCGTCCCAGGTGACGCGCGTGGTGGTGGAGGGCTACCTGAGCGCAGGAACGCAAGAGCACCCACCGCAGGCACTCAAGCGCCTGACCGGCCGTGAGCGTGAGGTGCTCGTCCTCATCGCCGAGGGCCTGTCCAACGCCGACATCGCGACCCGGATGCATCTGAGCACCGGCACGGTCAAGGATCACGTCAGCGCGATCCTCGCCAAGCTGGAGGTCAGCGGCCGGGTGCAAGCCGCGCTCTTCGCCCAACGGGCCGGACTCCTCACCAGGAGGACAGGATGACCCGCCGCCCGGCTCAGCTGCTCCTGGACGGCGTGGCGGTGGGTCTGGCCCTCCTCGATGTCTGGGTTCACTGGGATGCCGAAGAGCCGTGGCGGACGGCCTGCGGCCTGGCAGCTGCCGTGGCCCTGCTGCTGCGCCGGCGGCGACCGCTGCTCACCTTCGTCCTCACCCTCCCAGCCGTCCTGCTGTCCGATGCCGTCTTCGCATGCCTGGTCGCGCTGTACACACTCGCCTCCCTCAGGCGCCCTCGGACTCTGCTGGTCCTGTGCGCCCTGGCCTACGCGTTCAGCGACGCGACTCTCCTGCCTTCTGTGGACCTCGATCTGACCGACCCCTCAACGCTCATCACACTCGGCTACACCTCCGCTACAGCGGCAGCTGCCGTGTTCCTGGGGCAGCTCGTACAGACGCGCCGCGACCTCTCGCTGAGACTGACCGAAATCTCGCAGGCGCGTGACCATCAACAGCTGCTGACCACCCAGGCCGTCCTGGCCAAGGAACGCGCCCAGCTCGCGCGGGAAATGCACGATGTCGTCTCCCACCAGGTCAGTCTGATCGCCGTGCGTGCCGGAGCACTCCAGGTCAGCACAAAGGATCCCGACGTCAAGGAGGCCGCCGTGACAATCAGGCGACTCAGTACGCAGACACTCGACGAGCTGCGCCACATGGTCGCCGTCCTGCGCGCCTCAGGTGGCCGCCCCACGGAACTGACCCCGCAACCGGCACTCACCGACCTCCAAAGACTGGCCGACGGCTGCGGGATCGAAACCGAGCTCAAGACCGACCTGCCCGAAGATCTTTCGCCCACCGTCCAGCGCGCGATCTACCGCACGGTCCAAGAAGCCCTGACCAACACACGCAAACACGCCCCTGGTGCTACCGCACGCATCGACCTGCGCCCCGCCGACGGCCGCGTCCGCGTCCGGATCACCAACACCGCGCCGACCCGGCCGGCCCTTGCTCTCCCCAGCGCACACCACGGCTTGATCGGCCTTCGCCAGCGCACCGAGCTCCTCGGCGGCACCATGACCTCAGGTCCCACGAGCGACGGCGGCTATGAAATCTGCGTGGTCCTCCCGACAGAAACCACAACGTGAACAAACCCAGAAACATTGCCGCGGAACTGGCCTACGCACCTTCTCCCCGCCCCCATCCCTACGTTGAGACACTCGTGCACCACGGGCCGATCACCCTCAGCGGCTGACTCTGACCACGACTCCAACTGCAGATCAGCACAGCCGGCACACAAGCCCTGCGGACTGGCCAGCATCAAGGCACTGCCACTGCCCGGCCCGTCCGGTCACATACGGTGAACACGGCACAGCCCCGCCTCACTGACCCCACCTCCCGATCGCCCCCTCGCCGGCCGAAGACCGAGCCCCTCTGCCCAGCCACCACCTGGGTTCGTCAGTCGTGGCGGCGATCTTCCCAGAATGGAGATGAGACAGCCTTACGCATGGTGGAGGAGTGGAAGAGCGGGGACAGCAGGATGTCGCCTGGCCAGAGGTCCTGTTCGGCGACGAAGCCAGCGAGGTAGGCGCCAATATCCGCCAGGACGGCAGCGCGCTCCTTCGGGCCGTAGGTGAGGCTCTGGCGGCCGGCTGCGGTGCCGAGAATGCGTACGTGGTTGTTCGGGTCGGCGCAGATGCGCGGGCGATCTCGGGCAGGCCGAGGCTGAGACGGAGCGAGCTAGCTGTCGTCAACCCGGCACCCTGACCAGAGGGTTTCTGGACCGCTGAGCACGACAACTGTCGTCAGATTCGCATCGTTCTTGGCGTCTACCGCGCTTATTGCAAGCAAAAAGCGGCAAGGTCAGGACTGCGCGGTCCGGAACGCGAGATACCGGGTGAAGGCTTCGTGGCTGTCGGGGGTGAAGTGCCACTCCAGCAGGGCCGACCGCAGCTCCGGCTCCGTCAGCCAGCCATGCCAGGCGACCTCATCGGGATCGGGGACCACGGCATCTGGCACCACGGCTTCGTGCACGCCGAGCCAGTGAGGACTCAATCCGCTGCGGTTGATGAACGTGAACAGCAAGCGCGGCAGCACACGAATGCCCAGCTCCTCAGCCAGCTCCCGCGCAGCGGCCTGTTCATAGGACTCACCGACACCCACGGCGCCACCGACCACGACCTCATACAGCCCAGGGAAGCGCGACAACTGCTCCGACCGCCGGTGAACGAGGATCCGCCCACGCTCATCATGACACACCGTCACAGCGACCCGGTGCAGCCAACCCTCCCGGATGGCCTGCCGGCGACTGACCACCACCCCCAGCACACGATCTTGATCGTCGACACGCTCCACCAGTTCATCCACGACGCACACCCTGGCAGAGCCCACCGACAACGCCGCTTCACTTCCCGGCGACTCGTGGAGAGCGTTCCGAGAGCACCTGCACCAGGAGGTCGGACTATTGGGTCTTGCTCCGCGCCCGCCGGCGCCGGCCTGGTCGCCCCGCCCAGACCGGCGGACGGGGCGACGTCACGCAGGGACGAAGAGCGGCGGGTGCTCGAGCACGCGGGGCTTGTACTCGACCAGCTGAATGCGGCCGTCGAAGGTGCGGTGCTCGATCATCTCGAGGGCAACGTCCGGATAGCCGTCGTAGATGCGTTCCTCGCCCGTGGCCCCGGTGATCACCGGGAACATCACGACCCGGAAGCGGTCGACGAGTCCGGCTCGTAGCAGGGACCGGCACAAGCTGAGGCTGCCGATCGTGCTGAGGAGCCCCGAGCCATCCGACTTCATGGCGCGGACCGCCTCGACGGCGTCGTCGCGGACGAGCGTGGAGTTGGCCCACGTCAGTGGCTCCTTGAGTGAGGAGGAGAACACCACCTTGGACGCTTGCGTGAGCTCGTCGACGGACGCCTCTTCTTCAGGCCTGAACTCGTCTTGGCCATCCGGGACCTCGCCTGCGGCGAAGCCCGACATCAGGCGGTAGGTGTTCGCTCCCATCAGGTAGGTGGCCTCGGGCTGCTCGCCGAGCCATGCGAGGTACTCCGGGCCCTCGAGGCCCCAGAACCCGGGCCATCCCTCTCCCGATGCGTGGCCGTCGAGGGAGGTGATGAAGTCGACGAGAAGCTCCGACATGGCGGTGTCCTTTCCTAAGTGTCATGAGCTTGGACCGGCCGGGAGCCACAAACTCATCGCCGCGCTGTGGAGTATCGAGAAGACCATGACGCTGCAGCCGATCAGGTCGGCGGAGTGGCACTGCTTCGGAGGGGCCCGGAGGGCCGGTTCAAAGATGGGTTCTCACTGCGGCGTCGGGGCGACGACGCGGCGCCTGACCTAGTGACCTGAGTCAGAGGTTCGTCGTTGGTTTGGTGTGAATCGTCGTGGACCGAAGATCCCGCCGTTGTCAGTAACGGATGCCCAGCGGGCTGTGCTTGAGGGGTGGGTGCGTCGCCGGTCGACTGCTCAAGCCCTGGCCTTGCGGTCCCGGATCGTGCTGGAGTGCGCCCAGGGCCACTCGATCATGGAGGTGTCACGGCGGCTGAAGGTCGCTCCGGACACGGTCCGCACCTGGCGAAGACGCTTCCTTGACCGCGGTCTGGACGGCCTGTCCGACGAGCCCAGGCCAGGTGTACCCAGGAAGATCACTGACGCCGATGTGGAACGGGTCATCGTCAGGACGCTGGAGGAGAAGCCGGCGAATGCCACGCACTGGTCAACCCGGTCGATGGCGGCGGCGACCGGCATGTCCCAGTCCGCGATCTCGCGGATCTGGCGTGCGTTCGCCCTGGCTCCCCACCGTTCCGAGACGTTCAAGCTGTCCACGGACCCACTGTTCATCGACAAGGTCCGCGATGTGGTCGGTCTCTACCTCGACCCGCCGGAGAAGGCTCTGGTGCTGTGCGTGGACGAGAAATCGCAGATTCAGGCCCTGGACCGTTCGCAACCAGTGCTGCCGATAATGCCCGGCGTCCCCGAACGCCGCAGCCACGACTACGTCCGGGCCGGCACCACCACCCTGTTCGCGGCCCTGGAAGTGGCCACGGGCAAGGTGATCGGTTCACTGCACCGCCGACACCGGGCCGCCGAGTTCAAGAAGTTCCTGACCAAACTCGACAAGGAAGTACCCGCAGACCTCGACGTCCATCTGATCCTGGACAACTACGCCACCCACAAGACACCCGCCATCAAGAAGTGGCTGCTGGCACATCCCCGCTTCCACCTGCACTTCACACCCACCGGATCATCGTGGCTGAACCTGGTGGAGCGATGGTTCGGCGAACTGACCAGTAAGAAACTCCGCCGCGGCGTCCACCGCTCCGTCCAAGCCCTCGAGCGTGACATCCGAGCCTGGCTCACCGACTGGAACGAACACCCCAGACCCTTCGTCTGGACGAAAACCGCCGACGAGATCCTCGACAAAGTCGCCACCTACTGCCAGAGAATCTCCGACTCACGTCACTAGACGTGGATCGACATGCCGGAAGGCACTCGTGGACGGAGCACGTTGCTGCGTTGGCTGGCGGCGGCGGTCCGGACCTCCTGCGCCCAGAGGGTGCGCACCGCGGCGGGCCGACTCGTTCTCCGGTATGACCTTTCCACTCACACGGGCGGCGCACTGGTGAAACCGCTGATCACGCCCTCCAGCGCCCTCCTGTACCGCGCGCTGATCATAACGGCCGTGCTGGGCATGGTCGGCGGAGCAGCGCTGCTGGGCTCCGCCAGGGCCAGGGCCAGGACGCCCCGCGGCATACGCGCCGGGTGGCTGGCGCTGCTCGCGCTCGGCGAGGTTGCCATCGCCGTCGCGTTCGCGGGATCGGTCATTGCCGGTTCTCCCGGTCCCGACACGGTCATCGGCGCGCTCGGCATCCTGGCGAGCGGATGCGTTGCGTCGTCGTGTCTCTCGGTAGCCGGATCGGCGATGAGGGGGCCACGGTTTCGGTCTCAGCTGGCCAATACCGCTCTTCCCCGGGCCGCATGAGCCAGCTGATGGCACCGAGAACGAGGCACGATTCCTGGACTGCTCGCGGACGCGGGCGTGGACGGTCGAAGTACGCGTCAGCTGACCCGAAGACCGACCGCCAGCGTCAGTTCAAGGACCCGCTGTGGCGATGCGAGATCCGGAAACAGCTCCCGCAGCTGCGACATCCGGTACCGGACTGTCTGGGGATGGACGAACAACGCCGCCGCCACCTCGTCCCGCCTGCCCTGGTGCAGCAGCCACGCCCGCAACGTCTCCTCCAGCCGGCGTGCGGTCGCGGCAGGCAAGGTCCGCAACGGTGCGAGGGCTCCGGCACGCAGGTCTTCGAGCGCGTCCGCGTCGGCGCTCAGCACCAGCTCGGGCAGGTGGTCCTCGGTGTCGCGAATCTCGGAGGAGAGGGAGCGCGCGCGTACGGCTCGTGCGTACGAGGCGGAGGCACGAGTCCATGGTCGGGCCGGGCCGACCACGGCGGTACGGTCGGTCAGCTGCCGCAGGAGATGTGTTCGGTCGGCATCGGGGACGAGCAGCACGCCGGTGGCGTCCGGCAGATCGTCGAGGACGAGGGTGCTCGGGTCGAGCGTGCGGTAGGCGGGCCGGGCCTGGGCGGCGGGCAGCAGGACCGCGGTCAGCGAAACCGGAGGCTGCCACCCGGCCCGTTGAGCAGAGGCCAGCAGCACGTCCGGGCTCGCGCCGGCGAGGAGGTCGCGGGCCAGGTGTTCCAGGTGGCGCTCGTGGTCCCGGCCCCGGGCGGCCAGTTCGTCGGCGTGGCCCGCGGCGCTCGCGGCGGAGAGCTCGTCGATGTAGGCGAAGGTCAGCTCGGCGAACTTGGCGACCTCGGCGGCGGGCAGACCCGCGGGTACGGCACCCGCTGCCAGGCATCGCCAGGCCACGCGGGCGCCGACGCGGTAGGCGCTGAGCAGAGCGTCCATCGAACGGCCGTCGCGCACCTCGCCGCGGCCCAGCTCGTAGGCCGCGTCACCGGCGTCGCCGCCTGTGGCGTTCCCGCTCGCGAGGTCCAGGTAATGCCCCAGGGCGGTGCGGACGGCTCGGCGGATGGTGCCGCCCATGCGGCCCGAAAGGGCGTTGGCGTAGGAAGGGACCTCATCGATGATCGCCTGGACGACTTCGTCGGCGGTGCTCTTCAGCTCGGCCCGAAGTGCGATGGCCGTCGTCTCGTCCAGGGCCAGTTCGCTGACCCTCCGGATTGCTTGGCTCACGTTTTTGTTCCCTGCGAACAATTAAGTCGGCCAGATTCACGTCCTGCGGTCATGACTCTACGCCTTGAGGCGCAGCAAGCTGAAGGTATGACGAGTACAGCCCTCCGCAGCAGGGCGTGGAAACTGCTGGAGATGGTCACGACGCCGCTGCTGCCGTCGGACTACCTCGACCTGGTCAGCCCGCTGCGTGCGGGCGCCGACCTGCGTGGGCGCATCGAGGCCGTGCACCCCGAGACGGGTGACGCCGCGACCATCGTGATCAGGCCGGGACGGGGCTGGCGCGGCCACACGGCCGGTCAGTACGTGCGGATCGGGGTCGACGTCGACGGGGTGCGCCTGTGGCGTGCCTACTCCATCACCTCGCCGACATACCGCCAGGACGGCCGCGTCACGATCACCGTGAAGGCGATCCCGGACGGCAAGGTCAGCAACCACCTGGTCCGCAGGGCGAAACCGGGCACGCTGATCCAGCTCGACCAGCCGACCGGTGACTTCGTGCTGCCGCAGGCCAAGCCCGCCAAGGTGCTCTACCTGACTGCCGGCAGCGGCATCACGCCCGTGATGGGCATGCTGCGCGACACCCAGTTCGACGACGTCGTCATGGTCCACTGCGCGCCACGGCCGCAAGACGTGATCTTCCGCAACGAACTGCACGACCTGGTCGCGGACAAGAAGCTGCGGCTCACCGAGGTGCACACCGACACAGACGGCCTGCTCGACATCGCCCGTCTCGACGAACTCGTACCCGACTGGGCCGAGCGCGAGACCTGGGCCTGCGGGCCCGCGGGCCTGCTCGACGCCGCCGAAGAGTACTGGAGCGAGCACGGCGTACAAGAGCGCCTGCACACCGAACGCTTCCGCCCCAGCATCGTCGTCGCCGGCGACGGCGGTGAGGTCACGTTCAGCGCCACCGGCAAGACCGTCGACGCGGACGGCGCCACGCCGTTGCTGGACATCGGCGAGGAAGCCGGCGTGCTCATGCCCTCCGGGTGCCGCATGGGCATCTGCTTCGGCTGCATCACGCCGCTCAAGGCGGGCGCCGTCCGCGACCTGCGCACCGGCGAGATCACCGAGGCCGAGCCGGGCGTCCTCATCCAGACCTGCGTGTCCGCCGCGGCGGGCCCCTGCGACATCGAACGGTAGGAGCACCTTGACCGCCATCGACCCCACCGCCCACCTGACCGCGGAGCAGATCGAGGAGCTCGGCCGCGAGCTGGACGCGATCCGCGACGAGGTGATCGCCAGCCGCGGCGAGAAAGACGCCGCCTACATCCGCAAGGTCATCTCGGCGCAGCGCAAGCTCGAGCTGGCCAGCAGGGGCGTACTGCTGTTCTCGATCTTCCCGCCCGCGTGGCTGCTCGGCACCGCCGGTCTGTCCGTGGCGAAGATCATGGACAACATGGAGATCGGCCACAACGTCCTGCACGGCCAGTGGGACTGGATGCGAGACCCGAAGATCCACTCCACCACCTGGGAGTGGGATCACGTCTCACCGTCCGACCAGTGGAAGCACTCGCACAACGAACTGCACCACACGTACACCAACGTGATCGGCAAGGACAACGACCTCGGCTACGGCATCATGCGCGTCGACGAGGACCAGAAATGGCACCCGTTCCACCTCGGCCAGCCGCTGTGGAACTTCATCAACGCCTGCTTCTTCGAGTACGGCATCGCAGCGTACGACCTGGAGCTCGGCAAGAACCTGCACAAGCGCCGCCGCAAGAACCCGGAGTTCCGCGCGCAGGCCAAGGCCGTGGGACGCAAGATCCGCAAGCAGGTGCTCAAGGACTACGTGATCCACCCGCTGCTGTCGGGCCCGTCGTTCTTCCCCACGCTCGCCGCCACGTTCACCGCGAACCTGGTCCGCAACATCTGGACCCACTCGGTGATCATGTGCGGGCACTTCCCCGAGGGGGTGCAGGTCTTCGAGCGCCGGTCGATCAAGGGCGAGACGCGCGGCCAGTGGTACCTGCGCCAGATGATGGGCTCGGCGAACATCAGCGGCAGCAAGGCCATGCACTTCATGACCGGCAACCTGTCCCACCAGATCGAGCACCACCTGTTCCCGGACCTGCCGAGCAACCGGTACGCCGAGGTCGCGGTGAAGGTGCGCGCGCTGTTCGAAAAGTACGAGCTGGAGTACGTCACCGGGCCGCTGCCCAAGCAGGTGTTCTCCGCGTGGCACAAGGTCTTCCGGCTCTCGCTGCCGAACAAGAAGCCCAAGGTCAAGACGCCGGACCGCGAGCAGGAGCTCGTCGCGGCCTGATTCCGGGTACTGGTTCAGATCTTTCAGCCGTACCGGCGGCACCGCCGGGTTCGGTGAGATCCCTTGCGGACGGTGGGCGGCCGCGACATCAGACCGCACGACACGGGATCCGGGCAGCCCGGTGTCCGGCTGCTCTGCCTGGACGTATGCCAGGAGCTCAGCACACAGCCCCCGGCGAGGTGTTTTAGTGCGCTGACCTGCCGTGGTCGGGCGTGTACTCGGGTGCGTACGCGCACCCTGTTTGTCGACGGGCGGGCTGGGTGGAAGGCATGGGCTGTGACGTGGAGACTGCCGGAACCATGCTCGCCGCCCCGGTGTCCAACCCTGCGCTGCTGCCGGGTTGGGCGGGTGAACCGAAGTAACACAGGTGGCAGGCCCTGGTTGCGACAGTCCTCCGGCAGCATTCAACGCGTCACAGGGAGGAGGGCCACGGTGCCGCCCTGGCCTAGAGCTTCGCGCAGGGTGGCGTTCTCCGCTTCGAGTTCGGCGTTCCGCGGGCTCAGCGGCTGGATGTGGTCGGCGTAGGCGGCGATGGTGGCACCTGCCTCCCGCTGCTCGGCCGCGTGTGGGGAGCGCAGCGTGCGGTCCGCCTTCTTCAGGCGGGCGATGTCCGCCGCCAGGGTGTCGGTCTGCGGTCGGGGCGCGTCCGGTGTCCGGAGCATCCGGTGATGATCTTCGCCAGGGCGAACGGTAGTAGGTGGCGCGCGAGACAGCCGCTTCCGTGCACGGCGTGGAGACGGACAGGGCGCCGCTGGTGTGTTCGGGTTGCCGGTCACGATCCGCTCGAAGGCGTGCACGACAGCTTGGTCGGAGCCCGGCCGTATGGGAATGCCGGCGTGTTCGAGGGCGTGCCTCAGCCGCAGTGCGACGGGGTCATTCATGCGTCGGGGCTGTCGGTGCAGGTGAGTTCTGCGATGGCGTGGTCGAGTTCGGCGATGTGGGTGGTCAGCTCGGCGGTTGGGGGCGGGACAGTCCCTCCGGGGCGTCGAGCGGGCGCTGGGCCAGGGCACGGGCGGTGGTCAAGCGGGGCAGGTGGACGCTGGAGCGGCGGGCCTTGGAAGGGTGCGTCATCCGCCCGCTGCGTCCTCGGCCTCCCAGCGCAACAGGTCGCCCGGCTGGCACTTGAGCACCTCACAGAGCGCGGCGAGCGTCGCGAAGCGCACCGCCTTGGCGCGACCGTTCTTGAGTACCGCCAGGTTGGCGGGCGTGATCCCTACGCGGTCCGCGAGCTCGCCTACGGACATCTTCCGCCTGGCCAGCATCACGTCGATATCGACGGCGATCGGCATCAGATCACCTCGTCCAACTCGGCCTGCATCTGCGCCGCTTCGACGTCGCGCGCGACGGCCTGGGCGAGCAGCATCCGCAGCACGAGCACGATGAGCGCGACCCCCAGGATGGCCAGGCCGATCCCGCCCATGATGACGGTGACGCCCGGGTCGTCCCGCTGGCCCGGCGCATTGATGGCCGTGACCGTGAACCACACGAGGGCAGCCGCCACGATCGCCCCGATCACGCCGTCCACGTACCGGAAGGCGGCGTGGGAGAACACGGTTCCGCGTCGCACCATCGTCACCAGCCGCCATACGCAGACCAGGGCGACCTGGACCGACACCATGCCCAGGATCGTGATCACGCGCAGCGGGGTCAGCGGGAGCGACCCGTCCTCCGGGTCGCTCCCGCTGACCAACGCCCACACCATCCCTGCCTGTACGAACACGGCGCCGGCGAGCACCACCACGAGCACGGCGCGCAGCGCACGCACTGTCAGCTTTCCCACGATCCATCCTTCCATCGAATTGCGATGGAAATCTATCGCAACTCGATAGGTTGTGCAAGGACTGGGACGGAGAGTGATGGCGGGTTCGCATGGTGGCGGGACGCTGCCGTCTCTCATGGCGTGGCGGTTGCGTGAACCGTCTTGATCCAGATTCAAGTGCGGGAGATGCTCAGTTACTTGGCTGCGGCCTGCCGGACCACACCGGAGCTGTGCGGCCCGACTGCTCGCGGTGGCCAGGAGCGCCAGGGTCACCGCTACTGATGAGCTGTGGGAGCTGTTCCAGCGAGTGGTGCCATGGGCGCCGTCGCGGCCTGAAGGTGGTGGTCGGCGTCGGCATGGCGACCAGGAGGTTCTGGCGGCGATCGTGTTCGGGGCCACGTCGGGCTGTACGTGGCAGCAGCTGCCGACAGCGTCATTGAGCGGACCGGTCTGCCCCTGTCCGTCGGAATCTCGGGCGCCAACGTCCACGACAGCCAAGCCCTGATCCCGCTGGTGACGGGCATACCGCCGATCCGCTCCCGCCGCGGACGCAGGCGGCGCAAGCCCGGTAAGCCCTACGCCGACAAGGGCTACGACTACCGCCACCTGCGGCAATGGCTGCCCCAGCGCGGCATCCAGCACCGCATCGCGCGCAACGGTGTCGAGAACTCACAGCGACTCGGTCGACACCGCGACTGCCGCCTCAAGGGCGACGGCGTTCACCACGCGATGCTCGGCATCCCGCACCTGCACAACATCGCCCTGGCTGGAATACCCGAGGAGCCAGACGCAGGTCTGGCTGACTCAGCTTGTGATCATTGCGGGACCAGCCTCAGGGCCCGTTCATGCGGCGGGGTTGAGTTCGGCGCGGCCGAACAGCAGGGCGTAGCCGGTCGGGAGTTGGTGGAGGATGCGGGTGATCAGGTCGGGGCCGGCGTGGGCGGCGACGGCCGCGAAGACGGAGCCGGTGTCCCATCGGGTGGTGGCTAGGGAAGCGCCGGTACGGCCGGCGAGGTCCTTGACGAAGGCCCATCCGGTGAGTGGCTGGATGTCGGGGATCTGTGCGGTCAGGACGCGTGCGGCCTCCAGGGGGAGCCGGGCGGCCAGTTCGACGCGTTCGTCGCCGGTGAGTTGGCGTCCCAGCCCCGAAAGGACCAGACGGACGGCTTCGTCGGCTCTCTCGCGCGTGGGGTAGGCGCCGTCGTAGCGGACCTTGTCCAGCATCTGCGCATACGCCGTCCCGTACGGCTGCTGGTGCTCAAGCAGTGCGCGCTCGTCGGTGATCACTGCGGTGCATGCCTTTCGTGGAGCAGGGTGGTGGGGCCGGTGTAGGGCCCAGGGGTAGAGGTCACGTGGACGGGGGGCGGCCGAAGAGAACGTCGTAGCCAGCGGGGAGCTGGAGCAGGATCTGCCTCAGCAGGTGGTCGCCGGATGTGTCGGCGGCCGTGGACAGGACAGCGCTGACGTCCCAGGTCGCGGCCTGCTAGGTGGCGCCCTCAATCCATGTTGCGGTCGCCTGGACCAACCGCTGCGGCGGCAGCGGTTCGGCGCCGTGCAGCGGGTTGAGCAGGATCAGGGCGAACCCTCCGGAAGGCGCGCCGCGAGCTGGGCTCGTACCTGGCAGACCAAGCGCGCACCGAGCAGGGCGATCACCACACGGGCCGCGCGCTCGACTTCCTCCACGGTGCCGTACTCGGCGCGTTCCTTCATATGGTCGAGGAACGCTTCGCGTCGCAGGGTCATCTTGGCCGCCACGCCTTCTTGTCCTTCGGACTGCCACGGGGGTGCGGAGGACGGGGCGAGGAGGGGAGGAGATCAGGTGCCCGTCCTCCGCACCTGTCCGGCCGGTGTCAGCCGGAGATCTCCTTGTGGCCGGATCCGACGCCGATGGAGATCTTGCGGGGCTTGGCACGCTCGGCGATCGGGATGCGCAGGGTGAGCACGCCTGCGTCGTAGTCGGCCTTGATGTGCTCGGTGTCGAGGGTGTCGGCGAGCACGATCTGGCGGGAGAAGACGCCCAGCGGCCGCTCGGACAGCTCAATTTGCACGTTGTCGGCCTTCGCCACCGGCCTGCGCTCGGCCTTGACCGTCAGCATGTTCCGCTCGACGTCGATGTCGATCGCGTCCGCGGTGACACCGGGAAGGTCGAACGCCACCACGTACTCGTCGCCCTCGCGGTAGGCGTCCATCGGCATCGCCGACGGCTTCGACCAGGTGCCCGGGCCCATCAACTGCTGGGCCAGCCGGTCCAGCTCACGGAAAGGGTCAGTGCGCATCAACATCGTGAAACACCTCCAGCAGGTTCGGGCAGTTGCTGCCAATGCGCTCACTGAAACTGTTGTAACATGTCATCCAATGGATGACAAACATGATGTCGTCTACGCGATGACACCCCGAGGGAGGTATCCGTGACCCCGACCGACCAGCCGTCCCCGTCCAGCAGCGACGCCCACAGCCCGGCATCGTTCCTCGCCGCCGCGGCGGCCCTTAACGCCATAGACGACGCACTGCGCATCGCCCGCGACGAGGCCCCCGACGCGCCCGACGCCGGGCCGGCCCCGGAGCAGGCCCTTGCCTCCCTGATGCTGCTGCGGCACGTCCGCGAGCAACTCGCCGGATGGGAGACCGGCCTGATCGAAACCGCCCGCGACGCGGGCGCCAGTTGGGCCGACCTCGCCCACCCCCTCGGTGTCGCCAGCCGCCAGGCCGCCGAACGCCGCTACCTGCGCGGCCGCCCCGGCCCGGCCGGGACCACAGGCGAGCAACGCGTCCAGGCCACCCGTCAGGCCCGGGCCGCCGACCGCACCACCGCCACGTGGGCCCGCCGCAACGCAGCCGACCTGCGTCGCCTCGCCGGCCAGATCACCTCACTCACCGACCTGCCCGCCGCAGCCCGCCGCCCGCTCAACGAACTCCACGCAGCCCTCGCCCACGACGACCCCGCCGCCCTCATCGCGCCCCTGAGCGCTGCCCGCCCGCACCTGGCTTCCACTCACCCGGACCTCGCTGCCCGGCTCGACACCCTCACACCGCCCCAATAGACCCACCCACACGCGTCGCGCGGCGCGGACGAGACACAGTCGGCGCTGCGGCACCGGGCTAGCGCTACTAGCGGCGGCGCAGACGTCGACCAGGGAACATCTCGTTCAACAGAGAGGCGCCCGGCAGCACCTCGGCAAGCGCTCCCCCGCGAGGAGAAGCGGGCCGAACGGGATCTTCGTATCCCCACCGGCCCGACCCACAAGGAGCAAGCCGATGCCGTACAGCGCGCCGAGCAGGTAGCCCGCAACGGCCCCGATCAAGACGATGCCAGCCGTACCAGCCAGGACAGCGCCCAAAGTCAGGGCGAGCTTCACATCGCCGAACCCGAAGCCCTTGCCGCGGTCACCTGCACAGACCGACGTCACCACGTCGCGGGTCCGCCCACGAGCCGTCCGTCACGCTTGCGGGTCAGGGCGGATTGCGAGGGGGCGCGACTGCGTCACGCGGTCACTGCGTCGCCGTGGCGATGGGCCACCCTCCACGCGCCCTCCTCTCGTCGGTACACCTGGGTGGCCCGCAACGTGTACGTGCGCGGTTCTCCGTCTACGGAGGCGGAGGTGTGTTCAATACCAGCCGTATAGGCCATGTCTCCCGAGACGTCGAATGCCTGCAGCTCGAACACGTAGGACGTGCAGTCGGAGAAGCTTTTCTCCAGGGCGGTGAAGAGCCTGTCGAGTTCCTCCTGGCCGTAGGCATTGCGCCACGCCCCCAGGACGCTCACGGGTTCGTTGCGCGACCAGAGCGCCCGGCGTGGGGCCGCATTGCCGTTGTGCAGTGCACGCTCCGCCTCGACCAGGGCGCTATTGAGCCACGCCAGGAAGTCTTCGCGATCGGTCATGCCTTCATCATGCGCGTGACGATCGGGCAGCGCCGTCCCTGTTGGAAATGCGCCGCGCTGCCTGGACCACGAAGTGCTCTGGAAGGGCGGGGATGTTGCCGGGGTCGTCCAGGCGGCGTTGGTTGAGTTCGGCCCGTGCGGACGCTCACAGTCGGTCAGCCGGGCCAGGTGCCGGTCAGGCGGCGGGTGGCGGTGGCGCCGCCGCGGTCAACGGCGGCTTTGACGCCGGCGAAGATCGCGCCCTGCACGACGGCTGCCGGCACCACCTCGCGCCAGGTGCGTTGCTCGTCGGTGGCATCGGGGGCGTCTTCCTCGTGTCCGAGCCGCTTCCAGACCTGCTTGAACACCGCGCCAGCCAGGACACCACTGACGGCGCCCATGGCCATGCCGACCGGCTTGTAAGCGATCTTCGAGGCTTTCATCGGTGCCTCCTGGCACGTCGGATGAGCAGTAGCACGATGAGCCCGCCGGCGGCGGCGAGCAGCGGGGTGCGCTTGGCCCGCGCCGCCTCCATGCCCTGGCCGGCCTTCTCGCGAACCGGTTCCGGTGCCTTGTCCCGAGCCAGCTCGGCGACGTGCACGGCCTTGTCGCGGACCTGCTCGGTCGCCGCAGCGGCCTTGGCACGCACCGGTTCCGGAGCCGTGTCCTGCACCGCGTGAGCGGCGTGGGTCGCCTTGTCCTTGAGTTGGGTTTTGGCCTGGGTGGCCTTCTCGGCGACCTGCTGCTTGACGGCCGTCGTCTTCTCGTGGGCGCGGGTCTTGACGTCGGTCTTCGCCGCGAGTGCCTCGACTGTCTCGCCGAGTTCCTCGCGGGTCGCCTCGACCTGTTCCCGCAGTTCCTCGGGGGAAGGGGCTGCTTCATCGCCCTTATGCTGCCTGTCCGGGGTCATCGCTGTGCCTTCTCCTTGATCTCGGCCACATCGGACTTGACGCTGTCCAGGGTCCGTTCGGGAGTGGGCGGGGATGCCCTGCTGATCTGCTTCTTGCCCAGAGCAGCCATCAGGGCGGTGATGGCGGCCAGGACACCGGTGACGATCAGAGCCGCCACCCATATGTCCATGGCGAGCGACAGCGCGGCGATCACGGTGGCCACGAGTGCCTGGAGAGTGAGGACACCGATCAGGCCGGCGCCGCCGAACAGGCCACCGCCCTTGCCGAACCGCTTGCCCTTCTCGGTCATCTCCGCCTGTGCCAAGCGCATCTCGTCGCGGACCAGCTGCGACAACTGCTGAGACGCACGCTGGACCAGGTCGCCCACCGGTTCCGTCGCTCCACTGTCCGTTCGGTGGGAGTCCTGTGCTGTCATGGGTGTTCACCTTTCTTTGCTCGGCGTTTGCCGCAGGTCCGGCGAGCCGTCGTCGGCCCCCGTCGAGGAGTCAAGGCGCCGGTGGTCCTCCTCGTCCCACTTGCGGGTGTCGCGCGGCTGCACGTACGGCTCGTCGTCGGCAGGGTGACCGCCCGCGACGGCACGCTGGCGGGCCAGCTCGGCGTCGAACTCCAGGCCCAGCAGGATGGCCAGATTCGTGATCCACAGCCACACCAGGAAGATGATCACGCCGGCGAAGGTGCCGTAGGTCTTGTTGTACGAGGCGAAGTTCGCCACGTACAACGCGAACCCGGCCGAGGCGATCATCCAGATCACCAGCGCCAGGAAGCTGCCCGGCGTGATCCAGCGGAAGCCGCGCACCCTCGCGTTGGGCGTCGCCCAGTACAGGATCGCGATCATGATCGTGACCAGGACCACCAGCACCGGCCACTTCGCGATCGACCACACCGTGAGCGCCGTGTCGCCGACCCCCAACGTGTCGCCGACCTGGCGTGCCAGACCGCCGGTGAACACGACGATCACCGCGCTGATCACCGCCATGACCATCAGCACCACGGTCACACCGACGCGGACCGGCAGCACCTTCCACACCGGGCGGCCCTCCGGGACGTCGTACACCGCGTTGGCGGACCTGATGAACGCGGCGACATAGCCGGAGGCCGACCACACCGCGAGCAGCAGCCCCACGATCGCCACGAGCGAGCCGAGGCCGGCGTTGCCCTGCATCTGCTGCACCGCGCTGGTCAGGACGTCTCGCGCCGCGCCCGGGGCGAGTTTCTGGATGTTGTCCAGGACCTGCTGGGTCGCCGACTCTCCGACGACCCCGAGCAGTGAGATCAGTGCCAGCAGCGCCGGGAACAGCGCCAGGATGCTGTAGTAGGTGAGCGCTGCGGCCCGGTCGGTCAGCTCGTCCTTCTTGAACTCCTTCAAGGTGCCTTTCAGCACCGCCCCCCAGGAGCGCTTGGGCAGGTCCGTCGGAGTGTCCGGAGCCCGCTGCTCCACCTGCTCGTCCGGCCCGGCCTCGGGTGCCCGCGCGGTCTCGGCCCTCGTGTCGCTCGCGCCGTGCTCGTCGTGCCGCATATGCCGTTTCATTGTCCGTGCCATTGCGCACGAGTATCCGACTAAGCGCCACACATACACGCATTCAAGACATACCGTCAAAGGATCAAGAAATCGAGCTCTACCGCCGGCTCGCCCAGCTCCATCCGAACGCAGAGATCGCCGTCTAGCGGCCGTGATCAATCTCAGTGCACATGGCGGACACGCCTACGCCAACGATCAGCCCGCTGCATCAGCCCTGGGGGGCTGACACGGCGGCACAGTGACATCAATTCACACCGGCATTGATCACGCAGAGGAGCCGCAGGTGACTCCCGAACTCAGTCGAAATGACGCCCACGACATCGTTCCAAACGCCCGAACCAGCACCCGCCCACCTTGGCCAAAGAGATAGGGGCACCCTCGTGGCCATGAGCGCGCACTCAGACCCGAGCACGGCCCGGAAGGCCGCGCCTTCGATGATCGACGTGTGACGGCTCGGCCCCTCACACCGCGACCAGCGTCGTAGCCCCTGCCCCGCCGGCGCGCCTGACCGTACCGATTCGCCTCCGCACCTCGTTTCAAACGCAGAGAAACGGCCATTCGTCACAAAGAGGCGAAAAGGGCGATATTGGGAGGCTTGCGCGATGTCAACAGGGACACTTCTGGCGATCATCATTCCCATTGCGGTCGTGATCGCCGTGGCAATCGTGGCGGCCTCGATGGTCATGCGCCGCCGAAAGCTCCGCAAGCGATTCGGCCCGGAGTATGAACGTACGATGGAGGATGCGGACAGCCGCACGGCCGGCGAGCGTGAGCTCAGAGCCCGTGAGAAGCGGCATGACTCACTGGACATCAAGCCGCTGACCAGCAGCTCCCGGGATCGGTACACCAGGGAGTGGACCGGCGTGCAGGATGAGTTCGTGGACCGTCCCGAAGACGCCGTGCACGACGCGGACCGCCTGGTGACCTCCTTGATGCACGAGCGCGGCTACCCGACCCAGGATTTTGAGCAACAGCTCAAGGACCTCTCGGTCCAGCACAGCCGCACACTCGAGCACTACCGGGCCGCCCACGATGTCGACGTGCTCAGCACCCGGCACGAGGCGACCACCGAACAATTGCGGGGGGCCATGGTCCACTACAGGGCCCTGTTCGACGAGCTGCTCTCCGACGGTGGCGAACCCCGCCGCCACGCCCACGCGTGAACGCTCAGGAACAGCCCCACCGCCCGTCCGGGAGGCCCCGGGCCTCCAGGAACGGAGGAGACATGCAACGCAAGGACATACCGGACACCGCCGCCGCGAGCGGCCTGTCTACCGACGATCTCGCCCGACCTCGCGAAACGTCCACGCGGGAGAGCGACACGTCCACGCGGGAGAGCGCCGCGAGCGCACCGACCGCCGTGCCGACCTTCCCCGGCGAGAGCACGGCCACGCCGAGCCGGCCCGCCGACGACGAGGCCGCGTTCACCGACACGGGCAGGGAGGACGAGGCGGTACAAGCCGACTCCCGCACACAGCAGCAAACCACTAACCAGGACGGCCACACCGAGGACGAGGCGCCCCAGCTCCTTACCCCAAAGGACGAGGAAGGCTTTCGCGCACGCTGGCACGACGTGCAGAACAAGTTCGTGGACGACCCTCGCGAGGCCGTGCACACCGCCGACGCACTCGTCGCCGAAGTGATGCAACAGCTGGCCACCACATTCGCCGACCACAAGCAAGAACTCGAAGGCCAGTGGAACCGCGGCGAACAGGCGAACACAGAGGACCTACGCCAAGCCCTGCGCCACTACCGGGCGTTCTTCAACCGCCTGCTGACCACCTGACGCCACGCGATGGCAAAGGCGCGCCGCGCGGAGACGGACGGGCAGCTGCCCGTGGAGCGCCTGCAGGTCCTGCCGGCCCCGCGCCACTTCGAGCAAGCGTCTCTCTGGTCACCGCGGAACAGGTGGCGGCCTCCGTACAGTGCGTTGACGATCCGGTCGCGCATCTGGAGGCCCTCACGCGTTCGTGAACGCGGGGTTCGGCATTGTGTACGTCATCCAGATCGGCAAGGACCAGCAGGGCTTCTTCGACGTCTACCGCACGAAGATCACCGCGGACCTGCGCAGCTGACGGCACCTCGAAGGCGGGAAAGACCGTGAACGGCTCCGCGGAATCGACGAGGCTCGCCCTCATCGTGATCGACATGATCAACACCTACGACCACGAGGACGCCGAGCTGCTCGTGCCGTCCGCCCGACGCGTCGTGCCCATTCTGGTGGACCTGATCAGCCGGGCGCGGGAGGCGGACGTACCGGTGATCTACGCGAACGACAACTTCGGGGTCTGGCGCTCCCACCACGGAGAACTCGTCGACACCGCCCTGGCGGGGCGGCACGCGGACCTGATCGAACCGATCAAGCCCGATGACGATTCGCTCTTCGTGGTTAAGGCCCGTCACTCGATCTTCTACGAGACACCCTTGCCCTATCTCCTGTCGCAGCTGCGGGTGCGGCACGTGGTGCTGTGCGGACAGGTGACCGAGCAGTGCATCCTGTATTCGGCCCTGGACGCGCACATCCGCCACCTGACCGTCACCGTGCCGCAGGACGCCGTCGCATCCATCCATCCGCATCTGGAGGCGGCGGCCCTGGAGATGATGAACCGCAACATGGGTGCCCATATCGTGGCAGCGAAGGAAGTCGACTTCACCCCGCCCTCCCGATAACGCCGCCGCCCGCCGCCGTTGCCCGTGCCGCGCGCGGGTAACGGGTGGTCGTGCGGGGCAGGTGCCCTGCGAGTCCGGAGGCCCGGCTATGAGCAGGCGCGCCTTCGGAGCGCCTCCCGGTGCGGCGCCCGGGGTGGTGCGCCCCGAGCAGGTCCGGTGCGGCCTGCGAGCCGTGGTCGCGGAGGGCTTCGGCCACTTCGTCCAGGTCCCAGACCATCGCCGACGACCATACGGCGCGGGCTGCGGGCTCCGGGGCGGCGAGGATCTTGACTCGGTGTCTGGCTGACCAACCCAACGCCGAGACCCGCCGCGCCAACCTCACCCCCGACGGGCTCCAGCAACTGGCCGTCCTCGGACTCGACTGGGCGGCTGGGTGACACCCCGTCCCGATGAGCGGGGGCCATGACTGCGGTGTCCAAGGTCGTGGCCCCCGCTAACGTGCGAACCCATCGCTCCTGGCCATCGGGAAAACGAAGGCGCGCCTCACCTCACCACCATCAGGCGCTGCGAAACATCCCGCAGGACGACACTCCGCCCTGACGAGCCGACAGGAGACAGCACCCCCACGAGACATCGACCACCGCGTGCCCTCCCGCTACCAGGAGCAGGGCAGTCGGGTCAGACGAGGTGGTCACCGTCTACCCCTGCCCCTGATCACGCAGCAGAGAGTCCGACCGCCGATGCTGGATTGAAGATGGCTTGGTTCGATCACCAGTAGTGCCGACGGCCGGCGACCGCGTGCCCCAGAGAACCCATGATCCACAGGATGGCGCCGATCACGGCCAGGATGATGCCGATGGTCCACAGGATTGCGATGCCGGTGACGAAGCCGACCACCAGCAGGATGATTCCCAGGATGAGCATGACCGCCTCCCACTGCAGGTAGTGCCTCTTTCCCGTGTACCCACAACGGCACCTTGTCACCTGATGACCTGGCTGTTGCCTGCCCTTCTGCGTCATGAGCGAATTGAGCATGGGAGGTGAGCCGTCCGTCCGTATGCGTCGTGAACGTGGCTCCGGCAGCCCCGGGCGGCTGCCGGACCTCGTCGGCGAGTTGCCAGCCCGAGTCGCGTGCCTGCTGCGTCAACTGACTCGTCTGTCCCCGCGCCGCCTCCCGAGTCGCACGGGCCCCCTGCGCGGCAGTGCCCTTGACCTGGGTTGTCCGGGTCCTCGTCAGTGGCCTGGTCCTCAACGCCACCCTCGGCTGGTCCTGGGCCGACCCGATTGCCGCCCTCGTCATCGCCGCCGTCGCCGTCAAGGAAGGCCGCGACGCCTGGCAGGGCAACGGCTGCTGCGCCCCCTCCATCGCGACGGTTCCGGCCGCGGCCAGTGAGCGACGCGTGCGACTGCCGTCCCGGGTGCGCCTGCTGCACATGATCGGCAGCTCCAGTGCTGCCGCAACTCGCTTGCGGCGGGTGTGAATGAGCTTCGCCTAGCGGGCGGGTTCGAACAGTTCGATGGCGGTCGCCGCGGTGGTGGCGCTGACCGCCGTGAACTATGCCGGGATCCAGAAGTCCGCGTGGCTGACCCGGGGTGTCGCCGCCGTCGTACTGGCGGTGCTGGCGGCGGTCGTGGTCGCCAGCCTCACCTCGTCGGCGGCGGACACCGTCCGGCTGGATGTCGGCTCCGACGCCACCGTCACCGTCATGCTGCAGGCGGCGGGACTGCTGTTCTTCGCCTTCGCCGGGTACGCCCGCATCGCCACCCTCGGCGAGGAAGTCCGCGATCCCGCGCGCAGCATCCCGCTCGCCCGCGGCCCGACCCTGATCGTGTACACGGCCGTGGCCCTCGCCGTCCTGATGGTGCTCGGCCCCCAGGGGCTGGGCGAGGCGGCCGCGCCGCTGTCGGATGCGGTGCGGGCCGCCGGGGCGGACTGGCTGGCGCCCGTCGTGCGGGCCGGGGCGGCCGTCGCCGCGCTCGGCTCCCTGCTCGCCCTGATCCTCGGCGTCTCCCGCACCACCCTGGCGATGGCCCGCGACCGGCACCTGCCCCACGTCCTGGCCGCCGTCCATCCGCGCTTCCAGGTGCCGCACCGCGCCGAACTGCTGGTGGGCGCCGTCGTCGTGGTGCTCGCCGCCACCACCGACGTACGCGGAGCGATCGGCTTCTCCTCCTTCGGCGTCCTCGTCTACTACGCCATCGCCAACGCCTCCGCCTGGACACTCACACCGGACGAGAACCGCCCGCCCCGCATCGTCCCCGCAGTAGGCCTGGCCGGCTGCCTGCTGCTTGCCTTCACCCTGCCCGCCGCCTCCGTCCCATGAGGGACCATGGTCCTGGCCACCGGCCTCGCCGCCTACGGAATACGCCGGGTCATCAGCGCCCGCCGGGCGTCCTGAACGCTCACCTGCGCGAGCGCGTTGTCACCCCGAACTCACATGTCCGGGCGGACCGTCGACGTAGGTCCGGCGGTGCCTATGAGGTGGCCCCGAACTCCCGCTCGTGTCCGACGCGGTCGGCGCTCCGCTCGGTGCGCCGGGAGCGGGCGAGAGCGCGTCGGCCGAGGGCCATGGCGATCAACCCCAATGGGATGGCCGCGATGGCTCCCACTATCCCGTTGCCCGTGCCGGGGCCACCACTGGAGGTGGCCAGATGCAGTGCCGCGAGGGCCGTGCCGACCAGGCCCGCCGCCATGGCCGCCATGGCGCCGGTGCGTGCGTTGCCGATGCTGATACGGCCGGCGATGCGGGCCAGGGCCAGCCAGCCGATGGCCACGCCGATCAGCCCCACCCCGAGGGCCAAGTTGGCCCCTGTCCGCCCGTCGCCGATGACTCCGCCCTCGACGGCCACCGTCAGGACATCTGTTGCGCTCATGCCGCTCTCCTCCTTCGCGCGTGGCGAATTCCGCGGTTTCCGTTGTGCCTTGAGCGTGCCTGCCGACCGCCCTGCTGGTCGTCCGGCGGGTGCAGTCTCTTCGCACTGCCATCGACATGGCAGTCGACTGCCGCGCATGTGGCAGTCGGCGGGCAAGTACCGCGGGTGCGGTAGCCGGCCGCTCGTCCGCGGGCGGGACTCGCCCGCAGCGGCGTCCGGCTAGGGTGCACGCATGGACACAGGGCGTTTTCGTGTCCCGGCCGGTGCCCTGGACTGGGTGATTGCCGTCAGCGTGGCGGCACTGCTGCTGGGAACCGGGCTGTCGGGGCAGCACCCGGCTGGGGAGCGCGAGCTCTTCGGCTTTGTGCTGCTGACTGCGGGCGGTCTGGCGTTGGTCGCGCGTCGTAGGGCTCCGATTGCCGTGCTGGCTGTCACCGGCCTGTGCGTGGTGGGGTACGAGGCGGCGGGTTTCGAGGTGCTCGCCGTCTCGTACCTGGTTGCGGTGTACGGCGCCGTGCGGGCTGGGCATCGTGTCATGACGGTGGCTGTATCCGTGGGTTTGCTCGTCGTTCTCCCTCTCACGGCGCTGGTCTTCCGCGACGGGCCGGCGAGCGAGGCATTCGCGCAGGCCCGGAACGTGCTGGAAATCGCCTGGCTGATCGCCGCCTTTGCCGCCGGGGAGGCTCTGCGGCAGGCCGAGCGGCGGGCGGACGAAGCCGAGCGCACCCGGGAGGAGACCGCCCGGCGCCGCGCCGACGAAGAACGGCTGCACATCGCGCGGGAGCTGCACGATTCCCTCACTCACCAGATTTCGATCATCAAGGTGCAGTCCGAGGTCGCCGTCCACGTCGCCCGTCGGCGCGGCGAGCATGTGCCCGAGACGCTGCTGGCGATCCAGACGGCCGGACGGGAAGCAGCACGGGAACTGCGCGCGACCCTGGAGGCCCTGCGCGACGACGACACGACCCCGCCGCAGAGCCTTGAGCACGTACCGGAACTGGTGGAGCGCGCCCGTTCAATGGGCCTGGACGCGACGCTGACGATTGAAGGGCAACGGCACGACGTGCCGGCCGCGGTCGGCCGGACCGCCTACCGCATTGTCCAGGAGGCGCTGACCAACACCGCCAGGCACGCCTGTGCCACCACCGCGACGGTCCGGATCGAATACCGGCCCGGCGCCCTTGCCGTCCAGGTGGACGACGACGGCAAGGCCACCCCCGACGACGCCCCGGCCCCCGGCCTCGGGCTGCTCGGCATGCGCGAACGCATCACGGCCCTGGGGGGCCGGCTGCGCGCGCAGCCGCGCAGCGAGCACGGTTTCACCGTCCAGGCCGAACTCCCAGTGGAACGAGCATCATGATCCGTGTCCTGCTGGTCGACGATCAGCCGCTCATCCGCAGCGGCTTCCGCGCACTGCTCGACCTCGAAGACGACATCGAGGTGGTGGCCGAAGCCGCCGACGGTGAAGAAGGTCTGGTGCTCGTCGAAGAGCATCTGCCCGACGTCGCGCTCATCGACATCCAGATGCCGGTCATGGACGGCATCGAGGCGACCCGGCGCATCGCCGCGGACCCGGCCTTGGCCGGCGTGCACGTCGTCATGCTGACCAACTACGGCATGGACGAGTACGTCTTCGAAGCGCTGCGCGCCGGCGCCGCCGGATTCCTGGTCAAGGACATCGTGCCGGAGGACCTCCTGCACGCCGTACGGGTAGCCGCCCGCGGCGACGCTCTGCTCGCCCCGTCCATCACCCGCAAGCTGATCCACCGGTACGTCGCCCAGCCGCCCCCCGCCTCCAGTGCCGCGCTGCAGGAGCTGACCAGCCGCGAACGCGAAGCGGTCGCCCTGGCCGCACAGGGCCTGTCCAACGACCAGATCGCCGACCACATGGTGATCAGCCCGATGACCGCGAAGACCCACATCAACCGGGCCATGACCAAACTCCATGCCCGCGACCGGGCCCAACTCGTGGTTCTCGCCTACGAATCCGGCCT
This sequence comes from Streptomyces sp. R11, assembly GCF_041051905.1. Lineage (NCBI taxonomy): Bacteria > Bacillati > Actinomycetota > Actinomycetes > Kitasatosporales > Streptomycetaceae > Streptomyces > Streptomyces sp. R11. The sequence goes on from NZ_CP163432.1 coordinate 55,462, forward strand.
GGCCGTCCCGCGCATCGGCTGACAGTTGGCCGTGGTTACAGACTTCGCGGTGGGCCTCCGACCATGCCCCGACCACATCACCGCCACGGTGCTCGCCACCTTCACGCCCCCGGAAAACCGTTACCCGAGACCTCCTGCGGGGCGCCCGTAACCCGCACCGAAGAACCCGCGACCACCTCCGAGAAGTCGATGGTCAGTTCGCCCGGACCGTGATCTCCTCGGAGTACGGCGGTCAGGCGATGACGGGCGGCGCCTCCTGCGGGGTGAGGTCGTCGCGCAGACGAACGAAGCGGACCGGGATGCGGTGGTGCAAGTCGTCAACGGCCGCCGCCGGATACGGGCGAGCACCGGCGTCGGCCGCGAGGAGGCGCATGCGATTCAGAGGCCCGCGGCGTCCCGGCCGCCTATGCCGAGCGGGCCAGGGCGCCTCGAACCCTTCGATAGGCCCTCGTGATGGAGTGGCCTCGCACCCGGTCGGAGTGCTCGCGAAGGAGAACCGGAGGATCGGAGCGCCGGGTGAGTTGTCGTAGCTTGGTGCGGCTGCTGTGCTCGACGAGAATCGGCACGTAGTTAGGGATACGAGCGTTGCTGAGCGGCTGGTAGCAGTCCTGCACCACATCCCGCACAACTGCAGCCGTCAGCAGGTCGGCGTAGGCGGCCGTCAGTCGGTCCGTCAGCTCATGAATAGGGTCAGGTACCGCGGCTTCGGCCGTGTTCGCGCCCATGGGGCGCTCCTCACTGTCGCAGAAGGCCGACTACGGCATCCGATCAGGATCCGGGTGCTCGGTGGCGGCCTGTCCACGTCCCATACTTGCACGGACCGCGGTCCGGGGACCGGCTCACCGGATCTGTTCATGAGCTCGACATGTCGGATGGGTCGACCTGCGGGCTGGGCGGCCGAGGGGTTCGCGATGGCCGCAGGAGCCACCAAGCCCCACCACCTCACCGACGCCGTCGCCGCGCTCGACGTCGAACTCACCGATGACGAGGTCACACAGGCCTTCTCACGTCATGCCCAGCAGCGCGCAGCCGCCGTCGCGCACCCCGGTCGGCGAAGGTTCCGAGCCCGGACTGGACCGGCGCGCCGAGCTACGGGAATTCCTCCGATCCCGCCGACCCCGGCTGAGACCCGAGGACGTCGGGCTGCCGCCATCCGGGCGACGCCGAGTGCCGGGACTGCGCCACGAGGAGCTCGCGCAGCTGGCAGGAGTGTCCCTCGCGTACTGCACCCGTCTGGAACAGGGGCACGGTGACACCATGTCACCCGAGGTGCTGGACGTTGTCGCCCGCGCACTGCGCCTGAGCGGAGACGAGCACGCACATCTGTTCCACCTTGCCTGGCCGGAAGTTCACGGGAAACGCCACGCCATGCTCCAGGGCCAGCAGTTGCGGCCCGGCGTTCAGCAAGTTCTGGACGCGCTGGACGGGGTCCCCGCGTACGTCTGCGGCCAGCACCTGGCCTCCTGGGCTGGAACAGGCTCGCCACCACCGTGTTCGGCGACTGGTCCCGGCTCCCGCCCCACGAACGCAATCAACTCCGGGCCACGGGATTCTAGGCGGCGCGTTGGGCGCGGTGGCGGACTTCCCGGATTCGGACCTTTGACGGGAGGCGGTCCAGGCCGGCCGAGTCTCGTGCGTGTGCGAGCGCTTCCTGGCTCAGTTGCCCCAGGGTCCATGCTGGATCCGCGTGCGGCTCCAGCAACAGCCGTACGCGTGCGGTGGGAGCGGTACTTCGGCCCGTCAGCCGTACATGAGCCCGTGAGACCCCGTCGAGGGCCTGCGCCTCTTCCTCGATCACGTCTTCCAGCGTGCGGCCGTCGAGTCGGGCCGCCGTGCCGTCTTCGCTGTTGACGAGGACTCGGCCCAGGCGGTGTCTGCGCTGTGCAAGGAGCCACCACAGCAGCAGCACCAGCAGCACGGCGAGCACCGCGATGACGGTGGGCCACCACCAGCCTTCATCCCGCCACCGGGTGCGGCCCTCGGCGCCCAGCACCACATCGTCCGGCCCGCGGAAGGGCCACCAGCCCGGCATGCCGAAATCCCAGTGGCGTTGCAGATCCAACCCGCCCACCAGCACGCCGCCGCCCAGGGCGAACAGTCCGAGGCCCAGGAGCCCCAGCAGCACCCGGTTCGCTGTCGCGAGCATCGGGATCACCTCAGCCCTTCTTCGGGCGCCGGACGTCGACGGTCAGCGTGGGTTGCCGGGCGAGGCACAAGGACGTCAGGGCTTCGCCCAGCGTGGCGTCCAGGTCCGTGCGCACCTCCGCGAGATCGCGGAAATGGGCCCATGCCCGAGCTTTGACTTTCCGGCGGCCGACAGCGACTTGTGCCGATTGGACACCGGGCACCCGCATGGCCCGGTCGCGTAGAACCAGCGCTGCCGCGCGGCGGTCGAGCCCGGCACGGACCTCCTCTGTCCCGGGGGTACCGGTGGGCTGCCGCATGGGCAGCAGCCTGCGCAGTCCCGGCGTCACCGCCAGCAGGAAGAGCCACAGGCCGAGAGCCATCGCCACTGCAGCCCCGACGATCATCCAGATGTCGTCCAGCGGCCGTGTGGCCAGTTCCTCGGCGAGCCGCCGTCGCCAGCGCATCCCGGGCCGGCCTGCCCGCACCGACACCACGTCGTACAGGAGCAATCCAATGGCCGCGACCGACAGCAGGGCCGCGATGGTCGCGGGGATCCGCCGCGCAGACCAGAAGCGGTGGGGCGACTTGCCCGATTCACGGGCTGTCGCTGTCGCGCCGGTGTCCGGGGGTTCCTCCGTGGACGAAGGCCCTTGAGGATCGGAGGGACGGTCGATGTCGCCGGTCGGCTGCCGCCGGGTGTTCGCGCTCATCTCACCCTCTCATGGTCCCTGTGCCGCGAGTGGAGCTTCTCCACCGACACCACGAGGTCGGACACCTCCATGGCGGCCCATGTTCTGAGCCGTTCGGTTACCTCCCGGCGCACCGCGGCGCACTGCGCCCCGATGTCGGACGGATAGCCGAGCTCGACGGTGATGCGCATCCGTGCCTCGAAGAGCAACGCCTGCCGTCCGGCAGCAGACTCGGCGTCTCGTCCTGCGGTGTTCCGCTCCGGCGCCCGCCGCACGGATGTGGTCACGCGTGGCGTCCTGCGGCCGGGTGGTACGTGGTCGGCCGACTCGTTGAACCGGCTCAGCGCGTCGCGCGCCACCTTAGACGCGATCTTCGCAACGACCCGGTCGGTGACGGTGATCGCGCCGCGCTCCCCGCGGGGGACGCCCGAACGCCGATCCGTTTCACCGGTCACTGCCGCTTCGCCGGTCACTGCCGCCAGTCTCCCCGAGACCGTCGCCGGTCATCGCGGATCCGATCCTGTCGGTCTCGGCGGCGAACGAAGTCGCCCGGTTCGAGATCGCCTTCCATGAACCGCCCGATCATGAGACCGACGACGCCCAGTCCCAGCACCAGCAGAAAGGCCCAGAAGTCACCGAAATACGCGGCGAAACCCAGGGTCATTCCGGCTATCAAGCCCACCACGGCCCTGCTCATCACGCGCTCCTTCACTCAACCGGGCTGCTCGGCCCCGGCTACTGGATCCGCTGCCGCTCTTCCCCTTCGTCCGCTTCGTCCTCCTCGTCGGGCAGCTTCACGTCACTGACCATGATGTTGACTTCCACAACTTCCCGACCTGCCATCCGCTCCACGGCGGAGATCACGTTCTCCCGCACCGCACCGGCCACGTCCGTGATCGAGACGCCGTAGTCGACGACGATCTCCAGATCGATGGCCGCCTGCAGCTCTCCGACCTCGACACTGACGCCACGCGTGACGGACTTGCCACTACCGGCGCCAGGCATCCGCTCCCGCATGGATCCCATCGAGCGTGCGAATCCGCTGCCCAGGGCATGGACGCCGAGCACGTCCCGTGCCGCCATTCCGGCGATCTTCTCCACCACCACATCGGCGATGGTCGTCCGGCCACGAGAACCGGGCGCACCGCCATACTTTGCGCCGGTGTCCTCAGTCATCGAGATATTCCTCCCTCGAAGAGGCGCACATGGCACTGCTTGTTGGAATTATAATCGCTTTAGGGCCTTTTGTTCGAGTTACGGACTTTGCGGTGGAGTGGCCAGACGAGGGGTTCGACCACCCTCCCCGAACCTCTCGCGGACACTCCGGGCGCAGCGCGACAGGGAGAGAACTGAGGCCATGGAAAGAAGGCGGGTGAGAGGCCGGTGACGGAGCCGTGGACGCAGGCAGTACGGCACCAGCTCGGCCTGGGTCGGCTGCTCCCGCTCGGTGGGCCCGGCGACGGGACATGGATCACCGAGCAAGCGGCCGTCCGTGCCCTCGGGCGTGCTGCCGCTGAGATTCCCGGTGTGTGGCTGGACTCTCTGCGCATAGGATCGGCGCCGCTCGCGCCAGTGTCCGAGCCGGCCGTCCGTCCGCCGGCCAGCGCGCTACCGCCTGGCCCGCTCAGGATCGAGGCCGCCTTCACAGCATCCCTCGAGCAGCCGCTGCCCGAAACCGCCGACCAGTTGAGAAGCGCACTGCTCAACGCGGCCACCGAACGGCTCGGCCTGGCCGCCGTGACAGCTGACCTACGCGTCACGGATCTCCATGAGGGCCCGGAGACAGACGCGAAGTCGCGGACCGCCACGAGGGCCGTGAGGTCGGAGCCGGAAGCGGCGGCCGCGCGAAGCTCGCCCCCGGTGACCGGAACAGGATCCATGCAAGGGCCAGCCAGGCAGTCCGCGGACGTCGCGGCGGCTGTTCCAGGTGTCGCCCGCCTCACCACCGTGCTGGGAAGCCGCCCGGTCAAGGTGTCGGACCATGACGATCCACCCGGCCGGCACATCGAAGTCCACCTCGCGGTCGCCCCCGGACACCATCCACTGGAAGTCGCCCGGGCCGTCCGGGAGGCCGTAGCCGCCGCAGCCACCACCGACACCCCGCGCCCGGTCACCGCCGCCGTCCTCATCACAGAGACCGCGACCTGACCAGCCAGGAGTCAACGGCAGCTCTACGCCTTCGGCCATCACCGTGCTGAGCGGACCGCTTCACCGGGCCGCGTTCGGTTCTGCCATGAAAGCGCACGGACCGCTCCACAAGCCTGTCCTGCCACGGTGTGAGACCTGCCTGGCAGGGAACCCGCGTTCAGATGAGGGCCTGCGCGGCCGCTGGCTGACCAAGCAAACGTCGTCCTCGCCCCTGCGATGTGCTTCCCCCAGCGGAGGAAGCACGTACCTACCTGCGGCCCGGTCTCAGCGGCTCCCAAGGCGGCGCCGAGCCATCCGCCTCCTTCGGAGAGAGCTTCACCACCATGAGCAGAATCAGCACGGTCCGTCCACCACTCTCGGAGACGTCTGGCAGCGACTTCGCCCGATTGTCGAGAAAGATCGCTGATGCCGGCCTGCTGGGACGCCGTCCCGGCTATTACGCGCTGCGGATCACGATGGTGGCCGGGCTCTATGTCAGTGGGTGGGCCGCCGTCGCCCTCGTCGGCGACAGTTGGTGGACACTGGCGGTCGCCGCCTTCCTGGCCGTTGTCTTCGGCCAGGTCGCCCTCCTCGCCCATGACGCAGCCCACCGCCAGGTGTTCCGGCGACGCCGGGCCAGCGAGGTGTCCGGCCGGATCGCCGGTGCCGGTATCGGGATGAGCTACGGGTGGTGGCATGACAAACACACCCGCCACCACGCCAACCCCAACCATGAGGAACTCGACCCCGACCTCGACCCCGACCTGCTGGTCTGGTCCCAGGATCAGGCCCGGGCCGCCAAGGGTCTCCCCCGCCTGATCGGCCGCTGGCAGGCGTTCCTGTTCTTCCCGCTCCTCACACTGGAGGGCTTCAACCTTCACGTGTCGAGCGTGAAGGCGCTGGCCAATCGCTCACTCAAGCACCGAACGCTCGACGGCGTCCTGCTGTTCGCGCATTTCGCGGCCTACCTGACCGCCTTGCTCTGGCTGCTGCCGCCCGGCATGGCGATCGCCTTCCTCGCCGTCCACCAGTGCCTGTTCGGCCTCTACCTTGGCTCCCTCTTCGCGCCCAACCACAAAGGCATGCCGATCCTGACAGGCGAAGACCGCCCGGACTTCCTCCGCCGCCAAGTGCTCACCTCACGCAACGTGCGCGGCGGCAGGTTCATCGACATCGCACTGGGCGGGCTGAACCATCAGATCGAGCACCACCTGTTTCCCAGCATGCCCAGCCCCAACCTGCCCAAGGCCCGAACCATCGTGCGGCGCCACTGCCAGGAACTGGGTCTGGACTACGTGGAGACCGGGCTGATCACCTCCTACCGGCTGGCCCTCGCAAGCCTCCATCAGGCCGGAGCACCACTCCGGCATGCCCGCGTCCCTGCCTAGAGACGTGCCCAAGCCATCGGCCGAAGGACCGGTGACCATGAGGCGGTGTATCAGCCCTCCCGGCGGACCTGCTGGAAGCGCCCCGAGGCCAACCGGGAGATAGCCGACGTCATGGCCACCGCTCCGGGTCATTCGGCTCACCAATTGTGGGCATTCGATCTGTTGGTCGACGAACCAGCCGCCCGCCTGTGGCAACGCGAGTGCGGTGAGCTGCCATCTGTAGATGCGCGTGAGCGATGCATGAGCGGACGGCGTGAGACGAGTCGTCACACACTGATCCTTACCTCCATGCCCCCAGGCCCTGATCGACCCACGGTGCAAAGTAGGGCGAGGCGAGAGAACGGGATGCGCAGGTCGGCCCGTACAACCATGCGCCCTTCTGCCCCGCACTGAGCACGACGCGGATCATCCGTCCGCTGACTCATGCCGTCGTTTCGATTCGGTGACGGGGCGGGGACTGGCTTGGTGAGGGGCCGTGCGTTGTATCGACATGAGACCCCGCATCGCCGTGATCGGCAGCGGCCCCGCCGGCCTTACCTTTGCTCGCGTCCTGCACCCGGGCGACCGGGCCAATCCCGAGATCGACCGCGGGCAACTCCGTGACTTGTTGCTGGGACCTCCGGACGTTCAGTGGGGGCGGGTCGTAACGAAGGTGGTGCCGGAGAGCCGGGATGGCGTGCTGGTCCATTTCGCGGACGGGCGACAGGAGACGTTCGACCTCGTGATCGGCGCGGACGGTGCCTGGTCCCGGGTCCGCCCGGCGGTCTCGTCCGCGACGCCCCAGTACACCGGCGTCACCTTGGTCGAGACCTCCCCCCGCCCCCTCTACGCCCTTCCCGTGTCCCACACCTGGGCCACGTCTCCCGGGCTGACGCTACTGGGCGACGCCGCCCACCTGATACCCCCGTTGGGGGTGGGCGCGAACCTCGCGAGGCTGGAAGGCGCCGAACTCGCCGAGTCCATCGCCGCCGCCCCCCGGCCCTGGAGATCTGGACGAGGCCGTGCGCGCCTTCGAGGAACAGATGTGGGCACGGGCCGTGAGGTGGGCGAACACCACGATGGCTGGTCTGGAACGCCTCGTAAGCCCGGACCTCTCCGATGCCCTCGCCCTCTTCGACGAGGTCCAGCCTTCCTGACACATTCGGGCCAACGAGACGTGGGCTGAACCAGAAGAGCCTGAGCCGCGCCAGTCCCCAGGGGAAAGCAGCTGAACCCGGCCTGCCTACAAGGCCCCTGTCCCACCGGGCCCCACGTGCGCAGTCGGGCCGACAGCAGGCAGGCGCTGAGCTGCCGCTCAGCACCGTACGTGAGCAGGGGTTACGCCCCCCGCCCACCCCTCCTTCACCTCGGGGCACACACACCCCACCTCAGCGTGCACGTCAAGGGCTGGCTGGTTGGGTCCTGGCGCAACAGGTCGGAGCGGGCACAGCGAGTCGGACACGTCCTGCGGGGGCGGGAAGATGGTGCGGAAGGTGGGCAGGACGGTGTAGAGGACAACGTCCTGCGGACTCATGCCGATCATCGCTCAGAAGGAACTCACCCAGGTGCGGCATTTGCCTGGCCGCCCTGTACAAGCGGCTGAGTGCGCTGCGTTCTGGCGTTCAGGGCTGGGTGGCAGCGTGGCTGTCAGGAAGAACGGGGAAGATCTGGTCGAGGCCGACGACGTTCAGTACGCGCAGGGTACGGGCAGGGACGGCGGCGAGTGCGATGTCTGCCCGGGCGGCGTGGGCGAGGTTTCGCGCGGCTATCAGGGCGGTGACACCGTTGGAGCCGCAGAAGTCCATGCCGGCCAGGTCCAGGACGAGGCGCTGGCCTGGCTGGAGGGTGAGAGTGGTGAGCAGGTCCCGCAGCTCGGCGGCGTTGGCGTAGCCGAGTTCGCCGGTGATCTCCAGAACGGGACCGGTCGCGGCGTCTCGGGTGATGATCTTCAGCAGGCGCATTCCGTGTTCTTCGTCGTAGAGCGGTCGGTGGGGACGCCGAGGGCCAGTAGCGCCGTGTCGTCGTCGAGGCCCTCACCGAAGTCGTCCAGCAGGCCGCCCAGGCCTGGATGACGGCATGTGCGGGCTTGCCGGCATCGCCGATGGCGAAGGCGCGTAGGGCCTCGTCGCCGTACAGGGTGGTGCGGTCGTCACCGGTACGGGCCTCTGTGAGGCCGTCGGTGTAGAGGAGGAGGGTGTCGCCGGGGTCGAGGTGGTGGCGGCGGTGCTGAACGGGGCGGAGGGCAGCAGCGTGGACAGATACCCGCACGGTGCGCTTTCGTACAACTCCTCGACGCTGTCCTCCAGCAACGCGGCGAACGCCGCATTGGATGTTCCCTCGTCGCCTGCGCCCGGCGGGTCGGGTAGCTGCCCGGTCCGGCACATCGGCGCATGTCCGCCAGGAAGGCGGTGATCGCCTCATCGGTGGCCTCGGGCGCGGACAGGTGCGGGCAGTGATCGGTCGCATCGAGAGTGACCAGCGTCGAGCCGGGAATCGCCTGGTGGACGAAGGCTCCGACCTCGCGGGGGGCGATGACGTCCTGGGTGCATTCCAGCACCAGCGTCGGCACCTGAACGGTTTTCAGGTCGTCCCTCGAATCCGACAGGAACGTGGTCCGGGCGAAGACACGTGCCATGTCCGGGTCGGTGGCGCAGAAGCTGTTCGTCAGCTCCTCACCCAGCTCGGGACGCTCCGCGTTACCCATGATCACCGGGGCCATCGCCGCCGACCAGCCCAGATAGTTCGACTCCAAGGACGCCAGCAACTCGTCGATGTCCTCCGCGCTGAACCCGCCCCGGTAGCCGTCGTCGATGTAGCGCGGCGACGGTGCGACCATCACCAGCGCCCCGATCCGTTCCGGCGCCATGTCTGCGGCGAGTCCCCCGATCATCGCGCTGACCGAGTGCCCCACGAACACCGCATCGCGCAGGTCGAGCGCTTCACACACATCCACCACGTCTCGGGCATAACCCCCCAGAGAGGCGTAACGGTCCCCCGAGAACGCGGACAGATCTGCGCGCCCCGAACCCACGTAGCCGAACAGCACCACCCGGTAGTCCTCGACCAGAGCCGGCACCGTGAGCCGCCACATGTTCTGGTGACAGCCGAACCCGTGAGCCAACACAACAATGCCGTTGCCGAAGCAGGCAGCCCGCCTGGCTCCGCCGCACACGCCTTGAGCCTGGCCCTTTGGGGCAGATAGGACACCGACCCGTCTGGCCGTCATCGCTGAGAGCTGGGATGGGCGCGCTCGCCGATGCCTGGCGGGCAACTATCGCTGTCCCCGCGGCAAGAGCGTCACCGCCTGCTTTCACGCACCCGCACACGCCCGGAGCGCAGCGATTGGTCTGGCGGGCGAAATGCGGCAGGAGGATGCGCGGGTTCTTTCGCGCGTGCCCGACCCGCAACCGTCACACCCTAAGAACGCCTAACATAATGAGTTGGATCGGCCCTGATGGCCGTGTCCGGGGCGGCAGTTGAGCGTTCGGCTCGGTGTGGGGACGTCGCCGTGGATCGTGTCGGATGAGCTGTGGGACTGCCTGGAGCCGTTGCTGCCGCAGCGAGAACGGCGCTTTCGCTACCCGGGCCGTAAGCCGTTACCGGACCGGGAGGTGCTGTGCGGGATCCTGTACGTACTGCACACCGGCATCCAGTGGGAGTACCTGCCCAAGGACCTCGGGTTCGGCTCGGGGATGACGTGCTGGCGCCGACTGCGGGACTGGAACGAGACCGGCGTCTGGCAGCGATTGCACGAGGTCCTGCTCGCCGAGCTCAACGCGGCTTCGCGACTGGACTGGTCCCGCTGCGTGGTCGACTCCTCCCACGTCAGGGCCCTAAAAGGGCGCAGCACACGGGCCCGTCGCCGGTCGACCGGTGCCGGGCCGGCTCGAAACACCACGTGATTACCGACGGGCACGGCACTCCGCTTGCGGTCCTGCTGACCGGCGGCAACCGCAACGACGTCACCCAGTGCCCCTGCTCGACGCGATCCCATCGGTCCGCGGCCGAGTCGGCCGCCCTCGCCGCAGACCAGACTCGCTGTTCGCCGATCGTGGTTACGACCACGACATCTACCGCGATCAGGTTCGCGTCCGCGGCATCGTGCCGGCCATCGCACGCCGAGGCACCCGGCACGGCACCGGACTGGGCACATACCGCTGGGTGGTCGAGCGCACCTTCGCCTGGATCCATGGCTTCCGCCGCCTGCGCATCCGCTGGGAACGACGGGCCGACATCCACGAAGCGTTCCTCAAACTGGCCTGCTGTCTCATCACCCACCGACAACTCGGCTCATTGTGTTAGCCGTTGTAAGTCTGTTTTTTTGCGCCTTCGCCCGGGGCTGATGCGCCGCGTTCCCGCGTTCGTTGGGCACAAACGTAGGGCCCGGCCGTCATGACGGCCGGGCCCTACGAAGGGTGCGCGCGAAGTTCAGATCACCATCGATACCACCGGCCGCGGCCACCGCCGGCACTGGTGGAGCGCATGACGAAACCGAGCAGCCACACCACCAGGACGGCAAGGGCCACCCACCAGAGGATCTTGACGGCGAAGCCGGCGCCGAAAAGGATTACCGCGAGAAGCAGAACAAGAAGCAGGGGAACCATAGTTATCAACCTCCTGCCCTCCGACTGCCCGGAAATTCACCACTCATTCCCGCGTAACACCTTGTTTATGAAGGGAAGGCCGGGGCACGCGTGGGTTTACCGCTACGGCGACACCAAAGGCTACGAGGAGGCATTCCAAGACTGCCGGCGAGAAGGCCAAGGCGAAGACCGAGCAGGCCAAGGGAAGACCAAGGAAGCCCTGGGAAGCGCCACCGGCAACGACCGCATGGCCGCCGAGGGACAGGCAGAAAAGAGCACGGGTGACGCCCGCGAGGCCAAGGAAAAGGCCAAGGACGCCTTCAAGCACTGACGTACCCTCTTTCCCCGACAGAAGGGCCTTCCCGCAAACACTCCGGGAAGGCCCTTCTCAATTCAGCAAGCAACCGCGCCTTGCTCGCGCTCTGACCGTCTGGTGACGACAGGTGCAGTCTGATCCGCTCGACGATTCAGACTGCTGCGGCCGACAAGTTCGAAGGCCGAGTCAGCATCGCGCCGTGTAACCGGGAGCGCATCATGAACAAGGCGACAGCGGGTACACGTAATTGCGCGATAACGACAACCTCGATGAAATCGACAAGGAACGACCCACGGGAAGAGTTCTATGGTCACACCGCTGGATAATCGGTCATCGTACGAACGAGACCCTGCGGCGCCCCTGCGACACAGCATCGCCTGGTACACGGACACATCGCTCGCCCAAGCCCGCGCGGCCGTACGCGCGCTGCTGGCCAGGGCCGGCTACGACCCCGACCACCGGCCTGGCCAGGACGCACAGCTCATCGTCACTGAACTGGTCACCAACGCGCTGCGCCACGCACCCGGCCCGGGAAGCCTGGCGCTGGAAGTGACACCCGACGCCGCCTTGCTGCGCATCACCGTAAGCGACAGTTCCCCTCGCCTGCCCGAACTGCGAACACACGACGGCCGCCGCGTCGGCGGTCACGGCCTGCGCCTGGTTGCCCGGCTGTGCGACCGGTTGCACACCGTCGCCCTGGATACCGGCAAGCAAGTCGCCGCTCACCTTGACCTGCGCAAGCCCGCCAATTAGCGGGCGTGTGAGGTAGCAAGAGCGCATTCGCATGTCCGCCATTCAGGAAGTCGCCGGTCCGTCGGCAGGCGTCAGGTGCCCGCCATGCCCGGGGCCTCCTCTCAGTTGTTGACGAGCATGCCTTCCCGCAACCGGGCGAGGGTGCGCGACAGCAGCCGGGAGACGTGCATCTGCGAGACGCCCAAGCGCTCGCCGATCTGGGCCTGGGTGAGTTCCTCCACGAACCGCAGGTGGATGATCTGCCGGTCCCGCTCTTCCAGTTCGGCGATCAGCGGAGCCAGGGCGTGGAAGTCCTCCACCAGCTCCAGCGCCTGGTCCTCGGTACCGATGAAGTCCTGCAGGACGCTCTCGCCGTCGTCGCTGGAGCCGACCGCGGCGTCCAGGGAGGAGGAGTTGTAGCCGTTGGCGGCCAGGCGGGCCTCGATGACCTCGTCCTCGGGCAGGCTCATCAGCTCCGACAGTTCCTTGACCGTCGGCGTGCGGCCCAGGCGGCTGCGGAGTTCCTCGGTGGCTTGGGCCAGTTGGACGCGGGCTTCCTGGAGCCGGCGAGGGACGTGCACGGCCCAGGTGGTGTCACGGAAGAACCGCTTGATCTCCCCCACGATGTAGGGGATGGCGAAGGAGGTGAACTCGACCTCCCGGGTCAGCTCGAACCGGTCGATGGCCTTGATCAGACCGATCATGCCAACCTGAACGATGTCCTCCATCTCCTCCGGCCCACGGCTGCGGAACCGCCCGGCCGCGAAACGGACCAAGGACATGTTCATCTCGATCAATGTGTTCCGCGCGTAGCTGTACTCGCGCGTGCCCTCCTCCAACACCGCCAGCTGATCGAAGAACATCCTGGACAGCTCGCGTGCGTCCTTCGGCGCCACCCGGGAAGGAGCGGCAACCTCCGGCAACTCGCACGCCTGCGCGTCCGTCGCCGCCGCGCTCATGAGCGCCATGACAAACCCCTCCCACCAACAAGACCAACCGCCGCTGCCGGCCGGATGCGACCGGCGCCGACGCGCGTCTACCCCCTCACCCTGCATGTATGCCGACTCGTATGGATGGAGGTGGGAACACACCGACAGGCGGCACGCAAGCGGTGGCCCGAAGCCGTCAGCACCGACTGGACCGTGTTCACCCCGACCGGCGAGCCACCCGCACGGCTGACCACTCAGGTGTTCCGAAGCAGCGGCAAGGCTGCCAGGCCGGCCACACTGCCGCGGGCGAAGGCACGAGGGACATGTTCATCTCGATCAGCGCGTTGCACGCGCCCTGGTACTCCAACGGCGAGGAGTATTGAGCCTCTGACGCTCACGAGGGAACGTGCACCGGTCAGAACGGCATGTGGCCGCGGGCCCGTCGACCAGCCGAACCGCTGCGGCCGGCAGCCTTGGAACTGCTGCGGAAGGGCTTACTGAGAACGCGCCCCAGGAAGCCGGGGGCCTTCCCGCCGGCCCGTGCTCCGGCGCCGAGTGTGCGCTGGGTGCCGCGTTGCGGATGGTGTGACAGGCGAGGTAGGAGGAAAGCGAGAAGCGCGAGAACGACGCATAGCGCGACGATTCCGACGATCATCATCATGCGACTCCTGAACGTGAGACGTGTCTGTCGGTTGCCCTCAGGGCACGAGGCCATGCGCGACGGGCAGGGGCGAAGGCGCCGATGCCACTGACGAGCAGATGTCCATGTCGGGTACCCGGGTACTTCACGGAACTACCGAACTCGCCGTGCTTTTATGCCTGGTCGTCGCGAGCGGAGCGTCGGCGAAGCCAGATGGGCAATCCGTACCAGCACATGGCGAACCACAACATGACACCGCCGACCAGCAATTCGGCGAGAAGGCTCGGCACGACGACGTGGAGGAGAAGCAGTAGCGTGCCGCCGATCGTCAACGCGAGAAGCACCATTCCGAACACCATCAGCCTGCCTGCAACCCTGACGATGTGGTCCTTCATGCGTTGCCCGGACAACAGCCGGTGTATGGACACCGGAGCAATCAGCGCCCCAGTAGCGGAGGCTCCGAGTATCACAGTGATCACGTAGACCACGTGATCGAAGGTTTCCAACTTGTGGAAGTGCGCAGTGAAGGCCACGCTCAGCAGGAAACCGAAGAGAATCTGCACACCGGTCTGCGCGACCCTTGTCTCTTGCAGGATCTCGTTCCACCTGCGATTCAGACGTTCCCGTTCCGGTTCCTGCGGTTCCGGGGTTCTGTGATCTCCCGCTTTGCGGCAACAGGGGCAGCCGGGCTGTGGCGCGTTGGACAGCGAACGGTCGGTCATGCTCAAGGCGTCCTCTCGTCGGGGAATACCCGGATGCCCGCCATCGGCGATTTCACGTCCCTCGGAGAAGGGCGACATGCTTGAGATCCGCGCCATGTGCCATGACGGGAATCGCTCCGTACCTCTGCCCCGAGGCACCTCTCGCTGGCCGAGAAGCAGCTCCGTAGTCAAGGGGGTTCACGGGGTACGCAGACCGGTGGGCGGGCCGTGCTGCGGCTGAGGAGCGCGGCGATGGCACCCGCCCCCCTGTGCCACGAGCTGCGATGATGGCGCCGATAACGGCGGCGAGTTCTGCGTCCCATCGCGCCACAGTGGCCGCTGGTGCGCGACCGGCTCGAAACGATGATCAGCCATCGGCGTCAACGGCCCTTGATGACCCGGCTGATCCCGTACGGAACCACCTCCGCCGCCCCTACGACGGTGAGGCGCGGCGCTATCTGCGGCTGGTCAACGCGGCGCACGAACGGGCCGATTCCTCGTGAGGGCCCGGCTTAGCCAACGCCCGGACCCGGGCCCTCACCCCTCTAATCGGGTGACAGAGGGCTCTGAGCAACCCGAGCGCTGGCTACTCGCGCGAGGCGGGGGTCGGACAAAAGCCGCAGTATGCGTCCTGCGGCCTGCGGGCCCGGAGGACGCATGCGTTGTGTCACACAGCAGGCAGGTGGATGCTGAAATGGACTGCGGGCAGGCGTGCGACATGACCGTGACCCGTTGCATCCGTGGATGAGCTCATGGCTACCTCCGAACGCTCCGACCAGGCGCTTCCCACCACAGACAGCAATCTGCGGGCGGAGGTGGAGCGGCTGAGTGTGGAGACCCAGCACCTGCACCAGGCAGTCGTCTCCCACGCCGTGGTCGACCAGGGCATCGGCGTTTTGACCGTCGTGGGCCAGATAGCGTCGGAGGACGGCTTCGCCATGCTGCGGGAAGTCTCCCAGCACACCAACATCAAACTGTCCGCCGTCGCAGAACACATCCTCAAGCACGCCCAAGGCGCCACACTCCCCGACATTCTGCTGGCAGAACTGCGCGCAGCCCTGGCCCGGCACGCCACCTCTCGGCCGGCTGGCCCGTGAACCGCACAGGCCGCCCATGCAACCTACTGAGGCCGGCCCCGGGGAGCGTCATCGCCGACCAGAGGGATACGGGCCGTGATGCGTTTGCCGACCGGCTCTCGCCGGGCATCGAAACCCTCAGCGACGGCCAGCACGATCTCCAGACCGTGCTGGCCCACCCGGCCGGCATCAGCGGCCCGCGCCACCGGCAGCACCGGGTCGGAATCCCACACCTCGACCTCCACCACACCGCCCTCGATCCTCAGATCCATCAGTACCGGACCGGGCGCGTACTTACAGGCGTTGGTGACCAGCTCACTGACAACCAACTGCGTGAGCTCCATACACCGCTGCGAGACCGCCACCCCGTGTTCGCTCTGGATGCGCCTCAGGAAGTCGACGGCCAGATGACGGGCCTGAGCAATGGTCGTGCCATCACCCTCCAGAGCCACCGTGCTCTGCAAGGAACAACGCCCGGCCCCGCCGTCCTCGCCCAGCGGCCCCGCTTGGCTCATCAATACCGTCGCTCCCCGTTCACACACTGCGCCTACCCGCCCGCACCCGATTGAGTCCACCGCGTACGGTGACACCGCAGCGGCGTGCAGGCTCCACTATCAAGACGGTTCACCCGAGCGATGCGGACAGTACTTGGGGCGAAACTCCGGGCGTGCCAGTATCGCCGACATGGCTAAGGAAGAAACGAAGGGTACGGAACAAGCTGTCCAACTGGGCCTGCTTTCGGTCGTTACCACCGTCAATGGCGATATCCGCGTGGTCTCCCCCACCGGCGAGATCGATCAGCAGACTGGCGAACCTCTACGGCAAGCCCTTGACGCCATCACTCCTCCCGGCCCCTGCGTCGTCGCCGACATGAGCGGCGTCAGCTTCATGGACTCCACCGGCATCAACATCCTCATCACCGCCCACCAGGATCTCGCGGAAGCCGGCGGCTGGCTGCGCCTGGCCGCACCCACCGAAGCTGTGCTGCACACCATCCAACTCGTCGGCATCGACACCGTCATCGACTGCCACAACACCCTGCGCCAAGCCCTCCACGCCTGACATCCCGCCCAGCGATGCTCACTCACTGCGTCCCAGCGCAGCAGGTCGGGCCGGGCGTCGGCGAGCTCGAAGGCCCGTTTGAGGCCCTCGTGAGGGCAGGTTCGATCCGGTGGATCCGCCTGCGGTCGGAGGTGCCGACCGGCAGGGGTGCGCTGCCGGTGACGGAGGTGATGGTGGCCAGGGCGAAGGGGCGTTGTTCGCGGCACCCAGGTGTGCAGTGTGTCCGCGATGTTCAGCATGGGGTTCTCCGTCGCGGGAGGCCGGGCGGATGGGGCGGGCCGCCGCACTGGAAGGCGTCCTGATCGATGAACGCCTGTTGCAGGGGGTGGAGTTGGTCGCCGTTGGCCAGGCCCTCGATCGTGGTGACCTCGGCACCTTCGGTCCGTACGGCGAGGGTGAGGCAGGCGTTCTGCCGACGTCCGTCGACCAAGACGGTGCAGGCCCCGCAGGCGCCCGGATCGCAGCCCTTCTTCGAACCGGTCAGGCCCAGGTGCTCGCGCAGCAGGTCCAGCAGGGAGGTGCGGTTGGCGACCGTGACCGTGTGGCGGGTGACATTGACGGTCGCGGTGAGGCGGCTGGAGGGCACCGAGGCGGCGGCTGCCGCCTCGGGCTGGGCCAGGAGGTCGGTGCCGAGGACGCCACCGGCGACCACGGCGGTGCCGACGGCCGTACCGGTGGCAATGAAGGTGCGCCGGGTCGGCGCTGTACGCGACTCCGGGCCGGCGGGTACGGCGACGGATTCTTGCGGGACGGGTTCGGTGGGCATGTGGGGAAACCTTCGCGTCGTGGAAACGGTCAACAGCACAGAGGTAGCGCCCGTGCGGGGCATGGCGGCATTGCCTCTTGGCGGCCAAGAGGCTTACGCGGGTTCGGTTCGGCTTGTACGAGAGCGGGACCGGGACGGGGGCCGGTAGGGCCCGGCCGGGGTGGTTACCGGGCGGTGCAGCCGCCGTCCACGGGGAGGCCGATGCCGGTGACGTAGCTGGCGCCGTCGCTGCACAGCCGCAGGACGGCCTGGGCAATCTCGTCGGCGGTGCCGAGCCGGTCGATGGCCTGGCCCGCTTCGGCCTGGCTGCGGTCGAGCTCTCCGCCTTCGACCATGGCGTCGACCATCGGTGTGCTGGTCGTGCCGGGACAGACGGTGCTGATACGGACTCCGCGGGAGCCGTATTCGAGGGCGGCGCTCTTGGTCAGGCCGATCACCCCGTCCTTGGTGGCGTGGTAGGCGGCGCGGGCCGGGTTGCCGACGAGGCCGCCCAGGGAGGAGCAGTTGACGATCGCTCCGCTGCCCTGGCCGCGCATGTGGCGCAGCTCGTGCTTCACGCTCGCCCGGATGCCGCGCAGGTTGATGGCCTGGACGCGGTCGAACTGCTCCGCGCTCTCGTCGGCGGCGTCGGTGGGCGGCGGCATGATCCCGGCGTTGTTGTAGGCCATGTCGAGCCGCCCGAACGTCTCCACGGTGCGGTCGACGGCGGCGGCGACCTGATCCTCGTCGGTGACGTCGCAGACCAGCGCGAGTACCTGGTGGCCCTCGTTGGCAAGCTGATTGGCGGCGGCGTTGACGCCGTCCTCGTTGATATCGGCGAGCGTGACGGCGGCCCCCGAGGCGGCGACGGCGCGGGCGGTGGCCAGGCCCATGCCGGAGGAGGCACCGGTGACGAAGGCGACCTGTCCGGAGAAGTCGTAGGTGGGATTCATGACAGGTGCGCCAGCACAGGTGTACGGACGTGGAGTTCAGCGGGCGCTCGTCGCGGTTGCATCGGCTGCCTGCTGCGGCTCGGCGGTGCAGGTGGTGTGGTGGGCGACGATCCGGGAGGGGCAGGTGGTGCCGCTGAGGGCGAGGGCGATCAGTGGCAGCAGGGTGAGTGCGGCGAAGACCGCGCCGGTCAGGGCTGGTCCGGTCAGCCCGAGCGAGGAGTCCAGCGCCTGGGCCGCGAGGGCCGAACCCGCGGCGATGCCGGTGTTGTATGCGGAAGTGGTCAGCGCCGAGGTGAGGGTGGGCGCGTCGCCGGCGAAGCGGACGGCGAGGGAGGTGACGACCGGGTTGACGGTGAATCCGGTCAGTGCCATGCCGAAGACCAGGGCCACGGCGGCCGCCGGGCTGTTCGAGGCCGGGATCAGGGCCAGCAGGATGAGGGCGGTGGCCGCCGCCGCGGCGATCGTCGTGGCCATCGGGTGGCGATCCCCGAGACGGCCGCCGATGGCGGTGCCGCCCAGCGCGCCGACACCGAAGGCGATCAGGACCAGTGGCACGGCGCCGGCCGGGATGCCCGCCCGGTCGGTCAGCAGCGGCGTGATGTACGTGTACGTCGCCAGAACCCCGCCCATGATCAGCACGGCAGCGCCGAGCGCCAGCCACAGCCGGCCCTGCCCAAGGGCCCGCACCTCGGCCTGCACCGACGTCACGGCCCGCTGCTCGGTACGGGGGATGAACCGGCCGACGAAGGCGGCGCCCAGGGCGGCGAGGACGGCCAGCGCCCAGAACGGGCCGCGCCACCCGGTGTAGTGGCCGACGAAGGAGCCGATCGGCACGCCGACGACGTTGGCCAGCGTGAGGCCGCCCATCATGACGCCGACCGCCCGCGTGGCGCTCGCGGGCCCGGCGGCGGTGGTGGCGATCACGAAGCCGACAGCCCAGAACGCGCCGGTGGCCAGGGCGGTCACCACACGGGCGGTGAGCACGACAGTGAAGGACGTGCTGAGCGCGGCGACGGCGTGCCCGACAGCGAAGACGGCCAGTGCGACGACAAGGGTGTGGCGCTGGGGCAGGCGCAGGGTGGCCATGGCCATCGTGGGCCCGCCGACGATCATCCCGACGGCGAACGCGGTGATCAGCAGACCGGCGTGCGACACACTCACATTCAGGTCGGCGGCCATCTCGGGCAGCAGGCCGGCGATGACGAACTCGGTGGTGCCCATCAGGAACGTGCCGCCGGCGAGCACCCAGACAACGAAGGGCAGTCGGCCGGGGGCAGGCCCGGTGGCGGAGAGCATGCGAAAACTTCTTCCCATACGAGGAGAGGTGGTGGGCGAGGTCAGGAGGCAGCCTCGATGGTGATCCGGTCGGCCCCGGACAGCAGGTCGGCGTCGGCGTCGATGTGGCCGAGGATCAGCAGGTCGGAGGAGGCGGAGGGGCCGTCCTTGTAGAAGATGGCGAGGTTGCCCCAAGGGGCGTAGTAGGTGAGGTCCCCGGTCTTCGGTGCTTGCGGTTCGGGGGCGTCCTCGGTGGTCAGCTTCCTCGGCGGGTCGGCGATCCGCTCGGTTCCGTGGAAGTCCTCCAGGTCCAGGATCAGCGGGAGCAGGGAGCCAAGGTCACGGGCGGCAGGACTGTCGTTCAAGGTCGCGTCGACGGGTCGGCCGTCGATGGTGATGCGGATGTCCATCGGAGTGCTCCTGTCTGTGCCGGACGGGCTCGCCGAAGCCGAGGTCTGCGGCTGCCCGGACGCCGGGGCGGACGATGAGGCGGAGGCTGTGGAGGAGGACTGCTCGGCCGGTGAGTCGTCGGAGCAGGCGGTCGCGGCAAGCAGCAGTACGCCGGTGGTGGCGGTGGCGGTCAGGGCCCGGCGAAGGGTGGAAGTCATGGGGTGCCGTCCTACGGCGCGGGCATGGGCTCGGCGTAGTGGCGGAAGCCCTTGCGGTCGGTGTGCAGGCCGTGCAGCCGCTCGGCGAGGACCTCGGGGCTGGAGTGCTCGGAGTCGGGGCTGATCGCGCCGGGGACGATGAGCTGCGCGGCGTGGATGTTCTCCGGGGCGAGCGCGGTGTGGAGCATCGCCGCATAGGCGCTCTCGGCGGCGAACGCGATCGAAGTGCCGGCCACGCTGGGCTTCGGGTGCACCGCGCTGCCGCCGTTGACGAACAACAGCGTGCCCCTGCCGAGCTCCCGCATACCGGGCAGAACAGCGTTCACGCAGGTGAGAGGGCCCTTCACGGAGAACGACAGCGGAGCATCCAGGTCGGCGGCACTGGTTTCCAGCACCGGCTTCATGAAGTCCGCCCGCGGCACCGGGCTGTACTGCAGGATCTCCACGGTGCCCAGATCCACAGCCGCCGTGTGCAGGGCCCCGGTCAGCGAGTCGGGGTCGAGGACGTCGGCAGAGTAGCCGCGGGCGCGGATTCGGTCGCTGCCCAGCGTCGCCACCAGTTCGTTGAGTCGAGCGGTGTGGCGGGCGAGGAGTGCGACGCTGTGGCCTGCCTTGCCGAATCGGCGGGCGGCAGCCAGTCCCAGGCCGGGACCTGCGCCGACCAGTGCGAACGTGGTCATGGTGAGTCCTTGGCGAAGAGAGGTACGAGGCGAGGGAAGGCGGCCAGCCGCAGCGGGTCAGCGGGCAGGGCGTGAGTGAGGTCGACCGACCTGTCCCGGATCAGCCGGTGGCCGGTGCGGCGGCGTATTCGTGGTCGGTGACGGGGTTCAGCCAGTGCACGACGGCGTGGTCGTCGTCGCCCTCGTTGATGGCCAGGTGGACCATCAGCCGGTTCGGCGCGGCGCCGTGCCAGTGCTCCTCGTCGGCCTCGAACAGGACACGGTCGCCGGGTCGGATGACGTCCACCGGTCCACCCCGGCGCTGGCACAGGCCGATCCCTTCGGTGATGAAGACGGTCTGGCCCAGCGGGTGGCGGTGCCAGTGGGTGCGGGCGCCGGGCATGAAGTGCACCAGGTTGGCGGTGACCCGGGACGGGGCCGGTGCTGCGGCTACGGCGTCGATGTAGACGTCGCCGGTGAACCAGTCGGCCGGGCCTTTCACGGTGTCGATCGAACTGCGGGTGATCTGCATGATCGCTCTCTGTGCGGTAGGAGGCTCAGGGGGTGAGGAGAGTCTTGATGGCGCGGCGTTCGTCCATGGCCTTGTAGCCCTCGGCGACCTGGTCGAGAGGCAGGGTGAGGTCGAAGACCTTGCCGGGGTCGATGGTGCCGGTCAGGACTCGGTTGATCAGGTCGGGCAGATAGCGGCGCACGGGCGCGGGGCCGCCACGCAGGCCGACATGGGAGAAGAACAGCTCCTGCCCATCGACGGCGACCTCGTGGGGGACGCCGACGAAGCCGACGTTGCCGCCGGGGCGGGTGGAGTGCAGGGCCTGCTGCATGGACTGGGCAGTGCCGACGCACTCCAGGACGCTGTCCGCGCCGATTCCGCCGGTCATCTCCTTGATCCGGGCCACACCCGCCTCGCCGCGTTCGGCGACGATGTCTGTCGCGCCGAACTCGCGGGCCAGCTTCTGCCGGGAGGCGTGGCGGGACATGGCGATGATGCGCTCCGCGCCCATCTCCTTCGCCGCGATCACCGCGCACAGGCCGACCGCGCCGTCGCCGACGACCACAGCGGTCGAGCCGGGCTTGACCTCGGCGGCCTCCGCAGCCCACCAACCGGTTCCCATCACGTCCGAGACCGCGAGCAGGCCGGGCCAGAACCGTTCGTCTGGAATCGCATCAGTGGCGACCAGCGTGCCCTGGGCGTTTGGGATGCGGACGTAGTCGGCCTGGCAGGTGGACATGAACTCGCGGTTCAGACAGCTCGACTGGAACCCGTTGCGGCAGTTCGCGCAGACGTTGTCCGAGGTGGCGAAGGAGCCGACGACGAACTGGCCGGGCTTGACCGCGGTGACCTCAGGCCCGACCTCCTCTACGAAGCCGACGTACTCGTGGCCCATCGGATGGGCGTGATCGGTCGGTTCCGCACCGCGGTACGGCCACAGGTCCGAGCCGCACACGCACGTCACCGCCGTGCGAATGATCGCGTCGGTCGGGTTCTCGATCTTCGGGTCTTCCAGAGTCTCGAAGCGGATGTCGCCGGGAGCGTGAATCACTGCGCCGCGCATGAGAGGTTCCTTTGCGTTACCGGGTACAGGGTGCAGACCCCAAGCACAGGCGGCGGACCGCCCGAGCCGGGTGCGGGGCCCCGCCCAGGTGGCAGGGAGGAGAAGCACCGCGTCCAGGTAAGCGCTTCTGCACACGCGTAGCGAGTCACTGACAAAGGGTGTACTGGCAGTACATCCCTATGACCTCGTTCGGGACGTACCGTCGATGGCATGGACAACCGTGAGGAGGTCCGCGAGTTCCTCACCTCGCGGCGCGCGAAGATCGCCCCCGACCAGGCCGGGCTGCCGTCCGGATCCCGGCGCCGTGTGCCGGGCCTGCGCCGCAGCGAGGTCGCGGCCCTCGCCGACATGAGCGTCGAGTACTACTCCAAGCTGGAGCGCGGCAACCTCGCCGGAGTCTCCCCCGCCGTCCTCGAAGCTCTCGCCCGCGCCTTGCAGCTCGATGACGCCGAACGCGCCCACCTGCTGAACCTGGCCCAGGCCGCCGACGGCTCCGAAGCCCTCGCGCGCCCCCGCCGCCGTGCCGCCACCCGGCAGTGGACACCGCACCGCAGCCTGCAATGGACCCTGGACGCGATCACCGCCGGACCGGCGTTCGTCCGCAACGGCCGGATGGACATCCTCGCCGCCAACCAGCTCTTCCGCGCCTTCTACACCGACGTCTACGCCTCACCCGACAACCAGCAGAACCTGGCCCGCTTCACCTTCCTCGACCCCGCCTCCCGCCGCTTCTACCCGGACTGGGACGCCTTCGCCGACATCACCGTCGCCATTGTGCGTGCGGAAGCCGGCCGCAACCCGCACGACAAGGACCTGCACGATCTCGTCGGGGAGCTGTGCACCCGCAGCGACGCCTTCCGCACCCGGTGGGGTGCGCACAACGTCCGCCACCACGGCACCGGCACCAAGCACTTCCACCACCACGCCGTCGGCGACCTCTCCCTGGCCTTCGAGGGCCTGGAGATGGCCGCCGTTCCCGGCCTCACCCTCACCATCTACACGGCCGAGCCCGGCTCACCCTCCGAAGAAGGACTGCGCCTCCTCTCGACCTGGGCCGCCACCCGGGAAACCGACCCGGACACGGAACGATCTGCGACCAGCTGAACGCCGACAGCGCCGAACCCAACAGGGGTCGGCGCTAGCGGTGCAGAGCTCCTCCGCTACCTCGTCGGCCGGCGTGGCGCATTTCGGGTCCGCAGGGCACCGGGCCTATCGCAGGGTGGCCTCGGTGCGCTGCGCGTAGGCGTCGAGCAGGGTGTCCTGCGCGCGGCTGTCGCCCACCGCGGGATGGACGTCGACCTCCGGTTCGCGGTGGAAGAAGAACCCGCCGAACCCTCGACTCGCCAGCTCTCTGCCCTCGGACAACCAGACCTGCGTCATGTAGCCCGCACGGAGACCATCGGGGGCGTACGGGCCGTTGGCGAACCCCATCAGCGTCGGCACCCCGCCCGGGGCCACAGCCGTGGCGCGGACCCTGGGCCGCCGCCGCGGGTGCTGCCTTCTCTTCCGGGGAGTCGCTTACAAGCCGGGACCCGTGAGGAAGCCCGGCGTACGGTGAGCCCGAGCACAGAGCAGCCGCCCTGGCCGCCACGCCCGCTTCCGCACCAGGAAGTCAACGCGCCAGCCGGCCTTCCCGGTGGTCCGTTCCCGAAGGGCGCGATGAGGCAGGCCCGGTTGATGGGTGTACTGGCAGGGCCACTGACCCAACTGGGCAAACCCCAAGCTCTACACGAACCACAGCCGCGCCCCCCAGTACATGGTCAACAGCAAGGAGCCCCGCGGCGGCCACACCATCACCTCGACCGCAACGCCTGGGACGCCCCGGTCGCCTCACCGGATGAGATCGAGCCTCACGCCGGGCTGAGGCTCTTTGCCAGCAAGCAGCCAATGCAGGAAATACGCCGCCCTCCTCGAACTGGCGCAGCTGCGCCGGACGGCCGGCGACCACCGGCATGCCGAAGCGCGCCCTGGGGGCGATACCGAAGTGGGCTGCTCTCCAGACTGCGCGAGTGGACCGGCGTGTCGACGCGGTCGAGGCCGGCTGAGTCGTGGTCGGCGCGGGGCGGCTCGACGTCGTGGGGCGGCGGCCGGTGGAGCGGGTGAGGGCGCTCCGCCAACCGCCGCTTTTCCTGCGTCAATACGTCAGTGCGTCAATACGTCAGTGCGTCAGACTTGACCGGCGCCTCCGCCATCGGGGCCGTATGACGCTGTCCCGTCACGCTGCCGAGCCAGCCGAGCAGGAACGCGACGGGCAGCGACACCAGGGCGACTGTCTGGAGCGGGAACCAGTCGATGTGCCACTCGGGCACCAGCGCCATCGGGTTGCCCGAGAAGACAGGGCTGCACACCTGGAGTCCGATCGCGGAGCCCAGGCCGCCGTACAGCGTCCACAGCAGCCCTCGGCGGGTGAAGCCCCTCCAGAACAACGCGTACACCAGCGCCGGGAGCAGGCAGGAGGCCGCCACGGCCAGGGAGAGCGTGGACAGGAAGCCCATGTTCCAGCCCTGGACCCACACCGCACAGCAGATGCTCAGCACCCCGACCAGAGCGGACGCGATACGGGCCGCGGCCACCTCCCGGCCCTCGGTGGTGCGCCCGCGGCGCACGACGTTGGTGACGAGATCGTGGGCGACCGCGCCCGCCGCCGCCAGGGTCACGCTCGCGACGACCGCCAGCGTCGTGAGGAACACCGCGCAGGCGACCAGCACGACGAGCCATGCCTCGCCCGTCTTCGCCGACGATCCTCCTGCCAGATCGCCGGTGAGCATCAGCAGGCTGCTGGTGGCTCCGGGGTCGGCGGCGAGAATCTTCGGGGCACCGATCATCGCCGCGGCACCGAAGCCCATCACCGTGGTGACGAGGCAGACGGCGCCGACGATGCCGATGGTGTGGCGGACCGTACGTCGGGCGGCGGCCGGGTCGGGCGCGGTGTTGAGCTGGGTGGCGACATGGGGCAGGCACGCCACTCCCAGCACCACGGTGATCATCAGGCCGATGAAGTCGAGCGTGCTCTCGACCGGGCCGCCGGCGGCGAAGCGCAGGCCCGGACGCAGATAGCCCTCGGGTCGGCCGCTGCCCTGAGCGGCGGCGTCGATGAGGGAGTCGGCACTCCAGTGGAAGCGGTGGAGCAGCACCGCGGCCACGGCGAGCGCCATGGCAAGCAGGAAAACTGTCTTGATCATCTGGAGCGCGATCATGCCTCGCATCCCGCCGAAGGCCGTGGCGCAGACGACGAGCGTGCCGATCATGACGATGACGGTCTGTTCCGCACCCGGCCCGGATAGGCCGAGCAGCATGGCGGTGGTCCGGCCCGCGCCGGAGAGCTGGACGATCAGATACGGGATACAGGCGCTCAGCGTGACGACGGCGGCCGCGATCCGCACGCCGGGCCCTGGGGCGCGCAGGGCGAAGGTGTCGCCGAGGGTGTAGCTGCCGCGCTCGCGCAGCGGACCGGACAGCAGGAGCAGGACGCCGAGCGACAGCACGGTGCACAGGGCGACGAACAGTCCGTCGAAGCCGAAGACCGCGACACTTCCCGTCGTACCGAGCACGGTCGCGGCCGAGAGATAGACGCCGGAGAGGACGATGGCGCCCTGCACGGGGCGCAGCCTGCGGCCCGCGGTGTAGAAGTCGTTGACCCGGTCGCGCTCGGGGCCGTTGAGCACACAGACGAGCAGCATCGGGACGATGAACGTCATGAAGCCGACGAGGACCCAGGAGCGGGTGTCCGCATCCAGGTCGAGGGAGCCGGGTGTCCCTGCGGCGAGCAGCATCTGAGGAAGCATCAGCGCTCCCCGTGCGGCTCGTACGCGGCCTCGCCGTAGGGCGCGCCGTCGTGGGCCTCGCCGTAGGGGGCCCCGTCGTGGGCGTCGCCGTAGGGGGTGCGGTCGTAGCGCGCCGCCGTCCACAGCAGGAGCGAACCCTGGGCGAGGAGTGCGACGACGCCGAGGGTGATCTGTCCGGCGACTCGCGTGGCCAGCAGGTCCTCGGCGGTGCAGGCGAGCAGGAGGTGGACCGCGAAGGTCAGTCCGTTGACGAGCGCGAAGGATCTGCCGGGCGGGTGGGGCCAGGGTCTTTGATGCGGCTGGGGGGTGTGCGGATGGACGTGCTGATGGGCCATGGAGCTCTCCTGGCGGGCAGGCAAGCGCGCATCGCCTGGCTCGGGCGATGCCTTGCGCGGGCATTGCCCCTGACGGCAGTGCCCCTGATGAGGGCTCACGAGAGCACGTACCGACCAGTCAGTCCATGCGCTTCGCGCGCGCCGTTGTCCGCTCCCAACGGCGGAGGGCGGTGACTGTGCTGATGCCCATTCAGCCACCCCCGGGAAGGGAACCGGCCACGGCGGTGCGGCCGTCGGCGGAGCCGAGGGGTATGTGCGGCGGGCCCTGCCTGGCACGCATCGCGTGTTCGCAGCGGGCCCACGTCGCTGTCTGCGGCCTCAGCCGTCGACGTCGCGATCCCAGGTGTCCGCGCAGCCGAGGACGGTCGCAGGCCCGAGCAATTGGAGTGCGTCGAACGCGAGCGTGAGCCGTACGAGGTCGCGGGGTCGGGACAGTTCGAGCCCTGTGATCTGCTCGAAACGGCGCAGCCGGTTCAGCACCGTGTTGCGGTGGCACAGCATGTGCCGGGCAGCCTGGACCGCCGAGCCGCCCTTCTCGATCCACACCCCGAGCGTGTCGATCAGCGTTTCGCGGTCGGCGGGCTCCAGTTCGTACAGCGGTCGGAGCACCCGAAGTGCGAGTCCGGCGGACAGGTCTGGCCGTGAGACGAGCAGGCCGTCGGGCAGACGGGCGTCCAGCCGGGCGACCTCGCCGTCTCCCCGGCAGGTGCGCAGGGCGAGTCCGGCCATGTCCCGCGCCCGGGGCAGGTTCTCCAGACCGTGCACGACCGGGCTGACGCCGATGCGCATGCCGGGACCGGCGTCGAGGGCGGAGACAAGCGCGTCGAGGGCGCGGTCGCCGAGATGGGCGACGAGCACATCGCGCCGACCCCCGGTGTGGCGCAGGACGCGCATGCCCCGGATCTCCGGGACGGCGTCGGGCGTGCGGCCGACGGGCGGCGTGGCCCGTATCTCCGCGACCGCGAAGCGTCCGTCGGGCGGCAGGTTGAGGATCGATGCCGCGTCTCGGATGAACGCAGGGTCGTTGCGGCTCTCCAGTACGGCGGCGAGGATCAGGCGTACGCGCTCGTTGTGGCGGCTGGCCACACCCTTGGCGACCTGGCGGTAGGCGTCGGCCAGCAGGACGCAGTCGCGGTCGTTGCTCTTCCAGACCAGCTCGGCCACATGCACGAGGTGACGCTGATCGCCGAGGCCGTCCCGCTCCACTGCGCCGATGATCCCGTTCCAGACCTCCGAGCCGGCCACCCGGAAGGCGTGCAGCACCTCGTCGAGGGGGCGGCTCTCTTCGGCCCGGCGGATGCCGAGCTCACGGGTGTAGCGCTCGACGTCCGCCATCCGGCCAGGGTCGAGAGCGGCCTCCAGGGTGATGCGTACGCCCTTGTACGCGGACTGCGGCAGGTCGGGGGGTGCGAGCACCGGGTCCGCGTAGTACGGCACCTCGCTGCGGATCTGGTCCACCACGATGTCGCTGAATGCCTGGCCGCGCCCGAGCAGGCGCCGACAGGCATGGTCGAAGAGCTGGTGCGGCGAGGGCTCGTCGGCGGGCTCCGGCAGGGGCAGCGGCGAGCCGACGGCAGTGGTGCCGGGGGGTGGCGGACCGACGGCAGTGGCGCCGGGGGGTGGCGGACCGACGGTGGCGGCCCCAGGCCGCGGACCGGCGGTGGCGGTGGTGACGCGGGGGCGGACCGCGCCACTAGCGGAACTGGTGTGCATGGACCCTCCAGACAGACGGGGCGTGCGAGAACACCACGGCGGGTCGCCATGTCTTGCGCTGCGCGGGGCGCAGGTGGGTGGCTCCACCGGTCGGCGATGGGCCTGTGCCGATGGAGCGCACTTCAAGGAATCCACATGCTAAGCAGTCGGTCACCCCCTGGGGCGAAACGGCCGTCAAATCGTGACGAGCCACGCACGGCAGGAGGTACGGATTGTGCCCCTTCACAAGCGGACCACGCCCCGGCTGGGAACTCACAGCGGCTCGCTCCCAGTCCATGGACGCCCTGCCACCGCCGTGTTCTCGTAACGCTCCAGCCCGGCGCCGGCACCCGCCCGCTCGACGATGAGCAAGGAGAACGCCCAGATGAGCCCACCAGAGACCGAGGTCGAGAGCGAGGCTGAGACCGAGGCCGGGACCCTTCGGGTCAGCGATCTGCACGTCAGCTATGGACGGTCCGTGCAGGCGCTCCACGGGGTGTCGCTGACCGTTCCGCAGGGTCGGATCGTGGCCGTACTCGGCTCCAACGGAGCGGGAAAGTCCACGCTGCTCCGTGCGGTCTCCGGGACCCTCGCCCTGCACCGCGGCACGGTCGAGCGCGGCACGGTGCACTTCGACGGCGCACGACTGAGCGGCGACGCCGCGCGGTCCGTGGCCGCCGGCGTGGTGCAGGTGCCCGAGGGCCGACGGATCTTCGGCGCCCTTTCGGTGGAAGACAACCTCCGGGCCGGGTTCCTCGGCTCGGCGTCCCGCTCCCGCGCCGAGCTTCGGGCGGCCCGCGAGCGCGTATTTGCGCAGTTCCCGGTGCTGGCCGAGCGGCGGCGCCAGGCCGCCGGGCTGATGTCCGGCGGTGAGCAGCAGATGCTCGCGATGGGCCGCGCGCTGATGGCGGCGCCGCGGCTGCTGCTCCTCGACGAGCCCTCGCTGGGGCTCGCACCGCTGATGGTCCAGCGCATCGCGGAGATCATCCGTGAGATCAACGCCCGGGGGACCTCGATCCTCCTCGTCGAGCAGAACGCCGCGATGGCCCTCGAACTGTCCGACCGCGCGTCGGTGCTGGACGTCGGCCAGGTGCGTCTGGAGGGGGCGTCGGCCGACCTCGCCGCGGCGGACGAGGTGCGACGGCTGTACCTGGGCGAGACGTACGAGACCGGCTGCGGCGCGCCCGACGCGGGCGGCGACGCCTCGTGCGCGACGGCCGCGAGCGCTCCGTCCGTGACGGGACCGGGACTGACCGAGCTTGGCAGGTGGAACGGATGAGCACAGGCACCACGCCCACGACCTCCGAGGCCGTCACGGCCCCCCGACCGGACAGCGGACCTGACCCGGTCCCGGCCCTCGCGGTCGAGAACCTGACCGTGCGTTTCTCCGGCCTGGTCGCCCTCGACGACCTGTCCTTCACGGTCGCGCCCGGCACGATCCACGCACTCATCGGCCCCAACGGCGCCGGCAAGTCGACCTGCTTCAACGTCATCTCGGGCGTCTACCGCGCCACCGCCGGAGCCGTCCGGTACGCGGACAAGGACCTCACCCGCCTCGCACCGCACCGCATCGCTCGGCTCGGCGTGGCCCGCACCTTCCAGAACATCGTGCTCACCCACGGGACCGTCGCCGACAACCTCATGCTCGGCCGGCACCGGCTGACCCGGGCAGGCTTCACGGCGAGCGCGCTGCGGCTGCCCCAGACGGTGCGCGAGCAGCGTCGCCACCGGGAGCGCGCGGCCGAGATCGCCGACTTCCTGGGCCTCGGCCCGGCGTTCGACAAGCCGGTCGGCGGGCTCGCGTACGGCGACCGCAAGCGGGTGGAGATGGCGCGTGCGCTCTGCATGGAGCCCAGACTGCTGCTGCTCGACGAGCCGGTCGCCGGCATGCATCCCACCGAGCGCTCGGCGATGGCCGAGACGATCGCCCGGGTGCGTGACGCCCTGAACATCTCGATCCTCATCGTCGAGCACGACATGGGGTTGATCATGCGGATCGCCGACGCGGTGACCGTGCTCGACTTCGGCCGCCTCATCGCCAACGGGCCGCCCGAGCAGATCCAGAACCACCCGGCGGTCATCAGCGCGTATCTCGGCACCCCGGTCCAGGACACCGAGCAGGAATCGGAAGCCGAGCCGCAACCGGAAACTGCCGCGGATACGGACGCGGGCACGGGCACCGGCACCGGCACGGACACCGCCGAGGCCACTGCCTCGCACACCGCCCCGGACACCGAGCGCGACTCGGAGGAAGCATCATGATCAAGCTCACCGAAACCGTCCTCAATGGCCTGGCGCTCGGCTCCGTCTACGCGCTGATAGCCCTGGGGTTCGTCGTGATCTTCAAGGCGTCCGGCGTCATGAACTTCGCACACGGCTCCCTGCTGCTCTTCGGCGGCTACGTCACGGCCCGCCTCCACGACACCATCGGCTTCGTCCCCGCCGTCCTCGTCGGCGCCGCGCTCGCCGCGGCTCTCGCCGGACTCGTCCAGCTGCTGGCCACCCGCGGCCTGCGCGGTACGGATATCCACACGCTGACCATCCTCACCATCGGCGTGGACGTCCTGCTCAGCACCGAACTCAACCGGCAGGTCGGCGCCGACTACCTCACCATGGGCGACCCGTGGGGAGCCGAAGTGACCCGGCTCGGCAGCGTCACCGTCGCCGACGCGCGGATCGCGAGCATCGTCGTCGCGGTCATCGTCATCGGCTCGTTCTTCGCCGCCTTCCGCTGGTCCCGCTGGGGCCTGTCCATGCGGTCCGCCGCCGCCGACCCGGAAGCCGCGGCCCTGATGGGGATACGGCTGGACCGCGTACGGCTCATCGCCTGGTGCGTCGCCGGGGCGCTGGCCGCGCTCGCCGCCGTGTTCCTCGCCGCGTTCCCCGCGCCCGGACTCGACCGTACGACCAGTCAGATCGCCCTGAGCGCCTTCCCCGCGGCGATCCTCGGCGGCATGGACTCGGCCGTCGGCGCACTCATCGGAAGTCTGGTGATCGGCCTGACCGCGGCCATGGCCGCCGGCTACCAGAACGAACTGAGCGTCCTCGGCGCCGGCTTCTCCGATGTGGCCCCCTACCTCGTGATGGTGCTCGTGCTCCTGGTCCGCCCCACCGGCCTCTTCGGATCGAAGGAGCTGACCCGTGTCTGACACCCGCGACACCACTGGCTCCTCTGACGCCACTGACACCACTGGCACCGTCGACACCGTGGTGGCTCCCGCCCCCACGCCCGCCGATTCCCCGTCCGTCCAGGCCCGGTGGTCCGACAGGCTCGCCCCCCGCGGGCGGCTCGCGGCCACTGTGACCGCCGGCGTACTGGTCCTGCTCGCCCTCCCCTTCTACGTCACCTCGTTCTGGCTCCAGACGGGCCTGTTCGCGATGGCCGCCGTCATCGGCGCCATCGGGCTGAACCTGCTCTCCGGAACGACGGGACAGCTCTCCCTCGGCCACGCCTTCTTTCTCGCCGTCGGCGCGTACGGCTATGTGTGGCTGGCGGCCGAGCCGTCCGGCACCGGTTCCAGCAGCCTGTACGGCCTCGGGCTCCCGCCGGTCCTCGCCTTCGTGCTTGCGATCGTGCTCGCCGGCGCGGCGGGCGGCCTGTTCAGCCCCATCTCCGGCCGGCTGCGCGGCATGTACCTGGGCATCGCGACCCTCGCCCTGGTCTTCCTCGGCCATCACATGATGCTCAACGCCCCGCACGTGACCGGCGGCTTCAACGGCCGTTCCGTACCACCGCTGGACATCCTCGGCTTCTCCTTCACCGACACCTCCCCCGACGGGCTCGCCGTCCTCGGCGTCCCCTTCGGCGGACTGGAGCGTCTGTGGTACGTCGGCCTGGCCCTGGTGGCCGTGGCCTGGCTCGCCGCCCGGAACATCCTGCGCGGACGTCCCGGCCGCGCCCTCGGCGCCGTACGCGACAGCGAGGTCGCCGCCGCCGTGATGGGAGTCCATCTCACCCGCTACCGCGCCTCCGCTTTCATCGTCTCCTCGATGTACGCGGGCGCCGCGGGCGCCCTGATGGCCCTGGTGTTCAAGCGCGTCGTTCCCGACCACTTCGGCCTGCTGCTGTCCATCGACTACCTCGCGATGATCGTCATCGGCGGCCTCGGCTCGGTGGGCGGCGCGGCCTGCGGCGCGGTCTTCGTCGCCCTGATCCCCCACCTGCTCACCAAGTACGCCGACGACCTGCCCCTGCTCACCGCTCCCGGCACCACGGGATCCGGCGTGTCCCCGGGCGACGCGGCCCGCTACCTCTACGGCACCGCGATCGTCCTCGTTCTGATCTTCGCCCCCGGCGGCCTGGCCGGACTGGCTCACAGACGGCCGCGCCGCAAGGGCGACGGCTCCCCCCGCACCCTGCGTTTCCCTCTGCGCACCCGCACCGCCCCGAAGGAGCACACCCAGTGAGAAGCACCCGACTTGCCCCGGCAGCAGCCGTCATCACCGCACTCGCCCTGAGCGCCACGGCCTGCAGCACCAAGAGCGGTACCGACGCGAACGGCGCCGGCAGCGACGGCGTCAAGACCGGCCCGGGAGTGACGGAGAAGACCATCACCCTGGGCGCGCTGACCGACCTCACCGGCCCGTACGCCTCGCTCGGCAAGAGCATCGTCAACGCCCAGCAGCTGTACGCCGACCAGCTCAACGCCTCCGGCGGCATCTGCGGCCGGACCGTCAGGATCACCGTCAAGGACCACGGCTACGACGTCCAGAAGGCGGTGTCCGCGTTCACCGAGACCGAGCCGAACGTAGCCGCCGTGTCCCAGATGGTCGGCTCCCCGGTGGTCTCCTCGCTGTCGCAGGAGCTCGAGTCCAAGCACCTGCTCACGTTCCCGATGGCCTGGGCCTCCACCCTGCTGGGCCGCGAATACGTCCAGGTGGTCGGCTCCACCTACGACATCGACATGATCAACGGCGTCGACCACGTCGTCCGTACGGCCAAGTTGAAAGCGGGCGACAAGATCGGCCACGTCTACTTCGAGGGTGAGTACGGCGAGAACGCGCTCGCCGGTGCCACCCACGCGGCGAAGAAGGCGAAGCTGACCGTCGTCGGGCAGAAGATCAAGCCCACCGACCAGGACCTGACCGCCCAGGTCACCGCGCTCAAGCAGGCCCGCGTCAAGGCGATCCTGATCAGCGCCGGTCCGCGTCAGACGGCCGCCCTGGTCGGCACCGCCGCCGCCGCGGGCTTCGCCGTCCCGGTTCTCACCAGCTCGCCGGGCTTCGCCCCGCAGCTGCTGGCGACCCCGGTCGGACCCGCCCTGGAGAAGATGCTCCAGGTGGTGAGCCCCGCCCCGGCGTTCAGCGCCGACAACCCCGCGATGCAAAAGCTCGCCAAGGACTACAAGGCGAAGTACCCGAATGACCCGCTCGACCCGGGTGTGGTCAGCGGCTGGAACGCGATCAGCGTCCTCGGCGAGGACCTCAAGGCGGCCTGCAAGGCGAAGGACCTGACGCGCGAGGGCATAGCCGCTGCCCACCGCAAGCAGTCCCGGCTCACCGTGCTCGGCGTGCCGCTGAACTTCTCGGACCGCACCAAGCCGGCGACGTACCAGAGCTTCATCCACAAGCCGGCGAAGACGGCCACCGGCGGCCTCGCGAACGTCGAACCGGCCCACGAGGTGCCCGCGGCGCGGACCTACACCCTGCCCAAGGCCTGAACCGGCCCGACCCAAGGGCACGGCCACGGAACTGTCCGGGCTGAGCAGGAGGAACTCGTGGGCGCGGAGAGGGCGCTGGCCCGGCTGCACGCGGAGGCGGCTGCCGGGCAAGCCCGCGGGCCGGGCGGCGTTGCCAGTGCCGCACCGAGAGAAAGGCAAGGACGAGAAGGCTCTGCCCGGAGAGCGCCGGAGGGTTCCGACGTAGTCCGCCCGTCCGACGAGCCGCTCATCCCCAGGGCATGCCGACTGCTCGGGAGCAGTACGCAACCGCGATTCCGTGGCCTGGCGCAGCGCAAGGGCGCGGCGAGGCCTCGGCTCCACATCGTCCGGGACGACGGCCACCCGCAGGGCGCCGACGTCTGACCGCAACGGCGGACCGACCGCGTGAAGACCGCCCGGGTGGCCGGGCGGTCTTCGGCATGCTCGTCAGGGGGTGGCGTCGGTCGGCGAGGACGCCAAGCAACACGGTGTTTCAACAGCCTGTCCAGGCCTCCGTCATGCTGCGCACTGTCCACCTCGTCTCCAGGGAGCGATGCCATCTCGGCTCGCGTCGATGAAGTCGATCCGGGGCGCCGCCACCCGGCGTCGGCACTGACCGCCCGGGGCGAAAAGCGCGACTAATCGCAAAAGTGTACGTTTGCACTGTTCCCGACTCCAATTGCGTTCTAGTCTCATGTACAGATGGCGGGCGGACGGCCGGCCAGTCGACCACCGCCGCCTGTGACGAGCGGAGGCGGAGATGAAAGCGTCGATACGGCGGTCCGCGATCTTCGCAAGCGCGGCTGCCCTTGTGATAGCCGTCTGCGGTGCGACGGGCACTGCCCAGGCCGAGCCGGGTGACGGCGAGCTCCAGTTCGGCTACGTCCTGCCGGAGACGGGACAGCTGGCCTACCTCGGCCCACCCCAGATCGAGTCGTTGAAGTTCGCGATACAGAAGATCAATGACGCCGGCGGGGTCCTGGGCAAGTCCGTGCCGACCGTGGTCTCCAGTGACGAGGCGGGCCAGGAGGCCGTTGCCGCGCAGTCGGCGGACCGGGTCCTCGCGGCAGGCGTGGACGCGATCGTCGGCGCCGCGGCTTCCGGAATGTCGCTGGCGTTCATCGACCGGGTGACCGGAGCAGGCGTCGTGCAGTGCTCGGGGTCGAACACCGCTCCCACCTTCACCGACTACGAGGACGACGGCTTCTACTTCCGTACCGTCCCGAGCGACGCACTGCAGGGGCCCATCCTGGCGGATGTCGTCCGCGATGACGGCCACAATCGGGTGGCCCTGGTCGCGCGGGCGGACGACTACGGTCGCGGCCTGATGGAGGCCACCCGGAAGACGCTGGAGGACCGCGGAGCGACGGTGACCCTCGCCGAGACCTACGACCCGAAGGCGACCAACTTCGACCAGGTCGTTCAGCAGATGGAGAACTCCAGGCCGGACGCCGCCGTGGTGATCGCGTTCGAGGAAGGCGCCCAGATCCTGCAGGGCATGATCGAGTCCGGACTCGGGCCCGACCGGATCGGCGTCTACGGCGCCGACGGACTGCGGAGCGAGGAACTGCCCTCGCTGGTCGCCCCGGGCCAGCCCGAGAAGCTCTCCGGGATGAAGGGGACCGCACCGGCATCGGCGTCGAACGAGCAGTATGTGAAGGAACTCAAGGAATTCGCGCCGGATCTGAAGGAGCTGCAGTTCGCACCGCAGGTCTTCGACTGCGTGACCACGATCGCGCTCGCCGCCGAGAAGGCGGAGTCCGACGACCCGGGCGAGTACGTGAAGGAGATGAACGGGATCACCAAGGACGGCGAGAAGTGCAACTCGTTCGCCGCCTGCAAGGAGCTGCTCGCCGACGGCAGGGACATCGACTACAACGGTGTGAGCGGGCCGCTCGACTTCACCGACCAGGGCGAACCCGGCCAGGCGTCAATCGAGGTGTACGGCTACGACGACGAGGGAAAGTTGCAGACCCTGCGCACCGAGACCAGCAAGGCCGAGGAGTGACCGGGAGGACTGACAGCGGGAGTCAACGGACACGGGCGAGCGTGCCGAGGTAGAGCTCGATCACCTTCTCGTCGTGCAGCAGGGCCGCACCCGTGCCCGTGTACGCGTTGCGGCCCTGGTCGAGGACGTAGCCGCGGTCGCAGAACTGCAGGCATCTGCGGGCGTTCTGCTCGACCATGAGCACGGCCACGCCCGCGCTGTTGATCATTCTGCACCGGTCGAAGACGTGGTCCTGATGGAGCGGTGACAGGCCGGCCGACGGCTCGTCGAGCAGCAGCAGTTGCGGCTCCATCATCAGGGCGCGGGCCATCGCGAGCATCTGGCGTTCGCCGCCGGACATCGCGCCGGCCTTCTGCTTGCGGCGGTCGGCCAGAACGGGGAAGAGCTCCTCGACGGCCGCGACGCGCCGCGCGTGGTCTTTGGGCCGCAGATACATGCCCATCCGCAAGTTCTCCTCGACGGTCAGCGTGGGGAACACGTTCTGCAACTGCGGTACATAGCCCACGCCCCGCCGGACCAGTTCGTGCGCGGGCCGGCCGGTCACATCCTCGCCGCGCAGCCGCACGGTCCCGCCACGCACCCGCAGCAACCCGAAGACTGCCTTGACCAGCGTCGACTTGCCGGCGCCGTTGGGGCCGATCACGCCGACCACCTCGCCCGGTCGCACCTCGACGCTGCATCCACGCAGCACATCGACACCGGGGACGTAACCGGCGACGATGCCGTCGGCCGCCAGCACCGGCGCCTGCTCCTCGGCGGACATCGCTACCCCTCCTTGCCCTTCTCGTCGGTCGCCTCCGGCTCGTCGTGCCGCTTGCCCAAATAGGCGTCCACGACGGCGGAGTTCCGGCCGATCGTGTGCGGTGGGCCCTCGGCCACGAGGCGGCCGTCGGCCATGACGGCCACCCAGTCGCTGATGCCCATGACCACGTCCATGTCGTGCTCGACGAAGCACACTGTCAGCCCCTCTTCGCGCAGCTGCGTGATGTGTCCGAGCAGCGACTGGGTCAGCGCGGGGTTCACCCCGGCCATCGGCTCGTCGAGCAGGAGCATGACCGGCCGGGTCATCAGCGCGCGGGCCAGTTCCAGCAGTTTGCGCTGGCCGCCGGAGAGCGTGCCGGCATGGTCGTCGCGCAGGGGCCCGAGCCGGAACCGGTCCAGCAGTTCGTCGGCCCGGCGCTCGAACTCCCGCTCCTGCCCGCGCCACAGCGGTCGCAGCAGCGCCGGCAACACCCGCTCGCCGCGTTGTCCGGGGGCGGCGAGCAGCAGGTTCTCCAGCACCGTGAGCCGGGCGACCGCCCTGGAGAGCTGGAACGTACGGACCATTCCGCGCCGTGCCACCCGGTGCGCCGGGGCACCGGTGAGCGGCTGTCCGTCGAACGACCAACGGCCGCCGTCGGCCCGGTCGAAGCCGCTCACCACGTTGAACAACGTCGTCTTGCCGGCGCCGTTGGGCCCGATCAGCGCCGTGATGGCCCCGCGCTGCACCTCCAGGTGCTCGACCCGCACGGCGACGAGGCCGCCGAAGGTGCGGGTCACCTGGTCCAGGACCAGCAGGGGATCGGGCTTGCGCACCCCCGGCTCGGGATCGATCGCGACGAGTCGGCCCCGTTGGGACACGACAGGGTCAGCGGCCACTGAGCAACATCTCCTTCCGGCTGCCGAGGATGCCCTGTGGCCGGAACGTGACCAGCAGGATCAGGGCCACCCCGACCAGGGCGAAGCGCACCGCGCCGACCTCCGAGGTGCTGATGAGGTCCGGCGAGATGTACTCGGCGTCGATGGCCTGGCGCAGCGCGCTGTCGAGGAAGCTGAGGACGAACCAGAACAGGATCGAGCCGACGACCGGCCCGAGGATGCGCCCGGCGCCTCCCAGCACGAGCAGCGTGTACAGGAAGAACGTGACGCCCGGATCGTAGTTGTCCGGGTTCACGGACTGCACCTGAATCGCCTGCATCATGCCCGCGGCCGCTCCGATGACGCCACCGAGCACGAGGCTCTGCATCTTGTACGCGTAGACATTCTTGCCGAGGCTGCGCGCGGCGACCTCGTCATCACGGATCGACCGGATGACACGGCCCCAGGGGCTGTGGATCAGCAGGGCCAGCAGACCTCCGACCACGAGCACCAGCGCCCATCCGACGATCATCACCCAGAGATCGCGGGAGCTGAACCTCACGAGCCACACGCCGTAGGTGCCTGGCTCGATGGGGCTGAGTTCGTAGAAGTCGTTCGCGAATCTCTGCAGCCCGAACACCCCGCCGGTGACCGGCTCGGCCCAGCTGGATCGGTAGAACAGCCGTAGCGCCTCGCCCGCCGCGATCGTGGTGATCGCGAGGTAATCGGCCCGCAGCCGCAGGGTGGGCAGGCCGAGGAGCAGGGCCAGCACGATCGCGCACGCGATTCCGCCCAGGACGCCGAGCCACATCGGGCCGCCGTACGTCGACACCGTGATGGCGAGTCCGTAACCGCCGACCAGCATGAATCCGACCTGGCCGAAGTTCAGCAGCCCCGTGTAACCGAAGTGCAGGTTCAGCCCCATCGCGGCGAGGGCGTAGACGGCGGCGATGGGGCCGATTCCGGAGCGGAGGGCGTCTGACACGATGGCCGAGAAGTCCATGGCGCGCTCCTCACCCGACGCGTTCGGCCCGGCCGAGGATGCCCTGCGGCCGGACGAGGAGAACGAGGATGAGGACGAGCAGCGCCCAGGCGTACTGCAGGTCGACCGGGAACCACAGGGTGGACATCTGGGCGACAATGCCGATGACGAGGCTGCCGACCATCGCACCGTAGGCGGAGCCGAGGCCGCCCAGGATGATCCCCGCGAACATGAGCAGCAGGAGTTTGAAGCCCATGTCCCAGGTGACGATCTCCACCAGGCCGAAGAAGACGCCACCGAGTGCGGCCAGTCCGCCGGCGAGCATCCACACGAACAGCACAACCCGCTGCACGTCGATGCCCGACGCCTCCGCGAGGTCACGGTTGGCGGAGACGGCCCGGACGGCCGTGCCGATCCGCGTCTTCTGCAGGAGCGCGGCTATGCCGAGCAGCACCAGCACGGCGAGCAGGGTGACCGTGAGGTCCCGTGGGGTGATTCCGGCCGGGCCCAGGTCGATCGTGCTCTGGATGTCGTACTGCGCGTAGGAGCCGGGGCGGGTTCCGTACAGCACGAGTACGACGTGGCGCAGCAGTAGCGAGAGCCCGATGGTGACGATGAACATGTTGATCAGCCCGGTGCCCCGTGCCCGCAGCGGGCGCCAGATTCCGCGATCGACCGCTCCGCCCAGCAGGGCGCCGAAGACCACCGCGGCGAGGGCGGCGGGAATCAGGTGCCAGCCCGGCCCGGCCGCGGAGGCGTTGAGGAAGAACGCGAGGGTGGCGCCGATCGTGACGAACTCACCGTGCGCGAAGTTGATCAGGTGGATGGTGCCGAAGATCAGCGAGAGCCCGACCGATGTGATCGCGATGATCACTCCGAACTGGATACCGTCGATCAGCGCCTGCAGAGCGCGCGCGGCGAACGTGGGGCCGCGCGGGACTTCCTCACCCTGTGCCCACGCGGAGATCGCGGGCACCATTACGAGGACCAGGGCGAGGGCCGGTACGAGCATCCGCTGACAGCGCACGATGGTTCCGGTACGTCACGAACGTCCCTTATGGGCTCAGTGTAAGCGCAGGTCGGGGCGGTGACATGGGCCGCGCTCCCTCCGCTTCGGCCCGCTGATCGCCGCGGAGGCCGGCCGGTGGCCGGCGCTCGCCGGCGCTCCGATCCGCCTGACCGGCACCGAGACCATCCCTACCGAGGTCGGCGATCCCCACGTCATGCTCACCGCCGTCCGCCAGCACACCGACGAACAGCACGCCGACGTGACCAGCGTGGCGAGGTCCGCAGAGGCACGCAGAGGCACGCAAGGACACGTTCTCCTCAGCGATCCGCTCGGCATTCCACACCACGTCGGTGCGGTCGTGCCCGCGCACTCCGTTGCACTCGCGGAGCAGGAACGCAGGATTCACGGGAAGCGGCTGCCCCAGCACACGTTCGGCCTCGGCCAATGCTTCGCTGGTCGCCGGCTCAGCAAGCTCCGCGTCCGCCCCGCCCTCACTTGAAGGATCCGTTCACGCCACATCCGGCGAGCATCCCTGGACCCTGAAGATCGCGACCACCCGATCACTGCGGGGGCTTTGCGGTGCCCGTGACATGCCGCGCCGACGGCCCGTCAGCCGCACCGGCCGCCGGTGTGATTCCACTGCCGCAAGCTGCATGCCACCACTGTTCGAGACCGGCCCCTGGCCGTGGCGCGTGCCCTATGCCGATATGCCGATACGCAGGGGCAAACCAGGCACTCCCCCGGCTCAGCGCACAGGGTAGGCGGACAGGCTCCGCCGTGAGCTTCTGAGTCACCAGCCGTGCGACCGGCGATGCGCCATGGACGCCAGTCACGTTCGCCATCAGGGCCCGACCGCCTGCGCGTCGGGTGCGAACCATGCGCGCGATGAGGCCCGGACCGAGCGGTCCGGGCCTCATCGTGGGTGACTTCTACTGTTCTGGATCGAGTCGGTGGTGTCCCGGGGAACGGATCAGCGCTTCGCGTGCACCCTGGCGTAAAGGTCCCCTGCGTGGACGCGGCTGCGCATTCGCCGCCGCGGGCGTCTTGGCCGTCCGTGATTCAGGACGGTTTCCGATATTGGCGCCGCACCCACCGGCCCGTATAGCCCCCGGGGCAGAAGGCCGGCAGTCCCGTCTCGGGCCGTGAGCAGACAGCCAGGGGTGAGGGGCAGGGATCGCGTCTGCTGTCGTCCCACGGCTCGACGGGCAGGGCCCGGCCCTAAAGCGGGCCGGGGTCCACATGGCACACGGGCCGGGTTGGCGCTGCCCCTGGGCCGGTGTGGGGGTCAGTGGTGCTTCCTGTCGACTGCCCGGAAGCTGCCGACGAGCGCGAACGGCACCACGCTGCCGTCGAAGACGACCGTTCCGGGGATTGCGCTGCTGGAGTCTCCGCGCCCGATGGTCGCAATTGCGGCACCGTTGTCGCAGGTAATTCCGGTGAAGAATTCGATCCTCTTGTCAGTTTCGTTCCGGACGTTGAAGCTGGTCGCCGGACTACTGATTACAGCGATGCACTCACCCCCCTTGACCGAATACGTCCGCTCGTTGACGTAGACCCGTTCGCGATCGTCGTCATCCCTCCAGTCGCCGTGATCCGACCGCCCGTCCCCGCCCGACCGCCCGTCCCCGCCAATCTGCCCGTCCCCGCCCGTCCGCCCGTCCCCGCCCGTCCGCCCGTCCCCACCAGTCTGCCCGTCCCCGCCCATGTCCCCTCCCTGCGGCAAGGAGGCAGCGGCCTCCTGCACCGACGCGGCGGACTCCGGAACGGAATTCGAAGCCGAGGCATAGTTCACGGTGGTTGCAGCGACGACGGTGATACCCACCGACAATGCGATCCCGACCACGGTACGCGTACGCATTCCGCTTCTCCCTCTCGCAGGCATATTGCTTTCTCCATCTCTCAGGGATGCCAGCCGACCCGGCCGCCTACGAAAGAACCTACTCACGCCGAATTCTGTCGCCACTTCAGAAATCTGTGGCAGACACCAGAACGGGGCCGATCGGGCGTTCAAGAACCCGGAACCGCACATGTGACGGACCATCAAAAAGTGACAGCAGAAGCGACTTGGCCACGACACTGAGCCATACGGGGGACCCCACTGACACCCCGTCACACTTCTGCGCGCGTGTCGGGCATTGACAACGCACCGCACGACGACTAAGACGCCACCCCCGGACATCTGGATATGCCCTGATCAGCGCCTCACAGCAGGAACTGTAGCGGGCACACACAGCCGCCACGGACAGACTTGCCGACACCCCCGCAAGAAGGTCGGACGAGCGCCGTCCAGTCGCAGCCTCCGCAGCCACGCAAGGGGAGCAGCCAGAGACCAGGACCATGACACCCCAGATAGCCGACGACAAGTCAAAAACCCGCGGACAGCACTGGAGCGGGGTGCCATCCGGCCCAGGCCCGACAATCCGCGCTGCCGAAACCCGAGCCCAGCCCTGGCCCAGGAACAGCCCACCGCACGACACGTGCCCCCGGCGCGGGAAACGCAACGGGGCGCCAACGCCTCTGGGGCCCGCTCCGGCATCTCGCGCGCATGCTTCGGCGAGTTACTCGAAGAACTCGCGCCCCGGTAGCGCAGGCCGCGCGGGAGTCGGCACTACACGAGCGGCGTGACGGAGACCGGAGGCGGGCGGCTGACGCCAGGCCCAAGCAGCGCCTGGTCCTCGCCGCTGCCGGCGATGCAGCGCGAAACACCGAAGAGGCACAGCGTATGGCCGCACTACCGGAGGACCGAAGAGTCCAGATCGCAGCATTCGTCCGCTGCGCCAGGGAAAGGCCCACACCTTCAGCCCGGTCACCGATTGGACCTCGACGGACGTACGGGACAGGCGTGCGTCGAGTCGTCGAGGTCGCGGGCGGCGTCGGTCAGCGAGGCGGGTATCCCGGTGCGGGCGGACATCGGGCCCGCCGCCACCTGCGACGGCCGGACCCGTGCCCTGGCCGTCCTGCTTACCGGCGCCGACTACCGGGGCGTGCGCCCGGCCGGCTTGCAGAAGGCCTTGTTCTTCCTCGGGCTGCCCGGCACGGTACAGCGGGACCTCGTACGGGAGTTCACCCAGCACCAGGGCTCGGAGGACTGGGCCCTGGACGGCGCCTTCACCACCTGAGAGGTCGGCGACCCGAACGGGATGCTCGTCGGATCGACCTGGACTGCGGGACGCTTTCCCACCAGCTCCGAGACACTGCCGAACCGGTAGACCTCGCGGGCATTCGGAGACACTCGTCTAGGATCCGATGCATGGCGCTGACAACGCACGACGTGGACCGGTTCCAGGCGACGAGGCCCCGCCTGGAGGCGATCGCCTACCGCCTCCTCGGCTCGGCGAGCGAGGCGGAGGACGCCGTGCAGGAGACGTTCCTACGGTGGCAGGCGGCCGACGTCGACCGGATCGAGGTGCCCAAGGCCTGGCTGACGAAGGTGCTCACCAACCTGTGCCTCAACCAGCTCACCTCGGCCCGCGCACGCCGGGAGACCTACGTGGGCCAGTGGCTGCCCGAGCCGCTGCTCGCCGGCGACCCGATGCTCGGCCCGGCCGACACTGCCGAACAGCGTGAATCCGTCTCGTACGCGGTCCTCACCCT
This sequence comes from Streptomyces sp. R11, assembly GCF_041051905.1. Classification (NCBI taxonomy): domain Bacteria; kingdom Bacillati; phylum Actinomycetota; class Actinomycetes; order Kitasatosporales; family Streptomycetaceae; genus Streptomyces; species Streptomyces sp. R11. Next base: position 98,286 of record NZ_CP163432.1, read on the forward strand.
GCTGGAGCGCCTCACCCCCAACGAGCGGGCGGTGTACGTGCTGAAGGAGGCCTTCGACTACCCGCACCGGGAGATCGCCGACATCCTCGACATCAGCGAGGCCGCCAGCCAGCAGATCTTCCACCGCGCGAAGAAGCACGTGGCGGCGGGAAAGGCCCGTACGGAGATCGACGAGGCGGCGGCCCGGCTGATCGTCGAGGAATTCCTCGCGGCAGCCACCAGCGGGAAGACGGAGCCGCTGGTCAAACTGCTCACCTCGGATGCAATCGCCGTCGGTGACGGCGGCGGAAAGGTCCCGGCCCGCGCCAAGGCGTTCGAAGGCGCCCTCGCGGTCGCGAAGTTCATGCGGGGCCTGTTCAAGCCGGCCCCGGTCAAGCGGGCCATGGTCGGCGGCTCACCCGAGATCCACATCTCGACGGCCAACGGCGGCCCCGCGATCCTGGCGGTCGTCGACGGCCGGGTCGTCGGGATCATCTGCCTGGAGCTCGGCGCGGACGGCATCGTGGCGTTCCGCAGCCAGGTCAACCCCGACAAGCTGGAACGCGCGACCGAGGTGTGGGCCGCCACCGAGCACGGGCAGCCCCTGTTCCACGCCTTCTGACGAACGCCGCGCAAGGGCTGTCCGATGCCCTTCCACGAACCGGGTCACACCGTTCAACAAGGGTGTGACCTGCTTCACATCCTGCTCCTGTCAGGAAAGCGCGGGCTGCCCGGTTCAAGGGACGTGACCGAGCAAGAACGAGCGTCGCACCCGCGCAGACAGGAGCAGGAAATGCAGCACCGCATCATCGTCCTCGGAGCCGGCTACACCGGGGCCACCGCCGCCGGGCGCCTCGCCAAGCGGCTGCACCGCGAAGACGTCGCCATCACCCTCGTCAACGCCGAGCCCGACTTCGTCGAACGCGTCCGGATGCACCAGCTCGCGGTCGGCCAGGAGCTCAAGCCCCGCCCCTTCGCCGAGATGTTCGCGGGCACCGGCGTCGAGGTGAAACTCGCCAAGGTCACCGGTATCGACGCCGACCGCAGGGCCGTCACCGTCGTCGAAGCGCACAGCGCCGGGGAGCAGGAACTGGAGTACGACACCCTCGTCTACGCCCTCGGCAGCGGCTGGAACCCCCAGAGCGTCCCCGGCACGGCCGAGCACGCCCACGAGATCTCCAGCCGCCCCGGAGCGCTCCGGCTACGCGAGCGGCTGGCCCGGCTGGACGCGGGACAGCCCGTGGTGGTCGTCGGCGGCGGACTCACCGGCCTGGAGGCCGCGACCGAGATCGCCGAGACCCGCCCGGACCTTGACGTCGCCCTCGTGGCCCGCGGCGGCTTCGGCGACTGGCTCTCCGACAAGGGCCGCGGACATCTGCGAAAGGTCTTCGCCGGGCTCGGCATCACCGTGCACGAGCACACCGCAGTCACCGCCGTCGAGGCCGACCGCGTCCTGACCGACGGCACGCCCGTCCCGGCCGCGGTCACCGTATGGGCCACCGGCTTCGCCGTCCACCCGATCGCCGAGGCCAGCACGCTGGAGGTCTCCCGCACGGGCCAGATCGTGGTCGACGAAACCATGCGCTCCCTCTCGCACCCCGAGGTGTACGCCGTCGGCGACGCGGCTCTCGTGACGGGCCCTGGCGACAAGCCGCTGCGGATGTCGTGCGCCTCTGGCGTCCCCACCGCGTGGCAGGCCGCCGACGCAATCGCGGCCCGCCTGACCGGCGAAAAGCTCCCGAAGGTTCCGATCCGCTACTTCCAGCAGTGTGTCTCGCTCGGCCGCAAGGAGGGCCTGATCCAGTTCGTCACCGCGGACGACCACGCCGTCCCCAAGGCACTCACCGGCCGCCTCGCCGCCCTCTACAAGGAAATCATCTGCAAGGGCGCGGCCTGGACCGTCGCCCACCCCACCGCGGGCATGCCGGTCCGCCGCCGCCGAACGGTACAGCCGACGCCGGAGCCGCCAATGTCGCGCGCACACTCTATGTCGACGCGCTGAGGACAGCACAGCACGGCAGCTGAGGCAGAACCTGGTCCAACTCCACGCTCCCACGCACCGGATGGACGCTCGGTCCGGGTCGCCCCCAGACGCCCTCGCGGCGCGGGCCGGCCCGGACCCTTCTCCATTCGTGTCGAAGCCATGGTGCGGTTCCGCACTCTCATGTAAGCGGTGCGCACCTTCCCGGCCAGATGGCAACGGCCATCGCCAGCCGCCACCTCATCGGCGAGGCCATGGGCATCCTCATGGGCGGCCACCAGCTCACCGAAGAGCAGGCATTCGATGTCCTGCGCCACTACTCCCAGGAGAACAACGGCAACCTCGCGAGGTCGCCCGCCTCAACTGCGAGCGGGGCAGCCTCTCGTGACCCCAGGCAACCGGCTCGCCCGGCACGTTGGCTGAACCAGACAAGCCTGAGCCGCTAGTCCCAGGGGAGCGCTGCTGCTCTGCGCCTGGGACGACCACACCTCCGGCACTCCGAGGTCCCTGAGGCACGGAAGGCAGTCAGCACAGCGCCCAGTTCGGAACGGGCGGTGACGCAGTGGCGGAGTCGGCGGACAGGCTGGCTGACATGCCAGATACCGCGCTGCTCAACGTCGACCTGCAGGGCGCCCTGGTGGCAGGCTCCCACGATGCCGAGGCTTGTCTTGCTCGCGTCGCCGAACTCATCGCCGTTCCGCTTGCGATCGTCTTCAAGCCTCTCCCGAGACGGTGGGGTCCTCGTTGCCCGTGCCGCGTCTCGCATGGCGTTCCCGGCCCGTCCTGACCGCCGTCGTGCTGCTCGGACCGAACCGTCAGGACGAGAACTGGCACCAGGGCGAGCCGGACCGGCTCGACGAACCGGACGATCCGCGTACGAGCGAGCCGCGTACGACCTCGCCCTGGAGGTGGGAACGTCCGCGTATGAGCAGGATGTCGAACTCCCGGCCTTGAATGGCGCAGGCGAGCAGCCCGATGACGTACGCCACGAGGACCAAACGCGGTCAGAAGGACACCGTCCACCCCTCGCGACGCGCCTCGGCCTCCGTGTACGAGACACCGTCGACCTTGAGCCCGGAAGGGTCGAGCAGGGTGATCGCCCCACCTCTGTTGCCGAGAGCGAAGCCGTTGCCCCCCTGCACGACCACGGTGGCGCCTGCGGCAACTTGCTCCGCGGGCAATGGGAACATGTGATCGTTCTCGTCGGCAAGTTGCCAGCCGTTGAGGTCGACGGATTCGGGTGAGGCGTTGATGAGGGTCACCGTCTCCCGCTCGGGGGCCGGTCCCTCGGGGTTGACCATGGCGGCGAGGATGCGCACTTCGGCTTCGCGCTGGACGGGCCGGGCAGGCGCTGTCTCGATGGGGTGGCCGGTTTGTTCGTCGGTGTGCCAGGCCTGCGACTGGAAGGCCAGGAACACGGCCGCCCAGCGCGATTCAGCGGGGAAATGGAGTATCAGCGCGCCGTCCTGCCAGACTCCGTTGCTCGAACGGAAGCGCCCTACGCTGCCCTGGTTCATGTGGATGTCGTGCACACCATTGCCGGGCTCGAAGTCGAACACCTTGTCGCGCTTGTTGCGTTCCGGTCCCCATCGCTCGCCGAAGAGGTACAGGGCGGCCGTTGGATCGCCGATGGCACGCTCGATGTAGTGGTCCAGCCTGTCGGACAGGTCGTTGTCGGGGCCGATCACATCGGGAGGCAGCTCGCGCATCGATTCCGGGGTGAAGAGATTCCCGCGGATGAAGTCCAGGCTCGCCGTGCCCGGTCGGGACTGCAGCTCCGTCCATCCACTCCCTGCCGGGGGAAGCTGTGCGGTCACGGGATGCCGGAAATCGTCGACGGCCAGGAATAGCAGCTCGGAGGGAGACTCCTGGGACAGGACGTTGACCGCACCGCGGTAGTGCGTGCCCCTGCTGTCGGTGAGGTGGAGCTGGTAGTGCGGGGTGTCGTCGGGCGCCCCTTCACGGCGCCGGTCGACGACCCGGCACGCCAGCACTCCGTAGTTGTTCAAAGGCATGAGTCTTCCCTCCGCCGGTGGTCGATCCGGAACAAAGCCGGTACGGAAAAAGGGGAAAGAGTCCAGAGATCGAGGACCACCCAGGCGGGATCGTGATCCGATCCGTCACCGCCATGCCTGGTACGTCGGTCGATGTGAGAGCTCTTGTGCCGCGCCCTGAGGCTCTTGCTAAGCCAGATCTGGTCGAACAGCTCGTACTTGGCGGGCTGTCCGTTCTCCTTGAATCGATGGGTCCACGACCCGGAGGCGGCGGCGGCGGATCATCAGGCTTTGGCGCTCGGGTCTCCTCCGGATGCGCGAGCGCCTCCGTCAGGCTCAACTGACCCGCAGACTCGGCCAGTTTGCTGAGTGTCGGTGCGTCAGGCGTGTCGTTCATGTCGCCCAGCACGATGTAGCGACTGTCGGGGCGGGTCCGTTCGCCGATGATCCGGACGATGGTCTCCGCCTGGCGGGTGCGTCGTTCGTCGGCGCGGCGCTTGCCCTCTTCGGGGTCGGTGTCCCGGTCGACGAACTGGCTCTTGAGATGGTTGTTGAAGACGGTCAGCAGATGCTTGTCGGGGTCACGGGGATCCAGTATGTGCGCTTCCAGCAGGTCCCGGCTGAATACGCGCTCACCAGGCACGTCCGGATGGACCGCGTGCTGCCAGGAAGCCACCGCCCCCACGGGGAACTTGGACAGAACGGCGACGTCAATCAGGCGGGGGTCATTGCCCTCGACCAGCGAAAGGTGCGGGTAGGCACCGCCAAGATGCTGCGCAACGAAGAAGCGTAGGGTGTCGATGTCCTCGACTTCCTGCACCGCCAATACGTCCAGGCCCATGTCACAGATCCGCCGGGCGAGCACCTTCTGTTCCTCGGGGTCTATGCCCTTGACCAGCTTGCCTTTGTACCTACGGATCCGCACGCTCTTGGGGTCGTCGAAGACATAGCTGGAGGTGAGCCGTCCCTCGTCATCAACCGGATGGACAGCCGATATCTCTGCCCGGAAGTTGAACCGTGAAAAGAGATTCTTGAGGTTGAATGTTCCTACGGCGACGTCCATGGTGACCTCCGAGATCGACCACCTGTCCCCTATCGCCTCGAACATGTCGAGCGTAACGCGTTCGGCCGACCGGCGAAAACGGAGCCGTTGCCCGTCCTGTTGAATCCAAAACCGGGCGGGTTCTCTCCCTCTGTCAACCTCTGTCACAGGCCGACCGGATGTGAGGCGGGCTGTCCACCTGTGGACTCCGTTCACGCCCACCCCCGCGCGCGACGGCGGTCTTGCTTCTCCGCGCATTGAGGGCCGTGAGCGTCGAACCACACGAGGACATGAAGCTGGAGGTGATGGGCCGGCTCCGGGTGACCGATCCGATCAGCGGGTTCCTCGGGCGCGGGAGGCTCGTGCCCGAGGACAAGCGCGGCATCACTATCGAGCACCTGCTCACGCACACGTCGGGTCTGGTCAATCTTGCCAGATCGTTCCGACCTGGAGCGCCGCTCTCGTCCGGGTCACCTCAGCATGTACGACCGCCCATGCCGGCAGCAGCTCTGCGATGCGTCGCAGCCACTCGACGCCGCGGGAGGATCTGTCGTACAGGAGCAGGCATAGGACAGGCGACGACGTCGGTGGCCTCGGAGTGGACTGCGGGGACAGTTGACACATCGTCGTGGCTGGCGGTGGCAACCGACCTGGTCAATCCCGGACCGAGCAGTCCAGGATCCGCCCGTCCACCGTCCCCACGACCAGACGCTGTTGCTCCGCGCGGTACGCGGCGGACACCGGCGTGACCGGGTGGCCGTGCGCGCGCAGGGTGTGCCGGGCTCGCACCTCTCCGGTGGCCGCGTCCAAGGTCTCCACCTCGCCGGTGAGATACACGACGTACACCCTCCGCTCGTCGCCGTCGAGATCGGCAAGCGGTTTGTCGGTGTCGTACACCCAGCGCGCCTCGCCGTCCGGCAGCCGGCGGCTCACGACGTACGTGCCCTCGCGGGCGTCCGTGTAGGTGGCGCCCCGTTCATACGACCGGCCGGCGTGGACGAGGGTGTCCGTCAGCTCGACGGCGGGGCCGTACCAGGGCTGGCGTGGCAACGCCGGGTCCCAGCGCAAGGGGAAGAGGGCGCGCAGGGTTGCGGGGCCGTGGGCGCCCGGAGGATCGATCACGTGGATCCACGGCGCGTCGTCCTCCGGGCCCGGGCCGTCCACGTACACCAGACGGGCGCTGTGTCTGACGCGCAGCGCCGGGGAGTTGGAGCGGTTGGGGGCAAGACCGACGCGTGCCGCCTCCCGGTGCGTGGGGTCGAGCAGCAGCGCGGCGGATCCGTCGCGCCCTTGCGGGCGCAAGGCGAGCCAGCCTTCGTCCGCGGCGCACAGTGCGGGAGCCGACGGCACCTCGACGCAGTCCAACGCACCACCGTCCGCCGTCGATATCCGCCGAACGGTCACCGCGCGATCGACCCGTCGACCCGTCACCTCGTCGCGCCGGTGGCCCCGGTACGTCACCCACGCCGACTCGCCGTCAGGGGCCGCCTCGACCCGTACGCTCCCCTCACCGTCCGCGGGAAGGGCCCACGCCGGCGCGCCTGACGAATCCCAGCATTCGAGGTCCGTGTGGCGCCCGGTGGCGAGTACCCGGCCGTCGGCCAGCACCGCCAGGTCCCGCACCTCCGCCCGCCGCCGCCACCGGCCGTCCGTCAGCCGCGCGAGGGCATCCTCCACACGGGGGTCGTAAAGGAGCCCGCTCTCGACCATCGGATGGCGTGCGTCGTCGGGGTCGACCAGACCGGCCGGAGCAGACAGCCAGTCGTCCACCGCGACGGCCAGCTCGAAGCCCTTTTGGAAGCCGCCGTCCTTGTCCTCGGGGGAGAGCAGCATCGCGAGCCTGCCGTCCTCCAGCCAGCGCAGGTGGCGCACTTGGCGGCTCTTGCTGAGCAGGCTCGTCACGCACCCGGTCTCCAGGTGCAGCAGGAGCAGCTCTCCCTGGAAGTCCCACGAGCCGTCGTAGCGGCCGGTGCCGATGGCGACGAGCGGCAGCTCGGGGTGGGGTTCGATGGCGCACACGGAGTAGCGGGAGGCGACGACGTGGCGCGGACGGAGGGTGCCGGCCTCGTACACGCCGATCCGGTGGCCGAGCCAGTCGCCCGTACCGCGCCACATGACGTGCCCGAGGTCACCGGCCGCGATGACGCAGCCGTGACGCTCGTCGGTCACCGCCCACACGGGCCGGCCGATCTCGGCGAGCGGCTGGTCCCCCAGTATCCGGCGGACGGTCAGCTCATCCTGCACGACAGTCTCCCCCCAAGGTGGCGCACAGTCTGCCAGGCCCGGCGCTTCCCCGCGATCTTCCGACGAAAGCGACTCATCCGTGTACGTGATCGGGAAAGACGGCTTTGCGGTCCGGTACCTGCGTCCTCGTGCGGCTTCGACGAAGCCCGGTCCTGCCCCCGCCGGCCGTGCCGGAGCCGTCGAGGCAGGTACGTCGGACCACGCGCATTCTGCACTCCTCACCCAGCGGTGGCCGTGGCGCCGTTTCCGGGCACGCCGCCGCGGTGCGGTGCTCCGCTCCCCCTGTCAGTGCCAGTCGCTGATCCGGACGTCGTCGGGCGCCGGCCTGCCGTGTCCGGATTCCACGTACTCCTTGAGGCTCATCAGGAAGATCGCCCACTTCGTGCTGCAGTGGTGCATGAACTCGACCGGCTCACGCCAGCCCTCGTGCCTGAACAGGACGATCGTGTAGTCCTCGCGACGGCTGAGGCTCCAGTCGATCTCGGTACCGATCCACTCCTCGGGGCCCTCCGTGACGCGCCACCGCACCCGGCCGACCGGGTCGAGTTCCAGGATCTCCATGTCGAAGCCACCGACGTCACCGAACCGGAACGCCAGGGTGCCGCCGACTTCGCTCTTGCCGGTGGTGTCGGTCGTCCACCAGCCGGCGATGCCCTCGGGCGTCGCGATGGCCCGGTAGACGTCGTCCAGCGGCGCGACGGCGCCGATCCGATGCAGGATGTCGACCATGGTCATGCTCCTTGAGTGTCGTTGCGGCTGCGTGCGATCGCCTCCGCGATGCTTTTGATCCGGCGCAGTCGGGCGTCCCAGGCGGCCCCGACCGTGGCCAGTTGCGCGGCGGCGCGGGCGAGTTGCGCCTGGTCGATCCGGTAGTGCCGCTCGCGGCCGGCCTGCTCCGCATGGATCAGCCCGACGCGGTCGAGAACGGCGAGGTGTTTCGACACGGCCTGTCGCGTGAGTGGGAGTCCCGCGCTCAGTGAGGTGGCCGTGCCGGTTCCGGACGCGAGGAGCAGATCAATGAGTGTGCGCCGGGTCGGGTCACCGATTGCCGACCACAACTCGTCGTTCTCGGCCGTGCTCATGGGCTCGACACCAACCGTGTGATGTACGCGCCCAGCCTGGGGATGTAGAGGTCCCAGCCACTCGTGTGATCGCGGTACTGCTCTTCGAGGACGGCGATCTCCCAGCCCATCTCGCGGAACCCGGTCTCGGTCATCCGCACCAGGGTCCCCTGGTCCCTCGCCACCAGATCGAAGGTGACCAGCAGCGAGTCCCCGTCGGGGTCGGCGCCGGAGTAGCACCACCTGAAGGAGAACCGCGACGGCGGGTCGACCTCGACGACGGTGAGCGCGACCGTCATCGTCTCGCCGGTCGCGTCGTCGCGCCAGAAGAGCTCGCCGGGCGCCCCTGCCACGGGTTCGAACCTGGCCTCGTCCGGCCACCACTCCCGCATGTGCTCCGGGCGGCTGATGACCTCGAAGACCACCTCGGGTGGCGCGTCGACGTGGATCTCGCGCTCGATGCTGCCGTACTCCATGACCCGACCCTTTCGCAACCTTTGGTTGCACGTCAGCATACGCCGCGCGGGCACAGATACGCAACAAAAGGTTGCGGATCGCCGAGGATCCGACCTCGGCTGTAGCGACGCACGAAGGGCAGCCGTGTCCGGTTCAGTGCATCCGTCCCCGCCCTGAGACGGCCGCGCCGGGACGGCGGCTTGCCATGGACCTGGTCAAACACGGGGTCCGTGCGCGAAGATCGCGCCCGCACCACGCCACCACTTCCACGCCACCCGCAACGGGAGGATGTACATGGCTCTGCGCACACCCCGCGGTCTGCTCGCCATAGCCACCGCCACCGTGGCCCTGATCGTCACGACCGGCTCGGCCTCCGCCACGGGAACCGTCCCCACCGTGGCCGACCCGCAGGCCCGGGTCTTCATGGTCAACCCCGTTCAGTCCTCGGGCGATCAGACCCTCACCGACGGCAAAGACGCTGCCGCCGCGGTCCCCGCCACCGCCTACGCCACCGTCGCGCTGCGCAACCTGGACGGCAGCGGCGGGCTCTCCGGCCGCTGGGCCTCGGTCCGTTCCGACACCGGCGCCTCCGCGCGGATCTCCGACGCCACCTCCTACGACCGGCACGACGACCAGTTCGAGCAGGTCATGGCGTACTTCTGGGTCAACGAGGCGCAGGAGTACCTGCAGGGCCTCGGCTTCGGCAGCGAGCTGCCCGGCGCCAACGACCGGGTGCAGCCGGTTCGCATCAACCAGTGGGGCGCCGACAACTCCTTCTTCACCGACAGGAAGGCCGAGATCCGCTTCGGCAAGGGCGGCGTGGACGATGCCGAGGACGCCGAGGTCGTTGTGCACGAGTACGGCCATGCCGTGCACCACGCCCAGGTGCCCGGCTTCGGCAGTTCCGTGGAGGCCGGCTCCATCGGCGAGGCCTTCGGTGACTACCTGGCCGTCGCCGTCGGCGAGCACGCCGCCGCACGGTACGGCTGGCCTCTGAAGGCCGACGTCGCCTGTGTCGCCGACTGGGACTCCGTCACGTACAGCGACGCCCCGCACTGTCTGCGCCGGATCGACTCCGACAAGACGTACGCGGACCGGGTCGGCGAGGTCCACGCGGACGGCGAGATCTGGTCTCGTGCGCTGCTCGACATCCGCACCGCCCTCGGCCCGCGCGCCGCCGACCGGATCATCGTCAACGCCCAATTCGGTTTCTCTCCCGACACCAGCTTCGCGGCTGCGGCGAATACGACGGTCGTGACGGCGCAGAAGATGTACGGCAAGGGCGCGGCGGACGCGGTCCGCGCCGCGTTCCAGGCTCGCGCGATCCCCGGCGTCATCTGACGGGCGTCATCTGACACGCGACGTCCCGGAGGCGGCCAGTCTGCTGCCTCCGGGACTCCAGCCGTCCTTGCCGTGGTCGACGACAGGGTCGTGGGCGCCGCGTCCTTCGATGTCAGCGGCGCCAAAGTCGTGTCCCTGCGTGGCATTGTCGCCGCGGACAAGCCCACGCGCCTCAGCGAGACTTGGCGGCAGCCCGAACCCGGCGCACCGGTCATCAACACATGGTGACCAGACCCACCGGATCCCAGTGGCTGGAGTCGGAGCCTGGAGGGGGGCGACCGTCGGCGCGGGGCATGCGAGGAGTTATGGCGTCTCGTGCGGGGCATGCCGTGGAGGGATTCCGCAGGACCCCTTTCACGCCGAGGCCAGCGAAATGAGTCGATGCTCTCGCTGACCCATTCGTCCTAGGAGCGCAGAGGGCGGCCGATGATCTCCTGCACGGACGGGCGCTGGTCGAGGGTCCACTGAACGAGTTCGGCGAAGCGGACGCCGTACTCTTCAAGTGCGAACAGCGACACGTCGATTGCTCCGTCTGGCCAGCCGAGTCGTCGCCGGTTCGCCCTGCACCGGTCCGGCGTCAGATCCAGGGTGTCGATGTCGGTGCCGAGGGCGGCGGCGATGCTCCGTACCCGTGAGCGTGTGCTCAGCGGCAGGCCCGCTGCCGGCAGAACACGCACAGCTGACCACGAGGGCGCCGTCAGTGGCCGACTTCGTGGTCGCCCGCTTCGATGAGGCCGCTTTCGTAGGCGAAGATCACGATCTGGATCCGGTCGCGCAGGCCGAGTTTGGTGAGGATGCTCGACACGTGTGATTTGACCGTGGCGGCTCCGATGACGAGTTGCTCGGCGATCTCCGCGTTGCTCGCGCCCCGGGCCACGGCGGTCATGATCTCGCGTTCGCGGCCGGTGAGGCGTTCCAGGCGGGCCGCGGCGACGGTGTTGACGCGGCGCTGCGCGAACCGGTCGATGAAGCGCCGGGTGATCGAGGGGGCCAGCAGCGTCCCGCCCTCGGCCACGGTGCGTACGGCGGTGGCCAACTGTTCGGGGGGAATGTCCTTGAGTACGAAGGCGCTGGCGCCGGAGCGCAACGCCTTGTAGACGTACTCGTCCGGGTCGAAGGTCGTCAGGATCAGTACCCGCGCTCCCCAATCGGCCTCCTCCAGGATCCGCGAGGTCGCTTCGAGGCCGTCCATTTCAGGCATGCGGATGTCCATGAGGATCACATCCGGGTGATGCCGGTGGGCCGCCTCGATCGCTTCGAGACCCGTGCCCGCCTCGGCCACGACCTCGATGTCGTGGTGGACCCGGAGAATCATGGTGAAGCCCCGGCGTACCAGCGCCTGATCGTCGGCGACGACGACGCGGATCGTCACGTGGGTTCTCCCTTGGTGGGCAAATGGGCGGTGAGCCGGAATCCTCCACCGGGGCGTGGCTGTGCGTCGAGGGTTCCGCCGAGCAGAAGGGCTCGTTCCCGCATGCCGACGATGCCGTGGCCCGGTCGGCTCTCGTGGATCGCCCCCATGGGCCCGACGGCGGCGCCTCGGCCGTTGTCGAGCACCTCGATGGTGATGCCCTCGCTTTCCCCGCGCAGGTGCACTTCGGTGCGGGTGCCAGGTCCGCTGTGCTTCAGCACGTTGGTCAGGGCCTCCTGGACGATTCGGTACGCCGAGAGATCCAGGCGGGCCGGGATGGGACCCTGGACGTTGCCTGAGACCGAGACCTCCAGACCCGCCTCGCGGACCTCGGCCACAAGCCGGGGCAGATCGGCCAGGCCCGGCTGGGGGCCCAGGCCGTCGCGTCCGGCGTCCGGTCGCAGCACTCCCAGCAGGTGCCGCAGTTCGTCCAGCGCTTGACGTCCTGCTTCCTCTACCGCGGCCATTGCTTCGAGGGCACCCTGCAGATCCTCGGCCGCCACCATACGGGCCGCACCGGCCTGCACCGTCATCATGCTCACCCGGTGGGCGACCACGTCGTGCAGTTCACGGGCGATGTGGGTGCGCTCCTCGGTCACGATCCGCCGTGTTTCGGCGGCCTGCTCCGTCAGGAGCCGGGCGGCACGCTCGGCACGCAGCCGTAGGCGCCGACCGAGGTACCAGGCCCCGGACATGACGAACGCGCCGAAGCCGATGTCCTCCCAGGGGACGGAAAGGAGCACCCCGTCGATCGTCAGCGCGGCGATGGCCGCGACGACGCCGAGGGGGCCCCACCGGTTGTCCTCGGCGTGCCGCCCGACGCTGTACAGCGCGAAGATCACCATCCCGCCCAGGGTGGAGTGGCTGCTGCCCAGGGTCACGGCCCACGCGCCGAGGACCACGCACAGCACCGCGACCGGCCTGCTCCGACGGCGGTACATCGCCGCGCCGGCCACCAGGAAGAGCAGGAGCGCGGGATGGAGGATGCCCGAGACCGGGCGGACGGCCACCCCGTCCCCCGGACCCTCCTCCAGGAGCGTCGTCGGCAGGAACAGCGCCGTCGCCAGGACGGCGTCGGCGCCGCGTGGCCAACGCGTGAACGGGCTGCGGAACCTGCCCGGCACACTGCGGCTCGGCGTCTCGGTGTGCCGCGCCGTGCTGTTCATCGTCGCTCCATGAAGGGAGGTTCAGTGCCCTGGCGCGGGTGATGGGGAGCGCACCGGACAGGTCATCGTATTTCCAGCTCCGAGGCACCGTCACCCGTCTGCGGACGGATATGGCCCTCCGCCCCCGGGTGGATGCACCGCTGCGTTCTTCCCGTCGACCGCGGGAGAGTCGAACCCCCCTGGCGGCGGGAGACGGGTCCGGGTCCGGCGCCCACGATGGAACGGCACAAGCCTCATGCCCCCGCGCTCCGAACGTGGTGCCGGTCGGCAACCGTCCACGCCCCGTGCCGCCGGTCTGCGGCCTTCCCACGCCCGGTACCGCCGCTCGGCGGCCGCCCCACAGGAGCCCCAGCCATGAACCGACTTACCCGCCGTATCGGCGACGCGAGCGCCCGCCGACCGTGGGTGACCATCGCGGCCTGGCTGGCCGCACTGGCCCTCGTACTGCCTCTGGCCGCCGTGGCCGGCGGCTCGTTCGTCGACGATCTCGTCGCTCCCGGCAGCCAGAGCGAGGAGGCGATGGAACTGCTCGAAGAACGCTTCCCGGAAGCGTCCGGTGGCAACGCCATGGCGGTCTTCGCCACGCCGGAAGGAGAGCGGATCGACAGCCACCGGGCTGCGATCGAGGCTGCGGTCGCCAGGATCGCCGACGTGGAGCACGTCGCCACGGTCACCGATCCCTTCACCGCCGGGACCGTCTCGCCGGACCGACGGATCGGCTTCGCCCAAGTCGCCTTCGACGTACCGGCGATGGAGGTGACTCCCGGGCACATCGCGACTTTGGGCCGCGCGATCGAACCCGTGCGCGGGAACGGTGTCGTCGCCGAACTCGGCGGCGATGCCGTCTTCATCAAGGCCGAGACGCCGACATCCGGCGCGGAGGCGGCGGGCCTGCTGACCGCCCTGGTCATCCTGATCGTGGCATTCGGCACGATCGTTGCCGCGCTGGTCCCGATCGCGCTCGCCCTGGCCGCCGTCGCCGCCGGTCTGGGCAGCATCGCGCTGCTGGCTCATACGATGGACGTGTCCCCAGCGGCGCCCACGATCGGCGCGATGATCGGCCTGGGTGTCGGCATCGACTACGCCCTGTTCATCGTGGCGCGCTGCCGCGAGAACCGCGCCGCCGGCCAGGACAACTCCACCGCCCTGTCGAACGCCATGGCTTCGTCGGGTGCGGCCGTCCTGTTCGCCGGCGGCACGGTCGTCGTGGCGATGACCGCGCTCGCGGTGACCGGCCTGGGCTTTCTGACCTCGATCGGCCTGAGCACCTCGCTGGTCGTGTTGTTCGCCGTGGCGACCGCCCTGACGCTACTGCCGGCGCTGCTGTCCCTGCTGGGGGACCGTATCCACAAGCAGCGGCGCCGACGCCTCCGAACGCGCCGAGTGAAGAAGCCCGAGGGACCTGAGACGACGGCATGGTGGCGGTTCGCCCACCACGTCTCCGGCCGGCCGTGGCCGTACCTGCTCGCCGCGTCAGCGGCGATGCTGGCACTGACGGTTCCGGCACTACGTATGGACACGGGTTTTCCCGACGCGGGCAACGACGCGACCAGCACCACCCACCGCCGCGCGTACGACCTGTTGGCGGAGGGGTTCGGCCCCGGCTTCAACGCCCCTCTGCTGATCGTCGCAGACCTCCGTAGCCCCGGAGTGGCCGCCGAGGGCATCCCCGAGCTGGCTCGGCGCCTTGCCGCCGACCCTGGCATCGCGTCGGTCGGCGAGCCCCAATTCTCCGCGGCCAAGGACACGGTCGTGCTGCCCACGATCCCGACCACCGCACCCGCCGACGCCGCGACCTCCGACACCCTCGCACGCGTCCGCGACCTCGTCCCCGACAATGTCGCCGTGTCGGGCCTTACCGCGATGACCGACGACCTCACCCGCCAACTCGCCGACACGCTGCCGGTGTTCATCGCCGCGATCCTCGTGGTGTCGTTCCTGCTGCTGATGCTGGTTTTCCGCTCCATCGCGGTCCCGCTGAAGGCCACCGTCATGAACCTGCTGTCCATCGGCGCCGCGTACGGCGTCGTGGTAGCCGTCTTCCAATGGGGCTGGCTGAGCGGGCTGTTCAACCTGGAGGAGACTCTGCCGATAGCCTCGCCCCTGCCGACGATCTTCTTCGCAGTCCTCTTCGGCCTGTCCATGGACTATGAGGTGTTCCTGCTCTCGCGCGTCCGCGAAGAGTACGACGCCACGGGAGACACCATCGAGTCGGTGGCCCGCGGCATCTCGGTCACCGGTCGCGTGATCACCTCCGCGGCGATGATCATGGCAGTGGTCTTCCTGAGCTTCGTGGCCAACCCCTCACCCCTGGTCAAGATGATGGGCCTGGGTCTGGCGACCGCCATCGTGCTCGACGCCACAGTCGTCCGGATGGTGCTCGTCCCCGCGGTCATGGCCTTGCTGGGCCGCGCCGCCTGGTGGATACCCCGCCCCCTCGACCTACGCCTGCCCCGCATCGGCGTGGAGACCGCCACCGTCCCGCCTCCGCCCGAGCGAGAGCGCGAGCCCGCGCTCGGTGCTGCCGGCCAGGATCAGGTCCGGTGAGTACTGGACGGTGGTGGGGCCGTGTGGTCGGAAGTGCTCCAGTTGGTTACGGTCTCGCTTCCGTGGTGACTACGACGCTCGAAGTGGAGCGCGGACGGCAGGTGCCGTGGGCCGACGGGCCATGGATCGAGAGAAACTGCCTGCAAAACCTCGGTTCTGAGCGTGCCGATTGCGGGCGCGCGGCCGGGGCGGGCCTCCGACGTCCACTGGCGCATGGAGCCAGACCCGCTCGGCACCCGCCGCCTCTATCCGAGCGTGAGCATGGCCTCGGCGACCTCGCCGACCGCCGCATCGGGGATCGCAGTGGCGGCCTCCTTGAGGACGAGCAGCCGTGCCCCGGAGATCTCGCGCGCGATCGCCTCGCCGTTGCCGACGGGGAAGAACGGGTCTCGGCGGCCGTGCACGACGAGTGTGGGGACCTCGATCTCGGGCAGTCGCTCGCGCCAGCGGGGTTTGCAGTCGAGTCTGGAAAACACCATGCCCATCTGGTTGGCCATCTGGACCGGGGGTGCGGTGCCGGGCGTGCGGTCCCAGATGCGCGCAGCGACTGCGCGCGCGGCGACCGGGTCGTCGCCGAGGATCTCCGCGCCTGCGGCGGCGAACTCCGCAGCCGCCTCGCGGTCGGTCCAATCGGGCATCGGACGCGCGAACAGTCGGCTCATCGTCGCCCGGTCGTGGTCGGGGAGGTCATCGTCGGGTGCGCCGGGCGCGACCGCGCGGGTGCCGACCAGGGTGAGCGCCGAAAACGCGCCTGGATGGTCGAGCACGGCCACCTGGGCGACCATCCCGCCGACGCCGATCCCCGCGAGGTGCGCAGGGCCCCCGCCGAGTGCGTCAGCAAGGGCTGCCGCGTCGGCGGCGAGGCTGCGTAGGGTGTAGGCGGGCGACTCCGGATCCGTCGTCGTCGACTCCCCACTGTCGCGCAGGTCGTAGCGCACCACACGGCGCCCGCCGGCGGCGAGACGCTCGCACAGCGCGTCGGGCCAGGAAAGCATCGTCGTCGCGCCCACGAGCAGGACGAGTGGCGCGTCGTCGTCACCGAACGACTCGATGCCCAAGGCGATCCCGTTGGCGTTGAGAGTGGTCATGGGATCACCGGGAGACGTCGCAGGTCAGGTGCGTCGCGGTCGCTGTCCGACGCTGCCTCGGCTCGCTCGCGCGCCGCGGTGACTGCGTCGGGCAGACCGGTGGTGACGAACATCCAGTCAAGGTCGGTTGTCCGCAGCGCCCCTGACGGCGAGTTCGTCACGGCGACGAATGCGGGCCTGCCGACCTCGCGGGCGCCGTAACCGGACATGTCGTCCCAGCCTTTCGGCCCGTCGGCAACGTCAAAGAGGCGGCGGCCGAGGAGGACAGCCCCCGAGCGGACGGTCCCCTCGTGCAGTGCCCGGCGATCGTCGGGGTCGTCGGAAAACGCCCACGTGTGCAAAGCATCGCCACCGGTGCCCAGGTCGATGCCCGGGCTGGTGGCGGGCCCGGTGACGCAGCCAGCAAGAGAGATGGAGGTGTCAGCGATGATTCTCGTCATGCCAGGGCAGACCTGATCCGCCGCCCAAACTCATCGCTCACGCATGAAGCCAGTGGCAGGTGCGAAATCGACAGCACGACGCGCGAGGCGGCACGTCAGACGTGCAACGAACGATCGCCCCAGCGCTCCAGGCCAGAACCCGCGAGCCGTTTCATCGGCTCCTCCGGAGCGTCAACGACCAGGAGACGCCCGGGACGTGGCGGACGGCCTTCGTCCGCGACACAAAACCAAAGGCGACCGCTCCGAACCAAAGGCGACCGCTCCGACATCTCAATACGCCGGCATCGGAAATCCGGCCACCCGGGGATTGCGGCTGGCGGAAGGCAGATCAGGACACACGGCGAACCCATGCGTTGCGGGGCTGGCCGGACGGCGCTCGGTCAACCAGTCGCACTGCCGGCGGATGCCGCCCGATCATGCCGGCTCCCGCTGCCACAAAGCCCGACATCCATCGCGTGGAGCAACCGCCTGCGGGCGGTTGGAAGTACTTCTTCGTCCCCTGTACCTGCATGGAACGCCCACACAGGCGGGGCAAGCGGTTCCCCTGACATGGGGAGGATGCCATGACCACCGTTGAGAGGAGAGCCACACCAGAAGGCAACTGCACCGCATGCTGCGCACAGGACGACAGCCCGAGCGCCAAGCCCGGCGGCGAAGCACCGGAAACAGCGCGTGAACGGGTCAACCGACGTTGGAACGAGATCCTGCAGGAGACGCGGGTCACCCAGACAGGCGTGCAGATCCTCTTCGGATTCCTGCTCAGTGTCGCTTTCACTCCCTTGTTCAGGGAGTTGGAGACGCTGGACCGGGCCATCTACGTCACCACCGTCGTACTCGGCGCGGCGGCCACCGGTTCGCTCATAGCACCCGTCTCCATCCACCGCTTCCTGTCCGGACAACGCATGAAAGACGAAGTGGTGGAGGCCGCCGGCCGTCTGATGATGTGCGGCATGATCCTCCTCGCCCTGACCATCGGCTGCACACTCCTGCTGATACTCCGTTTCGTCGTTCCCGGCGTCCTCGCTGAAATACTCGCCGGCTCGGTCATGCTGTGGTTCGCCCTGTGCTGGTACGTACTGCCCCTGTACCGACGCCCCGACGGCGCTCGCGGTCCGGGGGGTGCTGAAGCGGTGAGCGGGAGTGGCCGGCCCGCGGCTGACGGCTCCGCGATCGGAGGCGCTGAGGGCCCACCTCGCTGATGATTTCCACGCGGAGTCCGCAGTACAGGATCGAGTGACCTGAGCGTCTCCGAGGAGGCAACAGAGGCATGCCGAAAACTGCGTTTGGCGACGATCGCCTCCTCGTCGCCACCGCCAGGCCGCACACTCCCCTGACTTGGCTCCCAGCTCAACTTCTGTGCTGAACATCGCACTTCAGGCGCTGAAGCAAGGCGCCAGGGTCCATGATGATCGACCCCAGCCGGAAGAAGTCCGACCAGAGCACAATCGGCCACACGGTCATGCGGCCACTGCTATAAAAATCACCATGACCAGCCTGACAGTGGCCAGCAACGCAACCGACATAGCCGGTGCGGTGGGAACGATCGCCTCAGTGGTGGTGGGCGCCGCCGCGATCTACTGGGCTTATCGCGCGAACGTGCCGCGACGAAAGGCTGAATACTCCGTCGAGATCACACCGCTCCTCAAGAGCACGGTCAGCGACGTCACCGTGTACCGAGGACAACAGCGCCTCGCACACCCCCATACCATGACCCTCACACTGATCAACGTGGGTCACGGAGAATTCGAAGCATCCCACTTCAATGACAGGCCCGTTGAGTTCGCACTCGGATCCCGCATCGTCGCGAAACTGGCTGAGGAAACTGGGGGCAATCGAAGGGTCCCACCCGCAGACTTCAACGACGACACCTTCTATGTCCGACCTCACGTCATTCACAGGGGTCAAAAGATCACGTACAAGCTGCTCCTGGACGGCCCCCATCCTGCAGTGACGCCTCGCCACTCCTTGAGCGGGGACCTCCATCCCGCCCCCTGGCCGACGAGACTCGTCAAGCGCTGGCTGGTAGGGGCCTTCCTGCTGATCATCTGCGTAGGGGCATTGGCGACATGGGCTGAAGCCAATGCAGAGGCCGAGGCAAGATCCGCTATCGAGGAGGCCGTGAGAGATGCATATGGGCGCGGGCGGCATGACGGTCAGCAACTATGCCGACGGCTGCCGGACCATTGCACGTCGAACCCAGAGCCGGATGCCGTCGGTAGGCTGCCTACAGGCGTCGGCAGCTCGAGATAGGCAAGGCTCCATGAGCGCGATGCCTACTCGCGAAATCTTGACCTGAATGGCATTTAACTTTGAACCATGCTTTTTCAGTTTCACGCAATCGCACGCCAGTTGCCGGATACTCCGAACAGGTGAAGGATGGTTAGCGGGATAATCCTGCGCAGATCACGAGTTCGCGATCACGTCAGGCCCCGAAGATAGGATCATGGAGCGAGTGACGGCCTACCCTCCATCCGCATGTTGACCCAGCATGCGACAACAGAGCGGCGGCCAGTGACGTCGGGCAGCGCGGTGCCCAGCGCTCACGTCGTCGATAACACGCTAATCCGGCTCGTCGCCGTGGCCGACAATTAACCTGCCCGCCTCCGGGTCCCCAGGTGAGCAGGCCCGTCCGACCAGGCGCCGTGCCCGCCCCGCTCCCGATCAGTCACGCCCTGCTCTGTATATCGCCCGGGACGTGAAGATGCTCCGGGCGTAGATCCCCGGCAACAACCGTTCCTCAGGGCGAACAGCCATCGGAGACGACCATGGAGAAATTGACTCCCGTCGACCACAAGGTCAAGCACAAGTCGACCATCCCGGCGAACTTCGGCACCGAGATCGAGCTTTTCGTGCGGGAATACCAGGCCACCGGATCCGGGGGCACTCCCAAGCCGGTCCTCATGCTCCACGGCAGGAGCGTTCCGGCCCTGCCCGGCTGCGACCTCGTCATCCCTGCGGACGGCAGCCCCCCGCAGCCGGACAACAGCCTCAGCTGGGCGCAGGCCCTGGCAGGCAAGGGCTACAACGTGTACATCATGGACCTCCAGGGGTCCGGGCTCTCCCCTCGCCCGGAAATGCACGACCCGTGCAACGCGAACCCGGCCCAGCGGAGTCTCCTGAAGACCTACCCAGGTACGGATGACTGCGACCCGACAGCGAACTACCCGTTCCAGCTGGGGAATTCCCAGAGCGAATGGGACGAGCTGGGCACAGTCGTCAAGTTCATCAGGAAGCGGTGCGCCAACGAGAAGGTCGCCTTCATCGGCTGGTCCGCCGCCTCGTTCGTCATGGGCCCGTACGCTCTGCGGGCGCCCGGGGATGTGGCGAGCATGTTCCTTCTCGCGCCCATGTTCCCCCCCAACGGCCGATGGTCGACGAACATCGCAGACCCCTTCGCTCCGCCTCCCGGAACGCCCCTGCCCACGAAGCCCGAGTCAAAGCCGCCCGCGGTCTTCGGCTTCCCGATGAACCTGACCAGCAAGGCGGGACTCCAAGCCGGCATCAGTGACAAGGAACTGGCCGACCACGTGTGGCAGGCCATCATGGACTGCGACAGCATCGGCCAGAAGTGGGGCGGCTCGCCCCCGGGGCCACCCGAGGGCGTCATGCGGTGGCGCAATTCCTACTGGTGGGGCTGGAACGAGAGCACCGTGCCGCACGAATCAACGCTCGGCAGCACCGTACCGGTATGCATCGTCTACGGGGACCAGGACAGAACGGCCAACACCCCGGAGGAGCTGGGGCCGGTACTGCATTTCTCCGTTCCGAAGCTCTACAAGGCCATCCCAAAGGACGAAAAGTTGATGTTCCGTGTCGCGGGCTGGGACCACAACCCGGTCTGGGAACGCAAGGCCGCCAAGACCCTGCAGCACATGTCCTGGAAGTGGCTCAAGGACAAGAAGGTCTACGACGTCGAGAGCGGAAGCTGGTTCATGGACTCCGACGGCGTACTGACACAAATGGAGTGAGGCCAATCCCGCAAGCGATACACGGACGCGCCGGGGCCGGCCGACACCAGGCCCCGGCGCGAGCACAGGTCACCGGTACAGCCACAAGCCGTCACCGTCATCGAGGAAACAGGTAAGGAGCGCACGCCGTGTGCCGTCAGCACACGACGACAGTGCGGCTACTGTGTCTCTGGCACTCCAGGACAGCCGCACCGATGCCCAGTACACGAGCCTCCAATACAACTGGATTCGTTGCGCGGTGCTGCAGAGCAGGGCACAACGCAAAGTGGTGATCCTCGATTGCTGTTTCGATGGACAAGCCATCCACACTATGGCTGGGCCCGAGCCACTCCCCCTCGCCGATATCGAGGGCACCGTTCTCCTGACCGCAGCCTCGTCGAATCGTATGGCCCTCGCTCCGGCAGGCGAGCCCTACACCGCTTTTACGGGGAACTGATTGACATCCTCCGGCACGGCGTTCCCCACGGGCCGCAGGCCTAGACATCGACATGATCTTCCGCGAGATGAGCCGACGGGTCGCGACCAAGGCCCACCCTCTGCCCCAGATGCAGGCCCGAGGATCCATGGTCTGCTGCCCCTGGCCGGCAACCCGCAGTACCGCCAGGAACCGCCCTGCTGAACGCGCGTTCACCCCAGCCCCGATCCGAGACGGCCGGTCGATACTCTGCGGTCCGTACCGCCCTGGCAACCGGAGTCCGCCGGCTCAGATTGAGGGGAGGACGAGCGCGGGGAGCCACGGTGACCATGCGGTCCCACATGGCATCGACGGCCAGCCGGAACCACATACTCCCGCCGGTTCGACTTCGCAGAGGTCATCGGACGACGCCATGACGTATATGTCTCGTCGGTGTGGGACGGCACTAGCCCTGGCCTATCCGGCCTAATCTCGGTCGCTGAAGATTTGGCCGGTCCGGGGAACCCGGATCGAGAGGTGAGCGAGGAGTCCCATGGGTCTGCCCGGAATTCAGTCCTCGTCCCTTCAGACCATCGGCGGAACGCCACTGGTGCGCCTGAGTCGTGTCGTACCCGAGGGGGGCGGCTGACATCCTGGTCAAGGTTGAGGGCACCAACCCCACCGGCAGCTACAAAGATCGCATGGCTCTGGCCATGATCGAGAGCGCGGAACGCCGCGGTACATTGCGCCCGGGGCAGCGCGTCGTGGAGTTCACCGGCGGCAGTACAGGGTCTTCTTTGGCCTTCGTCTGCGCGGTGAAGGGCTATCCGCTGTCAATCGTGACCTCGGACGCGTTCGCACCGGAGAAGCTACGCACCATGCGGGCATTCGGCGCGGACGTGACGGTCGTGCCCAGCGACGAGGGCCGGATCACGCCTGAACTGTTCGTGCGTATGCGCGGTGAAGTCGACCGAATCATCGAGCGCGACGAGGCCTTCTGGACCGATCAGTTCCATAACCTCGACGCCCTCAACGGCTATGCAGAACTCGGTCGCGAAATTCTTCGGCAGACCGGTGGCGACGGTGTCACGGTGGACGTCTTCTGTGCCGCCGTCGGTACCGCCGGAATGTTCGCCGGCGTCAGCACAGCGTTGCGCAAGGGTGGCCTGGTCCGCGCCGTCGCCCTCGAACCGACCTCCTCGCCGATGCTGACCGCCGGTACAGCCGGACCGCACCGGGTGGAAGGAGTCGCCACCGGGATCATCCCGCCGCTGCTTACCGCGGACACGTTCGACGAAGCCCGCACTGTCGACGAAGAGGAGGCCCGTCGTCCGGCCTTGCCGCTCGCGCGGCAGGAAGGCATCTTCACCGGCACCTCTGGCGCCCTGAACGTCGCAGGCGCGCTTCACCTGGCCGGCGAGATCGGAGAAGGACAGATTGTCGTGACGGTCGCCCCAGACACCGGGCTCAAGTACCTCACGGGTGATCTGTTCATCGACTGACAGGACTCTGGCCCCCGCCAGTGGCGATGTCTGCCACGCGATTCCGGGCGAAACAACGGGGCGGAGGACACGTGCCGGGCGACGATCAGGTCCTGGAGGCGTCCCAACGGCCGTCTGGTGAGCGGCCCGGCTCGGGCAGCCGCTGCGCGGCCACGACCAAGACCACCAGTTCCCGAGGCCTTCGCCGAGGGACGGCAACCAATCACAGCCCCCACCGAACAGCCGGTCAGCATTCCTGGCATGGACATCAACCTCAAGGGCCAGACGGGGATCCGTGTTGCGCCTGTGCGAGATGTCGTTGCAGGTCGATGTGGCGAAATTGGTAGACCGTACCGACTTGGCGCAGAACGCCTCGATGCTCATGGGCATCTTGGAGGAAGGCCATCAACGACCAGGGCCCCATCAATGACCATGGAAGTCGGTTCAACACTGTGAGGCAGGTCGTGGTTACCGCGAACGCCGCCCACGCCGTCTCCCTGTATCCGGCGGCGACCCCGTATGCGAACCCGGCAGTGAGCCCGACGGCCAGCCCTCCGCCGATCCCGAACGCCGGTATGCCCGGAAACGGGCTCGTCAGCCCGCACAGGAACACACCCAGGAGTCCGAAGCCGAGAGGGTATACCAGCACGATCTGGAAGAGGTTTCGGCGATCTTGTGCCATCACTGTCCCCGGTCCGACCCTCTCGGCCAGATCAACTCGTCCCAGAGTCAGGTCTCCTGCCATGGACCAGAACGCGGCTCCGGCGATCAGGCCGGCGTATTGGGCGGCCCGGCCACCAGCGAACCCATAGACGAGAAGGGCTGCTACGAGAGCCGCCATGAGCCCAAGCATGAGGCCGGAGCGGTATCGGCGGCTTGGGTATTGCCCCGGTAGCGCGCTGTCCAACCCGTAGGGGGAGGCGCACGCGGCCACAAGGCCGGCGACCAGCATCCCGACGAGCCCCAGCACGAGCCCGAAACTGATGCCCACAACGAGGCCGACCGTCACAGCACCGAAGAGACCGGTCACAAGCGCCGCTGTGAGGTATTGAGGCACTGTAGGGACCGTCATGCCGAGTTCCCACCACGCCAGATCGGTACTGCCTCCCCGATGTGCTTCCAGATGGCGCGCAAGGACCGCGAGGGCCTGCTGAGCCTGGCCGGCAGACCAGCGGGGTGGCCGACGATGGTCGGGACCATAGGCAGCGGGGATAAAGGCGTCGAACAGGCGGGTGTATACGGCGGCGCGGGTGGGGAAGGCCGTGATGTCGCAGAGCTCGTTTGGGTGCGGGGGTTCGGGTACGGATGCGGCTTGTGGGCGGGGGGCGTAGATGGTGCGAGCCAGGAACAGCCCCAGCGGGGTGCTCAATGCCTGCCCAACTGGAGTGTCAGTGCCCAAGCGGGCGATCACCATGTCCCACTGGTGGCCGGCGCGCCCGTCGCCGTTACGGCGGAGATAGGCTGCTGCATGCGGCGGCTCTACAGGGAGCAATTGGATAGCAGCAGCACCATTGACACTCATCCCGGTATCAGGGTTGAGTGCCACGGCAGCCCGGTACACAGCGGTTCGGCTGGCCAGGACCAGGGGCTGATCGATGGGCAACTCCCGACTGAGGGCTTTGAGCGCTACCGGGTGCAGGGCGGGGGGAAGTTCATCGAAGCCGTCGAGCAGAGGCAGGATCCGGCCGTGGTCGACCAGTGCCTGTGCCAGGTCACCCGGCCCCTCTCGGGGAGGGGTGAGCAGAGTTGGTGCGGTGTCACTCAGACGCTCATACTCCCGCCGCAACTGCTCAGCCAGCCAATCCTTCAACGGGTGGCGAGGGTTCCAGGAGGCGAGGGAGAACAGAACGGGCACCGGGTCGCCGTCGCTGCGGCGTCCCATGAGGTCTGCGAGCAACCGGACCAGCAACACGCTCTTGCCTCCGCCAGGCTCTCCGAGGATCACCAGTCGGCGGGTGGGCACCTTTTTTAAGAACACGTCGCCGATTTCGGCATCCTGCCCAGACAGCCCTGCAGCATCCCGCGCCCAGTGCGCCTGGTCGCCGGGCCCTCCCCCCGGCCAGGACCGAGCCAAACCCGCAACATCCGGCCAGTCCTCGATCAAGTCCTCGTCCGCTGCCCGCCAGACCACCGGCAATGGCTGAGACTCGTAGATGCGGCGAAAGCGCGCCTCCTCGTTCAACCAATTCGTGACCGCCTTGGCCAGCTCCACAGCGGCCGTATCTTCGTCGAGAGCGGACGCCTCCGCCCGGTCGGCACGGAAGGCTGCCCAGGCCAGGTACACCGCAGGCAGGCCCAGCACCACTCCGGCCGCAATCGCGGGTGTTTCCAGTTCGTAGATCTCAGACAGCCCCAGCGCCACGGCCGAGCCCATCACGAACAACATCAGGTACCACACACTCACACGTCTTGGTCCGCCGCCAGGCCCCCCATGTCCCATAGCGCCTATTGTGCTAGGAACTGGTGAAAGATCATGGCATAAGTAGGGAAGACCCCCTCAGCGCTCTCACGGAGAGAGCGATACGAACGCCAAGGCGGGGCAGCGAGGGGCAGAGGTACGCGCTGACCTCGGACGAGGACCACGCTGACTTCTGGGGTTCTGCTCTTGAGGCCGAGGGGTTGTTCACACCGCTGCCGGGCGGAGAGGGAGCGCGAACGTCCGACTCCTGCGGACGGCGAGCAGGAGCCGGCTTCCAGAGTTCCGACGTGTCGCGTCTCCTCGCGGGGGCCAGGGGAAACTCTGACCGCCCGCTCGTTCGAGGCGGCGATCAGAAGAGGATCTCGCAGTCGATCCGAGTTTCGATGCGATGTCGCACCGGTCGGCCGTGCCGGCTTCGCCGTTTCCGTAGTCGGCGGTGCCGGTGGCGTCAGTGAGTATGCCGTTGCCTGCTCCGCCGCACAGGGCGTCGTTGGCCTCGCCACCGTTCAGGTCGTCCGGCCCCGCCTGTCCGTACCAGTTCACACCATTCCGCGTAGTTCGAGCTCCATCGCCGCACCGGCACTTGATGTCGAACCCCAGCCGCTCCCGCTCCGAGACGCAGCCGCCCGAACGACACACCCAATCGTGCGGCAGGCCAGGAGCGGCTATTCCTGAGTAGGAGCTGCTTAGCCTGGCGCACTTCAGGATACGTGCAGTTCATGAGGTTGCTGACGTGGCTGGGCGGTTGGCGTGGCCGTAGGGCCGCGGCCAGCGGCATGGCCGTCCTGGGCCGCGGCGCCGGACGCCCCCTGCTGGGCACGCCTGGAACGCACCTGGCGCGACGGCGACGTCGTCCGCATCCGCTTCCCCCTATAGGCCCGGGCTGCGCACCTGGCCTGCCCAACACGGCGCCCTACGCGTCGAAAGGGGCCCACTAAAATACTCGCTGGACATCGGGGAACGATACGAACGCATCTGTGGAGACGACACTTTCCCCGCCTACGCGGTCCACCCCACGACACCGTGGAACTACGGCCTGGTCTTGGACACTCGGCTGACCGTCACACAGAGAGGTTCCGCCGTGCCGGACCAGCCCTTCACTTCCCAAGACTCACCGGTGCGGTTCTCGGCACAGGCCCGCCGCATACCGGAGTGGATCGCGGATGACGAACATGTCGTCGCGCCGCTCCAGGACGGCCCGACGCGCACCGCCAACCGCCATGGAAACCGTCACCCTCATCCCCTCGGGTGCGGCCCGACTTCGGATCAACTCGTTCCCTACCGCGGCCCCCGACGGCAGGCAGTGGCCCCCGTAACCGCCCCTCCGCCGCCTCGCGGACAAGAACAGCGGCAAAGTCCTCGCCCCGAACGGGATGTCCACGGAGAACAGCGCCCGTGTCGTGCAGTTCGCCAACACCGGTACCGGCGACCACGCCTGGCAACTCATGGACAAGGGCGACGGCTGGTGCCTGATCCGCGACGGCCACAGCGGCAAGGTTCTCGGCGTCGACCACATGTCCGTGGAGAACAGCGCCGTCGTCGTGCAGTTCGACGACAACGGCACGGCCGACCAGCTGTGGCGCTTCCTGTGACGACGTGAGCAGAGGACGCCTTGTCTCAGTGGACGCTGTCCTTACCGGGTTGTTCGGCTGCCGTCGGCACCGGCCGTGAGGAGCCGTCGGTTTGCTGCAATTCGGCCAGCAGTTGGTTTCGCCCGGCCAGGAGCTCGGTCAGGATTCGGCGGGCCGCACGGAGCAGTTCGGCCACGTCGCCGCCAGCGAGTGCATAGCTGACGGTGGAGCCTTCCCGGATCGACACGACGATGCCCGCACGGCGCAGGACGGCCAACTGCTGCGAGAGGCTGGAGGGTTCGATTTCGATATCTGCAAGCAAGTCCCGCACCTGGACCGGGCCGTGCTGCAGCAGTTCCAGCACTCTGATGCGCGCCGGGTGCCCGAGCATACGGAAGAATTCCGCTTTGGCTTGATAAAGGGGAACTTGCATCACGCTCTTCCTGCCGGTCGGGGTGTGCCTCCCATGGCGCGACGGTACCCGAGGGGTCGGCCGCGCCATGGGTTTTCCCTGCTCATTCTCATCGGACCTGGCGGCTCTCGTTCATGAAGTGCGACCCTCTCCATCTGATGACTTGAAGAAGTCTTCAATTCGTGAGCGTGCGTCGGCCCGGTTGACAGGGTTGGTCAGACCTCGAGTTGCTCTTCAAGCCGCTTGAGTTGCAGGCGGGCCATCGCCAAGTTGGAGCGGGCCTTGTCGAGGACGAGGTAAAGGAACAGGCCGTTGCCGCTCCTGACGGCCACCAGCCGGATGAGGTGGTACTGGTTTCCCAGCGTGATCAAGATGTCCTCCACCTGACCCTTGAGCCCGAGATGCTCCATCGTGCGCACCTTGGCACGGATGACGTCCGTGTTCCCCGCTGCGGCGATGGTCAGGTCCAGGTCCTTGCCCCCGCCCAAGGTGCCGAGGGCCATGCCGCTCGTGTAGTCGACGACGGCCGCTCCCATCGCGCCCTCGATCCCGGTCATCATTTCCTTCAACGTCACTTCCACACTCGCCATCGGCGCCTCCCCTTGTTGTTGCTGTGGCGGGCACCGGTGCCGGGCCCGCCCCGTGAGCGGCACCGTAGGCGTTCGAACCTGGCCCTAGGCGGTTTCGTTTGGATCAGCGGGCGGACCAGAGGAAGATGCCTGCGACGTGAAGTCCGGCCAGGTAGATGGTGGCGGTCTTCTCGTAGCGGGTGGCGATTCCGCGCCACTGTTTCAGGCGGTTGATGCACCGCTCGACGGTGTTGCGCTGCTTGTAGGTCTCGCGGTCGAAGGCGGGTGGTCTGCCGCCTCGGCTGCCGCGACGCAGCCGATGGCCGCGCTGGTCCGCCGGAACAGGAATCACCGCACGGATGCCGCGCTTGCGCAGGTGGTCGCGGATCGCGCAGGACGAGTACGCCTTATCGGCCAGGACCACGTCCGGCCTGGTGCGGGGCCGTCCACGGCGCCGGGGCACGCGCAGGCGGGCCATGACGTCGGTGAAGGCCGGTGCGTCGCCGGCCTGTCCGGCGGTGAGGACGAACGCCAGAGGCCGGCAGCGGGAATCGGCAGCGAGGTGGATCTTCGTGGTCAGTCCCCCGCGGGACCGGCCGACGGCGTGGTCGGCCGGCTCGCCTGCCGGGGCCCCTTTTTGCGGGCCCCGGCCGCATGCTGGTGAGCACGCACGATCGTGGAGTCGACCGAGACCGCCCAGTTCAGATCCTCGTCCGCGTCGGCCTGGGCCATCAGCGCGGTGAACACCCGCTCCCAGGTGCCGTCAACGGCCCACATCCGAAGCCGGTTGTAGACGCCTCTCCAGTTGCCGTACCTATCCGGCAGATGGACCCACTGCGTTCCGGTCTGGAACTTGAAGGCAATGGCGTCGATCACTTCACGGTGATCCCGCCACCGGCCACCCCGCTTCGGCGTCCGGTCCGGGAGCAACGGCTCGATCCGCGCCCACTGCGCGTCAGTTAACGGCACACCCGGACCAACGACCGACCGATCCAAACGAAACGGCCTAGGTTGGCCTGTCCTCGAACGACAGGGACAGATCGAAATGGCAACCTGAACAGATCATCTGACGATCAGGCATGACCGTCCGTAGAGTTCTACGCAAGCCCTAGAGGGTGCTGGGAGGTCCCGGGCGTGCCTGCCGCCATGCACGACGCGGACGATCTGTTCTTCGACGGGGCCAGCCAGATCCAAATGCCATGCTGGTCCAGTGGCAGGGTCGCGCTGGTGGGCAACGCCGTGTACGCGCCCTCGTTCCTCACCGGACAGGGCTCCAGCCTCGCGCTGGTCGGCGCGTACATGTTGGCGTCCCTGGCCGACCGGGACCACACCGCGGGCTTCGCTGCGTACGAACACGACACCCGTGAGCTCGTGACCGTCGATCAGGAGCAGGTCGGCGAGGGCGATGCCGCGCTCTTCCCTGCCACCGCCCTTGCCCTGAAGCAGCGCAACGACATGCTGCGCAATCTCAGCGCCATGCCCGCCGCGGAGGGACGCCCTACCCAGCGGAGGGACGCCCTACCCATTCGGCCCTCACCCTGCCCGAGTTCATGCCCATGAGGTGATCCCGGGAGCGGCGCCGCCGGGACCGTATGCGCGCCGATGGCGGTGTCACATGTGGTCGAGGCGGCGGTCCGGACCCGGAACTGGGGACGGTGGGTGCGCTGGTCGCGCGCTCGCACTCCGGCAAGGCGAGGCGTGAGGGTTGGGGTGGGTGCCGGGGCTAGGAAGCAAGGTCTGCGACCCCGGTGGGCAGCTCCCGCCCGCGGAGTGAGCGGTGGGAGAGAGCCGGAGCCTTCGGCGTGTGGTGGATCGGCGTCCCCGAACCGGTCAGCGGGAGACCCGTTCCGCCTCTGCGGGTCGCGACGATCTCCGCGGCGATCGACAAGGCGGTCTCCTCGGGCGTACGGCCTCCGAGGTCGAGCCCGATGGGTGACCTCAGCCGAGCCAACTCCTCCTCACTCAGGCCCACTTCGCGCAACCTGCGGTCCCGGTCGATGTGGGTACGGCGCGAACCCATCGCGCCCACGAACGCGACCGGCAGCCGCAGCGCCACATCCAGCAGGGGGACGTCGAACTTGGCGTCGTGCGTGAGGACGCACAGCACGGTCCGGCCGTCGGTCCGGGTGCCCCGCAGATAGCGGTGCGGCCAGTCCACAACGACCTCGTCCGCCTCGGGGAAGCGCGCCGGCGTGGTGAACACCGGCCGGGCGTCGCACACGGTGACGTGATAGCCCAGGAACTTACCGACCCGCACCAGCGCCGCGGCGAAGTCGACCGCGCCGAAGACGATCATCCGCGGCGCAGGCGTGCTGGACTCCACGAGCAGGGTGAGGCCGTCGGGGCAGTGCGAGCCGTCCGGCGACAGCTCCACCGTGCCCGTGCGTCCGGCGTCGAGCGCGGCCAGGGCCTGTGCCGCGGCCGTGCGGTCGAGGTCATCGTGGATCCCGAGGCCGCCTTCCGTGGAGCCGTCGCCGTGGACGAGCAGGGTGGCACCGAGGTGGGCGGCCGGGCCCTCGACGACTCGGGCCATGGCCACCGGCTCGCCTTTGGCCACCGTCTCCAGAGCGGAGCGCAGCAGTGCACTGACGGGCGTGTCCGCGAGCACGGGCGTGACCATCACGTCGAGGACACCGCCGCAGGTCAGGCCTACGGCAAACGCATCCTCGTCGCTGTAGCCGAAGCGCTCCAGCACGGTGTGCCCGGTCTCCAGCGCCTGGGCACACAGGTCGTAGACCGCGCCCTCGACGCACCCGCCCGACACCGAGCCGATGGCCGTGCCGGCCCTGTCGACGGCGAGTGTGGCGCCGGGGCCCCGTGGGGCGCTGCCGCCGACGGACACGACGGTGGCGACGGCGACATCACGCCCCTCGGCCAGCCAGTTCTTCAGCTCCGGCAGAAGGTCAAGCATCGCAGCCTGCCGTCAGGACGCGGTCCGGGCGGATGGGCAGGCTGCGGTGCCGTACGCCGGTGGCGTGCCAGACCGCGTTGGCGATGGCGGCCGCGGCGCCGACGATGCCCACCTCGCCGATGCCCTTGATGCCGACCGGGTCGTCGGGGTCGGTGTCGTCCACCCAGTCCGCCTCGATGCGCGGGACATCGGCGTGGGTGGCCACGTGATAACCGGCCAGGTCGGCGCCGACGGGCCCGCCGAAGGCGGGGTCGCGCACGGCTTCCTCGTGCAGGGCCATGGAGATGCCCCAGATCATGCCGCCGGTGAACTGGCCCCGTGCGGTCAGCGGGTTCACGATGCGGCCGGCGGCGAAGATGCCGAGCATGCGTCGTACGCGCACCTCACCCGTGGCCGGGTCCACGGCCACCTCGGCGAACTGGGCGCCGTAGGAGTGCCGTTCCATGTTCGCGAGCGCGGCGATCTGCGCGGTGGTGTCCGAGCGCACGGTGATTCCTTCTGCGGGGATGACCATGCCGGGGACGAGTCGTTCCCGCAGCTCGCGGGCGGCCGCGACGATGGCCATGGACCAGGAGCGGGTGCCCATCGAACCGCCCGCGATCATCGCGAAGCCGAACTCGCTGTCCCCGATCCGCACGGTCACCCGCTCGGGTACGACGTCGAGGGCGTCGGCCGCGACGAGAGTGAGCGCGGTCCGCGCGCCGGTGCCGATGTCGGCCGCCGATATCCGCACGGTGAAGCGGCCGTCGGCCTCGGCGGTGATGGCGGCGGTGGAGGGGGCTGCGCCCGCGGGGAAGGACGCGGCGGCGGTGCCGGTGCCCAGCAGCCATCGGCCTTCGCGCCGCACACCCGGCCGGGGATCGCGCTCGGTCCAGCCGAAACGGCGAGCGCCCTCCTCGAAGCAGGCGCGCAGGTTGCGCTTGGCGAAGGGCAGACCGGAGACGGGGCCCTTGTCCGGTTCGTTGCGCAGTCGCAGTTCGATCGGGTCGATCCCGCACTTCTCGGCGAGTTCGTCGAGCGCGGACTCCAGCGCGAAGGCTCCCGGAGCCTCACCGGGCGCGCGCATGAAGGTGGGGCTGGGCACGTCGAGGCGTACGACGCGGTTCTCGGTGTGGTGGGCGTCGGCGTCGTACATCACCCGCGCCACGCCGGCGCTCGGCTCGACGAACTCGTACACGGTGGCGGTGCGGCTCACCGAGCGGTGGTCCAGGGCACGCAGCCGCCCGTCGGCGTCGGCGCCGAGCCTGACCCGCTGGACGGTGGGGCTGCGGTGCCCGGCCAGCGCGAACATCTGGGGCCGGGTCAGAGCGACGCGCACCGGACGCTGGAGGATCGTCGCGGCCATCACGGCCGCCACCTGGTGGGCGCGTACGCCCTTGCTGCCGAAGCCACCGCCGACGTGCTCCGAACGCACCCGCACCGACGCGGGATCCAGCGAGAACAGATTCGCCAGCTCGCCGACGACCCAGGTGGCGCCCTGGTTGGAGTCGACCACCTCCAGTCGGCCGTCCTCCCAGCGGGCGGTCGCCGCGTGGGGCTCCATGGGGTGGTGGTGTTCCTCCGGAGTGGTGTACTCCTCGTCCACGACGGCTGCTGACGTGGCCAGTTCGGCTTCCAGGTCGCCCTTGTCCGTCACTCCCGGCATGTGGCCGTCCACGGGATAGGAGTCCGGGTGCTCGCCGGTGAACTCGATGTCGTGCGGCAGCGGTTCGTACTCGACGACCAGGGCCTCGGCCGCCTCCCGCGCCTGCTCGGGTGTCTCCGCGACAACCAGGGCCACCGGCCAGCCCAGGTGGGGCACGGTGTCGTTCTGGAAGACGGCGCAGGTGGGGTCGGGCCTGCTGCCCAGCAGGCCGACGTAGTCGGTCTCCAGGCGCGGGGCGCTGCGGTGGTCCAGGACTGCGACGACGCCGGGCATCTCAAGGACGGGAGCGCTCGCGATGTCGCGGATGCGGCCCCGCGCCACGGTGGACAACACCAGCCAGCCGTAGGCGAGTTCGGTGAACGGTATGTCGCCCGCGTAACGTGCCGCGCCGGTGACCTTGTCCCGGCCCTCCACCCGGACGTGACCGGCGCCGACCGCGCGTACGGCGACTGATTGCGCGGTGGTGGTCATCGCGCGGCCTCCTCGGCGAGTTCGCTCAGCACGGCCACGGTCAGGTTGCGCATCAGGGTCACCTTGTATCCGTTGTGCGGCAGCGGCCGGGCCGCGGCGAGTTCGGCTTCGGCGGCGGCCGCGTACGTTTCGGCCGTGGCGGGCGCCCCGATGAGGAGCCGCTCTGCGGTGCGTGCGCGCCATGGCCGGGAGGCGACCGCGCCGAACGCCAGGCGTGCGTCGTGCACGACCCCGTCGCGGATGTCGAGCGCGGCCGCGACGGAGCCGATGGCGAAGGCGTAGGAGGCGCGCTCGCGCACCTTCCGGTACCGGGAGCGGGCCGCGACCGGCACCCGGGGCAGGGAGACGCCGGTGATCAGCGCACCCGCCGGCAGGGCCGTCTCGCGGTGCGGTGTCTCGGCAACGGGAAGATACAGCTGCCCGATCGGCAACTCGCCCTGTCCTCCAGCGGTTTCGTAATGCAGGACGGCGTCGAGGGCGGTCAGGGCAACGGCCATGTCCGAGGGGTGTACGGCCACACACGTCTCGGACGCGCCGAGGATGGCGTGGTTGTGGTGCTCGCCGCTGATGGCCGGGCAGCCGCTGCCGGGTTCGCGCTTGTTGCACGGCTTGGTCGTGTCGGTGAAGTAGGCGCAGCGGGTGCGCTGCAGGAGGTTGCCGCCGACCGTGGCCATGTTGCGCAGCTGGCCGGAGGCACCGGCGAGCACCGCCTGGGCCAGCATCGGGTAGTGGCTGCGGACTTCGGGGTGGGCGGCGAGGTCGCTGTTGGTGGCCGTCGCACCGACGCGCAGTCCGCCGTCCGCGGCCGGCTCGATGCGGTCCAGGGGCAGCTCCCGTACGTCGACGAGGCGGGCGGGGCGTTCCACGCCGCTCTTCATCAGGTCGACCAGGTTGGTGCCGCCCGCGAGGTAGCGCGCGTGCGGATCGTCGTCGAGGAGGGCGACGGCACCCGGCACGTCGGGGGCCCTGCGGTAGTCGAACTCCCTCATGCGACGGCCTCCCTGGACTGCGCCGGCACGTCCGCAGCTGACGAGGCCTCGGCCTCGGCCGCTCGTGCGACGGCCTCGACGATCGACGTGTAGGCGCTGCAGCGACACAGGTTGCCGCTCATCCGCTCACGGATCTCGTCCGGGGTCAGCGGTGGCGGCCCGGCCGTCGGGCGTACGTCGTCGGATGCGGCGCTCGGCCAACCGGCCGCGTGCTCCGCGAGCATGCCGATCGCCGAACAGATCTGTCCGGGGGTGCAGTAACCGCACTGGTATCCGTCGAGTTCGAGGAACGCCTGCTGCACCGGATGCAGGTGGTCGCCGTCCGCGACGCCTTCGATGGTGGTGATCTCACGCCCTTCGGCCGCGACCGCGAGTTGCAGACAGGCGACCGTCCTGCGGCCGTCGACCAGAACGGTGCAGGCACCGCACTGCCCCTGGTCGCAGCCCTTCTTGGTGCCGGTGAGATCGAGTCGCTCGCGCAGGGCGTCGAGCAGGGTGGTGCGGTGGTCGACGGGCAGCGTGTGCTTCTCGCCGTTGATGTGCAGGGTGATGACGCTGGACGTCGATAAGGCCATGAGCAACTTCCTTCAGGCATTCGGTACTTGAGGGGCCCGAGCCTCGGGCGGGCGTGGACCCGGAAGGCGCCGTCTCGGCTACCTGGGGTGCGCGTTTGCCGTGAGGGTCTGCGGTGGTGCGCGCCATCGCTGGTGATGGAGGGCGCTTGTATTGAGTTGGGGGTGATGGTGAGTGCTTGTGACAGTGGGGGCGTGACGGTGGGGCACTTGTGCTTGTGCGGGTGCGAGCGCATGGAGTGCACGAGGTACACGGCGGAAGATGAACAGCGCTGAACGGCGGCAGAGGACTGACGCGCCTGTCGCGTCCGGAGCTAGAGTGGACCCCAACCGGACATCTGTCCGCTACCCGGAAACGTAACGGACAGCTGTCCGCTTGGCAAGGGCGCGCTCCTGCCACGTGCCTCAAGGAGTGACGGTGCAGCACAGGAAAGACACCCCTCTGCGCTCAGACGCGCAACGCAACCGCGAACGCATCCTGTGCGTCGCCCTCGCCGAACTGACGCAGTGTCCGGACGCGCCCCTCAGCGCCATCGCCAAGAAGGCGGGGGTCGGCCAGGGCACGTTCTACCGCAACTTCCCCAACCGCGAGACCCTTGTCCTGGAGATCTACCGCCACGAGATGCAGCAGGTCGCCGACAGCGCGACGCAACTGCTCCAGGAGCTGCCGCCGCAGCAGGCCCTGCGCACCTGGATGGACCGACTGGCCGAGTTCGCCATGACCAAGGCGGGCCTGGCCGACGCGATCCGCCTCGCCACCAGTGCGCCAGGAGGCCCGGCGAAACCCTCCCCCACCCCCGTCGCCGAGGCAGCCGAACTCCTGCTCCGCACAGCCGAGGAGGCGGGCACCATCCGCCCCGGGGTCACGGCCGACGACTTCGTCCTCGCCATCGCCGGCCTGTGGCAGATGACCCCGACGGAGGACTGGCGACCGCGCGCGGCACGGCTTCTCGACCTGGTCATGGACGGGTTGCGGGCAGGTGCGGCGCGGCCGTGAAGGTCAGCGTCGTGTTACCGCAGGCGACCGTCATCGGTCGGGTGTGGGCCTCCGGGCGGCAGGCCGCCTGGATACCCCGAGGTGAGACGGTACGACGCACATTGCCGCGCCTGACACCTGACACGGACTGACGGCGCGAACTCCTTGAGGCCGTCGGCGTCATTGCCGCTGCCACCGGAGCAGGAAGCCCATGCCATGGCCCCAAAGACGGCCTCGGACGCCTCCGAACGGGGGTGTTGCGGCCAGCGAGTGCGTCGCGCTCAGCAAGCCCAACGCGGCTCGGGGCCCGCGATTATGAACCCGGTGGATCCGCTGCGATTCCACAACCACTTCATTGAGGAGTGGGTGCAGTGGAAGACCGAGCCGGGCTCACCGAGGAACACACCAACGAAATCAGGCTCGCCACGCTTGGCGACTTGGGCCAACACGCAAGGGCCCCAGTCCTGAGGGCCGGGGCCTTAGCGTGCAGGGGGCCGCCGTCAGAACCTGCACGGTACCTCGCGGTTGAGGTGGTGTCCGCCTGCGATCACTCCTCCGGAACGAGTTCGTCAGGCTCCAACGTTGCACGTCCGATGCCTCCTCCCGCCGGGCGATCGCACCGACCGGACGCCGCGAGCCCCGCGCCGATGTCACGCCCGCTGCTCGCAACATCGGTCCGCCGAACAACCTTCCGCCATGCCCAGGATCAACGGCGGGGGAATCCCCGCAGCTCGATCACCCAGACCCGCCCCCTCGGACTCCCAGCCCAGGGCCCGTCGCCCTCTTCGGCGCCGGCGGGCTGGGGACCGTTCTCACCGACGCCCCTTGGTGGTGCCGTCCTGTGGCTCGGCATCGCCCTCGTCCTTGGCGTCGTCCAGGTCCCCCCAGGACGCCGCCGACCACCTGCAGTGGTGGCAGAACCGCCGCCAGTCCCTCCAGCGCCGCTGTCAGTTGCGTATGGAAGATCGCGGGTGTGCGCCCCGGTTCGCCGTTCGTATTCCGACACCGAGGTCGCTGACCGGATCGCCGACCTTCGGCTTCTCGACCACCGCCGTAAGCCTCGGCGCATGGACATGGCGGAGTTGGCGTACGGGCCGTCGCTCCGGCCAATCCCTTCTTTGAGCCGCTGGTGCACCACGGGCTGATCACTCTCGGTGGCTGGCTCTGACCGCAACTCGACTTGCATGGGGACAGCGTTCACGCCAACTGCGGAACGACTGCGACCGGGCAGTACGCGTGGTGCAGCAGCGTGTGGCCCACGCGGCCGAGTTGCAGACCGAAGTGACCATGCCGGCGACGCGCCCCGATGATGACGAGATCCGCGGCGGCCGAACGGGTCACAAGGATGCGGCTGGCCGGGCCCTCGACAGTGGCTCGGCGCACTGGGACGCCCGGATGTTCGTCTATTGCCTCGCGCAGCACTTCGTCGAGCTGCGCTGCCGCTCGCCTTTCGCGCTCGCGCGCGGGATGGTCCGTGCCCTCTTGTGCGGACCAGCGCCAGGCGCGTACGGCGTCGAGAACACATCCGCGTGCCTCGGCCTCGCGGAAGGCGAAGTGCACGGCCAGACTGCCGGTGGCCGGATCTCCCGCGCCGAACAGGATCCGCTCGTGCATGCCGACCATGCCCGCCTCGTCACCCCGGACCACGATCACCGGGCAATGCGCTCGGGCGGCCACGCCCAGGCCCACCGATCCGAGAAGCAGACCCTTCAGCTCACCGCGGCCCCGATCTCCCGTCACCACGGCGCAGGCGTTGTGGCCCTCGCGCAGAAGGGCCTCGACCGGCTCGGCGGGGACGATGTCGGTGGTCACCTTCACCGCCGGGGCGCGCCGTGCGGCACGCTCAGCCGCCGAGGCGACAATGTGCTCGGCCAGCACGCGCTCAGAGGGGCGTTCCCGTTCGAACGACGGTACGGCGGCGTCGTAGCGCTCCCAGAGGGAGGCGTACACCAGCCGCAGCGGCAGATCGCCTCGTGCGGCCTCGTCCACCGCCCAGTCCACGGCCAGCAGACTCGCGTCCGATCCGTCGACGCCTACGACCAAGGGGAGTGTCATGGCCCTCACCGCCTTCTGTCGGGCTGCCTTGTCGGACAGCCAGGGCTCTGATCTCAGCGTCGTACTCGCGGGGGACCGTCACGAGAGGCGGATGGGGCAAGTACTGGGGACGCTCGGCCCATGCCCCGGTCCGAGTGGTGCCGACTTCACAGGACAGACCGGTCGGCCCCCTCCGGAGGGCTCTACTCGGTCGGCACGGGCACTCTCCACACCAACGTGGTGCCGCCCTCGCCCGGACTGCTCAGCTCCAGCCCCCCACCCAACTGCCGCGCCCGCTCCGCCATGTTGCGCAGCCCGCTGCGGCGGCCGTCGGCCGGGATGCCGACGCCGTTGTCGCTGACCGTGAGGCAGACCTGGTGGGAGCCGGCCGTCAGGACGATGTCGGCGCGGTCGGCGTGGGCGTGGCGGGCGATGTTGGTGAGGGCCTCGGAGAGTACGGCGACCACATGGTCGCCGATCTCGCGCGGCACCCGGGTGTCCACGAGGCCCTCCATGCGCACGCTGGGCGCGAAGCCCAGCACCGGCGCCGCCTCGCCCGCCACCCGCACCACACGGGCCCTCAGCCCGGACCCGCCGGTGCCCTCGCGCGAGCGCAGGCCGAAGATCGTGGACCTGATGATCTT
Organism: Streptomyces sp. R11; assembly: GCF_041051905.1. Lineage (NCBI taxonomy): Bacteria > Bacillati > Actinomycetota > Actinomycetes > Kitasatosporales > Streptomycetaceae > Streptomyces > Streptomyces sp. R11. The sequence continues at coordinate 136,092 of NZ_CP163432.1, forward strand.
GATGGTCTCGTCCAGGTCGTCCACCGCGCGCACCACACGCTCGGAAGCCTCTCGGTGCTCGATGAAGCGGCCCGCGCTCTGCAGGGTCATGCCGGTGGCGAAGAGCCGCTGGATCGCCAGGTCGTGCAGGTCGCGGGCGATGCGGTCGCGGTCCTTGAGGACGGCAACCTCCTCGGCGTCCTGCCGGCGCTCCGCGAGCTCCATGGCGACAGCGGCCTGCGCCGCGAAGCCTTGCAGCGGTTCGATCTCCTTTCCGGTGAACACCGTCTGCCCCGCCTCGCGGATCAGCAGGACGACGCCTCGTACGCCGCCTTCACCCGTCCCGACCGGAACAGCGACCGCCGGGCCCAGGCCGGTGAAGCGTGGTGGGCCCGCCGAGACGCGGTCATCGTGGGAGACGTCCGGGGTGGTGACGGGGGCGACCGTCGAGAAGGCTTCGCCGATCAGGCTTCCGTCGACGGGCAGCACCAGTCCGCGCAGCGTCTCCGCTTCCGACCCGATGGCGAGCTCCACACTGAGCGAGGCGGTGTCCTCCATCGGCATCGCGACCACCGCGAGCGCGGCCCCCGTGATCTCCCGGGCGCGCTCGGCGATCAGTCCGAGGACCTCGCCGCGCTCGCTGCCGGACATCAGGCTGTGAGTGATCTCCGCGTTCGCCTGCAACCAGCGCTCGCGCAGCCGGGACTCCTCGTAGAGGCGGGCGTTGTCGATGGCCACGCCGGCGGCCACAGCCAGAGTCGACAGGACGGACTCGTCATCCTCGTCGAACTGCGCACCGCCGCGCTTCTCGGTGAGGTACAGGTTGCCGAAAACCTGGTCGCGCACCCGGATGGGGACGCCGAGGAAGGTGTTCATCGGGGGGTGGTTGGGCGGGAAGCCGTACGACGACGCGTGCTCGGAGATCTTCGCCAGGCGCAGCGGCTCGGGATGTCTGATGAGCTCCCCGAGAATGCCATGGCCCTCCGGATAGTGGCCGATCCTGGCGATCTGGTCCTCGCTGACCCCGACCGTGTGGAAGGCCGAGAGGCGCTTGCCGTCGGGCCCGATCACACCCAGGGCTGCGTACTCGGCGTCGACCAGCATCGCGGCTGCCTCGACAATGCTGTGCAGTGCCTGTTCCAGGTCCAGCTCCCGGCCGACCGAAAGGACCGCCTCCAGCAGGTTGTGCACCCGGTCGCGCGTGCCACGGGCCGCGTCCAGCCGGGCCTGGAGCTCCTCCAGCAGCTCGTCCAGCCTCAGCTGCGGCAGCCGTACGCGGGCTCCCCCGGACTCCTCGGCGCTTCCCACCTGCGTCTCCTCCGGTCCCGTGGGCGGTCTGACACCGGCCGCTCCGGTCATGAGCCACGCTACCGGCCCGTGGCGCGGGGCGGTACGGGATCGGAGAGGGACGCGGGCCCGCAGTGGCCAGGTCACAGCTCGGGTGGTTGGGCCGTTCGGCCCTGACATGAGGACGGCCGGCACATGCCGACCAGGCCCCTGTCGTCCGACGCTGGAGAGGAGTCGCGGCCCGACAGCCGGACCGTACCCGCCGAGCCGAGGAGCGCAGCGTCATGGTCCGTTATGTGTACGACTTCCGCGAGGGCCGCCGCGACATGGCGGACCTCCTGGGCGGCAAGGGCGCCAACCTGGCAGAGATGACCCGGCTGGGCCTGCCGGTCCCGCCGGGGTTCACCGTCACCACCGACGCGTGCCGGGCCTTCCTCAGCACCGGAGCGGAACCGGACGGCATGCTTGCAGAGGTGTCCCGGCACCTGTCAGCCGTCGAGGACGCCGCCGGTCGGCGGCTGGGCCAGCGGGACGACCCGTTGCTGCTGTCCGTCCGGTCCGGGGCACGGTTCTCGATGCCCGGGATGATGGAGACGGTCCTCGACATCGGGCTGAACGACGACTCCGTCCAGGGGCTGGCCAAGGTCTCGGGCAGTGAGCGGTTCGCCTGGGACTCGTACCGCAGGCTCGTCCAGATGTTCGGCAGTACGGTCATGGGCGTCGACCCGGCGTTGTTCGAGCGGGCCATGACGGCGCTCAAGAGCCTGCGCCACGCCGCCGACGATCTGCACCTGGACGCCCGCGACCTCGCCGAGCTGGTGGAGGCGTACAAGCAGCTGATCCGCGACGAAACGGGGGAGGAATTCCCGCAGTCGCCCGCCGAGCAGCTGCGCAGGGCGATCCTGGCGGTGTTCGGCTCCTGGAACGGCGAACGCGCCCGCCTGTACAGGCGTCGCGAGCACATCCCCGACGACCTCGGCACCGCCGTCACCGTGCAGCGCATGGTCTTCGGCAACCTCGGCCCCGACTCCGGCAGCGGCGTCGCCTTCACCCGCGACCCGGCCACCGGCCGCAGCGGACTCTACGGCGACTACCTGCCCAACGCGCAGGGCGAGGATGTCGTTGCCGGCATCCGCAACACCGTGCCGCTGGCCGAGCTGGAGCGACTCGATCCCCGGTCGTACGAGGATCTGCTCACCCACATGCGGACCCTGGAGCGGCACTACCGGGACCTGTGCGACATCGAGTTCACCATCGAGCGCGGCACGCTGTGGATGCTGCAGACCCGGGTCGGCAAGCGCACCGCCGAGGCCGCGTTCGCCATCGCCGCCGAGCTGACCGACGAAGGGCTCGTCACCCCGGACGAGGCCCTGGCGCGTGTCAGCGGTGACGAGCTCGCCCGGCTGATGTTCCTGCGCTTCGACGCCTCCGCGACGGATGAGGCACTCGCCCACGGCATCCCGGCCTCACCTGGTGCAGCGGTCGGCGCCGCGGTCTTCGACTCCGCCGAGGCGGTACGGCGTGCCGCAGTCGGCGAGAAGGTGGTCCTCGTCCGCCAGGAGACCACCCCCGACGACCTGCCCGGCATGATCGCCGCCCAGGCCGTGCTGACCAGTCGCGGCGGCAAGACGAGTCACGCAGCCGTGGTGGCCCGGGGTATGGGCAAGGTCTGCGTGTGCGGCGCCGAGGAACTCGCCGTGGACACCGAGGCCCGGCGCTTCACCACCCGTGCCGGCACCGTCGTCGACGAGGGCATCGTCATCTCCGTGGACGGCTCCGCAGGTGCCGTGTATCCGGGGGCGGTCCCGCTGGCCGACTCAGCGGTCATGCGATTCCTGGAGGCCGGCGAGCGGCCAGCAGGCGTGGTCACCGCCGTGGCCCGCGCTCTCGAACACGCCGACGCCATACGACGGTTGGAGGTGCGGGCGAACGCCGACACCCCAGCGGACGCGCGGCGCGCCCGACGCTTCGGGGCGCAGGGCATCGGGCTGTGCCGTACCGAGCACATGTTCCTCGGCGAGCGCCGCAAGCTGGTCGAGGAGATGATCCTGGCCCGCGGCGACGCCGAGCGTGAGCGGGCGCTGGAGGCTCTCCTGCCGCTCCAACGGCAGGACTTCACCGACATCCTGGAGGCGATGGACGGTCTGCCGGTCACCATCCGCCTTCTGGATCCGCCGCTGCACGAGTTCCTGCCCGACCGCACCGAACTCGCTGTGCGCGTAGCTGCCGCCGAGGCGCGCGGTGAGCAACCCGATTCGCACGAGCAGGCATTGCTGGAAGCCGTGGGACGCATGCACGAGGAGAACCCGATGCTCGGCCTGCGGGGCGTCCGCCTCGGCCTGGTGGTTCCAGGCCTGGTCGCCATGCAGGTGCGGGCCGTCGCCGAGGCCGTGGTGGCACGCACGCGGGCCGGCGGCTCACCGCACGCCGAGATCATGGTGCCGCTGGTCGGCGCCGTCGAGGAACTGCGCATCGAGCGCGCGGAAGTGGAGCGGGTGCTCGCCGAGGTGTCCGGCGAATCCGGCGTGCCCGTGCGGTGCCCGGTCGGCACGATGATCGAGCTCCCCCGCGCAGCGCTCACCGCGGGCCGTATCGCCGAGGAAGCCGAGTTCTTCTCCTTCGGCACGAACGACCTCACCCAGACCACCTGGGGCTTCTCCCGGGACGACGTCGAGGCGGAGTTCTTCTCCGCCTACCTCGACAAGGGCATCTTCCCCACCTCGCCCTTCGAGACGATCGACCGAGACGGCGTGGGCCGACTGCTCCGGATCGCGGTCGACGAGGGCCGCGCCGCCCGCCCCGGCCTGATGATCGGCGTCTGCGGCGAACACGGCGGCGACCCCGACTCGGTCCACTACTTCCACGCGGCGGGACTGGACTACGTGTCCTGCTCGCCGTTCCGGGTGCCGGTGGCGCGTCTGGAGGCGGGCCGGGCGGCGCTTCCCGGAACCGAGGTCAGCGACAGCCGGTGAGGGCCATCCGGGCCCTGACCGGGGCCCATCGGCCCTGGCGCCCGATGACTGCCCGAGGGACCGTAGATGCGGGAGCGGCACCGATCCCCCGCGGTGTCGCTCCGCTGAGTAGGCAGACCGAGCAGTGAGCAACGACCCTCAACGGAAGTCAGCCATGACCCACGACGACGGGCGGCCGGTCCTCGCAGGACCGCGCCGGCGCATCGAGCTCGACAGCGCCGAGGCGCTGCGGCTGCTGGGCAGCGTGCCCCTGGGGAGGATCGTCTTCACCCGGCACGCGCTGCCGACCGTGCGACCGGTCAACCACGTCCTGGACGACGGAGACATCGTCATCCGCACCCACGAAGGCGCTGCCCTGATCTCACAGACCCAGTCGGCCGACGGCCCTGGTGTCGTCGTCGCCTACGAAGCCGACGCCATCGACCCGCAGACGCATCTCGGCTGGAGTGTGGTGGTGACCGGGTACGCGCGGCCGGTGACCGATCCCGACGACCTGGCCCGCTGCCGGGCGCTGCTGCAGCCGTGGGTGGAGCGGGCCATGGACCAGGCGATCCGCATCCGGCCCGACCTGGTCACGGGCATCCTGCTCACCGCGGGCGGCCGTGCGGGCGAGGCCTGACCCAGCCGCCTGCGGAGCAGGAGTCGGGGAGTACCCACAGGGGTGCCGAACGGCCCTTTGGGGCAGGGCCGTTCGGCTTGCGACGCGTGCGTGCGCGTAGGGCAGGGAACGTCACACTGCGATCCGCCTCCCGGTGACCGCCTTCGGTTCGCCCCGCACCCACAGATCGCGTCCGCCTCCCGCCCAGGGGCGGCTGTACGCGCTCTCCTCGAGTCGGGGTGCCTCTTCGGGTTCCGTCACCGCTCGGGCGCGCCCTCGCACGAGCACGCTCCAGCCCCGGCTGAACGCGTCGTCGATGCGGTCGACCTCGAAGGCCACCGGGCGGCCGGCAGCCAGCGACGGCGTCGTATCGGAGGCGGTGCGAAAAACGATGGCGCCGTCGACGATGCTGTGGTTGACGGGCACGACGACGGGGCCCGAAGCGGTGGACAGTGCGATTCTCATCACGCCGTGCATGCCGAGGAGGGACCTGCACTCATCGGGCTCAGTTCAGTGAACTCAGGTGCGCGAGCGGCCTGTTCAAGGCCGGGCGGCAGGTCGGTGTATCCGCCGGTGAGCTCCGAAACCGTGGTCTCCAGGGCTGCGGCCAGGATGAGGAGCGCTCCCCTGTCCGGCGCGGCGCCGGGATGTTCCTCCAGGTGCTTGAGGTAGCTGGGTGCCATGCCGGTCCGGGCGGCCGTCTCCCGCCGGGACAAACCGAGTTGTGCGCGGCGAGGCGGCGTCCCAGATCGCCCAGAGGCCGTTCGGTCTGTGTCCGTTCGGTCTGTGTCCGTTCGGCCATCGTCGTCACGCCCCTTCGTCACGCCGCGCCCACGGCGACGACCTCGTGCTGCTTCCCGCCGAGCACGACTTTGAGGGCGCCGGTGTCGGCGGCGCGGGCGAAGACGTCGTATGCCTCCTCCATGCGCTCCAGGGGGAAGGTGTGGGTGACCAGCTGCGACGTGGGCAGGCGGCCGGATGCCGTCATCCGCAGCAGGGTCGGGGTGGAGTAGGTGTCGACCAGGCCGGTGGTGATGGTGATGTTCTTGATCCAGAGGTCTTCGAGGTGCAGGGTCGCAGGGGCGCCGTGCACGCCGACGTTGGCGACGCGGCCGCCGGGCCGCACCATGCGGGTGCACAGTTCAAAGCTCTCGGGTACCCCGACCGCCTCGATGACGACGTCCGCGCCGAGGCCGTCGGTGAGGTCGGCGACCAGTTGCTCGGGGGTCTCCCGGGCATCGGCCACCGCGTCGGCACCGAGCTGCCGGGCGGCCTCCAGCCGGGCGGCGGCAAGGTCGACCGCGACGATCCGTTCGGGGGTGAACAGCCGTGCCGTGGCGATGGCCGCCAGTCCGATGGGGCCCGCGCCGACCACGACGACGGTGTCTCCGGGACGGACGTGCCCGTTGAGCACGCCCACTTCGTAGGAGGTCGGAAGGATGTCGGCCAGCAGGACGGCGTCCGCGCTGTCCATGGCGCCCGGCAGCGGGTGCACGGACAGGTCCGCGTAGGGCACGCGGACGTACTCGGCCTGGGTGCCGTCGATCAGATGACCGAGGATCCAGCCGCCACCGCCCCGGCACTGGCCGTACGCCCCCTGGCGGCAGTAGGCGCAACGTCCGCACGCGGTGATGCAGGAGACCAGGACCCGGTCCCCCGGCCGCACGGTCCGGACGTCACTGCCGACCTCGACGATCTCGCCGACGGCCTCATGGCCGAGGACGGTACCGGGGCGCACTTCAGGAACGTCGCCCTTGAGGATGTGCAGGTCCGTGCCGCAGATGGTGACGACTCCGACGCGCACGATCGCGTCGGTGGGATCCTTGATCGCTGGGTCGGGGATCTCTTCCCAGGCGGACTGTCCGTTGCCGTGGAACACGTAGCCTTTCATGACGTCCCTCTCCCACTCGATGGGCCGCGGGGCCGGGTCCGGCGACGGGATCCCGGCGCCACTACGAGCCCGGCGCCGACCTGCGTCGGATGTGCCCCGCAAGTCCAGCTTGGCCCGCATGCGGGCGGACCGCATGGGCCGGTCGGGCCCCTTGAAGGACCGGGCGGGGGCGGGTTCGTACGGCCGCCGCGGGTAGATTCACGCGGGCCCCACAGACCCACCCGGCAGGGACCGTTCGGCCCTTCCGCACGAGCACCCGCGGGTCTTTGATCAGGCTATGAACGAGATCCACACGAGGTTCGCACCGTCCCAGGCGGTACACACCGTCGACAGGACGACGGTCGTCGAGCTGCGCGGCGAGATCGACCTCGTGACAGCGATACCGCTGGCAGCACGTCTCGACGCCCTGTCCTCGGGCCCGCACCCGGACCTGGTGCTCGACCTGCGTCCCGTGGCCTTCATCGACTGCGCCGGCCTGGGCGTCCTGTGCCGGACGCGGAACCGCGTCCTGGCCCGTCACGGTCGGCTCCGGCTGATCACCGGCAGCAGACGCTTCCTGCGGATTCTCCGGGCGGCCGGCCTGGGCGAAGTGTTCGAAGTGCACCCCGATCTGTCCAGGGCACTGGCCCGTACGCCGATTGTCGACGCCCCTCCGGTCGCCATGGGCTGAACGGCCCACCCTCAGCCGTGAATTGGTGCCGGGCGGCCCGGGGGCATCGCCCTCCTCGGCCCATGGGGCCACCCTCCGGTGATACGACCCTGGTGCCCGCTGTCCGGGCACCAGGGTCGCCCAATTCCGTCTACCCGTCCGCTAATCACCACCCGCCAGCTCAGCGGCCACGCGCCCCGCCCACTCCTCGATCGCGGTGAAGTCCCGGAAGTCCCCGCCCTTCCCGGAGCGCAGGATCATCCCGGCCACCCACCCCTTCGCGCCTTCTTCCAGGCAGCCGCCGAAGGTGATGTGCTCCCTGGCATCCAGCCGCGTCATGACCTTCTGCACTCCGGGCACTGGCGGGATGTCGCGCTCGGAGGCCGAGGGGTCGAGGGGGCCGCTACTGAAGAGCCAGAGCGGGCGTTCGGCGAGGGCCCTGCCGTGTCGCCGGACGAAGCGGCGGGCGTCCTTGTGCCAGCGTCCGGCGTACAGCCCGCCGCCGACCACGACGGCGTCGTACGAGGACACGCTCGCCATGGTCCGGGCCGGCAGCGCATCCGCTGTCAGCCCGTCCTTGCGCAGGACGTCGGCGATGGCTTCGGCGATCTGCGCGGTCGATCCGTTGGTCGTTCCGTAGGCCACCAACACGTTGCGGGTCATGATGGTCCGCCTCCTCTCAGAGTCGGCGCAGCCAGTCGTCGGCCACGCCTTGCAGGGCCGGCTCGTCGGGTCGCAGCCCCGTGTCGTCCAGGCGCCAGGTGAGCTGGTCGACCACGGCGACCACGCCGTCGATCTGGCGGGTCATGGAGACGGCGATGGCCGTCTCGCTCTTGCGTTCCGTCTGGCCGGTGAGGATGACGACCCCTTCCGTGACGGAGACATCGATGCTGGGCGGAAGCAGCCACAGGGCGCGTATCAGCACCTCCTGGACGATCTCGTCGCGGATCTCCGCGTCGGGCCGCAGGAAGACCTGGAGCAGGTCGCGCCGGGTGACCATGCCGACCAACCGCTCCTCCTCGTCGAGGACCGGCAGCCGCTCCACGCGCCGCTGGCCATGGTCCGGGCGGCCTCGATGATGGTGTCGTCGGCGTGCACGGTGACCGGGGGTTCGGTCATCAGCTGACCGGCCGTACGGGCCTGGCCTTCGCGGCCTGCCGCCGGGCGCTGCACGTCAGGTCGGCCAGTCGGAAGCGGCGCTCCGGCTCGTACGGGTCGGGGGTCGTGGCCTGGCGGGCCATCAGGTCCGTTTCGGAGATGCCGCCGATGACCTTGTCGTCCTCGTCGACCTCAGGCAGTCCGCCGATCCGGTGGTCGGCGAGCAGCCGCGCGATCTCCTTGACCGGGGTGCCGTACTCGGCCCGGACGACGTCACTCGTCATCACGGAGCCGACCTTGTTGTGCTTCATCACCGTTCCTCCTCAGCGGATTCAGCGGAGTCGGCGCAAATAGGGGTCGTGGGGCCGGCGCGGCAGCAGGCGGACGCGTGCGTCGAGCACGGTGACCTGGTCCGGTGTCGCGAGGGCCGGGTTGAAGTCGGCCTCGGCAAGCTGCGGCAGGTCCGCGGCCATGCGGGAAAGCCGCAGCAGCAGCTGTTCCAGGCCCTCAAGGTCGACAGGTGCGCCGCCGTGCGTGCCGAACAGGAGCGGGGCGCAGCGCGGGGACGTGATCAGGTCGTGCACGTCGTGGTCGGTGAGCGGGGCCAGGCGGGCGGCGTGGTCGGCGAGCACCTCGGTGGCCTTACCGCCGAGCCCGAACAGCACGAGCGGCCCGAAGACCTCATCCTGGACGACGCCCGCGAACAACTCGGTGCCCCGGGCGGCGAGCGGCTGCACGACCACTCCGGTCATCAGCCCCGCGCATCGCGTCTGGAAGTCCCGGAACGCGGTACGGACCTGGGTGTCGCCCCGCAGGTCGAGGTGGACCGCGTGCTGCTGCGTCTTGTGCACCAGCCCCGGCCAGTGGGCCTTCATCACCACCCGTCCATCGACGCCGCGCAGCCGCTCGGCGGCCAGGACGGCGGCGTCCTCGGTCTCGGCCCAGGCCCATGGGATCTGAGGGATGCCGTAACAGGACAGGAGGTCGGCACAGGTGCTCGGGTCGAGCCAACCGCCGTCCGGATGCGCGCGGAGATGGTCGTCGACGACCGCGTGTGCGCGCGGGGCGTCCACGTCCGCAAGCTCGGGGACGGAACCGGCGGGGCGCCCGAGCCAGCCCGCGCGGGCGGCGGCGTGGGCCAGCGCACGTGCCGCCGAGTGCGGTTCCGCGTACGAGGGGATCGTTCCGCTGTCGGCGGTGGGCAGCAGTTCGACCGGCAGAGCCTGTTCCAGGCGTACGACGGCGACGGGCCGGGCACGGCGTCCGGGGGACCGGGTGAGTGCCCGCACCAGGTCGTCCCCGGTTGCCTCGGCGACTGCGGTGGGGACGAGGGCCACCAGTACGGCGTCGATGCCCGTGCACCGCATGAGCCGGTCCACGCACGTGCCGAGCTCTTCCTCGGTCACCGCGGCCGTGGCGTCGACGGGGTTGCCGATTGCGGCACCGTCCGGGAGTACGGCGAGCAGGTCGTCGACCGTCGAGGGCGTGAACGCCGGCAGGGCGAGCCCGGCCTCCCCGCAGGCGTCCGCCGCCAGGACGCCCGCGCCGCCCGCGTTGGTGACGATCGCGACCCGGGAGCCCTCCGGGAGCGGCTGGGAGTGCAACAGGGCTGCGGTTTCAAGGAGTTCGCCGACAGAGCGGGTAGCGGTGATGCCGGCCTGGGTGAACAGGGCCTGGCGGGTCATGGTGCGGGTCGCGGCGGCCGCCGTGTGCGAGGCGGCGGCGCGGCGGCCCGCGTCGGTGCGGCCGGCGTCGACGGTGAGCACCGGCATGCAACGGGTCACCCGGCGGGCCGTACGGGAGAAGGCGCGCGGGTTGCCGAAGGACTCCAGGTGCAGCAGGGCGAGGTCGGTGCGGCCGTCGCTCTCCCACCACTGGAGCATGTCGTTGCCGCTGACGTCGTACTTGTCGCCGAGGGAGACGAACGAGGAGACGCCGATGCCCAGGCGGGACAGTCCGTCGAGCAGGGCGATCCCGATGCCGCCGGACTGGACGGCGACGCCCGCCGTGCCAGGGTGCGGGTGACCGGCGGCGAACGTGGCGTCGAGGCGCAGGTCCGGCTCGGTGTTGGTGATGCCGAGGCAGTTCGGGCCGACGAGGCGCATGCCGTGGGTGCGGCAGGCGGACAGCAGTGCCTGCGCCTGATCGCTGTCGAGGCCCGCGGTCACCACAAGCAAGGCCCGCACGCCCGCCTTGCCGCACTCCTCGGCGGTGGCTGGAACGGCTGGGGCGGGCACGGCGACGACCACGAGGTCCGGCGTCCTGGGTAGCGCGGTGACCGAGGGGTGGCACGGTATGCCGAGGATGGACGTGGCGCTGGGGTTCACTGCGAAGAGCCGCCGGCTGAATTCGCCGGAGTGCAGATGGTGGAGGAGCGCCCGGCCGACCGAGCCGGGCTTGCGTCCGGCACCTACGACGGCAATCACGTGCGGCCGCAGCAGGGGCTGGAGGCTGGCCACATCGGCGCGGCGTCCGCGGGCCTCCACGGCTGACAGGTAGGCGTCGTCCTCGTCGAGCGGGACGGTGCAGCGCACCTCAGGGCCGTCGAAGCGACGGGTGACGCGCAGGCCGAGGTCGGAGAAGAGGCGGAGCACCTCATGGTTCTCGCCGAGGGCGTCGGCGGTGAAGGTGGTGATGCCTTCGGAGCGAGCGGCGGAGACCAAGTGCTCGACGAGCAGGGTGCCCACGCCACGGTGATGGAGTCCGTCGGCCACAGCGATGGAGATCTCGGCTGAGTCCGCCTCGTCCCCCGTCTCGTACTCAGCGAGGCCGATCACGTGGCCCTGTGTCTCGGCCAGCAGAGCCCGGTAACCCGGGCGGGCGGGAGCACAGGCCCGGTCGGCGGCCATGGTGGCCGACCGCCGGCTGGCCGCGAAGAACCTGAGGCGCAGGTTCTCGGGGGACATCTCGTCGTAGAGCTCCTCCAGCTGATCGTGGTCGGCCGGGACAACGGGGCGGATGCACACAGTGGTGCCGTCCGCGAGCAGGGCGTGGGCCGGGGATCGGTCGTGCTCGTCGTCGGTCGTCGTGATCATCTTGGTTCTCCTCCAAGCCTCTCGACACTTCGAGCATCCAGCGGACCGTCGAGGGGTCCCATGGGCTGTCCGGGGCGTTCCGGGGGCCGGTCGGCCCAACGTTTCTCGCTGGTCGTCCCTGCTCGTCCCAAGCATGCGGAAGGGACCGGTGATCGGCGCCACCGGTCCCCTCCACGGTGGGTGTCAGACATCGGCGACGAGGGCCGTGAGGTCCAAGAGCCGTCGTCGCCCCAGCCGAAGACCTTGACGAGGCTGCCGTTGGCCTGCGTGAGCGCCGGGTCGAAGATGCAGGAGGTGGGGTCACCGATGACGTCGCGGGAGACGATCGGGGCCTTGTCGGCGCCGTAGTCGGACCAGTGGAGCTGCGCCGGATCGTGCTCGGCACCGACGGCGATGCGGCGCCCGTCGACGGTGATCGAGCTGTCGTCGTGGACGACCTCGCGTCCGATGTGGCCGAACGTCGAGTCACTCCGGCAGGTGGGCCAGAGTGGAGGGTGCGGTGATGTCGTTGATCGCGACCACCGCCACGTCCTGAGTGCCCGCTTCGGCGCGGTCGAGGGCGGCACGGAGGTAGGTGCGGCCGATGCGCCCGAAGCCGTTGATACCGACGCGTAACGGTCATGATGGCGAACTCCTTCCGGGAGCAGGAGCGTTCAGCTGTTCCAGGTCCATTCGGCGACTTCGGGCAGGTCGGTGCCGTGTTCGCGGATCCAGGCGTGGTGGCGGGTGCGGGCGTCGGCCATCGACTGGCGTACGGCGGCGGCGCGGACGGCGAGGCCGGGGACGCGGTCGATGACGTCCATGACCAGGCGGTATCGGTCGAGGTCGTTGCGGACGACCATGTCGAACGGCGTGGTAGTGGTACCGGACTCCTTGTAGCCACGTACGTGCAGGTTCGGGTGGCCGGCGCGGCGGTAGGCGAGGCGGTGGACCAGCCACGGGTATCCGTGGTAGGCGAAGATCACCGGCTTGTCGGTGGTGAACAAGCCGTCGTACTCGAACTCGGTCATGCCGTGCGGGTGCTCCTCGCGCGGCAGCAGCCGGGTCATGTCGACGACATTGACCACGCGCACGGCGAGTTGGGGCAGGTGACGCCGGAGCAGTTGGGCGGCGGCCAGGACCTCCTGGGTGGGCACGTCGCCGGCGCAGGCGAGGACGACGTCCGGTTCGGCGCCGTTCTCCGTGCCCGCCCAGTCCCAGATACCGGCGCCGCGCGCGCAGTGGGCGCGGGCGGCATCCATGGACAGCCAGTCGAAGCAGGGCTGCTTGCCGGCCACGATCACGTTGACATAGTCCCGGCTGCGCAGGGCGTGGTCGGCCACGGACAGGAGGGTGTTGGCGTCCGGCGGCAGATAGACCCGTACGACCTCGGGGCTCTTGTTGAGGACGTGGTCGACGAACCCGGGATCCTGGTGGGAGAAGCCGTTGTGGTCCTGCCGCCAGACATGCGAGGTCAGCAGGTAGTTGAGGGAGGCGATGGGGGCGCGCCACGGCAGCTCCCTGGACGTCTTCAGCCACTTGATGTGCTGGTTGACCATCGAGTCGACGATGTGCACGAAGGCTTCGTAGCAGGAGAACAGTCCATGTCGGCCGGTGAGGAGGTAGCGCTCCAGCCAGCCCTGGCAGAGGTGCTCGGAAAGGATCTCCATCACCCGGCCGTGCCGGTCCAGGTGCTCGTCGACCGGAAGCGTTCCCGCCTGCCAGGCCTTGCCGCTGGCGTCGAAGACGGCCTGGAGCCGGTTGGAGGCGGTCTCGTCGGGTCCGACGACCCTGAAGTTCCGGTGGGCGCTGGTGTCCTTCATGACCTGTTCCAGCAGGTCGCCGAGGATCCGGGTCGGTTCGTGCAGGGTCGTGCCCGGCTTCTCGACGGGTACGGCGAAGGTGTCGAGGGATCGGATGGGCAGGTCGCGCAGGAGGAGACCGCCATTGGCGTGCGGAGTGGCCCCCAGGCGCCTGGAACCCTCGGGAACGCAGGCCAGGACCTCGGCGACCGGTCGGCCGTCCGGGTGGAAGAGCTCTTCGGGCCGGTACGAGCGCAGCCATGCCTCCAACTGACGTAGATGCTCCGGGTTTTCCCGTACGCCGGCGAGCGGGACCTGGTGGGCACGCCAGGTTCCCTCCACCGGCAGCCCGTCGACCTCGGCAGGGCCGGTCCAGCCCTTCGGGGTGCGCAGCACGATCATCGGCCAGTGCACACGCTCGGCGACGCCTCCCTCGCGGGCCGAACGTTGCATCAGGGTGATGCAGTTCAGCGCTTCGTCGAAGGCGTGGGCCAGCGCCCGGTGGACGGCTGCGGGGTCGTCGCCGGTGACATGGATTGGCTCATGGCCGTACCCCCGCAGCAACGCGTCGAGTTCGGGCTCCGGCAGCCGGGACAGCACGGTCGGGTTGGCGATCTTGTAACCGTTGAGGTGCAGGATGGGCAGGACCGCACCGTCGTGGACCGGGTCGAGGAACTTGTTCGAGTGCCAGGAGGCGGCCAGCGGACCGGTCTCCGCCTCACCGTCGCCGATGACGCATGCGACGAGCAGGTCCGGGTTGTCGAAGGCGGCGCCGTAGGCGTGAGCGAGCGAATATCCGAGCTCGCCGCCTTCATGGATGGACCCTGGCACCTCCGGCGCCACATGGCTCGGCACACCGCCCGGGAAGGAGAACTGCCGGAACAGCAGCTCCAGCCCCTGCCCATCGCGGGACACGTCCGGATAGGTCTCGCTGTAGCTGCCGTCCAGCCAAGAGCCGGCGAGGACGGACGGACCGCCGTGCCCGGGGCCCCACACGCACAGCGCGTCGAGCCCGCGCGCCTTGATGACCCGGTTGAGGTGGGTGTACACGAGGTTGAGCCCGGGCGAGGTGCCCCAGTGGCCCAGCAGCCGGGGCTTGATGTGCTCCGGCTTCAGGGGCTCGGTCAGCAGCGGGTTCGACATCAGGTAGATCTGTCCCGCGGCAACGTAGTTGGCGGCCCGCCAATGGGCATCGAGCGTAAGCAGTTCATCGTCGGAAAGTGCGGTGGCGTTCTGGTGTTCCACCTTGGACATACGGAGTCTCCGGAAATCGTCGATTCGGCTGGCAGGGCGGTGGAGCTGGAAGAGTCAGCGTCAGGGCTGTGGCCCTGACGCGCAGGGGGTCCCTCCTCGCATGCTCATGCCCGCTCGGGCACGATGGCGACAGGACAGGCCGAGTGGTGCAGCACCCCGTGGGCCACCCGGCCCAATTGGAGCCCGAAGTGCCGATGGTGGCGCTCGGCGCCGACGACCAGGACGTCGGCGTCACGCGAGGCAGCCACCAGGACGTCCCGGGTGTGGCCCTCGACCGTACGGCGGTGTGCCTCGACATCGGCGGGGACGTCGTGCAGCGCCTTGTCCAGTACCTCGACGGCCTGCTCCTCATGCATCCGCGCGGGTTCCCCGACGAGCAGGGGGTGGTCCGTGGTCCCGTGCGCGGGGCGCCGCCAGGCTCGTACGGCGTCCAGGACCGCGCCCCGCAGCCGCGCCTCGTCGCAGGCGAAACGCACCGCTGCCGGGGTCGTCGGCCTCTCGCCGACGCCGACGCCGACGCCGACGACGATGCGGCCGTGCGTCCCGGGCCGCACCTGTTTGTCGCGACTGTCGCGCACGACGACCATCGGGCAATGCGCGTGCCCGGCGACGCTCAGGCTCACCGAACCCAGCAGCGCCTCGGCGACTCCGCTGCGGCCACGGGTGCCCGTCACCAGCAGGGAGGCATGGCGGCTCTCCCGCACCAGTGTGTACTCGGGTTCCTCGGGCAGTGTGTCGATGGAGATCTTCAGATCGGCATGACGACGGTGGCCACGGCGGGCGGCGGTCTCCACGATGTCCTGGGCCCGTATCTGCTCGGACGACCGGCCCACGTCGTGGGCGAGGGCGGCGCCCTCGTACCGCTCCCACAGCGAGGCGTACACGAGCCGCAGCGACGCCCCGCGCAGCACGGCCTCGTCGGCCGCCCAGTCGACGGCCCGCAGGCTGGGCTCGGAGCCGTCGACTCCGACGACGATCGGTAGGTCCACCGCCGTCACCGTCCCGCACCGAGATCGAAGACGATGCGGGCCTTGACCTGGCCGCGCAGCACGTCGCCGATGGACTCGTTGACGGTGGCGAGCGGGCGCGTCTCGCAGATGACCCTGGTACGGCCCGCCGCGTGGAGTTGGAAGACCTCGGCGAGGTCCTGCCGGGTACCGACGATGGAGCCGATCACACTCGTCCCGTTCAGGACGGTGTCGAAGATCGGAACCTCGATGGCGCCATGAGCGGGCAGGGCGACCATGACAAGCTTGCCGCCGCGCCGCAGCCCGGAGTTGACCGCGGCGAACGCGGCCTCGTTCACCGCCAGCGCGATCGCGGCGTGGGCGCCGCCGTGGCGCTTCAGCACCTCGCCCACGTCGTGCTTGCGTGCGTCGATGACGAGGTCGGCGCCCAGCTCAGCGGCCAGTTCGAGCTTCTCGTCGGTGACGTCGATGGCCGCGACGGTGGCTCCGGCGATCTTCGCGTACTGCACGGCCAGATGACCGAGTCCGCCGATCCCGGAGATCGCAACGAGCTGCGTGGGCCGCACGTCGGCGACCTTGAGCGCCTTGTATGTGGTCACGCCGGCGCAGGTCAGCGGGGCGGCGTCAACGGCGGTGACGCCCTCGGGCACCGGCTGTGCGAAGTCGGCCCAGGCCAGCATCTTCTCGGCGTAGCCGCCGTCGCAGCCGTAGCCCGTGTTGATCTGCTGCTCGCACAGCGTCTCCCAGCCGGAAAGGCAGTGCTCGCATCGCCCGCAGGCCTTGCCCAGCCACGGCACGGCAACCCGCTGACCGACGCTGAGGTGGGTCACACCGTCGCCGAGCTTCTCGACGAGGCCGACCCCCTCGTGGCCGGGTACGAACGGCAGGCTGGGCTTGACGGGCCAGTCGCCGTGGGCGGCGTGGATGTCGGTGTGGCACAGCCCGGCGGCCTCGACCCGGACACGAACATGGCCGGGGCCCGGCTCGGGGTCGGGGCGGTCCTCGATGACCAGGGGCTCGCCGAAGGCACGTACGACCGCTGCCTTCATGGTTTCTTCTCCTCGGGTGCTTGTGTCAGTGGTGCGGAACGACAGCGACGGGTGCGGTGGAGTGATGCAGCACGGCGTGCGTGATGGGGCCGATGTGCGCGCCGACCGGGTTGCGGCGGATGCGCTTGCCTACGACGACCAGGGAGGCCTCGCGCGAGACGTCGACGAGGTGGCCCGCGGGGGTGCCGTAGTGGGACTCCTCGGTGACCTCGACGTCCGGGTACTTCTTGCGCCACGGGAGCAGGACCTCGGTCAAGGCGGTGGTCTGGGCCGCTGCCAGCGATCCGTGGAGTTCGAGGTCCACGGACAGGCCGTAGGCGTAGTACGGGGGTATGTTCCAGCCGTGTACCACCCGCAGGGAGGTGCCGCGGCGGTAGGCGGCTGCGAACGCGAACTCGATCAGCTCGTCGTCCGGGTTCTCGATGTCCAGGCCGAGGACGACGGGCCGGTAGGTGGTCGCGGCGGACGGGATGCCGACGGGATCCATCTCGTGCTCGTCGGCGGCCTGTTCGCCCGCGCGGACCAGGACGATCGGCCGCTCGGCGTGTGCCACGACCGAGAGTCCGACCGAGCCCACCAGGAAGCCGCCGATCCCGCTCAGTCCGCGGGAGCCGAGGACCAGCAGTTCGGCGTCCTTGGCCACATCGGCCAGCGCTTCGGCGGGTCGGCCGGACAGCTGCTCGGTGAACACGTCGAGGCCGGGGTGGCGCACTCGGATGCCCTCCGCCGCTTCGCGGGGGATCCTCCCCCAGCCTTCGGCCGGGGGTACCCCCATCTCGCTTCGCTCGGTCCAGTGCTGCCGGGTCTCGGCGCCGAGCAACGGGGCCTGCGCCATGGGCGCCGGTACGGGCTCCCAGACGTGGACCAACTTCAGCGGCAGCCCGAGCAACTGCGCTTCGCGGGCCGCCCACTCGGCTGCCGCGCGGCTCTCACGTGAGCCGTCGAGACCGGCGGTGACGCTGAGGGTGACGGTGCGGATCATGATTCCACCTCCTGAATCGGTGGTCCCGATTCGAGCTTCGTCTTCGGATGCGGCCTCCTACAGGGGCCGCAGGTCCCTTCAAGGGGCCGACCGGCCCCGGCCGGTGGTGTGCCGTTCGGATGGGCCCGCGGTCGGGCCCACCCGAACCTCTCCCCTCCTCTCGGGTCAGCGCAGCCAGGGGCTGCGGCGGACGAGCGGGAGCCTGGCCCAGAGCTTGCCGACGCCGAGGGTGTCGCCGGCGGAGACGGCGGCCAGGGCGATCAGGACGACGGCGTAGATGAGGTGGTACTCCGCGAACGGGTTCGTCGACATGCTCGGCGAACCATCGGAGAGGGTCTGGGCGGGCGGCCACTCGGCGACCCACATCAACGCCATCAGCACGGTCCCCGCGGCAGCCGCGAACCGCAGCGCCACACCCGCGATGAGCGCGAGGCCGATCCCGAGCAGACCGAGCATGAACAGCCAGTCCGCCCAGGCGGCCCCGGCCCAGGAGTGGAAGGTGGACTCCATCGGCCCGGCGGCCACCCCACCGAGGAAGCCCGTGGTCGGCGAGCCGCCGTCGATCCAGCCCTTGCCGGACTGGGTCGCGTAACCGAGGCCGAAGGCCTTGTCGAGGAACGCCCACAGGAAGACGAACCCGGTGAGCAGACGCAAGGACGCGAAGACGTAGGCCCGCACGGTGTGCGTCTGGCTGTGTACCGACACAGCGGACTCGGGGGCGGAGGAGGGAGCGGTCCGGTTCCTGGTGAAGGACGGCAGGCGGAGGCCCGCGCTCCGGTGAGGGTGCTCGTGCACGGCCATGGCGGTGATCCCTTCAGGGACGGTGAGGATGGTCCGTTCGGTGTCCGACGCCCTCACTCTCGTCTCGCGAGGCGGCGGCCGCCGGATGCCGAAGGGCCGTAGCCGCAGGGCTGAACGGCCCTGTCCGCAGGGCCCGTTGGGGTGCATGATCGGATGCCGGCGGATGGCGCACGGCCCGCTTCTCGCGGTACCGCTCGTGCCGGTGGATCCTGAGGCCAGGCAGAGGAGGGTGGCGTATGCCCCAGGGCACGGACGGGCACATTCCGGGGTGGCGCCGTCTGGTGCCCGGGGGCGTGGTCCTCCTCGGCTACCGGCGTGCATGGCTGAGAGGCGACCTGCTGGCCGGCCTCACGGTGGCCGCGTATCTCGTCCCCCAGGTCATGGCGTACGCGGGTGTGGCGGGACTCCCGCCGGTCGCCGGCCTCTGGGCGATCCTGCCCGCCCTCGCGCTGTACGCGCTGTTCGGGTCCTCGCGCCTGCTCTCGGTCGGCCCCGAATCCACGACCGCGCTCATGACGGCCACGGTGGTCGCCCCGTTCGCCGCCGGCGCCCCCGGGCGCTACGCCACCCTGGCGGCCACGCTCGCGGTCACGGTCGGCCTCCTGTGCCTGGTCGCACGGGCAGTACGGCTGGGCTTCCTGGCGGACCTTCTCTCCCGCCCGGTGCTGATCGGCTACATGGCGGGCGTGGCGCTGATCATGATGGCGGACCAGCTGCCCAAACTCATCGGAGTCGGGGCGACGGAAACCAGGTTCTTCCCCCAACTGTGGTCCTTCGCGAGGGACCTGACCGATGCCCACATGGCAACTGTCGTCCTCTCTGCCGCCCTCCTCGCGTTGCTCTTCACGGTGGCGAGGTACGTCCGTGCCGTGCCCGGACCGCTCCTCGCCGTGGTCCTCGGCACGCTTGCCGTGGTGACGTTCGACCTCGACGACCGGTACGGCATCAAGGTGATCGGCGAGGTCCCGTCGGGTCTGCCCGACCTCGTGTGGCCTGACTGGACCGTGGTGCCGCGTCTCGTCCTGCCTGCCCTCGGAGTACTGCTGGTGGCCTACACCGACTTCATCCTCACGGCGCGGGCGTTCACCGGACGAAACGACGGCGACGGACCCGGGCTCGACGCCAACCAGGAGTTTCTGGCGCTGGGCGCAGCCAACCTCGGCGCCGGCGCATTGCAAGGCTTCCCCGTCAGCAGCAGTGCCAGCCGCACCGCACTCGCCTCCTCGGCGGGCGCCCGCAGCCAGGCGTACTCGCTGGTCGCCGGGGCCGTGGTCCTCGCGGTCCTCCTCTTCCTCAGCCCGCTGCTCACCCGCACGCCCTCCGCCGTCCTCGGCGCGCTAGTCGTCTACGCCGCTGTCCGCATGATCGACCTCGCCGGTTTCCGCCGCCTGACGTCCTTCCGCCGCCGCGAACTCCTGCTCGCGCTCGGCTGCCTGGCCGGAGTGCTCGCCCTGGACATCCTGTACGGCGTGCTCGTGGCCGTCGGGCTGTCGGTGGCCGAGCTGCTGACACGTGTGGCCCGCCCGCACGACGCGGTCCAGGGAGTGGTGCCCGGGGTGGCGGGCATGCACGACGTCGACGATTACCCGCAGGCCCGCACGATTCCCGGCCTGCTGGTCTACCGCTACGACTCGCCGCTGTTCTTCGCCAATGCCGAGGACTTCCGCCGCCGTGCCCTGGCCGCCGTCGACGAACAGACCGACCCCGTCCACTGGTTCGTGCTCAACACCGAGGCCAACGTGGAGGTCGACATCACCGCCCTCGATGCCGTGGACGAACTGCGCCGCGAGCTCACCGACCGAGGCGTCGTGTTCGCGCTTGCCCGCGTCAAGCAGGACCTCCTGGACGATCTCCAGGCGTACGGCCTCACGGACTCTGTCGGCCCGGACCTCATCTTCCCCACCCTGCCGACCGCCGTGGCCGCCTACCGGAAATGGAGCCGCGCTCAGTAGGCCGACAGACCGTGGGCCCTGAATCGTGCACGGACGCGTTCGGCCGTGGAGATCACCAGGAGGACGGCGAGGAGCCTCCAGAAGCCGGGCGTGAGTGACGTGTCCACAGCACTCAGCCCCTCGAGCGGGTCCTCTCACGCCTCCGTGGAACCGCCGCATCGGGATCGCGGGACGGTGCCAGAGGTCTCCTCGTCGGAGCCGGCCGGCCCGCATCGAAGGGCCGGGTGGCCCATGGCCCGCCGCCCAGGGCGGGAAGACGCTGGTCATGGAAGTCCCTGCACCTCGTCGGGAGGCACGCCATGATCACTACGCCCACACCCAGCATGCTGCGCGCCCTGCCTGCCCAGCACCGGCAACGGCTGATGCGCGTCGCCCGCGAGGTGTCGTTCCCGCAAGGAACTCGCCTGTTCGAGGAAGGCGGCAAGGCCGACCGGTTCTGGATCATCCGCACGGGCACCGTCGAGCTCGACATGCGCGTACCAGGCCGCCGTCCCGCCGTCATCGAGATCCTCCGGCACAACGAACTCGTCGGCTGGTCCTGGCTCTTCACCCCGCATGTCTGGCACCTCGGCGCCGCGGCGACGACCCCGGTGCGGGCGTACGAGTTCGACGCCACGGCTGTCCGTTCGATATGCCAGGACGACCCGGCCATGGGCCACGCCGTCACCCAGTGGGTCGGCGACGTGCTCGCCCACCGACTCCGCTCCGCCCGGAGCAGGCTGCTGGACCTGTACGCCCCTTACGGCGCCGGTAGTTCCCTCTGATCGCGCGCGAGCCGAAGCGAGGAAGGAGCCAGCCGCCATGCACGGCACCCCGCACAGCGTCAGCGACGTCATGACCCATACGGTCGCCGCCGTCGGCCGCAGCGCCACCTTCAAGGAGATCGTGCAGCTGATGCAGGACTGGAAGGTCAGTGCCCTGCCCGTGCTCGAAGGCGAAGGCCGCGTGGTCGGCGTCGTCTCCGAGGCCGACCTCCTGCCCAAGGAGGAGTTCCGCGACAGCGACCCCGACAGGTACACACAGCTCCGCCGTCTGTCCGACCTGGCGAAGGCCGGCGCAATAACCGCTGAGGAGCTGATGACCTCCCCGGCACTCACCACCCGCCCCGACGCGACGCTCGCCCAGGCCGCCCGGACCATGGCGCACGCCAGGGTCAAGCGCCTGCCGGTGGTCAACGAGCTGGGCATGCTGGAGGGCATCGTCAGCAGGGCCGACTTGCTCAAGGTCTTCCTGCGCAGCGACGACGAGATCGCGGAGGAGGTGCATCGCGAGGTCGTGGCCTACCTCTTCCCCGCGCCTGGCTCGGCTCTCCGGGTCCAGGTACGCGACGGAGTGGTGAAGCTCGCCGGGCGCGTCCGGGACACATCCCTGATCCCCATAGCCGCCCGTCTCGTGCGCGCCGTCGAAGGCGTGGTGGACGTGGACTTCGAGCTGGAGGGGCGCAGCGATACGCCGGACGCGGGCGGTTCGTCGGGCATGAGGGCCGCGGGAAGCTCGGCTCCGGTCCAGCGGCTCAGCAATCCGATGCCCTCAACCGGTGCTACGCGCTACCTGACCCCCCACCTGGCCGAACGCCGCCGGGTTGGCCAGCCGGACCGTGGCCGTTGGGCCGGGTAGGGACATATACCAGGGCGGAGTGGGGCCGGACGGCCCTAGTGCATCCGGGCCCGGCGAGCAATGATCGTCGTCAGAGGCAGTCCGTCGTCCGCGGACCGTGAGCCACCGGGAA
This sequence comes from Streptomyces sp. R11, assembly GCF_041051905.1. Classification (NCBI taxonomy): domain Bacteria; kingdom Bacillati; phylum Actinomycetota; class Actinomycetes; order Kitasatosporales; family Streptomycetaceae; genus Streptomyces; species Streptomyces sp. R11. The sequence continues at coordinate 158,117 of NZ_CP163432.1, forward strand.
CAAGGGGTCGTCATGACCGAGCCAGGCACCTTCACGGAGCAGAACCCGATCCGGGTGTTCCTGCTGGACGACCACGAGGTCGTACGACGGGGCCTGACCGACCTGCTCGACGCCGAGCCGGACATCTCGGTGGTCGGCGACGCGGCCACCGTTGAACATGCCCTCGCCCGCGGCCCGGCGCTGCGACCGCACGTCGCCGTGCTCGACGTACGCCTCCCCGACGGCGACGGCATCACGGTCTGCCGGGAGCTGCGCAGCCAGATGCCGGAGCTTGCCTGTCTGATGCTGACGTCGTTCGATGACGAGGACGCCCTGCTCGACGCCATCATGGCCGGGGCCTCGGGTTACGTCCTCAAGCAGATCAGGGGCTCCGACCTGGTCTCGGCGGTCCGCACGGTCGCCTCGGGCCAGTCCATGCTGGACCCCGCGACCACGGCGCGCCTGATGCGCTCGCTGCGCGCCGACCCGGCCGAGACACCCGCCTTGGCACCCGAGCTGGCGAGCCTGTCCCCGCGCGAACGCGACATCCTCGCCCTGATCGGCGACGGCCTGACCAACCGCGAGATCGGCAAGAAGCTCTACCTCTCGGAGAAGACCGTCAAGAACCACATCTCCCGGCTGCTGGCCAAACTCGGCGTCCAGCGCCGCGTCCAGGCCGCGGTCCTCGCCTCCCACCTGGAGCAGACGGATCCCGGCGACCGCCCGACGAGGTGAGCACCGGCTGGGCCGTCGGAGGATGTGTACGGGCCTCGCATCGCTTTTTGTCAGCGACGAAGACGCGGTCCTGCCCCAGGGCCGTCGTGGTTCCCACTGCGGGCAGGGGATCGCTGTCCCGTTGGAGTCGCGACGCGAGGGCCAGCTCCTACACGGCCGGTGTCTCGTTCTCTTGCAGCAATGCATCCGCTGCGGCCAGAGCCTCAACGGCGATCCGGGCTCCGGTCATCACGCAGAGCATGTACGTGGCGTCTTCAAGTGCGCGGCTGGTACGACCCGTGTGACACAGATCGTGCTCAATGCGCGCCTCGGCAAACCGGACCAGAGCGGTACGCAATTCCCTCTCCGCCGGAAGGGTCATGGCCGGTCCCCTCTCAAACACTGCCCGCATGCCGGCGCCGCCTCGAGCCCGGGCTACATGCATGGCGTCGCACGCGACCGCTCGACACCAACAGCTCCGAGTCGATCCCTGAGTGCCCCGCATTGAGGGATTTGCGTCCGAAACGACACTGGACGCTCGGGTCGCACGAGAGCGGTCGGGAGGCACTCAGCCATCGGCATGCCGGACCGGTGCACGCTCTGCCGGGCGGCCGAGCATCCGCAGCTGAAGCAGTGCCCCCTAGTCGCAGGGCCGCCACTTCGCGCAGGGGGGCGGCAGCGACGGCATAGGCGAAGGTGCGCAGTGGAGCCGGCATGCCGGGCGACGAACCCCGGGGTGTTGCCGCTGCTGTCCGAGATCACCCGGACGCGTGCTGGCTCGCGCCGTGTGTGGCAGCTGTCGGCGGCTAGCGTGGCCGTTTGTCAACAGATTGGGTGTGCCATGTCGGACGAGTCGTCGCCGAGCCCCCTGGGTACGACCATGCGTGAGGTGACGTTCCCTGACCAGTCACGCGGCATCATTCTCGTGAAAGCCGGTACGCCGCAGGCCGAAGCGGACGAGATGGCGGCCCGGATGTGGGCGGAGCGCTGCCCGACGCGGGGCAGGCGGGCACAGTAGAAGCCCCGGCCGGGCACTGTCTGTTTTGACGGTGGGGCGCTGCGTCCGTCACTCGCAACAGGCAGCGTCCTGGTCGATGGCCATGAGCCGCTCTCTTGTCCAGATAGTGTGGGTGGCCGCTATTTGTGTGGCGGGCGATCGCTCGGGTGATCTCGGCTGTCGTTCCGAGTCTGTCGCGGCGCTAGCGTCCCGTCCGATTGACAGCGAGGGGCCGTGCGGCCGGGGGGTTGGTGCAGATGGGCCAAGTTTGGGCGCCTTTTGGCTCCTGAGGATGTCACGCTCCCGGAGATGCTCTCGGGTCGCCGGGCATTTTCCCGACGTCATAGCGGGTTGCAGGGCGGCGATTCTGGAGCCAGTGGCCTTCCTGGGCCGGTGTTGAGGGTTCCGGTGCACGGAGTCAGCACCCCGGGGCCGGGGGGTGGCAACGCACTCCACATGTGAGTCATAGAAGAGAGGTCGGACCGGAAGAGTCACGAAGAACACCAGCTCAGGGGCCGTTTTTCGGCTCATGGCTCCGCGTGCGTGCGCCGAGAGCGTCAAACGACCGTCAAGTCCAGCAGCCCGTCCCTCCTCATCACTCGCGACCGGCATTCGGGACCTCAAGGACAGCTAGGACTGCTTCCTCCTGCACCGCTAGGGTGTGCTCGATCAGTCGCAGCAGGGCAGACGAGCCTTCGGTGCATACCGGCATCCGGTTGGGGTACTCGACGCGATTCGGGCTTGAAATCGAGGAGGGACATGGACGACGTCGCCGCTCCCGGCAGGGACAGTGTTCCCCTGTCCGGGCACCAGGCGCGTTCTGGCGCCCTGCTCGACGGAACGCTGGAAAACCTGCGGGCTGCCGCCATCGCGGTCGATGACGATGGCCTCATCGTCGCGGTCAACAGCGCAGCCCAAAGCCTGCTGCGCAGGGAAGCCTCAGAACTCATCGGTCAGGACTTCCACGACCTGCTGCACCGGGACAGATACGGGCACTCGGTGCCGCGCACACGCTGCCGGATAAGGAAGGCGCTCCTCACGGGGGACACCAGGCATGGCGACGCCGAGTGGTTCGCCCGCGGGGACGGCGCTCTCGTCCAGTTGTCCTGGCTCGTCACGCCCTACGCACCCGGTCCGGGCGGTACAGGTGCGCTGGCAATGCTGTACGAGCCGAAGCCAGGGGGCATGCGCGACAGCGACGGCGGGCACTCCGCGCCGCTGACGGAACTGGACCGTCTGGCACTGCTGGCGGAGACGACCACGCAGCTCACCTCCACCCTGGACGCGGACGAGGCGCTGCACCGGCTGGCGGCCCTGACCGTGCCCCGGCTCGCGGACTGGGCCGTGTTCGATCTGCTCACCGAACGTGACGAAGTACGACGCGTTCTCGTGATGGAGCACAAGGACGGCATTCTCGTCGAGCGGGACGACCTGCAGGGCCCGATGCCTCCCGTGCCGGCAGAGTCACCGATGCCCCTGTCACGGGCCCTGCGCGGCGCCGCCTCCTCCCTCGCCGGCCCCGCCACCTACCAAGGTCCGCCCGACTCCGGCATAGCGGTCGAGCAGCAGCGCCTGTTCACCGCGACAGGTATGCACTCCGCCGTCATCGCACCCATTCGCGGACTGCGCGACGTACTCGGCGCGCTGACCCTGGGCCGCGCCCAGCGTCATGACGCCTTCACGCCTGCCGACCTTCCGCTGCTGGAGGACCTCACCCGCCGGGCGGGCCTGGCGCTGGACAACGCGCGCCTGTACCAGCGCCAGCGCAAAGTCGCCGAGACCATGCAACGCCACCTGCTGCCCCAGCTGCCCGTCCTGCCAGGACTGGAGATGACAGCGCGCTACGTACCCGCTCCGGACGCCTCATCCGTGGGCGGTGACTGGTACGACGCCTTCGCTCTGGCCGCCCACGCCCACGCACTGGCCATCGGCGACGTCGTCGGACACGATCTCGACGCCGCAGCCGGCATGGCGCAGGTCCGCAACATGCTGCGGGCCTTCGCCTGGTCCCACCCCGAGGCCGCACCCAGCGCCGTCGTCACACGGCTCGACGAGGCAGTGATGCACATAGCCGAGGTACCCATGGCCACCATGATCCTCGCCAGGCTCACACTCGGCGACGACACACTGTGGCGCCTGCGCTGGACGAACGCCGGCCACCCGCCGCCCCTGCTCATCACCCACGACGGTCAGACCCGCTACCTCGACGAGGCTCACGGCATACTGCTCGGCACCGGAGTCACCAGACCTCGCCCCGACGCCGTCACCCTCCTGCCACCCCAGGCAACGCTCCTGCTCTACACCGACGGACTGGTCGAATCCCCGCACCACTCCATCGATCACGGGCTTGACCGGCTGCGCCGACACGCGGCCTCCCTCGCCCACCGCCCCCTCGACTCCTTCTGCGACTTGCTCCTGGACCAGGTCCGCCCGAGCGACAACGATGACGACGTCGCCATGATCGCGCTGCGCACACCCCTCGCATAGGACCCGCCTGACCCGCGCGTGCGCACCGATGATGGGACAGACTCTCGGCCGGCAACGAGGGCCCGGGACGAAGACCGTCCCCCTCCGTGATCACCCTGCCTGGGCTCTCGTCCCGCGGGACCACGGGGAGCGGGAAGGGCTGTGGTTGTGGAGGACGAGCAGCGCCAGGGCGCCGGTCGCTGCGGACCAGGTGAGGCAAAGCAGGCCGTGGGACCAGGGGATGTCTGGGGTGAGGGCTGAGCTCAGCGCCAGCTGGTTCACGCCGTACAGAGGAAGCGCGGATACGCCTGCCACATCCATGAGTGTGTTGAAGACGGGGGTTCTGCAGGCCGGTGTCGACCAGGCTGAGCATGATGATGAGGAAGAAGCCCTCCAACTCGCCGCGGACCAGAGAGCCGAGCAGAAGGCCGAATGCCGCCGAAGCGACTGACGGGAGCATCGGCAAGGTCGACAAGCACTCCGGCGATGTCGGCGCCTCCCACCTCGTGGCCGACACGGGGGTGTGGATCTTCGGCAAGCATGCCCTTATCCCGGTCGGCCTCGTCAGCGGCATCGACACGGCCGCCGAGACGATCTACGTCAACCGGACCAAGGAGCAGATCAAGAACGCTCCCGAGTTCGACAAGGACAAGCACGCTGAGGATGCGGGCTATCACGAGCAGTTCGGCGGTTACTACGGCAGCCACCGGGCCTGAGCCCTGAGTGGGTGCGGGCGTGAGGACGGCGCCCGCCCGCACCCTGGCCGACAACCAAACCGGTCCAGGCGGCAGGACACGGGGGGTGCGAGCCCGGACGAGCCATCGGCGTGCTGACAACGCTGGGCCAAGTACCGCCGTATGGCGGCTTCACGGTGCTCCGAGAGGTCTCACAGCACACCAATATCAAACTCAGCCAGGTCGCCGAAGACATCCTCAAGTACGCCCAAGGCGCCGCACCGCCCGAGGTGCTGGTCGGCGAGGCTGCGTGAGGGTGGAGACCGTACGGACGGTCCACCTGGTGCGCCGTGGGCGACGAGGCACAGGTGCCCGTGCCCGCCCCGCCGCAGGACCCCGGCCGCAATCCCGTATTCATGTGACCGGCATCACAGTATGCAGGGAGTTCGTCCTCAGGTCATCATATGACCCGATCGCCGCACGACCGGGCGAGCGAGCAAGGGCCGCGCGCGGTACGAGACCGGCCGCGCCCGGTGAGAGAGCCGCACAGCAGGACGAGGATGGGCATGAACGACCAGCAGATGCCGCACAGGTCGGCACGGCCGCGCGTGGGCGTGGTGGGGCTCGGGGCCATGGGTCTCGGCATGGCACGCAGCCTGCGCGGCGCGGGCCACGAGGTGGGGGTCCACGACCTCCGACCGCAGGTGGCCGCGGACTTCGCCCGGGACGGCGGCATCGCGTACGCCTCCCCCGCCGCCCTCGCCGCCGAGACGGACGTCCTTGTCGGCGTCGTGGTCAACGCCTCGCAGGTCGACGCCGTGCTGTTCGGCCCCGAAGGTGCCGCCGAACGACTCCGCCCGGGTGCCGTCTACGTGATGTGCTCAACCGTCGCCCCGGGTTGGTCCGCCGAGCTGGAGGGGCGGCTGGCCGAGAAGGGCGTGCTGTACCTGGACGCCCCCATCTCCGGCGGCGCCGTCCGCGCGGCCGCCGGTGAGCTCACGATGATGACCTCCGGCTCCCCCGCGGCGTACGCACTCGCCGACCCGGTCCTGGAGGCCATGAGCAGCACGGTCTACCGGCTGGGCGAGCGGGCCGGGCTCGGCTCCAAGGTCAAGATCGTGAACCAGCTGCTCGCGGGCGTGCACATCGCGGCGGCGGCCGAGGCCATGGCCCTCGGCATCAAGGCCGGGGTCCCGGCCGAAGCCCTGTACGAGGTCATCACGCACAGCGCGGGCAACTCCTGGATGTTCGAGAACCGCATGGCGCATGTGCTCGCCGGGGACTACACGCCGCTGTCCGCAGTCGACATCTTCGTCAAGGACCTCGGGCTGGTGCTCGACGCCGCGCGACCCGACAGGTTCCCGCTCCCCCTCGCCTCCACCGCGCACCAGATGTTCCTGCATGCCTCGGCTTCCGGGCTCGGCGGCGAGGACGACAGCGCGGTGATCAAGATCTTCCCGGGTGTGGACCTGCCGAAGCCGGCCAGCCTCCCGGATCCGACGGACCTGCCCAAGGCGGAGGCCTGACATGGGAATCCGACTCGGCTGCCTCGCCGACGACTTCACCGGCGCCACCGACCTCGCGAACAACCTCGTGCGTGCGGGCATGCGCGTCGTCCAGCTGATCGACGTACCGGAGGACCGGATCGACGGGCAGGCCATCGACGCCGACGCCGTCGTCATCGCCCTCAAGTCGCGGACGACCCCCGCGTCCGACGCCGTCGACGCCTCACTCCGGGCCCTCGCCTGGCTGCGGTCCGCCGACGCCGAGCAGATCTACTTCAAGTACTGCTCCACCTTCGACTCCACCCCCGCGGGCAACATCGGCCCGGTCACCGAGGCGCTGATGGACGCCCTGGGCGCGGACTTCACGATCGCCACTCCGGCGTTCCCCGACAACGGCCGCACTGTCTTCAAGGGCCACCTCTTCGTCGGTGACGTGCTGCTCAGCGACAGCGGGATGCGGCACCATCCGCTCACGCCGATGACCGACCCGAACCTCGTCTCCGTACTGCAGGCTCAGACCGGGCGGCCCGTCGGTCTCGTCGACCACACCGTCGTCGCGGGCGGCGGCGATGCCGTCCGGACCCGGTTCGACGAGCTGCGCAAGGAGGGTGTCGGGATCGCGATCGTCGACGCCGTGTCCAACCGCGACCTCGTGCGGCTGGGCGAGGCCGTACGGGACCTGCCGCTGGTGACCGCCGGTTCCGGACTCGCGATCGGGCTGCCCGCGAACTGGGGCTTCGAGCCGTCCGCCGCGGCCGCGCAACTGCCGCCGGCCGACGGGCACGCCGCCGTAGTCTCCGGCTCGGTGTCCGACGCAACGAACGGGCAGGTGCTGGAGTTCCTGCGCACCGGACGACCCGCGTTCAGCGTGGACCCGCTGCGGATCGCGGCCGGTGAGGACGTGGCCGGGCAGGCGCTCGCCTTCGCCGAGGCGCACCTCGCCGACGGGCCGGTCCTCGTCTACTCCACCCAGGCACCCGATACGGTACGGGCCGTCCAGGGCAGGCTCGGTGCCGCCGAGGCCGGTGAGCTGGTGGAGCGGACACTGGCCCGCGTGGCGCGGGGACTCGTGGACCGCGGGGTCCGCCGGCTCGTCGTCGCGGGCGGCGAGACCTCGGGCGCCGTCGTCCAAGCGCTCGGCATCACCCGCCTCCGTATCGGACCGCAGATCGCGCCCGGAGTGCCGTGGTGCGCGGCGACGCTGCCCGGCGGCGACACCCTCCACATCACCCTCAAGTCCGGCAACTTCGGCGGCCCCGGCTTCTTCACAGACTCGCTGGCCCTCCTGGACGGGGAAGCATCGTGACCACCGACACCGCACCGGACACCACCGTGGACGCCGCGCGCCGCGAGATCGTCCGGGTCGGCACCAGCCTGTTCGCCCGGGGATACGTGCACGCCAGCGCCGGAAACATCAGCGCGCGGGTCGGCGACAGCCACCTGATCACGCCCACCGACGCCGCCCTCGGCTTCCTCGCCCCCGACCGGCTCGCGCTGGTCGACGCCTCCGGTGAGCAGGTGGCGGGCGACCGCGCCAGCAAGACCCTCGCGCTGCACCGGCGCATCTACGAGGCCGACCCCACGGCCCGGTTCGTCGTCCACACCCACTCCACGCACCTGGTCGGGCTCACCCTGGCCGGTGTGTGGCACCAGGACGACGTGCTCCCGCCCATCACCCCGTACTACGTGATGAAGGTGGGGCACGTTCCGCTCGTCCCTTACCACCGGCCCGGCGATCCGCGCGTGGCCGACCTGGTGACCGCCCGAATCGCCGACCGAGCGGCGGGCGGCACCCCGATCAGGGCCGTGCTGCTGGAACGCCTGGGCCCCGTCGTCTGGGGTCCCGACCCGGCCACCGCCCTCGCCGTCCTCGAGGAACTCGAGGAGACGGCACGTCTCTGGCTCCTGACCGATCGTCGCCCTGAGCCGCTCCCCCGTCACGCGATCGACGAACTGAGGTCCACGTTCCGAGCAGCGTGGTGACCAGCCCCCCACCACGTCAGAGAATCCCCTGAGCCGCTTACGAAGGATTGCTCCATGTCCCTGTCTGCGACGACGGACGAGGCCGCCCCCGACCTCGCCCGTGAGAACGCCGTCTTCCGCAAGGTCGTACGACGCATCGTCCCCTTCCTGATCCTCTGCTACGTCTTCTCGTACCTGGACCGCGTCAACGTCGGCTTCGCCAAGCTGCAGATGTCGGACGACCTCGGGTTCAGCGAGGCCGCGTACGGCTTGGGCGCCGGTCTGTTCTTCATCGGCTACTTCCTCTTCGAGGTGCCGTCGAACCTGATGCTGCAGCGCATCGGCGCCCGTACCTGGATCGCCCGGATCATGATCACCTGGGGCGTGGTCTCGGCGTCGTTCATGTTCGTCAACAGCGAGACCACGTTCTACGTGCTCCGGTTCCTCCTCGGTGCCGCGGAGGCCGGCTTCTACCCGGGCGTGATCCTCTACTGCACCTACTGGTTCCCCTCGCACCGGCGGGCCCGGGTGATCGCGCTGTTCATGTCCGCGATCCCGGTCGCCGGCATCTTCGGCAACCCGCTCTCCGGCTGGATCATGGACCGTTTCCAGGGCGTGAACGGCTGGCAGGGCTGGCAGTGGATGTTCCTGCTGGAGGCCATCCCGGCGCTGATCATCGGTGTGGCGACGCTGTTCTACCTCGACAACGGAGTGCGCGACGCGAAGTGGCTCAGCGACGAGGAGAAAGGCATCGTCGAGCGGGCGATCGCCGAGGACACCGCGCACCAGACCGTGCACGGCAAGGTGTGGGACGCCTTCCGCGAGCCCAAGGTGTGGCTGATGTGCCTCATCTACTTCTGCTTCGTGATGGGCCAGTACGCCCTGACCTTCTGGATGCCCACCTTCGTCCAGTCCACCGGCATCGAGGGCGGCCTCACGATCGGTGTGCTGAGCGCCGTGCCGTTCCTTGCCGCGCTCGTCGCGATGAACGTGTTCGGGCGGTCCGCGGACAAGCTCCGTGAGCGCCGCTGGCACCTGGTGATCCCGTCGCTCATGGGCGCCGTCGGCTTCTCGCTCGCGGCGAGCTGGTCCGGGTCGACCGCACTGTCCCTCGCCGCCCTGTCCTTCGCCGCGGCCGGTGTGCTGACCTGTGCCCCGTTGTTCTGGTCGCTGCCGACCGCGTTCCTGGGCGGCACCGCCGCGGCGGCCGGTCTCGCCGTCATCAACTCGGTGGGCAACCTGGCCGGCTTCGTCAGTCCGTACATGATCGGCGCGCTCAAGGACGCGACCGGTTCGACCGAGCTCCCGATGTACGTGCTGGCGCTCAGCCTCGTCGTCGGCGCGGGCGCGGTCCTCACCACGAAGAAGCAGATCGTCAACCGCTAGCCGGGCCGGATCGTCAACCGCCGGCCCGACCGAGGAGCCACACCATGCCGAGGTTCGCCGCGAACCTGTCGATGATGTACACCGAGCACGATTTCCCCGACCGTTTCGCCGCGGCCTCGGCGGACGGCTTCGAGGCCGTCGAGTACCTCTTCCCGTACGCCTACGAGGCCGCCGAACTGCGCCGCCTGCTCGACGAGAACGGCCTGCGCCAGGTCCTCTTCAACGCGCCCCCCGGCGCCTGGGACTCCGGCGAGCGCGGTACCGCGGCGCTGCCCGGGCGCGAGGCCGAGACCCGCTCCGGGATCGAACGGGCCCTGGAGTACGCGGCGGCCCTCGGCAGCCCCCGGGTGCACGTGATGGCCGGACTGGTCGGGCCCGACGCCGTGCCCGCGGCCCGGGACACGTACCTGGCCAATCTCACCTGGGCCGCCGAGAAGGCCGCCGCGGTCGGCGTCGACATCCTGATCGAGCCGATCAACCGCCGTGACATGCCCGGCTACTTCCTGAGCCGGCAGGCCGAGGCGCACACCGTGGTCCAGTCGGTGGGCGCGCCGAATCTCAAGGTGCAGCTCGACCTCTACCACTGCCAGATCGTCGAGGGTGACCTCACCACGACCCTGCGCCGGGACCTGCCGACCGGCCGGGTCGGCCATCTGCAGATCGCCGGCGTGCCCGACCGCCATGAGCCCGACCAGGGCGAACTCGCCATCGACCATCTGTTCGCCGTCATCGACGAGTTGGGCTTCGACGGCTGGATCGGCTGCGAGTACCGCCCCCGCGCCGGTACGAGCGAAGGGCTCGGCTGGCTGAAGAACAACCTGCACGTCCGAGGATTCCGAGGAGAAGGAACCGCATGAGGATCGTCATCACAGGTGGCTTCGGCTTCCTGGGCCGCCGGGTAGCCGCGGCACTGCTGGAGCGCCGGACGTTCCGCGGCGCACCCGTCGAGCGGCTCGTCCTCGCCGACCGGTTCGTACCGCTGGAGGCACCCGAAGCGGCCGATCCGCTGGTCGACATCGTGCAGGGCGACCTGACCGACCGGATCGGCGAGGTGTTCGCGGAGCCGGTGGACGTGCTGATCCATCTCGCGTCCGCGGTCTCGGCCGAGTGCGAGGCGGACTTCGACCTCGGGATGGGCGCCAACCTGGACACGACCAGGGCGCTGCTCGACGCCGCGAGGGCGCAGTCCGCCGCCGGCGGGCCGACGGTACGCGTCGTGTTCTCCAGCAGCGTCGCGGTGTACGGCTCCGACCCGACGCTGCCGCTGCCGCAGGTGGTCAGCGAAGCGACGCTGCCGACCCCGCGGTCGAGCTACGGGACGCAGAAGCTGGTCTGCGAGCAACTCGTCGCCGAGTACACGCGGCGCGGTTTCCTCGACGGGCGGGTGGCCCGGCTGATGACCGTGTCGGTGCGGCCGGGCAAGCCGAACGCGGCCGCATCCGGCTTCCTGTCCGGGATAGTCCGCGAACCGCTCGCGGGCCTGCCGGCGACCTGCCCGGTCGATCCCGCACTGCGGGTGGCCCTGGCCTCGCCGCAGCGCACCGTCGAGGGCATCCTGCGCATCGCCGAGGCCGAGCGGGGCTCCGGTCCGGGCCGGATGGACGGCGGGCTGCCGGTCAACCTGCCGGCGCTCACGGTGTCCGTCGCCGACATACTGGCCACACTGCGTCGGGTCGCCGGGGACTCCGTCGCCGACCTGGTGACGATCTCACCCGACCCGGCGGTCGAGGCCATCGTGGGCTCATGGCCCGCCGAGTTCGACAACGCCCGCGCCGCCGCCCTCGGCCTGGAGCCCGACCCGAGCTTCGAGTCGGTGGTACGCGACTACATCGAGGCGCACCCGGAGGCGGTCGTCGAGCCGCTCGCGGCGAGTCCGACGGGGTCCGCGCCGATAGACTGAACACCATGTTTTCCAAGGTGAGCGGTCCCGTCCGGCTCGCGGATCAGGTCGCCGCGATCCTCGCGGAGGAAATCGAGTCCGGACGGCTGGCCGAGGGCGACAAGCTGCCGACGGAAGTCGAGCTGGTCAAGCAGCTCGGCGTCAGCCGTACGGTGGTGCGCGAGGCCGTGTCCCGGCTCCGCAACGCGGGCCTGGTCGAGCCGCGCCAGGGCCGCGGCGTGTTCGTCCTGCCGCGCCGCACCCGGCCGCTCGACCTGGAGGCCGAGGCCGCCGACACCAAGTCCAAGGTCCTTCAGATCGTGGAAGTGCGGCGCGCGATGGAGGGCGAGGCCGCGGCCCTCGCGGCCGCCCGCGCCACAGCCGCCGACCTCTCCCGTATGCGGGCGGCCCTGGACGCGATCGACGCGGCGGTCGCGGCCGGCGGTGACGGTGTGGAGGAGGACCTGGCCTTCCACCGATCCATCGCCGAGTCGACCGGCAACGCGGTCATGGTCTCGACCATGCGGTACCTGGGCGAGGTCATGCGCAGCGGCATCCGCGTCACCCGCGCCAACGAGGCCCGCCGCGGCGACTTCATCGAAGAGGTCCGCAAGGAACACCACGCCATCTTCGCGGCAATCGGCACCGGCGACCCGGACGCGGCCCGCGCCGCCGCGCTCACCCACATGAAGCACGCGTCCTCCCGGCTCCAGGACGCGGACGAACGGTTCTGGGCGGACACCGAGGACCTGGCCGTGGCCCTGGACGCTGCTCGCTGATCGGGTCCATGGCCGCTTGCCAGTGCGTCATGCGGCTCCAAGCAATCCTCGGAGGGGGCCCGCGCTCACGCCGGCGGTTCATGCTGCGCGTGCACTTCACATCCGACGATGTGGCGCGTGTACGGCTCGCGGCCGCACCGAACGGCCTGTGGGAGATCGCCAACGGCCTTCCGACGCTGGGCAGCTCGGACGGTTCTCCTGGACCGGAATCCTGGACGGCTGAGGCATTCTTCGAGGTTGCCTGGCGCAGCCACTTCAGGGATCCTTCTCGGCCGCCACTCGCCGAACGACCGCGATCACGCCGAGAGAAACGGCTCCGTCAAATGCGGCGTCGCCAGATGGAGCGTGGTGGCGGTTTCGCGGCCGAGCATGCGCTCCCTCGAGTGCCTGGCCGCCTCAGGGTCGGCCTCGTGCGCGTAGGCGAGCTCGGGGTGGAGCAGCTGCAGCGCGTGTACCAGGAGGTCGCCGGTGACGAGCGCCAGCTCGCGCCCCTCGGCGACCAGCACGCTCTGGTGTCCGGGCGTGTGACCGGGGGTGGCGACCGCGCGCCCTGCGCGCAGCGGTGTGTCCCCGTCGAGTAGCCGGAGCCGACCGGCCGCCGCGAGCGGGTCGGTGAGGGTCTCACGAAGCTGCGGGTTGAGCGCGTCGAGGGCGTCGAACTCGGCCCGCTGGAGAAGGTATTCGGCGTTCGGGAAGTAAGGGCGGCGGCCGCCCGTCGCACCGCCGGTCGAAGCGTTGCCGTCCACCGTGCCGCCCGCTTGCGGGCTGGCCGCCTCGGTCACGACCGCCCACCCGACGTGGTCGGTGTGCAGATGTGTGAGCACCACGGTGTCGACTTCAGCCGGGTCGATGCCCGCGGCGGCGAGCGACTCGGGGAGCGCACCGGGCACGGGCGCCCACGAGGCGGCCGGGCTGTCCGCAGGACCGATCCCGGCGTCCACGACGGTGAGGCCCTTGTCACCGCGTATCGCGTACGCACGAAACTGGAGCCGCCAGCGGCCCTCGGCGTCGACCGCGCCCGGGTCGTAGCGGTCGGCCTCGGCCCACTGAGCGGCCGTTGCCTCGGGGAAGGCATCGGCGCGCGGGGAGAAGAACGGGCCCTCGCCGTCGGCGAGGGCGATGATCTCGGTCGAGCCGATCCGGAGGCGGGGAACGCGGAGGGACATGGCCGCGATCCTGCCATGCATTCCACGTGGGTGGTGACTCGCCCCGTGGCGCGATGTTCTCGATGTGGGGCGAGCTGATCTCTCAGATGAACAGTGGGAAGTGCAGGGGTCGTTGCTGCCTGTGGCGCTGTCCGGGTAGGCCGTCGGTGTGCCATACGTGGGGCAGGGGCCCAAGGTGACGGGCCGGAGTTGCCTGTCGTCCGTCGCCGGGGCCTTCCGGAGGCTGGTTCCCTCGATGTCGAGAGCGGGCAGGATCCGGTCCAGCCGGCGCGGCAGCCACCAGGCGCCCCGGCCGGCGGGAGCGAGCACGGCCGGTACGAGCGTCACGCGGACGGCGAAGGGGTCGATCGCCACACCGATGGCCAGGGCGAGCGCGACGGGTTTTGATCAGGGAGCGCGTCTGTGCAAGGGGCACGTTGGAGGTAGCGCTCAAGCCACCGGCGGGCGGGCGGATGGGTCACGGCGGGCCGGGGCACGGATGAAGGAGCCGGGCCCGTTGATCTCGGGGAGGCGGCGAGTCCACGACGTGGCCCCCGGGCGCCGGGCCGAGAGGAGATGTAGCTGGATGGGGCCACGAAAGACAAGCCGGCGTGAAGGGCTGTTCGTCGGCCTGTGCACCCTGGATGTCATCCAGCTCGTCGATCACGTCCCGGCGCCCGACGAGAAACTCACCGCCCGCGAACAGACCGTGGCCGCCGGCGGCCCGGCCGCGAACGCGGCCGTGACCTTCACGTACCTGGGCGGCGCGGCCAGGCTGCTCACCGCGATCGGCTCCCACCCGCTGGGGCTCGCGATCAAGGCCGACCTGGAGCAGGCAAGAGTGACCGTGGCCGACCTGGCGGTTCAGTCGACCGACCCGCCCGCTGTGTCCTCCATCATGGTCACCGCCTCCAGCGGACAACGCGCCGTCGCCTCGACCAACGCAACCGGACACAGCCTCGCCCCACCCGACGATCTGGACGCGCTGGTGGCAGCCTGCGACATCGTCCAACTCGACGGCCATCACATGGAACTGGCCACGGCCACCGCCCGAGCCGCGCGAGACGCCGACCGCCGCACCGTCCTCGACGCAGGCAGCTGGAAGCCGGGGACACAGAACCTCCTGCCGTGGATCGACGTAGCCGTCTGCTCCGCCGATTTCCACCCGCCTGACGCCCACACCCCCACCGACACCCTGCAATTCCTCAAACGCCACGGGGTCGCGTGGACGGCGGTCACGCAGGGAGGCGGGCCCATCGTGTGGGCAGGCCCCGACGACAGCGGGACCATCGCGGTGCCCACCGTGCCGGTGGAGGACACTCTCGGCGCGGGAGACATCCTGCACGGAGCCCTCACCCATCACCTGGCCGACAAGCGGCACCTGACCTCACAGAGCTTCGTCCAAAGCCTGCACGCCGCCGCCCTCATCGCCTCACAGGCATGCGCTTCGTTCGGCACCCGAGCCTGGATGCACTGACCAACATCCGGTCCGGGTTTCGCCATTGCAAGATGCCGGCCACCCGCTGCCCAGCGGAACCGTTACGCCGCATCGTTCGGCATCTGAGCATCGGCATCCGACCAACCGCGGCGTACGGGCGCGGTCCCACGCCTCGTAAGCCAGGCTCCACGGCTTCGTCCTCGGCTGCCGCTGCAACGGCCCTGCCGTGCCTGCCCACCTCATCCTGCCCACGCTCCCGACAACGTCAGCACCACGCTCACCCCTGCGACGAGCACCATGCACAGGCGCAGCCACCTCGCGAAGTCGTCGCCGTCCTCCCACTGCTCCGCTTCAGGCCAGGCACCCTCAGTCGGGTATGCGGCCAAGAGACCGGCGCAGTACGGGCAGCCCGCGGGGTCGGTTGGGGTCTGCTGCGCGTCGTCCAGCGCTGCGAACCAATCGTCCATGCACCGTTCAACCCGCGATCGGCCGGGCGGGCAACGTCCTCAGCGGTGTTCGAGGCCGGACCGCAACCTCGGATAGCCGTACGGCACATACCGCCGACCACTGCCGCGCAAGGGGACTCCGTCGCCATGCATGTTCGCCGGAGTTCAAGCGCGTCCACACGGAACCCGCAGCCGGAAGAGCGCCCCTCCCCCGGGCGCGTGCTCGGCCGTCAGCTCGGCATCGTGTGCGTGGGCGATCTGGCGGGCCATGGCCAGTCCAAGGCCGGAGCCGGGCAGGGCACGAGCGGTGCGGGCGCGGTAGAAGCGGTCGAACACGTAGGGGAGGTCGTCGTCGGAGATGCCGGGGCCGTGATCGCGGATGGTCGGTTCCAGCGTGCCCGGGGCGGTGGTGAGGGTGACCTCGACGGGCCGGCCGGGTGGGCTGAACTTGGCGGCGCTGTCCAGCAGGCTCGACAGCAGCCGGGAGAGCCGGGCCGGCACACCGGCGACCGCGGCGGTACGCACGTCGGGGTCGGCCGAGAGCTCGAAGGGTACGGCCGGCCAGTGGTCACGGGCTGCGTCGACGGCATGCGCCACGACGTCAGCCAGACGTACGTCCTCAATCAGCGGGTCCGGTTCCTCGTCCCGGGCAAGTTCGATCAAGTCGTTGACCAGGAGGGTCACCTCTCGCAGCTGGCGGGCGAGCGCGTTCGCCGCGCGGTCGCGCTGGGCGTCGTTGAGGCGGGAGGCCCTGGTCAGCAGTTCGGCGTTGGTGCGCAGAGCGGTCAGCGGGGTGCGCAGTTCATGGGAGGCGTCGGCAACCAGGCGGCGTTGAGCGGTGAGGACTTCTCCAACTCGTCCAGCATGGTGTTGAAAGAGGCCGCGAGGCGGGTGATCTCGTCGTCCCTGCCAGGGCCCTTCGGCGGCAGCTCGATGCGGTGCCGGGCGTCGCGCGTGGAGGCGATGCGCTCGGCCGTGGCCGTGAGCCGACTGACCGGTGCCAGACCCCGTGCGGGAAACCCAGGATCCGAGCACCCCGGCCAGAACCACGCCGGCCCCGCCCATGACAGTGAGCAGCACCGCGGCCTGCCGGACCCCTCGGTCGACCGTGTCGGCACGCACAGCGACCTGGATGGCTCGGCCTTCGTCCAGTGGCGTGGTGAGCATCCTGGCGCTGCGGCCCGCCAGTCGCACCTCGCTGTAGTAGGGCCCGTGGGCGTCGGAGGCGACCTCGCGGGTGGTGTCGGTGACGGGCAGCAGGTACGGCTGCTCCGGGTCGTCAGCGGGCTGCGCGGGGACCAGCTTGGCGCAGGCCGGGGCGGCGAGGAAGCGGCACTGTCCCTGCACGACACCGGGTGGCTCGTGCCGGTACTGCTGGGCCGCGAGTCGCGCCGACTGGGTCAGGTGCAGGCGAGCTGGTGGACCAGTTGGTGACGGATGATCAGGAAGGCTGCGGCGCACAGGCCCACGGCGACGGCAGCCACCGCCAGGGACGCCGTCACGGTCAGGCGGGTGCGCAGGGGTCGGCGACGCAGCCATCGGGCGTGCCGGCGTCGACCGTTTCGTTGCGGCTCGGGCTGCGAGCGCTGTCGTCGTGGTGCGGTCATGGCAGGTCCAGCCGGTAGCCGACTCAGTGCACGGTGTGGACGAGCCGGGGCTCGCCGCCCGCCTCCAGCTTTCGGCGCAGATAGCCGACGTAGACGGCGAGGGAGTTGGACTCGGGGCCGAAGTCGCGGCCCCAGACCCGTTCCAGGATCGTCTCCCGGGGCAGCACCTGTCCGGGGTGCCGCAGCAGCAGCTCCAGCAGGAGAACTCGGTGCGGCTGAACTCGATCGCGCGCCCTGCCCGGCGTCCGGTCCGCGTTGCCGGGTCGACCACGAGGTCGGCAAAGCCCAGCTCGCCACCCGCGTCCGGCTCGGCCACGGCGGTACGGCGCAGCAGGGCCCTGATCCGTGCCACCAGCTCGTCCAGCGCGAACGGTTTCACCAGGTAGTCGTCGGCGCCTGCCTCCAGACCGTCCACCCGCTGGAGGATCTGGCGGTGAAGGCTCTCGCCCGCACGCGCTTGGCAAAGTCCGTGCACGATGCCGGATGGTCGGCGTTCGTGAGCATGCTGGAGTACAAGGCCGCCCGATACGGGCACGCCTTCGTGAAGTTCGGGCGGTTCGAGCCGACCTCTCAGGTGTGCTCCGTGTGCGGCGCCAACGACGGCCCGAAGCCCCTGCATGTGAGGGAATGGGCATGCCGGGCCTGTGGGGCGGTCCTGGACCGGGACATCAACGCGGCGGTCAACGTCGCCAAGGCGGCCGGACTGGCCGTGACAGCCTGTGGAGCGCAGGTAAGACGGGCCCCCGTGCCCGCACCGCGCAGAGAAGCAGGAACCCACTCGGCACCGCAGCCTTCAAAGCCACGGTAGGCGAGAATCTCCCCCTTCAGGAGGGGAGAGGATGTCGACAGGTCTGATCAAGCCGCGGTCGGTCCGCAGCATGTCGTCGGCGTCGGCGGCCTCCGCAGGCCGTGTGGGCCGCCGACGCCCAGACCACGATCCTGTTCGGCCAAGGTGTTGTGACACCAATTGAGGGATCACGGTCCCTGAGGTCTTGGTGTCGGTGCTCCGTGTTCGGGGTGTCTCCAGCCGTGTTGGCTGTCCCGCTGGGCCCAACGTTCGAAACCATGAAAGGGACGGCACACGCGGAGATCGGCCCCCCGGGGACGGAATGGCTCCTACACCAGATGTGGGCCAGGACGGTATGTCGACGTTCCCCGTGACGTCGCCACACGGCAGCGTCACGCCGCCCGGGACGAGGTTCCGGCAGAACACGCCCCGTTCGCCCTTCCCCTTCACGTTTCCGCCACCGGCGCGTACACCTGCTCCTCGAGCCCGAAGGTCCACGCAACGCCCGCTCGCGCTGTCCGCGTCGAGGGCGGTACCCGTAGCCAGTAGGTGCGCCGTGTCCCGTCCGGCTCGGGGGTCGAGTTGAGGACCTCCACCATGACGACCGGTTCGTCGTCCACCAGGTCGATGCGCCACAGGGTGCCTGTCTCGTCCTGGTGGAGGGGGCGGGCACCCGAGTCGGTCAGGTAGCGGTCGTAGCCGTAGTACTCCAGCATCACGCGCCGAAGTTCGGCGTTCTCCTCGACGCGGATGCGCTCCGGTGTGAGGGCGGGCAGTTCGGCGAGGAAGGCTGCGGGGACGGGCATGCCGCGCCAGGCGTGCAGGGCGAAGCCGTCCGGGTAGGCGAGGGCCGGGCCGTCGCCGTGGTCGAGTCGGCCGGCCTCGTCGCGGTGCAGGGCCACGGGCCGTTCGGAGAGGACCGCCACTCGGGCGTAGGGCCACCACCAGCCGGCGTTGCGGCAGACCGCCGTCAGCGCGTCGAGCGGGCCGGCGTCGGCCGGGAACGCGGCGAGCCACGGCGCGTCGTGCTGTCCGAGCACGGCGTCAAGGAGGAGCAGCCTGATCTCGGCGGCTTCCTTGCCGGTGTCCCGGCCGGCGAGATCCTCGATGACGCCCGTGCGGATCCGGTCCACGAGGGCCTGGGTGGAATCCCACAGCCGTCCGCCCGTCGCCGCCCAGTGCGCGGACCAGCCCTCGGCACCCAACTCGACGTGCAGGGAG
The DNA here is from genome assembly GCF_041051905.1 of Streptomyces sp. R11. Lineage (NCBI taxonomy): Bacteria > Bacillati > Actinomycetota > Actinomycetes > Kitasatosporales > Streptomycetaceae > Streptomyces > Streptomyces sp. R11. The sequence goes on from NZ_CP163432.1 coordinate 177,102, forward strand.
CGTCTTTGCTGTGCCCAGGGGGCACTGCGCACCGCGTCCCGTACGCTCGGGCCGCGGTCCGAGAGGTCGTCCCGGATCAGGGTGATCGCCGCTCGCGGCGAACCCACCCACACCACGCGCTCCGGTTCGGCGAGTCCCGCCAGCCGGTAGGCCCGGCGAACGCCGTCCTCGGCGGCCGCGCGATCGGCTGGGCCGGTCGCCGAGGCCCACGCGCGCCATGGCCCCAGTTCGCCGGAGGCGATGTTCTCCGCCCCCTGCGTTTCCTCAATGTCGGTCTCGGACTCGACGTCTGTCGTGGTCATTTGCTGCCCCTCCACCCCGGTTCTCTCCACCCTTTGCCTCTGCGCCCTTTGCCGCTTGTCCCTCCCGGCCTTCGCCGTTCAGTCCGCCACGATGCGCACGGATCCGGGCACGTACTCCCGTTGCCGGATCACCCGGTACCAGCCCTTGGGCAGCGCGATCGCCGCGTGCTCCTCGTGGACGACTCGGCCGCCCTGGGGCAGACGCAGCAGCAAAGGGCCGAACGGCCCCGGCTCACGTATCAGTTCGCCCGGACCGACAATCGCGTGAGCGTGGCCGGTGACCTCGCCCAGCGCCAGCACGAGCCGCCCCCGCCCGTCGCGCTGCTCCCTGGGCGCGTGTGCCACATGCGCCGGTACCGCCTCCTCCGTCACCGGCACGATCAGCACGTCTCCCTGTCGGTACATGGCTGTCCCCTCACCGCCGGGTGCACCCGCACCGGCCTCATGACCACGACCGTAGGCGGCACCACTGACAACGCCCCGAACCCCGCCCCGCCGCACGCTGTTGTCAGTGGCTGTTGGTAGAACTGCCGACATCACAGACCGCACACTCTTCCTCCTCGGAGCGGCCGCATGACCATCGGTGACCACCTCGACCTTTTCCACGGGCTGCCCGCACACACCTTTCCGGGCCCGGACGCGACGACGGACGACCTGCCCGAGCCGGACTCCGTCGCCTGGCGGATCACCAGCGACGTGTACGACGCCGACGAGGAGTGGCAGAAGGCGTTCTCCCGGTTCTGCGCCGCCGTCGACACCACTCGGGTGCGGGCGCTGATAGTGGGGGCCTGGCAGGAGGCGTACGAATCCGACCCCTCCCCCGTCATCGAGGCACTGTTGGCCGCCCGGGACCGCTTCCCCGCGCTGCGTGCGCTGTTCCTCGGGGACATGGTGATGGAGGAGTGCGAGATCTCCTGGATCAACCAGACCGACGTGTCTCCGCTTCTCGCCGGGTTCCCGGCGTTGGAGGAGTTCGGTGTGCGGGGCGGGTCGGGGCTGGAGTTCACGGCACTGAGCCACAGCGCGCTGCGTACGCTCGTCGTGGAGACTGGCGGTCTGCCCGCCGAGGTGGTGCGCGGCATCGGCGCAAGCGACCTGCCCGCCCTGGAGTTCCTCGACCTGTGGCTCGGCACGCCCGACTACGGCGGCGACAGTGAGGCTTCCGACCTGGAGCCGATCCTGTCGGGCGCGCGGCTGCCGCGCCTGCGTCATCTTGCCCTGCGCAACAGTGAGATGCAGGACGCGGTGGCCGCGGCCGTGGCTTCCGCTCCCGTGGTGGAGCGCCTGGAAGTGCTGGATCTGTCCATGGGGGTGCTGACCGACGAGGGAGCCGCCGCGCTGCTGAGCGGTCAGCCCCTGACTCACCTGAGAAAGCTCGACCTGCACCATCACTACCTCAGCCAGGCGGTCGAGGAGCGGGTGCGCCAGACGCTCGAGGCCGCGGGCGTTCAGGTCGACCTCGACCGCGACGACGCGGACGAGGACACGGAGGACGACGGCACAGTCTGGCGTTACGTCGCGGTGGGCGAGTGAGTACACCTTCCATGGCCCCGCCGGATTCCCGTCCCGCCGCGTCGCGTTTCGCCGTGGTCGGCAATCCCGAGAACCGGCGAGTGTCCCTCTTCGCGGACGCGGTGCGCGCGGCCGGTCTGCCCGCCCCGCGCGTCGTCGCATGGAGGGACGTCCTGCGTGACGGCGGAGCCGACTTCGCCTCGTCCGAGTTCGTGCGGGTCGACTCCCCCGGCGAGAATCTCGAGGTCGACCGGCTGTTGCGGGGCACGACGGATCCCACCCGGGTCGAGGGCTCGGCCCGCTGGTACGCCCGCTTCACCGCCGCGCTGCGCACCCTGCGCGGCGGCATCCGCCTCGACCACCCCGACGATCTCGCCGTGCTGTTCGACAAGCGTGCCTGCCACGGCGTGCTCGACGCGGCAGGTGTGCCGGTACCCGCCTCGCCCACCTCAGGTCCGGGCGGGGCGCCGGTGCGCGGCTGGGACGACGTACGGGTGGTGATGCGGGAGCACGGTATGCCCCGGTTGTTCGTCAAGCTCGCTCACGGGTCCTCGGCGTCAGGAGTCCTCGCCGTCGAGACGGGCGGTGGCGGCCGGATCAGGGCCACCACATCCGTCGAGCTCGCCCCGGACGGCACGCTCCACAACTCCCTCCGGGTGCGTCGCTACGACAGCGAGCGGGACATCGCCACCATCGTCGACGCGCTCGCGCCCGACGGGCTGCATCTGGAGCGCTGGGTTCCCAAGGCCTCCCAGCAGGGCCGGGCCGCCGACCTGCGCGTGGTCGTGGTGGCCGGCCGGGCCACCCACGCCGTGGTCCGCACCAGCCGTACGCCCCTGACCAATCTGCACCTCGGCGGCAGGCGGGGCGACCTCGCCACCGCCCGGCACGCCGTCGGCGGGGCGGGCGGCCGCTGGACCGACGTACTGGAGGTGTGCGAGCGGGCCGCGGCCTGCTTCCCGCGCACCCTGTGCGTCGGTGTGGACCTGCTGCCGGCGATCGGCTGGCGCAGGGCCTTCGTCGGCGAGGTCAACGCTTTCGGAGACCTGCTGCCCCGGCTGACCGGCCTGCCCGGCAGCGGCGCGGAGGGCCTGGACACGTATGCCGCGCAGGTGACGGCCGCCCTGCGCGCACCAGCCGCACCCGGCCCGCTCCACCAGTACAGAACAGGAACATCCCATGCCTGAGCCCGACGTGCAGAGACTTCCTACGCCTGAGCCCGACCTGCGGGAAGGCCCCGTGTCCGAGCCCGACATGAACGAGGTCGTCGGCCACGACGACATCCTCCTGGTCACCCTGGACACGCTGCGCCACGACGTGGCCGTCGAGCTGGCGGCCGAGGGGCGTATTCCGAATCTCGCCCGCCACCTCCCCGGCGGCCGCTGGGAGAAGCGTCACGCGCCGGGCAGCTTCACCTACGCCTCGCACCAGGCGATCTTCGCGGGTTTCCTGCCGACTCCGGCCGAACCGGGGCCGCACCCGCGGCTGTTCGCGGCGAGCTTCGCCGGCAGCGAGACCACCGCGGACGGCACTTTCGTGTACGACACCCCGGAGTTCGTCTCCGGGCTCGCCCAGCAGGGCTACCGGACCGTCTGCATCGGAGGCGTCGGCTTCTTCAACAAGCAGGGCCCGCTCGGGACGGTACTGCCCGGGCTCTTCCAGGAGGCGCACTGGGAGAGGGAGTTCGGTGTGACCTCGCCGCAGTCCTTCGAGAACCAGGTCACCCGCGCAGAGAACGTCATCGCCGAACTCCCGGCCGAGCAGCGGCTGTTCCTGTTCATCAATGTCTCCGCCTTGCACCAGCCGAATTGGTTCCACCTGCCCGGCGCGACCCGCGAGGCCGGTGACACCCGCGAGACGCACGCCGCCGCGCTGGAATACGTCGACCGGCACATCGGCCGGCTCTTCGCCGCCGCGAGTTCCCGGCGCCGCTGCTTCGCGATCGTCTGCTCCGATCACGGCACCGCCTACGGCGACGACGGCTACACCGGCCACCGCCTCGGCCACGAGTCCGTGTGGACCGTGCCGTACGCCCACTTCTTCCTCGACCCCGTCAAGGCCCCGCGATGACCACCGCCCAGCTCACCAGCCCGTACCAGCACTATGTGTACGCCTACCCGCACAAGACCGCCTACCGTCGGCTGTCCGACCGGCCGGCGCTGCGATCCCTGTGGGCGGCGCAGGACAAGAGCGCCTTGGCCCTCTACCTGCACATACCGTTCTGCGAGGTTCGCTGCGGTTTCTGCAACCTGTTCACCCGCATCGGCGCCCCCGACGGCCTGACCGGCGCGTACCTCGACACCCTTCACCGGCAGGCCGACGCCGTACGCGAAGCACTGGGCGACAGCGAGCCGGTGCGGTTCGCCACCGCTGCCTTCGGCGGAGGCACCCCCACCTTCCTCACCGCGGCCGAGCTGGAACGCCTCTGCGACATCGCCGAGCAGGGCATGGGCGCCGACCTCCGTGCAATCCCGCTGTCCGTCGAGGCCTCCCCCGCCACGGCCACCGCGGACCGTCTCACGGTCCTGGCCGAGCGCGGCACCACCCGGCTCAGCCTCGGCATCCAGAGCTTCAACGACTCCGAAGCAAGGGCCGCCGTACGCCCGCAGCGCCGCGCCGACGTCGAGGCGGCGCTCGCCCGGATCCGCGATACAGCCATCCCGGTCCTGAACATCGACCTCATCTACGGCATCGACGGCCAGACCGAGCAGACCTGGCTGCGCTCTCTGGACGCCGCCCTGGCCTGGCAGCCGGAAGAGCTGTACCTCTACCCGCTCTACGTCAGGCCCCTGACCGGACTCGACCGCCACCGCGTCGCCGCGCAAGTCCCCGATCCGGCCTGGGACGCCCAGCGCTTGCACCTGTACCGCGCGGGCCGCGACCACCTCCTCGCGCACGGCTACACCCAGCAGTCGATGCGGATGTTCCGCCGTACCGACGCTCCGCAGCAGGGCGCCGACGACTACGCCTGCCAGAGCGACGGCATGATCGGTCTGGGTTGCGGCGCCCGCTCGTACACCTCCGACCTGCACTACTCCTTCGACTACGCGGTCGGCATGCACGAGATCCGCGGGATCATCGACGACTACGTCGCCACCACCGACTTCGCCCGCGCCGAGGTCGGCTACCGCATGGACCCGCACGAGGCGCGCCGCCGCCACCTGCTGCAGTCCCTCCTCCAGGCAGAGGGCCTGCCCGTCGACGACTACCAGGCCCGCTTCGGCACCACGCCCCTCGCCGACTTCGGGCCGGAACTCCACCGCCTGGCCGACCGGGGCTGGCTGGGCGAGGCGGCCTCCGCGCACCTGCGGCTCACCCCCGAGGGACTCGCCCACTCCGACGCCGTCGGACCCGAGCTGTTCTCCCCCGCCGTCCGGGCCGCCATGGCCGCGTACGAAAGGAAGTGACCGGTTCGCCATGGATCTGACCGTCCTCTACCGCGGCCCGCTCGCCTCCTGCGACTACGTCTGTCCCTACTGCCCGTTCGCCAAGCGACGGGACTCCACCGCTCAACTGCGCGCCGACCGGGCCGCCCTGGAACGCTTCGCCCACTGGGCGGCCGACAGCGACGACCGGTTGTCCCTGCTGTTCACACCGTGGGGCGAGGGCCTGGTCCGCTCCTGGTACCGGCGCACCCTCGCCGAGTTGTCGCACCTGCCGCACATCCGCCGTGTCGCCATCCAGACCAACCTCAGCTGCCGCACCGACTGGCTCGCCGACGCCGACCCCAAAACCCTTGCCCTGTGGTGCACCTACCACCCGGGCCAGACCCCCTACGACCGCTTCCTGGCCAAGTGCCACGACCTCGGCGACCGCGGGATCCGCTTCAGCGTCGGCGTCGTCGGCCTGCCCGAACACCTGGAGGCGGCCCGCCGCCTGCGCGCCGAGCTACCCGCACACGTATACCTGTGGATCAACGCAGCCGAGGGCCACACCTACCGGGACGCCGAGGCCGACGACTGGACCGCCCTCGATCCCCTCTTCCCCTACAGCCGCCACCCGCACGCCAGTGCCGGCCTGCCCTGCCGTACCGGGGAGTCCGTGATCTCGGTCGACGGCGACGGCACCGTCCGCCGCTGCCACTTCGTCCGAGCCGAGCTCGGCAACCTCTACGACGGCTCCTACCGCGCGGCCCTACGCCCCCGCCCCTGCCCCCTGGCTGCCTGTGACTGCCACATCGGCTATGTCCACCTCGAAACCCTCCCGCTCTACGACGTCTTCGCCGGCGGGGTCCTGGAACGCATCCCGGCGCACCGAACCGAGCGGCAGCCTGCCCAGTCCGTGACCCTCACACCCCGAACCAGCCGCGACGTCAGCCCGGCGTACTCGATACCCGGGCGCACGACCGATGGTGATTGTGCAAGCTGATCGTTTCGCAACGAGATCCCTCCAAGGAGCGCTGTGGTCAGGTTCGGCTTGTTCCGTAGGATCACTGCATGTCCACCGCCGAGCGCGTGACCCGGTCCACGTTTTCCCGTCGCATCCAGCCGATATCCACTCCTCAGACGATGTCGCAGCTGCCCCAACGGATCTGGTCAGATGAAGACTGGGAGCGGATCCAGCGCGGCTACGCATCGCGGGGCATGGACGAGAAGTGGAACGTCTTCGCGGAGGACGAGGTTGTCTTCCTGCACCGAAGCTGGACCGGTCACGGAGTCTTCGCGGCGACTTTCGCGCCGATGGATGATGGCGGTTGGCGCATTACTCGCGCGGCCGTAGAACGCGACCCCAAGCGCTATCGGAGCACGGACGACGAGTACGACTGCGTCATGCTTGAGCTGGTGATCAGCGGCATCGTGCTCGGCGAACCAGCGCATGACCTCCGCTCGAAACTGGTGGAGTTGACGCAACGGAAGTCCGGCTCGGACGATGCGCCCGCTGCGGCGATTCAGCACAGCGCGTTGGGGCTGCGCTCGGACTCATAGCCGATACGGCTGAAGCCGCCCGACGCCCGGCCCCACCCTCTGGGCCCAGGAGCCCGATCCTCCAAGCTTCGCGCCGAGCCGTCTTCGCTTGGATCAAAGGAAGGCCTCGGCACCCGGGTTAAAGCTGGATGATCCGGCCATGTCGCTGCTCTGCCCGGGGCTGTACGAGACCAACTGAGAGGTGGTCCGAAAGGCGAGGAGGCATCGGCCCTGAGCATGGCTCCGGGTACAGGCGAACCGATCACGATAGCCTCTGACATGATCCGTGTCCCCCAGGGTCCTCGAGTCCGCCTCTGACCAGTGACGCAGGCCGGTTTCGCAGCGATCCATACCCGCGACGCCGGCCAGCGGATCGAAGCGACCGCGACACCGATGCCCAATGGCGAGCCTCCTGACGCCCGCCACACCCCGCTGACGGCGGCCAGTTCTGCATTGTCCGACGGGACCGCGAGGTGAACGCGCTGCCTGCGCACCGGCCGCTCGCCCGCGAGCAGAAGCAGCGGAGCCTCGTCCCGCTGAGGGACAGTCTCAAGACCGGCGCCCGAACCACCGCCGCGGCGAACCCGGTCAGGCCGGTCCAGGGCAGCGGCCACAGCAAGGAGGAACCTGCAACATTTCCACGACAGGGTGCTGTTCACCTGCTCAGTCGACGTAAGCAGATGAGAGTTGCAGCTACGCCGACGAAGGCGATGAGGCGTTCGGCCTTGCGTTCATAGCGCCGGTGGAACCGACGGCAGCCGGCCATCCAGGACACGGTCCTCTCAACCACCCAGCGATGGCGGCCGAGCCGCTGTGAGGACTCGACGCCTTTCCGGGCGATGCGGTGACGAATGCCGCCCCTTCGAAGCCATCTGCACCGACACTCGTAGTCGTAGCCCCAGTTTCGCCGGGCGTCGGCGCCGCGATCCACGTCGCTCAACTTCGCGGCGCCAGGCCCACACCGGGTGCCGCCACATGCTTGTGGGGCGGCCGACGACACCGCTCCTGCCCTACGGCTCCAACCTCACGGAAGAGACCTGACCGGGGGCGGCCGACCCTCGTGCGGGTGGTTGGTCGGTGCGGCGGTTCAGTTAGTAGTGACCTGGAGGTGTGGCATAGGGACATGACCCGCGATCAAGACACCGGGCGGCTGCGCCGTCTGCTCCAGCGTCAGGCCTTGCGCCGTCGCCGACGGCTGCGCGGTCGACCGGCCGGCGCAGGGGCCGATGGCAGGCAACCGGGACCGCTGATCACCCTGGTGATTGTGAGCCTGCCCGGCCTCGCGGCGCTGGCCGCGCTGCTCTTTACCTGGATGCAGGTCAGCCAAACCCGTCAGGAACTGCAGATCGTCCAACAGGGACAGATCACTAGCAGGTACAACGCAGCGATCAACAATCTGGGGTCCAGTTCAGTCGACGTGCGCCTGGGCGGTATCTACGCGTTGGAGCGACTGATGCGCGACTCGTCGCGGGATCAGCCCACCGTCGTCTCAGTGCTCGCCGCCTACGTACGTCAGCACGCGCCCGCACGGGCTGACGTCGCGGTCGCCGAGACGCGGAGGCCACCCGCGGACATCGAAGCCGTCATGAACGTACTGGCCGAGCGCAGTACGGAACGAGACCAGGATCTGGTGCTCGACTTGAGCAGAATCGAGCTGAGTGGATGGAAGGCAGCGCGTCCCTTCGACGACACCGGCGTTCAGCTCGAATTGGCGGACCTTACCGGATCGAACCTCATCAATACCGACCTCAGCTGGGCCAACCTACGGAACGCATACCTGGACGAAGTAGATCTCCGCGGTGCCAACCTTGCGAGTGCGGACCTTCGCGACGCGTCCCTGTTCGAGGCCAATCTCCGTGACGCGGTCCTGTACGGCGCGAAGGCCACCGGCGCCTTCTTCTGTTACGACCGCAGTGCGGGCGAGTCGACTCCGTGCCCGGACATGACAGCAACGGATTTCACCGGTGCGGACCTGAAGCGTGCTGCCCTAGCCGGCGCGAACCTCACCAAGGCCGAGCTCTGCAGCACCTCCCTCGTACACATCCTCGACGTCGAGACCGGTCAAGAGTCCGAAACGACAGAGCGTCAGTGCGCCACCCTGGCACGCGCGGACCTCTCCGGAGCAAACCTCACCGGCATGAAGCTCGCCCAAATCAATCTTTCGGGCGCCAAGCTCGTCAACGCAGACCTCAGCGGCACCGACCTCTCCAAGGCCAACCTCACCGGCGCAGACCTGACTGGAGCAGATCTCTCCATGGCCAACCTAACCAGCGCACGCCTCGCCGGAGTCAAGCACAACGGCGCCAAACTCAACGGCACCAAAGGCCTGCCAAAGGGTTATCGCTGAGAGCAATGACTTCGTTCGGGACGCGGCCCTGCCCGCGCGATCGGCGTCGGCGCCGCGGCCGTCACCACCTGGCTCACCGCCCGCATCCGGGCCCGCCGGTGAGCCGCACGCGCCTGGTACGAGTCCGCGCCTCGGTCGGTATCGCCCCAACTCGCTTTCCAGCTACTCGAGGACGATCTGAGCGCCGACGACATCGACCCGGAAGAACTGGCCGCGATCCTGCGCGAGCTCATCGAGGACACCGACACGCCCCATAACTCATCCCGGCCCTTACGCCGTTGGTCGCCACCGCCGCGGGCCGAGCTGACCAGGTCGAGGCTGACCGCGACGGCGACGCTTCCTGCCCGCTGCGCTAGGCCGCTGCCCTGATCACCACCGATTCCTGGCACCGCCTGATCTTGGCTGCCCGCTTCCTGGGCCCGGAAGGCGATCCGTAGGCCCGACCTGACGTCGCCCTACCCGCAGCTGCCGGAGAACGCCCTGATCGTGCTGATCGGCGCCTCCGGGGCCGGGAAGACCACGTTGGCCCGCACCTGGCCCGCTTCCCAGGTCCTTTCCCTGGACGCCCTGCGCGGCTGGGTGGGCGACGACTTCTCTGTCAAATTCAGCGTGTCGAGCGATGGCCCCGTCCGCGTCTGCCTGCCGGGCTTGAGCCGTCAAGCATGGCCGTCACGAGTGCCGGGTAGCGAAGAGCTGCTCGGACCGCTGTAGCCGGACAGGGGGAGGGACGCCGCGGTGGCGCAGGACGACCCGCCGGAAGGATGGAGCCCGCAGGAGCGGCAGATGTGGGAGGCCTACCGGGTCGGCGAGTGGTGCGAGGTGGGGACCGAGGTGCGCGGCTGTGCGCTTCGCTACCTTCTGATCGCCGCGCCTTCGTCCCGACCCGGCTGCCAGGCTCGCTTGCGGCTGCGTGGTGCACACGTCGCTGGCGAGCTGGACCTTGCCGAGCTGACGGTTGCCGGCTCGATCCGCATGGAAGGGTGCCGCTTCGATGACGCTCCCCGCCTGGACAACGCGCAACTTGACGCTGCCTTGCAACTCCATGCCTGCACGATGCCGGGGTTGAGCCTGGTCGGTGCCCGCGTCGCTCTGGAGTGCGAGGTCACCGCCTGTACTGTCACGGGCACCGTGGACCTGCGCTCCCTCACTGTTGGAAACTGGCTGTCCTTGAAGGACACCGTTGTGCGCCCGGTCCCTGGCGAGGCCGCGATCGACGCTCAGTCCGTGGAGGTGGGTGAGGACCTCTGGGCACCGGGTCTGGTCTGCGCGGGCCCGGTTTTCCTGAACAGTGCCCGGATACAGGACGTCCTGGCCTTTCGGGGTACCCGCATCAGCGGCGACTCAGGCTGCCTCCAGGCGCCCGAACTGACCGTGGGCGGCGGGCTGTACCTCGATTCCGGTTTCTCGGGCTCTGGCCAGATCAACCTTTACGGTGCCTCCATCGGGGGCTCCGTCAGTATGAGCGACTGCCGACTGGACGGGCCCGGCGCAGGACCAGGCGCGTACGCCTTGAACCTGGCCTGCGCCGAGATCGGCGGTGACGTCCAGGCGGAGCGTGGTCTGGTGGTACAGGGCCCCGTCGATCTCCGGGACACCTCGGTGCGTGGCAGTGTGGTCCTCAAGGGCGCCCGCTTCGATATTTCTGCTGGCAGGGCGACCGCGGACGCCGCTTTGAACGCCTCCCGACTGCATGTCGGCGGTGACATCGATTGTCGCGACGGATTCGTCGCCCACGGCATGATCGACATGCGTGACTCCCGCATCGGCGGCTCCGTCCTCTTCGAAGGCGCGGTCCTGACCGCTCTCGATAACCGACACCCTGCTCTGCGCGGCAACGGAGTCGAGACAGGTGGTGTGTTCAACCTGTGTGACGGCTTCACCGCGCACGGCAGGATCTCCCTCATCAGCGTCACGGTCCGCAGCCGTGTCTGCCTTGATGACGCAGTCCTCGACACACCCGCCGACGAGTGGGCGGTGAACTTCGTTGGATCGTCCGCAAGTATCCTCTCGCTTCGCCTGCGCGAGGCACCGGCGGGCGTGATCGCTCTACAGCACAGCAGAATCGGGCTGCTGCGGGACGCCCCTGCCGCCTGGCCTGCTGGCCTGGTCCTCGACGGCGCCGTCTACGACAGCCTGCACCCCTCACTTCCGGCCCAGGCGCGCTTACCCTGGCTGGGCCGGGATCCTGCCGGATTCGTGCCCCAGCCGTACGAGCAGCTCGCCGCCACGTACCAACGCCAAGGCCACGACGCCGATGCCCGCACCCTCCTGGTCGCCAAGCAGCGCAGCATGCGCCGCACGCTGTCACCCGCGGCCAGGTTGTGGAGCCTGCTCCAGGACGCGGCGGTGGGCTACGGCTACCGGCCGCTTCGTGCCGTGTGGTTGCTGCTGTGTCTCCTGACCACCGGAACAGCTCTCTTCACCGCCTGGCCACCCACCACCGTGGGCGACGGCAAGGCACCACAATTCCAGGCCGCGATCTACACACTCGACCTGCTACTGCCCCTCGTCGATCTGGGGCAGGAACGCTCTTACGCTCCGACCGGCATCATGCAGTGGGCTGCCGTCGCGCTGATCGGCATGGGTTGGCTCCTGGCCACGACGGTCGCAGCGGGAGCGAGCAGGGTACTTCGCCGGACATAGGGCCCCTGTCCGTTTCTGCGCCCCGGGACGAATGCGGCGCTGCGACGGCGAGCCTCGACCCCACGACCCTCCTCCCACTGGCCTCATCAGGGCAGATTGGAGATGTCGGTGCCTGAAGGAAGTTGGAGCCCGGGAGGCAGTACCTGCAGGCCGAACTGCGGAGGATGGGCAAAGCCGCCGACTCGAGAGAAGTCGACGGTGCCGCCCCGGAAGTGGGCGGGCGGCGCCGTGCGGTAGATAGAAGGAAGGTGGTGCTCGCCGAAGTTCACGGAACTGCCGGTGAAGGTCGCCCCCGTGAAGTCGACGGGGCCGGCGAAGAACTCAGCGCCCTCGAAAAGGACGTCGCCCGCGGCGAACGAAGCCTCGCGGAAGTTCACGCGAGCGCCGGTGAAGCGGGCGCTGTCGAAGGTGACCCAGCCGCCGCTGAACGTGACACGGTTGAACCGGACGGTGCCGCTGCGGAATTCGGCGAGCCGGAAGTAGACGTAGCTGCCTTCGGCGAAGTCGGCGTCGTCGAAGATGATCTGGTCCGTGCCCTGGCCGGCGAAGAGGGTCTTGACGAAGAGGATGTCGCCGCCGGTGAATCGGGCGCCACGGAAGTCAGCTTCATCAAGGACCGCGCCGGTGAAGTCCAGGTCGTAGCCCTGCCAGGATGCGGGCGCACCGTCGCGCAGGTGGGCGGCTATTAGTCCCAGAATGGTCACGCGTACTTCCCGCTCGCGCTGCCATGATGCCAACGCCGGAGCATCGGCGGGGGGATCGGGAGCATGGGGCATTCTCAGATAGCCGCACAGCACGTCGATGCACATCTGGCGTTCCTGCGGCCACTCATCGGCAAGCCGCGCCATCGCATACGCACCAGCCATGCGTACAGCCGGCTGGTCTGTCCCGAGTTGTTCGGCTGCGGCGCCGAACCGTTCGATCAGTGCCCTGTCGTACTCGCGGGCGTCGGTGGCTTCGCTGAGGTGCTGGCGGCGATAGGCGACGACGAGTGCTACCACGCCGCCGAATCCTGCGACAACAGCTAAGGCGATCTTGATTGCGTCGTATGTATCGCTGGGTTTGAGCGGACCGGATACCCGCACACGAGGTGCCCCCAGCATCAGCCACAGCAGTCCCAGGACTGTGATCGCTGCGGTTAGGGCCAGAACCAGTACTGCGGCGATATGCAGGCTCAGTGGCCAGCGCATGACTCCGCGCGGAGTCGGACTCGAATTCTTCTCAGTGGCCGTCAACTGTCGATCCCATGGCAGTTGATCGTGTCGGCAGTCACGCAGCCGGGAACGATCGCGGTTTCCTTGTCACTAGGAAACGACCTCATCAGGCCCCCTCTCCGTCTGGTGACCAGCGTGGCGTGGCGTCTCGACGTGCACCAGAGCGCAACCCCACCCTGAGCCCGGCCGCGCTAGAGCGTGTCGCGAAAGTGGATCTTGATCGTTCGTGATCACGTCCTGCGAGGCGTGGAAATCTGACGACCGGCCACTGGGCCCGGCTTGAGCCGTTGCTGCCGCAGGGCATCAAGCCGGGTCGTCCGCCGGTATGGACGCTGCGGCAGCTGATAGACGGCATACGGTGGCGGACCCGGACCGGTGCCCCGTGGCGGGACGTGCTCGACAGGTACGGTCCGTGAGATCACGCCTACGACCTCTTCCGGCACAACAGGCCCTCGGCCCGGTCACCGCGGAGGCCAACCTCCCTGAGCCCCGGTTCCGCGCACCCAGGGCGGCAGCCGAACCAGGATTTGCGAGCCCAGATGCCCACCCACCAGCAGGTGAAGCCGCAGGGCAGGTAAGGGGCCGGACACGACCACGTAGCCGCCTGAACTGGGGGTCGTCAGTCCCCAACGGGGGCAACCGCTTGAGGCTTGATGCTTGATCAGGCGGCGCGTTTGGTCTTTCCAACAATGTCCCCGGGCTTCAGGTGAAGATCGTTCGCGCCTGCGCCAGTGAGGGCGAGGCGGGCGCCGTGAGGTGGATCCACTTCGTCGACCGTCACCTTGGGGTAGCGACGGATCTCGGCCACTACCAGGTCGACATCGTGTCCGTCCCGGCTGGTGCAGCGAAAACGCGCGCCCAGCCGTGTGGTCGCCAGGCATCGCACGATGACACCAAGGCGAGCGGCGTCAGTGGCGTCCACCTGCACGACCTTGGCTTCGGACCGGGGCGCTTGGGCGGGAGTCATCGTCACGCTGAATGATCTCAGGGCGTTCGGCGGCAGCCGGTCCGCCGTGTCGCCCACGGCATCGGTTGCGGGTGCCTCGAGCAGGGGCTGGTCCTCGTGCTTGGCTTCGATGATGTGGGCGAGCGCGCCGGTGTAGGTGTCCTGGACCTCTGGACCCGCGAGGTCGTCGCAGGTCATGCGTTCGGGGACACTCACCCAGGAGGTCCCGGCCCTGAACGAGAAAGGCGCCGAGATCGACCGGCTCATCGAGGCCCGGTTCCGGACACACTGGCTGGCCGAGGTCCTGGCCAACATGCCAGGCATGGGGCCACTGCTGGGCGGCGGCGCCCGATGCCGCAATCGGCAGCGGCCTCGAGGACTTCGGCGAGCCCGGACCGACTCACGGCTTTGCCGGCCTGGCCCCTGCACCGCACGACTCCGGGATGCAAAATGGCGACCTACACCACCCTCGCCACCACCATCGGGCCTCCAGCGGATCTTCTACATGTCCGCTCTGACGAGCGTGTGCTACGTCCCCACCTCCCGGACTTTCTACGAGCCCGCCGGCTAGGTTCTGCATCGAAAAATCGAGGCGAGGAGCCTTGCCCGCCCGGCAGACTGCGGGCATGTCCACCGAAGTCAGCGGAATGATCGAGTGCAGGCCCTTGGCCCGGATCTTCGGGGAGAACGACGAGGACGCGATATGGCACGCCGCCATTGACCTCTTCCTCCTCAACACCGGCAATGCCTATGACGCCCTTGCCTGTCTCTTCGGCATCCGCAACTCCTTCGGGTTCCAACCGCTGTCCGCGGACCGCGGCCTGCCGGAGGACGCTTCCGAGGGACTGCGAGAGGCGTTCATCGCCTGGGGTGGGCCACAGGACGCGCACGCAACGACTTGGATCAGCTGGGCCGAGTTGGCAGCCGCCGACTGGGACGAGACCGATCGGTCCGGCACACTCAGCCGAAGCACCGTGGCCGGGGCGGGGACCCACTGGGCGCCGGTCTGGGACGTAATGAGGATCCTGGCCGAGTTGCATGGCCCAGAGCACGTGCGCCTCACGGTCTGGTTCGACTGATCACGGAACTGAATGCTGCTCAATGCACGCGAACACGGCTTGATTTCTCCACCGGGAAGCCATTGCGTGCTGCATCCGGCCCGTTCGGTGTGCTTCGCACTCGTAGGCCAGCGACCTGCCTGCGGAGGCTCGCCGAGAGATTGCACAGGGCTCCGATGACGATGGGCCGCTCCCATGAGGTGATCTCGGAGTCCACGACTGGCTCAATGCGCTCCAACAGTTGGCCACGCGCATCGGGACCGCGTTCACTCGGCGGCAGCAGCCGATAGCGTTCGATGGCGGTATGCGGTCGGCCCCAAGCTTCTGCTGCAAGGACGTACCGTCCCCGCTGATCGAATGCCTGGCGTAGGTCCCCGAAGAATACGGCCGGGCCCGCGATGGTCGCCGTCACTGCGGCAGGCGCTTGGAGGCCCGCCGCGACCACCGTGACTGAGCTGGTGGTCAGTGCCCCGAATTCGATCGCGTAGTGCCCGAACCGTGATCGTCGCCGAGTGAACTCGAACCACGCCAACTCCCGTAGGGCGTAGTCGAGGAGCGGATCGTCGCTGAGCGAACCCGGTTCATGGGCAGGTGGCCGTCGAAGCGTCATGTCCCAAAACTGCCCGACTCCGACGTAACGCAGGCCACCGTGGGCCAGGTCAAGCGCTGTGCCCGACATGGTTGGCCATCGAGCGCTCCATCGGGCAGGCGAAGCGCTCCATGCTCCCGAGCAGGTCCCGCGTTTCCAGTCTGGGAATCCGGCGCAGCGCGGGCGCCGGAGGACACAGACCCTTCGCGGCGAAGCGTGCGTGTTCCCACTGACGATCGCGTGATCGTTACTATCCCCGCTCGCTGCCCAGCGCCTTCGAGCAAGGTGAAGCCAGGCAAGCGTGCACAACGGCAGTGCCGGTTGCGCGCCCCCCAGCGAGCCACAACTGGTGAGTCTGGGCCAGCCATATCAGCAAGTACAGGGCTGGCAAGCGAGGCCAATGCCAGCGAGCAGAACAGAGCCAGCCGGCCTTGAAAGGCTGCGCGCTGCGCGTTCAGAGCGCTGCCGAGTTCCCGTGAGAGTGCGCGCCCGACGCACACCAGGGTGAACAGCCGCAGGCTCGCCAGGGCCAGGATTGCGGCGATGGCCAGCCCGGCGTCTGCGGGCAGTTCGGTCTGCGTCCACCTCATTCGGGAGACTGCCCGCCCCGACGGCTTGGCGGCCGAGTACCTGTACTCAGATCCGCCCTCTTCCGAGGGACACCGCCCACGGCCACGGATAACCGAAGTCGGGGTCACCCACCCCCACCGGTACCGGGATGGCCCGGGGAACGTGCTGGGCGAGCCGGGGCAGCCACTGGAATTCCTTCCTGGCCTGCCCTATGGCCCCGGCATGGCATGGCAGGGCAACCGGACGGACAGTTCCTCGCCCAACCGGTAGATCACATGGTCCGAGCCGGCCGGGTCGAGCAGCTTCAGAGGCAGCCCTGCCCACTGCGGGAACTGCGTATCTACCAGACGCCTGACCAGTGCCTCATCGATCCAGGGGCGGGCATCTGCAGTTCTCACAGCTACCGAGAGCAGCTCCCGTGGTCGGCCCCCTGCGTGCGAGGGCAAGTCGCAACCATCACAGTGGTTCGCGGCTGCGCCTGTCGACCGATTTTGCGACGCACGGCAACCCCGTCGGGACGTGGCCTACATGCCTGCATCACAGACACTGAGAGCTCGTAACGCGATCTTCTGCGTCGACTCGGGTGCAGCCAAGGTGAGCGGTCGAGAGATCTTCGAGCCGTGGAAGACGACGGAGTGGCCTTCTGCGCTAATCGCTCGGTCGTTTTCCGTAGTAGGGCCTGACAGTCCGGGTCAGCTTCCTCTGGATCACCCGCAGCATCCTGATCGTCACCACATCGTCCCGCCCCGTGGTCGTTGACCATTCGACGCCAGAGCCGGCAAGGTCGCTGACGAAGACAATCTCTGTAGCGAGAAGTGTCCGGGCCCAGTCCGCTGCGCCGAGTGGGGCGTCTTCGCCAAGAGCCTTCCGGAGCCTTTGGCACTGGTCGAGTAGATCCTGCGCGTCGGTGAACCCCATGGCGACAGCGAGTTGAGCGCTGCACTGTGCAGGGCCGCCCCATTCCAGGAGCGCACGAGTCAGGAGTTCGACCTCGTGCGCGGTCAGCAGCTCGCTAGCTCTCACCATGTCTTGCGACACAGGTTCGCCCTTTCCCGTGCTCCGCCGACATGGCCGAGCCCGGTGCCTGGCCTGTACTCGAAGCCCTCGGGTGATCACGCTACCTGTCTCTTGAGTCGCCTCCAGCAGATGAGGCCACATGCCAGTGAGACGAATGCGTCGTGCAGTTCAAGGCGCTACTCCCAGCGGGCGGCGAGGCGCTTGAACTGGCGGAGCAGGGCGAAGGTCTGCTCCACGACCAAGCGGGGCTCGCCCAGCCCCTGGATCGTTCGAGGCGCCCTTGCGAGAGATCACCGGCATGAAGCGCCGGCGTTGCAGATCGCGCCGCACGGCTCGGGAACCGTACGCCTTGTCGGTCGGCACGGATTCGGGGCGGCGTCCTGGCCGGCCAGGACGTCCGGCCACCGGCGGGGGTGCCGTCGACCAGGTGGAGTGTCCGGGTGATGTCGTTGACGTTGGCCGCGGTCGTTGAGGGCCGCCGTACGCGTCGGCATCACCGGCTTGGCCGCTACCCGCACCCTGGCCGGCACGGACCAGCCCTCGGGGGATGCCCGGTGAACGGCGAGGCGGGGCCGGAGGAGACCGGCGGAGCGGTCGGCGTGCCGACGGTGCTCATCGACCAGTGGCCCATGGGCTGGCAGATGGCATTTTGGGGCTTCCACCAGGAGCGCCGCAGCGACCACATGAACTACGCCTACTTGCAGCTCGGCTCGGACGCCGACGCGGAAGAGGCCGTGGACCTGACCTTCGACCAGGTCATGGACCGCTGGCCACGGATGCTGCAGGTGGAGAACCTGGAGGGCTACGCCTGGACCATTCTCAAGCGCCGCATCATCGACATGCACCGCAAGCGCCGACGCCGCCCGGAGCTGGTGGACACCGCGGCCTCCCGAGGCCGCGCTCGCCGACCGGTCTGAGGATCCGTTCGACACGCTCACCGAGGTCAGGGGCGCGTGCCCTCGGGCGCCCCATCGATACTCACCACCTTGACGGGGCCTGACCTGCCCAAAGGGTCGGAGGCCTCGGATGCCGGTTCAAGCACGGCAACGCACTCCACAGCTCGTGTCCGAGCCGAGGACCTCCTGTCCGTGTGAAGGCCCTCTGACCAGTAACAGCGCGGACTCGATGACAGCCGCCCCCTCCACAACCGCAGATACTCGGCGGTAATGTCGCCCCCCGCCGGACGGCACGAGACCGGTGAGTGAGAGCGAAGGGGCCCTCATGGGGACAGAGACGCCTGCGGACATAGCCGCAGGGACACCTGCGGAGATGCACGCCGCCGCCGACCGTTGGCAGCGCATGTGGAGCCACCGCGAGCAGTTGCTCAAGGTGGCCCGGCGCAGGTCGATGAGTGCGGAGGACGCCGAGGACGCGGTGCACGAGGCGATGCTGCGCGCCGCCGAGCGCCCCGACCTGGACGACGAGCGGCTCGCGGCGTGGCTGACAACGGTGACGATGCGGCTGTGCGTCGACCGCTACCGGCAGGTGAACCGTGAGGCCCAGGTGCACACCAGCCCGACCCTCATCTCCCCTGGCCCGGTGCCCGTCGAGGAGGCAGTGTGCGACCGGGCCGAGGCGAAGTGGCTGGCGGTCCGCAGTGGTGAGCTGCCCGCTCGGCAGGCCGAGGCGCTGCGGCTGAAGTCGGAGGATCTCGACGTCGGCCAGGTCGCCGTCCGGATGGGGCTGAGCTACCGGACCGTCGAGTCGCTGCTGGCCCGGGCGCGGCGGACGCTGCGTCAGTCGCTGGCCGCGACGCTCGGGTGCGCGCTGTTCCTGATCGGGCGGCCGCGGGGCAGCGGCAAGGTGCAGGCCGTGGCGGTTGCTTCCACGGCGGCGACGCTTGCGGTGGCGGGGTTCGTGCTGCCGTACACGCTCGACGGGGGCGCGGGCGACGGCGGCACTGCTCCGCAGCCCATTGTTGCTTCGCCGGGTGTGGAGGAGTTGCGGCCGGACAGCAGCGCTGGGGGCAGGGCTCCTCAGGGGAACCGGACCACGGACTCGGCGGCCGAACCGAAGGCGACCGGGTCGCCGTCGGGAGAATCGTTCCGGCCGCTGTCTGTGCCGTCGCTGCCGGAAGTGGCGGTGCCGAAGGTCTCGATGTCCCCGCTGCCAGTGCTGTCCGCGCCGGAGGTGCCACGTGTGCCCGACGTACCGGGACGGCCCGAGGTGCCGGAACTGCCCGAGACCCCAGGCCTGCCGGTCGAGCCCCCCGCCGTGCCGTCCGAGTCGCTGCCGCTCCCCACGGCGCCCCCGCAGCCGTAACTCCGATCAAACAGTCGTAGACCCACCCGTCCCCCGCCTCGAATCCCGCTCGAAAAAAATCCACCACCCGAGCGACGGACGCCCCGCCCCTCCCCGTAGAGCAGGTGTCAGAGCTGCTCCATGGGCTGAAGGGTGGACCGGATGGGTGTCGAGATCTGTGTGGAAGGGCTGACCAAGTCCTTCGGTCACCAGGTCATCTGGCAGGACGTCTCACTGACGCTGCCGGCCGGGGAAATCTCGGTCATGCTCGGCCCGTCGGGCACGGGCAAGTCAGTGTTCCTCAAGACGCTCGTCGGACTGCTGAAGCCGGAGCGAGGATCGATCACGATCCAGGGTCGGGACATCACCAAGCTCCGCGAGCACGATCTGTACGAGGTGCGGAAGCTCTTCGGCGTGCTGTTCCAGGACGGCGCGCTGTTCGGCTCGATGAACCTGTACGACAACATCGCTTTCCCACTGCGCGAGCACACCCGGAAGTCCGAGAGCGAGGTCCGGCGCATCGTGCTGGACAAGATGGACATGGTCGGGCTGATCGGTGCCGAGGGAAAGCTGCCCGGCGAGATCTCCGGCGGGATGCGGAAGCGGGCGGGACTGGCCCGGGCCCTGGTGCTCGACCCGGAGATCATCCTTTTCGACGAACCCGACTCGGGCCTCGACCCGGTCCGCGTCGCCTACCTCAACCAGCTCATCGTCGACCTCAACGCCCAGATCGACGCGACCTTCCTGATCGTCACGCACGACATCTCCTCCGCCCGCCAGGTGCCGGACAACATCGGGCTGCTGTTCCGCCGCGAGCTGGTGACGTTCGGACCGCGCGAGAAACTGCTGACCAGCAACGAGCCCGTTGTGCGGCAGTTCCTGAACGGCCGCATGCAGGGCCCCATCGGCATGGCGGAGGAGAAGGACGCCGCACAGGTCGAGCAGGAGCTGGCCGCCCTCGGCGACGACGCCAAGGGCACGGAGTCTCCCGGCGGCCAGGCTCTGACTCCCCGCCTGCTGCCGGGGCCCGGTATCCCCCGGCCGCCCCGCTGGGAGGCGATCGCCCGGCGCGAGGCCGCGCTGCACCAGAAGACGGTGGTCGGCGCATGAGCCTTTCACCGATCGGAGCGCTGCGGCACTCGGGGAGCCTGTTCGCGATGGCGCTGGACGTCGCTCGGACGATTCCCCGGCGGCCCTTCCAGGCAAGGGAGTTCATCCAGCAGGCATGGTTCATCGCGAGTGTGACGATCCTTCCGACGGCCCTGGTCTCCATCCCGTTCGGCGCGGTCATCGCACTGCAGATCGGCAGCCTCACGCGACAGCTCGGTGCCCAGTCCTTCTCGGGCGCCGCCTCCGTGCTGGCCGTGCTGCGCGAGGCCTCGCCGATCGTCACCGCGCTGCTGATCGCGGGCGCCGGCGGCACGGCGATCTGCGCGGACCTCGGGGCGCGGAAGATCCGCGACGAGATCGACGCGATGCAGGTGCTGGGCATCGATCCCATCCACCGGCTGGTCGTGCCGCGGGTGCTGGCATCGATGCTGGTCGCGGTCCTGCTCAACGGCCTTGTGTCGGTGGTCGGCGTGGCAGGCGGTTACTTCTTCAACGTCGTCCTGCAGAACGGCACTCCGGGCGCCTACCTCGCTTCGTTCACCACCCTCGCCCAGCTCTCGGACCTGTGGGCGGCCGAGATCAAGGCACTCGTCTTCGGCGCAATCGCCGCGATCGTCGCCTCGTACAAGGGACTGACCGCGAAAGGCGGTCCAAAGGGTGTGGGCGACGCGGTGAACCAGTCGGTGGTGATCACCTTCATGTTGCTGTTCGTCACCAACTTCGTGATGACCGCGGTGTACTTCCAGGTCGTTCCGCAGAGGGGTTAGCCGATGAGACTTCTCGACCGCCCTCTGCGCTCCCTGGAAGCGCTGGGCACCCAACTCACCTTCTACGGCCACTCATTGGCGTGGACCGGACGTACCCTGCGCCGCTACAAGAAGGAGATCCTCCGGCTGCTGGCCGAGGTGAGCTTCGGCCGGGGTGCGCTGGCGGTGGTGGGCGGCACGGTCGGCGTGATCGCCTTCCTGTCATTCTTCACCGGCACCGAAGTCGGCCTCCAGGGCTACGCGGCTCTCAACCAGCTCGGCACCTCCAACTTCGTCGCGTTCCTCTCGGCGTACTTCAACACCCGCGAGATCGCCCCGCTGGTGGCCGGACTCGCCCTGTCCGCGACCGTCGGCGCCGGGTTCACGGCCCAGCTGGGCGCGATGCGGATCAGCGAGGAGACCGACGCGCTCGAAGTGATGGGTGTGCCTTCGCTGCCGTTCCTGGTGACGACGAGGATGATCGCCGGATTCGTCGCGGTGATCCCGCTGTACGTGATCGGCCTGCTGTCCTCCTACGTAGCCGCCCGCACCATCACAACGGTCTACTACGGCCAGTCGGCCGGCACCTACGACCACTACTTCCAGCAGTATCTGCCACCGGTCGACGTGTTGTGGTCCTTCGGCAAAGTGCTCGCCTTCGCCGTCCTGATCATCCTCGTCCACTGCTTCTACGGCTACTACGCCGGCGGCGGCCCGGCGGGCGTCGGCGTGGCAGTGGGCCGAGCGGTGCGGACCTCGATCGTGGCGATCAACGTCCTCGACTTCTTCCTGTCGCTCGCGATATGGGGCGCCGGCACGACCGTACGGATCGCGGGATGAGCCGCCGGATGAGGGTGCTGAGACTGCGGTTGTACGGCGTCGTCTTCATCGCCGTACTCGCATTGCTGCTGGGGCTGTCGGTCGCGGTCTACCGACAGGTGTTCACGCCGGTGGTGCGGATCACGCTGGAGGCCGACAGTCTGGGCAACCAGCTCGATCCGCGGGCCGACGTCAAGCTGCGCGGGCTGCTGGTCGGCGAGGTGCGCGAGGTGCGAGCGGACGGTTCGAAGGCGACGCTCGACATCGCGCTCAAGCCGGAGCATGTCGCGTACATTCCCTCCGACGTACACGCGCGCCTGCTGCCCAAGACGCTGTTCGGCGAGAAGTTCGTCGACCTGGTGCCGCCCGCCGGTTCGTCCGCCCGCCCCATCCGTGCCGGCGACGTCATCGCCCAGGACCGCACCCGTGCCGGCATCGAGGTGCAGCAGCTCATGAACGACCTGCTGCCCCTGCTGCGAACCGTCCAGCCCGGCAAGCTCAACGCCACCCTCTCCGCGTTCGCCACAGCCCTCGAAGGCCGCGGCGACCGGATCGGCGACAACCTCACGCGCCTGGAGGCCTACCTGCGCCGCCTCAACCCCCATCTGCCCTCCCTCACCGAGGACATCGCCCGCTTCGCCGAGGTCGCCGAGATCTACGGCGACGCGGCGCCCGATCTGATGGACATCCTGCGCAACACCGTCACCACCAGCCGCACCATCGTCGAGAAGAAGGACCAGTTGGCGGCGGCATTGAGAACCACGGCGACCGTCGCCGGCACCACAGAGGACTTCCTCGACGCGAACGGCGACCGGCTGATCGCCCTCGGCCAGGTCTCCCGCCCGACGCTGGAGCTGTTCGCCCGCTACTCCCCCGAGTACCCGTGTCTGCTGGCCGGTCTGGTCCGGCAGGAGAAGGCCTCGGAGGAGGCGTTCCGGGGCGGCAAGATGCACATCACGCTGGAGGTCGTGCGGCCGCAGGGTGCCTACGAACCGGGCGAGGAACCTCGGTACGGCGAGCACTCGGGGCCCGAGTGCCGTGATCTGCCGAGTCCGCCGGTACCGGCGCCCGGGGCCCGCCTCGATGACGGTTCGAAGTCCGAGGGTTCCTCCTCGGACGCCCCGCTCGGCGTGTCCGCCACGCGAGCCGAGCAGCAGGCCGTCGGCTCACTCGTCGCGCCCGCCCTGGGGGTGCCCGCAGACGAGGTGCCGCCGGTCGCGACACTGCTGTTCGGGCCGCTGGCGCGCGGGACGGCGGTGAGTGTGGCATGAGGACCGCAGGCGCGCGGCAGACCGCTGCTCCCCTCATCAAGTTCAGCGTTTTCGCGCTGGTGACCATCCTGGCCACGGCCCTCCTCGCCGCCACCATCGTGAACATCTCCTTCACCCCCGAGCATCGCTATCGCGCAGTGTTCAGCGACGTCACCGGCCTGGAGGAGGGCGACGACATCCGCGTCGCCGGAGTACGGGTCGGCGAGGTCGAGGGCATCCGGATCAAGGACCGGACGCTGGCCGAGGTCACCTTCACGGTCGGCCAGGACCGCCCGCTGCTGACCAGCACGGGCGCGGTCATCCGGTACCGCAACCTGGTCGGGCAGCGGTACGTCGCGCTGACCGAGGGCACGGGCGACGGCACCCGGCTGCTGCGGCCCGGCGCGACGATCCCGCTGGCGCGAACGCAACCTGCGTTGGACCTCAACGCGCTCCTCAACGGCTTCAAGCCCCTGTTCGCCGCGCTCAGTCCGAAGGACGTCAACCAGCTCGCCACCGAGATCATCAAGACCCTCCAGGGCGAGGGCGGCACCATCAACAGCCTGCTCGTGCACACGGCGTCGCTCACCTCGACGCTGGCCGGCCGCGACCAGCTGATCGGCTCGGTGATCGACAACCTCAACACCGTGCTGAAGACGCTCGACAAACGCGGAACCCGCTTCTCCGGCCTCCTCAAGCAGCTGCGACGGGTCATCTCGGGCCTGTCCGCCGACCGCAAGCCCATCGGGCAGTCGCTGGTGAACATCGGCGATCTGACCGAGGCCACCTCGGCACTGCTGAAGGACGCGCGTCCGCCGCTGAAGGGCGACATCGCCGAGCTGACCGAGCTCACCGGAACGCTGAACGACAACGAGAAGACCGTGGAGGGCGTCCTGAAGCGGCTGCCGAACAAGCTCAACGAGCTGACGGGGACGGCGTCCTACGGCTCATGGTTCAACTTCTACCTGTGCGACTTCGACGGGCGGATCGTACTGCCGAAGACGAAGTCGACGTCACAGCAGGTACTCACGCCTGATCTGCATGTGGCGAGGGCGAGGTGCGGGGCATGATCCGCAAGCAAGGTCCCGAGCCGCTGTTCAAGGTACGGGTGGAGCCACCGAGGCTGCCGAGGATACGTCTGCCGAAGACACGGCTCCTGGTGCAGCGCAGGCCCCGTCCGCAGCCGCTGTTCAAGGTGCGCGTCGAGCCGCCCAAGCTGCCGAAGCTGCGGATCCGTCGACCACGCCTCATCCCCTTCCGCGACCGCAACCCTGTCGTCATCGGCACCGTCGGCCTCACCGCCCTCGCCCTGCTGGCCGTGGCCGCGTTCAACGCCGACCGCCTGCCGGTGATCGGCGCCGGCGAGACGTACAGCGCGGCCTTCGCGGAGGCGGGCGGGCTCAAGCCCGGTGACGAGGTGCGGGTCGCCGGGGTCAAGGTCGGCAAGGTCGAGGAGGTCGACCTGGATGGCGACCACGTCAAGGTCACCTTCAAGATCAAGGGCGAGTCGGACTTCGGCACCGAGACCGGCGCGTCGATCCGGGTCAAGACAATCCTTGGCGCGAAGTATCTCGCGCTGCACCCCAAGGGCGCGGGCCATTTGGCGCCCGGGAGCGAGATCCCGCTGATGCGCACGGTCCCCGCGTACGACGTCGTACAGGCCTTCAGCGATCTCACCACCACGACGGAGAAGGTCGACACCGGCCGCGTGGCGAAGGCCCTGGACACGATCTCCACCACCTTCGAGGACTCACCGGAAGAGGTACGGGCGTCACTCAAGGGCCTGTCGCAGATTTCCCGGACGGTGGCCTCCCGCGACAAGGCGCTGCGCGAGCTGCTCGACCACGCGAAGGGCGTCACGGGCGTACTGGCCAAACGATCCGACGACTTCACCGCCCTGGTCAAGGACGGCGACAAGCTGTTCAAAGAGATCAGCAAGCGCCGCGAGGCGATCCACAGACTGCTGAAGAGCTCCGCCGCGCTCGGCATCCAGCTCTCCGGCCTGGTCCAGGACAACGACAAGGAGATCGGGTCCGCGCTCAAGGGCCTGAACCGCGTGGTGACGATGCTCGAACGGAACCAATCCAGTCTGGACCGGAGCATCAAGCTCCTTGCGCCCTACGTGCGGCTCTTCACCAACACCCTCGGCAACGGCCGCTGGTTCGACTCCTACGTCCAGAACCTGGTCGCGGCTCCGGTGGTGCCGCGTACGGGAGGGGGGCAGTGAACATCCCTGTCAAGCTGAGAAAGCGACTGGCCCTGCTCACCGCGCTGTCCCTCGTCGCCGCGATCACGTACGTCCTGTGGCCACGCCCCGAGCCAGTCCACGTCACGGCGTACTTCCCGCGCACGGTCGGCATCTACCCCGGCTCGGACGTCCGTGTCCTGGGCGTACGGATCGGCGAGGTCAAGGAGATCACGCCGGAGGGCGGCAGGGTGCGGGTGAAGCTGGAGTACGAGGCAGACCGCAAGATCCCGGCCGAAGCACAGGCGGCGATCATCAACTCCTCGGTGGTCAGCGACCGTTATGTGCAGCTGCTACCGGTGTACCAGGGCGGTCCGGTGCTGCAGGACGGGGACGAGATCCCCGAGTCGCGCACGGCCGTACCGGTCGAGCTGGACCGTGTCTTCGACAGCCTGCACACCACGGCCGAGGCGCTCGGCCCCGAGGGCGCCAACAAGGACGGGTCCCTGTCCCGGCTGCTCGGAGTGAGCGCGGACAACCTCGACGGCCAGGGCAAGAACCTCAACCAGACGGTCGAGGACCTCTCGAAGGCAGTGACGACCCTGTCCAACGGCCGCACGGACCTGTTCGGAACGATCCGGAACCTCCAGGTCTTCACGGCGGCGCTGGCGGCCGACGACAAGAGCGTGCGGTCGTTCAACGGCAGCCTCGCGAGGGTCGCCGAGCAACTGGCGGGCGAGCGCAAGGACTTGGCGGCGGCGCTGAGGAACCTCGGGACGGCGCTGGGCGACGTGTCCGGCTTCGTGAGGAGGAACAAGAAGTCGCTGACCGAGAACGTGGAGGGTCTGAGCAAGGTGACAAGGGTGCTCGTCACCCAACGAGCCGCGCTGGAGGAGCTTTTGGAGGTGGCCCCGACCGGCATGTCGAACCTCAACAACGCCTACAACCCGTCGGCCGGCACCCTCGACACCCGCAACAACGCCGATCAGGCGCAGGATCCAGCTTCGCTACTGTGCTCGCTGCTCAGGACGACCGGGGACGAGGGCGGGAAGAACCCGGGCTGTAAGGAGTTGGAGAAGCTCTTCGACTCCCTGCCGGAGTTGCCGCAGGGCGGCCCGGCGGTCACCGGCACGCTCGACCGCACCCTCGGCGGAATCCTGGGGGCCGGCGCATGAGCGTTCGGCGCGTGAGCGTGCTGCGCCGGGGCGGGACGGCGGCCTGGGCGGCCGTCGGTTCGCTGCTCCTCTCCGGCTGCGAGTTCAAGGGTTGGCACGACGTGCAGCTGCCCGGCGGAGCGGCCTCGGACGGCAACGCGTATCACGTCACAGTCGAGTTCCGTGACGTCCTCGACCTGGTGCCGCAGTCGGCGGTGAAGGTCAACAACGTCACCGTGGGCGCGGTGGAGAAGGTGGAGCTGGACGGCTGGCACGCGCGCGTACGCCTCCGGGTCGGCGACTCGGTCAAGCTGCCCGCCAACGCGATCGCGGAGCTACGCCAGACCAGCGTGCTCGGCGAGAAGTACGTGGCGCTGTCCAAGCCGACGGACACCTCACCGGTCGGACGCCTCGGCGACGGCGACGCGATCCCGTTGTCCCGCAGCGGCCGCAATCCGGAGATCGAGGAGGTGCTGTCCGCCCTGTCCGCGCTGCTCAACGGCGGTGGAGTGGCGCAGCTCAAGACGATCACCGTGGAGCTGAACAAGGCGCTGGAGGGGCGGGAGAACCGGGTCAGGTCGCTACTGAAGGAACTGAACACGTTCCTGGGCGGCCTGGACGAGCAGAAGGGCGACATCGTCCGGGCGCTGAAGGCCGTGGACCGACTCGCCAAGCGCCTTGGCAAGGAGAGGAAGACCATCGCCGAGGCCGTGGACGCGATGCCGCCGGCCCTGAAGGTCCTGGCCGACCAGCGGCGCGACCTGACGCGGATGCTCACGGCGTTGTCAAAGCTCGGAAAGGCAGGCACCAAGGTGGTCAACGCCTCGCACGACGACACAGTCGCGAACCTGAAGCGGCTGCGCCCGATCCTGCAACAACTCAACAAGGCCGGAAACAACCTGCCCAACGCCTTGGAGCTGCTGACCACTTATCCCTTCCCCCGCAACGCGGTGGACGCCATCAAGGGCGACTACGTCAACCTCCACATCACGGCTGACCTCGATCTGGCCGGGATCTACGGCAACTTGACGGAGAAGCCGGGCGGCAGTCGGGGTGGCGACGGGGAGACTCAGGGGCCCGAGCTCCCGAAGGCCCCAGACCTCCCGGAGGTACCGGATCTCCCGGACCTGCCGACCGTTCCGACACCCACCGCGCTCCCGAGCACACCGAGCGTGCCGTCGTCCCCCTCGGTCCCTTCCGGCGGCAGTGGCGACCCGCTGTGCCCACCGGTGTGCACCAGCAGCTACAGCGATTACGGCAGTTACGGCACCGGAAGCGACTGGCCGAAGGGGATCGACCTCGCACTGGCCGAGCTGATGCTGAAGGGGGTCCAGCCGTGATCACACGTACGGTCAAGGCCCAGCTTCTCGCCTTCACCACCATCACCGCCGTAGGCGTGTCGTACGTCGGCGCCGAGTACACGGGGCTGGTGGACGAGGTACTGGACCGCGGCTACACGGTCCAGGCGGACTTCACCGAATCCGGGGGCATTTTCCCCGGCGCCGAGGTGACGTATCGCGGGGTGCCGGTGGGCAGGGTGGGTGCGCTGCACCTGACGGGCACCGACGGCGTATCGGTTGCCCTGGACATCGAGGACGGGGCACCGCGCATCCCGGCGGACACATTCGCCGTGGTGGCGAACCGTTCGGCGGTGGGCGAGCAGTACGTCGACCTGCAACCTCGCAACTCCCACGGACCCCATCTGCTCGACGGCAGCACGATCCCGCGCGAGAGAACACGCGTACCCCTGCCGACGACGGACCTGATCCTCAGCCTGGACCGCCTGGTGAACTCGGTGGGCAAGGACGATCTGCAGGTCACGGTCGACGAGTTGGGCAAGGCGTTCGCGGGAACGGGCCCGAACCTCAGCCGTCTGGTGGACTCGGGCAACGAGCTGGTGGAGTCGGCGTCGGAGGCGCTGCCGGAAACGATCACGCTCATCGAGGACTCACGGAAGGTACTGAAGACACAGGCTGACCAGGGCTCGTCCATCAAGTCGTTCGCAAGCGATCTGGCGACGCTCACGGCGCAGTTGAAGGCGAGCGACGGGGACCTGCGCAGGCTGATCGGCAACGCGAGGCCGGCGGCACAGGAGGTGAACTCGCTGCTGAAGTCGGTTTCGCCGAGGCTCTCGATCCTGCTGGCGAACCTGATCAGCGGCGGCCAGGTGACGATGGCGCGTCTGCCCGGCGTGGAGCAGGCCCTGGTCACCTTCCCGGTGATGGTTGCGGGCAGCTACACGGTCATCCCCGGCGACGGCACCACCCACTTCGGCCTGGTGGTGAACGCCGACGACCCGCCGGCCTGCACGCAGGGCTACGGCACGGCCCGCCGCGACCCCGCCGACACCAGCACACGCGAGGCGAACACCAACGCCCGCTGCACGCTTCCGCAGGGCAGCGAGTCATCGGTACGAGGCGCCCAGAACGCGCCCTACGTGACCCCGTACGACCCGGAGACCGGCACCACCGCCGGCCCGGACGGAAGGGCCGTCGAGATCGGCTCGAAGGGCGGCCAGCAGGCCGTGTTCGGAAAGGAGTCGTGGCAATGGCTACTCGTTGGCCCCATGGCATGAAGAACTTGCGCAGCCCTGTATCACTGAAGGCAGGACTCGTCGCCTCGACGGTCCTGACCACCGCACTCACGACTTGGCTGGCCCTCGGCCTCCACGCCCAACACGAAGCGAACCAGGTCCGCCAGGACATCCTGGTCGCGGCCCGCCAGTCGGCGCTGAACTTCACTTCCCTCGACTACCGGCACTACGACCGTGACAGCGCGAACGTACTGGCAGGCGCGACCGGCGACTTCAAGAAGCAGTTCGCCGCACAGACGGAGCAGCTGACGCGACTCGTCGCGGTGAACAAGTCCGTATCCGAGGGCCAGATCCTGGAGGCAGGCATCGTCCGCTCCGACGAGGACTCTGCCCGCGTCCTGGTCGTCGCCGACAGCCAGGTGACCAACACGGCTGCGCCCCAGGGAGAGTCGCGCACGTATCGCCTGCAACTGGACCTGGTCCACCGGGACGGCCGCTGGCTGACGTCCGACGTCGAGTTCGTCGGCTGACAAGTAACAAGGAGTACGACCATGCCGAAGACGACCACCGGCCGCGCCCCCGGCATCACGACCGGGCGCACGATGACGGCGGCAGCCCGTGCGGCAGCCAAGCGCGCGGAACGCGGCCGCTACAACGCCGACTCAGTGGCGGCCTCCGAAAGTGTGGGCGGGGGCCGGTCCGAGCGCCCGCTCGCGGGCCGCATCGTGCTCGTCGAGGCCCCGAAAGGCGGCTGGCAAGACCCGCCGGAGCCGTCACCGGAGGCGTTCGAGGAGGCCGAGACGCCGGACAAGCCCGGCATACCCGGTCCCCGAAGGCTGCTCACAGCGCTGCTCGGCGCCCTGCTCGTGGCAGGTTTGGTGGCGGTCGCCATACTTGGGTGGCAGTACCGGGAGGGAGAGCGCACACAGGCTGCCCGCACCGAGGCGGTCGAGGCCGCACGCAAGGCGGCACCGATCGTCCTGTCGTACGACTACCGCCACCTGGATCGCGACTTCGCGAGGGCCCGCACCCACCTCACTGGGGACTTCAGCAGGAAGTACGGGAAGACGACGGAGACCGTGGTGGGCCCGACGGCGAAGAAGTACAAAGGCGTGGTGAAGGCGACGATCGCCGCCCCTCCTTCCGGCGGAACCCCGGCAGCCTCCGTCGCCTCGGCCTCCCCGGACGAAGTCGTGGTCCTGCTCTTCGTCAACCAGGTCACCGAGAGCACGCAGGTATCGGGGTCCCGGGTGGACCTGAACCGGGTGCGGATGACGATGGCCCGCACGACGGAGGGGTGGAAGGTGAGCGCGGTCGACGCACTCTGACAGGAAAGGCTTGCCATCGCTGCGCCGCCCTACGACCACTGCCGAGCCAGGCGCAGGATACGTCCGCCCCCGCGAGCCGCTCGTCCGGCCACCGTGCGCGTCGTGTCCGCCGAGCATCCAGCGGAGGCTGGCGTTGCCGGAGCGGCCGTCGGGGTGGCGGCCGACGTCGTCCAAAGAGGCCGTGGCCACGATTTCGTTGCTCCCGGCGCACTGGGCCTCGTACGACGCACACGCGCGGCCGGGAGTGCGCCCCATCGCTTCGAGGGAACTGGATGCGCACCACCGGCCGTGGTTCAGGCCCGGGTGTAGCCGCCGTCGGCGAAGAGTTCGGCGCCGGTGACGAACGACGAGGCCTCCGAAGCCAGGAAGAGGGCGGCCTCGGCGATCTCCTCGGCGTCGGCCAGCCGCCCCAGTGGCACGACGGCCTCGGCGAACCGGTCGGCGTCCGGCCCCGCGGCGCCCAGCAGGCCAGGGGTCCGCGTGGGTCCCGGGCTGAGCACGTTGACCCGGAATCGGCGCTCCCGCGACTGCCGGGCCCAGTTGTGCACGAGGTTGCTCACCGCCGCCTTCGAGGCGCTGTAGACCTCGAGTTGCTCATTGGGCCGCACGCTGTTGCTCGAGCCGACGACCAGGATGGAGGCGTTCTCCGCCAGCAGCGGAAGCGCCTTCTGAACAGTGAATAGCGGGCCCTTGACGTTGACGGCGAGCGTCAGGTCGACGTTCGCCTCGGTGTGGGCGCCGAGCGCGGCGTCCGCGACGATTCCCGCATTGGCCACCAGCACGTCGATGCGTCCGGCCTCCTCGCGGACTTGCGCGTAGAGCGCGTCCAGGTCGGCCAGGACCGAGACGTCGGATCGTACGCCGGTGGCCGCGGGGCCCAACTCCTTGACTGCCGCTTCGAGGCGGTCGACGTCCCGGCCGGTCACGAAGACCCGTGCGCCTTCCCGGACGAAGCGGTGGGCGATGGCCAGCCCGATCCCGCTGGTCCCTCCGGTGATCACGGCCACCTTCTCCTGCAGCACGTCCGGCATGTCGAACCCCTTCAGTTGTGGAATGGATCGTCCATAACGTAGGCAGTAATGGACGATCGAGTCAAGAATGGATACGCTGAGACCATGCCGAGACCACGCGCATTCGACGAACGCCAAGTCCTGGAGCGGGCCCGGGAACAGTTCTGGGCGACCGGCTATGCAGGAACCCGGATGGACGACATCGCCCAGGCGACCGGCCTGGGCAAGGGCAGCCTGTACGGCGCATTCGGCGACAAGGGCAAGCTGTTCCACCGAGTGTTCGGCGACTGGTGCACCGCAGTCGTTGAGGTGGCCGAAGGGCGGCTGGCAGGTGGCCCGGACGCAGAGGCCTTGGCCCGGCTGTCGGGATACGTGCACCTGATGGCGGAGAACACCGCCTCCGACACCGAGCGCCGGGGGTGCCTCTTGGCCAAGGGCGCGGCGGAACTGGCACAGCACGATCCGACGGTCGCCGGACGGTCGGCCGAGACCATGACGGCACTACTGACCCTGCTGCGGATGGAGATCAGCGCCGCCCAGCGCCACGGCGACATCGACAGCGGTGCGGATCCGGAGCGGTTGGCGGCACTGCTGCTGACGGTGGTCCGCGGCATCGAGGCGGTAGGCAAGGCCGGCCTGGACCCGGAGACGCTGCGGAACATTGCAGACACCGCACTGGCGGTTCTGCCCATGCCCGAGGGGCAGAACCGCCTCGCAACCGGGCGCGGTCCGGCCCGCGACAACTGACTTGGTGCCATCACGGCCACATGATCCGCCGGACAGTGCCTAGCGTGGATCTTGTTCAGCGGCCCCAGCGATCGTCGTACAGGAAGTGATCGGACAGTGGGTGGCCTCTCCCCCGTGCCGGACGGCGGCCGTTTGCCCTCGTCACTGTTCGGCCCTGGCCTTCGTCGCCGCTCGCGAGGCTCAAGAGTGCAGAGCGATACGGAACACCCAACACCGACGCGTGATCGAAAACGCGTGGGCAGAGATCATACGTAGGGAGAGGCACGGCCTGGACGACTGATCCCCGTTGTGTCAGCTTCCGTTCGGCCTGTCCCCGACCGGTATTGCGGATCCGACCCCCAGCGGGACATCCCCCACCTGGTCGACCTCTACATGGACGGCCTCCTCGACCTGGATTCCATGGTCTCCGGCCGTCGCCCGTTCGACCAGGCCCAAGCCGCGCTCGACGACCTCGCCGCCGGGCGCACACAAACGAAGAGGGCCTCTGGGCGCAACGGAGGTCGACGGACGGTCCGGGCATAGGAACAACGAGTCAAGGTTAGGTGGGCGGCATCGCCCAGGCATACAGGCGGCCCCATGGAGAAAGGCATGGCCGCCATACCTGCCCTGACACCGTGGGATCCACGCTGGCCAGGGGCGTTGTCAGTGGTGGCGGGCAGGATAGCGGGCATGACAACACCAGGTGCAGTGATCGTGGATGCCGCCGCCTATGCGCAGGCTGTCGAGGATGCGGTGAAGGCGGCGGCCGCGTACTACGCGGACGGTACGTCGATGCTGGACGATGACTCCTACGACCGGTTGGTGCGGGGCATCGCCGCGTGGGAGGCCGATCATCCCGACCAGGTACTGCCCGACTCGCCGACAGGGAAGGTCGCCGGCGGCGCCACGGAGGGCGACGTCCCGCACACGGTCGCGATGCTGAGCCTGGACAACGTGTTCTCGCCGGAGGAGTTCACCGCCTGGACCGCCTCGCTGGCCCGCAGGATCGGACACGAGGTGGAAAGGTTCAGTGTCGAGCCGAAGCTGGACGGCCTGGCGATCGCCGCCCGTTACTCCCGCGGCCGCCTGAGACAGCTGATCACCCGCGGCGACGGGGCGGCCGGGGAGGACGTCTCGCACGGGATCGGCACTATCGAGGGCCTCCCACAGGAACTCGCCGAGCCGGTCACGGTCGAGGTGCGGGGCGAAGTCCTGATGACAACCGCCCAGTTCGAGCACGCCAACGAGGTTCGCACCGGGCACGGCGGGCAGCCGTTCGCAAACCCGCGCGGCGCCGCGGCGGGCACCCTGCGCGCCAAGGAGCGCGCCTACACCGTGCCGATGACGTTCTTCGGTTACGGCCTGCTGCCTCTGGCTGACACTGAGGAGGCGCTTGCCGCGCGGCTGGGCGAGCTCGCGCACAGCGACCTGATGGCGCAGGCCGCTGCGTACGGGGTGAACACCACTGCCACCACCGCGGTGCCCGGCACCACCGCCGACAGCGTCGAGCACGTGCTGGCCCGGGTGCATGAGATCGCCGCCCTGCGACCCGGGTTGCCGTTCGGGATCGACGGCGTCGTCATCAAAGCTGACCTTGCCGCCGACCAGCAGACCGCCGGATCCGGGACACGTGCCCCGCGTTGGGCGATCGCCTACAAACTTCCGGCCGTCGAGAAGATCACCCGGCTGCTCGAGGTGGAGTGGAACGTCGGCCGCACCGGCATCATCGCCCCGCGCGCCGTCCTGGAACCGGTCGAGATCGACGGCGCCACCATCACCTACGCCACCCTGCACAACCCGGCCGACATCACCCGCCGCGACCTGCGCCTGGGCGACCACGTCATGGTCCACCGGGCCGGCGACGTCATCCCCCGCATCGAAGCCCCCGTCGCACACCTGCGCACCGGCGACGAACAGCCCATCGTCTTCCCCGAGGCGTGTCCACGGTGCGGTGCCGGCATCGACACCAGCGAGCAGCGCTGGCGCTGCGCGATGGGCCGCGACTGCCACCTGGTCGCCGCCCTGTCCTACGCGGCCGGCCGCGACCAGCTCGACATCGAGGGCCTCGGCACCACGCGCATCGTCCAGCTCGTCGACGCCCACCTCGTCGCCGACCTCGCCGACCTGTTCACCCTCACCCGCGAGCAGTTGCTGGGCCTGGAGCGGATGGGGGAGACCAGCACCGACAACCTCCTCACGGCCATCTCCGCGGCCAAGCAGCAGCCACTGTCGCGGGTGCTGTGCGCGCTCGGGTTGCGTGGCACCGGCCGCTCCATGTCCCGCCGGATCGCCCGGTATTTCGCCACGATGGACAACATCCGTGCCGCCGACGCAGACGCGATGCAGCAGGTCGAGGGCATCGGCACCGAGAAAGCCCCCTCCATCGTCGCCGAACTCGCCGAACTCGCCCCGCTCATCGACAAACTCGCCGCCACCGGGGTGAACATGACCGAACCCGGCGTCACCCCGCCCGCCCCCGCGGCCGACGAAGCCGACAGCAGCACAGAGAAGACGAAGGCGGCGGGAGGCCCGCTGGCCGGCATGACCGTGGTCGTGACCGGCGCGATGACAGGCGTACTGGAGAAGCTCAGCCGCAACAAGATGAATGAGCTCATCGAACGGGCGGGGGGCCGCTCCTCCTCCAGCGTCTCCAAGAAGACCACCCTCGTCGTCGCCGGAGACGGCGCCGGATCCAAGCAGGCCAAGGCCGAAGACCTAGGGATCAAACTGGCCAGCCCCGACGAATTCGCCACCCTCGTCGCCGACTTCCTCAAGTGATCCGCAGCTGTGAGGCCGGGTGCCCGGGTGCCCCACCTCACAGCGGGACTCCGGCAGGGGAAGGAACAACCCAGCGCGATAGACCGTCCATCCATATGTGGCTGCGGAGGGGACAGTGTCCCCGGGCCTCACCCATAGCCCATGGGGACGATCGTCCGGCTGAAGCCCCATGGAGCCCTCCCGCCGAGAGGCGACCGCCCTCCGCACGACACCGCACACGGCCCCGGCTGGTTTCCCCCGTCCAGCCGGGGGCTTCCCCATGAAGCCGTGTGCTGGCCCGTCAGCGACCAGACGCCTCCAGCCCGGCCTCGCCGAGGCCTGGGCCCTGAACAACCTCTCCATCGACCCTGAACGACCGAAGCAGCCGCCGGCCACCCGCTGGCCGACCTCGGCTTATGCCCGCGCCATCTCCAGTGCACCGGCCGTCCGAACCGCTCACGGTGCGGGTCGGCTGTTGGTCAGCAGGGTGCCCAAGTACCGGGTGTGCGCGGTAAGCAGCTTGATTGCGCGGTCGGTGCCGGCCGGGAGGAAGGGCAGCAGGGCCAGGGCCGGGAGTACGCGGCGAGGGCAGCCAGACGGGCAGCACGGAAGCCTCCTGTGGTCGGGGGTCGATGGGGTCCGCGGTGTGCGGTGTGCGGTGAAGGGTGTGCGGTGTGCGGTGTGCGGTGAGGCAACTGTGCCGCGCGGTTGGGTAGTTCACGCCCGTCCGGGGCATTGCCGCAGGTCGCTGGCCTTCTGGCGTGGGGATGCGGGGGACGCGGCCGGTGCCGCGAAGACGCTGGCTGAGCTGCTGCCCGTCGTGGAGCGGGTGCAGGGCGCCGAACACCCTGACGCTCGCACCACCCGGCACAACCTGGCCTCCTGGGGGACGCGCAGGGGAAGTAGCCGGTGCCGCCATCGCTCTCGCCGAGCTCCTGCCCGTCCGCGAGCAGCTCCTGGGCGCTGAACGCCCTGACACTCTCACCACCCGGCACGACCTGGCCGCCTGGCGGGGACAGGCAGGGGAAGTAGCTGGTGCCGCCATCGCTCAACACGATCACAGGCGGCCGATGCGCTGGCAGGACGGTATCTGACCGTCGGCAGGCAGCAGGTGTCAACGGAGCACGAGACGACGCCCTCCGGCAGATCTCTCCTTAACTGAATGTTCCCGTCATTCGTCGGTGCGTGGGTGTCGTCGAGACGGGACTGACGAGTCGGATACAGGGGATGGGACGTGTGGGATGGCCGGATCGGCGGAGTATGCCTCACACCTGTCTCATCCGAGGACGTCCGCCGCATGGTCCAGCTCAGTGCCGAGACGTCACCGCCGCCACCAGCACCGGCGGACCGGAGCCGATACATGTCCAGTTCTCAGACTGACTCCGAGGTATCGCTCGGGGTCGTCGGCGTCGCAGACTGCCACATCCGGCTCACCCGATGATTCCTTCTGCCCGACGGTGCTTTCTTCGCCACTCGTCGACTTCAGTTGCCGGTTTGCGTGCCGATAGCCCAGCTCCATAGTCTGAGGTATGGACGCGCGAGAGATGGCGCTCCACCGGGCGTACGAACACGCGGTGCGCTGGCTGGCCGGACTGTCCGACCGACCGGTTCCCGCTCGTGCCCCGGCCGAGGAGATCGTCCGCGCGCTGGGCACCGCCTTGCCCGACGACCCCACCCCTCCCGTCGATGTCATCGACTTGCTCGCCACGGCCTGCGAGCCGGGCCTGGCCGGCTTCCCTGGAGGCCGCTTCTACGGCTTCGTCGTCGGTGGCAGCCTCCCCGCCGCCGTCGCCGCGGACTGGCTGGTCACCGCTTGGGACCAGAACTGCGTGATGCGAACCGTCTCACCTGCCTACGCGGCAGCGGAGGACATCGCCGGCACGTGGCTGCTCGATCTGCTCCACCTGCCCCAGGCCTCCGGCGTCGGCTTCACCACCGGGGCCACCATGGCCAACTTCGCCTGCCTGGCCGCGGCACGTGACGCCGTGCTGAGCAACGTCGGCTGGAGAGCGGCCCGGGATGGACTGGCCGGCGCCCCCGTCGTACGTGTAGTCGCCGGCGCCGAGCGTCACATCGCCATTGACCTTGCCCTGAGCTATCTCGGTCTGGGCGAGCCCGAACTGGTGGCAACCGACGATCAGGGACGCATCCGACCCGACGACCTGCGCCAGACGCTGACCACCGGGGCGCCGGGACCCACCATCGTGATCCTCCAGGCCGGCAACCTGCACTCCGGCGGCTTCGATCCCTTCTCTCAAGCGGTCAGTGCCGCCCGCCAGGCCGATGCCTGGGTCCACATCGACGGGGCCTTCGGGCTGTGGGCCGCCGCATCTCCCCGGCACGCCCACTGGACTGCAGGGTGCTCCGACGCCGACTCGTGGGCCACCGACGCACACAAAACCCTCAATGTCCCGTATGACTGCGGACTGGCTGTCGTGCGGGACGCGGCAGCGCTCCGGGCGGCGATGAGCCGGAAGGGCGCCTACCTCATCCACGATACGCGCGGCGATCCGGTCGACACGGTGCCGGAACTCTCGCGACGCGGACGCGCCTTTCCGGTGTGGGCAGCCCTGCGATCACTGGGCCGCAAGGGAGTTGCCGACCTCGTCGACGGCTTGTGTCGGCATGCCGCACAGTTCGCCACCGGCATCGCCGCCATCGACGGCGCGACCGTCCTCAACGACGTCGTCTTCACCCAGGTCTGCGCCACGTTCGGCGACGACGCGCGCACCGACCGGGTCATTTCCCTGCTGCTCGACGAGGGCACCGCCTGGATCAGCGGCTCCACCTGGCAGGGTCACCGCGTCATGCGCATCTCTGTGAGCAACTGGTCCACCACTGACGACGACGTAGCACGCACCCTGACCGCGATCCGGCGTGCTGCGGCCGCCGCCTGACCCAACGGGGGCGTCGCGCGCGGGGCGCCACCGGCTTCGTCCACCATGGCAGGACTCCGCCGACTCCTGGATGCTCTGGCACCACTGAAGCGTCGAGGCTACGCCCTTGCCCAACCGTGAGAATGCGACGAGCACCCGCTCCGGCACCAACTGGACCCGCATGCCGGCGGGCACCTGGTCCGCCGCTGGCCGCAGGCCCCTTCAGCGAACGTATCCCGGAGCGCCGGGGGGTATGGCGCCCGGAGGGGACGCTCGGGTTCACCGCGACCGCCATCGGTCTTGCCGGCGTCTGCCGCTATTCCCTCGACGAAAACAACGCCTCTATCCACGCCCAACTGCGCACCGGTCAACGGCAGCGGCCGGGACAGGATCGCCCAGTTCGAAGCAAGTGCGTCGGCACTCGAATTCTTTAAAAGACGCACCATTTAAAGGATCCGAGCCGGGGAGTCGCCCTCCGGGCTGCAGCCCGCATGTGGTCTGGATACCCTGAAGAAAGGTGGAACGACAAGAGGTATCGCACTTGACAGGTCCGGAGGGGATTCACCATTCCGGGGCCCTTCGGGAGCTGTCTGCGAGGGCTCGACAGGCTCGAACCGGAGGGGATGCTCCCGACCTCAAGGCGACTAGGTGGGAGCCGTTGGGGGTTCAACGCCGTCGTTCCGCAGTGACGGCGCGAATGTCGGCGACGACGTCTCAGAACCGTGCGGGAGAACGCGATGGATCTGTTGCCGGTCGAGATCAAGGTGAACATTGAGGGTGGCGCCGCGGCGGCCCTGTCAGCCCTCGGCGCGTCGGGCCGGGCGATGACCATCCGTCGAATCTGGTTCGCCGAGGACCGCGACGGCATCGCCGAGGGGCGGGTGCCCCTACTGGACGACGGCGTGATCGTGCGTTTCAGGACCGGTGGCGGTTCGGACGACCTGACCGTCAAGTTGCGTCCCTGCCTGCGGGAGCAGCTCGTCGGCCGGTTCTCCGCTCCGTTCGAGGCGGATCCGCTCACCTACAAGATCGAGGAGGACTGGTCGGGGAGCAAACGTGTGCTGGCCGCCTCTCTGGTGCACGATCACAGGCCGGGAATGCTGTCGGCCGCGCTGGAGCCCGGGGGCGATCCGGCCGCGGCGATCGACGCCGTGCAGGATCAGTTCCTGCACGCGTGCAGCCCCGCCCTCCGGCGCGACGGGCTGGTCGCGCTGGGGCCAGTTCACTCGATGAAGTTCGACGACGTTCCGCTCGGTGACCTGGACGTGGACCTGGAAGCATGGTCGGTCGCCGGCCTCGACTTCTTGGAGGCGTCGATCCGGGTGAAGCCCAAGGACGAGGACGATGCCGAGGCGCTCAGGGCGCGGGCCGAACGCCGGCAGGGAAAGCTGAACGACGCGGTGCGGGAGCGTGGAGTGACGCCCTCCGAGCATCCCGACAGCAAGACCCAGCGCGTCCTCACCGCCTTGGCAGCGGCACACGTCTGAAAGCCCACAGCCAGGTCTTCGTGCCCTGGGCCTGTGAGCCATCGTGCCTGGGTTTCTCCCACCGTTGCGTTCTCCTACCTGCTGCAGAGGCAGTTCGCAATCCGTCCCCTCGGGCTTTGGTCAGGCCAGGGCCGAGCTTTGCTGCGCATGGAGCCGTTCGTCGCGAGGGTCAGCAAGAAAGCCCCTGCGCCGAAGTTGCACCGCTTGTTCGATCGACTCAAACTGATAACGGCGCGCCCTCCTGGAGCACGCCCCCTCCCGGAAGCGCACCGTACGAATACGCGCTGTAAAGCGCCGCACGCGAGGCGATCAATTTGGTGTCACCTCCCCCTCAGTTGCGCTTGCTCGGCCAGTTCCGGCTGGAATTCGGATCCGAGGCCGTGGAGCTGTGCCGCAACGGCCAACGGATGATGGCGTTCGTGGGGCTGCGAGGCCGGGTGTCGCGCACGGTCCTGGCCGGAACGCTCTGGCCGGAGGTGTCCGAAGAGCATGCCAGGGGCAGCCTCCGCACCACCCTGTGGAAGCTCCCCCGCGGCGAGCCGCCCCTGATTCGCTGTTGCGGCGACGACCTCGTCATCACGGCAACCGTGCGAGTGGACGTGCACACCCTCGCCGAAACAGCACTCAGCCTCATACAGGAATGCGACCCCCCGCTGAACGGCGGGCCGACCCTGGCAATGCTGTCGGGCGAGGACTTGCTGCCCGGCTGGGACGAGGACTGGGTGCTCCTGGAGCGCGAGCGTCTGCGTCAGTTGCGCCTGCACGCGCTGGACGCGCTCGCCGAGACGCTGACACGACAGGGAAGACCGGCACTGGCACTGGAGGCCGCGTGGGCGAGCGTCCGCAGCGAGCCGCTCCGCGAAAGCGCCCATCGAGCTGCCGTCTCGGCCCATCTCGCCGAAGGAAATCTCGCCGAGGCGGTACGTCACTACCACGCGTTTCGGCGCCTGTTGCACGAGGAGCTGGGCGTCGAGCCCTCCCCCGCGTTCGCCCGTATGCTCCGCCTCCGGGCGGGCACCGATGACGCCAGAATAACGCGGGGCTGACGGCGGTCCCGTAGCGTCGAATTGACCATCTTCCGCGCAGACGGAAGGGCACCGGTGTGACCGCCACAGCGCCCTCGAAGCGGTCGTGCGTCACGGTCGACGACATCGGCGCGGAAGGACACGGCCTGGCAGGCGGAGGTCGACCTGTCGGTGACGGGAGCCCTGAGATCAGCGGCGCCATCAGTGCCCCCGGTCCCAGGCCGGCCCCTCGCCGCCGTCCGGCCCTGGAGTCCGGATCAACGAGGTCGAACTGCCGACAGAGCCGACCCGCCCCCCGGCCAGAACGCGCGGATGCGGCTCTCCATGACCTCACCGCGACCCGCTGAGCACGTCGAGAGAAGGCGAATTCTCATGGTGGCCCTGTCCAAGGTCCAGTTCGGCAAACGGAACGAGGACGTACGCACCGTACAGAAAGCACTCATAGCCCGAGGCCGCAAGATCCCCGACGGCGCCACCGGCCTCTTCGGCCCCCAGACCAAGGCCGCCTATCGCGCCGAACAACTCGCCCAGGGCTTCAAAGGAGCCGACGCCGACGGCAACCCCGGTTGCACCTCCCTCACCACCCTCGGTCGCCACGCCGGCTTCAAGGTCAATTGCAAGGCCGCTCCCATCACCCCCCGTCACGGGAAACGAGTGCCGTCGCCCGTGCCCGGGCACAGAGTCACCTTCGCCTTCTACGAGCCCGGCCCGTACGCCTGGAAACCGGAGCGGGACGGGATCGGTCGACACACGGGCCAGGACTTCGCCGCCGATACCGGCACACCGGTGGTCGCCGTACGCAACGGCACCATCGCCTGGTCGAACAACGACGGCGGAGCATACGGGCAGTGGATCGGGCTCCGCGCCGACAACGGCCACATGTACACCTACTGCCACCTCTCACAACGGCAGGTGAGGACCGGCCAGAAGGTCAGCGCCGGAAAGCAGCTCGGACAGGTCGGCAGATCCGGCAACACCACTGGACCACATCTGCACTTCGAGATGTCCAAGAGCTCCACTTGGTCCTACGGCAATGTCGCCAAGCCCAGTTGGTGAAGGAGGCCGGTCATGACTCAGCACAATCCCCATTCCGTGCCGCTGGATCCGGGCGTGTTCGTGCCGGTCGGTGTCAGAGCCTGGCAGGACGGCTATGACGAGGCCATCAGCTCGCCACCGGACGTACCGCGCACTCCGCTGGTGCGCGACCCCGACTACGCGGGGGCCTGGGCGGACGGTGCCCTGGCAGGCAATGCCGACGGGCGGGCCGAGGGCTGGCGGTGGGCCTACTTCGAGGGAAAGGTTCGCCCTGAGCCCAAAGACGAGGCCATCGCCGGGTACGGACCACAGGACAGCGGCGAACCGGAGGGGACGACCTTCTCGTTCGCGCACTCCTGGCCGTGTGTCGGCGAGCGGCCACTGCTCGTGATGGTGGCGCAGTTCGCCCCTGGCGAGAGCGGCGGTGACGGTCTCACCGGCCGATCGCTCGCACAGGCCTGCGCGGACAAGGGCGTCCGGCAGTTGTACCTGCCGGTCAACCTGTCCTCCTCGCAGCCCACGAAGGAGCCGACCGGCGACGCGCTGCACGACGCGGGCTACTGGCACGGCACGGTGTCCGAGTCGCTGGAGGAGGCCGCACCCGAAGCGATCGCGCAGGTGACGGTCCGCGTCCCAAGCTTCGCGGGCCTCGTGCGGTACGCACCCGCGGCTGAACACAACTTCTTCGACCTGCTGCCGGTGGACGGGCTGCTTCCGCCGGAACGCTAGAGACGAAGCTCGGCGAAACTCCGGAGGGAACGACTCCACGAACCAACCGCATTCGGGGCGGTCTCGGAGGGATGGCCGAAATGACACTCCACCCTCTGTGTACATACACCGGGTCTGTCGGCATCAACACGAACAGCGACCACCACTTGAGGCCTGGAGGCGAACCACGGCCACGGCGGAACTCGCTTCCGAACGAGAATCAGACTACCT
Organism: Streptomyces sp. R11; assembly: GCF_041051905.1. NCBI lineage: Bacteria > Bacillati > Actinomycetota > Actinomycetes > Kitasatosporales > Streptomycetaceae > Streptomyces > Streptomyces sp. R11. The sequence continues at coordinate 219,425 of NZ_CP163432.1, forward strand.
GTCACAACTCACCATGGCCGGGGCCCGCTACGCGAATCGCACCGAACTGCGCGAGGGGAACCAGTCCGTTCTCGAGTCACGTGGCGTGCTGTATGCGGACACCCCCGAGAGGGTCGAGAAGCGGCCGGCGCGCCTCGGTGCGGACTGAGCCGTGGCGCGGGCGATCGAGCGGACGCAGACGAAACCGGCCAGCAGCGCGGGAAGCACCCTGCAACCGCCCCGGAAGCCTTCACGAGTGACGCGCTGGGACTGGAGCGTCTGATCGGGCGCAACAATCTCACGTTCCTGGAGGAAGGTGTCCAGGTCTCGCGCTCGGTCGGCCGGATCACCATCAGCGGTCCCGGAGGTGGGCACGAAACCGGCTTCGCCCATCCGCAGCACATTGCCCACCGGCGCCTGCTGACGCCCCGCCAAGGCGCCGTCGACCACCAACTCCAGCATCCCGGTCGGGCGAGGGTGGGGGTCGGAGTCCAACTGGCCGGTACCGGTGAGTACCTCGAACTCCAATTCGCGCGCATCGGTGCGGAACACCAGCCGCACCCCCGAAGGCATCACGGTCACCCCGTAGACCGACGGGTCCTGGTACTGCTCCTTGGTCCACGCGGGCAATCGGCGCGGCATCACCCCTGCCGGTGTGGTCTCCAGGTCCAGCGCGCCCCGTACCTCCACCGGCCCGCCCACAAGCGGAAACGCCCGCAGCGCCACCGTCATCGCTCCTCTCCGGGTCAATGTGCTCCGGAGATGACATCGACCCGGTGCCTTCGTGGCTCATCGGCGCCCGCCGAACTCCCAGTCATGGACCTCGATGTCCGCGTACCGGTCCGGAGTCAGGACGGCTCGTGCCGTGTCCGGATCCGGGGCTCTGAGCAGCACCGCCGTACCCAGCCAGGTGTCACCGTCGTCGGACAGCAACGGCCCGTACGCGACCAGCTCGTCCCGGTCGAGCGGCAGGGCGAGGTCGGCGGCTGGGACCTCGCCGAGGCCGAGCACCAGGTACCGGTTGCCACCGGTCCGGCCACCGGGGAAATCCCACATGGTGCGCCCCAGCACGTTGCGCCACCGGCGCAGCAGCACGTCCCGGTACGCGCCGGCCTGGTAGTTGGGCTCGTCGAATGCGAACGCGCGGGCGGCGGCGGGATCGGGCAGGTCGACGATGTGCACGCTTCCCGTGGGTGTCTCACCATCATCGGCGAAGGTCGGGCCGCGAGCGATCAGCTCCTTCGCGTACCGGTCCATGTAGGACCAGTGCTCCTCCAGCAACTCCTCTCGTAACGCGAGGGAGCCGGGCCGATCACGGTGGTAGCAGAAGAACTCCATGCCCACAGACCCTTCCCCACCAAGGGCACCATCTCAACCGGCTTTTGGCCACGATGACCTCGCGCTTCAGACGAGCCAGCATTCCGTCAGACGGCGTAGCCATCACGGCCGCGCGCTCACAACCAAACGGCACGCGAACACGGCTGCTCTGCAGCCGAGTGACAGAAAAAGCGTCCGGCGCCGACATCCCCTAGTCGAGGACGACCCACAGCCGCCCAAAGATCACGCACCGGGCTTTGAAGCGGGCGCTGAGCAGTCGTAGCGGTGGGTGTACGGGGTGTCGGGGCGGTTGCGACAGATGAAGCAGTCCATGCCGCCGAGGTCGCCCATGGGCATGTCTTGCCCAAACGCGTCGAGGGCTGCGGGATCGGCCTCGGCCAGCCAGGGCGAGGTCGTGGTCCTGTCCTGGCTGGGGTCCCAGTCACCAGGGGAGCCACCGGCCCGTGCCCGGTTCGGTCGCGGTGACGCTGAACAGGTGTTCCATGCGGTGCCGCAGCCTGCGCAGTCGCGCCAGGCAGGAGGTGCCCGATCTTCTTGTGAGGGGCGCACCCAGCCCAGTCCGGCCATCCCTTCACCACGCCCTTCTGGTGGCTGGCTTAGGGCTGACTGGCTGACTGAACCATCCGTTGGAGTGGGATACCCGGTTGGGTCGGCCGGCGCGGCTTCCGTGGGGGCGAAGTGAGCCGTAAGGGCTGACCGAATTGCTGGGCGGCGTGTTCGCCTCGCTTGCAGCCCGCCAAGCTGCGTCGCATGTGACCACAAGGGACGGACAGGATCATGGAGATTCATCAAGACGGCCCGGACCCGGCCCACCGGCGCCCCGAAGGCGTCAGTGACGAGACTGTGGAAGCGCTCGGGGCGCTGTCCAAGGCTCTGGAGACCACCGAACGCGCCAGGGGCCACCTCTACAGCTTTCATCAGCTGACCGGCACCGCTGACTTCCAACTGGACCGAGCAGTTGAACTGCTGCGCCGAGCCGGCCATCCCGAGTGGGCCGACAGAGTGCAGTCGGAGATCCTGGGCCGAAACGTCATCCCGGGGCACTGGACCTTTCAGATCGTGGAGGCATACGACGTCACCTACCACCAGCCGTTCACGCTCCTGGAGCGTGAGGCCGTCGATCAGCTGGCCCAGGGCCGCAGCCACCTGTACGAGGCGGAAATGAAGGAGACACGACGCACCGTCGGCCATCCCCACCACACCGCCCGGCCTCCCAGCGGTCACAAACGCCTCGAATGAGCCCCGCACCCGCCGACATCAGAACCTCGCGTCTCTTGCGCGGCGGCCCATAAAGCGAGCGCTGGGGAGCCGTGCAACGGTGTCACTCCCGCCCGCCTACGCACCCGACTTGAACTCGCAGGAGGCATTTGGTCGCTGGTCAATACGTGACCTCGGCAAATTCGCCGCAGCCGACCTCGCCCAGATCACCCGGGCTATGAAGCGCAGACTCCAGCAGATCCAGTACCGGCCCGACCTGGTCGACGAATGTCTGGCCGGCACTGGCCTGACTGTGGGCACTGACCGACATGCCCCCGTGAGGTGAGAGGGTGTTCGATGGAAGTCCAAGCCTCCCGGCTGACAGGCTTTGACTGTGAGTCTCCAGCCCGACGACGTCTCCACTCCCCCCTGGCTGGGCATGCCGATCGACGCTGCCCGCTGCTCGCGCCAGAGCTGGCGTCGCTCCTCGACGTGCTAGCGCGGTCTGCGGCGCAAGGAGTGGAGCAGGGCCGCGGTCGCGGTCCCGGGCTGGACCGTGCATGACTGACCACTCTGTGGGCCGTCACTGATTCACCCGGCCTCCCCCAACGCGTGCCCGGGCTCACCGACGCGGCACAGCACGCCTGCCTCACCGTCCGCGTGGCCAACGACCTCGCCGGGACCGAACGCGACCACAGCGAAGACGCGATCAACGCCTTCAGCCTCGGCTTCTCCCGCCCCGACTCCAAACCAGGCTCGCGAGCGCGCTGCGGAGCCTGCGGGAGATCTGCCAGTCACTGATCGACGACGGGTACGCCCCCGCCACAGCCCTCAACAGGTTCACCACGGGACCGTACGGCTCTACCACCACCACGACACCAACCGCCCAGCCGCACCCACGCCACACCGGTCCGGGACCATCACGGGAACGACGTAGCCGAACAGCAGCCCGTCCATCCGGCCCTCCCAGAGGGTGTTCTCGCTCAGCGTCTCCGGGCGCGGCCGAGACACCGGCACGAGGGGGCACCCGGCCAGATTGTCATCCGTCTGCGATGTGACCGCGCGACGCGCGCGCAAAGCTGAGCTTGTCCAGGCGGAACGGGTAGCGGAGGGCAAAGGTGGACTGGGGTCGGTTCGCGCAGCAGATGGCGTCGATGGCACGGGACCTTCTGGCGCAGGATTCGGTGAATGCCACGTTGGAGCGGATCACCACGGCGGCCACCGAGCTGGTCGACGGCTGCGACGTGGCCGGCATCCTGGTTCTGCACGACCATACGGTGGAGACGCTCGCTCCCACCCACCAGCTGGTCATCGACAGCGATCAGCTGCAGCAGCGGCTGGGCGAAGGACCGTGCTTCGATGCCGCCCGCACCTCGCAAACAGGCCGTCACCACCCGCCACCTCATCGGCGAAGCCATGGGCATCCTCATCGGAGGCCACCTCCTCACCGAAGAACAGGCCTTCAACGTCCTGCGCCGCTACTCCCAGGAGAACAACGTCAAGCTCCGCGACGTCGCCCGCCGCGTCTGCGAAAAGGGCAGCCTCTCGTGACCCCGGCTGAGCGGCTCCCCCAGCACGTGGGCTGAACCAGAAGAGCCTGAGCCGAGCCAGTCCCCAGGGGAAAGCAGCTGAACGCGGCCTGCCTACCAAGTCCCCTGTCCCACCGGGCCCACACGTGCGCAGTCGGGCCGATTGCGGACAGGCGCTGAGCCACCACTCAGCACCGTATATTTGCAGGAGTAACGCTCCCGCCCACCCCTCCTTCACCTCGGGGCACATACACCCCACCTCAGCGCGTGCGTCAAGGGCTGGTCGGGTCCGGCGCAACAGGTCGAAGGTGTAGGGCATTGCCGGACGCTGCGGATAGCAGGAGCAACTTGATTCGGCGGGGCCGGGCCAGCGGGCCCGCTCGACGGTCCTCGCGATGATCAACAAGGGTGCGGGCCGATCCCAGGCAACTGGACCGCTGGCGGTCGTCAGCGACACGGGCCGGTCAGCGGCTGATCGCTGAGATCTGGTCGCGGTGGACGGGACGTATTGCGGCGTCGGGCCTCGTACGGGACCCGACGAGCGCCTGGTCGAAATCCCTACCGGCACCCGTGAGGCGATGGGACCGCACCAGGCGTGTGTACGGAATGGGGAACCGGGCGGGCTCGGGCGCGGTCCACGGATTTCGGCGCAGTTGGGCGTTCGGCTTCGGCTTCGCCGAGTGCCCGTTGCTCATTCCGGGTGGGTGGGGGTGCGGGCGGCGATGAGGGTGATGTCGTCGCGTGTGTCGCCGAGGTCGACGGCGAGTTCGGCGACGAGTTGGGGCAGGGGCAGACAGCGGCGGGTGGCGGCGTGGTGGCGCAGGCGGGTCATGCCGTTGTCGAGGGACTGGGTGCGGGATTCGACCAGGCCGTCTGTGTAGAGCAGCACGGTGGCGTCGGCCGGCAGGCGGGTGCGGGCGATGGGGCGCTCGGCGGTGGGGCGCAGGCCCAGGAGCATGGCGTGGCCGTCCGTGAGGTAGGTCGCGTGGCCGTCGGCGGTGATCAGCAGGGGTGGGGGGTGGCCGGCGACCGACCAGGTCATCTCCCAGGTCTTGTCCGGGGTGGGGTGCAGGCGGGCGAGAACGGCGGTGGCGGAGTCCGCGAGGGTGAGGCGGGCTTGCGCGGTGTCCAGGCGGCGCAGGATCTGTCCGGGGTGTTCTTCGGGGCGGTCGACGGCCAGGGCGCGAAGCATGTTGCGTAGTTCGCTCATGCGTGAGGCGGCCTGGATGTCATGCCCGGTGACGTCGCCGATGACCAGGGCGAGGTCGCCGTCGTCCAGGAGGAAGGCGTCGTACCAGTCTCCGCCGACTTCGGCCGCCCGCTGGGCGGGCCGGTAGTGGGCGGCAAGCTCCAGTCCCTCGACGGTGGGCAGGTCGGTGAGCAGGGCCCGCTGCAGGGTGGCGGCGATATCGGCCGTGGCGGCGTGCAGGCGGGTGTTGTCCAGGCTGAGCGCGGTGCGGCGGGCCACTTCCTCGGCCAGGACGCGGTCAGCCTCGTTGAAGGGCGGGCTGGCCGCCTCGCGGGTCAGGGTCAGGGCCCCGAACGTGGTGGCGCGCAGCCGGAGCGGGACGATCAGCGCCTCCTGGGCCTCCACCAGCGTGAACAGATCGGCTTCAGCCCTGTCGGCGGTCGGGGGGACCTTCAGGTTCTGGGTTCCCGCACCCTGCAACACCTGTGTGAGCGCCTGGGTGTGGGCGGGGTGGTCGGGCAGCGGTGCGGCGTCGTGCTGCGGATCGGGGAGGACGCCGGGAGCGTGGTGGGCACTGGCGGTCCGGTGGTGCGTGGGGCCGTCGGCCAGGTCGATGAGGGCGGTGTCCGCCAAGCGCGGAACCAGCAGCCGCACCAGGCGTTCCAGTGCTTCGTTCGCGTCCAGGGTGCTGACCATGGCCAGTGTCAGCTCGCTCAGCCAGGTGACCTCGGACAGGTCGTACTCGGCCTGCTCGCGCATGGTCTCGCTGTGTGCGTAGCGGTCCGCGCGGCGCCCGGCCCGTTCACGCTCGGCGGACACATCGTGGAAGACGACCACCGCTCCCGGCCCGTAACCCATCTCGGCGGGCAGCGGCGCCGCGGTCCACTGCACCTGCAAGGTGCCGCCGTCGGCGCGCAGCAGCACGGCCCGGTCTCCGCTGGCCTGCTTGCCCTGTGCGACGTCGGTGAGGATCGGGCGCTGAGCGGGCAGCCCGCTGCCTGCGCCTGCCGGCGGGTGCAGGGCACGGTGGGCATCGACGCCGATCAGCGTGCCCGGCGCATAGCCCAGCAGCCGCTCCGCCCACGGATTGCAGGCGATCACCCGTCCGGCGGCGTCCACCGCGTACACGCCGGCACCCGCCGCCTCGAACAAGGCGGCCATCAACTCCTCACTCGAGACGGCAGGGACGGCATCCGTCTCGGGAGAACTGTCCACGCCGCGTATTCTGCCCGCCCGCCCCGGAACAGCAGAAGACCGGCAGGTACCTGAAACATCAACGCCACGGTCCACGGCACGCCGCGGCGGCATCGGGGAACACTTCGACCGCCGTGTCCAGCCCCGTCAGTTCCAGCAGCCGCCGCACCTGGCAGCCAGGACCGGCCAGCCGCAGCCTGCCCCCTCGTGCCTCGGCACGGCGCATCCCGTACACCATCACACCCAGTCCGGCGGAGTCCATGAAGGTCACCTGATCCAGGTCCAGCACGATCCGCATCCGCCCTTCGCTGATCAACACAGCGAGGCTCTCCCGCAGGGCCGGAGCCAGGGCGAGAGCCACCTCGCCGGCCAGGACCACCACCGTCCAGCCCTCGCGGTCCTCAATCTGTCGTACGCCGGACATCGGAACCAGCACAGTGGTTCCTCCTCACCCTGGAATGCCCCGATCATCCCACCCGCCGGGCGCACCACCCACCGCTGCGGTTCCCTGCACGCAACGATTCTGAGGAACACCCCTGTGCTGGGGCGGGGGTTGGGGGCGCAAGGCCGCGCGGCGCTCTGCACTCGCCGCCCCAGGGCTGCCTCCTTTGATGACCGATGGGCGTCATCGCGGTCGGATATCGCGAGAGGGTTCCACAAGGCGATCAGCGGATCCGCGGTAGCGGCGATCAGGCCGTCCAGCAGCGTGTCTGCCCGGCGCTCGTCCGGCCCCACGGGCGCAGCAGCCTGTCGCCCAGGTCCAGCGTGCTACGGGCAGAAAGTCCGCGGGTCGGGAACTGCGGAGTGATGGCGGCCGGAGGTACTCATGACGCCCTTCCTGCCCGTTCAACGACGCCACGACGAGTCGAAGTGTGCGGCCGCGATCGCCTCCACCCCGGCCCCTCCGACCACCCCGACCACCCCGACCACCCGACCACCTCAGCCAAACGCACCTCCCTGCGCATCACGAAGCCTTCACGAAGAGACCCCAGCCACACCCTCCTGCAGCAGGCTATGAGGGTGCCGCCGCTGGCGTGGGCGCGCGGGAGCACCGGTCGGTGAGGGGCGCTCGGCCGGCCCAGGGTCCGAGCCTGGCAAGTCCTCGGCCCGGCCACCGCGATCGCCTCCTGCGTCGCGCTCGCCCGGTGAATTGAAATGGGATCAGTTTTGTCACGCCGTGGTCCGCGGGTTTGGATCGGTGCTGAAGAGGCGGGTGCGTTAACCGACTATTCCTGGTGCGGGAAACCCGAGGACAGTAGTCAAGTTACCCGTAGGTTTCTCGTGACTTGTTTCACGATTTTCAGTAGAACCCGTTTCTGTTACGTGAGAGAAAGGGGATCTACGTGGACTCCAAACCACTTGGAGCACTGGAGGGAAGAGGTCTCTCCCGTCGTCGCTTTATTGGTAGAACAGGTTCTATTTTTGGCGCCGCCGCTCTGGGCGCATTCGACCTGCCGGCCGCTGCCGCACTGCCTGAGGAGCCCGGCCTGATCGAGCCCGGTGCACAGGTCAGCGCACTCGTGATAGGCACCGGGTACGGAGGCTCCGTCACCGCGCTCCGGCTCGCCCAAGCCGGCATGGATGTGCACATGGTGGAAATGGGCATGGCTTGGGACACTCCGGGAACGGACGGCAAGGTCTTCGCCAACACCACCACCCCGGACTACCGGTCCTTCTGGCTTCGCACACGGACCAAGCAGCCCCTGAGCAACTTCCTCGGCTTCCCGCTCGACCGGGACGTGCCGCGATACACGGGCATCCTGGACGCCGAGGAAATGGGCGGCATCGTGGTGTATCAGGGGCGGGGTGTCGGGGGCGGCTCCCTCGTCAACGGCGGCATGGCAGTGACACCCGAGCGAAGCCGCTTCCCCGGAGTGCTCCCGTCGGTCGACGCCGATGAAATGTACGACGTCTATTACCCGCGGGCGAACAGCACCCTCGGCGTCACCACGATCGACCCGGCCTGGTTCGAGACGACCGAGGCCTACCAGTACGCACGCGTTGGCCGCAAACACGCCCAACGCTCCGGTTTCCGCTTCATGTTCGTCCCCAACGTCTACGACTGGGACTACATGAAGCAGGAGGCTGCGGGGTCGGTGACCAAGTCGGCGCTGGCCGGCGAGATCCTGTACGGCAACAACCACGGCAAGAAGTCGCTGCCCAAGACCTACCTCGCGCAGGCCCGCGCGACCGGGCGGGTCACCATCTCACCCCTGCACAGGGTCACCACGGTGACGCCCGCCGCCGGCGGCTACCTGGTGACCATGGAGCAACTCGACACGAGCGGAGCCGTCACCACCACCAAGACCGTGCGGGCGCAACGGGTGTTCTTCGCCGCGGGCAGCGTCGGCACCAGCAAGCTGCTGGTCCGTCTGAAGGCGACGGGTGCGCTGCCCGGGCTCAACAATGAGATCGGCAGCGGTTGGGGCGAGAACGGCAATGTGATGTGCGGCCGGGCCAACCATCTGTGGGACCCGACCGGGGCGCTCCAGTCGTCGATCCCGACGGCGGGCATCGACAACTGGGCTGCGGGGGGTGCGTTCGCCGAGGTGGCGCCGCTGCCGACCGGTATCGAGACCTGGGCGTCGTTCTACCTGTCGATCACGAACAATCCGCACCGCGGTCGGTTCAAGTGGAATGCGTCGGCGGGGAGGGTGGAGTTGGACTGGCAGACGGCGTGGAAGCAGCCGTCGATCACCATGGCGAAAACGATCTTCGACAAGATCAACGCCAAGGAAGGGACCATCTACCGCACGGACCTCTTCGGCGCGTACAAGATCTGGGGCGACCACCTCACGTACCACCCGCTCGGTGGGGCGGTTCTCGACAAGGCCACTGACAACTACGGCCGGCTGCACGGCCATCCGGGCCTGTACGTGATCGACGGTGCGCTGATTCCCGGCAACGTCAGCGTCAATCCCTTCGTCACCATCACCGCGCTCGCCGAGCGCAACATCGAGAAGATCATCGCCGAGGACTTCTGACCGCTACCGCGTCCCGTCGGTGCGCCGAGCGGAACTGTGGGCCGTGACCGAGGGCCCCGGCCCACAGCCTTGAGCACACCTCGTCAGGAACCCTGTGGCGACGGCAGCACACAGACGCTGTCGAGCCCCAGCACATGATTGAGGCGGCCGAACGCCAGCCAGGAGCCGATACTCATACTCAACTCCACGATCTCCGCCTGGCTGTAGTGCGCCTTCATCCGGTCCCAGAACTCGTCGTCCAGATTGTGATGGTCAAGTGCGTAGCGCTCCGCGTACTCGGCGGCGAGCCGCGTCCGTACGTCGAAGGAGTCCGTGGTCCGCCACTGGGCGACCGCGTCCAGGAACTCGCTCTCGACTCTCTCTCCGTTGCGTTCGGTGCGCCAGTCCAGGCAGAACAGGCATCCGTTGATCTGCGCGATGCGCAGGCGGGCGGCCTCGAACTCGCGCAGCCCGAGGGTCGTGTACTGGTAGACGGCCAGGGAGAAGGCGCTGGCTGCCTGGCCGATTTGGGGCACCAGGTCGCCCCAGACGTAGGGGATGGGTTCGGCGCCGTCGGGGATGTCGATCCGCATGATCACTTCTTTCCCAGTTTGCCCACCGCGGGGCGCAGCGGGATGTCGAGTGCGTCGTAGAGACCGGGTTCGGCCTCGGTGAGCCAGTCGATGGCGTTCACGAGGCGGCCGGCCGCCGTCGCATTGCCGCCGGCGGCTTTGTTGTGTCCCTCGTCGGTGGCTTCGACTGTGACCTCTATGCGGGGACGCCCCTCGATGATCACGCGGTGTGCGCCCGCTCCGCCGTCCGGTGGTGCGGGCCAGTCCGGGGCGCAGGTGGCGTGAATGCGGGTGACGTGCTCGACGATGATGCGGGGCTCGCCCTCCACCAGGCCCTGCACCTCAAGGCGCACCGCTCCCTGAGTGCCGGCGGAGAACTCCCCCATCGTGTCGGTGTCGACGGACGTTTCCAGGGGGCGGCGCTCCAAGGTCTCTTCGATGCCGTCGAGTTCGACGCCGAGGGCGCGTGCCATCATCCGCAGTTGTCCGCCCCAGATCATCGTCGGGATGCCGTCGGCGAGCATCAGCGGCTGGTACTCCAGGGGGTGTCCCATGCCGATCAGGTGGCGGACTGCTTCCTCCTGGTCGTATGTCGAGTAGTCGAAGACCTCCTGACAGCGGATGGCGTCGATGTCGGATCCCAGTCCGCTGATCAGGAGCGGGAGTACGTCGTTGGCCCAGCCGGGGTCCACGCCGGACACGAACAGCGAGCCGCCGCCGGTCTCGACGGCCTTGAGTAGTACGTCGCGGATCTCGTCCGGTGCGTTGGTGCAGTCGTACATGCCGTACAGGGACGGTGTGACGACTACGGCGCCGGTACGGAGCGCTCGACTGATGTCTTCGATGGCGCCGTCCAGGCGCACGTCACCGGAAGCCGCGTACACGATCGCGCGGGGGCTTTCGGAGAGGATCCCATCCACATCGTCCGTGGCCGCAACGCCCAGGTGCCGGTCGAGTCCGCTGAGTTCGCCCGCGTCCTTGCCGATCTTGGCAGGATTCGACACCAGCACGGCCACCAGGCTGAGCATCGGGTGTGCCGCAACAGCTCGGATGGCTGCGCGGCCGACGTTGCCTGTGCCCCAAACCACCGTGGGAATCATGGGCGGAGGGTAACGATGCGCCCTAAAACTTCCCATAGCCGTGCAAGAGGAATCGGGCCCCAGCGGGCGGAGGAGTCCGGCGCGGATGATGGCGTGCTCGGACGCTTGGGCACTCATCTGCTACGGCGGACCCGCCGAACTGGATGACGTCCAGGGAGCCTGATCTGGCGCGGAACCGGATTGCGGATCGCCGCGGTCTTCGGCCTAGGCCCGGCAGTGGACGTGGGCGCCGCGGGTGAGGGCTCCGCAGGGGTCTCCGTTGCTGCCCGGCTGGGGCGGGCCAGCACGGTGATGGTGGCTGCCAGGAAGACGGTCTGCATGGCGGTCCTGGGGCCGAGTTCGTCGTACCAGGGCACGTCGCCGGTGGCGGCGTGCACGTTGGCCGGGAACATGACGACCAGCATCACGCTGAGCACGGCGGCCGAGAGCCGGGCCGTTCGTGACCACAGCAACCCGAGGGCACAGGCGAGTTCGGCGATGCCGGTCAGGGTGACGAGCAGGCCGGGAGCCGGCAGGGCGGGCGGCACCATGGCGACGAGTTCGTCGCGCATGCCGACGAAGTGCGCGCCTGCGGTGAGCGCGAACATGGCCGCGAGGCCGCCGCGCAGGGCGGTGGTCGGCCGACGGAGCCGCATGGCCCCGAGCGCCCCGGCGAGCAGCAGCAGGCCTGTGACGGCGACGAGTGTGACGAGCGGTTCCATGCCGGTTCTTTCTGCCGTGACGGGTGCCGTGACGGATGCTGTGTCCGATGTCGTGACGGCCTGTCTTGGAGTTCGAGGGCCGGTGGGCGGGGCGTTTGCGGCGACGGGCCGGTCAGGCGGTCTCGTCGGCCACGGCCGCGGCCGACCTGCGGACGGTGTCGGGGTCGATGTGCTGGATCTGTATGACGACTCCGTCCGGGTCGGTGACGCGGATGCTGTGGCCGAAGTTCTCCTCGACGAGCTCGTAGGGGTAGCCGTTGTGTTCGAGGCGCTGCGCGACCTGTGCCAGTGGCTCGTCCGTCGTGAAGCCCAGTTCGGTGGTACCGGGTGGCCGGCTCTGCGAGATGGCGGCGGCGTGGACGCCGACGGCGCCGGCTGCGGCGTTCAGGCGGACCCAGACGGCGGTGCCGGGCTCCTGACGGACGGCGAGCCCCAGCCCGGCGTAGAAGTCGCGGGACGCGTCGACGTCGGCCACGTATCTGATGGGAAGGACGGTCAGCATGGTCTGCCTTTCTGCGGTGGGTTGCCGCCAGCGTCATGCCGGGTGCTCCGCTGCGCGCGGTAGGGTCGCCGAGTTGGACGTGATCGGACGTATGGAGGGGGTCTGGTGGCGCAATCGGTCACGCTCGACCTGCTGGACCGTCGTCTGATCCATGCTCTCCAGATCGACGGGCGTGCCTCGTTCAGCCGGATCGCCGCCGTGCTCAAAGTGCCGGAGCGCACTGTCGCGCGTCGCTACCGGCGGCTGCGGTCGGCCCTGGTGGTCCGGGTGGTCGGGCTTGTCGACAGCCGGCAGATCGGCATGCTCGACTGGTTCGTCCGCATCGACTGCACGCCGGAGGCCACCGAAGCGCTGACCGCCGCGCTCGCGCAGCGCGACGACACCTCGTGGATCGCCCCGCTCGCCGGCGGGACACGGCTGACGTGCATGGTCCGCACGCCGGGCGCGGGGGCGGAGGGCGGTCGGCCGCTTTTCGACCACTTGCTGCGGACCCCGGGGGTTCGAGATGTCGAGGCGGGCTGCGTGCTGCGGCCGGTCGCCGGGGTCGGCGGCTGGGCAGGCCGTACGAGTGCGCTGGAGGCGTCCGAGCAGGCAGCTCTCCTCGACTCCGCGCCCGAGTCACCGCAGGGCCCGGACGCGGTTGCCGAGGTGTCCGGCTGGGGTGAGGCGGAGGCGCGGCTGGCCGGTGAACTGGCCCTGGACGGCCGGGCGGACGTCGCACAGCTGGCCGCTGCCACTGGGTGGTCGGCCTCGACCGTGCGGCGCCGTGTCGCCGGGTTGCGGGCCGCCGGGGTGCTCCATTTCGAGGTGGATGTGAGTCCGTCGTACTTCGGCTTCCCGATGGAGGCACTCTTGTGGCTGGAGGTGGCGCCCGCCGCGCTGGGTGAGGTGACGCAGGCGCTGTCACAGCACGCTGCGGTCGCCTTCGCTGCCGTCGTGACAGGCCGGGCGTCGGTGTTCGCCATGGTGCAGTGCCGTGACACCGGCGCTCTGTACGACTACCTGGCCGTCGAGTTGGGCGCGCTGGCGGGCATCGGGCGGGTGGAGAGCGCTCTTGTTCAGCGGCGCGCCAAGCGTGCGGGGCCGCTCCTGCTGCCGACGATCGCGCAACGCGCTCCACGATTCGGATCACGGGCGACGGCGCACGGACGGTGAGGCCGCAGTCGCGGGCCAGTTGGTCGCGGGGGCGGACAGCCGGCCGGATCGGATGACGTCGCAGTCAGATTCTCCCCGTGGTGCGGACGCAGATTCTCCCCGTCCGTGGCGGAGCGTGTGAGGGCGTCGGCTGCCGGGCCGTTCACGATCGGATGCCCCTGTCTTCTGATGGGCAGTGCGTCTTCGAAGCGGGAGTCGGCTACGGCGGTTGGGGGTGGCGAGCCAACCATGACCGTGGGTGAACTGCGCGAGTTGAGGGCCGGGGTCGAGCGAGAGACGGCCATGGGGCGACACATCCTCCCGTCGATGCGTGGGAACGCCTTCGGCATAGTCCTCGGCCTCGGCCTTGTTGGCGTTCTCCTTGTGCCGGCTCTCGAAAGGCAGGGACTCCTTCGAACTGCGGGCAGGCGTACGTGCCGTAGCCGCGCACGCCGGACGGGAAGTCCGCCACGGGGCCCACGCCGGCCAGTGACCGTCGCGGGCGACACTCCCCCGGCCGGGGGTACGGGGTGCTTCTCCGGCAGCAGATGGTTCGTTCGAACTGGTCGACTCAGGTGGAAGATTGAAATCATGCCGGCCCTGACCGGGGCTCGCGCTGCGCGGCGGTCTCTCACGAGTGCTGAGTCAGCGCGCCGGCCGTGGACGGGCATCCTGTGGTTCTTGCTGATGGGCTCGTTGGCTCTCAGGCTGCCGCCCGCGAGCGTGCCGCGCTGCGCAACGTCCTGCTGCTCTGGGGCTCTGACGGGGTGCGGGCGGCCTGAGTATCCCAGGCTCTTGCGTTGCTGCAGGTCAGCTGGGGAGGGATGGTTCCACGGCAGGGTGGCGGGTGTGGGAGGTTGCGGCGGCTGCTGTGACCGGTGATGCTCTGGGTGTCGCGCCGACCGGGGCTGAACTGACCATCCGCCGCCGGGAGTTGCGATTTGGCGTGCAAATATCGCGTTGGGCCGGCGGTAACCGGTACCGCCTGTGCAGTCCTGGCGATCATTTCGGGGGGAGAGTCGGCATGGAAACGATCATTGTCCAGCCGTCCGGTCCGGTGCAGCCTGGTGCTGCCGGGGCGGGCGGGCCCGGGCTGCTGTACATGGGGCCGGGTGATGCAGCCGATTTCGGGCGGGGGCTGCCCGGTGGCGGGGACGTGTCCATCGTCCTGCCCGATCCGGGTATCTCCCGGCGGGCGGGGCGGCTGGAGGCGGCCGAGGACTACTGGCGGTTGTCGAACTTCAGCTCTGACTGCGCGTATGTGGTGGAGAACCTGGAGGGTGCCGGCGAGTACATCACCGTTGCGCCGAGAAGGCTCGGGGCGCCGGTGCCTTTCGAGTTCTCCCGGGTTGTGCTGCCGGCGCTGAACGGGACCGCGGAGTTCAAGGTGTTCGCCCCGCAGCACGCCTTCTTGGACGAGCGATCCGTGCCGGGTGCAGGTGAGCAGACCGTACTTCCCTACGCGCTCGATGTGACGGCCAAGTATTTCCTGGTGCTGGTGGCGTTGTGCGAGCCGCGGCTGCGTGAGGGGTCGGACGGTGCGCTGCCGGGGGCCGGGGACATTGCGGAACGGCTGCGTCCGCTGGAGAGCTGCCGTGGTCTGACCCGTTCCGCGGTGAACTACCACATCGACTATCTGGCCTTTGCGAAGCTGCGCCTGGACGTGGGCGAGGAGCCCGGGGCGGACGGCAACGGCCGTACCGGCGCCAAACGTGCCCGGCTGGCCTCGCTCGCTCTGCGTTTCGGTCTGGTGCGCGAGGAGCATCTCGCGCTGCTGCCGTCGCGCAGGCGCGCTGGGGCGCAGGGGGCTGAAGCGTGACCCCGTCAGGCGCCGGGGGCGGCGCGCTGGGGGCATCAGGAGATGGCGGCAGTGCGCT
This sequence comes from Streptomyces sp. R11, assembly GCF_041051905.1. Lineage (NCBI taxonomy): Bacteria > Bacillati > Actinomycetota > Actinomycetes > Kitasatosporales > Streptomycetaceae > Streptomyces > Streptomyces sp. R11. The sequence goes on from NZ_CP163432.1 coordinate 234,700, forward strand.
GCCGTCAGGGGACGGGGAGGACGTGCTGGGGGCATCAGGAGGGGACGGCAACGGTGCGCTGGGGCCGTCAAGGGACGGGGAGGACGCGCTGGCGGCGTCGGAGGACGGGGAGGGCCTGCTGGGGGCGCCGGCGCCGCGTCTGCCGGCGGGGTTCCGTATCGAGGGCTGGGAGCTGGATGCGGTCATCGGCTCCGGTGGCTGGGGCACCGTGTACGAGGCCCGGTCGGTCGCCGATGGTACGACGGTGGCGGTGAAAGTGCTGCCGACCGGCGCTCTGGCACCAGGCCAGCGTGCCGCGCTCGGTGAACTGGTGGCGCGTGAGGTGCGGTTCAGTACGGAGGCGGACCATCCGCATCTCGTACGGACCCGCGCCGTGTGCACCCTCGACGTGCCGGAGCTGCCCGCACTGGACGGTGCGATCGCGCTCGTGATGGACCGTGCCGAGGCCAGCCTGCGCCAGGTCCTGGACGCCGCCGAGACCGGCCGCCCTGTCCCCGACGCGATACGCATGCTGCGGGGTGTTGCTGCCGGGCTTGCCCACATGCATGACGCCGGGTGGGTGCACGGCGACCTCAAACCCGCCAACGTGCTGCTGGGCGCGGGTGGCGAGGTCTGGCTCGCCGACTTCGGCCTCGCCACCGAACTCGACGGCACCCACGCCCACATGCCACCGCTCGGCACACTCGACCATCTGCCACCCGAGTGGTGGTCCCAGCGCACCGGCGCCGACGGGTCGGTGGTCCGGCCGACCGCCGACATCTGGGCCTTCGGTGTACTGGCCCACCAGGTACTCACCGGGGGCCTTCACCCGTTCTCCGGCGCCACCGCCCGCGCCCGCTCGCTCGCCGCGCAGGCCTACGCCCGCGGCAGCGCGCCACTGCGTCTGGATGCCGGACTCGAGGAGGACTGGCGCCGACTCATCGGAGACTGCCTGGCACCGGACCACGCAGCCCGCCTCCCGCACACCGCCGCCGGCCTCGCCGCCCGCATCGACGCCCTTCCCAGCGGGCGTGACCGTCGGCGCCGGCTCCTGCCGGCCGCCGGCGTGGCGCTCGCCGGCGTCGCAGCAGCCACGGCCGTCGCCGTCGCCGGGTTCGCACTGTTCGGCAGCGACAGTGACGAGGATGGTGACCGCGGCGGCGGGCGTGGCACGCCGCCCGTCGTCACCGGTACGCCCGTCGTGGCAGCCGGGGAGATCCCGCAGGACTCCGACGTACCCGAAGCGCTGCGGCCGGTCATCGTCGGTGCCGCCCGGCGCTGCACCGACGCCGAGGTCACCCCCGCGCTGCTCGCCGCACTCCTCAAAGCGGAAAGCGGCTTCGACACCAACGCGGCCCGCCCGGCCACCGACGAGCACGGCATCGCCATGTGGACGCCATCGGTGTTCCGGGCCTGGGCCGTGGATGGCGACGGCGACGGCGACAAGGACCACCTGTCACCGCCGGACGCCATCCACACCATGAGCCTGTACGTGTGCTGGCTCGACCAGCGCTTCAAACAGGCCCGACTGCCCACCGAGGACCTACCCGCGCTGATCGCCGCCGGCTACCGCACTAGCGACCGCACCGTCATCGAGGAACGCGGCGTTCCCGAACGCGTACGGCCGCACGTGGAGAAAGTGCTCCGTTTCCTCGCCGACTACGAGCGGTGAGGAAACGGCCTAATTCCCGCCAGTCCAAGCATCGCGCGGCCTGCCCAATAGCCTCTGAGGCCCGCCAGGTCAGCAGTCCTTGACGTCCGGCAGCCGGTTGTCGGGCGAGCTGATGAAGATGTTGGAGACCCAGCCGCCGTACTGAGGCAGATAGGCCCACCAGTCATTGGTGTACGGCGGCACCTGCACCTCCTCCCCTCGCGCCTGGCAGCCCACCAACACCTCGGCCCCGGCGGGCAGTTGCGTGATCGGCGCGTTGCGTGTGGACGGGTCGCGGCGGACGTTCACATGGCTGCTCCACGTGCCGTACCACCACCCGGCAGGCCGCGCCGCACCCGGAACGTCCAGCGAGCGGGTCAGCCGGCCGATGTCCGTGAACGCCTTCCCGTACGACGTCCCGACCGGATGCAGCGTGAACACCGCCACGACGAACCGGTCACCCGCGCCCACCGTCCCCGTACTGTGCAACGCAGGCCGGGTCAGGTCCACACCCGCGGCAACCGGAGCCAGAGCCTGGAGCTGCTCCTGGGCGGCGTGGTCCTGGGAGGCCTGGGCCTGGGCAGTTGACGCGGTCGCCGCATCAGCCGTACGCGGCGCGGCCGCCGTGCCCGGCGGGCCGCACGTGCCCTCCTCGTACGACGACCCCGCCCAGCCCTGTTTGACGGCCCACGGCTTCTCGAACGCCCCGGCAATGCCGAAGTGCTGGTCGAAATCGTCCGAGGCGCAGCGGGTGGACTGGCGCAGGTTGCCCATGACGAAGTCGCGTACCGCAGCCGGTGCCGAGTCCAGGAGGTAGCGGTAGACGGTCACCGTGTCACGGGCCGAGAGCGAGGCATAGCCCCAGTAGCCGTCGTATCCGGCGGGCGGCCCCACCGTGTCCTTCAGGGCGAGACGGCCGGCCATACGGGTGATGATCGCCGGGCCGCCGTTTTGCGACCAGTAGTGATTGGCCGCGTCGTCCCAGCTGCTGCGGAGCATCGGCTCCAGCCGGGCCCGGTCGGCGGCGGGCACCGTGTAGTCGGGGCCGCGGTTCCACAGGAAGTCCAGTGCAAGCAGCAGTTTGACGACGGAAGCGGACCGGAAACGCAGACTCGTGTTGAGCTGCTCGGTGAAGGTACCGGTCTGCCGGTCGAACACGGCAGCCCCGGCGGTGACACCGTCGGGTACCTGGACGGACGCGGGACCGGCCTGCGCAGCCCGCCCGGCAGGGGCGACGACTGCGGCATCAGCGTCTGCCCGGGCGCGGGCGTTGGTGGGGGCGTTGGCGGTGGCGGACCCCACGGCCGCACCGCTGATCAGCAGCAGCGCGGCGGTGGTGGCGAGAAGACGGCGCTTCACTGGTAGTGCTCCTTGAGCAGGATCGAGTTGATCGGGGCGAGGTCGACGTAGAAGCCCTCCTGGGGACCGATCGTGAAATGACAGTCCGTGGTGAGGGACTTGCACGTCTCGGCCAGCGCGCCGTCGTACTGGTTGTTGAGGACCCAGTGGTTGCCGTACTGGTTGTAGATGGGATGGAAGCCATAGGAGTAGAAGATGTGGCTGGGGCTGACGGCGGGGTCCTGGTCCTGCGGATAGATACAGACGGCGCCGTACGGGCAGCCCGCCCACGAGCCGCCGTCGGCCTGCGCCTGGCCACTGCCGGCCAGGACAGCGACGGTGGTCAGGGCAAGCGCGGCGGCGCCATGAAGAAGTCTGCGCAAGGGTCACGCCTTTCACGGTCAACAGTGAGTGGCCAGAGGTGAGTGGTTCGTGATGAGTGGTGAGTCGGTGTCGGTACACGGCAGGAGCAGGGGCGGGGAGGGCGGGGGTTACTACCGGCCGGAACAGTGGGCCCGCCCGTCCGAGCCCACCGAGCCCCACCCCAGACTGGTAGTGGGGTTCGCTTGAAAGGCATGCTCAGGCCGACCGACGGACCGGACAGCGAACGGCCCGTACTCCAGTCAGGCAGACGCCGCCCCCTCGTGACTCCAGCGTCCGCACGCCAGCCCATCCCACCCACTGCCGCCCGGCCGGGGCCGCCACTGATCTTCCCGAAGACGATCTCCTGGGCCCCGAGATCGAACGGCGCGGCTTGCCGGTGTCACCCGCAGCGCTGCTGGGACAGTCAACAAACCACGCGCCCCGCCCTCACGGGCCACGGCGAAGGCCCCGTGCCGGCTACGTGGGCCGGACGAGGACCACACCGGCAGCGACCACGCCCAAAGCGGCAGCCGTGACGAGCGCGGAACGGGACAAGCGCCTACGCATCAATGCCATCCCTACCTGTCTGCGGAGGCTGCCCCGTGCTGCAGCCAGGGGCCGAAACGACACTCGAACCCTAGAAGACAGAGCGGCACCAGCGGCCCTGACAGATGACAGGGTGACAACCCAACACCACACCGATCCACGACGGCTGCGGGTCGGTACGGCGGCCGACCGGGATCGACGGCTCGACAGGATGACGCCGGGGCGGGGATGAACGCGGACCGCACGGATGGCCCCCACCTCCGGCCGTGTTCATCCGCACTCACGGAGACCCATCCACCACTATGGGGAAAATGTCCGATCCAACAGGAGGTCTTGCATGCACCGCGACGGCTTTCCCGCCCCGGATTCCGGGCTTCTCCTCACCCACTTTCTGACGGTGACCGACGTAGCCCGATCCCGCGCCTTCTACACCGACGTCCTCGGCGGTGAGGTAGTGCTCGAGGAAAACCCCTGCACCATCAAACTCGCCAACGGATGGATCATCATGAACCCCGGCGGCGGCCCCACTCCGGACAAACCAGACGTCACGCTGCGCCCGCCCACCGACCTCGCCACGGTCAGCAGCTTCCTCAACCTCCGCGTCGCCGACATCGAAACGTGCCACCGAGAATGGAGTGCCAAAGGCGCCGAATTCCTCACACCACCCATCGACCGCAAAGCAGAACTGCGCTGCTACCTACGCGACCCGGACGGCTACCTCATCGAAGTCGGCCAGGCCACCGGCATGCTTCACGGCACATACGCCGACACGCCTACCCACACCAACTGAACCCCTCGTACGGCCACTTGGATGGACCCAGGAACCGATCAATCCGCTGATCTGGGATTCTTGCGCTGGTTGGCATTGAAGCGCGCCTTCTTCTGACGGTTTCCACACGTGTTCATGTCACACCATTTGCGAGTGCGACTTTGACTGGTGTCGAAGAATGCGGCTCGGCAGGTTGGCGATGCGCACAAGGCCAATTTCCCGTCTCGTTCGCCTGCGATGATGCTGATCGCGTCGGCGGCGATCACGCTGAGAGCATCTTCCACGCAGGAAGCCGAGCTGAGCCGCCATCGCCGCTGGCCCTCGGGCGTCAGGATTGCCGAGGCCCGGCCCTGAGCGCTGCAGTCATTGATGACTTGGACAGCAGATGCAGGGAGAGCGTCCTGGAGCGCGGCCGCTGTCGCGGCGGCGTGAATCGACTCCCTCAGTTCCCGAGCGAGGTCGAGCTGGGCAGTGGTGCAGGAGTCCACGGCGAGGCCGCTCACTGCCAGCCAGTCGACGAGTCGGTGCGGCGTGGGACCGCTCCACAGCGTCGCCATGACGCTCCGACAGAGTCCCCGTGAAGCTGGTCGCCAGCACCTTACCGAGGCGGAAGTCAGGGAACCCAGCACGAGTGTCCGCGCCCCTGGGCACAGGAGCGGTACCGACAGATCGTCCGATGGAGGTCGCGCGAAAACGGGGGGCATTTCCCGTCGCTGGAGGTTCCCGAGTATTTCGTCAAAGATCTGCAAGAGGGCCTCGCGCAGCGCTGGCCGCTAATCGGTGAACGCGGCTCGGCGACCCGGCACTCGATCACCCCCGATCCGGCTGGAGGCGTTGCCCGACGGCTTCGAGACCGAGCTCATCGAGACGGCAGAACGTGATCAGGCAGGGCTCAGCGAAGATGGCGTGGGGCATGTCGAGGTCTTTCGGAACTGGTCAGCCGCCGCTCCCGGGTACGGGTACGGGTACGGACATGGTTCCGTAGCCGTGCAGGAGGGAGAACGATGACCAGCTCGCGCGGCGTCGCCAAGCCGCACTTTGGCCGAGGCTGGTTTTCGGGCCACTTGTTGGCGTCCCGCACCACTCCATCAAGGCTGTTGCGCTCGAGGCGAAGCCCGAGGACGAACGACCTTGACGCGGCCCGGGGTTCGGCCCAGCATCACCGACATCGGAGGATGAAGCCGCTTCAGGAGATCTGCCGGCCCAGACTCGCCGACCGCCTGTTACGGCCCTTGGTGTCCCACCACTCTTCCAGCAGGGCGTGAACGATGTGAACCATCTGCTGCAGCCGGTCGGGGTGGGGGGCGGGCGAGGTGAGCACGTCCACAAAGGACTTGTCGTCCCATGGAAGGGTGACCACCCAGCTTTCGTCCGGGTGGTCCGGTCGTTGCACAGTGACTCCGAACGTCAACGTCAGCGTGCGATCCGGATGGTGCTCGACGGTCAGTTGGGTGATGTGGAACTCGACTCCGTCAGCGGTGGTGTACGAGCGCCCCAGAGCCTGCTCCGCCGGCGTCCTATCCCCCATGCATCCCTCCGGCCCCTTCCCCCTGCTCCCACCTAGGCGCTAGCAGCGGCCTGCGGCGGCGGCCCTTTGGTCCACCTTGTAGGCGGTCAGAAGGGCGTTGATCCCGCCGGGCGTACCGATGGTGGTCCGGAACTTCTCGACCGTGGGCACTGGAATGGTGTAAGTGAAGTATCCCCCACGGCCATTGTCGGCTCCGGACGATATGGCGGTACTGATCTTCCTGTCCATCGTGTTGTTCCATCCGTCGGCGCTGCTTGATGTGCTTCCAGCCCCACGTCCTGGTGCCGCAACGCAGCGTGAACTTCTTGGGCACGGTTCCCGCAGGCGCTCAGCCCGCCGACTCCCTACCGCACGTCCACCTCGAGGAGTGCATCAGGCAGTCCGGGATCGTGATTGCGCTCGGCTTCAGATCGGCGCCAGCGAGCTCGCCGCGGCCGCCGTCCGGACTGGAAGCGGAAGCCCAGCCCACCGCCCTGACTCGCGAAGGCGGGGCCGCTAACAGGCAGGACAGGCCACAGGGTTGCAGTGTTCTGCGCTCCGGAATCCTCAACTGGGGCGACCTGGCAGAAGGCAGAAGCCCCCGGTCACGTCGGAAGGCGACGTGACCGGGGCGCAGAACCTCTTCTGAGTGGCAGCTACTTCAGGGTTACGGCGTCTCCGGCCGACACAACCCGCGCGGTGGTCGTCGTGCCGGGGAAGTACCAGCGCCAGCTTCCGGCCGAAGTCGCGGTGACCTTGGTACTCAGCTGGCCGGTATCGCCCGTCTTCACGGTCTTGACCGTGCTGTAGTGGGCGCTGCCGGCCTTCTTGAACTGAAGCTTCACCTCCTGCTTGGCGTAGCCGTGGTACTTGAGGTCCTCCCAGTTGGCCCGGGACAGCTTGCCGGTGACGGTGAGCTTGGCACCCTTGGCCACGGGCTCGGGCCCGGCGTTCGTCGTGAGCTTGGAAGCGCGCTTCATCTTGAACTCGGCGATGTGGTCGGAGATCCAGTAGTCCCCGTCCTTGGCTTTGACGGTGGCGTTGACCTGCCAGACGCCCGCTGTGCGGTTTACGTCCTCGGGCATACTGCCCGGGAGCCAGGCCGGGGCGATCGTCATCGTGGCTGTGCACACGGACGTGGTGGAACTCTTCTTCTCGCAGCGGGTGTCCACCCAGTCGCTGAAGCCCCGGCCGTTGGTCTTGTTGAACACACTGACGTGCGACAGGCCCTTGACTCCGGAGTTGTCCCGGATCGTGATGGCTATCGGATAGGTGACTCGCGCCGATGTGCCAATGATGACGTTGTTACCGCCGTTGACGACCGTCTTGGTGACCCGGATGTCCCCCCTGCCCTCCGCATGGGCCACCGTCGCGGACAGCAGCGTCAGGGCCGCCGCCCCACTCGCCAGGATCCAGGCCGTTCTGGCCGTTCTACCTCGCATGATTCCTCCCCTGTGATGCGGGAAGCGAGGTTACACAGCCAGCCGGGCCAGGTTCGCACAGAGGTTCGCCCCCGGGTCACGGCACATGCCGGCCGCGGCAGGCGCCGCGCGGCCAGGGTCCGCAGGACCAGCGAGCCTCGCTCTCGTGGAGGTGCAGCACCGGTCAAGAAGGCGGAGCAGCGCTGCACCTGCTGGAGTGCGGCGGCTGCCAGGAAGGGCCCGCGCCCGCCCTCACGTATTGCCCGGGGCGGAACTCGACAGTGGGCCGACCACCGAGTCAGGCCAGGCCGAACCTCTCCGCATGCACCTGTCGCGCGGGGACCCGCAGCTCTCGAAGGCCGGAGAGCACGGCCGCGGTCATGGCCGGCGGGCCGCAGACGTACACGTCGCGTGCGGTGATGTCGGGCACCAGCCGGTGCAAGCTGCTCGGGTCGAACGGCGGGACGCCGCCCTCGCCCGTCCTGCCGGTGAGCAGCTGCAACCTTCCGCCCCGTAGCGCGACCAGGTGACGCACCTCGTCGAGCAGCACGGCATCGGCCTCGCTACGAACCCGGTACAGCACGACGACGTCGCCGGTCGTCTGCTCCTCCAGCATGGCCCGCACGGGCGTGATTCCCACGCCTCCGGCGATCAGCAGCACGCCGGGCCGGGTCCGGTGCAACGACGTGAACGCCCCGTACGGACCCTCGACGAAGGCACGACTGCCGACCGGGACGTCCCGCAGGCCCGCGCTGGCGCTGCCCGCCGCCTTCGCCGTGAGGCGCAGTCCCTGGCCGCCGGGCGCCGCCGACAGGGAGAAGGGGTTGGCCAGCCACCAATGGTTGTGCCCGGGGAACCGCCAGATGCAGAACTGGCCGGCCCGGGCGGGGAGTTTGTCGAGGTGCCGACCGGTGACGTACACCGAGACCACGTTGTCCGACTCCGGCACCACGGCAGCGACGCGGAACCGGTGGTAGGCGTTGCGCCACAACGGCATGGCCACACGCCCGGTCAGCAGCGCGCCGAAGGCGAACAGCCACAGGATCCACCAGTAGGCCGTGGCGAACGCGGAGGACGTGAACGTCGTCGTCTCCTGCAACTGGTGGACGAACGCCAGGCCCAGGGCCACGTAGAGCAACAGGTGCAGGCCGTGCCAGACCTCGTACCGCAGTCGGCGCCGCAGGCCCCGCGTGGAGATCAGGGCTATCACGACGATGATCGCCGCTGCGAGCATGCCCAGCAGGGAGGCCGGCACCCCGCTCAGTGCGACGAACGTCTTCGCCATGGAGGCGTCGTCGAGAGTCGCGTAGCCGAGCACCACCAAAGTGGCGTGGGTGAGGACGGTCCACAGCAAGGAGAAGCCGACCCAGCGATGCCACACCGTGAGCCGGTCCATTCCGATGCGGCGGTCCAGCCACGGCAGCCGGGCCACCAGCAGCAGCTGGAACAGCATCAGCAGGGCTGCGTGCAGGCCGAAGAACTTGGCGACCGTGAGTACCCCGTTCTTGCCCTCACCGGCGCTGACGAACAGCACCTCGACGATCACCGCATTGACGATGACGAACGTCCACATCGCCCAGCGTGCCGCGTCAATCGGAAGCATGGTGCCTGTACGCACCGTGTTACTCGCCGCCGTCATGGTTGCCTCTCATCCCCCCATGGCCGCAGTACTCACGACCTGTGTGCACAAACCCCATGAAGACCGAGGAATTCGACCGAATGCGCACCTCGATCGGGTAAGGATACGGCGCGTGGGCCCGATCCGTTCATGCCGGAGCCCTTCCAATCTGACCGCCATTTGGGCGTTCGTCGGCTGTGGCTCTCCCTGCTCAGGGCAGACTCCGCTCGTCCCGAGTGGAGCGCCGGGTCCCGGGCGCCTCTGCTCTTCCCAACTCCGGCCACTAGGTTGCTCCTTGACCCTGAACGACCCCTGAATCGAGCTGATCTGGAGGGAATGGCGTGACCGGGATTCCCGCCGCCTCGGCCGAGGCGCACAAGCGAATCAGGACCGACCAGCCGCACACGGCCCGGATCTGGAACTACTGGCTCGGCGGCAAGGACAACTACCCGGTCGACCAGGCTGCAGGCGACCAGATCCGCAGCTTGCACCCGGGCATCGGCGACTACGCCCTCGCCGACCGGCAGTTCCTCGGGCGGGCCGTGCAGTACCTCGCCGGCGAGCGCGGGATACGGCAGTTCCTCGACATCGGCACCGGCCTGCCGACGGCCGACAACACCCACGAGGTCGCTCAGCGTGTCGCTCCGGAGTCCCGCATCGTCTACGTCGACAACGACCCCATCGTGCTGGCCCACGCCGAAGCCCTGCTGACCAGCGCGCCAGAGGGCCGCACCGACTATCTCGACGAGGACCTGCGCAACGTCGACACCATCCTGGAACAGGCAGGGCGAACCCTGGACTTCAGTGAGCCCGTGACGCTGATGCTGCTCGGCGTCGTCATCTTCATCGAGGACGACGACGAGGCGTCCGGCATCGTGCGTCGTCTGATGGACCGGCTGCCCGCGGGCAGCCACCTCGTCCTCTCTCATACGATCACGCGGCCGGACATGCCGGACGTCGACGCCGCGGTCGCGTTCTGGAACGAGCACGGCACGCCGAAACTGACCCAGCGCACGCCGGCCGACATCGCCGGGTTCTTCAACGGGCTGGAGCTCCTGGAGCCGGGTGTGGTGTCCTGCAACCGCTGGCGACCGGATGAAGGCGAGACCGATCTGCCCGCCGAGGTAGCCATGTTCGGTGGCGTGGGACTCAAGACCTGAGCGCGTTCGGCGTATTCGGCCGGGAGGGGCAGCGCGGGGGCGGCTGCCGAACCGGCACGTGACCAAGTGGTCAGGCAGGCACGTGCAATGAGGGGCCCGGAATCCCGAACCAGTGCGATCGCTGGGCCCGGCATTGATTGCAGTCCCTTGAAAAGTTCCGCATCTGCGTGGACACCTCAAGGTCCGGCTCCTACCGTCGCCGACCATATGGGAGAGCAGCGAGCGAGCCCCGTCCGTCGTGCCGAAGCTCTCCACCGCCAACGGTCTGATCTACCTGTACACCAAGGACCCGACCCCCATCGGCGTCGCCGCCTGGTATCTGACGGCCGTCGACTTCCGCACGGGCGCCACGCGGTGGAAGCAACTCGTCGGGACCGGCCTTCTCTACGACAACAACTGGGCACCGGTCACCATCGGCCCTGCCGGCACCGCGTACACGGGCGTCTTCAACGGACTGACCTCCGTACGCGACGGGTGCCAGGGCCGGCAATGAACGTGCTGGTCGCAGCCGGTTGTTGATGGCCGCGACCAGCGTACGGCGGTGAACGCCGTCCCGGTGACAGTTCGGCGTCCCCGCAGGCCTGTCGGCGCAGGTCGGCGTACCGCACGGTCCTCCGAAAGCCAGGTGCGTGACCACTCAGCACGCCGGGTCCGACGGGGACCAGACCGCAACAACGCCCCTTGGCTCAGTGAGCAGTTCCGGCGAGCAGCGCAGGCGCGCCCGCAACCGGGCCGCCCCCCAGGCTCGTTCCTCGGCAGACGCCCCGGCTCCGAGCATGGCCCCAATCACATATGCGAACCACATCTCTGTGAATGCCGAAGCAATTGTGGATGACGGCAGGGCTCTTGTAGCCCCAAGTGGGCTCTGGTTTTCTGGTTAGGAAAGTTTCCTATCAATCCCCCACCTGAACGAGGTTCATATGAGGGCATCACCTCTGTCGCTTCGGCGGGGTGCGGTAGCCGCCGCGCTCGGCAGCATGCTCCTGCTCCTCCTCAGCGTCATCCCGACCGGGTCCGCCCGAGCGGCCGGCACGGATCAGCGTGCCGCGGCCGCCACGCCGGTGTCCGTCAACGGCCAGCTCAGGGTCTGTGGCACCAAGCTGTGCAACAGCCGCGGGAACCCCATCCAGTTGCGAGGCATGAGCACCCACGGCACCCAGTGGTACCCGCACTGCCTGACCAGCGGTTCGCTCGACGCCCTGGCCGGCGACTGGAAGGCCGACGTCCTGCGCGTCTCGACCTACGTACAGGAGGGCGGCTACGAGACGAACCCGCAGCACTTCACCAATCTCGCGAACTCCCTCATCCAGCAGGCGACCGACCGCGGCATGTACGTGATCGTCGACTGGCACATGCTCACCCCGGGCGACCCCCACGCCAACCTCAGCAAGGCCCGGCAGTTCTTCACCGACATCGCCAACCGCAACAAGGACAAGAACAACGTCCTCTACGAGATCGCGAACGAGCCCAGCGGCGTGAGCTGGTCGCGGATCAAGAGTTACGCGGAGCAGATCATCCCGACCATTCGCAACATCGACTCCGACGCTCCCGTGCTGGTCGGAACCCGCGCGTGGTCCTCGTTCGGTGTCTCCGAGGGTGCCAACGAGTCGGAGGTGGTGAACAACCCGGTCAGGGCGTCGAACATCATGTACACCTTCCACTTCTACGCGTACTCGCACCGCGACGAGTACCTGGCGACCCTCTCCCGCGCCGCCGACAAGCTCCCGGTGTTCGTCACCGAGTTCGGCACCCAGAACTACGCCGGCGAGGGCAGCAACGACTTCGCCATGTCGCAGCGCTACCTCGACCTCATGGCCAGCAAGAAGATCAGCTGGACGAACTGGAACTTCTCCGACGACAACCGCTCCGGGGCCGTCTTCAAGACCGGGACGTGCGACAGGTCCGGCCCCTGGACCGGCACCTCGCCGCTGAAGCCCGCCGGAGTCTGGATTCGCGAGCGCATCATGTCCCCGGACAACTGGTAATGGGCGAACGTGAATCAGCGTGATCGAACCGGTGGCCTGTGTGTCTCACACAGGCCACCTCACATTGCGAAGCGACGTGGCCGACCGGTCATCCCTTGGCCGGTGTGGTGGGTGCCGCATCCGCCGGGGTTTCCGCAGCGGATGACGTGACCACTTCGGAGGTCGCGGAGCGTCCGCCGCGCCGGTCCATGAGGCCGCCCGTGAAGGCCAGGCCGAGGCCTGCCACGGCCAGGGCGGCGCCGACGAGGTTCGGTGACGCCCAGCCCCAGCCCGCGGAGATGGCCAGTCCGCCGAGCCAGGCGCCGCCCGCGTTGGCCAGGTTGAACGCGGAGTGGTTGGAGGCCGCGGCCATCGTCGGGGCGTTCTTGGCCTTCGCCATGAGCAGCATCTGCACGGGGGTGGTGATGAGGGCACCCATCGCGCCGATGAAGGTGATCGTGACCAGGGCCGGAACGGTGCTGTGGACCGTGAAGTAGAACGTCACCAGGCCGGCCGCGAGCAGGGCGAGCCCCGCGTAGAGAGTCGGGCGCAGGGCGCGGTCGGTGAGGGGGCCGGCCATCAGCGTGCCGACCGTCATGCCCACGCCGTACAGCGCGAGGACCAGGGTGGTCGAGGTGTCGGAGATGCCCGTCAGGTGCGTCAGCATCGGCACGAGGTAGCTGTAGACGGCGAAGAACCCGCCGAACCCGACCACTGCCGTGGCCAGGCCGATCGCAACCTGCCGGTTCTTCATGGCCCGCACCTCGTGGCGGATTCCGGCCTGCTGACCGCGGGGCTGGTGCGGGACGAACGCGGCCAGTGCTGCGAGCGCGACGAGCCCGATGACTGCGACGGCGACGTAGGCGGACCGCCAGCCCAACTGCTGGCCGAGCGCGGTGCCGGCCGGGACGCCGACGATGTTCGCGACCGTCAGGCCGAGGAACATCATCGACACGGCGCGTGCGGCCCTTTCGGGGGCGACCAGCCGGGATGCGACGACGGCCCCGACTCCGAACAGCGCCCCGTGCGGCAGTCCGGCCAGGAAACGCGCGGCGAACAGAAGGCCGAAGTTCGGGGCGAGCGCGGAGGCGATGTTGCCGACCACGAACAGCCCCGACAACAGCAGCAGCAGCTTCTTGTGCGGTATGCGTGCACCGATGCCGGTCAGAACGGGGGCACCGACGACGACACCGAGCGCGTACGCCGACACGAGGTTGCCGGCCTGGGGCACCGACACCCCGATCCCGTCGGCGATCTGGGGCAGCAGCCCCATCGTGGCGAACTCGGTCGTGCCGATGCCGAAGGCGACAACGGCAAGGGCCAGCAGAGCCAGAGGCATGGTGCGGGAGAACCTTTCGAAGACAGCGGTCCGAGGACGAGGGAGCAGAGAAGGCCGAGGTCGGGGGACTCCCACCTCGGCCGGCCGCGTCGAGCACCGTTGCCCAGCGCGCCCCCACACAGGGCGAGCCCATGAACAGTGCAGCAGCGGCCGGAGACCGCGCATTCCAAGATCGGACCTCGTCTTGACGTGACCTGTGTCATGCCGCCTCGATGACGCCCACTGTCAGCGGAAGTCGACGGGTCCGGGCTGGTCCGGCCTGCGCCTGGGCGTAGGCTTCGGTCGGCACGGACACAACGGGGGCGGGCGTATGGAGTCTGGGGAAGCGCAGCGATGGGCGTCGTCACTCGACGCGGTCGTGGTGTACGCACAGGGTGCGCTGTGCACCCGGGTGGCGCGGGGCACCGTGCCGGCGGACGGCAGGGTGCGGGTGACGGGACTGCCCAGGTCCATGGACCCGGGCTCGCTGCGCGCCAAAGTCGTCGGTGATCATGGCGTACGCGTCACCGAGGTGCGTGCGGAGGTGGATGCCGAACTCCCCGGCACCGACTCGGCTGTCAGCCTGCGGCACGAGATGGAGAGGCTGCGCGACGCTTGTGCCGCGGCACAGGGCCGCCGTGACCGGCAGTCGGGCCTGATCTCCGAGGTGACGGCGCTGCGCCCGGTGCCGCCGACCCGCAAGCGCGAGGACCCGCCCCGCCGTACGCCCGCCGACGCGTGGCTGCGACTCGCCGAGTTCGTCGACGAGCGGCTGCGGGGCCTGCACCTCCGGCTCGTCGAGTTGGAGGAGGAACTGCGCCGCGTCGAGCACGAACTCTCCATAGCCACGGACCGCTGGGTCCGCGCCTCCACCGACGTGCAGTCCGAGCGCGTCGCGACCACGGTCGTCGCGGTACTGACGCTCGTCGGAACCGGAACCGGAACCGGAACCGGAACCGGAACTGTGGAAGTGGAGCTCGAGTACGGCGTGCCGGGGGCTGTCTGGGTCCCTGCCTACCGTCTTACGCACCGTCAGGGCGACGACAGCGGCACCCTGGTGCTGCGTGCCTCGATCGCCCAGCGCACCGGAGAGGACTGGGCCGGGGTCCGCATCGGTCTGGCCACCGCGGATCTGCGACGCCGCACCGACCTGCCCTCTCTGCGTTCGATCCGGATCGGACGGCGGCAGCCCGCCCCCGCGCCCTCCGGCTGGCGGGAGCCTCCCGTGGGGCTCGCCGATCTCTTCTCCGGCTACGACGCGGCAGGTCCCCGCCCTGTCTCAACCGCAGTGCCTGTGCCCGTGGCCGCGGCAGGTCCCGTCCCCATGCCGCCGGTACAGCAGGGGTACGGCACGCCCGCCGCGCCCGCACCCGCGCCCTTCGCCCCTGCGCCGGCATCGCCGGGGTACAGCATGCCGCCCGCCATGTCCGGCCCCGTCCCTCCGCCGCCGCCGGCACCGCAGGGATCCGGCTTGCCGCCCGTCGCACCCGCTGAGCCCACAGGCTTCGCCGGTGCTGTGCCGGCAGCGTTCGGCACCGCCGTGGCGGCCCCGGCGGCGCCGAGGACGCCGTCGGGACGACCGAGCGGTGGGGCTGGGCCCGCCGCCAGGCGCGGCGCCGCTCCCGCCGCCATGGCCCCGGAGGCCGCGGTCCGGGCAGGCCCGCCGCCGTCACCGCCGGTGGCGGTCGGGCCGCCGCAGCCCAGCGGCGCGGAGCTCGACTACGCCGCGCTCGTGCTGTCCGGTGCCGAGGAGAACGCCGGGCGCCGGGGCAGGCTCTTCCCTCACACGCCCTACGACGCGGTGGCGGACGAGTACCGCCGCCGCGCCGATGCGGTGGCCGCGCTGCCGTTGCCCGGACACGCCGTGCGCCCCCGCGAGTCGGCGGGCTCCTTCGACCACCGCTACGACGCCGTCGCCCGCGCCGACATCCCCTCCGACGGCACCTGGCACACCGTCACCGTCACCGACATCCCGGTCGGCCTGCGCACCGAGTACCTGTGCGTGCCGTCCGTGGAGCAGACGGTCTACGCCACGCTCGTGCTCTCCAACGCCACCGACCAGGCCCTGCTCGCCGGGCCGGTGGAAGTCACCAGCGACGACGACTTCCTGACGACCGCCGCTCTGCCCACGCTCGCTCCCGGCGGCGTCCGCCGCATGGGGCTGGGACCGGCCGAGGGCATCCGGGTCACCCGCCGCACGAACCTGCGCGAGTCGACATCGGGTCTGCGCAACAACACGACCGTGCTCGCCCACCAGGTCCACGTGGAACTGGCCAACCGGCTGGCCCATGCCGTCGCCGTCGAGGTCCACGAACAGGTTCCGGTCACGACCGAACCGGACGTCCGGATCGAGGAACGGGCCGACTGGACAGGGCCCGAGCAGGACAGCGGCCCCGACCGGCACGCACCGGGAACCCGCGTCTGGCGAGTGGACCTGCCCGCCGGCGGCAGCGCCACCCTCGACGGCGGCTACGACATTCGCCTCCCGGCCACCAAGGCCCTGGTCGGCGGCAACCGCAGGAGCTGACACCATGCCCACGGACACCCGGCCGATCCCCCTGCCCGTCACAGCTGTCACCTGCCTGGAGGACCGCGCCCATGTCGAGCGGACCGCCGAGCTCGACCTGAACGCAGGCATCCAGCGCCTGCGCCTCGGACCGATCAGCGCACTCGCGGTCGACCGCACTCTCCACGCGGAACTGACGGGCGACCACAGGGCGACCGTCCTCGACGTGCGTATCGTCCGCACCTGGACACCGCGGGCGCCGCTGCCCTCCGCCGACGACTCCGCCCTGCGCATGCGGATACG
This sequence comes from Streptomyces sp. R11, assembly GCF_041051905.1. Taxonomy (NCBI): domain Bacteria; kingdom Bacillati; phylum Actinomycetota; class Actinomycetes; order Kitasatosporales; family Streptomycetaceae; genus Streptomyces; species Streptomyces sp. R11. Next base: position 251,143 of record NZ_CP163432.1, read on the forward strand.
CGCCCTCGAAGAGGAACAACTCGCCCTCGGCCACGCACGCGACCGGCTGCGCGCCCGCCTCGACCTCCTCGGCCGGCTCGCCGCCGATCTCCTGCGGGACATCGCCGAAGGGACCGGCTACGGGGAGACGGACGAGACCCGTTGGACCCGCGAACTGGACCGGATCGACGCCGAGCGCGACTCGTACGCCGAGCAACTCCGCACCGCCGAAGCACGGTTGACGATCCTCTCGACAGAGTTGACGGAGGCCCAGCAGGCCATCGACCTCTCCGAGGAACAGCCCGCCGAACTGGTCGGCCATGTGGAGCTGACCGTGCAGGCCGCAGTCGCCGAATCGGTCCGGCTGCGCCTGACCCACCTCACCTCCTGCGCTCTGTGGCGCCCCGCCTACCGGGCCGTACTCGACGGGGAATCGCTGACGCTGGAAACCGACGCGATGGTCTGGCAGCGCACCGGCGAGGACTGGTCGGACATACGCCTCACCTTGTCCACGGCCCGCTCGGCACTGACCACCGACCCGCCGCGGCTGACCGAGGACCGTCTGACCCTCACGGATCGCTCCGCCGCTGAGCGCCGGACCGTTGACGTGGAATTGCGCGAAGAGGAGACCGCGGACCTCGGGCCGGCCCCGGTACTCGGCCTTCCTGGAGTGGACGACGGCGGCCGGACGCGTGTGCTGCACTCCCCCGCACCCGTCACCGTCCCCGCGGACGGCCGCGGCCACCGGGTGTCGCTCACCGCCGTCACCGCCACCGCAAGCAGCGAGTACTGCTCCTCGCCCGAACTGTCGCCGCTGGTCACCCAAGTCGTGCGGTTCGACAACACCTCCGGCCACACGCTGCTGGCCGGGCCCGTGGACCTCGTCCGCGGCAGCGGATTCACCGGCCGCGGCACGCTGAGCTTCACCGCACCGGGTGCCCCTGTCGAGCTCGCCTTCGGCAGCCACGACGACTACCGCGTGATCCGGCAGGCCGAAGAGTCCCGGGACACCGCGACGTTGACCCAGCGAACCGTGATCACCCGCACGGTCCGACTGCATCTGTCCCGCTTCTCCGCGCCCGGAGACCGGATCGAGCAGGTCGTCACGCTTCGGGAGCGGATCCCGGTCTCCGAGGTCTCGGCGGTGGAGGTACGCCTGCGCAAGGAAGCCTGCGCGCCGGAACCCGATGCGGTCGACGCCGACGGCATCGCACGCTGGGACCTGCGCCTGGCCCCCGGCGGGCACCGCACGGTCACCCTGGTCTACGAGATCTCGGCGAGCGGCAAGGTCGCGGGACTGTGAGTTGCCGTGCGGTGCGCCGGCTACCGCTTCCCGACGGTGTAGGTCAGGTGGGTCACCCGGGATGATGCGTCCGTGCGGGTCTGCTCGAGGGCGAGGCGGTCCGGGTCCACGCGGTCGAACAGGCGGATGCCGGTACCGAACAGCACGGGCGCGAGGGTGATCGAGAACTCGTCGATCAGGCCGCCGTCCAGGTACTCCTGGATCGTCTCGGCGCCGCCGGCGATGCGGACGTCGCGGTCACCGGCGGCCTCGCGGGCCTGATCGAGGGCGCTGGTGATGCCGTCGTTGACGAAGTGAAAGGTGGTGCCGCCCGGCCGCTCCCACGGATCACGCTTGGTATGGGTGACGACGAACACCGGGGTGTGGAACGGCGCCTCCTGAGGCCATGCGAGCTCGCCGGCGTCGAACATGCGCTTGCCCATGACGCTCACGCCGGTGCGCTCGTACGTCGCCCGTGCGATGTCGTTGTCGAGTCCTTCCTCGCCGCCCTCACCGAGCTTGAGGTTCTCCCTGAACCACCGCTGCGGGAACGCCCACGCCTGCAGTTCCGACCACTTCGCCATCCAGCGCTGGACCCTCGGGTCGTTCTGCCCTTCGGGCGAGAACACGTCCTCGACGGGCACGGCCTCCGGCGCCATGAAGCCGTCGAGTGACATCGTCACGCTGAAGAACACCTTCCCGGCCATCAGCCCTCCGCTCCCTTCGGTGTGGTCTCGTTCCGGGCGGTCTCGTTCGAGGTGAGTCGGGCGACGTAGTCCGCCAGGTTGCGCAGCGTCTGCTCGCCGCCCTCGATCGCGTGGTACTTCTCCACCGCCTCGTCGCGCAGTTCCTTGCTGGGGAACACCGTGCGCAGCACGATCCGGGTCTCCTCGCCGGCCGGCTCGAAGGTCAGGACCGACTCGAAGGCGTGGGGGTCGTCGCGGAACTCGCCGTGCACCAGCGCGATCCGCTCCGGCGGGACGATCTCGGTCCAGGTGATCCACTCCTGGTAGTCGGTCCCGTCCGGCCCGTGCATCACGAAGTCCCAGACCCCGCCCGCGCGGAACTCGAAGGACCGCGTCGTGGTCGTGAACCCGTCCGGTCCCCACCACCGCGACAGGTGGCGGACCTGCGTGAACGCCTCGAACACCAGCTCCTGTGGGGCGCCGATGTCCCTGGAGACCACGATCTCGCGGTCCGCGGTCGTGTGATCATGCTCGCCGCCGCTACTGGTCATCGTCATCAGGTGATTCCTCCCGCCTTGCCCTGTTTCAGGTCTCGCACGTACTCGTCCAGCCGGTCGAAGGTCTCGTGCCAGAACTGTTCGAAGCCGCCCACCCACTCGTGGACCGGCCGCAGCCCGCGGGCGTCCAGGGCGTACAGCCGCTGCTTGCCCGCCCCGCGGACCCGCACCAGCCCGACCTCGCGGAGCACTCGCAGATGCTTGGACGCCTGCGGCTGGGTCATCCCCAGGTCCCGCGCCAGCTCGGTCACGGGCCGCTCGCCGCTCCGCAGCAGCAGCAGGATCTCCCGCCGCTGCGGTTCGGCGATCGCGTTGAACGCGTCCGAGGTCGTCGCCGCTCGTGCCATGCAGCAATCATATGCCGATATCGGCATGCGTCAACGCGAGGGCCGCGTGACCAACGAACGCCTCGGGCTGTGCCGTACGTGGACGACTACAGAAAGGTCCGTCGCCCATGCAGTCGCCGCCGCAGGCTCGACGCCGTTCTCCGAACTGCATGCAGAACTGGGGGCGCTCATCGCGATACGGGTCGACATCAAGACTCGCCGACCCGGCGGCGCGCTTCCGTCGTGGGTAGCGGTGTGTGCCGTGTCACGAATCCCAGTCCGCGCCTAAGTTGTCTGCATCACAGCGCAAATGTCCATTTAGCGCCAGGCTCGGGACGGACGCAGACGCCCGAAGTGGGGCCCCACTGCATGCTCTTGGGCGCGAAGTTCCTACGTGGCCCAGGACACAGCACTTGTGGCCCTCCCCTCGATTTCCCCCTCCCCCGTTCCCCGTTCCCCGTTCCCCGTGGAAGGTGCCCCATCATGGCCGCTTACCTCTCTCCTCCTGCCGTGATACACGGCGAGCACGTCGTGAAGACCAGCCAGATCGTGGCCGAGGTGAGCGACCGGCACCCGGACGCGGCGTGGGCGCCGCGGGTCGACGGCATCGCGGCCAGTACGGGCATCGAGACCCGCGGGTGGATGCTGCCGTTGGAGACCGCCGTCGCGCCCGGCAGCGGCAGCGCCCTGCAAGCTGTGGGCATCGAGCCGACCCAAGAGGCGCTTGTACGCGACGGGTTCACACAGCAGGACGTGGACCGCGTGATCGCCGCCCTCGAGGCCATACCCGCGCCGCAGACCGTCCAGGAGCGCACGGCGCCGGCCTGGGAGGCCGTGCAGTCCTACGGGGAGCGTGCGGCACGCGGGGCCCTGCAGACAGCCGGGCTGGACGCCTCGGACGTCGACTGCCTGATCACCAGTCACTCCACCACTCCGGCGCTGCCCGGACTGGACATAGCCCTGGCCAACAGGCTTTCGCTCCGCAACGATGTGATGTTGCTGCCTGCCACGCAATGGGCCTGTATCGCGGGGACCCGCTCCCTGGCGCTCGCGGCGGATCTCGTGGCCGCAGACCCCGACCGGGTGGTTCTGATCGTCATCTCGGAGGCGCTGAGCACGACCTACCAGCCCGCGGACGACACCCTTGAGTCGCTGATCGTCCGGTTGCTGTTCGCGGACACGGCAGTGGCCGCGGTGGTCACGGGCCGCCCGAGGCCCGAGTCGGTGCTGCGGCTGGACGCCGCCTGGAATCACACCCTGCCCGGCACCCAGGACCTGCACCGCCTGGAGACGCGGTCGGACGGCACCCACTTCGTGATGGACCGGCGTGGACCGCGTGCCGTGCAGGAGACGGTCACGGCAATGTGGGACTGGCTGCGCGAGCGTTACCAGGACGACCCCGATTCCTGGCACCCCGATGTGCTGCTCGCCCACCCCGGCGGGACCCGGGTGCTGGAGTACATGGAGCAGACGATGCCCGAGGCGTGGCCGTCGGGGCTGCTGGACTACAGCCGGGACAGCTACACCAGCGGCAACCGCGGAGGCGCCGCCGTGTTCGACATCCTGCGGCGGGCGCATGACGCGGGGAAGCAGAAGCCCGGCAATCGCGCCGTTCTGTACGCGGCGGCGCCCGGTCTCACCGCCACCGCCCTGGAAGGACAGTGGCTTTGACCCGCTCCTCGCCCTGAAGGGCGAGGATTCCGGCCTTTCTCGACTAGCTGCTGTGCCGCTACGCGGCACGGTTTCCGGTCGGGAATCCGTGGCTTCCTGTTTCGTCACGCTCTGCCAGAACGGGTTCTGGTCCTACCGGCGCTCCGCAGGCCGATGCCGCCGGTCCGGCGGCCGTTTCACATTCCGTGCGGTGTTGACGTCGCGGTCGTGGACGGTGCCGCAGGCGGCACAGGTCCACTCGCGGACGTCGAGGGGCTTGCGGCCGTCCTTGACACCGCAGGTGGAGCACGTCTGGGAGGTCGGCTCGAAGTGAATCCCGGTGGCACGAGTTCCCGCCACCCGTGCCGCAAGAACCCTCGCCCCACCCGCCGCGTCCCCGACGCGGAGTCGCTTCACCTCGCGACTTCCGCCCAGACAACCTTCCCGGTGTCCGTCCACCGCACCCCCCACCGGGTGGTGAGCCGGTGCACGATGCTCAGGCCACGCCCGCCGTCGTCGAGCAGGTCGCCCCGCCTCAGGCGTGGCCTGCCGTTGCCGGTGTCGCCCACCTCGCACAGCAGGCCGTTGCCGGATCTGATCAGCCGTACCGTGATGGGGCCGGCGGCGAAGCGGACCGCGTTCGTGACCAGCTCGCTGACCAGCAGCACCACCTTGTCCCGGGTGGCTTCCCTGGTACGCCATTGCGTCAGCAGCGCGAAGACCTGCGCTCGGGCGCGAGCGGGGGCGTCGTAGCGGGCGGCCAGCCGCAAGGTCGCCGTGTCCCCCTTGCGGTAGCCGATCGTCCGCGCGAGGAGCAGGGTCACATCGTCGCGCTGGTGCATGGGGGCCAGCTCGGCGACGACGTGCCGTGCGGCCTGCTGCAGGGTGTCCCAGGGGTGCACCGTCGACACGGCGGCCGCCAGCCTGTCGATGCCCTCGTCGATCGACAGGGCGGGATCCTCGACCAGGCCGTCGGTGTAGAGAGCGAGCAGGGAGTCCGGGGCGGCGACGAAGGTGTGGACGTCGAACGGCTCCCGCAGTGCGAACTCGGCGCCCAGGCCGGGGTGAGGACGCAGCGGGAGCGGACCGGCGTGCCCGTCCGGGGTGACCAGGATCGGGGGGAGGTGGCCGGCGCTGGACAGTGCCACGTGGTGGCTGACCGGGTCATAGAGGGCGATGCAGCAGGTCGATCCGAGGGCGCTGTAGCCGGCCGCCAGCCCGGACTCGGCGTCGTCCAGCAGCGTCACGGTCTCGTCCAGGTGCTCCAGCACCTCGTCGGGCCCGAGCCCGGCGGACAGCAGCGCGCGGGCTTCCATGCTCAGCTGGCCCATGGTTGCGGCAGCTCCCAGGCCGTGCCCGACGACGTCGCCGACTACGAGCGCGGTACGGCCGTCCGGCAGCGGAAAGCTGTTCACCCAGTCGCCGCCGACGCCGGCGCTGTCGGGGGTGGCGGGCTGGTAGACGCTGGCGATCTCGATGGTGTCGCCGCCGGTGCGTGGCAGGAGTCGGCGTTGCAGTGCGAGCACCTGGGTGTGCTCGCGTTGGTGCTGGCGAGCCAGGTCGACGTGGTGGGCGGTCCTGGCCACCAGTTCCTGCAAGTCGAACAGCTCGCTGTCGCGGAAGGGGCGGTCCGCTCGCCGCCAGACTTCCGCCACGCCCAGTACGACGGGCGGCGCGCCGTCCAGCACCAGTGGTATGCACGCCACGCCCGCCGACCGGTCGACGGGCACGAGGGCACGCACAACCCGTGGGCTGTCGAGCACTCGCTCGACAGCCTCGCGGTCGGGTATGACGATGATCTGCGGCGCGTCGTTTTGCAGCACCGCCTGCGCCAGCAGGCGGCTCGCGTCGCTGGGGAGGTCGTCGCCCGGTGTCACGTAGCCCTCGGGCCATGCCCGGTCCGGCACCAGGGCCGCCCGCCGCAGTCGGATGCGCCGCTGCACCTGCCCGGTGACTCCCTCGCCCGTCCACACGGCGAAGTCGAGGTCCACGGCCGCCACGTCTCCCCAGGCCAAGAGGGACTCCGCCAGCGACTGGGCGGTCTCGCCGATGTCCAGCGAGGTGCCGATCGCGGTCTCTGCGGCGTACAGGTGCAGCCTCCGGGCCATGGCGATCACGGAGACGGTCAGGCCCTCCTCGGGCACCGCGGCGGGCAGGATGCTCAGCGAGACCACCAGCTCCGACCCGTCGCTGCGGCGCAGGCGCTGGATTCGGGCGACGTGTGCCTCACCGCTCTCCAGGACCTGCCGCAATCGCCGTGTGACCGTCGGTACGTCCCAGGGGGGCAGGAGATCGATGAACGGTTTCCCGGGCACGGCGTCCAGACCCGCGAACACGGGGGCGTCCAGATTGCAGCGGGTGATGATCAGATCCCGGTCCACGTTGACCGCGCCGAGGATCTGCTCCTGATGGCTCGCTGCCGAGTTGTCCGGTACGGGGTGGCGCGTGGTGCGGTCGCCCTGCGCGTCGGCGGGACCGGCGGGTCCGGCGTCCGCTCCACCGCGGGGGATGTAGCGCCCCAGGGCTCGGCTGACCAGGTGGAACGCCGACGAGGACGAGCGGGAGGGTGTGGAGTCCATACGACTCTCTCAGCAATCCCCGGCGCAGCACCGGGGCCGTACTCGGACCGCGCGACGGGGCCCCGAGATCCCTGACCGCACACCTCATTGAATAACACCGGGCGCGGCTTCGCCCACACCGACCTCTGACGGCTCTACGAGACGATTCGAATCGTCTCTGTGGGTTTCACCCCGTGCGCGGTACCCGCCGCGGCAAGGGCTACGGCGGGTACGTGGCGACGTCGGCGATACGGCGTCACTGCTCCGGGAGACCATGCCCGTCACGTGTCGACGAGCCCCCGGAACTCACTGTCACGGCGCCATCTCGTACACCCCGGCCAGCGCCTCGACACGCTCCCAGACGCGTCCCGAACGCGCTTCGTCGATGACGGGACGCCGGACGGCACCGAGCGCCCAACGCTGCTGATCCGCGGTGGCGGAGTCCTTGCCGTGCAGTTCGACGGCGAACGCGGAGAAGTCGCGGACGAGGACGGAGAACAGTTCGTCGAGCACATCCTCGTCGAGGTCCGTCAGGCGGGCCTGCTCAAGGATCAGCTGGCCGTGCACCACGAGTGCGAACAGCTGGCCGACGGCGAGCAGAAGATCGAGGTCCCGGCTCTGCTCCTCGTCGGGGGCTGCGGTGGTGACGAACTCGCACAGGGCGTCGGCCTGCTCCCGGAAGCGGGCGACGTTCGGGACGCCGGCGTACGCGTCGTAGGCGGGGCGCCAGTCGTGGAAGCGCACGGAACCCAGGCCCCGGGCCGGTCCCTGCTCGAAGAGGAACGTGTCGTCGGCCGCGTCGAGGCGGGTCGGCACCGGTGCGAACTCGGCCGGGTTCAGGAGGTGGTTGCGCATGAACTTGAGGATCAGCGCGAGGTTGACGTGGACCGTGCCTTCGAGCTTGGGCAGTCCCCGGATCTCGACGGCGGCCTGTGCGAAGTAGGTGTCCTTCTCGAAGCCCTTGGCGGCGATCACGTCCCACATCAGGTCGATGACCTTCTCGCCCTCCGTGGTCACCTTCATCTTCGTCATCGGGTTGAAGAGCAGGTAGCGGCGGTCGTCCGGCGAGGCGGAGCGGAAGTAGTCGACGGCGCGGTCGCTGAAGAGCTTCATGCCGACCAGGCGGACGTACGCGTCGGCCAGCTCGCGGCGCACGTGCGGGAAGGCGGTGACGGGGCGGCCGTACAGGATGCGAGTGTGCGCGTGAGTGACCGCCTCGTACATCGCATGCTCACAGATGCCGATCGAGGCGGTGCAGAGGTTGAACTTGCCGACGTTGACGGTGTTGAGGGCGGCGTCGAACGCGGCGCGGCCCGTGTGCAGGACGTCGTCCGGTCCCACCGGGTAGTTCTCGAGGCGGAACTCGCTGACGTACTTCGATGAGTCGACGACGTTCTTCACGAGGTGATACGCCGGGTGGCGGCTGTCGGCTGCGAAGAAGACGTAGCCGTCCGGGCCCTCGATGTCGGTGCGTCGGCCGAAGACCGAGACGAGCCCGGCGGCATTGCCGTTGCCGATGTAGTACTTGGAACCCTCCGCCGTGAAGCCGCCGTTGCCGTCCGGCGTCAGCAGCATGTCGGTGGAGTAGATGTCGGCGCCATGGGTCTTCTCGGAAAGGCCGAAGGCGAACACCTCGCCCTGGGTGAGGAGTTCCGCGGCACGGGTGCGAGCCGCCGCGTTGTCGCTCTGCCAGACCGGTCCGAGCCCGAGGATGGTCACCTGCCAGGCGTACCAGTAGTCGAGACCGTAGAACCCGAAGATCTCGTTGAGTGCGGCGATCCGGGCCGTGTCCCAGCGCCGGTCGTTGTCGCGGGCGGCGGACGCCGGGGTGAGGAAGGTGGCGAACAGCCCTTCCTTGGCGGCGAACGCGAGGAAGTCGGCCAGCCAGGCGCGGGAACGGTAGTCCTCGATGAGCCTGCGCTTGCCCCGGTCCTCGAACCAGTCAACGGTGGCGCGCAGCAACCTGCGGGTCTCGGGGTCGAACTGTGCCGGGTCGTACGTGCGCGGGTTGAAGAGGAGGGAGTCGGCCATGGAGGTCCGCCTTCCGAAGGTTGAGGGTTGAGGGTTGATGGTGCGGAACTGAAGGTCGCGGAGACGCGCGGCCGTGGCCGGCAGTTCAGGGATGCGGGTCCGACGTGCCGAGCCGATGGAGGGTGGCGAGTACGTCGTCGAGCCAGGCGACAGTCATTCGCTCGTACGCGATGCCGCCGCGCAGCACGACATGCTGCAGTTCCTGACCGGCGTCGAGCGGGGCGGGGGCCGCCGGGCCGGTGAAGTCGCGCAGTTCCCCGGCGAGATAGTGCGCCAGCCGGTCGCTGTGCACCTGCCGGTGCCGTTCGACCTCACGGATCAGCACGGCCGGGTCGTCGAAGGCCGCGCCGCGGATCTTCACGGCGAGTTCGTGCCGGATGCTCTCGGGTTCGATCGATTCGTGCAGCCACCGTGAGAGGGCGGCGCGGCCGGGCCCCACAACGGAGTACTCCTTCTTGTCCGGCCGGCTCTGCTGCGGCAACCCGCGGACGGCGAGCAGGCCGTCGCTCTCCATGCGCTTGAGGACGCGGTAGATCTGCTGGTGCGTGGCGGTCCAGAAGTATCCGATGGACCGGTCGAAACGCCGGGCCAGCTCATAGCCGGTGCCCGGCTTCTCCAGCAGGGAGACGAGGATCGCGTGCTCGAGCGCCATGCCTCGATCTTTCTATGCAACTCGTTGCATAGCCAAGTGGCACCGCCCAGGTGAGACGGGGCTCACGCGAGGCAGCGGCCGTGCCCGATGGACGGCCCCCTCACGCGCTTGAGCGAATCAGCCTCACCCGCTCGCGCCCGCCTTGCCGCCGCGCGAGGCCGTGGCCCTGTTCGGAGTCGGTCGCCGCGGTATCCCGCGACGGACGGCCGCCGCCCTCGGGGTCACCGTCGCGCGGCTGGTCGCCGGCCCTCGGTCCACCCGCCGGCCCAGAGGGCGTCGGCGAGTGGCAACACCGCCCTCGCACCCACCAGTAGGGCGCGCGCCGGGTGACTGCGCCGTTTGTGGTTACTCGCCGCGTATGGCGAAGCTCATGAAACCGGGACACAGACGCGAGGACGGTCGCAAGGGCCGTGGCCCCACGCAAGGCCTGGAGGCCGGCGAACAGGAAGCCCCTGAGAGGCACGGCCGCGCGAGCGAGCCGGAAAGGTTCGGTCCGGGTCCGGACGTGGAACGCAAGGAGCCGGACGCACCCACCGAGATGCCGAAGAAGTCGTGGCCGGCGGTGCTGCGCGGCACGCTCAAGGAGTTCAAGGACGACGAACTGACGGACCGTGCGGCAGCCCTGACCTACTACGGCATCCTGTCGATGTTCCCCGCCCTGCTGGTGCTGGTGTCCCTGCTGGGAGTTGCCGGGCAGTCGGCCACCAGCACCGTGCTGGACCACGTCCAGCAGCTCGCCCCGGGCGCCGTCCGGGACGTGATCGGCGACGCGGTGCGCCAGCTGCAGGGCAACTCCGGCATCGGGTCGATCATGGCGATCGTCGGCCTGGCCCTGGCAGTGTGGTCGGCGTCCGGCTACGTGGCGGCGTTCATCCGCACCTCCAACGCCGTCTACGACGTGCCGGAAGGCCGCCCTGTGTGGAAGGTGCTGCCGCTGCGGCTGGCCCTGACGATCGTGCTGGTGATCCTCGCGGTGCTCAGCGCCCTGATCGTGGTCTTCACCGGTGCCGTCGCCCGCCGGGCCGGTGACGTGCTCGGTGTGGGTGACACCGCTTTGACGGTGTGGTCGATCGCGAAATGGCCGGTCCTGGTCGTCCTCGTGACCCTTATGATCGCGCTTCTTTACTGGGCCAGTCCCAACGCGAAGATCCGCGGCTTCAAATGGGTCACGCCGGGCAGCTTCCTCGCCCTGGTCGTCTGGATGATCGCCTCCGCCGGTTTCGCGTTCTATGCCGCGAACTTCGCGTCCTACAACAAGACCTACGGCACGTTCGCCGGAGTGATCGTCTTCTTGGTGTGGCTGTGGATCACCAACATCGCCGTCCTGCTGGGCCTTGAGTTCGACGCCGAGACCGCCCGCCAGCGCGCCATCGCCGGAGGGTACCCGCCGCAGCAGGAGCCGTACGTCGAGCCGCGTGACACCCGCTCGTGGGACGAGGAAGACCGGTGCCGCTTCGAGTAATCCGGTGCCGCTTCGGGTGGGCGCTGCGGGTGCTGCCGGTGATGGGGCGTCACTCGAACGCACCGGGCTGAGCCGCGGCCGTATGCCCCTTTGATGAAGAGTGATGACGAGGAAGAAGGAGTGACGAGCAGATGAGCACGCTCACTGGATGGGAACGGACTCTCGAGCGCGCCGGAGAGGCGCTTTGGGCACAGTTCTTCCGCAGGGACCCCGTCGAGTTGGTGGATGCGTTGCGGCGTGAGTGTGACAGCAACGCCGTGGTGTGCAGTGAAACCCGGGTCGTGGTCCCGAACGCGTACGACGTGGAACTGGCCGAACACGTCCACGACGAACTCGCCCGCAAGGCGGGCCAGGTGGGGCAGGTTCTCACCGACAGGCTGGCACAGCACGGCGAGCGCCAGGGGTATGAATGGGCCGGACCATTGGCTGTGCACGTCACCAAGTCCTGCGACGTCCCCAACGGGCGCTACCGCGTGACGAGCACGGTGATGCGGCACGTCAGCGCCGAGGGTTTCCAGGCCGCGAACCACTGAAGCGCTGACGCTTCGGCGATACCCGCACCGGTGGGTTGCGCTGGGTCCACCGTCAGTCGGCCGTTGCGTCCTTGGTGTACTCAATCCTGGTCGGCGCTCGCCCTCAAGCCTCTGCCCGTACCGCCATCCGCACGCCTCATAGGACGACTTGGCCGCAGCGTTGTCCGCGAAGCTCTCCAGCCGGATGGTCGCGTACCGAGCGAGGAGCGTTTCCTCCGCATGCCGAAGCAGGAGCCGGCCAAGCCCTCGGCGATGATGATCCGGGTCGATCATCATCAGGTCCATCGTGGAGCCATCGAGGATGGAGAAGCCGACGATCCGCCCCTCCTGACTGAGGCAGTGCTGTCACCGCCCTCCCCGCTCCCGCTACGGTCGCCCCGATACGCGCCGCAGGTGGCGATTACTCCGGTTTGACATGGTTCGGGGCGGTGGCATGGTGGTAGGCGGGGGTGAGGGTCAGGAGGCTCGGCATGGCATCCGGTTCGGCTTGGCGTTCCGCAGCGCGGCAACTGCCGCTCAGGCTCACCGTCGGTGCGTTCTTCCTCGACTCCGGACTGTCGAAACGCCACGCGGACCAGGCCACCGCTGAGCGACTCCAGCAGTTCGCCACCGCCACCTACCCCTTCCTGGGCAAGCTTGACGCCCGGAGGTTCACCCGGCAGCTCTCCACCGAGGAGATCGCCGTTGCCGCCGCGCTGCTCCTGCCGGTCGTCCCGGCCGCTGTCGCCGGGACCGCGCTCACCGCATTCTCTTGCGGCACTCTCGGGCTGTACCTGCGTACGCCAGGCATGCGTCGGGAAGGCAGTCTGCGCCCCACTGAGCCGGGAACCGTGCTGGCCAAGGACGTCTGGTTGCTGGGCATCGGTATCGCCCTCATCGCCGAGGGCGTGACCCGCCACCGGGGACCCGCGGCCAGTACCCTGGGCCCGTGGCGCGGCATGCTGCGACGCTGATCACGCCCGTGCGCCCCAGCCGTACCAGCGCGGAGTTCCGAGAGCGGCACCGTCGACGGCAACGCGGATGAGGCTCAACGTTCACCGACAGATCGGGTACGCGCGGGGCGGAGCTCGTAGGGGCCGGGCGCCAGGCCCACCCTTGTCCGGAGGCGCTGCCGAGCTCACGTAGTGGTTCGTGGTTCCCGCCGTTGCGCCTCCCTTTGCCCGTCGCAGCGCGGGTTCCCCGCAGTCGAGCCGGTCCTGGAGCCAATCCGGGTACCCAGCTCGACCTGGGGCGATCGCGCAAGGACCCGGACCGGGGTGCGGGCCGATAAGGCGTACGACTCCCCAAGAACCGCACCCATCCCCGGCCAGTCAGCCGGTCATGCGCAGCAGCGCAACATCTCCAGCGGCGGGTAGGCGAGGAGGTCAGCCCAGAAGTTCTCGCCGAACTCGCGGATGCCGGCTTCGGCCACCTGCAGTGGAACCCACTCCACCTCACTGAATCCGGCCGCCTGCAGACACTGCTCGTAGACCTCGCGGCGCGGTGCATTGGCGACGATGCTGACTGGCTGCGGGTCGAGGAGAGCCGTGACCCGCACCTGCGGACCCGTCTCCCCTTGCTCGCCGGTCGGCTCGCAGCGGAACCCGTACTTGTCCAGGGACGGGCAATCGAAGCGGTAGTCAGGCTTCTGCGCGAACACGAAGAACTCTCCACCCGGCACGAGACTTCGGTGGATGTTGCGGCACATCCGCTCCATAGCCGCGATGTCCTCGGCGTAGTTGAGGCACTGCACTGCCACCGCGATGTCGAAGCGCCGGTCGAAAGGCCGCAGTTCGGCCACGTCACCGACCTCATAGCGCACACCCAGCGGGTCCCGCTGCTCGAACTCCCGTGCCGCGGCGATCATCTCGACGGAGATGTCGACACCAAACACATCCGTGGCGCCACGCCGCTTGAACTCCCTGCTGTAGAAACCGGTGCCGCACGCCAGGTCGAGAACCGACCTGCCGCTCACGTCCCCGACCAAGCCCAGGAAGCTCGGCACCTCCCCATAGCGCGTCAACGGCAGGGACTTGAATCCCTCGAATGCCTCGCCGATCTCGTCGTACTGCTGCACACTCACGGCTGCAATCCCCTGTTCGTCGTCGTGTACACGACCACCCCGGCCCGCCTGATCCACAGGCTCGCCGGGCGAGGTCATGACCGACAGTCTCCTGCGCAGCTGCTCGGCTGCCGTACAGACCGATGACACAAAGAAGTCAGCCTGTTAGTGGGCAAACACCGGACACTCCTCCAGCAGACATGCCCCATGCCCCCTGATCCCCGGCGCGAGACGAACGCACCGGGGATCAACGACAAGCTCAGTACCTCGTGGGGAACAGTTGCAGGTTGGCCTTGTTGCCGGAGACCGACTTCACCCAGATCTTCAGGTTGTTGAACTTGACAGTGCCGCCCGGGCTGGTGCTGCCGGTAAGGCTCCCGCCGGCGGCCGACATCTTCACGGATCGGGAGCTGACACCCGTGATCTTCAAACTCCCGAACCCGAACTTACGGCTGTCCACCTTGATGGTCTTGGGCGCCGACACGGTGGTCTTGCACCGCCCGTCGTAGCAGGGCCCGTTGGCAGCGGACGCCGGCGTCATCAGGCCGAACCCGAGTGTGCCCGCCATGGCCAGCGTCACGGCAGTCGTCGTGGCCCGGCGGCCCGTACCGGCGGTGTTCAGCAGGCCGGCGGCTGTCAGTCGGCGGATACGGTTCACGTCATCGCCCTTCGATGGGTTGGAAACGGTACGACGGGAGTTCCAGCCGCCGCCGGAGCCCGGACGCGCTGGTGAGCACGGATCCGAGTCGGGCGGCTGGTGGCCCCGATGTACCGATTCCAGCGGCCGCCCGTTTGTTCAGAAACCCGCTCCCTCACCTGAACAACCCGCGGCGAACCCGAAGAAGGGACTGCGCCGGCGACAAGACGCGGTTCGCGGGTGGCGTTCCCACGGCGGATGAGAATTCACGTTGGCGGGCCGCCGCCGAGCTGCGACCATGCAGCTGTTTCCCTTACGGAGAGGGCCTTTGTTCGTCTTCATTTGTGCGCGCTGCGGTGCCGAGCTGACAGTCCCTTTGTCTCAGGTCCCCCTTCCCGCCCATGCCCGTCAGACGTACGGGAATGGGGTCCAACTACCGGTGCTCATGGAGTCAGGGACGTTTGCCGTGGACCCGGACCCCTGGGGAGGGCCGTGGCGGATGTGGGACGAGATCGATCCGGGCGAGGCGGAAGCACGCGGCATCTACGCGCCGGTCTACGCCCTGTCCGACAGCACGCCCGGGGCGATTGTCATCGCTCCCGGTGATATCCGCGGAACCCGGCTGATTCCCGAGAAGCGCGGCGGTGCCTGCTGCGGCCTCGACGGGGCCGACGGGCCCAACATGGCCTGCGAGACGTGCGACCTGCCTGTGGCAACCAGGATCGACGACTGCTCGCTGTGGCAGGCAGTGCGGCTCGGCTCGGACGCCGTGCGCCGCGTCCTGGTCGATGGTGTCCACACGGCGCCGTACTCCTGGGCGGAACTGGTGGAGAGGGGGGAGAGCACGCCCCCGTTCGAAGCGATTGGCACGTGGGGAGGGCGGTTTGGGTCGAGCCACTACTGGTCGTGGAGTCCGCAATGGGAGGCGGCAGCCGGCCAGACGCTCGCCCACCTGTTGGTGGCCTCCAAAGGGCAGCCGGTAAAGGTCCCCAACGGTCTGACCGCGGACGTGTTCCAACGCTCGCTCGACACCCTGCTGCCCGCAGGCCCCCCGAGGCGACGCGCCGTCCTGGCTGGACCGGGAGAACCCTCCGCCGGTGCGGACGTCGACATCCTCCTCGTACCGGTCCATCCCCAGACGGGACAGACCTGGACTCCCGCCGGCCCGGCCGCATCGGCATACCCGGTGCCCCTGCCGCTGGGGGTGTGGCTGTGGCTGGTCTCTCCCCACCCGTACTTGCCTGTCCCCGCATCGGGCGGCATCCCCCAAGACGTGCTCCGCGACGACCCGCTCCCGCCGCGCCCCAACTACCTGTTCCGCGCCGACCGAGGAAGTTTCCAGCACACCTTGGTCCGGCTACCGGCCGTTCGCAGCCCATGGATACGCACGATCCTCGAGAACCTCCAGGAAGGGTCGGCCGACATCTTCTAGCCGTCTGGCAGCGATCGAACAGCGCCAGAGTGTCGTACCTCCCGAAGTGGCGAACATCCCCTGTCCATTCTCGGGCTCTGGCTCGGCGTCCGTGGTGGGCGCACGCTGAGTGACGGCTGGGTTCCGGCCGCTTCAGGTGCCGGAAGCCGTGGCCTGGTTTCGGTGGAGATAGCCGTCACCAGGGCAGCCGGCATCCGGGTCCCCGGTCGGACACATCACAGGGTCGTCTTCGTCACCGAAGAGGAAGGCGTCCACCTCGCAGTCTCCGGTGGAGAAGATCAGCGACAGCACGGTGCCGCGTGCTCCGGTCTCCTCAGCGGTGTTGGTCTGGTCGGTTTCAGCGGGGGCATAGAAAGCCCAGTGGCCGGACGACAAGGCCGAGGGGTTCTCGCAGTCATGGGCGACGGGCAACTCGTCGAAGTGCTCAGCGGTGAAGGTGCGATCCTCGTGGAAGGTCAGGGATGTGCCCGCCTCGCTGGTCCATCGCCCGTCAACCTGGTCCGCCGAAATCTCCGCAGCATGGATCGCCGCGGCCCAGCCGCATGACACCGTCAGCGCCGCTACCGCCCCTGTGCAAGCGATTGCGCACCACAACTGTCGGCCCACTCCAACCCCTCCCCGCATACCCCCGGCAGCCGCCATCCGGCCTCGTTGGCCGGACCCCGACTATATTTGAACGCGCTCAAAATCACGCACCGGTCGGCCACCGGGAAGCAGCTGTGCTGTCGGCCCACCTACGGCACCGCCGCTCCCCCGAGTCAAAGCCGGTGGGACCGGCCCACGGCGCCACCCGCGGAGGGCTGAGCAGACCGACGCATTTGTCTCCACGGCCCCAGGTCTCAGCGGCGCCGCTCCTCAGGCCACGGTCGGAACCTCCGTCGCCCCCACTCCTGCGCCTGTTCCGTCATGCGACGGCGCAACCAGATCATCCATAGACCGAGCGGCGTCGCCACAAGCGCACCCAGCAAGGCATTGCCCCAGCCGACTCCCCCGCCTCCGAACCGGATCACCACGGCCAGCAGCGCAAAGAACGCCAGAGCAAGGCCTGCATGCATCACCCTCTTCGGCATGCGGTCCCGGGTACCCCCGAGGCCGGTGCACATGACGCCACGCGGAGACCCGTTCGCCGCTTCCGAAGGCCGGGCGAACCCCGCCGAGTACCTCGTATCCCGCCGGACATGCCTTGCGGAGGGGAGGGTTTCCACTCAGCCGGAACGTCCGCATCGGGCTTTTGTTGTCGCCCGGCAACTGAGTTAATCTTCACGGGATTTTCTCATCCGGTCGAGCCGTGTGAACAGCGGAAACCGGACGGTGAGGGGGCCTTCACAGCCCCGGCGCGGTTCCGAGTCCTCGGGGTGAGGGCTCTTGGGGAGCGGAACGAGGGTGCGCATGACCAGCAAGATGATCGAGGCCGTCGACGGACCCCCGGGCGAGCAGGAGCTACGGCAACTGCTGGCCGGACTGACCGCCGTACGGGACGGTGACTTCGGTACCCGGCTGCCGGACGGCGAGGGTCTCCTCGGCGACATCGCCACGGTCTTCAACGGCATGGTGGACCAGCTGTCCGTCTTCACCTCGGAAGTCACGCGAGTGGCGCGGGAGGTGGGTACCGAAGGCACGCTGGGCGGCCAGGCCGAGGTGCCGGGCGTCTCGGGGACCTGGGCCGATCTGACCGACTCGGTCAACGCCATGGCGGGGAACCTCACCACACAGGTGCGTGACATCGCGCAGGTGGCGACGGCGGTGGCCAAGGGCGACCTGTCGCAGAAGGTCGACGTGCCCGCACGCGGCGAGATCCTGGAGCTCAAGGAGACCGTCAACACGATGGTCGACCAGCTCTCCGCCTTCGCCGACGAAGTCACCCGCGTCGCCCGAGAAGTCGGCAGCGAGGGGCGCCTCGGCGGACAGGCCCGGGTGCCCGGTGTCGGTGGTGTGTGGCGAGACCTGACCGATTCGGTCAACTTCATGGCGGGCAACCTCACTTCCCAGGTCCGCAACATCGCCCAGGTGACGACCGCGGTCGCGCAGGGCGACCTGTCGCAGAAGATCACCGTGGACGCCCGCGGCGAGATCCTCCAACTGAAGAACACCATCAACACGATGGTCGACCAGCTCTCCGCCTTCGGCGACGAAGTCACCCGCGTCGCCCGAGAAGTCGGCACCGAGGGACGCCTCGGCGGACAGGCGGACGTCAAGGGCGTGAAGGGCACCTGGCGCGACCTCACGGACTCCGTGAACTTCATGGCGGGCAACCTCACCGCGCAGGTCCGCAACGTGGCCCAGGTGGCCACTGCCGTCGCGAAGGGCGATCTCTCGCAGAAGATCACCGTGGACGCCCGCGGTGAGATCCTGGAGCTCAAGACCACCATCAACACCATGGTCGACCAACTCTCCGCCTTCGCCGACGAAGTCACCCGCGTGGCCCGTGAAGTCGGCACCGAGGGCAATCTGGGCGGCCAGGCGACGGTCCGGGGCGTGTCGGGGACGTGGAAGGACCTCACCGACAACGTCAACGTGATGGCGTCCAACCTGACCGGCCAGGTCCGCTCGATCGCCAAGGTCGCCACGGCCGTCGCGCGCGGTGACCTCTCGCAGAAGATCACGGTCGAGGCCAAGGGCGAGGTCGCTGCCCTGGCGGACGTCATCAACACGATGGTCGACACGCTTTCAGCGTTCGCCGACGAAGTCACGCGTGTCGCCCGCGAAGTCGGTACCGAGGGACGCCTCGGGGGTCAGGCGCACGTGCCGAACGTGGCCGGTACGTGGAAGGACCTCACCGACAACGTCAACTCCATGGCCAACAACCTGACCGGGCAGGTCCGCAACATCGCCCTGGTCACGACCGCGGTGGCCAATGGTGACCTGTCGAAGAAGATCGACGTGGACGCCCGCGGCGAGATCCTGGAGCTGAAGACCACCATCAACACGATGGTCGACCAGCTGTCGTCGTTCGCCGCCGAGGTCACCCGCGTGGCCCGCGAGGTCGGCAGCGAGGGACGGCTCGGCGGACAGGCCGAGGTGGAGGGAGTCGAGGGGACCTGGAAGCGGCTGACGGAGAACGTCAACGAACTGGCCGGGAACCTCACCCGCCAGGTCCGTGCGATCGCCGAGGTCGCGAGCGCCGTCGCCGAGGGTGACCTGACCCGCTCCATCACCGTGGAGGCATCGGGCGAGGTCGCCGAGCTCAAGGACAACATCAACTCCATGGTGGGGTCCCTGCGTGAGACCACGCGGGCCAACCAGGAGCAGGACTGGCTGAAGACCAACCTCGCCCGGATCTCCGCACTGATGCAGGGCCACCGCGACCTGCCCGTCGTCGCCGAGCTCGTCATGGACGAGCTGGCGCCACTGGTCTCGGCGCAGTACGGCGCCTTCTACCTCGCCGAGGACACCGAGGGCGGCCCCGACCTGCGGCTCGTGGGCTCGTACGGCTATCCCGACGACACCGGCCGGCCCGAGCGCATCCGCGTCGGGCGCTCCCTGGTCGGGCAGGCCGCACGCAACCACCGTCCCATCAGCGTGGAGGAACTGCCGCCGGGCTATGTGACGATCTCCTCCAGCCTCGGGCAGGCCGTGCCCAGCGCCCTGGTGGTCCTGCCCATCGTCGTCGAGGACCAGGTCCTCGGTGTCATCGAGCTGGCGTCCATCGCTCGCTTCACCCAGATCCACCAGGACTTCCTTGGCCAGCTGATGCCGACCATCGGCGTCAGCCTCAACACGATCGTGGCCAACGCCCGCACCGACGAGCTGCTGGACGAGTCCCAGCGGCTGACGGCCGAACTACAGGCGCGCTCGGAGGAGTTGCAGGTCCAGCAGGACGAGCTCCAGCGCTCCAATGAGGAACTTGAGGAGAAGGCTTCCCTGCTGGCCTCGCAGAACCGCGACATCGAGGCCAAGAACCTGCAGATCGAGCAGGCGCGGCAGGAGCTGGAGACGCGTGCGCAGGAGCTGGCGCTGGCGTCGAAGTACAAGTCGGAGTTCCTGGCGAACATGAGCCACGAGCTTCGTACGCCGCTCAACAGCCTGCTGATCCTGGCTCAGTTGCTGGCACAGAACCCCTCGCGCAACCTCACCCCGAAGCAGGTCGAGTACGCGGGGATCATCCACTCGGCGGGTTCGGACCTGTTGCAGCTGATCAACGACATCCTCGACCTGTCGAAGGTCGAGGCCGGCAAGATGGACGTCGCCCCCGAGCGCATTCCGCTGCGCCAGCTCCTGGAGTACGTCGAGGCGACGTTCCGGCCGATGACGACGCAGAAGAGTCTGGCCTTCACGGTGGCCACCGCGCCGGGCACCCCGGCCGATCTGCTCACCGACGGCTCCCGGTTGCGTCAGATCCTGCGCAACCTGCTGTCGAACGCGGTGAAGTTCACCGAACAGGGCGGCGTCGAGCTGCGCATCGAACCCGCCGCGGACCGGGAGGTGCCCGTGGGCGTCCTGCGCGGCGCGCCCGTGGTGGCCTTCCGGGTGAAGGACACCGGCATCGGCATCCCTCAGCAGCAGCTCGAGACGATCTTCGGGGCGTTCCAGCAGGCGGACGGCACGACCAGCCGCAAGTACGGCGGCACCGGCCTCGGTCTGTCGATCACCCGGGAGATCGCCTATCTGCTCGGCGGCGCCGTCACGGTCGACAGCACGCCCGGCCAGGGCAGCACCTTCACGCTCTACCTCCCGGTGACACGCGCCGACTTCGAGGATCTGCTCGACGGTGGCAACCTCGGGGCGGACCAGCCGCATGCCACCGCCGCCGAGCTGTTGCCGGCCTCCCCGCCGGAGGCCGCCGCCCTCAAGGCTCCCGAGCAGCGCAGGCGCCGTCTGCTCGTCGTCGAGGGCCGTCCACGCGGGCTGCTCACCCTGGTCGCCGAGCGCGCCGTGGCGGACATCGCCACCGACCCCCACAACCCGCTCGGGGCGATCGACGTGATCACGGCGGTCGGGGCGCAGGAAGCGGCGAGCACCCTGGCCGCCGAACCCTGCCACTGCGTCGTGCTGGAGCTCGACATGCCCGACGACGAGGGCGCGCGTCTGCTGCAGGCCATGGAGGGCGACTCGGCGCTGGCCAGCGTGCCGGTGCTCGTGCACACCGGTCATCACGTGGACCTGGCGCAGGAGCAGATGTTGCGCTCCCGCGCGGAGGGCCGCCCGCTGGACTTCCTCTCCAGCCTGGACGATCTGCGCGAACGCATCACCCTGCACCTGTCCGCCGAGGAGCCGGGCGACGTGCTGTCGCTGGTACGCGTCGAGGAACCCCAGCGGCCCATCGCGCAGGTCGTCGACAAGGCCTTCGTCGGCAGTACGGTGCTCGTGGTCGACGACGACGCGCGCAACCTCTTCGCGCTCAGCGGGGCGCTGGAGCTCCACGGCTTCCGTGTCCTGCACGCCGACAACGGCCGCAGGGGCATCGAGACGCTGCTGGCTCATACGGACGTCTCGCTGGTCCTGATGGACGTGATGATGCCGGAGATGGACGGTTACGCCGCCACCGCGGAGATCCGCGCGATGCCGCAGTACGCGAACTTGCCCATCATCACGGTCACCGCGAAGGCCATGCCCGGGGACCAGGAGAAGAGTCTCGCGTCCGGCGCGAACGACTACGTCACCAAGCCTGTCGACACCAACGAGCTCATCGGACGCGTCCAGCACTGGCTGTCCGTGTGACGGGCCGTCACGCCGCCGTCCGCACCAGCCGACCATCCGGCGTCCCCGGACGTCCGAGCCGAGGAACAGGTCAACCGTGACCCATCCCCATCAACCTACCGACCCGGAATCCGCCGGTGTTCCGGCTGAAGACAGCGAACGGCTTCCCATCGGCCGGCCCGTGCCCGCACCCGTCGCCGGCCGCGGCGACCCCACGGCTGGGGTCGACGTGGAAAGAGAGATCGGAGACGGTCGCCCCTCCCCCGTCGGCAGGCTCGCGGCGACCGTGGAACGGTTGCGACGGCAGGTGCGGGCGGCTCAGGCGGAGGCGGACGGGCGTGCCCTGACCGAGCTGGCCAAGGGCATCCTCGTCGAGCGGCTCAGGTGCGGGCCGGCGCAAGCTGCGCGACAGCTCGCCGAGCTGACCGAGCAGGCGGGCATGACACCGCTCGAGTTCGCCGTCGAGGTCATCAACCAGGCCTCGCGCGACCGGCTCTCCGAAGTGACCTCCGCGTTCCTCGCCACCACGGTGGGCGGCACCGACGCCACCGCCCCGCCGAGGAGCGACTCCTCCGCCGTACGGCTGCGGGCCGCCGAGAGCGGGGCGCTGGCCGCCCGCGACGCCCAAGCCGTGGCCGACTCCCTGATGGAGCACGCGCTGAGGCCCCTCGGCGCGGAAGCAGTGGCCATCTGGACGCTGGGCGGCGACGGGTCGCTCACTTTGGCGGGCAGCGCGGGATTCTCGCTCGCGGAGGCGGGGCGCTGGCGATATGTGCCGCCCGGTGTGGCGACCGTGGCGCGTCGTGGGCTCGGCGAGCGAACGGGCCAGTGGATCGGTTGTCTGTCGGAGACCGGGCTGCCCTCCATCGGCCGGCACCACTACCCCGACGGCGGCCGGGTCGCTGTGCCGGCGGGCACCGGCGGCCGGATCCACGGCGTACTGGAGATCGTCTGGCCCGCACCGCTCGCGCCTCAGCCGCCGCAGATCGTCCGTCAGGTCGAGGCCCTGGCCGAGCTGTGTGCGCACACCCTGGAGACGTCCGCCCCGCACCACCCCGACGGCGCCGCGCGGCCCGCAGTCCTGCCGGACGTCGCCGAGCTGATGGACCTGGCCGACGGCCTCCACGACCCGGCGCTGGTGCTCGTCCCCCGACTGGACGCCACCGGGGAACTCGTCGACTTCCACATCCACCACGTCAACAGCCGCTTCCTGGACCCGGCCGGCCGGCCGCGCAGCGTGGTCAACGGCTCCACGCTGCTGGAGGCCTACCCGATGGTCGCCGGCGAGAGCGAACTGTTCGAGCAGATCGAACGTGTCTACGCCACCGGCGAGCCGTTCCGTGCCCACCGTATGCGGCTCACCGCACTGGTCGATGAGGTCCCGCTGGCAGCGGTCGCCGACATCAACATCAGTCGGCACGGCGGCAGCGTCCTGCTCCTGTGGCGCATAGAGGACGAAACGGCGCGGCTGGCGAGCCTGCTGCAGCACGCCCAGCGCCTCGGCCGCATCGGCGGCTTCGAGGAGAACCTCCTCACCGGCGAGATCACCTGGAACGTCCAGCTCTACAGTCTCTACGGCAAGCCCTCCGCGAGCGGTCCGATCCCGTTGGAGAACCTGCCGGCCCATGCCCACCCCGACGACGCGGTCGCCATCGGCAGATTCCTGCGCACTCTGATGCACCACCGCCGTCCCGCGTCCACGGCCTTCCGGCTCCAGCGGCCGGACGGGGTTACTCGGCACATCCGTGTCGTCGCCGAGCCGGAACTCGACTCCGACGGTCGGCTGTTCGTCGTACGGGGCGCCTACCAGGACATCTCCGCCCACCACTGGACGGAGGTCGCGCTCGCCGCCACGCGTGACCAGCTTGCCCACACCGAGCAGCAGGCCATCGAACGCGCTCGCCTCACCCTTCAGTTGCAGCACGCCATCATGCCGCCGGAGCAGGCCCCGCTGGAGGCTCCCGGGCTGCGCGTGGCCGTGCGTTACCGGCCCGCGGAGACCCAGCAGCTCGTCGGCGGCGACTGGTACGACGCGGTCGTGCTGCCGTCCCGGCTGGTGCTGCTGTGCGTGGGAGACGTCGCCGGGCACGGGATCGAGGCGGCCACCACCATGGTCGTGCTGCGCAACGCGCTGCGCGGACTCGCCGTGACAGGCGCCGGACCGGCCCAGTTGCTGGCCTGGCTCAACATGGTGGCCCACCATCTGACCGGCGCCGTCACCGCCACGGCGGTCTGCGGCCTGTACGACCCCGAGCGCCGTACCCTGCGCTGGGCCAGGGCCGGCCATCTGCCGCCGGTCCTGGTGCGTGACAGCGAAGCGACGCCGCTGCCGTTGGTGAAGGGCATGCTGCTCGGTGCCGTACCCGAGGCGGTCTACCAGGAGCACGAGGTCCAACTGGCCGTCGACGACACGCTGCTGATGTACACGGACGGTCTGATCGAACGCCGTGACCGTTCCGTGGAGGAATCGCTGACCCAGCTGCTTGCGGCTGCGCGCACCGTTCCGCCCACGCTCGAACAGCAGCTGGACCGTCTGCTCACCTACAGCAAGTCCGACACTGACGACGACACCTGCATCGTGGGCGTCCGAGTGGCCTGAGCCGCGCCGACCGCCTCACCCGACCGGGCCCGGCGCGGTGGTCCGTTCAGTGGGTGAAAGCCAGATCACAGGTCTGTGGTCGCGAAAGCAGGGCACCTGAACTCCGACTTCACGCTACGGAGAAGGAGTTGCGGACATGGCAAGGGATCTCACCCCCAAGTACACGGTGCCGGGCATCGAGCGCGCTGCCGCCGGTCGGATCATCGACGTCCTCCGGCTGCGGTTGCACGCCCTCAATGACCTCCACCTGACGCTGAAGCACGTCCACTGGAACGTGGTGGGACCGCACTTCATCGCCGTGCACCAGATGGTCGACCCTCAGGTCGACCGGGTGCGCGACATGGCCGACGACGTGGCCGAGCGCATCGCCGCGCTCGGCGGAGTCGCGCAGGGCACGCCGGGCTCTCTGGTCAAGGAGCGGACCTGGGACGACTACTCGATCGGCCGTGAGGACGCCATCGCTCACCTCGGCGCTCTGGACGTGGTCTACACGGGCGTGATCGAGGACGTGCGCGCCGGGATCAAGGTCGTCGGGGAGATCGACCCGGCGACGGAGGACCTGCTCATCGAACAGCTGCGGGATCTGGAGCAGTTCCAGTGGTTCGTCCGGGCGCACCTCGAGAGTGCGGGCGGCACGCTGTCGACGGCTCGTGCCGACAGCGAGCAGGACGGCGCCAAGGCCGCCAAGGGCTGACCCGGCGGGGGCGGGCCTGCGAGAGTGACGTTCGGGTCGAGCGACGGGAGGGAACCGGGTGAACGTCCAGGAGGCCATGCAGGAGCCGGACGAGCACGTCCGCTTCGCGGTCTACGTGGACGAGCTGCGGCGGGTCTCCGACGCGGATGAGGCCGACCTGGTCGGCCTCGTTCTCACCGACGCCGACCGGTCGATGGCCCAGTCCGCCGTGCTACGGCACCTGGATCGCCGTGCCGCGGACCTCTGCCTC
This sequence comes from Streptomyces sp. R11, assembly GCF_041051905.1. Taxonomy (NCBI): domain Bacteria; kingdom Bacillati; phylum Actinomycetota; class Actinomycetes; order Kitasatosporales; family Streptomycetaceae; genus Streptomyces; species Streptomyces sp. R11. Next base: position 276,149 of record NZ_CP163432.1, read on the forward strand.
GAACCCTCCTACCCGGCGTGGGCGGAGACGATGAAGCACGTTGTTCTCAACCGGCCCTTCCTGACCAGGCGCCTGTGGGAGTGGTCCCTCTTGCGAGCCATCGGCCTGGAGCAGCCGTGGCACCCGGGCGACCTGCTCGCGTCCTCCGACTGGCTGCAGCTCAAGGCCGCCGCCGCGCCGAGCGGCAAGGCCATGGAGATCCTCGCCGCGAACGGCCGTACCAAGCGGATCCGCAACACGGCCAGGACCGCGCTCAGGCAGCGGAGCGAGCACTGAGAGTGCCTGGTCAGGCGGGTATTTCGCACAAACCTCCGGAACACCGGATAGGCGGTGTGAGAGTGGAAACCCGGGGCGAAGACCCTTGGAGACCTGCGGAGGGAGTACGAGATGAACCAGGTCAGGACGAGTCCGTCGGTTCTGTCGTTTCCGTTGCGGGTCGTCGGCTCCGGGCTCCGGCGTCTGCCCGGGGCTGAGCAGGTGGGCAAGGTCGCCGGCAGTGCCCTGGACCGGATCGGGGCGGTGTCTCCTCGGGGCCGCCGGATCGCGGTCTACACCGGCGCCGGAGTGCTCGGCGTGGCCGGGGTGGTGGAATGGCCCATCGCCGTCACCGGCGCGGCCGTCGCCTGGCTGACCCAGCCGCGTCCGCCACACGGCGGGCAGGAGGAGGCGGTCCAGAACGGCAGGCCGCGCCCTGCGGCCCGATCCGGCCCTGCCCCCACGGAAGCCGCCGACACCCATCCGGAGCCCCACGGTCCCGGCAACAAGCTGGCCTCCTCCCACTTCCACCAGGACCGTACTGCGGGGCCCGTGCACGACGAACCCGCCAAGGTCGGGGACCCTGCCACCGCATCCGGGCTCAAGCGGGTCGCGGAGGCCTCCGCACACGACCACGAACCTGGCTACTCCGACGAGCGTCCCTGAGGAGACCGGGCAAGGGTGACCCGGCATGCGCTGTCACCCCTGTCCTCAGTGGTGCGTCGCGTGCTGCAGGACGAGCAGTGCGATGTCGTCCGTGCGCTGCACGGTGGTGGCGGCCTTCCTCAGCAGCGTGTCGATGAGCCCGTCCAGGTCCGTGTCGTCGACGGCGGCGAGATGGCGCGCGAGCTGGGTGATGGAGTCGTCGAGGTCGGTGCCCGGGGTTTCGACGAGGCCGTCGGTGTAGAAGGCGAGCAGCATCCCGGGGGTGAGCGGGATCCCCGTAACGGGGAAGACGGCGTCGGGGTCGATGCCGAGCAGAGGCCCGGGCGGGACGGCGACGGGTCGCGTGTCCCCGTCGGGGAGGCGCAGAAGGGGTGGCGGGTGCCCGGCACTGGCAAGGGTCACGTGTGCGCGGGCGAAGTCGAGGCGGGCGTAGAGGCAGCTGGTGAACAGGTCGGGGGCGAGGTCGGTGAGGAGCCGGTTGAGCCGGTGGAGGACCTGGTCGGGGGGCGTGCCGAGGGTGGCATGGGCGTGGACACCGGTACGTACCTGACCCATCAAGGCGGCGGCTGCGACGTTGTGTCCCTGGACGTCGCCGATGACGGCTGCGGCCGCACTGTCGCCGAGCCGGATCAGATCGTAGAAGTCTCCGCCGATCTCCATGCCGCGGGTGGCGGGCAGGTAGCGGGCGGCGACGCGCAGGCCGGCGATGGTGGGCAGGCTGCGCGGGAGCAGCGCCTGCTGGAGGCCGTGGGCGAGCTCGTGTTTGATGTCGTACAGGCGGGCGCGGTCGAAGGCCTGGGCGATGAGCCCGGCGAGTGAGGTCATGACGGCGCGTTCCTCGGCGGGGAACTCGTGAGGGCCGTCGTAGGACAGGATGCACACGCCGACGGGCCTGCCGGAGACGATCAGCGGCAGGAACGCCCAGGCCTGCTTGCCGCTGATCAGCGGTGCCTCGGGGTAGTCGCGCAGCATCTCCTCCACGCTGGCGAAGAACGCGGGGATGCCGCTGCTCAAGGCCTTGCCGGGGTGAAGGCGGTGTCGAGGGGGAGGCCGTCAAGGCGCCTGATGGTGTCGGCGGCGTAGCCCCGGTGGCCGGTGATCCGCAGTCGGCCTGCGTCGGCCGTGCTCATGACCAGCCCCTGGGCACCGTAGGCGGGCATGATCTGGTCGGCGACGAGGTCCACGACATCCTGGACGCCGACGACCTCGGTCAGCGCGGCGGCGAGGTGTGTGAGTTGGTACAGCTGGCCGCCGCGGGCCGGCGTGGCGGTGCGCGTGGACCGGCGGGGCGCCGGTGAGGGCGGCGCGGGCCCACCGGTGGGAATGATGCGGACGCTGATGCCGCTCGCGTCCGGGTACAGGTGGATGTCCAGCCATTGGTCCGGCGGACGGCGCGCCGTGAACGAAACGGGTTCCCGGCTGATCAGCGCGGCGCGGTAGCCGTCCTCGTAGGTGGGGTCGTCGAGCCAGCGCAGGGATTGCCAGGGTTGTGTGCCCAGCAGCCGACCTTCCTCGCAGCCCAGCAGTTCGCAGGCACCGGAGCTGACGTAGGTGAAGCGCCCCTCCAGGTCCAGGGCGCAGCTTCCGCCGGGCAGACGCTCGACGAAGTCGGCGACGGCCGGATCGGTGATCGCGGATCGGCGATCGGCTGCGACGGTGACGACGCGCGGCTGTTCGCGGCGGGCGGGGGATCCGGTTCTCTCGGCGGCCTCCTCCAACAGCCGGGCCAGCCGTCGGCAACTGGACGTGATGTTGCCCCGCTCCCGCTGGGTCATGCAGGGCGGGCGCGTGGCGGGCCACATCAGCAGCAGGGCTCCGCGCGGCCGCACGCCGGTGACCGGTGCGGCGACCAGCGCCAACGGGTACGGAAGTACCACCGCGGTGCGCGGGTAGGAACGAACCATCTCGTCCTGGCTGCCGACCCACACCAGGCGGTCCTCACGGACGGCGTCGGCCACGGGCGCCGGGGAGGCTAGCGGAACCCTGGCCCATGGTGCGGCGAACTCGATCGGCACCCCGCACAGCACGTCCAGACACAGCAGCCGCTGGTCCGGTGCGAGCAGGTACAGCGCGCCGATGGACGCACCGGTTCGGCGCACCGTTTCTGCGAACGCGGCGTCCAGTGCACCGTCGTCCGAGGTCGGATCACCCGTACCGGTCATGCCGACTGCTCCCCTCGGGGCGCGGCACTCGGGCGCCGCACGTACCGGTGCTCGCCCATATGAGGACGCTACGCCCATGCGGAGCTCTCGGCACACGGTCCGGTGGGGGCGCCGGCAGCGGGCCCCGCGGCCGTCTGGGCCGTCCGTTTCCTGTGTCTCGTACGGGGGACTCGCCTGCTGTGGTGGCGTGCGGAGTGCGGGCGCCGGTGACTGGCGGATGAGCCGGATCCTCGGCGGAGCCGGGCGGTCGCGGCTGCGCTTCGACGGCTGGATCGCCGGTCTGGGCACGGCCTCCGGGACGCGGATCGTGCTCGGGCACTGGGAGGTGTCACCGTTCGGACGGTTCAGCGACGTGATGCTGGAGCGGGCCGACGGGGAACGGCTCCTGTTCGCGCCCACACCGGAGACGGCCGGCTTCATCAGCGGCATCTACACCTTCGACACCGTACGCATCGCCCCGGTCGACGTAAGCGTGGCCGACGGCACCTGGACCGTCACGGCGGGGCCTGTCGACCTGTGCTTCGCCACCGGTCGACGAGGGGCGCTGGGGCTCTTGCTGTGCGCCGTCCCCGGTGTTCTCGCCCGCCGTCCGGCATGGAGTGCGCTGACGGACCGGCCTGCCGGTGTGCTCCTGCCCGGCGTGCGGACACGGGGTAGCGCTGGTGCGGGCCGCCGCGAGTGGTACGGCGCACGCGATCTGCGGCCGGTCTGCGCTCTGTCGGCCGCTCTGGAGGGCCGCGACCTCGGTGAGCTGGCGCCCGTCGAACCGCCGGTGCGCTTCGGGTTCGGTTCCGTGCCGGCCAAGCCCGCGGTCACCCGGGTCACGACCACGGTGGAGGCGGGTCCCGAGTGAGGCCGGTTCACACGTGGAGGTGGCCTTCCAGCCAGTCCGCCGCAGCCCGGCGGAACAGTCGCCGGTTGTCCGCACGCAGGAAGTCGTGGCCCTCGTCGCGCAGAGTCAGCAGTTCGGCTTCGATGCCGCGTTCCTGCGCGGCGCGCACGAACTGCTGGGACTCCCCCGGCGGCACGTTGGTGTCGTGTTCGCCGTGGACGGCGAGCAGCGGGACACGCAGTGCGTCGATACGGCTCATCGGCGACAGGCTGCGCAGGAGTTCGCGGTCGCGGTCCGGGTGGCCGTACTTGTGAGCGGCCGATTCAGCGATCCAGGGCTCCGTACCGGCGAAGAAGGTGAGGAAGTCCGACATGCCGCAGACGGCGACCGCGGTGCGGAACAGATCCGGGTGCCATACGACTGAGGCGAACGTCAGATAGCCGCCGTAGGAGCGGCCCATGACGGCCAGCCTCGTCGGATCGGCGGGGCCTGCCATGACCGCGTGGGCCGCGCAGTCGGCGACGTCGTCGAACGCCGCGAAGCGCCCTGCGCCCAGGTCGGCGTCGACGAACGACCGGCCGTGCCCCAGGGAGCCGCGGACGTCGGGGGCGAAGATGTCCAGGCCACGCCCGACCAGCTCGTGGTAGAGCGGGCTGAACACCGGCCGTTCCTGTTCCTCGGGACCGCCGTGCAGGTGGATCACACAGGGCGCCGGTTCGTCCCGGGCACGGCCCGGCGCCCGGTAGTACCAGCCGCTCAGGGGCAGCCCGTCCCTCGCCGTGAGACGCAAGGGGACGGGGCGTACCGGTGGACGGCCCGGCGGGACGGCGTCCTCGTCCTGGGAGGACCAGGGAGTGCGCAGCATGGACACGCCCTCGTGGGCCCGCCAGAGGCCCGGTCGGCGCTGTGATCCGGACAGCGCGAGCAGCAGGCCCCCGGCGCCGGCGGCCGTCACCCGTGTGGCGACCTCGTGGGGCAGGGGCAAGGGCCGTGCCGGGCCCGTGTCGTCCGGGGGCTGTCGGGTCGGGTGGGTCTCGACGAGTTCCAGCTCGCTCGCGCCCTGGACGTTCCACGCCAGCGCGGCCGTGCGGCCGTCGTGCGCCAGTGTCAGGAGTTCGAGGTCGACGCCCTCGCGTTCGGTCACCAGGGACACACCGCGCGGGCCGCCGTCGGCGTCCAGCGCGACCGCGAGGAGCGCGGCGTACTCCCGATCGGCGTTGCTGCGCAGCCACAGGGTCCGGCCGTCGGGAGAGAACCGGCCGATCCAAGGGTCGCCGTCGGCGACCGGCATGGCGAAGGTGCTCTCCGAGTCGGCGGTGCGTCGGACCACCGCCTCCCTGCGTCCGCGCGGTCCGCGGCGCAGCAGCGCGAGGCTGCCGTCGCGGCTGAGGTCGCACACGCGGAGGGAGGCGGCGTGGGTCTCCGTGGTGAGCAGGGCGGGGGAAACCAGACCGTCGGGATCGATCAGGTAGACGGACAGGCCGCCGTCGGGACGTACCGTCGGCGCCGCCGGGGCCCAGGCGTCGGTCGGCGTTCCGCTCGGCTCCTCCCCCACTGCCCCGTCGTACGCGGCCGGGCCCAGGAGTGTCGCGCGACCGCCGCGGTCCGCCCAGTCGGCGGGGCGGCCGTCGGCAAGGTCCGGTGCCGTCGCGACGTGCCCTGTGGTGATCCCGTACTGCGGGGCGGCCGGGGCCGCGAACGTGACGGCGACGGACGAGCCGTCGTGGGCCCAGCAGCCCAGATAGGCGGAACTGGCCGGGTCGGCCCCTGCCAAAAGGCGTCGGCCGGTGCCGTCGGGCCGCACGCACAGGACCCGGGTGTGCTCACCGCCGCCCGGCGCGGTGGTGTACGCGATCCACTGTCCGTTCGGCGACCACAACACCTCTTTCACGGGGTCCGGCGAGGAGTCGAGCAGCCGCACGTCGTCACTGTCGACGGAGCCGGACCACAGCTGGGGGACGCCACCCCGGTCGCAGATGAAGGCCACCTCGGTGCCGTCGGCGTTGGCCGAGGGATACCAGCAGCCGTGGGCGCGCAGCCGGGTCACGGCGTCTCGGGGCCCGCCCGCCTCGGGCAACGGCACCGGGGCCGGAGCGGCGGCGCGGGCGGTACCGCGCGCGTCCCCCGTCCGGCTGTCCGGGGGCTGCACGGTGACCGACGTGAGTGGCCCGGGACGCGCGAACACAGGCGCCGGGCCGTGCGCCACCCGCATGCCCCCGTCGTCGGTCACTTGATTCCGTGGGTCTGCAGCCATATCTCCAGCAAAGCTATCTGCCACAGGGCGTTCGCACCCCGGTTGGTCCGGTGCTCGTCGGGCGCCGCGAGGAGCTCGGTCACGTACGACTCCTGGAACAGGCCGCGTTGTTTCGCCTCCGGTGCCTCGAGCGCTTCACGTACGCGCTCCAGGACCGGTCCCGCCATGTGGCGGATGGCCGGCACGGGGAAGTAGCCCTTGGGCCGGTCGACGACCTCGCGGGGCAGGAGCTTGCGGCCCGCCTCCTTCAGCACGCCCTTGCCGCCGTCGGCCAGTTTCAGCTCCGGCGGACAGGCCGCCGCCAACTCGACCAGCTCGTGGTCGAGGAATGGAACCCGTGCCTCCAGGCCCCAGGCCATGGTCATGTTGTCGACCCGCTTGACGGGGTCGTCGACGAGCATGACGTGCGTGTCCAGCCGAAGTGCCGCATCAAGCGCGGTCTCGGCCCCCGGTACCGCCATGTGCCTGCGGACGAAGCCGCCCGATACGTCGTCGCGCGGCAGCATGTCCGGCCGCAGGACCCTGGCGAGGTCGGCATGCGGTCGATCGAAGTACGTCGCGGCGTACCGCTCCGGTTCGTCCTCGCGGGAAACCTCCGCCAGCTGGGGGTACCAGTGGTAGCCGGCGAAGACCTCGTCGGCCCCCTGGCCGCTCTGAACGACCTTGACCTCCTTGGACACCTGCTCGGACAGCAGGTAGAAGGCGACCACGTCGTGGCTGATCATCGGCTCGCTCATCGCGGCGACCGCGCCGTCCAGAGCCATCGACACCCGGTCGGAGGGGACCATCAGCTGTCGGTGGTCGGTGGCGAACTCGCGGGCGATCAGGTCCGAGTACCGGAACTCGTCGCCCTTCTCGCCGCCCTCCGTCTCGAAGCCGACGCTGAACGTCATCAGGTCGTGCCGGCCCTCGTCGGCCAGCAACGCGACGATCAGGCTGGAGTCGAGGCCGCCGGAGAGCAGGACACCGACCTCCACGTCGGACACCATCCTGCGGCGCACGGCCGTGCGGAGCGCGTCCAGCACCGCGTCGCGCCATTCGTCGGTGCCCATGCCGGCGTACTCGGGCCGGCGCGTGTACGACGGCTGCCAGTAGCAGTGATCCCGATGTGTGCCGTCCGGTTCGACGATCCGCACGGTGGCGGGCGGGAGCTTCTGCACCCCGTTGAGGACGGTGCGCGGCGCCGCGACGGTGGCGTGCCAGCTCAGGTACTGGTGGACGGCGACCGGATCGAGCGAGGTGTCCACGTCTCCGGCGGCGAGGAGGGCGGGCAGCGTCGAGGCGAATCGCAGCCGCTCCGGTGTCCGCGCCAGGTACAGGGGCTTGATTCCGAGCCGGTCCCGGGCGAGGACGACACGGCCGGTCCGGTGCTCGACGAGCGCGAACGCGAACATGCCGAGGAAGTGCTCGACGCAGGCGGTGCCCCACTGCTGGTAGGCCTTGAGTACGACCTCCGTGTCCGACGTCGACTCGAATCGGTGCCCGAGGCTGCGCAGCTCTTCGCGCAGCTCCGGATGGTTGTACACGCAGCCGTTGAAGACGCCGGTGACCTCCCCACGGGCATCGGTCATGGGCTGCGCTCCGCGGTCCGAGAGATCGATGATCTTCAGTCGCCGGTGTCCCAGCGCGACCGGGCCCCGCGCCCAGGTGCCCTGTCCGTCGGGCCCCCGGGCAGCGAGCCGGTCAGCCATGCGTTCGACGGCCGCCAGGTCGGCTCGCCGGCCGTCGAAGCGAACCTCACCGGTCAGACCGCACATGACGCCCCGCCTCCCTTCCTCGCGTCGACGTGGGCGCGCCTGCACGGTGGTGCCGGTGCGCGGACGCCGGTCAGGAGGGCCTGGGTGGTGGTGCGAGACATCACGAGACCTTTCTGCGCGGGGAAGGGAACTTCGCCGACGGCCGCCGGGGCGGCCACGGGCACCTCAGCTGCCGATGCCGTCCGGTGACCCGGGAACGACGGAGGAGGGCGGTCCGCCCAGGACGACGGCACGGGCGAGACTGCGGTCGAACGATGGGGACCTGCGCCGTCCGTGTTCGCCGCGGGTCTCGGCGATCAGCATGTCGACACAGCCCAGCAGGTCCTCGTCCTGTGCCGCACGGCGCATACGCCGGGCAGCGCTTCCGTTCGCGAGGGCCTCCTCGGTGAGCTCCCGGACGGTATGCCAGTCCCCGTGGGCTTCCAGCGCGGGCCGCAGCCGGACGAGCAGCTTCCGCACCACCGCGGGCGCGGGTGCCTCCTCGTGGGTCTCGGGGTCCACCAGCATCCCTTCGAGCCCCGATCGGGCGGCACGCCATGACGCGCCCCGCAGCCACTCGTGCCGCCCCGCGCACCCGGGGGCATCGCGTCGGCCGAGGCGTTCGCGGGCCTCGGTCACCAGGGCACGGAAGAGACCGGCGATGAGCACGACGGTCTCCGGGCGCGGGCAGGCATCACATATGCGCAGTTCCAGCGTGGGCAGATGGGCCGAGGGGCGAACGTCGTAGTAGATCATCCCCGCGTCGCTGACGATCCCGGCTCGTACGAAGTCCTCCATGGTCGCGTCGTACGCGGCCGCGTCCGGGAAGCAGCCGACCGGCCCCGCGGTGGGCCAGCGCTGCCACAGCATGGTGCGCCAGCTCGCGTACCCCGTGTCGGCCCCCTGCCAGAACGGTGAACTCGCGGAGAGGGCCAGGAGTACCGGCAGCCAGGGCGAGACCTCGCACATGGTCCGTACGGCGGTGTCGCGGTCGGGTACGTCCACGTGAACCTGGGCGCCGCAGATGAGCTGCTCGTCGGCGACCTTGCGGTACTCCTCGGTCATGTGGCGGTAGCGTGCCCCGGCTGTGGTGTGGGCCGCGGCCGCGGGCGCCAGCGGGGCCGTGCCGGCGGCCACCACGGCCAGGCCCAATGAGGAGGCTGCCGCGTCGAGCCTCCGTCGCATGCCGGTGAGGTCGGCGTAGAGATCGTGCAGGGACGTGTGTACCGAGCTGTTGGACTCCACGGTGCATTGATGCAGTTCGGTGGTGTAGGTCCGTCCGGGAAGCCGTCTCAGGATCGCGTCGGCTCGCGGCACGAGCAGTCCGCTCTCCACCTCCAGGACGTGAAACTCTTCCTCCACTCCGATGCGCATGCTCACGTTCACTCCTGAATCCCGGCACCTGCCGCAAGGGAGGGGGTGACCCGACCCCGAGCGGTGGGGCGGCTTGTGGTGTGCTCTGAGTTCCCAGTCCCCGCGGACGTAAGCCTGCCGCCTGCACGTTTGAGATGCGGTTCGCACATGCGTGCGTACGCGAGGGAATCCGTGGAGACCGTCTGCGGGCTGTCCCTCGGCGGCGGTGCCACCGCGGAAGCGAGGCGCGGCCCCGGTGGCACCGCACCGATCCCCGGCCCTGGTCCCGCCGCCGATGCGACGCTTGCCCGCTGACACCACGCGATCAGAGAGCCACCACCATCGCGATCAGCCCGATCGCCACCAGCGCCACGACCAGCATGATCAGGACGATCGGCATGGGGCCCCAGCCCCTGCGCAGCTCAGACTGCGGATAGGAGATGGCGGACGTGGTATCCGCCTCGGCGGGCGGGGTCTCACCGGGTGGTACGCCGCGGCCGGGTTCGCGGCCTGGATTTCGTGTCTGCTCGGGTTCAGGGTTCGTCATGGCGCGCCCTCCTCTCGGTCACAGGCAGGCCATGGGACGTTGCAGGTTCACTGATTGGGGCGCGCAGCGCTGATGTCGCCGAGAGCCGAGCCGGGATCACGCTCGATGGCCAGGTCGGCGATGGCGACGATGCCCACCGGGTGACTTTCCCGGTCGACGACAGGTACCCGCCGGACGGAATGCTCGCGCATCACCTGCACCGCGAGAATCAGGTCGTCGTCGGGCCCGACCGTGACGAGATCCTCGCTGCACGCCTGGGCCACGGTCGTACGGTCCGGGTCGCCGCCCTCGGCCACCGCGCGTACCACCAGGTCACGGTCGCTGACCAGCCCGCGCAGCCGCCCGCCCTCGGTGACCAGTACGGCGCCGATGTCCTCGTCGCGCATCATCCGGGCCACCGCCTGCACCGAGGCCTGCGGTTCAACGGTCATCAGGTCGGTCGTCATGACGTCGCGGACATGCTGAGTCATGGGAACGTGCCTCCGCGAAGTCGGGGCGGTGCCGTTCACCGCCGTGCAGCGACCGAGTACCCGCGGACGGCCCCGCCTCCCACGATCGTGCCGGCCCTCATCAGCCACCGCGGACGCGCCGCGTGCCCCGGCCTGTCAGGCTGCGTGCGGGCCGGTGCGGACAAAGAGGCAGAACGGGTGCCCCGCCGGGTCGCACAGGACGCGTACGTCGGCCTGGGGCTGGAAGTCCGCCAGGGTCGCCCCCAGCGCGACGGCGTGATCGACAGCGGACGCCAGGTCGGTCACCTCGAGGTCCAGATGCATCATCATCTGCTGGTCGGAGCGGGTGGCAGGCCACTGCGGTGCGGTGAAGAGCGGCTCTGTCTGAAACGACAGCCCGGCCCCGCCGTCGGGGGACGTGATCTCGACCCAGCCCTGTTCTTCCTTCCGCACCTGCCACCCGAGCAGGTCCTGGTAGAACTGCGCGAGTTCGCGAGCGTTGGGGGCATCAAGGGTGGTCGCGGCCAGCGTGAAACGCGGTTGAGGCTTCATCCGGTGCTCCTGCCCGTCTTCGCCGACGAGCTGCCGAACTGACGTGGGTTCGGTCCGGCGAAGGCACCCATCAGCGGTTCATGGCCCAGCGGATGGTCCGGGTCAGAACCTGGCCGGTGGGGCGTACGGCAAGGTCCTCCACGACCGGGACCCGGGGCAGCCACAACATGCCGCGGGCCCAGGGCGGAAGCAGGGCGACGGCGTTCGCGGCAAGTCCGCCGTAGAAGGGGCGTACGGCGAGGGGCAGCGGGGGCTGGAAGAGCAGGAAGCGAGCGGTTGCGCGCGCCTCGGGGCCGGCCCGAAGTTCGGGCCGGTAGGCGGACAGCCGCTCGGCGAGTTCGCGGCGGTCGCGCGGCGGCTCGATGACCCCCAGTGCCTCGGCGACTCGCGCGGTGTCGGCCACGTAGGCGTCGTAGGCGGCGGCGTCCAGCCGGTGTGCTCCGTAGCGTTCGTGGGCGCGCAGGAAGCTGTCCGCCTCGGCGGCATGCACCCAGCCGAGCAGATGCGGATCAGCCGCGTGGTACGGCACGCCCTCGGCCGTCGTCCCGCGGATGCGTTCGTGGATGCCGCGGACGTGGTCGACGGCCCGCTGGGCATCCTCGGCGGTGCCGTAGGTCGTCACCGCCAGGAAGGCGCTGGTGCGCTGCAGTCGGCCCCACGGGTCGCCGCGATATCCGGAGTGCCCCGCCACTGCCGCCATGGCGAGCGGATGCAGGGACTGCAGCAGCAGTGCGCTCAGTCCGCCGATGAACATCGAGGCGTCGCCGTGGACCGTGCGGATCGGGCGATCCGGGCCGAACCAGCGCGGGCCGGGGGTGTCGTGGATACGGGCACGCGTCGCCGGGCCGTCGGGGCCCGCGACCCGGCGGAACAGGGCCTGGCCCAGTTGGTCACGGACTGAGGTCAGCACGGTCGGCCTCCCCTCTTCTGCTACCCAGTGTCCGCGATGCCGACCCGAACCGGTCATGGCCGTGGGCGTCACCTGCCGGTGGGCACGTACCGGGGTTCACGGTCCGATGCCGGCCACACGTAGGGCAGATCGTCGGGGACGCCCGGAAACAGGCCGCCGTACACGTCGCGGTCCTTGCGGACCAGCGCCGAACGGTGACTCTCGTGGAACGCCTCCTCTCCGAGCCAGGGCGGCAGCTCACCGGCAGCCGCCAACTCCCCCTGGTCGCGCACTGCGGCGCCCGGCCGGTGCGCGGCCAGTCCGGCGACCAGGGAGGCTGCGCAGCTGTCCTGATGTCCCTGCTCCCGCCAGACCCGGCAGATCTCCAGGCCGTACCGGACGAGGGCTTCCTCGTACCCGGTCCACATCCGTACAGCCGGGTGCCGGCGCCACCCGTAGCCGGGGACGGTCAGACCGCGCAGGACCTGAAGTGCCTCGACCCGCTGCTTGCCCAGCCGACGCCGGTCCAGGAGCTGGGCGGTCTGCCGGAAGTCCGGGTGGGGCAGAAACGTCTGCATCAGTCACCGGTCCGCTTCCCGCGCAGTGCGGACGGCTTGCGCACCGCAGACCTGCCGGACCGGGCGCTGCGCACCTCGTTCTTGGTCATCGCAGTTCCTCGTGCAGCGGGGGTCGTCAGCGTACGGTTCCGGTGCGGTCGCGTCGGCTCAGGAGGCGTTGGGCGCGCGCGAGGCCGGGTGGCCGGTGGCGGTGCAGGGCGGCACGGGCGGCGTTGGCTCCTGGAGCGCCGTGCACACCGCCGCCCGGGTGGGCACCGGCGGAGGCCAGGAAGAGGCCTGGGACGGGGGTCTCGGGGCGTCCGGTGCCGGGCACGGGGCGGAAGACGAGCTGCTGGTGGATCGCGGTCGTGCCGCCGTTGATGGCTCCGCCGCACAGATTGGCGTCGAGTGCCTCCAGGGTCGGGGGTGCCAGGATGCGGCGGGCGCGGATCAGCGAGCGGAAGCCGGGCGCGAAGCGTTCCACCTGGCGTTCGACCCGGTCGGCCATGAGTTCCTGGTCCTTGGTGTCCCAGCGGCCGGTGATGCCCTCGTCGGCGGCGTCGGCGGCGATCTCGCGGGACACGTGGGTGTAGGCCCAGGCCGATTCGGTGCCCAGCGGGGAGCGGGTGGCGTCGGCGGTGGTCATCTGGCCGAACAGCACGAAGGGACGGTCCGGGACTTGCCGCATCGCGATCTGCGCGGTGAAGCGGGTGAGTTCGTCCAAGCCGTCGGCGAGGTGGACGGTGCCTGCCCGGGACGCCTGCTCCGCCTCCCAGGGCACCGGGCCGTCGAGCGCCCAGTCCACCTTGAAGGTGGCGAAGTCCCACTGGAAGCGACGCAGGTCGTCCAGGAGCTGCTCGGGCACATGCTCGGGTTCGAGGAGATCGCCGTACAGGGCGGGAACCGACACGTCGGCCAGTACCGCCCGGCGTGCCTGTACCGCGTCGCCGACCGCCGTACGCACGCCGACGGCCCGCCCGCCGCGCACGACGATCCGCTCGACCCGCTGCCCGCAGCGCACCCGCCCGCCCCGGGCCTTCAGGCGCATGGTCAGAGCCTGGGTCAGGGCGCCCGAGCCGCCGGCGGGGGTGGGGAAGCCGTACGTCTGTCCGAGCATGGCCATCAGCCAGCCGAAGCCGCCGCTGCCGGCCGACTCCGGGGCGAGGTCGGCATGCAGGGCGTTGCCGGCCAGCAGCAGCCGGCCTCCCTGACCGTCGAACTCCTCCTCCCCCAGGCGGCGCACCGGCAGTACCAGGGAGCGTGCCATGCGCAGCCCGCCCGCGGCCCGCAGCCGCAGCGCCAGCCGCGCCGCGGAGCGGACGGGCGGGAACGGGGTGAACAGGGAGTTCAGCAGCTCGGGGTTCAGACGCTGCCACACGCCGTGCAGCCGCTCCCACGCGGCTCCGTCGCCCGGTGCGAAGGCCTCGAGGGACGCGGCAGTGGTGTGGACGTCCCGGTCCAGTACGGCGCAGCTGCCGTCGGTGAGGGGATGTGCCAGCACACTGGGCGCGTGGCTCCACCGCAGCCCGTAGTCCTGCAGACGCAGGGCGGTCAGGACCGGCGAGGCGGCTGCCAGCGGGTAGAAGGAGCTGAAGATGTCGTTGACGAAGTCGGGGTCCACGCCGCGGTCGTGACGGACGGCGCCGCCCGGCTCCGGCTGCTCCTCCAGCACCTCGACGCTCCACCCGGCGTCCGCCAGCACGTTGGCGGCCACCAAACCGTTGGGTCCGGCGCCGATCACCACGGCGTCAGGCACGGCCGGCTCCGTCCGTGTCCGGCACCGCCGCCGCGGCCGGCGCCCTCTGCGGGGCGCGGCGGGCGTCTTGCGCCTCGCTCTCGCAGAGCCGGGCGAGGCGGGCGAGCATGGCCCGGTGGCGCAGTTGGATCAGCGCCTCGAAGCCCAGGTTGTGCAGTCGACCGCCCGCTCCCTGGAGGGGGTGCTCGTCCACCAGCACCAGGCACTTTTCGCCCCACGGCCGCAGCTCGATCGCGATACGTGCCGTGCCCAGCACACCGGCGTAAGCCTCCAGCTCCATGGCCACGCCTTGCTCGCAGCGGCGGACAATCGTCTCGTTGAACAGCCGGGCGGGGCCGAGCCGCACCTCGTAGCGGATCGCCGCGTCGGTGTCGGGCCACCGCCCGCGAAGCGGCTCGGACCGCGAGGTCCCCACCACCCACTCCGCATACCGGCTGCCGTCGGCGAGTACGGCCCATACGGCACTCGGCCCGGCGTGGATCAGACGATGGCGAACGGCCATGGAGACCTCCAGGGTGCCTCGACCGGATTGCCCGTCGGCCACGCCCGAGTGCCCGCGCATCACGGGTCGAACCGGTTCCATCGACCTCAATCAGGAGCAGTCGCCCTGCCGGGGCCGGCAGCGGGTTCTCGGCCGGCTCGCGCGCCGCCTGGACCAGGTTGGAGGCCATCGCCCGGCCGGTCGAGGCCGACCAGTCGCCCACTTCCCCCTTCCCCCGGGGCCCACTGCCACGCCGAACAGGCCGCGCATCCGTTCACTCCCCCGTACCAACCCCCAGTCATCCTCCGCCCGCGGTCGGCACGGTCAGGCAGCTCAGGGACTGCATGGCCTCGCGCTCGATGCACGAGAGATCGTGCAGGACGGTCCCTGCGTGGGCGAGGCACTGTGCGTCGCCGGACTCACCGGCCTTCGCAATCAGCGCCGCGGCCTCCGTCCACAGCGTGGCCGCCTCGGTGTACAGCCTGAGTCCGGCGCGCAGGTGACCGCTGTCGAGCAGGTCGGTGCATTCGGCGAGGAAGTCGCGGTAGAGGTTGCGGAAGAGTGCGCCGCCGGTGCCGGCCCGCTCCATCAAGAGGGCCGCTTGTGCCAGGTCCCGTCGCGGGGCGTCGGTGCGGTGGAGCCATGTGCGTACGAGCTTGCCGGCCTTCTCGATGCCACGGTGGCCCAGGTTGGCGATGGGCGGGTGGAGGAAGGCGTCGGCGCAGGCCGTGATGGCCGCTGTGATCCGGACCTGAGGAGAGGGCAGGTCCCTCGGGGCGGTGAGGGTGAAAGACCGGTGCTTGGCGGTCATCGGGCCGCGCGCGGCTCTTGCCTGCGCGAGGCTGGTCAGGCTCGTGGTCACCGCTCCGCCTTGCTGGTCGGTGTCCACCAGGTAGGCGTCGTGGTCGTCGTAGCCGTACATGGCGACGACATGCCCGCCGAAGTGCACCTTCGACCCGAAGTAGTCCAGATGGCAGCTGTCGAGCTGCAGTCCGACGGGGTGGCCGGCGTCAAGGGGGGCTGCCACGTTCTCCCATGCCCTGCGGGGGGAGGTGGTCTCCCGTACCACGAGCTCCAGACCGAGTCTCGCGGCGAGGTTCCTGGTGAGGTCGAAGGGCTTTACCCGTCCGCCCAGGAAAGGGAAGGTCATCTTCTTGCTGTCCCAGTAGACGAAGGACAGACCCGAGCCGAGGCCGAAGAGCATGGGCTCGGACAGAACGAGCCCTTGGTGGCGCAGCAGCACTCCCAGAGCTGTCGTCTCGCAGTGCTGCATACCGCGAGCATCGATGTCCAGCATTGTCATACCGCGCTCTCCTGGATCGGGATGACCAGACGGGTCAGCAGCTCTTCCGGCGGCGCCTCGGCCGGCCCGACGAGGTAGGCCTCGCGTACGGGTGCCTGCGGGCGCAGCCCGCGCTCGTGGATGGCGGCGAAGAGCGCGTTGTAGGCCAAGGGCAGCTGCGCGTACGGTCCGACGTGCACGGTCTCGGCCACGGGTCCGCCGGACAACACCTCGAAGTCCGCAACGACTGCCGTCACTTCCCCCGGCGGCATCTGCACTCCCACGGCGATCTCCATGGGCTCTTGCAGATCCAGCGGGTACAGGGCCCACAGCGGCGGCTCCCAGGCGATCCCGGCCCGGCCGATCCCGGGCAGCAGCCGAGCCACACACTCAGCGACCTTGTCCCCTATCTGCGCCGGGGTGCAGACCGCTCGCACGACTGCCAGGCGCCGCTCCGGTTCCTGCCTCATCGTCACCTCGTAGCCGGGCAGGCCCCGTTCCGCCAGCCGCTCCAGCATCTTCAGCCGTGCCTGGTCCTTGCTGATCCGTTCGGCCAGCCGGTCCCGTTCGGCGCGCAGGATCTGTGCCCTGGGCTCGGGTTCGGCGGCCAGGGCCCTGGCGATCACGGCCAGCGGGACATCCATGTCACGGAGCAGGGCGACGGTCAGGGCATCGCGTGCCTGTTCGGGCGCGTAATAGCGATAGCCGGAGCCGGCGTCCACGTGGACCGGGGCCAACAGCCCCGTCTCGTCGTAGTGGCGCAGCTGCTTGACACTGAGCCGGCACAGGCGGGCGAAGCGCCCGATGGTGAGAAGTTCGTCCCGCACGCCATCATGGTGGACCCTCCCACGGTGGGAGAGTCCACCCCTTCGGGCTACGGCCCGGGGCAGGGCGCCTTGGGGGGGCCGCCTTTCTCTGCGCGCGGTTGTCAGCCGGAGGCCTGATCGCTGTCCTTCATCGCGCCCCAGCCGTGCCAGCGGTCGATCTCGATCCAGGCGCTCACACGGGGCCGGACGCGGTCGGGATAGGGCTTGCCGATGTAGTGCGTGGCGATGCGGTCGATGTCCTTCAGGCCCTCGTCGTCGTGCGTCTCGACCACGCGGCCGATCAGGGTGACGTGCGTGTACCAGTCGTCGCCGTCGAGAACGGTGAGAGTCACGCGCGGGTCGCGGCGCAGGTGCCTCAGGCGGACACGGCCCGCGTCGAGGCTGATCAGGACGCGGCCGTCATCCCACACGTACCACGTGGGAGTGGACACCGGTGTGCCGTCCGAACGCAGGGTCGCCATCACGCACGGGTTGGCTCGGCGCAGCAACTCCACGGCCTCCGAGGGCAGCGGCGGCTTGGACATCTGGTGCTCCTTGGGTCGTTCGGGAGGGACCATCTCTTTGATCAATCGGGTGCCCTTTCCCGGCGATGCTCACGCCGGACCGGGGCCATCTGCAGCGAAGGCGCTGTGCCAGCGACCTTCGATGCGCATCGGTGCCCATCGGCGTGTGGAAGCGGGCCGGACCACTGCCGGACCCGCTCCTCCCGTGCCGGCGGTGGACGATTGAGGCAAGGCAGAAGGGGGCTCTGCTGTCGGGAGACGCCTGTGGTGGACACGGATGTACTGATCGTGGGTGCGGGACCGGTCGGTTTGACCGCGGCCGCGGAGCTGCGGCGGCAGGGTGTCGCCTGCCGGCTCATCGACAGGCTTCCGGCCCGGTTGCCGTACGCCAAGGCGGTGGGCGTCCAGCCTCGGACGCTGGAGATCTGGGACCGGATGGGCATGGTGCGCGCCGCTCTGGAAGTCGCCGTGCCGCTGCGGGGACAGCTGATGTACGCCGACGGGGTCGAGCAGGACCGCATCGAGCTGAGGCTGCCGCCCGAGGTCCCGTACGTCTTCGCGTCCCTGCCCCAGTACGAGACGGAGCGGATCCTCGAGGACATCTCGCCCGGTTCGCCTGTGCACGAGTGGACGTTCACCGAGGACGGCGACTGCGTCGTGGTCCGCACCCGCGAGTCCTGGGCCGGCGCTCCGATCGACGCCGACCGGGACAACCTCGCCGCGGCGCTGGACGACTCGCTCAGCGCCTGGCTCGACGCGCTGAAGAAGGCGGCGGAGGCGGCGACGCGGTAGGTCCTGCCGGACACCGGTTCCTGGGGCCTTACGCCGAGTGCTGGTACGCCGAGTACGTGAGATAGCCGTTGTCGCCGCCCTGGAAGTACGTCGCGTCGTCGTCGGGCGCGATCGGGAGACCGGTGCGCAGACGCTCCACCAGGTCGGGGTTGGCGATGAAGGCGCGGCCGAAACTGATGAGGTCTGCGCCCAGGCCCAGCCAGTGGTCGGCGTCGGCACGGCCGGTCTGCTTCCGGCCCATCGGCAGAACCGGATTCATGACGAGAGGGCCGGACCAGGTCCGGCGCAGACCGAGGAGCGTCTCCTCGTCAGTGGTGGCCTCGAGGTGGACGTAGGCCAGGCCGAGCCGGGACAGCTCGGTCAGGAGTGCGGTGTAGAGCTCGTGGACGTCGGTCTCCTCGATGCCCCAGAAGGCGCCTCCGGGGGAGAGTCGGATCCCGGTGCGGTCGGCGCCGATGGCGTCGGCGGTCGCGGCGGCCGTCTCGACGGCGAACCGGATCCGGTTGCTCACCGAGCCTCCGTATCCGTCCGTGCGCAGGTTGGCGTTGGAGGAGAGGAACTGCGAGATCAGATAGCCGTTGGCGCCGTGGAGTTCCACACCGTCGAAACCGGCGTCGACGGCACGGCGTGCGGCGTCCGCGTACGACTGGACATGCTCGGGCACCTCGGCCGTGTCCAGCGCGCGCGGAGTCGGAGCGGGCAGCGGTCCGTTGGGGGTGAACACCTCGCCGACGGCCGCGACGGCCGAAGGGCCGACTGGCTGCGTGCCGGTGGTGTCAGGGTGCGAGACACGTCCGCCGTGCATGATCTGGGCGAAGATCCTGCCGCCGTTGGTGTGCACCGCGTCGGTCACCGGGCGCCACGCGGCCACCTGCTCGTCGGTGTGCAGCCCCGGAGTGCCGGGGTTGGACTGCCCGATCAGGCTCGGCTGCACCCCCTCGGTGACGATCAGGCCGGCCGTGGCCCGCTGGGCGTAATAGCGCGCCATCGACGGCGTCGCCAGACCGCCGGCGGCGGCTCGGACGCGTGTCATCGGCGCCATCACCACGCGGTTGGGCAACGCCAGGGTGCCGAGCCGGTACCCGGAGAAGAGGGTCGTCACGTCAGTCTCCTTCGTGATCCGTCGTGCCCGGATCGGGGCACGTCGGCTACGCTAAAACCTGACACTGACGTCAGAGGCAAGGGTTGTGCTCCGGATCACAACCGGGAGGGGCGGCATGCGTATCGGTGAGCTCGCGGCACGGGCCGGAGTCAGCGTCAGGTCCCTGCGCTACTACGAGGAACAGGGCCTGCTCTCCAGCACCCGCAGCGCCAGTGGGCAGCGGCACTACACGGAGAGCCACGTCGAGCGGGTCACGTTCGTCCAGCGGATGTACGCCGCGGGCCTGTCCAGCCGGACCATCTCCGAACTGCTGCCCTGCGTCGACTCGCCCAGCGAGGAAACGTCAGACGCCGCGCTGGAACGGATGGCCGAGGAGCGCGACCGGCTCTCGGAACACATCGAGGACCTCATCCGCACCCGGGAAGCCCTCGACACGTTGATGGCCACGAACCGGGCCCACCGAAGGCGTCTGAAGTCGGCCGCGACAGGCTGAGCCCGGACTGGGAAGCCGCACTGAGTGTCGCGATCGAGCGGTGCAGACGGTCCCTAAGCGTCCAGGTCGGCGTACTGCGAGTGGTGGTCCGAGTTCGCGCCGGGATGCACACGGTGCTCGAGCGGGACGATGCCTCGCAGGAAGATGTAGTCGAACTTGCTGTGCCAGTCCGTGGTCGTCTCGCAGGTGCCGACGAGCGAGGCGGAGGGATGACACTGGGGGTCCGCGTCCGCGGCCAGGGCCCACATCCGGGCGAGTTCGGAAGCGTCCGGCACAGCGTTGAAGTCGCCGAGAACGATGGCGCGGTCGTGTCGCGCGACCTCCGCGGCCAGCACGCCGACCTGGGCCGCCCGGACCTCCTCCTGACGTCGATGGGCGAGGTGGGTGTTGAAGACCCGGGTAGGTTCGCCGCCCACCATGGTGGTGACCGCCATGTAGCCACGGTCCTCGGATCCTCCGTCGGGGTACTCCACGTTGACGCGGTCCGTCATCGGCGCCGCTGAGAGGACCGCCTGGCCGTAGGCCCCCGGACTCCACGGCACTCCCCCGCAACGGCCCCAACTCCGAAGAACCGTCCCGTACTCGACGTGGTAGACCAGCCCGTGAAGGCTCTCCAGATACTCCCGGATTCTCTCGACGTCCCGCACGCACGCTTCTTGCATGCCGATGACCTGGGGCGCGTACGCGGCGATCTCCGCAGCCCGGTCGACGTTGCTCACCTCGCAGGGGTTGCAGATGTTCCACGTCATGACCCGGTTCGGTGCGACGTCCTTGACGGCTTCGACGGGCAGCGACCTGGCGAAGAGGCCGCCGCTCGGTGCACTGGGGCCGACGAGCACCATGCAGGCGACGATCACGGCGCCCGCGAACAACCGCGTGCCCCTTCCGAACACCATCGCCTCCTCGATCCGGATGCCCACGGCATCTGATGTCTCCAACACGAGGTTATGGGACTGGGTTGGCAGCAGCACCTGCTTCCGCCTCTTCGCCTGGCGCTCGCGATGCCGAGCTTGAATCCGCCTTCACCGAGCCGACGTTGGCCGTACCTCAACCACCCGCCAATGCTTGATCCTGCTCGGAACTGCTCTCTATCGAGCACGTATTGACATGAACCGTCGAAGCCCGCAGAGTCATGCCCCGACAGTCCCCACAGTGCCCCGGCAGTGATGCAAGCCACCCCAGCGAGGAGTGTTGCCGTCATGTCCGAAACACCCGCTGTCTCACGCCGACTGCTCCTGGGCGGAGCCGTCGCCACCGGCGCGGCCGCGGTCGGGATGGCCGCCGCGGCTCCGGCCACGGCCGCCGCGACCGAGCAGGCGCCCCGCCGCCGTCCCGGACAGAAGTCGATGATCGGCGTGCCGTTCGAGGCCCACAGAACAGTCCGCGTCGGTGTCATCGGACTCGGCAACCGTGGCAGTGGCATGGTCGAGGGCTGGGCGGCCGTGCCCGGCTGCACCGTGACCGCCGTCTGCGACATCCGCGCCGACCGCGCGCGACGCGTCGCCGACCGACTCGTGAGCAAAGGCGAGCCCCGCCCCGCCGAGTACGGCGGATCAGCAGACTCCTACGCCCGGATGCTCCGGCGCGACGACATCGACCTGGTGTACGTCGCCACGCCGTGGGAGTTCCACTACGAGCACGGCAGAGCCGCCCTGCTGAGCGGCAGGCACGCCGTGGTGGAACTCCCCGTCGCGACCGAACTGCGCCAGCTGTGGGACCTGGTCGACACCTCCGAGCGGACCCGCAGGCACCTGCTCCTCGCCGAGAACTGCAGCTACGGCCGCAACGAACTGGCCATGCTGAGGATGGCGCACGCCGGCCTGTTCGGGGACATCACCAACGGCCACGGCGGCTACCTCCACGACCTGCGTGAACTGCTGTTCTCCGACACCTACTACACCGACTCCTGGCGGCGCCTGTGGCACACCCGCAGCACCGCGTCCCTCTACCCCATGCACGGGCTGGCCCCGATCGCGGCCGCGATGGACATCAACCGCGGCGACCGGATGACCACCCTCGCCGCCACCGCGACCGCCCCGAAGGGACTGGCCGACTACCGCGAACGCTTCGTCCCGCGCGACCACCCGTCCTGGAAAGAGACGTACATCAACGGTGACCTGGTCACCTGCCTCATCGAGACCGACAAGGGCAGGATCATCCGGGCCGAGCACGAGGTGAGTTCACCCCGGCCGTACAGCAGGATCAACAGCCTCGCCGGGAGCCGGGGGATCGTCGAGGACTACACCGGGCCCGCCCCGACCGGCGCGCGCGTCTATCTCGAACCGGACCACGGCGGCCACACCTGGCGCGACTTCGCCGACTACCGCAAGGAGTACGACCACTGGCTGTGGCAGAAGGTCGGTGACGACGCCGCGAACAACGGCGGCCACGGCGGCATGGACTACGTCCTGCAGTGGCGCACCGTCCAGTTGATGCGTGCGGGGCTGGTGCCCGACATCGACGTGTACGACTCGGCCGCCTGGTGCTCGACGGTCCCCCTGAGCGCGGCGTCCTTGGCGAGGAACGGCCGCCCTGTCGAGATCCCGGACTTCACCCGTGGCGCCTGGGCCGGCAAACGCCCCGGACTCGACTCCAGCCCCACGGACATGCCACCCGTCGGCTGACCCCACGCCGCGCCGCGCCGGACCCCCTTCGGTCGGCCCGGCCGGCGCGGCATGAGATCCCCTGGCCACGACGCCCTCGGCCGCAGTCAGGTCAGGACCGTCGATCAGACCGAGCCGTCAGACCCGGCTTCGCCGGACAGCGCCTGCTCGGCCCAGATCGTCTTCCCCCGCGTGCTGAAGCGGGTCCCCCATGCCTGGGCCAACTGCGCGATGATGAACAGGCCTCGCCCGCCCTCGTCGACCGTGCCGGCGTGGCGCAGGTGTGGGGCGGCCGAGCCGGCGTCACGCATCTCGCAGGTCAGGGTGCGGTCATGGATGAGTCGCAGTTCGATCGGTGGTCTGCCGTACCGGATCGCGTTGGTCACGAGTTCGCTGACGATGAGCTGGATGTGGTAGGCGGTCTCTTCATCGACGTGCCACGCGGCGAGTTGTCGGCGGGTACGCCGTCGGGCGTCGGCCACGGCCGTCGGCTCGGGGGCGAGTGACCATGCGGCGCACCGGTCGGCGGGGAACGTCCGGGTGCGCGCGACGATCACCGCGGCGTCGCTTACGCCCAGATCTGCCGGTAGAGCGTAGACGAGGGCATCTCCGAGTTCCTGGAGCGGGCGGTCGGCGTACTGGGACACCTCGGCCAACGGGCCCGGGAATTCGGCCAGATACGAAGTGAGGAGCGGGTCGCTGGCGAACACCAGGACGCTGCCGGCCGGTACGTCGATCTCGACGGCAGCGAAGGGCGCGCCCTCCGTACTCCCCAGCCTGGGCCCCGCCGGGGCGCCGGAGAGGGACACCGTCCCGTCCGGACGTACCACCAAGGGGGCCAGCCGGCCGGCCGCCGCCATCGTGCACGTGCCGGTCAAAGGGTCGTGGACCGCGTACACGCAGTCGGCGGTGAGCGCTTCATGGCGCAGCGGATCGCCGAGCGGGAGGTGAGCCTGTTCAGCGGCAAGGCGCCCCGCCGTGTCGTGCAAGCGGGCGAGGAGTTCGTCGGGCGTGAGGTCGAACACCGACAAGGAGCGCACGGCGGTGCGGAGCTGTCCCATGATCGCGGCTGCGTGCACACCGCGTCCCGACACCTCGCCGACCACGATCGCTGTGCGGGCGCTGGACAGGGTGGTGGTGTCGTACCAGGCACCGGGATAGGCACCCGTGACGGAGAGGTAGGCGGTCTCCAGCCATGCGTGGGCTTCGGGCCGGCGGGGCAGTAGTTGGCGCTGCACCGTGGCGGCGATCGTGTGTTCACGTGTGTAGCGCCGGGCGTTGTCGATGCACAGTGCAGTGTGCGTGGCCAACTCGACGGCGAACGCGCGGTCGTCCTCGTCGAATGCCGGCGAGTGGCCCGTGCGGTACAGGCTCACGATCCCGAGGGCGGCGTCGCGCAGCGTCAGGGGAACCACGAGGAGGGAGTGGGCGCCGGATGACCGGATCGCCTCCGCGAGTGCGGGATCGGCGTCCAGCCACGAAGTGTCCTGTTGCAGCTGGACCGCCCTCGGGCTCAGGTCGGTCAGGGCCTGGGTGAAGGGTGTCGGACCGGCGAGGCGGCGGACGTCGCCCACCGAACGGGCATGCGGTGGGCGGGTACCGGCGCCGTGAAATGCAGTGCGTATGACGAGCGTGCCGTTGGGCGGCGGGGCGAGAGGGGGATCATCGCCGCGCAGGACGGCGTCCACCACGTCCACGACGGCGACGTCGGCGAACGCGGGGACCACGGCCGCGGCGAGTTCCTCGCCGATCAAGGCCGGCTCCATCGTGCGTCCCACCCGCTCCCGCACCACGTCGAGCATCCTGGTGCGGGCCAGGCCCCTCTCCCGTTCGGTGACGTCGACCGCGGTGACCGCCACCCCGAGCACCGACCGCTGCGAGCCTTCCAGGCGCAACGCGCTGACCTCGAAGTTCCGCGCCTGCGTATCCCCCTCGACATGCGCCCGGACGATGCGTTGCCGCACAGGAACCCCGGTGTCGAGTACTTCTCTCAGCAGCGCCTCCACATCGTCATCCACGAGGCTGTAGACCTCACGGACCGGGCGCCCCCGGAGGTCGTCCATGGACAGGTTCCGCATGCCGGGAGTGGCGGTGTTGACGCGCAGCACCCGCAGGTCCGTGTCAAAGAGATGCAGCCCTACCGGGGACTGCGTGAACAGCGCCTCCAGCATCAGGGCGGCTGCCTCGTCGACGCGCCCGCCGGGATCCCTGTGCGCCACGGGACCCACCTCCGAGGTACTGCGATCACTCGGGGGTACGGCTGCCCCATGTCCCAGCGTGCTCCACGGTCGGCAGGACCGCACCCGCAGACGGCCCGCCGGAAGCCGGTCGGTTCTCGACCAGCTCTTCTCGTCGGTGCCTGAGCGGTCGGCGCCGCAGGTTCCCGCTCGCCTCGGGCGACACTCTCCCTCGCCGACGTCATGCGCTCTGCCGACCCACCGATCTTGGACCGCGCGACCGACGAGGTCGCGGAGCTTCAGTGGTCCGGGTCGGACAGCTTCGAGCCAGTGGTCGTCCGGGACAGGGACGTGGTGCGTCCCTAAGGCCTTTCTGCCTCAGGCTTCCATCCCCACGCGGTGAGCATGCCGGCCGACAGCGCGGCGCACTCCTGTGAGCCCAGGTACCTGATCGCCGTATCGATACCCGCGTCGTCGACCAGGCCGGTGGCGAGCATCGCCGCCCTGCTCCGCTCCCAAGTGTCCGCCCAGAAACGGCTGATGGGACTGCACGGCAGCAGCGGCGGCACATGGATCTCGGCGGCGGCAGGCACGAGCCCGGCCCCGCGCAACAGCTGTGGATACGACGGCACCCAGGAGACATCGGTCCCGATGGTGGCTTGCAGCCCCTGCCACATCGCCCGCATCACCGCGGTGTACGGCGTGCCGGGCGTCCGGTCACTCGTCAGGTCGACCGCGTCGCTGAGCACCAGCACACCGCCGGGCGCGACCAGTTCGGCGAGCGTGGTGATCAGCCGGTCGTGCTCGGCGAGGTGCATCAGCACGAACCGCGCGTGGACGAGCCGGAACGTGCCGCGGACGAAGTCCGGGGCCGTGAGGTCGGCCTCCAGCACATCCAGCCCGGGGGTGGGCCGCTCGGTGAGGAAACGTACGTCACGGTCCACGGCCAGCACGCTGTCCACCCCGGCCTCGCCCAACAGCCGACGGGAGACCGTGCCCGTTCCGGCACCGACGTCCAGGCAGCGCCAGCCGGGGCCGACGCCCAGCGCTCGCAGCCGCCCCATGGTGATGTCGTCGTAGGCGAGCGCACCGAAGTCGATACGCTCGCCCTCCCCCGCCTGTTCCGGACGGAAGACGTCCTCGCCGTAACGGCCACCGCGCGACGCGCCCCCTCCCGGAGCGGCCGTCACGCCGCCGCCCGCGCGTCACCGAGCGTACGACCGGGCTCGCAGGGCTCCGTGCCCCGCGCCCGAGCGGCGAGAACGGTGTCGTCCAACGGCTTCATGACCGACCTCTTCGCGCAGTCGAGCGATACCCGGGCGGTCCGTTCCGTGGCCGCCCGTCCCACCGATCCTCCACCTCACGCCGCCTGCGCAGCCAAGGCGCGCCGGGCCCCGAGCCGAACGGCCCAAGAAGGCCGCTGCTCGAAAACGGCCTCGGCGCGCGTACTCGGCGCGGTTGCTGCCGCGCGGCGAGTCAAGGCATCTGGCGCCCCGACCGCGTCGTCCACGCGAGCAGCACCGCCGCTCCCGCCGCCGCGCCCGCGGCCCCCAGCACTCCGGCGACCTTCCTGCCCTCGAAGGACAGGAAACTGCGGGAGGAACGCCAGGACAGCGCGGACCAGGTCGACTGGGCCGACAGCACCGACCCGGTGCTCAGCCAGGACCCGAAGGACAGCAGCGACAGGCTTGAACCGATCGAGCCGACCGACAGAGCGCTGCCGATCGAGCCGATGGAGAGAGCCGACCCGACGGAGCCGATGGACAGCACCGATCCAACCGAACCGATCGACAGTACGGAGTCCTGCGACCACAGGGACAGAACTGCATTGGTGGCGCCGGCGCAGGCGCCCGGACGGGCCGGGGCCTGGGCCTGGTACGGCTTGCGCATGGCAGCATCCTGCCCGCGAACCCCGGACCGTGCCAACCGGACCGAACCAGCCTCACCCTCGCGTCCTCCGGTTAGGCCGACGGTACGGAGAGGGCGCCCAGAGCAGACGTGCCCCCGTCACTCTCGCGATGGCCCGCAGGTGCGGTCCCGTGTTTCCGACGAACCAGACCGAACGATCGGCATGCGGCCACACATAGGCCGGCACGCCGTCATCGAGGAGGGAGGTCAGCCGCGGCTCCTCGAGTGCCTCGGCTGCGAACTCGTAGAGCGCGGGAAGACGCGGGGCGATCAGGCCGTAGTCGAGCATGCGGGCGAGGGCGTGCTCGGCGAGGACGACTTCGTGGAGGGAGCCGGCCACCGGGTGCTCCCTCGGGAACGACCGGCCGAGGTCGAGGAACATCTTGACGCTGCGGTGGCGCGGGTCCACCAGCCGGGGGCCGAGGAATGCCAGCCGCCACCCCAGTGCGAGGCGTGGATTCGCCAGCATGGCATGGGTATAAAGAACTCGAATCAGCGCGACATTCATCATGAATCGCTCTACCTTGAGTTCCTCGGACGCCAGGCCTTCATACTTCAGATATCCCGCGACAATGCTGGCGTTGTGCGCCCGGTACCACCGGGTCGGCGACGGTTCGGCAATGAAATCCATCCAGTACCGAACACTGCGACTGCCGGGATTTCCTGAATTACCAGCGGCCAAGAGACGTGCCTCGACCTTGTCCCGCAGCAGCATTTCATTGACTTTGCGCCACCAGGGGCTGCCGGCCGCAGCCGCGGTCTCGGGCTCCAGCACTCCGCGAGCGGCCGACCAGCGCATGAAGCTCAACTCGGCGTGTCCGTATTGGGAGAAGCCGCCCGGCGCCGCGTCATAGAACTCTCGCGCCAGCGCGAGACGTTCAGCCGTGTCGCTCTGTGCAAGTGCCACCCGCTGCCGTGCGCGAGCGGCGGCGTCAGCCACGGTGCCACATTTGGATCTGCATCATGCAGAAACCCCATGAATTCGAGTGGACCGATCGTGCATTGTGCTCCCGATAACCGCACTCTAAGTCTCGTCCACCGCGTCCGTCCCGTCCGGGACGTGTGTCTCCTCGATCGGCGGCATGAACGCCCGCAGCCACCGCTCCGTCTGGGCGACGTGCGCCTGCGCAGCTCCTGCCGCGGCGACGGGGTCGCGGTCGGCGATGGCGGTCGCCAGGACGCGGTGGTCGTCGTCGCTCTTCCTGCGCAGTTCAGGGCCCTCGGGCAGGGTGAAGACCTGGTACTTGCGGGAGCGGGCACGGAAGACCGCCAGGAGGGTGGCCAGGGTGGGGTTGCCGCCGACGCGGGCGATCTCGGCGTGGAAGCGGTGATCGAGTTCGGAGGCCTTGGTGGGGTCGCTCGTGGCCTCCATGTCCTCGATGAGCGAGAAAAGCGTGCGCACCGCCTCCGGTGTGCACCGGGCGGCCGCCTGGGCGGCGACGTGGGCCTCGAGGACGCGCCGGATCTCGTAGACCTCCAACAGGCCCGACAGCGGGAGGAGTTCGAGGGTCAGGGAGAGGCTGCCGATCACGTCCTCGGGCCTCAGCTGTGAGACGTACGTGCCCGAGCCGTGCCGCGGTTCGATGACGCCGAGAGCGGCGAGCATCCGTACGGCCTCGCGCAGCGATCCCCGTGAGACGCCCAGTTCCTCGCAGAGGTCGCCCTCGGGCGGAATGCGCTCGCCCGGACCGAGGCGTCCCGACGCGATCATGTGCCGTAGGCCGTGGAACGCCTTCTCGACTGCGGACATCCGTCCCTCTTCCTCCCCTGACGGGCCCGCGATCATGTCGCGACCCCCTCGGAGCACTGTAGCGAGGTGTGGCGAGTCATCAGATGTGTCGGATGCATGCCGCCCGGAAGTCATCTGATGACTTTCACTGTACGACCCTTGTTTCCGCCGGAGAAGGTGTGCAGGATGCCGAGTCATCAGATGTGTCCGGCGGAGCCCGGCCTTCCGTCAGCCCGCCCCTGCCCAGATCTGGAGTCCTGTGAGCGAGACCGAGGTGACCACCGCGCCGCGCCCTCTGCTGCTGGCGGACGGCCGGCCCGCCGACCGGGCGTGGTCGCTGGATCCTGCCCTCAAGCACCTGAACCACGGCTCCTTCGGGGCGGTTCCACTAGTGGCGCAGGAGCGGCAGGAACTGCTGCGCGTGGAGATGGAACGCTCACCCGTGGTGTGGTTCCCGGCACTGCCCCAGCGGCTCGCCGCCACACGTGTCGAGCTCGCCGACTTCCTGCGCGTCAGCCCCGGGGACCTCGCCCTGGTGCCCAACGCCAGCGCCGGCGCGAGCGTCGTCTATGCCGCTCTCGCCCTTCGCCGGGGCGGGGAGATCGTCGTCACCGACCATGGCTACGGCGCTGTGACCATGGGTGCCGAGCGGCTCGCACGTCGGTGGGGCGGCCGGGTCCGTACCGCCCGGGTGCCGCTGGACGCGGACGCGGATCAGGCCTACGAGGCCGTGATCGACGAACTCGGCGAGGCCACCGAACTCGTCGTCGTCGACCAGATCACCTCGGCGACCGCGCGGCGGCTGCCCGTGGAACGCATCGGGGCGGAGGCGCGGCGGCGCGGCATCCCCGTCCTCGTGGACGGCGCGCACGCGCCCGGGCTCCTCGCCGCCCCGCTCGCCGACGCGACCTACGACTTCTGGACCGGCAACCTGCACAAGTGGGGCTGCGCCCCGCGGGGCACCGCGGCGCTGGTCGCCCACGGCCCACTGCGCGAGCGGCTCCACCCCCTCATCGACTCGTGGGCCGCGGCCGATCCCTTCCCCGACCGGTTCGACCAGCAGGGCACCATCGACGCCACCGCCTACTTGGCGGCGCCGACGTCCCTCGCTTTCATCGAGCACACCTGGGGCTGGACCGCCGCCCGCCGCTACATGGACGACCTGGCCGAATACGGCGCCCGTGTCATCGGCGCCTCATGTGCCGAACTGACCGACGCGGACACCGCGGTCGACGTCGGCATGCCCGTGCCCGGGATGCGCCTGGTGCGCCTCCCGGACGGACTCGCCGCCGACCGCATCGAGGCCGACGCACTGCGCGACCGGGTGGCCCTCGAACTGGGCGTGGAGGCGGCGTTCACCAGCTTCGACGGCGTCGGCTACATGCGCCTGTCCGCCCACGTCTACAACACCACCGCCGACTACGAGTACTTCGCCGAGGAATGCGTCCCCGTCCTCGGCAGGTGGGCACGAGAAAACTGAAGGAAGAGGTCAGCACAATGAGAAGAAGGACAGCAGCTCTCGCGCTCGGCACCGCCGCCGCGATGGTCCTGACCGGCTGTTCCACCATGAGCCCCGAGGCGAGCGGAACAGTCACCCTCAACATGGTCGAGAGCCTGACGAACCCGACCCGCACCGACCTGCTCAAGGACCTCATAGCCGACTTCGAGCAGCGGAACCCCAAGATCAAGGTCAACCTGGTCTCCCCGCCCACCGAGCAGGCCGACCAGAAGCTCCAGCAGATGCTCCAGTCCGGCAGCGGCGTGGACGTCCTGGAGGTCCGGGACATCACCGTCGGGCCCTGGTCGAACAACGGCTGGCTCCACGACATGAAGAAGGACCTCGACGGCTGGAAGGGCTGGGAGGCGATGACGGAGAACGCCGTCAACGCCTCGCAGGACGCCAAGGGCAGGACGTACTTCGTCCCGTACGGCTTCTACGGCCTGAGCCTCTTCTACCGCACCGACCTGATCAAGGAGGCGGGCTTCAGCAAGCCGCCGGCCACCTGGGCGGACCTCGTGGAGCAGGCCTCCGCCATCCACGACCCGGCCAAGCGCCGCTACGGCTACGCCTTCCGCGGCGGCGCCAACTCCAACAGCAACGCGACCGCCGCCATCGAGGCCTACCTCGCCGACCAGGTCGACCCGGCCAACGGCTTCAAGCTCAGGAGCGGCCGTACGATCTTCTCCGCCCCCGAGGCGGAGGACGCCATGGAGAACTATCTCGAGCTCTTCAAGCAGGCGTCCCCCAAGTCGTCCGTCTCCTGGGGCTACCCGGAGATGGTCGAGGCCTTCTCCAACGGTTCCACGGCGTTCCTGCTCCAGGACCCCGAGGTGATCGCCACCGTCTCGGAGTCCAAGTCGATCTCCAAGGGCCAGTGGGGCACCGCGCCGCTGGTGGCCGGGCCGGGCGGCAAGACCGTGCAGCCGCTGGCCACCGCCGGGTGGGGTGTCGCCAAGGGCAGCGGGCACAAGGCCGAGGCGGTCAAGCTGGTCGAGTTCCTCTCGCAGGGCGAGGCGTCGACGACGTTCACCAAGAAAAACAGTTTGGTGCCCATCCTCAAGTCCGCGACCAGCGACCCCTTCTACAAGACCGGTCCGTGGTCGAGCTACGTCACCATGACCGAGCAGCCTGACAAGTATCTGGTCGTCACCCAGCCCCGCGGCGTCACCTGGTGGGCCGAATGGCAGCAGAAGGCGGACGCCGACGTGCAGAAGCTGATCCTGGGCAAGACGACGCCCAAGAAGCTGCTCGCCGGCTGGGACGCGTACTGGACCGAGAAGTGGCAGCAGGAGCAGTAGGCATGTCCGTCACGTCCACGAGTACGGCGAAGACGACGGGGCCGGGCAGAGGGGAGGCCTCCCGCAAGCGGGGTCTCCCTCAACGGGGCGGCCGGAGGCGGGAGTTCACCACCCGGCGTGGCCTGCAGATCGCCGCCTTCATGGCGCCGGCCGCGGTCTTCGTTGCGGTCTTCACCTACTACCCCATGGTCGCGGGCGGTCAGATGGCCTTCCGCAACTGGAAGTTGACCGACCTCACGGACACCTCATGGGTCGGACTGAAGAACTTCCGCGATGTCTTCGCCGACCCCGCCTGGGGCACCGTACTGAGCAACACCGGTGTCTGGGTGGTCGGCTCGATCGTCCCCCAGCTGGTGATCGGCTTCGCCCTCGCCCTGTGGCTGCGCCGGCGCTTCCGTTTCCGCGGCCTCTACCAGGCGTTGATCTTCTTCCCGTGGGCGATCTCCGGGTTCCTCATCGGCATCCTGTTCCGCTGGATGTTCAACAGCGAGTTCGGCGTCGTCAACGACCTGCTGCAGAAAGCCGGTCTGATCGACGAGCCGATCGCCTGGCTGGCGGATCCGAAGACGGCGATGGTGGCCGTGCTCATCGCCAACATCTGGTACGGCGTCACCTTCTTCGCGATCATGATCCTGGCCGCCCTCCAGTCGATTCCCGACGAGCTCTACGAGGCGGCGGCACTGGACGGCGCGAGCAAGTCACGCACCCTCTTCCAGATCACCATCCCGTACATCCGCACCACGCTGGCCCTGACCGTGCTGCTGCGGGTGATCTGGATCTTCAACTTCCCCGACCTGATCTTCGGCATGACCGGCGGCGGGCCGAACAACGAGACGCACATCGTGACCACCTGGATGATCAAGATCACTCAGCAGGGCGACTACGGCAGGGCCTCCGCGCTCGGCCTCCTCGTGGTGGCCGCGCTGCTGGTGTTCGCGGTGTTCTTCCTCATGGCCACGCGCGAGAAGAAGGGGGTGCGGTCGTGATCGGCAAGGAGTCCGCAGCCGGCCGGATCGTCAAGTTCACCTTCCTCGGCGTGTGGCTGCTCTTCACCGTCTTCCCGCTCTACTGGATCACCGTCACCTCGCTCAAGGCACCCGGCGACATCTTCCACTTCCCGCTCGCCTACTGGCCCGAGCGCTTCTCCCTGGAGAACTACAGCGGCCTGTTCGGCACGGCGGACTTCGGGACGTACCTCACCAACAGCCTCATCGTCTCCACCGTGGCCGGCGCGACGGCCACGGCGATCTCGATGCTCTCTGCGTATGTCCTGGCCCGCTTCGAGTTCCGCACCAAGTCCGCGCTGCTGATGGCCGCGCTGGTGACCCAGATGATCCCGTCGTTCATCGCACTGGGGCCGCTCTACCTGCTGATGACCGACCTGAAGCTGGTCGACAACCGGTTCGGCCTGATCCTCGTCTACATCGCTGTGTGCATCCCCTTCTGCACGGTGATGCTCCGCGGCTTCTTCGAGAACATCCCGGACGCGCTGGAGGAGGCCGCCATGATCGACGGCCTGTCCCGGTTCTCGGCACTGTTCCGCGTCCTGTTGCCGGTGATGCGGCCGGGCATCGTCGCCGCTTTCATCTTCAACTTCGTCAACTGCTGGAACGAGCTGTTCCTGTCCGTGACGCTGATGAACAGCGACAGCAACAAAACCGTGCCCACGGCCCTGAACGGCTTCATCTCCAGCTTCAACATCGACTGGGGCTCGATGTCCGCGGCAGCCGTGCTCACGATCCTGCCCACCATGCTCCTCTTCGCCTTCGCCAGCAGGCACATCGTCCAAGGCCTCACGTCGGGGGCGGTGAAGGGCTGAGAGGGAGGCGGCCGGCTGACGGGGCGAGTCGCGGGAATGGTTGCGGACTCGCCCTACGTTGCCACGAGCATGACGACGAACGCGCCGCAGCAGCCCGAGGTGCTGCGCTACACAGCCTTCTCGAGCACCGCCGACGGTGGAAACCCCGCCGGCGTCGTTCTGGACGCCAGTGCCCTGGACGACAACGACATGCTCGCCATCGCAGCCGACCTCGGATACTCGGAGTCCGCGTTCCTGACCGCGCCCCCGGAGGGCCTCGCCGGCCAGGCCGGACGGGCGTACACCATCCGGTACTTCAGTCCCAAGGCCGAGGTGCCGTTCTGTGGGCACGCAACCGTCGCGACCGCCGTCGCACTCGCCGAACGGATCGGCTCCGGGGAGTTGGTGTTCGCGACCCGCGCGGGCACCGTGCCGGTGGAGGTCACCGAGGAGGGCGGGACGATCAGGGCCACGCTCACCAGCGTGGAGCCGCACATCGAGGAGATCGCGGACGCCGACCTCGCCGAGGCACTCGCCGCGCTCGACTGGCCGGCCGCCGATCTCGACCCGGCCTTTCCGCCCCGTGTCGCCTTCGCCGGCGCCCGCCATCTCGTTCTCGCGGCGGCGACGCGCGCCCGCCTCGCCGATCTCAGGTACGACTTCACTCGCCTCGAAGCCCTGATGCACCGCCTGGACCTGACGACGGTTCAACTGGTGTGGCGGGAGTCCCCCACCGTGTTCCACGTCCGTGACCCCTTCCCCGTCGGCGGCGTCGTCGAGGATCCGGCGACCGGCGCCGCGGCCGCCGCGTTCGGTGCGTACGCCCGCGAGCTGGGCCTGGTCGAGGAGGACGCCGTCCTCACCCTGCACCAGGGCGCGGACTTGGGCCGCCCTGGTCAGCTCACCGTGACGCTGCGCGCGGGTGACCCGCGGGTCCGAGTCGGTGGCGCGGGGACGCGCATCGACTGAAGCGCCAGTCACAGGCCCTCCCTCGCCGGGTTCATCTCCGGCGAGGGAGGGCCTTCTTGCTTCGAGGCCTAGTGGCCCCACAGGCGGACGATTGGGTTAATTCCGGAGCAGTACAAGCATTTCAGCACCTGCGTGCCTTCACCATTCGTGCACAATTTGCGCGTCGCGGCGAGTGTGAAGGTGCGGCGTCACGTGTGCACCGGCCGCGACCCTGCCGTCCGAGAGAAAGACAACGAGAGTGCGACAGATCCTCAGCAGGGCATTGGCCGTGGCCGCCACCACAAGCGCCCTGTCCCTGTGCGGCACATGGGCGTTCGCGGCCCACGATCCACAAGGCACGGAGACGGATGCGCCCGCCGCGCCGTCGAGCCGTGCGTTCCAGTGGGACTTCCCGGACGAGCCGTTCGACGTCAAGCAATTCGACGCCATGCACTCCAAGGTCGAAGACACCATGTCCCGGTTCGACAAGATGTGGGGACAGGACCAGCAAGGCACGTCCGGGCACCACACGGGCGAACCGTCCAAGCACGACCATCCGGAGTCGCACGGCCCACGAGAAACATCCGGATACGGACCCGAGGAACCGTCCGGGTACGGGCCGTCGGAACCGTCGGGGTACGGCCCCGATGAACCGACCGGGTACGGCTCGGAGGAACCGGCTGGGTACGGCCCTGACGAACCGACCGGGTACGGCAAGGACGAACCGACCGGGTACGGCCCTGACGAACCAGCCGGGTACGGCCCTGACGAACCAGCCGGATACGGGCCGGACGAACCAGCCGGATACGGCCCCGAGGAGCCGCCCACGTCTCCGCCGCCGCACACCCCCCCGCCGGCCTCGCCCTCGCCGACGCCCACCGGGCACGCACCCGAGAAGCCGACGCCCGCAGGGGAGTTGCCCGACACCGGCATCGATGAGGGTGTCCTGGCCGCCATGGCCGGCGGCGGAGCGCTGCTGGCCGCCGGAACCTTCCTGTACCGGCGAGGCCGGTCGGCGTCCCGCCGCTAGCCCCTCACAAGCCGGACGCCATCGCGGCGGCGCGGAGCCGATGTCCGCTCCGCGCCGCCGCGGGCGTGTGTGCCGGCAGCCGCCCCGCTTCCACGCACGCAACCACTCCCCCTCGTCCGGCCTGGAACTTATCGCCCCCGCAGGGAGCTCGCCGTCGCTCCGGTGCGTTCGCGGAGCAGGATGCGCAGGGTGTTGGCGTGTTCGTAGCCGACTTTGCGGGCGATCGCTTCGAGGGGGAGGTCCGTGGTCCGCAGCAGGTGTGAGGCGTGCTCGACGCGTAGGTCCTGGACGAAGCGGACGGGGGAGGTACCGAGCGTGCGACGCACGATGCGCTGGAGCGTGCGTTCGCTGACGCCGAGGGTGCGTGCCGCGTCGGCGATCGAGATCGGCTGGTCCAGGTGCAGCCTGGCCCACCGCTCGAAGGCCGCCAGCGTGGGGTCACTCTGCGCGAGGGCCGAGGTGATCGTGTACGCCGCCTGCGACGGGCGCTCGTCGACGACGAGGTAGCGCGCGACCAGGTCCGCAAGGGCCGGGCTGCTCATCCGCACGATCGCGAGCGCGAGGTCGACGTGCCCGAACGCCGCGCCGGCCGTGGTCACCCCGTCGGACATGGTGACCATGCGGGTCTCGTCGACGGTCACCGCCGGGTAGCGCTTACGGAAGTACGGCGCCAGCCACCAACTCGTCGTGGCCCGGCGCCCGTCCAGCACCCCCGACTCGGCCAGCAGGAACGTGCCTGTGCAGGCGGACGCGATGGGGATGCGACGTTCGCGTGTTTCGGCCACCAGGCGTCGTACCGGCTCGGTGGCCGAACCCGACACATGGGCGATCAGGGCGTCGGGCCGTCGTTCGGCCAGCGCGGGCACCAGCAGCAGGTCGGCCTCCTTCGCCGTGTCCATGGGGAGGGTCTCGACGACATGCCCCGCTCCGGTGCGGACCCGGCGGCGAAAGCCGATCGTGGAGACCTTCCAGGCGGGTGGCGGTTTGGGGAGTTCCTCGCGCATGGCGTTCGCCCCGTCGATCACGTCGAGCAGGGCGGAGAGTCCGGAGTCGAACACACCGTCGTATGCCAGCACTGCCACATCCATGACGGAAACGATATCGGAAGCGTCGTTTCCGACACTGGGCGAGGCGATTGCGGCGGCCTAGTTTTGTGGTGTCCGGACGACATGCGGTGCCCGGTACCAGCACCGAACGCTCACCGATGACCAGAGACAACCGCACGATCACCCATGACCACAGACAGGAATGCAGCATGACGAAGCTGGGGCTGCTGGCCCGGATCGAGGCCAGGCCGGAGTACGCCGAGAAGGTGGAAGGTCTGCTGCGCGACGCCGTCCAACTGGCGCAGCAGGAGGAGCACACCGTCACCTGGTTCGCGTTCCGGCAGGGCGCGACCACCTTCGGGGTCTTCGACACCTTCGCCGACGAGAAGGGGCGTCAAGGGCACCTACAGGGAAAGATCGCCGCCGCGCTGATGGGGGCCGCCGAAACCATGCTCAGTGAGGCACCGGACATCCGGCCGGTCGACCTCTTGGCGGTCAAGCTTCCTTGATCCCACCGCCGGCCGGTAGCGCCCTGACCTGCGCTGCCGGCCGGCGCACCGCGCACACCTGCGCATCGACCACGGCCCGACCGGGCCGACCGAGGCAGGCTCGAGAAAGAGAGACACCACATGGCACAGCCCGCCACCAAGGGCGGCAGCAGCAGCACCGGCGACGGGGTGCCGTCCGCCCGGTCCCGCTCACGGACGCACACCTGGCAACCCCCGACGAGCTACGCGGCCGCCGGCGCCCATGCGGGCGTCGAGCTGGCCCGTATGAGCCTGGACGGCCGTCTGCCCGAGGCTCCGATCTGCACCACCCTCGGATTTCGCCTGGTGGCGGTCGAGGAGGGGCAGGCCGTCTTCGAGGGCGAGCCGGGGGAACACCTCTTCAACCCCATGGGCACGGTCCACGGAGGCTATATGGCCACCCTCCTCGATTCCGCGCTCGGCACCGCCGTACTGAGCGCCCTGTCGGCCGGCCGCGCCTACACCACCGTCCAGCTCGGCGTGAACCTGGTCAGGCCGGTGCTCGACACCACTCCCACGCTGCGCTGCGAGGGCGCCGCCGTCCACGTCGGCCGCACGACCGCGACCGCACAGGCGCGGCTCGTCGGAGCAGCCGACGGCAAGCTGTATGCGCACGGGACCGCAACCTGCGCCGTCTTCCCGCTGCCCGGCGCGGACTGAGGGAGCGTATGAACGAGGTGAACCGGACGACGGTCGTCAACATGAAAGGGCATCGCGACGACCCGGACTACGCGGACGTCGTCTACGTCGGCCGCGCGATGCGCCGAGGCGGATGGGGCCTCGATGCCTCACCGCTCGCAAGTCCCTTCCGTCCCGGCCGGGACGGCACCCGGGAGGCGGTGATCGAAAAGTACCGGGCCCATCTGCTGAGCCGTCCGGACCTGCTCGAACTGCTGCCCGCCCTGCGTGGCCGCAGGCTCGGCTGCTGGTGTGTCCCACAGCCGTGCCACGCGCAGGTCATCGCCGAACTGGCCGACTCGCTCGCGCCGTAGAGCGCAGGTCCCGGACGCGGGCCGGTCCCGGGCTCGGCCCGTCCCTGGTTCAAGCGTCCGCCACGAAGCGCTCAGCAACGCCCAGGGCGGCAGCCATGATGCTCAGCTGCGGATTCACCTCCGGGCAGCTCGGCAGCACGGACCCGTCGGCGATGAGCACACCGTGCACGCCACGCAGGCGTCCCTCGGCGTCGGCGGGCGACCGCTCCGGGTCCGTCCCGGCGGCGGCCGTACCCGTGGGATGGAACGCGGACATGTGCAGGTGCCGCGCGGTCACCGTTTCGAGCAGCGCCTCCAGTTGCTCGGGGGTACGAGCGCGTGGTGCGTGCGGGACGCCGGTGAGTACCTCCTCGGCGCCGGCGGCGAACAGCAGGCGGCCCATGGCCCGTTGGGCTCGGAGCAGGCGGCGGGCGTCGCGTGGCGCCAAGTCGTAGCGCAGCAGTGTGCGGTCCCGGCCGATGACCCGGCCCGAGGGGCGGTCGGCGACCATCGCCCCGAGTGTCGCCAGTTGTTCGGTCTCCTCCACTTCGCGGCGCAGTTCGCGTCCGACGCCCGGCAGCACGAACGAACTCATGCCCGGGGGCGCCGCGGTGGCTTCTATCAGGATGCCGTCGGCGTGCAGTTCCTCCACTCCGACGCTCTGCAGGACCCCTTTCCAGCCGGTGACCGGGCGGCTGAAGCGGCCCGCGACGCTGATGGCCGGGTGCACGCTGAGGTTCCGGCCGATGCGCGGGTGACCGCCGAGGCCCGAGCGGCGCAGCAGTTGCGGGGTCTGCAGGGCGCCGGCGGCGACCACGACCAGGGAGCCGAGGATCTCCAGTTCACTGCCGTCGGGGCGGCTGACCACCACTCCGGCGGCCCGGGGACCGCCGGGCCGGTCGCGGTCGGTGAGGATCCTCAGGACGCGGGCGCCCGTCATGATCGCGGCGCCGGCCGCGCAGGCTTCGGGAAGCACGGACAGCTGGACGCTCTGCTTGGCGCCGGTGGGACAGCCGACGACACACTGGCACGAGCCGCGGCAGCCGGGGGCGTTGCGGCGCAGGGGCGCCGCGGCCCAGCCGAGCTCCTTCGCTCCGGCCAGGGCGAGCAGCCCGTTGTTGCCCAGGACGTCCAACGGCTGCCGTGCCACTCGGAGGGAGCGTTCCACCTCGTCGAGGCGTGCGTCGAAGCCCTCGGCGACGTCGAATCCGTGGTGGCTCAGCCAGCGGGTGACGACGTGGTCCGGTGTGCGGTAGCAGGTTCCGGAGTTGACGACGGTGGTGCCGCCGACCGCGCGGCCGACGGGCAGGACCAGCGGCGGGTTCCCGAGGGCGATCGTGGCGCCGCCGTCCCGGTAGAGGTCGGTGAAGCGGTCGAGCGGTGCCCTGCGCCCGAACGACGCGGTGGTGTGGTGCTCCCCCTCCTCGACCATGACGACTCGCAGCCCGGCGCGGGCCAGTGTCCGGGCGGCCATCGCGCCGCCCGCCCCTGATCCGACGACGACGGCGTCGGCGGTGGAACGCGTCGGCCACTCGCGCGAGGGGGTGCAGTCGAGCGGCGGATCGTCGGCGGCGGCCACTGGGCTTGCGGGGTCTTGGTGCGCGGTCCGTTCGGTACCGGCCGCCAGCAGCACCGGTACCTTCACCGCGTCCAGCAGGGGCAGCAGGGACCGGTGGGAGGCGAGCGACGCCATGACGTCCTCGCGTTCCGCGGGTCCGAGTGCGGGCAGCCGCCGGCCGGTGCGGGCGACGGCGTAGGCGTTGATGGCCTTGGTCGCGCCGTGTATCGCGGTGCGGGCGGGGGCGGGCATGGCTGCCAGGAGGGTCTCGAGGCGCCTTGGCACCGCACGGGTCCATTCGGCAGTGCCGTCGTCAGCGAGCAGCGACGCGGCAAGAGCCGTGAGTCCAGGGGAAGTTGACGAAGTCATCGGTCGCCTACCTCCGCGTGGGCAGTGCCGGAGAGCCGCCAGGTGGCCTCCTGCCGCCATGTGCCCCACCAGCGTTCGACGCTGACCACGGCGTCCGCGGTCTCGGTGTTGCGGCAGACCGCGGGGGATCCGTCGGGGTCGGTGTAGTCGAGGGCCAGCGTCCGCTGTGGCGGCTGGGTCACCGTCACCCGGATGCGGCGTCGGCCCGCACGGCCGGCCACGTGCCACTCGGGGAGGCCGATGTCCGCCCGGAACCGGCCGAGCCCCGCCCAGCCCACGGCGGCGCGCTCCGCACGACGAGGCCAGGTACGCCCGTTCTGCAGCAGGCGCAGGAACACCAGGGGTGGCAGCCGGTCGAGCCCGCGGCGCATGGACACCGCGGCAACGATCTCCAGGACGTCACCGCCGCCCAGGTCGGCGTGCAGCCACGCCCAGCGTCGCGCGTTGCCGTGGCCGTAGATGCGGGCGCTCGCGCCGACCGCCCGGTCCAGCCGCAGCGCGTCGGCTCCGTACCGGACGGTTCCGCTGTAGTGACAGCGGGCGGCCGGCAGCATGTGGCTGGCCGGCAGCCAGGGGCGCCGCCACGACCAGCGGGGAAAGGTGTGGACCGGACCGCTCAGGGGCGTCTCGGTGAGCGACCAGGTGAACGGCCCCGCGGAACCGGCGAGACGGCCGGGCTGGGCGCTGATCTCCTCGGTGGCGAAGCCCTGTTGCTCCGCCGACCACGGCACGGGGCCGAAACGTGCGTGCTCGGCGGGGCCGTCCTTGGGGAAGACTGCGACCCAGCCGTGCGCGTAGGCGCCGGAGCCATCGGTGGGCGCCACGACTTCGTGGTGCAGCCATACCCCGCTGCCGGTCGCCGGATCGGTCAGCGTCGTGTACCAGACTTCCGTACGCCCGGGGTTGCCGTCCCAGCGCGAGGCCAGATCCTGCCCCTGGTCGGGTGACGGTGGGGACTGCGCCGCGCGCGGGAAGCGGAAGCTGGTCAGGAAGGGCAACAGGCCGGTGGCGAGGGGGAAGCGGAGTATGCCCTCGCCCACCGGTTCGCCGTCCTCGTAGAGGGTGTACGGCAGCAGGGTCATCGAAGAGAGCGGGCGCGCGGGCGAGATGGACTTCCAGCCGTCCAGCACCAGGCGCCGGCCCTCCATGGCGAACGAGATCCGGTAGCGGATCCTGCGGCGGGCCAGGGGCGAGATCTCCAACTCACCGGCGGCTTCGGCATCGTCCGCCCGCCCGGCTATTCGCACCCTTCCCGTCAGGCGCGCCTGAGTCGTGCGGTGCGGCAGCATCAGGTCATCGGACCGGGCCACAAGGTCCAGGCGCACAGGGCGCTCACGGTCCTCGTCGCTCAGGTGCACGCGACCCAGCATCGCCTCCTGGAACACCGTTCCGCGTGAGGTCACAGCGCACCGTCCCGGCGTTCGCGCGAGCGCGCCAGCCCCTCGAGCATGATGCGTTCCGTCGCCGCCAGATAGGCGCCCGCCGCAACGCGCGCCGCCTCGGAGTCGCGGACGGCCACGGCCTCGACGACCGGTGCGAGACGGTCGTGGGCCGCCCGGGCCTCCGTGAAGGGCCCGACCAGCGCTGCGCGGACCGGCAGATAGGCGTTGAACAGGGTGTTGGTGAGCAGGACGTACACGCGGTTGCCCGTCGCGCGGGCGAGTGCCCGGTGCACCTCGGCGTCCGCCAGCTGCACGGCGTCGCCGCCGTCCGCGTCCGCGACCGCTGCCAGCAGCGCCCACAGCTCGGCGACCTGGGCCTCGGTGGCCCGGTCAGCGGCACGCTCCGCGATCAACGCCCCGATGCTGCGCCGCACTTCGAAGATCTCGCCGATCCAGTCCGGACTGTGCCGCACGAGCATCGGCAGGAGGTCCGCTCCGCCGAGACGCAGGAAATCCCGGACGCGTGTCCCCACTCCGTGCCGCGTCTCCAGCAGACCCGACTGCGCCAGCCGGCCGAACGCGTGCTT
Source organism: Streptomyces sp. R11 (assembly GCF_041051905.1). NCBI lineage: Bacteria > Bacillati > Actinomycetota > Actinomycetes > Kitasatosporales > Streptomycetaceae > Streptomyces > Streptomyces sp. R11. Next base: position 317,069 of record NZ_CP163432.1, read on the forward strand.
GAGCGTGGTGCGGTTGACCCCGAACTCGTCGGCAAGTTCGCGCTCGGGAGGCAGATAGCTCCCCGCCGGATGCCGCCCGGCGAGAATGTCCTCCCGCAGCCGTTTTTCAAGGACGTCGACGACGGTCTCGCGTGGCAGTGCTTCCATCCCGGCATCTCCAAGCATGCTGTGGATCAGTGACTCATCCACTGAACCACTAAGACTGACCTCGGGTCAACGGATGCTCACTGGAACGGAGTTCGAACGGGACGGGTAGCCAAGTGGCGGGCCATCGGCCGTCGACCACCACGGTGCTCCTGCTCGTGCCGGTTGAACCGGCACGAGCAGGGAGGCGGCCAGGTCGCATCACGCGACGGCGGTCCCCTCGAGCTCGATCATCAGGGTGGGGATCGCCAGCCGTGCGACCCCGAGCATGGTGGTGGTCGGTGCCACCCCGGCGACTGCCAACCGGGACGCCAGCACGCCGTAGTGCTGGAAGAGCAGATCGACGTCGGTGGTGTGGACATTGAGCCGGACGAGGTTCGCGAGGGACATGCCGGCCTCCCCGAGCACGGCCTCCAGGTTGTCGAGGCTCAGCGCCAACTGCGCCGCCATGTCACCGTCATGCTGGGGCTTGCCGTCGCCGCTCATCGCTGTCTGTCCGGAGCAGTACAAGGTCCGGGTGTGCCCAGAGACGATCTCGCCCTGGTTGTAACCCATCTCCACCGACCACGTCCACGGGTTGACCGTCGTGCGCTCCACAGCCACATCAGCTCCACTCGATTCATCGACAGTGCGTACGTCCACCGGCTCCGCAGCCGCACATCCTTGACGTCGCGTTGAAAGCCTGGCAGCCAACCACGACACCCTGTGTCATGTATTTCGATAGGCTTTCTCATATGCGCGCCGACCGGTTGGTATCGCTGGTGCTGCTGCTGCGCCAACGCGGTCGGCTGTCAGCGGCCACGCTGGCCCGCGAGCTGGAGGTGTCCACCCGCACCGTGCTGCGCGACGTGGAGGCGCTGTCCGCGGCCGGGGTCCCGGTCTACGCCGAACGCGGCCGGCACGGCGGTTTCGCGTTGTTGCCCGGATTCCAGACAGAGCTGACCGGACTGAACCACGACGAGGCGCTCGCCCTGCTGGTGGCCGGATCACGGCGCGGCGCGCAGGTGTTCGGCCTCGGCTCGGCGCTCGCTTCGGCCATACTCAAGGTGGTCGACGCGCTGCCCGAGAGCTGTCGGGACACCGCGGCCGGCGCCGCGCAGCGACTGCTCGTCGACCCGGAGACGGACCTTCTCTCGCGCCGCTCGGTCGCTGAGGAGGTGCCCGACGCCGTTGTGGCCGAGGTCCGGCGCGCAGTGTTCGCCGGACACAGGCTGCGCATCCACTACGCGGCTGTGGACCAGACCCCGAAGTGGCGCACGGTGGACCCGATCGGCCTGGTCACCGTACGCGACCAGGGCTACTTGCTGGCCACGAGGGACGGCGCGGACCGCACCTACCGGCTGTCCCGGGTGTTGGCCGCCGAGGAACTCGACGAACCCGCGCAGCGACCGGACCGAGTCGATCTGGACCGGGCCTGGCAGGAACGCAGCACGCAGTTCCGGACCGGCGGCGACCAAGTCACCGTGCTGGTACGGGTGGATCCGGCGCGGCGGGAGGAACTGGCGGGCACCGCGCTGGCCGTCCACGCCGAAGGAGCCGACGCAGACGGTTGGCTGCGGCTGGAGGTCACCTTCCAGGATTCACGACACGCCGAATGGGCGCTGTGGCAGCTCGCCACGAACGCGGAAGCCCTGGCCCCACAGTGGCTGCGCAACTCCCTGCGCAACCGCGCCTCCGCGATCGCCAGCCGCTATGGGGAGTCGGCCTGAGAGTGCCGCCTGCTGCGGGCGGCCGCCGACACCGATGTTGTTGCCGAGCGGGCGCACACGATCGCCCGCATGGCACTGCGACCTGTCACGGTGAACATGAAGGCTCTTGATCCATCGGCGGTCGGCCAGTTCTGGGCGGAGCCGCTCGGCTGAAGTGCCTACAGCCCCGGAGTGACCACCTGCACCGGGCCCGTCGGCCGCCTCGCTTGGCCAAACCCGGTCGCCGTCATCGCCTCCGGTCTCTCGGTGCGACGCCCGCCCACGTGGGCCAGGGCAAAGGTCGGGACACCGGCTCCGGAAACCGGCCGGCGCAGGCGCAGTGCCCTACGCCAATTGCCGGGCGACGGCATCCTGCGCGGCCGGCGACAGCAATGGGCCAGTCCGCTTGAGGAGGCCGTAGAGCCCGGGTCCGTGCTGCTTGGCCAGTTCCGCGTTGTGCGCCAGTACATCGAGTTCATTGGCTGCCGTGATCTCGACAAAGGCCCGCAGGTCGTCGGGCGTCGGACTGTGCTCACGGCTGGTGAAGCGGTCTCGGAAGGCGACCGCGGCGGTGCCGTCGAGACGGGGATACACGGTGGCGCGGTCGCAGCTGGCGTACAGGTACACCAACGCCTCCGCCTGTGCGCCGATCAGCGCGACGAGCGTCGCCCGGTCAGTGAGGGGAAGCAGTGTCGGTGCGAAACCGTCGGTTCCGTACGTCGCATGGCACAGACCCGCTGCCTGGACGGCGGGGTCGGCTTTCCATTCGGCCAACAGCCGTTGAACACGCTGCAAGTGCTCCAACAGCGTGCCGCCGGGATGAGGCATCTGACCGGCTCCCCGCTCCAGCAGAAACGCCTCAATAGCCGCCTGACCCTCACCGGTCAGCGGTCGTTGCCTGGCTTGTGCCATGGTTCGGATGTCCTCTCACCAGTGCGGCGGTCTCGGGCCCGTCGCGCTCATCGGTGGTTCACCGCCGGCCACCGGCCTGCGACGATCGATGCGGGTCGGTGCGTACGTGCGCACGCACCCCTTGCAGGCCGAACAGGATGAGAACCTCAACCACGCCGCCGTCGGCGCTGCCCAGCCAGTGGGGCAAGGACGTGTCGAACTCGGCTGCCTCACCGGGCGGCAGCGTCAGGTCGCGCTCGCCGGTCACGAGCCGAAGGCGTCCGTTGAGCACATAGAGCCATTTGAAGCCTTCGTGGGTCTGCGGGGTCGATTCCAGTGGTTCCGGCGACGCGGGGATGATCATCTTGAAGGCGTGCACCCTCCGCCCGGTCGCCGGGACGGGGCACGAACGTCATCCCGAACCGCCTGATCGGCTTGAGGTGGATCCGGGGGTCGCCCGTGCGCGGGGTGCCGACGAGCTCGTCCAACGGAACGTCATAGGTACGGGCGAGCGGCAGCAGCAATTCCAGGCTCGGCCGACGCAGTCCGCTCTCCAGCCGGGACAGAGTGCTCTCCGACACGCCGGTCGTCGCCGCGAGGTCGGCGAGGGTGATGCCGCAGGCACGACGCAGCGCACGAAGGCGCGGCCCCACACCGTCGAGCACGTCGTCGTCCGTCTTGCGATCCATCAGGCCATCTTGCCGTAGCCGCAAGATTCCGTGCCAGGTCGTGGGCTGCCCGGCAAGACTGAGTGCATTCGCCGCGGGTATCGGCCTGCCCCGGGAAAGGAGCCCACAGTGCCCGGCACCACGCGCCGCAACCGCCGCCGCGACACCCCGCCACCCCGCACCGGGAGCAACGAGATCGAGGTCCTGCGCGGGTTCCTCGACTACCTCCGGACCTCGATCGCAAAGGGGCGCCGCGAGGAAGCCGAGGTGTTGATCGAGAAGTACGGCATCGAGGTCGACGTCGTCGCGGAACTCGAAGAGCGCGACGCCCCCGCGAAGGAGGGGTTCGGTGCGCTGTTCCATCGCCGGCACCTGCGCAGCACGGTGTTCGCGAACGTCTTCTGGGCGGCTCTGGTGCTGCCGTACGTCGCCATCGGCACGTTCTGGACCCAGGTCCTCGAGGCCCTCAACATGGGTGACAACGCGGTCGCGGCGCTGCTCGTCCACTCCTTCACCGCTGTGGCCGGTGTGACGGCAGGCTGCCTCGTCGTCGACCGGATCGGCCGGCGCAGGCTGCTCATCCCGCCGTTCTGGATCACCGCGGGCTGTCTGGCCCTGGTCGCGTTGTGGCCGACCTCGACGCCGGTCATCGTCGGCGATTCCTGTTCTTCATCTTCCTCAACGCCGCTTCGAGCGCACTGACCGCTGTCTGTCCCCTGGAGGTCTTCCCGACCGCCCCGCGCACCACGGGCGTCGGCTTCGCCACCGCGATGAGCCGGGTCGGCGCGGCCATCGGCACCTTCCTGCTGCCGATGGGACTGGAGCGGTTCGGGGCGGAGTTCGTGCTCCTCATCGGAGCGGGTGTGCTCGCCGCCGGTGGTCTGGTCTCGCAGTTCCTCGCCCCGGAGACGACCGACCTGGACCTCGCGCGGGCGGCGCGCAAGGCACGAGGGGCATAGCCACCGCACGCCAAAGGGACGGCCCCGCAGGCGATCGCCTGCGGGGCCGTGCACTGTCGAGCCTCACGCGTAGGCGTCGAAGGGGATCCCGGAGGGCTTCGCGTAGTTGAGAGCCCACTGGAAGTCGCCGTCGTCGATCTTGATCGTGGCCGAGCCGAAGTCGGCGCTCATGAGCTTGTCGCGGTATCCGGCCGGATAGCCCTCCCAGCCCACCAAGCGCGGGAAGAACCAATTGCCGGTGGCGTTCTCCGCCGGTTCGTCGTTGGTGTTGGCGAACCGGAAGCAGTGACTGGAGACGCCGTCCTTGTGGTAGACGATCTTCGGGTGCGTGCCGTCGAAGCGGATCGCCGAACGAGCCGCCAGCTGGTAGGTGTTGTGCTGGGACACCGACACGTACTCGGCCTGGTTGTTGCTGATCCACACGATGACGTGTTCCCAGTCGTGGGTGTGCCCGAGGGCCGCCGGACCGAGGGTGATCTGGTCCTTCTCGAAGTAGCTCGCGTACATCACCGCGCACCAGCCGTTGTTGCACTTCGCGCGCGAGTAGGTGTTGGCGTTCGCCAGCTGCGCGTAGTCGTGGCAGTTGCCGTTCACGTCACCGCCGAGCTTGAGACCCGGGTTGAGGGTCCCGTCGGCGCCGATGGCGGCCGTGGCGTAGCAGCCGTCGCCGTCGTAGTCGTAGGCCGGGGAGAACGTCTGCTCCAGACCGTCGGCGTTCTGCGGCAGCAGGGTCAGGACGTTCGCGTGGGCGCTCGCCGGGAGGGCCACGACGAGCGTCATCGCGCCGAGGGCGCCGAGGGCGACCTTGGCAAGGGATCTCAGCTTGCGCATCACGGCTCCCGGCTCAGCAGTAGAGGTTGCCGCCCGGCGAGACGCCGAGGATCGAGGTGAACCGGTTGTAGGCGTCCACGCGGCTCTGGACCTGCGCGGGGTTCTTGCCGTCGCACTCCAGGGAGCCGTTGATGCTGCGGATGGTCTGACCGAAGCCGGCCTGGTTCACCATGGCGTTGTGGGGGGTCATGGTGCCGGGGCCGGACTGGGTGTTCCAGTACCACAGCCCGGTCTTCCAGGCGACGGCCGACTCGTTCTGCACCCGCCAGGGGTTGTTCAGCAGATCGATCCCGAGCGCGTCACCCGCGGCCTTGTAGTTGAAGTTCCACGACAGCTGGATCGGACCGCGGCCGTAGTAGGCCGCTTGACCTGCGGGGCAGCCGTAGGGCCGGCTCCAGTCGCAGTAGTGGGGGTAGTTGGCGGTGTTCTGCTCGACGATGTGGACCAGGCCGCCGGTCTCGTGGTTGACGTTGGCGAGGAAGGCGGCCGCCTCCTGCTTCTTCACCGTGTCGCTGCCGGTGTTGGCGAAGCCGGGGTAGGCGCTGAGGGCGGCGGTCAGCCCGCTGTACGTGTAGAACGAATTCCGGTTCGGGAACATCTGGTTGAACTGCGACTCGCTCACGACGAACCCGGAAGGGTTGCCGCCGCCTCCGCTCGCGGGCGCGTTCCACTTCTGGTTGGCGGCGCCGGTGCAGGTCCAGATCTGCAGCCGGGTGCCGTTGGCGCTGTTGTTCTCCCGCACGTCGAGACACTTGTTCGCGGCCGGATTGACGATGTCGCGGGCCGCGGTGACCACCCACTGCTGGTTGGCGCCGCCCGAGCAGTCCCACAGCTGGACCGCCGCGCCGTCGGCGGTGCTGCGGTCGACGACGTCCAGGCACTTGCCGAGCGCGCGCAGGGTTCCGTCACCCTGGTTGGACCAGATCTGGGCGCCCGTGCCGTTGCAGTCGTAGAGCTGTACGGCGGTGCCGTTGGCGTTGCTTGCGCCCGCCACGTCGACGCACTTGCCGGCCAGTCCGGTGATCGTGCCGTCGGCCGCCTGGGCGGGCGTCACGGTGAACAGCGTGGTGAGAACCGCCGAGAGAACGGCGAAGACCGCGAACCGGCCGACGGGACCGCGTCTGGTACCGGACCGTCTGTGGTGGGAGAGAGGCATGGTCGAGAACGCTCCTTTGGTGCGCTGAAGGGGCCAAGGGCCGGCGGGGGTTGGTTGGATCAGCCGGTGTAGCCGGCGAACACGCGGGTGAAGTCCCAGTCGGACTGGTTCACGCCGGAGCAGCTGTCGGCGGGGCCGCCGGTGCACGGGCGGTCGCGGTTGGCCGACCAGAAGGTCAGCCGTGCCAGGTGGTGTTGCTGGGCGTAGGCGAGCATGGTGCGGAAGTCGTTGACCGTGACGGTCTCGTTCTGGTCGGTGATGCCGTTCATGGACGAGATGCCCATGGACCGGTAGGCCTGGTCGTCGGTGTAGCCGTAGGCGCTCTTCAGCGAGTTCTTCAGGCCCTCGGCCGCCTGCACGGAGAGGTTGCCCATGTTCTGGCCGGCCCCCTCGAAGTTGAACGGCATGATGGTCCAGCCGTCCACGCTCAGCCCCGAGTTCGCCGCCCGGTTGATCAGGCTGGTGTCGGGACCGTTCTGGCCCGTGCCGATGGTGACGTAGACCTTCAGGCCGGAGTTGTTCGCCTTGACGGTCTTCAGGGCGTCGACAGTGCGCTGTTGCACGGTCGGGTTGCTGTAGGCCTCGGCCTCGATGTCGATGTCGATGGCCTTCAGGCCGTAGGCGCTGATGACCTTCTGGTAGGCGGCGGCCAGTTCGCTCGCGGTGGAGCAGGAGCTCTCCAGCTTGTTGCCGCTCCAGCCACCGAAGGACGGGATGACGTCACCGCCGTTCGCCCGCACGGTGTTGATCGTCTGTTGGTCGACTCCACCGGTCAGCGCACGGCTGCCGTCCCACTGGGGGTTGCAGTAGCCGTTGCTGAGCACGAAGGCGAGGGTGAAGTACTTGACGCCGGTGGCTTTGGTGACCGTGGTGGGGTTCGGCGGGCTCCCCCAGCCGTTGTAGAGGTAGGGCGCCACAGCCATCGGCGCGGAGGGAGTGTCGCCGTCGCCGGGGGCGGGTGCGTTCCACTTCTGGTTGGCGCCGCCGCCGCAGCTCCAGATCTGGATGCGGGTGCCGTTGGCGGGGTTGTTGTCGGTGACGTCCAGGCACTTGTCCGCCTGCGGGTTGACGATGTCACGCCCGGAGGAGACCGACCACTTCTGGTTGGCACCGCCGGTGCAGCTCCACAGCTGCACCTTGGCGCCGTCCGCGGTCGAACTGCCCGTGATGTCGAGGCACTTGCCGAGGGCACGGATGGTGCCGTCGCTGCCGACCGTCCACTGCTGGGCGGCGGTGCCGTTGCAGTCGTAGAGCTGTACGGCGGTGCCGTTGGCGGAGTTGGCTCCGGCGACGTCGAGGCACTTGCCGGCGAGGCCGGTGACGGTGCCGGTGGCGGCCTGCGCGGGCGACGCGGTGAGCAGGCCGGTGGCGAGGCAGAGCACGGTGAGTGAGCAGGCTGCGGGGAGAGGTCTGGGCATGCGTGCGGAGAGCCCTTCGTGGGGGGGGTGAACGTCCGATACGCATTCACCTCGTGAACGGTGAGTGCGTCGCACGGTGCCTGGCTGACCCGTGAACCTAAAGGTATGGACCATTTTCGTCAAGGCATGAAGTAAGCCGTGAGAGAAGCAATTTGGAGTCCCCGCTGAGCCGCCTCCGCGCCTCGCCACGGGCGGCTGACAGGATGCACGCATGGCGAACACCCAGTCGATCACCTATGAGCGGATTGCCGAAGTGCTGACCGATCTCGGCATGATCACCACGGAGCGGGCCCGCAGAGTCCTGGACCGGGCCGCCGCCTACGCGACCGAGTCGATGGCACGACGCCGTGAAATCGCCGACGCCCTCGAATCCTTCGGCGTGGCCGTGTCCATCCACTCCGACAACGTCGACTTCGCCGACGAGCACTACGAATGGCTACTCGACGAGGCCGCAGCCCTCACCGGCGGCAGCGTCACCGTCTCCAACTACCGCTTCGACAAGGACAACCCGGACGACGAGGACTGCGGCCTGGGAACGATGCACTTCGACTGCAACGGCCGGCCCCTCTCCTTCGGCATCGAGCAGGAGTCGAACGACTACCTCGACATGGGAGCGGCGCAGCAGGCCATCGAATCGCTCACCGCCCATGACGACCCTCGGGAGTTCCGCTGCGTGGTGCTGGAAGGCTCGGATCCCGGCGACGACTACATGGTCCTGGCCACAGCCGAACAGCGGGACGGCCTCCTACGACACCTGGGCATCGTGTTCGAAGCCCCCTTGCGCTGAAGCCGGCCGCCCGCGACCTCGAAGGATCACCGCATGGCACCTGGACCCGGCCACCCGGCCGATTCCGCCGAGCCCGACCCCACCCATCACCTCGTCGGCGAGGAGGCCGGTGCAGTCCGCCGCTTCTGGAGCCGGCTCGGCCTACCCGGACTGGTCGACGTCCACACGCACTTCATGCCCGAGCGCGTTCTGCGCAAGGTGTGGGATTACTTCGACGCCCTGGGGCCGCTGACGGGTGGAGTCGAATGGCCGATCTCGTACCGGAAGGAGGAGACCGAACGAACGGCCCTGCTCCGCGAGTTCGGCGTACGGTCCTTCACCGCGATGCTCTACCCGCACAAGCCCGGCATGGCCCAATGGCTGAACGGCTGGGCGGCCGACTTCGCCCGCCGCACCCCCGACTGCCTGCACACGGCGACCCTCCACCCCGAGCCGGGCGTCGAAGGCTACGTCCGCGATGCCGTCGAGGCGGGTGCACGCGTCTTCAAGGCGCACGTGCAGGTGGGGGCGTACGACCCCGCCGACGAACTGCTCGAGCCGGCATGGGGGCTGCTCGCCGAAGCCCGGATTCCGATCGTGATCCACTGCGGCTCCGGACCGGCGCCAGGGAAGCACACCGGACCCGGCCCGATCGCACGGGTACTGGCACGGCACCCCCGGCTGCGGCTGATCATCGCGCACCTCGGGATGCCCGAGTACGAGGAGTTCCTCGGCCTCGCCGAGCAGTACGAGGAGGTGCGGCTGGACACGACGATGGCGTTCACCGACTTCGCCGAAAAGCTCACGCCGTTCCCCCGCCGCGCCCTGCCCCGCCTGGCCGCCCTCGGCGACCGCATCCTGCTCGGCTCCGACTTCCCGAACATCCCCTACCCGTACCTCCACCAACTCCACGCCCTGGAGCGGCTGGGACTCGGAGACGCATGGCTGCGAGCCGTGTGCCACGACAACGCGGCCCAGGTCTTCGGACTGGAACTGCAAGCGGGGCTACGGCGTCCGAACCTCACATGAAGGAAGAGATCAAGGGCCTCACCGCTTTCCTCGTGGCCGGTCTGGGTGCCGTGGCGGCGCTGCTGGCCTGGGCGCCACTGGCACGGGTCAATGTGGAGGGCGGCTTCGAGGGGCTCCACCGGGACCTCAGTGTCCTCTACATCGACCTGCCGCTGGTCGCCGCGGGCGGTGCCCTGGTACCACTCACCTTCTGGCTGCTCACCTTGCGCCGCTTCCACCGGCCGTGGCTCGCCGCCTTGGCCGCCGTAGCCGCGGCCGCCCTGGCAATCTGGGGCCTCACGAGTTGGTGGGTCCCGTATCAGGCGCCTGAGTTCGCCCACTGACGGTGGTGAGTGCCAGGGCGTTCCCGGCATTCGGGGGTCCGCTGCGAGCTGCAACCCTCAGCCCTGCTCCGCGGTCCCGTGTCCGCCGCCCCGTGCGTCATCCGGTTCACAGCGACGCGGTCTCCGATGCGGTCGTCCACGCGAAGCCGTCCGGGTCGGTGAAGGTCCCGGCGTCGCTGCCGATCGCGAGCCGGTGTGATCCGGTGCCGTCCGGCGAGATGCCGGCGACCTTGGCCAGGCCACGGCGCTTGTAGAGCGCCAGCTTGACCGGGCCCGAGCCGGTGGCGAACTCGACGTACTTGCCGCCGAAGCTCTTCGCCACGGCGAGGCCGTGATCGACGTAGAACTGCTTGCTGGCCTTCACGTCCTCGACGCCGAGCAGGAGCACGATCTCGTCGATCTCCCGCGTGGCCGGGCCGGTGTCCTTCTTCGACGACGACGCGATCTGCCAGATCGTCCCGTCCGGAGCCTGTACGACGCCTCCATAGCCCCAGAGGGACTTGGCGGCGGGCTTCAGCGTCGTGGCACCGGCTGCCACGGCCGCGTCGACGAGGGCGTTGACGTTGGCCGGCTGGGACACCACGAGCGACAGCGTGAATCCGCGGAAGCCGGTCGTCGGTGCCTCGGATGCCCCCAGGCGTACCTGGTTGCCGAGCCCGAAGGCGGTGGAGTAGAAACTGCCGGCGGCGGCGGGGTCGGCCACCTCGAGAGTGACGAATTCGATGGAAGTCATGGGAATGACGCTAGTCACGGCTGGAGCCCTGGCGCTTCTTGAATCCTGACCAGAACGTCCTCAGCCGGGTTCATCAGTACTCGTTGCGGCGCCGCAGCCCGAAGGGCCGGCCATCGGGGTCGACGAGGAGGCGATGCAGAGGCGTGTACAGCCTCTTGGCCGTACTGGAGAAGCTCGGCCGGCGATACGTACGCAATCGCCCAGGAGGCCTGGGGCCGTGGCGGCCGTGGTCGTGCCAGGCATCCAGTGCGGCGGCGCTCGCGGCGAAGGCGTCGAAGGCCTTCAGGGGATCGCAGAGCGCGTCGGGCGCGAGGGGAACCCCCGGTGCTTCGAGATCCAGATGCTCGCGCATGAGTTCCAGACGCAGATCTCTGGCGAAGCCGCGCGCGCCGTCCCCGAGACCGCCGGGGTCGCGTGGCTCGCGCGGGTCCGGGCCCTCGTCCAGGACGGCACAGGTGAGTTCCGAGTCATGGGTCCAGGACCGGAGGTTGATGTTGTCGGAGCCGACCGAGGCCCACACGTCGTCGATCACACACACCTTGGCGTGCACGTACACCGGCGTCCCGACATGGTTCTCCAACCCGTACACCGCGACCCGCCCCCCGCCGGCCCCGCGCAGCCTGTCCAGGGCCGTGATCCGGCCGATCAGGTTCATCGGCAGGGTGAGCCGGCCGTCCTGTTCGGGGACGGTGGGGATGACCGCGATCAGGCGCAGGCCGGGGTGGGCGGTGAGTGCCTCGGCGAAGCACTCCACGACGTGCGGAGACCACAGGTACTGGTCCTCCAGGTAGATCAGGGCCCGGGCCCTGCGCAGCGCCTTGCGGTAGCCGCGCGCGATACTGCGCTCGCCGTCCGGGGCGAAGTCGTAGCCGCGCAGAAGCCGGTTGGGGTAGGTGCGCAGGGCTTGGACGATGTGCGTGCCGCAGGGCGGGGGGTCGGGGGCCTGGGCCGGCAGCCGGTCGGCGCGGGTGTCCTCGTCATGAGCGAACTCGCGCAGGCGGACGAGGGGGCTGCGGGTGAGGGGCGCGGGGTCTTCCCAGCGTTCGCGGAAGCCGGCCTCGATGTCGCCGACGGCCGGTCCGCGTATCGCGAGCTGGATGTCGTGCCACGGTGGGTGCGGTCCGTATGCGGCGGCGATGCGCAGTGACTGGGAGTCTCCGCGGTGCGCGGCATCGTCGTTGCGGTTGTGGCACAGGTCGATGCCGCCGACGTACGCCACGTCGTGCTCCGGCCGGTCTGGATGCCGGAGCACGACGAGCTTTTGGTGGTGCGAGCCGCCGGGACGGACCCGCATGTCGAGCAGGCACTCGCCGCCCCCGGCTTCGATCGCGTCGCCGAGGTGCCGGTTCTCGGCCTCGCTGAACTGGAAACGGTCCAGGTGGGAGCGCCACAGCAGCCCCTTGACGATCACTCCTCGGCGTGCCGCCTCAGCCAGGACGGAGCCGATTTCGCTGCCGGGGCCATCGAGGCGCTCGTCGGGGTCGCCGCGCCAGTCGGTGAACAGGAGCAGGTCTCCGGCGCGCTGCGCACGGATCGTGCTGAGGAGAGCCGGAAAGTACGACGCGCCGTGGATGAGCGGCCGCACCAGGTTGCCGTACGACCACGCCCGTCGATCCGACCGACGGCGGTCCAGACGTGTCGCGCTGTTGCCGCGCTCGGCCGAGGTCAGCAACCAGTCGCTCAGTTCCACAGCCCAAGCCTCCCGATGACACACACGGGTACCCCGTTCGCGCCCCCTCATCCTGGGCTCCGGGAGCCGTCAGCTCTTCGCGACGGGGTGGTACCGCAGGTTCACCTCCGCGGTTCGGTCGCTGCCGTTGAGCAGTTCCAGCCGAATGGGCACGCCCCCGGGGTTGTCGAAGAATCGGACCCCGTCGCCCAGCAGCACCGGCGCTACGTGCAGGTCGATCTCGTCGACCAGGCCTCGATCGAGGAGTTGCCTGCCGATCGTGGGCGAGAACACCTCGAGGTTCTTGCCGCCGGCGGCCTCCAGCCCGATCCGGACCGCCTCGCCCACATCGCAGTTCAGGAACGTCACGCCCTCGGCCTGCTGCGCGTCCTCAGGATGGTGCGTCAGGACGAAGAGCGGCCCCTGCCACGCGCCGCCGTAGACGGCACCGGGCTCGGGGTAGGCGTCCCAGCCGTTCCGGCCGCCCAGCACGGCGCCGGTCGTCGCGACGTACTCCTCGATGATGCCGGGCCGGGACGAGATGCCCGTCAGCCAGTCCATCGAATGCTGCGGCCCCGCCACGAACCCGTCCAGCGACATGCTGAAGTGCAGCAACACCTTCCCCGCGGCCGTCTGTGGCTCCGTGTCCGGCAGGGCCCTGGGGAACGTGCCGTCGGTGCTCTGGGGGGTCTCTGCGGTGGCCACGATCGGTTCCTCTCGTCGGCGGTCCTCGTACTTGTCGACCGGTCCCGTCGCCGAAATTCATCGCCGGAGAGCCAACGTCACGACAGATCGGCCGAAGGCACGTCCGAGAGGCCTTGGCGCAGCCGTTGCGCGTCCCGGAAGAGGCGGTTCGGGCGGCCGGCGAGCACGCCGCCCAGCAGCAGCTCGGGACTGTGGAAGGACCGCGCGGAGGCGGCCACCTCCCGTGCCGACAGGTCGATCTGGATGATGTCGGTGCGGCGGATCTCGTCGATAAAGCTTCCGCAGACGACGCGCCGCAGATTCGCCCATGCCAACGCGCTCATGCACATCGAGCAGGGCTCGCCCGTGGTGTGGAGGGCGGTGTCGGAGACAACTCCATGGAGTGATCAAACCATTACAGATGGTTTCCGATCCGGCTCGGCATCATGCCCCCGGCCCATGGCGCACCAAGCCCGAGGGGCCGGCACGACCTGGTACGCCATGAGTCAGACCAGTTCGGGTTGCGGTTCCAGCTGTCGCCCCGGTGCGACCTTCGGTTCCCAGAGTTTGGTGGTCCGCATGTAGCCGAGAATCACTGAGACCATCGCCAGAATGAGAAGTGGCCCGAACATCAACGGGTATCTGGCCATCTCCATCGGCAGATAGCGATACGACACCAACAGGGCCGCGAAGACCGTCGTGCCGTAGGCGACCAGCTGGATTCCCGACCGATCCCAGCCACGGGCGAGCGAACGCATCGCCGCCTCGATCGTGAGCGCGAACACCACACCGGCGACGATGTCCACGCCGTAGTGGTAGCCGAATCCCAGAGTCGCGCCGAGCGTGGCGATCAGCCAGAAGGTACCTGCGAATCGCAGGATCCGCGGCCCCTGACGGGAGTGAACGAAGATCACGGTGGCCCAGGCCGTGTGCAGGCTGGGCATGCAGTTGCGTGGGGTGATCTCGTCGAACGGCATCGCGTGCGGCGTACCGATCGGCGGCGCCGTCTCCGGCCAGAGGTTGGCGACCGCCCACTGCCCGCCGTCGACGCCGTAGGCGAAGATCGGTCCGACGACCGGGTAGATCATGTAGATGCCCGGCCCGAGGAGGCCGATGACAAGAAACGTGCGCACCAGATGATGGCCCGGGAAGCGGCGCTCGACGGCCACGTGGCGCAGTTGGTACAGCGCGACGACGACTGAGGCCACCGCCAACTGGACGTAGACGTAGTCGAGAACGTGGGCGCCGATCGGGCCGGTGGCCCGAACCATCCGGCCCACCAGCCACGATGGGTTGCCCAGCGCCTGATCGGCGGTTGCCATGTACTGGTCCAGCACCACCGGCCGGGTCTGCGACGTGATGTGCAGCCACGCGTCGCCGGTCTTACGGCCGGCCACCAGCAGCAGTCCCAGCCCCACGCCCTTCAGCAGCAGGGCACGTTCCCGGCCGGTGCGGTGCGTGACTGCGATGACCGTGCAGCCCAGCATCACCCACAACGCGCCGTTGCCGAAGGGATGGCCTTCGGTCACCTTTATGTCGGCGGCCCACCGCACCACGACGAATATGAGGTCGATGCCGATCGCGGTACCCACCGCGATGAACCGTTGCCGCCGGGTGAGCACCACCATCATCAACGCCATACCGGCGTACAGCAGGAATCCCGACTTGGGCGGGAATATCACCTCTCGCGCCTGCGTGGTGATCGGCCCCGGTATGCCGTAGTGGCGCGCCGCGATCTCCAGCGCGACGAGGAACCCGAGGGTCACCACACCCGCAACGGTCCACAGCATCGCCCGTGGTTGACGCCACGCCGCGACGGCGAACTTGATTCTGTTTTTTATTCGCGAGAACGCCCGCGACGACATGGATATCAATTTGTTTGGCCGGTTTTCAGATGTTAGGTCAACAGGTCACTTTGCTCTGATTGGTACGGTTTTCGGGCAACGGTCGGCGATGAGGGCGATCATCGCGAGTTCGAACATGTTAGCGGAGAAGGCCAGTAGGTTTCGGCTCGGTGAACTGACGCTCGCTCAGCGCGGCGAGAACCCGCCCGACAGCCCGCCCATCAGCCCGCCTTGGCGCTGCCGGTACCGGCCTTAGGGGGAATTCCGCGTCGGCTGCGCGGCCCGGTTGCCATCGGGTGGTACGGGCATGAGATGGCCTCGCCCCCCGATCCGCCCGCCTCACCGCTCGAGCACCCGAGCGGCGTGGAGTCGCGCGTGCCGGGGCTGCTGCGGACCGCCGCCGCGTACGCATGGCGGATCATCGCCGTCGGCATCGTCGTCCGCGTCGCCTTCTCCGTGCTCGGGCAGTTCCACCGGATCGCCGTCGCCGTCTTCCTCGGTCTCGTCATCACTGCCGTGCTCCGCCCCGTGGCCGGCCTCCTCGCCCGCTACATGCCCCGGCCGCTCGCGGTCGCGGCCGCGCTCATCGGCGGCATCGTCCTCATCCTCGGGGCGCTGGCCCTGGTGGGTGAGACGGTGGCGGACCAGCGGAGCGGGCTGGAGCGGGAGTTCGTGACGGGAATCGACCGGATCGAACGTCAGCTGGAGGAGCCTCCGTTCCGGCTCCCCCCGGATGTGTTCGATGATCTCCAGTCCCGGATCGGCAAACTCCTGTCGAGTCACCGCTCGACCCTCATCAGTACGGCACTCAGCGGCGCAAGCCGACTGCTCGAGGTGCTGACCGTGCTCGCTCTGGCCCTGTTCTGCGCGGTGTTCTTCACGCACTCCGGCGAGAAGCAGTGGCAATGGCTGTGCGACCAGCTCCCCATGGCGGCCCGTCAGCGTTTCGCCGTCGCGGGCGGGGCCGCCTGGCGGACGTTCACCGGTTACACGCACGGCATCCTGCTGGTCGCGGCAACCAACGCGGTCCTCGTGGGCATCGCGCTGCTCGCACTCGGGGTGCCCCTCGCCGTGCCGTTGGCGCTGCTGGAGTTCGCGGCCGCTTTCATCCCGCTGATCGGCTCACCGATCGCTCTCGCGGTCGCGGCCGTCGTCGCGCTGGCTTCCAAGGGAGTACTGATCGCCCTGCTCGTCGTGGCCCTGATCGTCGTCATCGGACAGATCGAGGGCCACCTCCTGCACCCCATCGTGATGAGCTGGGCCGTCCGCCTGCACCCGGTGGTGGTCGCGCTGGCGGTCGTCGGCGGAGCGGTGGCGGCGGGGGTGATCGGCGCCGTGGTAGCCGTACCGGTGGTGGCCGTGGTCTGGTCGGTGTGCCAGGCACTGCGGGGCCGCACCGACGAACCGGAAGGGATCGGGGCCAGGTCCGGCGACAGCAGCGCCTGAGCCGTGTGCGGTGACCGATCCTGGGGTGGGCGGGGTGCGCTGACGGATGTGGGGTGGGACTGGATGCCGCCGCGGGTGCCGGGAGCCGACGGCCGCTTCGGCCGGTACGGCCGGTCAGTGGCCGACGTAGGCCTTGACCAGTGCTACGGCCAGCCCGATCACCGCGTCGAGCACGCCGGCCAGGACGCCGGCCATGGTGCTGTTGCCCATCCGGACGCCGCCGTACCAGCCCCAGCCGAACAGGCCGGCCACGTTCACCCCGGCCGCGGCGAACAGGGCGGTGTCCAGGTCCATCACGTCCAAGGCCGCGGAGCCGATCAGGATGAGCGGACCGACCGCGGACAGCAGCAGCGGGCTGCTGACCCACAGCATCCGGCGCAGTTCCGCTCCGGTGGCCACCCGGCCGTGCACCGTGCGGTGCGCCTGCTCGTCGGCCACCAGCGTCGCGAGCCACAGGCCGACCGCGGCGGCCGCCACACTGGCCGCGGCACCGGCGACGGAGGGGTGCTCGGCCGCCGTCAGGCCGATCACCACGGAGATCATGGTGATGGTCGCGTACAGCCGCTCCTTGAGCCAGTTCAGCCAATCGGCCGTGGTCCGCGGGTCCTTGCCCGCCCCGGCCGCCGGGCCGCCGGCCGGAAGGGGCAGGCCCCCGGCGCCCTCGGTGTCGTCGTGGCCCATGCGG
Source organism: Streptomyces sp. R11 (assembly GCF_041051905.1). Lineage (NCBI taxonomy): Bacteria > Bacillati > Actinomycetota > Actinomycetes > Kitasatosporales > Streptomycetaceae > Streptomyces > Streptomyces sp. R11. The sequence goes on from NZ_CP163432.1 coordinate 334,003, forward strand.
CCAGCGTAGGTGTTCGACCTGGCCTGTCTGACGCTCCGTCAGGGCGTGTCGCCCGAGGGAGGGGCGGCGGTGGCCATACGCCGGGAGCCTGCCTGCATGCTCTCGTACGGGTGAGGGGGCGGCGCGGAGCTCGGTATGTGCAACACCGGCGACGATGAAGGCGACGCCGCCGCCCATGGCCTTGGGGAAGGGTTCGTTGAACAGGATGCGGGAGTCGACGGCGGGTGAGGGCGACGCCGCTGGTGGCCCAGATGCCGTACGCGACACCGAGGCTCAGGCCCTCGCGGAGAAGGAAGGCCGCCGCCGTCGACCCGGAGCTCCTCGCGGGCGCCCTCGCCGCTGTACCGGCTCAGCGGCGCAGGACCCGGCGCTGTACGGCTTCCAGCGGGCCGTGGGAGAACCGGCGCAGCCACAGGGTCGAGGCGGCGACGAGAAGGACGCAGACCGTCGCCCACAGGCCCATTACCCACCAGGGGCCGCTGTCGGCGAAGTGGTCGGCCAGGCCGAGACCGATGCCGTAGCAGGCCAGCATGCACAGCACGTTCTGCAGGACGTAGGAGGACAGTGCCGTACGGCCGACCGCGGACAGACCGTGGGTCAGGAAGGCCGGGAACCACCCACGATCCAGGGCGACGCCGACGAGACCCATGTAGCCGACGGCGACCACCGGGGCGGCGACATAGCGGCCGAGGAAGAAGAACTCCTCACCGCCCAGCCACAGGGCCGCGTTGAACGGAATGCCCAGCCCCAGGCCCCGGACCGCCATCCGCGAGCGGAACCGCCTGCCCCGGTCGGTGGGCGTGAAGGCTCCGGCGCGGTGGAGGCGGACGCCGAGCAGGAAGAGGAAGACCAGCAGGCCGAAGGAGATGACCGGTTCCATCCGCAGGGCGATCGCGTTCTCCAGCCGGAAGGCGATCTGGTCGAACCAGCTGCCGTGGGCGTACACGTCCACGGCCACGTCGGACACCTTGTTCCCGGAGTCGTCCGAGGGCGCGGCCAGCAGAGCGACCGTGATCAGCGACATCAGGACCACGTGCACACTCACCGATGTCCACATCACCACGCGCCGTACGCGCTCGGAACGCGCCAGCAGCCTGGCGATCAGCAGGGCTGTCAGGGCGTACCCCATCAGCACGTCGAACCCGAAGACCAGTACGAAGTGCAGCGTGCCCTCGGCGAACAGGAACAGCGCGCGGGGCCGGTAGCCGCGCGGCCACGGGGTGCCTCGGCGGGCGGCGGAGTCGTACTGAATGGCCAGACCGACGCCGAACAGGATCGTCAGCAACGACAGGAACTTCCCGTCCGCGAGGAACCGGAACAGCGCCTCAGCCGGCTCGCTGAGCGGGTCCGGCATGGGCGTCCCCTGCAGGAACGCCCACTCCGAGCCAGGGGCGGCGAAGATCCACACGTTCGTCATCAACGTGCCGAGAATCGCCGCTCCACGCAGCACATCGAGCAACGGCAGCCGGGGCGGGGCCGCGGGCCGCGTGGAGGACGTCTCGTCACGGGACGCGCGAAGGCTGTAGGACATGCTCTTCAGGTTCTCGGCGCTTTACGGCCCGATCGTCGTGCGGCCGGACGAAAACGGCGTACATCCTTCGATGCAGTGCAGTCGTCGGCACTGGCACCGGTCCGTCCCGAACGAGCGCCTGCCTACGAAAGGCCTACCGGATCGTCCAGCGTTGGGAGTTCCCGCCGGTGCACGGCGCTGTGGAGACGCGGTCGTTCGCCGTCCGTGCCAGACACCTGCGGCTGACCATGTTCCGGATCAGCCGAGGTTCCGTCTCATCGATTTGCCACAGCGCCGCGTCGTCAGCGGCGGCACAGGGCTTCATGGTCAGCTGGTCGCTGCGCAGCGTGAGACACAGCCTGGTTGCCACCTGCCGCAGCGCGCTGTACTCGAAGTCGTCGTTCCAGTGCCACTTCTGGTAGTCGGTGCCGTTGCAGTTGAAGACGTACGGGCCGTAGTCGGCACGGAAGTCCAAGCAGGGCTTGTCCGTGGCCTGGTCCTGGAACCCGGTGGTGCGTGGTGTCGCGCTCGCCGGTGTACTGCTCAGCCTCACGGCGAGCGCGACGAAGGCCCCAACTGCGGCCAGCCTCTTCGGAAGCATGAGTCCCCCTCCTCCTCGAAGCCACGGCCCAATAGGCCCCAGTGGCTGGCAACGCCGCTCGACACCATCGCTCGGACATGCGCGGGCCCGGGCCCGGACCCCAATGACCCAGGCCGGGCCCGCCCAAGGTCACCTACCGTCAGCTCGACGAGTCGGCGAACATTCCAGGCTCGTACGAACCTCCCTGCGTGCGGGTGATCACGCCGAGCCGGTTGGCCGCGTTGATCATGGCGACCAGGGACACCAGCGCGGCGATCTGGTCGTCGTCGTAGTACTTGCGCACCTGCGCCCAGGTCTCGTCGGACACGCCGTGGTGGGCGTCGGCGAGTCGGGTGCCCTCCTCGGTCAGCGCCAGCGCGGCCCGTTCGGCCTCGGTGAACACGGCCGACTCGCGCCAGGCGGCGACCAGGTGAATCCGGACCGCCGTCTCACCGGCCGCTGCCGCTTCCTTGGTGTGCACGTCGACGCACCAACCGCAGCCGTTGATCTGGCTGGCGCGCAGTTCCACCAACTGCTGCAAGTCCTTGGGCAGCGACGACTCCATGATCGCCAGGCTCACGTTGTACATCCGCTTGCCGACCTTGGCGCCAACCTTGCTGGTCATCAGGTTGAAACGGGATTCCATTGGCTTCGTCCTCACTTGTGCGACGGCGGTACCGCGCGGATCGTTCGCGCGGCGTCCGGACGAACACCAGATGCCGACCCTCCGCTCCTTGTGACAGCGACGATGGTGTGACGTGCGCCACCGAGATCGGATGTCACAAAGCAGCGGGGACCGGCATCTTGTGCGTGAGGAACGCCGGACCGCGAACAGGTGGGAGTCAGCCGTGACCGAGCGCAACGCGCGACCGAAGAACACCGCTGAGCCTTTTGCTCCGGACCACGGGATGAGCTCCGCCACCGAGGCGTTCGTCGCACACCGGAATCTGCTGTTCACGGTCGCCTACGAGATGCTCGGCTCGGCCGCCGACGCGGAGGACGTCCTGCAGGAGACCTGGCTGCGATGGGCGGGCATCGATCTCGACACCGTGCGCGATCGGCGGGCGTTCCTCGTCCGGATCACCACACGACAGGCACTGATGCGGCTGCGTACGCTCCGCCGGCGCAAGGAGTCCTACGTCGGCCCGTGGCTGCCCGAACCGCTGCTGACCGCGCCCGACGTGGCCGAGGACGTCGAGCTGGCGGACAGCGTGTCGATGGCGATGCTGCTGGTGCTGGAGACGCTCGGCCCCACCGAGCGGGCGGTGTTCGTGCTGCGCGAGGTCTTCGACCTGGCATACGACGAGATCGCGGTAGCCGTCGGCAGGAGCCCGGCCGCCATCCGTCAGATCGCCCACCGCGCGCGGGCACACGTCGCAGCGCGCCGCCCGCGCGGGGCCGTGACTCCGGCCGAGGCGCAGAACGCGCTCGACGCCTTCCGCCGGGCCGTCGATTCGGGCGACCTGCAACGGCTGCTCGACGTCCTCGCGCCGGATGTCGTCCTGCTGGGGGACGGCGGCGGCGTGGTCCAGGCCGTGCGGGCGCCCGTCGTGGGCGCTGCCGAGGTGGCGCCCCTGGTCGCCGGGCTGGGCCGCTTCGGCTCCGCGGCATCGCTGCAGCCGGCGCACATCAACGGCCATCCGGCCCTGGTTCTGCGGCTGGACGGTCGGATCGACACGGTGTTGGCCATCCGCATCGACGACCGTCTCATCACCGGCCTCTACGCCGTGCGCAACCCCGTGAAGCTGTCACGCGTGGAACGGGAGACCGCGATGAGCCGTTGAACGTGAACCGCTTGCCACGGACCGCTCCCCCGTGGGGTCAACCGCTAGCGCATGCGGCGTACGGCCTGGGCCTCGGCGCGTTCCACGGCGCTGCGGCCGTGCGTGTGCACCAGGGCCAGGTGGAACAGGGCCGGCGTGACCGGGGCCCAACGACGCACGCGGTCCGGACGCAGGAGGTAGCGCATCACGTCCGCCGGGCGGAACGGCACGTACTCGATGCTCTGGTGCTCCCACCGGTCGGCAACTCCCCGTGAGATACGGGTCCGTAGGGCCTCTCCGGTCAGGCCGGTGAGATGTGCGGTGAAGTGGGCGCTCCACTGTCGCCGTTCGACGTCGAGGACGAACGCCAGCATCGTGAGCGTGTACTCGTGCCGTTCCAGGGAGAGTTCCTCGCTCATGCCGCGCCGTGCGACGTCGTACAGGTCGGGTGTGGTGCGGCCGGCCGAGTCGATGTGCCGGGAGAGCCCCTCGTTCACCGACGAACCCCACAGACCGGGACCGGAACGCACATGGTCGGAACGCCTGCTGACGACGAGCAGGTGGTCGGCTGTGACCACGGCGATGTTCACGCCGAAGCTGCACTGCAGGAACGCGGGGGCTTCCAAGGGGCGGTCGGGGTCGAGGTAGCGCCGGCGTGGGGTGGTGCCGTCGGGCAGTCTGCGGTCGAGCTGCTGTGCCGCGAGGAAGGTGAAGTAGTCGGTGGGGCGCAGCCGCAGTACGACGTCCGCGTGCTCCTCCAGTGCGGTGCGGGAGATCTCAAGACCCTCCACGGCGTATCGGGGGCCGTTCCAGATGCGCACCCGAGTTCCGGACGCCTCGGCCTGCTCCTCCACCGCTTCGATCTCCGCCCGCCACGACGCCATCTCCTCGGGCAGGACCACCTCCCCCTCCAGCACGCGCACCCGCACCGACTCCGGCGCGATGGCCTGCTCACCGTCGCCCTCGACGACCAGCGCCGACGTCTGGAGCGGCCCGACCGAGAAGGTCGACCAGGTGGACAGCGGGGTATCGCCCTCACGGAACGTCAGGCTGCGCACGGCCGTGGCCGATCGGCGTCGGATCCTGAACCAGGCGTCCTGGAGCGGTTGTTGGAACAAGATGGCCAGGACCATGCCGCAGACGGCGCCGACTATCCCATTGACAAGATCGATTCCGGACACGGGACCGCAGCGTATACCTTGCGGCAGGGGCGCGGCCTTGACGCCGATATGCACTCGGGCCTGGACGAGCGTTGCCGTCCGGGTGATCGAAAAGCATTTGCGGACCCGGACCGCCCTTGGATAGACGAGGAGGGATGGGCCGATGACCCCCATGATCACCGCGCTTGTGTCCTCCCGGAGCGTGCCTTGACCGAGGAACAGAACGACCTGGCCATGCGTCCGGTCAACGGACGCGAGGCACTCGACCTCTTCTCTCAACTGCCCTACGACCTCAACGTGGAACTGGCCGACGACCTTGCCTCCGACCGTCGACGTCCCGAGTGGATGTGGGTCGCCCAGCGCGGCGACCGCCTGCTGGCCAGGGTTGCCTGGTGGAGTCGGCCCGGCAGGGACTCACCACTGATCCTGGACGTCCTCGACATCGACGACAGCGCGCCGGGTCCCGATCGCCTGGACATCGGGGTGCGGCTTCTGCGGACGGCGATGGCGGCTGTCCTCCCGGACAGGTCGCGTCCCCCGGAGTACAGCCGTTTCATCCCGCCCGACTGGCGTGACGACGCGGCGACCAGACAGCTCGTCGAAGACCGCATGACGGTACTGGAACGGACCGGTGCCCGGCTCTTCGTCGAGCGACTCCGCCTGGAATGGAATCCGACGTCACCGGTCCCCGGGCCCAGCAAGCGTCTGCTCTTCCGGCCGGTCCAGGATGCCGGGGAGCTCGTGGCCCTGATGGCCCTGGTCCTGGAGGGCACGCTGGACGCACACAGCCGTGACGACCTGACGCGGTCGTCGGCCCAGGAGGCGGCCGCCCGGCACTACGAGGACGAACTCGCGCGCTACACGAGCCCACGAGACTGGTGGCGGATCGCCTCACTGCCCCATGGGGAACCGGTGGGGTTCGTGGTCCCGGCCCACAACGGCTACAACCCGATCATCGCCTACGTCGCCGTCCTGCCCGCGCATCGCGGCAACGGCTACATCGACGACGTCCTCGCCGAAGGAACCCGCATCCTCGCCGAGCAGGGAGTTCCCCGCATCCGGGCCTCCACGGACCTCGGCAACGTCCCCATGGCGAACGCCTTCGGGCGGGCCCAGTACGTCAACTTCGGGCGTGAGATCAACATGACCTGGAACTGATTCACGCGTACCGACCCGCCCAGCCCGGCCAACCAGCAAGGAGTACCGGACCGTTGAACGTCGAGCTCCCGCCGTTCGTGCGCGACACCGCTGCCCAGTTCGGGGCCGGTGTCCCCTACGCCCTGAAGGTTCTGGCCGGCCGACTGGCCGACGACCCGGACATGGGCCGGCCGTCGAGTCTGCCCGGCATCCTCACCGTGATGGTGGAGGGTGACCTGTACGAGGACTGCCCCGACCTGGCCGTCGGCTACATCCGCGAGCCCGACCGGATCCAGATCCGGTACGTGAACCTCGCCCCCTCCGCCGAGCCCGCAGCGCCCGCCCAGGACGAGGACCCAGGTCAGGAGCAGGTCCATCCTGTCGACCCGATGACCGAGGCCGTCACCGTCCGGCAGATCGCCGATGCCTGGCTGCGCATCATCCGCCGCCTCCAGCACGACGCCCCCGACTCCTACGCCGCGCTCCGCTCCGGTGCCGAACTCTCCGCGATCGCCGCCTTGGAGAACGAACTCGGCGTCCGCATACCCACCGAGCTGCGCACCCTGTGGCTGCTGAGCGGAGGCGACGACGGTGCCGAAGGCTGGGGCGGGGGATGTCTCCCGGGCAACGAGGCACTGATGGCCCTGGACGCCGTGGCCGACGTCTACCGGCGGAAGTTGGACGCCCAGGCCGACCTCGACAGCGACAACGCCGGACGCCCCGAGGAGGAGCGGACAACCGTGTGGAAAGCGACCTGGATTCCGGTCGTCTCGCACGGTGCGTCTGACACCACCTCCGGCGCGTACCTGGACGCTGCGACCGGTTACCTGGGCCGTTGGTCCCTCTACAACGACGCGTGGGGTGAAGAACTCGACACGCTGGTCACCTACTTGGAAGAAGCCGCCGACATGCTCGAAGCCCCGGCGCTGGCCACGCGGGACAAGCCCGGCCTGGTCGGTGGGGCACTGGTGTGGCGCAGGAGGCTCGACCACGCGATGGCGGGCCGGTGGCGGCCCCTGACCGGCTGACCGTGCAAGAGGCCTCCGAGCACGACGCGTTCGGCCATACTGATCACATGATGGGTGTGCCGCTCTCCGTACTCGAAGTCGCGATGGTCCAGAGCGGTACGGACCCCACGGACACCTTGAGGGACACGGCCGAGTTCGCCCGTCGCGTCGAAGGGCTCGGCTACCGACGGCTCTGGTACGCCGAGCATCACCACTCCCCCGCCATCGGCGCCTTCCCGCCGGTGGTGCTGATCGCTCACTCCGCCGCGTCGACGTCCTCCATCCGGCTGGGCTCCGGGGGTGTCCTCGCTCCCAACCATGCTCCGATCATGCTGGCCGAACAGTTCGGCACGCTCGCCGCGTTGCACCCCGATCGCGTCGATCTCGGGATCGGCCGTGGCCCGGGTACCGTGCACGAGGCGACAGCCCTGGCGCTGCGGCGCGGGGCGCGGCCGGCGACGGACGAGGAGTACCGCGACGACGTGGTGGCGACACTGCGTTTCCTGGTCGACGAGGTCGCGCTCGGCTCGCTGCCCGAGCCGTGGCTGCTGGCCTCCAGCGCGGCCGGTGCCGCTGTAGCCGCGCAGCTCGGTCTGCCGATGGCCTTCGCCCACCACTTCCGCCCCGAGAACACCGCTGCCGCGATCGAGCACTACCGCGCCCGCTTCGTGCCGTCCCGCTGGTGCCCGAGCCCGCGTGTGCTGCTGTGCGTGGAGGCGGTGTGCGCCCCGACGCGCGAAGAGGCCGAATGGCTCGTCGGGCCGATGAACGTCGTCAAGGTCGGCCTTCTCCAGGGGCGAAGCGACATCGCCTTTCCCACCCCCGCCGAAGCGGCCGGGCATCCCTTCTCCGACCAGGAGCGGCAGGCCCTCGCGGCGTTCCACGCGCACCAGGCGTACGGCGACCCCGAGACCGTCGTACGCCGTCTGACCGAGCTGACCGACGCGACCGGCGCGCAGGAGTTGATGCTCGTGTCACCGGTGTACGCCCTGAAGGACCGCCTCCGGTCCTTCGAGCTCATCGCCGCGTTGTCACCCGCACAGGGCGGCGAGCCGGTCGCGGCCGTGTAGGGCAGGCCTCCCTGCCTCGCTCAGGGCCCGGCGTCACCGTGTCGGCGGCCACCACTCGAACAGCAGCAGCGTCGCGTCGTCCCGGAGGCTCCCGGGCTGTGCGTCCAGGATCGAGTGGATCAGTCGCCGTAGGGTCTCCGGCGCCAGTTCGCCCGCGGCGGTGGCGCGGATGATGTAGTCGGTGAAGTGCTCCAGGCCGAACATGCCGCCGTCCCGGGTACGGGATTCGGTAACGCCATCGGTGTAGAGCAGCACCCGGTCGCCGGGCTGGAGGGCGATCTCATGGGTCTGCCGGGTGCTCTGGGCGAGCAGCGACGGCAGCCCCATGGGCGGTTCGGGCTCCCGTTCCATGGCGTCGACGAGCAGTCGCTGGTCCCGGATGAGCAGCGGCGCGGGGTGTCCGCAGTTGGTCCAGCGCAGCACGCCGTTCGCCAGGTCGAGCTGGGCGAGGACGCCTGTGCAGAACTGGTCGGGGAGCCACCGCGCCAAGGCGTCGTCCACGCTCTGCACCAGTTCGGGCAGGTCGGCATCGGTGCGCCGGGCGTTGCGGCAGGCGGCGAGCGACACCGCGGTGGTCAGGCCCGAGGCCAGGTTGTGGCCCATGGCATCGAGGACGGCGGCGTGCAGGGTGGTCTCGGTGAGGGAGTGGTCGAAGGCGTCGCCGCCGAGTTCGTAGGCGGGCTCCAGTACGGCCGTGGACACGACGTGCGCCGTGCCGATCGTGCGGGGCGGCAGGAAGGCGCGCAGCATCTCGGCGGGCAGCTGCATCGGTTCGGTGCGGGTCCGTCGTACGAAGGAGTCCTTGTACGCCCGCTTGGACGTGATCATCATGGCCAGCAGCGCGGCGAGTGTACGGCTGCGGCGCAGCGAGGCCGGTGTCAGGGCCGGGGAGCGCACTGCGAGGACGCCGAGCCGCTCCGCGCCGTCCACCAGGGGGAGCCAGGCCTTCATGCCGCCGGCCTCGGACTCCTCAACGCGCAGGGACTGGGTGCGGTACGTCCAGCCGGCGAGCGAGTCGTCGACCGGCAGCGGGGAGCCCGCGGCGGTCAGTGGAACCAGCCGGCGCTGCTGGAGGTCGGCGAGGTAGATCACCGCGTGCTGCAGTCCCAGGGCCTTGGAGCAGCGGGCCACCGCGGTGGGCAGGTCCAGCGCCGCGTTCTCCGGGTCGGCGAGGAACTCCTCCAGCAGACCGTCGCCGGGCTCGGCCGTCACCACCTCGTCTCCTCTCGCCAGGACCGTGGGACGCGGTTCGGGCGCGTCGTTCTGCAGTCTCACATCGCGGCCCGTGGCGTGCCCGGCGACGGGGGCGGGCCGGGGCGGCAGCGGGCCCCGGCGACACCGCCGTACGGATGAGAGGTCCCTTCACGATGTCGAGGTCGGTCGTCAGTCCTCCTGGACCACAGAAAGCACGTTCCCGGCGGGATCGGTGAACCACGCGATCGCAGTGGGGCCGCCCTGGCCGACCCGAACGATGCCCTTCCTGTCGTGGTCGAAGCCCGAGTAGCGCTCTAGGGTCACGCCGCGCCGCTCCAGTTCGGCGACGGCGGCCTCGATGTCGTCCACGGGGAAGTTGAGGATCGTGAAAGTTGCGGGGGTGTGCGTGTCCTTTGGATAGACGAAGACGTGCCCGCCACCTCCGAGCCTCACGATCAGCATGCGCATCTCGCCCTGCCCCATCTCCTCCACCTGGAGGCCGAGGGTCTCACCGTAGAACCGGCGGGCCGCGTCGAGATCGTCGACCGAGAAGCCGCTGTACGCCTGCGATTGTCCGAGCATGCCGTGTGTCTCCTTCGTGGGTGAGCCGTTCTGGCATCTCAGGGCACATCACGCGCGCCGCGGCCGGCGGCGCGCCGCGCTGGCAGCCGTCCGGATGGTCGTGCGTCCTTCAGCCGGGCGGCTCAACTCCCCTACCGCGTTTGCGGATCGACGACGCACACAACGTGGGAGTTGGCCTATACCAAAGTCTTGACAGTGGTTTCCGTCACTTCTTAAATCATGCATTGAAATAAGCGCCGCTCCTCACCCCCTTCACCCCCCACTCATGCCGCTTCGCCGGCGCAGGAGAAGACATGCCCCCTACCTCGCGACCAGCCATCAGAGGCCGCGGTCCGTTGACCGCGGCCTTCGTCGCCGCTGCCACGGCCGCCTCGCTCCTCAGCGCCGTCCAGCCCACCCAGGCCGTCCCGGAACGCGCCGCCGATGCGGCCCCTTCCGCCGCCGCCCTCCCCACCAGTTGGTCCACGGTGGTGAACAGCGGCAGCGGCAAGTGCCTGGACGCGCGAGCGGCCGGCACCGTCAACGGCACGGCGGTGCAGCAGTACGCATGCAACAACAGCACGGCACAGCAGTGGAGCTTCACACCGACCAGCGACGGCTATGTGCGGATCAACAACCGCAACGACGCCCAGCAGGTGGTGGATGTCAGCGATGTGTCCACGGCCGACAACGCGGCCGTGCATCTGTGGACGTACGGCGGCGGCAACAACCAGCAGTGGCAGGCCGTCGACGAGGGCGGTGGCGCCTACCACTTCGTCAACCGGCACAGCGGCAAGTGTCTTGACGTGCCGTCCGCCTCGACGGCCGACAGCGTCCAGCTGGTGCAGTACACCTGCAACGGCTCGGCCGCCCAGCGCTTCCAGGTCGCGCCCGTGAGCACCGCCCCGGGTGATGTCGACCTCGGCCCCAACGTGGCCGTCTTCGATCCGTCGATGCCGTCGTCCACGATCCAGAGCCGACTGGACTCGATATTCCGGCAGCAGGAGACGAACCAGTTCGGCTCCGAGCGCTATGCGGTGATGTTCAAGCCTGGCACGTACAGCAATGACGTCAACGTCGGCTTCTACACGCAGGTGCTGGGCCTGGGCCAGTCCCCCGACTCGGTCACCATCAACGGCGCCGTGCACGTGGAGGCGGACTGGTTCCCGCCGCAGAACGCCACCCACAACTTCTGGCGGGGCGCGGAGAACCTCTCGGTGAATCCCACCGGCGGCACCGACCGCTGGGCCGTCTCCCAGGCGTCCGGGTACCGGCGCATGCACGTGCGCGGCAACCTCGAACTCAGCGACGGCGGCTGGTCCAGCGGCGGCTTCATGGCCGACACGAAGATCGACGGGCAGGTCCGCTCCGGCACGCAGCAGCAGTGGCTGACCCGCAACTCCCAGCTCGGCAGCTGGACCGGCTCCAACTGGAACATGGTCTTCGTCGGCAGCCAGGGCGTACCGGGCAACACGTTCCCCAACCCGCCCTACACCACGGTCAACCAGACCCCGACGGTACGGGAGAAGCCCTTCCTGTACGTCGACAACGCTGGCGCCTACCGCGTGTTCGTGCCCTCCCTGCGGACCAACTCCTCGGCCACGAGCTGGGCGAACGGGGCCGCCGCGGGCAGCTCACTCGGCATCGACCAGTTCTTCGTCGTCAAGCCGGGCGCAACCGCCGCGCAGATCAACGCCGCTCTCGCCGAAGGCAAGAACTTGCTGGTCACGCCGGGCGTCTACCACCTGAACCAGACCCTGCGGGTCACCCGCCCCGACACCGTCGTCCTCGGGCTCGGTCTGGCCACGTTCATCCCGGACAACGGCATCACGGCCATGACGGTCGCCGACGTCGACGGCGTGAAGATCGCGGGCGTCCTCTTCGACGCGGGCACGACCAACTCCCAGACCCTGGTGGAGATCGGGCCGTCCGGCGCCGCCGCCAACCACGGCGCGAACCCCACCTCCCTGCACGACGTGTACTTCCGCGTCGGCGGTGCCGCCGTGGGCAAGGCGACCACCAGCCTCGTCGTCAACAGCGACAACGTCATCGGCGACCACATGTGGATCTGGCGCGGCGACCACGGCAGCGGCATCGGCTGGAACACCAACACCGGCGACACCGGCCTCATCGTCAACGGCGACAACGTCACCATGTACGGCCTGTTCGTCGAGCACTACCAGAAGCACCAGACCATCTGGAACGGCAACGGCGGACGGACGTACTTCTACCAGAACGAAATGCCCTACGACCCGCCCAACCAGGCCGCCTGGATGAACGGCTCCACCCAGGGCTACGCCGCCTACAAGGTCGCCAACTCCGTGACCAGCCACCAGGCGTACGGACTGGGCAGTTACTGCTTCTTCAACGCCAACCCGTCCGTCACCGCCGAGCGCGCCTTCGAGGTCCCCAACACCCCGGGCGTCCGCTTCCAGAACATGGTGACCGTCTCGCTCGGCGGCACCGGAACCATCCGGCACGTCATCAACGACCGGGGCGGCCCCTCCAACTCCACCACCAACGTGGCCAACCTGGTGAGCTACCCGTGAGGCGGCTGGCAGCACGACTGCTGGCGGGGCTGGCGCTGGTGCTGGGGCTGACAGCGGCCCCGGCGCCCGCCGGACTCCACGCCGCCGCCGCGCCCCAGGCGCCCGCCTTCAAGGTCATCGCCTTCTACAACGGCACCTGGGACGCCGCACACATCGACTTCGTCAAGGAAGCCAACGAGTGGTTCCCGCGCACCGCCGCCCAGAACAACTTCACGTACCGGGCGACGACCGACTGGAACCTGCTCTCCAACGGCGGAGTGAACGACTACCAGGTCGTCCTCTTCCTCGACGACGCGCCGGACACCGCGGCCCAGCGAGCCGGCTTCGAGCGGTACATGCGGGCGGGCGGTGGCTGGATGGGCTTCCACGTCTCGGCGTTCACGACCGACGCCGGATCGTGGCCCTGGTACTACAACACCTTCCTCGGCAGCGGGAACTTCAGGTCGAACACGTGGGGTCCCACGACGGCGACCCTGCGCACCGAGGACCGTAGGCACCCCTCGACGACCACGCTGCCGGCCACGTTCACCTCAGCGGTGAGCGAGTGGTACAGCTGGTCCAACGACCTGCGCACCAAACCGAACATCAGGATCCTGGCATCGGTCGACCCGTCGAGCTTCCCCCTGGGCACCGACCCCAACCAGTCCTGGTACAGCGGCTACTACCCGATCCTGTGGACCAACACCCAGTACCGGATGCTGTACGCGAACTTCGGCCACAACGCCATGGACTACGCCACCAACACCCGCCTGTCCTCCACGTTCGCGAGCCCCGCCCAGAACCGCTTCCTCATCGACGGCCTGAAGTGGCTCGGCCGCGCGGCTGAATAGCTGTCACCCTGCCCGCACCCGCTGCCGGCACCAGACGGACGAGGAACGGCTGTGCCCCGAACAGGCGCAGCCGTTCCACGTGTACGGGCGTGAAGTGGTGCCGGATGGCGGTGGCGAGGTCGTCGCGGTCGGGAAGGAGGAGGACGGCCGTGCCGTCGGGCGCCAGGACGCGGTGCAGTTCCGTCCACCAGTGGGAAGGGGCGTTCGCGAGCAGACCGCGGGCCTGGACCTGGGTACCCCAGGGCGGGTTGCACAGCACACGGTCGACGGAATCATCGGGAAGGGGGAGCCGGCCGGCGTCACCAAGGCGGATGGCGACGGGCAGCTCACCGGCGTTGGCGCGGGCCGCGGCGACCGCGTCCGCGGAGACGTCGTAGCCGCGGAAGCGGGCGTCGGGTTGGGCGAGAGCCGCCTCGATGAGCAGGGTGCCGGCTCCGCAGCACGGGTCGAGGACGACGTGGCCGGGGCGGATGTCGGCCAACCGGGCCATGGCTGCGGCGAGCGGCGGGTGCAGGGTGCCCGGGATGGTGCGCTGCTTGTAGGCGCGGCGGTGCAGGGGGCGTTCGTCGAGCCGCAGCATCAGCGTGGCCCGCGTGCCGTCCAAGGTCAGCCGCCAGCCCCAGCAGCCGGCCGGAGGCGGGGTTCCTGCCCGCCGCGAGTGGTACGGGACGCGGAGGCGCCGCGCGAGGGCCTGTCCCACCACGTCCTCGGCGTCGTACCGGGTGAAGGTACGCCGACCGAGGAAGGAGGCCGAGACGTCGATGCCGGTGAACTCCGGGGCGGGCGTCGTCGCGCTGTGGCGGCGCAGGGACAGGAGGTGGTCGATCCCGGCCGGATCGGCGAGCTCGGCGAGGTCGTGCAGGGCCTGTCGCGTCGATCCGACGTCGGGGCGCCGGGCGGCGAGCAGGAACACGTCGTCCGCGGTGCGCAGTGGCATCGCCCTTTGCGTACAGAAATGGACTTCGCGGTGGCGCAGTTCGGTGACGGCGCCGAGCCCGGACCCAAGAACCTCGGCGGCGACCACGGCCTCCAGGCCGCGGAGGCAGCGCGCCACGAGGGGCGTGTGCATGGTGTTGTTTCTTCTTCCACGTCAGCACTCGGGACAGCGCTCCGCTGCCCCGCGTCGTCGGCGACGGGGGATCCTCGCTTCGCCGACGGTGCCTAGCGGAGGTGGAAGAAGTACGTCATGGGCGCAGTCTAGCGGTGGGGTTGCGGGGCCGGAGGCCGTGGCCAGGACCCTGCTCCATCGATATGGCGCAAATGTCCCTTACTGTGACTCGTGATCCAGAGCCTCCGCGGACGGGATGGAGTTGGGGCCGTGGCGTTCGCGGAGCAGTCTGCGGCAGGGGGCAGGCGTCGGTCCTCGGCACCGTTGCTGGCGGTCTGCGCCGGATACTTCATGGTGATCCTGGATGTGACGGTGCTCAATGTCGCCGTGCCGGTGATCGGCCAGGAACTGTCGGCCTCGCTGACCGGCATCCAGTGGATCACCGACGGGTACACCCTGGTCTTCGCCGGCTTCCTGCTGACCGGTGGTGCGTTGGGTGACCGGCTGGGCAATCGTCGGGTCTTCTGCTCGGGCGTCGCGGTGTTCACGGTGTCGTCGGCCGCGTGCGCGCTCGCGCCGAGCACCGCCTTCCTGGTGGTGGCCCGGCTGGTGGAGGGGTTGGGCGCGGCGCTGATCGTGCCTGGTTCCCTGGCGCTGCTCCAGCAGGCCTACCCCGAGCCGGCCGCACGCTCACGGGCCTTTGGGCTGTGGGGTTCGATGGCGGGCATCGCGGCTTCCGCCGGGCCGCTGCTGGGTGGGCTGCTCGTCTCCACGGTGGGCTGGCGCTGGGTGTTCCTGATCAACCTGCCCGTCGGCATGGTCTGTCTGGTACTGACGCTGCGTCACGTCGCACGCTCGCCCCGGCGTGCCGATCGGGCCCTGGACTGGCCGGCGCAGGTCGCGGTCGTGGCCGCGGTGGCGCTGCTGACCGCGTCACTCAACGAGGCCGGCCGGCGCGGCTGGTCCGACCCGGCCGTGCTCGCCGGCGTGGGCCTGGCAGTGCTGGCCGCCGCGGCATTCGTGATGCGCGAGCGGCTGGCCCGCGCTCCTGCCCTGCCGCTGAACCTGCTGCGCTCTCGCGCCATGAGCGGCGGGGCCGCCATCGGCCTGCTGTTCAACTTCGGCTTCTACGGCATGGTGTTCACCGCCAGCCTGTACTTCCAGCATCAGCGCGGCTTCAGCGCCCTCGGTACGGGGCTGGCGCTGTTCCCGGCCGTGGCGATGACCATGTTCGCGTCCGTCCTGTCCGGGCGGCTGACCCGCCGCACGGGCGATCGTCCACTGGTGATCTCCGGCATGCTCCTGGCCGCCGCGGGACTGGCCGGCTGGGCCGCGGCGGGAGCCGATCCCGCCTACGCGCTGCTGGTGGCACCGATGATGGCCGCCGGGTTCGGTACCTCCTTCGCCCTCACCGGCTCGACGGCCACCGTGATGGGCGCGGCGCCCCCGGCGTACTCGGGGGCCGCCTCCGCCCTGTTCAACACCACCCGCCAGATCGGCAGCGCCACCGGGGTGGCCCTCGGCGGCAGCCTGCTCGCAACAGCCACCGACTACAACACCGGCCTGCGCACGAGCATGGCCGTCGGCGCCCTCGCCTACCTCACGGCCGCGGGCCTCGCGTGGCTGTGCGTGCCGGGGAAGTCCGAGAGGGCGTAGGGGACTTGGGGTTGCGGGGCGGGCCACCCGGGGGACGCGCCCCTACGAACGCAAGCGCGCACGCGAATGCGCTGGACCCTCTGCTGCGCCCGGTCGCCGTGGCGGGTGTCGCCAAGGCGTCGCTGAGCGCTCTGGGCGCCCGCCGTGAGGAGCTCCTGGGCCGCGCCGAGGACAGAGCCGGCTGCCAAGGCTTCTCCTCGTCACTCTCGGCGACGACCCTGTGCACGGCTCGCGCTTGTGTGGTGCTCGACGGCACCCCGCTCCTCTGCGGGCGACCGCCGCTCCGCCCCAGGTGACCGCCCCCGAAGGCCTCGTCCCGACACTCAGCGACCCGCGCGTGAAATGCTGGGTGCACAGCCTCACCGAGGCGAACGGAGAGGTGGCGGGTGCGATGGACTGGGCTCGGTTCGCGCAGGATCTGGCGTCGATGGCGCGGGAACTGCTCTCGCAGGAGTCGGTCGATGCCACCCTGGAACGGATCACCAAGTCGGCCACCGACCTGGTAGAGGGCTGCGAAGCGGCCGGCATCCTCGTGCTGCACGGCAAGAAGGTTCAGACGCTGGCGCCCACGGAGCAACTGGTTGTCGACAGTGACCAGCTGCAGGAGCGGCTGCGCGAGGGGCCCTGCTTCGACGCCGCTCGCACCAAGGACGGAGAGCGGGTGTTCCGTATCCCGGACTTCACCCGTGACCAGCCGCGGTGGCCCGCCTTCGCTCCCCAGGCCCACGAGCTCGGGGTGGGCAGCATGATGGGGTTCCTGCTGTACACCGATGACGAAGACCTCGGTGCGCTGAACATCTACTCCCGCAAATGCGGCGCGTTCACCGAGGCCAGCGAGCTGGCCGGCTGGCTGTTGGCCTCGCACGCCGCGGTCGCCTTCTCCAGCGCCCGCGCGCACGCCCAGATGGAGAACGCCGTCGCCACCCGCCACGTGATCGGCGAGGCCATGGGCATTCTCATGGGCAGCCATGACCTCAAAGAGGAACAAGCGTTCGACGTTTTGCGCCGATACTCGCAGAAGAACAACATCAAACTCCGTGAGGTCGCCCGAATGATCTGCGAGCGCGGCAGTCTGTCGTGATGCCGCGGTCGGCTCCCCCGGCTCGAGGTCTGAACCAGAGGAGCCTGGTCAGGCCAGCCCCCAAGGGGAACGCCGCTAAGCCCGGCCTTATCGCCAAGTCCCCATCTCCCCGTGTTTCACGCATGCGCGGAGCCGCACGAATGAAAGCCGCCACTCCAACGGGGGTCTTCGGTGCGGAATGGCCGTGACCTCGGCGGCCGCTCCTTGAGGATCTTGCTCGTCAGCTGCTGTGACCGACCCTGACGAGGAGCGGAAGAAATGTCCCATCGCCGTGTCCGGCCTGCACCGCGTTCCCGCCTGATCACCTGGTGGGCAACCGCCGGTGCGGTCACAGCTCTGGCACTCGGCCTGCCCGGTACGTCGGTGGCGGCCGACCGCCCGGCCCCGCCCGAGGGAGGGATCGCCTCGGCCCCCGCCGCCTTCGTCCGAGGAACCCTCGCCCCGGACGCCGCGCCGCCCGGGGCGAACAACTGGAAGTGCAGGCCGACCGCCGCCCACCCCCGCCCCGTCGTCCTGCTGCACGCGACCCTCACGAACGCCCACACGAACTGGAGCATGCTGTCGCCCCAGCTGAAGAGGGCCGGGTACTGCGTCTTCGCGCCCAACTACGGCGGGGCACCGGGAGTCCCCTTCAAGGGCACCAAACACATCCCCGACTCCGCCCGCGAGATCGCCCGGTACGTCGACCGAGTGCTCAAGGCCACCGGTTCCCGGCAGGTCGACCTGGTGGGGCACTCCCAGGGCGGAGGTCTGCTCCCCCGCTGGTACCTGCGGTTCGAGGGGGGAACGAACCCCGCGCGTCCGTCGCACAACAAGGTGCGCCGGCTCATCGGTCTGGCCCCGTCCAACCACGGCACCACCCTGTCCGGTCTGGGTACCCTCACCACCGCACTCGGCCTCAACCCGACGGTGTCCGCCGTGGCAGGGCAGGCGTACTCGGACCAGCTGGTGGGGTCCCGGGTGAACACCGTGCTCGACCGGGACGGCGACACACAACGAGGCGTCGCCTACACCGTCATCGCCACCCGGTACGACGAGGCCGTCACGCCGTACCGCAACCAGTTCCTCACCGCGGGGCCGGGCGCGACCGTACGCAACATCACTCTCCAGGACATCTGTCCCCAGGACCGCTCCGAGCACCTGTCGATCGCCTACGACTCCAACGCCGCCCAGCTCGTCCTCAACGCCCTCGACCCCGCACATGCCGAACGCGTGCACTGCCGCTTCTCGGCACCCCTCCTCGGCGGGTGACCCCCGCAGATCAGGGACTGTTCGGGGCCGTCCGAGACGCGTTCTGAGGCCATCCGGCCCGGTCAGTTCGACCTGGCCGCGTCGATTGGGCAGAATCAGGGCCATGAGCGAGAACGTGTTCTTCAGTATTTCTGCTAATGGCGAGGACCTCGGCCGAATCGTCTTCCGGCTGTTCGACGATGTCGTGCCCAAGACCGCACGCAACTTCCGTGAGCTGGCCACCGGCCAGCACGGCTACGGCTACAAGGGTTCGCCCTTCCACCGGGTCATCCCGGAGTTCATGCTGCAGGGCGGTGACTTCACCGCGGGCAACGGCACCGGCGGCAAGAGCATCTACGGTGAGACGTTCGCCGACGAGAACTTCCAGCTGAAGCACGACAGGCCGTTCCTGCTCAGCATGGCCAACGCGGGCCCGGGCACCAACGGCTCGCAGTTCTTCGTCACCACCGTGGTGACGCCGTGGCTGGACGGCAAGCACGTCGTCTTCGGCGAGGTCGTCGAGGGTGAGGACGTCGTCAAGGCGGTCGAGGCCCTCGGCAGCCGCTCGGGCTCGACGGCCAAGAAGATCGTCGTCGAGGACTGCGGCATCGTCGCCTGACGCAGCCTCAGCCGCACATCAGGTCCATCAGGTCCGCACCACGCGGACCTGATGGACCTGATCTCTTTTCCGGCGGTCAGTGCGACTCACGGCTGACGTCCGAACCGCTGGAGCCCACGAGGAAGTCGAGGTCGGCGCCGGCGTCGGCCTGAAGGACATGGTCGACGTAGAGGCGTTCCCAGCCGCGCCGGGGGTTGGCGTAGGCCTTGGCGGATGCCTCGCTCGGGCTTCTGCGGGCCAGCTCGCCGGCGGGTACGTCGACGTCGATACGGCGGGCTCGGACGTCCAGGGTGACGAAGTCCCCTGTGCGCACGAGGGCTAGAGGGCCGCCGGCCGCGGCCTCGGGGGCCACGTGCAGGACGACCGTGCCGTATGCCGTGCCGCTCATCCGGCCGTCGCAGACGCGGACCATGTCTCGGACGCCCTGTGCGAGAAGCTTCTGCGGCAGGGGCATGTTCGAGACTTCGGGCATGCCCGGGTAGCCCTTGGGGCCGCAGCCGCGCAGGACGAGGACGGAGTCGGCGTCCACGTCGAGGCCGGGGTCGTCGATGCGGGCGTGGAAGTCCTCGATGGAGTCGAAGACGACGGCCCGGCCGCGGTGACGCAGCAGGTGCGGGGAGGCGGCGGCCGGCTTGATGAGCGCGCCGTCGGGTGCGAGGTTGCCGCGCAGGACGGCGATGCCGCCCTCGGCCACCAGGGGTTCGGCGCGGGTGCGGATGACCTCGGTGTCCCAGATGGGTGCGTCGTCGAGCGCGGCGGCCAGCGGCTCGCCGGTGACCGTCAGGGCGTCGGGGTCGAGCAGGTCGCGGACCTCGCGCAGGACGGCGAGCAACCCGCCGGCGCGGTGGAAGTCCTCCATGAGGAAGCGGCCGGCCGGCTGGAGGTCCACCAGGACCGGTACGCGGGAGCCGATGCGGTCGAAGTCGTCGAGGGACAGGCCGATGCCCAGGCGGCCGGCGATGGCCAGGAGGTGGACGACGGCGTTGGTCGAGCCGCCGATGGCGGCCAGCGCGACGATCGCGTTGTGGAAGGACGCCGTGGTGAGGAAGGTGCCCGGCCGGCGGTCGGCGCCCACCATCTCGACCGCGAGTCGGCCGGTGTGGTGCGCGGCCTCCAGCAGACGGCTGTCGGGGGCGGGGGTCCCGGCCACGCCGGGTACGACCGTGCCGAGGGCCTCGGCCACCAGGGCCATGGTGGAGGCGGTTCCCATGGTGTTGCAGTGGCCGCGGCTGCGGACCATCGCCGACTCGGAGCGGGTGAACTCCTCCTGCGACAGAGTGCCCGCGCGGACCTCTTCCGACAGCCGCCACACATCGGTGCCGCAGCCCAGCGGCATACCGCGGAACGTCCCGGTCAGCATCGGACCGCCGGGCACGACGACGGCGGGTAGATCCACCGACGCCGCGGCCATGAGCAGCGACGGGATCGTCTTGTCGCAGCCGCCCAGTAGGACGACGCCGTCAATGGGGTTGGCCCGCAGCATCTCCTCCGTGGCCATGGCGGCCATGTTGCGCCAGAGCATGGCGGTCGGCCGCACGTTCGTCTCGCCCAGGGACACCACGGGAAGGTCCAGCGGGATGCCGCCCGCCTCGTACACGCCGTCACGCACGGACGACGCGACCTCGTTGAGGTGGGCGTTGCAAGGGGCCAGGTCCGAGGCCGAGTTGGCGATGGCGATCTGCGGCCGACCGGTGAACGCGTCGCCGGGCACGCCTCTGCGCATCCACGCGCGGTGTATGTAGGCGTTGCGGTCCCGTCCCGCGTACCACTGTGCGCTGCGCAGCCTCGCCATGGGACCTCTTCCGGCAGTCGGTACTGAGGTCTACAGTCTGGAACGCCATGGAGCATACGCAGAGGTACGACGGCTCGACAGCCCCCGGTGAGGACGGCCCGACTGCCGTCGGCTCATGCGCGCGTTCGTCCTGACCGCGCCCGGCGCGTACGAGGTCCAGGACCTCCCGGCGCCGGTGGCCGCGCCCGGTGAAGTCGTCGTCGACGTCGAGCGGGTCGGCGTGTGCGGAACCGACATGGAGTTCTTCACCGGCGCCATGGCGTACCTCCACCAAGGGCACTCCTCCTACCCGATACGGCCGGGGCACGAGTGGGCCGGGCGGGTCGCGACGGTCGGCGACGGCATCGACCCGGCCTGGATCGGCCGCCGCGTCATGGGCGACACGATGCTGGGCTGCGGCACCTGCCGCCGCTGTCTTCGAGGGCAGCAGCACGTGTGCGAGAAGCGCCAGGAGGTCGGCATCCGGGGCGGGCGGGCCGGGGCGCTGGCGGAGCAACTCGCCGTACCGGCATCCTCGTTGCACGCCTTGCCCGACTCGGTCGACGCGGTACTGGGCGCTCTCGTCGAGCCGGGCGGCAATGCCCTGCGCGCGGCGCAGGCCGCAGCGGCCCGCGCCGGGGACCGTGCCCTCGTCCTGGGGCCCGGGACCATCGGCCTCCTGGTCGCGTTGTTCCTTCGGGCGGCGGGCGCGGAGGTCCACCTGCTGGACCGCCCCGGCCAATCCCCGGCGTTCGCGCATGCCTTGGGCTTCGGGCACGTATGGGACGAGCGGTCCCTGCCGGACCTGCCCTTCGACGCGGTCGTGGACGCCACGAACGCGGCTCATCTGCCGCAGAAGGCAGTGGAGTTGGTCGAACCGGGCGGCCGGGTCGTGTACATCGGGCTGGCCGGTGAGCCGAGCAGGATCGACACTCGCGCGCTCGTGTTGAAGGACGTGACGGCGGTGGGCATCCTGTCGGCCTCGCCCGGCCTGGACGCCGCCATCCGCGCCTACGCGTCCGGAGCGGTCGACCCCAGGCCCCTCGTGGCAGCGACCGTCGGTCTCGACGAGGTCGGCCCGGTTCTCGCGGGTGGGCGGCCGGAGGGTGCCGGGCCCGGCCCCAAGATCCATGTGGACCCCGGCCTGAACGGTGTCACAGCGATCGCGTCAGGCAGCGCGGACGGGCCGTAGCCGATAGGCGTCCCCGTGTGTGATCACATGGCCGGCGGTCGGCGGCGGGAAGTGCGTGCCCAGCACGAGGGTGTCCGTGTCGGCGACGGAGCCGAGCAGCTTGCGGCGCGATTCCTCGGACAGCCGCGGGTCGATGTCGACGCAGGAGCCGATGGCGGGATGGGCGAACTGGACGGGGTGATGGACGGCATCTCCGGTGATCAGCGCCGATTTCCCGCCGTCGGTCAACTGCACGGCGATGTGGCCGGGGGTATGTCCCGGGGTGGGGAGCAGGCGTATGCCGGGGGCGATGTCGGTGCCCTCGGGCTGCACGTCGACGAGGTCGAGCAGCCCTGCCTCCTCGACCGGGATCACGGAGTCGTCGAACATGTGCCGCCGCGGCTCGTCCATGTCGTAGCCGGCCCAGAACTCCCGCTCGATACGGGAGGTGACGTACCGGGCGTGGGGGAAGGTGGGCACCCACTCGCCGTTGACCTCGTGGGTGTTCCAGCCGACGTGGTCGGTGTGCAGGTGGGTGAGGAGGACCAGGTCGACGGAGTCCGGCGGGAATCCGGCGGCCGTGAGGTGCTCGAGGTAGTCGGTCCGCAGGTCGTGCCAGGCCGGGTTCGTACGCGTCTTGCCGTTGCCGATGCCGGTGTCGACGAGCACGCGCAGACCGCCCGCTTCGAAGGCGAAGCTGTGGCTGTCGATGTGCAGGGTGCCTTGGTGGTCGGCGAAGTCGGGGCGCAGCCAGTCGTGCCGGGAGACCACGTCGGTGGTCGCGTCGGGGAGCAGCCAGGGCCCGGTCGCCGCCGGCAGGGGGACCTCGTCGATGCGGTGGACGGTGAGGTCTCCCACGGTCCAGGAAGGGATGGAGCCCGGGGTGGCGGATTCGTCGACCGATGGGGTGCGAGTGGTCCTGCGCATGAGGTTCCTCCTTCTAAACGCAACAGGTTTGCTTTAAGGAACGCTAGGCCCTACGGTCGCTTAAAGCAAACCGTTAGCTTTTACCGGGAGCAGCTTCATGTCCGCCGATGAACTCACGCCGCCGGAGGCAGGCCGCTGGGCCGCCCGTGCCGGGCTGTCCCTGGACGAGGCCCGCCATGCCGGGGTGGCGGCGACCGCCCAGCACATCCATTCCGTCGTCTCGGTCCTGCGGGAACTGGACTTCGGCGACACCCCACCCGACTGCGCCTTCGATGCGGGCCACCGAACCGGAGAGGAGAGGCACGATGCAGCCGTCTGAGCTCTCCCTCGTCGCCGCGTCCGACGCGATACGGCAGCGGCGACTGTCGCCCGTCGAGCTGGTCGACTCCGTCCTGGATCGCGTCGAGCAGGTCGAGCCGCAGCTGGGGGCCTACGTCACGGTGGCGGCCGAGCAGGCCCGCCGGTCAGCGGTCGCGGCCGAGCGTGAGGCTGCGACAGGCCGCTTCCGGGGCGCGCTGCACGGGATCCCCATGAGCCTGAAGGATCTGATCGATGTCGCGGGCCTGCCGACGACAGCCAGCTCCCGGGTCCGCGCCGGCCACCGCGCCGACTCCGACAGCACGGTGGCCGCACGCCTGGCGGCTGCCGGCGCGGTCCTGGTCGGCAAGACCCACACGCACGAGTTCGCCTACGGCCTGACCACCCCGCAGACACGAAACGCCCGGGACCAGGGCCGGGTCGCCGGCGGCTCCAGCGGCGGGTCGGCCGTCGCCGTGGCGGCCGGGACCGCGACCTTCGCCCTGGGCACGGACACCGGCGGGTCGATCCGGGTGCCCGCCGCACTGAACGGGGTCGTCGGCCTGAAGCCGACGTACGGCCTGGTCCCCCGCCATGGTGTGACGTCGCTGTCCTGGTCGCTGGACCACGTCGGCCCCCTGACGCGCACGGTGGCGGACGCTGCGGTGGTCCTGTCCGCCCTGGCCGGACACGACCCCCGGGACCCGGCCTCACTGCCCGTCCCGTCCGGGAACTACGGGCACGGCGCCGGCGGACCGGGAGCGTCGAGCCCGGACCTGACGGGGGTGCGCGTCGGAGTACCCCGCAACTACTACTTCGACCGCGTCGACCCGCAGGTCGAGACCGCGGTCCGGCGGGCCATCGACCGGTTCAAGGAGCTCGGCGCACGGCTCGTCGAGGTCGAGATCCCGATGACGCGCTACATCCAGGCGACACAGTGGGGCCTGATGGTTCCCGAGGCCACCGCCTACCACGAGCGGACGCTGCGTGCGATGCCCGACCTGTACGGGGCGGACGTACGCATCCTCCTCGAAGCCGGCGAGCTGATGCCCGCCGGGGACTATCTGCGCGCCCGGCGCGCCCGGACCCTGATGCGGCAGGAATGGGCACGGCTGCTGGACGGGGTCGACGTGATCGCCGCCCCGACGGTCCCGACGACCGCGGTGCCGGCCGGCCAGGAGACGCTCACCTGGTCCGACGGCACGGTGGAGAGCGTCTCCGACGCCTACGTACGCCTCTCCGCCCCCGCCAACATCACCGGCGTACCCTCACTGTCCGTACCCGTCGGCAACGACGGCGCCGGGATGCCGATCGGCATGCAGCTCCTCGGACGCGCTCTCGGGGAGGCCATGCTCCTGCGGGTCGGTCACGCGTACGAGCTGAGCGTGCCCGCCCGCGAGACCCAGGCCACTGAAGGGCTCTAAAGCCAAGAATTCGCTTTAGTGGATACAATCCCTGTATGGCTCGCAGACAGATGGTGCGTCCGGGCGGGCGCAGCGCCCGGGTTCAGGCGTCGGTCCACACCGCGGTACGCGAACTCGCCTCGGAGGTGGGGCGGGACGCCCTGACCGTGCCGCTCGTCGCCCAGCGCGCGGGCGTGACGCCGTCGACGATCTACCGCCGCTGGGGCGACCTGCAGGAACTCCTGTCGGACGTCGCCGTCGAGCGCCTGCGCCCGGAGACGGCGCCGGAGGAGCACGGTGACCTGCTCTCCGACCTGACGGCCTGGGCCGAGCAGTTCCTGGACGAGATGGCCTCCCCCGCGGGCCGCGCCTACATCCGCGACGCCCTGCTCGGCGACCCGGACGGCAGCAACGCCGGTCAGTGCTCGGACTACGCGGCCGACCAGATCGGCGTCATCCTGGGCCGCGCGGTCGAGCGCGGGGAAGCCGCTCCCGACGTCGAGACGGTCATCGACCGCGTCGTCGCGCCCCTGATGTACCGCATCCTCTTCCGCCCGGACGGACTGGACGCCGCCTACGCCCGTCGCCTGGTGGCGAGTTCTGCCGGCGCAGGGGCGTGAAGTCCGGCTGGCCAACGAGTGAATCCACCCGCGCGGGGAGCGGCAGCCGCCGTTGGACGGGAAGGCCGTGCTTGTCACCGACAAGCGATGGTCAGGGAGCGTCCCGATGCCGAAGTACCTCATCCAGGCGACCTACACGCCCGAGGGCACCAAGGGGCTGCTCAAGGAGGGCGCGAGCGGCCGTCGCGCCGCTGTCGAACAGGTGGTCACCGGACTCGGCGGCACGGTCGAAGCCATGTACTTCGCCTTCGGTGAGCACGACTTCGTGTGCATCGTCGACTTCCCCGATCCCGTCTCCATGGCCGCTGTCAGCCTCACCGTGAAGGCCAGTGGCGCCCTCCACACCCGGGCCACGCCCCTGTTGACCCTTGAAGAGATCGACGAGGCGGCGCGGCGGCAGGTCCCGTTCCGGGCCCCCGGCAGGTAGGCCGCCGAGTGGGTGAAGGTTTACCTGTGTACTCTCCCGCGCTTCGGGTAGGCCCCAACTTTGATGGAGCCCAGGCCTGAGTCGACCGAGAGAGAACTCTTCGTGGGCCGCGAACCGGATCCCGAGAGCCCCTCGGACATCGTCGGACGGCAGTTCGTCGATGCCGTGGAGAACCTGGTGTCGCTCTGGTTCTCGGCCGTCGAGGAGGTCAGTCCGCGGCTGCCGCCGCGACACATACGCGCCCTGAGGGCCGTACGCCGTCGGCCGGCGCTCAATGTCACCGCCCTGGCCGAGCATCTGCGGGTCGGGCTTCCCACTGCCAGTCGGCTCTGCGACCGGCTCGAGAACGCGGGGCTGCTGCGGCGATGCGTGGAGCCCGGCGACCGGCGTGAGGTGCACCTGGAGTTGACGGCCCAGGGGCGGACGTTCCTGGGGGACGTCACCGAGCGGCTGTCGCTGCGGCTGGCCACCGCCTTCGACGGCGTCCCTGCCGCGCAGCGCGCGCGGCTCGAACAGGCACTGCGCGCCTTCCATGAGGGCGGACTCCCCGACGCCCCGGAACCGGGACCGGAACCCGGTGCGCACGCCGGGCCCGAACGCTGAGCGCGTCGCTCAGGCCTCCGCCGACCGCCGCCGGGCGTCGCCGTGCACGTGGCACAGCAACAGGCATACGTCGTCGTCGTGTTCGGAGTCGTGCAGCAGCGGGTGCAGAAGCCGGTCGGCCGAGGCATCCAGTTCGTCTTCGAGTTCGGCCGGGCGGAAGTCACCCAGTACCTCGGCGAGTCGCTGGATGCCGGGGTCGATGCCGTGGGCGCGGCGTTCCACCAGCCCGTCGGTGTACAGCGCCAGAGTCGATCCGGGCGGAAGCGGCACGGTGTGGTCGCGGATCTCCTGTTTCAGCGGGATGCCGAGCATCGCGCCGGGCTTGGCGTCGAGCGTGTGCACCTGGCCGTCGGGGGTGCGCAGCACGGGTGGCGGATGGCCGGCGGCGGCCCAGGTGAGTGTGGGGTCGTCCGGGTGGAAGCGCGCGATGACCGCGGTGGCGTAGAGGTCGAGGCGCAGGCGGTGCAGGAACAGGTGCAGTCGCGTGAGGAGTTCGCCGGGGCTGCTGCCGTCGACGGCGTAGGCGCGCAGCGCGGTGCGCAGCTGGCTCATCATCACCGCGGCGTGCAGCCCGTGGCCGGTGACGTCCCCGATGACGGTGATCAGGCTGCCGTCGGGCTGGCGGAAGGCGTCGTACCAGTCACCGCCGATGTTGAGGCCCCGGGTGGCCGGGAGGTAGCGCGCGGCCAGGGTCAGGCCTTCTGTGGTGGGCAGGTCGGTGAGCAGGGCGCGTTGCAGGGTCTCGGCGATGTCCCGGTTGTGCTCGAAGCGCCTGGCGTTCTCCAACGCGATGCTGGCTCTTCGGGTCAGCTCGATGAGCATGACGGCGTCGTCGGCGTCCCAGCGCTCGTCGGGCGCCGACAGGGTGAGGACGCCCTGCGAGGTCCGGCGGGAGAGCAGAGGGATGCACAGGAGGGGGCGGCCGGGGTCGAGGGCCGAGGGCGGCCGGTCGTCGACGCCGGGCAGGCCGCCGGGGTGGTCGGCGGCGTACTGCGGGCGCCCGCGGCGGGCGGCGAGGACGGCGGCGGCCGGATGAGGGCCGCTGCGCAGCGCGTCGTCCACACCGTCGAACAGCCAGACGTCGACGCTGCGCGCGTATCTCGGCACCAGCAGGGCGGGCAGGAGCCGCACAATGGCCTCGGGGTTGAGAGAGGCCGTCAGGGCGGCGCTGGCATCCGCCAGGAAGGTCAGTCGGCCGCGGGCGTTCTCCGCCTCCTTGCGGGCCTTCTGCTCGGCGTCGAACAGCTGGCGCTGGGCACGGCCGGCTGCGTCCAGGTCCGCGTGCAGGGCCAGCACGCCCTGGTTGGTCTGGTGGAGTTCCTCGCGGTGGAAGGCGACCAGCGCCTCCTGCTCGTCGAGCCGCTCCAGCAGCAGGGCCGCGTCCTCGTCGGCACCGAACAGGGCCTCGGCAAGCGTCGCCGGATCGTCGGCCGCGTGCTCGCCGCCGGAGACGTCCGCGTCCTCGGCGCAGGGGACGGACGCGCGCCACGGGGGCTGCCGGTCCTCGGTGCGACGCTTGGCCGGGGCCACCTCGACGTTGAAGTCGCCCCCGCCGGGTGACAGGGCCGTTGCCACGTCGACCCGCCAGTCACCGCCCTTGGTCAGGCACTGCTTCAGCTGTGCGGTGAGCGCGGTGACCAGGCGGGTGCGCTCGACGGGGGGCACTCCGCATGCGGCGGCCAGCCGCGCCGTGGCGATCCGGGCCTGCGCGGCGTCGGTGATGCTGCGGACGTACCAGGTGCGGGTCATGACGAGCGGTCCGGAGGGCAGGGGCTCAGCACGACGACGGCGGTGTCGTCGCGTACCGGCCGGGCGGCGCTGCTGGCGTCCCGCACGATCGAGGCGGCGATCACGGCGGGGTCGAGGGACGTCGGGGCGTGGACGGCCGGGCCGGGACTCCAGCGGCTCGGCAGGCCGTCGCTGTGCAGGACCAGGAGGCAGTCGTCCGTCCAGGTCTCCTGGCGCGCGGGCAGGTGTGCGGGGAAGTGGGCACCGACGATGCCGGGGTGCGAGACCAGTCCGTGCCAGCTGTCGCCGCGGCGCAGCCGGGCCCCTACGTTGCCCACTCCGGCGAAGTGGAGCCGTCCGGCGGTGACGTCGAGGTGTGCGACCGCCACGGCCGCGCCCCTGGTGTCGCGCAGCGCGCCGTGCAGCCGCCGCAGCAGGTCGGCCGGTGGCAGGTGCGGCGCGGTGCGCACGGCCTCCACCGCGGCGGAGGAGGCCCGGGCCGCCAGGGGGCCGTGACCGAGGCCGTCGGCCAGCATCAGCGTCACGCGGTCCGACGTCCGGACGCACGCCCAGGCGTCGCCGGAGAACTCCGCAGCCGCGAGGGGGACGTTGACTCCCCCGGCCCGCACCGGGAGCGGGCCGGAGTGCGGGGCGGCGGTGTCTCGCCTCGGGCCGGGACCGACCCTGGCCATGACGATCGTTCCCCGGCCGGGTGTGCTGTGCAGTCCGAAGTCGTCGGCCGTGCGCAGGCAGGTGCCGAGACCGGCACCGAGGGAGGCGGTGGTCGAGTAGCCGTCACGCAACGCCGCGTCGCTGTCACGCATGCCCGGCCCGTGGTCGACGGCCATGATCTGCACCATGGAGATCCTCTCGTCACCGTAGGCCGGAACGGGTGGGCCCACGAGGTCGAGCAGTATCTGCCCGCCACCGGCGTGCTTGAGCAGATTGGTGGCGAGTTCGGTTGCCACGAGCTCGGCGCCGGCGACCCGGTCCTCGGCGAGCCCTACCTGGCGGGCCGCGGCCCCGGCCGCCACGCGGACGTCGCGTACGCGGGTCGAGTCGTGCACCGGCACCTCCCAGACGCGCGGCATCAGGGCGCCTCTCGAGGACGGGGCGGCCCGGAGATCCAGGACGTCACCGTCACGGTGGTGCCGCTGCCACGGCTGCTGTCGATGGAGAACTCGTGGACCAGGCGCCGGGATCCGCCCAGTCCCATCCCGAGCCCCTCACCGGATGTGTAGCCGTCGCTCAGGGCCTGGTCCAGATCGCCGATGCCGGGTCCCTCGTCGCTGAAGACGAGACGCAGCCCCTGCAGCCCGCCGCTGGTCACCTCCGTGCACTCCATCTGTCCCCCGCCGCCGTGCACGAGGGCGTTGCGCGCCAGCTCACTGGCCGCCGTGACGAGTTTGGTCTGCTCGACCAGGCCGAACCCGAGTTGGGCGGTCACCTGCCGCACATGCTGCCGCACCCGCACCAGATCGAGGTCCGAGTGGATCGGCAGGCAGGCGGAGACGCTGCCGGTGCTGTGGGTCACGAGCGCTCCAGGCGTGCACGCCCGCCGCGGGGCAGGACCGAAACCTCGGCGCCGAGCAGGTGCATGGCGTCCTCGGTGCTGAGGGCGGTGCGCAGCCCCGGCAGGGTCAGGCCGAGTTCCACCAGGGTGATGGCCACCGCCGGGCGCATCCCGGCGACCACGGTCTGAGCCGCCAGCAGCCTGGTCATGGCCGCGATGTCACTGAGCACGCGGCCCATGAAGGAGTCGACGATCTCGACACCGGACAGGTCGATGACCACACCGGTGACCGTGCTGTCGGAGACCGTCTCGCCGATGTCCTGCCGGAGCCGCTCCGCCGTGCTGTCGTACAGGTCGCCCTGGAGGGTGACCAGAAGGACCCCGCCGAGCCTCAGTACGGGCACATGGCCTTCGTACGGGAAGGTGGCCACGCCCGTCACCGGGGCTCCACGGCCGATGTGGGGTTCGGCACGATGTGGGCGCCCTGCTGCTGCAGGGCGTAGGCCAGAGCGTCGGCGAGACTGGCTCGGGTGAGCACGTCGCTCAGGTCGATGCCGAGGTGGACGATGGTCTGCGCGATGGCAGGGCGGATTCCGGAGACTATGCACTCCGCTCCCATGAGTCGCGCCGCCGCCACGGTCTTCATCAGGTGCTGCGCCACCAGGGAGTCGACGGTGGGCACTCCGGTGATGTCCAGGATGGCGATGCGGGCGTGCTGCTCGACGACTGCATCCAGGAGCGTCTCCATCACCACCTGACTGCGCGCGCTGTCGAGCGTGCCGATCAGCGGTACGGCGACGATACCTTCCCACAACTTGATCACGGGGGTGGCGATTTCGAGCATTTCGAGCCGCTGACGGTTGATGAGTTCCTGCCCGGCGACCGTCGCCGTCTCCTGCATCACCAGGCGCAGTGTGCCCATCAGCACGGTCAGGGCCGTCGTGCACTCCCGCACATGCTCGGCGGGTGCCTCGGCGAGCTCGTCGAGCAGGAGGTCGGTGACGGGCACTCGCAGCGCGTCCAGCTCGGCCGAGATCTGCCCGAGGGTGGCGCCGGCCCGCGCCCGGGACTGCGCCGTACGCGCCAACTGCTCGCGGACGACCGTGAACCCGTCCGCCTCCGAGTCTTCGACACGCCTCGACGTGGCCACCGCGGCAAGCGCCTCCACAACGGCCCGGCCGGCTTCCACCGCCTCGTCCCGGGAGACGGTGAACACGGTGCGGAACAGCGCCGCGTCGGCCCAGCGCTGCGCGATCTGCTCCCTGCGCTGCCGCAGGAAGTCCCCGACCTCCTCAGCCGGATCGGTCTGGTCTTTTGCCGCTTGCTGCTCCGGCACGTACTTCCCTCCTCATACGGTGTGCGCTGCCCCGAACGCACGGGGAGCGCCGGACGGTACGGTCACGATGCCTGCCGAGGCCCGAACCAGTCCAGGCAGACCACCAGCGCATCGTCGTCGGGCACGGGTGTGCCGCGGTGACCTGCCAGTTCCCTCAGAACGGCGCGGGGGACCTCGGCCGCGGGCAGCAGGCTGGTGGACACGATGGCCCGGGCGAGCGCGCGCTCCCCGTACCGCTCACCACCGGGTGCGGCGACGGCGTACACCCCGTCGCTGGCGAAGACGAGCCGGTCCCCGGGCTCGATTTCGACGTCGAGCTGCTGGGCGGTGTAGTCCGTCTCCTCGAACATGCCGAGGGGCAACTGCTCCTCGAACTCGACGGCGGTGACGGTACGGCCGCGCAGCCGCAGCATCTGCGGGGAGCCCGCGTCGACGACCTGCAGCCGGCCCGTGCGCAGGTCGAGGTCTAGCAGGAGCACGGACAGGTGGGCGTCTCCCCGGTACTGGGCGTAGACGGCCTGGTCGGCGAGTGCGGCCTGGTCCGCGATGGACAGGCCCGCACGCCGTGCGTTGCGCAGCGCGTTGATGCCCAGGTTGGTCAGCAGGGAGGCCTCGATGCCCTCGCCCATGCCGTTGGTGATGTAGAGCATCAGGCGGTCGGCGTCCGCGGACCAGTCGAAGTTGTCGCCGAAGATCGCGTAGGCGGGTTCCAGTTGGGCGCCGACCGCGTATTCGGGGCGGGTGCAGGAGCGGCCCGGCAGGAGTTGCCACTGCATCTCCGCCGCCAGGGTGAGCCGGTCGGTGCGGCGCGCCCGGACGTACACATCGGTGTCCCGGTCGGCGACGACCACTTCGTGCCCCAGCACCTTCGCCACCTCGGCCAGTTCGTCCAGGCACTCGTCGGCCCGGGCTGCGGAGGGCATCGTAACCGCCAGGACGCCCAGCCGGTCGCCCCGCACGGTAACCGGCAGGTGCAGGCGCACCCGGCCGTCAGCCAGCTTCTCGACGAAGGGTTCCTGGGACCCGAAGGCCCGACCCGCGGGAGTGCCGTAGGCCGGCACGGACTCGGGCGGGTTCGGTGCCGTGTGGACGGCCTGGAGTGTGTGGAGGCTGTAGTCGGCCAGGTAGAGCTGGACGGTCTTCGCCGCGTAGTCGTCGCACAGTACTTCGCGGACCGCGTCCACCAGTTGGTGCGGGGCCGCGGAGCGAAGTGCCCGCTCGGCTGCCACGAATCTGTTCACGATGCTGGATACGCCATTCCTGTCACAGTGACGGCGCTGGACCCGCGCTGCCGCGGACGCCGCCCGTCGGTCCTTCTTGTCCGTATCTAGTGTTCTGCACGTATTGTCCGAACCGGTGGGCTGACAGTGCCCGTGAAGCCTGAAAGAGTGGCAGCGTGACTTCCTTCAACTCGCAACCGCGGCCGGACGAGGTGGCGCGTGTGACCTCCGAGGCGGCCGAGTTGCTGGAGGTCTTGTGGGGCCGGGCCTCGACCGCGCCGGTGTCCGCCTCTCAGATTCGCGTGCTGTTCATCCTGGAGCACAGCGACGGCATCAACCTGCGCATGCTCGCCGAGGCCCTCGGCTCCACGCCGCCGTCGACCAGCCGGCTGTGCGACCGCCTGCAGGCGGTCGGCTTCGTAGAGCGGGCGCCCAGCGCCTCCAGCCGCCGCGAGCTGCGGCTGCACCTGAGCCGTCGCGGACGGACCTTTCTGACCGAGCTGCGCGCGCGACGCGAGGCCGCGCTGCAGTCCGTGCTGGAGCAGATGCCCGCCACCAAGCGGACCGCTCTGCTGGAGGGCCTGGAGGCGTTCTGCGCCGCGGCGTCCGCGGAGATCCACGAAGGCGACGAAGCCTCCGACGCCAGGAGCGCCTGAATCCCGCCGACGCCGTGATGCGGCGCCTGGACAGGGCTGGGTACGCGCCGCCGCCCGGCGACGCGGACCGCCGTCGTTGCTGACCGGCACGTTCCGCACCCCTCCCACACTTGACTCGCTCACTCTGTTGCCTCATGGCCATAGTTGTCAAACGGCAACTGTTGGGCATGCGGGTGCGGCTCGCGATCGATGAACTGCCTCTTCGGGCAGCGGTCTTCAGTCCGTAACAGTCATCGTTCCGAAGCGGCCATCACTCCGCCGTCGCGGCCGGGGGCCCGGGATTCGGCCCCGCGTCCGCGGTGGCGAGCGCCTCCTCGACACTCCCCACGATCGGGACGGTGATGCTGACACCGGTGAGATCCATGATCCGCCGGACGGCGGGCGTCGGGGAGATCACATACACACCCCCCGGAATCTCCCTCACCTCCTGATACGCCCGCAGCACGATGTTCATGCCGGACGAGTCCATGAAGGGGACGCCGGCGATGTCGAGCAGGAAGTGGCGTCGGCCATGGTGCAGCTGATTGGCGAGGTGATGCTGCAACTCGGTCGCTGTATCCATGTCCAGGTCGCCCTCGACCGTTAGCAGCACGGCATCCTCGCGGGGCACTTCCACCTTGATCGACAAGGGATTCTGGGCAACGGACACAAGTACCTCCACAGGCGTTGGCGATCGTGACGGGTGCCCCGACGAACGGATTCAATGCATCGTGGAGCGAAGAATTCCCGGCAACCGGCCGATCGCGCCTCTCGCGGGCCCGTCGCAGGCGGTTTCGGGCATGACGCTCCTGTGCTGCACGCGTGTTGACCGTCCGTCGATGCGTTCGGCCGCCTACCCCCGAATCTCCCCAGCACACGGGGCACGTGCGAGCGAGTGGTACCCCGTCACGTTTCCGGGTGCCGCTTCTGACTGCTTTTGCGTGCAAGGGCTGGGCGGACGGTTTGGCGGGCGGTCGACGGGTCACGCGATTAGGGAGACATCACAGGATGTGGAGGAGGGAAGGGAACTCGGGCCTCCTCGCCTCTGTCAGGGAGCGTAAGGATGAGTGAGCAGTACCGGACCGGTGTCACCAAGAGCTCAGCGAGCGCAGGCCGTGTGCGCCGGGGGCCGCGGAGTCCAGCGGAGGCGCGCGGCGCTGTGCGGCAGGTCCTGTCCGAACAGTCGCACGCCCGCGGCGCCGCCTGCGAGCCGGACACCC
Source organism: Streptomyces sp. R11 (assembly GCF_041051905.1). Lineage (NCBI taxonomy): Bacteria > Bacillati > Actinomycetota > Actinomycetes > Kitasatosporales > Streptomycetaceae > Streptomyces > Streptomyces sp. R11. The sequence goes on from NZ_CP163432.1 coordinate 367,869, forward strand.
TCTCGGACGCCCTGCTGGTGGCGTCGGAACTGACGACGAACGCGATGCTGCACGGCGGCGGCGTCACCGGCTTCGACGTCGAGGTCGTCGGCGAGGACCTGTATCTGTCCGTCAGCGACCGCGAGCGCCGCCGGCCGGTCGCCCTCGACCCGATCGACCGCCACGGCCGCCACCGCTGCGGAGGCCGCGGCTGGCCGATCGTCTGCAGGCTGTCCCGCACGGTGCTGGTCTCCGACCTCCCGACGGGCGGCAAGCGCGTCACCGCGGTGCTGCCGCTCCCGACGGAGTGCCGGGAGCGGGTCAACAGGGTCTGACGTGGCTGGGTCGGCTTGCCGACCTGATCGGGCGGGGCGCAGGTGGTGGGCCGAGCCGGGGAGGCTGCCGTGGCCGACGAGGTTGGCCGGGGCGACGCGGACTGGCCTCCGTGCCGACGGAGGAGACCGGTGGGTCGGTGCGATGGGGCCGGTGCGGCGACGGGACGGACCTGGGGGTCAGTGCGATGGGGCCCGGTGGGCCGACGGGACTGACCGGTGGGCTGGCGCGGAGAGGCCGGCGAGCCAACGGGACGGGGCAGTGGCCGGTGTAGTGGGCCCGGTAGGCCGCGGGAGAGGCGGCGGGCCGACAGGACGGGCCAGTGGCTGGCGTCATGAGCCGGTGGACCAGCGGGAGAGGCCAGTATCCGGCGCGGAGAGGCCGGTGGGCCGGCGGGGCCGGGAGCGGACAACAGGGCTCGACGCGGTCGGGTCGGCTACCGAACGGCCCGACGCGGGCGGGTCCGCTACCGACCTGATCGGATGGCGCACGGATGAGGGCCACCCCAGAGAGGCTGCCGCAACCGACGGGGACTGGCCGAGCGCCGGCGCGGCGAGGTCGGTGAGCCGATGGAACAGGCCGGTGGGTCGGCGCGATGAGGCCGGCGGTCCGACTGGACATACCGGTGCCCGAGGGCCGACAGGCCGAGGGCCGACAGGCCGAGGGCCGACAGGCCGAGGGCCGACAGGCCACTTGGCCGCGGCCCACGTTTGCTGATGCCACTCATGCGAACCGGCCGACGCCCAGCTGGGCGTCGGCCGGCAACCTCAGAATCAAGATGCTCGGGGTCAGGCGACCCCGGGTTCCAGCAGCCCCGCGCGCAGTTGCTTGATGATGCGGCTGATGAGGCGGGAGACGTGCATCTGGGAGACGCCGATCCGTTCGGCGATCTGCGCCTGGGTGAGCTCCTCGACGAAACGCAGATGGATGATCCGGCGCTCCCGGTCGTCCAGCCCGGCGATCAGGGGCGCCAACGAGTGGAAGTCCTCGACGAGTTCCAGCGAGGGATCCTCCTCGCCGAGCAGGTCGGCCAGAACGGACTCGCCGTTCTCGGCGTCGGAGGTGACGGCCGCGTCGAGGGAGGCGGACTGGTAGCAGTTGGAGGCCTTGCGGGCCTCGATCACCTCTTCCTCGGAGAGGGACATCAGCTCCGAGAGTTCGCGGGTGGTCGGCATGCGGCCCAGCCGGGAACTGAGTTCCTCGGTCGCCTTCGCCAACTCGGCACGCGCCTCCTGCAACCGGCGCGGCACATGGACCGCCCAGCTCGTGTCCCGGAAGAACCGCTTGATCTCGCCGACGATGTACGGGACCGCGAACGTCGTGAACTCGACCTCCCGAGAGACCTCGAAGCGGTCGATGGCCTTGATCAGCCCGATGGTCCCGACCTGGACCACGTCCTCCAACGAGTCCCCACGCGTGCGGAACCGCGAAGCCGCGTACCGCACGAGCGAGAGGTTCATCTCGATCAGCGTGTTACGTACGTACTGGTATTCGTGCGTGCCCTCTTCCAGCATGACCAGTCGGTCGAAGAACTGACGCGACAACTGACGTGCGTCCTGAGGGCTCACCCTCGTCGGATCCTCGACCAGCGGCAGCGCCGCCCCCTGCGTCGTGACCGTCTCCTGTGCCGTGGCCGTTGCCTGCGCCACCGTCACGGCTGCCATGCTGCCCTCCCGATCGCCGGAACCTGCTTTCGGTTCCCCGCGTGCCCGAGTTCTCGCGACTCACTCCTCTGCTGTCGTAAGGATCGCGGCACGAAAGCAAGTTCTGGCGTGAAGTCGCCCTTGAGAACGGCCGATCCGGCCACCGAGTCCGCGGATGCACCGGAGGGGCGCCGGCACTCCGTCGCCCACCGGCGTCGGAATCGGACGGCCCTTCTACGTCCGTTCGTTTGCGTGGTGAGTTGCGGGGCATGCGGATTTTCGTGCTTCGGACCAGAGGCGCCACGGTGCGAGAGGTGTGACCGCTCCAGGGCCTTCGTGCCCTATGCACCGTTTCCCACGGAGATTCCCTGAGAACGTCGTTCAGGAGCTGTTCCTCATGCTGGTTGAAACGTCCGCACATGGTTCCGACATCTCTGCCCGCCCCCGCGTGTCCGGCGGACGCGTCCACGACGACGCCCCCGACACCGCGGCCGACTTCACCCGGCTGGCCGCTCTGCCCGAAGGGCCCGAGCGCGACGCCGTCCGCGACGAACTGGCCCGGGCCTGGCTGCCCATGGCCCACCGCATCGCCGGCCGCTTCCGCAACCGCGGTGAGTCGCTGGAGGATCTGCGTCAGGTCGCGGCCCTCGGGCTGGTGAAGGCGATAGACCGGTTCGAGCCGGGGCGAGGAGCCTTCGAGAGCTACGCGGTGCCCACCATCACGGGCGAGATCAAGCGGCACTTCCGCGACCGGATGTGGGCTCTCAGGGTTCCCCGTCGCGTCCAGGAGCTGCGCAACAAGGTACGGGTCGCGCGCCGCGACCTCGTCACGACCTCGGGCGGCTCCACCCCCTCGGTCGCCGAGGTCGCCGCCCACGCGGGAATGACAGAGGAAGAGGTCAAGGCGGGGCTGGAGGCGCTGGACAGCTTCAGCACCCTGTCCCTCGACGCCGAGATGTCCTCCAGCGACGACGGCTTCAGCCTCGCCGACACGATCGGCAGCAATGAGGAGGCGTACGACGTCGTCATAGACCGGGAGGCGGTGAAGGAGGGGCTGCGGCGGCTTCCCGAGCGCGAGCGCGCCATCCTGTACATGCGGTTCTTCGAGGACATGACGCAGAGCCGTATCGCCGAGCAGCTGGGGATCTCCCAGATGCATGTCTCCCGCCTCATCAGCCGGTGCTGCGCGCAGGTACGGGAAGAGGCGCTCGACCGGGGGAACCGGTCCTGAGGCCACGCCGGCAGCAACCGCACCGCATGCGTGCGTGCGACGCAACAGTCGGCCCCTCGCGAGGCCTTCCATCGCCCATTGCTTTCCATGCAGGCCCGGCCGCCCCGCTCGGCGGCGGGCACCACGATCACTTCATCCGGGAGCGGATACCCATGCTGATGCCCCATCCGGCGATGCTGCGCAGACTCGTCGAGGAGTACGAGGCGCTCGTGGCCCACGACAGCGACCTCGAGGCCGGCACCGGTCGGCGTGACCTGCGCGCGCAGGACCTGGCCTACACGCTGTGCGTGTCGACCGGCACCCGCGAGGTGGGCAAGGCCCTGGAGGTGGCCCGTCACATGCTCGCCGCCGCGCACGACCCCGTTGCGGCGCAGCTGAAGCGACACGTGATCACGGCGGGCCTGGACGAGCCTTCGGCGGCGCAGGGACCGGCGGTGGTCGGCTGAGATGCACCAGGGGGACACGGCTCGGAGCGGCAACGGAGAGGGAAGCGATGTGAGCACCGACAGAATCTGGTCGTACCGTCCCGGGAGCGGCCACCAGGAGGGGCGGACGCTCACCGGGTTCAAGGTCGAGGCGACCGACGGTGTCATCGGCCATGTGGACCGCCAGGGCGACGGCACTCCCCTGCGCCACCTGATCGTCGACACGGGCGTATGGGTTTTCGGCAGGAGTCTGCTGGTCCCCGCCGGGATGATCACCGGCATCGACATGGCGGCCCGTTCGGTCACCGTGGGGTGCACCCGCGAGGAGGCCAAGGCGGCGCCCCGTTTCAGCACGGACCGCGAGACGCTCGATCCCGAGTACCTGTCCGCCGTCGGTGCGTACTACGCGACTTTGCGCCATGATTCGGGCGAGTCCGGGTAGCAGAGCCGCAAGAACACGGTCGGACGACGAGGAGCGGAGACAACGACGTGCGAGGAATGGTGAAGTGACGGGAGCCGCAATCTTCTTGGTGCGCACCTGTGATGCTCAGGGAGTGACGGGCATTCCGCAGGCAGCGTACGAGCAGCCGTGAAGCCGATGGAACGCCGTCCGTCCGGGGACGTCGGGACCGCGCCCGCCAGGCCGGTCCCGATCACCAGCGCGGCGGCGGCGCGGAGCTATGTGCGGTCGGTCGTGGCGGAGGGATGGCGCGCACCGTCCGGCCCGGCGGGTGAGCGGGCCGTCACGGATCTCCTGCTGGTGGTGTCGGAACTGGTCACCAACGCGATCCGGCACGGCGGCGGCCTCGCGGGGTTCGAGGTGACGCTGCTGCCCGATGCCGTGCACCTGAGCGTGCACGACTACAGCGACGCCGTGCCCTCCGCGGCCTACGGGCCCGGCACGCTGCCGCTCGTGCATGAGGGCAGCGGATACGGCTGGCCGCTGATCATCCGCCTGACCCGCGAGATCAGCATCGAGCGCCGCCGGGAGGGCGGCAAGACGGTCAGCGTGCTGGTGCCCCTGGCGTGAGGGGCCGAGGTGAGAGGCCGCCCGCCGAGGCGGGCGCCTCACCAGGGAAGGAACGCGTGCACGTCCTTGCCGTCGTCGCGCACCACCACGCTCACCTGATCGCACAGCGTGTGGATCAGGTACCAGCCGATGCCGCCGCCGGTGCCATTGCCGGGGTGGAACGGACGCGGCTCGGGTGGCGTGGTGCTGGTGTCACTGAACGTCACATGCACACCGTCGAACGTCCTGCGCAACATGAGCCGCAGCGGCCCCGGTGCGTACTGGATCGCATTGGCCGCCAGCTCGCTGACGACCAGCAGGATGTCGTCCCGGTACTCGGGCGTCGTCGGCGGCACCGACCGCGCGAGCGTGGTCAGGAACTCCTCCGCGCTGAGGCGGGCTCTCGTCACATCGCCAAATCCCCCGTCAAGCCTGACCTCCCAGTCCTCGATCTCTTCGGACGACGGTTTCTTCCCGCCCCCACGCGATTCGGTCGCCATCACACCTTCTTCGGCCCGCTGTCGTTGGCCGCGTGACTCTGTCGTGCATCTTTCTCACCGCTGCTGGTTCCCAGGCTGAGCACGGATACGCGTACGGAACGGTAGGAGCCTGCGGGACATCGCGGAAGAGGGAGGCCACGGGGCCTGCTGCGCCGGCTCTGGATGCGGCGCATCCCGACTTGATAGGCAAGCGGCGACTTGCCTATGCTGGGGTCGTGGCCGACGACCTTTTCAAAGCCTTGGCCGACCCCACCCGCCGCACGATTCTCGACGAGCTCACGGAGAAGTCCGGGCAGACACTGTTCGAGATCTGCGCGCGGCTGAGCATGAAGCATCAGCTCGGCATCTCGCGTCAGGGGGTCTCCCAGCACCTGGCCGTGCTGGAGGCCGCCGGGCTCGTGGAGACCAGGCGGGAGGGCCGCTACAAGTTCCACGACCTGAACACGGCCCCGCTGCGGCAGATCACCGAGCGATGGCTCGTGCCCGACCCATCCGGACCCGAGGAGAGCACCCCATGAAGATCCACCTGACCAGCGTCTTTGTCGACGACCAGGCCAAGGCCGAGCACTTCTACACCGAGATCCTGGGCTTCGTGAAGAAGCACGACGTCCCGGTGGGCGAGAAGGACCGCTGGCTGACCGTCGTCTCACCCGACGAGCCCGGCGGCACCGAACTCCTCCTGGAGCCCGCCGGCCACCCGGCCGTGAAGACGTATCGCGACGCCCTCGTCCAGGACGGCATTCCCCTCGCCCAATTCGCCGTCGACGACGTCCACGCGGAGTACGAACGCCTGAGCAACCTCGGCGTCCGCTTCACCCAGGAACCCGTGGACATGGGCCCCGTCACCACCGCAGTCCTCGACGACACCTGCGGCAACCTGATCCAGATCGCCACGGAGCCGCAGTAGGCGGTCGGCCCCCGCGATTCGGCGGGCCCTCCCTCAGGACAGGGCTCTTCGCCCCCGGCCCTGGCCGAGACATCTCCCAACGCGTCGTACAACTCCGGCTGTTAGCTTCTGACTGACGTGGCGTCACAGTTGGGGGGCGGACGGGCATGCAGGACCGGAGTCCAGCGGAGCGGATCGCCGGGTTGCGGCGGCGCATCGACGCCTACGAGAGCGGCGCAGGGGCTCCCGCCGTGCTCGGGCCGCAGGCCCTCGACGATGCCTACGCGGTGCTCGGCCTGCTCGACGGGCCCGAGGTGGAGGCGGCAACGGCGGAGGTGCTGGCCTGGTTCTTCTGGTACCGGCAGCGGGAGAGCTCCGACCCGGAGGACGCCCAGCAGGCGGCCTGGGCCGCCGTACGGCTCTTCGTGCTCATCCATGAGGGCGTACCGGACGCGGCGACCCCGCCGGAGCTCGACCGGATGCTCGCCGTGCACGACGCCGCTCTGGCCATGAATCCCGTCCAGGCCCGTGAGCTGGTCGACTGGGCGGTCGCGGCGCCCCAGCCCGAACCGCTGTACGGGGCGTTGGAGGTACTCGAAGCGGCGCAGGACATCGCCGGGCGGACTCCGGGGGCGCCCGACGAGCCCGAGTTCCAGTTCCTGTACGGGTATCTGCTGCGGACCAAGTTCGAACGTGAAGGCGTACGGGAGGATCTCCTTGACGCACTCACGGCGTTGCGGGCGGCCACCTCGCGCCCGCCGCCGAACGCCGAAAGGCGCGGCGTGTGGTTCGCCAACCTGGGGCACGCCCTGATGCTCGCCTACCAATACGCGTACGAGGACTCCCTGGCGGCGGCGGTGTCGGCCCTGCGTACGGCACTCACCGGTCTGGCACCGGATTCCCGGGAGCGGCTCATCTGTCTGCAGAACCTCGGCTCGGCGTTGCTGCTCGGCAACGAGTGGGGCGAGGCCGCGGCCGTGCTCGTGGAAGCCGAAGCCACCGCGCCGGACGGGAGCGTCACCCAGGCGGAGATCCGCAGCAACCTCGGGCAGGCGCTCTTCGCCCGCTACGAGGCGCACGGCAGCCACGACGATCTGACGGCGGCCCTTCAGGCGCTGCAGGCGGCGCACGGCGCCGAGTTGCCCGAGCCGTACGGCGCCAGGGTACGGGCCGCGAGCGCGCCGATGGTCGGCTTCGCTCTGCTCGCCCGGGCCTGCGCTCCCGGAGCAGTCACCGAGGCGGCTGCTGAGCTGGACGCCGCGGAAGAGGTGGTGGGGGGCGCCCTGCGGGAGGCCGCTGCTGATGGCGACGGCTCGGCGGGAGCGAGTGACCTGGGCAGCGGCCCGGCCGACGCCCCGGACCTGAGCGGTAGTCCGGCGCAGGCGCCCGGCCCCGACATGCGGGGACGCGCTCTGGCGCCGAACCGGCAGATCGCCCAGCTTCTCCACGTGCGCGCCCGGATCCGCTACGAGCGCCACAGGATCACGGGGGACGGAGCCGATCTCGACGCAGCGGTGCAGGACTCCGAGGACGCACTCCACTCGGCCGCGCTCTCTCCTTCGCACCGGGCGGTGGCGCAGCATGTTCTGGCCAGCGCCCTGCGGGACCGGTTCGTGCTGGGCGGCGTCCTCGCGGACATCGACCGGGCCGTCGAAATGGCCCGTCAGTGCCTCGCGATCGATGAGGAAACGGAACCGTCCCCGACGGCACGGCTGCACTTGCTCGCCGACGCCCTTGTCCGCCGCGGACAGAGCACAGGAGCCCGGACCGACCTGGACGAAGCCGTCGCCCTGTGCACCGAGGGCTCGGCCGCTGCGCCGGGCACCGGGCCGCCCGAACTGCTGGCTGTCCGGGGCAGCGCCCTGCACAGCCGTGCCCTGGTGGCCGGTGACAGCGTCGATCTGGACGTCGCGATTGCCGTGTACCGCAGGGCAATCGACTCGTCGTACGGCCTTGACGCAGACCCGCCCGGTACGGACCGCACTCGGCCGGATCCCGACCCGAACCCCGCGCGGTCGGGTCTGTGCCTCGCTCTGGAGCACCGCTTCGAGCGCTTCGGCGCACGCTCCGACATCGACGAGGCGGTCGCTCTTGCCGAGGCCACCGTGCGGGACGCCCGGACGCGCGACCGATGCGTCGCCCTCAACCTGCACACCATCGCCCTGCGCAACCGGTACGTGCGCTACCGCGACCCCGCCGACCTGGACGCCGCAGTCGAGACCGGCATCGCCGCCGTCGAGGCGACTCCACCGGCGCACTACCAGCGTCCGGCCCACCTCTCCAACCTGGGCCTGACGCTCTTCGAACGGTTCGAGGCGACCCAGGACATGGCCGACATCGACGCGGCTGTCGACACGTTGCGCGCGGCCGTGGACGCCCTGCCGCACAGCCACGCGCACCGCCCCGGACTGCTGACGAACTGGGCGCTCGCCCTCGCACAGCGCCATGAGCGCACCGCCCGGTGGCAGGACGCGGAGCAGGCGATCGAAGCGGTCGGGAACGCACTCGACTCGCTCGCCGAAGACCATCCGGACCGCGCCGCCCAGCAGTACCTCCTGGCCGGCCTGTTGCGCGCAAGGGGAACCTCCCGGTGGTCGGCCGAGCGCGCCGCGGAGGACCTGACCGCCGCCGACGAGGCCCTGCGAGCGGCGGCGGCCACACCGGGAGCACCGCCAAGCGTGCGCATGGCGGCACTGCGCCTGGGTGCCGAGGCGCAGACGGACCCGGCGGCCGCGCTCGAACGCTACGAACAGGCCGTGGACTGCCTGCAGTTGCTCGCCTGGCACGGGCTGAGCAGACGCGACCGCGAGGACCATCTCAGCGCCATCGACTCGCTCACCCAGGACGCCGCTGCGGCCGCGCTCGACGCAGGCCGCCCGCAGCGCGCGGTCGAACTCCTCGAACACGGCCGCTCCGTACTGTGGAACCACGCCCTGGACACCGGCGCCGACCTGTGGGACCTGCGCGCCACCGCACCTCACCTCGCCGAAAGAGTGGAGACGTTGCGTACCCAGCTGCGGCTGCTCGATGTGCCGGACGCGGTGGTGCAGCGACCCGGCGACGTCTTCACCTCCCGAACACCGAGCCCACAGGCGGACCGGGGTATCGCCCTGGGGCACGAGTGGGACGCTCTGATCGCCACGATCCGCAAGGATCTGCCGGGCTTCGAGGATTTCATGCGGCCACCCGGGTTCGAGAGTCTGCGCACGGCGGCGGCCGAAGGCACCGTGGTCCTGCTCAATGTCTCCAAGCGCCGCAGCGACGCCCTCCTGCTGACCTCCGACGACCTACGGGTCGTCCCGCTCCCACAGCTCTCCCCCGGCCTCGCGGAGCAGCAGATGGCCTGGTACCTGTCGGCCCTGCTGTACTACGACGAACCCGAGATGACCCTCGAGAAGCACGCCATGCTCGAGGAGTCCATGGCGCTCACACTGAACTGGCTGTGGCACTCGGTCGCCGAACCCGTCCTGGACGCGCTGGGTCACACCGACTCCCCGTCCCGCGACGGCCGTTGGCCTCGGATCTGGTGGTGCCCCACGGGCTCGCTCGCCTTCCTGCCCCTGCACGCGGCGGGCCAGCACCTGCCGGCTCCCGTGCCGGATGCGTGTGTGCTCGACCGGGTCGTCTCCTCGTACACCCCGACCCTTCGGGCGCTGATCCGCAGCCGCGCCCAGGCTCCCGCGCGGGGCGAGCGCAGGCGCATGCTGATGGTGGCGATGCCCGAGACCCCGGGCCGCAGGCCCCTCCCCAACGCGGCATACGACATGGAGCAGATCAGTGAGTCCTTCGCCGGCAGGTGCACGGTGCGCTCCGGCGCTGCGGCCACCCGCGAGACGGTGCTCACCGACCTCGCCACGCACGCGTGGGCACACTTCTCGTGCCATGGGGATCAGGAGCGCGGCGACCCGTCGCGCAGCGGCCTGTATCTGCACGACGGTTGTCTGACGGTCGCCGACATCGCACAACTGAGACTGGAACAGGCCGAGTTCGCGATGCTGGCGGGTTGCAGGACGGCGGTGAGCGGCTTCATGCTGCCCGACGAGGCGATCCATCCCGCCGCGGCGCTACAGGTCGCCGGCTACCGGCACGTCCTGGCCACGATGTGGAGCGTCAACGACCGCATCGCGGGGGAGATTGTCGACAGCGTGTACGAAGCCCTCGTGCGTGAGGGCGAGTTGGCGGCCGAGGACTGTGCGACGGCCCTGCACCACGCGGTGCGGGAGTTGCGAGCCAAGCCCCGGATGCCGCTGGTGGGCTGGACGCCCTTCATCCACCACGGACCGTAGGAGGCACCCATGGCAGACGAGGAAACCGGGCCGCGGCCGAAACGCAGACGCCCGCCGCTGGACGACGGCGAATCGGTGATCGTGTACGGCGACAACCGGGGCGGACAGGCCGTCGCACCGGGCGCAGCGGTCCCGACCCCGGTCTCCCAGCGCCCCGCGGCCCCGCCGAGCGCGCTGCCGCAGCAGCCGGACGCCGCGACCTCCGAACCGGACGGGCAGGAGGACTAGCGCCCCCATGCCCAGCACCTTCCTCGGTCTGGTCCTGCTCGTGGTGTGTCTCGTGCCGGGTTTCGTGTACTCCGCGGCACGCGACACCGTGCTGCCCGAGCGGACCTCGTCGGCGTTTCGCGAGACGACCCGGGTGGTCCTGGCGAGTCTCGCCCTCGACACGCTCGCCCTCGCGGTGTTCGGCGCGCTGCGAGCGACGGCGCCCGGCATCACCCCGGACGTGGGGCGCCTGGTCCGCGAGGGGTGGGGCTACGCACGGGACCACTATCTGGCGCTGGCCTGGTGGTCGCTGGCAGTCCTCGCTGTCGCGGCCGTCTTGGGGGCGGGTGCGGCCCGGCTGCTGCCACGCGGCGCCGGACCGGTCACCGTTGAGTCGTCCTGGTGGCTCCTGCTCGGCCGCTACCCCGCCGAGGCCGGTGCCAAGTCCGCGTACGTCGGTTGCGAACTGGTGGACGGCTCGTATCTCGGCGGCACGCTGAAGCACTTCGCGCACCAGGCGGAGGAGACCGGGGACCGTGAACTGGCCCTGGTCGCCCCGCTCGAATACCGCCCGCAGCCCGGACAGCCCGTACGGCCCCTCACCGGGCATCAGTTGGTGTCGGTGAGTGCCAGGCAGATCAAGTTCCTGACCGTCACCTATCTGGACCACGTTCCGACCGACGCACCGCGGCCCGAGCCGCGAGGGGAGAGCACAGCATGAGCGAGTTTCCCTACGCCTTCCACGTCGAGCTCCACCGCACCTTCGGGCTCCGCCTGGAACCGGGTCCGGTCGTGGGTCCCGACCCCGTCGAAGCCGCTCTGTCCGGCCACCGCCTGGGCATACGGCTGCGCCCCACGGGACCTGATCAGGCGTCGATCGTGGGACTTGCCGCGGAGATCACCGACCGGTTGCCGCCGACCACACGCAGCGTGATGACCGACGACGTCCTGGAGCCCTGGGAGCCGGACCTCGCCCTGCTTCTCGACACCAACCCGCCCGAACTACGGATGCTGCCGAGCGCGCCGCCCCTGTCCAGCACCGAACCCATCCACTCCCTCGACCTGGCACCCATCACCGCCGACCTCCGCGTCACCCGCTGGCTGCTGCGCGTCCAGGTCAACTGCGCGGGAGAGCTCTACGAGCATGTTCATCCGCTGTACGCGACGGCCACCACGAACATGCTGGAGATCGTCGGCGACCGGAGGAGTCCGATGCTGCCCGACCAGGTCGCGCCGACCCACTGGCACGGGCCGGAACACCGTTCGGCCCGGTGAGGGGATCAGCCTCCGTCAGCCGACCCGCCCGGCAATGGTCCGCGCGCACACCAGGGACTCGGTGTGCGTCGTGTCCACCTCCAGGTCATAGCCGACCCCTTCGTGCACCAGGTCCGCCTGCAGTACGGCCATCCCCTGGACCCGGTCTCCGCGTGCGACCTCACGGCCCGCGGCGACCGCGCTGTCGCACCTGACGCCGACCCACAGCACGGCGAGGCCGCTCAGTGCCTTCTGCCACCGGTGCTGGGACACCGCCCCGCCGAGGAAGACGTCGTCGACGATCACCCTGGCGCCCGCACGGGCCGTCGCGGCGACCCCCTCGATCCAGGCCGCGTCCAACGCGCGGAAGTCGTCCCCGACGCTCACCCCGCCGTCCGGCGCGAACGTGATCCCCTCGTCCGCCCCCTGCATCCTCGCGGGCAGGGCGGCGACGAACGAGTCGACCCCGAACGCCAGCCACGGGTCCGGCAGTACGGCTTGGAGACACCGTACGATCCCGGACTTCCCCGAGCTGGAACCGCCGTTCAGCACGATTACCTGTGTAGTCACCGCGCCACACTAGGGCGTTTCCCACCCTGCCCCCACGGAATTTCCCGCTGCCCGCCCCCGGCGAAGAACTCGGCGAGCGGCAGAATCGCCGCGCCGACCGTGACCGCGTCCGGACCGAGGTCTCCGAGATCGATGGAGACGCGCTCGGCCGGATGACGCAGGGCGTAGGCGGCTGCGTAGCGGCGTACGGCGGGCAGGATGCGGGGGCCGAGCCGCAGTGCTGCCCAGCCGCCGATGAGGATGCGTTCGGGCTGGAAGAGGTTGATCAGGTCGGACAGGCCGGCGCCCAGATATTCGGCCGCCTCCTCGAGGACGGCGAGGGCCGCCGGGTCGGCGTCGGTTCCTGCGGCGGGGTGGGCAGCGGCAAGCATCGCCGTCAGTGCGGTCTCCTCGTCGACGCCCTCCGGTGGGTGGCCGCCCTCCTCGCGCCAGCGGTCGAGGAGCGCCTCCGCACCCGCGTAGGCGTCCAGACAGCCAAGGGCCCCGCAGCGGCAGCGGCGCCCCCGGACCCGTACGGTCAGATGCCCCCACTCGACGGACCGGCCCTGCTCCACCTCCTGTGTGACGAGGCAGGCGCCGACGCCGGAGCCGAAGAGGACGACCACCGCGCTGCGGGCGCCGCGACCGGCGCCGAACCACATCTCGGCGTGGCCCAGGGTCCGGGCGCCGTTGTCGATGAAGTACGGGACGGTATCGGGGAGTTCGCACGTCGAGCGGAGCAGGGATTCGAGCGGTACGGCGTCCCAGCCGATCGTCTGGCCGTGGACCACGGCGCCCTGGTCAGGGGTGCGGGCGACGATGCCGGGGACGCCGATGCCCACGCCGAGGAGCTGTTCGGGGGCGATGTCCGTCTCGGCGAGGACCTCGGTGATGCCGTCTCGGATGTGGCCGACGATGACTTCGACGTCGTAGCCCTGGCGCTCCAGCGGCCGTTCGGTGCGGGCGAGTTCGGTGAGGGTGAGGTCGAGGAGCTCGACGCGTACGCGGGTCTCGCCGACGTCGACGCCGATCATGTGGCCGCCGGCGGGGGCCACGCGCAGCAGGGTGCGGGGGCGGCCGCCGTCGGACTCGACGGTTCCGGCCTCCTCGACGAGGCCGTCGGCCATGAGCTCCGCGACCACGTTGCTGATGGAACCGCCACTCAGTCCGGTGGCCGGGGCCAGTTCGAAACGGCTCAACGGCCCGTCGAAATACAACCGTTGCAGTACGACGGTGCGATTGCCCCGTCGCAGGTCACGCACTGTCCGCCCGTTCCGCCCTGCCATGTGGGTCCCTTCCGACGCCGCCTGAACAGCAACATACCGCCGCGCAGTCTCTTGACGCGCCCTTCCTTCGGGTCTTAAATCACGCTCTAAATTAACCCATGAGCGGCGTTCGGGAAGTGAACGCTCGCGTTGGGTATCCCTCAGGAAAGGGACCCCTGAGCCATGCGCAGAATCCGAGCCGCGGCCGTCGGTGCCGTCACCGTTTCCCTGTTGACCGCCGTGACCGCCTGCGGTGGCGGCTCGTCGACGGGCGGCGGGTCCAACGACTCACCGAAGACGCTCACCTACTGGGCCTCCAACCAGGGCGCCAGCATCGAGGTCGACAAGAAGGTCCTCCAGCCCGAGCTCGACAAGTTCGAGAAGCAGACCGGGATCGAGGTGAAGCTGGAGGTCATCCCCTGGTCGGACCTGCTGAACCGGATCCTCACCGCGACCACCTCCGGCCAGGGCCCCGACGTCCTGAACATCGGCAACACCTGGAGCGCCTCACTGCAGGCCACCGGCGCGCTGCTGCCCTGGGACGAGAAGAACTTCAGCGCGATCGGCGGCAAGGACCGCTTCGTCGACTCCGCGCTCGGCTCGACCGGCGCGCAGGGCCAGGATCCGGCGGCCGTACCGCTGTACTCGATGGCGTACGCGCTCTACTACAACAAGAAGCTGTTCGCCGACGCGGGCATAGCCAAGCCCCCGGCCACCTGGGACGACCTGGTCGCCGCGGGCAAGAAGCTGTCGGGGGACGGCAAGTGGGGCCTGGGCGCCGAGGGTTCGAACCCGTCGGAGAACATCCACCACGTCTTCGTCTTCGCCAAGCAGCACGGCGCCGACTTCTTCACCGCCGACGGCAAGCCCGACTTCACGAACGACGGCGCGGTCGACGCGGTCAAGCAGTACGTCGACCTGATGGCCAAGGACAAGGTCATCGCGCCGGGCAACGCCGAGTACGCCCAGAACCAGTCGGTCAGCGACTTCGCCAAGGGCAAGGCCGCGATGCTGCTGTGGCAGAGCGCGTCCGCCAACCTCGAGTCCCAGGGCATGAGCGCGGACTCCTACGGTGTCGCGCCCGTTCCGGTGCAGTCCGGAACCCCCGGCACCGACAAGCAGGTCAACTCCATCGTGGCCGGCATCAATCTCGCCGTGTTCAAGAACACCGACAACGTCGACGGCGCCAAGAAGTTCGTGAAGTTCATGACCAGCGACGAGGAACAGAAGGTCCTGAACACCGCGTTCAGCTCGATCCCGCCGGTGAAGGGCGCCCAGTCGGACGCCTCCTTCAACGCCGGGGCCAACGCCGTCCTGAAGGACACCCTCGCCCACAGCGCAGCCGCGATGCCGCAGGTCGCCGACGAGTCCCAGTTCGAGACGGCCGTCGGTACGGCCGTGAAGGACCTGTTCGCCGACGCGGCCGCCGGGCGTCCGGTCACCGCCGACTCGGTGAAGGCGGCGCTCGAGAAGGCCCAGCAGCAGATGCCGACGAAGTGAGCACGATGACGACCGCTGCTCCCGCGGAGGCGGCCCCGCACAGCTCGTCCGGGTCGGCGGAGCAAACGCCCCGCTTCCGCCGCCCCGGGCGGATCCGCCGTATCGCACTGCCGTATCTGCTGCTCCTGCCGGCCCTGATCCTCGAACTCCTGGTCCATCTGGTGCCGATGGTGATGGGCATCGTGATGAGCTTCAAGGAGCTCACGCAGTTCTACATCCGCGACTGGGGCGCCGCACCCTGGACGGGCCTGTCCAACTACGAGGTGTCGGTGGACTTCGACGCCCCGGTCGGCGAGGCGCTGCTGCACTCCTTCTTCGTCACCGTCGCCTTCACCCTGCTGTCGGTGGGCCTGTGCTGGCTGATCGGTACGGCGGCGGCGATCTACATGCAGGACACCTTCCGCGGCCGCGGCCTGCTGCGTGCCCTGTTCCTGGTGCCGTACGCGCTGCCCGTGTACGCGGCGGTCATCACCTGGGTGTTCATGTTCCAGCACGACAACGGGCTGGTGAACCATGTCCTGCACGACCAGCTGGGCCTCACCGACAAGCCGTCCTTCTGGCTCATCGGCGACAACAGCTTCGTCGCGCTGCTCGTCGTGTCGGTGTGGAAGGGCTGGCCGTTCGCCTTCCTCATCGTCATGGCCGGTCTGCAGAACATCCCCAAGGAGCAGTACGAGGCCGCGTCCCTCGACGGTGCCGGCATGTGGCAGCAGATCCGCCGGATCACCCTGCCCTCGCTGCGCCCGGTCAACCAGGTCCTGGTGCTCGTGCTGTTCCTGTGGACGTTCAACGACTTCAACACGCCGTTCGTCCTGTTCGGCAGGACCGCGCCGCAGGCCGCGGACCTCATCTCGGTCCACATCTACCAGGCGTCGTTCGTCACCTGGAACTTCGGCGCCGGTTCCGCCATGTCCGTCCTGCTGCTGCTCTTCCTGCTCGTGGTGACGGGCGTCTACCTCCTGCTGACCTCCCGAGGAAGGAAGACGGCCGATGTCTAGCACCTCCCGGGCACCCCGCTCACCGATGGCTCCGCCACCGTCCTACTACTGGTCCCGGCGGATCTTCCTCACCCTGCTCACCGGATTCGTCCTGGTGCCGGTCTACGTCATGGTCTCCAGCTCGCTGAAGCCACTCGCCGACGTCTCCGGGGAGTTCCGCTGGCTGCCGAGCGAGCTGACGATCCGGCCGTACATCGACATCTGGTCGACCATCCCGCTCGCCCGCTACTTCGTGAACTCGCTGATCGTGGCGGGCGCGGCGACCGTCTGCTCGGTGGTGATCGCGGTGTTCGCGGCCTACGCGGTCAGCCGCCACAACTTCCGGGGCAAGCGCGTCTTCACGGTCACCGTCCTGTCCACGCAGATGTTCCCCGGCATCCTCTTCCTGCTGCCGCTGTTCCTGATCTACGTCAACATCGGCAACGCCACCGGTATCGCCCTGTTCGGCTCGCGCGGCGGTCTGATCCTGACGTATCTGACGTTCTCGCTGCCGTTCTCGATCTGGATGCTGATCGGGTACCTGGACTCGGTGCCGCGCGACCTGGACGAGGCGGCGATGGTCGACGGCTGCGGGCCGCTCGGGGCGCTGTTCCGGGTCGTCGTGCCGGCGGCGATCCCGGGCATCGTCGCGGTCGCCGTGTACGCCTTCATGACCGCCTGGGGCGAAGTGCTGTTCGCCTCGGTGATGACCAACGACACCACCCGCACACTCGCCGTCGGACTCCAGGGCTACTCCACGCTCAACAACGTCTACTGGAACCAGATCATGGCCGCCTCGCTGGTCGTCAGCGTGCCCGTGGTCGCCGGGTTCCTGCTTCTGCAGCGCTATCTCGTCACCGGCCTGACGGCGGGAGCCGTCAAGTGACCGGCGCTGCCGTCTCCGACTCCGCATCCTCCGACTCCGCTGTCTCCGAAGGGAACTCCGTGACCATCGACCTTGCCGCACTCCCCGAGGATTTCCTGTGGGGCACGGCCACGTCGGCCTACCAGATCGAGGGAGCCGTCGCCGAGGACGGCCGCTCACCCTCGATCTGGGACACGTTCTCGCACACTCCCGGCAAGATCGACAACAATGACCACGGCGACGTCGCCTGCGACCACTACCACCGCTGGCGCGAGGACATCGCGCTGATGCGCCGACTGGGCACCAACGCCTACCGGTTGTCGATCGCCTGGCCGCGTGTGGTGCCGGGCGGCGACGGGCCGGTCAACGCGAAGGGCCTGGACTTCTACGACGCGTTGATCGACGGCCTGCTGGAGGCGGGCATCACTCCGTCCGTCACCCTCTACCACTGGGACCTGCCCCAGGCGCTCCAGGACCGGGGCGGCTGGCCGGCGCGCGACACCGCCCGGCACTTCGGCTCGTACGCGGCGGTCGTCGCCGAGCGTCTCGGCGACCGTGTCCAGCACTGGACCACGCTCAACGAGCCGCTGTGCTCCGCCTGGATCGGCCACCTGGAAGGCAAGATGGCGCCGGGCCTGACCGACCTCACGGCGGCCGTCCACGCCTCCTACCACCTCCTCCTCGGCCACGGCCTGGCAGCGCAGGCGATCCGGGCGGCGGCACCCGGCGCACAGGTCGGCATCGTCAACAACCTGTCCGCCGTCGAAGCCGCCACCGAGCGCCCCGAGGACGTCGCGGCGGCCCGGCGCCAAGACGGCCACACCAACCGCTGGTGGCTGGACCCGGTTCACGGCCGTGGCTTCCCGAAGGACATGCGCGAGGTCTACGCCGCCGCCTCCGGCGTCGAACTCCCGGAGCAGCCGGGCGACTTGGAGACGATCGCGCAGCCGCTGGACTGGCTGGGCCTCAACTACTACTTCTCCTCCACCGTCGCCGACGACCCCACCGGACCGGCCCCGCACGTCCGCACCATCCGCCGTCCCGGCGTACCCCGCACGGGCATGGACTGGGAGATCGACGCATCCGGCATCGAACGCCTGCTGCTCCGGCTGGCGCAGGACTACGGCACCCGCAAGCTGTACGTCACGGAGAACGGCTCGGCCTACCCCGATGTCGTACGCCCCGACGGGACGGTGCACGACCCGGAGCGCCAGGAGTACCTGACCGGCCACCTCGCGGCGTGCGCGTCCGCCGCCCGCAAGGGAGCCCCGCTGGCCGGCTACTTCGCCTGGTCGCTGCTGGACAACTTCGAGTGGGCCTACGGCTACGACAAGCGCTTCGGTCTGGTCCATGTCGACTACCGCACCCAGGCCCGCACCATCAAGGGCAGCGGCCACCGGTACGCGGACATCATCCGGGCGCATACGGAAAGGGCACGCCGCGCCGCTCAGCAGCCCGGCGGCCCCGCAGTGCCGATGAGCCGGCACCACGAGGGCGCCTACGCGGCCGACGCCGTGCCGGGCGGCGCCGGTTGAGCCGCAGGCATCGCGGTGCCTGCGGCCGGGCAGTCGACCGGGGAACGGTCCCCGCGGTGGTCGTACGCTCCGCGGGTGACCGTTCGCCGGCCTCTACCGGCGGCTGCGCACGAGCAGGTAGAGGAAGTACGGCGTGCCGATCACCGCGGTCATCAGACCGGCGCCGAGTTGGGCGGGCGCGATCACGGTGCGGCCGAGCACGTCAGCGGTGCAGACGAGAGCGGCGCCGAGCAGCACGGAGACCGGGATCACCCGGACGTGCGGTCGGCCCACGAGCGCCCGGGCCGCGTGCGGGGCGACCAGGCCCACGAAGCCGATCGTGCCCGCGGCGGCGACCGCGGTGGCGGCGAGCAGGACGCTCAGGAGGAGGAAGCCGAGGCGCCCGCGCGCCAGGTTGAGCCCGAGCAGCCTCGGGGTGTCCTCGTCGAGGCACACGAGGTCGAGTTCCGCGCGCCGCAGGGCAGCGACGGCCACGCCGATGGCGAGGACGGCTGCGAGCGGTGCGATGTCGGGCAGGGTCCGTCCGTAGGTGGAACCGGACAGCCAGGTCAGGGCCTTCGCGGCGTTGAACGGGTCGGTGAGGACGATCAGCAGGCTGACCAGCGCGGTGGAGCCGGTGGCCATGCCGATGCCGACGAGGACGAGCCGGTTCTGCTGGAATCCGCCTCGCGCGGCGAGCCCGAAGACGATGACGGAGCTGATCGCCGCGCCCGCGAACGCCGCCCCGGCGACACTCCACGATCCGGCCAGGGGCACGGTCGTCACCAGGAGCACCGCGCCGAGCGCCGCCCCGCCGGAGACGCCCAGGACGCCGGGCTCCGCGAGCGGATTGCGCGTGACGGCCTGGACGAGGGTTCCGGACAGGGCGAGTGCCGCGCCCGCGAGGAGCGCGGCGAGAACCCGGGGCACGCGTGTGTCGAGTACGAACGAGACGGCCCGGCCTGCCCGGCCCTGCGCCCAGTTGACGACGTCGCCCAGCAGCAGCTTGCTGTCGCCGAGCAGCACCGCGGCGATGGTCACGCCGACGAGCACCGCCACCAGGACGACCGTGGTGATGACGAAGACGGTCCGGCTTTTGATGCGCAACCGGTCGGGTGCGGCGGCCGCGGCCGTGTCCTTCAGCCGCGTGGCCATCACGATCAGGAACGCGGCGCCGACGAGACTGGTGACGACACCCGTCGGCACGGCGACCGCCAGATCCGTCGGCACGAGGGCCCGCAGCAGGACGTCCGAGCCGAGGACCAGCGCCGCGCCGGTCAGGCCCGCGACCGGAAGACTCGCATGCGCCCGGGTGAACCCGCGGAATCTGCGGGCGAGGGGACGCACGAGTGCGGGGGCGCACAGGCCGACGAAGCCGATGGGCCCGGCGAGGGTGACGGCAGCCGCGGAGAGCAGCGCCGCGCACACGACCGCCGTGACCCGGGTGGCGCGCACCGGCACGCCGAGCCCGCGGGCGGCGTCGTCGCCGAGGGCCAGGGCGTCGACTCGGCGGGCGACCAGCAGCAGCCCGAGGAGGCCGATGACGCCGAGCGGCGCGAGCTGGGCCACGCCGTCGAACCCGCTCTGGGCGATGCTGCCCTGGTTCCACTGGTAGAGGCCCTGCGTCTCCTGGGGGAAGAGCAGGAGCAGCCCCTCGGTCACGGCGTTCAGGCCGAGGGCGAGGGCGCTGCCGGCGAGCACGAGCCGGACGGTGCCCGCGCCCAGGCCGGACAGACCGAGCACGACGGACACCGCCACGAGGCCCCCGGCGAACGCGACGCCGGAGGAGGCGAGCAGGGGCAGCGACACGCCGGTGACCGCGGCCAGCCCGAGAGCCAGGTAGGAGCCCGCGTTCACGGCGAGGGTGTCGGGCGAGGCGAGCACGTTGCGGCTGATCGCCTGCAGGGTGGCACCCGCCATCCCGAGTAGGGCCCCCACGAGGAGCCCGGCGGCCATGCGCGGCAGCCGGGACGCGATGACGACGGAGGCGTCGGCCGGGTCGGCCCGGCCGGTGAGCGCCTTGAACACCTCGCCGGCGCCGACGGCGGCCGTGCCCTGCGTGATGTCCACGACCGCCAGACCTGCGACCAGCAGGACCAGAGCGGCCGTCACCGCGGCCGCGCCGGTCCGGGACGTGCCGGTGGCCGCGGGCGGACGGGTGGCGGGAGTTGTCGCGGTGACGGCCATGGTGTTACTTCGTCAGCTCCTTGACGAGGGCGTCGATGTACGCCCCCATCGACTCCTCACCGCCGAACATCCAGATGCCGTCGGGCAGTCGGTGGACGTTGCCCTTCTTCACGAACGGCAGCGAGGTCCACACCTTGTCCTTGGACAAGGCGCCGGTGGCGGTGAACGGGGTGCTGCTCTTGTCGCCGTCGTTGGCGATGTAGGCGAACTGCACGTCGTCGCCCAGCTTGGTGAGCCCCTCGACGTCGGTGGTGCCGAGCCCGTAGTCCTTGTCGCCCTTGACCGTCCAGGCGTTCTTGAGACCGAGCTCCTCGTTGACCGCACCGATGAGCGAGCCGCCGGTGAACGGCCTGATGGAGACCTGGTTGGAGATGTCGTAGCCGTCGGCGAAGGCGAACTCGGCGCCGTCGAGGCCGGCGTCCGCGAGGGCCTTCTTGCCTTCGGCGACCTTCGCGTCGAACTCGTCCTTGATCTTCTCGGCCTGCTCGGTGGTGCCGGTGGCCTTGGCGACGAGGTCGAGGTTCTTCGTCATCTGCCCGATCGGGTCGGCGGCGTCGGCGGACCGCACCTCCAGGACGGGGGCGACCTTGCGCAGCTGCTTCACGGCCGCCGGCGGCAGGTCGGTGCTGGCGACGATGAGGTCGGGCGCCAGCGCGGCGATCGTGTCCATGCTGGGCTCGCCGCGGGTGCCGATGTCCTTCGGCTCGTTCTTCAGCGGGACCGCGGTGTCCCAGGTGTTGTAGCCCTTGACGTCGGCGACGCCGACCGGGTCGACACCCAGCGACACCAGGAGCTCGACCTCGTGCCACTCGGTTCCGACGACCTTCTTGGCCGGCCCGTCGAGTTCGACCTTCTTGCCGGAGGCGTCCGTGAGGGTGATGGCCTCGCCGGCCTTCTTCGCGTCGTCGCTGTCGGCGGCGGGCTCGGTGGTACCGCAGGCGGTCAGGGTGAGGGCCGCGGCGGTGGCGACGGCCGCGGTCGTGAGGAGGCGTCTCATGAGGGTGTGCTGAGCCTTTCGGTTCGCGTGTGGTGCCGGCCGATCGCGCGGGTGCGCAGCCGGCCCGTCAGGGGGTCGGTGTCGACTTCGATGCGGATGCCGTAGATGTCGGTCAGCCGCTGAGCCGTCAGTACGTCCTCGGGGAGACCGTCCGCGACGATCCGCCCCTCGTGGAGGAGCACGATCCGGTCGGCGAGGGCCGCGGCCTGGTCGAGGTCGTGCAGGACGGCGCCCACGGCGATCCCGTGGTCGTCCGCCAAGTCGCGGATGAGGTCGAGGAGCTCGATCTGGTAGCGCAGGTCGAGGTAGGTCGTCGGCTCGTCGAGGAGCAGTACGCCGGTCTCCTGCGCGAGGCAGCCGGCGAGCCACACGCGCTGGAGCTGCCCGCCGGAGAGATGCTCGGCGCCCCGTTCGGCGAGCTCGGCGACGCCGGTCATGGTGAGCGCGCGCGCCACCGCGGCAGGGCCGCCCGGGTCGGCCCGGCCCCAACGGCCCCGGTACGGGTAGCGGCCGAATTCCACGACGTCCCGCACGGTCAGGCCGCTGGGCGTGGGGCGCCCCTGCGTCAACAGGGCCACGCGGCGCGAGAACTCACGCGGGGTCAGCGCCAGTGCGTCGGCGCCGTCGATGACGAGCGTCGCGCTCCTGGGCCGCTGCAACCGCGAGACCGTACGCAGCAGTGTTGACTTCCCACTGCCGTTCGGCCCCACCAGCACGGTCACTTCACCCGGCCGCAGCGTCACCGACGCGTCGTGTACGACGTCCACGCCCTCGTAGGCCACGGTGACATCCGTGGCCGACAGCTCATGACCGCGGGGGCTCAGCGCCGCGGAGATCTCTTCACCTGCTTGCACGCGGCAAAGGTTAGCCTAACCTTACTCAAATCTGTGAGGGGTGGGGGGAGCCGAGCGCAAGAAGGGGATCAGCCAAAGGTCGACTCCCCGCCGGGCGGCTCCCTACGAAGCCCGCCCGGGATCCAGGGCGTCTCGCGCCGCCGTCATGATCTCCGCCACGATCCGAGCCTTCAGGTTCGAGTACGCCAGCAGAGTCGACGCCCGAAGTCGCGTTCCTGGTGACCCGGCCCGCGGACCTGCTCGTACTCGACGAACCGACGAACCACATCGCGCTCGACCTGATCGAGGACCTGGAGGCGGCGTTGGCGGCGTACTCGGGAGCGGTCTCGCACGACCGCGGCTTCCGCGAGCGGTTCGCCGGGGAGCGGTTGGCGCTGCGCGCCGGACACAGGTACTGAACGCGCTCCCCCGCGAGCTTGTCATGCCCGTATCTAGACCTCTGAGGTTCGCTGGTTCACGGTGGTCCCTCCTATCCGCCCTACCGGCCTGGAGGGACACCCGGTGAGACGAAGGCGATTTGTGGCAGGGGCGATCGGCACACTCTCGGCAGTCGCGCTCGGCCCGGGCCAGGCCCTGGCCGACGCACCGACGCCCCGGACGCAGGGCTGGCAGGCCGTGCCGGCACCCGGCAGCACTCCGGCCGCGCAGCTGCGGCGTATCGCCGCTGTCGGGCCTCAACTGGCCTGGGCCGTGGGCGAGGAGGCCCGCGGCGGGCCGTCGCAGGGGCGAGCCCTGGCCATGATGTGGAACGGCAGCGCATGGACGAAGACCGACCTCTTACACCTGAACCACACGCGCCTGAGCGATGTCGCCGGTGTCTGCGCGACCGCGGCGTGGAGCGTGGGCCGGCCCGTCGGCACCGGCAGCCCGCTGCTGCGCTGGGACGGAACCACCTGGCGCGAGGCCACGTTCCCGGGCCAGGGCGAGGCGGACGTCCGGTTGAACGCGGTGGCGGTCGGCCCGGAACGGCAGGTGTGGATCTGCGGCAGCCAAGGCGGCGCTGCCCGTCTGCTGCACGGGGACGGGCAACGCTGGCGATGGCTGGACCCGCTGCCCGTGGCGAGCGTGAATCTGTACCGGGTGGTCCTGCGCTCGCCCGGCGAGGTCTGGGTGAGCGGCGACCAGTCGAACGGCGGCGGCTGGTCGGGCCTCGTGGCCCGCTGGGACGGCGCGTGGACCGTACTGCCCCCGGTCCCGGGCCTGCGCCTGAGCATCGCCGATCTCCACTCGGCCGGTCCGGACGATGTATGGGCGGTGGGCACCGAGATGGGCGTCGGAGGGCCGCCCGGCCGCCCGGGCAACCCGTCCCTGAGCCACTGGGACGGTACGGCCTGGACGCGGGTGGAAGCGGGCTTCGTCGCCGGCTCGTTGACCGGAATCGCAGGCGATGCGCAGGGCCAAGCCGCGTGGATCTCGGGCTGGAACTTCCACGACCAGAGTCGCAGTACGTACCTGCGCCGGGACGGAAGCACCTGGACCCTCGCTCGGGGCCCGGCCGGCGCGGCGCCGGCGCCGTATCTCAATGCCGTGACGTCCATCCCCGGTACCAGCGGGTTCTGGTCGGCCGGTATGACGAGCCCGACCCCGTTTCCACCGACCGAGGCGTACACGGAACGCCTCGAATCCTGAGCCGGATCCGGGACAGAGGGTGAGGGTGGGTCGGACCGCCCAAGCTGTGCCGCTGGGCGAGCCCGGCTCAGTCGGCGCTGTCGGCTTCGACGTCCTCGGCGTCCTCGGCGATCGCCCGGTCCCGGGCGTCTTTCAGCGCGACGCGGAACTTCTCCAGCAGGCCTTCCATGGCCCCGGAGGTCCAGGACTCATGGATCTCCGGCGGGTCGCACAGCCCGTACTTCGGGCCCGCGTGACGCAGCAGCAGGCGCAGCGTCGGCTCGGTCACCCACAGCGGGCCCGGCTCGTCCCGGTTGTGCTGGGCGAGGGCGCCCGCGACGGCGGAGCCGATCAGGTCCGGGCTGTCGGCGGTCTTCAGCCGACGGCCGACGGGCACGACCTTGACCCCGCGCGCCGCCGGGCTCTGCCTGCCGCCGGACGCCGGCTGACGGAACTCGCCCGGAGGGGCAGGGCTCTCCGCCGCCACGGGCTCCACCCGTTGTGCGGGCCCGGCCGTGCCGCACTCGGCAGAGTCCAGGTGCTGTGGGAACCCGGCCACCTGATGCCCGGCGAGCTGTCCGCACAGCACACAGGGCCGAGGCGCGGACAGGGCCTCGACATCGTCGGCATCGTCCGGGTCCGGCACGGGAACGGAGTAGCCCGGTAGGAACTGGACGTCGCCGATCACCGCGAACCCTGACCCAAGTCGCCGCAGCACTGTCGGATTCTCACCGCGGAGAGCAGCCCCGATCCGATCCATTCGCCAATCGCCTGTCACCGCGAACCCTGATTCAAGCCGTGGCGGCGCCGTGGGGTCCCCACTAGCCCTGTCGTTTGGATCATCTCGGCATCGCGGGCCCTGGCCCGCACATCTGCCGCGTTGTCGTCGGTCGCCGACTCCCCCACTCCCGACATCGCTCGAGCGGGGGTACCCCCATCGCGTCGACTCCCTCCTCCGCCATGCACCTGCACGCACCACACCCCGCTCGGGTCCGCCAAGAGGAACCGATTGTCACAGCCGAGCTGATCCAAAGGACAGGGCCTAGCCCCCCGTCGACTTCAGCCACTTGTCGCCGCCGAGCGGGAACTCGTAGGCCGGTCGCCCGTTGTTGCCGCTCGTCCGGAACGGCTTGCCGTTGTCGTCGACGACCAGCGTGCCCGTTCGGCCCCCGCTCGACCAGGTCAGCTCCAGATACCAGGTCACGTCGTACGCCGAGGCGTCGGCTGTGATTTTGAAGACCTCCGGGTCCGACTCGCTCACCTTGAAGGAGAAGTCGCGCTGATCGGCCCCGGCCACGACGACCGGACGCGCGGCGTCGAGGGCGACGGTGAAGGGACGTGTCGGTACCCCACCGCCGCACCCGACGCCCATCACGTAGTCGTTCCAGGCCAGTGGCGTGTCCTTGCGGACCACGCGGACCTCGAGGCCCTCGATCACCACGGTCTCCCTGCCGGTGCCCTGGACGGTCAGCGTCACCAGTTGCTCCCCGGCCGTCACCGCCTTGTTCGCCCCGACCCAGGCCGGCGCGTCCTGCTCGACCGGGGGCGGGCCGATATCCGTCGCGGGCCGGTCGATCAAGTAGTGCTGGTAGCAGGGGTGTTCCCAGCTGTACGGGCGGACGTTCACGGTCAGCGGTGGCGTGGCGTCCGTCTTGTCACCGGCGTCTGCGCCGCCGTTGGGCCCGTTCTTCGTCGGGGTCCCGGATGGCGACGGGGAGTTCGTCCCGCCCGACGTGGCGCTCGGCGAGCCGGACGGCGACGACTGCGGCGTGGACTTGGTCGGTGGGGCGGCGACGTCCTTCGGGGCGGCGGCACCGACGCTGCCGCCCCGGTCGTCGCCCTGACTCCCGTCCGACGGCAGATTCATGGCGAGCGCGGCGGCCCCCAGAACGGCGGCCACCGCGACACCGGCGAGGAGTGCGGTACGGCGGCGAGGGCGGGCCGGGTCGGTGCGCTGGTGGGCACCGACGACGTCGTCAGGGGCGGGACCCGGAGTGGGCTCGGGAGCGGGCGTCGCCTCGGACCCGGTCTGGGCAGGGTCGGGCACGACGGCCGCCCCGGCATCGGAGGCGGTCGGCGCGTCGGGCGCAGGGGGAATCACGCCTGCCTCGGCGGGGCTCTCACCGGCCCCCGCAGGGCCGGCCCCGGCCTCCCCGGGGCCCGAAGTCGCCTCCGCCGCCCCCTTCCTGCCCCGCAACGCATCCGCCAGCACCCACCGTCGATGCAGCTCGACCAGTTCCTCCGGCGAGGCCTTGCACAGCCGGGCGAGCCGCTCCACGGGCGCGTAGTCGGTGGGGACGGCATCCCCGTTGCAGTACCGGTGCAGCGTCGAGGTGCTCATGTGCAGCCGTTTGCCGAGAACCCCGTAGCTGAGTCCCGAGCGGTCCTTCAACTGCCTCAGAGACGCCGCGAAATCGGTCGCAGCTGTGCCTTGCGACACCGTTCCTCCATCCCCCGTGTCCCGTTCCCCCGTTCCAGGGAATGGACGTTTCTCCAGGTCAGATCCATCGCAGCCGTTCCAGTGTCCCTGATCGCCAGCCGGATGTGGCGGCCGGAACGGATCACCGGACAAGCTCAGGTCATCCAAGCACGTCGCTCCCGGCAACCGGTCGAGCGGATGCCTTCAAGTCCTTTGCAATGACAAGGAATCAGCCATGCGCACCTTCCGCCACGCCCGGCTTCTCGCCGCCACCGGCGCCGCCGTCACCGTCCTCGCCCTCACCGCATGCGAGAACGGTTCCGGCACTCGCGACGAGGGCGCCTCGCGGACAACGTCACCGTCCGCGGCGCCGGACGCGTCAACGCCCGCGCAGGACCAGTCGTCCGATCAGCCGGGGCGGAGCGCGGGCTCCGGGCAGCAGTCGGACCAGCCCTCGCAGCCGGGCAAGCCCGCAGAGAACGGCACCAGCGCCGGAAGTGGCAGCGCCAGCGGCGCGAACGGAGACGGGGACGGGGACGGGGAAGCGAACGCCCCGGGGGATCTGACCATCTGCAACGGCTCCAACACCAAGACCACGGCCAAGCCCGTCCCCCGACCGCTGAACCACATGCTGCTCACCGTCACCAACACCGGCTCGAAGCCGTGCGCCCTGATGTACTACCCGGTGCTCCGATTCGACGAGATGCAGTGGGTGCCGCAGGCGTTCGACGACACCAAGCCGCAGGCCGTGCCGACGCTGGAGCCGGGCGCCTCGGGCTACGCGGGCGTCCGGCTCAGCGCGGGCGACGGCAGCGGTACGGGCGGCGACACCGCCCGAGCACTCACGATCGCCTTCCAGGGCAGGACGCCGAACAGCTCCGGCGGACCGTCGGCCACCCCGCCCCTGCCGGCGAAGGGCGTCTACTACGACAGTGCCCTGAGCGTCACTTACTGGCAGACGGACATGGAGACGGCCCTCAACTGACAGGCCATCCACGTGACTTACTCGTCGCCGAGAACGCATCAGCACGGGCGAGATCGAAGTCTCCGTGGTCGCTGCCGAGTCCCTGGGCCACCAAGGCCGCCGCGGCGCCGCCGAGGACGGCGGAGTCGTAGGGCGTGCGGCCCAGGCCCATGCCGCGTACGAACCCGGCCGAGAAGGCGTCGCCGCAGCCGGTGGTGTCCACGACGTCGATCGCGAAGGCGGGTACCTTCTCGGTGCCCTCGGGGGTCACCAGCAGGGCACCGTCACCGCCGCGGGTGACCGCGACCAGGCCTGCTCCGGCAGCGAGGAGCTTCTTCGCCCCCGCCACCACGTCCTCCTCACCGGTGAAGCCGAGAACCTGGTCCTCGTTGGGCAGCATGTGGTCGACGTACGGCAGCGCCGACTCGATCTGCTCGAAACTCCCGAGGGCGCCGGGCGCGAGGAGGTCCACGGAGGTGACCACGTCGTGCTCCTTGGCGTACGACAGGACGCGCGTGGCGGTGTCGGGGCCGATGAGTTCGGGTCCGCCGAGGTGGAGGTGGGTCGCCGCGGCGATCGCGTCCCAGGGCACGTCGTCGGGGCCGTACGTGATGTTGGCGCCCAGCAGGTGCAGCGAGGGCCGGTCGCCGTTGGGGCGGATGGGCAGGACGCTCGCGGAGGTGGGGGTGTCGGTGCGGCGGACGAGGAAGCGGGTGTCGATGCCCGCCGCGTCGAGCAGTTGGACGAGCATGTCCCCGGTGGGGTCCGAGCCGATCGCGCCGGCGCTGCTGACGGACGCGCCGAGTTTGGCGAGGGTGAGCGCGGTGCCGCCGGCTGTTCCGGCGGCGGTCATCCTGATGTCCTCCACGAGGGTCGCGCCCTGGCCCTCGGGGATCTCCTCCACCGGCCGCACCAGCACGTCCAGCACATGCACGCCCATCGTGACGACGTTCATCGGTGTCCCTCCTGCGCGGGTGGTACGGGGTGGGTGGTGCCGTAGTTCCGGGCGAGCGCGGCCTCGATCACCGCGAGTTGCTGGTGTTCGTCGAGAACGCGGGGCTTCCCGAGGGCGGCCGCGTGCTGGTAGACGCCGCACGCCCACTCCAGCAGCAGGGCGTGCCCAACCGCCTTGGCCAGCGTGGGAGCGTGGGTGACCGCTCCGTGGCTGGCCATCAGCGCGGCGCCACGGCCCTCCAGCGCCGTAAGGACGGACTCGGCGAGTTCCGGTGTGCCGAACGTGGCGTACGGCGCCACGCGCACCGAGCCCCCCAGGCTCAGCAACTGGTAGTGGATGCAGGGCAGTTCGTCGAGTACGCAGGACAGCGCGGTCGCCATCGGGGCGTGGGTGTGGACGACCGCGCCGGAGCCGTAGCGGCGGTAGACACCGAGGTGCAGGTCCAGTTCGGAGGTGGGTTCCAGGGTCCCGGCCACGATGTTTCCGTCGAGGTCGACCACGGTCACCTGGTCGGCCGTCAGTTCCGCGAGCACCGCGCCCGTGGCCGTGACCGCGACACGGTCCTCGACCCGCGTGCTGACGTTGCCGGCCGTGCCGATGAGCAGCCCCTCCGCCCCCAGGCGACGGCACGCCTCGGCCACGGCGGCGCGCTCCTGACCCAGCGCTGGGCTTGAGTCGGTCATGTACGCGACGCTAACGTAAACCTGAAACTATGTCACGTTCAGCTTCGGAGGCCGCACATGGGCGATCCCGCCCCGCAATCCGGCGGCGGCACCTGGCATGTCCCGTTGCGCCGC
Organism: Streptomyces sp. R11; assembly: GCF_041051905.1. NCBI lineage: Bacteria > Bacillati > Actinomycetota > Actinomycetes > Kitasatosporales > Streptomycetaceae > Streptomyces > Streptomyces sp. R11. The sequence goes on from NZ_CP163432.1 coordinate 397,073, forward strand.
ACTCCCCAGCAGGCGCGCAGCAAGGCCCGGCTGGCCCGCGTGCTCCAGGCGGCGGAGCGCGTTCTGGTCGACGAGGGCGTCCAGGCGCTGACCACGACCCGCATCGCCGCCGAGGCGCGGGTCTCGGTCGGTTCGCTGTATCAGTACCTGCCCGACCGCGACGCGATCATCGATGCCCTGGCGGCCGGGTACTTCGCCCGGCTCGAGAGCACCATGGACGACCTCGTACGCGCCGCCGCGGCCGAGCAGTGGGACGACCCGGTCGGCGTGCTCATCGACGCGTACGCCGCGATCTATCGCACCGAGCACGGCTTCAGGGCCCTGTGGTTCGGCAGCGTCCTCACCGAGCGGACCCGGGCCGCGGACCGTGAGCACAAGCGCCGTATGGCGGACGGAATCCGGCGCATCCTGCTGGCCCTCGACGTCGCCCAGGACGACGAGGCGCTCGCTCGGGCCTGCCACGCCGCGATCCTCGCCGCCGACGCCCTCGCCCAGGAGGCCTTCCGCCGTGACCCCGAGGGCGACCCGGGGGTTCTCGACGAAGCCAGGCTCATGCTGCGGGGGTACCTCACCGGTGTCGCCGCACGCTATGAGGGGCCGTAGGGCAGGTGACGGACAGGATCCGGCGCGCGGGACCCGGCAATGCCCACGGCGTCGGAGTGCGACTCTGACATCCTGGCTGTGTGCCGAAACCGTCTCCTGTCACCCCTGATGCCCCCGCCCACATACACACCCCGCTCCTCACCCAGCAGTGGCTCGACCTCGCCTTCATCCACTGGGCCGTGGAGCCGGATGTCGTGGCGGGTCTGCTGCCGCGGGGTACCGTTCCGGACACGCATGAGGGGGTCACGTACGTCGGGCTCGTCGCCTTCCGGATGCATCGGGTCGGCTGGCTGCGGCTGCCCGGGGTGCCGTATCTCGGGACCTTTCCCGAGACCAACGTGCGCCTGTACTCGGTGGACGCACATGGGCGGCGCGGGGTCGTGTTCCGGTCGATGGACGCGTCCCGGCTGATCCCGGTGGTGATGGGGCGGGTCGGATTCCGGCTGCCGTATCTGTGGTCCCGGATGGCCGTGCGCTCGGTCGGCGACACGGTCACGTACACCAGCTCCCGTCGCTGGCCAGGGCCGCGCGGCGCGTCGAGTCGGATCACCGTACGCACCGGTGCGCGCATCGAGGAGCCCACCGGGCTCGAGCACTTCCTCACCGCTCGCTGGGGCATGCACAACGCCTTCTTCGGCGGTCCCGAGCCGGTGGCGTACCTGCCCAACCACCACCCTCGGTGGCCGCTGTACCGTGCCGAGCTGGTCACCTGCGAGGAGAACCTGATCACCGCGGCCGGGCTGCCGGCCCCGAGCACCGCGCCGGTCAGCGTCCTGTACTCCCCCGGTGTGCCGGTCCGTCTGGGCCGCCCGGCACGGCCGGCGGGCATCCCCACGCCATGATCGGCGGATGAGGGCAGCGGCACTCCCCGGACGGAGCTGCGAGCCCGCAAAGCCCAGGGGGCCCGGACCGGGATGACCGGTCCGGGCCCCCTGGAACGCATCGGCGTCAGTCGCCGTTACGGGGTGTCCGTCCGCACCCTCACTCGGCGCGGCGCCTCGTGCGCATGAGCAGCAGGAAGCCGCCCATCAGGAGCACGGCGCCGGCCGCGGCCGGCCACAGCGACGTGCCCGTCTCCGCCAGGTCACCATTCCCGACCGCTTGCGGCTGCGTCCCGGAACCGCTGCCGGAGTCGTCGCCGACCGCGGCGGGCTGGGTCTGCGCGGGAGTGCTTCCCGAGCCGCCCTGCGCCTGGCCGCCTTCGGCCTCGTTCGCCGTGGGGGTGCCGTCGGCCTTGGGCGCCACCGTGCTCGACAGGGTGGGCTTGCCGTCCTCCTCCGCCGGTTCGGTCGCGGGCTTCTCGGTCGCAGGCTCGTCCGCTGCGGGCTTCTCCGTCGCGGGCTCCTGCGTGGCGGGCTCGTCGGTCGCGGGGTCCTCGGTCGCCGGCGCGTCGGTCGGCTTGTCCCCGTCGTCGCCGGGCTCCGGCTTGTCGTTGCCGGGATCGTCGTTCCCGGCCGGCGGGGTGCTGGGAGCCTGCGTCGGCTCCTCGGTCGGCTCCTCGTCGCCCGGTTCGCCGCCGTCGCCCGCGCCGGCGCCGCACTTGCGGCCCTCGTTGATGCAGTCGACCATCTCGCCCATCAGGTCCTCGCTGAAGACGTTGATGAAGTCGCCGTGGTCGGTGACCGGCTTGTGCAGCTGCTCCGGGAAGGAGTCCACCGCAAACAGCGGGGTCGTCTTCCCGCCGTCCTGGAGGCTGGGCGCGTCGACGTCGTACACGATCCGCTGCACCAGTTGCGGGATGGCCTTGAAGCCGTTGGCGCAGCTGCCGTCGGCCGCCGCGAACGCCACGTGGGTGCGGTGGTTGGCACTGTCGATGTTCTGTCCGTCCCAGCAACTCTGGAACTTGAAGGTGCGCACCACGTCACTGCCCTGCGGGCACAGCGGGTACTTGTCCTTCAGCTGCCGGTCCTCGAAGCCGGTGCAGCTCCAGGAGGCGTTGGCGTTGGCGGTGCCGTTGACGAACGCCTTGGCGTCGCCGGTGATGATGCGCAGCAGGCGCGGCATCTCGGTGACCTTGCTGCGGGGGTTGCCCACGAAGTCCAGCGTCACTTCCTTGGGAGTGACGATCTCGCCGGCGTTGCCCTCGATTCCACCGCCGGGCGAATTGGCGTCCTGTTCCTGCGTTCCGTTCTGGAGCCGGATCACGGGCCAGTAGTACGTGGACTTGTCGTTCTGGTCGACGCAGCTCGTCTCGGCGTTCGCCAGGTCCTCGTCGCTCGCGAAGGCGTCGTTGGACTGGTTGCCGATGTAGTCGTGGAAGTGGTGGGCGCCGTTGGAGACGCCGGGGGCCACGATGACGTTGTCGGAGTTGAACAGGCCGTTCTCGTTGACGCCGCAGCTGGTGGCGAAGGTGCCCCGGGAGGCTTCCTTCTGCGGGGCCGGGCTGGACACGTTCGGCTGGACGGCCTTGATGTCCACGTAGTCCGCGGCGACCGGGCCGTTGCCCGCCTGTCCGCCGTTGCCCTGCTGGTCGCCGTTCCCGGGCTGCTGGTTGCCCTGGTCAGCGCCGTCCTGGTTGTCGCCGCCCTGTTCCTGGTCGCCGCCGTTGCCGTCCTCACCGGTGCCGTTGTCCGCGGCGCGCAGCGTGCAGGCGGCGAGGGAGTCCAGGCCTTCGGGCCGGTCCCCCACGCGGTCGACGGCGACGGCGATCCGCTCGATCGTCGCGGCCCGCTTGTCCTTGAGCGGATTCATGATCGCGCTGTCGGCGAAGCCGGCGTCCTGCTGGATGGCCTGAGCCGACTCCTGCAGCCGCTGGTAGGCCTCGGCTATCTGCTGGTCGAGGAGCGCGAGTTCCTTCGCGACGTCCTCCCGTGCTCCGTCCGGCACGTCTGTCAGTTCGCTGCCGACATCCGGGCAGTCGATCGTGCCGGCCGGGGTGGACAGCGTCCGGGCGGGGTCTGCTCCGCCGTCCTCGGTGGCCGAGGCATAGACGTTGGCCGCGACCAGGCCGCCGCCGCCCAACATCAGCGCGACCGCTGCAAAAGTCGCGCGCCGTGCGCCCGTGGGGCGTCTTCGCGTGCTGCGTCCCAAGGAAGTACTCCTACGCCTCGTGATCGGTCAGGGCATGAAAATCCCCCGGTCCAATACGGAGACGGGCCGCGTTGTGTTCAAACGCCTCACGGATTCACAGAAATTTCTCACAACGAAGGTAAACACCCTGGTCAGTGTGGGGTGTTGGGAGACGCTGCCGTTCAGGTCAGCCCATCAGACCGGCGGCGAGCGTGGCCCCGAGCTCCCAGCAGGCCTCGGTGTCCGCCCTGGTGGGCTCGCCCGTGACGGTCACCGGATTCGCCGCCCGGCGCCAGCCCAGGCCCGTTGTGATCGAGTCGATCGCCCGTACCGCCCCGGTGACGTCGCTGCCACCGTGCACGTAGTAGCCGAAGGGCCGGCCCTGGGTCGCGTCCAGGCAGGGGTAGTAGACCTGGTCGAAGAAATGCTTGAGGGCTCCTGAGATGTAGCCGAGGTTCGCCGGGGTGGCGAGGAGGTAGCCGTCGGCGGCCAGCACGTCGGAGGCCGTGGCCGACAGCGCCGGCCGGCGCACGACCTCGACGTTCTCGATCTCCGGCGCCGTGGCACCGGAGATGAGGGCTTCGAGCATGGCCTGGCAGTTGGGCGAGGGCGTGTGATGCACGATCAGCAAGGTGGGCACATCCGAACCCTGCCGGGGTGCCCGTTCACGACGCAACCCTGACGTGCGGAGTGTTGCCCTCAGCTCTCGGGGATCACGGCGTTGACCCTGGCTACCGCGGCCGACAGATGTTCCTGCACCTCTTCGGGCAGCGCATCGCCCTTGACCGCGGTGACGAGGTCACCGGCCAGGGAATGCAGTTTGGTGTTGGTGTTCTGGGAGGCCGTGACCAGCACCGTCCAGGCCTCCTCCGAGCTCAGGCTGAACGAGGCCATCAGGATTCCGCGGGCCAGGTCGATGGTGGGCCGGGTCTGCATCGCCCGGCGCAGTTGGGCGACTTCTATCCGCAGATCGTGATGGGCGCCCTCGGGCGCCTCCGGGTCCTGGGCTTGCCCATCGACCGCGGCATGCCCGCCCGGACGCCCGTCCGGGTCGATCCGGCCGAACAGCGAGTGCGTGCCGGTCAGGGAGAGCAGGCGGTCGACTGCCGTACTGGTTGCCTGGATCGCGACCGTCTTGCCCTGCTCCAAGGCGAGGTGGCGCATGTTGAGCAGGATGTTGAGGGTCGAGCAGTCGCAGAAGGAGACCCCCTCCAGATGCAGGTCGATGCCACGGACCGAGCGGTTCAGAGCTTCACGCAGGACGCTCCGGAGTCGCTCGCTGCTGTCGAGGTCGAGCTCTCCGGAGACCTTCACCATGACCCTGTCGCCGTCCGCGCCAACGGTGGTGACCAGCGGCCACGACGAAGCCGCCGCCGGTCCGCCGCCGCAGTTCACGCGGTCGGCAGCGCCCCTGTTGGGGGGCTGTGCAGAGGACGCGAGCTCGGGCATGACCGCCTCTCTCTCAGGTACTCCCCGTCTGACTACAAGAGTGAACCCGAACTGCGGAACACGTCAACAGATACATGAAATTGAGTGCGTGTATTTGTATTCGTGAACACCCAGCCGTACTCTTGGGGCATGGACGGAGTCCCTGAGCCGCACACCGGATGGACGTTTCTGACGAACCATGCCCGCGTCCTCGCGGCCATCGCCGACAACCCGAACGTGCGGATCCGGAACATCGCCGCGCACTGCCGACTCACCGAGCGCGCTGTCCAGAAGATCATTTCGGACCTGGAGCAGGACGGCTATCTGTCCCACACCCGCGAGGGACGCACCAACACCTACCGGATCGAGGCCGGCAAGGTGCTGCGGCACCCCGCCGAGGCCGGACTGCCGGTGGCCGAACTGCTCTCGCTGCTCATCCAGGCCGAGGCCGGGCACACCTCCGCCCCGGAGCAGCTCAGGACGGCGCGCCCGCGGATGCCCGTGGACGGCGGATGACCCGCAGAGCGTGGATGACCTGCCGATTGCGCCCGCTTCGCGGAGTGCTGATGACCGGCTGACCGCGCGTGCCCCGCGGAAGGCCCGTTGTCCGCTGACGGCGCGTGCCCCGCGGAAAGCGCGTTGCCTGCTAGCGGCGCGTGCCCCGCGAAGGGCGCATGACCTGCGGATGGCGTGTGACCTGCGGGTGCCGCATGCCCCGCACAGACGACATGACTCGGCCACGGAGGGCGGCCGGTCGCCTGACTCGGCCGCCCGGGAGACACCGGTGGCCCGGCCTCAGCACAGGACGCGCAGTGCTCCCGGCAGAACCCTGACCGTGACCGGCAGGGTGGCCTCCACCTCGCCGTCCGCGCCGTAGGGCACCTCGCGGTCGGCCGCGATACGGATCTCCCTGCCCCGCAGGATCTGCACCTGGGGGCGATGGACGTGGGCGCCGGTCTTGAGCTCGTTCATCAGGGCGAAGAACAGCCGGCGCGGCGCCTCGCGGATCATCACGACGTCCAGCAGACCGTCGTCGACACGGGCGTCGGGGGCGATCAGGCGGCCGGATCCGTAGTAGCCGGAGTTGGCGGCCACGACCGTGTAGCCGGTGTGCAGATGTTCCTGGCCGTCGACGGTGACCCGGTAGCGCGCGGGGCGCCAGGTGGTGACGGCGCGCAGACCGCCCGCGTAGTAGGAGGCCGAGCCGCGCAGCACTGTGGCCTCGTTGGCGTGGCGGTTGGCCAGGGCGTCGACGCCGGCGTACACGCTGCCGAGGACCACCGTGCGGTCGTGTACGGCCGACTCGACCTCGATCGTGTCGACCTGCCGGGGTTCGTTGTGGAGCAGTACCTCGGCGAGGGCGGCGGGCTCGGTGGGCAGTTTCAGCGCCCGGGCGAAGTCGTTGCCGCGGCCGGCGGGGACCAGGCCGAGCAGTGCGTCGGTGCCGCTGAGGGCCCCGCCGACACCGCCGGCGATTCCGTCGCCGCCGACGGCGAGCACCACCCGGCCCCGCTCCCCGGCGTCACGGGCCAGTCCCTGCGCGTGGGCCAGGCTGCGGCTGTACTCGGTTTCCAGGTCGGCCCCGGCCTCCCGCAGCGGCCTGGCCACGTTCAGCAGTGCGGCAGCTGAGGCGGATCCGCCCGCCGTGGGGTTGACGATGGCGGTGAACTGTCGCATCGGGGGTGCCTTTCGGGCCGACGGGAGGGTGCTGCCGGAGGCGGGCGGAGGAGGTGGGTGAGCCGGGGGTGAACAGGCGCGGTGAGGTCAGTCGAGGGGCAGGAGGACCCCGGGGTTGAGCAGACCCTGCGGGTCCAGCCGGCGCTTCACCGCCTGCAGGGCCTCGATGCCGAGGGGGCCCGCCTCGCGGACGTACCAGTCGCGGTGGTCGGTGCCCACGCCGTGGTGGTGGCTGATGGTGCCGCCCGCGGCAAGGATCGCCTCGTTGGCTGCGTGCTTGGCCTTCTCCCAGTGCACCACCGGTTCGTCGCCCTGCGCCGAGACGACGGTGAAGTACAGCGAGGCACCGTTCTCGTAGACGTGGGAGATGTGGCACATGATCAGGGGAGGGGTGCCGGCCTCGGTGAGCGTGGTGGACAGGGCGTCGCGGACGGACGCGTACAGCTCGGGCACGCGCGACCAGAAGGTCGCCGTCTCCAGCGTCTCGACGAACGCCCCGGCGTCCAGCAAGGAGTCCCGCAGGTAGGGGGCCGAATAGCGGCCGTGCGCCCAGCGCCGGCCGGGTTCCTCGCCCAGCGGGGTTCCGCCGCAGTCCCGAAGGACGGCCGACGCGCGCTCGCGGCAGTACGAGGTGTCCTCGTCGGTGCCTTCGTAGCCGGCGATCGCCGTGCATCCCGGGGACTGCTGCCCGTCGACGGCGGCACCTATGGCGTCGGGCTGGGCAAGGCCGATCAGCGTCTCGGTCTCGTCGGACAGTCGCAGCACCGTCGGGCGCGGGCCGTCCTGGGCGAGGCGGCGCAGCGCGGCGGCGCCCGCCTCGAAGGAGTCGAAGCGCCAGCCCTCGTACACGCGGGTCGCGGGTACGGGACGGATCCGCACGGTGACGGACGTGATGACGCCGAACGCGCCCTCCGAGCCGAGCACGAGCTGCCGCAGGTCGGGGCCGGCCGCCGAGCGAGGCGCGCGGCCGGTGTCGAGGGTGCCCTCGGGGGTGGCGACGGTCAGGCCCAGGACCATCTCGTCGAAGCGGCCGTAGCCGGCGGACGCCTGGCCGCTGGAGCGGGCGGCGGCGAACCCGCCGATGGTGGCCCACTCGAAGGACTGGGGGAAGTGGCCGAGCGTGAATCCCTGTTCGGCCAGCAGCACCTCCGCCTGCGGTGCGCGCAGCCCGGGCTGCAGGGTGGCGGTGCGGGAGACCGGGTCGAGGGCGAGCAACTGGTCCATGCGGCGCAGGTCCAGGGCGACGAAGGAACCGCGCCGGGCGGGGGCGAGGCCGCCGACGACGGACGTACCACCGCCGAACGGGACGACGGCCAGGCCGTGTTCGGCGCAGGCGCGCACTGCCGCGAGCACGTCGTCGTGGCCGGCGGGGAGCACGACGGCCGCGGGGATGTCGTCGACCTCTCCCTCGCGCATCCGGAGCAGGTCGGGGGTGGACTTGCCGCGCGTGTGCCGGATGCGGCTCTCCGCGTCGGTGCGGACGTGCTCCTCGCCGCCGACCGCCGCGGACAGGGCCTGGAGCGCGGCGGGTTCGAGTCCCGGCTCGGGTACGGCGATGTCCGCCAGGGCGACCGGCTCGGCGGCGCGCGGCTTGACGCCGAGCCAATCGCGCAGCAGCCCGGTCACGGTCTCGGGCAGCGGCGCCGCCTTGGCCGGGTCGCCCCAGCCGCTCCACAGCATGTCCATTGGCTGTTGTCCTCACCGGTCGATTCAAGCGATGCCGTGTCCCGGACGGCCCCGCAGGCGTTACACTGTGACACATGACGCCTATTCGTCACAACCACTCGGACAGCGACGCGGTGCTCGACGCGGTACGCGACTGCGTCCTGGCCGTCGGAGTCCGCCGTACGACGCTGACCGACGTGGCCCGCCGCGCGGGTGTCTCCCGGATGACGCTGTACAGACGGTGGCCCGATGTGCGCTCCCTGGTGGGCGACCTCATGACCCGCGAATGGGTCGCGGTGGCCACGGCGGCCATGCCCGAGCGGCGGCCCGGTACGAGCGCGCGCGGCCTGATCGTCGACGGGCTCGTGACCGGGGTGGGCGCCTTCCGCGCCCATCCGCTCTTCCGGAAGATCGTTGACGTCGATCCGGAACTGCTGCTCCCCTACGTCCTCGACCGCCGCGGCGCGAGCCAGCAGGCCCTTCTCGCCCTGCTGGCCGACGGTCTGCGCGAAGGCCACGCCGACGGGTCGGTACGCGCCGGCCATGTCGAACGGCAGGCACGGGCCCTGCTGCTGATCGTCCAGTCCTTCACCCTGTCCTTGCGGACCATGACCGACGAGGACGACGCCGACCTGAGCAGTGAGGCCTTCCTGGCGGAACTGCGCAGCATCCTGGAAAGGACCCTCACGCCATGAGCCCCGCCACTCCCCCGGTTCCCGGATCGTCCCTGTCCGCCGCCCGGCGCTCGCGCGAACTGGCCGAGGCCGTCGGCGGTCCGGCCGTGGACGTCCTGGTCGTCGGGCTGGGCGCGACGGGCGCCGGGGTCGCCCTGGACGCCGCGGCCCGCGGTCTGTCGGTGGTCGCCGTCGATGCCCATGACCTGGCCTTCGGAACCTCACGCTTCAGCAGCAAGCTCATCCACGGCGGGCTGCGCTATCTCGCCTCCGCGCAGCTCGACGTGGCCCACGAAAGCGCCGTCGAGCGTGGGGTGTTGATGGAGCGCACGGCGCCGCATCTGGTGCGGGCCCAGCCCTTCGTGCTGCCCCTGACCCCCCTGGTCTCCCGGGGCCAGTCCGCCCTGGCCTGGGCCGGATTCCGCGCCGGTGACACCCTGCGTCTGACGGCCCGCACGGCCCGCGCCACCCTGCCCGCCCCGCGCCGGCTCTCCGCGGTGGAGACCCGGCACCTCGCGCCCGCCCTGCGCACCCAGGGCCTGCGCGGCGGCCTGCTGTCCTGGGACGGCCGGCTCACCGACGACGCCCGGCTGGTGACCGCGATCGCCCGCACCGCCGCCGCACGCGACGCACGCATCCTGACTCGCGTCAGGGCTTTGGAACTCACCGCGTCCGGCGCCCGCATACGTGACGAACTCACCGGCGAGGAAGGCGAGATCAGGGCCCGCGCCGTGATCAACGCGTCCGGCGTCTGGGCGGGCGACCTGGTGGAGGGCATCCGGATCCGCCCCTCACGCGGCACCCACCTCGTCCTGCGCTCCGACCGCCTCGGCCCCCTGCCCGCAGGGCTGCACGTCCCGGTCCCCGGCGAGACCAACCGTTTCGTCCTCGTCCTGCCCCAGGGCGACGGCCGCGTCTATGTCGGGCTCACCGACGAACCCGTCGAGGGCGACATCCCCGACGTTCCCCAGGTCCCCGAGACGGACATCGGCTTCCTCCTCGACGTCCTCGGCTCCGTCCTGGACCTCCCCGTCCAACGCGACGACGTCGTGGGCGCGTTCGCGGGCCTTCGCCCCCTGCTCGACACCACCCCGACGGCACGCTCCGGCTCGGCTCCGCGGACCGCCGACATCTCCCGGCGGCACGCGGTGGTCACCTCGCCGGACGGCGTGATCACCGTGGTCGGCGGCAAGCTCACCACCTATCGGCGCATGGCCCAGGACGCCGTCGACGCGGCCATCAGCGCGCGCCGGCTCACCGCCGGCCCCTCCCCCACGGCCACCCTGCCCCTCGTCGGCGCCGCATCACCCGCCACCCTCGGCTCCCTCCAGGCGCCGCACCGCCTCATCCAGCGCTACGGCACCGAGGCTCCGGCCATCCACGCACTCGCCGCCCAGGATCCCCGCCTGGCCGAACCCGTGCTGCCGGGGCATCCCGTCACCAACGCCGAACTGCTGTGGGCCGTACGCAACGAAGGCGCCCTGGACGAGGCCGACCTGCTCGACCGGCGTACCCGGATCGGGCTGGTGCCTGCCGATCGCGCGGCTGCGCTCGAGGCCGTACGCCAGGTCTGGTCCGACGTGTCCGCCTGAGGACGCCGTACGTCAGCCGCCGGTGCGCCGAAGCCGCCACACGTGGTCGTCCCGGAAGCCCTCCAGCCCCTCGGGTGACTCGCTCGGCTTGCGTACCGTGTCCAGCGTCTCCACGCTCCAGTCGGCCTCCGGCAGGGCGAGTTCGTCGAGGACGCCCCGCAGGGTGGGGAACTCCGCGTCGAAGGGTGGCTCGGTCTGCCAGGACGGCCAGCCGGCGTGCATGACGATCAGCAAAGTGCCGCCCGCCGCGACCGCAGCTGCGGCCTGCCGCAGAACCCGCTGCTGATCCAGGGCGACCGGTGACTGCAGGAACTGAGCGTTCACCAGGTCGAAGGAACCCTCGGGGAACGACTCTCCCAGCACGTGCCGTTCCCAGGACGTACGGTCGCTCACGCCGGCCTCGGCGGCGTGCAGGGCGGCACGTTCCAAAGCCGTGTGCGCGATGTCGACGCCGGTGACCCGCCAGCCGCGCGAGGCGAGCCACACCGCGTCACCTCCTTCGCCGCATCCAAGGTCGAGCGCACTTCCCGGTGCGAGCTCGGCGGCCTCACGCACGAGCAACGCGTTGGGGCGGCCGCTCCACAGCCGCCCGTCGCGGTCGCGGTAGCGGGCCTCCCAGAACTCGGCGGCCTTCAGTGCGGATGTCTCGGTCATGGCGCCTCCCGTATGCACGGATGTCGTGGTGGGACACGGGCAGCGCGAGGGCTCCCGGTCCACGCTGATGAAGCCTGCGGGAGGCCTTGGCGGGAGACAAACAGTGTTGCCGGTTCAGCAAAGCGCGGGACGAGCGACCACAGGACTACGACCTTGGTCCCGGTCCACCTGAGCCCGCGGCCCGATCTACCGAACCCGCGCCCCGCCTAGCCTCACAGCATGCGTATCGGACTACTTGGCACCGGCAACGTCGCACGAGCACTGGCCCATGGATGGCGCGCCGCAGGGCACGACGTATTACTGGGTTCACGCAACCCGAAGGAACGCGCGGACCTCGGCCTCCCCGTGGCAGGTCTGAGCGAGACGGCGGCCCACGCGGAGGTTCTGGTCAACGCCACCCCCGGGACCGTCTCCGTGGAACTGCTGCACTCCATCGGGGCACCGGCACTGGCCGGCACCTTGCTGATCGATGTCGGGGTCGGCCTCAGCGACGACTACACCGAACTCTCCCACCCCAACAGCAGCCTGGGTGAACAGATCCAGGAGGCCTTCCCCCTGACCCCCGTCGTCAAGACGCTGTGCACCATGGACGCCACCGTGATGATCGCCCCGAACGATCTCGACGGCCCCAGCACCGTATTCCTCTCCGGCGACGACGCCGAGGCCAAGCGGACGACCGGCCGACTGCTCACCGACCTCGGCTGGGCCCCGTCGTCCCAACTCGACATCGGCGGCATCCGCACCGCGCGCGGTCAGGAGCACTTCGCGTTGCTCTTCATGGGGATCGCGGGCGGCGTGGGCGCGCACACGTTCAACATCAAGGTGGTCACCCGCGCCGCCGTCGAGTAGGTCACTCCCCCGGCGCCTCCAACCAGAAGCCCGCGCGCGTGCGCCAGAGGTCGAGGAGTGCGGTGTCGCCCTTTGTCTCTACGGCGGCTGTCGGCCGACGGTAGAAGTACAGGAGGAGGTCGGTCACCGGGCCGCGTGCGGTCGCGGTCGTGGGGGCGTCGCCGGGTCCGGGGCGCCAGACGGGGTGCTCGCCCGTGAGGTCGACGAGCCATTCTCCGGCGTCGGTCGCGTCGAAGTGGAGCCTGCGGTCCGGACCGAGCAGGTCGGGCAGGTCCGGACCCGGCTCGAACGCCTCGGGGAATGTCGAGAACTCCAGCCATTCCTGCACCGCGTCGACGGCGAGGTCGCCATCGAGCGCGAACTCCGCCCCCGTCGCCAGGGCGGCGTCGGCCCGGTGCAGGGCGGTCTCGTAGGTCATGCGCCTGGCCCAGAACGCCACGGGCCCCGATCGCTCGTCGGACGGGTTCCACGCGTGCGCTTCGGGGCCAACTGCGCGGAGCGTGGCACTGAACCGTGCCGCGCCTTCGGTGAGCCACGGGAGGAGGAAGTCCTCGTGCTCGTGGGTGTACGAGGTCACGTCGTTCACGCCGTCGTCGGGGATCGGACCGGTGGCGCGGGTCCGTACGATCTCCTCGGCCCACCGGTGGTCACCGCCCACGTGCCGCAGCAGCTGGCCGAGGTTCCAGCCGGGGCAGGAGAGCACCGGGGCGGTCATGTCCGCGCCGCGCACATGGGCGGTGAGCTGCTCGGTCTGGGAGACGATCGCGTCGCAGTAGCGGTCGAAGGGCAGCGAGGTCATCGCCTCATGATGCCGCAGGGCCACAATCCGCTCTGTCGGTGGTCTCGGATACTGTGTGCCGCCTGAGCAAGATCAGAAAGAGCAGGATCGGGTGGGGAGATCACCATGTTGGTGGGGGCGGGACAGGTACGGCGCCGGCTGGCGCAGGTGGCTTTGCTGGCAGGGGTGCTGACGGGCTGTTCGGGGGCGGCCGAGGACGACCCGAAGACGTCGGCGAGCGCATCGACGTCGGCGTCCGCGTCGGCCGAGGCGGCGAGTGACGGTTATACGGCGGTGAAGCGCGGGGGCACCATCGGCGCCGCCGGATCGGACTGCGAGCTCCCCGTCACCTTCGACATCGCCCAGTACTGGGAGGCGGAGGCCGTCGCCGCCGGGACGGGGAAGGACGAGGCGGGTGGCAGCGAGGACAGCGAGCTGGCGCAGGAGATCGCCGACGCGCTGCTGCACCAGGGTCCTGTCACGGCGGCCTGCGAAGTGGACGCCAAGCCTGCGGGGAACATCGGCTTCCTGCGGATCTGGACGGGCGAACCGGGTGACGAGGACGCCCGCACCGTGCTGGAGGCCTTCCTGGCCGACGAGAACGGCGTGAGCAAGGCGAAGTACAGCGCGTTCAAGGCGGGCGCCCTCGCCGGTGCCGAGGTGAAGTACCTCGTCACGAGCAAACTCCTGGAGGAGACGAAGGAGGAAACCGCCCTGGCCGTCACCACCGAGAAGGGGCCGGTCGTCATACACCTCGGCGGTATGGACACCGAGGAGCACCGGGCGATGCTGCCGGCCTACGAACTGGCAAAGAGGACGCTGCGGGTCGGCTGAGCGACGGGTGTGTCCGGCGCGAGGGGAGGGCCGCCGCGCCGGACACCGGTCCTGAGCCCGTACGGTGCCGGTTCGACACCGGTCCCGAGTCGGTCAGGAAGCCGTACAGGAACCGACCACCGGGGCCGCGTCGGTGCCGTTCTTCATGACCGTGAAGCCGAAGCTGGTCGACGCTCCGGCGGCCAGGGTGCCGTTGCCGTTCGGCCTCATCGTCATGAGGTTGCCGCTGGTGTCCCAGCTGGGTGTGCCGTTCCAGGTTGTGGAGACCTTCTGCGGGGGTGTCACGGTGACGGTCGCGGTCCAGTTGCTGATCCCTGAACTCCCCGCGGTGATGGTGACCTTGCCGTTGAAGCGGTCACTCCATTCTTCGGCCTTGCTGTAGGTCGCCGTGCAGGCGGCGCCGGGAGTGCCGCCGCCGGAGGAGGAGCCGCCGAGCGCGGTCAGGACCGCGGTGTACGCCGGCTTCTTGTTGTAGTTGCCGTCGAACAGCAGGGGCGTTCCACTGGCGCGCCAGGAGTACTTGTCGGTGACGCCCCATACGGTGATGCCGGTGCAGCGCGAGACGGCCAGGCAGGCCCGTGTCACGTTGGTGTAGCTGTTGGCCTGTGCCGTGCCCGAGCCCTCGATGTCCAGCTCGGTGATCTGCACGTCGACGCCGAGGTCGGCGAAGCGCTGCAGGTTCGCCTGGTAGTCGGACGGGACCGGGGAGGCGCTGTTGAAGTGGGACTGGAAGCCGACGCAGTCGATCGGTACGCCGCGGGACTTGAAGTCCCTGACCAGGTTGTAGACGGCATTGCTCTTCGCGTTGACGCCGTCGGTGTTGTAATCGTTGTAGCAGAGCTTGGCGGCGGGGTCCGCGGCGCGGGCGGTGCGGAACGCCTCCTCGATGAAGCCGTTGCCCAGCTTGTCCTGGAAGGGCGAGCTGCGACGCGCGCCGCTGCTGCCGTCCTGGAAGGCCTCGTTGACGACGTCCCAGGAGTGGATCTTGCCCTTGTAGTGCTGCATGACCTGGGTGATGTGGTTGTTCATCGCCGATCTGAGGTCGGCGGTGCCGAGTCCCGCGACCCAGCTCGGTAACTGGGAGTGCCAGACCAGGGTGTGGCCGCGGACCTTCATGCCCCGGCTCTGGGCGTGGTTCACGATCTGGTCGGCGGAGCCGAAGGTGAAGGTGCCGCGGGTGCGCTCGGTGGCGTCCCACTTCATCTCGTTCTCCGGCGTCGCCGAGTTGAACTCGGTGTCGAGCGTCGAGGCGTACGGGGCTTCGCCCAGGTGGTTCGCGGCGACGGCGGCGCCGAAGTAGCGGCCCTTCTCGGCTGCCGCGGCGCCGAGGGTACTGGCCGCCTCGGCGGTGCCCGCGAGGGCGGTGACACCGCCGACGGCGAGCAGTCCCGCCGTGCCGAGGGCCAGTGCGGTGCGGGTGCGCGAGCGGCGAGGGCGACGCTCGGGAGGCGGGTCGATGGATGTGCGGGTCACCATCTCGTCCCCTTCCTAGGGCTTCGAAAGTTTCGGATGGATTTCCGAATTTCGCGGCAGACCCTAGGAGCGACACCCATTGCCGTCAACAGACCGCACACCCACCGGCCTCAGTTGGCTCAAGAAAGCCCCTCCACGACACCCGTCAGCGGTTCGAAAGTTTCGATTCGCTCTACGACCCCGTGCCGGTGTAGAACGCGATCGTCGCCGTCGTCGTGGCCGCGACGACCTGTCCATCGGCGCCCGAGGCGGTGTAAGCCTCGCCCCACAGCTCGCCGGACCGGGTCGCGTACGCCTTGCCCTCGTCCGAGAGCTGCCAGGCCTCGGACTCCTCCTTGCTCATCCCGCCGCCGGCGAGGTGCATGGCGAGGCCCAGCAGCCCCAGGTCCCAGCCGACGCCCACGGCTCCCGGCCCGAACTGGTCCCAGAACTCGTCCGGCACGACGGCCACGTGCTCCAGCTCCAGCACCGTGCGCTCCTCGCCGTCCGGCGTGATCCGCACCTCGACCTCGCTGAACCCCGGGTCGGGCCCGTACAGCCAGCTCACGCGCAGCCGCGTGGGCTCCTCGCATTCGAGGATCTCGCCCCCGGCGTTGCCCTCCAGCTGGTAGCGCCCGCCGACCTTGAACTCCCCGCTGACGGGCAGGAACCAGCGGCTGATCCGCTCGGGCGACGTCACCGCGTCCCACACGTCGGCCAACTCGGCGTCGTACGTGCGCCGCAGCAGCACCGTGCGGGCCTCGCCCGCCTCGACCTGCCGTGCACCGACCTGCCGGTGCAGGCGGTTCAACTCGTCGACGATCTCACTCATCCCCGCTCGCTTCCTTTCTGAGCCTGCGCTCGCGCTTGCCTCGCGCGAGTTCCGTTCCGAGGGCGTCGAGCCGCTGCTCCCAGAAGCCGCGGAACCTCTCCAGCCACGCGTCCACCTCGCGCAGCGGCGCGGCATCAACGGCGTACAGCCGACGCGTGCCCTCCGCCCGCACGGACGCGAAGCCGCTCTCGCGCAGCACCCGCAGGTGCTGCGACACGGCTGGTTGGGAGATTCCGAACTCGTCCTGGATCACGGCACCGATGTCGCCCGATGCCTGCTCGCCGGTCGCGAGCAGCTCCAATATCCGGCGCCTGACCGGATCACCCAGCACATCGAATGCGTGCACGGCTTCACTATGCCAGCGACTGCTTATATAAGGCAAGGCTTAAATAATGGTCCTGGACGGGCCGCGGCCCGAGCGGGATGTCCGCCTGCCGCGTACCCCTCCCCCCGCCCTATCCCCGGTCGGCGAGGAACCCGTCGAGTGCCGCGGTCAGTTCGGCCGGCTTCTCCACCGGCAGTTCGTGGCCGGCATCCAGGACACGGATCACCGCGTCGGGGTAGGCCTTGGCCATCCGCAGCATCTGGGCGAGTGGCAGTTGGATGTCGTGGTAGCCGTGCACCATGAGGGTGGGCGTGCGAATCTCGCCGACCCGGTCCAGCACATCGAAGGCACGCATGGCGCCGTAGAGCGTCATGACGACTTCGCGGGGGGTGTCGGCGGAGGCGCGGATGTACTCGCGGATCTCTTCTCGCGGGTGGCCGGGGGCGAAGGCGCGCTGGATGTTGGTGGCGACGAACAGCTTGAAGGGGGCGAGCGTCGAGGCGGCCATCAGCAGGGCACGGCCCCGGCTGTAGGCCATCCTGCCGATGGAGTTCACCAGCACCATGCGCTCGACCCGCTCCGGGTGGGCGAGGGTGATGGTCTGGGCGATCATCCCGCCCATGGAGTGGCCGATGATCGCGAACCGCTCGATCTCGAGGTGGTCGAGAACGGCGAGCACGTCCTTGGCCAGGTCGTCGATCGTGCGCGCTCCCGCCCCGCTGCTGTCGCCGTGCCCGCGCAGATCGAGCCGGACGACGCGCCGCTTCTCGGCGAAGTGAGCCACCTGGTGGTCCCAGCGATGCCGGTTCGCCGTCCAGCCGTGGACGAACACCAGGGGCACACCCGAGCCCTCGCGGGGGCCCTCGTCGTCGTACGTCAGCGTCGCGCCGTCGACTTCGAGCTGCGGCATGGGTGGCCTCCTGGGATACGGCGGGAACGGTCTGGTTACTGACCGGTACGGTAACCGGCGGCGTGCCCTGCCGTCACCGCCGTTCGTCCAGGAAATCGAGGATGTGCCCGAACACGTCGAGGGCCGCTCCCCTGCCGAGGAACGTGTCCAGATGGCCGTAGCCGGGGATCTCGGTGTACGTCACGTCCAGTTGCGGCTGGCGGTGGGCGAGGACGTCGCGGCACAGCTCCTGGGAGTCGAGCCACAGGCCGTTCTCGCTGCCCGCCAGGAGCAGTACGGGGGTGTCGATGCGGGCCGCCGCGTCCAGGGCGTTCTGCGGAAGGGCCCGGTAGCGCTGGTCGGTGTCGTGCCAGCGGACGACGGTGCGGGCCAGTTCGATGCGGCGCAGGTGCGGCAGGATCCACAGCGGAGCGGGGCCGAGGAGGTCGGCGAGGCGGTGGTGGGTCGTGTCGGTCAGGTGCTCGTGGACGAACAGGGAGGCCCCGGTTCCCCAGGCCGAGTTGTGCAGGATCTGGCAGGTGGGGTCCGGGCAGGCCGCCTTGCGGGAGGCGAGGGCGAACAGCGGGGTGTACTTCGACCGCAGACCGACCTTGCGGAAGTCGACGGGGATGTGGTCGATACGGGACTTCAGCAGCTCCCCGGCCAGCGTCATGCGCAGGGAGGTCCGGCCCGCGAGCTTCGGTGTGAGGAACACGCCCTGGGACACCACGCCGGCAAGTCCGGGGACCAGGCCCGCCGTCATGCTCAGGGAGAGGGTGAGGGAGCCGATGCAGTGGGCGACGGCGAACAGGGGGCGGTCGCCGATGCGGGTGCGGATGTGGCGGACGGCCTCGGGGATGTCGTAGAGGGCGACGTCGTCGTAGGTGTAGCGGCGGCCCGTCTCGTTGTACGGGAGGCGGCAGCTGCCTCGCCAGTCGAGCAGCCAGGGCTCGTAGCCCTCGTCCAGCAGGACGTCGACGAGGTTGCGGGTCTCGGGCAGCAGGAACATGTCGGCCGAGGCGGTGTGCCCGTGCAGGAGCAGGACGGCGGGGCGGCCCCGGTCGCCGGTGTCGATGCGGGTCAGGCCGAGACGCACGCCGTCGCTGGTGTGGAACGGGATCTCCTCGACCCTGGTCGGGTCGAGGCGGTGCTGGAGGGGGCGCAGGATCGTGGTGGTCCTCACCTTGCGCAGGGCCGGCCTTGCGGTCCTGGGGTTCGTCGTCCGGAAGATCATCGGTGGTGCTCCGTGGGGGTCTGGGTGCGGCGCAGGTCGAGCAGGTCCGCGGCGGCGCGGGCGAAGGGCCCGAGCAGGCCGCGGCCCATCTCCAGGCCGAACCAGGCGAGCCAGGTCAGCTTGGCGGCGCGTTTCTCCTGGCTGGTCAGGCGCGGGTCGACCTTGATGCCGTCGATCTGGTCGCGCACGTAGGAGTCCGCGGGGACGACGACCTCGCCGGCCAGGCTCGCCGGTTCGCCCTCGCGGCCGAGCTCCACGGTGAGGGCCCGGGTCTGGCGCCAGACGTCGCGGCGGGCGCGGGCGTACTTGTGCCCCTCCAGCCACCAGCGGTCACCGTCGGCGTCCGTCAACTCCATTCGGTAGCGCAGGAGTTGGTGGCGCAAGCCGTGGCGGTGCGGGATGCCTTCCTCGGGGCGGATCCAGATGTCGCCGCGTTCCACGGTCAGCGGCTCGGCGTGCACGGCCGGGCAGGTGACCTGGCCGCGTACGTCGACGCGGCGGTCCGCCACCAGCTGGTGCATGCTCGCGATGGAGAGGGTCAGGGACATCGAGCAAGGGCTGTCGGGCGCGGCTCCGACGGGGCCGACGCTGCCCTCGGTGCTCTCGTCGAACCAGAGGTAGGGCTGGTCCTCCTTGTGCGGGAGGCGGGCCAGACCGTCGCCGGCGAGGCGTTCGAACGTCTTCAGCTGGGCGCGGGCGTCGTAGCGGGCGGCCGGCGGCAGGCCGAGTGCCTCGACCAGTGCCGTGGTCCGGTCGGCGACGGCGGCCGGGCCCTTCAGGGTCGCCTCGCACAGCTTCAGGGCGGTGGGGCTCTGCAACACGCGGGTGAGGAAGGCCAGTTCGGGGACCGGATCGGCCTGCAGGCGGGCCAGAGCGTCGGTGCGCCACTCGTCCCAGTCCTGTACGCGGACGTGCATGCCGCCGAGCGCCATGTCCTGCACGACGTCGTCGAGGGTGTTGGGGACGCCGGTGAGGTTGTAGTCGAAGCCCCAGGCGTCGGGTTCGCAGATGGCGGCGACCGCGACGCGGCTGACCCAGTCGACCGGGGCGGCGTTGAGGTAGCGGAACGCGGGGACGGTGCGGAACCGGCCGAAGGCCGAGATGAGGCCGCTGCTGAGGTCCTGGGGGTTGTAGGCGCCGGTCCTGCTGTGGCCGCCGATTCCGCCGGGGCGCAGGGCGGTGACGACCAGGCCGTGGTCGCGGGCCCGGCGCAGGGCGACCTCCGCGGCCCACTTGGTCTGGTCGTAGCCGGCGATCAGGCGGTCGATGTGCGCGAACGGGTCGTCCTCGCCCATGGAGGGGATGCCGACCTCGTTGAAGACGGCGATCGAGGAGATGTGGTGGAGGGGCTTGGGGCGCCCGGTCGCGGCGAGTTCGGCCAGGGTGAGGGCGCCGAGGACGTTGCTGCCGCGCAGGGACTGGTACCCGCGCAGGAAGTCCACCGCAGCCGCGACGCCGACGACGCTGTCCAGCTCCTGGGCGAGGCTGTTCCAGAGGTCGTCGGACAGGCCCAGATGGGGGTGGCGCATGTCGCCGGGGAGGACGGTGATGCGGCGGCGCACC
Source organism: Streptomyces sp. R11 (assembly GCF_041051905.1). Classification (NCBI taxonomy): domain Bacteria; kingdom Bacillati; phylum Actinomycetota; class Actinomycetes; order Kitasatosporales; family Streptomycetaceae; genus Streptomyces; species Streptomyces sp. R11. Next base: position 417,131 of record NZ_CP163432.1, read on the forward strand.
TCCGACGACCAGGGCAGCGAGTAGCTCTTGAGCGCCTCGCCGAGCCGGGTGGTGGCCGCTTCCTCGTCGGCGGCACGGACCAGGCAGTAGACGTGGGCGTCGCTGTGGCGCAGCAGGTCCAGGAGCATATGGCTGCCGAGGAAGCCCGTGGCGCCGGTCAGCAGGATACGGCGGGGCGGCAGGGGGTCGGGCGAGGCGGTGAAGGGGAGACGGTCGGCGAGCGCCAGGTCGGCGAGGATCTGGGTGAGGTCCTCGGGGCGGGCCGTGGTGTCCGAGGGGGTGGTGCGGGCAATGGTCGGGGGTGGCGGCGGGGCGGTGATGGCCGTGGGTGGGGCGGTGGCTGCCGGGAGCTGAACCGTCCGGACCGCCACAGGTGCCGGCGCTTGCGGTACGACTGCTTCCGCTCCGGCAGTTTCCGGTACGGCCGTTGCCGGTCCGCCGGCCGGGGCCCCGGTGCTGCTTGCGAACCCCCGTCTGGCCAGGTTGATCGGCCGGGCGTCGGCGAACACCTCGTCCAGGTCGATCTCCATGCCCAGCTCGTCCTCCAGCGCGGCGACGAGCTCCACGGCATTGACGGAGGTGCCCCCGGCGTCGAAGAAGTCGGCGTCGGGTGCCAGCTGTCCCGCGGGGACGTAACGGCCGGCCACGGCTGCGACGGCGGCCGCGAGGGTCTCCACGTCAGGCGGAGCGGGGCTGTCGGTGTCGGTGCCGGACGGCGCACCCGCGCTGATCGCGACCGTCTGCTGCGGAGTTGAAGGTCCCTCGGCCTCCGGCTGCGTGGGCGGCGCAGCCGATCCCGCGACCCTGGCCAGCAGGTCGGTCACGGACAGACCGAGCCCACCCCGCTCCATCTCCTCCGCGGTCGCCCGCTGTTCGGCGGCTGCCGACACGTTCTCGTTCACCTCACGCATGAGAGCCCTTCACGGTGTTGCCCTGCCCTTTGATCGGTACTGACCGGTCGGTTGCCGACCGTCACTGCCGCCGCCACGAGCGGAACGCCCGCAGTTGTTCCGGCGTGACCACGGCCTCCAGTCGGTCGTCGTCCTGGTCGCCGCCGCCCAGTGCCGACAGCAGACGGCGGGCCGGGGTGTTGCGCGGCGTGCGCTCCGCTGTGAGGCGGACCTTGGCGCAGTCCAGTTCCTCGGCGCGGTCGGCCAGCCATTGCAGCAGCCGCTCCTCGACTCCCCGGCCGAGTGCACGGCAGCTCATCAGCCAGGCCAACACGTCGAGTTGGTCACCCTGGCGGTGCACCGCGAGCAGGCCGATCTGGCCGTAGTCGCCGAACCTGTCACGGGCCGCGGCCGTCCAGACCTCACCGCGTTCGCGCCACCGGGCGACATCGCCGCCGTCGGTGGAGCGGGCGCGGAGGGTGAACTGGTTGGTGCGGGCGACGAGTTGCTCCGCGCGCTGGACATCGGCGTCGGCCAGGGCCCGGATGTCGACCTCCAGGTCCAGCTGGTCCAGGAACTCCTCGAAGCTCGCCTGTTCGCGGACGGCGTCCCGCTCCCGCTCCTGCTCGTAGAACCGTGCCCGCAGCGCGTCCTCGGCCGTCGCAGCGGCAGGGACCAGCGGCCACAAACGGCTTAGGAAGTCGGGGAGTTCGGCGACCGAGGGGCAGGTCACCGACAGCACCTGCGGCAGCGCCGAGCGCATCCTGGCAATCTCGGCCGGGTTGTCGTCGAGGAACAGGAAGCTGTCCAGGCCCAGGTTGAGCGTCTGCGCCACGTCGGCCAGGCGCGTTGGCTTCGGCCCCCACGCCGCGGAGAGCACGCTGAAGTGCTCGGCCTTCAACGCGCTGTCCGGGCGGTCCAGTACGGCGCGGACCGTGTCCTCGTCGTTGTTGCTGACCAGGACGAGCAGGGCGCCCGCCGCGCGCCACTGCAGCAACCGGCGCGCCAGCAGGTCTCGCGGTCCGGTCAGGTCCACGGCCTCGGGGCCGATCTCCCCGGCCACGCCGCCCCACAGGGTCTCGTCGCCGTCGACCGCGATCACCTTCGGCGCCGGGCGGCGGACCGCCCGTACGACCTCGGCGAGGCGGAGGGCCACGGCTGCCTGGAAGTGCGGGGTGAACGGGAGGTGGGCCAGGCGTTCGGTGCGCTCGTCGAAACGTTCCTCGACGGGGTGGTGGCGGGTCCACTCGTCGGGGCCGAGCACCGCGATGCCCGGCACCTGGGCCACCTCGGCAGCGATCTCCTCTTCCCATCGCCGCAAGCGGTCCTCACCCTGCGCGGCGGGCAGGAAGCCGACGATCAGCGGCTTGCGGGTGCGCTCGGCCACCGCACGCAGGGCGGCCGGGTAGGCGGTGCGCAGTTCGGCCAACAGGGCGTCGTCGACGGGGCCGAAGCGTTGCAGGTCGGTGGCCCGCAGGAGTACGACGCCCGCCGTCGTGCCGGGGTCGGCGAACACGCCGGACGGGTCGCGCAGGCTCGCGGGCACGTGGTGGTACGGGGCCTCGGCGACGGTCGTCACGCTGCCGTCCCGTACCGACTCGTTGACCGCCGTCTCACACATCAGCGGCAGGTTGCCGAGGGCGAAGGTGGCGGCGAGGGCGAGGGTGTGGGTGTGGGCCGGTGTCGGTGTCGCACGAACCGGACCCGTCGCGTCCTGCGCCGTCTCCGCGAGCAGACTCACCAGCGCCTCGCCCAGCTCGGCGACCGTCGCCGCGTCCAGGATGTCGAGGTTGTGGTCGAGGCGGATCCGGCCCGCGTCCGGCGTCATGGTGACCATGAGGTCGAGGTCGGAGTGGCCCGTGCCCGCCGGCAGCACCTCCAAGCCGGTCAACCCGCCCGCGGCGCGTACGTAGTTGAAGTACACCTCCACCAGCGGCGCGTTCGCCCGGTACAGGCCCTGCTGGGCGAGCACCGGCAGTACGTCGGAGAACATCGCGCCCTTGGTCAGGACCCGCTGCAGCCGCCCGTCGGTGCGGCGGAGCACCTCCTCGATGCGCTCGCCCGCGTGCGCCTCGGCCGGGAAGGGCACCGGCACGCCGAAGAAGCCCAGGGCGTCGTACGCGTCGGCGTGGATGCGTGTGTCGACGGGCACGGCGAGGACGAAGCGTTCGAGCTCGCGCTTCCTGGCCAGCAGGACCGTCAGGGTGCCGAGGCAGAAGGCGGCCGGGGTCACGGCCAGACGGCTCGCGGCGGCCGAGATACGCTCCATGAGCCCGTCGGGAATGGGCACGGTGACGTTGCCGGCGCGGTACGAGCGGGTGTCAGGCCGCGGTCGGCTGAGGGTGAGGTCGAGGCGTGCGCTGCCTCGGAAGGCCTCGCGCCACTCGTCCGATTCGGCCCGGCTCTCGGTATTCCCGACGCCGCGCCCGTCGGCTTGCTCGCCGGTCTGCTGGGCCTCGATCAGCAGCGCGATGTCTCGGTTGGTGACCGTGTCGCCGAGCATGTCGCCGGACAGCTCGGCGTCGATCTCGCTCGCCACCAGCAGCAGCGACTGCAGGTCACTGACCGCGTGGTGGGCGCCGTACACCAGCATCTGGCCTCGCTCGCCGCCGTCCAGCAGCTCGAAGCGCCACAGCGGCGCGACGGCCAGGTCGAACGGCGGTTCAAGGAGCTCGCGCAGCCGGTCGGCGGCATCGAAGGAGACCTCGTCCGGCACGACCGTCCACCGCAACAGCGGTTCCGGCAGTTCGCGGTGCACTCGCAGTTCGCGCCCGCCCTCGGCCGCGGTGACGATGGCGGTGCGCAGGGCCGCGTGCCGTGCGGTGAGGCGGCCGAGGATGGCGGTCAGTGTCTCAGGGGCGGTCGGCGTGGTGAGGCGTACGGCGAGGCCGACGGCGTGGGCCGCGTCGGGCATGCCGGGCTGGGCGCTGCGCAGCAGCCGTACGACGTCGCGGGTCGCGGGGTGCAGTTCGGTCGCCGGTACCTCGGTGGTGTGTTGCGGCTCGTCGTCCTGTGCCGTGGTCCGCCGTTCCGGCAGCGCCGTGCTCAGGGCTTGGGCGAGGCCGCGCATGTCGGCGGCCGAGAAGACGGTGGCCGCGGGGAGTTCGACGCCGAGTTCACGGGCGAAGGCGTTGCGCAGCCGCACGAGCATGAGGGAGTCGAGGCCGAGTTCCTTCAGGGCCGTGGTGGCGGAGACCTGCACCGCGCCACCGGCGACCTCGCCGACCCTGGCGCGTACGTATGCCTCCAGGCGTACGGTCCGCTCGTGGTCGGTCGTCGCCGCGAACACCTTCTTGACCAGGTCGTCCGTGCCGGGCGTACCGGTGGGGACGGTGACCAGGTCGGCCAGGATGGGGCGGGTGCGGGCCGCGTCCGGGTCGAGGGACAGCAACTCCCAGTCCAGGGCCATGGGGGCGAGCTGGCGGCGGCCGGTGCTGAGCACGCGCTCGAAGAGCTCGCCGCCGTCCTGTGCCGAGAAGGCGACCAGGCCTGAGCGGCCGGTCTCCGCCTCGCGGACGCCGGACTCGGACACCATGCCCACTTCGGACCAGGCGCCCCAGTCCAGGCTCAGCGCACGACGGTCCGTGCGGGAGAGGTGGTGCGCCCAGGCATCGAGGAAGGCGTTCGCCGCCGAGTACGGGCTCTGCCCGGCCGAGCCGAGCAGACCGGCCGCCGAGGCGAACAGCACGAAGTCCGCTGCTTCCGGGGTCAGTTCGGTGAGCAGGGCGGTGCCCAGGACCTTGGGGCCGAGGACGCCCAGGACGCGCTCGTCGGTCAGGTTGGCGATGGTGGCGTCGTCCAGGACGCCGGCCGCGTGCACGACCCCGGTGATCGGGCCGAGCGCGTGTCGTACGGCGTCCAGGGCGGCGGCCAGCCCGTCGCGGTCGGCGACGTCCGCGCGCGCCAAGTGCACGGTCACGCCCCGCTCTTCGAGCCCCTGGATCCAGCCCATGGCCTCCGCGGCAGGCGCGCTCCGGCTCATCAGGGCCAGCCGGCGGGCGCCGCGGCGGACCAGGCGCTCGGCGACGACCCGCCCGAGACCGCCCAGGCCGCCGGTGATCAGATACACGCCGTCCGGGGTGGTGGCCCCGTGCCCGGCGTCGTCCGGGCGGGTGCGGGTCAGGCGAGGCACCAGTCGGCCGGTCTCGCGCAGCGCGACGAGCCGTTCGTCGTCGGCGTGCCGCAGCTGGGTCCACAGGGCGTCGACGCCGTCCGTCGGAGGGAGGTCGATGAGGGTGGTCCTCAGCTCCGGGTGTTCCTGCGCCGCGGCGAGGCCGAAGCCCCAGGCGAGCGCTTGCTGAGGATGCGTCACCTGCGTGCTGTCACCAGCGGCTTGACTGCCGCGCGCCACGACGAAGAGCCGGGGCGCCGGTCCCTGCGCCCGCTCGGCGAATGTGCGCACCACATGGAGGGTGCTCAGGCAGCACAGCCGCGCCGCCTTCTCGGCGGTACCGGCATCCTCGATCGCGGGAGCGTCAAGTGCGGTCAACTGGATGACGCGCTCGGGTGGTTCGCTTGCGAAGGCCTCGTCGAGGAGGCGGCGCAGATGCTGCGGGTCGGCCGGGTCGAGGACGTACCGGCCGGCGCCCTCGGCGGCGAAAGCCTCGCCTCTGCGGGCAATCACGTACGACACCGAGGTGCCCAGCCGCTCGACGAGTTGGGCTGCCACGCCCGACTCGTCGGCCAGGATGAGCCAACTGCCTTGCGCAGGGGGCTCGTTGGCGATCGAGCGGGGCTGCCAGCGAGTCTCGAACAGCGCGCCGTCCAGGGGTGAGAGCGCGGCCAGCTCGAATTCCTCTGCCTCCAGCAGGAGTTGGTCCTTCTCGTCGTACAGCCGGAGGTCGAGCGTCGCGGTGTCGCCGGAAACGGATCGCAGCTCGCAGGTCACCCACGCGGGCGTGGAGCGGAGACCGGTGTGGCGGAGCCGGCCGACCCCGGCAGGGATGAACGCCCGCCCCTCGGGTGCGTCGCCGGGCAGCGCGGCCGTGTGGAAGGCGGCGTCGAGGACGGCCGGGTGGAGGAGATGACCGGCGGCGGGCTTGTCGGCCAGTCGGGCGAGGGCGGTGGATGGGGCTCGGTGGCCCGACTCCAGGCCTCGGAAGGCGGGGCCGTAGTCGATGCCGAGGGCGGCGAGGGCGCCGTAGACGGCGGGCAGGTCGACCGGCTCGGTGCATTGCTCGCGCAGCGCGGCGAGTGACTCGCCGGCCTCGACAGCGGGCTCGGCGATGGGCTCCGCAGGCGTGACCGGCGTGACGGCGATCCGTCCGGCGACGTGGCGCTCCCAGGGAGCGCGCTGTCCGCCGCCGGTGGGCGCCGAGGCGATGGTGAAGTCCCGGAAGCCGTCGTTGGCGGGCCGCAGGACCAGTTGCAGTCGGGTCGGCCGGGACTCGTGAAGGCGCAGCGCCTGGAGGAACCTGACGTCGGCGAGCCGTACGTCGCCGCCGTCCTGCACGGTGGACGCGGCTTCCAGTGCCATGTCGAGGAAGGCGGCGCCGGGCAGCCAGACCTCGCCGGTCACCCGGTGGTCGGTCAGATAGGCGAAGCGGCTGTCCCGCAGGTCCACCTCGCTCTGGAACAGGTGCCGGTCGGCTTCGTCGCTGGCCTCGACGTGCGTGCCCAGGAGCGGCGAGGCGCCGGTCGCGGTGGCCGGGGCGGGTGCGAGCCAGTGGCGTTCGCGGGCGAAGGCGTAGGTGGGCAGGTCGGCACGCCGGCCGTCAGGGAACAGCGCCGACCAGTCGGGCGTGTGGCCGCCCGTGTACAACTCCCCCAGCCTGCGCAGCAGTACGTCCTGTCCGCCCCGCTGGCGGCGCAGCGAGCCGACGCTCACCGCGTCGATCCCGGCGTCCGCGGCCACCGCTTCGATGGACGAGCCGAGCGAGGGGTGCGGGCTGAGCTCGACGAAGTAGCGGTAGCCGTCGTCCAGCATGCGCCGGATCGTGTCGGCGAAGCGGACGGGCTCGCTCAGGTTGGCGTACCAGTAGGCGGGGTCCAGGCGGTCTCCGGGCACGGGCTCCGCCAGCACCGTCGAATAGAGCGGGATCGTGGTCCCGGTGCCCCGGATGCCGGACCAGCGGTCGAGCAGGTCTTCGCGGAGCGGGGCCATCAGCGGGGTGTGCGAGGCGAACGGGGTCGACAGCGACCGTGCCTCGATCCCCTGCTCGTCCAGGCTCCGGCTCAGCTCGGCCAGCGCTTCGCTGTCGCCGGAGACGGCCGTGGAGTGCGGGCTGTTGACGGCGGCCACGAACAGCCGGCCGGCGTACGGCGCGAGGAGTTCCTCGACGCGCGGGCGCGGCAGGTTCAGGGACAGCATGCCGCCCTTGCCCGCGACCGGTGCGACCGCCTGGGCGCGCCCGGTCACGACGGCCACGGCGTCGTCCAGGGTGAGGGCGCCCGCGCCGTAAGCGGCGGCCATCTCGCCCAGGCTGTGCCCGATCACGGCATCCGGGGTGACGCCGAGCGAGCGCCAGGCGGCCGTCAGTGCCGCGTTCACCGCGAACAGGGCCGGCTGCAGATACTCGGTCCGCTCCAGGGGGGTGAACTCCTCCGGCGCGCGCAGCGCGTTGAGCACCGACCAGCCGACGTGCCGCTGGACCGCCTCGTCGATCCGGGTCAGCTCCTCGTGGAAGGCCTCCGACTGGGTCATCAGGTCCAGGCCCATGCCGGGCCATTGCCCGCCGTGCCCCGCATAGACGAAGGCGACCTTGCCCGTCTGCTCCTCCCGGAACGGCGGCAGCGTGATCTGTCCGGCAGCCAACTCGCCCAGGACGGACCGCAGTTCGTTGGGGTCCTCGGCCAGGACTGCGATGCGTCTTTCGAAGTGGGTGCGGTGGCGGGCCAAGGTGTGGGCGAGGTCCGGCAGCGCGGCGCCGTCGGTGTCCTCGGCGAGGTGACGGGCCAGGGCGGCCGCCTGTCCGCGCAGGCCCTCCTCGCTGCGGCCGGACAGGACGAACAGCCGCTGTCCGGCGGGCAGTTCGGCCGCGGTCTCCGGCACGGGCGCCCCGGCGGCCTCCTCCACGATCACGTGGGCGTTGGTGCCGCTGATCCCGAACGCGCTCACACCGGCACGCCGTACCCGCTCCGCCGACGCCGGCCAGGCCGTCTCCTCCCGCAGCAGGTGCAGGCCGCTGTCCGTCCAGTCGACGTGGCGGCTGGGTGTGTCCGCGTGCAGGGTGCGCGGGAGGGTCTCGTGGTGCAGGGCCTGCACGACCTTGATCAGGCCGATCACGCCGGAAGCCGCCTGTGCGTGCCCGATGTTGGACTTCAGCGAGCCCAGGTACAGCGGGCGCTCGTCGGTGCGCGTGGCACCGAAGACCTCCGCGAGGGCGTTCGCCTCGATCGGGTCGCCCAGGGTCGTGCCCGTGCCGTGCGCCTCGACGTAGTCGATGTCGGCGGGCCGAAGCCCGGACTGGTCCAGGGCGCGCCGGATCACCTGCTCCTGCGCGGGCCCGTTCGGCGCGGACAGGCCCTGGCTGCGGCCGTCCTGGTTGACGGCGGTGCCGCGCAGCACGGCCAGGATCCGGTCGCCGTCCCGCCGGGCGTCGCTCAGTCGTTTCAGTACCACCATGCCGGCGCCCTCGGCCCAGATGGCACCGTCGGCGGCATCGGAGAAGGAGCGGCAGCGGCCCGTCGGCGACAGGCCGCGCAGCCTGCTGAACTCGACGAAGGTCTGCGGCGTGACCATCAGCGTGACGCCGCCTGCGAGCGCCAGGTCGCACTCCCCCGCCCGCAGCGCCTGGGCCGCCAGATGCACGGCCACCAGAGACGAGGAGCAGGCGGTGTCCACCGTCAGCGCCGGGCCGTTCAGCCCGAGCGTGTACGCGAGCCGGCCGGAGGCCACGCTCAGCGCGGAGCCGGTACCGACGTAGCCGTCCAGTTGGTCGAGCCGGGTGCCGGACAGGTAGTCGCTGCCGAACATGCCGACGTACACACCCGTCGTGCTGCCCGCGAGGTCGGCGGGCACGATTCCGGCGCGTTCCAACGACTCCCAGGCGGTCTCAAGTAGCAGCCGTTGCTGCGGGTCCATGGCCGCCGCCTCCTTCGGCGTGATGCCGAAGAAGCCGGCGTCGAAGGAGTCGATGTCGTCGAGGAACCCGCCCTCGCGCGCGTACGACTTGCCCAGCGCGTCCGGGTCGGGGTCGTACAGCGACTCGACGTCCCACCGACCCGCCGGGAACGGTCCGACCGCGTCCCGGCCCTCGGCGACGAGGCGCCACAGGCCCTCCGGGTCGCTCACTCCGCCGGGCACGCGGCAGGCCATGGCGACGAGGGCCACCGGCTCGTCCGAGCACGGCGAGGCCGTGGTCTCGGGCACGGGCTTCCGGCTCGTACGGCCTGCGGTCGCGAGAGCGCCCGCCAGCAGGTACTCGGCGAGGCGGGTGGGCGTGGGGTGGTCGAAGAGGAGGGTGGCGGGGAGCTTGCTGCCGATTCGGGTGCTGATGCGGTTGCGCAGGTCGACCGCCGTCACCGAGTCCATGCCGAGGTCGCGGAGCGGCTGGTCGGGGCGCACGGACTCCGCAGAGCGCAGGCCGAGCGCGTGAGCGGCCTCCTCGCGGACCAGGGCGAGGACACGAGCGGCGCGTTCGGGCTCCGGGAGCCGGGCCAGACGGTCGGCCAGGGTGTGGCTGCCGACCTGGGCGGAGCGGGGTGCGGGGAACAGGGAGCGCCACAGTGCTCCCGTCGGGGCAGCCGCCCTGAGGCGGGGCAGATCCAGAGCCCAGGCCACCAGGTGCGGGGCGTCGCGCCGCAGGGACAGCTCGGTCAGCTCGCAACCCTGGTCGGGGGTGATGGCGCGGTGGCCGAGTCGGGCCATCCGTTCCAGGTCGGCGTGCTCGGCGGCGAGCCCCTCGCCCGCCCAGGCCCCGAAGGAGACCGAGGTGCCGGGCAGGCCCAGGGCGCGCCGGTGGTGGGCGAGTTGGTCGAGGAAGACGTTGGCGGCGGCGTAGTTGGCCTGGCCCGCGTTGCCGACGACTCCCGCGGCCGAGGAGACCAGGAGGAAGAGGCCGAGCGGGTGGCCTGCGGTGAGCCGGTGCAGGTGTGCGGCACCGTCGACCTTGGGGCGCAGTACGTGGGCGAGCCGTTCGGGGGTCAGTTCGGCGATCACGCCGTCGGCGAGGACTCCGGCGCAGTGGACGACGCCACGCAGCGGCGACTGGTCATCGAAGCGCGCCAGCACGCCCGCCACGGCCGTCTCGTCCCCGACATCGCACGCGGCGACCTCGACCTCGGCGCCGTACGCGGCCAACTCGGCGGTGACTTCGATCGCGCGGGGGTCGGCAGTGCCTTGACGAGACGTCAGCAGCAGGCGCGGGACGCCGTTTTCGGCCAGAACGCGGGCTATGTTGCGGCCCACCGCGCCGAGGCCTCCGGTGATCAGCACCGTGCCGTCGGTGGGGATCGCGGCAGCGGGACGGTCGGAAGGTGCGGGTCGGGCACGGACCAGGCGCGGCGCGAGCAACTCGCCTCCACGCAGGGCGAGTTCCGGCTCGTCGGCGACGGCCACTGTGGTGAGCAGCGGCGGCTCGTCACTGCCGTCCACGTCGAGCAGGGTCAGCCCGAGGTCGGGGTGTTCGGTACGGGCGCTGCGGGCCAGGCCCCACAACACCGACTGGGCGGGCTCGGGGACGGTGTCGCCGTCGGCGGCTGCGATCGCTCCGCGGGTCACCCAGATGATGCGTGTGGGCCCCTCCCCGGGCGGGAGGGCGATCAGCGTCTGGAGTTCCGCCAGGGCCGTTGCTGCCAACTCGTGTGCTGCAGCCGCCGTTTGGATGTCGGCCGTAGGTCGGGGCCAGAATCGTACGACGGTGTCGGCGCCCTCGTCGGAGGACTGGACGCCGGCCGCGCGCAGGTCGCGCAGAGCCGCCGGGACGGCCGGGTCCGACTCGTCGCCGTGGACGGCCCATGCGGGGCCGGTCGCCTCCGCCGGCCGCTCCGGTGCGGCTGCCGTCTCCTCCGGTACGGCCGTCCACGCCACCTCGTACAGGTGCCGGGCGTTCTCCGAGGCGCCGGCCAGGTCGGCCGGGTTCACGGCCCGGAGGCGCACGCCCTCCAGTCGGCCTGCCGGAAAGCCGTCGGCGTCCCACAGGGTGACGTCCAGCCTGAGGTCCGTACCGGAACCGCCACTGCGGCGGACGGACACGGTCAGGTCCGTCGTGCCGACGGGAGGCAGGACGCAGCGGGCCATCGCGACCGGCAGCAGGACCCGCTGGTCGGAGATGTCGAGGGCGGCGGCGACGTGGAGGGCGGCGTCCAGGAGCGCCGGGTGCACCGGGTAGGGGTCGGCCGTGTCACGGGCCGCGGTGGGCAGCGTGAGGTGGGCGATCAGGGTTCCGTCGCCGGTCGCGGCGGCTCGTCGTACGCCCTGGAAGGCCGGGCCGTAGCCGAGGCCCAGCCGGTTCAGCCGCTCGTAGGTGTCCTCGCTCCAGGCCGGTTCGGCGGTCTCGGGCCAGGTCGGAGGCTCGTCGGTCGGCGCGGTGGCCGACTCGGCGGAGGCGGAGGCGGTGGCGTGCAGGGTCCAGTCGGTGGCTTCCTGGCCCCGTGGCCGGCTGTGGACCGTGATCTCCGGAACCGTTCCGGCGGTGACCACCTCGACGGACACCTCTACCGTGCCGGTGCCGGGCAGGGTGAGCGGTGCGAGGAGGAGCAGGTCGGTTACGTCGGCAGGGGTGTCCGGGCGGGCCGCGGCGAGGGCGGCGCGGCAGAGCTCCATCAGGGTGGTGCCCGAGACCACGGTCCGGTCGAAGACCTTGTGGTCGGCAAGCCACTCCGCGGTGGCCGGGGACCACTCGTTGCGGAACGTCCAGCGGGTCTCGTCCGCCGACTGGAGCTGGATGCCGAGCAGCGGGTGCGCGGCGCGGTCGAAGAGGCCGGGAGCGGTCGCGGAGGCGGCGGCTTCGATCCAGTGGCGCTGCGCGTCCCAGGCGTAGGTCGGCAGATCCGCAGGGGTGGTGTGCGGGACCATGCGGCGCCAGTCGAGTCGCCGTCCGTGAACGTGGAGTTCGGCGGCGGCGCGGTCGAGGCAGGCGGGGCCGTCCTCGTCGCGGCGCAGCGATCCGACCGCGACCAGGTCCTCGTTGATCGTGCTCAGTGCGGTGAGCAATGAGGGGTGCGGGCTCAGTTCGACGAAGTAGCGGTAGCCGTCGGCGGACATGCGCTCGACGGTGGGCGCGAAGCGGACGGGTTCGCGCAGGTTGGTGTACCAGTAGTCGGCTTCGAGTTCCTCGGTGACCGGCTCGGCCGTGACGGTGGAGTACCAGGCGACGGACGTGGGGTAGGTGGTGACGCCGTCGAGTTCGTCGAGGATCGTCGCGCGGACCGGTTCGACCTGGGTGCTGTGGGAGGCGTAGTCGACGTCGAGGCGGCGGACGAAGACCTGCTGCCGGTCGAGGTCGGCGAGAAGGGCTTCCACGGCGTCGACGGCACCGGCGATCACGGTCGAGCGGCCGCTGTTGACGGCGGCGACACCGATCTCGCCGCCGTGGTCGGCGAGTCGGGCCTCGACGTCGGTGTGCGGCAGCGCGACAACGGCCATCGTGCCGGTGCCGGACAGCTCGGTCAGGGCCTGGCTGCGCAGCGCGACCACGGCCGCGGCGTCGTTGAGGCTGAGCACCCCGGCGACGCAGGCCGCGGCGACCTCGCCCTGGCTGTGCCCGACGACCGCGTCCGGCCGTATGCCACGGGCGCGCCACACGGCGGCGAGGGACACCATCACGGCGAACAGCACCGGTTGGACGACGTCTACGCGGTCCAGGGCCGGGGCGCTCGCGTCGCCGCGCAGGACGGACGTCACCGACCAGTCGGTGAAGGGGCGCAGGGCGGCGTCGCAGCGGTCCAGCTCGTCGGCGAAAACGGGGTCCCGGTCGAGGAGGTCACGCGCCATGCCGGCCCATTGGGAGCCCTGTCCGGGGAACACGAACGCCAACTTGCCTGTGAGGCCGGTCTGTTGAGAGGCGATGACCGGCTCCACGTCTGGCCCGCCGTCGGCGAGGGCTCGCAGCGCGGTGAGCAGTTCGTCGCGGTCGCTCGCCTGGAGGACGGCTCGGTGCTCGAAGTGGGTGCGATGGTGAGCCAGGGTCGCGGCGACGTTGGGGAGCGGCAACTCGGGCTGCTGAGCGAGGGTTCCGAGAAGGCGTCCCGCCTGTCCCCGCAGTGCGGGGAGGGTGCGGGCGGAGAGCGGGAAGAGAGTCGTACCGGGAAGGTCGGCAGGGGGCTGCGGTTGCGTCGGCTCCTCGGGCGCCTCCTCCAGCACCACATGGGCGTTCGTGCCGCTGATGCCGAAAGCGCTCACGCCGGCGCGCCGTACCCGCTCGGGGTCCCGTGGCCAGGCCTGGGTCTCGTCGAGGACACGCAGGCCGCCGTGCGCCCAGTCGATGTGCTCGGTCGGGGTCTCGGCGTGCAGGGACGCCGGTATCCGCTCGTGGTGGAGGGCCAGCACGGTCTTGATGACACCGGCGATGCCCGCCGCGGCCTGGGTGTGGCCGATGTTGGACTTCAGGGAGCCGACGCCGAGGGGGCGGTCGGCGGGGCGGTCGGGGCCGAAGACGGCGGCCAGGGCGCGGCCCTCGATGGGGTCGCCCAACGGGGTGCCGGTGCCGTGCGCCTCGATGTGGTCCAGGTCGTGCGGCTGGAGCCCGGCCGTGTCGAGTGCGGCCCTCAACACCCGTTCCTGAGCGGGGCCGTTGGGGGCGCTGAGGCCCTGGCTGCGGCCGTCCTGGTTGATCGCCGAGCCCTTGACGACGGCGAGGATCCGGTCGCCGTCGCGGCGCGCGTCCGCCAGCCTCTTGAGCAGGACCACACCACAGCCCTCGGCCCACACCACGCCGTCCGCGTCGGCCGAGAACGGGCTGCACCGCCCGGACGGCGACAGTCCGCGCAGCCTGCTGAACTCGACGTGCCCGCGCGGCGTCACCAGCAGCGTCGCCCCGCCCGCCAGAGCGAGGTCGCACTCGCCGCCGGCCAGGGCCCGAGCCGCCAGGTGCAGGGCGACCAGGGAGGACGAGCAGGCTGTGTCGACGGTGACCGCCGGGCCCTGAAGGCCGAGGGTGTAGGCGATACGTCCGGACGCCACGCTGGACGCCGAGCCGGTGCCGACGTGCCCGTCGAGCTGGTCCAGGGCGGCCGAGGCGAGGTAGCCGCTGTCGTACAGGCCGATGTAGACGCCCGTGGAGCTGCCGTTCAGGGTGTCCGGGACGATCCCGGCGCGCTCGATCGCCTCCCAGCCGGTCTGCAGGAGCAGCCGCTGCTGAGGGTCCATGGCCGCGGCCTCACGGGGCGAGATCCCGAAGAAGGGCGCGTCGAAGCGGTCGATCCCGGCGAGGTAGCCGCCGCGCAGGGAGTACGCCTTGCCGGTGGCCTCCGGGTCGGGATCGTGCAGGCCCTGGGTGTCCCAACGGCCCGCCGGCACCTCGGTGATGGCGTCCTCGCCCGTGCCGAGCAGTCGCCACAGGGCCTCGGGGTCGTCGGCGCCGCCCGGGAAGCGGCAGGCCATGGAGATGATGGCGATGTCGTCGTCCTGGCGCCCGGCCGCGCCCGCCCGGGCGGGCGCGGCGGTCGCCGCCTGCGTGGGCCCGTCGTCGAACACCGCGACGGCGAGGGCCGTGATGGTCGGGTGATTGAAGACGAGCGACGGGTCCAGGATCCGCCCCGTCAGCGCGGACAGCTCAGCGGCCAGCGTCACCAACTGCCTTGACCCCAGTCCCAATTCGGCGATCGGACGGTCCGGGTCGACGGCCGAGGGGGTGAGCCCGGCCGCCTCGGCGACGGCCGACTCCAACCAGGCCCGCACTCCCTCCGGTGTGGTCAGGGACGGCTCGAAGGACTGCTTCGGCGACTCGTGCGCAGGCATGTAGACAGGTGTCCTCGTGGATTCGGGCAAGTGCTGTGGCCGTACGGCGGTGGACCGGGCGGGATCAGCTCAGGACGGGTGCGTCGAGCACGGCGAGGGTGCCGCCCAGGTAGGCCGTGCGGGTGGCGCGGCGCTGGATCTTGCCGCTGGACGTCTTGGGGATGGTGCCCGGTTGGACCAGGACGACGTCACGCACCGACAGGCCGTGGGCCTCGCCGATCCCACTGCGGATGACGTCGATGATCTTCTCCGCTTCGGCTGCCGCGTCGGGGGCGATCTCGGCGACGATGACGGGCTGCTCGCCGGCCGCTCCCTCGTCGCCCCCTGCCACGGACTCCGTGGCTTGCGCGACCTCCACGGAGAACGCGGCGGTGCAGCCGGGGCGCAGGGCGGGGTGGGACATCTCGGCGGTCAGTTCCAGGTCCTGCGGGTAGTGGTTGCGTCCGTCGATGACGATCAGGTCCTTCAGGCGCCCGGTGACGAACAGTTCGCCGTCCCGCAGGAACCCGAGGTCGCCGGTGCGCAGGAAGCGGCCCTCGTGGCCGGACAGCGTCGCGCGGAAGGTCTCGCGGGTGGCGAGGGCGTTGCGCCAGTAGCCCTTGGCGACGCTCGCGCCGCGCACCCAGATCTCGCCGACCTCGCCCTCGGGCAGTTCCTCGTGCCGTTCGGGGTCGGCGATGGCGACGGTGAGGTCGGGCCCGGGGCGGCCCGAGCTGACGGCCGCGGCGTCGGTCCGTCCGGCGTGCGGGCCGGTCTCGGGGGCCTGGAGCAGGGTGGGCGGGGTGTGGACCGTGCCGCCGGTGACCATGAGGGTTGCCTCGGCCAGGCCGTAGCAGGGGTAGAGAGCCTCGCGGCGGAAGCCGGCCGGGGCGAAGGTCTCGGTGAAGCGGCGCAGGGTGGCGGCGCGTACGGGTTCGGCGCCGTTGAACGCGACCCGCCAGCTGCTGAGGTCGAGGCCGTCGAGGAGTCCGGGTCCGGCGTGCTTGAGGGCGAGTTCGTACGCGAAGTTGGGGCCGCCGCTGGTGTGCGGGCGGTAGCGGCTGATCGCGGTCAGCCAGCGCTGGGGCTGCTGCAGGAAGTGCAGCGGCGAGAACAGCGTGGCGGTGGCGCCGAGGTGGACGGTGTTGAGGACCGGGCCTATGAGGCCCATGTCGTGGTACACGGGCAGCCAGCTGACGAACATCTCGTGGTCGTACTCGGCGAGGACGTCCGGCGTGTGGCCCATGCGCTCGGTGATGACCCGCTCGTTGTCCAGCAGGTTTCCGTGGGTGACCATGACGCCGCGCGGGGCGGAGGTGGAGCCGGAGGTGTACTGGAGGAAGGCGACCGAGTCGGCGGTGAGGTCGGGCTCGCGCCAGGCGGCGGCCGCCTCGTCGGGGATGTCCTCGGTGGCGACGCAGGTGATATCGGCGAGCTCGGGCAGGTGCTCCACCATGCCGGACAGGGCCGTGATCACCTCGCGGCCGCCCAGGATCACCTTGGCGTCGGCGTCGGCGATGAGCCGCTTCATCCGGGTGAGGGCGCGGTGGTTCTGCGAACGACCCTGCGGCGGGACGCCCGGGACGGCCACCACGCCGGCCGAGAGACAGCCGAGGTAGCCGCAGATGAACTCCAGGCCGGGCGGGTACAGCAGCATGGCGCGGGAGCCGGCCAGGCCGCGCTCCTGGAGCCAGGCTGCGACGGCGTGGGACCGGTCGGCGAGACGGGCGTACGAGATCTCCTGGATCTCACCGTCGCAGTCGCCGGTGGCGAGGTAGCGGTAGGCGGTTCGGTCGGGGTGGTGGGCGGCGTGCTTGGTCAGCAGATCGACCAGGGATCGAACCATGTTGCGAGTCTCACCTGTCTGGATCGGTGGGCGAGGAACTGGAGTTCGAGGCTCAGCCGCTGGATGGACACAGCACCTGATCGGCCCGGGCCCCCTTGCCCGACCGTTCGTCCCGACGACTCGCCGAGGAGCGACGACGCTGATCCGCCGACTCCTCACGTCCCCCGTGTGGCTTGCTACCAGCGAGTTGAACGATAGCAACTCCGTTCGGTCCGACGGGCCGAACGGGTGTTAACCCTACGTGTCCGAACTCAGCTCGCGCAGTGAGGTATGTCGCACACCCGACGGTCGCCTCCGGCGTTCTCGTTCCTGACCGAGCACCCGTCGTCCCAACAGGCCCATACGGCACCCCCCGGGGGCAGACAAAGACGCCAACTCCCCTATGCCGTAGGCAATACAGACAGTCTCAGGCAGAAGTGAGCAGAGTTCCAGCAGTTGCGAAATCAAGTATCGATCGACCGTGCGAGATCGGTCGATGACGGTGTGTACTGTGCTGCGAACGCCTCGTCCCACGGCCGCGGACCGAACCCTGCCCCACTGCCCCGAACCGACTTCCCTGGGAAACCGACTCGATGATCGAACTACCGGACCTGGCGACCGGCGGTCTCGCCGTCGGCATGCTGTCCGCGCTCGCCTTGGGCGGCGGGCTGCTGCACGCACAGCGTCAACAGGCCAGGCAGCGCGCCGAGATCACCGCCCTGCGTCGCCAACTCGAAGGCGTGCTGGAGGCGTTCACCGCCGAGGTGGAGCATCTGGCGGCGCAGCGCGTCCCGGCCGCCGCCCGTCAGCTGGCTCACCCCCATGTCGCCGTACCGGGTCCACTGCATCCGCAGACCGCGGGGTCGCCGCTCGGTCCCGCGCTGGAGAGCGTGCTGAACGGACTGCGCACGGAGCTGTCCACCCAGCGCACGCGCATCGACGCGGCGGCACAGGCCGGCATGCGCGGGGCCACCCGCGAGATCCAGGCTGCGCTGTACCGGCTGCAGGACGCCCTTCGGCAGCTACAGCAGAAGTACGACGACCCGGAGTTGGCGCAGACCCTGTTCCAACTGGACCACGAGAACGAGCAGTCGCTGCGGCGGGCACAGGTCGCGGCCGTGGTGTGCGGGGCATGGGTCGGGCTGGCCCGGGAGGAGTCGCATCTGGTGGAGGCGGTGACCGGCGGCCAGGCCAGGCTCGCGGGCTACCACCGGGTCCGGGTCCACAACCACCTCACCGCCGGCACCGCGCTCGTGTCCCACGCCGTGGAGCCCGTCGCGATCATCGTCGCCGAACTCCTCGACAACGCCCTGCGGCACTCCGCACCGGACACGGACGTCGTGGTCAACCTGGAGCACGTCCATCACGGCGTCTGCGTCACGGTCGACGACGCGGGCCTGGGCATGACCCAGGAGGAACGCGACCGCGCGCAGCGGCTGGTGGCGGGTTCGGAGCCGATTCTCCTCACCGACCTCGGAGATCCGCCGCGCATGGGTCTCGCCGCGATCGGGCAGCTGACCAGGCAGTTCGATCTGGGCGTGGACGTGTCCTCGCCGTCGCCCTACGGCGGGGTCCGGGCGGTGCTGCGCGTCGACAGCCATCTGCTCAGCCATATCGACCCCGCCGAGCGACCGCCCGCGGCGAGTGCGCCGCGCTCCACTCGCAAGGCCTCCCGGGACGAAGCGACCGTCGACACCGGAACCCAGGCATCCGTCGGCGACGACCCCGGCACCGAAGCATCCGCCGGCGCCGCCTCGGAAAGCGGGGCGTCCGGCACCTCGCACGGATACGGCGCCGACCATGACGCCGACGTCTCCGGCCCCGTCTCCGGGCATCACGCCCCGAGCGACACGGGTGGTCTGCCCCGGCGCCGGCGTCGCGCACAGGTCGCCGCGGCGGCGGGTGACATGCCCGCAGCGCGGCCCGCGGTGCGCCGACCGGAGCGGGCCGCCGCCGCGCTGGGTGCGCTGCAGGCCGGTACCGCGGCCGCTCGGTCCGCTGCCGACGAGGACGCCGACGCCGCCTCCACCGCCCCACCGAAGACCGAGCCGGAGAGCGAGGGTGCGGCGCAGCGGCCGACCGAAGCCGCGGCGAACGACACCGAACAGACCGACCATGAAGGGGGAACGGCTCGATGACCAGCCGCGATACGGGAGACACGGCGTGGGTGCTCGATCCGATCCTGCAGGTGCCGCACGTGGTCGCCGCCGTGCTGCTCACGCGGGACGGACTGGTGACCGGGTACACCGACGCACTGAGCCGGCCCTCGGCCGAGCGGGTGGCCGCGATCACCAGCACCGTGCAGGCGGCGTGCCGTACGGCGGCGGCCGCGTTCGCCGACCGGGAGGGCGCCGAGGTACGGCAGGTGGTGATCGAGTCGGACCACGGGTATGTGCTCATCGTGCCGACGGACCACGGCACCTGCGTGGCCGCCTACGGGGACGAGGAGGTGCGCCTGGACCTGCTCGCGCACCGGGTGCACTCGCAGGTGGCGCGGCTGGGCGAGAAGGCGATGGCCGCCGCGCCCCGAGGCGGCGACGGCGACGCACGGGCATGACGGGCCGCCGCGGCGGCCGTCCCCTGGTTCCCGCGTATCTGTCCACCGGCGGTGTGGCCCGGCCCAGCCGGCCCCAGCTGGAGCGGCTGTCGGTGCTCACGGGCACCGGCACACCCGCGCCGACCGGCCTGCCGGCCGCCCAACTCGCCCTGCTGGACGCCCTGGACGCCGGTTCGCTGACGGTCGTGGAGGCCGCTGCGCTGCTGCGGCTGCCGGTGTCCGCGGTGCGTGTGCTGGCGGCCGAACTCGTCGACCGGGACCTGGCGCTGGCCCGTGCGCCGATCCCGCCCGCCGGACGCTTCGACCCCGACCTGCTGAAGAGAGTGGCCGATGGCCTTCGCGCCCTCAAACACCACCCGTGACACCGGCGTCCCCGGCACCGCAAGCCCGGCCGCGGACATCCACCTGCCCGACACCGCCCGCGACCTGGTCAAGATCCTGGTCGCCGGCCCCTTCGGCGTGGGCAAGACGACCCTGATCGACTCCGTCTCCGAGATCCGGCCCCTGCACACCGAGGAGCCGCTCAGCGAGGCGTCCGCGCAGGTGGACGATCTCGCCGGAGTGCGGGACAAGACGACGACCACCGTAGCCGTCGACTTCGGCCGGATCAGCCTGCCCGGCGGGGTGGTGCTGTACCTGTTCGGCACGCCCGGGCAGGAACGGTTCCGGGCGCTGTGGGACGACATCGCGTACGGCGCGCTGGGCGCCCTGATCCTGGTCGACAGCCGGCGGATCGACGCCTCGTTCGACGTACTGGGATTGGTGGAGGAGACGGGACTGCCGTACGCGGTCGCCTTCAACGCCTTCCCGGACGCGCCCCGGCACCACACCGAGGAACAACTGCGCGCCGCCCTGGACCTGGAGGCGGGCACACCCATGGTGACCTGTGACGCGCGGGACGCCGACTCGTCCGTGGACGCGCTGCTCGCACTGGTCCAGCACCTGATCGACCGTCACGTTCCGGAGGACCGGTGACCACCCACTCCCCCGACCGGCAGACCTTCTCGCGCTCCGCCCCCGTGCGGCTGTGGGAGGACGGCTTCGCGCTGGATCCGTACCGCTACTACGAGTCCCTTCGCGCCCAGGGCCCGGTCGGCTGGGCGGAGTTGGCGCCGGGTGTACCGGCGTACGTCGTCACCGACCGGCGGGCGGCGCTGGATCTGCTGCACGACACGGACACCTTCTCGCACGACCCGCGGCCGTGGGAGGCCACGGTCGCCGACGACTCGCCGATCCTCGGCATGATGCGCTGGCGGCCCAACACGCTGTTCGCGGACGGCGCGGCCCATGTCCGCTACCGCACCTCGCTGATCGACACCTTCGACCTGATCGAGCCGCACGACCTGCGGGCGCGTGTGCACCGGGCGGTACGGGTGCTGGTGAGCCGGTTCGGGCCGAAGGGCGAGGCCGATCTGGTGGCCGAGTTCACCCGGCCGCTGATGGCATTGGTGTTCAACAGCCTCTTCGGGATGCCCGACAGCCAGAGCGACCGGCTCAACGCCGCGCTGGGCAAGCTGATGGAGGGCGGCGCCGAAGCGGCCGAGGGCGAGGCGGAGTTCGGCGGCTACGTACTGGAGCTGATCGCCGCCAAGGCCGAGCGGCGGGGCGACGACCTGCCGAGCCGGCTCCTTGACCACCCCGCCGGGCTCACCCCCGAGGAGGTCACCTGGCAGGTGTTCCTCACCCTCGGCGCCGGGCACGAGCCGACGGCCAACCTGGTGTCGAACGCGCTCTCCCGCATCCTCGGCAACCCGCTGTACTACTCCACCCTCACCAGCGGCGCCCGCCCCGTCATGGACGCGGTGGTGGAGGTGCTCCATCACGAGACGCCGCTCGCCAACTACGGCATCCACTACGCCCGCAACCCGGTGTCCTTCCACGGCACATGGATCAGGGCCGCGGTGCCGGTGGTCGTCTCCTACGGGGCGCTCGCGCACTTCGCCGAGCAGGAGGTCACCGGCGGACGCCACCCCAAGGACGCCTCGCACCTGTCCTGGTCGGCGGGCCCGCACGCCTGCCCGGTCCGGCAGCACACGCTGCTGATCGCCACCGAGGCGATCGAGCGGCTCACCCAGTGGCTGCCCGACCTTGAGCCGGTGCTGCCCCGGGCGCGCCTGACCTGGCGGCCCGGCCCCTTCCACCGCTCGCTGACCTCACTGCCCGTCCGGTTCAGCCCTCGCTCCCCCGACCACCCAGGAGTTCCGTCGTGACCGTGACCGACCGCCTCGACCGCGTCGCCATCGACCCGTTCGGCGCCGACATCGCCGCCGAGAGCGCCCGGCTGCGCTCCCTCGGCCCGATCGTGCCCGTGGAACTGCCCGGCGGCATCCCCGCGTGGGCGCCCACGGGCTACGGCACCCTCAAGGCACTCATCCTCGACCCGCGGGTCAGCAAGGACCCCCGACAGCACTGGCGGCTGTGGCCCGAGATAGGAGAACACCCCTCCTGGGGCTGGATCCTGGGCTGGGTCGGCGTGATCAACATGCTGTCGACGTACGGCGCCGACCACACGCGGCTGCGCAGGCTGGTCGCGCCGAGCTTCACCCAGCGGCGCACGGAGAAGATGCGGCCGCGGGTGGAGGCGATCACCGCGGAGCTGCTCGACGCGCTCGACAAAGGCGGCGCGGACGGCGCCGGTGGCGCGGTAGTCGATCTGAAGGCCGGATTCGCCCACCCGCTGCCGATGCGGATGATCTGCGAACTGTTCGGTGTGCCCGAGGAGTTGCGGGAGGACACCGCCGAGCTCATCGCGGCCATCATGGACACCTCCGACCCGAGCCCGGAGCACGCCGCGTTCGTGCAGCAGCAGATCGGCACCGTGCTGGGGGCGCTGATCGCCCACCGCAGCGAGCACCCCGGGGACGATCTGACGACCGAGCTGATCCGGGTGCGCGACGAGGACGGTGACCGGCTCAGCGACGAGGAGCTTCTGTACACACTGCTGCTGGTGATCGGCGCCGGGTTCGAGACGACCGTCAATCTCATCGGCAACGCGGTCGTCGCACTGCTGACCCACCCCGAGCAGCTGGCCGCCGTACGCTCCGGGGAGATCGGCTGGGACGCGGTGATCGACGAGACTCTGCGGGTGCACCCGTCGATCGCATCCCTGCCCCTGCGGTTCGCCGTGACGGACATCGAGGTGGGCGACGTGACCATTGCCGCCGGGGACGCCATCATCACCACGTACGCCGCCGCCGGGCTGGATCCCGTGCACTACGGGCCGGACGCGGACAGCTTCGACGCCTCGCGCGGGGCCGACGACCATCTGGCGTTCGGGATCGGAGTGCACCGGTGCATCGGCGCTCCGCTGGCCCGCGTCGAGGCCCTGACGGCGTTGCCCGCGTTGCTCGACCGCTTCCCCGACCTGCACCTGGCCGTCGGCGCGGACGAGCTGCGTCAGGTGCCGTCGTTCATCGCGTTCGGATGGCAGGAGATTCCGGTGCGGCTGCAGGCCTGAACCGGACACGCGCGGGGACGCGACCGGTCCCCCGTTCCGGTCGTGCCCCCGCGGGAAGACGAACCTACGTCGACGACGCAGGCCTTGGGTATCGCATCCGTGCCCGATGTGCCGCCCTGGGGGCTCACCTGTGCACAAGTGAGTCCGGAAGGCCCGATTTCGGCGCGGGCAGGGCGGGCTGATCCAGATCACCCACCGCGAGATGGGCCAGGACGACCTCGTACAGGTCGCTGCCGCCGGCGAGGAGCTGGCGTTCCAAAACGGGTTCCGCGCTGCGGACGTGCTCGCGGACGGTCTGGGCGTGCACGCCGAGGGTCTGCGCGGCACGCTCGGCGTTGCCGCCCTCGGCGATCCAGGTACGCAGAGTCCGGCGCAGGTCACGCGTGTCGTCCTCCAGGCGCGCGAGCACATCCTGCGCCCAGGTGCGCAGGGCGGGCCCGGACAGCAGGTCGCGCAGCGAGGCCTGAGCGCCTGCCGCGGAACCGTCCGCGTCGGGTACGTCCGCCAGGCTCACCTGGGTGTTGAGTGCCAGGTGGACCACGGCACGGGCGGTCACGTCGGAGAAGTCCGTACGCAGCAGGGCTTCCACGCGTTCCATGCGGGCGCGGACGGTGTTGCGGCTGACGCCGAGGACCTTGGCGGCGCTCACGGCCGTGAACTCCAGGCCCAGCCGGGTGGTGGCGAGCAGTTCCGCGCGGGTGTGGTGCGCGAGGGTGTCGAGCGGGTGCAGGACATTGGCCGCCCAGCCGCGCAGGGGCGCCGGGTCGATGAGGCGCTCGGGGTGGGTGCGTTCGGCGTAGACCGCGGCTTTCCCGGGCCGGAAGTGCGCCACGGCCAGGGCGCTCACTGCCTGCCCGTACGCGGTGGCCGTGCGGGCCAGGCTCTGGCGGGCGCTGCCGCCGATGAACGTGCGCGGGCGCGGGCCGATCAGCGTCCGCAGTTCCCTGGCCTCCGCCTCGCCGGGCGTGACGACGATGACGTGCTCGTCCACCGCCGGGCAGAGCACGACCAGCGCCCGCTCGCCCGTCACGTCGATGCACTCCTCGGCGAGCCGGTCGCGCTCCTGCACGGTGCACTCGACGACGTAGACACACGCGGAGTCCGTGTCCAGCAGGCCGGGCCACAGTCCCGCGGCGACGCGCCGTGCCGAGACGGTGTCCTCCACCATCAGCAACTGCAGGATCGCCAGCCGCAGATCGGACGTCGCCCGCTCGAGCCGGCGCCCGGCTGCGGTCGTCTCGCCCGCCTTCAGCAGCAGTTCGATGACCTGGACGGTGTGCGTGACGATGTCGGAGCTGCGCCGGTCGAAAGGCGTCTCGCGCGACACCGCGAGCACGCCCGCCGACGCCGGGTGCGGGTACGACACCCGGACCATACGCAGGTGGCGGCCCTGGCCCTCCCAGGCGGCCGACGCGATCCGGCCGGCGGCGACGGCCGCGACGAGGTCGTCGTCCAGGTCCGGCAGCGTGCCCGCGAGCAGCGCGCCCGTGTCGTCCTGCAGTGAGGCGGTGCCCTGCACGGCGTCGGCGAGCCAGGCGACGACCCTGCCGACGTCCCGTCCGTTCGGCCGCAGGTGGTCCAGCAACTCCTCCGCCCACGCGGAGGCCTCGGCGCTCCTCGCCCCCGTCCGACGGACCCCGTCCTCTCTGCCAGCCATGTCGGCCTTCACCTCGCCCTGCACGTCACTCACGGCATACCGCCCGGGACGTTACCTCACGCCGCCCTCATCAACACCGTGCCGGACGGCCCGGTCAGCCGAACCGATACATGGACGCACCAGCTATTCGGGCGCCTGCGCAGCCGCATGGCCTCCAGGGCATAGGCTCGGTGAATGGCGAAGTACTTCGACGTGCACCCCGACAATCCTCAGCCGCGCACCATCTCCCAGGTCGCCGACAGCGTCCGCGCAGGTGCGCTCATCGCGTATCCGACGGACTCCTGCTATGCGCTGGGCTGCCGGTTGGGCAGCCGTGACGGCATCGACCGGATCCGGACCATTCGCCGCCTGGACGACCGGCACCACTTCACCCTCGTCTGCCAGGACTTCGCGCAGCTCGGCCAGTTCGTGCGGGTCGACAACGACGTGTTCCGCGCGATCAAGGCGTCGACGCCCGGCAGCTACACGTTCATCCTGCCCGCGACGAGGGAGGTGCCGCGCATGCTCCAGCACCCGAAGAAGAAGACGGTCGGCGTGCGCATCCCCGACCACGTCGTCACGCATGCGCTGCTCACCGAGCTCGGGGAGCCGCTGCTGTCGAGCACGCTGCTGCTGCCCGACGAGGACGAGCCGATGACGCAGGGCTGGGAGATCAAGGACCGGCTCGACCATGTGCTGGACGCGGTCGTCGACTCCGGGGAGTGCGGCACCGAGCCGACGACGGTCATCGACTTCTCGGGCGGCGAGGCGGAGATCGTGCGGAAGGGAGCGGGGGACACGTCCCGATTCGAGTAAAGCCGTCCCCAAGTGGGAGGGGGTGCCGCGGCCCGTTTGTGTGGTGCCTGAAACCATGTGCGCGACCCGGTACCGCCGGGTCGGCGACGCGTTCGCCGTGGACCGCGCAGAGAGGCAACCCCCATGACCTCCGTACAGGGAACAGACGTGGACGTCCCCACCGAGGACGGTGCAGCGGACGCCTACCTGGCCCACCCGGGCGACGGACTTCCCCGGCCGGGCGTCCTCCTCTACCAGGACGCCTTCGGGCTGCGTCCGCAGCTGCGGTCGATGGCCGACCGGCTCGCCGGCGCGGGATACGCGGTCCTGGTGCCGAACGTCTTCTACCGGCACGGGCGCAGCCCGGTGTTCGATCTGCCCGAGTTCATCGACCCCGCCACCCGGCCCGGGCTGTTCGACAGCATCGGCCCGGTCATGCAGTCCCTGACGCCCGAGCTCGCCGTGCGGGACGCCGGTGCCTATCTGCGCTGGATGGCCGAACGGCCCGAGTTCGCCGACGGTCCCGTCGCCCTCACCGGCTATTGCATGGGCGCGCGGCTCGCCCTGCGCACCGCCGGTGCCTACCCGGATCGGGTGGCCGCGGCGGCCGGTTTCCACGGCGGGCAACTGGCGACCGACGCGCCGGACAGCCCGCATCTGGCCGCCGAACACGTCACCGCCGAGCTGTACTTCGGCCACGCCGACGCCGACCACTCGATGCCTCCCGAGCAGATGGAGCGCCTGGCCGCCGCGCTCACCGAGGCCGGGGTCCGCCACCGGTACGAGGTCTACGAAGGCGCCCACCACGGATACACGCAGGCCGACACCGCCGCGTACGACAGGACCGCGGACGAGCGGCACTGGGCGGCGCTGCTCGATCTGCTGAAGCGGACGTTCTGAGCCGCACGCCGCCGAAGAGCCCCGGACCGCGTGGTCCGGGGCTCTCACCATGCTCGGGTGCCGTCCGGTCAGAAGGGCGGTGCGTCCTGTGTGCATCTCGTTCCTGGCGGCGGGAGGACGCCGTCGATGAGGCAACGGCGCCACGGAACCGGGAGGGGAAGAGGTTGGCGTAGGCCGGGTCACACTCGTCGCGGAGGCGGCCCAGTTCCCGGTAGGCGTCGATATGCCGAACCACGGCTCACGTCGGGCGAGTTGCCGGCCGACCGGACATCGCCTGGTCGAGGGCGGGCGGGTTTCGTACCGTGCCGTCGAGGGCTAGGGTCTGGGTGCAGCGAGTCACGAGGAGATGAGGCATGGTCGGTCTTCCGAGCGCGCGTTGACGTTGTAGGCCGTGACCGGCCTGTCATCGCGTGCTGCCCTTGATGTTGCGGCACAGCGAGCTTTCCCCTGCCTGAACCGACGGTGCGCCCGTGGTGCGCCCGGTGACGGCCTCGTTGTCGGCAACCCAAGGGATTCCCGTGCCGTCCGCTTCCTCCCCCGTATCCGATTCCGGTCGCACTCCCCCGTCGAGCCTGCGGCGGAACGCCGACTTCCGCAGACTCTGGCTGGGTCAGACAGCTTCCCAACTCGGTGAACACGCAAGTCTGGTGGTTCTGCCGCTCTTCGCCGTCCTGACGCTCCATGCCAGTGCCGCCCAGCTGGGTGCCCTTCGCGCGGTGGGGCAGGCGCCGATCCTGTTGCTCTCGCTCTTCGTCGGCGCGTGGGTGGACAGGTGGCGGACCCGCACGACCATGGTGCTCACGGACGTCGGCCGGGCTCTGGCACTGGGCGCCGCCGCCCTGGCCGGCCTCTTCGGTTGGCTCGGCCTGCCCGGCCTGCTTGCGCTCGCCTTCGCCGTCGGGGCCCTGTCCGTGTTCTTCGACGTGGCATACCAGGCGTCTCTCGTACGCCTGGTGGAACGCGGCCAACTGGTGCGAGGCAACAGCGCGCTCGAGGGCAGCCGGTCCGCGGCTCAGATCGGCGGTCCCGCTCTCGGCGGCACGATGGTGTCGCTGCTGTCGGCGCCGCTTGCTGCCGCCTCCAGCGCGCTGTTCTTCGCGCTGTCGTTCCTGTCGATCCGGCGAATCCGCCGATCCGAACCGCTCCCGGACCGCCCGCAACACCCACACCCCCCTCGGGTCCGGCGGCAAATCCATGAGGGCCTGCGTTTCGTCGCCGGCGATACCGCGCTGCGGACCGTGTGCCTGGCCTCGGCCGCCTTCCAGTTCTCCTTCGCGGCCACCATGACCGTCTATCTGCTCTTCCTGCCGCGGGAACTGCACCTGTCGGGCACGGCCGTAGGGCTGACGCTTGCGGCGGCGGGGCCGGGTGCGCTGCTGGGCTCCCTGCTGGCCGCGCGCCTGCCGAGGCGGTTCGGCCATGGCGCGGTGCTCGTGGGTGCGGCGGCACTCGGCGACGGCGTGTTCCTGTGTGTGCCCGCGCTGCACGGTTCTTCCGCCGCAACGGTTGCCGCTCTCCTTGCGGTCGGCTTCGTGTTCGGGTTCGGCGGCCAGCTGGTGAACGTCACGGTCATGGCCGTCCGGCAGGCCGTCACTCCGGACGGGATGCAGGGCCGCGCGGCCGCGACGATCACGTTCGTCGGCGGGGGGTTGACCCCGCTCGGTTCCCTGCTCGGCGGGTTCCTCGCTCAGGAGTGGGGGCTGCGCACAAGTCTCCTGGTGACGGCGGCGGGCATGATGCTGTCCCCGGTGATCATGGCGCTGTCCCCGCTCGCGCTCCTGGGACGGGAGCTACCGGTCGCGCACGGCGCGCCGGCCTTCAGCTCGACGGGCGACTCATGCCGGTGCGGGGCTTGGTGGCGTGGACGATGGCGGAGTGCATGCCGTCGGCGACCGGGTGGGTCGGGGTGATCTCGATGTCCGTGAAGCCCGCGGCCTGCAGACCCTGCCGGTACTCGGCGAAGGACAGCGCGCCGGCGATGCAGCCGACGTAGTCGCCGCGCTCGGCCCGCTGCTCCGGGGTGAGGGTGTCGTCGGCGACCACGTCAAAGACGCCGATACGGCCGCCGGGCCGGAGGACGCGGAACGTCTCGGCGAAGACGGCGGGCTTGTCGACGGACAAATTGATCACGCAGTTGGAAATCACCACGTCGATGGTGTCCGCGGGCAGCGGGATCGATTCGATGGCGCCCTTGAGGAACTCGACGTTGGTCGCGCCCGCCTTGGCGGCGTTGGCGAGCGCGAGTTGGAGCATCTCGTCGGTCATGTCCAGTCCGTACGCCTTCCCGTTGGGGCCGACGCGGCGGGCGGAGAGCAGGACGTCGATGCCGCCGCCGGAGCCGAGGTCGAGGACGCGGTCGCCCTCACGGAGCTCGGCGACCGCCGTGGGGTTGCCGCAGCCGAGGGAGGCGGCCACCGCTTGGGCGGGCAGGGCGTCGCGTTCGTCGGCGGCGTAGAGGGTGGAGCCGAAGTTCTCGTCGACCTCGACGGCCTGCGGCCCGCAGCATGCGGTGCCGCCCTCGGTGACCTGTACGGCGGCTGCGGCGTATCGCATGCGGACGGTTTCACGCAGGTCAGTGGACTGCTCGGTCATGTCTGACTCCTGGGTGACGAGGGGGAGGTCACGCCCCGGAAGGGCTTGTATTGATGTTCTTTGATGCAAGCTTGCGCCTTGGATCGAAGAACGTCAACATAGAGGCATGTCGAAACAAGAGCTTGAGGTGATCGGCCAGGACACGGACGACGCCTGCTGCGGCCGACTGGCGTCCGCACCGCTGGCCGACGAGCGGGCGGCGGAGCTGGCCAAGGTGTTCAAGGCGCTCGGGGACCCGGTCCGGCTGCGCCTGCTGTCGATGATCGCCTCCCGGGAGGGGGGCGAGGTCTGCGTCTGCGAGATGACACCCGCGTTCGACCTGTCCCAGCCGACGATCTCCCACCACCTCAAGCTGCTCCGCCAGGCCGGCCTGATCGACTGCGAACGCCGTGGCACGTGGGTCTACTACTGGGTGCTGCCGGGCACCCTGGACAAGCTCGCCGAATTCCTCACCACACCGCGGACCGCGCAGGCGCCCGCCTGACTGCTCACTGCTCGGTGGGTGTCGGAGGGTGGTCTCGTTGCCACTGCCAGGTCCACAACGCGGAGAGGCGGTGATCGTGCTCCCAACCGGGGCGGGAGAGCGAGCCCACGCGTTTGATCGCCTCCTCGGTGCGCGCGTCGTCCCGCCGGAGAAGCCCGTAGGCGGCGTTGAGACGCGTCGTGAATTCATCCTCGTCGAGCAGGGCCGCAAGGGCGTCCGCGACTGCCGCTGTGCGGTCCTTGCTGGGCGCAACGGCCTCTGCGGCGCCGCCCCGCACTGCGGCGACGGGATCGCGCAGCAGCGTGACGAGGGCGTCCGTCACCTCGCGGCTGCCGTCATGGGCCGCAGCGAGCACCCGGCCGGCCTGATCACGCACGTCCCCGTCCTCGTCCGAGGCGAGAACCAGCAGTGCGGCCCGTGCTTCCGGACTCCAGTAGGGCGGGAGCGCATCCCAGTCGAGGAGCAGGTCGGGAACCCGGGCGCGGACGCGGGGGTCCGGGTGATCGGCGTGCCGGAATCCGACGCCCTCCGTCTCCCGGTGCCCTGTCTCGCTCAGGACGCGGAGCACCTCCGCGAGGATCTCGGGGTCCTCCTCACCTTCGGCCGCCCATGCGACGAGCAGGTCCGCCGACTCCTTCTCGTAGGAGTTCCGCCAGCTCCCGTGCCCCATCACGTACCAGAAGATCACGTCGACGACGAACCTGCGGTGGTGCGGATCCGGGCTGTGCCGGTACGCCGTGACAGCGGACCACGTCTCCTTGCTCCGGCGTTCGCTGAGGACCGACCGTACGGACGCCCAGGCGACATGGTCCGGATCGCGCGGCTCCACCGCCCTGGCCACCAGCTCGGCCACGGGCGTCAGGATGCGGAAGGCCCACTCCAGGTCCGTGAGGATCGCGCTGTGCCCGGCGCGGACCGTGCGGTCGCCGAGGGTCAGCTGCTCCACGTGGTCGTACTCGTCGTCCAGCACCCGGACCCGGTGGGCGGGGCCGGACGCGCCCGTCAGGCGCCGGAGTTCGCCCTCCGCACCCGACTCGTGCAAGCGCCGGGCCAGGGCCAGCAGTCGCTCCCGTTCCGCCTCGGGCAGGCGAAGTCGCGGCTCCCGGCCCAGGACGGCTCCCACCATCGCCGGTGAGCCGCCCTCGACCGCCCGGACCAGCGGAGTCGTTCCGTCCGGCAGCAGCCGGTCCGGATCCGCGCCGCCCTCGACCAGCACCCGCGCGACGCCGGCGTCGAAGGCGGCGACCGCCGGACACAGCACCGGCAGCCCGTCGTCAGTGACCGTGTCCGGGGCGGCTCCCGACTCCAGCAGCGCCCTCGCGGCCTCTGCGTCCCCGCGTCGCACCGCCGCGACGAGCTCCGTAGCGTCCAAGTTTTCGCTGTCCCCCCGCCTCGTACCGACCGCCCGTCTGTCCTGCTCTCCGCCGAGCAGGCAAGACCGGCCCAGGTGAGGGTAGTTCCGCCGTTCCTGGGCCGCGACAGGATTTACGCCGCGCCCCACTCCCCGCCCCGCAGTCGGCTACTTCAGGGATTCGAAGTACGCCTTCTGCGCCGGGTAGTACTGCTCGAACTCGGGCTGGGGCCCGCCCGTGCGGGCGGCGGTGAGCATGTCCAGGTAGTACTCCCAGCCCGGGCCCGTCTCACCGAGTTGTTCCGTCGAGGTGAGGTGGTGGATCAGCCGGAGCTCGGTGGTGCCGTCGGCCTCGGCCAGGAGCAGCTCCAGGGACCACGAGCCGACGGCGTCATCCGTCATGACGGCGAGTCGGTGCGGCGGTTCGCAGGCTTCGATCCGCATCGGGTACCAGGGTGCCGACTCCTCGAACACCAACTGCACCTCGACCGTCCGGCCGGGCCCGGCCTCGCCGCGCCAGGGGCCGAACCAGCGGGCGGTACGCTCCGGTTCGGTGACACTCGCCCAGACGTCGTCGACCGGGGCACGGTAGGTGCGGGTGATGATCAGGTCGTACCCCGTCGAGGTGGGTACGAGCTGCCCGGTGGGTTCAGGGTTCATGCCGTGTCCTCCTGGGGCGCGGTTCGCGGGGTGTCGGCGGGGGTCGAACGGGTGCGGCCCCTGCGCGTCCGGTGGACCTCGGTCTCCAGCGCCGCGAGGCGCTGCGACCAGTCGGACCGCTGGGTGTCGAACTGGGCGAGCCAGTCGGTGAGGGGCCCCAGCCGCGAGCGGTTGAGCGAGTAGCGCCGATGACGTCCGGACTGCTCGTCCCGGACGAGACCGCTCTCGCGCAGCACCCGCAGATGACGGCTCACCGCCGGCCGGCTGATGGAGAACCCGGCGGCGATGTCGCCCGCCGTCAGCGGCGCGTGTCGCAACATGACCAGGATCTCCCGGCGCACGGGATCGGCGATCGCGTCGGCCACGTCCGTCAGTTCGTCCACGGAAAAAGCGTAACCCATCGGTTACGCATTTGCGGCGGAGGCAGGCAAGCGGGCGGCATTCCAGATGTCGGGGCGAGCGTGGGGGACCCAACCGCGGATATGCGTCACCGGGAGGGCGGGCGCAAGCTGGACGTGTGCCCGCTTCGTCCGCCGGCGCCAGACGTGTGGGGAGAACTCGGATGACTTCGATGGCGAACCTGCCGGAGGTGGTGTCGCGCGAGGAGTGGGTCGCCGCCCGTAGGGAGCTGTTGGCCAAGGAGAAGGAGCTGACGCGGGCCCGTGACCGGGTCAACGCCGAGCGGCGGCGGCTGCCGATGGTGCGCGTCGACAAGCCGTACACCTTCGAGGGGCCGGACGGGCAGGTCGGTCTGCTCGATCTGTTCGAGGGGCGGCCCCAGCTCGTCATGCACCACTTCATGTGGACCTACGACATCGACGCGGACGGCACCGAGCACCCCCGCGACACGGGCTGCTCGAGCTGCTCCTCCGCGGCTGACCAGATCCCCGCCAGGCTGCGGCAGCTGCACGTCCGTAACACGACGCTGGCCGCGGTGAGCCGGGCGCCGTACGCGAAGCTCGCCGCGTACCGGGCGCGGATGGGGTGGACGTTCCCCTGGTATTCCTCGGCCGGCAGCGACTTCAACTACGACTTCCACTCCACCGTCGACGACCGGGTCGCACCGGTTGAGGTCGACCAGCGCACCGAGGCCGAGCTGGCCGAGGCCGGAACGCCGTGGTCGGAGGCCATGCGCGGCGACTATCCGGGCATCAGCGCGTTTCTGCGCGTCGGGGACGACGTCTTCCACACCTACTCCACGTTCGGCCGCGGCATCGAGGAGTTCCACAACGGCTATCCGCACCTCGACCTCACCGCGCTCGGCCGCCAGGAGGCGTGGGAGGAGCCCAAGGGCCGCGCGGAGCCGCTCGGAATGCAGGTCGGCGGGCCCGGTCTGCGACTGCCCGACGAGTACGACGCCTGACGACGACGCCCGACGTCGACGCGACATGCCGACCGCCGCCCGACGGTCCTGCCGTCGGGTGTGCGGGGTTTACCGTCGGCGGCATGGACGGTGATCGCCGAGGGTGGCTCGCGTGTGTGCTCAGCGGGGCGGTGTTCGCCGTGTGCATGGCCGGCACCACGCTGCCGACTCCGCTGTACGGCCACTACCAGGACAAGTTCGGGTTCTCCGAGCTGACGGTCACCGTCGTCTACGCCGTGTACGCCTTCGGAGTCATCGGCGTGCTGCTGCTGGCGGGCAATGCCTCGGACGCCGTGGGCAGGCGTCCGGTGATTTTGCCGGGACTGGGATTCGCGGCTGCGAGTGCCGTCTGCTTCCTGTGCGCCACGGGGCTGGGCTGGCTGTACGCGGGACGGCTGCTGTCGGGACTGTCCGCCGGTCTGCTCACCGGGGCCGCGACGGCGTACGTGATGGAGCTGGCCCCGCAAGGTGGCGCCTCCCGGGCCACGTTGGTCGCGACCGCCGCCAACATGGGCGGACTGGGCTGCGGTCCGCTGCTCGCCGGAGTGCTGGCTCAGTACGCTCCGTGGCCGCTGTACCTGCCGTTCATCGTTCACCTCGCGCTCGTGGCGTGCGCGGTCGCCGTGCTGGTGTGGCTCCCGGAGACCGTACGGGAGCGACGGTCACTGCGTACGGTGCGGCCGCAACGGCCCAGCCTGCCCGCGCAGGTGAGGGCGGTGTTCGGGCCGGCGGCGATCGCCTCGTTCGTGGGTTTCGCGCTGTTCGGGGTGTTCACATCGGTCAGCCCGGCGTTCCTGGCCGAGTCCCTCAACGAACGCAACCACGCCGTCAGCGGGCTGGTCGTGGCGCTGGCCTTCTTCGCCTCGACCGCCGGGCAACTGGCCGTCGGCCCGGTCGGGGTGGGGCGATCGCTGCCACTGGGCTGCGCCGTCCTCCTCGGCGGGCTGGCGCTGCTCGCGGGCGCACTGTGGTGGGACCTGCTGTGGCTGGTCGTGCTGAGCGCGATCGTCGGCGGAATCGGGCAGGGGCTGTCGTTCCGCGGGGCACTGTCCGCGATCGCCGCAGCGTCTCCGGCGGAGCAGCGCGCGGCGGTGATCTCGACGCTGTTCGTGGTGGCCTACGCGGGCATCTCGGTTCCGGTGATCGGTGTGGGCCTCCTGACGGAACCGATGGGGTTGGAGGGCGCGGGCCTGGTGTTCATCGCCTGTATGACCGTCCTGGTTTCGAGCGCGGCCGCCTATCTGCTGCGGCGGCCGGTACCGGTGGAGGCCTGACCCTGTGCGGGCACGGTGCGCCGCACAGGTCCGAGCCGGTCCGCGGCAGCTGGGCCCTGTCTTTGGATCAGCTCGGCTGTGAGGATCGGTTCCTCTTGGCCCAGGCGCTTTCGGGGAACGGCAGGGAAGCGAGCCAGTCGGTCAGCAGTGCGTTGGTCTCCTCGGGGCGTTCCTGCTGGATCCAGTGGCCGCAGCCGTCGAGGACGTGTGACGAGCTCAGGCTGGGCAGGGTCGCGGGGAAGGCCTTGATCGCGTCGGCCAGCCATGTGGTCGAGGCGTCCAGTGCGCCGCCGAGGAACAGCGAGGGCTGGGTGATGGGGGCGCCGGTGTGGTCGGCCAGATCGGCCCAGTCGCGGTCCATGTTCCGATAGCGGTTCAGGGCGCCGGTCATGCCGGTGCGTTCGAACTCTCCCGCGTAGACGTCCAGGTCCGACTCGTCGAGCCAGGCGGGCACCCGGCCGGCCGGGAACCTGTCCCGCAGCGTGCCACCGGGGCCGACGAAGTGCGGGTCCGGGGCGTCGGCGGCCGGCAGGGTGTCGGCGGACAGGGCGGCGTAGAAGCCCGCGAGCCAGCCTCGGACGTCCGGCTCGATCTCGGCCTCGGCCCGACCGGGCTGCTGGAAGTAGGAGACATAGAACTCGTCCGGGCCGCCCAAGTGCGCGAAGACCTCGCTC
Organism: Streptomyces sp. R11; assembly: GCF_041051905.1. NCBI lineage: Bacteria > Bacillati > Actinomycetota > Actinomycetes > Kitasatosporales > Streptomycetaceae > Streptomyces > Streptomyces sp. R11. The sequence continues at coordinate 451,408 of NZ_CP163432.1, forward strand.
GGCTTCGGACCGCCGGGCGGGGTGTAGGGCACGCTCAACAGCCCGACCGCGCGGAACACGTCGGGTCGCAGCAGCGCGGAGGTCGCCGCGATGGTCGCGCCCCAGTCGTGCCCGACGATCACCGCGGACCGCTCACCGAGGGCCTCCACCACGGCGACGTTGTCCTCCACCAGCTCCAGCATCCGGTACGAGTCCACCGACTCCGGCCTGGAGGAGCGCCCGTAACCGCGCACGTCCAGGGCGACCGTGCGGTACCCGGCCGCGGCCAGCGCCGGCAGTTGGTGGCGCCACGAGTACCAGGACTCCGGGAAGCCGTGCACGAGGAGGACGAGCGGCCCCGTCCCCGCTTCCGCGAGATGGAGCCTTCCGGCGGGAGCGGGTACCAGGCGGTGTGTGACGTCCGTTGTCTGGGCGGGGTGCGACATGAGTCCTCCGGAACTCCGATCGGTGGCCGCGCCGGGCGTCGCGGCCTCAAGGGAAGGCGCGAGGGTCCGCGCGTCGTCCCGCCATCGTGGGTCGCGTGCCGCGGCGTCGCGAACCTCGTTGCCGGTTCGGCAACATCGGCCCTCGGGCGTCCGGTGCAGGGGGTGTGACGCTGTCGGCGGCCCGCTCAGTCGCGTACCCGATCCGTCCGTGCCGACAGCCCCCGGCGCAGACACTCGGCCAGCCGGGTGGCGATGGTGCCGTCGGGGTCGAGGCGAGGGTTGAAGATCGTGACGTCGAGTCCTACGGCTCGCGGGTCGCCCAGTGCCGTCCGCAGCACGCTCTCCAGCTCTTCCCAGGTCAGCCCGCCGGGTAGGCGGTAGTCGACGGCGGGCATGATCGCGTCGTCCAGGACATCGACGTCCAGGTGGACCCAGAACCCGGTACGCGCGCCTGCGGTGAGCCGGTCGACGGCGCCGCGCGCTGCCGTGGCGGCGCCCGCCGCGCGCACTCCTTCGAGGTCGATCGCCTGCAGCGCGGGGGGAAGCGGCTGCATGCCCGCCTGAGCCGATTCGTCGGCGTCGCGGAAGCCGAGGGCCACGACGTCCTCGTCGCGCACCAGGGGGCCGCGGTCCTCGAGGTCGGTGAGCAGCCGGGGGCCTCGGCCGGTGGCCAGGGCGAGGTCCATCGAGGCCGCCTCGCCGTACGGCTCGGCCGAGGGCTGGTAGAAGTCGGTGTGGCCGTCGAGGAACAGCAGGCCGTGGCGTCCGCGGCGGCGCAGGGCGAGGAGGTTGCCGAGCAGGATGCTGCAGTCTCCGCCCAGGACGACCGGGAAACGGCCGCCGTCGAGGACGTCTCCGACGGCGTCGGCGAGGCGGGCGGAGTACTCCGCGATGGCCTGGGGGTTGAGGACTCCGGTGCCGGGGTCCCGCGTCGGGTCGTAGGCCGGCGGTTGGACGCGGCCGGCCCGTACCGCGTGGAGACCGTCCGGCAGGCCGGCGTCGAGCAGGGCCGTCGGCAGGTCCTGGACCCCGGACGGCCGCAGGCCGAGGACGGACGGTGCCTCGATGATCGCGAGCTCCTGCATGTCCGGCCCTTCCCGTCACTGCCTGCCGCCGCTCTCCCCTCCATCTGTGCCACATCCGGTGGACGGCCACCACTTGTGGCCCGCCGGTGCGGGGAAGGCTGGAGCCCGTGCGCGCCGCCCTAGTAGCAGGCATTCCAGACCGCGATTCCCGTCTGGCTGAAACTCGCCGCTGCCTGACCGGAGTTGCCCCACGGTGATACACATTTCAACGGCTACCGGCGGTAAAGGCTTGCTTTGCACATCCTTCACACGTACACCTTGCTCCACAACTGGCCAGAACTCTGGGGGGCGTTGGCTCATGGAAGGCACGGTTGACGGGTTCCGCTACGGTGTGGTGACCCCGGTGGCAGCCGATTTGATGGCCTGCCTGGGAGCAGCGTTAGGACTGCGGTGCATCGTCCGGTCCTTGCTCAACGAACAGTCGTGGAAACCCGGTTGGCTGGCGCTCGGCGCCGCGTCGATCGGCTGCGGCATCTGGACGATGCACTTCATCGCCATGATCGGCTTCGAGGTCGAGGAGACCCGGATCCGTTACGACGCCGGTCTCACCGTCCTCAGCCTCGCCGTGGCGATCCTGGTGGTCGGCATCGGCGTGTTCGTCGTGGGCTACCAGGGCGCGAGCAGGCGCACGCTGGCCGGCGCGGGCGTCGTCACCGGACTCGGTGTGGCGGCCATGCACTATCTGGGCATGGCGGCGCTGCGCCTCGACGGCAGCATCCGGTACGACACGTTCACGGTGGGACTCTCCGTCCTGATCGCGATCGTCGCCGCGACCGCCGCTCTGTGGGCGGCCGTCACCATCCGCGGCTTCCTCACCAGTCTCGGCGCCAGCCTGGTCATGGGCGTGGCCGTGTCCGGGATGCACTACACCGGCATGGCCGCCGTCAGCGTCCATCTGCACGGCACGACCGGCGCGTCATGGGCGGGCGACTCGTCCTCCTCGCTGCTGCTTCCCATGCTCCTGGGGCCGATCGTCTTCCTCGTCCTGGCCGGCGTGGTGGTGATGTTCGACCCGCTGCTGGTCCTCGGCGAGGGCGAGCGCAGCCGCCCCGGCACAGCACGCCGGTTCGGCACGGCCCAGCGACCCGGCACCCGACAACAGCCCGACCACGACCCCGGGGTCAGGGCCCCTGCCCGCACCCCGCAGCCCAACCGGGAACCGTACGCCCGCAAGTGGTGACCCGGGAGCGCGGCGACGCGCCGGGGCGGCGCTCCCCCCTCTCGACCTTCTCTAGATCATTGTTACGGTGCACCGGTGTCTGACTCCTCACGCGATACCGCCGAAGGCGCCGGCTGGGGCGCCCCCGAACTGGGCACGTACAAGCGGCTGATGCCGACCAAGGTCGAGAAGATCTCCTGGCTCAACCCCAAGATGCTGTGGGCCGCCCGCAACGGCGTGCTCGCGTCCTGGTTCGGGGATCCCACGGGCCGTACCCGCAGCCGCTGGGTGGCGCAGCGGACGGCCGCGGGCTCGCCCGCCGACAAGGTGATCCGGCGCGACGACCCGGACCGGTTCTCGTTCCTCGTCATCGGCGACACCGGCGAGGGCGACGATCCCCAGTACGCCGTCGTGCCCGGTTTCCTGAGGACGGGTCAGGACACCAGGTTCGCGGTCCTCGCCAGTGACGTGATCTATCCGGTCGGCAGCGCCGACGACTACGGCCCCAAGTTCTTCCGGCCGTACCAGGATTACCAGGCACCGATCTACGCGATACCCGGCAACCACGACTGGTACGAGGACCTCGGCGCGTTCATGCGCGTCTTCTGCGACGACGCCCCGCCCCTCGCGCCGGAGCCCGCACCGCGTCCGCTCAGCCGGGCTCGGCTGCGGTCGCTGCTGTGGCACCGCCCACGCAAGAACGACGGTCAACGACTCGCGGACGCGCGTGAGTTGAGGTCGGCTGAGGTCCAACAGGCCGTCCAGCCGGGGCCGTACTGGGCGATCGACGCCGGGCCGGTGCGGATCATAGGCATCGACACCGGACTCCTCGGGACCATCGACGCCGAACAGGGCGCGTGGCTGCGCGAGGTGTCGAAGGATCCACGCCCGAAGATCCTCATCACCGGCTCGCCGCTGTACGTGGACGGCGAACACCACCCCTGCACGATCGAGGGCGGCGGGACCGTCGACGAGATCGTCCGCGACCCGGCCCACCGCTACGTCGCGGCGATCGGTGGTGACATCCACAACTACCAGCGCTACCCGGTCCAGGTCGACGGCCGCACGATCCAGTACGTGGTCGCGGGCGGCGGCGGCGCGTTCATGCACGCCACCCACACCATCCCGCGGGTCGACGTCGCGAACGTCGCCGAGAAGGAGTTCCGCTGCTACCCGCTGCGCGGCGACTCCCTGGCCTTCTACAGCAAGCTCTACGGCCGCAGGCTGCACCTGCGTCGCTTCTTCACCGTCACCGAGGCACAGGCTGCGGCCGTCGTCGCCGAGCGCCTCGGCATCCCGCTGACCCGAGCCCAGCAGACGACGACCCGCATCACATGGCGCATCCGCCTGGTCGCCAGTCTGCTCGGCGCCGGCCGCCGTCCGGACCGCACGGCCCGGTTCCGCCTCCCCGTGCGCAAGATCTACACGCAGCTGTTCTCACCGAGCTCGGCGACCTACAGCCCGCCCTTCTTCAAGTGCTTCCTGCGTCTGGACGTCACGCCGGAGGCGGTCCGCCTGCGCTGCCACGCCGCGACCGGCAACCGCGCGCAGGAGGTCGACCCGCCGGTCGAGGACGAGGTGACGATCCCCTTGCACTGATCGGGGACCTGCACTGATCGCGGACTCGCACTGATCGCGGACTTGCACTGAGCGCGGGCTTGCCCTGATCGCGGGCGGCGGGAACACCGCGGGCGTTGATCGAGTTGGCAGTGCCATACGCCATTGAAGGTTCAATGAAGCTTCCATGATGGAGGGGCTCATGCCGTCGACCTCACGCCCGCTGCGCAAGCTGGGCTTCCTCACCATCGGGCTCTTCGACGAGGCGGATCCGCGCCGGGGCCACGAGTCCACGCTGGAGATCATCGAGCTGGGCGAACGACTCGGCTTCGACAGCGCGTGGCTCCGCCACCGTCATCTCCAGTACGGCATCTCCTCCCCCGTCGCCGTCCTGGCGGCGGCCTCGCAGCGCACCCGCCGCATCGAACTCGGCACCGCCGTCATCCCGCTCGGCTGGGAGAACCCGCTGCGGCTGGCGGAGGATCTGGCGACGGTCGACCTCCTGTCCGGCGGCCGACTCAACCCGGGCGTGAGCGTGGGCCCGCCGATGCACTACGACCGGGTCAAGGAGGCCCTCCACCCGGACACGGCCGACGCCGAGGACTTCGGGTACGAGCGGGTGCGACGGCTGCTGGACTTCGTGCGGGGGAAACCGGTCACGGACTTCAGCGGGGTCGAGGGGTTCGAGGTGTTCTCGGATCGGGTGCAGCCGCATGCCCCCGGCCTGGGCAGCCGTATGTGGTACGGCGGCGGCAGCCTGCGTTCCGCCCAGTGGGCCGGGGAGCACCGGATGAACTTCCTGACCAGCAGCGTCGTCAAGGCGGAGGGGCCCGAGGACACGACGGCGGCACCGGACTTCGCGCAGATCCAGCTCTCCCACATCCGCGCCTTCCGCTCCCGCCATCCCGACGGCGAGAACGCCCGCGTCTCCCAGGGGCTCGTCGTCATCCCCACCGACTCCGCCACGCCGAAGCAGCGTGCGAAGTACGAGGAGTACGTCGCCAAGCGCGCCCCGCGGACCACGTCACCGCAAGGCCCGGCCCGGCTGTTGTTCGCGCCGGACCTGGTCGGCAGTTCGCAGGAGATCGCCGAACGCCTCCGCGCCCACGCCGCGTTCCGCGAGGTGGACGAGGTGGCGTTCGCGCTGCCCTTCACCTTCGAGCACGAGGATTATGTGCAGATCCTCACCGACCTCGCCGGCCGGCTCGGGCCTGCGCTGGGGTGGCGCCCGGGACGATGACCCGGTCGAGCAGGTGCAGCGGGGCGGGCCGGATGCCGGCGGCCTCCGCCGCGTCCCAGTGGGCCAGTGCACGGGGCAGGTCGACAAGACCGTGGGTCAATGGCAGATCGCTCCGCGGCCGACCGGCAGCCCTGAGGTGGGAGTGGAGCAGCGACTCCAGCCGGCATGAGGCCATGGTTGCCGGAATCCCGGGCCGCAGGGCGAAGCCCGCGCTCGCCACGGCCGGCAGGTCCTGGCTCAGCCGCGTCTTCGTGGAGTCGAGGGCCAGCAGGCCGCCGCCAATGACCAGCACGTCCTGGTCACGGCTCATCCGGTCCAGTGCCCTCCCGGTGTCGAAGCAGTGCGGGAAGGAGTCGTCGACCACGATCGTGCCGGGGCGGAGCCGGTCGACGTCCAGCAGGGTCGACGCGCCGCTGACGGCGGTGACGATCACGTCGGCCTCGTAGACCTCCGCGGGCAGCGTCGACCCGGACTCCACAACCTGGACCGGCATCGCCGGAGGCGGATACTCGGACGCCAGGTCCGCTGCCAGCCGTTCGAGTCGCGGGGTGCTGCCGGGCAGGTCGCACAGCAGCAGTCGGGCCGGTGGCCCGGATGCCGTCGCGAGCAGCAGTCGTAGGGACGAGGTGCCGATCGAGCCGCATCCGACGACGGCGAGGGAGAGATCGTCGAGGTGACGGTCGGTCGACGCGAGCGCGGAGTGGACGGTCTTGACCACGGCGACGGTCGTCGACGCGTGGCCGGTGGTGATCTCCGCGCCGGTCGTGGTCTCCCGCAGGACGTCGTAGCCGTAGCCGGTGAGCGACGGGATCATGCCCGCCAGCGAGACGCAGCGGGCGCCGAGTGAGGCGGCGTGCTCGACGGCGCGGGCGGTGCGGGCCGCCAGGTCACCGGCCGGGGCCAGTTCGTCGGCGAAGAGCGGGAGGGCGACGAAGCCGGAGTTCCCCAGCGGGGTACCGGTCTCCTCCAGCAGGCGGGCACGGCCGTCCGGGAACAGGAGCGCCCGGATCTCCTCGCGCCCGAGGCCGGGGCTGTCGTGCGGCAGTCCGGCGAGGGCGGCGAGGTGGTGGGGCGCGGGCAGGTAACCGACGAGCGCGGCGTCGAGATGGGGGCGCCGGCGGCGGCCCTCGCGGGCGGGGGCGGGATCGCCCAGCGCCTCCCGCATCTGCTTCCGCATCTCCTCTGCGAGCCCGGTGACTTCGCCCGGTGTGAGCGCCGCCGCCGCGGCCCGCACAGTGATGCGCAGGCCTTCACCGTCCGCCAACGGCCGCACGGCGAGGAACACATCGGTGCCCACCGGCGGCGGTGCGAGGGAGGTGTCGGACTCGTCGGCGTGCAGGGTCAGGCCGGCGCCGCCCTCCTCGGTGCCAAGAGAAGTGAAGTCGAGGAAGGTGAAGAAGAACTGGGCGTGGCACGGCAGTCCGGTCGCCGTGCGCACGTCGCTGGGTCCTTCGGCCCTGGCCAGGTCCGTCTCCGCGGCAAGGCGCCGCAAGTCGTCGGCGAAGGCCGGTTGATCGACTCCAGTGCCTCCGGTGAGGCCCGGGCGCAGCGCCACCGCTTCCGCGAACGGGCCGAACAGCCGGTGTGCGTCCGGCGTGGACTCCTCGCGTCCGGTGACGGCGAGGCCGAGCGTCAGGTCGCGCTGTCCGGTGAGTTCGGCGAGGGCGCGGTAGTACGCGGTGAGCAGCGGTGCGTACAGGGTGCGGTGTGCTGCTCGGGCGAGTCGGCGCAGCCCCCCGGTCGTGGCGGCGTCCAGGGTGAAACCCGTGGTGTGGAAAGCCGGTTGGGTATCGGGGGCCTGCTGGGCAGCCGGTCGGCGCAGCGCGGGCGGTGTGTAGGGCGCGCGGAGGCGGGTGCGGTACTCCTCGGCCTCGGGTCCGTCCGGTCGTGGGCGCGCGGCGGACCGGGCCACGTGGTCGCGGAAGGTGCTGTCGAGCGGTGGCAGGCCGTGCGGGAGCCCGCGGTCGAGGCGGTCGTAGACGGTGAGCAGTTCACCGGCGAGGAGCGCGGCGCTGAAGCCGTCGCCGATGAGGTGGTGTGCGTGGACGACGAGCACGTGCTCACCGGGTGCCACTGTGAACAGCCGCAGCCGCAGCAACGGCCAGGCCCAGGGCTCCAGTCGGCGCCCGGCCTCCTCGTCGATCCGCTGCTCCAGCAGGTCGGGGTGCGCGAGGGTCTCCGTCTCCACGGGCAGGCGCAACGAGTCCGGCAGCTCCTGCTGAACCGGCGGACGGGCGCCCGCGGGGAAGACGGTCCGCAGCATCGGATGCCGGGCGACCAGAACGTCGACCGCGCGCTGGAAGACGTCGTGGCGCAGCGGTCCGCGCACCCGGAACCGGGCGAGCCAGCCGGAGCCCGCCCCCGGGTCGATGGTCTCGGCGAGCAGGAATCCACGCTGGGACGGCGTGAGGGGATAGGGGCCGGCGAGCTGCGGGGGCGCGGAGGCCGGAGTCGCATCGGGCGACGGATCGGGGACGGGAGTGTTGGCCGAGGCATCCAGAGCCGCCGCAAGGGCGCTCAGCGTGCGGTGGGTGTAGACCGTCGTCGGCCGCGGAACCGCGGGGAGTTGCTCGCGCAGGCGGGCGAAGAGTTCCAGCACCATGATGGAGTCACCGCCGAGTTCGAAGAAGTCGTCCTCGCGGGTCACCTCCGGTACGTCCAGCAGGGCCGACCAGATGCTCGCAACGGTGTGCTCGGTCGGGGTGGCGGGCGGGGTTGCGGGCTCGGCACCGTGATCGTCGACCGCGCCGGCGACATCCGTGCTCGTCGTCCCCTCGTTCTCGCGCGCCAGCCGGTTGCGGTCGACCTTGCCGGTGCCGGTCAGGGGCATCACGGGGAGCGTGCGGATGCGTCCGGGCAGCATGTACGGCGGCAGGACACGGGACAGGAACGAGCGCACCGCGCGTGCGTCCGGCTCGGCGGTACCGGACCGGGGTTCGAGGTACGCCACCAGGCGTCCGTCGCGCAGCAGCACGGCCGCGCGGGCGACGTCCGGGTGGGCGAGCAGCGCGGCCTCGACCTCGCCGAGCTCCACACGGTGGCCGCGGACCTTGACCTGGTCGTCGAGGCGGCCGAGGAACTCCAGCACCCCGTCAGCGGTCCGGCGGACCCGGTCGCCGCTGCGGTACCAGCGGCGCCCCTCGCGCTCGACGAAGGCCCGCGCGGTGAGCTGCGGCTCGCCGAGGTATCCGGCTGTCAGACCTGTTCCGGCGATGAGCAGTTCACCGGCCTCGCCGGGGGCGCAGGGACGGCCGTCCTCGGTGACGACGGCCAGCTCCGCCCCCGCGACAGGCCGACCGATGGGCAACTGCCGTACGTCGTCGGCCGGGCGGGCGTCGATGACGTGGCAGGTGGCGTTGATGGTGGACTCGGTGGGCCCGTACAGGTTGGAGATCCTGTGCTCCGGGCCCCCGCAGCCGTCGAGCAGGTCGAACCAGCGGCGTACGTGGGCCGCGGGCAGCGCCTCGCCGCCGACGTGGACCCAGCGCAGTGCCGACAGGTCCGGGGGCGTCCCGTCCTGCCTCGCGCGGGTCTCGGCGGCGGTCAGCAGTCGCTCCCACAGCGTCGGCACCGAACTCCACACCGTGATCCGGTCGTTGACGATCCGGTCCAGCAGTGCGTCGGGGTCGCGGAGGAGGTCGCGGGTCAGGGTGTGGACGGTGGCGCCGACGAGCAGCGGTGCCAGCAACTGGCGTACGGAGGCGTCGAAGCAGACGGACGCCGTCTGCACGAGGCGATCTCCGGGTCGGTAACCGAACGTGGCCAGTGACCAGTCCAGGTAGTTGAGCATGGACCGGTGGGTGATCGGGACGGCCTTGGGGCGGCCCGTGGAACCCGATGTGAAGATGACGTAGGCGGTGGCGTCCGGGTCGGCGGGTGGCGGCGCGTCCGGAGTCGGCGCGGCCGGGGGCGGTGCGTCTGCGGCCACGGGTGTGATGCCGTCCAGCGCGGCGACGGCTTCCCGCGTCGCGCTGTGGCAGACCACTGCGCCGATCCCGGTGCGCTTCACCTGGTCCCGCAGTCGGGCCACGGGGTGGGTCGCGTCCATGGGCACCCAACCGGCGCCTGCCCGCAGGATGCCCACGACGCCGACGACCGTGTCCGGGCCCGGCTCGGTGAGCAGGCCGACCAGGTCGCCGGGGCACACGCCACTGGCGCGCAGCCGGTCCGCGAGGGCGACGGTGGCGGCGTCGAGTTCGGCGTAGGTGAGCGTGGTACGGCCGGTGTCCACCGCGATGGCTCGGGGTGTCGCCCGGAACTGAGCGCACAGTCGGCCGACGATCCCGGCGTCGCTGTCGTGCCGCTGGGCAGGGATCAACTGGCCCGCCGCGGCCCGCAGTTCCTCCAGGTACTCCCCCGCGAGGCGCTCGACGGTCTCACGCCTGAAGAGCTGGGCCGGGTGGTTCCAGGAGAGGCGCAGGGTCGCGTCCGATTCCCAGCACAGCAGGCCGAGCCTGGTCGCGGCGGAAGCGGTGGCCGCCGCGGTCGGGGTCACGGTGACCGGCCAGTCCTGGCCGTGGCTCACCGGGAAGCGGGCGAAGCTGAACCCGGCCGGGGCGACCGTGCGCGGGGCGGGGCCGGTGGTGGGCAGCAGCGCGGCGATGTCGGGGCTGGCTAGCGTCGCGTGGGACTCCGCGTCGCGCCAGATCCGCTGCAACCGCCGGGCCAGTACGGTCACGGGTTCGGCGGGGTCGATTGCGGCGAACACCGGCAGGGTGTCGGCGAGCGGGCCCACGAGACGGTCGATCCCGGGCAGGGCCGCCTCGCGGCGGGCACGCGCCACGTTCACGGCGACGGCCGCCTGTCCGCTCCAGCGGGCGAGGCAGCGGCCGTACACCGCGAGGAGCAGATGGAAGAGGGAGACTTCGTGGCGGGCGGCCACCTCCCGCAGCGCCGCCGTGAGTGAGGCGCCGACGGTCGTCTGGTGGTGGGTGAGCGGCGGCGCCGGGAGGGCTTCCGGGTCACCGTCGTAGGGCAGCGTCATCGGCTCGACTGCCGCTGTGTGCTCGGCGATGCGGTCGGTCCAGTACCGCTGGTCCCGGGCGAAGGCAGGTGACCGGCGGTCGGCGGTGACCAGGGCGGCGTAGTCCGCGAACTCGGCGCGCGGGGCGGGGAGTTCGAGAGGGTGACCGTGCGCGAGCGCGGTGTAGAGCGACCACAGCTCCTCGCACAGGACCTTGAGGCTGAAGCCGTCGGCGGCGCTGTGGTGCACGACCAGCAGAAGGTGGGCGAGGTGCTCGTCCCGGCGGTCGCGGACGAGGACGGCACGCGCCGGATCCTCGGCGGTCAGGTCGAATGGACGGTTGTACAGCCGCTGTTCGAGGTCGGGCAGGGACGGCGCGGAGTCGTCCGGCTCGTGCACCTCGTACCAGCGGGGTGCGCGGTCGGTGGGCTCGACGGGCGCGGTGTACTGGCGCGGCGGTGTGCCGTCTCCCGTGATCCGCAGACGCAACATGGGCTGGCGGGCGGCGAGTTGGGCGAGGGCTCGGCCGAGGAGGGCGGGGTCGAGAGGGCCGCGGACGGTCTGGCGTATGTAGCCGTAGGAGGTGATGCCTTCGTACAGCTCCTCGGTGGTGAGGAAGGCGCGCTGAAGCTGCGTGAGGGGTTGCGGGGTGTCGTCGTGGCCGCGGTTCACGGTGACGGGCGCGTGGGAGGCTTGCGGGCTCTGCACGCCGAGGTGGGCGGTGAGTTCGCCGACCGTGCGGTACTCGAAGAGCAGGGTCGCGGGCAGGGGGAGTCCGAGTTCCCTCTCCAGGCGGCGGGCGAGGTCGACAGCGGTGAGCGAGTCCAGGCCGAGGCTGAGGAACTGCTCGTCGTCGCCGATGTCCTCCGGGGCGCGGTGCAAGGCCTCGGCCAGCAGGCTGCGTATCAGGTCGGTGGTGCGGGCCGGGTCGGATACGGCGGGGGCGCCGGCCGACGACGAAGGGGCGGCGGCAGGCGAGCTGTCGGCCTGGGACGGACGGGTCGCGGCCGGCGGCCGGCCCGGAGCGGCGGCCGCTGGGGGCTGCGTCGGGCTCACCAGCAGGTGCGCGGCACCGGTGGCGACGGCCGTCCGCAGTCCGGTGATCGCGGCCCGCGTGGTCATGGAACTCAGTCCGCGGGCGCGCAGCCGCGCCTCGGCCGGTGACCCGGCGGCCAGTCCCGCGTCCGCCACCGGCCCGAACCCGACCGCCAGCCAGGGCCGGCCCGCCGCGCGCTCGGCGGCGGCGAAGGCGTCGAGGAAGGCATTGGCGGCCGCGTAGTCGCCGAGCGCGCCTGCCAGGCCGGGCAGTACCGAGGAGACGGAGGAGAAGGCGACGCTCACGGCCGGTTCCCGGCCGTGGCGGCGCAGGGCCTCGGCGAGCAGCAGCGTGCCGCGCACCTTCGCGGCGAGCGTCTGCTCGATCTCCGCGTCGGTCTTGGAGCGGAGGGTGCCGGGCCGGACCGTACCGGCGGCGTGGAACACCCCGTCCAACGGGGGCAGCGAGGCGAACAGCGCGTCGATGTCGGCCGCGTGGGAGACATCCGCCGCGTGGTACCGGGCCCGGGCGCCCTGGGCACGGAGATCGGCGAGCAGGTCGACGGGGACGGTCCGGGAGCGTCCGGTCAGGATCAGTTCGCCTGCGCCGCGGGCGGCGAGGTCGCGTGCGAGGGCGGAACCGAGCCCTCCGGCTCCCCCGGTGATCAGGTACGTACCGTCCGGTGGCAGGTCCTCGCGCGCCGTGGATACGTCCGTCGCGTGGGCCGGTGCACGGCTGACCCTGCGCCCGGAGCGCCAGGCGACCGCGCCCTCGGCGCCGGGCTCGTGGGCGGAGTACAGCTCACGTTCCAGGGCGTCGACCCGGGCGTGGAGGGGGTCGCGGGAGGACAGGTCGACGCTGCGGGCGGCGAGCCCGGGGTGTTCCTCCGGGAGTGCGAGGGCGAAGCCGTGCAGGAGTGCCTGCGTCGGGCGCGCCGACTCCTGCGACATGCCGGTGACGTACGCGTCCTCGGTGGCGATCAGGAGGCGGGTGCAGTCGGTGGAGAGCAGGTCCAGTACGTGGCGCAATGAGGAAATGGCCGTACCCGGGGCTTGCGAGCCTGCGTCGCCGGTGCCGGCCTCTTCTCCCAGCAACACCAGGGTGTCCGCCGTCGCTTCGGTCGGCCCGTGCGCCCTCAGCACCGTCACTCCACGGTCGGTGAGCCGCTCGGCGAGGGCCCGGCCGAGCGCCTGGTCGCTGCCGATCAGCCGCACGACGCGTGGGCCGGCCGCAGGCGTGAGCGGTGCGTCCCTCCAGTCGAGGCGCTGCACCGCGGGCGCCGCGTCGGGCGTGCGCGGCCAGTAACGGGTGCGCTGGAACGGGTACGTCGGCACCGGCACCGCAGAACGGTTGCCGGCCCGGGTCGTCCGGCCCGGAGCAGTGCGGTTCAGGGCAGCGCCGCGCGACCACAGTCGGCCCGCCGTCTCCAGCAGCGTCCGCGCAGCGGAGGAGTCCGCGTCGCGGCCGGGGGCTGACGGGAGCCCTGTCGTCGACGCCGAGACGTCCGCGGCATGCTGCGCCCTCGCGACGGCGCGGACGGCCCCGACCAGGGTGTTCCCTGGGCCGAGCTCCAAGAAGGTGTCGTACCCCTCCTCCAGCAGCCGCCCCACCGCCGCACCGAACCGCACCGACTGGACGGCATGCGCCTGCCAGTAGGCGGGCGTGAGGTCGGGTCGCCAGTCGCCGGTGACCGTGCTCAGCATCGGTACGGTCGCCGGCTTGACCGTCAGTGCCTTCGCGGCGTCCTTCAGCGGATCGAGGACAGGCTCCAGCAGCGGTGAGTGGAAGGCGTGGGAGACACGGAGCCGGCGTGCGGCCACGCCTCGGCTCCTCAGTTCCGCGAGGGCATGGTCGACGGCGTCCTCGGCGCCCGAAATCACCACCTGATCGGGCCCGTTGACGGCGGCGACGCTCAGCGAGCCGCCGGATGCGGCGACGAGCTCGGCGACGGTGTCCTCGTCGCCCCTGACCGCGGCCATGGCTCCGGGGAGGGTCCGTTCACCCACCAGCCGCCCGCGCTCCGCGGCGAACCCCACGGCCTCGTCCAGGGTCAGCGAACCCGCGACACACGCCGCCGCGATCTCACCCACGCTGTGCCCTGCCACCGCGTCGGCCGACAGTCCCCATTCCGCCAACTGCCGGGCCAGGCCGACCCCGAACGCGACGAGCAGCGGCTGGGCCACCTCCGTCCTGGCCAACTCCTCGGGATCCGTACGGGGATCGAGGCACCACTCGGCGAGCGAGCGCCCTTGTACGGGGCCCGTCAGCGAGGAGGCCTCGTCCAGGACGTCCCGGAACGCCGGAGACGATCGGTACAGTGCACGTCCTTGGCCGGGCCGCTGTGCACCCTGGCCCGGTAGGAGGAACACCGTCCGAGGGCGGGACCGGGCGACGGTGAAGTCCGCTGCGCGGGCCGAGTCGAGGCGTTCCGCGAGGTCGCCGTCCGCGACCACGGCGAGCCGGTGGGGACCGTCGTCGCGCGCGGTGTTCACGGCGGCGCAGATGTCCGCCTCGTGCCGGTCCGGATTCGCGCGCACATAGGCGGCCAGATCGGTGGCCGCAGCGTGCAGTGCGTCGACGCTGCGGGCCGACAGCGTGAGCAGGTTCGGACCGTCGGCGGCGGGGCTCGCGGAGGAGGTCCGCCTGGGCGCCTCCTGCAGGACGGCGTGCGCGTTGGTGCCGCCGAAGCCGAAGGCGTTGACGCCCGCGATCAGGGGCCCTGGGGCGCGCAATTCCCGCTGCTCGGTGACGAGTTCGAAGCCGGGTGCGACGCGTTGCAGGTACGGCGCGGGCGCAGTGGTGTTCGGGGAGGGCGGGATCTGGCGGTGCTGGAGCGCCAGAACCGTCTTGACCAGGCCCGGCATGCCGGCGGCGTTCAGCAGGTGACCGATGTTCGCCTTGACCGAGCCGAGCAGGCGGGGCAGCCCGTCCGCGCGGGGCGGAAACGCGTGCCCGAGCGACTGCGCCTCGACGGGATCGCCGACCGGAGTGCCGGTTCCGTGCGCCTCGACGTACGACACCGCTGCGGGGTCGATGCCGCACTCGTCGTACGCCTGCGTGATGACCTCGCGCTGGGTGCGCGGGTTCGGAGCGAGCAGGCTCAGCGACCTGCCGTCGTTGTTGACCGCCGTGCCACGCACCAGGGCGAGGACGGGATCCCCCGCCCGCTGCGCGTCGTCCAGGCGGGCGAGGACGAGGGCCGCTCCGCCTTCTCCGGGCACGATTCCGTCCGCGGTGGCGCCGAAGGGGCGGCTACCGCCGGTCGGGGAGAGCGCACCAGCGCGTTCGAGCAGTCGATGACCGGTCGAGGTGAGGGCGAGTTGGACACCCCCGACGACGGCGATGTCGCACTCGCCGCTCTGGAGACTGCGCCGGGCCAGGTGGAGTGCCACGAGGGCCGAGGAGCATGCGGTGTCCACCGCCAGGGCGGGGCCGTCGAGGTCGAGTGCCTGGGAGAGGCGGGCGGCGATCAGGTTGGGCAGGTTGCCGGTGAGCGCGCCGGCATGGGCGGCCAGGTCGCCGCGCGTGGCGGCGGCCAGGATCTCGCGGTAGCCGCTGTCGCCGGTGGCGGCGAACACGCCGACCTTGCGGCCGGTCCGCCGCGGCCCCGCGTAGCCGGCGCGTTCCAGGGCCTCGTGGGCCAGTTCCAGGAAGACCCGGGCCTGTGGGTCGGTGGCACGGGCCTCCTCGTCGTCCATGCCGAAGCAGACGGCGTCGAAGGCGGCGGGGTCGGAGAGGAAGGAGCCGGAGAAGCGGGGAGCGCCGGGGGCCTTCTCGGTCCCCTCGCCGTGCCCTGCGCCCTCGCCGTCCCCGCCGCTCCCTCCGCCCTCGCCCTCCCAACGGTCCCCGGGCACGGCTGTGACCGTGTCGCGACCGGAAGCGAGCAGTTCCCAGAAGGCCTCCGGCGTGTCCGCTCCGGGGAACCGGCAGGCCATGCCGAGCACCGCCACCGGGCGGTTACGCGCACGATCTCCGTCCGGCTGGTCCCCCGCGCCCTCGGTGGCCGGCTCCCACGCCCGCCTGTCGTCCGTGACCACCCCCGTGCCGGTACCCGACGCTCCGTCACCCTCCGACAGCAGGGCCAGCACATGCCCGGCCAGTGCGGCCACGGTGTCGTGGTCGCGCAGCACGCGAGGCTCCACCGTGACGGAGAACGTGTCCTCGATCCCCGCGAGCACGGCCATCGCCTTGAGGGAGGAGCCTCCGAGGGCGAAGAAGCGGTCGTCCCGGTCGATCGCCGCCGGCGAGAGGTCCAGTGTCCGAGCCCAGACCCCCCGGATCGCTTCCTCGACGTCGCGTTGCGAGCGCGGCACAGGACCACCCTGCGGACCGCGCTCCTGGTCCCGCGCCTCATCCACCGGGGCCCGCCGGGCGTCGCACACCGAGGCCCTGCCGGCCTGACCGGCGGCGCCACCCCGCGCTGCGGACAACCGCCCCTCGACCTCCGCATAGGCACCCGCCTCGAACCGCTCGCGCATCACCGCGCGCCGCAGCTTGCCGCTCGTGGTGCGGGGAAACGCCCCTGGCGGCAGCGGCAACACCTGTACGTCGTCGTGGCCCAGCGCCTCCCGGACCCGGGCCGCCGCCGCGTCGAGCACGGGAAGGGCCGTGGCCAAGGCGGGCCGTGCCCACTGCACGAACACCACGACCCGATCGGCTCCGGTGTCCGGATCGCTGGACCCGATCGCCGCCACCGTCCCTCCAGGCAGTCCCGGGGTGGCGGCGGCGGTCTCCTCCAGGTCGGGGGCGTGGAAGGTTCGGCCGCCGACGAAGACGACGTCCTTGTGCCGACCGGTGACACACAGCCGGCCCTCGTTCAGGAAGCCGAGGTCGCCCGTCCGCAGCCAGCCGCCGTCGAACGCGGCCGCGCTCGCCTCGGGCGCCCGGTGATAACCGCGAGCCAGCTGAGGCCCGCGTACCTCGATGTGACCGACCCGCCGATCGCCGAGCGGCTCGCCGGAATCACCGGTGACACGGACCTCGCAGTCCGGGACGGGACGGCCCACGTCCATCAGTTCGACGGCGTCCGTGGCGGGTTCCGCGGGAACGGCCCGGCCACGGCTGAGCGCCGCCCGGTCCAGGCGCAGGGGCACGGCGGCCTCGCCGAGCGGGGGCACGGTCACCGCGAGCGTGGCCTCGGCCAGCCCGTACACCGGGAGCATTGCCTTGGCGTCCAGTCCTGCCGTCCCCGCCTTCGCGGTGAACTCCCGCCACACGCGCGGCGCGATCGGCTCCGCGCCCACGAGCAGCAGGCGTACGGAGCTCAGGTCCAGTCCGGCCCAGGTGCTGACCGGCACCCGCCGTGCCGCCAGCGCCAGCGCGAAGTTCGCCGCCGACAGCAGGGTCGCCCCGTGCCTGGCCGCCGCCTCCAGCCAGCGGGCCGGGCGCTTGGCGAAGGTCAGCGGTTCCAGTCGTACCTGCTTCAGGCGCGCCGCCATGGGGACGAGGTGGGTGCCGATCAGGCCCATGTCATGGAAGTACGGCATCCAGCCCGCCACCACGTCGTCAGGCGTGATCGCCATGGCGGTACGGATCTGCCGGAGGTTGGCGAGAACGACCTCGTGGGTGAGTTCCACGCCTTTCGGGGCGCCGGTGCTGCCGGAGGAGAACTGGAGGAACGCGAGGTCCTGGGGGCCGCGCCGGGGCAGTGAGCGCAACGGGCCGGCCTCACGCAGCTCGCCCAGTCGCAGCGCGCGCACCGGTCCCGGGATCTCGGCGAGCAGCGCTTCCGTGGTCGCGTCCACGACGACGGCAGGCCTGCCGAGGAACTCCCACACGGGCCCCACCCGACGCGCCTCCGGAGCGAGCGGCACCGGCACGAGGCCCGCCGCCAACGCTCCCCAGAACATCGGCTGGAAGTCCTCGCCGAGACCCGCGAGGAGAGGCACGGCAGTACCGGGCTCCAGTCCCGCCGCGCGCAGACCACCTGCCACGCGCAGGGCGTCGTCGCGGAGCTCGGCGAACGTGACCGTGCGTTCGCTGCCGTCTCCGCGGACGTGGACGACGACCTGCCCGGGGGCCTCGGCGGCGGCGTGCAGCAAGACGTCAAGGAGCGTGTCGGCGGTACGACGCCCGGGAGTCGGCATGCGCTTCCTTCCTCATCGCACGGGACAGGCCCGCGGACGTGCCCGCCCGGGTCCGGTACCCGCGCAGAGCGTTGTCGATCATTCACCTGTACGACGACGAGTCTCGCCGAGCGGTTCACCGGAAAGAATGATCAATTGATGACGCCTGTCCAGCCGAGGACAGCCGTGATGTCCTGCAGGAACGTCGAGACGGGGCCCAGGGTGAGCAACCCGCTGCCCGCTCCGGCCAGTTCGTCCGCCGCCGGCGTGAGGGCGGAGTGGGCGCGTGCCAGGGTCGGCCGGTCGCCGAGGGCCAGGGCCGCTCGGGCCGTGAGACACCACAGGGCCTCCTGGAGGAGGTCGCGGGGTGGTTCGGGGGTGGCGTGGAGGGCCTCGGCGGCCTCGGGGCGGTGGCCTCGGTCGATGAGGAGGAGGGGGCGCGCCCAGGGGGCGTAGGGGCCCCAGTCCGTGTGGTCGTCGAAGCCGAGGGGCTGGGCGTGCCGCACGCGCAGGCACAGCAGCGCGAGCGGCAGCAGGCCTTGGGCGAGGCCCGGCATGCCCGCGCCGTGCAGCAGGGTGGCCGCCTCCTGGTAGGCCACCTCCACCTCCGTCACCGGGGCCCGGCCGGAGGCATCCAGCCGCAGTGCGGCGTACCAGCCGGTGAACACACCCACCAGCGGTGCCTCGTGGCGTACGGCCAGTGCGTCGGCGGCGGCCGCGTGGCGGTCGGCCGTGGTGAAGTCGCCGAGGGCGCTGCGGGCCTGGAGCCGGATCAGGTGGCCGAGGATCTCGAACGTGGCCAGGCCGTGGCGGGTGGCGAGCGCGACCAGTTCCGCACCGATCTCGTCGCGGCGCGGCGCCAGCCCGGTGCTGTCGAAGCACTGCATGAACGCCGCGTTGAGGGCGAACGCCAGCAGCGCCGGATCGTCCAGCCGGCGGGCCATCTCCTCGGCCTGGCGGGCGGCCTGCGGGCCACGGGCACGCGGGGTGCCTCGCGACTCCAGGGCGACCGTGGCCAGCAACCGGGCCTTGGCCGCCTCGTGGCCTTCGGCGGGCAGGACGACAAGGGTGCGTTCGGCGGCGGCGACCACGTGTTCCGCCTGTTCCGGGTCGTCGAGGCGGGTCCAGATCGCCGGGACGTCGTAGGCACCGATGACCCGGGCGGTCAGCTCGGCGTCGCCCAGTTCCTCGGCCGCCGCGATGGCCGCGACCCGATGCTCCCGGGCAGCCAGCAGCCCGTCGCCTCCGGTCACGGCGAGGTTCCGCAGCAGGCCGGTCGTGGATTCCAGTCGGGCGCGGGCGTCGGGGGCGACGGCACGGTCGTAGGCGGCGGCCGCCTGCTCCCAGACCCGGCCGGCGGGGTTGTCGCGCGCCTCGCCGAGGTGGTCGGCCTGGTGGAGGATGTCCGCCTCCAGGGAACGCAGACCGGGCCCCGGGTCGATGCCGAGTTCCTCGGCCAACAGGGCACGCGCCCGACGCAGCACGTCCAGCGCGTCGGCCTGCCGGCCCGTGCGGTACAGCGCCAGGGCCAGCAGGCGCCAGGCGTTCTCCCTCCAAGGGTGCTCGGCCGCGTGCGCCCGAAGGTCCGCGGCGGCGCGGTCGGCCAGGCCGAGGGCCAGCAGCGCCTCGGCACGCAGCTCCACGGCGTGCAGGCGCAGCTCGGTCAGGCGACGGCTCTCGGTCCGGGCCCACTCCTGCTCCGCGAACTCCGCGTAGGCGGGACCACGCCAACAGCCGAGCGCTTCGTCCAGCCGTACGGCCGCCTCCTTGGCCGGCAGCGCACCAGCAGCGGTGACGGAGTCCTCGAACCGCCAGGCGTCCACCGCGTTTTTCGAGGCGCGCAGGGCGTAGCCCGGGCCGTCGGTGACCAGCAGCCGAGCCGGAGTGCGGGGCGGTCGGTCGGGTTCGAGGGCGCGGCGGAGTGCCGCGACGAAGGTGCGTACGGCGCCCACGGCTTCGGCAGGAGGGTCGTCCCTCCAGAGGTCGTCGACCAGGCGGGAGACAGGCACCACATGGCCCTTGGCGACGAGCAGCCGGGCGAGGACCGAGCGGTGTCTCGGGCCCTTCAGGTCGATCGCGTTCCCGTGTGCGTCCCAGGCCGTCACCGGTCCGAGCACACCGAAGGCAGGCCCCACGTCTTCCACCGCCGTCCTCCTCCCCGGGCGCCGCCGCCACGCGTCCGCTCTGCTCATCACCCGCTCATCGGCCGCCGCGAGGATCGAGGAACCCGAATGTTCCCGAAGGGAATCCTCCCCCATCGCATCGAAAGGAGCGGAGCCATGCCACCCGTCATCGCCGGCTTCGATCACCACCGCGTCCCCGTCGCCGACGGCGTGTCCCTGCACACGGCCGTCGGCGGCTCCGGCCCGCCCGTCGTCCTGCTGCACGGCTTCCCGCAGACGCACCTGATGTGGCGCCACGTGGCCGACGACCTCGCCGCCGACCACACGGTGATCTGCCCGGACCTGCGCGGTTACGGCGCCAGCGACAAGCCGGCCGAGACCGACGGCACCGTCTACTCCAAGCGGACCATGGCCGCGGACATCGTTGCTTTGGCCCATGAACTCGGGCACGAGCGTTTCGCGTTGGCCGGGCACGACCGCGGCGCCCTGGTGGCCTTCCGTACCGCGCTCGACCACCCCGACACCGTGACCCGCCTGGCCTGCCTCGACGTCCTGCCGACCCTCGACATGTGGGAGGTCATGCACGGCGTCACCGCCGCCGTCGGCTTCCACCTCTATCTGATGGCCCAGCCGCCCGGCCTGCCCGAGCGCATGATCAGTGCCGCGCCGGACGACTTCTTCGGCCACTTCCTCGACATCTGGACGTCCGACCGGCGGGCCGTGCCGGACGAGGTCCGCACCGCGTACCTGGCGGCCTGCCGCGAGGCCGTGCCCTCGATCGTCGCGGACTACCGGGCCTCGGCCGGCGCCGACATCGAGCACGACCGGGCCGACCGGGCGGCCGGAACCACGCTCCGGATGCCGGTCGATGTGCTCCAGCAGGACTGGGGCGCCGCCCTGGGCTTCGACGCCGCCGCGCTGTGGCGTGCCTGGGCGCCCGATCTGCGGCACACCACGGTCACGTGCGGTCACTTCATGGCCGAGGAGGCGCCCGACGAGATCGTGAAGGCACTGCGCGACCTGGTCGCCCGCTGAGGGCGGTGAGCACGGTGAGCTCACCGGGGGGGCGGTGGCTACCAGCGCCCCCGCTCGGTCCCGGTGATCGGCTCCGACGGTTTGCCGTCCACCCCCACCGGCACGTCACCGGCGAGCATCACCCGGTGCATGGTCCGGGGAGGGTCGAGGTGGGCGTTGTCGCTGGGGGCGAGGTGGATGGTGGCCCGGTTGTCCCAGAAGGCCACGCTGCCGGGCTCCCAGCGGAAGCGGACCGTGTACTCGGGGCGGGTCGCCTGGTCCAGCAGCATCTCCAGGACGGCGGCGCTCTCCGCCCGGGAGAGGTCGGCGATCTGCTCGACGTAGTAGCCGTTGACGTACAGGATCCGCTCCCCCGTCTCGGGGTGGACCCTGACCAGCGGATGCAGGGTGGCCACCTGGTGGTCCAGGAGATGCCGGACGTACGCGTCGTCGCCGGGCCGGGCCTGGTAGCCGACGCCGAGACGATGCTCGGCCCGCAGGCCGTCCACGAACTCCCGCACCGGACCGGACAGACCGGCGTAGGCGGCGGCGAGGTTCGCCCAGGTGGTGTCGCCGCCGTACGGGGGGACGGTCTCGGCGCGCAGGATCGTGGCGGCGGGCGGGTCGACGCGGGCGCCGTGGTCGCAGTGCCAGCCGCGCAGCAGGGTGTGGCGG
Organism: Streptomyces sp. R11; assembly: GCF_041051905.1. Lineage (NCBI taxonomy): Bacteria > Bacillati > Actinomycetota > Actinomycetes > Kitasatosporales > Streptomycetaceae > Streptomyces > Streptomyces sp. R11. Next base: position 472,750 of record NZ_CP163432.1, read on the forward strand.
CGGCGCCGCAGCCACTCGTCGTGCTCCATGCCGAACTTCCCGCCCAGCTCCAGCCGGTCCGCGGTCGTCTCGATCTCAGGGAAGTCCGGCGGTGAGGCGCTCCCCCGCTTGCGCAGCGCGACCGGTTCGCCGAACCGGCGCGCGAACGCCACATGTCCGGCGTGGTCCAGCCGCTGCCCGCGGAAGAACACCACCTTCCAGCGCAGTACGGCCGCCCGGATCGCGGCGACCGCGGCGTGGGTCGGCTCTGCGACCAGGTCGACGCCCGTGATCTCCGCCCCGATGTGCCCGGCGACCGGTTTCACCTCGATCCCCGCGAGCTGCTGCGTCCCGTCCGCTGTGGCCCTGTCCGTCGTCATGCCTGCTCCGTCGGTCGTCCGTCCGCACCGGCCCGGTCCGAGCCGGCCCCAGGAAGATCGTGACAGTGTTCGGCGGGCCTGGCGACAGGGCCACGACAGAGCCTCAGACCGCGAACTCCCGTATCACCGTGTTCCGGAAGACCGCAGTGCCGTCGATCGTGAAGAGCGCGAGCCCGGTGTCGATCAGATACGGGAAGACCTCCGACGAGTGCACATACCGTCCGTCGTCGATGAACATCTCGACGGACGTACGGTCGACCAGGATCCGCAGCCGCACGGTGCGGGCGGACGGGTCGAAGGGGCTGTGGCTCTCCTGCCATCTGCCGGAGGCGTCGGGGTTCACGGTGGAGCGGCGGTTGAGGAAGGCGTAGTCGCCGTAGATCCCGGCGTCGACATGGCGGGCACCGTCGGGTGAACGGCGCAACTGGAGTCCGGCGCCCGTGAGTTGGTCCCAGGTGATCTCGCAGGTCACCTCGTAGGCCGTGCCCCGGTAGTCGAGCACCCGGGTGCCGGTGACCTCCAGGTCGCCCAGGTTCACCGTGCGGGAGACGTGGTCGTGCAGGGCGGCAACCGGTTGTGAGGCGAGGTGGTATGTCCCGTCGGATCCCCGCTTCAGGGTGGTCTCGCGGACGATCGAGTCGGTGCCGTTGAAGCCGTCGCAGTCGATGGTGGGCGTGATGTTGGCGTAGTCCCAGTTGTTGAGCCAGCCGATCGCGTAGCGCACGGACGGGTCCACCGAGCCGTCGCTCCGGTGCTTCTCGAAGGTGACGGCCCCGTACCAGTCCCAGCCGTGGTCGAGCCACTGCGGGTCGGCGGCATCGGCGGTGAAGGCGGTGCCGTCGAAGGAGCCCGTCCAGTAGGCGTACGTGTTCGGCAGCCCCGAGCCCTTGCCGTTCGCGCTGACGCCGAGCACCCACTTCGCGGTGCCGTCGTCGGCGGTGACGCGAAACAGGTCCGGGCACTCCAGGACGCCGATCCCGCCTCTGACGAAGCCGCTGACGTACGTCCACGACTTCAGGTCGGTGGAGTGGTAGAAGCCCACCTTGTCGTTCTCGGCGAGGGTCATCACCCAGCGCCCGCGTTCCTCGTCGCGGATCACCTTGGGGTCACGGAAGTCCCGGACGCCGGGGTTGGGCAGGACCGGGGCGGTGCCGTGGGGCGTGAACGTGCGGCCGCCGTCGGTCGAGTAGTACAGGTACTGCGCCTGCGTGATCTCGTCCGGCGCCATCGTGGCGAGGACGATCACCGCGCCCGCGCCGAAGCCCGCGGTGTTGTCGCTGTCGATCACCGCCGAGCCGGACCAGACGTCGCCGTTGGGGGTGGTGTCCTTCGGTACGGCGATCCCGCGGTCGGTGAAGGAGACCAGGTCGGTGCTGGTGGCCAGGCGCCAGGCGGTGCCGGTGGCGGTTCCCCCGGCGAGATAGTCCGGGTTGTACAGGTAGTAGTAGTGATACTCGCCGTCGACCCAGATCGGGCGCTGGGGGTCGTTCTTCCACTGGTCGGGGACCGTGAAGTGGTACTGGGCGCGGTAACTGGCGCAGGCGGCTGCCGCCTTCCTGGGCTTCGCGGCGGCCGTCGGTGCGGTCGCCAGCAGGGCGGCCGAGGCCCCCGCCGCCGAACCGGCGAGCAGCGCTCTCCTGGACATCCCTCGCATCACGCATCGTTCCTCTCGTCAGAGGTGTCAGAACGGTGGCTCGTGGGATCAGGACTTTGGGACCTAACTCGTTAAAGGTCAAGGGGTTCACGCCTATTGACAGGGCCGTGGCCCGCTTCCCATCATCTGGGGCATCACTACTCGACTAACACGAGTTAGGCCCGTTAGATGACCGACTCGCACCTCACCCGCCGCACCCTGCTGCGGTACGGCGCCTACGGCGCGGGAGCCGCCGCGCTGGCGGGCACCGCCGCGAGCTGGGAGCGGCTCACCGGAGCCGACATCCCCGGCCGGAACGACGGCTCCCTCGTCGTCGCCACGCTAGGCCCCGCCTACGGACCGGAGGCCGTCCGCACGCTCACCGAGGGCTTCAGCAAGGTCCACCCCGACATCAAGCTGCGGATCAACGCCGTACAGGCCGTCGACTGGTCGGACTTCTTCGCGAAGATCCTCACCCAGATCGCGGCGGGCACCGCGCCCGATCTCGTCTACGTCGCCACCGAGGGCGTCCAGCTGTTCGCGCAGCGTCTCGGGGTCCCGCTCGACGACTGGGTGCGGCGGGACGCCGAGGAACTGCGCGAGTACTTCGCCGACGTCCATCCCTCGCTGGTGGAGTCGATGATGTACGAGGGCAGCCTCTACCAGCTGCCGGTCGAGTTCAACGCCGCCGACATGTACCTCAACAACCAGGTGCTGGAGCGGGCGGGGGCCGCCTTCCCTGCGGCCGACTGGACCCGCGACGACTTCACCGCGCTGCTGCGGGACATGAAGCGGTCCAGTGGTTCCCAGTTCACGCCGTACTTCTGGACCAATCGGCTGTGGGGCGGCGTGGTGCCCTGGCTGTTCGCCAACGACACCAACCTGCTCGCCGAGTCCAAGGCACCCGGCGGTGCCTGGCTGTGGGACTCCTTCTACCCGGCCGCCCAGCGGCAGGGACGCGGGGGCGGCTTCCGGTGGACGACGCCGCAGGCCACCGACGCGCGCGTGGAGGAGGCGTACGACTATCTCGCCTCCCTCATCCAGGAAGGGCTGTGCACCCGCCCCGAGGGCGGCAACGGCCAGAACCTGATCGGTGTGTTCTCCACCGGCCGGGTCGGGGTCACGCCCGCGGGCGGCTTCTGGGCGGGCGGCCTGCATCTGGCGGGCATGTCGGCCGACGGCTTCGACGTGCAGTACTTCCCGCGCTGGCGCACCCAGCGCATGCAGTACGGCGCCGCCGGCTACGCGCTGCTGCGCACGTCGAAGCGGCAGGAGGAGGCCTGGGAGTTCATCAAGTACGCCGCCCGCCACGACACTCTGACGCGGCTGTTCACGACCAACCAGACCACCCCGGCGCGCCGCTCGATGCTGACCGCCGACCGCTATCGCGAGACCGGCCCGAACCGCTGGCAGGTCTTCTACGACACTCTCGACAAGTTCCCGGACACCGGGCCGATCCCGGCGCCGCCGCAGGTCGCCGAGGTCGAGCAGGTGCTGCTCAAGCACACCGGAACGGCGCTGTCCTCCCGGCGTGCGGTGGCCCCCGCGCTGCGCCGGATGCAGGGCGATCTGGAGAAGGCCATGGAGCGTGACGTATGACGAACACTCGGATACCGGACGCCGTACGGCCGAAGCCGCCGGCCGCCGCACCGGCCCCGCCGGCCCGGCCCTCCGCCCGTGACCGCGGCGGGCGGCTGCTGGCCACGCTGTTCCTGGCGCCCACGATCGTCGGCATCGTCGTCTTCACGGTCGTGCCGATCGTCGGATCGGTGGTGCTGAGCCTCTTCCACTGGAACGTCATCGACTCCCCGAGCTTCGCCGGGGCCGCCAACTACCGTGAGGTCTTCACCGACTCGACCGTGCTGGTCTCCTTCCGCAACACGCTCGTCTTCATGGTGTTCGCGGTCGCGCTGCAACTGCTGATCGCGCTGGTGCTGGCCCTGGCGGTGAACGGGCGGATGCCGGTGTGGCTGCGCTCGGTGTTCCGGTCGGCGTTCTTCTTCCCGCTGGTGCTGTCCGCCGCGTCGATCTCGGTGGTGATGAAGTACCTGTTCAACCAGGACTTCGGCGTCGTGAACTGGCTGCTCGGGCTCGTCGGGGTGGCTCCGGTGCCCTGGCTGACGTCCGAGAACGCGGCGATGACCACGGTGATCCTGGTCTACGTCTGGCAGCAGTTCGGCTTCTCGTTCCTGCTGTTCGTCGGAGGCATGAACAACATCCCCAAGGAGATCCACGAGGCCGCCTCACTCGACGGCGCGACCGGTCTGCGCAAGCACCTCGGCATCACGCTCCCCCTGCTCTCGCCCACGCTGCTCGTCGCGTCGGTGGTCGGCATCATCAACGCGCTCCAGGTCTTCGAGCAGCCGTACGTCCTCACCAACGGCGGGCCCGGTGACGCCACCCGCACCGCGGTGATGGTGATCTACGAGAGCGCCTTCGAGCAGCTGCGGTTCGGCGAGGCCTCGGCGGTGGGCGTGCTGCTGTTCGTGCTGATCATGGCGGTCACCGCCCTCCAGTTCCGGCTCAGCCGGCGTTTCGTCCACTACCAGTGAGCCGGTGAGTGCCATGAGCCAAGCAACCCTGTCCCTGAGCCGAACCCGGCGCTCGCTCGCTCCCTGGGCCCGGATCGTCGCGCTGGCGGTGTGCGCGCTGCTGACCCTGGGCCCGGTCCTGTGGACCGTCTCCACCTCATTGCGCACCCCGGCCGAGGCCTTCGACCTGCCGCCGAGGATCATTCCGACGGACCCGTCCGTCGAGGCGTACCGCGGAGTGTTCGACCAGATCGACGTATGGCTGCTCGCCCTGAACTCGACGCTGGTGACCGCGCTGATCGCGGTCGGCCAGATGATCACGGCGGGACTGGCCGGATACGCCTTCGCGCGCCTCGAGTTCCGGTTCAAGAAGCCGCTGTTCGGGCTGGTCCTCGCGACCATGATGGTGCCGTTGCAGGTCACGATCGTGCCGGTGTTCCTGGTGCTGAAGTCGATGGGGCTGACCGACACCCTGCTCGGTCTGATCATCCCGGCCTTCCCGACCGCGTTCGGCACCTTCCTGATGCGCCAGTACTTCCTGGGCATGCCCAAGGACCTGGGCGAGGCGGCGATGCTGGACGGCTGCGGACCGTGGCGGATCTTCCGGTCCGTGTACGCCCCGCTGGCCGCGCCCGGTCTCGCCATCGTCGGTGTGCTGGCCTTCAACTACCACTGGAACGAGTTCTTCCGCCCGCTGATCCTGGAGACCTCCGGCCAGAACTACACGCTGCCGCTGGGCCTCGTCTCCCTCCAGGGCAACCTCGGCACCGGCTCCATCTCCGTGGTGCTCGCCGGTGTCGTCCTCTCCATGATCCCCGCCGTCGCCGTGTTCGTCGTCGGTCAGCGCCCTCTGCGTGAGGGCATCACGTCCGCAGGAGTCAACCGTTGAGCCTCACCGCTCAGTCCCCGGATCCCAGCGCCCCGCGTTTCCGGGTGCGTCCCCCCGCCAACTGGATCAACGACCCCAACGGACCGTTCCGTTGGCGGGGCCGCCATCACCTCTTCTACCAGCACAATCCCGCCGCTCCCGTGCACTCGAACGTCCACTGGGGGCATGTCTCCAGCGCCGATCTCGTCCGGTGGGAGCACCATCCGATCGCGCTCACCCCGACGCCCGGAGGCCCGGACGAGGCGGGCTGCTGGTCCGGGTGCGTGGTCGACGACGACGGCACACCGACCGCGGTGTACACCGGTGTCGACCGCCACCACACCGGCCTGGGCACGATTTGCCTGGCGCGGGCGGTGGTCCCGGAGGACGAGACGCTCACCGACTGGAAGCCGCTGCCGACACCGGTCGTGACCGGCCCGCCGGCAGACCTGGACGTGGTGATGTTCCGCGACCCGTTCGTGTTCAGCAACGCCGGACGCCGCTGGGCACTGGTCGGGGCCGGGCACGCCGACGGGACGCCTTCGGTGCTGCTGTACGACTGTGACGACCTGGCCGACTGGCGGTTCGCGGGGGTGTTCCTGGACGGCAACGACCCGGTCGCGGCGGATGCCTTCGGGGACGGGGCGGTGGGCTGGGAGTGCCCGCAGCTGTATTCGACGGCGGGCGGCGACTGGGTGATCGTGCTGTCGCTGTGGGACGGAATCCCCTGCACCACCGGCTATCTGACCGGCCGTCTCCGGCCGTACGGCGAGGGCGAGTTGCGCTTCGAAACCCGCACAGGCGGGCGCCTCGACCACGGGCGGGACTTCTACGCCCCCGCAGTGCTCCAGGAGCCGGACCGGGCCCTGATGTGGGGCTGGTCGTGGGAGGCCCGTGAGCAGGGCGAGGTCGATCGGGCGGGCTGGGCCGGGGTCCTGACCGCGCCGAGGGTCGTGGACGTGCATCCGGACGGGGCCCTGCGGGTCGTACCGGCGCCGGAGCTCGAACTGCTGCGTGCGGCCGAGCCGTTCGTCACGTCGGCGGGCAGTCCTACCGCGCTGCCGGAGGCGTACGACCTGACTGTCACCGCGTCCGCCCGCACCACTGTCAGTTTGCTCCGATCCGCCTCGGACGCCGAGCTGACGGTGCTTCTGGACCCGGACGCCGGCACTGTGACGCTCGACCGCGGTGACTGGCCCCGGACAGGACGCGAGGGATCGGGGCCGATCGTGGTGGGGGCCCCGGCCGGCGAGGTGCGGGTCCTCGTCGACGGCTCGCTGTTGGAACTGTTCGTCGGCGATCGGGCGGTGGTCACCGAGCGGGTCTACCGGCGGACGGGCGACATCCCCGAGCTCGTCGTCACGGGATCGGGGGCCGCGGTCACCGGCTGGGAGCTGGTCCCACCGACGCGCGGCTGATCACCGGGCAGGCCAGGCGCCGCACCGTCGCGGGCGGCGTCCTGCCGGTGTCGATGGCGTCGAGAACCAGCCGTGCCGCCGCGTCGCCCATCGCCCGATGGGGCAGCGCGACCGTGGTCAGGGGCGGGGTGAGGAACTCGGCCATGTGTTCCTGGTCGTCGTAGCCGACCACCGACAACTCGCCGGGGACGGAGATGCCGAGCCGCGTCGCGGCGTGCAGGGCGCCCGCCGCGACCCGGTCGTTGTAGCAGAAGATCCCGGTGGGACGCAGGTCGGCGGGGACGCCGTCGAGGACGCGCAGCGCGCCCTCGAACCCGCCGGCGATCTCGCCGCCGGTGCGCACGACCCACTCCTTGGGGACGGTGATCCCCTCGGCGCGCAGCGCGTCCCGGAAGCCGCGCAGCCGGTCGACGGAGGCGATGTCGTCCTGGCCGCCCACCATGGCGACCCTGCGGTGCCCCTCGTCCAGCAGCAGCCGCGCCGCCGTACGGCCGCCCGCGCGCTCGGCGGGGATGACGGCGGGCAGGGAGTCGTCCTCGGGCAGGCAGTTGGCCAGGACGGAGTGAGTGCGGTGCAGGCCCTCGGGGACGCGGACGCGCCGCAGCGACATGGCCGCGTAGATGATGCCGTCCACGCGTCGGTCGAGGAGCTCGGCGACGGCGGCGTCCTCCTTGGCGGGGTCGCCGCCGGAGTCGATGGTCAGCACGAGGTGCTCGCTGTCCCAGGCGGTCTCCATGGCGCCGCGCAGCAGCCGGCCGGCGAAGGGCGAGGAGGCGATCTCGTCGGTGACCAGGCCGATCACGGCCGTACGGCGGCGGCGCAGGCCACGGGCGACGGGGTCGGGGCGGTAGCCGAGCTCGGTGGCGGCGCGGCGGATGCGTTCCTGTGTGGCGGGCGAGAGGTTGCCCTCGGCGCGGCCGTTGAACACGAAGGAGACCGCCGTGTGCGACACCCCGGCCAGCCGGGCGACGTCCCGTGACGTCGGACGCGCCGATCCCGTCGGCTGCTTCTCCTCGGTGCCGCCCATGCCGTCCGCTGCCCTCGTCCCCCGCCGTTCCGGTTGATCACCGCTCACCCTATCCGTGACGCTGGATGCACGACACAGTCAAGGGAAGGTCCGGCAGTGATCAGCATCCCGACCCACACGCTCAACGACGGTACGGCTCTCCCCGCCCTCGGCCTCGGCACCTGGCCGATGGACGACGCGCAGGCCGAGGAAGCGGTCCGCGGCGCCCTGGAAGTGGGGTACCGCCTGGTGGACACGGCGACGAACTACCGCAACGAGACCGGCGTCGGCCGTGGCGTCGCGGGCAGCGACGTACCCCGCGAGGAGATCGTCGTGACGACCAAGCTCCCCGGCCGGCACCACGGCTACGAGGAGACCCTCGCCTCTTTCGAGGAGTCCCGCGCCCGCCTCGGCCTGGACTACGTGGACCTCTACCTCATTCACTGGCCGCTCCCCCGCGTCGACAAGTACGTCGACTCCTGGAAGGCCATGATCAAGCTGCGTGAGGACGGTCTCGTCCGGTCGATCGGGGTCTCCAACTTCACGCCCGCGCACATCGACCGGCTGGAGAAGGAGACCGGGGTGCTGCCCTCCGTCAACCAGATCGAGCTGCACCCGATGTTCCCGCAGGACGAGCTGCGCGCCTTCCACGCCGGCAAGGGCATCGTCACCGAGAGCTGGAGTCCCCTTGGCCGCGGCACCAGCCTCCTGGAGGACCCGGTCGTCAAGGACATCGCCGACGGCCTCGGGGTGACTCCCGGCCAGGTCGTCCTGCGCTGGCACACCCAGCTCGGCGCCCTGCCCATCCCGAAGTCCGCGAGCCCGGAGCGGCAGCGCGAGAACCTCGACATCTTCGGCTTCACCCTGGACGACACCCGGATGGCCGCCATCACCGACCGCGCCCAGCGGCGCCTCGGCGGCGACCCCGAGGTGCACGAGGAGTTCTGAGCGGGCGCGATGCCGGCCGAGTGCCCAGCGGGCGTCGGAGACACGGCGCGGGGTACTCGGGGCGCTCGGGAAGGAGGCGGCCGTGGGTGAGAAGGACCGGCTGCGGGACGATCGCGGCAAGCGTGACTTCGGGCGGACCCGTGAACCCGAGGGCCGCTCGACGGCCTCCGGTGCTCAGCCGCGTTTCGTGGTGCAGATCCATGACGCGAGCACCCTGCACTTCGACTTCCGGCTGCAGGTGGACGACGTGTTGAAGTCCTGGTCGGTGCCCAAGGGGCCCTCCGACGATCCGCACGACAAGCGGCTCGCCATGCCCACCGAGGATCATCCGCTGGAGTACGAGGACTTCGAGGGCGTGATCGCGAAGGGCGAGTACGGCGGCGGCACGGTGATCGTCTGGGACAACGGGACCTATGAGCCCCTCAGCCATGACCGCAAGGGGCAGCCGGTCGACTTCGGCGAGTCGCTCGAGCGCGGCCATGCCACCTTCCGGCTGAGCGGCTCGAAGCTGCACGGCGAGTACGCCCTCACCCGGTTCCGCAGCGGGGAGGACGGTGACCGCGAGGCCTGGCTGCTGGTGAAGGCCGGCAAGGGACAAACGCGCGGGCACGGCACGCCCGACCCGTACCGGGCCCGTTCCGTACGCACCGGCCGCACGCTCGGCCAGGTCGCCGCCGAGAGCGACGAGAAGTGAACCCTGGCCGCCCCTTCGAGTGATCACACCGGCGGCAGCTGCTGTTCCGCCCAGATCGTCTTGCCGCTGCCGGTCTGCCGGCTGCCCCAGCGCTGGGTGAGCTGGGCGACGAGGAGCAGTCCACGGCCGCCCTCGTCGTAGGCATGGGCCCGGCGCAGGTGAGGTGACGTGGAACTGCCGTCGGAGACCTCGCAGATGAGGGTGCGGTCGCGGATCAGGCGCAGCTGGATCGGCGGTGCGCCGTAGCGGATGGCGTTGGTGACCAGTTCGCTGACGACGAGTTCGGTGACGAAGGCAGCCTCGTCGAGGCCCCACGCGGTCAGCTGGTCGGTGGCCGCCTGCCGGGTTCTCGCGACGTGCTCGGGGTCCGGCAGGACGTCCCAGGTGGCGATGCGGTCCGCGCCCAGGGCCCGGGTACGGGCCAGGAGCAGGGCCACGTCGTCGCTGGGGTCCTCCGGGAGGACGGCCTTGAGGACCGTGTCGCACAGGGCGTCCAGGGTTTCGGCGGGCGCGGTCAGCGCGCGGCACAGCTCGGCGGTGGCGTGGTCGATGTCGCGGTCGCGGTCCTCGATGAGACCGTCCGTGTACAGGGCGACCAGGCACCCCTCGGGCAGTTCCACCTCCGCGGCCTCGAAGGGCAGCCCGCCGACCCCGAGCGGGGGTCCCGCGCTCATCTCGACGATCTGCGTGGTGCCGTCGGGCAGCACGAGGGCCGGTGGCGGATGGCCCGCGGCGGCGAGGCTGAGGCGGCGGGTCACGGGGTCGTAGACGGAGTACAGGCAGGTGGCGCCCAGTTCGGCGACCTCGTCGGTGTCGTCGCCTGCGAGGTGGGTGACCAGGTCGTCGAGGTGGGTGAGGAGTTCGTCGGGCGGCAGGTCCACGTCGGCGAGGGTGCGTACGGCCGTGCACAGGCGGCCCATGGTGGCCGACGAGGGAATGCCGTGTCCGACGACGTCGCCGACGACGAGGGCGACACGGCCGCCGGACAGCGGGATCACGTCGAACCAGTCGCCGCCGATGCCGGCCTGCGATCCGGACGGCCGATAGCGGTGCGCCACCTCGACGGCGGCCTGTCCGGCCAGTCCCCGTGGCAGCAGGTTGTGCTGCAGGGCGAGCGCCGTGGTGCGCTCCCGGGCGAAGCGGCGGGCGTTGTCGACGCAGACGGCGGCGCGGCTGGCGAGTTCCTCGGCGAACACGGCGTCGTCCGACCCGTAGTCGTCCGACTGCCGGATGCGCACCGCGACCGCGACGCCGAGCGTGGTGCCGCGGGCCCGCAGCGGCACGGCCATCATCGAGTGGGCGCCGACGCGGTGGCGCCGGCCGGACGGAGCGCGGGCGTTGCGTTCCGCGATCCACCGCATGAACGCCGGCTCTCCCGCCTGACTCTGGATCACGTTGCCGTCGAGGATGGCCCGCGCCGGTGGCGAGAAGGGCGGGTAGCGGTCCACCTCGCCCAGGTGCACGGCCGCTTCCGGGGTGCCCTCGGTTCCGGAGCCGTGGGCGACGCGGCGGAGGGCGATGTCGGTGCCGGTCAGGGCCGGGGGCTCCTCCGATCCCAGGACCCAGTCGAACAGGTCGACGCTGGCGAAGTCGGCGAACCGGGGCACCATGATCCCGATCAGTTCCTCGGCGGTGCGCACCACGTCCAGGGTCGTGCCGATGGCGGCCGCCGCCTCGTTCAGCAGGGCAAGCCGCTCCCGCGCCCAGTACTGGTCGGAGCTGTCGAACGCCGCCAGGGCCGTGCCCACGACATCGCCGGAGGTGTCCCGTACCGGCCACATCTGGATGCTCCAGGCGTGCTCCCGGTTCAGGGCCGGGGCTCCCGTGAAGCTCTCGTAGCGGACGGGCCTGCCCGTCTCGGCGACCTGCCGCAGATGCCAGTGAAAGCCGCGGCTGTACTCGGCGTCCTCCACGGTCTCCGGGAAGGGCCGGCCGATCAGGACCTCTTCGGGCACGCCCATCACCTGGCAGGCGACATCGTTGAGCCGCAGGTAGCGCTGCCGGGTGTCGAAGACCGACATCGACATCGAGGCCTGCTGGAAGGCCCGCTCGGCGAGGGTCGGCTCCGGCCCCGCGGAGGGTTCGCCGACGACCATGTAGCCGTCGGGTGCGCCGTCCTCGCCCAGCAGGCTGTGCGCCCGCAGCGCCAGAAGTACGTGCGAGCCGTCCCGGTGGCGCAGCACGACGGTGCCGGCCAGCGCCGCCACGGCCGTGGGCGGCGGTGCCTCGGCGAGCAGTTCCCGGGCGGGCCGTCCGACGACCTCCTCGGCCGTGCGGCCGGTCAGCCGCAGGGCACCTTCGCTCCACCCCTTGACCACACCGTGGGCATCGAGGATCACCGCAGCGGAGACGCGCTCCATGTCGTCAAGCATGAGTCCTCGGCGGCACCGCATCAACCGCGACGCCCAGCCGTTACCGCCCGTCACACCATGGCGTCCGCTGCGCCCCGGACGGCCGTCCGGTCACTTGCGCAGCGCGGCGAGGGCCCGGTCGGCGTGGGTGTTCATCCGCAGTTCGCTGCGGACGACCTCCAGGACGCTGCGGTCCTGGGCGATGACGAAGGTGACCCGTTTGGTGGGGGCCAGTGAGAAGCCGCGCGTCACGCCGAACCGGTCCCGGATCTTCCCGTCGGCGTCGGACAGCAGGGTCATGCCGAGCGTGTGCCGGTCGGCGAACTCCTGCTGGCGTTCGACCGCGTCGCCGCTGATGCCCACGGGACGTGCGCCGGCGGCGGCGAACTCGGCGGCGAGATCACGGAAGTGGCAGGCCTCGGCGGTGCAGCCGGGGGTGAGGGCCGCAGGGTAGAAGAAGAGCACCACCGGTCCCTCGGTGAGCAGTTCGGTGAGGCTGCGGGTGGTGCCGGTCTCGTCCGGCAGCGTGAAGTCCTCGACCTTGTCGCCGACCTTCAGCTGTGCGCTCATGCCCGTCCCTCCGTGTTCTTCGCGACGCCTCGGGCCCACAGCACGAGGGGGATCTGCAACGGCAACCGGCCGATTGCCACGGCCTTCTGCGGGGTGGGGCGGTGCCGCCAGTCGACGGCCATCTTCACGTTCGCGGGAAACACGCCGACGAAGAAGCCGGCCGCTGCCAGCGCGGCGACCTTGCGGGTGCGCGGCAGCGCCACCCCGGCCGCGAGCGCGAGCTCGGCGACGCCACTGGCGTACGTCCAGGTCCGGGGCTTTCCCGGCAGGGCGCGCGGCACGACCGCGTCGAACTGGCGTGGGACGGCGAAGTGGGCGACCCCCGCGGTGGCCAGCAGGCCGGCGAGCAGCAGGGGCGAGCGTTCGGACCGGGGCACGGATCCTCCTTGGATGGCCTGCCGCCGGATGCTACCGGAGGGTAGGTAAAGGCCCCCCACCCGCCCCTGCCCGGTCATCAGCCCTGTGCCGTGCGGCGGTTGTGCGCTCCCGGCGTGTGTCCGAAGGAGCGGCGGAAGACATCGATGAAGGCGCTGGCGGAGGACCAGCCGCAGCGGTGGGCGACGGCGGTGACGGGGACGTCCTCGGCGAGCAGCCGCAGCGCGTGGTAGAGGGGCGACTGGGTGCGCCACTGGGGGAAGGTCATGCCGAACTCGGCCCTGAAGAGCCGACTCAGGGTGCGTTCGCCGGCTCCGGTCGCGGCGCCGAGCGCGGCGAGGGTGCGCGAGTCGGCCGGGTCGGCGTGGACCAGGGCGCGGGCCGAAGGGGCCGGCACCGACGACTGGCCGTCGTTCCTGCGGCTGTCCGGCGCCATCGTGTGCCGGTCGATCGTGTTCGTCGGCCTGAGCGCGTTCGTCTCGCTGCACGTCCGTCAGCGCACCGACGGCGGGGACGTGGCCGGCACGGCGGCACTGTGCGTGCTCTACGCGGGCGGCGCGGTGGGCACGGTGGCCGGGGGCCGGCTGGCCGGGCGGTACGGGCGGCTCGCGGTCGTACGGCACGCGTATGCGCTGTCCGCGCTCGCGGTGGCCGGGGTGGTCCTTGTTCCCGGACCGCCGGTGTATCTGTTCGTCGCCCTGACGTCGGCCGGCCTGTACGTCCCGTTCTCGCTGCACGTCACGCTCGGCCAGGACTACCTGCCCCGCCGGGTGGGCACCGCGAGCGGTGTCACGCTGGGGCTGGCCGTGAGCGTGGGCGGTCTCGCCGCCCCGGTGATCGGCGCGCTGGCCGATGCCACCTCGCTGCGGACGGCGCTCGCCCCGCTGATCGTCCTGCCTGTGCTGGGAGGGCTGCTGCTGGGCGGGCTGCGGGAGCCCACCTCGCCCGGACAGTCACGGCCAGACGCCGGCCCTGCGTTGGATGCTCCTGGTGATGCCGCCGACCACCGCCCTCGCACGGCGTCGGCGTGAGAGGGCGGTGACGGGCCGGTCAGACGGTTCCGGCCGGCTGCTGTTCGGTGTCCTCGTCGACGGCGTGGGCGAGGAAGTCGTCGACCATGCGGTGGAAGAGGGTGGCCAGCTGGCGCAGCTCCTCGGGGCTCCAGTCGGACAGGGCGAGCTGCATACCGCGGGCGCCGGCCTCGCGGACCCGGGCGATGGCCTGCCGGCCGGGCTCGGTGAGCTCGATGCGCTGGGCGCGGCGGTCCTGCGGGTCCGGAACTCTGGTGACGTAGCCGCTCCTCTCCAGCTGCTGCACCGTGCGCGTCACGTGCGAGGCCTCCACACCGAGCCGGTTGGCCAGCTCCCCGGGACGCAGCGACTCCGAGTCGGCGACCTGGCGCAGAAGCGCCACGGCGGCCCGGTCCAGCGGCACGTCGGCCAGGGCCATGAGCCGGTCGTGCTGCCGTGCCCGCGTGCTCAGGTAGGTGATGCGGGTGAGCGCGCGCTCGATCTCGATCACTTCCGGGGACGCGGGCGTGTCGGGGAGTTCGGGGAGCGGTGGTGTGGGCATGCAGCCACTTTACCATCTCATTGCGTAACTCAATTAATTTACGGCTTCCCTGGCACCCACCGCCTCCAGCCAGTTCATGCCGGACGCGATCGCCTGCCGCCACTTGCTGATCACACGGGGCGGCATGCCCACCGCGAGCGCGCCGGTGACGCGGTCTCCGGTGCGGTAGGCGGCCACGAACCGGCGTTCCGTCAGGTCGCCGTCGAGGATCGCGACTTCGTCGTGGCCGCGCAGCCAGCCGTACGCCTGGATCTTCATGTCGTACTGGTCGGACCAGAAGTACGGCACCGGCGCGAACGGCTTGCGTCCGTCCGGGTTGAGCAGGTTGCGGGCGGCCGCCATCCCCTGCTCGGCCGCGTTGGTGCGGTGTTCGATCCGCATCGACTGCCCGAACAGCGGGTTGTGCCAGCGGCCGACGTCGCCGGCGGCGTACACGTTGTGCGCGGCCTCGCAGTACTCGTCGCACACCACGCCGTCGCCGACGGTGAGCCCGCTGCCGTCCAGCCACTCGGTGTTGGGCAGCGAGCCGACCGCGATCAACACCTCGTCGGCCTCGACCGGTTCACCGTCGGCGAGCCGTACGCCGTCCTCGGTGACCTCGGTCACGGTGACGCCGCAGCGCAGGTCCACGCCCCGTTCCAGATGGGCCTGCGTCAGCAGCTCGCCGACCTCCGTGCCGACGGCGTGCGCCAGCGGGACCGGGGCGGGTTCGAGGAGCGTCACCTCGCAGCCCAGCCGCCAGGCGACGGCGGCGGCCTCGGCCCCGAGAAATCCGGCTCCGACCACGGCCAGTCGCCTGCCCGGCGTAAGCCGGTCCCGCAGCCGCACGGCGTCGTCCAAGGTGCGCAGCACATGTCCGCCCTGCCCCGGCAACCGACGCGGGCGCACTCCGGTGGCCACGATCAGACCGTCGTACGGCACCGTCGTGTCGTCGGCCAACTCCACTGTGCCGTCGGCGAGTCGGAGGCCCGTGGCGGCCACGCCGAGGCGCAGGTCGAGGTCGAGAGCGGCCAGGTCGCCACGGGTGCGCAGCGCCAGCCGCTCGGGCTCCCACTCGCCGGCCAGCAGGTGCTTGGACAGCGGGGGGCGGTCGTACGGGGCGAGCGGTTCGTCGCCCACGAGGGTGAGCGTGCCGTCGTAGCCTCCGCGGCGGAGCGTCTCGGCCGCCGCGAGTCCGGCGGCCGAGGCACCCACGACGACGATGCGCCTCACTGGTCCACCAGCCGGATCGCGGCGGCCGGGCAGACCGCGACGGCCTCACGAACGCCGTCGAGGTGCTCTGTTGCGGGCTGCTCGTCGATCAGGATCGCGATGCCGTCGTCGTCCTGGTCGAACACGTCCATCGCGGCGAGCACGCACTGTCCGGACGCGACGCACTTGTCTGCTTCCAGCTCCACCTTCATGACCGGATTCCCTTCTTCGTACGGGGTGTTGTTCGTGTGCGGGGTGTTGTTCGTGTTCGGGTGAGGAGGAGCCGTCACCAGGAGACGGGCAGTGCGTGGACGCCGTAGATGAAGGCGTCGCTCTTGAAGCGGACGGCCTCCAACGGGACGGCCAACTTCAGGGTCGGGATGCGCTTGTAGAGGGTGCCGTAGACGACCTGGAGTTCCATCCGGGCCAGCGGCTGGCCCAGGCACTGGTGGACGCCGAAGCCGAAGGCGACGTGGCGGCGGGCGTCGCGGGTGAGGTCGAGGCGGTCGGGGTCGGCGAAGACCTCGGGGTCGCGGTTGCCGATCTCGTTGACCATGATGACGCCCTCGCCGGCCTTGATCACCCGGCCGCCGATCTCGATGTCCTCGGTCACGGCACGACGCCGGCCCAGGTGGGTGATGTGCAGGTAGCGCAGGAGTTCCTCGACGGCCCCGGCGACGAACCTGGGGTCGTCGGTCTCGCGCAGCAGGGCCAGCTGGTCGGGGTTCCGGAGCAGCGCCAGGGTGCCGAGCGCGATCATGTTCGCGGTGGTCTCGTGGCCCGCGATCAGCAGGAGCAGGGCCATCTCGGTCGCCTGCTGGTGGGTGAGTTCACCGGCGGTGATGCGGCCGGCGACGCTCGACAGCAGGTCGTCCTTCGGTTCGGCGAGCCGCTTGCCCAGGAGTCCGGCGAGATAGCCCGCGACTTCACGGCTCGCCATGCCGCGTTCCTCGGGCGTGGCGGTCGTACGGACCATGGTCTTGGTGTGCTCCTGGAAGAAGTCGTGCTCCTCGTAGGGCACGCCCAGCAGCTCGCAGATGACCAGCGACGGGATCGGCAGCGCGAACACGTCCACCAGGTCCACCGGGGACGGGCCGGCCAGCATGTCGTCGATCAGGCCGTCCACGATGCGCTGCACGGCGGGCCGCAGCGCCTCGACCTTCTTGACCGCGAACGGCGCCGTCACCATCCGGCGCAGCCGGGCGTGTTCGGGGTCGTCCATCATGATGAAGCTGAGCTTGCCCTCGCCGGCGTCGGGGCTGGCCTTGGTGGGATAGCCGGGGCTGTCGGTGTCGGCGCTGACACGCGCGTCGCCCAGCAGGGCCCGCTGCTCGGCGTACCGGGTCACGAGCCAGGGCTCACTGCCGTCCCACAGCCGCACCTTGGTCAGCGGGCCCTGCGCCTGCAGGTCCTTGAGCGCGGGCGGCGGGTCGAAGGGGCAGCGGGACTCCCTGGGCATCGGGAACTCGGGAACGCCGTCCGGCGCTTCGGGCGCGGGGTCGGTCAGGAGGTCGCCATGGTTCTCCTCGGATGGGGGGGCTCCGGGTGGGGTGGAGCGCCGGGCGAAGGGGTCGAGGCCTCGATGAGCACATGCAAACAGAGGGGTCTGACGCGACCCGGTCAGTTTCCTGACAGGAGGCTGACGTGGCCCGGATCACAGGAACGCCGGGCTCAGGGACGGTCCTCGGCCCGGCCGAGCCAGTAGCCGAAGCCCCGGCGTGTGTGGATCAGCGGCGGGGCATCCCGGTCCACCTTGCGGCGCAGGCGGGACACGAGCTGCTCGATCGCGTTGTCGCCGCCGTGGTCTCCCCAGACATAGCGGCCGATCTGTTTCTTGGACAGCACCCGGTGCGCGTTGACCAGGAGATGACGCAGCAACCGGTACTCCGCGGGCGTGAGTTCGAGCGTCCGCGTCCCGCGTCGCGCCCTGCACACCGAGTCGTCCATCACGAGGTCCCCGTACTGCAGCGGGTGCCCCCTTGACGGGCCGGGCCGGGCGCCCCGCAGCAACACCTCGATCCTGGCGAGGACTTCGGCCACCCGGAAGGGCTTGGTGACGTAGTCCCGCTCCCCCGGCCCGAGTTCGGGCACGAGCCGGTGCAGGCAGTCGGTCCCGCTGAGCAGCAGGACAGGCGGGCGATACGGAAGCCGGGGCCGGCGGTCCCGACTGAATCGCCCCATGTCCGGCACATCGGTGTCGAAGACGACCAGATCGAACCGTCGCTGCGCAATCCACGCCAGCGCGTCGACGCCGGTGCCGGTGAGGCTGATCCGGTACCCGGCCAACTCGAGAGTGGTCGCGAGCAGTTCGGCGAGGTCGGCTTCGCCGGCCACGACCAGGATGCGCTGCCCGGCGCCGCGGGCCAGGGCGAGTCGGCTGTCGGGGGGTGCGGGGGTGAGGGGGGCGGGGGGTGGCAGCTCCGGGGTGAGGCTGCGCGGTGGGGGTGCGGGTTCATCGGGGGCTGCGGGGGTGAGAGGTGGCACCTCCGGGGCGAGCGTGGGCGGTAGGGCTGGGGGCTCATCGGGGGCTGCGCGGCCATGGGCGGGTGGCTGCGGGGTGGGCTCGCCCGCGAGGACGGACGCCTCCCGGACTGCGTCGGCTGCGAGGCCGGGCCACTCATCCGGGGCGCACTCAAAGGCGGTTGCCGGGGCAGCGTCGCGCACGAGGACGAGTGGCTCATCGCCGACGCCGGGTGCCAGGACAGGTGCCTCCGAGGCGGCGTCGGGCGCGAGCGCGAGTGCCTTTTGAATGGCGTTGCGCATGAGGCCCGGTGCCGCATCGCCGGCACCCCGCGCAGCGGCGGCCCCCTCCAAGCCCGCGCCGCACGCCGAGGCGGGCGGCTCATCCCCCGCGCCCCGTGCGAAGGCCGGCGACTCCTGAGGAGGGCCGTCCTCGGGCGGGGTCGTCTGCCTCGGGTTCATAAGCCGCCTTGCCCGGTGTCGCGGTGGCGGCGTTGGGCGAGAGTCGGTTTCACCGTGGTGCTCCCTGTCGTGGTTCGTGCGTGGTGGCGTCAGCGGATCGGTGTGACGGGGGCCAGCCACATGCCGACGACCGCGTCGGCGAGGCCCGTCGCGGCGTCGTCCCAGCTGGAGCGTGGGGTGGGGGTGTGCGCGGCGAGGGCGCGTTCGCGGTCGGCGGCCACGTGGACGATCAGGTGGCGGACCATCTCACCCCGTTCGGCGCCCACCTCGGCCGGGAGGTCGGGCAGGCACCGCTTGAGGCCCTCGATGATCGTCTGCAGGGAGGGGGAGGTGAGGGCTTCCTCGACCATGATCTGGTGCAGCGCCGGATCGGAGACGACCTGGGCGCAGAACCGCGCGTACCACGTGGGGCTGCCGAGTGCGGCGAGGTGTTCGAGCACCGGGCGGACCAGGCAGTCCACCCAGCCGCGCAGGTCGTCGGGGTCCGCGAGGTCGGCGAGCAGCCGGGCGCGGATCTCCTCGATGCGTGCGGCGTGCTTGCGGACGATGGCGCGGACCAGGTCGGCCTTGGTCCCGAAGTGGTAGCCGACCGCGGTGTTGTTGCCCTGCCCCGCGGCCTCGCTGACCTGACGGTTGGACACCGCGTACACCCCGTGTTCGGCGAAGAGCCGCTCGGCCGCGGTCAGGAGCAGCCCCCGGGTCGCGCTGACCTGTTCCTCCCGCAGCGTCCTGCCTGCCATGTTCACCACCGCACCGGGACTTCACGGAGCACCGCGACGGCCAGTCCCTCGAGCCGCCCGCAGTTTCACAGACCTACAATCTAAGTCACGTGATTGAAAGAGGACGGCGAGCCTGGGCGGTGGGCATGGTGGAGCGGGTTACACCTGCACCTCGGATGCCCGCACCCCGGCGCCCACGGAGCCAGTCACCTGGCGTCAGAGGCATGCGGGCGACGCTGCGGCAGGCCTGGCGCGCGACGGTCCATCTGACGCTGGCCGCCGCGATGGCGTTCGGGATGTACCTCTTCATCACCGTGCTGCTGATCACCGCCATCGGGACGGTCACGGTGATCGGCGTCTGGCTGCTGCCCGAGACGGTGCTGCTCGTGCGGCGGATCGCCGGGGCGAAGCGGCGCCTGACGACCGCCTGGACGGGGCAGGAGATCCCCGAGGCGTACCAGGTCATCGACGGCCCGCTGACCGAACGGCTGCGGACGGCTGTACGCGATCCCGGCACGCTCACCGACCTGCGCTGGATGGCCGCCTACTACGTCTACGGTGCCATGCTCCTCCTCGCCCTGCCGCTGTGGCCCGTCGGGCTGGTCGTGGACGGCGTGGGCTGCGGCACGTGGTCCGCGGCATCCATCCGCCGATCCTGACCGACCGCGGCCTGGCAGGTGCGGTGCGCGCGCTGGCCGCCGGCGCCGGGCTGCGGGTGACCGTGGACGTGGCGGGGCTGGAGGACGACGGCCCGAGGGCCCCGGCGGCGGTGGAGGCGGCCGCCTACTTCGTGGTGGCCGAGGCCCTCACCAACGCCGCCAAGCACAGCGGCTCGCCCACGGCCTCGGTCCGGATCGCCCGCCTCCGGCGTGGGCTCCGGGTCGAGGTGGCCGACCAGGGGCACGGCGGGGCCGCCGAGTCGAGCGGTTCGGGACTGCTCGGGATGCGGCGCCGGGTGGCGGCGCTCGACGGGACGGTGCTGATGTCGAGCCCCGCCGGTGGGCCGACGGTGATCGAGGTGGAGCTGCCGTGCGCGTGGTGAGCCCGCGACAGGACGGCGGCACGGCCCGGGCTGTCCTGCTCGGGGATGACCTGACCCACGGCACGTACTGCGTTCCGAGTAGGCGCGAATGTCGGCAGCCGGACGACGACATGGCGGGCCGATCCGGGCAGGCTGAGCCCTGTCCAACGATCCGGAACCGGAAGACTCCCCGCCCATGACCATCCGCGTCCTGCTCGCCGACGACCAGGCCCTGCTGCGGGCCACGTTCCGGATCCTGATCGACTCCTGCGCGGACATGGAGGTGGTCGGGGAGGCCACAGACGGCGCAGAGGCCGTCGACCTCACACGGACCCACCGGCCCGACCTGGTTGTGATGGACATCCGCATGCCGGGCACCGACGGACTGACCGCGACGTCCGCGATCTGCGCCGACCCCGACCTGGCGGCAGTGCGGGTGCTGATCCTCACGACGTTCGAGATCGACGAGTACGTCGCGCAGGCGCTGCGCGCCGGGGCGAGCGGCTTCCTCGGCAAGGACGTCACCGCCGACGTGCTGCTCGACGGCATCCGGACGGTGGCCGCCGGCGAGTCCCTGCTCTCCCCCACCGCGACCCGCACGCTGATCACGCGGTTCCTGGCCTCCCCCGCCGAGAGCTCGCAGTCGGCCGCGCCCGAGCACCTCGCCGCTCTTACCGCCCGCGAGCGGGAGGTCATGGCGTGGGCGGCCGAGGGCCATTCGAACGAGGAGATCGCCGAGAAGCTCTTCGTCAGCCCCCTGACCGTGCGCACCCACGTCCACCGCGCCATGACGAAGCTGGGCGCCCGCGACCGTGCCCAACTCGTCGTGATGGCCTATCAGTCGGGCCTGGTACGGGCCGTACCGCCGGGCGGCGACCACTGAGGTCCCGGCGGTGGTTCAGGTAAAGCCGCCGTTCAGGCGAAAACGGCCGCCAGGGTGCGTGGCGGCGGGCCGGGCCGTCGACAACTGACCCGTGAGCCTGCCGCTGATCCCTCCCATGCTCGCCACGCCCGGCACCCTGCCGCCCACGGCGCAGGACGCGCGCTGGGCGTACGAGACCAAGCAGGACGGCCAGCGGGCGGTGATCTATCTGGAAGGGGACGGCAGCCTGCTGGTGCGCGCCCGTTCCGGCGAGGACATCACGGCCGCCTATCCCGAACTTCGGCCGCTGGGCGGCGCGCTCGGCACCACACCCGCCGTGCTCGACGGGGAGATCCTGGCGCTCGACGAAGAGGGCCGCGCCGACTTCCAGTTGCTGCAGTCCCGCATGGGCCTCGCGCACGCCCCCGCGCGGGCCGCCCGCATGGCCGCGCAGACCCCGGTCCACCTGGTGCTCTTCGACGTACTGCACCTGGCGGGCAGCTCCCTGCTCAAGGTCCCCTATTCCCGGCGGCGCGGGCAGCTGGAGGGGCTCGGCCTGCGCGGGCCGTTCTGGTCGACACCGAGCGCGCTGGTGGGACACGGCGCCCAGGCGCTGGCGGCCACCCGTGAGCACGGGCTGGAAGGGCTGGTGTGCAAGCGGCTGGACTCGGTGTACGAGCCCGGGGTGCGCTCCCGCGCCTGGATCAAGATCCGCAACATGCGCAGCGAGGACGTGATCGTCGGCGGTTGGCTGCCCGGCAAGGGACGGCTCACCGGTCTGCCGGGCGCGGTGCTGGTCGGCCAGTACGCGGCCCGGCGGCTGCGCTACGTGGGCGGGGTGGGCACCGGCTGGAGCGAGGCCGAACGGGCGCACCTGGCCGAACTGTTGAGGGCGTCCGAGACGGACACCTGCCCCTTCGACCCCGCCCCGCGCGTGCCGGGCGCGCACTGGGTGCTCCCCCGACTGGTCGGCGAGGTCCGCTACAGCGTCCGCACCCGGTCCGGGATGCTGCGCCAGCCGTCCTGGCTGCGACTGCGACCGGACCTCACGCCGCAGGACGCGTCGGCCGACCTCCCCGAAGACATCTGACACGCACGTCCGACACCGACGTCCGGCCCACAGGTCGGGCGGCAACTATTGCGCTCCCCTTCACCCACCGGTACGCCCGTGGCTCTTGGCGCGTAAGTGAAAACCGGGGATCCTGAACTGCCTTTCCCCCCACAGCCGTTGGGCTGCGCCCGGACCCCGAGGAGACGCAGTGTCGTCACAGACGTTCCGCACACAGGGCAAGAGATGGCTCACCGGTCTGGCCGGTGCCGCCGCGCTGGTCGTCGCCTTCCCCAGCGTCGCCTTCGCCGCCCCGCCGGCGGCACTGCCCGCCAACGCCGAGTCGGCCGAGAAGACGTACCAGCCGGCCTTCGACTACGACACCGACGGCTGCTACTCCACCCCTGCCATCGGCCCCGACGGAACCGTCAACGGCGGCCTCAACCCCACCGGTGCGCTCAACGGCAACTGCCGGGACGCCTCGGACCTGGACAACACCAACGGCTACTCCCGCTACAAGTGCAACAACGGCTGGTGTGCCTACATGTACGGCCTGTACTTCGAGAAGGACCAGGCGGTGGCGGGCAGCAGCATCGGCGGGCACCGGCACGACTGGGAGCACGTGGTGGTGTGGGTGCAGAACAACGCCGTGCAGTACGTCTCGACGTCCAACCACGGCTCGTTCACGATCAGCCCCGCGTCGTCGGTGCGTTTCGACGGCACGCACGCGAAGATCGTCTACCACAAGGACGGCATCAGCACGCACTGCTTCCGTCTCGCCAACTCGGGCGACGAGCCGCCGGAGAACCACAAGGGCACCTGGCAGTACCCGCCGCTGGTCGGCTGGAACGGCTACCCGGCGGGCGTGCGCGACAAGTTGGTGGCGTACAACTTCGGCAGCGCCAACTTCGGCCTGAAGGACGGAAGCTTCGCCAGTCACCTGGCCTCGGCGAAGCCGTCCGGGATCGCGTTCGACCCCAACGCCTGATCGTTGCGACCGAACACCTGAGCCCGAGTCACATCGGGCGCGGGACCTAGGCCGTCGGCACGCCCGGCTTCCGTCCCGCGCCCGATCCCCGCGCACCCGTGTGCGACATAGCGTCCCGTTCATGGACACGATCGCCACGAGCGGACACTTCGAAGAAGCCCTTGAACGCCTCCACGCATCCGGCCCGGAACGGGAGGGCTGGCTGTCCAACCACGCCCCCATGGTCGTCGAGGCGCTCGCCGCCCACGGACACGCCGGCGCCGTCCACCGCTGGGTGGACCTCTACCGGGAGAAGCTGGAGGACTTCCCCGACCGCGTCGCCCCCGTCACGGACGACAACTGGCGTGCGGCGCTGGGGGATCCACGGCGCATCACGGACTGGACCGATCACTACTCCCGCGTGCTCGCCGAACGTCCGTGGCGCGGTGTCCTCGCCGAGTGGTGGCCGCGCCTGCTGCCCGGCATGTACGGCGGCGCCACTCATACGGTCATCCGCGTCGGCCATGCCGTGCGCGCTCTCGAAGCGGAGGAGAACGCACCCCGGCTCACCGAACTCGCGCACGCGCTGGGCTACTGGGCGGCACGGCATCAGCCCGTGACCGGTGTCGTCCCGCTGCCGGGCGCGCCGACGGCCACGGCCGCCCTGGACGCCGTACCCGCGATCGAGGCGGGGCACATGGGATTCCGGAACCGGCTGTCCGCCGTACGCCGACTGCCCGCCTGGGCCGACGACGTGACCGACGCGGACACGGCCCGCGAGCGGCTCACCGAACTCGTGCGCGCCGCGACCCACCGCTACGCCACCCACGGCCACGGCGAGCCGACCATGCTCGTGCACGCGGCCACGGCGCCCAACGCCGTGCTGCGCACACTGGATTCGCTGCCCCGCGACCAGTGGGCGCCGAGCCTGCGGGCGGCCTGGACGGCGTCCGCGGCGGTCACCGCGATGTACGCCCCCGTCGAGCCGGTCGCCCACGACCCGGCTGCCCGGCTGACGCCCGAGGAGGTCATGGAGCGGGCCCTCGCCCACGGCGACGAGCACGTCATCAAGCTGACCGACACCGCCCTGGACGTCGGCGACGAAGTCGCCCTCGCGGCGGCGCGGCGCGCTGTCGAGATCAGCCCGCCCCTGGCGTGAACCGCCCGTCCGCCAGGGCGTCCCCCAAGGCCGTTCGCCCGTACAGCACGTAATAGCCCTGACGCCGCGACTCCAGCAGTCCCGCCTCCCGCAGGACCGACAGATGGGCCGACACGGTCGACGGCGCGAGCCCGTGGCGGCGCGCGAGGTCCGTCGTCGAGGAAGGCACAGTGAGGCCCGTGAGGACGGCCGCGCGCTGGTGGCCGAAGAGGCGGGCGAGTGCCTCCGGCGGGCGTGGTGCCGGGGTGGTGTGCAGGCGGCCCATGCCTCGGGCGGGGTAGATGACCGTCGGCTGCCAGGGCCGCGCGAAGCCGCTCACCACGTCCGGCCACACGAACACGCTCGGCATGAGCAACACGCCTCTGCCGTCGGGCCGTTGGGCATCCGCGACGTCGGCGTACCTGCGCAGGGTGAGCGTCTGGCCGGCCCAGTCCACGGCCGGGTGCAGGCCGGTGAGCAGCGCGTCGAGACCGCCGTCCGCGGCCCGGCGCGAGCGGTGCGCGATGTCCGCCTCCAGAACGGCACGGTGCCGCGGCCACTCCGGGGCGAGCAGGGCGTGCCAGGCCTGCTCGGTGAGGTCGGCCAGGCGCCGGACGGTGGCGGCGGGGTCGTCGAGCGCGGCGCGTGCTCGGGGTGACTGGGCGAGTCCGGGAGTGCAGGCCAGCGAGCGGGTCATCTCCGCGTGGGCCAGGACGGGATCGGTGTCGCGCATCCTCGCCAGTTCGTCCTCGATGGCGGGGTACGGCTCCTGCGGCGGCGGGCCGAGGAAGTCCGGGGTGTAGCCGCCGGCGGGCGGGATGAACAGCCACAGATCTGCCAGGTCCAGGCCGGCGACCGAACGGCGCATGCGGCGCAGCCAGCCTCGGTGGTAGCCGTGCCGGGCGGGCCGGCGGAGCATGCGCAGCGCCTCGTGGGTCTGGCACAGCGGCGAGATCGCGAACCGGCAGCGGGTGAGGTCGGCGGTGCCGAGGTGCAGGGCGAGCGGCATGGCGGCGACCCCCGTCGTGAGCAGCGATTCGTCCTGGACCGAAAGAGTAGAGGCGCCCGCCGCGGCCCCGCACGCTTGCCCCGACTCCCCCTGTCGGAAAGGCGGATGGATGGGCTGCGTACGTCCGGCACCCTGGCGGCGTGCCGCCGTCGTCGCGGCGCTGATGCTGGCGGCGTTCACCTTCAACACCACCGAGAACCTCCCGGTCGGCCTGCTCGCGCTCATGGCGGACGACCTGCGGGTCTCGCTCACGGCCGTGGGCGCGCTGGTCACCGGCTACGGACTGACCGTGGCCGTCGTGTCCCTGCCCCTCGCCCATGTCACCCGGTCCGTGCCGCGCCGGTATCTGCTCGCCGGGCTGCTCGGGCTGCTCGCCGTGGGCAGTTGGGTGTCGGCACTGGGAGGGGTGTCGTACGGGGTGCTGCTGGCGGCGCGGGTGGCGACGGCGTTGGCGCAGGCGGTGTTCTGGTCGGTCATGGGGCCGGTCGCGGTCGGTCTCTTCCCGCCCGAGCGCCGGGGGCGGATCATCGGGCTGCTGTCCGTCGGCGGTTCCCTCGCCACGGTGGCCGGGGTGCCGGCCGGGACCTGGCTCGGTGGGCACACCGGCTGGCGAACGCCCTTCGCTCTGCTCGGCGTGCTCGCGCTCGTCTCGCTCGTGGCCATCGGCGCCCTGCTGCCGTCGTCCCGACCGCAGGACGGCCACTCCGCGTACGGCGCCGCCCCCGACCGGCGCAGGTTCCTCGTCGTGCTGACCGTCACCGTCCTGTCGGTGACCGGTGCCTTCGCCGGGTTCACCTACGTCGTCGCCTTCCTCGACGAGGTCAGCGGGTTCCGCGAGGACGCGGTGGGTGCCGTGCTGCTGGCGTTCGGCGGGGCGGCGCTGGCCGGGGTCACGATCGCCGGGCCGCTCCTCGACCGCTTCCCGCGCGCCACGCTGACCGTGCCGGTGGCCGCCCAGGCGGCGGCCCTGCTCGGCCTCCACGCGACGGGCCATGTCCGGGCGGCGGCTGTCGTACTGGTCATGCTGCTGGGCGCCTCGGTCGCGCCCGCCTTCATGGCGACCCAGAGCCAGGTGCTCCAGGTGGCACCCGGCCGCACCGAGACCGCCCTCGCGGCCAACTCGGCCGCCTACAACCTGGGCATCGCCGCCGGCGCGCTGATCGGAGGTGTGCTGCTGCCCGCGGTCGGGGTGCGCGGGACGTTCCTGGTCGGCGGGCTGCTCACGGTGGGGGCATTGGTGGTGCTGACGTGGCCGGTGCGCCGGGACGCGCAGGACCGGGCACACGACGAGGGCCGGGCGGGAGCGGGCAAGGACCGGGCGGGAATGGGGCGGTACGGTGCGGACGCGGGGTCGTGACGGTCTATCGTGTCCGCATGTCCGTGCCTGAACTGATCCGTATCGTCTCCCGCGACTCGCCGATGGCCCTCGCCCAAGTGGAGCGTGTCCGCGCCGAGTTGGCGGCCCTGCACCCCGGTGTTCGCACCGAGGTCGTGCCGGTGAAGACGACCGGTGACAAGTGGATGGGGGACCTGTCCCAGGTCGAGGGCAAGGGGGCGTTCACCAAGGAGGTGGACGCGGCTCTGCTGGCGGGTGAAGCCGATCTCGCCGTGCACTGCGTCAAGGACATCCCCGCCGACCGGCCGCTGCCCGCGGGGACGACGTTCGCGGCGTTCCTCAAGCGGGACGACATCCGGGACGCCCTCATCCACCCCGGCGGGCTCACCCTGGACGAGCTCCCGCCCGGAACCCGGATCGGCACCTCCTCGGTGCGCCGGGTCGCCCAGCTGGCCGCCACTCACCAGCATCTCGAGTGCCTGCCGTTCCGCGGCAACGCCAACCGGCGACTGGAGAAGCTGGCGGCCGGCGAGGCGGACGCACTGCTCCTCGCGGTGGCCGGCCTGGAGCGCATCGGCCGCACCGACGTGATCAGCGAGACCCTCCCCCCCGAGGTGATGATGCCGCCGATCGGCGCGGGCATCCTCGCGCTGCAGTGCCGGGAGGGCGACAGCGACCTCATCGACGCGGTCAGCGGCCTCGGCGACCCGGACACGTACCGGGAGGCCACGGCCGAGCGGATGTTCCTGCACGTCCTGCAGGGGCACTGCAACAGCCCGATCGCCGGGTACGCGCGCGTCGACCGGGGCGGCGAACTGTCCCTGCGGGCCTGCGTGTTCACTCCGGACGGCAAGACGCGACTGAACGCCCACGAATGGGCCGGCCGACTGGACCCCGCCACCCTCGGCACGTCGGTCGCGGTCGCGCTGCTGCGTCAGGGTGCCCGCGAGATCATCGACGGCATCCCGCACTAGAGCCCGTCGTCAGGGCTCGAGCCCCCACCGGGCGGCGCCCCTCACCGGGGCGCCCGTCAGGCGGTGCCCTCTTCGGCCTGCTCCCGAAGGAAGTTGCTCACCTGGAGCGCGAGGCCGTCCCGCAGCGTGGCGGCGTGGGCGCCGGCGGAACCCTCCTGGAGGCCGAGTCCGCCGCTCCACAGCCGGCGGTCGGCCCACTCCTCCTCGACGCGCAGCTGGATCTGGACGTCGACCTGGCTCAGGCTCGCCTCCGGGCCGGCGGCATACAGCACGGCGGTGGCGCGGCGCAGGGGGTAGACGTCGAAGCCCTCGATGAACTGCGAGTTGCGCCAGTCGATGAAGGCCGCCTCACCGTCGCGGCCGATCCGCACGTCGATCTGGCCGTCCTCGAGGTGAATGCCGAGGTGCCGCTCTCCGCGGTTCTCGATGGTGACGCGGACCCTGAAGTACGCCAGCCCCTCCGCGGCCTCGTCGCGTCCGCGCGGCGGCTCGGCGGCTTCCAGTTGGTGGACGCGGACACGCAGACCGGCATGCTCGTCGTACTCGTGCCAGTCCCCGACCACGTTCGGCTCGTACACAATCCACCTCTCGACCCAGAGAGCTGCTTCCTATCTTTGCGCTCAGTGCACTGTCAAATGAGCAGAATGCGCGGTGGCCAGCCCATTCGCCCCCTTGATCACCGATCAAGCCGTGGGCAGGAGGAATCCGCTTTCCGGCCCGGCGGGCCTGTTCACCCACGTGCCGCACATCACGTTCCGCACCAAGATCAGCGGGCCAGCCGGCCCAGCAGTGAGGAGGCGGCGGCGATGCCGAGCGCGGCGGCCACGAGCAGGACGGCGAAGTCGAGCGCGAGGTGGGAGGGGGTGCCGAGGAGAAGGCCGCGCAGGGCGTCCACCTGGTAGCTGAGCGGGTTGGCCTTACTGATCGCCTGGAGCCAGCCCGGCATCACGGACAGCGGATAGAGGGCGTTGGAGCCGAAGAACAGCGGCATGGTGATGGCCTGGCCGAAGCCCATCAGCCGGTCGCGGCTGAGGACGATGCCGGCGATGGTCATCGACAGACAGGAGAAGAAAGCCGAGCCTAGGACGACGACCGCGGCGACGCCGAGCAGCTTCAGCGGATTCCAGGTCAGCGCCACACCGAGCACCGCCGCGATGACGATCACGACGACCGCCTGCACCAGGGACTTCACCCCGGCCGCGAACGCCTTGCCGGTGATCAGGGCCGAGCGCGGGGTCGGGGTGACGAGCAGCTTGTTGAGGATGCCGGCGTCGCGCTCCCAGATGATCTGGATGCCGTAGAAGATGGCGATGAACATCGCTGACTGGGCGATGATGCCGGGGGCCAGATAGTCGATGTAGGGGATGCCGTCGGTCGGAATCGCCTTGATCCGGGTGAAGGTCTGGCCGAAGATCAGCAGCCAGAGGGCGGGCTGGACCGCGCGGGTGTAGAGCTCGGTGCGGTCGTGGCGCAGTTTCTGCAGCTCGACGGCGCACATGGCCAGGACGCGGGCGGGCAGCACCCGCCAGCCGGCGCGGGGCTCGGGCGGCCGTAGCAGCAGGTCGATACCGTCGGCGCGGGCCACGTCAGCCGACACGGCGTGCGGTGCGGCGGGTGCTTCGGACATCGCGGAAGTCTCCTGAACTCTCGTCGAGCCCGCTGCCGGCGATGTCCCGGAAGACGTCCTCCAGCGTGGGCAGCGGGTCGGTGCCGGCGGCTCCCTCCGTACGCCGGCGGGCGCCGAGCCCCTGCCTGAGCTCGTCCGGTGTGCCGAGGGCCCGGATGCGGCCGTGGTGCATCAGGCCGACC
Source organism: Streptomyces sp. R11 (assembly GCF_041051905.1). NCBI lineage: Bacteria > Bacillati > Actinomycetota > Actinomycetes > Kitasatosporales > Streptomycetaceae > Streptomyces > Streptomyces sp. R11. The sequence continues at coordinate 502,071 of NZ_CP163432.1, forward strand.
CGGTCGCAGTACTGGTCGGCCTCGTCCATGTAGTGGGTGGTGACGAGGACCGTCATGCCGGTGGCGGCGCGGACGGCGTTGATGTGCTCCCACACTCCGGTGCGGGCGATCGGGTCGAGGCCGATGGTGGGTTCGTCGAGGATCAGCAGCCGGGGTGCGCTGACCAGGGCCTGGGCGAGTTCGAGGCGGCGGACCATGCCGCCCGAGTAGGTGCCGGCGAGCCGGTCGGCGGCGTCGGTGAGACCGACCGCGGCCAGGGCCTGACCGACCCGTGCGGCACGTTCCCGACGGGGCACGTCGAAGACGCGGGCGAACAGGACGACGTTCTCGCGGCCGGTCAGGCTCGAGTCGGCGGACAGCTGCTGCGGGACATAGCCGAGCAGGCGCCGGACAGCCATCCGGTCGCCTGCCGCGTCGTGTCCGAAGACGCTGACCATCCCTGTGGGCACCGGCAGGAGCGTGGTGATGCAGCGGATCGCCGTCGTCTTGCCGGCGCCGTTGGGACCGAGCAGGCCGAAGACCTCGCCCTGCGCCACCGTCAGGTCGAGTCCGTCCACCGCGTTGGTCTCACCGAAGGCGTAGGCGAGCCCGGTACAGGCCACGGCCTCGGTGGCAGCGTCTCGTGTCATGGTCGCTCCGTCTCCTCGCGCAGTGAGTCCGCCAGTCTGCGCAGCGCCGGGATCGCCGCGAGCAGCGTCTCCCGGTCCGGCTCGTTGAGGCGGGACACCTGACGGCGTACGAGATCGGCGCGCCGGCGGCGCCATTCGCTCAGCCGGGTCTCGGCCGCGGGGGTGGGCAGCAGCCGGGCGGCGCGCCGGTCGGAGGGGTCGGTCTCGCGGAGCAGACAGCCCTGCCGGGCCAGCTGGTTGACCAGCGTGGACACCGAATTGCCCGCAAGGTACAGCTCCTTGGCGGCGTCCGAGATCCCGATACCGGGCCGCTCCACGATCAGCCGCAACAGCTCCACCTCGGCACCGCGCAGCTGCGGGGCGGGCATGTCGCGCCGCAGCCGGCGTCGGATCAGTCGCTGGACCCCGACGAGCGCGTCGGCGAGTTCCTCGGGGAGGGCCGCCTGGTCCACGACCGCTTCCACGTCGTCAGCCGCGCAGTCGTCTACGTCGTCGTCCACGTCATCGAGGTTACCTCTGTAAGAGAGGTAATGACTTCAAGGGAGAGTCAAGGACGCAAAGCGGTAGTCGCATTCATGAATTTTGTTTCGGATGCCCTATCATGGGGAAAAGTGACATATGTGCTTCGGACAGGAGGCACGTCCGTGGGAGCCTGCTCGCCGGGACCCTGGGTTACCTCCTGAGGTCCGAGTGCGTGCCTCCCACGGTGTCTCTCCCAGTCAGCACCGCCTGAGGGAGGTGCGCACCTGATGAGTGCCACCACCAGAACGAAGCAGCACCCCCACGATGACGCCCCCGACACTGCGGCGGCCTTCGATCACCTTCTCGGTCTGCCCGAGGGGCCCGAGCGCAAGGTGCTCAGGGATGAACTGGTCCAGGCCTGGCTGCCCATGGCCGAGCGGATCGCCGTCCGCTTCAAGGGCCGCGGCGAGTCTCTCGAGGACCTGTACCAGGTGGCGGCCCTGGGTTTGGTGAAGGCCGTCGAGCACTACGACCCGGCACGCGGCCACGCCTTCGAGGCGTACGCCGTTCCCACCATCACCGGCGAGATCAAGCGGCACTTCCGCGACCACATGTGGACGCTGCACGTGCCGCGCCGGGTCCAGGACCTGCGCAACCGGGTGCGGAACTCCATGAAGGAGCTGTCGCAGGGCACCTCGGGGCGCGCGCCCACCGTCGCCGAGATCGCCGAGCACGCGCAGCTGAGCGAGAGCGAGGTGCGCACCGGGATGGAAGCCCTGGAGTGCTTCTCCGCGCTGTCGCTGGAGGCGGAGATGCCCGGCACGGACGGCTACGCGCTGGGGGATGCCATCGGCGGCCCCGATCCGGCGTACGACGTGGTCGTCGACCGTGTGACCGTCACGCCGTGTCTGGAGCGGCTTCCGGAGCGAGAGCGGACCATCCTCTACCTCCGCTTCTTCGGCGGGATGACCCAGAGCCGCATCGCACAGCAGCTCGGCATCTCGCAGATGCACGTCTCCCGGCTGCTGAGCGGCTGCTTCGCCCAACTGCGCGAGGAAATACTCGCCGAAGCCCACTGACGCCGGAAGGGTGACTCAGTCCTGGGCCGATCCCGGAATCTGCGTCGGACCGTAGCGCTCGAGGGCCTCTTCGAGTTCGACGCGGATCTCCGGGGGCATCCTTCCGTCCCGGCCCCAGATGAGAATCAGCTCCGCGACGTGGCGGAGCTTGATGTTCGTGTGCTGGGAGACGTCCTTCAGCACCGCCCACCCCTCGTCCGGCGCCACGCGGCCGAGGGCGACGATCATCCCGATCGCCTGGTCCACGACGGCGTGCGAGACCATCGCCTCCTTGAGCTGTTCGACTTCCTCTTCCAGCTCGATGATCCTGTCGGTCCCGTCGGCGGGCTCGTGCGGTGTCGCTGCCACGCCACCATGGTCGCCGCTTTGCCCGCCTCGTGCCAGCGAAGCGGAGGGTCGCTCTCCCGGGCCGTTTCGGCGCCACGCCGGGGGTACTCGGCAGGCCCCGGAGCGGATCCGGCTGGACACTGAGACAAGACCGGTGGCCGCCGGTTCGGGCGAGAACCAGGACGCGACTGCCATGAATCACGATGCGAAATGCTCCAACAGCACGGCCGAGGTCGTGTCCACACACTCCGTGTTCGGCGCACCCTGCTGGGTGAGTCTGACCAGCCGTGATCTCGAAGTCACCCACGGGTTCTACAGCGCCGTGCTGGGGTGGCGCTGGCGGCCCGCCAAGCTGGGCGACCACTTCTGGGTCGCGCTGGCGGACAGCGTGCCGGTGGCCGGGGTGGCCGCGGTCGCCACGATGTGGCAGATGGCCGTGGCCTGGACCCCCTACTTCGCCGTCCCCAGCGCCGACGAGGCCGTGGCGCGGGTGCAGGAGCGCGGCGGCACATCGGCCGTTGGCCCGCTCTCCCTGCCACCGGGGCGCGCGGCGCTGCTGGCCGACCGGGACGGTGCGACCTTCGGGGTCTGGGAGGGGGAGCTCCCCTCGAACTGGGAGACCTGGCGACGCGCCGCGCCCACCTTCATCCGGCTCCACACCCGCGACGCGTTCGACGCCGCCATGTTCTACGGCGAGGTCCTCGAATGGGCGTCCGAGCGGGCCGGCTGCTGCGAGGTCCGCTACGAGGGCGGCGAGGTCGTGCTGCGCAGCCGGGGCGACGTCGTGGCGCGGATCGAGTCGGGCGCGTTGGAGGCTGCGCCCGATCCGACGATCCGGCCGCACTGGCAGGTGCACTTCGCTGTCGCGGACGTGGGGGCGTGCGCGCGGGCTGCTGAGCGGCACGGGGGGAGCGTCTTGTCCAAGGGGAGTGACGAGGCTGTGCTGCGGGATCCTGACGGGGCGCAGTTCACGGTGACTTCGCGGCGCTCTCGCTAGCGCTCGCTTGGAGTGCGACTACTGGGGTGCCGTGGTGAGGCTCATGGTCGCCTGCGGGCTCGTCGTGGTTGGTCGCGCTGTTCCGCGCGCCCCTTAAGGGCGTTGCCGTGATGGTGTGGAGAGGAGCAGTAGGCTGCGGCGCTCCACCAGGACGGCCGTGCCGGCCTTGTACTCCGACTCGTCCGGAGGGCCCTGCGGTTCGGCGGTGTCGATCAGTGGGGTCCAGCGGGCGCCGAACGTCGCGTCCGGCAGCTGGAACTCCACCGGCTCCCAGTAGCTGTTGAGCAGGAGCAGGAAGGAGTCGTCGACCACCGGGCGCCCGCACCAGTCGGGTTCGGCGATGGCGTCGCCGTTGAGGAAGACGGCGACCGAGTGGGCGTCGGGGTCCTGCCAGTCCTCGTCCGTCATCTCGCGGCCGTCCGGGAGCAGCCACACCAGGTCGGGCAGCGGCTGGTCGGGGTGGGTGGCCGTCTCGCCCTTGAAGAAGCGGCGGCGGCGCAGGACGGGGTGAGCAGCGCGCAACCCGATGACGTAACGGGTGAAGTCGGCGAGTGCGCGCTGCTCGTCGGTGAGTCCCCAGTCGATCCAGGAGACGTCGTTGTCCTGGCAGTAGGCGTTGTTGTTGCCGCGCTGGGTGCGGCCGAGTTCGTCGCCGTGGCCGAGCATGGGGATGCCCTGCGACAGCATCAGGGTGGCGATGAAGTTGCGCTGTTGGCGGGCGCGCAGCCGGCGCACGGCCGGGTCGTCGGTGTCGCCTTCCGCGCCGCAGTTCCAGGACCGGTTGTGGCTCTCGCCGTCCCGGTTGCCCTCGCCGTTGGCCTCGTTGTGCTTGTCGTTGTACGAGACGAGGTCGCGCAGGGTGAACCCGTCGTGCGCGGTGACGAAGTTGACGCTGGCGCGCGGGCGGCGTCTGCTGTGTGCGTACAGGTCGGAGGAGCCGGTCAGCCGGGAGGCGAACTCGCCGAGCGAGTCGGGCTCGCCGCGCCAGAAGTCCCGTACGGCGTCCCGGTACTTGCCGTTCCACTCCGACCACAGCGGCGGGAAGTTGCCCACCTGGTAGCCGCCCTCGCCGACGTCCCACGGCTCGGCGATCAGCTTGACCCTGCTGATCACCGGATCCTGCTGGATCAGGTCGAAGAACGCCGAGAGCCGGTCCACCTCGTGGAACTGCCGGGCCAGCGTGGCCGCGAGGTCGAAGCGGAAGCCGTCGACGTGCATCTCGGTGACCCAGTAGCGCAGCGAGTCCATGATCAGCTGGAGCACGTAAGGGTGTCGCATCAGCAGGCTGTTGCCGGTGCCGGTGGTGTCGTAGTAGTGCGCCCAGTCGCCGTCCACGAGGCGGTAGTAGGAGGCGTTGTCGATGCCTCGGAAGGAGAGGGTGGGGCCCCGCTCGTTGCCCTCGGCGGTGTGGTTGTAGACGACGTCGAGGATCACTTCGAGGCCCGCTTCGTGCAGGGCCTTCACCATCGACTTGAACTCGTTGACCTGCTCGCCGCGGGTGCCGTGGGCGGCGTAGGCGTTGTGCGGCGCGAAGAAACCGATCGTGTTGTAGCCCCAGTAGTTGGACAGCCCCCGGTCGAGCAGCACGCCGTCCTGGACGAACTGGTGCACCGGCATCAGTTCGACGGCGGTCACCCCGAGGGACGTCAGATGCTCGACGGCCGCGGGGTGCGCGAGCCCGGCGTAGGTGCCGCGCAGTTCCGGCGGGACGTCGGGGTGGGTGGCGGTCAGGCCCCGCACGTGAGTCTCGTAGATGACGGTGTCGGCGTACGGCCGTCTGGGCGGGCGGTCGTCGCCCCAGTCGAAGGACGGGTCGGTCACGACGCCGAGCATGGTGTGCCCGGCGCTGTCGCCCGGGGACGGGGCGCCGGGGGTGCGCTCGAACAGCGAGGCGTGGTTGTCCACCTGGCCGTCGACGGCCCGGCTGTACGGATCGAGCAGCAGCTTCGCCGGATTGCACCGGTGGCCGAGGCCCGGGTCCCAGGGGCCGTGCACCCGGTAGCCGTAGCGCTGTCCCGGGCCGACGCCGGGCAGATAGCCGTGCCAGACGAAGCCGTCGACCTCGGTGAGCGGAATCGGGGTGTGCCGGTCCTTGTCGTCGACGAGTACCAGCTCGACGCGGTCGGCGACCTCGCTGAACAGGGCGAAGTTGGTGCCCTGTCCGTCGAAGGCGGCTCCCAGGGGATAGGGGTGCCCGCTCCAGGCGGGCACCCCTTTGCTGCGCTTTCGCGCGGTCACCGAGCCTCCTCCAGGACGCCGTCCCGGATGCCCGCCGCATCGGCGATGGCCGTGACCGGCACCTCGCGAGGCACCTCGAGCGCCTCGAGCAGGTTGGGCGCCGGCGCGGCCGGCACGAGCGGGGCACGTTCGCCGGCGCGGGCACGCTGCGAGAACCAGATGACCTTGGCTCCGGTCTCGGTGGCGCAGCACCCCCAGCCGTCGCTCGTCGCGGCGAGGTGCTGCAGGCAGGCGCGCAGCTCGTGGTCCGGGCGCAGGGCGCGGTTGTTGTCGCCGATGGCGGTGATGAGGTGCTGGCCGTTCCACCACATCTCGATCGAGGTGTTCTTGTCCCTCGCGTGCTCGTCGATGGCCCGCAGCAGCATCTCCGTGCCGTGGCGGACGGGCTCGACAAGCGTCTCCAGGTCCCAGTACCGGAGGTGAGCGGCCAGAATTCGGCTGACCTGACCCACCCGCTCGGGGCTGACTTCCACGTCGAGGTGGTAGTAGCAGGGCACTGCGGTCTTCACCGTCGTTACCTCCTCACCGCGAAAGCTCCCGCTCTCCTCGCCCCTGCGGGACGGGCCCCGAGTACGGAGCGTGAGCGCTGATCGCTTCTGAGTGACTCCAGGGTGGGGGCGGTAGGCCATTCGTGCAACAGGAGCACACCTATGAGGTAGTTGAAGATCCAACAGGACGCTGAGTCGTCGACCGTGCACCATGTGTGAAGACCTCGATACCCGTAACGGAACCCGTGCGTGTGCGCGCACGGGTTTCGGCCCGACGGTCGGGAGACGCGTCATCGAGTCCGGAAGGTGAACGGCGCCATGCTGCTACCGGCCAAAGCCGAAGTCGCCCGGCAACTGCGGCGATATCGGGCCTGGGAACGCGCCATGCTCGCGGCCCCGGCCGACCTCACGGTCCGTGCCACCTTCGAGGACACCGGCTACACCCTCTGCGTGCTGATGGGAAAGCGCTGCGCACGCGAGGCCGCCGACGCGGCCGAACGCTATCTGCGCATCACGCCGGCCGCCTATCTCAGCGAGCTGGACGAACGGCCGCGTACGGCGAGGGTCTCGGCACGACGCGGCCCGCCGGGAACACGGCGGCGGAGTTTCCACGCGGGGAGGTAGACCCCTTCCGGCGCAGCCTGAATCCCCCGGCCGGGCCTGGTGCCCGGCCTCGAGCACGGTGGAGGTGAACCATGGGCAGGACCAAGAGCAGGACCGGTGCCGGTACCGGGACCATCGGCCGCATCCCGGTACGGGACGTGCGGCCGGCCGTGGAGTGCGGCAGGCACCCGGCCAAGGCCGTCGTGGGAGAGACCTTCGAGGTCACCGCCACCGTGTTCCGTGAGGGCCATGACGCCGTCGCCGCCAACGTCGTACTGACCGACCCGGACGGCCGGCCCGGCCCCTGGACGCCCATGCACGAACTGGCCCCGGGCAGCGACCGCTGGGGCGCCAAGGTGACCCCGTCGACCATGGGCCACTGGACGTTTCACGTGGAGGCGTGGAGCGATCCGGTGGCCACCTGGCGCCACCTCGCGCAGATCAAGATCCCCGCCGGGATCGACGTCGGACTGGTCCTGGAGACGGGCGGCGAGCTGTACGAACGAGCGGCGGCCGGAGTGCCCGACAAGACGGAGCAGGCGACGGTGCAGGCCGCCGCGGACGCGCTGCGGGACGACTCATTGCCGCCCGAGTCACGGCTGGCGGCGGCGTTCGCGGCGAACGTCGACGCGGTGTTGGGTCGGTATCCGCTGCGGGACCTGGTCACCGCGTCGGACCCGCTGCCCCTGCTGGTGGAACGGGAGCGGGCCCTGTTCGGCTCCTGGTACGAGTTCTTCCCCCGCTCCGAGGGCACCCCCGAGCAGCCCCACGGCACCTTCCGCACCGCCGCGCGCCGGCTGCCCGCGATCGCCGCGATGGGCTTCGACGTGGTCTACCTCCCGCCGATCCACCCGATCGGCACCACCTTCCGCAAGGGCCCCAACAACACCCTGTCCGCGGGCACCGACGACGTCGGCGTGCCCTGGGCCATCGGCTCCCCCGAGGGCGGCCACGACGCCGTCCACCCCGACCTGGGCACCCTGGAGGACTTCGACTGGTTCGTCGCCCGGGCCGGCGAACTCGGCCTGGAAGTCGCCCTCGACTTCGCCCTGCAGTGCTCCCCCGACCACCCCTGGGTCGACAAGCACCCCGAGTGGTTCCACCACCGCCCCGACGGCACCATCGCCCACGCCGAGAACCCGCCGAAGAAGTACCAGGACATCTACCCCATCGCCTTCGACGCCGACATGGACGGACTGGTCGAGGAAACCCTGCGCATCCTGCGCCACTGGATGGCCCACGGCGTGCGCATCTTCCGCGTCGACAACCCGCACACCAAACCGGTCGTCTTCTGGCAGAAGGTCATCGCCGACATCGGCCGCACCGACCCGGACGTCATCTTCCTCGCCGAGGCCTTCACCCGCCCCGCGATGATGCACACCCTCGCCCAGATCGGCTTCCAGCAGTCCTACACGTACTTCACCTGGCGCAACGGCAAACAGGAACTCACCGACTACCTCACCGAACTGTCCGGCGAGGCAGCCGCCTACATGCGGCCCAACTTCTTCGCCAACACCCCCGACATCCTCCACGAGTTCCTCCAGCACGGCGGACGTCCGGCCTTCGAGGTGCGCGCCGTCCTGGCCGCCACCCTCTCCCCCACCTGGGGCATCTACAGCGGCTACGAACTGTGCGAGAACACCCACCTGCGCGAAGGCAGCGAGGAGTACCTCGACTCGGAGAAGTACCAGCTCCGCCCCCGCGACTGGGAAGCGGCCGAGCACGAGGGCCGCACCATCACCCCCCTGATCACCAAGCTCAACACCATCCGGAGGGGCCACCCCGCCCTCCACCGGCTCAGGAACCTCCGCTTCCACCGGACAGACAACGACGCGGTCATCGCCTACAGCAAACGCACAGGCCCGGACACGGTTCTGGTGGTCGCCAACCTTGATCCTCACCACACCCAGGAGGCCACGGTCTCGTTGGACATGCCGCACCTCGGCCTGGACTGGGATGCCTCCCTGTCCGTGCACGACGAACTGACGGGTGGGACCTTCCGCTGGGGCAGGAACAACTACGTACGTCTGGAGCCCGGCAGGGCCCCCGCGCACGTGCTCCATGTCCAGGCTTCGCCACCGCAGATCGGAGGGTCCTGAGCGTCATGACCGTCAACGAGCCCGTGCTGGACACCTTCGAGGACACTCCTGCCAAGGATCGTGACCCGGACTGGTTCAAGCGCGCCGTCTTCTACGAGGTACTGGTCCGCTCCTTCCAGGACAGCAACGGCGACGGCGTCGGCGACCTCAAAGGCCTCACCGCCAAACTCGACTACCTGCAATGGCTCGGCGTCGACTGCCTGTGGCTGCCGCCCTTCTTCAAATCACCCCTGCGGGACGGCGGATACGACGTATCCGACTACACCTCCGTCCTGCCCGAATTCGGAGACCTCGCCGACTTCGTCGAATTCGTCGACTCCGCCCACCAGCGCGGCATGCGGGTCATCATCGACTTCGTCATGAACCACACCAGCGACCAGCACCCGTGGTTCCAGGAATCGAGAAAAGACCCCGACGGGCCCTACGGCGACTACTACATGTGGGCCGACGACGACAAGCAGTACGCCGACGCCCGCATCATCTTCGTCGACACCGAGGCCTCCAACTGGACCTTCGACCCGGTCCGCAAGCAGTACTTCTTCCACCGCTTCTTCTCCCACCAGCCGGACCTGAACTACGAGAACCCGGCCGTCCAGGAGGAAATCCTGGCCGCCCTCCGCTTCTGGCTGGACCTGGGAATCGACGGATTCCGGCTGGACGCGGTGCCGTACCTCTACGCGGAGGAGGACACGAACTGCGAGAACCTTCCCGCCACTCATGAATTCCTGAGGCGTGTCCGCCGCGACATCGACGCGATGTATCCGGACACCGTGCTGCTGGCCGAAGCGAACCAGTGGCCCGAAGACGTGGTCGACTACTTCGGCGATTATCAAAACGGTGGCGACGAGTGCCACATGGCCTTCCACTTCCCCGTCATGCCGCGCATTTTCATGGCCGTGCGAAGGGAGTCGAGGTACCCGGTCTCGGAAATCCTCGCCAAGACCCCGGCCATCCCGTCCGGCTGCCAGTGGGGCATCTTCCTGCGCAACCACGACGAGCTGACCCTGGAAATGGTCACCGACGAGGAACGCGACTACATGTGGGCGGAATACGCCAAGGACCCCCGCATGCGCGCCAACATCGGCATCCGCAGGCGGCTCGCCCCGCTCCTCGACAACGACCGGCACTCGATCGAGCTGTTCACGGCCCTGCTGCTCGCCCTGCCGGGCAGCCCGATCCTGTACTACGGCGACGAGATCGGCATGGGCGACAACATCTGGCTCGGCGACCGCGACGCCGTCCGCACCCCGATGCAGTGGACGCCGGACCGCAACGCCGGCTTCTCCACCTGCGACCCGGGCCAGCTCTGCCTGCCGACCATCATGGACCCGGTCTACGGCTACCAGGTGACGAACGTGGAGGCGTCGATGGCCTCGCCGTCCTCACTGCTGCACTGGACCCGCCGCATGATCGAGATCCGCAAGCAGAACCCGGCCTTCGGACTCGGCACCTACACAGAACTCCAGTCCTCCAACCCGGCGGTGCTCGCCTTCCTGCGCGAATACGAGGACGACCTGGTGCTGTGCGTGAACAACTTCGCGCGCTTCGCACAGCCCACGGAACTCGACCTGCGCGAGTTCGCCGGCCGCCACCCGGTCGAGCTGTTCGGCGGGGTCCGTTTCCCGGCGATCGGCGAACTGCCGTATCTGCTGACCCTCGGGGGCCACGGCTTCTACTGGTTCCGACTCTCCCGAGTCGCATCCCGCATCGGCCGACGACTTTGAGCGTGAGCTTCGAGCGTGTGCCGAGGAAAGGACGGGTCACCATGCAGAAGACCGCAACTCCCCGATCGAGCCGTACGGTCGACGCGAGCCCCATGGCCTCGCTCGCCGGACTGCTGCGCGAGTGGCTGCCACGGCAGCGCTGGTTCGCGGGCAAGGACCGGCCCGTCACGGACCTCGCGCTGCTGTCGATGACGGAGCTGTTCCCGGGCTGTCTGCATCTGCTGGTGCACGCCGGTCACTCCGCGGTGCCCGCGCCCGGCGGCGCTCCCCCGGCCGGTGACTGCTACCAGCTGCTGCTCGGCGTACGCCAGCATCTGTCGCCACGGCTCGGCCGGGCGCTGATCGGCCGTGCGGAGGAGGGGCCGCTGGCCGGCCTGACGGTCTTCGACGCGTTGCAGGACCCCCGTTCGGCCCAGCTGCTCCTGGAGCGGCTGCGGCATCCCGGCACGGCGGGCCCGCTGTGCTTCGAGGCGGACCCGTCCGTGTCGGTGCCGGCGGGGCTCGTGCCCCGGGTGCTGGACGCCGAGCAGTCCAACTCCTCGCTGGTGTACGGCGATACGTTCATCCTCAAGCTGTTCCGACGCATCCAGCCCGGCGTCAATCCCGACCTGGAGCTGTCCGGCGCACTGGCCGAGCAGGGCTGCGGGCGAGTCCCGGCCCCCGTGGCCTGGTTCCGGACGACGCACCCGTGGGAGGCCACGCTCGGCGTGCTGCAGCCGTTCCTGCGTGACGCCTCCGACGGCTGGACGCTGGCGCTGGACGCGCTGGGCTCCGGCGGCGACTTCACGGCGGAGGCCCGCCAGCTGGGGCGAGCGACGGCGGAGGTGCATCTGGCCCTGGCGTCGGCCTTCCCGTCCCGGGCGCACGGCGAGAACGCCCGGATGGCGGCGGCGATGACCGAGCGTCTGGAGATCGCCGCGCACTTCGTCCCGGCCCTGCAGCCCTATGTGCCCGGCCTGCGCACCGCCTTCGGCGCGCTCGCCAGCTGCGACCCCGGGCCGCCTGACCAGCGCATCCATGGCGATCTGCACCTGGGGCAGGTGCTGCGGGCGGGCCGTGAGTGGTTCGTCATCGACTTCGAGGGCGAGCCGTCCCGCCCGCTCGCCGAGCGGCGCGGCGTCCACTCGCCGGTGCGGGACATCGCCGGCATGCTGCGCTCCTTCGACTACGCCGCCCGGCAGCGCCGTCCGTGGCGTCCGGAGTGGGCGCGCCGCTGCCGGGAGGCCTACTGCGCGGGCTATGCCGCCCTCGCAGGCTGGGACCCGCGCAAGAAGCACGGCTTGCTGCGTGCGTATGAGACCGACCGCGCCGTGTACGAGGTCCTGTACGAGGCCCGGCACCGACCCGACTGGTTGCCCGTACCGATGGCGGCGATCGAACGCCTCGCCGTGAGAGGAGCCTGACCCATGGCCCTGCACGAGACCTCGCGCCCCGAATCGGCCGGCCCGGGCCGGCGCGCTGCCGCGCCCGCACTCGATCCGGTCGACCGTGAGCGCCTCCTGTCGGGCGCCCACCACGATCCGCACGCGCTGCTCGGGGCGCATCCGGTCCCGGGCGGGATCGCCTTCCGGGCGCTGCGCCCATTCGCGCGTGCGGTGAGCGTCGTGGCCGACGGCGAGCGCACCGCGCTGGTCTCGGAGGGCGGCGGCCTCTTCTCCGGCGTGCTGCCGCTCAGGGAGATCCCGGCGTACACGCTGCTGGTGGCGTACGCCGAGGACGGGTCCGACGAGTGCGAGGTCCACGACCCGTACCGCTTCCTGCCCGCCCTCGGTGAGCTGGACCTCCACCTCATCCGGGAGGGACGGCACGAGGAACTGTGGAAGGCGCTCGGCGCGGAGCCGATGACCCACCAGGGCGTGACGGGCACCCGCTTCACCGTGTGGGCGCCGAACGCTCAGGGCGTGCGGGTCGCCGGGGACTTCACCTGCTGGGACGGGACGGCGTTCCCGATGCGGTCCCTCGGGGCGTCCGGGGTGTGGGAGCTGTTCCTGCCGGGCATCGGCGAGGGCACCCGGTACAAGTTCGAGATCACCTCCCGGTACGGCGGCCGGTTCCTCAAGGCCGACCCGATGGCGCGCCGTGCGGAGGTCCCGCCGGACACGGCGTCGATCGTGCACGCCTCGCACCACGAGTGGGGCGACGCGCAGTGGATGGCGCGCCGGGGTGACGTCCCGGTGCATCAAGCACCCTTCTCGGTCTACGAGGTGCACCTTCCGTCATGGCGCCCGGGGCTGACGTACCGCCAACTCGCCGAGGAGCTGCCCGCGTACGTCAAGGACCTGGGCTTCACCCATGTCGAGCTGATGCCGGTCGCACAGCACCCCTTCGCCGGGTCCTGGGGCTACCAGGTCACCGGCTTCTACGCGCCGGCCTCGCGGCTCGGTACGCCCGACGACTTCAAGTACCTCGTGGACGCCCTGCACCAGGCCGGCATCGGGGTGATCGTGGACTGGGTGCCGGCCCACTTCCCCAAGGACGACTGGGCGCTGAGCAGGTTCGACGGGGAACCGCTGTACGAACCCGGGGACGAGCGGCGCGCCGAGCACCCGGACTGGGGGACGTACGAGTTCGACTACGGACGCACCGAGGTGCGCAACTTCCTGGTCGCCAACGCCACGTACTGGTGCGAGGAGTTCCACATCGACGGGCTCCGGGTGGACGCCGTCGCCTCGATGCTCTACCTCGACTACTCACGGGAGTCCGGGCAGTGGGCGCCGAACGCCTTCGGCGGGCGGGAGGACCTGGCCGCGATGGCGTTCCTGCAGGAGATGAACGCGACCGTGTACCGGCGCAACCCGGGCGTCATCACCATCGCGGAGGAGTCGACCGCCTGGGACGGGGTGACGCGGCCGACCGACAGCGGCGGCCTCGGGTTCGGGCTGAAGTGGAACATGGGCTGGATGCACGACTCCCTGGAGTACATCGCCAAGGAGCCGGTGCACCGCAAGTACCACCACAACGAGATGACGTTCTCGATGGTGTACGCCTACAGCGAGAACTACGTCCTGCCGATCTCCCACGACGAGGTCGTGCACGGCAAGCAGGCGCTGGTCTCCAAGATGCCCGGCGACTGGTGGCAGCGACGCGCCAACCACCGCGCCTACCTGGGCTTCATGTGGGCCCACCCCGGCAAGCAGCTCCTCTTCATGGGCCAGGAGTTCGCGCAGGGCGCCGAGTGGTCCCAGGAGCACGGTCCCGAGTGGTGGCTGCTGGATCCCGGTTACGCGTCCGCGGGTGACCATCGCGGCGTCCAGGATCTGGTCCGGGACCTCAACGCGCGCTACCGGACGACGCCCGCTCTCTGGGAGCGGGACACCGAACCCGGTGGCTTCCAGTGGGTGCTGGGGGACGCGGCGGACGACAACGTCTTCGCCTTCCTCCGGTTCGGTGCCGACGGCAGCCCCCTGCTCGCCGTCTCCAACTTCTCCCCCGTCGTGCGGCACGACTACGCCCTGTGGGTGCCGGATGACGTCATCGCCTGGCAGGAGACCCTCAACACGGACGCCGCCCGGTACGGCGGCAGCGACGTCGTCAACCCCGACCCGGTGAAGCCGCAGGACAGCCGCATCCGGTTGACGTTGCCGCCCCTCGCCACGGTGTGGCTGTCGCCCTGCCCTCGCGCCTGAGATCACGCCTGAGATCACCGAACGGGGTCAATTGTCAGTTCTCGACACCACGCGCTCTCAGCTGGGCTAGATTCGGGCACCGCCGATAACGGAACTCATCGGTGATGTCACACCCGGTACACATCAGGAGCAGCGCATGCGCGACCTCGGCCTCGCTCCCCCGACTGTCACGCCCCTGACCGGCGGGCTCGCCGACAGCGTCTTCGAGATGGCGGCCCTCGATCCGACACTGCCGATGCTCGCGCGCCACCCCGATCCCTCCTCCACCACGTGGGAGGAGGTGACCGCCGTGGAACTGCGCGACGAAGTGACCGATCTGGCCAAGGGTCTGATCGCGGCCGGGATCTCACCGGGCCACCGCGTGGCCGTCATGGCCCGCACCCGCTACGAGTGGACGGTGTTCTGCTACGCCCTGTGGGCGGTGGGCGCCGAGGTCGTGCCGATCTATCCGACGTCGTCGCGCGACCAGGTCGAGTGGATCCTGCGGGACGCCGAATGCGTGGCCGTGGTGGTCGAGGACGAACAGGCCATCATGACGGTGGGTTCCGTGTGCGGATCGCTCCCGATGCTGCGCCATGTGTGGCAGTTGGACGCCGGGGGGCTTCAGCAGCTCGTGGAGTGCGGCGAGTTCATCCCGTTCGCGACGGTCGATTCGCTGCGCCGCATCGTACTGCCGGACTCCACCGCGGCCGTCGTCTACACCTCCGGCACCACGGGTCACCCGCTGGGCTGCGCGCTGAGCCACCGCGGTCTGGCGAGCACCTGCGACACCCTCCTCGCGGGCTGGGGCCACACCGTGATCCCGCCCGGCGAGCAGCAGGCGTCGGTCCTCGCCTTCCTGCCCTTCTCCCATGTGTACGGCCTGGTGGTGCAGGGGCTGGCCATCCGCGGCGGCATGCTGATGGGCCACGAACCCGAGCTGAACGCGGAGGCGTTGTCGACGGCGCTGCGCACCTTCCGGCCGACCTATCTGTGCGCCGTACCGTCGATCTTCGAGAAGATCTACAAGAACTTCCTGCGCACGGCCCAGCAGGCCGGCCGTGGCGCGCTGTTCGAGCGGGCCGCCGACACCGCCCGGGACTTCGCGGCGGCACTGGAACGGCAGCGGCTGGGCGGCGGGCCCGGGCCCCGTTACGATCTGCGGCTGCAACACGCCCTGTACGAACGCACGGTGTACCGCAAACTGCGGGCCGCGCTGGGCGGCAGGGTATGCCGGGCGACGTCCGCCGGCTCGTCCCTGAACCGTGAACTGTCCCTGTTCTACGAGGGCATCGGCATCTACGTGAACGACGCCTACGGTCTCACCGAGACCTGCGGCGGGGTCACGGCACCACCGCTGGGCCGGGAGCTGTCGGGAACGGTCGGGAAGGCACTGCCGGGGATGGACATCCGGGTGGCCGACGACGGGGAGATCCTCGTGCGCGGGCCATCGGTGTTCCAGGGCTATGTGAACGACGAGGCCGCGACACGTGCGGCGCTGCGCGGCGGCTGGCTGGCCACCGGGGATCTCGGGCGGCTGGACTCCGAGGGCTATCTGACGATCACCGGGCGCAAGAAGGAAGTCATCATCACGAGCGGCGGCAAGAGCGTCTCACCGGCGCTCCTGGAGCAGCGCCTGAGGATGCATCCGATGATCCATCAGGCGGTGATCGTGGGTGACAACCGGCCCTGTGTCGGGGCCCTGATCACCCTGGACCCCGACTTCCTGGCCTACTGGCGGGAATCACTCACGCTGCGCAGTGACGCGCGGATCCGGGAGGCGCGCGAGGAGAACGCGCTGCGGGAGGAGATCGGCCGGGCCGTGGCCGCCGCGAACAGCGCGGTGTCGCGCGCGGAGTCCATTCGCGTGTTCCGGGTGCTGCCGGCGCCGTTCGACGTGGCCAGCGGCCTGATGACGCCGTCGATGAAGCTGCGCCGGGACGCCATCGTGCGGCACTACGCCCTCCAGATCGACGCGATGTACCAGGCCCGTTCACGTGTGCCGCGAGACCACCTGGTGGACGAGCCGCCGCACTGGGACGACGCGGACAACGTCTTCGGCTGAGCGCACCTACTCGCCCGTGGTGAGCCGTACGACATTCGACTGTTCACCGAGGACGAAGGCGCGGATCCGGAAGGTGGCGTTCTTCTCGCCGGGCAGGGTGACCAGCGTCGTGGCGGTGACGTCCGGATCGACGACGGCGACGGGTTCGTACCCGGTGCTGTTCTTCTCGCGCATCTCCAGGAGGAATCCGTCCTCGTCCGAGGACGTGTCGGTCCAGGTGAAGCGGATGCCGTCCGGCAGTTCGGCGCGGGCCGGCCGGGAGACGGGGCCCCGGTAGGTCCGCAGGCGGTAGTGGAACGTGGTGTGCGGCATGAGGTCCGGGTGGCGGTAGTCCGACACCCGCCGGGGCAGGTAGTCCAGGACCGTGTAGGGACCCGTTTCCTCGGTGGCGAACTCCAGCAGGTGGCCCGCGACTCCCGGTCGGTGGTCCGTCCAGTCGAGGTCGATGTCCGTGGGTGTCGTGAGGACACCTCGCAGTGGCTTGTCGGCGTCCGCGGAGCCGGCCGAGCAGGCCGAGCAGGCCGGCAGCGCCAGGATCAGCGCTGCCGACGCCGCGATGCGCGCCTTTCCTCGCATACGGCAGCCGCTACTTGCGCCAGAATCGGATGTTGCTCCACTCCACGGTGGCCTGCCCGCTGCCGCTGTTGGTGCGGTAGGCGCCGAACTTGTCGTAGAAACTGCCGCCGGGGCTGTCGTACGAGTGCTTGAGCGAGCCGTTGATGTAGGTGCGGTGCTCGACGCCGACCTGGTGGACCGTGTTGACGCGGACCGTCGCGCCGACGGTCCCGGCGTTGGACAGCGTGGCACCGCCGTGCACCGCGTACAGCCGGCCGCCGCGCTCGACGGCGAGCATGAAGTACGGGCCGGAACCGGACTCGTTGAAGGTCTGCTTGAGGCTGATCCGGGTGCCGCTGAGGCTGGTGATGCGGAAGTAGCCCTCGAACTGGCGGGTTCCGCCGGTGTAGGTGGCGTAGCGCCGTTCAGCCCGTTGGTCGCCGCTCGCGGTGGAGCAGGTGAGCCGGAACGTCAGGCCGTCGACCTGGCCGCAGCCCCGTTCCTGCACGGTGTAGCTCGGTGACACCGACTGCCAGCCGCCGGGCTCGACTTCGGCGAAGGCATGCGGTGCGGCGAGCAGGGAGGTGGCGCACAGCGTCGTGGTGACGGTGAGAGTGCGCAGGCGTACGAGCATCCTGCCTCCTGTCGGATGGGGGGTGGACCGCACGTCACGCATCCGGCCACGCACATGGTGACGTACGCGGTCACGTACATGAACCACGATCCCTGACATGGACGATCGAGACGGACGTTAGGTTCAGACCAATCAGTCGTCAAGAGATCGAGCGGACACGTCTTTCACACCCGAACCGGTGTGCCCCCGCGCCGGTTGGGGCAAGGTGGCTGACGACGGGTTCATCTGCCTGCCGCACCCGGCTGGCGGAACGGCCGGTGGCGCGGTGGGATCGAGGCGTGCGAAGCCGCGATCCAGGGGCAGGCGAACGACGTCGAGGCAGACCGCCTGGAGCCGCAGAAGGGAAGATCACCGTGACACGACCCAGGATCCTGGTGGTTGGCGCAGGCTTCGCCGGAGTCGGCTGCGTTCGCCGACTCGAACGCAAACTCTCCGCCGACGAGGCCGAGATCACCTTGGTGACGCCGTCCTCCTACCAGCTCTACCTGCCACTTCTGCCCCAGGTCGCCTCCGGCGTCCTGACGCCCCAGTCGATCGCCGTGTCCCTGCGCCGCAGCCGCAGGTACCGCACCCGGATCATCCCGGGCGGCGCCATCGGCGTGGACCTCGCGGCCAAGGTCTGCGTCATCCGCACCATCACCGACCGGATCGTCAACGAGCCGTACGACTACATCGTGCTGGCCCCCGGCAGCGTCACCCGCACCTTCGACATCCCCGGGCTCACCGACAACGCGTACGGCATGAAGACGCTGGCGGAGGCCGCCTACCTGCGCGACCACGTCATCTCCCAGCTGGACCTCGCCGACGCCAGCCAGGACCCGGCCGAGCGCGCCGCCCGGCTGCAGTTCGTGGTGGTCGGCGGCGGATACGCGGGCACCGAGACCGCCGCATGTCTGCAGATGCTGACGCACAACGCGGTCAAGCGCTATCCGCGGCTCGACCCGCACCTGATCAAGTGGCATCTGATCGACATCGCGCCGAGGCTGATGCCCGAACTCGGCGAGAAGCTGGGCACCGCGGCCCAGAAAATCCTGCGCAGGCGCGGTGTCGACATCTCGCTGGGCGTGTCCATCGCCAAGGCGGGCCCCGAGGAGGTCACCTTCACCGACGGCCGGGTGGTCCCCACCCGGACCCTGATCTGGACCGCCGGTGTGGTCGCCAGCCCGCTGATCGGCACGCTGGGCGCGGACACGGTCCGAGGCCGGCTCGCGGTCACCGCGGAGATGAAACTGCCCGGCGACGACGGTGTGTTCGCGCTCGGCGACGCCGCCGCCGTACCCGACATCGCCAAGGACGAGGAGGGCGCCGTCTGCCCGCCCACCGCCCAGCACGCCATGCGCCAGGGCAAGGTCGTGGCCGACAACGTCATCGCGTCCCTGCGCAACCAGCCGCTGCGGCGGTACGAGCACAAGGACCTCGGCCTGGTAGTCGACCTCGGCGGCCGCGACGCCGTCTCCAAGCCCCTCGGCGTCGAGCTGAAGGGTCTGCCGGCGATGGCCGTCGCCCGCGGCTACCACTGGTCGGCGCTGCGCACCAATGTCGCCAAGACGCGCGTCATGACGAACTGGCTGCTCAACGCAGTCGCCGGAGACGATTTCGTGCGTACCGGGTTCCAGGCCCGCAGGCCGGCCAAGCTGAAGGACTTCGAGTTCATCCACGCGTACCTGACGCCGGAGCAGCTGC
The DNA here is from genome assembly GCF_041051905.1 of Streptomyces sp. R11. Classification (NCBI taxonomy): domain Bacteria; kingdom Bacillati; phylum Actinomycetota; class Actinomycetes; order Kitasatosporales; family Streptomycetaceae; genus Streptomyces; species Streptomyces sp. R11. Next base: position 521,259 of record NZ_CP163432.1, read on the forward strand.
GGGAGCGCGTGGCCGGGAAGGGCGGTTCCGAGGCGCCCGAAGGGACGGCTGAGTGAGGTGACGGCCTCGGCTGGAAGCCTTCGGTTCACGGTGTGACCGGAAAGAGAGCGGGAGAGAGTACGTCGGCGTGAGGTCAGCGGGAGGGCCGGTCCGGGCGCGCGTGCGGGACCGTGTCGCGGCGTCGGACCCCGGGCTGCTGCGGCTGGCCGCGGGGCTGCGCACGGCGGGTGCGATCGCCCTCGCGGTGGCCGTGCTCGCCCTGCTGGGCGCCGATGTGACGCACCTGGTGACGGGCGCGCTGGCGGCGATGGTCGCCACCTTCGCCATCCGGGAGAAACAGCGCGGGCCGCAGGCCGTCACCCTCGCCCTGGGCCTCCCGGTGGCGCTGGCCTCGATGTCCCTGGCGGCAGTGCTGCACCGTCATGTCGTGGCCGGTGACCTGGCCTTCGTGGCGCTCATCTTCTGTGCCGTCTACGGCCGCAGGTTCGGCGACCGCGGCACCGCGCTCGGCCTGATCGGCTTCCAGACCTACTTCATGTCCCTTTTCGTCGGCGCCACCGTGTCCGGCCTGCCCGCGCTGTGCGGCGCGGTCGCCGTGGCCTTCGCGTGCAGCGCGCTGGTGCGGTTCGTGCTCGTGCCCGAGACACCGACTGGGGTGCTCGAACGGCTGCGCGGCGCCTTCCGCGCCCGGCTGGCCCAGCTGCTGTCGGCGCAGCTCGAGCTGCTCGGCGCCGGCCCTCAGGAGGCGGACCGGGCCCTGGAGCACGTACGCGAGGGCACCGCCCGCCTGCACGAGACGGCGCTGCTGATCCAGGGCCGGCTGGAGGAGGGAACCGCCGACGAGGCGATGGCCCGGCTCGTCCAACGGCGCGTCGCGGACGCCGAGATCGCGGCCGAACGCCTGGGGCTGTCGCTGCTCGCCGCACGCGGCGCCGAGCGCGCCGACACCCTGGCCATGCATCTGCCGGGCGCCCCCGTCCCGTCGGGCAGCCGGCATCCCGTCCGGGAGGAGGCCACCGTCACGCTGCGCCGTGACCTCGAGGCCCTGCGCCTGCTCGTCCTGCACCCCGTCGGTCAGGCCTCCGGCACAGCGCTGGCACAGGTCCGCAACCGGCTCCTCGCCTACCGCGACGAGGAGAACCTGCCCGACGCCTCCCCCGCCGTGCAGGATGCCTTCCGGGCCGTCGGCGAGGCCGCCCGCGCGGTCCTCGGGCTGCGGATCGCACTGGGCGGGGCCCCGGACGAGTCGGACGACAGCCCGGCCACGGCGCGCTCACGCGAGGAGCTGGACGCGGAGGACGCCGTGCTCGACGCCGGGGAGGAGGCCCCGTCGGAGGAGCCCGGCGGGCTGCGGCGCCCCACGACGCGTGCCGCCGTGCAGGTGGCCGTGGGTTCGACGCTGGCCATCATCGGCGGCGAGCTGCTGTCCCACGACCGCTGGTACTGGGCGGTGCTGACCTGTTGGATCGTGTTCCTCAACACCGCCTCCACGGGCGAGATCCTGGTCAAGGGCTACCGTCGTCTGCTGGGCACCGTGCTCGGCGTCCTGGCCGGCATCGTGCTGGCGGGTGCCGTCGGCCGTCACACCTGGACGGCGTTCGCGCTGGTGCTGCTGTTCGTCTTCGCGATGTTCTACTCGGCACCGCTGTCGTACACGCTGTCGTCCTTCTTCGTCACCTCGGCGCTCGGGCTGCTGTACACCCTGCTGCAGACCTACAGCCTCTCGGTGCTCGTGCTGCGCATCGAGGAGACCGCGCTCGGCGCGGCCTGCGGGGTGATCGCGGCCGCGCTGGTCCTGCCGGTGCAGACGGACCGCCGTACGAACGAACTGCTCGCCACCGTGCTGGAACGGCTCGGCGAGGTCACCCGCAGTTCCGTCGACCAGCTCAGTGGCGGACCGCCCGTCGAGCTGCTCGACCAGGCGCGCGACCTGGACCAGGCGCTCGCCGACCTGCGGGCCGCCACGCAGCCGCTCACGCATCCGGTGACGCCTCTGCGGGCCCGCAAGGAGACCGCACGCTATGTCGTCGCGCTGCTGGAGACCTGCGCCTATCACGCGCGTTCGCTGGCGGCGACCGCCGAACTGTTGCCCACCCATCCCTCGATCGCGGCGGACCCCCGGCTGCGCCGGGCCGCGGGGCGCATCGCGCACAACATCGAGGCGATCGCCGCGCACGTCACCGACGAGCTCTCCACGGCGGGCATCGAGACCGGCCCGAGCATCGCCTCGCTCCTGGGCCGGACCGTCCCCGGGGCACCGCGCTACGGCCGCGTCACCGACCGTGTCCTGCGGCATCTGCAACGCCTCGACGAGGCCGTGTCCGGTCTGGCCCGTCCACTGGGCGTGCCCGTGAAGGCGTCGGACGGATGACGGCTTGTCTGCGATACCGGGGATGAGGGCTCGTCCCGGCGATACCGGGGTACGCGGAAGTCATGACCGATGTCGTGGACTCAGACGAACTGCTGAGGCGCATGCAGCGCGCCAGGGCCTACGCCCGGCGGGAGGAGCGGGTCTGGCAGGCCCGCAGCAACGAGCTGGAGCATGCCGACCCCGCCGGCGCCCGGGACGCCGCCGTGCGGATGATCGCCTACGAGAGCGTGATCAACGTGCTGGACGAGTTCCTCTCCCCCGGCTCGCACACCGACGACGGCTGACCGGCGCCGCCGATTGGCACCGTCCCCGGTGGGCACCCGAGGCCGCATGACAGCCGATCACACCCGGGCCCCGGTCCTGGAAGCGCTGGCCGACTACCACCGCAAGGGGCGGACGTCGTTCTCGCCGCCCGGTCACAAGCAGGCCCGGGGAGCCGATCCCGCGGTGCGGGAGGTGCTGGGCGACGCGGTGTTCCTCAGCGACGTACTGGCCTCGGGAGGTCTGGACGACCGGCTGCACCACAGCGGCGTCCTGGAGCACGCCGAGGATCTGATGGCCGACGCCGTGCACGCGGAGCACACGTACTTCACCACGTGCGGCAGTTCCCTGTCCGTCAAGGCGGCGATGCTGGCCGTCGCGGGCCCGCACGAGAAGCTGCTGCTCGGCCGGGACGCCCACAAGTCGGTCGTGTCGGGTCTGGTCCTGTCCGGCATCGAGCCCGTCTGGGTCGAGCCGCAGTGGGACGCCGACCGGCATCTGGCCCACCCTCCGTCCGCGGCGGAGTTCGACAGGGCCTTCGAGCGCCATCCCGACGCCAAGGGCGCGCTGGTCACCAGTCCGACGCCGTACGGCAGTTGCGCGGACCTGCGGGCGATCGCCGACGTCTGCCATCGCCGCTCGCACCCGCTGGTCGTCGACGAGGCCTGGGGTGCGCATCTGCCGTTCCATCCCGGACTGCCGTCGTGGGCGATGGACGCGGGCGCCGACGTCTGCGTGACCAGCATCCACAAGATGGGCAGCGGCCTGGAGCAGGGTTCGGTCTTCCATCTGCAGGGGGATCTCGTCCCGGCGACGGTGCTGCGCATGCGGGCGGACCTGCTGGGCACCACCAGTCCGTCGGTGCTGATCTTCGCCGGCATGGACGGCTGGCGGCGGCAGATGGCCCTGCGCGGCGAGGAGCTCATGGGCTCCGCGCTCGATCTCGTGGCCGAGGTGCGGGCCGCCGTCGAGGAGATCCACGGGATGCACGTCAACGACCGGGACGACTTCTGCGGTGCGGAACTCGCCGCGGACTTCGACCCGCTGCCGGTCGTCATCGACCTCGACGGTCTCGGCATCTCCGGATTCCAGGCCGCGGACTGGCTGCGGGAGCACCGGAACGTGGACGCCCATCTGAACGACCACCGCCGCATCGCCACCCAGATCACCCACGGCGACGACCACGGGACGGCCGGCGAACTGCTCGACGCGCTCAAGTCCCTCGCCGAGGCGGCACCCGAGCTGCGCCCCGCGCCCCGGATCGACGTGCCGCCGCCGGCGCAGCTGCGCATGGAGCAGGACGTCACGCCCCGGGACGCGTTCTTCGCCGCAGCCGAGGACGTCCCGGTGGACAGGGCCGCCGGACGCGTCGCCGCCGAGATGATCACGCCGTATCCGCCCGGGATCCCGGTCGTGCTGCCGGGTGAGCGGCTGAGCGGACCGGTCCTGCGCTATCTCACCACCGGTCTCGCCGCGGGTATGAACCTCCCCGATCCGAGCGATCCTCGACTGGAGACGGTCAGGGTGGTGGCGGAGGGCAAGTGAAACCGGTCACTTACCCCGGTCTCGGCTACGCGGAACCCGCCAAGATGGTTTACGGTTCATTCATAAGTGGTCTCGGGGTAGACCGCGGGAAGACCGCAACCGTCCCCCCTGCACCACCAAATACGGCCCTGGCTGGTCTCCCCCGTCCAGCCAGGGCTTTTTAATGCCGCGGGCGCCCTGTCCCGCGACGATTCCCGGCCAAAACCGAAACCACGCTCCGCCGAGGTGCTCACGGCCGCCGTAGCGGCTGAAATGGACGCAGGGAAGCACCGGAACCTCAGTCGTCGGTGAGGAGCCCCGTGTCATGACCAAAGCGATCAAACTGCTGACCGCCCTTCCGCCGCCTCAGCGCCAGCACCTGATGGCGCTCGCCCGGGAGGTCTCCTTCCCGGAGGACGCCCGGATCTTCGAGGCGGGCGGCACGGCCGACCGCTTCTGGGTCATCCGCTCGGGCGCCGTCTCCCTCGACCAGCGCGTGACATCCGTGCAGCGCGTCACTGTGGCCAGCCTCGGCGCGGGCGATCTTCTCGGCTGGTCCTGGCTGTTCCCGCCGTACCAGTGGGACTTCGGCGCGGAGGCCTTCAGCCAAGTGCGCGCCTACGAGTTCGAAGCCGATGCCGTGCTCCGGCTGTGCGAGGAGGAACCGGCGCTCGGCATGTCCCTGATCAGGCACGTCGCCGAAATCCTCGCGCACCGGCTGGAGATGACCCGGGGCAAGCTCATGGAGCAGTACGGGCAGCATCGGCGCAGCGCGCTCTGACCCTCAGACCCGGTAGCGGCGCAGGGCGGGCACCGCCGCGGCGAGGCCCAGCATCGCGACGACGACGAGCAGTCCGCCGCCCACGGTCGCCGTGCGCGCCCCGAAGGCCGAGCCCGCCGTGCCGTGCAGTACGTCGGCGAGGCGCGGGCCGCCCGCCACGACCACCGTGAAGACGCCCTGCATCCGGCCGCGCATCTCGTCGCTGGCGGCGGACAGCAGGATCGACCCGCGGAAGACCATCGAGACCATGTCGGCGACCCCGGCGAGGGCCAGGAACACCACCGCGACCCACAGGCTGCCGCTCAGTCCGAATCCGGTGATGGCGGCCCCCCAGGCGACGACCGCGCCGATCACCATCCAGCCGTGCCGGCGGGCCCGGGAGAACGTGCCGGAGAACAGCCCGCCCAGCACGGCACCGATGGGGATCGCCGCGAACAGCAGGCCGAGGGCGAGTCCTTCGCCGTACGGCGCGTAGGTCTGGCTCGCGAGTTGCGGGAACAGGGCGCGTGGCATGCCGAAGACCATGGCGATGATGTCGGCCAGGAAGGACAGCAACAGCACCTTGTGCAGGGCCATGTAACGGAAGCCGTCCACGATCTCCCGTACGCCCGCGCGGCGTTGGGTGGTGGCGGCCAAGGGCGGCAGCGCGGGCAACCGTACGACGGCCCAGACGGTGACGCACAGGGCCAGCGCGTCGATGAGGTACAGCTCGGCCAGGCCGATCACGGGTATGAGCACGCCTGCCAGCAGCGGTCCGACCACCTGGCCCGTCTGCATGACCGTCGAGCCGAGGGCGTTCGCGGCGGGCAGTTCGTCGGCGGGCACCAGGCGGGCGATGGAGGCGCTGCGGGCCGGCGCGTTGAGCCCCCAGAACGCCTGTTGCACGGCGAGCAGCACCATCAGCACGGCCACCGACGCGGCGCCGGTGACGGCCTGGAGCCAGAACAGCACCGAGGTGACCGCGATGCCGCTGTTGGTGATCAGCAGCAGCTTGCGCCGGTCCATGCTGTCCGCGATGGCCCCGCCCCATAGCGCGAACACCACCAGCGGCAGCAGCCCGGCGAGGCTCGCGGCGCCCACCCAGGCCGAGGAGCCGGTGATGTCGTAGATCTGCTTGGGCACGGCGACCGCTGTGAGCTGGCTGCCGACGGCCGTGACGATGGTCGAGGACCACAGCCGGCGGTAGGCCGGGCGGCGCAGGGGCCGGGTGTCCATGGCCCAGCGTCGCCGGCCGCGCCGCGCGGGTATCACCGCGGACGGGTCCTTCTCCTGTGGTTCGGTGCTGCTCTCGCTGGTGTCCACGCGCTTCCTGGATGCTCGTTACATCTTTCTCGTCGGGGATCACTATCGCACCACCGGGCTGGTGTTCGGAGGACGGATCAGGAGCCGCCACCCCCGGAGATCAGGGAGATCCCCAGGACGACCATCGTCGCGGCGACCAGTCCGTCCAGGACGCGCCACGCGACGGGCTTCGCCAGGGGACGGCTCAGCAGGCGCGCCCCGAAGCCCAGCGCCGCGAACCAGCACAGGCTGGCGAGTACGGCGCCGAGGCCGAACGTCCAGCGCATCGGCCCGCGGTCGGCGGCGACCGTGCCGAGCAGGAAGACGGTGTCGAGGTAGACGTGCGGGTTGAGCCACGTCATCGCGAGGCAGGTCAGCACCGCCCGCCGCCGTGACCGCACCGCCTCGCCCTCCGCGAGCAGGGCGCCGCCCGGCTTGACGGCGCGGCGGGCGGCGAGGGCGCCGTAGCAGAGCAGGTACGCCCCGCCGACCCAGGCGACCGCGGTGAGCACCCCGGGCCACGCCACGACCACCGCGCCGACACCGGCCACGCCCAGGGTGATCAGGAGCGCGTCGGACAGGGCGCAGATGCCGACGACGGCGAGGACCGCGTCGCGGCGGATTCCCTGGCGCAGCACGAAGGCGTTCTGGGCGCCGATGGCGACGATCAGTGAGAGGCCGGTGCCGAATCCGGCGGCCGCGGTGGTCAAGGCGTTTGTCATGCCATTGACGCTAGGGAAGCGATCTCCTGACGTACAGCTAAAGATTCTTACGTATCATTAGCTCTCGTGAAGACCGAGCTGACCGAGCTTCCCCTCGACCAGGTGCGGACCCTGCTCGCCGTGGTCGATGAGGGCACCTTCGACGCGGCCGCTGCGGCGCTGCATGTGACGCCGTCCGCGGTGAGTCAGCGGGTGAAGGCACTGGAGCAGCGCACGGGGCGGGTGCTGCTGGTGCGCACGAAACCGGTGCGGCCGACGGAGTCGGGCGCGGTCGTCGTCCGGTTCGGCCGTCAGCTGGCCCGGCTGGAGCGGGACGCGCGGGCCGAGCTCGGCATGAGCGGCGCCGGGGAGGCGACCCAGGTGTCGATCGCGGTCAACGCGGACTCGCTGGCGACGTGGTTCCTGGCGGCGCTGACCCGTGTGCCGGAGGAGCCACAGCTCTGCTTCGAGCTGCGGCGCGAGGACGAGAGCCGTACCGCGATGCTGCTGCGGGAGGGCCTGGTGATGGCCGCGGTGACCTCCTCGCCGGATCCCGTGGCCGGGTGTTCCGTACGGCCGCTGGGCCGGATGCGCTATCTGGCGGCGGCGAGCCCGGAGTTCGCCGAACGGCATCTCGGCGGCTCGCTCGGGGACGCACTCACGCGGGCGCCGGTGATGTCCTTCGACCGCAGTGACGATCTCGAGGACGCGTTCGTCCGCAGGCTGCGGCACAGCCGCACAGGCGCGAGCGCTCTGCGGCACTACGTCCCCACCTCGGAGGGCTTCCTGTCGGCCGTGGTCGCCGGACTGGGCTGGGGCCTGATCCCGGAGGTCCAGGCGGAGCCCCTCCTCAAGGCCGGCCGCCTCGTGCACCTCGCCCCGGACAGGCCTCTCGACGTCCCGCTGTACTGGCAGCAGTGGAAGCTGGACTCACCGGCGCTGGCGGCGGTCACGCAGGCGGTTACGGAAGCGGCGTCCGAGGCACTTCGCGGCTGACGTCACGAGCGACCTGTTGCCGACGGTTCTGCGACGCCCTCGAGGGGCGCGGGCGGTATCCCTGTGCGGCTCAGCCGCGTATGGGCGACCGGCCACGACGGCGCCGCACCCGCACGACGGCATATCGCGGCACAACCATCGAGCACTACAACGCCTCCAACTCCGCCGCCGCGCTGGCCAAGAGCATCTCCAGCGCCGTCGGATACGCACTGGTCACCATCCGGTTCGCCAGCAAAGGCGCCGCCTCGGCGATCCGGGGATGGGTGGCCCGGGGCAACCGCGCGTACGTCGACCGCCACATGCTCTCGTCCGAACGCAGCGAGTCACTCGGCAGTGCCAACGACGCGGCGTCGAGCGCCGCGAACGCCAGCGCCTGGTCGATGAAGGCGTGGTAGATCCGCACGGTGTCCGGCAGCGAGAAGCCGGCGGTCCGCAGGACGTCCAGCACGGCCTCGTCGGCGGCGAGCTCGTTGGCCCGGCCGGTGACCCGGCTGGTCGTCAGCGCGGCGGCCTGCGGATGGGCCACGTACGCGGCGTGGATGCGCAGCCCGACAGCGCGCAGGTCCTCCCGCCACTCCCCCGTCCGCTCCCAGCCCTCCAGCGCCTGGCCGATGAGGGCGTCGCCGATGGCGAGGGTCAGGTCGTCCATGCCGCGGAAGTAGCGGTACAGCGTGCTCGGGTCGGCGTCGAGGGCCAGGCCCAGGCGGCGGGCGGTCAGGCCGGCGCTGCCGTGTTCGCGCAGCATGCGCAGGGCCGTCTCGACGATGAGCTGCTCGGAGAGGACCGTGCCGCTTTTCGTGGGACGGCGTCGGCGCCGTTTCTCCTCAGGAACGACCGGTTTCGGCACCATGCTCTCCGTTCCTGTGCCGCAGTCCCATGCCGCACGCTCCGCCTTATGCCAACGGCATTGACCTTACGTGAAGGGACCGCGTTGTATCTCTCGCGGGGCCCCACCACGTCGTAGACCTTCAATCCGAGGGAGTCTTGTCATGCGTGTACTGCTCGTGGGTGCCGGCGGGGTGGGTAGCGCCATCACCCGGATCGCCGCCCGGCGTCCGTTCTTCGAGGCGATGGTGGTCGCCGACTACGACCTCGCGCGCGCCGAGGCGGCCGTGGCGGCCCTCGGCGGCGACGCCCGGTTCCGGCCGGAGCGCGTCGACGCGAACGACGAGGCGGCGGTGGCCGCCCTGCTGGAGCGGCACGCGTGCGACGTGCTGCTCAACGCCACCGACCCGCGGTTCGTGATGCCGCTGTTCGGCGCCGCCCGCACGGCCGGGGCCACCTATGTCGACATGGCGATGTCGCTGTCACGGCCGCATCCGGAGCGGCCGTACGCGGAGTGCGGGGTCAAGCTGGGCGACGCCCAGTTCGAGGCGGCGGCCGACTGGGAGAAGGCGGGCGCGCTGGCCCTCGTCGGGATGGGCGTGGAGCCGGGCCTGTCGGATGTGTTCGCCCGGCACGCTGCCGACGAACTGTTCGACGAGATCGAGGAGATCGGCGTCCGCGACGGCGCGAACCTCACAGTCGACGGCTATGACTTCGCGCCGTCCTTCAGCATCTGGACGACGATCGAGGAGTGCCTCAACCCGCCGGTGGTCTACGAGGCCGGCCGCGGCTGGTTCACCACCGAACCGTTCAGCGAGCCGGAGGTGTTCGACTTCCCCGAGGGCATCGGCCCGGTCGAGTGCGTGAACGTGGAGCACGAGGAGGTGCTCCTGATGCCGCGCTGGGTCGACGCACGCCGGGTGACCTTCAAGTACGGCCTGGGCGAGGAGTTCATCGGCACACTGAAGACGCTGCACCTGCTGGGCCTGGACAGCACCGAGCCGGTGACCGTGCCGAGCGCCTCCGGGCCGGTGGCGGTCTCGCCCCGGGACGTCGTCGCCGCGTGTCTGCCGGACCCGGCGACGCTGGGCGAGCGGATGCACGGCAAGACCTGCGCGGGCACCTGGGTGCGGGGCGTCAAGGACGGCAACCCGCGCGAGGTGTACCTCTACCACGTGGTCGACAACCAGTGGTCCATGGCGGAGTACGGCAGCCAGGCCGTGGTGTGGCAGACCGCCATCAACCCGGTCGTCGCCCTCGAACTCCTCGCCACCGGCGCCTGGTCGGGCGCGGGCGTGCTGGGCCCGGAGGCCTTCCCGGCCCGTCCCTTCCTGGACCTGCTGACCGCGTACGGCTCCCCGTGGGGCATGCGCGAACAGTGACTGGAATCGCCGGTGTCCAACCGGGTTTCACTCACGCATCGACAGGCGACTCGAAAACGAGTAATGCTCCACCGAGGGCACGTCGACGATCGCAGGTGACTTTGATGGACGACTGGCGAGGGCACGGCGCCTGCCGCCATGAGGACCCGGACCTCTTCTTCCCGATCGGCACGTCCGGACCGACCTTGCTGCAGACGGAGCAGGCGAAGGCCGTCTGCCGGCGCTGCTCCGTCCGGGAGGAGTGTCTGCGCTGGGCGCTCGACATGGACCAGTTCATCGGGATCTGGGGCGGCAAGAGCGAGGCCGAGCGAAGGGCGTTGCGGCAGCGGGCCGGATGACCCATGGATCACGGAACGGCGCCGTCGGGCTCGGCGGCGACCGCCAACCGCAATGTGAACACGGACCCGGCGCCGGGGCTCGACCGTCCCCCTGGTGCGCGCCTTGCGCCGGGCCTCCAACCACTCGCGCCACTCGGCGAGTTCGTTGGGGGGCCCTGAGCCGTTCGGGGGACGTCAGCGGGCCAGCGACTCGGCGTCGCCCATGACGATGACGGGATGCCGCTCGGGATCCAGCGCCAGCAGGAGCAGCCTCATATGCTCCCGCGCGAGACTGACACAGGCCTGGGTGGGCGCTTCGTGGTCCACGTGGAGCCAGATGCCGCCGCCGAGCCCGGTGCCGAGCGGGCGGGTCCGGTCGAGGGGCGAGGTGCCGGTCCTGCGGTTGTAGTCGATGGCGATCACATAGTCGAAGGAACCGGCGAGGGGTTCGCCCTCGAAGCCGGTACCGCTGGCGGTGAATCCGTCGCTGTAGTGGTACGACAGCCTGGTCCCGGGGTCCTCGAGCAGGCCCCCGGCGTCCGTCAGTGTGAAGACCCCGATGGGTGAGCGCAGGTCGCCGGCAAGGTGGTTGTCGGTCCAGCCGCGCAACGCGTTGCGAGCGGGCCAGCTGCTGCCCGCCTTCCAACCGGTGTCAGTGCGCTCGTACAGGACGACGGTGGAGTATGAGGAGTTCCTGCCGCGTCCGGTCACGACGACGGCCTGCCGGGTCTCGGACGGCACCCTGGCCCAGGTCGCCGGGCCCAGTCCGGGCAGCTTCCACGCGGCGGCTCGGGCAGCGGCTTCGGTGGCGGCTCGAGCGGCGGCTTCGGTGGCGGCTCGAGCGGCGGCTTCGGCGGCGTGGGCGGGCCTGGGGGCGCGGGTGACAGCGGGCTCCTGATCCGGCGTCGCCGTGGCACCGGCGCCGCAGCCGGTCAGCAGCAGGGAGGCGACCAGCAGGGCGACACGGGACTTGTGCGTGATCATGCATCGACCTTGACCGACACTTGTAAGGAACTTGTAAGGATCCGTCGGATTCGGCGGGTCGCCACGCGCATCCGAGGGGCTCGCATCCGAGCGCGAGCGTCCGAGAAGGGCCCGGTCATGAGCGTTCGAATCCGTCGCGTCTACGAAGCACCCGAAGCCGGGGACGGCGTGCGTGTCCTGGTCGACCGGCTGTGGCCGCGCGGTCTGTCGAAGGACGCGGCCCACGTCGACGAGTGGCCCAAAGGACTGACCCCGTCGACCGAGCTGCGCCGCTGGTATCACGCGGGTGAGAGGTCATACGAGGAGTTCGCCGACCGTTACGAGGCTGAGCTGGCCACTCCGGAGGCGGCCGAACTCATCGACCGGGTAAGGGAGTTGGCCGACAAGGGCGCGGTGACGCTGTTGACCTCGTCGAAGACTCCCGAGCAGAGCCACGCCGCCGTGCTGGCCCGTCTCCTCCAGGAGTGAGGAGACGGGCCGTACGCCGCCGTCAGGCGGTCTGCCGCGCCGCGGCGCGTCCCGCCGTGCGGCCCGAGAAGAGGCAGCCGCCGAGGAAGGTGCCCTCCAGGGCGTTGTAGCCGTGGACGCCGCCACCACCGAAGCCGGCGACCTCGCCGGCCGCGTACAGACCGTCGATGGGCGTCCCGTCGGCTCCGAGCGCACGGGAGTCGAGGTCGGTCTGGATGCCGCCGAGGGTCTTGCGGGTCAGGATGTGCAGCTTGACGCCGATCAGCGGGCCGGCCGCGGGGTCGAGGATGCGGTGCGGGGTGGCGACACGGCCGAGGCGGTCGCCGACGTAGCGGCGGGCGTTGCGGATGCCCTGCACCTGGGCGTCCTTGCTGTAGGGGTTCGCGATCTGCAGGTCACGGGCCTCGATCTGGCGCCGGATGCCCTCCGCGTCGAGCAGCGGCTTGTCCGTCATCTGGTTCATCTTCTCGACCAGCTGCTCCAGGTTCGGCGCGGTCACGAAGTCCGCGCCGTTGCGCACGAACGCCGCCACCGGCCCCGGGGCGCCCTTGCCGAGCACCCGCTCCTTCAGGAACCCGGCACGGTCCTTGGCGGTGATGTCGGGGTTCTGCTCGGAGCCCGACAGCGCGAACTCCTTCTCGATGATCTTCTGGCTGAGGATGAACCAGGAGTGGTCGTGGCCGGCGATGTCCGCGTCGGTGCGCAGATGCCTCAGGGTGCCGAGGGTGTCGTAGCCCGGCAGGCACGGGTCGGGCAGTCGGCGGCCGAGGGCGTCGAACCACATGGAGGACGGCCCGGGCAGGATGCGGATGCCGTGGCCGGGCCAGATCGGGTCCCAATTCTGCAGACCCTCGGTGTAGTGCCACATCCGGTCGCGGTTGACCAGCCGTACGCCCGCCTCCGCGCTGATGTCGAGCATCCGGCCGTCCACGTAGGCGGGGACACCGGTGACCATCTCGGTGGGCGGGGTGCCGAGGCGTTCGGGCCAGTAGCGGCGGACGATGTCGTGGTTGGCGCCGATGCCGCCGGTGGTGACGACGACGGCCTGGGCGGTCAGCTCGAACTCGCCGACCCGGTCGCGGTTGGAGGCGACGCCCCGCGGAGAGTTGTCGTCGGCCAGGACGGTGCCGCGCACGCCGCGCACTGCGCCCTCCGCTATGACCAGCGCGTCGACCTGGTGCCGGTGGTAGAAGGTGAGCAGCCCGTCGTGCGCGGCCTGCCTGGCGTACCGGACGAAGGGCTCCACGACCCCCGTGCCGGTTCCCCAGGCGATGTGGAACCGGGGCACCGAGTTGCCGTGGCCATCGGCGCGCAGGTCGCCGCGCTCGGCCCAGCCGACCGTGGGCAGGAACTTGATGCCGTGCGTGTCCAGCCAGGTCCGCTTCTCGCCGGCGGCGAACTCCACGTACGCACGCGCCCAGCGCACCGCCCACGAGTCCTCGTCGTCCAGGCGGTCGAACCGGGCGCTGCCCTGCCAGTCGTTCCAGGCCAGGTCGAGGGAGTCCTTGATGCCCAGGCGGCGCTGCTCCGGGGAGTCGACGAGGAAGAGCCCGCCGAAGGACCAGAAGGCCTGCCCGCCGAGGTTGGCGGCGTTCTCCTGGTCCACCAGCGCGACCCTGCGGCCCCGGCTGGTCAGTTCGCTCGCGGCGACCAGGCCCGCGAGTCCTGCTCCGACGACGATGACGTCGGCATCCATGGCGACCGTCCCTTCCTCATGTCCTCATGCGGTGGTGTCGCTGCCGTCGGTGAGCAGCGCGGTGAGCAGTTGCCCCAGCCAGACGCGAGCGTGCTCGACGTCCTTGTCCAGCAGCAGTTGGGTGGTGACTCCGTCGTAGGCGGCGACCACGGCGTGCGCGGCGCCGTCGATGTCGCCGAGTACGGCGGGCAGCGCGCTGTGCACCTGTGCGCGGGAGAGCCGGTCGGCGATCGCCCCGCGCAGCCGTGCGCGGTGTTCCAGCAGGGTCCGCGCGACGGCCGGGTCGCGGGCTGCGTGCACCAGGAAGTCCGTCTTCACCAGCAGCCAGTCGCGGTCCAGCAGCAGCACGTCCGTCACCCGGTCCACGGCGGCCGGCACGTCCAGGTCGGGCCCGTCCTGGGCGAGCGCCCCGGACACCTGCTCCGCGATCAGGTCCGCGCGCTGCTGGTAGAGGGCGAAGAACAGCTCGTCCAGGCTGTCGAAGTTGGAGTAGAAGGCGCCCCTGCTGTAACCGGCGGCCTCGCAGACCTCCTCAATGGAGACACGGCCGAACCCCTTGGCGGCGAACACCGCGAACGCGGCGTCGAGGAGATTGGCGCGCGTGCGGACGCGGCGCCTGGTGACGCGCTTGGCCGTGCCCTCCACCGCCATGTCCGGACCTCCATTCGATACGGGAATGTATCCGATACATGAATGTATCCAAAGGGGGTTCGGTCAAGAACGAGGAATTCGATGGGAACAGATTTTCGATTCAGGAGTACGCTGAGACCATGGCCATGCACCTCCAGGGCTCCCTGTTCGACCAAACCGACGAGCTGCGGCTCGGGTCCCTCCCCGGGATCCGCCGGACCCCGCTCGGCCACGGCGCCTGGATCGACGTGCTGCCCGGCTGGCTCAGCGGGGCCGACGCCCTGTTCGAACTGCTGGCAGCCGAGGTGCCCTGGCGTGCGGAACGGCGCACGATGTACGACAACGTCGTCGACGTACCTCGCCTGCTCGCCTTCTACGGCGCTGACGACGCCCTCCCGCACCGTGTCCTGGTGGAGGCGCGCGACGCTCTGTCCGCGCACTACTCCGAGGAGTTGGGCGAACCGTTCACCACGGCCGGGCTCTGCTACTACCGCGACGGCCGGGACAGCGTCGCCTGGCACGGGGACCGGATCGGGCGGGGCGCGCGCGAGGACACGATGGTCGCGATCCTCTCGGTGGGCGCGCCCAGGGATCTGCTGCTGCGCCCCGCGCGGGGCGGCGGCGGGACGGTGCGCAGGCCGCTGGGACACGGCGACCTCATCGTGATGGGCGGCTCCTGCCAGCGGACGTGGGAACATTCCATTCCGAAGACCACGCGCGCCGCGGGACCGCGCATCAGCATCCAGTTCCGCCCGCACGGCGTGCACTGAGGCGGAGAGGCGGCCGCTTCGGGTGCGCGCGGGGGCTGCCTCCGGTGGACGGTGCCGGAGGCAGCCCTTCCACTGGGCAAAGCCCCATCACGCCCCCCCCACACGGTACGGACCCGCCGAACTCGCTTTCACCGAGATCTGCTTTGCTGTGTCCGTCGAGCACGGACCTCACACGCGGGACGATCATGCGCGCAGATGTGCAGCAAGTCGCGGACGGCACCTATCTGGTGCACGGCAGCAACACCAACTGGGTGATCCTGGCCGAAGGGGACGCCGTCACGCTGATCGACACGGGCTACCCCGGGGACCGGTCGAAGCTCCTCGCCTCCCTTGCCGAGGTGGGCAGTTCACCTCAGGCCGTCAGCGCCGTCCTGATCACCCACGCCCACACCGACCACCTGGGCAACGCCGAGTACCTGCGCGCCACGTACGGCACGCCCGTGTACCTCCACGAGGCCGAAGTACCGCACGCGCGCCGGGAGTTCCTGCACCAGGTCGACGTCGGGACGGTCCTGAGGAACGGCTGGCGCCCCGGTGTCCTGCCCTGGGCGATCCACGCGATCCGCTCCGGCGGCACCGCGCACGTCCCCGTCACCTCCCCCGAGCCGTTCCCGTCGGCCGGCCCGCTGGACCTCCCCGGCCGACCCGTCCCAGTGCACACGCCCGGCCACACCGACGGGCACTGCGCCTACCATCTGCCCGGCGCCGGAGTGGTGGTCTCGGGCGACGCCCTGGTCAGCGGGCACTCCACTTCTCGGATCAAGGGACCGCAACTGCTGCCCGACATGTTCCACCGCGAGCGGGCCCGCGCCGTCGCCTCGCTGGACGTCCTCGAAGGGCTCAAGGGCGATGTGCTGCTCCCCGGGCACGGCCCCGTACACCGTGGAGCCGTGCACGAAGCCGCTCTTCAGGCCCGGGAGCGCGCGCTCTAAGGTGAGCTGACGATCACGGCTAGGCGAGGACGAACGCCCCATGGCACTGCAGATCAGCGCGACGAACCCGGAGCACCCCGCGCTCCTGCTGGAACTGCCCTGGCAGCTGCCGCTCGAGGAGTGGCCGGAGGACATCCTGGTCCCGCTGCCGCGCGGTATATCCCGGCACGTCGTGCGCTACGCCCGCGCCGGCAGCGAGGTGATCGCCGTCAAGGAGCTCGCCGAGCGCCCGGCGCTGCGCGAGTACGAGCTCCTGCGCGACCTGGACCGCATCGGCATCCCGTCCGTCGACCCGCTCGCCGTGGTCACCGGCCGCACCGCCGCCGGCGGCGGCTCCCTGGAGTCGGTCCTGATCACCCGGCACCTGGGCGGCTCGATGCCGTACCGCTCGATGTTCGAGACGACGATGCGCCCGGCCACCATGCACCGCCTCATGGACGCGCTGGCCGTGCTGCTGGTCCGCCTCCACCTCGCCGGGTTCGCCTGGGGCGACTGCTCGCTGTCCAACACGCTCTTCCGGCGCGACGCCGGCGCCTACGCCGCGTATCTGGTGGACGCGGAGACGGGCGATCTGCACCCGCAGCTCAGCAACGGCCAGCGCGACTACGACCTGGATCTCGCCCGGGTCAACATCAGCGGTGAACTGCTGGACCTGGAGGCGTCCGGGGCCCTGCACCCCTCGGTGGACCCGATCGAGTTCGGCACCGAGATCTGCGCCCGCTACCACGGCCTGTGGGGGGAACTGACCCGCACGTCGGTGTACCCGGCGGGCAAGTACCACTACATAGAGCGCCGGATACGGCGACTGAACGACCTCGGTTTCGACGTGGCCGAGATGCAGATCGAGCACGCCACCAACGGCGACACGGTCACCTTCGTGCCCAAGGTCGTCGACGCCGGGCACCACCAACGGCAACTGCTGCGTCTGACGGGCCTGGACACCGAGGAGAACCAGGCCCGGCGCCTCCTGAACGACCTGGAGAGCTGGATGGCCACCCAGGACGACTACGCCCCGGGCGACCCCCTCGGCGCCCGCCCCGAGGTCCTCGCGCACCGGTGGGTGCGGGACGTCTTCCGGCCCACCGTGCGGGCCGTGCCCCTGGAGCTGCGCGGCTCCATGGACGCGGCCGAGATCTACCACGAACTGCTCGAACACCGCTGGTACCTGTGCGAGCGGGCGCAGCACGACATCGGCCTGGACGCGGTGGTCGAGGACTACATCACGAACATCCTGCCCAAGGCCCGGGAGACGCTGCAGCCGACTACGTCCGACTGACGTCCGGCCGGCTCAGTCGTGCGGCACCACGGCCACCGGGCAGTCCGCGAGGTGCAGCATGCCGTGCGCCACCGAGCCGATCCGGGCGCCCACGGCCGTCCGGTGCGCACGGCGCCCCACGACCATCAGCTGGGCCCGCCCGGAGACCGACAGCAGCACCTGCCCGCCGCTGCCCATCTCCACGTGCTCGACGACAGGGACGTCGGGGAAGCGCTCCCGCCACGGCCGCAGCGCCTCGCCCAGCGCCTTCTTCTCGTACGGCTCCAGTCCCCCGGCCTCGTCGAGGAGCTTCAGGGAGCCCGGGCTGTAGGCGAACAGCGGCGGCAGGGTCCAGGCCCGCACGGCGCGCACGGTCGCGCCACGCGCCGCGGCCGTCTCGAAGGCGAACCGCAGCGCGGCGGCGCTGTCCTCGGGGTCGCCCTGCTGACCCACGACGATCTCGCGCCCGGCGGCCTCGCCGGACGGCTCGTCCCCGGCCCGTACCCGCACGACGGGCCGCGTGGCCCCGGCGATCGCCTGCTGCCCGACGGAGCCCAGCAGGAACCCGACGACCCGGCCGTGGCCGCGCGAGCCCAGCACCAGTATCTCGGCCTCGTCCGCGGCGGCGATGAGCGTCTCGGCGGGCGGGCCTTCGACGATGTCGGTGGTCACGTCCAGGCCTTGGTGCCGCTCGGTGACGGTGCGGGCCGCCTCGGCCAGTCCGTCGCGCACCCACTGTGCCTGGGTGTCCTCGTCCCCCGCGTCGATCGCGTCGTGCGGCTGGAACCGCCAGGCGTGCACCACCCGCAGGGGGAGCCCCCGGCGGACGGCTTCGCGGGCGGCCCAGGCCAGCCCGGCGAGGCTCTCCTCCGATCCGTCCACCCCTGCCGTGATCGGGCGAGTCATTCCGGCTGCCTCCTCGTGTCGCGGTCACGTTCGTCGAACCCCAGTCTTCACTACCCTGCACCCATGGCTTTGGAGTGGGAGCAGGTGAACGTCGACGCGGCCGACGCCGTGGCCCTCGGCCGCTGGTGGGCCAAGGCTCTCGGCTGGGTCGTGCTCAACGACTCGGCCGACGAGTTCGAGATCCGGCCCGCACCGGACCGGCTGCCCGGCCTGATCTTCGGGCCGGTCCCGGAGGGCAAGACGGTCAAGAACCGCCTCCACCTCGACTTCCGCCCCGACGACCAGGAGGCGGAGGTCGCCCGCCTCCTCGCCCTCGGCGCGCGCCACGCGGACGTCGGGCAGAGCGGCGAGGAGCCGTGGGTCACGCTGGCGGATCCCGAGGGCAACGAGTTTTGCGTGCTCGGCCCACGGCGCACCTGAGCGCGGTCGGCGCCCGCATACCTGAGCGAAGCGGGCGGATCGAACATACGATGGCCGAAAGTCGGCTCGGCGACCGCGCCTCCTGACGTTCGCCGCCGCGCCGTGAACGCGAAGCCCGGGGTGGGAGACGTATGGCACAGGCGTCCGACGCAGCGCGGACCGTCATCCTGACCGTGGACGACGACCCGGGAGTGTCCCGTGCGGTCGCCCGCGACCTGCGGCGGCGCTACGGCGAGTCGCACCGGATCGTGCGCGCGGAGTCCGGCGAGTCCGCGCTGCAGGCGCTGCGCGAGCTGAAGCTGCGCGGCGATCTCGTGGCCGTGATCCTGGCCGACTACCGCATGCCCCAGATGAACGGCATCGAGTTCCTCGAACAGGCCCTGGACGTCTACCCCGGCGCCCGCCGCGTGCTGCTGACCGCGTACGCGGACACGAGCGCGGCGATCGACGCGATCAACGTCGTCGACCTCGATCACTACCTGCTCAAGCCGTGGGATCCGCCGGAGGAGAAGCTCTACCCGGTCCTGGACGACCTGCTGGAGGCGTGGCGGCGCAGCGACTACCGGCCGGTGCCCAGCACCAAGGTCGTCGGCCACCGCTGGTCGGCGCGCTCCTCGGAGGTGCGCGAGTTCCTGGCCCGCAACCAGGTGCCGTACCGCTGGTACTCCGCCGACGAGCCCGAGGGCCGGCGGTTGCTGGCCGCCGCCGAGCAGGACGGGCAGCGGCTGCCGCTGGTGATCACGCCGGACGGGACGCCCCTGGTGGCGCCCGAGGCACCCGAGCTGGCCTCGAAGGTGGGGCTGGCCACGATGCCGACGGCCGACTTCTACGACCTCGTCGTCATCGGCGGCGGCCCGGCCGGGCTCGGCGCGGCCGTGTACGGGGCGTCGGAGGGGCTGCGGACCGTGCTGGTGGAGCGGTCGGCGACGGGCGGGCAGGCCGGGCAGAGCTCCCGGATCGAGAACTACCTCGGCTTCCCGGACGGCGTGTCGGGGGCGCAGCTCACCGACCGGGCCCGGCGGCAGGCGGCGCGGTTCGGCGCCGAGATCCTCACCGCGCGCGAGGTGACGGGGCTGGAGGTCAGCGGGGCCGCCCGGATCGTACGGTTCTCGGACGGCTCGGCGGTCGCCGCGCACAGCGTGATCCTGGCGACCGGCGTGTCGTACCGGCAGCTGGCGGCGCCCGGCTGCGACGACCTGACCGGCCGCGGGCTGTACTACGGGTCGGCGCTCACGGAGGCGCCCGCCTGCCAGGGCCAGGACGTGTACATCGTCGGCGGGGCCAACTCCGCCGGGCAGGCGGCGATGTACCTGGCGCGGGGCGCCAAGTCGGTGACGCTGCTGGTCCGCGGCGAGTCCCTGTCGGCGTCCATGTCGTACTACCTGGTCCAGCAGATCGAAGAGGCGCCGAACATCTCGGTGCGGGCCCGGACGGTCGTGGAGTCCGCGCACGGCTCCGACCACCTGGAGCAGCTGACGCTGCGCGACGTGGACGGCGGGGGGACCGAACTCGTCGACGCCCAGTGGATGTTCGTGTTCATCGGCGCCGCTCCGCTGACCGACTGGCTGGACGAGACGGTGCTGCGGGACGAGCGCGGGTTCATCCTCGCCGGGCCCGACCTGTCGTCCGACGGGCGGCCGCCGGCCGGCTGGGAGCTGGACAGGCCGCCGTACCACCTGGAGACCAACGTCCCCGGCGTGTTCGTGGCGGGTGACGCGCGCTCCGAGTCCGCCAAGCGCGTCGCGTCCGCCGTCGGAGAGGGAGCCATGGCCGTCATGCTCGTCCACCGCTATCTGGAGCAGTCATGAGCGGGCAGCCGATGCCGTGCAACGCCCAGGAGATCGGGTCCCTGTTCCTGTTCGAGAAGCTCACCCCCGAGCAGCTCGGCAGGCTGTGCGACGAGGGGCGGGTGGAGCAGTTCGAGCCCGGACCCGTGTACACCGAGGGTGACCCCTCGACCTGTTTCTACGTGATGATCGAGGGCACCGTCGTGCTGTCCCGCCGGGTCGCCGGCGACGACGTGGAGGTGACGCGGACCTCGCAGCGCGGGGTGTACGCGGGGTCCATGCAGGCGTATCTGGGTGACCGGGTGCGGCAGGTCTACAACAACTCCATGCGCGTCACCGAGCCGACGCGGTTCTTCGTACTGCCCGCGGACACCTTCGCGCAGATCATGCAGGAGTGGTTCCCGATGGCGGTGCATCTGCTGGAGGGGCTCTTTTTCGGTTCGAAGAGCACCCAGCAGGCCATCGGGCAGCGCGAACGGCTGCTGGCGCTCGGCTCGTTGTCCGCCGGACTCACTCATGAGCTCAACAACCCCGCGGCGGCGGCCGTACGGGCGACCTCCACGTTGCGCGAACGCGTGGGCAAGATGCGGCACAAGCTCGCCATCATCACGCAGGGTTCGTACTCCCCCGAGGTCATCGCCAACCTCATCGAGATCCAGGAACGCACCGCCGAGCGGGTCGCCAAGGCCCCCACACTGAGTCCGCTGGAGGCCGCCGACCGGGAGGACGCGCTCAGCGACTGGCTCGACGACCAGGGCATCCAGGAGGGCTGGCGGATCGCGCCCACCTTCGTCCAGGCCGGTCTCGACGTGGACTGGCTGGACCAGGTCGCGGCGGCCGTGGACGAGGAGATCCTGCCGAGCGCGATCGGATGGCTCAACTACACCGTCGAGACCGAGCTGTTGATGGACGAGATCAACGACTCGACCACCCGCATCTCGCATCTCGTGGACGCCGCCAAGCAGTACTCGCAGCTCGACCGCGCGCCCTTCCAGAACGCCGACGTGCACGAACTCCTCGACAGCACCCTGCTGATGCTGTCGGGCAAGATCGGCCCGCAGATCAAGGTCGTCAAGGAGTACGACCGTACGCTCCCGAGGGTTCCCGCGTACCCGGCGGAACTCAACCAGGTGTGGACGAACCTGATCGACAACGCCGTCTCGGCCATCAACAGCGCGGGGGGCGAAGGGACGTTGACCGTGCGGACGGCTCCGGATCACGACCGGCTGCTGGTGGAGTTCCGTGACACGGGTGTCGGCATCCCGGCGGAGAACCGGGGGCGGATCTTCGATCCGTTCTTCACGACGAAGCCCGTGGGTGAGGGCACCGGGCTCGGGCTCGACATCTCCTGGCGGATCGTGACCAACAAGCACCACGGCACGATCCAGGTGCAGTCCGAACCGGGCGACACGCGCTTCCAGGTCCTGCTTCCACTCACGTCCGAGGAGGCTTCATGAACGACGTCAACGGCATCGATCCGAGCGTGCCGCCGAGCGGCAGTGGGTGCGGGGACTGCGACGCGGCCGGCGGGTGGTGGTTCCATCTGCGGCGGTGTGCGCAGTGCGGGCATGTGGGGTGCTGTGACAGTTCGCCCGCGAAGCACGCGACGGCGCATTTCCGGGAGACCGGACATCCCTTCGTGCAGAGCTTCGAGCCGGGTGAGAGCTGGTACTGGAACTACGACACGAACGAGATGTACGAGTCGGGGCCCGAGCTTGCGGCGCCCGGGAGTCATCCGGCCGAGCAGCCGACGCCGGGGCCCGCGGGGCGGGTGCCGGACGACTGGGCGAAGACGTTGCGCGCCTGACGGGCAGAAGCCATGTCGGTGGTGAGTGACAGGATGTATGCGTGTCGCAGACCTCTTTCACCACGCCGCTCATCGGGCGAGACGGCGAGCTCGCTCGCCTCTTCACGGCGCTGGAGCGTGCCCGGGACGGTGAGGCCCGGGCCGTCCTGATCTCCGGGGACGCCGGGGTGGGCAAGACCCGGGTGCTGGACGAGGTCGCGGGGCGGGCGGCTCGGGACGGCATGGTCGTCCTCACCGGGCACTGTGTCGATCTCGGCGATGTCGGGCTGCCGTATCTGCCGTTCACCGAGGTGCTGGGAGTGCTCGCCGGTGACGAGCGGTTCGCGGACGTCCTCACCGCGCATCCGGTGGTCGGGCGGCTGTTGGGGGGCGGTACGGACGCCGTGAGTGACCGGCTGCGGTTGTTCGAGGGCGTCGCCGGGCTGCTGGCCGATCTGGCGGACGTCGCACCGGTGCTGCTGGTGCTGGAGGATCTGCACTGGGCCGACCAGTCGTCGAGGGATCTGCTGCGGTTCCTGCTGAGTCGTGGGCTCTTGCAGCGGCAGGCGGGTGGGGCGCCCGCGCATCGGTTGGCCGTGCTCGCGTCGTACCGCGCGGACGACCTGCATCGGCGGCATCCGCTGCGGCCGCTGCTGGCCGAACTGGTGCGCCTGCCCGTCGTGGAGCGGCTGGAGCTGCGCCCGATGGCCGACACCGAGGTGGCCCGGCTGGTGCGCGCCGTCCAGGAGCGACCGCTGCCGGACAGCACGGTCCGGCGGATCGTCGAGCGGGCCGAGGGAAACGCCTTCTACGCCGAAGAACTGGTCGCGGCGACGGACACCGAGGCCTGCGGGGTGCCCAGCGGGCTGGCCGACGTCCTCCTCATCCGGTTCGAGCAGCTGTCCGACACCACCCAACAGGTGCTGCGTACGGCCGCCGTGGCCGGGCGTCGCGTCGAGCACGACCTGTTGCGCGGCGCCGTGGGGATTTCGGAGGAGGAACTGGAGTCGGCGCTGCGTGAGGCAGTGGGACGGCAGTTGCTCGTGTCGGGCGACGGCGACACGTACGCGTTCCGGCACGCCCTCGCGCGTGAGGCGGTGTACGCGGATCTGCTGCCCGGTGAACGGGCCCGGCTGCACGGTGCGTTCGCCCGGCTGCTCGCCGGACGCGGCCGGCCGGACGAGACGGCGGCGGAGCGCGCCCACCACTACCGCGAGAGCCACGATCTGGCCGAGGCCCTGGCCGCCTCGCTGGAGGCCGCCGACCAGGCGCACCGGGTCGGCGCGCCCGCCGAGGAGCTGCGGCACCTGGAGAGCGCCCTGGATTTGTGGTCGTCGGTGGAGCCGTCCGCGCGGCCGTCGGGCGAGGGCACCGACCGGGTGACGCTGACGCTGCGCGCCTCGGCCGCCGCCGCGCACGCCGGGGAGTCGCACCGCGCGGTCTCCCTCACCCGCTCCGCGCTCGCGGACGTCGGGCAGGACACCGACGCCGAACTCGCCGCCCGGGTGCGCTACACACTCGCCGGGAACCTGCTCGGCGTCGACAGTCTGACAGCGGCCTACGCCTACAGCAGCGAGGCACTCGCCCTGATCCCGGCGAAGCCCCCGTCGCGGACGTGGGTGTGGGCGGCGGCCACGCATGTCCTGGCGGCCCGCCACGTCGGGGAGAAGGAGACCGCCCTGCGGGTCGCCCGCGAAGCCCTGCGCATCGCCGAGAAACTCCAGGTGACGGACGCCCGGGCGGACCTGCTCATCTCGCTGGCCGTTCTTGAGGCCGGCGGCCGGCGCACACCGCAGGGGCGTGAACGGCTGCGCGAGGCCCGGGATCTGGCGCAGCGTTCGGGTAACGCCCCGGTGGAAATGCGTGCCCTGTTCAGCCTCGCCGTCGGCTGCTACGAGTCCGGGGACCTCGAGGAATCGCTGCCCTGGTTGGCGGAAGGGCTGGACCGGGCCCGGCGTGCCGGGTTGCTGTCCTCGCTGTATCCCCTGGAGATGCGGTACCTGCGGCTGCTCGTGCTGTACACGCTGGGCCGTTGGGACGAATGCCTGAGCGTGGCGGCGGCCGACGCCGACGTGCTGCCCGCGGCGGGCGGATACACGGCCGGTCCCGCGCTGTACGTCGCTCTCGCGCGCGGTGACTTCGCGGCCGTCGAGCAGGCCCGCGCCCTGCTGGCGGGTCACTTCGACTGGATGGGCACGCTCATCGCGGGCATCGCGCTCACCGACGCCGCCGCGTGGCGCGGTGACGTGGAGGCTGCGGTGGAGCGGATGCGGTCCTCGGTCGCGGCGCTCACCGACGACGCGGGGACGCTTCCCGACGCCACGATCCGGCTGGCCGCCCTCGCGCTGTCCGCGGTCGGCGACCGGGCGGCCGAGCTGCGCCTGGCCGGTGACGAGGCGGGGCTGCGCCGCTGGGCGGACACGGCGACCGAACTGGTCGAGCTGGCGCGGACGACGGCCGCACGCGGCGGGGACGGCAGGCCTCAGGGCCCGGAAGGCATGGCGTGGCTGGCCCGTGCGGAGGCGGAGTGGGCGCGGACGGTGTCCGGGCCGGACGTGCGGGCGTGGGCGCAGGCGGTGGCGGCGTTCGACTACGGCGACGCGTACGAGCGGGCGCGCTGCCGGCTGCGGCACGCCGAGGCCCTGCTGGCGGCGGACGAGCGTGAGGCGGCGGCCACCGAGGCCCGGGCGGCACGGGAGACGGCGGCCCGCCTCGGTGCGACGCTGCTGCTGGAGCGCGTGGACGCACTGATCCGCCGGGGCCGCCTGGCGGACACCCCCGCCGACCGCTCCTCCTCGCTCACGGCCCGCGAGCAGGACGTGCTGCGGCTCCTCGCCCTCGGCCGCAGCAACCGGCAGATAGGCGAGGAGCTGTACATCACGGGCAAGACGGCGAGCGTCCACGTCTCCAACATCCTCGCCAAGCTGGGCGCCGCGAGCCGTACGGAGGCGGTGGCGATCGCCTACAGGGAAGACCTGATCACCCGCGAGGATGCGGTGGGCTGACGCCCCGTCGTGCACGTCAGCCGGTGGTGTCGCAGTCCAGGGCGGTCAGGTCGACGGCGTCGGCCATCGCCTGCATGCCCTTGTCGTTGGGGTGGATGTGGTCGCCGCCATCGAGGGCGGGCAGCATCCGTGCGGGGTCGTAGGGACTGCGCAGGACGCGGTCGAAGTCGGTGACGGCGTCGAACTCGCCGCTGGTGCGGATGAACTCGTTGACCTCCTGGCGTACGGCCTCGCCGGCCGGGTCCCATTCGTGCCAGCCCTTGAAGGGGGCGACGGTCGCGCCGACGACGCACTTGCCGGCCGCGTGCGCCCGGTCGACGATCTCGCGGTAGCCCTCGATCAGGTCGTCGGCCGTGACCCCCGTATGGGCCTTGATGTCGTTCACGCCCTGGAAGAGGAACACGGTCCGCACACCCGGGTGGGACAGGACGTCCCGCTCCAGCCGGTTCAGCGCGCTCTCTCCGGGGCCGTCCTCAAGAACCTTGTTCCCGGAGATCCCCTCGTTGGCCACGCCCTTCACCGCCGTGTCCGAGCGTTGCAGTCGGCGGGCGAGATAGTCGGGCCAGCGGCGGTTCAGGTCGGTGGTGGACTGCCAGCCGTCGGTGATGGAGTCCCCGAGGGCGGCCACCGCTCCGGTGCCCGCGCGGGCACGCACGGAGACGGCGTCGAGATAGAACCAGGACCCGGTCGGGATGGTCCAGGCGGCGCCGCCCTCGTCGGCGGCGTGGTCGCCCTGGGTCGCGTACGACGTCTGCATGGCCATCCAGTGCCCGGTCGCCGGGCCGCCCGCGTCCGGGCTGTGCAGGCTGACGACGAGGTTGGTCGCGGCGGGCAGCCTGCCGGGCAGCGGGTCGCTCCACACGGTCTCGCCGGCCGGCACGGTGACCGAGCGCTCACCGCCGAAGCTCAGCCGCCGGTTGCTGCCGCGCCGCAGCTCCGCGCCCTGCTTCTGGATGCCCGCGTAGACGTTGTCGAAGGTCAGGGGCCGGTCCCCGAAGGCGTTGGAGAGCCGGATCCGGGTGTCCGTTCCGCCCACGCTGGTATGCACGACGAGCCGGTAGCTGCGGCCGGCGACGCCGTCTGCCATGCGGTCGGCGCTCGCCGCCCAGGTGACGACACCGCTCGCGTCGGCGGTCGCCTCCGCGGGCGGCGACTGGCAGGCGACGACCGTCAGCAGGACGGCGGCCAGCGGGAGCCCGGCCCTCACTCGGCGAAGTCCTTCAGCGTGACCGACGCGCCGGGCCGCAGGGTGACCGTGCGGGACACATCACCGAAAGCGACCGTCGTGGTGCGGCCGCCGACGCTGTGGATCCGGGCCTCGGTCGGGCGTCCGCCGCGCCAGCGCAGATCGACCTCGAAACCGCCCCGCGCCGGGACGCCCCGCACATGGCCCGAGTCGGCCCAGGCGTCGGGGAGCGCCGGGAGGAGCTCGACGTGGCCCGGCCGGGAGTACAGCAGCATCTCCACCATCGCGGCCGGGGTCCCGAAGTTGGCGTCGATCTGGAAGATGCCCCGGCCGCGCTCCACCTCGTAGATGTCGAAGAGGTTGAACGCGGTGCCGTTGCTGCCGTCGGTCGACGGGCGGAGGTTGTTGACGACCAGCTGGTAGGCGTTGTCCGCGTTCTTCAGGCGGGCCCAGCACAGGCTGCGCCAGGCGTTGGCCCAGCCGAAGCTCTCCATGCCGCGCGCGGTGAGCAGGGCGGTGGCGCCGGCGACGATCTCGGCCGGGGTGGAGCCGTCGGGGCGGATGCGGTCGCCGGGGAACAGGTTGATCAGCGGGGACAGGTGGCGGTGCGTGGTCTCACCGAGATTGTCGGGCGACATCCACTCCTCCAGCCAGCCGGTGGTCGGGCTGACCTGCGGCAGGTACAGCTTTCTGCGCAGTGCGGCGATCGTATCGGCGTAGTCGGTGTCCCGCCGGAGTTCGGCGGCCGCGGTGCAATAGTTCCCGAACATTGTCCACACGACTTCCTGAGCATAGGTGATGCCCTTGGCGTCCTGCGGACCGTGCTCGGGAGACCAGTCGCGGTCGTCCACGAGCACCTCCTTCGAGGTGCCGGGGAGGGTGACGGTGAGCAGCCGCGCCTCCCAGAACTCGCACGCGCCCTTGAGGAGCGGATAGATCTTCCTCAGGTACTCGCGTGACCCGGTGTACTCGTAGTGCTCCCACAAGGTGGTGCACAACCAGGCGTTGCCCGCCGGATGCCACCACCAGCCGCTGCCGCCGTAGGGGTTGGTGGAGAAGGCGACGGCCCAGCCTGCGTTCTTGCCGCTGGAGTTGCGGTAGCGGTTGCGCGGGTCGTTGAACAGGCGGCGGGTGGTGTCGGTCCAGGAGGAGAGCTGGGCGAGGCAGTAGTCCGTGAAGGCGTCGAAGCAGGGTGACAGGCCGGTGCGGTCGGCCATCCAGTAGTTCATCTGGATGTTGATGTCGGTGTGGTAGTCACCCATCCAGTCCGGGTCGTTGCCGTCCAGCCAAAGGCCCTGGAGGCCCATCGGCAGGCTGTCACGCGAGCTGGTGATCATGAGATACCGGCCGTACTGGAGGTAGGCCGCTTCCAGTTCCGGGTCGGGTTCGGGATCGCGGGTGCGGGCGTGCAGGCGCTCCCAGGTGTCCAGTTCGCGCTGCGCGTCGGTGGAGGTGCCGAGGGAGAGGCCGAGTCGTCCGTACAGGGCGCGGTAGTCGGCGACGTGGGTGCGCCGCAGGGCGTCGGCGGATTCCTCGGCGGCGGCGCGGGTCTTCGTACGGGCGAGGCGCTCCGGGTCGAGGGAGGGGTTGCGGAAGCCGGCCTCGGCGTCGGGCGCGTAGTTGGTGCCGGCGCTGACGACCACGGTGAGGTCCTTGCAGCCGGAGAAGTCGATACGGGTGCCGTTGACGGTGACCTTGCCGCCGCTGCCGCGGGCCTGTACGGCGGCGCCGTAGCGCAGGCCGTTGGGGAGGGCCGCGCCGAACGACTCGGCGGTGGTCGGCTTCTCGCCGTGGGTGCCGGTCAGGGTGATGGTGCCGGTGTAGCGGCCGCCGCCGCTCTGCGTGAAGCGCAGGACGATGACGTCGTCGGGGTGGCTGGCGTACATCTCGCGCCGGTAGGTCACGCCGGAGCGGACGTAGGAGCTGGTGACCAGGCCCTGGGCGAGGTCGAGGGTGCGGCGGTAGCCGGAGACGGCGCCGAGGTCGTGGTCGGGGATGTCGGCGGTGAGCCTGGCGAGCAGCGTGAAGGAGCCGAAGTCGGAACGGCCGTAGGGGAACTGGCCGTCCTGGTCCAGGGTGTCGTTGAGACCGCCGGTCCACATGGTGGCGTCGGTGATCAGGAGAAGCTCACGGCCGGGGTCGTTGCTCGCGAGGGCTCCGATGCGGCCGTTGCCCAGGGGGAGGCCCTGTTCGATGAGTGAGCTTTCGTCGCCCGGGGCCTGCCACCACAGCCGCTCGCTGGAGGCGTCGGCGGGGAGCGGGACTTCGGCGGGGCGGACGGGGGCGGCGGAGGCGGTGAACGTGGGCAGCGTGCCGAGGGCGGCGGTGAGGCCGGCGGTGGTGGCGAGGGAGAGGAGGGTTCTTCGGCTCGGCTCGTTCGGGCTGGTGTTCATGCGGGGCTCCGGATGCGTCTGGGCCGGGGCCCGGCGCGCGGCCGGGCCCCGATGGAGGGAGGTCAGAGAGACTTCTGCACGTCGATCCGGTCGATGTCCGGCGCGTAGCCGGTCCCGCTGTCGAACGTGATCGTGTTCGCCCCGGCCTTCAGCTTCACCGGCACGTGGACGCTGTTCACCGTGCCCCAGTCGCCCGTGGACGCGAACTTGTGCGAGGTGCCGCCGCCTCCGTTGGCCGAGACGGAGATCGAACGGGCGTCACCGCTGACGTAGGCGACCTTGATCTGGTAGGTGCCGGCCGTGGGGACCACTACGTCGTCGAGGGTCAGCTTGCCTCCGGTGTAGAGGTTGCCGACCTTGCGGCCGTCGGAGCAGGCGGAGCAGTCGGCGACGGAGGCGTTGCCGCTCAGGGTGCCCGCCTCGGCCTCGTAGGCGGTCCAGGCGAGGTCGGTGCCGCGCGGGGTGACGGTGAACAGGCGGGAGCCGTGCGCGGGGAGGGCCTGGGTGATCTTGTCGGCGTGGGAGCCGAGGCTCTCCTCGTGCCACACGTCGCGCACCGAGGCCCTGCCCTTGAAGCCGAGGGTCGACCAGTTGGCGGTCACCGAGGCGGGGGCGTCGGAGAGGTTGAACAGCGCGACGGTGTAGGTGCCGTTCGGGTTCTTCGCGGCCCACACCTGCTGGGGGTCGGAGGCGGTGACGGGCTCGGCGGGCGGGGCGCTGCTCTGGTTGATCGCGATGACCTCGCGGTTGGTCAGCAGCGACAGGCCGTAGGAGTCGAGCCTGGTGAGGTCGTCGCCAGTGAACAGCGGAGACTTGGCTATGGCCCACAGGGTCGCGTAGCTCTGCCGCTCGGCTTTGGTGAGGCCGTCCATCTCGCCGTTGCCGACGTTGAGGGAGTCGAGGTCGTTCCAGCCACCGGGTCCGGCGTGGGCGGTCCAGGCGGGGGCGTCGTCCCAGCGGTCGTCGACCGAGTTCTCCCAGGTGACCAGGGTGTTGCAGTAGCACTCGACGTCGGTGTCGATGCGCCAGCCGTTGGAGTACTTCTTCCAGTCCTCGACGTGCCCGTAGTCGAGGGACCAGGACAGCTCCAGGTGGATCGGGCGGCCGGCGGTCCTGATGGCCCTCTGCCAGGCGGCGACGTCGGCGACGTTGTTGTAGTTGTCACCGCTCTTGAAGGAGCCGGGGCCCACGCCGTCGAGCTTCAGGAAGTCGTAGCCCCAGTCGGCGAACATCTGCGCCTGGGAGTCGATGTACTTCTGGGCGCAGGGGTTCGAGAAGTCGATCTTGTAGGCGCTGTCCCAGCCGTTGGTGGTGCGCAGGTCGTCGTGGACGATGTCGCCGGTGGTGCAGCCGTCGGCGTTCCAGATCGGGTTCTTGCCGTCGTTGTACGCCCCCTTCTCCAGGCCGACCGGAAGATAGATGCCGGCCTTCAGGCCCTTGGAGTGGATGCGGTCGGCGACGGCCTTCATGCCGCTGGGGAAGCGCAACGGGTCGGCCTTCTGCCGGCCGTACTCGTCGAACTGCGACTTCCAGGACCAGTCCATCCACCAGCCGGCGTCGATGTTGACGTACTCGTAGCCGTACTTCTTCAGCTTGGCGGCCATGGCGTCGGTCTGCTTGGTGACGTTGGCCTCGGACAGGTAGCTGTAGTCGCCCTTCGGGTTGAGGCCCGGGTACTTCGACGACTGCATGGTCCAGCTCGTCCAGCCCATGTAGGGCTTGGCGGCCACGGTGGAGGGCGGGGCGGCCGGCGGCATGGGCGTCTCGGCCTGTGCGGCGGGGACGGCGGCCGTGACACCGGCGGTGAGGGCCAGGACCACGACGGCTCTCAGGGCGCGTGCGGGCATGACGGAGTACGAGGATGACCTCATGGGTCGTACCTCCCGGGGTTGGTTCAGCGGTACTGGGGCTGGTCGTCGGCTCTGATGAAGGACTGGATCGCGGTGGCCGCGGCCCCGCGCGCCCACTCCTCGAAGGGCAGCGGGCGGGTCTGAACGTCGCACTGGGCGGCGGAGCCGAACGCGGCCGCGGCGAAGGCGTCGCGGATCTGTTCGGCGAACAGGTCGTAGGCGGCGAGTCCCTCGCCGGAGATGATCACCCGCTCGGGGCCGAGCAGGTTGGCCACGGTGGCGATGCCGCGTCCGATCGCCGCGCCGGCGCGCGCGTAGGCCTCGCGCGCTCCGGCGACACCGCGGTGGGCGAGGGCCACGGCCTCTGCGGTGTCGGCGACCTCGACGCCGGTGGTCTCGCGGATCCGCCGGACGATCGCGGCGTCCCCCGCGATGGCCTCCACACAGCCGCGGTTGCCGCAGTGGCAGGGCGGGCCGGCAGGGTCGACGGTCACGTGCCCGATCTCCCCGGCCACGCCGTGCGCACCGGCGACGACGCGGCCGTGCACCACGAGGCCGCACCCGATACCGGCGCCGACGGTCACCACGGCGAAGTCGGAGAGCCCCACGCCGGCGCCGAACCACTGCTCGGCGACGGTCAGGGCCCGTACGTCGTTGTCGACGGTGACCGGCAATCCGGTGGTCGCGGCGGCGAGTTCGGCGAGGGGCACGTCCCGCCACTCCAGGAACGGGGAGTAGCGGACGACTCCGGCGCCGCGGTCCACGTCACCGGAGACGGCGATTCCGAGGCCGAGGACCGGCACGCCCGAGTCGCCGGCCTCGGCGAGCAGTTCGCCCGCCAGCTCGGCGACCGAGGCCAGCACGCGCTTGGGCTCCCGGTCCGGGAGCGGGGCGTGCCGGGCGACGCGGATGCGGCAGCACAGGTCGGTGAGGACGGCGATGACCTCGTCGCCGGTCACCTTGATGCCGATGAACAGCGCCCGTCCGCCGTCGACCCGAACCGGGTTGGCGGGGCGGCCCAGCGCGGGCCGGGCCGGCTCGTCCACGTCCTCCACCAGGTAGCCGGCTTCGATGAGCGGCCGGACCGCCTTGGTGACGGCGGCCGGGGACAGTCCCGCGCGCCGGGCCACCTCCAGGCGGGTGAGCGGGCCATGGCTCAGGACCGTGGTGAAGATCTGCGAGGCGGCCGGTGTGTTCGCCGGGAACGTCTCGGCACGGCGGATCGAGGACATGCCCGGAACCTAGAGGGCTTATTTTCCGCCGTCAATAAAAGAAGCAGGATTCCTTGACGAACCACTGAAGGACTCCCACCCGGTGATCCCAGCCTGTCCAACTGTGCGTCGTCTGTGGCGATCTGACGCGATGCGAGAGGGTTGCCCCGCGCGAAGCTGATCGTTCTCGTATGAGCAGCACATAGACAGAAACGTGAGGAATCCGGATGGTCTCAGCAACGGTGGTCAGAGGTACGGCGGTAGCGGCGGCCGTGATGTCGCTCCTGGCGGTTCCCGCCCACGCCGCGCCCGGGCGACCCGGCGCCGCCGCGGTCGACGCCAAGGCGGCCGGCCTGCCCGCCCCCGACGTCGACGGCATCTGGACCGTCCTGCGCACGGCGCGGCAGCACGGCGCACCCGGCGCGATCGCGCGCCTCGACGACGGCGACTCCGCCCACTGGGCGGCGGTGGGCGTCGCCGACCGCAAGTCAGGGCGGGCCATCAGCAACGCCGATCGGTTCCGTATCGGCAGCGTCACCAAGACCTTCTCGGCCGTCGTCCTGCTGCAACTGGTCCAGGAGAAGCGGCTGCAGCTGGACGCTCCGGTCAACCGCTATCTGCCGGGGCTGCTGCCCGACGGCGGCATCACGGTGCGGCATGTGCTCAGCCACCGCAGCGGCCTGCACGACTACACCAACGAGATGTTCGCGCGGACGGTTCCCGGCTTCGAGGCGGTCCGCACCAAGGTGTTCACGTACCGTCAGCTGGTGAACCGGTCCCTGAGCAAGCCGCGGACCACGAAGCCGGGCGGCGCCTACTCCTACTCCAACACCAACTTCGTCGTCGCCGGAATGCTCATCGAGAAGCTCACCGGGCGCTCCGTGGGCACCGAGTACCGGAAACGCATCATCGAACCGCTGAAGCTGCGCGACACCTTCTACGTGCACCCCGGCACGAAGATCCCCGGGCGTCACACCCGCGGCTATCTCACCCCGGACACGGCCGGCGCGGCGCTCGTCGACGCCACCGAGCAGACGGTGTCCTGGGCGCAGAGCGCGGGCGCGGTCGTCTCCAGCACCCGGGACCTCAACACGTTCCTGTCGGCGCTGCTCGGCGGCCGGCTCACCTCCCGGGCCCAGCTGGCCCAGATGCAGCGCTGGGTACCGGCGGGCGGCGTGCAGTCGTACGGGCTGGGACTGCGGCGCCGCGATCTGTCGTGCGGGGTCTCCGTGTACGGCCACACCGGCGCCGTGCAGGGCTACTACACGTACGCGTTCGCCTCCAAGGACGGCAGGCGCAGCCTCGCCGCGCTCGCCAACACCTCCAACAACGGCACGGTCCTCAACTCCATGATGGGCACGCTGGAGTCCGCCTTCTGCGGCAAGAAGGCGAAGCCGCAAAAGCGTGCCGCTGTGGTCGAACGGCACGAGGACATCGAACCCGGGATCCGGCTCCCCCTGGGCCCGAACGCGAGCTGAGGACGCGGGCGGGTCGGGAACCCGCGAGATCCGGTGGACGTTTCCAGGACAACCCCACCGGCATCCCACCGGATCTCGTACGACCCACCAGGACGGCCCGATGAGCGAGTTGGTTCCCGGGGGCAATCTGCCCCTCCCGGGCGGCAGCGTGACCGTCCGGGTGCCCGGCCCGTTCGACGTGTCCGCGCTCATCACCGACGACAGCGGCAAGGTCCGCGGCGATGCCGACTTCGTGTTCTACAACCAGCCGTCCGCGTCGGGCGCCCTGCTCCAGGGCGACGCCCTGACCGTCGACCCGCCGCGCCTGCGCCCCGGGGCCACGCGGGTCACGGTGGTCGTCAGCCCCGCCGACCCGGGTACTCCCCTGGGCCGCCTACCGGCCCCCGTGCTCCACGTCAGCGGCCCGGGCGGCCGCGCGGTCGCCCGGTTCGCACCGCCGCGCCCACGGCAGGAGACCTTGCTGCTGCTCGCGGAGATCTACCGGCGTGGCGAAGGATGGAAGCTGCGGGCCCTGGGGCAGGGGTACGCGGACGGGCTGGCGGGGCTGGCGCGCGACTTCGGAGTGGACGTCGTCGAGGACGCGACGCCGAGCCCGGTCGCGGCGGCACCCTCACCGATCACTCCGGCCGGACCGGCGGCTCGGTCCACGATGCACACCCTGTCCGCCCTCACCGTCCCGCACGTCCCCGCCCCCGATCGCGACGGCTTCCTTGGCCTGGTCAACTCCGCGCGCGCCAGTGCAGGTTCACCGCCCGTGGCCCTTGACGCGCGCCTGGCCTCCGCCGCGCAGGCCCACGCCTCCGCCATGGCAGCGGCGAACCAGCTCGGCGTCGAGGGCCGCGACGGCGTCTCCGTGTACCAGCGCATCACCGGGACCGGGTACGCGTATCTCACCGTCGGCGAGCACCTGGTCTCCGGCCCCCGCACCCCCGCCGACTTCGTCGCGTACTGCCTGCGCACCGAGCAGCCCCGCCGCACCCTGCACGACCCGGCCTTCACCCACGCCGCGCTGGCGCACGTCACGGGCGGCCGCTCGGGCGACACGTACTGGACGGCGCTGTGGGCCAGGCCGTTGGCCCCCGGCGACCTGTCCCGCACGGCGACCGAGGTCGTCGACCTCACCAACCGGGAGCGGGCCCGGGCCGGCCTGCGTCCCCTCGCCGTCGATCCCGCGCTCAGCACCGCGGCGCAGGCCTACAGCGCCGACATGGCGACCCGCGCCTTCTACTCCCACACCTCGCCCGAGGGAAGCCAACCCTGGGACCGGGCCGCCGCCGCGGGCTCCCGCATGCGCTCGATCGGCGAGAACATCGCGTGCGGCCAGCGCTCCCCCGCCGAGGTCGTGGATGGCTGGATGAACAGCCCGGGCCACCGCGCCAACATCCTCAAGCGCGACTTCACCCACATCGGGATCGGCTTCGCGGGCGGCGGGCCAGCCGGCACGTACTGGACTCAACTCTTCGGCGCCTGACGGTTCCGGGGGAATCCGACACGCCGCGATCTAGGCAGAACGGGAGCGTCCGGGACAGGATGCCCGCATGAAGGGTGACCTCTTTTCCAACGAGCACATGGTCCAGCCCGCCACGGCGCCGGGCATGACGATCGAGAACGCCAAATGCATCAAGTACGCGGTGAACGGCGAGATGCACGCCCGTCAGGGGGCGATGGTCGCCTACCGCGGCAACCTCCAGTTCGAGCGCAAGGGCCAGGGCGTGGGCGGCATGCTCAAGCGGGCGGTGACCGGTGAGGGGCTGCCGCTGATGGCGGTGCGCGGGCAGGGCGAGGCCTGGTTCGCGCACGAGGCGCAGAACTGCTTCGTCGTCGACGTGGACCCCGGCGACGAGTTCACGGTCAACGGTCGCAACGTCCTGTGTTTCGACGCCTCGTTGTCGTACCGGATAGCGACGGTGAAGGGCGCCGGCATCACCGGCGGCGGCCTGTTCAACAGCGTCTTCACGGGGCAGGGCAGGCTGGGCCTGGTGTGTGAGGGCAATCCGCTGGTCATCCCGGTCTCGCCGCAGTACCCGGTGTACGTCGACACGGACGCCGTCGTCGGCTGGACCGCGGGCCTGGACACCTCGCTGCACCGCTCGCAGTCGCTCGGCTCGATGCTGCGCGGCGGTTCCGGGGAGGCCGTGCAACTGATGCTGCAGGGCCAGGGCCATGTCGTCGTCCGGCCGAGCGAGGCGACACCGCAGAAGTCCCAGCAGCACTGAGACCGCCCGTGAGGTGATCTGCGCCTCACGAGCAACCCTGTCCGCCTTGCCGACGTCTTGATCGACAACAAGTGAAGCCCTGGCCGCCCTTTCCGGCCAGGGCAGGTTTTCAACGCTCTATACACGCCATGTATACCCATTACGTATACGCACTGCGTATACACAGAGGGTAGAGACGGCGTGTATATCGATCGAGAGGCATCGATGTACGGCAAGGCATTCGCCCCGGAGTACCAGGGAGCCCTGACCAAGCTGTCCGTGAACTCCTCGCTGACCGACGTACTGGCCGCCGGCACCGAGCAGTTGAGAGCGGCCGAGCGCGCCGGGCAGCACGGCGAGGCGGCACGCTCGGGGCTCGCGGTCGCCGAGGCGCACCGCCGGCTGGGGCAGATCGGGGACGCGGACCGGGCGTGGAAGGCCAGCTACCGCGCCGCCCGGGAGGCCGACGACACCGCGGCGATGGCCTGGGCGCTGTGGAGCGGCGGCACGCTGGCCCGGCAGCGCGGGTCGTTCGCCCTGGCCCGGCGGCTGCTGCAGCTCGCGGCGGACTTCGGCGAGCGCGGCGGCGACATCGTCGTACGCGGCTACTCCCTGGCCGGTCTCGCCGAGACCGGCCGCATCCAGGGCGACTACGACGCCGTCCACCGGCTGCACGAGCAGCTGCTGGCCGAGGCTCGGCGGCGCGGCGAGGCGCGGCACACCGTGTGGGCCCTGGAGGGCATCGCGCAGATCCACCGCAACACCGGCTCGTACGACACCGCGTACGACCTGTTCGAGGAGGCGGCCGAGATCGCCGCGGGCGCCGAGGACCGGCGTGGCCATGCCTGGGCGCTGCGCGGGCTCGCCGACGTCGTCTCCGTGCGGGACGGCGACACGGAACGGGCCCTGACCCTGCTGTCCGAGGCGGAGACCACGTGCCGGGCGATGAGGCTGTCCAGCGCGCTGGCCTACAACCACAAGATGCGCGGCAACGTCCTCTACCGCGCCGGGCGTTACGCCGAGGCCCGGGACCTGTACGAGCAGGCGCTCGCCGAGTTCCGCGCCATGAGCGAGCCGCGCGGGGAGGCGCTGTCCCGGCTGGGGCTGGCCAAGTCGCGTGCGCAGCTGGGGTGCGACCGTGCCGAGACGGCCGCCGAACTGACCGAGCTCGCCGGGGTGCTGGAGCGGATCGGGCTGCGGCACGCCCGGGAGATGGTGGCGCGGGCGCAGGAGGAGTTCGGCGTCGGCGAGGATGCCATGGCGGGCGCCGGGGCGGGGGCCGTACGGTGACGGCTTCTCCTTCTGCTCTCCGAGCTCCGTCCGGCGTCCAGCAGCACACTTCGTCGGTTCAGGCTCCTCCACCCGACGCCCGCCAAGTCCTGGACCGCTGCCGCGCATTGGTGCGGCCCGCGCTGCGGGAGGCCGTGGGGCGGACCCATCCGTGGGTCGGTGAGATGGCCGCGTACTCCTTCGGCTGGTGCGAGGTGGGTGGCGCGCCGGCCGCCGCCTCAGGCGGGAAGGGCGTACGGCAGACGCTGGCCGTGCTCGGGGCCGAGGCGGTCGGCGCGCCCGGGCGGCTCGCGGTGCCCGGGGCCGTCGCGGTGGAGCTGGTGCACGCCTTCTCCTTGCTGCACGACGACATCATGGACGGCGACACGTCCCGGCGCCGCCGCCCCACCGTGTGGAAGGCGTACGGCACGGGGCCCGCTGTCCTCGCGGGTGACGCGCTGTTCGCGCTCGCCGTCGAGACGCTGGCCGCGGCACCGGCGGGGCCGCAGGCCGTACGGCTGCTGTCCGTGGCGTTGCAGGACCTGGTGCGCGGGCAGGCGGACGACCTGCTGTTCGCCACGCGTCCGTGGACGGGGCCGGAGCGCGTGCGGCCGGACGAGTACCGGACGATGGCCGAGCACAAGACGGGCGCCCTGCTGGGCTGCGCGGCCGCGCTGGGGGCCCTGCTCGGCGGTGCGCCGCCCGCGACGGTCACCGCGCTCGACCGGGCGGGCCGGCACCTGGGCGTCGCCTTCCAGGTGGTCGACGATCTGCTGGGCATCTGGGGCGACCCGGCCGTCACCGGCAAACCGGTGTACGGCGATCTGCGGGAGCGCAAGAAGACGTTCCCCGTGCTTGCCGCGCTCGACTCGCCCGACGGCGGCCGTCTCGCCGCCCTCCTGGAGTCGTCCGCCGACCCCGCCGAGGTGGCCTCGCTGATCGAGGAGGCGGACGGCCGCTCGGCCGCGCTCGCGGAGGCCCGGCGCCACGTGACCGCCGTGGAATCCGCACTGGCCGACGTACCCCTGAAGGCCGGGCCCGCCGCGGAGTTGCGGTCACTGCTCGACTTCCTGATGCGGCGCGACCTGTGAGGGCCCGGCTCCGAGCTGGGCGGTGATCGCCGAATCATCATCGCGCCCGCGGCGAGCCCATGTTGACCGCGTCATGTGACCGCCACTCAGCCCCCTCAGGCCGACGTACCACTGCAGGCCCGTCCGCCGGGGAACTGCGGTCGCTGCTCGACTTCCTGATGCGGCGCGACTCGTGAGGGCCCGGCTCCGAGCGGGGCGGGGATCGTCGAGTCATCGTGCCGTCCGCGGCGACCCCGAGTTGACCGGCGCCGTCTCCCGCGTCAGGGTGCCAACGGCGTGGACCCCGCCCCCACGCCGGAAGGGTGACTGCCTTGATCGGGATCTCCGACGTCGAAGCCGCGGCCGACCTCATCGCCGGCCACGTCGTCCACACGCCGACCGTGCCCAGCCCCGGACTGTCGGCCCTGCTCGGCGTCCCGGTGACGGCCAAGCTCGAACTGCTGCAGCGCACCGGCTCGTTCAAGGCCCGAGGGGCGACGGCGAAGCTGCTGTCGCTGACCGAGGCGCAGCGCGCGGCCGGGGTGGTGGCGGTCAGCGGCGGCAACCACGGGATCGCCCTCGCGATGACGGCCGCCGGCCTCGATGTGAAGGCGACCGTGGTGATGCCGCGCTCGGCGCCGGCCCGCGCCGTGGAGATCGCCCGGCACGCCGGGGCGTCGGTCCGGCTGACGGACGATATGGACGGAGCGTTCTCCCTCGTCACGCGGCTGCGGGACGAGGGGCTGACGCTGGTCCACCCCTTCGACGACCCGTTGGTGATCGCCGGCCAGGGCACCGTCGGACTGGAGCTCGCCGACGACGCCGGTGAGCTCACGGACGTGATCGTCAGCGTCGGGGGCGGCGGACTCATCTCCGGCGTCGCGGTCGCACTGCGGGCCCGCCGTCCGGACGTACGGATCTGGGGCGTGGAGACCGAGGGCGCCGAGGCGATGTCCGAGGCGCTGGCGGCGGGCGGGCCGGTACCGGTGGCGCTGTCGTCGATCGTGTCCACGCTGTGCGCGCCGGCCGCGTCCCGGCTGACGTACGACCATGTGTCCGCCCTGGTCGACGAGGTGCTCGTGGTGCCGGACCGGGAGGCGGTGCGGGGCGTGCTCGACCTCGCCGAGCACGCCAAGGTGTGGACCGAGCCGGCCGCCGGCTGTCTGCTGCCCGCGGCGCGGCGCGTCCTGGACCGGGTCGGGGACGGCGCGCGGCTCGGGCTGGTGGTATGCGGGGGCAACGCGACGACCGGGGACGTGCTGCGCTGGGCGGCGGATTTCGGGGTTCACTGAAACGCCGGCTCGAATTCCTTACTTTTTCGTCAGGTTACTCACGCGTCAGAAGCAAAGGAAAGGAACGGCCCTTTAGTTGAGGATTTCGTTGAACGCTTCCCGTCCCGTCTCTCGTACTTCCTGTGAGAAATGAGAAACAGGGGTTCAGCGAGGGATGGCCATGGTCAAGGCGCGCGTCTCCACATCCGAGTTGGTCGCCGGGAGGTACCGGCTCGTCGATATCGTGCACAGCGAGACGAACCGCGTCAGTTACTACGGCGAGGACATCGAAACCGAACGCCCGTTCCTCCTGATACAGATCGGGCTCCCCGACGACCCGAGCCCGGACGACAGGCGCCGAACCACCTCGCGCCTCCTGCGCACCTCCGAGCGGATGGGGCTGCTGCGCCCGGGCGCGGTCGCCACGGTCGTGGACGCCATCGAGGACGGCGGGAACCTGTGGATCGTCACCGAGTGGATCGACGGCACGCCCCTCGGTGAACTCCTCACCCAGCAGGGCACGTTCAACTATGTGCGGGCCGCGCGCATCGGCCTCGAACTGCTCGACGTACTGGAGGCGGCGCACGTCGCCGGCATCACGCACGGCGAACTGAGCCCCGGCCAGGTCTTCGTGCGCGGCGACGGCACCGTGGTGGTCACCGGCTTCGGGCTGGCCGGCGCCACCCTTGCGCCCCGGGTCGCCGCACCGTCGTACGCCTCACCGGAGCAGGCCCGCGACGAGCGCATCGGGCCGGCGTCCGACCTGTGGGCGCTGGGCGCGATCCTCTACGCCATGGTCGAGGGGCGTCCGCCGTATCGCGAACGGGACCGGCCCGAGGCCACGTTGAAGGGCGTGGACCGGCTTCCGCTGCGCGCCCCAGTGCGTGCCGGGCCGCTCACCCAGGCCGTGCAGGGACTGCTGCGCAAGGACTCCCGGGAGCGGCTGAGCAGACCCGTGGTCCGCGAGGCGTTCGTGCGCGCCCTCAACGAGGATCCCGAGACGCCCCTGCCGTCCGAGCCGCGCCCCCGGATGCGCGGTCTGTACGCCGTCGGACCGGGCCGGGGCAGGCGCGCCATGATCGCCGGCACCGCGCTCGCCGTCGTCACGGTCGCCGCGGCCGTCCTGTTGGTGACCAGCGACCGGTCGGACGACTCGGACCCCACGGCGGCCGGTACGGCACCCAGCCCGTCGGCCTCCGCCGAGGAGCCCACGGCTCCGGCTCCGACGGCGTCCCCCACGAAGGAACCCACGGCCTCCCCCACGAAGAGCGCGCCGGAGACCGCATCGCCCACCGCGTCCCCTTCGGGCACGGCGCTGCCCTCCGGCTTCCGGACGTACACCTCACCGGAGGGCTTCTCCCTCGCCCTTCCCCAGGACTTCAAACCCCTGAACACCACGCGCGCCTCGGACCTGGCCTACCGGGTCGTGTTCGGCGCGCAGGGCGATCCGCGCACGCTCGCGGTCACCTACAGCGAACGCGTCGGCCCGGACCCCGTCGCCGTGTGGCGCGACGACGTCGAGCCCGGACTGAAGCAGGCCGAC
The DNA here is from genome assembly GCF_041051905.1 of Streptomyces sp. R11. NCBI lineage: Bacteria > Bacillati > Actinomycetota > Actinomycetes > Kitasatosporales > Streptomycetaceae > Streptomyces > Streptomyces sp. R11. Next base: position 561,803 of record NZ_CP163432.1, read on the forward strand.
GCCGACTACGAACGCATCGGCGACATCGAGGCCACCACGTACCAGGGGTACAAGGCCGCCGACATCCAGTGGCTCGCCGATGGGGACGACACCCGGGTGCGCACCTTCGGCCGCGGCTTCCTCATCGGCGACCATCTGGGCTACTCGCTGCGCTGGACGACCCCGGCGGACGACTGGAACGACGCCGACAACCAGGAGGCCCTGGACACCGTCCTGCGCACCTTCCGGGTGCCCGAAGCCTGATCAGGCCGGCATGCGGGGTGCGCACATCGCCCGCAGCGGCAGGCGGTGCAGCGGTTCCGTCCGCCAACGCGTCGTGAACGTCCGGTCCTTGAGCGAACACGTCACCTCCAGGTGGTGCGGGGTCTCCAGGAAGGCGATGTCCACGACGAGGGTGTCCGCGTCGGTCCAGCCGCCACTGACCGCGGTGGGCACGGCCCCCTCGGTGACGGTCCAGCCGGCCTTCCCGAGCCGCAGCCGAAGCGGGTGGCCGTCCTCGGTGAGCGTCAGGGCCCAGCCGTCTCCGTCCGGCGCGAGATCGATCGAGGTCAGCCTCGACAGGTTCTCGTCGACATCGCCGTACGGGGTGAACGCGGCGGCGGACCAGGCCTCGGCCTGCCGGGGCGGCTCGGGCTCGCCGGCAGCGGGCGGCAGCGCCAGGCCCGCCAGCCGCTCGGCCAGGGCCACGTCCGCCGCCTCGCCGCCCGTCAGGGGCGCCGGGCGGAACGCGGGCAGCAGATGCTCCCAGACCAGGTCCAGGAGAGCCTGCATGTTCCAGGTGTCCGCGGTCGTCGCGATCACGGCGTCCTGCTCGGGCAGCACCAGGCAGAACTGACCGAACGCGCCGTCTCCGCGATAGCCGTGCCGGGACATCCAGAACTTGAAGCCGTACCCGTGCTGCCAGTCGTCCCCGGGCATGACACCGGAGTTCGAGATCTGCGGGCGTGTCGCCTCGGCCACCCACCACTCGGGCAGCAGCCGCCGGCCGTCCCACACCCCGCCCCGCAGATACAGCCGGCCCAGCCGGGCGATCGCGTCAGTCGTGGCGTGCAGTCCGCTGAACCCGAGCTCCCGGCCGTCGCGGTAGCGCAGCCACGCGACCTCGCCGATGCCGAGCGGGTCCAGCAGGCGCGGCCGGAGATAGTCGGTCAGCGACTGGCCGCTCGCACGCTGGACGATGGCGGCGAGCGTGAAGGTGGCGGGCTGGTTGTAGGCGAAGACCGTGCCCGGGTCGCGGGGCGGCGCTGCCAGCAGGAACCCGCGGACGAGGTCCTCACGGTCCAGTGCGCGCGCCTCGTCGAGTGCGTCGGTCTCGTGCCCGGTGGCCATGGACGCCACATGCCGCACGAGCATCGCGCGGCTGCGCGGATCGGTGATGTCGGCGTCGAACTCGGGGAAGTACGAGATCACCGGGTCGTCGAGGCGGATGAGCCCCTCGCCGGCGGCGATCCCGGCTGCGGTCGAGGTGAAGCTCTTGCTGATCGAGTAGAGCAGGTGCGGGCGTTCGGGGGTGTACGGCGCCCACCAGCCGGACGCGACGAGCCGGTCGTGGCGCAGGATCATCAGGCTGTGCGGCTCGATGTCGGGGGCGGCGTCGAGGGCGTCGAGGAAGGCGAGGACACCGGAGGCGTCGACGCCCTGGGCGGCGGGCGTGCTCGAAGGCAACGGGCGAACACTCATACGAGCATCCTCTCCGATGCCGGGGCGATGACAGAGGCATTCGCGCCCGGACTCCGGACACCGTCCCGTGCGTCCCGTCGATCCCGTTTTCACCACCCGTGTCCGGGGACTCGGGCCGCATGGTGCAGATCGGATACACGATGATGACCGAGCAGGCCGCCCCTCGTGACCTGGTGGACCATCTGGTCCGCGCCGAGGAAGCCGGCTTCGACTTCTCTGTGACCTCGGACCACTACTTTCCGTGGCTGCGTTCGCAGGGTCACTCTCCGTACGCGTGGAGTCTCCTGGGCGCGGCCGCCCAGGCAACGTCGCGGATTCCCCTGATGACCTACGTGACGTGTCCGACGTTCCGCTACCACCCGGCGGTGGTGGCGCAGAAGGCGGCCACCATGCAACTGCTGTCCGAGGGACGGTTCCGGTTGGGGCTCGGCTCCGGCGAGAACCTCAACGAGCATGTCGTGGGCGGTGGTTGGCCGTCCGTGGATGTGCGGCACGAGATGTTCGAGGAGGCGGTGGAGATCATCCGCGCGCTCTTCGAGGGCGGCCATGTGAACCGTCGCGGCACGCACTTCGACGTGGAGTCGGCCCGCCTGTGGGACCTGCCGGACCAGCCGCCGCCCATCGGCATCGCCGTCTCCGGTGAGCAGTCCTGCGAACTCGCGGGCCGGCTCGGCGACCTGGTGATCGCCACGGAGCCCAAGGCGGACCTGCTGGCGGCGTTCGACCGGCACGGCGGCGCGGGCAAGCCGCGCGTGGGGCAGCTGCCCGTGTGCTACGACCCCGACCGGGACACCGCGATCAAGCGCGCCCACTCCCAGTTCCGCTGGTTCGGCGGCGGCTGGAAGGTCAACGCGGAGCTGCCGCACCCGGACTCCTTCGAGGCGGCGACCCGGTCCGTCACGCCGGACGATGTCGCCGACGCGATCCCGTGCGGCGACGACGTGGACGCCTTCGTCGAGGCCGTCCGCCCGTTCGCCGCGGCCGGCTTCACCGAGGTCGCCCTCGTCCAGATCGGCGGCGAGGAGCAACGGCCCTACATCGACTGGGCGGAGACGACGCTGCTGCCCGCGCTGCGGGACGCGCTCGGCTGACGCACGCGAGCGCACACGCACCGCACCGCACCCGGCGGCACGGGGACCGCGAGAGCGTCGTCCGCGGGTGCCATAGGCTGCCGGTCGGCACCTGCGCCTTCCCGGCGGTGCCTTCCGAGCAGCCCCAACAGGAGAGTCATCCGTGACACTGGCGTTCGTCCCGCCCGAGACGTCCCCCGCGTCCCAGCCCCCGTTGTCCGATCTCGTCGCGCGGGACGCGCGTGAGTTCGGGGTCTACGCGCGGACCGGAGGGTGGGCCTTCGGCCTCATGGTGGCGCGCAGCGTACGGCCCGGCGGGCAGAGCGCGGGCGAGACGCCGAAGGTGTCCGCAAAGGAGTTCGCCGAACTCGCCGGATGCTCCCCCGACCGCGTCATGCGCTACTACAAGGCCTGGGACCGCGCCGCCGACGACGGTCTCGTCCCGCACTTCGAGGCGCTCACGCCGGGCGAGGAGGTGGAGCTGCCCGACTCCGACGTGTGGCTCAGCTACTACGTCTCCCGCAACAGCGCCACCTCGGAGCGGGGCACCGCCATCACCGAGGCCGCCGAGGCCGAGGGCATCCGCCCGACGAAGGCGCTGGAGGTCGCCGAGAACCCCACCGCGCTGCGTGCCGCGATCCTCGCCGACCCCTCGACCGCCCGCGCGGCCCGCCAGGCGCTCCTCGACCGGGTACGCGAGGACCCCGATCTGCAGGCCGAGTTGGCGCGGGACGTCGTCCGCACCGACGACCTCAAGAAAGCCGTCGCCACCGAGAGCCGGGCGGCCGACCGGATCGGGTACGTCCGCCAGATCGCCGAGTCCGGCCAGATCAAGACCCCGGCCGGGCAGACCGTGGACGCGCCCGTCGACGTGCGCCAGGAGGCCGAGCGGCACTTGTCGCTCATCGACGAGCTGGAGGACGAGCAGGACACCGGCGAGTGGGCCACCGAGGCCTACGACACCATGAAGTCCCTCGTCGCCGAGACCGTGGAGGCCGACCCCGAGCTGCGGGTGCAGGAGCGGCGGACGAAGTTCTACAGCAGCCTGCAGCGGGCGACGAAGGTCTTCGAGGAGCTGACCTTCGACGATGTGCAGGAGTTCGTCGAGGACGACATGGTCCAGCAGTTGGAGGAGCTCCAGCAGGCCATCACCACGTGTATCACCGCGCTGCGCGGGGCCCGGTCAGGCCCCGGGCGGGAGGAGTAGCCGCTCACATCCGGGGGCGCCGCCGCTTCACTCCGTGTGGCGGTGGCGTGCCCACAGCGGCAGCACGAACCAGCACAGCAGGTACCAGAGGACCACGCCCGTGACCAACCAGGGGACGTAGTCGTCGTGGGTGGCGACACGGAGGATGAGCAGCAGCGAGCACGCTGTCGTGGCGAGGAGCAGGAGCAGGCCGACCAAGGTCAGCCGAGAGGCCCACTGCACGGCATGCTGCTTGATGCGTCGTCCCGACACCAGCCGGTGCAGGGACACGGGACCGATCAGGGCTCCGGTGGCGGTGGCACCCAGCACGACCGTCACGATGTAGATCGTCTGGTCGGTGCCGCTGAGCGTGTCGTACTTCGTCGTGAACACGACGGTGAGCAGAAAGCCGAACAGGATCTGGACACCCATCTGGGCGACCCGGACCTCTTGGAGCAGGTCGGTCCACATGCGGTCGGCCCGCTCGTCCTCGGTCTCGTCGCGTCCCGTCCGTCTTTCATGCTCAGTCATGCGCTACGAGTAACCGCAGCGCCGAGCGCTCAAACGGTGTGGTTCCGGGAGCAGTCGGGTGGCCACCGCCGCAGACGCAGCGCGTCTACCAGCGGCCCGCCACCTGGTCCTGGATCCGCCGGTCGTAGAGGTCCCGGATCGCGGTGAGCGTGTCCCGGGACAGCTCCGGCAGCGCGGCGGCGGCAGCGTTGGCGCGGGCCTGCTCGGGGGTACGGGCGCCCGGGATCACGGTGGTCACACCCGGCTGCTGGATGATCCAGCGCAGCGCGAGCTGGGCCGGCGTGTAGCCCTCCGGGACGAGTTCGGCGAACTCCGCGGCGGCCTCGACGCCGGTGGCGTAGTCGACGCCCGAGAAGGTCTCGCCCTGGTCGAAGGACTCGCCGTGCCGGTTGTAGGTGCGGTGGTCGTTCGCGGCGAAGACGGTGTCCTTGGTGTACTTGCCCGACAGCAGGCCGGAGGCCAGCGGCACCCGGGCGATGATGCCGACGCCGGCCTCGTGCGCGGCGGGCAGCACCTCGCGCAGGGGCTTCATGCGGAACGGGTTGAGGATGATCTGCACGCTCGTGACACCCGGGCGGGCGATCGCGGTCAGCGCCTCCTCACAGGTCTCCACGCTGACGCCGTACCGGGCGATGCGCTCCTCCGCGACCAGGGTGTCGAGGGCGTCGAACACCTCGTCCGTCGAGTAGACGGGCGTCGGCGGGCAGTGCAGCTGGACCAGGTCGAGGCGGTCGACGCCGAGGTTGCGCCGCGAACGGTCGTTCCAGGCGCGGAAGTTGTCGAGGACGTAGTTCTCGGGGATCTGGTCGACGCGGCGGCCCATCTTGGTCGCCACGAAGATGTCCAGCTCGGGCCTGGCGCGCAGGAACGTGGCGATGGTCTGCTCGCTGCGCCCGTCGCCGTACACGTCGGCCGTGTCGAAGAAGGTCACTCCCGACTCGACCGCCGCCTCCAGCACCGCCAGGGCTTCCTTGTCGTCGACGTCTCCCCAGTCGGCGCCCAGCTGCCACGTACCGAGACCGACGACGGATACCCGCTGACCCGACCTACCGATTACACGCTCGTCCATGGCGTCAGTGTGTCATTCGCCATCCATGTCCGCGGAACAGGCCCCTCCGCCTCGTCACCTGTGAATCCATCACTCACACGGGTGAATCAAATCGACAGGCGAGCAGTGCCTGTCAAGGCGGTCCCTAGCGTGAGCCCGTGACCGACGACTTCAGCCGCAGGGGCTTCCTGCGCACGGCAGCCGCCCTGACGGCCGTACCGACTCTTCTGCCGGCGGATCCGGCCGCCGCGGCACAGGAGTTGCCCGACTTCCCGGCCGATGTGGCGCTCTACCGCTCGGCGTACCGCAACTGGGTCGGCGAGATCACTGCCGACGGCCTGTGGGCCTGCGCACCGGCCCGCCCCGAGCGGGTGGTCGCCGTCGTCAACTGGGCCTGGCGGCACGGTTGGAGAGTCCGCGCGCGAGGTGCCTCGCACGGCTGGTCGCCGCTGACGATCACGCAGGGCACCCCGTCGGACGCGCCGGTCCTCCTGGTGGACACCGCCTCCCATCTCACCGGCCTGTCACTGGAGTCGCCGACGGCCGTGCGCGCCGGCACCGGCGTCACTTTGGAGGCCCTGCTCACCTACCTCGAGGAACACGGCCTCGGCGTCACCGCCGCGCCCGCGCCCGGCAACCTCACCCTGGGCGGCGCCCTGGCCGTCGACGCGCACGGCACCGCCGTACCGGCGCGCGGCGAACAGCGGCTGCCCGGGCACACGTACGGTTCGCTGAGCAATCTCGTATTGTCGCTGACGGCCGTCGTCTGGGACGACGCCAGTAGCGCGTACGTGCTGCGGACGTACGGCCGTGACGAGGCGGACTGCGCCGCCCTGCTCGCCCATCTCGGCCGCTCCCTGGTCACCGAGGTCGTGCTGCGCGTGGGCGCGAACACCAACCTTCGGTGCGTCAGCCGTACGGACATCCCGGCCGCCGAGCTGTTCGCCGCGCCCGGCACCGACGGACGCACCTTCGCGAGCTTCCTGGACCGGGCCGGGCGGGTCGAGGCGATCTGGTTCGCCTTCACCGAGTTCCCGTGGCTGAAGGTGTGGAGTGTCTCCCCCACCCGGCCCCCGGCCTCGAGGCGCGTGACCGGGCCGTACAACTATCCCTTCTCCGACAACGTCCCGACCCCGGTCGCGGACCTGGTGGGGCACATCGTGTCGGACGGGGCCTGGTATCTGGCACCGGTGCTCGGCAACGCGCAGTACGACGTGGCCGCGCTCGGACTCGTGGCGACGCTGTCGGCCGACATCTGGGGGCCGTCGAAGAACACGCTGCTGTACTTGCGGCCGACCACGCTGAGGATCGCCACGAACGGCTACGCCGTGCTCACCAGCAGGGCGCAAGTGCAGCGCGTCGTCGCCGAGTTCACGGCCTTCTACCGGGAGCGTCTCGCGGCGTACGCCGACCGGGGGCAGTTCCCCGTCAACGGGTCGGTGGAGATCCGGGTCACCGGCCTCGACGATCCGGCGGACGCCGGCCTGGACGGGGCGCGGACCCCCCTGCTGTCGGCGCTCCGCCCACGCGACGACCGTCCCGAGTGGGACACCGCCGTCTGGCTGAACATCCTGACGTTGCCCACGACGCCGTACGCGGAGGCCTTCCTGAGCCAGATCGAGCGGTTTCTGCTGCGCACCTTCGACGGCGAGTACGCCATGACCCGCGCCGAGTGGTCCAAGGGCTGGGCCTACACGAAGGAGGCCGCCTGGAGCGACGGAGAGGTGCTGGGCACGGTCGTGCCCGGCACGTTCGGGGAGGGCGTGTGGGGCGGGGCTTCCGGTGTCCTGGACCGCCTCGACCCGCACGGCGTGTTCGGCAACGCCTTCCTCGACCGGTTGTTCCGGTGAGGCTCCAGGCCCGCGGCACCGGCATGATCCAGACGACTGGCTCTAGGTGCGGGACGCCAGGGACCTGGCGTGCACGGTGCGTGCGACCTTCGGTCCGAGCCAGCGCTTGAGACGGCGCATGGCCTCCAGTTGCCCGGCCGCCCTGTCGATCTTGTAGTAGAGCTGGGGCGGCAGGTGCGGCAGCAGGGGTGAGTGGCGCTGGCCGAGCAGCGCGAACATCTGGTCCGGGGGCAGCTGGAGGTAGCGGGGCAGGTTCTCGTACCACTGGGCGCTGTAGCGGGCCGCGCTCTGGATGGACAACAGGGCCTGCTTGCGCTCCTGTTCGTAGTGGGCGAGCGCCTCCGGGAGGACCGGGTGCTCGTGCAGCGCGTCGGCGAGGGCGATGGCGTCCTCCAGGGCGAGGGTGGTGCCGGCCCCGATGGAGTAGTGCGTGGTGTGGGCGGCGTCGCCGAGCAGGACGAGGTTGTCGTGGTACCAGGTTTGGTTGGAGAAGGTGCGGAAGGGCCGCCACCGGTCGCTGCCGTCGGCGCCGGAGCGGCCGATGAGGGGGTGGCCCTCGAGGACGTCGGCGAAGAGCCTCTCCAGCAGGGCCAGTCCATCGGCCTCACTCGCGGTGTCGAAGCCCAGGCCGGTCCAGGTCTCGGGGGCGCATTCGACGACGCAGGTGCTGGCGCCGGGACCGAAGCCCTGGCCGTAGCCGTACCCGTAGCACCAGATCCAGCCGTGGGCGGTCTCGACGAAGGCGAAGGTGAACGCGTCGAAGACCTTGCTGGTGCCGAGCCAGAGGTAGCGGTTGCGGCCGGCCCTGGCCCGGGTACCGAAGTGGTCGGCGTACTGGGTGCGCAGGGAGCTGTGGACGCCGTCGCCCGCGACGACCAGGTCGGCGGCGGGAAGGTTCTCCGGCGTGATCTCGTGCTCGTAGTCCAGCCGTACACCCAGTGCGCGGGCGCGTTCGGCGAGGATCTCCAGCAGCCGGTGGCGGCCGATGCCGTGCCCCGAGTCGCTGGGCCGACGGGTCGTCACGCCCCGGACATGGGCGACGCCTTCGTCCCAGCGGACCGAGCTCTCCTCGATGGCGCGAGCGGACACGGGGTCGTGCTCGTACAACTTGACGAGCAGTCCACGCCAGTAGGTGACGCCCCAGCCGTAGGTGGAGCCCTCCGGATTGCGCTCGTGGACGGTGATGTCGTGCGACGGGTCCCGCAGCTTCAGCAGGATCGAGAGGTAGAGGCCGGCGGGCCCGCCACCGACACAGGCGATCTTCACACATACCCCTTGAAAATATGCAAATCGACCATATCCACTCGGCAGGGTAGCAGGACGGACACCCCTTCCCGCGGCATTGCGGATCGCGCCACTTTCCGCGCGTGAGGTGGACCACGCGCGCCGGCTCCGCCGGTGAAGGACCATCCGGAACGCGATCTCCCGGGGGAGGAATTTCCCGTTCCGGGGCTTGACGGCCGCCATCGCGGCAAGATCACCTTCATTCAACCTTGCACGACATGTAGTTACTTGTCCGGATCGGGGCCAACCACTGCCGAGGGATTTCTTCCGCTCCCGTCCGGCCCGATAGGCATGCGGAGTCGTCAACCGAACGAACTCAGGAGGTCCGCATGCCGGAACTCAGCCGTCGCCGTGCGCTCACCGCCGCGGCCGCCCTCGCCACCGTGGCCGGTGTCCAGACGGTCACCGCCCCCACCGCCACGACCGCGTCCGCCACCCCCACCGCGTCCACCAGGTCCTCCGGATCCGCCGCCGGGCACGACCACCACGTCCCGACCCCGTCGCCCTTCGACGAGGTCTACAAGGGCCGCCGGATACAGGGCGGGCCGGCTTCGGGCGGCGGTCACGAGCACCACGGCGGCGGATACGCCGTGCTGGTCGACGGGGTGGAACTGCATGTGATGCGCAACGCCGACGGCAGCTGGATCAGCGTCGTCAGCCACTACGAGCCGGTGCCCACGCCGCGCGCCGCGGCCCGCGCCGCCGTGGACGAACTGCAGGGCGCCGCACTCCTCCCCTTCCCCACCGGCTGACCGCCGACCGACACACCGGCCGACCGCCGACTGCCCGCCGTCCGTACGCCAACTGACGCGCCCCACCCGCACTTTGGAGCACCAGCGACCATGACCGTCCGCAAGAACCAGGCCCTGCTCACCGCCGACGAGAAGCGGCGATTCGTCTCCGCGCTCCTGGAGTTGAAGCGCAGCGGCCGCTACGACGAGTTCGTCACGACCCACAACGCCTTCATCGTCGGCGACACCGACAACGGCGAGCGCACCGGACACCGTTCACCGTCCTTCCTGCCCTGGCACCGCAGATTCCTGCTCGAATTCGAGCGCGCGCTGCAGGAGGTGGACGCCTCGGTCGCGCTGCCGTACTGGGACTGGAGCACCGACCGCTCGATACGGTCCTCGCTGTGGGCGCCCGACTTCCTCGGCGGTACGGGGCGCAGCCGCGACGGACAGGTGACGGACGGGCCGTTCGCGGCATCGACCGGCAACTGGCAGATCAACGTACGCGTCGACGGGCGTACGTTTCTGCGACGGGCGCTCGGCGCCGGCGTCCGGGAGCTGCCGACCCGGGCCGAGGTGGAGTCGGTGCTCGCCATGCCGACGTACGACATGGCGCCCTGGAACAGCGCCTCGGACGGCTTCCGCAACCACCTGGAGGGCTGGCGCGGCGTCAATCTGCACAATAGGGTGCATGTGTGGGTCGGCGGGCAGATGGCGACCGGCGCGTCGCCCAACGACCCGGTGTTCTGGCTGCACCACGCCTACATCGACAAACTGTGGGCGGACTGGCAGCGCCGGCACCCCGGCTCTCCCTATCTGCCGGCGGCCGGAACGCCCAACGTGATCGACCTCAACGACACGATGAAGCCGTGGAACGACGTACGCCCCGCGGACCTGCTGGACCACACCGCGCACTACACCTTCGACGCGGCCTGAGCCCCGTAGGGCGCATCGTCATGCCTCGGCGGTCCGGCACTCCGGGTGGCCCCAGCCCTGGGGGTTCTTGGCGATGGACTCGCCCGCCGCGTAGCCGCGGCCGCAGAGGCAGCGGCCCGGGAACTTGGCCTTGATGGTGCGCGAGGAGCTGCCGTTCTTCCGCGGCGCGGCAGACTTGCGGCGCGGGGCCGACTTGGCCTTCGGGGTGTCCGGGGAGGGCGGCGGCTCCGGTGAGCCGAGCCCGCTGCCCGCGGCCTCCTGCACGGTCGCGGCCTGGCTTGCGGCGCGGTCGGCGAAGTCGTTCAGCGGGTCGCCGTCGACCTGGTGGGCGGGGACGTAGCGGAACTCGACCGTGCGGCCGTCGAGCAGTTCGTCGATGCGTACGACCAGATCCTGGTTGGCGACCGGCTTGCCGGCGGCCGTCTTCCAGCCGTTGCGCTTCCAGCCCGGCAGCCAGGTGGTGACGGCCTTCATGGCGTACTGCGAGTCCATGCGGATCTCCAGCGGTACGCCGGGGTCGGTCGCGGTGAGCAGCTGTTCCAGGGCGGTGAGTTCCGCGACGTTGTTGGTGGCCCTGCCGAGCGGCCCCGCCTCCCAGCGGGCCGGAGCCTCGGTCTCGTCGGCAACGACCCAGGCCCAGCCCGCCGGTCCGGGGTTTCCCTTCGAAGCCCCGTCGCACGCGGCCACTACACGTTCACGCATGTGCCCGATCATGCCATGGGCGGGCCGGGTGCCCGGAATCGCGGAGTCGGTCAGGAGACGTCGCTGAGCTTGGGCATGTCGCCCTCGGTCGTGCTGGTGTCGATCACCGAGAAGTTCGCGCCCTGCGGGTCGCTCAGCGCCGCGAACCGACCGAACGGGCTGGTCATCGGGCCGAAGCGCAGCACGCCGCCGAGCTTGGTGGCCTTGGCGACGGCGTCGTCGCAGTCGGGGACGTTGAAATAGACGTTGATCCACGGCGGGATGTCGGGCGGGAAGTCGTCCGTCATCTTCATCCGGCCCAGGGCCATGTTGTCCTTGCCGAGCGTGTAGAGCCGGAAGTCCATCTCCCCGTCTTCCATCTGCTGCTGCCCGTAGCCGAAGACGGCGGGGAAGAAGGCGTCGGACTTCTCCGGCTCACGGGTGAAGATCTCCGACCAGCAGAAGGCCCCGTGCTGATCCATCTCCGTCTCGAAGCCCTTGTGGGTGCCGGGCTGCCAGACACCGAAGACGACACCGCCGGGGTCCCGGGCCAGGCACATGCTGCCGAACTCGCCGACCGCCATCGGCTCCATCAGGACCTCGCCACCGTTCTCACGGATCTTGGCGGCGCTCGCGCCCGCGTCGGAGGAGGCGAAGTAGAGGCACCACTGCGACTGGCCCTCCTGGCCGGGCATCGGCGGCACCACCGCGGCGGCCGCCTTGCCGTTCGCGTAGGCCTGGGTGTAGTTGCCGAACTCCGTCGACTCCTCGCCGAAGGTCCAGCCCAGGACGTCGCCGTAGAAGCTCTTCGCTCCCTCGACGTCACTGAACATCGCGTCGGCCCAGATCGGGGTTCCTTCAGGTTTCACGGCCATGGTCGCGGCCCTCTCCCGGATCGGTGAGTTGTCCGGATTCTTACGCTAGCCACCAGGCCCTCCGGCCGCGCGCCGAATGGCCGGTTCCGCTCCAGACTGGGGTGGACGGCAGCCGGTCGGCGAACGGGACACGGTATGGCGGACGGGACGATGCGCGCGTGGTCGGTGGTCGAGCCGGGGCCGGTCGAGTCGGGGTCCCTGCGCCCGGTCGAGAAGCCGGTGCCGGTGCCGGGGGACGACGAGCTGCTCGTGCGCGTGCTGGCGTGCGGGGTGTGCCGTACGGATCTGCACGTCGCCGAGGGTGATCTGGAGGTGCATCGGCCGGGTGTGACGCCGGGGCACGAGGTCGTCGGCGTGGTCGCGGGGTTCGGTGCGGCCGTGGGCGGTTTCGGCATCGGGGAGCGGGTGGGGGTGGCCTGGCTGCGGCGGACCGACGGTTCGTGCGGGTACTGCGCGCGGGGCGCCGAGAACCTGTGCCCGGCCTCGACGTACACCGGCTGGGACGCCGACGGGGGGTACGCCGAGTACACGACCGTGCCGGCCGCGTTCGCGTACCGGCTGCCCGCCGGCCTGGACGACGTGGCGGGCGCGCCGCTGCTCTGCGCCGGGATCATCGGGTACCGCGCCCTGCGACGGGCCGCGCTGCCACCCGGCGGGCGGCTCGGGCTGTACGGCTTCGGGGGCAGCGCCCATCTCTGCGCGCAGGTGGCGATGGCCGAGGGTGCCACCGTGCACGTCCTCACGCGCGGGGCGGCCGCGCGGCGGCTGGCGCTCGATCTGGGCGCCGCCTCGGCGCGCGACGCGCAGCAGATGCCGCCCGAGCCGCTGGACAGCGCGATCCTGTTCGCGCCGGTCGGCGAGCTGGTCCCGGTCGCGCTGCGGGCCCTCGACCGGGGCGGCACGCTGGCCGTCGCGGGCATCCACCTCTCCGACGTCCCGGCACTGCGCTACGAGACCGAGCTGTTCTACGAGAAGCAGCTGCGCAGCGTCACCTCCAACACGCGCGCGGACGGCCGTGAGTTCCTGGCGCTCGCCGCCGAGCACTCCGTACGTGCCACCACGCACACCTATCCCCTCTCCCGGGCGGACGAGGCGCTGCGGGATCTCAAGGCCGGACGCTTCGACGGGGCGGCCGTGCTGGTGAACGACCTCTCCTGAGCCGCGCGCCGCCCACGCGCCGGACGGGGCACGAAGCACGAGAGCTCGCAGATCGCACCCCTCGCGCCCGCACCTCGGGGCGAACGCGACCGGCGTGCAGGCATGGGCGAGTGTGCCCTCTGCTTCCAGGGAGAGTTTGCACCACCCAGGTGATCAAACCGCCCCCTTCACGCCGTACCGACCCCACCACCTGCGCTGTTTGGCTTGTCCCTGCGGCGCGTGCGGCTCACCAGTGCCACTGGGCACCCTCATCACGCGCCCGCGGTTGCCGTCGCCACCGACCACTTCGCTCACGCCCGATCACCCTCTAGGGAGATACGTGTCCGTACCCGACAGCGCCACCGGACCCGCCACCGACGACTCCGCCCCCTCCGCCGACGGACAACTCACCAGTCTCAGCACCCATGCGGCGCGCCAGCTCACCACGACCACCAAGTCCGAACCGCAGATGCAGGCCATCTCCTCGCGGTGGCTGCTGAAGATGCTGCCGTGGGTGGACGTCAAGGGCGGCACCTACCGGGTCAACCGGCGCCTGCAGCTGCGCGTGGGCCGTGGCCGGGTGCAGTTCGAGCACAACGGCGCCGACGACATCAAGGTCATCCCGCAGACGCTCACCGAACTGCCCACCCTTCGCGGCTACTCCGACATCGATGTCCTCAAGGAGATCGCGAGCCGTTTCCGGGTGCGCGAGGTCCGGGCCGGCCAGGTGCTCGTCGCGGCCGGGCAGTCGGTCACGGAGGCCTATCTCGTCGTGCACGGCCGCTTCACCCGCTTCACCGAGGGCAAGTACGGCGAGGAGGAGATCCTCGGGGTCGTCACCGACGGCGACCAGATCGGCGACGAGGCCATCGGCCAGTCCGACCCGCTGTGGCGGAGCTCGGTGCGTGCGGAGACCGCGGGCGTACTGCTGGCACTCCCCTGGGCCGTGGTCGCGGAGTTCGTCGACCGGGTGCCGTCCCTCGCGGCGCACCTGGAGGCCTACGGCGAACGCCAGAAGCTGCCCATGAACCGCAAGGGCGAGGCCGACGTTCCGGTGCAGGCCGGCCACATCGGCGAGCCGACGATCGACGGTGGCTTCGTCGACTACGAACTCGCCCCGCGCGAGTACGAGTTGTCCCTCACCCAGACCGTGCTGCGCGTGCACACCCGGGTGGCCGACCTCTTCAACGACCCGATGAACCAGACCGAGCAGCAACTCCGCCTCACCATCGAGGAGATCCGCGAACGGCAGGAGTGGGAGCTGGTCAACAACCGGGAGTTCGGGCTGCTGGCCAACGCCGACCACGGGCAGCGCGTCAGCACCTTCACGGGGCCGCCGACCCCCGACGACATGGACGAACTGCTGTCGATGCGCCGCAAGACCAAACTGTTCATCGCCCACCCGAAGGCGATCTCGGCCTTCTTCCGGCAGTGCAACCGGCGCGGTCTGGTGCCGGGCACGGCGAACGTCGACGGGCACGAGATCCCCGCCTGGCGCGGTGTGCCGATCTTCCCGTGCAACAAGATCCCGATCAGCCCGCAGCACACCAGCAGCATCATCGCGCTGCGCACCGGGGAGGGCGACCAGGGAGCCATCGGCCTGTATCAGACGGGCATCCCGGAGGAGTACCAGCCGGGCCTGAACGTGCGGTTCATGGGCATCGACGCCAACTCGATCATGCGCTACCTCGTCACCGCCTACTACTCGATGGCGATCCTCGTCCCCGACGCGGTCGGGATCCTGGAGAACGCCCAGATCGGCCGGACGGCCGAGTGACCGCGTGGAGCACCCGATGAGCACGCCCTCCCCCGCCTCCGACTTCGCGCTGCCGGGACCGCCGAACATCGCGAGCTCGTTCCGCACCCAGCGGCGCACCGGGGCGATCCCCGGGCTCCGGTACCGGCAGGTGGCTCCCGCCGATCCCGTGAAGGCCGCGGAGGTCGACCGCAGGCTGGAGGAGTGGGCCCGGCATCTCGATCTGTTCCCCGAGGCGTGGAAGGGCGACTTCTCGGGGTTCCAGTTCGGGCGGGCCGTGGTGCTCCAGCACCCGGAGGCGCTCGATCTGGAACGTCTGACGGCCGCGGGCGAGTTGCTGCTCGCCGAGAACGTCGTCGACTCCTGCTACTGCGAGGAGGACGAGGGGCGGGGCGGCGCGCGCCGCGGCCTCGGAGGCCGGCTGATCATGGCCCAGTCGGCGCTCGACCCGTACCACGGCATTCCCGAGCTGGAGGAGGAGTGGCGGCACGGCGTGCGGGCCGACGGTCCGCTGCGCTCGTACCACTTCGCCCTCCAGGACTACGCCGCCTTCGCCACCCCGAGCCAGACCGACCGCTTCGTCCACGACATCGCCCGGCTCCACCTGGGCTACCTCGCCGAGGCGGCCTGGGCGGAGACCCGGTACGTCCCGCAGGTCTGGGAGTACCTGGTGATGCGGCAGTTCAACAACTTCCGCCCCTGTCTGTCGATCGTGGACGCCGTCGACGGCTACGAACTGCCCGAGGCGGTCTACGCCCGCCCCGAGATCCAGCGGATCACGGCGCTGGCCTGCAACGCCACCACGATCGTCAACGACCTGTACTCCTTCACCAAGGAGCTGGCGAGCGACCCCACCCATCTGAACCTGCCGCAGGTCATCGCCGCGAACGAGCGCTGCGGTCTGAAGGCCGCCTACCTCAAGGCCGTCGAGATCCACAACCGGATCATGGCGGCCTTCGAGGAGGAGTCGGCCCTGCTGTCCGCCACTTCACCGCTGGTCGAGCGGTACGCCCGCGGGCTGTCCGACTGGGTGGCCGGCAACCACGAGTGGCACTCCACCAACACCCACCGCTACCACCTGCCCAACTACTGGTAAAGCGCGATCGAATGACAGAGCGTCACAGGTACCAGCACGAGGAGTCACCGTTGACCATCGCCCCCGACGCCGGCACCAAGGCAGCATCGGTGCCTACCCAGTCCACGTACCAGACCCGCGTCGCGGACTACTGGAACGCCGAGGAGAACCCGGTCAACCTGGAACTCGGAAAGCTCGACGACCTCTACCACCATCACTACGGCATCGGAGCCGCCGACCGCTCCGTGCTCGACGAACGCGACCCGGACCTGCGGCGGGAGCGCATCACCACCGAACTGCACCGGCTGGAGCACGCCCAGGCCGAACTCCTCGCCGAGCGGCTCGGCCCCCTCTCCCCCACCGACCGCGTCTTCGACGCCGGTTGCGGGCGCGGCGGCGGCAGCGTCACGGCACATCTGCGGTACGGCTGCCACGCCGACGGCGTCACCATCTCGCAGAAGCAGGCGGAGTTCGCGAACGCCCAGGCCCGCAAGCGAGGCATCGACGGCCGGGTGCGCTACCACCACCGCAACATGCTGGACACCGGGCTGCAGACCGGGGCGTACGCGGCCTCCTGGAACAACGAGTCGACCATGTACGTCGAGCTCGACCTGCTGTTCGCCGAGCACGCCCGGCTGCTGCGCCGCGGCGGCCGCTACGTGACCATCACCGGCTGCTACAACGACACCTACGGGCGCGCCTCCCGCGAGGTGTCCCTGATCAATGCCCACTACATCTGCGACATCCACCCACGCTCGGAGTACTTCCGCGCCATGGCCCGCAACCGGCTCGTCCCGGTCCATGTGGAGGACCTCACCGAGGCGACCATCCCCTACTGGGAGCTGCGCCGTGAGGCCGAGCACCTGGTGACGGGCATCGAGGACACGTTCCTGAACGCGTACCGCAACGGCAGTTTCCAGTACCTGCTGATCGCGGCGGACCGCGTCTGACCGACCGTCGGGCTCGCGTCGGCCATGGGTCTGCCATGGCCGACGCGCGTCTTCCGCCTTGGGCCCGGCTGTGCTTGCCTGGGAAACCGTTTTCGGTGCCCGGGGCGGGAGTTGCCGTATGCGCAGGCCGTGGATCGTGGGGCTACTGCTGGCCGTCGTACTGCTCGGCGCGTGCGGTGATCCGGCGTCCGGTCCGGAGGCAGCGCCGCCTCCCGACTCACCGCAGGCCTCGGTGACCACCCAGCAGCGGGCGCCGGCCTCGCCGAGCGCGAGCGCCGCCACTGGCACTGGCACTGGCACTGGCACTGGCACTGGCACTGGCACTGGCAAGAACGCCCCTGCGGAGGGCCCCGCCGTGCTGTACCTGGGCGACTCGCTCGCCATGGAGGCGCAGGACGTGCTCGGGCAGGAGCTGCGCCGCGAGCTGGGGGCGACGTACACGAGCGCGCCGTATTCGGGAACGACCCTGTGCGACTACCTGGAGGGCACCGGCGAGCGGTCCCTCGTGCCGGTCGCGGACAAGGCGGCCGCCCTGGTGCGCAGGTTGCGGCCGGACTTCGTGGTGCTGCAGTTCTGGGGGAACGCGTGGGGCTACACGCCGTGCATGGACGGGATCACCCATGACGCCTCGCCCGAGAAGTACTTCAAGCGGTACGAGGCCGACCTCAAGCGGCTCACGGACCAGATCGCCGCGGCCGGTGAGACGCGGATCGTCTGGGTGCTGCAGGGCCCGGACCCGATCACTCCCGACCGGGTCCGGCGCGTCAACGCCCTGTACGAGTTGCGGGCCGGCGCCTCGGACGGCCTGCTCGCCGACGCGGGCAAGGCGCTGAGCGCGGCCGGGGCCCGTCACTCCTGGGTCCAGTACCTGCCGTGCACGGCGTACGAGCGCGAGCACGCCGAGTACTGCACCCAGCCCGACCGCGGCCGGACCGCCCTGCACCGCGACGACGACTACTTGCACTTCTGTCTGGCGCCCACGACCTCGAAGCCGAGGCCGTGCCCGGTCCGCTCGCCCGGGATCCTGCGGATGGCTCGGGAGATCACGCGGGTGATCGGCACGCACGCCGGCGGTTGATTGCGGGGCCGGTTCCCTACCCGACGTAGGCCTTCTCCAGGGCGGCGATGTCGAACTTGCTCATCTCCATGAAGGCCTTGGTCACGCGGGCCGCCTTCGCCGGGTCCGGGTCGGTGACCATGGCGTCGAGAGTGTCCGGAACGACCTGCCAGGACAGCCCGAACCGGTCCTTGAGCCAGCCGCAGGGGCCGGGCTCGCCGCCGCCCTCCGTGAGCTTGGCCCAGTAGTAGTCGATCTCCTCCTGGTTCCCGCAGAAGATCATGAAGGAGGTCGCCTCGGTGAACTTGAACTGGGGGCCGCCGTTGAGCGCGAGGAACTTCTGGCCGTTGGCCGTGAACTCGACGGTCATGACCGAGCCCGCCGGCTGGAACGCGCCCTCCGGGTAGCGCGCAACCTTGCCGATGCTGGAGTTCTTGAACACGGAGACGTAAAAGTTGGCGGCCTCCTCGGCCTGGCCGTCGTACCAGAGACACGTCGTGAATCCGTCGGTTGCCATGGGTACCTCCTGGGCGTGCGGAACGCTGTCATCTGTACCGACCGATCCTCGCCCCGGAACTCATCGGTCGCGCGGCCGGCTAATCCACGTGGCCGTTACATCATTCGGAACTAGCATCGCCGTCATGACGCCTTCGCCCGCCGACAACGGCATCCACCCCTTCCGCATCGACATTCCACAGAGCGACCTGGACGACCTGCACGACCGCCTGGACCGCATCCGGTGGCCCGACGAACTCCCCGGGGTCGGATGGACCTACGGCGTGCCTTCGGAGTACCTGCGCGAGCTGGTGCGCCACTGGCGGCACGAGTACGACTGGCGGGCGGCGGAGGCGCGGCTGAACGAGTGGCCGCAGTTCACGACCGAGATCGACGGGGCGCATGTGCACTTCGCGCACATCCGCTCGCCCGAGCCCGACGCCACCCCGCTGATCATCACGCACGGCTGGCCGGGTTCGATCGTGGAATTCATGGACGTCGTCGGTCCGTTGTCGGACCCGGCCGCGCACGGCGGCGATCCCGCCGACGCCTTCCACGTGGTCCTGCCGAGCATCCCCGGGTTCGGGTTCTCCGGACCCACCCGGGAGACCGGCTGGGAGGCCCGCCGGATCGCCGACGCGTGGGTCGAGTTGATGACACGCCTCGGCTATGAGAGGTTCGGTGCCCAGGGCGGCGACTGGGGCGCCGGGATCTCCCGCGAGCTGGGCCGCGTCCACCCCGACCGGGTCATCGGCATCCACCTCAACCTCCTGCCCGGCGCGCAGGCGTCCTCCGAGCCGACTGAGCAGGAGCTGGCGCGGCTGAGCCCCGAGGAGCGGGAGCGGACGCTCAGCTCGTGGCGCCGATGGGCCAAGTGGTTCCGGGACGGGACGGGCTACTTCCACCTGCAGTCCACCCGGCCGCAGACCCTGTCGTACGCGCTGACGGACTCGCCGGTCGGCCAACTCGCCTGGATCGTCGAGAAGTTCCAGGAGTGGACCGACTCCGAGCAGTTGCCCGAGGAGGCCGTCGACCGGGACCTGATGCTCACCAACGTGACGCTGTACTGGCTGACGGGCACGGCGGGATCGTCCGCCCGGGTGTACTACGAGCGCGCCCATGCCAAGGGAGACCGCGTGGCCGCGCAGCACGAGCCCTCGACCGCCCCGACCGCGGTGGCGTCCTTCCCCGGCGACCCGCAGATCCCCCTGCGGCACAAGGCGGAGCGGACGGAGAACATCGTGCGCTGGACGGAGTTCGACCGGGGCGGGCACTTCGCGGCGATGGAGGAGCCGGACCTGCTCGTCGGGGACGTACGGGCGTTCTTCCGGCAGGTGCGCGAGAAGGGCTGACGCCCCGCTCTGCCGGTAGCGAATCTGCCGCGGGCAGAGAATCCGCATTCCGGCGTCGTCCGAGGTCAAGAGTGGAGTCGAAGGCATCCCCGCCACCACGAGGAGAACCGATGACTCCACTCACCACGCTCGCGCCGCGGGCAGAGGAGGGTGACACCGCGCCCACCCGCTTCGACGACCAGCTGGCCGCCCAGCTCCTCGGCCAGCGCATCGTCCTGCTGGGCACCCAGGTCGACGAGGTCTCCGCGAACCGGGTCTGCGCGCAACTGCTGATCCTGTCCGCGGAGGACCCGCGCACCGACATCAGCCTGTACATCAACAGCCCGGGCGGCTCGGTGCACGCGGGTCTGGCCATCTACGACACGATGCGGCTGATCCCGAACGACGTCGCGACACTCGCCATGGGCTTCGCGGCCAGCATGGGCCAGTTCCTGCTGAGCGTGGGCAGCGCGGGCAAGCGCTACGCGCTGCCGAACGCGCGGATCATGATGCACCAGCCGTCGGCGGGCATCGGCGGCACCACCGCGGACATCGAGATCCAGGCGGAGAACCTGGAGTTCACGAAGAGGACCATCGAGCGGATCACCGCCGAGCACACCGGCCAGACCCCGGAGACCATCTCCCGGGACGGTGACCGCGACCGCTGGTTCACGGCCGAGGAGGCCAGGGAGTACGGCATGGTGGACCAGGTCGTGGAGTCCCTCGCGGATGTCCGCCCGGCCGCCTCCAAGCGACGGATGGGGCTGTGACATGGGGAACTACACGATTCCGTACGTCGTCGAGCGGACCGCGCACGGCGAGCGGTCCTCCGACGTGTTCAGCCGGCTGCTGTCGGAGCGGATCATCTTCCTGGGCACGGAGATCGACGACGGTGTGGCCAACGTCGTCATCGCGCAACTCCTGCATCTGGAGTCTTCGGCTCCGGAGAACGAGATCGCGATCTACCTCAACTCCCCCGGCGGCTCGTTCACTTCGCTCATGGCGATCTACGACACGATGACGTTCGTGCAGGCGCCGATCTCCACCTTCTGCGTCGGGCAGGCGGCGTCCACGGCGGCCGTGCTGCTGGCCGGCGGGGACCCCGGGCGGCGGTTCGTGCTGGAGCACGCGCGGGTGCTGCTAGGTCAGCCCGCCTCCGGCGGCAGCCGTGGCGTGGTGTCCGATCTGGCCCTCCAGGCCAAGGAGATGGTCCGGATCCGCTCGCAGGTCGAGGAGGTGCTGGCCCGGCACACCCACCACGACATCACGACGCTGCGCGCGGACATGGACCGCGACAAGGTGTTCACCGCCGAGGAGGCCGTGGCGTACGGCCTGGCCGACGAGGTGCTGAGCCGGCGCCTGGTGGGGGTCTGAGGCGCCGGCGCGACCTCACGCCGCGAGGCACATCCCGTCGTGGCGTGAACCGGCCCTGGTGCGGCTGCCGGTGGCGGCTCGGTGACCGGTGAGCCGGACGAGCTCGCCCTGCGCCTGCGACAGCAGGTCGGCGAGGCCGAGTCCCAGGGCGTGGGCGGCGGCCGCGAGAACCTCCGAGGAGGCCTCCTTGCGGCCGCGCTCCACCTCCGAGAGATACGGCATGGAGATCCGGGCCGCGTCGGCCACGTCCTTCAAGGTGCGCTCCTGGGCGAGGCGCTCGCGGCGCAGGACGTCGCCGACGAGGTCGCGCCACAGGGGTTCCCTGGGGGCCGGGGCGGGCGGTGCGGCGGCGGGCGCGGGCGCAGGGGTGGCAGGGCGTTCGGACGCGGGGCGGGTCGTTCCCGGGCGGGCGGCGGGCGGGCGCAGGGGAATGACGCGGGCTTCGTTCGGCGCTTGTTTGCTCACTTTCCCAGCCTATGAGCGTGGGACGGCAGGGGAAGGGGTCGGCGTTCCGCCCTGGGGGAAATCGCGGCTACGAACCGGCACGGGATTCCCGGCCGGCCTTCACTCGTCGGCCAGCCTCAGCACGGCCCGCACCCGCTTGCCGACCGGCACCCGTTCCACGGCGACTTCGGCGACCAGCGCGTGGACGATCTCCAGTCCGTGCCGGCCGACCCGCTGCGGATCCTTGGGGTAGCGGCGGGGCAGCGCGGCACTGCTGTCGTACACGCACACCGTCACCGCGTCGTCGGTGCCCTCCAGATCCAGGATGTACGGGCCGTTGCTGTGCCGGTCGGCGTTGGTGACCAGCTCGCTGACCACCAACAGCACCTTGTCCTCGGCCGGCTGCCCGATCGTGGCGCACCACTCGGTCCTGAGCCGCCCGAGGAACAGCGCCGCGAAGGACCGCGCCTCGGCGATGCATCCCTGTTCGCCGCTGTAGTGCGCCGCCCGCCGAAGCGGTTCCACGGGCACGTCGAAACCAGTCGGAATCACTGCCCCGTCCACGTGCTCGATCATGCGTTTCTCTCTCGGAAGCCGGCCCCGGCCGGACGCTGCTGCACCAGTCCTGTTACCCAGAGCGGGGCCGCGCAGTCCCCGTGCAGGTCGCGCCGTACGTCACAGCGGCGACGACTGCGATGTGTCCTCCGTGGGCGCCGACTGGGGCGTCGTGGTCGTGTCCTCGTCCGGCGGCGGGACAGAGGTCTCGGGCGACTCGGGCTCGGTCGTCGGGGGTTCGGAGGTCGAGGGTTGCGGAGTGGACGGTTCCGGGGTTGGTGTCGGCGGGCTGGACGGGGAACTCGGCGACTTCGGCGTCGAGACGCTCACCGACGGGGAGGGCTTCACCGGCCGGTCGGTCTTCCGGTCCTTGTCGCCGTCGTCGCCGCGCTCGCGGGCGACCCACTCGTCGCGCTCGTCGTCGAAGATGACGAACACGTTGACGACCGTCGTCGAGGGCACGACCACGACGACGTTCGAGGAGCGGTACGACGGCCAGGAGTCTCCCGTCCGCTTGAGTGTGCCCTGCTGGGCGACCGGCGGGGTCAGCGGGTTGCCGCATGCGCAGCGCACCCGGGGCACCCCGCGGTCGTCGACCATGACCGCCGTACCGCTCTGGAGGACGGCCTGGTAGCCGTTGGCGGCGCCGTCGCGGTAGCCGTGGTTGGTGACGCGGGTGTCCATGCGCAGCTGGACGGGGGTGAGCGAGCGCAGATAGGCGGGGACGTCGGAGGGGTCGACACGGGCGACCGAGGCGAATGCCCTGTTCTTCTCCGGAGCCGCTTGAAGGTACTCGATCTGTTTCTCGACGTCGCATGCGGCGGCGTTGCGGCTGCCGCCGTACAGGCCGGGCGCGCCGCCGTCGACCCCGCGTACCGCGTTCGACGGTGCCGACTCGGTGGCCGCGGTGGGGGTGGCGGGCGGGGCGGAGCTGTCCGTGGCGGTGGACTCGGTGAACGGGTCGGGTCCCGTCTTGCCGGCGGCCTGGAGGAAGACCTCGCCGCCGGCGGTCGTGCCGTTGCCGCCGTTGCCGCCGTCACCGCGGGAGAGGACGACGGCGAGGATCACTGCGGCCACGACCACGACGGCGATCGCGGCGATGCGGGGCGCGGACCGCCACCAGGGGCGGCCCGGTTCGGGGCCGGGTGCTCCGGTGCCGCCGGCGGACGGGGGCTGCGAGGGCGGGCCGGAGGGTGGCTGGGAGGGGCCCGACAGGGGGCCCGAGGGCGGTCCTGTGGGGCGGCCGGACGACGGAGGTTCGACGCTCACGAAGCCTTCTTCCCAGCGTGCTGGATGGCGCTTTCGCCGCGCACCTTTGTCTCTTTTGTCGCTTCTCTACGTTGAACCCATTCTGTGCTCCGGTGCCGCGTCGCCCGCAAGCCGACGCGGACGGACCTCCCGGCGGGCGGGGCGGTGAGGCGCTGCTTAGCGTGGGCAGGGTGAGCGCGCTGACCACCTCCCGTCCGGCCGTGGCCGCCCATGGCTGGGTGCAGGCCCTTCTCGCGGTGCTGGCCGGGCTGGTGGCGATGGTGGTGGTCGCCACGCTCGGGCTGTGGGCGGCCGGGGCCGCGGACCTCCCGGACAACGCCTTCCCCCGTGTCGTAGCGGCGACCGTCGTCACGGCGGTCGGCGGCACGATCGAGCTCTCGGGGAACGCGGGAGGGCTGGCCGAGTCCGACGCCGGTCTGACCGTGATCCCGCTGTCCGTCACACTCACCGGTGCGCTCGTCCTGGCCGCCGGTTTCCTGCGTCCGCTGCGGCATCGGGCGGTCGCCGGCGCCTGGGAACTGGCCGGCTGGGCCGCCAGGATCGCCGTACTGTGGCTGGTCGCGCTCCTGGGGCTGTCCCTCGCCGCCAGCCAGACGTTCACCCTCTCCCTGCGTGACCTCGGGGAGGACGCGCTCGGCGACCTCGGCGACCTGTTCGGCATCTCGCCCGAGGTCGGCTTCACCACGCACGTCCCGGCGACCTTGTTCTTCGGCCTGCTGTGGCTGGCGGGCATGCTGGTGCTGGCCCTGCTGGTGTCGCGCGGGGCTCCGCTGCCGGGCCGGCTGCTGCGCTTCCAGGAGTCGGTGCGGCCGGCCGCGTACGCCATGGTGGCGCTGCTGCTCACCTATGTCGTGGTGGGGGTCATCATCGGCCTGGTCGTGGCGGCGACGCGCGGGCACGCGTCCGAGACGTTCGCGGTGATGCTGCTCGGTCTGCCGAACCTGGTGTGGCTCGCCCTGACGATCGGGCTCGGCGCGACCTGGAACGGGCGGGTGGACGGGCCGTTCGGACTGCCCATGCCGCACGTACTTGACGAGGTGCTGCGCGGTCGGGAGGCGGCCGAGCTCAATCTGGGCACGCTCGCCGAACACGACGGCAGGGTGTGGTGGCTGGTCGCCGTCGACGCGGTCCTGCTGCTGGCGGCCGCGTTCGTGATGGCGAGGCGTTCACCGGCCCGGTTGCGGGCCTGGCAGCACGCCGTGCACATGGCGGTCGCGCTCGCACTGACGGTATTGATGATCTGCCTCGTCGGCCGGACGTCGGCGCACTACGGCCTGTCGGTGCTGGGCATCGGTGACCTCGGCGGGGATCTGGGCGGCGAGCTGTTCCTGCGGCCCGAGGTGTGGGGCGCCATCGGCCTGGCACTGCTGTGGGGGCTGGTCACCGGGTTCCTCGGCGGGCTGTCGGCGAAGCGGGTGCGGCACCGGGGCGAGGTGCCGCCGCGCGCGGAAGGATGAGCCGCCGCACCGGCCCCGGTCACCGCCGGAAGACCGGCTCGGCCCAGCGGGGCGGTGGTTTCGGCTCGCCCTTCGCGGACCCCTTCGGACGCTCCACGACCCTCAGGTCCACCTCCGTCGGCGGGTGCCCCTTCGCCGCACCGCCCGCGACCGCGGCGCGCAGGTCGGCGACGAAGGCGAGGCAGGAGTCCTGCCGGTCGTCGGGGCTCTTGGCCAGGGCCCTGGCGAACACCGCGTCGACGGCCGCAGCGAGGTCCGGGCGTGCGTCGGTCAGGGGCGGTGGCTCGTCGTACTGGTGGGCCCACAGCAGGGCCATGTCGTTGTCGCGGCGCAGCGGCGGGTGGCCCGCCAGGCACTCGTAGACCACGCAGGCGAAGCCGTAGACGTCGCAGCGCGCGTCCACCGGCTTGCCCGAGATCTGCTCAGGGGCCACGTAGTCGAGGGTGCCGACGAACTGACCGACGGTCGTGAAGCCGGTCAGGGACAGCGACTTCTTCGTCAGACCGAAGTCGGTGAGGTACACGTGCTCGGGGTGATCGCTGTCGGTGCCGCGCGCGACGAGGATGTTGCCCGGCTTCACGTCCCGGTGGACCAGGCCGTGGTCGTGCGCCGCATCGAGGGCGGAGGCGACCTGGGCGGCGATGCGCAGGGCCGTCGGGGGCGGCAAGGGGCCCTGGCGGTCGAGGAGATGGCGCAGGTCGCTGCCGGAGACGTAGCGCATGGCGATGTACAGGACGCCGTCCGTCTCACCCGCCTCGAACACCGGCACGATGTGCGGATGGTCGATCGCGGCGGCGACCCGGGACTCGTGGGTGAAGCGGCTCCGGAAGGTGTCGTTGCGGGAGAGTTCGGGGGCGAGGAGCTTCAGGGCGACGGTGCGGTCCAGGCGCAGGTCGCGGGCGCGGTAGACGACCGCCATGCCCCCGCGGCCGATCTCGCGCTCGATGCGGTAGCCCGCGATCTCCCGGCCGATCAGCTCCGAGGGGCGGCCGGAGAACAGGCTCGTGTCACGGACCATCGGGTGTCACGACCTGGGTCGGGGCGTGGCCGGGGTCCGTGGCGGCGCGGGGACCGTCGTCCGTGGCGTACGTGCTCAGCCGGGTGCCGTCCGCGTACGCCCACCGGCCGTGGTCGGCGTCGTAGAGCCACATCGACTCACCGTCGACGACGACCCCGATGCGCAGCCCCGACGTGCGGATGCGGAAGGCCTCGCCGTCCAGGCCGCCGGCCGCGAGGTCCTCGACCGCGGACCGGTAGCCGGCCAGCACCCGCTCGACGCGGGTGAGCAGCGGGCGCGGGTCGGCGGCACTCGTGAGCGGGGCGTCGTCGGCGGTGGGCGGGTCCTGCGGTACGGCGACCAGGTGGCGGCCGTCGACCCAGGCCGACCAGCCGTTGGCGCACAGGATGTGCCCCCAGTCGCCCTGCCGCTCGACGAGCTGGACCGGCAGGAACGCGTCGAGGGGCACGGTGGGCCGGGCGGGGTCGGGTGTTTCCCAGGCGGGCATGCCGTGCTGGGGGACGACGTGGGTGGGCCGGAAGCCGGGGGAAGCCATGGGCTCTCGCCTACTTCCGCATGACGACGGGTTCGCGGCGGCGCAGCAGCCGGGAGACGACGTAGCCGAAGACCGCCGAGAGCGCGACGAGCATGGCCACGTTGAGCAGCCACACGCCGGCGGAGTGCTCGAACAGCGGGTCGCCGGTCAGGTCGCCGGGGACGAGCCGGGACAGCTCCAGGGTGCCGGCCATCGCGCCGAGCGCCCATCGGGAGGGCACGACCCAGGACAGCTGCTCCAGGCCGGGAACGCCGTGGAGTTTGAGCAGTGCTCCGCAGAACACGACCTGGACGATGGCGAGCAGCACCAGCAGCGGCATCGTCACCTCCTCCTTGCGCACCAGCGCGGAGACGACCAGGCCGAGCATCATCGCGGTGAAGGCCAGCAGGGCGACGGCGACGGTGATCTCGACCAGCGGCGGCATCACCACACCCTCGCCGCCGGGGGCGTTGAGATCGACGCCGAGCAGGGCCACCAGGGTCAGTACGACCGCCTGCAGCACGGTGATCGTCCCCAGGACCACCACCTTGGACATCAGGTACGCCGATCTGGACAGGCCGACCGCCCGCTCCCGCCGGTAGATGACGCGCTCCTTGACGAGCTCGCGCACGGCGTTCGCCGCGCCCGTCAGGACGCCGCCGACGCACAGGATGAGCAGCGCGTTCATCGCCGTCTCCTGGGTCAGCCGGCTGCCGGCCAGGGCGCGGGCCATCGCGCCCATCACGAACGGCAGGGCGATCATGATCGCGAGGAAGGTGCGGTCGGCGGCGAGCGCGGTGGCGTAGCGGCGGATGAGCGTGCCGAGCTGGGCGCCGCGGCTGCGCGGCCGGGGCGGCCGGGCGATCACGACCGGGCCGGTGCGGGGCTGCCGGGGCTGTCCGGTCGCGTCCGAGATGTACTGCCGGTGGTAGAGCGAGCTGCGGTAGTCGCCCGCCCAGTCCCGCTCCTGGTCGCGTTCGAACGCCTCGAAGGCCTCCGGCCAGTGCTCGAACCCGAAGAAGAGCAGGGCCTCCTCGGGCGGACCGTAGTAGGCGATGCGTCCACCGGGGGCGAGGACGAGGAGCCGGTCGCAGATGTCGAGGCTGAGCACGCTGTGCGTGACGACGATGACGGTACGGCCGTCGTCGGCCAGGCCGCGCAGCATGTTCATCACCGAGCGGTCCATGCCGGGGTCGAGCCCGGAGGTCGGCTCGTCGAGGAACAGCAGCGACGGCTTGGTCAGCAGTTCCAGGGCGACGCTCACGCGCTTGCGCTGCCCGCCGGAGAGGCTGTGCACGGGCTGCCCGGCGCGCTGCTCCAGGCCCAGCTCGTGGATGACCTCGTCGACCCGGGCCCGGCGCTCGGCCTTGGCGGTGTCCTGGGGGAAGCGCAGCTCGGCGGCGTAGGACAGGGCGCTGCGGACGGTGAGTTGTGCGTGCAGGATGTCGTCCTGCGGGACCAGGCCGATGCGCTGCCGCAGCTCGGCGTAGTCGCGGTAGAGGTCGCGGCCGTCGTAGAGAACGGTGCCGTGGTCGGCGGGGCGCTGGCCGGTGAGGGCGTTGAGCAGCGTGGACTTCCCGGCACCGCTCGGTCCGACGACGGCGAGCAGGCACTTCTCCCCCACCGGGAAGGAGACGTGGTCGAGGAGGGTCTTGCGGCCGTGGTCGACGGCGACCGCGAGGTCCTGCACCTCCAGGGAGACCTCTCCGGTGTCGACGTACTCCTGCAGCTGGTCCCCGACCAGGCAGAACGCGGAGTGGCCGATGCCGACGATGTCGCCGGGGCCGATGGGGGCGGTGGTGACCGGACTGCCGTTGAGGTAGGTGCGGTTGTGGCTGCCCAGGTCGGCGATCTCGTACGTCCCGTCGGGCAGGACGTGCAGCTCGGCATGGTGGCGGGAGACGACCAGGTCGTCGATGACCAGGTCGTTGTCGGCGGCGCGGCCGATGCGGACTGCGCGGGTGGGCAGGGGGCGGACGGAGGTGGGTCGGCGGAAGGTGCCGGTGAGGCCGGGCATGGATATCGCCGAGGGGCGTTCCGGCGCGGCGGGCGGGCCCGGGCGGTCCAGCAGCACCGCGCGGGGGCCGTCGGCCGGGTTGCCGAAGCGGATGACGGTGCCGGGTCCGACGTCCCACTCGCGGATGCGGTGGCCTTCGGTGTAGGTGCCGTTCGTGCTGTTCTCGTCCGCGAGGGTCCAGTGGTCGGCGCCGGGCCGCAGTACCGCGTGGTGCCAGGAGACACGGGCGTCGTCGATGACGATGTCGCTCAGCGGGTCGCGTCCGACGCGGTAGTCACGGCCGGGGGTCATCACGGTGGAGCCCGACTCGGTCTCCAGGACCAGTACGGGCGCAGTCGGTGCGACCGGCCGCTCCGCCATGCCAGGATTCTATCGATCTGCCCCTGTATGCGCTGCCTGCGCTCACGGCGTCCCCCTGCGCTCGGGGCGCGTTCCTTCGGCAGCGGGGGTTCAGGCGACGGGGACGACCAGCGCCGGGACGGTCCGCTGCATCCGCAGGGCGTCGATCGACTCGGCGAGCAGTTCGTACTCGGTGGTCTCGTCGCTCACGGCGATCCGCACCAGCCGACCGGCCGCCAACTCGTCGGCCACCAGCTCCTGTTGATCGTCGTCGCCGCACCATGCGCGCAGCACGGCCGGCACGTCGGGCACATTGTCCGCGACCGGGACGAGCGCACTCGCAGGGAAGTGCGCGGCGTCCGGTCGCGGGTCTAATCGCTCGGCCATCCAGGAGGCCCGGTCACGCAACCACCACAGCGCGAGGGCCAGGGTGGGCGCCCGGTAGGTTCCCAGGGGTACACCTATGCGCCGGCCGCCGCAGACGCCGTACGCGGTGACATGGCAAAGGAACTCGTCGTGCACGTGACCTCCCCCGTGTTGCCGTGTTCGCCTGTCGGCGGACCTCGCTTTCCCTACGGCTCGTGAGCGGTGCGTAAGGGCGCCGTCGCCCCATGTGAGGCACCCTCGTAGTTGAGTATGTTCACTACTGAAACACTGTCACCATGACTTTCCGGCCAGTCTCCTGGCATATTCACAGCCGGTGTTGGCCGAAACACGGCGGGTACACGTCAACCCCGTGCATGACCGGGCATTACCTCAGGAGTAATCGAGCTTTCCGGCGCCGGCGGGCATCGTTGCGGTACCCGGTCACCGCGAGCGGGATCCGGGTTCCCACCACTGACGACCTCGTTGGAGGCTGATCGCCCATGTCCGCGTCCGCGCCCGTGACCACCGAACGCTACGAGATCGCCGTCGCCCGCTACTTCGACGCGTGGAACACCCGCGAGCCCAATGCGCTGGCCCGGGCGGTCGCCAACGCCTGGTCCCCGCAGGGCGGTTACACCGACCCGCTCGCGGACGTCCGGGGCCATGAGGGGATCGCGGCCGTCGTCGCGGCGGCGCACGCACGGTTCCCCGGCTTCGTCTTCCGGCGGACCGGCTCCGTCGACGGCCACCACGACACGGCACGGTTCTCCTGGGAGCTGGTGAGCGAGGTCGACGGGGCGGCTCCGGTCGCCGGGTCCGACGTGATCACGCTGGACGCCGAGGGACGGATCCTGTCCGTCCTCGGGTTTCTGGACCGAGTGCCGGGCGGGGCGTGAACTCCGCGATGAGTTTCCGGGCTCGCGGTGGTCTCCTCAGTACGTGACCACCGCGAGCGAAGGAACCACCATGACCACCACCGCCAAGCTGGACGAGGAGTTCACCGCCGTCCTGCGCAAGAGTCCGAGCGAGGGCGGCTGGACCTATCTCGTCTGGCCGAGGAGCGTGGAGTTCTTCGGCACCCGCGGGCTCGTCAAGGTCCGCGGCACGATCGACGGGCAGCCCTTCCGCAGTTCGTTCATGGCCATGGGCGACGGCACGCACAAGCTGCCCGTGAAGGCCGACATCCGCAAGGCCATCGGCAAGGCGGAGGGCGACACCGTGACCGTGCGTCTGGAGGAGCGGATCAGCTCCTAGCCGCCTCACGATAGCGCCGGGGCGCGACGCCCAGCGCCCGCTTGAAGGCGTTGCTGAAGGCGCTCTCGGAGGTGTAGCCGACGGAACGGGCGAGCGCCGCGACCGGGGCAGTGTCCTGCCTGAGGGCACGGGCGGCCAGGCTCATGCGCCAGTTCAGCAGATAGGTCAGGGGCGGCACCCCGGCCGCCTCCTTGAACCGTACGGCGAAGGTGGTCCGGGACATCGCGGCCGCCCGGGCGAGGTCCTCCAGCTGCCAGGGGTGGCCCGGATCGCCGTGCATCAGGCGCAGGGCCGGGGCGAGCCGTTCGTCGGCCAGGGCCCGCAGCCAGCCCGGCGGCAGCCCCTCGGACTCGACGAGGCAGACCCGCAGCACCTGCACGAACATCAGCTGGGCCAACTGGTCGGAGGCGAACTCGACACCGGCCCGGCGCGTCTTCATCTCCTCGGCCAGCTGCCCGATCAGCCAGCGCAGCGCCGAAGCCTCGGCCACGTCGGACCGTACGTGGATCAGCTCCGGGAGCGCCCGGCGCAGCAGTTCACCGCTGTCCCGGCTCAGGTCGATGTGCCCGGAGACGCAGGAGACATCCTCGTCCGTGCCCTCACCGAGCCGGGCCGAAGAGGTGACGGGGTCCACCGTGACGTCGGCGGAGTCCAGTGGTTCGACGCCGAGCGCGCTGCACAGGACGTACGGCCGGCGCCCGTCGGAGACCACCACGTCCCCCTCGGACAGCTTCAGCGGCTCGCCGCCGTCCTCGCGGACCAGCAGGCAGCCGCCCCGCACCACGGCGATCACCTTCAGCTTGTCGCGCCCGCGCAGCCGGATCGCCCAGGTGCCGCCTGCGGTGAAGCCACCGGAGAACACGCTGCGGGCATCGGCGACTGCGAGGGCCTCGGACAGCGGATCTGCGGTCATGCTCGAACTATCACG
This sequence comes from Streptomyces sp. R11, assembly GCF_041051905.1. Lineage (NCBI taxonomy): Bacteria > Bacillati > Actinomycetota > Actinomycetes > Kitasatosporales > Streptomycetaceae > Streptomyces > Streptomyces sp. R11. The sequence goes on from NZ_CP163432.1 coordinate 593,011, forward strand.
CAAGTAATGCGGATTCTCAAGCATTCATCGTACGGATACCCGAACCTACGGTGGTCTGGTCGGCTCACATCGAGGAGATACGCACCATGACCACCGCACAGCACCCCCTGCCCTCCGGCTTCGGCGCCGCGTCCACCGCCGAGGAGGTGATCAAGGGGGTCGACCTGACCGGCAGGGTCGCGATCGTCACCGGCGGCTACTCCGGCATCGGGCTGGAGACGGCCCGGGTGCTGCGCTCCGCCGGCGCCGAGGTCGTCGTACCGGCGCGGGACCTGGAGCGGGCACGGGCCGCGCTGCAGGACGTGCCCGGCGCCGAGGTCGAGTACCTGGACCTGCTGGATCCGGCGTCGATCGACGCCTTCGCGGGTAAGTTCCTGGCCTCCGGGCGTCCGCTGCACATCCTGGTCAACAGCGCCGGGATCATGGCGACCCCGCTGACCCGGGACGCACGCGGGTACGAGGCACAGTTCGCCACCAACCACCTGGGGCACTTCCAGCTGGTCGCCCGGCTGTGGCCCGCCCTGGTCGCGGCTGACGGGGCGCGGGTCGTGGCCGTGTCGTCGCGGGGCATCCGCTTCGGCAACGTCGACTTCGACGACCTGCACTTCGAGCACCGCGCCTACGAGCCGTTCGCCGCCTACGGCCAGTCCAAGACGGCGAACGCGCTCTTCGCCGTGGAACTCGACCGGCGCGGGCGGGGCCAGGGGGTGCGGGCCTTCGCCGTGCACCCGGGCACGATCATCGAGACCGGCCTCGCCAAGCACGTCTCCGCCGAGGTGGTCCGGGCGGCCGGTGTCCTCGACGAGCACGGACGGCCCGTACGGGACCCGTCCCGCCAGCTGAAGACGGTCGGGCAGGGAGCCGCCACCAGCGTCTGGTGCGCCACCAGCCCGCAGCTGACCGCACTGGGCGGGGTCTACTGCGAGAACTGCGACGTCAGCCCCCTGGTGGCCGAGGCCGAGGAGGCCGAGTGGCGCGCCGGAGCGGAGACGCCGGGCGTGCTGTCGTACGCCGTGGACCCAGAGGCGGCGGCCCGCCTCTGGGAGGTCAGTGAACGCCTTATGGCTTGAGGATCGCCTCGATGCGGGCCAGTTCGTCGGCGTCGAAGTCCAGGTTGCGGGTGGCCGCGACGCTGTCCTCGATCTGCTGCGCGCTGCTCGCGCCGACGAGCGCCGAGGTCACCCGGCCGCCGCGCAGCACCCAGGCCAGGGCCAGCTGCGCCAGGGTCTGGCTGCGGGACTTGGCGATCTCGTCGAGGGCCCGGAGCTTGCCCAGCAGCTCGTCGGTGATCGCGTCGGCGTTCAGGAACGGGCTGCCGCTCGCGGCCCGCGAGTCCTTCGGGATGCCGTCGAGGTAGCGGGAGGTCAGCTGGCCCTGCGCGAGCGGGGAGAAGACGATCGAGCCGACCTGGAGCTCGTCGAGGGCGTCGAGGAGTCCCTCCTCCTCGGGGCGGCGGTTCAGCATCGAGTAGGCAGGCTGGTGGATGAGCAGCGGCGTGCCCAGCTCGCCCAGGATGCGGGCGGCCTCGCGGGTCTGCTCCGCCGAGTAGTTGGAGACGCCGACGTACAGCGCCTTGCCCTGCTGCACCGCCGAGTGCAGGGCGCCCATCGTCTCCTCCAGCGGAGTGTCCGGGTCGGGGCGGTGCGAGTAGAAGATGTCGACGTAGTCCAGGCCCATCCGCTTCAGGCTCTGGTCGAGCGAGGACAGCATGTACTTGCGCGAGCCCCACTCGCCGTACGGGCCGGGCCACATCAGATAGCCGGCCTTGGTGGAGATGATCAGCTCGTCCCGGTACGGCGCGAAGTCCGCCTTCAGCGCCTCGCCGAACGCCGACTCGGCGGCGCCGGGCGGCGGGCCGTAGTTGTTGGCCAGGTCGAAGTGGGTGACGCCGAGGTCGAAGGCGCGGCGCAGGATGGCCCGCTGGTGCTCGACCGAGCGGTCCGCCGGGCCGAAGTTGTGCCACAGGCCGAGGGACAGCGCGGGAAGCTTGAGTCCGCTGCGGCCGGTGCGCCGGTAGGGCATGTCCGCGTAGCGGTCGGTGTGTGCGGTGTACAACGCGACTCCAGAGGGGTTGGCACAGGGAGGACGGCTCCGAGGAACCGGTGTTCCAGTCGCCGTCCACTCTGTCGTGACCTGCCGGCAGTGGTCCAACAGGTAAATCAGATGGGATTCAGCGGCTACGCTGCTCAATCATGGAACTGCGCCATCTCCAGCATTTCGTGGCGGTCGCCGAGGACCAGCACTTCACCCGGGCGGCCGAGCGCCTCCTGGTGTCCCAGTCGGGTCTGTCGGCCTCGATCCGGGCCCTGGAGCGGGAGTTGCAGACCCCGCTGTTCGTGCGGACGACGCGCCGGGTGACGCTCACCCCTGCCGGCCGGGCGCTGCTGTGCGAGGCGGAACGGATCCTCGCGCAGGTGCGGGCCGCCCATGAGGCGGTGGCGGCGGTGCAGGGCGTGCTGCGCGGGATGCTGGCGCTCGGGTCCGAGCAGTGCATCGCCGGGGTGCATGTGGCGGGACTGCTGGCGGCCTTCCGGCGGGCGCATCCGGACGTGGAGATCTGCCTGCGTCAGGCGGGCTCGGGTGCGCTCGCGGAGGAGGTCGCGGCCGGACGCCTCGATCTGGCCTTCGCCGTACGGACCGCGCAGGAGGACACCGACCAGCTGCGGGTCGTACCGCTGACCGGCGAGCCGATGACCGTCCTGTGCCATCCGAGCCACCGCCTCGCCACCGCCGGCGCCGCCGTCACTCCGGAGGAGCTGGGCGGCGAGGTCTTCGTCGACTTCCACCCGGACTGGGGGCCGCGCCGCACCACCGACGCCGTCTTCGCCGCCGCGGGCGTACGGCGTACCGTCGCCCTGGAGGTCAACGACGTGCACAGCCTCCTGGACCTGGTGGACGAGGACCTCGGCATCGCCGTCGTGCCCCGCCACTTCCGGGACAAGCGGCGCTCACTGACGGCCCTGCCGGTGAAGGGCACCGGCGAGACCGTCTACGAGACGGTCGCCCTCCTGCCGCCCGAGCAGGCCACCAGCCCGGCGGCCCGGGCGCTCATGGCACTGCTGGAAACAGAGGGCGCGTGACGGACGGGTGCGCGATGGTGGAGTCATGCATGCGAAGGACATCCTCATCGACGGGTACAACCGCATCCAGGAAGAAGTCCACGCCGCCGTCGAGGGTCTCGACCCCGACGACCTGCACGCCCGCCCCTCCCCCGAGGCCAACTCCGTCGCCTGGCTGATCTGGCATCTCACCCGGGTCCAGGACGACCACATCGCCGACGCCTTCGGCCTCGACCAGGTGTGGCTGACGCAGGACTTCCAGAAGACCTTCGGGCTCGACCTGCCGCGCCACGACACCGGCTACGGCCACACCTCGGCGAAGGTCGCCAAAGTACGGGTGGACTCCGGTGACCTGCTGACCGGCTACTACGACGCCGTTCACGCCCAGAGTCTGGGGGCGCTGCGGGAGGTGGCCGCCAAGGATCTGGAGCGCATCGTGGACGAGCGCTGGGATCCACCGGTCAGCCTGGGCGCACGGTTGGTCAGCGTCCTGTCCGACGATCTCCAGCACGTCGGACAGGCCGCCTACGTCCGCGGGCTGGTCGTGGGCTCCTAGCCCGCGGACCGGTGCGGACCGCTGCTCAGAGCGCGGACCCGTAACCGGGCAGTACGACGTCCTCGATGAGGGCATTGCGCTCGTCGAACGGGATGAACGCGCTCTTCAGGGCGTTCACCGTGACCGTGCGCAGGTCCTCGACCGTCCACCCGGCCTGCTCGACCAGCAGGGACATCTCGCGCGTCATCGTCGTACCGGACACCAGACGGTTGTCGGTGTTGAGGGTGACGCGGAAGCCGAGGTCCTTCAGCGCGGTGATCGGGTGCTCGGCTATGGACGTGGCGGCGCCCGTCTGGAGGTTGGAGGTCGGGCACATCTCCAGCGCGACACGGCGGTCGCGCACCCAGCCGGCGAGCCGGCCGAGCTTGCCGTCCACGATGTCGTCCGTGATGCGCACGCCGTGCCCGATGCGCTGGGCGCCGCACACCTGGAGGGCCTGGTGGATGCTGGACAGGCCGTCGGCCTCACCGGCGTGGATGGTGAAGGGCACGCTCTCGCGGCGCAGGTGCTCGAAGGCGTCGACGTGGTCGGCGGCGGGGAAGCCCGCCTCGGCACCGGCGATGTCGAAGCCGACGACACCGGCGTCCCGGAAGGCGACGGCCAGGTCGGCCGCCTCGCGCACCCGGTCGAACATCCGCATCCCGCACAGCAGGGTGCCGACGCGCACCGGAGTGCCGGCGGCCGCGGCCTTGGCCATGCCCGCCGCCAGGCCCTCCTGGACGGTCTCGACGACCTCGGCGAGGGTCAGCCCGCCGTTGGTGTTCAGCTCGGGGGCGTAGCGCACCTCGCCGTAGACGACGCCGTCCGCGGCCAGGTCGAGGACGTACTCCTCGGCGGTGCGCAGGAGCCCCTCGCGGCTCTGCATCACGGCGAGGGTGTGCTCGAAGGTGGCGATGTATCGGACCAGGTCGCCGGAGTTCGCGGCCTCGAAGTACCAGGCGGCGAGCTCGTCCGGGTCGGTGGTGGGCAGGGTGTGGCCGACCGCCTCGGCGAGCTCCACCACGGTGGCGGGGCGCAGGCCGCCGTCGAGGTGGTCGTGCAGCACGGCCTTGGGGAGGCGACGGATGACGTCGGCGTCTACGCGCGTAGCAGTCATGGCGGAGTCTTTCCTTGAGCGGGGCGGTTCGAAGCGGCGGGCGGAGGGGCGGCCCAGGAGGTGGGAGGTGGATCAGCCAGCGGGCTGGAGCAGGTCCCAGCGGTTGCCGTACAGGTCCTGGAAGACGGCGACCGAGCCGTAGGACTCGTGCCGGGGCTCCTCCAGGAAGGTCACGCCCGCGGCGAGCATGCGGGCGTGGTCGCGGGCGAAGTCGTCGGTGTGCAGGAAGAACCCGACGCGCCCGCCGGTCTGGTCGCCGACCCGGGCCCGCTGCTCGTCGCCCTTGGCGCGGGCCAGCAGCAGTCCGGTTCCCTGATCGCCCGCCGCCACGACGACCCAGCGGGAGCCGTCCGGGCGCGGGGTGTCCTCGACCAGCCGGAAGCCGAGGGCTTCGGTGTAGAAGCGGATCGCCTCGTCGTAGTCGTCGACGACGAGGGTGACCAGGGCGATGTGTCGCATCGAGACCTTCCTTGAGGTGCGATTGACGGGAGAGGTTATACGTAAAACGTCCAGGGCGCCAGTCCTGACCGGGACCGCGGCCCCAGGCCCGCCGCCCGAGGTGCGACAGGCGGTCGCCGACTAGCGTGCCGGGAATGACGATCATGGATGGTGCGCGCAGCCCCGAGCGCCGCAAGCAGGACGTTCTGGACCGGCTGGAACGGGAGACGGACATCTGGGTGGCCTCGGCGGACAGCCACGGGGTGCCATGTCTGGTCGCGCTGTGGTTCGTCTGGGACGGCGAGGCGTTGTGGATGGCCACTCGCCCCGGCAACCCCACAGGGCGCAACCTCCGCATCGGACGTCGGACCCGGCTGGCTCTCGGGGACACCCGGGACGTCGTCCTCATCGACGGCGGCGTGGAGGTCCACGGCGCCGACGAGGTGCCGGCCGCGGCTGCCGAGGCGTTTCACGCGAAGACGGGCTGGGATCCACGGAACGACTCGCCGACGTACGCCTACTACCGGGTGCGGCCGCGCTCCGTACAGGCCTGGCACGAGGTGCACGAACTGCCGCAGCGGCACCTCATGCGAAACGGAACGTGGCTTGTCTGAACAAGTTTCGCGCGTACGTCCCCACGCCATCCATTTCCCGCACAGGTGTTACCTGGGAGTAACTCCTGATGGTTTGATGTGCGGCGCCACGCAACCCCCTTCAACCACAGGGAGATCCAGTGACGCTCTCCGCACACCGCCGCGCACAGGGCTCGATCGTGCTCGCGCTCTCGCTCGCCGGTGCCGGTCTTGCCTGCTCGGCGCCCGCCGCGTCGGCCGCCGAGCAGGCGCCGCCGCTCAAGTTGTTGTCGTACAACGTCTTCCTCTTCAGCAAGACTCTGTACCCGAACTGGGGCCAGGACCACCGGGCCGCCGAGATCGCCAAGGCGCCGTTCGTGCAGGGCAACGACGTGGTCGTGTTCCAGGAGATGTTCGACAACTCCTCCTCGGACGCGCTGAAGAACTCCCTCGCCGGCCGCTACCCCTACCAGACGCCGGTGGTCGGACGCGGCAAGAGCGGCTGGGACGCCACCGGTGGCGCCTACTCGGCGACCACACCCGAGGACGGCGGAGTCACGATCCTGAGCAAGTGGCCGGTGCTGCGCAAGGAGCAGTACGTGTTCAAGGACGCGTGCGGATCGGACTGGTGGTCGAACAAGGGCTTCGCGTACGTGGTGCTGAACGTGAACGGCACCAAGGTGCACGTCGTGGGCACGCACGCGCAGTCGACCGATCCGGGCTGCGACGCCGGTGAGGCCGCCGCGACGCGCAGCCGGCAGTTCAAGGCGATCGACGCGTTCCTGGACGCGAAGAACATCCCCGCGAGCGAGCAGGTTCTGGTCGCCGGTGACATGAACGTCGACTCGCACACGTCCGAGTACGGCTCGATGCTCGCCGACGGCGGGCTGGTCGGGGCCGACGCGCGGACCGGGCACCCGTACTCCTTCGACACGGCGGACAACTCCATAGCCCGCGACCGCTACCCCGACGACCCGCGCGAGGACCTGGACTACGTCCTGCACCGCGCGGGTCACGCCCGTCCCACCGTCTGGAAGAACGACGTCGTCAAGGAGCAGAGCGCGCCCTGGACGGTGTCGAGCTGGGGCACCGACTACACATACACGAACCTCTCCGACCACTATCCGGTGACCGGGTTCGCCGGCTGAACCATGCCCTGCCGGCTGCGGCTCAACCGGTCTGCTGTCGCGCCGTGTTGAGCCGGGCCAGCTCGTCGCCGGTGAGGCGCAGAGCTCCCGCGGCCACGTTCTCGGCGAGGTGGTCGGGGTTGCCGGTGCCGGGGATGGCGAGGACGTGCGGGCCCTGGTGCAGGGTCCAGGCGATGCGCACCTGGGCGGGGCTCACTCCGTGCGCCTGCGCCACGGCGAGTACCTCGTCGCCGTGGGCACCGGACGCCCCCCGCTCCCCGGTGTCGCCCGCGACGGCGTAGAACGGCACGAAGGCGATGCCCTGCTCGCCGCACAGGCGCAGCAGTTCGTCGGCCTCGGGGTCGGGCCGGTCGAGCGCGTACCGGTTCTGCACGCTCACCACGGGCGCGATGGCCTGTGCCTCGGCGAGGTGCCGTGGCTCCACGGCGGAGACGCCCAGGTGCCGGATCAGGCCCGCCTCGCGCAGTTCGGCCAGGGCGCCGAAGTGCTCGGCGATGGAGTCCTGCCGCATGCGGCGCAGGTATACGACGTCCAGGTGGTCGCGGCCGAGCTGGCGCAGGTTCTCCTCGACGTGGCCGCGCAGCTGGTCGGGGCGGGCCGAGGTGCCCCATTCCCCGGCGTAGTCGCGGAACGGGCCGACCTTCGTCGCGATGACCAGGTCGTCGGCATACGGCCCCAGCGCGGTGTTGATGAGTTCGTTGGCCGCGCGCAGGGCGGAGAAGTAGAAGGCGGCCGTGTCGATGTGGTCGACGCCCAGCTCGACCGCCTTGCGCAGTACGGCGATCGAGCGTCCCCGGTCACTGGGCGTCCCGTGGTGGAAGGCGGCGCTGCCCGTCAGCCGCATCGCGCCGAAGCCGACGCGGGTCACGGACAGGTCGCCGAGCTTCCAGGTGCCCGCGGCGTGCGCGGTGATCATCTCTGAGGTCATCGGCGGAGTCTCGCACACGCCTCAGGCACAGGGGGGCGTCAGCAGTAGAGGTTGCCGCCAGGAGTGACGCCGAGGATCTGCGTGAAGCGCTGGTAGGCGTCCACGCGGCTCTGGACCTGCGCGGGGTTCTTGCCGTCGCACTCCAGGGAGCCGTTGATGCTGCGGATGGTCTGACCGAAGCCGGCCTGGTTCACCATGGCGTTGTGGGGGGTCATGGTGCCGGGGCCGGACTGGGTGTTCCAGTACCACAGCCCGGTCTTCCAGGCGACGGCCGACTCGTTCTGCACCCGCCAGGGGTTGTTCAGCAGATCGATCCCGAGCGCGTCACCCGCGGCCTTGTAGTTGAAGTTCCACGACAGCTGGATCGGACCGCGGCCGTAGTAGGCGTCCTGGCCCGCGGGACAGCCGTACGGCTGGCTCCGGTCGCAGTAGTGGGGGTAGTTGGCGGTGTTCTGCTCGACAATGTGGACCAGGCCGCCGGTCTCGTGGTTGACGTTGGCGAGGAAGGCGGCCGCCTCCTGCTTCTTCACCGTGTCGCCGCCGGTGTTGGCGAAGCCGGGGTAGGCGCTGAGGGCGGCGGTCAGCCCGCTGTACGTGTAGAACGAATTCCGGTTCGGGAACATCTGGTTGAACTGCGACTCGCTCACGACGAACCCGGCGGCGGACGCGCTCGGGGCCGGCTGAAGCAGCAGAGCTGCGCTGCCCAGGGCGAGTGAGGACAGCAGTGCGGCTATGCGGCGCCTCGACACAGGATCAACTCCTTTGCGGAGCACGGCCGCACCCGGACAAGGGCAGGACGAAGCAGAGCCTTGAGCGCACGCGCCGACGGGGTCGGCCACGGCGTGGGGGCGGCCGTGGTGGGGGGTGTGGAGACACACTCAACCGCGTTGGTATGTACCAGTCAAGGGTGTAGACCAAATAAGGTGTAGACCAATCAATCGGCCCGGGGGCCAATGGAGTCGAGACGGCCACGCGGGCGCCCCCAGCCGTGGCTGTGAGCGCCCGGGGGCGGTGATCCGGCGTACGAGCGGCTTCCGGTTGCGTGACGCCGGCCAGCTCAAGGGAGTTGGCGGCGGCGCCGGATCACCGCACCGCTCGGCCCGCGTACGCCCGGACGTCTGCGTCCGGGTCGTTCACCGCGGTGGCCAGTGCCGCACGGGCGTCCTCGTGTGCGGCATGCCGCAGCAGGCTGAGTACCGCGGCCTTGCGCACGTCGGCGTCGGTGTCGCGCAGCAGCTGGGCGAGGGCGGGGACACCGTCTTCCGGTGCCGCTCCGCCGAGGGCCTTCGCGGCGCCCGCGCGGACCTGCCACGCCGGGTCGGTGAGCGCCGCCGTCACGGTGGCGCGGAGTCCGTCCGGGACGCCGAGGACGCCCAGCGCTTCCAGGGCCGCGGCACGGACCAGGACGTCGGGGTCGTGGGTCAGGGCGTGCAGGGCGGAAGGCGTACCTTGCTGCGCCCGCGCGATGTGCGTGGCCAGGGCGGCGAACCCGCGCGCCACGGCGACCCGTACCTCACGCGCGGCGTCGCCGGCCGCCTCCGACAGGGCCTCGACCGCGTCCACCGAGACCAGGGCGCGTACGGTGGCCAGGCGTACCTCGGTGTCCGGGTCGGCCAGATGCACGGCGAACAGGGCCGCGTCGCCCAGGCGCAGGGCGCGCAGCACGTCCAGGGCCGCGGCGCGGGCCGTCGGATCCGCCGCCGTCAGTGCGGAGACCAACGGTGCCCTCAACTCCGGCTCCGCCGTGAGGACTTCGGCCAGCTCGCGCAGTGACGACGCGGCCGCGGCGCGCACCTGTCCGTCACTGTCGGTCAGGGCTGAGCCCAGCGCGGGGCCCGTTCCGGGTGGGGCCGTCTCGGTCAGCGCCTTCACGGCCGCGAGACGTACGGCGGCGTCCGGGTCCTTCAGGTAGGGCTCCAGCGCCGGGAGATCGGGTTCCTCCTCCGAGAGCGCGACCAGTTCGAGGATCCGTTCCCGGTTGGACTCCGAGGCTCCGTGCGTCGGGCCGTCGGACGGTGCGTTCTCGCCCGGTTCCGCGGGGCCCACCGCCGGCGGTACCTCCCGGCGTCCCGCCGTGGCCGTCGGGAGCGGATCCACCTCGCCCAGGTGGCGGGAGGGGCCGCCGGTGGGGGTGAACTCGTCGACGGGCACGAGGTAGGGGGCGACGGGACGCGCCGTGAACTCCATGGCTCCCGAAGGACCCTTGCGCAGGTCGAGGTGGTGCAGCCACTCCGTGTCGTCCCGCTGGGGGTGGTCGAGGCGCTCGTGGTAGAGGCCCCAGCGGGACTCGGTGCGGGCGAGCGACGACCGGGCCGCCATCTCCGCGCAGTCGCGGATGAACGAGACCTCCGCGCAGCGCATCAACTCGTGCGGTGTCCGGGCCCCCATCTCGGCGATCTCGTCCCGCATCCGCTCGAAGTGCTCCAGCGCCAGGGAGAGCCGGGCGCCGCTCTTGGGCGGAGCGACGTAGTCGTTGACGAAGCGGCGCAGCTTGTACTCGACCTGGGGCTGAGCCGGACCGTCGGGGTTGCGCAGCGGTCGGTAGATCAACTCGTGGGCCTCGGCGAGCTGGTCCTGCGGCAGCTCGCCCCGGTACGCCTTGTACCGGGCCGCGTCCTCGCCCGCGAGGTCTCCGAAGACGAACGCCCCGATCATGTAGTTGTGCGGGACGCAGGCCAGGTCGCCCGCCGCGTACAGGCCGGGGACGGTGGTGCGGGCGTGGTCGTCCACCCGTACGCCCGAGGCGGAGTGCCCGCCGCACAGGCCGATCTCGGAGATGTGCATCTCCACGTCGTGGGTGCGGTAGTCGTGGCCGCGCCCGGAGTGGAAGGTGCCGCGGGTGGGGCGCTCGGTGGAGTGCAGGATGGACTCCAGGGCCGAGATCGACTCCTCGGGCAGATGACTGAGCTTGAGGTAGACCGGTCCTCGGTCGGAGGCGACCTCGGCGGCGAACTCGGCCATCATCTGCCCGGACCAGTAGTCGGAGTCGACGAACCGCTGCCCGTGCCGGTTGACCTGGTGGCCGCCGAACGGGTTGGCGACATAGGCGCAGGCCGGGCCGTTGTAGTCCTTGATGAGCGGGTTGATCTGGAAGCACTCGATACCCGTGAGCTCCGCGCCCGCGTGGTACGCCATCGCGTAGCCGTCCCCGGCGTTGGTGGGGTTCTCGTACGTGCCGTACAGATAGCCGCTCGCGGGCAGCCCCAGCCGGCCGCAGGCCCCGGTCGCGAGGATGACGGCACCCGCCCGCACGACCACGAAGGCCCCGGTGCGGGTGTTGAAGGCCGCGGCGCCGACCGCCTTGCCGTCCGCGGTCAGGACCCGCACCGGCATCAGCCGGTTCTCGATACGGACCTTCTCGCGCACCTCCCGCCTGCGCAGCTGCCGGTAGAGGACCTTCTTGACGTCCTTGCCCTCGGGCATGGGCAGCACGTACGAGCCCGAACGGTGCACCTGGCGCACCGCGTACTCGCCGTGCTCGTCCTTCTCGAACTTCACCCCGTAAGACTCCAGACGCTGCACCATCTCGAAGCCCCGGGTGGCCGTCTGACGGACCGTCGACTGGTCGACGATGCCGTCGTTGGCGCGGGTGATCTCGGCGACGTAGTCGTCCGGTTCGGCACGGCCGGGGATGACGGCGTTGTTGACGCCGTCCATGCCCATGGCCAGCGCTCCGGAGTGCCGTACGTGTGCCTTCTCCAGCAGCAGCACGGACGCACCGCGCCCGGCGGCGGTGAGCGCGGCCATGGTGCCGGCGGTACCGCCGCCGATCACCAGGACGTCGCAGCTCAGCTCCTCCGCCGAGTCGAGGGCGGGGATCTCCGTCAGGGTCGCGGTCGCGGTGGTCATGGCAGGGGTGCCTTTCAGGACGTACGGGGGCAGCCGGGGGTCGCGCGGGGAGCCGGTGGGTGCTCGGGACGTGGGGCCGGGGCTACTCGAACGCGGGGGGCGAGGTTGCTTCGGAAGTACGGGAGCCGATGGTTGCTCGTGGAGTGCAAGGGCCGAGGGTCGCTCGGGAGGTACAGGGGCGAGGGTTGCCCGGGAGTGCGGGGCCGAGGGTCGCTCGGGACGTACGAGGCCGAGGGTCGCTCGGGACGTACGAGGCCGAGGGTCGCTCGGGACGTGCAGAGGCCGAAGGTTGCTCGGAACCTGCAATGGCCGAACGTCGCTCGGAACATGCAGGAGGCCGAAGGTTGCTCGGAACATGCAGGAGGCCGAAGGTTGCTCGGAACATGCAGGAGGCCGAAGGTTGCTCGGGACGTGCAGGGGGCCGAAGGTTGCTCGGAACGTGCCTGGGCCGGAAGGGCTCGGACCTGCCGGAGCCGAGGAAGGTCGGACGGACCGTGGCGGCCGAGGTCCCTTCAGGACGAGCGCGAGCCGAGGGACTCGAGGATGTCGTGGCGCAGTGCCACCGTCGCGGGATCGTCGCGGGCTCCGCGGTCACGGGGTCGCGGTACCGTCCGGACATCGGTGAGGCCCCCCGCGCCGAGCAGGGCGACGCGGTCGCCGAGGAACAGTGCCTCGTCCACGTCATGGGTGACGAAGACGACGGTGGCGCCGGTCCCGCGCAGCACCTCCACCAGCAACTGCTGCATGCCCGCCCGGGTCTGGGCGTCCAGGGCACCGAAGGGCTCATCCATGAGCACGGCCCGCGGCTGCCCGGCGAGCGCGCGGGCGAGTTGCACCCGCTGGCGCTGCCCTCCGGAGAGCCGGTGCGGCAACTGCCGCTTCAGGTCGGGCAGGCCGACCCGGTCCAGCCACTCCTCCGCCCTGGACCTGCGCTCGACGCGGCCCAGCCCTCTGATGGCCAGCGGCAGTTCGACGTTGGCGCGGGCCGTACGCCATGGCAGCAGCGCGTCCTCCTGGAAGACCAGCGCCCGGTCCGCGCCGGGACCCGTGACGGGTCGCCCGTCCTGGGCGACCCGTCCGGCGAGCGCGGGCAGCAGCCCGGCCAGCGTCCGCAGCAGGGTCGACTTCCCGCACCCGGACGGGCCGACCACCGTCAGGATCTCGCCGGGGGCGGCTTCGAGATCGACCCCGTGCAGTACGACGGCACCGGGTCGTCCGAGGTCCGTCCCGGTGAGGCTGAGACGCGCCCCGGAGGCGGGAGGTTCGGCCTTCGAGGCGGTGGAGGACGTATGGATGGCGGCGCCGGTGACGGCGGTGTCCGATTTCGTGCTCATGACGTGGCAGTCCCCTCGCGTCGCGGCAGCCAGTGCGTCAGGCGGCGTCCCAGGAGCTCCACCACGGTGGAGGTCAGCCAGCCGAGCACGCCGATGCTGACGATGCCGGTGAACACGCCCGGGTAGTCGAGGACGGTGTAGTCCTGCCAGGTGCGGTAGCCGATCCCGTACTCGCCGGAGATCATCTCCGCGGAGATCACGCAGATCCAGGAGACGCCGATCCCGACCGACAGCCCGCCGAAGATCCCCGGCAGCGCGCCGGGCAGCACCACGGAGGCGAGCACCCGCCACCGTCCGCCGCCCATGGTGAGCACCGCCTCCTCCCACACCGGGGCCAGCGCACGCACCGCGTGCCGGGTGGCGACCAGGACCGGGAAGAAGGCGGCGGTGAAGGTGATGAAGACGATGCCCTGCTCGTTGCTGGGGAAGAGCAGGATCGCCACGGGTACCAGCGCGATCGCCGGGACGGGCCGCAGCACCTCCAGGACCGGTCCGATCAGGTCCGCTGCCCAGCGGGAGCGGCCGACTGCCACGCCCGCTGCGACGCCGAGCACCGCCGCGAGCAGGAACCCGGTGACGATCCTGCGCAGACTGTCGGTCACGTCCTGCCAGTACGCCCCGTCGGCGAGCCGTTGGCCGAACTCCCGGGCCACGTCGGTGACCGACGGGAACTGGTCGAAACGCAGCCACAGTTGGACGTCCAGCGTGGTGAGCAGCTGCCACACCGCGAGCGCCGCAAGCAGAGACAGCACGCGTACGACCGGTCGGAGGCGGGCCGTGCGCCGAGCGGGTGCCGGCCGCACGGACGCCTTGCTCGCTTGCCCCGGCTTCCTCGGCGGGGCGGTCACCGCGGTCATGACGCCTGCTCCAGTGCGGTGGCGTAGGAGACGGTACGGGCGCTGGGGTGGGCCTGGATGTACGCGCGGGCGGCGGAGGCGGTGACGAACGGCCGCAGCTCCTTGCCGTCCTGGACCCAGACCGCCTTGGCGGCGTACCAGCGGGTGCCGTTGGCGGCGTCCGGTACGTAGGCGGCGCGCACATCGCCCTTGTGCCCGGCGACGAACTTCAGCAGCGCGGCGGGCGAGTCGAAGGGCCGGGTGCTGTCCTCGCCGTCGAGCCACACCTCGCTGCGCGAGGGCTCGGAGGTGGCGGCGAGCCGCTCGGCGTACTCCTTGCCGTACACGCGCTTGATCGGGCCGTCGTCGACGAAGGCGTCCACGTCCACGTCGCCCACGAGTTTCGCCGAGCGCAGGACTGACACGTCCTTCTTCAGCGCGGAGACGAGCTGGGGCTTGACGGTCGGGTCGAAGGTGGCGATGCCGCCGCTGCCGTTGTAGAGGTAGACGACCTCCGGGGGCAGGCCGGTGGCCTCGGCGACCTTCTCGGCGGCCTGGACGGGGTTTTCGTTCAGGTATCGCGTCGCCTCGATCTGCGCGGCGAGGAAGGCGTCGAGCACCTTCGGCCGCTGCTCCGCGAAGTCTTCACGGACCGTCACCCCGTGGAAGGTGGGCAGGTTCAGTTCCGCACCGTCGTACAGTGCCTTCGCCTTGCCCTGGAAGGCGAGCAGTCCGGGCCACGCCACGAACTGCGACAGGGCGTCGGCGCTGCCCGCCTGCAGTGCCGAAGCGCCCACCGACGGCTGCTGGTTGAGCTTGCGGATGTCCTTCTCCGGGTCGAGTCCGGCGCGCTGCAGCGCCCGTACGAGGGTCCCGTCGGCCGCCGAACCGATGCTGGTGGACACGTTCTTGCCCCGCAGGTCCTTGAGCGAGGCGAGCTTCGAGTCCGGCGCCGTGACCACGGTGTTGAGGGCGCCGCGCAGGTTGTAGCCGGTGACCGAGACGAGCCGGGTGGGGCGGTTCAGCTGTTTGCCGCGGGCGGCGTTGATCAGCAGCGGGAAGTCGCCCATGGACCCGATGTCCATCTTCCCCGCGGTCATCTGCGCGGTGATGGGCGCGCCCGTGGCGTAGTCCTGCCACTGGACCTTGTAGGAGATCCCGTCCCGTTTGCCCTGGGCGGCGAGTTCGCGTTCGAAGTAGCCGAGGGAGCGCAGCAGGGTGCCGGCGGTGACGGTGTTGATGGTCTTGGACTGGTAGCCGACGGTGACCGTGACGTGCTTGTCGTCGCCGGCCGCCGCATTGCCGCCGCAGCCCGTGACGAGCGTGCTGACGAGAGCTGCCGCGAGCAGGGCCGCGGGAGTCGTGCGTTTCATGGGGAGAGGGCCTTTCACCGCAGCAGGTAGGGCATGTTGACCGTGACGGCCCCGGTGGGGCAGCGGGCGGCGCAAGGGCCGCAGTACCAGCATTCGTCCACGTGCATGTACGCCTTGCCGCTGTCGGGGTTGATCGCCAGGGAGTCCAGCGGACACATGTCGACACAGAGCGTGCAGCCGTCGATGCACTTCGACTCGTCGACGGTCACGGGCACGTCGGCCCGCTGGGGCACCAAGGGCATGGCTGTCTCCAGTGAGGTACTGCGAGGGGTGAGTTACGCCTGATGTCCGACTCCTGGCATCAGGCTCCGCGTGGATCGCGGGTGATCACAGGGAGCGGCGCAGCAGCCCGCTCATCGCGATCCGGTCCCCGCGGAACCGGATGAACTCCAGGTCCACGGGCCTGCCGTCGCACAGATGGGTGAGGCGCTCCAGCATCAGCACGGCGGTGCCGCGCGGTGCCTGCAGGACGGTGGCGGAGTGCGCGTCGGCGTTGACGGCCTCCAGGGTGATCTCCGCGTGCCCGAGCGGTTGCCCGGTGATCTGCTCCAGCAACCGGAAGACGTCGGTGTTCTCCAGGTCGGCGCCGATCAGTTCACTGCCGATGTCCAGCGGCAGATAGGTGAGGTCGAGGGAGAGCGGCAGACCGTTCAGCTTGCGCAGCCGCTCGATGTAGAGGACGTCGGTGCCGGTGGGCAGCCGCAGTCGCTCGGCCACGGGTGCGGGCGCGGCGACCGGGCCCATGGTGCGCACCTCGTTGCTGACCTGGCCGTGTTCTCGCAGGGTCTCCGCGAGTCCCATCAGCCGGTCGAGTCCGTGCGAGTACTTCTCGGCGACGACGACGGTGCCCACGCCGGGCAGCCGCTCGACGAGCTGCTCGGCACGCAGCAGGTCCAGTGCGTGCCGGACGGTGTTCCGTGACATCTGGTAGTCGGCGGCGAGCACGTCCTCGTGCGGCAGTACGCCCCGGGGAAATCCCCCGGTCAGCACGAGGTGCCGCAGCAGGTCCGCGAGTTGCCGCGCCCGGTCGGCACGCAGCCGCCGGCGGCGGGCTGCGGCGAGCGGCGCGGTGTGCTCGCGGGTTCGTTCTGCTGGCATGCGGTGACCATACCGACGGTTGTCGCTCAGTGGTGTTACCGAACTATTGCGCCACCTGATTGCCTCTCACCAGGACGCTGACCTGCAACTTCCCGGGACTGCGTCCCGGTTTCGCCACTACGCGCCCTGCTCGGCCGTCAGCTGCGGACGAGTTCACGGCGGCGGCGTTCGAGGTACGCCCGCTCCGCGGGGTTCTCCGCCAGCGCGAGGGCGGACTCGTACTCTCGCACGGCCTCCGTGTGGCGGCCCAGGCGGCGCAGGAGGTCCGCGCGGACGGCGTGGAAGACGTGGTAGCCGTCGAGATCCAGCGCGTCCACGAGGTCGAGGGCCGGAGCCGGGCCTTCGACCTCGGCCACGGCGACGGCTCGGTTCAGAGCCACGACGGGGCTGGGAGCGATGGCCAGGAGGTGGTCGTAAAGCTGTCGGACCTGTCCCCAGTCCGTGGCCTGCGGGGTCGGCGCGTCGCTGTGCACCGCCTGGATCGCGGCCTGGATCTGGTACGGCCCCGGCCGGCCCAGGCGCAGGCAGCGGCGGACGAGCGACTGTCCCTCGGCGATCAGTTCACGGTCCCAGCGGCCGCGGTCCTGTTCCGGGAGCGGTACGAGCTCGCCGCGTTCGTCCTGCCGGGCGGCCCGGCGGGACTCGACGAGGAGCATCAGCGCGAGCAGCCCGGTCACCTCGGGCTCGTCCGGCATGAGTTCGGCCAGCAGACGACCGAGGCGTACGGCTTCCGCGCACAGGCCCGCCTCACCCTCGTACCCCTGGTTGAAGATCAAGTAGAGGACGGCCAGCACCCCCGCGAGCCGGTCCGGCAGGTCGGCGTCGCGGGGCACGCGGTACGGGATGCCGGCGTTGCGGATCTTCGCCTTGGCCCGCACCAGCCGCTGGGCCATCGTCGGCTCCGGCACCAGGAAGGCGCGCGCGATCTGCGCGGTGGTGAGCCCGCCCAGCAGGCGCAGGGTCAGGGCGACCCGCGCCTGGACGGCCAGGGCGGGGTGGCAGCAGGTGAAGATGAGCCAGAGCCGGTCGTCGCGCACGGGGCCCTCCTCGGGAGGTGCATCGGAGGTGTGCAACAGGGCCGCCTGGGTGTGCCGTTCGGTCCTGGTGGCTTCGCGGCGCAGCCGGTCGACGGCGCGGTTGCGGGCGGTGGTGATGATCCAGCCGGCGGGGCTCGGCGGCACGCCGGTTTCCGGCCAGCGCCGCAGGGCCGTGGTGAAGGCGTCCTGGACCGCTTCCTCGGCGAGGTCGATGTCGCCGAGGAAGCGGACGAGTACGGCGACCGCGCGGCCGTACTCCGCACGGAAGACGCCTTCGACGTCAGCGGCCGTCATCAGTCCTCGGCCTCGCCCATGAACGGTCGCACCTCGATCGGCAGTGTGGTCGCCAGCGCAAGCTTGCGGCCCCATCCCAACGCCGCGTCCAGATCGGGCGCCTTGATGAGGCTGATGCCGCCGAGCATCTCCTTGCCCTCGGCGTACGGTCCGTCGGTGACCAGGACGTCGCCGTCGCGGGGCCGCAGCACGGTGGAGGACTCAGGGCCGTGCAGTCCCCCGGCGAACACCCAGGCTCCGGCCTCGCGCAGCTCCCGGTTGAGGGTGTCGAGGTTCTTCTCGATCTCGCCGAGGACGTCCGGAGCGGGCGGTTCTCCGACGGGTTGCATCACATTGAGCAGGTAGTACTTCATGACGGTCTCCTGGGACGACGTGGTGGTCTGCCGGTCTCCCGGCCTCTCACCTCCTACACGAACGGCATCCGCCCGGATCGACACACCGCACACGGACACCGGTGAGAAGTTTCCGGAGAGCCACTCCGCATACATCGCCATGAACCCGTCGAGCTCTACACATAAAGAAAAAATAAGCGCAGAATGTATTTAGGCGGCGCTTACCGCACACCGCACCAGACGCGGTCAGAGCCTGCGATTCAAAGGAGACGAGTCATGGCCAACGTCTCGCCCACCAGAGGTGACATCACAGCTCACCCCGATGTACCCGAAATGCGCGACCGCTACGACCGCATGCTCGGCGGTCGCGATGTGGCGCTCGTGGACGGACCGGTGTTCCTGCTCGGTCTGTACTGCGCGGCATCCCCCTGGATCCTGCACTACACGACGAGCCAGCCGGCACTCGTGACCCACAACCTGATCATGGGCATCGCGATCGGCCTGCTGGCCCTCGGGTTCACCCGGGCACCGGAACGCATGTACGGCCTGAGCTGGGCCTTCTGCGCGATGGGGGTCTGGATGATCATCGCACCGTGGGTCGTCGGGGAGAGCCCGGACGCGGGCGTCATCGTGAACAACGTCATCATCGGCGCGCTGGCCGTGATCCTGGGGCTGGTGTGCGCCGGTACGGCGGCGAAGAGCACCCCGAGGCCATAGCGGCAGACCAAGAGCAGGACGCGTAGGCCGGTCCGCGCCCGCGGGTCGGCCCACGTGCGTCCGCCTCCGGGCGACCACGCTCATCGGGTCGGCATCAACCACGGTTCCTGGGGCAGGACATGGCCGGTCTCCAGGAGCGACTTGAGGTTGGACAGCACCGCCGGCCAGCCGGACGACACGTCGGCACGCGCGCTCTCGTCCGGCAGGTCCTCGTGGGTCACGGTGAGACGGACGATCTCGGCGTGCTGCTGGATGTCGAAGGTGACCCGGGAGTACTTGTCGTCCTGCCCCTCCTCGTCGGGCGCCACCCAGGTGGTGACAAGACGGCTGGGACGCTCGCTCTCCACGACGGTGCCCACCACGTCGGCGATGCCCGAACCGTCCGTACGGACGTGCTCCCAGCGGGAACCGGCCCGCCAGTCCGAGACGTTGCTGTGGCCCCAGTAGGCGGCGGTCAGATCGGCGTCGGTGAGGGCGTCCCAGACCTTCTCGGCGGTGCTCTCGATGTAGGTGACGTACACGTACGTGGGCTTGTCGGTCATGGCTTCCTCGGCTCGTCGTTTCACTGCCCCGAGCACGCGCAGGCGCGGACTCTCGAACTTGTCGATCCACCGCTCCTGGATCTCGTGGAGCGGTACCGGATTGAGGTAGTGCAGCTTTTCCCGCCCCCGCCGCACCGTGCTGACCAGGTTGGCGGCCTCGAGGACGGCCAGATGCTGGGTCACCGACTGGCGCGCCATGTCGATACGCGCACACAGCTCACCCAGTGTCTGCCCGTTGTCCTCGTGCAGCCGGTCCAGCAGCCGCCGGCGGGTTCCGTCGCTCAGCGCCTTGAAGACCTGGTCCATCTCGGGGTCATCATCTGATCGCACACTCAACGTTATGCAGGTAATTACCTGCATGTCAATCGGGACAGGTGAGCCACCTTGCCCGCTTCTACCCATAGCTGCCGAATGCCTGTTACACGACATATGGGAGCCCTTGATGAGGGATCCGTAGCTTCGAACGCATCGGCACGAACGAACCCCACCGAAGGACGATCCACTGATGCGTGCTCCCCGCACCCTGCGCACCGCCCTCATCGCCACCGGCGTCACCGCCGCGGTGGGCGTCTCGGCCGCCGGCGCCTTCGCCGTCGACGCGCCCTCCACCCCGACCGTCAGGCCCGCGGCACACCTGTCCAAGACCAAGCGCGTCCACGTGAAGACGGTGAAGCTCGCGGACAGGGTCACCCGGGCCAAGGTCTACAAGACCGGCAAGAACCGCTACGAGGCGGAGCTCTGGGCCAAGGACCGCCGGTACGGCGCCCTCTACACCCAGGGCAGGGCCGCCTACGCCCAGAACAACGGGCTGCACGTCACCCTCCACCCGAACGGCAAGGTCACATCCTGGGTCCAGCAGGCCAAGCCGAAGCCCAAGCCGGTGGCCAAGCGCGTCCTGGTCGCCGCGCCGACGCTGGCGGACGGCACGACGAAGGCGAAGCTCTACAAGCTGACGGACAACCACTACGAGGCCGACCTCTACGCGGGCACCACCCACCTCGACACCCTCGTCGCCCACGGCCACGCCGCGCACGGCGAGGACAACGGCCTGCACGTGTCCCTGCAGCCGGACGGCGAGTTGAGGTCCTGGCTGGACGAGCACTGACCTGGACGAGCAAAAACGCCTCGCCAAGCGTCCCCGCTCCCGGGCACCCTGCCCGCATGGACCAAGCGGAAGTACTGCTCATCGGCGGAAGGGCCGGGGTCGGAAAGACGACGGTCGGCTGGGAGGTGTCGGCCCGGCTGCGGGATGCGCAAGTGGCGCATGCCGTGATCGACGGTGACTTCATGGGGGCCGTCCATCCGGCGCCGACGGGCGACGCACACCGGGCCGGTGTCACGGAGCGGAACCTGGTTGCCGTGTGGGGGAACTACGTCGCCCTCGGATACCGGCGTCTCGTCTACACGAACACGGTGAGCGTGCTCGACGAGGCCGCGCCCATGTTCCGGCGGGCCATGGGCGCCGGCGTACGGCTCGTACGGGTCCTGCTCACCGCCACCGACGAGACTGCCGAACAGCGGCTGGCGGGGCGGGAGCTGGGCTCGGAGCTGGAGCACGAGACGAGGAGCAGCGCGCGCAACGCTCGGCTTCTTGAGGAGCGGGCGCCTGTGGGTGTGGTGCGCGTGGTGACGGACGGCCGCTCGGTGATCGACATCGCCTCGGAAGTGGTGGCCGTCACCGGCTGGGCCGACATGGGAGTTGGCGGGGCGTCGGCCACTGGTTGAACCGGGACGGACTGTCCCTGCCTGGAGGGGGAACTCAACCCTTGCGGGGACAGGAGGAAGAGGGGCGAAATGGAGATCTCGGGCATCATCAGTGCCATCGTGATCGGCATCATCATCGGTGTGCTCGGGCGGCTCGTGATTCCGGGCCGTCAGCGCATCGGAGTCCTGTGGACGATCCTCGTCGGCATCGTGGCCGCACTGCTCGGTTCGGCGATCGCGGCCGGCCTCGACGTGGGCGACACCGACGGCGTCGACTGGGTCGAGTGGCTCATCCAGATCGGCCTCGCCGCGCTCGGCGTCGCCGCACTGGACCGGACGAAGGCTCGCCGCTGACGCCGCACCCGAAGACAAGGGGCAGCGTGACGTTCAGGCGATTCCCGCGACGGCCCGCACGGGCGGCGAGGCCGTCGCGGCGAGCCACGCCGCTACGGAGTGAACACGTACGGGGTCGTGGTGGTCAGCGGCTCGAAGCCCAGCCGTTCCAGGATGGGACGGCTCGTACTCATGGCGTCGACCTGGAGGTACCGATAGCCGCGATCCGCGGCGGCGCGGGCGCGGTGGGCGACGAGTGTGCGGTAGATGCCGCGGCCCCGCCAGCCCTCGACGGTCCCGCCTCCCCACAGCCCTGCGAACCGCGTCCCCGGCACGAGCTCCATCCGCGCGGCGCTCACCGGAGTGTCACCGGCCAGCGCGACGACGGCGACCACCGTGTCCGGGGCGGCCGTGAGCCTGCCGAGCAATTGGTGCCGGAGCGCAGAGCCGTCGACGCCGAAGGCCTTCTCGTGCACTTCGGCCACCAGGTCGACGCCCGCCCGGTCGGTCACGGGCAGCACCCGGATGCCTTCCGGCGGCTCGGCGTCCAGGGTCAGGTCGGCGACCTCGCCGATCATCAACGTCTCCTCGGGCCGGGGCGCGAAGCCGGCGTCCCTGAGCCGTTGTCCGAGGTCCGCCGGGAGATCATGGCCGTAGAGCTTCCACTCGAACTCGCGCCCGAGCCCGGAGAAATGGGCGATCTGCCCGGCGATCGCCTCGTCGACGCTCGCCTCGTCCAGGTCGGACCACACGATGCCGTTCCAGCCGCGCGCGGACGACACCTGGCGCACGACCCCGTCCACCCGCTCGACCAGGGCGTCGGGGCCGTCCGGCCGCGCGCCTTCGCGCATGTCCCGGTCGAAGAGGGCGAGCACCGCGGCATGATCCATGGCGCGACCTCATCACGGGGCCACTGCCCGGGCAACACCTTTTATGACGAGCCGGCACCTCCTCGCCGTCCGGCCGTACGTCGACGAAGCTGGGGTGCGCAGGGAAAGCCGCACCGCTGGGAGGGCCCGTACACCATGGCCGCGAAGGACACCGAACTGCCGTATCTGCGCCGCTGCGTCGCGCTCGCGACCGAGGCTCTCGAGGCCGGGGACGAGCCGTTCGGCTCGGTGCTGGTGGGGGCGGACGGCACCGTGCTCGCCGAGGACCACAACCGGGTGGCCTCGGGCGACCGCACTCGGCACCCCGAGTTCGAGCTGGCACGCTGGTCCGCGGCCCATATGACGCCCGAGGAACGGGCGGCCGCGACGGTGTACACCTCGGGCGAGCACTGCCCGATGTGCGCGGCCGCGCACGCCTGGGTCGGCCTGGGACGCATCGTGTATGTCGCCTCTTCGGAGCAACTGACCGTCTGGCTGGCCGAGTTGGGCGTACCCGCCGGACCGGTACGGCCGCTGCCGATCCGGGAGATCGCACCGGGCGTGACCGTCGAGGGCCCGGTACCCGAACTCACGGAGATCGTCCGCGCGCTGCACGTCCGGTTCCACCGGCCTCAGGGCTGAGCCCGCCCGCTAGCCGAGCTCCAGCGTGGTGACGCCGAAGACGCGCTCCCGGGCGTACCGCCGCACCGGCCCGGTGTACATACGGGCGGTTTCGAAGGACGGCGTGAGCCCTGCCTCCTCGGCGAGCGCGACGCCCGCCGGGTTGGTCTCGGGCACGTCGACGGCGACCTCACGGCCGGCCGCCTCGGCGGTCAGGGCGGCGAACAGGGCCCGCGCGTCCTCAGGAGTGTCGGCGAAGAGCGGGCCGATGCGCGGGCAGTCGTGGCCGGGGCGGATCACGCCGTAGCCGGTGACCCGGCCGCCGGTGCGGCGGACGACGGCGTGATGTCCTGGGCCGGTGAGCCAGTGCGCGAGGAAGCGAGGGCGGTCGGCGGGGGTGCAGGCGCTGTCGTACGCGGTGATCTCCGCCAGATCCTCCGGCCGTACGGCGTGGACGTCCGCCGGGGCCTGGGCGGCGGGCGCGGTTCCGCTGAAGCGGAAGGTGCGGTGGGCGAGCTCGAAGCCGGAGCGGCGGTAGTTGTCCTGCTGGTCGACGACGCCGTCGAGGCCCACCGTGCGGTTCTCCGCGTGCGCCAGCGCGGTCTTCCAGGTGGTGAGGCCGAAGCCCTGGCCGCGGACGTCGGGGCGGACCAGGTACCAGCCCAGGAAGCTGTAGTCCGCTCCGTAATTGACGACGGAGATCGCCGAGACGGGCTCGCCGTCGATCCGGCCGATGAAGAAGCCCTCGGGGTCCTGCGCGAAGAATGCCTCACTGTCCGCGAGCCCCGGGTTCCAGCCCTCGCCGACGGCCCATCCGCGGACGACCGGCCAGTCGTCGAGGCCGGCCTGCGTGATCACGAGGTCCTGGGGGGCCGGGGACGCCATGGGTGTGCTCCGTTCCGTGCGGGTTCGGGGGATGCGGGCGTGGTGATCGCCCGCGCCCACAGCATCCTCGCGGATCTTCCGGGAGCACGTCACGGCATGATCAAGCCGTTGCCCCGCGCAGGTGGCCGTTCGGACGGATGTGCGCATGACGAAGGCCCCACCGCCCGCCGGGTGGGGCCTTCCCTACCGCGCGTGAGGCGCGGGTCAGCTCACCGCCTGCGGGCGGAAGCGCCGGTACAGCACGGCTCCGCCCACTACGAGGAGCGTGCCGCCCGCCGCTGCCGCGGCGAGGGCCTGGTCCGCGCCCGTGTGGGCGAGGGTGCCCTCGGGCTCCCCCTGCGGGACGGGCGCGGGCGGGGCCGGCCGGGGCTGGTGTGCCCGGGGCGGTGCCGGCTTCGGCGCCGGCTTCGCGGTGTCGGAAGGGCGGTCGCCGGGACCGTTCACCGACTCGTTGTCGATCGCCGCGTTCCCGACGCCGACCACGTTCACGCTGTTCCCGCTGACGTTCACCGGGAGGTGAACCGGGAGCTCGACGACGTTGCCGGACGCGATGCCCGGCGAATCCTTTCCGCGGCCCTGGGCCGAAGCCCCGCTGTGCGACGCCGCGCGCTTCTTGCCGCCGTCCTCGTTGGCGCAGGTGTTGCCGACGGCCGGATTGAGCAGCCCCACCACGTTCACGGTGTTCCCGCACACGTTCACCGGCACATGCACCGGCAGCTGAACGGTGTTGCCGGAGAGAAGCCCCGGCGATTCGGCCGCAGCACCATCCGCCACGGAGTCGGCATACGCCGGGAACGTCACAGCCATCGCGCCCGAGGCGGCGACGGCGATCACACCGTATCGGGTAACCCGTCTCATAGGTTCCCTGCCTTCCAGACATGGTCGCGGGCACTCGCCCGCACCGGATAAAACGCAGGCGAACCATCCGAGTTATGGCTAATCGGCCATTCACCCCATCGAGCGTCAGGGTTGTCGAACTAGCGGTAAAAACTTCCACCGGCAACGAAAGGGGCACAGGGTACGCCCGCACGGGCGGTCCCGCACGTCCGGAGGCGTGCGTTCCGGGGCCCGCCTATCGTGAGCCAGGACGCCGTTTACCGGTCCGCGACGGGCGTCCCTGGAGGCATCGATGCTTGCCCACCTGTCAACGCGGCCCGTGCTTCGCCGCTGCGCGGTGACCGGCGCGGTCGGGCTGGCCCTGCTCGGCACGGGGCTGCCCACGGCCACGGACAGCGCCGAGCCGGACCTCACGCGGTTCTACCGGCAGAAGGTCACCTGGGCGAAGTGTCCGGGCGAGGCGCCGAAGGACATGCAGTGCGGCAAGGTCACCGTCCCTCTCGACTATGCCCGCCCCAAGGAGGGGACGCTCGACCTGGCGCTCGCCCGCTACCGGGCCACCGGCGACAAGCAGGGCTCGGTGCTGGTGAACTTCGGCGGGCCGGGCGGTGCCGGCGTCCCCCAGTTCGCCATGGGCGGCAAGGAGTTCATGGAGCTGACGGACGGCTACGACATCGTGACGTTCGATCCGCGCGGCGTCGGCAGGTCCTCGCCGGTCAGCTGCGGGGACGGCGAGGAGAACATCGACATGGCCGAGGACGGCACGGAGCTCGGCCGTGATCCGCAGTCCGTCCTCGCCCACTTGAAGAAGGCGGCCGACGCGTGCGCCCGGCACTCCGGCCCCGTCCTCCCCTACATAGGCACGATCAACGCCTCGCGCGACATGGACGTGATGCGCGCGGCCCTCGGCGACAAGAAGCTCAACTATCTCGGCTTCTCCTACGGCACACGGCTCGGCTCGGTGTACGCAGCCCAGTTCCCCGACAAGGTCGGCCGGTTCGTGCTCGACGGCGTGGACACGCTGACCGAGTCGCTGATGGAGCAGGGCGTCGCGAGCGCCAAGGGGCAGCAGCAGGCGCTGGACGAGTTCATCAACTGGTGTGTGCAGGACATCGCCTGTCCGTTCGGGCAGGACGCGCGCGAGGCCCGCAAGCAGGTCGTACGACTCGTCGACTCACTGGACGAGAATCCGGTGCCCTCGGCGTTCGGCGAGCCGTTCACCGGCCAGGACCTGGTCGGCGCCCTCGGCCAGGGGCTCTACAGCGAGGAGATGTGGCCCTCCCTGGAGCGGGCCCTTGCCTCGCTGGTCGAGGACGGCGACACCCACGCCATCGAGGCCTTCGCGGCCGGCGGTGCCGCGCCCTGGCGGCGCGCGGAGACCGAAGACCCCGAGGGGACCGATGGCCCCCAGGAGTCCGAGGAGCCCGACGGCGGCCTGGTCGACGAGGAGGACGTCCCCCTCGACAACCTCCCCGCGGCCCTGATGGCGGTCAACTGCGCGGACGACCCCGACCGCCCCACCGGCAAGCAGATCGTCGACGGCCTCGACGACCTGCGCGCCGAGTACGAGCAGGCGTCGCCGGTCTTCGGCCCCTACCGGCTCACCGGGGTGCTGATGTGCTACGGCCGCCCCAAGGGCACGGACTTCATACGCGACGACGTGAAGGACGTGGACACGCCGAAGATGCTCCTCGTGGGCACCCGCGGCGACCCGGCCACGCCTTACCGCTGGACCGAGGAGACGGCGAAGCGACTCGGCCCATCCGCCGTGGTCCTCGACAACAAGGGCAGCGGCCACACCGGATACGCCTCTTCCAAGTGCGTGCACCGCAAGGTCGACGCCTTCCTGCTGTACGGCACGCTGCCGCCCGACGGCAGCTCCTGCGGGCCCGAGGAGCGCCGGCAGTAGATCCAGGGCGAGGGTGATGGATTGCCCCAAATGCCCGATCGGTGAATCGGTCCTATCGTGCTCTTATGGAGCACGCACTCAGTCCCACGACCCTCTCCGAGCTGCGGCGCCCGCGCCCCTATCCGGCCGTGTCCGTGCTGACGCCCACGCATCCCCGGGAGCCCTATCGGGCCCAGGACCAGGTCCGGCTGCGCAATGTCGTGGCCGAGGCCAAGAAACAGCTGGAGGCCGATCCTTCGGTCACCCGCGAGCGCCGGGTCGATGTCGAACGGCAGCTCGATCAGGCCCTCGCCGAGATCGACCTGACGCACGCCGAGGACGGCCTGGTGATCTTCGCCGCTCCGGGCGAGCACCAGGTGTGGTCGGTCGCCCGCACCGTGCCCGAGCGCGTGGTGCTCTCGGACACCTTCCTGACCCGCAACCTCGTCTCCGCACAGGCCGCCGAGCGACCGTTCTGGGTGCTCTCGGTCTCCGCGGACCGCATCACCCTGTGGCACGGCGCCCTGGACCGCGTCACCGAGGCCCGCGTCGGCGGCTTCCCGCTGACCCGGGACATCCAGAACTTCGACGCGGAGCGCCAGGAACAGATCGGCGACGTGCCGAGCAAGTTCCGCGACGAGGACACGCGCCACTTCCTGAAGGAGGCGGACTCCGCGCTGGGCGCGGTACTGCAGCACAACCCGGGGCAGCTGTACGTCACCGGTGAGCCGGCCGCGCTGTCCCTGCTGGACGAGATCGGCGGCATCACCAAGTCCGCCGTGCACGTCCCCCACGGCGGGCTCGCGCACGGCACCCGCGAGGCGGTGTGGCAGGCGGTCCGGCCGGTCATCGACGCCGAGAACCGCAGGGGGACCGACGCCGTGGCCCGGGAGCTCGAAACCGCCCTCGGCCGCAAGGCGTTCGCCGCCGGCGTCGACGAGGTGTGGCGCAGCGCGCGCGAGGGCCGGGTGCGGCTGCTGGCCGTCGAGGAGAACTACCGCGTGACGGTGCGCGGCGAGGACGGCGATCATCTGATCCCGGCGGAGAGCGGCGACCTCGACGCCCGCGAGGACATCGTGGACGAGATCGTCGAGCAGTGCCTGGAGACCGGCGCCGAGGTCCGCTTCGTGCCGGACGGCACGCTGATCGACGCCCAGGGGATCGCAGGCGTGCTGCGGTACTGACGCCGAAGCGTCGAGGAGGCACAGCGGCCGCCCGTTCGCCTCCTCGTACGCTGCCGCGGGCGCGCTCACGTCATACGCTGCCGAAGAGCGCGCTCAGGCCGCGCTCCACGACCGCCCCGAGGTCCTCGTCACCGGACGCGACCACCGCGTACGTCCGCAGCAGGAAGCGGTTCAGGGCGGCGGTGTCGAACTGGAGCAGGGCCATGCCGTAGGGCGAGTGCAGCTCCACGACCGTACGCTCCTCGCCGCACGGCCAGATGTGCACGTCCCCGTCCCCGGCCGGCCCACGCAGCCCCGCTTCCAGCAGGCCGCGGGCAAAGGTCCAGGTCGCACCGTGACCGTCGAGGGAGACGTCGCCCGGGAAGTCGACGTACACCGCCAGCGGGTCCGTGGAGGCGTAGCGCAGCTTGGCGGGCACGGACAGTTCGCGCTCGTCCCCGGTGATCAGACGGGCGTGGGCGGGCTGCTCGAGGGCGATGTCCATGGGCGGTCTCCCCTGCGGGTCGGCGGTCGGGCTCGGTTTTTTGCCGCTGCCCTCTTACGACCCCGCAAGTGCCCTTTGCATTACGTCCAAGTGGACATCATTTTTGTGACCTGCGTCACTACCGATGAGTGCAACCCCGCGAGGGGTACCCGTCACCGCCCCACCCCTAGAACATGCGACCGTCGAACATCCGAATGACCGCCGTACAATCGCCCGCGAGGACCGCCAAGTGGCGTACGCCGCCTACGACTTGACCCACCCGACGACGTACACCATCAGTATCGGATGAGCCCTCCGTGAAGACTCTGGCATATGCCGGACGCACCACCGAATCGGGTGTTGCCAAATCCCTTACGGGGCGTCGCGGGCTGTGCGACAGTCGTAACGGTCCTTCCGTCAGCCTTGGTCGTACCGTCCCCGCATCGGAGTGCGTCATGCCGTCCCATCTCTCTGCGGACCGCCCCGCCGCTCAGCCGCCCGGACGCGGCTCGGTCGACGCGCTGATAACGCAGACGCGACGGCTCAAGGGCGACGTCGACGCCGTACGGCGGGACACGCACAGCGACGGTTCGGACCCGCAGGAGCGGTGGCAGCGGGCCCTGTGCGATCTCGCCCTGCACCATCTCAACGATCTCGACGAGCACCTGGCCCAACTGCGGGACGGCCCGGCTCCCGCCTCCCCGGCGCCCGACACCGCGCCCCTCGGCCGTGCCGTGCCGCCCGCTCCCCGGCGCGGCTCACTGCTCAGCCGGGTCGGCAGCGCGGAGTGGAACCTGCTGACGGACGAGGCCAGTTGGTCCGGCGAGCTCTACGAGATCCTGGGGCGCGACCCCGCCGCTCCACCCCTCACCCTTGACGAGCTGCCGTCCCTGGTGCTCGACGAGGACCGGTCGAAGCTGACGGCGATGGTCACCGACTGCCTCATCGACGCGAAGCCCATCGACGGGGAGTTCCGGATCGTACGGCCGGACGGCGAGGCCCGGACCGTGCACATGATGGGCGAGCCCGTGCTCGACACTGACGGCAGCACCGCTTCGATGTGGGCCGTGCTGCGGGACGTCAGCGAACTGCGCCGCTGTCGGCGTGCGGTGAGTGAGACCCGTGACTCGCTCCAGCGCGACCGGCACCACGCACAGACCGAGCACCGGCTCGCGGTCGAGCTGCAGGAGGCCGTGCTGCCGCCGTGGCGTGGCTCCCTGCGGCTCCCGCACCAGGGCCCCCGGACACTGGACCTCGCAGCCCGGCACATGCCGTCGTCGACGAGCACGCTGATCGGCGGCGACTGGTACGACGCGCTCGCACTGGCCGACGGCGAAACGCTGTTGAGCGTCGGTGACCTCACCGGGCACGGCGTCGCCGTGGCCTCCGGCATGGCGACCCTGCTGGGGGCCGTACGCGGCATGGCGATGGCCGGCACCCAACCGGGGCAACTGATGTCCTGGCTCAACCAGTTACTCGACGCCACCGTCCAACCGGCTCTCGGCAGCGCCGTCTGCTGCCGCTACCGGCCCGAGACCCGCACCCTGGTCTGGGCGCAGGCCGGACACCCCGCCCCGCTGCTGTTCCGCGACGGGACGGGGCGCATGCTGAACGCGCCGGACGGCGTCCTGCTCGGCGCCACCTCGGGTGCCGTCTACGCGCAGGCCGAAGAGACCCTCGAGGTGGGCGACGTGCTCCTGCTGCACACCGACGGGCTGGTGCCGGGGCACAGCGCGGCGGACTCCGTGAACAGCCTCCTCGGCCTGGGCCCCCGCATCGCCGAGGCAGGCACCGCACAGGACTGCGTACGGCTGGTCGTCGAGGAGTTCGGTGAGAGCGAGCGCGAGGACAACGCCTCTGTGCTCGTGGCCAGGGTGACGTCCTAGAACTTCAGCGGCCCAGGACGTTCCGGAACTTCCGGGAAGGGATCAGCGCACAGTCCCCTTACGCCCGTGCGCTGTTGCCGCCGCCCGGCTTCTTCATCTTGGGCAGCGCCAACTGGATCTCCTCCCGCAGTTCGTGGATCTTCGGGTAGCTGGAGTACTCGGCGGTGAGTCGGTACATCTGGCGCAGCCGGTCCCAGGTGCGGCCCGACGAGTTGGAGCCCATCGACATCAGGGCCAGTCGTGCGTAACGGTCGGCCTGTTCGGGGTCGTCCGCGATGAAGCAGGCGGACGCCATGGACAGATGGTCGAAGATCTTCGACCGCTCGCGCCCGTCGACGCGCAGGGCCAGGGCCTTCTCCGCGAAGTGCTGGGCGTGTGCGGCCGCGCCCGGCTCGAACTCGGCCAGCGTGCGGTAGGCCAGGGCCTGCATGCCGTACAGATCCTCGTCCTTGAAGGTCTGCATCCAGCTCGGTGGCGGCACGTCGCTCTTGTCGGAGACGAAGAGGTCCTCCGCCTGTCCCAGGGTGCGGCGCATGGCCTGGCCCCGGCCCATCGACGCCTGCGCCCAGGCCTCGATGGTGTGGAACATGGCCCGGGTGCGCGGCAGCACCTCGTCACCGGAGCCGGACTGGGCGAGTTTCATGAGGTCGAGTGCGTCGTCGGGCCGGCCGAGGTGCACCATCTGGCGAGCCGCTCGGGAGAGCGCCTCTCCGGCGCGGGGCCGGTCGCCGCCCTCTCGGGCCGCGTGGGCGGCGATGACGAAGTACTTCTGGGCCGTGGGTTCCAGGCCGACGTCGTGCGACATCCAGCCCGCGAGGACGGCGAGGTTGGCTGCGACGCCCCACAGGCGCCGCTGCAGATGTTCGGGGTGATGGTAGGCGAGCATGCCGCCCACCTCGTTGAGTTGTCCTACGACTGCCTTGCGCTGCAGCCCGCCGCCGCGGGCCGCGTCCCAGGCCCGGAACACCTCGACCGAGCGCTCCAGTTCCTCGATCTCCTGCGACCCGATGGGGGCGGCCTCGTAGCGGTCGAACCCGGCAGGGTCGGCGTGCAGGGGGTCGTCGAACTGGGGGGCGTCGGCCTTGAGGGCCGGGTCGGTGTGCAGCCAGTCGTGCATGGCGCTGCTGAGTGCGGATCCCGCGGCGAGCGCGGCACCCGCGCCCACCAAGCCGCGTCGGTTGAGCATGAGGTCCATTCCCGTGAATTCGGTGAGGACCGCGGCGGTCCGTTCGGGCGCCCACGGCACACCGTCGGGATGCTCAACGCTCCCGCCGTCCTGCCGTTTCCCCGCACGCCCGTGCCGGACCAGACCGAGGTCCTCGATGGTCACGACACGGCCGAGACGCTCGGTGAACAGGGCTGCCAGCACCCGCGGCACCGGATCGCGCGGGATCTCTCCCATGTCGATCCACCGCCGCACCCGCGAGGTGTCGGTCGACAGCTGGGGGTGGCCCATGGCCGCCGCCTGCCGGTTGACCAGCCTCGCGAGTTCGCCCTTGGACCAGCCGGCCAGGCCGAACAGGTCCGATAGGCGGGTGTTGGGTTCTCCGCTCACGTCAAGCCCCCAGGTTCTCGGCTGAGTTGACAGTAGCCCGGTGAAAGATGCCGGGCGACTATTCGCCAGGGTTCGCCAGGGTGCGCCAGATGGTGTGCCACTGCGCATCGGGTGTCAGGTAGGAACGCGCCACCCCGACCCGGTCGCCCTTTGGAATATGGCTAGTGCATTCCCCAGGGTGCACCCGGGCGGCCGGATCGGGCAGCGCATCGTCGTCGCAGGCACACGAAGGGATCTGTTTCTCCCATGTACGCAGCATCGTCCTCCGTGTCCGCCCCGCCCCGGTCGCTACGTTCCCGCCCGGCGGGCAGCGGCCCCTACCTCGCCCCCGCGCGGCCGGCGCCCGCCCCCGTGCTCGGCGCGGGCCGGCCGCCGCGTGCCGCGGGGCTCGGCACCCAACCGCTCAGCGGGAGACTCGACTTGTCCGGCCCCCAGGGCACCCAGCTGCGCACCGCGATCGCGTCGGTGCACCGGATCTGCCCGGAGTTCGCTCCGGTGCAGGTGCTGCGCCGCAGCGGGCGGTCCGTCCTCCTGGTCGGCACGACCGGGCGCAGCACGGCCGTCGCCAAGTGTTTACTCGACCACTCCCCGGAGTGGTCGGAGCGGATCCGCCACGAAATAGCGGCATACCGCTCGTTCGTCCGGCACCGCCCTCCGGTGCGCGTGCCGAGACTGATCGCAGCGGATCCGGACAACTGCACCCTCGTCATCGAGCGGATGCCGGGCCGGGTGGCGGCACTGCAGCGGCACCCGTTGGAGACGCCGCCGCGTGCGGACATCCGGGCGGCACTCGGCGCGATCTGCCGGCTCAACGCGTGGCGGCCGCCGGCGGGCACGTTCGACGCGCCGCTGGACTACGCGGCCAAGATCTCCCGGTTCCACGAACTCGGGCTGCTCACCGACCGGGACATGGGGGATCTGCAGAAGCTGCTGCACGGCATCGCGGCGACCGCGGGCCGGCAGGGCATGGGCCAGTTCTGCCACGGCGACGCACTGCTCTCGAACATCCTGCTCTCACCGGCCGGTCCAGTGCTGGTGGACTGGGAGCACGCGGGCTGGTACCTGCCGGGCTACGACCTGGCGGTGCTGTGGTCGGTGCTGGGGGACGCGCCGGTGGCCCGGCGGCAGATCAGCCAGATCGCCCAGTCGGCGGGTCCGGCGTCACGGGACGCGTTCCTCGTGAACCTGATGCTCGTGCTGACCCGTGAGATCCGTACCTACGAGACGGCCGTGCAGCGTTCGATGCACGACGCTCCGACCCCGGCGGCACCGGGAGTGGCCCACCCGGGTGCTGCGCCGTCCGGCGAGGAACAGCGGCTGCTGCTGCGGCGGCTGCACGACGACTGCCAACTGGCCCGACGGGCCGTGCGCGCGGCGGTCGGCACTCGCTGACGGGGACGGTGGTCCGCGGTGCGCCCTGGAGACAGCGGCGTACCGCGGGCTTTCGTGTGCACGGCGTCATTGGGATACGCCACTGACGCCCCGCAGGCCAGGAGACCGCCGCCACGAAACTCCCGGGAATCCCGCTTGACAAGGGAATTCGCCTGCTCATTGGCATGATTGACGGATCGTCGGACAGCCGGTACCACAGACGCACGCCCGGCCCCCGCACGGCTCAACGCGTCCGACCGTCCCCTGGAGGCTCCCTTGCGTGGATCCGTCACCGCCTTGGCAGCAGCGACACTGTTGTTCCCGTTGCTCGGCGCGGCGCCGTCCGACGCCGGGAGCTCGGCGAACGGCCTGCAGTCGGCCTTCGCGTCCGCCGCCGCCGAGTACCACGTGCCGCAGAGCGTGCTGCTGGGCGTCTCCTACCTGCAGTCCCGCTGGGACGTGCACGCGGGCGCGCCGAGTGTGACCGGCGGTTACGGCCCGATGCACCTCACCGACGCCCGTACCGCCCTCGCCGAGGCGCCGCCGCACCACAGTGAGGGCTCGGAGGACGCGCGCGGCGACAGCGCCCGCGCGCCCCTGCTCCCCAAGACGAAGCTGCCGGAGCCCGCCACGATCCCGGCCCGCCTCAGGACGCTGCCGAAGGCTGCCGAACTGACCGGACTGAGCGCTGAGCGGCTGCGCAGGGACCCGGCGGCGAACGTGGCCGGCGGCGCCGCCCTGCTCGCCGCCGCGCAGAAGGAGCTGGGCGAACCGCTGAGCTCCGACCCGGCCGACTGGTACGGCGCGGTGGCCCGCTTCACCGGCGCCGACGACACGGCGGCTGCGGCGGCGTACGCGAACGACGTCTACGACGTGCTGCGCACCGGACAGAAGCGCCACACGGACGCGGGGCAACTGGTCGCCCTGGCCGCCCATCCGGGCCTCTCCCCCGACGCCGGGCAATTGCGGCGGGCGGGGCTGCGCAAGCCCGGCGCCGCCGAGACCGAGTGCCCGCCCACGGTGTCCTGCGAGTGGATCCCGGCGCCGTACGAGGAGTTCGGGGACAGCGACTACGGCAACCACGACCTGGGAGGCCGGCCGGCGTCCCAGAAGATCGAGAACATCGTCATCCATGACACGGAGGGCGCCTGGGAGGGCGTCCTCGAGATGGTGCAGGACCCGACGTATGTGTCGTGGCAGTACTCGCTGCGCTCCACCGACGGCCACATCGCCCAGCATGTGAAGGCCAAGGACGTCGCCTGGCACGCGGGCAACTGGTACGTCAACTCCAAGTCGATCGGCCTGGAGCACGAGGGTTTCCTGGCGAAGCCGGACGCCTGGTACACGGAGGCGATGTACCGGTCCTCCGCGCGCCTGGTGACGTACCTCGCCAAGAAGTACGGCATCCCGCTGGACCGGCAGCACATCCTCGGCCACGACACCGTGCCGGGTCCGACCTCGTCGACGATCGGTGGCATGCACACCGACCCTGGCCCGTACTGGGACTGGCGGCACTACTTCGAGCTGCTGGGCCGCCCCTTGGTGCCCACCGCGGGCCCGAACGGCGGTCTGGTGACGATCCGCCCCGACTACGCGACCAACAGGCCCCGGTACACGGGCTGTGTCACCGCGGGCCAGCCGTGCGCGGACCACGGTTCGAGTGCGGTACGGCTGTATTCCGGGCCCGGCGAGTCGTATCCCCTGATCAAGGACGTCGGCTTGGGTTCGGCCCCGACCACCGGCGTCAACGATCTGTCGTCACGGGTCTCGACCGGCCAGCAGTACGCGGTCGCCGGACGGGACGGCGACTGGACGGCGATCTGGTACCTGGGCCAGAAGGCGTGGTTCAAGAACCCGGCCACGAACCCGACCGCGGTGCACGCGGCCGGCCGCGTGGTGACGCCCAAGGACGGCGTGCAGACCGTCCCGGTGTACGGACGCGCCTACCCCGAGGCCTCTGCCTATCCGTCGGACGTGCCGGCCCAGGCGGTGTCACCGCTGCCGTACACCCTGCCCGCGGGCCAGAGGTATGTGGTCGGTGCCAAGGTGCCGGGCGAGTACTACTACGCGGTGTCCTTCGACACGGCCTCGCACCGGGTCGTGACCGGCAAGGACATGTACTACGAGATCCAGTTCGGGCACCGCGTGGCGTACGTGCGGGCGGCGGATGTGCGGGAGCTGCCCTCGGGGTCGTAGCCGGGACGATTCAGCCCTGCTGGAAGAGCTCCGCGGGCAGCGGCTTCAGGAGGGCGTAGAGGTCGTCCGTGATGGGGCGGTCCCACGCGGCGATGGTGACCAGGACGTTGTCGCTGCGGTCGAACTGCACGCAGGAGATCCGGCTCTCGGAGAGCTTCAGGCGGCGCACGATCAGGAGGTTGTCGCCCTGCATCACCGGCACGTCCTCGCTGCCGACGACGGTGACCTCCTCGTCGTTCTCCAGGGCCAGCAGCAGCTGTGCGACCTCGAAGGGGATCTCGTCCTCGTCGACCTCGCGGGCCGGGGAGCCCTCCGGCAGGTTGCCGATGATCATCGCGGGGCCGCGGCCGCCGAAGAGGTCGTAGCGCAGGAAGACGCCCTGGCAGCTGCCGTCGGGGGCGGGCAGCAGCCCGGCGCCCAGATTGCCGGGCCAGTCGCCCGGATCCATGGCCAGAACGTCGAAGTCGGGCCCGGCGGGCGTGGCGCTGCGGCGGCGGAGGAACGACATGTCGCCATGGTACGTGGCCGGGCCTTATGCGTGGCGTGCGGGCATGGGTTCGAGGCGTGCTGCCTGGCCTTCGGGAGAGGTTTCCGAGTTGTCTCACGACGAGGGCGTGGTGCGGCCCGTGGCGGAGGAGGTGACCCGCCTCGGGCCCCTCAATCCTCCGGCGGCGGCGGTACGACGGCGACCGGGCCGGCGGTGTGCAGGAGGACGGCGTGGGTCACCGAGCCGATCATGCGGGCGGGGGCCAGGAGGCGCCGTCGATGGCGGCCCACGACGACCAGGTCCGCGTCCCTGGACGCCGAGACGAGGTGGCCGGCCGCGTCGCCCGGGGCGATGTAGAGCCGGGCGTGGACCTCGGGGTGGCGCTCGCGGTGCTGGGCGAGAGAGCCCTCGGCGAGGGTGCGGGTCTCGGCCTCGACGGCGTCCTGGTCCTCGGACGGGGGCACGATCTGGGCGGTGGCTGCCGTCCAGACGTGCAGCGGCCAGTCGTAGGCGGCGATGACCTGGAGCCGGGCGCCGCGCAGGGCGGCCTCGGTGAAGGCGAAGGCGAGGGTGGTCTCGTCGGGACTGTCGACCTGAAGGCCGACGACGACCCGCGGGCCAGGCTCGATCGGCGTGTCGTCGTGGACCTCGCGTCCCGGCTTGGGTACCACGACGACCGGACATCCGGCATCGCGTGCGGCGGCCATGCCGTTGGAGCCGAGCAGCAGGCTGGCGAAGCCGCCACGACCCCGGCTGCCGAGCACCAACAGCTGCGCGGTGGAGCCCAGTTCGGCAAGCATCGCGGCGGGAGCGCCCCCGAGGGCGAGATACTCCGTGGCCGGCCGCTCGGCTCTCCCCTCCAGATACCGGCGTACCCGCTCGAGAACCGGATCATCCGCCGGATCCGGCCGGCCGGTGGGCAGTGCGACGGGCTGGGCCCACGCGGCGTACTGCTGCACGTGGACCACCCGCAGCGGCGCCTCGCGCACCAGGGCGGCCTCGAAGGCCCAGTCCAGTGCGACCAGGCTGTCGTCCGAGCCGTCGACCGCTGCGATGACCGGCAGGGTGCTCATCGGTTCCTCACCTCCGGAAATACGACCCTTCCCGCTTCCGGGGCCAGCCTGGCTCAGGCGTCGGCCCGAGGGGCGTTCTCAAGGTCGCGTGTCCGGAAAAACGGGCGGAACACCCCCGGATCGGCCCGAAGGCGGCCGACGCGCGGGGCGACCGCCCGCCGGCTCGCCTGCGTCCCACGGTGTCAGGTCAGGTCGAACTCGCCCTCCCTCGCACCCGACACGAAGGCACCCCACTCGGCGGGTGTGAAGATCAGGGATGGGCTCTCCGGGCGGCCGCTGTTGCGCATCGCGATGAACCCCTCGACAAAGGCGATCTGGACATCCCCCAGGCCACGGCTGCTCGAGTGCCAATCGGCGTCTGCGAGGTCCAGCTCCGGCTTGTCCCAGCCCGTGATCGGCTGCTGCTGGATGGTGCTCTCGGCCACGTCCGTGCTCCTCCCGATTCGTCGTCCGCGGGCCAGCCTAGCGATCGGTTCCGGGTGCCGACAGGCCACGTGAGGGGGA
The DNA here is from genome assembly GCF_041051905.1 of Streptomyces sp. R11. Classification (NCBI taxonomy): domain Bacteria; kingdom Bacillati; phylum Actinomycetota; class Actinomycetes; order Kitasatosporales; family Streptomycetaceae; genus Streptomyces; species Streptomyces sp. R11. Next base: position 630,076 of record NZ_CP163432.1, read on the forward strand.
CCTTTCAGGACGTCGGGGGTTCTGCTCCCACGAGCCACATCGAGAAGAACTGGGACCCGCCTCCGTAGGCGTGCCCGAGGACCCTCCTGGCCCGCTCCACCTGGTGTTCTCCGGCCTGACCGCGCACCTGGAGGGCCGCCTCCGCGAACCGGATCATGCCGGACGCCCCGATGGGGTTGGTGGAGAGGACGCCGCCCGACATGTTGACGGGCAGGTCGCCGTCCAGCTCGGTCACGCCGGACTCGGTGAGCTTCCAGCCCTCGCCCTCGGCGGCGAAGCCGAGGTTCTCCAGCCACATGGGCTCGTACCAGGAGAACGGCACGTAGATCTCGGCGGCGTCGATGTCCCGGCGCGGGTCGGCGATCCCCGCCTGCCGGTAGACGTCGGCCGCGCAGTCCTTGCCGGCCTGCGGCGACACGGCGTCCTTGCCGGCGAAGAGGGTGGGCTCACTGCGCATCGCCCCGCCGAGCATCCAGGCGGGCGGGCGGGGGGCGCGGGCGGCTCCGGCGCGGTCGGTGAGGATCATCGCGCAAGCGCCGTCGGAGGAGGGGCAGGTCTCCGAGTAGCGGATGGGGTCCCACAGCATGGGCGAGGCCTGGACCTTCTCCAGGGTGATGTCGTGCTCGTGCAGGTGGGCGTAGGGGTTCTTCAGCGCGTTGCGCCGGTCCTTGTACGCCACCAGCGAGCCGACCGTGTCGGGCGCGCCGCTGCGCCGCATGTACGCGCGCACGTGCGGGGCGAAGAAGCCGCCCGCCCCGGCGAGCAGGGGCTGCTGGAAGGGGATCGGCAGGGACAGTCCCCACATGGCGTTCGACTCGGACTGCTTCTCGAAGGCCAGGGTCAGCACGGTGCCGTGCACGCGGGCCGCGACCAGGTTGGCGGCGACCAGCGCCGTGGATCCGCCGACCGAGCCGGCCGTGTGCACCCGCAGCATGGGCTTGCCCACCGCGCCGAGCGCGTCGGCGAGGTACAGCTCCGGCATCATGACGCCCTCGAAGAAGTCGGGCGCCTTGCCGATGACGACGGCGTCGATGTCGGCCCAGGTCAACTCGGCGTCGTCGAGGGCGCTTCGGGCCGCTTCCCGCACGAGCCCGGCGATCGACACGTCCCGGCGCGCCGCGACGTGCTTGGTCTGGCCGATGCCTACGACGGCCACGGGCTCCTTGCTCATCGCGGATCCCCTTCGAGTACGGCGACCAGGTTCTGTTGCAGACAGGGTCCGGAGGTGGCGTGCGCGAGTGCCCGGTCGGACTCGCCCCGGTGGACACGGGCGGCGGCCTCTCCGATGCGGATGAGTCCGGCGGCCATCACGGGGTTGGCGCCGAGCGCTCCGCCGGAGGGGTTGACGCGCACGCCGTCGCCGAGCTTCAGCGCCTTGCGCAGGACGATCTCCTGGGAGGTGAAGGGCGCGTGCAACTCCGCGGTGTCTACAGGCCGTTCGAACGCACCGGCCCGCTCGGCGGCGAGCCGGGTCGAGGGCGAGTCGGTCAGGTCACGGACGCCCAGGCTGTGTGCCTCGATGCGGTGATCGATGCCGCGGATCCAGGCGGGCCGGTCGCACAGTTCGCGGGCCCGCTCCCCCGCCGCGAGGATCACCGCGGCGGCACCGTCACCGATGGGCGGGCAGTCGCCGGTACGCAGCGGTCGTACGACGTACTCCCCCTGTGGCACCGAACCCCGTAGCTGAGCATGCGAGTTGGCGGTCGCGTCGGTGCGGCTGCGGGCGGCGACGGCGGCGAGCGCGGGTTCGTCCGTGTCGCCGGCGTCGATGAGGGCCTGGGCCTGGAGGGCGGCCAGGGCGACGGAGTCGGGCCAGAGCGGGGCGACGTAGTAGGGGTCGAGCTGGCGGGTGAGGACGTCGCGGAGCGGACCCGGTGAGGACTTGCCGTAGGAGTAGACGAGCGCGGTGTCGGCGTCCCCGGTCAGCAGCTTGGTCCACGCCTCGTACAGCGCCCAGGCGCCGTCCGTCTCGACGTGCGACTCGGAGATCGGCGGCCAGGCGCCGACGCCGTCGAGGGCGAGGGTGAAGGAGAAGGCACGGCCGGCGAGGTAGTCGCTGGAGCCGGAGCAGGTGAAGCCGATGTCGGCGGTCTTCAGGCCGGTCTGCGCCAGCACCTCGTGCAGGACAGGCATGAGCATCTCCACCTCGGAGAGCTCCTCGCTGGTGCGCCGGTGGTCGGTCTGCGCGAAGGCGACGACGGCGATCTCGCGGTTCACAGCAGCTCCCTGTAGGTGTCGTAGTCCGCGTCGGGCTCGCCCGTGGGCCGGTAGTGGTCGGGGAAGCGGGAGCCCTGGGTCCACACCGGTCCGACCCGCAGGCCCATGCGCACCTGGTCGTACGGGATGCCGCCGATACGGGCGTGCAGGGCGAGGTCGGCGCCGTCGAGGGCGATGTGGGCGTAGACGTACGGCACTTCGATGTCGAGGTTCTTCGCCTTGATGTTGACGATGCAGAACGTGGTGACTGTGCCGCTGGGGCCCACTTCAACCTGTTCCAATGTGGCCACGCCACATGTGGGGCACGCACCCCTCGGCGGGACGTACACCTTGCGGCAGGACGGACAGCGTTCGCCGACGTTGCGTCGCTCGGCCAGGGCGTTGATGTAGGCGGTCTGGGCGCGGCCCGGTGAGTACGTGTAGTCGAGCCGGGCGGCGGCGACGATGCCGGTGATCGGGTCCTCGAACCGGCCGGTGTGACGCACCGGTTGGGCCGAGCTGCCGTCGTCCGGGCCGTGGTCCTCCGGGGCGTCGTCGTACGGCTCGAAGCAGGCGATGTCCGTGATGGCGCCGGTGCGTTCCCCGGCCCAGCGGACGCGGACACGCATGCCGGTGTGCACGGCGTCGGGGCCGGGGGCGTCGAGGGCGTGCAGGAGGGCGGTGTCGGCACCGTCGAGGCGGACCAGTGCCCAGGCGAAGGGCGTGTCGAGGGGCTGGTCGCGGCGGGGGGCGTGGTTCCAGGCCCAGGTGGTGACCGTGCCGGTGGGGGCGACCTCGACCAGGTCGCGGATCTCCTCGGCGGTGACGGGGTCGTACTCGACGGGTGGGACGAGCGTGCGGCCGTCGCTGGTCCGTACCCCCAGCACGACGCGTTCGCGCAGGCCGGTGAGGAAGGCGCTCTGGACGGGGCCGAGGGAACGGGTAAAGGGGAACTCGACGACGAGCGGTGCTTTGAGGACTTCGGGCATCGAGAGCGTGCCTCCTTCGGAGGTCGGGGTGCGGGAGGCGGGCGGCAAGCCGCATACGGCCTTCGGGCTCCAAAGGGCCCGGGCCGGCGCGGCGCTACGCGCGCTTGTAGACGGGTGGCCGCTTCTCCGCGAAGGCGCGGGCGCCCTCCTTGGCGTCCGCCGTGTCGAAGACCGGCCAGCCGCGCTTGAGCTCGGCGGCCAGACCATCGGCCTCCGTCATCTCGGCCGTCTCGTAGACCGACGCCTTGACGGCCTCGACGGCCAGCGGGCCGCAGGCGTTGATCTGTTCGGCGATCTCCAGGGCCTTGGCGAGTGCCGTGCCGTCGGGGACGACATGCCCGATCAGGCCGACGCCGGCGGCCTCGCGGGCGCTGTACGGGCGGCCGGTGAGCAGCATCTCCAGGGCGTGGGTGCGCGGGATCTGGCGTTGCAGACGGACCGTGGAGCCGCCGATCGGGAACAGACCGCGCTTCACCTCGAACAGCCCGAACGTGGCCGACTCGCCCGCGACCCGGATGTCCGTGCCCTGGAGCATCTCGGTGCCGCCCGCCACGCAGTACCCCTCGACCGCCGCGATCACCGGCTTGCGCGGCCGGTGGTGGCGGAGCATCGCCTTCCAGTGCAGGTCGGGATCGGCCTTGAGCCGGTCGCGGTACTGCTCGCCCGCCATGCCGTTCCCGGCCAGGGCCTTGAGATCCATGCCCGCGCAGAAGGTGCCACCGGCCCCCGTGAACACGATCGAGCGGATCGAGTCGTCCGCGTCGGCCTCGGCCCAGCCGTCGTGGAGGCCGACCAGCATCGGCAACGAGAGCGCGTTCTTCGCCTCGGGCCTGTTGAGCGTGAGCACCAGTGTGGCGCCCTCGCGCCGCACGGCGAGATGTTCCGTCCCAGCCATGACCAGTCTCCCCTCTTACAGAACGAGAACAGGTTGCAGTAGGCGCGGAGGCACTTCAAGGGTTTTCTGACAGTCAGTCAGATTCTTTTGCGCGGAGGCTTCACAGTTGTGCCGCCCTTTGCTCTGATGACCGGCGAACCGTTGGAGAGCCAGGCCGTGGCCGAGGTCAGGAGGAGCGGTGGAGTACAACATTGCCGACCTGTTCGAGTCGGTCGTCGACGCGGTTCCCGACCGCGAGGCGCTCGTGTACATCGACCACCCGGGCACGGGCGTGGAGCGCCGACTGACGTACGCGCAGCTGGACGCGGCCGCCAACCGGATCGCGCACCATCTGATCGACAGCGGGATCCGCCCCGGCGAACACCTCGGGCTCCATCTCTACAACGGCATCGAGTACCTGCAGACGGTGCTGGGCTGCCTGAAGGCGCGGATCGTTCCCGTCAACGTCAACTACCGCTACGTGGAAGAGGAGTTGGTGTACCTCTACCGGGACGCCGATCTGGTGGCCCTGGTCTTCGAGGCGGAGTTCACGGACCGGGTGGCGGCGGCACTGCCGCGGGTGGACGGGCTGCGGCATCTGGTGCGGGTGGGCAGCGTGACCCCGGGCGCCGCCAAGGCGCCGGTCGTGCCCGCCGTGGCCTTCACGGATGCCGAGGCCGCCGGGTCGCCCGAGCGCGGATTCCCGGCGCGGTCGGGCGACGACCAGTTCATCATCTACACCGGCGGCACCACGGGGATGCCCAAGGGCGTGATGTGGCGCCAGGAGGATCTGTTCTTCTCGGGCCTGGGCGGAGGGGCGCCCACCGGCGAGCCGGTGAAGAAGCCGGAGGAACTCGCCGAGCGGGTGGCGGCCGGCGGCGACGGGATCACCTTCTTCCCGACCGCCCCGCTGATGCACGGGACGTCCACGCTGACCGCCTTCATCGGCTTCAACTTCGGCCAACGCATCGTGATCCACCGCAAGTTCGTCCCGGAGGAGGTCCTGCGGACGATCGAGAAGGAGAAGGTCACCAGCGTTTCGCTGGTCGGCGACGCGATGCTGCGGCCGCTGGTCGACGCGCTGAACGGGCCGATGAAGGGCACGGACTGCTCGTCGATGTTCAGCGTGTCGTCGTCCGGGGCGATCATGTCGGACACGGTGCGCCGGCAGTTCCAGGAGCTGGTTCCGAACGTGATGCTGCTGAACAACTTCGGCTCCTCGGAATCCGGCTTCAACGGTACGGCGACCGAGGACTCCGGCCCCGAGCGCGGCTTCCGCATCCGCGTCAACTCCCGTACGCAGGTGGTCGATCCGGCGACCCACGAGCCGGTCGCCGTCGGCGAGGTGGGCCGGGTCGCGCAGTGCGGTCACGTGCCGCTCGGCTACTACAACGACCCGGGGAAGACCGCCGAGACCTTCTTCGAGAAGGACGGCGAGCGGTGGGTGCTGCTCGGCGACATGGCCACGGTCGACGCGGAGGGCGTCGTCACGGTGCTGGGCCGCGGCTCGCAGTGCATCAACACCGGAGGCGAGAAGGTGTACCCGGAGGAGGTCGAGCAGGCGCTCAAGTCCCACCCCGACGTGTACGACGCCCTGGTGGCCGGGGTGGCGGACCCGAAGTGGGGGCATCACGTGGCGGCCGTGGTGCAGTTGCGGGCGGGGGCGGTACGGCCGTCGCTGGCGGACATCCAGACGCACTGCCGCTCCCATCTCGCGGGTTACAAGATCCCCCGCCAGCTGGTGATCACCGACTCGATCCGGCGCTCGCCCAGCGGCAAGGCGGACTACCGGTGGGCGCGCGAGGTGGCGGCGGCAGCGGACGGATGAATTCCGGGCAGGTCTGATTGAACCTAAGGTGACGTGCGGACGTACTCGTGGTGGCAGGCTCGATCATCGGGCGCTGTTTGCCATGCCATCGCAAGACCGCACGGGAGGACCTCCGGGTGTCGCAGGAGGCAGCAGAGCAGGTAACACGAGAGCCGGAGGACTCGACAACGGCTGAAGCGGGCGAGGCCGCCGAGGCGGTCGACGCGGCTGAGGGGGAAACGGCGGTCGAGGAGGCCGACCCGGCCGAGGCGAAGGAGGCGGCCGAGGGGGCCGACCCGGCTGAGGCGGAGGCGGCGGCGGCGGTCGAAGGCACCGACCCGGCCGAGGCGAGCAGCCCTGCGGAGCCGCCCGGCTCCCCGTCCCCCGGCTGGTTCGGCTGGCGCCGCCGCTACCCCCGTACGGCACGCGGCGTCACCGTGGGCACGACCGTGCTGGCCGGGGCGTTCCTGCTGTTCGCGCTCCTCGTGCCGAACCGGCTCGAACGGCTCGGCCCCGAGGCGTTCTTCCGTCTCCCCGCCGAGGGGATCCTGCTCGCGGGCCTGCTGCTGGCCCTGCCACCGCGGTCACGGCGGCTGATGGCGGTGGTCTCCGGTGCGCTGCTCGGGCTGCTCACCGTCCTGAAGTTCGTCGACATGGGCTTCTACCAGGTGCTGGCCCGCCCCTTCGACCTGGTCCTGGACTGGATCCTGCTCGACGACGCGGCGGAGTTCGTGCGGGAGTCCTTCGGCCGGACCGGGCAGGTGCTGGCGGTCGTCGGCGTGATCGTGCTGTTCGTCGCCGTGCTGGTCCTCATGACGCTCGCCATGGTGCGGGTGACGAACCTCATGGTCGGCCACCGTGCCGTCGCCGCCCGCACGACGCTGATCCTCGGTACCGCGTGGATCACCTGCATGACGCTGGGCATCCAGGTCACCGGCGTGCCGCTCGCCACCAAGGGCAACGCCGAGTTCCTCAACAACCGTGTCGAGCAGGTGCGCGCGGGCCTCAGGGACGGGCGGGTCTTCCAGAAGCAGGCGGCCGTCGACGCCTTCGCGAAGACCCCGCCGGACCAGCTGCTGACCGGGTTGCGCGGCAAGGACGTCCTGTTCACGTTCATCGAGAGCTACGGCCGTGTAGCCATCGACGACCCTGCGATGGCACCCCAGCTCGACGCGACGCTCAAGGAGGGGACGAGCAGGCTCAAGGCGGCCGGGTTCCAGTCGCGCAGCGCCTGGCTGAAGTCCCCGGTGACAGGGGCCGGCAGCTGGCTCGCCCACTCCACCTTCCTCTCCGGTCTGTGGATCAAGAACCAGCAGCGGTACCGGAGTCTGACGACCAGCGACCGCGCGACGCTGAACAGCTACTTCCGCAAGACCGGCGCGTGGCGCACGGTCGGCGTCGTGCCCGGCGTGCGGCGGGCCTGGCCGGAGGGCAAATACTTCGCCCTCGACCACATCTACGACTCCGAGCACCTGGGCTACCAGGGCCCGTACTTCAGCTGGACTCCCGTGCCCGACCAGTTCAGCCTGGAGGCCTTCCAGCGTCTGGAGCACGGCAAGAAGGACCGCGAGCCGATCATGGCGGAGATCATCCTGGCCTCCAGCCACAACCCCTGGTCACCCATCGCGCGCATGATCGACTGGGACGACCTCGGCGACGGCTCGGTCTTCCACCGGATCAAGAAGGAGGGCACGGACCCCAAGGAGGTCTGGAAGGACCCCGAGCGCGTCCGCACCGAGTACCGCCGCGCCATCGAGTACTCGATCCACAGCCTCACCGAATGGGTCGAGCGCTACGGCACCGACGACACGGTCCTCGTCTTCCTCGGCGACCACCAGCCCGTGCCGACCGTCACCGCCGGCAGCACCAGCAAGGACGTCCCCGTCACGGTCGTCGCCCGCGACCCGAAGGTCCTCGAAAGGATCGCCGACTGGCACTGGACGGACGGCCTCAAGCCCGAGCAGAACGCTCCGACCTGGGGCATGGACAAGTTCCGGGATCGCTTCATGACGGCGTACGGGCCGCAGGCGAAGTGAGGACCACTCGGGTCGAGCCGAGTCATACCGAACGTCGGGACGCGCCGCCCTCCGTCCCTCGGGGCGGCAGGGCGCCAGTGGCGTTGTCCCGTCCCTCCCGCCGCACTTCCCGCTGCGCGCTCTCACTCGCAGAAAGTGCGGCCCGCCCCCTTGCCTGATCAACGAGCTCCTGGATTACTGATCCCGAACACCCAGACCGAATGATCGGTCGTCCGGATTGGCGCGGTTGGCGAGGGAGAAGTCCCCATGGCGGATGCGACGGAGCTGCTGGACTCGGGGGAACGGCTCGCGCCGGAAGCGTTGCGGGCGTTGCAGCTGGAGCGGTTGCGGACGTCGCTGCGGCATGCGTACGACAACGTGCCCTTCTACCGGGACTCCTTCGACAAGGCGGGCGTACGGCCCGACGACTGCCGTTCGCTCGCCGATCTGGCGCACTTCCCGTTCACGACCAAGGCCGACCTGCGCGAGAACTACCCGTACGGGATGTTCGCCGTGGAGCAGGACCGTATCCGCCGCATCCACGCGTCCAGCGGCACGACCGGCCGGCCCACGGTTGTCGGCTACACGGACGGCGACCTGTCCCTGTGGGCCGACATGGTGGCCCGGTCCATCCGGGCGGCGGGCGGCCGGCCCGGGGACAAGGTGCATGTGGCGTACGGCTATGGGCTGTTCACCGGCGGGCTCGGCGCGCACTACGGTGCCGAACGGCTCGGCTGTACGGTCATCCCCGCGTCCGGCGGCATGACGGCCCGCCAGGTCCAGCTGATCCAGGATCTCAAGCCCGAGATCATCATGGTGACGCCGTCGTACATGCTCACCCTCCTCGACGAGTTCGAACGGCAGGGCGTCGATCCGCGCGGGACCTCCCTGCGGGTGGGCGTCTTCGGGGCCGAACCCTGGACCGAGCAGATGCGTCGCGAGATCGAGGAGCGGTTCGCGATCGACGCCGTGGACATATACGGGCTGTCGGAGGTCATCGGGCCCGGGGTCGCGCAGGAGTGCGTGGAGACCAAGGACGGGCTGCATGTGTGGGAGGACCACTTCTTCCCCGAGATCGTCGACCCGATCACGGGCGAGGTGCTGCCCGACGGCGAGGACGGCGAGCTGGTGTTCACCTCCCTCACCAAGGAGGCCATGCCCGTCATCCGCTACCGCACCCGGGACTTGACGCGGCTGCTACCGGGGACCGCCCGGGTGTTCCGGCGGATGGAGAAGGTCACCGGGCGCAGCGACGACATGGTCATCCTGCGCGGCGTCAATCTCTTCCCCACCCAGATCGAGGAGATCGTGCTCCGGACGCCGGGTGTGGCACCCCACTTCCAGCTGCGTCTCACCCGTGAAGGCCGGCTCGACGCCCTGACCGTCCGGGCGGAGGCCCGCCCCGGCGCGTCCGCCGAGACCCGGGACGCGGCGGCGCAGGTCATCGCGGCGGCCGTGAAGGACGGCATCGGGGTGTCGGTCGCCGTGGAGATCGTCGAACCGGAGTCGCTGGAACGCTCCGTGGGCAAGATCCGGCGCATCCAGGACCTGCGCCCCCGCTAGGGCCTGTTGCCCTGGGCGCCGGCGAGATCAATCGCGAGCGAACCTCTCCCGCAGCTCCCGCTTGAGGATCTTCCCGCTCGCGTTGCGCGGCAGCCCGTCCACGAACACCACCCGCTTCGGCGCCTTGAAGTGGGCGAGCTTCTCGCGCGCGTGGTCGATGAGTTCGGTGTCGCTCACCTCGCCGCGCGGGACGACGACCGCCGTGACGGCCTCGATCCAGCGCTCGTCGGGCAGGCCGATCACGGCGACCTCCGCGACGCACGCGTGGGTGTACAGGGCGTCCTCGACCTCACGTGACGCGACCAGTACGCCACCGGAGTTGATGACGTCCTTCACCCGGTCGACGATCGTGAAATAGCCCTGCGCGTCGCGCACCGCGAGGTCCCCGGAGCGGAACCAGCCGTCCCGGAAGGCGTCCGCGGTCTCCTCGGGCTTGTCCCAGTAGCCCTCGCAGAGCTGCGGGGAGCGGTAGACGATCTCGCCGGCCGTGCCGTCCGGCACCTCCTCGCCGTCCTCGTCGACCACCCGGGCATCGACGAAGAGGACGGTCCGGCCGCAGGAGTCCATCCGGCCCTTGTGTTCGTCGGGGGCCAGAACCGTGGCCAGCGGGCCGATCTCGCTCTGGCCGAAGCAGTTGTAGAAGGCGAGCTTCGGCCACCGCTCACGCAGCTGCTCCAGGACCGGCACCGGCATGATCGAGGCGCCGTAGTACGCCTTGCGCAGTCCCTCGAGGTCGCGGGTCGCGAAGTCGGGGCGGCCGGCGAGGCCGATCCAGACCGTGGGCGGGGCGAACAGGCTGTCCGCGCGGCCCGCCTCGATGAGGTCGAAGAGCTGGTCGCCGTCGGGCGACTCCAGAATGATGTTGGTGGCACCGACCGCCAGGTACGGCATGAGGAACACGTGCATCTGCGCCGAGTGGTAGAGCGGGAGCGAGTGGACGGGACGGTCGCCGGGGCTCAGATCGAGGGCGGTGATCGCGCTCAGGTACTCGTGGACCAGGGCGCGGTGGGTCATCATCGCGCCCTTCGGGAGGGCCGTCGTACCGGAGGTGTAGAGCAGCTGGACCAGGTCCTCGCCGCGCGGCTCCGGGCCGTCGTGGGCGGCTGCCGTGGCCTGCCGTGCCAGCAGTGAGTCGTCGGCGTCGCGCAGCGGCATCGCGGGGACGCCGTCGGGCAGTCGGCCTGCCAGGCCGGGGTCGGCGAGGATCAGGGAGCTGCCGGACTGGCGGACGATGTAGGCGAGGTCGTCGCCGGTGAGGTTCTGGTTGACGGGGACGTGCACGAGGCCTGCGCGGGCGCACGCCAGGAAGGCGATCAGATACGCGCTCGAGTTGTGGCCGTAGGCGGCCACCCGGTCGCCGGGGGTGAGGCCCTGGTCGAGCAGGACGCTCGCCGCTCGGGAGACGGCCTCGTCGAGTTCCTCGTACGTCCACGCACGCTCGCGGTCCTCGACCGCGACGCGTGCCGGGGTGCGTCGGGCGCTGCGGCGCAGCACTCCGTCAACCGTGCTGCCGTGTCCTGGCGTCATGACACATGATCCTCGGTGCGTCGCAGGGACGGGTCAAGAAGCAGGCCCGACACTGACCGGGGACACATACCCGTTGGTATGCTCAACGGCTCCTTCCCTCAATGACGTTGGGAGGCACCATGCGCACCCGCCCCAGACGGTTCGTCGTCGCGGCCGTCGCCCTGCTCGCCACCGTGGCCGGGCTGCCCGCGGCCGCGGCCGACCGGCAGGACCCGCACAACCGGCACGAACAGCTCTCGCACGGCGGTCTGTCCGCCGTCGTCCGCTATACCGAGTACGGCATTCCGCACATAGTCGCCAAGGACTACAGGTCCATGGGCTTCGGCACCGGTTGGGCGCAGGCCGCCGACCAGGTGTGCACGCTCGCCGACGGGTTCGTGACCGTGCGCGGTGAGCGTTCGCGTTTCTTCGGCACGGACGCGGCGACCGACCTGTCACTGTCCTCGGCCACCACGAACCTCTCCAGCGACCTGTACTTCCGTGGCGTACGCCAGACCCGCACCGTGGAGAAGTTGCTCGCCGAACCCGCTCCGCGCGGCCCGAGCCGGCAGGCCGAAGACCTCATGCGTGGCTTCGCCGCCGGGTACAACACCTGGCTGAAGCAGAACCGGATCACCGACCCCGCGTGCAAGGGCGCGGCCTGGGTGCGGCCGATCACCCCGCTGGACGTGGCCGCGCGCTCCTACGCCTTCGCGGTGCTCGGCGGCCAGGGCGGCGCCGTGGACGACATCACCTCCGCCCGGCCGCCCAGCGGTTCGGCCGCCCGCGGCAGGGGCATCGGGACGAGCCCGGATGCCGCGGCCCTGGTCCGGGCCGTGCGCGAGCGGACCGCCGACGCGGACATGGGGTCGAACGCGGTCGCCTTCCGCGGTGACACCACGGCCAACAGGCGCGGTCTGCTACTGGGCAACCCGCACTACCCGTGGCACGGCGGACGCCGCTTCTGGCAGGCGCAGCAGACGATTCCCGGCGAGCTCGACGTCGCCGGTGGATCCCTGCTCGGGTCGCCGACGATCTCCATCGGCTACAACTCCCATGTGGCGTGGAGCCACACCGTCGCGACGGGTGTCCCGTTCAATCTGCACAGGCTGACGCTGGATCCTGCCGACCCCACGGTCTACCTCGTGGACGGCAGACCGGAGCGGATGAAGAAGCGGACCGTGACCGTCGCGGTCAGGGGCGGTGCCCCTGTCAGCCGCACCCAGTGGTGGACACGGTACGGCCCGGTCGTCGCGTCCACCGACGGTGACCTCCCGCTGCCGTGGACGGCTACGACGGCGTACGCGCTCAACGACCCGAACGCGGCCAACATGCGGTTCGCCGACACCTCGCTCGGCTTCAGCAAGGCGCGCGGCACGGCCGACGTTCTCGCCACCCTCGCCCGTCACCAGGGTCTCCCGTGGGTGAACACCATCGCCGCGGACCGCTCGGGGCACTCCCTCTTCACCCAGTCGCAGGTGCTGCCCCGCATCACCGACGACCTGGCGGCGCGGTGCTCCACGGACGTCGGCAAGGCCACCTACCCGGCCGCGGGACTCGCGGTCCTCGACGGCTCCCGCGGCGACTGCGCGCTCGGCAGCGACGCCGACGCCGTTCAGCCCGGGATCTTCGGGCCCGCGCGCATGCCGACGCTGAAGGACGCGCCGTACGCGGAGAACTCCAACGACAGCGCCTGGCTGGCCAATGCCGACCGGCCGCTCACCGGCTACGAGCGGGTCTTCGGCACCATCGGCACGCAGCGCTCCCTGCGCACCCGCGGCGCGATCGAGGACGTGGCGGCGATGGCGGAGCGGGGCGGTCTGACCGTCCGGGATCTGGAGCGCCAACAGTTCAGGAACCGCGTGCCGGCGGCCGCCCTGGCCGCGACCGACATGGCGAAGGCGTGCGCCGCGCTGCCGGGCGGCACGGCAACGGGCAGTGACGGCAAGGCGGTTGACATCACGCAAGCCTGCCCGGTGCTCGCGGCGTGGGACCGCACCATGGACACCGGCAGCCGGGGTGCCCTGCTCTTCGACCGGTTCTGGCGGAAGCTGACGGCGAAGGTGCCGGCCGCCCAGCGGTGGAAGGTGCCGTTCTCGGCGTCGGACCCGGTGCGCACGCCGAACACGCTCAACACCGCGGCGCCCGGCTTCGCCACGGCCCTCGCGGACACGGTCGCCGAACTGCGGGCGGCGGGCATCGCCCTCGACTCCCGCCTCGGCGAGCACCAGTTCGTCGTGCGCAACGGTCAGCGCATCCCCGTTCCGGGCGGCACGGAGGGACTCGGGGTGTGGAACAAGATCGAGCCGGTGTGGAAGGCGGCTCAGAGGGGCTACACCGAGGTGACGACCGGCTCCAGCCACATCCAGGCGGTGGGCTGGGACGGCAGCCGCTGCCCGGTGGCCCGGACGCTGCTGACGTACGCGCAGTCGTCGAACCCGAACTCGGCCCACTTCCGGGACCAGACGCGGTTGTTCTCGGGTGAGCGATGGGTGACGGCGCGGTTCTGTGAGAAGGACATCCTGTCGTCGCCCGTCCTGAAGGTGATCCGCGTGCACGAACGCTGAACGACTGTGGTCCCGTCCCCTATGGGACGGGACCACACCTGAGTGACGGATGAAGACGGCCCGTCGAAGCACGATGCACAAACGACCATTTCGACGAATGCTTCTTTTGCCACTCTGTGCTCCCGTGCGCCCCTTTGGAGAAAGGTTTCGGGAAACCGAACACCGCTCGGACTGGGCAGGACTTGTCTCAAGTATCAAGTCCGTGGCACGTTCAGCGATTTCGCGTGCCGCGTCAGGCAGGAGGTATACATGAGCCGTGATGTTCCCGCCCAGGAGCGAGTATGGCGGACAGGTACTGCTCCAGGCATATTCCCCATCCTCGGTCACGGTATCCCGTTGTTCCGCCGACCGCTGGCGTTTCTGAATTCTTTGCCCTCGTACGGGGATCTGGTCGAGATACGGCTGGGCCCCCGGCGTGCCTGGATGGTGTGCCACCCGGAGCTGGTCCACACGATGCTCAAGGACCCGCACACCTTCGACAAGGGGGGCCCGCTGTACGACAGGCTCGGGAAGCTGATGGGCGACGGCCTCGTCACCTGCCGACAGCCGACGCATCGGGAAAAGCGCACACTGTTGCAGCCCGCCTTCCGCCCTTCCCACGTCGCCGAGTACACGGACCTGGTGACCGAGGAGGCTGAGGCCGTGTGCCGCGCATGGCCGATCGGTCAGGATGTTCCTGTCACCGAGGCGATGATGGCGCTCACGACACGGGTGACCAGCCGTGTCCTCCTCTCCGATTCCCTGGACGACCGGACGACTGCCGAGGTGCGGGACTGTCTCACCGCGGTCGTCCGCGGCCTGTTCGTCCGCACGGTCGTACCGATCGACGCCCTGTTCCGCCTCCCGACCCCCGCCAACCGCCGCTATCGGCGCGCGCTCTCGCGCCTGCACGAGATCATCGACACGTCGATCGCGGAGCGTCGCCGGGGCGCCGACCGCGACGACGTGCTGGGCACGCTGCTGAAGGCCGCGAACGGCGACGGACCGACGTCGGCGATCACCGATCAGGAGGTCCACGACCACCTGATCACGCTGCTGCTGACGGGCGTCGAGACCCAGGCGCTCGCCCTGGCCGCCGCTTTCAGTCTGCTGGCCCGCAATCCGGAGGCGGAGCGACGTCTGCACGCCGAGCTCGACTCCGTCCTCGCCGAAGGCCGGCGGCCCGGTCCCGAGGATCTGCCGTACCTCGTCTACACCCGGTGCGTCGTATCCGAAACGCTGCGCCACTCCTCGCCCGGTTGGCTGTTCACGCGCGTCGCCACCAAGGAGACGGAACTCGCCGGATGCCGCCTGCCCGAGGGAGCCGCCGTCCTGTACAGCCCCTACCTCCTGCACCACGATCCCTCGTCGTTCCCGGAACCCGAGCGTTTCGATCCCGACCGCTGGCTGCCGGGGCGGCCCACCGCCGAACAACGTCGCGCGATGATGCCGTTCTCCACGGGCAACCGCAAATGCCTCGGTGACGAGTTCGCGATGGTGGAGGCCACCCTCGCGCTCGCGACCATCGCCGGCCGCCGGCGCCTGCGCCATCTGCCGGACCATGCCGACCGGAAAGCGCGCCCCGGGATCACGATGGGACCGCGTGCCCTGGTCATGATCTGCGAACCCCGTTCCCGTGTGCCCTCCCCCGACTCGCGCCCGCCCCGAGCGATGGCCGCTCAGCGCACGCCGGACACCCGAACGGCAGGTGACCACGTTGTCGACGACGCATGAGGAAATCACGCTGGCCGTACCGGACGGAATGCCGGACTCCAACCTCCGGGACCTGATCGACACCAACCTCCACATGCCTTTCCCATTCCGGCGGAATCCTCATGAAGCCGAGGCCGCGACCGGGGTCGACGCATGGCTGAGGGTATGGGGGCTGACGGACGAACCGGATGTGGCGGCGATGATCGCCCGCACTCGCCCCGCGGAACTCGCCAGCTACACCAGTCCCACCGTGGATTTGGGCGTCCTTCAGATCGTGGCCCACCAGATCGCCTATCAGTTCGTCTTCGACGACCTCGCCGAGGACCTCGGTCGAAGCTCTCCGGGCAGGCTGCTGCCCATGCTGTGCGAGAGTGTCGCGATTCTGCGGGACGGGCGACCGCCCAGCACTCGCCTCGGAGCCGCCCTGGCCGATCTCCACCGCCAGGTCCGGGAGCACTGCACACCCGCGCAGGCAGCGCGATGGGCCTGGCAGAGCTGTGAATACGTGCACGGCCTGTTGTACGAAGCCGTGGCCCAGACCCACCCCCTTGTGCTGCGCACCGGCGACTGCACCTCCATACGGTCGCTGACCGCGGGCGTCGAGCCGTTCTACCCGCTGTACGAGGGCGCCCGGGCGAGCGAACTGACCGACGCCGAGGTGCATCATCCCGTCGTGCGGCGACTGAGCCGGCTGTCGGCCGACGCGGCGGTGTGGACGGCCGATCTGTTCTCCGCGGTGAAGGAGCAGCACGCGGGCGAACTGATCAACCTTGCCCTGGCCCACCAGCGCGAACGACGGTGCTCCCTGCAGGCGGCCGTACTCCTGGCCATCGAGGAGATCAACAGCACCATCGAGCAGTTCCAAAGGCTCCGGGCCGGGATCGAACCGGCGTTGAGCCCCACGGGCATCGCCTATGTGGAGGGCATGATCGGCTGGATCCGCGGGTGCTACGACTGGGCCCGCACCGTGCCTCGCTACGCGGATGTGACTTCGGTGCCGGCCGTGCCGTAGCCCCTCCTGACGTGCTCCCGTTTCCATCACCAGGGAGACGTCCATCCGAGTCCACTACCCAGCGGGAGGGCGTTCTCCCACCTACGGTGCACGATTCACCCTATGGTGCTCAATTCGGCCTGCCGCACCTCGCCGAGGCGTACGCTCGGCTCCTCCGAGCCGAACGACAGAAGGCGGTACGGCACATGGCGATGGAGCCGCGGCACCCGATCACGGAACAGCGGACGTTGATCGAGCGCCGACGGGAACTTCAGGCCCTCGACGCCGCGTTCAAGGAACTGCGACGTACCTCGGACGGTGTGCCGCAAGCCAGGCGCAGGGGGCTGCTCGCCTTCAGCGGACCGGCTGGGTTGGGCAAGACAGCACTCATCACGCAAGCACGTGAGCGCGCCATGGCATCGGGATTCACCGTGCTGTCGGGCAGAGGCGGGGAGAAGGAACAGGGGTCGGCGTTCCGCGTGGTGCGCCAGTTCGTGCAGCCCTCGCTGGCGAGGATGGACGGAGCGGAACTGCGCGCCTTCCTGGGAAGCTGGTACGACGTCATGGCCGCCGTGCTCGGCCTCGAGGCGAGGGGCCCCGCCCCCGCACCGGATCCGACCGGGGTCCGCGAAGGCCTCGACTGGGTCATGACGTGCCTCACCATCAAGAAGGCACCCGTTGTCCTGCTCCTGGACGACCTGCACTGGGCGGACGCCGAGTCCCTGAGTTGGCTCGATTCCTTCGCGTCACGGGTCGATGACCTGCCCCTGCTGATCGTGGTCGCCTACCGGCCCGAGGAACTGCCGTCCGAAGCGGGCGAACTCCGTACGCTCGTCGGACATCACGGAGAGCGCCCTCACGACCTCGCATGCCTCACCGCCGACGGCGTGGCACAGATCATCAGGAACCAAGTCGGTGAGAGAGCCGACGACGTGTTCTGCAAGGAATGCTGGTCGGCCACGGGAGGGAGCCCTTTCGAGACGGTCGAACTCGCCATCGGCCTCGCCGAGCGGAAACTGAGCGGCAGCGAGGACGACCTTCCCGCGATGCGTGAACTGGCCGCCGCGATCAAGGGTCCGGGGCTGATCGAGCGTCTGGAAGGCCTCGACACCGCGACCGTCCGCTTCGCGCATGCCGCCGCCGTGCTGGGGTCGCCCTTCTCACCACAGCTCGCCGCGACCATCGCGGTACTCGGCGACGAGACCGCCGCCGAGGCGACGCAGAAGCTCCGCGCGGCGCGGATCCTCACCGACGGCCACGGCCCCGAGGGTGAGCTCGAGTTCGTCCATCCGCTGATCACCACGACGATCTACCGGTCCATCCGCTCCGGCTTCAGGGCCGGTCTGCACAACGCGGCCGCGGAGGCCGTCCTGAACGCGGGGTACGGCCCCACCGCCGCCGCCCGGCATCTGCTGGAGGTGCCCTGCGAGGGCAGACCCGAGACGGTCGACTGCCTGCGCGAGGCCGCTCGCGAGTACCTCGGCGCCGGGGCGACCGAGGCCGCCCGGCGCATGCTCACCCGCGCGTTGAAGGAGCCACCGAGCCCCGAGGACCGCGCCGCGGTCCTGCACGAACTCGCGTGCGCCACCTTCCTGATCGAGCCCACGGCCACGGTGCGCCATCTCCGGCAGGCGCTGGCGGAGCCCGACGTCGACCCCGACCTGCGCGCTTCCATCGTCTATCGGCTGACGACGGCGCTCGCCCACACCGATCGGATGGCCGAGGCCGCGACCGTGGCCGCCGAGGAGGCCCGGCAGGCCACGAATCCGCGCGTCAAACTGCGTATGCAGGCCGATCAGTTCGTCTGGAGCACGATGCGCGCCGACGATCCCGACTCACCCGCCCGCTCCCGGACACTGGCGCGGCTGGCCGAGCAGCTGCCCGGCCGCAGCCTGGAGGAGCGCTACATCCTGGGACTGCGGGCCTGGGACGCCGTCCTGCGCGGCGAACCGCGCCGGACCGCCCTCACCTATGCGGAGAAGTCCCTGCGCGGCGGCATGAGCTGGACCGATGAGAACCGGGGCTTCGAGGTCCCCCTCTCGGTCGCCCTGGTGTTCATGTACAGCGACCAGCCGCGACGGGCCGAGGAGCTGTTCGAGCAGGGGATCGCGGAATGCGTGGGCAAGGGCTGGCACGGCTCCCACCTGGCCTTCGGCCAGTCCATCGCCGGCTATGTCCGCTACCACCGCGGTTGTCTGGCCGAAGCCGAGGACCTGGTCCGGGAAGGCCTGCGCATCGCCGACAAGGTGGACGGCGTCGTGGCCGCCCAGTGGTACGGCGTCAGCGTCCTGATCCAGACGTTGCTGGCCCGTGGCCGGATCGCCGAGGCCCGCGCGCTCGCCGACGACAACCACTTCGGTGAGATGGCTCCGAACGCCGTCATCTATCCCGACCCGCGCACCGTGTACGCGGAACTGCTCCTGGCCGAGGGACGGCACACGGAAGCGGCGGCGCTGCTGTCCGCGGTGGGGGACTGGCTGGACGGACGGGCCTGGCGCAACCCGGCCTGGTGCCCGTGGCAGCTGCGGCTCGCGACAGCGCTCGCCCCCACCGCCCCGGACGAGGCGATCCACCACGCCCAGGACGCCGTCAAACGTGCCCGGGACTTCGGCGCCGCCTCCACCATCGGGCAGGCCCTCCACACCCTCGCCGAGGTGACCGGCGGACCGGCCGCACTCGACCTGTACGCGGAGGCGATCGACCACCTGGAGCAGTCCCCCGCCTCGTACGAACTCGCTCGCGCCCAAGTCGGCCACGGCGCCGCGCTGTCCCGCAACGGTCGGCTCCAGGAGGCTGCCGACCGGCTCTACCAGGGTCTGGAAGGCGCCGTCCACTGCGGTGCCGAGGCGCTCGCCGTCCGCGCCCGGGAGGAACTCTCGACGGCCGGTCTGCGCCCGCTGCCCCTGCGCTACGTGCAGGCGGACACACTGACCGCGCAGGAGCACCGTACGGCCGAACTGGCCGTCGAGGGACACCCGGTGACTGTGATCGCCAAGGAACTGCACCTGACCGAGCAAGGCGTGCGGCAGTTGCTGTCCAGCGTCTACCGCAAGATCGGCACCGACGCGGCAGGCCTCGCCAAGGCCTTGGAGGCACCGCCTCGTCTGCGTCCTTGACGTCACACGGGGCGCGTGCGCCCCTCCCAGTACGGTTCCCGCAACCGCCGCTTGTACAGCTTCCCGTTGGGATCCCGCGGCATCTCGGCGATGAAGTCGACGCTCTTGGGCCGCTTGTACCCGGCGAGTTGCCCGGCACAGTGGTCGAGGATCGCGGCGGCGAGGGCGGGACCGGGCTCGTGGCCGGGGGCCGGTTCGACGACGGCCTTGACCTCCTCGCCCCAGTCGTCGTGCGGGATGCCGAAGGCGGCGGCGTCGGCAACGGCCGGGTGGGCGAGCAGGGCGGACTCGATCTCGGCCGGGTAGATGTTGACCCCGCCGGAGATGATCATGTCGATCTTGCGGTCGCGGAGGAAGAGATAGCCGTCCTCGTCGAGGCAGCCCAGGTCGCCCACGGTGAAGAAGTCGCCGATGCGGTTCCTCCTCGTCTTGGCCTCGTCCTTGTGATAGCTGAAGCCGCCGGTGTTCATCTTCATGTAGACGGTGCCGAGTTCGCCGGGCGCGAGACGGTTGCCGTCGTCGTCGAAGATCGCGAGCTCGCTGATCGGCCAGGCCTTGCCGACCGTTCCGGGCTTCTTCAGCCAGTCCTCGGCGGTCGCGAAGGCCCCACCGCCCTCACTGGCGGCGTAGTACTCCTCCACGCAGTGGCCCCACCACTCGATCATGGCCCGTTTCACATGGTCGGGGCACGGGGCGGCGCCGTGGATGGCGTGCCGCATGGAGGAGACGTCGTAGCGGCCCCGTACGTCTTCCGGGAGCGCGAGGAGACGGTGGAACTGGGTCGGGACCATATGGGTGTGCGTGCACGTGTGGTTGTCGATCAGGCGGAGCATCTCCTCGGGCGTCCACTTGTCCATCAGGACCAGCCCGTGGCCGATGTGCAGGGACGCGCCCGCGAACTGGAGGACCGCGGTGTGGTAGAGCGGCGAGCAGACGAGGTGCACGTTGGCGTCGAACGGCTTGATGCCGAAGATGCCGAGGAAGCCGCCCAGGTAGGACTCCTCGGGCGGTTTGCCGGGCAGGGGGCGGCGGATGCCGCGGGGGCGGCCCGTCGTGCCGGAGGTGTAGTTCATGACCCAGCCGAGCTCGCGCTCCGCGGGTGCCGACTCCGGTCGTCCGTCGACGAGTTCGGCGTACGGCCTGAAGCCCTCGATCTCGCCGACGGCGTACCGGTGGGTGGCCGGGAGGCCGGCCTCGTCGGCGGCCTGGCGGGCGGGGTCGGCGTAGCGCTCGTGGGCGATGAGCACCTTGGCGCCGGAGTCGGCGACGATCCAGGCGATCTCGGGGCCGACGAGGTGGTGGTTGACGGGGACCAGGTAGAGGCCGGCCTGGGTGGCGGCCAGGTATGCCGTGAAGAACTCGACGCTGTTGGGGAGGACGACCGCGAAGGCGTCGCCGCGTCCGAGGCCGGCCGCGCGCAGGCCGTGGACGAGACGGTTGGCAGCGGCGTGCAGACGTCCGGCGGTCCACTGCTCGCCGTCGGGGGCGACGAGGACCGGGCGGTCGGGATCGGCGGCGGCCTGGGCCCAGAAGCCGACCGGCGGGGTGCTCCCGGTGGGGGTGGCGGGGGTGCTCGTCACTGGCCGCTCCTTCCGGCGATGCGGTTGATGCGGTGCACGGCCTGTTCGAAGCCGCGGGTGAGGTCGTCGACGACGGCCTGGACACTGCGTTCGCTGTTCATCCGGCCCACGATCTGGCCGACGGGTGTGCCGAGCAGCGGCTCGACCTCGTACTTCTGGATCCGGGAGACGGCCTCGGCCACCAGGAGTCCCTGCAGGGGCATGGGGAGGGTGCCGGGCCCGTCCGGGTCGTCCCAGGCGTCGGTCCACTCGGTGCGCAGCTGGCGTGCGGGCTTGCCCGTCAGGGCGCGGGAGCGGACGGTGTCGCCCGACCCGGCGGCGAGCAGTTTGCGGGTCAGGCCGGGCGAGTGCAGATCGGCCTCTGTGGTGGTCAGCCACATGGAGCCCAGCCATACACCCTGGGCGCCGAGGGTGAGTGCCGCCGCCACCTGTTGGCCGCTGCCGATGCCCCCGGCAGCCAGCACGGGCAGGGGGTCGACCGCCTCCACCACCTCCGGGGTGAGCACCATGGAGGCGATCTCACCGGTGTGGCCGCCCGCCTCGTAGCCCTGGGCGACGACGATGTCGATCCCCGCCTCCGCGTGCTTGCGGGCGTGCCGGGCACTGCCGGCAAGAGCCGCGACGAGCACGCCCCGGTCATGCGCGCGTTCCACGACGTCCGCGGGCGGTGAACCGAGGGCGTTGGCGAGCAGCTTGATCGGATAGTCGAAGGCGACGTCGAGCTGGGTGCGTGCGACCTGCTCCATCCACCCGGTGATCCGCCAGCCGGACGCCTCGCCCTCGGCCAGTTCGGGCACGCCGTACTTGGCGAGGGTGGCCTCGACGAACTGCCGGTGCCCTTCCGGGATCATCGCCTCGACGTCGGCTTCCGTGACGCCCTCGACCTTCTTCGCGGGCATGACGACGTCCAGCCCGTAGGGCCTGCCGTCGACATGCGCCTCGACCCAGTCGAGGTCGCGTTTGAGGTCGTCGGGGGCGGTGTAGCGGACCGCGCCGAGCACTCCGAAGCCGCCGGCCCTGCCGATGGCCGCGGCGACGGCGGGGAACGGCGTGAAGCCGAATATGGCGTGCTCGACTCCCAGTTTCTTGCTCAGCTCCGTCTGCATGGGCGCAGGATGCCGCAGTCCTCCGGACGACGGAAGGCCTTTTCTGATACACCGTCAGATCTCTTGAGTGGCGATCCCGTTGACACCACTCCCACCTGACACGAAAGTTTCATCACGCAAGGTGATCCCGAAAGATACTTTCAGCCGGAGTGGCGGGAGGAACCTCGATGACCGACGGCAGAACCGGACTGACCAGGCGTCAACTGGGCAGAACCGCGATGGCCTTGGGCGGCGCCCTGACCATCGCCTCCTTGCCCGCGGGACCCGCGGCGGCAGCCGCAGCGACGCGCACCGCAAGCCCCACCCTGCGCCACGGCTCCCCCGAACGCGCCGGCCTCCTCCCCACCCATCTCCGCCGGCTCGTCACCGACGCCGAGAGGTTCCTGGGCCCCTCCCCCAAGCACCCCTGGTACGCCGGCGCCGTCCTCCTCGCGGGCCGCGGCGGCACCGTGGCCCTGCACCAGCCCATCGGGATGGCCGTGCGCTACGAGGCGTACGACGAGAAGACCGACACGGGCGTGGAGTTCCCGGCCGACCAGCAGATCCCGATGGCCGAGGACACCGTCTTCGACCTGGCCTCGGTGTCCAAGCTCTTCACGTCGATCCTCGCGGTGCAGCAGATCGAACGGGGCGAGCTCGGGCTGGAGGCGACGGTCGCCTCCCACCTCCCGGATTTCGGCCGCGCGGGCAAGCAGGACATCACGGTCCGTCAGCTCCTCACCCACACCTCGGGGTTCCGCGCCTGGATCCCGCTGTACAACGCGCCGACGTACGAGGAGAAGCTCCAACTCATCTGGAACGAGGCGCCGCTGAACCCTCCGGGCACCAAGTACCTCTACTCCGATCTGAATCTGATCTCCCTCCAGCTCGTCCTGGAGAAGATCACCGGCCGCAGCCTCGACGCCCTCCTCCACGACGAGATCACCGGCCCGCTCGGCATGCGCCGCACCCGCTACAACCCGCCCACCGCCTGGAAGCCGAGGATCGCGGCCACCGAGGACGCCCGGCTGCCGTGGTCCGGCCTGGACCGTGGGCTCGTCCGGGGCGAAGTGCATGACGAGAACGCCTTCAGCCTGGGCGGGGTCGCGGGCCACGCAGGCGTCTTCTCGAACGCTTGGGACCTGGCGGTTCTCGGCCGGACGCTGCTCAACGGGGGCGCGTACGGCAGGTGCCGCATCCTGGAGCCGGAGTCCGTGGAGCTGATGTTCACCGACTTCAACACCGCCTTCCCCGGCGACGAGCACGGCCTGGGCTTCGAGCTCTACCAGCACTGGTACATGGGCGCCATGGCCACCCCGCGCACAGCGGGACACACCGGTTTCACCGGCACCTCTCTCGTTCTCGACCCGACGACCGACTCCTTCCTCGTCGTCCTCGGCAACTCGGTTCATCCGGTGCGCAGTTGGCGCTCCGGTTCCGCGCCCCGGGTCGCCGCGGCCGACAACATGGCCCGTGCCGCAGCGGTCCGCCCGCGCCACGGCCGTACGGCATGGTTCTCGGGAATGGCGACCGCCACGAGCGCGACGCTCGCGCTCCCCGCCCTCGACACCTCCTCCGGCGAGGCAGAGCTGCACTGCGACCTGTGGTGGGACACCGAGCCGCAGGCGGACGTCCTCGTCCTGGAGTCCACGACGGACGGCGGCACTACCTGGGCTCCGCTCCCCTTCGCGACGAAACGCCAGGGCGAGCGGCCGCAGGCCCACCCGACCGGCGCCGTGACCGGCTGGTCGGGCCGCGTCTGGCACCGCCTCACGGCGCAACTCCCCGCGCACCGGCAGCTGGTGGTCCGCTGGCGATACACCACCGACAAGCTCTACGTGGGCCGCGGTGCGTACGTCGACGGTCTGCACGTCGAGACGGCGCACAGCGTCCTCTTCGACGAGGCCCGGCCGGCGGACGCGGCGCGGATCACGGCGAGCGGGTGGACCGCTTCCGCGAACTGACCGGCGAGCCGGCGCCGACGGCTCAGCCGGGCACGTCCAGGCGTTGCGTGCCGATGACGGACAGCAGTCGTAGCGCCTCCTCGGAGGGCTGCCCGGGGTGGCGGTGTAGATGACGACTCGCTGGTCGCGGCCGGTGATGTCCAGGACGTCGCAGTTGACGGTGGCGGGGCATGGTCGACAAGTGGGAGCGGAACACCCCGGCATCATCGACCGGCTCACCGCGCAGAACCCGTTGGGCCGGGCCGCCGACCCCGAGGAGACCGCCCAGGCTGCCGCCTGGCTGCTGAGCGACCGCGCGTCCTATGTGACCGGCGTGATCCTCCAGGTGGACGGCGGCGTCCGGGTCTGACCAGGGCCGGCGTCAGTCGCCGGCCGCCTCCAGCACCGCCATCGCCGCGTTGTGCCCCGGCACCCCGCTCACCCCTCCCCCGCGCACCGCGCCCGCCCCGCACAGCAGCACGTTCGGGTGGCGGGTCTCCACGCCCCAGCGGCCGGTGTCCTCCTGGGCGTACGGCCAGGCCAGGTCACGGTGGAAGATGTTGCCGCCGGGAAGGCGCAGGTCACGCTCAAGGTCCAGCGGGGTCTTCGCCTCGATGCAGGGCCGTCCGTCGGCGTCCGTCGCCAGACAGTCGGCGAGCGGCTCGGCGAGGTGGGCGTCCAGCTGGGCGAGCGTCGACTTCAGCAGTTCGTCGCGTACGGCGTCGTTGTCGCGCACGAAGAGCCGGGCCGGGGTGTGCAGGCCGAACAGGGTGAGGGTCTGGTAGCCCCGTTCGACGAGGGCGGGGCCGAGGATCGTCGGGTCGGTCAGCGAGTGGCAGTAGATCTCGGACGGCGGGGCGGCGGGGAGTTCACCGGCGGCGGCCTGGGCGTGGGCGGCGGCCAGCTGGTCGTAGCCCTCGGCGATGTGGAAGGTGCCGGCGAACGCCTCGCGCGGGTCGACGGAGCTGTCGCGCAGCCGGGGCAGGCGCTTGAGCAGCATGTTCACCTTGAGCTGGGCGCCCTCGGCGGGGGCCGGGGTGGTGTCGCCGGTCAGGGCGGCCAGTTCCTGCGGGGAGGCGTTCACCAGGACCTGCCGGGCGGCGACGACGCCCTCGCCGTCGGCCGTGCGATAGCTGATCTCCGCCGTACGGCCGTCCGTGTCGATCCGTACCGCCTCGTGCCCGGTGACGACCACGGCGCCCGCGTCGCGCGCAGCTGTGGCCAGGGCGTCGGTGAGGGCGCCCATGCCGCCGACGGGGACGTCCCAGTCGCCGGTGCCGCCGCCGATCACGTGGTACAGGAAGCAACGGTTCTGCTTGAGGGAGGCGTCATGGGCGTCGGCGAAGGTGCCGATCAGGGCGTCCGTCAGGACCACGCCCCGGATCAGGTCGTCCGCGAAGCGGTCCTCGATCGCGACGCCGATCGGCTCCTCGAAGAGGGTCCGCCAGGCCTCCTCGTCGTCCACCCGGCGGCGCAGCTCCTCGCGGCTCGGCAGGGGCTCGGTGAGCGTCGGGAAGACCCGCTGGGCGACCTCGCCGGTCATGGCGTAGAAGCGCTGCCAGGCCGCGTACTCGCGCTCACCCCCGGTCAGCCGGGCGAACGCCTCCCGGGTGCGCCGCTCGCCGCCGCCCACGAGCAGTCCGGTCGGCCGGCCGTCCCGGTCAACGGGCGTGTACGACGAGACGTTGCGCGTACGGACGCGGAAGTCCAGGCCGAGGTCCCGGACGATCTTCTTGGGCAGCAGGCTGACCAGGTACGAGTAGCGGGAGAGACGAGCGTCGACGCCGGCGAACGGGCGCGTGGAGACCGCGGCGCCCCCGGTGCGGTCCAGTCGCTCCAGCACCAGCACGGACCGTCCGGCCCGGGCCAGGTAGGCGGCGGCGACGAGGCCGTTGTGGCCTCCGCCGACGATGACGGCGTCGTACGTACGGTGTCCCGGGTGTCCCTCGTGTGCTGGCATGGTTCTTCGTAACACGTGATGATCTAGGTCGGCCATAGGTGGGACGCGCCGGAGTAACGGCTCGCCACCGGGCTTCACCGGCCTCCGGACGCCCGCTGCTGCCGCAGCACCGCCACCCTCCGGTACAGCTCGACCGCCTCCGCGCCCCGCCCGAGCTGCTCCAGGCAGTGGGCCTCGTCGTTCCGGCTGGCGAGGGTGTCGGGGTGGTCGGCGCCGAGGACGTGTTCACGGGCGGCGGCCACCCTGCGGTACTCGGTTAGCGCGTCCGGCCAGCGGCCCAGCCAGCCGAGGCTCACCGCGACCTCGCGTCGGCTGACCAGGGTGTCGGTGTGGTCGGGTCCCAGCACGCGCTCACGGATCGCGCACACGTCCCGTGACTCGGCGAGGGCCTCCTCCCAGCGCCCGAGGCGCCCGAGGTTCACGCCGAGGCCGTGGCGCGCGCGCAGGGTCTCGGGGTGGGCGGGGCCGTGGACGCGGGTGCGGTCGTCGATCAGGTCGAGGTAGAGCTGGAGCGCCTCCGCGCTGCGGCCGAGACGGCCGAGGCTGATGCCGACCTCATAGCGGGCGGCGAGCGTGTCGGGGTGGTCCGGGCCGAGGGCCTGGGCGCGGGCGTCGGCGACCTCGCGGTAGGTCTGCAGGGCCTCGACCCAGCGGCCCAACTGGCCGAGCGCGTAGGCGACTTCGTAGCGCGTGACCAGGGTGTCGGGGTGGTGCGGGCCGAGGACGCGGGCGCGTGCGACGGCGACCTCGCCGGCCATGCGGTACGAGTCCTCCAGGCGGCCGAGTCTGCTCAGGTTGAAGGCGAGGTTGTGGCGGCAGCGCAGCGTGTCGGGGTGGTCGGCGCCCATCGCGCGCTCTCGTGCCGTCAGTACGGACGTGTAGACCTGGTGCGCGTCGAAGTGGCGCCCCAACTGGCCGAGCACGTACGCCATTTCCTGCCGGGCGGCGAGCGTCTCGGGGTGGTCGGGGCCGAGCGAGAGGCTGCGGGCGCGGGCGACGTGCTTGTACTCGCGCAGGGCGTCGGCGGCGCGGCCGGTGCGGCTGAGGGTGAAGGCGACCTCGTAGCGGCTGGCGAGGGTGTCCGGGTGGTCGGGGCCGAGGAGGTGCTCACGCTCGGCGGCGACGGCCCGGTGCACCTCGCCCGCCTCGGTCCAGCGGCCCAGTCGGCCCAGGCTGAGACCGGCGTTGTGCCGTCCGGCCAGCGCGGCGAGCGCCGCCGCGGTGGGGGTGGGCGTTTCGTCGGGTACGGCGGCCTCCTGCGGCCGGCCGGTCGTGGGTCGGGGGATCCACTCGCCGGTGAGACCGGCCGCCGCGTCCGGCGG
Organism: Streptomyces sp. R11; assembly: GCF_041051905.1. Taxonomy (NCBI): domain Bacteria; kingdom Bacillati; phylum Actinomycetota; class Actinomycetes; order Kitasatosporales; family Streptomycetaceae; genus Streptomyces; species Streptomyces sp. R11. Next base: position 657,282 of record NZ_CP163432.1, read on the forward strand.
TGTGGTGCGCAGGCCCGCGCCGGTGGCCTTGTGGCCGGTGGTCATGCCGCGGGTCCAGGACGGCAGGCGGGGCTCGCGGGTCACGGGCGCCGGGGGCCCGAGGTCCGGCTGCGGGGTCACCACGGTCGGCACATACGTCGGTGTCGTACGGCCCAGACCGATCCGGCGGCCCAACTCGCGTCCGTCGTGCGGGCGTTCCTCGGGGCGCTTCGCCAGCAGGTCGAGGATGACCTGCTCGAAGTACTCGGGCAGCTCGGCGCGGTGGCTGCGCGGCGGCCGGGGCGCGGTGTCGCGGTGGCCGACGAGGATCGCCCAGGGGTCGTCCAGGTCGAACGGCGGTACGCCGGTGGCGATCTCGTACAGCACGCACCCCAGCGAGTACAGGTCGCTGCGCTGGTCCACCTCCTCCCCGCCGATCTGCTCCGGCGACATGTAGTGCGGGGTGCCCATCGCGATGCCGGTGCCGGTCAGCCGGGAGGTGAAGCCGATGTCATGGGCGAGGCGCGCTATGCCGAAGTCGCAGATCTTCACCGTGCCGTCGGCGAGCCGCATGATGTTCGCGGGCTTCAGGTCGCGGTGCACGATGCCCTGCTGGTGGGTGTAGGCGAGGGCGGCGGCGACCTGGTCGGCGATCTCGACGACGTCCGGGACGGGCAGCGGATGGTGCTTGTTGTCCTCCAGGAGCTGGCTGAGGTTGCGGCCCTGGAGCAACTCCATGACCAGGAACAGAATTCCGTCGGACTCGCCGAAGTCGTGGACCACGGTCACCCCGCGGTGCTGGAGCGCCGCGGCCACCCGCGCCTCGCGGCGAAACCGCTCCCGCAGGACACGCGTGAAGGAGTGGTCGTGCTGCGGTCCCAGCGGCTTGAGGCACTTCACGGCGACATGCCGGCCCAGCGACTCGTCGCGCGCACGCCACACCTCGCCCATACCACCGCGCCCGATCGGATCGAGCAGTCGGTACCGGCCCTGGATCAGCCTGCTCTCCGCCATCGCCCGCGATCGCCCCCCGTCACGGTCAGCCTTGCCCTCCCCCGGCTCGTCCAGTATGGCGAGCTATCGTCCGAGTTTGTACGGTGCCGGGCGCGAGCCGGGGCCGAGTCGCGCCATGGCGCGCAGGATGTGTTTGGGCGGGAGTTGCCAGCGCAGACGTGCGGGAACAGCGCGCAGCAGGGTGCCCGTGGCACGCAACTGACGGGTGACGGTGGCGGGTTTCGGCGCCGGTCTGCCGTACAGCTCGTGGGCGTACGGCGGCAGAGCGGCGTACGCCAGCTGCGCCACGCGCCGCCACAACACCTCGCGCGCCGGGACGAGAAGGGGATGCGTCGGCGGGCGGAGCAGGAAGTCGTCCACCGCGCGTGCCTCGGGTCCGCACGCGAGCTGGGGCCGCACCTTCTCGAAGTACGTGGCCATCTCGGCCTGGTTCGCCGGTACGGCGTCGGGGTCCAGGCCCACCAGGCGGGCGCTGACCCGGTGTTCGTCGATGTAGCGGTCGGCCTGCGCGTCGGTGAGGCGGAAGCCGGAGCGCCGCGCGACCTGCAGATACGAGTCGATCTCCGCGCAGTGCACCCACAGCAGCAGCTCGGGTTCGTCGACGCCGTACCGCTCCTGGGTGTCCGGGTCGGTGGCGCTGAGCATGCTGTGGATCTTCCGCACGCGCGCGCCCGCCTTCTCGGCGGCCTCGGTGGTGCCGTACGAGATCGTCCCGACGAAGTCGGCGGTGCGCAGGAGGCGGCCCCAGGCGTCGTGCCGGAAGTCGCTGTTCTGCATGACGCCGCGTACGGCACGCGGATGGAGGGCTTGGAAGTAGAGCGCGCGGATTCCGGCGACCCACATCATGGGGTCGCCGTGCATCTGCCAGGTCACGGAACGCGGCGTGAACAGCCCGGGATCGCCCATGCCCGCAGGCTAACGCCGCACCCTCGGCATCCCCAGCCCGATCCACGAGATGATCTCCCGCTGGATCTCGTTGTTGCCGCCGCCGAAGGTGAAGATGACGGCCGAGCGGTAGCCGCGCTCCAGCTCGCCGTGCAGTACGGCCCCCGCCGAACCCTCCTTCAGTGCGCCGGGTGCGGCGACGATCTCCATCAGCCAGGCGTACGCGTCCCGGCGCGCCTCGGAGCCGTAGACCTTCACCGCGGAGGCGTCCTGCGGGGTGAGCGTGCCGTCCTGCACGGCGCTCACCATCTTCCAGTTCAGGAGCTTGAGGGCGTCGAGCTTGGCGTGGGTCTGGGCGAGCCGGCGGCGCACCCAGGGGAGGTCGACCACCCGGCGGCCGTCGGCGAGCTTGGTCTCCATGGCCCAGCGCTGGACGTCGTGCAGGGCGCGGATGGCCATGGTGCCGTGGGCGGCGAGGGTGACGCGCTCGTGGTTGAGCTGGTTGGTGATCAGGCGCCAGCCCTGGTTCTCGGCGCCGACGCGGCGGGCGACCGGGACGCGGATGTTCTCGTAGTAGCTGGCGGTGGTGTCGTGCGAGGCGAGGGTGTTGATGAGGGTGCAGGAGTAGCCGGGGTCGGTGGTCGGGACGAGGAGCATGGTGATGCCCTTGTGGGGCGGGGCGTCCGGGTCGGTGCGGACGGCCAGCCAGACCCAGTCGGCGGTGTCGCCGTTGGTCGTCCAGATCTTCTGGCCGCTGACGACGTACTCGTCGCCGTCGCGCACGGCGCGGGTCCGCAGGGCGGCCAGGTCCGTGCCCGCGTCGGGCTCGCTGTAGCCGATCGCGAAGTCGATCTCGCCGGAGAGGATCCTCGGCAGGAAGTACGCCTTCTGCTCGTCCGTCCCGTACTGCATGATCGTCGGGCCGACGGTGTTGAGCGCCATCAGCGGCAGCGGTACGCCCGCCTGGGCCGCCTCGTCGAAGAAGATGAACTGTTCCATCGCGGTCAGGCCCCGGCCGCCGTACTCCTTGGGCCAGCCCACACCGAGCCAGCCGTCCGTGCCGAGCCGGCGGATCGTCCTGCGGTAGTAGCGCTTCTGGGCGGCCGGGTCGGTGAAGCGGGTCTGCGCGAGGTCGGGCACCAACTTGGCGAAGTAGTCGCGCAGTTCGGTGCGCAGCCGCTGCTGCTCGGGCGTGTATTCGAGATGCACGGCGCCTCCAGGCTCCCCAAGGCCGGTCCTGTCGGCGCACACCGTAGAACGTGTTCCAGAAATTGGGAATGCCGAGGAGCGGCGGGATGCGGTGCGGCCCGTCAGTCGAGCGTGCTCATGAAGTCCGTGCAGGCCCGTGCGCAGGCACGGCAGGCCTTCGCGGCGTCCTCGGCGCCCGGGTGCCGGTCGAAGACCTGCGCACACTCCAGGCACACGGACCGGGTCCACTCCAGCTGGACCCGGAGCGCGGCCTCGGCGCCCTCGTCCATGCCGCCCTGCTCGGACAGCACACGGCAGGCCGTGTCGCACACCTCGGCGCACAGGATGCCCTTGCGTCGCACGAGTTCCTGGTCCTCCGCCGCGTCCGGATCGACGAGGCTCGCACGCAGGGCGCAGGTCCGAGCGCACTCGGTGCAGGCCTGGGCGCACGCGAAGCGGTCCTCGAGGAACTGGACGAGTTCTTGCTGGGATGCTGTCGATGTCACAAGGGGCGGGTAGCCGGTGCCGGGGGCACCAAACCCGACTCTCTCTCCTTGCGGCCGGGCGTTCCGGCTGGTCGTGGCAAACGGGTTCTTATGGGATGCCGTACGTGTTCATCGAGGTACCAGGGGTACCCGCGAGCCCATGGACACCACTTGGATGGACATCGCCGCAGGTCGGGGCGCGCTCGCCATCGGGTTGCTCGTCGCCGGTGTGGTCGTCGTGGCGCTGCTCATCGGCGCCTTCGTCCTGGGCAGCCGCGTCAGGCGCCGGGAATCGCGTCCGCCCCGCCCCGAGGAGCAGCCCAGGCTGCCCGCCGAGGGCCCGGTCCACGAGGTCCGGGAGCACCGGGAGCCCGCCGAGGTACCGAAGAGCGACCAGCGGATCACCCCGCACGACCTTCCCGCCCACGGCAACATTCCCTCCCGGACCAGCCCGTCGCAGGAGCGCCCGCGCTGGAGCGAGGGCGGCAGCGGCGGTTCGTGACGCCTCCGACCAGCGCCCATCCTGCCGGCGGGCGTGCGCCCCCCGTCGCCTGTCAGTACGGTGCTGTTCTGGCGTTCGAAGCTGGGAGGCGGCATGGCCGGCAACAAGGCGGAGAAGCTGCCGCGCAAGGCGTATGAGAAGGAACTGCTGCGCCTGCAGATGGAGTTGGCGAAACTGCAGGAGTGGGTGCGGGCCGAGGGTGCCCGGCTGGTCGTGATCTTCGAGGGGCGGGACGCGGCGGGCAAGGGCGGCACGATCAAGCGGGTCACGGAGCACCTCAATCCCCGGGTCGCGCGGATCGCGGCGCTGCCCAAGCCGACCGAGCGCGAGCGGACCCAGTGGTACTTCCAGCGGTACATCGGGCATCTGCCCGCCGCCGGTGAGATCGTCCTGTTCGACCGCAGCTGGTACAACCGCGCCGGTGTCGAGCGTGTCATGGGCTTTTGCAGCAAGGAGGAGTACCAGCTGTTCCTGCGCCAGTGCCCCCTCTTCGAGCGGATGCTGGTGGAGGACGGGATCCTCCTGCGCAAGTACTGGTTCTCGGTGAGCGACGAGGAGCAGCAGGAACGCTTCCGGCGCCGGCTGGAGGATCCCCTGCGGCGCTGGAAGCTGTCCCCGATGGACCTGGAGTCGGTCGCCCGCTGGGAGGAGTACTCCCGGGCCAAGGACGAGATGATGGTGCACACCGACATCACCGAGGCACCCTGGTACGTCGTGGAGAGCGACGACAAGCGCCGGGCCCGGCTGAACATGATCGCCCACCTGCTGGGCTCCCTGGCGTACCAGGACGTCCTCCCGCCCGCCCTGGACCTGCCCGAACGTCCGGAGTCGACCGGCTACCGGCGACCGCCGCGCGAGCTGCGGAACTACGTCCCGGACCACGCGGCGAGCCTGTGAGCCTCACTCCGCACCGGAACGGACGACGGCGACCGGGCACTGCGCGTGGTGGAGCAGTGCCTGACTGACCGAGCCGAGCAGCAGCCCGGCGAACCCGCCCCGGCCGCGCGCCCCCACCACCACGAGACCGGCGTCTGCGCTCGCCTCGATGAGGGTGTGACGGATCCGGCCGCGCACCAGCCTGCGGCGCACGGCGACATCGGGATACAACTCGCGCAGTCCGCCCAGCGCCTCGGCGAGCACGCGCTCCTCCTCGTCGCGCAGCCGGCCCTCGTCGTAGGTCACGAAGGGCGGGTCGGCGGGGCTTTCGTAGGCACGCTCCGAGCGGGTGCTCCAGGCGTGCAGCGCCACCAGGTCCGTGCCGTGCGCGGCCGCCACCGCGAAGGCGAACTCGACGGCTCCCCGGGCCGCGGGCGAGCCGTCGACGGCGAGGAGTACGGGCCCCTCCGGGTCCGGCCTGCCGCGTACCACCAGCACGGGGCAGGCGGCGTGGGCGGCCATGTGACCGGCGGTGGAACCGAGCAGCAGGGCGCCGAACCGGGTGTGGCCCCGGCTTCCCACCACGGCAAGGGACGCGGTGCGCGACTCGATCTCCAGCACCGTCACCGGTTCCCCCACGACGACGTCACGCGTGATCTCGACGTCCGGCGCCAGCTCGTGGGCGCGCTGCTCGGCCTTGGCGAGCGTGCCGTCGATCAACTCTCGCATCCCGGCGCCACTCGGCTCCCAGGGCCGCCCGCCGTGCGGGATGTGCGCGGCCGGCCAGCCGAAGGCGTGCACCAGCCGCAGCCCCACGCCGTGCAGCCCGGCCTCGCGCGCCGCGATCCCCACGGCCGCCATGCTCGACGGCGAGCCGTCCACCCCTACGACAACCGGGCCGTGCATCGCGCTCCCCTTTCCGCGCGGGGTCGACTGTCCGCGCAGGATCCGCGAGGGTTGTCCTCCCAGCCTCCCCCGGTCGGCCGCATCCCGCACCGGGCGGGGTGTCGCAAAGGCCGAATCCGACGACGGGCCAGGTCAGTCGTGAAGCACCAGCCGCCCCGTCGCCCCCGGCTGCAGCGACACACCGCGACCCGGCAGCCGGACGTCGATCGGTGAGGCGTCGGAGGACGGCACCTCGATCTCCAGCAGCCCGCGTTCCAGGCGCAGCCGTACGCCCCAGTGGCCCTGGTAGCGCAGGGGAAACCCGTAGGAGGACAGCTCCGGCAGCGGTACGGGGTCGAGCCACAGGGCGCCGCCGCGGGTCTCCAGGCCGGTCAGGCCGCGCTGGACGAGGTCGAGGGTGCCGGCCATGGCGCCGAGGTGGATGCCCTCGCCGGTGGTGCCGCCCTGGACGTCGGCGATGTCGCCCTGGAGGGCCTCCTGGACGAACTTCCACGCCTCGCTGCGCCGGCACCGGGCCAGGACCCAGCCGTGGACCAGGCCGCTGAGGGTGGAGCCGTGGCTGGTGCGGTGCATGTAGTAGTCGACGGTGCGCTGCCACATGTGCTCGTCCAGCCGGACGCCCAACCGGTGGAACAGGCTGCCCAGTTCGGACGGCGCGAAGAGGTAGCCGAGCATCAGGACGTCCGCCTGTTTGGAGGCCTTGTAGCGATTGACGGTATCGCCCTCCGCCTCCAGGATCCGGTCCAGCCGCCGGATGTCGCCGTACTGGCCGCGGTAGCCGTCCCAGTCGAGCTCGGCGAGGTCGCCGTAGCCCGCGAACTGACTGATGACGTCGTCGTGGAAGGGGACATGGAGGGTGTGCGAGACGTCGTCCCACCGTTCGAGCTCACCCCCGTCCAGGCCGGTGCGTTCGGCGAGTTCGCGCCGACGGGGCTCGGGCAGGCTCTCCAGCAGTTCGAGAGTGCGGGTGAGCACCCAGGCCGCTGTGACGTTGGTGTACGCGTTGTCGTCCAGGCCGGGTGTGTCGGCGTCCGGGTACGCCTCGTGGTACTCGTCGGGGCCGACGACGCCCTTGATGCGATGGCGGCCCAGCCTGTCGTCGTAGACGGCCTTGTCCGCCCAGAAGCGGGCGATCTGCAGCAGCATCTCGGCGCCCTTGGTGTGCAGGAACTCCATGTCGCCGCTCGCCTCGCAGTACTGCCACACGTTGTACGCGATCGCCGAGCCCACGTGATGCTGGAGCCGGGAGTGGTCGGGCAGCCAACGTCCCGAGCGCGGGTTGAGATGGAGCTGCTGGGTCTCCTCACGGCCGTCGCTGCCGCTCTGCCAGGGATACATCGCGCCCTTGTGGCCCGCCGCCCTGGCGCTGGTGCGGGCCTGTTCGAGGCGTCGGTGGCGGTGGCGGAGCAGGGCGCGGGAGACCTCCGGGAAGTGCATGTTGAGGTAGGGCAGCACGAACAGCTCGTCCCAGAAGACATGGCCGCGGTAGGCCTCGCCGTGCAGCCCGCGGGCGGGGACGCCCACGTCGAGGTCGGCGGTGTGCGGGGAGAGCGTCTGCAGGACATGGAAGAGGTGCAGCCGCAGGATGCGGCCCGACTCGCCGGGGACGTCGAGTGCGGCCCGGCGCCAGAGCTGGGCCCAGGCCGTGAGGTGCGACCCGACCAGCGCGTCGAATCCGGGGGCGCCGCCCACCCGGTCGACGGCGGCGTGCAGCGGGTCGCTGATCGCCGGGTCGCGGGAGGTGTGCAGGGCGACGGTCTTGTCGACGGTGACGGTGCGGCCGGGGGCCAGGTCGATGGTCAACCGCTGGATGGCGTACGGCCGTTCATGGCTGATCGTGACCGGAACGTCGGCGTCGGTGGTCAGCCGGGAGGCGATGCCGATCCGGATGTCGGAGGTGCGGGTGCGGCAGCGCAGCCAGACCGTGTCGGGGGCGGCGGTGCCGGTGTGGATGTGGGTCAGATGGCGGCCGTCGAGGTCCCGGTATCGGGCCACGCCGGAGTTGGTGACGCCCCCGTCCAGGGCTGCCTCCACTTCCAGCGGGCCGGAGAATCCCTCGGCCGTGAACTCGGTGCGCAGCCCCGCCAGATGAGGGTCGGCCATGTGCACCATCCGCTGCTGACGTACCGTCAACACGCCTTCGTCGCCTAGGCCGTACCGCGTCCGGCGCTCCAGCAGCCCCACGGACAGGTGCAGCATCAGCCGGTGGTCGAGCACGTCCGCGGTGTCGGGGACGATCCAGTCTCCGTCGGGCAGGCGGAAGCGCAGGGGCAGCCAGTTCGGGACGTTGACCATGTCCTCGTTCTCGACCTTGCGGCCCGCGACCTTCGACGTGAGCCGGTTGTAGATGCCGGCCACATACGTCCCCGGATAGTGGACGTCGTCGGCGGCGCACTCGGGCAGCGCGCCCCGGCTCGCGAAGTAGCCGTTGCCGAGCGTGCACAGCGATTCCCGGAGTCGTTCGTCGCCGGGCTTGTAGCCCTCGTACTCCCAGCTCCAGCCCGTTCCGTCGACCTGCGAGCCCAGATCCGTTCCGTCGGCCTGCGAGATCGGCTCTGCTTCCTCGGCCACCGAGCTCAGGTCAGCTCCCTCGGCCTCCAGGCTCCGGTCCATCACGTCGGCGCTCCTCCCGCGCAGAGTTCTCCGAGGTCCCGTACGACGATGTCGGCGCCGTGCCGCAGCAGCCGCGCCCCGGTGTCGGCGCCCGCTGCCCGGTCCACGCCGACCACCAGGGCGAATCCGCCGCGTCGGCCCGCCTCCACGCCCGCCAGGGCGTCCTCGACGACGGCGGCCCGACCGGCGGGTGCGCCGAGCCTGCGGACCGCCTCCAGGAACAGGTCGGGCTCCGGCTTGCCCGCGAGGCCCAGGCGGGCCGTCTCACCGCCGTCCACCAGGGCGTCGAACAGGTCGAGGATGCCGGCCCGCTCCAGCAGTTCACCGGCGTGCCGGGACGCGGAGGCGGCCGCGCGGGGCACGCCGGCCGCGCGCAGCGCCCGCACCAGCCGTACCGTCCCCGGATAGGCGTCGACGCCGTGCTCGCGCAGTCTCTCGGTGAAGAGGCGCTCCTTGTCCTCGGCGACGGCACGAACTGTCTCGTCCGACGCGTCGATGCCCCGTGCGGCGAGGAAGGCCGCGGCGCCGTCGAGGCGGGACTTGCCGTCCACGTGGCGCAGATAGTCGTCCCCGACGTCGAAGGGGCGGCGCTGATCGGGGTCCTCGGGCGGGTGGGCGTGCAGGTAGTCGTCGAAGGCCACTTTCCACGCGGCGGCATGCACCCGGGCCGAGTCGGTGATCACTCCGTCGGTGTCGAAGACGACGGCGCGCACGTCGCGCAGGGCGGGGTCGAGCGCCTCGCGCGCCGTGTCGGGGGTGAGGGGCCTGTGCATCGGTCACCCCCGCCGCGGCAGGTCGTCATCCGGGCTGTGGGCGGGCCGAGGCCGGGCACCTACGGCATCCGGGGGATGTCCGCGTGCACCGGCGTCACAGAACGCGATCACGGCGCCCTCACCTCCGTTCGACGTCGCTCCCGCACCCGGCGGGATCCGCTCATGGGTACCCGCCGGACCCGCGTTGTCACCTCCTGGCAACCGCTACCGCCGCCGCCTGCCGCCCAGGTGCGCCGACCGGCCCTGGCGCATCAGCCGCGCTCATGGTGTGCTGGAGGTGACGGGAAGGACCCAGACCGGCGCGGGGAAGCGGATGACGGCCGCGCACCGCGCAATCAGGATCCGCGAGAAGTGGATAGGGCCCTTCCCGCCCCAGTGTCCTGCTACGTCCCCGTGATGTCGCCCGGGCGCTCCCGTGCGTGCGTCAGTCGCCCCGGTAGAGCGCCGTGAGCAGTTCGATCGCCGCCTGAGCAGCGGGAGGCGGGTCGTCGCGCCACCAGGCCAGTCGCACGGCGATGGGTTCGGCGTCCCTCAGCGGCCGGTAGACGACACCGGGGCGCGGGTACTGGTGGGCGGTGGCCTCGGCGGTCATGCCGACGCAGCGGCCGGTGGAGATCACCGTGAGCCAGTCGTCGACGTCGTGCGTCTCCTCGGTCGCCGGACGCGAGTCGGGCGGCCACAGGTCGGTCGTCGTGGTACCGGTGCGGCGGTCGACGAGGAGGGTGCGGCCGCTGAGGTCGGCCAGCCTGACCGAGCGGCGCCGGGCCAGCGGATCGTCGGCGGCCACGGCGCACAGCCGCCGCTCCAGCCCGACGATGGCGGTCTCGAACCGCCGGTCGTCCACCGGCCGACGCACGACGGACAGATCGCAGGCGCCTTCCACCAGTCCCGCGGTGGGCGAGTTGACGCGGACGAGCTGCAGGCCGGTGCCGGGGTGGGCGGCGGCCCAGCGGCGCTGGAACGCCGGGGTGTGCCGGCCGAGCGCCGCCCAGGCGTAGCCCATCCGCAGCCGGGCGTGCCCGGAGGCGGCCTCCCGGACCAGGTCGTCCACCTCGCCGAGCACCCGCCGCGCGTGCGCCAGGACCCGCAGCCCGGTACCCGTCGGGGTCACCTCGCGGGAGGTCCGCCGCAACAGCCGTACGCCCAGGGCGCGTTCGAGCGAGGCCAGCGAGCGGGACACGGCCGCCTGGGAGACGCCGAGGGCGATCGCGGCATCGGTGAACGTGCCCTCGTCGACGATCGCGACGAGACAGCGCAGCTGCCGCAGCTCCAGATCCATGGCCCGATCCATGACTCAAGCGTATAGATGACGGCACGGACGCATTTTGCGCAAAGATCGAGCGTACGCACGATCGGCGTATGCGCACCCGTCCCGCCACCGCGCCCGCCACCGCACCCGCGTCCGCCACCGCGCCCCCACTCGTTCCCGCGTCCACGCCGACCCCGGCGCCCTCGTTCACGGTCCCGCTCGATGACCGCAAGCTGGCCGGTGGACGTCTCGCCGGTGTCGCCACGATGATCGGCAGTGGACTGTCCACCCAGACCGGCGCCGCGATCGGCTCCCTCGCGTTCCCCGTCCTGGGGCCGGTCGGTGTCGTCGCCGTGCGGCAGTACGTCGCCGCCGTCGTCCTGCTGGCCGTGAGCAGGCCGAGGCTGCGTTCGTTCACCTGGAGTCAGTGGTGGCCGGTCGCCGCGCTGGCCCTGGTGTTCGGCACCATGAACCTCTCGCTGTACTCGTCGATCGAGCGCGTCGGCCTGGGGTTGGCGGTCACGCTGGAGTTCCTCGGCCCGCTCACCATCGCTCTGGCCACGTCGCGCCGCCGCGTGGACGTGTGCTGCGCGGTGATCGCCGCGGCCGGTGTCATCACCCTCATGCGCCCGCAGCCCTCGACCGACTACGTCGGGCTGGCGCTGGGCGTGCTGGCCGCCGTCTGCTGGGCGTCGTACATCCTGCTCAACCGCACCGTCGGCCGGCGCATCCCCGGGGCCCAGGGCGCGGCGGCCGCGTCCGGCATCTCCGCCGTGATGTTCCTGCCGATCGGCATCGTCATCGCCGTCCAGCACCCGCCCACGGCCGGCGCCCTCGCCTGCGCCATCGCCGCGGGGCTGCTTTCCTCGGCCGTGCCGTACCTCGCGGACCTGTTCACCCTCCGCCACGTCCCGGCCCGGGCCTTCGGCCTGTTCATGAGCGTCAACCCGGTCCTGGCGGCCGTGGTCGGCCTGGTCGGCCTGGGGCAGGACCTGGGCGGGCTCGAGTGGGCGGGCATCGGTGCCATCGTCGCCGCCAACGCGCTGAGCATCATCACGTCACGGGGCTGAGGCGAGGGCGGCCTTGAGGTGATCGGGGTCGTGCAGCGCGGGGACGTGGGCGCGCGAGTGGCGCCGTATCTCTGGTGACCCCGCGCGGATCAGATGGCCTCGCGGATGGCCTTCTCGAAGCCCTCGACATGGCTGCGGGCGAGCTGCGCCGCCTTGTCGGGTTCCCCGGCGACGATCGCCTCGACCAGTGGTCCGTGTTCCTCGACATGGCCGGCCATGTCGGACAGCCGGTCGACGAACAGGCACCAGATGCGGGTCGCCAGGTTGTCGTGGCGGACGAGGGTGTCCTCCAGGTACGGATTGTGCGTGGCGGCGTAGATGGCGCGGTGGACCTGAAGGTCCAGGTGCATGAGCTCGGCGGCGTCGCGCTGTCGGGGCCCCTCGCTCTCCAGCTCCACCCGCAGGGCCGTCAGGACTGCCCGGTCCGCGGCCGTCGCACGGCGTGCGGCCTGGGCGGCGGCCAGGGGTTCCAGTTCCAGGCGCACCTCGGAGATGTGAGCCAGGTCGGTGATGTTGACGTCGGTGGCGAAGGTGCCGCGACGCGGGTAGGTCGTGATGAGCCGCTCGTACTGGAGCCGCTTGAGCGCCTCGCGCACCGGCGTCCGTCCGACGCCGAGGGACTGCGCCAGCTGGTCCTCGTTGATCGGCGCGCCCGGGCGGATCTCGAGCATGACGAGCCGGTCGCGGATGGCACGGTAGGCCCGCTCGGCGAGGGACACTTCCTCACCGCTGGGCGCGGTCGCCACGTTCTGCATGAGGCCCCCTTGACCTGTCCGGCGAGCTCTCATACCGTACCGCAGAGGTTGATATATCAGTTGCTCATTAGTTGGCTCCCAGGATGGTGCACAGATGGCAGCGAACCCGTCGATCACCACGTCCGCCTCTCCCCTCTCCCTCCCGCTGAGCGAGCTCGACCCGGATGTCGCCGCCGCCGTCGGCGCGGAGCTCCACCGGCAGCAGTCCACCCTGGAGATGATCGCCTCGGAGAACTTCGCCCCGGCCGCCGTCATGGAGGCCCAGGGGTCGGTGCTGACCAACAAGTACGCCGAGGGCTACCCGGGCCGTCGCTACTACGGCGGCTGCGAACACGTGGACGTCGTCGAGCAGTTGGCCATCGCCCGGGTGAAGGAACTCTTCGGCGCCGAGGCCGCGAACGTGCAGCCGCACTCGGGCGCCCAGGCCAACGCGGCCGCGATGTTCGCGCTGCTGGACCCCGGCGACACGATCCTCGGCCTCGACCTGGCGCACGGCGGTCACCTGACCCACGGCATGCGCATCAACTACTCCGGCAAGCTGTACAACGTCGTGCCGTACCACGTGCGCGAGTCCGACCTGCGTGTCGACATGGACGAGGTCGAGCAGCTCGCCCTGGCCCACCGGCCGAAGATGATCGTCGCCGGCTGGTCGGCCTACCCCCGGCGGCTGGACTTCGCCGCGTTCCGGCGGATCGCCGACGAGGTGGGCGCGTACCTGATGGTGGACATGGCGCACTTCGCCGGCCTGGTGGCCGCGGGCCTGCACCCGAGCCCGGTGCCGTACGCCGACGTCGTGACGACCACCACGCACAAGACCCTCGGCGGCCCGCGCGGCGGGGTGATCCTCAGTCGGGCCGACCTGGCCAAGAAGATCAACTCGGCGGTCTTCCCGGGCCAGCAGGGCGGCCCGCTGGAGCATGTCATCGCGGCGAAGGCGGTGGCCTTCAAGGTGGCGGCGGGCGAGGAGTTCAAGGAGCGCCAGCGGCGCACTCTGGACGGCGCCCGCATCCTCGCCGGACGGCTGCTGGCCGATGACGTGGCCGAGGCCGGGATCACCGTGCTGACCGGCGGCACCGAGGTCCATCTGGTCCTCGTCGACCTGCGCAACTCCGCGCTCGACGGGAAGCAGGCCGAGGACCGGCTGCACCGCATCGGCATCACCGTCAACCGCAACGCGGTGCCGTTCGACCCGCGCCCGCCGATGATCTCGTCGGGGCTGCGGATCGGGACCCCGGCCCTGGCCACGCGCGGCTTCGGCGAGACGGAGTTCCGCGAGGTCGCCGACATCATCGCCCAGGCCCTGATGGCGGAGCAGCTCGGCGACGAGCGCGCGGGCCTGCTGCGGGAGCGGGTCGCGAAGCTCGCCGGTGCGTTCCCCCTCTATCCCCACCTGACCGGGAACCCCCACCTGATCGGAGACGCGGCATGACCGCCCAGCCGCTGCCGGAGCACCCGGACTTCCTCTGGCGCAACCCCGAGCCGCGTTCCTCCTACGACGTCGTCATCGTCGGCGCCGGAGGGCACGGCCTGGCGACCGCGTACTACCTCGCCAAGAACCACGGCATCACCGACGTCGCCGTCCTGGAGAAGGGCTGGCTGGCCGGCGGCAACATGGCGCGCAACACCACGATCATCCGCTCGAACTACCTGTGGGACGAGAGCGCGGCGATCTACGAGTACGCGCTCAAGCTGTGGGAGGGCCTCCCGCAGGAGCTGGACTACGACTTCCTGTTCAGCCAGCGAGGCGTCCTCAACCTCGCACACACCCTGCAGGACGTCCGTGAGGGCGTGCGCCGCGTCAACGCCAACCGCCTCAACGGAGTCGACGCCCAGTGGCTCGAACCGGACGAGGTCGCCAAGGTCTGCCCCATCCTCAACGTCTCGCCCCGCACCCGCTATCCGGTCCTGGGCGGCACTTTCCAGCCCCGGGCCGGCATCGCCAAGCACGACCACGTCGCCTGGGCGCTGGCCCGCCGGGCCGACGAGATGGGCGTGGACCTGATCCAGGGCTGCGAGGTCACCGGCTTCCTCAAGGATGGCGACCGGGTCGTGGGCGTCGAGACCAACCGGGGCCGTGTCCTCGCCGGCCGGGTCGGCCTCGCGTCCGCCGGACACAGCAGCGTGCTGGCCGAGCGGGCGGGCGTACGGCTGCCGGTGCAGTCCCACCCGCTGCAGGCACTGGTCTCCGAGCTGCACGAGCCGGTGCACCCCACGGTTGTCATGTCGAATCACGTGCACGTCTACGTCTCCCAGGCGCACAAGGGCGAGCTGGTGATGGGCGCGGGTGTCGACTCGTACAACGGCTACGGCCAGCGCGGTTCCTTCCACGTCATCGAGCAGCAGATGGCCGCCGCCGTCGAGCTGTTCCCCGTCTTCGCCCGGGCGCACGTGCTGCGGACCTGGGGCGGCATCGTGGACGTCACTCCGGACGCCTCCCCGATCATCGGGACCACGCCCGTCGAGAACCTCTACGTCAACTGCGGCTGGGGCACCGGCGGTTTCAAGGCCACCCCGGCGGCGGGCTGGACCTTCGCGCACACCATCGCCACGGGCGAACCGCATCCGCTGAACGCCCCCTTCGCCCTCGAACGTTTCGCGACGGGCGCGTTGATCGACGAGCACGGCGCGGCAGCCGTGGCCCACTGAAAGCCTGTTGAGAGAAGGACACCGTGCTGCTGATCAGCTGCCCGTGGTGCGGCCCCCGCGACGAGACCGAGTACCACTACGGCGGACAGGCCCATGTCCCCTACCCCGAGACCCCCTCCGACCTCACCGACGAGCAGTGGGCCGAGTACGTCTTCTACCGCGACAACCCCAAGGGCCCCTTCGCCGAGCGGTGGATGCACAGCACCGGGTGCCGGCGCTGGTTCAACGTCCTGCGCGACACCGTCACTTACGAGGTGCTGAGCTCCTACCGGCTCGACGAGCCCCGCCCCGAACTGCCCCAGGCCGGAGGGAACAACCGATGACCGACCAGCGATTCCGGCGACGGCAGGGCGGCCGTATCGACCGTGCCCGCGTGCTGCGGTTCACCGTCGACGGACGGGAGATGACCGGTCACCCCGGAGACACCGTCGCCTCCGCGATGCTGGCGAACGGTGTCGTCGGGGTCGCCCCGTCGCTCTACCGCGGCCGCCCGCGCGGCATCGTTGCCGCGGGCGTGGAGGAACCCAACGCCCTGGTGCAGATCGACGGTTCGTGCTCGGAGGGCATGCTCCCGGCCACGACCGTGGAGTTGTACGACGGGCTGTCCGCCACCACCCTCTCCGGGATGGGCCGGCTCGACCCGGCCCCCGACCCCGCCGTGTACGACAAGAAGTACGTCCACACCGACGTCCTGGTCGTCGGCGCCGGACCGGCCGGACTCGCGGCCGCCGCCGCTGCCGCCGGCTCCGGCGCCCGGGTGATCCTCGTCGACGACCAGCCCGAGCCCGGCGGTTCGCTGCTCTCCGGCACGCGGACCGGCCTCGAATGGGTCGCCGAGGTGCGCGCGGCACTCGACGCCGCCCCCGAGGTCGTGGTCCTCCAACGCACCACGGCCTTCGGCTCGTACGACGACAACTACGTACTGGCCCTCCAGCGGCGCACCGACCACCTCGGAGCCGACGCCCCCGACCCGTCCGAGGGCATCTCGCGCCAACGGCTGTGGCACATCCGTGCCCGCCAGGTCGTCCTGGCGACCGGGGCCCACGAACGTCCGCTGGTGTTCGCCGGTAACGACCTGCCCGGGGTGATGCTCGCCGGCGCCGTGCGCTCGTATCTCAACCGGTATGCGGTCGTGCCGGGTTCGAGGGCTGTCGTCAGCACGACCAGCGACAGCGCGTACGACACCGTCGCCGATCTCCACGCCGCAGGGATCGACATCGCCGCCGTCGTGGACGCGCGCCCCGAACTGTCCCACCGGGCCGCCGAGGTCGCCGGGGCGACCGGGGTGCGGGTGCTGTCGGGCAGTGCGGTGGTCTCCGCGGCGGGCGCCGGACGGCTGACCGGCGTCACCGTGCAGGCCCTGGACGAGGACGGCCGACTCGTGGGTGCCGCAGAGTCGTTCGACTGCGACCTGCTCGCCGTCTCGGGCGGGTGGAGCCCGGTGGTGCACCTGCACAGCCAGCGTCAGGGTCGGCTGCGCTGGGACGAGGAGCAGGTCGCGTTCGTCCCCGACGGAACCGTGCGGGACCAGCAGGTCGTGGGGGCGGCGCGTGGGACGTACGACCTCGACGGTTGTCTGGCCGAAGGGGCGCGGGCGGGGGCACAGGCCGCGACGGACGCCGGTTTCCCGGTCGTCGTACCGTCGCTCGGCGATGCGCGATCCGCGCCCGGTCCGGTGCGCGCACTGTGGCTGGTCCCCGCCCCCGACGGCGAACCCGCCACCTGGGACACCCACTTCGTCGACCTCCAACGCGACGTCAGCGTCGCCGACGTCTGGCGGTCCACCGGTGCCGGCATGCGCGGTGTGGAGCACGTCAAGCGCTACACGTCGCTCGGCACGGCGAACGACCAGGGCAAGACCTCCGGCGTCAACGCGATCGGCGTGATCGCCGAGGCCCTCGGCGGTTCGCTGGGCGAGATCGGCACCACGGCCTACCGCGCGCCGTACACGCCGATCGCATTCGCCGCCCTGGCCGGGCGTGAGCGGGGCGAGCTGTTCGACCCGGAGCGCACGACGTCCATCCACACGTGGCACGTCGCTCAAGGGGCGGTGTTCGAGGACGTCGGGCAGTGGAAACGGCCCCGGTACTACCCCGGCCCCGGCGAGGACATGGACACGGCTGTGGCCCGCGAGTGCCGGGCGGCCCGTGAGGGGGTGGCGTTCATGGACGCCTCCACCCTCGGCAAGATCGAGATCTGGGGCGCGGACGCGGGCGAGTTCCTCAACCGCATGTACACGAACGCCTTCAAGAAGCTGAAGCCCGGCACGGCACGCTACGGCGTCATGTGCAAGCCCGACGGCATGATCTTCGACGACGGCGTGACCCTGCGCCTCGACGACAACCGCTACTTCATGACCACCACGACCGGCGGTGCCGCCGGGGTCCTGGACTGGCTGGAGGAGTGGCTGCAGACGGAGTGGCCCGAACTCGACGTCCACTGCACCTCGGTGACCGAGCAGTGGGCGACCATCGCCGTCGTGGGCCCGCAGTCGCGCGAGGTCGTCGCTCACCTCGCCCCCGACGTCGACCTGTCGAACGAAGCGTTCCCCTTCATGGCCTTCCGCGAGACCACCCTCGCCTCCGGCATACCGGCCCGCATCTGCCGGATCTCCTTCTCCGGTGAACTCGCCTACGAGATCAACGTCTCCGCCTGGTACGGCCTGGCGGTCTGGGAGGAGGTGTACGCGATCGGCCGGCCGTACGACATCGCCCCGTACGGCACCGAGACCATGCACGTCCTGCGCGCCGAGAAGGGCTACATCATCGTCGGCCAGGACACCGACGGCACCGTCACCCCGCAGGACGCGGGCATGTCCTGGGTGGTCTCGAAGCAGAAGGACTTCATCGGAAAGCGGTCCTACGCCCGCGCCGACACCCGCCGCACCGACCGCAAGCAACTGGTCGGCCTGCTGCCGACCGACCGCACCACCCGGCTGCCCGAGGGCGCCCAACTCGTGGCGCCGGACGTCTCCTTGGAGACGGTGCCCGTGCCGATGCTCGGCCACGTCACCTCCAGCTACCACAGCCCGGCCCTCGGCCGCCCGTTCGCCCTCGCCCTGGTCGCCGACGGGCGGGCGAGGATCGGCGAGACCCTGCTCGCCCCCGTGGGTGAGGGCCTGGTGCCCGTCGAGGTGACCGACTTCGTCCTCTACGACCCCGAAGGGACCAAGCGAGATGGCTGAGCCCACGACCGACACGGGCTCCGGCCCGGTGGCACCGCGCACCAGCCCCCTGGCGCATCTGGAGGAACGGATGCGCGCCGCGACCGTCAGCGGCGCCCGGGGCGTCGCGCTGGCCGAGCGGCCGTTCCTCACGATGGTGAACCTGCGCGTCGATCCCGCCTCCGAGGCGGCCGACCGCATGGCCAAGACCCTGGGGGCACCACTCCCCCAGCACTGCGGCCACACCACCGCGTCCGATGCCCACACGATCGTCTGGCTCGGCCCCGACGAGTGGCTCGTACTGTCCGAAGCCCCCTCCGTGGCCACCGAGTTGAAGGAGGCACTCGGTGCGGACCCCGGCTCGGTCGTCAACGTCTCGGCGAACCGCACCACCCTGGAGCTGAGCGGCCCGACCGCCCGGCAGGTGCTGGAGAAAGGCTGCCCGCTGGACCTGCACCCTCGGGCCTTCGGTCCCGGCCGGGCGGTGTCGACCACGGTGGGGCCGGTAGCCGTACTGCTGTGGCAGGTCGACGACGAGCCGACGTACCGGCTCTTCCCACGGTCCTCGTTCGCCGACTACCTGGCCCGCTGGCTCATCGACGCGATGCGCGAGTACCGGGGGCCGGAGATTCCCTGACTCGTTGTCTCCCACGATGGGTGGAACCCTTCGAACCGGCTTCGGCGTGTAGCACAAGGCGGCCCCTGGAAGGTCCGGGAAGCGGCGGGCGGCACCGGCCCCGTCGCCTCCGCGCGAGGAACTGTCCGGGAGGGACGGCGCGTTGTCGGGGGGAACGGGCGGGGGGCCATGACGGCCGGTCGGGCACGTGCGACATCATGTGTCCGCGCCGGTCGGTGATCGCCGGGCCGCGACGCGGGAGGCCACCCTCGGGGTGGCGGGCTCGCCGTCGAGCGCTGTATACGGGGATGCGGAACTGCTGCGCGAGGGCGACATCGGCGATCGCCCCGGCCGCCGCACGAGGAGAGGGAGAGCCGTCCGGATGCACAACAAGGAGGCCGTGCAGGTGCCACCGGACCAGGGGCGGAGGGTCGCGGGCCGCTACCTGCTGCTGTCGCGCCTCGGCGAGGGCGGCATGGGAACGGTGTGGCGGGCGCGCGACGAGACGCTCCACCGCGACGTCGCCGTCAAGGAGGTGCGTGCCCCGGCCGGGCTGTCCGCCGTGCACATCGAGAGGATGTACACCCGGCTCGAGCGCGAGGCCTGGGCCGCCGCCCGCATCCCCAACCGCAACGTGGTGACCGTCTATGACGTGGCCACCGACGACGGCCGCCCCTGGATCGTCATGGAACTCGTGCGGGGGCGCTCCCTCGGAGACCTGCTGCGCGCCGAGGGACCGCTGGCCCCGAAGCGGGCGGCGCAGATCGCCGCCGAGGTCCTGTCAGCTCTGCGCGCCGCGCACGGCGAGGGGGTACTGCACCGCGATGTGAAGCCCGCGAACGTGTTGCTGGGCGACGACGGCAGCGTCGTACTCACCGACTTCGGCATAGCCATGGTCGAGGGCGACTCCTCGCTGACCATGACCGGCGAGGTCGTGGGCTCCCCCGAGTACCTTCCGCCCGAGCGGGCCCTCGGCCGCACTCCCGGTCCCGAGTCCGACCTGTGGTCGCTCGGCGTTCTGCTCTACGCGGCCGTGGAGGGCCTCTCCCCGTTCCGTCAGGACACCCCGCTCAGCACTCTGCGCGCGATCGTCGACGAGGACCCCCCGACGCCGCGCCGGTGCGGCCCGCTGACCCCGATCATCGAGGGGCTTCTGCGCAAGGAGCCCACCGAGCGGATGCCCGCCGAGCAGGCCGAGCGGGAGCTGCGGGCGATCGCGGTGGGTGGTACGGCCGCGACGCCCCCGACGGCCGCCGAGGAAGCGCCCACGAGCGCCGCCCTCGAAGCCCCCGCGGCCGGCGCCTCGCAGGTCCCGACGGCCGACGGAACCCTCACCGTCGGTGACGCGCCCACGGTGGGTGACATCCCCACGGTTGGTGACGCACCGACCGCCGGTGACGGTACGTCAGCGGCGGCGGCGACGCGCGATGTGACCGAGGCATCACCGGCCCAGCCCACACAGTCCCCTCGGCCGCCGCAGCCCGCTCAACCCGCCGTCACCGCACCGCCCGGCGTCTTCGGCCCGCCCATCCCCTTCGAGCCGCAGCCTGCCGGCGTCCCGCGCCGCCGCCGACGCACCGCGGCCCTGATCGCCGCCGCGGCGGCCTGCGCCCTCCTCGCCGCGGGGCTGAGCTACGTGCTGGTCAATCGGGGCGCGGACGAGGGCGGGAACGACAAGGACACCGCCACATCGCAGCAGGTCCGTGCGACGGTGACGGGCGTGAACACGACCTATGCCGGGGAGTGTTCGCCGCCGGCCGACCAGGCGCCCACCTTCACGGCGACGTTCGCCGTGGACGAGGTACCGGCCAGGATCACCTACCGGTGGGTGTCCAAGGACGGTTCGGTGGTCGATCGCGAGTGGCGCTCCCTCAACTTCACGAGCGACGGGGACCGTACGGGCCAGGACGTCGTTCGCCTGACGGCGTACTCCAGGGCCGGAACCTTCACCAGCGAGATCGGCGTGGAGGTCAAGGGCCCCCTGGGGACGACCTCGAACACGGTGCCCTTCTCGGTGACGTGCGAGTAGACCAGTGTTCCAAGATCGGTTGAACCGCGGCGGGGCATACTTACGTGTATGTCCCGGGGGGGTTCCCTCACACAGAGTGCGAGGAGTACGCAGGTGCCGTCGATCATCGTGGGACAAACCGGTCCCTTCACTGGTCAGAGTGTGGTTCTGGACGGTGCACCGCTGACCCTCGGCCGTAAGGGCGACAATGGCATCGTGCTGGTGAGCGCCAATGCCTCGCGCCTGCACGCCGAGATCGTCTCGGAGGACGCCGGGTTCGTCCTGTACGACCGTGACAGCCGCAACGGCACCTACGTCAACGACGAACGCGTCACGCGACACGTGCTGCGGCCCAACGACTGCATACGAATAGGCGACGAAACCTTCCTCTACGAAGCGCAGGAAGCGATGGAGACGGTCATGGACCTCTCCCTCCTCAACTCCCCGCGCATCGACCCGAGCGCCGACTCGGGAACCCTGCGCGTCACGGTCACCGGCGGTGGGCCGGTCGGTCTCGCCTTCGCCCTGGCGCTGGAGGAGCAACTCCGGGGACGTACGCAGATCACCGTGTACGACGCCCGTTGGCGCAAGGAGGGCTCCACCGTCGTCTGGAAGGACGAGCGGCACGGCAACGTACGGCGCCAGCAGGTCGTGACGGTGCAGAGCCGGCAGTACCTGGCGCTGTCCGAGGAGGTCCGCTCGGCGCTGTTCGACAACGCGGCCGGCTACTCGGAGATGTGGCCCGTCGGACCGGACTCGGTGGACGGCCGTCCGCCGCGCAACATCCGTATCGCCTACGTCGAGGACCAGTTGCTGGAGCTGGCAAACAGGCGCGAGGGCATCAGGCTGGTCCCCAAGCGCTTCGACGTGGCGGAGCAGCAGAGCCGGATCGCCCAGGACCACGTGCTCGTCATCGCCGAGGGCGGGCGTTCCCGTACCCGCGAACACTATGCCGACCGCTTCGGAGCGGCCGACGCCTCGATCTACTCCCTCGACGGTGAGCACCTGCGGGACATCGTGCTGGGACTGCGGGTGAAGTCGACGCTGCCGGACCCGATGAGCGTCCTGCTCACCGTGTCCCAGAACCGTTTCCTGCTCAACTCGCTGCGCGGCGAGGGCTTCCTGAACATGCGGCTCACCCGCGAGGAGGCCGAGGACGTGATCGGCATCGACCCGGTCCGCAAGGTCTTCGAGGAGTGCATCGCCGCCCGGCCCTGCGTGATGACCCGCGGCGAGCACAACGAGTTCACCTGCCCCACGCACGGAACCCTGTTCCTGCCGGCCCTGCTTCAAGGTTCGCCGCTGTGGAAGCGGATCCTGGAGGGGCTGAAGATGTTCGGGGTGCCCGAGGAGGACCTGTCGGCGGTCACCTCCTTCCGGCTGGACATGGTGCAGCGCCCGCGCTTCACGGCCCAGCTCAGCCGGCCCACCGCGAAGAGCCCGGGAACCTTCGGTTTCCTGCTGGGCGACGCGGCGAACGCCATCCACTTCTGGCCCGGCCGCGGCCTCAACAGCGGCCTGGCGTCGGCCACTTCACTCGCCCGCTCCCTCAGCCGGGTCTGGCAGGGCCGACCGCTTCGCGACGCCGACTTCATCCGGCACGAGGCGGCGATGTCGATGCTTCAGTACCGGCACAAGTCCCGGGCCTGGAACGCGATGGTGGCCACCGACGACGAGGGCATCACCCGCGCCATCAAGGACATCGTCGCCCGCAGCATGCGGCCGGACGACGGCTCCGCCGCGAAGCGCTCCGACCTCGACCTGCTGCTCGACCGCATGATCGCCATCCGCGAGCGCCTGTCGTCCCGCCTGCCGGGCATGCCGACCGACGAGGTGCTGCGCGCCCACCTCGCCGAGCTCGCCCCGGAGACACTGCGCACGCTTCAGGAGAGCGGGGCGTGGGACACCCTGATCGTCAGCGGTGAGGAGGCCGACATCGACATCTTCTACCAGTCGGAAGTCCCCGTCTTCGTGCCCCGCCCTCCCGACCCGCGCACCGACCTCGCGCCGCAGGTGCCGCAGGAGGCCAGGTTCCTCAACCCGCACGACGCGGGCCCGGCAGTCGCACCGTCGTGAGCCGCTGCCCGTGACGGGTGCCGCCTCCGGATCCGGCGGCCGTGAGCGGCCGCCGTTCCTCCCCTTCCCGCTGGTCAGCGCGCTGTCTGCCGTGCGCGACCGACTGACGGAGGACCTGCCGGCGCACCAGGTCACGACGGCGGGTCGAGGGCACCCTCCTGGCCACGGGCGCGCCCCGAGTACCTGTGCACGTGACCTTCGCTGCCACAAGGGCGATACTGCCGACATCAGGGCTTCGGCGACGACACGCCGTTTCGCCGGAACCTCCCGAAACCGCCCACGACCGCCACGGACCGCCAAGATCGAAGCCTTGCCCCACCTTCCCTGACCTGGACAAGCGCAGGTCAGGAGGTTGGCGCCAGTCTCACCAGGAGGTACCCATGAAGATGCTGATCAACGTCGCGGAGACCGTGGTCGCGGACGCGCTGCGCGGAATGGCTGCCGCTCATCCCGAGCTGGTCGTCGATGTGGACAACCGGGTGATCGTTCGGCGAGACGCCCCCGTGGAGGGGAAGGTCGCCCTCATTTCCGGCGGCGGGTCGGGGCACGAGCCGCTGCACGGTGGATTCGTCGGTCCGGGGATGCTGTCGGCGGCCTGTCCGGGCGAGGTGTTCACGTCGCCGGTGCCGGACCAGATGGCGCGGGCCGCGGCCGCCGTGGACGGCGGGGCGGGTGTGCTGTTCATCGTGAAGAACTACACGGGCGACGTCCTCAACTTCGACATGGCCGCCGAGCTGGCCGAGGACGAGGGCATCCAGGTCGCGAAGGTGCTCGTCAACGACGACGTGGCGGTCACCGACAGCCTCTACACGGCCGGGCGGCGCGGCACGGGCGCGACCCTGTTCGTGGAGAAGATCGCCGGTGCCGCCGCCGACGAGGGGCAGCCGCTGGAGCGGGTCGAGGCGATCGGGCGGCAGGTCAACGAGAACTCCCGCAGCTTCGGCGTCGCCCTCAGCGCCTGCACCACCCCCGCCAAGGGCAGCCCCACCTTCGATCTGCCGCCCGGCGAGCTGGAGTTGGGCATCGGCATCCACGGCGAGCCCGGCCGGGAACGGCGCGCGATGATGACCTCGGGCGAGATCGCCGACTTCTCGGTGGGCGCGATCCTGGACGACATGACCCCGCGCAATCCCGTGCTCGTCCTGGTCAACGGCATGGGCGCGACGCCGCTGTTGGAGCTGTACGGCTTCAACGCCGAGGTCCAGCGGGTGCTCGCCCAGCGCGGAGTGACCGTCGCCCACACTCTCGTCGGCAACTACGTCACCTCCCTCGACATGGCCGGCGCCTCGGTCACCCTGTGCCAGGTCGACGAGGAGCTGCTGCGGCTGTGGAACGCGCCGGTGAAGACGCCGGGGCTGCGGTGGGGTATGTGATCCGGAGCCGGGCGACCGCAACGCACCTGCCATGCAAGGAGATCCAGTGCTCGACGCCGATTTCTTCCGCCGTTGGATGACGGCGACCACCGCCTCCGTCGACCGTGAGGCGGAACGGCTCACCTCCCTCGACTCACCGATCGGGGACGCCGACCACGGCAGCAACCTGCAACGCGGGTTCACCGCCGTCGCGACGGCGCTGGAGAAGGAGGACCCGCAGACGCCCGGTGCGATCCTGATGCTCGCCGGGCGGCAGCTGATCTCGACGGTCGGCGGGGCGTCCGGCCCGCTGTACGGGACCTTGCTGCGCCGGACCGGCAAGGCCCTCGGGGATACCGGCGAGGTGAGCGAGGACCAGTTCGGCCAGGCGCTGCGGGCCGGGGTGGACGCGGTCATGACGCTCGGGGGTGCGGCGCCGGGCGACAAGACCATGATCGACGCGCTGGTGCCGGCCGTGGACGCCCTCGGTGACGGTTTCGCCGCGGCGCGGGCCGCGGCCGAGGAGGGTGCCCTGGCGACGACGCCGTTGCAGGCCCGCAAGGGGCGGGCGAGCTATCTCGGCGAGCGCAGCATCGGCCACCAGGATCCCGGCGCCACGTCATCGGCGCTGCTGATCGCGGCACTGGCGGAGGCCAACGGTGAGTGAGGCGAAGAAGGACGAGGGACTGGTAGGCGTGGTGCTGGTCTCGCACAGCGCGCAGGTGGCCGCGTCGGTCGCCGAGCTGGCCCAGGGGCTCGCGGGCGGCTCGACGACCGTGCCGGTGGCCCCGGCGGGCGGCACCGAGGGCGGCGAGCTCGGCACCAGCTCCGAACTGATCGCCGCCGCTGCCGCCTCCGTCGACCGCGGCGCCGGGGTCGCGGTCCTCACCGACCTGGGCAGCGCGGTCCTCACCGTCAAGGCCCTCCTCGCGGAGGGCGACGAACTCCCCGACAACACACGCCTGGTGGACGCCCCGTTCGTCGAGGGCGCGGTGGCCGCGGTCGTCACCGCAGCGGCGGGCGCCGACCTGGCGGCGGTGGAGGCGGCGGCTGCGGAGGCGTACACGTACCGGAAGGTGTAGGACGCCCTACGGCAGCCGTGACGGCCAGGGCCCCTCGGCGGTGTTCCGGCGACCGGGATGCGTGCCGCGGGGCCCTGCCCGCCGGTGCCGCTCTGCGAGCGGTGGCCGGGCCCCTGGACCTTGGCGTCTGGACCCACGGGGTCTCGGCCCCATGACGGCGGCCCGCACCCCAGCGCGCCCCTCTCCCGCCCGCCACCGCTCCTCGGCCGCACCCCACGAAACCTCAACCACACTGCACGCGCCCGGCGGCCGCCCGGGCGGAGGCCACGCTCCCCTGGGCCGTTGACGGCCGACCCGCGGGATCCCAACCCCTTGACGCCGGCCCGCCGCCCCAGCGTCCGCCGACCACCGCCCCTCGGCCGCGCCCCCCGGGCCCCTCCCCCACCCCACGTGCTTGGCGGCCGTGCCCTGAGGCACTCGCTGCCGCTCCCTGCGGCCGACTTCCCCGCAACACCGCGAGGTGATGGCCACCGCTCCCGGCGTCGGGAGGCGTCCCGCCGATGCCCCGGTGCGCCTGGCGAGCGGGCGGCCCGACACCGCAGCTTCGCGCAGGTACGGCCCGGCTCCCCTACCCGACCCCCTCCGCCACAACCCCCAGCGCCGAGCGCAGCGTCGCCGCCAGTTCGGTCTGGGCCGTCGTGCGGTCGGGGTGGGTGTCGGCCGTGTGCCAGGCGTAGTGCTCGACCGCGGCGCGCAGGGCCGCGTTGAAGATCGCTGCCTGGATCGTGGGACGGAGGCCGTCGGCGGGTAGGCCGGCCCGTTCGGCGAGGGCTCGGGCGAAGGCCGGTTCGGCCTCGTCGTAGGCCTGGAGCCAGATCGCGCGCAGGCCGGGCTCGGTACGGGTCAGCCGTACCAGCGCACCGACGGTCGCGCGGTCCGGGCCGGCGAGTTCGTGCTGCTCGTCCGCGAGTTCCTGGTCGAGGAGTTCCTCCAAGGGCTGCCCGGCCCGCCACCGCCGCAGGCAGTCGGCGATCAGGTCGATCCCGGCCGAGAAGAGCGGACGTACGCAGTTCTCCTTGCTCGGGAAGTAGCGCCACACGGTCCGCGAGGAGACTCCGACCGCCGCTGCGATCTGCTCGCCCGTGGTCGCCGCCACGCCCTGGGTGACGAACAGGTCCACGGCCGCCCGCGCGATCTCCAGCCGGATCTCGGCCTTGCGCTCGTCGGTCAGGGGCGGTCGCCCCGTGGGCCGGCTCGCGGCTTGGCTCGTACGTCCACGGGCTGCGGTCATGGTGTCCTCCGGCCGACGCTGATCGCTCTCCCGGAATTCTCCCCGACGACTTTATGTCACTCAGCGACATTAAGTCGTATGGTGAGGCCCCCGGGCCCGGTCGCCACGCCGCCCGGCGGACAGGACACCCCCTCGCCACACGTATGGGAGCACTTCATGAGCGGCGGACTGGACGGGCGCAGCGTCATCGTCACCGGAGCGGGCTCGGGCATCGGGCGCGCGGCCGCCCTGGCGTTCGCGAAGGAGGGCGCCCGGGTCGTGGCGGCGGACCTCGACGCCGAGGGCGCGGAGGCGGTCGTCAAGGAGATCGCGCAGGCCGGCGGCAGCGCGGTCGCGGTGCCGGGCGACCTGAGCGAGCAGGCCGTCGTGAACCGGGTCGTCGAGACCGCCGTCGAACGCTTCGGCGGCGTCGACGTCCTGGTCAACAACGCCGGGATCATGGACCGCATGTCGGCCCTGGCGGACGTCACCGACGCCGAGTGGGAGCGGGTCATACGCGTCAACCTCACCGCCCCGTTCCTGCTCACCCGGGCCGCGCTGCCGCACATGCTGGAGGCGGGCCGGGGTGCCATCGTGAACACGGCGTCGGAGGCCGGCCTGCGGGGCAGTGCGGCCGGTGCCGCGTACACGGCGTCGAAGCACGGCGTAGTGGGGCTGACGAAGTCCCTCGCGGTGATGTACCGCAAGCAGGGAATCCGGGCCAACGCCATCGCCCCGGGCGGCACCCGGACGGGCATGGTCGTGGATGCGGCGCAGGACACGCACGGGCCGGCCGCCCTCGGCCCCCACTTCGTCAACCTCGGCAGGCTGGCCCAGCCGGAGGAGCAGGCCGCCGCCATCGTCTTCCTCGCCTCGGACGCGGCGAGCAACATCAACGGCGTGATCCTGCCTGTCGACGACGGCTGGTCGGCGGTCTGACGGCCCTATTCACTCGCCGACGACGACACGAGGGCCCGACGACACGACGACCGCCCCGAACTTCCGCCAGGGGCCGGGGGCCTGAGCCCGCGACAGGACCCGGCCGCCCGGCCACCCGCGTCCGGCGCGGGATCAGCGACGACAGCGGGCCCGCGCAGGCGGCATGAACTCCCCAGCCCTCAGGGTGAGTTCGGCCGTGAGGAGCTTCAGCATACGTAACCCG
This sequence comes from Streptomyces sp. R11, assembly GCF_041051905.1. Classification (NCBI taxonomy): domain Bacteria; kingdom Bacillati; phylum Actinomycetota; class Actinomycetes; order Kitasatosporales; family Streptomycetaceae; genus Streptomyces; species Streptomyces sp. R11. The sequence continues at coordinate 684,892 of NZ_CP163432.1, forward strand.
CCGGACGGACCACCAACGACCACCACCTACCGCCCTCTTGATGTGATCGCGTCAGCCGCGTCATATTGGTCCGGACCATTGCCGCGAGGCCGCCCGGGAGGCAGAGTCGTGCGACGCGTTCTGGCACTCGTTTCCGCCCTCTGTGCGGCGCTCGCGCTGCTCTCGTCCTGTACATGGGGCGGCGCGGACGGGGACGGGGCCCGGCCGCCCGGGGCGCCCACGGGCGTCACGGCAGCCGCGGGCAGCGCGACCAGCGTGCATGTCATGTGGACCGCGGTCTCCACGGAAGGGGGCGTCCGCGTCTACGAGGTGTATCGAGGCCCCACAAAGGTCAAGGAAGTGCCGGGCTCCGCACACATGGTGGATGTCACCATGCTCAAGCCCGCCACCACATATGCGTTCACCGTCCGGGCCCGTGACACGGGCGGGCGGCTCGGGCCGCCGAGCAAGGAGGTCCGGGCGACGACACCCAGGGCCGTGGCCGCCGACCGTGCCGCCCCGACACGGCCGGGGAAGATCACCGGCCGGGCGGTCGGCAGCCGAGCGGTTCAGCTGTCGTGGTCGACGGCCACGGACAACCGGGACGTGGTGTCGTACGACATCCATCAGGGCGACACAAAGATCCACAGTGTGGGCGGCAACCAGACAGCGACCGTGGTCACCGGGCTCAGGCCGGGCACCCGCTACTCCTTCACCGTCCGGGCCCGCGACGCGGCCGACAACCTGTCACCGGCCACGGCGCCCGTCCGGATCAGCACGCCCGGCACCGACGACGGGCGCGGCACCGCGCCGACCGCCTTCCGGGCGACGACACATCGCGCGGACGGGGCGTACCACCTCGACCTGAGCTGGGTGCCGCCGCGCACGGACGGCGTCGTGGCGGAGTACCAGATCCAGCTCGACGGCAGGGCGGCCACCTCGCTGGTGTACGGCGGAAACCCGCCCCGCGACAAGGCCACGTACAGCTTCTACCTGGGCCCCGACTCCGGGGTCAGCCACCGGGTGCGGATCCGGGGCAGGCTACCGGACGGCACCTGGGGCGGCTTCTCGGCGGAACGGACGGTGACGACCGGTGCGCAGGGCTGACAGCCGGTCCGGCCTCCCCCGGATGCAGCAAGGTGTCACCTGACCGGGGGCGGCCCGCATGCGGGGCGGACCCGGGGCGCGTTGGCTGCCCCTGAGGCAGCACGGGCGTTCCCGACCCTCGGCGGCGCAAGGGATGTACCGCCAACCGTGCCGCCGGAGGGCATTCCATGCGCAATTCATCGCTCTTCCTCCGCTCGGGCCTGACCGTGGCAGCCGCCTCACTCCCCTTCGTCGTGGCCGCCGGTCCGGCCGCCGCGCAATCGGGGATCTCCGTGAGCACCACCGGGTCCACGGTCTCCGTCACGACCAGTGCGTGCACCAATGTCAACGGCAGTTGGGGCACCACCTCGCTGCTCACCAGGAGCCAGGCGAACTTCTCGCAGGGGCGGCAGGTCTCCCTGTCCGGCACGGACCGGCTCCAGTCGGCGGCGTGGTCGGGCGTGAACCCGGGCACCTACACCGTCATCGTCGTGTGCTCCAACGGCTCGACGGCGGGCACCCAGTCGGTCATCGTCTCGACCAGCCCGACCCGCACACCCACCCCCAGGACCTCACCCTCGCGCGGCGTGATGGGCGGCGTGGGCGGTTCCTCGACGGACTTCGGCACCCTCACACTGGTGGGCGGCGGCGTCCTGGTGGGCGCGGGCGGCCTGGCAGCGGCCTGGTATCTGCGCCGCAAGGCCAAGCCGTACCGGCTCTGAGGGCCGGGCCCCCGGCACAGCTGCCGGGCCGGCTCACGCAGGCTCCCGCCCCGGCAGCTCGGCGAACTCCTCCAGCGCGTGCGTGAGCCACTGCGTCCAGAAGGTCTCCAGATCGATGCCGGCACGCAGCACCAGGTGCCGCAACCGGTCCTGGGAGCTGTCCTTGCCGGGCGGGAAGTCGCGCTGCTCGATCTCCTCGTACTCGGCCAACTGCCGCCGATGCAGATCGAGATGGCGCCGCAGATCGGCCTCGATGCCCTCGGTCCCCACCACCGCCGCGGCACGCATCCGCAGCAGCAGGGTGTCGCGGTGGGGCCTCGGGTCCTGGGACGCGGCCGTCCAGCGGGCCAGTTCGGCGCGGCCCGCGGGCAGGACGTCGTAGGACTTCTTCTGCCCGCGGGCCGGCTGCTCGCTCGGCAGGGTGCGGATGAACCCCTCGCTCTCCAGTTTTCCCAGCTCGCGATAGATCTGCTGATGCGTCGCCGACCAAAAGTACCCGATCGACTTGTCGAAGCGACGGGTCAGCTCCAGCCCCGAGGACGGCTTTTCGAGCAGGGCGGTGAGGATCGCGTGCGGGAGTGACATGTGGCTCATCCTAGGGACGCGAGGAGGTCGTCTTCCGAATGCGACCACTCGCTCCTACAGGCTCGCCGCCAGCTCCGTGCCCTGCTTGATGGCCCGCTTGGCGTCCAGTTCGGCGGCCACGTCGGCGCCGCCGATCAGGTGTGCGCTGCGGCCCGCGGCGATGAGCGCCTCGTACAGGTCTCGACGCGGCTCCTGCCCGGTGCACAGCACGATCGTGTCGACCTCGAGGACCGTGCTCTCCTCGCCGACGGTGACATGCAGTCCGGCGTCGTCGATACGGTCGTAGCGCACGCCCGGGACCATGGTGACGCCCCGGTGCTTGAGCTCGGCGCGGTGGATCCAGCCGGTGGTCTTGCCGAGGCCGGCGCCGACCTTGCTGGTCTTGCGCTGGAGCAGGTGGACGGTGCGCGGCGGGGCGGGCCGCTCGGGGGCGGCGAGGCCGCCAGGGCCGGTGTAGTCCATGTCGACGCCCCAGAGGCGGAAGTACGTCTCCGGGTCCTCGCTCGCCTTGTCGCCGCCGTCGGTGAGGAACTCGGCGACGTCGAAGCCGATGCCGCCCGCGCCGAGGACGGCGACGCGCTCGCCGACGTGGACCTCATCACGCAGGACGTCGAGGTAGCCCACGACGCTCGGGTGGTCGACGCCGGGGATGTCCGGGGTGCGCGGGCTGACGCCGGTGGCGACCACGACCTCGTCGTAGCCCGCGAGGTCGTCGGCCGCCACCGGGGTGTTCAGCCGAACGTCCACGCCCTGCCAGTCGAGCTGGTGGCGGAAGTAGCGCAGGGTCTCGTCGAACTCCTGCTTGCCGGGGACCTTGCGGGCGACGTTCAGCTGCCCGCCGATCTCGCTCGCGGCGTCGAACAGCGTGACCTCGTGGCCGCGTTCGGCCGCGCTCACGGCACAGGCGAGACCGGCGGGGCCGGCGCCCACGACGGCGACCCGCTTGCGCAGTCGGGTCGGGGACAGCGTCAGCTCGGTCTCGTGGCAGGCGCGCGGGTTGACCAGGCAGGACGTGATCTTGCCGCTGAAGGTGTGGTCGAGGCAGGCCTGGTTGCAGCCGATGCAGGTGTTGATGGCCTCGGGCTTCCCGGCGGCGGCCTTGGCGACGAAGTCGGGGTCGGCGAGCATCGGGCGGGCCATGGACACCATGTCCGCGCAGCCGTCGGCCAGCAACTCCTCGGCCAGTTCGGGGGTGTTGATGCGGTTGGTGGTGACGAGCGGGACCGAGACCTCGCCCATCAGCCGCTTCGTCACCCAGGTGTACGCGCCGCGGGGCACCGAGGTGGCGATGGTCGGGATGCGCGCCTCGTGCCAGCCGATGCCGGTGTTGATGATCGTCGCCCCGGCGGCCTCGACGGCCTTCGCGAGCGTGATCACCTCGTCGAGGGTCGAGCCGCCGGGCACAAGGTCCAGCATGGACAGCCGGTAGACGATGATGAAGTCCTCGCCGACGGCCTCGCGCACCCGCCGGACGATCTCGACCGGGAACCGCATCCGGTTCTCGTACGAACCGCCCCAGCGGTCGGTACGGCGGTTGGTCTGCCTGGCGATGAACTCGTTGATGAGGTAGCCCTCGGAGCCCATGATCTCCACGCCGTCGTAGCCGGCATGCCGGGCCAGGCGGGCGGCGCGCGCGTAGTCGTCGATGGTCCGCTCGACCTCGGCGTCGGTGAGTTCGCGGGGCTGGAAGGGGCTGATCGGCGCCTGGATCGGGCTCGGGGCGACGAGGTCCTGGTGGTACGCGTACCGGCCGAAGTGCAGGATCTGCATCGCGATCCGGCCGCCCGCGCTGTGTACGGCGTCGGTGATGACCCGGTGCTGCTCGGCCTCCGCATCGGTGGTGAGCTTGGCGCCGCCCTCGTAGGGCCGCCCCGCGTCGTTGGGCGCGATGCCACCGGTGACGATGAGCCCCACTCCCCCGCGCGCCCGCTCGGCGTAGAACGCGGCCATGCGCTCGAAGCCGCGCTCGGCCTCCTCCAGGCCCACGTGCATGGAGCCCATGAGGACGCGGTTGGGCAGCGTGGTGAAGCCCAGGTCGAGCGGGCTCAGCAGGTGCGGGTAACGGCTCATGGGGACCCTCCGTGGGCGGTGTCGTGCCTGACGTAGTTGTAGAGGACCGCACCCCGTTTATGCAACTAGTTGCACAACCACGAAGGGGTGACACCGACCACTGCCGTCGCCCGCGACACCGACCGCGCTCGGGCACAGTGGCGCCATGACCCCACACGGAGGCCCCATGACCGCACACGCCGACGTGATCGACCTCGCCCAGCGCCTGATCCGCCGCCCCAGCCGCGCCGGCATCGACGACTACGGGCCAGTCCTCCGCGTCCTGGAGGACTGGCTCGCCGCGCGGGAGCTGCCGTATCGCCGCCTCTACGGCGCCACGGGCAGCGCCGTCGGCCTGCTGATGGAGGTTGCGGGAGGCCGGCCCGGCCCTTGGTGGGCACTGGACGCCTGCCTCGACACCGCCCCCTACGGCGACGAGGCCGCCTGGTCGTTCGCGCCCGACTCCGGCGAGGTCGTCGACGGCTGGCTGCGCGGCAGGGGCGCCGCGGACTCCAAGCTCGCCGCAGCGATGTTCTGCGGCATCGCGGCCGAACTGCACGGGCGGGCCGACGCCCTGCACGGCGGACTCGCGGTGCTCCTCGACGTCGACGAGCACACGGGCGGCTTCGGCGGCGCCCGCTCCTACCTCGCCGACTCGGAAGCGCCCCGCCCGGCCGGGGTGATGATCGGCTACCCGGGGCTCGACGAGGTCGTGGTCGGCGGGCGGGGCCTGTGGCGGGCCACGATCGCGGTGCACTCGGCCTCGGGCCACTCGGGGTCACGCCGTTCGACGCCCGGAGCCATCTCGCGCGCGGCGCATCTCGTACGGCTCCTGGAGGAAGCGGAACTCCCCGGCGCCGACGGCGAGTTCCCCCTGCCGCCGAAGCTGACCGTGACCTCCTGCCACGGCGGCCAGGGCTTCTCGGTGGTGCCCGACCTGTGCGAGCTGGGAGTCGACATCCGCACCACCCCGGGCTTCGACGCCCGCGCCGCCGAGCAGTTGGTTCGCGAGGCGGTGGCCGAGCTGGACGCGAAAGCATCGGCCCCGCGGGCGACCACGGTGACGCCGGTGGCGTCCTGGCCGCCGTATCGACTGGGCACGGGTCTGCAGCCCGCGGCGGCGCTGCTGGATGCCGCCGCCGGGGAGGGCCTCACCGTGCGGCCGAAGACCGCCGGCCCGTCGAACATCGGCAATCTGCTCGCGGGCGAGGGCATCCCGGCCACTGCGGGCTTCGGCGTCCGTCACGAGGGGCTGCACGGCGTGGACGAGCGGGCCTGCCTGGAGGACCTGCCCGCCGTCCACGCCGTCTACCGGCGTGCCGTGCTCAGCCTGCTGGCCCCGCCGTGAGGGGCCCGGGACGTGCGTGTCACGACGTGCCGGACCGGCTCTCCAGCACCACGTGCAGCTCCCGCTCCTGGTCGCCCGAGGCCGAGGTCAGGTCGTGCACCGTGAACAGCGAGTCCAACGTCGTACGGAGCCGTTCGATGGCCCAGTAGCCGCCCTGTGCATCGGCCTCGACGGACGCCGAGAGCCGGGCGGGCGCCGGGCACTCCTGGGCGTCCGTCACCTCGAACGTGCCGAGCCACACCATGGGGCGCGTCTCATGGAGCTGCTGCGGCACGTCCTCGGGGGTCCGGTCGGACTCGAAGCACGCATTCAGCGCGTCGAACACGATCCGGGCGTCTTCCTTGCTGCATCCGCTGATCTCGACGGAGACGGGTTCCTCGTGCAGTCGTTCACGGACCATCGTGATCGCTCCTCTCGTGGCCGCACCGCGGTGCCACGGGTTGCCCGCGGAACCGGACCCCAATCCCAAGAAAAGCACCACGTTCGGCCCGGCACTACCGGCGGAACCGCACCGTCCGCACCCGGGAGAGGACCCGGGCGCCCGTGAACCGGCAGGTCATCGCGTGAACCGGTACGTCTTGCTGTCCGTCAGCACGCAGAAGCCCGGCGAGATGACGATCACGCGCAGGGTGCCGGTACGGCGGTCGTAGTCGATGCCCTCCGTCTCGAACTCGCCCGAGCAGGAGCTGCGCAGCGGGAGCTGGCGCAGGGCCGTGACGTGTCCGGTCACGTCGGACGAGCCGGGCTCGGCGGACAGGTCGATCCGGAGCAGCGGCTTGGTCATGCCGAAGAGGGTGCCCGCGGGGTCGTCGGAGGCGCACAGCAGGGTCGTGGCGCTGAGGAAGTCGCAGCCCTGGATGTCGCGTACGGCGTGGTCCAGCCGGATGCTGGACGTCCAGGGGAGGTTCGCCGACGGTGACGTGCCGGCGTTGACGCCCGGGGTCGGGTGGACCAGCAGGCGGGTCATGGTGCCCCACTCGCCCGAGACCATCCACTGGCCGCCGGGCGTGATGGCGACGAAGGAGTTGTTCAGCGCCTCACCGGAGCCCAGCGCGTGGACGTACTCGGACCAGGTCCCGTTCGGTGCCTGCACCCGGAACATCTTCGCGCTGCCGGAGTCCGCCTGGTACGGCTCGACGTAGTAGCCGTTGTAGGAGGCGTCGGGGTCGCCCACGTGGTTCCAGCCACGGCTGCTGACCGAGACGGGGATGGTGCCGATGCCCGTGTAACGGTTCGGGCTGTTCGCCGGGACCTCCACGGAGGTCAGCCCCTGGCTCTCGGTCAGCGGGTCGGCGCGGTCGGAGCCCACCTCCGTCCAGATGTCGGCGGCCTGAGCTGGCGTCGCGGTGGACAGCACGGCGGCGGAGGCGAGGGCGACGAGGCAGGTCAGAGCGGCTTGACAACGTTGCCGGGCGCGCAGGGCCATGGGACCGACTCCTTGGGGGGTGGGTGCGGGTCGGCGGACAGTCTCGCGCGGCTCTCTGGTCATGTACAGACCAAGCGGGCGAACAAGCGCTGTCTGGTCGGCCACAGTCACGTGCCCCGGCGCTGACTTCGGCGGACGCCCGCCGCCGTGTTGAGGGATGGTGGAGGAGAACGACCAAGGGGGGCCCGGGGACGGTTGAACGCGGTAGAACAAGGGGAGTCGGCACGGGGGAATGGCGTGCCGCGAGGAGGATGGGCGAAGGCGGTGCGGATGTCAGCAGCCGAACGTCCCGTGGCCGGGGGCGACGAGCCGGTGCGCGGGCCGGTAGGGCCGAGCGGACTGCTCGATGTGCTCGGCGTGGCCTCGGTCGTGCTGGACGTCGAAGGCCGCATCGTGCTGTGGAGCCCCCAGGCCGAGGAGTTGTTCGGCTATCCGGCGCGGGAGGCGCTGGGCGAGTACGCCGCCCGGATCATGGTCCACGAGCAGTACGTGGACCTGGTCGTCAAGCTGTTCGCCGACGTCATGGAGACCGGTGAGGGCTGGGCCGGGGCGTTCCCGATCCGGCGCAAGGACGGCAGCACGCGACTGGTGGAGTTCCGCAACATGCGGCTGCTGGACGACCAGGGGGACGTCTACGCACTGGGTCTGTGCGCCGACCAGACGACGGTCCGCCAGGTGGAGCGGGACGTCGCACTGTCGACCCGGACGATCGCCCAGGCTCCGATCGGGCTGGCCGTCATGGACACCGAGCTGCGCTACGTCTCGGTCAACCCGGCGCTGGCGCAGCTCAACGGCATCCCGGCCGACGAGCACCTCGGCCGCACGCCACGTGAGCTGCTGCCCGATCCCGACGCCGCCGAGGCCATCGAAACGGCCCTGCGCGAGGTGCTGCGGACCGGCGATGCGCTCATCAACCAGCGCATCATGGGCCGGACCCTGGCCGACCCGGAGATGCTGCACTTCTGGTCCATCTCGCTGTACCGGCTGGAGGACTCCGCCGGGACGGTGCTCGGTGTGGCCGGCATGGCGATGGACATCACCGAGCAGCACCAGGCGGCCGTCGAGGCCGAGACGGCACGGCGGCGTCTGGCCCTGATCGCCGACGCCACCGCGCGCATCGGCACCACGCTGGAGCTGGACCGCACGGCACACGAGCTGGCCGAGGTCGCCGTGCCGGAGCTCGCCGACGTGGCGGCCGTGGATCTGCTGGAAGCCGTGGTGGAGGGCAGACGCAGCAGCCTCGGGCCCGCGGAGTCGGCGGTGATCCGCGCCCTGGCCGTCAAGGCGGGGCACGACACGGTGGCCCTCGACGCCGCCGACCCGCCCGGCCAGGTCGCCCGCTACGGTCCCGATCGCCTGGTCACGGAGTGCGTGCGCACCGCCGGCCCGATCATGGTGGCGCACGTCGAGGAGAAGGACCTGGCGCGCATCGCCCGCTCCCCCGAGGCCGCCGTCCAGCTGGGCCGCGCGGGCGTGCACTCCTATCTGGCGGTGCCGCTGATCGCGCGCGGCGAGGTGCTCGGCGCCCTCGACCTCAAGCGCACCCGCAATCCGCTGCCGTTCAGCGAGGACGACCTGCTGCTGGCCCGTGAGTTGGCGTCCCGCGCGGCCGTGCAGATCGACAACGCCCGCTGGTACCAGAACGCCCGCGACACCGCCCTCACCCTGCAGCGCAGCCTGCTGCCCAGCCATCCTCCGGTGACCGGCGGCCTGGAGGTCGCCTCCCGCTACCAGCCGGCGGGCGCCAGCGCCGAGGTCGGCGGCGACTGGTTCGACGTGATTCCGCTGGAGGGCGGCAAGACCGCGCTCGTCGTCGGCGACGTGATGGGCAGCGGCATCGACGCCGCGACGACCATGGGCCGACTGCGCACCGCGACGCACACCCTGGCCTCCCTCGACCTCGAACCGGCGCGGCTCCTGGAGCACCTCGACAAGATCACCGAGGGCCTCGACCACTCCATCGCCACCTGCGTCTACGTCGTCCACGACCCGCAGCAGCGCCAGTGCCGGATCGCGAACGCGGGGCACCTGCCGCCGGCCCGCCTCCGCCCCGGCCGGAACCCGCGGTTCCTGGAACTGCCGACCGGAGTACCGCTGGGTGTCGGCGGAGTCCCGTTCTCCACGACGACCGTCGACCTCGAACCCGGTGACCGCCTGGTTCTCTACACCGACGGCCTCGTCGAGACCCGCCAACACCCGCTCGACGAACGCCTGGCCGCCCTCCTGGAACTCCTCGACGGCCCCGACCGTCCGCTGGAGGAGGTCTGCGATCTCCTGCTGCGCACTCTCCACCAGCCCGAGAACTCCGACGACGTGGCGCTGCTCATAGCCCGTGTTCTGCCACCGGGTTGATCGACGGTGCCACCGAGGGGCGCGAGCAAGGACACCCGATCCAAATCCGCGCCCCAGCCCTAGCGAGATGCCTGGTTGAGGCCGACCACGACATTCGCGTACAGCTCCTCCGAGACGATCAGACGCGACGACAGTCCACTGCGGGTGAAGGCCTCCAGGGCCGTCGGCGCCTGGCGTTCGCTCGTCTCGATCAGCAGGCAGCCGCCGGGGGCCAGCCATCGAGGCGCCTCGGCGGCGACCCGGCGCAGCACGTCGAGTCCGTCCGGACCTCCGTCGAGGGCGACGTGCGGCTCGTGGTCGCGGGCCTCCGGGGGCAGGAGTCCGACTTCGTCGGTGGGCACGTACGGCACGTTCGCCGCGAGTATCCCGACCCGGCCGCGCAGGGTGCCGGGCAGCGCCTCGAACAGGTCGCCGGTGTGCACCTGACCGCCGAAGGGGCGCACGTTGCGGCGGGCGCAGCACACCGCCGCCGGGTCGATGTCGGCGGCGTGCAGTTCGACCGGGCCGAGTGCCGCGGCCAGCGCCGCGCCGACCGCGCCCGAGCCGCAGCACAGGTCCACGACGAGGGACGCGTCCCGGGCGTGGGCGACGGCCTGCTCGACCAGGAACTCGGTACGGCGACGGGGGACGAAGACGCCGGGTTCCACGGCGATGCGCAGCCCGCGGAACTCGGCCCAGCCCAGGACGAGTTCGAGGGGCAGGCCGGTGACCCGCCGGTCCACCATGGCGGCCAGCTCGTCCGGGGTGCCGGCTGCGGCCAGGATCAGCCGGGCCTCGTCCTCGGCGAAGACACAGCCGGCGGCGCGGAGTGCGGTCACGACGGCGTCGCCCGAGAGCGGCGAGGGAGCAGCAGGCAAGGCGGACGTGGGCGACGGAGAAGACGAGGCTGACGGGGAGGAGAGAGAAGGCATGGAAGCCGAGAGCCTTTCGGAAGCCGAAGGATGCTCTCGCGGCCGCCTACCGGCGGTGACCCGCGCCGATTCGAGGTGAGAGCACCCGACCTGACACAGCGGTAATGGGTCTCACCTCCTGGACTCCGTGCGGCGGGGACTGTCCCGGCCGGAGGGCAACCCTACCCCAACGATCACGAACGCTCCCGGGCATCGGGGAAGGCGGGCCACCGGAGCGCGTACGGTTGAATGAGCAAGAATGAGCAAGCACTGATCACGCTCGACCCGCGGGCCGCCGCCGACGGCGGCCTGGAGGCACCACCCGCATGAACGTCACCCGAGGCTTCACCGGCCGCCCCCGCGTCCGGAACGCCGCACTGCCGCCCGGCCAGTACGACGCGGGCGACGACTGGCCCGTCCTGTCCGCCGAGGTCACCCCCGAGCTGACGCCCGCCGAGTGGACCTTCCGCATCGACGGTCTGGTGGCTGAGCCACGGAGCTGGACCTGGGATCAGGCGCACGAGCTGCCGACGTCCGGGTACGAGGGCGACATCCACTGCGTGACGAGCTGGTCGAAGTTCGGCGTGCGGTTCGGGGGCGTCTCGCTGGACGCCTTCCTTGCTGTGGTCCGGCCCCAGGTGTCCGCCACACATGCCGTCGCCTATTCACACACCGGGTACTCCACCAACCTTCCGCTCGCCGACCTGACCGGCGGGCGGGCCTGGATCGCCTGGGAGTACGACGGGAAGCCGCTGGCCCCGGAGCACGGTGGCCCGGCACGGCTGCTGGTGCCGCACCTGTACTTCTGGAAGAGCGCCAAGTGGATCGCGGGCCTGAGGATCCTCGACCACGACGAGCCCGGCTTCTGGGAGCAGAACGGCTACCACGCCCGCGGCAACCCGTGGGAAGAGCAGCGGTACTCGGGTGACTGAGGCGATGGACGTGACTGAAGCAACCGAGGCAACCCTGGCGTTCGCTCCTCCGACCCGTTTCGCCGTGCCCGGTCGGATCGCCGTCGCCGACCAGGCAGCCGCGATGTGGCAGACCGCCACGATCACCGAGGTACGCCGCGAGACCCCGCACGCCGCCACGTTCCGTCTCGCGGTGCCTGCCTGGGTGGGCCATCTGCCCGGCCAGCACCTGTTGCTGCGCCTGCGGGCACAGGACGGCTACGTGGCCCAGCGCCACTACTCGATCGCGTCCGCGCCGGACGACTCGGGCCACATCGAGCTCACCGTGGACCATGTCGAGGACGGTGAGGTCTCCAGCTGGTTCCACACGGTGGCCGAGCCCGGTGACACGGTCGAGGTGCGCGGCCCGGTCAGCGGCTTCTTCGCCTGGCCCGGCGACCGGCCCGCGCTGCTGATCGGCGCCGGCTCCGGAGTCGTACCGCTGATGTCGATGGTGCGGCACCACCGGGCGCGGGGCCTGGACATTCCGCTGCGCCTGCTGGTGTCGGCGCGCAGCCCCGAGGAGCTGATCTACGCGCGGGAGTACGGCGCGGAGACGACGCCTGTGTTCACGCGCAGTGCGCCGGAGGGTGTGCCCGTGGGACGTATGGCCGCCGCCCATGTGGCGCCACTCCTGGCCGCGCAGCCTCCCGGTGGGTGGGAGGCCTATGTGTGCGGCTCCAACGGATTCGCCGAGCACGCCTCGCGCCTGCTCGTGGCTGCAGGTCAGCCCGTGGACCGCATCCGGATCGAACGCTTCGGCTGAACGACGGCCGGCACGGGACGTATTTCGTCCGGAATCGTCAGGAGCCATGTCCGGCGTACGGGGTACCTGGACGCCATGCGATATCGGGTGCGTGGCTGGCGCTGGCGGCGCAGTCCACTGCGGCGCCGGTCGGATGTCGTCGAGGCGTGGACGGTACTCACGGTGGCGCTCTCGCTGCTCGTGGTCGCGCCCTTGGTCGGAGTGGTTGCGGCATGGTGGGCCCATGACGGCGCCCGGGGCGTGGCCCGGGAGCAGCGGGCCGATCGCCGGCACGTCAGGGCCGAGGTCCTCGGCAAGTCCTCCGACGCGCTTCCCATGGCACATGGCGGGCGGCAGCCGTCAGCCAGAACGACGGTGCGCTGGACCGAGCCGGAAGGCGGTCCGCGTACGGCCACGGCGCGCGTCCCGGCGGGCACGCGGGTCGGCGACACGGTCGACGTGTGGCTGGACTCCCGGGGCCGGAGCACGGCCCCGCCGGTGAGCGGAACGGCCGTCTGGCAGCACACCGTCACCATCGGAGTCTGTGCCGCGGGCGGCGCGGTCGCGGTGATTCTGCTCGGCCATGCCGTCGTACGCCGCAGGGCGATGCGGCGGCGGCTGGCCGAGTGGGAGCAGGAGTGGGCCCAGACGGAGCCGGACTGGTCGGACCGGCGGGCGTGACCGTGGCGCGCGCCTGGCGAGGCCGCCTGCCGCGGGGCCGTCTGCCGTGTGCCGTCTAGGCACGCTGCTGCATCCGCCGTGCGATCCGCTCGTGCCCGCGCAACGCGTCCGCCAGCCCGGCCAACCGGGGCTCGCCCCGGTCCACCAGGATCCGGCCGCCGACCACCGTGGTCCAGGCCCGGGCCGGCCCGCAGCGCAGCCAGGCCTCGACGGGGTCGCTCAATGCGCCGGCGAGAGCGACCTCGTGCAGGTCCCAGACGACCAGGTCGGCACAGGCCCCGGGCCGCAGGTGCCCCAGTTCGTCGTCCCGGCCGACGCAGCGCGCCGAGCCGCGGGTAGCGATGTCGAGGGCGTCGCGTGCGGTCATCGCGCCGGGTCCGCCGCGGTAGCGGCCCAGCAGCAGTGCCGTCCGGGTCTCCATCCAGAGCGAGGCGTGGTCCGTGGAGGCGGAGCCGTCGCAGCCGATACCGACGGGCAGACCCAGCTCGCGCATCTCCTTCACGCGCGCGGTGCCGCCGCCGATGAGCATGTTGGAGCTGGGGCAGTGCGCCACGCCGACGCCCGCGGCGGCGAGTCGGCGCAGCTCGTCGCCGGTCGGGTAGATGCAGTGCGCGACCCAGCTGCGGTCGCTCATCCACCCCGTCTGCTCGAAGTACTCGACGGGACGGCAACCGTAGGTTTCGAGGCAGTACGTGTCCTCGTCGTGGTCCTCGGCGAGGTGCGTGTGCAGTCGTACGTCGTGGCGCTCGGCGAGTTCGGCGGTCGCCGTCATCAGCGACTTGGTGACCGAGAACGGCGAGCAGGGCGCGAGCGCGACCCGCACCAGCGCTCCGGGTTCGGGGTCGTGGTACGTCGTGATCAGGCGCTCGCTGTCGGCCAGCACCTCGTCCTCGGTCTGGGTGACGCTCCTCGGCGGCAGGCCTCCGTCGTCGACGGAGCGGGTCATCGAGCCACGCGTGGCGTGGAAGCGGAAGCCGATGTCTCGGGCGGCACGGATCTCGGCGTCTACCAGGCGCGGGCGGGGATGGACGTAGAGGTGGTCGGAGGACGTGGTGCAGCCGCCCATCAGCAGTTCGGCCATGCCGACGTACGCCGACACGTACGCGCCCTCCTCGTCGAGGTCCGCCCAGAGGGGATAGAGGGTGGTCAGCCAGTCGAACAGGGAGCCGTTCACCGCGGGCGCGTAGGAGCGGGTGAGGTTCTGGTAGATGTGATGGTGGGTGTTGACCAGGCCCGGGGTGACGAGGCGTCCGGCCGCCGAGACGGTTGTGCGGGCCTCGGGCTCGCTCCCGGCGGTACCGACGCCGGTGACCCGACCACCGGTGACGGCCAGCCAGCCGCCCGGGATCTCCCGGTCCCCGTCCACGATGAGCAGTTCCGCGTCCTTGACCAGCAGTTCCGCGGCCCTGACCGGGGGTTCGACGGCAGACGTCATGGCGCCATCGTAGGCACACGGCAAGGCAAAGTTCTGGCGAGTCGTCCGATCATCCACGTACGGTGTGATCATCCGCAGTCACTCTTGGCAAAGGCGGTCCTTCATGGCCCTGTTCGACCTTCCGCTCGACGAACTGCGCGAGTACCGCAGCAAGTCCGTCGAACCCGAGGACTTCGACTCGTTCTGGTCCAAGACCCTTGGGGAGGCGCGCGAACACGATCTGGACGCCCGCTTCGAGCCGGTCGACACGGGGCTGGCCACGGTGCAGGTGTACGACGTGACGTTCGCCGGTTTCGGCGGTCACCCGGTGAAGGGCTGGCTGCGGCTGCCCGCCGGAGCCGCCGAGCCGGTGCCGCTGGTGGTGGAGTTCCTCGGGTACGGCGGCGGGCGCGGCCTGCCGCACGAGAACCTGCTGTGGGCCTCCTCGGGCCGGGCACACTTCATGATGGACACGCGCGGCCAGGGCAGCGCGTGGGGCGCCGGTGGTGGCACGCCGGACCCGGTGGGTGCGGCGCCCGCGTACCCCGGGTTCATGACGCGAGGCGTCGACGCGCCCGAGAACTACTACTACCGCCGGGTGTTCACGGACGCGGTCCGTGCCGTCGAGGCGGCCCGTTCCCACCCGCTGGCGGACGCCTCGCGCACGGTCGCGCTGGGCTCGAGCCAGGGCGGCGGAATCACGATCGCGGTCGGCGGCCTGGTCCCGGACCTGACGGCGATCGCGCCAGACGTGCCGTTCCTGTGCGACTACCCGCGCGCGGCAACCCTGACGGACCGTCACCCGTACCGCGAGATCGCCCTCTACCTCAAGACGCACCGGGGCCGCACCGAGGACGTCCTGCGCACCCTGTCGTACTTCGACGGCGTCCACTTCGCGGCCCGCGGCCGGGCTCCCGCCCTGTTCTCGGCGGCCCTGGAGGACCAGACCTGCCCGCCGTCCACCGTCTTCGCGGCCTTCAACGCCTGGGCCCACCACGAGAAGGCCATCGAGGTGTACGACTTCAACGACCACGAGGGCGGCGGCCCGTTCCACGAGGCGACCAAGCTGGACTGGCTGCGCACGCACGCCTGAGAGGTCGGGCATGGAGACGCGTGAGGTCGCGGAGCGGTTCGTCCGGGTCTGGCAGCGGGCCTGGGCCGGGCACGACGTGGACGCGCTGCTGGAGCAGTACGCCGAGGGGTGCGTCCACCGCTCGATGCCGTTCCGCGAGCCGCACCGCGGGCGAGCGGCGCTTGCCGAGTATCTGCGCTGGTCGTTCGCCGGTGAGCGGGTGACCGAGGTGCGCTTCTCCGCGCCGGTCGTTGGTGAGGACGGGGTGGCCATGGCCGAGTTCCGGGTGCTCGCCGAGGAGGACGGCGTGCCGACCACGCTGGCCGGCTGTGTCCTCGTGCGGTTCGACGCCGCCGGGCTCGCCGTCGAGACCCGCGACTACTGGCACACCGTCGAAGGGCACCGGGAGCCGGAAGGCGCACTGTTCTTCGGATGAGTTCGTGCGTTCGGCGTGTTCGACGCCTTCCGCCCAGTCCGACCAGTCGGTACGTTCAGGGGGCCCGGTCGCGCGGTCGCGGTCCGGGTTTCCGGCGGACGTCTGCGGACGACTAGGGGTGGGCCATGGCGGAGCACGAGGCACAGGTGCACGGGCACTGCGATCCGCGGTTCGCGGCGGTGCGAACGGCGTTCGAGGCGAACTTCCGCGAGCGCGGGGAGCTGGGCGCCGCGGTCGCGGTCAGGGTCGGCGGCGAGACCGTCGTGGACCTGTGGGGCGGGTGGGCCGACGCGGCGCACAGTCGCCCCTGGGAGCGCGACACGCTGGTCAACGTGTGGTCGACGACCAAGGGGCCCACGGCACTGTGCGCGCACATCCTCGCCGACCGGGGGCTGCTCGACCTGGACGCACCGGTGGCCACGTACTGGCCGGAGTTCGCCGCCGCGGGCAAGGAGCAGATCCTCGTACGGCACCTGCTGTCGCACCGCGCAGGACTGTCCGGGCTGCGGGAGCCGCACTCGCTTCAGCAGCTCTGCGACTGGGAGTTGACGACCCAGCGGCTCGCGGCGATGGAGCCGTGGTGGGCGCCGGGGACGCAGTCCGGATATCACGCGCTGACGTACGGGTTCCTGGTCGGGGAGGTCGTGCGGCGGGTCTCGGGGCTGCTGCCCGGAGCCTTCCTGGAGCGGGAGGTGACCGGGCCGCTCGGCATCGACTTCGTGATCGGGTTGCCGGAGAAGGAGTATGGACGGGCGGCCGAGCTGGTGCATGCGCCGGTCGCGTCGGGCAGTGAACAGGCGGCGATCTTCAGCCAGTTGGCGCCCGCCGCCATCGCCGCGCTGGCCAACCCCGCCGTGGGGGCGGCTCAGGCCAACTCGGCCGAGTGGCGGGCTGCCGAGGTCCCGGCCGCGAACGGGCACGGCACGGCTCGGGCGGTCGCCGCGCTGTACGGCATCTTCGCGGGGCGCGGGTCGCACGACGGCCAGCGCATCCTCTCCCCCGAGGCGGCCGAGCGGGTGCGCGAGGGGCAGGGTGCCTGCCGGGATCTGGTGCTCGGGGCCGGGTTCGAGAGCGAGACGGAGGTCGCGCTCGGCCTGTGGCTGAGCGGGGCCAACGGGTCGTACGGGCCCAACCCGCGGGCTTTCGGACACGACGGCTTCGGCGGCTCCTGCGGTCTGGCCGACCCGGAGGCCGGGGTGTCACTGGGCTATGTGATGAACCGGATGGGGCCTCATATCGCCGACGACCCGCGGAAGATGGCACTGATCGACGCCCTGTACGACGCCCTGTGACGGCCTGTCCGCGCGGACCGTTTCGGCCGAAGTGACGGACCACCCTTCCGTCGTGGTTTAGACCAATGCTTAGATCTGGTGGCGCAACGAACCCGCACGGCTACAACACGTCACCAACAGGAGGCGCGGCATGGCCCGCACCACCCCGCACTACCGCCCCCTCGCCGAAGCGCAGCCGCTGTACTGGAGAATCGCCACCCGGTTGCTCGACGAGCTGGGCGACGGAACCATCCCGCCCGGCGAACGGCTTCCGTCGGAACGGCAGTTGGCGCTGCACTACGAGGTCAGCCGGGAGACCGTACGGCAGGCGCTGGAGGTGCTGCGCCACCGGGGCCTGGTCGCCACCGACCGCCGGGGCAGCCATGCCACCCTGTCCGGTCCGCCGGTCGAGACCCCTTCGACCCTCACCTTCCCGGTCGGCGCCCGCCCGGCCGGCCCGGGCGCCGTGGACCGGGCGACGGTCGCCTGGGAGACTCCCCCGCCGGAGCACGCCGCGGCCCTGGGGCTGGCCACGCACCGGGCGACCCTGGTGCACCGGTACGAGTCCGCGGGCGCCGACGGTCGCGGTCGGCGTACGGCGGTGACGTCGTTCTCGGCTGTGGCCCTCGCCGAGGTGGCGGAGCTCGCCCGCTGCCGCGACCGGGCCGACGGCGACCGCGCCGACAGCACCGGGTCCGCCCAACTGCGCCGCACCTACGACTGGATGCGCAAGGCGGGCCTGACCCTGCACCACCGGGACACCATCACCCGGCTCCCGGGCGCACCCTCGGTGCGGGTCACCCGGCGCGTGCACGACCAGTACGCCCGCCCCCTGGAGATCACGGACCTGGTGATGGACGCCCAACAGGACGCTCTGGTCTACGAGTTCACGCTGCCCGCGGCGGTCTGACCAGCCTGGTCCAGGCGCCGCGCCACCACCATCCGCACCCGGGGGCTCCCGTCCCGCCGCCGTCCGAACTCGGGCAGAACCTGCGACTCCACCTCGAAGCCGGCGTGGGCCAGTTCGTCACGTACCTCCGAGAGCCGGAAGGCCCGGTAGTACATGACGAACTGCGGCCGCCACACGGCGTTGCGCACCCGCATCACCGTGTCGAAGCCCAGCAGCATCCAGTAGCCGAGGGAAGCGGGGCGGGGCGGGGCCGCGACCGGGAAGGCGAAGCACCCGCCGGGCCGCAGGACGGAGTGGACCTGGGCGAACAGGCCCGGCAGCTCACGCGGAAGGAAGTGCCCGAACGCGCCGAAGCTGACCACGAGGTCGAAGGCCGGGGCGAACGGCAGGGCGCGGGCGTCGGCACGCACCCAGCCGACGCGCCGATCCCCGACCCGCACCCGCCCCCGGGCGACGTCGAGCATGCCGGCGCTGAAGTCGACGCCGGTGACGCTGCGCCGGCACACCTCGGCCAACACGTCGACACCCGCGCCCGTACCGCAGCACAGGTCGAGGCCGTCGTCGTACGAGCCCGTTCGGCCGAGCGCCGATGCGACCGCGCGGAGCACGGAATCCGGCGTGCGGAACGGCGTGTGGTCGAACTTCGGGGCGAGCAGGTCGTATCCGCGCTCGACCGACGACAGGGCCTGGACGGCGAGTTCGCGCAGGGAGGGTCCTTGGGGGCTGAACATCCCGGTCACCCCGTGGCCACTCGGTGCTGCAGGACGGTGAGCACGCGCTCGCACCAGCGCAGAATCTCCTGCTCGAAGGAGATTCCGGCCAGCAGCGTCAGATACGGCCCGATGCGGTCCGACTCACGCAGGTACTCGTCCTCGGTGCGCCCGTCGAGGAGGCGGTCGCGGACGCGTTCGTAGCGGTCGAGCTTGCCGCGCGACCACGTCATGCGCTCCTCGATCAGGGCGCGGGTGGCCTCGGGGTCCTCCATGGCCTGGAGTTTGATCAGGAGTTCGTCACGGATGGCGGTGGGCCGCCGGGGCGGCTCGGCGGCGAAGGTTCGCAGGTCCTCGCGCCCGGCGTCGGTGAGCGTGAACATCCGCTTGTTCGGCCGTCGTTCCTGCTGCACGAACCGGGCCTCGACGAGGCCGTCCTGCGCGAGCCGCTCCAGCTCCCGGTAGAGCTGCTGCGGCGTCGCGGGCCAGAAGTTGGCGAACGAGACGTCGAAGACCTTCGACAGCTCGTAACCCGAGGCCTCGCCCTCCAGGAGGGCGGCGAGGACGGCGTACTTGAGGGACATGTGGACACGTTAACAGCAGGTGATTATTCTCATCCGCACCTACTCAACTATTTGACTATGAGGTGATCCGATGCGCGCGTTCCGCGAGGCGGTGGAAGCAGGCGACACCGAGGCTGTCGAGGCCCTGTTGGCGGAGGACGTCGTCTTCACCAGCCCGGCCGTGTTCAAGCCGTACGCCGGCAAGGCGATCACCGCGGCGATCCTGCGCGCCGTCGTGCGGGTCTTCGAGGACTTCCGCTATGTGCGCGAGATCAACGACCCCGGCGGTCGCGATCACGCGCTGGTCTTCACCGCGCGCGTGGGCGACCGGGAGATCACCGGCTGCGACTTCCTCCACGTCGACGAGGACGGGCTGATCGACGACTTCATGGTCATGGTCCGTCCGCTGTCGGGCCTGCAGGCGCTGGCAGAGGCGATGGGCGCGCAGTTCGACCGGATCGCGAAGGAGGCGGCGGCGCAGTCGGCGTGACGGCCGTCTCCGGCCGCTCGGGACGTCGACGCCGGGCCCGCGCAGCACTACCGGCGCGCAGGCCGTGGTCGGCGCCACCGAAGGGCGCTGTCACCCCACCGACGAACGGGCCTACCCGGATCGACACTCCGCGAGCCGCCTTTCGAGGAACCTCCGTTCCGCGTCGTTCTCCACCAGTTCCAGCGCCATGAGGTATGCCTGCGCCGCCTCGTCCGTACGGCCACTGCGGCGCAGCAGATCGGCGCGGGTGGCCGGCAGCAGGTGGTACCCGGCCAGGTCGCCCTGCTCCTCCAGCTCCGCGACCAGGGCGAGGCCCGCGTCCGTGCCCTCGGCCATGCCGACGGCCACCGCACGGTTCAGTCGGACCACGGCGGAGGGCACCAGGCGCGCCAACTCGCCGTACAGGGCGGCGATGTCGCCCCAGTCGGTGTCCTCGGCGGTGGGCGCGGTGGTGTGGCAGGCGGCGATGGCGGCCTGGATCTGGTACGGCCCCGGGCGGCCGCGCCGCAGCGCGGTCTCCAGCAGGGCGGCACCCTCGTCGGCCTCGGCACGGTCCCAGGCCGTACGGTCCTGGTCCTCCAGGGTCACCAGGTCGCCGGCGGCGTCCACGCGTGCGTGCCGGCGGGCGTCGTGCAGCAACAGGAGCGCGAGCAGGCCGAGCACCTCGGGCTCGTCGGGCATCAGGCCGGCCAGGACGCGCGCCAGGCGGATCGCCTCGGCGCAGAGGTTCGTACGGACGAGATCGGTGCCGGCGGTGGCCGCGTAGCCCTCGTTGAACAGCAGGTAGATCACACCGAGCACGCCGGTCGTGCGCTCGGGCAGGAGGTGCGCGGGCGGGATCCGGTACGGGATTCCGGCGTTGCGGATCTTCCGTTTGGCGCGCACCAGGCGCTGCGCCATGGTCGCCTCGGGGACGAGGAAGGCGCGGGCGATCTCCGGTGTGGTCAGCCCCGCGAGCGTGCGCAGCGTCAGCGCGACCCTGGCCTCGATGGGCAGCGCGGGGTGACAGCAGGTGAAGATCAGCCGCAGCCGGTCGTCCTGCACGCCGCTGCCGTCGCCGCTGCCGTTCTCGGGTCCGTACGAGGGTTCGTCGCGGGCCAGCACCGCCACCTCCCGAAGTTTGGCCGCCCCCACCGCCTCCCGGCGCAGCACGTCCAGGGCACGGTTGCGGGCGGTCGTGGTCAGCCAGGCGCCGGGGCGGCGCGGCACTCCGTCGCGCCGCCACCGGTCGAGGGCCTGGGTGAAGGCGTCCTGTGCGCACTCCTCGGCGAGGTCCCAGTCGCCGGTCACCCGGATCAGGGTCGCGACGACCTGGCCCCATTCCTCGCGGAAGGCCTCGGCGACGGCCTCCTCGACGCGGTTCGTGGCGCTCACTCCCAGACCGGCCGCACTTCGATCGAGCCGCCGCCGAGGGCCGCGGGATGCCGGGACGCCAGCGAGATGGCCTCGTCCAGGTCGGCGACCTCGATGATGTCGATGCCGGCGACGTACTCCTTGGACTCCACGAAGGGCCCGTCGCTGAGCAGCACTTCGTCGCCCTGGACGCGCACGGTCGTGGCGTCGGTGTGCGGCCGCAGGCGGGCCCCGCCCTTGACGACGTCACGGCTGCGGACCTCGTCGATGTACGAGGTGAAACGGGGGTCCTCGGCGATCTCCTCGGGGCTGAGTTCCTCGCCGCCGACCGGTGTGCAGATGAACAGGACGTACTTCATGACCGCTCCTCGGTGGTGGGGGAGATGTGTTCGTGCGCGATCAGCCAGCGCAGACCGACATCGCGGTAGCCGGTGGTGACGCGCATCAGGTCGTCGATCGGGGCGCCGTCCGTGCGGGTGGCGCGCAAGCGGACGAGGGCGTGGCCGAAGGCGATGCTCTCGTCGACGTGGACGCGGAAGTCCAGTACCTCACGGGTGACAGGGCCGACGACGTGGCTGAGCCCTTCCTCCATCGACTTGCGCAGGGCGCCGACCCCACGGTGTTCCCGGCCTTCGCGGAACTCCGCCACGTCCGGCGCGTAGCAGGCAGCCACGCGGTCGACGTCGCGCTGCCGCAGCCCCGCGGTCAGTTCGGCATCGAGCGCGCGAATCCGTGTCTCGGCGTCTTCTTCCTCCCAGAAGGGCCGCACCTCCATGGCCCCGACGGCGGCGACGGGATGCCGCGCTGCCGCCTCGACCGCCTCCTCCAGGCTGTCGCACTCCAGGATGTCGAACCCTGCGACGTACTCCTTGGTCTCCGCGAACGGGCCGTCGCTGCGCAGCACCTCGCCGCCGCGCACCCGTACGGTGACGGCCCGGTCGGGGAGCGCGAGCCGGTGGCCGTGCAGGCGTACGCGGCGGTCGCCGAGGTCTTCGACCCAGGGCTCGACGGGTGTCATGCCCGAGGCGTCGGCGGTGTCGTCACCGCAGACGAGCAGCATGTACTTCATGGATCCTCCCGGTCCTCATGAGCTTCCTACACCCCACCGACGAACGGGACCGGACCGAATCGACACCCGGGCGGCCCACGCCCGGGATTTCTGCTCCCGCGCATGCTCCGTTCGCGATTGGATGTCCTCATGACCACCGACGAGCACGCGCGGATGATGTCGGCCAACCAGGCGAACTGGGACGCCCGCACCCCCGTCCACCTCGCCAGCCGGTTCTACGGCCTCGACCGGGATCTCGATCCCGCGCGCTGGTTCGCCTCCTTCGAGTGGGACGACCTCGGTGAGCTGGCCGGCCGCGATGTGCTCCATCTCCAGTGCCACCTCGGCACCGAGACCATCGCCTTCGCGCAGCGCGGGGCGCGGGCCGTCGGCCTGGACTTCTCCGCGGCGTCCGTGGCCGCCGCCAACGGCCTCGCGCAGAAGGCCGGGCTCGACGTCACGTACGTACAGGCCAATGTGTACGACGCCGTGCAGGCCCTGGGGCAACGCCAGTTCGACGTGGTGTACACGGGCAAGGGCGCGCTGTGCTACCTGCCCGACCTCGATCGCTGGGCCGGTGTGGTGGCCCAACTCCTGCGTCCGGGCGGGCGGTTGTACATCGTCGAGTTCCACCCGCTGCTCAACTCCCTCGGCCCCAAGCCCGGTCCGGGCGAGGGACCCGAGCTGCTCCTGCGCCATGACTACCTGGGCGGCGACGGTGCCGTGCACCGGGACGCGACACGCACCTACACCGACGGGCCCGCCGTCGCAGGCGCCACGGACAGTTACGAGTGGATGCACGGAATAGGAGAGGTCGTAGACGCGTTGACGGGCGCAGGACTGACCATCCGGCGGCTGCGTGAGAGTGACGAGCTGCCTTGGCAGCGCTGGCCGCAGATGGAGGCCACCCCCTCCGGCTGGTGGCGCCTCGCCGAGCCGCGCATCCCACTGCTTTACGGATTGCTCGCCACGCGCTGAGCCTTCGTGCTACCGTCGCGTCAGCACCTGTGTACGCCCGGTTGTGGCGCCGGTGCCAGTTCTTACTCAGTTCGCCGGTAGGCGTACCGGCTTCTCATCACCATCTCGAAGACCCGCGATTCCGCCCGTCCGAGGTGTTGTTTCCCGCCGCCCGAAGGCGCTCTGTCCGCCTTCCCGATGTCCGCGGCACGCCTCTTCCCTCCGCATGCCCCATGCCTTCCGTCCGTGAAAGGACACACCAACATGACCACCACACTCGAACACCCCCCAGTCCAGCAGCAGGCCCCGGCCGTCACCGGTGTCCTCGACATCGACACGAGCGGCAAGGGGCACCTGCGCGCCGACAACCTGCTGCCCTCGCCCTCCGACCTTCAGGTCTCCCCCGCGCTCATCCGCCGCTACGGCCTGCGCAAGGGCGACCTCGTCGACGGCGTACGCGGCGACCGGCGCACCCTCACCGAGGTCGCCCACGTCAATGGCCGCACCCCCGCCAGGAACCGCCGCAGCTTCGGCGACCTGACGCCGCTGCACCCGCGTGAGCGGATCCGCCTCGAACACCCGGCGTCCGGCCTGGCCGGGCGGGTCAACGACCTGATCGCCCCTGTCGGCAAGGGCCAGCGGGGTCTGATCGTCGCCCCGCCCAAGACCGGCAAGACCGTGCTGCTCCAGCAGATCGCGGCGGCCGTCGCGGGTAACCACCCGGAGTGCCGGCTGATGGTGGTGCTTCTCGACGAACGTCCCGAGGAGGTCACCGACATGCGACGCTCGGTGCGGGGCGAGGTGTACGCCTCGACCTTCGACCGGGCGCCCAAGCAGCACATCGCGCTGGCCGAGCTCGTCATCGAACGCGCCAAGCGGCTCGTCGAGGCGGGCGAGGACGTCGTCATCCTGCTCGACTCGCTGACCCGGCTGTGCCGGGCGCACAACAACGCGGCCGGGTCCGGTGGCCGCACCCTGAGCGGCGGCGTCGACGCGGCCGCGCTGCAGGGTCCGAAGCGGTTCTTCGGCGCCGCGCGCCTCGCCGAGGAGGGCGGTTCGCTCACCATCCTCGCCACGGCTCTCGTGGAGACCGGCTCCCGGGCCGACGACTTCTACTTCGAGGAGCTCAAGAGCACCGGCAACATGGAGCTGCGCCTGAGCCGGGACCTCGCCTCCCGCCGCGTCTTCCCCGCCGTCGACATCAACTCCTCCGGCACCCGCCGCGAGGAACTGCTCCTGCCCCCGGCCGAGTTGACAGCCCTGCGCGGTCTGCGCCGGGCCTTGCAGACCCGGGACGGCCAGTCCAACCTGGAGACCCTCCTGGAGCGCATGCGCGAGACGCCCGACAACGCCACGTTCCTTCGGCGGATCCAGCCGACGCTTCCCGGCGAATGACAGATCCGCGCAGGCATCGCCCGTCCGGGTGCCGACGCGCCCCGACCGGCCCGGGCAGCGCGGTGTAAGGCGCGTCCGTTCCTACGTTGACGGTATGAAGATCGGATTTACTTCCCGGGCCCTGGTGTCCACCTGCGCGCTGTGCGCGACCGGCCTGCTGGCGCTCGCGCCCGCCTCCGCCGTCGCCCGCCCCGGGCGCGACCCCGACACCCCAGGCAGGCACCAGGCGGCAACGCCACCCCCCACCATGCTGTACGGGTCCGGCACACAGGTGCGGCCGTACGCCGGGGCACCCCGAGTTCCGAGTGTCTCCGCGCGGTCGTGGCTGGTGGCCGACGCCGACACCGGCGAGGTGCTCGCCGCGTACGACGCGCACCGGAAGCTGCCGCCCGCCAGCACGCTCAAGTCGCTGTTCGCCCTCACCGTGCTGCCGACCCTGCCCGGCATCATCCGGCACACGGTGCGCGAGGAGGAGCTCGCCGGGATCGGGCCCGGCAGCAGTCTGGTCGGGGTCGCCGAGGGGCGTACGTACCAGGTCGCCGATCTGTGGCGCGGGGTGTTCCTCAGCTCCGGCAACGACGCCGTGCGGGTGCTGGCCTCGCTCAACGGCGGCTGGCGCGTCACGGCCGAGCGCATGCAGGCCAAGGCGCGCTTCCTGGGCGCCCTCGACACGTACGTGGTGTCGCCGGACGGCTACGACGCGCCCGGCCAGGTGTCGTCGGCGTACGACCTGGCGGTGTTCGGCCGGGCGGGGCTGCGCAACGCCGAGTTCACGCGGTACTGCGGCACCGCGCAGTCGCGGTTCCCGGGCCGGGGCGGCTGGGCGTACGGGATCCAGAACACCAACCGCCTGTTGACCGGCGCGGACGGCGTGGACCGCTACCCGGGCTTGATCGGCATCAAGAACGGCTACACCAGCCAGGCGGGCAACACGCTCATCGCCGCCGCCCGCCGGGGCGAGCGCACTCTCGTCGTCACCGTGATGAACCCCCGGGCGGGCGGGTTCGCCGTCTACGAGGAGGCCGGCGAACTGCTCGACTGGGGGTTCGGGGCGGCCGGGCGGGTCGAACCGGTGGGCTCACTGGACGCGTTGCGGGTCAGGCCGAGGCCGGGGCCCGCGGCGGTGCCCGTGGTCGCCGCGGTGGAACCGGAGGACGAGCCGGGCTGGGCCGAGGCCTTCGCGATCGCCGGCGCCGCCGGCATGGGCGCCGGTGCCGTGTCACTGGTGACCCGGGGCAGGGTCGAGCGGTCGACGCCGAGTTGACCGACGGGCAGCCACAGCAGCAGACCCAGCGTGATCCAGGCGTAGGTGTTGCTGCCCAGGAAGCCGTCGACGCCGGACGCGTCGTCGAACCACAGCCACACCACGCTGGTGCACAGCACCGCGTACAGGGCGCCCGCGATCCGCAGGTGCCCGGCGCGGACGAGGACGGCGAAGGACGGCAGCAACCACACCAGGTGGTGGACCCAGGTGATCGGGCTGACCAGACAGGCGGTCAGCCCGGTCAGGGCGAACGCCGCCGTCCAGTCCCCCGCCGCGACCGCGCGGCGGGTGCGCACCACCCAGACGCCCAGGACCACCAGCACCACGACCGCCCAGACCTCGCGGCTCGACACGTCCAGCCGGGCCAGGATGCCCTGCACCGACTGGTTGGAGACGTAGTCCAGGCGGCCCACGCGGGTGGTGTCCCACATCGCGTGCGTCCAGTAGAAGCGGGAGGCGTCGGGGGCCACCCAGGCCGCCAGCGCCGTGGCCGCGGCGGCGACGGCCGTGGCCACCGCGGCGGCACGCCAGCGCCGGGCCACCAGCAGCAGGCCGATGAACGCGGCCGGCGTCAGCTTGATCGCGGCCGCGAGCCCGATGCCCACGCCCGCCCAGCGCTCCCGGCCCGTCGCGAGCAACCAGCAGTCGAGGAGTACCAGGGCCAGCAGCAGGATGTTCACCTGGCCGAAGCTGAAGGTGTCCCTCAGCGGTTCGAACAGGGCCAGCCCGCACGCGACGAGGCCGACGCCGTACCAGCCGTGGCGCCGCCAGGACCGTCCCGCCAGCACGCGCAGCGAGAAGGCCAGTGCCGCCAGGTTGAGCAGCAGTGCCACCGCGATCGCGACGTGCAGGCCGACCAGCGCCATGGGCAGCATGACGACGGCGGCGAACGGCGGGTAGGTGAAGCCGTACGTCGTGCCCGGCACCCGGTAGTCGTAGAGACGGCCGTCATGGTGGATCCAGCTGTCCACGGTGCCGTAGTAGACGCGCAGGTCGAACCAGTCACGCAGCAGCGGCACGGTGGCGGTGAAGACGGTCACCGCGGCTGCGAGCACGAGGACCAGCCCGAGCCGGCCGCGGTCGGTACGCGGAAGTTTCATGCGGTGCGCTCCAGAGCCGGGGCCTGCGCAGCAAGATGCGCCTGCCACAGAACGACCACGGCGAGCGCGCCCCCGGAGACCGCCAGCACCAACTGGCCGGCGTCCGCGGCGCCGCCGCTGGGCAGGACGGCGAGCGCGAGCACTCCCGTCAGGGCCGCCACCCGGTGCCGTACCGAGGTGCTGGGTGCGGCGGCGGCGATGAGGAAAAGGCCCCACAGGGCGTACCAGGGGCGGATCGCCGGTCCGAAGGCGGCCACGGCCGCAAGGCTCAGGCCGAGCGCGTACACGGGGCGCGGTCGCCAGCGCCACCATATGAGGAGCACCAGGACCGCCGTGAGCACGATGCCGAAGGTGTGCCAGACCGGGACGGCCAGCGGCGCCAGGTCGCTGCCGGCCTGTTCCAGGAGCGAGGCGGTGGCACGGCCGAGCAGGCTGGTGAGCGCCCAGTTCTGCGAGGAGACCGGGGTGTCCAGGGCGCCTATCCAGCCGTATCCCGTGCCCGCCACGGCCGTCGCGGCGACCGTGGTGGCGGTGGCCGCGGCCGCCGTGGTCAACACGGCCTTCACCGGGTGGTGCCCGGCCCGCATCTGGAGCAGTACGACCGCGGCGAGGCCCAGCGCCGCGGGCGCCTTGACGAGGGCGGCGAGCGTGACGAGTACGGCGCCCAGGACCGGCCACCGGCCGAGCGCGGCGACCAGTCCCGCACCCAGCAGGCCGAGCATGATGGCATCGTTGTGGGCGCCCGCGACCAGGTGCAGCAGTACGAGCGGGTTCAGGGCCCCCAGCCACAGCGCCGCGGACGGGTCGGCTCCGCTGTGCCGGGCCAGGCGCGGCAGCGCGGCCGCCATCAGCGCCACCCCGAGGAGGGCTATCACGCGCATGCCGAGGAGCCCGGCGGGGAGTTCACCGCGGGTCACGGTGGACAGGGCGGAGGCGACGCCGAGGAACACCGGGCCGTACGGGGCGCCGGTGTGCCGCCACAGCGGGGCGACCTCGTCCGCGAGCGGGCCGCCGAGGTGGGAGGGGCCGTACGAGTACACGTCGATGTGCGCGTCGACCATGGCCCCTTGCGCCAGGTAGCTGTACACGTCCCGGCTGAACAGCGGCGGCGCGATCAGCAGCGGGGTGGCCCACACTGCCAGCACCAGCAGCAGGGCCCGAGGAGTCGGCGGATCGGCGCTGCGCACGAGGCGCCCGAGCATCAGCCAGGCCGCTATCAGCAGGACTACGCCGAAGTACACGCCGACCAGGCCCAGCGCCGCGTGCGCCGAGCTCGGGGCCAGGATTTCCCGGACCGGCAGCGCACCGGCCGACTCACCGCCCAGGGCGAGGAAGGCGGTGCCGGCCAGACCGAGGATCTGGCAGCGGCGGAGATCGATGGGGAAAGCCATGGCCAACACTCGGTCAGGGTGTCAACGCCGGGTGGCTTTGAGTTGACGCCGGCCCCTCCGGAGGGCAGCCGGAGTGTGGCCGGACGGTGATCCAGTGCGAAGAGGTTGCAGGCTGCTACGCGTCTGCCGGGTGCGGTGATTCGCGGCTGCGGGCCGGTGGGGGCTTGTCGCGCAGTTCCCGCGCCCCTTCGGGGCATGTCCGCATCGGCATTGAGTAGTTCCGTCAGAACACCGAGAGGCCTGTCAGGGTCGTGAATCTGTCCAGGGCCGCCACTCCTGCCACCGAGTTGCCTCGCTCGTCCAGGCCGGGGCTCCACACGCACAGCGTGCACCGCCCCGGTACCACCGCGATGATTCCGCCGCCCACGCCGCTCTTGCCGGGCAGGCCCACCCGGTAGGCGAATTCGCCCGCCGCGTCGTACGTCCCGCAGGTCAGCATGACCGCGTTGACCTGTTTGGCCTGGCTGCGGGTGAGCAGCCGGGTGCCGTCGGCGCGGACGCCGTGGCGGGCCAGGAAGGTGGTGGCCAGGGCGAGGTCGGCGCAGGACGCCGTGATGGAGCACTGGCGGAAGTACTGGTCGAGCAGGACCGGCACGGGGTTGTCGATGTTGCCGTACGACGCCATGAAGTGGCCGAGCGCGGCGTTGCGGTCCCCGTGCATGGACTCGGAGGCGGCGACGTCCTTGTCGAAGTCCAGGGTGGAATTGCCGCTCTCGGCACGCAGGAAGGCCAGGAGTTCGCCCGCAGCGTCTCCGGTACGGGTCTGGAGCCGGTCGGTGACCACGAGGGCGCCGGCGTTGATGAACGGGTTGCGTGGGATGCCGTTCTCGTACTCCAGCTGGATCAGGGAGTTGAAGGCGTTGCCGGAGGGCTCGCGGCCCACGTGCTCCCAGAGTTCGTCGCCCTCGCGGGCCAGGTCGAGCGCGAGGGTGAAGACCTTGGTGATGGACTGCGTGGAGAACGGCTCGCGCCAGTCCCCCACGCCGTACACCGTGCCGTCGAGTTCCGCGACGGCCATGCCGAAGCTGCGCGGGTCGCGGGCCGCGAGCGCCGGGATGTAGTCGGCGGGCCAGCCGCGGCCGGGGGTCCGCTCGATCTCCTCGGCGATGCGCTCCAGGATCGGCTGGAAGGTCAGTGACGACGTCGACGCTGCCATGATCACCATTGTGCCTCCCTGCCGGTCCTGGTGCGCTTCAGCGGTCCACGGCCGGTTCAGGCCAGGGCCTGGCCGCTGCCCGCGACGATCTCCGGGCGCAGCAGGTCGGCGAGGGTCTCGGCGGGCAACAGGCCCTTCTCCAGGACGAGTTCGGCCACACCACGGCCGCTGACGAGGGCTTCCTTGGCGATGTCGGTGGCAGCCGTGTAGCCGATGTGCGGGTTCAGGGCGGTGACCAGGCCGATGGAGTTCTCCACGGTCCGGCGCAGCGCCTCGGTGTTGGCGGTGATGCCGTCCACGCAGCGCTCGGCGAGCGTCAGGCAGGCGGCCCGCAGATGGGTGATGGACTCCGACAGGGAGTGCAGGATGATCGGCTCGAAGGCGTTGAGCTGGAGCTGTCCGGCCTCGGCGGCCATGGTGATGGCGACGTCGTTGCCGATCACCTCGAAGGCGACCTGGTTGACGACCTCGGGGATCACCGGGTTGACCTTGCCGGGCATGATGGACGAACCGGCCTGCACCGGAGGCAGGTTGATCTCGCCGAGACCCGCGCGCGGACCGGACGACAGCAGCCGCAGGTCGTTGCAGCTCTTGCTGAGCTTGACGGCGATGCGCTTGAGCACGCCGGACATCTGGACGAACGCGCCGCAGTCCTGGGTCGCCTCGACCAGGTTGGCGGCAGTGACCAGCTGGAGCCCGGTGATCTCGGAGAGGTGGCGTCGGGCCGACTCGGCGTACCCGGCGGGGGCGTTCAGCCCCGTACCGATGGCCGTCGCGCCCAGGTTGATCTCATGGATCAGCTCGACGGCCTCGGCGAGACGGGACCGGTCCTCGTCGATCATGACGGCATACGCGGAGAACTCCTGACCGAGTGTCATCGGCACCGCGTCCTGCAGCTGCGTACGGCCCATCTTGAGCACGTCGCGGAATTCGACGGCCTTACGGGCGAACGCGTCCTGAAGGACAGCCATCGCCTTGAGCAGCCCGCGCACCGCGAACACCGTCGCGATCTTGACGGCGGTCGGGTAGACGTCGTTGGTCGACTGGCCGAGGTTGACGTCCTCGTTGGGGTGCAGGTGCTGGTACTGCCCCTTCTCGAACCCCAGCAGCTCCAACGCCCGGTTGGCCACGACCTCGTTGGCGTTCATGTTGGTGGACGTGCCTGCACCGCCCTGGATGACGTCCACGACGAACTGGTCGTGCAGCTTGCCGGAGCGGATCTCCCGACAGGCGGCGACGATGGCGGCGGCCTTGTCGGGGTCGAGGAGCCCCAGCTCCTCGTTCGCGAGGGCAGCGGCCTCCTTGACGGCGGCCAGGGCGTCGATCAGGTGCGGGTAGGCGGAGATCGGCGTCCCGGTGATGGGGAAGTTCTCGGTGGCGCGCAGGGTGTGAACACCCCAGTAGGCGTCGGCGGGGACGTCACGGTCGCCGAGCAGGTCGTGTTCGCTACGAGTGGCGGTGGTCATGAGGGGACGGGTCCTCTTTCTGAGGGGCGTGAGGGTGAGCGCCCCTTCAGGGGCGCGGGGAACTGCGCGACCAGCCGCATACGGCCCGCAGTCGCCGAACCGGATGTCCGGCACATCCTTAGGCGCAGGCGGAAACAGCAACCGGCTCCAACGAACGAACGGGCCGCACACACCCGACCGCCTGACCGCCCCCAAGCAGCGCCTCTCCTTGGAATTCGGCGAGCGACTCCGAATCAATACCGGCCCACGCAAGAGCCGCGGCAGCAACCGGCACCCGCGCCCGATTCGCCCCATCGGCGATCTTCACGGCGACGGCACGCCCGTCCGGCAGCGCAGCGACCTGCACCCCTTCGAACCCATCCTTGGCAAGCAGCCCCGGCACGGCCCGCATCAGCGCGGCCACATCCCTCCCCGACCCGGACGCCATCTCCGCATGCTCCCGCATCGCGTCGGCGACCCGAGCCTCGGGCGTACCCGGCGCCGCAGTGGTGATACGGGCAGCCGCACGGGCGAGGCCGTGCAGCGAGACGGAGAACAGCGGCGCCCCGCACCCGTCGACCGTCACTCTCGCGATCCGCTGCCCCGTGAGGTCCTCGACGATCTCGGCGATCGCCTGCTGCAGCGGGTGCCCCGGGTCGAGGTAGTCCTCCAGGGACCAGCCGTTGAGCGCGCAGGTGTACAGCATCGCCGCGTGCTTGCCGGAGCAGTTCTGGGCGAGCCGGGAGGGCAGGCGGCCCTCCCGCACCCAGGCGTCCCGGACGACCGGGTCGAACGGCATGTCCGGGACGTTGCGCAGGTGGTCCTCGGTGAGCGCGGCGAGTTCGAGGATGCGCCGGGTTCCGGCGAGGTGGCGTTCCTCGCCGGAGTGGCTCGCGGCGGTGAGCGAGAGGAGCTCCCCGTCGAGCGGGAGCCCGGCCCGGGCCATGGCGACGGCCTGGACGGGCTTGAGGGCGGAGCGCGGGTAGAAGGCGGCCTCGATGTCACCGAGCTGGAACTCCACCTTGCCGTCGGCGCCGAGGACGACGACGGAGCCGTAGTGGGTGCCTTCGATCATTCCGCCGCGTATGAGGTGGGCGACGGGGGCGTGGAGGGGTTCGCGGACAAGGGGTGCGTCCGCCATGGAGCTGCTGTACATCACTGCCTGGCTGTCCTGGGTCGATGAGGGGTCGTCGACCGACACGGGTTCACGCGTCGGCCTTGGTGGCGGTGCGGGCGACACGGCCGCGGATGGCGTACCAGCCCGCGACCAGCGCTCCGACGATCAGCGGCAGGCACAGCACGGTGGTGCGGCCGGCGCCTCCGTCGGCGTACATGAGGACCAGGACGGAGGCGAGGAACGCCAGCGTCACGAGTTCGGTCCAGGGAGAGCCCGGCAGTCGGTAGCCGGGCCGGTCGAGTTCGCCCTTCTGGGTCTTCTGCCAGAAGAGCAGGTGACAGATCATGATCATGCCCCAGGTGGCGAGGATGCCGATCGCGGCGAAGTTCAGCACGATCTCGAACGCATCGGCCGGGACGACGAAGTTGAGTCCGACGCCGAGGACACAGATACCGCTGGTCAGCAGGATGCCGCCGTACGGGACCTGGCTGCGGCTCATCACCGAGGTGAACTTCGGGGCGGAGCCGGACATCGCCATGGAGCGCAGGATGCGGCCCGTGGAGTACAGGCCGGAGTTGAGCGAGGACATGGCCGCGGTCATCACGACCAGGTTCATGACGCCGCCGGCCGCCGGGATGCCGATGTTGGACAGCACGGTGACGAAGGGGCTCTCACCGGCCTTGTACGACGACCAGGGCAGCAGCATCGAGAGCAGGAGGACGGAGCCGACGTAGAAGAGGCCCACCCGCCACATGATCGAGTTGATCGCCTTCGGCATGATCTTCTCGGGGTTCTCGGTCTCACCGGCGGCGACGCCGACCAGCTCGACGGAGGCGTAGGCGAAGACGACGCCCTGGACGATCAGCAGCATGGGCAGCAGGCCGTTGGGGAAGAGGCCGCCGTTGTCGGTGATCAGGGACGGGCCGGGGGTGTGGCCGTCCACGGGCTGCTGGGTGACCAGCAGGAAGATGCCGATGCACATGAAGACGACGAGCGCGCCGACCTTGATGATCGCGAACCAGAACTCCAGCTCGCCGAAGATCTTCACCGAGATCAGGTTCACGGTGAGGACGACCGCGAGGGCGATGAGCGCGATCACCCACTGCGGGATGTCGGAGAACATGCCCCAGTAGTGCGTGTACGTCGCCACCGCGGTGATGTCGGCGATGCCGGTGGTCGCCCAGTTCAGGAAGTACATCCAGCCCGCGGTGTACGCGCCCTTCTCTCCCATGAACTCCCGGGCGTACGACACGAAGGCGCCGGAGGACGGGCGGTAGAGGACGAGTTCGCCGAGGGCGCGCACGACGAGGAAGGCGAAGACGCCGCAGACCGCGTAGGCGATGAACAGGGACGGCCCGGCGTCGGCGAGCCGGCCTCCGGCGCCCAGGAACAGGCCGGTGCCGATGGCTCCGCCGATGGCGATCATGTTGACGTGCCGCGATTTCAGCGACTTGCTGTAGCCGGCGTCTCCGGCGTCGACATGGCCGGAACGTTTCTGCACGCCCTCGTGCAGGGACTGCTCACTCACGCCTCGGGTCCGCCTTCCGTGGTGCTGTCCGTGCGCGCGGGGCGCACGATGTCGGTGAGGGTCGTCTCGACGCGGTCCAGGTGGTGGGCCATGGCATCGGTGGCGTCGAGTTCGGAACCGTCGATCAGCGCCTCGACGATCGCCCGGTGCTCGCGGTTGGACTGCTCGCGCCGGCCGCCCAGCTCGTTGAGGAAGGCCGACTGACGCGCCAGTGCGTCGCGGATCTCCTCGATGACCCGGCGGAAGACCGGGTTCTGGGCTGCCTCGGCCACGGCCAGGTGGAAGAGGGTGTCCATCGCGACCCACGCGGTGGTGTCCGTCTCCCGCTCCATACGGTCGAGCAGGTGAGCCAGGTGGTCGAGGTTCTCCGGGGTGCGGCGCAGTGCCGCGTATCCGGCGACCGGGATCTCGACGTGCCGGCGCACCTCCAGCAGGTCGCTGGCCGCGTAGTCGCCGAAGGTCGGGTCCTCGACCGCGCTGGCGACGACGAAGGTGCCTTTGCCCGTCTTGGAGACGGTCAGGCCCATGGTCTGCAGGGCCCTGAGGGCCTCGCGCAGCACGGGCCGACTGATCTCCAGGCTGCGGCAGAGCTCCGCCTCGGAGGGGAGTTTGTCCCCGATGGCGTACTCGCCGCGCTCGATGGCACTGCGCAGGTGCGCCAGGACCGCTTCCATGGCGCTGACCCGCCTCGGCGGCTGTCCGGCTGTCCGGCTGTCTGACAGGTTCACGGGAGTGATACTCCGGGTGAGGTGTGGGTGGTGTCAAGGGGAGCCGGTGGGTGAGGTTCACCGGGTGTGAAACCGCAAAGCCGACCCCGCCCGGCCGGCCGACGGGCGGGCGCCTGTGTCAGCTGCTGATCACGCCCGCACCCAAGAGCCCGAAGAGCAGCAGCCCGACCACGATCCGGTAGATCACGAAGGCGTTGAAGGAGTGCTTGGCGACGAACTTCAGCAGCCAGGCGATGGAGGCGTAGGCGACGACGAAGGAGACGGCGGTGCCGACGGCCAGCGGCAGCGCGCCCGTGCCCGTCGTGCCGAGGGCGTCCTTCAGCTCGTAGATGCCGGCGCCGGTAAGGGCGGGGATGCCGAGGAAGAAGGACAGCCGGGTGGCGGCGACGCGGTCCAGGTCGAGCATCAGCGCGGTGGACATCGTGGCGCCGGAGCGCGAGAAGCCCGGGAACAGCAGGGCGAGGATCTGGGAGCTGCCGACGAGCATCGCGTCCTTGAAGGAGGTGTCGTCCTCCCCTCGCTTGTGCCGGCCCATCCGGTCCGCGGCCCACATCACACCGCTGCCGACGATCAGGGAGCCGGCGACCACCCACAGGGAGGCGAGCGGCCCCTTGATGAGCGGCTTGGCGGCCAGGCCCACGGCGATGATCGGGATCGTCGCGCAGATCACCCACCAGGCGAACTGGTAGTCGTGGTGGTATCGCTCCTCCTTGTCCCGCAGCCCGCGCAGCCATGCGGAGACGATCCGCACGATGTCCTTGAAGAAGTACACGAGCACGGCGGCGATCGCGCCGACCTGGATGACGGCCGAGAACCCGATGACCGCGTCGTCGTCCACGGGGATGCCCATGAGCCCCTCGGCGATCTTCAGATGCCCGGTCGAGGACACGGGCAGGAACTCGGTCACCCCCTCGATGGCTCCGAGGACAACGGCCTGACCGACGCTGATGGCGCTCATGGGATCCAGTTCCGGGGTCGGCGGGACAGCAGTGGCGCGCACTGTCCTACCAGGTGCGGGTGTGGTTCCTGCGGCAACAGCGGCGGTGTCGTCGTCTAGGACCACACCGCCTGGGCGATCGCCACCCCCGCGAACGCCGCGCCGAGGCCCGCGATCACACTCCCCACGGCATTGACGACGGCGTAGAGTCCGGCTCCCGTCTCGGTCAGCCGCAGGGTCTCGTACGAGAACGTCGAGTACGTGGTCAGAGCCCCGCACAGCCCGGTGCCGAGCAGCAGCTGGAGGTGGGAACTCGCGGCTCCCTCGGCCGCCGCGCCGGTGAGCAGGCCGAGGACCAGGCAGCCGCTGACGTTGACGACGAAGGTGCCCCAGGGGAACACGGAGTCGTGCCGGGACTGCACCGCCCGGTCGGTGAGATAGCGCAGCGGCGCGCCGACGACGGCACCCGCGATCACCAGGAGCCAGTTCACGGCGACTTCTCACCTTCCGCGGACCGGATGACCTCGCAGGCGTCGAGGGTGACGAGCCCTTCGGTGACGAGTTCGTCGAGCTGCGGCAGGAAGGCCCGTACGCGTTCCTCGGTGTCGACGATCACGATCGCGACCGGCAGGTCCTCGCTCAGGGACAGCAGCCGTGAGGTGTGGATCAGTGAGGAGGCGCCGAAGCCCTCGATGCCGCGGAAGACGCTGGCGCCCGCGAGGCCGGCCGCGTGGGCGCGGTGCACGATCTCCGAGTAGAGGGGCTTGTGGTGCCAGGTGTCGTGTTCGCCGACGAAGACGGTGAGGCGCAGGGCGCTGCCGGTCGGCCTGGTCATGACTGCCTCCGTTTCAGGACGCGGCGAGTCGCCGCCGTCGCCAGCCGGACTGCCGTGAGCGCCGCGATCAGGGTGGCGGCGAGGTAGGCCAGTCCGGTGCGGGCGTGGCCGCTGTCGACGAGTTGCTGGATGTCGACGGCGTACGTGGAGAAGGTGGTGAAGCCGCCGAGCACCCCGGTGCCGACGAAGGGGCGGACGAGGCGGTGGGCGGGCCGGACCTCGGTGATGATCACCATGAGCACGCCGATCATGGCGCAGCCGACGACGTTGATCCAGAAGGTCGCCCAGGGGAAGCCCCCGGGCTGGGCGGGCCACCACAGGGAGACCGCGTACCGGGCCGTGGCGCCGATGGCTCCGCCGAAAGCCACCACCGCGACGATCGGCGCCTGCGTCCGCCATGCGGGCTGCCGCGGGGCGCGCAGGCTCTCGGTGTCCGGGGCTGTCATGGTCGTACGTCTCCTACTCGCCGGGGCCCGGGCAGATGGGCGCGGTCGCAAGTAGGGACCGTTGGCGGCATGCGCGCCGCGGTTCGGGTACGGCGGGCCCCACCGCCGCGCCGCGACGATGATCGCGGCTGCTGAACAGCCTAACCCCGGACGCGAAGGCCGGTCACTTCTGATCGGGCAGTTCGCAGAGCGCCACGCCCCGCTCCCACAGGCTCCCGAGGACCAGGTGGCCCCCGGTCTCGCAGACGCTGGTGACCATGCGGAAGCCGGAGTGGCGGCGGGCCAGGTGGTGGACGACCCGGCCGGTGTCGTCGAGGGCGAGCACGCCGATCGTGCCCGTGGGACGGAACGGGGCGCGCACGGCGACGCGGGCGGCGGTGCGGCGTACGGCGGGGGCGGCGCGGTGCAAGAGCTCCAGCGGCGGCACGCGCGGGCCGGCCAGCGCCACCCAGATCGGGCCGTCGGGTGTGCCGCGCCAGAGGTTGTCCGGCATGCCCGGCAGGTTCTCGGCGAAGGGCTCGCCGTGTCCGGCGCGGGGCCCGGTGAGCCAGTAGCGGGTGAGGCGGCACTCGCTGGTCTCGGCGACGACCAGGAAGGAACCGTCGGCGCTCGGGGCGAGGCCGTTGGCGAACTGGAGTCCTTCCAGGAGGACTTCGGGGGTGTCACTGTCGGGGGCGAGGCGCAGCAGGCGGCCCGTGGCGGTGTGTTCGACGAGGTCGCCGATCCAGTGCTCCAGGGGGTGCCGGCGACTGCTGACGGTGAAATAGACGCTGCCGTCGGGCAGGGCGACGACATTGCTGCAGAACCGCAGCCGCTCCCCCGCCGCCGAGTCGGCGAGGATGCGTACGGTGCCGTCGGTGAGGTCGACGCGGAGCAGTCCGCGTTCGGCGTCGCACACCAACAGGGCGTCGTCCGGCAGGAGTTCGAGGCCCAGTGGCCGGCCGCCGGTCTCGGCGAGCACCTCGACACGGACCTCGGCACGGGGCTCGGCGGCGTCCGCCAAGCCGTCCAGGCGCAGGATACGGCCGTCCTCGAGGCCGGTCAGGACACGGCCGCGGGCGTCGGCGACGACGTCCTCCGGGCCTCGGCCGCCGATCGCGACGTAGCGGTGCGGGACGAGCGCCCCCGGACGTTCCATGTGCGTCTTCCCTTCGCCGCCCCGGTGTGCCCGGGCCCCTCGACTCCCGGCTCTGCGTTCTCGGTTCGCCGCCTACCAGCCCTTCTCAAACATGCGCGCGACCTCGGCGATCCGCATGTCGTCGCGACGGTAGTACACGCGCCGCCGGATCCGCTTGGTGCGCAGCATGCCGAGGCCCGCGAGCAGGCCGAGGTGGGCCTCGGCGACCTTCCGCGGCACGCCGAGCTTCGCGGCCACGGCGTCCGCGGTGACGCCGTCCTCGACGGGATCGCCGTGTCGCCGCTTCGGGAAGTGCGCGACCGGATCCTTCAGCCATTCCAGGATGTCCAGTCGCGTCGCGCTGACGGGAGTCCTCAGCATCTCGTCCCCCCTCCGTCGGGCCGCGTCGTAGCGCGTATTCCCACTGTCCCGCAGTCGAAGCAGCCGTGTCCGCGACTCTTGGACCCTTGTCCGGTACCGAACGGCCGTACGACATAGGGATGTTCGGCGGAGCGCCGACCTTCTGCGTCCCGGACGCGGTGGGGCCCGGCCGCGGGGGCTCGGCCGGGCCAAATGGTCACGGAATCAACGGACTCGGCGAACTCACCGGTGGCTGAACCACGCCATCGAGGACAGGGCCGTGTCGTCGTAGCCGAACAGGGCCTGGTTCTCCCAGCCGTTGCCGGAGGAGGCGTCGGTCGGGTCCCAGCCGTTGCCGGTGACGGCGGTCCAGGTCGCCTCCCAGTAGAAGACGCCGAGCCCACGGCCGTTCGGGACGGCCTCCACGATGCTCGTCACGTCGTTCATCCAGCGGCGCTGCCCGGCCGTGTTCGCCGGATAGCCGGAGACCAGTTCGCCGGTGGTGTTGATGATCTCCTCGTGCGAGTCCTTGCTGTCCAGCCGGAACGGGTAGGCCGTCTCGGCGACGAAGACCGGCTTGCCGTAGCGGGCGGCCGCGTCGTCCAGGGTTGTCTGGAAGTCGTGGAGCGAGCCGTGCCAGTAGCCGTAGAACGACAGGCCGATCGCGTCGAACTTCACGCCGTTCCCGACCGCGCTGTCGAACCACCAGCGGGTGCCGGACAGGTCACCGCCCTTGGCGAGGTGCAGCGCGACGGTGGTGCCCGAGTTGACGGCCTTGACCGCGTCATAGCCCGAGTTGAGCAGGCCGGCGAGCTGCGACCAATTGTCCGTGGAACCCTCGGACCACAGCATGCCGCCGTTGATCTCGTTGCCCACCTGGACCATGTCGGCGGTGGTGCCCTGGGCTTTCAACGCGTTCAACACGTCGTACGTGTGGTTGTACACGTCGGTCTTGAGCTGACTGTACGAGTGACCGGCCCAGGCGGCCGGCTTGCTCTGGGCGCCCGGGTCGGCCCAGGTGTCCGAGTAGTGGAAGTCGACCAGCAGCTTCATGCCGGCCGCCTTGATGCGCTTGGCCATGGCCAGCACGCGCGTCTTGTTGTTGTAGCCGTCGGCCGGGTTGACCCAGACCTTCAGCCGCGCGTAGTTCATGCCGGCGTTCTTCAGGATGGTGATCGCGTCGCCGGTCGTGCCGGAACCGGTCCTGTAGACGCCGCCCTTGGCCTCGCTCTTGGCGAGGGAGGAGATGTCTGCGCCGTGGATCGACGTGCCGCCCGTGCCGGACGCGAAGGTCAGGTCGTCGACATTGATCCAGTTGCCCGCGTTCGCGTCGCTGTTGATGCTGATCGTGCACTGGTTGGCGGTCACCGCGACCGGCACGACGATACGGATCCAGCCGCTCGCCGAGACCGGAAGGTCGGTGCGCTGCTCGGCGCCGCCGCAGTTCTTCAGCGCTATGTACGCCGAGTTCTGGCCACCGCCGGAGCGGACCCAGGCGGTGAGCCGGTAGTTCCCGTTGGTCAGCCCGGACAGGTACTGATACGTCTCCACCTTGTAGGCGGCGGACGCCCAGTGGGTCAGTCGGTGACTCCCGCCGTGGCCACCGGCCTCGGTGAAGGAGGCCGCGCTCTGGCCGGACGCCGAGTACGTGGACCAGCCGACCGGGGTGGCGGTGCCGGTGCCGTCGGACTCGAAGCCTGCGTTGGTGAGCGTGCTCGCCGCCGAGGCGCTCTGTGCGGGCAGGGCGGTGAGGGCGAGTCCGGCGGCGAGCGGCAGCAGCAGGGCTCGGAGGGTGCGTCTGGGATGGAACATCGTCGTCCGTCGTCCCTTCGACGTATGGGGTTGGGGATCCCTCACCGCCGCGGTGGGGAAACTGCGGTGAGGAGCCCCTCCGCCCGCGGCTCGTGGCACGCACGGGCGGAGGGGAGTCGGCTCAGCCGTCGAGTCGTACGACCCGTACGGCTCCCGCGGGGACCTCGAGGCGGCCCGCGGCGCGTTCGCCGGTCAGCAGCTCGGTGCCGGGCACCTCCAGCGGCACCTTGGCGTCCGACACGGTGTGGTTGATCGCGAACAGGTAGCTTCCCGACTCGCCGGTACGGCGTACGACCTCGACATCGCGGGGCAGGTCGGCACGCGGGGCGACCTGCGCGTCCTCGGTCGCCCGGCCCAGCAGCGCGTCGAGACCCTCGGCGCCCAGGCGCGTGGAGACGTACCAGGCGGTGCCCGCGCCGAGGCGGTGCCGGGTGACGGCGGGGTGTCCGGCGGTCAGGCCGTCGGCGTACGTCCAGACGGTCTCGGCGCCGCGCGGGACGACGAACTCGCTCCACACGTCGCCGCGCAGCTCGGAGCCGTCCGGGCCGCTGATGCGCACCAGCTGGTCCTGGAGCAGCGGCGAGAACTCCTCGACGGTCAGGCCGAGGACGTCCCGAAGCGGCCCGGGGTAGGCGCCCTCGTGCACGGCATCGTGCTCGTCGACGATGCCGGAGAAGTACGACACGACGAGGGTGCCGCCGTTCTCGACGTACTCCGTGAGGTTGCTCCCGGCCGCCTCGGTCATCAGGTACGAGGCCGGTACGACGACAAGGGGATACCTCGACAAGTCGGCTTCGGGGTGGGCGAAGTCGACCGTGAGGTGCCGGTCGTAGAGCGCCTCGTAGAAGGCGTCGGCGCGCTCGCGGGCGTCGTGCTCCTCGCTGGGGTGCCAGTCGAGGCTCTGCGCCCACCAGGAGTGCCAGTCCCACAGCATCGCCACGTCGGCCTGCGTGCGGGTGCCGCGCACGGCGTCCAACGAGTCGAGAGCGGCGCCGAGTTCGACGACCTCACGCCACACACGTGTGTCGGTGCCGCCGTGCGGGACCATCCCCGAGTGGAACTTCTCGGCGCCGCGCCGGGACTGCCGCCACTGGAAGAACATGGCGCCCTCGGAGCCGCGCGCCACGTGGGCGAGGGAGTTGCGGGCCATCTGGCCGGGGGCCTTGGCGGGGTTGCGGGGCTGCCAGTTGACGCCCGAGGTGGAGTGCTCCAGCAGGATCCAGGGGGCTCCCCCGGCGACCGAGCGGGTGAGGTCGGCGGCCATGGCGAGGTTGACGTGGGTGCGGCGGCCGTCGGTGATCAGGTAGTGGTCGTTGGTGACGATGTCGACCTCGCGCCCCCAGGCCCAGTAGTCGACGGAGTCGCACTGGCTGAGGGCCGTCATGAAGTTGGTCGTGACCGGGACGCCCGGCGCGAGGCGGTGCAGGATGTCCCGTTCCATACGGAAGTTCTCGCGCATGGTGGCGTCGGCGAACCGCTTGTAGTCAAGCGCCTGGGCCGGGTTGACGGCCGTCGGCGTCAGGCGCGGCGGGTTGATCTCCTCGAGGTCCGAGTACCGCTGCCCCCAGAAGGCCGTGCCCCAGGCCTCGTTGACCGCCTCGACCGTGGCGTACGTCGACTCCAGCCAGCGTCTGAAGTGTGCCGCGCAGGAGTCGCAGTAACAGGCCGAGACGGGGACGCCGTACTCGTTGTGCACGTGCCACATCGCCAGCGCCGGGTGGTCGCCGTAGCGCTCGGCGAGCCGGGTGGTGATGCTCGCGGCGGCCGCGCGGTAGTCGGCGTTGCTGTGACAGATGGCGGCGCGCGACCCGAACTCGTGGCGCACGCCCTCCCGCGTCATGGGCAGGGCCTCGGGGTGGGCGCGGTAGAACCACACCGGCGGGCAGACGGTGGGTGTGCCCAGGTCGACGCGGATGCCGTTCTCGTGCAGCAGGTCGAACAGGCGGTCCAGCCAGCCGAAGTCGTACGCCCCCGGTGACGGCTCCAGCAGTGCCCAGGAGAAGATCCCGACGCTCACCATCGTGACGCCGGCCTCCCGCATGAGCCGGACGTCCTCCTGCCAGACGCCCTCCGGCCACTGCTCGGGGTTGTAGTCCCCACCGAAGGCGAGCCTCGTGAGCCCCCTGGGGCTGGTCTCCGGCATGGAATGCCTCCCGATTTATCGATCAGTTGGGAACGTGCACACACATCGTCGGCAGTGCGAGCCCAACATAACCGCACAGCAACAACCATTGACAAGTGTCCGGGATGTTTCTCTACTGTGAACGCTCACAGAAGCATGGCAGGTCTTCGCAGCAGGCGGAGACCCCAGGTCAGGGGAGAGATCCATGCCCATTGCGAAGCGCCGGCGGCTCTTCGTCACAAGCGCCGCCACCTCCGTCGCCATCGCACTCGGCGCCACCGCCCTCGCCGCGTGCGGCTCGTCCGGGAGCGACAGCGAGGCCGAGTCCGGTCCCGTGTCGCTGACGTACTGGACCTGGACGCCCGGCATGGACAAGGTCGTCGACCTGTGGAACAAGGGCCAGGGCCAGAAGGACCGGATCACGGTCACGGTGAAGAAGCAGGCGTCCGGCGACACGCTGGTCACCAAGATCCTCACCGCCCACAAGGCGGGCAAGGCGCCCGACCTGGTCCAGGCCGAGTACCAGGCGCTGCCGACGCTGGTCAGCAATGACGCGGTCGCGGACATAGCGAGCGAGGTCGGCGACGCGAAGGGCAAGTTCGCCGAGGGTGTCTGGCAGCAGACGACGCTGGGCACGGACGCGGTCTACGCGGTCCCGCAGGACATCGGGCCGATGATGTTCTACTACCGCGAGGACCTCTTCAAGCAGTACGGCCTGAAGGTCCCGGCCACCTGGGACGAGTTCGCCGAGACCGCCCGCGCGCTGAAGAAGAAGGCGCCGGACAAGGACCTGACCACCTTCTCCGCCAATGACTCCGGTCTCTTCGCGGGGCTGGCCCAGCAGGCCGGCGCCAAGTGGTGGACGACCTCCGGCGAGAAGTGGAAGGTCGGCATCGACGACGCCGCCTCCCAGAAGGTCGCCAAGTTCTGGGGCGACCTCGTCAAGGAGGGCGCCATCGACAACCAGCCGATGTACACGCCGGCCTGGAACAAGGCGCTCAACACCGGTAAGCAGATCGCCTGGGTCAGCGCCGTGTGGGCCCCGGGCACCCTGACCACGGCCGCGCCCGACACCAAGGGCAAGTGGGCCATGGCCCCGCTCCCCCAGTGGTCCGACTCGGACAACATCACCGGCAGCTGGGGCGGTTCCTCCACCGCCGTCACCACTGACTCCAAGCACAAGGCGGCCGCCGCGAAGTTCGCCGCCTGGCTGAACACCGACGGCGACGCCCTCAACGCGCTGGCCAAGGAGAGCGGCATCTACCCGGCCTCCACCTCGGCCCAGCTCAGCGGCGCCTTCACCACGCCGCCGGACTACTTCTCCAACCAGGCCGACTTCTACACGAAGGCCGCCGAGATCGCCGAGAGCACGGCGCCGTCCGCTTGGGGCCCGAACGTGAACGTCGCATACACGACCTTCAAGGACGCCTTCGGCTCCGCCGCCAAGAACAAGTCGGACTTCGGCGCCGCCCTGAGGACCATGCAGGACGACACGGTCGCCGACCTCGAGAAGCAGGGCTTCGAGGTCTCCGAGTGACCAGCACAAGCCGGAGGGCGTACGGGGTGAAGGGGGCCCCGTACGCCTTCCTCGTCCCCGCCACGGTCCTCTTCCTGCTCTTCTTCGCCCTGCCCATCGGCTACGCGATCTGGCTCAGCTTCCGCAAGGTGCGGGTCTCCGGGCTCGGGCTCGGTTCCGGCGCCCGCAAGGAGGTCTGGGCCGGCCTGGAGAACTACACCGACGCACTCACCGACAGCGAGTTGCTCAACGGCGCGCTGCGCGTGCTCGGCTACGGCTGCATCGTGGTGCCGGTGATGCTGGGCCTCGCCCTGCTGTTCGCGCTGATGCTGGACTCCGAGAAGGTGCGGCTGGCGCCGTTCACCCGACTCGCGATCTTCCTGCCGTACGCCATTCCGGGCGTGGTGGCCGCACTGCTGTGGGGCTTTCTGTACCTGCCGGACGTCAGCCCGTTCTACTTCGTGCTCGACAGGCTGGGCATGCCGCAGCCGGACCTGCT
The DNA here is from genome assembly GCF_041051905.1 of Streptomyces sp. R11. Taxonomy (NCBI): domain Bacteria; kingdom Bacillati; phylum Actinomycetota; class Actinomycetes; order Kitasatosporales; family Streptomycetaceae; genus Streptomyces; species Streptomyces sp. R11. The sequence continues at coordinate 728,697 of NZ_CP163432.1, forward strand.
CGACGGCGGTCCGCTGTACCTCGCCCTGTCGAACATCGCGGTCTGGGGCGGCACCGGCTTCAACATGATCGTCATCTACACGTCGCTGCAGGCCATCCCGGCCGAGGTGTACGAGGCGGCCAAGCTGGACGGTGCCACGCCGCTGCAGATCGCACTGCGGATCAAGATCCCGATGGTGGCGCCCTCGCTGGTGCTGACCTTCTTCTTCTCGATCATCGCCACGCTCCAGGTGTTCAACGAGCCGACCACCCTCAAGCCGCTCACCAACTCCGTGTCCACGACGTGGAGTCCGCTGATGAAGGTGTACCAGGACGCCTTCGGCAAGGGCGACATCCACGCGGCGGCCGCCCAGGCCACGATCATCGCCCTGGCCACGCTGCTGCTGTCCTTCGGCTTCCTGCGGGCCGCGAACCGTCGTAACAAGCAGGAGGCGGCACGATGAGTTCTCTTGCTGTGCACAAGACCGGGCGGGCCGCCGACACCACCCCCGGCACCGTCCGGAACCGCCCGCCGCTGCGCCGCCGCATCGCACTGATCCCGACGGTCACGCTGCTGCTCGGCGCGGTGTACTGCCTGCTGCCGGTCGCCTGGGTGGTGATCGCGGCGACGAAGTCCGGCAGCGAACTGTTCTCCACCTTCACCTTCCTGCCGGGCACGGGCTTCGCCGACAACTTCTCGGACCTGAGCGCCTACCGCGACGGCGTGTACTGGCAGTGGATGGGCAACTCCGCCCTGTACGCCGGTCTCGGCGCCCTGCTGTCGACGGTCGTCTCGGCGTTCAGCGGCTACGCGCTCGCCATCTACCGCTTCCCGGGCCGCGAGACGATCTTCAACGTGCTGCTGGCGGGCGTGCTGATGCCGCCGGTCATCCTCGCCATCCCGCAGTACCTGCTGCTGGCGAAGGCCGACCTCACGGACTCGTACCTGTCCGTGCTGCTGCCGCAGATCCTCTCGCCGTACGGCGTCTACCTCTCGCGGATCTACGCGGCCGCCGCCGTCCCCGCCGACGTGGTCGAGGCCGGGCGGATGGACGGCGCGAGCGAGTGGCGGATCTTCACGCGGGTCGCGCTGCCGATGATGGTGCCCGGCATGGTCACGGTGTTCCTGTTCCAGTTCGTGGCGATCTGGAACAACTTCCTGCTCCCGTACATCATGCTCAGCGACGACGAGAAGTTCCCGATCACGCTCGGTCTGTACACACTCCTCGAACAGGGCGCCAACACCCCGGCGCTGTACACGCTGGTGATCACCGGCGCGTTCCTCGCGGTGCTCCCGCTGGTCGCGCTCTTCCTGGTCATCCAGCGGTTCTGGAGCCTGGATCTGCTCTCCGGGGCCGTAAAGTCATGACCATGAGCAACACGGGGGGCCGACGCAAGCCGCCGACGATCCACGACGTGGCGCGCGAGGCCGGAGTCTCACGGGGCACGGTCTCGCGGGTGCTCAACGGCGGGCACTACGTCAGCCCGACCGCGCAGGAGGCGGTCAACGCGGCGATCCGCAAGACGGGTTACGTCGTCAACCGGCATGCCCGCTCGCTGATCACGGGGCGTTCGGACTCGATCGGCTTCCTGCTGACCGAGCCGCAGGAGAGGTTCTTCGAGGACCCCAACTTCAACGTCCTGCTGAGCGGTTGCACGCAGGCGCTGGCCGCGCACGACATCCCGTTGCTGCTGATGCTGGCCGGCACGAAGGACGAACGGCGGCGCATCACGCGGTACATCACGGCGGGGCACGTGGACGGGGTGCTGCTGGTGTCCAGCCACTCCGGTGACCGGGTCGCCGAGGAACTGCGCGAGGCGGGCGTGCCGCTCGTGCAGTGCGGCAAGCCCATGGGGCCCGGCTCCAAGGTGAGTTACGTTGCGGCGGACGACCGGGACGGCGCCCGTGACATGGTGCGCCATCTGCTGTCCGTGGGGCGCCGCCGGATCGGCGTGGTGAGCGGTCCGCTGGACACGCCGGGCGGTGTCGATCGGCTCGCCGGCTACAAGGAGGTACTCACTGAGGCGGGCGTCGGGATCGACGAGCGGCTCATCGTCTCCGGCGACTACAGCCGTGCCAGCGGCGAGGCGGGCACCGAGCGACTGCTGGCGCAGGCCCCTGACATGGACGCCTTGTTCGTGGCGTCCGACCTGATGGCCCAGGGCGCCCTGGCCGCGCTGCACCGGGCCGGTCGCCGGGTGCCCGAGGACGTGGCCGTGGGCGGCTTCGACGACTCCGCCGCGGCGACGGAGGCAACCCCCGCCCTCACGACGATCCGCCAGCCCTACGACCGCATCAGCGCCGAGATGGTGCGGCTGCTGCTCGCGCAGATCGGCGGCGAGGACCCGGCGGCGGTGATCCTGCCGACGGAGTTGGTGAAGCGGGAGTCGACGTAGTCGCGTGAGCGGCCTGCGGGGGCGCGCTGCACGGCCACGCGGCCGTCGGCGCGCCCTCGGTCTGCGACCGGTCAGGAATGAAGAAGCGGCCCCGGACTCCCCCGCCCTAGCGTGAAACCACCGACGAAAACCGTCGAGCACACTTCACCTCAGGAGGGCGTCATGACCGCCGGAGTCAACACGATCATCTACCCCGTCAAGGACCTGGACCTGGCGAAGACCCTGTTCAAGGCCCTGCTGGGCACGGAACCGTATGCGGACGAGCCCTACTACGTCGGCTTCAAGGACGCCGGACAGGACGTCGGCCTCGACCCCAGCGGACACGCGAAGGGCATGACCGGTCCGGTCCCCTACTGGCACGTCGACGACATCAGGACGACCCTCGCCGCCCTGTTGGAGGCGGGTGCCGAGGCGCTGCAGGACGTCCACGACGTCGGTGGCGGCCGGCTGATCGCCTCCGTGAAGGACGCGGACGGCAATCTCGTCGGGCTGCTTCAGGACCCGACCGGCTGAGACCCGCCCCGAAGCTCGCCCACGATTCCATTGCGCGCGCACTAGTTGCACAGGCAACAAATGGCCGGATCGGTGCTACCGTGCCAGGTATGGCAGTGAAGACGGCCGACACCGGGCTCGAGGAACGGTGGCGGGACATCCTCTCCGTGCACGCGCGCACGATGTGCGAGATCGACCGCGTGCTGCACCCGCACGGCCTGGGCGCGAGCGACTTCGAGGTGCTCGACATCCTCGCGGCGGCGACCCCCAAGGAGGGCGAGCCGTGCCGGGTGCAGAACCTGGTCGGCCGGGTGCATCTCAGCCAGAGCGCGTTGTCCCGGCTCATAGGGCGGCTGGAGAAGGACGGCCTGGTGGAGCGATCCGTCTGCGCCGAGGACCGGCGCGGCGTCTACGTCACCCTCACCCGCAAGGGGCGTGATCTGCACGCCGAGGTGCTCCCGCTGCAGCGGGATGCGCTGGCGCGGATGCTGACCGGCTGAGGGCTGGACGTCGGACGACGAATGACGGGGCTCGGGCATCGGGCCGTCAGATCACGAACTCGGTCCCGTCCGCAAGCACTTCCACGCCCGCCTCGGACACCTGTGCACGAGCCGCGGAGGCGGGGTCGAGCAGGGGATTCGTGTCGGTCAGGTGGGTGTAGATCCGGCGGGCGTGCGGGTGCCGGGCCAGGGCGGCGAGGCTGCCGGCCGGTCCCGAGACGGACAGTCGGCGGCCGGCCTGCGGCGTCTCGTCCGGCGCGAAGTGCGTGCCGTCCATGACGACGCAGTCCGCCGTCTCGATCAGGTCGTCCAGCATCGGGCTCCAGGTGCGCAGGCGGGGCGCGTACACGAGGACACCGCCGGTCGCCAGGTCCTCGATGCGGTACGCCGTCACCCAGCGGTCGTCGGACGACCGGGCCGGTACGTACGCCGGCGGCTCACCGACGACGGGGTGGGCCGTGACGACCAGGCCGCCGGCCAGCACGAACCCGCCCTCCGTCAGGCTGTCCGCCCACTCCCACGGGTCGTGACGGTCGAGCGCCGCCCGCGCCGGGGCCAGGGCGGCGAGGACGGGTGGGGCGGCGTATGTCTTCAGCCCGGGCACATCACGCAGCACGGCAAGGCCCGCCACGTGATTCGCCTCGGCGTCGGTCAGCAGCACTCCCCGTACGGGAGTGTGCCGCGGGCTGGGCCACAGGGCGGAGGCCGCGGTGAGCTGGGCGCGGATGTCGGGCGAGGTGTTCAGCAGCCACCAGTCGCGGGAGTTGCCGGTGACGGCCGCGCATTCGGGGCTGCGGGCGGGCAGCTTGCCGTCGCGGGCCGCGGCGCATCGCGCGCAGGCACAGTTCCAGCGTGGAAACCCGCCTCCGGCGGCGGTACCGAGCAGGACGAACCTCAAGACGACCCCCCACCCATTCGCGTCGGCCCTCCCGGTGGGATCTTCCCTCTCCGTACGGCCGAAGCACCCCGCGGCGGGGAGCAGTTCCGGCCGACCTTCACCGGCCGTCCGGGGCTGTCCTGGGTGCCGTCAGTGGCGGCTGGGGTGACACAGCGTGAAGGGGACGAGCGGCTGGGGTGCCACTCGTCCCCTTCACGTCTTCACCTCGCCGTCGGCGCTGTACGGCCGATCGTCGGGCTAGGGCCGCGCCAGCAGGGTCCGCACGCCCTCCGACGTCAGCGTCAGCGGGTGTGAGGAGCCGGCGTCTATGGTCAGGGCCAGGTCCTCGGACGGCCACTGCGAGGCGAGTGCGCCCAGCGGAACCAGGCGGTAGCGGGAGACGAAGGGCAGCAGCTCGGCCATCGCGGGCTCGGAGGTGAAGACGGGGACGACCGGCTCGCCGTCCGACCGCTCGATGACCGGAAGCGCCACTGCGCCGGGGTCGATGGCGTCCTGCTCATTGGCGTCGTCGGGGACGGGGACGAGGACGTCGCTGCTCGCGAGCGTGTCCATCGCCGTCCTGTCCTCGCTGTTCCCGGCCAGCGCGTCCAGCGCACGCCGGGCCGGTGTGGCGGTGTTGTCGTTCGCTGGTGTCTCCATGACAGATCCCCTGGTAGCGGCGGTAGTGCGGGCCGCCCGGGACGTGATCGACCTGGTGCGGCCCTGCTCGCGTACCCGATCCGGACCGGAGCATTCCTATCGCCGTCCAGGGGATGGGAATGCTGTCCGAGGGTCCTTCTCAGGGCAGCACCCGGCGGAGGAATCAGGGGATCAACGGAATGTGGTCGGACGGCTGTCGTCGAACGCCGAGCGCGTCCCAGCACCCACGCTCCGCGAGACGCTCCTTCTCCTCGGCCCAGGCCGTGGGCTGCCCCTCCATGAACAGCAGATGATCCACCAACATCCACAGGGCCGTCTCGCCCCCGAACATCCCGGGCCGCCGAAGCGCGGGGTTCAGCTGCTCGACGAGGTAGGCGTGGATCTCCTCGGCGGAGGCCGAGGCTCTGGATTCGGTCATGGCAGCAAGCCTCCCGCATCCGGAGTACCGGACAGACGACGACAGGGCAGAGCCCGCTCCTGGACGACGCCCCCATCTCCGTCGTCCGCCTCCACCCGGTACACATGCGCACCCGGCGCACACGTCACCGCCTCCGTCATGCTGCCGTCGGTGAAGAGAGCCCCAGTCCCGTCGTCCAGAGCCCACCCGGCGGGTAGGGCTCCGCCGCCCACCGCCGACCGATAGGAGGACCGGCGTCCCGGTTCGCTGTCGTAGTGCGGGCAGACCGAGCCCGGCAGCAGCCCCAAGCCGTCCGGCAGGCAGGTCAGCGGGCCGAAGGAGTCGGTGTGGGAGGCCTCGGCCCAGCAGTTGGCGCCCGCGCTGATGCCGCACAGCAGGGTGCCGCGGTCGTAGGCCTCACGCAGAAGCCGGTCCACTCCGTGTACGCGCCATACGGCGAGCAGGTTCGCGGTGTTTCCGCCGCCGACGTAGACCACGTCCTGCGCTAGCAGGTACGCACGCAGGGCCTCGTCGTCGAGCGTCCGTTGGAACAGTGGCAGGACCGAGGGAGCGCAGGAGGGGCGCGTACGGAACGCGGTCAGGAACCTCTCCGCGTACGCCGGGGCGTCCCCGCTCGCGGTGGGCAGGAAGCAGACCTTCGGCCGGGGGGTGCGCGCGTGTCCGAGGAGCCAGTCATCGAGCAGGCCGTCGTCCTCGGTGGAGAAACCGCCTCCGAGGAGGGCCAGGCGGCGGGGCGGAGCGTCGGGCACCGGTGGGCCTCCTCGGGGCCGGGAAGTGTTCGGGAACGATGCCGTGGTCCGGGCGGCGCGCGCAATCGAGATTGGCACTGCCGGCGCAGGAGGCGACTGTGCGTAGGCCCTCGTGCGTGGGCCGTCCGCACCCGGTCGGCGGGCCGAGGTCCACGGCGGGCGAACAGTCGTAGCCTGAAGAGGTAAGGACAGGCTCCCGCCCTCGTGGGCGCGGGAGGCGGCGTATGCGGTACGACGATCGCAGGGCGGCCGGGCAGCTGCTGGCCGAGGCGCTGGAGGAGTGGCGCGGCCAGGACGTGGTGGTGCTGGGGCTGCCGCGCGGCGGGATGCCCGTGGCGGCCGAAGTGGCCCGGCATCTCGGCGCCCCGCTGGATGTGCTGGTGGTGCGCAAGCTGGGCGTGCCCCAGCAGCCGGAGTGGGGGTTCGGCGCGATCGGCGAGCACGGTGTCCGCGTCCTCAACCAGGATGTGATCAGCGAGGCCGGGCTGGACCTGGCCGAGCAGAACGCCGTGGAGCGAGCGGAGCGGGCCGAGCTGGAGCGGCGTGTGAGTCAGTACCGGCAGGGCCGGGCCGCGCTGCCGGTCGCGGGGCGTGTCGCGGTCGTGGTGGACGACGGGCTCGCCACCGGCGCCACGGCCGAGGCGGCCTGTCGGGTCGTACGGGGTCAGGGCGCGGCCCGGGTCGTGCTCGCCGTCCCCGTCGGGCCCACTCGCAGCGTCGCCCGACTGCGGCGGGTCGCCGACGAGGTGGTGTGTCCGCAGCCGCTGCGGGCCCTCGGCTCGGTGGGCGCCTGGTACCGGAACTTCACCCAGACCTCGGACGCCGAGGTAGCGTACCTGCTCGCCGAGGCCGCCCGCGCCATGCCCCGCTCCCCCGCCGGGCAGTCCCCCGAGGGGGAACCCTCGTCACGGTCGAACCGGGAGGTGCTGATCCCCGCCGCGGGGGCCCGGCTGGGCGCCCACCTGGTCGTGCCGGACGAGGCCCCCGCGGCCGTGGCGTTCGCGCACGGCAGCGGCAGCGGCCGGCACAGCCCGCGCAACCGCTACGTCGCCTCCGCCCTCAACCGCGCCGGACTGGCCACACTGCTGCTCGACCTGCTCAGCGACGACGAGGCCCACGACCGGCACAACGTCTTCGACATCTTCCTGCTCGCCCGCCGCCTGCACGCCGCGTCCCTGTGGCTGCGCAGTGAAACCGGCCTGCCCGTCGCCTACTTCGGGGCCAGTACCGGAGCCGCCGCGGCACTGGAGGCCGCCGCGCTGTCCGGCTCCGGCATCCGCTCCGTCGTCTCCCGCGGCGGCCGCCCCGACCTGGCCACCCCGGCGGCGCTGACCCGCCTGCGGGCGCCGACCCTGCTCATCGTCGGCAGCCGCGACACCCAGGTCCTCAGCCTCAACCGCCTGGCCGCCGACCGGATGCACTGCGAGCACCGGATCGCCGTCGTCCCGGGCGCAACCCACCTCTTCGAGGAACACGGCACTCTCACCACCGTCGCCGAACTGGCCCGCGACTGGTTCACCGCCCACCTCGACCGGCCCACCGCTGGGACGTCGCCGCGCCGGTCGCGGTAGCGACGACGGTCCCCGCGCGACTTGATCCGGTCGGTCCGGAGGCCCCGGTTCCACCCACACCCAGGGTGATGGAGATTATGTGCAGGACATATGCCCGGACCCAGGATCCTGCACCGAGAGGGACCCCCGTGAGCGAACCCAACGGCCCCGTCTGCCCGGAGTGCGGCACACCCCGGGCATCGGACGGAACTCCGGCCTGCTCCTGCACCCGCCTCGCCTCCGACGCCCGCCGCGACGCGCGCACGGCTGAGGCGGCCGCAGCGGAGGACTTCGCTCCGCTGCGGATACGACCGTTCGTGGAGCTGGGTGACGATGCCGGGGCGGCGGACCTGGCGACGGCGGACGAAGTACCGCCACGCTCAACGGGCTTGGAGACATCAAGGGACCTGGCGAGGCAAGGGGACGCTGGGGGCGCCGGGACCGCTGAGCTCGCCGGGGACGCGGACGACAGCCCCACGTCCCCTGTCCCCGCCCCCGTCCCCGCCTCCCCAGACACAGCACTCGGCGAGACCCCCGCCCCCGAAGCGGAAGCCCCGCAAGGCCCCCCACGCAAGCGCCGCCCCCTTCTGATCGCCGGAGCGGGCGCCGCCATGGTCGTCCTGGTGACCGGTGCCGTCCTGGGCGGGCTCCACCTCTACGACAGCCCCTCCCGGGGCAGGGCCGCGTCCGACGACGTACGGGCCCCCGTCCCGGACAGCTCCACCGAGGACGGCACATCCGCCGAGGGCCAGTCCGCCGCCACGGCCACCGCGTCGCCGGCTTCGAGCCCGACGCCCTCGCCCAGTACGCCCCCGACCGACAGCGCGGCAACCCGAACCAACTCCTCCGCCACCCCCGCCGCTGCCCCCTCCAGCGGCGGCGTCGGCCCCAGCGCCGCCGCCCCCGAACCCACGGCCGCGGAGGGTGAGCCTCCGGTCCTCCGGCTCGGCGACCAGGGACCCCAAGTCACGGAACTCCAACTGCGCCTGCGCCAGATCGGCCTCTACGCGGGAGACATCGACGGCGACTACGACCGCGGGGTGGAAGGCTCGGTCCGCACCTACCAGCTCACCCGCGTCATCCTCAGCGACGAGTCCGGCGTCTACGGCCAGGCGACCCGTGCCGCACTGGAATCCGAGAGCTCGGAGCCGTGACGCCCCGAGGCGGCCGGGTGTTGCGGGTGACTCAGGTCGTCTCCTGCAGCAGTTCGGCGACCGTCGTCACCCGGATCAACGGCCGGTACAGGTCCAGAAGGTGCAACGCCTTGGCGTGTGAGTCGTCGTCCGCGCCCGCGCAGGCGTCGGCGACGACCAGCACCTCGACGCCCTCGTCGGCGGCGGCCAGGGCGGTCGACAGGACGCAGCAGTCGGTGCTAACGCCGGCCAGGACGAGGCGGCCCTCCGACGTTGCGCGTCGGGCGAGTTCAGGGGTCCATTTGCCGAAGGTGCTGGCGTCGAGCACATGCCGCGCGCCGGGCGCGAACTCGTCCGTGAGCTGCCAGAGTTGAGCGTCCGGCGGTTGCAGCGCGAAGAGCCACTGCTCGTAGTACGCCCGCCAGGCGCCCTTCGGGCTCTCGGGTGCCACGAATCGGGTGAACGTGACCCGGTCCCCGAACGCCGGCAGAAGCCGCCGTACGCCCGCTGCCGCTTCGGCGAATCGCGGGGTGGCCCAGGGGCTGCCGGGATCGGCGAAGACGCGCTGCATGTCGATGACGGTGAGCAGCCCCGTGGTCATGCGGTCGCCGCCCCCTCGTCCGGCGTGGGACTCGGTGCCTGCGCCTCCTGCGCACGGACGCGTCCGCGACGCAGCACCAGGGTGCCGAGGAAGCCGAGGGCGAGGGCCACGAGGACGCCGAGGTTGGCGTAGGCCCAGGAGCCGGATCGGCCGCCGAGGCCCAGTGGGGTCAGCAGATAGCCCTGCCAGTCCAGCCAGTTCGCCGCCGAGTTGGTGACCAGGCCCCAGCCGAGGGCGGTGGCGGTGAGGGTCAGGAGAAGCGGGGTGAGCGGTACGTCGCCGTAGCGCCCGCTCGGGCGGTAGAGGTCGGGTTCGTCGTAGTCGCGGCGGCGCAGGGTCAGGTCGGCGAGCATGATGCCGCACCAGGCGGCGATGGGGACGCCGAGTGTGGTGAGGAACCCCGTGAAGGGGCCGAGGAAGTCGTCGGCGAAGAACACGATGTAGATCGAGCCCACGATCATCAGGACGCCGTCGACGAGCGCGGCCACGTAGCGCGGCACGCGCAGGCCCGCCGACAGCAGGGCCAGGCCGGAGGAGTAGATGTCGAGGACCGCGCCGCCGACCAGGCCGAGGACCGCGACGACCGCGAACGGAACCAGGAACCAGGTGGGCAGGATCGTCGTCAGCGCGCCGATCGGGTCCGCGGCGACGGCATCGCCGAGCTTGCTGGACGACCCGGCCAGGAGGAGACCGAAGACCAGCAGGAGCAGCGGCGCCAGCGAGCCGCCGAAGGCGGTCCAGCCGATCACGCCCCGGCTCGACGCGCTGCGCGGAAGGTAGCGGGAGTAGTCGGCGGCCGCGTTGACCCAGCCGAGGCCGAAGCCGGTCATCATGAAGACGAGTGCGCCGATGAACTCCTGGGCGGAGCCCGTGGGTACGGCGCTGACGACGGACCAGTGGATGTCATCGGCGACGAGGACGACGTAGACGACGGTGAGCACGCCGGTGACCGCGGTGATCACGGTCTGCAGCCGCATGATCAGGTCGAAGCCCATGACCCCCACGACCACGGTCAACGCGGCGACCAGGACGAGTGCGACCACCTTGGTCTCGGTGCCGCCGCCCCAGCCGAGCCTTCCGAAGACGGTGGCGGTGGCCATGGTGGCGAGGGCGCAGAGCACGGTCTCCCAGCCGACGGTGAGGACCCAGGAAATCACCGACGGCAGCCGATTGCCGCGCACCCCGTACGCGGCACGACCGAGGACCATCGTCGGCGCGGATCCGCGTTTTCCGGCCACTGCGACGAACCCGCACAGCAGGAACGAGAAGACGATGCCGACGACTCCGGCGACCAGCGCCTGCCAGAAGGAGATTCCGAAGCCGAGGGCGAACGCGCCGTAACTCAGGCCCAGGATGGACACGTTGGCCCCGAACCAGGGCCAGAACAGAGTGCGTGGCGTGCCTTTGCGCTCGGCGTCGGCGATCACGTCGAGGCCGTGGGTCTCCAACTGGAGCTTTCGGCTCGCGGGCCGGCCGTCGAGTGGGTCCGGGGATGTGATCATTCCGGCATCGTCGCACCGCTTTTCCCGCCGCGGAACACCGTCTGCCGGTGTCCGTCGCGCTGGTTGCCATGCGACAGTCACTCATCCGAGTGGCTCTTGGTGTACCCCGGGGGTTCCGAGGGTGATGTTCATGTGACAACAGCACCCACTACAACAGGAGTACGCATGCGTATTCGCACCGCACTTGCTGCCACCGCCCTCGGAGCTCTGGCCGTCTTCGGCGGCGCTGCCGCCGCCCACGCCGACGTCGACGACCAGAGCAGCTTCGGCGTCGGAAGCCAGGAGAACCAGGGCTGGCAGGAGCCCGCGTTCAACGACCAGGGCGACGGCGCCTTCGGCAGTGAAGGCAGCCAGGCCACCGAGCAGGGGGCGGGCTTCGGTGACGCCGAGGGCGCCGAGGGCTCGTTCCTGCAGTAGACGGACGTAGCCGACGAGGACGTCTCGTATGCGCGTCGCGCACGAGGCGTCCTCGGCCGTTGCCGCCACTCGGGCCCGCCGCAGCACCTGGGTGCGCGGGCGGGGCGGCGGACTGATTCAGCCCAGCTTCTTGAGCAGTTCGACGGCGAGCGGGGCGGCGGAGGACGGGTTCTGGCCGGTGACCAGGTTGCGGTCGACCACCACGTGCGGAGCCCACGGCTCGCCCACCTGGACCTGCACGCCGGCCTCGGTGAGCCGGTCCTGCAGCAGCCACTTGGCCTTGTCGGCGAAGCCGGCCTGGGTCTCCTCGGCGTTGGTGAACGCGGCCACCCGGTAACCGGCGAAGGTGTTGGTGCCGTCGGCCTTGGTGGCGGCGAGCAGTGCGGCCGGGGCGTGGCAGACGACACCCAGCGGCTTGCCGCTCTCGAGTGCGAGGGTCAGCAGCCTGCCGGACTCGGCGTTGACGGAGAGGTCCTCCATCGGGCCGTGGCCGCCGGGGTAGAACACGGCGGCGTAGTCGTCGAGGTTCACGTCCTCCAGCCGGACCGGCTGCCGCAGCTCCGCCATCGAGGCGAGTACGGCGGCGACCCGGTCGGCGTTCTCCTGACCGTCGTTGAACTCGGGCGCGAGGCTGCCCTTGTCGACCGGCGGGACGACTCCGCCGGGCGTGGCCACGACGACCTCGTGCCCGGCGGCCGTGAACGCCTCGTACGGGGCGACGGCCTCCTCGGCCCAGAAGCCGGTGGGGTGCTTGGTGCCGTCGGCCAGCGTCCAGTGGTCGGCGCCGGTCAGCACGAAAAGGATCTTCGACATGGGGGGCTCTTTCGAGAGACGGTGAGTCGATGCCCCGACGGTACGCATCTCGTGCCATTGGAATCCAATAGACTTACACATATGAGACATAGGAATTCCGATGAGATGGAGGAGAGCGCCCAGCTCAGCGGTGCAGTGCCGGTGGACCTCAACCTGTTGCGCACGTTCCTGGCCGTGTACCGCACCGGCTCCTTCACCGCCGCCGCCCGGGTGCTGGGGCTGTCGCAGCCGACGGTCACCACACAGATCCGCACGCTGGAGCGGCAGCTCGACAGGGAGCTGTTCCGGCGTCTCGCGCGCGGCGTCGCCCCCGCCCCCCACGCGGACGAGCTCGCCTCCCGGATCGTCGAGCCGCTGGACGCCCTCGCCACCGTGACCGGGCCGGGCGGCTCGGCCGAAGTCCAGCCGGCGGAGCCGGTGCATCTCGCCGGTCCGGCCGAGCTGCTGACCCACCGCGTCATGCCGGCCCTCGCACCGCTGGTCGACAAGGGCGTACGGCTGCGCGTCACCCCCGGCCTGACCGAGCCGCTCCTGGAGGAGCTGCGGGCCGGCCGCCACGACCTGGTCCTCTCGACGTACCGGCCGCGTGGTCGCGCCCTGGCCTCGGTGCCGCTGATGGACGAGGAGTTCGTGCTGGTCACGGCCCCCTCCTGGGCGGAGCGCATCGGCGGGCCGACGCGGATCGCGACAGCCGGGCCCGCCGCGCTGCACGGCGTGCCGCTCGTCGCCTACGCCGAGGACGTACCGATCGTGCGGCGCTACTGGCGTCATGTGTTCGGCAAGCGTCTGGTGCGTCACCCGGCGGTCACGATGCCCGACCTGAACGGGGTCAGGGCCGCCGTGACGGGTGGTGCCGGGTTCAGCGTGCTCCCCCGTTACCTGTGCGCCGCCGAGTTGGCGTCGGGCGCGTTGGTCCTGCTGCACGACCCGGACGATCCGCCGATCAACACCGGCTTCCTCGCCGAACGCCCGGGCTCGTCCGGCAGCCCGCATGTCACGCTGGTTCGCGACCACCTGCTGGGAAGCGCGCGCGACTGGTAACTACCCTGATTTCAACCGGCGTTGGCCCGCAGCGCATGGGTGCGCAGCGCCAGCAGGGCCTCGAACCGGAAGCGCGGGTCCGCGAGCCGGTCACCGAACAGCTCCTCCAGCTGGCGCAACCGTTTGCGGGCCGTCTGCGGATGGATGCCCAGCGCCTGGGCCACCTCCGGAGCCGTACGTCCCCAGGACATCAGCAGCGCGTCCAGGGCCTCGGCGAGCCGCGAGGCCCTTCCCCGGGGCAGATCGGTGAACACGCCCAGCACCCGCCGGCCGAGCAACTGCCCGATGGGGCGCTGCGGAGCAGGTGCAGCTCCGCCAACTCGTCGTCGACGTGCAGGAAGGCACCGTCGCCCGGTTCCGCGCCAGGCGCCGTCGGCCGCTCCGCACGGCGGTCGAGGGCGAGGCGGGCGCACTGCAGGGACAGCCACGCCTCGTGCACGGGAACCGCCGGGCCCACGACGGTGACACGCCCCCGCGCGGCGGCCCGCACCCGTTCGATCAGCCCGCCCGTCTCCGGCTCGGGCACGATCAGGACGATGTCACTCCCCCGGTTCACGGAGAGCACTTCACCGTCCGCGCCGGGCACGGCGAAGCGCCCCGCCGACCGCACCACCACACAGGCGACCGCACCCGGCAGCGCCCAGCGGGCACGCTCGGCCAGCGGTCCCAGCGGTGCGCGTTCGGGCCTCGGCCTGCTCGCCCTGGCGATCCCCGGCGGCGACGAACTCCTCGGAGTGAACTGCAAGGCGTGCAGCCAGCAGCTCATCGGCTCGGACTTCCTCCGGGACCTCAACGCGGCCCGGCGAGACCGACCCGCGCATCAGCTACACGGTGATCACCACCCGGTACGACGAGGTCGTCACCCCGTACGCCTCGGCCTATCTCGACGCCGCCCCGAACGTCACCGGCATCAAGCTCCAGGACCTGTGCCCCGCCGACCTCACCGACCACGTCAGCATCAGCTACAACGACCTGGCCACCCGCCTCGTCCTCAACGCCCTCGACCCGGCCCAGGCCCAGCGCCCCACCTGCTGACGCCCGCGATCCCGTGGCCCGCGCGGATCACTCTGCTCGGGCCACGGGCCGGGGCTCAGAGGCCGCGTGCGGATTCCGCAGGCCGGCCTCCGCCGACGGCCGCGCCGGCTGCACAGGCCCCGGCCGCGCACTCCGTCAGCCACTGGTCGAAGTCGGCGTCGTAGCGGGTGCCGATGTCGGAGGCGTAGACGGCGTATCCGCCCGCGTAGTCACCGACGCGGAAGCGGGCGAGCATGCGGTGGACGTCGGCCGGGTGGCGCTCGAACATGTAGCGGACGGCGAGGTAGCCCCACGGGTAGGTGCGGGTCACGTCGCTGTTGGTGTACGTGTTCTGGAACAGCGTGCTCAGCCGGTACGTGTGCCTGCCCGCCTCCGCGATCGCCCGGCCGTAGGTGATGCCGCGGTATCCGTAGGAGACGTACTCGGCCACTCCCTCGATCCACCAGACGTCCGGCACCGAGATCTGCTGGGCGAAGTCGCCCTTCATGTTGTGGCGGGCGTCGAGGTAGTGCGTGTACTCGTGGTTGAGGTTCCAGATACGGGCGGCGTGACCGTCGTCCTGCTCCTTCTGGTACATGACCGCGAACGGCCGGTTGGCGGGGTCCTCCGGGTCTCCGATCAGGGTCATGCCGCCGTTGTCCGTGCTGATCCCGAAGATCGCTCCGGCGTAGGTGCGGTAGTCGGCGGGGCCGGCGAAGACGACGAGGTCGATGGTGGACAGGTACTGGCCGGGTATGGGGCCGTCATCCTTGACGAGGTCGTGCACGTACGCGTCCTGGCCGAGCACGCTGGCGCACGCCGCGTCGAGGTCGGCCGGGGTGAGTGCCTGGGCCCGGATCGTGTGGGTCGCGTCGCAGGGGTGCGTGATCGGCAGGGCGGCCCTGGTCAGCTGGCCGGTGAGGTCGCAGACGGCGTAGTAGGAGCAGTTGGCTCCGTCGTAGTACTCGGCCTGCGTCGCCACCGCGACCCACAGCCCGGCCGTGGGGCCGGTGATCCGTGACGCGCTCAGCAACTGCCTGGTCAGCGGCCGCACCATGGCTCGCAACGACGGGTGCTCGACGTAACGGGCCAGGTTCATCCCGGCGTTGGACGTCAGATACGCCCGGTCGGTGGGCAGCAGGTCGAGGTGGTCGAGCGCGAACCTGTGGAGGGTCCGCACGATGTACGGGTCGGCGGCCACGGCGTTGACGTAGTCCGCGTTCCAATTGCCGCGCCACAGCGGGGTGTAGACCGCGTTGACGGCCGCGAGCATGCTGGGGATGGCGTCATGGGAGCTGTCGTATCCGTTCAGCACCCGCCGGTAGACCTTCAGATAGCGGGCCTGCTGGTCGGCGCTGTCGGTGAGGATCAGGACCTCGCTCAGCACGTCGCCGTTCGCCGCCGTGACGTCCCTCGACGGTGTGCGGGCGAAGAAGGTGTCCAGGCCGCGGACGGTGTTCCGGGCCAGTCGTGTGCCGTAGGGGCCGACGTCGTCGGGGTTGTTGAACTGCACGTAGTAACCGGCGCGCAGGAAAAGCACGAGCTGCCAGATGCGGGTGGAATTGTCACCGCGATAGGTCTGTGCCGTGCGCGTGAACGCCTCTGCGACGGTGACCATTTGAGACTCACGGAAGACGGCGCGGGCGTCCGTGCCGGTGACCGCGAAGAGGCTGTTGACGCAGTCCGTGGTCGAGGCCTTGAGGAAGGCCACCAGCGCGGATCCCGTTCTGCTTCCGAAGTCGGCGGGACCGCACGGGGCCGCCTTCGGAGCGACCTGCGCGCCGGGGCTGTCCGGCTTGGGCGTCGGCGTCAGGGGCGGCAGGTGGGCGGGGGTGCGCTGCCGGTCGCGTACGGCGGGGTGGGTGGTGGCGTCGGGGGTCGATCCGGTCGGGGGCGGGGGTGGCGTCGACTTCCCCGACCGGGTGGGGAGCGGGGCGGTCTCGGCCGCGGGTGTCGCGAGCGCGGGCGTCGACAGCAGGCCGGCCAGGGTGACGCAGGCGACGAGCGCGGCGGCCATGTGTCTGGGCAGCACGAAGCGGTAGCGCATCTGGATTCCTCCACGGATGGATGCGCCTCGATACGGGTGCTGAGGCGTGTGTGGCACTGTCTCAACGCCCGCCCGGCCCAACAATGGCGTGTGACATAGCACATTGCACTGATCGGCCATAACGCCGACGTCGCGGGCGTGACCTAAGTGGAGCCGGGAGCTATGCCTCGCTGACGTTCCACGTACGGGCCGCCCACGTCCTCAAGTGCGGGGAGTGGGCGACGAGTTCACGGTACGCGGCGGTGGCGGATTGCAGCAGTGCGTCGGCCGTCGCCTCGGTGACCACGTCACGCCGCCACGCCAGTACGTAACGGCACCACAGCGGCGTACCGATCAGCGGCTTGACGACGACCTGCGGGATGGGGCGCGTCGTCGCCTGCACGACGGCGACGCCGAGCCCGTCGGCGATCATTCCCTGCAACTCCAGCCGGTCGCCCAGGAATTCGTGCACCGCCGAGGGGCTGAAGCCGGCCGCCGCGCAGGCCGCGTGGAAGACGCCGGGCCATCCGGCCCCGTCGTCCGGCGTCAGGAACCAGGCCTCCTCGGCCAGATCCGCGAGGGCGACCTGAGCACGGTGTGCGAGCGGGTGGCGGGACGGCAGGGCGACGAAGTTCGGCTCGGTGACGATCCCGCGATGGGCCACGGCGTCGGAGTGCTCCAGCTCCCTGCCGGGGTAGTCCGCGGCGATGGCCACGTCCACCCCGCCCTCCTCCAGCAGTTCGACGATCCGGGAGGAGGCGTACACGCTGCTCACCGCGAGCGAGACGTCCGGCAGCCGGGCACGGACACCCGACAGCATGCCCGCGAGCATCGGAGAGTTGGTCGCCGCCACCCGCAGGGTCCGTCGCGAGGGCCCGGCGCCGGAGGCCGGCCGGCGTCCGATGGCGTCGGCACGGGTGAGGACGTCGCGGGCCTGGGCGACCACCTCGAAGCCGTACGCGGTCAACCGCACACCGCTCGACCCTCGCACGAACACGGGCTCACCGAAGTACCGCTCGATGCGCCGGAGTTGGGTGCTCATCGCGGGCTGCGAGTAGCCCAGCTCCGCCGCGGCCCGGCCTACGCTCCCCGCGTCCGCGATGGCACACAGCACGCGCAGATGCCGTAGCTCCAGCTCCACCCTTCACTCCTTCCCCGCATACCGGAAAAAACCCGAGAACTGGGGCATTCTCCCACCTCACCGACCCCCCTTTGAACGATCGTCGCACCCTGCGGTTAGCATATGAGCGCCACCTAGCTCGAAAGATAGGCCCGTGACTGTCAACGACGACTCGTTCACCAACTGGAAGACCCGCGAGGAGATCGCGGAGTCGATGATCCCGCTCATCGGGAAGCTGCACCGGGAGCGGGACGTCACCGTCCTCCTCCACAGCCGCTCCCTGGTGAACAAGTCGGTGGTCAGCATCCTGAAGACCCACCGGTTCGCCCGGCAGATCGCCGGTGAGGAGCTCTCGGTCACCGAGACGCTGCCGTTCGTGCAGGCCCTCACCGCGCTCGACCTCGGCCCGTCGCAGATCGACATCGGCATGCTGGCCGCGACGTACAAGGCCGACGACCGCGGCCTGACCGTCGAGGCGTTCACCGCCGAGGCCGTCGCCGGTGCCACCGGAGCCAACAAGATCGAGCGCCGCGAGGGCCGCGACGTCGTCCTGTACGGCTTCGGCCGCATCGGCCGCCTCGTCGCCCGCCTGCTGATCGAGAAGTCCGGCTCGGGCAACGGCCTGCGCCTGCGTGCCATCGTCGTGCGCGGCGGCGGCGAGCAGGACATCGTCAAGCGCGCCTCGCTGCTGCGCCGCGACTCCATCCACGGCCAGTTCCAGGGCACGATCACCGTGGACGAGGCGAGCAGCACGATCTTCGCCAACGGCAACGCGATCAAGGTGATCTACGCGAACGACCCGTCCGAAGTCGACTACACCGCGTACGGCATCAAGAACGCCATCCTCATCGACAACACCGGCAAGTGGCGCGACCGCGAGGGCCTGTCCGAGCACCTGCGCCCCGGCATCGACAAGGTCGTCCTGACCGCGCCGGGCAAGGGCGATGTCCCCAACATCGTGCACGGCGTCAACCACGACACCCTCAAGCCGGACGAGCAGATCCTGTCCTGCGCCTCCTGCACCACCAACGCCATAGTCCCGCCGCTGAAGGCGATGGAGGACGAGTACGGCGTGCTGCGCGGTCACGTGGAGACCGTCCACTCGTTCACCAACGACCAGAACCTGCTGGACAACTACCACAAGTCCGAGCGCCGTGGCCGCTCCGCGCCGCTGAACATGGTCATCACCGAGACCGGCGCCGCCTCCGCCGTCGCCAAGGCGCTGCCCGACCTCAAGGCTCGGATCACCGGCAGCTCGATCCGTGTCCCGGTGCCGGACGTGTCGATCGCGATCCTGAACCTCCAGCTCAAGCGGGAGACGACGCGCGAGGAGGTCCTCGACCACCTGCGTGATGTGTCGCTGACCTCGCCGCTGCGCCGCCAGATCGACTTCATCACGGCCCCCGACGCGGTCTCCAGCGACTTCATCGGCTCGCGCCACGCCTCGATCATCGACGCCGGCGCGCTGAAGGTGGAGGGCGACAACGCGATCCTCTACCTCTGGTACGACAACGAGTTCGGCTACTCCTGCCAGGTCATCCGCGTCGTCCAGCACGTCTCCGGGGTGGAGTACCCGACCTACCCGGCCCCGGCGGTCTGATCCCGCCCACGTCGACCCGTCTGTCGCCCTGCGCTGAGCTGCGGCAGGCGGGTCGGCGCTCGCGGAGCCCTCAGTGGCCGCGGAAGGCTTCCTCCAGCCACCACGACCCTCGATCGGCGACGACCTTGGCGTCGACGAGCAACGGCGCGCTGCGCGGCCCGGCGACCCAGTCCACGACGGCCTTCAGGTCGGCCCGGGTCCGAACGGTCACCCCCTCGAAGCCGTAGCCCCGCCCCACGGCGGCGATGTCCGTCGGCGGGAAGCGCACCGTGTCCAGCGGGTGTCCGTGCGGGCCGAAGTGGTGCACCTCGGCACCGTAGGCCTCGTCGTCGTACACGACGACCACCATCGGCAGTCCGAGCCGGCGCACGGTGTCCAGATCCACGGCACTCATCAGCGCGCCCCCGTCCCCGAGCGCCGCCACGGGCAGCCGGTCCGGCTGTGCCAGCGCCGCCCCGATCGCGGTCGCCAGCCCCAGGCCGATCGACTGGAAGGCCTGCGTGAAGCAGAAGCCCTTCTCGTCGGGCACCGACCAGTACGCGCTCGGGTAGCCCATGAAGTTGCCGGAGTCCACGCCGACCACCCGCTCCGCGGGCAGGATGTCGTCGAGCGCGATGCTCAACGTCCTCGGATCGATCCGCTCCCGCGTGCTCCTGTCCTCGTACGGCACGTCACGCAGCCGCACGCGCGCCGCGATGGCCGCACGGACTTCCGTGGTCCGATACCCCTGCCGCTGACCGTCACCCGCCTCGAACACCTGGCGCGCGGTGAGCCCGGCGTCTCCGGTGACACCGAGATGCACCGGCCGGTGCGCGCCGAGCGCCGAGGACTCGTCGTCGACCTGTACGACGGTCGCGTCGGCACCGATGAGGTTGCCGTGCCGCATCGTCCACATGTTGAGGGCGCAGCCCCAGCCGACGATCAGGTCCGCGCCCTGGAGCAGTTCGGCGGCCAAGGGTGAGGCGAAGCCGCCGGAGATGCCCAGGGACCAGGGGTTTGCGTGAAAGAGCCCGTGGGTGACGGCCGAGGTCGCCAGTAGCGCGCCGTGCCGTTCGGCGAGCGCCTCCAGGGCCTCGCGACAGCCCGGCCCGCGTGCTCCGCGGCCGGCCACGAAGACGGGCCGTCGGGCCTGCCCGAGCAGCCGGGACAAGGCAGCCACCTGGTCGGCGTCCGGCTCGACCGCGGCCCGCTGCGGCGGGGGCGCCGCCTGGGCTAGGGCACCGTCGGGCACGTCCAGCGCCTGCACCGGCAGCGGAAGGTTGAGCAGGACGGTACGCCGCTCCCCCACCGCCAGCCGTACCGCCGCGCATGCCTGCTCGACCGCTTCCTCCGCCGACGTGACCCGAACCGTGACGGCGCCCACCGCGCGCGCCAACGCCTCTTGGTCGACATAGAAGTTGGACCGGGGCTCGGTCACCTCGGCGGCCAGCACGACGAGTGGCGTACGGCTCTTCGCCGCCTCCGTGATTCCGGTCATCGCGTTGGTCAGACCGGGCCCCTGATGCACGCTCACGACGGCGACCGTGCCGCTGGTCCGGGCGTACGCGTCGGCCATCGTCGCCGCGCCGCCCTCATGGCGTGCGGCGACGAACCGCGCCCCCGCCGCGACCATCGCGTTCGTCACGTGGAAGTTGCCCGATCCGACCACCCCGAAGACCTGGTCGACCCCGGCCGCGCACAGCGCCCGGCCGACCGCTTCCGCGACGTTCACGAGCGCTCCACCAGGGCCAGCACCCGTGCCGGAGCCCCGGAGCCGGTGACGATGGGCAGCGGTCCGGCGATGACGACGGCGCCGGTCGGCGGCAGCGCGGCGAGGTTCTGCAACTGCGTCAGACCGTACTTGCCGCTGCCCATGAGGTAGGAGTGGCACGGAAAGGCGGGCTCGAACGAGTGCGCGCCCCCGGCATCCGTGCCCACCGTCTCGACGCCGAGCCCGATCACCGGCGACTCCTCGGCCACCCAACGGGCGCACTCCACCGACAGACCGGGGGTGTGCGGCCCGTTCTCGTCGGCGTTGAGGAACGCCTCCTGGGAGTGCGACCGGGCGTCCCAGCCGGTGCGCAGCAGCAGCCAACCGCCTTCGGGCAACGGGCCGTTCTCGGCTTCCCAGGCCTTCACGTCGTCGACCCCGACCAGGAAGTCGGGGTTCTTGGCCACCTCGGCGGTGAAGTCCAGGACGACCGCCGGTGCGATCAGCTTGCCGGCCGGCACCGAGGCCACGTCGGCGAGGTCCTTGCCGGTGACCCAGTGGTTGGGGGCGTCGAAGTGGGTGCCGGTGTGCTCGCCGCTGCGGAAGTTGTTCCAGTACCAGGCGGGGCCGCGGTCGTCGTACCGGCTGATCTCCTCCAGCTCGAAGACGGCGGTCTGCCCGAACTGGGGCGGCAGTTGGATCACCGGTGTCGAGGACGACAGGGGCGAGGTGAGGTCGACGACTTCGATCGATCCACCCCGCAACCCGGACACCAGCGCGGCAAGGACGGACGGCTCGGGCATGGGCGCCTCCTCGGTCGGTGCTCTCCATGACAGCATCGCAGCCGCACTTCCCGCCCCTTGACGCGTCAATGACAACAGTGGCCTGATGGGCTATGGGAGCGCTCCCACTCGCACCGGCGGCACGGCCGCCGACGGCACGGCGGCGAGGGCCACACCTGACACTCCCCCGCCCCCCAACTCCCCTCTCCTGGAGCCGCCATGCGATTCCGCATCCCCGCCGCCCCGCGGCCGGTCACCGTAGCCGCAGCCCTCCTGGGACTTCTCCTCCCGCTGCTTGCCCTCGTCACGCCCGCACATGCCGCGCCGCCGGGCTTGCGCATCGCGAACGGCCGGCTGCTGGAGGCGAACGGGAACGACTTCGTCATGCGGGGCGTCAACCATGCCCACACCTGGTACCCGGACCGCATCAGCTCCCTCGCCCACATCAAGGCCAAGGGCGCGAACACGGTGCGGGTAGTCCCTCTCCAGCGGTGACCGCTGGACCCGCAACGACACCGCCGACGTGGCGAACGTCGTCGCCCAGTGCAAGCAGAACCGGCTCATCTGTGTCCTGGAGGTCCACGACACCACGGGCTATGGCGAACAGAGCGGCGCCGTCACGCTCTCCCGGGCCGCCGACTACCGGATCGGCGTGCAGAGCGCGCTGCTCGGCCAGGAGGACTACGTCGTCGTCAACATCGGCAACGAGCCGTACGGCAACACGAACTGCACGGCGTGGACGGCCGACACCAAGGCAGCCATCCAGAAGCTGCGCACCGCCGGTTTCCGGCACACCATCATGGTCGACGCACCCAACTGGGGTCAGGACTGGGCATTCACGATGCGCGACAACACCGCCTCGGCCCTCGCCTCCGATCCGGACGCCAACACCGTCCTTTCCATCCACATGTACGGCGCCTTCGACACGGCCGCCGAGACCAGCGACTGTCTGAACCGCTTCGTGACGGCCGAACTCCCCATCGTCGTGGGCGAGTTCGGCCACAGCCACTCGGACGGCGACCCCGACGAGGACACCGTCCTCGCCATCACCCAGCAGCTCGGCCTCGACTATCTCGGCTGGTCCTGGAGCGGCGAGGCGGCGGGGTCGAGCACCTGGACATGGTCACGAACTTCGACCCCAACCAGCTGACTTCATGGGGGCAGCGGCTCTTCAACGGCGCGAACGGCATCGCCGCCACGTCCGAAAAGGCCACCGTCTACTCCTCTTCCACGGGCGACACCACTCCCCCGACCGCCCCCGGGACGCCGACCGCCTCCGCCGCCACGTCCTCGTCCGTCACCCTGAAGTGGAGCGCCTCGACCGACGCGAACGGTGTGACCGGCTACGACGTCGTCCGCGTCGGCGGCGGGACCGAGACCGCCGCCACCACGACGACCGGCACCTCCGCCACGGTCGCCGGCCTCGCCCCGGCGACCGCCTACTCCTTCGCCGTTTACGCGCGCGACGCTGCGGCCAACCGCTCTCAGCGCTCGGGCACGCTGGCGGTCACGACGTCGTCCGCAGGCTCGTCGGCGTGATGCGGCGTCGCCTACCGGGTGGCGAACGAGTGGCCCGGCGGCTTCCAGGGCGAGATCGTCCTCCGCAACACCGGCAGCTCGGCCGTCAACGGCTGGACGCTGCGCTGGACCTTCCCGGACAGCCAGCGCGTCAGCAATCTGTGGGGCGGCACCGCGACGCAGCGCGGCACCGGCGTGAGCGTCACACCCGCGCCGTACACGGCGTCGATCGCCCCCGCCGGTTCGGTCACCCTGGGCTTCACGGCCACGAAGGGCGGCACCAACCCGAGCCCGGCCGCCTTCACGCTCAACGACTCCGCCTGCTCGCTGACCTGACCCGCACCCGCTCGCAATCCTTGGCGTCCTGGCAGGTCAGGGCGCCAAGGAAGCCCCGCGTCCCCGGCACAGGACCGTGACAGGAACCACACAGCCCTCGTGTACGGCACACGGAGATCATGCGGATAAGGTGAGCCTGGCCTAATTGACGGCCACATGTGCACCATGAGGGAGCCCTGTCATGCTTCACCGGCGCCGCGGCACAGCCGCCGTCGCTCTTGCCGTCGCCGCCGCACTGTCCCTCGCGGCCTGTGGCAGCTCCAACGACGGCTCGGACAACGCGGGTTCCGCGGCCGGGTCCGGCAGCAAGAAGGACGTGGCCAAGGGCGGCAAGGACTTCGCGTCCGCCGCCGAGAAGACCGCCGCGCTGGGCACCGACGCCAAGCCGGGCCAGTGGCCGCGCACCATCGAGCATGCCATGGGCGAGACGGTCATCGACTCCCAGCCCAAGCGTGTGGTGGTCCTGGACGTCGGCGAGCTCGACAACGTCGTCTCGCTCGGCGTCAAGCCGGTCGGCCTCGCCCCCACCGAGGGCTCCCCCGAACTGCCGTCCTACCTCAAGAAGGACGCCGGCACCCCCAAGAACGTCGGCACGATCAACAACCTCAACCTGGAGGCGATCGCAGGCCTCAAGCCGGACCTGATCCTCGGCAGCCAGCTGCGCGCCGCGGACAAGTACGACGAGCTGTCGAAGATCGCGCCCACCGTCTTCTCCATCCGCCCCGGCTTCACGTGGAAGGAGAACTACCTCCTGAACGCCGCGGCCCTGGACAAGACCGCCGACGCCAAGGCGAAGCTCGCCGCCTACGACAAGAACGTCGACGCGCTCGACGCCAAGCTGGGTGCCGACAAGCCGACCGTGTCGATGGTGCGTTACCTGCCCGACGGTGTGATCCGGCTGTACGCCAACGCCTCGTTCATCGGCACCATCCTCAAGGACGCCGGCATCCCGCGCCCGAAGAACCAGGACATCGAGGACCTGGCCGCCGAGGTCAGCGCCGAGAACATCGACCAGGCCGACGCGGACTACATCTTCACCGGCGTGTACGGCGACGCGAAGGCCACCGACAAGTCCCGCGCGCAGGGCAACCCGCTGTGGAAGAACCTCAAGGCGGTCAAGGCCGGCCACGCGTACGACGTTCCGGACGAGACCTGGTACCTGGGTCTGGGCGTCACCGCGGCCGACGAGGTCCTCGCGGACCTGGAGAAGTACCTCACCAAGTAGGGCCCTCGTACAGGGGATTCGGCTGCCGCACGGCAGCGCGACCAACAGCAAGAGGAACCGCATGTCCCGTACCACCCGGCGTCGTATCGCCTGGACGGTCGCGGGCATGCTCCTGTTGCTGGTCGCCGCCCTGCTGAGCCTCGCGCTCGGCAGTCGGCAGATCCCGCCGGCCCAGGTGTTCGACGCCCTCCTGCACGGCGGCACCAGCGACAACGCGCAGGTCGTGCGGGCGCTGCGGGTTCCCCGCACGGTCATCGGCGTGATGGTCGGGCTCGCCCTCGCGGTGGCCGGGGTCGTCATGCAGGGCATCACCCGCAACCCGATCGCCGAGCCCGGCGTTCTCGGAGTCAGCCAGGGCGCCTCACTGGGTGTCGTCTGCGCGATCGCGTTCCTCGGGGTGCACTCGCCGGCCGGTTATGTGTGGTTCGCGTTCGCCGGTGCGGGGCTGGCCGCGGTGGCCGCGTATGCGGTGGCGGGCAGCGGACGCGGGGGTGCCTCGCCGGTCAAACTGGCGCTGGCCGGGGCCGCGATGAACGCCTTCATCGCCTCCGTGGTGTCCGCCATCGTCACCACCGACGCCCGCGCCCTCGACGAGTTCCGCTTCTGGGACGTCGGCACGATCGGCGGCCGGGACGGTGATGTCGTCGCGCAGACCTGGCCGTTCGTCCTCGTCGGGCTGCTGCTGGTCGCCGTCATTGCGCGGGGGCTGGACGCCCTGGCGCTCGGGGACGACGCGGCCAGAGGGCTCGGTCACCGGGTCGCGCTCCTGCGTGCCGTAGGCGCGCTCGCCGCGACCGTGCTGACCGGGGTCGCCGTCGCGGTCGCCGGTCCGATCGCGTTCGTCGGGCTCGCCGTCCCGCACATCGCCCGGGCGTTGGTGGGCGCCGACCACCGGTGGGTGCTGGCCCTGTCCGCGCTGCTGGGCCCTACGGTGATCCTCGTGTCGGACGTGCTCGGCCGTGTCCTCTTCGCACCCTCGGAGGTGCCGGTGGCCGTGATGACCGCGTTGCTCGGCGTGCCGTTCCTGGTCGCGCTGGTACGCAGGAAGGCAACGGTGCCGGCGTGACCCAGCCCCTCGATCGAACCGCCCCCGCACCCCGTCGCCTCCGCCCCCGCGGCTACACCGTTGTCCACGTGCGGGACGGCAGCTTCCTGCTGCACCGCCGGGCGTGTGCCGTCGCGGTGCTGCTGGCCGCCGTACTTGCGGTGACGGTCGTCGTGTCGCTGTGCGTCGGCGAGTCGTACGTCTCGCCCACGGAGGTCGTGCGGGTGCTGCTCGGGCAGCCGAGCCCCGACGAACTCGTCGTCGGCACGTTGCGCCTGCCCCGCCTGGTGACGGGTCTGCTGGTCGGCGCGGCGTTCGGCGTCTCCGGCGCACTGATCCAGACCGTCGCCCGCAACTCGCTCGCCAGTCCGGACGTCATCGGCGTCACGCACGGCGCGGGCGCGGCGACGGTGACCGCGATGACCTTCGGGCTCACGTCGTACACCGTCCTGCCGTACGTCTCGGTCCTGGGCGGGCTCTCGGCCGCCGCGCTCGTCTATGCCTTCGCCTGGCGGGGTGGTCTGCACGCGACACGCTTCGTACTCGTCGGAATCGGCGTGTCCATCGCTCTCGGCTCGCTGACCAGGCTGTTTCTCACCAAGGGCGACTATCTGGTCGCCCAGCAGGCCAAGGTGTGGCTGACCGGCTCCCTCAACGGCCGGGGCTATGACCAGGCCGCGCCGCTCGCCTGGATCCTGCTGGCACTGGTGCCGGCCCTGCTGTGGGCGGCGTACGCGCAGCGCATGGTGTCCCTGGACGACAGCACGGCCACCGCGCTGGGCGTGCGGCTCGGTCCTGTGCGGCTGGGTCTGACCGCGCTCGGCGTCGTGCTGGCCTCCGTGGCGACCGGCGCCGCCGGCCCGGTCGACTTCGTGGCGCTGCTCGCCCCGCAGATCGCCCACCGGCTGACCCGCACCGCCCAGATCCCGCTGCTCTCCTCCGCCCTGACCGGAGCCACGATCGTGCTCGTCGCGGACGTACTGGCCCGCCGGATGTTCTCCCCGGTCGAGCTGCCCGTGGGTGTCCTCACGGCGGCCGTCGGGGCGCCGTATCTGATGTGGCTGATCGCCCGCACTCGCATTCGTCGCTGAAAAGGGAACCCGAGCGGGGGAAAAGGCGTTCTCATCTGGTAACGGGGTGGGTCGGCCCGATGGCCGGCGACAGGAACGAGGGTGACACGATGAGCGAAAAGGCCCGGAAGCTGTTCGAGGCACTCGACCTCGACGAGAACGGGACCCTGACCCGCGAAGAGGTGATCATCGCTCTGCGCAGCAAGGGCCCGTCCCTGGCCGCTTCTGGAGATCTGCCGATCTGGGCCGTGGGAGACGAGTACGCCTCGTCGGCGTTGTTCGACGCGGCCGACCAGAACGGGGACGAGGTGCTGACCCTGGAGGAGTTCGCAGCGGTGGTGGACCGCCGCTTCGGCTGGCAGTGATACGGGATGCGCGCATAGCGCTGCTGCTCTCCCCTCCTCGAAGGGCCCGACCGTCTCCGCGTCCCGCGCCTCCGGATTGAGGTCGATCAGCACCTCACAGGAACGGCCCACGGAGGCGACGTCGATCACCGCCCGGTAGCCGCCGTCCCCTTCGCCGCGCTCGGACGAATGCGCGGTTCGGCGAGCACGACCGACCCGCACGGCACCTGGTACGCGCTGCTCGCCGTCGGCGTGCCCATCTGCGCCCATCTGGCCTTCGGCCGCCGCACGATCCTCAGCGCCGGGGCCGGCACGGCCGTGCAGGTCGCCCCCCAGCCCGACACCTGCGCCTGACGAGCGCCGCCCGTCAGCGCCTGCGCCCCGCGTCAATGTTGTGCACTTTATTGACGGCAGTCACCATAGAGCCTACCTTCGCGGTGTCCTTCCCCCCTTCAAGGGAGACCGCGATGCCCCCGTCCCCCGTCGCATCACCGTCACCACCCTCGCCCTCGAACCCCGAACGCGCCCGGCAGCTGCGCCGGGTCGCCCTCTCCGGGCTGCTCGGTACCGCCGTGGAGTTCTACGACTTCCTCGTCTACGGCACGGTCGCCGCCCTGGTCTTCGGCGAGCTGTTCTTCCCGGGCGCGGACCCGGCCGTCGGCACCATCGCCGCGTTCGGCACGTTCGCCGCCGGCTATGTCGCCCGCCCGCTCGGCGGCATCCTCTTCGGGCACTTCGGTGACCGGCTCGGCCGCAAGTCCATGCTGCTGCTCACGATGGGCCTGATGGGCGGCGCCAGCTTCCTCATCGGCCTGCTGCCCACGTACGGCACGATCGGCGTCTGGGCGCCGGTCCTGCTGATCACCCTGCGTGTCCTGCAGGGCATCGCCATCGGCGGTGAGTGGGGCGGCGCCACGCTCATGGTCGTCGAGCACGCAGGGGAGCGCCGCCGCGGTCTGTGGTCGAGCTTCACGCAGATGGGAGCCCCGCTCGGCTCCCTGCTCTCCTCCCTCGTCGTCACCTTCGTGGTCGCCATGCCCAGGGACCAGTTCACGGCCTGGGGCTGGCGCGTGCCGTTCCTGCTGAGCGTGGTGCTGCTCGGCGTCGGCCTCTTCGTCCGGCTGAAGGTGGTCGAGAGTCCGCTCTTCGCCGAGGTGAAGAAGGACCGCACCGAGGCGCGGCTGCCGATCGTCGACGTACTGCGGCGCCCCCGGCCGCTGCTGCTGGCCTGCTGTGTCGGCATCGGCGCCTTCACCGCCCAGTCCCTGCTGACCAGTTACCTGATCGCGTACGCCACCGGCATCGGATACGCCCGCCCGCAGGTGCTCACCGCGCTCACGGTCTCCGCCTGCGTCGCCCTGGTCGTCCTGCCCTGCGCCTCCGCGCTGTCCGACCGCGTCGGCCGCCGCCCGGTCGTCCTCGCCGGAGCCCTCACCTCGGCCGCGCTCGCCTTCCCCGTCCTCGCCCTGGTCGACTCGAAGTCGCCCGGCCTGCTGATCCTCGCCGTCGTCCTCGGTCACGGCCTCGCCCAGTCCGTGATGTACGGCCCGCTGGGCGCCCTGCTCACCGAGATGTTCGGCACCCGGGTCCGCTACACCGGAGCCTCGCTCGGCTACCAGGGCGCCACCCTGATCGGCGCCGGCTTCTCCCCGATGCTCGCCGGCAGCCTGGTGGCCGGCAGCGGCAACGGCACCCCCGTCGCCCTGCTGATCTGCGGGGGCTCACTCATCACCGCGCTGACCGTCTGGTTCGTGCGCGAGACCAGCCGCACGTCCCTGTCCGGCTCGGCTCCCGGACGCCCCAACGCCCGCCGGACGGAGGGGATTTCCGCGTGATGACCACGACCGCGCCCCCGCAACCGCACGTACACCGGACCCGCCGCCGGACCCGCATCGCCGGTGCGGCCGCCCTCCTGCTCGCCGTCGGGGCGCTGCCCGCCACGACCGCTGCGGCCGCCTCCGACACGACCCACGTCGACGGCCGACTCCCCTCGGGTGCCACGTACATGATGGACGTGCCCGCCCACTGGAACGGCACCGTCCTGCTGTTCAGCCACGGCTACGCGACCGGCCCGGCCAACCCCGCCCAGGACGCCCCGGACGACGCCACGAAGGCTCTGCTCCTCAGGAACGGATACGCCCTCGCCGGCTCCTCCTACGCCACCACCGGCTGGGCTGTGACGGACGCGGTTCCCGATCAGCTCGCCACCCTGACCGCCTTCACCGAACGCTTCGGGACGGCCTCCCGCACCATCGCCTGGGGGCGGTCGTACGGCGGACTCGTCACCACCGCCATCGCCGAGCGGCATCCGGAGCGGATCGACGGTTCGATCTCGCTGTGCGGCCTGGTCCACGGCGGGGTGGCCAACTGGAACAACACCCTCGATCCCGTCTTCGCCATCAAGACGCTCCTCGCGCCCGGCACCGACGTCCCGCTGGTGAACATCGCCGATCAAAGGGCCGCCGACGACGCGGCCGACACCCTGACCTCCGTGGTCGACTCGGCGCAGACGACGGCCGAGGGGCGGGCCAGGATCGCCCTCGCCGCCGCCCTGCACAACATCCCCGTCTGGAACCAGCCCACGCAGCCCCGGCCGACGGCGACCGACGGGGAAACCCAGCAGGCCAACCAGTACGAGGCGGTCAAGGGCCTGCTGCAGATCGCCGCCTTCAACCGGCGGCAGGAGGCGGAGGCGCGGGCGGGCGGCAACATGTCGTGGAACACCGGCGTCGACTACGCGAAGCTGCTCGGCCGGTCCTCCGTCCGCAAGGAGGTCACCGAGCTGTACCGGAAGGCCGGCCTGTCCCTGCGCGCCGACCTCGCCACTCTCAACCGCGCCCCGCGCATCAGCGCCGACCCGAACGCCGTGGCGTGGATGAGCGGCACCAGCTCCTTCACCGGCAAGCTGGCCAAACCGCAGCTGTCGGTCCACACCATCGGCGACGCCCTCGTCCCCGTCCAGACGGAGAGCGCCCTGAAGCGGGCCGTCACCGCCGCCGGGTCGGCGTCCCGGCTGCGGCAGGCGTACACCGACAACGCCGGCCACTGCACCTTCAGCCCCGCCGAGCAGCTCGCCGCCCTGCACACCCTGGAGGACCGCCTCTCGGCCGGCAGCTGGGTCGGCACCGACTCGAAGTCCCTCAACTCCCGTGCCACGGAGGCCGATCCGACCTCGCCAACGCGCTACGTGCCGTACCACCCGGCGCCGTACCCGCGCCCCTACGACCTTGCCCACCCCGCCGACGGCCGGTGATGCCGTACGACCGCCCGCCGCGCTGTCGGTGGGCGGTCGTACGCTGTGCACCGTGGAGGACGACGACATCCTGGACGCCCAGGTCACCTCGGAGGGCCCGCAGCCGCGCCCGCAGTCGCTCATGCTCGCCTTCTTCGGCAATCACGTCCTGGACGAGGGCGACCTGTGCGTCTACTCGGGCAGCATCATCGAGGTGCTCGGCCGCGTCGGGGTCGGCGAACAGGCCGTTCGCTCCACGCTCACCCGCATGGTCAACCGCGGTCTGCTGCGGCGCCGGCGCGAGGGCCGCAAGATGTTCTTCGGCCTGACCCCGCAGGCGACGCGCGTCCTCGAGGACGGCCGTACCCGCATCTGGAAGCAGGGCGCGGTCAACGACGACTGGGACGGCTCCTGGACGCTGCTCGGCTTCTCCCTCCCCGACTCCTGGAAACGGCGGCGCCACGACCTGCGCTCCCGGCTGGCCTGGTCCGGATTCGGCGCGTTGTACAGCGGGCTGTGGATCGCCCCCGGGAGGGTCGACGTCGCCGCCGTGGTCTCGGAGCTCGAGCTGGCCGACCACGTCAAGATCTTCCACGCCCTGGCGGACGACAGCACCGACATCGCGCAGATGATCCACGGCACCTGGGACCTGGAGAGCATCGCCGCTCGTTACGTCACCTTCGACAAGCGGTGGACGGCCCACCTCGACGCCGGGCCCGGGGACGACCCGATCGGAACCCGGCTGCGGCTGGTCAGCGAATGGCTCTGGACCATCCGCACGGACCCGAGGCTGCCCGCCCGGCACCTTCCCCCCGAGTGGCCGGCCCGCGCCGCCCAGGAGACCTTCCGGCGCGTCGCCGAGCACACCGAGCTGCCCGCGCGGCGGATGGCCGGCGAGTTGCTGGAGACCACCCCGTTCGGGTAGGCGAGCGGCGCCGGGCAGCCGCGCGACCCGGCCGGGAATGCGATCCGGATGGCGGACGGGAACCGGCGGCGACTCGCGAAACGCCGCCGTGGTCCTTCGCAGCCCTCCCCCGACCGGCGAACATGCCATGTCATGGACATCTTGCTCGTCGCCAGCGCGTTCAACAGCCTGTCCCAGCGTGTGTACGCCGAACTGTCCGACCAGGGACACCGGGTCGAGGTCGTACTCGCCTCGCACGGACCCGAAGCGGTCCGGGCCGCCGTACGCGAAACGCGGCCGGAGCTGGTCATCGCGCCGATGCTGAAGACGGCGCTTCCGGAGGACGTGTGGCAGGAGCACACCTGCCTGATCGTGCACCCGGGCCCACCCGGCGACCGCGGCCCGTCCTCCCTCGACTGGTCGATCGCCGAGGAGGCGTCGCGCTGGGGCGTGACGGTACTTCAGGCCGAGGCGGCGATGGACGCGGGCGACATCTGGGCGGACGGCTCCTTCCCGGTGCCGACGGTCGGCAAGAGCGACCTGTACCGCAACGAGGTCTCCGACGCCGCCACGGCCGCCGTGCTGCTGGCGGTGGAACGTTTCGTCGACGGGTCGTTCAAGCCGAAGGCACAGAGCGATCCCGGGATTGCCGTGGTGTGGCGCGACTTCCTCCGCCAGGAGCGGCGGCGGATCGACTGGGAGAACGACAGCACCGCGACGGTGCTGCGCAAGCTCCGTGGGGCCGACTCGCAGCCGGGTGTCCTGGACGAGCTGTGCGGCCGGGAGGTGTTCCTGCACGGCGGGCACGGCGAGGACCGGCTGCGCGGACGCCCCGGCGCGTTGCTCGCGACGCGGTCCGGCGCGGTCTGCCGGGCCACCCGGGACGGCGCGGTGTGGATCCCGGAGCTGCGCCCCCGCAAGAACTCCGGCGACCCGGCGCCGTTCCGCCGCCCCGCGGCCTCCGTGCTCGCCGGCTTCCCGGCTCCGCCCGGCACCGGTCAGGGGACGCCACGCCATGACGGCGGCCCGCACTGGCTGCCGGAGGACGCCGCCCCGCTCGAACTGCCCCCCGAGCGCACCACTTGGACCGACATCCGCTACCGGCAGTACGGCGAGGTCGGCTTCCTGTCCTTCTCCTTCCCGGGCGGGGCGATGAGCACCGACCAGTGCCGCAGGCTGCTCGCCGCGTACCGGCGCGCGCTCACCCGCCCCACC
This sequence comes from Streptomyces sp. R11, assembly GCF_041051905.1. Classification (NCBI taxonomy): domain Bacteria; kingdom Bacillati; phylum Actinomycetota; class Actinomycetes; order Kitasatosporales; family Streptomycetaceae; genus Streptomyces; species Streptomyces sp. R11. The sequence goes on from NZ_CP163432.1 coordinate 760,946, forward strand.
TCGGTGCTGGTGCTCGGCGGAGCCCGCGACTTCTTCTCCAACGGCATCCATCTGAACGTCATCGAGGCATCGGCCGACCCGGCGGGCGAGTCGTGGGCCAACCTCAACGCCATGAACGACCTGGTCGAGGCGGTGCTGCGGACGACCGACCGCCTGGTGGTCGCCGCCCTCGGCGGCAACGCGGCCGCCGGCGGCGTGATGCTCGCCCTGGCCGCCGACCATGTCTGGTGCCGCACGGGCAGCGTCCTCAACCCGCACTACCGGCGCATGGGTCTGTACGGGTCGGAGTACTGGACGTACACCCTGCCGCGCCGCACCGGAGCCGAGACGGCCGCCCGGCTGACGACCGAGGCACTGCCGGTGAGCGCGGTGACGGCCGCACGGATCGGGCTGGTGGACCGTCTGGTGCCGGTCCCGGCGCAGGACTTCGCCGGGGAGGTCGAGCACTTGGCTGCCGCCCTCGCCCAGGCCCCGGACCTCAGGGCACGGATCGCCGCGAAGGCCGCGGCACGGCGGGCGGACGACGCGCGGCGACCGCTCGGCGAGTACCGGCGGGACGAACTCGCGCGCATGCGCGCCATCTTCTTCGACCCGCGTGCCCCGTACCACGCCCTGCGCTCGGCCTTCGTCCGCAAGCAGCCGAGCGGCTCCGCCAACCCGCTGGCCACGGGGGGCGCGCGATGAGCACCCGTCTGCTGGTGGCCGGCGTCGGCAACATCTTCCTCGCGGACGACGCCTTCGGTCCCGAGGTGATCCGCGCCCTGGAGAGGCGCCCGCTGCCGCCCGAGGTGCGGGTGCGGGACTTCGGCATCCGCGGCATGGACCTGGCGTACGAGCTGCTCGACGGCTACGACACGGCCGTGCTGGTCGACGCGTCCGTACGGGGACACGAGCCGGGCACCCTGTCGCTCATCGAGCCGGAGCTTCCGGACGGCACCGCGGGCGGGCCCGTTCCCGAGGCGCACGGCATGGACCCGGCGAAGGTCCTGGCGCTGGCCGGCCACCTGGGCGACGAGCCGCTCCCACGCGTCCTCGTCCTCGCCTGCGAGCCCGAGCTGCGGCCGCTCGGCGACGAGGACATCGCGCCGGGCATCAGCGCGACCGTGCGCGACGCCATCGAACGGGCCGTCGCCGCCCTGCACACGATGGTCCCGGTGCTGCTCGCCGACCCGGCGGCCACGCCCCCGTTGAGCCGCCCGGAGGAATCCACGGACCCGTGCGCGGCCGGTCTCCCGCGCCTGGTGGCCGAGGGCGCGGAGGATCGATAGCGGTCCGAACCCCCGATCCCCCGCTGGGAGCAGCGCGCATGTGCGATTCCGTGGACGAGGTCACTGAGGCCGTCCTGGCGAAGAACGACGATCTGGCCGCGAGCCTGCGCGAGGAACTGGCCCGGCGTGGTGTGAGCGTGGCCAACCTGCTGTCCAGCCCGGGCAGCGGCAAGACGGAACTGCTCGGGCAGGTTCTGACCAGGGCGGTGGAGCGGGGCATCCCCGTGGCCGCCCTCACCGCCGACCTGGCGACCGACAACGACGCTCACCGGCTCGCCCGTTCGGGAGCGCCGGTGAAACAGCTGCTGACCGACGGGCTGTGCCATCTGGAGGCCCGGCAGCTGCGCGGGCACGTGGAGAGCTGGCTGCCGGAGGGCACCTCGCTGCTCTTCGTGGAGAACGTCGGCAACCTCGTCTGCCCGGCCTCCTACGACCTCGGTGAGAGCCTGCGGATCGTGCTGATGGCCGTGACGGAGGGCGAGGACAAGCCGCTGAAGTACCCCACGGCCTTCGGCTCCGCCCACCTGGTGGTGCTCACCAAGACCGACCTGGCCGGGCCCGCCGGGTTCGACCAGGCCGCCTTCGCCGCCAACATCCAGCGGGTCAACCCCGGCGTGGAGCTCATGTTCTCCTGCGCCCGGACCGGCGACGGGGTCGACACCCTCCTCGACCGGGTGCTCGCGGTGCGGGACGGGGCCGCGGTCCACCGGCCTCCGCTGGCCCCCCGTCCGCACACCCACACCCACAGCCACACGCATGAGGACGCCGCTTCCGGCCTCGCGGCCGGCCGCGTCTCGTGACGGCGCCCACCGCACAGGCGGTTCGCCGCCGCGTCACCGTGCGCGGCACGGTGCAGGGCGTGGGATTCCGCCCGTACGTACACCGCCTGGCCTCCGATCTCGCGCTGGCGGGGTTCGTGAGCAACACGGCCGCCGGTGTCCTGATCGAGGTGGAGGGCCCGCCGGACGGTGTCGTCGACTTCTGCGAAAGGCTGGCCGCCCAGCCCCCGCCGCTGGCCTCCGTCACCGCCGTCGGGTTCGAGGACCTGCCCGTCACCGGTGCCGACGACGCCTTCACCATCCGCTCCACCGACCGCTCCCCCGGCCGCACGCTCCTGCCGCCCGACACGGCGACCTGCGCCGACTGCCTGCGGGAGCTGGCCGATCCGGCCGACCGCCGCCACCGGCACCCGTTCGTCACCTGCACGCACTGCGGGCCGCGCTTCACCATCGCCACGGGCATGCCGTACGACCGGGCGGTCACGACCATGGCCGGCTTCCCGATGTGCCCCGACTGCGCCCGGGAGTACGCCGATCCCGGCGACCGCCGCTTCCACGCCCAGCCCGTGGCCTGCCCCGACTGCGGCCCTCGGCTGCGCCTGGTGCCCGCTGCCGGGAGCGGTGTCCGGCCCGTGCGTGAAGCCGATGCCCTGGCAGCGGCACGGGCGCTGCTCGCCGCCGGGGGGATCGTCGCCGTGAAGGGCCTCGGCGGCTATCACCTGGCGTGCGACGCCACGGACGCACGAGCCGTCGACACGCTGCGCACCCGCAAGGCACGCGGCGGCAAACCGTTCGCGGTGATGTGCGCGGACCTCGATGTCGTACGGCGGATCGCCGTGCCGTCCGCGGCCGAGACGGCCGCCCTCACCAGCCCCCGGCGTCCCATCGTCCTGCTGTGCCGGCGCTCGGAGCACGACACCCTCGCGCCCGGCGTCTGCCCGGGCAGCCCGCACGTCGGTGTGATGCTGCCCTACACCCCCGTACACGCCCTGCTGTTCGGCCTGCCCGGCGATCCGCCGGGACCGCGGGTGCTGGTCATGACGAGCGGCAACCGCTCGGGGGAGCCGATCGTCACGGACGACGACGAGGCCGTGGACCGGCTGGCCGGTCTGGCCGACGCCTGGCTGGCCCACGATCGGCCCATCGCGTCGCCGTGCGACGACTCCCTGCTGCGCGTACGCCCCGACGGCACGGAGCAGGTGCTGCGCCGGTCCCGGGGTTACGCACCCCGCCCGCTGAGGCTGCCGGTCGCGGTGCGGCCCGCGCTCGCCGTGGGCGGCGATCTGAAGAACGCGCTGTGCCTCGGTGAGGGCGACCACGCCTGGTTCGGCCCGCACATCGGCGACATGGGCGAGCTGGCCACCCTGGAGGCAGCCCGGCGGGCCGAGTCGCAGCTGCGGTCCCTGACCGGCGTCAGCCCGGAGCTCGTCGCCGCCGACCGGCACCCGGGATACCACTCCTCGCGCTGGGCCCGGCAGAGGGCGTCCCAACTGCCCGCGCATTCCCCGGTGTTCGTCCAGCATCACCACGCGCACATCGCATCGGCGATGGCCGAACACGGCCTCGACGGCAGCACCACCGTGATCGGCGTCGCCTTCGACGGCACGGGCTACGGCGACGACGGCACCGTCTGGGGCGGTGAGATCCTGCTCGCCGACTACACCGGCTTCCGGCGCTTCGGCCACCTCACGCCCGCCCCGCTCCCCGGTGGCGACGCGGGTGTGGCCAACCCGTGCCGCCTGGCGCTGGCGCGGCTGTGGGCGGCAGGTCTGCGGTGGGAGGCGGACCTGCCCAGCGTGTCCGCCTGCGCTTCCGACGAACTGGCTTTGCTGGAACGCCAGTTGAAGCGCGGTCTGGCCTGTGTGGCGACCTCCAGCATGGGCCGGCTCTTCGACGCGGTGTCGTCACTCGTCGGCGTCTGTCATCGCGCCCAGTACGAGGCGCAGGCCGCCATGGAGCTGGAGGCCGCCGCCGCGGCGGCCTGGGACGCCGACACCTCGGCGTACGCCTTCGGACTCGCCGGCGGCGCCTGCGACCCGGCGCCCGTGCTCGGCGCGCTGCTCGACGATCTGCGCCGCGGCACCCCGGCTCCCGTACTCGCCGCGCGCTTCCACCGCGGCGTGGCGCGGGCCGTCGTGGCGGTCTGCCGGCGGGCGCGCCAGGACACCGGACTGACCACCGTCGCCCTCAGCGGCGGAGTGTTCGCCAACGCGCTGCTGGAGGAGGAGTGCACGCGGCTGCTGACCGGGGACGGCCTCACGGTGCTCCGGCACGGCGAAGTGCCGCCCAACGACGGCGGATTGGCCCTCGGCCAGCTGGTGGTCGCGGCGCACGAACGACAGAAGGAGTGACCCATGTGCTTGGCAGTGCCCGGCAAGGTCGTGTCCATCGACGACACCGCGGATCCGCTCACCGGGCTGATCGACTTCGGTGGGGTGCAGAAAGAGGCGTGTCTGGAGTACGTGAGCGACGTGCGGGTGGGTGAGTACGTCATCGTGCACGTCGGCTTCGCGCTCCAGCGCCTGGACGAGGAGTCGGCGCTGGCCTCCCTGAAGCTCTTCGAGGAACTGGGGCTGCTGGAGGAGGAGTTCGGGGACGCCTGGGAGCAGGCGGCCAAGGAGGCGGGCGGCGCCGCGGTGACGGAGCGCCAGGACAGCGGGAGTGAGGCCCGGTGAAGTACATCGACGAGTTCAACGACCCCGATCTCGCCCGGCGGCTGCTGGACGAGATCCGCGCCACCGCCACCCGGCCCTGGGCCCTGATGGAGGTGTGCGGGGGGCAGACCCACTCGATCATCCGGCACGGCATCGACCAACTGCTGCCCGAGAAGGTGGAGTTGATCCACGGCCCCGGCTGCCCCGTCTGTGTCACGCCGCTGGAGGTCATCGACAAGGCGCTGGAGATCGCCTCTCGGCCCGAGGTGATCTTCTGCTCCTTCGGCGACATGCTCCGGGTACCGGGCACCGACCGCGACCTGTTCCGGGTCAAGGGCGAGGGCGGCGACGTACGCGTGGTCTACTCACCGCTCGACGCACTGGAGCTGGCCCGCCGCAACCCGGACCGGGAGGTGGTGTTCTTCGCCATCGGCTTCGAGACCACCGCCCCCGCCAACGCGATGGCCGTGCACCAGGCGCGTCGTCTGGGCCTGACCAACTTCAGCCTGCTGGTGTCGCATGTGCGGGTCCCCCCGGCGATCGAGGCGATCATGACGGCGCCCGAGTGCCGGGTGCAGGGGTTCCTGGCCGCCGGGCATGTGTGCAGCGTGATGGGGACGTCCGAGTACCCGGGGCTCGCCGAGCGGTTCGGCGTTCCGATGGTGGTGACCGGCTTCGAACCGCTGGACATCCTGGAGGGCATCCGCCTGGCGGTGCGCCAGCTGGAGCGCGGTGAGCACCGGGTGGAGAACGCGTATCCGCGTGCCGTGCGCGAGGAGGGCAATCCGGCCGCCGTGCGCATGATCGAGGAGGTGTTCGAGGTCACCGACCGGAACTGGCGCGGCATCGGGCGCATCCCGCTGAGCGGCTGGCGGCTGACCGACGCCTTCCGGGCGTACGACGCGGAGCACCGCTTCGACGTCACCGGCATCCGTACCGAGGAGCCCGCCGAGTGTCGCAGCGGCGAGGTCCTCCAGGGGCTGATCAAGCCGACCGAGTGCGCCGCGTTCGGCACCACCTGCACTCCGCGCACGCCGCTCGGCGCCACCATGGTCTCCAGCGAGGGTGCCTGCGCGGCCTACTACCTGTACCGCCGCATGAACGCCCCGACTCCGCAGGCCGACCGGGCCGCGCGGGAGGAGATGAACCCCGTTGCCTGAACAACTCGCCGAGACGGTCGACCCGGCCAACTGGTCCTGCCCCGCCCCACTGCGCGACCAGGGGGTCGTGGTGATGGGGCACGGCGGCGGCGGTGCGCTGTCGGCGGAGCTGATGGAGCAGATCTTCACCCCCGCCTACGGCAACGCCACGCTGGCCGGGCTCGCGGACTCCGCCGTCCTCGAACTGGGCGGCGCCCGCCTGGCGTTCTCCACCGACTCCTACGTGGTCAGGCCGCTGTTCTTCCCCGGCGGCAGCCTCGGCGACCTCGCGGTCAACGGCACCGTCAACGATCTGGCGATGAGCGGTGCCAGGCCCGCGTATCTCTCCGCCGCCTTCGTGCTGGAGGAGGGCGTGGAGCTGGCCGTGGTCGAGCGGATCGCGCGGGCCATGGGCGCGGCGGCCGAGGCCGCCGGGGTCACGATCGCCACAGGTGACACCAAGGTGGTGGAGTCCGGGCACGGCGACGGCGTGTACGTCACGACCGCCGGCGTGGGACTCGTGCCCGACGGGGTGGACATCCGGCCCCAGCGTGCACGACCCGGTGACGCCGTCATCGTCAGCGGGCCGATCGGCCTGCACGGCGTGGCGATCATGAGCGTGCGCGAGGGCCTGGAGTTCGGGGTGGAGGTGGCCAGCGACACCGCGCCGCTCGCTGGTCTGGTCGCGGCCATGCTGGCGGTCACTCCGGACATCCATGTGCTGCGCGACCCCACCAGGGGCGGCCTCGCCGCTTCCCTGAACGAGATCGCCCGCGCTTCCGGAACCGGTGTCCGGCTGACGGAGCGGGCCATTCCGGTGCCGGACGCGGTGGCGAACGCCTGTGGCTTCCTGGGGCTCGACCCGCTCTACGTGGCCAACGAGGGCCGGCTGGTCGCCTTCGTGCCCCCGTCGGCGGCGGAGGACGTCCTCGCGGCGATGCGCGCCCACCCGCAGGGCGCCGGGGCCACTCTGATCGGCGAGTGCGTCGCCGACCACCCCGGGATGGTGGTGGTCGCGACGGGGCTCGGCGGGACCCGGGTGGTGGATCTGCCGCTGGGTGAGCAGTTGCCGCGGATCTGCTGATCAGGTCCGGACGTGCGTGGGCCCCGCCGAGCGTGTTCGGCGGGGCCCACGCACGCTATGCCGAGGCCGGTGACGGCTCGATCCCGGCGATCTCCAGTTCCCGGCCGCTGCGCAGGTCCGTGGAGGGCTCGTCGCAGCGCGGGCACCAGAAGAACGGGGGCATGCCCACCGGGAACTCCTCGGCGCACGGGCCGCACCAGGCCTGCGCGGGGATCTGCTCGACCACGAGCCGCGCCTCGGCGAGGGGGGTGCCGTCGCGGGCCACCTCGAAGGCGAAATCCAGGGCGTCGGGGACGACGCCCGCCAGTTCACCGACCCGGACGGTCACCGCCGAGACGGATTCGGTTCCGTCCGTCCGGGCCAGCTCACCGGCCCTCTCGATGATCGCGGTCGCGATCGACAGTTCGTGCACAACCGGCTCACGGGTACCGGCGGCCGGCGCGGAACCCGCCGGCCATCCGCCAGATCCGCGCCTCCCGCCTGAGGCTGGGCCATTCCCAGGCCAGCAGGGCGAGGACCACGCCGCCCGCCAAGGCGGCCTCGGCCATCAGCACGCGCTGTCCGCTCATCCCGGCTCGTCTGCCCGTGGCAGCCGACCACCGTGCTCGTTGGACCTTCATTGCGGCGACTCCCTGCTGTCTCTCATCCCGGTGGGATGTTCGGCATGGTCTCCACGAGCGCGTCATGCCGTTTCCAATGGATCCCGGTGGAACGGCGCGCGTCGGCGGTGCCGTCCTCGTGGTGGCCCTTCTGGTCCTTGTACCGCCCCCGGTTGCCCTGGTGCATGCCGGCCACGTGCCCGGGGGTGTCGGGCTTCGCCTGGGCCCGGCCCACTCTGATGCTGCCCATGGGGTGATCTCCTTCCTCGCCTCCGACCTGCGGAGTACGTGCTCAGGACCGCTCGGTGAGGTCCTCGAAGAACCGCTCGACGGCCGGCCAGACCTGGCCGCCGCCGGACAGGCCGCGCCATTCCCGGCGTACGACGGCGACCATCCGGTAGCAGTCGTCGATCGGCACGATCCAGTGGTGGTCGAGGCCGTGGACGGTGTTCACCAGCAACGCCTCCACCTCGGGTTCCACGGTGGCGAGCTGCGGACACGTCTCGGCGAGCCCGATCCAGGCCGCCGCGTCCACCTCCCACCGCATGGCACCGGCCGGGCTGGGGCCCTGCGCGGTGACGGTGCCGTCCGCGCGGGGCACGAAGAAGACCAGGCCGACGGGTACGCCCAGCGCCGCCGTGTCGACCTTGGGCAGCCGGAGCCGGCGCCGGGGCACCAGCCGGTAGTGGCCGTCGCCCGCGCCGGCCCCGGCGAACAGCACCGAGCAGGGGCCGCAGACGCACCGCACCTCGTCCTGCCCGGTGTCGTACAGGTGCGCGTGCTCGTCCGGCACCGGCGCGGCGCACAGGTCGCACGCCTCCGCCCCGGCCGCCGCGGTGCGGTCGGCCGAGGAGCGGATGAGGCGGGCCAGGGCTCCGTCGGTGGTCACCGTGCGCCCCGGTGCGTCAGCGTGGCGAGCGGTACGAACGCGGGCGGGGCTGCGGGAGCAGCCGCGGTGAGCGGCTCCACCGCCGTCAGTTCGGGTGCCACGGCGAGCACCGCCTCGCGGACCGCGTCGGTGACGTCCATGGCACCGGCACCGCAACCGGAGCCGCATCCGCCGCCCGACGTCATGCGCACCCGGGCCACCTGACCCTCCACACCGGCCCACTCCACGTCGCCGCCGCGCTCCTGTACGGCGGGCCGCAGCCGTTCGACCGCACGGGCCGCCCGGCGCTCGGCGGGCTCGGGATGGACGTCGTGCAGGACCAGCAGGTGGCCCAGCAACTCGTCGTCGGCCAGGCGCTCGGCCAGCTGGTCGTCCGCGTGGTCCATGACGCGGGCCAGCGCCTCGCCGTAGACCTCGGTCAGCAGTCCCACCGCCTCGGTCGCGGAGCGGGTGGTGGGGCCGGGCGCGGACTCCAGGCCCGCCAGCAGCTCGTCGAGCCGGGCGAGCCGGGCCTCCACGTCCGGGTCCGCCAGCCGGGCGGCACCGGCCTCAGCCATGGTTCGCCCCGTACGTCGGCGAGTGCAGGGTGGTGAGCGTCTTGCCCTTGCCGACGTACATGTGCACACCGCACGGCAGACAGGGGTCGAAGCTGCGGACCGTGCGCATGATGTCGACGCCCTTGAAGTCGTCCGGCCCGTTCTCCTCGAAGATGGGCTGGCCCTGGACGGCGTCCTCGTACGGACCCGGGGTGCCGTAGATGTCGCGGGGGCTGGCGTTCCACGGGGTGGGCGGGTACGGGTGGTAGTTGGCGATCTTCTTGTCCTTGATCACCAGGTGGTGCGAGAGGACGCCTCGGACCGCCTCGTGGAAGCCGCAGCCGATCGCCTCGTCGGGCACCTCGTAGTTCTCGAAGACCTTGGTCTCGCCGGCCCGCACCATCCCCATGGCCTCTTCCAGGAACTGCAGTGCCATGGCGGCCGCGTAGGCCACGAAGTAGGGCCGGGCGCGGTCGCGTTCGATGGTGTTGCTCCACTGCGGGATGCGCCACTCCAGGGTGGTCTCCGGCAGGGACTCGCCCTTGGGCAGGGAGATGCGCACGCTGTGGCCGGTGGCCTTGACGTACGGAGTGTCGACCAGGCCGCTCAGCGCGGTCGACCACAGCCGGGCGAGCGGGCCGCCGCCGGTGTCGAGGGCGAGGTGCTGGTCGGTCCGCTTGTCGTACCAGCGCGGGCTCATGACCCAGCTGTACTTGTCGTCGAAGTTGCGCTTCTGCGGCACCGGGACGGTGGTCTGGTTCCACGGGTGGCGCATGTCGACGGGGTTGCCGAGCGGGTCGTGCGTGACGAAGGGCGATTCGTTCACCCAGTCCTCGTAGTACGAGCTGCCGAGCATGATGCGCAGGCCGAGGTTGATGTCTACGAGGTTGTTGGTGACCAGTTCGCCGTCGACGATGATGCCGGGGGTGACGTACATGTCCTTGCCCCAGGAATTCATCGTCTCGTAGCGGTAGTCGACGGTCTGGGGGTTCTGGAAGGCGCCCCAGCAGCCCAGCAGGACGCGGCGGCGGCCGACCTCCTCGTAGCCGGGCAGTGCCTCGTAGAAGAAGTCGAAGACGTCGTCGTTCATGGCGACGGCCTTCTTCACGAAGTCGATGACCCGCATGAGCCGGCTGAGGTAGTCGGTGAAGGCGGTCGGCTGGGGCATCGTGCCGACGCCGCCCGGGTACAGCGTGGACGGGTGGACGTGCCGCCCCTCCATCAGGCAGAACATCTCACGGGTGACCCGGCTGACCTTCAGGGCCTCCTTGTAGACCTCGCCCTCGAAGGGGTTGAAGGCCTTCATGATGTCGGCGATCGTGCGGTACCCGTGGATCTCGCCGCGCGGTGCTTCGGTGCGTTCCGCGCGGGCCAGCAGGCCGGGGTTGGTGGCCTTGACCATCGCCTCGCAGAAGTCCACGAAGACCAGGTTGTCCTGGAAGATCGTGTGGTCGAACATGTACTCGGCCGCTTCACCGAGGTTGACGATGTGCTCGGCCAGCGGGGGCGGCTTGACGCCGTAGGCCATCTGCTGGGCGTAGTCGGAGCAGGTGGTGTGGTTGTCGCCGCAGATGCCGCAGATCCGGGACGTGATGAAGCCCGCGTCGCGCGGGTCCTTGCCCTTCATGAACACGGAGTAGCCGCGGAAGAGCGACGAGGTGCTGTGGCATTCCACGACTTCACGGTTGGCGAAGTCGATCTTCGTGTAGATGCCCAGGTTCCCGATGATCCGGGTGATCGGATCCCAGGACATGTCCACGAGTTGTGGCGGCTTGCGCTCCGTGGACCGGGCCTCGGTGGTGGTCATCTGCGGTGCTGCCCCTCGCTGTCGGTGATGTGCGGGCGGGTCGTGAGGTGGGGGTCGTGCGGCTTCGGGACCTGCGCGCGGGGTGCCATCAGGGGCGCCAGTGCGGGTCGTAGCCGCTGGTCAGCTTGCGCTTGTTGTGGCGCCACCTGGGCTCATGGTTGACCAGCTCGTTCGTCACGCCGCGCAGTCGGCGGATGACGGCCCCGTACGGCTTGATCACCAGGGACGACAGCGTGCCGCCCGGAGGCTCGTCCATGAACGGCATGAACGCGTCGGGGAAGCCGGGCATCGTGCAGCCGATGCAGATGCCGCCGACGTTCGGGCAGCCGCCGATGCCGGCCATCCAGCCACGCTTGGGCACGTTGCAGTTGACGACCGGTCCCCAACACCCCGTCTTCACGAGGCACTTGGGCGAGTTGTAGTCCTTGGCGAAGTTGGCCTGCTCGTAGTACGAGCCGCGGTCGCAGCCCTCGTGGACCGTCTTGCCGAACAGCCACTGCGGGCGCAGCATGTGGTCCAGCGGGGGCGGGGGCGCGGAGCCGGCCGCGTGGTAGAGGACCCAGACCAGGGTCTCCATGAAGTTCTCGGGCTGGATCGGGCAGCCGGGCACGTTGACGACCGGCAGGCCGCCCTGGGAGGTGTAGTCCCAGCCGAGGTAGTCGGCGAGGCCCATGCAGCCGGTCGGGTTGCCGGACATGGCGTGGATGCCGCCGAAGGTGGCGCAGGTGCCGGCGGCCACCACCGCCCAGGCCTTGGGGGCCAGTTGGTCGATCCACCAGTTGAGGGTCTGCGGCTCACCGGTCTCCGGGTCGTTGCCGAAGGACGTCCAGTAGCCGTCGCCCTCGATGATGTTCTGGTTGGGGATCGAGCCCTCGATAACGAGGATGAACGGTGACAAATCGCCCCGCGCGGCGGCCCGGTAGGGAGCGAGGAAGTCCTCGCCGCCCAGGCTGGGCGAGAGCACCTTGTTGACCAGGTTCACCTTCGGCAGGCCCGGGATCAGACCGAGGACGAGGTCCTCGATGGAGGGCTGGTCGGCGGCGGTGAGGGAGACGGTGTCGCCGTCGCAGCTCATGCCCTCGGAGATCCAGAGGATGGTGATCTCGTCGAAGCCCTCGCGGTCCTCGGCTCGACTGGGTTCTTTGCTGACCTCGGCGGTACTGCTGTGGGTTGCCATGTCATCGGCCTCCGCTGCGGGGGGTTTCGGATGGAGCGGGCTCCAGTGGCTCGAGTTCGTCCGGCCGGAAGTAGTGGAAGCGGCCGTACCAGCTGTGCAGTTCGGCGGCGGGATCGCCGTCGACGGTGACGGCGAGGTGCACGCTGCCGTCCACGTCGTGGAAGACGGCGGCGACCTCGGCGGTCCGTCCGGCCAGGAACATGTCCTGGGCGTCGGCGCCGCGACCCCTTGGGCGGAGCCTCACGTGGCTGCCCGCTCCGAGGGGTACGCCGTCCACGAGCACGGTGTCCGTGGACGGGGAGAGACCGTCGTCGGCGCCCTCCTGCCACCAGGCCGGACGCTCGGCGGGCGGGGTCGCCAGGGTTACCGGGGTGGCCTCGGTGGTCGCGATGGCTGACGGAGTCAGGGAGCGCACGGCGCCGTGCAGCCGCTCGAAGACTTCCTGAGGCATGGTGTCGACCCGGTCGAGGATCGCGGCGGCCCGCGGGTCGGTGGCGCGCGCCTCCTGCTTCTCCTCGTCGGTCAGCAGCATCGTGCGCAGGGTGAGGATCTCGTCGATCTCCGCCGCGTCGTGCAGGTCACCGGGGCTCTCCGGGGCGACCTGAGGGTGGTCGGGCAGGATGATCGGGGCGGACAGCAGGACGCGTCCGACCTCGTCGGCCTCACCGCCGAGCACGGGGAACGTGAACTCGTTGCGGCACGCGCTCGCATGGGCGCGCAGGTCCGCGGGCGGATCGGTCAGCGAGACGAACTCCACGCCGTCACCGCCGATGAGGGTGTGCGTGGCGATGAGTGCTCGGCGCAGCGCCTCGTCGCGCGGGGTCCGCGGATCCGGCGCGGGTCCCGTGTTCGTGGTGCGCACCCGGAGCCGGCAGAGGTACGGCGCGAGGCGCTCGGCGGCGACGTTGAGGCTCGCCCGCACCTCCTCGCGGCGCCGCACCACCCGCCCGGCGTGTCCCGGCAGGGGCTCGACGTCCACCCCGGCCGGTGCTGCCACCGCAACGGTGTGTTCGCCCTGAAGGAGCTCGTCCAGTGGGATGACGGCATCGAACTCGCGCGGTACGGCCTCGTCGAAGGTCAGATGCGTCGTGCCGTCGTCGGTGCGCAGCGACTCGACGGGGCGGTGTCCGCCGTCCCGTTCCGCTTCCTCGACCTGCTTGCGCTGCATCTGCAGACAGCGAAGCCGGACCCGTACGGCCGCGCCGGGCTGCCGGAGCCTCAGCAGACCCTCGGTCTGCTGGTACCAGGAGTCCGCGGAGCCGGAGATGCCGGGGGCGACGGGACCGTCAGACTCCACCCACTCCCGGGGGAACAGCACCCCGAACTGCCAGCGGACGCGGTTCTTGGCCGAGGAGCGCCGGTAGGGATAGAGGAGGTAGCCCTCGTAGAGGACGGCGTCGGCGACCGCGCTCACCTGCTCGAAGACGCCTCCGGACCGGCCCGGCGGCAGGTCCGCGTCCTCCCGTGGGTCAGCGCACGCAGTGCCGCCCTCGGCCCGTCCCTCCGCCGTCATCGCGCCTCCTCGTCGCAGTGTGCACGCGCATCCCTTCCACCACGCTCACACCACTCACCCACCCTCGCCTCCTCCGGCGCAGTGGTGATGGGCCATTCGGGTAGGAGGCTCAGTCCGTCGGCACGGTCGCCGGCCGGCCCAGAGGCGTGGAGACATGGCGCCAGATGGAGGTGAGCGCCATGTCGAGGGTGACGGTCGGGTCGCGCAGCATGAGGCGGATGCCGTAGCCGTCGCTGAGGGACAGGACGAGGGTGCTGAGGTCGTCCACGTCGGTCGGCGTGAACTCGCCGGAGGCGATACCGCGGCGTACCGCATCGCCCACCCAGGCGTACCGGTCGACGGCGAAGACGCGCGTGGTGTCGTCGCGCAGCGCCCGGACCCACAGTTCCTGCCAGAGCCGCCAGTCCTCGTGGAGCTGGGGTCGGTGGGCAGCAGGTTGCGCAGGATGCGGGCCAGGATGACCGCCGCCGGGGGCGTTTCCGCGTCACGTTCGACGTCGACGGCCGTGTTGGCGAAGGAGTGGGTCATCGCCTCGGTGAACAGCTTCTCGCGCGTGTCGAAGGGGTAGTGCAGCAGCGCCGTCGACACACCGGCCCGCTCGGCGACCATGCGCATCCGGATCTTCTCGAACCCGATGCCGGCGATGACCTCGCACGCCGCGGTCAGGATGCGCTCGCGGGCCGACGACCCGGTCGGGGCGGGTCGTCGCGGCGGCCTGCCGTGCGCACCTACCGCGTGCTCTGTTCCTGGACGACGAACTGCCCGCGATCGTGGACGTGTTGCGGTACTTCGCCGGAGCCGCCCGCAACTTGCCCGGCGTTGCCGCCGCGGAGTACACGCCGGGCCGCGCCTCCGTGCTGCGGCGCGAGCCGGTCGGCCTCTGCGCCCAGATCACGCCGTGGAACTATCCGCTGATGATGGCCGTGTAGAAGATCGCCCCCGCGCCGGCCGCGGGCAACACGGTCGTCCTGAAACCGTCCGACACCACGCCGTCGTCGGCCACGCTCCTCGCCCGGCGAAGAGCCGTGCGCTGCGGACCGGCATCGCCTGGGTCAACACCCACGGCACCACGGTGTCGGAGATGCCGCACGGCGGCGTGGGCCACTCCGGGTACGGCAGCGACCTCTCCATGACCGGCCTGCTCGACTACACCCAGGTCAAGCACGTCATGCTGTGACCGCCGGCTCCGGCCTCACTGCTTGGCGCCGAAGACCTGGGTCCACCACGGGCCCCCGGAAGCCTTGTGGATGCCCACGCCGATGTCCTTGAAAGAGCAGTTGAGGATGTTGGCACGGTGGCCCGGGCTGTTCATCCAGGAGTCCATCACCGCCTCGGGCGTCTGCTGGCCCTGGGCGATGTTCTCCCCGTACGTGGACCAGGTGTAGCCCGCGGCGGTGACACGCTGCCCGGGGTCGGCGCCGTCCGGGTTGGTGTGGTCGAAGAAGTCGCGGGCGTCCATGTCCTCGGAGTGGCGCAGCGCGGCCTGGTTCAGCTGGGAGTCCTGCGACAGCGGACCGCAGCCGGCGGCCGACCGCTCCTCGTTGACCAGCGCGACCACCTGCGCGACGGCACCCGACGGGGCCGCCTGTGTCTGCGGGGTGCTGGACGCGGTCCGGGTCGGCCTGGTGGAGGGCCGGGGGTCCGGCACGCTCTTCTTCGTCGGGCTGGGCGACTTGGAGGGGCTCGCCTTCTTCGAGGGCGAGGCGGACGGGGACGGAGACGTCGAGGCCGACGGGGAGGTCTCGAGGGGGCTCGGCTCCGAGAGCTCGGCGGCGGGAGCGCCGGAGTTCCGCGCGGCGGCC
Source organism: Streptomyces sp. R11 (assembly GCF_041051905.1). Lineage (NCBI taxonomy): Bacteria > Bacillati > Actinomycetota > Actinomycetes > Kitasatosporales > Streptomycetaceae > Streptomyces > Streptomyces sp. R11. The sequence goes on from NZ_CP163432.1 coordinate 776,193, forward strand.
GCCTTCTCCGTTCCGTTCCCGGGGTCCGTGTCGAAGTACCACAGGGCGCCGCCCGCCACGCAGGCCGCCACAACGGCGCCGCCGACGGCCCGGCGGCGGATGCGGCGGCGTCGACGCGCCTCGGTACGGGCGGCAGACCGGGCGCCGGCACCCAGGCCCGAGCTGCCGTGGCCTCCCGACGTGCTCAGCTGGGACGCCGAGCCGACCAAGGCCATACCGCCGGCGGCGGAGAGCACACTCTCCAGCAGCGCGGGTGCCGCGGCGACCAGCGCCAGACCGGCCAACAGCCCCTCGGCGGGCATCAACCCGCTCCACAAACCGGAACAATGCGAGCAACCACGGGCATGCCGGGCTATTCGCTTGCGCCACAGCGCCGAGGGCCGGCCGTCCCAGGAGGCCAGCAGGCCCTGCAGTTCCTCGCAGCGCGGCCGCGCGTCGAGGGCCCGCACCACCACGCGGGCCGCCTCCAGCTGGGCCTTCATCCGCTGCACCCGGACCGCCGCGTGCTGCGGCGACAGCTCCAGGGCCTCGGCGACCTCGGCCCGCGTCAGCTCTCCGGCGCACTCCAGCCACCAGAGCGACAGCAGCCCCCGGTCGTCCGGCTCCAGCCAGCGGGTCGCCCGTGCGGTCTCCATGCGCTGACCGGACAGCTGGAGCTGCATCAAGGTCAGGTCGACGAAGTCGGCTCCCGGGTCCGCGAGATCCTCGGCCTCCTCGACTCCGCCAGGCGCCGCCTGCCGGGCATGCCAGTGCGCTCGCACCTGATTCATCGCGATGGCGACGAGCCAGGAACGGAAGTTCTCGGGAGCACGCAGCCCGCCCAGTGCGTCGAGGGCTCGCAGCATCGTGTCCTGCACGACGTCGTCGACGTCGACGGAGCCGTTCAGCGCCCGTCCCACGACGTTGTAGACCAACGGGAGGTAGGCGCTGACCAGGGCGTCCTGAGCCGCCGGCTCGCCGCTGCGGGCAGCGATCACCAGTGCCACCGACTCCGTAGTGCGCTCTGTACTCATCAAAACTTCCCTGTCCTCGACGCCGAACGATGCTGTCCGATACTTGGGAGATCGATCGGTGAGCCCGGGATAACAGTTCTTCGGACGCATGTTCCACGTGAGACTCACGGGACCGTTCGGGCGGCGCAATGGGGAAAGTCACATCGGCCTGAAAACCTTCACGACTCCCTGCCGAGAGTGCCCTGTTTGGGTGCGTTTTGACAGTTGAGTACGGCCGTATACCGGTGAGTTATCAAATACCGTGACCTGTACCGCCGATTCGGCGCCGCAACGCGCTGCGACGCCGAATCATGCGCCCGCCTCAGGCCACGGCCAGCACCGGACCCTGTGCGCCCAACAGAGCACGTAGGGACGGAATTTGACGCCAGGTCAAGCCGAGAGCGAGGGCGGCGAATCGGAGAGTGACATGCGGGGCGCCCTGCGCCGCGTGACGTATCGCCTCCCATGCGGCCGGTTCGGTCCAGGGCAGCGCGGCTCGGGCGGGTGCCGACGGCTCCGCTGCCGCGACGCGCTCTCGGTCGAGCTCATGGATCTGCGTGAGCTCGGCCGAGAGGTCGGCGGCGGCCTCCAGGGTCGGCGGCAGTACGCCGAGCAGGTGGGCGGCGACCGTGTTGTGGGCCAGGGCATCGTCCAGGGTGGTGGAGTGGATGCGGGCGGAGGCGTCCGTGAGCGGGATGAGGTGGTTCACCGTACGGATCGGTCCGCGTACGCCGTCGACGGCCGCCGCGAACAGGGCGGAGGCTTCCGAGGGGTGCCAGGACAGGGCTTCGCGGACCGCGGCCACGTCCTGCACGAGCGGGGTGAGAGCGTCGCCGTCCAGCCGGTCCAGCACGTCGGCCTGGGGGATCTCCCCGTCGGCTCCCGGCCCGGCGACGTAGACGGTCGCGGGTACCCCGGCGAGCCGGCAGGCGGCCAGGACCAGGGCGTCCACCAGGGGGCTGCACAGGGTGTCCTCGTCGCCGTGCGCGAGGATGTCGCCGCCGACGTCGACGATGCGGACGTGGTCGAATCCGGTGTCCGCGAGGCGACGGATCTGTTCGGCCAGTGCCGACAGCCCCTGCCATGGGTCGAGCAGGGCCAGGCGTGCCGGCAGGTCGGCCGCCAGGGCGGGCAGCGTGGAGCCGGCGGGCGGGATCGGCCGCGTGGTGGGGGCGATCACCGGCATGCCCGTAGGGTCTGCGAGGTCGGCGAAGTGCACGACCCCGAGCGGGCCGGAGGTGGGGTCGACTTCGAGGCGTTCCCAGGCGTAGGTGGCGATCGCGGCATCGCCGAGGGGTGTGCCGGTGAGGACGCGGCCCACGGTCGCCGCGGTGATCGCGGTGCCCACGGGATCCCCGCCGCCGCCCGCGGCGATGAACAGGTCGCTCACACCGTCTCCCGTGCGGTGCCGATCCCGGTGATGCGCACCGGCGTACCCATGTTCTTGCGGGCCCGCGTGTTGGCCTCGTGGAGGCCCTCGTAGTACTCGCGGTCGAGCTTCTTGACGTGGTCGGAGTAGAACATCCAGGACAGGATGTCGCGGTACTTGAAGCCCTTGGGTGTGAGCTGGACGCGGCGCGGGCCGACGCGGTGGATCAGCCCGTTGGCCTGGGCTGCATCGAGGATTTGGTCCACTTCGGGAGCAATTGCGTCCAGGCCGAAGCGGTCGAGTTCGGACAGATCGAGGTCGAAGGTGTCGAGCACGAGCCGTTTGCGGACGATCTCCTCCGGGGTGAGGGCGAACCCCGTCGTGGGCTGCAGGCGGTGGGCCCTGGCGTTGTCGATGTAGTCGGCGACCTCGCTCAGGGACGGCTTGACGCTGCCGGTCATGTAGTCGAGGACGGAGCTGTAGGAGCGGGCGCCGACACCGAGGCCGAGCAGGGGCACGCCGTGGAAGGTGAGCACCTTCTGCACATAGCCGCCGCGGCCGGGCTTCTTGTAGCGGACGGAGCCCTCCTGGACGTATCCGTGGGCGGTGAACACCTCACGGGCGTAGTCGTAACGCTCGTACAGCTCCGGCTTCCACATGTACTGGTATGCACCGGTCCGGGAGAACCACGCGTCCGGTCGCACCGTGAGGAAATAGGTGGAGATCGTCGTCGGCGCGAGCTTCGCCAGCTCGTCCACCGAGTGACGCCAGGTCTCGGGGGTCTGCCCGGCGAACCCCATGATCAGGTCCGTCGACAGGTCCGGCAGTCCGCGCTCGTGGACGATCTCGACGGCCCGGCGGATGACGTCCTCGCCCGCCTGACCCCGCCCCGCCTCGCGGATCTCCTGCGGGACCAGCGACTGGATGCCGATGTTGGCGCGCGTCAGGCCCATGTCGAGTAGCCGCCCGAAGCCGTCGGGGTCGGCGACGATGGAGTCCGGTGTGGCCTCCAGGGCGACTTCCTCGACGGTGGAACGCCAGTTGGGGTAGATCTCGCCGAGGGTGGTGAAGATCTGCTCGAAGTGCCGGGTCGACAGCAGCGCGGGCGTGCCGCCACCGATGTAGACGGTCCGCAGCCGGCGCGCCCGGATGACCTCCGCGTGGTCGCGGAGCTGCGTACAGAGCGCGTCGGTGTAGGCGTCGTACAGGTCCTCGTCGGTGGAGATGACCGTGTAGAGGTTGCAGAACCCGCATTTGTAGCGGCAGAACGGGACGTGCAGATACAGGTTGAGTTCGGGGACCGGGTGGTTGGCCAGGTCCCGCGCCCACACGTCGTGGATGTCCCAGGCGCCCTCGTCGAGCGGCCGGTAGGTGGAGCGGGGCGGATACGAGTACTGGTAGGGGGGTATGACGCCCTGCTGGATGTACTCGGCGAGCTGGTCGTGCGGGCTGTTCACGATGGATGACTCCTTCGCACCATGCCGTTCGGTTGACCTTGCACCCCGATCCGAACACGCAACATTTTGTTGAAGCTATCGGTGTTGTGCACCAACTCCCGCATGCTGACGGGGCGTCATCGTTGTGGCTTCGGCCAACTCAGGCCTGTCATCAGCAAGTTGTTTTCAGAGAACAGCCCGATGGACGGTGCGCCGCCGAGGACGATCCACTGGGTTCGTGGACAGCAGCGACGAGCCGGGCGTGACCGGCGTGATGGTGATCGAGCCGATGGGCAATGCGGGACGCTTCCTCGCGGAGGCCGCCGCCCGCTTGGGCATACGGCTGTACGCGGCCACCGACGAGCGGGTGCACGCCGGCTACGAACCGTGGCTGACCCGCGGCCTCGCCGGGGTGTGCCTGACCGAACTGGCCGACACCAAGCGTGCGTTGGACGACATGGAGGTGTTCTGCCGGGAGCAACGCATCGCAGGAGTCGCGGTCTGCTGGGAGTTGCTGACCCCGCTGGCCGCCCTGCTCGCCGCGCGCCTCGGGCTGCCGGGCAACGATCCGCTGCGCGCCAAGGCCGCCCGCAACAAGATCGTCATGGCCGAGGCGTTCCGCGAGGCGGGCGTGGCGGCCCCCGCGGGGGCGGTGGTCACCGGCGCCGAGCAGGCCCACGCTGTCGCCGCCTCCGGCAGGCTGGGGTGGCCGCTGGTCGTCAAGCCGGCAGAGCAGGGCGGCTCCTGGGGCGTGAGCGTGGTGGCGGGCCCGGACGGCCTCGACGCCGCGGTGGCCGCCGCCGGGCGGTTCACCCGCGCCGAGCCGCACGGTCTGCCGCTGGACTCACGCCTGTTGCTGCAGAGCTATGTGCCCGGCGAGGAGTTCTCCGCCGACACGGTCGTGCACGAGGGAGTGCCCTATCCGCTGCCCGTGGTCCGCAAGGACACCACGGCCGGCACCTACCGCGTGGAGACCGGGCACTCCTGCCCCGCCGGACTCGACCCGCGCACGGTACGGGCGATCCAGGACACCGCCGCGCGTGCCGCCCTCGCCGTCGGGGTGCGCAACGGCATCGCCCACACCGAGGTGAAGATCCCTCCCGGCGGCAGGCCGGTCGTCATCGAGACCGGCGCCCGGCTGCCCGGCGACAACATCTGCGAGATCGTCGAGGCCGCCACCGGCGTCAGTGAAGCGGCCGCCTATCTGCAGGCCGTCACCGGGCGGCTGCCGCACATCGCGCCGACCCGCGACGAGGCGGCCGCGCTGCGCTTTCTGCTGCCCGACCGGGCGGGGGTGGTGGAGGACGTCCTCATCCCCGCCGTGCCCGGCACCCACAGCCACATCGACATTCGTCCCGGACAACGGGTGTCCGAACCGGCGGACAGTTCCGGCCGGGTCGGGCACGTCGTGGCGCGCGCCGCGTCCGTCGACGAGGCCCGCCGCCTGGCCGGCCAAGTGATCGCCGATTCCCTGGTGAAAGTGAGCTGACCTGTGCGCAATCCCGTCCGGAAGATCGCGTTTCTGCGATCCGTGGAGATCCGACGCGCCGACCCGTACATCCAGCGGACCGTCCGCGACCTGGCCAGACAGGGCGTCGAGAGCTCCCTGTTCCACACGCACGGCACGGCGGACGACGGGGACTTCCCCGGCATGCGCCGCCGCCTCGATCCCGCCGTCACCCCTGCCGAACTCGCCCGCGAAGTCGCAGAGTGGGGCGCGGACGCCGCCGTATCCATCTCCCTGCCGTGCGAGAACGCGCTGCGGGACGCCACCGTCAAGGAACTCCTCGACGCCCGGGGCATCCCCACGGTCATGACCCCGCTGCCGTCGACCCTGGCCCTGTGCGACAAGTGGGAGACCAAGCAACTCCTCGCCCGCGCGGGCCTGGACGCTCCGCGCGGTGTCAAGGTCGACTCCGACCTGCTCGCGGGGCGCGGCGTCGCGTTTCCCGCCTACACGGACGCCTTGCGCGCATCGGCCGCCGGCGTCGGCTATCCCCTGCTGTCCAAGCCGTTGTGGGACTCCACCAGCATGGGCATCAGGGCCCTGCCCGACGCCGCCGCTCTGGACGCGTACCTCGCCGATCCGCCCGAGGTGTCCGCGGTGATCGAGGAGTGCGTGGCGGGAGCGCTGTGCTCGGTGGATGTGGTGGGCGAGCCCGGCAAGTACCGTGTGCTGCCGGTGTGCTGGACCGGCACGGCGGGCACCGAACCGGTGTTCACTTTCGCCGACCTGCGCTGGTGCGGTCCCAGACCGCAGGCCGACGCCGATTTCGAACCCGTCGCGGTAAAGCTGGTCGCCTTGTGCGAGGAGCTCGGCGTCCACGGCTCCGTCAACGTCGACATGATCTACACCGGTTCGCGGTACGTGGTGCTGGAGATCAACCCCCGTATCGGCGGTGCCACCACGCTGTCCTGCGCCGCCTCCGCGACGAACACCTTTGACGCCCTGGCGGCCATGGCACGCGGCGACTACAGCCCGGCCCCTGTGCGACGTACGGGATGGGCCATCGAGTTCCTCTCCCCCGAGCGCCTGCCGGAGTCGGCGCGGGCGGAGCTGACCGACCGTCTGGATCTGGTGACGGCCCACGAGTTGGTGATCGACGACACCAGTCACGGCGACATCGTCGTCTTCACTCTCGCCCGAGGCGACGAGGAACAGACTGTCAAGCAACTGCAGGAGTTGCATCGGACAGTGGGCTGGCCGCGTCAGGAGATCCTGGGCAAAGTCCGAGCCCTGCTCACCCCATGACCGGCACCGTCACTCCCCGTGCGCCGCGTGTGTCCCGGCTGCGTCGCATGCTCGGCATCCCCGCCACACGCGGACACGGCCGGTTCATCACCGGCAACCTCATCGACTCCCTCGGCAACGGCATACTCCTGCCGCTGGGCCTGCTGTACTTCACGACCGTGCGCGAGCTGCCCCTCGCCGCGGTCGGGGCGGCCGTCACGGTGGGCCAGTTGGCCGCCCTGCCCGTCGTCTTCGCCGCCGGCCGGTTCATGGACCGACGCGGTCCCAGACGGCTCACCGTCATCGCCAATGTCGTCAGCGCGGCCGGTTTCCTCTCCTTCCTCCTCGCCGAGCGGCCCTGGCAGATCGCCTGCGCCTACCTTCTGGTGCAGTCCGGCATCAACTCCTACTACACGGCGCAGCGCACGCTGATCCTGCACGCCGCACCGGCCGCGGAGACGCGCGGCTGGTTCGCCATCACCGGCAGCCTGCGCAACGTCGGCATCGGTGTCGGGGCGCTGCTGGCGGCCGGCACGCTCGCCCTCTTCGGCACGGACGCCCTCACGTGGCTCGTCGTCACGGCCGCGCCGCTGTATCTGCTGGCGGCGTTCTGCTTCGCCCGTGTTCCGACGCGCCCGCCGCCGCAGAGCGCCCCCGAAGAGCCACCGAGCGAGGAGGGGACGGCCGGCGCCAGGTGCGACCCCGGCGACATGCGCCGCTACCTGCTCCTGGTGACCTGCAACATCCCCTTCGTCCTGTCCCAGGCCATGCTGTCGGTGCTCATCGCCGTGTACGCCACCGAGACGCTCGCACTGCCCGCCTGGTCCGCGAGCATCCTGCTCGTGGTGAACACCGCGATGGTGTCCACCCTCACCAGCCCGCTGACGGCACACGCCGCCCCCGGGCAGCCTCGGCACACCATGGCCCTGGGTCACGTCCTGCTGGTGTGCGCCATGCTGGCGTTCGCCGCACCCGCGCTGCCCGACGCCGGCCTGCCCGCATGGCCGGCCCTGGTCACGGCGATCGTGCTGTTCAGCCTGGCCGAGATCTTCTACTCGCCGGCCGTCAGCGAACTGTCCGTCACGCTCACCCCAGGCGCCGCCCGCGGCAGCAGGCAGAGCCTGTACCAACTCTCCTGGTCCGCGGGCAACATCGCCGCCCCAGCCCTGTTCACCGGCCTCCTCGACGCACATGCCCTGCTGCCCTGGACCGTGCAGGGCGTGGCGTGTCTCATCGCCCTGGCCGCGGTCCCGGCCCTCAAGTCCCCTGCCGCGCAGGGCGGAAGGAAGCAGAGTTGAAGACCGAGATCGTCAGCGGCGTCCACGACGTCCCGGCGGCGGACTGGGACCGGCTCGCGGAGCATGCCGGGGTGTACCTGTCACACCGCTGGCTCGCCGGTGAGGAGAACGACCCCACCGCGACCGCCTCGTACACGCTGATCCGCGACCACGACGGCACCCTCGTCGCTGCCGCGCCTCTGTACCTCGTGCACAGCGAGCCCAACACCTACTACGAGCCCGCACACCTGCCGCCCGGCGCGGAGCGGCCTCGCGTGATCGCGGGCGCCCGACGCGGCTACCACAACGCGCCGTTGACCGACCCGGGCCTTCCCGACGACGTCGAGGTCCAGTGCCTGTCCCTGCTCCGCGATGCGGCACGGGACCACGCCGGTCGGCACGGGACCTCGCACTGGTGGCCCTATCTCACCGAGTCCGCCACGCGACGGCTCGCGCCGCTGTACGGCACGCCCCCGCACCACATGGAGGACGACGCGACGATTGTGCTGCCCGGCGCCGGGTTCGACGACTACCTGGCAGCCCTGCCGTCCAAGCGCCGCGTGGCGATACGTCACGAACGCGCCGCGTTCAATGCGGCGGGGCTGGACGTACGTCGCGGGTACCTCATGGACTGTTACGAGGACGCCGGGCGGCTGCTGGCGGCGCTGCAGCGATCCCACGGCCACGGTGACGACACCGCCGCGATGACGGGCCTGCTGAAACGACAGGCCGATGCCATGGGCGAAAGCGCCCGAGTCGTAGCCGCCTACGACGGCTCCCGCATGAACGGCTTCTGCCTCTACTACCACCAGGGCAGCACCACTTGGCTGCGCGCCGTCGGCATCGACCCCGAACGCCCGGCTCCGTTCGCGTACTTCACCCTCACCTACTACGAGCCGATCGAGGACGCGTACCGCCATGGCACAACCGCTGTGCACGCGGGGATGAAGGCGATCGAGGCGAAGCGGTTGCGTGGTGCTCGGGTCAGTGGGTTGTACGCGCTCGATGACACGGGTGCGGAGGGGTGTGCGTGAGGGTGTGCGGGAGAGGTCGTCGGTGATGGATTGCCCAGTTCGACGAGCCAGGGGCTACTCCTGTCGTGGGCCGATGACCCGGGCATTGTTGGCTTCGCCGTGGAGCCACTCTCCGGTACATCCGGCCAGACCAGATCGGACCACCAGATCTCACCGATGTTCGAAGCCACCAAGGCAGCGAACTCTTCCTCGACGCTGCCCACGGGCCGGTAGTCCATGGATGCCGAGAGCGGCAGGTGCGGGTGCAGAAGGTCCGGATCACAGGAAAGCTCGGATGCGTGGATCCCGCCGTGCAAGCTGTCGCGTCGGACGGATCCCGTGCCCAGTCCTCGACGTTCCCCTTCCTGAACCAGGCATCGGACAGCGCCTCACGTATCCGCAGCACTTCCCGGACCGTCCGCAGCTCGACATCCACCGACACCCGCGCGAGCTGCTGGTCACTGATTGCCACAAGCCCCGCGCGACGCGCAGGGCCGCGGCAGGGTCGGTGGCGCGGAAGGCCGGGTACGCGACGGGGTTGGACATACGTGCACCCTGCCACCGTCCAGACGCTAGACGCTGACGGCGTCGAGAACCTCCGCCCGCGCGGGGCCCGGCGGCATACCCTGCTCGACCTCGGCCATGGTCCGCTTCACCGCCTCCACCAGAGCTGGAGCGCTCATCTCCGCGCCCGCGCCCGGCAGGAGATGGGCCCCGGCCCGCTCCGCCCGAAGCGCGTCGGGATCGCGGCCGGCGAGCAGCGTCAATGCCCTCGCCCGGTCCCAGTCGGGGTGCCGGTAGGGGTGGCCGGCCGCGTGTGCGTCCATCTCGGCCAGGCGGTGACGGGTGTAGGAGGTGCTCTGCCAATACACCGGTTCCAGACCCTCCCGCGTCGCCCGGCCGAAGGCGGCGACGAGGCCGACCGGGTCACCGGTGCCGTGCTTCCGGAGGACGTCACGCAGGATCAAGCTGTGCTGGAGGCTTATCGCCAGTCCTCGGCCGATGCTCGGCACGGTGACCGCCCACGCGTCGCCGACGGCCACCAGCCCCGTGACGAGGGGGACTTCGGCGTCGTACAGGGTCCGCTTGCGGTCCGTGAGTCCGGCCATGATCCGGACCCCCTCGGTGAGAGATCCGCCCTCCAGCCAGGCGTCCGCGCCAGGGAACAGGCGCACGGCGGCCGACCAGGCGCGTTCGTGGCGCAGCAGCCTACGCAGTTCGTGATCGTCGCTGCGGCTGATGAGGCCGAGCGAGTAGGTCCCGTGGTCGGCCGGGATGCGGAGAAGGCCGAGGGAACCGTGCTCCTCGATCAGCGGGAACGTACTCGCGGGCAGGGCGCCGTCGGCCGACCGGAAGTAGCGGCAGTAGTAGGTGAATCCGCGCCGCCCCGCTTCCTCGACCGGCCCCGGTACGCCGATGTCACGCAGCCAGGAGGGCAGCGGCGATCGGCGCCCAGTGCAGTCCACGACGAGATCGGCGGCGCGTGGGCCCGTGCTGGTCTCCACCCCGGTGACATGCGGTGCGCGGGAGTGGGGCGCGGAACGGCCCGGCCTGCTGCGCAGGCCCCGGCACGCGACGCCCCGCTCGATGCGGACACCGCCGGCCTCGGCCGCGCGCGTGGTGACGTACTCGAGGAGACACCGCCGGGCGGCCAGCGTGTCGAAGCGCGCGTCGGCGGCCAACAGGCCATCGCGCAGGCCCGGTTCGGGTGCAAGTGCGTTCATGCGGACGGCCCCGGCCGCCGTCATCTGCCCGACCAGGCCCGGCAGCTGCGCCTCGGTCAGTTGAAGCCAACGGGCGAGCGGGAGGTGGGTGAGGCGCAGTTGCGGGATGCCGGGGCGATGCCATCGTGCCCAGGCCACGTCCGGGTCCGACGGCGGGGGATGCGGGTCACGTTCCAGCACGGTCACCTGATGGCCGTCGTCGGCCAACAGCAGAGCGGTCTGCAGGCCGCCGAGCGCGGCACCCAGTACGACGATGCTCGCCATGAGGGTCATCCTTCCCCGCTGGGCGGGTTGCCGTACCGGCGCGACGGGGCTGTTCGGGGGGCGCAGTACGGGCATCGCACCTCGGCAACTTCGCAACTTGGCCGAAGTCGGCATGGCGGGCGGGATGTGGAACGTTCAGGATCGCGTCGCTGTCAGCTCCCGTTCCGCAACCACCCGGAACCCGTTCGGCAGGCGGCCGGTCAGGCGCAGGACGGTGTCGGTGGTCCGGTCCTCCGCTCCCCCGGCGATGGCGCGGTCCATGTCGGCGAGCATCGTGGCGAACTCCAGCGGGATCACCGCGGCGAGACGGTCACGCATGTCGTCGTAGGTCAGGCGGTCGTGGGCGACGGGGCGGCCGGTGACCTGGGTGACGATCGCGGCGATGTCGTCGTGGCTGAGCGCCTCCGGCCCGGTCAGGATCAGGTCCGTGTCGGGGGCGCGGTCGTCGGTCAGCGCGCGTACGGCCACGGCGGCGATGTCGTCGGCGTCGACGAAGCCGACCCGGCCGCTCCCGGCAGCGGTGCTGATGACGCCGTGCTCGCGGATGCTGTCCGCGTGGGCGTGCGTGCCGGTGAAGTTCTGCATGAACCACGACGGCCGCAGCACGGCCCACTCGTCGAACAGGCCGGGCAGCGCCCGGTGCACCGCGCCCGCCGCCGGACCACCCTCGGGGATGGCCGAGGAGCTCAGCAGTACGGCACGCTCCACACCGGAGGCGCGGGCCTGCCGGAGGAACGGCAGCATGACCGCGGCCGGGTCCGGATCACCGACCGGAGGCACGAGGTAGACGCTGTCGGCCCCGGCGAGGGCGTCGCCGAAGGTGGCGGGGTCGTACCAGTCGAAGCGGACCGGTTCCGTGCCCGGCAGCGGGGTGGCGCGACGGCTCGCGGCCTTGACGCGGTGGCCGGCGACGATCAGCTGTGCGGCGGTACGGCTGCCCGTGGTGCCGGTGGCGCCGATGACCAGGGTGGTGCGGGTGACGGTCATCGGGCGCTGCTCCCGGCGAAGTCGACACCGGGTGCCTGGACCGCAAGGGGGTTCCAGTAGTCGCGGTAGGAGGTGAAGTGCCCGTCCTGGACGGTCACGACGGCGATGTAGGTCATGTCGAAGGGACCTCCGGTCCCGACCAGACGGCCCACCCCGCGCATCTCGACCACGATGGTCCCGGCATCGGTCGTCTCGTGAATCCGCAGTTCGGGGAAGTCGTGCAGGTCGATGTGGTCCGGGTAGTCGCGCATGTAGGCGGCGATGGCCTCCCGGCCCTCCAGCCGCTCGGGCCAGCCAGGGGGCGCGAAGGGGAACTCCATGACGCCGTCGTCGGCCCACAGGCCGACCCAGGCGGGAATGTCCTTGTCCAGCAGCAGCCGCAGGCTGTGACGGTACAGATCCGCCGGTGAGGTGGTTGCGGGCATGGGCTTGTCCTCCCGTACGATACGGACCAGCGGTCCGCTTCTTCCGGGAACGATATGGACCGCCGGTCCGCATTGCAAGCGGAGGAGCAACGGAGGAGCCCCATGCCGACCCCCATGGCCGAACGCAAGCCCCGCAAGGACGCGGCCCGCAACCGGGCGGCCGCCTTCACGGCCGCCGACACCCTGTTCGCCGAATGCCGGAGCCCCGACGAGGTCACCATGGCCGACATCGCGGCAGCGGCCGGCGTCGGCAAGGGGACCCTCTTCCGCGCATTCGGCGACCGCACAGGCCTGATCCACGCGCTGGTGAGCGCGCGACTCGAGCCCCTGAGGGTGGCCGTGGAAGAGGGCCCTGCGCCGCTGGGCCCGGCCACGCCGCCGCTCGAGCGCGTACCGGCCCTGCTCGACGCCGTCCTGTGCTTCAAGCTCGACAACCGGCATCTCGCACTGGCCCTGGAGACGGCCGGCTCGGACAGCCCCTACCGCACGGCTCACTACGAGCGCTGGCACGCCCTGCTCCGCGACCTCCTGGACCGCGTCCCCGGCCTGTCCGGCAGCGACTTCACCGCCCACGCGCTGCTCGCCGCCACCCGGGCCGACCTCGTCGAATACCTGGCCGGGCAGAAGGCGGTGCCACGCGCGGAACTGCGCGAACAGCTGGCGAAGTTCACTGCCGGAGTGCTCGGCAGCGGCATGTGAAGCAGTCCGGATGTCAGCGGGCCACCGAGTTGGCCCCCGCCTGCGCGAACTTCTCGTCCAGCGCGCCGGACGGAGCGCCCGCGACGCCGATGCCGGCGATCGGCGCGTCGTCCGCGGTGACGGGCCGCGATCCACGCCGCCGCCGAGGGCCGCCCCGCCCTGTCCGCGCCGGTCGCGGGCCGCGTCATGGCCAACCTCCGCCGGCCCCGCCCCACCCTCACCGACCGCGAACGTGACATCCTCACCCAGCTCGCCCGCGGCATCGGCAACCGCGACATCGCCCGCGCCCTGTTCATCAGCGAGGCCACCGTCAAGACCCACCTGCGCCGCATCTACGACAAGCTCGGCGTCGACACCCGGGCGGGGGCGGTGGCGGTCGCGAAGGAACAGCGTTTGCTGCCGTGAGGCCGGCAGGCCCGGCCGCGGTGCGCCCCTCGGGCCACTCAAGGGTCGACGCTGCTCAGGAAGATCCCCCACTCACTCTTGAAGATGTCGGCACCCTCGGCACAAATACTCTCGGCCTCCGCCCGAAGCGGCGGCGCAGGCTCTGCCGCGCCGCTGAGTCCGGAGCAGGAATCGGGTCGTGCAGTCGGTCGATCCCGTCCTGGACAGCGCCGGTGGTGAGGAACACCGCGCTGTACAACACGCCCGCGTACTCGGGTTCCTTGACCCGCAGCCGTCGTTCCGTGTCGGCAGCGACCTTCTCGGCCGCGGCGTGCGCCGCCCCGCAGCCCCTGTCGGCCAGCGAAGTCGTCATCGTGCACTTGTCCAGGTCGATGTCCGGCTACGCGTCCGTCGCGCTTCGTAGGCAGCCTCGATGTCCCGCGTCAGGTGCGACGTCGCCGCGGACGCGGAGGCGTCCGGGACGGCTGAAGCGCCGGCCGGCGCGGACGATCTCGCCTGCGAAGGCGCCGGCTTGGCGGGCGCCGGGTCGCCGCTGCACTCGGCCAGCAGAACTCCGGTGGCCACAGCCGGCGGTAGCGGCCAGGTCCGGCTGATCGCTCGTCGTCCCGAAAACATGCCGGGATCTCAGGGAGGAGCGCCCGGGAGGGGTCCCGGCTCGCTCCGGGTACCGCCGGGATGGCGGGCCCTGGACCTGCTCGTCCAGGGGACCGAGGGGCGGGGCGCGCGGTGCTACCCCCTCCGGTCCGCGTCGAGCGCCTCATCGACGCGTTCGGCCACCCAGGCCAGGAAGGCGTGTACGTCGGCGGTGGGCAGCGCCGTCGCGGCGGTACGGGAGGGGCGTTCGTAGCTGTGCACCGCGGCCTGCAACAGCGGACGGAAGCGTTTTTCGGATGCCGCGACCGCCTCCGCCGCCCGGCGTTTGGGCTGCCAGCGGCCCGTACGGCAGAACTGCACGGAGCGGCAGCCGTTGAGGACCCGGTTGTCCGCGAGATGCCCGTCGCCGGTGCTGTGCTCACGGACCGAGGAACGGAGCGCGGTGAGCACGTCGGCGCGTGCGGGCTCGGCGATCACCTCCCGCGCCGGCCTGCCGTACAGCACGCGCCCGGCTCGGTGAGCGACGGAACGGTCGATGACGTACCAGAACGCCGGCGACTCCGACGGGTCGACGCCGGCCCGTTCGGGCAGGAGCGGTCCGGTGTTGATGTCCAGCAGGTAGCCGGCCTCGCCGGAGGGCCGGGCCGCGAAGTCCCGGTCGTAGACCACCAGCTCCAGTCCCGCCGCGGGGCACGGCAGGGCGGGGTGTGCGAGTGCGGCGGCCAGGTCGGGGACGGCTGGGCCGGGGAGCGCCCGGCCGGGGACGGTGCCGTCCACGACCACCGTCACGTCGACGTCGCTGCGTCCGTGCCGGTAGTCGCCGAGCGCGACGGAACCGACGGCGATGACGCTCACCAGGTGAGATCCGCACAGAGCGTGCGTGCGCTGGACGACCTCCTGGAGGTAGGGACGCAGTTCGTCCGGGACGGAGTACGGGTCCACGAGAGTGCAGGTCATACCGTCAGTGTCCGCCGAGGCCGGAAATCGATGAATGCCCGAGAACCTCCGCACCGGGCGACACGTGACGACACCCGGCACATCCGGAATCACGCCAATATCGGCATCGGACGCCGCGCGGTCGACGCGCGTTTCGCCGCTCCCTCCAGGCGGCCCCTCCCGCCCTTGCCGTGCACAGATGCACCCCGAACAGGGACTTCACATACCCACCGCACGCCCATCACATGAGACACACATTCGGCCTATCGCTCACCGGAACGACCTTCGAGGTGCAGACGACGTGCGCGCCGGATGCCTAGCCTCCCGGGCCATGCGATCACCACGTATGAGACGCCTGGGTCTCACCGCCGTCCTCGGTCTCCTGCTCGCCGTGTTCGGTCTGGCCCCCAGCGCGAGCGCGGCCGACCCCGCACCCGCCGCCCTGACGTTCACCGCCGACTCCGCCACCACGACACCCGGCGGCACGGTGCAACTCTCCATGACGCTGACCAACAACAAGACGTACGACGTCCTGTTCGTCTACCAGACGATCGAGCCGACGTGGCTCACCACGCAGCGCCCCGACCTGAAGTACAGCTTCACGGGCTGCGCCCTCACCACCGCCGTCGGCAGCACGCCCTGCGCCGGCACCGGGCCCAGCAACCTCGGCCAGAACTACGGCGCCACCATCCCGCCCGGACAGAGCCGCACCGTCACGCTGACCCTCCAGGTCGCCGCCGACTCGGGCTGCAACGGCAACATCGGCTTCTACTCGTACTACTACGCCGAGTTCAGCGACGCGACGAACACCAGCGGCGGCCCGGTCTTCACGCCGGAGACGCGCGTGCTCTGCGCCTGACGCCCGCACCAAACCGCCGACGCCCCGTGCAGGTGCCTTCCTGCGCGGGGTCAGTCGGCATTTCGGCGGGCGGGCCAGGGGAATGACCCAGGTGCGGAGGACCGGCCCGGTGAGGAGGACTGCCCGGTCGGCGCGGCTGTCACAGAATGGGGGCCGGATCATCAGGAACCCCCAGCAGCGCCAGATGGGCGAGGTCGCCGGGCGGGGGCGTGCTCACCGACCAGAGAGGCGCCGGACTCCCGTCGGCGACAGCGGCCGGGGCGTCGGTCAGGTTCATCCGCTCGCGCAGCCGGCCGTAGAAGTCCATCGGGCCGAGCCGGACGGCGCGCAGCCGGCGCGGCGCCGCATACACGCCGATCCAGTCCCCCGGGTCCAGAACGCCCCGCATCTGCCCGTCGATGCTCACGGCGGCCGGTCCCGACCGCTCGAGGACACGCAGTCCGACGGGCTCGTCGGGGGCCGTGACGATCGACCGGTCGAACGCCATGTGCGGGGCGACCGGCGTGAAGACGAGGGCCTCGGCTCGCGGTGAGACGACGGGTCCGCCGGCGGCGAAGCTGTAGGCGGTCGAGCCGGTCGGGGTGGCCACCAGCAGCGCGTCGGCAGAGTAGGCGGCCAGGAGCCGGCCGGAGACGTACACACCGACCGACACCTGGCGGTCCCTGGCCAGCTTCTCCAGTACGACGTCGTTGAGGGCGGTCACGTCGAGGGGGATGCCCCACTCGTCGTCGACCTCGCAGTCCGGGCGCACCGGGGGCGGCGGCAGGAGCGGACCGCGGCCGTACCGCACCCACTCCTCCAAACCCGCCGGTACCTTCAGGTGGCAGGAGGCGCGCAGGGCGAGCAGCATCCGCGTGTCCGTCCTGAGCCGGTCCTCGCGCACCGCGTCCAGCGCCGAACGCACCCCGGAGGCCGGCACCTCCGTCAGGAAGCCCACCCGGCCGAGATCGACGCCCAGGACCAGGGCGTCGTTCTGCGCGGCCATCCGGGCGCCGCGCAGGAAGGTGCCGTCTCCGCCCAGGGTGACGACGAGGTCGGGGTTGCCCGCGGCCTCGACCTCCGCACGGGCGCTGCGCCGCCCGCCCTCGCCCCAGACGTCGATGTCCGTGCACCGCACGGCGTGCTCCTCACACCACGCACGAACCACCCGAGCCGCCTCGACGGCCTCCGGACGTCCGCCATGCACGACCAGGCCGAGCCGGTTCAACGTCATCTCCGCCTCCAGGGCATCTCGGTCACCGGGTCGTGGCGATGGTCCGGAGCGTGGCCCGAGCCAAGGCCGACGCGGCCGGCAGGCCGCCCCATTCGTAGGATCCCTGCATCGCACCGGCCCCGCACGCGCGGTCGGCGCAGGAGGAGGGCAGACGGGACCGACCACGAGGTCTTCGGTACGGGCGGTGAGGGTCAGGGCGGCCGTGACGGGCTCGGCCAGTGCCGCCGTATCCGCGGCTCACCTGGTCGCCACGCCCGCCGAGGGGTCGCCCGCCTCAGGACGCGCACGAGGTCGGGCTTCCGGCGGGGCCGAATTGAGCCCGCCCGGTCCATGCAGGGCACCGGGCGGGCTCGTCTTCCTCATGCGTGGTGCGGTACGTGTCAGTCCACGATCAGCTCAGCATCCGCCGCCGGGGCCCGCCCGACGAGCACACCGCCGAAGTTCCCCTCGACCTCCGCCTTCTCCGCCGCGTCCGGGTACGGGTTCGTGCATGCGGTGCCGGCGCTGGACCCGGACATCAGGCTCGAGCACGGTCCGGGCTTGCGGTCGGGCAGGCCCAGGATGTGCCCGAGTTCGTGGGCGGAGATGCGGATCGTGTCGTAGCCCTGGTCGACGGCCTGGCGCCCGATGTAGACGGTTCCGTTGCCCAGGCCGGTGGGCAGGGCGCGCGGCCAGCCGTTGTCCGCGAGGACCCGGATGTTCGCGCGCTGCCCGGCGCCGGCCGGCCGCAGCTCGACGGCGTCGACACTCTCGTTCCAGATCGCCGCGCCCCGGTCGACGGCGCTCCTGAACTCCGCGGAGCCGCCGGCGTCGTAGGTGAGGACACGGGCGGCCAGGGAGGTGCCCGCCTCGTCGAGCGGACCGGCCACCGCCTGGCCGCCCATCAGGGACAGCGACACCACACAGGCGGCGGCCAGGCCGCCGGTCAGCCTACGTACGTGCATGATCGACCTCCTTGTGGGGGAAGGTAGTCGTGCTCATGACAGTGAATGAGTCGTGCTCATGACATTCACTCCCTCACTGCCCGGCGGGAGTGGACGTGAATCCGTCAATCCGTGGTCCGGTCCGGCCCGTGGCGCCGATCGACACGTACGCCCGGACCGCCTGGCTCGACGGCGCTCGTACTGCCGACAAGTCAGGGAATTCCGGCCGCGCGGGTGCCGCGGCGGGGGCCGGAGCCGATGGTGTCGCTGAGGAAGACGTGAACCGCGGGCCTCGCCGTACTGCAGGTCACCGCCGTATCGTGCGGCCGGTCATGCGATGAGTCTCGCCGCGGTTGCCGGTCTGTACTTCCAGCAGGCGATCAACCGCACTCGAGGAGGGCACCATGACCGCTACCTACACCTTCGATGTCTTTTCCAGCCTCGACGGCTACGGCGCCGCCGGCGGCGACTGGACCGGCTACTGGGGCAAGCAAGGCCCCGAGCTCCTCGACCACCGCCTCGCCCTGTACGGCGACGAGCATCGGATGGTCTTCGGGGCCAACACGTATCGGTTGTTCGCGCAGATGCTGGCGTCGAGCACCGAGGAGTCCGAGGTGCGTGACCCCTGGGTCACACGAATGCGGAACATGCCGGCAACGGTCGTGTCGACCACTCTGGAAGAACCCCTCGACTGGCCGGATGCGACCGTCGCGAGCGGCGACGCCGTCGACATCGTCGCCCGGCTCAAGGAGGAGTCGGACGTACCGTTGCGCTCGCACGGCAGCCTGTCGATGAACCGGGCTCTCATGGCCGCCGGCCTGGTCGACCGCGTCCAGGTGACGCTCTTCCCTGTGATCACCGGCCGGACCGGGCTGGATCCGATCTTCCACGGTGCAGCCGACTTCGACCTCGAGCTGATAGAGAACCGGACGCTCGACGGCCACATCCAGGAGCTCATCTACCGCCCCACCCTGCATGCCTGAGCCCCGGTTCAGGGTGGGGCAGGCTCGTTCAGCCAAGGGTGAGCAGTTCCTCGTGGAAGCCGCCGAACTTCCGCTCCCGGTCCACGAGATGGATCTCCAGGATCCAATGGCAGCTGCGGCCGGCCTCGTCCGTCCGTCGCAGCGGGGTGTCGTTGGCCGGGGCGATGTACGACTCCACGTCCGCGCCGTCGATCCACTCGTGCGGGAACTCCCCGACCATGTGCCCGGCATGCCGGCCGCCCAGCTCCCACCCGGCCTCGGCGGCCAGTCGCTCCACCTCGGCGTACAGCTGTGTCCCGGAGATGTCGGCGCGTTCGGCGAAGGACCGCTTCCCGGCCGCGAAGATCTTCGGCAGGTCATCGCGCAGCCGGTGCTTCACCGGGTCGTCGCCGAGCACGAAGGTCCGCCCGAAGTCGGCCTCGTACTCCTCGAAGATGGGACCTAAGTCGGCGAACACGATGTCATCGCCGCCGATCACACGGTCCGGCGGATTCTCCCGGTACGGCATCAGCGTGTTCGGCCCCGACCTCACGATCCGCTTGTGCCAGTGCCGAGTCGTACCGAACAACTCGTTCGCCAGATCCCGCACCCGGTCACTGACCGCCCGCTCCCCCTCGCCGGGTGCCACCAGACCGCGCTCCTCGATCTCCGCGAAGAGCCGCTCGGCCTTCGCCTGGGCATCCAGCAGTCGTGCGGCACGCGTGAGTTCGTCATCCGCCATGAAACCGAAGCCAACCAGCTAGATCGTCTCCGGCAACGGGATTCCCTGCGTCTGCACGTCCGAAGGGCGATGCCGGGAGGGTGTGGAGTGCGTCGCTCTCCCGTTGATCAGCGCTTGATCACCGCCGATCGCAGGGCCTCCGCGAGCCTCCACGGGCTTGCTACACCCGCGTCTCCTCGCGTCGATCACCGTAGGGCGGATGCGATCACGGCGTCCCGCCGCCGCCCTCAGGCCGGACTTCTTCCGCAAGCGTCAGCACAGCGCATGCCGTCTATCGGCCCCCTGCCGGGTAGACCTCGGCTTCCACGCGACATGTGTCACACCTCGGGCAGAGTCCCTGTCATATGGGTTAAAGCGGGCAAAAAGCCCGCCAGTCACCCAAGGAGTGCAGCAATGACTGAGCCGATTCTTGAGCCTGAAGCGCAGGAGCTCGCGGATGCGACGGCCAACCCGCCGTACCTGTACGAACTCGGCCCGGAGGGCGCCAGGAAGGTCCTGGACGACCTCCAGGCGGCGCCCGTCGAGAAGCCGGACGTGGAGGAGAAGTGGATCACGGTGCAGGCCGAGGTCGGCGACGTGCGGGTACGTATCGTCAAGCCGGTCGGCAGCCGGGGCACGCTGCCGGTCGTTCTCTACATGCACGGCGGCGGCTGGGTCCTCGGCAATGCCGGCACCCACGACCGTCTGGTGCGCGAGCTGGCCGTCGGTGCGGACGCCGCCGTCGCTTTCGTCGAGTACGACCGTTCACCGGAGGCCAAGTACCCGACCGCCATCGAGCAGGCGTACGCGACCGCTCAGTGGATCACCGCGAAAGGTGCCGAGGCGGGCTTGGACGGCTCCCGGCTGGTCGTGGCCGGTGACTCCGTCGGCGGCAACATGACGGCCGCACTGGCCCTCATGGCCAAGCGTCGCGGCGACGTGACCTTCCTGCACCAGTCGCTGTACTACCCCGTCACGGACGCGGCCCAGGACACCGACAGCTACCGGGAGTTCGCGGACGGGCCCTTCCTCACGGCGAAGGGCATGGCCTGGTTCTGGGACTGCTACACCACCGATCCCGCCCAGCGGGCGGAGATCACCGCCTCGCCGCTGCGGGCGGACCTGGAGGAGCTGCGCGGACTGCCGCCGGCGCTCGTCATGGTCGACGAGAACGACGTGCTGCGGGACGAGGGCGAGGCGTACGCCCGCAAGCTGTCCCAGGCCGGCGTTCCCACCACGAGCATCCGCTACAACGGCACCCTGCACGACTTCATGATGCTCAACCCTCTCCGGCCCACTCAGGCCACAACTGCTGCGGTGGAGCAGGCCATTCGCACCCTGCGCGCCGCCCTCCGCAACGCCTGAAGCACTGCGCCGCTCAGCCGCAGCAGATACACCGAGCCGAGACTCGGCCCATACGTCCGGACATAGTTGAAATCTCTGCCTCGAAAGGGCTCCTCATGTACCGCCATTCGCATCTTCGCCGTGCCCACATGCCTCTCACCCTCATGGCCACCGCTGCGGTCGCCACCGCCCTCGTTGCTACGTCGGTCGGTCCGGCGAGCGCCGCCAGCCCTTCAAAGGGCGCCAAGCCGACCGTCGTGCTCGTGCACGGCGCATTCGCCGACTCCTCCAGCTGGAACGGCGTCATCAAACAGCTGAAGGAGGACGGCTACCCGGTGATCGCCGCGGCCAACCCGTTGCGCAGTCTCAGCGGCGACGCCGCCTCCGTCAAGAACCTGCTGGCCGGCATCGACGGGCCGGTGGTGCTTGTCGGGCACTCCTACGGCGGAGCGGTGATCAGCAACGCTGCTTACGGCTCCGACAACGTCAAGGCGCTGGTGTACGCCGACGCCTTCCTCCCCGACAAGGGCGAGAGCGCCAACGAGCTGGTGAGCAAGTTCGAGGGCAGCGTCATCGGCGACGTTCTGCGTCCCGTCCCGATCACCAACCCCGACGGCTCCAAGGACTTCGACTTCTCCATCGACCAGTCCAGGTTCCGCCAGGCGTTCGGTGCCGATGTCCCCGCGGATACCGCTGCCCTCATGGCGGCCACCCAGCGTCCCGGGACCGGCACTGCCCTCAACGAACCGTCCGGCGAGCCGGCCTGGAAGACCATCCCTTCCTGGGCTCTGGTGGGCTCCAATGACCGGATCATCCCGCGGGATGCCCAGGTCTTCATGGCCGAGCGCGCCAATGCCCAGATCAAGGAAATCGAGTCCTCCCACGCTGTGAGCGTGTCCCACCCCGACGCCGTCACCCACGTCATCGAGAAGGCGGCGCGGACGGTCCGCTGACCGGCACACTCAGCAGGGCGGGGCGGCGAAGAGGCCGCCCCGCCCGTTTGTTCTTCCCCAGCGCCACGCCGACGGTCGCGCTCCTCGCCGGCCTTGCCGCCTGCGCAGTCGGATACCCGTGCCGACCACGACGGCGCGCTCCATCCCGCGTTAGAGTGCCGTGGCGCCACGCCCAGTTGCAGGCAATAGGAAGGCAGCGCGTTCCGTGAACCACACCCACGAGTCCACCGGCTCCATCGGCGAGCGCCGCCTGCAGCACCTTCTCGGCACGGCCGACCAGGCCGCCACCTTCTACGACCGCCAGGTGCAGGCCCGTCTGACACCACAGATGGCGGACTTCATAGGGCGCCAGACCATGGCGTTCCTGTCCACCTCGGACGCCGACGGAGCCTGCGACGTCACCTTCCGTGCCGGTCCCCCGGGTTTCGTCACCGTGCTCGACGACGGCACTCTCACCTACCCCGAGTACCGTGGGAACGGGGTCCTCGCCAGTGCGGGAAACATCACCGAGAACCCGCATATCGGCCTGCTCTTCGTCGACTTCGCACACGACCACATCGGCCTGCACGTCAATGGCGGAGCTCGGCTCCACCAGGACGACGAGCAGCGGCGGGCCTACCCCCACCTTCCTGTGGACACCGCTCCCGGACGCAGGCCCGAATTCTGGGTGCACATCACGGTGGAGGAGGCCTATGTGCACTGCTCCAAGCACATCCCCCATCTTGTGCCGGCGCCCCGTCCACGCCCGGGGGCCCAGCGGCCGAAGGATGCCGACTACTTCGTCCTCGGCGCCGAGCACCAGGCCCCGCCGCATGAGGGCGAGCAGACTGCGGGATCTCGCACCGGATCTCTGCCGGGCAGGGGCTGACCGGTGGCGGAGCCGATGCGCGCGTAGGGCGGGTCGGGGCCACCGGGTCCGCTGAGGGGTTCGGCGTTGAACTGGGCAAGGGGTCGCTGTCAGGTGGGTGTCACATTTCCGGGACAGCGACACCGGTCTGCGACTTGTCGGCCTCCGGCTCCTGCGGCGGGTCGGTGAGCTGCTCCCGCAGGTAGTTCCAGATCACCGCGATCAGTGCAGTGACCGGCACGGCAAGAAGGCTGCCCACGATGCCGGCCAGGCTGCCACCCAACGTCACCGCGAGCAGAATCACCGCGCCGTGCAGGCCGAGCCCACGGCTCTGGATCATGGGCTGGAACACATTGCCCTCAAGTTGCTGCACCACGAGGATGATCGCCAGCACGATCAGGGCGTCCGTCGGACCGTTCGACACCAGCGCGATGAGACATGCGACGAAACCGGCGAACACCGCGCCGACGATGGGCACGAACGCCGAGACGAAGGTCAGCACCGTCAGCGGGAGCACCAGCGGTACGTCCAGGATCCACAGGCCGAGGCCGATGAAGACGGCGTCGAGCAGGCCGACGAGTGCCTGAGACCGCATGAACGCGCCCAAGGTGTCCCAGGCCCGCTCGGCCAGGACCGGAACGTCCTTGGCGAGCCGTCCGGGCAACTGGCGGGCGAGCCACGGCAGGAATCGCGGGCCGTCCTTGAGGAAGAAGAACATCAGGAAGACCGCCAGGATGGCCGTGACCAAGCCGCTGAGCGTGGTGGCCACGCCCGTTGCGACGGTGTTGACCAAGCTGCCGACGCTGCCTTGGACCCGGGCGGCCGCGGTGTCCAGGGCAGTCGTGATCTGGTCGTCGCCGATGTTCAGCGGTGGCCCCGCGGCCCAGTCGCGCATCCTCTTGATGCCCTCGACCACACCGTCGCTCAACTCGCCCGACTGGGACGCCACCGGAACCGCGATCAGCGCCACGATGCCGAGGATGGCCAGGAGGAACAGCAGAGTCACCAGCAACGCGGCCAGCGCCGAGGGCCACCCGCGCCGCCGCAGCGCCCGAGTCATCGGCCAGGTCAGTGTGGTGAGGAACAGGGCAATGATCACCGGCCACACGACCGACCACATGCGGGCGAGACCCCACAGGGCCACCGCAACCGTCGCGAACACCAACAGCAACTCGACCGATACGCGCGCGGAAGTGGCAAGCGCTGCGCGGGTTCTCCCGGAACTCAACATGTCAGGCATGCGGTCACACTATTGGCACTCCGGTCACTGGCATCGCCCCTGTCCCGTGGGCTACGTTGTGCGGCGATGACTACCGGGACGGCATTGCGCCACACACGGATCGGTGACCCGGCGCTCCCCTGAGCGCCGTAAGGGCCGGTGCCGGCCCGCTGTTGGACCGGGGATCCGGCACTGCCGCGCGGGCTCCGCCTCCTGTCGTGTTGATCACCACTCGACACGTCGACCACGACAGGAGAACTCATGCTCACCAAGATGTTGCACATCCCCACCGCGGACGGCCGGGCCGACGCTTTCGCCGCCTGCCCCGACCGTGGCGAGCGGCACCCAGGGGTGCTGATGTACGCGGACGGCTTCGGCATCCGGCCCGTGCTGCGGGAAATGGCCTGCGAACTGGCCGGGCACGGGTACTACGTGCTGGTCCCCAACTTCTTCTACCGGCACGGGCCGGCGCCGGTGATCGAGCTTCCCGAGTTCATCGGAGAAGAGGCCCGGCCTGCGGTCTTCGCCCAGCTGATGCCTCTGATCGAGGCGCACACCGCCGAACGTGTCCTGAGCGACGCGGATGCCTTTCTCAGGTTCCTCACCGCCCAGCCCGAGGTGGCCGCCGGACCGGTCGCGGTGACCGGCTACTGCATAGGCGGCCTCCTGGCGATGCGCACCGCCGCTGCCCACCCTGATCAGGTGGCCGCCGTCGCCGGATTCCACGGCCCCGTGGGCGTCGACGGGCCCGACAGCCTGCGTCGCCTCCTCTCGACGCTCACCGCCCGGGTCCACCTCGGCCACGCCGAGACCGACTTGACTCCCGGGGCGCTCGGCGAGCTCAACCGGGCCCTGGACGCCGCGGGCGTCGGCTACACCTCCGAGATCTACCCCGGCACTGTCCACGGCTTCACCATGTCCGACACCGACGCCTTCAACCCCGGTGCTCTGCAGCGCCATTGGGACCGCCTGCTACCCCTCCTCGATCGCACCCTCACCGCCCGGGGAGCCACTGCCTTGGACTGACGGGCAAGGCACTCAGGGCGTGAGATACGCCTGCACCGCCGGCGCGTACCGGTCGACCAAGGCGTCGACTGTGCTCGCGCGCACCTCCGTGCCGCGGGCGATGCCGTACATCACGCCCAGGCCCAGCAGGGTGGCAACGGCCAGTTCGGCGCGCAGGCCCGCGTCGGGGCCGGTGAGGCGGGCGGTGATGCGGTCGGTGACCTGGGTGCGGAAGTTGGCGCGCAGGATGTCGCCCTGCTCACCGTGCAGGGGCGCGAACACGATCCGCAGCAGCGGGTCGGCGCCCTGCTCGGACTGGCTGACCAGCACGTGCCGGACCATGTGCGGGCCGAGTTCCGGCAGTGGTGCGGCCAGCAGAGCGTCGGCGTCGGCCTCGAAGGACATGACCTGGGCGAACAGCGTGTCCTTGTTGCCGAAGTACTTCAGGATCAGCGGCGGGCTCACCCCGGCGCGGTCGGCGACAGCCTTGAGGGTGATGTCGGCGTGTGCGTGCCGGGCCAGCAGATAGCGGGCCGCCCGGAGGATGGCCGCCCTGGTCGACTCGGCGTCCCTGCGGGCCGGTCCGGGCGTGACGGGTGGAGTGCTCACGGCACTCATGCTCCCTCCATCGCCTCGTCGCGCGCGCCCCGGGGGCTGTCGCCGGTTCGCTCCGGCCCTTCCGTGACCGCCTGTGCGGGGTCGCCGGGGATGCACAGCGCCGCCGCCGCGGCTCCGAGGGCGACCACGCCCGCTATCGCGAACGCCAGCTGGTACCCGTGCAGGGTGGGCACCGGCGCTCCACCGACCACGCCGGTGTGGTGCACGAGGACGGCGGCCACGGCCGCGCTGGAGCCGGCCTGGCCGATCGTCCGCATCAGGACGTTGACGCCGTTGGCGGATGCGGTGTGCTCGGCAGGCACGGCTCGCAGGATGAGCGTGGGCAGCGCCGAGTAGGCGAGGGTGGTCCCGGTGGCAACGATCGCGGCTCCCGTGATGATCATCCACAGGTCGCGGCTGTCGGCGATACGGACCGCGTAGCCGGCGGCGATCACTGCGGCCCCGAGCGCGAGCGTGACACGCGGCCCGCGTGCGGCGGAGATCCGGGCGGATACGGGCGACAGCAGGAGCATGACGACACCGCTGGGCAGCAAGCACAGGCCGGTGGCGACGATGGACAGCCCCAGTCCGTACCCGGTGGCCTTGGGGGCCTGCACCAGCTGGGCTGTGACCAGGGTGTTGGCGTAGAACGCGAAGCCGGCGAGCAGGGCGGCCCCATGAGACAGGCCGACCCTGGGCTCGGCCACCAGCCGCAGGTCCACCAGCGGCTCCTTCGTTCGCAGCTGCTGCCTGCACCACAGGGCGAGCACGACGACGGCTCCGGCGAACAGGCCTACGACCCGTGCGCTGCCCCAGCCCCACTGCCCGCCCTGGGACACCCCCAGGAGCAGGCACACCAGCCCGACGGCCAGACCCAGCGTGCCGGAAATGTCGAACCGGCCCGGCTGACGCACCGGCGATTCCCGTACCGCCCACCAGACCAGCGTCACGCCCGCCACGCCGAGGGCGCTGGTCACCCAGAACATGGTGTGCCAGTTCGCGTACTGCACGATCACGGCTGCCAGCGGCAGGCCCAGCGCGGCGCCGGTGCCGACGGTGGCACTCATCAGCGCCACGGCCGAACCCCGGCGCTCCGGCGGCAGCTCGTCGCGCAGGATGCTGATGGACAGCGGGACGACCGCGGCGGCCGCTCCGGACAGCGTCCGGGCGGCGATCAACACGCCGATGTCGGAGGTCAGGGCACACACGACCGAGCCCAGGGTCATCAGCCCGAGAGCCGACATCAGGACCCGCCGCTTGCCGTACATGTCGCCGGCCCGACCCAGCACCGGGGTGAGGACCGCGCCGGACAGCAGCGTGGCCGTGACCATCCACGCGACCGTGCCCGCCGAGGCGCCGGTCAGCCGGGGCAGGTCGGGCAGCAGGGGCACGACCACGGTCTGCATGACGGCCATGAGGATGCCGCCGAACGCGAGCACCGGCACGGTGAGCCGGTCTCGGAGGGTGCTCACGCAGGGCGGCTTGTGTATCGCGGCGGTCCGGTCCATCGGCACTCCAGGGGCAGCGCCTGGCGAGGCAGCGAGTGAATGGCTATTCACCATAGCCGGTGAATAGCCATTCACCCAAGCCGGTAATTTCTGACCGGCTCCCCGCTTCGCCGTCCCGGAGGGTGCTCAGTCGAGACAGAACTCGTTGCCCTCGACGTCCTGCATCACGATGCAGGACTCGTTTTCGTCGTCGGCGGGCAGTAGCTGCACGCGTACCGCGCCGAGCGGGATCAGGCGTGCGCACTCTGCCTCGAGCGCGGCGAGGCGCCCTGCACCCACGAGTCCGGTGCCGACCCGCACGTCGAGATGAACCCGATTCTTCACGACCTTGCCTTCGGGAACGCGCTGAAAGAACAGTCGAGGGCCGACACCTGAGGGATCAATGCAGGCAGCCCATGCACCCTGATCCTCCGGAGGCAGGGAGCGGTTGTAATCGTCCCAAGTGGCGTACCCCTCCGGCGGCTTCGGTAGGACGTACCCCAGAACCTCGCACCAAAAGTGAGCGACACGCGAAGGTTCTGCGCAGTCAAAAGTGACCTGGAACTGCTTGATCGATGACATCGGCGCACCCTAACAGGGAGATTCTTGGCTCAGATCGAGAACCGCTCCTTGCGCAGCAAGGGCGCACCCGGCCGGTGAAGCCGCCCGTGCGGAAGGGGGCTTGGAGCAGGCCGGGCCGCAGGTGCTGGGCCGGGAAGCGGACCGTCGGGGCCATCTGGACCTCACGGGACGGACGTACCTGGTCCGAACTGGCCGCCGACAATGATTTGGCCTCCTCCACCGCGACGATCGAGCTGCGCCATGTACTGCGGCACGACGACACCGTGATCGCGGTCGGCAAGGAGGAGGCATACGGGGACACCGAGCCGTACCACGAGGAGTACACCAGGATTTGGATCCCCAAGCCCTAGCCTGAGCGCCGCCCGCCGTTCGGTCGGGCGGCGCGCCGGCCCAGGATCGGGCTCTCTTCTTCGGGGTACGGCGGCGGCGGTGCGACGGCTTCAGCCAGTCACGCTGCGCTGCCTTCGTGGCGTCCCGTCTTCGCCCGAGTACGGGCGGGCCTGATCCGGTAGGTGACCTTGGCCGGATCGGTGACCGGATCGCCCAGTTCGATGCGTCCGCCGGAGCGCAGCTCTTCGCACACATCGGTGGGCAGAGCGACGTAGCAGCCGCCTCTGCCTGTGGCGGAGTCGACCGGGCGCCAGTAGCCGTAGCGGGTTCGTCCGCCCTCGTGGACGGTCACGAAGGCGGGTGTGCGGGAGTCGGCCACGATGCGCAGCACCTCGGACGCGAGGGCGTCGAGCGCCACCGCGGCTCTGGGCGGGGGCAGCTGGAACGGTGCGCTCAGGCGGGCCAGGTCCGTTCGGGCCGCCCGCACGGCACCGTCGCGTTCGCCGCGGCGCGCAGGGTGAACCGTGTCGGCCGCGGAGTCGGCGTCCGCGACGGCATAAGAGGCGCGGGAGGTCGCGAGGGGCATCTGTACGGCCTTTCCAGGGTGGAGGACGGACAGCGCGCGCCTCGTTTTTCGGACCCAATGTTGATCTTGCTGGACGCATTGTTGCGCCTGCCACTGACAATGCGCCCCCATGGCTTGCGCGGCCCTCGTGCGGACCACTCGACGCGCCGAAGGCGCCGACACGACCCGCGCCCTTCAGCGAACAGCCGTCGGAGCTGCGCCCGGTCGCCGACAGAAGCACACCGGGCGCTTCAGTGGCGCCGCCCCCGCAGCTTGCCGAGCAGCCGCTGGGCCTGGGCCCGGCGCCGCGGGTCGCGAGAGGCCCGGCGTACCTCCTCCACGGCGCGTCGCCCCTGCGGGCTCCTGCTGAACTGCTTGATCTTGTCCAACATGCCTGGCACGGCTGTCCTCCTGAGACATCGACTACAACGCCCTTGCGATAAGGCCTTCGTACGAACGCGGTTACCCCGGCCTCGTGGTCTCACCCCTGCCGTCGAGCGATGAGCCCGAATCCTCTCCATGGGCTGGGGCTTGGCCCAGCGGATGGTCCGGGTCAGGCCTGGCCGATGGGGCGTACGGCACGAGGAGCAGCGCCGCCTGCCGGGAGTCGGAGTGGGGCAGGAACGTCTGCGTCGGTCATCCGCTCACTTCTTGCGCAGTGCGGACGGCTTGTGCACCGCCGACCTGCCGGAGCGGGCGCTGCGCACCTCGTACTGCGGATCCTCGGGCGACGCGTCCACGGTGCGGCCGGCGGCCTCGGTGCGTCGGGTGACCCTCCGCTCGACCGTGCCTTCCGTGGTGCTGCCGTGGCTGTTCCAGGTGACCTCGTCGCCCTGGGTGAGCTGCTTGCCCTTGCCCCCGCAGCTCGTCCCCTTTGCGTTCTTCGCCTTCTTCGCCATTGTGTTCTCTCGCTTCTTCGGTGCCGGTCGCGGCGTCACGTACGGCGCCGGGACGCCGCCTGGTCGGCCAGGCCACCTGCGCCGAGCGGCCCGGTGTACTCGACGGGATGCGCGGCCTCCATGCGGGGCAGCCGGCGGCGCGACACACGCAGCACGACGGGTGGCAGCGCCGCTCGCACCGGCTGGATCAGACGCAGCCATGCGGGGGCGTACACGGCCGTACGGCGGCGTTCCAGGCCCCTCACCAGGCGGGCGGCGACCGTTTCCACGTCGTGCACCCGGCGAACCGGCGGGGGCATGTGGGCGCGCAGTTCACGCAGGGCGGCGTACTGGTCGGCGTCGCGGATCATGTCGGTGTCCGTCCAGTTGAGATACCCGATGCCCACGGCGACCCCTCGGTGCGCCACCTCCGCCCGCAGGGCGTGCGCGAAGGCCTCGGCCCCCGCCTTGGAAGCGCAGTAGGAACTCATCAGGGGGACGGCGCCCATCGACGCCAGCGAGGCGATCTGGAGGAAGTAACCCGCGGTGTCGAAGAGGTCCGGCAGGAACGCGCGGGCCGTGTGGGCACTACCGGTGAGGTTGACGTCGATGACGCGCCGCCAGGCTGCCGGATCCGAGGCGAGGAACGGGCCGCCCTCGGAGATACCCGCGTTCGCCACCACGACGGAGGGGCGCCCCAGTCCGGCCCGCACCGTGTGGGCCGCGGCAACCAGGGCGGCGCTGTCGGTGACGTCGACCTCGACGGCCAGCGCGGGGCCCGGCACGGACTCCGCCACCGCCTCCAGGGCGGCCTTCTCGTGGCCGAGCAGCGCCACCCGGGCGCCGCGCCGGGCGATCTCGTGGGACAGCGCCGCGCCCAGACCGCGGGCGGCGCCGGTGACGGCGACGGTACGGCCGGCGAGCGGGCTGCTGCTGCGCACGGGCTGCCCCTTTCTTCCGACTCGGGTGGAGGTCCTGTCAGCCCACTTCCTGGCGGGGGCGGTGTTCGGATGCGGTCAGTTCTGCTGTGTGTCGGCCGATGCGGGGGGCCGGACACCTGCGGTCCTGCCTCCTCTCCGCCGCGTTCGGCGCCTGGCTCCGGTGCGGTCGCGGCGGGGCACAGGAACTTGTTGGGCGCGGGCGAGCGCGGGTGGCCGGCGGCGATGCAGCACGGCCCGGGCGGGTTGTCCGTCGGCCAGGCCCCGAGTGCCCGCGCGTCACGGGTCCAACCAGTCCCGCTGATCCCCGATCGGGTCGACGACGGCCAAGCGGCGCCGCAGCGCGGGTGCACTCCGACGGGCGGCTTCGGCCCTGAGCTCCTGCAGAGGCCGCCAGCACCGCTTCTGTCCCGGGCCTTGACCCGCCGGGTGGGTAGGTGCGACCTCGTTAATGCGCATTACGTAATACGCATTAATTGGCGGCCACCGTGGAACCCAGGAAGCGCCCCGGACGTACCCCCGCTCCGGCCGGACGTACGTCACGACCCCGGCAGGCCGAGGTGGCTCGGCTCGCAGGGGTCTCGCAGGCGACCGTGTCCCTGGTGCTCTCCCCGAAGCCGGACAGGAAGGGACGCCTCATCTCCGAGGAGACCCGCCAACGGGTCCTGGAGGCGGCCCGCAGTCTCGGCTACGTGCCCGATCCGGCCGCCCGGCGGCTGGCCGCCGCCCGCAACAACCTCCTCGGTGTCTTCAGCTTCACCGCGACGTTCCCCACCGATGTGCAGCACTCGTACTACCCCTTCCTGGTCGGCGTGGAGCGCGAGGCGGCGGCGATCGGTTACGACCTGGTGCTGTTCACCGGGTCGAGCACGGGTGGCACGGGGGCCACGGGTCCCGAAGCCCTGAGCCGGGTCCGGCTCGCGGACGGCTGCCTGTTCATCGGTCGGCATACACCCCGGGCGGAGCTCAAGCGGCAGGTCGAGGACGGTTTCCCGGTCGTACACCTGGGCCGGCGCGAGGAGTTGAAGGGCGTGGCCTGGGTGGGCGCGGACTATGTCCGAGCGACCCGTGACGTCGTGGGCCATCTGGCCGAGTTGGGGCATCGACGGATCGTCCTCGTCCGCGAGGACGACGACGCGCCCGCTTCGACGGACCGTCAGCTCGGCTTCCTGGAAGGGCTGGAAGCGGCAGGCCTGCCCGCCGGCCCCACGGCCGTCTTCCGGTCCGCCGATCCGCAGCGGGAGCTCACGCCCGAACGGCTGCGTGCCTGGGCCGACGACGGGGTGACGGCCTTCATCGCGGACGAGACCGACACCAGGGCCGCCTGGCGAGGCCTGCTCTCCGCCGTGCGTGAGGCGGGCCTCCACTGCCCGGCCGAGGTGTCCCTCGCCCTGCTCGGCAGCCCGCCCTCCGATCTGGCGAGCGAGCCCGTACCGACCGGATTCGACATCCCCCGGCCGCAGTTGGGCGCCGCGGCCGTACGTCTGCTGGCCGCGCTCGTCGCGGGCGAGGAGGCGCGCGAGCCGCTCGTCGGCTGTGCCTTCCACCCCGGTCCGACGACCGGACCGCCGCCTGCCCGTCCCTGAGCACGGTCCGAACCAGCCCCACCCCTCTGTGACCTCGATCCGGCAGCAAGGAGAAGCGTGATACCCCACGCGATGAAGTACTCCAGTTGACGTCCTTCCATCGGATCTCCGTCGATCTCCGCACGCACAAGGGCCACCGCAGGCCCCGGCCGGCGAACGGCAGCCCCAGTCTGCATCGGCCGGCCGGTGCAGGACCGGTTCACCGATCGGACTTTGAACTGACTGATGACAAAGTATGGACGCGCTCAGCAAAAGTCCCCTACGGTATCGGCGCAACCGCACGAGTACCGCCTCTGCGCTCCCCCGCGCAGCGGGTATCTCGACCGGAGTGCAATCCGGCGGCCTCCGGTCCGTTCTGGAGGACCGATGCATCCACGGTTGTTCCGCCGCGCACGAAGACGGCTCACCCCGCTGCTTCTCGGAACGTTCTTCATCGGGGGCGTGTGGACAGCGCCCCCGTCCGCCGCTGCCCCTGATGACATCCCACCCCAGGAACCGGGAGTGACCTTGCGGGTGTTCGACACCCAGGTCCCGCTCAGCAAGCTGTGCACGCTCAAGCCGGGTCAGACCC
Organism: Streptomyces sp. R11; assembly: GCF_041051905.1. NCBI lineage: Bacteria > Bacillati > Actinomycetota > Actinomycetes > Kitasatosporales > Streptomycetaceae > Streptomyces > Streptomyces sp. R11. The sequence continues at coordinate 808,625 of NZ_CP163432.1, forward strand.
CCAACCACGACAAGCTGATGCCGACCGTGGACTGGTCCGCGACCGAGGACTTCGGCGGCTTCGCCGACAACTTCTCGGCCGAGGTGTCCGGCTACCTCGTCGTCCCCGGCGACGGGTCCTACACATTCCGCCTGACCAGCGACGACGGCTCACGGCTGACCATCGACGACCGGACGGTCATCGACCACGACGGACTGCACGGGGCCGAGCCGAAGGACGAATCCGTCCAACTCACCGCCGGATCCCATCCGTTCCGCATCGACTACTTCGAACGGGGCGGCGAGCAGCGCCTCGCGCTGGCGTGGAAGCCACCGTCCGCGAACGACTTCACCACCGTGCCGAGCGAGGCACTGAGCACCGACGCCGGAGTGGTACGGGTCACCGCCCCGGGACGCAAGGAGTGCGAATCCGGAGCGGACAGCCCGGGCGACGGTCTGCCGCTGACCGACATACGCCCCGACCTCACCCTCACCGACCTGCGCCCGGACGGCTTCGAGCCCCAGGTAACCGGCATGGACTGGCTGCCCGACGGACGCCTGGCCATCACCACCTGGGGCGGCTCACAGACCACGACGGGCGAGGCGTACCTCATCGACAACGTCACCGGCAACACGAGTCGCGACAAGGTGACCGTGAAGAAGGTGGCGAGCGGGCTGCGCGAGCCCATGGGCGTCAAGTACGTCGACGGCTCGCTGTATGTGTCGCAGAAACACGAGCTGACTCAACTGGTCGACACCGACCGGGACTTCGTCGCCGACGAGTACCGCACCGTCGCAACCTGGCCCTACGGCGGCAACTTCCACGAGTTCGCCTTCGGGCTGCTCTACCGCGACGGCTACTTCTACGTGAACCTGTCCGTCGCCATCAACTACGGCGGCGCGACCACGACTCCGCAGCCGGCACCCGGCCGTGGGACCACGTACAAGATCAGTAGGAAGACCGGGAAGATCCAGCCGATCGCGGGCGGCCTGCGCACCCCCAACGGCATCGGCTGGGGCCCCGGCGGCGACATCTTCACCACCGACAACCAAGGTGGCTGGCTGCCCGCGTCCAAGCTCGTCCACATCAAGCAGGACCGCTTCTTCAACCACTACACCGAGCCCTCGGGCCCCTTCGACGACCGGTCGGCGACCGAACCGGTGCTGTGGCTGCCGCAGAACGAGATCGCCAACTCCCCCAGCACACCGCTGTACTTGACCAAGGGCCGGTTCGCCGGGCAGATGCTCCTCGGTGACGTGACCTACGGCGGGCTCCAGCGTGCCTATCTGGAGAAGGTGAAGGGCCAGTACCAGGGCGCCGTGTTCCGCTATACGCAAGGACTCGAAGCCGGCGTCAACCGCATCACCATGGGCCCCGACGGTGCCGTCTACGCGGGCGGGCTCGGCGCCGACGGCAACTGGGGCCAGGAGGGCAAACTGAAGTTCGGCCTCCAGAAGCTGACGCCAAACGGCGGCAACACCTTCGACATCAAGGAGATGCGCGCCGTCCCCGGTGGCTTCGACCTGGAGTACACGCAGCCGCTGTCCCAGGCCACGGCGGAGAAGCTGGCCTCCCGCTACCAGGCCGAACAGTGGCGCTACACCCCCACATCGGACTACGGCGGTCCGAAGATCGCCGAGGAGCGGCTGAACGTCCGCTCGGCGACCCTCGCCGACGAGGGGCGCACGGTCTCGCTACGCCTCGACGGGCTCAAGCCGGGCCGCGTCGTGCACGTCCGTTCACCACGCCCCTTCGCGTCCACGTCCGGTGAGACGCTGTGGAGCACCGAGGCCTGGTACACGCTCAACTCCCTGCCTGGCAAGCAGCCGCCACCCGCGACGCTGTACGAGGCCGAGGAGGCGCGGCTGACCGGGACGGCCGGGGTCAACACCGACCACACCGGCTACTCGGGCAGCGGCTTCGTCGACAGCTACGGCACCGAGGGCAAGGCCGCCACGACGTTCGACGTCACCGTCCCGAAGGCGGGTGACTACGACGTGAACCTTCGCTACTCCAACGGGCCCAACCCCTTTCAGGGCACCAAGTCCCTCTCCCTGTACGCCAACGGGCAGAAGCTGAGACAGACCGAGCTCGCCTCGACGGGCAACTGGGACACCTGGTCGACCCAGACCGAACGGGTCACGCTGCGCGCGGGGCAGAACACCATCGCGTACCGCTTCGACTCCGGCGACACAGGCCACGTCAACCTGGACCTGATCACCGTCCGCCCGCACGGCGCCCGGGTCACCCTCTTCGACGGGTCCGCCGCGTCACAGGGGCAGTGGCAGCACACGGACGGACGTTCGGTGGAATGGCCGCTGACCGACGAGCAGTCGATGGAGGTATGCTGCGGCGACCTGCGCACCAAGGACGCCTACCAGGACTTCAAGCTGCATGTGGAGTTCCGCGTCCCGCTCCTGCCGGACGACGTGACCGGTCAGGACCGCGGCAACAGCGGCGTCTACTTCCAGAACCGATACGAGCTTCAGATCCTCGACTCCTTCGGTGACACGACGCTCGACACGAACGAAGCCGGAGCGATCTATCTGAAGAAGGCTCCGGACGTCAACGCGGCCACAGCGCCGGAGACCTGGCAGACCTACGACGTCACCTTCCGAGCGGCCCGCTTCGACGCCGACGGCACCAAGACGGCCGACGCGCGGGTCACCGTCGTCTGGAACGGCAAGAAGATCCACGACGACATCGCGATCGACGGCCCGACCGGCGGCGGCGCTCCGGAGGGACCGTCAACCGGCGCCATCCGCCTCCAGGACCACGGCAACAAGGTGCGCTACCGCAACATCTGGGTGGACCCGCTGAACTGAAGCAACCAGAACCGCGAGGTACTGGGGCGCGCCTACGGAGCTCGTGGGCGCGCCTTCACATCGAGGGCTTCGCGGTGCCTGGCTTGCGGGACCTCAAGCGGGCCCTTCTTCACGTAGCTGGTCTATACCAAGCGGCACTGTCTCAGTATCCTCATACGTAGCCAGCCAGTAGCACACCGCTCCTCTCTCCCCACCCCCCCACCAGGTTGCGTGCTGGCGCGAGCGGTACCCCACGACCAGCGCCAGCAGCCGCGCGACCTGCCGATTCACCGCCTCCAGGAGGATCTCGGTGAGAGCTCGCATCAGAAGCACGGCGATCATCGGCACCATCTGTCTCGTCGCTTCCCTCGCCCTGACCGCGGCGTCGGCCGACGAGCCCGCCGCCCCACGGCAGGCGGCGAAGGTCATCCTCAAGAACGTGGCCACGGCGCAGAATCCGACGGCCGGCGCCGCCGGTCCCGGCGGGAAGCTCTGGATCGCCGAACGCCCGGGCACCGTAAGGGTCCTGGACAGCAAGGGGCTCAGCCAGCCCGTCCTCGACATATCCGCGGAGACCACCACCGACGGCGAACGCGGGCTGCTGGGCATCGCGTTCGACAAGACGTTCGCGCACTTCTACATCTCGTTCACGAACCTCGAAGGCACCAGCACCGTGGACGAGTTCGCCGTACGGAACGGCAAGATCCAGCCGCAGACCCGGCGTACGGTCATCACCCAGACCCAGCCCTACGCCAACCACAACGGCGGCGACATCAAGATCGGCCCCGACGGCCACCTCTACATCGCACTCGGCGACGGCGGCTCGGGCGGCGACCCGCACGGCAACGGACAGAACCTCGGCACCCTGCTCGGCAAGCTCCTGCGGATCGACCCGAGGGGCGGCAGGCCGTACGCGATCCCGCCGGACAACCCGTTCGTGAACGACCCGAACGCGAAGGACGAGATCTGGGCGTACGGGCTGCGCAACCCGTGGCGGTTCTCCTTCGACTCGGGCACGGGCGACCTCTTCATCGGTGACGTCGGCCAGAACGACTGGGAGGAGATCGACTGGGCCCAGGCGAGCAGCAAGGGCGGCGAGAACTACGGCTGGTCCCAGATGGAGGGCACCCATCCCTTCCGTGGCGGCACGGAACCCGCGAACCATGTGCCGCCGGTCCATGAGTACGACCGCACCAACTTCGGCTGCTCGGTCACCGGCGGCTACGTCTACCGGGGCAAGGCGATCCCGGCACTCAAGGGTCAGTACGTGTACAGCGACTACTGCGACGGCACCGTCCGCTCCCTGCAGTTGAAGAACGGCAAAGTGACAGCCGTGAACGACCTCGGAGTCAACGGCGGCGAAGTCATCTCCTTCGCGCAGGGCGCCAAGGGCGAACTGTACGTACTCGCCATTGGCGGCAGCGTCTTCCGTATCGACCCGGCGTAACGACCACCAGAAACCGGTGCCAAGGTTCGGGGGCGCCGGCGCAGGTTCCCCCGCGGTTTGCGGCGTCCGTCGACTACGCCTGCCGCTCAAGCCTGCGCCTCGCGCCTGTGCCTCACACCAGTGACTTTCACCGACGCCTCCGTCGACTCGGGGCCGCCCGCTCCGCTGTCGACGGTGGCGGAACCGGAGGCTGGTCCCGAGTTCAGGGCGTCACGGACAGCGGTCAGGATGTCCTCGGTGTCGGCTCCGAGCGCTCGGGCGGCGGAGGTGAAATCCCGTGCCAGAGTGCCGAGTTGAGCGGCGTCGTGGGCGTGCGGGCCGGACGGGAGCGCCGCCACCCGGGTGCCCGCGCCGCGGCGGGTGCGGATCAGCTCCGCGGCCTCCAGCTCGCGATAGGCGCGGGCCACGGTGCCCGGCGCCAGACCGAGGTCGGCAGCGAGCTGGCGCACGGTCGGCAGGCGCTCCCCCTCGGTCAGCCGACCGGTGCGAATGAGCGCGGCCAACTGGGCGCGGATCTGCTCGTACGGCGGTACCTGGCTGGTCGTGTCGACGCGGACGGTGCGGTCGCTCATCGCGGAAATTCCCATCGTGCTGCCTCGTCGTCAACCGCCCGCGGCGCCACCACGGTCACCAGGGACCAGCCGAACGTGAACAGACTCAGCAGACCCAGGGGACAGATCACCACAACGGTGGCGGCACCGAGCGGGCCTGCGCAGGCCGTTTCCGTGAGCGCGATGAGCAGCATCAGAACGACGAGCAGGACCTGGCTCGACACCAGCAGCCCCCAGGCTCCCGTGATCGCCCACGCCCGGTCGCGGCGCTGCTGGTAGTCGCCCGGCCCGTGGGCGATACGGCGCAGGGCCCAGACGCAGGCGGGGGTTCCGACCGCGAGGGCGGCGAACATCGGGCCGCTGTAGTAGAGCCCGGGCCAGGGTCCGAGGGATGCGGTCAGCCCTTCACAGGCGACGACCATGACACGCCCCGCTCCGCCTATCCGGTCGGGGCCGGCGGAAGCGGTGACGGCGCCCATGACCAGCAGACCGAGGAGGGAGACCGCCTGCAGAAGAAGCAGGGGCGCCATACGGGGCGGCACGTGGTTTCTGACCAGACGCGGGGTGAGACTCGCGGTGCGTACCGCTTCCTGAGGACCGAGCGTCAGGGCGTCGCCGAGTAGGACACCGCCCACCGCGCACAGGCCGAAAGCCGTGATGGCGAACACCAGGGGGATCGTGATGTCGCCGCTCTCCATCGTGACCAAGTGCTGCGCGGCCACGACACCGATGGCCAGGCCGGACCAGCGGGCGTAGTGGTCGGCGTGGTCGAGGAGCCGGGACTGGAGCGGGACGGTGTCGAGCACGTGGAGATCCCCCAGGACACTTGTACCAAACGGTGGGTACAAGATGCCCTGGTCGGAATCTTGTGTCAAATGCTCGATACAAGCAGACTCCGACGGCCGACCCGGGACTGCCTCCCGTCCGTGTCAGTCGGCTGATCTCTCGTTGATCAGCGAGCCTTGTCTCAGCCACCGTACGAATGCGAAGACCCAGGTCGCGGAGAGGAGGAGCAACAAGATGAGGGCCAGGAGCCAGGGGACGGGGCGGGACCAGCCGACGAGGAGGGCGACCACCGCTGCCGTGACGAGGACGGCTTGCACCGACTTGTAGACGGAGGGGTAGCGGTCGTAGACCGCCAGGGTGGGCAGAAGCACCACGGTGGTGATCAGCATGACGGCTACGGACCCGCCCATCAGCCAGCTCAGGGCGACCGGCGTCCGATGATCCGTGGCGTGCTCCACGAGCCCGACCATGCCCGCGCCGGCTGCCGCCACAGCCATGGCCATCGGCAGGTGGGTGAAGATCCACGTCGCCAGGGAGTGGCCGGACTCGCGAGGCAGCCGTCGGGACACCAAGTCGGCGTAGTTCCACCAGAAGCCGAAGCCGATGGCGAGCCCGAGCAGGCCCGTCGTCGTGACGAGTGTGCTGCGTTCGGTCTCCGTCAGGCCGTTCACGACACCGATGACGACTTCGCCGAGCACGATGATGATGAACAGCCCGAAGCGTTCGACCATGGGTTCGGTCACGACGGTGTAACTCGGCGTTCTGCGCCACAAGATGAGGATGACGCACTCCACGCTGCACCACGCGACGGCGAACACCGCCCAAACGACGAGACGGGCGTCGGCAGACAGAGGCACCGAAGCCGCGATCGCGATGATGCCCGCGACCATGACGATCAGATAGCGGCGTGGCGTCCTGCGCAGCTCCGGTTCGTCCTGTCGGTACACGGAGTACCACTGGTAGGTCAGCAGGGCCAGCAGCAATGCGTACAGGGCCGCCAGGGTGCGGCCGTCGTCGCCGTCGGCGTGGCCGACGTAGACCGCCATGAGGGACAGCAGCAGCATCTGCACGAAGATCAGCGAGCGGGTGTGACCGTCTTCGCGGCCGTGCAGTTCGTAGAAGAGGGTGCCATTCAGCCAGGCGATCCAGATCAGCCCGAAGACCACTGCGAATGTTGCCGTGCCTCGCCAGGAGAAGTCCTCGGCCAGGGTGTGGGCCGCCTGCCCGACCAGGACGACGTAGACGAGGTCGTAGAAGAGCTCCAGGAAGCTGACGCTGCGCCCGGTGTCGACCTCGCCGTGGCGCCGCGGCGGGCGGAAGAGCCACCGGCGGGTACCGGCGCCCAGGGGAACTGCCTCTGCGTTGACAGGACGGGGCTCGGGGGCACTGTCGGACATGTGAGGCTCCTGTCGGGCGCGGCCGAAGGTGTAGCGCAGCGATGGCGACGGCTGGGGCCGACAAGCCGGTACGGTCCCGCCCCGCCATGCGCTCAGGATATGAACTGATATGAATGCATCGCGTGCAGGAACGGCCCGCGTGTATCACGGACGGTGTCCGTCCCCCGCAGCCACGGTCTACCGTCCCTGCGGCCCGAGCAGCGCCCGGAGAGGTTCATGAGACGTCTGGATCCCACCGATCCGCCGGCCATCGGCGGTTACCCCCTGTTGGCGAGACTCGGCGCCGGCGGCATGGGGCAGGTGTTCCTCTCCCGCACGGCGTCGGGTCGTCCGTTGGCCCTCAAGACCGTACGCACCGAGTTCGGCCTTGACCCCGGGTTCGAGCAGCGGTTCGCCCGCGAGATCGCCAGCAGCGACCAGGCGCGCTCCCCGTGGACCGTGTCGGTCGTGGATTACAGCGCCGCGGGTCACCGGCCGCAATGGCTGGCCACGGAGTACGTGGCAGCGCCTTCCCTCGCGGCCTGGGTGGCGTGCGACGGCCCGCTGCCCGAGTCCGCCGTCCGGGCTCTGGCGGCGGAACTCGCCGAGGGGCTGCGGGCCGTGCACCGGGCGGGGCTCGCGCACCGCGACGTGAAGCCGTCCAACGTGCTGCTCGCCCGCCGCCATCCGCTGCTCATCGACTTCGGAATCGCCCGAGCCGCGGACGACACCCGGCACACCCGTACCGGCGGTGTCATCGGGTCCCCTGGTTACATGGCACCCGAGCAGGTCACCGGGGGAATATCGGCCGGGCCCGGCGACATCTTCTCGCTGGGCGCGGTCCTGGTGTATGCCGCCACCGGGAACGGGCCCTTCCTGCACCCGGGCGAGGATCCGTCCGCCGCCCAACTGCTCTACCGCGTCGCACACGAGGAGCCCGCGCTCGACGGCGTGCCGGAGCCGCTCGCACCCTTGCTGGCCGCCTGCCTGGCGAAGTCACCGCAGGCCCGTCCCACCGCGGACGAGTTGTCGGAGAGGCTCGAGGCGAGGCCCGGCGTCTGGGCCTCGGCACGGCCGCCGCGCCTCGAGGCGGACATCGCCGCGCGGGAAACCGAGCTGGCGGCGCTGCTGGAACACTCGGAGCCCGTCGCCCCGGAGTCACAGCCGGCGCCCAACCCGGCACCGCAGACCGGGTTCGGGCCGCCGACCGCGTACGGCCCTCCCCCCGCTCTCCCGTCGGGTCCCGCTCCGGGCCCCGCTCCCCTCGCCCCGTCCGGTGCCGGTTCCACGCCGGGCCGGCCGTCGGCGCGGGCATGGGCGGCCGCCGTGGCAGCGGGCACGGTGGTGACGGCGGCTGTCGTCACGGCGCTGGCCTGGCCCGACGGCAGTGATGAAGCGGCGGGTGGGAACGGTCGTACGACCCCGCCCGCCTCCGTCTCTCCGTCCCCCACCGCTACCGGGACTGCCCTGCCCGCGTCCTGGGTGGGCACTTGGAAGGGCACAGGCCCCGGCAGCCCCGCCGGTGACGGCATCGTCAACGCTCGCACGACCCGGGTGGCCGTGACCGTCACCTTCCACGCTGCGGGCCGGGGCGAGATCGTGGGCAGACAGGTCAGCCACGTGACCGAGGGCAGCACCGGCCGGGACCTCGGGTGCACCGAGACGCTAAGTCTGCGGGAGACGCATGGAACGTCCATGGTCTTCGAGGCGGTCACGAGCGCACCCACGGATCCGTCGGCCGGCGTGCTGTGCACGCGGGGCAACGTCTACACCCTGGAGAAGACCGGCGCCGACACCTTGACCCTGGGGAACGAGGGCAGTCAGACGACGGGGTCACCCTCCCGGCTGACCCGCTCCTCCTGACACCTGACCGGTCGCACACCCAATCAGCTGCAGGTGAGGGCGGAAAGGGACCTCTCCCGTCACCGGTCGGCGTGCACGTCGCCCTGCGCCGTGAGAACGACGGCTTCCTGCTGGGGGAAGACACCGGGCGGGATGCCCGGAATGGATTCCGTCCGGGTAGCTTGATCGTGACCGGCCGACGGCCCCCCGACGTCAGACGGGTGACGATGCGGTCGCGGTCGCCGCGGTAGATGGAGTGGACGTACTCGACGGCCCGGCCGTTGGTGTCGGTGGTGAGGCGCTCGAAGAGGAGCGCCGGTGACAGGTGCGGCACGTCGAGGATCTTGGCCTCGGCCTGGCTGACGACGGTGGGCTCGATCGTCTGTACGCTCCAACATCACCGGCACCTTCGGCACACTGGCCAACCCCACTGCCACGGCCGACCGTTACCTCGGCATCGGCTTCACCGCAAGGGCGGGCACTCTCGCTCCCGGCGCCGACACCGGGGACATGCAGCTGCGCTTCCACCGGGCCGACTGGCAGCCCCTCAACCAGAGCGACGACTACTCCTTCAGCGCCTCCCGGTCGTCGTACGCGGACTGGCCGAAGGTCACCGCCCAGGTGGCCGGCAGCACGGTGTGGGGCACTGCCCCCGAGGGCAACGAGCCGACCGATCCCCCCACTGAGCCGCCCACCGACCCTCCGGCAGGCGGACAGAGCCTGTTCGACGACTTCAACTGCACCGGCTCCGGCGACCCGAGGATCTCGGCGAACGGCTGGAGCGTTCGCTCGAACTCCGGCGGGCCCGGAGTACCCGGTGCCACGTGGTCCCCGGAGAATGTCACCTTCGCCGGTTCCGGCGGCAACTCGGTGATGAACCTACGGACCTCGACCGCGGGGACGGCCGAGAGCACCAAGCACACCGAAGTCCTCACCATGGCCATGAAGTTCAAGAACGGCACTTACGCAGCCCGGGTCAGGTTCTCCGACGCGCCCGTGTCCGGACCGGACGGTGACCGCCTCGTCCAGACCTTCCTACAACCCCGACCCCTGGCAGGCCGTCAACCAGCACACCGAGTCCCGGCAGAGCTGGGCGGGGTGGCACGACCTGGTGCTCACCATCGACAGCTGCACCATCAAGTACTACGTCGACGGGCAGCTCTTCGGCACCCACGACGCCGCGTACCTGCCCGAGCGCCCCATGTCCATCAACTTCAACCGGTGGCTGATCGACCTCGCGGGCCGGACCAGCACCACTCCGCGGTCCTACGACGAACAGGTCGACTACGTCCTCCACGTCAAGGACCAGGTCCTGAGCCCGGCTCAGGTCGCGGCCAGGATCAGCGCTCACCGCACAGCCGGCACCGCGTTCGAGGACACCGTCCCCAACGGCTAGGTCGTCTCTGGGCAGCGGGGCTCAGCCGGTTCGCACCCTGGGGGCGGAGCCCTGCTGCATTCAGCTGCTACAGCTGCGGAAGCACCTCGCCGGCGATGAGTTCCAGGTGGTCGAGGTCGGTGAAGTCGATCAGTCGGAGGTGGAAGCGGCCGGCGCCGATGGCGGAGAACTCGCCGAGCCGGTCGACGAGTTGGGCCGGGGATCCGATGACCGGGTCCTCCGGTGGCAGCGCGCTCTTGACGTGCAGAGGGGCGGCACGCCGTTGCGCCTCTGCGTCGGTGTGGCCGATCGCGACCACGACACCGGTCGAGAGCACAAGCGGTGGCCGACCGGAGTCTGCCCGGCCGGTTCGTTCGCACGCCTCGGCGATTCGTCGGTACGCCCGGGCAGTCTCCGCCACCGACTTGAAGGGCATGTTGAACTCGTCGGCATAGCGAGCGGCCAGCTGCGGGGTGCGCTTGGGCCCGCGGCCTCCGACGATGATCGGCGGCCCCGGCACCTGTACGGGCTTCGGCAGTGCGGGCGCGTCGAGCAGTTGGTAGTGGTGCCCGTGGTGGCTGAAGTGCTCGCCGGCCGGTGTTCGCCACAGGCCGGTGATCACGGCCAGCTGCTCCTCCAGCCGGTCGAAGCGCTCCGGGGCGGGCGGAAACGGGATGCCGTACGAGGTGTGCTCCCGTTCGTACCAACCGGCGCCGAGGCCCAGCTCGACCCGTCCCCCGCTCATCCGGTCCACCTGCGCCACCGTCACTGCCAGCGGGCCCGGTAGCCGGAAGGTGGCCGAGGTGACCAGGGTGCCCAGCCGGATCCGGGAGGTCTCCCGGGCGAGCGCGCCCAGCGTGAGCCAGGCGTCGGTGGGGCCGGGCAACCCAGGATCCGCGCCCATCGCCTGGTAGTGATCGGCCCGGAAGAACCCCTCGAACCCGCAGGCTTCGACGAGTTGCGCGAAGCGCAGCTGATCCTCGTAGTCGGCGCCGCGGTGCGGCTCGGTGAAGACGCAGACCCGGGCGGTCATCGCCCCTCCGTTTCGACGGACCTGGACATGTCCCGTTCCATCAGCAGGTCGTGCAGATCTGCGGTGCACCGGGCCACTTCGTCGAGGTGCGCAGTCCTGCCCAGCGTCCTCGGCCGGGGAATCGCGATGTCGATGGTCTTGCGGATCCGCCCCGGGCGCGGGCTGAGCACGACCACCCGGTCGGCAAGCAGCACGGCCTCGTCTATCGAGTGGGTGACGAAGACGACGGTGGACTCGTTCTCGGTGTGGATGCGTTGCAGCTCCACCGCGAGGTCCGCGCGGGTCAGCGCGTCGAGTGCGGAGAACGGCTCGTCCATGAGCAGCACCCGGGGCTCGCCCATCAGCGACCGGCACAGTGCGACACGCTGCTGCATACCCCCGGAGAGCTCGTGCGGCCGGTGCTTCTCGAAGCCGCTCAGTCCGGCCGTCGCCAGCAGCCGGTACGCCCGGTCGCGGTGCTCGGACCTGCGCCAACCGAAGATCTCCACGGGCAGCAGGACATTGTCGAGGACGGACCGCCAGGGCAGCAGGGCAGGCCGCTGGAACAGCATGGCGACATCCCGCCTGGCTCCGTGGACCGGTTCGCCGCCGATGGTGATCTCGCCCTCGGTGACCGGCAGCAGCCCGGCGATGAGCCGGAGCAGTGTGGACTTGCCGCACCCGGACCGGCCCACCACCGCCACGAACTCGCCCTCGGCGATGTGAAGGCCGATGTCCTGGAGTGCCACTGTCGAACCGGAGCGGCTGGTGAAGCTCCGGGACACACCGGTGAGTCTGATCATCCGGCCGTCTCCCCATCCACTGGCGTTCGCCATGCCGGCCGGTTCGTGACGCCCGGTCAGGCTACCCGGAGCGGGCCGCTCAGCGGTACCTGTCGTTCTGTCTCTGTATACCCACTGCCGCACACCTGGCCCACAACTGCCGTTCCCTCGTAGGCTGTTGCCTGTACTGAGTGTCATGCCCTCGGCACAGTCGGCGGTCGGAGAGGACAACACCGTGCGCATGAACAGGTTCGCCCGTACGGTCGCCGCGGCGGCCCTGGCCACGGCGCTGGCACTGGTCTCGGGGTGTGGCGGCTCGGATGCCGACGCAGGTGCCGGTGGTGACGACAACACACTCAGGAAGGTCACCTATCTGACCTCGTTCGGCAACTTCGGCCGGGACTCGTACGCCTGGGTCGCGAAGGACAAGGGGTACTTCGAAGAGGCCGGCTTCGACGTGGAGATCAAGCCGGGCCAGGGCACCGGCGGCATCATTCCGGCTGTGGCGAGCGGCCAGGCGCAGTTCGGCCCCATCGACCTGACGGGCGGTCTGCTGCACATGGGCAGCGGCCAGACGAAGGGCTTCGTCGCGGTGGCCGCCATCCAGCAGCACACCATGGCCGCGATCGCCACCACCGAGGGCAACGGCATCGCCGCGCCGAAGGACCTCGAGGGCAAGCGGCTCGCCGACACGCCCGGCTCCGTCGTACGCAACCTCTTCCCGACGTACGCCCGACTGGCCGGGGTGGACGCCGCCAAGGTGACCTGGGTCAATGGCGAGGCACAGACACTGATGGGCACGCTTGCCGGCGGTTCGGTGGACGGCATCGGCCAGTTCGTCGTGGGTAAGCCGACCGTCGAGGCGGTGACCAAGAAGAAGGCCGTCCTGCTGCCGTACAGCGACGTGATACCCGATCTCTACGGAAACGTGCTGATCACGTCGACGAAGATCGCCGAGCAGGATCCGGAGATGGTGAAGCGGTTCAGCACTGCGCTGCTCAAGGGATTGGAGTACAGCCTCGCCCACACGAAGGAGGCCTCCGAGATCCTGAAGCGGAACGTGGACGCCACGAACCCGGCCGCCGCGGCCGCCGAGTTGGAGTTGATGGCCGAGTACGTGAAGCCGGACGGTTCCGGCACGGCGATCGGGACGCTGGACTCCGCGCGGGTCGCGAGGAGCATCGCGATCCTGGAGGACGCGGGCGCGCTGCCGAAGGGCATGACCGCTGACCGGATCATCGACTTCGACCTCGTGCCGAAAGGCTGATCGCGCCGCGCTGGGAGAAGGATGGGATGACCGACCTCTCGAAGCCGCCGCAGGCCCCGGTGGCGCGAGTCGGACCGGGACCGCAACGCGGAACCGGCATCGGCGTCGTGCTGCTGCCGTCGGCCGGGCTGCTGGTCGCGCTCGGTGTGTGGTGGCTGCTCACGTCGGCGCTGGAGGTGATCCACCCGGCAGTGCTGCCTCCGCCGGGTGCCGTGCTCTCGGCGTTCACCGCGGCCCCGGGCCGGTTCCTGGAGCACACCGGGGACACCACGGTGGAGACCGTCGTCGGGTTCGTTCTCTCCAGCGCCTGCGGAGTCCTGATCGGACTGTCGCTGGCGGGCTCGCGGGTACTGGAGCGGATGTTCACGCCGCTGCTGGTGGCCGTCAACGCGGTTCCGAAGATCGCGCTCGGGCCGCTGCTGGTCGGGGCGCTCGGCTGGGGGCAGAAACCGGTCCTGACCATGGTCTTCCTGCTCTGCTTCTTCCCGATCGTGCTGTCCACCGCGACCGGCCTCACGTCGACCCCCGCGGACCTGGCCGAGTTGGCACGCTCGCTGGACGCCTCCCGCTGGCAGGCGTTCCGGAAGGTACGGTTGCCCGCCGCACTGCCGCAGATCTTCGTCGGGCTGAAGGTGGCGATGCCGCTCGCCGCGATCGGCGCGGTCATCGGCGAGTTCCAGGCCGGTGAGAGCGGGCTGGGCTTTCTGATCGTGCAGGCAGGCGGGGTCGGTGACACCGCCACCGCCTGGGCGGCGATCATCCTGATCGGGCTGATGAGCATCCTGCTCTACTTCGCTCTGGTGTTGTTGGAGCGGTTCGCGCTGCCCTGGGTGAGGGAAACCACCTCGCGCGGCTGATCCGGGGCCGAGTGCCCCCAGCGACGGCCGGGGCCGATAGCGCGACACCGTTCCCCCCTGACCCAGGACTGGCATGACCTCGACATTCGAGAGGTATTCGTCCCCGCATCCGTCCGCACCCAACGCCGTGGGCGTCGGTGCGGGCGCCGGGGCGCGGCGGGGTGTATCCAGAATGTATGGTTCCGAGACGCCTCAAAGATCATCGTTGGTCACAGGAGCCACGTCAGGCGCTGCTGGCGGTGCCGATCATGATGATCGTGATCGTCACGGTGGTCGACATCCTGGCTCCGCCCAGCGTCCACCTCGGGCCGTTCCTGGTGGCCGCGCCCGCCGTCACGGCGTCGTTCGCCGGTCCCCGGACGACCGCATGCGTCGGCGCCGTCGCCGTATCGGCCCAGGCCGTGGTGGCGGTGGTGCGCACCAGCATCGCCGATCTGAACCACTCCTCCCAGCTGATCATTCTGATCCTGATGTCAGCGTTCGCGACTTCTTTCGCCGCCCGGCGCGAGCGTCATGAAAGGGAGCTGAGTCAGCTGCGGTCGGTCGCGAAGGCCGCGCAAGAGGTGGTGCTCAAGCCGCTTCCCCAGCGTGTCGGCTCGCTGCGCATCGCGTCGGTGTACCTGGCCGCCGAATCCGAGGCGCAGCTGGGCGGCGACCTGTATGCCGCCGCTCGTACGGCACACGGGACCCGGATCGTCATCGGCGATGTCAGAGGCAATGGCCTGGAAGCCGTCGGTGATGCCGCCCTCCTGCTCGGCGCTTTCCGGGGCGCGGCCCACAGGCAGGCCGATCTACCAGCGCTCATGGCCTTCCTCGAGGGAACCGTCTCCTCGGACCTGGACGACCCCGCGGCTCTCGACACCGCGACCGAGGATCGCGGCGAGGCGTTCATCACCGCCGCAGCACTGGACATCCCGGACGACGAGCCGGTCCTTCACCTGATCAACTGCGGACACCCCTCGCCTCTGCTGCTGCGTCGCGGCCACGTCAGTCCCCTCGAGGTACGCGACCCGGCACCACCCCTGGGCCTCACCGAATTCGTGCAGGCCGAACTGTCCGAAGAAGAGTTCGCCTTCGAGTACGGCGACATCGTCCTGCTCTACACGGACGGTGTCATCGAGGCCCGCAACCGCGAGGGCGCCTTCTACCCGCTCGCGGAACGGGTGGCCGACAAAGCCGACAAGGATCCCGACGCCCTCCTGGCCCACCTGTGCAGGGACCTGATGCGGCACGTCGGCGGACATCTGGGAGACGATGCCGCCATGGTGGCGATCGAGCGCATGCCGCGGCGCTCCTGAGGACGCGGTTCGCCGACGGGTACTCGCCGTCTAGGCTCTGTCGGTTGGATGATCGGCTCGGCTGTGCGGATCGGTTCCTCTTGGCGGACCCGAGCGGGGTCTGGCGCGTGCAGTTGCAAGGCGGAGGAGGGAGTCGACGCGATGGGGGTACCCCCGCTCGAGCGATGTCGGGAGTGGGGGACGGCGACCGACGACAACGCGGCAGATGCGCGTGCCAGGGCCCGCGACGCCGAGATGATCCAAACGACAGGGCCTAGCTCCAGTCGATGTCGGACTGACGCTCCAGCGGCGTCCGGTCCTCCAGGGACTCCGGGACCACCAGTGTGTCCGCCGCGGTCAGCTCGTTGGGGAAGCGCAAGTGGGTCCGCGTCCGGATCTCGGACAGCTTGACCTGGAACACCCGGAACTCGTCCAGTTCGAGGGCTTCGGGCACATCAAGGTTCTGCGTCAGCAGGAACGCCTTGCACTTGAGCTTGCCGTCCTCGGAGAAGACGAGCACCTTCCAGAACTCCCGCGGGAGCTTGACGCCCCGGAAGACACGGTCGTCCTCGTGGAAGATCGGGCCGCCGAACACGCTGACCTTGAGCTCGTCGACACGGACGTCTTCGAAGACCGCGTCCTCGAGGTGGCCCCAGATGCCGTTGCGCCCGCTCTGGTTGAAGTCGTCCATCTGTGG
Source organism: Streptomyces sp. R11 (assembly GCF_041051905.1). Taxonomy (NCBI): domain Bacteria; kingdom Bacillati; phylum Actinomycetota; class Actinomycetes; order Kitasatosporales; family Streptomycetaceae; genus Streptomyces; species Streptomyces sp. R11. Next base: position 824,677 of record NZ_CP163432.1, read on the forward strand.
AGTGATGTTGGTGTAGAAGAACGAGTCCCTGTTGGCCTTCTTCGCCTCGGGCAACGAACCCCACACGACGTCGGCGCGGCGCGCGATGTGGCCGCGGTCGAGCCGGTTGTTGCGGCCCTTGTACAGCTCGTTGCTGACCTGTGCGGCTGCCGGAAGGCGCGGATCCTTGACGAAGTCGATGCCCGTCCGGTCGAGCTTCTTGAGGGTGCCACCGTCGATGTTCCAGGCCACCCAGATGGCGAAGCGCCGCGACGAGCTGAGGGCCAGCGAGAAGTGCGTGTAGGGGACCACCTCCGACCCGTTGAGCCGGACGGCGTCCTCCTTGATCGACGGGTTGAGCTGCGGGGTGCCGATCGGTACCGCGAGGAAGCCCGGGTCGTACCCGGCCACGGCCTCCAGCGATTCGGGGTCCGGTGGTGCGAGGGTGATCTTCAGTTCGTCGAAGACCGACTGGGGGAAGCAGGCGAGCGCGCGCTCCTCGGGGGCCTCGTCCGACTCACCACCGAAGTGCAGACCGGCCATTACGTCCGTGGACTTGCCGGTGCGGGTCGTGAACATCCAGACCGATCCGGAGTCGCCGGGCAGGCTGATTTCGCCGTCGTCCGCCGGATGCCTGGGGTCGGGGCCTATCTCGAAGCATTCGATCTCGCGCACTCCGACCGGCGCGCCGTAGTTGATGCCGACGAGGGCGAAGGGCCTGCTCACCACGCCGTGCGTGACCCCGGTGGTGCGGCCGCTCTTGACGACCTTGTCGCCGATCTGCGGTTCGCCCAGCTTCGTCGGTGTGACATCAAGATCGAGGATGTCCGTGTCGAAATCACGGTCCGTCACTGTGGACACGGCGCAGTCGCCGCCCCTGCCGAGGTGGGCGCGTTGGAGCGTGCCGAGACGATTCAGCGCGATGCGACTGTCGTCGCCCTTTCCGGGCTGCACGACCACGTCGCCGAGCTCGCCCTTCCGACCGTTCAGCACGTGCCAGTTGCTCAGCAGGCAGGGCGAGCCGTCGTTCCTGTCGAAAACGATGCACCCGAAGGTGCCGGCGCTCACCTTGACGTTGCCGACGCTCACACCGGGACGAATCGGGTTGACGCGCTTCTGCCGCTCGGGCGTCTCGCCCTCGGCCACCACGAGGAAGTGCGGCTTGTAGGAGCGCTGGACAACATCGGTCGGCACCTTGACGCCGCCACCGATGTCGATGGCCGCGGGGATCTCGGCGGTCCTCAGCTCCTCCAGTCCCTCCGGCCGGACCTTCTTGTCGACCGTGAACTGAAGGGCCAGTTCCTTGCCCTGTTTCCCGCTCTGCTCCTTGTACCCGATACCGATCGAGGACACGTTCGGGTCGCTGAGGTAGCCCGGCCCCCGGGTACGGATGAACTGCTTGAGGTCGCCGATCAGCTTGTCCTGGCCATTTGTGGAGGGCCTGGGATTGGCGGACGCACGCTTCTTGGCAGCCATTGGAGGCTCCCTTCACGCTTGGAGTTCAGGCGTGAGAAGCCGTACCGAAATCATGGGGATTCAGCGGTGTTTGAACCCGAAGCAAACGGCCTGGGCTTCCCGCTCCTCGTGCACTTCCAGAATACGGCCGGGGTAACGCACCAGCGCGCCGGGGAGCAGGCGAATATTCAACGAAATTGGTTGCATCGCCTACAACTCTGAATAAGTTTAGCCTGGTTCAGAAGGAGGCTGACTACATGAGATGGGAGTAGTTGCCATGGGCAGGCAGATCAATTACGCCTTTGAAACTCACAGGGCAGTCGCTGACATCGGCCGCGCCGCGGAGCTCGCCGCGACCACGTCTCCCTTCCAGATCGAGGTGCGGTTCCTCGGCGGGCTGACAAGCAGCCAGAAGAGCGTCTTCGCCGAAGCCGCGGACCGTTGGGCGCGCGTCATAGTGGGAGATCTGGAGACCGCGATCATCAACGACCTCACCGGAAGGGTCGTGATCGACGATCTCCTGATCGACGCCGAGGGGGTGCCGATCGACGGTGTCAACAACATCCCCAATATCCTCGGGCAGGCCGGCCCGACGCGGTTCCGGAGCGACAGCGCGGCCAGCGGAGCGGGACTTCCTGTGAAGGGGCGCATGAGGTTCGACAGCGCCGATCTTGCCCAGATGGAAGAGGAGGGCTCACTCCTCGACGTCATAACGCACGAGATGGGGCACGTACTGGGCATCGGAACCGTCTGGAAGGACTTCGGCTTCCTCAAGAACTTCCCCGGCCTCGACCCGACCTTTGTCGGACCCGGGGCCATGAAGGAGTTCGGCAGGCTCACCGGAGAAGGGCCCGAACCGGTGCCGGTCGCCAATGTCGGCGGTCCCGGGAGCGCCGGCGGACACTGGCGTGAGAGCGTCTTCGACAACGAGCTGATGTCGCCGAACATCGATGGCAGCAACAACCCCCTGAGCCGGCTGACGGTCGCAAGCCTGGGGGACCTCGGATACACGGTCGATCTCGACGCCGCACAGGACTACGAGCTTCCGGATCTTCTCGAGATCGCACGCTCCGGCCGTGTCCCGACCTCGGTGCCGGAGCATGTGGTGCTCCCGACCATCCCGACCCGTGTACCGGCCGAGAGGCCCTGACGGACCTGGTGCTGTGGCAGGGACCGCCGCGTCGCTGTCACGTGATCGAGGAAGCGGATGCTGTCGGCGGGTCAGGAGGAGCCAGGTGCCCGGTCCTCGGCACCGGTGAGGCCATGCCGGCGGCGAGTGTCGTGCCGTCGGCAGGGTCGATCAGGAGGAAGGAACCGGTGCTACGGGAGTCGGCATAGGCGTCCAGGGCCAGTGGTTCGGCGGCTCGCAGCCGGATCCGCCCGATGTCGTTGGCGACCAGTTGTCCGGGTTCCGGCCGCTGGGAAAGGTCGTCCGGACCGAGCCGCGAGGGGATCTCCTCGACCCGGGCCCGCACGGTTCGCGTGGTGTGCTTGATCAGGACACGTCGGCCGACGGTGAGCGGGGTGTCGGCCACATGGCAGACCGTCGCCTCGACATCCCTACTGGTGGTCGGCAGGTCAGCGGAGGGAACGATCAGGTCGCCGCGCGCGATGTCGATGTCGTCGGCGAAGAGGAGGGTGACCGACTGCGGGGCCCGCGCCGCGTCGACCGGCCTGCCGAGCAGATCGATGCCGGTGATGGTCGAGGTGCGGCCGGAGGGGAGGACCGTCACCGATTCGCCGACCCGGAAGGCGCCGGCCGCGATCTGCCCCGCGTAGCCGCGGTAGTCGGGGTGTTCGGCGCTGCCGGGGCGGATCACGTACTGCACCGGGAAGCGTCCCTCGGCGTCGGCCGGATCGTGCCCGGCCTCGACGGTCTCCAGATGCTGGAGGACGGTGGGGCCGTCGTACCAGTGCATGGAGGCCGAGGACTCCACGACGTTGTCGCCCGCGAGGGCGGAGATCGGGACGGCGGTGACCTGCGGCACGCCCAACGCGCTTGCGTAGGCGGTGAATTCGTCGGCGAGCGGGGCGAACGCCGACTCCGCGTAGCCGACCAGGTCCATCTTGTTCACGGCCAGCACCACCTGCGGGACGCGCAGCAGAGCGGCGATCGCGGCGTGTCTGCGCGTCTGCTCGACCACTCCCTTGCGGGCGTCGACCAGGATGACGACGAGGTCCGCGGTGGAGGTGCCGGTCACCATGTTGCGGGTGTACTGCACATGGCCGGGGGTGTCGGCGAGGATGAACCGGCGGCGCGGCGTGGCGAAGTAGCGGTACGCCACGTCGATGGTGATGCCCTGTTCCCGCTCCGCCCGCAGCCCGTCGGTCAGCAGCGCCAGATCGGGCGTCCCGGTTCGCGATGCCCTGGTCACGTCCTCGAGTTGGTCGGTCAGGACGGACTTGGAGTCGTACAGCAGGCGGCCGACCAGAGTGGACTTGCCGTCGTCGACCGAGCCCGCGGTCGCGAAGCGCAGTGTGTCCGCGTTCATCAGAAGTACCCCTCGCGCTTGCGGTCCTCCATGGCGGCCTCGGACAGCTTGTCGTCGGCGCGGGTCGCGCCCCGCTCGGTGAGCCTGGACCGGGTGATCTCGGCGATGACGTCCTGCACCGTGCGGGCCTCCGACTCGACGGCGCCCGTGCACGACATGTCACCGACGGTTCGGTATCTGACCTGCCGGGTCGTCACCCGCTCGTCCCTGGTGGGACCGCCCCACGCGCCCGCGGTCAGCCACATTCCGTCCCGCTGGAACACCTCACGCCGGTGCGCGAAGTAGATCTGCGGCAGCTCGATCCGCTCCCGGGCGATGTACTGCCACACGTCCAGTTCGGTCCAGTTGGACAGCGGGAAGACACGGACGTGCTCGCCGGGGGCGTGCCGGCCGTTGTACAGGTTCCACAGCTCCGGACGCTGACGGCGCGGATCCCACTGGGAGAACTCGTCGCGCAGGCTGAACACCCGCTCCTTGGCGCGGGCCTTCTCCTCGTCGCGCCGGGCGCCGCCGAACACCGCGTCGAACCGCTCGGTCCGGATCGTCTCCGTCAGCGGAAGGGTCTGGAGCGGATTGCGGGTGCCGTCGGGGCGTTCACGCAGCATCCCGCGGTCGATGTAGTCCTGGACCGGGACCGCGTGCAGCCGGAGCCCGTGTGCCGCCACCACCCGGTCCCGGAAGTCGAGGACCTCGGGGAAGTTGTGCCCGGTGTCCACATGCAGCAGCGGGAAGGGGACGGGTGCCGGAGTGAAGGCCTTCAACGCGAGGTGCACCACCACCATGGAGTCCTTGCCGCCGGAGAACAGGATCACCGGCCGTTCGAACTCGCCGGCGACCTCGCGCAGGATGTGCACCGCCTCGGACTCCAGCCGGTCCAGGTGGGACAGCGCGAACGGGCGGGCCGTGACCCGGGGCGCGGCCGGGGCCGTCACGCCAGCCCCCGTTCGACGAGCAGCCGGTGGACCGCTGCGGCGGACTCGTGCACGGGCTGAGCATGTGTCCGCACGCGAAGGTCCGGTGACTCCGGCACCTCGTAGGGGTCGTCGACGCCGGTCAGTCCGCTGATCTCGCCCGCGGCCTGCCTGGCGTACAGCCCCTTCACATCGCGTGCCGCGCACACGTCCAGCGGCGCGGCGACATGGATCTCCAAGTAGGGCGTGCCGTTGGACAGATGACGTTTGCGGACGGCTTCGCGGCTGTCGGCGAACGGGGCGATGACCGGTACGAGCGCGAGGACTCCGTTGCGCGCTAGTACCTGGGCCATCGTGCCGATGCGTTGGACGTTGGTGTTCCGGTCCTCGCGGCTGAAGCCCAGGTCGGGCGAGAAGACCTGCCTGAGCCGGTCCCCGTCGAGCACCTCCACCCGCCGATCCCGCGAGCGCAACAACTCGGCCAGTTCCCGGGCGAGCGTGCTCTTGCCGGAGCTCGGCAGGCCCGTCAGCCATACCGTCGCGCCGGGCCGGCATGTGCACACCGGCTGTGTCATGCGGTCCCCCTGGTGACTTCTCTCAGCCGTCATGGCCGGCGTTCTTCTGGCTGTTGGTCTGTTCGGCCTGCTGCCCGGCCTTCCGGGTCAGTTCGTCGCGTACGGCCTCGGCGTCCGCCGTGATGCTGTGGTCGGACACCACCTGCCGACCGGCGAGCCACAGTTCGACGTCGACCGCGCGCGGCGTGGCGAGTGTGGCGAGGAGTACGGAGCGTGCCAGCGCCTGGGACAGATCGCTCGCGGACAGGTCCTGGGCGACGGCCTCCAGAGACAGGCCGTGGAACCGGCTGGGCACCTCGCGCGCGACGTTCAGCATGCCGCGGGTGTCGAGGAGACCGGCGGCCCGCAGCACGCTGCCGTCCGGGAGCAGTGGGATCAGTTCGGCGCAGAGCGCGGCGAGCAGGATCTCCTGCGAGTTGGGGGCACGGTCGATACCCAGCATCTGCTTCGCCTGATCCACGCCCCAGGGGCCCGACCGTGGGCGGGCGCCGGGTGTCCCGACCGTGGTGACATAGCTGCCCTCGGAGCCGTACTCCCAGGTCACGGTTGCTTCGATGGCGGTGCTCCGGGCAGCGCCCGCCGGCTCGGAATCCGCGCCGGGCGCAGGGGCGTCGAGGGCGGTCGTCCGGCCGTCGGCGCCGACGAGGACGACCGTGTCGAGCGGGGCCGCATCCAGGAACACCCGATGGTTCGGGCTGAAGGCGGTCACCAGCCGGTTGATCGAGCGTGCTGTGTCGGGGTCTGTCTCGCAGTCGACGTCGCAGCGCCAGGCGATGTTCTGAAGCGGCCGCCCGGCGACGGCCCGTCCCGTCGAGTCGAGCTCCAGGTCGGCCCGGACCGTGACGGACATCGCGCCGAGAGTGACGCCCCTGGCGGTGTAGCCGTTGACGGAGGTCACCATGACGCAGGCCCCGAGAGCGGCCAGTGCCGACTCGTACGGGGTGGGCTGGGCGCCGTCCGGTTCGTCAGCGGTCACGGTGAGGCGGTGGCCCAGCCGGAAGTCGCGGGCCATCCGTACGGTGCCGTTGCGTGCCGTGAGCGTACGGGAGATGACGCTTCCCGGGGTGGCGGCGCCGCCCGGTGTCTGAACCGCGAAGCGTGCGACCGCCTCCGCGGGGATCTGCCGTATCTCGTGCACCATCTCCGACACTCCGGCGATGTTCAGTCCGTTGCGCATACTGCTCAGTCCTTTCCCTCGCGGGTGGCGCGGGTCTCCGGCCGGGTCACAGGCCACCGAGGGCCTGGTCGAGATCGCCGATGAGGTCGTCGGCGTCCTCGATGCCCACCGAGAAGCGCACCAGGCCCGGGGCGATCCCCACCTCGGCCCGCTGGCGCCTGGTCAGGAAGCTGTGCGAGGTGTTGAACGGCAGGCTGACCAGGGACTCCACTCCGCCGAGGCTGGTGGCGACCACGGGCAGGCGCAGCCGGTCCAGGAGCTTGAGGGCCGCCTCGTCCCCGCCGTCCAGTTCGAAGGAGACCATGCCGCCGAAGCCGTTGGGCGCCATCTCGTGCAGCCAGGGGTAGGGGTAGTCGGGCCGGGAGGGGTGGTGGACCTTGCGGACCGCGGGATGGCCGGCGAGGAACGCGGCGACGGCGACGGATGTCTCGCTGTGGGCGCGCATCCTGAGGGCCAGTGTCTTGAGTCCACGCTCCAGCAGGAAGCACGTCATCGAGTCGAGCGAGCCGCCGAACTTGAGCATCTGGGCCCAGATCCGGTCGACGTACTTGCGTGGCCCGGCGGCGACGCCCGCCGTCACATCGCTGTGCCCGTTGAGGTATTTGGTGGCGCTGTGCAGCACAAGGTGCGCCCCGTGTTCCAGCGCGCGCAGGCAGACCGGCGGCAGGAAGGTGCCGTCGACGACCAGGAGCAGGTCCTTCTCCCGTGCGAGGCGCCCGAGTTCGACCAGGGGCGCGGCCTTCAGCAGCGGGTTGGTCAGGGTCTCGAAGAACAGCACCTGGGTGTTGTCGCGGACGGCGGCGCGGATGGCGTCCATGTCGACCGGATCGGTGAAGGTGACCTCGCGGCCCAGTTGGTGCATGTCCTCGCGCAGCAGGTTGAAGGTGCCGCCGTAGACGTCGCGGGAGGAGACGATGTGACCACCACGGTTGGTGAGGGCCAGCAGGGTCGTCGTGATGGCCGCCATGCCGGACGAGAACACCAGGGCGCTCTCGGCGTTCTCCAGTGCGGCGATCTTCTCCTGCACGGCCCACTGGTTGGGGCTGCCGTACCGCCCGTAGATCGGGACGTCCCTGATGTCGCCCTGTTCGAAGGCCTGGTAGGTGTCATCACTGAAGGTGAACGTGCTGGTCTGGAACACCGGGGTCCCCACCGCACCGGTCACCGGGTCCTGGTAGGTGCCGGCGTGGACGCTGCGGGTGCTCGGTCCGGTTCCGTCCACCACTCGCTGCTGGGGCAGCCGGGGGCCCGGCACGCGCCCGCGGCTGAGGGCGTTCATCCATGGGCGGTCCTGGCCGGCTCCGGAGGGTGTGCCCTGGGATCGGGTCATCGGTGTTCCTGCCTTTCGACGGAATGGCTGCGTACGTCCCGCAGGGCGAGGGGGGCAAGGCTGATGGCCAGTTGTGCCAGACCGGCGGCCAGCAGGGTGGTGCGCATGCCGGCCTGGGCGGCCAGCGGTCCGGCGAGCATCAGCCCGACCGGCTGGGCGGCGTAGGAGCCGAACCATTCGTAGGCGCTGACCCGGGACAGGGCCGAGGCGGGGACGCCTGCCTGGAGGGTCGTCTCCCACAGCGGGTTGAACAGCATCAGGCCGGCACCCCCGACGAACGCTGCCGCCGCCGCGGGCACCGTGGTGGAGGCCTGCGAGAGGACGAGGGGCGGGGCGGCGAAGAGGGCCGTCGCCAGGAGCCCGGTGCGCAGCGGGTGGCGGGTGCGCAACCACAGGGCCCCGGCGCCGCCGAGGACGGCGCCTGCCCCGAAGGCGGTGAGGATGGCGCCCCAGGCGCCGCGTCCGCCCAGCTCCCGTTCGCTCAGCACGGGGCCGAGGACGGTGAAGACCGCGTACAGCATGTTGCTCAGCGAGGCCATGGTGATGATCGACCAGACCCAGATGCGGGAGGCGAACTCCCGCCATCCCTCGCGGAGTTCGGTCAGCATGTGCCCACCCCTGCCGGCGGGCACGGTCGCGTCGCGGGGCAGTCCCAGCCGTGCCAGGCAGTAGGCGCTGACGGCGAAGGTCGCGGCGTCGGCGGCGATCGCCCAGCCGGTCCCGGCGGTGAGGACGAGGAGTGTGGCCAGCAACGGCCCCGCGATCATGGCGGCCGAGTGGGAGATGCTGCGCAGGGCGTTGGCGGACTGCCGTTGGGATGCCGGGACGCACTCCTGCACCAGTCCGGTCACGGCCGGCATGAACAGCGCGGTGGCCGTGCCGTGCACGGCCTGCAAGGCCATGAGCTGCCAGACGGTGGCGTCGCCGCTGAACACCAGTGCCGCGGTGATGCCTTGGGAGCAGAACCGGGCCAGGTCGCTCGCGAGCATCACCCGCTGGCGGGGCAGCCGGTCGGCGAGCACGCCCCCGACCAGCATGAACAGTGTGAGGGGGATGGTACGGGCGGCGAGGACCAGTCCGATGTCGGCGGCGGAGCCGGTGAGATCCAGGATGGCGAAGGCGAGTGCGGGCGCGACCAGGAAGTCGCCCAGCGACGAGCTGGACTGGGCGATGAAGAACAGCCGGAAGGAACGCACCCGCAGGACGCCCAGCGCGTTCCGGCGGCTGGGTGGGGCGGGTTTGCTCAACTCCCCTTTGTCCGGCCTTGGTTCGTCGGCCGTTCCGGAGGTGTGTCCTGGGTGTTGAGTACCTGCCATATGCCAATGCGCCGTTTCTCGTCGTGTTCGTACACCGTGACCGTCCGGACCTGCGGGGTGAGGGCGCAGATGTGCGGCGGGCTCAGCCTGGCTCCCGGTGGTGCCGTGCTGGCCAACCGCTGGTGGTCCAGGGTGGTCTGCCACGGGTAGGGATGCTGGTCGAGCACCCGGTCCGCCGCCTCCTGGTCCGTCGCGACCACTGTCACGGCCACGTCCTCGGGCGCGCAGGCGCCGATCGCGAGCATGCCCCCGTCCTGCAGGGCGTACGCTCCCGAGCAGATCTCGGTGACGCCGGGTTCGGCGAGGGCCCCGTCCGCGGTGGGCGTGCCTCCGACGGCGACACCCGGGCAGGGCAGGCCCGCCTCTCGCATCAGCGCGGCGATCCGCAGGCAGTGCGCGGCCGTTGACCGCCCGATGGCCGCCGCGTCCTTCGCGTCTTCGGCGCTGAGCAGTGCCTGGTAGGCGGTGACGCCGTCGAGCCGCAGCGACGGGCGGGCGGCTGCCGCGCGGGCCAGGGCGAGGAGGCGGCCGTCGGGTGTGGCGGTGGCGTCGAGGCCGGTGCCCAGTTGCACCCGGATGCCGACGGTGACGCCGAGTTCGGCCGCGGCGTCGGCCAGCCCTTGTACGGCGGCCTCGCTGTCGACGTGCGCCGACACCCGGCAGTGCCGGGCCAGTTCGGCCGTTTCGCGCCACCTCCAGGGTTCGGGCCACGGGTGCGCGATCACCACGTCGTCGATGCCGGCGGCCACGTACTGGCGGGCCTGGGCGAGTTGGGTGACCGCTATGCCGACGGCGCCCGCCGCCTGTTGCCGCAGCGCGAGTTCGGCGGTGCGGTGTCCCTTCACATGCGCCCGGACGCGGACGCCGCGGGCGGCCGCGCGGGCGTGCAGTCGGCGCAGGTTGCGGTCGACGCGGGCGAGGTCGATGAGGACCCGTACGGGGCTGTCCGCGGGTTGCTCGTCGGTCACGGGGATTCCCTCTCCGCCCGGGGCCGTGCGGGCGGCCGCGGACATGGACGGTGGGCCGGGGACGCGGCTCACCCCAGGCCGTCCCAGGCGTCGCGCGGATAGGAGAAGCCGGCAGTGCCGCCGTCGAGCATCGCCGCCTGCCGCTCGGCCTCCTCCCCGTCCGGCGCCCCGAAACCGCTGACGCCGAGCGGGATCTCCGTGTTCCAGTGCACGCCCAGGTCGCGCTCCACGGTCTCGTCCCGGAGCGCGGCGGTGAAGAACACGCCCAGTTCCAGTGCCGTACCCGCCAGGTAGGTCGTCTGGCTCACGTGTCCCAGCTCGGCGAAGATCGCGCGGTACGTCCTGCCCATGGGGTACTTCCAGGCCGAGCGCTCCAGGACCGCCGTGTAGAGGAAGAGCACGGGGGCGCGGGCCACGAAGCTCTGGTCGCCGCACCAGTGCAGGACCTCCTCGTCGCTCAGGGGTTCCTCACGCAGCGGTTCCAGGCCGTGCACGTCGGGTGCGTAGTGGTAGAGGCCCGGTCGCACGTTCTCGACCGACCGGATCACCGGATAGATCTCGATGGGGTGGCGCGACCCGCCGGAGGGGCTCGCCTTCAGCAGCGAGACGCCGAAGCCGGGCAGGTCCACGCGGTGTTGGACTCCCCCGGCCCAGTGCAGCATGGTGCTCAGCTGCCGCAGACCGACCGGCTGCCGCGCCGCGAAGCGCCGGGTCGTGCGACGGCGCCGCAGCGCCTGGGTGAGTTCCATGGGCAGCGGGTCCGGAGCCGGGAGCGTCACCGGCTCGGTGCCGTAGCGCTTGAACGGCTCGGGCTGGGGCTCCTGTTCGCCCTTCTCACGGAGCCGGGCGGTGTCCTCGGCCGCCGTGACGAATCGCTCGCTGTCGTGGGTGCGGGTGGCCAGGTGGAAGTAGGTGGCGGCGGTGCCCCAGGTACGCCAGGGTCCGAGCTCGTCCTCGCGCCGATGCTCGGGCGAGCCCTCCTCGATCAGCAGGCCCGACTCCAGGAGTTGCTTGACGACGTGGCTGTCGGCTTCCCGGGGCTGTGCCCACACCGTGTAGTGCGGCAGCAGGTCCCATACCGCGGGGCGCAGGGCGAACTGGCGGTGGTTGACCGGATCGTCGCACACCAGCTGTCCGTTCCTGCTGGTGAAGATCAGCAGCCGCGAGAGACGTACCCGCATCGGCTCAGCCCTCCTCGAAAGAGCGTGGTCCGCCGCCCGGTGCGGAACACCGGGCGGCGGAACCGGGGTCAGGCGCAGGTGGGGATCAGACAGTGCTGCGGAGCCTCGTACTCGTCCTCCACGAGGGTTTCGAACGCGAGGTCCTGCGTCTCATTGCTCTGCATATGCACTCCTCAGATAAGTACCCGAACCAGGGCACGGACCGAATTTCCCAGTCATCCAAACACGACGTTCGGCTGAATTTCAAGAAGAAATTCAAGACCAATATCGAATCCCATTTCCAGGCAGCACGAATTACACCCGCACCTCCAACACAATAGAGGCGTGCAGCAGACGTCACAGGCGCTGAACTGGGGATTTATGGTTACACGCGGCGCGTACGGTCACCTCCGACCGGAACTCTGGAAATTCGCCGTATCGCCTTATCGGCCCGCGCCGCAGGCTTGGCCCGGCGCACCGCGTCGACGAATTCATTCAGGGTCGGGTTGGCAAATATCGCTTCGATCTCCAGGTCGACCGAGAGCTGCTGGCCCACCTTGTCGATCATTCGCAGTGCCAGCAGCGAGTGGCCGCCGAGCAGGAAGAAATTGTCCTGCCAGGCCACCCCCTCGTACTCGAGGAGCTCGCCCCAGATCGACCGGACCGCTGCGACCACCGGGTCCCTCAGCAACTCGGCGCTCATCTCGCCCGGGGAACCGACGGGCCGGTAGTCGAGAGAGCCGTAGTCGATCTTCCCGTTGCTCAGGCGGGGCAGCTCCGTACGGCGCACGAAGACCGTGGGAATCATGTGCCGCGGCAGCCGATCGGCGAGCGTTCGTCTGATGTCCTCGTACTCGCCGGCCATGAGCTGCCGTGGTTCTCCCTCCCCCGCCATCACCAGATGGCCGACCAGTGACATGCCCTGCCGGGTGTGGTGCACCTTGGCCACCGCGTCCACCACCTCCGGGATCTCACGCAGGGCCTCCTCCACCTCGCCGGGCTCGATACGCAGTCCGCGCATCTTCAACTGCCGGTCGACCCGGCCCATGTACTCGAGGTCGCCGTCGGCCGTGAACCGTACGAGATCGCCCGTGCGGTAGAGCCGCGCACCCGGCTCGCCGAAGGGGTCGGGAATGAAGGCCTCTGCCGTGCGGCCCGGATTGCCCAGGTAGCCACGTCCCACGCCCATCCCGCCGACCCACAGGGCACCCACCATGCCCCTGGGCACCAGCCGCAGTTCCGGGTCCAGCACATGGACCGTCATGTTGGCCAGCGGTTTGCCGATCGGAACCGGCCGGGACTGGTCGGAGTCCTCGGTCACCCGGTGGATGCTGACGTCGTCGGCACACTCGGTGGGCCCGTACGCGTTGTACAGCTCGACCCCGGGACACTGCGCGAGCCACTCCCGCGCGGTGTCCCAACTCAGCGCCTCGCCACCGGAGATCATCGCCCGCAGGGCGTGCGGTTCGTGCTGGACACCGGCCTCGAGGAGGGCGGCCACCATGACGGGAACGACCTCCATGAGGGTCATCCCGCTCTCCACGACGGCATCCCGGAGCCTCGACGGGGACATCACACGCCCGTCGTCGACGATCCTCAGCCGACCGCCCACCATGAGCGGGGCGAGGAACTGCCAGAGCGAGATGTCGAAGGTGGCCGGCGCGGTCTGGCCGACACAGTCCTCCGGCCCCACTCCGAAGTGCTCGATCATCTGCCACTGATGGTTGGTCAGACCGCCCATCGTCACGACCGCGGCCTTCGGCACACCGGTGGAACCCGATGTGTGAATGATGTACGCGCTGCCGATCATCGGCGTGGGGCAGTGCGGGTTCCGCTCGACATGGCCGGCGCCCACCTCGTCGATGTCGAACATGTGGGGCCGCGCGATGTCGTCCCGCTCGCCCAGCGCCTGGTCGAACAGTTCCCGGCCCCTCCGGTCCGCGATCACCGCCCGCGCGCCGAGCGTGGCCGCCATCTCCGCGACCCGCCGAGGTGCCTCCGTGGTGCTGATCGGCACATAGCACGCGCCCGCCTTGTGGATGGCGAGCAGAGCCACCAGGAATCCGACGGTGCGCCCGGCGCACACCACGACATGGGTCTCGGGACCGACGCCGGCCGCCCGCAGGCGCTGCGCCACGTGGTTGGCGCGGCCGTTGAGTTCCGCGTACGTCAGCCGCTCGCTGCCGTCGTCGACGGCCTCGGCCGCGGGGGTGCGGGCCACCTGCCGCTCGAACGTGGCCAGGTAGTGCTCCTCGCGTGGGATACGCGGGCCGGTCCCGGTCTCCAGCAGGTCCCGTACGCCGTCGGCGTCCACGAGGGACAGCGCGGTCACGTCCGTGCGCGGGTCCAGCGCGACCGCGTCCAGCAGCGTCCGGTAGGCGTCCGCGATCCGCTCGGCCTGCTCCCGCGGCAGCAGCGCGGTGTCGTACTGCAGCCCGAACTGCAGCCGGTCCGGCAGCTCCACGACGTTCAGCGCGATGTCCGACTGCGTGGTGGGGTCCGCGACGGGGAAGCCGCGCAGGACGACCCCGCCCAGGTCCAGTTCGGCGGAGGGATCGCCGAGGACCGCACCGGCCACGGCACGGCCCCCGGGCAGTGCCGTGGAGTAGTGGCTGAACATGGCCTGGAAGACCGGCGGCGCGCCCGAGGTGCGGTCCGGGTTGAGCTGCTGGGTCAGGACCGGGAAGGGCAGCTCCTGGTGGTCGAGCGCGTCCAGCATCGTGCGGTGTGCCGTCGCGGCGAAATCCGTGAAGGCGGTGCCCCGGCCGAAGCGGGAGCGGATCGGCAGCACATTGACCAGGTACCCCACGTGCGCCGCGAGTTCCTGGCGCGTCCGACCGGCCACCGGGACGCCGGTCACCAGGTCGGGCTGGCCGCTCACGCGGTGCAGCAGCACCTGGAAAGCGGCCAGGAGGACGTTGTGCAGGGTGTGGCCGTTCCGCCGGGCGACGTGTCGCAGCGCCCGCAGCTGTGGTGCGGAACTCTCGAACGTGACCGTGCCGCCGGCGTGGCCCCGCTGTCGGCCGGCGGAGGGTAGCTCCAGGACGGGCAGCTCGCCGGCGAGCTGTTCCTTCCAGAACGCGGTGAGTTCGTCGCCCCGCTCGGTCAGCGTCGTGCGCTCCCACACGGCCGGTACCAGGGCGGGCGGCGGCTCCTGCCGGCCGTTGTCCTGCGCGGGGCCGCCCGAGACGTACGCCCGCTCCAGTTCGGCGACGACGAGGGCGAGCGACGTCAGGTCGCACACGAGGTGGTGCAGGGACAGCACGAGCAGCCGGCAGTCCGCGCGACGCAGAACCGCCGTCCGGAACAACCGGTCCCGCTCCAGGTCGAAAGGCCGGGTCGCCAGTTCCTGGATCCAGTCCCGCACCCGGTCGTCCGACCAGGACCGGGCGTCCACCGTCTCCGGCTGTACGTCGGCGACGGGCTCGATACGGGCACGCGGTTCACCGTCGTGCGTGTGGAGGGCCAACCGCAGGGTGGCGTGCCGGGCCACCACCGCGGTCAGTGCGCCGGTCAGCCGCTCCATGTCGACGTCACCGGTCAGGCTGAAGGCCCGGGTGACGTTGTAGGCGTAGCTCTCGGGCGAGGTCCGTTGCAGGAACCACAGGGCGCGCTGTGTCTCCGACAGTTCGTACTCCTGCGGCCCGTCGCCAGGGGCGGGTGCCGGTTCCGCGGCGGCCTCGGCGTCCGGGCCGCCCGCCGCCTCGGCATGGTCGAGCACGATCTCCGCCAGTTCCGCGAGGGAGCCGGCACGCAGTACGAGGCTCGGCCGGAGCCTCACATCGAGCAGGCTCTCCAACTCGTGCTGCAGTTGGAGTGATGTGAGTGAATCGAGTCCCAGCGACGTGGGCGAGGCCGCGCCGTCCAGCGGCTCGTCCTCGCCGAGAACCCGCTGGAGGTACCGGCACAGGGCGTCGGTGAGCAGGTTCCGGCGCTGCCGGCCGGTCGCCTCCCGCAGGCTTCGGGCGCTGACCAGGTCCGTCAGGCGCGCTGCCCCGGCCTGCCTGTCACGGACCGTCTGCGACCACAGCACGGGCAGCTCACCGGAGAGGAACCGGGCGCGGGTCGCCTGGCGTTGCACCTTCCCGCTGGACGTCTTGGGGATGGCTCCCGGGGGCAGCAGCACGATGGTCCGGGCGGCCACTCCGTACTTGCGGGACAGCGCGTCCTTCATCCCTCGGCCCACCGCCGGGTACTGGTCGTCGGTGAGGCCGGGACGCACCTCCTGACAGACGACGATCGCCTCCTCCCCGTCGGCGTCGACGCTGAAGACGGCACCGCAGCCCGGCCGCAGCGACGGGCTGCTCGCGGCCACGTCGATCTCCAGGTCCTCGGGGTGCAGGTTCCGGCCCCGGTGGATGACCAGGTCCTTCATGCGGCCGGTCACGTGCAACCGGCCGGCGTGGACGAATCCGAGGTCTCCGGTGCGCACATGGGAGGTCGGTGCCCCACCCGACGGTGTGGCGCCGAAGACGTCGCGGGTGTCGTCGCCACCGCCCCAGTAGCCGGCCCCGTTGCTCTCGCTGTGCACCCAGATCTCGCCGACCTGACCGTCGGGCAGCGGCCGCCGATCGGCCGGATCGACGATGCGCACGGCGGCGTGGTCGAGCAGCCGGTACGCGACCAGCTCCCGGCCCGCGTCCCCGGTGCCGGGCGCGTCGTCCGGGGCGGTGGTGCCGCGTTCCACCGCCCGGCCCTCCTCCAGGGAGGTGACGGAGAAGGTGCGGCTCTCGCACTCGGCGGCTGCGTCGGCGCTCGCCACCAGCAGCGTGACCTCGGCGAGGCCGTAGCACGGAGTGTGCGCCGAGGGGCGGAAGCCGGTTCCCGCGAAGGCCTCGCTGAAGGCCCTCAGGCTGCGCGGCGACACCGGCGCCGCACCGTTGAAGGCAAGGCGCCACGAGCTGAGGTCGAGGCGCGCCTTCTCCTCTTCGGTGACCTTGCGCACGCACAGGTCGTAGGCAAAGTTCGGCCCGCCACTGATCTGGGCTCGCTCCCGTGAGATCTCCTCCAGCCAGGAGGCGGGGCGCTGCAGGAAGGACAGCGGATCGAGAATCACGGCGCGGGCGCCCGTGAACAGCGGTTGCAGCAGGCCGCCGATCAGCCCCATGTCGTGGTGGAGAGGCAGCCAGCTGACGCTCGTCGAGCCGGACGTGACCTGGAAGGTCTTCTGGATGGCGACTTCGTTGTGCATCAGACTGCCGTGCGGGACGACTACACCGCGAGGCGCCTTCGTCGAACCCGAGGTGTACTGCAGGAAGGCCGTGTCGTCCGCGGCGATGGGCACCGGATGCCAGTCGGCGGCCTCCGCCTCCTCGACCAGGTCCACGTCGATCCAGTCGACCGAGGCGCCGAGCTGTTGTACGACCGGGGCGTCCCCCAGGAATTGGCGGACCAGGGACGTCGTCAGTACGGCGGCGGGGGCGCAGTCCTTCGCAACGTTCAGCACCCGCTGGGTGGCGGAGTCGTCGACCGGCACGGGCAGCGGTACGGCGACGACTCCGGCGGCGAGACAGCCGAGGAAGGCCGCGGCGAACTCGGGCACGGTCGGCATGACGATCAGTACCCGCTCGCCGGGACGCAGCCGGCGCAGCAGCGTACCCGCAACGGCACGGGTACGCAGGTCCACGTCCGCGTACGTCAGATCGGTCCGCGGCGTGCCAAGGGTTGTCGCGGCGAAGGTCAACGCCTGCAGCTCGCCCTGCTGTTCGGCGTGGCCGCGCACCAGGGCAGGAAGATCAGTGAACACGTACAACCCCGCTCCGTCCGTGGGTGAGGAATGCGATCGTCATGACATGAGCCGGGCAGCGAGCACCGGGCCGATCTCGGCTGCCGCGGCCGGGCCGGTCAGGGCCCCGTGGACGGCGTCCACCGGGTGTACCTCGATGCCCCCGCTCACGTACGGCTGCCACTGCGCGGCGTCGGGCGCACCCGGAAGACGGTCCGCCGTGGCGGCGAAGAAGAGCACGTCGCCGTCGAACACCCCTGGAGCGAAGTGCCGTTGCACGTTCACGTTGTCCGCGAAGACCTGGGCCATGGCGCGCAGGCCGGCCTCCCCGAACTCGGCGAGGAGACGGTCGTCGGCCGAGGCATGACCGAGTGACTCGGCGACGGCCGTCAGGAGCGCCGGGTCGTCGTGGTCGAGGATTCCGGTGTCGTCGGTGAAGGGGAAGCTGTCCAGCAGGGTGAGGGTGGCGACCTGCTGTCCCTCCCTCTGGAGCACGGTGGCGATGTCGTGGGCGACGAGACCGCCGAAGGACCAGCCGAGCAGGTGGTACGGCCCCTGCGGCTGGACCTTGCGGATCTCCGTGAGGTACTCGTTCGCCAGGTCGGCCGTGCTCATCGGCTTGCGGTCCGGATCTGTGAGCCCCCTGGACTGCAACCCGTAGACGGCCTGGTCCGGCGGCAGGTGCGGCAGCAGTCCGCGATAGCCCCAGCTGACGCCGGCCGCCGGGTGGACGCAGAAGAGCGGCGTCCTCGTCCCTGTTTCACGCAGCGGCAGCAGGACGGGAAAGCCCGCGTGCTCGCCGTCGGCCGACCGTTCCAGCAGCCCGGCGGCCGTCGGCGACTCGAACAGGTCGCGGATGGTGATCCGCAGTCCCAGTTCCTGCCGGGCCCGCCCGACCAGGCGCGCCGCCAGCAGGGAATGCCCGCCGAGGGCGAAGAAGTCGTCGTCGATGCCGGCCTCGGCGCGCCCCAGGACGTCCGCGTACAGGGCGCACAGCGCGCGCTCCGCCGGCGTGCCCGGACGGCGGCCGCGCGAGGTGAACGCCGGTGCGGGCAGAGCCTTCCGGTCGATCTTGCGGTTCGGTGTCAGGGGCAGCTGGGGCAGCGGCACCAGGCTCGTCGGCACCATGTAGTCCGGCAGTTCCCGCCGGGCGTGGGTCCACAGCCGGTCCACGTCGATCTCGGCGCCTGGGGCCCCGACCACGTATCCCACCAAGTGGTGCAGGCCGGGCTGGTCCTCGCGCAGGATCACCGCGGCCTCGGCGACGGTCTCGTGGCGGGCGAGGACCGCCTCGATCTCGCCCGGTTCGATCCGGAAACCGCGGAGTTTGATCTGCTGGTCGGCCCGGCCGGCGAAGCGCAGTTCGCCGGACCTGGTCCAGCCGGCCAGGTCGCCGGTGTCGTACATCCGTGAGCCGGCCGGCCCGAAGGGATCGGGCACGAACCGCTCAGCCGTGAGGGCGGGTTGTCCGAGATAGCCCAGAGCCACCCCGTCGCCCGCGATGTGGAGCCGCCCGGTGACGCCCACGGGCACCGGGCGCAGCGCCTCGTCGAGAACGTACATGCGGGTGTTGGCGATCGGCCGGCCGATGGAGGGGGTCCCCTCGATCGGCCGGCCGATGGAGGGGGTCCCCGCTTCGCCGGTCAGCGTCTTGAGGGACGACCACACAGTCGTCTCGGTGGGGCCGTAACAGTTGACGACACGCTCGGCGGTCTCCGCGAGGCGGGTGGCGAGGTCGGCTCCCAGCGCCTCACCGCCGACCAGCAGCGACAGCCCCCGAAGCGCGTCGGGGTCCGCCGACAGCATCGCCCGGTAGAGCGAAGGAGTGGCCTGCATCGTCGTGGCCGCACCGGTCGCGAGGAGTCCGCAGAGTGCTGCCGGGTCCCTGACGGCGTCGGGACCGGCGATGACGACGGTGGCGCCGGTCAGCAGCGGCAGATACATCTCCACGACCGCGATGTCGAAGGCGATGGTCGTCACCGCCAGCAGGACGTCCCGTGGACCGATCCGGGTCGTCTCGCCCATGGCGAGCAGCAGGTTCAGCAGTGCGCCGTGGGAGACCATCACGCCTTTGGGGCGGCCGGTCGACCCCGAGGTGAAGATGACGTACGCGGTGCGATGCGGATGCCGGGGGGCCGGGCGCTCCTCGTCCGTCAGGTCGTACGCCGGGAGCCGGGCAGCGTCTCGCTCCGCCTCGTCGATGCGCAGGACGGGTACGTCCGCCGGCAGCCGACCGGCGTACTCGGCCGTGGTCAGGACGAGTTCCGGCGCGGCGTCCGTCAGCATGCGGTTGATGCGTTCGGCGGGATAGGCGGCGTCCAGCGGGATGTAGGCGGCTCCCGCCTTCAGTACGGCCAGCAGGGCGACCGGCAGGGCGGCGTCGCGCGGCAGGAGCAGGGCGATCATCGGGTCGGGGCCGGTCGTCGCCGCCGACAGCCTGCGCGCGAGCCGATTGGCCCGGCCGTTCAGCTCTTCGTACGTGAGGGAGCCGTCGTCGCTGCGGATGGCCGTCGCCCCTGGGGTCCGCGCGGCCTGCTCCTCGAAGAGGTCGGTGAGCCACCGGGACGCCGGCCGCTCCGTCGCGGTGTCGTTCCAGCGCACCACCTGGGTGTGGCGCTCCTCGGGGTCGAGCAGTTCGACGGAGCCGATGGGCTGTGCGGGGTCGGTGGCCACCGCGTCCAGGAGGCGGATCAGCCGTGCCGCCAGCGCCTCGATGCTCTCCCGGTCGAAGAGGTCGGTCGCGAAATCGACCACGCCGGTGATGCCGCACGGCGCACCGGCGTCATCCCGGCGCTCGGACACCGAGAACGTCAGGTCGAACTTGGTGGTGCGGGTGCCGACCGGTTCGATGTCGGCCCGCAGTCCTGGCAGGACGAACTCCGGCTCCGCGGTGTTGTGCAGCATCAGGCTCACCTGGAACAGCGGGTGGCGGGCCAGCGACCGGGCCGGCCTGAGCAGTTCCACGAGCTGCTCGAAGGGGACGTCCTGATGCGCGTAGGCCTCCAGATCCGTCCGTCGTACGCGGGCCAGCAGGTCGGCGAAGCTCGGGTCGGCCGAGGTGTCGGTGCGCAGCACGAGGGTGTTGAGGAAGAAGCCGACCAGATCGTCCAGCGCCTCGTCGGTCCGTCCCGCGACCGGAGTACCGATGGGGATGTCCTCACCGGCCCCCAGCCGGGTCAGCAACGCCGCCACCGCCGCTTGCAGCACCATGAACAGCGTCACGTTGTTCGAACGGGCCAACTCCAGGAGCCGTCCATGGAGTTGGGCGTCGATGTCCAGGTCCACGAGCATGCCCTGGTAGCCGGTGGACGCGGGTCGGGGCCGGTCGGTCGGCAGGTCCAGCTCATCGGGCAGGTCGGCGAGCTGCCGGGTCCAGTAGGCCAGTTGTCGCACGGCCAGGGTGTCGTCGGCGTCGGATCCTTCGGCGGGTTCTTCCGCGGTAGCGACCGCAGGCTGCCCCGGCGATGTTCCTGACACGGTCTCCTCGGTGCCCACCAGATCGCGCTGCCACAGCGCGTAGTCGGCGTACTGCACGGGAAGCGGCGCCCAGTCCGGAGCCTCTCCGCCGAGGCGGGCCGCGTAGGCGGCGGACAGGTCGCGGGCCAGCGGTACGGCCGACCAGGCGTCCCCGGCGATGTGGTGGAGCACGAGGAACAGGACGTGCTCGTGCTCGCCCATGCGGTAGAGGTGCACGCGCAGCGGCAGGTCCACGGTGAGGTCGAAGCCCTCGGCGGCGGCCTCCTCCAGCAGAGTGGGAAGTTGCCCGGCCGTCGCCTCCCGTGTGCGCAGCACCGGTGCGCCCGTCCGCGCGTCCAGGATCCGCTGGTACGGCTCACCGTCGGCCTGGGGCAGCACCGTGCGCAGCACCTCGTGCCGGGCCACCAGGTCCGCGAGCGCGGCTCGCAGTGCGCGCAGGTCCAGTTCGCCCGACAGCCGCAGTGACATCGGCATGTTGTAGACCGCGCTGCCGGTGTCCAGCTGGTTGAGCACCCACAGACGCCGCTGCCCGTGGGAGAGCGGAACGCGTTCGGGGCGTGCCGTCCGGACCAGCGGGGCCCGGGCACCCGACGCGGCATCGATCCGGGCGATCAGGCCGGATGCCGTCGGGGCTTCGAACAGGCTGCTCACCGGCAGTTCGACGCCGAACACCGAACGGACCTTGCTGACGAGCCGCGTGGCCAGCAGCGAGTGTCCGCCCAACGCGAAGAAGTCGTCGTCCAGGCCCACTGCGGGCAGGTCGAGAAGGTCCGCGAACAGGTCGCAGAGCATGCGTTCGCGCTCGGTCCTGGGACCACGTGAGTGGGGGGCGCGGGCGAAGTCCGGGGCGGGCAGGGCCTTGTGGTCCAGCTTGTCGTTGACCGTCAGGGGAAGGGCGGCCAGTTCGACGAACGCGGCCGGGTGCATGTGGCGGGGGAGGATCCGTGCGACGTGGTCGTTCAGCGCCTCCTGGGACAGGTCCGCGCCCGGTCGCGGCACGACGTAGGCGACCAGCCGCTCACCGTTCGCGCCGGCCGCGGTGTACGTGGTCACCACGGACTGTGCGACGTCCGGGTGGTCGGTCAACGCACTCTCGATCTCGCCGAGTTCGATACGGAATCCACGCAGCTTCACCTGACCGTCGGTGCGTCCCAGGAACTCCAGGTGCCCGTCGGCGTTCCAGCGGGCCCGGTCCCCGGTGCGGTACATCCGTGCGCCGGGACCGCCCCAGGGGTCCGGCAGGAACCGGTCCGCGGTCAGGCCCGGCTGGTGAAGGTAGCCGCGTGCCACTCCGGCCCCGGCCAGGCACAGTTCGCCGGGTACCCCGATGGGCGCCGGGTTCAGGTGCTCGTCGAGCACATACGTGCGTACGTTGTCCACGGGAGCGCCGATCACCGGGTGCTCGGACTCCGAGAAGTCGCCGATGGTGGCGAGCACGGTCGCCTCGGTGGGCCCGTACACATTGCAGGCCCGCAGTCCCGGTGTCGTCCGCAGCCGCTGCCACATCCACTCGCTGATCTGCTCTCCGCCGAACGTCATCACCGAGGGCCGGTACCGCTCGTCGTCGAGCACGCCGCCGCCGATCAGCTGCTCGGCGAAGGACGGCGTACAGGTCATGGCGTCGATGCGCCGGTCGATCATCAGACGGGCCGTCACCGCGGGATCGCGCCTGGTCTCGTCGTCCAGCAGGTGCATCGCATGGCCGGCCAGCAGCCAGAGCAGGCCGTCCCACGATCCGTCGAAGGAGAGCGCGAGCACGTGCGCGAGCCGCAGCGGGCGGCCGAGCGCTGCCGCCGCCGGGTCGATGACCCGACGGCGCTGGCTGTCCAGCAGGTTCACCAGGTTGCGGTGTTCGACGACCACGCCCTTGGGCCTGCCGCTGGAGCCCGAGGTGTACAGGACGTAGGCGGGGTGTGCCGGGTCGAGCGGAGCGGTGCGGTCCGAGTCGGTGGGATCGGTACCGGGCCGCTCGGCCAGGTCCCGGAGCGTGTCCACACTGTCGAGCACGACGGTCGTGATGCCGCTGCCCGCGGGGAGGACGTGCTCGTCGGCGACGGTGGTGAGCACGAGCACCGGGTCGGTGTCGGCCAGCATGAAGCCGATCCGCTCGGCCGGGTAGTCCGGATCCACCGGCATGTAGGCGGCACCGGCCTTGAGCACGGCCAGGATGCTCACCATCTGGTGGTCACTGCGCCGCATGGCGAGCGCGACGCGCCGTTCGGGGCCCGCGCCGCGTGAGATGAGCAGGTGGGCCAGGCGGTTCGCCCTGGCGTTCAGCTCGGTGAAGGACATCTCCAGGTTGCCGAAGCGCAGCGCCGGATCGTCGCGGCGCTCGGTCACCGTGGCCTGGAACGCGTCGCAGACGGTACGTGCGGAGGTCGGGCGCGCCGTGGCGTTCCATCCCGCCACGACCTGCTCGCGTTCTGCGGGTGCCATGACGGCGAGCTCGCTGAGCGGGGTGTCCGGCCGCGCCACGGCGGACTGCAGGATGTGCCGGTAGTGGTCGAGGAGCCGCGTCATCCGGGGCCGGTCGAAGAGTTCGGTGGAGAACTCCATGCTCAGGTGCAGGCCACCGGACGGCGGCTCCGAGAAACCGAGCCCCACGTCGAAGCGGGACGTGCCCAGCTCGATGGGCAGTTCCTCTACGAGTACGTCGCCGAGCCGGGCTCCGCTTCGGTCCGTGTCCGCCTGGTAGAGGGCGAACTGGAAGAGCGGATTGCGGGTCGGGTCCCGCTGCACGTCGAGCTTCTCGACCAGCTGGTCGAAGGGCAGGTCCTGGTGCGAATGCGCGCCGAGCACCATGTCGTTGGCCCGTCCCAGCAGGGTTCGGAAGCCGGGGTCGCCGGAGGTGTCGGTGCGCAGGACCACGGTGTTGGCGAAGTAGCCGATCAGCGGTTCGATCTCGGGCCGGCTGCGTCCCGTGAACACCGAACCGAGCGCGATGTCGTGCTGCCCGGTGTAACGGGACAGCAGTGCGGCGAAGCCCGCCACCATGACCGGGAGCAGCCGCGTCCCGCTGCGGTCGGCGAGTTCGGCGAGACCGCGTTGCAGCTCGGCCGGATAGGTCGCGGTCAGGTTCTCGCCGAGCCAGGTGCGCTCGGCCGGGCGTGGCCGGTCGGTGGGGAACTCCAGCACGGGCAGATCGGCCAGTGTCGTCCGCCAGTAGTCCAGGTCGGCTGCCGGCCCCTCGCCCGCGAGTCGTTCGCGCTGCCACAGGGCATAGTCGGCGCACTGCACCGGCAGCGGCGCCAACGCCGGCGCACGTCCGGCGCGTATCGCCTCGTAGCACTCGGCGAGCTCGCGCATCAGCAACGGAACCGACCACGAGTCGAGCACGATGTGATGCATCGAGAGGACGAAGACGTGGTCGTCGTCGGTGAACCTGGCCAGCAGCCCCCACACCAGCGGGCCGCGGGCGAGGTCGAAGGGGCGGGCGCTGGCGTCGGCGGCCACCCGCAGGGCACGCGCGTGCCGCTCGCTCTCGGCAACGGGGCCCAGCTCGAGAGACTCCAGTGCCAACGGCCCCACCGCGTCGATCACTTGGCGCGGGCCGTCGTCGGTGCCCACGTACCGGGTGCGCAGTACCTCGTGCCGGGCCGCCACCATGTCGAGGGCGCCCGCCAGGGCCCGGCGGTCGAGCGGGCCGCGCAGGCGCATCGCCAGCGGCGTGTTGTAGAGCGGCAGTCCCGGCGCCAGCTGGTCGAGGAACCACATGCGGGACTGGGCGAACGACAGCGGCAGCGCACGGTTCCGGCCCGCCGGGCGAATCGTGTCCTCGGCACGGCGTTGCAGCCGCTCGGTGCGCATGGCCTCGAGCAGGCGTTCCCGCTGTGCGGGACTGAGCCGGGCAAGCCTGTGCCGAAGGTCCTCGCGCATACAGCTCCCTCCCACCGTGGCCGACAGTGCGCCGTTATCAGGGTGCTGATGAGCCACGGAGACCCGGCAGTCGGGCAAATGACGGACAGCCCGCGCTCCGTCACAAGGGGCAGGATGGCCCGGACACCTGGGAGGGACCTTGTCTCGGTTCAAGCGCCTGCCGCCCGCCCGGCTCGGCACGCTGCTGCTGATGCTCGGGCTCGTCGTGTTCGCGGCATTGGCCCTCATCCCGCTGCGAGGTCCGAGCCCGGCCGGTTCCGGGGCGCCGGTGGGACAGTTCTCCGCGGGACGCGCCGAGCCGTACATCGAGCGGATCGCCGCCGAGCCGCGGCCGATGGGTTCGGTCGCCAACGCCGAGGTCCGGGAGTATCTCGTCGAGCGGTTCCGCGCGCTGGGTCTGCGGGCCGAGGTCGAGCGGACGACCGCCGCCGACAGCTATCCGGACCACGCCTCGGTCGCCGGGCGGGCCGCCAACATACGCGCCACTCTCCCCGGTACCGAGGGAAAGGGCCGCGTGCTGATCGTCGCCCACTACGACTCGGTCTTCACCGGGCCCGGCGCGACCGACGACGGGATGGGTGTGGCGACCGTCCTGGAGACGGCCCGGGCGCTGAAGTCCGGTCCGGCGCCCCGCAACACGGTGGAGTTCCTGCTCACCGACGGCGAGGAGCCCGGGTCCATCGGCGCCAAGGCCTTCACGGACTCCCCCTCGGCGGGCGATCCGAAGCACACGGTGATCCTCAACCTCGAGGCTCGCGGCACCACGGGGCCGGTGGTGATGTTCGAGACCGGCAAGGACAACTCGGCGTTCCTCTCGGCGCTGTCCGACCGCACACCGTTCGTCACGTCGATGTCCGACGAGATCTACCGGCTGCTGCCGAACGACACCGACCTGTCGGTGTTCAAGAAGGCCGGCTTCACCGGGATGAACTTCGCGGTGGTCGGCGGTTCCGCCCGCTACGACACCGAACTGGACAACCTGTCCGCCCAACGGCAGGGGACCCTGCAGGACATGGGCTCCACGGTACTGGCCGCGACCAGGCACCTGGCCGGGCGGGACATCGCTCCGCCCGGGGCCGGCTCCAGCACGTACTTCACGGTGTTCGGGCTGCTGGTGAGCTATCCGCAGTGGCTCGGTCCGGTCCTCGCGGCACTGGCCGCCGTCGCGATCGCGGTGGTCCTCTGGCTGGCCCGTCGGCGCGGAGTCCTACGGCTGCGCGGCCTCGCCCTGGTCGCCGGGACCCTGCCGTTGCCGCTGATCGGTTCGGCGGCCCTCGGCTATCTGGGCTGGACGGTGCTGGTGATGATCCGGCCGCACTACGCCGCGTTCGCCTTCGGCGATCCGTACCGCCCCGGCCCCGCGGTCGCCGGTCTGGTGGTGCTGACGCTGGCGGCGTGTCTGTGCTGGCTGCTGTGGATGCGGCGGCGCACCGACGCCTTCGCCGTGAGCGCTGGCGCGCTGTGCTGGTTCGCCGTACTGGCGCTGGTCACGGCCGTCGTGATGCCCGGCGCCTCGTACCTGTTCGTCTGGCCCGCCCTGTTCGGCGCGGCGGGACTCGCCGTGGGCCCGCGCCTGGCGGAGAAGTCTCCCTGGCTCGCGCCGGCACTCTGCGCCGCCGCGCTGCCGGCGATCGTGCTCTTCGTGCCGCTCCTCGCGATCCTGTTTCCCACCATCGGGCTCGCGTTCGTGTCGGCGGCCCTCGTGATCGTCGCGCTGCTGCTCCTGCCCATGCTGCCCGCCCTGTTGCCGCTCCCCCGGCGCCGGGCGGTGCCCGTGACGGTTGCGGTCGTCGCACTGTTGGGGACGGCCCTGGTGGGCGTCGGCGGAGCCCGGGACGGCGTGGACGGACGCCACCCCGCGCAGGTCGCCCTGTTCTACGTCCAGGACGCGGACACCGGGACCGCCTCCTGGTACAGCGGCGCCGACTCCGCCCAGCCCTGGGTGTCCCGCTACACGCATGGCGCCAAGTCCCCCGCCGAGAAGGACGTTCCCGCGCTGATCGGCCCCGGTGGCTACCGCAAGGGGCCGGCCCGAGGCGGCAGCACGTCCCTGCCGGAGGCCAAGGTGACCGGCAAGCGCAGCCTCGGCGGCGATGTCCGCGAGGTGCGGCTGCGGCTCAGCTCGGACGCGACGGCGACCGCGCTGTCGTTCTACGCCGACACCCGCGGGACGAAGCTGGTCGACGTCACCGTGGAAGGCAGGCGCATGCCGGGCGGGCAGAACCGGCCGTCCTCGACCCCGTGGAAGTGGGGCTGCCACCTGGTGGCGCCGGCAGACGGCTACGACGTCGTGCTGCGGCTGCGCGGTGACGCGCCGCTGCCACTGCGGCTGCTGGCGTACAGGGCCGACGTACCGGCCGCGGCGCTCTCCTCGCCCCGCCCCGACACGATCGTCTGGACCGCCTCCGGGTTCGGCCAGAGCATCGGTATCCGCACCATCGACATATGAGGGAACCGCCCGTGAACGACCGTCAGGACAACCCCCGCGTCATCGCTCTGTGGAGCGCCCCGAGGGCCAGGTCGACCGCGTTCTTCCGGTCCATCGTGGAACGCGGCGACCTGGCCGCACTGCACGAGCCGTTCTGCAACATCGTGGACTTCGGTGAGACCACGGTCGACGGACAGGCCGTGCGCACCGAGGTCGAACTCATCGCGGCGATGCGTGCGCTGTCGGCGCGGCGGCGGGTGTTCCTCAAGGACACCACCGACTACCGCTATCCCGCGGTGCTCGCGGACGACGTCTTTCTGCGCGAGGTCCGGCACACGTTCCTGATCCGGCACCCCGACGAGATCGCCGCGTCGTACTACGCCCTGCGGCCTGAGATGTCGGCCAAGGACATCGGGCTGGAGCAGATGCACGAGTTGTACGAGGCGGTGTCCGCCACCGGGCAGCGTCCGGTGGTCCTCGACTCGGAGGACCTGGTGTCCAGGCCGGAGCGGACCATGGCCGCGTTCTGCGCCGCGGTGGGCCTGCCGCCACGGCCCGAGGCACTGCAGTGGAGTCCCGGCACCCGTGAGGAGTGGCAGCGCTCCGACCGTTGGCACACCGACGTCAGCAACAGTTCGGGCTTCACGGCCAAGTCGACCGAGTACGCCGTCACGGTCCACAACAACGAGATGCTGGCCGAGTTCAGCGCCCGGCACGAGCCTTTCTACCGGGCGCTCTTCGACCAGCGGCTGATCGTCGCGTGATGGGAGCTCAGCCCCGGTCGGCGGCGAGGTCGCGCAGTGCGGCGCGGTCGACCTTTCCGTTCGCCGTCAGCGGCACGGCGTCCACGGTGACGATCCGGGCGGGAATCATGTAGGAGGGCAGCAGCGGGCGCAGGTGCGCGCGGACGTCCGCGATCGACGGTGCGCCGGCTGCGTCGGGCGACGGCGCCAGGAAGGCGACGAGTGTGCGGTCCGCGCCGTCACCGGTAAGGTCGACCACTGCGGCGCCGACGCGCGGGTGGCTCTCCAGCGCGGCCTCGATCTCGCCCGGCTCGACCCGGTGGCCGTTCACCTTGAGCTGGGTGTCGATCCGGTCGAGGAACTCGATGTTGCCGTCCTCCCGCCGGCGCACGAGGTCGCCCGTGCGGTAGAGCCGGGCCCCGGGCGGGCCGTACGGGTCGGGCACGAACTTCTCCGCCGTCAGCGCCGGACGCCCGTGATAGCCGCGGGCCACCCCGACCCCGCCCATGAGAAGCTCGCCCGCCACGCCCACGGGGACCTGCCGGCCCGCTTCGTCCACCACGTGGGCCTGGAGGTTGGCGATGGGGCGGCCGATCGGTGGCCTGCTCTCGCGCAGCCCGGGCGGGCACAGATAGTCCGTCGACGTGACGGTGACCTCGGTGGGCCCGTAGGTGTTGTGCACCTGCCGGTGCGGTGCCTGAAAACGGTCGGCCAGCTCGCCCGGGAGCGCCTCGCCCCCGATGTTGGCCATCCGCAGATCGGGGAGTCCGGCGGGGTCGAGGAGACGGGCCACAGCGGGCGGTATGTCCATCACGGTGACCCGTTCGTCGCGGATCAACGCGGTGAGCGCCCGTGGGTCGAGGAGGGTCAGACGCGCCCCCTGGACCAGGGTGATCCCGTTGCAGAGCGCGGCGAAGATGTCGAAGACGCTCACGTCGAAGCAGGGGTTCGCGAACTGCAGGATGCGGTCCGGCGATTCGAGCCGATAGGCCCGCCGGCAGTACTCGGTCATGTTGACCACCGAGCGGTGCTGGACGAGCGTGCCCTTGGGAGCTCCGGTCGATCCGGACGTGTAGAGCAAGTAGGCCAGGTTGTCGGGGAGGGCCGGGTAGTGCGGGTCGTCGCCGGGCAGTGCGGCCAACGACGCCGCGATGGCGGGCTCGTCCAGGCAGACCGGCAGGACGTCCTCGGGCAGCCTGGCGGCCGGCCCGCTCGTGGTGACCACGATCTCGCATCCGGCGTCCCGGACCATGTACGCCAGACGGCTCGCGGGCTGCTGTACGTCGAGCGGCAGATAGGCGGCGCCCGACTTGAGGATGCCGAGGAGCGTCACCGGCAGGTCGAGGCCGCGGTCGAGCAGGACGCCCACCACCGTCTCGGGGCCGATGCCGAGGCGGTGCAGATGCCGGGCCAGCCGGTTGGCACGTCGGTCCAGTTCGAGGTAGCTGAGCTCCTCGCCCTCGAACCGGCAGGCGGCCGTCCCGGGCCGTAGGGCCACCCATCGCTCGAAGGCATGGTGCACACAGAGTCCGGCCGTGTCCGCGTGGTCCTGCGTGGCACCGTACCGGTCGGCTTGGATGACGTGATCCACCGTCTTCGTCCCCCTGGGTTTTCGACACTGCCGGTGGGTCGACCCTGTCAGAACGTGGCGCTGCCACGTCGTAGGGATTCCTCCTGACTGTGTCCGTCCTTGCGGATCGCACATTCTCGGTACGGATGTCGTTGCCCGAGATGAAGCATGACCCGCGGCCAGGGAGGACCAACGTGGGCGGGACCCGTACACAGAACTTCGAGGCCGCACTGAGCCCGCAGGACGGCATGCCCTGCCTCCGGCTGACGTCGGCGGAGGCCGACACGCTGCGCGCGCTCGCCGAGGCCTTCGTCGAGGAGTTCGGCGCGGCCAGGCCCGCCGACCTCGAGCACCAGCTGGCCGAGATCGCCGTCCACGCACATCGCGTGCCGGAGCGGATGCGCTCCGTGCTGAACGGGTTCCGGCTGACGGGCCGCCCGAACGGCGGGCTGGTGCTTTCCGGCCTGCCGCTGGACGAGCAGGCCGTCGGTGCGACACCGCGCGACTACACCACTGCGCCGGACACCGCCGAGGTGACCACGGCGACGGCTCTCCTGCTGATGATCGGCTCCCTGCTCGGCGACCCCTTCTCCTACCTGTCGCAGCAGCGGGGCAAGCTGGTCCTGGACGTGTTTCCCATCGAGGGGCACGAGGGGGAGCAACTCGGCTCGAGCTCCACGACGTTGCTGGAGTGGCACAACGAGGACGCCTTCCATCCCCACCGGGCCGACTGGATCATGCTGCTCTGCCTGCGCAATCCGGACGCGGTGCCGACCATGTTCGCGTCGGCCCACGATCTGGAACTCGACGAGGAGCACCGCAAGGTCCTCTTCGAGGACCGGTTCGTGATCCTGCCCGACGAGTCGCACACGGCCCAGTTCAATGCGGCGACCACCGGGATCGACGACGGTGACGGCCAGGCGGCCGCTTTCGAACGCATACGACGGATGAACCACGAGCCGGAGCGGATCGCCATTCTGGGCGGCGACCCGGACATGCCCTACGTCCGGATCGACCCGGCGTTCATGCAGCGTGACCTGGGCGACGCCCTTGCCGAGCGGGCGCTGCAAGGCATTCTCGACGCCTTCGAGGCGCGCATGCGGGACGTGGCGTTGGCCCCCGGCGAGCTGCTGATCATCGACAACAAGCGGGCCGTGCACGGGCGCCGGCCCTTCAAGGCCCGCTACGACGGCACGGACCGCTGGCTGCGACGCATCAACGTCACCGCGGACCTGCGCAGTTCGGCAGGACGTCGCTTCGGCGCCCACGGGCGTGCCCTGGTCTGACCGCCAACTGCCACCTTCGGGAGACGTCATGACGCAGACCGCGCCCGCGCCGGGCGGCCTCCTGAAGCAACGGGACTTCCGTCTGTTCTGGACCGGCGACCTCGTCTCGCAACTCGGCTCGGAGATGACGCTGTTCGCCCTCCCGCTGGTGATGGTGAGCACATTGGACGCCTCCGGCACCCAGATCGGGCTGCTGGAGGCGTTCTACACGCTGCCGTTCTTCCTGCTGCCGCTGTTCGTCGGCGTGTGGCAGGAGCGCCGGGCCCGCCGGCCCGTGATGATCGCCACGGACCTCGCCCGATTCGTACTGGTCGCCACCATCCCGGTCGGCGCCGTGCTCGATGTGCTGTCCCTCGTGCACGTCTATGTGGTCGCCGTGCTCGTCGGGGCTCTCAGCGTGGTGTACGACATCGCCGCCCGGTCGTACCTGCCGCGCCTCGTCGCGCCGGAGCACCTCGGCTCGGCCAACAGCAAGATCACCGCTGACCAGGCCGTGAGCGCGACGATGGGTCCCGGTGGTGGTGGCTGGCTGGCCGGCGCGTTCGGGGCGGCCAGTGTGCTGTTCCTGGACGCGCTGAGCTATCTCGTCTCCGCGGTGGCGATGATCGCGGTCCGCACCCGGGAGGAGCCCGAGCCGCCGCCCGCCGAGCGAGATCTGCGCCGGGAGCTCGCCGAGGGCCTGCGTGCGGTGTTCGGCAATCCGCCGGTGCGTGCCATCGCCCTCCACGCGGCCATCTACAACGCCGGCGGATCGCTGGTCAACGTGGCCTTTCTGGTCTTCTTCGTGCGTCAGCTCGACATGGGCACGTTCGCCTACGGTCTGGTCACCGTGATCGGTGGGATCGGGGCGATCGGCGGGGCCGTCTGCGTGCCCCTCCTGTTCGAGCGGATCGGCTACGGCCCCAGTCTGCTGGTCGCTCTGGCTTTCTCCACCAACGCCTACTTCCTGCTGCCGCTGTGCACCGGCCCGGACACCGCGGTCTTCTGGGCGTCCGCGGCCGGCCTCTTCCTCGGTTACGCGGGCTCCGCCGCGGGCAGCGTGATCGCCGTGACGGTGCGGCAGAAGGTCACGCCACCCGAGCTGCACGCGCGTATGAACGCCACCTACCGGCTGATGAACTTCGGCACCATCCCGATCGGTGCGGCGCTCGCCGGTGTGCTGGTCGACGGCATCGGAGCGCGTACGACGCTGTGGGTGGCGCCCTTCGTCCTGCTGGCGTCGGTGATCCCGGTCGCCAACCGCACCATCTGGCGGCTGCGGCAGCTGTGAGACCGGGCCGGCGGCTCAGACCGCGGCCGCCAGCTCCCGGATGGTGTGCTCCCCCAGCACCTTCTCCACCGGCAGCTCGACGCCGAGTTCCCGTGCGCGCATCACCACGCGGACGGCCCGCAGGGAGTTGCCGCCGGCGGCGTAGAACTCGTCGTCGACGCCGACCGTTTCGACGTCGAGCACCTCGGCCCACAGCCGGCTGAGCAGCACCTCGGTCCGCGTGGTCGGCCGGCCGCCGAGCGCCTGGCGGTGCAGCGGCTCCCGTTGCGCCGCCTCCTCCGCCTCCGGGGCCGCCGTGACGGCCGGACTGCGGTCGGCCAGCGGGCAGGGCAGCTGCGACACCGCCGCTCCGGGGTTCGCCGACGCACCTCGCAGCACGGTGACGACGGACCGGGCCAACAGGTCCGCGGTCTCCTGGGTGAACAGGTCCGACTGGAGCACCACTGAGCCACTGAGTGCGTCGTCGGCTCCATCGAGATCGACGGTCACCTCGAAGTGGGCGCGCTCCTGGAGCAGTGGCACCGGTTCGATCCTCAGTCCGGCGGCCTCCAACGCCTGCGGCAGCCATGTGTTGTTCACGGCCAGCATGGTCTGCGCCAACGGGGTGCGGCCCGGGCGCCGCTGCGGCTTCAGGGTGTCGACCAGCACCTCGAAGGGCACGTCGGGGCGCTGGTAGGCGCCCAGGCAGCGTTCCCGTACCTGCCGGAGCAGGCTGAGGAAGTCGGGATCACCCGACAGGTCGAGGCGTACGGGAAGGGTGTTCACGAAGAAGCCGACGAGCGACTCCAGTTCGGTCTGGGTGCGGCCGGCGAAGGGCAGTCCGACGACGACGTCGCGCTGCCCGGTCCAGCGGGCGAGCACCGTGGCGTAGGCCGCGAGCACCACCATGAAGGGGGTGACGTCCCCGTCCGACGCCACCGCCCGGAGCTGACGGATCATGAGAGCGGGCGGCGCCAGCGGCGCGTGCACCGTCCCGTAGTCCGGTGTCCCGCCCGGAAGCCTGTCCACGGGCAGCCGGAGCGGTTCACACTCGGTCAACTGCTCTTTCCAGTAGGCCAGTTGGTCATCGAGCTCACCCTCGTCCCAGCGCTGCTTCTGCCAGGCCGCGAAGTCCGCGTACTGCACCTGCAACTCGGGCAGTACATCCAGCCGTTCGCCCCGGACCGCGGGCGGGTAGAGCGCCGTGAGCTCGCTCAGCAGCACGCCCAGCGACCAGCCGTCGGCCACCGCGTGGTGCACCACCACGGCGAACAGGTGCTCCTCGGGAGCCACCCGCATCAGCCGACAGCGGATGAGCGGTCCCCGCCCCAGATCGAAGGGGATCTCGGCGAGGCGGCGCGCCTCCGCGAGCGCCGCCTCGTGGCCGCCGTCCACGTCCTCGACCGTGAGCCGCACCGGCTCCGGCGCGCGCACCACCTGCACGACCTCGGCGCCCTCCAGCTCCAGCACCGTCCGCAGCACCTCGTGCCGCTCCACCACTTCGGTCATCGCCGCGGCCAGGGCGTCCGGGTCGAGGCTGCCGCGCAGCCGCAGTCCCACCGCCTCGTTGTACAGCGGGGTGTCCGGCTGGATCTGTTCCAGCAGCCACAGCCGTTGCTGGCCGAACGAGGCGGGCAGCACGAAAAGGTCTTCGGTCATCTTGGCTCCCGCGGAGTGAAGGAATACCTCGGTGGCCGGCTACGGCTACCGGTAGTCGCGCAGCAGCGCGGTCATGCACTGGGTGCCGAACTCCAGCGCCTCGACGGGGATCCGCTCGTCGGCGCGGTGCAGCAGCGTGCGGTACGGGCTGCCCGCCGGCACCTTCATCGGCAGCCAGCCGTAGCAGCGGATGCCCAACTGGGCGAAGAAACCGGCGTCGGTGGAGGCCGGCGACATCATCGGCAGCGGCGCGGCGTCAGCGTCGGCCTTGCGGGTGATGTCGGCAAGCGTCTCGTAGAAGCCGCCGAACTCGGGCTCCGGGATCCGGCTCTGGTCCACGGCGAAGCCTTCGACCAGCAGCTCCAGGGGCGGTTCGGGGCCGATGAGGGCCCGCAGTTCGGAGACGAACTCATCCCTGGTGTGGTCGCCGGGCAGGATACGGCCGTCCAGGTCGACGGTGATCTCGCCCGGCACCACGTTGATCTTGTCGCCGGCCCGGACGACGGTGGGGTTCACCGTGTTGCGCAGCAACGAGTCGATCTGCAGGGCCTGGTCCTCCGGCAGTCCGACCGGGGGCGCGTCACTGTCGTCGTCCCGGAGCGAGCGCAGCCGGCCGGCGAGGGGGTCGGGCAGGTGCCCGGCCAGCTCGGTCAGCATGCGGTGGGCGGCCGGACCGAGGTGGCGCGGCAGCCGCACGCCGCTCAGGGCGGTCAGCAGGTGTCCGAGCTGCCGCATGGGGGTCTGCGGCGGTGCCAGGCGCGAGGCGTGGCCGCCGGGGCCCCGCAGCGTCACCCGGAACCAGCAGGCGCGCTTCTCCGCGACAACGATCGGATGGAAGCGCTGCCCGCCGAGTTCGATGCCCGCTCCGCCCTCCTCGCCCACCGCGTACCGGATCCCGGAGAACAGCTCGGGGTGCTCGCGGGTCAGCCACCGGGCTCCGGCGATGCTGCCGTGCTCCTCGTCGGCGACCACCGCGAGGACGACATCTCCGGCCGGCCGCTGCCCCGCCTCGTGCAGACGGGCCAGCGACGACACCATCATCGCCAGGCCGCCCTTCATGTCGACGGAACCGCGGCCCCACACCTCACCGTCGACCAGCCTTGCCTCGAAGGGCGGGTGCCGCCAGTCCTGTCCGGTGACCGGCACGACGTCGGAGTGCCCGTGCAGGAGCAGCGGCGGGGCCACGCCACGGCCGGGGAAACGTACGATCAGATTCGCCCGGTCCCGGCTCGGGCCCAGGACTTTGATGTCCAGGTCGTCGCGGTGGGCGAACCGGTCGATCAGGTACTCGACGCAGGCGATCTCGTCGCCGGGCGGGTTGGTGGTGTCGATGCGGATCAGGTCCTGGAGCAGCGGCACCGGGTTCGTGAGCGAGTTCATGGGTCACTCCGAGGTCGGTTCGTACGCCGCGGCCAGCAACCGGGCTGCTTCCAGGCGTAGTTGGGTCGGACTGCCGAGCCGCACGCAGTCCACGGCGGCGCACCGGTAGAACACCGAGACGTCGTACTCCTCGGTGAGTCCGGCGGCGCCGTGCAGGTGTACGGCCTCCGCCGTGGCCTCGCGGGCCAGGTCGGCGGCGAGGAAGAGGGCCTGCGCGCCGGTCAGCCGTATGTCCGCGCCGCTGTCGGCGTCGTGGGCCACCGCGTGCACCAGGCTGCTCACGGCGGTGGCCTCGGCGGCCAGCGCCGCGAGCCGGAAGGCGGGGGCCTGCTGCTTGGCCAGCGGGCGGTCGAAGGCCGAGCGCTGTTGCAGCCTGTCGACCGTGAGTTCCAGCGCAGCGCGTGTCAGGCCGGTGAGATAGGCGGCCTGTTGGAGCCTGCCACGGGCCAGGGCGGCAGAGTAGTGCGGTCCCGCGGTGATCAGACCGTCGGTGACCGCCGCCACCCCGTCGAGGGCGACCCGGTAGAGGTCCCCGCGCCCGATGTCGTCCTGGCGGTGCAGGCGCACGCCGGGTCCGTCGGCCGGGATCAGCGCGTGGCCGTCCTCGCCGATCACCAGCAGGAAGTCGGCCTCGGCGGCGAAGGCGACGAAGCGCCGGGTGCCGCTGACCAGGCCACGTGCCGGGTCCAGCGCGAGGGGCGCGGGCATGCCCGGTTCGTCCGCGGCGTGTTCCCGGACGGCGAGGGCGCAGGTTCGTTCCCCCGACGCCATCGAGGTGAGGAGCTTGTCGTGACGGCCGTCGGCTGCCAGCAGGTCGGCCGCGATCATGGTGTCCAGGTAGGGGCTCTGATAGAGCGCGGGTCCCATCAGCTCGGCCGCCCGCACCCGGCCCGCCATGGCGTCGGCCGGTCCCCCCAGCCGGGGCGGCAGCGCCGGGCGCAGGCCGTCCAGTTCGGCGAGGGTGGACCACACGCCCCGGCGGACCTCGGTCTCCTCCTCGTCCGGCGGTACGGGCCCGGCGCCCTTGGCTCGGGCGCCGAGGCGACGCAGGACCGGATTGAGTTCCTCGTGGAAGAGTTCGGCGACGTTCACAGCAGACCCAGTCCATTGGTCGCGATGAGATAGAGCATGATCTCGGAGGTGCCCGATGCCAGGCGGTGGGCGGGCCCGAGGCGGTAGTTCGCTTCCAGCAGTCCCTGGGCGGGCGCTTCCCCGTCCCAGGCGGAGAGGACACCGCCGGCGCCCTCGAGGTCCATGCCGGCGCGCAGGACGGGCCGGAACTGCTCACTCGCGTACCACTTCGACATCGCCGAGGCGACCGGGTCGGCTCGGCCGGTGGCGAGGTTGTGGACCATCTCCCAGGCCAGGGAACGGGCGGCCCGCAACTTTGCGTCCAGTTCGACCAGTTGCAGGGCGTAGGCCGGATCGGCGAGCCGGCCGGTCTCGGCGGCCCGCCGGATGATCAGGTCGAGCAGTCGTCGCGCCTTGCCGTGGAAGTCGATGCCCGTGCGCTCGAGTTGGAGCAGTTCGTTGAGCTGCCACCAGCCCTCGTCGACGGTGCCGACGACGTCCGCCGCGGTGAGCCGTACTCCGTCGATCACCACCAGGTTGAAGCGGTCGTTCTGGATGCTCGGCACCGGTTCGATGTGCACGCCGGGTGACCGGACCGGCAGCAGGAACAGGGTGATCCCGTGCATGCCGACCGCGCCGTCGGTGGTGCGGGCAGCGCACAGCGAGAAGTCGGCGAACTGGGTCTTCATGTTGAAGACCTTGGTGCCGTACAGCCGCCAGCCCTCTCCGTCGCGCTCCGCCCGGGTGCGCAGCGCGGACAGGTCGGAGCCTGCCTCGGGTTCGGTGAACAGGACACTGGCGGTCTGCTCACCCCGGGCGAGTGCGGGCAGGTACCGGCTCTTCTGCGCCTCGGTGCCCGACTTGAGCAGGAACATGCCGACGATGTCGATGCTCAGGACGTGGACGTCGTCGGGCACTCCGGCGAGCGTCATCTCCTCGGTGACGACCGCCGCCTCCGGGGCGCCGAGGCCGAGGCCGCCGTAGGCGACCGGCCAGTTCGGGGCGAGCCATCCGCGTTCGCCGAGCAGCCGGTAGAGGTCGAG
The DNA here is from genome assembly GCF_041051905.1 of Streptomyces sp. R11. Classification (NCBI taxonomy): domain Bacteria; kingdom Bacillati; phylum Actinomycetota; class Actinomycetes; order Kitasatosporales; family Streptomycetaceae; genus Streptomyces; species Streptomyces sp. R11. Next base: position 861,547 of record NZ_CP163432.1, read on the forward strand.
ACGGGCGGCCTCCTCGTCGGGGCGGTGCCCGGCGACGGCCGCGAGGGTGCGCTGTGCCTCGGGGCCGCGGAGGAACCGTCGCACCTCCTGCCGGAAGGCGTCGTGGCTGAGGGCGACCGGAGGTGCGGAGCTGGTCACTGTGTCTCCTCCAAATGCGCGAGGATCGCCGACAGTTCGTCGTCGGACGCCTCGTCCAGCTCGCTCGTCTCCACCAGTTCGGCGAGTTCGGCGATGGTGGAGCGGACGAACAGCTGACGCAGCTCCACCTCCACACCGAACGCGGTGCGGATCCGGGAGGCCAGCTGGGTCACCTTGAGCGAGTTGCCGCCGACGGCGAAGAAGCTGTCGTGGACGTCGATCTCGAGCGTCCCGTCGAGCAGTTCACGCCAGATCTCGGCGAGCATCAGCTCGGTCCGGGTGCTGGGCGGTACGGCCCTGCGGACGGCGCCCGCGCCGGGTTCCGGCAGCCGCTTGCGGTCCAGCTTCCCGCTGCCGGCCCGGGGCAGCTCGGGCAGTTCCACGAAGGTCGCGGGGACCAGGTGGGCGGGCAGCAGTCCGGTCAGATGCCTGCGCAGTTCCTCGGGAGTGACCTGCATGCCGGCGGTGACGGTCATGTAGCACACCAGCCGGGCGTCGGCGCCGGAACCCGACACGATCACCACGGCCTCGTCGACGGCGTCATGGCCTTGCACCGCCTGCTCGATCTCGCCGGGTTCGACGCGCAGTCCGCGGATCTTGATCTGGTTGTCCACCCGGCCCAGGAACGCGAGGTTGCCGTCGCTCCGCCGGACCACGAGGTCCCCGGTGCGGTACAGCCTGGCTCCGGGGGCGCCGAAGGGGTCGGGCACGAAGCGCTCAGCGGTGAGCCCGGGCTGGTGGGCGTACCCGCGGGCCACGCCGATGCCACCGATGAGGAGTTCGCCGGGGACGCCGTCCGGCACCGGGTTGCCGTACCGGTCCACGACGTGGGCCTGGTAGTTCGCCATCGGGGTGCCGATCGGCGGCATGCTGGTGTACGTGCCGTCCGGGCAGAGGTAGTCGATGCAGGCGACGGTGGCCTCGGTCGGGCCGTACCCGTTGTGGAACTCTCGCCCCGGGATGTTCCATCGGTTCACGAGCTCGCCCGGGAACGCCTCGAGTCCCACGAACAGGGCGCGCAGTTCGGGGAAGGTGCTCTCGTCGAGCAGTCCGAGGACGGCCGGCGGCAGATCGGTGACCGTGACCCGCTCCGTGCGCATCAGGTCGGCCAGCCGCTCGGGGTCGAGCAGGGTCGCCTTGGGCGCCTGCACGAGTTGGGCTCCGGAGCACAGGCAGCTGAAGAAGTCGAACAGGCTGACGTCGTAGGCCGGGTTGGCGAACTGAAGCACTCGGTCGCCCACTTGGAGGGCGAACATGTCGATGCTCGCCCGGGTGAAGTTGACGATGCTCCGATGCTCGACCTGGACGCCCTTGGGTTTCCCGGTGGAACCGGACGTGAAGATCACGTAGGCGAGGTTGTCCGGTCGCACGCCGAGGCGCGGCCGTTCGGTGGGCTGCTCGTCGAGGGCGGGGTCGTCCACGCAGACGGCTGTGACACCGGCCGGGAGCAGGGCGGCCTTGTCGCGGGTGGTCACCACCGTGGTGCAACGTGCCTCGGTCAGGACGCTCTCCCAGCGGACGGCCGGGTGGTCGGGGTCGAGAGGCAGATAGGCGCCGCCCGCCTTCTGGATGCCGAGGAAGGCGGCGGGCAGCTCGGGCCCCCGGTCCAGCAGGACGGCGACCACGCTCTCCGGGCCCGTGCCGGCCTGGCGCAGGGACCATGCCATCCGGTTGGCGTCCTGCTCCAGTTCCCGGTAGGTGCGACGGCGGCCGGCGAAGGATGTGGCCACGGCGTCGGGTGCCCGGTCCACCACCGACTCGAACAGTTCGTGCAGGCATCCGTCCGGTACGGGCGCGGGGTTGCAGCTCGTCTCGGTCAGCCGCTCGTACTCCGGCTCGGTGAGCATGGGCAGCCGGCTGAGGGGGAGGTCCGGGTCGGCGGCCACCGCCGACAGGATCCGTTCGTAGTGCCCGAAGAGCCGCTCCACCCGGTCCGCGTCGTAGAGATCGGTGGAGTACTCCGCCCACAGCCGCAGGCCCTCCGGCACTTCGGTGAGCTGTACCGCGAGATCGAAACGAGCGGTGTCGCCGTCCGCGGGATACGCGGCGACCTCGACGTCCCCGATCCGGGCCGACTCCACGCCCGCGTGCTGGAGCGTGAAGGACGTCTGGAACAGCGGGTTGCGGCTCGGATCGCGCTCGGGGCGCAGCTCGTCGACCAGTCGGCCGAACGGCAGCTCCTGATGGAAGTGAGCGCCGAGGACGGTCTCGTTGGCGCGGGCGAGGAGTTCGCGGAACGTCGGGTCGCCGGCCGTGGAGCAGCGCAGCACGACCGTGTTGGCGAAGAAGCCGACCAGCGACTCGATCTCGGGGCGCTCGCGGCCCGAGAACACCGAGCCGAGGACGATGTCGTCCTGGCCGGTGTAGCGGTCGCACAGGGCCATGAAGGCGGACAGCACCACGGTGAGCAGCGTGACCCGTTCGGACCGGGCGAGCTGGTTCAGGGCGGTGCCCAGCTCCGGCGGCAGCAGCCGGTCCGTGGTGGCACCGGCGCCGGAGGGGACGGGTGGGCGGGGCCGGTCCGTAGGCAGGTCGAGGGTCGGCAGGTCGGTGAGCCGGCCCTTCCAGTACGTCAGGTGTTCGTCCAGGACGGCTCCGGTGACCCGGCCGCGCTGCCAGACGGCGTAGTCGGCGTACTGCACGGCCAGTTCGGGCAACTGCGCCGGCGTCCCGGTGTGCTCCGCCTCGTAGAGATGGAACAACTCGCCGACCAGGATGGGCAGGGACCATCCATCGCTGGCGATGTGGTGCAGGGCCAGGACGAGTACGTACTCACGCGCCGCGGTGCGCACCAGGTGAGCGCGCAGGACCGGGCCCTTCTCGAGGTCGAACGGCTCCTGGACCAGGCCGAGCAGGAAAGCCCTGACCTCTTCGTCGCCGGCGCCCTTCAGGTCAGTCACGGGAAACGGCACGGCACCTCGCGGCTCCGCGATGTCCTGGTAGGGCACGCCGTCGCGCAGGGGGTAGCGGGTGCGCAGGATCTCGTGCCGGTCGACCAGGGCGTTCAGCGCCCTGCTCAGCGCCTGCTCGTCGAGGTCGGCACGGAGCGACAGGACGATCGGGGCGTTGTAGACGGCCTTGCCGGGATCCAGCTGGTCGAGGAACCACAGCCGTTGCTGGGTGAACGACAGCGGCAGCTCCCGGTCGCGGGCGACCGGGACCACCCGCTCGCCGGTGCCCCGCACGCCTGCGCGCTGGCGTGCGCGCAAGGCCAGCAGGCTCCTGCGGGTGTCCGCGAGGCTCTTCCCGCCGTTGTTCGCTGGATTGGACATGTCACAGACTCCCGAGCGTTGCGGTGAACCTGACCCTGGTGCCGGCGCCGTCGAGCGCGGCGCTCACCGGGTCGGGGACGCGGCCGTCGGCAATCACCACCGTGCCCACCCCGGCGTCCAGCGCCGCGCGGGCGGCTTGCAGCTTCGCGGTCATGCCGCCGTGCACCGCCGCCTCGGTCACCGGGTCGTCCGAGAGCTCGATCTCCGGTACCAGGGAACTCTCGTCGGCGGGATCGCGCAGTACCCCCGGCGCGGTGGTCAGCAGCACGAGCCGTACGGGACGTGTGTCGGCCAGCGCACCGGCGATCGCCGCCGCCAGCCGGTCCGCGTCCACGTTGACCGCCCCCTCGGCGCCGAGCGCAGGCGGGGAGACGACGGGCAGACAGCCCGCCTCCAGCAGGGTGACCAGCACGGTGGGGTCGACGTCCCGGATGCGGCCGCTGTGGTCGTCACGGACGACGACGGTGCGCCCGTCCAGGACGGCCCGGTGGGCGGCGGTGCGCTTGGCGGTCACCAACCGCGCGTCCATCCCGGTCAGTCCGACCGGCCGGGCCCCGTGCCGGGCCAGCGCAGCCACCAGCGCGGGCTTGATCTTGCCCACCAGCGCCATCAGCAGCACCTCGAGGGTGGCGGGGTCCGTGTACCGGCTGGACGAGCCGCTCGGCGTGGTCAGTCGGCGCTGCGGCACGCCTAGCCGGTCGGCGAGCCGGTCGAGTTCGACGGCCCCGCCGTGCACCAGGACGGTGCGGCCGACCGGGAGGCGCGCCAGGTCGCGGCAGATGTCGTCCTGTGCGTGGGAGAGCCCGCCGCCGCACTTGACCACCGTGATCTCGTCAGTCATCGAACCACCTCAAGCCGGGTGCAGGCCGGGGAAGTCGAGCCCGAGCGACTCGTTCCAGCCCATCCGGATGTTCAGGCACTGAACGGCGTTCCCGGCCCCGCCCTTGACCAGGTTGTCGAGTGCGCCGACCAGGAGCAGTTGGCCGTCGGCGGGGTCGAGCGCGAAGCCGACGTCGCAGTGGTTGGAGCCGATCAGGATCTTCGGCTCCGGCAGCCGGTAGTTGCCGCGCCGGTAGGTGACGACACGGACGAACGGCTCCGCCGCGTAGGCAGCCCGATAGGCGGCCCGTATGTCCGCCTCGGTGAGGTCACGGCTCGCGGTGGCCCGGCAGAGCACCTGGACGCCGCGCACGGCGTCCACGCCGGTGGCCGTCATCCGCACTTCCAGGCCCGTCGCCTGCGCGATCTCGGCCTGGTGGCGATGGTTCAGCGGGGCGAACACCCGCAGCACGCCGCTGCGTTCGGCGTGCAGATTCATCTCACCGGCCGAGGCGCCCGATCCGCTGGAGCCGACCCTGCCGTCCACCGTGACGTGTGGCGCCAGCAGTCCGGCGACGGCCAGCGGCCGCAGGGCCAGGATGGCGGCGGTGGCCATGCAGCCGGGCACACTGACGGAGTCGGCGGTGCGCAGCGCCGCACGGTCGGCTTCCGGCAGCCCTCGGGTCGCCGTGCCGAGGAGTTCCGGGGCGGGATGCTCGCCGTAGAACTCCCGGTACCGGTCGTGGTCGGTGAGGCGCAGGTCGGGGCTGAGGTCGTAGACGTGCTTGGCCCGGGCCACCAGCGCGTGGCGCTGGTCCGTGTCGGTGCCCATCGAGCCGGTGAGGAACAGCACGTCGCACTCGGGCAGTCGCTCCGGAGCTACATACGCGAGATCGACGCGGCCCCGCAGGTTCGGGTGACTTCCGTCCACCCTTCGGCCGACCAGCCGGGCCGAGGTGACCGCGGTGATGTCCACCTCCGGGTGGCCGGAGAGGATACGGAGCAGTTCTCCTCCGATATAGCCGGCGCCGCCGACGACCCCGACGCTGATCACTCGCCCCAGTCCTCCTCGACCTCCGGCGCCACGGCGACCAGCAGCGGGTCGAGGGAAATGACTTCGAGTTCACCCGCACAATCACCGCATTCGATGATTTCGTTGAGCTCGGGCTTTTCCTTGACTTCCACGTCCGAGACACATTCAGGGCAGGCCACGATCATTTATTTCCTCCACCCATGGGAACGCATTCAACACCTAGAGGCTGTCGAAATCGCGGGCTCGGGGACAGTAGGGGAAACCCCTGACAGGTAGTCCGCCATGGCTTCCAGTGCGTGTTCGTGAGCGGCGACGAGCCGGATCGAGCGGCGCCGCAGGCCGGCCACGGCGCCGGCCCGGTCGGAGCGTGCGGTGGCGACCGCGATCCGCAGCGCCGACCAGTGGTGCGCGACCGCGTCGACGAGCCGGGAGAGCTCCAGCAGACGACTGTCGCCGAAGCGCCGTCCGGACAGCTCCAGGAAGGAGGCGTGCAGGCCGGTCACCGCGAGGACGGGTCCGGCCACGATGAACACCTCGTCCACCACCTCCCCGGTGTCCGGCAGCCGCTCCCAGGCGCCGGTGAGGAAGTCGCCCAGACCGGCCAGCCCCGAGGTCCGCGGATCGTCCGGTGCGGTGAGGCCGCGCAGGTTCCCGGTGATCACCCGGCGGACGAAGGCGGGGTCGAACTCCGGGGGCGAGGGCGGGAAGTCCACCTGCAGCCAGCGGTTGCCGATCGGATTGGCGGTGAAGAACATGTCGCGGTCGTGTCGCGCCGGATTCCCGGAGTCGCGGGCGGCGGTGAGGGCGTCCAGCGGGATCGTCCCCTGGAAGGCCGGCGGCACCGGGTCGGCCACCAGGACCTCGGCCCGTTCGTCGTCGAAGCCGTGGACCACCAGCAGGTGGTTGGTGTGTACGTCCCGGTACGCGGGCCGGAACGGCAGGTGGTAGTTGTCCGCGGCCACGGCGACGGCGCGGCCCGCGATCAGCTCGGCGCGTACCTCCTGCCAGCCCTGCGCGGCGTCCGCCGGAGTGTGCCAGCGCGAGCGGATCCCGTGGTAGGGCGCCAGACCGCTGAACAGCGAGTCGGCGAACCCGGGCAGGTAGTACTCCTCCCGCCGCAGATCGCCCGGGTAGTGGAACCCCCAGGCGGCACCGAGGACGAGCACGGGGTCCATTCCGCGCTGGGCGATCAGCACCCCGGCGGCGGTGTGCAGGCAGTGGCCGAGTTCGTGCCGCCAGTGGCGGACCTGGTCCAGTTCAACCCGCACGGCGCACCTCCGTGTCCGTCACCGCGGTGAGGGCGAACACATGCATGGCGGGGTTGTCCGGCAGGCGCAGTGCGACCAGTTCCCCCGGCACGGTCACCGGGACGCGCTGCTGCCAGATGACGGGCCTGTGCCCGTGCTGGGTGTGCCGGGGGTAGCGCAGGCCCTTCGCGCGGAATGCCTCCGGTTCGCCGAACCAGGCCTCCGTCTCGGGCCAGAAGTCCGACATCCGCAGCCATGCGGTGCGGGTCGCACCGTCGGCGTAGTGCAGCTCCACCTCGTCCTCGGTGCGCCGTTCGGCGGCGCCGAGGAGGTAGAACCAGTCGTAGTGGCCCGGCGGCAGGCTGATCAGCTGCCCACGGCAGCGGATGTTGTCGCCTTTGCCGGTCGCTCGCGGCGGGAACTCGAATTCCACTCCGGCGACCGTCACCGAGGATCCCGGAGAGGGAAGGTCCTCGGCAGGGAACGTGTTGCGCCAGATATTGAAGCCGTAATCGTCGCCGGCGCCGGACTTTCCGATACCGAGATTGTCACAGACAGCCGACACATCTATGACGGTGCTTATCATTTGGGGATGCACGTGAACCTCATAAGTTCCGTTCCGGGAAAACTGGCCGAATCGGTGTCCCGGGTCATCAGGGCCGCCTATTCCGCGGGCGATCTCGTGCCCGGTCTGCCGACCGCCGACGGGGCCCGGGTCCCCACCGGCGAACTCCTGGACGACGTCGCCGCCGGACAACTGCTCTGGGTGGCCGAGCTCTCGGGGCGGGTGGTGGGCACCGTGCGGGCCGTACGCAGCTCCCCCCAGGTCTGGGAGGTGCGGCGGCTGGCCGTCTCCCCGTCCTGCCGCGGTACCGGGGCGGCACGCAGGCTGCTGCGGCAGCTGGAGGCGGAGGCGCTGGCGCGCGGTGTGTCCCGGGTGGCACTCGACGCCGTCGTGGAGCGGGGCAACCCGGCGTTCTACGCCCGCGTCGGCTACCGCACCGTGCGGCACTTCCCCGCCGGCGACAAACCCCTGTCCGAGGTACGGATGGAGCGCGATCCGCGTGCGGTGCCGACGCCGGTAGCGCACGACGCCGCTCCGGCCGGCCCCGGCCTGCTGCTCGACTGGCGGACGGCGCCCGGCGGGACCGTCTGCCGTCCCCGGCTGCTGTCCGGCGACGAAGTACCGGCCGCCGGGACGGTCAGTTCGCTCGGAGCCGACTTCTGGCCGTCCGCCGATGCCGCCCAACTTCCCCTCGTACACGACACCCTGGTACGGGAGGGCAGGCCGACAGGGAACGGCGAGGTGTTCTTCGACCGGCCGGCCTCTCAGGTCGCCGCCTTCCGCACACCGCGGCAGGCACACCCCGAACTGCTGGCCTGGTGGCGCAGTCCTATCGCGCGCCACCAGGCCGCGGTCGGGCGATGACCGGGTCACCCCCGTCGCCCGACGATGTCGCAGGCTGCCTCCGCGATCCGCTCCGGGCTCACTCCCACGTGCTCCAGCAGGCTCCGCTCGCCGGCGACGAAGTCGAGGTAGGCGTCCGGCACTCCGATGCGACGCACGGGGCACGGATGGTCCTCCGCGACGGCCTCGCACACCGCGGCCCCCAGCCCGCCGATCCGCACGTGGTCCTCCACGGTGACCAGTCCCCCGGTCTCCCGGGCCGCGCGCCCCAGCGCCGCCACATCGAGCGGCTTGATCGTGTGCATGTTCAACACCCGGGCACTGCGCCCTTGTCGGGCCAGCAGGTCAGCGGCTTCCAGGGCCATCACCACGGGGTACGGACCGGTGGCGACCAGGGTGACGTCCTCGCCCTCCCGCAGTAGCCGTGCCTCGCCCAGCCTGAACTCGTACGGCTCCGTGTTGACCATGGGGGTGCGGGCCCGGCCGAGCCGGAGGAACAGCGGGCCCGGCAGATCGGCCGTGGCCCGTACTGCGGCCTCGGTCTCGGCCGCGTCGCACGGAACGACGAGGGTCATGTGGGGCAGTGGCCGTATCAGCGCGATGTCCTCAAGGGCGTGATGCGTGGGGCCGTAGTGTCCGGCGGACACCCCGGCATGCGTCACGACGATGCGGACCGGCAGGTTGTTGCCGGCCACGTCGATCTTCACCTGCTCGGCCGCCCTGCTCGCGGCGAAGCTGGAGATGGTGTTGGCGTACGGCAGCAGCCCGGAGTGGGCCAGTCCCGCGGACACACCCATGAGGTTCGCCTCGGCGATGCCCACATTGACGTACTGGTCGGGCAGTTCCTGCCCGAAGCCGTCCTCCAGACCTCCCATGTCGGAGTCGACGCAGAAGATCCGCGGATCGAGGCGTGCCATGTCGAGCAGGGTGCGGCGGTAGGCCTCGCGGGTGGGCACGGCATGGTGCCGGGCCCACTCCGACGGAGCCTCCGTGGGGACGTCGGTGATCACTTCGCTCATGACTGCCTGCCTGCCCTCAGACCCGCCTTCGCCCGCTGGTACAGCCTCGGTGTGAGCTGGACGGAGTGGCTCTTCTTCTTTCCTTCGAACAGAGCGACACCGCGCCCCTTGACGGTGCGGGCGACGACCACGGTCGGACGGTCCGTCACCGCGGGCAGGTCCCGGAACACCGCGCGCAACGCGGCGTGGTCGTGTCCGTCCACCTCGACGGCGTGCCAGCCGAAGCTGCGCCAGCGCTCGGCCAGCGGCTCCAGCGCGACGCAGTCCTCGGTGTCCCCGGTGATCTGCAGACCGTTGCGGTCCACCACCGCGACCAGATTGTCGAGCCGGTACTGGGCGGCCAGCATCGCCGCCTCCCACACGGAACCTTCCTGCAGTTCACCGTCGCCCAGCAGCACGAAGGAGCGGCTGTCGCGCCCGAGCCGGCGCATCGCGAGCGCGACACCGGCACCGAGCGACAGCCCGTGCCCGAGCGACCCGGTGGGGAACTCCACCCCCGGCAGCCTGCCCAGGGGATGACCCGCCAGGCGGCTGCCCTGCCGGGTGTACGTCTCCAGCTCCTCGGGCTCGATGACGCCGATCTCGGCGAGCACGGCGTACAGGGCGGGCGCGGCGTGTCCCTTGCTGAGCACGAACCGGTCCCGGCCGGGCCAGTCGGGCTCGTCCGGCCGCAGCCGCAGCACCTCCGTGTACAGGTGCACGAGTACGTCGGTACAGGAGAGGCTGCCGCCGATGTGGGCACCGTGCTCTGATGCGCCCATGCGGAGCACGTGCTCCCGCACCCGGTAGGCCCGGTCGGCCAGCGCCCGGTCGGCGACGACGGCGGTCCCCGGCGTTTCGGCGCTCACCGCTCCGCTCCGCTCATCACCCGGTGCCACGGCGGCCGGTGGTCCATCGCGGCCGCCGCGGGTGCCAGTTGGTCCAGTCGGTCCCACACTTTCTCGAATGCGCGCACGACGAGATCGAGCACCGGCTCGCAGCGCGGGTTCAGATGCCAGCGCTGCAGGGTGACCGAGTCGTCGATCACGGCCAGGCTGACCTCGTAGGCGGTGATCGGCACCCCCAGGTCACGGAAGGCGGGCTGCCCCGGCAGTGGCACCACCTGATAGGGCTGCACCGGCACCCCCTCGGCACGCAGCGCCCGCTGCACCGTGGCCCGGAACGCGCCGGGCGGCAGTTCGGGGTAGCCCGCGGCGACCGGGTCGAAGCGCAGCCGCAGGATGTGCCAGGCGTGCGTGCGGTCCTCCGGGCAGGTCGGCACCGTCACTCCCGGCAGCTCGCCCAGTCTGCCGAGAAAACGCCGCACCACCCGGTCCCGGGCGGCCGAGTCGGCGTCCAGGCGGGTCAGTTGGCACCGGGTGAAGGCGGCCTGCACCGCGCTCAGCTTCTCGTTGCCGGCCGGCAGGCGCGAGATGTAGTCGCGATCCTTGCCGGGCCGCAGGTCCTCGCCGAACTGCCGGTACAGCACCACCCGTTCGTGCAGTTCCTCGTCGTCGGTGGTCACCAGGCCGCCCTCGCCGCAGGTCGGCAGGTTCTTCACCACGTTCAGGCTCACGGCGTTGATGTCGCCGATCGAGCCGGTCCGCCGCCCGCGGTAGACGGCTCCCTGGGACTGGGCCGCGTCCTCGACCAGATGCAGGCCGTGCCGCTCGGCCAGCGCGCGCAGCGCGGCCATGTCACACGGCAGTCCGTGCAGGTGCACGGCGATGACGGCCCTGGTCCGGCCGGTCACCGCCTTCTCCGCCGCGATCGGGTCCATGGTGTACGTGACCGGGTCGATGTCGACGAACACCGGTACGAGGCGACGCTGCAGGACCGGCACCGCGCTGCCGATGAACGTCAGGGCGGGCACCAGGACTTCCGAACCCGGCTCGATGTCCAGTGCCGCCAGGGCGAGTTCGAGTGCTGCGGTGCCGTTGGCGACCGCGGCACAGTGCGTGGTGCCGACGTATCGCGCCCACTCCTCCTGGAGTGCGCTGACCTCACCGCGCCCGGCGTCGTTGGAGGTGAACAGGCCCCGGTCCAGGACGCCGCGCAGCGCCTCGTGTTCCCGGTCCGTCACCACGGGCCAGCCGACCAGTTCCTTGGTCACGTCCTGCTTGCCGACCACGCGGCTGCCGCCGAACATGGCCAGCTTGACTGCATCGGTCATGCCCTGGCCTCCCCCTTCTCGGTGCTGTGCCGCGAGACGACCGCGGCCATCGTGCGGACGGTGAGGGCCGGTTCGACCGGGAGCCGTACGGCCCGAAGTGCCTGCCTGCGGGGTACCGGCAGCCAGACCCGGGCGGGCCCGGCCTGCGGCAGCACGAAGTGCTCGGGGTCGACGCCGCGGTCGTAGTGCAGCCATGCCGTTCCGTCGGTGACGGCCTGCGTCAGCGGGCTCATGTCGATGCGCAGCCAGTCGTAGCGTGCCTCGGGCACCTCGACGAGTTGCCCGGCGCAGGGCAACGGCCCCTGGAGGGGGACCGGAACGAGCCGGTTCACCGAGAGCCCCACAGCTTCAGCTGGCCCATGACGTAGTCGACGTAGGCGCCCACCAGGTCGACGTCGAGGACCTCGATGGCCCCGTGGAACTCCGGCGTGTGGTTGACCTCGTTGACGAAGAGGCGGCCGTCGCGGTCCTCGATCACATCCACGCCCAGGACGCCCTCGCCGATCGCGTTGGCCGTGTCCTGCAGCACCTTGACCAGGTCGTCGGTGAGGGGACAGACCTCGGCCCGGCCGCCGCGCGCGGTGTTGGTGCGCCAGTGGTCGTGGCGCACCTTGTAGATCGCACCGACGACGTCGCCGCCGAACACGTAGGCCTTGATGTCCCGGTCGGGCTTGTCGACGTACTGCTGGACGAAGGTGATCTGGTGCTGCGGCCCGGACAGCGCGGCCCGGTGCTCCAGGAGCGCCTCGGCCTGTTCGTGGTCGTGCATCCGTGCGGCCAGCCTCCCCCAGGACCCGGTGAGCGGCTTGACCACCGCCGGGTATCCGAAGTCGTCCAGCTCGTCGAGCACGGATTCCGGTGTCAGTCCCGCCAGGGCTCGGATCGTGGGCAGCCCACCTTCGCGCAGCGCCAGCGTGGTGAGCAGCTTGTCACCGCACAGACCTATGATCTGCGAGCTGTTGACGACCGGGACTCCGGCGTGCTCCAGGAGCCGGCAGGCGTAGAGGTTCCTGGTGTGGGAGATCTCCCTGCTCAGCGCTCCTCCGTACGGCAGGCGCAGCGGCTCCCCGTTGTCCAGCCGCACGAAGAACTTCCGTGCGTCGATCTGGTCGAAGTCGATGTCCCGCTTGCGCAGCTCAGCGAGAAGCAGCCGCTCCTCCAGTCGCACTCTCGAGGTGAGGACGGCCAGCTTCTTGGGTTCTGCGGTCACTGTCTGACGCTCCCTTTCCCGTCTGCGCGGCGTCATGGTGACCCGGAGCAGAGCGCAGCGAATCGACGAGCCGTGGCAACGCATCGGTCAGCACATCGATGGCAGCCAGGTACTCGGGTATCTCGATGTGTTCGTCGTCGCTGTGACAGAGCCGGGAGTTGCCGGGCCCGTAGGCGGCCGTCGGCACCGGCCAGTACTGCGCGACCACGTTCCAGTCCGAGGTGCCGAGCTTGAGCTTGGGCACAGGGCGTGCGCCCCTGCTCGACAGTGCCGCGCCCAGGGCCCGCACCACGGGATTCGTGCGGGAGGCCCGCACGGCCGGCACCTCCTCGATCACGGTGACCCGGCTGCCGGGCACCGCCCCGAGCCAGGACGTCAGGGCGGAAGCATCGAAGCCGAGCGGGGTACGGCAGGAGATTTCGAGCCGGGCCCGTTCCAGGTCCGCGGTCATCCCCACGATGGTGGGCAGGGCACGGTCGAACAGCGGCGCGTCCTGGTGCTCCGGGGCGAGTTCCGTACGCAGGGTCTGCCAGAAGGCGAACGCCGCCTCGGCCGCGGTCGGTTGGTCGGAGCTGGTGTGGGCCGGCGGCTGGGTGAACTCCATCCGGAACCGGAAGACGCCCTTGTAGCCGATCCCGATGGAGTGCACCCCGCTGGGTTCGCCGATGATGAGGGCGTCGGGGGCACTGCGGTGCAGGAGGTGCCGGGCGCCGTGCGAGGTGGCCTCCTCCCCGACCGCGCCGATCACGACCAGGCGTCCCTGGATTCGGTCCGCCAGCCGGGCCGCGGCACAGATCATGGTGGCCAGCGAGCCCTTGGCGTCGACCGAGCCGCGGCCGCTGAGCACGTCCCCGTCCAGTCGCACCGGCAGCGTGCCCGGGACCGTGTCGATGTGGCCGAGCATCAGGACCTCGGGGCCGCTCGGATCGCCGACCTCACCGTGCACGTTGCCGACCGCGTCGACGTGTGTGTCGAAGCCGACCGCAGCCATCCGCTCGGTGAGCAGACCGGCCAACTCGCACTCCTGGCCCGAGAACGACGGGACGGCCACCATCGAGCGCAGCAGCTCGATCTCGTCCGCGCCGGCCGGCCGTGTCATGCGTCGCTGCCGAGGGGGTTGATGTCGACGAGCAGCATGTCCCGGATTCCCGTCTCGCCCACCGCAACGGTCGGCGAGACCTCATGGGTGACGAGCCGGTCGTCGACGAAGATCGAGTCCATGGGCTCGGTCAGGGTGAGCCGTACCGCCTCACCGCTGTCCGGGTACACCGTCGACTCGCCGCCCACACAACCCTCGCGGCGGACCAAGTGCATGCCGATGTAGCAGTGTCCGTCCCGGTGCCGTCCCTCGGGTGTCGGCAGGCCCTGTTCCCCGGCGTGGGCCACCATACGGATCAGGTGGATTCCCACTTCCCAGCTGCGACGCCCCGTGATGCTGCGCGCCAGGTCGGTGTCGAAGCCCACCAGGGCTGTCATCGCCGGGTGCAGCAGCGCCTCTTCCCCGGCGGGTGCGAACTCCCGGTCCGTGCCCTTCCAGAGCGGGATCCCGTCCTGCCGGAAGGTCTTGTGCGGCAGGACCTCGAACTCGGCTCCGTCGTCACCGATCTCGACACGCAGCCGGCCGTATCGGCGGTGGCGGTACCGTCCGCCGTCGTGCAGGGTCGTGTCGAGCGGAAGGTCGGACCAGAACCGGGCGAACGCGGTGAACTCGCTCTCCGGCAGCAGCGGGCGCAACTGGGCGCCCTGCAGTATCACGAAGCCTTCCTGGACCGTTTCCTCCGCGAGCCCCTTCATCCGCTCCTCCATGAAGTCGCTCGCGGCCGTGCCGAAGGCCCCCATACGTCCCTCCGTGGTTCGAAACCTGTTGTGATGCCGAGCCCGTTGCGGGTCGTGACGGCCACCAGAGTCTTCGACCACCCTGGCATCACCGGGGCTGCGGGACCTGTCGGTCATTACCCTGACTGTCACCCGGGGCAGGAGGAGGAGTCGTGGGCGGATACCGCAAAATCCCTGGGTACGGGCATGACCGTGGCGGATGCCGACGCAGGGTGCCGGCATCCGCCACGGGGTCTTTCAGCGGGCGGCAGCCGTCCGTCGAGGGCGCGCGATCACCGAGGAACGGCCGACCATGCTCGCGATCTCGGCGCGCGACGAGACGTTGAGCTTGGTGAAGATCCTGCCCAGGTGCGTCTCCACGGTCTTGTGACTGACGTCGAGCTGACGGGCGATCTGCCGGTTCGTCCGGCCCTGGCTGACCAGCCGTGCGATCTCGAACTCCCGCTGGCTGAGCATGTACTGCTCCGCCGGGGGCTCCGCCGTCGCCACGGCGGCGGCGTGCAACTCGGCGCGCAGTTCCCGCACCCGGGGCGCGAGGTCGAGCGCTGCGCAGCCGGCGACCGCTGCCTCCGCGGCGTCGAGATGCTTCTCGGCCCCGGCGGGGGCACCGAGGGCCAGCAGAGCCTGGGACGCCAGCAAGTGCCCCGTGCCGGCTTCCAGTACCTGCTCATGCGCCGTTCCCGCGTCGATGGCCTCCAAGGCGTGGGCCAGGACCTCGGCCGGGTCGTCGGCCACCCGGGCCCGCGCCATCGCGACCGGACCTGCCCCTCCAGGAAGGCCCAGCTTCTCAGCCGCTGCCTGGTGACGGTCCACCCAGGTGCGCGCTTCGGCCCTGCGGCCCAGAGCGAGTTCCGAGCGGCCCATCAGGTCGTGGGCGCGCGGGTGGTCCCACATCGGGAGTTCGGGCAGCGTCGGGCCGCCCCCGGCGTCCAGGACGGCTGCGAGGCAACCCGCCGGGTCGTCGTTCGCGAGCCGGGCGGCAGCCTGCGCCAGCCGGGCTTGACGCCATGTGGGGCTGTCCGGGGTCACCGCTTCGCAGGCGGCCCGGCTGTCGGCGAGGGAGTTCAGAACGGCCCCCTCCGCAAGTGCCGTCCGGGCCCGCAGGGTCAGTGCCATGGCGAGCAGGTCCTCGCAGCCGGGGCTCTGCGCCAGCCGGATCGCCTGCTCGGCAAGGCTCCGGGCACTCTCGAGGTGCCGTTGCCGCAGGTGGACGGAGCCCAGTCCGACGAGCAGCGGGATCGTCGACTGCCACTGGCCGTAGGCCTTGCTGAGGGCGAGGCCACGGCTGAAGCGCCGGGCGGCCTGTGCGCGGCGTTCGAGATGCAGTTCGACGAAGCCGAGGTGCCACACCGCGTCGAGTCCGTGCGCCAACTGGTCGTCGGTCTGCTGCTCGATCAGCTGCGCCGCCTCGCTGGCACTGCGCCGCGAGACCGCGGAAGCACCCTTGGCGAGGGCAGCCGCGGCGTGGATGGCGAGTGCGAGCGACTGCAACATCTGGTCGCCGCTGCCGACCGCTCCGAGCAGAGCGTCTTCGGACCAGTCCCATCCCGTGTCCCAGACGGTGGTGGCCGCCAGGGCCAGCCGCAGCCGCGTGGAGCCGATCGTGGCGTCGCTGCGGTTCAGTGCCCGGTGCAGCATGGCGCGCGCCTCGGTGTACCGGCCGGCGTACCGGGCGAGGACGGCGCGGCACTCGATCGCCATGGCTGCGTCGGGGCCGGCGTCCGCCTTGCCCTCGACCAGCGCGTCGCGCCGGCTCAGCGCCTCCCAGCCGTCGCTGAGGCGTCCGGTCAGCACGGCGCCGCGGGCCAGCGCGGTGAGCAGTTCGCGTCGTCGCTCACGGTGCTCGGATCCATCGCCGGTCAGCCGCAACGCCGTGCGGTACCAGGCAGCGGCGGTGTCCGGGTCACTCAGCTCGATGGCACGGGCCGCGGCGATCAGTGCCGCACCGCGCTCCGGCCCTTCGCCGCCCACCCGTTCGACATGCTCGGCGATGCGGACGGCCGGCTGGTTGCGGCTGTGCAGCGCGTCGATGGCCCGAGCGTGCGCACCGAGCCGCCAGCCGTCCGGCGCGGTGCGGTAGACGACGCCGCGGACGACGGAGTGCCGGAAGCCGAATCGGCCGGGCACCGACGCCGCCTGGATCAGGTCCCTTGCCAGTAGTTCGTCGAGGGCGACCAGTACGGTCGGGTGGTCCAGTTCCGCGACCGCGGAGGCCACTTCGAGTTCGAAGGCGTCGCCCACGACCGCCGCCGACTGCGCCACGAGGCGGGCCGTGGCGGAGAGCCGATCGACGTCCATCAGCATCGGGGCGGCGACCTCGACGGGGATCTGCGCGTCGGTCCTGAGCAAGGACTCGCCACGGCAGCCGGGTCCCTGGCAGAGCGACATCAGGAGTTGCAGATAGCGCGGATTGCCGCCGCTCTCCTGATGCAGCGTCATTTGATGGCGGCCGCACAGGCCTTCCGGGAAGAGCTCCCCGACCGCTTCGCTGCTGAGTCCGGTGAGACGGAGTTCCTCGATGTGCCATTGCGACTGCGCGGCGCCGAGCGCGGCGAGCAGCCGGTTGGCGATTCCCCGGGGCCGGTACGCCAGCACGACGAGGAGATCCGTGCGTGGCGGATGACGGAGCAGCTGCTCCAGGGCAACGTTGATCTGGTGCGTCGCATCGTGCAGGTCGTCGACCAACAGCACCAGCCCACCGGGCCCCGCGAGGTCGTGCAGCGGCGGGAGCGAGCCGAGTCCGTCGAATGGGCCGTGCTGGCGCTCGGCGGCGGTGCTGGCCGCCACGGTGACGTCCGGAATCTCCGCCGCGATGTCCAGGAACTCCGTCAGCAGCCGGGTCTTTCCCACGCCTGCTTCCCCCGGAATCTTGATGAGCCCGGGCCGGCCCCGCCGATTGTGGAGGGCTTTCGCAAGAGTGGTCAACTCTTCCTGCCGCCCGGTGAAACATGTGCCGTTCAATGTGCCGGACAAAACTGATCCCCCGTTACCAATGATTGGTTCGGTTTTCCCTCTTCTGGCCATGAGGTTGTTGAACCGCACACGAATAACCGGCCACGGGTTCGGGAAGCAGTGGGCGGCATCGGCCTCCCTCGGACGGGAGACGGCGGTCATCTTTGGAATCACGAAACACAGGGCTTGAGCCGCGGCCCGCTACGGGACCGCGGCTCCATCCCGAAGGGCCGTTCCCCTGGACGGAAACGGCGGCGCGAGATGCGTGCCGCTTCCTTACTCGGCCATCGCGATGCGCAAACTCAGCGGGCGCATGTCGGTCCACACCTCTTCGACGTGGGTCAGGCACTCCTGCTTCGTGCCCGTGACGCCGACCTCCCGCCAGCCGTCCGGCAGGTCACGGCCCACAGGCCAGATGGAGTACTGCTCCTCGTCGTTGACCACCACGGTGTACATGATCTCGTTGCCTGCCTCTGTCACGACATCTCCCCGTTTGGCAATTGATCGATCCGTGCAACGCGACAGTTCGGCAGCAGGCAAGTGGTTTCACCTGTGCGCACATCGCGTTCAGGTCAGCACATGGGGGCCACAGTAAGGACATCCCAAAGGATGTGCCATTACTTTCTCGGGAGAAATGCGTCGCTGTTCAGCCACGCATATTCGACGCGAAATAGGACCGAGCGGAACAGGAACCCAGGGGTACACCACCCAGTCACCTCGCGCGACGTTCCCCAAGAGCTGGTCAGGCCCCGCCGGTGACGCCGTCTTAGATCCTGAGATAGGGGAGCACTTGTTGTCAACATCAAGCGCGGAACAGCCAGTTCAGGCCATTTTCGCGGCATTGGCCTCTGCTGTGCCCAGGGTCACCATAACGAGGACTACGAGGACATTGGGGGCAGCGCGGCCCGTTCGGATTCAGCCAGGAGGATGCAGAACTCGTTGCCCTCCGGGTCGGCGAGTACGACCCATCCCCAGCCGTTGGGCTTCCGGTGGTCGGCGACCAGGGCGGCGCCCAGGGCCAGCAGCCGCTCCACCTCCGCGTCCCGCGAGGTCTCGGGACGCAGGCACAGATGGAGCCGGTTCTTGCCCGCCTTCGGCTCGGGTACCTCGTTGAAGTGCAGGGCCAGACCGCCCGGCAGCATGATCTCCGTCTCGTCGTCGCCCGGTTCGTCCTCGGGATCGAGTGGATGCCCGGTCACCTCGCTCCAGAACCGGGCCAGTTGGTATGCGTTTGCACAGTCCACCGTCATGTTCGTCACTGTTGCAACCATGCGGGTGATCCTCTCCGAGTGATGGGACGGACGCCACCGGGTGTGCCGAATCGACGTGATGTCGCAGGCGGTTGGCGGAGTTCGGGGGAAAACGGCGGTCAGGGTGCGAGGCCGAGGACCTCGTGCCCCGCCCCCCGCAGGGCCGCACATGCCTCGCGCCGGAGTGACCTCGGCACCAGCACCAGGTCCGCATGGTAGGTGGAGGCCACGAAGACCGGCACGGCCGCACCGGCGAGGGGACTCACGACTGCGGCAAGGAGCCCCGGTACGTCCAGGCCGTGACCGGCATCGGCGTCGTACAGGCCGATCCAGCGGTCGCCCTCCGGAGTGCTCGAGTCCGCCTCCTTGATCACAGTGAGTCCCTCCGGCGCCCGCACCATGGCATGCCATGTGCGGTCCCACGGCTCCCCGCGATCGGCGCGGAGTTCCAGCGCGAAGACCGGCTCGAGGATCCTCAGGCGGAGCGCGACGCCGCCACTCGATGTGCCGTCCGACGGTTGGATGCGGTGCTGCGGGCGCGTGGCGAGGTCGAGTTCGACGGCTGGTGTGTCCGGCGCCGACACGAATCCGAGCCGTTCATGGAGCATCGCGTTGCCGGCGCCGACAGCCGCGTCGGACCGGACCACACGGCGGCCCTGCGCCCGTACGGCAGCGAAGAACGTGTCGTACAGCACCGTCGCCACGCCCCGCCGCCGCACTCGGGGAGCCACAGCGACCTGGTGGACGTACGCCGTGCGCCGGTCGCTCTGCGAGAGACAGCCGATCAGGAACCCCGCGAGTTCACCGCCCGCGTTCTCGGCCGCAAAGCAGGTGGCCAGGAAGTCCTCGAAGAGAAGCCTCGACAGCGGCACCTCACACCGTGCGTCGTCCGGCCCGCGCCAGGCATCGAGCGCGGAGAGCACCTGCGTGTAGTCCTCGGCACGGGCGGGGCGGACGGTCAGGTCCTCGGGAAGTTCTCTGGTCACCAGCCGAACATGCCAGTACGCGATACCGCTCCGACAGTCGGGAACTTCCCCGGCGAAGTCCACCGGGTGGTGCGTGTGCCGGGCCCGCCGCGCCGGCCGGGCGGGCGACGCCGCCCATCCTTTCCCTTGGCCGTCGCACCCTTGCGCGGCCAACCCCGGTGCCGGGGCCCGCCGTACGGTCCGGAACGGCGGAGGTCTCCTTGCTAGGCTGCGCCGATGTCGTCGATCAAGCAGTTCCAGGTCACCTTCGACTGCGCAGAACCTGAGCGCGTCGCTCGCTTTTGGTGCGAGGTGCTGGGGTACGTCGTACCGCCACCGCCAAAGGAGTTCGCCACCTGGGACGATTTCAACCGCTCCCAGTCTCCGCAGGATCAGGGTTCATGGTTCGCCTGCAGTGATCCCTCAGGTGTCGGTCCGCGACTGTTCTTTCAGCGCGTTCCCGAAAGCAAGGTCGTCAAGAATCGGGTGCATCTTTGCGTGAGGGTCGGCACCGGGCTCGTGGGCGAAGAGCGCCTCGCCGCGCTCGAGGCCGAGTGCGCACGCCTGATCCCGCTCGGCGCGGTACGCGTGCGACTCCTGTATGACGGCAACGACTCGTGCATCGTCATGCAGGACGTCGAGGGCAACGAGTTCTGCCTCGACTGAACAGCCTCCGGGACGGCAAAGCGGAGCCGTCTTGCTCGGGGGCGAGCCTTGCGCTGCAGCGCGCGGTCCGGACGCCACCGGACCGCGGACCGGGGAGCGCGTGGTGATCCACGGTCCCTGGTGCTGCGGGCGCTGCGCGGCCGGACCGGCGGCGCGGGGTGGGGAATTGCTGATCCGCAAGCCGGGCGCGCTGCCGCCGGCCCTGCGGATCTCCCTGCCCTTCTGGGGCACACGGAGAGATCTGGAGCAGGGGCGTTGGCTTGCCGGGTGGGCACCGAGCAACGCTGAAGTCCGGTCGGCTCCAGGGGTGGAACGGGCACCGGGGGCGCTCCCGGAACCGGCCGGACCGGCGTCGGTGGGTCAGAACCAGCCGGTGCATTCGATGGCGCCGCCCGGGCCGTTGGTGCCGCAGGCTCGCATGACGAGGCCGGCGTCGTTCCACTGAGTGGTGTACGCGTCGTTGCCCGAGGTGATGGTGGTGAAGCCGAGCATCGAGTCCCAGGTCTCGCCCCCGTCGGCGCTGCGGTCGACCCAGATCTCGTCGCCGACCGTGCCGCCGATGATGCGACCCCAGGCGCACTGGGTGGTGCTGCTGTAGCGCAGCTCCACGGTGCGGCCGAAGACAGTGGTCGACTTGGCCGTCCAGGCACCCGCGGAGTTGGGCTCCGTACCGTCGCCGCAGGACGTGTTGTTCTCCGCGCCGGCCAGTGTGCCGCCGATCTCCGGGTAGTCACCGCAGGACGGCACATCCTTGAGCACGGCCGGACCCTGCACGAAGAGGTTGCTGATCCAGCTGTGGTAGTCCGGCAGGAACGACCAGACGTTGTTGACCATGCCGTCGACCGTGGCTCGCTCGCCCACCCGCTGGCACAGCACCCGCACCTTCACGGAGATGCCGTTGCCGTTGGTGAAGTTGATGCCGCTGCCCGTGTTCGAGTTCTGCCGCAGGTTGGGCCGGCCCCAGGTCTTGTGGAACCCGCCGCGGCCGTCCCAGGACCAGACCGCCGGCGCGACGTCGGCGTGCGGGCGGAAAGCGCCCTGGAAGCGATCCCAGCGGGCACTGATGTCGTTGACCTGGATGTTCGAGCCCGACTGAGGTGCCTCGACCATCTTGCCGTTGCCGAGGTAGAGCGCGACGTGTGTCGGGCCGAAGCCCTCACGCCCGAAGTACATGATGTCGCCGGGCCGCAGGACGGCCGAGCCTTGCGACTTCAGGAACTTGGTGTGCGCGTATCCCGGCGCCGCGAAGGTCGCCTGTGTCGTGCGCTCGGTGATGAGGTCCCGGCCGGTCGCCTTGTACCAGGCCCAGCGCACCAGGCCGATGCAGTCGAAGCTCCACAGCTCCGGGTCCGCGTACGATGCGGGGTCCGTGCGGTCGACCTGGCCCTGACTCGGGCCGGGCACTCCCTGTGCGTGACCGCCACCCCAGGCGTACTGCTGACCGACGTACCGGCACGCGACCTCGACGGCCGCCTGCGCCGCCGCGCTCGCACCGGACTGGAGCGGCGCGCACCCCGGGGCGGCCGCCGCCGGAGCGGCCGAGACGACCGGCAGGCCGAGACTCATCACCGTCACAAGCGCGGCCACCAGGAGCCGGACCCGGCGTCCCCACAACCGCTCCCCCCACCGTGCTCTTCCGGACCCCGCTCTGGCGGACTCCGTTCCTTGCGTTCTTCGGATGCTGCGAACTCTGTCGATCACGACAGTCCCCCTGGTCTCGGTGGTCTCCCGCGAACGTACGGACTCCGCCACCCCTCGGGTCCCTGTCATCTGTCAGGATGCGAGCCGCCTGCCCCCCTCCCTACGGTTTCCGGCAGCCGGACATACACCCACAGGAGAGGGAGAAACCCCTATGCGCAGCATGCTGAGGCGCGCCGCCGCGCTGGCCTTCGCGACCGTCACCACGGCCGTGATCGCAACGGGCACCGCTGAGGCCGGGCCGGCCTCCGACTGGGCCGGTTGCCCCTACGGCGCGGTTTGCGTCTACCCGCAGAACCAGAACCCGGCGGTGTCGCCGAGCCACATCTACTGGACCTATGGCGCGCACAACCTGAACAACCAGTACGGCAACCACTGGGTATTGAACAACCAGTACGACGGCGCGGTTGTCGAGCTGTGCCTCAGCTACAACGCGAACGACTGCACGTCGTCGATCGCGGCGGGACACGGCGAGTACCGGGACCTGTCGCCCATCAACTCGCTCCACCTGAGGCCGCATTACAACTAACGTCCGCCTTCAAGGACCCAGTTGGTCACGTTTGCCGATTCCGTCACTCTCGTCGCCCCCTGTCCGTAAGCTCAGCGTCCTACGCCCAGGCGGACCGCGGGCGGGGCCGGGGGGCGGGGGGCGTCGTGACGCACGCTGGTAGGGGACAGGAGACGTCCACCGAGAAGCAGCCAACTCGCTTCTCGTGGAAGGGATTCGTCGGTGCGGCGGTGTTCTCGTACCTCGTCTCCCGCGCAGTCATGGGTGGTTCGTGGTACCCGCCGGTCGTGTTCCTGGTCGTGCTCTTCGTCGTGTTCGCGGTGAGGCAGGGCCGACAGGGGCCGATGGCCGGCGTCAAGGAGGTCCGCCGCGAGGCCGTGCACCTGAAGCCGTTGACCGATCGGCTGGGGCGGGCGATGGAACTGGGCCAGGCCGGGGATCTCGCCGCCGCCGTCGAACTGATCGACTCCGTCGCCGCGCACCCGGCCACGGAGCGGCTGCCGCTGGTGGCCGCGAACGTGGCCATGCTGCGCAGCGACATCGCGGTGGCGCAGGGCGACCTGCCCACCGCCGAACGGGAGGCCGTCGCAGCGGTCCGCCACCACGAGCAGGGCATGAACCGCTCCACCTGGTCCGAGGCGCTGGAGAAACTCGGCAGGATCCAGCTGACGATGGGCCGGAACGACGACGCCCACCGCACCCTGACGCAGGCTTTGGAGGTCGGCGGGGGATTCATGTACCGGCTCAGCCGGGTCCGCGTGGAGCTCTACCTCACCAACATCGCCCTCGACGCCAACGACGTCCCCCGCGCCGTCGAACACGCCACGGCCGCACGGAAGTTGGCCGCCAAGTGGCGCTGCAGACCGCAGCACGCGAGCGCGTGCGACATGCTCGCCATCCTGGCCCTCGCGGAGAACCGCACCGAGGACGCCGCTCGGTTGACAGCCGAGGCCGCAAAAGTCCTGGGGCACGACGACTGCGCCCTGCCCCATCGCGTCCGCCACCTGATCGCCACCGCCCTTGTCGCGCACGCACACGGCAACGACCCGGAGGCCCTCGCCGCTTACCTGGCCATGATGCGCGGCGTCGCCGAACTACGCGCCGGCTGGGGCTGGCGCGACGCGCAAACGTTCTACGTCGACCTCTACAGCGAGCACGAGTTCGCTGCGTACGCCACCGCCCACACCCTGCACCTGAACGGTGACCAACAGGCCGTGGAAGCCTTTGCGTTGCTACTGGAACTCGGCAACCGGACCGCGTTGCGCCGCATGCTCCGCGGCGAACTGATCCTGCGGACACCCGACGACATCGAGCAGGAAGGCATGGCCGAGATCGTCGGGCTGCTGGCCACGCTGGCCGGCGCCGAGGGCACGACCCCACCAGAGGCGGCGCGGGCCGCCGAAGTGCATGCGCCGGTCTCGTCTCCGGGCCCCGGGCAGCAACAGGTGGCACGGGCCTACGAACGACTGGAGACGCTGGTTTCCCTACGGTTTCGGTGGGCGCTGAGCGCAAGCGACGAGGGACGGACTGGAGACCCGCGCGCCTACGCGAAGCGCTGGAGCAGCCATGTGCTGCAGGTTCGGCTCGTGGGCAACGGTCGGACGAACTGCATCGCCGGGCTGTGGACGGGCCCGGACGGCATACAGCATCCGTTCCTCCACCCGGTCGAGGGCGCCGCAGGGGTACTGCTCGGCGAGGTGACCGGTGTCGAAGACCTGCGCCCGGGTCCGACGCCTCCGACGCCGGCCCAGATCGTGCCGGACAGCGCAGACGGCGAAACGGAGGGTGTCCGCGCGGAGGCTCCCGACTGGCGGACGACACCACGCTTCCGCCATCTGACCGCCCGCGACAACACACCCTGGGCGACCCTCGCCCGGCTCCTGCTGCCGCCCGGCCTCATGGACCTGCTGCGGAACACCGTCCCCGCAGGCACGGTGCCGAAGTTGCTGGTCGTACCCGACTCACGCCTGTGGCGGGTGCCGTGGGCCGCGCTCAGCGTCGAACCGGACGATCCCGAGGGCTACGTACTGGACCGTGCGGTCCTGGCCATGCTGCCCAGCCTGTCACTCGCGGAGAGCGCGGCCCCGGGCGGCGACGAACGAGCAACCGGCGCCGTCGAGAACCGTGCATTCGCTTATCTCGCCGGCGTCGACGCCGAGGGCCTGGACCTCGAACGGAACGCTCTCGACGCCGCGTACGGCACCGAGGTCGTCCATGCCCGCACCGCCGCGGAGCTGCTGACGGTACTCGGCCCGGACAGCGCCGGTTTCTCGGTCGGCGCCGCCTCCGTACACGGCAACGACAGCCCCGGACTGGCCCATGCGCTGCGCCTGGACCGGCGCACTCAGCTGTCGGCGGCCCGCATGCTCACACTGCGTTTTCCGCGGACTCTGCTCATCAACGCCTGCCTGTCCGCCGAACTCGACGAGCGCCGCGGCACCGACCCGCTCGGCATTCCTACGGTCGCCCTGTGCCGCGGCGCCGAGACGGTCATCGGTGGGATCTTTCCGCTGCCGGACGGAAGGGCAAAGAACCCCCGGTACAGCCACCCCACCGCCCGCATCCTGGCCGTGCTCTACCGGCTCCTCGCGGAGGGCGTACCGCCCTCGACGGCCCTGCGCACCGCCCAGCGGCAGTACCGCGCGGAAGTCGGCCCGGTGCCGCCGCGACTGTGGGCGGGGCTCGTCAGCATCACTACGACGTTCGAAGACCCTCACCGGACTTGAAGCCGACCGACAGCGCATGTGAACAACGCACCTGCACAGGAAGGACGCACGCCCCATGGCGACCGAGCACCACAAACCCGCGTACGGACCCGGGCCTGACGGGGCCGGTGGTTCCGGCAGCGAGGACTGGGAGGACGAGTTCGGCCTGGACGACAGGCATTTCGTCGTGGAGGACCTGATCGACGAACCCGACCTGGACCTGCCGCCCGCCGTGACCAGCGCGCCGCCCGCGCAGCCTCCGGACCCCGGAGCACAGGGGCAGCCTCGTGCCCAGTAGTGTCGTCGCCGCGGTGATCCTCCTCGCCGCGATGACGCCGGGCTTCGCGTTCCACCAGGCACTGCGCCGCTACCGTCCACAGGACACACGGTCGTCGACCATCGAGGTCGTCCAGCTCTTCAGCGTCGGCGCGCTGGCGACATCCGCCGGACTGCTGCTGACACTGCTGGCCGGGGAGCTGGTCACCTTCCTCGTACCGGTCGACGCACTGCACAGGGCGCCGGCCGACTTCCGGGACCGCCCCTGGTCGTGGATCGGTGCCGCGCTGGTGGCCATGACGCTGAGCATGGTGCTCAGTACCCTGGCCGGGGTGTACGCGGGACGGACGTCGCCCAGGCGCACGGGCGCGGGGCTGCGGGACGGCACGGTGGCCGTGTACGCCCTCACCGACCGGGCCGGCCCGGACCGGACACGGAAGCCCTTCGTGGCCGTCGAACTGTCCGACGGGCGGCTGGTCGAAGGCTACGTGCGCTACGTATCGACCGACCCCGACCCGGCCCGACGCGACCTCGTGCTTCAGCAGCCGATCGCCTGGACCGGGCCGGATGACGTCCCCCGCACTCGCTCGAAGGCGGTGTGCGTCTTCGTGCCGGGTGCGCTCGTGCGTGTCGTGCACATCAGCTACCCACCGCAGCCCGCGGCCCAGCCGGCTCCCGGCACCACGAGCGTGCCCCCACCGGCCGGCGGGGCGACGTCCCCGCCGGGCAACAGCGCCACGCCCGCTGCGGGAGGCACGACGCACTGACCGGAGGGCAGTAGCAAGAGGCGGAAATTTACGCGCCGGCGTCCAGCGCCGGACTCCGGTCCTGCCGCATGCGGTCCGCAGGCGCCCGCATCAGCACCGTCATCCCCGTTCCACGCCGACGGCTCCCCGATCCTGCGCTTCGGAGCGTCTCAGCGCGAGGGCCGCGATGTCGTCGTCGAGCCTTCCGCCGCTGTGCCGGAGCAGATCCCGGTGCAGCTGGTCGAGCAGCTCGCGGGGCTGCTCCAGGCTCTGCCGCTGCATCCAGTCCGGCAGCGGGAAGAACTGGCCGGTGCGGTCCCGGGCCTCCGATACGCCGTCCGTATAGAGCAGCAACTGGTCACCGGGGCCGAAGGCGACGCTGTCGACCCAGTAGCGGTCACCGATGAGCGACGCGAGGTTGAGGGGCGGGGAGGGGGTTTTGGGCTCCAGGACCTGGACCTTCCCGCGATGCGCGATCAACGGCGGGGGATGTCCGCAGTTGAGTAGTCGTATGTGGCCGCCGTCGTGCGGGATCTCGGCGAGGAGAGCGGTGGCGAAGTGCTCGGGCTGGTCCTGGGTGGGAAACACCGCGCTGTGGCGCGTGACGGTGGTCTCCAGACGGTGGATGATGCCCTGCAGGTCGCGCTCGTCGTACGCGGCCTCTCTGAAGCAGCTGATCACCGCCGAGGCCACCCCCACCGCCGACAGGCCCTTGCCCCGTACGTCGCCTATGAGCAGCCGGACCCCGTGCGGCGTACCGATCGCTTCGTAGAAGTCGCCGCCGATCCGGGCCTGTTCCTGGGCCGCCAGATACAGCGACTCGATCTCGATGTCCTCGATGCGGCGCGGCATGGGGCGCAGCAGCACCTTTTGGGCCGCGTCGGCGACGAGCCGGACGTGGAAGAGTACTTCCTCCCGCTGGAGTCGGACATGACTCCCGTATGCGGCCGCCAGGGTGACCGCGACGATTGCGGCCGACGTGTACTGCGTCCCCAGATCGGTGTAGAAGAGGCTGAGGACTGTCATGAGCAGTAGGCAGAACGCCCCCAACAGGATCGTGGGGAGCACGGGCCACATCGCGGCGGCAAGGGCGGGTGCGGCGGGCAGAAGGCGGCTGATGGCGATCTCCCTGGGGGTGGAGAACGCCAGGCCGGCGATGAGGACGGTCAGGACCACGGGTGACAGCCGGACAACTTCCCATCGGCCGCTGTAGGCGGGGCGACGGCGCCTCCGCCGTGCAGACATGATCACAAAATGCATCATATCGACCTAAACGGACATCGGGCGCGGAGAAGACCTGCACCACGCACCGGCGGCAGCGGCGGACGGCGCTGCCCGGAGAAGTCGAGGCCGTGCGACGCATGACGCAGGCTCCCGATGCCGGCCGGGCAACGATCAGGCGGGCTCTGGCCGCTCGGGATCACCAGTGTTAAAAAGGTCGCATGGCGAACCGTTTCGCCCATTTTCAACACCTATCGGTCAAGCGCCTGATCGGCAAGAGCACGCGGAGCGTGGCCGGGCAGGTGTTGATCTTCCAGGTGGCTCTCGTGGTGCTGCTCGTGGCGTGCGGCGTTTTCGCCCTCATCCTGCAGTCGGAGCGGGACAGCAACGCCGAGGCCAGGCGCCGCTCCACGGCCGTGGCGCAGACCTTCGCGCACGCACCAGGTGTCCTGGCGGCATTGCAGACCCCGGATCCGAGCAAGATCCTTCAGCCGCTCACCGAGGCGGCGCGTCGGGCCGCCGGGGTTGACTTCATCGTGATCATGGACACCGAGGGCATCCGGTACACGCATCCCTTGCCGGACCGAATCGGAAAGCGGTTCGTCGGCGAGATCGGGCCGTCGCTGGCGGGGAAGGTCTATGTGGAGAGCGTCGACGGCCCGCTCGGTCGCGAAGTGCAGGCCACGGTCCCGGTCGAGAACGCCGACAACAGGGTGGTGGCCCTCGTCTCGGCAGGGATGAAGGTCAAGAACGTCGAAAGTCAGTTGACCCGGCAACTACCGATCATCCTGGGCGCCGGGGCCGGAGCGCTCGCGTTGTCCACCGGTGTGACGGCACTGGTGGGCAGGCGGCTGCGACGGCAGACACACAGCCTGGCCCCGGACGAAATGACCCTGATGTACGAGCACCACGACACGGTGCTCCACTCCGTCCGGGAAGGGGTCCTGATCGTGGCCGCCGACGGGCGGCTGATGCTGGCGAACGATGAGGCCAGACGACTGCTGGAGCTGCCTCCGGACGTGGAGGGACGGCTCGTCTCGGGACTGCCTGGCCTCGATCCCGAGACCAAGGCACTGCTTGCCTCCGGGCGTGAGGCCACCGACGAGGTGCACCTCGCGGGCGAGCGGCTGCTCGCGGTCAACCAGCGGCCCACGGATCGCAAGGGAGGCCCAAGGGGAACGGTGGTGACGCTGCGCGACTCCACCGAGTTGCAGGCAGTGACCGGCAGGGCAGAGGTGGCACGGGAGCGGCTCAGACTGCTGTACGACGCCGGACTCCACATCGGTACCACCCTGGACGTGCTGCGCACCGCCGACGAATTGGCGCGGGTCCCCGTTCCTCGCTTTGCGGACTTCGTCACCGTGGACCTCGCCGACACCGTCCTGCACGGCGACGAGCCGGCCCCCACGGGGACGGACATGCGACGCGCGGCCGTGTGCGGCATCCGGGACGACCATCCGCTCTCCGAACAGGGACGGCTCTTCGACTACCTTCCGTCCACTCCCCAGGCACGCGGCTACGGCAGCGGCCACTCCCAGTTGGTGAGCGATCTGCCGACCGCCACGGGCTGGCGTGTGCAGGACCCGGAGCGCGCCCAGGCGATCATCGACTACGGCATCCATTCCCTCATCACCGCCCCCATCCAGGCCCGTGGCGTCGTGCTGGGCATGGCCAGCTTCTGGCGCGGGCAGCAGCATGAGCCCTTCAACGAGGAGGACCTGTCGCTGGCGGAGGAGCTGGTGGCCCGCGCCGCGATAAGCATCGACAACGCCCGCCGGTACACCCGCGAGCACGCCTTGGCCGTCACCCTCCAGCGCAGCCTGCTGCCACAGGCGATGCCCGAGCAGAACGCCCTCGACATCGCCTACCGCTACCTCCCCGCCCAGTCGGGCGTGGGCGGAGACTGGTTCGACGTGATCCCCATGCCGGGGAGCCGGGTGGCACTGGCCGTCGGCGATGTGGTCGGCCACGGTCTGCACGCCGCCGCCACGATGGGCAGGCTGCGGACCGCGGTCCACAACTTCTCCGCGCTCGATCTGCCACCCGACGAGCTCCTGAGCCATCTGGACGACCTGGTCGGGAGCATCGACCAGAACGAGACGGCAGAGAGTGCGGCGGGCGTCGTGGGTGCCACCTGCCTGTACGGGATCTACGACCCCGTGACGCGTCGCTACGTCATGGCGCGTGCGGGGCATCTGGTGCCCGCGCTGGTCCACCCTGACGGAACAGCCGACTTCCCGGACGTGCCGGCCGGTCCGCCCCTGGGCCTCGGCGGCATGCCGTTCCAGACCGCGGAGCTGTGCCTCGCGGAGGGAACCCAGCTCGTCCTGTACACGGACGGCCTCATCGAGGACCGCAGGCGCGACCTGGACGTGGGAATGGAACTGCTGCGCGATGCGCTGACGGGCCACCCCGGCCGATCGCCCGAGGAGACCTGCCGGGACGTGCTGGACAACCTGCTCCCCGGGCGCCCCAAGGACGACGTCGCCCTGCTCGTCGCCCGCACGCGGGAACTGCCGCCCGATCGGATCGCCGACTGGGACGTACCACCGGACCCGGCCGCCGTCGCCGGTATGCGCGACGCTGTTTCCCAGAGGCTCGAAGCGTGGGGCCTGTCAGAGTTCGGCTTCACCATGGAACTCGTCTTGAGCGAGCTGATCACCAACGCCATCCGCTACGGCGCCGGACCGATCCATGTGCGGCTGATCCGCGACCGCACGCTGATCTGCGAGGTCGCCGACGGCAGCAGCACCTCCCCGCATCTGCGCTACGCCGCGACGACCGATGAGGGAGGCCGGGGCCTGTTCCTGGTCTCGCAGATGACCGAACGCTGGGGCACCCGGTACACCCCGCAGGGCAAGGTGATCTGGGCCGAACAAGCACTGCCCGAGGCCATGCGGCAGCCCGCCCCGAGTCCGGCCGACGCGGACACGCCCCTGGACGAAGAGGCGGCCGACCCGTGAAGCACGACGTGAACGCGGCGGCGATCAGCAGGATTCGGCCTGGTTGCAGATCAGGTCGTTGCGCGGGCCCCGGTGCACAGCGGGCCGAGACCCGTGGGCTGCACTCCGTCCGGCGCGCCTGACGCGTTCAGCGCCACGCTCCCGACAGGCGCCGGGTGACGACGGCAGTGAGTGTGCGCACGCCCCGTGTCGATCCAGGGTCGATGCCCGTCAGCTCACGGACCCGGCGCAGGCGGTAGTCCAGGGTGCGGGTGTGGACGTTGAGCGCGGTCGCCGTGGCACCGCGGTGCATGTCGTGGCGGTAGTACGCGTCGAGGGTGGTGAGGAGGTCGGGGCCGGCCTCCAGGCTGCGGGCCACGGTGCGAAGCCAGTCGTCGACGAAGGGCACGTCCGCGACGGCGAGTTCGACGAAGACATCTGCCAGGGTGTGCGGCCGCAGCCCGGCGGACGCCCGGCGCAGTGGGGCTGTCCGGCTGATCCGCCGGGCACGGACGAGGGCTTCGGCCAGTTCCGGCAACGGTGCGGTGGCCGTGCCCACGGCGCATGGGCAGCCGAGGGCACGGGCGAAGTCCCCTACGAGATCCGGCAGGTGGTCGGGGGTGAGGTCGGGTAAGAGGTCGGGAACGACGTACGGCGGTGCATTTTCCGCCGCAGCGGCGCCGACGAACAGGGGAACCAGGGCGATCAGCTCACCGCTCCCGTCGCCGCCCTCCGGTCCCCACATCACCGGCGCCCGGTGGCTTTTCACCAGCGCCCCGATCTCGTTTTCCAGGAAACGATCGATGGTGGGCCGGTCCGGAAGCCGGAACACCGTCACCGCGCATCGATCCGGGAGTTCCATGTCGACGGCCGCGGCGAGTTCCGCCGAAATCTGATCTCCGTTCAGCAATGATCGGGCCAGCAGGGCGACCTGCTCGGTATACGGAATTCGGCGGCGCAGCACGCGCACGAATCCCTGGCGGTACGCAGCGATGCCGCGTTCGCCCTGCGGGGCGAACCAGGTCATCATGCGCATGAGTTCGTCGACACCGCCGCCGCGCTGGGCATCGGTCGCCTCGTTGATCTCGCGGAGCATGAGAGCGGTGTGCACGCGCAGCACCCGCTGCCGCGCATCGAGCGACATCCCGGCACCTGCCCGCAGCTCCCCCATCGACGCGATGTAGCCGAGATCGTCCACGCCCAACTCGCCGTTGACCGGCGAAAGTTCAACAGTACGACGCCGGAACCACATCGAGTGTTCCAGCGTCTCGGCTCGCGCCCGGCGGTTCTTGTCCAGGAACCCGAACTCCGGGATCTCACGTGCGTATGTCTCGACCTCACGGCGGGCGTTGGTCGACGCCTGCCGGGCCAGCTCGGCGAAGAGGCTCCCCATGAACGCGAGCATGTCATTGAGAACAAGCGGGCCGACAGAGGAGATCCGGACGGCGTTCATCACTTCGCGCAAAACGGTGGCAAGTGTATCGACGGGGTCTTTGTCACAGTGCGCAAAGTTCCCGGATCGGGGCGTTTTCGTCAACCCTTCTGCTTGTGGAGGAACTGTGAAACGGCCTTAATGAGAACCGCCTGCCCGCCCGCCGGAAGAACGCCACCGGAATCACTCCGGCGCAACTCCGGCTTGACTGCGGTAATCAGTGCGGGCAGGAGCAGGGGAATTCACATCCAGACGCCTCGAATGGCGCCCACCCAAACGGGAGGAAGACTCCGATGAAAACAAGCACCAGAAAGAGATTCATGGCGGCGGTCGCGGTCATGGTCACGTCGACGGGCCTCATGCTCGGGACACCCGGCACCGGCTCGGCCGCCCCCGCCGCCGCACCCAGCCTGCGCGCCTTCGGGATCAGCGGCGACGGCACCCTGATGGCCACGTTCACGACCGACCGGCCGCAGGTCCTCGACTGGGTCAGGGTCGTCACCGGTCTCAGCGGCGACACTGGCCTGATCGGGATCGACTTCCGGGTGCAGGACGGCCTGATGTACGGCGTCGGCAACAAGGGCGGCATCTACACGATCAAGACCCCGCCGACCACCGCGGACGTCGTGGTCACCAAGGTGTCCCAGCTCCAGTACGCGCTGCACGGCGCGAACTTCGGCGTCGACTTCAACCCGACGGCCGACCGCCTGCGCGTGATCAGTGACAACGGCCAGAACCTGCGGCACAACCTCAACGACCACAGCACCATCCAGGACCTGAACCTCACCACCCCGCCGATCGAGGGCACGACCAAGGGCGTCTCGGCCGCCGCCTACACGAACAACGACCTCA
Organism: Streptomyces sp. R11; assembly: GCF_041051905.1. Classification (NCBI taxonomy): domain Bacteria; kingdom Bacillati; phylum Actinomycetota; class Actinomycetes; order Kitasatosporales; family Streptomycetaceae; genus Streptomyces; species Streptomyces sp. R11. Next base: position 893,894 of record NZ_CP163432.1, read on the forward strand.
ACGCGGCCACCGCGACCACGCTCGTCGACATCAACACGACCACCGACCAGGTCGTCCTGCAGTCCCCGGCGAACAACGGCACGCTCGCGCCGACCGGCAGCCTCGGCATCGACGCCGGGATCAACGCCGGTATGGACATCTACAGCACCCTGTCCGGCGGAAAGACGGTCGACAACGCCGCCTTCGCCTCCCTCACCCCGTACGGCGCCGGCACCCCCTCGCTGTACAGCATCAACGTCTTCACCGGTCAGGCCACCTCCATCGGCCAGTTCCCGCTGAACATCACGGACCTGGCCATCTCCCTCACCGGATCCTGATCCCCGGCCCTCGGACCGCCCTCGCCGCGGCCCGGCCACGCTGGACCGCGGCGATCCGGGGCCACCGTCGACGGCTCTATCAACCCGAATCGCCCAACACAGACGCATCGTTCCGCCACCGACGAAACCTCCAGGGCGGTGCCCCCTCACTGACATAGGGGCAACACGCACACCCCGCCCCCGAACTATGTAGTCCCACCACATGTGCCCTTGACCTGCACGTTCCTACGGTGTGCGAACACACACCCGTCCCCACCGCACACGAGGAAGTGGCGCACATGGCCTCCACAGCAACCGCTCCCCCACCACCCGGGAATCTCAAGCGCATCGTCGCCGCCAGCCTCATCGGCACCACCATCGAGTGGTACGACTTCTTCCTCTACGGCTCCGCCGCCGCCCTCGTCTTCAACAAGCTGTTCTTCCCGGACTCCGATCCGCTCGTCGGCACCCTGCTGTCGTTCTTGACGTACGCCGTCGGATTCGCCGCGCGTCCGCTGGGTGCGCTGGTGTTCGGGCACTACGGTGACCGGCTCGGCCGCAAGAAGCTGCTGGTGTTGAGTCTGCTGCTGATGGGTGCGGCGACCTTCGCGATCGGGCTGCTGCCGACGCACGCGACCATCGGCACCGCGGCGCCCGTGCTGCTGACCGTGCTGCGCCTGGTGCAGGGCTTCGCGCTCGGTGGTGAGTGGGGCGGGGCCGTGCTGCTGGTGTCCGAGCACGGCGACGCACGGCGGCGTGGCTTCTGGGCCTCGTGGCCGCAGACCGGCGCGCCCGCGGGCCAGTTGCTGGCGACCGGCGTGCTGTCGCTGCTGACGGCCGTGCTGTCGGACAGCGCGTTCGTCAGCTGGGGCTGGCGGATCCCCTTCCTGCTCTCGGGTGTACTGGTGATCGTCGGTTTGTGGATGCGTCTGTCTGTCGATGAATCGCCTGTCTTCAAGCAGGCGTTGGCCCAGGCGGAAGCACGCAAGGTCGCGCATGCCTCCACGGCCGAGAAACTGCCGCTGGTCTCCGTACTGCGGCACCACTGGCGTGATGTGCTGGTGGCGATGGGCGCGCGTATGGCGGAGAACATCAGCTACTACGTCATCACCGCCTTCATCCTCGTCTACGCCACCACCTCGGCCGGCGTCTCCAAGCAGACCGCCCTCAATGCCGTACTGATCGCCTCCGCCGTGCACTTCGCCGTCATTCCGGCCTGGGGTGCGCTGTCGGACCGGATCGGCCGCCGTCCCGTCTACCTGCTGGGCGCGGTCGGCGTCGGGCTGTGGATGTTCCCGTTCTTCTCGCTCATCGACACCGGCGGCTTCGGCAACCTGATCCTCGCCGTGACCGTGGGACTGGTCCTGCACGGTGCCATGTACGCACCCCAGGCCGCCTTCTTCTCCGAGATGTTCGCGACCCGGATGCGCTACTCGGGTGCCTCGATCGGCGCGCAGTTCGCCTCGGTCGCGGCGGGCGCCCCCGCACCGCTGATCGCCACCGCCCTGCTGGCCGACTACGGCAACTCCACCCCGATCGCCCTGTACGTCATCGCCGCGGCCGTCCTCACGGTGATCGCGGTCGGCCTGGCCAAGGAGACCCGCCACCGCGACCTGGCCGACATCGAGCCCGCGGACGACGCGGAGCCTGTGACGGCCCGGCCGGCGGACGCGCACACCGTCTGAAGCACCACGCACCTCGGTCCGAGAACCGGCCCCCGTACGCCCAGCGCGTGCGGGGGTCAGCGCTGCGCCGGAGTGGACAACCGGTGCAGCCGCAGGGCCAGTTGTATCTCCAGGGCACGGGCGGGGCTCTGCCAGTCGTCGCCGAGAAGGCGGCCGACGCGTTCAAGGCGCTGAGCGACCGTGTTCACGTGGACGTGCAGTTCGTCCTTGGTGCGGGCCGGGCTCATCCCGCAGGCGAAGTACGCGTCGAGGGTGCGCAGCAGATCGGTGCCGCGCCGGTCGTCGTAGGAGACGACCTTGCCGATCGTGCGGTCCACGAAGCCCGCGATGTCACGGTCGCCGGCAAGCAGCAGTCCCACGAATCCGAAGTCCTCGGCGGCGGCCCCGTCCCCGGAGCGGCCGAGCAGCCGCAGGGCGTCGAGGCAGCGCCGGCCTTCCTCGTAGGCGGCGGCCACGGCCTCCGGGTGGGCGGCCAGGTTCTCGACCGGGGCGGAGGCACCGACCGTGACCGCCTCGTGAACCGCCGTGCCGAGATGGCGGGCGGCGCGGCGGGCCAGGTCGGTCGCCGTGTCCGACGCTTCGAGGGGGAGCAGCAGGACCGTGCCGCCGTCGCGGGCGGCGGCCAGACCGTGCCGGGTGGCGGCGAGGTGGGATGCGGCGGACCACAGGCGTCTGCGGGCTGCGGCCTCCTGGTCGGCGTCGGCCGAGGTGGCTTCGAGGCGGGCGGCGAGGACGACGTGGGTGGCGTCGAGGTCGGCGGCCAGCCGCGCCGCGCGCTCGCGCAGCAGACGAGGGTCGCGGTCGCGGGCGTCGAGCAGGTCGTCCAACAGCTCGCCCCGAACGCGTTGTTCGGCCTCGGCGGCGGAGCGCCGGGCGAGCAGCAGGAGCGAGGTGACCATCCCGGCCCGTTCCAGAGTGCGCTGGTCGACGGGGTCGAGGCCGGGGTGGCCTCGCAGGACCAGTGCGCCGAGCAGTTCGCCGCCCGCGGCCACGGCTGCGATCCAGTCGTCTTCGTGCCGTACCGCGTGGCCTTCCACGCGGGAGATCTCCAGGGCCCCGGCTGGAACGGCGGTGGCCTCCTTGAACTCGACCGTGCCGTCGAGGACTTCGGACACGGCGGCGGACACGTCGTGCACGCCGCCGCCGCGCAGCACGAGCTCGGCGAGCCGGTCGTGCACGTCCGAGGCACGTTCGATGACTCCGCTGCGATCACGGATGATCTCGTTGGCCCGCTCCAGGTCGGCGAGGGCCGACCGGGTCTCGGTGAGCAGGTTCGCGGTGTCGATGGCCGCCGCTGCGAGGGCGGCGAAGGAGCCGAGCAGCGCGATCTGCTCCCGTTCGAAGACCCGGGCGCGCCGGTCCGCCGCGAAGAGGACGCCGATCACATGGTGCCCCAGCATGAGCGGCACCCCGAGAATGGCGACCAGCCCCTCGTCCCGCACGCCGGAGTCGATGGCGAGGGTGTGCTGGAAGCGCTCGTCCTTGAAGTAGTCGTCGGTGACATAAGGGCGGGCGGTCTGCGCGACCAGGCCGCCGAGGCCCTCCCCCATGCCGAGCCGCAGTTGCTGGAAGCGGGCGGCGACCGAGCCCTCGGTCACCCGCATATAGGTGTCGCCCCTGGCCGGGTCGTTCAGGCTGAGGTAGGCGACGTCCGTGCCGAGCAGCGACCGGGCACGCTGCACGATCGCCTGCAGTACGGCGTCCAGGTCCCGGAGCCCGGCCAGGTCGTGGGCCGTCTCGAAGAGGGCCGACAGTTCCGCCTCGCGCCTGCGCCGCCCTTCCAGCTCGGAGCGCACACGCAGCGCGAGCAGCTTGGCCTGTTCGAGCGCGACGATCCGCTCGGCGGCTCCGCCCTCGGCGCGGGCGAGCAGCACCGGCTGCTCGTAGGCGTCGGCGGACGCGCCCCGGGCCAGCAGCTCGAGGAACGGCGCCTCGGCGCTGCTCGGGGCTGCCCCGGCGCTGCTCAGGGCCGCATCGGCGCTGCTCAAGCGCGCTCCGGCATCGGCGGCGGAACGCTCGGCGGGCTGCACGTGATCGCGAGACATGCCGACAGGATTACTCATCGCACCGCCACCTCGTCAGCCCTGTGGATAACTCGAAACTCCACCGGCACCGGCCGACCGGCACGACCGACCAGGACCGCCGACCGGTACGCCCGACCAGGACGGCCGATCAGCGCGTCCGGTCAGCCCGCCCGATCAGTGCGCTGTCCAGCCACCGTCCAGCACGAGTGAGGTCCCGGTCACGAAGGACGCCGACGGGCTGCACAGGTACGCCACGGCCTCGGCGACCTCCTCCGGTTCGATGAGCCGCTTGACCGCGCTGTCCTGCAGCAGCACCTCGGTCAGCACCCGCTCCTCCGGAACGCCGTGCGCCTGGGCCTGGTCGGCGAGCTGCTTCTCGACCAGTGGGGTGCGCACATAGGCGGGGTTCACACAGTTGGAGGTGACGCCGTGGGGCGCGCCCTCCAGGGCGGCGGTCTTGGAGAGCCCCTCCAGCCCATGCTTCGCCGCCACATAGGCCGACTTGAAGGCCGAGGCGCGCAGCCCATGGACGGAGGACACATTGACGATGCGGCCCCAGCCCTGTCCGTACATATGGGGCAGGGCGCCACGGATGAGCCGGAACGGTGCCTCCAGCATCACGGTGAGCACCGTGTGGAAGACGTCCGGCGGGAACTCCTCGATGGGGCGTACGAGTTGCAACCCTGCGTTGTTGACGAGGATGTCGGTGCCGGCGGCGGCGAGTTCGGCGGCGTCCAGGTCGGTGAGGTCCAGGACGTGCGGCTCGACGGCGCCCGCGAGCCCGCGGCTCCGCTCCGCGAGCTCCTCCAGCCCCGCGGCGTCCCGGTCGACCGCTCTCACCTTGGCTCCCGCACCCGCGAGCCGTAGCGCGCAGGCGCCGCCGATGCCGCCCGCGGCGCCGGTGACGAGGGCGGTGCGGCCGCCGAGGTCGAGCGGAGAAGGCGACGGCGAGCCTTGAGCAGGAAGAGTGCGGGGCGGGGTCATGGCTCGACCCTAGGCAGCGCCCTCGCCTGACCACATATGGCCACGGCCCATACTTCAGTGCGATGTCATAGGCTCGAACCACGTGGGTTCATCGCACTGCGCCTGCTTGATCCGGAACAGCTGACGTTCGTCCATCGCGGGCAACGCGTCCACCTCGAACCAGCCCACCTCCAGGGACTCGTCGTCGTTCACGCACGCCTCGCCACCGACGGCCCGGCACCGGAAGGTGACGTCCATGAACTGGCACATGTCACCGTTGGGATAGGTGACCTCACCCCCGGACCTGATGAGCACGACCCGCTCGGCGACGCATCGGACACCCGTCTCCTCGTACACCTCCCGCACGGCGGCAGCGGCGGGCTGCTCGCCCGGGTCCGGGATGCCGTTGATCACCGTCCACTTGCCGTTGTCGGCGCGCTGCCCCAGCAGGACCCGTCCCCGGTCGTCGAAGACGACGGCGCTGACGCCCGGAAGCCACAGCAGCTGATGGCCGGCGGAGGCGCGGATCGTACGAATGAAGTCAGGAGTAGCCATGGCCCCGACCCTAACGGGCCGAGGGCGGCGCCCCCGGGCGGGTTCCGGGGGCGTGCGAACGGTGTACCGCTAGACGTCACCAGCGCGTCGTGCGCGCATCCCGGCGCCGATCGCCCAGCCGACACCGCCCGCGGCGACCAGCAGCAACGCGATCTCCGGGAGGATGCCGAGCCGCGTGGCGGGCGTCTCGGTGGAGCGCAGCGGCACCTCCTGGACCAGCGAGTCGGGCACGAACATGCCCGTCCGCTGTGTGATCGTCCCGTCCGGCATGATGATCGCGCTGACACCGCTGGTCACCGGCACGGTGACGGTACGGCTGTGCTCGACCGCACGGACGCGGGACATGGCGAGCTGCTGGTAGGTCATCTCGCTGCGGTCGAAGGTCGCGTTGTTGCTCGGCACGGAGATCATCTGGGCGCCGTCGACGACCTCGGAGCGCACGGCCCAGTCGAAGGCGGCCTCGTAGCAGGTGACGAGGCCGACCTTGGCGCCGTCCATGGTGAACACACCCGGCTCGCTGCCCCGGCTGAAGTCCTTGCGGACCATGGAGGTCCAGTTCTCGTTGATCGCCCCGACGAGCGAGCGCAGCGGCAGGTACTCGCCGAACGGCTGGATCTGCCGCTTGTCGTACGTGTCGATGGGTCCCTTGACCGGGTCCCACAGGATCTGCTCGTTGAGCAGCTTGCCGTCCCGCTCCACGACACCGCCGACGGAGATGGGCGCGCCGATCGCCTTGGCGGCCGTGTCGATGACGGCGCGGGCGTCGGCGTTGGCGAACGGGTCGATGTCCGAGGAGTTCTCGGGCCACAGCACGAAGTCGGGCCGGGCGACCTTGCCCGCCTTGACCTCGGCGGCCAGGCGCTCGGTCTCACGCGCGTGGTAGTCCAGTACGGCCCGCCGCTGGGCGTTGAAGTCCAGGCCGGCGCGCGGCACATTGCCCTGGATGACCGCGACCGTCGCGGTGCCGTCCTCCGCCTTGTCGCTGACCAGGGGCCGGGCGGCCACCGCGCCCAGCACCGGTACGGCCACGCTCAGCAGGGCGACCGCGGCAGTGGACCGCTGTACGGCCCGTGTGCGCCGCGCCTCGACAGCCAGGCGTACGACCTCGTACAGGCCGAATCCGCACAGGACGACCGCGAAGCCGAGCACCGGTGTGCCGCCCACCGCGGCGAGCGGTAGGAAGACGCCCTCGGCCTGACCGAAAGCGATCTTGCCCCAGGGGAAGCCGTTGAAGGGCGCACGCGCGCGTGCCGCTTCTCCGGCGATCCACAGCGCCGCCGCCCACAGCGGCCAGCCCGGCAGCTTCGACACCGCGGCGACGCCCACGCCCACCAGCGCGACGAAGATCGCCTCGATCACGACCAGGGCGATCCAGGGGCCGGGGCCGACCTCCACGCCGGTCCACACCAGCAGCGGCAGCAGGAAGCCGAGGCCGAAGAGATAGCCGAGGCCGAAGGCTGCCTTCCAGCTTCGGCCGCGCAGCACCCAGCCGAAGACGGCGAAGGCCGGCAGGGCCAGCCACCACAGGGTGCGGGGCGGGAAGCTGACGTAGAGCAGCACTCCGGAGAGCGCCGCGGCGAGGGCGGGAACCAGGCGGCGCGCCAGCCGTGCCGCGCGCGAGGCGGTCGCGATCTGCGGCTCCAACTGGTCCGACTCGCCCACGGAAGTTGCGGTGACGGTCACTCCGGGAGTGTACGGCGGCCGACCTTGGCTCCGACAGCGCGGTCCGATGCCGGCGAGGGCTCGCGCACACGTGTGGGCGCAGGGTCCCCCGGCCCACGCACGCGGTCCGGTCCGTCCGCCCCGGAGCGACTTGCACGGTGCATCCCCCGATCCCCCGGTCTTTCGTGTGACGCATCGTTCCTGCACGACACGTCCACAAATCGGCCATCACCCGTTACGGTATGCCGGAGCCTCAGTCGTACCGGCCGGTCAGGTCCGGGCGGCCGGGGCCCGTCACAGGTCGGGGGACCGGGTTCGGGGGGCGGGGTGGATGTCACGGGGATGACGTCTGCGGCAGGTCCGGATGAGGACGACGACAGACGAAACGTTTCTGATGCGACGGGCGTAGTGGTCCTGGGGGCCTGCGCCGCCTGGTCGCTGATCTCGGCTGCCCTGCACGACGGCCGCCCCGAAGGTGTCCTGCTCGCGATCCTCGCGGTGTCCGCCGGTTATGCCGCGGGCCGGATCAGCGGAGCGCTCCTGCCCGTCGCCGCGCCCTGCGCCGGAGCACTGGCCGGAGTGAGCCTGACCCTGGCCGTTCCGCACCTCACCCCCGGGCCCCGGATCGACGTCCCGCTGGGCCACGCCGGGGCCACCGCAGCCGTACTGACTCTCTCCGCCGGCGCCGCGTGCTGCGCCGCCTGGAGCGCCTCGGCACCGGCCCTTCGACTCGGCCTGCGCGCGTTGGCCGTCGGAATCGCGGTGATCGCGGCGGTGCTGGGCTCGACCACCGGCTTCGTCGCCTGTTCCGCCGTGGTGCTGTGCTCGCTCGCCGCCGGCCACCTCCGCCATCGCGGCGTGGGCATCGCCGGGCTGGCCCTGGGCGCGACGACGGTCGCCGGCCTGACATGGACGGTCGCGAGCAAGGCGGCGCCGGGCGGACTCTCCGCCTGGCTGGAGGGTCAGCTCACCCGGCACCGGATCGAGCTGTGGCACGAAGCCGCGCACCTGGCGGGCCGAGAACCGGCCCTGGGTGCGGGCCCAGGGCGCTTCGGGGAGCTCAGTACGACAGCGAGCGAGACGCTGTCGTCCGACGGCAAACCGCACTCGGCGCTGTTGCAGCAGGCGGCGGAGCAGGGAGTCATCGGCGTGCTGCTGCTGGCAGCGGCGTTCTGCTGGATGCTGTTCGCGCTGTGGCGCACCGCGCGCCCCACCCCGGTCGCGCTCACCGCGGGCGCGGCCCTGACGGCACTGGCGGCGATCGCCGCGGTCGGCAATGCGCTCAGCTTCACCACCGTGTCGGTGGGCGCCGGCCTGCTGGCCGGACTGGCCACGGCACGTCCGATCACCGTCGTGTCGTCGCCGCGCGAGCTGGACGCACACGCGCGTGGCGAGCGGCCGACGTCATGACTCGGGGTGGGATACAGGGGTCCACCGACACACAGGGCCGCCAAAGGACCCGCTCACGGGGAGGTTCTCAGAGCGCCGTGTCGGCCGTCCGGGTCCGCAGCCGGTCCCTGATGACCCGCACGGCTGCCTCCGCGTCGTCCACGGTGACCGTGAACGTGTGCCCGTCCCACAACTGCAGCACCAGGCCCTCACCACGCCGTACGACGACCGCGGTGCCCTTCTCGGGCCGCCACCGGTAGCCCCAGCCGCCCCAGTGGCGCGGCGTGACGTGCGGGACGAAGTCGGCGCCCACCACCTCGGACAGGGGGATTCGGCGGCGCGGCACACCGATGTGGCCGCAGCGCACCTCGAGGCACTCCTGGTCGACCCTCAGGGCGACGTGCACGAACGCCAGAGTGCCGAAGAGGACCAGCAGTCCGGCCGCGATGCAGCCCACGACGGCCATGACGAGCGGGAGGATGCCGTCCGTCCACGGCGAGTCGATGGCCAGCTCGATCCCGAGCGCCATGCAAGCGCCGCCGACGAGCGCCAGCAGCCATTGGACCCGGTTGGTCGCCCGCCCGGTCCAGACATCGGGGTGCGGCTTCCTGCCGTGGGGGTGGTCCCTCATGCCTATGAGGTTACTCAGGTTTCGCTCTGCTGGTACCACGCTGCAGAGGGTGATTGCGCCGACCGGGCCAGGACGGACCGTGGGCGTCCGCTTGGTGACCGTCGGTTACCGGGCGGGGCTGATCGCCTGCAGGAGACGGCCTTCGTCGTAGGCGAGAGCGGGCTCGGGGAGCGTTCCCTCACGGCCGCTCAGCAGCACCGTCAGGGTGCCGTTCCCTTCAGCCGTGGGGGCGGGCTGTTCGCCCAGTCGGCGCAACGCCTGCGCGGCGACCGCTCCGGCGGAGCCGTGCAGGACGAGCGGCGGAAAGCCGGGGCGCTGGACGGCGGCGCGGATGCGGTCGGAGACGAGCTCGTAGTGCGTGCAGCCCAGGACGACGGTCGTCACGTCCTCGGGGGTCAGCGCGGCGGCCGCGGCGACGGCGGTGTCGATCGCCGTCTGGTCCGCGTGCTCGACCGCCTCGGCGAGCCCGAAGCACGGCACTTCGGTGACGGTGACGCCGTCGGCGAAGTCCTTGATGAGCCCGCGCTGGTAGGGGCTGCCGGTGGTGGCGGGTGTGGCCCAGATCGCGACGGGGCCGCCGCCGGCCGCGGCCGGCTTGATCGCCGGGACCGTACCGATGACCGGAATCGCTGGTTCGAGGCGGGCGCGCAGGGTGGGCAGCGCGTGCACGGACGCGGTGTTGCAGCCGATGATCAGCGCGTCGGGCCGGTGCGCGGCGGCGGCGTCGGCGACGGCCACGGCACGCTGGGTGAGATCGTCGGGAGTCCTGGGTCCCCAGGGCATGCCGTCCGGGTCGAGTGAGAGCACGAGATCTGCGTCGGGTCGCAGACGCCGTACTGCGGCGGTGGCCGCGAGCAAGCCGATTCCGGAGTCCATCAGCGCGATCTTCACCCGGCCACGATAGTCGATGGGCCCTTGCGAGCCCCCGGGGTGGGGCAGACTTCGCGCGTGAGCGCCATCGCGTGGACCGCCGTCGGATCACTCGCCGCCTGGCTGTGGCTGCTGCTCTGCCAGGGCTTCTTCTGGCGTACGGACGTCAGGCTTCCGCATCGGACGGAACCGGACCGGTGGCCGTCGGTCTGCGTCGTCGTCCCCGCGCGCGACGAGGCTGCGGTCCTTCCGGCCGCTCTGCCGTCGCTGCTCGCCCAGGACTATCCGGGGCGCGCGGAGATCTTCCTGATCGACGACGGCAGTTCGGACGGCACGGGGGAGCTGGCGCGCGAGCTCGCGCGGCGGCACGGCGGGCTGCCGCTGACCGTGGACTCCCCCGGCGAACCACCGGCCGGCTGGACCGGCAAGCTCTGGGCGGTGCGCCACGGCATCGGCCTGGCACGCGCGCGTGACCCCGAGTACCTGCTGCTGACGGACGCCGACATCGCGCACGCACCCGACAGCCTGCGGGAGCTGGTCGCGGCGGCGCGCACCGGGAGCTTCGACGCCGTGTCGCTGATGGCACGGCTACGGGTGGACAGTCTGTGGGAACGACTGGTCGTGCCGGCCTTCGTCTACTTCTTCGCGCAGCTGTATCCGTTCCGCCGGATCGGTAAGAAGGGGACACGTACGGCGGCCGCGGCGGGCGGCTGCGTCCTGCTGCGTGCCGAGACAGCCGAGCGGGCGCGGATTCCGGACGCCATCCGGCACGCCGTCATCGACGACGTGGCGCTCGCGCGGGCGGTCAAGGGCGGCGGCGGCCACATCTGGCTGGGGCTGGCGGAACGGGTGGACAGCGTGCGCCCGTATCCGCGGCTGCGCGACCTGTGGCGCATGGTCTCGCGCAGTGCGTACGCACAGTTGCGGCACAACCCGCTGCTGCTGGCCGGGACGGTCGCCGGGCTCGCGCTGGTCTATCTGGTGCCCCCCGTGGCCGTGGTCGCGGGGTCGGCCGGCGGGGACACGGTGACGGCGGTCGTCGGCGGCCTTGCGTGGCTGGTGATGACGGGGACGTATGTGCCGATGCTCCGCTACTACCGCCTGCCGCTGTGGCTCGCTCCCCTCCTGCCGTTCACGGCGTTCCTCTATCTCCTGATGACGGTCGACTCCGCGGTGCAGCACTACCGGGGGCGCGGCGCGGCCTGGAAGGGCCGCACCTACGCACGTCCGGACGCGGTGCCCGACGAGGGCTGACTACTTGCGGCCGACTACTTGCGACCTGGTGTCCAGTTCATGCCCCACGCGTACGCGTAGTCGACCGTGCGCTGCGGGCTCACCCCGCGCTCGGGCACCAGGTAGCGGGCCTCACGCTGCACGACCAGGTCGCTGCCGGTGTTGGTGATCAGCGCGAGCGCGCATACGGTCGAGGGGACCGTGCACTCGTCGAGCGAGAAGTCGATCGGGGCGCCGTGCTGCGGTGTGAGGGTGACCGTGGCGTGCAGGTCGGCGAAGGAACGCGCACCTTGGTAGATGGTCACGAAGATCAGGATGCGCCGGAAGACCCGCTGGTGGTCGAGGTTGACGGTGAGGTTCTCGCCGCTGGTCACGGCGCCGGTGCGGTCGTCGCCGTCGAGGTGGATGTACGGCGGCTGGTGCAGGGCGCCGTAGGCGTTGCCGAGGGACTGGATGACTCCCTTGCTGCCGTCGGTCAGCTCGTACAGGGCGCACAGGTCGAGGTCGAGGTCGTTGTGCATGGCGACCGGGCGGCCCAGCTTGCTCGCCCAGCCCGAGAACTGCTTGCGCACCTCCCAGTTGAGGTTGACACGCATGGCGCCCGATGTGCCGCCCTGCTTGGTCAGGGACACCGAGGGCGACGCCTTGGTCAGCGTCACCTTGCTCAGGCTGACCGGCGGCGCCTGGGGTGCGGGCGGGGGAACCGGCGGCATGGCGGGCGGCTGCATCGCCGGCGGCGGGGGTGCGGGCGTGGTCATCGGGGGCGCGACCGGCGGGGCTCCGGGCGCGGAAGCGGGTGCCGCGCTCTGGGGTTCGTCCACCGCGATGCCGTAGTCGGTGGCCAGGCCCTCGAGGCCGCTGCGGTAGCCCTGGCCGACGGCGCGGAACTTCCAGGCGCCCTGACGGCGGTAGAACTCACCGAGGACGAAAGCGGTTTCGACGGTGGCGCCCGTACTGTCGAAGCGGGCGACGGCGGTGCCCTGGGCGGCATCCTTGACCTCGATGTAGAGGTCCGGGACCTGACCGAACGATCCGCCGTCCGCGGAGGCGGCGAGGATGACGGTCTCGATCGAGGGCTCCACGCGCGCGAGGTCCACGAGCACGCTGTCGGTCACCCGGCCGCCGGCGTCCCGCTTGCCCTCGTGCCGGACGGCGCCGGAGGAGTGCTCGGGCTGGTTGTAGAAGACGAAGTCCCCGTCGGAGCGGACCTTTCCGCCGACCAGCAACAGCGCCGAGGCGTCCGCGTCGGGTACGCCCGGTCCGGAGCGCCAGCCCAATTCGACCCGCAGTGCCGTCGTCGGCACCGGAACATTCGATCCTTTCGGCATTGACATGTCCGCCCCCATCACGGGTCACCGTGCCAGGCATGTCCTGGCAGCTCATCGGCTTCTTACAGGGTCAACCTATTCCCCGCGACATCGAACTCCCATGAGGGGCAGCTGAACACCGCCGGTCAACCGCCGGTAACCCGCCCGGAACTCGGCATTTACTCGATCCGAACGCGGATTGGCGTCCCTTTTTGCCAAGTTCGCTCGCATTGGGGATCCAGCGTCACTGCGGACACATAAAACAACCCTCTTATCGGTCTCCCCAACCAGCACATCGTGGGCTTACCTTATGTGCCATGACCTCCCCCCGCTCCACCTATGGCGGCGGCTACTACTCCGCCTCCTTCCCGGACACCCCGATCTACGACTCGCTCGTGGCCGAGCGGGGCACCCCGCAGATCGCCCCGATCCGGGTCCCCGCCGCGTACGACGCCCCGGGCAGCCACCTGCCCGCGCTCCCGTCGGCACTGCCCGCCCTCCCGGCGGCCCCGTCCCAGCCCTCCTACGGCTATCCGCATGCGCAGCAGCCCGCCCCGCTGCAGCAGGCGCCTGCCGCCTACATCCCGCAGCAGGCCGCGCCACGCGGCTATCCGGGTCCGCAGGCGCAGCAGCCTCGCCCAGTGGCACCCGGCGGCATGGGCTACGAGGCGATGCGCCCCGCGGCTCCCCGGCCCGCCGCGGCTCCTTACCAGGACCCGTACAACAACCAGCAGTACCGCGGCTACTGACCCCTTCCCCTCCGGGTTGTCGTCGCCACCTGGCACGATGGCGCCATGGGGCAAGCGCAGCTGCAGTCGATCCACGTTCATCCGGTCAAGGCGTTCCGGGGCACCACGCCCCGGACAGCCGTCGTGGAGCCCTGGGGGCTGGCCGGAGATCGACGCTGGGCGCTGATCGACGCAGGGGGAAAGGTCGTGACGCAGCGCCAGCAACCGCACCTCGCCCTGGCCGCCGCCGAGCTGTTGCCCGGCGGCGGTGTCCGCCTGTCCGCGCCCGGCATGGACCCGGTGACCGTGCCCGTGCCGCACGCGTCCGGCACGGTGCCGATGGAGATCTTCCGCGACAAGGTCGAAGCGGCCCCCGCCGAGGACGAGGCCGCGCACGCCTGGTGCAGCGCGTATCTCGGCGTCGACGCGCATCTCGTGCACATGCCCGATCCCGGCACGTCCCGGCCCGTCGACCCGGAGTACGCCCTGCCGGGCGAGACGGTCAGCTTCGCCGACGGCTACCCGCTGCTGGTGACCACGACCGCCTCCCTCGACGCCCTCAACTCCCTCCTGGCCCGAGGTGATCACCCGGCCGAGGGCCCACTGCCCATGAACCGCTTCCGGCCGAACGTCGTCGTGTCGGGCACCGCCGCCTGGGCCGAGGACGACTGGTCGCGCATCGCCATCGGCGAGGTCACCTTCCGTGTCGCCAAGAAGTGCGGGCGCTGCGTGGTGACCACGACCGACCAGGCCACCGCCGAGCGCGGCAGGGAGCCCCTGCACACCCTGGGCAGGCACCGCCGTGTGGGCGGCAAGCTGGTGTTCGGCCAGAACCTGGTGCCGCTCTCCCGAGGCACGATCCGGGCCGGCGACCCGGTCACGGTCCTCGACTGAGAGAGTCGACTGAGAAAGATCTCCCGCGAGCGGCGACATGCGGGAACCGAGGCCCGGGGCCCACGCGTTGAGCATTTCGTGAGAAGTTCATGAGAAGCCCTGGCGGCAGGTGATTTCGCTCTCTCTTCGCCGGGCTCGCGGGTGAGCGGCTCCGGCAGGGGCTATCACGGAGCGGGAAGGGGGTGGCCGGACATGCGGGCGATCAGCGGACTCTGGCGCTGGCGGCACAATCCGCTGTGCCGTGCGACCGATCTGGCCGAAGCCTGGGTCGCCCTGGCCGCGCTGCTGCTGATCCTGGTCGTCACACCCGTGGTCGGCTCCCTGGTCGGCGGCCTCGCCCAGGACACCCTTCAGGAGTCCGTGCGCGACCAGCGCGCGTCCCGGCACCTGGTGACGGCGACCGTGGTCCGCAAGCTGGAGGGCTCCCCGCTGGACGCCGACCCCGAGGCCACCACCGGACGGGAGCGTCGCACCCGCGTCGTGGCCGACTGGACCGCGCCGGACGGCAGCGTGCACCAGGGGCAGGTCATGGCGAGCCTCGACACCCCACAGCCCGGCGACCAGTTCAAGATATGGGCGGACCAACACGGCCGCACAGTGGCCCGCCCCCTGGACTCCGCGACCGCGGCGACGCACGCCGTGCTCGCCGGAGTGGGTGCGGCCCTGCTGGCCATCGGCCTTGTCGAGGGCGGCAGACGGCTTGTCGTCTGGCGCATGGTCCGTCGTCGGTACGCGCGTTGGGACCAGGCCTGGGACAAGGCGGGCCCGGACTGGGGCCGGACCGGCACTGGCAGCTGACGGCCTTACCGCTCTGGTCAACCCACCACCCACGCGCACGCTACGGTGGAGCGGCCGAACTCTACGGGAGCAAAACCCGCGTACTACGAGGTGGGGGCACATCAACGCCATGGCACAGGGCACGGTCCAGGTGACGCACACCGGCACATCGCGGTGGCGGCGCCGCACGGGTGAGTACGCATCGCTCGCCGCAGCCCTGGAGGCCGCGACCGACGGTGACGTCCTCACCGTCGCGCCGGGCACCTACCGGGAGAACCTCGTCGTCCAGCGGGCGGTGACCCTGCGCGGCCCCGAGGGCTCCCCGGGCTCGGTGCGCATCGCGCCCCTGGACGGCGTGCCGTTGACCGTGCGCGCCTCGGCGGTGGTTCAGGACCTGCACGTCGAGGGCCAGGACGCTGCGGCACCCGCGCTGCTCGTCGAGGAGGGCACCCCGGAGCTGTCGGACGTCCGCATCGTCACGCGGTCCGCGGCCGGGATCGAGGTGCGGGGCGGCGCGCGGCCGACCGTGCGCCGCTGCACCGTCGACAACCCCGCGGGCATCGGCATCGCCGTACTCGACGGCGGGGGCGGCGTGTTCGAGGAGTGCGAGGTCGTCGCGGCCGGCCAGGCCGGCATCGCCGTACGCGGTGGCGCGCACCCCCGCCTGGACCGCTGCCGGGTGCACCACGCCTCCGGCTCGGGGCTGACGGCGACCGGTGAGAACTCCGCTCTGGAAGCGGTGGGTTGCGAGATCTACGAGGTCCGGGGCTCCGGCGTCCAGATCACCGGACGGGCCACCGCCCACCTCACCGACTGCGATGTGCACCGCACCACCGCCGACGGCGTCACGCTCGACACGGACGCTGTGCTGACCCTGGCCGACTGCCGTATCCACGACATCCCGGAGAACGCCGTCGACCTGCGCTCCCGCTCCGTGCTCACCCTGACCCGTACGACGGTGCGTCAGTTCGGTCGCAACGGCCTGTCGGTGTGGGACCCGGGCACACGCGTGGACGCCAACCAGTGCGAGATCTTCGACAGCACGGGCGACTACCCGGCGGTGTGGGTCAGCGACGGCGCAACCGCCGTGCTGGACTCCTGCCGGGTGCACGACGTGCCGGACGCGCTGTTCGTCCTCGACCGTGGCTCGCGCGCGGACGTCGTGGACAGCGACCTGACGCAGGTGCGCAACACGGCCGTGTCGGTCAGCGACGGCGCCACCGCACAGCTCGACGACTGCCGGATCCGGGACGCGGCGACGGGCGCCTGGTTCCGGGACCACGGCAGCGGCGGCACCCTCAACAACTGCACCCTGGACGGCACCCAGACCGGCGTGATCGTCACCAAGGGCGCCGACCCCACCATCGAGCGCTGCACGGTCGAGTCCCCGGCGGAGGCCGGGTTCTACGTGTCGGCGGGCGGCCGGGGCAGCTTCCTGAACTGCCGGGTGAGGGGCAGCGCCGGCTATGGCTTCCATGTGATCGACGGCTCCCGTACGACGCTGCGGAAGTGCCGTACGGAGCGGTGCGCGCGGGGCGGGTACGAGTTCGCCGAGGGCGGCCCGGACATGGCCGGGGCAGGCCCCGACGTGGAGGACTGCACCAGCGACGAGAGCGCGGGCCTCCGGCAGCCGCCCTCGGCGCCGGAACCCACCGTACAGACGGCGAATCAGTCCCCCGGGCTGCTCGGCGCGATCCCCGGGCAGCGCAGCACCGAGCAGGAGCCGCTCATCGCCGCCGCGGAGCCCGAGAAGCCGTCTCGGACGTCCAAGGCCGTCCTCGGTGAACTGGACGCTCTGGTGGGCCTGGAGAGCGTCAAGCGCGAGGTACGCGCCCTCACCGACATGATCGAGGTGGGCCGGCGCCGCCAGCAGGCGGGCCTCAAGGCGGCGTCCGTCAAGCGCCACCTGGTCTTCACCGGCTCCCCGGGCACCGGCAAGACGACGGTCGCCCGCCTCTACGGCGAGATCCTCGCCTCCCTCGGTGTCCTGGAGAAGGGGCATCTGGTCGAGGTGTCCCGCGTCGACCTGGTAGGCGAGCACATCGGCTCCACCGCGATCCGCACGCAGGAGTCCTTCGACAAGGCGCGCGGCGGTGTGCTGTTCATCGACGAGGCGTACGCGCTGTCGCCCGAGGACTCGGGCCGGGACTTCGGCAAGGAGGCCATCGACACCCTGGTGAAGCTGATGGAGGACCACCGGGACGCGGTCGTCGTCATCGTGGCGGGCTACACGGCCGAGATGGAGCGCTTCCTCTCGATCAACCCCGGGGTGGCGTCCCGCTTCTCACGGACCATCACCTTCAGCGACTACGGCCCCGAGGAACTGCTGCGGATCGTGGAGCAGCAGGCCGAGGAACACGAGTACCGGCTCGGCCCCGGCCTCGCCGAGGCCCTCCTGAAGTACTTCACGGCGATCCCCAAGGGCCCGGCGTTCGGCAACGGCCGTACGGCACGCCAGACCTTCGAGGCGATGGTGGAGCGGCACGCGAGCCGGGTCGCCCAGCTCGACGAGCCGAGCACGGACGACCTCACGCTGCTGTACGACGAGGACCTGCCCGAGCTGGGCTGACCTCGGCGCCTTCATCGACCCGGTCGGATCAGCCCTCGGCACCGACCTCCGGCCGCTGTGCCGGCACCTCCGGTTTCAGGCGCGCCAGCAGCCGCTCCCGCTCCTCGGCGAACGCCGGGTCCGCCTGGTAGTCGCCGTGGCCGAGGATCGGGGCGGGCAGGGGGTGTTCGGGGGTACGGCCGTACGCCAAGGGGTCCTTGAGAGCCGCGCGGTCCACTTCGGGGGTGCAGCTGCCGGGCAGGCGGACCGGGCCGCCGATTGGGTCGGTGACTCGGTACAGGTTGCGCCAGCAGTCCAGCTCGGCATGCAGGGAGGCGAGGGCGGCCGAGCCGAAGTGGGCCGGGAACCAACGGCCGTAGAGGCGTTCCAGCGGGGAGCCGTAGGTCAGCAGCGCGACCCTCTTGCGGTCGGCCGGCGTCAACTGCCAGACCGCCGCCGCCGCGAGCACACTGCCCTGGGAGTGCCCGGAGATGACGAGACGGCGGCCGTTCTCGGCGCGCGTCCAGGTCGCCATCCGCCAGGTCAGGTCGGGCACCGCGCGCTCGGCGTAGCAGGGCGGGGCGAAGGGGTGGGCGGCGCGGGGCCAGAAGGTGCCGACGTCCCACAGGATGCCGATGGTGCGCCGTGCGGAGGCGTCCTTGTAGGCACGCCGGCCCCAGGTGACGAAGAGTATGAAGCCGAGGCCGATGAGCCAGGAGCCCAGCGCCTGCGCGGTCTCGGCGGCGCCGTGCACGAAGGCGTACGTCCCGTCGGCGGCCTCGCTCGGGGTCTCGTCGGTCGTCATCGCGCCGACCAGGGCTCCGGCACCCAGGAGCAGGGTCGCGGTGGAGGTGACGGCGACGAGGAGAGGGGCGCGGTCGGTGAGCGTGGCCATCGCGCGCGTGCTGGCGATACGGCGGGTGCGTGCGGTGTCCCGGGGCTCCCCGGCGTAGTCCAGCTCCACCGTGCCCAGCTCGGTGCGGCGCAGCAGCCAGGCCCGCCATGCCAGCCCGCCGCAGAGCAGCAGCAGGAGGACCAGCAGCGGCGGGATCACGGACGCCTGCCAGGTCAGCAGGACCGGCGGGCCCGCGATGGACGCGCGCGTGCCGTCCAGCCAGTCGGCGACCCGCTGGGCGACGCCGCCCGACATCACCCCGCCGAGGGCGCAGGCCAGCATGACCACGGCCGGCCCGCTCAGGCCGCGCATCGCGGCGCGCGGGTCGGACCGGGTGCGGTGAAGGACGTGGGCGACGACGGCGAGCACGATCACGAGCAGGCCCTGGAGGAAGGCGATCGCGCCGAAGGTGGGGTCGCCCGGGAGGCGGCCCTGCGACTGCCAGCCCGGGCGTTCCCACCCGGCGTACACCAGGGCGAGCAGCAGCAGGGCGAGGGCGGCGAGCGGCAGGCGCCGTACGAGATGCTCGTCGAGTTCCTGGTCGAGACGGTTCTCGCTGCGGCCCCGGCGGCAGACCACCCACACCACGACGGCCGCGCCCGCGAGGATCGCCGCTTCCAGGAGCCATCCCAGGGTGTCGAGGAGCGCGGGGCCGCCGGCCCTGCGGTCGAAGCGGGCAGCTGCCGCGCCGACCGCCGCGGCGACCGTCAGCAGGCCGGCGGCGGTGTGCGCGGCGCGCAGCCGTGCGACCAGGCGACGGCCGTACCAGAAGCCGGGGCGGCCGAGTGAGGTGCCGCCGGACTCCTCGTCGGGCTCGGGCTCGCGGGGCATCGGCTGCTGGGACTCGTACGCGCTCCAGGTGCGGCGGGAGAGGTACCAGAGCAGGCCGGTCAGCGCGGCGGGCACCAGCGCCGCGAGGGCGAGCCTGCGGCCGGGCCGGCTCCACCAGCCGCCGTCCGAGGCGAGCGGCGACAGGAAGCCCAGCCAGCTGTGCCGGTCGGCGCAGGCGCGTGTGCCCGCGCACTGCCAGGCCGTGAGGTCGAGGGCGACCTCGCACGCGGCCGCGACGAGCAGCACCGTCAGCGTCAGCCCGGCGAGCCGTACGAGCAGGCCGTACAGCCGCACCGTCCGCGTGCGGTCCTGTGTGGTGGGGCGCATCCAGTGGGCGAGGTTGACCACCATGAACGGCAGTAACAGCAGCCACAGGGCGCGTGCGCTGTTTCCCGAGGTGAGGTTGCACCAGACGTAGGCCTCGGGCACCGGGCCGTCCCGGTCGTCGTCCGGCCGGTCCTCGGCGTCGACGTCGTCGGCGCGGCGGAATACGGCGGCCGTGTCGTCGCCGGTGATCCGCACCGTGCGCGGATCGTCGAGCATCTCCTGCGGTGTGGTGCCGCCGACCCCGTGGACCAGGAGTTCCAGGGCTGCGGCGCGGTCCTGCGCACGTTTCACTTTTCGCACTTCCCCCGTGACGAGCCTTCGGCTTCTGTCCGTGCGGGCACAAGGATCTCCCCGTGGAGGGTCCCGTACACCTCTCGTCACGGAATCTCCCCGATCCGCGTGAAGAACAGGGGAACGGCAGATGCGGAAGTGACATGCGCGCGTCGGTACGGCCAGTGGCGCGACCGGTACCGACCCGTGCGAGGATGGGACACTCCCGCGCACCGGGAGGGGCGAGAATATCCTTATCAGAGCACGTGCGCAGGGCGTGTCGGACGGCTTGAGGCGAAAGGACCGGAGCGTACGTGAGTGAGAATCAGAACCTCCTCGCGGAGCAGCGGCGCGCCCTGATCCTGGACGAGGTACGGCGCCGAGGCGGGGTGCGGGTCAACGAGCTGACCCGCAAGCTCGGCGTGTCGGACATGACGGTGCGCCGCGATCTCGACGCTCTCGCCCGGCAGGGCGTGCTGGAGAAGGTGCACGGCGGCGCGGTCCCGGTGGTCGAGGCGAGCACCCATGAGCCGGGCTTCGAGGCCAAGTCGGGTCTGGAGCTGACGGCCAAGGAGGACATCGCGCGGTCGGCGGCCGAGCTGGTCGCGCCGGGCACCGCCATCGCACTGTCGGGCGGTACGACCACGTACGCGCTGGCTCACCAGCTGGTGGACGTGCCCGACCTGACGGTGGTCACGAACTCGGTGCGGGTGGCCGACGTCTTCCACGCCGCGCAGCGCACGTCGGGTCCCCGGCAGGGCGCGGCCACGGTCGTGCTGACCGGCGGGATTCGCACTCCCTCCGATTCGCTGGTGGGCCCGGTGGCCGACCAGGCGATCGCGGCGCTCCACTTCGACATGCTCTTCCTCGGAGTGCACGGCATATCGGTCGAGGCCGGTCTGTCCACGCCGAATCTCGCGGAGGCCGAGACCAACCGGCGTCTGGTGCAGTCGGCGCGCCGGGTAGTGGTGGTCGCCGACCACACCAAGTGGGGGGTGGTCGGGCTGAGTTCGTTCGCGGCGCTGGAGCAGATCGACACGCTGGTGACGGACTCCGGTCTCGAGAGCGAGGCCCGCTCGGAGATCGCGGAGCATCTGCGGCTGGTGGTGGCCGGCGAGCCCGACATGGATGCGGACCTCTGAGACCGGTGACGCTCGCGGTGCAGACAGCTGACGGAGCGCCAGCTAGGGTGGCGTGCCCGGTCCAGCGTCGGCACAGGGGGTTTCGTCCATGGCTCATCTGCTGCGTGAGGTGGGCCTCGACTTCGTCGGGACCGCCCCCGTACGGCACGTCTTCGCGCGGGAGATCACCGCTCCCCCGGAGATGGTCCACCGCGCGCTGGCCGAGGACGTGTCCGGCTGGACGGAGTGGTTCTCCGCGGTGACGCTGGCCCGCCCGCTCGACGACGGCGCCCGGCGCGAGATCCGGCTCAAGGGCGGTACCCGCTTCGAGGAGACGATCCTCGCGGCGAAGAGCCCCGAGCTGTACGCCTACCGCGTCGACATCACCAACGCGCCGGGGGCCCGTGCCATGGTCGAGGAGTGGCGGCTCGCCCCGGCGGGGACGGGCACGCGGGTGCAGTGGACGTTCGCGGTGGACGGCACGGCACCGTTCCGCTTCACCTTCGGCCTCGCGCGGCCCGGCCTCGGCCGGGCGTTCCGGGACGCGGTGACCGCACTGGACCGACGGCTGGTGCCCTAGGCCGTGGCTACTTTCGCAACAGGCCCCAGGCAGTTCTCAGCGCCCCGGGGACCGTACGGCGCCCCGTGCTTCACCCGTCACTCCGGCCAGACGCCCGTCTCCAGCAGTTGCCCGATGGCCGCGGAGTACGGCGCGATGTCCAGGCCCTGCTCGGCGAGCCAGGTGTCCGAGTAGTACTTGTCGAGGTACCGGTCGCCCGGGTCGCACAGCAGCGTCACCACGCTCCCCTGCCGGCCCTCGGCCACCATCTCGGCGACGATCTTCAACGCGCTCCACAGCCCGGTGCCGGTGGAGCCTCCCGCCTTGCGGCCGATGCCCTGCTCCAGGGCGCGTACGGCGGCGACGCTCGCCGCGTCCGGCACCTTCATCATCCGGTCGATCGCTCCGGGCACGAAGCTCGGCTCCATGCGCGGCCGGCCGATGCCCTCGATGCGGGAGCCGCAGTCGCAGGTGACGTCCGGATCGCCGGTGGTCCAGCCCTCGAAGAAACACGAGTTCTCAGGGTCGGCCACACAGATGCGGGTGTCGTGCTGCATGTAGTGGACGTACCGGGCGATGGTCGCCGACGTGCCGCCGGTGCCGGCCGTGGCGACGATCCAGGCGGGCGCGGGGAACCGCTCCAACTCCAGCTGGCGGAAGATGGATTCGGCGATGTTGTTGTTGCCGCGCCAGTCCGTGGCCCGTTCGGCGTAGGTGAACTGGTCCATGTAGTGGCCGCCGGTGTCCACCGCGAGGCGGGCGGACTCCTCGTACATCTTCCGCGAGTCGTCCACGAAGTGGCACTGCCCGCCGTGGAACTCGATCAGACGGCACTTCTCGGCGCTCGTCGTGCGCGGCATGACCGCGATGAAGGGCACCCCGATCAGCTTCGCGAAGTATGCCTCGGAGACGGCCGTCGAGCCGCTGGAAGCCTCGATCACCGGGCGGCCCGGCCGGATCCAGCCATTGCACAGGCCGTACAGGAACAGCGAGCGGGCGAGCCGGTGCTTGAGGCTTCCGGTCGGGTGGGTCGACTCGTCCTTGAGGTACAGGTCGATGCCCCAGTGCTCCGGCAACGGAAAGCGCAGCAAGTGGGTGTCGGCCGAACGGTTGGCGTCGGCCTGGACCTTGCGCACGGCTTCTTTCAGCCAGACGCGGTAGCCGGCGTCGCTCCGGTCGACGTCGAGGGTCACGCCGGACGGGGTCTGCTGAACGGTGCTCACGGCGGTGCTCCTCATGCTCGGCCACAACGGCGACTCGCGCGGCCGTCACCTCGAGCATAGACACCTTCCGCACGCTTCTCACCTGCATAAACACACCTTTGAGAGCCTCAAAGGCACCCCTGGGCCGTGCTTTCACCAAGGCCCCGGGGGCGCATTCGCGCGAGTGCTCCGAGCACTGCGAACAGGGGTGACATGCGTACTGGTGCTCGGCGCGGGACGCGGGCACACTGCTCCGGACGGGACGGCGATCCCGAACGGGGTGCACACTGGATCAGGACCAGGGCCGGCATCCGCGCGGGACCGGCCGGCACACCGACGCGCAAGGGGGCGGGCATGGCGGAGCCTGAGTTCAGGGCCACGGGCGTGCGGATCGGGAAGCGGCTGCGCTCGCTGACCCGGGCCGGGCAGGTGCGGATCAGCGACGGCAGGGTGCAGTTGCTCACCAGCTACGGCAGTGAGATCGACAGCGCGCCGGTGCAGGCCGTACGGGCGTCCAAGCCCTGGTTCTCGCCGGACGACAAGGCACTGGCCGACATCAACGGCAAGCGCTACTCGCTGACCCTGGGCGATCACGACCCCGCTCCCGGGGAGGCGGGTCCTCCTGCGGCACGCCGGTTCATAGAGGCCGTGCGGAAGGCTGCCGGACGTAAGGGCTGAGTCACTGCGAGTTGCGGTACCGCATCCCCTGCGTCACGCTTGTCTCACGTCACTCTGGGTTTACCGGCGATAACGCTGCGAACCAGCCCGCCGGCCACGACAGCAGGCGGCCGTCTTCCTTCAAGCCCCCTGCTGGATCCGTACTCCGTGTTCTTCCGGACCTCTTCAGTCGGGGAGTCGCAGCCGTGATCAGTTACCCAAGCAGGCACTGCACGGTGGAGCTCCAAGCCCTGCCGTCGCGGATCGGTCAGGTCCGCAGAATCGTATCGGCGCAGTTGCGCTACTGGCATCTGGACGCGTTGATAGACCGCGCCGCGCTCGGTGTGACCGAGCTGTTGACCAACGTCCACCAGCATGCCCGGCCGGACAAGATGTGCACCGTGGAGATCGAGGTGCTGCTCGACCGGCTCATGGTCTCGGTGCGCGACCACGACCCGCGGCTGCCCGTCGTGGCGGACGCCAGGACTGCCGACACGCTCGCCACGTGCGGTCGCGGGCTCGCGATGGTGGCCGCCGTCAGCGAGAGCTGGGGTGTGCGGCCGGACGGGGAGGCCGGGAAGGTCGTGTGGTTCACGCTCCCGACGTCCGTGGCGCCGCGGGCAACGGCCGCGCGCCCGCCGCAGCGCACGGGAGTGGACAAGCCTGTGCGTCGGTTCGCGGAGGTCGGGGCGCCGGTCGACCTGCGTCGGCCCGAGCATGCTCCCGCCCGGTCGGCCGTTGTCGGCTGACCGGGCGGTGAGGGGACCTTCGAAGGTGTCGTCACCTGTGTCATTCGGTGGCGATCGCCCGTAGTACGTCCAGGCGGGCCGCTCGGCGTGCCGGGCGCAGGCCTGCCAGGGCTCCGGCTGCGAGGCCGACCAGGGCCACCAGGGCGAGTTGGAGCGGCGGGATCGCGAAGGCGAAGGCGCTGTCGCTCGCCCCGTCGGAGGCCTTGACCAGGACCCAGCCCAGGAAGGCGCCGAGGGCGAGGCCGCCGACCGTGCCGAAGGCGGCCACCAGGACCGATTCCCAGCGGACCATGGCGCGCAGTTGGGAGCGGGTCTGGCCCACGGCCCGCAGCAGGCCCAGTTCGCGGGTGCGCTCGTGGATCGCCAGGGTGAGGGTGTTGGCGATGCCGAGGAGTGCGATGAGCACGGCGAGGGCGAGCAGGGCGTAGACCAGGGTGAGCATCATGTCGATGCCGCCGGCCGAGGACTGCGCGTACTCGTCGCGGGTCTGTACGTCGGGGTTGCCGTACCGGTCCGCGACCCTCTCCACCGCCGTCTTGCCCTCGTCCGTGCTCACGCCGTCCTTGAAGGAGACGGCGACCAGGGTGTCGGCGTCCTGGGTGCGGTGCGGGGCCCAGGCTTCGCGGGTGACGACGTAGTCGCCGGCGAGTTCGGACCGGCCGTAGACCGCTCGGACCGTGAAGGTCTCCTGGCGGCCGTCGGTGAAGGTGAGCCGGGTCCTGTCGCCGGTCGTCAGGTTCTGCTTGCCGGCCTCCTTCTCGGTGATGGCGATGCCGTCGGTGCCGAGGTCGCGCAGGGAGCCGTTGACGGTGCCGAGGTCGAAGGTGCGCTCCAGGGCGACCGGGTCGGTGACCGTCAACGCCCGTCCCCTGCCGTCGACTTCGGCGACACCCCGGCCGAGTCCGACGGCCGTGTCCACCTCGGGCAGCCGCTGGACCGCGTCGGCGAGGCGCGGGCTCAGTCCGCTGCCGCCCGCGCCGAACGACGGGGTGCTGACGGCCACGTCGCCCGCGAACGACCGGGACACGGTCTGGTCCATGGTCGCCTTCAGCGAGGCGCCGAACACGGTGAACAGCGACACGACGGCCACGCCGATCATCAGGGCGCTCGCGGTGGCGGCCGTGCGCTTCGGGCTGCGCAGGGCGTTGCGCCGGGCGAGCCCGCCGGTGACGCCGCGCATCCGGTCGAGGGGGCCGCCGAGGATCCGTACGGCCGTCGAGGAGGCGACCGGGCCGAGGACCACGAAGGCGGCCAGGGCGAGGACGGCGCCGGCTGCGGCCAGCCACATGGACGGGGACACCAGGACGCCGGTGAGCGTCACGCCGAGCGCGAGGGCGATGAGACCGAGGCCGGTGACGGCGCGGGCGCGTGAGGCGCCGGACGTGTCGACGGCCGTCTCGCGCAGGGCGGCCAGCGGTGCGGTGCGGCCGGCTCGTACGGCGGGCAGCAGCGCGGAGCCGAGGCAGACCACGATGCCGACCGCGAGGGGCAGCGCCATGGAGATCGCGCTGATCACCAAGTCGCCCTCGGGGAACGGGAATCCGATCGCCGGGAACAGCGCCTGGAGGCCGGCCGCGACGCCGATGCCGCCCGCGAGGCCGGCCGCCGACGCGGTGACGGCCACGGCGGTCGCCTCGACGAGGGTCGAGGCGGTGACCTGGCGGCGCGAGGCACCGAGGGCGCGCAACAGGGCGTTCTCGCGGGTGCGTTGGGCCACGACGATGGCGAAGGTGTTGTGGATGGACAAGGTCGCGACGAGAAGGGCGACGCCGGAGAAGACCAGCAGGAAGGTGGTGAAGACGGTCAGGAACTGGCTGGAGATCATGTCCGTGTTCTCCTCGGCCGACTCCTGACCGGTGATGGCCTCGACGCCGCTCGGGAGCACGGACGTCAGTTCGTCGACCAGCTGCCGCTGGCTGACGTCCGGTCCGGCCCGCACCTGGATGGTCGCCGCCTCGCCGGGGCGGGCTGTGAGGTACTTCTCGGCGTCGGCCTGGGTCATGCCGGTGAAGGTCACCTGGGCCATGCCGTCCTCGCCGCCGAAGGTCGCGAGGCCGACGATGGTCACCTCGACCGGGTCGGGCGTGCGCAGGGTCGTGGTGTCGCCGATCCTCAGGTCGCCGCGGTCGGCGGTGCCCCGGTTGACGACGACCTCGCCGGACTTCTGCGGGGCACGGCCTTCGGACAGGCGGTACGGGTTGAGCTCGGGGTCGTCGATCCAGTTGCCGGCGAGGGTGGGCGGGCCCTGGCCGCCGATGGGGTCGCCGTTCCTGCCGATGAGCTGGCCGGCGCCCTGGATGCTGGGCACGGCGGCCGCGACGCCGGGGGCCTGCTCGATCGTCCGCACCAGGTCCGTGTCGACGGGCTCGCGCACGCCTTCGCTCTCGCCGGGCGTGGTGATGGCGTCGGCGCTGCGGACGACGGCGTCCGTGCCGCTGGTCGCGTTGCCGAACATCGTGTCGAAGCCGGCCCGCAGGGTGTCGCCCATGACGAGGGTGCCGGCGAGGAAGGCAACGCCGAGGAAGACCGCGAGGAACGTGCCGGCGAAGCGGCGCTTGTGGGAGCGCAGGGAGGACACACTGAGGCGGACGGAGGCGTTCATGACGGCACCTCGAAGGCTTTCATGCGGTCCAGGACCTTGTCGGCGGTCGGGGCTTCCATACGGTCGACCAGACGGCCGTCCGCGAGGAAGACGACCTCGTCGGCGTGGGCGGCGGCCGCGGGGTCGTGGGTGACCATGACGATCGTGCGGGCCGTCCGGCGCGCCGCGCGGCCGAGCAGTCCGAGCACCTCCTCGCCGGAGCGCGAGTCGAGGTTGCCGGTCGGCTCGTCGGCGAAGACGACGTCGGGCCGGCCGGCGAACGCCCTGGCCACCGCGACGCGTTGCTGCTGGCCGCCGGAGAGCTCGGAGGGCCGGTGGTGGAGCCGGCCGCGCAGGCCGACGACGTCGATCAGCGCGTCGATCCACTCCGGGTCGCCCTTGCCGCCCGCGAGGTCCAGCGGCAGTGTGATGTTCTCCGCCACGGTCAGCGTGGGCACCAGGTTGTAGGCCTGGAAGACGAAGCCGACGCGGTCGCGGCGCAGGAGGGTGAGGCGACGGTCGTCGAGGCTGCTCAGTTCGGTGTCGCCGATGTGGGCGGTGCCCGCGGTGAGCGTGTCGAGGCCGGCCGCGCAGTGCATCAGGGTGGACTTGCCGGAGCCCGAGGGCCCCATGATCGCGGTGAAGCGGCCGACCGGGAAGTCGACGCTCACTCCGTCCAGGGCCCTCACGCTGGTGTCGCCGGTGCCGTACACCTTCACGGCGTCCACGACGCGGGCGGCCGTCGGCGTGCCTGTCGTGGTGGTCGTGACGGTCATGCCGCGCCGCCCTTGCCCGAGCGGCCGAACTGCTCGTCCAGGACGGACAGCCGGCGCCAGTACTCGTCCTCGTCGATCTCGCCGGAGGCGAAGCGGTGGCCGAGCACGGTGATGGGCGAGTTGTCGTCGGGGGTGGGCCGCCCGGGGCCGCGGCGTCCGCGCCACACGGTGCGGCGCAGCAGCGTGATGCCACCGATCACGACGGCCGCCCAGATCAGCGGGAAGAGGAGGATCCACGGGCCGGGACCGCCGTCGGCGACGTGTGCCAGGGTCTGCATCTCGAGTCATCTCCCGGGTCGGTTCGGTCGGGTCTTTCGGTGATGTCTCGAGACTCGCGCCGCGAGGGGGTCCGGGTCGTCGTACGGCCAGCGGCAGTGTGCGTACCCCGCGGGGAGTAGGCAGTGCCGGTTTCGCTGCTCCGGACGGGCTCGACTTCTGTAACTACTAGTATGTACAGTGGCTGCATGAGCACCTCGGACCGACTGATCGAGTCCACTCGCGAACTGCTGTGGGAGCGCGGCTATGTGGGCACCAGCCCCAAGGCGATCCTGGAGCGTGCGGGGGCCGGGCAGGGCAGTATGTACCACCACTTCAAGGGGAAGCCCGATCTCGCGCTGGCCGCGATCCGTCGGACCGCCGAGGAGATGCGGGCTACCGCCGCGGGAGTACTCGACGGTCCGGGAACGGCGTACGAGCGCATCGAGGCGTATCTGCGGCGCGAGCGCGAGGTGCTGCGCGGCTGTCCGGTCGGGCGGCTCACGATGGACCCTGACGTGGTCGCCAGCGACGAACTGCGGGCGCCCGTCGACGAGACGCTCGACTGGCTGCGCGAACGGCTCGCCGCGATCGTCGAGGAGGGCCAGGAGAAGGGCCAGTTCGCGCCCGGGCTCGACGGCGAGGCGATCGCGGCGACGATCGTCGCGACAGTCCAGGGCGGCTATGTCCTCGCCCGCGCTTCCGGCTCGCCCGCCGCTTTCGACGTGGGCGTCCGGGGCCTGCTGTCCCTTCTCACACCGCACTAGGAACCGCACCGGACGCACCAGGAAGGCGGCACGATGAACGCGATGCAGTACCGGATCACCCTGCCCGCCGACTACGACATGGAGATCATCCGGCGCCGCGTGGCGAGCAAGGGGCACCTGCTCGACGACTGGCAGGGGCTGGGCCTCAAGGCGTACCTGATACGCGAGCGCGGCGTGCACGGGTCACCGGTCAACGAGTACGCGCCGTTCTATCTGTGGAACACCGTCGCGGGCATGAACGCCTTCCTCTGGGGCGGCCCGTTCCAAGGCATCGCCGACGACTTCGGACGGCCGTCGGTCCGGCAGTGGACCGTGCTGGCGCACGAAGACGCCGCTGATCCGTGTGTGGGGGTGGCCGTGCTGCGGCGTCAACAGGTGGCGGACGGTGTGCAGTTGAAGGGCCTGGCGGCGGACGTGGCGCGGGAGACCGAGAGGTTGGTGGGCGAGGGCGGTGCGGTGCTCGCGGCGGCAGCCGTGGACACGAGCCGTTGGGAGCTGATCCATCTCTCGCTCTGGGAGAACGACACTCCCAAGGCCGACGGCGAGGTGTACGAGGTGCTGCACATGTCCGTGCCGGGGCGGCTGCCGCTCGACGCACGTTCCTGAATCCGCTGACAAGGAGAACCGCCCCATGCCCTTCGTCCGCATCGACGCCCTGGCAGCCGACCCCGAGCGGCTCGACGCGCTCGGTCGTGCCGTGCACGACGCCCTGGTGGAGGCCATCGGGATTCCGCCCGATGACCGGTTCCAGGTGCTGGTCGGGCACGACGGCACCCGCAGCACCCTGCGGTACGACGACGGCTATCTCGGCATCCACCGGGACGACGGCCTCGTGTACGTGACGATCACCCTGCGCTCGGGGCGGACTCCGGCGCAGAAGCAGGCGCTGTACCGGCGGATCGCCGAACTCGCCCACGCCTACGCGGGGACCGAGCCGCGCAACGTGTTCGTCAACCTCATCGAGAACGAGCCCATCAACTGGTCGTTCGGCGAGGGAGTCGCGCAGTACGCCGATGCCCCCGCCCCCGTCGACTCCCCCACCTCGAAGAGCCTCACGGCTCCCTGAGGTCCAGGCGGCCGACGCGGGCCACGTTCTCGCGGTCCTCCGCGTCCTCGCTCGCCTCGCCGGCGAACCAGGCGTCGAGGATCTCCTTGAGCAGCGGCTCGGAGGTCAGTCGCAGGCTGAGCGCGAGGACGTTGGCGTCGTTCCAGCGGCGGGCGCCGTCCGCCGTGTAGCCGTCCGTGCACAGGGCGGCCCGTACACCCGGCACCTTGTTCGCGGCGATCGACGCGCCCGTGCCGGTCCAGCAGCAGACGACCGCCTGGTCCGCCGTCCCGTCGGCGACCTCGCGGGCGGCCGCTTCCGAGCACGCGGCCCACTGGGGGTCGGACTCGGGATTCAGGGCCCCGTGCGTGACCACCGCGTGGCCACGGGCGCGCAGCTCGGCAACGAGACTGCGGGCCACGGGTTCGTCCATGTCGGAGGAGACGGAGATCCGCATGTCACGAAGGGTACCCAGGTCCGCGGACGGGTGTGCGGCCATGGGCCGGGGGTGCGGTCGTCCCGGCTGCGGCAGAGCATGGAGGTGACCGCCAGGGGACCCGGGCAAGGAGGTCGGGATGGACGCCGTGGATGTCGTCCAGCACTTCAACGCCGCGATCAACGACCATGACCTCACCGAGCTGGCCTCGCTGATGACCGACGACCACACACTCGTCGACATCGAGGGCGGCACCGTAATCGGGAAACAGGCCTGCATCGAGGCGTGGCGCGGGTTCTTCGCGGCGTTCGCGGACTACCGGAACGTGTTCACCGACCTGGCCGTGAGGGACGAGGTCGTCTCGGTGTCCGGGTACTCCCTCAGCTCGCGGCCCGAGTTTGCCGGTCCGGCGCTGTGGAGCGCACGCGTCACCGGTGAGCTGGTCGGCGAGTGGCGGGTGTACACGGACTCGCCGGAGGCGCGCCGCGAGCTCGGGCTGCCGCCGGGCGGGCTCGTCTGAGGTCTGTTGTGACAGTGGCGTCGCCCATCGGGCGCCGCCTTCGCAACAGCCCCTAGGTCAGCGCCCCCAGCGGATCGTCCAGCACCGGCTGCCAGGCCAACTCGGCGGCGCCGACCAGGCTGTTGTGGTCGAGGGTGCACGCGAGGATCGGGACGCTGCCGCTCTGCCCCCAGAGGCTGCGGTCTGCGACGACGGCGCGCAGGCGGCCGGGGTCGGCGTCGAGGAGGGTGGCGTGGAGGCCGCCGAGGATGATGCGGTCGGGGTTGAGGATGTTGACCAGGCCGGCGAGTCCCAGGCCGAGGCGGTCGATGAGGGCCTCGGTGGCGACGCGGATCGCGGGGTCGTCGTACTGGGCGCGGATCAGGTCCTTGGCCTGCTGGAGCAGGGATACCTCGGGGCCGGGCTCGCGGCCGGCGGCCGTGAGGAACGCCAGCGGGTCGGCCTCGACGTCGAGGCAGCCGCGGCTGCCGCAGTGGCAGGGCCTGCCCTCGGGGTTCACGGTGAGGTGACCGACCTCCAGGGCCAGGCCCGAACTGCCGGTGTGCAGACGGCCGTCCAGCACGAGCGCACCGCCGACGCCCCGGTGCCCGGTGGCCACGCAGAGCAGGTCGCGGGCACCGCGCCCCGCTCCGTGCCGGTGCTCGGCGAGCGCGACGAGGTTGACGTCGTTGCCGGTGAACGCCGGTCCGGTGATCCCGGCAGCGCGCACGCACTCCGTGAAGATACGGCGGACAGGGGCTCCCACGGGCCACGCCAGGTGCAGGGGGTTCAGGGCGAGGCCGTCGGGTTCGGCGACGGCGGACGGTACGGCGAGCCCGGCGCCGACGCAGCGCCGTCCGGTCGTGCGCAGCAGATCGGCGCCCGCCTCGACGACCGACCCGAGCACCTTCGCCGGGTCGGCGTCCACGGTCTCGCAGCCGGGCGCGGTGGCGACGATACGGCCGCCCAGGCCGACCAGCGCCGCCCGGAACCCGTCGGCGTGCACCTGCGCGGCAAGGACGACCGGGCCGTCCTCGGCGACCGCCAGCCGGTGCGAGGGCCGCCCCTGCGATCCCGCCGCCGCGCCGGGCCGTGCGTCGACCCGGATCAGCCCGAGTGCCTCCAGCTCGGCGGCGACCGCGCCCGCCGTCGCCCGGGTCACGCCGAGCTCGGCGGTGAGGACCGCGCGTGTGGGCGCGCGTCCGGTGTGCACGAGCTCCAACGCGGGTCCGAGCGCGCCGCGCCCCCGGTCCAACCGCGCCCTGGAGGTGGTCCCTTCCCCCGCCGTCCGGGGGTCCGCCTTGCCACTCATGAGGGCGAGTCTCCCATGATCCGCAGGTCCGGCGGCCTACAGGCCGCTCACTCTGAGCGTGATGTTCAGCCGGCCGGTCAGCCCCAATTCCGGCGGTGCGGTGCCCGGCTGCACCTTCGGCACACCGTGGTGGGCGAGCCGCGAGGGGCCGCCGAACACGAACAGGTCGCCGCTGCGCAGCTCGACGTCCGTGTACGGCCGGCTCCGGGTCTCGGTGTTGCCGAAGCGGAAGACGCAGGTGTCGCCGAGGCTCAGGGACACCACCGGGGCATCCGACTTCTCGTCGCTGTCGCGGTGCATGCCCATGCGGGCGTCGGCTTCGTAGAAGTTGATCAGGGCGATGTCGTACGCGGCCTCCGGCCCGCCGAGCATGTCCGCACCCACCGTGTCCCGCACCGCGCGTCGGCCCAGGTCGCCCAGCCACCCGGGGAACGGTTTCACCGGGGCTCCGTCGCCGTCGACGACCGTGCGGGCGTAGGCGTACGGGTACCAGTGCCAGCCCAGGCAGACCTGGCGGGCGGTCATCGTGCCGCCGCCGGGGGTGCGTACCGTGCGCAGGCCGGCCGGTGGGCGCGCCCACGCGCGGCAGGCCTCCAGCAGCTCGCGCTGGGCCTGCGCGTCCAGCCAGCCGGGCACGTGCACCGCGCCCGGCGCGACCTCCGTACGCTCGCGGGGGAACAGCTCGGCGTCCATGTCTCCCATCCTCCCCCACCGGCCGTGAGCTGCGGCTCGGCAAGCGGCGCCGCCGGGGTCGCTTAGCCTTGACGCACGATGAACGACCGTATGACGACGCCCTGGGGCGAGCTCGCGCTGTCCCGTTTCCCCGAGGACCCGCGTGACAGGCTGCGCGCCTGGGACGCTTCCGACGAGTATCTCCTCAGGCATCTGGCCGAGCAGAACATCCCGCTGTCCGGCACGGTCGTGGTCGTGGGTGACCGCTGGGGCGCCCTGGTCACGGCGCTCGCGGCGCACCGGCCGGTGCAGATCACGGACTCCTACCTGGCCCAGGAGGCGACCCGGGCCAACCTCGCCCGCCATGGCGCCGAGCCCGGCGACGTCCGGCTGCTCACGACGCAGGACCCGCCACCGGAGCGCGTCGACGTGCTCCTGGTCAGGGTGCCCAAGAGTCTCGCGTTGCTGGAGGACCAGCTGCTGCGGCTCGCCCCCGCGGTGCACGAGGGGACGGTGGTGGTCGGCGCGGGCATGGTGAAGGAGATCCACACCTCGACGCTCCAGCTGTTCGAGCGGATCCTCGGCCCGACCCGCACCTCGCTCGCCGAGCGGAAGGCCCGGCTGATCTTCTGCACGCCTCAGCCTGCGGCAGAACGGCCCGCCAACCCGTGGCCGTACACGTACACGCTCCCCGACGGCATCGGTGCGGTCTCGGGACGCACGGTCGTCAATCACGCGGGCGTCTTCTGTGCCGACCGCCTCGACATCGGTACGCGCTTCTTCCTGGGCCACCTGCCCGAAAGCAAGGGCGGCCGGCGGGTGGTCGACCTCGGGTGCGGCAACGGTGTCGTCGGTACGGCGATGGCGCTGGCGAACCCTGAGGCCGAGGTGCTGTTCGTGGACGAGTCCTTCCAGGCGGTGGCCTCGGCGGAGGCGACGTACAAGGCGAACGGGGTGCCGGGGCACGCCGAGTTCCGGGTCGGGGACGGGCTGGCGGGGGTGCCGGCCGGGAGCGTCGACCTTGTGCTCAACAATCCGCCGTTCCACTCCCACCAGGCGACGACCGACTCGACGGCCTGGCGCATGTTCACGGGGGCACGGCGCGCGCTGCGGCCGGGTGGTGAGCTGTGGGTCATCGGCAATCGACACCTCGGCTACCACGTGAAGCTGCGGCGGCTGTTCGGCAACAGTCAACTCGTCGCCAGCGACGCGAAGTTCGTGGTGCTGCGGGCCGTCAGGAAGTGACGGCGCGATCGGCGTCCCCGACGCGGTAGCGGTTCAGACGGTACGCCTCGATGTCGCGGCGCCGGACCACCGTCATGGCCCGCAGCAGCAGCCGTACGGGGACGCTGAAGTAAGTGGATCAGGACCGCCTCGGCGACCGGGAAGTACGGCCCCGGGCTCGCGCGCACCGCCTCGGTGCAGGTCGGGTCGGTGACCGAGGTGGCGATGGTGTGCCTGGTTCGGTGTCCTGGAAGAACGGGCGGCGCAGGGCCAAGTCGCAGTCGAGGGATGCATACGGAGCGCTCGATCAGGCGGCGACCGGTCAGGGCGCCCTCAGCACCCCGATGATGTCCGCCACCGCCCGCACCATCGCCTCCCGTCCCACGCTCAGGTACTTGCGTGAGTCGACCGCCTCGGGATGGGCGGCGAGGAATTCGCGGATCGCTCCCGTCATGGCGATGTTGAGGGCGGTGCCGACGTTGACCTTGGCGATGCCGCCCGCGACCGCCGCGGTGAGTTCGTCGTCGGGGACGCCGGAGGAGCCGTGCAGGACGAGGGGGACGTCCAGGGTGGCGGCGAGGCGTTTGAGAAGGTCGTGGTCGAGGGTTGCGGTGCGGGTGGTCATGGCGTGGGAGCTGCCGACGGCGACCGCGAGGGCGTCGACGCCGGAGTCGGTGACGAAGGCGTGGGCCTCGGCGGGGTCGGTGCGGGCGCCGGGGGCGTGGGCGTCGAGGGGCGGCTCGCCGTTCTTGCCGCCAAGCCGCCCCAACTCGGCCTCGATCCAGAGGCCTTGAGCGTGCGCCCAGTCGGCGGCGGCCTTCGTCGCGGCGAGGTTGTCGGCGTACGGCAGGCGGGCGGCGTCGTACATCACGGAGCTGAACCCGGCGTCCGGTGCCTGGCGCAGCAGGTCGTCGCTCTGGATGTGGTCGAGGTGCAACGCGACGGGGACGGCGGCGCGTTCGGCTGCGGCCACGGCGGCGCGGGCGAGCGGGAGGAGCCGTCCGTAGCGGAACTTGACGGCGTTCTCACTGACTTGGAGCACGACGGGCGAACTCACCTTCCCGGCACCGGCGATGACCGCCTCGACGTGCTCCAGGGTGATGACGTTGAAGGCGGCGACGGCGGAGCGGGCTGCGGCGGCGCGGGTGACGAGCTCGCCGGTGGTCACGAGGGGCACGGCCTGTCCTTTCTCGGCGCGGGAGAGGGCGCGTCGGACACGTCAGGGGGCGTGTCGTGGTGTCACGTCAGGGGGCGTGTCGTGGTGTCACGTCAGGGGGCGAGGATCACCGAGCGGGTGAGGTGACGGGGCCGGTCCGGGTCGAGGCCGCGCGCTGCGGCGACGGCGACGGCGAGTCGCTGGGCGCGGACCAGTTCGGCGAGGGGGTCCAGGCGCCCCTCGATCCACAGCCCGCCGGTGGAGCGCACCTGTTCGGCCAGCCCCTCGGGCGCCTCGCCGAACATCCAGGTCGCGGTGCCGCCGGTGGTGATGCTGATCGGGCCGTGCCGGTACTCCATGGCCGGGTAGGCCTCCGTCCAGGACAGCGACGCCTCGCGCATCTTCAGCCCGGCCTCGTTGGCCAGGCCCACGGTCCAGCCACGGCCGAGGAAGGTGAACTGCCCGCACTCCACCAGCCCTTCGGGCAGTTCCTCGGCGAGCGCGGCGCGGGCGTCCGCCACAACCGCGTCGGCGTGCAGGCCGAGGTGGGCGCGGAGCAGGGTGAGGGCGGTGGTCGCGAACCTGGTCTGCACGACGGACCGTTCGTCCGCGTAGTCCAGCACCACGACCTCGTCGGCGACCGCCATGACCGGGGTGTCCGGGTCGGCGGTGATCGCGACGGCCGGCGTGCGCCCCTTCAACCGCCCCAGCAGGTCGAGTACTTCGGTGGTCGTGCCGGAGCGGGTGAGGGCGAGGACGCGGTCGTAGGAGCGCCCGTGCGCGAACTCCGACGCGGCGAAGGCGTCCGTCTCGCCGCGGCCCGACCCCTCACGCAGCGCTGCGAACGCCTGCGCCATGAAGTACGACGTCCCGCAGCCGACGACCGCGACCCGCTCCCCCGGCCCCGGCAGCACCCCGCCGAGGCCGGCCGCCTCGGTCGCGGCGCGGGTCCAGCACTCGGGCTGGCTGTTGAGCTCGTCCTCGACATGCGTCATGCCGCCATCCTCCGGGCCTCTGATGGAGCCTCGCGATTGGTCATCTGATTGTTCTTGCAAGATAGCTCCCACTTTCGAGCATAATCAAGCAAACAGGGGAAGAAGCGTGCGCTAAGGTCGCGGGAGATCGAGGAATGGAGGGTGGATGTCGCGCGACGCCCGCTGGAAGGCGCTGCTGGAGCTGCTCGTGGAGCGGGGCCGGCTGGACGTCGAGGAGGCGGCCGCCGAGCTGGAGGTCTCGGCCGCGACGATCCGCCGCGACTTCGACCAGCTCGCCGAGCAGCAGATGCTCGTCCGCACACGGGGCGGCGCGGTCGTACACGGAGTGTCGTACGAGCTGCCGCTGCGCTACAAGACGGCCCGGCACGCCTCCGAGAAGCAGCGCATCGCCAAGGCGGTGGCCGACCTCATCGCCCCCGGCGAGGCCGTCGGACTGACCGGCGGTACGACGACCACCGAGGTGGCGCGAGCCCTGGCCGTGCGCAGCGACCTCGCGTCCGGCTCGCCCGCGCTGACCGTCGTCACCAACGCGCTCAACATCGCCAATGAACTGGCCGTACGCCCCCAGTTCAAGATCGTGGTCACCGGCGGGGTGGCGCGCCCGCAGTCGTACGAGCTCATCGGGCCGCTCGCGGACGGGGTGCTGTCCCAGATCACGATCGACGTGGCGGTCCTCGGCGTCGTCGGCTTCGACGTCACGCACGGTGCCGCCGCGCACGACGAGGCGGAGGCGGCGATCAACCGGCTGCTGTGCGAGCGCGCCGAGCGCGTGGTCGTGGCCGCGGACTCCAGCAAGCTGGGCCAGCGGGCGTTCGCCCGGATCTGTGCGGCCGACGCGGTGAACACGCTGGTCACGGACACAGCGGCCGACCCGGCGACCCTGCGCCCCTTCGAGGAGGCGGGCCTGCAGGTCGTCGCGGTCTGAGACCCCGGACCCCGGAATCCCGCCACCCGACCCTCCTGCGGCCGACCTCACCTACGCTGGGAGCGAGGCGCATGGCGGGCCGAGGAGGCTGCGATGAGCACTACTCCGATCGAGACGGGCACACCGGGGGCGTCGCGGTACGTGCCGATCGCCGATCACGGCCTGATCGGCGATCTGCGCAGCGTGGCCCTCGTGGGCATCGACGGCACGATCGACTGGTACTGCTGCCCGGCCTTCGACGCGCCCAGCATCTTCGCGGCGATCCTGGATGCCGAGCGGGGCGGCTGCTTCGAGCTGGCGGCCTCCGTGCCGGCCCGGACCAAGCAGTTCTACTTCCCCGACACCAACGTCCTGATCACCAGGTTCTTCACCGAGGACGGCGTCGGCGAGGTGCAGGACTTCATGCCGGTCGACGGCGATGCGACCGAGGTCGAGCGGCACCGGCTGATCCGACGTGTGGTGTGCGTACGCGGCTCGATCCCGTTCCATACGCGCGTCGCGCCCCGCTTCGACTACGGCACCCGGACACACACCGTCCATATGCAGGACGACGTGGCGGTATTCGAGTCGGACGAGCTGTCGATCGGACTCACCTCCACCGTGCCGCTGGAGATCGACGGGCCGGACGTGCACGCCGACTTCAAGCTCTCCCAGGGTGAGTCGGCGGTGCTCGCGCTGGACCAGATCAGCGGGGCGCTCGCGCTGAAGCGGTGCGCGCGGACGGAGGCCGAGAGGCAGTTCAACAGCACGGTGGCGTACTGGCGGCACTGGCTGTCCGCCTCCAAGTACAAGGGCCGCTGGCGGGAGATGGTGCACCGCTCCGCGCTGACCCTGAAGCTGCTCACCTACGCGCCCACCGGCGCCATCGTCGCGGCGCCGACGACGAGCCTGCCCGAGCAGGTCGGCGGCGAACGCAACTGGGACTACCGGTACATGTGGGTGCGCGATGCCGCGTTCTGCGTGTACGCGATGCTGCGGCTGGGCTTCACCACCGAGGCCGAGGCCTTCATGAAGTTCCTGACCGAGCACGTCAGCCGCGGCGACGGCTCGCCCACCGGTCCGTTGCAGATCATGTACGGCATCGACGGCCGCACCGATCTGCCCGAGCGGGTG
The DNA here is from genome assembly GCF_041051905.1 of Streptomyces sp. R11. NCBI lineage: Bacteria > Bacillati > Actinomycetota > Actinomycetes > Kitasatosporales > Streptomycetaceae > Streptomyces > Streptomyces sp. R11. The sequence continues at coordinate 931,823 of NZ_CP163432.1, forward strand.
CTCGACCATCTGGAGGGCCATCTCGGCTCCGCTCCGGTGCGGGTCGGCAACGCCGCCTCCGACCAGCTCCAGCTCGACATCTACGGCGCGCTGGTCGACTCGATCTACCTGTACGACAAGTGGGCCCAGCCCATCTCCAGCGGCCAGTGGGACAACGTGTGCGCGCTGGTGGAGTGGGTGTGCGAGAACTGGGACCAGCCCGACGAGGGCATCTGGGAGACCCGCGGCGGCCGCAAGAACTTCCTGTACTCGCGGCTGATGTGCTGGGTGGCCATCGAGCGGGGCATCCGCATGGCCAACCGCCGCGGGCTGCCCGCCGATCTGCCGCGCTGGCAGGAGTACCGGGACAGGATCTACCGGCGGATCATGAGCCGGGGCTGGTCCGAGACCCGCAAGGCCTTCGTCCAGTGCGAGGACAGTGACGTACTGGACGCGGCCGTGCTGATGATGCCCATGGCCAAGTTCATCGCGCCGACCGACCCGAAGTGGCTGTCCACGCTCGACGCCCTCACCGAGGACCTGGTGTCCGACTCGCTGGTCTACCGCTACGACCCGGAGGCGAGCCCCGACGGACTGCGCGGCGACGAGGGCACGTTCTCGATCTGCTCGTTCTGGTACGTGGAGGCCATGGTCCGGGCCGGTCGGGTCGACGAGGCGCAACTGGCCTTCGAGAAGATGCTGACGTACGCCAACCATCTGGGCCTGTACGCCGAGGAGATCAGCCACACGGGCGAGCAACAGGGCAATTTCCCGCAGGCGTTCACCCATCTCGCCCTGATCAGTGCGGCGTTCAACCTGGATCGCGCCCTGGGCTGAGGCAAGAACCCCTCAGTGACCGTGCTCCGCGGTCCCGTCCTCGTGCCCGGGCGTCTCCGAGGCGGTCGCCGTCACACCTGCCCGCACGGTGAACTCCGCCGTGTGCACCTCCCCTTCGTGCTTGAAGTCGAGGAACAGCCGGTACGTCCCGCTGCTCGGCGCCGTCGCCGTGAACGAGATCTCCGGGCCGGGCTTGGTCCTGCCGTCGCCGGGCTCCCCGTTGGGGTGGACGTGGAGGTACGCGAGGTCGCCGGAGCGCAGGGCCACCAGGTGGCCGTAGGCGCCGAGGTAGGGCTGGAGGTCGGTGACGGGGCGGCCGCCCCGCGAGACCTCGAGCTTCAGCTCGCGCTCCTTGCCCGGACGCAGGACGCCGTCCAGCCGGACTTCGTAGCCGTGGACCTCGGCGGTCGTGTTCGGCGCCGGCAGTTGCTGCGGCTCGTAGGGGCCGGCGGCCGCCAGGTCCGCGCCGAGGGTGAGGTTCTCGGCGTCCTTCTTCGCCGGGGTGAAGTCGGCGAAGACGCGGTAGCCGCCCGCGCGAGGCAGTTCGACGGGGATGCTCCAGGTGCCGTCGGCGGCGCGGGTGGGGTGCAGATGACGGTAGGTGCCCAGGTCGCGTGAGGCCACGATGAGGTGGAGTTCCTTGTCGTGCTCGCGCCGGTAGGCGGTGACGGCACGTCCGTCGTCGTCGCGGATGACGAAGCTCAGGTCGGAGCGCTTTCCGGCCGTGACGCCCGGGGTCCGCAGGTCGAGGGTGTAGCCGCCCTCGGAGATCTGCAGCCCGCCGGCCGGCTTCGTCTCGTGCCCGCCGTGTCCGTCGCCGCCTTCCGGTGCCGCCGACGCCTCGCTGTGGCTCTCGTGGCGTGCGGGGGCGGGGTCGTCGACGACGGGGTCGACGCCTTTGCCCACGCCGTAGGCGGTGCCGAAGGTCGCGGCCAGCGCGGCGGCGAACGCGGTGATCCTCAGTCCGGCATGCATGGCGGTCTCCTGCGGGTTGGTCCTTCGATACGATCCTTCACTGCACTTCACAATACCCCTGGGGGGTATGAAGTCAACCTGCTCTCACGCTTGCCTTGACTACCCCCTAGGGGTATACATGGACACCGGCCAGGATACCCCTACCCCGTACCCCGGCCAACCGTGACAGAGCCCTTCGGGAGGAACCCATGACCACCACCACGTACGCCGTGTCCGGGATGAGCTGCGCTCACTGCAAGGCCACGCTCACCAAGGTCATCGGCGAGCTGGACGGCATCACCGAGGTCGGTGTCGATCTCGCGACCGGCCAGGTCACCGTCACCAGCGCCGGCGAGCCCGACGACGCCCTGATCACCGAGGTCGTCGACGAGGCCGGCTACGAGCTGACCGGCCGCGCCGCCTGACCCGCAACCCGAATCGCCGGGCCCGGCCGCACCGGGCTCCGCCCGCACCCCGCACGAGGAGCAGCGATGACCACCACCGCGTCCGACCCCACGACCGAGGTAGAGCTCGCCATCGGCGGCATGACCTGTGCCTCGTGCGCGGCGCGCATCGAGAAGAAGCTGAACCGCATGGACGGCGTCACCGCCACCGTCAACTACGCCACCGAGAAGGCGAAGGTGAGCTACGGCGGTGACGTGTCCGTCCAGGACCTCATCGCCACCGTGGAGAAGACGGGTTACACCGCGCAGGAGCCGGCGCCGCCCGTGCGGGACACCTCCGGGGGCACGGACGAGCCCGATGAACTGCGGCCACTGCGGGAACGGTTGATCACCGCCGTGACGCTCGCCGTGCCCGTCGTGGCCATGGCCATGATTCCGGCCCTGCAGTTCGAGTACTGGCAGTGGCTGTCGCTCACGCTGGCGGCGCCCGTCGTGACGTATGCCGGGTGGCCCTTCCACAAGGCGGCGTTCACCAATCTGCGGCACGGCGCGGCCACCATGGACACGCTGATCTCGGTCGGTACGTCGGCCGCGTTCGTGTGGTCGTTGTGGGCGCTGTACTTCGGTACGGCGGGCGAGCCGGGCATGACACACCCCTTCGAGCTGACCATCGTCCGCAGCGACGGCTCCGGGAACATCTATCTGGAGGCGGCCGCCGGCGTCATCGCCTTCATCCTGGCCGGGCGCTACTTCGAGGCCCGTTCCAAGCGCAAGGCGGGCGCGGCGCTGAAGGCGCTGCTGGAGCTGGGCGCCAAGGATGTGACGGTCCTGGGCGCGAGCGGCATCGAACGCACCATATCTGTCTCGGAGTTGAAGGCCGGCGACCGCTTCCTCGTGCGGCCCGGCGAGAAGATCGCCACCGACGGGACCGTCGTCGAGGGCTCGTCGGCGGTGGACGCCTCGATGCTCACCGGCGAGTCCGTGCCGGTCGAGGTGACCGTGGGCGACGCGGTCACCGGCGCCACGATCAACGCGGGCGGGCGGCTCGTCGTCGAGGCCACGCGGGTGGGCGCCGACACCCAACTCGCCCGGATGGCCAGGCTGGTGGAGGACGCGCAGAACGGCAAGGCCGCGGCGCAGCGGCTCGCGGACCGGATCTCCGCCGTCTTCGTGCCGATCGTGATCGCCCTCGCGCTGGGCACCCTCGGCTTCTGGCTGGGCAACGGGGTCGGGCCGGCCGCCGCCTTCACCGCCGCGGTCGCCGTACTGATCATCGCCTGCCCGTGCGCCCTGGGGCTGGCCACGCCGACCGCGCTGATGGTGGGCACCGGACGTGGCGCGCAGCTCGGGATCCTGATCAAGGGCCCGGAGGTGCTGGAGTCCACGCGCAAGGTCGACACGATCGTCCTCGACAAGACGGGCACCGTGACCACCGGCCGGATGACCCTGCTGGCCGTGCACACCGCGGACAACACCGATGAGGCCGAAGTCCTGCGTCTCGCGGGCGCGTTGGAGCACTCCTCGGAGCACCCGATCGCCCGTGCGGTGGCCGACGGGGCGGTGCAGAAGCTGGGTTCGCTGCCCACGCCGGAGGACTTCGGCAACGTACCCGGCCTAGGGGTGCAGGGCATCGTCGACGGGCATGCGGTCCTCGTGGGGCGCGAGCGCCTGCTGGGCGACTGGGCGATGGAACTGCCGGAGGAGCTGCGGCGGGCCAAGTCCGAGGCCGAGGCGGCCGGTCGTACCGCCATCGCGGTCGCCTGGGACGGTGAGGCGCGAGCGGTCCTCGAGGTCGCCGACGCGGTGAAGGAGACCAGCGCGGAGGCGATCCGGCGGCTGCGCGCCCTCGACCTCACCCCGATCCTGCTGACCGGCGACAACAAGGCCGTCGCACACGCCGTCGCCCGCGAGGTCGGGATCGACCCTGAGGACGTCATCGCCGAAGTGCTGCCACAGGACAAGGCCGATGTCGTCAAGCGGCTGCAGGGCGAGGGCCGTTCGGTGGCTATGGTCGGCGACGGCGTCAACGACGCGGCCGCGCTCGCCCGGGCCGACCTGGGCCTGGCGATGGGCACCGGCACGGACGCCGCGATCGAGGCGGGCGACCTCACCCTGGTGCGGGGCGACCTGCGTGCCGCCGCCGACGCCATCCGGCTGTCCCGCCGGACGCTCGGCACCATTCGGTCGAACCTGTTCTGGGCCTTCGCCTACAACGTCGGCGCCCTGCCGCTCGCCGCGGCCGGTCTGCTCAACCCGATGATCGCCGGAGCGGCCATGGCCTTCTCGTCGGTCTTCGTGGTCGGCAACTCGCTGCGCCTGCGCTCGTTCCGGGCCGCGAGCTGAATCGTCACGCAAAGGGGGCGCTGCTCAAGCGGCGCCCCCTTTTCTGTACGGTCGCTCAGCGGCTCATCAGCCGAACGCCTTCACAGCCTGGTAGTAGGTCCAGGCCGTGCTGTTGCAGGCGGTCTTCGACGCACCGCTGTAGCCGGCGCACACGCGCTTGAGGTCCTCGTAGAAGGCGCTGTCGATGCGCGACTTGTTGGCACTGAACGTGCCCAGCGCCTTGTAGTTGCGGTAGCCGAAGTCGTGCCGGGCGCAGGACGTGGAGAAGGGGAAGCCGAACGGGTTGTCCGGCGAGGAGGAACAGTAGTCCGTGGACCAGTCGAACCCGTACGCGGACCAGGCGGACTGGTTGGAGCGGGCGGCGACCCAGGAGTTGTAGCTCGACGCGCTGGTCTGGGTCCAGTTGGCGAGGACCTGGGGCTTGTCGGCGGGGGCGGCTTGTGCGGCCGTGGCGGTGGCGACGACGGCCATGAGGGAGAGGGCTGATGCGGCAAGACCGGTGGCGAGCGTGCGGTGCATTCCACACCTCCATGAGGCTGCGACCCGCCCATCGGGTCGCAGGTTCATGACAAGATGATTGACACCCCAACAGTCCTTTTACACCGCATGCGACCTAATGCGCCGTTAACTCTGGGACATGCGAGGAGATCAGGGGGTGAATTCGTGCTCCGCACGACGTGCCCCCGCCTGCCTGCGCCTACCCTCCCCCCGCAGGTCCACGGCCGTGACCGCCAGGGCCAGCGGCCCCGGGGCGAGGAACGCGAGCGGCACCAGCATCCAGGCGCACAGGGCCGCGGTCGCCACCGCGAGCAGCACCAGGCCACTGCCGCCCACGTCCTGTACGGAGTCCCGGGCGGCCCCGCGTACGGCCGCGCGCCAGTCGGTGAGCGACTCGCGGCGGGCGCAGGCCCTGAGGCCGACCACGACTGCGCACGCACCGATCGCGGCGGCCAGAACGGCGAACAGCGGCGCACCGGGCAGCCCCGCCCCGGCCAGCGCCAGGTCGCCGACCAGCAGCACGCCCGCCGACGCGAGGCCGGGTATGAGGGCGAGGTAACCGCTCGCCGGTGCGTCCCAGTTGGAGTCGGACATGGCCTCACCGCGCCCCAGCTGGGTGTTCTCCACGGAGCCGTCGAGCTGGGTGGTCTGCTCGGCGGGCGAGACGACGCCCTCGCGGCGGAGCTCGTCGGTGAAGGTCCACCAGCGGGTCAGGTCGTCGGCCGTGAGCCGAGCCCGCCGTCCTTGGTGTAGAGGGACTTGCCCTGGCCGCGCAGCCAGACCTCGAAGCAGTCCTCGCTCTGCCCGGGGTCGGTGGCGCCGGGCTTGCCGGTCTTCTGTGCCAGGGCCCGCATGGCGTCGGCCCACGCGCTCCAGGTCCAGCTCCCGCCCGGGAGCGGAACGCCGGACTCCTTCCACGCCTTGACGTCGTAGGCGACGGTCTCGGTGCCGCGGCCCTGCGGAATCGCGTACTGCGTCCCGTCCAGCCGCCCGGTCGCCAGCAGGCCCGCGCCGATCTCGCCGGTGCGCAGTACGGCCTTCTGCTTCGCAAGGTCGAGCAGGACGTCACCGGAGGCGTACTGGTCGATCTGCCGGTAGTCGAGCTGCACGACATCGGGGGCGTCCCCGCCCGCCGCCTGGGTGGCGAGCTTCTGCTTGTAGGCGTCGTAGGCCGAGAACGACGTCTGCACCTGGACGTTCGGGTGCTGTTTCTCGAACAGGGCGACGGCCTGCTCGGTGCGCTCCGCGCGGTCGGGGTTGCCCCACCACGTGTAGCGCAGCACGAGCTTGCCGCCGCCGACCGATTCTCCGGACCCCCCGCAGCCGGCCGGCATCGCGCAGAGCACGAGTGCGGCGGTCGACGCGCAGAACCCCTTTGTCCTGTGTCCGGGCATGCCGAGGTCACCTCTCCTTTCCTCGGGCTTTCTGTTGGCCCCCTCGGCCCCCCCCCCTTGGCCTGCTCGCCTTCGGCCTGAGACTCGCCGACTGAGACTCGTCGGCCGGTTACTCGCCGCCGTAGGGCAGCGTCGTCCCGGGCAGGTTGTACTCGTCTCGGCGCCCGCACATGCCGAAGCCGCCGCGTCTGGTGGGCGCGGCCTCGTATACGGTCGCGTCGGCGAGATACGCCGGCTCGCCCGCCTCCAGCGCTTCGAGCTGGGCGCCCGTGCGCTCGGCCGTGGCCAGCGCGCCGGCCCGCCACAGCTCCCGCCAGTTCGGCACCTTGGCGCGCACGAGCCGCGCGGCGGCGCGCTGGAACTCGGCGTACGGGCCGTTGTCCCCGGCGACGAGTGCCTCGCGCAGCGCGAGGTACCCCTCGACGGCGAGGTCCCGGCGGCGGCGCGCGGCAGCCGCCGTCTCCGGTCCGGTACCGGGGGGAAGCGATGCCGCGGCGGCGTATTCCTCGGGGTCGGCGAGCACCTCGGCCGGGAAGGTGAACACCGCGTCCCCGGCCTCTGGCAGCCCGCTGTTCTGCATCAGCACCGTGATGCGCAGGTCACCGCCCTGGACCATACGGTGGACGGTCCCCGGCGTGAACCAGGCGACCGAGCCCGGCTCCAGGGGGACATCCCGGTAGCCGTCCGGGCTCAGCGTCTGAACGGCCCCTCGGCCGCCGGTGACGACGTACGCCTCCGTGCACACCAGGTGCAGATGAGGGCTGCCGCCGCACACACCGTCGGCGGCCTCCCACTCATAGGCGCTGAGGTGCGACAGGCCGACGGCGCCGGGCAGCGGATGCGGAAGGTTCGACTTCACCACTGCAATCCCTCCAGGTGAGCGCCCACCCGCTCCCGGTCCCAGGCCCCGTCGGCGACGACCATCCGGTAGCGGTAGGCGAAGGAGTCGCCCGGCGGCAGCTCGAACTCCTCGAAGAACGCCCAGGAGAACGCCACCGTGGGGATCGGCTCGGAGCGCACGAACCAGTGGGACTCGTGGATCGCGGCCTGCTCGTCGAGGTTCTCGGGCGCGTGCGCGAAGACGAGGGTGGAGTGCCCGTCGGTGTCGTCGTGCTCGGTGGTGAAGGCGAGCCACGGGCCCTGTGTGCCCATCAGCTTGCCGGCGTCCGAGCCCGCTCCCCCGTCGAGGTCGGGGCCGAAGGCGGTGCCTCCGGTGAAGTCCCGGGGGCCGCGCCACTGGAGTCCGGTGTAGCCGGCCATCTCACGGCCGGCGGTGGTGGGCGAGCCGAAGGCCAGGGGCTCGGCACGGACGTTGGTGAGCCGGATCGACCAGTCCAGGGTCCAGGCGCCGGTCTCCTCGTCCACCGAGTGGACGGTCAGCCCGCGCGCCTCGCGCGCCCACTCCTCGCCGCCGTTCTCGACCCAGGTGAGCTCCTCGCGGAAGGCGAGCCGGTCGTCCTCGACCGTGAACTCGGTGAAGCCGTCGTGCCGCATGGAGCCGACCCGCTCGGGCAGGGGGAGATAACCCTCGCCGTGGACGTAGCAGTTACCGCCCCAGAAGTTCTGTCCCGACAGATGGCTCGCCGTCATCTGCAGGCCCTTGTGCCAGCGGTGGTCGTTGGGCCGGTAGCCGGTCACGGTGTGCCCGGCTAGGGTGCGCACGGGGTGGGCGTAGGGCTTGCGGGACTCGAACGCCTCCGGGTCGGGGCGGTAGACGTAGCGCAGGATCTCGGTGCCGTTCGCGGCCGTGACGGCGATGTGGTCGCCGTGCGCGTGGGTGACGCGGATGCTCATGCGCGCTCCTTGGGGGCCCAGTGGGGGTGGTCGCCGTGCATGGCCGGGTAGAACGGGTCGCCGGGCCGGATCTCGCCCGCGTGTACCGGGCTCCCCGTGAACGCCGCCTTGTAGAGGGCGGCGGCGAAGTCGAGGGTGGCCCGGGCGTCGGGGCCGCTGCCGGGCGGCCGGACACCGCTGTCGTAGGCGTCGAGGAGGGCGCCGAGCTGTGCCGTGTGGGAGCTGGGCAGGTCCGCAGCGGGGGTGCGCCAGGCGGTGGCGCGCTCGGCGGGGACGTGCGGGGCCGGGGTGTAGACCCAGTCGTCGTTGCGGTGGCCGTACAGGTGGGTGAGCTCGACGGTGCCGTCGGCGCAGTCGACGCGGATGCGGCTCACCTCCTGCGGGGACAGCACGCTGTTGACGACGGTGGCGAGGGCGCCGTTCGCGAAGCGTACGAGGGCCGTCGAGACGTCCTCGCTCTCGGTGTCGTGCACCAGGCGCGCGGCCATGGCCCGTATCTCCGCCCACGGACCGAGCAGGTGCAGCAGCAGGTCGAACTGGTGGATGCCGTGCCCCATCGTCGGTCCGCCGCCCTCGGTGGCCCAGCGCCCGCGCCACGGCACCGCGTAGTAGGCGGCGTCGCGGTGCCAGGTCGTCTGACAGTGCGCGACCAGCGGGGCGCCCAGCTCGCCGCTCGTGATCAGCTCACGGGCGTGCACGGCGCCGGAGCCGTAGCGGTGCTGGAAGACCACGGACGCATACGCCCCCGACGCCTCCTCGGCCGCCGCGATGTCGTCGTACTCGGCGAGCGACAGACACAGCGGCTTCTCGCACAGCACCCAGGCGCCCGCCTTGAGCGCGGCGACCGTCTGCTCCCGGTGCAGCGACGGCGGCGTGCCGATCAGGACCAGGTCGGGGCGTACGGCGTCCAGCATCTCGCCGGTCGAGGTGTACCCGGCGACGTCCTCGCCCGCGAGCGCCCGGAAGGCGTCCAGCCGGGCCTGGTCCACGTCGACGGCGGCGACCAGCTCCACCCGGTCGGGGTGGGATCTCAGCGCGGGGAGGTGACTGCCGCTGACGATGGCGCCGGTGCCGATCACCGCGACGCGGCGGCGGGCGGGGCTTGGGGGCATGCAGTTCTCCTCGGACGGCGGACAGCCCGCTCAGAAAGCGCTTGCACTTCGAGGGCGACCCTAGGCAGGGACGGAATGTAAGGACAACCCCTATGCGGCGAGATGAGCAAAGCCCGACCCGTTCGGCTCGGCCCACCTCCCGCACGCTCCCCTTTTCGACCGCCGCTCAGACGAACGAAGATCACATGCCTGTCAGGGCTTTGGCACGCTTCAACTCCCCTTCACAGACGGCCCGTTGACAGTGCTGGACATCCGCGTCACGGTGATGGCCCGTCGTGCTCGGGAGGTCACCGAATGACAGCAGCCGGCACCGATACCGATTTGGTCAACCGCGTCCGGGCACTGCGCCCACTGGTCCGCGAACACGCGCTGCGCGCCGAGCAGGAGCGGCGGGTCACCCCCGAGGTCGCGGCGGCGCTGACGGACGCCGGCATCCACCGGATGAACGTCCCCCGGCGATACGGCGGCCACCAGAGCCGGCTGCGCACCCAGGTCGACGCGGTGGCCGAGATCGCCTCGGCATGCGGCTCGACGGCGTTCAAGACGGTGATCCAGGCCGGCTGCTCCTACATCGCGGCGCTCTTCCCCGACGAGGCGCAGGACGAGATCTTCACCAACCCGGACGCGAAGGTCGGCGGCACCCTCGTCCCGGACGCGACGGCGGTCCGCGCGGACGGCGGCTACGTGGTCAACGGCACCTCGGGCTTCGCCACCGGCTGCCACGACGCCGACTGGCACCTGCTGACGGTCCGGGTCGAGTCCGAGTCGGGTGAGGGGCCGCCGGAGCTGCTGTGGACGGCCGTACCGATGGCCGAGCTGGAGATTCTGGACGACTGGTACGTGTCGGGGCTGGCCGGGACCGGCAGCGACAGCGTCGTGGCGCGGGACGTCTTCGTGCCGGCCCATCGGGTCCTGCCGGTCGGGCCGCTGCTGGCGGGCGAGGTCGGGTCGAAGACCAACGCCGACGACCCGTTCTACCGGATGCCGGTCCTGCTGCTGTTCTGCGTGTGGACGGCGCCCAACGCGCTCGGCCTGGCCCGTTCCGCACTGGCGGAGTTCACCGAGCGCAGCCGGCGGCGGGGCATCACGTACACCCCGCACCAGCGCCAGAGCGAGGCCACGGTCACCCATCTCCAGGCGGCCGAGGCGGCCATGAAGATCTCCTGCGCCGAGCTGCTGACCGCCGAGTTCGTCGCCCTGATCGAGTCGCGGGCCGAGTCGGGCGAGCCGTACACGCCCGAGGAGCGGGCCAGGATCCGGGCGCAGAGCGGCTATGTGGCGCGGCTGTGCAAGGAGGCCGTCGATCTGCTCGGCTCCGCGGCCGGGGCGTCGTCGCTGCACCGGGACGTGCCGATCCAGCGGGCGGTGCGCGATCTGCACGCACTGAGTCTTCACGCGTTCGTGAATCCCGCGACCAACCTGGAGATCTACGGCCGGGTCCTGTCCGGAGTCGACCCGGGCACGCCCTTTCTGTGAGCCCCTGGGGCGGGGTCCTTTCTGGGAGCCCCTGGGGTGGGGTCACCCCTTGTTCAGGAAGCGCCGCAGCCGGGTCAGCGGCCAGGTGTTGATCACGTCGTCCTTGGTGAGCCAGCCGCGCTGGGCCGTGCCCACGCCGTAGCGCAGGTTGGCCAGATGGGTGACGGCGTGGGCGTCGCTGTCGACGGCGAACTTCACGCCGTGCCGCCTGGCCCGCAGGATGTCCTCGTCCCGCAGGTCGAGCCGGTCGGGATGGGAGTTGATCTCCAGGGCCGTGCCGGTGCTCGCGCACGCGGCGAACACGGCGTCGAGGTCCACGTCGATGCCGGGGCGCTTGCCGATGAGTCGGGTGGTGGGGTGGCCGATGATGTGCACGTGCGGGTTCTCGCAGGCCCGGACGATCCGCCGGGTCAGCGCCTCGCGCCCCTGGTTGAAGTGCGAGTGCACCGAGGCCACGCACAGGTCGAAGCCGACGAGGAACTCCGCGGGCCAGTCCACGTCGCCGTCGGGGCCGATGTTCAGCTCGGCACCGTGCAGCACCCGCATGCCGGCCCGTTTGCCCCGCTTGCCGTACTCCCCGTCGAGCTCTCGGACGCGTTCACGCTGGGCCAGGATCCGTTCGTCGGTCATCCGCTGCATGGCCATGTCCGGGCCGTGGTCGGTGACCGCGTAGTAGGCGTAGCCGCGCTCGGCGGCCGCGGCGACCATCTCCTCCAGTGGCGCGAGCCCGTCGGTGAGGTCGGTGTGGGTGTGCAGATCGCCCCGGATGTCGTTCTCCTGGATCAGGTCGGGCAGCTCGCCGCGCAGTCCGGCCTCGATCTCGCCCCGGTCCTCACGCAGGGTGGGCGGGATCCAGGGCAGGCCGAGCCGGGCGTACACGTCCTCCTCCGTCTCGGAGACGATCTTCTTGCCGGACTCGGTGTCGAAGAGCCCGTACTCGGAGAGTTTGAGCTTCTTGTGGACGGCCATCTCCCGGGTGCGGATGTTGTGCGCCTTCGAGCCGGTGAAGTACTGCATCGCCGCGCCCCAGGAGTCGGGCGGGACGACGCGCAGGTCGACCTGGAGGCCCTTGGTGGTACGGATCGACGTCTTCTTCGCGCCGTGCGCGATGACCTCCGAGACGTACGGCAGCTCGGTGAAGGCCCGCATGATCGGCTCCGCCTTCCCCGCCGCGACGAGGATGTCGATGTCGCCGATCGTCTCTCGGACGCGGCGCAGCGAGCCGGCGTAGGAGCAGCGCTTGCAGCCGGTCACCTGGGACATCTCGGCGACGATGTCCTCGGCGAGGCTCATGGCGGCGTCGATCAGGACGCGGTCGCCGGCGGACTGGAGCAGGGCGATGCCGTGCAGGATGTTCTCCTCGGTCTTCGGCCCGAAGCCCTTCAGGTCGCGCAGTCGCTCCTCGTGGATGGCGTCGGCGAGCTCCTCGGTCGTGGAGATGCCCAGCTCCTGGTAGATGAGCAGTGCCTTCTTCGGGCCGAGCGTGGGGATGGCGGTCAGCTGCCGGACGCCGGCGGGGATCTTCGCCCGCAGTTCCTCGACGGCGGAGACGCTGCCACTGGAGAAGTACTCGACGACCTTCTCGGCGATCGACTTGCCGACGTTCGGGATCTCCTTGAGGGCCTTGACGTCGAGCCTGGACACGTCGGCGTGGTGGCCGCCGATCGCCCGGGCGGCCTTCTCGTAGACACGTGCCCTGAACGCGTCTCCTCCGGTGATGGAGATCAGATCCGCGTACTCCTGGAACAGTGCGGCGACCTCGTCGTTGGACCGAGCCACACCTCAAGGGTAGGCAAGGTGGGTCCGGGCGGCGCGGTGCCGGACGAGCCGCCCGTTTCCCCCTGCCCCGGTACCGGCCTCCCTACTGGCCCAGAGGTGTGGGGGGAGTCGTCGTGGAGGCGTCGGGTTCGGGTGTCCGGGTCGGGATCGGAGGGTGCGCCGGAGTCGCCAGTTCCGTCGTCAGGGCGTCGATGATCCTGCGCGCCAGGAGGGGGTCGGCCGGCAGGGTGTGGGCGGCGAACCAGCGGGCGGCCGAGGGGTCGGGGGACGGTTCGACGAACTCGGCGCCCGCGTAGTCGTCCAGCGGCGGGTCGTAGACATAGCCCGCGACCACGCCGTGGTCGACCAGGCGTGCCAAGAGGGCGTTGCGGCCGTGGACCAGAAGCGGCACCCGGAACAGTCCCGGAGAGCCGTCGTGTGCCGTACGGTCACGCAGGGCCGGGGTGGCCCAGGTGGTGCCGGCGAGCAGCGAGACACCGGCCCGGCGCCGGGCGAGGTCACCGTCGAGCAGCGCCATCCGCAACTCCAACTGCCCCCGGACCAGGGCCCCGTGGCGGGAGCGGAAGCCGTGCAGGTCGACCCGGACCCAGGGCTCATAAGCGGCCAGGCTCGGCGCGTGGCGTGCGCTGCCGGCGAGGCGGGGTGCGTGCAAGGCCATGCGGAAGTCGTCGCGTTCGAGCAGCCCCAGGCGCTGCATCGTGCGCCAGACCGGGCGCACCAGGTGCAGCGAGCGGACGGCGGACCGTGCCAGTGGGCGCAGTGTGGTGGTCAGGTCGTGGCGGAGGCGGCGCGGGGTCAGCAGGTCGTCGCGCAGCAGCTCCAGTTCCCGTCGGGTGCGTACGTCGTCGACGGCGAGGAAACCGCCGGCCATCCCCGCCACATGCTTGGACAGGCTGAACGCCGCCGCCTGCCCGAAGGTGCCGATCGGCTGTCCGTCCACATGCGTGCCGATGGCGTGCGCCGCGTCCTCGATCAGGGGGATCCCCAACTCGTCGCAGCGGCGGCGCAGTTCGACGACCCGGTCCGGCATGCCGTACAGGTTGGTGGTCAGGACGGCGTCCACGTTGCGCCACGTGGTGTCCGGTACGGCGGCCGGGTCGATGTTGCCGTCCCACTGGGACACGGGGGCTTGTACGGGGCGCAGTCCGGCGGCGAGGACGACGAAGAGGATCACGTCGTCGTTCACCGGGGACATCAGCACCCGCCCGCCCGGCCGGCACCAGCGCCGCAGCGCCAGGTACAGGGCCAGTCGGGCCGAGGGCGTGTAGACGCATTCGCGTCCGATGCGCCGTGTCATCATCGCGGCGAGCCGCGATCCGTACGGCATGGTCACCTCTTCCGTGGAAGGGTCCGACGAGGGTCCGCCCGAGGCGGGCGGTGTGCGCTCGCGGGCATCGTGAGGGGCCCCGTGCAGGGGTTCCGAGGCAGCGAGGGCGGGGGCTACGACGCCGAGGCGGCGAAGGACGAGGGACGGGCCCCGCTCAGCGGGCGCGGGCTCCCGCTCCCGGTGAGTGGGTCAGGACCGAGGTGCGCAGCGAGCCGACGGTCTTCAGCAGCCGGTCGGCGGGCTCGCGCAGCCCGGGGTGGGCCAGGACCGTGTTTCTGAGGCCGCGCACCGGTCTGCGCCACATCCGGTGTGCCGCCGCCACCGGGTGCGGGCGCACCGCGAACCCCTCGGCCACCCGCAGTTCACGGGACTTCAGCCAGTCCTTGTACTCCTTCTCGCCGCGCCCCATGTCCATGACCGTCACACCGTCCCGGCCCGCGGCGTCGGCCATCCGCAGATGCATCATCAGTCCGGGCGAGTAGTAGCCGAACTCGGGGTCGTAGGCGGTGAACCAGGCCGCGAACACCGTGCGCGACCTCGGCCCGAAGTGCGCGGCGACCGGCCGGTCACCGGCGTACACCACGGACAGGATGCCCGTGAAGTGCTCCTCGCGGACCTGGAAGAGGTGGTCCACCAGATCGACGATCCACGGCTTGGAGAAGCGGTCCATCCGCCCCGTTCTGCGGTACTGGGCGGACTTCCACCGCATGAGGGTGCGCAGCACGCGCGGGTCGCGCTCGTCGTACACGAAACGCACCTCGCCCACGTTCCGCCCCAGGCGTCGCTCCTTCTTCAGCGTCGTCTTGGCGAGCCCCGGGTACGCGCCGCGCAGCCAGTCGGCGTAACTGCCCTCGCCGGGCTTGAGGTCGAGCACGGGTGAGGCGAACGTCCCCGTGACGTAGGGGCCGAAGGGCTTCTGCTCCTCGACGAGGTGGTCGAACTCGAAGACGGACAGATTGCAGGCCCGCAGCAGTTCCCGGGTGTCCCAGGTGACGCCCGGCCGGTGCACCAAGGCCTGGCAGTCGGAGAGCCCCAGGCCGATGGCCTTGCCGACGCCGTACGCGTTGCGCTCGTAGGGCAGGAAGCCGACGGCCTCCCCGTCCTCGTGCAGGACCGCCACCCGCGCTCCACCGCGGGACCTGCCGACCCCGATCGCGAACTCCGGCGCCAGGAACGGGTTGGCGTAGTCGGGCGACTCGTCCATCGCCCGGTGCCACGCCCGGCGCAGCGACTTGTTCAGTTCCTCGGGTCTGTGAATCGTGATGGCGCTAGTGGACCGCATGGCGACCGCTCCCCCCAGAATCCCCCAAAGAAGCGCCTGATGGCGCCTCGCCGCATTTCCCCCAAGTCGAACCTTGCGGCGAGGCTCAAACGTCGCGAAACAGCACGCACGCTGTCAAGATGCCTGATGAATCCTTTAGCTGTGCTTGGTATCCAAGGCGCGACGGCGGCTCGGGTCAGCGGATCGCGACGATGACGTGACTGTCGCCGTACTGCCAGACGACACCGGTATGGCCGAACCCCGCCTGCCGCAGCAGCCGTTCGTGCGCGGCCACGGACAGGTGCGCCGCGCTGTCGGTCCCGGCGGCCGGCTGCCGTCGGCATCGGCGTCGGCGTTCGGCGAGGAGGTCGGCCAGCTCGGGATCGGCCGCGACGGACGCCCACCAGGCGTCCCAGTCCTCGTGCGCGAGAGCGTGCCCCCGCTCGGCATGGCGGCGTCCGACACACCCCGCCAGTCCGGCGAGCGCGGTGTCGTCGTGCGGGAAGTGGTCGCCGTTGACGAGGACGCCGCCGGGCCGCAGCAGCGCGGCGAGTTGCCGGTAGGTGCGGTGCAGGGCGTCCTGGCTGAGGTAGTGCAGTGCCGTCGTCGACACGGCCGCGTCGATCGGGCGGTCGAGGCACAGGGCGTGGGTCCAGCCCTCCTCGCCGATCACCGCGTCGACGTAGCGGGCCGCGTCGGCGTGATGGGTGCGGGCCAGCTCCAGCAGCAGCGGGTCCATGTCCACGCCCACGATGTCCGCGTACGGCAGCCGCCGGGCCAGCCGGGCCGCCAGGGAGCCGGGACCGCAGCCGAGGTCGACGACCAGCGGTCGGTCCGAGCGGCCGGTCAAGGCCTGTTCCACGACATCGGCGATCACCGTGAAACGCTCCTCGCGGTCGACGGCGTACCGCTGCTGCTGACGCTCCCAGCGCTCCACCCACCGCTCCGCCGTCGCCAGGCTCAGCCCCATCCCGTCGTGCACCTCGCCGTTCCGCACCCGTCCGCACCGTCTGCGCAGACCCTACAGGTGGAAACGGTTCCCATTCCCTCTGATGGCGGTACGTCACCCGAGCGTGGCAAGGACGGTCAACAAACGGTCCACCTCCTCGGCGGTGTTGTAGACGTGCAGACTCACCCGCACCGAGCCGGTCCGCTCCCCCGCGCTGCCCTGGCAGTGCTGGTCGGAGCGGATCATGAAGCCGTGGCTGAAGAGGATGAAGCCGAGGTCCGAGGAGTCGATGGCGTGGTGGCGGAAGGTGACGATGCCCTGGCGCCGCTGCACGGACGAGTCGGCGGCCAGGCTGCTCTGGCAGCCGAGGATCTCGTAGGCGTCGAGGTGGCGCAGACCGTCGGTGAGGCGGGCCGCCAGGGCGACCGTCCACTGCTCGATCCGTTCGGTGCCGGCCTCGTCCAGCCAGTCCAGGGCGCTGGTGAGGGACGCGATGCCGACCGTGTTGGGGGTGCCCGACCAGCCGCCCGGCGTGAATTGCGGCCCGCGTGCCTGGCGGGCCCAGACGGCCCCCGTGCCGGGCAGGGCCATGGCCTTGTGCCCGGAGAAGACGACGAAGTCGACGTCCAGCTCGGCCACGGACACCGGCAGATGGCCGACGCTCTGGGCGGCGTCCAGGCAGATGACCGCGTCCGGGCCGACCGCCTGCCGGATGCGGTGGATGTTCATGTTGCCGCCGTACACATGGTGGACGTGGCTCGCGGCGACGAACCGGGTGCGCGGGCCCGCCAGTCGGGTGAGCGCTGTGTGGTCGTAGTCCCCGGATGCCCGCTGGTACGGCATCGGCCGCACGCCGATGTGCACGCCCTGCCGGGCCAGTTCCCGCTGGACCTCCAGCCAGGGCGCGATGTTGGCCTCGTGGTCGGCCACGGGGACCACGACCTCGTCCCCGTCGGTCAGGAATCGGGGCAGCCAGTCACGGGCGATGGTGCGCAGGCCCTCGGTGGTGCCGCTCGTGAAGTGCACGGCCGAGCGTTCCGGCACGGGGTCGTCGAAAAACAGTTTCACCCGGTCGCGGGCCTGCTCGACCAGGGCCGTGGTCTGGTTGGCCCAGGGGTAGGTGCCGCGTCCGGCGTTGGCGTTCGTCGTGGTGAGGTAGGTGTGGACGGTGTCGAGCACGTCCTGGGGTTTCTGGGCGGTGGCCGCGCTGTCGAGGTAGGCCAGTTCCGGGTGCGCGGTGACGATCGGGAACCGGGAGCGCAGCGCACGCTGCCACGCCCCCAACTCCTCGACGGCTGCGGTCCCTTGTGCGTCGGTCCTGGGCAGGGTCATGGGCGTCAGTCCCGTACGAGAGGTGCGCCCGCGTCGCGCCAGGCGATGATGCCGCCGGTCAGGCTGCGGACGTCCGGATGCCCCATCCGGGTCAGCAGGGCGGCGTGGCGGGCGGACTTCTCGCCGACCGGGCAGGCCAGCAGAACGGGGCGGCTGCGGCTGAACGGCAGTCCGCCGTGGAGGAGTTCCTCGAACAGTTCATCGACGATGTTGACCGAGCCGTCGATGTGCAGGGCGGCGTACGCGTAGGGACTGCGCAGGTCGACGACGAGCGGTTCGCCGGCGGCGATCCACTTCTGGGCGTCGGCGACGCCGATGGCGGGCGCCGTGCGCACCTCGGCGTCCGAGAGGTCGGCCGGGGAGTTCCTGCGGCGCGGGCGGCCGAAGAGGTCGGGGCGCCGCTGCCGCACGTAGCCAAGGTAGCTCTCGACGCGGTCGCAGACGATGAAGACCGCCGACTGCCGAGCCGGGGATTCCTCGTCGTGCCGCCCCTCCAACTCGTCGTCGATGGAGCGCAGTTGGCGTACGGCCCCGAAGTAGGCGGCGCCTCCGGTGGGTCCGGCGAGGATGCCGCAGCGGCGGTTGAGAGTCAGCATCCCCTCGATCGCCTCGTCGGCGCCGACCGCCTCGATCGTGTCGTAGGTGCCAGGGTCGAACAGGCCCACCTCGTGCGCCTCGTCGATGGTGCGGATGCCGGGGATGAAGTCGGACTTGGCCGCGACCAGGCCGGCGACCCGGACGGCGGGGTCGTGCTCGCGCAGGGCGCGGGCGACGCCGGTGGAGGAACCGGCGGTGCCCACGCAGGCGATGAACCAGTCCGGGGCCCGGCCGTCCAGGTCCTTCACGATCTCCGGGCCGGTGCCGGTGAAGTGGGCTTCTGTGTTGCGCGGGTTGAAGTACTGGTCGGTGTGCAGATACGTGCTGTCCGGCTCGGAGAGGGTGCGGTGGAACAGGGTGAGCGGGTCATCGGTCGCGGTCGGATCCAGGCACTCGCTCTGGCCGGGCAGTTCCTCGATCTCCGCGCCCAACAGCAGGAGCAGGTCCTTGATCTCGGGGATGCGCATCCTGTTGGTGACGCTCTTGAAGGTCAGGCCGTGCATGCCCGCGAGTACGGCCAGGGCCTTGGCGGTGTTGCCGCTCGACAGCTCGACGACCTGGCCCTCCCCGGCCGCGGCGGCCAGGTGCGGACGCGCCATGTTCCAAGCGGCCCGGTCCTTCACCGATCCGAAGGGGTTGAGCAACTCCAGCTTGGCGTACAGGTCGATGTGCCTCAGGCCGTGCACGGTCGGGTCGATGCGCACCAGCGGTGTGTTGCCGATGGCCTCGGTGATGCTGTCGTACCTCACTGCGCTCCCCCCACGGGTGTGGTCGGCCAGTACTGGTCGTCCAGGCACCAGCGCCACGCGTCGCCCTCCTGCCAGGCGGCGGCCTTGCGCGCGACGGGCTGGTGCTGGGCACGGGTGGCGTGGAAGTCCATGCAGTAGCCGGCCGTGTTGGCGAAGGCCAGCAGGTCGCCCGCTTCGGGGCGGCGGGGCAGGAAGACCGTGCGGCGGGTGATCAGGTCGGACTCCAGACACAGGTTGCCGAAGAGGTGAACGGCGACGGGTTCGGTACGGGTCTCGGTGCCGACACCGGCGGCGCCACGCGTCGTGGTTCGTGGCAGGACGACGGGGTCCATGAGCACCCCGTGCTCCTCCAGGGCCACGTCGTCGGCCTTCGCCGCCAGCCGTACGGCAAGGGGGCCGCCGGCCTCCTGGGCGCGTACCTCCAGCACCTTCGTCAGGGTCAGTCCGCACTGGTCGAGCAGTGCTCGGCCGGGTTCGGTGTGCAGGTCGTAGAGGTGCTCGAGGAGTTGGGCGGCCAGCGGGCGGCCGCCGAAGGACGCGGCCGGGTGCGTGAGCAGTTCGTCGAGGTAGTGGGCGCCGGCGACCGGGCGGTGAGCGGGGTACAGGCCGAGCGTGCCGCGCAGGGTGCCCGCATCGTTGCGGAGGCCGTAGCCGTGGCCGCCGTACGTCAGCGGTGGGCGGGTGCCCAGGACGGCTTCGGTGAGTTCGGTGGTGTACCGGTCCCATTGGCCGCCGTCGGCAAGGTAGTTGGTGCCGAAGCCGCCGCCGAGGTCCACGGCCCGGGGCCTGAGCCCGCGGCTGCGGCACTCCTCCAGCACCCGCAGACAGCCCTCCAGTGCCGTGGCCTTCTCGGTGAGGCTCGTCGTGTCCAGGTGGTACGCCACGCCGACCAGGTCGACGACGTCGCCGTGCCGCTCGACGGCCTCCAGCAGCGGCTCCAACTCGCCCACGTCCGTACCGAATCGGCTGCGGCGGCTCAGCACTCGTACGCCGGACGCCTCGAAGCCCGACAGCCGGAGCAGGATGCGGGTCCTGGGCAGCGCGTGTTTGCGCACCAGCGTGGCGAGTTGTTCCAGCTCGCCTCGTGTGTCGAGGTTGACGGTGACCGACGTACGGGCCGCCAGCCACAGGAATTCCGGGTTCTTCGGCCCCGTCGCGGTGATCCGGTCGGGGGTGAAGCCGGCGCCGAGGGCGTGCTGCAGTTCCCCGAGGGAAGCGACGTCCACGCCGGCGTCCGTGGCGGCGAGCCGACGCAGCAGGGCGCTGGACCGGTTGGCCTTGTGGGCGAAGTACACCTGGCCGGAGAGATGGTGGCTGCCGTACACCGAGCGGAACTGCTGGAGATTGTCGGCGAGTTGGTCGGGCACGACGACGTTCAACGGCGACCCGAGGCCATCCGTGAGCGTGTGCAACAGGCCCGGTTCGTTCAGCAACGAGTGCAGCCGCGACTCCAGCCGCGGTTCGAGAAACAAGGGCTGCCCGCCCATGCCTGGCCCCTCCTCAGCGCTGCGGGCCCGACACTCCGGGCGCTGACGGACACTCCCCGCGGTTTGCCGTATAGCTCCTTTCCCTGGCCGCGCGTGGTCTACGCCCCGTACCTGCCCTGCTGGGCGGTACGTCAACAGGTGGGCTGAAAATCACCGTGCCCCTGACTGACCAGGGGCTGGTCCCGGAGCCGCCCATTCCGTGATAGGGACACTTCAGTTGACGCGACAGACGGGTGGGGGCGCTGTGTTCGGTGGACGTGCGGCAGTCGTCCTGGTCGTGGCGGGTGTACTGGGGCTGTTCGGGTGCGCCGACTCGCCCGCACCGCCGACCTCGGCTTCACCCCCGCCGTCGCAGGCGAGGACCTCCCCCGCTGTCACGCCCTCGCCTTCCGCGTCCCGGAGTCCCTCGACGTCCCGGAGTCCCTCGCCGGTCCCGGTCACCGGGCCGGATCAGGTGCTCGTGACCATGGTGGTCACCGGCGGCTACGCGGGCGTGCACAAGGAGGTGACCCTGCGGGGCGACGGCACCGTACACACCGACGACAAGGGGGAACGCGCCGTCCGCCGCACCGGCGCTGCGGAGTTCACCGAGCTGCGGACGCTGCTCGGCGATCCGGCGCTGGACGAAGTCTCCGACTTCACGCGGGACATGGAGGGGGCGGACATGTTCCAGTACAAGCTCCGCTTCGACGGCCGGACCGTCATGACGGACCGCTCCGTCGACGAACCGGCCCTCGACCGGCTCGTCGACGCGCTGAGCGAGTGGCTGCCGAAACGGTGACCCCGGCCGGCCACGCCGCGCCGAAGCTGACCCGGCAGTTCGCGATCAGCCGGCCTGACCGGCGATGTTGACCATCCACGTGATGCCGAAGCGGTCCGTACACATGCCGAAGACGTCGCCCCACATCTGCTTGTCCAGCGGCACGGTCACCGTGGCGCCGTCGGACAGCTTCTCCCAGTAGCCGCGCAGTTCGGCGTCGTCGTCGCCGCTGAGACTGACGGAGATGTTGTTGCCGGGCCGGTGGTCGTCCGTCGGGGTGTCGGCGCCCATCAGGGTGAAGCCGTTGGGGGCCTCCAGCATGCCGTGCATGATCTTGTCGGCCATCGGGGTGTCCTGCTGACCGAACTCGCCGTAGGTGTTGAGCACAAGGGTGCCGCCGAAGACGTCCTTGTAGAACTCCATCGCCTGCCGGGCGTCGCCGGCGAAGGTGATGTAGGGGTTGAGACGCGAGGCCATGAATCCTCCAGGAATGGGGCCGGAAGCCGACTGCAAGGAAGGTAGCGCGGGCCACTGACAACGGCCCGCGCACACGACCACATGGCCTACGGCGCACCGCCTACAGGGTGCGCTCCAGCCGGTCCGCCACCAGCTTCACGAACCGCGCGGGGTCCTTCGGCTGACCGCCCTCGGCGAGCACCGCCAGCGTGTGGAGCAGGTCGGCGGACTCGGCGAGCTCGGTGCGGTCCTCCCGCTCCTTGTACGCCTGGTTCAGGCCCTTCACCAGCGGGTGGCCGGGGTTGAGCTCCAGGATCCGCTTGGTGCGCGGCACCTCCTGGCCCATCGCCCGGTACATGTTCTCCAGGGCCGGCGTCAGGTCGTGCGCGTCCGAGACGACACAGGCCGCGGAGACGGTGAGCCGCGCGGACAGGCGCACCTCCTTGATGTCGTCGTCCAGCTGCTCCCGCATCCAGCCGAGCAGAGCGGCGTAGTCCTCGGCCTGCTTCTCGCGCTCCTCGCCGGCCTTCTCGTCGCCCTCGGCCGCCAGGTCGATCTCACCCTTGGTGACGGAGCGCAGCTGCTTGCCCTCGTACTCGCCCACGGCGTCGACCCACACCTCGTCGACGGGGTCGGTGAGCAGCAGGACCTCGATGCCCTTGTCGCGGAACGCCTCCATGTGCGGGGAGTTCTCGATGCTCTGCCGGGACTCGCCGGTGATGTAGTAGATGTCGTCCTGGCCGTCCTTCATCCGCTCGACGTACTGGGCCAGTGTGGTCGGCTCGTCGTCGGCGTGGGTGGTGGCGAAGGACGACACGGCGAGGATGGCGTCGCGGTTCTCGGTGTCGGTGAGCAGGCCCTCCTTGACGACGGTGCCGAACTCCCGCCAGAAGGTGGCGTAGCGGTCGGTGTCCTTGGTCATGAACTCCTTGACCGTGGACAGGACCTTCTTCGTCAGCCGGCGCTGCATCATCCGGATGTGCCGGTCCTGCTGGAGGATCTCGCGGGAGACGTTCAGCGAGAGGTCGGCCGCGTCGACGACGCCCTTGACGAAGCGGAGGTACGGCGGCAGCAGCGCCTCGCAGTCGTCCATGATGAAGACGCGCTTCACATAGAGCTGCACGCCACGCTTGAAGTCACGCGTGAACAGGTCGTGCGGGGCGTGGGAGGGGACGAACAGCAGGGCCTGGTACTCGAAGGTGCCCTCCGCCTGCAGCCGGATCGTCTCCAGCGGCTCGCGCCAGTCGTGGCTGATGTGCTTGTACAGCTCGTGGTACTCGTCGTCGGAGACCTCGTCGCGCGAACGCGCCCACAGGGCCTTCATGGAGTTCAGCGTCTCGGGCTCGCGCGCGGTGTCCCCGTCGCCGTCACCGTCGCCCGGGGCGGCAGCCTCCGGGACCATCCGGATCGGCCAGGTGATGAAGTCCGAGTACCGCTTGACGATCTCCCTGATCTTCCACGGCGAGGTGTAGTCGTGGAGCTGGTTCTCGGGGTCGGCGGGCTTGAGGTGGAGCGTGACCGACGTGCCCTGCGGCGCCTCGGTGACCGTCTCCAGCGTGTACGTGGCCTCGCCGCGCGACGTCCAGCGGGTGCCCTGGCTCTCGCCTGCCCGCCGGGTCACCAGCGTCACCTCGTCCGCCGCCATGAAACCGGAGTAGAAGCCGACGCCGAACTGGCCGATCAGCCCCTCCGCCCCGGCCGCGTCCTTGGCCTCCTTCAACTCCTGGAGGAAGGTGGCCGTGCCCGAGTTGGCGATGGTGCCGATGAGCTTGCCCACTTCGTCGTACGACATCCCGATGCCGTTGTCCCGCACCGTGAGGGTGCGGGCCTCCTTGTCGACGTCGATCTCGATGTGCAGATCTGACACGTCGGCGTCGAGGGCGTCGTCCCGCAGCTTCTCCAGGCGCAGCTTGTCGAGCGCGTCGGATGCGTTGGAGACGAGCTCCCGCAGGAAGACATCCTTGTTCGAGTAGACCGAGTGGATCATCAGCTGCAGCAGCTGACGGGCCTCTACCTGGAACTCAAACGTCTCGGTCGGCATGGTTAGCGAGTACCTCACAGGATCTGTCACCGGAACTGGTCGCAGTCACTGTAAGACACGAGGTCAGCGCGGAGTGGCGTGTTACCGAACGTAGTGGGTCAGACGAGGTGGGCGAAGACGACCAGGTTGGCGGTGTAGTCCTTGACCTGGCGGTCGTAGTCCCCGGCACACGTGATGAGCCGGACCTGGGCCCGGGCGGTGTCGCGGTAGACGCGCTCGCTGGGGAATGTGTCCTTGTCGAAGGTCTCCGCGCTGTCGACCACGAAGGACGCCTTGCGTCCGTCGGCCCGCAGCACCTGGAAGCGGTCCCCCTTCTCCAGCTCGCTCAGCCTCGCGAAGACCGCGGCGGAGGTGGCCGTGTCCACGTGGCCGGCGATGATCGACGTGCCCGTCTCACCTGGGGACGCCCCCTTGGCGTACCAGCCGACGAGATTGGTGTCGTGGGCCGGCGGGGGGTTGAGCCGGCCGGCACTGCCGATGGCGAGGTCGGTGAAGGGCGCGTCGACCGAGATCTTGGGGATGAGCAGCCGCACCGGCCGGGACCGCGCCAGATGCTTGCCCACGGGGCGCCGGGCCTGCGAGTCCGACCTGGCCCCCGGTGGGGCATGGGATTCGGCCTCCCCCGGAGCCTGCGAACCGACCGCCGGCAAGGCCTGCTGTGCACGGCCGCCGTCGGACGCCCCGTCCTGGGCTCCGGGCAGGGTCACCACCAGAACCAAGGCGGCGACCACGCTCCAGAACGTCACCGCGGCCGCGCGCCTTATCCGCCGCGAGGTCGCGGAACCGGTGTCGGAACGGGCCGGGTCGTTCTCGGGGGACGAGGGACAGCCGGCGGCCATGGGGCACCACCTCACTCGGGCACAGCAGCGGACACAGCAGGACGGAGAAATACGGGGAGGACAGGGGGGACGACCCGCGGGACCGCCGCGACGCACGGCGCACGTGCGGCGGCCACAGCGGCTATGTCATCGGGCATCGGTCACGCGACGGATCCGCCGGCCTTCTTGCGACGGAGCGCGTACATGCCGGCGCCGGCGGCACCGAGCACGGCCAGACCACCCGCGGTGACACCCGGCGAGGCGAGACCGCCACCGCCCGTGTGCATACCGCCGCGCGGCCCGTCGTCGTCGCCACCACCCCACGACTCCTTGTCGTGGTCACCGCCGTACGAGTCCTTCTCGTGGTCGCCCTTCCACGAGTCGTCGCCGTGGTCCTCTTCCTTCCACGAGCCCTTGTCGTGGTCGCCGTGTCCCTCGTCCTTGCTGCGGTAGCTGTCCGGGTCGTGCTTCGGGTCCTTGTCGCCGCCCCAGTCGTCACCGTTGGTCACGGCCGCAAGCGCTCCGCCACCGGTGTGCACCCCACCGTGCGGCTTCTCGTGCTTGCTCTCCTCGTCGTACTTGCCCTCCTCGTCGTGCTTGCTCCCCTCGTCGTGCTTGCTCCCCTCGTCGTGCTTGCTCCCCTCGTCGTGCTTCCCCTCCTTGTCGTGCTTCCCCTCCTCCTCGTCCTTGTCCTTGTCCTTGTAGCCGTCCGAGTCCTTCTCCTTGTCCCCGCTCCAGTCGTCGCCCTTGAACAGGGCCGCAAGCGCTCCGCCACCCGTGTGGACCCCGCCACGCGGCTCGTCGTGCTTGCTCTCCTTGTCGTGATCCTTGCTGTAGGAGTTGTCCTCGTGCTTCTTGCCGGAGGACTCCTCCTCGTGGTCCTTGCTGTGGGAGTCGCTGTCGTGATCCTTGCTGTGGGAGGTTTCTTCCTGGTCCCAGTCCCCCGTCGTGATGGCGTAGGCGGTGGGCGCAATCGCCAGAGCGGCCGTGGCCGTCGCGGTGGCGAGCAGCATGCGGACAGAGCGCATAGTGAGTCCTTCCGTCACGGCCTGGGCGGCTGACGCTTCATCACCACTGGAGCCAGGCCTGACGTGATCCACCGTCAGCCAATCCTTCGGGTCGCACCATTCGGAGCGATCACACGGGTTACGACCACACCCCTACGGCCCTATGACGCCGCCCTCCCGGCGCCCCGGGAGCCGTGGCAGCCTGCGGAGGTTTGCCAGGGCCGTAAGTGGTGAGACGCGTGGGATGCCGAATCACACCGTCACGGCTCCCGCGCCTGCCACGGCCCTGTCACCTGCGCCTTCGAAACAGCGGGACGCCTTCTTCGACAACGCCAAGTACGCGGCGATCGTCCTGGTGGCGGTCGGCCATGCGTGGGAACCACTGCGGGACGGCAGCCGGACGGTCAGCGCGCTGTACATGCTGGTGTACGCCTTCCACATGCCGGCGTTCATCGTGATCTCCGGATACTTCTCCCGCAGCTTCGACGGCCGCCCGCAGCAGCTCAGACGCCTGGTCACCGGTCTCGTCGTCCCGTACGTCGTCTTCGAGACGGCGTACACCCTGTTCACCAGGTGGACGGACCAGGAACCGGACCGTCCGATCAGCCTGCTGGACCCGCTGTATCTGACGTGGTTCCTCGCGTCCCTGTTCCTGTGGCGGCTGAGCGCACCGTTGTGGCGGCGGGTGCGCATGCCGCTGCCGCTGGCGCTCGCCGTGGCGATGCTGGCCACCCTCTCGCCGTCCATCGGCAACGACCTCGATCTCCAGCGCACCCTGCAGTTCCTGCCGTACTTCGTGCTGGGTCTGCTCCTGCGCCCGGAGCACTTCCGGATGGTGCGCCGCCGCGCGGTGCGGATCGCGGCCGTGCCCGTATTCGTGGCCGCTCTCGCGGTGGCGTACTGGGCGGTGCCGCGGATGGCCGGAGCCTGGTTCTACCACCGCGACAGCGCCGAGGAACTGGGCGCGCCCCAGTGGTACGGGGCCGTGATGACGCCGGTCCTGTTCGCCTGCTCGCTGGTCCTGGTGGCCTGCTTCCTCGCCTGGGTGCCCGGACGGCGGATGTGGTGCACGGTGCTGGGCGTGGGCACGCTGTACGGCTATCTGCTGCACGGGTTCGTTGCCCAGAGCGCGAACTACTTCGGCTGGTACGACCCCGCCTGGATGCAGCAGCCGCTCGGCCCGGTCGTCGTCGGCGTCGTCGCCGCGGTGGTCGTGACCGTGCTGTGCACACCCCCGGTGCGGCGGGCGCTACGGTTCGTGGTGGAGCCGGAGATGCGGTGGCTCTTCCGGCGGGACGCGACTCAGGAGGCCCGCGATCGGTCAGCCGTATCCGGGTGAACGCCCCCGTCAGGTCTCGCACACCAGCCCGGCGATGTGCGCGGTGACCGTGTCGAGGATGCCGGTCCAGGCCTCGTCGTCGCCGAGGACGAGGTAGTTGAGCGTGAGGCCGTCGGTCATGGCTGCCAGGTAGCGGGCCAGTACGGGGACGGGCACGCGGAGCCGGACGCCCATGGTCTGCCGCAGCTGCTCGATGAGCTCGGCGTAGGTCTCGGCGTACAGCTCGTACTGGCGGCGTGCCAGGTGCTCGAAGCCGGGCTGGCGCAGGGCGTACTGCGCCAGCTCGTAGGTGAGCATGTGTTCGTCCGGGTGGGCGCGGACGTGGTCCCAGTACGCCTCGAAGCCGGCCCGGACGGTCTCCTCGAGGGTGGCCCGGGGCCGTAGGGCCTGCTTCACCACCGTCACGTAGTGCCCGGTGATGGTGGTGATGACGGACTCGATCAGCTCCTGCTTGGAGTCGAAGCAGTAGTGGAAGACGCTCAGCGAGACGCCCGCCTCGGCGGCGATGGACCGGGTGGTCGTCCTGGGGACGCCGTCCCGGGCCATCGCCCTGATCGCCGCTTCGGTGAGCTGTCGCCGCCGCTCGGCGGACGGCAACCGTGCCATGGAGCCCCTCTCGTGGGTGTCAGCCGCTGTGGACGCCGACCTCGTAGAGGGAGTAGCCCCAGTCGGTGCCTCGGTCCAGCCCCTGGACGCGTACGTATCTGGCCGGTGTGCCGCCGAACCGGGCCGTGTCCAGGCCGCCGTCACCGGCTGTCGTGGACCAGGCGGTCTGCCAGTTCACTCCGTCGGTGGACAGCTCGATGCGGTACGACTTCGCGTAGGCGCGTTCCCAGTCGAGCGTGACCCGCTTGACCACGCGGATGGAGCCGAGGTCGACCTTGTACCACTGGTCGTCGCTCCAGTCGCTCGCCCAGCGGGTGCCGCCGTCGCCGTCGACGGCCCGCCCCGGCTTGTAGCTCGTGAACAGGCTCCACTCCGAGGAACTGGCCGACGTGCTCGCGCCCCGTGCGAGATTGACGCCGGCCTCGTGGTTCTCGGAGGCCGCCCAGGTGTCGAGGTAGGACTCGGCGCCCCGGAAGAGGTCGTCGACCACGTCCTGGCCGCCGACGCGGCGGATGTCCTCGATCCAGTCGGGGACGAGGCCGTAGTGGGCGGCGCCGTCGGTGTTCAGGTCCCAGGTGCGCTGACCGGTGGTCTGCCGATCGATGACGGAGCCGCCGTCGACACTCTTGAAGGGGTACGTCACCTTGTTCGGGGCGTCCGCTCCGCGCGGGCCCGGCCAGCCGCCGACGCCGTTCATGTCGGTGCCGTAGCCGTAGCCGACGCCGTACTTGTCGCGCAGGGCCTCCGTGCGCTTGGCCTCCGAGATGAAACCGTCCGAGCCGTGCATGTACTGGGCGATGAAGCCGCCGAGACCGTAGACCCGCTCGGTCCAGTCCATGTCCATCCAACTGTGGGAGGACAGAACGCCGGGGTAGGACGCGGACTCGAAGATGTCGAGCACCCGGCCGGTGGCCTTGACGCTCATGTGGTCGATCTCCAGCATCATGCCGCGGTTCATCATGCCCCGTACGGCGTACTCGCCGAGATGTGTGAGCCCTCTGACGTTGCACTGGGCGTCGGCGCTGTACGAGGGGACCTCCTCGCCCGCCGGGAGCCTCGCCTCGGCTGCGGCCGCCGTAGCGTTGCCGATGGGGTTGTCGTGCTGCGGACCCTTGCACGTCTCGGTCTTCCAGAAGGTGCCGGTCGACAGGAACTGGCCGACGTTGATGGCCGTTCCGAGTGAGCCGGAGTCGAAGCGGACCCCGCACAGGGCGTTGTCGAACTTGTGGCACAGGAACATGCTGCGCACGCCCAGCGCGTGCAGCTCGTCCAGGCCCTTGTCGATGTCCTCCTTGCTGCACTGCGCGATGTCGAGGATCTGCTTGCAGCCGAAGGGCTCGGAGGTCTCGACGCCGAGGATGACCGCCAGCTTGCCCTGTTCGATGACCTCACGGGCCTGTGCGCTGTCGGTGACGACGCGGAACCAGCCCTTGCCGGTGCCGCCGTACATCTTGTCGACGAAGGCCTGCATGTCGTACGTCAGCTTGGCCTGCAGCCGGATGGACGTCATCTCGTCGCAGCTGCGGTCCTTGAAGAAGTAGACCGAGCAGATCACGCCGTTGGTGACGAGGTCGTTGACCAGCACGCGCTGGCCGCCGCGCCAGGCCCGCTCGACCCAGGCGTAGTAGTTCTGCTGGTGGGTCAGCGAGTCGTGCGCGGGCCAGTCCTTGAAGGTGGGCCAGCCGTTCGGGTCGTGCTTGCCGTCACCGCCGTTGGTGATGAAGTCGAAGATCGCGAGCGAGCCGTCGGGGTAGTGCTCGGGGCAGTCCTTGAGGGCGTCGGCGACGCCGGCGTCGGAGAACGGCTTTCCGCAGATCAGGCGTCCGCCGAAGGCCTCGTTGGAGAAGATGTGGTCGTGCGCGTCCACGAAGCCGCGCACCTCGCCCTGGGCGTTGGTCCCCTTGAAGGGCTCCCCCGTGACATTGACCTGGGAGTCCGGCGCCGGCCGTGCGGTCGGGTTCCACCAGTCGGTTCCGGCCGCCGAACTCGGCGTGGGGCCCAGCGCGATGGACAGCACGAAGAGGAGGAGCGACACCACGGTCACGTTCTTGCGTCTGCGGTACGGGCGTCCGGAACTGGTCACAGCCCACGTCCCTCGGTCGGCGGGATCGCGCGGTCGACTGATTGTCATGACCTCGCAAGATGTGCGACGAGGATCGCCACTCCTGCTTTACGAGTCAAGGGTCCGGGACAGTTGACCTGATGACGGGGAGTCGGTTCACGCGGGATGCGTGACCCGGATCTTGGACTGGCCGTGCGGGAGTTCCTCCCAGTCCGCCATGAAGCGGGCCCGCAGGCCGTGTTTCTCGGCCAGCGCCAGGAGGGTCTCGGTGCGGTAGTAGAAGTCCTCCCGCAGGACGTGGTGTTCCTGTCCCTCGGTGCGGTCGAAGGTGAAGTCGAACCAGCCGCCGGGCGCGAGCACCCGGCCGACGTTGGCCAGGCACTCCTCGACGACCGGGAGCGGTGAGTGCGAGAAGACGCTGTGGGCGTGCACCACGTCGAAGTGGGCGTCGGGCAGGAAGCGCAGCTTCAGGTCGCGCACCGGGGTCAGCGTGGGCAGCCGCTGCTGCAGACCCGTCGCCACGAGGGTGTCCTGCGCGGCGAAGAGGATGTCGGGCGAGATGTCGATGCCGTAGTAGTGGCCGGGCTCCAGATGGCGGATGAACCGCCAGCCTCCGCGCAGGTTGCCGCAGCCGATCTCCAGCATCCGATGCTCGGGGCGCAGGCCGTGGCCGAGGAGGTAGTCGAACTGCATCTCCCCGAGCGCCAGCCAGCGCTCCCGGTTGTGGCTGCCGACCGCCGCGTCCGGGTCGGCCCTGGTGTCGGAGCGCATCACGGCCCGGTAGTAGGAGATGTGGTCCGGGTGGCGGCGGCGCAGCCACATGTCCCGGGCGGTGCGGACGAGATGGCGGGGCACGCGGTCGGGGTGGCGCAGGGCGTAGGTGAGCCGGTGGCCGAGGGCGGAGCGGTTGGCGGTGAGGTTCTTGGCCGGCATGGGGTGTGCCTCCCTGGGACGCGGTACCACCGAGGATGCTCAACGGGGCCGCACGGCGCCACAGGTGCGGGCAGTGGGTGGAGGAGGGCCCATCGGGTGAAGGAGGCGCGGGAGACCGCGTTCGTCGACGAGGTGGCCGTGCACGAACCGCGCCGGGGCCGGAACCCAGCGACCTCGCGCGTGAGGCTGCCGCGAAAGACTGGACCAAATGTCACCCCATCCACCATGATGACGCCGCCATGACAACACTGCCCTCGGGAGGGTGACCGTGCGCGGATCCTTGGTGAGGGCGACTCTCGCCGCCGTACTCCTCCTCGCCCCGCTCGCCTCCCTGCCCGAGGCCGCGGCCGAGCAGCAGCCGGCCACCGCCGAGACAGTCGTCCCGCCCGCCGCCACGGCCAGCGCGCAGGACTGGACGCCGCCGCTGAGCACCCGGGGCCGCTGGATCGTCGACGCGGACGGGGACCGCTTCAAGTTGCGCTCCGGCAACTGGCACGGCGCCAGCGGCACTTGGAACGGGTCCGGCGACCAGGCCGACGACGCGAGCCACCACGCCGGCGAGAACTCCGGCCGGATGCCGCTCGGTCTGGACCGCGCCCCGGTGGCCGAGATCATCGCCGGGTTCCGCGAGATCGGGATCAACAGCGTCCGGCTCCCCTTCTCCAACGAGATGATCCACGACAGCCGTCCCGTCACGGACGACTCCGTCGCCGCCAATCCATCGCTGCGCGGCAGGACCCCGCTGGAGGTGTACGACGCGGTCGTGCACGACCTCACGGCGGCCGGCCTCGCGGTGATCCTCAACAACCACACCAACACCACGCGTTGGTGCTGCGGAGTGGACGGCAACGAACGCTGGAACGCCGGCCAGTCCACCGGGACCTGGGAGAACGACTGGCTGTTGATGGCCCGCCGCTACCGGGACAACCCGCGCGTCGTCGGCGCCGACCTCTACAACGAGGTCCGCCGCAACGTGTGGGACGACCCCAACTGGGGCCTCGGCGACAACCACGACTGGTTCGCCGCCTCCCAGCGTGTCGGCGACCGCATTCTGGCGGAGGCCAACCCGAACCTGCTGATCGTCGTCGAGGGCATCAACTGGACCGGCATCCCCGTCGACGGCCTCCCGCACGAGCGCCCCACCCTGGAGCCCGCCCGCCGGCTGTCCCACACCCTCATCGACTCCGGCAAGCTGGTGTACTCCGCCCACTTCTACGACTACACCGGCCCCAACCACAGCGGCGCCACGGGAACGGGCGAGACCAGCGATCCCCGCTACCGCGACCTGAGCCCGACCGAACTGATCGCGGTGCTCAACCGCCAGGCCTTCTTCGTGGCCGCCGAGCA
Source organism: Streptomyces sp. R11 (assembly GCF_041051905.1). Classification (NCBI taxonomy): domain Bacteria; kingdom Bacillati; phylum Actinomycetota; class Actinomycetes; order Kitasatosporales; family Streptomycetaceae; genus Streptomyces; species Streptomyces sp. R11. Next base: position 963,464 of record NZ_CP163432.1, read on the forward strand.
GGACCAGCACTTCACCGCCCCCGTCTGGATCAGCGAGTTCGGCGTCGGGGGCCGCGACGAGACCGGGCAGAAACCGCGGGCCTGGTTCGAGAACTTCGTGGACCAACTGATCCGCACCGACGCCGACTTCGCCTACTGGCCGCTCGTCGGCTGGCACCAGGACCGCAAGGGCAACGGCTGGGCGCTGCTGCACTGGGATGCCGAAGGCCGCCGTATGGGCGTGTACGACGGCGACGACTGGCGGGCCGCCGCCTGGCGGAAGCTCGTCGAGGCCGACGGCCGCACCGGGCCGGTGGCACCGGTCGCCGACTGGTCCATGCTCAGCCCCGACCACGGCGACTTCGTCCAGTCGCGGCGGATGCGCGCCCTGCCCGACTGGGACTCCGGCGCCCGCAAGGCCGCCTGCCCCGACGGACAGCGACTGCTCGGCCTCGGCCACACCGGCAACCGGGGACTGTGCTCGGACGTGACGGCCGGCGCCCTGTGGGACCCGGCCGGCGGACACGAGGTGGTCGTGGACGAGCGGCACGTGGCCCTGGGACGGGACTGGGCGTCCGGATACACCAAACTCCAGTGCGCAGAGGGGAAGTTCCTGATCGGCTACAGCGTCCGCGGCTCGGCCGTCTCCGCCGCCCTGTGTGCCACCGCCCCGGCCGGGAGGCTCGGCGCGAGTGGCCGTACGGTCTGGTTCGACCGGGGCGACAACCGGGGGCCGGCCGCCAAGGGCGGCGACTTCGCGCAGGGCCACTACAAGGGCCAGTGCGCGGACGACGAGTACGCGGCCGGCATCGCCTACACCGGCCGGGTGGGCTCGGCCCGGACGCCCGACGCGCTGTACTGCCGCAAACTGGGCTGATCGCCGCAGCCGGGGGATGCTGGAACCCGGATGCGGATCACCTGTGCTCTAGCCGTGCTCACCGCCGCGAACCTGCTGAACAACTGGCTCGCGCGGAGCCCAGCCATGTACGTGGTCATCTGCGTGATCGCGACGGCCGTGCTGCTGATGATCGCCCGCTGGGACGGCCTCACCCCCGCCGACCTGGGGCTCGACGCGGCGGGGGTGCGCCGGGGGCTGCGGTGGGCTCCCGTCCTGGTCGCGATCGTCCTGCTGGTGCTGCTGGTCCTGCTCGCCGTTCCGGCCGGGCGCGAGGCCTTCCGGGACGGCAGGGCGGCGGACCTGTCCCTCGGGCGGATGCTGTCGGGGGCGCTGGTGCGGGTGCCCTTCGGGACCGTCCTGCTGGAGGAGACCGCCTTCCGGGGCGTGCTGTGGGCCATGATCCGGCGTCGGCACGGCACGGCGTGGGCCACGAGCGTGTCGTCCCTGCTGTTCGGGGTGTGGCACCTGATGCCGTCCCGTGGCATCAACCGCTCCAACGCCGCCGTCGGGTCCGTCTTCGGGGAAGGTCAGGCCGGCGTGGCGCCGACGGTGGCCGCGGCGATCGTCGCCACGGCCGTCGCCGGGGTCGTCCTGTGCGAGCTGCGCCGTCGCTCCGGCAGTCTGCTGGCGCCGATGACCCTGCACTGGGCGGTCAACGGCTTCGGTTACGCGTTTGCCTGGGGGGCGGCCCGCTGGTGGCTCGACGGCTGAACGGTCAGAAGTTGATCATGTGTCCGGCAAGGCCGTGCACGGCCTCCTTGACCGCCTCGCCGAGGGTCGGGTGCGCGTGCACGTTGCGGGCGACCTCGTGGACCGTGAGGTCCCACTGCTGGGCCAGGGTCAGCTCGGGCAGCAGTTCGGTGACGTCCGGGCCGATGAGGTGGCCGCCGAGCAGCTCGCCGTACTGGGCGTCGCTGATCAGCTTCACGAAGCCGGTCGCGTCGCCGAGGCCGTGCGACTTGCCGTTTGCGGTGAAGGGGAACTTCGCCACCTTGACGTCGTGGCCGAGCTCGCGGGCCTGTGCCTCGGTGTAGCCGAAGCTGGCGATCTGCGGCTGGCAGTAGGTGGCCCGCGGGATCATCACATAGTCCAGCTCCATCGTCTCGGCGTCCGCGATGGTCTCGGCGGCGATGATGCCCATGGCCTCGGCGGCGTGCGCGAGCATCAGCTTCGCCGTCACGTCGCCGATGGCGAAGATGTGCGGGACGGACGTACGGCAGCGCCCGTCGACATCGATCGCGCCGCGCTCGGTGACGGTCACGCCGGTCTTGTCCAGGCCGTAGCCCTCGACATTCGGTTGGAAGCCGATCGCCTGCAGCACCTTGTCGGCCTCCAGGACCTGCTGGCTGCCGTCCTTGCCGGTGACCGTGACGCGCACCTGCTCGCCGGACTCGTCGACGGCGTCGACGCGGGTGGAGGTGAGTACGTCGATGCCCAACTTGCGGTACTGCTTGGCGAGTTCGGCGGAGACCTCGGCGTCCTCCAGCGGGGCCATCCGGTCCAGGAATTCGACGATCGTGACCTTGACGCCGTAGTTGTGGAGCACGTAGGCGAACTCGACGCCGATCGCGCCGGCGCCCGCGATGACGATCGACTGCGGCAGTTCCTCGGCCAGGATCTGCTCCTCGAACGTCACCACGCGCGCGCTGCGCCGGGTGCCGGGAAGCAACTTGGGTGTGGCGCCGGTGGCGATGATGCACTGGTCGAAGCCGATGGTGCGGGTCTCGCCGTCGTAGCCGGCGACCTGGAGGGTGTGCGGGTCGAGGAAGGTGCCGCGGCCGTCGATCTCGGTGATCTTGTTCTTCTTCATCAGGTAGTGGACGCCCTTGACCCGGCCGTCGGCGACCTTGCGGCTGCGACGGAACGCCTCACCGAAGTCGAAGGAGACCGTCCCGTCCACCTTGATGCCGAAGGTCTTCGCCTCGCGCGTGAAGATGTGCGCCAGTTCGGCGTTGCGAAGCAGCGCCTTGCTGGGGATGCAGCCCACGTTCAGACAGACGCCGCCCCAGTACTTCTCCTCCACGACCGCCACCCGCTTGCCCAGCTGGGCGGCGCGGATCGCGGCGACGTAGCCGCCGGGGCCCGCTCCGAGGACCACGACATCGAAGCGCTCGTCCTGCTCGACCATGGAGAGTTCCTTCCTGAGTACGACGTCCTGCTCTGCTGGTGCCGGCCCTCGCCGGGCGATGGCGTACGGCTTCTTCCAGCATGACCGCATCCACGGGGTTGTGTGGTGATGCGGGAGGGTGACGACGATCTCAGGTGAGGTGCGCTAGGGCGGTCGGGTCACTTCCCCGGCATGGTCAGCCGACGCACAGGAGGTTGAGCACGCAGAGCTGCGCCGGCGAGGTCGCTTCCGGTGCCGGGCTCGTCGGTGACGTGGAGGTTCCGGAGTCGGAGCCGTCGGTCGGCGGCGGGGTCGGCGCCTGCTGCTCGGCCTCGGAGCCGCCATTGCCGCCGCTGCCGCCGGAGTTCCCTCCGCCGGGATTCGCGGGGGCGGCCTGCGACTGCGGGGCCGACGTCGCCGTGGGACTCGGGGTGGTGGCCGCGTCCGGTCGGGTGAAGTCCCGCGTGGTGCGCGGGGCGGTGACGGACTCCCGGGCGGCGTTGGTCGGGGACGGCTTCGACGTGGACGTGTCGGTGCGCGGGGCGTCGGGGGTGTCCGGCGGAGTGGACGCCGGGCGGGTGAGCTCCGTGTGCTGCTGCTCCGGGAGGCCCGCGTTCGGGCGTTCCGGCGCGGTTGCCGCCTGGGCCTTGTCGCCGGCCCCGCGGTCCAGCGCCGAGACGGTCAGGCCACCGCCGACCAGCGCGACGGCGGTCGCGACCACGGCCCGGCGCTGGTTCTTCTTCCAGCGGGCCCGCTGCCGGCGCCGCGCCGCCCGGCCCTCGGGGGCGGCCGGTACGCCGTCCACACCACCGGACGGGGCTGCGGGCGCCGTCCGGTGCGCGTCGGCCGGTGCCTCGTCACGGAAGTAGCCGTCGTACCAGGTGTCGACCGCAGGGTTCTCCCGCGTCACCGCGCCCGGCGCCGCCGACACGGTGCGTCCCCCTGTCGTCGAGGGAGCGATGTCCGGGGCGTAGGCGCCGCATCCGGGGCACACGAGAGCCCCGTTGAGATGCCGGCGGCACGAGGAGCAGTAGTCCATCTGCGGTCTTCCTGGGTTGACTGCGCCATCGGCTCTGCTCGGCCGCGGCCTGGTCACGTCTGCACGTGGGGTCGAACGGCCAGAACGCTAACGATCCTTTCAAAAGGCTGTGTGCATCCCGAGTGATACTCCTGCGCAGATCTTTCACGAAGTGTGTGTGTACCGTGACCTGCTCAGAGGTCACAGCACCCCTCGCGACGCATACGACGGCTCACCTCCAGCCAGTCGTCCGCCACCTGGCGCCCAGTGGCGGTGTCGAAGGCGGCCAGCAGGTCCGCCTGCTCGAAGAGGACGCCGCCGCGCAGGGCCGCCACCGTGCGGATCAGCGTGGCGAAGTCGGTGAACGGATCGCCGTCCACGACGGTGAGATCGGCGAGCTTGCCCTCCTCCACGGTGCCCAGGTCGGCTTCGGCGCCGAAGACCCGCGCGGGCAGCAGGGTCGCCGTGCGCAGTGCCTCCGCCGGTGACACGCCGGCGCTGTGCAGGGCGCGCAGGGCGAGGTGCAGATGCAGGCCCACCCGGACGATGGGTTGGTCGGTGCCGAGCGCGACCAGGCCGCCGCCCGCGAGGACGCGCCGGTGGACGTCCATCTCCCGTCCCAGCGTGGCCAGTTGGACCTCGCTGGGCGGCTGCCCGGCCTGCTGCCGGACGAGCGCGGTGTCCCAGGGCGGCATGAGGGCGGTGACGCGCGGGTCGTCCGCCAGCGCGGAGTCGGCGCCCAGCAGGGCCAGTGCCGTGAACGGTGGAGAGCGTGGATCCGGTGACGGCTGCGGTGGCGGTTGCGGTGGCCTGGAGGAAGCTGCGGCGGGAGAGCGGGCCGAGGCGGAGGCCGGCTGCGGTGTCTTCGGGGTCCAAGAGAGCTCCCAGGACGCGGAGTTGGAGTACCGGACAGGAGAGACAACTGGTGGCACCGTACGGGGCGGTTCCCGGTGCGCGCCCGCCCGGCGTTTCCCGGCCGTTTTCGGCCACTGGGGCGGGGAGCCCGTTTCGGCTAGACCACAAAGAGCAGTTGGACGGCGACGAGTACGTCGATGACACCGCACCACTCGGCGAACGTGCGCGAGACGACCTTGTCGAGCCGCAGGTGCACGAAGTCCCAGACGCCGTGGCAGAACCAGCCGGCCGCCACCAGATACCGGCCCAGGTCCGGATCCACCGCCAGCCCCGCCAGGGCGAGCCCGCAGAAGGCGAAGGCGCCCGCGGCCTGCACCCCGAACGTGGCCGACCCGTGCGGAGTCCCGCGGATGGCGCCCCACACCAGGACGGCCGCCGCGAGGGCGACCAGGACCGTCGACGCGGCGACCACATCCTGGGCGGCGAGGACGAATACGGCCACCAGTCCGGCACCGAGCACCGGCCAGGTGGCCTGCGGCCGGCCGATCTGGTGGACGACCAGATAGATCAGGGGCAGCAACGGCAGGGTCTCGGCGAACCCTCCGACGGCGTCGGCCACGTCCTGCGAGCCGGATGCGATCACGTTGAGGGCGACGACCGCGGCGGCCAGCGCGGTCGGCCAGCGCCGCCTGAGCGCTGCGGTCGGACGCGGCCGTACGGCCGTCGCGTGCGTGGGGCGTGCCTGCATGACGGGCTCTCCTTCGGTACGGGGTCGGGGTATCGGCTGCGTCAGCCGCATCTGTTGCCGACGCCTTCAGCCTCCGCCGCGACGAGGCCCGCCAGTAGTGCCGAACCCCCCTGCCCACGCATGGCGTTGTCACGTCCTCGCATGACATTTGTCATGCGGCCCGCCTGGGCGACAATGACCGGGTGGGGGACGGGGAGATCGAGCGCGAGGCGGCGGGGCTGACGGGCCTGCGTCGCTACACGTGGTGGACCGTTCCGGGCATGGCCGCGTGCGTCCTGGCCTTCTTCGTCGGCGAGTGGGTCCTCGACGGCGACGTCCCGCTGTGGGCGCGCGCGCCGGCCGCCGCCGCGCTCGTGGTCGAGGTGTGGGCGAGCGTCGCCCTGCTGAGCCGACGGCTTGTGCTCCTGCCGGTCACCGACGCACGGCCCGGCGGACCGCCCGTGGGCCTGCTGACCACCGCGGTCGGGGCGGGAGTCGTGCTCGCGGCGCTCCCCTTGGCCCTGCGCAACTACGGGCTGTGGGCGGTGACGCCCGCGCTGGTGGTCGCGATCGTCGCGACGTACCTCCAGCCACGCCGCAGGCGACTGCTGATTGGCGTCGCCGTGGTCCTCGCCCTGCTCCCCGGCGGCGTCGTCAGCCTGGCAGAGGGCGACGGGGAGTCGGCGTACGCGGCCCTGTTCCCGGCGGGGCTGGTCGCCTTCACGGCCTGGGTGACGCTCGGCCCGCTGTGGGCCTGGGACACGGCACGGCGGCTGGACGAGGCACGTCGGCTGGAGGCGGAGCTGGCGGTCAGGGAGGAACGGCTGCGGTTCGCGGCCGACCTGCACGACATCCAGGGCCACCATCTCCAAGTGATCGCCCTGAAGAGCGAGTTGGCGCAACGGCTCGTCGAGCGGGATCCGGCGCGGGCCGCCGCGGAGATGAAGGAGATACGGCAGCTGTCGGCGGACGCCCTCAGCGACACCCGGGCGGTGGTGCGGGGTTACCGTCGTACGACCCTGGATGACGAGATCGGCAACGCGACCCGGGTGCTGGCCGCCGCTGGCATCGACGCGAGGATGACGCTCGACCCGGATGCCGTGGCCGCCGACCTCGCGGACTCCGCCCGGCACCTCCTCGGTCTGGTGATGCGGGAGGCCACCACCAACGTGCTGCGGCACAGCCGGGCCGGACGCGCCGAGGTCGACTACCGCATCGCCGACGGCCACGCCCGCCTGCGCGTGCGCAACGACGGTGCCGAGGAGCATCCGGCCGCCTTGGACGGCACGGGACTGCGCGGCCTCGCCGAGCGGCTGGAGGCGGCCGGTGGCGAGCTGAACTGGCGGCACGACGGCGATCGCTTCGTGGTCGAGGCCGAGCTGCCGACGTGTGCGTCGGGGGCGCCGAGGTCACCGGGATCGCCGGAGGCATCGGGGGCGCCGGAGCCCTCGGCGTCGCACGACTCGCCGGAGGCAGCGCACTCGCCGAACCCCGTGGACGGAGCCCCGCGATGATCCGCCTTCTGATCGCCGACGACGAGGACATGCTCAGAAGCGCCCTGGCCGCCCTGCTCGCGCTGGAGCAGGACCTCACCGTGGTCGCGGAGGCGTCCACCTCCACCGAGGCGGTTCGGCTGGCCCGCGAGCAGCGCCCCGACATCGCCGTACTCGACCTGGAGATGCCGCCCACCGACGGGCTCCGCGCCGCCGAGGAGATCCGGGCCGAACTGCCCACGCAGATCGTCCTGGTGACGCGGCACGCCCGGCCGGCCGTGCTGCGCCGGGCCCTGGCCGCCGGTGTCCGCGGCTTCGTCCCCAAGACGACCCCGGCGGCCCGGCTTGCCGAGATCATCCGGGACATCGCCGCCGGCCGCCGCTATGTGGACCCGGACATCGCCGCCTCCGCGCTGACCGAGGACGACTGCCCCCTGACCGGCCGCGAACTGGAGGTCCTGCGTGCGACCCGCACCGGCGCTTCGATCGCCGAGATCGCCGACGCCGTCCACCTGGCCCCCGGCACGGTCCGCAACTACCTCTCCGCGGCCATGTCCAAGCTGGGCACTCCGACCCGTCATGCGGCCGCGCACCGCGCCTGGGAACAGGGCTGGATCTGACCCTCCGACCTGGCGGGGCTTCACGGCGCTCCTGGCGCCCGCTTTCTCGGTACCGCGACAGTGCCGGATGCGGCGGCCGCGAGGAGGCGGCGGAAGCTGGGGCATTCCATGTGGCTCGGCGCGGGGCAGGACGCCGCGTGCCGCAGGGAGTCCCGCAGGACACCCAGTTCACGGATCCTCGAGTCCAGCTCGTCCGCCTTCGCCGAGAGCACATGCCGGTCGATACGCGGCCGCCCGTCCGGCGCGAACATGCGTGCGATCTCGTCGAGCGAGAACCCGGCGGTGCGCCCCAGCGCGATCAGCGCCAGGCGTTCCAGTACGCCAGAATCGTACTGTCGGCGCAGGCCCCGCCTGCCGGTCGAGGCGATCAGCCCCTTTTCCTCGTAGAACCGCAGCGTCGAGGCTGGAACCCCGGCGCGCTGCGCCACCTCGGCGATGTCCAGGTCCGTCATCCGCTTGACCTCAAGTCGACTTGAAGTAGCACGCTGTCACCCCGGCCCGATGAACGCAAGCGCAGGAGGCGATATGGACGGCAGGCGCAGGACCGATGACGACCAGGCGGCCCGTTGGAACGGGCCCAGCGGCAACGCCTGGGTCGACACGCAGGAGTTGCTGGACGACATGCTCCGGCCGTTCGAGGAACTGCTCATCGAGGCGATACCCGCCGGACAGGCGGGGCAGGTGCTCGACGTCGGCTGCGGTACGGGCGGCACGACGGTGGCCGTGGCGCGGCGGCTCGGTCCGGCGGGTCACTGCGTCGGCCTCGACATTTCCGAACCGATGATCACCGCCGCCCGGGCGCGCGCCGAGCGGGAGGACACGCCGGTGTCCTTCATCCACGCCGACGCGCAGGAGCATGTCTTCGAACCCGCCACCTTCGACGCCGTCGTCTCCCGCTTCGGCGTCATGTTCTTCAACGACCCCGTCCGGGCCTTCGCAAACCTGCGGGGCGCCGCCAGGGACGGGGCCGCGCTCCGGTTCATCGTCTGGCGCGGCCCCGCCGAGAACCCGTTCATGACGACGGCCGAGCGCGCTGCGGCGCCGTTCCTGCCGAACCTCCCCGTCCGCCGGCCGGACGAGCCGGGGCAGTACGCTTTCGCCGACTCGGACAGGGTCCGTCGCATCCTGACGGAGAGCGGATGGTCCGGCATCGACATCCGGCCGGTCGAAGTGCCCTGCACGCTGCCCGAGCGGGAGCTGGTCCGGTACTTCACCCGTCTCGGTCCGGTCGGGCAGGTGCTGCCCGAGGCGGACGAACAGACCCGCGCAAGGGTCATCGAGGCCGTCCGCGCCGCCTTCGACAGGTTTGTGCAGGGCCCGGAGGTCCGTTTCACGTCGGCGTGTTGGATGGTCGGCGCCCGAGCGACGTCCGCGTCATCCCCGTCGGCCTCGCCCACCTCGCCCACGTCGCCGTAGCGAAACTTTCGCAGAATCCGGCGACTCTTTCCGAGGGGCAGGAGTCCCGCGCATAGTGATGACGCTGTTCTCCGGCCTCACGAAGGGACGAGATGACGCGGAAGAAGGCCCTGGTGGTCCGAGGCGGCTGGGAGGGGCACGACCCGGTCCGGGCCACGGAGTTGTTCCTGCCGTTCCTGCGGAGCAACGGCTATGCCGTCCGGATCGAGGAGTCGACCGAGGTCTACGCCGACGCCGTCGAGATGGCCGGCACCGATCTCGTCGTGCAGTGCGTCACGATGTCGCAGATCGGTGCCGAGCAACTGACGGGACTGAGCGCGGCGGTCGTGGCCGGCACCGGCTTCACCGGCTGGCACGGCGGCATCGCCGACTCGTTCCGCGCCTCCGCCGACTATCTCCATCTGGTGGGCGGGCAGTTCGCGACCCATCCGGGCAAGGAGCCGTGTGAACGCCGGCGAGTTCAGGAGGACAACTACCTGCCGCACGTCGTCAACATCACGGAGCTGGGCCGCGAGCACCCCGTCACGGCCGGCATCGAGGACTTCGAACTGCACACCGAGCAGTACTGGGTGCTCCACGACGACCTGATCGACGTACTGGCCACCACCACCCATCCCGCGCGGCCGTGGCAGCCGTGGCACCGCCCCGTCACCTCGCCGGCGATCTGGACCCGGCAGTGGGGCGCCGGCCGCGTCCTGGTGACGACGCCGGGCCACAGCCTCGACGTGCTGGAGAACCCGAACGTCCGCACCGTCATCGAGAGGGGTATGCTGTGGGCGACGCGCACCGCGTCGGCGTCGTAGGTCTCGGCGTCATCTCCCGCGCCTACCTGGACACGCTCGTCGGCCATCCGGCCGTGCGCGTCACCGCGGTCGCCGACCTCGACGCCGCCCGGTCCACGGCGGTCGCCGCCGAGGTCCCCGGCGTCGAGGCGCTGACCGTCGAGGAGTTGCTGAGCAGCCCCGACGTGGACACCGTGCTGAACCTCACCGTGCCCGCGGCGCACGCCGAGATCGCCCTCGGCGCCATCGGCCGAGGAAAGCACGTCTACGGGGAGAAGCCGCTGGCCGCCGACCTCACCGACGCGCACACCGTGATGGCGGCCGCCGTGAAGGCGGGGGTCGGTGTGGGGTGCGCGCCGGACACCGTCCTGGGCACCGGCATCCAGACGGCGCGCGCGGCCGTGGCGGCGGGCCGCATCGGCCGCCCCCAGTTCGCCACCGCCGTCATGGTCACGCCGGGGCACGAACGCTGGCATCCGCACCCCGACTTCTACTACACGGCCGGGGGCGGTCCCCTGCTGGACATGGGGCCGTACTACCTCACGTCCCTGGTGCATCTGCTGGGTCCCGTCCGCGCCGTGATCGGGGCGGCCGGCCGGCTGCGTGCCGAGCGCGTCATCGGTTCGGGCCCGCGCGCGGGCGAGCGGATACCGGTGGAGGTGGCCAGTCATGTCTCCGGTGTGCTGGAGCACGTCGGCGGGGCCCTGACGACGATCACGACGAGCTTCGACGGCGTGGCCGCGACCGCGGCTCCGATCGAGGTCCACGGCGAGACGGGGACCCTCGCGGTTCCGGACCCGAACCGCTTCGACGGTGAGGTGCGGCTCTTCGAGCTCGGCGACACGCGGTGGCGCGCCCTCCCGCCCTCGGCGGGCTACGCCGACGGCGCCCGGGGCGTCGGCCTGCTCGACTTCGTCGCCGGAGTCGGGCAGCGGGCGCCCCGTGCGAACGGTGACCTCGCCCTGCACGTACTGGAGACGATGACCGCCCTGCTCCGTTCGTCGGCCGAGGGGCGCCGGATCGAGCTGACGACCTCGGCGGAGCCGCCGGTTCCCGTTCCGCTGACGGGCGCGGAGGAGTGGAGAGGCGCGGGGAGGGACGCCGGCTGACCCGACTCCCGTTGCTCGGGACGGGGTCAGTCCACGGGCCAGGTGTGCGCGGCGGCGTTGAGGTGCATGTAGTCCATGTACGCCGTGGTCATCTGCCGCAGGGCCTCCCACCGGTCGGAGACGCCGGCCTTCTCCAGCTGGTGGACCGTCTCCGCCTGCCACAGCGCGCCGTTGCGTGCGGTGATGCAGCGCTGCTCGATGATGCCCAGCAGGGGTTCGCGCCAGGCCGCGTCCAGGCCGGCCAGCTCGAGGCCACGGTGGGCCAGGGGCAGCAGGCGCCGCAACACCAGTTCCGCGACCGGCACTTCGCCCATGCCGGGCCAGTACAGGCGGGCGTCGATGCCGTCGCGGGCCGCGGTGTGCAGGTTCTCCTCGGCGACCGAGAACGACATCCGCGTCCAGATCGGCCGGTCCTCGTCGACGAGGGCGCGGGTCAGGCCGTAGTAGAAGGCGCCGTTGGCGATGATGTCGGCCACCGTGGGCCCGGCCGGCAGGACGCGGTTCTCGATGCGCAGATGCGGACCGCTTTCGGTGACGGCGTAGATCGGGCGGTTCCAGCGGTAGATCGTGCCGTTGTGCAGGGTGAGTTCGCCCAGTTCCGGAGCACCGCCGTCGTCGAGGGCGGTCTGCGGGTCCTCGTCGTCGCACAGCGGCAGGAGCGCCGGGAAGTAGCGCACGTTCTCCTCGAACAGGTCGAAGACGCTGGTGATCCAGCGTTCCCCGAACCACACCCTGGGTCGTACGCCTTGGGCCTTGATCTCCTGGGGGCGGGTGTCGGTGGCCTGTTCGAACAGGGGGATACGGGTCTCGCGCCACAGCTCCCGGCCGAAGAGGTAGGGGGAGTTCGCCGCCAGGGCGATCTGCACGCCGGCGACGGCCTGGGCCGCGTTCCAGTAGGCCGCGAACTCCTTCGGTGCGACCTGAAGGTGGAACTGCGTGCTGGTGCAGGCGGCTTCGGGGGTGATGGTGTCGGCGTAGGTCGCCAGGCGCTCCACACCGTCCACCGTGATCCGCAGGTCCTCGCCGCGAGCCGCGAAGATCTGCTCGTTGAGCAGCTGGTACCGCGGATCACCGGACAGGGCCCGCTCGCCCACGTCCGCCTCCCCCAGGGTCGGCAGAATGCCGACCATGATCAGGTGGGCGCCGACGGTCGAGGCGCGGTCCTCGGCGTGGTTGAGCGCGTCACGGATCGCCTGCTCCCACGCGCCGGGGCCACCGGTGGTCAGCTCCCTGGGCGGAATGTTGATCTCCAGATTGAAGCGGCCCAGCTCGCTCGACCAGGCGGGGTCGGCGATCGCCTGGAGCACGTCGGTGTTGCGCATCGCCGGCAGCCCGCGGTCGTCCACCAGGTTGAGCTCGATCTCCAGCCCGACCTGGGGCCGCTCGCTCTCGAAGGTCGACTCGCGCAGCATCTGCGCCAGCACATCGAGACAGGTGTGCATCTTCTCCCGGTACCGACGGCGATCCTCCCGCGTGAACACCAGGGCCGGCACGTCACGTCCCATGCGCCCTCCCGAGTTCCCTCGGCGGATAGGTCTGGTCTCAGCGTCGCACTTCGGGCGGCAGCGGGACAGTCAGGCGCCGCCCCGGTCCGCCCCCTCCCGCTCTCTCCTCCCGGTCCCCCCTCCCGGTCTCCCCTTGTCGTCGCCCCCGGCCCCGCCTAGCCTGAGTTTGTGCCGCAAATAAACAAAGCCCGATCGCACAACGCCGTGCCGGGCACCCCGAACGACCTCTCCCGCCTCCGTATCGCCCTGACCACCTTCTTCGCCCTGGATGGCTTCCTCTTCGCCGGCTGGGTCGTCCGCATTCCGGCCATCAAGGAGCAGACCGGCGCGTCGGCCGGCGACCTCGGCCTGGCCCTCCTCGGCGTCTCCGCCGGTGCGGTGCTCACCATGACGCTCACCGGCCGGCTCTGCCGCCGTTTCGGCACCCACGAGGTCACCGTGGTCTGCGCCGTGCTGCTCTCCCTCAGCGTGGCGCTGCCTCCGCTCACGCACTCGACGCTCGCGCTCGGCGCCGTCCTGTTGGTCTTCGGGGCCGCGTACGGCGGTATCAACGTCGCCTTCAACAGCGCCGCCGTGGACCTGGTCACCGCCCTGCGCCGACCCATCATGCCCAGCTTTCACGCGGCCTTCAGCCTGGGCGGCATGGTCGGCGCCGGCCTCGGCGGGCTGGTCGCGGGAGCCCTCTCCCCCACCCGGCATCTGCTGAGCCTCGCCGTCATCGGGCTGCTGGTGACGGCAGCGGCGGGACGTACGCTGCTGCGCCATGAGCCGCCGACTCCCACGCGCCCCGGACGCCCCGCGAAGGACCCCCCGCGCCGTATGGATCCCCGAACGCGCGGACTGGTGATCGTCTTCGGCCTGATCGCCCTGTGCACGGCCTACGGCGAGGGCGCCATGGCCGACTGGGGCGCCCTGCATCTCGAACAGGACCTGGACGCCTCACCCGGCGTCGCAGCCATCGGCTACTCCTGCTTCGCCCTGGCCATGGCCGTCGGCCGACTCTCCGGTACGGCCCTCCTCGAACGGCTCGGTCACGGCCGTACCGTCGTCGCGGGCGGCGCCACAGCCGCGGCCGGGATGGTCCTCGGCTCGCTCGCGCCCTCCCTGTGGGCGGCGTTGCTCGGATTCGCGGTGACCGGGCTCGGTCTCGCCAACCTCTTCCCCGTCGCCGTCGAACGCGCGGGCACCCTCGCAGGGCCGAGCGGAGTCGCGATCGCCTCCACCCTCGGCTACGGCGGCATGCTCCTCGGACCACCCGCCATCGGCTTCATGGCGGACTGGTTCTCCCTGCCCGTCGCCCTCACCAGCGTGGCCGTACTGGCGGCGATCGCCACGCTCATCGGCGTCGCGACCCGGCGCGCGGCACCCAACTGACCGAGGTCGTACGCCCTCCGCGACCCAGGCCGTTGTCCGGCCCACTCCCCGGCCCCGTCATGACCGGATGGCACGCCTCCACGACCTCGTCATCGACTGTGCCCACCCGGCCGCCACGGCCCGCTTCTGGGCCGCCGCCCTCGACGACCACGCCATTGCCCCGTACGACGACGCCGAGCTGGCGCGGCTGCACGCGCAAGGCATCTCGGGCCCGGAGGACGACCCGACCGTGCTCGTCGAGCCCCGTGGCGGCGGCCCACGGCTGTGGTGTCAGCTCGTGCCGGAGCCCAAGCGCGTGAAGAACCGCCTGCACCTGGACCTGGTCTCCACCGACCTGGAGCCCGAGCTCGGTCGGCTCACCGCCCTCGGCGCGACCGTTCTGGACCGCCACGAGGATCACTGGGTCCTGGCCGACCCTGAGGGCAACGAGTTCTGCCTGTTTCCCAGCCGGTCCTGAACGCCCCGCACCACGTCTGGACGCCCTGTCAGCACCCGGCGCCCTGACACCGCTCAGACCCGCGCGAGTTCCGCCGCTCCGAACGACACGTCGAAACGGTCGCACCAGATGCTGACGCTGCTGTAGCGGGACAGGTCGACGTCCTGCGGCACCACGTAGTTCTGGCTGCCCTTGTTGCCTTTGAGCTTGCCGAGGCTGACGTGCGCGCCGTCGTCGAAGACGCGCCAGCCGGCCGTGCCCTCCTTCACGGGCGCATCCGTCAGCAGCACGCGCAGGTCCGGCCCGTTGCTGGTCTCCAGCTTCTCCAGGCGTACGACATGGGAGCCGTCGGCCAGCCGCACGAGCTTCACCGTGCCCGACGTCGCGTGCTCGTGGCTGATCAGCTCACCGCCGGCCAGCGTCTTGGGGCCGGGCGCCGAAGAGGCCGCCCCCTCCGGGGAGGACGCACCCGTCGAGGAGGTCACCCCTGCCGGGGTCTGTGCCACCGCGGGCAGGGCCTCCTCCACGGTCCGGTCCTGCCACAGCTTCCACGGCTGGAACCAGTACAGCCCGAAGCCGCCCACGGCCACCGTCAGCACCAGGACCCCGATGGCCCACGGCCCGAACAGCTTCCTGTGCACCCGTCCCATAACCGCCCCGCTTCCCGAGAGTCGTCCGTCGACCGTCCGTCGACGTCCATTCAACGGAACTCGAGGCCCGCCGTGCATACCGAGGGTGATGACGAAACCCTTACGTCCGCCGTACGGCCGCCAGGACCGCGGGTGTTCCGTCCGGCACACTCACCCCCATGGAGACCGCCGTCTTCGTCCGAACCCTGGACCGCGAGCGTCAGCTGATGGCAGCGGCAGCCGAGGCGGCCGGGCCTGGGGCCAAGGCGCCGACCTGTCCGGACTGGCAGGTGCGGGATCTGCTGCGGCACACGGGCGTGGGGCACCGCTGGGCGGCGGCGTTGGTGGCCGAGGGCCACACCTCCGCCCACCCCGACGGCGGCCTGCCCGACCTCGACGGCGCCGAGCTGCTCGCCTGGTTCCGGGAAGGGCACCGTCACCTCGTCGACACGCTGGCCGGCGCCCCGGCCGACGTGCGCTGCCGGCAGTTCCTGCCCGCTCCCTCGCCCCTCGCGTTCTGGGCCCGCAGGCAGGCGCACGAGACGGCCGTGCACCGATTCGACGCGGAGACGGCACGCGGCGGTGCCCCGAGCGGGATCGACCCCGCCTTCGCGGCGGATGGCATCGACGAGTTGCTGTGCGCCTTCCACGCCTGGCGCAGGAGCCGGGTCCGCAGCGCCGAACCCCGGGTGCTGCGGGTGCGGGCGACGGACACGAGCGGCGCGGTGTGGACCGTACGGCTGTCGCAGGAACCGCCGGGCCGGGCGTGGCGATGCCGCCCGGGCCGACTGCGAGATCTCCGGGCCGGTCGCAGGGCTGTATCTGGCGCTGTGGAACCGGCTGCCCTTCCCGGACGTGACCGGCGACGCCGCCGTCGCCACGCTGTGGCGGGAGAACTCCGCCGTCACCTGGAACCGAACGCAGCCACCGCGCGGCCCAACGCGGGCCGTACGCCCGTCAGTTCGCCAGCATCCTCGTCAGCACCGCGCGCTGCACCGGCAGCACCTCGCCGTGCAGCGTGCGCCCTTTCGCCGTGAGCGCCACCTGCACACCCCGCCGGTCCTCCGCGCACATGCCGCGTTCGACGAGTCCGTCCTTCTCCAGCCGGGCGATCAGCCGCGAGAGGGCACTCTGGCTCAGATGGACGCGCTCAGAGATCTCCTGGACCCGGTACGAACAGGCGCCGTCCGCCAGCACGTCCAGGACCTCGAAGTCGCTGGCGCACAGGCCGTGCTGGTGCAGCGCCCGGTCGAGTTCGCACTGGGTACGCGCATGCAGCGCCAGGATGTCCCGCCACTGGTCCACGAGCGCCCGCTCGGCCTTCGTCGCCGCCATGGCCGCACCGTAGCAGAAATCGCGTTTTGTTGCATTGGAATTAAATGCGCTTGCATTCGATGCATGCGCATGTAATGTCTCGGGTCATGACCTCTCCGCTCATCACCCCCGCGTCCGACGGACGTTGGACCCCCCGGCTGTGGGGCACCTTGCTGGTGCTGTGCGCCGCGATGTTCCTGGACGCACTCGACGTGTCGATGGTCGGCGTCGCCCTGCCGTCCATCGGCGCCGACCTGGGCCTGTCCACCTCGACCCTGCAGTGGATCGTCAGCGGCTACATCCTCGGCTACGGCGGCCTGCTCCTCCTCGGCGGACGGGCCGCCGACCTGCTGGGCCGACGCCAGGTCTTCCTGGTGGCCCTCGCCGTCTTCGCGCTCGCCTCACTGCTCGGCGGCCTCGTCGACTCCGGCCCGCTGCTGATCGCAAGCCGCTTCATCAAGGGCCTGGCCGCCGCCTTCACCGCGCCCGCCGGTCTGTCCATCATCACCACGACGTTCGCCGAGGGCCCCGTTCGCAACCGGGCACTGGCGATCTACACCACCTGCGGTGCCACCGGCTACTCGATGGGGCTGGTCTTCTCCGGCCTGCTCACCGAGGCCAGTTGGCGCCTGACCATGCTGCTCCCGGCGCCCGTCGCGCTGCTCGCCCTGGCCGTCGGCCTGAAGCTGCTGCCGCGCACCGAGCGCGAGAAGAACACCGGCGGCTACGACATCCCGGGCGCCGTCCTCGGTACCGCCTCGATGCTGCTGCTCGTCTTCACCGTCGTCGAAGCGCCGGAAGCGGGCTGGGGCTCCGCGCGCACGGTCCTGTCCTTCGTCGCCGTCGTCGTCCTGCTGACGGCCTTCGTCCGCGTCGAGCGGCGCAGCCCGAGCCCGCTGATCCGGCTCGGCGTGTTGCGCTCCGGGCCTCAAGTGCGGGCGCAACTGGGCGCGTTGACGTTCGTCGGCAGCTACATCGGCTTCCAGTTCCTGGTCACGCTGTACATGCAGGAACTGCTCGGCTGGTCGGCACTGCACACGGCTCTGGCGTTCCTGCCTGCGGGCGCGCTCGTAGCGCTGTCGGCGACGAAGGTCGGTGCGATCATCGACCGGTTCGGCACGGCACGGCTGATCGCGATCGGCTTCGCCCTGATGGTCGCCGGCTACGTCCTGTTCCTGCGGATCGACCTCGACCCGGTCTACGCGGCGGTGATCCTGCCCACCATGCTGCTGGTCGGCTCGGCGTTCGCGCTGACCTTCCCCTCGCTGAACGTCCAGGCCACGAACGGCGTCGACGAACACGAGCAGGGCATGGTCTCGGGCCTGCTCAACACCTCGGTCCAGGTGGGCGGCGCGCTCTTCCTTGCCGTGGTGACGGCGGTGCTGACCGCGAACACGCCCGAGGAGTCCGCGTCCCCGCAGGCTCACCTCGACAGCTACATGCCGGCTCTGGTCGTGATCACGGGCATCGCGGTCGTGGGTCTGCTGATCGCCCTCACCGGACTGCGCACGCGTCGCGAGCAGCAGACCGTCGTGGTCGCCAAGTCCACATCGCGGGAGGCGGAACGCGTCACCGTACGCGACTAGGGACCGCGACCGGTGTCGGACTCCACACGCCGAACCACTGCTCGGCGCCGTACTCCTCGAACCGCTCCACCTCGGTGAACCCCAGCTTTTGCGCGAGGCGCATCGCGCGGTCGTTGGCGGTCCGGGTGCAGAGCACCACCGGCTCGCTGGGCAGCGCGTCGGCGAACCAGTCGAGTGCCGCTGCGCACGCCTCGGCGGCGTACCCGCATCCCCAGGCCTCCGGCAGGAACAGGTAGCCGAGTTCGCTTTCTCCGGCATCGGGATGGACATGACCCGGCCGCTCCGCGTCGCGTCGATCGAGCGTGATCATGCCGATCATCGCTCCGTCGAGATCGATCACGAACAGGCCGGGACGGCGCCCGGGCACCTCGGGCACCGCACGCTCGAGCTCGTCACGCGGTCGACGCCCACCGATGTACGTGCCCACCTGCGGCGAGGCGAACAGCTCGATGAACGCCGCACGGTCCCGGGCCTCGGACTCGCGGAGCACGAGCCGCTCGGTCCTGATCGGGGCAGGTGGCCAGGCAACGGATCCAAGCTCAGTCATGGCGGGCAACGTAGCGCACGTCCGTGAGAGTGATCCGAAAGAGAGGCCCGGGGAAGATTCCTCAATGTGCGCCCGGCGGAGCCTGCTTGCTCCGCCGGGCGCACGCCTGTGAAACTCCCTGTATGACCACGTATGGGGGACGGCGCAGTCAGGCCGAGCGGGACGCCATCACCGTCGAGATCGGATACGCCCTGTGCAGTGCGGCGTTCGCGGCGGCCGTGCTGTTCGGGGCCGTGGCGGGACCGGCGTTCGCCTTCGATGTGCCGGCCGGGACGCGCACCACACTTGTCGCGGCGGGGACGACCGCGGCGGCCGTGCTGTTCGTCGCCCGCGTCGTCAGCGTGCTGGTCCGCTTCGGGCAACGGAAGGCCGCCGCAGGCGAGGCCGGTCAGCCCAGCCAGCCCGGCCGTACCAGCCCGGACTCGTAGGCCAGCACCACGAGTTGGGCCCGGTCCCGGGCGCCGAGCTTCACCATCGTGCGGCTGACGTGGGTCTTCGCGGTGAGCGGGCTGACGACCAGGCGCCGGGCGATCTCCTCGTTGGACAGTCCGATGCCGACCAGCGCCATCACCTCCCGCTCGCGCTCGGTGAGTTCGGCGAGGGCGTCGGCGGCCGCGGGCTCCTTGGAGCGGGCGGCGAACTCGGCGATGAGACGGCGGGTCACACCCGGCGACAGCAGCGCGTCGCCCTCGACCACCGCCCTTACGGCGCGCAGGAGTTCGTCGGGCTCGGTGTCCTTGACCAGGAAGCCGGAGGCGCCCGAGCGGATGGCCTCGAAGACGTACTCGTCGAGCTCGAAGGTGGTGAGCATGACCACCTTGACGCCCGTGAGGTCGCCGTCGTCGGTGATCCGGCGGGTCGCGGCGAGACCGTCCAGGAGCGGCATGCGGATGTCCATCAGGACTACGTCGGGCCGCAGTTCGCGCACCTTGCGCACCGCCTCCTCGCCGTCGGATGCCTCTCCCGCCACCTCGATGTCGGGCTGCGCGTCGAGCAGTGCGCGGAAGCCGGCCCGCACCAGTGACTGGTCGTCGGCGAGCAGTACGCGGATCACCGGTCCTCCTTGACATGGTTGCTCGGTTCGCCGGCGGGAGCCTTCAACGGCAGTACGGCGAGCACCCGGAACCCGCCGTCGGCACGCCGGCCCGCCTCGATCGTGCCACCGAGCGCGGCCGCCCGCTCCCGCATTCCGGCGAGTCCGTTGCCGCTGCCGCCCGCGTCGGTGCCGGTCGCCGGACCGTCGTCGTCGATGCGCAGCCGTAGCGTCGTCCTGTCGGAATGGTCGAGGTGCACGCGTGCGTGCCGTGATTCCGAGTGGCGTACGACGTTGGTGAGGGCTTCCTGGATGATCCGGAAGGCGGCGAGGTCGGTGCCGGGTGCCAGTCGGGGCGGCTCGCCCTCGACCTCGACGGTGAGGCCCGCGCTCGCAGCCTGCTCCACGAGTTCGGGCAGCCGGTCGAGGCCGGGGGCCGGGGCGCGGGGCGCGTCGCCGGGAGTGCGCAGGGTGTCGAGGACCTGGCGGACCTCGCCGAGCGCTTCCTTGCTCTTGTCCTTGATGGTGGTGAGCGCCGTGCGGGCCTGCTCGGGGTCGGTGTCGAGGAGGGCGAGTCCGACGCCCGCCTGCACATTGATCACGGAGATGCTGTGCGCGAGGACGTCGTGCAGTTCGCGGGCGATCCGCAGCCGTTCCTCGTCGGCGCGCCGCCGCGCCGCCTGCGCCCGCTCGGCGCGTTCCCTCACCCACTGCTCGCGCCGCGTTCTGGCCAGTTCCGACACCGCCACGATCGCGGCCACCCAGGCGGCGATCACGCCTTCCTGTCCCCACGGGGCGGCCGAGTCGCCGGACGGCGGCAGCCACTGGTACAGCCAGTGGGCCACCAGGGCGTGCCCGATCCAGAACACCCCCACCGCAGCCCAAGTGGCCCTGCGGTGTCCGGTGACGATGGCGTTGAAGCAGGCCACGGCGACGGCCAGGAAGACCGGGCCGTACGGGTATCCGGCGCCGAGGTAGAGCGTTGCGGCGACCGCGGTCCCGAAGACGACGGCCACCGGGTACCGCTTGCGCCACAGCAGCAGGGCCGACGCCACGAACAGCAGGGCACGTGCGAAGGGGTCGAGCGGGGCCCGGTAGTCCAGTTGCCCCTCGGCGGCGAAGTTCGAGCCGGCCATCACGAAGACCGTGATCAGCAGCGTGGAGCGCCAGGGTCGGCGAGAGGTGTGCTCCTCGTCCTCCCAGCGGTTCCACCACGGCGGCCCCTGCCGCCACCACATCGGCGGACCGCCGCCCCGGCGTACCTGCTGCTCATCCATGTCCGCCACGCTAGACGCGATGACCGCCGGGCGGCGTCACCCGGGCGTGGTGATCACGGATACTCCCCGCGAAGTACGCCCCGCCCCCGCCCCCTCCTCGGCGGCTCACGCCAGTCCCACCTCCTGGGCGAGCCGGCCCACCGCATGCCGGAAGAAGGTCTCCCGGTCCTCCACGACCCGGTGGAACTGCCCGAACAGCTCGAACCCGACGAGCCCGAAGAGCTGGGCCCAGGCGGCGATCAGGGCCGCGACCGTCGCCGGGGGGAGGTCGGGGGCCAGGTCGGCGGCCATGCGCTCGGCCTCGGGGCGCAGTTCGGCGGACAGGGGCGGTTCGGTGAGGCCGGAGTGCTGGTGGGCGTCGCGGAGGATGCCGATGAAGAGCAGGCCGACGCGGGAGGCGGGCGGGACCGTGGTGTCGGGCGCGGTGTAACCGGGCACGGGCGAGCCGTAGATCAGCGCGTACTCGTGCGGATGCCGCAGCGCCCAGTCGCGTACGGCCTCCGCGACCGCCGTCCAGCGCCCCACGGGCCCGGCGTCGGCGGCCTTGCCGTGCGCGGCCTCCGCACACTCGCCGAGGGAGTCGTAGGCGTCGATGATGAGAGCGGTCAGCAGGTCGTCCCGGCTGGGGAAGTACCGGTAGAGCGCGGAGGAGACCATGCCGAGTTCGCGGGCCACAGCGCGCAGCGAGAGCTTCGCGGCGCCCTCGGCCGCGAGCTGTCTGCGCGCCTCGTCCTTGATGGCCGCCGTGACTTCCAGCCTGGCCCGGGCACGTGCGCCCTGTGTGGTGCTGCTCATGTGAGCCAGTCTCCCACGGATCGCGGAGCAGTGCACATATTCGAGAGCACTGCTCTTGCCCTGGATCAGCAATCTCGTGCACACTGCTCTTAAGCGAGAGCACCGCTCTCTCAGTCTCGAGATCAAACTCCGGGAGTCACCGATGTCGTCGCCGTACTACCTCAAGGGCAGCCCGCTGACCGTCCGTTTCAACAGCGTCGTCGGCTGGCTGGCCCGGCGCGGGTTCAGCATCGCGGGCACGGCGGAGATGTCCGTGCGCGGGCGCAAGAGCGGCAACCTGCAGCGCATCCCGGTCAATCCGCATACGTACGACGGCACGCAGTACCTCGTCTCGGCCCGCGGCCACTCCCAGTGGGTGCGCAACATGCGCGCCGCCGGCGGTGGGGAACTGCGTGTCGGGCGCAAGGTGCGTCAGTTCTCCGCGGTGGAGATTCCCGACGAGATCAAGCTCCCGATCCTGCGGACCTACCTGGAGAAGTGGGGCTGGGAGGTCAACCAGTACTTCAACGGGGTCACCGCGAAGTCCTCCGACGAGGAGATCATCGCGGCCGCCCCGGACCACCCCGTCTTCCGGATCACCGTCGAGAAGTGACCCGGGCGTCGTACGGAAGTGCCCGGGGTCGTCGTCACGCGGTGGCCTGGATCATCGTCAGGAAGTGGCCTCGTCGGCCGCCGGCGCCGGAGCCGGGTTCGCCGGCTGTCGGTTGTCCAGCGCGGTCAGGGCGCGCTGGGCCATGGGGTGCGTACGGACCATCTCGCCCAGTGACGTGGCGCCACGGGTGATGTCCATGAACGCCTTCCAGGCCGGCCGGAAACCGGTCAGAGCCATGTGGAAGAGCCCGGGACGACGCTCGAACGCCGTCAGCAGCCGCTTGCCGACGCTCATCTCGACGCCGAGTCCCGCCTTGATCGCGAAGGCGTAGTTCAGAGCCTGGCGCCGGGTGTCCACGGCGTCGTGCGCCTCGGCGATCCGCACCGCCCACTCCCCCGCGAGCCGCCCCGACCGCAGCGCGAACGAGATTCCCTCGCGTGTCCACGGCTCCAGCAGGCCCGCCGCGTCACCGCACACCAGCACCCGCCCGCGCGACAGCGGCGAGTCGTCGGCGCGGCAACGCGTCAAGTGGCCGGAGGAGATGCTCGGTTCGAACCCGGCGAGCCCGAGCCGCCCGATGAACTCCTCCAAGTACCGCTTGGTCGCGGCGCCTTCACCGCGCGCCGAGATCACCCCGACCGTGAGCGTGTCGCCCTTGGGGAACACCCAGCCGTAACTGCCGGGAATCGGTCCCCAGTCGATGAGCACCCGCCCCTGCCAGTCCTCGGCGACCGTCTCCGGCACCGGGATCTCCGCCTCCAGACCGAGGTCCACCTGGTCGAGCTTCACCCCGACGTGGGCTCCTATCCGGCTGGCGCTGCCGTCAGCGCCGACGACGGCCCGCGCGAGCAGCGTCTCGCCGCCCTGCAGGACCACGGCGACGCTGCGCCGGTCCGGCACCGCCGAGCCGTGCTGCTCGACGCGCTGCACGGTCACGCCCGTACGCAGCTCGGCGCCCGCCTTCTGGGCGTGCTCGACCAGTTGCTGGTCGAACTCGGGCCGGTTGATCAGCCCGAACAGCATGTGCTTGGAGCGGCGGGTGCGGGTGAAGCGGCCGTTGTTGGAGAACGTGACCGCGTGCACCCGGTCGCGGAAGGGCAGCTCGAAGCCGGGTGGGAGCGAGTCGCGCGAGGGGCCGATGATGCCGCCGCCGCATGTCTTGTAGCGCGGCAGCTCCGCTTTCTCCAGCACCAGCACGCTCCGCCCGGCGACCGCCGCCGCATACGCGGCCGAGGCCCCCGCGGGTCCCGCGCCCACCACGACGACGTCCCACACCTGCTGCACGTCGTCCGCCGAAGAGTTCTCGCTGCTCACGATGGTCTACTGCTCCCGATCAAGCCGCCTACGCCTGCTGTCCCCAGCATCCTACGGCGGGCATCGTCGCAGGCTGCTGTGGGAGGATCACAGCACTCACTGGTACAACGTCGCACCCACAAGGAGCGTGCCCATGTCGTCGAATCCGGTCGCCGAGACCGTCGCCTCGCTGATGCCAAGGGCGAAGGCGGAGCTCACCGAACTGGTGGCGTTCAAGTCGGTGGCGGACTTCGACCAGTTCCCGAGGAGCGAGAGCGAGGGCGCCGCCCGCTGGGTCGCCGACGCCTTGCGCGCTGAGGGCTTCGAGGACGTGGCCCTGCTGGACACCCCCGACGGCACGCAGTCGGTGTACGGCTGCCTGCCCGGCCCCGCGGGCGCGAAGACGGTGCTGCTGTACGCCCACTACGACGTGCAGCCCCCGCTGAACGAGGCCGCCTGGCACACTCCGCCCTTCGAGCTGACCGAGCGCGACGGCCGCTGGTACGGGCGCGGCGCCGCCGACTGCAAGGGCGGCCTGATCATGCACCTGCTGGCGCTGCGCGCGCTCAAGGCCAACGGTGGCGTGCCGGTGCACGTGAAGGTGATCGCCGAGGGCTCGGAGGAGATGGGCACGGGCGGTCTGGAGCGGTACGCCGAGGCACACCCGGACCTGCTGGCGGCCGACACCATCGTGATCGGCGACGCGGGCAACTTCCGCGTCGGCCTGCCGACGGTCACCTCGACCTTGCGCGGCATGACCCTCATGCGCGTGCAGATCGACACACTCGAAGGCAACCTGCACTCCGGCCAGTTCGGCGGGGCCGCTCCGGACGCGCTCGGCGCGCTGATCCGCGTCCTGGACTCGCTGCGCGCCGAGGACGGTTCGACGACGGTGGACGGGCTGACCGACGAATCGGCGTGGCAGGGGCTGCAGTACGACGAGGCGCAGTTCCGCAAGGACGCCAAGGTCCTCGACGGTGTCGAGCTGATCGGCTCCGGCACGGTCGCCGACCGTATCTGGTCACGCCCCGCCGTCACCGTCCTGGGCATCGACTGCCCGCCGGTCGTCGGCGCCACCCCGTCCGTGCAGGCGAGCGCCCGGGCGCTGATCAGCCTGCGGGTGCCGCCGGGCGTCGACGCCGCCGAGGCGACCAAGCTGCTCCAGGCCCACCTGGAGACGCACACGCCGTGGGGTGCCCGGGTGCGCATCGAGCAGACGGGCCAGGGTCAGGCGTTCCGCGCCGACACGAGCAGCCCGGCGTACGAGGCCATGGCGGACGCGATGGCGGTGGCGTTCCCGGGCCAGGAGATGCAGTACGCCGGCCAGGGCGGCTCGATCCCGCTGTGCAACACCCTCGCCTCCCTCTACCCGCACGCGGAGATCCTCCTCATCGGCCTGAGCGAGCCGGAGGCCCAGATCCACGCCGTGAACGAGAGCGTGTCCCCGCAGGAGCTGGAGCGCCTGTCGGTCGCCGAGGCCCTGTTCCTGCGCAACTACGCGGCAAGCTGAGGCACTTGCGCTGAGGATGGGGCCATGACCCGCTCCGCGCCTCACCGCTCACACCGGCATCGCGACATCCCTGGCGCTTCTCTCCGACCACGAGCTCTCGGACCTCGTGGCGGAGGGGACTCCGCTCGGCACGGGGATCGGCGGACGGTCGACGCTGATCGAGGTCGACGGCAGACGCGTCTTCGTGAAACTAGGCCCGGTCACCGACACCGAGGTGCGGCCGCAGAACGCCCGCTCCACGGCCAACGTCCTCGGCCTGCAACCAGTTTCCACTACGGCTTCGGCAGTCCGGGCTTCGGCGCCTGGCGCGAACCCGCCGTGCACACGATGACCACCAACCGGGTGCTGGCCGGCCGGTTCCCGGGATTCCCGCTGACACATCATTGGCGGATCCTGCCGCAGCCGCCACAGCCCCTTCCCGATGAACTGGCCGACGCGGAGCGGGCCGTCGCGTACTGGGGCGGCGGCCCGCAGGTGCGCGAGCGCATCGAGGGACTACGGACGGCGACCGCGAGCCTGGCGCTGTTCCTGGAGTACGTTCCGCACACCCTGCACGACTGGCTGGACGCCCGGCTCCGCACGGACGAGGCCGATGCCGCATGCGCCTTCGTGGGAAAGGAGCTCACGGCCGTGACGTTCACGAGGCCCGGCTGCTGCACTTCGACGCCCTCTTCCAGAACATCCTCACCGACGGGCGCCGGCTGTACCTCGCCGACTACGGCCTCGCTCTCTCCGCCCGCTGCCGCCTCACCCCGCAGGAGCGCGATTTCTTCGAGCGGCACCGGCGCTACGACCGCGTCTACACGGCCTTCCACTTCGTGAACTGGCTCGCGACCGCCCTGTACGGCCATGACCGGGACGACCGCGAGACCTTCGTGCGTGCCTGCTCCGAGGGCCTCAGGCCCCACGGGATCCCGCGGTCGCCGCCGGCGCCATCGAGCGGTACGCGCCGCTCGCCGTGGTGATGGGTGACTTCGCCCAGCGGCTCCAGAACGAGAGCAGGCTGACGCCGTACCCGTACGAAGCGCTGGAGCTCGCTCAGGAAGGCGTCGGTATCCCCGCCTCCAGATAGAGCGCCGCCCCGCGTTCCCGCGCCCGCAGCGCCCAGCGCAACCGCTCGTACCGCACCGGCGGCAGCAGCTCGGCCGCCTCCGCCTCGGTGACGAAGCGCCAGTCGCGCAGTTCGGGCCCGGGCAGCAGGAGCTGTTCGGCCTCCGCCGAGTCGAGCCGCCCGCCGTCGAAGAGAAGGCGCAGACCTCCGTATCCGGGGGGCGAGGGCCGCTCCCAGTCGACGACGAGGAGGCGCGGTACGTCGTCCAGCCGTATCCCCGTCTCCTCGGCTACCTCGCGTATGCCCGCGCGCGCGGGCGCCTCGCCGGGCTCCACGACGCCGCCGGGGAACTCCCAGCCGGCCTTGTAGGTGGGGTCGACGAGCAGCACGCGGTCCTCCTCGTCGAAGAGCAGGACGCCCGAGGCGAGGGTCTCGGCGGTGGGCTCGGGCGTCTGCACGATGTCGCAGACGGGGACCGAACCGCTGCCGACGGCCTCGGCGATACGGACGGCGGTCTCGTACGGGGTCAGGCCGCCGTTGTCGACGAGATAGGCGTCGGCGGTCAGCCAGGAAGCGAGCGCGGCGCGATACGGCTCTATGCGGTCGTACGACCACTGCCGGACCCGTATCTCGCCGTCGGGCGGGTCGGACGGAACCTCCTGCCCGGCTATTCGCTCCCGCAGGATCGTTTCCGCCGGGGTGAGGAGCACATGCTGGACGGTGATGCGGCGGGCGGCGAGGCCGCCGAAGATCTCGTCGCGGTACTCCTGGCGCAGCAGCGTCATCGGAACAACGAGGGTCCCGCCGAGCTCGGCGAGCAGCGCGGCCGCCGTGTCGATCACGAGACGTCGCCAGATCGGCAGGTCCTGGAAGTCACCGACCTCGGTGAGGTGTTTGGGCGGAAGCAGGTGAGTGAGTGCTCCGCCGATGACCTCGGGGTCGAAGAGCGTGCTGTTCGGGATCAGCTCGATCAGTTCCCGTGCGGTGGTGGTCTTCCCCGCACCGAACGCACCGTTGATCCAAACGATCACGTTTCCCCCTCTTCTGTTGGCCCCCTGTGGCTTGCCCGCTCCACCCTGCCACGGAAACCAGCTCCCGTAGAGAGCGCATGACAACGGCGCCGGAGTCCCCTCGGATTCGGGGGCTCCGGCGCCGTGCGGTGGTGCCGGTGGGCTCGTCAGCCCTTCTTGCCGTTCTTGCCGTTCTTGGTCTTCCCGTGCGGGGCGTCGTTCACGGCCCGGTCCGTCTCCCGGTTGATGGCCCGGCCGACCGTGTCCAGGGCGTCGTCCACGTTCACGCCGGCGACCCTCGTCTGAGCGCCGCTGACAGGGATCCCGGCGGCAGGCAGCCCGGTGGCGGGGGAACCACCGGTGGCGGGGGTTTCGGCGCCATGGGACGGAGTGACCGCCGCGACGACGAATCCGGTGGCCAGGGAGGCGATGGCGAGCATGCTGCGCTTCTTCATGGTGGGTTCAACTGTGGAACGGGCCGGGAGTCACGCTCCCCTTCGGACGATCAGGTCAGCGACGGAACTCCGGCCCCGGTCCGGCCCCCGTGGAGCCCGCGCTGCCGTGCGCGCCGTACGAGGTCGTCGGCCGCTTCCGGCCAGCGGGCGTACTCGAAGGCGAACCCCTCGTCGAGCAGCCGGCCAGGGACGACACGGCGGCTCTTGAGCAGCAGCTCGGTGTCCGAGCGCAGGGCGAACGCGCCGATCTCCGCCATCCACCTCGTCGCGGGCAGGCCCACGGGGACGCGCGACGCGGAGCGAAGGTCCCGCATGAACGCGCGTTGTGGCAGGGGTTCGGGGGCGGCGATGTTCACCGGCCCGACGACGTCGTCCCGCTCGATCAGGAACTCGACCGCGCGGACGAAGTCGCGGTCGTGGATCCAGGAGATGTACTGGGCGCCACCCGCGACGGGGCCGCCGAGGCCCAGCCGCGCGAGTCGCAGCAGCATGTCGAGGACGCCGCCGCGATCAGGGCTCATCACCATGGCGGAGCGCAGGGCGACCTTCCGGGTGTGCGGCGTGTCGGCCTCTTCCTGCGCCCGCTCCCAGGACCTGGCGATGTCGATGCTGTAGGACCAGTAGTCCGGCACATCGGGCTCGCTGCCGCCGATGATGCCCGTCGCCTCGTCGTTGGGCGCGTCGAAGCGGTGGGCGTAGATGGTGGCCGTGCTCATCTGCAGCCAGACCCGCGGCGGCCGGGCCGCGCTCGCGATCGCCTCGCCGACGACCTGGGTGGAGTGCACCCGCGAATCCATCATGGCCTGCAAATTGGGCGCGGTGTAGCGGCAGCTGACGCTGCGCCCCGCCAGGTTGATCACGACGTCGCTGCCGTCGATCGCCGTGGCCCACGGCCCCAGGGTCTCGCCGTCCCAGTGGACCTCGCCGTCGCGCGTGGGCCGCCTCGTCAGGACGACGACCTCGTGGCCCGCGCTGCTCAGCGCACGGTTCAGGACCGCGCCCACCTGCCCGGTTCCCCCGGGAATCACTATCTTCATGGCTCCCCCTCTCGTGTGGGAACGACCTTACCCCAGAACGTTGAACATGTTCAAAAACTCCTCTCGGCTCATCATTCCGCCCCCCGACGACTTCCAACACACTCCGACAGGTTCTACCGTTAACGCACTATGACGCGTACATGCCGTCACCCGTCTTCGCAGGTACGGAGGAACGTAACGGTGCGTAGCCTTCACACCCGCACAACCCGCACAAGAGTGGTCGGAGCACTCGCCGCAGGCCTGCTCTGCGCGGCAGGACTCGCCGCCCCCGCCGCCGCGGCCCCCACGGCTCCAGCCCCGGCGGAGGGCCTCGCCCTCACCCCGCCCATGGGCTTCAACAACTGGAACTCCACGCACTGCCGTGCCGAGTTCAACGAGTCCATGGTCAAGGGGATCGCGGACATCTTCGTCGAGAAGGGCCTCAAGGACGCCGGATACGAGTACGTCAACCTCGACGACTGCTGGGCCCTGCCGTCCAGGGACGCGAACGGCAAGCTCGTACCCGATCCCGTCCGCTTCCCGAACGGGATCAAGGCGGTCGCGGACTACGTCCACTCCAAGGGCCTGAAATTCGGCATCTACACCAGCGCGGGCACGAAGACCTGCAACATCGCCGGCTTCCCGGGCTCGCTCGGCCATGAGTACAGCGACGCCCAGCAGTTCGCGGACTGGGGCGTGGACTACCTCAAGTACGACAACTGCAACAACCAGGGCGTGGACGCCAAGCTGCGCTACACGACCATGCGCGACGCCCTGCGGGCCACGGGCCGTCCCATCGTCCACAGCATCTGCGAGTGGGGCGAGAACAAGCCCTGGGAGTGGGCCGCCGACGTCGGTCAGCTGTGGCGCACGACCGGCGACATCAGCGACAACTGGGGCTCGATGCTGTCGATCCTCAAGCAGAACCTGCCGCTCGCTGCGCACGCCGGGCCCGGCCGCTGGAACGACCCCGACATGCTGGAGGTCGGCAACGGCGGCATGACCGACACCGAGTACCGCTCGCACTTCTCGATGTGGGCGATCATGGCCGCTCCGCTCCTCATCGGCTCCGACCTCCGCTCGGCCACCGCGGAGACCTTCGAGATCCTCGGCAACCGCGAGGTCATCGCGGTCGACCAGGACCCGCTGGGCAAGCAGGGCACGGTGATCTCCTCGCAGGGCGGGCGCTGGGTCGTCGCCAAGGAGATGCGGGACGGCAGCCGCGCGGTGGCCCTCTTCAACGAGTCCGGCGCCGCCCAGCGCATCACGACGACCGCCGACGCGGTCGGCCTGCCCGCCGCCGACGCCTACGCCCTGCGCGACCTGTGGCAGCACCGGACCTACAACACCGCAGGCACGATCTCCGCGACCGTCCCCGCGCACGGCACCGTCCTGCTGCGCGTCGCCGCCGATTCCAAGTCGGTCCAGCACCCGCCCGCCGTCGAACTCGGCCTGGACGGCAGTCCGCTGGTCGAGGCGGGAAAGAAGGCAGACCTCACGTCGACGGTCACCGACCTCGGGCGTACGACGGCCAAGCGCGTGTCCGTCTCGCTGACCGGCCCCGAGGGATGGTCCGTCAAGGCGACGTCACCCACCACCTCACCCGCGCTCTCCACGGGCCGCTCCCTGCGCACCAAGTGGGCGGTCACCGCACCGCAGGGGACGCCGCCGGGGTCGTACGGCCTCACTCTCAAGGCGAGTTACCGCTCTCCCTCCGGTGTCCGCGTCGGCAGCGCGCTGCCGCTGACCGCGACGGTCGTGGTGGCGCCGCCTTCGGGGACGTCCGGGCTCGGTGACCTTCCGTGGCTCTCAGCCACCAACGGATGGGGCCCCGTCGAGCGCAACACCAGCAACGGAGAGAGCGACGCCGGCGACGGGAATCCGATCACGATCGGCGGGGTGGTGTACGGCACGGGGCTCGGAGTCCACGCCGACAGCACCGTCGAGTACTACGGCGGCGGCGCGTGCGAGACGGTCACCGCGCAGGTCGGGGTGGACGACGAGGAGGGCGCCGACGGCACCGTCGCCTTCGAGATCTGGGCGGACGGCACTCGGGCCGCCTCGACCGGCGTCCTCACCAACGCGATGCCGGCCCAGGCGCTCACGGCCGATGTGACCGGCGCCCAGGTGGTCCGGCTCGTCGTCACCGACGGCGCCGACGGCGTCACCTCGGACCACGGGGACTGGGCGGAGGCGCGACTGACCTGCTGAGCGGTCCGCCCGCCCCCACCCGATGACTGAACGTTCCTGCCCGCCGGGGTGCTCAGACCCCCGCCGCCGCGCCCGCCTTCCCGGCGAGCGCGGCCGCCGCGGCCCCCACCAGCCCGGCGTCCGTGCCCATCTGGGCCGGCGTGATCGTCAGGCGCTGGACGAAGGACAGGGTGGCGTAGTCGTGGAGGGCCCTGCGGAGCGGGGTGAACAGGACGTCGCCCGCCTTGCCCACTCCGCCGCCGATCACCGCGATGTCGATCTCGACGAGGGTCGCGGTGGCCGCGATCCCGGCGGCGAGGGCCTGCGCGGCCCGTTCGAAGGAGGCCACGGCGACCGGGTCCCCGTCCTGCGCCGCGGCGGCCACCGCGGCGGCGGACGTGTCGCCGCCCGGACCCGGCTGCCAGCCGTTCTCGATCGCGCGCCGGGCGATGTTGGGACCGCTCGCGATGCGTTCCACGCAACCCCGCGAACCGCACGGGCACAGATCGCCGTCCAGATCGACACTGATGTGACCGATGTGGCCGGCGTTGCCGGTGGGGCCGGGGTGCAGTCGGCCGTTCAGGACCAGGCCGCCGCCGACGCCCGTCGAGACGACCATGCAGAGCGCGTTGTCGTGCCCCCGGGCGGCTCCCTGCCAGTGCTCGGCCGCCGTGATGGCCACGCCGTCGCCGATCAGCTCGACGGGCAGGCCGCCGGCCGCCTCGCGGACGCGCTGGACCAGCGGATAGTCGCGCCAGCCGGGCACGTTCACCGGACTCACGGTGCCCGCGGAGGCGTCCACCGGTCCCGCGCTGCCGATACCCAGGGCCGTGGCGCGTCCCCACAGGGGCGATGCGGTGAGTTCGCCGACGACCTCCTCGACGGCCCGCATCACCGTGTCGCCGTCCTCCCGGGCGGGCGTCGCGCGCTGAGCCCGGACCGCGATCTTGCCGTGGCCGTCCACCAGCGCTCCGGCGATCTTGGTGCCGCCGATGTCGAGCGCAGCCACGAGGTCGGTGTGCATCAGTGTCAGTTCTCCCCGTCAACCATTCGGATCTCCCCGTCAACCACGGGAATTGGGCGAGCCGGTCTCGCGGTGGGGGCGCAGGCCGGAGATTGCGGTGGACAGTGTCCCCTGGATCTGACAACGTTGTCCAGGCTCTATGCTCGACGCCACATCCTCATACAAACCCATGGACCGACGCATCCCCATGGACAGACGCATCCGCGCGGACCGAGTGAGCCTCATGGATCGACTCGTCCCGTGGACGACGACAGGACAGGACACCGCATCGTGGCCGAGACCATCCGCCGCTCCGACCGCCTTCCGGAGAACCGCTACGGCAACCGTCCGACCATGAAGGACGTCGCGGCGCGTGCCGGCGTGGGCCTGAAGACCGTCTCGCGTGTGGTCAACGGAGAGCCCGGCGTCACCCCGGAGACGGAGCGTCGCGTCCAGGAGGCCATCGACGCCCTGGGCTTCCGCCGCAATGACAGCGCGCGGGTGCTGCGCAAGGGCCGTACGGCGAGCATCGGCCTGGTCCTGGAGGATCTTGCGGACCCTTTCTACGGCCCGCTCAGCCGGGCGGTCGAGGAGGTCGCCCGAGCACACGGCGCCCTGCTCATCAACGGCTCCAGCGCCGAGGACCCGGATCGCGAGCAGGAGCTGGCGCTGGCGCTGTGCGCGCGGCGGGTGGACGGGCTGGTGATCATTCCGGCCGGTGACGACCACCGGTACATGGAGCCCGAGCTCAAGGCGGGCGTCGCCACCGTGTTCGTCGACCGCCCGGCCGGGCAGATCGACGTCGACTGCGTCCTGTCCGACAACCACGGCGGTGCCCGCGACGGCGTCGCCCACCTCATCGCCCACGGCCACCGCAGGATCGGCTTCATCGGCGACATGCCCCGCATCCACACGGCCGCCGAGCGGCTGCGGGGCTACCGGGCCGCCATGGAGGACGCGGGCATACCGGTGGAGGACGCCTGGATGTCCTTGGGCGTCACCGACCCGGAGCGGGTGCGCAGGGCGGCCGAGGAAATGCTCTCCGGCCCCTCCCCCGTCACCGCGATCTTCGCGGGCAACAACCGCGTGACGGTCACCGTGATCCGTGTCCTCGCCGAGCAGACCCGTCGTGTCGCCCTCGTCGGCTTCGACGACATCGAACTCGCCGACCTGCTGCAGCCCGGCGTCACCGTCGTCGCCCAGGACGCCGCGGCTCTCGGCCGTACCGCCGCCGAGCGGCTGTTCCGGCAGCTGGACGGCACCCTGGTCACCCCGGAACGCATCGAGCTGCCGACTCGGCTGATCACCCGCGGCTCGGGCGAGCTGCCGCCTGCGGACTGAGCAGCCCATGGACCACAGTATGAGCAGCTCGCGGCCCGTGCAGGACCGCACGCTGGAGGCGCTCGGCCTGGCGGAGGCGCCGCGCGATCATCCGCTGCTCTATCCGGGCGCCTGGCCGTCGGACTCCGGACTCCTCGACGGGGACCGGCTGCTGCCCCTGGACCGCCTGGTGTACGACGACCGCGTGCCGGTCCTCGCGGTCGGCTCCAACGCCTCCCCCGGCCAACTGCGGCGCAAGATGGCCGCTTTCGGAATCGTCACTCCCCTCCCGATGGTGAAGGTGCGGGTGACGGGCATCGAGGTCGGTGTCTCCGCGCACGTGAGCCGCATGGGGTACATGTCCGCGTCGCCCTTCGAAGCACCGGGCCACGTCCGGGAGCTGTTCATCACCTGGCTCGACTCCGAGCAGCTCGCGGTGATCGACACCAGCGAGGGCGTACCGACACCGGACGGAAACTTCGGCCGCGCCTGGCTGCCGGCACCCGACGTGCGGATCGAGACGACGGACGGCAGCGCGCTCCCGGGCACCTTCGTGTACGTGAACCGCCATGGCGTCCTGCACGACGGCTCCGGCGCGCCCCGCACCCATCCCGGCCAGCATGCGCTGATCGCGGAACTCCTGCTGGGCTCGGCCCGGTTGCGGGAGCTGTTCGGGGGCACTCCCGAGGAGTTCTGCGAGCGTGCCCGAGCCGACGCGGGGTTGTGTGAGCGGGGAACGCGGCTGCTCGCCCAGGAGCGGCTGGTGACGGCCTCCGGGCTGGAGAAGTACCTTCGGGTCGACCGGAACCGAGGCGACCGGAACCGAGGCGACCGGAACCGAGGCGACCGGAACTGAGGCGACCGGGACTGAGGCGACCGGAACTGAGTTGCCGGGCCGGAGCTCAGCAGACCGGGTTCAGCAGACCGGGAGTCCCGGCACCGGCTCGTCGTTGTTGCCGCCCTCGAGGTAGACGTCGCTGACGAAGACGTTCGTGTTGCCGCTGTCGTCGTCCGTCTTGGCCCACCACACGTTGGTCCACTGGCCGGACGTCTCCCGGCGGCCGAGGTTCTGCTGGCAGTAGAAGTAGTTGGTGCCCGCGTTGAGGATGCCGACCTCGGTGCCGGAGGCGGTGTAGGACCTGGCGGTCTTCCAGACCTGGCAGTTGTACTTGCCGCCGCCGATGGCGAAACAGGACGGGTCCGGCGTGGTCCCGCCGCCGCCCGTGGTCCCACCGCCACCTGTGGTTCCGCCACCGCCCGTGGTGCCGCCGTCGCCGGAACCGCCGCCCGTGGTCCCGCCGTCGGTGCCGCCTGCGCCCGAGGCCTTGGTCGGGGACGAGGTGGTGGGGCGATCGGTGGGCTCGCCCTCCGCCGTGCCGCTGGGGGACTTGGTCGCGTCGGGGGACTTCTTGTCGTCGTCCTTCTCGGTCAGGCCTCCGTCGCCCGAGCGATCCGCGTCGGGACTGCCGCTCGCCTCGGCGGACTTGCCCGTGGCGGCGACCGCCGACGTGCTCGGCTCCTCGGCCTTGGCGTCGCCCGAGTTGTTCAGGAGGGCGACCGTGACCCCACTGGCCGCGAGGACCACGGTGACGGCCACGGCGGCGAGCAGGGCGCGGCTCTTGCGCCGGGAGGGGCTCTGGGCGGACGTGACCATGGGGCCGGTGGCGGCCGAATCGTGCGGCGAGGGGCCGGGGCTGCCGAAGCCGTGCGGGGGTTGAGCGGAGTGCCCCGGCACACTGCCGTACGGCGATGCGGCCTGCCCCGGGGCGCCGGGTCCGTGTCCGGGTACGGGCGGGCCGGGATGGCCGGCGGGGCCGAAGCCCTGTGCCGGTGGCGTGCCTTGGCCGGGAGACGCGGGGCCGTTCGCGCCCTGCCCCGCAGTACCGAAGCGTGGCGCACCGGGCAGGTCCGACGCGGGTACGCCCTGCTGTGGCGTGTCGGCGCTCTGAGGTTCTGGCGCACTCCGCCCCTGGCCGCCGTACGCCTGTCCGGCGGACCCGGTCGGCGCGGGTGACCCGTGTCCCCGCCCGTCGGGGACAGCGGCCGTGGGCCCGAATCCGGGTGGCACCGAGGGGACGTTGCGCTCCGTCTCGGCCCGACCGGGCCCGGCGTCCGCCGAGCTCCGCAGGGCCGCCGTCGGCGCGTCCGTGCCGCCCGACTCGGCCACCGCCAGGAGGAGTTCGCGTGCCTCGTCGGCCTCCGGGCGGGACTCGGACCGCTTGTCCATCAGCCGCGCCAGGACGGGGCCGAGCGGCCCGGCGTTGACGGGCTCCGGCAGGGGCTCGGAGACGATCGCGGTGAGTGTGGAGAACGTCGACGTACGGCGGAAGGGCGCGGCGCCCTCCACCGCGGCGTACAGCGTGGCGCCCAGGGCCCAGACGTCCGAGGACGGACCCGGATCGGCGCCCTGGGCGCGCTCGGGGGCCAAGTAGTCCAGGGAGCCGACGAGATGGCCGGTGCGGGTGAGCTGGGTGGCCGCGCCGTCGCCCGGGTCGTCCATGGCGGCGATGCCGAAGTCGGTCAGGACGACCCGGCCGGAGCGGTCGAGCAGGATGTTGCCGGGCTTGACGTCGCGGTGCAGGACGCCGGCGCGGTGGGCGGCGGCCAGCGCGTCCATGACCTTGGCGCCGATCCCGGCCGCCTCACGCGGGTCGAGGGTGCCGCGCTCGCGCAGCACCGCCTCCAGGGAGGGACCGTCGACCAGCTCCATGACGATCAGCGGGCGTCCGTCGACCTCGGCGACGTCGTGCACGGCGACGACGCCCGAGTGCTTGACCCGGGCCGCCGCGCGGGCCTCGCGCTGCATCCGCAGCCGCAAATCGGCCAGTTCGGGACCGTCGGCGTCCGAGTAGGTGCGCAGCTCCTTGACGGCGACCTCGCGACCCAGCACCTCGTCGAGGGCACGCCAGACCACGCCCATGCCGCCGCGCCCGAGTTGCGCCACCACGCGATAGCGCCCGGCCAGCAGCCGACCGGTCTCGTCCGCCTGTCCGTTCTCCCCCGATGACACCGCTGCCCCGTTCCTGTGACACCACTGACATGCCTTGCGTGGCGTACAGACTACGGGGCAGGAGTGACAACGCCAGCCGGTGGTTGCGAATGTGACAGGGCCGCTACTTCGCGGAAGCCGTCAGATCGCCCCTCCTGGGCACCGAGAAGCCCTCCAGGTCGACACGGGTCAGGCCGGTCAGCCGGGCGACCTCGCCGATGTCGAGGGCACCGCAGTCCAGGCCGCGCAGCAGGTAGCCGCTGAGCGCCTTGGCGGTGGCGGGCTCGTCCATGACGTCGCCGCCGGTCCGGTTGGCGTACCGGGCGAGGCGGGCCGCCGCCTGCTCGAAGCCCTCGCGGTAGAAGGCGAAGACGGCCGCGTAGCGGGTCGGGATGTGGCCGGGATGCATGTCCCAGCCCTGGTAGTAGGCGCGGGCCAGGGCACGTCGGGTGAGGCCGTAGTGCAGTCGCCAGGCGTCGTGGACCTTCGCGGTCGGGCCGACCGGCAGGACATTCGTCGAGCCGTCGCAGACGCGTACGCCGGTGCCCGCCGCCGCGACCTGCATGATCGCCTTGGCATGGTCGGCGGCCGGGTGGTCGCTGGCCTGGTACGCGGCGGAGACGCCGAGGCAGGCGCTGTAGTCGAAGGTGCCGTAGTGCAGGCCCGTGGCTCGGCCCTCGGCGGCCTGGATCATCCGGGCGACGGTGGCGGTGCCGTCGGTGGCGAGGATGGACTGGCTGGTCTCGATCTGGATCTCGAAGCCGATCCGGCCGGGCTCGAGCCCGCGCGCCTTCTCGAACTCCTCCAGGAGCCGCACCATGGCGGTGACCTGCTCGGGGTACGTGACCTTGGGCAGGGTGAGCACCAGCCCGTCGGGCAGGCCACCGGCCTCCATCAGGCCGGTGAGGAAGATGTCGAGGGTGCGGATGCCCCGGTCGCGTACGGGTGCCTCCATGCACTTCATGCGGATGCCCATGTACGGGGCCGCCGTGCCGTTCTCGTACGCCTCGGCGATGAGCCGTGCGGCGCGTGCGGCCGCCTCGTCCTCCTCGGCGTCCGGGCGGGGGCCGTAGCCGTCCTCGAAGTCGACGCGCAGGTCCTCGATGGGCTCGCGCTCCAGCTTGGCGCGCACACGCGCGTGGACGGGCTCGGCGAGTTCGTCGGACAGGCCGAGCACGGCGGCGAAGGACGCGGCGTCCGGGGCGTGTTCGTCGAGGAGCGCGAGGGCCTGGTCGCCCCAGGAGCGGACGGTGTCGGCGGCGAAGACGTCACCGGGGACGTAGACGGTGTGGACGGGCTGGCGGGTGCCGGGGTCTCCGGGGTAGCGGCGCTCCAGCTCGGCGTCGACCGGCGCGAGGGAGGCGCTGATCTCCTCGCTGACGGCACCCGCGAGGCTGGTCGCCACCTTCTCCTGCTGGCCCTGACCCATCCCATATCCTCCTGACTTCCGCGATACGGAATCAACAATCCGTAGAATGAAGTTATCCGGCGACCTTCCGACTGGTCAACACCATGTCCACGGGGAGTCACTCACCCAACCCGCCATGTTCACGCCCATCTCAGGGCGCGGTATCACACTTCCATACGCACGCCCCGCACGACTCGTCCGGCAGTTCCCACCGAAGGAGCCTCAGTGCCGAACCACAGCCGAGTCACGCGCCGTCTGGGCCTGAAGGCCGCATTGGCCGCGGCGGTCACCGCACCCCTCTCCAGTACAGCACTGCCCACGACGTCCGCGTCGGCGGGCGAACGCCCGGCCGCCCGCCGGCACCTCCAGGTCATGTCCTTCAACCTGCGCTTCGCGAGCACCACCGAGCCCAACAGCTGGAGCGTGCGCAGACCGGTGATGCGCGAGTTGCTGCGCCGCGAGGCCCCGCACGTCCTCGGCACCCAGGAGGGCATCTTCTCCCAGCTACTCGACATCGACTCCGACCTCGGCCCGCGCTACGACTGGGTCGGCACCGGCCGGCTGCACGGCAGCCGCGACGAGTCCATGGCGATCTTCTACGACTCCCACCGGCTGCGTCCGACCGAGTACGACCACTTCTGGCTCTCCGACACCCCCGACGTGATCGGCTCCAACACCTGGGGCGCGGCCTTCGCCCGCATGGTCACCTGGGTCCGGTTCCGCGATCTGGCCGACGGCGGACGGGAGTTCTACGTCCTCAACACCCACTTCGACCACGTGAGCCAGTACGCGCGCGAGCGCAGCGCCGCTCTCATCGCCCAGCGGATCGCCGGCTTCGACCGCTCCCTGCCGGTCGTGGTGACCGGGGACTTCAACGTCGCCGCTCACAGGAACGCGGTTTACGACACGCTGCTCGGCGCCGGTCTCGTCGACACCTGGCACACCGCGTCCGAGCGCAGCGCGCTGTACGCGACCTTCCACGGCTACAAGCCGCTGACACCGAACGGCGACCGTATCGACTGGGTCCTGAGCACGCCCGGCGTCACGGCGCACCGGGCGACGATCAACACCTTCTCCGACGACGGCCAGTTCCCGAGCGACCATCTGCCCGTGCAGGCGTCCCTGACCCTGGGCTGAAAAAGGCCGAGGCCCCCGTGACCGCCGGACGGTCACGGGGGCCTCGGTGTGCCCGTGCGGGATCAGCCCTTGCGGGTCTTGATCTCCTCGGTCAGGGTCGGGACGACGTCGAAGAGGTCGCCGACGACGCCGTAGTCGACCAGGTCGAAGATCGGGGCCTCGGCGTCCTTGTTGATCGCCACGATCGTCTTCGAGGTCTGCATACCGGCGCGGTGCTGGATCGCGCCGGAGATGCCGGAGGCGATGTACAGCTGCGGCGAGACCGACTTGCCGGTCTGGCCGACCTGGTTGGTGTGCGGGTACCAGCCGGCGTCCACGGCGGCACGCGAGGCGCCGACGGCCGCGCCGAGCGAGTCGGCGAGGGCCTCGATGATCGCGAAGTTCTCGGCGCCGTTGACGCCACGGCCACCGGAGACCACGATCGCGGCCTCGGTCAGCTCCGGACGGCCGGTCGACTCACGCGGCGTGCGGCCGGTGACCTTGGTGCCGGTCGCCTGGGCGGAGAAGGACACCGACAGGGCCTCGACCGCACCGGCGGCCGGAGCGGCCTCCACGGCGGCCGAGTTCGGCTTGACCGTGATGACCGGGGTGCCCTTGGAGACACGGGACTTGGTGGTGAAGGACGCGGCGAACACCGACTGGGTGGCCACCGGGCCCTCGTCGCCGGCCTCGATGTCGACGGCGTCGGTGATGATGCCGGAGCCGATGCGCAGCGCCAGACGGGCGGCGATCTCCTTGCCCTCCGCGGAGGACGGGACCAGGACGGCGGCCGGGGAGACGGCCTCGACGGCGGCCTGAAGGGCGTCGACCTTCGGGACGACCAGGTAGTCGGCGTACTCGGCGGCCTCGTGGGTGAGGACCTTGACCGCGCCGTGCTCGGCGAGCGAGGCGGCGGTGTCGGCGGCGCCGTTGCCCAGCGCGACGGCGACCGGCTCGCCGACGCGGCGGGCCAGGGTCAGCAGCTCCAGGGTGGGCTTGCGGACGGCACCGTCCACGTGGTCGACGTAGACGAGAACTTCAGCCATGGGATTGCTCTCCTGCGGATTGCGAAGTCTGAGGGGCGGAAGGGGTGTTGAGCCTCAGCGGGCCGACGGACCCTTAGATGAACTTCTGGCTCGCGAGGAACTCGGCGAGCTGCTTGCCGCCCTCGCCCTCGTCCTTGACGATCGTGCCGGCGGTGCGTGCCGGACGCTCGGCCGCGCCGTCCACGACGGTGTACGCACCCTCCAGGCCGACCTCCTCGGCCTCGATGTCGAGGTCGGACAGGTCCCAGGACTCCACCGGCTTCTTCTTGGCCGCCATGATCCCCTTGAAGGAGGGGTAGCGGGCCTCGCCCGACTGGTCGGTGACCGACACGACGGCCGGCAGGGAGGCCTCGAGCTGCTCGGAGGCGGCGTCGCCGTCCCGGCGGCCCTTGACCGTGCCGTCCTCGACGGAGACCTCGGACAGCAGGGTGACCTGCGGGACGCCCAGGCGCTCGGCGAGCAGGGCCGGTACGACACCCATGGTGCCGTCGGTGGAGGCCATGCCGGAGATCACCAGGTCGTAGCCGGCCTTCTCGATCGCCTTGGCCAGCACCAGCGAGGTGCCCAGGGCGTCGGTGCCGTGCAGGTCGTCGTCCTCGACGTGGATCGCCTTGTCGGCGCCCATCGACAGCGCCTTGCGCAGCGCGTCCTTGGCGTCCTCCGGGCCCACCGTCAGAACGGTGATCTCCACGTCGTCGTCGGAGTTCTCGGAGATCTGCAGCGCCTGCTCGACCGCGTACTCGTCGAGCTCGGAGAGCAGACCGTCCACGTCGTCCCGGTCGACGGTCAGGTCATCGGCGAAGTGCCGGTCGCCAGTGGCGTCGGGCACGTACTTCACGGTGACAACGATCCTCAAGCTCACGCCGGCTCTCCTACTGCGTCGACATTTCTCTGCTGCCTACTTGCAGGCAGCATAGGCGCCCCAAGCGGCCGTTCCCGTTCGGGGCGACTCGCGCTCCGAGCGAAATATTACTCGTCAGTACACCCAGTTCATTCCCGCTAAGCAAGCGCTTTGAACTGTGACCTTTGCAACGCAGCGTAATCGGAAACCGACGGCTTCGCAGAACCGTGGGCAGCCGGTTCCGTCACATCGGTGCGGTGAGGTCAGTCACGCAGGCCGTTGAACCGGCCCTGGTGGTACAGAAGCGGACGCCCGGGCCCCGATGAATCACCCAGGACAACCTCCGCCAGCACGATGCGGTGATCGCCGGCCGGCACGCGTGCCACGACCCGGCACACCGTCCAGGCAAGGACGTCGTCGAGGACGGGGACGCCTTCCGGGCCCTCGCCCCAGGCCGTGGGCGGGCCGAAGCGGTCGGCGCCGCTGCGGGCGAAGGTGGCGGCGAGCTCCTGCTGGTGCTCGCCGAGTATGTGGACGCCGACGTACTCCGTCGCGGCTATCGCCGGCCAGCTGGACGCACCGGTGCCGATGCCGAAGGAGAGCATCGGGGGATCCGCGGAGACGGACGTGACAGAGGTGGCGGTGAAGCCGACCGGGCCCGTCTCACCGCGGGCGGTGATCACTGCCACTCCGGCGGCATGCCGCCGGAAGACGGAGCGGAGCAGGTCGGGAGAGGCGAGCTGAGGGGTACCGAGGCCGGACGTGGCCGTCATGGAGTTGTCCTTCTGCGAGGGGAGGCGTGGCGATCCGTGGGTGCTCAACAGCCCGGACAGCGCGCGCTCGCGGTGCGGGCCAGATCGACGTGGGCCCGTACGAAGAGAAGGAGTTCCTCAGGCATAAGGTCAGGCTGACGATAGGTGGTACACACAGTCAAGTGGGTTCCGGGATGTGGGAGATGACTCACCCTCGGCCTCACAGCCCCTCAGACCGCTTCGCCCAGCGCCGCGATCACATCCGCCTTGCGCGGCTGACCGGTGGCCCGCCGTACGACGTTTCCGGTGGCGTCGAGGACCAGCACGGTCGGCGTCTTGAGGATGTCGAGGCGGCGTACGAGGTCCAGGTGGTCCTCCGCGTCGATCTCGACGTGGGTCACGCCCGGGACCATGTCGGCGACCTCACCGAGCACGCGCCGAGTGGCCCGGCAGGGGGCGCAGAAGGCGCTGGAGAACTGCACGAGGGTGGCGCGCTCGCCCAGCGCCGCGCCCAACTCGGCCGCGCCGAGCCGCTTTCCGTCATCGCGCCCGCGCACCCGTACTCTCCCGCTCCGCCGCCGCTGCAGCACTCCGTAGGCACTCGCCACCGCGAGCACCACCACGCACACCACCAGTCCGGTCATCACCCTGCTCAAGCGTTCACGAGACTGCAAAGATTCCCGACTCCCCGGAAGCCTTTCCATTGCGGAATGCTTGATTCATGGACATTGATGTGAGGGGGCCGCGCTTCGGGGCGGCCGTGACGACCGTGGTGCTTGCCGTCGTCCTGGTCACCGGAAGCGCCTGGCTGCTGGCCTGGCAGACCCTGGCGTTCGCGCTGGGCGCGGCGGGCGGGGTGGGTCGCTCGCCGTACGGCTGGCTGTTCCGCACAGCCGTACGGCCCCGGATCGGCCCACCGACCGACTTCGAGGCGCCGGAGCCGCCGCGGTTCGCCCAGGCGGTCGGGCTGCTCTTCGCGGGCCTCGGGCTGGTCGGGTACACGCTCGGTCCGGATTGGTTGGGAC
The DNA here is from genome assembly GCF_041051905.1 of Streptomyces sp. R11. Classification (NCBI taxonomy): domain Bacteria; kingdom Bacillati; phylum Actinomycetota; class Actinomycetes; order Kitasatosporales; family Streptomycetaceae; genus Streptomyces; species Streptomyces sp. R11. Next base: position 1,005,581 of record NZ_CP163432.1, read on the forward strand.
TCGCCGCGACCGGAGCCGCGCTCGCGGCCGCGTTCCTGAATGCCGTCTTCGGGTACTGCCTGGGCTGCGAGACATACCTGTTGCTGCGCAGAGTGACGGTGCGCGCCGAGTAAAGGCGGCACAAAAGCCCGAGGTGGATCACGGGTCGACGTGACGAGGATCTCGCCATTCCCAGGCACTTGGGCTTGGCCCTCGGCCGTTCTTGGGGCACGATCTGCGACAAGCCGTAAACCTACGGCTGCGTAACTTTTCCACTGGGAGCCTCCTTACCCAGGCAGAGAAGGAAGGGTCCACCCCGTCCATGGCAGAGCTTGTCTACCGTCCCGTCGTCGGTTTCGCCCAGGCGTTGTTCAAGGTGTGGGACCTCAAGATCGACTGCAAGGGATCGGAGAACATTCCGCGCTCGGGCGGCGCCGTGCTGGTGAGCAACCACATCAGCTACCTGGACTTCGTCTTCAACGGCCTGGCGGCGCTCCCGCAGAAGCGCCTTGTGCGCTTCATGGCGAAGGAGTCGGTGTTCCGGCACAAGATCTCCGGCCCGCTGATGCGGGGGATGAAGCACATCCCCGTGGACCGCAAGCAGGGTGAGGCGGCGTACGCCCACGCGCTGGACTCGCTGCGGTCCGGAGAGATCGTCGGGGTCTTCCCCGAGGCCACCATCTCGCCGTCCTTCACGCTGAAGAGCTTCAAGTCGGGTGCCGCCCGGATGGCCCAGGAGGCCGGCGTGCCGCTGATCCCGATGGCCGTGTGGGGCACACAGCGCCTGTGGACCAAGGGCCACCCGCGCAACTTCAAGCGCAGCCACACCCCGATCAACATCCGGGTCGGCGAGGCGATCGAGGCTTCCAAGGACAAGTACGCGGGCGCGATCACCCGCCAACTGCGCGAGCGCGTCCAGGAACTCCTGGAAGCCGCCCAGCGCGCCTACCCCGTCCGCCCGAAGGACGCGGACGACACCTGGTGGATGCCGGCCCACCTCGGCGGCACGGCACCTACGCCGGAGCAGGTGCGCGAGGCCGACGCCCGCTGACGCCGGAGCGCCCCGCGTCCTCTCGAACCGAGTCCGCGTCCTCCGCCGCTCCCGCCGTCTGGACGCCCGGTCGGCCCACGGCTACGGTCGCCGTACCGGGCCGGAGTCCGGGAAAGGGGGCCCGAGCTGCGTGCTTGCCGAGGTCGCAGCGGGAGTGATCGTCGAAGCCGTCGTCAGCATCGCGCGCTGGCTGAGACGCGAGACCGCAGGCGCGGATGACGCCCAGCAGGCACTGCTCCGCTGGTTCGACACCTATCAGCTCTCACCGGCACGAGGGGCCGCTCCTGCGCTGCCGGACGGTGTTCCCTCCGGTCCGGTGCAGGACTTCCTGCGTGGCGACGACAGCCAGGCGCTGATGCACGAGTTGATGGCATCGCGCCTCACCGACGCGCCTGAAGCCGGGATCGCGAAGCTCCGTGCTGCGTACGCGTCCTGTGCCCGGGCAGCGCTGGCCCCTGACCTCGCGGAGGCCGGACTCGAAGACTCCGAGATGGTGGCGGGCAACCTCGCAGAAGCCTTCTTCAACCACTGCGACCTGGAAATCGCCGGGCTTGTGGGCCAGTTGGGCAACTCCGACACCGCCCTGCTCGACCGGATCCGTCAGGAGGCGTTCTCGGCTCGAATCGTCGCCGTCCTCGGGGCCATCGAACGGCACACACACGCCCTGTCCTTACGGGACTCGAGCTGCTTCGCAGCGGACCAGGCGTTCGTCGCGGCCTACCGACGGCAGGCTGCGTTCGCCCACGGGTCCCTGGAACCACCCGACTTCGAGCGGCGACGACGTGTGCCGATCGAGGACTTGTATGTGAGTCCCGGCATCACAAGGCTCCTGGAGAACCGGGCCGCACAGGACGACGCGCCCACCCTCACTCTGACGGATCTGCAGCGCGCTCTCGACCGGACGGTCCTGCTCGGTGACCCCGGCTGCGGCAAGTCCACCGCCTGCCAGGTCCTCCTGCAGCGGCAGGCGGCCGACCTCCGGGCGCCGGTGCCCTTTCTCGTCGTCCTGCGCGAATTCGCCCTCACCGATCCGGACAAGCGCTCCGTGGTCGATCACATCGAGTACCGCCTGGAAACGTACTACCAATGCCCCGCACCGCCGGGTGGCGTCGACCGCCTCCTCCTGAGCGGTGCGGCAGCCGTGGTCTTCGACGGTCTCGACGAACTGGTCGACACCACCCGGCGACGGGAAATGACCGAGATCGTCGAGCTCTTCTGCGCCAGATACCCGCTCGCGCCCGTTCTGGTGACCTCCCGGGCCGTCGGGTACAACGAGGCGCGCCTCGACGACCGTCTTTTCGAGTGCTACCAGCTCGGGCCATTCGGTGCGCAGCAGAGCCAGGAATACATCGAGAAGTGGTTCGCGCAGGAGGAAGGAACCGCAGAAGACGCTCGGCACAGCACCTCCTGCTTTCTCGCCGAGAGTTCCGGGCTGACTGACTTGTGTGCCAACCCGCTCATGCTGGCTCTCATGTGCATCCTCTACCGCGGTACGGGGTCCCTTCCGCGCAATCGTCCCGAGGTGTACGAACAGTGCGCGTCGCTGCTGTTCCGCAAGTGGGACGTTCGCCGCAGGATCCAAGTGGAACTCTCGATGGCGCGTCTGGTAGAGCCCGCCCTGCGGCATATCGCCTTCTGGCTTTTCACCCGAGAGGGCAACGCCGCAGCGGTGGCAGAGCGCGAACTTGTGGACCGTGTCGTGGAATTCCTGGAGCAACGCGGCTATGAGGACCATGCGGAAGCGAGGGTGGCGGCTGAGCAGTTCGTGGCATTCTGTCGAGGACGCGCCTGGGTGTTCAGTGACGTCGGCACCAACGCGCGGGGCGAGAGCCTCTACACGTTCACGCACCGCACGTTCCTGGAATACTTCGCGGCCTCCCATCTCGCGAGCACGAGTGACACACCGGAAGTGCTCGCGCGGCGCTTGGCGCCGAAAGTGGCCCGCCAGGAGTGGGACGTCATGGGCCAGCTGGCCGTGCAGATGAAGGAGCGCACGACCGAGGACGGGGCGGCGCGCGTGTTCACGGCGCTGATCAGCGACCGCCGCCGCAGGTCGACGACCGGCCGCGGAAATCTGCTCGCGTTCCTCTCACGTTGCCTGACCTGTGTGGATCCGCCACCGAGCATGGTGCGGCGGCTGACCCGGGCGACCATGGACCATCTCCTGCTCGGGGATCCCGAGACGGAGTTCAGCGACCCCTTGGCTGCGCTGCTGCGCAGCAGCTGGGACTCCCGCGAGGTGGTCACGGACGAACTGACCCAGGCCATCGCCGAGGCCGTGGCATCAGGCGACCCCACGCGCAACCGGGCGGCACTGCTCGTGGCCGGCTATGCCGGGGCCGCATTCCGCGGTGCCTACTCGTCCTCCACCCATGCACACTGGGAGGACTTCTCTCGGCAGATGATCGCCCAACATGCTGCGGCGTTACTGGCGGTCGCCCCCGATCACATAGGCCTGATGGACGTCTGCCTCGGCCATGGCCTGACCGACCTCGGTGACTGTTTCCGGCGCTGCGACCTTGACTTCGGCTCGCTCTGCCGGGGCTGGCGGATGGGAATCTTCAGTCCTGGGGCCTGGTATCCCTACGCGTCCCGCTGCGTGTTCATCCTCCTTCTCGGAACCCAGGGATGCCGTCCGCCGTTCGAGACAGCTGTGCGGGACTGTGCCGCCGTCGGCGCATGGTTGGTCCACCATCCCGAGCCGCCCTGGACGGACCACGCCGACGACGTGTCGGCCTTCCTGGTCACCATCGCCCGATCCCTCTCCGTGCGAGAGGGGCCGTGTATACCCGACCTCACCCCGGAAAGCCATCTCGGGGCCTCAGCGATGCTCCTCACCTCCCTGGAAGCCAGCCGCGAACCTCCCATCGAGCAACTCGTCCCGGAGCTCGGCCCGCTCGCGGACCTGGCCGCATACATCCGGGCACGCTACGGCGATGACAGAGCGCATCTGCCCGATCTCCCCGTTCCGGACAGGTTCCGCGACGTTCTGCGGGGCTGGGCCCGTCGTGAGGTGAACTTCGTGCGCCAGACATGACCGAATCCGGGCAGGCGGTCAGATCGCCGACTGCCCCTACCGGACCGTGATCTGCGCGCCCGGGCTGAACTTCTCCAGCAGGTCGGCGAGTTCGGCTGCTGCCCGCTCGACCTCGGCGACCGGCATCGGCGACAGACTCTCCAGGAGGAAGATCCCGGAGACGGACTCCTCGGTGAGCCGGGTGCGGGGGCCCTGGCGCCAGTTCCAGCGGCGGCAGGTCACGCCCGCGTCGTCGCGCCACACGACCTCGCCCGCGTCCGGGTGCTCGACGATCTCCTCGCCGCCGGCGACGGTCACGAAGTCCTCGTCGCCGGTGGCGCGCACCAGGCGCATGCCGCCCTCGATGTGGTCGATGTCCTCGCCGCCGACGGGGATGAGATGGGCGACGCTGATGGCGTTGTACAGGTCCACCAGCAGGTTGATCCGGGGCAGTCCCGCCTCCGACAGCGCCCTCTTGGCCAGCGCCTCCGCGGAGTTGCGGGTCCGGGACGGCTTCGACCCGAACGCCGTGTAGATCTCGCGCCAGGCCGCCATGTGCGGGTCCTCGTGCGGAGCACGCCCGTCCAAGCGTACGGCGAGCCGGCGGGCCGCCTCGTCCAGGAGCTCGGCACTCGCCTCGGTACTCGGTCCGTTGACCAGGCCGTGCGCCTCGACCGCCACGTGGGTGAAGCCGGGTGCCAGGGCGCGCACCTCGTCGGAGACGGTCAGGGTGAGAGTCATGGTCCGCCTTGTCTCGGGGTTCACAGTGCGGTGGGCAGGGTCTGCCACAGGTACGGCCTGTCGGGGGCGGCCTCGAGGGCATCGAGCACGGCCGGGTGCGGTGCAGCATACAGGACTGGATAGTCCATCTCATTGGACGCCGGATCGGGCGTGAAGGCCAACCGCTCACAGTCCAGCGAGAACTGGGCGTCCACGCCGGGCTTGTTTCCCCGCGGATCCTGCCGATGCCAGGCACCGTTGAAGCGCACGGCGACCAAGCCGTGCACCACCTCGAACTTCTGGTAGCACAGCGCCGTCGGGATGTCCTCGGCGCGCAGCAACGCGGCCAGCGCGTGGGCCTTGGCGTAGCAGATGCCGGTGCCCTGTTCCAGGACGTCGGAGGCGCGCCAGGTGACGCGGGGGTCGCCGGAGTCCTGCGAGTGCGGGATGGCGTCACGTACGAACTCGAACGCCGCGTGCGCATATTCATACGAGCCCGCGGCGCCACGGGCGAGCCTTGCAGCCGTCTCGCGAACGAGTGGATGGTGATGGTCGATCACCTCGTCAGCAGCCAAGTAGGCGGAGAGGGCGGCGGTTTGCTGGATCATCCGCATAAGAGCAGAGCATAGGCGGAGGCATTGACACCGGCAATCAACTTACTGCCTAATGCATAGTCATGCATAGCCCGGCTGGTCCGCTTCCGTCGCCGCCAGAACGGCCGAACATCGCCGCAACCAGACCAACGGGTACAACCCCTCCCCCGTGCCGCCGGTCTCGCTCACCGACCGGTCATCAACAAGGGGGAGTTCATGAAGCATCGACTGCTCGCAGCCGCGCTCGCCGGCGGGGCCCTGGCCGCGGTCGGGGTCGGGCCCGTGCACGCCGCCTCCGATCAGCTGTGGATCAGTGTGTCGTCCGAGACAGTGTTGCCGGGGCCCGACGCGGACGGCGCGGCGTCCGAGCGCATCCTCGATGTGCTGATCACCCACGACAACAGCGAGAACGGGGTGCCGGCCGGCCAACTCACCGTGGATGCGGGCGAGATCGCCTCCTTCGCGCGGGTGTCGTGGCCCGCCAACTGCGTGCCCGAATCGGCCCTCAAGGCGGTCTGCGACTTCCCCGAGATGCCGGTGGGGACCGACAGCGTGGCGGCAGCCCGGCTCGGACTCCGCGCGCTGCCGGACGCCGACCTCAGCGCGTCCGGAAACGTGCGCCACTCGGCCACCGCCGGGGAGCTGACGGCAGTTCCGGCGGAGACCCGGATCACCCTGGGCGACGGCCCGGACCTCGGGCTCAGCCAGGCCGAGCACCAGCGGGACCTCACGCCCGGCACGAACACCCAGGTGCGGGCGACGGTCGCCAACAACGGCAACCGCACCGTGGACCGCACGCTGCTGTCGATCTACTCGTCGTACGGCCTTCGGTTCAAGGAACGGCACTCCAACTGTGAGTACCGGGACCACGCCATCGGTACGTTCGCGCTGTGCGTGCTGGACGAGGCGGTGGCTCCGGGCGAGCGGTACGCACTGACGACCGCCCTCCATGTCGGGCGGAACGCGCTGTACGAGCGGTTCGACCACTCCGTACTGCCGTATTCGGACAAGGCACTCGAAGAGGCCCGGGGCGGCGAGACGTGGACCCCGGGCACGGGCCACGAGCTGAACCTGCGCTCCGTGGCGGCGCAGCGGGCGGCCGGCGAAGAGGACCTGGATCTGTCGGACAACTACCGGACCGTCATCCTCGACGCCAGGAACACCGCCGACCTGAAGCTCACCGGCAGCAAGGTGCGCGGGACCGTCGGGGACACCGTGACCGCGCGTGTCACCGTGCACAACCGCGGCCCGGCATGGGTGGCCTCGCTGGGCGTCGGCGCGGCCGTCGCCACCGTGCGGTTCCAGGCGCCGGAGGGGACGACGGTCGTAGGCCTGCCGGAGGACTGCGCGACCGCGGAGCCGCCCGAGGAAGGGGCTCCCGTGACGGCCTATCTCTGCCGGACGCCGATCCACCTGCACGACAAGGCGTCCCACACCTTTGCGGTGCAGTTCCGGATCGACCAGGTGGTGCGCGGGGCACGCACCACCGTCGAAACCCTCAACGACGATCCGGAGCTGTCCATCAGGAAGTTCGACCCGAACCTGCGCAACAACAGCGCCGCGATCGTCGTCAACGGCTGATCGGTGCCGAGGGAGGAGAAGGCCTAGCGGGCCATCTCCTCCTTCAGCGCCGCCACGAACGCGTCCACGTCGTCCTCGGCGGTGTCGAACGCGCACATCCAGCGCACGACGCCCGCCGCCTCGTCCCAGAAGTAGAAGCGGAACCTCTTCTGGAGGCGCTCGCTCACGTCGTGCGGGAGCTTGGCGAAGACGCCGTTGGCCTGCACGGGGTAGAGGATCTCGACGCCGTGCACGGCGCGGACGCCCTCGGCGAGGCGCTGGGCCATCTCGTTGGCGTGGCGGGCGTTGCGCAGCCAGAGGTCCTTGGCGAGGAGGGCCTCCAACTGCACCGACACGAAGCGCATCTTGGAGGCGAGCTGCATGGACAGCTTGCGCAGGTGCTTCATGTGGCTGACGGCGTCCTGGTTGAGGACGACGACCGCCTCGCCGAACAGGGCGCCGTTCTTGGTGCCGCCGAGCGAGAGGATGTCGACGCCGACCGCGTTGGTGAACGTCCGCATGGGCACGTTCAGGGAGGCCGCCGCGTTGGCTATCCGCGAGCCGTCCAAGTGCACCTTCATACCGTGCGCGTGGGCGTGGTCGCAGATCGCGCGGATCTCGTCCGGCGTGTAGAGGGTGCCGAGTTCGGTGCTCTGGGTGATCGAGACGACCTGGGGCATCGCCCGGTGCTCGTCCTCCCAGCCGTACGCCTGCTGGTCGATCAGCTCGGGGGTGAGCTTCCCGTCGGGCGTGGGGACGGTGAGCAGCTTGAGGCCGCCCATCCGCTCCGGCGCCCCGCCCTCGTCGACGTGGATGTGCGCGCTCTCGGCGCAGATCACCGCCCCCCAGCGGTCGGTGACCGCCTGGAGCGCGACGACGTTGGCGCCGGTGCCGTTGAAGACCGGGAACGCCTCGGCGGTGGCGCCGAAGTGACTGCGGACGATCCGCTGGAGGTTCTCGGTGTAGTCGTCCTCGCCGTACGCGACCTGGTGCCCACCGTTGGCCAGGGCCAGGGCGGCGAGCACCTCGGGGTGGGCACCGGCGTAGTTGTCACTGGCGAAACCGCGGACGTCCGGGTCGTGATGGCGACGGGCGTCGGTCTTCGGAGGGTTCACGGCTTCTCGGTCAGCCACAGGCGCTTTCCGTTCACTTCGGTGGCGGGCTTGTCCCAGACGCCGACGACGGCATCGGCCAGGTCCTTGACGTCCGTGAAGCCCGCGAACTTCGCGTTGGGGCGGTCGGCGCGCATCGCGTCGTGCACCAGCGCCTTCACCACCAGGATGGCAGCCGCGGACGTCGGCCCCTCGGGGCCCCCGGCCTTGCGGAAGGCGTCGGCCAGCGCGAGCGTCCAGGCCTCGGCGGCGGCCTTGGCGGCGGCGTACGAGGCGTTGCCCGCGGTCGGCTTCGAGGCACCGGCGGCGCTGATCAGCACGTACCGTCCGAGCTCGCTGCGCTGGAGACCCTCGAAGAAGGCCAGCGAGGTGTGCTGCACGGTGCGGATCAGCAGCAGTTCCAGGAAGTCCCAGTCGTCGAGACTCGTCTTGATGAAGGTCTCGCTTCCGCGCCAGCCGCCGACGAGGTGGACCAGGCCGTCGACGCGGCCGAAGTCCTTCTCGATGCGGTCCGCCCAGTCGCGGGTGGCGTCACGGTCGAGCAGGTCGACCGTGTCCCCGACGACGGTGGCGCCGCCGTGCGCGTAGCTCGCCGCGTCCACGGCCTCGGCGAGCCGCTCCGGGTCGTTGTCCGAGCCGATGACGGTCGCGCCCGCCTCGGCCAGTCGCAGCAGCGCCGCCTGCCCGGCAGGTCCACCCGCGCCGGCCACCGCGATCACCGCACCGCTGAGAGCTCCGTTCCCCGCCATCTTCTTCGCCTCCTGCTGAGCTGTGTTCTCGGTGCCGCGGTCGCTCACGCGGCGATCCGCTCGGCGCTGTCCGCCGTGATGCCCTTGGTTGAGGCGATCACGTTCTTGAGTTTCTTGGACAGGGCCTCATAGAACATGCTCAGCGGAAACTCGTCCGGAAGCACGTCATCGACGAGCTTGCGCGGCGGCAGGCTCAGGTCGAGGGCGTCGGGACCCTTGGCCCACTTGGAGCCCGGGTGCGGGGAAAGGTATCCGGAGACGAGCTCGTAGCCCGCGAACCAGTGGACGAGCTTCGGGCGGTCGATGCCGTCGCGGTACAGGGTCTCGATCTCGGCGCACAGCTGGTTGGTGACCTGCGGAGCACGGTCCCAGTCGATGTGCAGCTTGTTGTCGGTCCAGCGGATGACGTCGTGCTTGTGCAGGTACGCGAAGAGGAGCTGGCCGCCGAGGCCGTCGTAGTTGCGCACGCGCTCGCCGGTGACCGGGAAGCGGAACATGCGGTCGAACAGCACCGCGTACTGCACGTCACGGGCCTGCGGGACGCCGTCGGCCTGGAGCTTCACGGCCTCCTTGAAGGCGGTGAGGTCGCAGCGCAGCTCCTCCAGGCCGTACATCCAGAACGGCTGGCGCTGCTTGATCATGAACGGGTCGAAGGGCAGGTCGCCATGGCTGTGGGTGCGGTCGTGGACCATGTCCCACAGCACGAAGGCCTCCTCGCAGCGCTTCTGGTCGTGGACCATCGCGGCGATGTCCTCGGGCAGGTCCAGGCCGAGGATGTCGACGGCGGCGTCGGTGACGCGGCGGAAGCGGGCTGCCTCGCGGTCGCAGAAGATGCCGCCCCAGGTGAAGCGCTCCGGGGCCTCGCGCACGGCGATCGTCTCGGGGAAGAGCACGGCGGAGTTGGTGTCGTAGCCGGCCGTGAAGTCCTCGAACTTGATGCCGCAGAACAGCGGGTTGTCGTAGCGGGTGCGCTCCAGCTCGGCCAGCCACTGCGGCCAGACCATGCGCAGCACGACCGCTTCGAGGTTGCGGTCGGGGTTGCCGTTCTGCGTGTACATCGCGAAGACGACGAGGTGCTGGAGACCGTCCGCGCGGTTCGCGGCGGGCTGGAAGGCCAGCAGCGAGTCGAGGAAGTCGGGCACCTGGAAGCCGCCCTCGGACCAGCGGCGCAGGTCCTTCACCAGGGCCTCGTGGTAGGCGGCGTCGTGCGGCAGCAGCGGGGAGAGCTCCACCACCGCGTCCACGACACGCCGTACGGCGGCCTCGGCCTCCGTGCGCTCGGGCGCGCCCTCGGCTTCGAAGTCGATCGACCCGTCCTTGGACTGCCATGGCCGGATCCGCTCCACGGCATCCTTGAGCACGGGCCACGCCGGGTGCTCCACCACCCTGGTCACAGGAGGAACCTGCTCCTCCGTAGCCGTCTGCACAAGAATTTCCGTCATGTCTCATCCTCCACGGGAGAACCTCGCGTATGGAGACCGTATACACACGAGGTTCCTCCGAGCAAGTGAAGACCCGGGAAATTATCCTGCACACCCCCATGGTCACCGCAACTTTTGCTGTTGGCCATCCCGATGGCGCATACCCCGTCCATGCGCGGGCATGCGCACGGGTGAACAGGTGGCCCACAGCGGCAGGTCAATCCCTGCGGGACTCGCCCACGGCCGGGTGACCATCCGGAGGGGTGCGATCCAGGTACGACATGTCCACTGCCGCAAACCCTGCGTACACGTGGGGTTCATCACGCGCCGGGGCCACTAGGCTGCGGATCTGCCGCGCGAACAGTCCGCTCCGGTTTGCGCGCACGCCGAGCCGCCGTCGACGGAAGCGAGTTGAACCTTGAACTTCCTTACCATCGGTCACCGCGGAGTCATGGGTGTCGAACCCGAGAACACCCTCCGTTCGTTCGTCGCCGCCCAGCAGGCCGGCCTCGACGCCATCGAACTCGATCTCCACCTGAGCAAGGACGGCGCCCTCGTCGTCATGCACGACACCGATGTGGACCGCACGACCGACGGCACCGGCGCGATCGCCGACAAGACCCTCGCCGAGCTGCGCGCCCTGGACGCGGGCCGCGGCGAACGCGTCCCGGTCTTCGAAGAGGTCCTCGACGCCGTGAAGTCGCCGCTGCAGGCCGAGATCAAGGACGTCGCGGCGGCCCGGGCGCTCGCCGAGGTGATGACCAAGCGGGACCTGGTCTCCCGGGTCGAGGTGTCCTCGTTCCACGACGACGCCGTCGCCGAGATCGCCCGCCTCGTACCCGGCGTACGGACCGCGCTGATCGCCAGCCGCTACGGCACCGACGTCGTGGACCGTGCCGTCGAGGTCGGCGCGGCGACAGTCTGCCTCAACATCCGCCGGCTGACCCTGGAGGTCGTGGAGCACGCCCGCAAGGCGGACCTCAGGATCATCGGCTGGGTGGTCAACACCCAGGACCACCTGCGTCTCGTACGAGCCCTGGAACTGGACGGCGCGACCACCGACTACCCGGAGATCAAGCGCACCGGCCGTTTCACGGCCTGAACGTCCACCGCATGAACGTCACGCCAGCTCCTTGACCAGCAGCTCGAACTGCAGGTCGGCGCGCTGCGGGATGCCGAAGCGCTCATCGCCGTACGGGAACGGGGTCATCCGTCCCGTACGGCGGTAGCCGCGCCGCTCGTACCAGGCGATAAGGTCGTTCCGTACGGAGATCACGGTCATGTGCATCTCGGTGACGCCCCAGGTCGCGCGGGCCTGCTGCTCCGCCTCCGCGATGATCACCTTGCCGAGTCCGGCGCCCTGGAGTGCAGGGCTGACCGCGAACATCCCGAAGTAGGCGTGGGCGCCGCGGTGTTCGAGCTGGCAGCAGGCCACCAGTTGCCCGTGCTGCTCGACTGTGAGCAGTCGGCTGTCGGGCGACTTGATGACCGCCAGCACGCCCTCCGGGTCGGTCCGCTGGCCTTCGAGGATGTCGGCCTCGGTCGTCCACCCGACCCGGCTGGAGTCCCCGCGGTAAGCGGACTCGATCAGCGCGACCAGCGTGTCCACGTCGGCGTCGGTGGCGTCACGGAACGTGAGTCCGTCGGCGGTGGTCGCGGTGGTGTCCATGGGGTGCTTCTCCACTTCTCGGGCACGACTCGGGCACCGCTGAGCGTAACGCGCCGCTAGGATCCCGCTGCATGGTGCACGTACTGAGCGGACGGACCCTGCTTCACCCCACCGACCCCGAGCGCTCCCGTGTCTTCTACGGCGAACAGCTGGGCCTGGTCGTCCATCGCGAGTTCGGAACGGGGCCGGAGCGCGGCACCGTGTACTTCCTCGGCGGTGGCTTCCTGGAGGTCTCCGGCCGTTCCGAGACCCCGCCGTCGCCGGCCGTCCGGCTGTGGCTGCAGGTGGAGGACCTGGCGGCCGCCCACGACGAGCTGCGGGACAAGGGTGTCGAGATCGTCCGGCCGCCGGTGAAGGAGCCCTGGGGTCTCGTCGAGATGTGGATCGCCGATCCGGACGGGACGCAGATCGTGCTGGTGGAGGTGCCGGCGGATCACCCGCTGCGGTACCGGCCCGGAATCTAGGGCCGGTGTTGCCAGCCTCTGTCGGTGCGGGTCAGTTCCCGGAAGCCGGCCGAGGCCAGGCGGTCGGTCATCGTGCCGTCGGTGGCCCGTTCATGGGCGAGGAGGCGGTCCACACCGCACAGCCGCAGCCAGTCGGCGGCCTCACCGAGCAGCCGGTGCTCCAGGCCCTCGCCGTACGCCGACGGGTCGATGTGCAGGTTGCCGATGTCGGCGAGGCCCGTGCCGCGCGCGTGGCGTTCGGGGCGGGACAGGGTCGTGTCGACCTCGATGAAGCCGAGGGCGCACCCCTCGGCGTACGCCGTGAAGCGCGTGCCGCACTCCCCCAGCGTGCGGTCTACGGTCTCGCCCGGCCGCGGTTGGTGGGTCGGCAGGTCGGCCACGCGCGCGATCAGGATCACCTCGGTGTCTCCGATGTGCCGGAAGCCCGCGCGCTCGTAGCGGGCGCGGATGTGCGGCCAGGTGCGGGGCAGGCCGTAGACGGCCGGGGCGGGGAGCTCGCCGCTCGCGTACCGGGCGCGCACGTTCCAGCGGGCCAGCTGGGCCAGGCAGGCGTTCATCAGCAGGTCGGTGGCCTCGTCGGAGTCCGGCCAGAAGGAGGCCGGCGGACGGCACACGAACCAGTCGATCTCACCGATGTCCCGGTAGGTCCCGCCCACCTCGTCGTCCGCCCGGTAGCGCAGCAGATGGGCGGCGGCCACGACGTGGTGGCGCTGCTCGGCGACGAGGGTCACGCGCTCGCCGACCCAGGGGTCGGTGATGAACTCGTCCGGCTGTCGCTCAAGAGCACTGAGCACCGTGTTCACGGAGACGGAGACGGCGGGAACCACCGCGGCGACGTGCATGTTGATCAGTTCGGTGAGCTGGTCGCGGTCGGCACGGCGAAAGGGACGCACCTCGGGCGCAGGCATGCGGGACCTCCGGTCGGAGAACGGTGTCGGGAGGCCGCCACGCGGTGCGGTACGGGGTCGAGGGTACGACGGTGGCGGCGCCGGGCTCCAGTGGAATTCCGCCGGATGGCCGGGGCCGTGGGAGGGGCTTAGCGTGCTGGAGGGGGTTTCGTGCGGGAGGAGCGCCATGAAGCTCGACAAGCCGGTGACCGGCGGGCCCTGCTGGACCGAGCTCGGGACCAGCGACGTGGCCGCGGCCCAGGAGTTCTACGAGGGGTTGTTCGGCTGGCGCGCCGAGACCGATCCGCGTCAGGAGGCGGGCGGCTACACCGTCGCGCACCTCGGGGACGCGGCGGTGGCCGCGCTGACGCCGCTGTACCAGGAGGGGCAGCCGGTGGCGTGGAACGTGTCGTTCGCGGTGCGGGACGCGGACGCCGCCGCCGTGCAGGTGACGGAGGCCGGCGGCACTGTGCTGGTCGGCCCGATGGACGTGTTCGACGTGGGCCGCTTCGCGGTGGCCGCGGACCCGACGGGTGCGGTCTTCCAGCTCTGGCAGGCCCGGTCGTTCCCCGGCGCGGGGGTGCTCAGCGCACCCGGCGCGCTGGGCTGGGTGGAACTGCTGACCCGGGCGCCCGAACGGGCCGTGGAGTTCTACACGACGGTGTTCGGCTGGAGCGTCAACGCCTCGGAGCACTACACGCAGTGGGGCATCGACGGCGACGACTTCGGCGGCATGCTGACGATGGACGACAAGTTCCCGCACGAGGTGCCCGCGCACTGGCTGCCGTACTTCGCCGTGGTGGACGTGGACGGCATGGCTGCGGACGCGACTGAGGCGGGCGGCACCGTTCTCATGGAGCCCACCGCTGTCCCCGACGGACCGCGGATCGCCGTACTGCGGGACCCGCAGGGAGCGGTGTTCGGCGTGTACCGCGCGGCCGACGAGAAGTGACACGACCGACGGGGCGTCGAAACCGCCCGCGATCGGTCAGCCGCGCAGCGCCCCCAACTGGCCCTCCAGCCGGCCGAGCAACTCGCTCAGCAAGGACGCCAGTTCGTCCTGGCCCTGCGGGTCGACACCGGACAGTACGGCCGTCTCGTACGCGAGCTGTTCGGGCAGGATGCCGTCGACCAGGTCGCGGCCCGTGTCAGTGAGACGGACATGGGCGACGCGACGGTCGCGGGTGTCGCCGCGGCGCTCCACCAGGCCGCGCTCGGTCAGCTGCTTGAGGCGTTTGGTGACGGCGGCGCCCGAGGAGAATGTCTCCCGGGCGAGTTCGCTGGGGGTCAGTTCGTGGCCGGTGCGGCGCAGCGCGCCGAGCAGGTCGAACTCGGGGCGGCTGAGACCCGCCCGGCGCAGGGGGGCGTCCTCGGCCTGCTGGAGCAGGGCGGCACAGCGGTTGATGCGGCCGATGATCTCCATCGGGGCGGTGTCGAGGTCGGGGTGGACGGTCTGCCACTGCCGGACCACGGCGGCCACCGTGTCCCGTCTCGTCCCGGTCGGCCCGCCGTTCGTCGCCGTCATGGCCGTACACCCTCCGTCGTGTCGCCTGTGCGCTGGTCCGGGCGCGGTCCCTGGCTACGCCCCGTGGCCGCGAGCGTACGGGGTCCGCTCCGCTCGGCGCGCACGACCCGCTGCCACCGCCGGTCCGGTACGACCACCGCGGCGACGAGGCCGACCAGCGCGCCGACCAGGGTGTCCACGACCCGCTCGGTGATCAGCCGGCCGGGCTCCTGGAACCCTGCGAACTCGGTGATGAGCAGCGCCATCGGGGTCACGCAGACGCTGCCGAGCCAGTAGTTGCGGCTGATCAGCGCCTCGGCACCGAAGTTGAGGGCGAGGCAGCACACGACGAGGGCGATCTCGCCGGTGTGGGCGAGTGGGACAAGCGCGGCGAAGAGGAGGACGCCCAGCAGGTTGCCGATGACCCGCTGGACGCCACGGCCCCAGGTGAGGGTGAGGTTGGCCTGGTACAGACACGCCGCGGTGACCAGGGCCCAGTACGGGCGGCCGACCCCCAGGGCGAGCGAGGCGTATCCGGCGAGGGCGCAGCCGAGGGCGGTGCGTACGGCGAGCGGGGTCAGGGGGGCGAGGCGGTGCCGCAACGGGGTGGCGGGCGAGGTGAGTTCGCTCCCGATGTTCGCGAGGTCGTCGACCTCTGGCACGGGCCGGGTGCCCCGCACCTGCCGGGCCCAGGTGCGCAGGAGCGCGGGGTCGGCGTCGGCAGGGGCGGCGAGGGCGACCTCGGCGCGGACGACGAGGCGTTCGAGCGCGCGGCGCGTGCCACCGGCGCGGCCGGGGCGGCCGGGGCGGCCCGCGGAGTGCAGCGCCTGCCGGGCGGCGTGCACGGCTGCGGCAGCTGAGGCGTGGGCACCGGCGCGGTGGTCGCCCTGGCTGCGCTGGCCGCTCTGGCTGCTCTGCCTGCTCTGCCTGCTCTGCCTGCTCTGCCTGCTCTGCCTGCTCTGGCTGCTCGTCGCGCCTGTACCCCCGGTGCCGCCCGTCTCGACGTACCCGGCGGCCGCGTTCAGGGCACCCGCCGTGGCCCGGCGTTCCGGGCCGTGCGGTCGCAGCAGGCCCGGTGCCATGCCGACGAGCCAGGCCCACGCGGCGGCCGTGGCGGCAAGACCGACGTGGCCGGGGATCTGGACGAAGGTCTGCGGGGCGAACAGGGCGGCGGAGCTGATGAAGGTGAGCACCACGTTGCCCGGCGGACCGATACGGGTCGCGTCGCACAGCACCTTCTGCACGGCGGCCAGTACCGCGCCCACGGTGACCAGTACGACGGCGCTGCTGGTGAGCGAGGCCGCGACCAGCGCCGTGGCAAGGCCGCCGAGCATGCCGAGCGCGACCCATGCCAAGGCGCGCGCCCGGGCGGCGTAGGGGCGGTTGTGGGCGTAGAGCGCGCACAGGGATCCGGCCATCGTGTACATCGCCAGGTCCAGCCGGCCGAGGAGCAGCAGGGCGACGTTGGGCGGGGCGACCGAGACGACCACGCTCAGGGCGGGCTTGAACCAGATGTCCGACGGCCGGCCGAGACGCAGCGCGCCGACGAGCGGATGGCAGCTGCTCGTATCCGTCACCAGTTTCACATCCATCACCTTAGCAAGTGTTTTACTTGTAAATAATACAGATGGAGCGGGACGTGTGACGCGGTACGCCCTGCCGTGCTCCGCCGAATGCTCCCCGCGTACACCCTTGCGCTCGCATGCGCGCCGGACGTCCGGGGCATCGACGGACTGTCCGACACCGTCGAGCGGGAGGTGCGCGTGCACGGACCGGCTTCGTACGGCTGGCTGCTGGTCGCGCTGTGTGCGGCGACCGGGACCTACTGCCTGCTGCGGATGCGCAGCCATGTCGAGGAGCAGCGCCGGGCCGCGGGCGGCGAGGCGCTGATGGGCTTCGGGATGGCAGCGATGGCGGTGCCTGCCGCGGTGTTCACGCCGCCGACGTGGGCCTGGCCCCTCTACGCGGCCGTGTTCGGCGCCGCGGCCCTGCAGGCCCTGTGGTCGGCCCGGGCGGGCGCACACCATCTGCACCACCTGGTGGGCGCCTCGGCCATGGTCTACATGGCGGTCGCGATGGCAGCCTCACCCGGCCGTCACGGCGGGCACGGCGATTTCGGCATCCCGCTCCTCACGGGCGCTCTGCTCCTGTACTTCACGGGCTACGTGCTGCTGTCCGGCGTCCGGTTGGTGCCCGTGGCCGTCGCTGCCGGGGGCGGAGGCGTCGGATGGGGCGACCGGCCTGAGCTGGCGCGGGCCTGCCGGCTGTCGATGGGGATCGCCATGGTTGCGATGCTGCTGGCTCTCTGAAGTGCCGCTGATGCCCTGAAGAGCCGCCGGCTCTGTGCACCTGCGCCCGTGGTCTGTGTCACTTGCCGCTGCGGTCCGTACCGCTGAGCCGTGCGGCGCTCATAGGGTGCTGCCCATGATGGTCCCCGCGGCACTGTTGCTGCTCGGCGCCCTGACCGCCGTAGTCGCCCCTCGGATGCTCGCCCGGGCCGACTGGCCGGACCGTGAACCGGTGGTCGCGCTGTGGGCGTGGCAGTGCGTGGTGGCGGCCGTACTCCTGTGCTGTGCCCTGTCAATGACGCTCAGTGCGGCGGCCGCGTGGCAGGCGGTGCGCGGCCATGTGTTCGCCCCGGCGCCGAGTGCCGTGGTGGAGGCGTACGCGCTCGGGGTGGGCGGTCCGTGGGCGGCGACCACCGCGGTGACGCTCGCGTGCGGTGGGCTGTGGACCGTGGCGATGCTGGTGCGCGAGGTCGCACGCGCGCGTGGCCGGCGTCGGCGGCGACGGGCCGAACTCCTCGTGCGCGCCCCCCTGTTGCCCGGCGAGACGACCGGGAACGACGGGCTGATGATCCTGGAGGGCGAGCGTTCGGACGCCTGGTGGCTGCCCGGTGCGGCGCCCCGGCTCGTCATCACCACCGCCGCGCTGCGCCGTCTGAAGGGGCGGCAGCTGGACGCCGTACTCGCCCATGAGCAGGGGCACGCACAGGCCCGGCACGACTGGCTGCTGCACTCCTCGGGTGCGCTGGCGGGCGGGTTTCCGCAGGTGCCGGTCTTCGCCGCGTTCCGCGACGAGATGCACCGGCTGGTCGAACTCGCCGCCGACGACATGGCGTCCCGCCGCTTCGGCCGGCTCACGACGGCCCTCGCCCTGGTCGAACTCAACGAGGACCGGGGCGTGTTCGGCCCCTCCCCGACCGACCGGGCGCAGGTGCCGCAGCGTGTGCACCGGCTGCTGGCTCCCCCGGACCGGCTCACGGCCGGCAGGCGGCTCCGGCTGACGGCGGCTGCCGCTCTGGTGCCGGTGGTACCGGTACTGGTGGCGTTCGTCCCGGGGTTGCGGGCGCTGGGATAGCCGGGGCGGCTGACGGGTACCCGGTCCGGTCCGGGGGTGCGTCCCCGGGGGCCGCCCCGTATGCGCGGGACGGCCCGGTACCCCTGTGGCGGGCGTCGCAAATGCATCCCCCGCATTGGCCTCTCGCCCCATCCGTCGGCGAGGATCGCACTATGCACACCCAGTCCGTCGAATCCCCGCCCCGCCCGCCGGCCGAGCGCAGGACCGTCAGCTGGGCCGGCGCCCTGGCCGTGGGCTCCGCGCTGCTGCTCGCCCTGGTCGCGCTGCGGTGGCACCCGCTGATGACCCTCGACAGCGATGTCGCGCGGACCACACACCGCTGGGCGGTCGACGAGAGCGGCGTCACGCAGGCGTTCCGCATCCTGACGGACTGGGTCTGGGATCCGTGGACGATGCGCCTGCTGACGTTCGCGGTCGCGATCTGGCTGGTGTGGCGCAGAGCCGCGCGATGGACGGCCGTATGGCTGGTGGCCACATGTGCGCTCGCCACACTGGTCCAGCAGGCCCTGAAGGCCCTGGTCGACCGCCCGCGCCCCGTGTGGCCCGATCCCGTCGACTCCGCCCATTACGCCGCCTACCCCTCCGGCCACGCCATGACGGCCACGGTCGTCTGCGGCCTCCTGTTGTGGCTGCTGCATCACTACGGCGCCGACCGGGCCCTGTGGCGTGCGGCCGTCGCCGTGGCCGCGATCTCCGTGGCCGGCGTCGGGCTGACCCGGGTGTGGCTCGGCGTCCACTGGGCCACGGACGTCATGGGCGGCTGGCTGCTGGGCGCGCTGGTCGTGGTGCTGGCGGTGCGGGCACACGCCCGCTGGGTGAGCTGAACCGTCCGCACCGTCCGTCCGGTCTCCCGCGGCGATCTTCCCGCGCCGTGACATACGGCCCCGTAGGATCCGCTGCATGACCGCAGTTCTGTTCGATTTCTCCGGAACCCTCTTCCGCGTCGAGTCCACCGAGTCATGGCTGCGCGGAGCTCTCGCCGAGGCCCGGATGGAGCTCGCCGAGGCCGAGTTGGTCGAGGCCGCGCAGGCGCTGGAGGCCATGGGCGCCCTGCCGGGCGGGGTTGATCCGTCCTGGCTGCCCGAGGACGTCGCGAGTGTCTGGGGCGTGCGGGACAAGAGCGCGGAGCTGCACCGGGCCGCCTACACCGGGCTCTCCCGGCATGTGCCGCTCCCCGACGACCGGTTGCACGACCTGCTCTACGACCGCCACATGGCACCGGCCGCGTGGGGCCCGTACCCGGACGCCGTCGACGTGCTGCGGGCGCTGCGTGAGCGCGGCGTCGGCGTCGGGGTGGTGAGCAACATCGGCTGGGATCTGCGGCCGGTGTTCCGCGAGCACGGTCTCGATCCGTACGTCGACACGTACGTGCTGTCGTACGAGCACGGCATCCAGAAGCCCGACCCCCGCCTGTTCGAGGCGGCCTGTGCGGCGCTGGACGCCGATCCGCGCGACGTCGTCATGGTCGGCGACAACCGGCGGGCCGACGGCGGCGCGGCGGCGCTGGGCTGTGCGGTGCACTTCGTGGACCATCTACCGGCCGACCAACGGCCGGACGCGCTGCGGGCGGTGCTGGATCTCGTGGGCGCCGCCCCGCGGGCGAACGGTTCCGGCCCCGGGGCGAACAAGTAGCCTCCGGCCACCATTCGGATACAGGGGTCGGGTCCGCCCTGGACGATCCCCCGTGTCGCCCAGGGCAGACAGCAACCCCGACCAGGCCCTCCACGGGCCGGACCGGACGCGTTGAGTATAGTTGGCTGGCAGCCAGTCAACGCAGGAGTCCAGCATGTCCCCGCGCAGCGCCTCGGTCAATGAAGAGTTGCGGCGGCGTTCCCGGGAGCGGCTTCTGCAGGCGGCGGTGGAGCTGGTCAGCGAGCGCGGTTACGACGCGACGACGCTCGGTGACATCGCGGACAGAGCGGGCTCGGCCCGCGGCCTGGTGTCGTACTACTTCCCCGGCAAACGCCAGCTCGTGCAGTCCGCCGTGCACCGGCTGATGCACCGCACGCTGGAGGAGGCGCTGGAGCGCGAGCCGCACACCGAGGACGGGCGGGAGCGGATGGCCAGGGCCGTCGACGCGATCCTGGGCCTGGCCCGGGACCGGCCCGTGCTGATGCGCCAGCACATGGCGGGAATCCTGCAGGCCGAGGGCTTCGTGCAGTGCCCGGAGCAGCGGCGCCTGGCCGAGCTGCTGCGGGACACCTGCGTGCGGTACGGCTCACCGGACGCGGACGCCGACTACCCGATGCTCCGCGCGCTGCTCATGGGCGCGGTCTACGCGGCGCTGGTGCCCGGGGTGCCGATGCCCGTGCCGGTGCTGCGGGCCGAGTTGTTCAAGCGCTACGGGCTGGACCGGGGGCTGGGAGTCCCGCCGGACTCGGGGGCCGTGCCCGGCGGGACGTGCGACACGGACCTGTCGCGGTTCTTCGCGACCGGGTCCGCACCCGGCTGCCCTGAGGGTCAGTCGAAGTAGTCCGGCTGCGTCTGGACGTTGAGTTCGCGCATGTGGACCCAGCGGGCCGGGGCCGTGCGCCGGTCGTCGATCTTCAGGACGTCGAAGCCCCGGGCGTACTCATTGGAGTAGATGTAGCCGTTGTAGTAGTACGCCGACCACGAGCCGCCCGACTTGATCGTGTCCGTGGTGAGCGGGCCGCGGTCGAAGTAGGCGATCTCCTTCGGGTTGTCCGAGTCGGTGAACTCCCAGACGGAGATGCCGCCCTGGTACCAGGCCTGGACCATGATGTCGCGCCCCTTGACCGGGATCAGCGAGCCGTTGTGGGCGACGCAGTTCTCGGTGTCCGCCTGGTGACGGGGGATCTTGAAGTAGCTGCGGAAGACGAGCTTGCGCTTGTCACCCTTTCCGACGATGTCGTAGATGCCGTCGGCACCGCGGTCCGGGCCGATCTCCGCGTTGCAGGTGGCCGCGCTGCCGCCGCCCAACTCGTCGGTGAAGACGACCTTGTTCGCCTTCTGATTGAAGGTCGCCGAGTGCCAGAACGCGAAGTTCACGTCGTCCCTGACCTGGTCGATGACCTTCGGGCGCTCCGGGTCCTTGATGGACAGCAGGATGCCGTCGCCCATGCAGGCGCCGGCGGCCAGGTCCTTCGAGGGCAGCACCGTGATGTCGTGGCAGCCGGTGGTCTTGCGGACGCCGCCGGGCGGACCCGGGTTGCCGCCACCGTCCGGGCCCTCACCGGGGAAGAGCACCGGGAAGTCCACGACCGCCGCCTTCTCGGGCGCGTGGCGCGGCACCTTGATGATGGAGATGCCGTCGTGCGGCGGCTGGCAGTCGGGGTAGCCGGCGTCGGGCGAGTACGAGGAGACGTAGACGTACACGTTCCTGCGCTCGGGCACCAGCGTGTGGGTGTGGGAGCCGCAGGCGGTCTCGACGGCGGCGACATACCTGGGGTTCTTCTTGTCGCTGATGTCGAAGACCTTCATGCCCTCCCACGAGGACTTCTCGGTCGCGGGCTGGGTGGTGCTGTTGCAACTGCTGTCGCTGCGCGAGGAGTCGGTGGACAGGAACAGCAGGTCCCCGGAGACGGAGACGTCGTTCTGCGAGCCCGGGCACAGGACCTGGGCGATGGCCCTGGGCGCCCTCGGGTTGCTGATGTCGAAGACGTTGAAGCCGTCGTAGTTGCCGGCGAAGGCGTACCTGCCCTGGAAGGCGATGTCCGAGTTGGTGCCCTGCAGCGCGTCCTTGGGGACGTGGGCCAGGTGTTGGATGTTGTCGGAGTGGACGATCTCGTTCTGGCCGGGTATCTCGCCGTCCGCGAGGGCCTCGCGCACCTCGGCCCGGGTGCTCTCGGAGACCTCCTTCTCCGCGACGGGGCCGTCCCCCGGGTCGGGGGTCGCGACAGCCGGCTGCGCGGTGAGCAGCGCGGCCAGGAGCCCGGCGGCGGCAGCAGCACCCGCAAGGCGTCTGCGTCGCGTTCGGGGATTACTGAACAGGGTCACTGTTTTCCTCCCTTGTGCCGTTCACACTGGAACGGTTCATGCACGCCCGAGTATCGTCTTCATCATGCACATTTCAAGAGCGGGCAATAGACATGTAACGAAAGCGCCTTGCCGCCGGGCGCGCTTCGCTACGGCCTCCCTGGCCGCCCTGACCGTGCTCGTGCTCGGCGGCTGCGACTCCGATTCCGACGCCAAGTCGGCCTCGCAGAGCGGGCCTTCGGTCATCGTGCCGGGCAAGCCCGGGGAGTCGAACCGGGTGCTGTCCGCCGAGGAGGCGGCACGGCAGCGCGCCGAGGACGACTCCCCCAACTCGGCGGACGTCTCCTACGCGCGGATGATGATCGAGCACCACTCCCAGGCCCTGAAGATGACCGAACTCGCCCCCGACCGGGCCGAATCGACGCAGGTGAGGAAGCTGGCCGAGCGCATCGGCGCCGCGCAGGGCCCGGAGATCACAGCCATGAAGGGCTGGCTGAAGAACCACGGCAAGACCGAGAAGAGCGACGGCCACCAGCACGGGTCCATGCCCGGCATGGCGACCGAGGCTCAGCTGGACAAGCTGCGGGCCGCCCGGGGGAAGGCGTTCGACCAGCTCTTCCTCACTCTGATGATCACCCATCACGACGGGGCGGTCACCATGGCCACCGACGTGAAGGGGCAGGGCAACAACATCCAGATCGAGGAGATGGCCGACGAGGTGGTCGCTCAGCAGACGAGTGAGGTCACGCGGATGCGGGACATGCTCTGACCTTGACTTTTAACCCGTTCGGCGGGGTTTGGTGCCGACCTTGTGGTGGGCGGGCCTCTGGTAGGGCTGGCCGGTGGCGAGGACTCTGCCCACATCATGACGGGTGGCGGGGCGCCGGTTCTTCGAGCCCGTCGGCCGTCCGGGGCCGGGGCGGCAGGGTTTGGGTGCACCCGCTGGTAGAGCCGCCTTCGTGCGGAGGTTTCTGAACCCTCGTCGGACGCGGGCTGGGGTGAGTCGTTCGGGCGGGGCCGGCTTCTCCCAGGGGTGCCGCAGGTCCTTCACGAGCGGCCGGGCGAGCCGGAGCTGGGTGTGGGCGGCGATGACGAGCCATGTCCAGCGGTCCGCCGCTTCGGGGGTTCGGACCTTCGGACAGGTCCAGCCCAGGGTCTGCTTCCAGAACCTGAAGGTGTGCTCAACATCGAATCTTCGCAGGAAGACCTGCCAGCAACGGTCGACGTCGGCTGCGGCAGCGCCGGTCTTGGACCACCACAGCCAGATCGGCTTCGGCTCCCCTCCGGAGGGCAGGTGCTCAACCTGCAGGCGGATCACGGTGCCCTCGATGATGGGCAGTGCGGCGGTGTGGTCGATCCACGCGGACCGGCGGGTCAGCCGCGGGTGGAGCCGGTCCCAGGCCCTGGCGGTGGCGGTGGCCTTGCCGTAGCGGTAGGTGTCGGTCACGGTGACGGCCTGCTCGGTGGCCCAGGTGTCGGGCTTGCCGAAGACGAACTCGCTGCCGTGCTTGGGCGGTCGGCCGCTCTTGGGGTCGTAGACGCGAGGTGGGGTGGGGCGGCGCATCACCCGGTCGGAGCGGAGACGGCCGAGGACCTCGATGGGCAGGTCGGACAGCAGATGGGCTAGACGCGGGGCGTCGTAGCCTGCGTCGACGACGATCAGGATGTCCGGGGCGCCGTCCTGCCACTGCCCGGCGGCGATGAGGCGTTCGACGACCTCGCGGATCTGGGCGGTGGTGACGGCCGCGACGTCGGCGCCGGGCTCGAGGCGGACGGCGTCGAGCACCGCGGTCCACGAGGTCCGTCCGGTCTCCAGCGCGGCGACGATCGAGTAGGGCCAGCCGGGGATCATCAGGTGCTTGTTGTCGCCGTAGCCGTAGGTATGGCAAAAGCACCGGTCAGGCGCGGTATCCGCGTCCGGCCGCAGCCATGGTGACACGTCGACGGCGAGGACCAGGCGGCCGTCGGCCGCCATCGGCAACGGCACCGACACCAGGGCACGCCGCAGCCGGCCCACGTCCAGCCGTCCGCGATTGTGGCCCGCGTACAACGAGCCGTGCCCACGCCGGTGCTCGGCCGCGAGGGCCAGGCCGACCAGCGTCTTCACCGGGCCGTCCGCGCACAGCATCGCGTCGGTGAGCTCGAACAACGCGTCCGCCCTGGCGGTCATGGACGCGTACAACTCCGTCCGGAAGTGTGACAGCAACCCGAACGGCTCCCGCACGGCATCGTGATGCAGCAAACTCACCCCACGGCCTTCGTCGGTCCCGTGCCTCTGTGACGGAGCACAGAATCAAGCGAAGGCCGCCTCTATGTCCGGCAGTTCCCGTCTCGGACGATCAAGTTCGAGGGACTATTCGAGCAGTCGAGGCCACGACCTGGGTGTGGTGGTGCTACTCGGCCCGCCACCAGCCCTGTCCGACATGCCAGTCCCTCACCCAATGCAGGAAATCGCCCCCAGGCTGATCGGACGGGGAGTCGGCATAGGGTGCGGCGCAGCCGTCTCGGAGCCACCACACCCGACCGCGTTGCGGCCCGGTCACCACCAGCGTCCAGTACTCACCGGGCCTGTCGCTGCCCAGCAGCACCGAGCCGTGCTGGTAGGTCTGGTGCAACAAGGGAGAGTGGCGGGTGTGGTCGTAGTAGTCGTACTCCCACTGCCATTCCTCCTCCAGAGGGAAGGGCTGACCGGGCACGCGTGCAGCGGTGCCATCGAACGGCTCCGGGCTCATCCAGCAGTCCGCTTCCCAGACGGCCCAGCTGTCCGGCTTCTCTCCCACAGGCAGCAGACCACCCTCGTCAGGCGGACCGTCGCCAGTACCGTTCGCGATCTCGGCCACGAAGGTGCGATACGGCTCAGGCAACACCACGCCGTGCCTGTGCTCCCATTCCCGAAGCGCCTCCCAGCCCAAAGGGCAGTGACGGACCTCCGCCGGAAAGGTTTCACGCAGGAGGGCTATCGCACCCGACATCACATCTTCCACGCCCTACAGGTATCACCGGCCACCGACACTCTGACCTCGGCCCACAGGACGCAGCCGGTTAAAAGTCAAGCTGACGGCCCCGGCCGCGACGTCCGCCGGCACGGCCGCCGCCGGGGCCGCGCTCAGCGGCCGGCGCGGCGCCGGGTCAGGAAGCCGGCGTCGCGCGCCTGCCCGATCAGCCTGAGCGACTTCCGGCGGTCCTGCCCCGTCGCGCGCATCACCGCGAGGACGGGGTCGACGCCCTGCTCCTGGGCCGCACGGTACTTCTGAGCCACCAGCCACTGCCCCTCGACGCCCCGGGGCCAGGCCGGCACGACGGGACCGGACCCGGCGTCCTCGCCGTCCGCCCCGGACCCGGCCCCGCCCCCGACCCCGCACGCCTCGGAGAGCGGAGCCTCGATCCAGTCGGCGAGCGCCGCGAGGTCGTCGAGGGACAGCGCCGGCTCGGCCCGTACGTCCTCGATGGAGACGCACCCCTCGGACACCACGGCGAGCGCGTCGACCCGGGCACCGTCGCCGAACTCGAGCCGGACCCCGAACCACGCAGTGGCCCCGGCGTCGTCCCGCACTTGCCACGCGGGCCACACGGACACGGCCCCGTCCGTCGCACGGCGATCGGAAAGATTAAGAAAGGATGCTTCCAGCACACACGCAACGTAACCGCATGATCACATTCCATACGAACGAACACGCGTCCCGTACGGCGCACAGCACCCTGTCAGCGGAGCGGAAGGGGTGCGATGCTGGACTCGAGAGCGACTCCTGAAGACCTCGAAGGTCCCTCGGACAAGGAGTTCCGCCGTGCTGCATGTCGCCGTGATCGGCTCCGGGCCGAGTGGGTGCTACACCGCCCAGAGCCTCGTACAGCAGGATCCCGACGCGGTCGTCGACGTCCTGGACCGGTTGCCGTGCCCGTACGGCCTGGTGCGCTACGGAGTGGCGCCGGACCACGAGAAGATCAAGTCTCTCCAGAACAATCTGCGGACCGTCCTGGAGCACGAGCGGGTGCGGTTCCTCGGCGGCGTCCAGATCGGCCCGACGGGGGTGCCGACGGCCCGGCTGCGGGAGCTGTACCACGCCGTCGTGTACTGCGTGGGCGCCGCCACCGACCGGCATCTCGGGATTCCCGGCGAGGACCTGCCGGGCAGCTGGTCGGCGACCGAGTTCGTGTCCTGGTACAGCGCCCATCCGGACGCGATCGACGACGGCTTCGTTCTCGGCGCGCGCTCGGCGGTGGTCATCGGCGTCGGGAACGTCGCGGTCGACGTCACGCGGATGCTCGCCCGGGGCACGGCCGAGCTGAGCCCCACCGACATGCCGCAGGCGGCACTCACCGCCCTCGCCGCGAGCCGGGTGACCGACATCAGCATGGTGGGCCGGCGCGGCCCCTCGCAGGCCCGCTTCACCACCAAGGAGCTCCGCGAGCTGGGCACCCTGCCGGACACCGAAGTGACCGTGGATCCGCAGGAGCTGGCGATCGATCCGGCCTACGCCGACCCCTCCGCACTGCCCGCCCCGCAGCGCCGCAACGTGGAGGCGCTGCGCGTCTGGGCCGAGGCCCCGGCACGGGACGTCGGCCACCGCATCGCGCTGCGCTTCTTCCTGCGCCCAGTCGAACTCCTCGCCGATGCCGGACGCGTGGGCGCGGTCCGCTTCGAGCGGACGGCACCCGACGGGCGGGGCGGAGTGACGGGCACCGGCCGGTACGAGGACATCGAGGCCCAGTTGGTGCTGCGTTCCGTCGGTTATCGCGGAATCCCCCTGGAGGGCCTGCCGTTCGACCCCGCGACCGGCACGGTCCCGCATCTCGCCGGCCGCGTCCTGCGCGAGGGCCTCGTCGCGCAGGGAGAGTACGTGGCCGGCTGGATCAAGCGCGGCCCGACGGGCGTCATCGGCACGAACCGTCCGTGCGCGAAGGAGACGGTGACGTCACTGCTGGAGGACGCCTCCGCACTCGTACAGCGGGAGTTGCCCGAGGATCCGCTCACGGCGCTGCGCGGGGAGGGGATCGACCCGGTCGAGTGGCAGGGGTGGTGCGCGATCGAGCGGGCGGAGGCGGAGCTGGGCGCGTCGCTGGGCAGGGGTGTGGTGAAGCTCCCCGACTGGGAGTCGCTGATGAACGCCGCGCACAGCAACGAAGCAGCAACACCTCCGTAATCAACACTCTGTTCAAGGAGCCTACGGTCTCGCCCATGACCGCAACCGCGCCCGTGCACCCTGTCGACGAGATCCCGCCCAAACGCCAGTTGGCCGCCTTCGGCCTCCAACACGTCCTCGCGATGTACGCGGGCGCCGTCGCCGTCCCCCTCATCGTCGGCGGCGCGATGCAGCTCCCGCCCGCTGACCTGGCGTATCTGATCACCGCCGACCTCCTGGTGTGCGGCATCGCGACGCTGATCCAGTGCATCGGTTTCTGGCGCTTCGGCGTGCGGCTGCCGATCATGCAGGGCTGCACCTTCGCCGCCGTATCGCCGATGGTGCTCATCGGCACCACGGGCGGCGGACTCCCCGCGATCTACGGCTCGGTGATCGTCGCGGGCCTCGCGATCGTGCTGCTGGCGCCGGTCTTCGGGAGGCTGCTCCGATACTTCCCTCCCCTCGTCACCGGCACCGTGATTCTGATCATCGGGCTGTCGCTGCTGCCGGTCGCCGGCAACTGGGCAGCGGGCGGCGCCGGTTCAGCGGACTTCGGGGAGCCGAAGAACCTCGCGCTCGCGGCGTTCGTCCTGGCGGTGGTGCTCGGGGTGCAGCGGTTCGCGCCGGCGTTCCTGAGCCGGATCGCGGTACTGATCGGCATCGTGGTCGGGCTGGCGGTGGCGGTGCCGTTCGGGTTCACGGACTTCGGCGGGGTCGGGGACGCCGACTGGGTCGGGATCAGCACGCCGTTCCACTTCGGGGCGCCCACCTTCGAGTTCTCGGCCATCGTGTCGATGCTGGTGGTGGCGCTGGTGACGATGACCGAGACGACCGGTGACCTGATCGCGGTCGGCGAGATGACGGACCGACGGGTCGAGCCGCGCTCCCTTGCGGACGGCCTGCGCGCCGACGGCCTGTCGACCGTGCTGGGCGGCGTCTTCAACACCTTCCCGTACACGGCGTACGCACAGAACGTGGGCCTCGTCGGCATGACCCGCGTGCGCAGCCGCTGGGTGGTCGCGACCGCGGGCGGCATCCTCGTGCTGCTCGGTCTGCTGCCCAAGCTGGGCGCGGTGGTGGCGGCGATACCGGCTCCGGTGCTGGGCGGCGCGGGCCTGGTGATGTTCGGAACGGTGGCGGCCAGCGGCCTGAGGACTCTCACCCAGGTGGACTTCAAGGGCAACAACAACCTGACGGTGGTGGCCGTTTCCGTGGCCGTGGGCATGCTGCCGGTCGGTGTGCCGACGGTCTACGAGAAGTTCCCGGACTGGTTCCAGACGGTGATGAACAGCGGCATCAGCGCGGGCTGTCTGACGGCGATCGTGCTGAACCTGCTCTTCAACCACCTGCCCGCGAAGGCCGGTTCGGACAGTTCAGGCGCCAAGCCGGGCGGCCTGTCCGGCGGCGGCGTCGAGAAGGGCGTCGAGAAGTCCCGGGAAGAGGCCGTCTAGGTCGTCCTTGCGCAGGCCGTTCATCTTGGCCGTGCCCCGGTAGACCTGCTGGAGAACACCGCTCTCGCGCAGCACCCGGAAGTGATGCGTGGTGGTGGACTTGGTCACGGGCAGGTCGAACTGCGAACAGGAGAGCTCGTCGCCGACGGCGGCGAGCTCTCGCACGATCTGCAGGCGCATCGGGTCGGACAGCGCGTGCAGCACGCCTTCCAGACGGATCTCCTCGCGCGTCGGGTGCGGGAGGTCACGGCTGCTGACAGCGGGGCTGGTCACGGCGGCTCCACTTCGTCGGGTTCCCGCACTCGGGATTCCCCGTGCTCGGTTCCCCCCATTGTACGAGAGCTCTCGTAGTTTGACACTTCCCGTACTACGATGCCTATCGTACGAATCGACCGCTGGTCCCCGTGACGAATGGAGTCCGCCGTGAGTGCGCTCTTCGAGACCTACACCCTGCGCGACGTGACGATCCCGAACCGGGTGTGGATGCCCCCGATGTGCCAGTACTCGGCCGCGCCGGAGGGCCCCGACGCCGGCGTCCCCAACGACTGGCACTTCGCGCACTACGCCGCCCGCGCGGCCGGCGGCACGGGGCTGATCATCGTCGAGGCCACCGGAGTCAGCGCCGAGGGCAGGATCTCCCCGTACGACCTGGGGATCTGGAACGACACCCAGGTCGAGGCGTTCCGCCGGATCACGGGCTTCCTCGTGTCGCAGGGCACGGTTCCGGCGATCCAGCTGGCCCACGCCGGCCGCAAGGCATCGACCGACCGGCCCTGGAAGGGCGGTGCGCCGGTGGGGCCGGACGCCCACGGGTGGCAGCCGGTGGCGCCGAGCGCGGTCCCGTTCGCCGACGGGCACCCGGTGCCGACCGAGCTGACGGTCGCCGAGATCCAGGAGATCGTGGGGCAGTTCGCGGACGCCGCGCGCCGCGCCCTCGCCGCGGGCTTCGAGATCGCCGAGATCCACGGCGCCCACGGCTATCTGATCAACGAGTTCCTCTCCCCGTACTCCAACCACCGCACCGACGAGTACGGCGGCTCGTACGAGAAC
Source organism: Streptomyces sp. R11 (assembly GCF_041051905.1). NCBI lineage: Bacteria > Bacillati > Actinomycetota > Actinomycetes > Kitasatosporales > Streptomycetaceae > Streptomyces > Streptomyces sp. R11. The sequence goes on from NZ_CP163432.1 coordinate 1,035,223, forward strand.
CGCACCCGTCTCGCCCTCCAGGTCGTGGACGCCGTACGGGAGGTGTGGCCGGACGACAAGCCGCTGTTCTTCCGCATCTCGGCGACCGACTGGCTGGAGGACGACGGCTGGACCGCCGACGACACGGTCCGCTTCGCCGCCGACCTCAAGGCGCACGGCATCGACCTGCTGGACGTGTCGACCGGCGGCAACGCCTCCGGCGCCCGGATCCCCGTCGGCCCGGGCTACCAGGTGCCGTTCGCCGCGCGGGTGAAGGCGGAGACCACGCTGCCGGTCGCCGCGGTGGGGCTGATCACGGACGTCGAGCAGGCCGAGAAGATCATCGCGAACGGCGAGGCGGACGCCGTCCTGCTCGGCCGTGAGCTGCTGCGCAGCCCGTCGTGGGCGCGGCACGCGGCTCGGGAACTGGGCGGGGACGTGCACGTGCCCGACCAGTACCACCGGTCCGTCTGATCCGCCTGATCCGCCTGATCCGTCTGATCACGCGGCGGACGCGGACGATGCCGCATCGCCGGAGGTGGCCGGCAGGTAGCGGGCCAGCATCCGCTCCAGCTGCGGCAGGGCGCGCTGGCCGAACACCGCGAGCGCGATCGACGCCGCGACGCCCGCCCACGCGAACGGCCCGAGCGGCGTGCAACCGAAGAGCTGGCTGAGGCCGGGAATCTGGACCAGCACGGCGAGGGCCGCCGCGGAGCCGAGGGCGGTGACGCGGACCAACGGGCTGCCCCGGCGGTCGGCCAGGGTCTGGGCGAGCTGCGTGCCGACCACGGCGCACAGGGCCATCGTGGTGGAGCGGCGCGCGGTGCCCGGGGTGAAGCGGCCGATCAGCCAGGCGGACGTGGCGCCCAGGGTGGTGGTGAGGGCGCGGTGGCGGATCTTGCGGATCAGGGGTTCGCCGAGGAGTGAGGTGCCCAGTGGCTCGGTGCCTGCGGGTGGCGCTTCGGAACCCGCACCCTGCTTCCCCGCATCCACGTCCTCCGTCGCGGATTCCGCATCGGCTCCTTCCGCCTCCTTCGGCGTCACCGCCACCGCCATGGCCGGGAACAGGTCCGTGAACAGGTTCACCAGCAGCATCTGGCGGGTGGACAGCGGCGCGGCGCCCGAAAGCAGCGTGCCGAGGAGGCCGAAGCCCACCTCGCCGGCGTTGCCGCCGATCAGGATGGCGATGGCGTCGGCGACGCTGTGCCACAGGGCCCGGCCCTCGGCGACCGCCTGGATCAGGACCGTCAGGTCGCCGTTGGTGAGGACGATGTCGGCGGCGTTGCGGGCGGCCGCCGAGCCGCGGGCGTCGAGGCCGACGCCGATGTCGGCGGCGCGGATGGCCGCGGCGTCGTTGGCTCCGTCGCCGACCATGCCTACCACGCGCCCGGCGTCCCGCAGTGCCTCGATGACCTGGAGCTTCTGCTCGGGAGCGACGCGGGCCACGACGCCCATGTCGCGCAGCATCCGGGCGCGTTCCTCGCGGTCCGCGGACGCCAGTTCGTCGCCCGTGACCACGCCGGTGTCCTCGGGCCAGCCCAGTTCGGCGGCGATCGCCCGCGCGGTCTGCGGATGGTCGCCGGTCAGCATGACGGGTCGTACGCCTGCCTCGCGCAGGCCCTCGACCAGGGCTGTGGAGGTGGCTCGCGGTACGTCAGCGAGGGCGAGCAGGCCGGTGAACTCCAGGCCTTCCAGGGGCTGTTCCAGGACGTCCGCGGCGTTGTCCGCCGAGTCGAGCGGGCGCCGGGCCACTGCCAGGACCCGCAGTCCGTCTCCCGCCAGCTCGTGCGCCGCGTCCGATGCCGAGGAGGGCAGGTCGGCGCAGGCGGGCAGCACCGTCTCGGGGGCGCCCTTGACGACGAGTACCGCAGTGCCGTCCTCGGCCTGTCCGACGGCGGCGGCGTAGCCACGGTCGGCCGCGAAGGGCAGGCTCTCGGTCTGGGACCACTCGGGGTCGGGGCCGGCCGCGTCCAGCACGGCCTCGTCGGTGGCGTGCACCGGCCGGTCCGTGTCGCCGTTCAACTGAGGGCAGGCACGTGCCGCGATCCGCAACGTGGCGTCGTGCTCGTCCGGCGTATGCACCTTGCCGTCGGCGTCCGTGACGCGGACCAGGCGCAACTTGTTCTCGGTGAGTGTGCCGGTCTTGTCGAAGCAGATGGTGTCCATCCGGCCGAGCGCCTCAAGGGTGCGCGGGGCGCGGACGAGGACTCCGCCGCGGCTGAGCCGACGGGCGGCGGCCAGCTGGGCGACGGTCGCCACCAGCGGGAGCCCTTCGGGGACCGCGGCGACGGCCACCGCCACGCCGCCGCTGACGGCCCGGTGGATCGGCGTGCCGCGCAGCAGCGACAGCGCGGTCACCCCGGCGCCGCCGGCGAGGGTCCACGGCAGGGCCTTGTCGGTGAGTTCCCGCAGCCTGGCCTGTACTCCGGCGGACGGTGGGGTGCGTGCTGCGAGGGCCACGGCCCGGGCGGCCTCCGTCCGGTCCCCGGTGTCCACCACGATGGCCCGGGCTTGTCCGGCCACCACGGTGGTCCCCTCGAACACCATGGAGCTGCGGTCCGGCACGGCTGCGTCCGGCGTCGGCTCGATCCCCTTGTCGGCCGCCAGGGACTCCCCCGTCAGCGCGGACTCGTCCACCTCCAGCCCGTCCTCCCACACCAGCCGGGCGTCGGCGGGCACCACGTCGTCCGCCCGGAGTTCGATCACGTCGCCGGGGCTCAGCCTGGCGGCGTCCACGACGTGCGGCTGGGACTCGGCTTCCTCGGTGGTGACGCGCGCCTTCTGCTTCTGCTTCGCCACCAGTCCGGACAAGGCCCGCTCGGCCCGCATCCGCTGGACGCCGCCGACCAGGGCGTTCAGGTCGAGCGCGCCGACGACCAGCAGGGCGTCCACGACGGAGCCGAGGATCGCCTCGGCGGCCGAGCCGACGGCCAGCACCGGGGTGAGAGGGTCGTCGAGCTCGCCGCGCACGGCCCGGGCGAGCTGGACCGGCCCGCTCAGCGGTGCGAACAGGGGATGCCGGCCCATCCTGCGGATCGCCTTGCGCGCGCCGCCCGTGACCTGCTCGGGAACGGTCGGCTCCGGGCCCGTCTCGTGCTCCAGCCGTTCGCGGACCTCGGTGTGCTCCAGTTCGTGCCAGGCCACGCGCGGCCGGGGGTGCGGTGCGCGTGCCGTCGCAACCCCGAGAGCCGCGCGCCCACCGGTCAGCAGGGCCCATGCCGCGCTCACGTCGACCGGCGTGTGACGCAGCCCGGGCCACGGCGTGGGGCGCCCGCGCGAGGACTTGCCGATCGCCACCAGGAGCCCTGACAGGGCGGCACCGGACCGGGCCAGCACCTGCGACCTGCGCCCGACGCCGCGCGCGGCCGGGACCGCCCGCAACAGCCGCCACACGTCGGCAAGACCGTGCAGGGCCAGCACGTCGGCGCCCCAGACGACGGCTCCGTCCTGGTCGGTGAGGGCGACGGCCACATCGCCGGCGAGCAGTCCGGCGAGGATGTCCTCGTCGTCCTGCGCCGGCCGCGCGACCGTGACCACGACGCTGTCCTTCTCGGCGCGCAACGCGTTCACCACGTCGCTCAGCGACCGCTCGCCGCGCACCACCTGGTCGGCGAGGCTCGTGAAGTCGGCCAGGGCCGGGTCGTCCACCATGACGACCCGCAGGCCCGCGCGCCGTGCCGCGTCGAGCACGGTCTCCGCCCACGGGTCCGCGTCGGCGCCCGAAGTCCGTAGCGCGCTCGGATGCAGGACGACCGTGTCGGCCATCTCCAGCTGCCGCAGCCGCTCCGGGTCCCGCACCAGGACGCCGTCGCGGGACAGCGCGGAACTCAGTACGGCGTGGAAGGCGGCGGGTCCGTAGCGGGCGGCCTTGGGCGAGCCGGCGAGCACCGCCTCCGCCGCCTCGGTGCCATCGTGCTTGACCAGCAGCATCGCCGCCGCACCCACCAGGCTGCCGGTCTCGGCGTGCGCGGCGTACTCCTGGGCCGGGGAGGTGCGCAGCGGCGGACGCGGGAAGTGTGCCCCGGCCACGCTGGGCCGGTCCGGTGCGGAGACCTCGTCGTGGACCTTGTCGAAGGCCGCCACGCGAGCCACTGTCTCCGCCAGCTGGAGCGAGCGCAGCATGCCGTCGAGCACGAGAGCGGTCGGCGTCCGGCCGGCCCCGTGGACAGCGGCGTTCGCCATGGCCAGCACCATGTCCATCCGGGAGCGGCCGATCCTGGCCCGCAGCCAGCCCCGGAAGCGCGGGTTCTCCCGCAGGAGCGTCACCAGCGCGGTCACCGACCGGGGCGTGGTCGGCAGGCGCAGGGCGTAGCCGGCGAACGCCGCCGCGATGCCCACCCCGTCGGCGGCGAGTGTCGTGGCGGCGGCCCGCACCCCGGCGGGGTCGGCGGGGTGGGTGATCTCGTCCACCGAATTGTCGGTCCGGGCCAGCCCGTGCCGCGCCGCGATCTCGACCGCGCTGTCCACCACCTGGTCGCCGGCCGACTCCTCGACGGCGGTCACCACGAGGCGGCTCAGCCCGCCGTCCCAGTAGGCGAGCGCCACGTCGGGCCGCTCCATCAGCGTCGCGGCGACCTTGCGGGCGGCGTGCTCCAGCCCGCCCTCCAGCCGTACCCGCTCCGGCGCCTCGGGCCGCAGGGCGAGATGGGTACGGGCGCCGGACCGCCAGGGTTGTGGGCGAAGGGGCAGCGAGTTGCGGGCGACGCGCACCGCACGCGCAGCGCTGTCGGCACCCCGTACCCCGGCCCGGGCCGTTCCGGCGACCGCCCCCGCGGCGATTCCCACCGCGGGGGCCGCTCCTCGGGCGAGCAGCCGGGGGCCGGCCGCGACCATCTCGGCCGCGGCGGCTGTCGGACGTGTGAGCAGTCCCAGAACCATCGCTCGCCTCGCAGCTCGTTCGACGTCGGCTCCCGTACGGCCGGGTTCCCGCAAAACGGCATGTCATCCGCGCACGGGCGACGCAAGGGATCTCTCGGGTCGTGCCTCCTGGCCGAGAGCGATCACCCTGAGGCGCAGCCCGTCCCGTTGAGCGTGAAGCCGCCCGGCGCCGCGCTGTTCCCGGACGAAGCCGTACTGGCCGGCGAGCGTGTCGTACTCGGTGCCGTTGTACATGTCCGGTCCGGAGCCCGTGCACCGGTGCACCGCCACCAGGACCGCCGGGTCGGCGGTGACGTTGTCCGGCACATACACGTACATCCGCAGGTTGCTGGGGTTGGTGCCGAAGTCGGTGACCTCGGTCAGCGTCGCGGTCGGCACCGCATCGGCGGCGTCGGTGCGGGCGGCGGCCGTGGGGGCGGCGACGAGCAGGGTCGCCAACAGCGGCAGGAGGGCGGCGAGCAGCGTCCGGAGCTTCCTGTCGCGGTCGTGCGGATGGGGGTGGGCACGTCCTTGTCCCTTCTGGTCGCGGGAGGGGCCTCACGGAGAGGCATCGCGACATGGACACGCTCATCATGGCAGCGCTTCCACCCTCGCTCCCGCGCTCGGCCCATGAGAGCCCTTACCCCCACCAGGGCTGACGATTTCTTCTGCGCAAAGCGTTGACTAGAAAGCGCTTGCCCCCTACGTTCCGTTCAGCAGTGTGACTGACTCGATGCACGACACCCCCACATGGCCACACCGCCCGCTCATGGCGTTCTGCATGGCGTACATCATTCACCTACATGATCGTGTCGCTCCTCCTGAAGGGACGCACCCGCATGCGAACTCTCCCCCCACGTACACGCCCGCAAAGAACGGCACTGGCCACGGCCGCCGCAGCCGTCCTGGCCACCGCGGCCGTCATCGCCCTGCCGCAGCCGGCCGGGGCGGCCGAGACCGCGCCTGTCGGGTTCGGCGCCGGGACGACCGGCGGCGGCAACGCCTCGGCCGTCACCGTCTCGACACTGGACGCCTTCAAGGCGGCGGTCACCGGCAACTCGGCCAAGGTCGTCCGGGTCAACGGCCTCATCTCACTGAGCGGTCAGGTGGACGTCGGCTCCAACACCACGGTGCTGGGCGTCGGTTCGTCGTCCGGCTTCACAGGCGGCGGGCTGCGCCTGAAGGAGGTCACCAACGTCGTCATCCGGAACCTGAACATCAGCAAGCCGGTGGCGCCGGCCGACGGCGTCACGGTCCAGGAGTCGACGAGGGTGTGGATCGACCACAACTCCTTCTCGGCCGACCGCGACCACGACAAGGACCACTACGACGGCCTGCTGGACATCAATCACGGCTCGGACAACGTCACGGTGTCCTGGAACACCTTCAAGGACCACTTCAAGGGCTCACTCGTCGGTCACAGCGACAACAACGCGAGCGAGGACACCGGGCATCTGAAGGTGACGTACCACCACAACCGGTTCAGCAACGTCTACTCGCGCATCCCCAGCCTGCGCTTCGGCACCGGGCACTTCTACAACAACTACGTGGCCGGCGCGGACACCGCCTGCCACTCGCGCATGGGCGCCCAACTGCTCGTGGAGAACAACGTCTTCCACGACACCAAGATCGCCGTCACCACGAATCGCAGCAGCGACGTGGACGGCTACGCCAACCTGCGCGGCAACGATCTCGGCGGGGCCGCGACCGAGATCTCCCGGATCGGCACCTTCACCACGCCGCCCTACGGATACACCGCGGAGTCCGCGTCCACCGTCGTCGCCTCGGTGACGTCCGGCGCGGGCGCCGGGAAGCTCTGACCACCCAGGCCAGGAAGATCCGGCACGTCCAATCCGACACCCCCACAACTGGAAGAAGGCATACGGGACATGACTTCACCAGCAAAGCCCCGCGCCCGTCGGCGGGCACTGACCGGCGGCCTGACCGCCCTCGGCCTCTCATCTGTCATGATCACGACAGTCGGTGCGCCGCCGGCGAGCGCCGCCACCTGGCCGACGCCCAGCAGCAGCCAGCCGGTGAGCTCCACCATCTCCGTGTCCGGCGTCCGCGACGGCGGCATGGTCCGCTACTACGGCAGCGGCGACCTGGCCGGTGACGGTCAGGAGGAGGGCCAGGACCCGATCTTCAAGCTCGCGGCCGGCGCGACGCTGAAGAACGTCATCATCGGCGCGCCCGGCGCCGACGGCATCCACTGCGAGGGCAACTGCACCCTGCAGAACGTGTGGTGGGAGGACGTCGGCGAGGACGCGGCCACCTTCCGGGGCGGCTCCACCTACACCGTGACCGGCGGTGGCGCCAAGAAGGCCGCCGACAAGGTCTTCCAGCACAACGGGTCCGGCACGCTGAACATCTCCAACTTCGCCGTCAGCGACTTCAAGACGCTGTACCGCTCGTGCGGCGACTGCTCCACGCAGTACACGCGCAAGGTCAATCTCAGCAACATCGAGGTGACCGGCACGGGGTCCACCGCGCGTCTGGTCGGCATCAACGTCAACCGCAACGACGTGGCGACGCTGCGCGGCATCACGATCCTCAACGACTCCGGTCGCAAGGTCGTCCCGTGCCAGAAGTACAACAACAACACGGCCGTGGGTACGGGGCCGGACAGCACGAACTGCCTGTACTCCAGCTCGGACATCACCTACCGGTAGCACCCGCTCGCAGGTGGTCACCCCACGGTGAAGGCGGCCGTCCGAAGCGTCCCCGCACGGCGTTTCGGGCGGCCGTCGCGTCGTGTGCGGTCAGTCGCGGGCACGCGCGCGTACCCCGTCGGAGGCATCGTGTCCGTCACGCGCGTGCGCTGTCGGAGCCGTCGTTCCCGTCACGCGCGCACCTCCTCCGCGAGCTCCCGTCGGTAGTCCGCGTACGCGGCGCGCAGCCGGTCGCCCGGCCAGTCGGCGGGGAGCAGTTCAGGGGGCAGTACCGGGTCGGCGAGCAGGTGCCGCACGACGGCCGCGAAGGCGGTGAAACGGTCGGACGGCCGTCGCGCGTGGGCGACCTCGGTGAGCAGGGCTCGTCCGGTGCCGGCCCAGGCGTCCAGCGGCCACAGGCTCGCGGCGAACTCGGGTGCGGGGCGGTCGGGGCGGGCCGTGTAGCTCTGGGCCACCTGGACGAGGTCGCCCGGCAGGGGCCGGACCAGATTGGCCGGGCGCAGCCAGACGCCCTCGCGGAGCTCGGCGAGCCGGAGCCGGGTGAGCTCGGTGCGCAGTTCCGCGCGTTCGGCGGGGCCACGGCCCGTGGCGGTGACAACGACCATCTCCCAGTCGCCGTCCCAGGGCAGCGTCTCGGGGTGCACGGCGTCGTCCTGCCACCGCTGGCGTTCCAGGAGCCGGTCGCTGAGCCGGTAGACCGTGTCGGCGCGCCGCAGGTCGCCGGCCGCGACCATCCGGCTGAGCGCAGCCCGCAGCGTGGACCCCGCGATTCCGAACGGCTCCACGCTGCGCACCAGCTCCTTCACCGGCAGCTCGGGCGGGTGCAGACCCAGCAGCAGGCTCAGGACGACCGACCGGGCGGACAGCGGGCGCAGGCCCACCTCGTCGGTCGGCGGTGACGGGTTGTTCGGCATGGCCAGGTACCTTACGTGCCGACTCGGTGTATTACAGGATTGCTACAGCCGCAGCCATGGTGCAACATTGGCGGCATGGTCTCGATACTCGCGCAGGAGCAGTCCGGAGTCGCGCCGGAGCAGTCCGGGCAGTACGGCACCCACGACGTCACCAATCAGCCCCCTCCCCTGGCGCCCTACGACGCCTCCGAGGACACGGCCCTGATCGAGGGGCTGCGCCGCGAGGGGGCCGCCTGGGCCGAGGAGGACATCCGGCGGCTGGGCGTGCGGGCCGGGAGCGCCGAGGCGCAGGAGTGGGGTGAGCAGGCCAACCGCCACGAGCCCGTGCTGCGGACGCACGACCGGTACGGCCATCGTGTCGACGAGGTCGAGTTCCATCCGAGCTGGCACCACCTGATGCGGGTCGCGGTCGGCGAGGGGCTGGCGGCCGCTCCCTGGGCGGACGAGCGGCCCGGAGCGCATGTCGCGCGGACCGCGGGCGGACTGGTGTGGGGGCACACGGAGGCGGGGCACGGCTGCCCGACGTCCATGACGTACGCCGCCGTCCCCGTGCTGCGCCGGCAGCCGGAGCTCGCGAAGGTCTACGAACCATTGCTGACCAGCCGGGAGTACGACCCGGAGCTGCGCGTGCCCACCGAGAAGCCGGGTCTGCTCGCGGGCATGGGGATGACCGAGAAGCAGGGCGGCTCCGACGTCCGCACGAACACCACCACGGCGTCACCGACGGCCGAGCCCGGGGTGTACACGCTGCGCGGGCACAAGTGGTTCACCTCGGCGCCCATGTGCGACGTCTTCCTGGTCCTGGCGCAGGCGCCCGGCGGGCTGTCCTGCTTTCTCGTGCCGCGAGTCCTGCCCGACGGCAGCCGCAACACGTTCCGCATCCAGCGCCTGAAGGACAAGCTGGGCAACCGTTCCAACGCCTCCTCAGAGCCCGAGTTCGACGGGACCGTCGCCTGGCTGGTGGGGCCCGAGGGGCGGGGCGTCAAGACGATCATCGAGATGGTCAACTGCACCCGGCTGGACTGCGTGATGTCGTCGGCGGTGCTGATGCGCAAGACGCTCGTCGAGGCGGGGCACCATGTGCGCCACCGCAGCGCGTTCGGGGCGCGGCTGGTCGATCAGCCGCTGATGCGCAACGTCCTGGCCGACCTGGCGCTGGAGTCCGAGGCCGCCACGACGCTCACGCTACGGCTGGCCGGCGCGGCCGACCGGGTGGTGCGCGGGGACGACGCGGACGGGGCCGAGGCGGCGTTCCGCCGGATCGCCACCGCCGTCGGCAAGTACTGGGTCACCAAGCGGGGTCCGGCCTTCACGGCGGAGGCCCTCGAGTGCCTCGGCGGCAACGGCTACGTCGAGGAGTCGGGCATGCCCCGCCACTACCGCGAGGCTCCGCTCCTGTCGATCTGGGAGGGCTCGGGGAACGTCAACGCCCTCGACGTGCTGCGGGCGTTGAGCCGGGAGCCGGGCACTGCCGAGGCGCTCTTCGCCGAACTTGCCCTGGCGCAGGGGGCGGACGCGCGTCTGGACGCGTCGGTGGCCCGCCTGAAGTCGCTGCTCGCCGCGGGCTCCGAGGCCTCCGCCCGCCGCCTGGTCGAGCTGATGGCCCTCACCCTCCAGGCCTCCCTCCTGATCCGCCACGCCCCCACACCGATCGCCGACGCCTTCTGCGCCACCCGACTGGGCGGCGACTGGGGTCACGCCTTCGGCACGCTGCCGGACGCGGCGGACGTGGACGGGATTCTGGGACGGGCGCTGCCGGGTGTTGAGGGATGACGGCTGAGGACTGAGGACTGAGCGCTGAGGTGAGGCCCGGGGTCGTGCGGTGGCACCGCAGTGGCTGAGGGGACTGAAGCGGCGCGAGGCTGACTGCTTCGCGGCGTCCCCGAGTCGGCAAGGAGAAAGGCGTCACCGAGGCGGCAAGGACAGAGCGGTACTGACTAGCTGGGGCGCCCCCCGGCTGCGTGCGAACCAACCCGCGTGGGGCGGGCCGCCATCGATGGCTCCCCGCGCCGGGAGTCCGATCGATGGCGGCGCGCCGCCCGCGGGATGTGGGCCGGCGGATCAGCCATGAGCACGGTCCGGCATGCCCCGCGGGGCGGAACCGACCGGTGCCCCGCACGGCCTCGATCGCAGCTGGGACCGCGCTGCTTCCTGGCCGAGGTGGGGGCAGCTGCGGGCCGCCTCCAGCGCCCGCCGAGGCAGCCACGGGCCGGGCTCCCCTACGGCCGTCACCCCGTCGTCCGACCACCCCACAGCGGCCCGAAGCGTGCCCACTCGTAGCCCCAGTGGTCGATGCGGTGGCTCTCCAGGCGGCTGCGGAGGGCTCGGCCGGCGACGAAGGGGACGGACGCGGCGCAGAGGCCCGCGAGGCCGCCGACCAGGGTGGCTCGGGTGCGGGCCTCGGAGGGGGAGGCGGGCCGGGTCACCAGGCGGCCCTGCGGGTCCGTCCAAACGGTGACCGGCGTGCCGACGCCGCTGCCGGGGCGGACGCGGGCCTGGCCGGTGTGCGGGGAACCGTCACGCGTGCTCCAGCGGACCTTCGCCCATACGTACTGGCTGCTCGACGTGCCGGAGCGCGCGTCGAACGTGCCCGGTGCCTGTTCGGTGAGCAGGGCCACGACGGGCCGCCACTCGACGCGCTCCCGGGCCATTCCGTGCTCCACCGTGCGGGCCGTCGCCAGGCCGGCGAGCACTCCGCACAGGACGGTCAGTACCCAGGCGGCGAGGAGCACCCAGGCCTCCACCGTGTCGGCCCGGCGTTTGAGCGGATTGCGCCGCCAGCGCCACAGCCACACCTTCGGACCACGGAACGCCATCGAAGGCTTCCTCCTCATGAGCGCACGAACGTGCCTGCCGGACCGGCCGCCATCCCATACGGGAGACGGGAGGCGGATGCTCACTGCACGTACCGGGATCGACCGTGGCACGGGTCACGCGGCCCTCTCGGGCGTCTTCGCGAAAGTGCCCGCGGCTCCCGCCGGAGGGCTATCATCGCCGCGCTGACCTGCGACGTAAGCCTTTCCAGAGGTGACTGTCAGTGCCGGGGTGCAGACTGGCCGGTACCTGAGACAAAGACGTCGCGGAGGTGGTCGGCATGACCGAGGCAATGCTCGCCGTGGGCACGCGCAAGGGCCTGTTCATCGGGCGGAGGCGAGGCGGCACCTGGGAGTTCGACGAGAGTCCCTACTTCAACGCCCAGGCCGTGTACTCGGTCGCCATCGACACTCGCGGCGAGCGTCCGCGACTTCTGGCGGGCGGCGACAGCGCCCACTGGGGCCCGTCGGTCTTCCACTCCGACGACCTGGGCCGCACGTGGACCGAACCGGCTCAGCCGGCCGTCAAGTTCCCCAAGGACACGGACGCTTCCCTGGAGCGCGTGTGGCAGCTGCACCCGGCGGCCGCGGAGCCCGACGTGGTGTACGCGGGGACGGAACCGGCGGCGCTGTACCGCTCGGAGGACCGCGGCGAGACCTTCGAGCTGGTCCGCCCGCTGTGGGAGCACCCGACCCGGTCGAAGTGGGTGCCGGGCGGCGGCGGCGAGGGCCTGCACACCGTCATCACCGACAAGCGCGACCCGCAGGCCGTGACGGTCGCCGTCTCGACGGCCGGCGTGTTCAAGACGGCCGACGGCGGTGCGAGCTGGTCGCCGTCCAACTCCGGTGTCGCCGCCGTGTTCCTGCCGGATCCGAACCCTGAGTTCGGCCAGTGCGTCCACAAGATCGCGCAGGACGCGGCGACGCCGGACCGCCTGTATCTGCAGAACCACTGGGGCGTGTACCGCAGCGACGACGCGGGTGCGAACTGGACGGACATCGGCGAGGGCCTGCCGTCCACGTTCGGCTTCGCCGTGGCCGCGCACCCCCACCGCGGCGAGACGGCGTTCGTGTTCCCGATCACCGCCGACTCGGACCGCGTCCCTGCCGACCACCGCTGTCGCGTCTTCCGTACGGCGGACGCGGGCAAGACCTGGGAGCCGCTGTCGGCGGGACTGCCGCAGGACGACCACTACGGCACGGTGCTGCGCGACGCGATGTGCACGGACGACGCGGACCCGGCGGGCGTGTACTTCGGCAATCGCAACGGCGAGGTGTTCGCGTCGGCCGACGACGGCGACAGCTGGCAGCAGTTGGCGTCGCATCTGCCGGACGTGCTGTGCGTCAGGGCCGCGGTGGTCGGATGAGCCGTCGGGGCTCAGGGGCCGGCCTTGGCCACTGGTTGATCACCGCCGCCGGTACGGCAGTAAGGTGACGCCCGTGGCACCACGACCCTTGCATGAAATCGTCGAAGCGGGCTGGGCGAAGGCCCTGGAACCCGTTGCCGAACGGATCGCCGGGATGGGCGACTTCCTGCGCGCGGAGATCGCCGCGGGGCGCACCTATCTACCGGCCGGGCCGAACGTCCTGAGGGCCTTCCAGCAGCCCTTCGACGACGTACGGGTCCTGATCGTCGGACAGGACCCGTATCCGACACCCGGACATGCCGTGGGGCTGTCGTTCTCGGTGGCGCCCGACGTACGTCCGCTGCCCGGCAGCCTCATCAACATCTACCGGGAGCTCAACACCGACCTGGGGCTGCCGCAGCCGTCCAACGGCGATCTGACGCCATGGACCGAGCAGGGCGTGCTGCTGCTCAACAGGGCTCTCACCACCGCCCCGCGCAAACCGGCCGCCCACCGCGGCAAGGGCTGGGAGGAGGTCACCGAGCAGGCCATCCGCGCGCTCGCCGGACGCGGCAAGCCGCTGGTCTCCATCCTCTGGGGCCGAGACGCCCGCAACCTCCGTCCCCTTCTCGGCAGACTCCCGTCGGTGGAGTCCGCGCACCCCTCCCCCATGTCCGCCGACCGCGGCTTCTTCGGCTCCCGCCCGTTCAGCCGGGCCAACGACCTACTGATCGGACAGGGAGGACAGCCGGTGGACTGGCGCCTGCCGTGACCGCCCCCTCCGGATTCCTCGCCGTCGACTCAGGAGGGTCCGGTTTGCGAGTCGTCGTCGGCACCGTCGGCCGTGGGGCGAGGGCCCGGCGGGAATCCCGCGAACCGGTTCGCACCGGTGATCGGGGCATCGACCCCGGGCACTTCATGGAGCAACTCGTGCCCATGGTGCGGGCGCTGGCGGCCGAGGCCGGAGTGGGCCGGCTGGACGCGGCCGCCGTCGGGGCCGCCGGGATGGCCAGCCTGGGTGATGCGCTGCGCGCCGAACTGCCGGGCGCGCTGCGGCGGGAGTTCGGCATCGGGCGGGTCGCGCTCGCCGCGGATGCCGTCACCGCCTATGTCGGCGCCCTCGGGCCGAGGCCCGGTGCCGTGGTCGCCGCCGGTACGGGACTCATCGCGATCGGCACCGACCTGGCGAGTTGGCGCCGCGCGGACGGCTGGGGGCATCTGCTCGGCGACTGCGGCAGCGGCGCCTGGATCGGACGGGCCGGGCTCGAGGCGGCGCTGCGCGCGCACGACGGGCGGCCCGGCGGGTCGGCCGGACTGCTGGCCCGCGCCGAGGAATTGTTCGGCCCGGTGCGGGGGCTGCCCGGGAAGCTGTATCCACGGCCGGACCGCCCTGCCGTCCTGGCCTCCTTCGCTCCGCACGTGGCCGCGTGCGCCGACGGCGATCCGGTGGCCGCCGACGTCCTGCGGGCCGCCGCACGGCACATGGCCGACTCCGCGACCGCCGTCTGCCCCACGGCCGGGGAGCCTCAAGTCGCGCTCACCGGCGGCCTGTTCAAGATGGGTGATCCTCTCGTCGTACCCCTGGAAGAGGAGTTGGCCAAGCGCGTGCCGCACGCACGGAGGGTGCCGGCAGCGGGGGATCCGCTCGACGGGTCGGTGCGCATCGCGACCGATCTCGCGACGGACTCGCTCACTCTGCCGAGTGACGAGGCGATGCTCTGCGTGGTGAACGACAAGCGGGACTGATCCACCTAGGCCGCCCGGTTCCACTCTGCACGTAACTCAATCAGACAAAAGCGGACGGATACCGCTCACCTGCACCCTCCCCGAACAGGGGAGCCCAAGAAGCCAGTAACATGCGTCGCCATGAGCTCCCCCACTGGGCCCGCGTCCGGCCTGCCAGTACGAATGCCGCGACCTCGTCAGCCCGGGCGGCACCGCCGACCCGAGCCCTTGGCGGCTCCCGAGGGCGCGCCCGCGCTCGTCCTCGCGGTGCCGGGCACGCCTAGCGCCGCGACCCGCGGTCTCGCCGAGGAGGTTGTGAGCATCGCCCGCTCCGAGCTCCCCGGCCTCGACGCCCGGATCGGGTACGTCGACGGCGACGACGTGGAGTTCCCCACTCTCCAGTCGGTGCTCGTGCACGCCGCCGAGGAGCGCGCCGCCCGTTATGAGCAGGCGATCGCCGCAGGGGTGGAGGCCAAGGAGCCTGAGGGCCCCGTCGCCGTCGTCGTGCCGCTGCTCGCCGGCCCGGACAGCGCACTGCTGCGCGTCATCCGCCAGGCTGTGATGGACAGCCGCGTCGCGGCCGACCTGACCGATGTGCTGGGCCCGCACCCGCTGCTCGCCGAGGCACTGCACGTGCGCCTGTCCGAGGCCGGTCTGGCCCGCGCCGACCGTGCCCGCCTGTTCACCGTGGCCACGGCCGCGGACGGCATCATCCTGGCCTCCGTCGGCGGCGAGGAGGCCGTGCAGGCGGCCGGGATCACCGGCATGCTGCTCGCCGCGCGCCTGGCCGTGCCGGTGATGGCGGCGGCCCTGGACCAGGAGGGCTCGATCTCGGCGGTCGCCGAGCAGCTGCGTTCCTCGGGCTCCCAGCAGCTGGCGCTGGCACCGTACCTGATAGGGCCGGAGATCGACCCGAGCGTGGTCGCGGAGGCCGCTCACGAGGCGGGCTGCTCCGCCGCCGAGGCGCTCGGCCCGTACCCGGCGATCGGCAAGCTCGCCCTGTCGAAGTACACGACGGCGCTGGGCATCGCCCCGCAGCAGGCGCAGGGCACGCCGGTCCGCTGACGCCGCCCATGTGCACGTGACCGCACGTCTGACGTGCGCGTCCCGGTCGTAACGCCGAAGGGCCCGCTCCACGTCCGGAGCGGGCCCTTCGGCGTGCGGTCACGCCCTGCCGACGTCGGGGCCGATGATCACGCAGGACGCCGCGGGCACCTCGATCGAGCCTTCGTAGCGCGGAAGCCCGGTGTCGGGGTCCAGGGCGAACCAGGCGACGTCACCGGAGCGCTCGTTCGCCACGTACAGGAACCCGTCCGCCTCGGTGAGCGCGCGCGGCCAGTGGCCGGCGCAGATCACCGTTCCGACGAGCCGCAGTTCCTCGCCCTCGACGGCGAACGTCGACAGCACGTCCTCGCCGCGGGTCGCGGTCCACACGAAGCGGCCGTCGGGCGAGGCGACGATGCCGGAGGGATAGGCGTCGCCGGCCGGGCCGCCCGGCAGGACCGGCGTCTCCGTCAGCGGCTTGAGCGTGCCGTCGTCGGCGTCCCAGTGGCAGACGGTGACGGTGGGGGTGAGTTCGTTGACGACGTACGCGTACGGGCCGTGCGGGTGGAAGGCCAGGTGGCGAGGGCCCGAGCCCGGCCGCAGGGCGATCTCCCGGTGCATGTCGAGTGTGCCGCCGGCCAGCGTGCACACCCGCACCGAGTCGGTGCCGAGGTCCACGCTGACGGCCCAGCGTCCGCTCGGGTCGGGCTGCACATGATGGGCGTGCGGGCCCTGCTGGCGCGGCGTGTGCGGGCCCGATCCGGTGTGCTGGAGGACTGCGGACGGGGCGCCCGCGAGGGTGCCGTCGGCACGGACGGGCACGGCGGTGACGCTGCCCGAGCCGTAGTTGGCGGTCAGGACGTGGCCGGCGAAGAGGCTGAGGTGGGTCGGTCCGCCGGCGCCCACCGGGACCGGTGATCCGATGAGCTCCGGCTTGTCCCCGGTCACGCGGTACGCGGCCACAGCGCCCTCGGCCGTCTCGCTGACCGCGTAGAGCGTTTCGCCGCCCGGCGACAGGGCCAGGTACGCGGGGTCGGGCACGTCGTCCACGCCTCCCAGGACGGTGAGCGCTCCGCTGCCCGCGGCCACGTACGCCGTCACGATCCCGGGGCCGCCGGCCGCCGTGAACGACCCGATGTAGGCCCGCCGTGCCCGCCTGCCACCATCTGCCACCGCAGTCCCCTTCCGGTCGGGTGCCGTCCGGGCTGACGGTAGCAGCGGATCATCATCGGTCTAGACCAAGAGCCGTTCAAAACGTCGGCGCGTACGGTCGACCCTCGCCCCCGGCCCGGGCTCTGGCCTCGGGGTGATGCGTGCGGGCGCGATACCGCTGCCCCGACTCCCAGGTCCGGTGGCAGACGGGCGTGGCGTTGCTTGAGGGGCCCCGCGGGCGCACCCCAGGAGGCTCACCCGCGGGCCGCTCCCGCACGGCTCGCGGGTTCCTTGCGTCCGATGGCGCCGGGTACCCGGAGGATCCCGTGATCCACCCTCCGGATGGCCGACAAACCGACTTGGCGCTCCGGCGGCCGTCCGGGGGCGGCCTGGGGGCGAGGGTCCGGACCCGGGGAGGGTCTCCCGCACGCCGGCGTTCTCACGCTCCGACGAGTCGTGACCCGGACGGTGTGCGCAGGGGCTGGGACAGTTCGGACAGGGCTCGTTCCAGGCCGTGCAGATGGGTCAGTGCGGGATCCGACTCCGTCGGGTGCGTGTGGGGGGCGTCGACGTCCGCACCGCCGGTCAGCGCCTCGACCGCGGCTTCGACGCGCCAGCACGCCGCGGCCAGGCGGGCGTCGTGCGAGGCCTCGGGGTCGGCGGCGACGGCGGCCAGGCCGCGGATCTCCCGGGCGCAGTCGTCCAGCAGGGCCAGTACGTGGCGTGCGCGCCGCTTGCGGGCCGACATCGGGTTCAGCGGATGCACCAGCGGTGCGAGGGCAAGGCGCACCCGGCCGAGCAGCTGCTCCAGCTCGGCGAGCCGCAAGGCCGGGTCGGCGGTGTCGTCCCCGCCCAGGCGGGCGGCGGCCTCGGCGGTGGCGGCGTGGACGCAGCGCAGGGCGCGCTGGATCCAGGCGTCGTTGACGGCATGCGTGGTCACGGGCAGCACGAACAGCACGGCCAGCACGGCGCCCAGCGCCCCGACGCCGGTCTCGGCGAGCCGCAGCGCCAGCAGGGCGGGATCGAGGACGCCCAGCAGGCCGTAGAGGAGCTCGGCGAGCACCGTGACGCAGAGCATCATCCACGTATAGGAGACGGCGGCCGTGTAGAAGATGCCGAAGACGCAGACGGCGAGGAGCGCGGCCGTCGGGATCGTCTCGCCGTGCAGCGGGACGGCGACGAGAAGGCCGAGGGCGATGCCGATCACCGTGCCGAGGACCCGGCGGAAGCCGCGGACCAGGGTCTCGCCGCGCGAGGTGGTGTTGACGAAGATCCACCACGTGGCGCCGACGGCCCAGTACCAGCGGTGCCCGGACACCAGCTGGCCCACGACGAGCGCGAAGCCCGCGCCTGCGGTGGCCTGGATCGCCTGCCGTGTGGTCACGCGGGCCAGCCCGGTGCCGCCCGGTGGTGCCGGTACCGGCGCCGGGGGCAGACGGCGTTCGTAGCACCACAGCCCGAAGCGCACCGCGGACGCGGTCAGCAGGGACAGCAGTACGGCGGCGTAGAGCTCGGGCAGCCGGCCCGGGGTGGCCTGCAGGAACTGCGCCACGAAGAAGGTCATGAACGCGAACACCCCGAGGCTGTGCCCGCGCGGCCCCCAGCGGCGCGCGTACACGCCCGCGCCGACGATGGCGAGGAAGGTGAGGTCGCGGACGACCGGTTGGTCGTGCAGTTCGGCCGCCGCCGCGAGGACGGGCAGGCCGACCAGCGGCAGCAGGGCGGTGGTGACCGCCTGTCCGCGGACCGTGGCGTCGGTGACGGTGAACAGCGCGAGCAGCGCGGCGAGCCCGCCGGTGACGGCACCGACGAGGGAGTGTCCGGCCAGTCCGCAGACGACGACCGCGAGCCCGATGCCGAGCACGGCCCGCGCGGCGAAGCGCAGCCGCGCCCGCCCCGGGTCCGGCGCCACGAACACCCTCTTCAGCACTACGTTCCGCCCCTTTGCTCCGGCATGAAAAAGGCGCCGCGGGATCCGCAGCGCCATCGACAGGCTCATTGCAGCATCCAGGAGCATCCTGGCTCAAGCGGCATCTAGAATGCTGAGCCATTGGCACAGACATAGCGGTCCCCGTGCGTCCATCGGCGAGCCAACGGCCCATTACGGCCTATGACGGCCCATGGCAGTCCGTGGCGGACGCGGCTGCGACACGGGGCGAAGGAGGCCGGACGGCATGGCCGTGGACGAGCTCGACACCCGCATCCTGCGGCTGCTGCTGGAGCAGCCCCGCACCAGCGTGCGCGAGTACGCCCGCATCCTCGGCGTCGCGCGGGGCACGCTGCAGGCACGCCTCGACCGGCTGGAGCGGGAGGGCGTGATCACCGGCACGGGGCCGGCCCTCTCGGCCGCCGCGCTCGGGCATCCGGTGCTGGCGTTCGTGCACATCGAGGTCACCCAGGGCCACCTGGACGACGTGGGCGACGAGCTCGCCGCCGTGCCGGAGATCGTCGAGGCGTTCTCGATCACGGGTGGGGGCGATCTGCTGACCCGGGTGGTGGCCCGCGACAACGCCCACCTGGAGGACGTGATCCAGAAGCTGATCAGCCTGCCCGGTGTGGTCCGCACCCGCTCCGAGGTGGCCCTGCGCGAGCGGGTCCCGCACCGGCTGCTGCCATTGGTGGAGTCGATCGGGCGG
This sequence comes from Streptomyces sp. R11, assembly GCF_041051905.1. Taxonomy (NCBI): domain Bacteria; kingdom Bacillati; phylum Actinomycetota; class Actinomycetes; order Kitasatosporales; family Streptomycetaceae; genus Streptomyces; species Streptomyces sp. R11. The sequence goes on from NZ_CP163432.1 coordinate 1,054,361, forward strand.
GCAGCGGCCCGCAGATGACCTTTGACATCCTGGGGCCATGAGCGGTCTCGGCAGCACTTCGGTCATCTTCGATCTCGACGGAACACTCGTGGACAGCGAGCCCAACTACTACGAGGCGGGACGCCAGGTCCTCGCCGAGCACGGGGTTCCCGACTTCACATGGTCGGATCACGAGCGGTACGTCGGCATCAGCACGCTGGAGACGGTCACGCGCTGGAAGCGGGAATACGGCCTGCGGGCGTCCGTGGACGAACTGCTCGCCGCCAAGAACCGCCGCTACCTGGATCTGGCCCGCACCTCCACGCGCGCCTACCCCGAGATGCGCAAGTTCGTGGAGCTCCTGTCGACCGAGGGCATCCCCCTGGCCGTTGCCTCGGGTTCGTCCCTGAAGGCCATCACGGCGATCCTGTCCGGCACGGGCCTGGACGCCCATCTGCACACCGTCGTCTCCGCCGACGAGGTCGACCACGGCAAGCCCGCCCCCGACGTCTTCCTCGAAGCGGCCCGCCGGCTCGGCGCCGCACCGGCCGACTGCGTGGTCGTCGAGGACGCCGCCCCGGGCGCCGCCGCCGCTCACGCGGCCGGCATGCGCTGCATCGCCATCCCGTACGTGGCCACCCAGGCGGACTCCCCGGAGTTCGCGACAGCAGGTCTGCTGCTGCGGGGCGGACAGGAGGAGTTCACAACGCGTACGGCGTACGACTGGCTGCGCCGGACGAGGTAGGGCCCTGCCGGCCGACGAGCCGAACGGCCGGAAGTGCGAACGGAATTGGAACGCCCCGGACCCGTTGACCCTCGCCCGCCTCCTACCTATCGTCTGGTCGACTATTCGTACGCTGTTCGTAATCCCGAACGCCGAACGCTCGTCCCCCTCGTGGAGGAGTACACATGGCCCCGCCCCTCTCCAGACGATCCCTTCTCCAGGCCGCCGCCCTCGCCGCGGCGGTTCCCGCGATCAGCCACTCGGCAACCGGCCGGGCCTCGGCCGCCTCGGCCGCCTGGGCCGCCCCGGCCGCCGTTCAGGAGGCGCAGTCCGTGGCCGTCACGCCTTCCACCTGGACCGTCCAGCCCTTCGCCCTCGACGACGTGGCACTCAGGCCCGGACTCTTCGCCGACAAGAGGCAGTTGATGCTGGACCACGCCCGCGGCTACGACGTGAACCGGCTGCTGCAGGTCTTCCGCGCCAATGCCGGCCTCTCCACCGGCGGCGCGGTGGCGCCCGGGGGCTGGGAGGGGCTCGACGGCGAGGCGAACGGCAACCTGCGCGGGCACTACACCGGGCACTTCCTGACCATGCTGTCGCAGGCTTATGCCGGCACCGGCGAGCAGGTGTTCGTCGAGAAGATCCGCACCATGGTCGGGGCACTGACCGACGTGCGCGCGGCGCTGCGCAAGGACCCCGTGGTGCTGAGCGCGAGCGGGAAGTTCGGCACCGCCACCGAGCACGTCCGCGGCTCCCACCAGTACGTCGATCTGCCCGCCGCCGCCCTCGGGGGCGCCTCCGCGATCACCCTGTCCGCCTGGGTGAAGCCCACCCACGACGCAAACTGGACGCGGGTCTTCGACTTCGGGAACGACACCACCCGTTACCTGTACCTGGCCGCCCGCAACGCCGCAGGTCTGCCGCGGTTCGCCATCACGACCAACGGGCCGGGCGGCGAACAGGGCCTCGACGGCACCGCCGCGCTGCCGCTCAATCAGTGGAGCCACCTCGCGGTCACGATCGCGGGCGGCACCGGGACGCTGTACGTGAACGGCACCGCCGTGGCCCGCAACACGGCGATGTCCCTCACCCCGGCCGCCCTCGGCTCCCTCACCAACAACTGGCTCGGCCGCTCCAACTTCGCCACGGACCCCGTTTTCGCCGGTGCCTACGACGAGTTCAACGTCTGGTCGCGCGCCCTCACCGCCGCCGAGATCACGCAGTTGCAGAGCAGCCGGGCCGCCGACGCCTCCGCCGGACGCGGCAACCTGGCCTCGTACGCCTTCGACGAGACCTCCGGCGGGACGTTCGCCGACGCCTCCGGCCGTGGCCTCACCGCCACCCTGCGCCGCACCTGGGGCGGGCCCAGCCACCCCGGTTTCCTGGCGGCGTACCCGGAGACGCAGTTCATCGACCTGGAGTCGCGGACCAGCAGCGACTACACCAAGGTGTGGGCGCCGTACTACACCGCGCACAAGATCCTCAGAGGTGTGCTGGACGCGTACCTCACCACGGACGACGCCCGGGCCCTCGATCTCGCGTCCGGCATGTGCGACTGGATGTACTCCCGGCTGTCCAAGCTGCCCGAGGCCGCGCTGCAGCGTATGTGGGGGCTGTTCTCCAGCGGCGAGTTCGGCGGCATCGTGGAGGCGATCTGCGATCTGCACGCGATCACCGGCAAGGCCGAACACCTCGCGCTGGCCCAGTTGTTCGACCTCGACCGGCTCATCGACAATTGCGCCGCGAACACCGACATCCTCGACGGGCTGCACGCCAACCAGCACATACCGATCTTCACCGGGTACCTGCGACTGTACGACGCCACCGGCGAGGCCCGCTATCTCGACGCCGCCCGCAACTTCTGGGGCATGGTCGTCCCCCACCGCATGTACGGAATCGGCGGCACCAGTACCGCGGAGTTCTGGAAGGCGCGCGACGTGATCGCGGGCACGATCAGCGACACGACCGCCGAGACGTGCTGTGCGTACAACATGCTGAAGCTGAGCCGGACGCTGTTCTTCCACGAGCAGCAGCCGAAGTACATGGACTACTACGAGCGGGCGCTCTACAACCAGGTCCTCGGCTCCAAGCAGGACAAGGCAGACGCCGAGAAGCCGCTGGTCACGTACTTCATCGGGCTGACGCCGGGTCATGTGCGGGACTACACGCCCAAGCAGGGCACGACCTGCTGCGAGGGCACCGGCATGGAGAGCGCCACCAAATACCAGGACTCGGTGTACTTCAAGGCCGCCGACGGCAGCGCGCTGTACGTCAACCTCTACAGCCCGTCCCAACTGACATGGACGGAAAAGGGTGTGACGCTCACTCAGGCGACCACGTTCCCGCGCGAGCAGGGCTCCACCCTCACCATCGGCGGCGCCGCCGCCTTCGCACTACGGCTGAGGGTGCCGTCGTGGGCGACCGCGGGCTTCCGGGTGACGGTCAACGGCAGTGCGGTGAGCGGCACTCCGACGCCGGGGAGTTACTTCACCGTGTCGCGGACGTGGCGCAGCGGAGACACCGTGCGGATCTCCATGCCCTTCCGGCTGAGGGCGGAGAAGGCGATCGACGACCCTGCGCTGCAGACGCTGTTCTACGGCCCCGTCAACCTCGTCGGCCGCAGTTCCTCAACGAGCCACCTGCAGCTGGGCCTGTACCGCAACGCCGGCCTGTCGGGCGACCTGCTGCCGTCGCTCACTCCCGTGTCCGGCAAGCCACTCCACCACACCCTCGCCGGAACCGAGTTCGCCCCCTTCTTCGAGGGCACCGAAGACCCGACCCACGCCTACTTCCGGCGCTCGGAACCCCGGTTGATCTTCGGCAACTCCGACTCCGGCGTCGCCAACCCCGCGAAGTCCGACGGCACCACGCTGCTGGACGAGATCTGGGCCGGGGCTCCCTTCGCCAACAAGGGTGCGCTGGTCTCGCGCGTGCGGTCCACCGTGAGCGCCTGGGTCACCGACGGTCTGCTGAGTCAGACCAACGGGCAGACGGTCGTCCGTACGGCGGAGCAGGGGACGTACGCTCCCTGACCCGGTGACCTGGTCCCCGCGCCGAGCGCTCGACTCCAGGCGCGGGGATGCTGGAGCCATGACGATCGACGTGTCGGCGGAGCGGGTGATCCCCTTTCCCCCCGAGCAGGTTGCCGCCTATGCCATGGACTGGCGCCACGACCGCGACTGGACCCAGGGCATCCGCAGGGCGGAGCTGACCCGCGAAGCCGACGAGGGCGGCTTCGGGGTCGGCGCCGAGGTCAAGCGGACGGCGCACTTCCTGGGTCGGCACATCGGCTACGTGCTGCGCGTGGCGTCGTACGACTTCCCGCGGCTGCTCGACATGGTGGCAGTGGCCGGCCCGGTGCCGATGCAGATCACCTACGCCTTCGACCCGCACGCGGACGGCACCCTCGCGCGCATCCGCGTCCGGGGCGGCCCCGGCGGTGTCTACCGGCCGGCGGCCCCGATCATGGCCCGCCATGTCCGCCACAACATCGGCAAGGACCTGCGCGACCTGGAACGCAGGCTCACGGAACGCACCGGGTAGCGCGCCAGCCGGGCTCTTCGGCCGTCCGCTACGACCTGCGGCGAGGCTTGCCGCGTCGGGGGCTCTTGGCGCCCTTCGCGCCCTTGGCTCCGCCGGAGCCCGAACCGGAGCGGGCGCTCCGCCCCCCGGCTCCGGACTGCCGCCGAGAGGCGCCGGCGGCCTCGGGGCGCTTGCGCTTCGGCTGTTCCGTCGCGGCCGGGGACTGTGACGTCGTACGGCCCCGGGTGCTGTTGACCGTGCGGCCGCGGACGACGCCGATGAAGTCCTCGACCAGATCGGTGGTCGCGTCCTCCGGCCAGGACAGCGCGACGCTCGACTGGGGGGCGTCGACCAGCGGCCGGTAGGTGAGGTCCTTGCGGTGGTGGAGCCGGGCCAGCGACTGGGGCACGACGAGCAGGCCGACGCCCGCCGCGACCAGCTCGACGGCGTCCGCGGTGGTGGCGGGGCGCTCGAAGGCGGGCTGACCCGGCGGCCGCTCCCAGTCGAGGACGTCGTCGAGGGGGTGGAAGACGACCTCGTCGGCCAGGTCCTCGGCGGTCACCTCGTCGACCGCCGAGACGACGTGGTCCTTGGGGACGACGACGACCGTGGTCTCGGTGTAGAGGGGGATCGCGCTGAGGACCGTACGGTCGACCGGCAGCCGTACGAAACCGGCGTCGGCGCCACCGTCCCGGAGCACGTCCGGGGCCTCGGCGGCGGTCACCGAGTGGAGGGTGAGGGGTACGTCGGGGAAGCGCTCGTTCCAGGTCCGCACCCACTTGGCGGGGGTCACGCCCGGGACGTAGGCGAGCCGGAACGACGGGGGTACTTCCGAGCCTGTCACCAGGCCAGGCTACCGGCCGTGGTCGGCGGCGGTTCACCCAGTCGATACCCTTGAGACCATGACGTCGCACCAAAGCACCCAGACCATGAAGCCCGCGACCGCGGCCAAGAAGCTGGGTGTGTACCTCGAAGCCACCCCCGCCGAGTTCCGGGAGGGCGTGGTCACCCGCGCGGAGCTGAACCAGCTCCAGGCGGAACCGCCCGCGTGGCTGCAGGAGCTGCGGGCGAACGGGCCGCACCCCCGTCCCGTCGTCGCGCAGAAGCTGGGCGTGTCCATCGCGGGGCTGGCCCGCGGCGGCGTCGCGGAGGCCCTCACCACCGAGCAGATCGAGGCCCTGAAGCAGGAGCAGCCCGAGTGGCTGGTCAAGGAGCGCGCGACCCAGGCCGAGGTCCGCAAGGAGGCGGCCCGCCTGAAGCAGCGGGACGCGGAGCGGGCGGCGGAGCAGTCCTGACCTCTCCGGTGCTGGTGCCTCCCTGCCGCTGCCACCCCGCCATCGCCATCGCCGTCGCCGTCGCCGGGTGAGGCGAGCCGCCCCTGCGCACGCGTGCAGCCCGCCTCCTGCCGGCCAGGATCAGTCCACTGCCGGCCGTTCCGGTAGTGCTTCCAGGAACGTGGCTGATGGGACGAAGAAAAGGGTTCCGGTGACCGCTTCCGAGTAATCGAGGATCGGGTCGGGGCCGGATTCCGGACCGCCGAGGTACATCTTCCGCAGCATGGTCTCCGGTATCTCGGGAGTACGCGCGTAGGCGACGAAGTACGTGCCGAACTCTCCGTGCCCCGGCCTGCCGAACGGCATCGCGCCCCGCAGTATCTCCAGCTCCGCCCCCTCCGGGCCGGTGATCGTGTTCACGTCCTTGTGGGAGCCGGGCATGTCGAGTTCGATGTTGGTCAGCTTGGAGCGGCCTATCACCTTCTCCTGGGCCTCGACCGCGAGGGCTTCCCAGGCGTCGATGTCGTGCACGTACTTCTGGATCATCGCGTAGCTTCCGCCGCGGAACGCGGGGTCCTCGTCACCGACGATCGCCGCGTCGGCCGCCGCCTGGCCGACGGGGTTCTCGGTGCCGTCGACGAAGCCGAGGAGGTTGCGCGAGTCGAAGTAGGCGAAGGCCTGGACCTCGTCCTGGACGGTGACCGCGCCGCGCAGCCGCTTCATGATCTCGGCGGCCAGGGCGAAGCACACATCGGTGCGGGCGGCCCGGATGTGGAAGAGCAGGTCACCGGGGGTCGACACGGCGCGGTGCCGCGTCCCCTCCAACTCCCTGAAGGGATGCAGCTCCTGCGGACGCGGATCCCCGAACAGCCGGTCCCACGCCACGGATCCCACTCCGGTGGCGCAGCACAGGCCGCTGTCGGGACTCGGGAACCCGACGGCGCGTATGAGCCCCGCGAGACCGGTGAGCAGATCGTGCACGGCGGGTTCGCCACCCGGCTCGATCGTCACCACCAGGAAGACGGCGACGGGCGCCGGCGGACTGAGCACCGGTTGTGGCTGTGCATCGATCGACCGCATCGACGACGACGGCATATTTCCCCTCTCTGACCCTCAAACCCCGCCAACTAACGATGCCCGGCCGAACCGGGAACGATACCCGCCAAATTTCCGCACTCCCGGCGCGTAGGAGGGGTGTGGATGCCCGCCTCGGAGACGAAAACCCGAGTGCGCCCGCTCGCCCTGCTCTGGGACGATCCCGGGATGGTCCACCGTCTCGAACCCCTGGTCATCCGGCACGTCCACCGTCTCCCCTCCCCCGTGGGTCCCGCCGGGCAAGGCGCCGTCGCGGCACGGCAGTTCGACGCGGCGCTCATGTCCGTGGGCTTCAAGCTGTCGGCGGAGCTGCTGGCGCGGCTGTCGGGGCTGTCCGAGGGCACGGTCGTCGACACGGCCGTGCGGACACTGGGCACGGTGCGCGAGATGGTCGGCGACCATGTGCGGCACAACGTGTACTTCGTCGACTTCCCGGCCAACGTGCCGGACACGTACGACTTCTGGATGCGCTGCGTCGCCGAGGCGCTGGCCGACGACGCCGCGCGCCCGAGCGTTCTGGAGCAGCTGAGCGACGGGCTCGTCAACCTCCTCACCCTGCCGTCGTACGGCCGTTACCAGCACACCTACACGGAGATGCTCGGCCACCACGAGGAACTGATCGCCGCGGCGGGCGACCGTATGACGGTGCTGCACCTCGGCGGCGACACGGACGCCGAAGTCGCGTCCCTGTACCTGGCGTTGGCGGGCAGCAGCACGCCGCTGGGCGAGGAGGACCTGCGCGATCTGCGGGTCCTCGCCGGGCACTGTGTGGACGCGCCGCAGCCCGAGACGATCCCCGTGCGGGAGAACCGTGCCGTCGTGAACGAGGCCCGGTTGAAGGCCGGTGCGGAACTGCTGCTGGACACGGTCACCGATGTGCTGCGGCTGGCCTGCGCCCTGTCGGGCGGCGACGTGTCGCTGCAGGCGCCGACCCGGTTCCGGGCGCTGTCCCGTCCGGTGCGCCGCGCCTTGCTCGCGGGCCTGGACACGGTCGTCGCCGCCTCCCCGGCCAAGCTGGCCGACGTGCATGCGCACCGCGAGGCGTGGAAGCGGCTCGGCGAGCGGCTGCACCCGCACGAGTACCCGCGGTGGCCGCACGCCGCCGACGTGTTCGCGGTCGCCCGGCGCGATAAGGAGGCCCGTTCCTTCGACAGCCGGGTCGAGGAGCTGCTCGGCATGAACGACATCACGGGCGCGGCGAAGCTGCTGAAGTCCGCGCCGGGCAAGCTGTTCCGCTCCCTGGACCGGCTGCTGCGGCTGGCCCTCGACCAGGACGAGCGCCTCGCGGTGGCGTCCGCCGCCGAGGAGGTCGTGGGCGAGGTGTCCGGCCGGGTGGTGCTGTCGGTGCGTGAGCACCTCGCCAACCGCGCGCAGGACACCGGTGAGCGCCGGGTGTTCGTGAACCGGCTGGGCCGCGCCTGGGTCACCGAGGACGACCGTCCGCCCGTGTTGCCGCCCGAGCGTGAGCGCCTGATCGCCGTACTGGACGCCGAGATACGGCGCCGGCTGCCGGCTCCGGGCCACCTGCTGATCGACCCGGACGTGCTGGATGTGGCGCTGCCGCTCAGCGGCCGGGCGAGCGCGGCCGGGCTCGGCGTGCTGCCCCGTGGCTCACTGTCTCCGGTGGACGGCGAGCTGCTGCGGTTCTTCGTGTACTGGAAGGAGGCCGAGCGGCGCACCGACTACGACCTGTCGGCGTTGATGCTGGACGCCGAATTCGCGACGGTCTGCTGGCTGGCGTACACCAACCTCAAGGACCTGGAGGGCGAGCACTCCGGTGACATCACCGAAGCACCCGAAGGGGCCTCGGAGTTCATCAATCTGCGGCTGGGTGCCGTGCGCGGCGACTTCATCGTGCCGCAGGTGAACATCTTCGCCGGCGAGGGCTTCGAGGAGGTCGAGGAGTCGTTCTTCGGGTTCATGCTGCGTGAGGGCGAGCAGCAGGGCCGCCCGTTCGAGCCGCGTACCGTGCGCATGAAGTCGGAGCTGCGCGGGCCGGGCCGGGTCGCGCTGCCGCTGGCGTTCCTGCGGGGGCCGGACGGGCGGTGGCGTGCCAAGTGGCTGCACCTGTACCTGAAGGGGACGCCGGTCGCCAACCGGGTCGAGGAGAACCGGGTGTCGGTCGCGACGCTGCTGCGGGGCATCGTGCAGCGCGAGCAGCTGACGGTGCGCTACCTGACCGACCTGATGGACGCCACGACCACGACCCTGTGGGACGGCGCGAAGGTCCCCGACGGTCCGGTCACCTACATCGGTCTCCAGCGCCCCGACGGGCTGCACCCGGACTCTCGGATCCTGACCCCCGAAAATCTGCGCGACCTGATCCCCGCGTGACTGTTAGAGTCGGCCGTGGCGAGGCCATGAAGGGACTTCCTTCTCAACTCCTTCTTGAACTAGTCCTTTCGCTTTCCTCGCCACTCAACTCTTCCAGCCGGCTCAGCTCGTCCGGCCGTCAGCTGTCGTAGTCCACGGTCAGTGTCTCGGAGACCGGGTACGACTGGCAGGTCAGGACGTAGCCGGCGTCCACCTCGGCCGTCTCCAGGGCGAAGTTGCGGCGCATGTCCGCCTTGCCGTCGGTGACCAGCGCACGGCAGGTGCCGCAGACGCCGCCCTTGCAGGCGAACGGCAGGTCGGGACGGGTCCGTTGGGCGCCGTCGAGGATGGACCGCTCCCTCGGCAGGGCGGCGGTGGTCGACCGGCCGTCGAGGGTGATCGTGACCTGGCTGACGGGCCCCTGCGGACCGCTCTCCTCGTGGACCGCCTCCCGGACGGGCTCGTCGTCGGCGTAGAACAGTTCCTGATGCACCCGCTCGGTCGGAACGCCGAGGCCCGCCAGGACCCCCTGCGCATCCCGGACCATGCCGTGCGGTCCGCACAGCCACCAGTGATCGGCGCTTTGCACGTCGACCAGCGCGTCGATGAGCGTCGAGAGACGTTCGGCGTCGATACGTCCCGACAGCACCTCGGCCTCGCGCGGCTCCCGGGACAGCACATGGGCAAGCTGGAACCGGGCCGGGTAGAGGTCCTTCAGGTCCGCGAGCTCGTCGGCGAACATCACCGTGTCGGTACGGCGGTTGCCGTAGAGGAGGGTGACCGTCGAGCGGTCGTCGGCGGCCAGGACGGATTCCGCGATGGACATCATGGGCGTGATGCCGGAGCCCGCCGCGATCAGCACGTGATGGCCGTGCGTGGTGAGGTCGGGGGTGAAGGCGCCGGTGGGGGCCATCACCTCGACGGTGTCGCCGGGGCGTACGTCGTTGACGAGCCAGGACGAGAACAGGCCGCCGGGCACGACCCGGACGCCGATGCGCGGAATCGATCCGACCGGCGAGCAGATCGAGTACGACCGCCGCTCGTCCCGCCCCTCGATCGCACGCCGCAGGGTCAGTGACTGCCCGGGCGCGAACGCGAACTCCTCGGCGAACTCCGCCGGGATGTCGAACCCGACGGCGACGGCGTCCGCACACAGGGGCGTCACGGCGGCGACGCGCAGGGCGTGGAAGGCCGGACGGCGGCGGGGGCGCGGGCGTACCGACGCAGCCGTCGGTTCTTCCCTCAGGCCTTCCATTCAGATCTCCTTGACGTACTCGAACGGCTCGCGGCAGGCGCGGCAGCGCCACAGCGCCTTGCAGGACGTGGCGGCGAAGCGGGAGGTCTCCTCGGTGTTCGCCGAGCCGCAGCGCGGGCAGGTCACCGCGTGCCGGGTGGGTGACAGCACGAGCGCGACCGGACCTGCGCCACGCGGGGCGGGGCCGGGCGGCGCGATGCCGTGTTCGGTGAGCTTGCGGCGGCCGGACGGGGTGATCCAGTCGCTGGTCCAGGGCGGGTCGAGCACCGTGCGGATCTCCACGCGCTCGTACCCCGCCTCACGCAGGCGCGCCGCGACGTCCGCCCGCATCTCCGCCATCGCCGGGCACCCCGAGTAGGTCGGGGTCAGGCTGGCGACCACCGTGCCGTCCTCGGTCAGCTCTACGTCCCGCAGGACGCCCAGGTCGGCCAGGGTGAGCATGGGCAGCTCGGGGTCCGGCACCCGGTCGGCGATGCGCCGGGCGCGCCGGGCGTCGAGCACGGCGGTCACCATGTCGCCTCCGGGTGGGCACGGGCGACGCCCTGCAACTCGGCGAGCAGCGGGGCGAGGTGCTCGGTGTGCTCGCCGTCGCGGCCGGATCCGGGCAGCGGCCGGTACACCGGCATGGGCAGTCCGGCGGCCTGGGTGACCTGGCGCAGGACGGTCACGACCTCGTCGCGGACGTCGTACGCCGTGAACAACTCGCCGAGGTAGGGGGCCGCTTGCTCCTGGGCGCGGCGCATCCGGCGGTGCGACTCCTCCGTACCGTCCCCCAGGCGCACCGCCCACTCCGCCGCGTACTGCCGGTGGTAGGCCAGCTCCTTGACGCCCTTGGTGGCGATCGCCGCCAGGACGGGGTCCGGGTGCGACGCCAGCCGCTCGAAGTGAGCGAGGCGCCAGCTGGAGAACACCAGCAGCCGGACGATCGAGAACGCGAAGTCGCCGTTGGGCAGTTCGGCCAGGCGTACGTTGCGAAAGTCGCCGGCGTCGCGGAAGTAGGCGTAGGCGTCCTCGTCGCGGCCGGTGCCGTCGGCCTGGCCGGCGCGGGAGTAGAGCAGGCGGGCCTGGCCGAGGAGGTCGAGGCCGATGTTGGCCAGCGCCACCTCCTCCTCCAGCTCGGGGGCGCGGGTGACCCATTCGCCCAGGCGCTGTGCCGCGACCAGGGCGTCGTCGGCCAACGCGACGCAGACGGCGGCGAGTTCACCGGCGTCGATGCCCTCGGGCACGGTGGTGTCCACGCCGTGCAGCGGGTCCTCGAAGCCGGTGCCGTAGGCCCAGCGGGTGTCGTCGTCGTGTCCCTCGGCGAGGGTCATGTAGACGTGGTCGTCGCTCATGCCCTCTCCTTCAGATGTGCGGAACGTCGTCGGGGATGTCGTAGAAGGTCGGGTGGCGGTAGACCTTGTCGGCGCTGGGCTCGAAGAACGGGTCCTTCTCGTCGCGGGTCGAGGCGGTGATGTGCTCGGAGCGCACCACCCAGATGCTGACGCCCTCGTTGCGTCGCGTGTACAGGTCGCGCGCGTGGGTGAGCGCCATCCGGTCGTCGGCGGCGTGCAGCGAGCCCACGTGGACGTGGTTCAGCCCTCGCTTGCCCCGTACGAACACTTCGTACAGCGGCCATCCCTGCTTGTCGGCGCTCATGCCACCGCTCCCTTTTCCGCACGGGCGGCCTGCTTGGCCGCGTGGGCGGTGGCCGCCTCGCGGACCCAGGCGCCCTCGTCGTGGGCGCTTCTGCGCCGCTCCATCCGCTGGTCGTTGCACGGCCCGTCGCCCTTGATGACCCGCATCAGCTCGTCCCAGTCGGGGGTGCCGAAGTCGTGGTGACCGCGCTCGGCGTTCCAGCGCAGCTCCGGGTCCGGCAGGGTCACGCCGAGCTTCTCGGCCTGCGGGACGGTCATGTCGACGAAGCGCCGGCGCAGCTCGTCGTTGCTGTGCCGCTTGATCTTCCAGGCCATCGACTGCGCGGAGTTGGGCGAGGCGTCGTCGGGCGGGCCGAACATCATCAGCGACGGCCACCACCAGCGGTTCACGGCGTCCTGCACCATCTCGCGCTGGGCGTCGGTGCCGCGCATCATCGTCATCAGCAGCTCGTAGCCCTGCCGCTGGTGGAAGGACTCCTCCTTGCAGATCCGCACCATCGCGCGGGCGTACGGCCCGTACGAACTCCGGCACAGCGGCACCTGGTTGCAGATCGCCGCGCCGTCCACGAACCAGCCGATCACGCCGACGTCGGCGAAGCTCATGGTCGGGTAGTTGAAGATCGACGAGTACTTCTGGCGGCCCTCGATGAGCCGGTCGGTCAGGTCCGCGCGGTCGGCGCCCAGGGTCTCCGCCGCCGAGTACAGGTACAGCCCGTGGCCGGCCTCGTCCTGCACCTTGGCGAAGAGGATCGCCTTGCGGCGCAGCGACGGGGCGCGCGTGATCCACTCGCCCTCGGGCTGCATGCCGATGATCTCCGAGTGGGCGTGCTGCGCGATCTGCCGGATCAGCGTCTTCCGGTAGCCGTCCGGCATCCAGTCGCGCGGCTCGATCCGCTGGTCGCGCGAGATCGTCGCGTCGAAGTGCTCCTGGAGCGGCTCTTCGGGGGGCGCCTCGGCGGAGTGTGAAGTCGTCATCGATTCCCGCTTCCCAACCGACCATTCGTTCGGTATCCAGTGTGACCTGTTTCCGCCGGAGGAGCAAGAGCCTTCCGGCGCGTGAAAACGGCCCAGGACACCCCCGCGGGGTACCTGGGCCGTCTCAGTTCCGGTCGCAGAACGTCACACGTTGGGCACTTTCAGCTTGTCCCAGCTGACCTTGCCGGGGATGCCGTCCGCGTCCTTGCCCTTGAAGCCGAGCTTCTGCTGCCAGGCGGCGTAGGAGCGGCGGTCGGCCTCCGTCCACTCGGGGCTCGGGCCCTCCTCGTAGCGGCCGCACCCCTCGGCGACCAGGCGGCGGCCCATGGCCGTGATGATCGGGGACTTCCGGCCGACGTGGAAGAAGCCGCTGCCCGGGAAGGGCTCGAGCTTCGGCTTGGGCGCCGGCTTCGGGTCCGGGTCGGGCTTTCCTCCGCCGCCCTTCAGCCGCTCCGCGATGCGCCCCCGCATACCGTCCATCGTGAACCCGCGCGGGTCGGTCTTGCCGGGCTGCCATTCCTTGTGGCCGATGACCGAGCGTTCGCTCCAGCCGTGGTGCCGGCAGATCGCGGCCGAGACCTTCTCGATGGCCTCCTTCTGCGCCTCGGGCCAGGGGTCCTTGCCGTCGCCGAGGTTGATGCACTCGAAGCCGTAGAAGTGCGCGTTGCCGTCGGTGTCGGCCTCGTTGTCGTGCGGCAGCTTCGACTCGTTGATCACGGCGCGCAGTACGTCGCTGTCGCCGAGGCCGGCGTGGTTGGCGCGGCCGTTGCCGACGAGGTGGATCTCGCCCTTCTTGTCGATGACGCCGTGGCAGAGCGGGCCGGGCAGGCCGGAGTAGCCGTTGTAGCAGATGTTGACCGACGCCTCGGTGCCCTTGGTGACGGTGTGGTGGATCATCACGCCGTTCACCGGGCCCCAGGGGCCCTTGCTGTTGCGGTTGTGGGTGCGCCAGCTGCGGACCTCGTGGACCTTGAGGCCCTCCGCCCGCAGTATCTCCACCATCTTGGACGCGCTCAGGGGCTTGGCCATTACTCGTCTCCTTCCGCCGCAGCCTCGGCTTCCGCCGTGGTCTGCGACCTCCCGCCCGAGGGGTCTTCCGCCCGCTGTTCCTCGCGGCGCGCCTGCTCCTCCACCGCGAGCGTCGCCTCGTCGGCGGCCGGGATGCTGCCGGCCAGCGGGTTGAAGGCCAGGCGCAGATCGACGGTGCCGCCCTCGCCCTTGACCAGGGCCAGCGGCGCGAAGCCGCGGACGACGCCGGTGGGGCCCTGGAGCAGCGGCCGCCCGGCGGCGTCCGTGGGCCATTCGACGCCGCCGGTGGCGGTGCGGGCGGGGATGATCCAGTGGTCACCGGTGCGGTAGCCGCCGCCCTTGGCGAAGTACACCTCGACGCCGTCCTCCAACGGCACCCACTCCCCCTCCGACACGGGGACCGCACCGCCCTTCAGGGCAGTAGTACGGCCCTTGCGCTTCGGACCGCCGTGGTGGTCCCAGCGGCGCAGGAACGGGTTGAGGTGGGGCAGCCGTCCGACGGCCGGGTCGGGCTCGGCGGACAGCCGGACCCGGCGGCCCGGCAGGTCCAGCTCCTCGACCCGCAGCAGGGGCAGCGGTTCGAGGCGGGAGGCATACGCCGTGTCCGTGAGCTCCACGTGGTCGCCGACGTCGAGGTCCAGCTTGTCGTCGTGGCCGAGGGAGGCCAACTGCACCCAGGTGCCGTCGAGTTCGTCGACGGGGAACACCACCGAGCCGTTCTCGCGCGACCACTTGAAGGTGGCGTCCTCCGCCTCGCCGCCCGCGTGCACCTCGACGCGGTACAGCTGGTTCTCCTGGCCGCGGTAGCGGGCGTCCGGCTTGACCAGGCAGGGGTCCTCGTCGGCGTGGTCGGGCCGCTCGCTGCGGGCGGCGAGGCGTGCGGTGGGCGTGGCCTGCTTCTGCGCCCACTTGTCGAAGGCGGCCCGTACGACCTCCCTGGACGGGTCGGCCTCCTCGATGTCCAGCGCGGCCAGCGACAGCGGCAGCACCTGCCAGACGACCTTCAGGCGGGCCGCGGTGTCCGGCATCGCCGCGCCGAGCGCGACCTCGCGCAGGGCGGGGTCCTCGGCGGCGGAGACGGTGCGCTCCCAGACCTGCAGATACACCAGGAACGGCGTCTGGGCCGGCGAGGGCAGCCGGTCGCCGGGCTTCTCCGGGTCACGGAAGCCGTCGGGCTGGTCCCAGTAGGTCCAGTGCGCGGGCGGGACGGCGGTGTCCTGTTCCTCGGCGTCGTCGTCCGTCACCGGCACGCCGGGCGCCGGGCGGGTCGCGTCCAGCAGGATGCCGTCGACGTAGTAGCGGCCGCCGTGGATGAGCAGCGTGTCGATGTCGTGCTTGCCGCCCACGTAGTCGATCTTGAATCCCGCGGCGTCGCGCGGCCCGCCGTGCCGGCCGATCAGGTCGGCGGCGAGGGTGCGGGCCTGGTGGAGCTGGATCGCGGTCTGCTCGTTGATGTCGGCGTCGAGCTGGACGCGGCCCTGCTGGGCGACGACCGCCGAGTAACGCCGCTCCGGGCGGAACGTGAGGCGGGAGAGGTCAGCGTGCATGAAGGGGGTCCCCCTGGTTCAGGAAAGTGCGGGTAGGGCTTGCGGCGGCGGCGCGCACGTCATGGGTCATGTCTCGCCTCACGTCACGAAGAAGATCCCGGCGTCCGTGCCGGCCGGGGTGTACTCCGCGAGCCGCGCCCTGAGGCCGTCCTCGCGCTGCGGCCGGTACAGGTCGTGGAAGGCGCCCATCTCGGCGCCGTCGTCCGAGCCACGCCGGATCTCCTGCGCGCACCGGTCGGCGAGCAGCCCGTACCAGGGCGTCCCGTAGCGCTCGGAGGTGAACAACGGCCGTACCCGACCGGCCTGTTCGGGCCCGGCAAGGTCGGGCTGGCAGCGGTACCGGCGCGGGGTGCGCGACCCGGCGGGCACGGACGAGTACCGCAGGCAGCCGATGCCGCGCCTGGCCACGTGGAGCCTGCCCGTGAAGATCGAGTTCTCGGCGATCTGCACGGCGTGCGTGAAGATCTCGCCGATCACGGTGGTGCGGTGCAGATGCAGCACCGCATGCGCGTGGCGGCAGTCCGGCGCGGAGAGGGCCTCGCGGCCGGGGCCGGTGGCGTCGAGGATGCTGTCGCGCAGGTGGATGTCGAGGGGTTCCTCGCTCACCTCGTCGCCGATGACCTCGATGGTGCCGAGGATGCTGTGCTCGACCTGGAGGCACGCGGTGGTGCGCTCCAGCACGATGCTGGGCTCCTCCGGCGAGTGCGGATCGCACTCCGGCTCCAGCGACCAGCCCGGTACGAGCGTGGAGTGCCGTATGACGACCGCGCCCATGGGTCCGGTGACATTGATGCCGCGTCCGGCGACCAGCAGGCCGTCGAGGACGATGCGCGGCCGCTCGTGCGGGGCGCAGTCCTCCGACACCGCACGGATGTTGAGGGCGTCCGGGCGGTTGCTGTACCAGTCGAGGAGGCGTATCACCGGCCTGGTGCCCTCGGCCGCGCGGACCTCCAGGCGGTCGCCCGGGTCGAGGTCGAAGTCCAACTGCTCCTGGTAGGCGCCGCTGTGCGTGATCTCGATGACACCGGCGGGGCCGGTCCGGTCCGCGCGGCGGTCGTGCTGCCAGGCCCGGTAGGCGTCCATGATCTGGCGGTACGGCTGCCCGGGGCCGACCCGGTAGACCTCGGCGTCGGGACGCGGCTCCCGGTCCAGGCGGTCGTACTCGCCGCCGCCCATGTCCGCGCCGAACGCGTGGTGGTAGTCCACCCACACTCCCTGCCGGGGGGCCGAGCGCGACCCGAAGGCGATCCGCCCGAGCTCCGGGTCGACGGCCACCTGCCCGCGCTTGGGCCGGTAGCGCCAGTCGGACAGGTCGGCGACCACGATGTCGGACGGCGGGACCGGCTGGTCCTCGCCGTCGCGCCGGATGACGAGGCTCTTGCCGGGGCCGTAGTAGTCGGCGAGCCGGTCGTGGAGCCGGCGCCGGCTGATGAACGCCGGGACGTTGTCGACGGTCGCGATGTGCGTGGGCGACGGCTCCGGGAAGGGCTTGGTGACCAGCGGGGTGTCGTTGCCCAGGATCGAGAAGGTGTAGAGGTTGCGAGCGCGGTCGATGCAGTACGCCGGGGACTGCGTCAGCGAATGCGCCTTCAGTCGCCAGACGAAGAGGGCGACCCCGGCCGGAGACCAACCCCCTTGCCGGTGCCGTGAGTTGGCGCGACGAACGTCGACCGTGCGTGCCGTCGCACCGAAGGGGCCGCCCGCGAGGTCGAGGGCCGAGTTGTCGCGCAGGTCGACGAGGCGCCCGCGCTCGCCGCGGTGGACGCCTGTGTCGCCGTAGAGCTTCACGGGCTGGGTGTGGGAGACCTGCCGGGACAGCTCGACGGCGCGAGCGGGCCAGCCGGTGACACGCTCGGAGAGTTCCTCCAGGAGGTGGAGGGTGCCCTTGCGGCGGCGGTTGGCGACCGTCGCGGCCACGTCGGCGCGCGGGGCGACGGCCTCGGCGAGCGCGGCGAGGCCACCGTCGTGCAGGCCGGTCGTGAGGACCCGTTCGTAGCCGGGCAGGGTGCGATAGCCGACCAGGTCGCCGAGGTAGGGCAGCACCCAGGGCGCCGCCGTCTCCACGAACAGGTCCTCGTAGCCCTGCGCGACGCCGTCGCGCACCCGGTCGATCTGCTCGGCCATCACCGCCAGCAGCGCGCGCAGCGGCTCGCCCTCCTCGGCGTCGCGCAGCAGGTGCCAGCGGGGCAGCAGGGCGGCGAGCCCGTCCGGCTCCCTGGACGTGGTCGCCGGGGTCGTCGTATCGAACTGGACGTCCGGGGACATCACTTGACCTCCGTCAGAATCAGGGTGTCCGCGGCCTTCGGCGACAGCAGCGCGAGCTGGGCCGGGCGGATACCGCGGAAGACGAACACCGAACGGCCCTTCGCCAGGCGCCGGGTGTCGGTGATGTCGGGGTTGAGGCGCAGGAGTTCGGCGAGCGGGGCGGCGTACTTGGCGCTGATCTCCGACAGCGTCTCGCCGTTCTCGGCGCGGACGGTGTGGATCCTCTCGTCGTACGTCGCCCGGTACGCCGGGACCGATGCCTTGGGCGGTCCGGGCTCGGTGAGGATCTCGGTGAGTTCCTCGGGGGTGGCGGACGCGGGGACGCCGGTGAAGACGTCCACGTCCACGTAGTCGACGCCGGGCACCAGGTGGGCCGTGGCCAGGACGTCCGAGAGGCGTGCCGGTCGGCCCAACTCCAGTCCCTCGTAGCCGAGTCGGCCGAGCAGTGCCTGGCGCAGGCGCGGCTCGACGACCTCCCAGGTGTGGTCCGGGGCCACCTTCACCTTGGCGGCGAGGAGCAGCAGGACCAGCTCGCGTGCGTCCACCCGGACCGGGAGGTTGCTGTCCCCGTACTCGGTCAGCGCGCCGCGCAGGGCCCTGAGCGTGTCCGAGTCGCCGTCGATCGGCACGTCGTCGGTGCCCGCGACCGTCACGTGGAGCACGCGCCGCCGCCCGTCGAAGAGTTCACGCGCCGACGCCCGGCCGATGCCGGCGCGGGAGCGGGCGAAGTCCTCGTAGTCGGACGCGGAGACCAGGCGGTCCAGCGCCGAGACAGCGAGCGGGACCGTACGGCGGGTCAGGCCGGGGCCGTCCGCGTCCGCGCCGCCCTTCGCCGGACGCGGGTTGGTCACCTGGGTGACGCCGAGCGGCCGGGTGAGGGGCTGGCTGACGCGGTCGGCGGCGACGTTGGCGGCCTTGCCGGTGCCGAAGCGGTAGCGGGCCCGGACGTTCTCGTGCCCGGACGGCAGTCGGGCGCCGTTGACCCCGTCGCCGAAGGTCACCGTCGTACGGCCGTCGGCGGTGGAGCCGGTGATGTAGACACGCTCGCCCGGGCCGCGTCCGGCGAGGCTGTCGACCTCGCGCCACAGGACGCCGTCGACCCGGACCTCGAGCACCGGGGTGGCGCCGAGGGGGTTGTCGTCGGCGAGCCAGGTCAGCGGGGACTGCCAGAGCGCGAAGGTCTGGTTCACGCGGTCGGAGTCACCGCTGCCGATGGCCTCCTCGCGGCTCTCGCCGTGGGTGGCCTCGACGACGTTGCCGAGGATCCTGACGGTCTCGCGGCGGTAGCGGTGAGCGAGGTCGGCGGTCAGGGTCAGCCGGGTGTGGACGTGGTCGCCCGGCAGTTGGGGATCGACCGCAGGGTCCGCGGAGGCGACGGTGACCACCTCGGTGGCCCGCACGCCCGCCGTGCCGGGGATGTCGGTGCGTTCGCCGCTGACGACGAGCGCACGTCCGGCCCTCAACCCGTCGTACAGCTGGGCGAGTTCGATCTCGTTGCCGTGGACGTCCTCGCCCAGCGGTTCGTCCGCGAGGCGGAGCGGCTCGCCGGCCGCGTGGACGGTGGTGTCGCGGATGTGGGAGAGCAGGACGTCGAACTCGTCCAACCACGGTGCGGCGAGGGTGAGTTCGGTGCCGCGGCCGGTGATGCCGTAGTTGGTGTACGCGGCCGTACGCGCCGCGACGACCTGGGTGGTGACGAACGCGAGCTCGGTGTCGCCCGGTACGCCGTCCTGGACGCCCTTGGCGGGGCGCTGGATCGCGACCCAGCTGCCGACCGTGATGCCGGTGTGGACCGTGTCCAGCTGGAGGACGCGACGGTTGAGGGGCTCGGGCTTGCTGGCGATGACGACCTCGACGTTGGGCTCGGTGGTGCCCACCGTGTACTTCAGGCTGACCTCGTACTCGCCGTGCGTGAACTGCTCGTTCGTGTTCGGCCGCAGGGCGATCTGCTCCGACGTGCCGTTGTGGACGCCGACGTGGACCAGGCCCTCGTCATCCGGTCGGGACACGAAGAGGGTGCGCTCGGGCAGGCCCGATTGGAGGCTGGCCGTGACGCCGGGCTCCTGGGAGTCGGCGGGCCGTCGGTTGAGCCGGTTGAGGTCACGGTCCTGGCCGGAGCGCACGGACAGCTCGACCTGGCCCGTGCCGAGGGGGAACCTGACCGGCTGGACGACCGGCAGGTTCTCGGCGCGCTGGTCGGAGCTGCTGCCCTCGACGTACTGGAACTCCGCACGCACCGGCGTCCGGCCCGCCGTGTCGTACACGACCCGCATGCTCGCCAGCACGGCGCCGGTGAGCGGCCAGTCGGCGGTGCGGATGACCCGGCCGCGGTCGTCCTGGACCGGCTTGAGCGGGGCCGTGGCGCCGAAGGGGGCGGCCGTGACGCGCATGGCGAGCAGTTCACGCAGGAGCTGCGGGGTGCCGGGGGCGGCGGCCGTCCGCCAGGCCGGGTAGAGGGTGCCGAGTCCGGGGTTCAGGACGGAGAGCAGGCGCGCGGTGTCGGTGCCGGGGCGCTGGGTGCCGGTGCCGCCACCCTGGGGGGTGAGGGTCGCTCCGCGCAGGGCGGGCAGGACGGCGCCCAGGGTTCGCAGGGCAGCCGCGCGCGGGTCCACCCCGCTCCCCAGGGGCTGCGTCCGCTCGTCCTCGGTGGGCTGGGCGGGCGCCAACTCCATTGCGCGCTCGGCCAGTTCTGCGAGCACCGCCTCCAGTTGCTCGAACCAGGCCGCCACGTCCTCATAGGGCTCGGCCAGTACCTTCGCCTCACCCAGCCGCGCGACCGGCTCCGCAAGGCGGGCCGCGAGCCGCTCGGGGGTCTTGATGCCGTCCAGGTCGTCCCGCAGAGGCGCGAGGACCTGGTCCTCGAAGTCCTCGATCAGCCGGCTGACCGGCCGTGGATTGGGGACCTCGGGCGTGGGTGGCTCGTCGCCCGGCTCGCCCGGCACCTGCGGGGCGGCGGTCCAGCGCCGTACCTCGTCGACGAGTTCCTTCAGGGTCGGCGGGGCCGACTTCGGCAGGGAGATCGCCGTGATCTCGTCCTCCCGGTCGACACGCGCCTTGGCGACCGGGAGCAACTTGCGCTCACCGCCCGCCTGTTCACCGAAGACGAAGAGCAACTGGACGCCCGTCTGCAGGGAGTTCGCCGTACCTTCCACGAACAGCTCCGAGCGGCGCTCCAGGTCCTCGGGCGTGACGAGGGAGGGACGCCGGCGGCGCACCTTCAGCTCGTTCCAGTCCCAGCGGGCCGTCAGGTCCCGGCTGGTCTCGAAGGTGAGGGACTGCTCGCCGGCCGAGGCGGGCACGCTGTGGCTGCGGGCGCCGCGCGGGATCAGCACGGGCAGGGCTTCGGCGCGCGGGTCGCGTTCCAGGGTGTACGCCAGGTGGGTGGCGGCCGCGACGCCGGGGCGCGGGCGGTGGCCGACGAGGCGGCCGAGCAGGACCAGGGAGCGGTGCTCGTTGGCCGTGCGGATGTAGGCCTCGTCCGCGATGCGCTCGGAGTGGAAGGTGAGCAGGTCGCCGAGTACGGCCGTGGCGTCCAGCAGGCCGATCGCAGGGTCGTCCGGGGTGCGCACGGTCAGGCCGTTGAGGGCCGGGTACGCCGGTGAGGCGAGGCGGTCGAGCAGGGCGGCCAGGAAGGAGCCGTACTCGCCGACGCGGTAGTCGAGGGCGGTGCGGCCGGGCGGGTTGTGCACGGGGGCCGGGGCGAGGCGCTCGTCGTGGCCGTCGCGGCAGGCGCCGCCGCAGCCGCACTCGTCGGTCGTCGTGCCCCGGTCGGTGATCGGGCCTTCGGTCATCGGGCACCTCCCAGGGAAATCGCCAGCCGGCCGTTCTCCGGCCGGTCCGGGTCGTTGTCGCAGGTGGCGATCTCCAGCGGGCCGAGCCGCAGCACGCCGTCCTCCTTCTCTCCTCGGTCCGGTGCGAACAGCCGTTGCAGCCGGGTGACCTGGACGCTCTCCACCCCGGGCACGGCCGCCGCGACGGCGACGAGGCGGCTGAGCCGCACCGGTTCGCCGAAGGTCAGCGCGTCCGGGTGGAAGAAGCCCCGCACACCGCGGCCGAGCACGCGGTACAGCTCGGCCAGGATCTGCCCGTGCTGATGGCCCGGCTTCGCACAGACGGTCAGCTCGATGTCCAGCGGGACCGGACGTGCGGCGCCGACGACGACGTCGTGGCCGATGCGCCGGTACGGCTCCAGGGCCTGGGCGACCGAGGTGAGCAGCTCGGCCGACGGCGCGCCGATGCCGTACGCGTCTACGGCGACATGCGCCTCCTGGACGCTGCCGGTCCAGCGCAGCTCCGCTGCGGCGCGCTGTACGCCGGGCAGGGCGGTGGCGAGGGCGGCGTAGTCCTCGGCGGTGACCGCGCGCAGTCGGGTGCGGCGCAGGTCGAGGGGGGCCAACTGGCGTACCTGCTCGACGGGTTCGGGTTCCGTGCCACCGACGGCCGGCAGCGGGTTGCGCACCACGGCGGCGGGCGGCGGCTCGCAGTCGGCCTGAACGACCAGGTGGTTGATGGCCTCCGCGCCGACGTTGCCGGCCTTGCCGCCGCCGAGGCGGTAGTGCAGGGCGAGCCGGGACCCGGGCGTCGGCCTCGCGCCGTGCCGTCCGTCGCCGAAGCGCAGGCCGAGGCGGCCGTCGTCCTCCAGCTCGCCGACGAAGTGCCGGTCGCGGGGGCCGCTGGCCAGCAGGTCGCGGCGCGGCTGCCACACGGCGTCCTCGTCGTCGCCCTCGTGGACGCGTACGGCGGGCAGGGCGTGCCGCGGATCCTGCGCGAGCGCGTCCGTCGCGGAGCCGCGCAGCACCGTCTCGTCGGGGTGCAGCCCGGTCGCGTAGGCGGTGCCCCAACTGTGCGCGATCTCCCAGGCGATGTGCCCGTCGAGCACGGTGCCGGCACGGGCACGTGCCGTGAGGACCTCGACCCGTCGCACCTTGGTGTCGAGCAACTGGTCGCTGCGGTGGAGGAGCTCACGCAGGGCACGCACGGGATGGCGATGGAGTTCGATGTGCTCCAGGATCCTCAAGCCGAAGATCACGGCGAGTTCGTTGATCTCCCGCTCGGAGAGTCCGTCCCGGTCGCGGGCGCTGCGCCACAGCTCGACGAGGCGCTGCCGGACCCGCCCCGGGATCGCCGCTATCCGCTCGGCCTGCCCGGCTGCGACGGTGGCCGGCTCGGGGAACGGCACCGTCTGCGCGACGGGCGCGCGACCGAGGACGGGACGGAAGCGGGGCTGGATCCCCGGGTAGACGGACTGGGCGAGCAGGGTGCGCAGGGCGGCCGCCTGGGCGTACGCCGTACCGGGCACGACGCGTTCGTGGCGCTGGCCGGCGCGTTCCAGGCCGAGTCCGGCGCGGTTGGTGGCCGGCTCGCCGACGACTTCGAAGAGCTCGCGGATGTCATCGGCGGTGAGGGCGACACCGGATTCCGCGCTGTCCGTGAGGGAGTTGACGAGCCGGGCGGGGGCGTTTCCCTCTTCACGGTCGT
This sequence comes from Streptomyces sp. R11, assembly GCF_041051905.1. NCBI lineage: Bacteria > Bacillati > Actinomycetota > Actinomycetes > Kitasatosporales > Streptomycetaceae > Streptomyces > Streptomyces sp. R11. The sequence goes on from NZ_CP163432.1 coordinate 1,077,454, forward strand.
GGCAGCCGAAGGCGGGCCGGTCGCAGGAGGCGACCTCGGCCGGGACCTGCGGGACGGTGAACGTCTCGGGGAGCCCGTGCAGGGTTCGGCCGTGGTCGACCAGGACGAGGTTGCCGCGCGCGAGGGTCACGTCGTCGACGGGCAGACAGTCGCGTCCGCCGCGGGTGGTGAGGCAGAGCGGGAAGCGCAGGGCGTCCGCGGCGGCCCACGTCACTTCCAGCACCGGCTGGTCCTCGATGCGGTCCACGGCCGGGGTGACGGACGTCAGCCGGACGGCCTGGCGATGGCTCGGGTCCGCGTCGCCGGGGGTGCCGGTGCGCGGGCCCTTGACCTCCTCCAGGACGAGCACGTCCCCGGGCCTGAGATCTAGTCGCCGTTCCCGGCAGGTCTCCGGGTCCACCCACTCGTCGCGCAGGGTCGCGGAGGTGGCGCCCTTGGACAGGGTGCACACCTCGCCGCCCCAGCTCCACAGGCGGATCGCGTTGTGGGCGACGCGCAGCTCCAGCGGGTCGGCGGTGACGACCGGTTCGAAGACCTCCACCGAGCCGCGCTCGTCGAGGTCGCCGAGGTCGGTCTCGTCGATGACCGTGCCCGGTTCGGGCCGGTCGTGCGGGTCGAGGGTGCGGACGTCGACGGAGGCGAAACGGTAGGTGCCCGGCGCGAGGGTGTGGTCCCCTGCGGCCTCGACGGCGACATACGCGCGCGCCGCACACCCGTCGTGCATCGCGTAGTCGATCAGCCGGACGTGCCGCCGTACGGAGACGCGGCGACGCGCGGTGTCGAGGTAGGCCTCGGTGGCGACGGCGTCCTGCTGGTAGCTGATCTGGTCGCCGGTGTACGCGAGCAGTTCGACGAGCGTCACACCCAGGTCGGCGGGGTTGCGCTCGACCCAGTCGGGTGTGGTGAGCGCGAGCCGGTCCAGGAGCAGCTTGCGGATGGTCTCGTAGTCGCGGGCGGTGTAGTCGACGACGGGAGCGGACGGGAAGTCCGAGGCAGGCTGCTCCTCCTCCTTGCAGTCGAAGGGAGTCGGGCAGTCCGGCCGGAAGGCGAAGGTCGCGCTGTGGTAGCGCTGGTCGAAGCCGCGGTACGGCTCTGTGCCGGGCCGTCCGTACGGGTCGGTCTCCACCAGGGAGAGCCGGTAGCGGGAGGTGTCGCCGGCCCGGTCGAGGGTGACGTAGAGGCGGTCGTCGAGCTCGGGGTCCTCCTCGCGCTCCACGCTGACGTCCACGGCGGTGATGCCGGTGATACGGCGGCCGCCGTCGACGCGGACGTTCTCGGGGCCGAGGCCGTGCGGGGCCTTGCCGAGGAAGGTGACGGTGAGCAGCAGGCCGTCGTCGCCGACCTCGACGGCGTCGATGCCGTTGAGCTGGGCGGCGCGGACCTTGGACCGACGGGAAGTGGTCGCGGTCGTCCCGGTCATGCCGTGGCCCTCCCTTCGAAGACGTCGTCGCGTCGGGCGCCGTCGGCGCGTATCAGGTACGACAGGTACACGCGGACGACGTTGTCCTCGCTGACCACGTCGAGGGCCTCCACGTCGATGAGGTCGCCGAGCCAGCGCTGGAGCGAGGCCTGGACGGAGAGTTCGAGGGTGCTGATGAGTTCCGGGCTGGTCGGGGCGAAGACCAGGTCGAGGAGCCCGCAGCCGAAGTCGGGACGCATGACGCGCTCGCCGGGGCTGGTGAACAGCAGTTGCTCGATGAGGTCGTGCACGTGCTCGCCGCGCGTGGCGTGCGCGGTACGGCCCCGGCGGTCGGCGCGGAAGGGAAAGGCGATGTCGGAACGGGGCCTCGTTCCCCGGCTGGTGGGGCTCATCGGACATTGACCTTTCGCTGCGTGACCTGTACGACGGGCGGTCCCTGCGGCACGAAGGCCGCCGAGAAGCACTGGGCCGCGGAGGTGTCGAGCAGCACGGGCGCGCCGTCGACGGTGATCCCGGAGCCGTCCGCGGTCCAGCGGACCGTCACGCACGGCGAGGGCACGCGGTTCACGGTGTGCGGACAGCCGGTCACCACGTAGCTGTGCGCGGCCGTGGCGGCGGCGGCGCCCGCGAGGCGTACGCCGCCGGAGGATGTGGTGGCGGGCGCGACGCGGCCGCCGTGCGGACAGCCGATCACGGCACCGGCGTCGAGCAGAGTCCCGGGCATGGTTCGTGGTCCCCCGTATTCCTTCATCGCTTTCATCGCTTTCATCGCTCTCGTCGCGGTCATCGCGTGCATCGCGGTCATCGCCGGCGTCGCTGTGATCGCTGTCATCGCCGTCATCGCTTCGAGAGCACGGTCAACTGGCCTTCGTTGATGGTCACTTCATTGCCGCGCAGCAGGATCTCGGCGCCCGCGCCGGTCGAGATGACCACGGCCTCCTTGGTGATGCGGATGTAGGCGCCACCCTGGGCCTGGAGCAGAATCCCCTGCTCGGCGCCGGGCGTGTCATTCATGACGAGCTTGTGCGCCTGCGGCGTCTGCACGACGACGGGCTTGTTGGGCGAGCCGGCCTGGAGCTCGCGGCGCGCGTCGGGCGGCAGCTCGTCCGCGGCCCCGTACCAGCACCCGGTCCACACGGGGAAGCTGGGATCCCCCTGCTCGAACTCCACCCACACGCCCGCCCCGGGCGGCGGCACCACGAACTGCCCCGACTGGGGCCCGGTGAACGGCAGACAGGGCAGCGCCCACGTCGACGGCTCGTCGCCGAGGACGTCCGGGACCTCGACGGTGATACGGCCGATGCGCAGCGGGTCGTCGTTGCTGACGACCCGGCCGCGGAACTTGCCGAGGTAGCGATTGCTGGGTGCCGCCATGGTGGAGGTGCTCCTGGTCGATGGGACTGAGGTGTGGGGTGGGTGTGGGGGTGGGTGGGTGTCTGGGTGTCTGCGGCTTACGGCCGGACGTAGTCGCTGCGGGCTTCGAGCCCCTCTCTGGAGAGGGTGAAGTTCTGCTGGTACGAGCCCGGACGCAGGTTGTGGGTGACGGACTTGACGTAGTAGTCGCCGTCGTAGGCCCGGCCCGCGCCGCGTACGCCGACGAGCTGGCGGGGCTGGAGGATGTAGCCGTGCCGGTTGACGTCGAGCGAGCCGGAGCCGGAGACCACGTCGGCGGACACGGCCGCGCGGGCGAGGAGTTCGGCCTCGGCCTGCTCGCGCTGCTGCTTTGCGGTGCCGGAGAGCGTCCTGCGCTTCAGGGCCGGGGTGGGCCGCTTGCCCAGGGGCGGGCGCAGCGGGCTGATCGACGGTTGCGGAAGCAGGGCGGACTGCCGGGTCTCGGGGTTCTGCCAGCGGGCCTGCGGCTCTTCCCGGGCCGTCCCGTCGTACGCGAACGTCATCTGGTCGACGGTCGAGTTGGCGTCCATGTTGACGTTGAGGGCGTGCTGACGGATGCCGAGGCGGACTTCCGGCCCCCACCGGGCGGAGGACTGACCGGGGTTGGGACCGGGCTCCAGGTAGAAGGTGTACCCGTTCGCGCGGGCGAGCTCGGTGACGTACTGGAGGTCGGTGCCCGTCTGGTAGTGCACGCGGAGGTCCTGGTGCGGGGGTTGGGCGACCTTCTCGGTGTAGACGTCGGGCCGGACGCCGTAGTCGGAGTAGCGGCGCAGGATGTTGAGCACGCGCTCGGACGGCGGGAGGTTGGGATAGCGGGCGGTGCGCTCCTCGAGATCCATGAGCAGCGTCAGGTCCTCCCCGGTGACGGTGAGGGTGGAGTGACCGGGCTGGTTGCTGGCGCCGACCTCGTGGCGGACGACGAGCCCGTCGAAGAGGACGTCCGGGGTGCCCTTGACGCTGACGGTGACGATGATCCGGGTCTTGGGATCGAAGAACCCCTCGGGCAGCAGCCGTCGGCTGATGATCCCGTTCTTGGTGAGGTCGAAGGCGATCTGAAAACCGCTGCGCTCCCCCGCCGTGGCGGTGATCTGCGCGGACAGCAGGGCCTCGGTGACCTCGGCCGGGACGGGCCGGGCGAGCTTCGGCCCCATGAGGAGCGTGAGGTGCACGGGGCCCTGCCCCACGGGCAGATCAAACACGCCGGTCTCCCCTGCCGCCGGGGAACCCGCCGGCCAGCGGGATGTCGATGACGCGCCCGGCCTCGTCGGTCAACTCGCGTGGATCGAGTACGGGATTGGCGTCGGCGATCTGCCACCACTGGCCGACGTCGCCGAAGTAGCGCTGAGCGAGCAGGTCGGGACGCTCGCCGGCGCCGACGGTGTGGGGCTGGGTGAGGTCGCCGTCGGGGGTCGGGTCGAGAGGGGGCAGCAAACGGCGCTTGGTGTACCGGACTTCGCTGCCGTCGGGACGGCGATGGATGCCGATCTCGGCGTCGTGGTAGCGGCTGGTACGTGGATAGGGGTGTGCTCCCGGTATGGCGTCCAGGGCGTTCTCGTACGGCTCGATCTCAGCCATGGTTGTCCTCCTCAGCCCCTTCCGAACGCGACGTTGGTTCCGACTCCGGTGCCGAATACGCCTCCGGCTCCACCTCCGCCTCCGCCGAGCCCGAGCGAGCCGAGGCCGCCGCCGCGCGCGGCTGCGGCGAGCCGCTCCTTCTGCGCGAGGTGGGCCATGTACAGGTCGGCGCCCCGATGACCGGCAGGCAGGTCACTGACCGTGAGGATCTTCATGCCGATGCTGAGGGAGGCGCGGATCGGGTTGAGGTTCACGTCGAAGGCGGACTCGTTGACCGACAACTCGGTGAGCCGCACGGGCATCACCCGCTTGCTCCCCCAGGTGAACAGGGTGAGCGGCATCTCGATCGGGCTGATCTCGATGGCACCCTTCTGGGACAGCTTCATCGCTGCGCGGAGCTGGGCGGTGGTCGGTTGCACCAGCATCTCGAGCGTGGCGAGCTGCGGGTGGATGCCGTCGGGCGCCGCGATCTCGAACTGGTCGGTGGCGTCGATCTCCGCGGTGAACTTCCAGGTCTCCTGGGCGGGGCCCTTGAGCCGGAGAGCCTCGTTGCGGTCACCGCTCCCGGTGCCACCACTGCCGCTGTCGCCGCTGTCTCCGGCCGACTGGGGGGAGACGCTGCGCTCCAGGGTGTCCGGGTTGAACTGCAGGACGATGATCCGCTGGGGGGTGCCGGTGTCGGGGTTGACTACGACTATTCCGGAGCGGATGGGTTTGGGGATGTCGGCGTAGCGGGTCATGGGGTCCTGTCCCTGTGTCTAGCGGAGTCGTTCCGCGAGCCGTGCGTGCAGGGGCGCATAGTCGTGGTCCGGGAACACACTCGGAAGGATTTCCAGCATGGCCTGCAACTCCCGGGCTACGCCAACGAATTCCTCGTCGTTCAGCGGCGCCTCGGTAAAAGCGTGCTGCCAGTCGAAAACGCCTTTCGTGATTCGCAGGTTCTCCATGTACGTGACGTAGTCGAGATCCATCCTCCAGAGCGTGTTCGTCCGGTGGTCGGAGAACCAGATCTCCGGATTCGTGACGCCGACCTGCAACCGCATCGCCACAAAGGAGCCCGTACCCGTGAAGGGGCTGGAGTCGATGACACGGAACCCGGAGGCAATGTCCCGCTGTTCGTCCGAGTACAGCGACGATGAGAATTCGGGCGGATCCTCGTGCACTGCGAGCGGCAGAGGGCTGAGCCGAAACTCACCTGCGAGATCTTGGTGGGTATCAACAGTCCGCCACTGACTGCCCAGCTGCGAGAATCGAACGTAGGCATGACGGAGTTCCTGGCCGAGTTCGACACCTTCCCACTCTGCGAGGTCGTCGAAGGACGAGTCCTCCACCATCAGGTCGATGTCGTCCTGCGCCTCGTTCAGCACTTCGACCGCCGGGGAGTCGCGCAATTCGTCGAGAACTTTGAGCCAGCCCTCTTCGTACGCGGTCGGTTCCTCAAGCTCCATTCCTGCTCCCATGACCTAGAAGTACAGCTTCTGGTTCCGCACGGCCGTTTTCAAGATATCGATCATTCGCACCACCGCAGCCAATGCGGCAGGCCCGGAGGTCTGCGCCTTCAGCTTGCCCTCAAGGTCGCCCATTCCACTGAACGTCTTGGTCGGCTGCTTATCCCTGAGGGCGATGATCTTCTTGGCATGAGCAGCGGCCAGTCGCGTGACCGCGACGATCTGCTTGTCGGTCGCGTTGTTGAGATTCACCGTGAGCGGACTGTTCCCGGTGGCCCGCCACGGCGGCGCGGCAAAGGTGCCGGTGGTCCAGGATCCATCCGGTCGACTCTTTCGCTGCCAGTGCCCCTTGGGGTATTCATAGCTTCCCCAGTACATGTCCACAGCGCTCGGGAATCCCGGATGAGTGCCCCGCATGGTGATATTGACGTCGTACCAGACCATTTTCTCGAGTTGGCCTGTTCCCCCGGACTTCTTCCCGATCGCGCGGGCGGCGGGATGTTCCGCCTTCTCCCGAGCGGCGATGTTGTCCTCGCGGGTCGCCGGCGCAAGGTTCGACGTTGAGGCATGACCTCCCAGAACCGCCGTCAGCATGTGCATGCGCACCCAGTCACCCCGGTTGGAGAGGCCCTCGGCGACGACACGATCCCAGCCCAAGGGCCATACGTCGGGACGCTCCGAGGCCTCCGTGCCGAGCGGAGTGCTCTTCTTGATGTGGTGCGCCCTGAAGGACTTCGCGGTGTCCCCGTCGGAGAACGGAGGCAGGATCGTGGCCGGCAGGGGCGGCTCGTTCGCACCTCGTGAACGTTGCTCCAGAGCTGTCGCCAGCGTCTCCATGAGCGCCCTCAAAGCACGCAGTTGGCGCTCGACACCGGGCTGGTCGGCCGACAGGAAGATCGGTTCCCCGTACGAGGTCCGGCTGGTGCGACGGTTGTACCTGGCACTGCCCGGTTCCCGGTCGGGGAGACCGGCCTGCACGGCTTCCGTCTGCTTGCGCAGAGCTTCCGCCTGCTTCCGGGCCACTTCCTGTTTCGTCCGCAACTCCTGATTCTCGGAGATCGGCGCCGAGTTGTTCTCCCGTTCCCAGTCGTTGATGTACGACGTGATCTCAGCGAGGGTGCTGCGCATGGCCAGGTCAGCGCTCTTTCCCTTGCCGTCGAAGAGCAGCGTGTGCATCGCGCCGTCCACCGTGCGGAAGCGGACCGAGGGGAGGTCGTAGTCCCTCCTGCCCTCCTGCTGTGCCTGCCTGTCCCGGTCCCTTGCGCGATCCCTGTCACGGTCGCGTCGCCGATCCCGGTCGTTCCGCCGCCGCCACTGGTCCCGCAGTCTGCGCAACCGGTCGTTCAAGCGGTTGCCAACCTTCCGGCGAGCCTTGCCGAAGAGCTTGGCGGCGGCGCGGCGGGCCCTGTTGACAGCCGACTTGACGCTCTGGCGGGCGCGTCGGACGCGGTTGCCGGGGCGGCGGTCCTTGTCACGGTCACGGTCGGCGTCCCGGCGGCGGTCGTCGGTGCGCGTGTTGTCGGGGCGGCGCTTGTCGTCCGTCCGCCTCTCGTCCGGACGGCGCTTGTCGTCCGTACGTCGGTCGTCCGTACGTCGGTCGTCCGTACGTCGGTCACCCGGGCGGCGGTTGTCGGGGCCCCGGCTGTCCGTGCGGCCCGTGTCGGGCCGACGGCGCGACGGGGTGCCAGGAGTGTCGTCCTTGTCGTTGCGGGTGCGCTGCTCCGCATCCCGTACCCGCTTCCGGGCGGCGTTGACCTCACGGCCCTCCTCACGGCGCCGCTCGTCGTCACGGCGCTTCCTCGGGCGGGTGGTGTGCGAGGGGCGCTTCTTCTCCGGGGAGGAGCGCTTGCCGGGGCGCGGCCTCGTCGGTGGCCGGGACTTCTGGTTCGTGGTGGGCCGGCGCGGCGCGGTGCGGTCGTCGTCACGATCGGACCCGCGGTCGGTCGGGCGGTCCGGATTCGGTGAGCGGTCGCTGGTCGTGGGCGCCTGGGCCTGGTCACGGTCCTTTGTGTTGCCCGGAGCGTTCGGCTGTGCCGGCGGAGCGTCGGGGCCGTCCGGCTTGTCCTTCTTCCTGCGGAGGTTCTTCAGCATGTCGCCGAGCTTGTCGGCCACCTTGCCCATGAACCTTCCGACGCCCTCGATCAGGAACTCGTAGATCAGCTCGAGCAGAGCAACGACACCCGCGGCCACCGCCTTCGCGAAGGGGAGCGCGCCGTTGCCGCTCTTGACCGACTTGAGGAAGTCCATGAACAGGCCGAAGGCGGCGAGGATCTCGCTCAGCGCACCCCATGCCGTCTTCAGGGCGTCGATGACCGCCATGACCCAGCCGGCGCCGGGGATCAGCTTCGCGACGACTTTTTCGACGACCAGGACACCGATGATGACCGGCAGTTGGGGCAGCGCCTCGTCCCACGCCATCTGGGCCATCTGCTCGACCGTCACCCCGCCGGAGACCAGCTCCTGGAAGTCCTCGATCGGAATGCCGATGATCTCCTGGACCTTCTGGTTGAACCAGGCCTTCACCGCGCTGGTGACCTCGTTGAAGAGGTGCTCCCTGGCCCCGGTGTCCGCGGCGGCTCCCGCCTTGCTGATCCAGTCCCCGGGGTCGGAGACGATGTCGTTGAAGATGGCGGCCCACTCACCGAGGCCCTCCACGACGGCGGCACCGAATTCCAGTGCACCGACCGTGGCGGACTCGGCGACCTCGACGGCCGCCAGCATCCCGGTCTCCAGGACGTCGAGCCCCGCCAGCAGCGCCCCGCACAGGCCGTCGAGCAGTCTCCCCGCGATCTCCTTGAGGCCGTCGGCGAGCTGGTTGACCTTCTCCACGGCCCAGTCACGCGCACCGTCGATGGTGCGGCGCCACTTGTCGCGCATCGCCGGGTAGTCGGCGAGGAGCTCGTCACCGAGGGCGACCAGCACGTCCGCAAACTTGTTGATCTTGTCGATCACCCAGTTGCGGGCATCATCGATGAGCTTGAAGACCTGCTGCTTGAACCTGTCGATGAGATCGGTGACGAGCTGCCGGGCCTTCTCGAAGATGCCCTTGATGGCCTTCTTGAGCCCCTCGAAGAACTCCTTCAGCTTCTCGATGGCCTCTTCGAGCCAGTTGTCGGCGTCGTCCTTGCCGTCCTCCTGCTTCTTCTCCGCCTCCTTCTCGGCGTTGGTCTGCTCGTCGGTGATCTTCTTGTTGTCGTCCTCGGTCCGCTTGTCGACGTCCTTGTCCGTCTGCTGCTGCTTGTCGTCGATGTCCTTGCGGACCTCGTCGTACTTCTTGCCTTTCTTGCCGTCGATCTCCGCGGTCTTGTCGTCCTGCTCCTTGCGCCACTTGTCGCGTGAGTCGGCGACGTCGGAGCGGCCCTTGTCCCGGGCATCGGACTGCTGCTTGCCGCTCTTGTCGACCTCACGTTTGAGGTCCTGATCGTGCTTCTGCCGGTCCTTGTGCGCCTTGTCGTCCTTGGCCTTGCGCTCCTGCCCCATCTTCTGCCGACCCTCGCCGAAGCCGGCCTGGATCTGCGGGCCGCGGTCGTGCTCGGCCACGGCGGACGCCGACTCGATCGGCACCCCGCCGCCGGTCATCGTGCGCCCGGCACCCTTGGCGTTCTTGCCGTTGCCGCCGGGCACCTTGCCGGTCAGGGTCTCCTTGGGCACATCCGGGTAGATCTGGTCCTCGCCCATCGGGCGGGCCGCGTCCTCCCGGCCGGAGCGGTGCAGCTCCGACTTCCGCTCGTCGAGCTTCCGGCCCTGCTCGTCGGTGCGCTGCGGGTCCGAGTCGTTGTCCAGCGGCAGTCGCGGCGCGTCCCCCACTTTGGCGTTCTGCAGGCCCTCGTCCTTCGTGGGGAGGCCGAGGATCGAGTCGATCAGGTCGTCGAGCGGCAGGATCTCTTTGAGAAGTTTGCCGAAGAGCTGGGCGCCAATGGTGACGGCGATGTCCCACCAGCTCGGCTCCGGCACGTTCGCGCCCGGTACCTCGCCTTCCGGCTTCTGGTCACCGGTGATCTCGGGCGTCTTGCCCGGGGCGGCGTCGGTCCGGGCCACCTTGGCATTGGTGTACGTGCCCGGAGCCGCCGACGTCGGGCCGCCCGGCACCGTGCGCGGCGAGCCGGAAGGGCGCTGTTCCTTCGGCGGCGCCTTGCGCAGTGCCGAACGCTCCTTGTCGACCGAGCGGCCGACAGCTCCGTTCACGCCCTTGAGCGTGTCCAGCATCTGATGCGGCTTCAGGCCGGCGGCCGTGGCGAGTCCCGCCTCGGGCGTGGCGTTCGAGACATCCGGTGCGGCACCTTCCTTCTTGGACCTCGCCGGGGCCGATGCGCCCCCGCGCCCACCGCCACCCCTTGCCGGGGCCGGAGCCTTGGACGAGCGACCCCCGCCGCCCGGGGTTCGGCGGGCGTTTCGCGCGACCTGCCGTGCGGCCTGGCGCTTGCTGCCGGATGGCTTCGGCCGGGCGGTGGAAGCCCCTCCCCCGGAACCCGAAGCGCCCCCAGCCTTGGGCGTGTTGGTCTTCGCCTCCGCGGCGGACATGGGTGAGGGGCCATTGCCCGGCGCAAGTTGTGGAGCGGAGCCCGGCCCCGGTGTGGAGACCTTGTCCGGGCCGGTCTCCGGTCGGGGTGAGGTGGCATCCCCGTTGCCGTCGGTGACTCCCCGGTCGTCGGGAGTCGGGGTCGGCGTGGTGCCGGGAGTGTCCGGGTTGCCCCCTCCGCTGTCGGCGCCGGTACCGGTACCGGTACCGCTGCCGGTGCCGCCCGTCTTGTCCTCGCCCTCGGCGGCCGGCTTCGCGGCGTCCTTGTCCGTTCCGGCACCAGGCTCCGTCGCCCCCTTCGCCGGGGTGCTCTCGCCCTTCGCCGGGGCGCCCGCCGCCTGGGATCCCTGTTTCGAGGAGTCTTCGGACTTGCTGCCGCCCTCCGCCGCCTTGCCCGACGCCTGGGACGAACCCGCGTCCTGGGTGCGGGCGTCCTCGTCCGCCTTGGCCAGTCGCTCGGGTCCGGCCGGCTCACCGGTCGGCGGAGCTCCACCGGGGCCCGCGCCATCGGCGGTACGGGCCTCCTCGTCCCGCCGGCGGGCCTCGGCGTCCTCCGCACGCTGCTCCGCCTGCAATTTGTCGCCGATGCCCCCTGCCGAGGGCGCCGTGCTGAGCCCGGACCCGTCGGCGCCGATGCCGGAGGTCGACCCTGCGCCGTCCGGCCCGACGCCCTGCTCCGAGGACGCTCCGGCGAAGAGGTCCTGGTCGGCGAGGCCTTGGGACCCGTCGTCCGCCCCGGAACGTGCCGGTGTCTCCTCCGGGCCGACGGGTTCGGCCTCGTCAGGCGCCGGTCCGGCGTCCGTGGACGGCAGGGCCGGCCGGGGGGCGGTGCCCTTCTTCCGTTCCTCGACAAGGCCCGGGTTCCTGGCGGCATCCGTGTAGCCGACGAGGTCGACGTCGGGGACGGGTTCGTCGCCGCGGGCGGCCGCCTCGGAGGTCTCCTGGTCGGCGGTCGTCTCCTGCTCGGTCGGCTCCGAGTCGAGCCCCAACGGCTCGTCGTCCGCGTCCTGTTCATTCTCCGGATCGCCCGCCGCACGAAGCGGGCCGGTGTCGCCGCCGGTACGGGACCTCTCGCCGGGCTCGGCGCCACTCCTGTCGACCGGCATCGGGGCGGCCGCGGCGCTCGAGGCGACCGCCGGGCCCTCGTCCTGGTGCGCCTGCTGCTCGCCCGCTTGCTGCTCCGGCTCCGGCGGGGCTTCCTCCTGGCCTCCTGCCTCTTCGCGGTCCTCCTCGGCGGCGGCCTCGTCGTTCTTCGCCTCGTCTTCCTTCGTGCCGTCGTCCGCGGCCTTCTGCTGTGCGTCCTGCGCGGAGGCGTTCTTCTCCTCGCCGGCGGACGCGTCCTCGTCCGCCTGCCGGGACCGGGACCGATCCTGGTCCCGCGCCCCGGCCTCCTCCTTGTCCTGCACAGCGGCATCCTCGGGGGACGTGCTCCCCTTCCCGTCGCCGGCGGCTCCCGTACGCCCCTCGGTCGCGGGCTGGACACCGCCCTCGCCGGGCTTCTCCTGCTCGTCCTCCCCGCGCCCGCCCTCGGCGCCCTCCTTCGGCTCGCGCGCGTCCGGGCCTTCCTCGGCGGTCTCGTCGCGTCGGCGCTCCTGCGCGACTTCGTCCGCAGCGCCGGGCACGGCCAAAGGCGCCGCCGCGGCATCCAGCGGCAAGGGCCCCGCCTGCTCCAGCTCCTCGACATCCGCCAGCAGCCGGTCGAGGACCGGCGCGGGCACTCGGGTCTCCAGCCGGTCGAGGACGACGTCCTGTACCTGCGCAGACATCCGCGCCAAGTGCAGCCGTGCCCTGCCCGACCGGTCTTCCGGGTCCCCGCGCAGCGAGCGCAGGACGGTGTTGGCCAAGCGGTCGACCACCGTCGCAGGGTCCAGCTCCTGCATGCGGCGCCGGTCCGCGTCCACGGTCGCGTAGCGCAGCCACCCCGGCGTCGCCTGGCCGACCTCCACCTCGGGAGTCTGCGGGTCGTGGTCCTGCCCGGGCACGAGTTGCTGCGCCGCCGCCTCCGCCTCCCGCTCGATCGCCTGCTGCGGCACACTCACCGCACCCAACTCCCGCCCGGCACGCAGCGCCCCGAGACCGTGCGGGTTCTGCACGGTGTGCAGAAGCTCGTGGGCGAGAAGGCGGCGCCCCTCGTCCGTGCCCGGCTTGAAGGCGCCCTCGCGGAAGAAGATGTCCTGGCCCACGGCCACCGCGTCGGCGCCGAGCAACTCGGTCAGCTGCCCGGCGTCACGACCGGTGTGCAGCCGGACGCGGCTCAGGTCGTGCCCGAGCCGCTCCTCCAACTCCCGCCGTACACCGGGGTCGAGAGGCTGCCCGGCGCCGCTGACGATGTCCTTCGGCTCGGGCGTACGAGACTTGGCGGCGCGCTCCTTGCGCTTGCGGCGGCGCTGTTCGGCGGCCTGCTCGGACTGGGCGTCCTGGGCCTGGGAACTCATCGGGTCACCTCCCCGTGGCCGCTGAGCCCTTCGTGCACGGCGCGGGCAAGTTCCTGGCCGAGACGGCGGGCGGACAGGCCGGCGGGCAGGGGCGGCAGGCCGGACAGCGCTTCGAGGATCAGGGCGCCGTCCGTGGCCAGCGGGACGCCGTGGGCGTGGACCAGGCGGGTCAGTTCGCGTTCGAAGGCGTCCGACACCCGCTCCGGGTCCACGCGGAAGCCGTGGAGGGCGAGTTCGCCGATCTCGACCCGGATCTCACGAGGGTTCCGGCCCTCACGAGGGTCCCGGGCCACTTGGGGGCCCCGGGCCCCACGGATCTCCCCGTTCACACCCATCCCCGCACCTCCCCCGGAGTCAGCGAGCGCTCCAGCTTCTGGTACTCCGTGCGAGCCGCCGCCAGCATGTGCCGCATCTGCAGGCGGTCGCCCTCCTCGGCCGCGAGGAAGGCACCGGACAGCGCGATGTTGCGGATCGAGCCGCCCGCGACGGTGAGTTGGGCGAGGAGCCCCGGGTCGATGTCCTTGACGGGGGCGCGGGAGGGGAGCACCCGGCGCCAGATCTCGGCGCGCTCGTGCTCGGCCGGGAAGGGGAAGTCGACGACGAAGCGGATGCGGCGCAGGAAGGCGGTGTCGAGGGCCTTCTTCATGTTGGTGGTGAGGATGGCGAGGCCGCGGTAGGCCTCCATCCGCATCAGCAGGTAGCTGACCTCCAGGTTGGCGTACCGGTCGTGGCTGTCCTTGACCTCGCTGCGCTTGCCGAACAGGGCGTCGGCCTCGTCGAACAGCAGCAGTGCGCCGCCGCGCTCGGCGGCGTCGAAGACCCGGCGGAGGTTCTTCTCGGTCTCGCCGATGTACTTGCTGACCACCTGGGAGAGGTCGACGATGAACAGGTCGAGGCCGAGTTCCTTCGCCATCACCTCGGCGGCCAGCGTCTTGCCCGTGCCGGACCCGCCCGCGAACATCGCGGTGACGCCGAGGCCGCGGCGCAGGGTGCCCGCGAAGCCCCACTCCTGGTGGACGGTGGGGCGCTGCCGTACATGCGCGACGATCTCGCGCAGCACGTTGGTCTGCCGATCGTGCAGGACCAGGTCGTCCCAGCCCGCCCCCGGTTCGATCCGGCGGCCCAGCTCGTCCATGCCGATCCGGGCCTCCTCCATGCCCGCCCGCCAGGCGAGTTCGGCGGCGTCGACGGAGTCCTCGTACGGCAGTCGGCGGCGTACGGTCGCGGCGGCGGACCGGATGATGTGCGGGGGCAGCTGGAACTGGGCGACGAGGGAGCGCAGTTCGCCGTCGTCGAGGTCGGCGACGGAGTGGAACGCCTGGGCCCAGAGTTCGGTCTGCTCGTCGTCGTCGAGGCGGGGTACCGCCACGCGTGCGCCGTGCGGGCGGTCCGTGCGCAGGGGGTCCTCGCTGGAGACGACGACCGGTACGGCGGCGCCGGCCAGGAACGCCTCGGTCGCCGCCCGCTGGTCGCGGTCCAGTTCGCCGACCTCGACGAGCAGCGCGGAAGGCAGCAGGATCGCCTCGCGCTGCCAGAGCCGGGCGAGCCCGTCGCGTTCGGCGGGGTCGGCCGGGATGTCCTCGGCGCCCATCGCGTACAGCCCGAGTCCCGACCGGGCTGCCGCCGCGGCGGCGATGTCGGCACGGCTGCGCAGATCACCGCCGGTCACCTCGACGAGCAGCGGCGCTTCGGGGTTCGCCCCCGTCGTCCAGCCCTCGGCGACCCGGCTCGCGGCGACGTCGTACGACGGCGGCAGCTGTTCCGGCATCGGGGTGCGGCGCAGGCGGCCGTGCAGGCGGGCGTCGAGGTAGGGCGAGCCCAGCAGGAAGTGCAGGATGCGCTCGTCCAGGCGTAGTCGGGAGGTCGTCAGCCGGGACTCGTCGTCGAGCTCGACGATCCGCCAGCGCCGCAGCGGCGCGACCGGCGTGAGTGCGCTCCAGTGCGGCTCGGCGAGCGCGGCCAGGGCGAGCGAGAAGGTCGGGTACGCCCGCTGCGGGTCGCCGCACGCCGCGGCGCAGCGGGCAGCCGTCGTGGGGTCCAGTTCGTCGGCGGCGGCGAGCAGGATCAGGTCGCGTTCGAAGGGGGTGAGGCCGAAGCAGGTGAGGAGGGCGTCGAGGGGGGCGGTGCCGGGGACGGCCAGGGGGGCGGGGCTCGCCGCAGGGGTGGCCTCCGCGTCCGGCGCCTCTCCGGCGCCGGCGGCATGGGCGTCGATTCGGGTCAGGACACGCCTGATCTCCTCGATCAGCTTCGCGCCCACGTCGGGTCCGCCTTCCGTGCCAGAAGCTTCCGAAGTGCCCGACGTACCCGAAGCGGCCGAAGTGGTCGCCGTGCCCGCCTCGTTCGTGCCCATGCCCTCACCTGCCCCCGTCGTCCCCATCTGTTCTCAGCCCTCCGTGCCCTTCCGGGGCTCCGGCTGCGGCGGCTTGCTCGCCCGGGTGGTCTTGCGGGCCCGTGCCGGAGCCTTGGCGACGGTCCTGTCCGGGGTCTTCGTGGTCTTCTTGGCGGCACCCCTCACGGGCAGCCCGGGTTCCGCCGAGGCCACTTCGTCAACAGACACCGGTGCGGTAGTAGTTGACGGCACCTCTGCCTTCGACCCGGCCCCCGGAGGGACCGGCGCCCCGGGCGCACCGAACGGCAGCACCCGTACGTCCGTCCGCTCCACCGGCTTCGCCGGCACCGGTGTCTGACGACAGTCGATGAAGACCAGGGCCGCCTGGTAGACCACCGACAGCGAGTACGGCGTCTGGTGGAGCATCCCCCACAGCTTCGACGTCTCGTCGACGTCCATCGCCGTGGGCGTGAACCGCACCCGCTGGGCCGCCTCGGCGAGGTCGCTGCCCACCAGGTGCGGGAGGTGGCCGGTCTCTTCGATGACGTCCTTCGGCAGGATCGGTATCTCGTGCAGGGTCCGCACCACGGAACCGATCAGCCGCTGCCCGACCAGGGTCGTCTCGTCGCCGTACGCGCTGATGAGGTAGTGCAGGTCCAGCGCGGCGGCCGGCCGCTTCACCAGTGTGCCGTCGGCCGCCCGGGTCGGCAGGTCGTTGTTGCGCATCGACGTGTTGGGGGTGACCTGGTAGAGGAACACGTTGATGGTCGGGTGGTCCGGCGCCTCCGCCGGCGGCTTGCGCGGCTCCACCTTGACGGCCTCGTCGAACTCCGAGCCCACGTTGGACGCGAGCAGCAGGGACAGGGCCTGGGTGACATGGGCGATGGCGAGTGCGTTGCTCATGAAGTCGGTTCCTCGGTTCCTCGGTCCGTCATGTCACTCCCGCCCCCGCGCGAGGTAGTCGGCCAGGCTCAGGGTCGCCCCCGGCCGCTCGGCCGACGACGGCGTGCGCTGCCGTGTGCCCCCGGACGTCGAGGGTCCGGCCGTCACTTCCAGCCGCCCGATCTGCACCTGCACCACCTGCTCGGGCGCCCGCGCGGGGCGCCGTGCGGCGGCCTGCCGTACGGCGTCCCGTGCTGCCGCCGTGTCCGCGGCGCTGGGCCGCAGGGCCGCGGACCCGGCGGCGGGGGATGCGGCGTCCGTGCCCGGGGGGATGGGCACGGACGCCGCGGTCCGGGATGCGCCCCGCTCCGGGCGCGCACGGCCCGCCGCGCGCTGCGCGGCGTCCGGCGCGGGCCGGGGGCCGGGCGCGACCGGTGCTGCGGGACGCAGGAGCGGCGCTTCGGGCAGGGCCCGGGGTGCGGGTCGCGGTGCCGGGTCGGCCGAGGCGCGTTCGGTGCGCAGGACCGTCCGCTCCCGTTCCGTGTGCAGTCGCGCGGCGGGCGTCGCCGGGGCCGGTGTGTCGCCCGGCCGTGCGGCGGACGGCGTGGTGGCGGGCCACAGCAGGTCGGAGCCGTCGTCCGGTTCCGCAGCCGTGGCCCGTACCGCCTCGACCCGCTCGAACGGGCCGGGCAGCCGGGGCCGTACCCGCACCACACCCGGCCGGGAACCGACGGCTGCCGGGGTGTGCCGGGCGATCAGCCGGTCGAGGAAGTCGGGAACCGGCGCCCCGTCCGCGTCAGACATCCGCACACAGCTCCAGGTAGTAGCGGCGCCGCAGCGGGCTGAGCGCCATGATCTCCGGCTCGCTCCAGCCGTACGACGTGGCGAGCAGATGGACGTCGAGCAGCATGTCCCTTGCCCAGGCGTCCAGTTCGGTCCACAGGTAGGAGGCGATGTCCAGCTCGGCCCGGGTGGCCTCGCCGCACTCGGGGCAGGCGATGTTGAGCGTGACGTCGGCGCCGGGGTCGGCGGCCTCGACGGCCTCGGCGATCCGGCGCTGGACCGGGACGGGCAGGTCCTCGGCGGGTACGGCCGCCCCGGCGCGCTCCGCCGAGACGAGGCACCGCGCGAGGAGGGCGGCGCGCGGGTCCGCCGCCCGGGCCGCCGCCGTCAGGTCGGCGGCCCCGGGCAGCCGGAACTCCACGTCCCAGCCCTCCTGTTGGACCCGCACCACGGAGACAGCGGACCCCGCCCGACCGCTCAGCGAGCGTGCGAACTCCCCGGCGTCCAGGTCGAACTCCATGTCCTCCCCGCACGCCGCGCAGCCCAGCCGCACCTGCATCCGCTCCCCGAACAGGGCGCGGCGCAGCGCGAACAGGTCGGCCTCGCGCTCCCCCACCGGCAGCACCGGCAGGGTCGCGGCGTCGACGTCCGGGCGCGCCGTGCGGTGCAGCAGCAGGGCGCGCCCCGTCGGCGCCTCGGCAAGGCCCGCCTCCCAGGTGGCCAGCAGTTCGGCCGCCCCCGTGATCGCCATCTATTCCCCCCCTCACCTACCCACTGGTCAAGCGGGGTTGAGGAACGAGGGCTCCTCCGGCTCGGGGACCTCGTAGTCCCGCTCCCAGCCCTCGCACTCGAGCTTCAGCGACTGGATGGCCACCGCGTTGGCGTTGGCGTCCAGCTCACCGAGGACCTGGTACTCGCTCGGCCAGGTCCGGTACAGCTTGTGCGAGACGGCGACCTGGCCGGCCTCGTTGAGGACCTGGATGACTATGTCCTTGCGGAAGTCGGCGAGGGAGACCTCGGAGCCGAGGCCCGCGCCGACCTGCCAGACCTTGTTGGCCCAGCGGTCGAACTCGGGGTCGTGGGTCACCCCGCGCTCCAGGGTGATGCCCTCGAACTCGGAGCGGCCCGGCGACTTGCGCGGGGAGGAGGGGTCGCCGCCGTGGCGGTGCTTGACGACCTCCGTCGTCCGCTTCAGCGGACTGATCTTGCTGATGCCGGCGACCGTCCGGCCGTCCCACAGGACGAGGAACTTGAAGTTCTTGTAGGGGTCGAAGCGATGCGCGTTGACCGTGAACTCAGCCATCGGATTCCTTCAGTTCTCCACGATTCCCCGCGCCTAGAGCGCGAACTGCCCGGACGTCTGCTGGATTTTGACGATCACGAACTCCGCCGGCCGGACCGGTGCGATGCCGACGAGGACGTTGACGACGCCGTTCTCGATGTCCTCGGCGGTCGTCGTGTCGCTGTCGCACTTGACGAAGTACGCCTCGCGCGGGGTGCCGCCCTTGAAGGCGCCCTGGCGGAAGAGCGTGTGCAGGTACGAGGACGCGGCGAGCCGGATCTGCTGCCACAGGTTCTCGTCGTTGGGTTCGAACACCACCCACTGCAGGCCGCGCTGGAGGCTCTCCTCCACATGGAGGGCGAGCCGGCGCACCGGCACGTACTTCCACTCGCTGTCGAGCGCGTCGGAGCCCTCCAGCGTGCGCGCGCCCCAGACGACCGGGCCGGTCACCGGGAAGGTGCGCAGGCAGTTGACGCCGAGCGGGTTGAGCAGCCCGGTCTCGCGGTCGGTCAGGTTGACGGTGAGCGAGTGCACGCCGGCGAGCCGCGCCTCGGTGCCGGCCGGGGCCTTCCACACGCCGCGCTCGGAGTCGGTGCGGGCGATGACGCCGGCGACCGCGCCGGACGGCGGGAAGGAGCGCAGCCGGCCCGTGAGCGGGTCGGTGAGCTGCAGGTGCGGGAAGTACAGGCCCGCGTGGTTGCCGCGCACGGCGTCGAAGGCGGCGAGTCCGGCGCGTGCGGTGTCGACGCTGACCCAGGTGCTCGGCGCGTCGACCAGCAGGAAGATCCGCCGCTCCGCGCACAGCCGCTGGGCGGCCGAGATGACGGTGAGGGCGTCCTCGGTCTTCTCGTACGCCGCGACTTCCGGCAGCGCCAGCAGGTTGACGTCGGCGACGCCGCGCAGTGCCTGGATGCCGCTCTTGTCGCCCTCGGAGCCGATGAGGTCGCGCGGGCCCGGTGCCTCGCCGTCCTCGCCGCCTTCCAGCGGGAAGACCGGCGGGTTGACGGAGGCCTCCAGGCCCAGGTCGTTGGCGCACTCGCCGAGGAAGCGGACGACGTCCTCGGGGTCGGTGGAGCCGGCGACGACCTGGATGCGGCGGCCGAAGGCGGTGACCTCGGCGCCGGCGAAGGCGTGCTTGCCGGGCGCGTCGGGCAGGGCGCGCAGCTTGCGCTCCAGCAGCAGCGCCAACTCGGCCACGCTGCACGGGGCTTCGCCGTCGCAGTCGGGGTCGTGGAGCGTGAACTCGCGCTCCACCTCGCCGATCTTGACCGTCAGGTCGACCGCGAGGTTCGGCAGCTCGTGGCCGAACGGCTTGGAGACGGTGCCGGAGGGGTCGGGGCGGCCCTCGCCGACGACCTCGACGCGGATCAGCTTGGAGCCCGCGTTGATCACGGTCTGCGCGTAGCGGCCGTGCGAGGCGTCCATGGACAGGCCCGTGAAGCTCTCCCGGGCGTCGCCCTTGGCGTCGTAGACGCGCAGGTTGAAGGTCTCGTCGGGGCACGGCGTGTCGTGGTCGACGGCGACCCGCAGGCCGTTGCCCCAGACGCCGGGCTCCTTCGCGTGCACGTCGAGGACCGGGCCCTCGCTGTGGCCTTCGGTGGACTTGAGGGTGACGCAGGCGGCCTTGCCGCTGCCGGCCTTGGCGACGCGGACGATCACCGCGACGCTGCCGCCGTTGCCGAAGAACTGGTGGACCGCGTAGCCGACTGCGCTCTGGGCGCTCAGGCCGCCGAAGCGACGCTCGAACTCCGTGAAGCTGGTGACGCGTACCGGCTCGTTCAGCGGACCGCGCCGGGTGTGGCCCACGAAGGCGGTCACGGACGTGGTCAGGGTCGAGATCGTGCGGGTGCTGCTGGGAAGCTCTTCGACGTAGACGCCGGGATACGTCGGCCTGGCGGCGCTCACCGCGCTCATCGGCATTCCCCCTCCTACTCCCTGTCTTGGGCACCGGACAAATGCACCAAGAGGTGGCGGAGGGAGGCATTCCCTTTTCGGCACGCGAAGACGCCCCCCACACGAGCGACGCTACGACGCACACCGCTATCAGTTCCCCCGTCTGCGCCCCGGACTTGTCGGTCGCCGGGGCCAAGCAACGCGCTTGTGACTCCTGATGCTCAAGTGCTCAATCCACCTTGGTGCGTTGGAAGTTGACGGAACAAGGTGCCTTCAGGCCAGCCCGGCAGGGGGTTTGGTGAAGACCCCCTCCCGGCATCCGCACATCGCGCCTGCACGCCCCGGCCAGGTGGTTCACGGAATCTGCACAGCGCTGTCCCCGCGGAGCGCCCCGAGGGCTCCCGCCGGGCCGGAACCCTTTCGCCCACCTCGTTCGACTGGTCGCACGCACGTACGACCTCCTCGAGTCGCACACAACACACCTTGGCCGATTTTCCGGGGGTGACGCGAACTCGACCCGGCACCCAGCCCCATGAGGCCGGGTAAATCCCTTCGACTCGTTCAAGCTCAAGGGCGGTGTGTTCCCGCCCGGCGAGGAGATCGCGGCGATGAAGGCGCTGGCGGAGGCTTCCCCGGACGGCCGCTGCGGCTGGACCCCAACACGGCCTGGACGGTGGAGACTTCACGGCACGTGGCGCGTGAACTGGACGGCGTGCTGGAGTACCTGGAGGATCCCGCCGCGACCACCGCCGGCATGGCGGAGGTGGCGAAGGACTGGCCGCTTCCCCTCGCCACCAGCATGTGCGTGATCGACTGGGAGCATCTGAGGCCGGCGATCGAGCAGAACGCGATCCAGGTGCTCCTCACCGACCACCACTACTGGGGCGGACTGCGCCGCACCCGTGAACTGGCGGCGGTCTGCGAGGTGTTCGGCATCGCCCTGTCGATGCACTCCAACTCGCACCTGGGCATCAGCCTCGCCACGATGACCCACGTGGCGGCGGCCACCCCCGACCTCGACCACTCCTGCGACACGCACGGCCCGTGGAACTCGGCCGACGACGTGAAGCAGTGCTCACTCCCGTGCGAACGACGCTACCGTGATCGACCGGCTTCCGCGCGGGAGAAGGAGTGACGGTGGGCGCAGACGGGTCGACGGCCGTGTTGGTCACCGGAGGCAGCGGGTTCGTCGGAAGTCATCTGGTCAAACGGCTGCTGGAGCGCGGGTATCGGGTCCACGCCACGGTACGCAGCACGGCCGCCACGGCGAAGGTACGCCCCCTGCTGGAGATGCAGGAGGCACATCCGGGCCGCCTCCACCTGTTCGAGGCGGACTTGTTGGCCGAGGGCTCCTTCGACGAGGCGATGACCGGATGCGGAGTGGTGTTCCATGTGGCGTCGCCGTTCCTGATGCCGGAGAAGATCAAGGACGGCCGCAGGGACGTCGTCGATCCGGCCCTGCTCGGCACCCGCAATGTGCTGGCGGCCATCGAGCGCACACCCACAGTCGAAAGACTCGTCCTCACCTCGACCGTGGGTGCGATCTTCGGCGACTACGCCGACGTACTGGCCATGGACGACGCGGTGCTGTCGGAGCGCTACTTCAACACCACCAGCACGATGGAGAACAACCCGTACCACTACGCGAAAACGGTCGCGGAACGCGCGGCGTGGGACGCGGAAGCCGCCCAGGGCCGCTGGCGGATGGTGTCGGTCAACCCCGGCCTGATCCTGGGCCCCTCCCTCACCCCCACCTCCGAGTCCGGCAGCCTCTTCCTGCTGGAGGAGCTGTTCAAGGGCTACTTCTTCTACGGCGCACCCGACTTCAGCTTCACCACGGTGGACGTGCGTGAGGTGGCCGACGCGCACATCGCGGCGGCCCGGAACCCGGACGCGAAGGGCCGCTACATCCTCGCCGCCCGGACCATGACGTCCTTCCACGAGATGTCCCGCATGATCCGGGCCCGCCATCCCCGTGACCTGCGCCTCCCGCGCACCGCGCTCCCGCACTGGCCCGTTCGCGTCCTGGGCCCGGCGTTCGGACTGAGCCAGGACTACATCCGCAAGCACCTCGGCATCCGGTTCCAGGTGGACAACAGCCGCAGCGTGCACGAACTGGGCATCGCCTACCGTCCGATCGAGCAGACGGTCCTCGATCATTACGAAGCGTGGCGAAGTCAGCGCACCGCGAAGTGAATCCGGTCTCTTTCTCACTCGGAGCGTCGAAGGTCACAAAAACGTATCGGACATTTCACATGTCAATCTTCACGCGGGCCTCACAAGTTGGTTAGGTTACGCATCGGACCGCACGACGAACTCCGGCGAACCCCGCCGGGACGCGCGGCCTCCGCCGAGTCCGGTGCGCGCCCGCAAGGGTCCACTGGAGCCGGGGACCCAACCGAACTTGGGGTGAATCGGCCCAACCGCCCTTCGGGGCGCGGGCCGTAGGGCACACCTTCCGGAGACGACCGCCCGAACCCGTCAGCTAACTCGGTAGGCGGAGTACGGAAGGAGTACGTCACCCATGGCGCCGGAACGCACCGCGCGTCCGGGGGCTCTGAGCCTCCCGGGCATGCGCAATTCCGCACTCGCGTCGGCAGCCCTGACCTCTGTGGCCCTGCTCGCCCAGACGGCCAACGCAGCCCCGTCGGCCGCGGACGAGGCGCCGAGCCGCGAGGAGGTCAGCCGGCGGGTCAGCTCCCTCTACGACCAGGCCGAGTCGGACACGGGGACCTTCAACGCCACCCGCGCGGCAGCGACGGGATCGCGGGCGCGCACCGACCGGCCGACGGACACCGCACGCCGGGCCGCCGCCGCGCCCCGTGACAACGAGAGCAGGCACAGCGACCCCGCGCTCGACAGCGTCGCGCGGCAGTGGTTCGACGCCGCCCGTGCGAAGGTGGGTCCGATTGTGCCGGCGGTACTGCCGACCGACCGGATGCCCGAGCGCCCCACCGGGACGCGGTCCGCGCGCCCGGCGAACGGCCCCGATCAGGCGCGGGAGTCGTCGGGCCGTGCCGCCCTGGAGCTGCCCGCCGCGCCGGTCGCCGAGCTCACGTCCGGTGCGGCCACCCGGACGGCTGCCGTGGCCGAGCTGACCGCCGGGCCCGTTGCCGCACTTCCGGGCGCTTCGGAGGCACCGCAGCAGACGACCGCAGGGAGCGCCCTCGCCCTGCCCCTCCCGGCCGCCGAGCCCACGGCCGAGCCGCAGGAGCGGTCCGCGCTGCGCACGACCAAGGAGCAGAACCAGCGCAAGCTCGACCGGGCCCGCGCGTTGCTGTCCGCGTACAGCGCACGGCAGAGCGCGCCGCTCGCGGCGATCGAGGCGGCGCCGGTCACCGACACCTGGGGGGCCGCGCCGACCCAGGCCCAGCCCACGGCCGATGCGTATCCCTCTGCCGACGCACAATGGCAGGCACTGCAGGCACAGGGGCCGGCCGACCTCACCACGGTCCCGGCCGGTACGACGGCCTGGGCCGCGTCGACGCCCTGGAGCACCACGCCGGACCCGCTCACCGACCCACTTCCGGCAGTCACCACGCCGGACCCGCTCACCGACCCACTCCCCTCAGTCGTCGCGCCGGACCCGCTCACCGACCCACTCCCGGCAGTCACCACGCCGGACCCGCTCACCGACCCTCTCCCCTCAGTCGTCGCGAGCCAGGACATCGCCACGGGCCAGACCGCGATCCCGGGTCCGGCAATCACCGCTGCCGACCAGACCCTCGACACGAACCCGTCCGTCGAGCCGAGCGCCGCCCTCACGTCAACGGGCCCGCAGGACACCCGGGCCCTGCGCGCCCTGGACTTCGCCCGCGCCCAGCTCGGCAAGCCCTGCGTCTGGGGCACGACGGGCCCGGAGGCCTACGACGGGCCCGGCCTCACCCAGGCCGCCTGGAAGGCCGCGGGCATCGCCCTCCCCCGCACCGCACCGGAACAGGCGACCGCCGGCCGTGGCATCGCGGTCACCTACGCCGAGCCCGGTGACCTGGTCCTGTTCCATGCGGGCCACGTCGGCATCTGCTCCGGAAACGGCACGATGATCCACGCACCGGGCCCGGGCTCCTCCATACGCGAGGAGTCCATCTACTACGCCGGGGAGTCGGCGATCCACAGCGTGATCCGGCCCGCCTGAGCCACCGATCGGCCGCCGTCACGGGACGCGCGGGGCCGGCCCGCTCGTGCCCCGCACCACGAGCTTGGGGTCCAACAAGGCCTCGCGCGGCTCCAGTTCCGGCTTCTCCAGCCGCTCCACGGCGAACCGCACCGCGTACTCTGCCATCAGCAGCGCGTCCTGACGGACCGTCGTCAGACCGACCGGCATCAGACGGGAGAGGCGGTTGTCGTCGGAGCCGCCGACGGACATGTCGCGCGGTACCTCGACGCCCGCGCGGGTCGGGGCCATCAACAAGCCCATGGCGCACCGGTCATTGCCCGCGAGGACCGCGGTGGGCAGGGGCAGGCCCTGGTCACGCTCGGCGAGTAGCAGACCGCTCGTCTCGATGCGCGCATCGCGGCCCGGTAGGCGCGACGCCACTCGGCCGAGCCCGGGCCGCGCCCGCCGTCGATGTGCACGACCCGGCGGTGCCCCAGCTCCACGAGATGGTGCATGGCTTGTAGGTCATCGACCCCGGCCGGATCGGCGAACCGCTGATCGTGCACTGCGCCCACCGCAACCCGACCGTCCCTCAGTCGTACACCCCCCCATGGCCGCCCTCGACACGGCCGTCCACGAGGTCGACGTGCTGCGCCGACTGCTCGACGACGAGATCGTCTCCACCCAGGTCGTCGCACCGCGCGCCACGAGCAAGCGCTTCGCGCACCTCAGGGACCCGCAGATCATGCTGTTCGAGACCGCCAAGGGGGTCCGCATCGACCTGGAGGTCTTCGTCAACTGCCAGTACGGATACGACATCCAGTGCGAGACCGTCGGCGAGGAGGGCCTCGTCCGGCTGCCCGACCCCGCCGCGGTCGGTCTGCGCACCGCCGGACAGCACGGCACGGGGGTGCTGACGGACGGGCCGCTACCGGGAGGCCTTCGACACCGAGTTCCGCGACTGGATCGCGGGGATCGCCACCGGCGACGGGCCCTGCACGCTGCGCGAGCTGAACTTCGACGGCGTGGCGACGGCCTGTGTCTTCGCGTGGGAGGAGCGGGCCGAGGAGTCGTCGGCATTCATGCTGGACCGCATCCGCAAGGAGCTGGGGAAGTAGGAGTGGGCGAGCTTCGCGGGGCACGCCCGCGCCGTGGCGCCGACCGCCCCCTCGACGGTCGGCACCCGACTCACCCGCGGCCTTCGGTCGCCCGGCGGTCCGGCCTGCGCTGGGCCAGCCACAGGGCCACCTCCTCCGCGATCGGCTGCCCGGTCTCCAGCTCGACGAAGCCGAACTGGCCGCTCTGGTTGCACTCCAGGAACCACCAGATGCCGTCCTCGTCCTCGGCGAAGTCGAAGGCGGCGTACGCCAGTCCGGCGAGGGTGACGTACTCGTGCACCGCCTTGCCGATGCGGTCGGGGACCGGGACCGGCTCCCAGGCGTGCCCGGTGTCGCCGTAACGTCCGTCGACCTGGCCGGGTTCGGCGGTCTTGCGCGCGGCGAACATCCGGCTGCCGACGGCGGTCAGCCGGATGTCGGCCCGCTTGGAGACGTACCGCTGGAGAAGCGCGGGGCCGGCCGCGACGGCGGAGAAGTCCGCGTCGGGGCCGACGAGGGTGGTGGGCAGGGTCAGCCCGGGGTTGCCGGGCGGCGGTCCCGAGGCGGACTTCACCACCACGTCCCGGTACTCCTCGGCGAACTCCCGTGCCAGCCGGGGGGAAGTGGTGAAGACCGTCGGCGGCACGGCGAAGCCACTGAGGTGGGCGACCCTCAACTGCCAGGGTTTCAGGCGGGCCTGGTCGGCGTTGCGCGGATGGTTCATCCACCGTGCGGCGGCGGAGTGGAGCATCCCGTACAGCGCCTGCCGGGTCTCGGCGGTCAGCCATTCCGAGCGATGGGCGGCGTGTGCGGCCGGTTCGCCGGGCCTGCGCACCCAAATCGAGCGCAGGCCCCCCATGCTGAGCACATGTCCGTTGACGGACAGGTGGCCGTCGAAGTCGCCGTGCGCGTAGTCGGCGGACAGCACGGCCTTGCCCGGCAGGTCGGCGGGGTCCAGTCGCATCACGGGCGTCCCCGTAGCGTGCAGCTCGGCCACCACCATGTCGGCGGTCACGTCCTCCTCGGACGTCAGGATCAGTACGGTCATGCGCGCACGGTCGTCAGTCGTCGAAGTGGGTCGCAGAGCCCGCGGTCGACGTCGTCGTGCCGACCGCGAGCAGGAGGTCCGGGTCACTGACGGCTGGGCGTCCGTCGGGCAGCACGTTCAGCTGCCGGGCCGGGTCGAACTGATACGGCGTGACCGCGAGGGAAATCCCCTTCGGAAAGGCGTACTTGAGGGTGAACGGTTGCACTTTAAACCTCCGTGGCGTGTTGTTTGAATTACCGTCACTTACGCGCCGGTTGCGTAAGGAATTCATCACTTTCCGCCACATCGGCGTGAACGTAGTCACACCCTTCACAGGAAACCCAAAGGCCTCTGGACCCGTCAGGCCTTCGGCGTACCCGCTCGCAGTTCGCGCAGCAACCGCGGTGCCGCCTCGACGAGTTGATCCAGCTGGTGGTCGAGCAGCGGGATGAACTCGTCGAGCGAGTGGGCGAGGGACTCCGGGATCTCCAGCAGGTAGCGGTAGCCGTTCTCGGCGTCCGGATCGTCGACGCCGATGTCCGACTCGACGGAGAACGCCTCCGGAGACATCCCCACCACCAGGCTGCACACCATCTCGCGGCCGTCCTCGAGAGTGAGAGTCACAGCCAGGACCTGCGTCCCCGGAATGGCGCCGTACTTGGCGAACTCCCGCCAGGTGACGTGCGGTTGGTGCTCCAGGAACAGTCCGTACCCCAGTTTCCTGAGCCGCTCCGCGGCACTCCACTGGGCGATGGGCAGACGCTGGGCGTCGCGATCGGCTGTGTCCACGGGCCGATCATAGGACCGGCGGCTCCGGCACGCCCTGGTCGAGCGCCCGCGCCGGCCCGGTCACCCGCTCGACCAGCCGGCGGCCTCACATCTGACCGGGCACTCGCTCCTGCGCCTGCCTTCAGCGGAACGCGCGCCCGTCCGCGTGGAGCGGGGCCGAGAGGCGGACGGTGATGAACTCGTTGTCGTCCGCCTTGCCCGCCGTACGGCCCGACGAGAAGGGGAAGTTGTTGTCGTTGAGGACTGCCAGCGTGCGGTCGTCGACGAGGTTCACGTCCTCGATCGTCTGGAACGGGAAGCGGAAGGTCTTCCCGAAGCCGCCGAGCCCCTTGGGGTTGGCGATGTCCAGCAGGTCGGCGACGAGGGTCTTGTCCATCAGGCCGTCGCCGTTGCGGTCACGGGTGTCGGCCAGGTAGATGCGCTTGAACTGAGCGGTGTCGCCCTGTCCCCCGTCGCGCTCGATGACCAGGAAGCGGTGCCGGTCTACGGCGATGGCGTCGCCGATGGCGTTCGCGGTCGACTCCAGGCGGTAGACGAACCCCTTCCCGGTGTAGGCGCGCTTGCGCAGGTCGAACTCGCTGAAGCGCAGGTCGCCGGGGGTGTCGCCGGTCACCGTGCCTTCGAGGAGCGGGTAGAGGCGGCGGCCGTCCACCGAGCGCACCAGACCTTCGAAGCCCTTGCTGCTCGCTATGTTCGGCTGGGCGCCGTTCAGGTACGGGTTCTCCGGCGCCTTCACCCCGTCGAGCGCGATGGGTGCCTCCAGGAGGCGGCCCTTCGCGGAGAAGTGCAGCAGCCAGGGGCCGAACTCGTCGCCCATCCAGTACGTCCCGTCCGGCATCCGCTGGATCGACTCGACGTCGAAGTCGGCGCCGGTGAGCGCCCGGTCCGCCCGCGTGAGCGCGAACGGCACACGGCCGTCGGGGTCGCTCAGGTTGAACCCGCCGAGCACCTTGACCTTGCCGGTCCGCGTGTCCGGCTTGATGCGGTGGACACGGAGCAGGAAGTCGGCGCTGTTGGCCTTGTTGCCGTACCCGTTGTCCGAGAGCACGTCGAAGGTGCCGTCACGCCGGTTCACGACACCGCTGAAGCCCTGCACCGGCTGGTGCGCGAACGGCGCCGAGATCCCGTTGAAGGGGCCGGCCCCGATCGCCGAGCCGGACGGCTCGCTGCCCGGCACGAACGTCTCGGCCGGCAGTGACGCGAAGCCGGTCAGCGTGGCCCGGCCGAAGTCCTGTCCGCCCCGGTCGGCCACGGCGGGAGATGCGAGGGAGACGGTCAGCACCGCGGCACTGATCATGATCGAAGTTCTTCTCATGGCGCGCACAGTAAGAGCACCGGGTGACGGATGCGCCAACGACAGACGTCGGTTCAGGGCGTCGGCATCCCGCCGCCCTGGAGCCGCTCCAGGTCGGCGGGGCGGACCTGGATGACGAGCAGGGCGATCACCGCGGCGATGCCCGTGAAGATCGCGGCCACGATGAAGGCGGCCGAGATCCCCGAGGTCAGGATCTCGTCGGCGTACTGCGACGGCAGCTGACCGGTGCGTTCGAAGCGCAGCCGCTCCAGCGGGGTCGCCTGGGACAGGAACGCGGGGATCTGTTTTTCGGCCTCGTTGTTGCTGGCCGTACCGAACGTCGTGACCAGGATCGACAGTCCGAGGGAGCCGCCGACCTGCTGGGTGGCGTTGAGAAGTCCGGAGGCGGCGCCCGTCTCCTGGGTGGTCACGTTGGACAGCGCCATCAGGGTCAGGGACACGAACTCCATGCCCATGCCGAGGCTGAAGACGAGCATCGGGCCGAGAATGCTGCCCGCATAGGTGGAGTGGACATCCGTCAGGGTCAGCCAGCCCAGGCCCGCGGCGGCCAGGATCGCGCCCGTCACCATGAACGGCTTGGGACCGTACTTCGGCAGGAGCTGCGAGGCGATCCCCGCGCCCACCGCGATGACCGCGCTCACCGGCAGGAAGGCCAGGCCGGCCTCGAGCGGGCTGAAGTTCAGCACGTCCTGAACGAAGAGCGTGAGGAAGAAGAACATGCCGAAGATCGCGGCGGCCAGGCTCAGCATCATGCCGTACGTGCCCGCCCGGTTGCGGTCGGCGAACATGTGCAGCGGGGTGATGGGCTGTCTGGAGCGCTGCTCGACCAGGACGAACAACAGCAGGAAGACGACGGCCGCCCCGAACGCGGCCAGGGTGAACGCGTCCCGCCAGCCGTCCTGCGCGGCCCGGATGAACCCGTACACCAGCAGCACCATGCCAATGGTGGAGGTCAGCGCGCCGGCGATGTCGAAGTGCCCTGGGTGGCGCTCGGACTCCCGGATCCAGCGCGGGGTGGCGAGCACGATCAGCAGCCCGATGGGCACGTTGACGAACAGCACCCAGCGCCAGTTGAGCCACTCGACCAGCATGCCGCCGGCCAGCAGCCCGATCGCGCCGCCGCCCGCCGAGACCGCGGCGAAGACACCGAACGCCCTGTTGCGTTCGGGCCCTTCACGGAAGGTGGTGCTGATCAGGGCGAGGGAGGTCGGGGACGCGATGGCGCCGCCGACACCCTGCAGGGCACGGGCGGCGAGGAGTTGCCAGGAGTTCTGGGACAGTCCGCCGAGCAGCGAGGCGAGGACGAAGAGCAGCACGCCGAAGACGAACACCCGCCGTCTGCCGAGGATGTCGCCCATCCTGCCGCCGAGCAGGAGCAGTCCGCCGAAGGTGAGCGTGTACGCGTTGACCACCCAGGACAGGCTCGTCGTGGAGAAGTCGAGCGAGCGCTGGATCTCCGGCAGGGCGATGTTCACGATGGTGATGTCGAGCACCACCATCAGCTGGCACGAGGCGATGACCAGCAGCGCCATACCACTGCCACGGCCCTCGCTCCGCTCCGTCTCCTGCGGGGTGGTCCGTGCTTCGGGTGTCGGCTCGGGATTGCTCATGGCATCGCGCCGTGACGGGGGTTCGGTGGCTGGTTCCCGCCACCATTCGACGGTACGCCGCTGCCGGACGGGCCTCCAGTCGATCACGGGGCCGGGCCGAGCCACCGCGGCATGCTCAGGTCAGCGAGCGCCGCGGATCAGGCCGGTCAGATAGCGCCACAGCGACGAGCGCTGCCGTGCCGACCGGTCCGGCAGCACCGCGTCGGCCGATTCCGGTGCCGTGTCAGGCGCTGTGCCCGGCCCCGTGCCCGATGCCGTCAGCTGTGCCGGCCCTCGCTCCGGCCCCGAGGGCCGCTCGGGCGGCGAAGCGAGTTCGTACCGTACGGGCAGCGAGCGCAGTCCCCGCATGAACGGCGAGGAGCGCCACGGCAGTTGGTCGGCCGGCAGGGCGAGGTCCAGATGGGAGAACCGCTCGAACAGCCGGCCCACGCCGACCGCGGCGACCGTCGACGCGAGCTCGCGGGCGGGGCACTGGCGGCGGCCCGCGCCCCAGGACAGGTGCGCCCGGGTGCTGATCGTGCTTCCCTGCGCCACATGGTCGGCGAAGAGCGGGTCGGCGTGCGCGGCGGCGGAGGAGACCCACAGCGGGTCGCCCGCGCGGATCGTGTAGTTGCCGAGGGCGGTGTCCTCGGCGGCGAAGCGCGGCACGAAGTTCACCAGCGGCGGCTTGCGCATGACCACCCGGTTCATGGTCTCCCTGATCATCCCGGCGGACAGGCTGGCGCGCACGCCGCCGTCACCGTCCGTGGAGATGACCTCGACCACCGTGTTGGACATGAGGATGCCGACGTGGTCGGAGGTCATGCCGAGCAGCATGAACAGCTCACGGGCCAGCTCGTCGAGCGACAGTCCTGGATGCGCGGCCAGCAGATAGGAGGGGAAGTCGTCCCCCGGCTCCTTGAGCTTCGCGGCCCCCAGTTCGGCGAGCGTGGCGAGCAGCCGCTCCAGGGCGGGCTCCGCGTCCGGGCCCGCGTCGAGGACCCGCCACATGTCCATGAGGGCGTCGTCGCCCTGGGAACCGGGGAAGCCGAGCAGATGGCTTGCCACCATCAGCGGCAGCGGCCGGGAGAACTGCGCGGACAGGTCGGCCACGCCCGTGCCGCCGCCCTGCCCGACCAAGGTGATCAGGTCGTCGGCGTACGCGGTGACGGCCGCCTTCAGCCGTTTGGCCTGCGGGTTGCCGGGGTCCTGGAAGGGCTTGAGCGCGGCGTCCCACGCCGTGCGCAGCGTCTGGTGTCCGGGGCCGCCCTGGATCAGTACGTGGTTGACCTCCAGGGACGGCCCGAGCGGCCAGTCGGCGGGCACTTCGCCGTCGGTGCGGGCCCGCCAGTTCTCCAGCCCCTTCGGCCAGCCGTCGTCGTCCTGGAGCACCTGGAGCGCCTCGCGGTAGCCGAGGACCAGCCAGGCGGGCACTCCGAGCAGGTCGACCGGTGCGACGGGCCCGTGTTGCTGCCGCAGGCGCTCGTACACGAGCGAGGGGCGTGTCTCGTAGTCGCGGGTCAGCAGCGGTTCGGGCGTCATCTCCTCCAGGCGAGTGCCGTCGACGTCCACGGATCCGCTCTCGCCCACCTGGGATTCCATCGTCCCGCCGCCCTCCGACACTCCCCGCACCGACGTACTACCAGCCAGTAGCCGACAACGCTCGGGACCCTACCCCAGCGGTCCCTCGCGAGTGCACGACGGGGGCGGCGGACGTCAGCCGTCCGTCGGCGGGATGTTCTGGTTGGCGCGGAAGAAGTTGTCCGGGTCGTAGGTGTGCTTGGTCGCCGCAAGGCGGTCGAAGTGGCCTCGGTAGGTGGCCCGGACGCGGTCCGTGCTCTCGGCCTCGCCGATGAAGTTGACGTAGGAGCCGCCCATGGAGTGCGGGTGCAGGTCGGTCCAGTAGTCGACGCTCCACTGCCGGATCAGGTCGGCGTTGGCGGGGTCCGGGTCGACCCCGGCGATCACTCCGGACCAGACGGCGTCCCGGTAGGCCCAGGCCGTGTCGTCGGGGCCGACCTGGTGGGCCGCCGCGTCCACGGGGTAAAGGTGCATCAGCGACAGCGCGGTCGGGATGTTCTCGCCGTACTTGTGGTGCACCTCGATCGCCGCGTCGGAGATCGAGTCGAAGAAGTCGCCGCGCCAGTACCACTGGTAGCCCTTGGGGATCAGCTCGTCGAACATGCCCTGCAGGCCGGGGTAGGGCATGGGCGTGGTGAAGTGGAAGGCGGGCGGCGCCGGTTCGTTGACCGCGGTCAGCGTCTGCTCCAGGCGGTCGCCCTGCAGGTCACCCGTGTAGCACCAGACGATGCCGCACATCTTCTGCCCGTGGATCGGCTCGGGGAACGGTGGTCCGGGCGGGATGACGAAGACGGTGAAGAAGCCGTACAGGTCCTGCGGCGCCGCGGGCAGGAACTCGCGGTACCAGCGCAGCACTTCGGGTGTGCGGTCGACCGGCCACACCGTCACCGCGACGCCGACCGTGTCCACCGGGTGCAGCCGGAAATTGAAGGACGTGACGACGCCGAAGTTCCCGCCGCCGCCCCGCAGCGCCCAGAACAGGTCCGGGTGCTCCTCCTCGGAGGCGGTCACGAACGTTCCGTCGGCGAGGACGACGTCGGCGGACTGGAGGCTGTCGATGGTCAGGCCGTACTTGCGGGTGAGGTAGCCGTGCCCGCCGCCGAGGGTGAGGCCGCCCACGCCCGTCATCGAGATGATGCCGGCCGGCACGCCCAGACCGAAGGTGTGGGCGGCGTGGTCCAGGTCGCCCAGCTGCGCGCCGCCGGCGACCTGTGCGGTCATCGCGGCGGGGTCGACGCGCACCCCGCGCATGGTCGACAGGTCGAGGACGAGCGCGTCGTCGACCAGGCACAGACCAGGTCCGCTGTGGCCGCCGCCCTTCACCGCGAGCTCGACTCCGGTCTCCCTGGCGAAGGAGAGCACGGCCCGCACGTCCGCCGCGTCCACACACTGCGCGAACGCCGCGGGGCGCCGGTCGATCATGGCGTTGTAGATACTGCGGGCCGCGTCGTAGCCCGGGTCCTGCTCCGTGATGACGGGCCCCCGCACTGCCTCACGCAGACTTTCGAGTGCCGTTCCGTTGATGCCGCCCATGACCGGACCCCTCTGTGTGGCTACGGTGAGCCGCGGACGGATGACGGCGCTTGACGTCCGGGCGGGCAGCGGGGGCGTGGTGCGCGGGTCCGTTCGCGCCTCGTGTCGAGTCGGCAGGGCGCACCCGGCCCCGCCACATCTCAGTCTTCACCCAGCCATGGACGGCCGCACGTCGGCGGCAGGCGTAGGTTTCCTCGTCCGCCCGGTGTCAGACCAACTCCTCGGCGGACCTCGCCCCTTGATCGCGCAGCCACCCGACCAGCGTGGGGTGGCCCGAGCGCTCGGCGGCGTCCAGCGCGGTCAGCCGGTCGTAGCCGATCCAGTTGACGTCACCGCCGCGTCGCAGCAGGTAGTCGGCCATCCCCTGCTGCCCGCCATGACAGGCGCACCACAAGGCGGCGGTGACGTCCTGCGCGGCCGGCGGCTCGGACTCGGACGTGAAGCACGCGGCTACCCGGTCGGCTTCGCCGAGGGCGGCGGCCTGCCACAGATTGGCGCGGGCGCCGCGTGCCACCAGCCGCCGTGCGCTCTGCCACTGCCCGAAGGCCACCGCGTCCGCCAGCGGCGTGCCGTCGCCGATGACCCCGCCGTCCGCCTCCATGTCGGCGCCCAGGTCGAGGAGGGTGTCGAGGACGGGCACGTCGTCGCTGCCGGCCGCCCAGTGCAGCGGGGTCTCGCGGTGCGCGCCGGGGAACCGGGCGTTGACGTCCGCGCCCGCGTCGACCAGCACGGTCACCGTGCCGGGACCGCCCGG
This sequence comes from Streptomyces sp. R11, assembly GCF_041051905.1. NCBI lineage: Bacteria > Bacillati > Actinomycetota > Actinomycetes > Kitasatosporales > Streptomycetaceae > Streptomyces > Streptomyces sp. R11. The sequence goes on from NZ_CP163432.1 coordinate 1,111,193, forward strand.
CACATGGCCGGGCCAGTCGGTGGCGACGTGCAGCAGGGTCCGCGTGCTCTTCATGTTGCCCACCCGCGCCGTCGCCAGTCCCGGATGCGCGGTGAGCAGGTCCCGCAACGCAGCCACGTTGCCGGTCCGGATCGCTTCGACGCAGGCACGGGCCAGCGGAGCGGTCGTATCGATCAACATCGGATCACCTCCCAGGTCCCCACCTGCATAACACGGCCCACTGACACCACCTCCGGCGGCACCGCACGGCGGCCCTGCCCCGCGGCCCCCGGACACCCCTCTGTTACGCTCCCCGGGCCTCCCGCGGGGGAAGTCCGGTGAGAGTCCGGCGCTGACCCGCAACGGTGTGCGTGGGGACCTGTGCGGTCCGTCGCGTGAGCCCGATTGCCCGCGGTGGGTGCGACCCGTTGACTGCTCGCCGCGGACTGCGAGAGGGGACCGCGCGGCCGGCACGGTCGTACGGGCTGCCTCCCTGCTCGACGTTCACAGGCGGCCCCAGGCGAAGGACCGCCCGCCCGTGCACCGAAGTCCGCCCCGGACGCCGATACCGAGATCCGGCCCGTCACGACTGTCCGTGGTGTCCCTCGTCCCCGGCCTGGTCCTGCTCCTGCTCGTCTCACTCCTGTGCGGCGTGGGGCTCGGAGCCGCCGGGATCGGGTGGGGCGAGGTCCTGCGGCTGCTCGGGGCCGGGCTGACCGGCGGGACCATCGACTCCCAGGACGTCGCCGCGTACACGATCGTCTGGGAGATCCGGCTGCCGCGCGTCGTGCTCGGCGCGGTCGTCGGGGCCGGGCTCGCGGCCGTCGGCGTGGCGGTTCAGGCGATGGTGCGCAACGCGCTCGCCGACCCGTTCGTGCTGGGCATCTCCTCCGGCGCCGCGGTGGGCGCCAACGCCGTGATCCTGCTCGGCGCGTTCGCGGGGCTCGGGGTCTGGGCGCTGTCCCTGTCCGCCTTCGCGTCGGCGCTCGCGGCGATGGCGCTGGTGTACGCCGTGGCCCGGTCGCCGCACGGGCTCACCCCGCTGCGGCTGATCCTGACCGGGACGGCACTGGCGTACGGCTTCGAAGCCGTCACCACCGTCATGGTGTTCGGCGCGGCCCGGGGCGAGGCGGCCCGCTCGGCGATGATGTGGCTGCTGGGGAGCCTCGGCGGCGCGACCTGGGCCCAGGTGCCGCTGGCCGCGGTGACCGTGGCGGCCGGGTGGGCGTGGCTGCGCCTGCGGGCCGAGGCGCTCAACGCCCTGGCGATGGGGGACGAGACGTCAGCCGCGCTCGGCGTCCGACCGGCCCGGCTGCGCAGGGAGTTGTTCCTCGTCACCGCGGCCGTGACCGGCACGGTGGTCGCGGTCAGCGGCGCCGTCGGGTTCGTCGGTCTGATGGTGCCGCATGTCGTACGGATGCTGGTCGGCGCCGATCACCGGCGGGTGCTGGCCGTGGCGCCGCTCGCCGGAGCCGTGCTGCTGGTGTGGGCGGACCTGCTGTCACGGCTGCTGCTCGCCCCCGCCGAACTGCCCGTCGGCGTGATCACCGCGGTGGTCGGAGTCCCCGCCTTCCTGCTGCTGATGCGGCGGGGCGGCTACGCGTTCGGAGGCCGGTGAAGATGAGGCTCGACATCGAGGACGTGACGGTGGAGGCCGCCGGTGTCCGGCTCGTCGAGGACGTCCAAATCGCCGCGGACAGCGGTGCGTTCGTCGGGCTCGTCGGCCCCAATGGCAGCGGCAAGTCGACACTGCTGCGCTGCGTGTACCGGGCGTTGCGGCCGGCCCGGGGAGTCGTCCGCCTCGACGGGGCCGACCTGCACGCCATGGATCCGCGGGCCACCGCCCGGGAACTGGCGGCCCTGCCGCAGGAGTCGTCCGCCGAGTTCGACTTCACCGTCGCCGAAGTGGTCGCGATGGGACGCCTGCCGCACCGGAACCGCACAGCCGCGCGGGACCGCGCCCTGTGCGACGAGGCCATGACCCGCACGGGCGTGACGCATCTCGCGGACCGGGGGTTCCTCACCCTGTCCGGTGGTGAGAAGCAGCGCGTGCTGATCGCCCGCGCACTCGCCCAGCAGCCGCGGGTCCTGGTCCTCGACGAACCCACCAACCACCTGGACATCGCCCACCAGTTGGACGTGCTCGCGCTGGTGCGCGGCAGTGGCCTCACCGTCCTCGCCGCGCTCCACGACCTCAACCTGGCCGCCGCGCACTGCGACGTCCTGTACGTCATCGACGGCGGCCGGATCGTGGCCTGCGGGCCTCCGCACGACGTGCTCCGACCTGCCCTGCTCGCGGACGTGTTCGGGGTGCGCGCCCATCAGGTGCGGCACCCGGAAACGGGCGCGCTCCAGCTTCTTTTCGATCTCCTCCAGCCGTCAAGTGACCCTGTGAATCCCAGTTAGGACCCCATGCGCAAGTTGCTCGCCGCGGCCCTCTGCCTCGCGGCCGCCGCCACCGGTTGCGGTGCGAACGTCGAGTCGTCCACGGACGCGAAGTCCACCGCCGTCACCCTCACCAACTGCGGCCGCAAGGTCACCTTCGACAAGGTCCCCGAGCGCGTCGTCACCAACGACGTCGGCATCACCGAGCTGATGTTCGCCCTCGGCCTGGAGGACCGCATGGCCGGGTTCGCCATGCCCGACGACAAGGGCGACCTCAGCTCCGTGCCGTGGAAGGACGGCTACGACAAGGTCAAGTGGCTCTCCAAGGACCAGCTCACCAAGGAGAACGTCGTCGACGCCCGCGCCGACCTCGTCTTCGCCGGCTGGAACTACGGCTTCCGTGAGGACGGCGGCTTCACCCCCGACGCCCTGAAGAAGCTCGGCATCCCGTCGTACGTCCTGACGGAGTCCTGCCACAACGGCCGTACGGAGACCGCACGCGGCATCATGCCGCCCCTGGACGCCCTGTACGCCGACCTGACCAACCTCGGAAAGCTGTTCGGCGTCGAGAAGCGGGCCGCCACGCTGATCGCCGACTTCAAGAAGCAGATCGCCGACGTGCGGGCGAAGGCACCCGAGCCTGCCGACCGGCCGAAGGTGTTCCTGTACGACAGCGGGCAGGACCAGCCGTTCACCTCCGGCCGCTACGCCGCCCCGGAGCAGATCATCAGCGAGGCCGGCGGCGTCAACGTCATGCGCGACCTGCAGGACTCCTGGACCACCGTGGGCTGGGAGAGCGTCGTGGAGCGCGACCCGGACGTCATCGTGATCTGCGACTACGGAGACGTCAGCGCCGAGCAGAAGAGGAAGTTCCTGTTGTCCTACCCGCCCCTGCGCAACGTCTCCGCCGTCAAGCACGAGAGGATCTTCGTCCTCGACTACGTCGACCTGGTCGAGAGCCCCCGCAACCCGTCGGCCGTCGAGAGGCTCGGCACCTATTTGCGCAAGGTGGCCGAGGAGCGCTGACCCTCGTCCCGTGACCGTTCGAAGTGGCTCGGTCTGCCGTCGCGGTGGACCAGGCGGCCGAGCCGCTGGGCGCGGGCCCGCGGCATCAGGGACCAGGTGCCGTCGTGCTCGCGCAGCGCGGCGGAGTGCCAGGGGGTGGTCCAGGCGTCCGGGGCGTCGAGGAGGCGGATGCCGAACTTGGGGGCGCCGACCGGCTGGGGGTGGATCGACAGGCGTACGGCGCGCGCGTGGTGCTCGGCGATCAGCTCGCCCCAGGCCCGGCTGCGCTGGATGACGCCGTACGCCCGCCGTCGGCACTCCCGCTGGAGAGCGGACCGGCTGCCGGTGAAGTCGGCGGTGTCGTCGACGAGGAAACGGGTGATGCCGCGGTAGAGCGCGAGGGCGGGGGTGTCGGCACGGACCTCGGCGCGCAGGGCGTCCAGGCTGGGCGCGTAGCGGTCGTGGACGTGGGCGCGTTTGGCGTCGTGGGGGAGGTCGCCGAGGACGTCGCGCAGGTCGAAGACGCACAGGCGTGTCAGGTTCAACTGGCCGATGAGCAAGCTCAGTTCGTCGGAGTACGCGTCGATCCGGTCATCGGGCACCCGGATCAGGTCGCCGAAGACGTGGCCGTCGGAGCAGATGACGACGCGGGCGCCGGGCGGGTGGATCTTCTCGATCTCGCGGCACAGCGAGTCGAGGAAGGTGAGGGAGAGGCGCTCGCCCATGTCCGGGAGGTGGCCCAGGGTCTTGGCGGGGTTGGGCGACTTGCACGGGAAGCCGGGCAGGGTGAAGACGATGGGGGCGCCCTCCCGCACGAAGTCGGTGATGCGGTGCAGTTGGTGCGGGAAGGCCTCGGCCGAGGCGCGGTTCGGGTCGGTCGTGCGGTGGTGCGGCAGGAGCAGGTTCAGGATCTCGGCGCCGATGGTCGTGGGCGCTGTGTCCGGAGCGGTCATCAGCGGCATGTCGTTCCTCCGGGGGCGTGCGGGCATGGCGGCGTCGCGCCTTGGCGAGTGAGGCGCTGTCGGTGGGTGGGCTCGGCTCAGCCGGAGATCGACTTCACAGCCGTCGGTCGTAGCCGACGGGCAGGCGGTTGGTGCCGCGGCCCAGGACGGCCGGGATCCACTCGATGTCCTCGTCGCCGACGGCGAGGTGCAGGCCGGGCAGGCGTCGCAGCAGGGTGCCGAGGGCGATCTGGAGTTCGGCGCGGGCGAGGGCGGCGCCGGGGCAGAAGTGGATGCCGTGTCCGAAGGCGAGGTGGGGGTTGGGCGAGCGGTCCAGGTCGAGTGCGTCGGGGGCGTCGAAGCGGCGCGGATCGCGGTTGGCCGCGCACAGGGAGACGATCACGGAGTCGCCGGCCGGGATCTCGGTGCCGTGCAGCTCGCTGTGCTGGTCGAAGAAACGCCAGGTGGTCAGCTCGAAGGCGCTGTCGTGGCGCAGGAGTTCCTCGACCGCGCGAGGCATGAGGGCGGGGTCGTCGCGCAGCCGGGCGAGCTGGTCGGGGTGGCGGAACAGGGCGATCAGGGCCGTCGTGATCTGGTTCGTCACCGGTTCCTGGCCGGCGACGAGCAGCTGGAAGATCATCGAGTCCAGCTCTTCCTGGGACAGTTCTCCCTGGTCACGGGCTACGACGAGGCGGCCGAGCAGGTCGTCGTCGGCGTGTTCCCGCTTGTGGGTGACGACCTCGGCGATGTAGCTCTGCAGCCCGTGCAGCCGGGCTTCGTACAGCGGCCGCCCCGGGTCCGTGGGTCCCACCGGCTGGACGACCTTGCCCCAGTCGCGGTCGAAGCGCGCGGCCAGCTCCGCCGGCAGGCCGATGACTTCGGCGAGGACCCGGAAGGGGAAGTGAGCGGCGAAGCCGGCCACGAGATCGGTGGAGCCGGCCTCCGGGAGCGCGTCGACGAGTGCATCCGCCACCTCCTGCAGACGGGGCCGGAGTTGCTCGATCCGGCGCGGCGTGAAGGCGTCCGTGACGAAGCTGCGCATGTGCGTGTGCTTGGGCGGATCCTGGTGGAGGAGGTGGACCTGGAGCTGCGAGTGCTGCGGGTCGGGCATGATCGAGGCGCGGGCCCGCCAGCGGTCGTTGCCCCGGTCGTGGTTCTTGCCGAGCCGGTCGTCGTTCAGCGCGGCGTGCGCGGCGTCGTATCCGGTGACGAGCCAGGCCCGTACGCCACTGGGGAAGAGGACCCGGTGGACCGGCCCGGCCTCGCGCATCCGCTCGTACAACGGATAGGGGTTGGCCTTGTACGGGCACCCCGTCAGCGGGACCGGATCGGCGAGCGGCTGCGTGTCCACGGCCGCGAGCGGCTCCTGGATGGTCATGGATGAGGCTCCTCAGAGGGCGAGTTCGGGCTGGTGGTGGTCCAGCCACAGGGCGAGGTCGACGACGCGTTCGAGACGGAGGCGATGGCCCCACTCCAGGTGCTCGGGCGGGGTGTCGAGACAGGGCTTGATGCGGGTCTCGTCGGCGAGCGCGCGGACCTGTTCCACGGACAGGGCGTCGCGGGCCAGGTCCTGCAGTCCGCGGTTGTAGTCGGGGTGGTGCGTGGCCGGGTAGTGGTTCTTGGGACGCCGCAGCACCGAGTCGGGAGCCAGCCCCGCTCCGGCGGCGCGCAGCAGGCTCTTCTCCCGGCTGTCGAAGCTCTTCAGCGCCCAGGGCGCGTCGAAGGCGTACTGGACGAGCCGGTGGTCGCAGTAGGGGACGCGGACCTCCAGCCCCTGGGCCATGCTCAACCGGTCCTTGCGGTGCAGGAGTTGGCGCAGCCAGCGGGTCAGGGACAGGTGCTGCATCTCGCGTTGCCGGTGCTCGGTGGGCGTTTCGCCGTCGAGGTGCGGGACGGCGGCCAGGGCGTCGCGGTAGGTGTCGTCGCGGAACTCGCCGATGTGCAGGCCGAGTTCGGGGTTGAGCGGCATGGCGGCCTCGTCGCCGGTGACCAGCAGCCACGGGAAGGTGGCGGCGGCGAGTGCCTTGGGGTTGTGGAACCAGGGGTAGCCGCCGAAGACCTCGTCGGCGGCCTCGCCGGACAGGGCGACGGTGGAGTGCCGCCGTATCTCCCCGAACAGCAGGTACAGCGAGGTGTCCATGTCGCCGACGCCGATCGGCGAGTCGCGGGCGACGACCACGGCCTTGCGGTGCTCGGGGTCGAGCAGCGCACGCGGGTCGAGTACGACCGTGCTGTGGTCGGTACCGATGAACGCGCCGGCCTCGGTGGCGTACGGCGTGTCGTGGCCGGTGCGCAGGACGTCGCCGGTGAACTGCTCGGCCTGGTCGCTGTAGTCGACGGCGTAGGAGCGGATGCGGGCGTCGGGTCCCTCACGCAGGCGGAGTTCGCCGGCGAGCAGCGCGGTCAGCACGGTGGAGTCGATGCCGCCGGAGAGCAGGCTGCACAGCGGGACGTCGGCCTCCAGCCGGCTGCGGGCGGCCGCTCCGACGAGGGTGCTGATCCGGTCCACGGTGACGTCCTGGTCGTCCTCGTGGGCACCGGCCTCCAGCTGCCAGTAGCGGCGTTCACGGATGCCGTCCCGGTCCAGGACGAGCAGCCCGCCCGGCTCGACCTCCCGTACCCCTGACCACACCGTCGGCCCGGTGTTGAACAGCAGGCTGTACGCCTCCCGCAGCCCGTCCGCGTCCACCCGGGGCCCTAGCTCGGGGTGCCGGAAGAGCGCCTTGGGCTCGGAGGCGAAGGCCAGGCCCCCGTCGACGGCCGCCCAGAACAGCGGTTTCACGCCGAGCCGGTCCCGGACGAGGAGCAGCCGCTCGGCGCGCTCGTCCCAGACGGCGAACGCGAACATGCCGTCCAGGTGGTCGGCCATGGACTCGCCCCACTCGGCGTGGGCGCGCAGCACGACCTCGGTGTCGCTGCGAGTGCGGAACACGTGTCCGCGGCCCCGGAGTTCGGCTCGCAGTTCGTGGTGGTTGTAGATCTCGCCGCTGTAACTCAGCACGGTCGTCGGCTCGTTCGGCCGGTCGGTCATCGGCTGCACGCCGCCTTCGAGGTCGATGACCGCCAGACGGCGGTGGCCGATCGCGGCGCGCTCGCCCAGCCATACGCCCCCGGCGTCGGGGCCGCGCCGGGTGAGCTCGGCGGTCATGGCCTCGATGACCGGGGCCTGGCTGCGGGCGTCCTGGTGAAAGGACACCCAGCCGGTGATTCCGCACATGGGGACTCCTGGATCAGGTCGAGACGGTGTCGGTGGCGCGCTCGGGCACGGCGGCTTTCCGTCGGCCGGGGAGGGCGAGCAGCGGTACGGCGAGACAGGCGGACACGGCGGCGAGGGCCAGCCCGGCCCGCGTCCCGTCGCCAGGGCCGGGGCCGGCGAGGGCCCAGGCGGCGGTGGCCAGGGCGGGGCCCAGGGTGAAGCCGAGGCTGCGGGCGACCTGCACCGTCGAGCCGACGGTCGCAGTGCGCTCCGCCGGGGCGGCGCCCATGACCAGAGCCTGGGTCGGACCGCCGTTGAGGCCCATGCCGACGCCGGCCAGCGCGAGCCGCCAGGCCACTTCGGGCGGGGACCAGCCGTCGCCGAGCGGGACCAGCAGGAGGAGCCCGGCCGCGGTGAGGGAGGCGCCGGTGACCGCGACCCGTCGCGGGCCGTACCGGTCGGCGAGCCGTCCGCCCAGGGGCCCGGCCAGCGCCATGCCGAGCGGGAAGGCGAGCACGGTCAGCCCGGTGGCGGTGGCGCTGACACCGTCGTCCCGCTGGAGGTGCAGGGCGACGACGTAGTGCATGGCGGCGAACCCGGCTGCCAGCGTCAGCACGGCGCCGTGCGCCCGGAACAGCCCCGCCGCCCGCAGGACACCCGTCACCGGACGGCCGCCCGGCCCGCGCAGCCACCACCACAGCGGCGGTACCGCTGCAGCCGCGAGCAGAAACCACGTCGGCTTCTCGGAACCCAGTGTCAGGGCGAGCAGCAGCGCGGCCAACCCACCGGCCACCGCGAGGGAGTCGGCCAGTGCCCGCCGATCGGGTACGCGCAGTGCCCCGTCCGCGGGCATCGCTTTCCAGGCCACGATCAACGCCAGCAGACAGAACGGGATCTTCACCAGGAACACCCAGCGCCAGCCCAGGTGGTCCAGCAGGAGCCCGCCCACGGCAGGGCCGGTCACGGCGCCGAGCGGGCCGAGGGTCGCGGGCACACTCATGGCACGGGCGCGCGCCTCGGGCCGTACGGCACGGATCGCCAGTACCGGCATCAGCACGAACAGCACCGCCCCGCAGGCGCCCTGGCCGATCCGTGCCGCGATCAGCCAGGCCGCCCAGGGAGACAGCGCGGCCAGGGCGCTGCACAGCGCGAACCCGACGGTGGCCCCCAGCAGGGCGGGCCGCGTGCCCGCGCCGTCCAGCCACCGGCCGACGGGCAACAGCAGGGCGACGACCGGGAGTTGGTAGCCCAGCGCCGCCCACTGCGCCGTGGCGGCCGAGACGTGCAGGCCCTCGGCGATGTCGGCCAGCGCCACGTTGACGATGTTCATGTCGAGCATCGCCACGAACGACAGCGCGCCCGCCACGGCCACGAGAACCCAGCGGTCCTTCACTCTCGCGCCCCTCCCCCTCACGGTCGACTGCGGTCAGCAGCCTCGTTCCAGAGGTCGGGAGCGCCCGGCGCCGAGTTCCCAAGCATGGCCTGAAATATGATGAAATGCGGAATCAGATCGTGGCGAGGCCGTCCAGGTTGCCGGACTTGGCCTCCGCGACCAGCGACGAGAACTGGTCCGCGCTCATCTGCACCCGCTGCCCGAAGTCGTCCGTGAGGATCACCCGGCGCTCGGCCGGAGCGGCGGGGTCGACGAAGAGTTGCGGGCAGCCGCAGTCGCAGTTGCCGCAGAAGGTGGCCACCGGGTCCAGGCCGGCAATGCCTTCGATGTCGCTCATAGTTCGTGACCTTTCGCGATCGTGGGCGCTCACCGGTGTGACCGCCCGGGACCAGCCCCCAAGACGCCGCTCGGGGCCGACACGGGGACATCCCTGTTGCTGTGCCCGTCCGACGCGTCCGCGGGAGCCCGGTGGTCGAAGGCGATCAGCGGATCGCCGGTCAGCGGGTGGTCCACGACGGTCGCCCGTACGCCGAACACCTCGGCCAGCAGGGCGGGTTGCAGCACCTCGCGGGGCGGTCCGGACGCGACCACCTGGCCGTCGTGCAGCACGTGCAGCCGGTCGCAGACGGAGGCGGCGGCGTTGAGGTCGTGCAGCGAGACCAGGGTCGTACGGCGCCCGGCCCGCAGCAGGGCGAGCAGTTCCACCTGGTGGCGGATGTCGAGGTGGTTGGTGGGCTCGTCCAGGACCAGTACGTCCGGCTGCTGGGCGAACGCCCGGGCCAGCAGGACGCGTTGGCGTTCCCCGCCGGACAGTTCGGTGAACCGACGCCCGGCGCGGTGCTCCATGCCGACGTCCGCGAGTGCGCGGGCGACGACGTCCCGGTCGGTGGTGTCCTCCCCGGCGAAGGCCCGCTTGTAGGGCGTACGGCCCATGGCGACGACCTCGCGTACGGTCAGCTCGAAGTCGCCGCCCCGCTCCTGCGGGAGAGCCGCGACATGGCGGGCCGTCTCGGCGGGGGTCAGCCGGCGCAGGTCGGTGCCGGACAGCAAGACCCGGCCCGCGATCGGCTTCAGGTGCCGGTAGACGGTGCGCAGGAGCGTGGACTTGCCGCTGCCGTTCGGTCCGACGAGGCCGGTGATCTCGCCCTCCGCCGCGATGAGCTGGGCACCGGCGACGACCGTACGGCCGGCGTACGCGACGTGCAGGTCCTCGATGTCGATCCTCAACTGCCGCTCCCCAGGCGCCGGTCCAGCAGATACAGCAGTGCCGGAGCACCGATCAGCGAGGTGACGACACCGACCGGCAGCTCCTGTGTCTCCATGGCCGTACGGCACACGATGTCGACCACGACCAGGAGCAGCGCCCCGAACAGTGCCGAGACGGGCAGCAGGCGGCGGTGGTCCCCGCCGACGACCAGGCGGCAGACGTGCGGCACCATCAGCGCGACGAAGGCGATCGCGCCCGAGACGGCCACCAGGACGCCGGTGAGCACGCTGGTCACCGTGAACAGTTCGCGCCGCAGCCGGGTGACGTCGATGCCGAGCCCGGCCGCGGTCTCGTCGCCCATCAGGAGGGCGTTCAGGCCCCGGGCGCGCGCCTGGAGGCACAGCCACCCGGCCGGCACCGCGACCGCCGGTACGGCGAGCAGATCCCAGTTCGCTCCGCTGAGGCTGCCCATGAGCCAGAACAGCACGCTGTGGGTCTGCTGCTCGTCGCCGGCCTGGAGCACGAGGTAACTGGTGAACCCGGACAGGAACTGTCCGATCGCCACCCCGGCCAGCACCAGCCGCAGCGGCGCGAACCCACCGCCCCTGCGGGCCACGGCCCACACCAGCGCGAAGGTGGCCAGGGCTCCCGCGAAGGCCGCCCCGGACAGCCCGAGTCCCAGCGCGCCACCGGCCCCGAGCCCTAGCACGATCGCGGCGACCGCACCGAGGGAGGCACCGTTGGAGATGCCCAGGAGGTACGGATCGGCCAGCGGGTTGCGCACCAGCGCCTGCACCGCCGTACCGAGGAGACCGAGCCCGGCGCCGACGAGGGCCGCCAACAGGGCTCGCGGTACGCGGAGTTGCCAGACGATCAGGTCGTTCGTGCCCGGACGCGGCGCCTCGCCGGACAGCCGGCGCCACACCACGCTCCACACCTCTGCGGGCGGGACGGACGTCGAGCCCCAGGCCACGGCGGCCGTCAGCGCGGCCAGGAGCACGACGCAGAGCACCGACGCCAGCGGCCCGACGGGCACCGTTCGGGCCTGCGCAGCCGTCTCGCGCCGCGACAGCAAGGACGTCACGGTCAGCCGACCTTGCCCGGATACAGGGTCTTCGCGATCTCCTCGACGGTGTCGGCGTTCTCGACCCCGGCGATGGTGGTCTGCTCGGAGCCGATGCGCAGGAAGTGCCTCTCCTTGACGGCGTCCAGGCCCTTGGTGGCAGGGTTCGACTCCAGCCACTTGCGTGCCTCGTCGAAGGCCTTCCGGTTCGCCGCCTCGCTCCCCCGGTTGCGCACGCCGAGCTGGATCCAGTCCGGGTTCTTGGCGATCACGTCCTCCCAGCCGACCTGCTTGTAGTCGCCGTCGCAGTCGGCGAAGACGTTGCGAGCCCCGGCGAGGGTGATCACCGCGTTGGCGATCTGACGGTTGCAGACGGCCATGGGCTGCTTGGTGCCGGCGTCGTAGTCGAAGAAGAAGTAGGTCGGCCGCTCGCCCTCGGGCGTGCCGCCCACCGCCTTGCGGACGGCGTCCACCTTCTGCTTCATCCCGTCGACGAGTTCCTCGGCCTTCGCGCCGGTCCCGGTGACCGCGCCGAGGGAGGTGATGTCGTCCTCGACGGCGGACAGGTCGGTGACCGGGCTCTTGCTCATGGCGGCGCACGCCGTGGACTTCAGGAAGGTGTGCTTGATGCCGGCCGCCCCGAACTCCTCCTCGGTCGGCGCGTCCCCCATGCCTGCGCCCATCTTCATCGAGGCGAAGGTGTCGATGTACAGGTCGGCGCCGGAGCCGAGGAGTTCCTCCTTGGGAATGACGGTGTCGCTCAGCACTTTCACCTGCTGCGCCTGAGCGTCCAGCTCGCCGGGCAACGTGCCCTTGCCGGGCGGGAAGCCGGTGCCGATCACCTTGTCCCCGGCGCCCAGCCGCAGCAGCAGTTCCAGGCTGGAGGCGTTGCTGGTGACGATGTTCTCCGGGGCCGAGTTGAAGGTGGTCTCGGCGCCCGCGCAGTCGGAGACGGTGACCGGGTAACCCGCGGAGTCGTCCTTCCCGGCGGCGGGGCTCGCCGTGTCGCCGCTCCCGCCGCCACAGCCCGCCGCCAGTAGGCCGCCGACCACCGCGGCCGTCGTAGCCCGCCCCACACGAGAACGCATCGAAACTCCCCAGATCCACTAGATGCACGGGCGGAACTCCGCCGCCCGTTCCAGTAGTCGGGGCGAACCCGGTGTCAGTTCCCGGCAGGGGGAACCGACACCGGGCAGCCGGTCACGCGGCCACGACGGCCGGTTCGGCAAGTGCCACGGCGTCGGCCGCAAGCTGGACGTCGACCTGGACCTTGATCCCGAGTTCGACCTCGGCCCGGTCCCCGGCCTCGGCCTCGGTCAACTGCTCCACGAGAGCTGCCCGGGCGCGGGCCACGCGCGAGCGGACCGTCCCGACGGGGCAGTCGCTCACCTCGGCCGCCTCCGCGTAGGGCAGGCCCATCATCTGGGTCAGGACGAACGCCTCGCGGCGCTCGTCGGGCAGGCTGTCCAGCAGGTCGAGCAGCGCGATGCCGTCGTCGAAGCCCGGCAGGCCGGTCGGCTGGGCGCGTTCCGCCACCAGCGTCCAGTCGTCGGTGTCGAACAGCCGCGGCCGGGCGGCGGCGTACCGGTGGCTGTCGATGACCGCGCGACGCGCGATGGACAGCAGCCATGCGCGCGCCGAGGAACGGCCCTCGAACCGGTGCAGACTGCCGAGCGCGCGCAGGAACGTGTCCTGGGCCAGGTCGTCGGCGGCCTGCGGATCGGCGGACAGATGCGCCACGTACCGCACGACGTCACGGTGCAGCGAGCGCACGAAACGGTCGGTGGCATCCGGGTCACCGCTTCGGGCGGCCAGCGCCCATGCGGTCGTCGACTCGTCGCAGGAGGCCGTTCTGGAGCCTTTTGCTGCCTTCGTCTGGCTCACGCGGGTGGCGCGTGAGGAGGGCAGGGCAGGAGTGATCACCTGAGTCCTTCTCGGTATTCCGGACTCCGGCACGGCGGCCGACACGACGACGGCGAGCGCTGCGGCGTCGCCGCCGGAGGAGTCCGGGGATGCAGGGGACACGGCCGTACGCAGGTACGGCCGAGGCCCGAGGCACGGTCGGCGTCGAGCGCGTCGACGTCCGTGTCCGTACGGCCTCGGGGAACCGGCTGTCTCAGACGACAGCTGTCCCCGCCGGAGGCCCCCGAGAGGTGATCGTGTGGACGAGCGGAAGCAGCCGCGGCACCCGCTCGGAACGACCGCGCCGCGGACGCAGACGCGGACGGTGCGGCGGCAGAGGCAGAGCGAACGACAGCCGCAGCGGGGCGGCCAGCCATCCGGCGACGGCCCGCAGGATGCGGAACGCGGCACGCTCCCCGTGCCCCAGCCACAGGCCGCACAGCAGCGCGGCGAGGGTGTGGGCGGCGAACATGCCGAGCGAGGAGGTGCCGGCCATGTCGTGGCCCATCCCCATGGGGCCCGGGTCCATGTGGCTCATGCCCATGTGGCCGCTGCCCATATGGGCGGTGGCCATGTGGTCTGCGGACATGGAGCCCATGGAATCCATCGACATGTGGTCCATGGAGCCGATGTGCGCGGACGTGGAGCCGGCCATGGCACCCATGGCGCCCATGCCTTGCCCGACGCCGGCGGAGGACTGCGCGAACTCGAAGGCCGCGTGCAGCCCGCCCTGGGCGACGACCACGACGGACACGACCAGCGGGAGTCCCCGCTCCCGGCCCGCCAGGCACCAGCCCGCGCCGCCCGTGACGGCGGCACCGGCGGCCAGGGTCCACCACGGAACTGCGGCGCCCGACATGAGCACGTGGCCGAGGGCAGCGAGCAGCACACAGACGGACGCGAACACCGCGGCCCGAATCGCGCGCACACACCACCCAGCAGTCATGACGGCCCTCATCCTCGCATCCGGGGCCCACTCGTCACGGGTGGGTACGCACAACACCCCCATGCCGCACTCAAGCCCAGAAGAGTGATACAGGACACGTCACGAAGAGGGAACTGGGCGCGCTCTCCGACCGACAGTTGGAAGTGCGGGGCTCTGGGAGCGTCCGGAGTTGTGGAGCTGCCCTCACTGCTGCCCGCCTGGGCGGATCACCACCGCCTGCACCTCGATCCGCCCGCCATGCTCGAAGTGGAGCGTGAACGGCACGTAGATGCCCGTCTGCCACCCCGAGTCGGCTCGCAGCGTCACGTCCAGGCCGTACGGCGACATGGCGAGGCCACCCCCGGCCGGCACCCGGGCCGAGTCGACCGTCTGCGCATACGCCATCCGACCGCTGGTCATGCGGTGCCGGCTGAGCGCCAGGTCACCGTCGACGGCGGACGACGTCACCTTAAGCAGCCGGTCGTCCGCGCCCCCGGAGTTGGTGATCCGGAAGAACGCGGCGGTGTCCGGGACGTCGCCGTACGGCAGGAAGACCCGCCCGTCGGTGACCGCGATCCGCGCCGGGCTGCCCGCGTTGCCGGAGCCCACCCAGGTGGTCAGGCCGGCCAGGGCGACACCGCACGCTGCGACGGGAGCGAGCGCGGCGAGCAGGCCGTCGGTGATCCGGCGACGGGTCGGCCGCCAGGCGCGGGAGTCGGTCGCTCGCCCGGTCGGCGGCTCGGTCGTCGGCTCGGCCGTTCGTCGGGCCGTGGGCACGCTCATCGGGTACGACCTCCAGTGCTGACGGGCTTGCGGTCCCGGTCTCCGCCCTGCGCACCGGCCCGGGCCGGCGTCGACACCGGCTGCCAGGCCCGTAGCCGCAGGCTGTTGCCCACCACGAGCAGTGAGCTCACCGACATGGCCACCGCGGCGACCATCGGGTTGAGCAGGCCCACCATGGCGAGCGGCACGGTCACCAGGTTGTACCCGAAGGCCCACAGCAGGTTGGCGCGGATCGTGCCCAGGGTGCGCCGGGCGAGCCGGACCGCGTCCCCGAGGGCCTCGATGTCGCCGCGCACCAGAGTCACGTCGGCGGCCCCGATCGCGACGTCCGTGCCCGTGCCCATCGCGATGCCGAGGTCGGCACCGGCCAGCGCCGCGGCGTCGTTGACGCCGTCGCCGACGACCGCCACCCGGCGGCCCTGTGCCCTCAACTCCCGTACGAGGTCTGCCTTGTCCTCGGGTGTGCGGCGCGCGTGCACCTCCTCGATGCCGAGGGCGGACGCGACCGCCCTGGCCGGTGCCTCGCGGTCGCCGGTGGCGAGGACCGGGTGCACGCCGAGCCGCCGCAGCCGGTCCACGGCGCGGTAGCTGCCCGGTCGTACGACGTCCCCGATCTCGATCAGCGCCACCGTCGCCCCGTCGACGCGGACGAAGACGGGCGTGTGCGCGGCTGCCTCCGCCGCCGGGAGCGCCTCGGCCAGTGCCGCCGGCATCTCGTCGTCCGGCGCGAGGACTTCGACCAACCGGCCCTCGACCCGGCCGCGCACGCCCCGGCCCGCCTCCGCACGGAAGTCGCTCACCTCGGGCAACGGCCCCTGCAGGGTCCTGCGCGCGTACGCGACGATCGCGCGGCCCAGTGGGTGTTCCGAGCCCTGCTCCACCGCCCCGGCCAGCCGCAGCACGGCTTCCTTGCCGAGCCCGTCGGGCACGTTCGTGACGCGGGTGACGCTCATGTGCCCGCAGGTGAGCGTGCCGGTCTTGTCGAGGACGACGGTGTCGATGTGCTGGAGCCCCTCCAGGGCCTGCGGGCCCCGGACCAGGACACCGAGCTGCGCGCCGCGTCCGGTGGCAGCCATCAGCGCGGTCGGGGTCGCCAGGCCCAGCGCACAGGGGCAGGCCACGACCAGGACGGCCACGCACGCGGTGATCGCCGCCTGCGGCTCGGCCCCGGCGCCGAGCCAGAACCCGAGCACGGTGGCGGCCAGCGCCAGCACCATGGGCACGAACACCCCGGCCACGGCGTCAGCCAGTCGCTGCGCCCGGGCCTTGCCGGCCTGCGCCTCGGTCACCAGCCGTGTGATGCGGGCGAGTTGAGTGTCCGCGCCCACAGCCATGGCCCGGACCAGCAGCAGACCGCCCGCGTTGACGGCGCCGCCCACCACCGTCGAGCCGGGCCCGACCTCGACGGGCTCGCTCTCCCCGGTGACGAGCGACAGGTCCACGGCGGAGTTGCCCTCCACCACCTCCCCGTCGGTGGCGACCCGCTCGCCGGGACGTACGACGAAGACCTGCCCGAGCGCCAACTCCTCGATGGCGACGAGGCGTTCGGCGCCGTCGTCCTCGCGTACCGACACTTCCTTGGCGGCGAGCCGGGCGAGTGAGCGCAACGCCGCGCCGGTGCCGTGGCGCGCCCGCGCCTCCAGGAACCGGCCGGCCAGCACGAACAGTGGAACGCCGACGGCCGCTTCGAGGTACACGTGCGCGACGCCGTCCGAGGCGGAGGGCAGCAGGCTGAACGGCATCCGCATCCCCGGCTCGCCCGCACCACCGAGGAACAGGGCGTACGCCGACCAGGAGAAGGACGCCACGACTCCCAGGGACACCAGCGTGTCCATGGTGGCCGTCGAGTGCCGCAGGCCGCGCAGTGCCCGCACGTGGAAGGGCCAGGCGCTCCACACGGCGACCGGCGCGGACAGGACGAAGCACAGCCACTGCCAGTTGCGGAACTGCCAGGCGGGCACCATAGACAGTACGAGCACCGGCACGGCGAGCAGCGCGGTGACCAGCAGCCGATCACGCTCCTGCCCGACATCCTCGGACCTATCGGGCTCCTGCTCGCCCCGCCGCCCCTCTTCGTCGCGACGCTCCCGGTTGCTTGGCGGTTCGGGCAACGCGGCCGTGTATCCGGCCTGTTCGACGGTCGCCACGAGTTCCTCGGGGCGGACGTCCGGCGGATGGCTCACGCGGGCGCGCCCGGTGGCCAGATTGACCGTGGCGGTCACGCCGTCCAGCTTGGCGAGTTTCTTCTCCACCCGTCGCACGCAGGCCGCGCAGGTCATCCCGCCGACGGTGAGGTCCGTGGTGGTCATCGGGGGTGCCGGTTCGGTGGTCATCAGCCGCCGCTCCCGTGCCGCATGTCCATGTCTCCCATGTCCATGTCCCCGGAGTCCGTGCCGCCGCCGTTGCCACTCGTCCCGGGGCGGTGCATGCCGGGCGCGACCGGCCCGGTGGCGGCTCCGACGGCGTACGACGCCGTGAAGATCAGAGCGAGCAGCAGCAGAAACCCGCAGAGGGCGGGCGGTGGCACAAGCTTGCGTGGTTCTTTCATCACCGGCCTCCTGAGGTGCGTTCCGCTTCAGGAGTCGGGTTCGGAGGGCAGGGAGTTCCCGGCCCTCCGGTGGTTCACGTCATACGGATGTCTCGGCAGCCGCCGGCTCAGGAAGCTCCGCCGCGACGGCTCCTCAACCACCACGCCCCGGCACCCAGCAGGACGACGGCCGCGCCGATACCGATCGGCAGGGCCACCGGCATGCCGTCGTCGCCTTCCGTGTCGTGGGCCGCGGCCTGCGCCGACGGGGTCGACGGTGCGGTCGAGGGCGTGGACGTCGTCGGCTCCTCACTGGGTGCGGGGCTGACGACCTTCGCGCCGGGTGCGGCGGCCTTCAGATCCAGGCGGGGCGCGGGGTGGCCGTGCCCGTGGCCGTCGCCGCCGCTCTCCTCCTCCAGCTCGATCCAGCGGTCCACCTGGCCGTCGCTGTAGCTCTGCAGGGTCTTGAAGACCAACGACTTGGCATCGGGCAACTGCCGTACGGTGACGACGTACTCCGCGTCCTCGCGGACCCCGAGTGTGGCCCCGGAAACGGTGTAGCCCCGGCTGGTGGGGGCGAACTTCCAGCCCTTTGGACCTTCCTTGAAGGTGATGTCGGCCGGGGCGATGCCCTCGGGAAGGATCACCTCGAGCTTGCTGATCCCGGCGGAGGCGGACTCCGACTCCGCGGTGAAGGTCAGGGCGACGTTCTGGTCGAGCGCCCGGGCACCCTCCGCCTCCACCTCGGTATGCGCCGCGGCCGGTCCCGCGAAGGCTACGGCGACCGCGA
This sequence comes from Streptomyces sp. R11, assembly GCF_041051905.1. Taxonomy (NCBI): domain Bacteria; kingdom Bacillati; phylum Actinomycetota; class Actinomycetes; order Kitasatosporales; family Streptomycetaceae; genus Streptomyces; species Streptomyces sp. R11. The sequence goes on from NZ_CP163432.1 coordinate 1,129,289, forward strand.
ACGCGACCGCGGTCAGGGCGCCGGTGCGACGCAGGCGGCGGGTCAGCAGGGTGGGGCGGGGCACGTGCGACTCCCTCGTACCGGTGATGTGGTCGCTGCATTCAAGCGCAGGGGACGGCTCAGCGCGAGGGGCCCTCGTCCGGAGGGTGACGGAGGCAGGAGGCGACGACCACGAAGGGCCACAGGGACTGAATGGCCGTCACAAGGCGTTCGGCGACGCCCGCGGGACCGTCCTGAAACATCTCGATCATGAACCAGGCCGCGCTGACGAGCATCAGTGCGGTCGCTGTGAGGGCGGGTCCGGGCCGCAGGGCCCACGGTCCGGCGATGCGGTGATCGGCGGCCAGTACGGGCCACAGCGCAAGGAGGGCGAAGCCGACCCCTACGGCGGCACCGTGGCGCAGTGATCCCCCACTGCTCGGCGGCGGGATCATCGCCACCACCACCGCCGCCAGGCCACCGGCGCCCAGCGCAACCCGCCCGGGCAGCGCGGCCGGCCGCAGTCCCCAGGCGGTGACGAAATGGCAGACGCCCAGGGCGGCCAGGGCTCCGGTCATCACCCAGAACCCCGCGGAGCCGTGGGCCGCCAGGACGCTGATGGTCTGGGTGGCGGGGTCGTAGCGGGGCCCTTCGAGCAGCGCCGCGATCGTCCAGCCCGCGATCAGCACGACGGGGGCACACCCCGACGACAACAGAGCCCATCTCGGGACAAGTCGCATCAGGCCACCGTAAAACTCCCTCACGGTTCGCTCGCCGCGCACACGCAGAGGACGAGCACCATGACGGCCTGGAAGCGAACTGACCTGCGACTTTCGAACTAAACGACCGCAAACGCCAGCCCGCGCCACCCCTTCCGGCGCATAGAAATATCCACCAGCATGAAGGGCCCTGCCCGGGTCGGCAGGGTCGGCGAGTGCTGGGGGTTGAACAGACATGCAGCGCACCATGGGGAAGCAGGCCGTCGAGTGGCTGGCCGCGGCAGCCGCGGATCCTCGGGCGTGCAAGCAGCAGTGGGACGACGGTGCGGATGCGGTGCTGCTGGAGGCAGGGCGGCTCTGGGACGTGCTGAGCGTCCCCGAACACCTCGGACTGAGCGCCCTTGATCTGCTCAGACGGGCGCAGCCCCGGGCGTCCGGCCCCGTCCTGGTGAACTGCGGGGCGCGCAGGGTCGGCTTCTTCCTCCCGCCCGATCCGGCAGCCGAGTGGGTCGGGCCGGGCGTGCGCCATGTCGGCAAAGGGTCATGGGTCGCCGTACCGCCGCCGTATCTGCGGGCCGGATGGCGCCTGGAATGGCTGCTGCCACCCGATGGGACCGGCGCGCTCCACGACCCCGAGGCCGTGGGGCCGGCGCTGCGCGAGGCCGGCCGGGCAGGCGGCGGCCCGGCGCGCGTCAGTCGTCCATACGCGGGGCGGCCACGCTGACGCGCCCGTTGCTCCCGCTCCACTCCCACAGCCCCACCGGTCCGGGCAGGCCCCGGGGAACGACGACGGCCGGTACGCGGTCGGCCGCCTCGACGTCGACGTGCCGCTCCCCAGCCGGTTCCGCGCCGGCTGCTCGGGCCAGGCCGGTGAACCGGCCCACCGTCCAGGAGGTGACGGCCTGCTCCTGGCCATAGGCCGTGGCCAGGGAGTCCCACCGTGGGGCATTGCGCCGGGGCACGGCTCGACCGTTGGCCTGCCACTCCGCGACCAGCGCCGCGTAGATCGACGGCTGGCCCCGGACGCCGGTGGCCGGTACGGCGTACGACACGGGTGCGGCGTCGCCTCCGAGGAAACGCCGCGCCGCCTCAGTGCTGTCCATGCCGGGGCCAACGCCGAGGCGTGCGCCGGTGGTACGCCTCGCGCGCCCTCTACCACCCAGTCGAGTGAGGGCACATCCCCCGGATGGAGCCATGGCTTCGCGAATGCGCCGCCCCCGCACCGTCCGGCGCCGCCCCCGGCAGTCCGCCACCATCCCCTACCGTCCCCCATCCCCTACCGTCCGCCGCCCGAGACCCACCGCGAGCGCCGGACACCGTTCCCCTCGATCGAGACAGGAGCCGCTTGCATGGACCGGAACGACAGCGATGACACCTCCGACTGCCCCTGGTGCGCCGCACTGCACGAGGCGGGGCTGCCGCCGACGGCACAGGCGTCCGGATCGGCGGGGCGACGGCATGACCCGTACGTCTCGGGCGCCCAGTACGACGGCGACGACTGGTGAGGGCGGGACGGCTCAGGCCTGCGCCTCGCCGGGGAGCGGGGAGCGCTCGTGCAGCTGGGCGGCGAGTACGGCGACGTCGTCCTCGGCGTTCGCCGCGTCGAGGCGGGCGAGCACGGTGTCGAGGACGTCCTCGACACCGACGGCGGACCCGAAGCCGACGCCGGCCAGCCGGTCCAGGGAGTGGTCGATGTCCTCGCCGCGATGCTCGACGAGTCCGTCGGTGAACAGCAGCAGGGTGTGGGCCGGGGAGAGTTTGTAGGTGGCCGGCTCGTAACCGCCGAGGCCCGTGCCCAGGGGCGGGCCGACCGGCACCGGCAGCAGTGAGGTACGCCCCTCCCCGTCGATCACGGCCGGCGGCAGGTGGCCGGCGCTGGCCAGGGTCACCTGACCCCGGTTGGGGTCGAGGCGCGCGATCAGACACGTGGCCGGCCGGCGCTCCGGCTCCGCGGAGGCGATGTCGTCGAGCTGGCGCAGCACGCGGTGCGGCGGCAGGTCGGCGGAGGCGATGTAGCGCAGGGCGGAGCGATAGGCGGTCATGTCCACGGCCGCCTCCAGGCCGTGCCCCATGACGTCGCCGACGACGAGCAGCGTCCGGCCGAAGTGCAGGCGGACGGTCTCGCACCAGTCCCCGCCGACCAGGGTGCTCTGCCCGACCGGCATGTACCGGATGGCGACGTCCAGGTTCGGGTGCGGTCGGCCGGGTTCGGCGAGCAGGGCCCGCTGGAGCTTGCCGACGATGCCCTTGACCCGCTCGTGCTCCCGGGCGTGCCGGATGTGGGAGGCGGCGCGTTCGGTGAGGAGGGCGAGGAACTCCGCCTCTGACCGGGTGAACGGTGTCCGGTCGCGGGCGCAGACCAGCACGCCGTGACGGACCCCGTCGGTGACCAGGGGGACCAAGAGCACGGGGCGGGCACCGTCGGACGACGACAGGGATGCCGCCGTGCCGTCACCCGGGCCGGTCGCGTCCCGTGCCGCCTCCCTGGCCGCGGCCATGGCCCACCGGATGTCGGGCAGCACCGCCGGGTCTCCGTGGACGGCCGCGTACCCCGCACCGGCCTCGCTCCCGCGCCGCAGGACCGCGGCCGTGCCGCCCGCCTGCGCGGCCGCCTCCCGGGTCAGCTCGGCGTACGTGACGTCCTCTTCCAGCGTGGTGCCGATCCGCTCCACAGCCGTGCGCAGCTCGGTCAGCCGGGACGGTATGCCGAGGTCCTGCTCGGGTACGCCGGGGGACGCGACGGGCTCCACCGTCGCGGGTCTGTGAAATGTCTGGAACCAGCGCACCACACCAAACACTCTAAAAGAGTGACAAACCGGCACAGGTGACGCACAGGTTGCCGAGCGCTCACCACCCGCCCAACAGGGATTCGCCCTGCGTAACGGGGGCACGGGCGGCGTACGGGTGGTGACCGGCGGCGACTGGCGGCGACTGGCGGACGCAGGGGCGCACGCTCCGCATATATCTGCCTGTTTGATGCGCGGGCGCTCGCCCCATACGGGGAATTGAGCCCCCGGCGTATGGCCGGGACCCCGGGCACCCGGTGCACTGAGGCCTCCACCTCTCGGTCGTCTGCGCACCTCAAGGAGGCTTTACATGGCACTCACGGAGTGGACGAGGTCAATGGAGTGGCTGGCCGCGGCATCGGAGGACCCCGGCGCCTGCAAACAGGAGTGGCAGAACGGCAGCACCGGCGTCACGCTCCTGGCCGCCGGACGGTTCTGGGATGTGCTGATCGTGCCGGAGGACCTCGGGCTGCGCGTCGCCGACCTCCTGGACGAGCTGCCACTGCTCGACCGCGGGCCCTGCCTGCTGGACACCCGACGACGTCATGTGGGCTTCCTGCTGCCCCCGGAGCCGCAGACCGTCTGGATCGGCACCGGCGTGCGCCTCCTCGGCGCGGGCACCTGGATCACCGCTCCCGCTCCGCACTGCCGCTGGGGCTCGCTGCGCTGGCTCGTCCCACCGGACGGCACCGGCACCCTGAACATGCCGGAGATCCTGGAGGTGGCCCTGCAGCGCTGCGCGGCCGAGCTGTCCCGCAGACAGGGGCTCTGTACGCCCGCCTCCGCACACGGCGACACCGCACCGGACACCGGGGAGGACAACGGGCCGCAGCTGGTGCGCCAGCGCGCGTCGGGGGCCCGCCTGCGCGCGTGAGTGGGGCCCATGGGGCAGTCCCGAACTCGCCACCGGGGACGCATAGTCTCTGAGTGGGCTCCGGGCAGGCCGGAATTCCGGGAACGGGAACGGAGGGCAGCTCCAATGGTGACAGCGCGCCGGTTTCCGCTCGGCTCCGCAACCACGCTCACGGAGCTGGAGGACCACCCCCACCCCCGGCTGGCCCTGCTGCGCGCCCACGAGCCGGTTTCGTGGGTTCCCGTGCTGGGCGGCTGGCTGGTGACCCGGCGTGATCTCGCACTGCGCGTGATGCGCGACGCCGCGACCTTCACGGTCGACGACCCCCGCTTCTCCACCGCCCAGGTGGTCGGTCCGAGCATGCTCTCCCTGGAGGGCGCCGAGCACAAACGGCACCGCGCCCCCTTCACCGACCCGTTCCGCACGCAGGATGTGCATGACCGGTTCACCGGGTTCGTGGAGCAGGAAGCCGCCCGGCTGGTGGAGAGGATCAGGCCGCGTGGCAGCGCCGAACTGCGCCGGGAGGTGGCCGGGCCCTTGGCCGTCGCCGTCGTCGCCGAGTCGCTGGGCTTGGTCGACGCGGACGCCGAGGCGGTGCTGTCCTGGTACGACGCCATCGTGAGCGCGGTCTCCGACATCACCGCCGGGGTGTCGGCCAACCCCGCGGGGGCGGTGGCGTTCGACCAGCTGCGCGGAAGCGTCGAGGCGACGGTCGTGGCAGGAAGCGGTACGTCGCTGCTGGTCGCGGCGGCCGAGAGCGAGCGCCTGACGCTGCCGGAGGTGGTCGCCAACGCCGCGGTGCTGATGTTCGGCGGTATCGAGACGACCGAGGGCATGATCGCCAACGTCGTACTGCACTTGCTGGCACACCCTGATCAACTCGCGCTGGTGCGTGCCGATCCGGACCTGGCCGACGCGGCGATCGAGGAATCGCTCCGCCTGGAACCCGCGGCGGCGGTCGTGGACCGCTACGCCACCGCCGACGTGACGATCGGCGGGGCCGACGTGCGGCGCGGTGATCTGGTGGTCGTCTCGCTCGCAGGCGCGAACCGCGACCCTGAGGTCTTCCAGGACCCCGACCGTTTCGACTTGCGGAGGGACAACTCCCGCCTGCAGCTGGCCTTCGCGCACGGCCCGCACTTCTGTCTGGGCGCCCACCTCGCCCGCCTGGAGACCCGCGCCTGCCTCCTCGCCCTCCTCGACCGCCTCCCCGGCCTGCGGCTCGACCCTGCGTCGTCCCCCGCGCCCAAGGGCCTGGTCTTCCGGAAGCCCCCGGCGCTGCGCGTCCGCTGGGAGGTGCCCGCGCAGCGCTGACTCGGCGCGCGGTCACTCCGTTTTGCCTACGCGCGGTCACTCCGTTTGCCCACGTGGCGATCAGGGCTTGCGATGGCACGAGGAGCAGTTGCTCACCTATGCGCCGCGACGGACCCGGGCGGCCTTGCGGGCTTCGGCAATCTGGCGGGCCTCGGCGGACCGGCGGGACTCGCCACCGCCCGCCCGCCCGGGGCGGGTTCCCATACCGCGGAAGGGGGCACCGCCGCGCTTCGGGCGCTCCGCGACCGGCCCGCTGCCGGCGACGGGGACATCGGAGGGAGCCTGGGCGCCGGTGATGCGGCTCAGCTCGGCCTCGCCGGAGCGGACCTGCGTGATCTGCGGCCTGATACCCGCGTCGGACATGAGGCGGGCCATGTCACGGCGCTGGTTGGGCAGAACCAGCGTGACGACCCTGCCGGACTCGCCGGCGCGGGCGGTTCGGCCACCGCGGTGCAGGTAGTCCTTGTGGTCGCCGGGCGGATCGACGTTGACGACGAGATCGAGGTCGTCGACGTGAATGCCCCGGGCCGCGACGTTGGTGGCCACCAGCGTCGTGACATCTCCGGTCTTGAACTGTGCCAGGGTGCGGGTGCGCTGGGGCTGCGACTTGCCGCCGTGCAGGGCCGCGGCCCTTACGCCGCTGCTCAGCAGGTGCCTGGTGAACTGGTCGACGGCATGCTTGGTGTCCAGGAACATGATCACGCGCCCGTCGCGGGCCGCGATCTCGGTGGCGGTGGCGTACTTGTCGGCACCGTGCACCTGGAGCACGTGGTGTTCCATAGTGGTGACCGCGCCGGCCGACGGGTCGACCGAGTGGACCACCGGGTCGTGGAGGTAACGACGGACCAGAAGGTCGATGTTGCGGTCCAGCGTCGCCGAGAACAGCATGCGCTGGCCGTCGGGACGTACCTGGTCCAGCAGTGCGGTGACCTGCGGCATGAAACCCATGTCCGCCATCTGGTCGGCCTCGTCCAGAACGGTGATGCTCACTCGGTCCAGGCGGCAGTCCTTGCGCTCGATGAGATCCGCGAGGCGGCCAGGAGTCGCGACGACCACCTCGGCCCCGGCACGCAGTGCGCCGGCCTGCCTGCCGATCGACATGCCGCCGACCACCGTGGCCAGCCGCAGCTTCAGCAACCGGGCGTACGGGGCGAGCTCATCGGTGACCTGCTGGGCAAGCTCGCGCGTGGGGGCGAGGATCAGGGCCAGCGGCTTCCGCGACTCGGCACGCCGGCCGGCCGTGCGCACGAGGAGCGCCAGGCCGAAGGCGAGCGTCTTGCCCGACCCGGTGCGCGCGCGACCCAGCACATCGCGCCCTGCGAGGGAGTTCGGCAGCGTGGTGGCCTGGATCGGGAACGGCTCGTTCAGGCCGCGGCTGCTGAGCATCTCCAGCAGCTCGACGGGCATGTCCAGTTCGCCGAACGTCGCTGCGGCGGGGAGGGCCGGGGTGACGGTGGCCGGCAGCGCGAACTCCCCCTGCGGCGTGGCGGAACGGCGCCCGGTGCCGCCTGTACTGCCGCCGGGGCGGCGCTGCCCCCGTGGCCGGAAACCATCGTTCGTGCTGGCTGAACGGCTCAAGGAGGACCTTTCTGAAAAGGGCACGCACCGAGAAATTCCCGACAGGAATGAGCCGGATAAATTGCAAGAGCGAGCCGAATGCAAATCCAAAGAAAAAGAATCAAAAAAGAATTCCGGCGGATGCCGGAAAAATTAAGCTGAGGCCGCACCGCAAGGCGTGGCCTCAGCCCTCTCACACGTTTCGACGTCAGGCAGGAGTGATGTTCTCCGCCTGCGGACCCTTCTGGCCCTGCGTGACGTCGAAGTTCACCTTCTGGCCCTCCTGGAGCTCACGGAACCCCTGGGCGGCGATGTTCGAGTAGTGGGCGAAGACGTCCGGGCCGCCGCCGTCCTGCTCGATGAAGCCGAAGCCCTTTTCCGAATTGAACCACTTGACGGTGCCGGTAGCCATGTCTTTTCTCCCAACTGCAACTATCGTCAAGTTTAGCACGGTACGCGCATCCGGCATTACTCGAGGAAAGCCAATCGCACCTCTGGAATCCCTCGGCGGCCCTTGCCGGGCACCTAACCGAGGAAGCTCAGTCGCACCTGCCGGTCAGGGTTGTCCCGGTTGGTGTCCACAAGGCACACCGACTGCCACGTCCCGAGCTCCAGCCGCCCGTTCAGCACCGGCAGCGTCGCATGCGGCGGGACGATGGCCGGGAGGACGTGGTCGCGGCCGTGGCCGGGACTGCCGTGGCGGTGCTGCCAGCGGTCGTCGGCGGGGAGCAGGGTGTGCAGGGCGGTCAGGAGGTCGTCGTCGCTGCCGGCGCCCGTCTCGATGATCGCGATGCCTGCGGTGGCGTGCGGCACGAAGACGTTCAGCAGGCCGTCGCGGCCCGCGGCCACCTCCCGCAGGAAGGCCTCGCATTCGCGGGTGACATCCACGACCCGCTCCGAGGAGCCGGAGGCGACGTTCAGAACTCGGGTGGTGAAGGCGTCTGACATGCTCTCCATCCTCGCCCATCCACCAGAGTTCAAGCGCGAGGACACGTCCCGGACGGCCGAGGGACGACTGGGGGACGACCGAGGGACGACTGGGGGACGGCCGAGGGGCGACTGAGGGACGGCCGAGGGACGACTGAGCCGTGATACACGAGGTCCACTTCGCGAGACGCCGTTGACCGTCACGGCGCCATCTGGCTAATTTCAGCGGCATGTTGCGTTCAGCCCTGCTCACCACGCGCGGTCACATCGACCTGCTGCGGGTGGCCTCCGCCGCGTGTCGCCGCGGCTGCTGACGCCCTTTCCTCCCTTCCCCCGCGCCCCCCGCGCCTGCACACCCCCCTGCCCGCACGCCTGATGCCCTGATCGGCATCCGGCGCGGCGTGCCCGCAGTACGGCGCGTCTCATCACCTGCCGCTCTCCTCACGTGGAGCATTCATGAGCATCAGTCATGCCCCGCCCGACTCGCTGGAATCCGATATTTCGGATATAGCCGATCCATCCAGCACCGCTCAAGGCCCCTCCTCCGACCTCATCCCCCTCGTCCCCACCTCCTCCCGCCGCACCCGCGTGCCTCGCTGGCTGCGTCGCACCACCGGACCGCTGCTGCTGCTCGCCCTCTGGCAACTCCTCAGCAGCACCGGTGTGCTGACTGCGGACGTGCTCGCCTCGCCCGGCCGTATCGCGCAGGTCGGGGGTGATCTGATCGCCGACGGCTCGCTGCCGTCCGCCATGGGCACCTCACTGCAGCGCGTCGCGCTCGGGCTGCTCCTCGGCACGGTCGTCGGCACCGGACTCGCCCTGTTGTCCGGGCTGTTCCGGATCGGCGAGGACCTCGTCGACGCGCCCGTGCAGATGCTGCGGACCGTGCCCTTCGTCGGGCTCATCCCGCTGTTCATCATCTGGTTCGGCATCGGCGAGGCGCCGAAGGTCGCCATCATCACGCTCGGCGTGACGTTCCCGCTCTACCTCAATGTGTACGCCGGAATCCGCGGCGTGGACTCCCAGTTGATCGAGGCCGGGGAGTCCCTCGGGCTGTCCAGGTGGGGGCTCGTACGGCACGTCGTACTGCCCGGCGCGCTGCCGGGCGCCCTGACCGGCCTGCGCTACTCGCTCGGCATCGCCTGGCTCGCGCTCGTCTTCGCCGAGCAGGTCAATGCCGACTCCGGCATCGGGTTCCTCATGGTGCAGGCACGGGACTTCCTGCGGACCGACGTGATCGTGGTCTGCCTGATCGTCTACGCCTTCCTCGGCCTGATCGCCGACTTCATCGTCCGCTCCCTCGAAAGGCTGCTGCTGCAATGGCGACCGACGTTCACCGGCCGGTGAGCCCCAAGGCCACCGAGGCCGTGCCGACCACCCGGGCCGTGCAGGCCGCCGCGCAAGCCCCCAGGGCCGTGCACGTCGATGGGCTGACCCGCTCCTTCGACGGGCGTGCCGTCATCGACCGGCTCCAACTGGACGTCCGGCCGGGCGAATTCGTGGCTCTCCTCGGGCGCAGCGGCTGCGGCAAGTCCACGCTGCTGCGCATCCTCGCCGGGCTCGACCGCGACATCGAGGGCACCGTCCTGGTACCGCGCCGCAAGGCCGTCGCCTTCCAGGCGCCGCGGCTGATGCCCTGGAAGAAGGTGTGGCGCAACGTGCTGCTCGGCCTGCCGGGCAAGCCCGGTCGCGCCGTCGCCGAGAAGGCGCTGAAGGAGGTCGGCCTGGACCACCGTACGGACGCCTGGCCCAAGACCCTCTCCGGGGGCGAGGCCCAACGGGCCTCCCTCGCACGGGCGTTGGTTCGCGAGCCGGATCTGTTGCTGCTCGACGAGCCGTTCGGTGCGCTCGACGCGCTCACCCGGATCAAGGCCCAGCGCCTGGTAGGTGAGTTGTGGCAGCGGCGCGGCTGCGCGGTCCTGCTCGTCACGCACGACGTGGAGGAGGCCGTGCTCCTCGCCGACCGCGTCCTCGTGATGGACGACGGGGTGATCGCGCACGAACAGCGCATCGACCTCGACCGGCCCCGCGACATCACCGACCCCCGGTTCGCGGAACTGCGCGCCGGACTCCTGGAGCGGCTCGGCGTCGACACCGCAGCCGAAGCCGCCTGAACCAACCACCCCAGAACGGAACCATCATGCGACGACGTCTCGTCCCCGCCGCGCTTGCCCTCCCCCTCGCGCTCCTGCTCACGGCCTGCGGCGGGAACTCGTCCGCCGGCACGGGGACCGACACCGACGGCCAGGGCTCGCTCACCCTCAACGTCGGTGACCAGAAGGGTGGTTCGGAGGCGATCCTGCGCGCCGCCGGAGAGCTGGAGAACCTCGACTACAAGATCAAGTGGTCCACCTTCAGCTCCGGTCCGCCGCTTCTGGAGGCCGTCAACGCGGGCGCCGTCGACATAGGCGGTGTCGGGAACACGCCGCCGGTCTTCGCGGCAGGCGCGGGCTCGAAGATCAAGGTGGTGGCCGCCTGGCACGGCACGTCCAAGGGCGACACCATCCTCGTCCCGAACGACTCGAAGCTGTCCGGCACCGCTCAGCTCAAGGGCAGGTCCGTCGCCGTGGCCCAGGGTTCCTCCGCCCACTACCAGCTGGTCGCCTCCCTGAAGAAGGCCGGGCTGAGCCTGAGCGACGTGAAGGTCAAGTACCTCCAGCCCGCCGACGCGCTGGCCGCGTTCACCTCCGGCAAGGTCGACGCGTGGGCGGTGTGGGACCCGTACACCTCGCAGGTGCTCAAGGCGAAGCAGGGCCGTGTCCTGACCACCGGCGACGGCATCACCAACGGGCTGACCTTCCAGGTGGCGGCGCCGAGCGCGCTGCAGGACAAGAAGAAGGCCGCGGCCGTCAAGGACTATCTGGAGCGGCTGCGGCGCGCCCAGCAGTGGGTGTACTCGCACGAGGACGACTGGGCGAAGGTCTGGGCGAAGGACACCGGGCTGCCCGAGGACGTGGCGCTGGCCGCGGTGAAGCGGACGTACACCACCAGGGTCGCGGTGGCCGTCGACAAGCCGCTCATCGCCTCCGAGCAGGAGATCGTCGACACCTTCGCCGATCTGAAGCTCATCCCGAACAAGGTCGACTTCGGCGGCTTCACCGACACCCGGTTCAACGGCGACCTCCCGCCGTCGACCGCCGCGCCTCGACCCTCGGAAGGCTCGTGACCTGACCGTACGTCTCCACTCCGGCGGCGCGCGGGTCGATCGGCAGTTTCGGCGTTATCGGCCATGCGGCCTCGGAGTCCCGTCCGGGGTTCCGCTGCCGGTCGCGGGCGGGCATGGACCTCTCGGCTCCCGGCCTCCGGGCCGTGCCGGGACCGTCCGGGACCGCCGTCCGGGCCGTACGGAGTCCTCGGGAAGATCCACGGCCTCGAAGCGGTTGGTAGAAACGTGAATGATGCCGAGGCGGTCAACTTCGTCGACGTGGTCGTCATAGGCGCTGGTCAGGCGGGCCTGTCCAGCGCCTATCACCTGCGGCGCACCGGCTTCGAGCCGGACAGCGGCTTCGTCGTGCTCGACCACTCTCCCGGCCCGGGCGGTGCCTGGCAGTTCCGGTGGGCGTCGTTGACGTACGGCAAGGTCCACGGGATGCACGCGTTGCCCGGTATGGAACTGACCGACGCCGACCCCGAGCGGCCGTCGTCCGAGGTCATCGCCGAGTACTTCGACCGCTACGAGCGGACCTTCGACCTGCGCGTCCGGCGGCCCGTCGACGTGCGTGCCGTACGCGAGGGCGCGGACGGGCGGCTGCTCGTCGAGACCTCGGCGGGGACCTGGTCGACGCGGGCGCTGATCAACTCGACCGGCACCTGGGACCGGCCGTTCTGGCCGCGCTATCCCGGCCAGGAGACGTTCCGGGGACGGCAGTTGCACACCGCCCACTACCCCGGGCCGCAGGAGTTCGCCGGGCAACGGGTCGTCGTGGTCGGCGGCGGCGCCTCCGGAACCCAGCACCTGCTGGAGATCGCCCGGTACGCGGCCGCCACGACGTGGGTCACACGGCGCCCGCCCGTGTTCCGCGAGGGTCCCTTCACCGAGGAGTTCGGCCGGGCGGCCGTCGCGCTCGTCGAGGAGCGGGTCCGGCAGGGGCTACCGCCGAAGAGCGTCGTCTCGGTCACGGGGCTGCCCCTCAACGACGCGATCCGGCAGGGGCTCGCGGACGGAACCCTGGACCGGCAGCCCATGTTCGACCGGATCGCGCCGGACGGCGTGGAGTGGAACGACGGGCGCCGCGTGGACGCCGACGTCATTTTGTGGGCCACCGGTTTCCGGGCCGCCATCGACCATCTCTCCCCCCTCCGCCTGCGCGAGCCGGGCGGTGGCATCCGCGTGGAGGGCACACGCGCAGTCGCCGATCCCCGCATCCACCTGGTCGGCTACGGCCCCTCCGCCAGCACAATCGGCGCCAACCGAGCCGGCCGCGCGGCCGTACGGGACATCAGGCGGTTGCTGGCGGAGGAGTCGGTGGCGGCGTGACTGGGTGGGGCGGGCGTCTCAGGGTCGGCCGAGCGGCGTCCCGCCAGGGAAACCCTCCGCCAGACCTGCCCTGCTCCGGCCCGAGGCGCCGAACGGCGTTGGGCTGGCGAACCATCCGCCCCTGATGATGCGGCGGGCCGGTCCACCGCACTACCTCCCGTCGGGGCCACCTTCCAGCACCCCATGCCCCCACCCGAGGCGCCGACGGGAGCCGGGCGGGCAAAGCAGTCGCCCTGACGAAGCGGTGCTTCCGCCCATCGCGTGACGCCCTTTCAGGGCAACCCTCCGAGGGGGGTGCGCACGCCCGAGGCACCGAACGGAGCCGGGCGGGCGAGCCAACGCCCCAGATGGTGCGGCGGGCCGGTCCACCGCATGCCGCCCCGCCGGGGCGGCCCTCCGGTGAGTGCACCCCCGCCTGAGGCACCGACCGGAACAGGGCGGGCACGCCGTCGCCCTGAAGACGGGAGCGGCCAAGCCGCACCTCACATCCCACCCCGCGCCGCACTAGTCGGCTCGCCGCCCCTGGCCCGCAGGACGATCGTCGGCCTGCCGTCTCCCGGCCGACGCCCTGTCGGTGTCCACGTCTGCCGCGCACGCGTGCCCGCCGCACGCCCACGCCGGGCACGACAACACACCCTCGCCGACTCAGTTCGTCGGCTTCGGGCTCGCCTTCTTCTTCTTCTTCTGCTGCTGGGCGTTGAACTCCGCCACGTTGCGCTGGTGTTCCGGGTAGTCGGCCGTGAAGCGGGTGTCGCCGGGCTTGACGGTGACGAAGTAGAGCCAGTCGCCCGCGGCCGGATTGATCGCGGCGCGCATCGCCTCCTCGCCCGGGTTGGCGATCGGCGTGGGCGGCAGACCCATGCGCTGGTAGGTGTTGTAGGGGCTCTCGATCCGCGTGTCGGCCTCGGTGGTCCTGATCGTGGAGCGTTTCAACGCGTAGTTGATGGTGGAGTCCATCTGCAGCGGCATCCCGCGTTCGAGCCGGTTGTAGACGACCCGGGCCACCTTGCCCATGTCGGTCTTGGTGGCGGCCTCGGCCTGGATGATGCTCGCGATGGTGACCGTCTGATAGACGTTCATCGAGTGGCGCTGCGCGCCGGCGGCGATCGGGGCGCCGCCGAAACGCTTGTTCGCGGTGTCGACCATCGCCGACAGCAGGGAGTCCGGCGTGGCCTTCTTCCCGTCGCGCTCAAGTGGATACGTCGCCGGAAAGAGGTAGCCCTCGGGGTTGCCGTCGGCGTCGTTCGGCAGTTTGAGGTCGAGCTTCGCGAGGGACTTCTTCGTGGTCCCGGCCGGCAGGGTGAGCGCCTTGTCGACGGCGGCATAGACCTGGCTCGCGCGCCAACCCTCCGGGATCACCAGCGTGGTGGGCTTCGCCTCCTCCTCATCCACGCTCAGCAGCGGCACCGCCACGGCGGTGCCGGCCACGACGGCGCCGGCGGCAATGAGGGCGATACGGCCCCGGCGCGTCAGTCGAATCGTGCTCCGTGACGGAGTGTTCATGTGCATGCGGGCACGGTAACCCTCACATGCTTACAAACCCGGCATAACGTCACCCCGTCGGCTCCAGTTGGGCGTCTCGGCGGACCAGCCCCGCATACCGCCCGTCCTGCTCCAGCAGCTCCTCGTGGGTGCCCTTTTCGACCACGCGCCCCGCGTCGAGTACCGCGATCTGGTCGGCGCCCCGAATGGTGGACAGGCGGTGCGCGATGGTCACCGTGGTGCGGTTGGCGGAGAGGGCGTCGATGGCCTCCTGGACGGCATGTTCGGTGCGGGTGTCCAGGGCGCTGGTCGCCTCGTCGAGAATCAGGACCGGCGGGTCGCGCAGGATGGTGCGGGCGATGGCCAGGCGCTGCTTCTCACCGCCGGAGAAGCGATGACCGCGCTCGCCGACGACCGTGTCGTAACCGTCGGGCAGGGCCGCGATGTGGTCGTGGATCTGGGCCGCCTTGGCCGCCTCGTGCAGTTCCTCGTCGGTGGCGTCCGGCTTGGCGAAGCGCAGGTTGTCGGCGACCGAGGCGTGGAAGAGGTACGTCTCCTGCGACACGACGCCGACCGCACGTGCGAGGGTGTCGAAGTCGAGGTCGCGCACGTCGACCCCGTCGAGGGTGACCCGGCCGCCCGTCACGTCGTACAGCCGCGGCACGAGATGGCCGAACGTCGACTTCCCGGCGCCGGTCGGGCCGACGACCGCGAGGCTGCCGCCCGCCGGGACGGTCAGGTCGATGCCCTCCAGGATCGGGCCGCTCTTGCCGTCGTACCGGAACTCGACGTTCTCGAAGCGGACCTCGCCCTTGATGCTGTCGAGGCGGGCGGGGTTCTCCCGCTCGGTGATGTCGATGGGCAGGTCCAGGTACTCGAAGATGCGCTGGAAGAGCGCGAGCGAGGTCTGGATCTGGACGCCGGTGGACAGCAGGCTGACCGCCGGACGGAACAGGCCCTGCTGGAGCGAGACGAAGGCGACGATCGTGCCGATCGAGACCTGCGGGCCGCCGAGCTGGAGGGCCATCCCCGCGGTCCAGTAGATGAAGGCGGGCATCGCGGCCATGACGATGGTGATGACAGCCATGCGCCACCGGCCGGCCATGTTCGACCTCACCTCTAGGTCGACCAGTCGTTCGGACTCGTCCGTGAAGGTGTCGGTCAGCGAGTCGGAGCGGCCCATCGTGCGGCCGAGCAGGATGCCGCTGACCGAGAGCGACTCGGTGACCGTGGCCGCCATCGCGGCCATCTGCTTCTGGCGCTGGGTGGTGATCTTCTTGCGTTCGTTTCCGACGCGGCGGCTGATCCAGACGAAGGCCGGCAGCAGGAGCAGCGAGACGACGGTCAGGCGCCAGTCGAGGGCGATCATCGCGACGATCGTGGCGACCACGCTGGTCAGGTTGGAGACCAGGGAGGTGGCGGTGGAGGTGACGGTGGCCTGCATGCCGCCGATGTCGTTGGCGATGCGGGACTGGACCTCGCCGGTGCGGGTGCGGGTGAAGAAGGCGAGGGACATGCGCTGGAGGCGGCCGTAGACCGCGGTGCGCAGGTCGTGCATGACGCGCTGGCCGACCGTCGTGGAGATGAGGGTCTGCAGCACACCGAAGACGCTGGTCAGGACCGCGCTGAGGATCATGCCGAGCGCGAGCAGGCTGAGCAGGCCGGTGCGCCCCTGGGGGATGGCGACGTCCAGGATCGCCTTGAGGAGGAACGGCGTGGCGACGCCGACCAGCGACGACGCACCGACCAGGAGGCCCACCACGGCCAGGCGGCCGCGGTAAGGACGGAAGAGCTGCAGGATGCGGCGCACCTGCCGGGGCTGTTCCGGCTGCTCGGCGAGTGGCGCCCGGGTGGGTTCGTTCTCGGGGTGCATGGGCTCCTACGGAGGTGTGGTGATGCGGACTGACGGAGCTTAGCTCATTGTTACCTATGCTCACAATGAACGTAGTCCTGATATTGTTCCCGCATGACCACCCCCGATCCCGACGGCCCGCTCGCCGAGCAGCTGCTGCGCCTCACCCGCCGGGTGCACCGGATCCAGAAACGCCACCTGCACGAGTGCGGCCTGGGCGTCACCCCTGCCCAGTCCCGACTGCTGCGCACGCTCGCGCACTACGACTCGCCACCCCGGATGGCCGATCTCGCCGAGCGCCTGGAGGTGGTCCCGCGCGCGGTGACGACGCTGGTCGACGGGCTGGAGGCGAGCGGGAAGGTGCGGCGGGTGCCGGATCCGACGAACCGGCGGGTGATCCGGATCGAGCTCACCGGCGACGGGCGCAAGGCCCTGCGGGAACTGCACGGTGCGCGCCGGTCGGCCGCGGAGGAGATCCTGGCACCGCTGACGGAAGAACAGCGTGAGGTGCTGGGCAAGTTGCTGGACACCCTGATCGACGGGGCTGTCGAGCCGCGGTGTTGAGCGGCCTTGGCCGAGAGGGCACGTGACATGGCCGCGGCCACCGCTCCATGCTGCTGGAGTGGTGGCCGCGGCCATTGCGGTGGGTGGGCTCAGCCGACCCCGGAAGCCGTCTCCTTTGCGCCCTGGGCCGGCACGGCGACAGGGGCCTCGGGACCCGGAGCCTCGGCCTCGGAGGTCTCGGGCGTTCCTGGCTTCCCTGGCCGCGCCTTCTCCGACTCCTCGTCGTCCAACTCGACCAAGATCTCGCCGTCCAGCACCTTCTTCGCCCGCTCCTTGTCGAGAGCCCCGTCCCAGCGGGAGACCGCGAAGACGGCGACGCAGTTGCCGAGCAGGTTGGTGACGACGCGCATCGAGTCCATGATGCGGTCCACGCCGAGGAGCAGAGCGACGGCTCCGGCCGGGATGGCGCCCAGCGAGGAGGCGGTCGCGGACAGGGCGAGGAAGGCCGAGCCGGGGATGCCCGCCATGCCCTTGCTGGTCAGCATCAGCACCAGGACCACGGTGATCTGCTGACTGAGGCTGAGGTCCACACCCACGGCCTGGGCGATGAACAACGTGCCGATGGACAGGTAGAGCGAGGCGCCGTCGAGGTTGAAGGAGTAGCCCGTCGGCAGCACCAGGCCCACGGCGTCGTCGCGGGCGCCCGCCTTGCGCAGCTTCTGCATCACGCGCGGCAGGACGGACTCGGTGGAGGCCGTGCCGAGCGCGAGCAGCATCTCCTCACGGATGTAGCGCAGGAACTTCCAGAGGCTGAGCCCGGTGACCACCTTCAGGGCGACGGCGAGCAGCGCGATGAAGAGCGCCGCGGCGGCGTAGCACAGGACGATCAGCTTGCCGTACGTCTCGATGACGCCGAGCCCGTAGTTGCCGATGAGGACGGCCATCGCGCCGAACACCGCGATCGGGGCCAGCCGCATGACGAAGCCGACAATCGCGAAGATGATCTCCTGGGCCTGCTCGATGGCCGGCAGCACCTGCGGCACCTTGGTGTGACCGAGATGCAGCAGCGCGGCACCCACCAGGCAGGCCAGGACGAGCACTTGGAGCAGAGCGTTCTCCGCGAAGGCCCCGATGAACGAGGTCGGGATGGCCTCCAACGCGAACTCCGTCGTCGAGGGCAAATGCCCGCCGCCCGTCTTCGCGTCGACCGCCGCGGCGTCGAGCGTGGACGGATCGACGTTCATCCCGGCACCGGGCTGGACCACGTTGGCGGCGAGAAGGCCGATGACCAGCGCGAGCGTGCTCGCGACCTCGAACCAGATCAGCGCCTTCAGCCCGATCCGGCCGAACGCCTTCAGATCACCGGCCTTGGCGATGCCGACGACGACCACGCAGAACACCAGCGGCGAGATGATCGTCTTGATGAGCCGGATGAAACCGTCGCCGAGCGGCTGGAGGTCCGCGGCGAATCCGGGCCACAGCTTCCCGACGACGATTCCGAGCACGAGCGCGCAGGCGACCTGCGCGAAGAGAGAGGTACGCAGTGTGCGTGCGACGCGTCGCGGAAGGGACGGTACGGACGGCGGCACGGGAACTCCTTGGGGACGGCGGCACACAGAAGCCCCAAGGGACGGCGGGGACTTCTGCCATACGGAAAGCGCATTCCGTGCCGATCACTTTGGGGGTGACGTTGTTCCCGCACAAGACCCCCGCGTTGCATCCGTGTAAATCACGTCCCGCGTGACGCATCGCACACAACTCGCCTCAGCAGCCCCTGCCGACCCGCCTCAACAGCCCTGGCGATCCTCGGTGAGCACCCCTTGGACACTGGTGACGGAGCGGTCGTAACAGCCGCCCGAGCCGTGCACCCGATAGCGCTCGCTCGTCGTGCCGACCGCGTGGCGCTGGTCGCGTGGCACGTTCAACGTCCATGCGGCGTCGCCCTCGACGGTGTCGTCGAGCCATGACCACGAGGTCCGCCGTCCACCTTCGGTCGTCACGACCGCGGCGCGGTCACCGAGGGTCAGCACGGTGCGCAGCCGGTCGTCCGCGCCGATCGTGATGGAGCCGTCCATGGTGTACGTCCGCTGCGTGCGCGTCGTCCGGGCGGGCCCGCGTCCGTCGACGGTCACCGACTGGTCGTCCGTCCAGGTGGCGTCGAGTGCGTCCAGGTTCTCGCCGTCGGTCCAGCGGTGTGCGGAGCTGTTCGCGAGCGACCGGCGCACGGTGGTCGTCACCCGGCCGTGCGAGGTGTCGACGTATCCGGCGACGGTCAGCCGGTGACCACCCTCGGTGTCCACTCGGTGCTCCGAACCGGGCGTGTACGTCGAGGAGTTGGCGAGGGCGCCGACCTTGTGCGCGGTGAGTCTGCCGGTGACGTGCGCGCTCTTCGCGTCCTGCCGGACGAGGACGTTCACGGGCGCGCTCCAGCCGCTCCGGCCCTCCGGAACTCCGACGACGGAGACCTCGACGCGGTGCGGGCGCCCGTCGTTGAGGAGACCCGCGAACGGCGTCAGGTCGTATTCGATCGGCTTGACGTCGAAGGCCCGTGGCCCCGGAGTCACGTACCAGAGGAAGGGATTGGACCAGCCGCCCGTCCAGACGTGCGGGAACGGCGCTGCGATTCCGGCGAGTTGACCGTCGACCTTGATCTGCACCTCACGGTACGGACCGCCGTCGGCCTTGCAGGAGTACGGGGCCGGCTCGGGCGCCGACAGGTACCAGAACTCCTCGCACCCGCCGCCGGAGCCGGTCGCGTACACCTCGGCGACGATACGTTCGCTGTTGCGCGGCGTGGTGAGCGTGCCGTCCTGGAGGGCGAGGACGCGGTCGGGGGTGCCGGCGGCAGGGCGGCCGGCGTAGAACGTCAATGTGACCTTGACGTCGATGACGCCGGTATACGTGTCGTCGACGACGTTCCCGATGAGCATCTCGACGTCCTGGCTGCGGCGGAAGGTGTCGCTGTACCGCGTGACGTCCTTCTCGACGGACCACTCGATCCCGTCCGGTGACGGTTCGGGGGTCGACGTACGGAAGACCTCGACCCCGCCGACCTGCAGATGGCCGAGCCGGTCGTACTGGCGTCCCTTGACCTTGCCGTCCATCCGCAGCACGACCTTGCTCCAGCGGTCGCCGCAGCCTTCGGGCGGGGTGTAGGTGCCCTTGTACGGGGTGAAGTCGCGGAACTGTGCCTCGGCCACGGCGACTTGGCAGGACTTGCCGGAGGGTTTACTGACGGGCGGGGCGGCGGTGAAGGGGTCGTGCCAGTCGGTGCCGAACTCGGCGGGGACATTGGCGGGGGCGTCGGCACCGGCGCCTTGGGTCGCGGGGACGGTTGGGGCCGCGGGGTCGGGTTGGGCCGCGGGGGCGGGGCTCGCTCCGATGAGGGTGCTCGCCAGGAGGGTCGCTCCCGTGAGCATGGACATGACTATCCGTCTCTTCATGGCCGGTGTTCTACGGCGAGTCGGGCATCCTCCGCAATGACGCCTACCGCGTCAGTGCGGGCGCTTCAGGTCGGCCCTGTCCCCCATCACCACCACGGGATGCCGATCGGGGTCGAGCGTGCGCAGCAGGTACTCCATCGCCGATCCGGACAGACTGACGCAGGCCGACGTGCCGCTGCCGTGGTCCATGTGCAGCCAGATGCTGCCGCCCTTGTCCTGACCACCGGGGCGGGAGGGGTCGTTGGGTGGGGTGCCCTTGACGCGGTTGTAGTCGATGGCGATGACGTAGTCGAAGTCGTGCCAGTAAGACTTCGCCCACCAGCGCGGCGCGGCGAAGGCAGCTGACCGCGTGTACGGCAACTTGGACCCGGGGTTCTTCAGCACGCCGCCTGCGTCGCTGAGCGTGAACGCCCCTACGGGGCTGCGGTTGTCGCCCTCGTGATGGTCGGTGGTCCAGCCCTTCTTGCCGTTGTGCGCGGGCCGGCTGCGGAGGCGGTCCCAGGCTGAGCCGCGCTTGGTGTAGAGCGCGACCGTGGAGTCCGGGGAGTTCTTGCCATGGCCGTAGACCGCCACCACCTGACGCGACTCGGCCGGGATGCGGCGCTGCCATCGGTCGCCGACACCAGGGATGCGCGTCGGGTCCACGGTGGTGGCCGATCGTCTGGGCACGGCCTTGCCGCCGCCCGAACCAGCGCCGTACTGAGGGCCGCCGCACGCGGTCAGGGTCGTGAGGGCCGTCAGGAGGGAGCAGCCGAGGGCCGCCGCCGCGACCGTGGCTCGCCGTAGTCCGCCGTTCCGCATCGGTCCATGGTCGCACCGGGGTCGGGGTGACGGCGGGAGCGACAGCAAACCGGCGGAGTGGGTGGCAGCCAAGCGGGGGCGGGGGCCAACCGGGGGCGGGCCGCAGCCAACCAGGGGCGGGGCGGCAGCCAACCGGCGGGGAGAGCGTCTGCCCCAGCGGCGGGATGGGCGGCTCGGCCGGACCGGCAGCGAGGGCGGAACCGGCCTCAGGAGCCAGAGCGGTGGCCGGGGTGCATTGGCCTCGTAGAGGCGGACCGGCGACGGAAGCCGCAACGGCTGCTGCGGCCTGAGCGGCAGCGGGAGCCGCAATGGCTTTCTCCGGCCGGACCGACAGCCGGAGCCACAACGGCTTCTCCGAGCCGGACCGACAGCCGGAGCCACAACGGCTTCTCCGAGCCGGACCGACAGCCGGAGCCACAACGGCTTCTCCGAGCCGGACCGACAGCCGGAGCCGCAGCACTTCTCGGGGCCGGAGCAGCAGCCGAATCTGTGCGACGGCCGGGAAAACCGCTTGCGTCCGGCCACGCTGCGACGCGAATCTGTCACGGTTTGCTGCTCCGCCGCGCCGATCCGCCGAGTGCTACCCACTCCCCGCATCGGCACCCGAACCACACCCCATCCCCATCCCTGATCCCCCCACTGACACGAGCCACTGGGACGTCATGCAGATTCAAGACCTTCCGTATCCCGATCCAGGTGTGCCGGACGCACGCTCGGGTCCCCGATTCCTGTGGTGGCTCTTCCGGAACCAGCTGGACGGACAGCTGAAGGCCTTGGCCTGGGGGCTGCTGCACTTCCTGTCCGTCTCCGCGCTGCCGTTCTGCGTGGGCGTCGCCGTACAGGCCGTCGTCGACCGCTCCGGCGCGCAACTCGCCCTCGCAGGCGGCCTTTTGGCGCTGTGCTGCGTCGGAAACGCGCTCGGCGACACCTTCCTGCACCGCACCGCCGTCACCAACTGGATCACTGCCGCCGCCCGCCTCCAGCAGGTGCTGGCCCGCAAGGCGGCCCAGCTGGGCTCGGCGTTGACCCGGCGCGTCGCGGCCGGTGAGGTCGTGGCCGTTTCCACCGGTGACGTCGAGAAGATCGGCTGGTTCGTCGAGGCCTGGTCACGGTTCACGGCGGCGGCGGTCACCCTCGTGGTGGTCTGTGTCGGCCTGGTCGTCTACCAACCCGCGCTCGGTGTGGTGATCGCCGTGGGGTTGCCCCTGCTGGCGGTCGCCGTGCTGCCGCTGCTGCCCCGGGCGACCCGACGGGCCGACTTCCAGCGCGAGAAGGCGGGCCGCGCCACCGAGCTGGCCTCCGACACCGTCGCCGGCCTGCGCGTGCTGCGTGGCATCGGCGGCGAGGAACTCTTCCTCGACCGCTACCGCCGAGCCTCCCAGGAGGTACGCCACGCGGCCGTGCGCAGCGCCCGGATGTGGTCCCTGATCTCGGCGATCCAGGTGCTGTTGCCGGGCCTGCTGCTGATCGCTGTGGTCTGGTACGGCGTCCACCTGGCCCGCCAGGGCCGGGTCACCGTCGGCGAACTGGTCACCGTCTACAGCTCGGTCATGATCCTCACCTATCCGCTCCGCCACTTCGAAGAGATCGCGATGGCCTACTCCTTCTCCCGGCCCTCGGCCCGGCGGGCCGCGCGTGTGCTTGCGCTGGAGCGGGTCACCGACACCGACGGGTCCCGCGACGGGTCCGAGATGCCCTCCGGGGATCTGTACGACCCGGCCACCGGACTGCTCGCCCCCTCCGGCCGACTCACCGCCGTGGTGTGCGGCGACCCGGACGCGGCGGGACGGCTGGCCGAACGGCTGGGCGGACACCCCTCCGAGGAAGGCGCCTCCGTGCTCCTGGGCGGCGTCCCGCTCGACGAGTTGCCGCTCGACAACGCCCGTACGGCCGTCCTCGTACAGGACAAGGACCCCGTACTGCTCTCCGGCACACTGCGCGAACTGTTCGACGTACCCAGGTCGGGAGACGTCGGCCCCGAGGAGGCGCTGGCGGCGGCGCAGTGCGAGGACGTCCTCGCCGCTCTGGTCCAGGGATCGCTCGACACCGAGGACCCGATGGAGGCCCGCATCACCGAGCGCGGCCGGTCCCTGTCCGGCGGCCAGCGCCAGCGCATCGCGCTCGCCCGGTCGCTGGTCACGGACCCGGAGGTGCTCGTCCTGGACGAGCCGACCTCGGCCGTCGACTCGCACACCGAGGCCCGGATCGCCGAGGGCGTGCGGCACCTGCGGGCGGGCCGCACGACCGTGGTGTTCACCTCGTCGCCGCTGCTCCTGGACCGCGCCGACCGGGTCGTACTCGTCCACGAGGGCGAGGTCGCGGCGGTCGGCGTGCACCGCGAACTGGTCCACGCCGAGCCCCGGTACCGGGCCGTCGTGACCCGGGAGACCGACGAGGAGGCGGCCCGCGACGAGGCGCTGCCCGAAAGTGCCGCCCGCCAGAGCGGATTGCGCGAAGGGTCCGCCCTCAACGACGTCCTGAAGGAACTGGAAGAGATCGAGGAGTCGGCATGATCGGCGTTGCGCCACCGGCGTATGACCCGGCGGCCCCGACGACGGCGAACACGCTGCCGGTGGGCGCCCCGGCGACCGTACGCGCCTATGTCGTCGAGTTGTTCCGTCGGCACCGCCGTGCCTTCGTGCTCCTCGTCGTCGTCAACACGGTCGCCGTGGTGGCCTCGATGGCAGGGCCGTGGCTGCTGGGCGGACTGGTGGAGCGGGTGTCGGACGACCCCGGCACCGGCACCCGTGAGCTCCATCTGGAGCTCACCATCGGCCTGTTCGCGATCGCCCTGCTCATCCAGGCCGTGTTCGTCCGGCAGGTGCGGCTGCGCGGCGCGATGCTCGGCGAGCGGATGCTGGCCGACCTGCGCGAGGACTTCCTCGTACGGTCGGTCGGCCTGCCGCCCGGTGTCCTTGAGCGAGCCGGGACCGGTGACCTGCTGTCCCGGATCACGACGGACATCGACCGGCTGGCCAACGCGATGCGCGAGGCCGTGCCCCAGCTGGCGATCGGTGTCGTGTGGGCCGTCCTGCTGCTGGGCGGGCTCGTCGTCACCGCGCCGCCGCTCGCCGCCGCCGTACTGCTCGCGGTGCCGCTGCTGGTGGTCGGTTGCCGCTGGTACTTCAGGCGCGCGCCTGCCGCCTACCGCTCGGAGGCCGCCGGATACGCCTCCGTGGCCGCCGCGCTCGCCGAGACCGTGGACGCCGGGCGCACCGTCGAGGCCCACCGCCTCGGTGGACGCCGGGTCGAGCTGTCGGAACTGCGGATCAAGCAATGGACGGCGTGGGAGCGCTACACACTCTGGCTGCGGTCGGTGCTCTTCCCGGTCATCAACGTCACTCATGTGACCGTGCTCGCCTCCGTTCTGATCATGGGCGGGGTGTTCGTCCTGCAGGGCTGGATCGGAGTCGGTCAACTGACAACGGGTGCGCTGATCGCCCAGATGCTGGTCGACCCGGTCGGGCTGATCCTGCGCTGGTACGACGAGCTGCAGGTGGCTCAGGTGTCGCTGGCCCGGCTGGTCGGGGTCCGGGACATCGAGCCGGACGCCGGGGACGCCGGGCTGGAGCCCGAGGGCCGCGATGTGCACGCCGACCGGGTGCACTTCGGCTACCTGGAGGGCGTGGACGTGCTGCGCAAGGTCTCCTTGCAGGTCGCGCCCGGCACCAGGCTGGCGCTGGTCGGCCCCTCGGGTGCCGGCAAGTCGACCCTGGGTCGGCTGCTCGCGGGTATCTACGCTCCCCGGGACGGCAGGATCACCCTCGGCGACGCCGAACTGTCCCGGATGACCGCCGAGCGGGTCCGCTCCCACGTGGCCCTGGTCAACCAGGAGCACCACGTGTTCGTGGGCTCCCTGCGCGACAACCTGCTGCTGGCCCGCACCGGCGCGACCGACGCCGAGCTGTGGGCGGCGCTGGGCGCGGTCGACGCGGACGCGTGGGCCCGTGCCCTCGACGACGGCCTGGACACCGAGGTCGGCTCGGGCGGGTTCGCGCTCACTCCGGCCCAGGCCCAGCAGATCGCGCTGGCCCGTCTCGTGCTGGCCGACCCGCACACGCTGGTACTGGACGAGGCGACCTCGCTCCTCGACCCCCGCGCGGCCCGCCACCTGGAACGCTCCCTCGCCCGCGTCCTCGACGGCCGCACCGTAGTCGCCATCGCCCACCGCCTCCACACCGCCCACGACGCGGACGTCATCGCCGTCGTCGAAAACGGCCGGATCAGCGAGCTGGGCAGCCACGACGAACTGGTCAGGGCGGACGGGGCGTATGCGGCGCTGTGGCGCTCGTGGCATGGGTGAGCAGGTCGGACCGGAGGAGGGGGGTCGCCGACCGGGGCGCGGGGGTTGGCGGGCGAGGCCGGGCTCGGCGGGCGGCTGGGCGAGGGCAGTGGGCCGGTAGGGCCGGTGAGCCGGTAGGGCCGGTGAGCCGGTAGGGCCGGTGAGCCGGTAGGGCCGGTGAGCCGGTAGGGCCAGTAGGGCTGGGTGAGGCCAAGGCCCTGCGCCACCGGGGCTGAGAGCGCGCAGGGCTGAGCCGGGTGACGCGCAGGGCTGAGCCGGGTGACTTGGGCGGCTGGGGCGGAAGGCACGGTTCGCGGGGCCAGGTGTCGGGAGCCGGGGCGGGGCGCAGCCAGCCGGGGGTCGGATCGGGGACGCCGGGACCTTTGCAGGACCGCAGGACCGCAGGACCGCAGGACCGCAGGACCGCAGGACCGCAGGACCGCAGGACCGCAGGACCGCAGGACCGCAGGACGGAACGACCGGCGCCCGGCATAGCACCGGTACTCGGACACGCGGGGCCGGGCAGCCGTGGCACGCCCCTGCGCGGGCGAGGCAGAGGTTGAGCCCGGACTCGGCTCGGCCCCGCGCGGCGGGACGGATCCGGGCCCGGGGATCCGGAGTCCTCGCCGTGGCCCCATGCCGCCGCACCGGAGCGCACCCGTGCCGTTGCGCCGGGGTGAAAAGGGGTGGAAGGCTGGATAGCGGCACCGGTTCGGGGAGCACCCGGGAACCACGCGGTTTCGCGCCGGGTGCGGCCTGTGCCCCGCGTCGCGGCGGCCCACCGCCGACCGCGGTGAGTTCGGGCCCGTCCCCACCACCTGGAGGTACCCGTGAACAGCGCCGACGGATGGGGTGACGACGTCTACCAGCCCGACGCATCCGATCAACGCGAGGACACAGGGCTGCTCGACGCCGAGGACACACTGGAGAACGACGGCGTCGACGACCCCCTGGACCGTGGCTGGTCCCCACCGGACCGACCATGGGCGGTGGAACACAGCGGTGTCACGGCCGCCGAGCGCCATCAGGGCGAGACCCTCGACCAGCGGCTCGCCGAGGAACAGCCCGACCTGGTCGCCCCCGACGGTGACGGCCTCGGCGACGCCGAGGGCACCGACGGGGAACTCGTCGACAACGAGGTCGGCGCCGCCCGCTCCGGCCGCCTCGTCGCGCCCGACGAGGGCGCCCACGAGGACGAGGAGAGTGCGCTCGTCGCGACAGACGTGGGCATCGACGGCGCGGCGGCGTCCGCCGAGGAGGCCGCCATGCACATCGTCGACGAGGACACGTACGGCTGACCTCCGCAGTGCCTGCTCGGTTGATCCCCGCAGCCCCCGTGCCACAGTCCCCGCGCCTTCGGCGCCACGCCGTCGGTCGTTGCCGATGCCGGAATACGAGGAGCCCGCATGCAGCAGGACAAGCACCCCGACTACCACGAGGTCGTCTTCCGCGACCGCGCCGCAGGCTACGCCTTCCTGACGCGGTCCACGGCGACCAGCGATCAGACCATCGACTGGGACGACGGCAAGACGTACCCGGTCGTGGACGTCGAGATCTCGTCCGAGAGCCATCCCTTCTACACCGGGAAGGCACGCACGGTGGACACCGAGGGCCGGGTCGCGGCCTTCGAGCGCCGCTACGGCGGCGGAGCCGGACAGGGCGGCTGATCCGCAGAGCACACCGGAGGTCCAGGGTGTCCCGCGGCCCGGACGGTCAAAGCGTGCCGCAGGCCGATCACCGGCGTGCCGACCTGGCCGCCGCCGCCCGCTCAGATCACGTTGAGCGCTGCCGCGCAGCCCACCCCGCCGAGCACCATGAACGCCGGCATCAGCACCTTGAGCTCGACCCAGCTGCCCGCCCGGAACCGCATGGGCTTCGGCGGGCCCACCGGATACCAGCGCTTGCGGCCTACCGGAATCGGCCACAGGATCGGGCAGCCGGACACCGTCAGCGCGTCGCCGATGTCGTGCACCAGCGCACCCAGCACGATCGGCAGCCCCAGCCACAGGTACTCCTGGCCCGGTGCCGTGAACAGCCAGTCCGAGCCGTTGCCCGGCTTGTCCAGTACACCGGCGAGGATCCACGCACTGGTCGCCGCCAGCAACCAGACCAGGACGTCGGCACTGGAGCCCCGGGTCGCACGCCACAGCAGGCCCTCGATGGCCAGCACCATGTGCGCGAACAGGATCGCCAGCACCGCCCAACGCCCCCCGGTGATCGCCAGGGCGGAGGCGCCCCCGCCGATCAGGACCGCCCACAGCCAGGTGTGCGTGAGCGTGCGATGCCCACCGGAGCGCCGCGGGTCGCCCTGCTTCTTCGTCGCCTTGTAGACCGCGTAGGACAGCTTGTCGACGATCTCGCACAGCCAGCGCGACAGCGGACCGAAGGCCCGCGAAATGGTGGCCGCCTTGTGATCGAGGTCCGGGGCGAGGGCGGCCCCGGCGCAGATCAGCGCGCCGGCGAGGAGGACCGGCCAGGGCATTCCGTGCCCGGCAGCGGCAGCCGCCGCTCCGACGCCGAGCCAGGCGGCAGCGCCCGACAGTGAGTGTGCTGGTCCCATCATCGGTGTTGCCCGCCCCATTCTTCGTGTGCCGCTGTCCAGTTGACCGGGTTCGCTGACATGTCGTCGGCGACACAGCGTAGCGTTCGCGATCTTCGCGCCCGCAGCCGATTCCCCTCTGGGCCAGGAGGGCAGGCAAGATGGGTGGGTGACCCTCATCGATCAGTTGCCGCCGACCGCCGACCCCGACGCCCTCTACGAAGCCTTCGAGTCGTGGGCCGAGGAGCGGGGTCTGACTCTGTACCCCCACCAGGAGGAGGCGCTGATCGAGGTGGTCTCCGGCGCGAACGTGATCGTGTCGACGCCCACCGGCTCCGGCAAGAGCATGATCGCCGCGGGCGCCCACTTCGCCGCCCTGGCCCGGGACGAGGTCACCTTCTACACCGCCCCGATCAAGGCGCTGGTCTCGGAGAAGTTCTTCGAACTGTGCAAGATCTTCGGCACCGAGAACGTCGGCATGCTGACCGGCGACGCGTCCGTCAACGCCGACGCCCCCGTCATCTGCTGCACCGCCGAGGTGCTCGCGTCGATCGCCCTGCGCGACGGAAAGCAGGCGGACGTCGGCCAGGTCGTCATGGACGAGTTCCACTTCTACGCGGAGGGGGACCGCGGCTGGGCGTGGCAGATCCCGATCCTGGAGCTGCCGCAGGCGCAGTTCATCCTGATGTCGGCGACGCTCGGCGACGTCTCGATGTTCGAGGAGGACCTCACTCGGCGCACCGGCCGCCCGACCTCGGTGGTCCGCTCGGCAAACCGTCCCGTGCCGCTGTCCTACGAGTACAAGCTCACCCCGCTCACCGAGACCCTGACCGAGCTGCTGGAGACCAAGCAGGCGCCGGTCTACATCGTGCACTTCACTCAGGCTCAGGCCGTGGAGCGGGCGCAGGCGCTGATGAGCATCAACATGTGCTCCCGCGAGGAGAAGGACCAGATCGCCGAGCTGATCGGCAACTTCCGCTTCACCACCAAGTTCGGCCGCAATCTCTCCCGTTATGTCCGGCACGGCATCGGCGTCCATCACGCCGGGATGCTGCCGAAGTACCGGCGACTGGTGGAGAAGCTCGCGCAGGCCGGTCTGCTGAAGGTCATCTGCGGCACGGACACACTCGGTGTCGGCGTCAACGTCCCCATCCGCACGGTGCTGTTCACGGCCCTGACCAAGTACGACGGCAGCCGCGTCCGCACCCTGCGCAACCGGGAGTTCCACCAGATCGCGGGCCGCGCCGGGCGGGCCGGCTTCGACACGGCGGGCTTTGTCGTCGCCCAGGGCCCCGAGCACGTCATCGAGAACGAGAAGGCGCTCGCCAAGGCCGGGGACGACCCGAAGAAGCGTCGCAAGGTCGTCCGCAAGAAGGCCCCCGAGGGCTTCGTCGCCTGGACGGAGAACACCTTCGAGAAGCTCATCGCCTCCGAACCGGAACCGCTGACGTCCCGCTTCCGGGTCACGCACACCATGCTCCTGTCGGTGATCGCCCGACCAGGCAACGCCTTCGAGGCGATGCGGCACCTGCTGGAGGACAACCACGAGCCGCGCAAGCAGCAGCTGCGGCACATCCGGCGCGCGATCGCGATCTACCGCTCGCTTCTGGACGGCGGCATCGTCGAGAAACTCGACGAGCCGGACGCCACGGGACGCATCGTCCGCCTCACCGTCGACCTCCAGCAGGACTTCGCGCTCAACCAGCCGCTGTCCACCTTCGCGCTGGCCGCCTTCGAGCTGCTGGACCCGGAATCGCCGTCCTACGCCCTGGACATGGTGTCCGTCGTCGAGTCCACCCTGGACGACCCACGGCAGATCCTGGTCGCCCAGCAGAACAAGGCGAAGGGCGAGGCCGTCGCCGCGATGAAGGCTGACGGCATCGAGTACGAGGAGCGCATGGAGCGCCTCCAGGAGATCACGTACCCGAAGCCCCTGGAGGAGTTGCTCTTCCACGCGTACAACACGTACCGCAAGAGCCACCCCTGGGTCGGCGACCACCCGCTGTCGCCGAAGTCCGTCATCCGGGACATGTACGAACGCGCCATGTCCTTCACGGAGTTGGTGTCCTTCTACGAGCTGGCCCGCACCGAGGGCATCGTGCTGCGCTACCTCGCGAGCGCCTTCAAGACCCTCGACCACAACATCCCCGACGACCTCAAGTCCGAGGATCTGCAGGACCTGATCGAGTGGCTCGGCGAAATGGTGCGGCAGGTCGACTCCAGCCTGCTCGACGAGTGGGAACAGCTCGCCAACCCGGAGGAGATGACCGCCGAGGAGGCCCAGGAGAAGGCCGACGAGGTCAAGCCGGTCACCACCAACGCGCGCGCCTTCCGCGTCCTTGTCCGCAACGCGATGTTCCGCCGCGTCGAGCTCGCCGCCCTCGACCACGTCGAGGAGCTGGGCGAGTTGGACGCCGACGCCGGCTGGGACGCGGATGCCTGGGGCGAGGCGATGGACAAGTACTGGGACGAGTACGAGGACCTCGGCACCGGCCCCGACGCCCGTGGCCCCAAGCTGCTGGTGATCGAGGAGGAACCGGCGAACCGCCTGTGGCGGGTCCGTCAGATCTTCGACGACCCGAACGGCGACCACGACTGGGGCATCAGCGCGGAAATCGACCTCACCGCCTCCGACGCGGAGGGCCGCGCCGTGGTCCGCGTCACCAACGTAGGTCAGCTGTGAGCACAGGAGAATCCCACTCATGACGACGAATCCGGCCGAGAGACTCGTCGACCTGCTCGACCTGGAGCAGATCGAGGTCAACATCTTCCGCGGCCGCAGCCCGCAGGAGTCCCTGCAGCGGGTCTTCGGCGGCCAGGTCGCGGGCCAGGCGCTGATCGCCGCGGCGCGCACCACGGACGGTGACCGTCCGGTGCACTCGCTGCACGCGTACTTCCTGCGCCCGGGGCGGCCGGGCGTGCCGATCGTGTACCAGGTCGAACGGGTGCGGGACGGCAGGTCGTTCACGACCCGCCGGGTCACCGCCGTGCAGCAGGGCCGCACGATCTTCAATCTCACCGCCTCCTTTCACAAGCCTGAGCAAGGGAGCTTCGAGCACCAGCTGCCGCCGGCACGCAAGGTTCCGGACCCGGATTCGCTGCCGACGGTCACCGACGAGATCCGGGAACATCTGGGCACGCTGCCCGAGCAGTTGGAGCGGATGGCGCGCCGTCAGCCCTTCGACATCCGCTACGTGGACCGGCTCCGCTGGACCGACGAGGAAGTCAAGGGCGCAGAGCCGCGCAGTGCTGTGTGGATGCGCGCGGTGGGGCCGCTCGGTGACGACCCGGTCGTGCACACCTGCGCGCTGACCTACGCCAGCGACATGACGCTCCTGGACGCCGTCCGTATCCCGGTGGAACCGCTGTGGGGTCCTCGGAGTTTCGACATCGCCTCGCTGGACCACGCGATGTGGTTCCACCGGCCGTTCCGGGCGGACGAGTGGTTCCTGTACGACCAGGAGTCGCCGATCGCGACTGGCGGACGGGGTCTCGCCCGTGGTCGGATCTACGACCTGGAGGGGCGCCTGCTGGTGTCCGTCGTCCAGGAGGGACTGTTCAGGGCGCTGTAGCCCGCGGAGTTCTGCGCCGGAGCCAGCTGAGCACGCCGCGGGGCGGTTCCGGCTCCACGGGCCGGGACGCGCCGAGGAGCCCTACGTGGTGCGCCGGAGCCGGTGCCCGTTTCGGTGTCGGACGCGGCGCGGGCCGCCTGTCTCGCACCTCCTGCAGAACCGCCGCCAGTTCGGCTCGCAACAGGCTGATCTCGTCCGGGTCGTCCGCCGTCATGAGCTTCTCGGCGATGAGCGCGGAGGGTGAACCCGGTGCGCCGGATGCCGGCGGACCGGGGCGGAAGCGGTTGACGTGAGAGCGCTCATAGGGGTCGGGGACGAGCTCCGCGATCTGGACGGGGTCGAGGAAGGCGGCCAGCGCGCCGGCGCTCTCCCATGGGTCCTCGGCCAGTCGCAGCAGGAATCCCCGGTGCCGGCCCCGCCAGTTGCGCGGACGCAGATCCACTCCCGCGTCCAACATGCCTCGCAGCCCTTCGGGCATACGCCGGTCGTTCAGCAGTGGCCCATTCTTCTCGTCGGCGGCGAACTGCTTCAGTTCCTCAGCCAGATACAGCCAGACCACGGCTCGATACCGGTTGAAGTACCACTTCACCGGCACCACCAGGCCCAGCCGCGCGAGCCGTGTGAACCTGCCGGGGGACACGTCGACGAGGTCCGCGCCCTCGGTCGTACCCACCACCCGCACACGGTCCACCAGGGACTCCGGGAAACCGCGCCCGGAACTCACCCTGTCGATCTCGGACCGTGGGACCCGCCGGCCCCCGCCTCCCTCGTCGGGCACGGTCCGGATGAGGCCGAGATGGATTGCGAGGTCCAGCTCGCCTCGTTTCACCCCCAGTTCCCGGGCCGCGCGGCTCGGCGTGCAGGACAGGAGGTGCGGCTTCGTAATGGTGTCGCCTGACATGGTCGATCTCCCCCGTGGGTCAGTGGCTCACGCTCTGTGCGTTCGCCGTGACAGAAACGTAGCCGCTCGGCCAGATCTCGTGGTGAGCCTGTGGATAACTCCACGGGGGACGAAGAACAAGCAGGTCAGAGGTCTGTGAGAGGTGCCCGCTCGGGCTTTCGGGCGTCCACGTCGAGGTGCTCACCGACCCGGTTGACGAGCAGGGTCATCTCGTAGGCGATCTGGCCGATGTCGACCTCCGCGCCGCTGAGCACGCACAGACAACTGCCGGTGCCCGCCGCTGTCACGAACAGCACGGCTTCGTCGAACTCGACCATCGTCTGGCGCACCTTGCCCGCGCCGAAGTGCCGTCCGGAGCCTTTGGCCAGGCTGTGCAGCCCGGACGAGACGGCGGCCAGGTGCTCGGCGTCCTCGCGCCGCAGCCCCGTACTCGCGCCCGTCACCAGACCGTCGTTGGACAGCACCAACGCGTGCCGTACATGATCGACGCGCTCCGTCAGGTCGTCCAGGAGCCAGCCAAGTCCCTGGTTCTGCGCCATGATCCGGTCTCCCCGTGTAGATGTCTCCCCCTGCACCGGAGGAACTCTTCGCCACCCTTCCCGACGATCCGGCCCTCGGGCAAGGAGGATGGGGGCATGGCGAAGAAGATGACCGATGAGGAATGGCGGGCGTTCGTCTCGCAGGGCACACGCACCGGAAAGCTGTCGACCGTGCGAGCCGACGGCAGTCCGCATGTGACGCCGATCTGGTTCGTGCTCGACGGGGAGGAGCTGGTGTTCAACACCGGCAAGTCGAGTGTCAAGGGGCGCAATCTGATCCGCGACGGCCGGCTCGCGCTGTGCGTGGACGACGACCGGCCGCCGTACGACTTCGTGGTGCTGCAGGGCCGCGCCCGGATTTCGGAGGATCTCGACGAGCTGCGGCACTGGGCGAGTCGTATCGGCGCGCGCTACATGGGCGAGGATCGCGCGGAGGAGTTCGGCTCCCGCAACGGCGTGCCGGGTGAACTCCTCGTCCGCGTCACGATCGACAAGGTCCTGGCGGAGAAGAGCGTCGCCGAATAGCAGCGGCCCCAACGCCGATCGCAACGGGGGCCGACCGCGGCCGAGGCACCGGGGCGGCTTACGAAGCCTGCCGCACCCACGCAGCCAGTCAGCCCACCGAGTCGAGCAGCCGGGCGGTGTGCATCCGCCCGGCGTACTCGACGAGCCGGATCAGCACCTCCTTCCCCGAGTCGCGGTCCCGGGCGTCGCAGAGCACCACAGGCGTTCCCCGGTCCAGGTCGAGGGCGCGTGAGACGTCTTGTGCGCCGTAGGCCCGTGCTCCCGCGAAGCAGTTGACGGCCACGACGAACGGGATGTGCCGGTGCTCGAAGTAGTCCACTGCGGGGAAGCAGTCCTCCAGACGCCGGGTGTCCGCGAGGACCACCGCACCGAGGGCCCCCTGTGACAGTTCGTCCCACAGGAACCAGAAGCGGTCCTGGCCTGGTGTGCCGAAGAGGTAGAGGGACAGGCCGGACCGGATCGTGATGCGCCCGAAGTCCATGGCGACCGTCGTGGTGACCTTGTGGTCCACGCCGTCGGTGTCGTCCACCCACTGCCCCGCTTCACTGAGCAGTTCCTCGGTGCGCAGCGGCCTGATCTCGCTCACCGCGCCCACCAGGGTGGTCTTGCCCACGCCGAATCCGCCGGCGACAAGTATCTTCAACGCCAGCGCGGTCTCGCCGTCGGTGGCGTCGGAGTGCTCGGAGACCATCGTTCACTTCTCTCGGGAGTGCCGGTATCGGTCGAGGTCACTGTGCGAAGTCAGCAGCATGACAACTGCGGCTGCCCTTCGTGGGATTGGACCGCTTTCTTGCCGCCTGGTTGCGAAATGTCATCTACAGCGCCCGCAATCCTTCGATCACCTCACGCAGAATCCGTTCGTCAGGAAGCTGTGCGGGCGGTACCGGACGGCTGACGGTGACGCAGCCGAGTTCCAGGAGGTCTCCCAGGAGCACCCTGACGACCCCTACGGGCAGATCGGCGCCTGCGGCGAGTTCCGCGACCGACTGGGTCTCCGGTCGGCAGAGCTCGATGAGGGCCCGGTGTTCCGGCCCGAGCGACGTGTCGTCGTCGGCAGCGGGCGCGGTGGCGTCCAGGGTGACAAGGGCGATCAGATCGAAGCGCACGCCCGTGGGGCCGGGTCTGGTGCGTCCGCCCGTCATGGCGTACGGACGGACAAGGGGCCCGGCCTCGCCGTCGTACCACTGGCTGCCCTGCTCGCGCGGGGCGCCCGTCGTGTCCTCGGTCATGTGCACGGACCGCCCTTCCGGCTCATCCCGCCGCGGGCGGTCGCGCGGCCGCGCGTGGCGGCGCGTAGAGGTGCTCGCCAACGCGCTTGACCAGGCGTGCCATCTCGTACGCCACCAGTCCGATGTCGGCGGTCACGGCGGTGAGGACAGCGAGACAGGAGCCGTCGCCCGCGGCCGCCACGAACAGGAAGGCGTCGTCCATCTCCACCATGGTCTGCCGCACGCCGCCGGCGCCGAAGTGCCGTCCGGTGCCCTTGGCCAGGCTGTGGAAGCCGGAGGCGACCGCGGCGAGGTGCTCGGCGTCCTCACGGCGTAGGTCGCTGGAGGCGCCCACAGCGAGCCCGTCGTTGGACAGCACCACGGCGTGCCGTACTTCGCCGACGCGCAGTACCAAGTCGTCCAGCAGCCAGTCGAGTTCACCGGACCGCTGGGCGGCCCTCGTGCTCGGATCCTGCATCATGCGGGGTCTCCTTCGCTGCTGTCGCTGCGGGATCTGGAATCGGGCGTGGCACCGCGACCGGGCTGCCTGCCGCCACCGCGCGCCCAGCCGTCGCGGTAGGCCGCCATGCGGTCCCGGACGAGTTCGGGGGTGCGATGGCCGTCGTCGTGGGAGGCGGTCGTCCGTGCCTGTTCGTCGGGGCGTCCCTCGCGCAGTTGGGGGGCGAGGTTTGCCTGCCGAACGCGGCGCGGGAGGTCGTCGGAGGCTTCGGAGTCGTCCGGGGGCCGGTGCAGTCGCAAGGTCGTGACTCCCGGGGGTGGGGTGTCGGTGTGGGGCTGCGCCGCGGCCGATGCGGGAGCCACCAGCGCGGGCCGGTCGGCGACCGCGTGGACGGCCTCCTGGGGAGGTTCGGCGGCGGGCACGCGCGCGTACCCGTGTTCGGCGTGCCGATCGGTGCCCGCCGGCTTCTCGGGGGAACGTTCCGCCGTGGCGTTGTGCAGCAGGGCCGTGGGCAGCAGGACGACCGCGGTGGTGCCACCGTAGGGCGAGGTGCGCAGGTGCACCTTGATGGCGTGCCGGGACGCGAGCCTGCTGACCACGAAGAGGCCGAGCCGGTCGCTGTCGAACAGGTCGAGCGCCTCGGACTGTTCGATGCGCCGGTTGGCCTCGGCGAGGGTCTCCTTGCCCATACCGAGGCCGCGGTCCTCGACCTCTACTGCATAGCCGTTGCCGACGGGCTCGCCGGTGATGCGCACCCGCGTGTGGGGAGGCGAGAACTGGGCGGCGTTCTCCACGATCTCGGCCAGCAGGTGGGTGAGGTCGGCGACGGCCGCGCCGATGACGAACGCCTCGGGGAGCTGGCGTACCTCAACGCGCGCGTAGTCCTCGACTTCGGATACGGCGGCGCGGACCACGTTCGTCAGGGACACCGGCATCCGCCAGGCCCGCCCGGGCGCCGCCCCGGAGAGGATGATCAGGCTCTCGGCGTGGCGTCGCATGCGGGTGGTGAGGTGGTCCAGCCGGAAGAGGTCGCTGAGTTCGTTCGGGTCGTCGGAGCGCCGCTCCATGCTGTCCAGCAGGCTCAGTTGGCGGTGCACGAGGACCTGACTGCGGCGGGCGAGGTTGACGAAGACGCCGGAGATGCCGCTGGCGAGTTCGGCGCGCTCGACGGCGGCCCGGAGCGCGGCTCGGTGGACGGTGCCCAGGGCCTCGCCGACCTGACCGGTCTCGTCCTCGGCGGGCGGTCCGGGCGGTGCCTCGGCCCGGATGTCGATGTCCTCGCCGGCGCGCAGCTTCCGCATGGCCTCGGGGAGTTTGCGCCGGGCGATCTCCAGGGCACTGTTGCGCAGACTCACCAGCTCGACGACAAGGCCGCGGCCGATGCGGACGGAGATCACGAGTGAGGCGGCCACTGCGGCGAGACCGAGGAGCACGGCGGCACCGGCCGGGGTCAGCAGACCGCGGGTGAACGGGTCGGCACGATCCGCGACACCGCGCCCGGCGTCCTGCTCGATCGTCCGCATCGCGTCCTGCACGCGTGCGTGTGCCTGGCCCCAAGTGGCCTCCCCAGCTGCGTCGATCGCCCGCGCCCCCGGTGCGGTGGCCAGGACCCTGTCCTCGACTGCGACCACGGCCGCGTAGGCGCTGCCGTCTGCGAGGCTCTGCCAGGCACCGCCTTCCGGGCCACGCAGGTCGGCGACGGCCGCCTCGATGAGGGTGCGGCGGGTGTCGACGGCGCCGGTGAACAGCCGCAGCCGCTCGCCGTCGAGGCGCCCGGCCAGACGTGCGCTGTCCAGCACCACGTCCTCTTGGGCCAACGCCTCGCCCGCGCGGGCGAATTCGAGCAGCACGCGCGCGTCGGAGCCGAGTTCGGCGTCCTGGATACCGGTGAGCGCACCGCCCACCGAGAACGCGCTCGCGATGGTCGTTGTGTACCGTCCGTACGCCTCGTCCCAGCCCGCGCGGCGGTCGAGAACGGCATTTCGCACGGAGCTCAGTTGCTCGGCGCCGCTGACGAAGGCCTCGAGTCGCCGGGCGACTCCGGCGGGCAGTTCCTCGCCGTCGGCGACCGTGTTGCGGTCGCCGAGTCGCAGCCGCGCCACCGCCTTGTCGGTGTCCTGCGCGAGCTTCTTGAGGTCGTCGCCCTGTCCGGCGGACGGGTCGGTCGCGTAGCGCACGGCGGCCTCGCGTTCGGCCTGCAGGGCAGCGACGGCGGTTGCGGTGGGCGTCCTGACCACGGAGTCGACGCGCTGCAACTGGCGCAGCCTTGAGACGTCCTGGGCGGTCGTGACGGTGGCGTAGGCCCACAGGGCCAGCAGCGAGACGACCGGCACCATCAGCAGGCAGACGATCTTGGCGCGGACGGTGCGCGGCCGAATGCGCCAGCGCTCCGCGCGCTTGGGTATGTCGTCGGGCGGCACGCCCAGGGTCTCGTCCGGGCCTTCGTCGGCCGGCGGTCCGGCATGGGCGCGGCGACCGCGCGCGGGGGGCGGTGACGGCGTCCCGGCGCCGGCTGCGGTGGTCCTACGGGGTGTACGCATGGCCTCCTCGCTCGGAAGTGGTTCGGGGCGTGTCTTCCCTGGCCGTCGCCGGTCCGGCCCCGCCACTAGCCGGCGACGCTCTCGACCGATCCCTGAGCCGACGCTGATGCCGCACGCTCCCCCGTGGTGGGCGACAGCGCGACGAAGGCGGAGGTCAGGAAGAGGTAGGACCCGAGGCCGACGGCGAGGGGGAAGATGAACTGCATCGCCGTGGCCCCGGGCAGGACCTCACCGGCGGGCGTGACGTCCACGCTGACCGCGAACATCCCGGTGTAGTGCATGCTGCTGACCGCCGCACCCATGATCAGGGAGGCGATGGTGACAGCGACGGGCGACTTGATGTTGAGCGCCGCCCACAGGGCCGCCGTCGCCGCGACGACGGCGATCAGGACGGACACTCCGACGAGGACGGGGTCATAGGTGACGTCGCCATGGAGTCGTACGGCGGCCATGCCCAGGTAGTGCATGCTCGCGACGCCGAGCCCGGTGGTGAGCCCGCCGAGGAAGAGCGCGCGGGTCCGGTCGCGGCCGTATCCGACCGCGAAGACGCCTGCGCAGACGACGGCCATGGCGACAAGGAGGCTGACGATGGTGAGCGGCACGTCGTAGCGGATGTCGGTGCCGCTGACGCTGAAGCCCAGCATGGCCACGAAGTGCATGGTCCAGATGCCGGTGCCGATCGCCGATGCAGCGGTGATGAGCCAGTTGCGGCGCGACCGGCCGCTGGCGCCGAGGGCGCGGACGGTGCAGCGAAGCCCTAGCGCGGCGCCTATGCACGCCATCGCGTACGACAGTACGGGGGTCAGCCAGCCGAGGGCGGCGTGGTCCAGGTGTCCCATGGCCCCGGGACGCTAGCCGGGGCAGGGGCGCGCGCGAGGGGCGCATTTCGAAAGCTGTTGGAATATGACACGGAGATGCAGCGGAACGATCGCGTCACGCTCGAACGTGTGCACAGCGGCGTCATCCGTGCCAGTGAGAGATCATGCGGAACATGAGCGACGACCACACACATGTGCAGGAATTCTTCGGGACCCGCGCCGCCGACTGGGACAGTCGGTTCCCCGACGACGGGCCCGCCTACGCGGACGCGGCCGCCGCGCTCGGACTGCGTGAGGGGGATCGCGTGCTCGACGCGGGCTGCGGCACCGGGCGCGCCCTGCCGCCGCTGCGTGCCGCCGTGGGACCCTCGGGAGTGGTCCTCGGGGCCGATCTGACCCCGGCCATGCTGGACGCGGCCGCACGGGCAGGGCGCGACGCGGACGGGCAGTTGCTGCTCGCCGACGTGGCCGCGCTGCCGCTGCGGTCCGAGTCGCTCGACGCCGTGTTCGCGGCCGGCCTCATCGCGCACCTGCCCGATCCGGCGCAGAACTTGCGGGAGTTGGCACGTGTGGTGCGCCCCGGCGGCACGCTCGCGCTGTTCCACCCGATCGGCAGAGCGGCGCTGGCGGCACGCCAGGGCAGGCAGATCACCCCGGACGACCTGCGGGCCGAGCCCAACCTCCGAGCACTGCTGGCGGGGTCGGGGTGGCAGATGACGTCGTACGTCGACGAGGACGAACGTTTCCTGGCGCTGGCCGTACGGGATTCCTGAGCTCTCAGCCCTACCCGGCGACGGCCGCCACGAAGGCGTCCGGGTTGTCGAGCATGACATTGTGGCCGGCACCGGGCACGGTCAGCACTCGGACGCCCGCGGCCTCCAGGGCTTCACTGCTCGGGAGTTCACCGCTGAGCTCGCCCTGTAGGTACACGCGGTCGATCGTCAGTGCTTCGAGGATGTCGCGCATGATCGGCTCGGAACCGCGCCGCAGACCCACGGCGCTGCGGTGCAGTGCGCGCGGGTCGGCCAAGCGCATGGTCGCAGCCCACAGGGGCCCCACCGCTTCCAGCACGCGCGCGTGCCCCTCACCGACGAACTCCTCCTCTCCGTATGCCGTGATCCACGCGCTCCCCGCACTGGGCGGAGGCGAGGCGTCGAGGTTGGCCTCGGTGAGCACCAGCCGGGAAACGAGGTCGGGCCGTCGGTGGGCCAGCACAATGGCCACGGATCCACCCATGCTGTGCGCGATCAGTTCCGCGCCGCGCACCCCCGCCGCGTCCAGAGCCGCGGCCAGGGCGTCGGCGTGGTCCTCCAGCCGGTAGCCGAAGGCTTCGGGCCGGTCACTGATGCCGTGCCCCGGCAAATCGACGAACAGACTCCGTCGCCCTGTGAGTTCGGACCGGGCTGCGATATGGGCGTGGTACACGGAGGAGACCGACCCCAGCCCGTGAACGTACACACGCGCGGGTTCCTCTCCCGGCGCCTCCGTCCAGCGGATACAGCT
The DNA here is from genome assembly GCF_041051905.1 of Streptomyces sp. R11. NCBI lineage: Bacteria > Bacillati > Actinomycetota > Actinomycetes > Kitasatosporales > Streptomycetaceae > Streptomyces > Streptomyces sp. R11. Next base: position 1,168,870 of record NZ_CP163432.1, read on the forward strand.
GCCCTTGCCGTCGAACTCGGCCTGCCTCATCACGTCCTCCTGGGTACCTGGTCGGCCACGCCTTGCCGACTTCGTCATAGCGACGAGCCCAACGATATACATCGCAGTCGATGTATCAACACTTTGATGTATGCCGGGTTGGATGTACAACGGATGTGAGCGAGAATGTCAGGATGCTGGAGCTCGCCATCCTCGGATTCCTCTGCGACACCCCGCTCCACGGCTATGAGCTGCGCAAGCGCCTCACGGCGCTGACAGGGCACGTGAAACCGGTCGCAGAGAGCACGCTGTACCCAGCCATCAAGCGGCTGGAGAAGGCCGGCCTGCTCGCCCGCGCCACGGAGCCCGGGGCAGTGGCCGCTCCGCGTCACGTCCTGACGCTGACCCAAGGGGGCCGACAGGAACTGCGCCGCCGACTTGCCGAGCCCGAGCCGCGCGACATCAGCGACGAGAACCGGTGGTTCACGGTGCTTGCCTTCCTGCGACACCTGGACGACTCGGCCGCCCAGTCGACGGTACTGCGACGCCGACTGGCCTTCCTCGAAGAGCCCGCGAGCTTCTTCTACGACGGTGACCGGCCCCTTGGCGCCGAGGAGTTGGACGATCCCTTCCGGCGCGGCATCCTGACCATCGCGCGGGCCACCTCCCGGGCCGAACTCAGATGGCTGCGCGAGACGATCGCCTCACTCGACGGCTGACGAGCCGATGTTCCGCGCTGGGCAGCCGCGGACGCCAGACGTCGGGCGGGTGCCGAGATCTTCGATCCTGAAGCCGTTCGGGTAACCCTTGATCTCCCAGTTCTGCCGCGCGAAGTGCGGCACCCGGCGCGGCGGCAGCAGACGCACCGCGCGGCCACGCGCGCGTACCGCTCGTCGCACGAGGGTGCGGGTGGCCGCGCTCGGCGTCGGATAACGGAAGGCGCGCAGGAGCGAGTCGTCGAGCAAGGCGAGCGTCGAGGTGCGCAGCAGGGGGGCGAGGGGGCGCGGATACCAGGAGGCCATCAGGTCGAGCGTCGCGTCCGAGACCCGCCGCGCGTCCTCGTCCCAGCCGAAGTGGGCCTCCTCGTAGGCGTCGAGACAGGCCTCGAACTCCTCATAGGACTCGGGGACGCCCTTGATGCCCATGTGCGCGCCCAACGTGCCGTAGTGGACGGTGGAGGCGACGATCTCGTGGCGCGAGAGCCTGCGCCAGCCGTAGGCATCGATCCAACGCCGGGGCATGACCACGAACGTGGACAGGACGTACCGCATGTCGTCGTTGCTGATGTCGTAGCTGCCGTGCATCTGGTTGATCCGACGGATCGCCGTGCGACCCTGCTCGCTGTCGAAGCCGTGCTCAATGACGGCACCCAGGAGCAGCGAGGTGTCGTCGTAGCGCTTCTGTGTGCGGTCGGTCAGCTCGGCCGTCTCGGCGAGCAGCCGGCCGATGGCGGGCACGGCGTACGTGCGGTACAGCGCGAGCTCGAGCGCACGCGTGAAGTCCCAGGGGAATTCGTACGCCGAGGTGAGCCGGTAGATCTCCGAAGCTTCGCGGAACGGGTCCATCCGCCGGATCTGTTCGAGCCGCTCGAAGCGCTTCACCGTGCTGTCCCCCTTCTGTCGCCGAGGCTCCAACTCTACGTTGAGTAGTGCAAGATGGACGATCAGTCACGCAGGGGGAAGGTGGTCACTATGTGGGGCAGGGTGCGCGAGTTGTGTGCGAGAGTTCTCCGCTCCTTTCGCACGGAGGCGGACACCGGCAAGGACAGGCGCGCACACAACCTCTTCGAGGCCGCCGCCGTGTACGTGTCGGCCCGCGCGGAGGACGACCAGGAGCAGATCGACGAGGCCGCCGGCTGGGTGTCTCCGGAGGCGCTGTCGTTCGGGGTGAGCGAGCTGGCGTGCCGGGCCGTCATCGCGCTCGCCCGGGAACGCGACGAGTCTCCGCAGGCCGTCGCCCGGACCCTCCTCGGACTCCCGGCGGCCTGACACCGCGGACGATCTCGGTCGATTCGCCCCGACCGGCCGGAAAACTGCAGCTCCGGGTGTGCCTGGGAGTCGTGACAAGCGGCTTCCGGTCGCACTAGGGTGCGCGCCGATGGACGAACCGATGGGGAGGCTGGGATGGCAGAGACGGACGAGGAGGCCGTCGCCGCCGCGGACGATGCGCTGTACGTGCTCACGGCGGTGCTGCTGACGCCGGCGAAGTTCCCGAGCGTGCTGGGCGACGACTACCCGGAGGCCTGCGCGGCGCTCGGTCTCGCACCGCTCGCCGACGGATACGGACTGGTCATCGGCCAGGACGGCGACGGCGCCCGGTGGACGGTCGTCATCGACGACGTCTCCCTGGTCGCGGTCGCCATCGCGTCCTGGGACTGCGGCATGGAGTACGACCTGTCGCCCGACGAACGTACGGTCGTGGCCGCGCTGGCCGGCTGGCCCCTCGCGGTCGCCGTCGCCGCCCCGAATGTGCCCGCCCCGCACGATCCCGACCCCGAGATCGCGGACGGTCCGCCACTCGCGCCGCCGGACACGAGCGTGTGGGGGCCGGCCCAGCGGCGCCTGGGCGCCGACGAGATCGCCCTGCAGTGGGCGATGTGGCGCGAGCAGATCGACGACGCCGACTTCGCGACTCCGGGCGCCGGGGCGGACACCGCCGAGGGCCAGGTGCGAGAAGCCGAAGAGAAGGCCGAGAAGATCGAAAAGACCGAGCAGCAGGGCGGCCACAGCGGTATCCGGCGGGTGCTCGCGGAGGCACGCGCGTACGTGGAGTCCCCGCCGCCCCTCGGTCGCGTCCGGTCCTCCTTCGCCTCGGGCGACGCGAGGACCCTGCGCGCGGACGGCCCCGGCTGGTCGCTGGTCGCCAGGACCGACGACATCGCTTTCGTGCTCCTCGACGACGAGCCCGGCGAGGTCCTGCCGGTGGGCCGCGGTGCGGAGCTGCCCGGTCTCCTGGAAGCGCTCGACAAGATGGCGGTACGCCCCTCCTGAGCTCTCACGAGCCCCTCCTGACCTGCGCCTCGGGCGGCACGACAGCACGCCCGACGGACCTGCCGGTGTCTGGTGACCCCATTCAGCGGCAGCGTCACATGTGGCCCCAACCCATGGATGGCCCGGCAACAGGACCGCACCATGAGGCAGCCTTCACGGCTCCGTTCCCTCATGTGCCCCTACCTTCTGCCAGGAGGCCGTCATGCGCCTGTCCCGAGGTGTTCCGCTCCTCACCGCCACCCTGCTGGCCGGCGTCCTCAGCTGGCCGACTCCTGTAGCGGCCACTGCAGTCGGCGAGCAGCACTGCGCCCGCCAGGAACGCATACGAGTGCCCGGCGCGGCCTTCCAGCAGAGCGCTTGCCTTCCGGATCTGACCACGTCGGGGCTCGCCGGCACCCCTTACACCGACATGGCCGACCAGGCCGGGCTCACGGCACGGGGCACCCGGACCCCGACCGGGGTGCCCGGTATTCAGATCGACGGCTACTTCCCGGACTCCTCCCGCTTCAACGCCACACACGGGTGGCGTCACGACGCACAGTTCGTGATCCGGCTCCCGGACCGCTGGAACGGCGGGCTGGTCGTCACCGGCGCCCCCGGCACCCGCAGGCAGTACGCGACGGACACGGCGATCTCCGACCAAGTGCTCGCGCTGGGCTACGCCTACGCGGCGACCGACAAGGGCAACAACGGCTCCGACTTCTACCGCGACGGCAAGCGGCCCGGCGACGCGGTCGCCGAGTGGAACGCGCGCACCACTCAGCTCACCCGAGCCGCCCGCAAGGCGGTGGCCCAGCGCTACGGGCAGGCTTCCCGTCGTACCTACATGACCGGCATCTCCAACGGCGGCTACCTCACCCGCTGGCAGCTGGAGAACCATCCCGAGCTGTACGACGGTGGCGTGGACTGGGAGGGCGCCCTGTGGACCGCGGACGGCCCCAACCTGCTCACCTCTGTGCCCACCGCTGTGGCACGCATGCTCGGCTCCGCTCGGGACGAGGACCTGTACGCGGCCGGCTTCGCGCGCGGCTCCGAATTTCTGTGGCCCTACCACGAGCAGGCCTACTGGGGCGTCACGCAGAAGATCTACCGCGCCGAGTTCGACCCGGCATACGACCCCGGCTGTCCCGGCCCGTCCGCCGGGACCACGCCGGAGCAGATCCTGGCACCGTGCGCCTCCGATGCCACGTACGACTACGCGTTGCGCCCGGAGTCGGTCCGTCGCGCCGTGGCCCGCGTCTCTTTGACCGGGCGCATCGGCAGACCGCTGATCACGCTGCACGGCGATCTGGACGCGCTGTTGCCGAAGGCGGCCGACTCGGACGTGTACGCGCGCATGGTCGACGCGAGCGGGCGGGGTCCACTGCACCGGTACTTCACGATCGCGGGCGGCACGCATGTCGACGGGCTGTACGACACCTATCCGGACCGGCTCCGGCCGATCCTGCCCTGCTACCGGTCGGCGTTCGACACGCTGGTCGCGTGGGTGGAGCGGGGCGCCCGACCGCCCGCGGACCATACCGTCGGCAGGCCCGCGAGCGGCGATGTGCTCAATTCCTGCGCGCTGTCCACCCCGGTCGCACCGACGGCCGGGCAATGATCAGCGACCGAGTTCCTTGCGCGTGGCGCGGCGCAGCCTGCGCCGCTGTGACGGATCGAGCGTGAGGTACGCGGCGGCCGGGACTCCCAGGACTATCAGGAGCGCGGCCCACCAGGGCAGCCAGATCAACAGGATGAGACCGGCCGCCACACCTCCCGCGGCGATCTTCGCGTTCTTCGACATGTGCGTCGCCTCCTTCGCGGCCACTGCCGCTCTCTGTCCTGAAAACGGGCCCGCGCTTCCAGCGGTTCCGAACCGCGACCCTGAGACGACCCTGAGGTACGGCCCCTACTGGTCGCGGAGATCCGGTGACGACCGATGTCGGATGCGCCTTGCCCGGTGGCCAATGCCGACGCCCGACGCCCGACGGCCAGTGTCGATGTCCGTTGCCCGATCGACGCGCCGGATCCCGCACAAGAGGGATACCCACGCCCACCGGAGAGTGACCCAGATCATAGATCTGGCATTTCGGGTAGGCCACCGATTGCTGTACCCTCGGCCACTCGATCCTGAGTAGTCAAATTTGAGGAGCCTGCAGAGCTGTGCCGAGGCTTTCCAAGGCAACACCCTCCGAGATCTCCGACCTGGCCGACTGCTGCGCCGTGTTCGTACCAGGTGACCCGGCCCGCACCGGCCGGGTCGCCTTCTGGCGAGCCGACGGGGGCACTGTTCCGCTCGCCGCAGCAGGATCCGCCGAGGAGCTGGCCATCGAGGACCTGACCGCAGCCCTGCCCGGCGAGGACGGTGTCGAGCTGGTGAGCGTGCCGGCCGTCCTGGTGCCGGTACGCGCCGCCCTGCCTGTGCTCACGCGTGCGCGTGCGTCCGCGCAGGCTCACCGAGCGGGCGTCTTCTGGGGCACGGCGACCGTACTCGCCCTGCAACTCGTGGCTCGCGGATTGCTCCTGCCCGGCCTTTCGGCGGACGATCAAGACGCCTGGCGTGCCGGTCCCCTGCGCCCCGAGGACGTCGAACGCGTTCGGGCCCTTGCCGCCGCGATGCCTCCCGAGGCGCATGCAGTGCCGCTGGGGAACGTGGAGCCGCTGATGCTTCCGGATCCGGAGCGGCTGCTGCGGGCCTTCCTGGACGCGGTCGCCGACGCACTGCCCCGCTCCCCCGCGGCGAAGCTCGTCACGGGCGGTCCCGCCTACGCGGCCCGGGAGCCACAGCACCTGCCCGAACAGCGCGCATGGGCCGCAGATGTCGCCGCGGGCCACGACGCGGGCGTACGGCTCTCCCTGCGGCTCGAGGTGCCCGGCCTCGCTACGGCACCGCAGGATGGCGCAGCGCTGTCATTCCGGGCGGTGCTGCAGCTGCACAGCGTGCGTGATCCGGCGCTGGTCGCAGACGCCGCCGACGTATGGGCGGGGTCCGGCGCTTTCGGCCCACGCGCGAGGCTGGATGCCCTGCTGGCACTGCGCCGCGCGGCTCGCGCCTGGGCGCCGCTCACGCCGCTGCTCTCGGCGGCTGTGCCGGACGCGGTGGAACTGGCCGACGACGAGGTGACCGACCTCCTTCAGGAGGGCGCTCGGGCCCTCGCCGGAGCCGGCGTCGATGTGCACTGGCCCAAGGAGCTGACCCGCAACCTCACCGCCCGCGCGGTGATCGGCCCGCCGGACGAGGAGTCCGCGCCGGGCAAGGTGTCCTCGGACACCCCGTCGTTCCTGGCCGCCGACGCGCTGCTCGCCTTCAACTGGTGGTTCGCGCTGGGCGACCAGCGGCTCACCCGCGAGGAGCTGGACCGACTGGCCGAAGCGAACCGCCCCGTGGTGCGGCTGCGCGACCAGTGGGTCCTCGTCGACCCTCAGGAGGTGCTCCGCGCCCGCGCGCACCAGGACCACAAAGTGACGCCCATCGACGCGCTCGGCGCCGCGCTGACGGGCACCACCGAGGTGGACGGCCGCCAGGTGGAGGTCCGGCCCACGGGCTGGCTGGCGGAGCTGCGCGAGCGCCTCGCGGACCCGGAGGGGCAGGAGCCGGTGGCCCAGCCTGCGGCGCTCGCGGCCACACTGCGGGACTACCAGAGGCGCGGCCTGAACTGGCTGGCCCGGATGACGTCCCTCGGCCTGGGCTGTTGCCTGGCCGATGACATGGGTCTCGGCAAGACGATCACGCTCATCGCGCTGCATCTGCACCGGCAGTCCGACGCCTCGTCCGCCGGCCCGACGCTGGTCGTGTGTCCGACCTCCCTGATGGGCAACTGGCAGCGCGAGATCGAGAAGTTCGCCCCCGGCACGCGCGTGCGCCGCTTCCACGGGTCACAGCGTGACCTGGAGGCCCTGGCGGACGGGGAGTTCGTGCTCACCACGTACGGCACGATGCGGCTGGACGCGCGTCGGCTCGCCGAGGTGCCGTGGGGCATGGTCGTGGCGGACGAGGCCCAACACGTGAAGAACCCGTACTCGGCGACCGCGCGGGAGCTGCGCTCGATCGGCGCGCACGCGCGCGTGGCGCTCACCGGCACCCCTGTGGAGAACAACCTGTCGGAACTGTGGGCGATCCTCGACTGGACGACGCCCGGCCTGCTGGGCCGCCTCGGCACCTTCCGCGCGCGCTACGCCCAGGCCGTCGAGGGCGCCCAGGACCCGGCTGCCGCGGAGCGTCTCGCCCGGCTCGTACGCCCGTTCCTGCTGCGCCGGCGCAAGTCGGATCCGGGGATCGCGCCGGAGCTCCCGCCGAAGACGGAGACCGATCGCGCCGTGTCCCTCACCATGGAGCAGACGGGTCTGTACGAGGCAGTGGTCCGCGAGACGCTCGCCGAGATCTCCGGCGCCGACAGCATGGCGCGGCGCGGCCTGATCGTGAAGCTCCTGACGGGCCTGAAGCAGATCTGCAACCACCCGGCGCAATTCCTCAAGGAGGAGCGGCCGAGGATCGCCGGGCGCTCGGGGAAGCTGGAGCTGCTGGACGAGTTGCTCGACACCATCCTCTCCGAGGGGGCGAGCGTCCTGGTCTTCACGCAGTACGTGCGCATGGGACGCCTCATCGAACAGCATCTGGCTGCTCGTGGCATGCCCTCGCAGTTCCTGCACGGCGGAACACCGGTTGCCGAGCGTGAGGCCTTGGTGCGCCGCTTCCAGGACGGTGAAGTGCCCGTCTTCCTGCTGTCCTTGAAGGCCGCGGGAACCGGCCTGAACCTCACGCGCGCCGAGCATGTCGTGCACTACGACCGCTGGTGGAACCCCGCGGTCGAGGCGCAGGCCACCGACCGGGCGTACCGCATCGGCCAGACCCGGCCCGTACAGGTGCACCGGCTGATCGCCGAGGGAACCATCGAGGACCGTATCGCCGAAATGCTGAGCCGCAAGCGGAAGCTGGCGGACGCGGTGCTCGGCGCAGGCGAGGCGGCGCTCACGGAGCTGACGGACGCGGAGCTGGCCGATCTGGTGGAACTGCGAGGGGGCGCCCGATGACCCGACACGACGGTGACATGGAGCGCACGTTCGCCGCGCTGCCGCCCGCGCATGGGCGGGGATTCGCACAGACGTGGTGGGGACAGGCCTGGCTGCAGGCACTGGAGGAGTCGGCACTGGACTCGGGGCAGCTCAAAGCGGGCCGCAGGCTCGCGCGCGCGGGAGCGGTCGGCGCGGTGTCGGTGCGCCCCGGCCGCATCACAGCGGTTGTGCAGGGCCGCGACCGTACGGCGCACCGGGCCGACGTGCTGCTGGAGGAACTGTCCGCGGAACAGTGGGACCGCTTCCTGGACATGGCCGTCGAGCGGGCCGGGCATGTCGCCGCGCTACTGGACCGCGACATGCCGCCGCATCTGGTGGAGGACGCGGCCGCCAGGGGCATCGAACTGCTGCCGGGCATGGGCGATCTGGAGCCCGAGTGCGGCTGCGGCGCCTGGGACCACTGCGGGCACACAGCGGCCCTCTGCTACCAGGTGGCACGGCTGTTGGACCAGGACCCCTTCGTCCTGCTCCTGATGCGCGGACGGGGCGAGCGCGACCTCCTGGACGACCTGCAGGCCCGCAGCGCCGCCCCCGCGACTCCTTCGTCCGAGGCGTCCACCCCGCCCGAGGCGCAGGGCGTGGATGCCGCTGAGGCGTATGCGACCGGCGACATCCTGCCGCCGCTGCCCACTCTGCCCGAGTTGCCCGCTGAGCCGGGAGTGCCGCCGTCCTTGGACACCGAGACGCCTCCCGCGCCCGGTGTCGACCCGGCTGCCTTGGAGTTCCTGGCTGCCCGGACCGCGGCCGAAGCGCACCGCATGCTCGCGGAGGCGCTGCGGCCGGGTCCGGGACAGCAGGTCGTGGAAGCGGAGTTGACGCTCGACCAGGATGCTGTGCGCTTCGCCGCAGGTGCCCCTGGCGCCGACGTCGCGGAGCGGCTGGCCGACGGATCGGGACGCGGCCGGGAAGGGCTGGCGACGGCCGTAAGCGCCTGGCAACTCGGAGGAGTCGTCGCGCTGTCCGTGCTCGACGAGGAGTGGACCGTCGAGGGCGAAACGCTCGCACGCGCGCGTGCTGCCCTCGACTCAGCCTGGGACGAGGACGAACGGCCGTCGCTGCGGGCGAAGGGCAACCGCTGGACGGTCGTCGGCGCGCCGCGTCAGCTACGCCTGGGGCCGGACGGGCGCTGGTGGCCGTACCGCAAGGAGGGGAGCCGTTGGGTGCCCTCAGGGGGCCCTGCACATGATCCGGCAACGGCTCTTGCCTCGACACAGGTTGGGGCCGAGGAGGCGCAGCCTTAGGTCATGCCGGAAGGCCCGGACTAGTGCCCGTCCTGTAGCACGACTGGGCACCGGCACCCCGGACAGCCGTCGATGCGGCAAACGAGCACGGCTGTTGGGAAAGTTCGGTCTCCTTCGAGCGAGGTCGCCTCGAAGGAGACCGACCTCGGCTCGACGAGTGGCCGTCGCCCCGCGTTCATGCCGGAGTCGCACGGCGTTCCGTTCGAGCTCCAAATCTGGTCACTGTCAGACAACTTGGTCTTCAGGAGGCCCGATGTCCCCGCACGCCACCGGCCGGCGCCACGCCCAACGTCTCGTCGCCGGGGGCGTGCCCCTCGCCGTGATGGGGGCGCTCGCGGCCGCCGGTCCCGCCGCCGGCGCGGGGGACAAGGGCAGCATCGCGAGCAAGAGCCGCGCTGCACACGTCGTGCAGACGGCGACGCTCGGCGACATCCCGCTCGGCGCGTTCAGCAACGCCCTACTGCCCGGCAGCGTGGGCAACGACCGGGGTGTGGACCTGGGTGGCATCGGCAGCGACATCTACCCGGCGGGCCGCATGGGCGAGTTCTGGACCGTCACCGACCGCGGCCCCAACGGCCAGATCAAGGTGGACGGCACCAAGCGGCGCACATTCCCCGTGCCCGGCTTCGATCCGGCGATCGTGAAGATCCGGGTGGCGGGGGACACCGTGCGGGTGCTGGACGCGATCCCGATCACGACCGCTTCCGGGAAGCCCGTCACCGGGCTGTCGAACCAGGCGAGCCGCGACGAGGCGCCGTACTCCTATGACGCGCGGACGCCTCTGGCGTACAACCCGAACGGGCTGGACACCGAGGGCATCGTGCGGGCCGCCGACGGGAGCTTCTGGCTCGTCGACGAGTACGGGCCCTCCCTTGTGCACGTCTCCGCGCGCGGGAAGGTCCTCACGCGCTACGTTCCCAAGGGGCTCGGCCTCACCGGCGCGGGCTACCCGGTGGTGGAGGCTCTGCCCTCCGTCCTGCTGCACCGGAAGATCAACCGCGGCTTCGAAGGGCTCGCCCAACTGCCCGGCGGCGACCTGGTGATGGCCGTGCAGAGCCCGCTGTCCCTGCCGGACACGGATGCCGGGGAGACTTCTCGCACCACGCGCCTGCTGCGCTTCTCGCCGAAGAAGAAGGCGGTCACCGCGGAGTACACGTACCGCTTCGATCCGGTGAACGTGGTGGACCCGAGCGAGGACGACACCTCCGAGCTGAAGATCTCCTCGGTCGTGGCCGTGGGTGGCAATCGGCTGCTGGTCGAGGAGCGCACCGACAAGGCCGCGCGGGTGCATCTGGTGCGCCTGGACCGTGCGGCGAACATCCTCGGCGGTCCCTGGGACGACGACACGACGTCACCGTCCCTGGAGCAGCTCGACGACCCGGCGGCCTCGGGTGTGCCGGTGCTGTCGAAGCGGCTGGTCGTCGACCTGGGTACGGTCAAGGGGGTGCCCGGGAAGATCGAGGGCGTCGCGCGCGTGGACCGCGACACGCTGGCCCTCATCAACGACAACGACTTCGGGATGACCGACGGCGAGGGCGCGTTCGACGCCCAGGGCAGGCTCGTCGACAGCGGTGTCGAGACGTCGGTGATCTACGTGCGGCTGCCGCACGGCATCTGACGACCTGGGGCAGCTCGCCCGCCGAAGACGGGAGCCACGACCTAGGGCAGCTCGTCCGGAAGCGACGGGAGCAGCGATTCGAGATCACTCGGAAAGCCGCTCGGCAGCTCGGTGGGGAACCCCGACGGCAGGTCGGTCGGGAACCCCGACGGCAGTGATGTCGGCAGTTCGCTCGGCAGCTTGCTGGGGAGCTCGGTCGGGATGCTGAAGGACGGCCCGGGCGAGCTGCTCGTGCTCTCGGCGGGCGACTTCTCGTCGGGCGAGTCGTCGCTCGCGGAGACCAGCAGGACCACGGCCACCACCGCTCCGACGGCCACGATCGCGGCGAGCAGAATGAACAGCGGATTCCGCCGCCTTGGTCCACCGCCTCCGTCGGGCGACTCCGAGGGCGGCCAACCACCGTACGCGGGTGGGCCGCTGTCCCCCGGAGGGGGGCCGTAGCCTCCAGGAGGCGGTCCGAAGCCACGGCCCGGTGGGGGCGTGTCACCCGGCGGTCCTGGCGGCTGAGGCGGTACGGGCGGCATGGCCATACCGACAAGACTCGCCTCGCACCGGTCAGGACGCGAGCCCTTCTCGGGAGTTGATACGGGCCCATGCCGTGGAGCACATGGTTCCGGAACATTCCGAGCGGAGACCGGTCGACTACCGGCACCAATCCACGGCATTCATTGCCCGTCCCGCGTGTGACTGGCCTCCAGGCAGGCGGGTCACACGCGGGCACGCGCGCGGGGCCTCAGCCGCGCGCACCCAGCAGGTGGTCCATCGCCAGCTGATCGAGATGCTCGAAGGCCATCCCGCGCGCGGCGGCCGCCTCGACGTCGAACTCCTCGAAGGCCGTGCGGTCCGCGAGCAGCGACTTCAGGCCGTCCGCCGCCGTCGGCTGCGCCAGCTCGACCAGGCGCGCGGCACGCAGAGCCTCCTGGACCTCCGGGTCGGCACGGAAGGCGGCCGAGCGCTCCTTGAGGATGAGGTAGTTGCGCATGCAGCCCGCGGCCGACGCCCACACGCCGTCGAGATCCTCGGTCCGCGGCGGCTTGAAGTCGAAGTGACGGGGCCCGCTGTAACCGGCGCTCTCCAGGAGGTCGACCAGCCAGAAGGCGGCACGCAGGTCGCCGGCGCCGAAGCGCAGGTCCTGGTCGTACTTGATGCCGGACTGGCCGTTGAGGTCGATGTGGAAGAGCTTGCCCGCCCACAGCGCCTGCGCGATGCCGTGCGGGAAGTTGAGCCCGGCCATCTGCTCGTGCCCGACCTCGGGGTTGACGCCGTACAGCTCCGGACGCTCCAGGCGCTCGATGAACGCCAGCGCGTGCCCGACGGTCGGGAGCAGGATGTCGCCGCGCGGCTCGTTCGGCTTGGGTTCGATGGCGAACTTGAGGTCGTAGCCCTGGGAGGTGACGTACTCGCCGAGGAGGTCGAAGGCCTCCTTCATTCGGTCGAGAGCCACACGTACGTCCTTCGCGGCGCCGGACTCGGCACCCTCGCGCCCGCCCCAGGCGACGTAGGTCCTGGCGCCCAGCTCGGCCGCCAGGTCGATGTTGCGGATCGTCTTGCGCAGGGCGTAACGGCGCACGTCGCGGTCGTTTGCGGTGAACGCGCCGTCCTTGAAGACGGGGTGGGTGAAGAGGTTGGTGGTGGCCATCGGCACCTTCATGCCGGTGGCGTCGAGTGCCTCTCGGAAGCGCTTGATGTGCGCCTCGCGCTCGGTGTCCGATGACCCGAAGGGGATCAGGTCGTCGTCGTGGAAGGTGACGCCGTGGGCGCCGAGCTCGGCCAAACGCTGCACTGTCTCGACCGGGTCGAGTGCCCGGCGGGTGGCGTCGCCGAAGGGATCCCGTCCCTGCCAGCCGACGGTCCACAGGCCGAAGGTGAACCTGTCCTCGGGGGTGGGCTGGTAGCTCATGCCGCGGCTCCTCGCTTGCTGAAGACTGCTTGCTACGACTATTTCGTCATGGCCGTTTACAAATTAGTATGCCGACGCGTCCCTGGGAAGGGACAAGATGTCCCCGAAGGGGTGAGGTCCGGGTCTTGACGCTCCGGGCACCCTCGAAACAGCAGGCCGGTTCCCGCCGAGCCGCGGAAAGGGAGAGCCCGATGTCAGCAGCCGAGGGTCCGCTCGTCGTCGGCGTGGACACGTCCACCCAGTCCACCAAGGCGCTGGTCGTCGACGCGTCGACCGGGCAGGTCGTCGCGAGCGGCCAGGCGCCGCACAGGGTCTCCTCCGGCGCCGCCCGCGAGAGCGATCCACGCCAGTGGTGGGACGCCCTGTGCGAGGCGCTGCGCCAGTGCGGCGACGCCGCGCACGAGGCCGCGGCGGTGTCGATCGGCGGGCAGCAGCACGGCCTGGTCACGCTGGACGGCCGGGGTGAGCCGGTGCGTCCGGCGCTGTTGTGGAACGACGTGCGCTCGGCGCCGCAGGCCCGTCGCCTGACCGAGGAACTGGGCGGCGCGAAGTTCTGGGCCGAGCGCACGGGCTCCGTCCCGGCCGCCTCCTTCACGGTCACCAAGTGGGCCTGGCTCGCGGAGAACGAGCCGGAGTCCGTCCGGGCCACCAAGGCCGTACGTCTCCCCCACGACTACCTCACCGAACGCCTCACGGGGCAGGGCACCACCGACCGCGGCGACGCCTCCGGTACGGGCTGGTGGGCGTCGGGGACGGAGTCGTACGACGAGGAGATCCTCGCGCGCGTGGGGCTCGACCCGGCGATGCTGCCCCGTGTGGTCCGGCCCGGCGAGATCGCGGGCACCGTGCGCGACAGCCACGAGCTGCCGTTCTCCAAGGGCACCCTGGTCGCGCCCGGAACCGGGGACAACGCCGCCGCGGCACTGGGCCTCGGTCTGCGGCCCGGCATGCCCGTACTGAGCCTCGGCACCTCGGGCACGGTGTACGCCGTGTCGAGGCGGCGCCCCGCTGACCCGACCGGCACCGTGGCGGGCTTCGCCGACGCGCACGGCGACTGGCTGCCGCTTGCCTGCACCCTGAACTGCACACTCGCCGTCGACCGCCTCGCGACTCTGCTGGGCCTCGACCGCGAGGCCGTGGAACCCACCACGGGTCTCACACTCCTGCCCTACCTGGACGGCGAACGCACCCCGAACCTGCCGAACGCCTCCGGTCTGCTGCACGGTCTACGCCACGACACGACCGCCGGCCAGCTCCTGCAGGCCGCCTACGACGGCGCCGTCCACGCGCTGCTCGGCGCCCTGGACCTGGTCCGGGACGAGGACGCGGACCGCTCCGCGCCGCTGCTGCTGATCGGCGGCGGCGCACGGGGTACGGCCTGGCAGCAGACCGTACGACGACTGTCGGGGCGCCCGGTGCAGGTCCCCGAGGCCAGGGAACTGGTCGCGCTCGGAGCCGCCGCCCAGGCGGCCGGCCTGCTGACCGGCGAGGATCCGGCCGCGGTCGCCCGGCGTTGGAACACCACGCGCGGGCCGGTGCTGGACGCTGTAGAGCGGGACGACGAGACGCTGGCCAGGATCAGCGGGGTACTCTCCGACGCGGCCCCGCTGCTGGAGCGGAACCCCGAGGCTCACTGAGGACTGACGAGGATTGACGGAGGCATGACCGCACCGCTGCACGAGGCCCACCCGACCGGAGCCGGGCGCGCGCTGCCGGACACCCAGCAGGGCATGCGCCGCCGCAATCTCGCCCGGGTGATGCACACCGTCAGCGCCGAGGGTCCGCTCTCGCGTGCCGCCGTCGCCTCCCGTATCGGGCTCACGCGCGCGGCAGTGTCCACCCTGGTCGACGAGCTGATCCGCTCCGGCCTGCTGGAGGAACTCGGTCCCGAGCGGCCCGGCCGGGTGGGCCGCCCCGGCTCGGCGCTGGCTGTCAGCGGGCACGGTCCGGCCGGGATCGGGGCGGAGGTCGGCGTCGACCATCTCGCCGTCTGCGCGGTCGATCTGCGCGGCGAGGTGCGGTCCCGGGCGGTACGGCACGGCGCGAATCGGGACCGGGCGCCCGCACCGGTGATCGCGGAACTCGGCGAGCTGGTGCGCCAAGTCGTCGCCGAGGCCGAGCACGAGGGACTGTGGCCTGCCGGTCTGGCGGTCGCTGTGCCGGGTCTGGTGGCGCGGGACGCCTGCACGGTGGTGCGCGCCCCCAACCTCGACTGGCGGGACACGGACGTCGGCGGTCTGCTGCCCGTGGACTTCCCGCTGAGCGTGGGCAACGAGGCCAACTTCGGCGCACTTGCCGAGCTCTGGCTCGGCGACGGCACTCCGCGCGACTTCGTGCACGTGTCGGCGGAGATCGGCATCGGTGCGGCGGTCGTGGTGGACGGCGGGCTGCTGCGCGGGACGCACGGTTTTGCGGGCGAGTTGGGCCATGTGCCGGTCCAGCCGGACGGACCCGCGTGCCCGTGCGGGGGGCGCGGGTGCCTGGAGCAGTACGCCGGTGAGGAGGCGGTGCTGCGCGCGGCCGGGCTGGAGCCGGGCGAGGACCGCGTCGGCCTGCTCGCCGATCGTGCCGCCGAGGGCGACGAGGACGTACGGCGCGCTCTGCATGACGCCGGAACGGCGCTCGGCATCGCGCTGACGGGCGCGGTCAATCTGCTGGACCCGGAGAGCGTGGTGCTGGGCGGCGCGCTGGCGGGGCTGGCACCGTGGCTGCTGCCGTCGCTGGAAGCCGAGCTGGACCGACGCACCGCGGGGCCGGCCTGTCCGGTGTCCGTGTCGCGGCTTGGGCCGGAGGGGCCGTTGCTGGGGGCAGCGCACTCCGTGGTGCGGGCGGTACTGGACGATCCTGCGGCGGTGGCCGAGCGGGCCTGAATCCGACAGAGCTGGGCACGGAACCAGACCGACTCCCGGGCGTCCGGCGGCAGCTGGCCTGCTTCGATTCCACAGCTGGCCCGATTTCAGAATCCGCAACGGGCTCGGACTTCCGAGTCCACAACGGGCCCGATTCCAGGGTGAGTTCACTCGTGTGAGTGAGCGAGATATCCACAATCCCGCCGCTGTCCACGGAAACCGACGCTCGCTTCTGCCCGACCCACCGGCGCCGTACCGTGATTCACGCGAGCCGCAGTCAGCGCAGGGCTACGGCGCGACGCGTGATCGTTCCATGCGCCACCTGCCCCCCTGCCCGCTGTCCCACCTGCCCCAACTGTCCCACCGGCCTTCCGCAGAACGGAGCTGTGCAGCGATGAGCGACCCCAGGATCCTGACCGTGCGCCCCGAGCCCGGCGAGTACGCGTGGACGTTCGGCGGCGCACCGCCTGTGTCCCGCATCGCGCCCGGCACGGTTCTGGACCTGTACACGGAGGACTGCTTCGCCGGGCGGGTGCGGTCGGAGAAGGACCTGGTGTCCGAGGTGTGCGAGTTTCCCTACCTCAACCCGCAGACCGGACCGTTCCACATCGAGGGCGCCGAGCCCGGGGACACCGTCGCCGTGCACTTCGTCTCGATCGAACCTGCCCGGGACTGGGCCGCGTCGACCACAGTCCCCCTGTTCGGCGCGCTCACCTCCACGCACACCACGGCCACGCTGCAGCCGCCGCTCCCGGAGACCGTCTGGATCTGGCAGCTCGACCGGACACGACGTACGGCGTTGTTCCGGGCCCATGACAGTGACATCGAGGCGGAGCTGCCCATGGACCCGATGCACGGGACCGTGGGAGTTGCTCCCGCCAATCTGGAGGTGCGTTCCGCCCTGGTACCCGACGCGCACGGCGGGAACATGGACACGCCCGAGATGCGGGCGGGCGTGACCTGCTATCTCGGGGTGAACGTCGAGGGCGCGCTGCTCAGTCTCGGCGACGGACACGCCCGGCAGGGCGAGGGCGAGACGTGTGGTGTGGCGGTCGAGTGCGCGATGAACACCGTGGTGATCGTCGAACTGCTCAAGGGACTTGCCACACCATGGCCCCGTATCGAGTCGGACACCCACATCATCTCGACGGGCTCGGCCCGGCCGTTGGAGGACGCGTTCCGGATATCCCAGCTCGACCTGGTGCAGTGGCTGGTGCGTGACTACGGGTTCAGCGAGCTGGACGCCTACCAATTCGCGACCCAGGCCGTCGAGTCACCGCTGGCCAACGTGTGCGACACCAACTACACGTGTGTGGCCAAGATCCGCAAGCAGTGGCTGCCGGCCCGTGAGACGCACCGCGGAGTGCAAGCGCGACTTCGGGAAACGGCAGCGGCTCTGAGTTGAGCGCGCCGGCCGACCTCAGCCGCTGAGCCCCGGGCCACTCTGCGCCGAAGGCGCAATCCCCTGACACTGAACGGCAATCCTCCGCCCCGGAAAGGCAAACCCCTTTGGAACGCGCAAGACCACGCCCCAGCCGCCGGCTGATCCTCCAAGGCACCGCACTCGCCGCCGTCCCATATGTCCTGCTCCCCGAGCGACCGGCCGGTGCGCATGTCCCCGCACCGGACTACGCGCCCGCCGTGTGGCGCCCGGCGAGCTCCGACAACTACACGGTGGCGAGCCACCCTGCGGTCCGCCCCGTGGATCGGGTGATCATTCACGTGACGCAGACCACCTACACCAAGACCCTGTTCGTCTTCGAGAATCCCCGAAAGCACGTGTCCGCGCACTACGTCGTCCGGTCGGCCGACGGACACACGTCACAGTGCGTCCGCGAGGCGGACATCGCCTGGCACGCCGGGGATTGGGAGCACAACACGCGCAGCATCGGCATAGAGCACGAGGGCTGGGTCGACGAGCCCTTCTACTTCACCGACGTCATGTACGAGACGTCGGCCCGGCTCACGGCTGCCATCTGCACCAGGTACGGCATACCGAAGGACCGCGAACACATCATCGGCCACCACGAGGTACCGGGCACCGACCACACCGATCCCGGCCCGCACTGGGACTGGGAGCGCTACATACGGTTGGTCAACGCGGTCTGAGGCTTCACGTGGGGTCACCGGCGTGGCCATCGTTCGGGTGACCCGGGTCGAAAAGGTTGTCCGCGTGCGCACCCGGAGTGACGATGTCCTCAGCCACATCGCCTTCCGGGAGGCCGAGTTGACCGATCCATGGGTGGCTCTGGAGCCGGGAGCCGACCCTGCCGAGCGGGTACGGGTGCTGCGTCATGCGCATGAGACGTTCACTGAGGTGGGCACGGTGCCGAAGCCGGTGCGTGCCGTGGTGGCCGACTCGTGGCGGCGTTCGGCGCGGGCGGGTGTGGGTCCGGACGGAACCGCGAGCGTGGAGCTGGCGGACGGCGATCTCGGCGCCTATCGCGCTGAGCATCCACTGGCGCGGGTGATGCCGCTGTTCCGGGAACTGTTGGGCACCTTCGCCGCCGACGGGGAGCATCTGCTCGCGGTGTGCGACGCGCACGGCAGGCTGCTGTGGGTCGAAGGCGATCCGACGACCCGGCGCAAGGCGGGACGGATGAACTTCGTGCCGGGTGCGCGGTGGGCGGAGACCGCGATGGGGACGAACGCGCCGGGCACGGCGGTCGCGGTGGACCGGCCGGTGCAGGTGTTCGCGGCCGAGCACTTCATCCGCCGGGTTCAGCCCTGGACCTGTGCGGCGGCGCCGGTGCACGATCCGCGCACGGGGCGGGTACTGGGCGCGGTGGACATCACCGGCGGCGACGGGCTCGCGCATCCGCACAGCCTGGGGTTCGTGCAGGCGGTGGCGCGGGCCGCGGAGTCCCAACTGGCGCTGCTCGCCCCGCAGGTGCCGGCCGCCGACACGCCCGAGCTGTGCGCGCTGGGCCGCGACGAGGCACAGTTGCGCATCGGGGGCCGCCGGGTCAGGCTCAGTCGCCGGCACAGCGAGATCCTGGTGCTGCTGGCGCGCCACCCGGAGGGACTGACCGGTGACGAGCTGCTGTGTGCGCTGTACGAGGACGAGTCGGTGACGCCGGTGACCTTGCGGGCCGAACTGGCCCGCCTGCGCCGGATCCTCGCCCCCGGGCTGCTCGGCTCTCGGCCTTACCGGCTCACGGTGCCGGTCGAGTCGGACGTGGCGGTCGTCGAACGCCGTCTGAATGCCGGTGCGGTCACTGGCGCGGCCATGACATACGCCGGCCCGCTGCTGCCCGGCTCCCAGGCACCGGCAGTGGTGCGGCTCCGGCGGCGCCTCGCGGACGGGGTCCGAACGGCGTTGATCGCCCGCCGTGATCCCGACTTGCTGGCCGACTGGGCACACGCGCCGTGGGGCGAGGACGACCTCGACGTATGGCGGGCGCTGGCGGCGGTGCGTCCGACGTCGGCGGTCCGGTCGCGGCTGGCCGCGCTGGAGTCCGAGCTCACGGCACCGACCGCTTGGGAGCGCCGCCCGGCCCGCTGACCGAGCTCCGGTCCGCCGACAGACCTTCGGTGCTCCGGCAGAACCTCAGGCGCGCGCAACGTACTTGCAACCTCGCCGTCCCTAGCCTCGCGCCGAGAGCTGCCCAACGGCGGGCAGCGCTTCTTCGGGAGGCAGAGCAGTATGACCCGTTACGCGGCGCCCGGCACCGAGGGTGCGATCGTCTCCTACCAGGCGCGCTACGACCACTTCATCGGCGGTGAGTACGTGCCGCCGATACAGGGGCAGTACTTCGAGAATCCGTCGCCGGTGAACGGGCAGCCGTTCACCGAGATCGCGCGGGGCACGGCGGCGGACGTGGAGCGGGCGCTGGACGCGGCGCACGCGGCCGCCCCCGCGTGGGGCCGCACGTCGGTGACCGAGCGGGCCGACATCCTGCTCAAGATCGCCGACCGTATGGCGGCGAACCTGGAGCAGTTGGCGGTCGCGGAGAGCTGGGAGAACGGCAAGCCGGTGCGCGAGACGCTGGCGGCGGACATTCCGCTGGCCATCGACCACTTCCGCTACTTCGCGGGCGCGATCAGGGCTCAGGAGGGGTCGCTCGGCGAGGTCGACGACGACACGGTGGCGTACCACTTCCACGAGCCGTTGGGCGTGGTCGCGCAGATCATCCCGTGGAACTTCCCGATCCTCATGGCGACATGGAAGCTCGCCCCCGCGCTTGCGGCCGGCAACGCGGTCGTACTCAAGCCGGCCGAACAGACCCCGGCTTCCATCCACTACTGGCTCAGCCTGGTCGCCGACCTGCTCCCGCCCGGCGTGCTCAACATCGTGAACGGCTTCGGCGTGGAGGCGGGCAAGCCGCTGGCGTCGAGCCCCAGGGTGGCCAAAGTGGCGTTCACCGGTGAGACCACGACCGGCCGGCTGATCATGCAGTACGCCTCGGAGAACATCACCCCGGTCACCCTCGAACTCGGCGGCAAGTCACCGAACATCTTCTTCGACGACGTCTGGGCGGCGAACGACGAATTCCGGGACAAGGCACTCGAAGGCTTCACGATGTTCGCGCTCAACCAGGGCGAGGTGTGCACCTGCCCATCCCGGGCGCTGGTCCAGCGCGGCCAGTACGCCGAGTTCATGGAGGGGGCGGTCGCCCGCACGGAGCAGATCAAGAGCGGCCACCCGCTCGACACGGACACGATGATCGGCGCGCAGGCCTCCAACGACCAGCTGGAGAAGATCCTCTCCTACCTGGACATCGGTCGGCAGGAAGGCGCCAGGGTTCTCACCGGCGGCGAACGCATCGAGCACGACGGGGAGTTGAAGGGCGGCTACTACGTCCAGCCGACGATCTTCGAGGGCGACAACCGCATGCGGATCTTCCAGGAGGAGATCTTCGGCCCGGTCGTCTCGGTGACCTCCTTCGACGACTTCGACGACGCCATCAAGATCGCCAACGACACACTGTACGGCCTCGGCGCGGGCGTGTGGACCCGCGACATCAACACCGCGTACCGCGCGGGCCGCGCGATCCAGGCGGGCCGCGTGTGGACGAACTGCTACCACGCCTACCCGGCGCACGCGGCGTTCGGCGGCTACAAGGGGTCGGGCATCGGGCGTGAGACGCACAAGATGATGCTGGAGCACTACCAGCAGACGAAGAACCTCCTGGTGTCTTATTCGCCGAAGAAGCTGGGCTTCTTCTAGGCACCGATGAAGAGGGCGCCTGAACAGGGAAACATCCTGTCAGGCGCCCTTCGCTGCGCAGAGCTGGGCAGCGAGCCACCTCGCCCTCCGGAGTGATCCGACCACCGCACCGCCGAAGACAGGGCCGACGCCACAGGCACCCGCTGCCCGGCCGACCTCGGTGCGCACTCGCCCCTGACCGTTCGACTGCCGTTGCGATGCCTCGGACATGCGCGAGCCATCGCGCTCTTGCACCGTCCATATCCTGGGATTGGGCTGCTTGGGAGCGTCCGTCACTTCTCGCGAGGACTACGCTGTTGTGCAGACGTCCCAGACCCCGGCGGCACGCTGTTGCTGAACACAGATGGCTGCGGGGTGCGGACTTTTCGTCTGTCGCCCGGCGCATCCCTGGAGGGAACTGGGTGGGTCCTCTGTCCTGCTGCGCAGGCTGTCGGACCGGCCCGGCCGTTCTCTGCCTCTGCCGAAAAACACGCCCCTGCCGGGAGCCCGCCCAGGGGGCCGGAACTCCGGCCCACCGTGCCCGCTGCCGGCTGATCTTTCCGAACCGAGGCGTCATGCCCCTCTCACGGCTCGCCGTCCACCGCCATGACCGAAGGAAAGCCGACACCCCGGCCGCGCCCCTTCCGGCCCAGCGGCACAGGTCTGTCCCACTTGCACCTGTTCTCTGGGGAGACGTGCGATGAGGGCCGAACCAGGACGGGGACAGCCACGGCAGCCGAAGAACGGCGAGCCGTCCGCAGTGGCTCCGGCGCGGTTGCGTCGGCTGAGCCGTTGGATGGTGGAGGGCATGCGTGAGGATCTGGCTGATCTGTATGTGGAGTCCCGCACGACGGCGCCGAGTGATCCATACCGCCGTCCCAGCCGCCGGAGCTTCCTGAATCAACTCACCGTGGACATGCGCCGGCCGGCATTCGCCATGGTGATCGCCGAGACGGACGGGCTGAGGGGATGCGCCTTCGGATTCCCGGTGGGCGGCGACGGCTCCTGGTGGCTCGGCTTCGACGGAGCACTGCCGCGCAGCATCGAGCAACTCACAGTGTCCGGCAACGTCTTCGCGTTCGCCGACATCCTGATCCCGCCGCGCCCGCATGCCCGGGAGCTCGCCCGTCGTGTGCAGGAGCGGCTGCTGACCGACCACCAGGCATCACTCGGCGTCACCCTGGTGGACCGGGCCGATCGACCGACTTTCGATGCGCTCCGCTCCTGGGGGTGGCTGGACATCGGCGAGCTTCGCAGGCCGGCTGGCGCCACCACGTTCCGCACGCTGGTACTTCCCATCGGGGAACGCACCACTGCGAGACTGGAAGGCCTTGTCACGATGCCTGGCGGGGGTGGCCCCAGTGGGGCCTGACTGGCGGTCGACCCGCATTCGGATGCTGGTGGCCGAGCAGGCGGTCCGACGAGGTGCCAGGGTGAGTGTGGTGGACGTGTGCACCGCGGCCGTGGCCGCGCTGCCGGTCGGCGGGGCGGGGCTGTCGGCGATGTCCCGGACCGCGGCGAGCCATCCGTTGTGCAGCACCGACGAGATCAGCGAGCAACTGGAAGAGCTCCAGCTCACGCTGGGTGAAGGGCCCTGCGTGGACGCCTTTGTACGCGGCTCGGCCGTCCTGGCACCCGATCTGCTCACCATTGAACTTCAGGATCGCTGGGCCGTGTTCGCTGATGCGGCCCTGGGAGCCGGAGCCCGCGCGGTGTTCGCGCTCCCCCTGCAGAAGGGGGCGATCAGCCCGGGGGTTCTGTACCTGTACTCCAACATTCCGACCGCGCTGGACACGGAGGAACTGGCCGACGCGCGGGCGTTCGCCGATCTCGCGACGCTGCTCCTGCTCGACGCAAGGATCGACGAGACGGGTGGAGCGACCGGCGGGCCGATGCCGGACCGCCACTTCGAGGACCTGGGCTCATACCGAGCGGAGATCGACCAGGCCAGCGGGATGCTCACGGGTCAGCTCGGAGTAGGCATCGAAGAAGCCTTCGTCAGGCTCCGCGCGTACGCCTATGTGCAGGAACGCCGACTCGCGGACGTGGCCGCCGACGTGGTGGCCCGACGGCTTCGCTTCTCCCCGGACACGGAGCCGGACCAGAACGAGGAGGAAACCTGACGTTCGGTCCCGGCCAAGGAACGTGCCGTGCTTCCCGCCCCTTCGGGCAGGGACTAGTCTCAATCGAGGGTGCCCACGATGGATCAACAGCTTCTGGCCAAGACCTTCGTCGAGTTGGCCGACAATCTGGTCGCCGACTTCGACATCATCGACTTCCTGCGCCTGCTGACCGACCGCTGCGTCGGCATGCTCGACGTGAGCGCCGCCGGGGTGCTGCTCGCCGACCGGGACGGCAAACTCCGCGTCATGGCCGCCTCCGACGAACAGGTGCGCCTGCTGGAGCTCTTCCAGCTCCAGAACGACGAAGGTCCCTGTCTCGAGTGCTTCCGCACCGGCGTACCGGTGATCGTCCCCGACCTCGGTTCGGTGACGGCCCGCTGGCCGCGCTTCGCGGTGGCGGCCCAGCACAGCGGGTTCGGCGCGGTCCAGGCCCTGCCGATGCGTTTGCGGGACGAGATCGTCGGCGCCCTGAACCTCTTCCGCGCCACCGCCGCCCCGTTCGACCCGGCCGCCGCACCCGTCGCCCAGGCCCTGGCCGACGTCGCCACCATCAGCCTGCTGCAACAACGCACCGCGCAGCGCAGCACGGTGCTCAACGAACAACTGCAGACGGCCCTGAACAGCCGGGTACTGATCGAACAGGCCAAGGGGAAGCTCGCCGAGCGCCAGGGCATCGACATGGAGCAGGCGTTCACCGCGCTGCGCGGTTACGCCCGCGCCCACAACCGACGCCTGGCCGATGTGGCCCGCGCCCTCATCGACAGTTCCGAACGCCTCACCGGTCTGGGGTCCTGACCCACGTCGTTGCCGGGCCGCCATTGATGCAGTTCTCGGTGCCGTCCGCTGGGTGCGCCCTCCGTGATCGCCGATCCGCAGCGTGCAGGCGCCTCAGTGCTCCGCGTAGCTCCCCCTGTATCGGTTCCGGGAGCCTCCGGTCCGTCGTCGGGGCGACCAGGGCCGCGGCCACGTCCCGGAGCTCGATGTTTGCAGTGCTGCGACACGTCCACCAGCAAGTCCCATACCCTCTCGCTGGAACACGGGGCCAGGGCCATCACCATGCGTGCCTGCTCGATCGCCGCACGGCTCGCCAGCGCCCGACCCAACTGCTCGTTTGTGGCGCGCAGTTCGACGACCTCGGCAAGCAACGCCGCGTCGCCCTCTGAAGGCACATTCCTCAACGGCCGCTGTTCTTCGCGGGACGGGGTCATCTGGTGCACGGTCCGTACCTCACAGGGCAGTCATCCCGTCCGTGGATGGTCAGCGGCGCGCCGGTTGCCGTTGGCCGGCCGCACCGGGCTTGGCATCACGCTCGTGCGCTGCATGGCCTACACCTCGCCTGTCAACGATCTCGACGCGTCCGGCCTGGCTCTAGCAACCCGGATCCCCGGACTACCGGGCCATTCCCCGGGTCACCTGCGGTGTTCGCGGTCCCGACGGTCCTCGCCCCGCCAGCGCGCCCGGTTCTGGCGGGTGTAGCGGCGGTCCCAGCGTTCCTGACGAACGCGGCGCTCGCGGTAGTCCCGGTAGTCACCGAGATCGGAACTGCCGCCACGGCTCCGAACTCCGCCACGACCGCGGCCGTGTCGGGTGGCACCGTAGACCAGCACCGCCGCGGCCACCCACCAGATGGGATCGAGGAAGCCGAAGCCGAACAGGACCGCGATGAGGATGAGGAGCAGGACGAACACGGTGGGCCTCCCCGGGAGCGGGACACAGCATCGACACCGGGGACTGGGGCCTCACCCACAGCGTAGTCCTGTCCAAGGGGCGTGAATACCGTGCGACGTAGGCGCGTCCTGTCCGGCGCGGTTGGCCACTTGCCGCCTGTCGGGGAACCGCAGCGAGGGCTAACGTGCGACATGCCGCCCCTGCCCCCGGCAGCGTCGCACCGCCGGCGCGCTCCCAAGGGGCGCACCCTGCGCATCGGTGCCGGAACCCGCCGCGTCACGAGCAAGGCCGTTCCCATACGCGACCGCCGTCACGCGATCCCGGTCGCGCCCCGATGCGCCGCGAGCGGGCACCGATCTGCTGTCCGCCGTGTCGCACGTATCCCACACCAGGCGGTACACATGTACGCGCTGATCCTTCCCGCTTCGACTCCCTTCGTCCTGCTCGCCATCGTGATGGCCCTGTCCTGGTGGGAGGACCACTTCCTGCCGACATCGCCGACCGAGCCGGCGGAGGCCCCCGCCGAGGCTCCGTTCACCCCGGCGGCTCCCGGTACGGCCGCAGCCGCAGGTAATCCACCCCACTCCCCATCCCCCGCGCGAACGACCGCCTGTACGGCGATCACGCGCGGGAACCCATCCAGCGGACACGCACAGGACAGTCATGAGCGTCGGTCAGACGATCAAGCACAAGGCAACAAGCGGCACGGTTCTCTCACGGAGCGGCCGCTGTCACCCGAGCCCGCGAGCGCGACGTGACCCAATGGACCACCGCCCAGGAGCAGTTCGCCGGATCACCGCGGCAGGCCGTCACCGAGGCGGACGCGCCTGCCCTCACCTTGCATGCCAGCAGCATGGTCAGGGCAGGGCGGAGGGCGGTTCGTTGCCCCAGACCGGTTGCAGGGCCGCATCTCACCTGCGCCGTTTCAGTGCGTGTGCCATGCGTGGGAGTTCCTCGTACACCACTCGGCCGACCAGCGCCCCGCCGAAGACGACGACACCTACGCCGACCAGCCAGGACTGGACGACCAGGACGGTTCCGACGGGGCCGTAGGTGACGGCGTTGGATGCGATCAACGGCGAGAAGACGAGGCTGGAGAAGACCCTCAGGCCGAGCAGCCCGATCACGGTGGCGACGGCGCCGGGCAACAGGGCACGCCAGCGGATCCTTCCGCCGAGCAGCAGGCGCTGGGACCACCACAGGAACAGCACGGCGCTCAGCGAGGCCACGGCCCCACCTGCCAGGGGTTCGCGGCGCAGGGTCGTGGTGGCGGAGACGAACAGGTATCCGGTGAGGACGGCGAGCCACACCACGTGCCGCCACCTTGCCCACCAGCGGTTCGGTGGCAGGTCCCAGACCTTCTCGTAGCCGGTCTGCACGGCCGCCCCGAAGGTCAGACCGAACACGGCGAGAGCGGCCATGCCGAGCGCGGTCGTGGTCCGCAGCGCCTGGCCGGGCGGGATGAACAGCTGCTCGACCTGCCGCCTGGAGGCCGTCGACACGCCAAGTCCTTCCCCCAGCCACTGCGCGAACCCCCGCCCGTGCCCGGGATCGGCGGCGGAGACAATGATCAGCAGCGGCACCAGCGTGAGGAACCCCAGCGCGGCAAACCCCAGGGAACGCGACCACAGCTCGATATCCCTGCTCCGCCGCCATTCCCGCCCGACTGGCGAACGGCTGATCACGTGACGTAGCCGCCCGACCCAAGACGAACGGTCCGCGGCACCGGAAGGCTTCATCGGCATGCCTGTCGACTACCACGTTCGGAACCCTTGCCGCGCGAGGGCGCGACGCAGAAATCCCACCAACCCGGATCAACGGCTCAGGAGGCAGGCCATGGCTAGGACTCCACCGACCTGGGCGTGACGCTCAGTGGCCAGGACGGCGCACAGTCCGACCAGCATCTACCCTGCGAGGGAGGAGAGCGCCACAGTGGGCGAAGTCCCCCAGGCCGGTGGCATGGTTCTCCAGCGTTGAGCTGTCGTTTGGCGCGTCAGGGCACTGCAGCCGATGCCGCGGTTTCCGTGACGACGACGGCAACGGTCACCGGGCCCTGGCTGTCACTGATGGCTGCGTCGGTTACCGCTGCCCGGACGGCGCCGGCGACTTCCAGGGGTTGGTGTCCTGGCGCGACCGCGAGTTGGACCTCGATGCGCCTGCCGAGTGGATCGTCATGGTCCTCCACTCTGACCGGGCGGCTCCCCAGAACGGCGGTGAGGCGGGCGACGCCAGGAACGGCCGTCGCGATGTCAGCCAGCTCCCCGATGGGCCCCGCAGGGGTTCTGTTCGGGTCGCCGGGGCCGAGCTTCGCGCGGGTGCAGCTCCCGACGGGGGCGTCGTGGCCTTCTCTGCGGTCCGCGGCCTGACCGCTGTCTCCGTACCCTCATGGAGATCCATGACGCGCAGATCAGCGGCCACAGTGGTCAGCCCGAGCCGTTCAGCGGCGGCGCTGAGCAGTGTGCTCCTCAGCTGTTCGGCGGCCGGCTGTAGTGGCCGCGCAGCGGATGCGGAGAAGGATGCCTCGATCCTGAGCGGGCCAGGGGGTAGCGCGCCGGCCGGCGGGCGGACAGCCGGTTCGGACAGGGGGTCGTGCGGTGCCGGTCCGATGCGCATGGTCTCCAGCCAGATCCCGGGAACCTCAGCGGCCGTGCGCCAGAGGGTCCGGACGGCCGCTTGCTCGGTGATCCATGCCCGTCGCCGGGCCCTCCGAGCGGGAGCAGACGACCCAGGTAGCCCGGCCGACCGCCTGCGTCCTCGCCTCGGTTTTCACCTGCCCCCCTCTCCCAGGGGCGTTTGCCTTCCTGCCCTTGCGTCCGGAACGCCTTCAAGGGCTCCAGGCAGCCACGCTCACGGCGCCCGTCCGACCGCCCCGGCTCACGAGCCCACGCCAGCGACCTCGCCTCGAATAAACGTACTAAAATGAGTACAATTTGACCAGGCATCGACAGGTTTGCTCCTTAAAGGAGGAATGGCCCTATGGCTGAGAACTCAGGCGTAAAGCACGGTGGTGCGCCCGGCTCTCGCGGCCGGACGACTGTCGCCGATGGAGTGGTGGAGAAGATCGCCGGGATGGCGGCACGGGACGTGCTGGGCGTTCATGCCCTTGGCAGTGGATTCTCGCGCTCAGTGGGATCGATGCGGGAGCGGATGCCCGGCGCCGGCAGTGGCCAGTCCGTCACACGCGGGGTCAGTGTCGAGGTGGGAGAGGTACAGGCGGCCATCGATCTGGAGATCGTTGTCGACTACGGAGTCTCGATCACGGACGTGGCCGGTGCAGTCCGGGAGAACGTGATCTCCGCAGTGGAGCGGATGGCGGGGCGGGAAGTTGTGGAAGTCAACATCATGGTCAGTGATGTGGAGCTGCCCGACGAGGAGGACGAAGGGGAAGAGAGGCAGCGGATCCAGTAGCCGGGGCGGGGCCGCTGCTTGAGTGAAGGAGCGCGTGATGAGCAGGGCCGTGGTGGGGTTGATTGCCGGAATGGCGCTGGGCTTCGCCGGGTACTTCGGTGGCTTCGGAGCCTTCCTGGTGGTGCTTGCGGTGGGCGCCGCCGGACTCGTGGTTGGGCGGCTCATGGAGGGCGACCTGGAACCGGGTGACTTCGTCCGACGCCGCGACAATCAACAGCGGATCCGCGATGACCAGCGCCGAGCTCGGAGAGACTGGCGGCAGTGACCAGCGAAGTCGATCGGCGCCCGGCCGTCCCCCGCGGCGAGCGGGGCGCGACCACAGTCCACGACCGGGTCACTTCGAAGATCGCTGCCCAGGTGGCGCGCAGGGCGCTGAGTCGGTTCGTCGAGTCGGCCGGTCACGTACCTCCCGGCCGCCGGACGCCGCGCGTGACGACGTCCGTGCGGCGGGCACCGGAGCGTAATGGCAAAGGGCGGGAAGGCGATCCTGCCGAGAGCCGACCGATGCTCGGCGAAGTCCGGGTGCGCATCGCCGTGGAGCTGGGCTATCCGTCAGACATCGGGGCTCAGTGCGCTGCGGTGCGCCGAGAGGTCACCGAAGGTCTCAGGGAGTGGGCCGGCATGGGTGTATCCGACCTCTCGGTGTCGGTCGAGAAGCTGCACTCGGTTCATTCTCGGCGCACGGACCAGGAGAGGGTGAGATGAGCGCGAACACCCGGCGGCAGCCGACCGGCGACATCGACCGTCCCTCCGATCCTCAAGGCCTTCGTCCACGGCGGACCCCCGGACACCGGCGCGACAGCGACAGTCCGTGAATCGGGCAAGTCCCCGCACCGCTTCTGGTCTGCGCGGCGGATCCCCGCGAACATCGCGGCCCTGCTGTCGGTCGCAGCCACGGGATTGCTCCTGCACGACGTGGTCTCGGTGCGGGCAGGCCGGCCCGGGATGCGTTGCGCAACAACCGGCTGGGCCAGGTCCCCATCAACAGCGAAGACAGCGGGACGGCCCAACTCAACGGCCGCGCCCCGGAGGACGTGATCGAGAAAGAAGCGCAAGCCCTGGACGGAGTCTCGCGGGCTCACGTGCGGCTGACGGGTCGGCGTACTGCTCCGGTCGCACGAGTGCGGCTGTGGCTGGAGCCTCACGGGGAGCCGGAGCAGACCCTGGCTCGGCTCAACCGGGAGACGCTCGCACAAGCACGGGACTCGACAGGCTTGGACCGCCTCCCGTCGGACGTTCGCCTCCGGGAAGTCCGTCACGGCGCCCATCGCGTCGACTAGGAACCCTTCGCCGCGTACCAGGACGGAATCGCGCCGAACCCGCGGGGAGAACTCCCCATCCTGGCCGGGCGTGGCAGTCACCGGGCATGCCACGGTCGCTGTAGAGAATGGGCATGATTCTCAAGCATCCGTCCGACCGCGGGGGCTCGCGGAGTCAGCCGTTCGAGAGGCTGGCCGAGAATGCCTCACGGTTCACCAGTTCAGCAGCGTTCTTCGGGATCTGCCTGCTCCTGGTTGCCGTGGCTGTCACGTTGCACGTGATCAGTCTGCCGGTTACCTGGCTTCTGTTCGTGGGCGAGGCGATGTCGGCGGTGACCCTCCTCCTGGTGGCGCTGCTGAAGAACTCCGAACTGCGGGCCGAACGTGCCGTCCAGCGCAAGCTGGACGGCATCGCAGCCGCCCTGTTGGAAGCGCAGGAGGGCGGCGGTCCTGGGGAGGCACACCGGAAGCTGCGGTCCGCCCTCGGCAGGGAAGAGGAGTCCTGATGCGCCCGGTTCACGCTTGGGCCTGTGGGTTGTTGTGATCACTCTTCGGGTCCTGTTCCCGTGCCGGGGGCTGGGCGGTTACGCGCCAGCAGCCGGTGGTGGGAGATGCCGCGTGAGTTCGGCCCGCCAGGGGAAGACAAGCTCGGCGCCGCCGAGCAGAAGCGAGCCCGGCACAGGGAGCGGCCCGCCGGAACAGAACTGGCAGAACGTCAGCAACGGCTCCAGCCACGAAGCCGCACCGCCCCCGCCCTCGGGGCCGAACGCTGCTCAATGCGATGCGCACGAAGCCGAAAGCCGACCGTCACCACCTCGGTGCCGGCCGCCGCCTGACCGGCTGTCATCTCAGCGTCGTCCCGCCGCCGGTTCCTTCTCGATCAGTGACACAGGCTCGTCGGTAGGCCCATGACTCTCGCGCTCATCCTCGGTGGCGCGAACCCGCGTTCGCCAAGGTTCGGACACCCTTGCCGACAGCCTGGCTCCTCGCCACGGACACCATTCGTGTGAATTTCTGTGACGGCCGAGACCGGAGAACAGAGAGGACTAGGCTGCCGCCATGTTTCCGCCCCCACTAGTTGTCGGCTTCGACCTGGACATGACGCTGTTGGACACACGTCCAGGTATCAAGGCGACGTTGGACGCACTGGCCGCCCGCACCAAGACGTATATCGACAGCGATCTGGCCGTCACACGCCTGGGTCCGCCTCTGGGGACCGAACTCGCCCAATGGTTCTCCAGCGCGCAGGTACCCGAAGCACTCGCCATCTTCCGCGAGTTGTACCCGACTCACGCTGTGCCGGCGACCATTCCCTTGCCCGGTGCGATTGACGCCGTGCGTGCCGTGCGTGAGCGAGAAGGTCGGGTACTGGTGATCACGGGAAAGTACGAGCCCAACGCGAAACTGCACCTGGAGCACGCCGATTTGCAACCCGACGTACTGGTCGGCGAATTGTGGGCTGGGGAGAAAGGGGCAGCGCTAAAGGAACACGGTGCGGCCGTATACGTGGGCGACCATCTCGGCGACATCGAAGGGGCACGTGTCGCGGGAGCGTGCGCTGTCGCGGTGGCGACGGGGCCCTATGACGTGACTGAGCTACGCGAGGCGGGAGCGGACACGGCTCTGGCGGACCTCACGGAATTTCCCGACTGGCTCGACACCCATGTGCGAAGCCTCGCATCGGACGACGACAGCTGGGGGAGCACGGTCGCGGTGGAAGGCGTCCGCCCGAGCGGCCGTGCCGAGGCGATTTCCCTGGCGGAGACCCGCACGCCCTGAGCCGACGAATCGTATGCCTGGCCGGTGGGCACCATACCCACGTGAACGGTCATCCCCGGCACAACAGGCAATCACCCTGGGCGCGTATCGGATGGACGTTCGCGGGGGCGGCCTCAGCCGCACTGTGCGGAGCGCTTCCCGTGTGGGCCCTGTTCGGCGGTGAGTTCGACACCGTAGCCGGCTGGGCCAACATCCTCGCCTTCCCTCTGGGTGTACTGGGCCTCGTCCTGTCTGTCGGTATCGGCGGCCCGTCGGTTCACACACCACGAGGCCCGCAGGGCGGTGTTCCCTGGATGGCCCCGCCGCTGGACCGGATGATCGAGCGTCCGGAACTGGGCGGCCAGTTGCTTGCGGCGCTCACCGGAGAAGAGGGGCGCGAGGTCGGGCTGACGACCGGCCTGCAGGGAGCGGGTGGCTTCGGCAAGACACGGCTCGCAACCTGGGTGTGCCACCGACCCGAGCTGGTTGGGCGATACTCGGGCGGACTCCTGTGGGTCACGGTCGGGCAGGAAGTAAGAGGCGCCGCTCTGGCCGTTCGCATCAATGACCTGGCCTTTCTCCTGAGCGGTCAGCGCCCGGCAGTCTCGGAACCGGAAGCTGCCGGAGCTGAGCTGGGGCGCCTGCTCGACGAGCACGCCCCGGTGCTGCTCGTCGTGGACGATGTTTGGGACGAGTCGCAGCTGAGTCCTTTCCGGTTGGGCGGACACGGATGCACCCGGCTGTTCACGACGCGAGTGCCCGACCTGCTGTCGGCGGAAGCGGTGCGCATCCGCGTGGACGCCATGTCGGACGACCAAGCAAGACGCCTGGTGGCGGACGGGGTCACCGAACTGCCGCCCGCCGAGTTGTCGCAACTGGTGGCTCTGGCGGGCAGATGGCCAGTCCTGCTGAACCTCGTCAACGGTGCCCTGCGACGTCGCATAGCCTGGGGTCAGGCCCCGGACGCGGCGGCCAGGGAAGTGGTGCGGCAACTTGCCACGGACGGGCCCCAGGCGTTCGACGCCGCCCGCCCCATGGACCGCAATACGGCCGTGGCTGCCACCGTGCAGGCGAGCGCCGCCCTGCTCGACGCGGCAGACTACGAGCGCTACCTGGATCTGGCGATCTTCCCGGAAGACATCGACGTCCCTCTGTATCTGCTCGAGCTGCTGTGGGAGGGACGCCGCGCCGAGGACCTGTGCGGCGAGCTCGTCGGGCTGGGGCTGGTTTCCGAGTACCGCCTGGACGCACCGGAGCCCCGGCTCGTCATGCATGACGTGGTGCGCGCCTACCTCAGGCGGCAACGAGGGCAGGACGAACTTCGCCAGGTTCACGGCAGGCTGGTGGAAGCAGCGACCGTGCTACTGCCCGACGGAGCAGCGCAGGCTTGGTGGGAACTGCCACCACACGTCACGTACTTGTGGCACCACCTTCCCTACCACCTGGCCCAGGCGGGACTCACCAACGAACTGAGCAGTCTGCTCACCGACCTGCGCTGGACCGAGGTCAAGACCCATCGGCTCGGGTCGGTCGTCACGGTGCAGGCGGATCTGAGCCTGACCGATGAGCCCGTGCTCAGGACCCTGCACGAGCAACTGCGCCAGGCCGCACCTTTGCTCGGGTCCATCGACCCGCCGTCCGCACTGGGCGCGACACTCGCCAGCCGGCTGCAAGGCACCGTCGCGCTGGAGGACGTACTCGAACGCTTTCGCGCCCATCTGGACACCCCTCGTCTGGAGCCGGCGTGGCCGCTGCCGGACCGTCACGCCGTGGATCAGCCGAGGCCGGGCGGACACACCGGCGGAGTCACCAGCTGTGCCTTCTCGCCCGACGGTCAGAGCATCGCCACCACCAGCGACGATGCAACCGCTCGGATATGGAGGCTGTCCGATCGCGCCGAGACCGCTGTCCTGACGGGACATCAAGGCGGCGTCTGGAGCTGCGCCTACTCGCCCGACGGCAGTGTGCTGGCGACGACGAGCACCGACCACACCACGCGCCTGTGGCACATGGTGTCAGGGCAACAGATCGCCGTCCTGCGGGGACACACGGACTGGGTACGCGACTGCGCCTTCTCACCGGACGGAGCGCTGCTCTCCACTGTGAGTGCGGACCGCACCATGAGGCTGTGGCGCGTATCGGACGCAACCCAACTACGGGTCTTCGAGGGACACACGGACGAGATACGCGCCTGTGACTTCTCGCCCGACGGGTCGCTGATCGCCACGGCGGGCGCCGACGGGGCCGTCAGACTGTGGAACGTCACCACCGGGAGACAGCAGTCAGTGAGCGCCAACATCGGCCATGGCGTGTGGTGTTGCGCCTTCTCCCCCGACGGGAGGCGGGTGGCGGCCGCCGGTTACGGTGCGGTGCGATTGCTGACTTTCCCCGGTGGCAGCGCGCGGGACATCACAACCGGCCAGACCGACGAGGTGGACTCCTGTGCCTTCTCCCCCGACGGCAGCCTGATCGCAACCACCAGCTACGGTTCGGCTCAACTCTGGCGCACCGGCGACGGCAGCCAGAAGGTCAGGCTCGTAGGTCATACGGGAGCCGTGTGGTCCTGCGACTTCTCGCCGGACGGGACTCTGCTTGCGACCGTCAGCAATGACCAGACCCTGCGCGTGTGGCGCGTCTCCGACGGCTCGCCGCACGCGGTGATCGCCGGAAACGTAAGCAAGGTCAACAGCTGCGCATTCTCGCCCGACGGCAGCCTGATCGCGACCACCAGCTACGACTCGACCGTTCAGCTGCGCAGCGTCGCCGACGGCGGGCTGCTTCGCACCCTCTCCGGCCATGACAACCGCGTCATCAGCTGTGCCTTCGCTCCTGACGGGAGGGCACTGGCAACGACCAGCTATCGATCGGTACGCCTGTGGGACGTCCACACCGGCACCGAACGGGCCTCCCTCGACGGGCACACCGACTGGATCCGTAGCTGCGCCTACTCTCCGGACGGCCGGCTGCTCGCCACTGGCTGCGCCGACCACACGGTCAGGCTGTGGCATGCCGCAGACGGTTCGCCGCGCGCCGTTCTCGACGATCACTCCAGCGGAGTCAGGAGTTGCGCCTTCTCCCCCGACGGCCAACTGCTCGCCGCAGGCACGGCGAACGGCGTGGTGAAACTGTGGCGGGTGACGGACGGCATCGAGTACCTCGCCCTGCACGGCCACACAAGCGGGGTACAAAGCTGCGCCTTCTCCCCCGACGGGCACCTGCTGGCGACTGCCAGCGGCGATCGCACGCTGAGGCTATGGCGTGTCAGTGACGGTCAGGAGCACGTACGGCTGGCTGGGCACACGAGTTGGGCCGACCGGTGCGCCTTTTCCCCCGACGGCTCGCTGATAGCAACGGCGAGCAACGACCAGACCCTTCGCATATGGGACGTCGGAACAGGCCGTTGCTGCTGCGCGCTCCGCGTGGCCGGCCCTCTCGTCTGGGTCGCCTGGCACCCGGACGGGCGGCTGGTATGCGCCGTCGGAGGGGCCGGAGTCTATCTGTTCCACTACGTCTCCGGCTGAGGACACCCAAAGATCTACACACCGTTCTCCCAGGAAGTGAAGGCGTGTCGGTGGAACTCGTCCCGGAGTTGCGCATCCGATTTGAGGTGCCCCCACAGCGCCGTCACGCTCGGAAAGTCGGACTCCGGGCCTCCGCGGGATATGACGCAGAAGTGCTTGCCGCGGAGTACGACACCGACCCCCAACGGTTCCACCATTTCGACGAACTCCGCCACGAACTCATTGCAGAGGCGCTCGTCCATGGTGTAGCGGCAAGCGAAATGCCGGAACATCTTCACTATCTTCGAGTAGCCGATGAACGACCGGTCGGGCACGTACCCTATGGTTGCCTTGAGCCACGCCGGCGCATAGTGATGCTCGCACGCTGAAAAAGCGGTCGCTTTGATCGTCACCAGACCGACGCAGCTCTCACCTTTCACGGGGAATAACCGCAGCTCATCCCTCTTGTAGGCGTCCCGGGGCTCCGACAGCGCTTTCTCCTGCCAGCGTGCAAAACGATCCGGGGAACGCAGGATGACTTCTTCCGAGTCCTCACCGAAGGCCTCGCCGATCATTTGCTGAGCCTTCTCCAGCTTGGCCCTGTCCACGCCGGTAAGGTGATGTTCCATGACGGTCCCCTCCTGATCGCTGCATTGGGTAGCGCCGATCCGATCGATGCACCGCGTATCAGATCTGACCCATCTCCACGAGGCGCGGGATCACATGCTGGGCCATGATCGAGCTCACTTTGAAGCCCTTGGATTCGAATTCGGAGTCGATCCAGGCGTATTCCTTGATCTCATTGTGCGGCTGCGGTCGCCCGGCAATGTGCACACAGTAGGCGTGCAGGACGATGGGGGTTCCCTCAAAGACGGCAAGGTCTTCATACGAGCCGATGTACTGATAGTCGGCCACCTCGACACCCAACTCTTCCTGGAGTTCCCGCACCAGTGTCTGACGTTGGGTCTCCTCCCCCTCCATCTTCCCGCCGGCCATGAAGTACTCGTCCGTTCGCTGGCCTTTCTTGCGTACGACCATCACCTTGCCGTCGCTCACCACAGCCGCCCCGACCTTCTGGATGGCGTCCAGATTCGGGTCTCGCTTACGATCCTCGGCTTTCACAATACTTCCCTCACCCATCTTCTCTGTCAGAATCATTGTGGGCGCAATTTCCGCTCGACGGCCCGGCGAAGCTCCGGCTGGAATCCGGAAATACCGCGATCCGAGTCCGCGCGCGTGGCTTCGGTGATGAAGTGGCTGTTTTCGAGGTCGACGTCGAAATGCTGCCGAGCACCGTACAGGTCGAATCCATAGATCGACAGAAAACGCGCCCGCGTATCGTCATCCTTGTGCTTGATGAATTCCGAGTACCACTCGAGCGTGTTTCTGCACTCGTCCGAAACCGCCGCCTTCAGCGTTCGCGACCGATGGTCGGATTCAATCCACACGAACAGGCAGTTTTCCGGAGGAGCCAACCACGGTAAAGCCCACGCGTCGATCACCAGCCCCTCTTCGCAAGCGGCCTCATCGAGCAGGCGCGTATCCAGCTCTCGATCCAGGTTCGTGGTGTCCCGAAGTCTGGCAATTTCCTCGCCATACTTCTGCCAGAATCCCGAGTCGACTTCGGAGCGTGGTATCCCGATCATGTCGGCGATGATGGCGGTGGCCGAAACGTACCGATAGCCCAGCTCAGCAGAAAGCAGTCGACTGTGCGTGGTCTTTCCTGCCGCCGTGAGACCCGAGACTGCAATATTCAGACCGCGCAATGCCACCCCTTGTTCGATCGAGTGATCACGAGATGCTTTGCATGATTGCCGCGCCAGCCACGATACCGGAGACCGTCCCGCTTTTTCGATACTGCGTCAAATGGGAAGAAGACGTCCGGACCTGGAGTCGATGCCAGGGCTCTCGGCGAGTTGCCACGGCCGGTGAACCAGGCTGCCCGCGACCGGTGAAAGCTGGGTCAGGGCCCCGGTTACGGCCGCCGGGCCGCGCCGTCCGTTCCGTGAACCCCGTTGGTCCACTGTCGGTCTCCCAGCCGGGCTGGAAGACACGGGCTCGGGGGCGGTTGCAGCGGTCCGCGGTGATCATCGTGCAGTAGAGGGTCTGATGGACGAGAAGACGGCCGAAACAGCGGACGGCCCGAAGATCGGAAGGCCGGAAATCCGGACCGCGTTCCGCGGCGCCGGTGTTCGGGCATGTGGAAGGGACCGGCCCCGAGGAGGATTCGGAACCGGCCCCTTCGTCAGGGGGTGAAGCGAGTACCGGACCTGGTCACTGCTGCGGACGGCGGTACGCCTTCACGACACTGGCGTAACTGTTCTTGGCGTGGCCCTGGGCGATGATGCCCTCCATCAACCCCGCGGAGTACTTGGGCAGTTCGCTGTCGACGCCGAGTGCCTCGCTCTCCTCGACGAGGTGCTTGAGCGCGCCCAGGTGTGTCTCCAGGGTGGCGTCGTTGGCCGGGAACTTCTCGTCGCCGGCGTCGATCTGCGCGGCGTAGTCGGCCGTGAACATCTTGATGGCGTCGAGCCACATGTGCGCCCACGGCAGGAACTCCTGCGCCTTGACGCCGCCGGTCTCCACGATGGCGACGCCGTGCAGGAAGCTGTTGAGGGCACCCCACATCAGGCCGAGCAGCGACACGTCGAAGAGGGCGGGCTTGCCGTGGTCGGTGCCGAGGTAGGTGGTGCCGCCACCGAGGAGCTTCAGCACGGGCTCGTGGGCGTCGAAGACGGCCTGGTCGCCGGCGTAGAAGAGGACCGAGGTCTCGGCGCCGATGCCGGGCGGGGTGATCATGATGGCGCCGTCGAGGTACTTGGCGCCGTTCTTCTCCGCCCACTCGGCGGCCCGGCGGGCCTGTTCGGACGAACCCGTGGTCAGGTTGACCACGGTCTTGCCGTGCAGCTCGTCGCCCAGCGAGCCGATGACGTCGTGCACCACGTCGTACGTCGACACACACACGACCACGAGGTCGCTCGCGGCGACTGCGTCGGCGGGGGTCGCGGCGAGCACCGCGCCGTCCGCGACGAGGCCGTCGGCCTTGTCCGCCGAGCGGTTCCACACGGTGGTGGCATGCCCCGCCTTCAGGAAGGCGGCGGCCAGGGCCTGCCCCATCAGGCCGAGGCCGAGCACCGACACCGACACCGACACCGAGGTGTGGTTGCTAACCATGGATCAATTCCTCCAGTAAGAAATGGCGTTGCTGAACGGGCCGCCCGCGGGGCGTGCCGTTAGGAATGCGGTGGTCCGGGTGCCGGAGCCCCGTGCGAGGCGAGCCACTTCGCCGCGAGGTGCCCGAACCGTCCCTTCCTGATGCCGCCCATGATGATCGCCGGCCACGGTCGCTCCTGCCCGGCCACCTGCCCCGTACCTTCCGCCACGCCGCCGAACCGCATTCCTCGGGGAACCTTCGCGCATGCCCCTTCGGAATCGCTTCGGACGGCTTCGGAAATGCTGCGCCCAGGCACTTCGGGCAGGTGGTCGAGCTCTTTTCGTCGCAAGTCGCGGCAGGTGGCGGCCGGTTACGCTGAGATCATGGAATTCGGGGTGCTGGGGCCGCTGGAGGTGCGCACGGACAGCAGACGTGTCGTGCGGGTACCCGAAGTCAAGGTGCGGATGCTCCTCGCCGATCTGCTCGCACACCGCGGGCAGGTCGTCCCGGCGGGCCGGCTCATCGAGGGCCTGTGGGGCGGCTCGACGTTCACGGCACGGCCCACGGCGTCGCTCCAGGCCAAGGTCTCCCAGCTGCGGCGCGCGCTGGAGGACGCGGAGGCGGGCGGCCGTCAACTGGTCGCGCACCGGCCGCCCGGATACGTCCTGGACATCCCTGCCGGAGCGCTCGACGCCGGGCGGTTCCGCGAACTCGTCGCCCGGGCCAGGTCCGGCGAGGACCCGGTGACGCGGGCGGCGCTGTACACCAAGGCGCTGGGGCTGTGGCGCGGCCCCGCTTATGCCGAGTTCGCGGACCAGCCGTCCGTGCGGCCGACGGCGGCGAGCCTGGAGGAGGAGCGCCTCACGGCGGTGGAGGAACACGCCGGGGTACGTCTGGAGCTGGGCGAACACAACCTGCTGGTGGGCGAGTTGACGGAGCTGGTGCAACGGCATCCGTTCCGCGAGGGGCTGCGAGGCGCGCTGATGTGGGCGCTGTACCAGTCGGGACGCTCCTCCGAGGCGCTCGACTGCTTCAACGATCTGCGGCGCCGGCTCGACGAGGAGTTGGGGCTGACCCCCGGTCCGTCCCTGGAGGCACTGCAGCAGGCCATCCTGCGCCACGACCCCGTTCTGACCCGACCGGAGCCGCCCGCGCAGTCGGTCGCCGGGGTTCAGGCCGGTCCTGGGCCGATCGGTTCGGCCTCGCCCCTGGTGGGCCGCGAACAGGATGTTCAGGCGATCCGGACGCTGCTCCTACAGAGCCGTCTGGTGACGCTGACGGGCCCGGGAGGGGTCGGCAAAACCCGCCTCGCCGAGGCCACGGCGCAGAGCCTGGCCGACGCGTTCGGCGAGGGCACCCGGCTGGTGGAACTCGCGGACGCCGGGGGCCTGGAGCGGTTCGCCGACGCCGAGTCGCTGGCCGAGCAGGTCATGGCGACGGTGGGCATCCGCGAGAACACCTCGGACGACGACGCCAAGAGCCCGACGGAACGCCTGGCGAGCGCGCTGGCCGGCCGACGGCTGCTGCTCGTGCTGGACAACTGCGAACACGTCGTGGAGGCCGTCGCGCAGCTGGCCCGCCTGCTGCTGGGCCGGGCCCCGCACCTGCACATCCTGACGACCAGCCAGGAACCGCTGCGCACCCGGGACGAGACGGTGTATCCGGTGGCCCCGCTGTCGCTGCCCCCGGAGGGCCGACCGGACCTCGACGCGCTGACGAGCGCGGGCGCCGTACGTCTCTTCGTCGACAGGACCAAGGCCACGGACCCGGAGTTCGTGCTCGACGCCACCACCGCGCCGCTCGTCGCGGATGTGTGCCGGCGCCTCGACGGCATCCCGCTCGCCCTGGAACTGGCCGCCACGCGCGTGCGATCGCTGGGCATCAGGGAACTGCACGACCGTCTCGACGACCGCTTCAAGGTGCTCAACAGCGGTTACCGGGACGCCCCTTCACGGCACCGGACCCTCCAGGCCACGCTCGACTGGAGCTGGGGCCTGCTCGACGTCCGGGAGCAGACCGTGCTGCGCAGGCTGTCGGTGTTCAGTGAGGGCTCCGGTCTGCGGGCGGCCGAGGACGTGTGCTCCGGGGGCGGCGTGTCCCCCGCCGACGTCCTCGATGCGCTGAGCCTGCTCGTGGAGCGCTCACTGGCGGTCCGCACCGAGGGACCGCAGGGTCCGCGCTACCGGCTGCTGGAGTCCGTCGCGGTCTACGCGCGTGACAGGCTCGCCGAGTCCGGTGAGCACGCCGAGACCGCGGCCCGGCACCTGCACCACTGCGTCCGCCTCGCCGAGCGCGCCAGGCCGCATCTGCACGAGCGGGAGCAGTCCCGCTGGTTCCAGTACCTCGACCTGGAGGCGGGCAATGTGCAGCGCGCGCTGGCCGAGGCCGCCCGGGCCGGGGCCGCGCAGGAGGCGTTGCGCCTGGTCAACTCGCTGACCTGGTACTGGTACGTCCGGGGTCGGCTGGGTGAGGCCCGCAGGGCGCTGGCCACGGCCCTGGACACACCGGGCGAGGCCACGCCCGAGGAGCGCGGGGAGGCGGAGCTCTGGTACACGGGCATCCGCCTGCTGCTCGGCGAGCACGACCGGGAATGCGGCGCCCTGGACGCGTACGATCCCGCGTCCACCCTGGAGTCGACCAGGGCGCAGTGGTTCCTGGCGCACGCGCAGTGGACGGTGGGGGCGCTGGCCGCGGGCGAGCGGCGCGTCGAGCGCGTCCTGGTCCGCTTCCGCACCCTGCGCGACGCGTGGGGCACCGCCGCCGCGCTGACCACACGTGCCTGCTTCGCCCTGGCCCGCGGTGACCTGGAGTCGCTGCGCGGCAACGCCGAGGAGGCTCGCGCCCACTTCGCGGAACTGGGCGACCTGTGGGGCCGGTTGAAGACGACCGATGTGCTCGGCAGGCTCGCCGAGATCAACGGCGACTACGACCGGGCGGCCCGGTTGCACCGGGAGAGCCTACGGATCGCCCAGGCTCTGGAGACCTGGCCTGAGATGTCCACGAAGCTGTCGGGCCTCGGCAGGATCGCCCTTCTCACCCGGCGCTACGACGAGGCCGACGACCTGCACACGCGTGCCCTGCGGCTCGCGGTCGAACAGGGCAATCAGCCCGCCGAGCAGTTCGCCGCGCTGGGCCTCGCGCTCAGCGCCCGGCGCCAGGGCCGACTGGACGCCGCCGAGGAGTGGCTGCGGCCCTGGCTGGCCTGGAACCGCCGGCGCGGCGACGGACCGGGCCTCGCTCTGGTCCTGGCCGAGCTGGGCTTCATCGCCGAGCAGCGCGGCGAGGCGCGCCGGGCGCTCGCGTACCACCGGGACGGCCTCGCGGCCGCCTCGACGACCAAGGACCCCCGCTCGGTCGCCCTGGCCCTCGAGGGCCTGGCGGGTGCGTACTCCCTGGCCGGGGCCGTGGAGCGGGCGATCCGTCTGCTCGGTACGGCGGCGGCGACCAGGGAGCGGGCCGGGGCCCCGCTTCCCCCTGCGGAGCAGGGCGACGTGGAGCGCATCTCCGGCCGTCTGCGTGCCACGATCGACGAGGCCGCGTACGCCCACGAGTTCACCGTCGGCGCCCAGCGGGACCACGAGAGCCAGGTCGCGGCGGAGTCGACGCACCCGGCGCCCCGGTGAGCCGGCGGCGGCATGCCGCGGGGGTCAGCGTCGTCGGCGGGTGTTGAGGCGGGCGGCCTGGCGGGTCAGGTAGTCGCGTTCGGCGAGGTTGGGGGCCTTCTGGGCCGCCTCGGCGTAGAGCCGTGCCGCCGTCGCCAGGTCGCCGTCGCGCTCGTGGAGATAGGCCGCCACCGCGGTGTGGCGGGGCAGCGAGTCGTCCAGTTCCGCGAGTGCCGCGAGGCCCGCGCGCGGTCCGTCGGCCTCGCCCACGGCGACCGCTCGGTTGAGGCGGACGACCGGGCTGTCGGTCAGACGCGTGAGTTCGTCGTACCACTCGACGATCTGCACCCAGTCGGTCTCCTCGGCGACGGGCGCGTCGGCATGGAGTGCCGCAATGGCGGCCTGGGCCTGGAACTCGCCGAGCCGGTCGCGGGCGAGCGCCGTCTGCAGGATGTCGACGCCTTCGGCGATCGACTTGGTGTCCCACTTGCCGCGGTCCTGGTCGGCGAGCGGCACCAGGCTGCCGTCGGGCGCGGTCCGGGAGGCGCGCCGGGCGTGGTGGAGCAGCATGAGGGCGAGCAGCCCCGCCACCTCGGGGTGGTCGATCGCGGCCGCGAGCTGCCGGGTGAGCCGGATGGCCTCGGCGGCGAGGTCGATGTCGCCGGAGTAGCCCTCGTTGAAGACGAGGTAGAGCACGCGCAGCACGGTGGCGACGTCGCCGGGCTGGTCGAACCGCACGCCGGAGACGGTGCGCTTGGCGCGGCTGATGCGCTGCGCCATGGTCGCCTCGGGCACCAGGTAGGCCTGGGCGATCTGCCGGGTGGTGAGGCCGCCGACGGCGCGCAGGGTGAGCGCGACCGCCGACGACGGTGTGAGCGAGGGGTGGGCGCACAGGAAGTAGAGCTGGAGCGTGTCGTCGACCGCGGGCGCGGGCCCGGGCGCCGGCTCCTCGTCCACGAGGCCCTCACGCCGGCGGCGGGCTGCGTCCGACCGGGTCGCGTCGAGGAACTTGCGCCAGGCCACGGTGACCAGCCAGCCCTTCGCATCGCGCGGAGGGTCGGCCGGCCAGACGCGGAAGGCCTCGACCAGGGCGTCCTGTACGGCGTCCTCGGCCGCCGCGAAGTCGGCTCCGCGGCGGACGAGGACGGCGAGCACGCTCGGTGTGAGGCTCCTGAGCAGGGCCTCGTCGATCGATGAGGTCACTTGAAGGAGCACTCCGTGACGGTGGGCGCCGCGGCCAGGAACGGGCGCACCTCCAGCCACTCGTGGATCGGCTTGCCGCCCGCGCCGGGGGCGGCGGACAGTTCCCCGGCCAGCTCGACGGCGCGCTCGTGGCTGTCGACGTCGATCACCATCCACCCGGCGATGAGGTCCTTGGTCTCGGCGAACGGGCCGTCGGTGACCGGCGGGCGCCCCTCCCCGTCGTAACGGACCCAGCTCCCTTCGGGGGCGAGCGCCTGACCGTCGACGAACTCGCCGGTCTTCTCCAGCCGGGCCGCGAAGTCGTTCATGTACTGCACATGTGCGGAGATCTCCTCCGGCGTCCACTGGTCCATGGGCACGTCGTTGACCGCTGCAGGAGCGCCGCGGTAGTGCTTGAGCAGCAGGTACTTGGCCATGATGTTCTCCTCGGTGCTGGTGCGACCCATTGTGGTCGCGTTCACCCCGGGGACGGAGCAGGGCGCGGGTTCTCGACATCCGCGGCAGACTTTTTTCGCCGACACCTCCGAGGCCCCGATCACGATGAAGTGAGCTGACTCACACTCTTCGCTGGGCAGCCTTCGGGGCCCGGCCTATAGTTGCGCTATGAGCAACCACGCGGCAGATGGAGAAACAGCAGGTCCCGCGGTGGGCGGCGTGCAGTCCGTCGACCGTGCTGTCAGCGTCCTGGAGATCCTCGCTGAACGCGGTGAGGCGGGAGTCAGCGAGGTCGCCGCAGAGATCGACGTCCACAAGTCGACCGCGTTCCGCCTCCTGGGTGCGCTGGAGTCGCGCGGTCTTGTCGAGCAGACGGCCGAGCGGGGCAAGTACCGGCTCAGCTTCGGGATCGTGCGTCTGGCGGGCGCGGTGACGAGCCGCCTGGACATCACACAGCAGGGCCGGCCGGTGTGCGAGCGGCTCAGCGAGGAGATCGGCGAGACGGTCAACATCGCGGTCCTGCAGGAGCATTACGCCGTCAACCTCTATCAGGTACGGGGCCCGGGAGCGGTCGGTGCGCACAACTGGGTCGGGAGGCTGACCCCGGTGCACGCCACGTCGAGCGGCAAGATCCTGCTGGCCCACCGGCCGGCGAAGGAGCGCGCCGAAGTGCTGGCGGCGTCCGGGATGCAGAAGATGACCCCGCACACGCTCACCGCGAAGACCAAACTGGAGAGGAACCTCGCCGAGACCCGGGAGCGCGGATACGCGGTGACGCTGGAGGAACTGGAGATCGGACTGCACGCCGTCGCCGCCCCGATCCGGTCCCGCGAGGGCGACGTAGTCGCCGCCCTCAGCGCCTCCGGCCCCGCTTACCGCCTCACCGAGGAGCGCATCCACGAGCTCGCCCCTGCGCTGATGAGGGGCGCGGACGAGATCAGCCACCGGATGGGCTCTCCGGACTGAACACCCTCACCCACGGAGCCGGGACATCGACGGATCGAACAACGGCTCCTCGGCCACGACCGCCTCGACCCGCTGGTCGAAGTAGCCGATGTGCAACGCCGTACCGGGAGCCGTGAGCCCGCTCGGCAGCCACGCGTAGGCGATGCCCTTGCCGATCGTGTAGCCGTAGGCCGCGCTGGTGACGTAGCCGACCGCGCGGTCGCCGTCGTACACCGGCTCCTTGCCCATCACGACGGACTGCGGGTCGTCGATGGTGAGGCAGGTCAGCTTCCGTCGCACCTCCGTCCTACGGCGCTCCAGGGCCGCCTTCCCGATGAAGTCGTCCTTGTCGAGCTTGACGGCGAAGCCGACGCCGGCCTCGTAAGGGTCGTGCTCGTAGGTCATGTCGGTGCCGAAGGAGCGGTAACCCTTCTCCAACCGGAGGCTGTTGAAGGCGCCGCGACCCGCGATGACGCCGCCCAGCGGCTCGGCCGCCCGCCACAGGGTGTCCCACAGCTTCAGGCCCTGGTCGGCGGTGGTGTAGAGCTCCCAGCCGAGTTCGCCGACGTACGACAGGCGCATCGCCGTCACCGGGACGCTGCCGATGTAAGCGCGCTTGGCGCGGAAGTACTTCAGCCCGTCGTTCGAGAAGTCCTCGTCCGTCAGCGGCTGCAGGACCTTGCGGGCGAGCGGGCCCCACAGGCCGATGCAGCAGGTGCCGGGGGTGATGTCGCGGACCTGGACCGTGCCGCCGGCGGGGAGGTGGCGGGTGAACCAGTCGAGGTCGAGGTTGCCGTTGGCGCCGACCTGGAACCGGTCGCGGGCCAGGCGGGCGACGGTGATGTCACTGCGGATGCCGCCGTCGTGGTCCAGGAGGAGGGTGTACGTCACGGAGCCGACCGACTTCGCGACCTTGCCCGTGCACAGCCGCTCCAGGAAGGCCGCCGAACCGGGGCCGGTCACCTCCAGGCGCTTGAGGGCCGTCATGTCGTACAACGCGACCGTCTCGCGGGTCACTTGGGCCTCGGCACCGACG
This sequence comes from Streptomyces sp. R11, assembly GCF_041051905.1. Classification (NCBI taxonomy): domain Bacteria; kingdom Bacillati; phylum Actinomycetota; class Actinomycetes; order Kitasatosporales; family Streptomycetaceae; genus Streptomyces; species Streptomyces sp. R11. The sequence goes on from NZ_CP163432.1 coordinate 1,213,739, forward strand.
ATGGGCGACCAGTACTGCGCGGCCCAGTCGTTGGGGGTGGGGACCGAACGGCCCTCGGTCAGCGCCGCGTTGGCCTCGTACCAGTGCGGGCGCTCCCAGCCGTTCGCCTCCAGGAAGAAGGCGCCGTGCTCGCGCTGGCGGACGTGGAAGGGGCTGGTGCGGATCGGGCGCGGGTCGCCCGAGGGCTGGAGGGGATGGAGGATGTCGTAGACCTCGACGAAGTTCTGGCAGTCACGGGCCAGGACGTACTCCGGGGAGAGCTGGTGCGGCTCGAAGCGGTTGACGTCGCACTCGTGCAGGTCGAAGGAGGAGCAGTACCCGTCGACCAGCCACTCGGCCATGGCCCGGCCGACGCCCGCCGAGTGGGTGACCCAGACGGCCTCGGCGACCCAGAAGCCCTTGACGTCCGGGGACTCGCCGAGGAGCGGGAAGTTGTCGGTGGTGAAGGAGAACAGGCCGTTGATGCCCTCCTCGACCTTGGCGTCCTTCGTGGCGGGCAGCAGGGACCGGGTCTCGGTCCAGGCGTCCTCGAAGTCCTCCTGCGTGAACTTCAGGACCGAGGGCATCTCGTCGGCCTCGTCGACGGAGAGGATGTCGTCGGCGGAGATCGGCATCGGGCGGTGGCCGTAGTAGCCGATGCCGATGCCGTCGAAGCGTTCGCGGTAGTAGAGGTCGGCGTCCTGGTGGCGCAGGATCGGGCGGACCGCCTTCTCGGTCTGGCCGGCGAGGGCCGGGACGGGGCCGGTCCAGGCGAGTTGGTGGGCGAGCGGGGTCAGCGGCAGGTTCATGCCGACCATGCGGGCGATCCTCGGGCCCCAGATGCCGGCACAGCACACCACGATGTCGGCGGGGATCTCGCCCTGGTCGGTGTGGACGCCGGTGACGCGGCCGTCGGCCTGCCGGACGTCGAGGACCTCGTGGCGGGCGAGGAAGCGCACGCCGCGTTCGGTGGCCCGGCGGATCTGCGCCTCGACGGCGAGCACCGCCTTGGCGAGCCCGTCCGTCGGGACCAGGAGACCGCCGAGGACCCGGTCGGGGTTGACCAGGGGGTGCTGCTCGACGCACTCCTCGGCGCTCAGCAGCCGGGACTCGATGCCCCAGGCGGTGATCCAGCCGTGGCGGCGCCGCAGTTCCGTCAGCCGCTCGGGCGTCGTTGCCACTTCCAGGCCGCCGACCTGGAGGAAGCACGGCTGGCCGTCGACGTCCAGGGAGCAGAGCTTCTCGACCGTGTAGCGGGCCAGCTCGGTCATGGTCTTGGAGGAGTTGGTCTGGAAGACCAGGCCCGGGGCGTGCGAACTGGAGCCCCCGGTGGCGGGGAGCGGGCCCTGGTCGACCACGGTCACTTCGGTCCAGCCTCGCGCGGAGATCTCGTCCGCGAGCGCCGCACCGACGACTCCCGCTCCGATGATGACCACTCGGGGACCCGCCATCGCCGCACCTCCGGTTGGCTAACCAGTCGATCCGATCCAGTTGCCGCTCACGCAACTTGGTTCAGGTTGCGCAACTCAATGTGCCCGTCGTGCAGGTGGGTGTCAAGGGGTGCAGCCTGCAGCCGGCCCGAGGCACCCCGGCCGGTCCGCGACCTCGGGAAACACGCCCGGACACAGCGATGCCCGGTGGGCGGTGCGCATCCCGCTCGCACCGCCCACCGGGCATCCGTGAAGGGCCCGCCAAGGGCCTACTTGAGCCAGGCGTCCACCTTGTCGCGGTTGGCCTCGACCCACTTCTTGGCCGCGGCCTCGGGGGTCATCTTGTCGACCGCGATGTACTTCGCCACGGCGTTCTGGTCGTCGTTGGTCCAGGTGAAGTTCTTGACCAGGTCATAGGCGGGGCTGCCGGACTTGGCGAACTTCGCGCTGACGATCTTGTCCAGCTCGTACACGGGGTAGTCGCAGGCGATCTTCTCCGCGTCGGCGTCACAGCCCGTCTTGTACTCCGGCAGCTTGACCTTGACGAGCGGCACCTCGGACATGAACCACTGCGGCTCGTAGAAGTAGCCGATCACCCATTCCTTGTTCTTCTCCGCCTTGCGGAAGGCCTGGATGAGGGCGGCCTCGCTGCCCGCGTACACCACCTTGTAGTCCAGCTTCAGGTTCTTCACCAGGGCCTCGTCGTTGGTGACGAACGACGGGTCGCCGTCGAGGAGTTGGCCCTTGCCGCCGGACTCGGACGTCTTGAACTCGGCGGCGTACTTGTCGAGGTTGTTCCAGTCGGTGATGTCCGGGTGCTCCTTGGCCAGCCACGGCGGCACGTACCAGCCGATGAGGCCTTTGTTGCCGGTCGGGCCGGCGTCGACGGCGGTCTTCTGGTCGGTGATGTACTTCTTCTTCAGGTCGTCGTGGCCCCAGTTCTCGATGACGGCGTCGACCTCGCCCGTCCCGAAGCCCTGCCAGGCGATCTCCTCCTTCAGGTCCTTCTTGACCACCTTGCAGCCGAGGTCCTGCTCCGCGACGTACGCGACGACCGCCGCGTTGGCCTCGTAGCCCACCCACGGGTTGATCGCGAGGTTGAAGGTGCCGCACTTGCCGGAACTGTCCGAGCCGCCGGCGCTGTCGTCACCGACCTTCGCGCCGCTGCATGCGGTGAGGGTGAGACCGAGGACGGCGATGCCGGCCACGCCGTATCTCCAGTGTGTTGCTTGCCTTGCCATGATCAGTGACTCCTTATGCGCCGGCACGTCGCGCCGCTGCCTGGGTGATCCGGTCGAACATGACTCCGAGAAGGACGATGGCGAGCCCCGCGGCGAGCCCCTTCCCGTACAGCTGGCCCTGCGAGAAGCCGGCCACGACGTCGTAGCCGAGGGCGCCCGCGCCCACCAGGCCGCCCACCACGACCATCGACAGCACATAGATCAGGCCCTGGTTGGTCGCCAGAGTCAGGGCGCTGCGTGCCATCGGCAGCTGGACCTTGGTGATGATCTGCCAGGTGTTGCACCCGGCGGAGGTGGCCGCCTCCACGGTGGTCGCCGGCACGTTCCGCACCCCGTCGGCGATGATCTTCATGGCGACGGGGGCCGCGTAGACGACGGCGGCGACGATCGCCGTGAAGCGGGTCGCGCCGAACAGGGCGAGGAACGGCACGAGATAGACGAACGGCGGCATGACCTGGGCCGCGTCCAGGGTGGGACGGATCAGCCGGTCCACCAGCGCGCTGCGCCCCATCCACACGCCGAAGCCGATGCCCAGCAACATCACGAGGACCGTGGCGACGACGGTCGACGCCAGCGTGGTCATGCTGTCCGACCACACCCCGGTGCCGACCAGCAGGCCCACGCAGACCGCCGTGGTGATGCCGGCGCGCAGGCCGCCGACGACGACGCCGAGCGCGATCAGGGCCGCGCCGACGAGCCACCACGGGGAGTCCGTGAGCAGCGTCTGGAACGGGTTGAGCAGACCGGTGGTGATGACGTCACGGATGGCGTTGGTGAGGCCCCCGAGGTTGTCCTGCGCCCAGGTGGTCACGTTGTCCGCCCCGCTGGAGATGGCGCTGCCGATGCCGCCCTCGCCGGGGAATTCCGCCGCCCACACATAGGTGTGGGAGATGAAGATCAGGACGGCCGTGACCGCCGCGCCCACGCCCAGCAGGGGGCGCCGCCAGCCCAGGAAGCGGTTCTTCGAACGCCGGGCCTCCTCCTCTCGTCCGCTCGCCGCGGTGGTGACCCGGTCCAGCACGATGGCCATGACGACGATGGCCAGCCCCGCGTTGAAGGCCGTACCGACGTCGAGGGACTGGAGTGCCTGGACGACGGTCTTGCCGAGGCCGGGCGCGTCGATCAGGGCCGCGATGGTGACCATGGCCAGGGCGGCCATGATGGTCTGGTTGACGCCCATCACCACGGTCCGTTTGGACATCGGCAGCAGCACCTTCGTCAGGGTCTGCCGTCGCGTGGCGCCCATCGAGTCGGCCGCCTCGACCGTGGTCGTCGGTACGGAGCGGATGGCGTGCGCGGTGATACGGATCGCCGGCGGTGCCGCGTAGATCAGCGTCGCGATGGTGGCGGAGGCCGGGCCGATGAGGAAGAACAGCGTCAGCGGGGCCAGATAGACGAAGGTCGGCATCGTCTGCATGAAGTCCAGGAAGGGCGTCACGATCCGGTTGACCCGGTCGGACAGCCCCGCCCACACACCCAGCGGGATCGCGAACAGCAGCGCCACGAAGACCGCGGAGACGGTGAGCGCCAGGGTGTCCATGCTCTCCTGCCACAGGCCCTGAAGGCCCAGGAAGGTGAAGCCGGCCACGGCGAGTAGCGCGACCCGCCAGTTGCCCACGGCCCACGAGACGTAGCCGGCGATGCCGACGACACCCAGCCAGCCGATCTGCGGGACGGGCCGACCGGGGGTGGGCTGCGAGATCAGTTCCTGGACGAAGGTCACCAGGGAGTCGATGACCAGCCGGATCTCGTTGAAGAAGTACAGGAAGAGCGGGTTGGAGTTGCGGTTCGCGCCGACCGAGTCGTTGACGTCGTTGAACCACCGGTGCAGATCGGTCAGGTCGGCCGCCGCCAGGGTCAGGGTCTGCTTGCCGCGCAGCACGAGGAACAGCACCAGCCAGACGACGAGGATCGCGGCGACCACCATGGGCCGGCTGATCCTGCGCTCGGCCCTGGCGGGAGCGGCCGGTTCCTCGACGGCTCCGGTCTTCTCGGGTTTCTCCACTGCGACGGTCATCACGCGTCGCCTTCCCGCCCGGCGACCACCGCGAGGATCTCCTCGTCGCCGACGATGCCGAGCAGCTTGCCGTTCTCGACGACCTTGACCGGCTTCTCGGCGGCCAGTACGGCCCGGGTGGCCTCGCGCACCACGACGTCCGGTCCCAACTCCGGTCCGTCCAGGGCGTCGTCGGGCTGCGCCGGGCGCATGATCCAGCGCAGGGTCAGCACGTCGCCGCGCGGCACGTCCTTCACGAACTCGCGTACGTAGTCGTCCGCCGGGGCGCCCACCAGCTCGTCGCCGGTGCCGCACTGGACCATTTTGCCGTCGCGCATGATCAGGATGCGGTCGCCCAGCTTGAGGGCCTCGGAGAGGTCGTGGGTGATGAACACCATGGTCTTGCCGACCTCGTGGTGCAGACGGATGACCTCGTTCTGCATGTCGCGCCGGATCAGCGGGTCGAGCGCGGAGAACGGCTCGTCGAAGAAGAGCACGTCCGGCTCGCCGGCCAGCGCGCGGGCGAGTCCGACGCGCTGCTGCATGCCGCCGGAGAGCTGGTCGGGGTAGGAGTTCTCGTAGCCGGCGAGGCCGACCAGTTCGACGACCTCCATGGCCCGCTTGGCCCGTTCGGCCCTGCCCATGCCGCGGATCTCCAGCCCGAACGCCACGTTGTCGACGACGCGGCGGTGGGGCAGCAGACCGAAGTGCTGGAACACCATGGAGAACTTGCGGCGCCGCAGGTCGCGCAGGCGTCCCGCGTCGGCCTTGCGGATGTCCTCGCCCTCGAAGACGATCTCGCCGGCGGTGGGTTCGATCAGCCGGGTCAGACATCGCACCAGCGTGGACTTGCCGGAGCCGGACAGGCCCATGACGACGAAGACCTCGCCGGGCGAGACGTCGAAGTGGACGTCCCGTACGGCTGCGGTGCATCCGGTGCGGTCCATGAGCTCGCGTCGGGTGAGGCCGCGCAACTCCTCGGAGTCAGGCACCTGGTCGGCCTTCGGCCCGAACACCTTCCACAGCCTGCGTACGGATATGACCGGGGTGGAGCCCGAGTCCTGCGGCGTGCCGCGCCGCTGCGGCACCTCGGTCTGTGTGGTCACGTTCGACCTCTTTTCGGCGTTCAGCCGCGGAACCAGTGTTGCGGCCGGGGTTGGATGTTCTGCCAGATGTGCTTGGGCTCCCGGTACTCGTTCAGGCCGGCCGGCCCCAACTCCCGGCCCACGCCCGAATGCCCGAACCCACCCCATTCCGCCTGCGGCACATAGGGGTGGTAGTCGTTGATCCACACCGTGCCGTGACGCAGCCGCCGGGCGACGCGCTGGCCCTTGCCCGCGTCCTGCGTCCAGACGGCTCCGGCCAGTCCGTACTCGGTGTCGTTGGCGATGCGTACGGCGTCGTCCTCGTCGGTGAAGCGCTCGACCGTGAGCACGGGTCCGAAGGACTCCTCGTGCACCACGCGCATGTCCTGTCGGCACTCGTCGAGGACGGTGGGCAGGTAGTAGTGGCCGTCTCCCAGCGCGGGGTCGTCCGGCCGGGCACCGCCGCAGCGCAGCACGGCGCCCTCGGCGAGGCCGGCCGCGACATACGCCTCGACCTTGGCGCGGTGCTGTGCGGAGATCAGCGCCCCGGTCTCGGCCTCGGGGTCGAAGGGGCCGCCGAGGCGGATCTGCCGGGCACGGCGGACGACCTCGTCGACGAAGCGGTCATGCAGGGAGTCCTCGACGATCAGCCGGGCGCCGGCCGAGCAGACCTGCCCGGAGTGCAGGAAGACGGCCGTGAGCGCGAAGTCCACGGCCGTCTCGAATTCGGCGTCGGCGAAGACCACGTTGGGGTTCTTGCCGCCGAGTTCCAACGCCACTTTCTTCACGCTCGCGGCGGCGGTGGCCATGATGCGTTTGCCGGTCTGAACGCCGCCGGTGAAGGAGACCATGTCGACGGCGGGGTGCTCGCTGAGCGGTGCGCCCGCCTCGGGCCCGGCGCCGAGGGCCAGGTTGGCGGCGCCGGCCGGGAGCCCGGCTTCCTCCAGGGCCTTCATCAGCAGGATGGAGGTGGAGGGGGTCAGCTCACTGGGCTTGAGGACGATCGTGTTGCCGGCGAGGAGCGCCGGGGCGACCTTCCAACTGGCCTGCAGCAGCGGGTAGTTCCAGGGTGTGATCAGCCCGCACACGCCGACCGGCTCGTGGACGACGCGGCTTACGGCGTCGTCGCGGCCGGTGTCGATCACACGGCCGGCGTCGGTGCCCCCGATGCCGCCGTAGTAGCGGAAACAGGAGACGACATCGGCGATGTCGTACTCGCTCTCCACCAGCCGCTTGCCGGTGTCCAGGGACTCGGCGCGGGCGAACTCCTTGGCGTCGCGCTCGATCAGGTCGGCGGTGCGCAGCAGCAGCGCGCCACGCTCCCGCTCGGGAGTGCCCGGCCAGTTCCCCTCGTCGAAGGCACGGCGGGCCGCGGCGATCGCCGCCTCGGTGTCGGCACGTGTCCCTTCCGACACGGTCGCCACGAGCGTGCCGTCGGCGGGGCACCGGATGTCCCGCTGCCCGCCGGCCACCGGCTCCCGCCATTCACCATCCACGTACAGGTCTGCCACGCGCCGAGCCTTTCAACGAAGTCGTTGCGCATCGTGCACCCGATTGCTTGTGGTGGAACACCCTTGCGAATGACCAGACGGACGTCAAGAGGTTGGCCGATGACGATTTGACCATGCGATCACGTTCCCGGCCACCCTTGACCGGAAGGGGCACCGAGCAGACCATGTTGCGCATCGCTCACCATGTTGTGCAATGCGCACCGACGGAGGCCGACGTGTCCCCCAAGTTCCCCCGATCGCCATCCGGCCGCGAGTACGTTCTCACCCTCTCCTGTCCCGACAGTGCCGGTCTCGTTCACGCCGTGAGCGGCTTTCTCGTCAGGAACTCCGGAAACATCCTGGAAAGCCAGCAGTTCGACGACCGACTCCAGGGCCGCTTCTTCATGCGGGTCCACTTCGACGTCTCCGATCCCGACGCCACTCCGGAAGGCCTGCGAAACCGGTTCGGTCCCGTCGCCCAGGCGTACCGCATCTCCTGGACCCTGAGCGAGGCGGCGACGCCGGTCCGGACACTGATCATGGTGTCCAGGTTCGGACACTGCCTGAACGACCTGCTGTTCCGCATGCGCACCGGCGCCCTCAACATCGAGATCCCCGCGATCGTCTCCAACCACCGGGACTTCGAGGGGCTCGCGCAGACGTACGGCGTCCCCTTCCACCACGTCCCGGTGACCAAGGAGACCAAGCCCGGCGCCGAGGCGCGGCTGCTGGAGCTGGTGCAGGAGCTGGACGTCGACCTGGTGGTGCTGGCCCGCTACATGCAGATCCTCTCCGACGACCTCTGCAAGCAGCTCGAGGGCCGCGCCATCAACATCCACCACTCCTTCCTGCCCAGCTTCAAGGGCGCACGCCCCTACGACCAGGCGTACCAGCGCGGCGTGAAGCTGGTCGGCGCGACCGCCCACTATGTGACGCCCGACCTCGACGAGGGGCAGATCATCGAGCAGGACGTGGTGAGGGTGGACCACTCGCTCGACCCCGGCGAGCTGGTCACGGTCGGACGGGACGTGGAGGCGCAGGTGCTGGCACACGCCGTGAAGTGGCACAGCGAGAGCCGCGTCATGGTGGACGGCAACCGCACGGTCGTGTTCCGCTGAACGACTCGGCCACATGGGTGAGTGGGCCGGCTCCCCGGCCCACTCGTCGTATACGACGGCCCTTCAGCCGCGCGTCTACTGCGCCTGCTTCCGGACGTCGGGGTAGCGGTAGTACGCGGCCGCGGACGGCTCCAGCGGCTTTCTGCCGAGGATGAGGTCGGCGGCCTTCTCCGCGATCATCATCACCGGGGCGTAGATGTTGCCGTTGGTGACGTAAGGCATCACTGAGGCGTCCACCACGCGCAGGCCCTCCAGGCCGTGCACCCGCATGCTGGTCGGGTCGACGACGGACATCTCGTCGGTGCCCATCTTGCACGTGCAGGAGGGATGCAGGGCCGTCTCGCCCTCCTCGGCCACCCAGGCGAGGATCTCCTCGTCGGTCGCGACGCCCGGCCCCGGCGAGATCTCCCCGTCGTTGTAGGGCGCGAGTGCGGGCTGTTCGAGGATTCTGCGGGCCACGCGGATCGCCTCGACCCATTCGCGGCGGTCCTGCTCGGTGGAGAGATAGTTGAAGCGCAGCGCCGGGTGCTCGTTCGGGTCCTTGCTCTTGATCTTCACGGAGCCGACGGCATCGGAGTACATCGGGCCCACATGCACCTGGTAGCCGTGGCCGCCGGAGGGCGAGGAGCCGTCGTAGCGGACGGCGACGGGCAGGAAGTGGAACATCAGGTTGGGGTAGTCCACGTCCTCGTTGCTGCGGGCGAAGCCGCCGGCCTCGAAGTGGTTGGTGGCGGCCGGGCCCTTGCGGAAGAGCCACTGGAGCCCGATGAAGGGGGCACGCCACTTCGCCATGTACGGCTGCATGGAGACGGGCTGCTTGCAGGCGTACTGGACGTAGACCTCCAGGTGGTCCTGCATGTTCTCGCCGACGCCCGGGAGGTCGCGGACCACGTCGACACCGAGGGCACGCAGCTCCTCGGCGTTGCCGACGCCGGAGAGCTGGAGCAGCTGCGGGGAGTTGATCGCGCCGCCGCAGAGGATGACCTCCTTGGCGCGGACCTGCTTGAGCGGGCCGCGGCCGCGCCGGCACTCGACGCCGACGGCGCGGTTGCCCTCGAACAGGACCCGGGTGACGAGGGTGCGGGTCATGACCGTGAGGTTCGGCCGACCCATGGCCGGCTTGAGGTACGCCTTCGAGGCGGACAGGCGGCGGCCGCGATGGACGTTGCGGTCGAACTTCGCGAAGCCCTCCTGCCGGTACCCGTTGACGTCTTCGGTGGGGGCGTACCCCGCCTCCTCGGTGGCCTTGAGGAAGGCACCGAACAGAGGGTTGGTGGCCGGGCCGCGTTCGAGCACGAGAGGGCCGTCGTGGCCGCGGAACTCGTCGTCCGGGTCGGCCGCGAGACAGTTCTCCATCCGCCGGAAGTACGGCAGACAGTGCGCGTAGTCCCAGGTCTCCATGCCCGGGTCGGCTGCCCAGCGCTCGTAGTCCATGGGGTTGCCGCGCTGGAAGATCATGCCGTTGATGCTGCTGGAGCCGCCCAGCACCTTGCCGCGGGCGTGATAGACGCGCCTGCCGCCCATGTGGGGCTCGGGCTCGGACTCGTACTTCCAGTCGTAGAACCGGTTGCCGATCGGGTAGGTCAGCGCCGCGGGCATCTGGATGAAGACGTCCCACGGATAGTCGGTGCGGCCCGCCTCCAGCACCAGCACCCGGTTGGCCGGGTCCGCGGAGAGCCGGTTCGCCAGTGCGCTGCCGGCCGATCCGCCGCCGACGATGAGGAAGTCGAAGTGCACAGAAGCCATGGTGCCTCGTCTCGCTCGCGCCGTTGATACGCGAGGCATGCTAGCGGTGGGTTCGCGATACGCACCAGGTTGCGAACCGCGCAACTTTTTAAGGGCTGATCACGGCTCTGTTGCTTGCCGTGGCGTTGTTTACTGCGCGTATAGTTTTACTGTGAGCAACTACAGCATGGACACGGAAACGTCGAACTCGCAGGCCGGCGGGGTCCAGTCGGTGGATCGTGCCATCAGCGTGCTGGAGATCCTCGCCCAGCGTGGTGAAGCAGGCGTCAGCGAGGTCGCGGCCGAGATCGATGTGCACAAGTCCACCGCCTTCCGCCTGCTCGGCGCCCTGGAGGCGCGCGGTCTGGTGGAGCAGGCGGGCGAGCGTGGGAAGTACCGGCTCGGTTTCGGCATCGTCCGGCTGGCGGGCGCGGTCACCGGCCGTATCGACATCACCCAGCAGGGCCGGCCGGTCTGCGAGCGCCTCGCCGAGGAGCTCGGCGAGACCGTGAACATCGCCGTCATGCAGGAGCACTACGCGATCAACCTCTACCAGGTTCGCGGCCCGGGCGCGATCACGGCGCACAACTGGGTCGGCCAGCTGACCCCGCTGCACGCCACGTCGAGCGGCAAGATCCTGCTGGCCCACATGCCCGCCAAGGAGCGCGCCGCGCTGCTGTCCACCACGGGCATGAAGAAGGTCACCCCGAACACCATCACCGCGAAGACCAAGCTCGAGAAGAACCTCGCCGAGGCCCGCGAGCGCGGCTACTCCTTCACGCTGGAGGAGCTGGAGATCGGCCTGCACGCCATCGCCGCGCCGGTCCGCAACCGGGACGGCGAGGTCGTCGCTGCCCTCAGCGCCTCCGGGCCGGCCTACCGCTTCACCGAGGAGCGCCTGCACGAGCTCTCCCCGGTGCTGCTCAAGGGCGCCGAGGAGATCAGCCACCGAATGGGTTACCTGGGCTGACCCGTCCGGCTACGCCCCGGGGACGCCGAGACGCTCGTTCACCCAGTCGTGGAACGCACCGATGTGGTGCTCGCTCGGCACCAGCACTCCCCCCTTGGCGTACAGCCGGGAGCTCATGCCGGGCTGCGTGCGTTCGCACGCGTCGAAGTCCTGGCGGTTGACCCGGTCGAAGAGTTCCACGGACCGGCTGACGTCCTTGCCGCTCTCGACGACATGCGGGAGGTAGAGCCAGTCGCACTCGACGATCGTGCGGTCGACGGACACCGGATACATCCGGTGGAAGATCACATGGTCGGGGACCAGGTTGATGAACACCTGCGGCCTGACGGTGATCGCGTAGTAGCGGCGGTCCTGGTCCTCCGCGACGCCGGGGATGCGGTCCAGGCCCTCGGACCCGTCGACCGTGAAGCCCTGCACGTCCGCACCGAACTCGGCACCGTGGCCGACGTAGTACTGGGCGGCGTAACCGTCCGCGAACTCCGGCAGCACCTCGGTGAGTTCGGGGTGGATGGTGGCGCAGTGGTAGCACTCCATGAAGTTCTCGATGATGAGCTTCCAGTTCGCCTTGACGTCGTAGACGATCCGCTTGCCCACCGAGAGGTCCTCGACACCGTAGCGCTCGATCGACTCGACGTCACCGAGGCGGGCGACGATCTCGCCGACGACCTCCTCCTCGAAGGAGGGCGGGTTCTCCGCGAGGCACACCCAGACATATCCGAGCCACTCGCGCACGGCCACGCTCACCAGGCCGTACTCGGTGCGGCCGACGTCGGGCATCTTGGTGAGGTTGGGTGCCGCGACGAGCTTGCCGTTCAGGTCGTACGTCCAGGCGTGGTACGGGCACTGGAAGGCCCGTTTGACCTCGCCGGTCTCCTGAGTGCAGAGCTTGGCTCCGCGGTGCCGGCACACGTTGAAGTACGCGCGGATACTGCTGTCCCTCGCCCGGGTGACGAGGATGCTCTCGCGGCCCACGTCGAGGGTGCGGAAGGCGCCGGGCCTGGCAAGGTCGGACGCGCGCGCGACGCAGAACCACATGGTCTCGAATATGCGCTCCTGCTCCTGGGCGAAGATCACCGGATCGGTGTAGGAGGAGCCGGGGAGGGTGGCGATCAGACTGTCCGGCAGGCTGGTCGAGGTCACGGTGCACTCCTCGGAGAACGTCGTGGCGGGGTGATGCCTCAGGGGCGGGGTCAGGACGTCGCCGCGGCGAGCTGCTTGCGCCAGCGGGTGAACAGGCGCGGCTGGTTCATGCCGAGCACGGCGACCGGGTCCCCGGCACGCCGGTAGACGGCCAGCACGTCACGGTCGTCGGCGGCGCCCGCCTCGACGGTCACGCTGTCGGCGCCGGCGGCGTGCCCGACGAACTGGATCTTCACGCCGTACTGGTCGGACCAGAAGTACGGTGGCCGGGGCACACCCGGTGCCACCGCGCCCCCCGCCAGCAGCGTGGCGACCGCGGCGTCGGGCCGCTCCCGCGCGCCGGTCCAGTGCTCGACACGGCGGTGGAAGCCGGCACGGGGGTCGTACCAGTTGGCGCAGTCGCCGACCGCGACGACACCGGCCAGGCTGGTGCGGCCGTCCGCCCCGCACTTGACGCCGTTGTCGAGTTCGACGCCGGAGCCGTCCAGCCACTGCACGCACGGTCGGGCGCCGACCCCGACCACGACGATGTCGGCGGGGAGGCTGCGCCCGTCCTCCAGCAGGACGGCGTCGACGCGGGTCTCCCCGCTCAGCCCCTTGACGCCCACACCGCACAACAGTCGTACGCCGTGGTCGGCGTGGAGCGCGGAGACGACGGCACCCATGGTCTCGCCGAGCGGTCCGGCGAGCGGTGTCGGCGCCACCTCCACCACGGTCACCTCGAGCCCGAGGGCGTACGCGGTGGAGGCGACCTCCGCCCCGATGAAGCCGCCGCCGATCACGACCAGCCGTCCGCCGCGGGCCAGTTCGTCGCGCAGGGCGCGGGCGTCGTCCAGGGTGCGCAGGGTGTGCACCCCGGACAGCCCCTCGGAGCCGGGCAGGGTGCGCGCCGCGGCGCCGGTCGCGAGGACGACGCCATCAGCGCGCACCTGGTGTCCGTCGGCGAGCCGGACGGCGCGCTCCGTGCGGTCGAGTCCGACGGCACGGGTGCCGAGCAGCCACTCGGCCCGCAGGTCCTCGTCGTCCGTCTCCAGCGCGAGTTCCGTCTCGCCGAGGGTGCCGGCCAGGAATTCCTTGGACAGCGGAGGTCTGTCGTACGGGCGGTGGAGCTCGTCCCCGATGACGACCAGCCGTCCGTCATAGCCCTGCTTGCGCAGGGAGCGCGCCGCCGACAGACCGGCCAGCGAGGCGCCGACCACGGCGACCGTCCTCACGCGACTCCCCCGGCGAGCCGGGCTGCGACGCAGGGCGGCAGGTTGGGGGCGTCCATGGACAGCCGGACGTGGACCACGCCGTCCTGGACGACGACCTCGTGGGTCCGGACCGGGAGCTTCGCCGGCGGGGCGTCGACCGCGCCGGTCCGCAGGTCGAACTTCGAGGCATGCAGCGGGCATTCCACCTCGCAGCCCTCCAGCCAGCCGTCGGCGAGCGAGGCGTCCTGGTGGGTGCAGGTGTCGTCGATGGCGAAGAGCTCGCCATCGTCGGTGTGGAACACCGAGACCGGCGGATCGATATCGAGCCGGAGGGCCTCGCCTCGCGGGAGATCCGCGAGACGGCACGCGGGAATCATCATGACACCTCGGTGCGTATAGCGAAACGGATTGCGATGAGCGCAACGCCAGTCTGAAGGCCGCCCAGAAGCGTTGTCAAGGCATCCATGGACCTCGTTCGGACAGGCCGTCCACGCGATTTCCGGGCAGCTCGAAACGCCCGAACCACCTGCGGAAACAGGTGGAACGGGCGCCGTACGAAGACCATCCGGGGGGCGGTCAGAAGCCGCGGTCGATCCACTCCTGGAGGTGCGGGGCTTCCGCGGCGACGGTCGTGGTCTCCCCGTGCCCCGTGTGCACGACGGTGTCGCCGGGCAGCGTCAGCAGCCGCTCCCGGATCGACTCGACGATGGTCGGGAAGTGGCTGTACGACCTCCCCGTCGCCCCCGGCCCGCCGGCGAACAGGGTGTCGCCGCTGAAGAGTGCCCCCAGATCCGGCGCGTACAGACAGACCGCGCCGGGGGCGTGGCCGGGCGTGTGCAGCACGGTCAGTTCGATGCCGGCCACCGTGAGCACCTGGCCGTCGGCCAGGTCGCCGTCGGGCATCCGGTCGGGGTGGATCTGCTTCCACAGCGGCAGGTCGTCGCCGTGGAGCAGGACCGGGGCACGGGTGCGCTCCGCGAGTTCCGGAGCGGCGTCGATGTGGTCGTTGTGGGCGTGCGTGCACACGATGGCCCGCAACGTGCGGTCCCCGAGGGCTTCGGCGATCGCCCCGGCGTCGTGGGCGGCGTCGATGACGATCGCCTCGGTGTCGTCGCCGACGATCCACACGTTGTTGTCGACGTCCCAGGTGCCACCGTCCAGGGAGAACGTCCCCGAGGTGACGAGGCGTTCGATGCCGGCGCCGGCCGTCACAGGACCACCACCGAGCGCAGCACGTCGCCGTGGTGCATACGCTCGAAGGCCTTCTCGACGTCGTCCAGCGCGATGGTCTCCGTGACGAAGGCGTCGAGGGGCAGCCGCCCCTGCAGATGGAGGTCGATCAGCATCGGGAAGTCCCGGCTCGGCAGGCAGTCGCCGTACCAGGACGACTTCAGCGCGCCGCCGCGCCCGAAGACGTCCAGCAGCGGCAGCTCCAGCTTCATCTCCGGCGTCGGGACACCGACCAGGACGACCGTGCCGGCGAGGTCGCGGGCGTAGAAGGCCTGCTTGTAGGTCTCCGGACGGCCGACCGCCTCGATGACGACGTCGGCGCCGAATCCGCCGGTCAGCTCCCGGATCACCTCGACCGCGTCGGAGTCCTTGGAGTTGACGGTGTGCGTCGCGCCCAGCTTCCTGGCGGTCTCCAGCTTGCGGTCGTCGATGTCCACCGCGATGATCTTCGCCGCGCCCGCGAGGTCGGACCCCGCGACCGCCGCGGCCCCGACGCCACCGCAGCCGATGACGGCGACCGAGTCGCCCCGGCCGACGTTGCCGGTGTTGATGGCCGCGCCGATGCCCGCCATCACCCCGCAGCCCAGCAGCCCGGCCACGGCCGCCGACGCGGCGGGGTCGACCTTCGTGCACTGCCCCGCCGCCACCAGCGTCTTCTCCGCGAACGCGCCGATGCCCAGCGCCGGGGACAACTCGGTGCCGTCCGGCAAGGTCATCCTCTGCTTCGCGTTGTGGGTGGCGAAGCAGTACCACGGCCGGCCGCGCAGACAGGCCCGGCACTGCCCGCACACCGCACGCCAGTTGAGGATGACGAAGTCACCGGGGGCGACATCGGTGACGCCCTCCCCCACCGACTCCACGACACCGGCGGCCTCATGACCGAGCAGGAAGGGGAAGTCGTCGCTGATGCCGCCCTCGCGATAGTGCAGGTCGGTGTGGCACACCCCGCAGGCCTCTATCTTCACCAGCGCCTCGCCCGGGCCCGGATCCGGCACGAGGATCGCCTCCAGGCTGACGGGGGCGCCCTTGCCCCGCGCGACGACAGCACGGACCTGGTGCGTCATGGCCACTCCTCGGCTGGTCGAGACCGGAATCAGATGTTGCTCATTACGGCACGCATCTCGTACGTCGCAACACAGCATCAGGGAGAGCCGAACGGCGGTCAAGGGCCCGGCAAACCGCGGCACGACCCCTTCCATCGACTCGATCGCCGTGGCATGCTCCCGCCAACACACATCTGAACACTATTCACACCCTTGAACTTCGACAGTCCTCGACAGTCAGGGAGTGGCTCATGACTGCAAGATCCCGCTTGCGTGTCCTGCTGGTGGTCCTGGCCGCGTTCACCACCGGCGCCGCCCCCGCCGCCTCGGCCCCGGCAGAGGCACAACCACCATCACAATCGCAGGCACAGGCACAGGCACAGGCACAGCAGGCGCCGCGCATCCCGCACACCGCCGTCCTGGACGGCCGGCGCCTGCACCGGACGAAGATCCGCCTCGATCGCGGCGACCCTCAACTCCGGCAGGCGCTGCGGGCGTTGCGGACACGCGCGGACAGCTGGCTGGACCAGGGCCCCTGGACGGTCGTCGACAAGCCCCGACCCGCGCCCGGTGGCGACGTCCACGACTACCTCAGTCAGGCGCCGTACTGGTGGCCCACCAAGGCGCCGACTCCGGACAACCCGTGGGGCTGCCCGTATGTGCAACGCGACGGCGAGCGCAACCCGGAGGTGGACTCCGGCACCGACCGCCAGGACGTGGAGAAGACCTTCGACTCCACCTACGACCTCTCGCTCGCCTGGTACTACACCGGCGACAAGCGGTACGCCGAGAAGGCCGGGCAGGTGCTGCGGACCTGGTTCCTCGATCCGGCCACGAGGATGAACCCGAACCTCGACCACGCCCAGTTCATTCCGTGCAAGTACGACGGCCGCGCCATCGGCATCATCGACTTCTCGCAGTCGTACACGAGCGTCCTCGACGCACTTGCCCTGCTGCAGACGGGCGCCCCCGGCTGGACCGCGAAGGACCGCGCCGGCATGGCGAGGTGGAACACCACCTTCCGCGACTGGCTCAGGAACAGCGACTTCGGCAAGCAGGAGGCCGCGGCCACCAACAACCACGGCACCTTCTACGACATGCAGCTCGCCGGTCTCGCGTACGCGACCGGCGACGAGGAACTGGCCCGCCGGACGGTCCTGGACGCCCGGAGCAAGCGCATCGCGCCGCAGATCGCGTCCGACGGCAGCCAGCCGCAGGAGCTGACCCGGACCAGGAGTTGGCACTACTCGACGTTCGACCTGGTCGCCTACACCCGGCTGGCCGCCATCGGCCGGCACGTGGGCGTGAACCTGTGGGCCTACCGTGGGCCGGACGGGCAGAGCCTGTTCAAGGCGGTGGACTATCTGCTGCCCGCCGCGACGGGAGCCGTCGCCTGGCCGCACCCCGAGATGGAGTTCCACCGGTACGCGGCGACCGACGTGGTGCACGCGGCCGCCGACGCCGGGGACAGGCAGGCGCAGCGAGCCGTACCGCTGCTGGAGGCGCCGCCGGGCGGCGACCTGTGGGCCCTGCGCCCGGCGGCGGAACAGCTGGACTCCATCGCGGGGTGACCGCCGGACCGCCGGTTCAGACCCTGGAGAGGTCGATCGCGCGGTCGACGTCCTGCGGTTGCAGCACCCGCAGGATGCCTTCCAGCAGGTAGTAGTCGGCGTAGGGAAGGGAGATCTCGATCCCGTCCTCGGCCGGCCGGTTGCGCGTGCAGCGGGCCACCACCGCTTCCGCGCGGGCCGAGTTCCTCGTCAGGCACGTCTCCGACAGCGCGGTGAGCAGTCGCAGTGCCACCTCGCGGTAGGCGTGCCTGCCGGTGGCCGCGGACAGGTCGAGCAGTCCGCACGCCATGATCGCCCCGGCCGACGCGTCCTTGATGTCGTACGGCTGTTGCGGCGCGCGGTAGTCCCACACCGGGACGTGGTCCGGGGTCAGCGCCCCGACCGCGAAGTCCGCGAGTCTGCGGGCGGTGGCCAGGAACTCGGGGTTCCCGGTGCGGCGGTACATCGTGGTGAACCCGTACAGCCCCCACGCCTGACCGCGCGACCAGCAGGACGCGGGGCTGTACCCCTGCACGGTGTTCGGGCCGATCGCGGCGCCGCTGTTCGGGTCGAAGTCGTAGACGTGGGGCGTCGATCCGTCCGGGCGCAGGAAGACCCGCTGAGCCGTCTTCGAGTGCTCCACGGCGATGTCCAGATACTTGGCGTCGCCGGTCCGGCTGCTCGCGAACGCCAGCAGGTCGAGGTTCATCATCGTGTCGATGATGACGCGGCCGGCGTTCCTCTCGTCGTTCAGCGCGCCCCACGCTCTGATGAAGCGCCCGCGCGGGTTGTACCGCTGGATCAAGGAGTCGGCCGCCCGTACGGCACCGGTCCGCCATGCCTCGTCGCCCGTCAGCCGCCAGGCGGTGACCCAGGACGGGTAGAAGAGGAAGCCGAGGTCGTGCGTGCCGGTGTCGTACTGGCGCGGCGCCAGCTTCTGCGCCGAGGCCAGTGCCTGCGTGCGGAAGGCGTCGTCCTTGCTGTAGAGCCACGCCATCCACAGCGCGCCCGGCCAGAACCCGCCGACCCAGTCGCCGTCCTGCGAGTAGGTCCACTTCTCGAACTTCGTGCCGACGGGGAAGGCGCTCACGGTCGGTGCGACGGCGTGCAGCTTCTCGACGGCGTAGTCGGCCGCCGCGCGGAGCTTGCGCAGGGTCGGTGCCGGTGTCCGAACGGCGTTCACGTCCGCGGCCGTGGCGGGTGTCGAGGCAGCACCTGTCGCTGCGGCGCCGACCGCCATGGCCAGCATCGTCCGCCGGGAAACGCTCATGCCGGTTCCTCCAACTGGTCAATGGGAGAACGGAGTTGACCGAGCGTTGCACGTCGGACGCACTGCTGTACACCCACGTGAGCCATGTTCATCAGTGTGAATAGTGTGGCGAGTCGACGGCGCTCACCTGTGGCAGCTGCTGGTCCCCGGGCGCCATGGGCAGGCGATTGCGGCGAAGCCGCCGTTGGCCATGACATCCACGCCCAGCGTGTCGCCGCCGCGCAGCACCTGCCGGTTCCGGACGAGCCCGTCGGCGCCGTCCTCGACCGTCTCGACCAGCCACCGTCCGGGGCCGATGGTCAGAGGCACCTCGGCCGTGCGGGCGGTGCCTGCGTAGACGCCGCCGAGGAACCAGCGGTCGCCGCTGCGGCGGGCGAGGACGGCCTCCTGACCGGGTCGGCCCGTGAGCAGCCGGGTGTCGTCCCAGGCCGCCGGGACCTGGTCGAAATAGGCCCGGGCCAGGGGCCGTTCGTCGTACGACTCGGGAGTGCCCGCGAACATCTGCTGGCCCGACTCGTAGGCGACGGTGAGCCCGACCTCGGCCGCGTCGGAGTTGGGGCGCAGGCCGACGCGCTGGAAGGCGCCCGGGGTGAAGTCCATGGAGCCGATGACGTTGCGGGTGAAGGGCAGAGTGGTGAGGTGGGCCGCGGTGTTGGTGCGCTTCTCCTCGCCGGCGACGCCCTCCAGGGTCATGACCTGCGGCCAGGTGCGCTGGATGCCTTTGGGGATCGTGGAGCCGTGGAAGTCGACCATGAGGTGGTGGGCGGCGGTCTCCGCGAGGATGGCGTCGTACCACCTGAGCATCGGCTGCGCCTCGGAGTTCATGAAGTCGATCTTGACTCCCTTGACGCCCCAGCGCTCCAGGGTGGGCAGCCACTGGGCGCGCTCCTCGGGTGTGTCGAGGTCGCGCTGGTGGATCCAGACGATGATGCCGACGCCCTTGGCGCGTGCGTAGTCGACGAGTTCGGGCATCCAGCTGTCGGTCTGCCAGTTCGGGTCGGTGGTGTCCCACTCGTCGGCCTTGAAGTACCAGCCCGCGTCGACGGCCTCGTAGGGCCAGTTCCGTTCGGCCGCGTAGTCGACGTAGGCCTTCTGCGCGGTGAGGCTCTGACCTGCCTCCTTGCCGCCCGCGAGCCAGGTCCACAGGACCGTGCCCGGCCGGATCCACGAGGTGTCGGCGACCTTGGAGGCGGGAGCGAGGTCGTCGGTGAAGGTCGATCGGGTGACGGTGGCGAGGTCGCCGGTGACCATGACCCGCCAGGGGGTGGCGAGCGGGCCGTCGGTGTGGATCCGGCCGTCGGCCAGCTTGATGCGGTAGGTACCGGTGCCCTTGTCGTGCACGAGTCGGGCGCCGGAGTAGGTGCCGGTGAGGTCGGACTCGGCGAGCAGGGTGTAGCCGCCGTCGGTCGCGAAGAGTGCCTGGTCCGAGTACTCGCCGGTGGGGGCGGTCGCGGCGGTGTACTGGGCGAACTGGCCCTCGTTGTCGACCCGGTAGGTGCCCAGCCACGCGCTCGCGTCCGGCGGAAGGTCGAAGGCGGAGGTCTCGCCGAGCACGTCGCCGTACCCGGCGGGCAGAACGTACCGGTAGGCGACGCCGTCGGCGGAGGCGCGGACGACGAGGTCCAGCCGGGCGCCGGTGGCGGTGGCGAAGGACAGCCGGGTCTCGTTCATACGGACCCTGCGGTCCAGCCGCTTCCCGGACTTGGTCCGGTACCGCTCGTCGACCAGCCGGTCCTTGCGGTGCAGGAAGCTCAAGTCCCTGGAGAGATCGGCCTGTTCGGTGACGATGCCGACCGGCGACGGCTGGATGACCGTCCGGCCGGCGCGGGACACCTCCAGGCTCAAGGTGCCGTCGTCCAGCGTCACTTGAACGCGGGGCGCAGCCTTGTGCTGGGGGCCGGACACGGACCAGACGTGCTCGTTCTGCTCGGCCCGCGCGGGTGCGGTCGTGAGGAGTGCGGCAACCAGCCCGGCGCAGAGCGCGGCGGCCGCGGTTCTGATCGGAACAGCCATGAGGGCCCTCCGTGGTGTGGATTCGATGGTTGCTAAGGCAGTCCCCAGGCCGGACCCGGCTCGCTGACGGCGACGGGGGCGATGACGAGGTCGGGGCGGGAGCCGGAGTGCACGAGGACCTCACGGCCCTTGGGCAGGTCGATGGCGAGGGTGCCGTCGCCCAGGTCGTGGGTGCGGGCCGGCGTGCCGTCGTCGAGCAGCACGGTGAGTCTGCCGGTGAGGCCGTGGCGGAGCTTGAGCGGTTCGCCCGCCAGGCTCCTGATCCGGATGAACCGGGTGGTCCCGGCCTCGCGGACGGCGCTGACCAGGAAGGCTCCCTGGGTGCGGAAGTCGTGCAGGGTGAGGTCCGCCCAGGCGCCGGGGACGGCCGGGAAGACGCGGATCACGCCGCCCCAGCTCTGGCAGAACATGTCATGCAGGGACTGCGAGGCGGACAGCGGCGTCTCGATGACCGGCCCGGCCTCGGTGTAGTGGGTGTTGGCCTGGCAGGGGTAGCGGGTCGAGGTGTCGAAGAACTTCCGCAGATATCCGATCGCCGTGTCGCCGTCGCCCGTCATCGCGTAGATCGAGGCTGCTCCGGTGTAGCTGTAGCCGCGGTGGGCGCCGGTGATGGCGTGCCAGTGCTCCACCGACTTGGTGATCAACTCCCGGCTCCCGGGCTGGTCCCAGTTGACGAGGTACAGCGGGTACACCATCAGCAGGTGCGAGTAGTGGCGGTGGGACTGCGCGTACGGGGTGTCGGCGCCGATCATGAAGCCGTTGGCGTCCACGGGGTACGGCGTGAGCCTGGCCAGTACCTCGCGCCAGCGCGGGATCAACTCGTCGTCGATATCGAGGAGTTCGGCGGAGTCGATGAGTGTCTGGCAGCCCCAGCGGATGAGGGCCAGGTCGTAGTTCGTGTCCTGGGGCGGTACGACGGGGTACTCGGGCGAGAGTGTGCTCGGCAGGTGGAGCTTGCCGTCGCTGCCCGGGGCGAGGAAGTGCAGGTAGTAGGTGATGGCCCGGCGCAGCACGGGGTAGATCGTGTCGCGCAGCAGGTTCCTGTCCATCGAGTGCCGGTAGGACAGCCAGACGTTGTGCAGCGCCCAGGTGAGGTTGCCGGCCTCGCCGCCGGTGCCTATCACCGGCACGTTCCGGGTGGCGAACATGTCGGAACTGCGGCCGACCCCGGAGCTGTCCGCGCGGTAGGCGGCGGGCACGTTGGCGATGAGCTGTTCCTGGTTCTGACGCACGGTGGTGGCGAGCGCGTCGAGTTCCGGGTGGTTGAAGCCGTGGATGAGCCAGTACTCCAGCTGGATGTTGAGGTTCCACCAGACCGCGGGCCAGGGAGTGGGTTCCAGCCAGGGGCCGCAGGTGGCCATGACCGGGCCGTCCGCGCGGCTGGCGGAGGCGACCTTGTAGAGCTGGATCCAGTGGAAGCTCTGCAGCCGCTGGTCGGGGAGCGAGACGAAGCTCTTCCGGTAGAAGGCGTGCCACCAGCGGGTGTGCCGACGCTTGAGGGTGCCGTAAGACGTCGCGCGCCGCAGGTTGCGCAGCGAGTCGGCCTCGGCGGCGGTGTCGGAGGGGAAGCTGTGTCCGACACCGAGCAGCAGGTCGTCGCCGGTCCTACGGTGCGCGGTGGCGGTCTGTCCGCCGCCGGTGAGGGGCTGGAGGACCTGCTCGGTGCCGTCGGCGGTGGTGTGCGTGGTCCAGGGCGGGTTGCCGGTGTAGCCGGTGGGCGGCGCCTCGCTGATCTTGCGGGGGCTGATGGCCTCCTCGGGGTGGAACGTCCAGGCGACCCGTTCGCCGCCGTCGGCCGTCGCGCGTACGGCCAGGACCTCGTCGTGGATGAGGGCGGCGAGGGTGAGCGTGCCGGCCGTGGTGGTGACGGTGCCGGTGAGTTCGGCGTTCCACAGGCTCAGTCGCCAGTCGACGGCGGTGATGGTGCCGACCGGGTCGAGCGTCAGGTGCCCCACCGGCAGCCGGCAGGTGCCCCAGCCGCTGCCGAACTCGGGGCGGTGGTCCTGGACTCGGCCGTGCTGGACGGTGAAGCGGATCCCGTTGGCGCCGGGCTCCTGGTAGACCATGCTGCCGAGCAGCCCGTCGCCGAGGAACGGGCCCTGGTACCAGCGGGTGGGCAGTTTGGTCCACAGCAGGTCCTGTCCGCGCAGGAACTTCGACCAAGCTCCGTCGGTGGTCATGGTGTTGCGGAGTTTCCAGGGGCGCCTGCCCGCCCGTAAGGGCACTTCCGCGTGGGCCGTCCCGGGAAGGGCCGCCGCTGCCGCGCCGCCGAGCGCGGTGCCGAGCACGGCTCGGCGGGCCACCTGCGAGCGTCTCTCCGGCTGTGAGGTCATGTTCGTCCTCCAGACCTGACGATCGTCGATACAGCAGATACATCGGGTGTATCGGGGAACCTAGCAGGCCTCGTACACCTGTCAATGACCTCAACTGCACCAGAATTAGGGCTGATAGAGCACAGCAAACCCCGCTGACCTCCGAGCCTACGTCAGCGAACCCTGTTCAAGTTCCTGACTCATCCGATGTATGCACTGAGACTCCGTGAGCCCGACAGCCTCCTCCGGTCATCACGGGGCGCCGGGCGGCCGAGTTGGCAGCGCCAAATCCGCTGAGGTTAGGAGGGCCGCGAGGCCCGGCCGGGGTGTCAGTGGTGGGTGACAGGACGGCCGTATGAGTGAAGATCTTCACGACGTACTGGCCGACCCCGCACGGCTGTCGACCGCCGACCGAGCGGTGGTGCGCGACCGCATCGCCGCCGCGGACGACACGCCGAGCGTGGGGCGTGAGGTCTTCCTCCAGGCCGAGGCGATCTTCGGTGGCGCGGACGTGACGCCCGCCGGGTTCGCCGCCCGGCTGCACTTCGCGGCCAAGGCGACCGGCCACGAGGAGTATGCCGAGCAGATCGCGAAGGCCGAGCCGGGGATGCCGTGGCGGACGGTGTGGGCGTGGTGGCGGCCGGCCAACTGGTTCATGGCCCACCCCAGCCTGAACGGCGACTACTACCAGGTCCACCGGCGCCTGCACGAGGGCCGGGAGCTCGTGGCCGACCAGCGCGGCCCGCTCCGGCTCGACGCGGAGACGGGCCGCAGAGTGCGGGTGCGGGAGGGAGGAGCCCTGCCGGAAGCCCCCTTGTCGCGGGAGGCGATTCGACGCACCCGAGCTGTACGACTGGAACTTGAACGCACCGCCGACCTGGGAGGGCGCGGCCGCGTTCGCCGCCGAGGGCGGCAGGATCCGCTATCTCATCGAGGGCAACCACGGCATAGCACTCTTGGAAACGGACGCGGAGGTGCTGCGGGACTGGCCGCACGGTGACGGGATCGACTACACCTCGTCCGAGGAGGCGCCGCCCGAGCCGGAACCGGAATCACACCGCCCGACGGGCCCGCTCACCCCGGACCGGGTCGACGACGCCTTCGGGGAGCGCCATGTGCTGCGCATACCCGAGAGCGACCTCCCCGAGGGGCTCGAACATCCGGGCAGCAGGCGGCACTTGCGGGACATCGGCCTGCCCGCGTTGCGGGTGTGCCACGGCGCCCAGTACGAGGCCCGTCCGACCGACGCCATGCGGCCCGCGTCCGACGGCGCCCTGTCCGAGGAAGGCCTGCCCGAGGGTGTCGCCGCGGCGGACCTGATCGTCTTCGGCGCATGCGAGTACGGCGAGCTCTATCTGCACCGCCACGACGGGACCGTGCGCATCTGGAGCGGACTACAGGGTCCGACGAAGCGGACTCTCGTGCCGCTCGCCCCTGACCTCGACGTCTTCACCCGCATCCTCGAAGCGATCTACCGCTACAGCAACGCGTGCTGGCACCCCTACCCCGTGGAAGGGAGCCAGGATTGGGTGGCGCACCTCTTCCTGGAGGAGATGGACGAGCTGGCCCCGGGTCTGTTCGACCGCGACACGCCCAGCGGCACCACGTGGAGCCGGCTACGCGGGCATCACCGAGTTGGGGGTGGACGGCTTCTAGCGTGCACCCGCTCTCCGCGATCACGGCGTCCTGAAGTCCTCCAGCCGTTCTCCTTCGGCCTGGGACGGCTCGGTCCTGGGGACGTCCGGGTGTTGCTGCACGGCCGTGCGCTCCGCCGGTTCGTCGCGTTCGCCCTCGGCCTGGGAAGGGGTGTGCGAGTACAGCCAGCGGTCGTAGTCCGAGGCTCCGGTCTTCATGGCTGACCTCCGTTGGTCGCTCATCTCCATGCTGCGCCCGGCTCGTCGCACCGACCAGCCCGGCTCACCCGGTGATTCCGAGCGCGGCACAGGCGGAGCGGAGCCTGGGCGTCGTGCAGATCTCCTGGCTGGTGTAGAGGCCTCCGTCGACGAGGGTCTGCTTGACGTTGGCGGCCGTCACCGCTTTCGGAGTGAGCAGGATCGACGGGATGTCCTGGTGCGTGGGACTGTCGGTGGTCGTCGTCGAGACCTCGTCGGCCCCCTCTCCGTTGCCGAGGGCGACGGCCATGGCGGCGGCCGCGGCGGCCTCCTTCTCGAACGGCTTGTACACCGTCATGTACTGCTCGCCGGCGACGATGCGCCGCACGGCCTCGAGGTCGGCGTCCTGCCCGGTGATCGGGGGAGGTTTGCGGACACCGGCCTTCTTGAAGGCGGAGACGACACCTGCGGCGATGGCGTCGTTGGCCGCGACGACACCGCTGATGCGGTCCGCCCCCAGGGCGGAGATGGCCGCGGTCATGTTGGCGTGGGCGTTCTCCTGGCTCCAGCCCACCGTGTCGTACGACCTGGCGATCTTGGCCTTGCCCGCGATGACGGACAGCGCGCCCTTGCGGAACCAGGCCGCGTTGGCGCTGCTCGGATCGCCGTTCATCATCACGACTGTTCGGCCGTTGCCCCTCTCCCGCATGGCCTTGAGGATCGCCTCGCCCTGCAGCCTGCCGACCTGATCGCCGTCGAAGCTGACGAAGCCGGAGATCGGGCCCTCGGCGAGCCGGTCGTACGCGACGACCGGGACACCCGCCCTGCGCGCCTCCATGATCGGGGAGCGCAGCGCCTTGCTGTCGGCGGGGTCGAGGATCAGGACCTTTACCCCCTTGGTGATCATGGAGATCATCTGTTCCCGCTGCCGCGCCGCGTCGTTCTCGGCGTTGGCGTACGCCATGGTGCAGTCGGGGCAGAGCTGCCTGAGGTGCTGCTCGATCAGCGGCTTGTCGGACTGCTCCCAGCGGGGTGTCACCCGGTTCGGGAGCAGCAGGCCGACCGTGAAAGTGTCCCCGCCGGCCTCGTCGTCCCCACTGCCGCAGGCGGCCAGGGGCACCGCAAGCAGTCCCGCGACGAGTGCCGCGACGAGGTGCAGCGTACGGGTCCTCATGGCAGCTCGCCTCGTTCCGAAGAGAGGCCCGACTCGGCGGGAGCGGGCCCGCGCCGCGGCACGGTGACCTCGCTCCACACCTGCTTCCCGCCGGCCACCGGCACCGAGCCGAAGGAGTCCGACACCGCTTCGACGAGCAGCAGGCCACGGCCGCCGGTCGACTCCCAGTCCACGATCACCGGCTTGGCGGGCGCTCGCGGCGAGGCATCGCTCACGCTGACCCGTACCCGGTCGCCGCGCAGCATCAGGTCGAGGGTGACCGATCCCTGAGTGTGCACCAGGGCGTTGGTGACCAGTTCGGACACTACGAGCAGCACCGCGTCGGCGGCTTCCTGGACGTGCCACTTGCGCAGGGTGCGCGCGGTGAAGCGGCGGGCGTGCATGACCGCGTCGGGCAGCCGCCACACCACCCAGCTGGACCGGATCGGCCGGGTCCGCATGCCGTCGTAGCGCAGCAGCAGCAGCGCCACGTCGTCCTCGCGCCGGCCGATGTCGCCGAGCAGCGCGTCGGCCATCCGTGCCGGGTCCGCGGGGTCGGCCGCGGCGAGGGCGCCGCGTGTCCGCTCCATGCCGACGTCCAGGGGCAGATCGGCGGCCTCGACCAAGCCGTCGGTGACCAGGGCGAGCACCGAGCCCGGGGTCAGTGCGACCGCGGTCATGGGGAAGTCCGCCTCGGCAAGGATGCCCAGTGGCGGCCCGCCCTCGACCTGCACCTCCTCGGTGCCGCCGTCAGGGTGGCGCAGCAGCGGTGACAGGTGCCCGGCCCGCACGAACAGGGTGTTGCCCTCCTCCATGTCCAGTTCGACATAGCAGCAGGTGGCGAACAGGTCGGTCTCCATGCCGACCAGGAGGCGGTTGGCGTGGGAGACGACCACATCGGGCGGGTGGCCCTCCACGGCGTACGCCCTGACCGCCGTACGCATCTGGCCCATGATCGTCGCGGCGGCGGCGCTGTGCCCCTGCACATCGCCGATGACCAGCGCCACCCGGTCCTGGGACAGGGCGATGACGTCGTACCAGTCACCGCCCACCTGGAGGCCGCGCCTGGCGGGCAGATAGCGGGCGACGGCCGTTCCGCCGGGCAGTTCGGGCAGGCGACGGGGCAGCAGGCTGCGCTGCAGCATGGTCGCGAGTTCCTGCTCGGCGTCGTAGGCGTGGGCCCGCTTGAGGGCCTGCCCGATCAACGCCGCGGTGGCGGTCAGCAGGGACCGCTCCTCGGGGATGAACTCGTGCGGCTGGTCCCAGCCGACCAGGCACACGCCGGTGACCCGGCCCTTGGCCGGGAGCGGCAGGACGGCCAGGCCGCCGGCACCGATGCCCGCGAGTCCGGGTTCGAGGGCCGAGCCCGCCGGCCACAGATCCATCCGGCCGTCCTGCAGGGCCATCTGCAGGGTGGGCAGGGCGCCGACCGGCGCGTCGGGCCACTCGGAACGCCACTGGGCCCGCCACAGATCCGGCCAGGCGTCGGGCTGCGGCGGGTCGAGCAGCGTCACGACGAGCCGGTTCTCGCGCACATCGGCGAGCGCCACCCGGTCGGCGCCGAGGGGCTCACGCAGCGCGGTGACCGCCACCCGGCCGACGTCACGGACCGTCGCGGCGTCGTCGAGTGCCGCGGTCAGCCACTGGATCCGGGAGACGTCGTCGGCGCTGCGGCTCTTGACCGAGGTGGCCGTCACCACGCCCAGCACCTGCTCCGGCCGGTCGTCGGTGTGCGGTACGACCCGGCAGATCAGGCTCAGCCAGCGCATCTCGCCGGTGGGGCAGCGGACCCGGAACTCCAGCTCCCGGCGGCCGGACGTCTGGGCGGACGGCTCCAGGACCGACATCAGCGCGGGCATGTCCTCGGGGAGGGCGTGTGCGAGGAGGGTGTCCGCCTTGCCGCCGAAGTCGTCCGCGGTCGTGCCGACCAGTTCGAGCAGGGTCCCGTCCGCCTCGATCAGCCCGGTGTCCGGCTCCAGTACGAAGGAGCCGACGCGCAGGCTCCGCAGGGCACGGCTCGGCAGGCCCGAGGCCACGGGCCGGCCGGACTCGGCCTGCAGCAGACCCGCGAGCGCGTCGGCGTACCGCTCCAGGAAGCGCTGTTGCCCGGCGTCGAAGCCGTCCGCGGAGGCCCCCACGACAACCAGGCAGCCCAGCCGGATGCCTTCCCTCTCCAGTGGCAGCGCGCCGAGCGACGCCGTCCTCGCTCGCGGCGGGGTGGGGGCGCCCACCGGGTAGGAGGCCAGGGCCGCGGCATTCAGCCACAGCGGACGGTCGGTGCGGAAGGCGTGCGCGGCGGCCGATCCGCCCGACAGGGCGAGCCGCTCCGGCAGCCGGTACTCGGGAGCGGCGCCACCGGCTGTCTCCAGCAGCTGAAGTTCGCCGTCGCCGGCGTTGGGCACGTAGACGGCCGCCAGCGCCGCTCCGGCGAACGTCAGGGCCCGGTCGCTCGTGGCGGCCTGCTGCCCCGTTGGCGGTGAACCGGTGTCTGCGGTGCCGACCTCGGATGCCCCCGGGGCCGAAACTCCGGTCCGGGCACGGCCGTCATGAGGCATGTCCGCAACCAACCTCCCGTCCGTGCCGGAGGTGCCGGAGGAGATCGGGGCACCTCCAGCCGCCCCGGTCGCTCCCCCACCAGAATCGCATACATGGATGAGCCGGACATATCTGCCTCATTGCTCTAGGTCGTCATCATCGCTCTCGGTCGTCAGCATCGCTCTCGGTCAACTTCATCGCTCTCAGTCCTCCGACGGCCGACCGCCGACCGCGCGGCACGGCGCATCCACCACCCGACGGGACGCCTTCGCTGCGTTCGCAGATCACCGCGGCCGGTGTCAGACTGACGACTGAGAAGGCCAGGTGTCGCCATGCTCGATGCGGCTGCCGTCGCTGCAGGACCGGCCGGGTTGAGCCACCGCCGCGCCGGGGTCGGTGAAGGCGCGCCGCACTGGCCGCACGCCTCGGCCCCGTGGACCCGCACCCCCGACACGGCGGTGCACGCGCACCGCTCCCTCCGCACTCGCCACGCAGGCCGAACCCCGGACACCCGTTGACGGCCGGTCACGGGCGCCGCCTCGTCACGCAAGGTGAAGCACAAGGGAGATCTCTCGCATGAAGGCCCGCATACGGGACGCGGTTGTCGCCATGACCGCCGTGTCCACGGCCGTCGCCCTCGCGGCCTGCGGGGCGGACGGCGGGAGCGACGGCGCGGAGAGCAGCGAGCCGGTGATCGGTGTGCTCCTGCCGGACGCCACCACGGCCCGTTGGGAGACCCAGGACAAACCGCTGCTGAACAAGGAGATCAAGAAACGGTGCGCGGAGTGCGCGGTCGATATGACCAACGCCAAGGGCGATGTGGCCCTGCAGCAGGAGCAGATGAACTCGATGATCACCAAGGGAGTCGATGCCATCCTGCTGGTGCCGCTGGACGCCAGGTCGCTCGCCGCCTCGGTCCGGAAGGCGGATGAGGCAGGCATCCCCGTCATCGCCTACGACCGTCTCGCCGAGGGCCCGATCTCAGGTCACGTCTCCTTCGACGGCGAGGAGGTCGGCAGGCTCCAGGGCAGAGCCCTGCTGACGGCCATGGGCGACGAGGTCCCCGGCGCCCAGATCGTCATGATGAACGGCGATCCCATCGACCCCAACGCGGTGTTGTTCCGGAAGGGCGCGTTGGACGTGCTCATGGGGAAGGTGAAGATCGGCAAGTCGTACGACACCCTCCAGTGGCGGCCCGAGACCGCCAACCTGAACATGTCCGGCGCCATCGCCGCCCTCGGCGTCGGGAACATCCAGGGTGTGTACGCCGCGAACGACGGCCTCGCCTCCGGCAGCATCTCCGCCCTCAAGGCGAACAAGGTGGAACCGCTGCCCCCGGTCACCGGGCAGGACGCCGAGCTCGGAGCCGTGCGGCGCATCGTCGGCGGCGATCAGTACATGACCGTCTACAAGCCCTTCGAGCCCGAGGCCGCGGCCGGCGCCGCCCTGGTCGTGGCCGCGGCGCGCGGGGAGAACCTCGACCGGGTGGCCAAGGACGAGGTGACGACGCGCGGTGGGCGGACGGTCCCCGCGGTCATGCTCACCCCCATATCCGTCACCGCCGACAACATCAAGGACACCTTGGTGAAGGACGGGGTGTACACGGTCCAGCAGATCTGCACCCCTCAACTCGGCGCCGCATGCGATGCGGTCGGGCTGACCTGACCACCGGTTCGCCCCCGGCCGGACCCACGGGAAGGAGATCGTCTCCGTGTCCGCTCCCCCACTGCTGGCGTTGCACGGCGTGTGCAAGCGCTACGGCGCCGTCGAGGTCCTCGAGGACATCGACCTGGAGATTCACGCGGGCCAGGTCGTCGCCCTCCTCGGCGACAACGGAGCCGGCAAGTCCACTCTGGTCAAGGTGATCTCCGGCGTCACCCCCGCGGACAGGGGCGTCATCGAGTGGGAGGGCCGTACGGTCCACATCAGGCGTCCCAAGGACGCCCGGGACCTCGGCATCGCCACCGTCTTCCAGGACCTCGCGCTGTGCGGGAACCTCGACGTCGTCGGCAACCTGTTCCTCGGACGGGAGATCCGCAGGTTCGGGTTCCTCGACGAGATGGAGATGGAGCGCCGCACCCTCCAGCTGCTGGAGCCGCTGACCAAGGGCGTCCCCGAGCTGCGTGCCCCCGTCGTGTCCCTGTCCAGCGGTCAGCGGCAGACGGTCGCGATAGCCCGCTCGCTCCTGGGCGATCCACGGCTTCTCCTGCTGGACGAACCGACCGCGGCCCTGGGACTCCAGCAGACCACCGAGGTCATGGACCTCGTCGACCAGCTGCGCGACCGCGGCCTGGGTGTCCTTCTCATCAGCCACAACATGGGCGACGTCAAGGCGCTCGCGGACCGGGCCGCCGTACTGCGGCTGGGCCGCAACAACGGCTTCTTCGACGTGAACACGGCGTCCCAGGAGCAGATCATCTCCTCCATCACCGGGGCGACGGAGAACGCGCCCCGCCGGCAGGCCCACCAGGAGGCGGGATGGTGAAAGGGACGCGCGACATGGCGGACAGCCCTCAGACCGAAGCCGCCGCACCCGCCACCGAGGCCCGTCAGGCCCACCGCGGGCAGGCCGCTGCCCGTGCCATCGAGAGCTGGATGGCCTTCTCGCGGCGCAAGCTCAGGGCCGGGGAGCTGGGCTCGGTCCCGGTCGTCGTCGTGCTCGCCGTCGTGTGGATCACCTTCCAGTCCCTCAACGAGAACTTCCTCTCCCCCCGGAACCTGTCCAATCTCAGCGTGGACATCGTGGGCACGGGCCTCATCGCGGTCGGCATCGTCTTCGTGCTCCTGCTCGGGGAGCTCGACCTGTCCGTCGGCTCGATCAGCGGGCTCGCGGCGGCCATCTTCGCCGTGCTGAACGTGAACAACGGCGTGCCCGAATGGCTCGCCCTCATCATCGCGGTCCTCGCCGGCATGGCGGCGGGAACCGTGCAGGGCTACTCCTTCGCCAGAACCCGGGTACCGGCGTTCGTCGTCACGCTCGCGGGGCTGCTCACCTGGAACGGCCTCATGCTCTACATCCTGGGCACCAGCGGCACGATCAACCTCGACGAGAACGGGCTCGTCGCCAAGCTGACCAGCTACTACTTCACCAATGACGCCGTCGCCTACGGCATCGCTGCGGTCGCAGTGGGCCTCGTCTTCCTCGTGTCCTACCAGGACAGACGGCGCCGCGTGGCCGCGCGGATGCCGCACCGCTCGTTGCAGGTCATCGCGCTACGTGCCGGAGGGCTCGCGGTGATCGCGTTCGCCGCCGCGTACCTGCTCAACCGCTTCCAGGGTCTGCCGCTCGCCCTGCTGATCTTCCTGGTTGTGGTGGCCGGCCTCGACATCGTCCTGCGCCGCACGCACTACGGACGGCAGGTCTACGCCCTCGGCGGCGGGGTCGAGGCGGCCCGCCGCGCCAGCCTCCGCGTGACGCGGGTGCAGACGGCGGTGCTCGCGGTCTCGGGCACGATGGCCGCGATCGGCGGCCTGTTCCTGGCCTCGCGCATCACCTCGGTGAGCCAGAGTTCGGGCTCGGGAGTGCTGCTGCTCAACGCCATCGCGGCGGCCGTCATCGGCGGCACCAGCCTGTTCGGCGGCCGTGGCTCCACCTGGTCCGCGGTGCTCGGCATGCTCGTCATCCAGTCGATCGCGTCGGGCATGGCGATCACGGACACCCCCGCCGCCGTCCAGTTCATGATCACGGGTGGGGTGCTCTTCGCCGCCGTGGTCATCGACGCACTGTCGCGACGGTCGCAAGAGGCACATGGGCGCGCTTGACCCCGCCGAGGGGACCGCGCTGTCGCGGCGGGTGCCGCCCTGCGCAAAGGCGCCTTTGTCCCTCCCACGGGATGCTGGACGGGGGCGACCGACGAGGACGGCCGGGAGGTGATGGCGATGTGGGCCGTCAACCCGATGGACGGCGACTCCGTGCTGGCGACCTTCGGCGCCCTCGGGGTCCTCGCGGTGATCTTCGCGGAGTCGGGTCTGCTGGTGGTCGGCTTCTTCCTGCCCGGCGACACACTGCTGATCCCGGCGGGCGTGCTGTGCGCGGCGAGCGCCGACCAGCCGGCGGGGCTGGTGCTGTGGCAGGTGCTGCTGTGCGCGGCGGTCGGCGCCGTGGCCGGAGGCCAGGTCGGCTATCTGCTCGGGCGGCACGGCGGGCGGACGTTCCTGGCCCGCACCTCGAAACGGCGCGTCCGGGAGACGGCGGAGCGGGCGGAGAAGCTCCTGGCCCGGTACGGCTACGGCAAGGCCCTGGTGATCGGCCGTTTCATCCCGATGGTGCGGACCGTCCTGCACCCGGCGGCCGGTGCGCTCGGCGTACCCGTAAGGACCTTCACCGTCTGGCAGATCGTCGGCGGCCTGCTCTGGTCGCAGAGTCTCGTCCTCGCCGGATACCTCCTGGGGGCCTCCGTCCCCGACATCGACGACTACCTGCTGCCGATGGTCGCCCTCGTCGTCGTGATCTCCCTGCTGCCCCTGGTTCCCCTGCTGACC
This sequence comes from Streptomyces sp. R11, assembly GCF_041051905.1. Lineage (NCBI taxonomy): Bacteria > Bacillati > Actinomycetota > Actinomycetes > Kitasatosporales > Streptomycetaceae > Streptomyces > Streptomyces sp. R11. The sequence goes on from NZ_CP163432.1 coordinate 1,246,526, forward strand.
GAGGCCCGCCGGGCGAGGCGCGATCGCTGACCGGCCACCGCTCGACCGAGGCTCAGCCCCAACACGCCCCCGATACCCGCCTCCTGACCCCGCGCGGATCCCTTGTTCGACCAGTCGGACATCGTTCGAAAACTCTTGACGCTGCACCACACGCCGATTGACACTCTCGCAACACGACGTCACACAGCCGAAACGGCAGGGTGCCCATGGCCGCGGCCCCGCCATGCCTCAGCAGGGAATCCACATGCCGTACATCGCACGCGTCCGTGTCCGCGCGAGACGCCTGGCGGACCAACTCGCCGGGCTGACCGCGGCGTCACTGTTGCTGGGCCTCACCGCACCCGCCCTTCCCGCGCAGGCGGCGGAGACGACCGGGGCGACGGAGATCACTGACGGTCTCGCCCTCTGGTACAAGCTCGACGCCACCTCAGGCAGCACGGTGACGGACGCCTCCGGCAACGGCCGCACCGGCACGGTCAGCGGCACCGCCGACTGGTCGGGCACCGGTCAGGGCCTCGCCTTCAACGGCTCGGACACCTACCTCAAGGTGCCGAACGACGTGATGAAGGGCATGGCCGCGATCACCGTCTCGCTGGACGTGCAGATCGACTCCGCGCAGAGCACGCCGTACTTCCTCTACGGCTTCGGCAACTCCAGCGGCGGCAGCGGGAACGGCTACCTGTTCACCACCGGCAACTCCTTCCGGACGTCCGTCGCGACCGGCAACTGGTCGACGGAGCAGACCACCCGGCCCGCCGACTCGCACAATCTGACCCGCTCGGTGTGGAAGCACGTCACCTACACCCAGACCGGCAGCACCGGCGTGCTGTACGAGGACGGCGTCGAGGTCGGCCGCAACACCTCGGTCACCATCACCCCCGGCGCCATCGGCTCCGGCACCACCACCGCCAACTACATCGGCAAGTCGGTCTACTCCGACGACAAGCTCTTCAAGGGCCGGATCCGCGACTTCCGCGTCTACGACCGCGCCCTCGCCGGCTCCGAGGTCGAGCAACTCGCCCTCCCCGTCGCCACACAGGGCGTCGCCGACGACACGGCCGCGCTGAGCCTCGGTGACACCGACGCCGTCACCGCCGACCTCGACCTGCCGAGGACCGGGACGGTCGGCGGCTCCGCGATCAGCTGGACCAGCGACAACCCCGGCGTCGTGTCCGGTTCCGGCGCGGTGACCCGCCCCGCCGCCGGTGAACCGGCCGCCCACGCCACCCTCACGGCGACCCTGAAGAAGGGCACGGTGACCGACACCAGGTCCTTCGACATCACGGTGCTCCCCGCCTTCGACGACCGGACCTCCGCCGAGCAGGCCGCCGAGGCCCTCATCGTCCACAACCTCGACGACGTACGCGGCAACCTCACCCTCCCGGCGACCGGTTCCTACGGCACCGACGTCACCTGGGCCTCCGCGAAGCCGGACGTAGTCTCCGCCGACGGCCTGGTCCACCGCCCCGCGCACGGCGCCGGCGCCACCACCGTCGCGCTCACCGCAACCGTCACCAAGGGCGAGGCGAAGGCGACCCGCACGTTCACCGCGAACGTGCCCGAGCTGCCGAAGCAGGAGGCCCTCAAGGGCTACATGTTCAGCTACTTCACCGGCGAGGGCACGGCCGACGGCGAGCACCTCTACGCGGCCCTGAGCAAGGGCAACGACCCGCTGCACTGGCGGGAGTTGAACGACGGCAAGCCCGTCCTGACGTCCACGCTGGGTGAGAAGGGCCTGCGCGACCCGTTCATCATCCGCTCCCCCGAGGGCGACAAGTTCTACCAGATCGCCACCGACCTGAGGATCTACGGCAACGGCGACTGGGACGCCGCCCAGCGCACCGGCAGCAAGTCCATCATGGTGTGGGAGTCCACCGACCTCGTCCACTGGACGAACCAGCGCCTCGTCAAGGTCTCGCCGGACAGTGCGGGCAACACCTGGGCGCCGGAGGCGTTCTACGACGCGCAGCGCGGTGAGTACGTCGTCTTCTGGGCGTCGAAGCTGTACGACAACGAGGCGCACTCCGGCGACACGTACAACCGGATGATGTACGCGACCACCCGCGACTTCCACACCTTCAGCGAGCCCAAGGTCTGGATCGACCGCGGCTACTCCGTCATCGACTCCACGGTGATCCGGCACGACGGAACGTACTTCCGTCTCTCCAAGGACGAGCGGAACAACTCCTCCTCGACCCCCAACAGCAAGTTCATCTTCGAGGAGAAGAGCGACTCGCTCCTGAACCCGTCCTGGGACGCCGTCGCCGAGGGCATCGGCAAGGGTGCGATGAACGCCGCCGAGGGGCCGCTGGTGTTCAAGTCGAACACCGAGGACAAGTGGTACGCGTTCCTCGACGAGTTCGGCGGTCGCGGCTACGTCCCCTTCGAGACGACCGACCTCGCCTCCGGTACCTGGACCCCGTCCACCGGCTACGACCTCCCGGCCAAGCCCCGCCACGGCACGGTGCTTCCGGTCACCCAGGCCGAGTACGACCGTCTGCTGCGCGCCTACCAGCCCGACCAGCTCGTCGAGAGCGTCGAAGCCGTGAAGGTGAGGACCAGAACCGGGCAAGCTCCCGTCCTGCCCGCCACCGTCATCGCCGGCTATGCCGACGGCGTCGAGCGTCCCGTCTCCGTCAGCTGGGAGGACGTCCCGGAGTCGAAGTACGCGCAGGCCGGCACCTTCACGGTGACGGGCAGCCTGCCGGACGGCGCCGCGCTCCCGGCCCGCGCCGAGGTCACGGTGTCGGAGGAGGGCCCGGACGTCCCGGCCGACCTGCTCCTGCACTACGACTTCGACGAGACCGGCGGCAGGATCGCCCGTGACTCCAGCGGCCACGGCCACCACGGCACCTACGTCCGTACGCCCGACTTCGGCTCGGGCGTGCACGGCGGCTCGTTCAAGATGTCCGGCGGATCGAGCAGTTCGACCACCTCGCCGTACGTCCGCATCCCGAACGGGGTGCTGAAGAACGCCGACAGCGTGACCGTCTCGACATACGCGAAGTGGAAGGGCGGTGACAGCTTCCAGTGGCTGTTCGGCCTCGGGCCCGACAGCGACAAGTACCTCTTCGCCACCCCCTCCAACGGCGGCTCCAGCCTCTACTCGGCGATCACCAAGGCGAGTTGGTCCGCGGAGTCGAAGCTGACGGCGGGCTCGCAGCTCACGCCGGGCGAGTGGCGGCACGTCACCGTCACCCTCGACGGCCCGACCGGCACGATGGTCCTCTACGTGGACGGCATCGAGGCGGCCCGCACGACGACCACCGTCAAGCCGTCCGAGCTGTACGACGCGAACAAGGACCACAGCGGCTACATCGGCAGGTCCCTGTACGCGGCCGACCCGTACTTCGGCGGCGAGGTCGACGACTTCCGCGTCTACGACCGGGCCCTCACCGCAGCGCAGGTCATGGAGCTCAGCGGCAACACCGCGGGTATCGCGAAGGTGACGGCCCCGGCGCTGAAGGTCGACGCGCTCGTCGACAACTCCGGCAGCACGATCACGCTGCCGATGAAGGAGGGCACCGATCTCACCGCCCTCGCCCCGGAGTTCACCCTGGCCCACGGCGCCGCGATCAGTCCCGCCTCCGGCAGCGTCCAGGACTTCAGCAAGCCGGTGACGTACGAGGTGACGGGCTCCGACGGCAAGAAGCGCACCTGGTCGGTCTCGGCGCTCGTCATGAGGAGCCCGGTGCTGCCCGGTCTCAACGCCGACCCGAACATCGTCCGCTTCGGCGACACCTTCTACCTGTACCCGACGACCGACGGCTTCGAGGGCTGGAGCGGTACGCAGTTCAAGGCGTACTCCTCCACCGATCTGGTCCACTGGAAGGACCACGGCGTCATCCTCGACCTCGGCCCGGACGTGTCCTGGGCGGACAGCAGAGCCTGGGCGCCGACGATCGCCGAGAAGGACGGGAAGTACTACTTCTACTACTGCGCCGACGCCAACATCGGTGTCGCGGTGTCCGACTCGCCGACCGGGCCGTTCAAGGACGCGCTGGGCAAGCCGCTGCTCAAGGCGGGCGACCACCGGGGCCAGATGATCGACCCGGCCGTGTTCACGGACGACGACGGCCGGTCGTACCTCTACTGGGGCAACGGCCGCGCGTACGTCGCGCCGCTCAACGACGACATGACCTCCATCGACACCTCGAAGGTCACGGACATCACGCCGAGCGGCTACAACGAGGGCACCTTCGTCATCAAGCGTGACGGCACCTACTACTTCATGTGGTCGGAGAACGACACCCGCGACGAGAACTACCGCGTCGCCTACGCCACCGGCCCCTCGCCCACCGGCCCCTGGACCAAGCACGGCGCGATCCTGGAGAAGGACCTCTCCCTCGGCATCAAGGGCCCCGGCCACCACTCGGTCGTACACGTCCCGAACACCGACGACTGGTACATCGCCTACCACCGTTTCGCGATCCCCGGCGGTGACGGTACGCACCGCGAAACGACCGTCGACAAGCTGGAGTTCGACGCAGACGGCCTGATCAAGAAGGTCGTGCCCACCCTGACCGGCATCGACCCGGTGACCGTCGTCCACGCCGGTCCGGACGGCAACGGCAAGGAGGGCGCCGACATCGCGCTGAACGGCTCGGTCTCCGGCGCGGCCGCCCCGAAGTGGACGGTGGCGGAGGAAGCTCCCTGCACGCTCGCCGACGCCACGGCCGCCCGGACCACGCTCACCTGCTCGGACGACGGCACCTACAAGGTCACCCTGACGGGCGGCCGCAGCAGCGACACCGCCGCCGTGACCGTCGCCAACGCGGCCCCCACGATCACCTCGACGACCGGCCCCACCGCCGCCGTGCCGACCGGCAGGCGAACCGTCGTGACCGCCGCCTTCGGCGACCCCGGCGCCCGGGACACCCACACCTGCACCGTCGACTGGAAGGACGGCACCCAACCGACGACCGGCACCGTCGCCGGCACCACCTGCCGGGCCCAGCACACCTACACCAAGGCCGGCATCCACCGCCCGGTGATCACGGTCGAGGACGACGACGGCGCGACGGACAGCGCCACGCTCCCCGAGCTGATCATCTACGACCGCACCGCGGGCCCCGCCCTCGGCACCGGCGTGATCGCCTCCCCGACCGGCGCCTACCCGGCCGAGCCGACCCTGACCGGCAAGGCGGCCTTCTCCTTCGGCGTCACCTACGCCCACCCGAGGGGCACCACGGCCCCCACCGGCAAGGCTGCCTTCGACTTCGGCCCGGCAAAGCTGAAGTTCCGCTCCACGGCCTCCGACTGGCTCGTGATCACCGGTGACCAGGCGGTCTACCAGGGTTCCGGCACCGTCAACGGCGACGTCGGCTACGCCTTCCGCATCACCGCCACCGACGGCCCGGACACCTTCCGCATCCGGATCTGGAAGAAGTCCGCCGGCGACGTCCTCTACGACAACACCACCGCCACGAAGCCCACGGGCTTCATCTCCTTGGGCACTGGTCGCCGCTAGCCCCTGCCGGCACCATCACCCGTGCACTGAGCTCTCAGCAGAAGCAGGGTCCGCCGCCCGAGCCCAGGAAGGCGATGTCGCGGTCCCGCAGGGCCCCGGCGTAGGCCTGCACCTCGTCGACGTCGCCGTGCAGGTACTCGCCCCAGCCGTCTCCGGCCTTGCCCCGGCCGATCTGCAGGGCACCGGAGCTGGGCAGGCCGTTGGGGAAGGTGGCGGTGGCGTCGGCGTTGGTGTAGCCGTCGAGGTAGAGCTGGATCCGGTCGGTGGCGTCGTCGTAGACGACTGCGAGCCGGTGCCCCTGGCCCTCGCCGCCGTCCGCGGACTCGATCTGCGAGACCACGACCTCGGGCGCGCCGGCCTCGTCCCTCAGCGGCATCACCAACTGCCACGCATGGACCGCCGGGTCGTAGCGCACCTTGAAGGCGTCCGTGTGCTCACCGGCCTGCGACAGCACGGTCATCGGCGCGGCCGGTTCGGCGTCGGCAAGGCGGACGACCACGCCGACGGTGAAGCTGTCCGAGGTGTCCACGACGGCACTCCCGGTGGTCGCGTGACCGGTCGCGCCGTCCAGCTGGAGGTGACCGTCACCGACGAGGGGGTAGGGCACGAAGGGGCAGTCCGGATCGAGGTCGGGGAGGCAGGAGCCGTCGGGGCCGCGGTGGATCGAGGCTCCCGGTCCGAGCGTCAGCGGCGCCTTGCCGCTCTGCTCGGGGCTCGCGCCGTCCGTGGCGGTCTCCAGCGACCAGTGACCGAGCAACGTCGGCTTGCGGTAGGCCAGTTCGGTGACCACCGCGGGAACGACCACCCGGTCGTAGGCGCGGACGTCGCCGACGGCGCCGTGCCAGCGGTCCCCGTAGCCGCCGCCCTTGCGGGAGCGGCCGATCTGGAAGGCACCCGCTGTCCGGTCCGGTGTCGCCTCGGCGGGCGTGCCGACCTCGTTGCCGTTGACGTAGAGCCGCGCCTCGCCGGTCTCCTTGTCGTACAGGCCCAGCAGATGGGCCCACTCGCCGGTCTCCGGGGCGCCGCCGGTGATCCGGGTGCCGCCGATCGAGAAGGACCACTGCGGGCCTTCGTGCCGGGTGCGCAGCCCCAGGGTGAAGGCCGCGTGCGCCCCCGCGTCCTGGCCGGCCACGGTCATGTTCCGGTCCGTCCGCGCGGGGCGCGCCCAAGCGCTGACGGCGAAGGTCTTTGCGGTGTCGACCGCCGGGGCGTGCGGGGTGAGGAAGGCGTGGCTGCTGCCGTCGAGGCTCGCCACGGAGGCCAGCGACGTTCCGCGCGGCGCGGTCGTGCCGAAGACCACCCGGGAGCCGGCGTCGGCGGCAGGGCCGGCCTCGGCGGCGGCCGTGGTGGAGCCCGCCGGGTCCGCCAGGTTCCAGTGGGCGACGGGGGCTCGGCCCGACTTGATCCGGATCCAGTACGTGGTCGTCGTACTGCTGCGGCCGGCACGGTCGATCGCGCGGACGCTGAGGTAGTCCGTGCCGGACTTCAGCGGGAGGTGCCGGATGGTGACGGGGCCGCCGAGCTCGTCGGGGCGGGCGGTCAGTTGCGGGCCGCCGATGAAGCTGTAGACGTACTGCGCGACATCGTCCGACGGGGAATCCATGGTGAAGCTGCCGTAGACGCCCACGCCGTCCCGGATCTGGTCCTCCGGATAGTCGGAGGACGTGACGACGGCCTTCTCCGGGCTGGTGTCGTCGTACACGAACTGGCAGACCGAGCCGCCGCCCTCGGAACTCCACGCGGAGAGCGCGGTGCCGTCGTCGGCACGCACGTGCCAGGAGACGACCGTGTTCGCCGGAATGTCGTCCGGCATCCGCCAACGCTGGGGTGAGCCGGACAGCGTCTCCGACGTGGTGTGGGTGCGGCGCTGTTCCACACCCTCGGCGTCGGTCCACCAGGCCTCGAACTCGCCCTTGACCATGTTGGCCTCTACGGGCTGGTTGTCCTCCTCCGGGTCGTACAGCACCGCCTCCAGCGTCGGCGCCGCCCCGACGTACGCCTTCTGCTCCCCCGCGGCGCACGCCTTCGTACCGGTCTGCAGATCCTGGACCAGCGGCTGACGCGGCGGCAGGTTCTCGGCGGCGTGGGCGACTCCGGGCGCAGTCAGGACGGCCGCGGTGACGAGGCAGCCCACCGCGATGCGGCCGGGTCTGTGCCGACTCCCGCTGCTTCTGGCAGTGTTCACGCTTTTCCTCCCCTGGTGAGCCCGTTGATCACACGGGCCGCAGGAGGTTAACAGTGCCCACTGACATGGACAGAGCCATTTTTGGTGCAACCCTCTCGCAACGTTCCCCGTGCTCCCCTTGCTCCCATGGATGAGGAGACCCCGCCGTACGACGAGACCCCCCGCGTCGAACTCACCCCCGCGGCCGCCGACCTGCTTCGCCGACTGCGGGCGACACACGGCCCGCTGATGTTCCACCAGTCCGGCGGCTGCTGCGACGGCAGCGCGCCCATGTGCTACCCGGAGGGCGAGTTCCGTACGGGCGGCTCGGACGTGCTGCTCGCGGAGCTGCACGTCGAGGGGGTCGAGGAGCCGGTGACCTTCTGGATGGCGCGCAGTCAGTACGAGGTGTGGAGCCACACGCGGCTGATCGTCGATGTCGTGGAGGGCAGAGGCAGCGGTTTCTCCCTGGAGGCACCCGAGGGGGTACGTTTCCTCACCCGTTCTCGCGTCGTCGGCGCCTAGAAACCCCGCAGCTCATTGCCGTCTGGTGCACTTCCCCTGAGTCCTGCCACATTTGACGAGACATCAGGGGGAGACTGTGACGCGTCGTCAGAAACGGTTCGGCACCGCCAGAGCGGCCCTCACGCTGCTCACGGCACTCAGCGCGCTGGCCGGTACGGCCGTTGTGGGCGCGGCACCGGCCGGCGCCGCGCAGGGCACCCCGGTCGGGCCGGGTGTCTCGTACGACGAGTTCGACATCGCGGCGGCGAAGGGCACGGCGCATGCCCATGTCCTCACCGTCGACCTGCGCAACCCGCGCGTGCGCCTCGACCTGCTGCATCCGGGGGCGGTGGCGGCCCGGGCGACCATCTCCGAGCAGGCCGGCGCGCAGGGCGCCGTCGCGGGCGTGAACGGCGACTTCTTCAACATCAGCGAGGTCCAGCACCCGGGCGTCCAGGCGACCGGCGCGAGCGTGGGACCGGCCATCGCGCGCGGCACGGCGCTGAAGGGCGCGGTGCCGACCGGACAGCGCTTCGGGCCCGCGCTGCCTCCCGGCACCACCACCGAGGACGTGTTCGGCCTGGGCGTCGACCGCCGGGCCCGCCTCGACGACCTGAGCCTCGACGGCTCGATCCGCACACCCGAGGGCCGGCTTCCCCTGCGCGGGTTCAACCAGTACGCCCTGCCGGTGGGGTCCATCGGGGCGTTCACCGCCCAGTGGGGCAGCGTCTCCCGGGTGCGCGCCACCTGCGGGACGGACACCGACCGGGCGGCTCCGTGCAGCACGGACACCTACGAGGTGACGGTCCGCCGGGGCCGTGTCGTGTCGACCGCCGACACACCCGGCAGCGGGCCGATCGCGCCGGACACGACCGTACTAGTGGGCCGCGAGGCGGGTGCGCAGCAGCTGCGGAAGTTCTACGCGGGCGAGCGCGTGACGGTGCGGCACCGGCTGGTGGCGTCCAAGTCACGCGTTCCGTTCCGCTTCGCGCTCGGCGGCTATCCGGTCCTGGACGACGGACAGCCCCTGCCCGGCCTCGACAACCGGGCCTCGGCCGTGCGCACGGCCGTGGGCATCGCGGACAACGGCCGGCGCCTGCTGCTGCTCGCGCTGGACGGCGCGCCCGAGTACCGCACCGGTCTGACCATCGCGGAGGTGGCCTCCGTCATGCGGGAGTTGGGTTCGGTCGACGCGTTCAGCCTGGACGGCGGCGGTTCGTCGACGCTGGTCGCCCGCGCGCCGGGAGCGGGGGCCGTCTCGGTACGGAACCACCCGTCCGACGGAGTGGAGCGCCCTGTCCCCAACGGCATCGGAGTCTTCTCGGCTCGCTGACCGTTACGGTCTGAGGCCGCTGACGATGTCCGCAGTGGCCGTCAGACCGCTGTTGATGGTGGGCGCCATGCTCGTGCTGGCCAGGTAGAAGCCGAGCAGCAGGCACACCAGCGCGTGGGTGATCTTCAGTCCGCCGTTGCGGACGAAGATCACCGCCAGGATGAACAGCAGCAACACCACAGAGATGGAAATGGCCATCGTCAACCTCCTCCGCCACGCCGCCTTGTCAAGGTTCGCGGCGTTCGGCCGCAAGTGTGGCGTAGCGGAGGGTTCGTCCGGGCGGCTGACCTGTCCTCCGAACGTGTGGTGTTCTCGCGCGGCGTTCTAGAAGGTCCGCCGGGCGTCGAGGAAGGCCTCCAGGCCGGCGAGGTCGTCGGTGTTGAGGAAATCGACGCCGGCGGCCAGCAGTTCGCCCCACAGCGCGTCCCGCGCCGGGCCGGCCACGTCCGGAGTGGCCCAGAACCGCACCTTCTGCCCGCGGGAGTGCGCCGCCCGGACGATGCCGCGCAGCTTCTGCCGCTCGGCGTCCGGGAAGGCGCCGACGCCCAACCAGGTGAAGTTGAGCGTCCAGTTGTCGCTGATGAGCGAGATGAAGGAGGCGGGCGCCGAGCTGCCGAGGTCGGCGAGGCGGCCGTCGTAGAAGGCGCGGCGGACGGTCTGGGCCTCCATCGGCGTACGGGCCGCACGGTCGCCGGAGATCACGGCGGTGACCGCCCCGGGGAGGACCCGGCCGTGGGCGTACGTCGTGAACAGGTGCTTGTAGCGCTTGAGGTGCTTGTCGAGTTCGAGGTACGTCGACGCGCCCTCGGTCTTGATGTCGATGAGCAGTTGGATCGGCTTGCGGTGTCCGCGGTGGACCCAGCCGTGGTTGGCCCGCACGCGGGCGGCCAGCGGGTCGAGGTAGAGGGACTCCAGTGTGCGGGTGGGGTCGAGGTCCTCGGGGTCGTGGGCGACGAGGAGCTGGTCGCCGACGAGGTAGATGTCGGCCTCAAGACTGCCGAAGCGGTGGTCGAGGGCGTCGAGGAGGGGGCGCGGGTGCTCGTAGTCGTTGTGGGCGTGGGCGCGCCACAACGGGCGGGGGCCGTGCTTCTGTTCGCCGGCCAGCGCACCGGTGGCGGGCAGGGCGACCGCGCCCGCGAGGGCGGCGCCGAGGGTGGTGAGGGCTCTGCGACGGGTGGTGAGGGCCATGTGCTGCCTCCCTGGCAGGGGCGTTTCAGGCGTTGGGAACCGCTGCGAGTATGCGATTCCGAAGCCTCAAACAGCAGAGCTGCGCGGCGAGTTGGCCGGACTGCCGTCCTGTGTTCACTTCACCCGTACTGCGCACACGAAAAAGCCCGCCCCAGGTCGGGCGGGCTTTTCGCGCGGTTCGCTCAGGTGGACGTCAGGGAGCCTGCAGGTCGACAAGTTCGGCCAGGGCCGCACGGTGGGCGCCCGCCGTGCCGTAGGCGATGGAGTCGGCCTTGGCGCGCTTCAGATAGAGATGGACCGGGTGCTCCCAGGTCATGCCGATTCCGGCGTGCAGTTGCAGCGCCTCCTCGGCGGCGTGCACGGCGACGGGCGCCGCGTACGCCTGGGCGACGGCAACCGCCACGTCGACGTCGTTCCCCGTCGTGAGCGCGTCGGCGGCGCCCCGGGCGGCCGCGCGGAGGTTGACGACCTCCAGCCACAGCTGGGCGAGCCGGTGCTTGAGCGCCTGGAAGCCGCCGACGGGCCGGTTGAACTGCTTGCGGTCTTTCAGATAGCGGACCGTCTCGGTCAACGTCCATTCGGCGAGCCCGAACTGCTCGGAGGCGAGCAGCCCGGCTCCGGCGCGCAGGGCTCGGCCCACGGCGGGTTCGGCGGCCCCCAGCAGCCGGCCCGACGCCCCGTCCAGGCGCACCGTGGCCACCGGCCGGGTCAGGTCCAGGGACACCTGCGGGGTGACGGTCACGGCCTCGGAGTCGACCGCGTACAGCCCACCGTCGTCCGCGGGCACGAGCAGCACGTCGGCGACGGCCGCGTCCGCGATGCCGGTCAGCTCCCCGTGCAGGACGCCGCCCTCGTGCCGTACGACCTTGTAGGCGCCGCCCGGAACCACGTTCAGGGCCACGGCGAGGGCGCCGATCCGCCGCCCGGACGCCAGCTCGGCCAGCAGGCCCGCGTCGGTCTCGCAGCCGAGCAGGGCCTCGGTGGCCACGACAGCGCTGGTCAGGAACGGCACGGGCGCGACCGCGCGCCCCAACTCCTCCAGTACGACGGCGACTTCGCGGTGGGTGGCGCCTTGGCCGCCCTGCTCCTCCGGGACCAGGAGTCCGGCCAGGCCCATCCCGTCCGCGAGCGCCTTCCAGGCCGCGAGGTCGTGCGGGGCGTCCGACTCGGTGCGCGCGATGACGCCGGGCGCGTCGCAGTGATCGGCGAGCAGGTCCCGTACGGCGGCCCGCAGTGCCTCTTCCTCCTCCGAGTACAACAGGTCGCTCATCGGGCGAGGTCCTTCCATGCGACGTCCTTGTCGGTGCGCGGCTCGGACGGCAGGCCCAGGACGCGCTCGGCGACGATGTTCAGCAGGACCTCGCTGGTCCCGCCCTCGATGCTGTTGCCCTTGGAGCGGAGGTAGCGGTATCCGGCGTCGCGGCCGGTGAAGTCCACGAGCTCCGGGCGGCGCATGGTCCAGTCGTCGTACAACAGGCCCTCCTCGCCGCGCAGTTCGACCTCCAGGCCGCTGATCTCCTGGTTGAGGCGGGCGAAGGCGAGCTTCATGCCGGCGCCCTCGGGGCCGGGCTGGCCCGCGACGAGCTGCTGGCGCAGCCGCTCCGCGGTGAGGCGGGAGACCTCGGACTCCACCCACAGCTTCAGCAGCCGCTGGTGCAGGTCGTGGGTGCGCAGCTCGGGCCGCTCGCGCCAGGTCCTGGCGATCGGGCCGATCATGCCGCCCTCGCGGGGCAGCCGCATGCCGCCGATCGCGACGCGCTCGTTGTTGAGCGTGGTCTGCGCGACCCGCCAGCCGTCGCCGACCTCGCCGAGGCGACGTGAGTCCGGGATGCGGACGTCGGTGAGGAAGACCTCGTTGAACTCGGCCTCACCGGTGATCTGCCGCAGCGGCCGGACCTCGACGCCGGGGTCGGTCATGTCGCAGAGGAAGTAGGTGATGCCCGCGTGCTTGGGCACGTCCGGGTCGGTGCGGGCGATGAGGATGGCCCAGCGGGCGATGTGGGCGCTGGACGTCCAGACCTTCTGCCCGTTGACGACCCAGTCCTCGCCCTCGCGGACGGCGCGCGTCCGGAGCGCGGCGAGGTCGGACCCGGCGCCGGGCTCGCTGAAGAGCTGGCACCAGACCTCCTCACCCGTCCACAGGGGCCGCAGATACCGCTGCTTCTGCTCCTCGGTGCCGTACTTCAGGATCGTCGGCGCGGCCATGCCCAGCCCGATCCCGATGCGCCGCGGGTCGTTGTCGGGGGCGCCCGCGGCCTCCAGCTCGGCGTCCACGACGGCCTGGAGGGAGCGGGGCACACCGAGTCCGCCGAGGCCCTCGGGGTAGTGCACCCACGCCAGCCCCGCGTCGAAGCGGGCGCGCAGGAAGTCCAGGCGGTCGGTGCCGGTGGGCGGATGGGCGTCCAGCAACTCGGCTGTCCGGCGGCGGAGTTCTGATGCGTCGATCGTCATGCGGCGGCTCCGTTCTCCAGCGACGGCACGACGGCGATACGGCCGGTGGTGACACCGTCGGCGACCTTCTGGACGGCGGCCGCGGCCCCGCTCAGCGGCACCCGCTCGCTCACCAGCGGCTTGATCGCGCCCCGGGCGGCCAGCTCGGTGAGCTGCTCGTGGCAGTGCTGGATCAACTTCGGGTTCTTGGTGTTGTACAGACCCCAGTGCAGACCGAGGATCGAGTAGTTCTTCACCAGCGCGTGGTTGAGCGCCGGGCTGGGAATCGTGCCGCTTGCGAAGCCGACGATCACGATCCGGCCCTCGAAGGCGACGACCTTGGCGGACTGGGCGTAGGCCTCGCCTCCGACGGGGTCGTAGATGACGTCGGCGCCCCGCCCGCCGGTGGCCTCCTTCACGGAGCCGATGACGTCCTCGGCACGCCGGTCGATGACGACGTCACAGCCCAGCTCACGGGCCACGGCCGCCTTGTCCGCGCCTCCCACGACACCGATGACCCGCGCCCCGGCCGCCTTGCCGAGCTGCACGGCCGCGCTGCCGACCCCTCCGGCGGCAGCGTGGACGAGCAGCGTCTCGCCGGCTTCCAGACCGGCCCGCCGGTGCAGGCCGAACCAGCCGGTCTGGTAGCCGATGTGCAGGGCGGCGGCCTCGGCGTCGTCCAGCGCCTCGGGCGCGGGCAGGACGGCGGCGGCGTCCGCGACGGCGTACTCGGCGAAACCGCCGTACGGCAGCGCGGGGTTGGCGAGGACACGGCGCCCGTCCTCGGTCTCGCCGCAGATCTCCACACCCGGCGTGAAGGGCAGTGGTGGCCTGACCTGGTAGTGGCCCCGGCACAGCAGGGCGTCCGGGAAGTTGATGTTCGCGGCGCGCACCTTCAGCAGGATCTGGCCGTCACCGGGCGTGGGCGTCTCGACGTCCTCGAGCCGCATCACCTCGCTCGGCTCGCCGTTGTCGTGCACTTGCCATGCCTGCATGCGGTGCCTCCACGGGGGACTGCTTCGTCTGACCGGGGTCGGTTCGCATACTAAGCGGTCGCTTGCCGATCAGGGAACAGTCCCGTGGGGACAGTCATGTGCGTCACGGCTTCTTGGGCCGCGCCCGCACATGCATCCGCTCCCCCTGCGGCCCGAACAGACTGAGGAACTCCACCGGCCCCTCCCCGGTCGACCCGAACCAGTGCGGCACCCGCGTGTCGAACTCGGCAGCCTCTCCCGCCGAGAGCACCACGTCGTGCTCGCCGAGCACCAGCCGCAGTCTGCCCGAGAGGACGTACAGCCACTCGTAGCCCTCGTGCGTACGCGGTTCCGGTTCGAGCCTGCGCTGCGGTTCGAGCACCTTGAAGGCCTGGAGGCCGCCGGGCTGGCGGGTGAGCGGCCAGTGCTTGCGGCCGTACTGCTCGATCGGCTTGGTGGCGCGCACCCGCGGATCGCCCACGACGGGATTGCCGACCAACTCGTCCAGCGGCACCTGGTGCGCCCGCGCGATCGGCAGCAGCAGTTCCAGACTGGGTTTGCGCAGGCCGGACTCCAGCCGGGAGAGCGTGCTCACCGAGATGCCGGTCACCTCGGACAGCGAGGCGAGGCTCACCTCGCGCTCTTTGCGCATCTGCCGCAGCCTGGGACCCACGCCCGCGAGAACTTCATCGGTACTCATGCCGGTATTGCAGTTTCGGCAAACTTGTTTGTCAATCCCGCGCCCTCGGCGGCACGGTCTGGGTGGAGGTGGTCACCATGACCGAAACGTACGAAGTGATCGTCGTCGGAGGCGGTGCGGCAGGCCTCTCGGCCGCCCTCGTCCTGGGCCGTGCCCGGCGCCGCACACTGGTCGTCGACGCGGGCGAGCCGCGCAACGCGCCCGCCGCGCACATGCAGGGCTATCTGACCCGGGACGGCATGTCCCCCGCCGAGTTCCTGACGATCGGCCGCGAGGAGATCGCCCGGTACGGAGTGGAGCTCGTCCGCGACACCGCCGTGGACGTCACCAAGGGCGAGGACTTCGCGGTCGAGCTGGCGAGCGGACGCACCGTGCGTGCCCGGCGGCTGGTGATCACGACCGGCCTCAAGGACGAGCTGCCCGCCGTCCCCGGCGTCGCCGAGCGCTTCGGGCGCGATGTGCTGCACTGCCCGTACTGCCACGGCTGGGAGGTGCGCGACCAGGCCTTCGGGGTGCTGGCGACCGGCCCGCTGAGCGTGCACCAGGCGCTGATGGTCTCCCAGTGGTCCAAGGACGTGACCTTCTTCCTGCACGAGGTCGCCGAGGACGACCTGCCGGACGACGACCTGCGCAGGCTCGCCGCGGCCGGCGTGCACGTCGTTCCCGGCGAGGTCGCCGGGCTCGTGGTCGAGGACGACCGGCTCACCGGAGTGCGACTGGCTGGGGGCACCCCCTCCGAGGAAGGCTCGGTCCACGACCGCCAGGCGCTGTTCGTCGCGCCCCGCCCGATCCCGCAGACCGCGCTGTTCGAGCGGCTCGGCGCCGAGATGACCGAGACTCCCTTCGGCGCCTACCCGGTGGTCGACGCGACGGGCCTGACCTCCGTGCCGGGCGTGTGGGCCGCGGGCAACGCGATGGGGTTCGCCGAGCAGGTCGTGAACGCGGCGGCGGGCGGCTACCGCGCCGGGGCCACGGTCAACGGGGAGCTGCTGATGACCGACATCGACCTGGCCGCGGGGGTGTAGAGCGGCCGCCTCCGTTGCACCATTGCTGCATGCTGCTGACCCGGCTGGCCCAGGTGTCCCAGGAGGTCGCCGCGACCTCTGCGCGGTCCCGGAAGATCGCTCTGCTCGCGGAGCTGTTCCGGGACGCCGAGGCGGACGACGTACCGATCGTCATCCCGTATCTGGCGGGACGGCTGCCGCAGGGGCGGCTCGGCATCGGCTGGAAGGTGCTGAGCCGGCCGGTCGCCCCGGCCGCCGAGCCGACGCTCACCGTGCGCGAGGTGGACGCCCGGCTGACCGGGCTCGGCAAGGTCTCCGGCACGGGTTCGCAGGCCGAACGGGGCCGTTTGGTCGGCGAGTTGATGGGCGCGGCCACCGAGGACGAGCAGCGCTTCCTGTTCGGGCTGATCACGGGCGAGGTGCGGCAGGGCGCGCTGGACGCGGTGGCGGTGGAGGGGCTGGCGCAGGCGACCGGGGCGCCTTCGGCGGACGTGCGCCGGGCGGTGATGCTCGCCGGGTCGCTCCAGACGGTGGCCGAGGCCCTGCTCGCGGACGGCCCCGCCGCCCTCGAACGCTTCCGGCTCACCGTCGGCCGCCCGGTCCTGCCGATGCTGGCGCACAGCGCCTCCTCGGTGGCCGAGGCGGTCGACAAGCTCGGCACCTGCGTGGTCGAGGAGAAGCTGGACGGCATCCGCGTCCAGGTGCACCGAGACGGCGACATCGTGCGGATCTACACCCGCACCTTGGACGACATCACCGACCGGCTCCCCGAACTGACGGCGACCGCACTGGAGTTGAGGGGAGATCGCTTCATCCTGGACGGGGAGGTCATCGCCTTCGACGACCGGGGCCGCCCCCGTTCCTTCCAGGAAACCGCCGGCCGCGTCGGCTCCCGCGTGGACGTGGCGACGGCGGCCAAGGAGGTCCCCGTCTCCCCCGTCTTCTTCGACGCCCTGTCCGTCGACGACCGCGACCTGCTCGACCTTCCCTTCGCCGAACGGCACGGGGAACTGGCCCGGCTGGTCCCCGAGCCGATGCGCGTGCGCCGCAGCCCGGTGTCCGGGCCCGAGGACCTCACGCTGGCCGAGGACTTCCTCGCCGAGACCCTCGAGCGCGGCCACGAGGGCGTCGTCGTCAAGGCGCTCGACGCCCCCTACAGCGCGGGCCGGCGCGGCGCCTCCTGGCTGAAGGTCAAGCCCGTGCACACCCTCGACCTGGTGGTACTGGCCGCCGAATGGGGCCACGGCCGCAGGACCGGCAAGCTCTCCAACCTCCACCTGGGCGCCCGCACGGCGGACGGTTCCTTCGCCATGCTCGGCAAGACCTTCAAGGGCATGACCGACACGATGCTGACCTGGCAGACCGAGCGGCTCCAGGAACTCGCCGTGGAACACCAGGGCTGGGGCGTGACCGTACGCCCCGAACTGGTCGTCGAGATCGCCTACGACGGCCTGCAGCGCTCCACCCGCTACCCGGCCGGCGTGACACTCCGCTTCGCGCGCGTGGTCCGCTACCGCGAGGACAAACGGCCCGAGGAGGCCGACACGGTCGAGACCCTGCTCGCCGCCCACCCGGACGTGAAGCCGTGACCGCGGGGGTGACGCCGTGACGCCGTCCGGCGAGAAGCGCGAGAAGCGCAGCGCGGGCCTGCTGCTGTTCCGCCACACCGATGACAGTCTGGAAGTGTTGCTCGGCCATATGGGCGGCCCGTTCTTCGCCAAGCGCGACGCCGGGGCGTGGACGGTCCCGAAGGGCGAGTACGAACCCGACGAGCCCGCCTGGGACGCGGCTCGCCGCGAGTTCCAGGAGGAACTCGGGCTGGCGCCACCCGACGGGGAGGCCGTGCCCCTCGGCGAGGTGAAGCAGTCGGGCGGAAAGATCGTCACGGTATGGGCGGTCGAGGCCGACCTCGACCCGGCGACGGTCGTCCCCGGCACGTTCGTGATGGAGTGGCCGCCGCGTTCGGGACGGACCCAGGAGTTCCCGGAGCTCGACCGGGTGGCGTGGCTGGGCGTCGACCGGGCCCGCGAGGTGATCGTGAAGGCCCAGGCCGCGTTTCTCGACCGGCTGGCGGAGCACTCGGCCTGAGCGGCCGTACACGCGTTGCGGTAGCCACCGCCGCGCGGGAAGGTCGAAGCATCAGCACGCTCCCAGGAGGTCGGTCATGCCCATCGCGACGGTGAACCCGGCGAACGGCGAGACGCTCAAGACGTACGAGGCCATGGGTGCCGAGGAGATCGAGCGCAGGCTCCAGCTCGCCGAGGCCACATTCCGCACGTACCGGACCACCAGCTTCACCGACCGGGCTCGCCTGCTGGTCCAGGCCGCGAGTCTCCTGGAGGACGACCAGGACGACATCGCCCGGACGATGACCACCGAGATGGGCAAGCCCATCAAGCAGTCGCGCGCGGAGGTCGCCAAGTGCGCCAAGGCGATGCGCTGGTACGCCGAGCGGGCCGAGGAACTGCTCGCCGACGAGGAGCCGCCCGAGTCCGACGTGAAGGACTCCGGCGCCTCGCGGGTCCGGGTGCGCTACCGGCCGCTCGGTCCGGTGCTCGCGGTGATGCCGTGGAACTTCCCGCTCTGGCAGGTGATCCGCTTCGCGGCCCCGGCGCTGATGGCTGGCAACGTCGGCCTCCTCAAGCATGCCTCGAACGTCCCCCAGACCGCCCTCTACCTGGAGGACCTGTTCCACCGCGCGGGCTATACGGAGGGCTGCTTCCAGACCCTGCTCGTCGGCTCCGGACAGGTCGACGAGATCCTGCGTGACGACCGCGTCAAGGCGGCCACCCTCACCGGCAGCGAGCCGGCCGGCCGCGCGGTCGCCTCCACCGCCGGGGAGATGATCAAGAAGACGGTGCTGGAACTGGGCGGCAGCGACCCGTATGTCGTCATGCCGTCGGCCGACGTCGACCGCGCCGCGCAGATCGCCGTGACCGCGCGCGTGCAGAACACCGGTCAGTCGTGCATCGCCGCCAAACGGTTCATCGTGCACACGGACGTCTACGAGGCGTTCGCCGAGCGGTTCGTGGAGGGCATGAAGGCGCTGGTGGTCGGCGACCCGATGCAGGAGGAGACAGAGGTCGGCCCGCTGTCCAGCGAACGGGGCCGGGACGACCTGGAGGAGCTCGTCGACGACGCCCGGCGCAGCGGAGCGGCCGTGCTGTGCGGCGGCCACCAGCTGCGCCGTCCCGAACTGCCCGGCTGGTACTACGCCCCCACCGTGCTCGCCGGCATCACCCGCGAGATGCGGATCCACCGCGAGGAGGCATTCGGACCGGTCGCCACGCTGTACCGGGCCGACGACCTGGACGAGGCGGTACTGATCGCCAACGACTCACCGTTCGGACTCAGTTCGAACGTGTGGACGCGCGACGAGGCCGAGGTCGACCGGTTCGTACGGGACCTGGAGGCCGGAAGCGTGTACGTCAACGGGATGACGGCGTCCCATCCGGCGTTTCCGTTCGGCGGAGTGAAGCGGTCCGGATACGGGCGTGAGCTGTCCGGGCACGGAATCCGCGAGTTCTGCAACATCACCACGGTTTGGCAGGGTGCGTGAGCGCCGCGCGACTACGATCCCGGGTGTGAACCGCGAAGTTACTCTGCCGCTGATCGTCGATCACCGCGGGACCTTGCAGGTGGCTGCGTCCGATGTGAGCAAGCTGCTGCGCACGGTGGGTGGTCGGTGGCTGCACCTTGTCGAGGCCGGGGAGGACGGGCTCGACGAGGACACGGTGGCCGCGCTGACCATCGAGCTGGCGAAGCTCGCGGATCGCATCGACGTGGCGTGCATCGCGCACAGCAGCGGTGGTGCGCCCTAGGGTTTCGGCGCATTGCCGGGTGCGGGTCGTGTGTGGCTGGTCGCGCAGTTCCCCGCGCCCCTCTCAAAGGTCGGCGTCCGCAACGCCCCTCAGGGGCGCGGGGAACTGCGCGCTCAGCCACGAACCAGCTGCAGACCGCGTACCTCGGAAACCTCCTCGGCGCTTATCGGATCGGCATCCCCGACAACGTACGGGCGATCACCAGCCGCTGGATCTCGCTCGTGCCCTCGAAGATCGTGTAGATCGCGCTGTCCCGGTGCATCCGCTCCACCGGGTACTCCCGGGTGTAGCCGTTGCCCCCGAGGATCTGTATCGCCTGGGCCGTGACCTTCTTCGACGTCTCGCTCGCGAACAGCTTCGACATCGACCCCTCGGCCGCGGTGAACGGCTTCCCGTTCACCGCCATCCAGGAGGCACGCCACACCAGCAGCCGCGCGGCATCGATCTGCGTCGCCATCTCGGCCAGCTGGAACGCCACACCCTGGTTGTCGATGATCGGCCGCCCGAACTGCTCACGCGTCATCGCGTAGTCGAGGGCGACCTCGTACGCGGCACGGGCCGTACCCACGGCCATCGCACCGACGGCCGGCCGCGAGGCCTCGAACGTGGCCATCGCCGCGTTCTTCACGCGCTCGCCGCCCGCCTTGGCCCGCTCGCGAGCCCGCGCCAGGCGCTCGTCCAGCTTCTCCTTGCCGCCCAGCAGGCAGGAGCCCGGCACCCGCACGTTGTCGAGGATGACCTCGGCGGTGTGCGAGGCACGGATGCCGTGCTTCTTGAACTTCTGGCCCTGGGCCAGACCCGGCGTGTTCGGCGGGACGATGAAGGACGCGTGCCCCTTGGAACCCAGGTCCGGGTCGACGACCGCGACGACCACGTGCACGTTGGCGATACCGCCGTTGGTCGCCCACGTCTTCGTGCCGTTGATCACCCACTCGTCCTTGGCCTCGTCGTAGACGGCGCGGGTGCGCATCGAGGCCACATCGGAGCCGGCGTCGGGCTCGGAGGAGCAGAACGCGGCAAGCTTGACATCGTTGGCATCGCCGTACATCTGGGGCACCCAGGTGCCGATCTGCTCCTCGGTGCCGTTCGCGAGGACGCCGACGGCGGCGAGGCCGGTGCCGACGATCGACAGGGCGATGCCCGCGTCACCCCAGAACAGCTCCTCCATCGCCATGGGGATGCCGAGACCGGTCTGGTCGAAGTACTGCTGGGCGTAGAAGTCGAGCGAGTAGATGCCGACCTTCGCGGCCTCCTGGATGACCGGCCAGGGAGTCTCCTCACGCTCGTCCCATTCGGCGGCCGCGGGGCGGATCACGTCGGCCGCGAAGCCGTGCAGCCAGTCCCGGACCTCCTTCTGTTCGTCGTTGAGCTCCATGGTGAACTCGGCCATGTCCCCTCCAGCGGCGTACGTGCATGCTTGATGCTTGTTACTAGCGGTAACCTTAGTTTGTTACTCGCGGGTAGATAAAGTCAACCCGCGACGCCCGGTCGGCAGTCCGTTCGATGGTTGCGGCTGGTTGAGTGTTAGTTTGCGCATGCGTCATCGATTCACCACGGGTGGGGAGAGCTCATGGACACCACGCAGCGGACCGAGCAACAGCGGTCCGCCGACCGCCGTCGGCGCGAGCTGCTGGAGGCCGCCGACAGAGTGGTGCTTCGCGACGGCCCGCAGGCCTCGATGAACGCGATCGCGGCCGAGGCGGGGATCACGAAGCCGATTCTGTACCGGCACTTCGGTGACAAGGGCGGACTCTACGCGGCATTGGCCATGAGGCATACGGACGCGCTGCTCGACTCGCTGCGGGCGGCGCTGGACGCCCCCGCGGACCGGCGTGAGCGCGTCGAGGCCACCTTGGACACGTACCTCGCGGCGATCGAGGCGCGGCCTCAGGTGTACCGGTTCCTGATGCATCCGGCGGAGGGGGGCCAGCCCGGGGACCCCGGCTTCGACGTCGGCAAGCACTCGGCGCCGCTGCTGCGCAGGATGGGCGAGGAACTGGCCACCGTCATCGAGGAGCGGTTGGACCTCGGGCCCGGCAGTCAGCAGCTGGCCCGGGTGTGGGGGCACGGGATCGTCGGGATGATGCATGCCGCGGGTGACTGGTGGCTCGGGGAACGGCCGTGCTCGCGGGCGGAGTTGGTGCGCAGTCTGGCCGACCTGTTGTGGGGGCGGTTGGCTGCGGCGGGGGACAAGATGGGCGGTCCGGGGTTCTGACGGTCCCTAGGTAGGCAGCGCCGGCCTGTGCCAAGAGGCTCGGGCCACCTGTCGCATCAGGCGTCTACGGCGCCAGCCCGTTACGCGGTCCGCGTACAGCGTGCCGTCCAAGTGGTCGTGCTCGTGCTGCAGGCAGCGTGCGAAGAACCCCGTGCCGTGGATCGTCACCGGCTCCCCCGTCATTGTGAAACCCTCGACCACCGCGTGGTCGTACCGCTCCGTGCCCGCCTCCAGGCCCGGCAGGGACAGGCAGCCCTCGGGGCCGCGGAGCACCACGCCGTCCGCCTCCACGAGTCGTGGGTTCACCACATGCCCGAGGTGCCGGACGTCCTCGTCGTCGGGGCAGTCGTACACGAACACCCGCAGCGGCTCGCCGATCTGGTTCGCGGCGAGACCCACGCCACGCGCCGCGTACATCGTCGCGAACAAGTCCTCCACCAGCGTCGCCAATTCGGGGCCGAAGTCGGTGACATCCTTGCAGGGTGCCTGCAGCACCGGGTCGCCGAGCACGGTGAGGGGACGGACGCGCCCGCGCGCGCCCGGAATGGAGCCGTTTCGCATGGCCGCAAGGGTACGGCGATTCGGGAGTGCGAATGGATCTCGATAGGCTGACCACCACCACGTTGCCGTCAGGCAGAGGCGCGGCGCGTACGCAAGGAGGATCGAGGACTGATGTCAGGCAACTCGGACCCGCTTTCGCCGCGGGCCAAGCTGGCCGTGACCGCGGGTAAGGCGGTCGCGGCGGCATCGCGTGCCGCGGGGCGCGGTAGCGGTTCGGTGATCGGCGGCCGGGTGGCACTCAAGCTCGACCCCGACCTCCTCGCCCGGCTCGCGCAGAACCTGGACGTGGTCCTGGTGTCGGCGACCAACGGCAAAACCACGACCACCCGGCTCATCGCGGAGGCCCTGCGGGCCGCCGGGCCGGTCGTCTCCAACGCCCTCGGCGCCAACATGCCCGCCGGCATCACCTCGGCGCTCGCGGGCAGCTCGGAGGCTCGCTACGGCGTCATCGAGGTCGACGAGAAGTACCTCGCCGGGGTCGCCCGGGACACCGACCCCAAGTGCATCGCGCTCCTCAACCTCTCCCGCGACCAGCTGGACCGCGCCGCCGAGACCCGCATGCTCGCCGAGAACTGGCGCGAGGGGCTCGCCGGCTCGAAGGCCGTGATCATCGCCAACGCCGACGACCCGCTGGTCGTGTGGGCGGCCTCCTCGTCCCCGAATGTGATCTGGGTCGCCGCCGGGCAGATGTGGAAGGACGACGCCTGGTCCTGCCCGTCGTGCGGCGGTGTGATGCAGCGCCCCGGCGACGACTGGTTCTGCGGTGAGTGCGGCTTCCGGCGGCCCACGCCGAGCTGGGCGCTGTCCGGTGATCACGTCCTGGACCCGCACGGGTCGGCCTGGCCCATTCACCTCCAGCTGCCCGGGCGCGCCAACAAGGCCAACGCCGCCTCCTCC
The DNA here is from genome assembly GCF_041051905.1 of Streptomyces sp. R11. Classification (NCBI taxonomy): domain Bacteria; kingdom Bacillati; phylum Actinomycetota; class Actinomycetes; order Kitasatosporales; family Streptomycetaceae; genus Streptomyces; species Streptomyces sp. R11. The sequence goes on from NZ_CP163432.1 coordinate 1,269,787, forward strand.
GCCGCCGTGGCCGCCGTGTTCGGAGTGCCGCCCCAGGTCGCCCTGGAGCGGATGTACCAGGTGCAGGCCGTCGCGGGGCGCTACGACGTCGTGCAGTTCGAGGGGCGGGACCTGCGGCTGCTGCTCGCCAAGAACCCGGCCGGCTGGCTGGAGACGTTCTCCCTCATCGACCCGCCGCCGACCCCGGTGATCCTCTCCGTGAACGCGCGCAGCGCCGACGGCACCGACACCTCCTGGCTGTGGGACGTGGACTACACGCGGCTGACCGGGCACCCGATCTGTGTCGTCGGCGACCGCAGGCTCGACCTCGCGGTGCGGCTGGAGGTCGCGAACCAGCAGTTCCAGGTCTGCGACACCCTCGACCAGGCCGTGCAGCTGTGCCCGCCGGGCCGGATCGAGGTCATCGCGAACTACACCGCGTTCCAGGACCTGCGCCGCCGCGTCGGCAACTGACGTACTCAGACGTACTCACAAGGACAGTGACTTCATGAGCGACAACAGTCTGCGGATCGTCTGGATCTACCCGGACCTGCTCAGCACGTACGGCGACCAGGGCAACGTCCTCGTCGTGGAGCGCCGGGCGCGGCAGCGCGGCCTGGACGTGGCTCGTCTCGACGTGCGCAGCGACCAGCCGATCCCGACCTCCGGCGACATCTACCTGATCGGCGGCGGCGAGGACCGGCCGCAGCGGCTGGCGGCCGAGCGGCTGCGCCGGGACGGCGGTCTGCACCGGGCCGTCGAGAACGGCGCCATCGTGTTCTCGGTGTGCGCGGGCTACCAGATCCTCGGCCACGAGTTCATCAACGACCTCGGCCAGCGCGAGCCCGGTCTCGGCCTGATCGACGTGGTGTCCGTGCGCGGTGAAGGGGCCCGGTGCGTCGGTGACGTGCTCGGCGACATCGACCCGCGTCTCGGTCTGCCCCCGCTGACCGGCTTCGAGAACCACCAGGGCGTCACCCACCTCGGCCCCACCGCCCGCCCCCTCGCCAAGGTCCGTTTCGGCAACGGCAACGGCACGGGCGACGGTACGGAGGGTGCGTACAACGACACCGTCTTCGGTACGTACATGCACGGCCCGGTGCTCGCCCGGAACCCGCTGATCGCCGACCTGCTGCTGAAGCTCGCGCTCGACGTGAACGCGCTGCCGCCGACCGACGACCGCTGGTACGAGGCGCTGCGCAACGAGCGCATCGCTGCCGCGCAGCAGCCCGCCTGACGGTTCTCGCACCGGCTCGTACACCTGGGTTCCAGTCTGCTGTCACCAGCCCGTCTGACGGTGCGTCCGCACAGGTGAGCGGGGTCGTCCAGCAGGCGGACGCATGGTTCGGCCCCGCCCCCTGATGCCGCTAGGGTGGCGGGGATTCGAGCCGGACAGCGTGGTCCGGTCCCGGCCCACGTTGAGAAGGTTTTTCGGGCTATGCGCATTGGTGTCCTCACGTCCGGCGGCGACTGCCCCGGCCTGAACGCCGTCATCCGGTCCGTCGTGCACCGCGCCGTCGTCGACCACGGCGACGAGGTCATCGGCTTCCGGGACGGCTGGAAGGGCCTCCTGGAGTGCGACTACCTCAAGCTCGACCTCGACGCGGTGAGCGGCATCCTGGCTCGCGGCGGCACGATTCTCGGCTCATCCCGGGTCCAGCCCTCCCATCTGCGGGACGGCGTGGAGCGGGCGAAGGGCCACCTCGAGGAGCTCGGCCTCGACGCGATCATCCCGATCGGCGGCGAGGGCACGCTGAAGGCGGCCCGGCTGATGTCGGACAGCGGCCTGCCCGTCGTCGGCGTGCCGAAGACCATCGACAACGACATCGCGGTCACGGACGTCACCTTCGGTTTCGACACGGCCGTCGGCGTTGCGACCGAGGCCCTGGACCGGCTCAAGACCACCGCCGAGTCCCACCAGCGGGTGCTCGTGGTCGAGGTCATGGGCCGGCACACCGGCTGGATCGCGCTGCACTCCGGCATGGCGGCCGGCGCGCACGCCATCGTCGTGCCGGAGCGGCCCTTCGACATCGAGGAGTTGACCCGGGTCGTCGGCGAGCGGTTCGAGGCGGGCAAGCGCTTCGCGATCGTCGTGGCGGCCGAGGGGGCCAAGCCGAGGCCGGGCTCCATGGAGTTCGACGAGGGCGGCAAGGACATCTACGGGCATGAGCGGTTCGCCGGGATCGCCCGTCAGCTGTCCATCGAGCTGGAGGGGCGCCTGGGCAAGGAGGCTCGGCCGGTGATCCTCGGACATGTGCAGCGCGGTGGTACGCCCACCGCGTACGACCGGGTGCTCGCGACGCGGTTCGGTTGGCATGCGGTGGAGGCCGTGCACCGGGGTGAGTTCGGCAAGATGACGGCACTGCGCGGCACCGACATCGTGATGGTGTCGCTGGCGGAGGCCGTGGAGACGCTGAAGACCGTGCCGGAGGACCGGTACGAAGAGGCTGAGTGCGTGCTGTAGCTCCGGTTCGCCCTGGAACAGATGCCCCCGGTCGCAATGCCGACCGGGGGCAGTTCTAGTCTGTGTGCGGACAGACTTGCACAACCCCCACGAAACAGGAGCCGGCGGATGGATCACAGCGGGCACGGCATGATGATGGATTTGCCGCCGTTCACGCTGGGGCGGGGGCTCGCGTGGTCCGCGGACCCGTTCTTCCTCGTCGCCTGCCTGGTGGGGCTCGCGCTGTATGCGTGGGGTGTCGTGCGGCTCGCGCGGCGTGGGGACAAGTGGCCCGTGGGGCGGACCGTGTCGTACGTCGCCGGGGTGCTGTCCGTGATGCTCGTCATGTGCACCGGGCTGAATGACTACGGGATGGTCATGTTCAGCGTGCACATGGTGCAGCACATGGTGATCAGCATGTTGTCGCCGATTCTCCTCCTGCTCGGTGCGCCGATGACGCTGGCGTTGCGTGCGATGCCGCCGGCGGGGCGGGGGCGCAAGGGGCCGCGGGAATTGCTGCTGGCCCTGCTGCACAGCCGGTACATGCGGATCATCACGCATCCGGCGTTCACCATTCCGCTGTTCATCGCCAGCCTCTACGCGCTGTACTTCACCCCGCTGTTCGACTTCCTGATGGGCTCCAAGACGGGCCACATCGCGATGATGGTGCACTTCCTCGCCGTGGGTGTGGTGTTCTTCTGGCCGATCATCGGCGTGGATCCCGGTCCGCACCGGCCGGGGTATCTGATGCGGATGCTGGAGTTGTTCGCGGGAATGCCGTTCCACGCGTTCTTCGGCATCGCCTTGATGATGGCGTCGGAGCCGATGGTCGAGACGTTCAAGAACCCACCCGCCTCACTCGGCATCGACGCGCTCTCCGACCAGAACGCGGCCGGCGGCATCGCCTGGGCGTTCAGTGAGATTCCGTCCGTGCTGGTGCTGATCGCGCTGCTGTTCCAGTGGTACGGCTCCGAGCAGCGGCAGGCCAAGCGCAAGGACCGGGCCGCCGACCGGGACGGCGACAAGGAACTCGAGGCGTACAACGCCTATTTGGCCTCATTGAACGCACGCGGGAACTGAGGAAACCGAAAGGCTTCGCCTTTCAGTAGCATGAAGCGCGTCGGGGGAACCGCCGGGGGGAGCGGTAATGGCGTTTCGCGTTTTCGTGCACAGGTCCGAAATAGCGGCGATTCGGAGGATCGCCGTCCTGTTGGTCTTCATTCTGGCGCTCAGTGGGTGCGACCGGAACACACCGTTGTCCGTGGTGAAAGCGGTGGCCGCGGGAGTGCCGTCGCTCGCGCCCTTCTTCAACGAGAGCCAAGGGCTGGGGCGGGACGCGCAGGTACGGGCGCAGACGGCGCACGGAGGTCTGCAGCAGGGCGACACTCCTGGCCTGTACGGGGGTTCGAAGCAGCCGACGATCTGCGATGTCGCACGGCTGAAGGAGTTCCTCACCGACCCGGCCAATGAGCGCAAGGCTCAGGCGTGGGCAGCCGCGCTCTCCCTCACGACGGCCGAGATTCCGGATTATCTCGGCCGCCTCACACCCGTACTCCTGCGTCACGACACTCTCGTGAAGAACCACGACTACAAAAAGGGAAAGGCCGTCCCCTTCAACGCGCTGCTTCAGACGGGAATCGCGATTCTCGTCGACGAGCGGGGTCTTCCGGCGGTGAAGTGCTCGTGCGGAAATCCGCTGCGGCCCTTCGAGGGTGACACGACGCGGATAAAGGTCGAGTTCGACGACCGCAACGAGGAGTGGAAGGGCTATGAGAAGTCGTCCGTGGTGGCCGTGCGGCCCGCGACGCGGGAAGTGGAGCAGCTCGCTCTCGTCGATGTCCATGAACCCGACCGCGGCGTCAACCGGCCCGTCGGCACCACGGGCGAGGACGACACGACGTTCGACACGCGTGAACGGCGTGCGGTGCCCGACCTGGCCGGGACGACGTTCGGGCAGGCGAGCCGACGGCTGGCCGGCAAGGGGCTGGCGGCCGCCTTCGCCGGCGGAGGGCTGCCGCCGGACAACGCCCGGGTCATCGCGTCGGATCCGCCGGCCGGTGCGGAGTTGCGGTTCGGGGAGTACGTGACGTTGAGCGTGGCCGGAGGGGCGATGTCCGGTGGCTCGTCGAGTGGGACGTCCACTCCCCCGCAATCGGGGGCGGGGTCGGAGACCGGGTCGTCCGGGTCGACGCGGGATCCGTCGGGCTCCACGCCGTCGACGTCCCCGTCGTCCTCCACGTCCACGTCCCCGCCGTCCGGCTCGGCCCCACCGCCGTCGTCCTCCGTGTCCGGCAGCTCCGGACCGACCAGTCCGGGTCCCACCAGCGGGCCCCCGTCCGCGGGCCCGCCGTCCTCCGCGGCGCCGCCCTCGTCCGTTACGCCGTCCGCCGATCCGCCGCCCAGCTCGGCGAAGCCCCCCTCACCCAAGGACCCCACGTCCAGCTCGCCACCTCCGCCCACGACCGGCTCACCACCGGGGACCAGCTCGCCCCCGGCCAGTGCCCCGGTCACCAGCAGCGCGCCGCCGCCCGAGACCAGCCGGCCCGCGACGAGCGCCCCGCCCACCGGTGGGCCCACCGCGAGCACGACCGCCTGACAACCACGCAGCGCACCCGCAGAACCCGGGAGTCACCGGATGCCTTCAGGATCATCGACGTCGGGAGTGGGCCGGGTCGTCGCCGGCCGCTATCTGCTGCTGAAGCGGCTCGGCAGCGGCGGTATGGGCCATGTCTGGCTCGCCCACGACCAGAGACTCGCCTGCGAGGTCGCGCTGAAGGAGATCGTGTTCCGGGATCCGGTCGAGGCCGGGGAGCGCGAGGCCCGGGTGGCCCGTGCCCGTACGGAGGCCCGGCACGCGGCGGGGCTGCGCGGGCATCCGCATGTGGTGACCGTGCATGACGTGCTGGAGCACGAGGGGCTGCCGTGGATCGTCATGGAGTACGTGACGGGCGCCGTCGATCTGCGTGACCTGATCGATCAGCGCGGCCCGCTGGCGCCCGCGGAGTGCGCCCGCATCGGGCTGGCCGTACTCGACGCGCTGACGGCCGGACACGAGCGGGGCGTCATGCACCGGGACGTGAAACCGGCGAACATCCTTTTGGCGCCGGACCGCACCGGGGCGCCGTACGGGCGGGTGCTGCTCACGGACTACGGCATCTCGGTGCAGCCGGACGCCGGCGAGACGCGGTACACGCTGGCGTCGGTACTCGTCGGCACGGCGGGCTATCTGGCGCCGGAGCGGGTCACGGGCGGGGCGCCGACGCCGGCGACCGATCTGTTCTCGCTGGGCTGCACGCTGTACCACGCCGTCGAGGGCCGGGGGCCCTTCGACCGCGAGTCACATCTGGCCCAGGTCACGGCGGTGGTCATGGAGGAGCCCCCGCCGGCCGCGCGGGCCGGGGCGCTGGCGCCTGTCCTGCGGGCGCTGCTGGAGAAGGACCCGGCACTGCGGCTGTCCGCGGTGGAGGCGGAGGCGGTCCTGTCGCGGATCGTCGCTCCGGAGGTCGACGCCTACGCGCGGACTCAGACCGATCTGGGTTCGCAGCCGCACTGGGGCGGCGTGCCGCCGGGGCGCATGCCCGACGCGGCGCGCTTCGGCTCGCTGCCCGTGTCCGAGCGCCCCGGCGGCCCACCGGGCTTCGGTCCCGCGTCCGGTGAACGCGGCGGTCCACAGGGCCTCGGCCCCGGTCCCGGTCCCGACGTGCAGCGCCGAACCCGTCCCCGCATCCTGCACGCAGTCCTCGGCGGCATCCTCGGGCTGGCGCTCGCGGGCGCGGGCGTCTGGTACGCCATGGCCCAGTCGCCTGATACCAAGGGGACCGCGCGGCCGTACGGCGACACCGTCGGACTCGGCAGTGCGCTGAAGGACGGTGACTGCGTGCTCGCCGACTGGCCCGGCACGGCTCCCTTCCGGGGCACGCCCCGGCTGAGCCTTGATCCCAGTTGCCGGGAGAAGGTGCCCGACGGGCAGGTGGTGGCGTTCGTCGGGGCCGCGTCCGCCGCCGAGGCACGGGAGAAGGGACCGCGGGCGTGCGAGGAGCGGACGGAGGACGTCCGCGGGAGGCTGGCGGACGTCCGCAGCTTCGCCGTCGTCCCGACCGAGGCGGGGTTCGACGCGGCCGGGCGGCGCACCGCCTGTCTGGTGCTGGGCGCGCACGGGCCGGTGTACGGGCCGCTGGGCGGGCATCGGAAGCCGGGGTCGGCCTTCGCCGACACCGCGACCATGCAGCGGCGGGACTGTCTGGAGGTCCGCTCCCACCGGGACGCCCGCCTGGTGTCCTGCGCGGGCCCGCACGACGAGCAGGTGCTCGGGTTCACCCGACTGGGCGCCGACGTCACGCTGACCGAGGCACGCACCGAGTCGGACACGGCATGCGCCCGCGAGGTCCCGCCGCGCGACTACGGCTTCGATCCTTCCGTCTACACGGCGGGCTCCTGGACGAGCGAGGGGGCCTGGAAGACAGGCACTCATTTCGTCGTGTGCACCGTCAGGAAGCAGAACGGGGGCACCATGGAGGGGGACGAAGCCTAGGAGGGTGTTGCGATGCCCGGTTCTACGGACGGTTCTACCAAAACGATGGGGGTGGTCACCGTCGGCGGACTCGTCGTGGTGACGGCCTACACGGTGGCGCTCGGGAGCAATGGCTGGCTGTGGTTCGGGTGGGTGGTGCTGGGGCTGATCACGCTGGGGATGGTGGCCAGCCGCGGCAGCTGAGCCTCACTCCCGGGTGAGCCGCCCCGCGGAGTGCACGCCCGGCTGGTACTTCGGCAGCCGGGCGGTGATCTTCATGCCCGCTCCCGGGGCGGTCTCGATGACGAGCCCGTAGGCGTCGCCGTACACCTGCCGGAGACGGTCGTCGACATTGGACAGCCCGATACCGCCCGACGGGCTGACCTCGCCGGCGAGGATGCGGCGCAGCAGGACGGGGTCCATTCCGGCGCCGTCGTCCTCGATGACGACGAGGGCCTCGGCGCCGGCGTCCTGTGCGGTGATGCTGATGTGGCTCTTGCCCGCGGACGCCGCCTTGCCCTCCAGGCCGTGCTTCACGGCGTTCTCGACGAGCGGCTGGAGGCAGAGGAAGGGCAGTGCCACCGGCAGCACCTCGGGGGCGATCTGCAGGGTGACCGACAAGCGGTCGCCGAAGCGTGCCCGCACGAGCGCCAAGTAGTGGTCGATGGCATGCAGTTCTTCGGCCAGGGTCGTGAAGTCGCCGTGCCTGCGGAAGGAGTAGCGGGTGAAGTCGGCGAACTCCAGGAGCAGTTCGCGGGCGCGCTCGGGGTCGGTGCGGACGAAGCTGGCGATCACCGCGAGCGAGTTGAAGATGAAGTGCGGGGAGATCTGCGCGCGCAGGGCCTTGATCTCGGCCTCGATCAGGCGGGTGCGGGACTGGTCGAGGTCGGCCAGCTCCAGCTGGACCGAGACCCAGCGGGCCACCTCGCCCGCCGCGCGCACCAGCACGGCCGACTCCCGGGGCGCGCAGGCGACGAGGGCGCCGTGGACCCGGTCGTCGACGGTGAGCGGGGCGACCACCGCCCAGCGCACCGGGCAGTCGGGGGTGTCGCAGGTGAGCGGGAAGGCCTCGCCGCGGCCCGACTCCAGGGGGCCGGCGAGGAGTTCCATGATCTCCGTACGGTGATGTCCGCCGACTCCGTCCCAGACCAGGACGTCCTTCTGGTCCGTCAGACACAGCGCGTCCGTGCCGAGCAGTGAGCGCAGCCTGCGGGCCGACTTGCGCGCGGTCTCCTCGGTGAGTCCGGCGCGCAGCGGGGGTGCGGCGAGGGAGGCGGTGTGCAGGGTCTCGAAGGTGGCGTGCTCGACGGGGGTGCCGAGACCGCCGGAGTTCTCGGGACGGGCGGTGCGCCGGCCGAGCCAGAAGCCTGCGGCGAGCAGCGGGAGGATGGCCACGCACAGGCCCGCGATGAAGCCGCTCATGCCGTCTCCGCTTCGCGCCGTCCGACGATGACCCGCCTCACGGCAACGCGGCCGCACGCCGCCCGACGATGACCCGCCTCACGGCAACGCCGCCGCACGCCGCCCGGCGACGACCCGCCCCACGCCGACACTGCCGCACGCCGCCCGACGATGAGATGCCTCATGCCTTCACCTCCGCCCGCAGTTCCTCCGGCAGATGGAACCGCGCCAGGATCGCCGCCGTCCCGGCCGGCACCCGGCTCGGCGTGGCCAGGGAGACCAGCACCATGGTGAGGAAGCCCAGCGGCACCGACCAGAGCGCGGGCCAGGCGAGCAGCGCGTGCAGGGCTCCGGAGCCGGGGAAACCCGCCATCGTCGCCGCGACGGCCAGCAGTGCGGAGCCGCCGCCCACCAGCATCCCGGCGGCCGCGCCTGGCGGGGTCAGCCGTCGCCACCAGATGCCGAGGACGAGCAGCGGGCAGAACGAGGACGCCGACACGGCGAAGGCGAGGCCCACCGCGTCGGCGACGGGGAGCCCGCCGACCAGGGCGCTCGCGGCGAGCGGGACGGCCATGGCCAGGACCGTGCCGAGCCGGAAGTGCCGTACGCCGCGGGACGGGAGGACGTCCTGGGTGAGCACGCCCGCGACGGCCATGGTCAGGCCCGACGCCGTCGACAGGAACGCGGCGAAGGCGCCGCCCGCGACCAGCGCGCCGAGCAGGTCGCCGCCGAGGCCGCCGATCATCCGCTCGGGAAGCAGCAGGACGGCGGCGTCCGCGTCGCCGGAGAGGGTGAGTTCGGGGGCGTAGAGGCGGCCGAGGGCGCCGTAGACCGGGGGCAGCAGGTAGAAGGCGCCGATCAGGCCGAGCACGGCGACGGTGGTGCGGCGGGCGGCGACACCGTGCGGGCTGGTGTAGAAGCGGACGACGACGTGCGGCAGCCCCATGGTGCCGAGGAAGGTGGCGAGGATCAGTCCGTACGTGGCGTACAGCGGGCGTTCGCCGCGGCTCTCCGCCTGCGACGGCGACAGGCTGCCGCTGCCGCCGCGGTCGGGGTCGGGGACGGGGGCGCCCTTGTCGAAAGTCAGACGGGTGCCGGCCTCGATGTGGTGGGTGCCGGCGGGGAGTCGGACCTCCTGCTCCTCGTGCGTGCGGCCGTCGACCGTGCCGTCCACGGTGACCGTCAACGGGCTGTCGAGCTTCAGGTCGACGGTGTCGTCGACGCGGACGACGCTCTGTTCGCGGAAGGTCGCCGGTTCGTCGAAGGCCTCGCGGGGGGCGCCGTCGCCCTGCCAGGCGAGGATCAGGAAGAGGGCGGGGACGAGCAGGGCGGTGAGTTTGAGCCAGTACTGGAAGGCCTGCACGAAGGTGATGCTGCGCATGCCGCCGGCGGCGACGATGGCGACCACGACGACCGCGACGATGACTCCGCCGAGCCAGTCGGGCGCGCCCGTGAGCACGGTCAGCGTCAGCCCGGCGCCCTGGAGTTGGGGCAGCAGGTACAGCCAGCCGGTGCCGACGACGAAGGCGCCCGCGAGCCGCCGTACGGCCTGCGAGGACAGGCGGGCCTCGGCGAAGTCGGGGAGGGTGTATGCGCCGGAGCGGCGCAGCGGGGCCGCGACGAAGAGCAGCAGGACAAGGTACCCGGCGGTGTAGCCGACCGGATACCAGAGCATGTCGGGACCCTGGACGAGGACCAGGCCCGCGATGCCGAGGAAGGAGGCGGCGGAGAGGTACTCGCCGCTGATCGCGGCGGCGTTGAGGCGCGGGCCGACGGTGCGGGAGGCGACGTAGAAGTCGGACGTGGTGCGGGAGATGCGCAGGCCGAAGGCGCCGACGAGGACGGTCGCGAGGACGACGAGGGCGACGGCGGGGACGGCGTAGCTGGAGTTCACGACCGCATCGGTTCCTTCGGGCTCAGCGGTCTTCGACGAGCCGTACGAAGTCCCGTTCGTTGCGCTCCGCTCGGCGCACGAACCAGCGGGCGAGCAGGACCAGCGGTGCGTAGAGGCCGAAGCCGAGGACCGCCCAGACCAGGTGGCGGGCGTCCGGCATCGCAGCGAACAGCAGCGGCAGGGGGCCGATGAGCAGGCCCAGGACGGCGAACACCGCGAGGGCGGTGCGCAGTTGGGTGCGCATCAGGGAGCGGACGTAGGTGTGGCCGAGGGTGGTCTGCTCGTCGATCTCGGTGCGGGGCCGGTAGTACCCGGAGACGCGGCGGGTCTGCCGGGGCGGGCCGGTCACGACGACGCGGCGTTCGGCGGGGTTTTGGCCCATCGTCACGGCCTCCTCATCAGCAGGTCCCGCAGCTCGCGCGTGTGCCGTCGGCTGACCTGGAGTTCCTCGGAGCCCACCATGACGCTGACGGTGCCCGCGTCCAGGCGGAGTTCGCCGATGTGGCGCAGGGCGACGAGATGGCGGCGGTGGATGCGGACGAAGCCGCGGGAGCGCCAGCGATCCTCCAGGGTGGACAGCGGGATGCGGACGAGGTGGCTGCCCTTGTCGGTGTGCAGCCGGGCGTAGTCGCCCTGGGCCTCGACGTGGGTGATGTCCTCGACGGCGACGAACCGGGTCACGCCGCCTAGCTCCACGGGTATGTGGTCGGGGTCGGGCTCGCTCACCGGTATGCGGGGCGCGGCGTCGCGGAGCTCGGCGGCGCGCAGCTCGACGGCCCGGCGGACCGCCTCGGCGAGCCGCTCCTTGCGGACGGGCTTGAGGACGTAGTCGACGGCCTTGAGGTCGAAGGCCTGTACGGCGAAGTCCTCGTGGGCGGTGACGAACACGACCAGCGGCGGCTTGGCGAAACCGGTGAGGAGCCGCGCCAGGTCCAGACCGTCCAGGCCGGGCATGTTGATGTCGAGGAAGACGACGTCGATCGCCTCCGGCCCGCCCGGCCCCGACTCCAGCGCGCGGTTGATGCGGCGCAGCGCCTCGGTCGCGTCGCCGGCGCCCTCCGCGCTGCCGATGCGGGGGTCGGCGTTGAGGAGGTAGAGCAGTTCCTCCAGCGAGGGGCGTTCGTCGTCGACAGCCAGGGCGCGCAGCATGAACCCGGAGTGTAGGAGCAATTCGCACGCTTGGACATGCGCTCCGTCCGGACGTTCGCGCTGGGTGGCGGGCCGCTTACAGTGCCCTCATGAACAGCGGCGCGGCGTCCTTCGACGAACTCGACCGGAAGATCATCACCGCCCTGATGGCGAACGCCCGGAAGAGCTTCGCCGAGATCGGCACGAGCGTCGGACTGTCCGCGACGGCGGTCAAGCGGCGCGTGGACCGGCTGCGCGACACGGGCGTGATCACCGGGTTCTCGGCCACGGTCCAGCCGTCGGCGCTGGGCTGGCGTACGGAGGCGTACGTCGAGGTGTACTGCGAGGGCGCGGCCCCGCCGCGGCGGCTCGCGGAGGTGGTCCGCAACCATCCGGAGATCACGGCGGCGATGACGGTGACCGGGGGCGCGGACGCGCTGCTGCATGTGCGGGCGCGGGACGTGGAGCACTTCGAGGAGGTGCTGGAGCGCATCCGTGTCGAGCCGTTCATCCGCAAGACGATCAGCGTGATGGTGCTGTCCCACCTCATCCCGGAGAGTCCGGAAGCGGGGGCCGCGGGCCTCGCCACTCCGGAGGAAGGCGCCTGATCCCGGGGCGGCGCAGCATACGTGCGCCTGCTCGGCAAAAGACGCAGCATTCCTGCGTGGATACGCAATTTTCGTTGCTTGTCGCTCGTCAGGGTGCCTTCTTACCTTGGTGTCAATCCTCATCGACACCGTAGGAAGCGGAGGAACCCCTCTGTGACCGATACCCGTGTGCCGCACCGACGGCGCTTCCTCGTCTGCGAACCCAGACATTTCGCCGTGCAGTACGCGATCAACCCCTGGATGCAGCCCGACGTCCGCGTCGATGTCGATCTGGCCCATGGGCAGTGGCAGTCGCTGATCCGCGCCTACCGCTCCCACGGCCACGACGTCGACACCGTGGAGCCGGTCCCCGGTCTCCCCGACATGGTCTTCGCCGCGAACTCGGCCGTCGTGGTCGGCGGCCGCGTCTTCGGCTCCCTCTTCCACGCCAGCGAGCGCCGCCCCGAGTCCACGCACTACGACACATGGTTCAAGACGGCGGGCTTCGACGTGTACCGGCCCGAGGCCGTGTGCGAGGGCGAGGGCGACCTGGTGTGGACGGGCCGCTATGTGCTCGCCGGCACCGGCTTCCGTACCACCCGGGAGGCGCACCGCGAGGTGCAGGAGTTCTTCGGCCACCCGGTGATCAGCCTGACGCTGGTGGACCCGTACTTCTACCACCTCGACACGGCGCTGTTCGTGCTCGACGACGACAACATCGCCTACTACCCGGAGGCGTTCTCGCCTGGCAGTCGTGAGGTGCTCGCGCGGCTGTATCCGGACGCGGTGCTCGCCACCCGCGACGACGCCACGGCCTTCGGCCTGAACTCCGTGTCCGACGGCCGTCACGTCTTCATCGCGCCGCAGGCCGAGGCCCTGGCGGCCCGGCTGGACGAGCGCGGTTATGTCCCCGTCCCCGTCGACCTGTCGGAGTTCCGCAAGGCCGGCGGTGGCATCAAGTGCTGCACCCAGGAGATCCGCTCATGACCGCGCCCGCGCAGACCCGTTCGTCCGCCGATCTGATCCGCGCCGAGGAGCCGGTCCTGGCGCACAACTACCATCCGCTGCCCGTGGTCGTCGCCCGTGCCGAGGGCACCTGGGTGGAGGACGTGGAGGGCCGCCGCTACCTGGACATGCTGGCCGGCTACTCGGCCCTGAACTTCGGCCACCGCCACCCGGCACTGGTCGAGGCGGCGCACGCCCAGCTGGACCGCCTGACGCTCACCTCGCGTGCCTTCCACAACGACAGACTCGCCGAGTTCGCCGAGCGCCTGGCCGAGCTGACGGGCCTCGACATGGTGCTGCCGATGAACACCGGCGCCGAGGCCGTGGAGAGCGGCATCAAGGTGGCCCGCAAGTGGGCGTACGAGGTGAAGGGCGTCCCGGCCGACCAGGCGACGATCGTGGTCGCGGCGGACAACTTCCACGGCCGTACGACGACGATCGTGTCGTTCTCCACGGACGAGACCGCGCGGCAGGGCTTCGGCCCGTTCACGCCGGGTTTCCGGGTCGTGCCGTACAACGACCTGGCGGCGCTGGAGGCGGCGGTCGACGAGACGACGGCGGCGGTGCTGCTGGAGCCGATCCAGGGAGAGGCGGGCGTGCTCATCCCGGACTCCGGCTACCTGGCCGGTGTGCGCGAGCTGACCCGCCGCAAGGGCTGCCTGTTCATCGCGGACGAGATCCAGTCGGGCCTCGGCCGCACGGGCCGTACGCTCGCCGTCGAGCACGAGGGCGTCGTCCCGGACATGGTGCTGCTGGGCAAGGCCCTGGGCGGCGGCATCGTGCCGGTGTCCGCGGTGGTGGCCCGCCGGGACGTGCTCGGCGTCCTGCGGCCGGGCGAGCACGGCTCCACGTTCGGCGGCAACCCGCTGGCCGCCGCGGTCGGCACGGCCGTGGTCGGGCTCCTGGAGACGGGCGAGTTCCAGCGCCGGGCCGCCGAGCTGGGCACGATCCTGCGCAGCGGCCTGTCGGACCTGGTCGGCAAGGGCGTCGTCGGCTTCCGTGCGCGGGGCCTGTGGGCGGGCGTCGACATCGACCCGGCGGTCGGCACGGGCCGGGAGATCGGCGAGCGCCTCATGCGCGAGGGCATCCTGGTCAAGGACACCCACGGCTCCACGATCCGTCTGGCCCCGCCCCTGACGATCACGGCGGAGGAGCTGGTCGAGGCGCTGGGAACCCTGGAGAAGGTACTGAGGTAGCCCGGCCCGACGGCCCGGTTCCCCACGCGGGGGCCGGGCTGCCGGCGTCCGGTCGTGCCGCTGAAGTCCCCGGCCCAGGGGCCCCGCCGCGCGAGAGCGCCAAACACCGACACCGGCCCGGCTCCCGCCATCCGACTCAGCCTCACCCCCACCCAGCCCCGCAAAACGCTGGAGAAGGCACTGAAGTGGCTCAGCCCACCCGACAGCCCGGTTCTCCACACGGGGCCGGGCTGCCGGCGTCCCGGTGGGGCCGCCGAGATCCCCGGCTGAAGGGCCCCGCCGCGCAAGTCCACCCAACACCGACACCGCCGCGGCCCCCGCCAACCGGCTCCACCTCGCCCCCACCCGGCCCCCGCAAAGAGGCAACGCCCACCGGAAGGGTGAAGATGGGGACAAGAGGTGGTAGACCGCTCTAAGCGACAGAGAGGTCGGCCGTGGGCACACACGAGGAGCGGGGCGTTGCCCGGCAGTGGTTCGACGTGGCGGACGCCGCGCCTGTGCTGCTCGATGCGCAGGGTCGGGTGACGGGGTGGACCAGGGAGGCACAGCGGCTCCTGGCGTACGGGGCCGATGAGGCGGTGGGGCGGAACGTCGCCGAGCTGCTGAGCGCCGAGGACGCGGCGCGGGTGCCGGAGGTGATGGAGCGGTGCCGCGCGGACGGCGGGTGGGTGGGGTTGCTGACCGGCCTGCGCGGGGACGGGCATACTGCCGGGATCATGGTGCGGATCACCGCGGCCCTCGACACCGAGGGCCCCTCGCGGTGGCTCGCCCTCCTGTCGGAGCTGGACGAGGCACCCGGCTGGGACATGAGCCGGGCCGTGCTGGAGCAGATGGTCGCCCGCTCCCCCGTCGGGATAGCGATCGTCGACACGGATCTGCGCTACGTCTGGTCGAACGATGCCCTCGCCCGGTACGGGGGCGGCCCGCCCCACCGTCGGCTCGGGCTGCGGCTCGCCGACATACAGCCCGGACTGGACTCCGAGTCCATCGAGGCGCAGATGCGCCGTGCGCTGACGACCGGCGAACCGATCGTCGGCTACGAACACGTGGGGCACGCCCGCTCCCAGCCGCTGCGCGAGACCGCGCACATGATGTCGTTCACCCGGCTCGACGACGGTCACGGCCACCCCATGGGCGTGTACTACACGGTGGAGGACATCTCGGACCGGCACCGGGCCCGCCAGCGCCTGGCCCTGCTCGACCGGGCCGGCGAGCGCATCGGCCGCACGCTGGACATCAACCGCACCGCCCAGGAGCTGGCGGACGTGGCCGTACCGGGACTGGCCGACCTCGTCACCGTGGACCTGCTGGAGTCGGTGCTGCGGGGCGGCGAGCCCGCGGCCGGGCCGTTCGGCGACACCGAGCCGGTGACGCTGCGCCGCGCGGGACATCGTTCGGCCACCGAGCGGGTGCCGGAGGCCGTCGTGGGCATCGGCGACCTGGTCGCCTACCCGGCGGGCTCGCCTCCCATCCGCTCCCTCAGGACGGCCACGTCCTGGCGCGAGGAGAGACTCGATCCGCTCGGTGAGGCATGGGCCGAGCACGCGCACGGCGGAGAGGCCGCCATCTTCCTCGAACTGGGCCTGCACAGCGTGATGATCGTGCCGATCCGCGCGCGGGGCGTCACCCTGGGCGTCACCTCCTTCTTCCGGCGCCATCGCCAGGAGGCCTTCGAGGAGGACGACCTGAACCTGGCCGAGGACCTCGTCTCACGGGCAGCCGTCTGCGTCGACAACGCCCGGCGCTACACCCGCGAACGCGACGCGGCGCTGGTCCTGCAGCGCAGCCTGCTGCCGCACGTCCTGCCCGAGCAGGACGCCTTGGAGGTGTCCGCCTGCTACCGGCCGGCCGACGAGCTGACCGGCCTCGGCGGCGACTGGTACGACGTCATCCCGCTGTCGGGCGCCCGCGTCGCCCTGGTGGTGGGCGAGGTGCCGGGCCACGGCATCGACGCCGCCGCGGCGATGGGGCGGCTGCGGACCGCCGTACGCACCCTCGCCGTGCTGGATCTGCCTCCCGAGGAGGTGCTGGCCCATCTCGACGACCTGGTCGCGAGGTCGGCTCGCGAGGAGGGCGTCCAGGTGGGCGAGGAGGAGGCGGCCGTCGCCCAGTCCGTGGGGTCCGGGTGCGTGTACGTCGTCTACGACCCGGTCGACGGGCAGTGCACCATGGCCGCCGCGGGCCATCCCGCGCCCGCCGTCGTCATGCCCGACGGCTCCGTGGCCTTCGTGGACCTTCCGCAGGGCCCGCCGCTGGGCGTGGGCGGTCCCCCCTTCGAGTCGGTCGAGCTGGCCCTGGCCGAGGGCAGCACGCTCGCGCTGCACACCGACGGGCTGCTGGCGCGCGGGGACACCTGGGCCCTGGACACCGACCGGGACCGGCTGCGGCAGGCGCTGGAGCAGCGCGCGACCTCGATCGAACTGCACTGCCGGGCCGTGGTCGACGCCCTGACCCCCGACCGCCCGCACGACGACGTGGCCCTGCTGATGGCCCGCACCCGGCTCCTGGGCTCCGAGCAGGTCGCCGACTGGGACCTGCCCTCCGACCCCGCCGCCGTCGCGGACGCCCGCAAGACGGCCTCCCGGATGCTGGCGGACTGGGGCCTGGAGGAACTGATCTTCACGACGGAACTGGTCGTCAGCGAGCTGGTCACCAACGCGATCCGGTACTCCGACGGCCCCATCCGGCTGCGTCTGATCAAGGAGCGCGCACTGGTCTGCGAGGTCTTCGACGGCGGCGCCACGGCCCCGCATCTGCGCCATCCGCGCACCACCGACGAGGGCGGCCGCGGGCTCTTGCTGGTCTCCCAGGTCACACAGCGCTGGGGCACCCGCTTCGTCCCCGACGGGAAGATCATCTGGGCCGAGCAGTCCCTGACGGATCCGTCACCCTGAACTGACGAATCTCGACAGATGGAGTACATCGGTACATACCGTACACAGCATGGGAAACTGATCTGATCCCGGTGGTGAGGCGGGAGCCATGAACGAGAAGGCGATCGACTACGAGGCGGTGTTCCAGGCCCTGCCCGGAATGGTGGCACTGCTGACCCCGGAGTTGGTCTACGCCGACGCCAACGAGGACTTCCAGCGCCTGTCCGGACGCAGCCGCGCGGGGCTGGTGGGCCGGTACATCTTCGACGTCTTCCCCGAGAACCCGAACGACCCCGCCGCCACCGGCATGCGTGACGTCCGGGCGTCGATGCTGCGCGTGGTGGCCACCGGCGAGCGCGACACGATGGCGCTGCAGCGCTACGACGTCGAGGACGCCTCCCTGCCCGGCCACTGGGAGGAGCGCTACTGGAGCCCGATCAACGCGCCCGTCTTCGGCCCCGACGGGCAGGTGGCATTCGTCGCGCACCGGGTCGAGGAGGTCACCGAACTCATCCGCCTTCGGGGCGGCACCAGCGGCGACAGCCGGGTGAGAGTCCTGGAGGCCGAGCTGTACACCCGCGCCCGGGAGCTGCAGGAGCTCAACGAACGGCTGCGGCAGTCCCACGCCCGCGAACGCGAGGTGGCACTGGCCCTGCAGGAGGCGATGCTGCCCGCCCGCCGACAGGTGGGCAGCCACCGGGCCGCCGTGCGCTACCGGCCCGCGATGGGCGCGCTGAACGTGTGCGGCGACTGGTACGACCTGATCGACCTGGTGGGCGGCAACCGCATCGGCGTCTCCGTGGGCGACGTGGTCGGCCACGGCCTCGATGCGGCCGGCGTGATGGGCCAGCTGCGCAGCGCGCTCAGTGCCACCTCCCGGGTCGCGGACGGCCCGGCGCAGGCGCTCGACGTGCTGGGGCGGTACGCCCATGTCGTCGACGGCGCCGAGTCGGCCACCGCCGTCACGACGTTCATCGACTTCGACGCCCGGACCATCACCTACAGCAGCGCGGGCCATCCGCCGCCGGTTCTGGTGCACGCCGACGGCCGGGTGGAGTTTCTGGACCTGGCCACGGATCCACCCCTGGACGCCCGCCCCGACCCGAGGCCGAGACCGCAGGCCGCCATCACCTACTCCGACGGCGCCACACTCGCGCTGTACACCGACGGACTGATCGAGCGCCGCCGCGAGGACATCGACACGGGCCTGGCCCGTCTCGCCGACTCGCTCGTGCGCAACCGCACCTCCGACCCCGAGGCCCTCGCCGACGCCGTCCTGCTGGAGCTGCTGCCGCCCGGGGGCGCGACGGACGACACGGCGCTGATCATCGTGCGGCTGTGATGGACGAGCAGACCAGGCGACTCCCCGCAAGGGCGACCCACCTGCCACGCCGCACCCGTGATCACGCCAAACCCCGCCATGGAGTTGCCGCACACCGACCCCGGACACCAGGCTGGTCCGGCGGTCCTCCCCATCCGCAAACGCCGCCGCCCGCCAACTACCTGACATCCACTCAGAACGGTCTCTGCCGGTCGGCATCCGCCCGTCCCGGCCCGGTTCCGGCCTGTCACCCCTGCGCCTACACTGGCAGCCCCACGGCACGCTGGTTGACCTGCCAGAACGCGGCGGCCCAAGCTGATCCGCCGGAGTGAGGAGCGCCCCCTTGTTCTACTACGTACTGAAATACGTGTTGTTGGGACCTCTGCTGCGACTGGTCTTCCGGCCCCGAATAGAGGGCCTCGAACACGTACCGGCCACGGGTGCGGCCATCGTCGCGGGCAACCACCTGTCGTTCTCCGACCACTTCCTGATGCCGGCGATCCTCAAGCGGCGCATCACCTTTCTCGCGAAGAAGGAGTACTTCACGGGTCCGGGCATCAAGGGCCGTCTGACCGCGGCCTTCTTCCGCAGCGCCGGCCAGATCCCGGTCGACCGCACCGGCAAGGAGGCGGGCCAGGCCGCGATCCGCGAGGGTCTCGGGGTCCTGAGCAAGGACGAACTCCTCGGCATCTACCCGGAGGGCACCCGCTCGCACGACGGCCGGCTCTACAAGGGCAAGGTCGGGGTCGCGGTGATGGCGCTCAAGGCACGCGTCCCTGTCATCCCCTGCGCGATGATCGGCACCTTCGAGGCGCAGCCGCCCGGCAAGGTCATCCCGAACGTCCACCCGGTGAAGATTCGCTTCGGCGAGCCCCTCGACTTCTCCCGCTACGAGGGCATGGAGAACGAGAAGGCGATCCTGCGCGCCGTGACCGACGAGATCATGTACGCGATCCTGGCACTGTCCGAGCAGGAGTACGTCGACCAGTACGCGGCCGTCGCCAAGGCGGAGCAGGAAGCCGCAGCCAAGGCGGCGAAGCAACGCAAGCTGCCGCGGCTGCCCATAAGTTGACGCGCCCCGGGGGACTCAGCCGAGTGAGTCGAGCGCCTCGTCGAGCAGCCTGCGCAGCCGCAACGCATCCGCCGCCACGGCACTCACCAGGGCGGCGGGCCCGGCGAGGGGCATGACAGCGGCGTTCTCCCCCAGCACCCGAGCCGGCACCGGAGCGTCCGCGAACTCGGGCCGTACGACGACGAGTTGCCCGACCGCCCGAAACCCGCCCAGCCCTGCGGGCCCGTCCCAGCCACCCGGCGCACCGGGCCCGCAGGCCAGCTCCTGATCAAGAACGACCCGTCCGGCGACACCCACCCGGATCCGGCTCCCGAGCCGCCCCGGCTCCTCCCCCACCCGCCCGAGCACCTGCTCCTCACGCAGCACGAGTCGCCCGGTAGCACCGACATCGACGCGGGTCGTCACCCGCAGATCGCTGCCCCGGGCGGAGATCAACTGCTCGGGCAGCCAGTGCAGCTCACCCCCGTCGGCCACGGACAGCCGTACGTCGTAACGGGCCTCGCCCTTGCTCTGTCCCGGCAGCGCGATCGTGGCCGCTGCCGACTGGACGCGCAGCCGCGCGCCGGCCTCCACGTCGGCCTCAATGGCGAACTGATCTCCACCGAGCGGCCCGCTCATCGCCCCGACGAGTACCACCCGTGCCTCGGCGCCGCTCCCCCGCGTCCGCCTGAGCGCCAGTGGCCCGTCACCGTCGAGCACGGGCAGCGAGGTGCCGCCCCGCCCGTCGTCCCGGGCGACGATCCGCGCACGTGCCCGCACCCCACCGGCGGTGGCCGTCACGCCGTCCACGCCACGAGCTGAGCCCGCACCCAGTCGGCGACGTCCTTGACTCCGGACTCGCTCCTCAGCGACTGGAACACGACCGGCAGTTCGGCCCGCTGCGCCTTGGCGTCGGCTGCCATCCGTGCCAGGTCGGAACCGACGTGCGGAGCGAGGTCGGTCTTGTTGACCACGAGCAGATCGGCGGTAGTCACCCCCGGACCGCCCTTGCGCGGAATGTCGTCCCCACCGGCGACATCGATCACGAAGATCTGCGCGTCGACGAGCCCCTTGGAGAAGGTGGCGGTGAGGTTGTCCCCACCGGACTCCACGAGGATGAGCTGAAGCGGACCGACCGCGTCCTCCAGGTCCTCGACGGCCTCGAGGTTCGCGGAGATGTCGTCCCGGATCGCGGTGTGCGGACAGGCCCCCGTCTCCACGGCCGTGATCCGCTCGGGCGGCAGCACAGCCTCCCGCAACAGAAACTCGGCGTCCTCGCGCGTGTAGATGTCGTTCGTGACAACGGCCAGGGACAGCTCATCCCGCAGCGCCCGGCAGAGCGCGGCAACGGTGGCCGTCTTACCGGACCCCACGGGCCCACCGAGCCCGATCCGCAGGGCACGACGCGCCCCGTCGGGACGGTGGGCGTCGGCACTGACGGCGGAGGGACCGTCGTGGGAGTGGTCGAGGTGCATGGAGCGGCTCCTTTTGGGGCTTGGCTTCTCGGCTTTGGGGCTTGGCTTCTCGGCTTTAGGACTTGGCTTCACGGCTTTGGGACTTGGCCTCTCAGCGCCGGTCCAGGCATTCCAGCCCGTCCGGCGTTTGAGGACGAGGCCGTTCAGGCCGAAAGCGGGGGTCTGGGGGCGGCAGCCCCCAGGGACGGGACGGGTAAGGGCGGCGGGGGCGAGAACCACTCAGGACGCAAACAACCGCACGCCCCACGCCGCATGCACCTCCGCCCCGACCTCCAACAGCGGAGCAGAAGCCGCAGGCAACGCGTCCACCCCGCCATCGACAGCACGCCGCCCCGCCTCGACCGCCCGATCCACCACCCGGTCCACCTCAGGCGCCAACCGAGCCAGCACCCCCGTAGCGTCAAAGGGATCCAGGCTCAGCAACCGCACCGTCGCACTCGCCGGCCCACTCACACACTCGTAAGCCGCGCAGTAGGCCGCCTCCACGGCACCCAACCCCGCGGCCCGAGCCGCAACCCCCAGCACGACCGGCTGATGAGCCCCTTTGGGAAACCGCTGCGCCAGCTCATCCAGCTCCCCGGACGGCCAAGTGGCCCGAGCGGCCCGCATCAACTGCCGCCCCAGCTTCCGCGCGGCGAGCCGCAGGGCGGGCGAAGGCGTACGCGCGTCGGCCGCCGCGTCGAGGTCCACCGCAGCACCCCCGAGCGCAGCCGCCGCGGCGAGCGAGCCCGCGACCAGGCCCGCCGTGTGCAACCGCCCCCGGCAGAAGTCCTCCAGGCTCGCGGCCCCGGTGATCCGCCCCGCCTTGACGGCCGCCTCGGCACCGCCGGAGTGCGCGTGGCCCCCGGCGGGAAAGCGGCCGTCGGCAAGGACGAGGAGTGCAGCTCGTGACATCGGAACCAGCCACCAACCCTCAGAACAGGAAGTACCGCTGCGCCATGGGCAGTTCGGCGGCAGCCGTGGCCTCCACCAGCTCCCCGTCGATGTGCACGGCGAAGCTGTCGGGATCGATCCGCACCTCGGGCCGAGCGTCGTTCTCCCGCATGTCGGCCTTGGTGACCCCACGCGTCGACTCGATGGCCACGAACCGCTTCCCGAGCTGAAGCCGTTCCGGCAGCCCGTCCTCGATCGCGAGCGGGGCGACGAAGTTGACCGAGTTCGCCGCCGGCGCCCGCCCGATCGCGCCGAACATCGGGCGGGGCAGGATCGGCTGCGGCGTCGGGATGGAGGCGTTGGCGTCGCCCATCTGCGCGTACGCGATCTGCCCGCCCTTGATGACGAGTTGGGGCTTGACCCCGAAGAACGCCGGCTCCCACAGCACCAGGTCGGCGAGCTTGCCGGTCTCCACGGAGCCGATCTCGCGGCCGAGGCCCTGCGCGAGCGCGGGGTTGATCGTGTACTTGGCCACGTACCGCCGCACCCGCTGGTTGTCGGCCCGCCCGTCGCCCGGCAGCGCGCCCCGCCGCCGCTTCATCACATGGGCGGTCTGCCAGGTCCGCATGACGACCTCGCCCACCCTCCCCATGGCCTGCGAGTCGGACGAGATGATCGAGATCGCGCCGAGGTCGTGGAGTATGTCCTCCGCCCCGATGGTCGACGGGCGGATCCGCGACTCGGCGAAGGCGAGGTCCTCCGGCACCGCCGGGTTGAGGTGATGGCACACCATCAGCATGTCGAGGTGTTCCTCGGCGGTGTTGACGGTGAACGGGCGCGTCGGATTCGTCGAGCTCGGCAGCACGTGCGGCTCGGAGACGACGGTCATGATGTCCGGCGCGTGCCCGCCGCCCGCGCCCTCGGTGTGGTACGCGTGGATGCCCCGGCCGGCGATGGCGGCCAGCGTGTCACCGACGAAGCCGGCCTCGTTCAACGTGTCCGTGTGGATGGCGACCTGGATGCCGGTCTGGTCGGCGACGGTCAGCGAGGCGTCGATGACGGCCGGGGTGGTGCCCCAGTCCTCGTGCAGTTTGAGGCCGAGCGCGCCGCCGCGGATCTGGGAGAGCATCGCCTCGTGGGAGACGGTGTTGCCCTTGCCCAGCAGGCCGAAGTTGACGGGGTGGCCCTCCATCGCCTCCAGCATCCGGGCCAGATGCCAGGGGCCGGGCGTCACGGTGGTCGCCTTCGAACCCTCGGCCGGTCCGGTGCCGCCGCCGACCAGGGTCGTGATCCCCGACGCGAGGGCCTCGTCGGCGATCTGGGGGCAGATGAAGTGGACGTGCGCGTCGATGGCGCCGGCCGTAAGGATCCGTCCGTTGCCCGCGATGATCTCGGTCTCGGGGCCGATGACGAGGTCCGGGTGCACCCCGTCCATCGTGTCGGGGTTGCCCGCCTTGCCGATGCCGGTGATCCGGCCGTCGCGGATGCCGACGTCGGCCTTGACGATGCCCCAGTGGTCGATGATGACGACGCCGGTGATGACCGTATCCGGGGTGCCCTCCGCGCGCGTGGCCCGCGACTGGCCCATGGATTCGCGGATGACCTTGCCGCCGCCGAACACCGCCTCGTCACCGGCGAGTCCGGGGCCGCCGGAGCGGTCCTCCTCGATCTCGACCAGCAGATCGGTGTCGGCGAGCCGGATGCGGTCACCGGTGGTCGGGCCGAACAGGTCGGCGTACGCGGCACGGGAGATCTCAGGCATCGAGGGCACCTCCGGTCTCCCCGCGCAGGCCGGGCACCACACGGGCGCCGGTGAGCGGGACGAGTTCGACGTCGACGGGGATGCCGGGCTCGAAGCGCACGGCGGTGCCGGCGGCGACGTTGAGCCGCTTGCCGCGCGCGGCGGCGCGGTCGAAGTCCAGACCGGGGTTGGCCTCGGCGAAGTGGTAGTGGGAGCCGACCTGGACCGGCCGGTCGGCGGCGTTGAGGACGGTCAGCCGGGTGACCTCACGGCCCTCGTTGTATGCGATCGGGCCGTCGGCGAACAGGATCTCTCCGGGGATCATCGAGGCCCCTTCACACGATCGGGTCATGGACGGTGACGAGCTTGGTGCCGTCCGGGAAGGTCGCCTCGACCTGGACGTCGTGGATCATCTCGGGGATGCCGTCCATGACGTCGTCCCGCGTGAGCAGTTTGCGTCCGGAGGACATGAGCTCGGCGACCGTACGGCCGTCGCGGGCGCCCTCGAGGATGTGCGAGGTGATGAGGGCGACCGCCTCGGGGTGGTTGAGCTTCAGCCCGCGGGCCCGGCGCTTCTCGGCGACGTCGGCCGCCACGTGGATGAGCAGCCGCTCTTGCTCGTGCGGGGTCAGTTGCACGTCCCACCTCACAGTCCTCGCTCCGGACCGTGCGGGGTCCGGTTGCCGCAGCCGCCACGGGGCAAAGTGCCAGGTGGCGTGGATCGGCAGGCTAGTTGGACCGAGTTTCGGGCACGTTAACCCGGCTGTGATCCATCGGTCGTTCCCCGGTCGTCCCGCATGCTCATCAGCGCCCGCAGCCCCTCCCGGAGTACGTCGACCGGGGCGGGCCCGAAGAGGGACTGCTGGGCGATGAATCCCAGGACCGCGGCGATCATCGTGCGCGCCACATGGTCCGGCGCCGCGTCGGCCCGCATCATCCCGGCCTCCTGGTAGCCCTCGACGATCCGAGCCCAGGCCGTGCGTACCGAGCCGTAGCCCTCCCGCAGGATCGCCGCCAGTTCCTCGTTGCGCAGGGTCTCCGTCCACACCTGGATGACCAGCCGCGGAAACGCGGGCCTGCCGTCGACGACCAGGGACTCGCGCGCGGCGAGGGTCCTGCCGAGGACCGCGGCGACCAGTTCGTCCGGCGGCGGGGGCGGGCTCTGCCGTGCCGCCTCCTCGAAGGCCCCCCGGACCGACCCGAGCACCTCGGCGACGATCGCGCCGATCAGCGCCTCCTTGCCGCTGAAGTAGCGGTAGACCGCCCCCGCCGAGAGGTCGACCTCCTTCAGCACGTCCTGCATGGACGTGGCGTGGAAGCCGTTGCGGGCGAAGCAGATCGCGGCGCCGTCGAGGATCTGCCGGCGGCGGGCGTCGAGGTGTTCCTGGGATACGCGGGCCATGGTCACAAAGTAAAACGAACATTCCTTCTTGACAAGGAACGGCATCAGCAGGACGGTGGGAGCGTCATCAAAAACGAACGATCCTTCTTTTTAGCCGGGAGACCCCATGCCCACCCCGTCCGCTACGCCGCCCAGGTCCGCCGCACCCAGGCGCCTGATCGCGGTCGTCGTCCTCGTCCCCGTCCTCGCAGCCCTCGCCCTCTGGGCCTTCGCCTGGCCCGCCGCCCGCACCGCTCCCCGCGACCTGCCGCTCGGGGTGGCCGGACCGGCCGCCGCCACTGCCCAGGTGGAGAAGCAACTCGGCCGGCACGAGGGCGCGTTCGAGATCCACCGGTACGCAGACGCGTCCGCCGCCCGGGACGCGATCGAGGACCGGACCGTATACGGCGCTGTCGTCGTGACCCCCCAGGGCCCCGAACTGCTCACCGCGTCGGCGGCGAGCCCGGCGGTCGCCCAGCTGCTGCAACAGGCCGTGACCCAACAGGCCGCCGCCGAGGGCACCCAGGCCAAGGCCGTCGACGTCGTCCCCACACCCGTCAACGACCCGCGCGGTGCGGCCCTCGGCGCGAGCGTCCTGCCACTCGCCCTGGCCGGCATGGCGGCGGGCGCCGCGGTGACCCTGCTCGGGCTGCGCGGCATCCGGGCCGTGAGCGCCCTGGCCGGTGCCGCCGCCCTGATCGGCGTGGTCGCGGCCGCGCTCGCGCACAGCTGGCTGGGGATCCTCACCGGCGACTGGTGGGCGGAGGCCGGGGTGTTCTCGCTGACGACGCTGGCCGTGAGCGCGGCCGTCGCGGGGCTCGCCGCACTGATCGGCAACGCGGGCATCGGCATCGTGTCGTTCCTGGTGATGTTCCTCGGCAACCCCTTCTCCGGGGCGGCCTCGGCGCCGCAGATGCTGCCCGAGCCGGCCGGCGTCATCGGCCAGTGGCTGCCGCCGGGCGCGGGCACGACCCTGCTGCGCTCGGTGTCCTTCTTCGACGGCGCGGCGGCGATCGGCCCCGCCATGACGCTGACCTGGTGGGCCGCCCTGGGTCTGGGCGCCGTAGTGCTCGGGAACGCCCTGAGGTCCCGTACGCCCAGCGCCGAGCCCGCGTCCGAGAGGGAGCTCACCGCCGTCGGCTGAGCCACCGCCCGGCCGCACCGAACCGACCGTGCACCCCCGCTGTAGCGGACGGGGGTGCACGGTCCTGGCGTTCCGGGGTGTGGCGGACGGACGTCCGAACGCCGGGGCGGCGTCCGGAAGGGCGGCGGCCCTACGAGGGGCTCGACCCCCGATGCTCCGCGGCGATACCGAAGCGCTGTCGTTCGCGGGGAGCGGATCCGACCTCGCGGAGGCTGGAGACCGCGCTGATCACCTGCTCCTCGGTGAGCTCCGCCGACTCCCCGAGCTGCTCGAGTCGTTCGAGGTCAGAGGCGGAGACAAGGGCGACGAGGGGCTTTCCGTGGCGCGTCACGACGACGCGTTCACCGCCGTACACCACGCGATTGATCAGTTCGGCGAGCTCAGCCCTGGCTTGCGTCACCGGAATCTCGTAGGCCATGCTCCCTACATTACGTCATGTACGTCCTGTACATTTTTTACAGGCACCCCGGCAAGGGAGCGTGAGCCATGACCCGACCGTCCGCCCGCTATGTACTGCCCGAGTTCACCGAGCGCACGAGTTCAGGCCTCAGGACGCAGGATCCGTACTCGAAGCTGCTGGAGGAGCGGATCGTCTTTCTCGGCACGCAGATCGACGACACCTCGGCGAACGACGTGATGGCCCAGTTCATGCATCTGGAGCACAAGGACCCCGACCAGGACATCTCGCTGTACATCAATTCGCCCGGCGGCTCGTTCAGCTCCATGTCTGCGATCTACGACACGATGCAGTACGTCACCTGCGACGTGGAGACGATCTGCCTGGGCCAGGCCGGCGCGTCCGGTGCGGTGCTGCTGGCCGCGGGCACGCCGGGGAAGCGGTTCGCGCTGCCCGGGGCCCGTGTGGTGATCCATCAGCCGGGGCTGCCCGAACCGATCGATGGCCAGGCCGACGACCTGGCCATCCAGGCCGACGAACTGACGCGGATTCGGGCCCGGCTGGAGGAGATGCTCGCCCGGCACACCGGGCGCACCCGCGCGCAGGTGACCGAGGACATCGAGCGGGACAAGATCCTGAACGCCCAGGAGGCGCTGGAGTACGGACTGGTGGACCGGATCATCCCCAGCCGCAAGGCGACGCTCGCGCCGCCCACGGGGCGGTGATCGGCCGGTGCTGCCACCCGAGTTGCCGCCCCTGCCCGCGCTGACCCGCGCGGAGGGTGAGTTGATCGACCGTTATCTCGACGTGGTGGACCTGCTCGGCCGGATCAACCCGGCGCAGGACGGCGACACCTACCGCGGACTGCGGGCCGCCCAGGCGCTCGTCCGCAAGGCGGCCGAGCTGCGGGACGCGCTGGCGCTGATGCACCAGCGGGGCGAGACGGAGCTGCACGCTCCCACGCTCGCGCGTGCGCTGCGCGTGCTGGACGGGGAGCGCCGCACGGCTCGTGTCACGGTGCCGCCGCGCTCCGACAGTTGACGACGCGCACAGGCCGATCCCGGACGCCTCGATCCCACTGACGAGGCGTCCGGAACAAGGCTCAAACGGACCAAACGGCGTACCCCCAATCGGCGTAGCAACGGCTCCTTTTGCTGGCCCATCAGGGTTGCGCAACGGGCATGAGCCCAGGGCGGAACAAGGCGCTCCATCGCTGGTCCGGGACTCCTTCGCCCCCTGGACGCCCTCTCGAACACGCGGGTACCCACCCGAACGGGTGAGTGGTGACTAACACCACAAATCCCCGGTTCCGTTGGGTATTTCGCTCATCCGTGCGTCAAGATCCCTGTCTGACGACAAGCCCCCGCCGCAGCGGCGGGGCGGTCCGGGCGGACGCCGAGTCCTGCCGCCGCCCGGATGACCGGTCGACAGGAGTGGATCGGCAGGAGTGGAGGACCCGAGCAAGACGGGTCGCCGGAGCGGACGTTCGTTCGATCCGAGCAGCCCTTGGGGTGAAGCCGCGGCAACGCGGCCGGGCAACTTCGCCAGCCCGAATCCGACAGGTCATCCTTCACAGGCGGCTGACGAAGGGTTGCGCATGACTGCGCTCAATCGTGTCCCGTCGCTCATGGCCCGGGCCGGCACGGCCTCGGCTCTCACCATCGCCGCAGTGGGCGGCTCGATAGTGGCGCCCGGCTTCACGTCCGAAGCAGAGGCGGCCACACCGGCGACGAAGGCACTTCAGGTCGCGGCCTCCAAGAAGGGCTCCCCGTACAAGTGGGGTGCCACGGGGCCGAACCGGTTCGACTGCTCCGGGCTGACGCTGTACTCGTTCAAGAAGGCGGGCAAGAAACTGCCCCGTACGGCGGCCCAGCAGTACAACAAGACCCGCCACATCTCCGCCAAGAGCCGCAAGGCCGGAGACCTGGTGTTCTTCCACTCGGGGTCGTACGTCTACCACGTCGGCATCTACGCCGGGAAGGGAAAGATCTGGCACTCCCCCAAGAGCGGGGACGTTGTAAAGCTGCAGAAGATCTGGACCAGGAGCGTCTGGTACGGCCGGGTCAAGTGACCCTCCCGGGGGCGATGGCGGCGGCCTGACACGCCGTCATCGCCCCCGAGGCACCAGAAAGGCCGTCAGACGGCCATCAGCGGCCCGGCGAGGAGTCCCACGCCGAAGGCCGTCAGCGCGACGCCGGTGACGGTCGTGACCGCCCGGGCGGCGCGCGGCTGGCGGAGCCATCGCCCGAGCCGGTCCACCAGCAGGGCGACCACCTGGAACCACACCATCGCGATCGCCAGCACGATCAGGGCGAGCAGCAGCGTCCGGGGCAGCGCGGGAGCGCCCGCGGGCACGAACTGCGGCAGCACGCTGAGGAACGTGAGGGACGCCTTCGGGTTGAGGGCGTTGGTGACGAAGCCCTGCCGCAGCGGTCGCCCGGTGGAATCCTCGCGCGTGTCCGTCACTTCACTCACTTCACTGCGCCGTTGCCGCAGGGTCTGGACGCCCAGGTACAACACGTAGGCCCCGCCGACCACCTGGAGCGCACGGAACAGCGCCGGTACGGCGGCCAGGACCGCGGCGACCCCCAGCACCGCCAGCGTCACATGCACCAGCAGCCCGGCCCCGATCCCGAACGCGCACGCGATGCCGGCCCGGCGGGAGACGAGGGCGTTGCGCACGACGACGGTGAAGTCGGCGCCGGGCATGGCGACGAGGCCGGCGGAGACCCCGGTGAAGGCGATGAGCTGAGCGTCCATGGCACCCAGCGTGCCGCGCGGAAGCCTTCAGCAGGTATTTCGAATATCCTGGGCTGCCCTAAAGCATTGGTTTAGGCAGACGAGGAGCCCGGCATGTACGACCCGACCAGGCTCGCCGCCCTGGTGGCGGTCGCCGAGGCGGGTTCGATCACCCGGGCGGCCGAGCGGCTCGGCTACACCACGCCCGCGCTCTCCCAGCAGCTGGCCAAGCTGGAGCGCGAGGCGGGCACCGCCCTACTGGTACGGCACCACCGCGGGGCCCGGCTGACGGGTGCTGGCGAGCTGCTGGTGGCGCGGGCCCGGCGGGTGCTCGACGAGCTGGAGCGGGCACGGCACGAGCTGGCCCGGCTGACCGGCCTGTCGGGCGGCACGCTCCGGCTCGGCACCTTCCAGACCGCGGGGGGCATCCACCTGCTGCCGCCGGCCCTCAGCGCCTTCCGGCGGGCCCATCCGGACGTGGAGCTGACGGTCGCCGACTACGAACCGTCGGCCGGCGTCGCGGCCGTGGCGGCCGGTGAGGTGGATCTGGCCCTGACGCACGCGTATGAGCCGGGCGACCCGATCCCGCTGGCGTCCTCGGTCCGCGTCGAGCCGATCCTCGTCGAGGAGCTGGTCCTGGTGTCCGCTCCGGGCCACGCCCTCACCAGCGGGACCGCACGGCTGCCGCTGGCCGAGCTCGCCGGGCAGCCGCTGATCAGCATGGCGCCGGACGCTCCGGCCCGGCGGGGCGTGGAGGCGGTGCTGGCCCGGGCGGGGGCCCTGCCCTCGGTGCTGGTGCCGACGCCGGGGTATCTCCTGGTGTGCGCGCTGGCCAGTGCGGGGCTCGGGGTCGCGGTCGTACCGGAGATGGTGGCGCGTACGTCGGTCACTCCGGTCGGGGTGCGCGCGCTGGAGGGCGCACAGCTGCGCCGTACGATCTCGGTCGCCCACCGGAGCGAGGAGGCGGCTCCGGCCGCGGACGCCTTCCGGGCTCTGCTGCGCGGCACGTTCGGCCGGTCGCGGCAGACCTGAGGGGCGGGCTCGCGGCTACGGTTCCTGGGGTCCGGCGGTCGGCACGGGTTCCGCGGGCACCGTCCACGGCAGTTCGATGGAGATGGTCTTGCCGCCTTCGCGGGTCGGGCGCACTCTCAGCTTGCCGCCGCATTCCGCGGTCAGCCAGCGGATGATGACCAGGCCACGGCCGTTGTCCTGCTGGACGGCGGCGGGCAGCCGCTTGGGGAAGCGGGGGTGGCTGTCGGTGACCCCGATGCGCAGGTGTTCGTCACGGTCGAGCACGAGGTCCACCGTGAAGGTGGGTGACTGCCCGAGGGTGTGCTGTACGGCGTTGGTGGTGAGTTCGGAGACGATCAGGCGGATGGTGTCGGCCACTTCCGTGTCCGGTGGCAGTCCCCACTCCGCGAGGGTGGTGACCACGTAGGTCCGGGCCGCGGAGACCGAGGCGGGATCGCTCGGCAGAGTGACGGATGCTTCCAAATGATCTGCCATGGCGATGTCGTCCCTTTCCCAACGGGACCGCAGTCCGACACGGAGCGGAGGGTTCGAGTACGGTCCCGGACTGGTGCTTCGTCGCCAGACTGCCATTACCAGGGCCGTCACGGTGCCGATCCCCCAAGATATGCATATATCTGTCGCTCGAAGCGGTGAACTCTGCGACGGCAGACCGTATTTGGGCGGCTCGGTTGGAGTAAGGAGTTGCCCATGCAGCACGGTCCCGCGGTGCGCCGCCGGAAACTGGGCGCGGAACTGCGTGCGTTGCGCACCGGGGCGGGGCTCACCAGTGGTGAGGCGGCCCGGCTGGTGGGCTGGCACCAGTCCAAGGTGAGCCGGATCGAGACGGGCGCCAGCGGGGTGAAACCGGCCGATGTGCGGTTACTGCTCGACGTCTACGGCGTACAGGATGCCCAACTACGTCAGTTGCTGCTGGTGTTGGCGGGCTCCCACGAGGGTGGCGGCCGGGATCACTGGTGGCACGCCTACCGCGGAGTGCTGCCGCCGACGTACCGCGACTTCATCAGCCTGGAGTCCCAGGCGAGCGCGATGCGCACGCTGGAGACGTCCGTGGTGCCCGGGCTGCTGCAGACGCCGGAGTACGCCCGTGCGGTGACCCGGGCCGCGGTGGGCGGGCTCGACGACGCCGATGAACGTCTGGACGCCCTGGTCGCCGTCCGTCTGGCCAGGCAGGACGTGCTGCGCGCCGAGCCGCCGCTGGAGCTGAGCGCGGTGCTCGACGAGGCGGTGCTGCACCGGGAGATCGGCGGGCCCGAGGTGATGGAGCAGCAGTTGAGGCGGCTGATGGAGGCGGCGCGACTGCCGCAAGTCCGGCTGCAGGTCCTGCCGTTCGCGGCCGGCGAGCATATCGGCATCACCGGGCCTTTCGTTATCTTCTCATTTTCGCGCACTTCTGATCTGGATGTGGTTGTTCTCGACCACTTGACGAGTAGCCTCTACCTCGAACGGAAAGAAGACCTCCAGGCCTACACGGAGGCCTTCAACGCCCTTCGGATCCACGCCCTTTCGCCCGAGGAATCGATGGATTACATCGCCGCACTGGCTGGCGGCGCGTAAGGAGGCACCATGACCGCTCTGCCTCGGAAGGTGAGTTCAAGCACCGAACTGCCTGGTGCACGCTGGCTGCGCAGCAGCTACAGCACCGGAGCCAACAATTGCGTCGAGACGGCGCGGCCGCACTCGGGTCCCTGGACCGGACTGCTCGCCGTGCGCGACTCCAAGGACCCGGCCGGACCCGCGCTGCTCTTCTCCCCCGAGAGCTGGGCGGGCTTCACGGCGGCGCTCCAGTCCTGACAGTTTCCCGATCAGCCTGACCGATTCCGATCATTTCCGATCGGTTCCGCCGGGCGCGACGGCAGGGCCGTGTCACGCCGACTCATGGTCGTGTCTCGCCGATGACCCGTACAGCGCGTTCGATCTGCCCCTCGGAGAGGTCCGCGCGGGCGGTCAGCCTCAGCCGAGAGATGCCGTCGGGGACGGAAGGAGGTCGGAAGCAGCCAACGGCCAGGCCTGCCGCTCGGCACTCGGCCGACCAGCGCACGGCCCCCTCCGGGGACGGTGCGCGCACGGAGACGACCGCCGCGTCCGGCCGTACGGCTTGGTGGCCCGCGGCGGTCAGGCGTGCGTGCAGTTCGCTCGCCACCTGGCGGGCCCGCGCCGCGCGCTCCGGCTCGCGGCGCAGCAACCGCAGTGCCGCCAGGGCCGCGCCCGCCGCCGCGGGGGCGAGGCCGGTGTCGAAGATGAAGGTCCGGGCCGCGTTGACCAGGTGGTCGATCACCCGGGCGGGGCCGAGCACGGCGCCGCCCTGGCTGCCGAGCGACTTGGACAGCGTGACCGTGACGACGACGTCGTCGGCGCCCGCGAGCCCCGCCGCGTGCGGGGCGCCGCGGCCGCCGTCGCCGAGCACACCCAGGCCGTGGGCGTCGTCGACGACCAGCCCGGCGCCGTGGTCCCTGCCCGCCTCGGCGAACCGGGCCAGCGGGGCCGCGTCGCCGTCGACCGAGAAGACGGTGTCGGACACGACGACGGCGGGCCCGTCGTGCGTCTGGAGAGCCTTGCGCACGGCATCCGGGTCGGAGTGCGCCACGACCTGTGTCGTGCCGCGCGCCAGCCGGCAGCCGTCGATCAGGGAGGCGTGGTTGCCCGCGTCGGAGACGATCAGCGAGCCGTGCGGCGCCAGTGCGGTGACCGCGGCGAGGTTGGCCGCGTAGCCGGAGGAGAAGACCAGAGCCGCCTCGACGCCGCAGAAGTCGGCCAGCTCGCGCTCCAGCTCGGTGTGCAGCTCGGTCGTGCCCGTCACGAGCCGGGAGCCGGTCGCGCCGCCGCCCCACGCCCGCGCGGCCCGCGCGGCGCCCTCGGCGACCTCGGGGTGGCGGGCCAGGCCCAGGTAGTCGTTGCTCGCGAGGTCGAGGAGCGGCGATTCGGCGGGGCGGGGGCGCAGGGTCCGCACGAGTCCGGCGCGGCGGCGCAGCTCCGCCTGCTCGTCGATCCAGCCGAACGCCATGACTCCTCCGGGCTTTTGTAGGCAGTGGACAGACACTAGCCGCAGCGGCGGGCCCCCACGGTGTGGCAATACCCACACATCGAATGGACAGGGTTGTGCAAACTCTCCTTGGCTCGGAGCCCCTCCGTACGTCAGGATCAGCTCCCATGGACCTGCTGAACACGCTGGTGGACAAGGGGCTTCGGCGCGAGCTGCCGACCCGCGAGGAAGCCTTGGCCGTCCTCGCCACTTCCGACGACGACCTGCTCGATGTGGTGGCCGCGGCCGGGAAGGTGCGCCGGCAGTGGTTCGGCCGACGGGTGAAACTCAACTATCTCGTCAACCTCAAGTCGGGCCTGTGTCCGGAGGACTGCAACTACTGTTCGCAGCGGCTCGGCTCGACCACCGGCATCCTGAAGTACACCTGGCTCAAGCCGGACGAGGCCTCCCAGGCCGCGGCCGCCGGTTTGGCGGGAGGCGCCAAGCGGGTCTGCCTGGTGGCGTCCGGGCGCGGCCCCACCGACCGGGACGTCGACCGGGTCTCCAAGACCATCAAGGCGATCAAGGACCAGAACGAGGGCGTCGAGGTGTGCGCGTGCCTCGGCCTCCTCTCCGACGGCCAGGCCGAGCGGCTGCGTGAGGCGGGCGCGGACGCCTACAACCACAACCTCAACACCTCCGAGAGCACGTACGCGGACATCACGACCACGCACACCTACGCCGACCGGGTCGACACCGTGAACAAGGCGCACGCGGCGGGCCTCTCGGCCTGCTCGGGCCTGATCGCGGGCATGGGAGAGAGCGACGAGGACCTGGTCGACGTCGTCTACTCGCTGCGCGAGCTGGACCCGGACTCGGTGCCGGTCAACTTCCTGATCCCGGTCGAGGGCACCCCGCTCGCCAAGGAGTGGAACCTCACCCCGCAGCGGTGCCTGCGCATCCTGGCGATGGTGCGGTTCGTCTGCCCCGACGTCGAGGTCCGGATCGCCGGTGGCCGCGAGGTCCATCTGCGCACGATGCAGCCCCTCGCCCTGCACCTGGCCAACTCGATCTTCCTCGGCGACTACCTGACCACCGAGGGCCAGGCCGGCAAGGCCGACCTGGAGATGATCGCGGACGCCGGGTTCGAGGTGGAGGGCACCGACCAGGTGACGCTGCCGGAGCACCGGGCGACGGCCGGGGGCGGGTGCGGCTCGCACGAGAGCGCGGGGTGCGGATCGCACGAAGGTGCCGGATGCGGGTCGCACGAGAGCGCCGGGTGCGGGTCGCACGAAGGTGGCGGTGTGTGTGGTACGGCCGAGCCCGCCGCGCCGGTCGGCGAGCCTCGCACCGACCTGGTCGCCGTGCGCCGCCGGGGCGCCGGAACGGACCTCGCACCCAATGCCTGACCCGCGTCACGTGGCCGGCCTGACCGTGCCCGAGCTGCTGGAACTGGACCGGCGGCACGTCTGGCATCCGTACGGCCCGATGCCCGGCCGTACCGAGCCGCTCGTCGTGGAGTCGGCGAGCGGGGTGCGGCTGACGTTGGCGGACGGCACGGGCGAACTGGTCGACGGCATGTCGTCCTGGTGGTCGGCGATCCACGGCTACAACCACCCGGTGCTCAACGAGGCCGTGCGCGAGCAGCTGTCGCGGATGAGCCACGTGATGTTCGGCGGCCTCACCCACGAGCCCGCCGTACGCCTGGCAAAGCTCCTTGTCGACATGTCGCCCGACGGTCTGGAGCATGTCTTCCTCGCGGACTCCGGGTCGGTGTCCGTCGAGGTCGCGGTCAAGATGTGCCTGCAGTACTGGCGTTCACTGGGCCGCCCCGGCAAGCAGCGGCTGCTGACCTGGCGTGGCGGCTACCACGGCGACACCTGGCAGCCGATGTCGGTGTGCGACCCCGAGGGCGGGATGCACGAGCTGTGGACCGGGGTGCTCCAGCGCCAGGTGTTCGCGGACCCGCCACCGGCCGAGTACGAGGAGTCGTACGCCGACCAACTGCGCTCGCTCATCGAGCGGCACGCCGACGAGCTGGCGGCGGTGATCGTCGAGCCGGTCGTGCAGGGCGCGGGCGGGATGCGCTTCCACTCCCCCGGGTATCTGCGGGTGCTGCGGGAGGCGTGCGACGCGCACGACGTGCTGCTGGTGTTCGACGAGATCGCGACCGGATTCGGGCGCACGGGCGCACTGTTCGCGGCGGACCACGCGGCGGTGACGCCGGATGTGATGTGCCTGGGCAAGGCGCTGACCGGCGGCTACATGACGATGGCCGCGACGCTGTGCACCTCGCGCGTGGCGGACGGGATCTCGCGGGGCGATGTGCCGGTCCTGGCCCACGGCCCGACGTTCATGGGCAACCCGCTCGCCGCCGCGGTCGCCTGCGCCTCGATCGAGCTGCTTCTCGGCCAGGACTGGCCGGCCGAGGTCAAGCGGATCGAGGCGGGGCTGCGTGAGGGGCTCGCCCCCGCGGCGGACATCCCGGGCGTCAAGGACGTACGGGTCCTCGGTGCGATCGGGGTCGTGCAACTCGACCACGCCGTCGACATGGAGGCGGCGACGGCGGCCGCCGTGCGCGAGGGCGTGTGGCTGCGGCCGTTCCGCGACCTCGTCTACACGATGCCGCCGTACGTCACGGACGACGCGGACGTGGCACGGATCGGCCGCGCGGTGTGCGCGGCAGTGCGGGAGGGATGAAGATGCCGATCCTGGTGATCACGGGGACGGGCACGGAGGTCGGCAAGACGGTCACGACCGCCGCGGTCGCCGCGACCGCGATGGGCGCGGGCCGGTCGGTGGCGGTGCTCAAGGCCGCGCAGACCGGCGTAGGGCCGGACGAGAGCGGGGACGCGGCGGAGGCGGCGCGGCTCGCGGGCGCGGTGACGACCGCCGAACTCGCCCGCTACCCGGACCCGTTGGCCCCGGCGACGGCGGCGCGACGGGCCGCTCGGCCTCCGGTCCGCCCGCAGGAGATCGCCGAGGCGGCCGCCAAGTTGGCCACCGAGCACGACCTGGTGCTGGTGGAGGGGGCGGGCGGACTGCTCGTCCGCTTCGACGAGACGGGCGGCACGCTGGCGGACGCGGCCGAACTGATGGCGGCGCCGGTTCTCGTCGTGGCGTCGGCGGGGCTGGGCACGTTGAACACGACGGAGCTGACGGCGCGTGAACTGCGCTCACGCCGACTGGACCTGCTGGGCGTGGTGATCGGCAGCTGGCCTACGGCACCGGATCTGGCGTCGCGCTGCAATGTCGCGGACCTGCCCGAGGTGGCGGGGGCTCCGCTGCTGGGTGCGGTGCCGACCGGCGCGGGGGCGCTGGCACCGGCCGACTTCCGTGCTGCGGCGCCGGGTTGGCTGGCGCCGCGGTTGTTCGGGACCTGGGATGCGGAGGGGTTCCGAGGGCGGGAGGCGCCCTGAAGCCCGCCGCTCCAGCCGAGTGGGACGACTTGATCGACACGTGGGACGAGATCCGCCAGGGCTACTACCTCGGCGATGCGCCGGAAGCGGTACTGGACTGCGCGACGAACCTCGAGGCGAGCGTCCGGGCCGACAGTCCGGACACCGCCCTGTGGACCCTCGGACTGGTGCTGATAGGGCCCTACGTGATCTACGCCCGTCCGGATGCGGCAGCCGAGGCCCGTGTGCTGAGGGCGATGGGCGCCGTCGAGCAGGCTCTCGGAGGGGCGACCTGCGCCCATGACGAGCATCCGTGCGACGACATGCCGCTCGACGACGAGCTGGACAACATTCGCCATGTCCTGGAAATGCTGGCCCACCCGGAGCGGGACACCGCAACACCGGATGAAGCCGAACCGGCCCACGACGAGTTCTCGCCCGACGACGAGTCGGACAACTGGTTCGAACACCGGATGACGCGTGAGATCTGGGCCTGCCCGCGGAACCTCGCCGGGTTCGCCCGCGCCTTCGCCGACGCCTAGCCGGTCTCGCCTCCCCCGCTCTCGTCGACTTCGGCGATGAGCCGCACCAGCTCGATACGGGAACGAATCCCCAGGCGGCTGAAGACGCCGCGCAGATGGTGGTCGATGGTGCGCGGGCTGAGGGCGAGGCGATCGGCGATCTCGCGGTTGGTGGCTCCCTCGGCGGCCATGCGGGCGACCAGGAGCTGCTGGGCCGTGAGGCGGGCGGCCGGATTGTCGGGGCCGCTGCGCGCGGGGGTGGCCGGGGTGCCCAGGGCGCGGAGTTCGGAGCGGGCCTGGGCCGCGCAGTGCGGGGCGCCGAAGGAGTCGAACGCCTCCAGGGCGCTGTGCAGGCGGTCGCGTGCCTCCGTACGGCGGCGCAGTCGGCGCAGGGTGCCGCCGAACAGCAGCTCCGTGCGGGCGCGTTCGAAGTCGCGGGTGCCGTGGGCGTGCAGGTCGAGGGCCGCGCGGTAGTGGTCCACGGCTTCCGCGCCGGACGTGAGCAGGGCTCGGCAGCGGGCGCTGAGGGCCAGGTCGTCGGGGCTGCGCACGGCGTTCGCCCAGCGGTGGTAGTCGGCGTGCGCGACGCGGGCGACCCGGGTGTCGCCGGTGCGGACGGCGGCCTCGACGTAGTGCGGGGTGGCAAGGTGGCGGACGGCCCGGTGGCCGTGCCCGGGTCCGAACCCGGCCAGGGCGCGCAGCCGGGCGGCCGCGGCGGCGAAGCGGCCGCTGCTCAGGTCGAGGACGGCGAGCGCCCAGTGGGCGAGCGCGGCGGGCAGGCCCAGACCACGGGCGAGGGCGTACGACCGTGCGCTCGCGGCGCGTTCGCGGCAGAGGTCCGCTTCTGCGGTGAGCGCCGAGAACATGGCCAGGGCCGCCTGGAGATGACAGGCGCCGTTGTCCTGACCGGTGGCGTGGGCCTGCCACAGCGCGTCCGCCGCGGCGGCCTCGCCGGCACGGGGGCGTCCGGTCCAGAAGTCGGCGTACGCACGGAACTCCATCGCCTGCGGCACGGTCACCGGGGTACCCCGAGCCCGGGCGGAGGCGGCCGCGCGGACGGTCGCGGTGGCCGCGCGGGTGTGGTCGCCGAGGAGCAGGCTGGCGATCCCGGCGTGGATCAGAACAGTGGGATCACCCCCTGGCCCGCACCGCCCGGCCGCGGCCTTCAGCAGCTCCCGCGCATCCTCGTACCGCCCGTCGAACGCCGCCACGAGCCCGCCCAGCGTCCCTGGCGGGACGACGCCGAGCCGGTCGGCAACCCGCGCGGCCTCGTGCAGGCGACGTAGATCTCCGGTGTAGATGGCGGCTTCGGTCGCGCGGGCGAGGAGGTGGACGGCGGGGGCCGGGGTGCGGGGGGTGACCGTGACTGAGGTGGTGGGGGCGGGGGTGACGATGGCGGCCGAAGGAGCGGAGGCAGGGGTGGCGACGGCAGCCGACGGCGCGGAGGCAGGGAAGACGACGGCAGCCGACGCGACCGGTACTGCGTCGGCGGGAGTTGCCGAGAGCCTGGCGGGGGTACGGGCCGTGGACCGCAAGCCCGCCCCTGCACCGCCCTCGCCCTCGCCCTCTCCCTCGCCGGCATCACTCCCCGCCCGCACCACCGCCGACACCAACGCGTCGAACGCCTCGCCCGCATTCCCCGCCCGCAGGGCAAGCACGCCGCTGAGGGCGTCCTCGGTGCCGGCAGCCGCCAACCGCCGTGCCCGTTCACCGTCGCCCGATCGCCAGGCGTACCCGGCTGCCCGGGACAGCAGGCGGGCCTGCTCGGACGGTTCGGGGCACAGGGCTGCGGCCCGTTCCGCCAATGCCCGTGCCAAGGGGAGCCGCCCCGCAGTGGCTGCCTTGCGCGCGGCGGCGCCGAGTTCCGCCGCGAGTCGGCCGCTGGGGCCGGGGGCGCCGGCGCCCCGGTGCCAGGAGCGCCACGGCGTCTCGCCCGCGCCGCCCAGCACGCGGGCCAGCAGGCGGTGGACGTCGCGGCGGTCGGCCGGGGAGCCCGTCTCGTAGGCCGCGATCCGCGTCCACGCGTCGCGGAACACCACCCCGCCGGCCCCCGCGTGCGCGATCCCGGCAGCGTCGGCCGCGTCCAGGGACCGGGTGTCGAGGCGGGCGGCCATGACGGCGCGCAGGAACGCGTCGGTGGAAACCGGGTACTGGTCGGCCGCGGCGAGGAGCAGGAGCAGGCGGGAGTCGTCCGGCAACGCCCGTATCTCCGCCCGGCGTTCACGCAGCAAGGCCGGGGCCAGCTCGGCAGGGTCAGTGGGCAGCGGGTCGAGGCCCCTCGCCTGGCGGTCGGTCAGACGCGGGACCAGTTCGGCGGCGGCGCGCGGATCGCCGTACACGGCACGCGACACCCGTACGCGGACCCCTTCGGAAAGGGTGGCGGCCAGCTCTCGCCACGCGTCGGTGAGCCGCGGTGGCGAAGTGCGGTCAAGAGGTGGGGGGTTCACCGGTGTCACCACACGAATGACGTTACTGGCGAGTTACTTGAACCGTAAAGACCGGCGATTTCACCGATGCGGCGCGCGTAGACCGGCTCGACACTCCTGCCAACCCCACACGTTTCAGGAGGCATCATGCAGCGCCGCAACCGTCGCATCGCCACGGCCGCCTCGGCCCTGGCCGCATCGCTCCTTCTGTCACTGTCCCTCTCCCCCACACCCGCGCACGCCGCGACCCACGACCCCGTCGTCTTCGTGCACGGCCTGAGCAGCTCGGCGAGCAGCTGGGACGACTGGGCCGGCTACTTCGAGGCCGACGGTTATACGGCGGCCGAGCTGGACGCCTGGTCGTACGACTGGGCGCAGTCGAACGCCACCACCGCCCAGCAGCTCGCGACCGAGATCAGAAACGTGCTCGCCCGGACCGGCGCCTCGAAGGTCGACCTGGTCGTCCACTCGCTGGGCGCGCTCAGTTCCCGCTACTACCTCAAGAACCTCGGCGGTACGTCGTACGTCGACGACTTCGTCTCCACGGCCGGCGTGAACCACGGCACGTCCACCGCCTCGTGGTGCGCGTGGCTGTACACCTCGTGCGCGGAGATGAACACCGGCAGCTCGTTCCTGAGCGCCCTGAACTCCGGCGACGAGACGCCGGGCGGCGTGTCGTACGCCAGCTACTGGTCGAACTGCGACGAGGCGCTCACGCCCGACACCACGGCGATCCTGAGCGGCGCGACGAACGTCGAGGTCGGCTGTGTCTCGCACACCGACATGAACAACGACCGCGGCGTGTACGAGCAGGTCCGGGACTTCATCGGCTGAGCCGGCCCGGAACGACAGCCACCGCAACGGCGGGGGGTGCGTCGGCCCCGTACGGGGGACAATCAGGGTGAGCCCCGTCCCGCCCGGGAGGTCCCCATGGCCCTACGGTCCCCACGGTCCGCCGCCTCCGGGAAGGTGCCACGGGATGCCGTGCACCACCCGCTGTTCGCCCGCTTCTATGCCCGGACCAGCGTCAGCGCCGAGACCCGGATGGGCATGGGCGGCGTCCGTGCCCGCCTGCTGGCCGGGCTGTCCGGCCGGGTGATCGAGATCGGCGCGGGCAACGGCTTGAACTTCGCGCACTATCCGAGTGCCGTCTCGGAGGTCGTCGCCATCGAACCGGAGCGCCTGCTGCGGAAGTTGGCGGTGGAGTCGGCGCTGCGCGCGGGCGTGCCCGTGGACGTCGTGCCGGGCGCGGCGGAGGCGCTGCCGGTCAAGAGCGAGGCCTTCGACGCCGTGGTGCTCTCGCTGGTGCTGTGCAGCGTGCGGGACGTGCCGCGTGCGCTCGGTGAGGTACGGCGGGTGCTGCGGCCCGGCGGTGTCGTGCGCTTCTTCGAGCACGGCCGGGGCGGCGGACGCGCGATGCTCCTCACTCAGCGCGCCCTGGACCGGACGGTGTGGCCGCTGGTGAGCGGCGGCTGCCACGTCTCCCGCGACCCGGTCGGGGCGCTGCGCGGAGCCGGCTTCGAACTCGGCCCCGTCCGGCGGGTGATGATGCCGGAGCAGGGGCCGGCGTTGCCCTCGTCGTACTGCGCTCTCGGGACGGCGTGGCGTCCGCCGATCAGCGAGTAGTCACAGGCTCCACTGCCGCAGTTCCCGCGCGATGTCGTGCACCGTGGCCTCCCCGCTCTTCACCAGCCGGGCCAGGTCGCGCACCCGCTCGGCCGAGGTGACGACCTTGAGGCCGCTGGCGACGAGATAGGCGTAGGCGACGGCGGAGGCGAACAGGGCGTTGGAGCGCTCCAACGCGGGGACGTGGATGAGGAGTTGCAGCAGGGAGGCGGCTCGGGTCTGCGGGCTGTCGTAGACAGGGACGTCGAATATCTCGGCCTCATGGCGTGCGACGGCCGCGACGAGGGCTCCCCAGTCGGTGACCTGGGGGTCCCCCGGCGTGTTCTGTTCGGCGAGCATCAGCAGCCAGGCGAGGTCGATGTTCAGATGGCTCAACGGATCAGTGGCGACCTTCGCGCGCGCCCTCACGGTCCGCGCCGAACTCCTCGGCGAACACCGACTCGTACTGCTTCATGAAATCGGCGGCGGCCTCCACGAACGTGTTGCCGACCTCGCCGGTGTCCTGCATGACCAGCTCCTCGATGTAGCGGTTGACGCTCACACCTCGGGCCAGCGCGCGTTCGCGGGCGGCGCGGGCCGTGCCCTCGTCCACTCTCACGTTCAACTGGGTCTTCGCCATACTTCGAAGCTAGCGCGATCGCGCTAGCACGGCAAGGGCCCAACCCCGGAGCTCGACCGGAGATCAAGGGGCCGCCCTGGATCGACGGGTGCCCCTTACATCGATACCAGGGACCCGACCTGCGGCGGAGACCGACCGGGACCTCGGGGGGATACCGGGTGTGCGGTGGATCACATTAGTCTCGGCGGTGACGACGACTCGTTCCGTCCGTGAGGAGGCGGTCTTGTCCACAGCAGCTGCCCGGTACGCCCCCGGCCCCGCGTCGGCCGACGGCATCGCGGCCCGCGCCCGCGGTCTGACCAAGGCGTACGGCTCGGGTGAGACCACGGTGCTCGCCCTCGACTCGGTGGACGTGGACATCGCGCGCGGGCGCTTCACCGCGGTCATGGGGCCGTCGGGTTCCGGGAAGTCCACGCTGATGCACTGTCTGGCGGGTCTCGACAACGTCTCGGCGGGGCAGGTGTGGCTCGGCGACACCGAGATCACCGGGCTGAAGGACCGTGAGCTGACCCGGCTGCGGCGGGACCGGATCGGGTTCATGTTCCAGTCGTTCAACCTCATCCCGACCCTGAACGCGGCCGAGAACATCACCCTGCCCATGGACATCGCGGGCAAGAAGCCCGATGAGAAGTGGCTGGAACAGGTCATCGACACGCTCGGGCTGCGGGACCGCCTCAAGCACCGGCCGTCCCAGCTCTCGGGCGGGCAGCAGCAGCGCGTCGCCTGCGCCCGCGCGCTGGCCTCCCGGCCGGAGCTGATCTTCGCGGACGAGCCGACGGGCAATCTCGACTCGCGAGCAGGCCTGGAGGTGCTCGGCTTCCTGCGCGAGGCCGTCGACCAGCTGGGGCAGACCGTCGTCATGGTCACCCATGACCCGGGCGCCGCCGCCCACTCCGACCTGGTGCTCTTCCTGGGCGACGGGCGGATCGTCGACGAGATGGAGCGGCCGACGGCGGATGCCGTGCTGGAGCGCATGAAGCGTTTCGACGTGACCCGTGGCCAGTTCGACGGCGGCGGCCCCGCGCCGGGGGCGATCCCCGACGACCGGCCGCCGTCCGATTCGCCCGCGCCGCCCAAGTGGCCCGCCCCGCCCGAGGAGCGCTGACCCGGTGCTCAAGGCGACGCTCAGGAGCTTCCTCGCACACAAGGGGAGGCTGCTGCTCTCCGCCCTGGCGGTGATCCTGTCCGTGGCCTTCGTCGCGGGCAGCCTGATCTTCTCGGACACCGTCAGCCGCACTTTCGACCGGCTCTTCGCCTCGACCGCCGCCGACGTCACCGTCACCCCGAAGAAGACCTTCGACGAGACGATCCCCTCCGGGCAGACCCTGACCCTGCCGGCCTCGCTCGCCGACCGGCTGGCCCAGGTCGACGGCGTGGCGGCGGCACGCCCTGAAGTGGACGTCGAGGGCCTCACCGTCGCCGACAAGAACCGCGAGTCGGTGGGCCCGACCACCGGCGCCCCGACCATCGGCACCGCCTGGAACCCGACCGAGCGCAGCCCCGTGGAGCTCACCTCCGGGCACGCCCCGAAGGGCGACGCGCAGGTGCTGATCGACGCGGAGACCGCCGACAGCAAGGACGTGCGGATCGGTGACCGTCTGACGGTCATCGGGCAGGAGGGCTCCTTCCCGGTCGAGGTCGTCGGCATCGCCACCTTCACCACCACCAACCCCGGCGCCGCACTGGTCTTCTTCGACACAGAGGCCGCTCAGGCGAAGCTCCTGGGCGACCCGCGGGCGGCCACCAGCATCTCGCTCGACGCGGCCGAGGGCGTCAGCGACGCGGACCTCAAGCGGCGCGTGGCCGAGCAGCTCGGCGGTGACACCGGCGCCTACGAACTGCGCACCGCCGACGAGCAGGCCGAGTCGGACGTCGAACAGCTGGGCGGGTTCCTCGACATCATCAAGTACGTCATGCTCGGCTTCGCCGGGATCGCCGTACTCGTCGGCGTCTTCCTGATCGTCAACACGTTCTCCATGCTGATCGCCCAGCGCACCCGCGAGCTGGGCCTCCTGCGGGCCCTCGGCGCGGACCGGCGCCAGGTGCGGCGCTCGGTCCTCGCCGAAGCGCTGCTGCTCGGCCTGGTCGGCTCGACGCTGGGCCTCGCGGCCGGCATCGGGCTGGCCGTCGCGCTCATCGAGCTCATGGGCCTGCTGGGCATGAACATCAGCGCCGCCGAGATGGTCATCGGCTGGGGGACGCCGGTGGTCGCGTACGTCGTCGGCCTCGGAGTCACCTTCGTCGCGGCCTACCTCCCGGCCCGGCGCGCGGCGGGCGTCTCGCCGATGGCGGCCCTCGCGGACGCCGAGATCGCCGACATCGGGCGGCCGTTGCGGCTGCGGGCGGTCGTGGGCGCGGTGGTCGGGGCGGCCGGTGCGGCGGCGCTCGTGGGCTGTGCCGTGTCGTCCAAGACATCGACGGCGGCGTCCCTGCTGGGCCTCGGCGTCATCCTGACGCTCATCGCGACCGTGATCGCCGGCCCGCTGCTCGTACGACCGGTGATCCGGGTCCTCGGCGGGGCCTTCCCCGCGCTGTTCGGCTCGATCGGCCGGATGAGCCAG
Organism: Streptomyces sp. R11; assembly: GCF_041051905.1. Classification (NCBI taxonomy): domain Bacteria; kingdom Bacillati; phylum Actinomycetota; class Actinomycetes; order Kitasatosporales; family Streptomycetaceae; genus Streptomyces; species Streptomyces sp. R11. The sequence continues at coordinate 1,314,067 of NZ_CP163432.1, forward strand.
CGCAACGCCCTGCGCAATCCACGCCGCACCGGCGCCACGGCCGCCGCCCTGATGGTCGGCCTCGCGCTGGTCGGCGGGATGTCGGTGGCGAGCGCCTCGATGACCAAGTCGTTCGACGAGCAGATCGACAAGACGCTGGGCGCCGACTTCGTGGTGCAGAACAGCAACTTCGTGCCGTTCCCCCGGGAGATCACCGACCGGATCCGGGGCACCGAGGGCGTGGGCCTCGTCGTACGCTCGCAGTTCACGACGATCGCGGTACGCCTGCCGGACGGCGACCGCGTTCAGACGACCGCCGCGGCCTATGAGCCGAAGCTCGACGAGGTCGCCAACATCACCTACGCGCAGGGCGACAGCGCGGCGGCCCTCGCGGACGGTCGCCTCGCCATGGACAAGGACTTCGCCGCGGACCACGGCGTACGCGTCGGCAGCACCGTCCCCGTCGAGTTCCAGGGCGACCGGCGGGCCGAACTGACGGTGGGTGCCCTCACCGACCAGGAGTCCGCCGACGGGTTCGGCTCCCAGGGCGGCATCTACTTCGGCCTGGCCACGCTGGAGAAGTACGCGCCGGGCGGGCAGGACGCCGCCGTGTACGTCAACGCCGCCTCCGGCACGAGCGCGGGCGACCTGCGGGCCGGCCTGGAGAAGACGCTGGACCCGTATCCGCAGGTGCAGGTCCGGGACATCGCCGACTACAAGCAGCTGGTGCACGATCAGATCGCCGTGCTGCTCTACCTCGTGTACGCGCTGCTCGGCCTCGCGATCATCATCGCGGTGCTCGGCGTGGTCAACACCCTCGCGCTGTCGGTCGTCGAGCGCACCCGGGAGATCGGGCTGCTCAGGGCCATCGGACTCGCCCGAAGGCAGCTGCGCCGCATGATCCGCCTGGAGTCGGTGGTGATCGCCGTGTTCGGCGCGGTGCTCGGGCTCGCGCTGGGGCTGGTGTGGGGGGTGTGTACCCAGCAGGTGCTCGCGTTGCAGGGCATGACGGCGCTGGCGATCCCCTGGGGCACGATCGTGGCGGTGGTGATCGGCTCGGCGGTGGTGGGCGTGGTGGCGGCGCTGCTGCCCGCGTTGCGTGCATCGCGCATGAATGTGCTGGCGGCCATCGCGCACGAGTGATGGAATCGCGGCAGCTGCTCAAGTCCCTTGAAGGTGAGGAGAGTTCATGTCGCTACCGGCTGGCCCGCGTCCGTTCCGCTTCGGCGTCAACCTGATGACCGCCGCCCCTGCCGACGAGTGGCGTGCCAAGTGCCGCCGGGCCGAGGAACTCGGCTACGACGTGATCCTGGTCCCGGATCATCTGGGCATGCCCGCGCCGTTCCCGGCCCTGGTCGCGGCGGCCGAGGCGACCGAGCGGCCGCGTCTGGGCACGTTCGTGCTCAACGCGGGTTTCTGGAACCCGGCCCTGCTGGCCCGGGAGGTGGCCACGACCGACGCACTGACGGGCGGGCGGCTGGAGCTTGGGCTGGGCGCGGGTTACGTGCAGGCGGAGCACGATACGGCGGGTCTGCCGTTCGGCACTCCTCGCGAGCGCGTGGACCATCTGCGGCGCACGGTCGAGGAACTCGGGCGGCTGCTCGGGGCCGAGTCGTACCGGCCGCAGCCGACGCAGAAACCGCGAGTGCCGCTGCTGGTCGGCGGCAACGGCGACCGCGTCCTGCGGCTGACCGCCGAGCTCGCCGACATCGCGGCGTTCGGGGGCGCCTACCCGGACCCGAAGAGCTCGACCGGGCGGCTGCTCCCCGTCACGGCCGAGCAGCTCGACGAACGGGTGGCCCGCTACCGGAAGTTCGCGGCGGACCGGCCGGAAGCCGCCGAGCTGAACCTGCTCCTCCAGATGGTGACCGTCACGGAGGACCGCGAGGCCGTGATCCAGCCGCTCCTCGAACGGGTGCCGGAGCTGACCCTGGAGCAGGCCCTGGAGCTGCCCATCGTCATGACCGGCACCCTGGACCAGATCACCGCGCAGGTGCTGTCCCAGCGCGAACGGTACGGATTCTCGTATCTGACGGTCCTCGAGCCGTTCATGGAGGCATTCGCCCCGGTGATGGCGCGGCTGCGCGGCAAGTAGTCGTCCGGATACTGGAATTCCGCTTCCCGTTCGGCCGCCCGTGATGGGATCACGGCATGACTGATCTGCGGATACGGCCCGCGACGGCCGGCGACCTCGACAGCGTGCTGGCCTTCTGGAAGTCGGCCGCCGAGGGCACGAGCATCAGCGACGACCGGGACGGCGTGGAGCGGCTGGTCGCCCGCGATCCCGAAGCGCTGATCCTGGCGGAGCTGGACGGCGAGCTGGTCGGCACGGTGATCGCGGGCTTCGACGGCTGGCGCTGCCATCTGTACCGGCTGGCGGTGCACCCGCAGCGCCGCCGCCGGGGCATCGGCTCGGCGCTGCTGGCCGCCGCGGAGGAGCGGTTCGTACGACTCGGAGGGCGCCGCGGCGACGCGATGGTGCTCCAGCGCAACGAGTCCGCGCACCATGCCTGGCGCGCCGCTGGGTACTCGCCGGAGGATCACTGGCGGCGGTGGGTGAAGCCGCTGAACGACTGAATCACCTCGGACAGGGATCACACACGGATCACATACGGAATCACTTTGCCCGTCCTTTACTATTGCTGGACCACTTCGGCCCTCCAAGGAAAGGTGTGAGCGTCCGCCCATGGGCGAGCCTCCCAGTACCCGACATCGCGCGATCCTCCCCACCCTGTCCGACCATGGGACGGAGGTGACCCGATGACCGAAGTGCTCCTCCTGCTGGTGGCGATCCTGCTGTCGCTCGCCTGCGGTGCCTTCGTCGCGGCGGAGTTCTCGCTGACCACGGTCGAGCGCAGCGAGCTGGAGCGGGCCGTGGAACGCGGCGAGCGGGGCGCGTCCGGCGCCCTGAAGGCCGTACGGAATCTGACGTTCCAGCTCTCCGGCGCACAGCTCGGCATCACGGTCACCAACCTGGTCGTCGGCATGCTCGCCGAGCCGTCGATCGCGAGGCTCATCGCGGGCCCGCTGGAGTCGATGGGCATCTCCCACTCGGCGGCCGGCTCGATCGCTCTGGTGATCGGCACGGCGCTGTCGACCATCGTCCTGATGGTCGTCGGCGAGCTGGTGCCCAAGAACTGGGCGATCTCCTCACCGCTGGCCGTGGCCAAGCGGGTCGGAAACGCGCAGCGCTGGTTCAGCGCGATCTTCCGCCCCTTCATCACCCACCTCAACAACACGGCGAACCGGATCGTCCGCCGCTTCGGCGTGGAACCCACCGAGGAGCTGGCCGCCGCGCGCGGACCCCAGGAACTGGCCGCCCTCGCCCGCCACTCCGCCCGTGAGGGTGCGCTGGAGGCGGACACCGCCGAGCTCTTCGTTCGGACACTGAACCTGGCCGACCTGACCGCGGAGAACGTCATGACCCCGCGCGTCCAGGTCGTCGCCCTCGACGCCCAGGCGACCTGCGAGGACGTGGCGAACGCGACCCGGGCGACCGGGCTGTCCCGGTTCCCCGTCTACCGCGGCAGCCTCGACTCCGTCGTGGGGACCGCTCACATCAAGGACATCCTGGCGGTGCCCGCCGAGGCCCGTCCGCGCGTCTCCGTCGCCGAGCTGATGCGCGAGCCGCTCCTCGTCCCCGAGACACTCACCGTCGACCGGCTCCTGGACCGGCTGTCCGGCAAGCGCACCATGGCCGTTGTGATCGACGAGTACGGCGGCACGGCGGGCGTGGCGACGCTGGAGGACATCGTCGAGGAGGTCGTCGGCGAGGTGCGGGACGAGCACGACCCGCACGAGACGCCCGACCTCGCCCAGGCGGGCAGCGACGACGAGGGCCGGGCGCTGTACTCGGCCGACGGTTCGGCGCGGATGGACCAGCTCACGCGCGTGGGGCTGAGGGCGCCCGACGGGCCGTACGAGACGCTGGCCGGTCTCGTCGCGACGGAGCTCGGCCGGATCCCCGCGGTCGGTGACTGTGTCGAGGTCGCCGGCTGGCGCCTGGACGTGGTGGATGCCGCGGGTCGCAGGGCCGCGCGGGTGCTGATGCACGCGCCGCTGGACGAGGCGGCGGAGCAGGACGAGAAGGAGGGCGGGCGATGACCGCCGTACAGCTGCTCATCGGTTTCGCGACGCTGGTCGTGAACGCCTTCTTCGTGGGCGCCGAGTTCGCGCTCATCTCGGTTCGGCGCTCGCAGATCGAGCCGTACGCCGACCAGGGCGACCGGCGCGCCAAGAGCGTGCTGTGGGGTCTGCAGCACGTGTCCGCGCTGATGGCCGCGGCGCAGCTCGGCATCACGCTGTGCACGCTGGTGCTGGGTGTGGTCGCGGAGCCCGCCATCGAGCACCTGCTGGAGCCGGTGTTCCACGCGGTGGGCGTGCCGGAGGGCGCGGGGCACGTGGTGTCCTTCGTCATCGCGCTTTCGCTGGCCACGTATCTGCACATGCTGCTGGGCGAGATGGTGCCGAAGAACATCGCGCTGGCCGAGCCGGTGCGCAGCGCCCTGGTGCTCGGCCCGCCGCTGGTCACGCTGTCGCGGGCGCTGCGGCCGGTGATCTTCACGATCAACGCCTTCGCCAACGCGCTCCTGAAGCTGATGCGCGTCGAGACCAAGGACGAGGTCACCGCCACGTTCTCGGACGCCGAGCTGGCTCGTCTGGTGCGGGATTCCGGTGAGGCCGGCCTCATTGACGAGCGCGCGCGGGAGCGGCTGCACGACGCCCTGGAACTGGGCCGCCGGCCGGTGCGCGACGTGGTGCTTCCGCTGGAACGCGTCGTCTACGCGCGCGTGGGCGTCACTCCGGAGGAGTTGGAGGCGCTGTCGGCCGAGTCGGGCTTCTCCCGCTTCCCGGTCGTCGACTCCGGCCGCCACATCGTCGGCTATCTGCATGTGAAGGACGCGCTGGACGCCTCCCCGCGGGACGTGCCGTTCCAGGTGGACGACATGCGGCCCATCGCGCGCGTACGGGAGAGCACGCCGCTGGACGACGTGCTCACCGCCATGCGCGGCAGCCGGACGCACCTGGCGGCCGTGCTGGGGAGCGACGGGCGGCTGGGCGGTGTGGTGACCATGGAGGACGTGCTGCGGGAGCTGTTCGGGCAGCGGGCGTGAGATTCGGGGCCGGAGGCCGACCGACCGATGGGTATGTGCACGGGATACTATTTCTGTCGCCATGCAGACGAACCCCACCTACAGCAGCCTGGTCGCGGTCGGCGACTCCTTCACCGAGGGCATGTCGGACCTCCTCCCGGACGGCTCCTACCGGGGCTGGGCCGACCTCCTCGCCGGCCGGATGGCCGCCCGTACGCCCGGCTTCCGGTACGCCAACCTCGCGGTGCGCGGGAAGCTGATCCGCCAGATAGTCGACGAGCAGGTAGAGGTTGCGGCGGCCATGCAGGCCGACGTGATCACGCTGGTCGGCGGGCTCAACGACACCCTGCGGCCCAAGTGCGACATGGTGCGCGTGCGCGCTCTGCTGACCGAGGCCGTGGAGCGGCTGGCCCCGTCCTGCAAACAGCTGGTCCTGATGCGCAGCCCCGGCCGCCAGGGCCCGGTGCTGGAGCGGTTCCGGCCGCGCATGGAGGAGCTGTTCGCCCACGTGGACGAGCTGGCCGCGCGGCACGGCGCTGTCGTCGTGGACCTGTACGGCGCCCCGTCCCTCAGCGACCCGCGCCTGTGGGACGTGGACCGGCTGCACCTCTCGGCGGAGGGGCACCGCAGGGTCGCGGAGGCTGTGTGGCAGACGCTCGGGTACGACCCCGAGGACACCGAGTGGCGCACACCGATGCCGGCCACGCTGCCGCCGGGGTGGACCTCGCGGCGGGTCGCCGACGCACGGTTCGCCCGGCAGCACCTTCTGCCCTGGATCGGACGCCGCCTGACCGGCCGTTCCTCCGGAGACGGCCGGCCGGCGAAGCGGCCGGGCCTGCTGCCGTACGAGGACACGGTGGAGTAGCGCCGGAGCCGGCAGGGCGACGTGACGCACGTCTCGTACGTTCCGCCCAACCGGGCCGCGGCGCTGGCCTGCACAAACCGCCAGTAGAATCTGGACACGTGACTTCTGCGCCCGCCAAGCCCCGCATCCCGAACGTCCTCGCCGGACGCTACGCCTCCACCGAGCTCGCCACGCTCTGGTCCCCCGAGCAGAAGGTGAAGCTGGAGCGGCAGCTCTGGCTCGCCGTGCTGCGGGCCCAGAAGGACCTCGGCATCGAGGTGCCGGACGAGGCGCTCGCCGACTACGAGCGTGTCCTCGACACCGTCGACCTGGCCTCCATCGCCGAGCGCGAGAAGGTCACGCGGCACGACGTGAAGGCGCGGATCGAGGAGTTCAACGACCTCGCCGGGCACGAGCACGTCCACAAGGGCATGACCTCGCGCGACCTCACCGAGAACGTGGAGCAGCTGCAGATCCGGCTCTCGCTGGAGCTGATGCGCGACCGCACGGTGGCCGTGCTGGCGCGCCTGGCCAAGCTGGCCGGCGAGTACGGCGAGCTGGTCATGGCCGGCCGCTCCCACAACGTCGCCGCCCAGGCCACGACGCTCGGCAAGCGGTTCGCCACCGCCGCCGACGAGCTCCTCGTCGCGTACGGCCGGGTCGAGGAGCTCCTCGGCCGCTACCCGCTGCGCGGCATCAAGGGCCCGGTCGGCACGGCACAGGACATGCTGGACCTGCTCGGCGGGGACGCGGCGAAGCTGGCGGAGCTGGAGAACCGGATCGCCGGGCACCTGGGCTTCGCGCAGGCGTTCACCTCGGTGGGCCAGGTCTACCCCCGCTCGCTGGACTACGAGGTCGTGACCGCGCTGGTGCAGCTCGCGGCGGCGCCGTCGTCGCTGGCGAAGACGATCCGCCTGATGGCCGGGCACGAGCTGGTGACCGAGGGCTTCAAGCCGGGCCAGGTCGGTTCGTCCGCGATGCCGCACAAGATGAACACCCGCTCCTGCGAGCGCGTCAACGGCCTGATGGTCATCCTGCGCGGGTACGCGTCGATGACCGGCGAGCTGGCGGGCGACCAGTGGAACGAGGGTGACGTGTCCTGCTCGGTGGTGCGCCGGGTCGCGCTGCCGGACGCGTTCTTCGCACTGGACGGCCTGCTGGAGACGTTCCTGACGGTGCTCGACGAGTTCGGCGCCTTTCCGGCGGTCGTCGCCCGCGAGCTGGACCGCTACCTGCCGTTCCTCGCCACCACCAAGGTGCTGATGGGCGCGGTGCGCGCCGGCGTCGGCCGTGAGGTCGCGCACGAGGCGATCAAGGAGAACGCCGTCGCCTCCGCGCTGGCGATGCGCGAGCAGGGCGCCGAGCGCAACGAGCTGCTCGACAAGCTGGCCGCCGACGAGCGCATCCCGCTCGACCGCGCCGGACTGGACGCCCTGATGGCCGACAAGCTGTCCTTCACGGGTGCCGCGGCCGACCAGGTCGGCGTCGTCGTGGGCCGGATCGAGGAGATCGTGAAGCAGCGCCCGGCAGCCGCCGGTTACACGCCCGGGGCGATCCTCTGACGTCGCCCACGGCATGACGCGCTTCACCGCCGAGCAGTTGGAGGCCGCCCGCGACCGTCTGGTGCCGGACGTCGTCGCGGACGGTCTCCATGTGCTGTTCTGCGGCATCAACCCCGGTCTGATGACGGCCGCGACCGGCCATCACTTCGCCCGCCCGGGCAACCGTTTCTGGCCGGTCCTGCATCTGTCCGGGTTCACGCCGAGGCTCTTGAAGCCGTCGGAGCAGGAGGAGTTGCTGTCCTACGGGCTCGGCATCACGAACGTCGTGGCGCGGGCGAGCGCGCGAGCCGACGAGCTGAGCGCGCAGGAGTACCGTGACGGCGGGCGGCTGCTGGCGACGAAGGTGGCTCGGCTGCGGCCGCGTTGGCTGGCCGTCGTCGGGGTGACCGCCTACCGGGCGGCGTTCGACGACCGCAAGGCGCAGGTGGGGCCCCAGGAGCGGGTGATCGGGGGCACGCGCGTGTGGGTGCTGCCGAACCCGAGCGGGCTGAACGCGCATTGGACGGCGCAGACGATGGCGGAGGAGTTCGCCAGGTTGCGGGTGGCGGCGGAGCAGGCCTGACCAAGACACGGTGGGGCGACTCACCTGACGCGTCACGGTGGGTCGACGTCCGTGACCACGGCCAGGAGTTGGACGTCGTCGGCCGGGTCCCGGTCGACGACCGCCACCGCGATCCAGCGGCCCGTCCCCTCCGCCTGCCAGAGGTGGGCGACGTCGGCGCCGGCACTGAGAAGCCGCCAGGGCTCGGGTATCTCCTCCCGCTCGGTGCGCAGCAGCACGGTCTGCAGGTTCAGCGGATGGGTGTGCCGCCATTGGGGCGCGTACACCTCGTACAGGGCGTCCCGGTACTTCTCGAACTGCTCCACCGTCGCCGCGCGCGTCCCGCAGTCGTCCCCGCTCCTCTCTAACACCGCGACGTGATACCCAGGCCCTCCGTCGCCGACGTCCGACGGGCCGTGCTCCGCCGGAAAGGGGCGGAAGCACAGCTCGTCGATGAGGGCGATGTGCCGTGCGATGTTCATGGGGTCCAGTAAACCCGGCCGCACTGACAATTGGTGTGTCGTCAGGCGTCCCGGCGCCGCACGCTCCATGCCCCCGCCAGCAGCGCCGCCGCCGTCCACAGAGCAGTCACCGCGAGGCCCGACCACGGCCCGAGGGTGCCGTCGTAGGTCTGGTGAAGGGCGATCTGGCCGGCCTTGTCGGGCAGGAAGTCCGCGACGGTGCCGGCGGCGTCGCCGATCACGAACGACACGACGAGGATGAACGGGATCAGGATGGAGAGCGTGGCGACACCGCTGCGCAGCACCGCGGTGAGACCGGCCGCGAACAACGCCATCAACATGAGGTAGATCCCGCAGCCCGCGACCCCGCGCACCTGCTCGGCCGTGGTGAGCCCGCTCGCCGCCGAGCCGAGTCCCGGGCGTGCCACCACCAGCGCGGTGAAGGCGGTGACGAGTCCCACGAGCAGTGCCGGCACGGCGATGGCCGTCACCTTCGCCGCGAACCAGCGTCCGCGCTGCGGAACCGCCGCGAGCGACAGCCTGAGGGCACCCCCGTGGTACTCCGACGACACGGCCGTCGCCCCGAACGCGATGGCGGCGATCTGGCCCGGCAGAATCCCGAACATGGCCGTGAACAGCGGGTCGAACTCCGGGTCGGAGCTCCCGTCGGTGCCGGCCGGCACGGAGAATGCCGTGGTCACGGCGAACAGCGCCAGCAGCGCTCCCGACAGTGAGCGCAGCGTGCGGATCTTGAGCCACTCCGAGTGGAGTACGGGCGCGAATGCCATGGTTCAGGCCTCCTGGGGCTGTGCGGTGAACTCGGCCTCGGCCGCGGTCAGAGCGAGGTAGGCCTGCTCCAAGGTGCCCTCTTCGGCGGCGAGTTCGAGGATGGGGACGCCGGCCTCGGACACGCGGCGGCCGATGTCGTCCACGCGCGCGTGGTGCACGCTCCAGTGCCCGTCCTCGTGCTGGACGGCGTCGTGACCGTGCCGGGCGAGCGCGGTCTTCAGTGCGGTGGCGTCCGAGGTACGGATACGGACGCGGGGTTCCACGCGCGCGTGGATGAACTCCCGCATGGGGGTGTCGGCCAGCAGGCGCCCCCGGCCGAGGACCACGAGGTGGTCCGCGAAGGACGCGGTCTCGTTCATGAGATGGCTGGAGACCAGGACCGTGCGCCCCTCCCCCGCGAGCCGGCGCAGCAACTCACGGATCCAGATGATGCCTTCGGGGTCGAGGCCGTTGGACGGCTCGTCGAGCAGCACGACCTCCGGGTCACCGAGGAGGGCCGCGGCGATGCCGAGCCGCTGGCGCATGCCCAGGGAGTACGTCCTCACCCTGCGGCCCGCCACCGAGGCCAGCCCCGTCTCCTCCAGCACCGCGTCGGCGCGGCGGTTCGGGATGCGGTTGGTCGCGGCGAGGACGCGCAGATGGTCACGGCCGGTTCGGGAGCCGTGCGCTGCCTGGGCGTCGAGCAACGCGCCCACCTGCCGCAGGGGTCGGTCGAGTGCGGCGTAGGCGCGACCGCCGATCGCGGCGGTTCCGGAGGTCGGCCGGTCCAGGCCGAGGACGAGCCGCATGGTGGTGGACTTTCCGGCGCCGTTGGGGCCGAGGAAGCCGGTGACGCGGCCGGGGAGGACGGTGAAGGTCAGGTCGTCCACGGCTCGCCGGTTGCCGTACTCCTTGGTGAGGGCTCGGACTTCGATGCTGGTCATGGCGGTAAGCCTGGCCGCCCGGGGTGCGGCGGCTCTTCCCCCACGGGTGGAGATCGACTCCCCCGTGCGGGGGAGGTCCGTTGTCAGTGGCGGCTGGCACGATGACGAAATGGTCCGCTTGCTGCGCCCGTTCGGTCGGGCGGTGACGTACACACGGCTGCTGCATCTGTTCATCGGCATCGTGTGGCCGAGCATGTGGCTGTTCGTCCGGGAAGCGTGGTGGATCTGGCCGGTGGCCGCAGCCGCGCTCGCCCCCGCCGCACTGGTGCCCGCGATGCGGACCGCGGAGGGGCTCCAGGCGAGGCTGCTGCTGACCGGGCACCGGCACGACCAGGCGAGCACGGACATCGTGGTCGCGCCGTCCGCCTCCTGGGGCGACCGGGGGCGGCTCGTCGTCTGGCTGGAGGCGCGGCTCCTGCTGGGCTACGCGACCGCGATATGCGTCACCCAACTGCTCTTCGGCACGGTGAGCCTGCTGATGGCGCCGTTCGACCGGGACTTCGAGGAGGGCGGACTGTTCACCCTCGATGGCCGCGGCTGGTGGAACGTCCTGCTGGTGCCGCTGCTGCTGGTCGCACTGGCGGTGACGGTGGTCGCCTCCGGCCATCTCATCACCGCACTCGCCCGCCGCCTCCTGGGCCCCACGCCGGCCGAGCGCCTCGCGGCCATGGAGGAGCGCACCGAACAGCTCCTGGAACGCACGCGCATCGCCCGTGAACTCCACGACTCCATCGGCCATGCCCTGACCGTGGCCGTGGTGCAGGCGGGTGCCGCGCGCGCGGCCCGCGACCCCGCCTTCACCGACCGGGCCCTGGACGCCATCGAGGAAACCGGCCGGGCCGCGCTGGAAGACCTGGAGCGGGTCCTCGGCATCCTGCGCGAGTCGGAGCGGCCGGTCAGCAGCCGTCCGACGCTGACGGACGCGGACCGTCTCCTGGAGTCCGCGCGGGCGTCGGGCGCGAAGGTCGACATCGAGCTCACGGGACCGTTGGACACCGTGCCCGGTCCTGTCTCCCGGGAGGGCTACCGCATCCTCCAGGAATCGTTGACCAATGTGCTGCGGCACGCGGGCGCGGTCCCGGTCGGGGCACGCATCGCCGTCGCGGACGGCACCCTCACCCTCGAGGTCCGCAATCCGCTGACCGCCGACATACCCGGGCCCGGCCGGGGCAGCGGCCTGCGCGGCATACGCGAGCGCGCCGCCCTGCTGGGCGGACATGCGCGAACCGGCCCCGAGGAAGGTGACTGGCAGGTACATGTTGAGCTGCCGCTGAGTTGATCTAGGCTGACCGGATGCCGGTCACCGTTCTCCTCGTCGACGACGAGCCCCTCGTACGCGCGGGTCTGCGGGCCGTGTTGGAGGCGCAGCCGGACATCGAGGTCGTCGGGGAGGCCGCCGACGGTGCGGCGGTGATCCCGCTGGTGCGGCAGCTGCGGCCCGACGTGATCGCCATGGACGTACGGATGCCGCTGCTGGACGGGATCGAGGCCACGCGCGCGGTGCTGCGCACGGTCGACGATCCGCCGAAGATCCTTGTCGTCACGACCTTCGAGAACGACGAGTACGTGTACGAGGCGCTGCGGGCCGGTGCCGACGGCTTCCTGCTGAAGCGGGCCCGGCCTGCCGAGATCGTGCACGCGGTGCGGCTGGTCGCCGAGGGCGAGTCGCTGCTGTTCCCGGCGTCGGTGCGGCAGCTGGCCGCGCAGTACGGCGACGACGGCGGCAACCGAGCGGCGCGCGCGGTACTGGAGCGGGCCCGGCTCACCGAGCGGGAGGCCGAGGTGCTGCGGCTGATGGCACGCGGACTGTCGAACGCGGAGATCGCTGTCCGGCTGGTGGTCGGGACGGAGACGGTGAAGTCCCACGTGAGCGCCGTCCTGGCCAAACTGGGGGCGCGGGATCGCACGCAGGCGGTGATCACGGCGTACGAGTCGGGGTTCGTGGCACCGGGGTGACCCCTGCCCCGGACCGAGGCGAGGCCAGCCGGACGGACCGACCGGTAGGTCCGGGGGTGCCCGACACTCGCCCGGGTTCGCCACTGCGAGTACCATCCGCCCAACATGCGCACGAGCTGGGAGGACGGACGTTGGGGCCACTGACCGGCGGGGATCCCTCGCTGCTGCGAAGGATCAACTCCGCGGTGGTGCTGCACGCACTGCGTGCCACGGACGCCGCCACGCTGACGGAGATCACCCGGGTGACCGGACTGTCCCGGCCGACCGTCGAGGGCGTCGTCGAGGGGCTCATCGAGGCGGGGTACGTCGTCGAGAAGGCGGCCGACGAGAGTGTCGTGCGGCGCCAGGGCCGGCCCGCGCGCCGGTTCCGGTTCCGGGCCGAGGCCGGTCATCTGCTCGGCGTGGAGATCGGGTCGCATCGGGTCGCGGCGCTCCTCGCCGACCTGGACGGCCGGATTCTCGGCGCCATCGCCAAGGACGTCGACGAGACTGCCCCCGCCGACGAGCGCCTCGATCGGGTGCGTACGGGCGTTGCCGAGCTGCTGCGCCGGGCCGGTGTGGCACGCAACTCGCTGCGTGCCGTGGGGGTCGCGACGCCGGGCATCGTCGAGGCCGACGGGACCGTGCGGCTGGGCGCCGCGCTGCCCGAGTGGACGGGTCTCAGGCTGGGCGAGCGGCTGAGCCGTTCCTTCAAGTGCCCGGTCCTGGTGGAGAACGACGCCAACGCGGCGGCCGTGGCCGAGCATTGGAAGGGCTCCGCCACCGAGTCCGACGACGTGGTGTTCGTGCTGGCCGGGCTGAGCCCGGGTGCCGGTTCGCTGATCGGCGGTCAGCTGCACCGGGGCTTCGGCGGCGCGGCCGGTGAGATCGGCGCGCTGCATCTGCTGGGCCGGGAGGCGACTCCGGAGACGCTGCTGTCCACCACGGACGAGCCCCTGCGCCCGCTCGACGAGCACGCCGTCGCCAAGGTCTTCGCCCAGGCCCGCGACGGCGACCGGCACGCTCTCGCAGCCGTGGAACGCTTTATCCAGCGCCTCGTCCACGACGTGGCCGCCCTCGTCCTCGCCCTCGACCCCGAACTCGTCGTCGTCGGCGGGTGGGCGGCCGGCCTGGACGGAGTTCTGGAGCCGCTGCGCCGCGAGCTGGCCCGCTACTGCCTGCGCCCGCCGAAGGTCGCGCTGTCCCTCCTCGGCGAGGCCGCCGTGGCGACCGGAGCACTGCGGCTCGCTCTCGACCATGTCGAGGAGCAGTTGTTCGCGGTGGAGGGGACCGTGACGGGGCGACGCTGACGGCCACCGGTCAGGCATCGGCACGGCGCGCCACCGGCAGGCGGTGGCGCGCCCCCTGCGCTTCTGGATACGCGACGCGCCCCGGAGCGGATCCGGGGCGCGGGACAGGTGCCGGTACTACGTCAGGACGCCTGGCGCTCCGGGCCCTGGTGGATCTCCACGCCACCGGAGTCGCCGAACGTCAGCCGGCAGGTGTCCGCACGGTAGGTGGCGACGGAGAGCGCGGCGGTACGGCCCTCGGCGATGTAGCGGGTGGTCACGACGAGAACGGGCGCCCCCGGGAGCCGGTCCAGCTCCTTGGCGTCGTCCGCGCGGGCCGAGCCCAGCTCGACGGCGCTGTCCTGGCCCTCCAGCTCCAGGCGCTGCAGCTCGCGCAGCACGGCACGCGCGCGTGCCGCTCCGGACGGGGCGTCGATGGCGGAGAGGTCGGGCACCGACGACTGCGGGACATACAGCAGCTCGGCGGCGACAGGCTGGCCGTGGGTCACGCGAGAACGGCGCACGGTGTGCACGGCCTCGTCCCGGCCGCTCTCCAGGGCGTCCGCGACGGACGCGGGCGGAGCCGCCAGTGCGCAGTCCGCGGGCTGCCAGACGTCGTCGGTCGCCCCCGGCCAGGCGTGCTGCTCGCCCCCGACGGACACGCCCACGCGCGGCGGCGCGACAGTCGTACCGACACCGCGGCGGCGCTGCAGCCTGCCTTCCAGTTCGAGCTGTTCCAGGGCCTGCCTGAGCGTGGCCCTGGCGACGCCGAAACGAGCTGCCAGGTCGCGTTCGTTGGGCAGAATCTCGCCAACGGTGAACTCGGAGTCCAGTGCCTCACTGAGCACGGTCCTCAGATGCCAGTACTTCGGTTCCGGCACCGTTTCCAGCTGCGTGGTCCCCACCCTGTCCTCCGCAATCGCCGTGGCCCGTCGGCGTTTTAGCGCCCTTGTTTATTAAAGGTTGTTGCACTTATCTGCGACCATAGGGCGGCCCTCACCCTTGGTCAATACCAATCGCCGGGAACGTTCACGGGACCGGCTCGCGCCGACACCGCCGGGACGGGGCGGTGGGAGCTACGCCGTCGCCAGTGACGTCAGCTTGTCGGGGTTGCGGATGATGTAGACCGACTGGATCCGCCCGTCCAGGACGTCCAGTTGGAAGACGCTGTCGGGCTTGTCCCCGGACCGCACCAGCACCGCGGGACCGCCGTTGATCTCCAGGAACCGGAAGGTTACGTCGGGGACGCCGTTGCGAGTGACGCCCACGAGGAAGCGCCCGACCTTGTCGGCTGTCTCCAGGACCCGCACCGGCGCCTTTGCCTTGCCGCCGCTGTCGCCGACGAGACGGACGTCCGGGGCCAGCAGCGACATGAGCCCCTCCAGGTCGCCCCCTGCCGCCGCGGCCAGGAACCGTTCGGTGAGATCGCGTCGCTGGGCCGGGTCCACCTCGTACCGCGGCCTGCGCTCGTCGACGTGCTTGCGCGCCCGCCCGGCCAGCTGGCGCACCGCCGCCTCGCCGCGGTCGAGCATGGCGGCGATCTCGGCGTACGGATAGCCGAAGGCCTCCCTGAGGACGAACACCGCCCGCTCCAGCGGCGACAGCGACTCCAGGACGACGAGGACGGCAAGGGAGACGGAGTCGGCGAGAACGGCCCGCTCGGCGGTGTCCGGGACGGCGTCCCCGAAGTCGGTGACGTACGGCTCCGGCAGCCAGGGGCCGACGTAGGTCTCGCCGCGCGCCTTGACCTGGCGCAGTCGGTCGATGGCGAGCCGGGTCGTGATGCGGACCAGGTAGGCGCGTGGTTCGCGCACCTCGGACCGCTCGGCGCCCGACCAGCGCAGCCAGGTCTCCTGCACCACGTCCTCCGCGTCGGCCACACGCCCGAGCATGCGGTAGGCGACCCCCAGGAGGACGGGGCGGTGCTCTTCGAAGACGTCGGTCTCGGTGTCGGTGGTCACCGCTCCATCCCAGCCGACACGCCCGGTCGTGTCCAGGCGAAATCGTCGCCCTTGGCCCTGTGTCGTTCAACCTTGGGGGCCGCAGGGCGGGTTGGGGGCACGCGGGCCCGATGTCCACGACCGTCAGGGTCTACCCGTCGGTAGCAATTGCTGACAAGCTGTCTACGGCCGTCCGTCAGCATGTCCCAGCCGAGGAGCACCCCATGTCCGCCACCGTCTCCTTCCAGGTCGCCTCTCCCCACGGCCCGCAGAGCGTGAGCGTCGACTATGCGCGCGTGGGGAGCGGCGAGCCCCTGCTCCTGCTGCACGGGATCGGGCACCACCGACAGGTCTGGGAGCCGGTGGTGGACATCCTCGCGACCGAGCGGGATGTGATCTCCGTGGACCTGCCCGGCTTCGGAACATCCCCGGGCCTGCCGAACACCCTCTCCTACGACCTGGCGACGACGACGGCCGTGTTCGGTGCCTTCTGCGAGGCAATGGAGCTCGACCGGCCGCATGTGGTGGGCAACTCGCTGGGCGGCCTGATCGCGCTCGAACTCGGCCGCGAGAAGCTCGTGCGGTCCGTCACCGCCCTCTCCCCGGCCGGGTTCTGGTCGGAGGCCGAGCGGCGTTACGCCTTCGGCGTGCTGCTCGCGATGCGGCACATCTCGCGCCGGCTGCCGCTGCCGCTGGTGGAGCAGCTGTCCCGGTCGGCTGCCGGCCGTACGGTCCTGACGAGCACGATCTACGCCCGACCCGGCCGCCGGTCACCCGACGCCGTGGTCGCCGAGACCCTGGCGCTGGCGCGGGCCACGGGCTTCGACCAGACCCTCGACGCCGGCCGGACCATCCGGTTCTCCGACGACATCCCCGGGATCCCGGTCACCGTGGCCTGGGGCACCAGGGACCGGCTGCTCGTGCGCCGCCAGGGAGTGCGCGCCAAGCAGATCATCCCCCGGGCGCGCCTCGTCAGGCTGCCCGGCTGCGGCCACTGCCCCATGAACGACGACCCGGCCCTGGTCGCGCGCGTCATCCTCGACGGCAGCCGCTGACCCACGCGGGGCGCGCGCCGACGCGCCCGACCCCAGGGCGACTCCGGCACCGACCAGGGCGCTCCCCAGCGCCTGTACGGCGCCGTAGGAGCCGCTTCCGACGAGCGGGGCGGTGCATGCGGCGGCCACCGGGATGAGGCCGGAGAAGAGCGTGGCGCGCTCGGCGCCGATCCGCTGCATGCCCATGTACCAGCACACGAAGCCGACCACGGTCACGACCACCGCCTGCCACAGCAGAGCCGCCGCCTCGGTGGTGTCGGGCCGTCGCAGCCACGCGGTGCCGTCCAGGAGCAGTCCGGCCGCCGCGGACTCGACCGCCGCGACACCGCACACCGTGGCGGACAGCAGCCGCGGACCCAGGGGGCGCAGCACGGGCACGGCCAGGACGGCGAAACCGACCTCGCCGACCAGCGCGCACACGGAGAAGGCGATGCCGGCGCCGTCCGTGCGCCCCCAGCCCTGGACCGTGACCGCGCCCGCTGCGACGAGCAACGCCCCGTACAGGACCGTCCGTTGGGGGCGGCGCTTGTCCAGCAGGGGGACGACGACGGCCACGACCACGGGCGCGCAGCCGACGAAGACTCCGGGAACCGCCGGTTCGGCCGTCCGCTCGGCGGCGATCACAGCCAGGTTGAAGCCGACCATGCCGACGGCGGCGAGCACCACGAGTCGGGCCCACTGACGGGCCGCGAGCGCGCGCAGCCGGGCCGCGGCGTCGCGCCCGGCCAACGGGACGAGCAGGAGGCAGGCGAGGGTGTAACGCAGGAACTGACCGCCGGCGTACGGGTAGTCGCCGAGGAGGCTGTTGGCGGTGAAGGATCCCCCGACGAGGATGCAGGCGAGCGCGGCGAGGAGGGCTCCGCGCGTGGTGTCGGCGTTCATGGAAGCGACGCTAGGAAGCGCAGCGGTCCGGATTAAGGTCCACTTTCATGACGCCATCGCAGACCAATCCGGCCGGTAGGACGGCACGGCACGCCTCGGAGGCCTCGACGGGCGATTCCGCGGGGCAGGAGGCGCGCACGGCGGGGTCACGCGGAGGCGATCCGGCCGGGTCGGCTGAATCGGCTCGGCCGGCAGCGTCCGCTGCGGGAGGCCGGGCGAGCGGCCCCAGGGGGCGGGCGCAGCCCTCTGCGACGCCTTCCGCGGACGATCCGGCGGAGCGGGCACCTCGCGCGGACGGACCGGAGACTTCAACTCCTCGCGCCGCCACTCCACCGCCCAGTGGTCTCACCGGTCTCAGCGGCAGAGCGAAGGGCCCTGAGACGCCGACCTCGGGCGACCCGCAGCCTCATGTGGACTCCGCCGCCTGGGAGTTGCTGCTGCCCGCCGCTTCGGCGCCGGCACGCGCGCGTGGGCGTTCGCTGCAGGCGGCGCTGCGTGAGGCGGTGCGGTCGGGGCGGCTGGCTCCGGACACGCGGCTGCCGTCGAGCCGGGACCTCGCGGCCGACCTCGGTGTGTCGCGGGGGCTGATCACGGAGGCGTACGAGCAGCTGACGGCGGAGGGCTATCTGCGCAGCGGTCGGGGTGCCGGGACGTGGGTGGGCAGTGCCGTACGGGCCGCGCGGCCACGCGCGCGTGATCTCGCTCCACGCGCCACCGGCGCCCACGCCGACTTCGTACCCGGGACGCCGGACATGTCGCTGTTCCCGCGCGCCGCGTGGGCCGCCGCACAACGCGGAGTGCTGGCCGAACTGCCGCACCACGAGCTCGGCTATCCCGACCCGCGCGGGCTGCCCCGGCTGCGGACGGCACTGGCCGAGCTGCTGGCGCGGCGCCGGGGCGTCGTCGCGGACCCCGAGCGCATCGTGGTGGTCTCCGGGGTGGCGCAGGCGACGACGCTGCTCGGGTTCGTGCTGCACGCGCGCGGGATGCGCGAAGTGGGCGTGGAGAACCCTGGGAGCCCGCAGCACGACGCCCTGTACGCGGCAGCCGGGGTGACCACCGTGCCGCTGCCGCTGGACGAGGAGGGGCTCGCCCTCGGCCCGCTGCGGGAGTCGGGCCTACGGTCCGTCGTCACGACCCCGGCCCACCAGTTCCCCACGGGCATCGCCTACTCCGCGCGTCGCCGTGCCGAGCTGCTCGACTGGGCGCGGTCCGTCGACGGACACGTCCTGGAGGACGACTACGACGGCGACTTCCGGTACGACCGTGCGCCCGTCGGCGCACTCCAGGGGCTCGACCCCGAGCGCGTCGCGTACGCGGGGTCGGTCAGCAAGTCCCTCGCACCGGGGCTCCGGCTCGGCTGGCTGCTGGTGCCGGAGGTGCTGGCCGAGGATGTCGTCGAGCGGAAACGGACCATGGACCTCGGTCATCCCACCCTCGATCAGGCGCTGTTCGCCCGCTTCGTGGAGCGCGGCGACTACGACCGCCAGCTGCGCCGGTGCCAGCGCGCTTACCGGGAGCGCCGCGACACCCTCGTATCCGCCCTGGAGGAGCACTTCCCGGGCGCGGAGGTGTCCGGGATCGCCGCGGGCCTGCATGTCATCGCCGCACTTCCGGAGCGGTACGGGCCCCAGGAACGGTTCCTCGCGCGCGTGGCCGCGGCCGGGGTGGCGGTGCGCCCTCTGACGGACTACACACACGCGCGTGCCGGGGAGGGCGGGCGCCCGGGTGTGCGGCTGGTCCTGGGATACGCGCACCTGGCGCCGACGCGGATCCGGGCGGGTGTACGGCTCATGGCCGAGGCCTCGGTCGCGGGTCCGAGCTGAGCGGTGCGGCTTCTGCACACCGGTTCCTCTGCCCATACGGTCAGTTGTTCACTTGTGGTTTCCGTGTGCGCTGCGGCGCACCAGTAGTTGTGGCACTGCACACTGGCCGGATCCCGCCCCTGGAGGCCTCCATGTCACACCGTCCGTCCCCGGGCCGCCGCAGCGTTCTGCGCGGCTCACTCGCCGCTTCGGCGGCGCTCACCCTGCCCACCGCGCTCGGCTCGGCACCGGCGTTCGCCCTTTCGGGACGTCCCAAGGCGGGCTGGGGCGTACAGACGGGCGACGTGACCTGCGACTCGGGGCTGGTGTGGGTGCGGTCCGACCGTCCGGCCCGGATGATCGTCGAGACGTCCGCGACCGAGTCGTTCCGCAAAACGCACAGATGGCACGGCCCGCTGCTCGGCGCGGACACGGACTTCACCGGCACGACCCGGCTGCGCGGCCTGCCGTCCGGCGAGCAGATCCACTACCGGGTGCTGCTGGCCGACCCCGACGACCCGCGCCGCACCGGCGAGCCGGTGACCGGCACGTTCCGTACGGCCTCGGCACGGCGGCGCGACGGAGTGCGCTTCGTGTGGTCGGGCGACCTCGCCGGGCAGGGCTGGGGCATCAACCCGGACTTCGGCGGCTACCGGATCTACAACGCGATGTCCGCGCTGGACCCGGACTTCTTCCTCTGCAGCGGCGACAACGTCTACGCCGACGGCCCGATCACGGCGTCGGTCACCCTGCCCGACGGCAGCACCTGGCGGAACATCACCACCGAGGAGAAGTCCAAGGTCGCCGAGACCCTGACCGAGTTCCGCGGCAACTTCCGCTACAACCTGCTCGACGACAACCTCAAGCGGTTCAACGCCCAGGTGCCGTCCATCATCCAGTGGGACGACCACGAGGTCACCAACAACTGGTATCCCGGCGAGATCCTCGCCGACTCCCGCTACACCGAGAAGAACGTCGACGTCCTGGCCGCACGCGCCCGGCAGGCGTTCTCGGAGTACTTCCCCATCTCCACCCTGCGCCGCCCCGACGGCCGCGTGTACCGGGTGGTCAACCACGGTCCGCTGCTGGACGTGTTCGTGCTGGACATGCGCACCTACCGCAACGCCAACTCGACCGACGACCAGGCCACCGACACGCAGGGCATCCTCGGCGCCGAGCAGCTGCGGTGGCTCAAGCGCGAGCTGGCCCGCTCCCGGGCGGTGTGGAAGGTGATCGCCTCCGACATGCCGCTGGGTCTGGTGGTGCCGGACACCGGGGACGGCAAGCCGAACATCGAGGCCGTCGCACAGGGCGACCCCGGGGCTCCGCTGGGGCGGGAGCTGCAGATCGCCGAGTTGCTGCGGTTCATCAAGCACCGCCGCATCACCGGCACCGTGTGGCTGACCGCCGACGTGCACTACACCTCGGCCCAGCACTACCAGCCGTCGCGGGCCTCGTTCACCGACTTCGAGCCGTTCTGGGAGTTCGTCTCCGGCCCGCTCAACGCGGGCGCGTTCCCGGCGAACACCCTCGACGACACCTTCGGTCCGGACCGGGTGTTCATCAAGGCGCCGACGACCGCGAACGTCTCACCCGCCGGTGGCTACCAGTTCTTCGGCGAGGTCGACATCGACGGCGGCAGCGGCGAGCTGACGGTGCGGCTGCGCGAGTCCGACGGCACCGTGCTGTTCACACAGGTCCTGCAGCCGGGCCGGGTCGGCCAGTAACTCCCGTGGCCGGGAGGGCTTAGCCTGGAATCCGTGCCGCGCACCGGCGTCATCCCCCGGGGCGCGGCACGGTCGTACCGCAGCACGGCGAGCCCGGCGCGCCATCGGCGAACTCTCCGCCCCAGATCGTGTTTTCGCAGGTCAGGACCGATTGTCAGTGGTCGCCTCTACGGTTTTTCCATGACGCGATCAGTGCAGGCCGTGGCCTATTGCCGACCCTCCGTGCTGGAGTCCGCCGCGGACGGACAGCGCCTGGGGCTCGAGACCTCACGAGGTGCGACGCCCTCGGGCGTCGAGGACCACCCGCGGTTCTTCGCAGGCTTCCTGACGTCTCCTCAGGTGGCCTCCGCCGGGCTGCTCGCGGTGGCCGACGTGGCGGCCGCGCGGTACTACCAGCGTCAGCTGCGTGCCTCCCTCGACCCGGTGGTGACGGGGAACGGCGACCGGCTGCGCTTCGAGTCCTTCTCAGGCTGCTGCGGGGTGTACGCCCGTCTGGACGTGCTGGAGCCGGGCCTGGACGGCGACGAGGTGGGGCACGGCACGACGAACGTCGACGTCAACAACCCCCTGCGGGACGCCCTGTCGAGGATCGGCGCCGACGATCCCCTCCATCTGCGGGTGGGCCCGGAGGAATTGGCGGTGACCACGCTGGACGGGCCGGTCGTGGAGAAGAAGGTTCCGCTCCCCGACCGCTGGCTGCGGGGCTTCGCGGAGGCCCAGGTGATAGCGGCCGGCTTCGACCTGCGGGCCGAGCTGCCGGCCGCGGAGGCCGTGCGGTTCCTGCGGGCCCAGCCGCGCGGTGGGGCAAGGGGCGCCTCGATCGGCGCGCGATGGGTGGTGCCTTCGGGGAGCGGGCTGCGGCCGACCACGCGCGCGGTGCCCGGCGCGGTGTGCCTGCCCGGCCCCGAGCGGCTGGTCGCGCTCCAGCGGGTGCTGCGACATGCCACGGCCCTGCGGGTGTACGGCCCTTCGGTCACGGGCGGCGCCGCCGCGACGGCCAGTGCCTGGGAGGTGGTCCTGCCGGGCATGCGGCTGACGCTGACGCTGTCACCCGACGCCTCGCGCGGCTTCTCCGGCGAGGGCGGTGTCCTGGACGCACTCGCGGCGGACGAGGCCGCCGAGGACGCGGAGCTGATCGCGGTGCTCCTCGCGTGGGAGCCCCGCGTCGACGTGGCCGACCTGGCCGCCGCCTCGGGACTCACGCCCGAGCGCGTCCGGGCGGCGCTGGTCCGCCTGGGCACGTCGGGGCGGGTCGGATACGACACCGCGGAGGCGGCCTACTTCCACCGGGAGCTGCCGTACGACGCCGAGCGCGTGGAGCGCCACAACCCGCGGCTGCGTTCAGCGCGGACGCTGGTGGCGGCGGGCGCGGTCGCCCTGGACGGCACCGTGGGGACGGTGACGGCCGAGGACGGGCACGTGCACCGGGTGCGCGACGAGGCGGGGGTGCTCAGCTGCAGCTGTCTGTGGTGGGCGAAGTACCGGGGCGGGCGCGGGCCGTGCAAGCACGCGCTGGCGGTACGGATGGTGCGGCGAGGCATCGCCGCTGCGGAGCGGGACATGGCACGAGTCGACGGGGGTGCGCGATGAGTTCGCTGATGGAAGCGGTACGGGCCGGGCGGACGGCCGAGGTGGTGAGCCTGCTGGACGGTATGACGGATGCCGAACGGCGGGCGCTCTTCCCGGAGTTGAAGGCGCTGCGCAAGGAGCTGAGGGCGGATCAGTGGACCGCGCAGGCCCGCAGCGCCTATCCCACCCTGCATGCGGCGGGGACCGCGTGCCAGACCGGCGCGGCCGGCGTGGCGAACTGGCTGGCGGCCTCCGACATGCGCTGGTGGCCCGCTCCACCAGCGGTGCTGATCGACCTCCTGGGCGACCGGTCCCCCAGCTGGCTCGGCGACGTGGCGCACCGGCTGGCCGAGCGGCCGACCGGCTCGCGTGTGCCGTATGAGCTGATGGCGGGCCTGGTACGGCTCTCCGGCTGCCCGGTGCCGACCACGGAGGCCTACGTCCACGGGTGGGTGGAGCACATCGGCCATGTCTGGCAGCGCGGTGACACGGTCCTGGACCGGCTGCGCAAGGACCCGCACCTCGCGCAGCTCACGGCCGCGCTCTTCGAGACGAACGACATCGGCAGCCGTCTGGCATGGACCGCGGACGAGGGTCCGAACAGCTGGACCGAGGCGCTGGCGACGCTCACCACGGAAGGCGTCCTGGACCGGAAGGCCACGGTCGACGCATGCCTGGCCCGGCTGCTGCGGGGCGGTCCGGCCGCCGACCACCGGGTGTTCCTGCGCATGCTGCGCACACTCACTCTGACCCGCGACGAGGAGCGGGAGCACACGGCCGAGTGGCTGGCCCTGGCTTCCGACGCCGCGTCCGTCGTGGCCGCGCACGCCCAGTCGGTGCTGGCGTCCCTGGCCCTGGACAGTGAACTGACCACTCGTCAACTCACGGAGATGTCGGGCGCGGTCCTCTTCCGCCACGAGAAGAAGCTCGTGCGCGCCCAGCTGGTCCTGCTGGGCAAGGTTCTCGCCCGCGACGCATCCGCCGCCGACGACCTGCTGCCCGCCGTCGCCCAGGCCTTCGGACACGAGGACTCGGACGTACAGGAGCGGGCGCTGAAGCTGGTGGAACGGCATGCGGGGAAAGCCGGTACGGACGAGACACGGGAGGAACTCGCCTCCGCCGCCGCACAGTTGATCCCCACGCTCCGGATGCGTGCCGCCCAGAGCCTGGGGGCGTCCTCCGAGGCGCTGGAGCCGGTGCCGTACGAGGAGGTGTTGCCGCCCGCACCGGAGCCCGTGCGACTCGCACCCGCGCCCGGGTCCGCGGCGGAACTGGCCGAAGAGGTCGGGGCATTGCTCGCGTCCGACGGTGACGTGGCGGCATTCGAGCGGACCCTGGACGGACTCGTGCGTCACGCGTACCGCGATCGGGACGGGCTGCTGGAGGCGCTGGACCCCGTCGTCGCGCGCCGCTGGTGGGACGGCCGGGAGCAGGCGTACGCGTACAGCGCGGACGACTACTTCACCAGGCACCACGGCCTGATCAACGCGGCGCACGGTCTCGAACTCATGCTGGCGACCCTGTGCGGGAAGGTGCTCACGGCCACGCTCCACAAGGCCGTCCAGCGCGGGACCGTCACCGGCGACTGCGGCCACAGCCCGCTCGCCCGGGCCTTCGAGGCCCGCATCTGGGAGACGGCGTACCGGATCCGCGCCGAGCCTCTGCCGTTCCTGCTGTCCACGCCCACCTGGGGCACAGGTCTGCTGGAGCCGGACGAGCTGGTGGCGCGTCTCGACGAGTACCGGCGGCTCGGCGCACGGGTGTCGGAGGCCGACTTCGCGCAGGCGCTGCTGCGGGTCCGACGAGGTGACCGTGCGTTGGCGGAAGCGGCCGCGGAGCGGGCGATGACGCTGGGCACGGCGGAGGGCACGCGTCTCGCCGAGTGGCTGACAACCGGGGCTCCGGCCGTGCCGGCGTTCCACCGGCAGATGTCAGGGGACCGCATACTCGTCGAATCCGGGGAGATCGCCGAGCTGCAGGGTGACTTCCCGGCCGGATTCCGTCCGTTGGGCCGGCCGGTGAGCTTCGACCGGGATCGCTGGCACTGCTGGCACTGGGGCGACGGCATGCGCCGGCACTGGCTGGCCCTGTTGCCGGAGCAGCGTGAACTGGTGGCGGTCAGAATGCTGCGCGAACTGTCGGCGGTCGCCGTCGACGACACCCGGGGCGAGGCGGCGGTCTTGCCCGCGCTCGCCGAATCGGGCGGCGAGGCCGGTGACGCGGTGCACTTGGCCGTGGCGTACGGGCTCGGTGCGCGGCACCCGGAGGACCGGCTCGCCGCCGTGGACGCCCTGCTGGTGCTGGCGGCGCGCGGGCAGCTCGACGCGGCCCTGATGGGCGCGGATCTGGGGCAGTTGGTGCGACGCGGGGCCGTGAAGCCGTCGCGGCTCGTGGAGTCGGCGCGCACGGCGGCGGCCACGGGGGCGAACGCCGCCGTCTGGGAGATGCTCCGGCACACCCTGCCCGTCCTGCTCGCGGACCTCGCACCAGACGGAACTACCGGCGGGGCGACCGGTGCTGCGACCGGCGGCACCACCGGTGGGGCGACCGCGCCCCGACGGGGCCTCGCGGATCTCCTTGCCCTCGCCGCGGAGTGCGCCGAGCGAACGGGGGCACGCGAGGAACTGCCCCACTTGGCGCGGGCAGCGGACCGCCGTGGCTCGTCCCGGCTCGTGGCCCAGGCCCGGCGCCTGCGCAGTGCGTTGGCAGCCGCGTGACCCGACGAAAAAGGTAAAAAACAATACAAAAAGGTTCTTTACCGCCCGGTCACAAAGCGTTCGTGATCACGCAACACCGTTCCTTCACAGTGGGTGCATGAGTCGAGACATATCTGATGTGACGCGTGCGAAATCCGGACGTTCTGTCCACCCCTGGCGGAGGAACGTCGTCCAGGTCACCGAACTCTTCACGGCGGGGTTCCACTCATGGTGGTCACGCCGCCACGGTCACGCGCCTCCGACGGGCGATACCGGTGCCCGGCCGCGCTCCGACGCGCAGGCCGGGCCGTCGGACCGGTCGCCGGAGACGTCCGCGACGGTGTCCGATGAAGGCGCCCTGTGGCGGATGCGGACGACGGTGCAGGACGAGCCGGGGTCGCTGGCCGCGCTGTGCACGGCCCTCGCCGGACTGCGGGTGGACATACTGAGCCTGCAGACGCATCCGCTGGCCGAGGGCACGGTGGACGAATTCCTGCTCCGCGCACCCGGCGGGCTCACGGCGGCCGACATCACCCGTGCGGTCTCGGAGGCCGGCGGTTCCGGGACCTGGATCGAGCGGGCCGACGCCCACGACCTGGTGGACGCGCCGACCCGGGTGCTGGGCCTTGCCACCCGTACCGCCCTGGACGCCGCCGAACTGCCGCTGGCACTGCGGCAGTTGCTCGGACGGTGCACCATCCGCTCCCTGCCCGCAGTGCCTGCCGTGGGCACAAGGGGACCCGAACCGGTCCCCGTGGAGGGCGTGCTCGAGGACACCGTGATGCGGCTGCGGGCGCCGGAAGGCGGAGTGATCACCGTGGAGCGGCCATATCTGCCGTTCACGCCGACCGAGTTCGCGCGGGCGCGGGCCCTCGTGGAGCTGGACGCCCGGCTCGGCCCGCGCGTGCCGGGCAGCCAGGACGTCCTGACGCTGCCCGAGGGCAACGACATCACCGTGCGGCGGGCGGACACCGGTGACGTTCAGGCCGCGAAGGAGATGCACGAGCGGTGCTCGACGCGGACGCTCGCGATGCGATACCACGGGCCGGTCGGTGACGCGGACCGGTATCTCAACCACCTGCTCAGCCCCCGCTTCGGCCGCACGCTCGCCGTGCAGACCGTGTCGGGCCGCGTCGTCGGGCTCGGTCACCTGCTGTGGGACGGCGACGAGACGGAGGTCGCGCTGCTCGTCGAGGACGCCTGGCAGCGGCGCGGCATCGGCAGCGAGTTGCTGCGCAGGCTGGTGGGGATGGCGGTCGAGGCGGGCTGCGAGAGCGTGTACGCCCTGACGCAGTCGTCCAACACCGGCATGGTCGCCGCGATGCGCGCCCTGGGCCTCCCCCTCGATTATCAGATCGAGGAGGGGACCCTGGTGATCACGGCGCGGTTGGCTCCGCCGGTTCAGCAGCCGGCCCCGACCGGTGAGCCGGAAGGGGCCGTGGGGGTTGTGGGGCGCGTGTCGAGTTCGAGTGAGTGGGGGTACCCCGAGGCGCCGTAGGGGCTACTGGCGGCCGGCGACAGCCGGTTCGCCGTGGCTGGTCGCGCCCCGTGGCGGAGCCGCATGTCGTTGCGGCCCCGCGCCCCTCCGGGGGCGCGGGGCCGTCCCCAGCGCTCCGTCCAGGTCCATCCACAGGTCCTCCACGTCCTCCAGCCCCACCGACATCCGCAGCAGCCGGTCGCTCACCCCGGCGTCGCGTCGGTCGTCCGCGTCGACGATGCGGTGGCTGATGGACGCCGGGTGCTGGATGAGGGTGTCGACGCTGCCGAGGCTCACGGCGGGGGTGATCAGGCGGACGTCGGCGATGACCTCGTGCGGGTCGCCGTGGACCTCGAAGGCGATCATGGCACCGCCGATGCGCGGATAGTGGACGCGGGCGACGCGCGGGTCGTCGGCCAGGCGGCGGGCGAGTTCGGCGGCGCTCGCTGAGGCGGCCCGTACCCGCACCGGGAGGGTCGACAGGCCCCGCAGCAGCAGATAGCCGGCCAGCGGATGCAGGACGCCGCCCGTGGCGAACCGTATCTGCCGCAGCCGCCCGGCGAACTCCTCGTCGCAGGCCACCACGCCCGCCATCACGTCCCCGTGGCCGCCGAGGTACTTGGTGGCGCTGTGCAGCACGAGCCGCGCGCCCTGTTCCGCGGGGCGCTGGAGCACCGGCGTGGCGAAGGTGTTGTCCGCGAGCAGCGGCACGGAGCCGCAGGCATGGGCCACCGCCCGCAGGTCCACCTCGGCGAGCGTGGGATTCGCCGGGGACTCGACCATCACCAGGCCGGTGTCCGGACGCAGCGCCTCCGCGATTCCGGCCGGGTCGGTCCAGGTCACCTCCGAGCCCAGCACTCCGGCGGTCAGCAGATGGTCGCTGCAGCCGTACAGGGGACGTACGGCGACGACGTGGCGCAGGCCCATCGACGCGCGTGCGAGAAGAACGGCGCTCAGTGCCGCCATCCCGCTGGCGAAGGCGACCGACGCCTCGGTGCCCTCCAGCCGGGCGAGCGCTGTCTCGAAGCGGGCGACGGTCGGGTTGCCCAGGCGGCCGTAGACGGGCGGGCCGTCCGGCTCGGCGCCGGTGGCGGCGAAGGCGTCGATGCGGGCGGCCTCGCCGCGGCTGTCGTAGGAGGGGTAGGTGGTGGACAGATCGATCGGCGGAGCGTGCAGGCCCTGACGGGCGAGGTCGTCGCGGCCGGCGTGCACGGCCTCGGTGGCGAGTGCTCTCGGTGCGGTGCGTACGTCGTCGTACCCGTGCATAAGGTCGTATGCCTCCCTGCTCGCTGGGTCCATGGGCAGCCATGGGCTGAGGGCCGAACAGCGGAAGACTGAACAGCGGGCGGGGACCAGTGGTGGATGCCCGTGTTACGTTCGGCCAATGGCCGAATCTGTCGTACTGGATCCGGTCGATCTGCATCTGCTGCGGCTCCTGCAGAACGACGCCCGGACCACCTATCGAGACCTCGCCACGCAGGTCGGGGTCGCGCCGTCGACGTGTCTGGACCGGGTGACGCGGCTGCGGCGTTCGGGCGTGATCCTCGGCCATCAGCTCAGACTGGACCCGGCAAAGCTGGGCCGGGGGCTTCAGGCGCTGCTGTCCGTGCAGGTCAGACCGCATCGCCGGGAGTTGGTGGGGCCGTTCGTGGAGCGGATCCGGGCGATGCCGGAGTCGCTGACCGTCTTCCATCTGACCGGGCCGGACGACTATCTGGTCCATGTCGCGGTCGCGGACATGGCGGATCTGCAGCGGCTGGTGCTGGACGAGTTCACCTCCCGGCGCGAAGTGGCGCGGGTGGAGACGCGGTTGATCTTCCAGCAGTGGGACTGCGGCCCGCTCTTGCCACATGACACGCCGGAGAACACGCCCTCAGCGAAATCGGGCTGATGTGGGACAAGCGCCGGAGAAACCGGGCTGACGCGGCGCCGGTCGCCGTATGAGGATGGACCGCATGTCTGAGACCAACAGCCCGCTGCCCCGTGAGGTCGCCGACGCGTATGTCGACGAGCTCATCGCCCTCGACCCGGTGACCGGTACGTACCTTGGCGTGAAGGAGAGTTCGAGCAAGCTGCCCGACCTCTCCCCCGCGGGCCAGGACGCGCTCGCGGACCTCGCGCGGGCCACGCTCGCCCGGCTCGACGAAGCCGAGCGGCTGCCCGGCGCGGACAGTGACATCGAGCGCCGGTGCGCGCGCCTGCTGCGGGAGCGGCTCACCGCGGAACTCGCCGTGCACGAGGCCGACGAGGGTCTGCGAGCGGTCGGCAACATGGCCACGCCCGCGCACTCGGTGCGCGAGATCTTCACCGTCACCCCGAACCAGACCGACGAGGACTGGGCGGCGATCGCCGAGCGGCTGCGCGCGGTGCCGACCGCGTACGCGGGCTACCGCGAGTCCCTCACCCTGGGCCTGGAGCGCAAGCTGTACGCGGCCCCGCGTCCGACCGCCACGTTCGTCGAGCAGCTCACCGAGTGGTCCGACACCGGCGAAGGGCAAGGCTGGTTCGAGGACTTCGTGTCGGCCGGGCCCGATTCGCTGCGCGCGGAGCTGGACGAGGCCGCCCGCGGGGCCACGGCCGCCGTGGTGGAGCTGCGGGACTGGATGCGCGACGTGTACGCGCCGGCGACGGAGGGCGCCCCGAACACGGTGGGCCGCGAGCGGTACGCCCGCTGGGCGCGCTACTTCAACGGCATCGACCTCGACCTGGACGAGGCGTACGCGTACGGCTGGGCCGAGTACCACCGGCTGCTCGGCGAGATGAAGAAGGAGGCGGCGAAGATCCTTCCCGGCGCCGCGACCCCATGGGTGGCACTGGCGCACCTCGACGAGCACGGCCACCACATCGAGGGCGTCGACGAGGTCCGCGACTGGCTCCAGGGCCTGATGGACGAGGCGATCGAGAAGCTCGACGGCACGCACTTCGAACTCGCCGGGCCGGTACGCAAGGTGGAGTCGTGCATCGCCCCGCCCGGCGGCGCGGCGGCCCCGTACTACACGGCCCCCTCCGAGGACTTCTCGCGACCTGGCCGCACCTGGCTGCCGACGATGGGACAGACCCGCTTCCCGGTCTACGACCTGGTCTCGACCTGGTACCACGAGGGTGTGCCGGGCCATCACCTCCAGCTCGCGCAGTGGACGTACGTCGCCGGGAACCTCTCCCGCTACCAGGCCACCATCGGCGGGGTCAGCGCCAACGCCGAGGGCTGGGCCCTGTACGCGGAGCGGCTCATGGACGAGCTCGGCTTCCTCACGGACCCGGAGCACCGGCTGGGCTACCTCGACGCGCAGATGATGCGGGCCGCGCGGGTCATCGTCGACATCGGCATGCACCTGGAGCTGGAGATCCCGGCCGACTCCCCGTTCCACCCGGGCGAGCGCTGGACTCCGGAGCTCGCCCAGGAATTCTTCGGCTCGCACAGCAGCCGTCCGGCGGACTTCGTGGAGAGCGAGCTGACCCGTTATCTCACGATTCCGGGCCAGGCCATCGGCTACAAGCTGGGCGAGCGGGCGTGGCTGCTTGGCCGCGAGAAGGCCCGCGAGCGGCATGGCGACGCCTTCGACCTCAAGGCGTGGCACATGGCGGCCCTGTCCCAGGGTTCCCTGGGCCTGGACGACCTGGTGGACGAGCTGGCCCGGCTCTGAGGCGGACGCCGGCGCCTGCCGCGCAGGCCGACGCCTGCTGCAGGCTCCGGCATCGTCCCCTTCAACCTCCGGCATCGTCACCTCAACGCAGGAATCCCCCCTCGGAGTTGATGACCTCCCCGGTGATCCAGCCCGCCTCGTCCGTCGCCAGCCAGGCGATGAGGCGGGCGGGGTCGTCGGGCATGCCCCACCGGCGGGCGGGGAAGCGGGCGGCCACGGCCTGGTACGCCTCGCCCGTCAGGTAGTCCGTGTCGACGGGGCCGGGGTTGACGGTGTTCACCGTGATGCCCTGCCCGGCGAGCGTGGTGGACAGCGAGCGGGTGATCGAGGCCAGGGCACCCTTCTGCAGGGCGTAGGCGATCTCCCCGGGCATGCCGCCTGCGATGTCCTGCCCGGAGGTCATCATCACGACGCGGCCGCCGGGACCGGCCGGCCTCAGCCGGGCGTGGGCCTGGACGAGGAGCAGTACCGCACGGGTGTCGACGGCCCAGTGCGTGTCGAGCATCGCGGCGTCGATCTCGTCGAGGGTGCCGTCGCAGCCGCTGACGGCATGGTTGGCGATCAGGATGTCGAGCTGTCCGCCCAATGCCGTGGCGGCCGTGGCGATCAGTTCGGCGGGCGCGGCCGGGTCGGACAGGTCGCCGGGTCCCGCGAGGACCTGGGCATCGGGGTCGCCGAGCGCCGCGCGCACGGAGGCGACGACGTCGTCCGGGCTGTCGGCTCCCCAGGGCATGACGGCGTCGTGCGGTACATGGTGGTGCAGATAGACACTCGCTCCGTAGGCGGCGAGCCGCCGTGCCACCGCATGGCCGATGCCGGCGCGTCTGCTGGCCCCCGTGACCAGAGCGGTCCGGCCGCGCAGGGGCAGAGGGTCACGGCGCAGGTCTTCGGGGGTGGGGTGCGGAAGTCGAGGCATGGCAGATCATGATGGCGATCGACCGGGTGCGGCGCACCCGGATATTCACGCACCTGGGTGGCGTCAGTGCGGCAGCCGTCGCAGCTCGATGAGCCCCAGCCAGATCTCCGGGCCGGGCTGAACCTGCGCGGCTCGGACGGCGTACGCCCCCGGTTCCAGGGTCACGCGCAGATGCTCGGTGCGTTCCGTCTCCCGCCCCGGCCAGGCCGAGTCGAACAGGACCACGGTCCCGGGCACGTTCCAGCGCACCTCGTGTCCCCAGGCCGCCGTGGCGAGGGCGTCCGGGACCCGGGCCAGCAGTTCCGCTTCGGAGTCGGCCGCGCACCAGCGCACGAAGATGCCCTGGTCGGGCAGGTAGGTGGTCGAGGCGGGCTCGTCGCCGAGCACCAGTGCCGCGCTGTCTCCCACGGGCAGGAGTCCGACGAAGCCGTCGATTTCGCAGGCCCGGTCGTAGTCCGAGGCCGTCTCGTCACCGTCGGCGCCCGCCCAGAACGGAAGCACCGTCTCCGGCACCGCTATCAGCGGACCGCCGCCCGACTCCACCCACTCCACCGCGCTCGGTTCCGCGTATCGCACCATGGCAGCAGAACCTACACGCCCCACGTTGCGCTCGGATCACCGTGCCCAACTACCGCTTCAGCAGCCGCAGTTGTCAGCACCCATTCGCGGTGCGGTCAGCGGGTCGGCCTCTCGACGCCCTCGCCCCTGCCAGGTCTCGTACTCGAAGCCCTCTCGCGCCCAGTACTCGAATCCGCCGAGCATCTCCTTGACCTGGTAGCCGAGTTCGGCAAGGGCCAGGGCGGCCCTGGTCGCACCGTTGCAGCCGGGGCCCCAGCAGTACGTCACGACAGGCACGGACCTGTCGAGGAGCTGATCCGCCTGCTCGGGGATCAGCGCGGTGGGGAGGTGGATCGAGCCGGGGATGTGGCCCTGGTCCCAGGACTCGGTGGAACGGGAGTCCAGGACGACGAAGCCGGGGTCGGCGTCGGCCGCGAGCGCGGCGGCGACATCGGACACATCGGCGTGGAAGACGAGGCTGGCACGGAAGTGGGTGGCGGCCTGGGCAGGCGTGGCGGGTGCGACGCGCAGGACAGCGTTGGGCGTAGTCGTCATGACCGAAAATCTACGACCGGTGATCCCACGCCCTGAAGAGGAAATCCCCTGCGCTCCTCTTGATCCGCCGGGGAATGCCCTGCTATTCCTCGGCCATGACCGCGTATTCCCCGGACGCCACCGACTGGCGCATCCTCGACGTCCTCCAGCGCGACGGCCGCGCCAGCTTCGCCGAGCTCGCCAGGGCCGTGTCCATGTCCGCGAGTGCGGTCACCGAGCGGGTGCGGCGGCTGGAGGAGGCGGGCGTCATCCAGGGCTACGCCGCCGTGGTGGACCCCGAGCGGCTGGGCCTGCCGATCCTGGCCTTCGTCCGCCTCCGGTACCCCAACGGCAACTACAAGCCGTTCCACGACCTGGTCGCCGCGACGCCCGAGATTCTGGAGGCCCATCACGTCACCGGTGACGACTGTTTCGTCATCAAGGTCATGGCCCGTTCGATGCGGCATCTGGAGGAGGTGTCCGGCAAGATCGGCACACTGGGCTCGGTAACGACAAGCGTCGTCTACTCGTCCCCTCTGCCCCGCCGTCCGCTCGGCCACTGACGCCACCCCTGCCCGGCCACCCCCTGGGCCGCTGACGTCACCCGACACCCCGTTGCCGCAGCACCGACCCCGATCTCCCCTTCACGACCTCCAACTGCGCATGGATCCGCCGCCGCAGATCCGCGACATGGCTGACGATCCCGACGCTGCGGTCGCGCTCGCGCAGGGAGTCGAGCACGTCGAGCACCTCGTCCAGGGTCTGGTCGTCGAGGCTGCCGAAGCCCTCGTCGATGAAGAGCGTGTCCAGGCGGACCCCGCCGGCCTCGTCGGTCACGACATCCGCGAGGCCGAGAGCGAGGGCGAGAGAGGCGAAGAACGTCTCCCCGCCCGACAGCGTCGCCGTGTCCCGCTCCCGCCCGGTCCAGGCGTCGACGACATGCAGCCCGAGCCCGCTGCGGCCACGGCCGGCCCGGTCGTCGGAGTGGACGAGGGTGTAGCGGCCGGACGACATGCGTTGCAGCCGCACGGTCGCGGCGGCGGCGACCTGTTCGAGGCGGGCCGCCAGGACGTACGACTCCAGGCGCATCTTGCGCTCGTTGTCCGACGATGTGCCGGCGGTGAGCGTGGCGAGGCGGGCCACGCGGTCGTACTCCTCGCGCAGCGGGGCGAGTTGGCGCACGGCGGCGGTCGCGCGCGCGGACAGCCGGTCGAGCTCGGTACAGCGCCGGGCGGCGGCGTCACGCGCGGAGGCGGCATCGCGGGCCCGCTGGGCCGCTGCGGAAGCGGCGCGCTCCGCGGACCCCACCTCGGCCGGCGGCTGCTGGGCGGCGGCTGACGTGTCGGACTCGGCGAGGACGGCGCGTACGGCCGACTCCTCGGACTGCCAGGCATCCAGCCGTCGTTGGAGGTCACGGTGGGCGGCGTCGTCGAGGAGCGCGGCGGCAGCGGCCTGCGGGGTGTCGAAGCCCGCGCGGAAGGCGGCGTCGGCCAGGCGGGCGTCGGCGTCCTTGAGCCGTTGGGTGATGTCCTCCGCGGCGCGCGCGGTGTCGGCGGCGTCGGTGAGCAGCTCGGCCTGCCGCTCCAGTTGGGCGGCTCGCGCGGCCACGCTGGCGGCGGTGCCGCGGGCCTGGGCCAACTCCCCCTCCAGGGTGGTCCGTTCCCGGTCCAGCCGCTCGCGGTGGCCCACCCGGGACGCGACTCTGACCGCCGCGCGCTGCCGGTCGGCGGTCCGCTGCTCGTACTCCGCCTCGGCCCGGCGCAGTTCCTCGTGCGCCGGATGCAGCGCGGACGCGTCCCGGCGGGCCTGCGCCCACAGGCGCTCCAGCTCCTCGCAGTGCGTGGCCAGTTGATCGGTCGGCGAGTCTCCGGCTTCGGCCGTGGCGGCGGCCAGTGCCTCGCGTACGACGCCCAGGTGGCGCTCCTTCTCGCTGTGCCGTTCCTCCGCCTGCTGGTAGGCGGCCAGTGCGCGCTCCTCCGCCTCCCGGTCCACGTGCCCGGCGTCCTTGCGGGCGGGAGCGGGGTGCTCGGTGGCCCCGCAGACCGCGCAGGGCTCGCCGTCCTGCAGCTGGGCGGCCAGTTCGGCGGCGATGCCGTTCAGGCGCTGTTCCTTCACGTCGAGCCAGTGCGCCTTGGCCTCGAGCACCTGTTCCTGGGCGAGTCGGGCCTGTCCGGCGGCCGCGTCCGTGTCACCGGCGAGCTGGTCACGCATGCGCGCGGCACCGAGCCGCTGCTGCGCGGGCTCACGCTGTACGGCGAGCTGCTCGGCCCGGGTCGCGGCGTCCTGGGCGGTGTCGATACGGGCCTGCAGTGCGGCGCGGTTCTCCTCCCAGCCTGCGAGCCAGTCCTCGGCGTCCTGCAGCAGGCCCTCGTCGGCCCGCTCCTGACGGTCCAGCTCGTCGCGCTCGTCGACGAGGTCGGCCAGTCGCTGTTCGCCGCGACGCGCAGACTCCAGTCCGCCCAGTTCCTCGGCCGCCCGGCGCGCGGCGACCGCGAGCCCGGCGGCGCCTGCCCCCGCGAAGGTCTCCGGCAACAGTCCACGCGCGCGTGCCTCGGCCGCCTCCGCCCGCCGGTGCTCCGCCTCGGCGGCGTCACGCAGCTCCAGCGCGGGCGCCACGGCCTCCGCCTTGCGGGACCGCTCCATCCGGGCCTGCGCCTGCCGGTAGCCGTCGGCGCGCTCCTCCAGCAGCGCGGCCCGCTCCCGTGCCTCGGTGAACCGCCGCTGCAGCCGGGCCACTTCGCGTACGTCGGCCAGGGCGCGCTCGGCGGCTGCCTGAGCGGACTCGGCGGCCAGGAGGCGGCAGTGGGCGACGGTCAGCTGCTCGCGGGCGGTGCTGCGGGCGATGGCGGCAGCACCGAGGATGGCCTCGGCAAGGCCCGGCTCGCCCGGTGCGAGGTCGGGCGGCAACTGCATCGCGTTACCCGCCGCCTGCTGCATCCGGTGGGCGTCGGCCAGCAACGCGGCGTCGCCGTCCCGCACCTGGGCCTCGGCCGCCCGCCGGCGCTCGGCGAGGCGCTTCTCGACCTCGGCGAAACGATGAGTGTCGAAGAGGCGGCCCAGCAGCTTGCCGCGCGCCTCGGCGTCGGCGCGCAGGAAGCGCGCGAAGTCGCCCTGGGGCAACAGCACGACCTGGCAGAACTGCTCACGGCTCATGCCGAGCAGCTGGGTGATCTCCTCGCCGATCTCCTGGTGCGAACGGCTGAGGTCCTTCCAGGCCCCGGCCTGCGCGTCGTACGCACGCAGCCAGGTCTGAGCCTTGTCGAGCGTCGTGCCCGAGCCGCGCTTCTTGGGGCGCTCCCAGGGCGGCTGCCGGGTGACCTCCAACCGTCGTCCGGCGACGGTGAGTTCGAGCCGGACCTCCGTGCGCGTGCCGGCCGCGGCGTGATCGCTGCGCAGGGCCATGCCCTGGCCGCTCTGGCGGGCACCCGGCACGGTGCCGTAGAGCGCATAGCAGACGGCGTCCAGGACGGAGGTCTTGCCGGCGCCGGTCGGTCCGTGCAGCAGGAAGAGGCCGGCCAGGGACAGCGCGTCGAAGTCGACGGTCTGCGAACCGCCGAAGGGCCCGAAGGCCGTCACGTCGAGGCGATGGAGCCTCACCGCGCCACCTCCCGGACAACCTCGTCGGTCCGCACCGCGTCGAACGCGTCCTTCAGCACGCCCTGTTCGTGCTCGTCCGGTCCGGCCCCGCGCACATGTGCCACGAAGTCCTCCGCGATCTCCTGATCACTCCGGCCCGCGAGCCGCTGCGCATAGGACACCTCGGGATCGTCGGGCGCCCGCTCGGGGTCGAAGACGAGACTGAGCGTGTGCGGGAAGCGCTCTGCGAGGCGGGCCATGGGGTCGGCCGGGCGCACGGCGTCCGTGAGCGTCGCCTCGATCCAGGCCTCCTCGCACCGCGTGAGCGCGGGGTCGGCGAGCAGGTCCTCCAGCGTCCCCCGGATCCGGGCCAGCGCACGCGGCGCCGGGCACTCGACCCGCTCGGCGGTGACCGCTCCGTCGGCGTCCAGGTCGACGAGCCACATGCTCTTGCGGTGATCGGCCTCGGAGAAGGAGTACGGCAGGGGCGAGCCCGAGTAGCGGACGCGCTCGGTGATGGTCTGGCAGCCGTGGAGGTGGCCCAGCGCCACGTAGTCGACGCCGTCGAAGACCCCCGCGGGCACCGCGGCCACCCCGCCGACGGTGATGTCCCGCTCACTGTCGCTGGCCTCGCCCCCGGTGACGAAGGCGTGCGCGAGGACGACCGACCGCGTGCCACGCGCGCGTGCGGCGAGGTCCGCGCGCACCCGGCCCATGGCGGCGGCGAGCACGGCCTCGTGTCCGGGCTTGTCGACGCCGAACTCGTCCTTCACCAGGGCGGGTTCGAGATACGGCAGCCCGTAGAAGGCCACATCGCCGAAGTCGTCCCGCAGCACGACCGGCGTCCCGCACGCCGACGGCTCGGTCCGCAGATGGACACCCGCACGGCCGATCAGCCCCGCTCCCACACCGAGCCGACGGGCCGAGTCATGATTTCCCGAGATCATCACCGTCGGGACGCCGAGGTCGGCGAGCCGGTGCAGGGCGTCGTCGAACAGCTCGACCGCGGCGAGCGGCGGCACCGCCCGGTCGTACACGTCTCCCGACACGACCACCGCGTCCACACCGCGCTCACGCACGGTCGCGACGAGGTGACCGATGAACTCGGCCTGGGCCCCGAGCATGTTCACCCGGTGGAACGCCCTGCCGAGATGCCAGTCGGAAGTGTGCAGCAGCCTCATGATCCCCGAGACTAACGGCCGGGTCTGACAGCACGGGCGGTTACTCCCGTATCGCCCCGTCATGACAGGGACTCCATGCGCCCGTTACGGACATTTCACCCACCATGTCCGGCTCGGTTGTCGCCCAGCCCAGCCCCTCACGCGTCCCCGTACGCCTCTCCCCCGAGTTCGAACCCCGCCGCCCCTGCCGTCGCGTCCGCCAGCCACGCCCGGAACGCCTCCACGTCGGCGTCCGGCAGGCCGATCTCGATCGTCACCGCCTCGCCGTACCGCACGTCCCGGACCTCGCGCCCGGTCGACCTGAGGTCGTTCTCCACCTTTCCCGCGCGCTGGTGGTCGACGGTCACCGTGGCCAGCCGGAAGCGGCGGCGGGTGAGCGTGCCGAGCTCGTCCATCGCCTCCCCCACGGCACCGCCGTAGGCCCGGATGAGCCCGCCCGCGCCGAGCTTCACGCCGCCGTAGTAGCGGGTGACGACGGCGACGACGTACCGCATGTCTCGGCGCAGCAGCATCTGGAGCATGGGGACGCCGGCCGTGCCGCCCGGTTCGCCGTCGTCACTGGCCTTCTGGATCGCGGCGTCGGCACCGATGACGTAGGCCCAGCAGTTGTGGGTGGCGTCCGCGTGCTCCTTGCGGATGCCGGCGATGAAGTCCTGGGCCTCCTGTTCGGTGGCCGCCGGGGCGAGCGCACAGATGAAGCGTGAGCGGTTGACCTCGGTCTCGTGCACGCCCGCGTGGGCGACTGTGCGGTACTCGTCCTGCATCCGGCCAGCCTATGCCGACCTTCCGCGGACCCTCGTCCCGAGGCCCGAGGCCACAGCCGGTCATCGGTTCATGTCTTCTTTTTGCCCCGCGCCACCATCACCCCCGTCAGCAACGCCGTACCCGGCGTGAGAGCCCGCCATGCGGGGCCGTGCCAGGCCAGTACGGCGATCGCCGACGTCGGGAACTTCGTACGGACCTCGTCGAGCGCATCGTCGAGGTCGTCGCCCGCGAGGTCGAGGACGAGGTCCTCCAGGCCGGGGTTGTGCCCGACCAGCAGCAGCGTCTCGACCTCGGCGGACACCTCGTGCACGACCGCCAGCAGGTCGGGCACGTCGGCCGCGTACAGCCGCGGGTCGTGACGCACCGGTGGCGGCGTGCCCCACTGGGAGGCCGCCAGTTCCCAGGTCGCACGCGCGCGTACGGCGGTCGAGCACAGGGCGAGGTCCGGCAGGCAGTCGGCCTCGGCGAGCATCCGGCCCGCGACCGGGGCGTCGCGCAGGCCGCGTGGGGCGAGAGGGCGTTCGTGGTCGGCGACACCGACCGGCCAGGCCGACTTGGCGTGCCGCAGCACGACCAGGCGGCGCAGCGGACCCGCTCCCACGCGCGCGGTCATGCCGGGTTTCCCAGGTCGCGCGCGAGGTCGAGGCCGAGGAGCCGGTCGGCGTAGGCGTACGTCTCGAAGCGGGCGCCGTCCGACAGCTCCGGCGCGGTCTCCACCCAGCGCAGGACCCCGAGCACGCCGGGTACGTCGAGGTCGTCCTCCCAGGCGGTACGCAGTTCTGTGCGCACCTCGTCGGGAATGGGCCGTGACGGCCGCTGCGCCCAGCCCGCGACGGCACGACGCCAGCGGACGAGCGTGTCGTGGGCCTCGGCCAGCGCGGCCACGTCGAGTCGTACGGGCACGCTTCTGCGCCGCGAGAGCAGTGCGAGGCGCAGGGCGGCGGGGTCGCCCTCCTCGGGGGGTGCCTCCGAGTGCACGGGCGCGACGGCGACCCGTACGCCGTCGGGTTCCGCGTCACCGCCTTCGCGTACGACGTGGATCACCTGTGCCTCGCCCAGGCCGCCCGAGGCCGCGTCCCGGCCCTCCTCGAAGGGCCGGATGCCGAGCGCCGCGGCGCCCGCTCGCAACTCCGCCCGCTGCCGCTCCTCGTCGAGCAGTGACCAGACCGGCGTACCGCCGAGCTCCAGGGCGCGGACGAGGAGGTCGGCGACCAGCAGCACCCGCAGGGCGGTGACGTCGAAGCCCTCCGTATGCGCCTCGATGCGGGTCAGGCCGCGGCGGGCGGGCGCGGCGTCGACGGGCTTGCCGGTTCGGACGTCGATGATGCGCAGCACGGAGCGAGCGTAGGCGCACGCGCGGTCGTCCGCAGCCATCCGGCCCGCTTTCCCGTCAGCGTGGCGGGCGTCGGGTCTGCCGGGACTTGGCTGGTCATCCATGGTCGTACAGCCCATTCACGCGCGCGAGGCGTCTGTCGTACCCGGGCATCGCCACCCCCTGCCGTGCGGACTGCCCGAACGGTACTGCGCACCGGCCCGCCCGGACAGGAGCTCGGACCAGGGTTCCGAGGATCCGCGGCGTGTCGGGGAATCCTCGGGGGTCGTCGGCCGTTGTCGGTCATGAGAGCAGCTGGACGGCTGTTGTACGAGACACGGGTACGTACGAAGCACAGGGAGGCCGACGGTGTACGGCGACGAGGCAGCGGTCCGCAGGATCCTCACCGAACTGGGCGACACCTGGGCCGTCGTGGGCCTGTCGTCGAACGAGCGGCGGGCTGCCTATGGGGTCGCCGATGTACTGCAGCACTACGGCAAGCGCATCGTTCCTGTCCATCCCAAGGCGGAGACGGTCCATGGCGAGCGCGGCTATGCCTCCCTGGCGGACATCCCCTTCGACGTGGACGTGGTCGACGTCTTCGTGAACAGCGACCTCGCCGGCCCGATCGCCGACGACGCGGTCGCCAAGGGCGCCAAGGCGGTCTGGTTCCAGCTGGGCGTCATCGACGAGGCGGCGTACGAGCGCACGCGCGCGGCCGGACTGGAGATGGTCATGGACCGCTGCCCGGCGATCGAGATACCGCGCCTCGGCCGGCCCCACCACTGACACTGGGTCGCACCTGCGCGAGCCGCCGTTTCATCACGTCACCATTTCACCGCGTCACCGTTTCGCCGCGCCGCCGCTGCGCCGAGCCGCCCCGGAACCCTCCCCTCCCTCCGAGGGCCAGCCCATAATGCTCGGGTGACCTCCACCTCCCCCCACTCCGACTCCACCGCCTCGCAGCGCTTTCCGGTCGTCATCGTGGGCGCCGGCCCGGCCGGCCTCACCCTCGGGAACATCCTGCGGGCGGCGTCCGTCGACTGTCTGGTCCTGGAGATCGAGACACGCCAGTCCATCGAGCAGCGGCCGCGGGCCGGCGTCATCGAGGAGTGGGCCGTACGCGGACTCGAGCAGCGAGGCCTCGCGGACACCCTGCTGGAGCGGGCACAGCGGCACACCGAGTGTGAGTTCCGGTTCGCCGGGGAGCGCTACCGGTTCGAGTACGCACAGCTGACGGGCGCTCATCACTGGGTCTACCCCCAGCAGTTCCTGGTGACGGACCTGGTGCGCGAGTACGCGGACGTGCGCGAGGGCGCCATACGCTTCGGCGTGCGGGACGTGCAGCTGCACGACCTCGACACCGACCGGCCCTCGGTCTCGTACACCTGCCCGGAGACGGGGCAACGGGAGGTCGTGCACTGCGACTTCGTGGCGGGCTGCGACGGGGCGCGCGGCGTGACGCGGGCCGCGCTTCCCGCCGACCGTGCCCGCATCTCCCGCAGCGACTACGGCATCGGGTGGCTGGCGCTGCTCGCCGAGGCGCCGCCGTCCTCCGACTGCGTCCTGTTCGGCATGCATCCCAGCGGGTTCGCCGGCCACATGCCGCGCAGCGCCGGGGTCACCCGCTACTACCTCGAGTGCCCGCCCGGCGACGACCCGGAGAACTGGTCGCACGACCGGGTCTGGACGGAGCTGCAGCAACGCCTCGGGGCGAACGGCGTGCCGCCGCTGACGGAGGGGCGCCTCATCGAGAAGCGCGTCCTCGACATGCACAACTACGTGGTCGAGCCCATGGTGTTCGGCCGACTCTTCCTGGCCGGCGATGCCGCCCACCTGACCGCCCACATCGCCGCCAAGGGCATGAACCTCGCCCTGCACGACGCCTTCCTGCTCGGCGACGGGCTCGTCGCCCACCTGACGAAGGGCGACAGCACCGGCCTGAACGGATACTCGCAGGCCTGCCTGAACCGGGTGTGGGACTACCAGGAGTTCTCCCACTGGCTCTCCGAGGTCTACCACGGCACGTCCTCGGGCGACCCGTACCGCGCGGGCACCACGCTCGCCCGCCTCCGCCGCATCTTCGGCTCCCCGACCGCGGCGATGGCGTTCGCGGAGCAGTACCTGGGCAAGCACGTTGACGCCTGACTATTGACGCCTGACTACGCCACCTCGGGACCGAGGTCGCCTTCGAGGACGGTCCGGGTGATCGGGGGACGGTCCCACAGGGCGAGGATCTCGTTGGCGAGGTCCACGATCGGGAGCGGGTGCGGGGCCCCGTCCACCTGGATGGCGGCGGCCGACAGGCTGCGCGGGACGGCCCCGGCGGCGAGCAGGGCGCGCCACTCCTGCGGGCCGAGCTTCAGGAACTCCAGCCCGGTCAGCTCGGCGATCTCCTGCGGGTCGGCGAGTGTGCCGGCGTATGCGGTGAGGGTGCGCAGGCGGGGCAGGCCGGTGAGGGGCGCGAGGCTGAACGGCTCTCCGTCCCACACACCGATGCTCAGCGCTTCCAGCTCGGGGTGGGCGGCGGCCTGGATGCTGGTCAGGCTGCTGCTGTTGACCCACACCACGGCCGGCGGCCGGTCCCCGCGAGAGTCGCCGCCCGCTTCCCCCCTCTTCCCGTTCAGCACCAGATCGGTCAGCGAGTCGGCGAGCAGTTCGGCGCCGATGTTCCACTCGTGGCTGAGCATGACGATCTGCCCGAGGTGCCCGCGCGGACCGGGTGTCAGGTCGACCGCGATACGGTCGCCGCCGCCGTTGTCGCCGAAGACGATCCAGCCGGGTGAGCCGACCAGTTGCTGCACCGCGGCGTCGGGCGGGGTGACGACCGCCTCCATCGCCGCGAACTCCCAGCGGCACGGGCGGGAGGAGGCGTCGGCGACGAACAGGTCCTCCAACGCGAGGAGTTCACAGCCGACTGCGTCGTAGACGACTTCCGCCGTCTCGTAGTCGCCCCAGTCCGCCCACCGCGCCCGCGTCACCCGGTAGAGCGCCTTGAGTTCGTCGGGCAGCGCGACGCCGAGGCGTGCTTCCGCGGCGGCGATCTCCGCCTCGGTGGCGCCGATGGCGTCGGGGAGCCGCTCGCGCAGGGTCCGTTCCAGCTGCGCCGGGTCCGCCGATGGTGCCGGCACCGCGCCGGGCATCGGATCGGGCAGGCGGCGCCACGGCTCGGCCACGGCGTCCTCGACCAGGAGGAGAGAGCCCGGGTACGGACCGGCGATACCGGGATCCGCGGCGGGGCCACAACTGATCAGATGGAGCACGGTCCGACCCGCCGGCGAGATCTCGGCCACGAAGGCGATGTCGTCGGTTTCGGCTTCCAGGAGAGCGTTGCGCACCACCTCGACCGCGTCCCACTCGTCCTGCATGTCCTCGACCTGGGCGGCTCGTCCCGGCTCCGGTGACCGGCGCCGCACGGGCACGCTCCACCCGTACACGCCGATCTGGCCGGTCACATAGCCGCCCGGAGCTGTCAAGCGCTCCTCGTTGCTCGCCCGTAGGACCCGCAGGATGGGTTCCCAGGTTGCGAAGTCATGTATCGAGGGCAACGGTGGCCTCCGGTCGTTCCGTCGGTCGTGACGGAGCCGATTATCGCTGAGATCGGCCGTTCGTCCGCCGGGCGGGGCGACCGGCTTCAGTCGTGCAGCGGCCGGTCGCTGAGCCGGTGGTCCGCCACGTTCAGCGCCTCGTCGACGAGGCGGCGCAGATGGCCGTCGCGGAGCGAGTAGATCACCCGCCTGCCCTCCTTGCGCGTGTTCACCAGACCGGCGAGACGCAGCCGTGCCAGATGCTGGCTGACGGCGGGCCGAGCCGCGCCGCAGGCCTCGGTGAGGGTCGTGACATCGGCCTCGCCCGCCGTCAGGGCGTGCAACAGCGTGAGGCGGGTGCGGTCGCCCACCAGGGCGAGGAGTTCGGCGGCGAGCGCGAACTGCTCCTCGCCCGGGGTGCGCGGGTGCGCATCGTGCGCAGTTGATAGGTGCATGCGTGCGCTCATACGCACATAATGGCCTCATGGACGGCCCGCGTCCACATCTGCGCAGCGGACCTCCACACTCACGACGGAAGGGGAATGCCGTGGGCGACCGGCACGAGCACGAGCACCACCATGGGCACGGTCACGGCCGGGGCCCGGCGAGCCGGCACGAGCACGCGCACGACCATCCCCACCCGCACGACCACCCCCACCGGCACGACCGCTCCCCCACCGGCCTCCGCCGACGCCTCGCCCACCTCCTCACCCCCCACTCCCATGAGACGGCCGACAAGCTCGACTCCGCCCTGGAGTCCTCGGCCCGCGGCATGCGCGCCCTGTGGGTCTCGCTGGCGGTCCTCGGTGTGACGGCACTCGCCCAGGCGGTCGTGGTGGTCGCGTCCGGGTCGGTGGCGCTGCTCGGCGACACGGTGCACAACACCGCGGACGCGCTGACCGCCGTACCTCTCGGCATCGCCTTCGTCCTGGGCCGGCGCGCGGCCACTCGCCGCTTCACCTACGGCTACGGACGGGCCGAGGATCTCGCCGGCATCGCCATCGTGCTGACGATCGCGGCGTCCGCGGCCTTCGCGGCGTGGACAGCCCTCGACCGCCTTCTCGACCCGCGCCCCATGCAGCAGATCCCGGCCGTGGCCGTGGCGGCGCTCGTCGGGTTCGCGGGCAACGAGTGGGTGGCCCGCTACCGGATCCGGGTCGGCCGGGCGATCGGCTCGGCCGCGCTGGTGGCGGACGGCCTGCACGCGCGTACGGACGGATTCACCTCACTTGCCGTCCTGTTGAGCGCGGGCGGTGCTGCGCTGGGGTGGCAACTCGCGGACCCGATCGTGGGGTTGGCGATCACGGCCGCGATCACGCTGGTGCTGCGGGACGCGGCGCGCGAGGTGTTCCGGCGGGTGATGGACGCCGTGGACCCGGCCCTGGTGGACCGGGCCGAGCGGGCGCTGCGGGAGGTCCAGGGCGTGCGCGGGGTCGGCGAGTTGCGGTTGCGCTGGATCGGGCACCGGCTGCGCGCCGAGGTGGCGGTCGTCGTGGACGGCGAGGCGACGGTACGGCAGGCGCACGCCATCGCCGTCGACGCCGAACACGCGCTGCTGCACGCCGTACCCCGGCTCACCGCGGCCCTGGTCCACGCCGACCCGGCACCGGTGCCGGGCGAGGCGGATCCGCACCACGCCCTCGCCCACCACACCGCGGCCTGAGCCCGTGTGCTCAGGCGACGCCGAGCCCCTCCAGTACGACCGCCCCCGGCAGCTCGGCGAACGCCTTGCCCGGCACCAGCAGCTTGCCGCGCCGCCGGCCGCTGCCGACCAGGACGTACGGCAGGTCGAGGACGGCCGAGTCCACCAGCACCGGCCAGCCGTCGGGGAGCCCGATCGGGGTGATGCCGCCGTACTCCATGCCGGTCTCGCCGGTCGCCGTGTCCATCGAGGCGAACGACGCCTTGCGGGCACCCAGTTGACGGCGCACCACGCCGTTGACGTCGACCCGGGTGGTGGACAGCACGACGCACGCGGCCAGTGTCGTCCCGCCGCCGCGCTTGCCCGCGACGACGACGCAGTTCGCGGA
Organism: Streptomyces sp. R11; assembly: GCF_041051905.1. Lineage (NCBI taxonomy): Bacteria > Bacillati > Actinomycetota > Actinomycetes > Kitasatosporales > Streptomycetaceae > Streptomyces > Streptomyces sp. R11. The sequence goes on from NZ_CP163432.1 coordinate 1,358,677, forward strand.
CTGTTCGAGGAGTTCCTGTCCGTAGTGCTCCACGAACACGGCGGTGTCGGCCCACTGCGGATCGGTCTCGACGTAGATGATCTGCTCGGCGGGGACGCTGCCGTGCCACTGGCGTACGGCGTCGGCGACCGGTCGGGTGAGCTCGTCGAGGCAGTCCGGGGCGGGGGCGGCGGTGTCGAAGTGTCCGATGGGTGCGTCCATGAGCGCACGCTAACAGGACCGCGGAGGCTTCCGGCCGGGCGTCTCAGTGCACGAGGGGGACCGAGACCGTCAGGGTCATCTGCATCGGTACGTCGCCCTGATTGGCGTAGCCGTGCGGGGCGTTGGCGTCGAACGTGACGCTGGAGCCGGCCGCGACGCGGTACTCCACACCCTCGACGGTCAGGGTCAGTTCGCCCGCCGTGACATGGGCGATCTCGACCGTGCCGGCGGGATGCGGGTCCGATCCGCTGCTCTCGCCCGGCATCAGTTTCCAGTCCCACATCTCCAGCGGACCGGGCGCCTCCGTACCGGCGAGGAGCCTGCTGTAGCTGCCCGCGTCGGTGTGCCACAGCCGGACCACCTGCTCGGGCGGGACGACGCGCACCTTCGGGCCCTGCTCGTAGTCGAGGAGGGTCGTGATGCTGACCCCGAGCGCGTCGCCGATCTTGACCACGGTGCCGAGGCTCGGGTTCGTGCGGGCCTGTTCGATCTGGATGAGCATGCCGCGGCTGACCCCGGCACGCGCGGCGAGCGTGTCCAGGGTGAAGCCGCGCTCGGTGCGCCAGCGCTTGACGTTGCGCGCCAGGGACTGGGTCAGCAGGTCGAGGTCCGACACATTCCGTCCAACGTTGCGGAGTCAAATATTCTGAATGACAGGGTCCACTCGCCTGTACTACGGTGAGCTGCACCCTATCGTGCACCGAACTGTACTGCGAGGCACTCGTGACAGCACTCTTCGCCCTGGCCACCAGCCTGCTGTGGGGGCTGGCGGACTTCGGCGGCGGACTGCTGACGCGACGCACCCCGGCCCTGACGGTGGTCGTCGTCTCGCAGGGGATCGCCGCGACCGTGCTCGGCGTGATCGTGGTCGCCACCGGCGCCTGGGGTGAGGCCGGTGACCAGCTCTGGTTCGCGGTCGCCGCCGGAGTGGTGGGCCCGGTCGCCCTGCTCTGCTTCTACAAGGCGCTCGCGCTGGGCCCGATGGGCGTGGTCTCCCCGCTCGGCACGGTCGGCGTGGCCGTCCCGGTCGGGGTCGGCCTCTTCCTCGGCGAGCGGCCAGGAGTGATGCAGGTCGCGGGGATCGCCGTCGCCGTGCTCGGTGTGGCGCTCGCGGGCGGACCGCAACTGCGGGGCGCACCCGTGCAGCGGCAGGCCATCCTGCTCACGCTGGTCGCGGCCTTCGGTTTCGGCGCGGTGTTCGCGCTGATTGCGGAGGCGTCCACCACCATCACGGGCCTGTTCCTCGCGCTCTTCGTCCAGCGTGTGGTCAACGTGGTGGCGGGCGGCCTCGCCCTGTACGCCTCTGTGCGGCGGGGCGCCGCCGCGCTCCCGGACGGCACCTTTCCCTGGCGGGCCCTGCCGGCGTTCGCCTTCGTCGGTCTCGCCGATGTGGCGGCGAACGGCACCTATGTGGTCGCCGCCCACCACGGCCCGGTCACCGTGGCCGCCGTGCTCGCCTCGCTCTACCCGGTGGTGACGGCGGTGGCCGCGCGCGGCTTCCTCAGGGAGCGGTTGCGGGGAGTGCAGGCGGCGGGTGCGGGGCTCGCACTGGTGGGCACGCTGCTGCTGGCGACCGGCTGACTCAGGACTCCGCGTCCAGATCGGCGAGTTCGACAGCCGCCGGCTCAGCCGGCTTCGCCGCCGCCCTGTCGTCCAGCCCGTCCCGCTGCGCCGCGGCCTTCTCGTCCAGCTCCGCCAGCTTCGCCACCGTCTCGTCGTCCAACTCGGCCAGCGCCTGCAGTTGTCCGGGAGTGATCCCGTCGGGTATCGGCACGGGCGCTGGGGTCCGAAGCGGCGGCTGCCAGCCGTCGTCGGGGGTCCAACGCCGTACGACACGGGCGGGCGCCCCCGCGACGACGGCATGGTCGGGCACCACGCCCCGGACCACCGCACCGGCTGCGACCACGACGTTCCGCCCGATCCGCGCCCCGGGCAGGATCACGGCCCCGGTACCGATCCAGCACCCCGGGCCGATCTCGACCGGCTCCATCCGCGGCCACTGCTTGCCGATGGGCTCGTGCGGATCGTCGTACGAGTGGTTCGTGGACGTGACGTACACATACGGCCCGAAGTAGCAGTCGCTGCCGATGGTGACCGTCGTGTCGGCGATGACATGGCTGCCGCGGCCCAGCACGACGCCGTCCCCTATCCGCAGGATCGGCTCCGGGCCGAGGTCCAGGTCGGGCATCAGACCGGCCGTCAGCGTCACCTGCTCGCCGACGATGCAGTGGGAGCCGAGGTGGATCCAGGGTTCGCCGAATACCGTGCCGAGCGGGAAGGCCAGCCGGGTGGCCTCACCGATCGAGCCGAAGTGGAAGCGGCCGGGGTTCTCGGACGTCACCGACCCCGTGCGCTGCACCCAGGCCCAGCCCGCGTGGACGGCGCGCTGTGTGAGGCTGCGCCGCCAGGACGAGAACGTGTTCTTGCGCTTGGGCACCCGCTTACCGTACTTAGCGTGCCGGGCCCTTATGAGGTCGAGGGCCTGTGATCTTCGCCCTACCGGGTGGCGTACCGTGCGCAGTGTCTACGACGTTTGCGGTGAGGAGAGGGCGATGACGCAGAAGGCGCTGGTCATGGGCATCGGGGGCCGGGAACCGAAGATCGACGAAGCTGCGTTCGTGGCACCGACCTCGTCGGTGATCGGGGACGTGACGCTGGAGGCGGGAGCCAGCGTCTGGTACGGCGCCGTCGTGCGGGGTGACGTGGAGCGGATCTCTGTCGGGGCCGAGTCCAATGTTCAGGACAACTGCACGTTGCACGCCGACCCCGGGTTCCCGGTGACCATCGGGGAGAGGGTGTCGGTCGGGCACAACGCCGTGGTGCATGGCGCGACCGTTGAGGACGACTGTCTGATCGGGATGGGGGCGACTGTCCTGAACGGTGCGGTGATCGGGGCCGGGTCCTTGGTCGCTGCTCAGGCTCTGGTGCCGCAGGGCATGCAGGTGCCGCCCGGGTCCCTGGTCGCCGGGGTTCCGGCGAAGGTGAAGCGTGAGCTGACAGAGGAAGAGCGTCAGGGCGTCACGCTCAACGGAACCATGTATGCGGAGTTGGCTAAGGCTCACCGGGAGGAGCACGGGGCCTAGGGTCCTACGCGGTCCGCGGGTTCGTGGGGGCTGATCGCGCGGTTCCCCGGGCCCCTCGAGGGGCGTTCAGTCCCCGGCAGCCACCGGTTCCGGCTCCTTCTGTGCGACCTGCGCCTTCTTCGCCTTGCGCTTCAGGATCAGCATCGAGGTCAGACCGACCAGAACCGCCGCCACCAGGCCCAGCCACGAGAAGCGCTTCAGCCAGGACTCGGCGACCACTCCGACGTAGTAGATGACCGCGGTCGTGCCGCCCGCCCAGAGGATGCCGCCGAAGACGTTGGCGATCAGGAACTTCCAGTACGGCATCCGCAGGACGCCCGCGAGGGGCCCGGCGAAGATGCGCAGCAGGGCGACGAAGCGGCCGAAGAAGACGGCCCACATGCCCCACTTCTGGAAGGAGCGCTCGGCGGTGGCGATATGGCCCTCGCTGAAGTGCTTGGGGAATTTCGCGCCCAGCCAGGCCAGCAGCGGGCGGCCGCCCCTGCGGCCGATCGCGTAGCCGATGGAGTCACCGATGATCGCGCCCGCCGTCGCGCAGGCGCCCAGCACGAAGGGGTCGATCTCACCGTGCTGTGAGGCGAGCAGCGCCGAGGAGACCAGGATGATCTCGCCGGGCAGCGGGATGCCCAGGCTCTCCAGACCGATGACCACGCCGACCAGCAGATAGATGGCGAGCGGGGGCACCGTTTCGAGCCATTCCTGGACGTGCAACGCCGCTTCCTCCCATGTCGTGCACCCTGCGTTCCCGGCGCACGCTCGGTCGTGAGCGTGCGCCGGGGCAGCCTACCCGTTCTGAGTGACGGTCTCGGCGTCCCACAGGTTGCACTGGTGCGCACGGTGCACAGCGGTGCTCGGCGCGTTCCCGCCGGCGGACGAGGTGCGCAGGGACAGCACCGTCCCGGGCCGGCTCGGCATCGCGGGCTGTCCTGTGGCGCGCGGCACTCCGTCGCGGACGAAGGACCCCCAGTACTGGATCATCTGCCGCGCCAGCGTCCGCTGCTCGGCGTTCAGCGGTGACCGGAGGCCGAAGTGCTTGAAGAGGTACTGCACCTCGTTGACGTGGGTCGCGCCGAAGTCGAAGTCCGTGCCGAGGTTGCGCAGGGAGGCGAAGGGCGGGGAGGTGCGGTCGGCGAACTCGTACGCGTAGACCTTGCCGCGTCCGGCGAGGGTGCCGTCGAGGCGGAGCGCCGGGCAGGCGAACAGCTGGTCGCCCTGGGCGGTGGCGTACGCGATGGTCGGCGAGGGGTGGGCGGACAGCGGGTAGCGCGCGAGGGCCTCGTCGCCGTAGTCCTCCCGCATGACGGCCGGGTACCGCTCGGCGGTGAGCGGGGCTCCGCTGAGGTCGAACCGGGCGAAGGCGAACAGCCGGCCCTCGTCCTGGTTGGCCCCGTTCATGACCGGCACGCCCGCGGCGGCCCCGCGGGCGAACGCCTCCTCGGGCTGCCTCGGCAGAAAGTCGCCGCCGACCACCGGCGCCCAGTCGAACGCGCTCTGGGCGGCCAGGACCTCGGCAGCCGGCTTGGCGCGCAGACAGGCCAGGTCGGCACATCCGAGCTTGTGCGCGAAGTCGGCACCCTGGGCCACGGCCGTACCGTGCGGACGGGCACCGCAGTCGCCGTACGCCCCGCTCTGCATGATCCCGGCCCGGAACAGCCCCTTCGCCGTCGGCGAGGCGAGCTGGGTGCAGACGGAGCGGCCGCCCGCCGACTCGCCCGCGATGGTCACGCGGGCCGGATCGCCGCCGAAGCGGCCGATGCTGGCGCGCACCCAGCGCAGTGCGGCCTGCTGGTCGAGCATGCCGAAGTTGCCGGAGACGCCGTCGCGCGCCTCGCCGTCGAGCCCGGCCGTGGCGAGGAAGCCCATCGCCCCGAGGCGGTAGTTCACGGTCACGACTACGGTGCCGGTCTGCCTGGCGAAGGTGTCGGGGACGACGTCCCGACCGGCCCCGGCGGTGAGCCCTCCGCCGTGGAACCAGACCAGGACCGCGCGACGGGTGGCGCCTTCGGGGACGTACACATTGAGGTCGAGACAGTCCTCGGTGTGGCTGGGCTGCTCATAACCGGGGTCCCAACTGGCGTTCTGCACACACGTGTTGCCGAAGTCCCGTGCCGTACGCACTCCTTGCCAGGGCCGGACCGGACGCGGCTCCCTCCAGCGGAGCCTCCCGACGGGCGGCTCGGCGTAGGGGATGCCGAGGAACTGTCTGCCCTCGGCGGTGTTCTCGCCCCGCACCCAGCCCGCGTCCGTGCGGACGACCGGCGGGTCGGCGGCGGCTTGCGCGGGCGCGGGCGTGACGAGCGCGGCCGCGAGGGCCATCAGCGCGACGGACATACGACGTAACACCGGTCCACCTCCATATTTGTCCACTGTCGAAAGTTCAAATGGGGCTGCTGGGCGCGGCGGGAAAACTATGAGCGTCAGTTACTCGTGTCAACACGGTGCACAAGAAACGGCCGAATGACGCAGGCAACGATGAAGGGGTCACCCCTGCGGGGTGACCCCTGACCTGACGGAAGGCCTAGCGCAGGGCGGAGTCGAGCGTCGCGCCGGCCGCGCCCACGACCGTGGAGACCGTGGCCGGCACCTTGGCAGGGAGGGCCACGACGGCGTCGACGGGGGTGGCGGGCTCGGCTTCGTTGCCGGAGTCGTCCTGGACGTATCGCGTCTCGTAGGGCGACTGCGGGTCCCCCTCCGGCAGGTCCTGCTCGTCGCGCGGAGACTCCGCGTCGGGCGGCTGGGGGACGGTGTTGTCCGGCGACCCGTGGCCGGGTTCCGAGGGGGCGTCGGGCTGCGCGGGTGCCCCGTTCTCCTGCCCCTTCTTCTCCTCCGGCTTTGCCCCTCTCTTCTCCTGTGTCCTCTCGGAGCCGGATTCCTCTCCGCGCACGTCCGCGAGCCCGCCGTCGAGCATCCAGCGCTGCGCCTCGGACCCGTCCCGTTCGGCGACCACCACGCTCACGCCCTCACCGGACGCGACGGCCAGCCCCTCGGACCGGCGTGGCAGCAGTTCGCCGTGGACGGTGAGGTCGTAGCGCACCTCACCGGCGTGCGCGAGGCAGTCCGCCAGGACGACCGTGCCCTCGTCGGCGTCGGAGTCGAGGCAGAGAGTGGGGTCGGCGGCACTGCCCAGCAGGCCGTTGTCCCGGTACGACCACTGCTGGGAAGCGGCTGACGAGCACTCCGCCAGCTCGGCCCGGGCACCGGTGCGGATCGTGCCGTCGCGGAGGTCCAGGCACAGGCCCTGACCGAGATTGCGGAGCCGACCCTGAGCGATCTCGACCGGGTCCTCGGCCGAGGCGGCCGACGGTGAGCCGCCGGACGAGGGCGGGGACACCGCGCCCGGGTGGACGGTCTTGCCGCTGGGCGCGCCCCAGGTGGCACCCGGGGCGGGGACGCCGCTCTCCTCGGTCCAGCCCTTGGCGGCGAGGACCGTCACGAGCAGCGCGAGAACGGTGAGACCGACCCCCATGGCGACGGCCCTCGGACGGACGCGCGGCGGAGCCAGGCGCTCCGGACGGTGCCGCCCACCGTGTCGCGGGCCTTGCAACGGTGTCGTCCCCGAGCCGCCCCGCCTGGGCCGGGAGTCGAGATAGCGCCGGGCGCCCCACCCGAGCACGGTCTCGGCGAGCAGCGCTTCGAGGCCGCCCTCGAAGTGGCTGAGCTGCTCGGCGGCGTGACGGCAGTAGCGGCATTCCGTCAGATGCTGCTGTACGTCGGGCAGCAGGGCACCGCCCCGGCGAATGGGGACATCCAGGAGACGGTTGTAGTAACGGCATTCCCGGGTGGGCGCGAGTTCGCCGTGGGCGCGGACGCAACCCCTCCTGAATTGCTCGCGCACTCCCTCCAGTGCGGCCGACGCGGTGACCGCGTCCACTCCCAGCAGACCAGCGGGTATGGTTATCGGTTCCGCCTCGACCTCGGTGTGCCAGAGAAGGCATTGCGAGGCCCCGGACAGCGCACGGAAAGCGCGTTCGGCGATGTGCCGCCTTTCGGGCGTCTCGGACCGCGCGGCACGCAGCCCGCGGCCGCCCGTCGGTTTGCCGAGTTCCGGCAACAGAGCGGAAATTTGGCCGTCTGCCGCCCACTCCTTCACCAGATCCCTTACAGCGGTGAGGAGGCGGGGACGCAGGGCGCCGCCGTCCGGTCGGCCGAGCACGCGATGGAACGCGGCTGCGGCCACCATGGAGGCCGAACTCTCCGTGGACACCAGGCAGATGGCCGCGTAGTCGTAGGTGGCACGCCAGTGCCGGGCCATCAGCAGCGCGACGGCATGAGCGTCCGCGCCGGCCTTGCCGAGCCTCGCGACGAGATCGCGGTCGGACTCCGAGGGGCTCGCCCCGGGGCGTGGCGGGTAGGGGGGTCGTGGGGGGTAAGGGGATTGCACTGAACCATTTCCTTCCCGGCCTCAGGACGGCATGGGGAAAGCACGTCCGTCGGAAAGCAGGTGCCTGATTGGTGCGTACCTAGGCCGCGTCACCTGTGGACCGGCTATCGGGCCGCTCACTTTCGCACAAGCGACGTACTGGAAACAAGAAGTTCGAGTGACTGACGTTCAAAAGGCGAGAAATTCAGGAATAGTTACCGGCGGTATCCGCACCCGCATTCGATAGCGGCACGGAGTTGTGCGCCAAGTTGTGTGCAGCCAGGGACACTTGGTCCACGGAATCTTCAACTCCGCATCGACCGGCGACATGAGCGCTGCCGGTCGGCCGGGACACGGAAGAGGGGCCCCGCACGCACGGCGGGGCCCCTCTTCGTCGTCGTGCGGCCGACTCAGCCGTTCGGACGCAGCGTCCAGACGACCGTCATCTCCCCGGTGACGGCTCCGTCACCGCGCTGGATCTCAATGGCCACGGGGAACTCGGGCCGCTCCCCCGCCTCCAGCTCCGCGACGACGTCGGCGGCCGGACGGCCCAGCGTCGCGGTGGCGGTGACGGCACCCATGGCGAGCTTCTTGTAGGCGATCTCGGCGCTGACGGCGAGCGGAACGGCGCGCGAGAGCTGGTCGCCGAACGCAGCCAGCACGATCGCCCCGCTGGCGGACTCCCCGAGCGTGAACATGGCGCCGGCATGCGGCCCGCCCACGTGGTTGTGGTACTCACCCTGGTCCGGCAGAGCCACCACGGCCTTCTCCGGCGTGGTCTCCAGGAACTCGAGGTTCAGGGTCCGGGCCATGGGCACGGTGGCGGCGAGCATCTCGCCGATCGACATCTGGTCTGCGCTCATGGGGGTCATGTTACCCACGAGTAGGCTCCGGGGAACAGGGCGTGTGACGCAACAGATAGGTGGTCGACGTAAGGGGACAGTGGAGGTGACGGGCGACTGACGGCGTTCGGGGCGAAGCGGTGCATCCGACCCGTGACCTGCAGTTCGTTTGGCAAATCGAGGGCCGGGCGGCGATAGTCGGCCGGTGACCTCCGCCGCCGATCCCCGCCGCCGATCCCGCCGCCCCGCCTGGGCGGGCCGCAACTACAGCCTGCTGACCGCCTCGGCGTTCGTCACGAACCTCGGCAGTCATGGCGCGCTGATCGCCGCGGCGTTCGCGGTACTGGAGGCCGGCGGCGACGGCGGCGACGTGGGCCTGGTGGCCGCCTCCCGCACCCTTCCCCTGGTGCTCTTCCTGCTGATCGGCGGCGCCGTCGCCGACCGGGTCCCGCGGCACCGGGTGATGGTCGCGGCCAACGCCCTCAACTGTCTCTCCCAAGCCGCCTTCGCCGTGCTCGTCCTCGCCGGCGAGGCCCAGCTGTGGCAGATGATGCTGCTGACCGCCCTCGGCGGCACCGGGCAGGCGTTCTTCAGCCCGGCGGCCGAGGGCATGCTGCTGTCGTCGGTCCAGGGCGAGCAGGCGAGCCGGGCGTTCGCCGTGTTCCGGATGGCCATGCAGGGTGCGGCGGTCGGCGGTGCCGCCCTCGGCGGTGCCATGGTGGCCGCGATCGGGCCCGGCTGGGTGCTGGCGGCGGACGCGGCGGCCTTCGCCGTCGCCGGATCCATGCGGGCGTTCCTCGACGTGAGTCACATTCCGCAGCGCGCGCCGGGCGGCGGAATGCTCGCCGATCTGCGGGACGGCTGGCGGGAGTTCGCCGGGCGGCCGTGGCTGTGGGCTGTCGTCATCCAGTTCTCCATCGCGAACGCGGTCGTCGCCGCGGCCGACGCGGTCTACGGCCCACTGGTCGCCCGGGACCACCTGGGCGGGGCGGGCCCGTGGGGCCTGGCGCTGGGCTTCTTCGGCGCGGGCACAGTCGCCGGCGCCCTGCTCATGACCCGCTGGAAGCCACGCCGCCTGCTCCTCGCCGGCACTCTGTGCGTCTTCCCGCTCGCCCTCCCCTCCGCCGCGCTCGCCATTCCCGCGCCGATCAGCGTGCTGTGTGCGGTGATGTTCCTCACCGGCGTGACGCTGGAGGTGTTCGGCGTCTCCTGGATGACGGCACTCCATCAGGAGATACCGGAGGAGAAGCTGTCCCGGGTCTGCGCGTACGACTGGTTCGGCTCGGTCGCGCTGGTCCCGCTGGCGACGGCGCTGGCCGGCCCGGCGGAGGTGGCGGTCGGGCGCACGTCCGCGCTGTGGGGCTGCGCCGCGCTGGTCGTGTTCGTGACGGCGGCGGTCCTGTGCGTACCGGACGTACGGAACCTACGGCGTCGTACCAAGCAGGTGAGCGCGGGCGGCCACCTCGGCTCAGCCGATGCTGAAAGCCCCGTCCGGGGGCTCGGGTGACGGTACGGCGTCCTCGTCCCGCACCGGTCGCGCCCCGCCGATGAACTCCCGCAGGCCGGGCCCGTGTTCGACCCTCGCCGCAAAGGCGTCGGAGGCGGTGAGGCGGGCCAGGGCCGCCGTGTCGAAGGGCCGGTGCGCGGCGACGAGCACCGCGTTGCCGAACCGCCTGCCGCGCAGCACACCCGGCTCGGCGATCAGCGCGAGCTCCTCGAACACCGTGCGGTAGGTGGCGAGTTGGGAACGCAGGAAGGCGAAGGGCGCGGCATCGGCGAGGTTCGCCACATAGACGCCGCTTCCCCGCAGAACCCGCTCGGCCTGACGGACGTAGGCGACCGACGTCAGATGCGCCGGCACCCGTGACCCACCGAAGACATCGGCGACGAGCACGTCGGCCGAGTCGTCCACGGCGTCCTCCAGCCACGCCCGGGCGTCCCCGGCGTGCAGCCGGATGCCGACCCCGTCCGGAACCGGAAGATGCTCGGCGACCAGCTCCAGCAGACCCCGGTCGGCCTCGACCACGTCCTGCTGTGAGCCGGGCCGGGTCGCGGCCACGTACCGGGGCAGCGTGAGCGCGCCGCCGCCGAGATGCAGCACGTCCAGCGGCCGCCCCGCCTCGGCGACGGTGTCGAGCACGTGCCCCAGCCGCCGGGCGTACTCGAACTCCAGGTGTGTCGGCTCGTCAAGATCCACGTACGACTGAGGAGCCCCGTCGACGGTGAGCAACCAGGCACGCTTCCGATCGACGTCGGGCATCAGCTTGGCGGTGCCGTAGTCGACGGGCCGGGTCACGGGTATGGGCTCATTCACCTTCTCATTGTGGCGGCAGGACTCCGCAGCAACGCACGGGAGCGCCCCGACAGGGGCGCGGGGCACTGCGGGATCAGCCACGACGATCCCGCAGTCCCCCACGAACCGCCCCCTCACACGACGGCGGTCACGGTCCCCGCCCCGACAGTCCTGCCACCCTCACGGATGGCGAACCCGAGCCCCGGCTCCAAAGGCACCTCACGCCCCAGCTCGACGGTCATCGCAACCGTCTCCCCGGGCCGCGCGACACCCACCTCACCGAGGTCGATGTCACCCACCACATCCGCCGTACGGATGTAGAACTGCGGCCGATACCCGGTGACGACAGGAGTCGTACGCCCGCCCTCACGGGCCGAGAGCACATACACCTGCGCGGAGAAACGACGGCGCGGAACGACACTGCCCGGCGCGGCCACCACGTGCCCCCTGCGCACCGCGTCCCGGGGAACCCCGCGCAGCAACAGCGCCACGTTGTCCCCGGCCTGCGCCTCGTCCATCGGCTTGCCGAACGTCTCAAGGCCGGTGACCACGCTCTCCAGCCCGGCCCCGAGCACTTCGACCCGGTCGCCGACGCGCACGGTGCCCCGCTCCACGGCGCCGGTCACCACGGTCCCGCGGCCGGTGATCGTGAGCACGTTCTCGACCGGCAGCAGGAACGGCGCGTCCACATACCGCTCCGGCATCGGAACGTACGTGTCCACCGCGTCGAGCAGCGCCTCGACCGATGCCGTCCACTTGGGGTCCCCCTCCAAGGCCTTCAGCCCCGACACGCGTACGACGGGCGCGGCGTCGCCGCCGTAGCCGTGCTCGGTGAGCAGGTCGCGGACCTCCAGCTCGACGAGGTCGACGAGCTCCTCGTCACCCGCGTCGGCCTTGTTGAGCGCGACCACGATGTGGTCGACGCCCACCTGCCGGGCGAGCAGCACGTGTTCGGCGGTCTGCGGCATGATCCCGTCGAGTGCGGAGACGACGAGGATCGCCCCGTCGAGCTGCGCGGCGCCGGTGACCATGTTCTTGACGTAGTCGGCGTGGCCCGGCATGTCGACGTGCGCGTAGTGGCGGGTGTCGGTCTCGTACTCGACGTGCGCGATGTTGATGGTGATGCCGCGCGCGGCCTCCTCCGGCGCCCGGTCGATGCGGTCGAACGGAACGAACGTGGAGGACCCGCGCTCGGCGAGGACCTTGGTGATGGCGGCGGTCAACGTGGTCTTGCCGTGGTCGACATGGCCCATCGTGCCGATGTTCAGATGCGGTTTGGTGCGCACGTATGCCGTCTTGGACATGGCTGTACCTCGAAGTCTCTGCAAAAGTGATCTCGCGTAGGTGGAGCTCGCGTGCGAGATGGGGACCCCAAGGACTTGCCGACCCTCCCCCTGCGGGGTCCGCCGGACTATCCGGAGAGGGTCAGCTTCGGGCGCCGTCGACTGCGGTCAGGAGGACCAGAACGGCAGCCTTCGTGGCATCCGCGACTGCGGATGCTGCGAGGACGAAGGCGTGCCGGAACATGAGGTCGATCATCGTCGACGCCGTGCCCGGCGTCGAATGGTTTTTCGCGGATGGGGAGTTCGGGGCCTTATGCCCCGATGTTCTTCAGTGCCTCCCGCACCGACAGTGGCGCGAACCTCCCCCGCTCCCGCGCGAGGAACTCCCGTACGGCCTCCGGGTCGGTCTTGGCGTACTCGCGCAGGCACCAGCCGATCGCCTTACGGATGAAGAAGTCGCTGTGCCCGGACTGGCGCAGGCAGTAGGCGAAGAGGCGTCGGGGGTCGGTGTGGTCCTTGTAGCGCAGCTGGTGGAGGAGGGCGGTGCGGGCGACCCACAGGTCGTCGTCGGCGATCCAGCCGTCCATGTCGGCGGTGAGTTTCGGGTCGGCCGCGACGAGGCCGCCGACGACGTGCGCGGCGAGTGCGTCGACGGTGTCCCACCAGGAGACGGTGGTGATGAGGTGCCGGGTCACCGGCAGGAAGCCGGAGGAGCAGCGCCCCACGTGCCGGCGCAGATAGTCGACGGCGAAGTAGTGGTACTCGCGCTCGGGCAGCTCCCAGCAGCGCAGGGCGATCGCGGTGCAGTCGGCCTCGTCGGGGCGTGGTGTGCCCTTGAGGACGGCGCGGGAGAGAGCGCGGCGCTCGGGGGTGGGGATGCCGAGGAACGGGGCGACGTCCTTCATGTACGCCCGGGCGGCGGCAGCGCGCTCAGGGTCCGCGGCGGCGGCATACGTGGCGGTGAGCCGCTCCAGGACCGTGTCGGCCAGACCACTGCGGGGAACTTCCGTTGTTCCCCCTCCTGTGACGCTCATGAGACGAACCATACGGCGATCACACATCTTTGTCGGTTACTGTCGCCGGATGCTCGACGATGCCACCACCCGCTCTGGGGGCACCGCCAAGGCCTCCCCCGGGGCCGCCGCCACGGAGCTCGCAGTACTCGCCCCCGCAGCCGTCCCTGTTCCCGTCCCCGTGCCCGGGGGCTTCGCCGCGCGCTGCACGAGAACCCTGCTGTCGCCGTGGTCCCGGCTGTCCCTGCTCCTGGTCCTGCTCGCGGCGGCGGCGTCGTCCGTGCTGCTCTTCGAGCCGCAGAAGCTGCTGGCGGACGGCTGGCCGCCCCAGGTGGCGGGCCCGGCCGCGGTGGTGTTGTTCGCCGTGGCGTACGGGCTGATCACGGTGGCGTTCGTGCCGCGGCCGCTGCTGAACCTCGCGGCGGGCGCGCTCTTCGGTTCCGAGTGGGGCATCGGCGCGGCCATGGCGGGCACGGTGCTGGGGGCCGGGATCGCCTTCGGGCTGGGCCGGTTGCTCGGCCAGGAGGCGCTGCGCCCGCTGCTGCGCGGCCGGTTGCTGAAGGCGGCGGACGGCCAGTTCAGCCGGCACGGCTTCCGCTCGATGCTGGCGGTGCGGCTGTTCCCCGGTGTGCCGTTCTGGGCCGCGAACTACGCCGCCGCCGTCTCCCGCATGGGCTACGTCCCGTTCCTGCTCGCGACGGCCATCGGGTCGATCCCGAACGTCGCCGCGTACGTCGTCGCCGGCGCCCGTGCCTCCACGCCGACGTCGCCCGCCTTCCTGATCGCGCTCGCCTGTATCGCGCTGCCGGCGCTGGCCGGCGCGGTGGTGGCATGGCGCAAGCGCCACCACCTGCGGGGCCGCTGAACCGTTTCGCCTGCTGCGGGCGCGGCTACACGGACTCCAGGATCATCGCGTTGGCCAGGCCGCCCGCCTCGCACATCGTCTGCAGGGCATAGCGGGCGCCGCGCTCGCGCATCGCGTGCACCAGGGTCGTGGTCAGCCGGGTTCCGCTGGCACCGAGCGGATGGCCGATCGCGATCGCGCCGCCGTGCACGTTGACCTTGGCGAGGTCGGCGCCGGTCTCCTGCCGCCAGGCGAGCACGACGCTGGAGAAGGCCTCGTTGACCTCGAACAGGTCGATGTCGTCGAGGGACAGGTTCGCCCGGCGCAGCACCTTCTCCGTCGCCGGTATGACCCCGGTGAGCATGAGGACCGGGTCGGAGCCGGTGACGGAGAAGCTGTGCAGCCGGGCAAGGGGACGCAGGCCGAGCCGGGCCGCCGTCTCGCTGGACGTGACGAGCACGGCGGAGGCGCCGTCGTTGATGGGGCTCGCGTTGCCCGCGGTGACGTTCCACTCGATCTGCGGGAAACGCTCGGCGAAGACCGGGTCGTGGTAGGCGGGCTTGAGGCCGGCGAGGATCTCGGGGGTGCTGCCGGGGCGTACGCATTCGTCGCGCGAGACGCCCTCCAGGGGCGCGACCTCGGCGTCGAAGAGGCCGTTGTCCCAGGCCGCGGCGGCCTTGTGGTGCGAGGAGACGGCGAACGCGTCCATCTGCTCGCGCGTGATCGACCACTTGGCCGCGATGAGCTCGGCGCTGATGCCCTGCGGGACGAGCCCCTCGGGGTAGCGCTCGGCGATGCCGGGGCCGAAGGGGTCCTTGCCGGGCGGCACGTTCGACCACATCGGCACCCGGCTCATCGACTCGACCCCGCACGCGACGACCATGTCGTACGCGCCCGAGATGACGCCCTGGGCGGCGAAGTGCACGGCCTGCTGGGAGGAGCCGCACTGGCGGTCCACGGTGGTCGCCGGGACCGTCTCCGGGAAGCCTGCCGACAGGGCTGCGTAGCGGGTGGTGTTCATGGCCTGCTCGCCGACCTGGTCGACGGTGCCGCCGATGACGTCGTCGATCAGCGCAGGGTCGACGCCCGAGCGCTCGACGAGGGTGCGCAGGGTGTGGGCGAGGAGTTCGACGGGGTGGACGTGCGCCAGGGCTCCGCTCGGCTTGCCCTTGCCTATCGGGGTGCGTACGGCTTCGACGATGACTGCGTCACGCATGGTGCGGGCCTCCTTGGCCGCCGGGGCGATCACCGGCGCGATTACCAGTGAGTAGGAAATTCGAACTCACCATAGCCCGGTGAGTTGGAAAATCAAACCCGCAAGTTGGAAAGTCGAACCCTCCCCCTAAACTGAGCCGCATGGCCGCCACCAAAGACCCGCGCCCCTGCTCCATCGCCGACGCCCTGGCGCTCGTCGGCGAGAAGTACTCGCTGCTCGTCCTGCGAGAGGTGTGTCTGGGCAACGGCCGCTTCGACCAGCTCGTGCGCAACATCGGCGCCCCGCGCGACATCCTGGCCACCCGGCTGCGCCGACTCGTCGACGCCGGCATCCTCACCAAGCGGGCCTACAGCGAGCGCCCGCAGCGGTTCGAGTACCGGCCCACGCCTGCGGGACTGGAGCTGGAACCGGTCCTGATGACCCTCATGGCCTGGGGCGACCGCCACCTGCGCGGGGCCGACGACCGCCCCATGGTGATCGAGCACACCTGCGGCAACGAACTGGTCGCGGTCGTCACCTGCCGGGCCTGTGGCGGCGCGGTGCACCACGAGGACCTCACGGCCCACCCCCAGGCGCCCGGATGGACGGTGACGGGACCGGCGGCATCCTGAAGCCCGTCGCTCCCGCCGGAGCGAGGCCCCTGTGCCGGAGCCGACTTCGCGGGGCGCTACGCTGCCCCTCGACACCTGCGATCACTGCGCCGCCGACGCGGTGTCCCCCTTCATCCCTTGCCGCAACCAGCACTTGGACTCCGTAACTTCATGTCTTGGTTTGAATCGCTCATCCTCGGACTCGTCCAAGGGCTGACCGAGTTCCTCCCCGTGTCCTCCAGCGCGCACCTGCGCCTGACCGCGGCGTTCTCGGGATGGGAGGACCCCGGTGCGGCCTTCACGGCGATCACGCAGATCGGCACGGAGATTGCCGTACTGATCTACTTCCGCAAGGACATCGGGCGGATCATCTCTGCGTGGCTGCGCTCGCTGACCAACAAGGAGATGCGGCAGGACCACGACGCCCAGATGGGCTGGCTGGTGATCGTCGGCTCGATCCCGATCGGCGTGCTGGGCCTGACGCTCAAGGACCAGATCGAGGGCCCCTTCCGCGACCTGCGCATCACGGCCACGATGCTGATCGTCGTCGGCATCATCATCGGCATCGCGGACCGGCTGGCGGCACGCGACGAGTCGGGCGGCCGGCACCGCGCCGCCAAGCAGCGCAAGGGACTTGAGGACCTGGGCGTGAAGGACGGCCTGATCTTCGGCCTGTGCCAGTCCGCGGCGCTCATCCCCGGAGTCTCCCGCTCCGGCGCCACCATCAGCGGCGGCCTCTTCATGGGCTACTCCCGTGAGTCCGCGGCCCGCTACTCGTTCCTCCTCGCCATCCCGGCCGTCCTCGCCTCCGGCCTGTTCGAGCTCAAGGACGCGATGGAGAGCGGCCACGTGTCCTGGGGCCCGACGATCTTCGCGACGGTGATCGCCTTCGTGACCGGCTATGCCGTCATCGCCTGGTTCATGAAGTTCATCTCGACCAAGAGCTTCATGCCCTTCGTCTGGTACCGCATCGCACTCGGCATCGTCATCATCGCCCTGGTGGCGGCAGGCGTCCTGAGCCCGCACGCGGCGGAGTCGGCGGGCTGACGAGCACGCCGCCCATGACTCTCAACCAGCAGTTCGCCTGCGTCACCCCGGCCTGACTCGAACGCTGCCGGACGTCGACACTCGACTCGCCGGGGGAGCGCCGGGTCGGGCTCCACCGCCGGCCGATCTCCTCGACACGGGCTGGGCGATCTGGGGCCTCATCCGGCACTGCCACGCGACGGGAACCGACGCGGCCCTGATCGCACTGCTCGACCGGGCCGCCTCCGGCGACCCCGGCGGGGACATCGGCTTCCTCGACCACGACGAGGTCTACGACGGCATCGAGGGGCCGCCCCCTCCTCGCCCCTGCCACAGTCACGGAGATTGCCCGCGCTTCGGCGCGATGCGGGAGTTCCACGGCGGCGCAACTCAGCGGGGGCAGTGCGTGGTCGTGTGCACCGACTGACGTCCGACCTGCTGACCGATAGGTCAGTACGGACGCTCACCGAAACGCCCACCCGGAAATCCGTGACCAATCACATACGTTCTGCGTAGCCGTCCGGTAGCGCACTGTCAGTCCTTGCCCCTAGGCTTGCCTGCATGTCCCCCCATTCCTTAGGCCCTGGTTCCGTGCGGTCTGCTGCCGAGGTGAACGAGGAGATTCGCGCCCTGTGGCTGCGCGCAGGCGGCTCGCTGTCGGCGCAGGAGCGCGCGGAGTACGAGCTGTTGGTGGTCGAGTGGGCTGCCGCGATCCGAGGTGCGGTCATCGAGGCGGCTTGAAGCGAGGACCCCGGGGCGAGCAGCACCGGTTGACGATCGGCCGCGTCTAGGCGGCCAGGTGCGCCAGGACGTCCTCCCTCAACGGGTATGGCCGCTCCTTCGGCAACAACTCGGCCGCACGCTCCAGTTCACCCGCCCGCACACGCGCGTGCATCTCCCTGGCGAGCGGCGTCACATCCTCGATGCCGAGGATCCATTCGTCCGCGTACTGTGCCGGCGCCTCCCCTCCGAGCCCCAGCTGCAATGACCGGTACGGCAAAGGGTTGAGGCGCAGATCGCGCTCCGGATCCCACTGCACGCGCGCGGGCGCCGCCCTCAACTGCCGCTTCCAGGCGTCCCGGTCGCCGTGCAGGGCAGGCACGTAGTGCGAGAGGCACGCGTGACGCAGCGCCCACTCGAAGCCCTCGCGGCTGATCTCGACGGCGAGAACGGTCTCCTGGTTCTCCTTCATGGCCCAGCCGCAGCGGTACATCATCCACAGGAACGACGGCTTGATCCATGTCAAGCCGCGTTCATAGACCTTTCTGTTTCCGGTGCGCGCTGCGAGAACAGTGCTGGGGAATGCGGCCGTTTGGGTACTGCAGCCCCGACGATCCTGGTTACCCTCCAGTCACGTTGACCTGCGGGGATGGACCGACCGCGCTTCCTTTGACGAGTGGATATGCGGGACGGTGATTGCTGGCTAGAGTCGTCTTGTTACAACTGGTTGCGGGGACAACCAAAGTGCCTTTCGGCTGCCAACGTCCTGGGGAGGGCCTGCAGCACATGAGTCGTCGCTCTACTGGTTTTGTCGGCGTCTGGGCTGAGATGCAACGGCAGCAGCAGCGCCAACTGGAAGCCGAAGCCAGACGGCGGAGACAGCAAGATCAGCAAGCGCGGGCCTACCAGCGGCGAGCTGCCCAGAGCCACCGCGACTACCGGCAGGCAGAGGCTCTACGACGCACGGAGGAGCTGGACGCGCAGGTTGCGTCGTTGCAAGGTCTTCTTGCCTCGGGTTGCCAGGCTCCGGCCTTCAGGGCTGCCTCTCTCATGCGACCTGAGGAGGTCCAGCCCTTCGCTCCAGGACCATTGGCACAGCCAGTGCCCATGCCGGATTTCAATCACTACCAAACGCAGAGCGGCTGGACTGCGAGTCGCCGGGCCCAGGCGCAGGCCGAAGCACGAGCGCGCTTCGAGCGGGACTGGCAGGTTGCTCAAGCCGCGGAGGCTCACCGACAGCAACAGTTGGCGTCGTACCAGCGGGAGTACCAGCAGTGGGCCGATACTCAGCTGGCTGATGTACGGCGGCACAACGCCGGCGTCGTGGCGATAACCGAAGGCGTAAGGCGCCAGGATCCCGATTCCGTGATCGAGTACTTCTCTGCCGCTCTCTACGCCTCGACGGCATGGCCGGAAGGTTTCCCACGCCAGGTGGCAGCAGCCTACGACCCGGCAGCCCGGCAATTGGTACTGGATTGGGAGTTGCCTGCCTACAGCATCGTGCCGGAGGCCAGGGCCGTTCGGTACATGTCCGGGGTCGACCAGGACAAGGAGACTCCCCGCCCAGCAGGCCAGCGCCGTTCTTTGTACAGGGAGGTTCTGGCTCAGTGCATGCTGCTTGTTTTGCACGAGCTGTTCGCCGCAGATGAGCTGGGTGCGCTTGAGTCAGTGACCTTGAACGGGTTCGTCGATGGGCATGACCCTACGACGGGCCGACCGGGCCAAATTTTCCTCGCAACCGTCATGGCCTCGCGCTCTTCGTTCCGTGACTTGCACCTGGCGCAGGTGGACGCAGGTAGTTGCCTGGCTGACGCCCTGCGCGGGCAGCTCTCGGCTCGACCGGACCAGCTCGCACCGGTACGGCCGAGTAGGCGGCCGCAGGATGTCGGGAACCGCGTTGTCGCCCACGGCAGCGATGAGGAGCCGGACCTGTTCGCCATGGACCCGATCGCCTTCGAGAATCTCGTTGCCGATCTCTTCCGGGCCATGGGGATGCAGGCGGTGACCACCCAGCGCTCCAACGATGGTGGTGTGGACGTCGACGCACTGGATCCGGCACCGATCCGAGGCGGCAAGATCGTCGTGCAGGTGAAGCGCTACCGCAACACGGTGCCGCCCACCGCTGTGCGCGACCTGTACGGAACCGTGCAGGACGCCGGTGCCAACAAAGGTGTCCTCGTGACGACGTCAGGGTTCGGCCCTGGCTCGCACACTTTCGCCAACGGCAAGCCGCTGGAACTCATCTCGGGCTCCGAACTCGTAGACCTGCTGCATCGTCATGGGCTGCGTGGGCGGCTTGGTGACGGCGATCGGCAAGTCTCAGCACAGCCGACGCCCTCCGTGCCGGACACTCGGCTGCCAAACGATTACAACGTCTTGGGCATGTCGTGGACCGGAAGCGTCGCCTTGGACGTGTGTGCTCTCGTCTGCCGTGGCAACCGGGTCCTCAGTGACGATCACTTCGTCTTCTTCAACAACCCGCAGACGCCGGACGGCTCAGTGCGTGCTCTCCCCGCCACTGCGCCTGACAAGGCCGCGATCTGTGTCTCCTTCGACGGATTGCCCGATGAGGCTGATCGGTTCGTACTCGTGGCGGCCATCGACCCAGAGGTCAACCCGGACGCCGACCTCTCCGGTTTCACGGACGCCAGCATCCGCCTGCTCGACCCGGGGCTGGCTGAACAGGGACAGCTTGAAGTCTCCGACGGCCGGCCGCGCGAAACAGCCTTGGTACTCGGCTCCTTCCGCCGAAGGTCGAACGGAGACTGGGACTTCGTCCTGGGCGGCAAGGGCTACACGGGCGGTCTGGAGGAACTCGTTCAGGATTTCGGCATCGAGGTGGAGTAGCTCCACCTGGGTCCAGAGCTGCTGCGCTGGATGAGGGCTGTGAACGCGGCTTGATGATCCAAGTCAAGCCGTGTTCATAGCCCTTTAGGATCACTGTGAAACGACCACCGCGCTGGCGCAGCCATTGGTCACAAGCACTCTGCGGACCGCATCTGCCGTGGTGTCGCTGACTCGTCAACGCCCCGTACCTCGCAGCGCAGCCAATGATCGTTCGAGTGCATCGCGGCTTTCAACGGCTTCCGGATGTTCGGCGTCCAGGTTCCGCGTCCTCGCCTGCAGTACGTCTCGGTGGATTCGAGCCGCTTCCCCGAACTCACCGAGCCCGTGCAAGGCCGTGGCGAGTGCGTGGCGGCCGTTCAGGGTGCGGGGGTGATCGGGGCCGAGCGCCTGGTGGGCCATCCGAACCGTCTCGCGCGCGAGGCGAGCAGCTCGCGCGTGTTCGCCGAGGCGGTTCAGGGAATCGGCCAGGTGGTTGAGGCTGGAAATCGTACGAGGGTGAGTGGGCCCCAGCACCCTCGTACGGATCTCCGCCACCGCGGTATGGATCTCGGCCGCTTCCCGGTGACTTCCTAAGCTGTCCAGGGCCAGAGCGAGGACGTCACGGCTGGCCAGCGTTTCGGGATGGTCCGGGCCGAGCGCGTGAGTCAAAGCGCTGGTGGTGCTCATGGCCAGGTCGACGCTCTCGGCATAACGACCCATGTACCGCAGTGCCCTTGCGAGGTGATGACCGCTGGAGATCGTGTCGAGGTGACTCGGACCGAGTACACGGGTCCGCACGGCCAGAACCTCTCTGTGTCGGTCGATGGCCGCACTGTAGTCCCCCGTGGCGCGTAGCGCGCGAGCGTACTTGCTAAGACACTCCAGAGTGTCTGGGTGGTCGGCGCCCAGGATCTGCCGGGCTATGTCGTGCGCGTTCCGCCTTAAAGTGAGCTGGAGTGGATGGGCGCCCGCGTCACTGAGGAGCGCGGCGAGACTCTCCAATGCGCCCAGGGCATCCGGAAGTGGAATGGAGCCGTCTGCGCCGAGCTCGGCGACGAGAGCGAAGTGAGGTGCGATGAGCCGGGCGCGGTCCCATGACGACTGCGAGACTTCCGACAATTCCCGGGCCCGGGACATCAGATGCAGCCCAACCTCCCGGCGCCAACCAGGAACGTCTGCGGTCGTCGTGGACAGGATGTACACGTTCACTTCGCGCACCAGTGGGTGCAGGACGAGACATGGGACTGAGACATCACCACCGTGGGCAGTCTCCGTGGCCTGTAGAAGGTCATAACGGCGGAGACCGGATAAGGCGTCGTCGAGGGCCCCTTCGGTGACGGTTTCGCCGATGACCGCCTGAACAAAGCCACCAACGACGAGGTCCCTGGGAATGGGCGCGTCGGCGAAAAGAGACAGCAGCCGCAGAACCGGGCGGGCCAGCGGCCTCCGGTCCCCGGCAAGCTGGTCGAGCGAGATCTCCCAGGTATGGCGAACCACGTCCCGGGCCACCTCTGGGTCGGTCGCATCGGGCTGTTCCGGGCCGAGCAAGGGAGACAGATCCTGGTCCAGCGCCTGCTGGTATGCGGTGAACGTGCGGTACCTGCTGGTCGTCTCGGTCAGGTAGCGGCCGGCTGCTCGCAGCGCAAGGGGCAGACCTCCCAGGCGAACGGCGAGCGACTCGGCCTCGGACAACGTCCCCGACTGTGGTGCCAGGTCGAGGAGAACCTGTCCTCCTGCTGGTGTGGTCAGCGGCCGGAGCCTCAGTAGTTCGGCTGCGGAGCCCCAGACGTCCTGGCTCGTATCTCGGCTCGTCAGGAGCAGGAGGCCGCCGCCGTAGGGCCGGACCCAACCGCGGTAGTGACTCAGTTGTTCTGTCGCCGGAACGATCGGGCTGGGATCGTCGATGTTGTCGATGACCAACAGCCACTTGCGGGTGCGGGCCAAATGCAGCCAAAAGACGTCTGGAAGGCTGTCATGGCCGGCCCGGGCCCGCTCCAGGAGTGCAGGGGGAAGGCCACAATCAACGGCGACCTGTATGAGCTGTGCTTGCAAGGACTCAAGGCCCTGCCACCGTACCCAGTAGGCGTCGTACCCGGCTTCTGCCGCTTTGGCGCACAGCATCGCGGCCACCGTGGTCTTCCCCATGCCGCCACCTGCGCAGAGCACGGCGAAGCGTCCGTTCGGTGTACGGAGCATGTGGGTGAGACGGTCCAGTTCCGCCTGTCGACCGTGCATCAGCTCCGCCTCGATGTGCGGGGGGCGAAGAGAGGCGGGGCTCACCGAGGCGAGTGGGCGAACGGGGGTCAGCGTCGAGGGCGGGGACGTCTCGCCACCCCAGCGCGTGCTGAACCACGTCAAACCGATGCTGAGCAGGGCCAGCGCAGCGAAGGTGGGCCAGATCACCCAGGCATGGCCGGCCCACCAAGGTACAGCGTCACTGGCGTAGTTGGTCACCGGTCCCAGGAGCACCGTTATGACAGCCAATAGTCCGGCGACTCCCGCACCCGTGCGGGCCTGAGACTGACGTCGCATGCGCTGCTCCTCGCCCAGCGTGTCGCTGCCGGCCTATCAATGCCCACGGTTCGGGCTGGCGACACCGAGGGCGTCGCCACAGCCGCTGGTCGGCATAGAGGCGGGGCGGATGTGGAGCTCCGGGCCAACTCGTCGTCCCGGTGCCTGAGCAGATCGGGTGCATGCTTGTTGCAGAGTTGGCTTCAATCTCAGAAGTGGTCTGTGGGCGCGGCTTGATGACTCATTTCAAGCCGTGTTCGCAGGCCTTTTCTTTGAAGGTGCTGGCTCAGTCAAATTCGCTGCGGAGTCGCGTCCGTACCCGGGCTGCTCCCGCCCGTGCCCGAGACATTCTCAAGGCTTGCGCGGAACTGAACGGCGCTAATGTACTTTCGGCGTCGAAGACCGGGGAGGGGTCCCAGAGTGACCAGGACGTGGTGGCTCATGCAGGGTGATGTGCGGGTCGGTGAACTCCGCGAGTACGGGATCGACCAGCCGACATTCTTGTGCCACTTCCTGCCTGGACCGGGCTGGGAGCCCGTCAGTCTGCTGTTCGAGGCGTGGGCGGCCGTTCCGGGCCTTGATCCTGACGGGAGCCGGAACGCGGAGGCCATCCGCCCCTTGATGGATCTCGGGCTGACCCTGCACCCTTCGGACGGAGGCGCGCCCTTGCGCTGCTTCAGAGACTGCATCCTGCGCATCTATGGGGACACGGCCCGCCTCCGTTGCTGACCTGCCGACAAACGCACGTGCCTGTCCAGGCCGGCGCTGTTACGGTGCCGCATCGTGAGTACGGACATCCATGGCGGCATCGAGTTTCGTCACCCCGGCGTCGACACCGACAACTACGAGGGCGAGCCTTGGGTAACCGCCATGGATCTTTGGCCGCTGTACGACGAGACCGACTACGCCGCCTTCGGCTGTCTCTTCGGAGTGCGCAACTACGCGGGCTTTCAACCGCTCGCACCAGACTGCGGCCTTCCCATCGATCTGTCGAGCAGGATGCGTTCGCAGTTGGGGGCCTGGGTTGCATCGGGCGACCTGCATAGCGCGACCTGGGTCAGCTGGGCGGAGCTCGCTTCGATGGATCTTGCGACCGTGCCTGATCACTTCATCGGCCGGCTCACCTGGCACACAAAAACGCTGCCATCGACACTGCACCAACAACTCGTGTCCGATTCCTGGCCGCCGGAAGCTCTGTCCGCGGTAGGCATGCCACCGGCGGACTTGCACAGCGCGACGGGACGTGTGGAGTGGACCACCGACGAAGTGACGTGCACATACGAACCGTTGACCGTCGGTGCTGCCCTGGGACCTGAAACGCACTGGCCACATGTGTTCGCAGTGATGAAGTCTCTGGCAGACCGCTTCGGTGATGACGGCGTCCGCCTAGTCGTGGCGTTCGACTGACTGCACAGAGCCTCTCATCTCGCACACCGCAGCGCCGCTGTCGGTCCCCCTCGCGGGTCACCCGTTCACCTCTCCAGACAGCCGTCTGGTTCGACCCGCGCTGGCCCACACCTCGGCCAACCTTCTCAAGCAGGCCATCAGGAGCACGGACGGTGTCGGTGAAAGCGGCTTGATGACTCATGTCAAGCCTCGCTCACAGACCGTTGTCTCGGCTCCGCCGACTGCAACTGGCAAGTTATTGACCGCGGAACTCTGAACTGCTGGTGGACTGACGGAAGTCGGGGCGGGCTGGCCCCTGGGGTTACCCGGGGGAGACATAATCCGGGCGTGATACTCACTGGTCGACAGCTCGCCCTGGCCACCCTGGACCGTCAGCTCTTGCTCGAACGCCAACGCCTGGACGTGGCGGAGGCTGTTCGCCGTGTCTGTGCTTTGCAGGCGCAGGCGCCGGCATCACCGTATCTGGCGTTATGGAATCGCGTGCGCGACTTCGCGCCTGAGGATCTCGACGCGGCGTTCGCGGACCGCCGGATCGTGAAGGCAACCCTCATGCGGCTCACGCTGCATGCCGTCCATGCCGAGGACTACGAGCCCTATCGAGCTGCCATGCTCAGCACTCTGCGGGCGTCGCGGCTGTACGACCGACGTTTCACCGCGACAGGGCTGGCCCCCACCGACGCTGACGCGCTACTCCAGGAGCTCGCCGGGTTCCTGGAGCGGCCCCGCACCGGCACCGAGGTGGAGGACTACGTCACGGGGAGGTTCGGCGAGCACGCGCACCGTGTGTGGTGGGCGCTGCGCACGTACGCGCCCGTGCATCATGTGCCGACGGGCGGCCCGTGGTCGTTCACACAGCCGAACACCTACCGTGTCCCCCCAACCGCCCCTGGATCCGCTCCACTGGAATCGGACGCTGGGGTTCAGTGGCTGCTGCTCGCCTACCTACGGGCGTTCGGGCCTGCGTCGGCCCAGGACTTCGCCCGGTTCACCCTGCTGACGCGCCCCGTGATAACCCAGACGCTGCACAAGCTTGGCGACCAGGTGGTACCAGTGGCAGGGCCGGGCCGCGCCGCCCTGTTCGACCTCGTGGACGCTGTCCTGCCCGCCGAGGCTGCTGCCGATGTGGGACAGCACGCTGTTGGCCCACGTCGTCCCCGGTCGCGTCATGCCCGAGAAGTACCGGCCGCTGGTCGTCCGGCGCAACGGAGACGTGCTGCCCTGTCTGCTCGTCGACGGGCAGGTCGCCGGAGTATGGCGTGCAGCGGACGGCGGGCTGGAGTTGACCACGTTTCGCAAGCTCGGCAAGGCCACGTGGCAAAGTCTGATGGAGGAGGCGGAGAGGCTGTCAGCGCTGCTCGTCAAGCGCGATCCATCTGTCTACCGGCGTTATGGACATTGGTGGGACAAGGGGTTTCCCGCTGTCGAGAGCATGACGGTCAAGGGCTGACCGCGCCGCCAGGTTGCATCCTTGCCTTTGGGACTTCGTCCGCGGCGGCAAGGGCGCACGGGCGGCTTGGAAGAGGTCGTCCGGGCCCACGGCATCGACGTGGAATAGATCAGCCCGTGCCCGGACGCTGCCAGCAGGACGGTCGTGGTCTGTGAACGCGGCTTGATGACCCACGTCATGCGGTCGCGGCTCCAGGAAGGCGGAAAGCGCCCACTCACGGCCGCGGCCCGGCCGATCTCGGGTCGATAGGCCTGATAGACGGTGACGGTGGACTCTGTGTGCTGGGCGCGCACACGGAACTTGGGTTCGTGCTCGGCGGGCCGGTCGTTCTGATCATTCACGGGGACAGCTTCGCCCCCTGGCCGCATCCCCATCCAGCGAATATCGCTGCACGCCCCCTTGGCTCCGTGCACCTCATGCCCAACACTGAGCCGATGACGCAGCGTGTGGAGCTCGCCACCCTTAGGGACCGGATGGCGGTCGACGGAATGGTCACCGAGTACGCGGTGGCCGTGGACGACGGGGACTGGGAGGCATACCGGAGTCTGTTCACCCCGGATGGACACGCGGACTACCGGTCGGCCGGCGGGATCGAGGGGGACGCCGAGAGGGTGGCCACATGGCTCGCGGAGAGCCTGGGGCTGTTCTCGATGCGGCAGCACCTGATCGTCAACCGCAGGGTGCGCTTCGGGATCCTGGAGCAGGACATCGGCGACACGGCCAGGGTGCAGGCCGACTACATCAATCCGATGCGGTTCGCCGCGAACGGCGAAGGCTCCTCCGCCCCCGACTTCGTGTGCGGCGGCCGCTACGCCTTCGGGCTGCTGCGCACGGACGACGGCTGGCGGCTGCACGAGGTGGTCGTACAGGAGAAGTGGCGCCGGCTGCCCGACCGGACCGCACCGGCCGTCACCACCTGACGTGATCACCGCGCGTGATCACCGGCCGTGATCACCTGAGCGGACGCCCACTGTCCCACTGTCAGTGCCTGGCCGCACACTGGAAGGACCACGGGGTAGGAGGCGATACATGAAGACGATCAACCACTGGCTCACCTCCCGGTGGCGGCGTTCGATCACCGCCGTTCTGGCCGGCGCACTGCCCGTGCTGGCCTTCCCCGAGCCGTCGTGGTGGTGGTTCGCTTACGTCGCCCTGGTTCCGTGGATCGCGCTGCTGCGCTCCGCCCCGAGCGGACGGCGGGCGCTGCACGACGGCTGGTGGGGCGGCTTCGGCTTCATGCTGGCGATGCACCACTGGCTGCTGCCGAACCTGCATGTGTTCACGTTCGTCATCGCCGCCCTGCTGGGCGCGCTGTGGGCCCCCTGGGGCTGGCTGGTGCGCCGCTTCCTGGCCGCGCGGCCGTCTCCGGGGCGGGTCGCGGCGGCCCTCGTCGTGCTGCCGTCCGGCTGGCTGCTGATCGAGCTCGTCCGCTCCTGGCAGGAACTCGGCGGGCCGTGGGGCGTGCTCGGCTCCAGTCAGTGGGAGGTGGAACCCGCGCTGCGGGTCGCCTCGGTGGGCGGCGTGTGGCTGATCACCTTCCTGATAGTGGCCGTCAATGTCGCGGTCGCCGTGCTGGTGGTGCTGCGCAGGTGCCGGATCCCCGCACTGGCCGGGCTGCTCGCCACGGCCGTCGCCGCCTCGGCCTCCTGGGTGTGGTCCCCGCGACCGGACGTGGAGGACCGAGTCCGGATAGCCGTGGTGCAGCCGGGCGTCATCCAGGGCGCGGACAGGCCCGAGCGGCGTTTCGACCGGGAGGAGCACCTCACCCGCGAGCTGGCCGGCCGGGGCGTCGACCTGGTCGTCTGGGGCGAGAGCAGCGTCGGCTACGACCTCGACGACCGGCCCGACTTCGCGCGCCGGCTCGCGGCGCTGTCCCGCGAGACGGGGGCGAACATCCTGGTCAACGTGGACGCGCAGCGCTCCGACCGGCCCGGCATCTACAAGAGCTCGATCCTCGTCGGCCCGGACGGCCCGACCGGCGACCGCTACGACAAGATGCGGCTGGTGCCCTTCGGGGAGTACATACCGCTGCGCTCGATGCTGGGCTGGGCCACCTCCGTCGGCAAGGCCGCCGCCGAGGACCGCCGGCGCGGCACCGAGCAGGTCGTGATGGACACCGGGCACGGGCTGCGCATCGGCCCGATGGTCTGCTTCGAGTCCGCGTTCTCCGACATGAGCCGCAACCTCGTCGACCGCGGCGCCGAGGTGCTGATCGCCCAGTCGGCGACCTCGACGTTCCAGCAGAGCTGGGCCCCGGAGCAGCACGCCTCGCTAGCCGCACTGCGCGCCGCAGAGACCGGCCGGCCGATGGTGCACGCGACGCTGACCGGCGTCTCCGCCGTGTACGGCCCCAGCGGACAGCGCATGGGTTCCTGGCTGGGGACGAGCGAGAGCACCAGTACGGTCTACGAGGTTCCGCTGGCCGACGGTGTCACGCCGTACGTCCGCTTCGGCGACTGGCCGCTGCAGGCGGCGCTGCTGATCATGGCCGCGTGGGCCGCGACCGAGGGCGTTCGGACCCTGCGGCCCCGGTTCAGGCGCCCTGCTCCTGCACCGCGCGTACGACCCGCTCGCACAGCTCATGGGTCGCCAGCGCGTCCCGGGCGCTGAGCACCTTGCCCGCACGCACGGCGTCGAGGAAGGCGAGCACCACCTGCTCGATGCCGCGCTGCCGGGCCACCGGCACCCAGTCGCCGCGCCGCCGCACGGTCGGCTGGCCCTTGTGGTCGACGACCTCGGCGAGGTTGAGGACCTGACGCTTGGTGTCCTGCCCGGACACCTCGAGGATCTCCTCGGCCGATCCGCTGAGCCGGTTCATCACGCCGAGCGCGGTGAAGCCGTCCCCGGCGAGCTGCAGCACGACATGGTGCAGCAGCCCGCCCTCGACGCGGGCGCGCACGGTCACGTCGTCGACGGGGCCGGGCGCGAGGAAGCGGAGGGTGTCCACGACGTGGATGAAGTCGTCCAGGATCATCGAGCGCGGCTCTTCCGGCAGCCCGATCCGGTTCTTCTGCATCAGGATCAGCTCGCGCGGATGGTCGGCGCACTGCGCATACCCGGGGGCGTAGCGCCGGTTGAAGCCGACGGCGAGGCTCACGTTCCGCCGCTCGGCGAGCGCCACCAGCCGCTCGGAGTCGGCGAGTTGATAGGCGAGCGGCTTGTCGACGTACGTCGGCACGCCCGCCTCCAGCAGCCGGGTCACGATCTCCGGGTGCACGACGGTGGGAGCGTGCACGAAGGCGGCGTCTAGGCCCTGGGCGAGGAGCGAGTCGAGGTCCGTGTGCCGCCGCTCCGCCGGCAGATGGAGGCCGTCCGCGACCCGGGCGAGCGTCGCGGGCGTACGGGTCTGCAGGTGCAGTTCGACCCCGGGCTGCACACCCAGCACCGGCAGGTAGGCCTTCTGCGCGATGTCACCGAGTCCGATGCAGCCGACCTTCACGGGGTGTTCTCCTCAACTGCTTGCCTGCCGGGGTCTGCCTGGAAGCATACGGCTGCTGCGGCGGCCCCCAGTCGGCGATCGCCTCGAAGCTCCGCAGGAACAACGCGGGCGCGACCTTGGACAGGCCCGCGAGTGTGGTGTTCCGTACGACGGTCGCGGCGCGGCCGGTCATCAGGTTGAGGCGGGCGACCTTGACGGCCTGGCGGGCGAGGGCGGTCGTACGCGGGAGGCGGGCTGCCGTGTAGGCGGCGAGGTCGCCGCAGTGGTGGGCGAGGACCACGGCGTCCTCGATGGCCTGGTTGCCGCCCTGCCCGAGCATCGGCGGCATAGCATGCGCGGCGTCCCCGACCAGGGCGACCCGCCCGCGGTGGTAGGCGGGCAGCGCCTCGGCGATGTGGTGGACGTCGTGACGCAGGACGTCCTCGGGGCGGGCGGCGGCGAGGATCGCGGGGATCGGGTCGTGCCAGTCGCCGTAGCGGCGCAGCAGTTCGGCCTTCTCGTCGTCGGGAGCGCGCTCTGCGGCGGGCGTGATCGCGGCGGCGTATGCGTAGACCCGGCCGTCCTTGAGCGGGTGCGAGCCCCAGATGCGGCCCCGGCCCCAGGACTCGTGCGAGGCGAACTCCGCGCCGGGCACCGGGAGCACCATCCGCCATGTGGTGAAACCGGAGTAGACGGTGCCGGGATGGTCCGGGAAGAGCACGGGGCGGACGCCGGACCGGATGCCGTCGGCGGCCACCACGAGGTCGGCCTCCATCTCGTCGTCCGATGTCGCCACGCGCGCCGGACGGTCGGAGTCGCCGGGGTCGGTGACGGTCGCGGCGACTCCGGTGCGGACGGCTCCGGACGGGAGCAGTGCGGCGAGACTGTTGATGAGGGTGGCCCGGTGAAGGAGGACGAGGGGGCCGCCGAAGCGTGCGGCGACCGCGTCGGCGTCGGTGCGGGAGAGCCAGCGTCCGGATGGTGTGCGTACTCCCCCGTCGCCCTGCCAGGCGGCCAGGTCGCGGATCTCGTCGCCGAGGCCGATGACGTCCAGCGCGCGCAGGGAGTTGGGCGCGAGGGAGATGGCCGCACCGACCGGCTCCAGGGACGGGGCCCGCTCCAGAACGGTGACCTCCCAGCCGCTTTGGTGCAGCGCGGCGGCCGCTGTCAGGCCTCCGATGCCGCCGCCGATCACGACGGCCCGCTTGGACTGTGCCATGGCTCCTCCTGCGTGACTACAGATGTAGTGCTCAGTGCGTCGACTGTACTACAGCTGTAGTTCGATGCACTACAGACGCAGTTCGACGTACTACAGACGTAGTGCGAGAGGTAGGTTGATCTCCATGTCCGAGCACACCCCGCGCGCCGCGCGCTCCGATCTCGTCGCCGACACCGCCCTCGCGCTGCTCGCCGAGCGCGGGATGCGCGGGCTGACGCACCGGGCGGTCGACGAGACGGCCGGCCTTCCCCAGGGCTCGACGTCCAATCTGGCGCGTACCCGGCAAGCACTGCTGGAACTGGCGGTGCGGCGGCTCGCCGACCGCGAGGCGCGGGTACTGGCCCTGGAGGAGCTGCCCGACCCGCGCGGCGGCCTCGACTCGCTGGTCGACGGCCTGGCCCTGGCCGCACACCGCGCCCTGACCCGCAACCGCGAACTGACGCTGGCCCGCTACGAACTGGCCCTGGAGGCCACGCGCCGCCCTGAGCTGCGCGCCTACTTCGACGCGACCGGCGCCCGCTTCCGCGACCAGCTCACCACCCTGGTGACCGCGATGGGGTCGACGGACCCGGCACGGCACGTGCTGTCACTGGTCGCCTGGGCGGACGGGCTGATGTTCAGCTGCGTCGCCGGGTCCTTCAGCTCGCAGACGCCGGGGCCGGCGGAGGTGCGGGCGAGCCTGCGCGAACTGCTCGACGGGATGTTCGGCCGGTGAGCCGTCCGACCGCGATAACTCCTGGTCAAAAAAATCGAGTTGAGAAACGATGCGGGCATGACCATCGAACGCCATGAGCCCGACACCACCGCCGACGAGCGCACCATGCTGGAGGGCTGGCTGGACTACCACCGGCAGACCCTCGCCTGGAAGTGCGAGGGCCTGACCGACGCCCAGCTCAGGACCGCCTCCGTGGAGCCGTCCGAGCTGACCCTGATGGGGCTGGTGCGGCACATGGCGGAGGTGGAGCGGTTCTGGTTCCACGAGATCCTCCTGGACGAGGACCTCGGGGTGCTCTACTGCAGCGAGGACGACCCGGACGGCGACTTCCACTTCACCGAGGCCGACACCTGGGACGAGGCGCACGCGACTTGGCAGACCGAGATCGACAACGCCCGTCGCAATGCGGCCGGCTTCGGCCTGAACGACATCTCCAAGGGCAGGAGCCGGCGGGGCGAGCCCTTCAATCTGCGCTGGATCATCACCCACATGATCGAGGAGTACGCCCGTCACAACGGCCACGCCGACCTGCTCCGCGAGCGTGTCGACGGCGCCACCGGCGACTGACGTCAGCGGCGGCGGGATCGGGCCGCCCTTACGGGGTCAGAGATCACCCGTAGGAAGCAAGGTTCGCTCGTCCGCTGTCCCAACGGCCGCTGAACCCAGCAGAGTTGCGCGGGTGCATCGAACGACGACCACCGCAACGCTCCTGGTCACCATGGCCGTCTCGGCCCTCTCCGGCTGTACGACGGTCCAGCGCCCGCCGGCGTCCGACGCGCCGCCGACACCGTCCCAGCCGGCGGCGCCGGTCCCGAGCGGGCACAGGGACCCGGAGATCGTGCAGGCACCGGCCCGCGAGGCCCTGGCGTTCATCGGCCCGTCCCGCCGTCCGACCCCCTCGTCGTCCGCCGCGCACTCCACGTCACCCGGCTCCCCGCCCCCGGCGCACACACCACCGGCCCCTCGCTCGCAGCCCCACTCCCGTCCCGAGCACCAGGAGCCCCGCCGCCCGGCCCCCAAGGTCCCGAAGGCGCCGTCGGTCAAGATCCCCGACGTGCCGGATTCGACCCGCCCGGAGGTCCCGAAGAACACGAACGTCTGCGCGCTGGGCAAGCAGTACGGCGGCTGGCGGGCCGACAGCCCGGAGTCGAGGATCTGCGAGCAGACGTACGGCCATTGAGCGGCGGGGGCGCGGAGGCGGGTACGCGGCATGCGCCGCCCTCCTTGGTGCCGCCGGGGCCCCCGGCCTCCCCCGGCTCCCGCTACGGCCGTCCTCCGCCCCCGTCTGCCGCTACGGCCCCTCCCCCAACCACACCTCCAACCGCCTGATCTCCGCCCGCACCCCGTCCCCATACCTGTCGTCCGCCAAGGCCCCCGCCGCTCCCCGTGCCCGGCGCAGATGGACGCGGGCGGCCTCGGCGCGGTCGAGCTTCACATAGTCGGCGGCCAGATTCAGGTGCAGCGAGGGATACAGGGCCCGTACGGCCGGCGCGTCATGTCCGTCGCCTGCACCGGCACCGGCCCCCTCGGCCTCGGTCAACGCCCGCAGATCCCATGCCAGTTCGTCCGAGGGGTCGTCCTGTGTGTCGGCCAGGTAGTGCGCCAGGGTGCAGCGGTGCAGCGGGTCGCCGTCCTCGCCGAGCTCCGTCCACAGGTCCAGCAGCCGGCGCCGTGCCTCCTCGCGGTCCCCCGCGTGGTGCAGCATGACGACCTGCCCGATCCGCGTCAGCACGGCATCGGGCGCCGTACGCTCCTGTCGCTCCGCCACCGCGTCCTCCGGGCCATCGTCGGCTGATCCCTCGACGCTAACGGCCCTCACCGCCAAACCCGGTCAGGCGGCTCCGTACGGCACCGGGCCGGTCCGGGGCAGGACCGGCCCGGCCGCGGCTCAGCCCAGGTCCGGGATCCGCCAGTCGATGGGGTCGTGCCCCTGCCGGGCCACCGCCTCGTTGATCTGCGTGAAGGGGCGGGAGCCGAAGAACTTCTTCGCCGACAGCGGCGAGGGATGCGCGCCCTTGACCACCACGTGCCGCGTCTCGTCGATGAGCGGGAGCTTCTTCTGCGCGTAGTTGCCCCACAGCACGAACACCGCGGGATCGGGCCGGTGGGCCACGGCCCGGATCACAGCGTCGGTGAACTTCTCCCAGCCCTTGCCCTTGTGCGAGTTGGCCTCGCCGCCGCGAACCGTCAGCACCGCGTTGAGCAGCAGGACGCCCTGCTGGGCCCAGGGCATCAGATAGCCGTTGTCGGGGACGGGGAGGCCGAGCTCCTCCTTCATCTCCTTGTAGATGTTGCGCAGCGACGGCGGCGTCTTCACGCCGGGGCGCACCGAGAAGCACAGACCGTGGCCCTGGCCCTCGCCGTGGTAGGGGTCCTGGCCGAGGATCAGGACCTTCACCTGCTCGTACGGCGTCGCGTCCAGCGCGGCGAAGACCTCGTCGCGCGGCGGGTGGACGGGACCCTTCGCCCGCTCCTCCTCGACGAACTCGGTCAGCTCCTTGAAGTAGGGCTGCTGAAGCTCGTCGCCCAGAACCCCGCGCCAGGACTCGGGCAGCATGGCGATGTCGGTCACGTCAACTTCCTTACGATGTACGGCGAACGGTGAGAGGCGACCGCGCTGCGGTCACCTCCAGGCCACAGAACCTACAGGCGGCCACTGACAATCGCCCCGCCCACCGCACATCCCACCGCTACCAGCTGGTCTTGCGGTACAGCTCACCCATCATCATGATCGTCGACGGGTCGAGCGCCCGCTCGGCGCCCGAGACCTCGGCGCTCGCGGCCACGTACTGCCGCCCCTGCCACAGCGGCAGCAGTCGCGCGTCGTCGACGAGGATGCGCTGGGCGTCCTCGAAGTCCTTGACCACGTTGGCCCGGTCGCTCTGCGCGCGGGAGTTGGGCAGCAGGGTCTCGGTGATCTTGGGCGTCACGTACGGCGTGCCCAGCGCGTTCTGCTCGCCTACGAACGGCGCGATGAAGTTGTCGGCGTCCGGGAAGTCGGGGAACCAGCCACGCCCGAACACCGGGTACTCGCCCTTCTGGTATCCGGCGACGTACGTCTTCCACGGGCGGCTCTTGAGGGTGATCTCGAAGAGACCGGACTTCTCCAGCTGGCTCTTCAGCTCCTCGAACTCCGCCTTGGTCGCGGAGCCGTAGCGGTCGCTGGTGTACCAGAGCTTGAGCGGGACCGGGGTCGTGATGCCCGCGTCGGCGAGGATCTCGCGGGCCTTGGCCGCGCTGGGCTCGCCGTAGTCGTCGAAGAAGCCCGTGGTGTGGCCGGTCAGACCCTTGGGGACCATGGAGTACAGCGGCTCGACGGTGTCCCGGTAGACCTTGTGGGCGATCGCCGGGCGGTCGATGACCTGGGCGATGGCCTTGCGGACGGCGGACTTGCCCGCCATCGGGTCCTTCGGGTTGAAGACCAGGTAGTTGATCTCGGTGCCGGAGCCCTCGATCAGCTGGAGCTCGTCGTCATCGTCGGCCTGGAGATCGACGATGTCGTCGGCGGCGAGGCCACGGAAGGCGACGTCGAGCTCCTTGTTGCGCAGGGCCGCGACCATGGGGGGCGAGTCCTGGAAGTAACGGATGGTTACCGCATCGTTCTTGCGCTCCGCGTACCCCTGGTAGCCGTCGTTCTTGACGAGTTCGGCTCGCTTGCCCTCCTCGTAGGACTCCAGGGTGTACGGCCCGGATCCGACGATGGTGCCGTCCTCGCGCAGCTTGTCCGCCGGGTAGTCCCCGGGGTCGACGATCGACATCGCGGGCGTGGCGAGCACGAACGGGAAGGTGGCGTCGGCCTTGTTGAGGTGGAAGACGACCTCGCGGTCGTTCAGCACCTGGACTCGTTCGAGGCTGCCGAGCAGACCGGCGGGGCCACCGTTGACGTTGATCTTCCGGATCCGGTCGATCGAGTACTTGACGGCCTTCGCGTCGAGCGCGTGCCCGTCGGAGAACTTCAGGCCCTCGCGCAGCTCGCACTGGTACTTCATGCTCGAACTGTCGGTGAACTGGCAGCTCTCGGCGGCGTCGGGCTCCGGTGCCGTCGAGCCCGAGGGATAGCTGAGCAGTGTCTGATAAATGTTGCGGAACAGTTCCCAGGAGCTGTCCCAGGACGCGGCGGGATCAAGGGTGCTGGGGGCTGCGGTGGTGCCCACGACGATCGGCCCCTCCTCGTCCGTCGAATCGGACGAGAGGACTCCGCACCCTGCCACCAGGGACGATATGGACGCGATGGCCGCCACCTGCCGCAGGCGTCGGATCCAGTTGAACACGCGCACGCTCCTCGATCTGCCATACCAAGGGTCGGCAGACCATACCGCAGTGTTCCGGCCGTCGGACCTCCCGTCTCAATGAGCACTTGTTCGATCTTGTGGTGACTACGTTGTCACCGGTCGTTCGTCTCCTGATCGGGATCTCCTGATACGTCGACACGGGCGCCGCTGGTGTCCAGCGGCGCCCGTGTCGAGGTCTCGTGTCGACCGTGCAGCGGTCCCCTCCGTCAGCCGACGCCGGCGTTGAGGAAGATGCCGCCGTCGACGACCAGCGTCTGCCCGGTGACCCAGTCGGACTGGTCCGAGGTGAGGAATGCGGCGGCTCCGCCGATGTCGGAGGGCACGCCGAGCCGGCCCAGCGGGTAGGCCGCGGCGGCCTCCGCCTCCCGGCCCTCGTACAGGGCCTGCGCGAACTTGGTCTTCACCACGGCCGGGGCGATCGCGTTGACCCGCACCTTGGGCGCGAACTCGTGCGCCAGCTGCTGGGTCAGGTTGATCAGCGCGGCCTTGCTGACGCCGTAGGCCGCGATGAACGGCGACGGCGCGATCCCCGCGACGGAGGCGATGTTGACGATCGCGCCGCCGTTGTCCTTCTGCCAGGCGTGCCAGGTCTTCTGCGCGAAGCCGAGCGCCGAGATCACGTTGGTCTCGAAGACCTTGCGCGCGACTCCCAGGTCGAGGTCGGCGATCGGCCCGAACACCGGGTTCGTACCGGCGTTGTTGACCAGGTGGTCGACGCGGCCGAAGGCCTCCATGGTGCGCTCGACGGCGACGGCCTGGTGGGCCTCGTCGTGCGCCTTGCCCGCCACGTAGATGGCGCGGTCGGCGCCGAGCTGCTCGACGGCCTCCTTGAGGGCGTCCTCGTTGCGGCCGGTGATGCACACGCGGTCGCCGCGCGCGACGAGCGCCTCGGCGACGCCGTAGCCGATGCCTCGGCTGGCGCCCGTGATGAGGGCGACCTTGCCGGAGAGTTCAGGCAGTTCAGTCATGTCCGTGTCTTCCCAGTCCTAGTCGAGCGGTCCGCCGGCGACGTACAGCACCTGGCCGGAGACGAATCCGGCCGCCTCGCCCGTGAAGAAGGCGATCGCGTTGGCGATGTCGTCCGGCTCGCCGACCCGCGCGACCGGGATCTGGGTGGCGGCGGCGGCCTTGAAGTCCTCGAAGCCCATGCCGACGCGGTCGGCGGTGGCCTTGGTCATCTCGGTGGCGATGAAGCCGGGCGCGACGGAGTTGGCGGTGACGCCGAACTTGCCGAGCTCCTTGGCGAGGGTCTTGGTGAAGCCCTGGAGACCGGCCTTGGCCGCGGAGTAGTTGACCTGGCCGCGGTTGCCGAGCGCGGAGGACGAGGAGAGGTTGACGATCCGGCCGAAGCCCGCGTCGACCATGTGCTTCTGGCAGGCCTTGGACATCAGGAAGGCGCCGCGCAGGTGCACGTTCATGACGGTGTCCCAGTCGGCGACGCTCATCTTGAACAGCAGGTTGTCGCGGAGCACACCCGCATTGTTGACCAGGATCGTAGGAGCGCCGAGCTCCTCGGCGATCCGTGCGACGGCCGCCTCGACCTGTGCCTCGTCGGAGACGTCGCAGCCGACCGCGAGGGCCTTGCCGCCGGCCGCGGTGATCTTCTCCACGGTGTCCTTGCAGGCGGCCTCGTCGAGGTCGATCACGGCGACCGCGCGGCCCTCTGCGGCCAGTCGTACGGCGGTGGCGGCACCGATGCCCCGCGCTCCGCCGGTAACCACGGCGACCCGCTGCTCAGTG
Source organism: Streptomyces sp. R11 (assembly GCF_041051905.1). Classification (NCBI taxonomy): domain Bacteria; kingdom Bacillati; phylum Actinomycetota; class Actinomycetes; order Kitasatosporales; family Streptomycetaceae; genus Streptomyces; species Streptomyces sp. R11. Next base: position 1,395,723 of record NZ_CP163432.1, read on the forward strand.
GTGGACATTGCTGGTTCTCCTCGCCCTCGAGATGCGGCTCGTGCGGCGCGCCCGATGGTGAGCGACCGCTTAGTACCTTCAGCAAGACGTGACGCTAGAAGCCCTGGCACCCGGTGTCAACGGCCGACCGGCTGCGTGTGATCGATTCCCCGTACGCCCGGCGCGAACCGGGCGTACCCAGCCATGGTCCCCGCTCGGCCGTGTCCCGCCGTGCACACCCGAACGGCCTACGGCTGCGAGCCGCCGAGCACAAGGGCACCTAGCGTCGAAGCGCGAAGTCATCGATGGCCGGAAAGGAGGCGCTCCATGCGCCGTCGCACCGGTGCCGTCGGCACGCTGTTCGTGATCGCCGCGATTGTGCCGTTCGCCGAACCCGCTCACGCACAGGATCTGGACTGCCGCAGTTTCACCTTCCAGGAGGACGCGCAGGCTCTCTTCGACTCGGACCGCAACGATCCTCATCGGCTCGACGAGGATCAGGGACGGGACGACGGGATCGCCTGCGAGACGCTGCCCCGTCGCGGCGGCAACGGGGACGACGGGGGCCTCACCTCGTCCACGACGCGGCCCAGGACCCGTTCCTCGGCGCCCGTGACGCCTGAGACTCCAGACGCTGCCATCACTCCTGCCACGCCGGCCACTCCGGCCGCTCCTGTCACACCTGCGACTCCACGTGCCACCGCCACACCTGCCACTCCTCGTGCCACCGCCACCCCGACCCGCGGCACGCGAGGCGGGATCGGCGGCGCCACGACGTCCGGCCCCGGCGGCTGGGACATCGCCATCGGCCTGGCCTTCGTCACGGGCTCCGCGCTCGCCGCCGGTCATGTGCTGAAGCGGCGCAGGGGCTGACGCCCGACGCGCGTGCACTGACGCCCGACGCACGTGCGGTGCCGACGCGGGGGTGATCACCGCACCAGCAGGTCCAGCAGTCGCTCCGTCTCGGCCGCCGGATCGGCGGTGAGCCCCGTGTGCACGGGTCCGGGCTGCACGACCGTCGAGCGGGGCGCGATCAGCCAGCGAAAGCGTCGCCCCGGGTCGTCGCCCGCGGCCTGCCCCGCCGCGTCGCCGCCCGCGCAGACACCCTCGACGGCACGGAGTGCGGCCCGTACCCCGGCGACGTCGGCATCGGGGTCCAGCGCGCGCAGTCTGGTCTCGTCCAGGTGGGTCCGGGCAGCGACGTAGGACTTCGCCCGGCAGTACACGAGCACTCCGGCGTTGATGCACTCGCCGCGCTCGACGCGGGGTACGACGCGCAGGACGGCGTACTCGAAGACGTCGCGGTCGCCGCCCTGGCCCGGCTTGATGAAGTGGCGGTCGCTCACTTGGTCCCCTCGATTCCGGTGACGCGTTCGTGGACGACGACTGCCCGTGCCAGCAGCGGCCGGGCGTAGGCCCGCCTGAGGTCGTCCGCGGTGTCGAAGCCGGGCTCGGCGGCCAGCCAGGCGTCCGGGATCTCGGCGGTCACCTCGGTCAGCAGGTCCTCGGTGACCAGCGGCGCCAACTCGGCGGCGGCTGCCCGCACGTCGGGGGCGAAGCGGGCGAGGGCGTGGTCGGAGGCGTCGTACGGGCGCTCCGCCGAGGCCTGTGCGCCGGGCCAGTTGTGCTGCCAGATCATGGTCGCGCCATGGTCGATGAGCCACAGTTCGCCCTGCCACATCAGCAGGTTGGGGTTGCGCCAGGACCGGTCGACGTTGTTGACGAGGGCGTCGAACCAGACGACTCGGCCGGCGTCCTCGGGGCTCACCTCGAAGGCGAGGGGGTCGAAGCCGAGCGCGCCGGAGAGGAAGTCCATGCCGAGGTTGGTGCCGCCGCTGGACCTGAGCAACTCCTGTACCTGCTGGTCCGGTTCGCCGAGCCCCAGCACCGTGTCGAGCTCCACCGTCACCAGCCGGGGCACCCGGAAGCCCAGCCTGCGGGCGAGTTCACCGCAGACGACCTCCGCGATGAGCGTCTTGCGGCCCTGTCCGGCGCCGGTGAACTTCATGACGTACGTCCCGAAGTCGTCGGCCTCGACGAGTCCCGGCAGTGAGCCGCCCTCACGCAGCGGCGTGATGTAGCGGGTCGCGATGACTTCCTTGAGCATCGCCCCAGGTTACTGGCGCGGGGACGGCGTCCGGGGGCGGCCCGGGGTGTGGTGCGCCGCCGCGTCGACAGCAAACCGACAGCCCTCGACAGGGAACCGACAGCTCCGCTTTACCCACGTCCAGTCGGGACCGGGTCAGGATTTCGACAGCGTCTGAACAGCCGGTCCGAACGGACCGTACCTCTCGGCAGATCACGAATGACCGGAAGGAACGTCAGCATGACCAGCGAATCAGTTCAGCCCGTGTCGGGTCCGAGCCGCCGTACCGTCGTGGCGGCGGTCGGCGCGGCAGGGCTCGCCGTTGCGCTGACCGCGTGCGGATCGGACGACGACGCGTCCGGCTCGTCCACCGAACAGGGCGCCGGCGCCGGCGCGACCACCGAAGCGGGCGGCTCGTCCGGCGGGGCCGGCGCGGGCGGTGCGGCGCTCGCGAAGACCGCCGACATCCCGGAGGGCAGTGGCAAGGTCTTCAGCGACGAGAAGGTCGTGGTCTCGCAGCCCGCGGCGGGCGACTACAAGGCCTTCTCCACCATCTGCACCCACCAGAACTGCCCGATGACGGACCTCAAGGAGGACACCCTCTCCTGCGCCTGTCACGGCAGCCAGTTCTCCGTTCTCGACGGCAGCGTGAAGAAGGGGCCCGCGACCCAGCCGCTGGCCGCCAAGCAGATCAGCGTGTCGGGCGACTCGATCACGCTCGCCTGACCCGGGACGGACGCTTGAGGCCGCCCAGCACCTCGTCCGTGGTCGCGACCGTGGCGACCAAAGCGAGGGTGTGGCGGATCATCGCCGGGGTGTAGTCGGAGGGCACCCCGGCGATGGCGTCCCGGGGCACGACCACGACGTATCCCCGGTTCACCGCGTCGAAGACGGTGTTGGGGATCGCGACGTTGGCCGAGACACCGGTGACGACGAGCGTGCGGCAGCCGAGGTTGCGCAGCAGTGCGTCGACGTCGGTGCCCTGGATCGGGGACAGGCCGTGCAGTCGTCGTACGACGAGGTCCTCGTCGGTGACCCCGATCGGCGCCGCCACGCGTACCGCCGTCGTTCCGGACAGCTGCTGGACGGGGAGCCGTTCGGCGGCGCGGAAGAGGCGGGCGTTGTGGCTGGCACCGCGACCGTCGGGGCGGCGTTCGGCGATCGCGTGGATCACCTGGACGCCGCTCTCATGGGCGGCGGCGACCAGCCGGGCGACGTTGCCGAGGGCGCCCGAGGAGCGGGCCTCCTTGGCGAGTTCGGGCAGCGCACTGTCCGGTCCGACGACGCCCTGCTGGCATTCGACGGTGAGCAGGACGGTGGTCGCGGGGTCGAGGAGTTCACTGAGCTCTGCAGGCGACGGCATGGTTCCCCCTGTGACCGACGGCGTGGACGGGCGAGCGTAGCCACCATTGCGTGTGGACGGAAGACGACCCATCCTTTTCTGACGTGATGTCAGAGGATCTCTCCTCTGGCACGACGTGAGAGAAGAGGGGGCCGCATGACCGTCACTCAACGCCGGGGCCGGAAGATCATGATGACGCCCGGTGAGCTGGACGAGTTTCTCGCCACGCAGCGCACCTGCCGGGTCGCCACGGTGTCCGCCGACGGCTTCCCGCATGTCAGCGCGCTGTGGTTCGCCTGGGACGGCAACTCGCTGTGGCTGTACTCGGTGGTCCGCAGCAAGCGGTGGACCGAGCTGCGCCGTGATCCGCGGGTCGCCGTCGTGATCGACACGGGCGAGGAGTACGAGCAGCTGCGCGGGGTCGAGCTGTCCGGCACCGTCGAGTTCGTGGGCGAGATCCCGCGCGTCGGCGAGCTGCGCGCCGAACTCGACGTCCCCGAGACGCTGTTCGCGCGCAAGAACTTCGGCCTCGACGACATGCCGCACGACGGCAGGCACGCCTGGATGCGGCTGACGCCGCAGAAGATCGTGTCCTGGGACTTCCGGAAACTGGGTTCGCGCTAGGCACCATCAGTCTCCGGTGATCTTCTCGGCCGCCGCCTGGAGGGCCCCCACCGCCGCCCGGATCGACGGGCGGCGGTCGGCGTCCGCGCGCCACACCGCGTACACATACCGGTGGACCCGATGGCGCACGGGCACGACCCGCACCCCGGGCGGCATCGGGTCACGGCCCAACCGTGGCGCGACACAGACTCCCAAACCGGCGGCGACCAGCGCGAGTTGGGTGTGGTGCTCCTCCGCGCGATGGGCGATACGGGGCTCGATGCCCTTGGTGCGCAGCGTGTAGACCAGCCACTCGTGACAGAACTCGCCCTCGGGCCAGGCGACCCACTCGTCGTCCGCGAAGTCCTCCAGGTCGACCTCCCGCCGGTCGGCGAGCGGGTGCCCCTCGGGCATGGCGATCTCCACGCGGTCGTCGAGGATCGCGGCCTTGGCGAGCCCCTCCGGCATGGGCAGCGGCTTGTTGTACCAGTCGAGGACGACGGCCACGTCGGCGTCCCCCCGGATCACCGCGGCGACTCCGTCCTCGGGCTCCAGCTCCCTCGTCCGCAGGCGCAGCGCCGGATGGCCGGCTCGCAGCGTGGTGAGCGCGGCGGGGAACAGCCCCCGCAGGGCGGTGGGGAACGCGACGAGCCGGAGCTCACCGACCACCTGGCCGCGCTGTGCCTCCAGATCGGACTGGGCGAGCTCGACCTGCGACAGGATGCGCGCCGCGTGCTCGGCGAGCAGCCGCCCCGCGTCCGTGAGCCGCACACCCCGGCCGTTCTTGGCGAGGAGCTGCTGGCCGATCTCCCGCTCCAGCTTGGACATCTGCTGCGAGACGGCCGATGTCGTGATGTGCAGGCCCTCGGCGGCACCGCTGACCGAGCCGTGCCGGGCGAGGGCGTCGAGGGTGCGCAGGCGCTCCAGGTTCAACATGTAAGCAATGCTACGAGATACCGCACCGAAAAACTCGATTGTGCTACGAGATCGTTTGGCGGATCGTTGCCGCCATGAGCATCGCCTCCTCCGCCGGCTCCGTCTCCACCGGCCCCGCTTCCACTGACTCCGTCTCGACCGGCCCCGCCTCCCCCGCCTCCCGCGAACCGGCCGAGGCCGCCCCGCGCCCCCGCCTCGACTGGCGGCTGCGCTTCGCCGCGCTGTCCCTGATCTGGGGCTTCAGCTTCCTGCTCATCAAGGTGGGCACCGACGGCTACGCCCCCTTCCAGGTCACGCTGGGTCGGCTGGTGTTCGGCACGGCGGTGCTCGCGGTCGCGATGGCGGTGAGGCGGGAGCGGCTGCCGCGGGGGGTGCGGACCTGGGGGCATCTGGCGGTCGCCGCGTTCCTGCTCAACGCGCTGCCGTTCTCCCTGTTCGCGTACTCCGAGCTGACGATCCCGTCCACGCTCGCGGGGATCTGCAACGCGACCTCGCCGCTGTGGGGGATGGCCCTGTCCCTGGTCGCGCTCTCGGAGGACCGGCCGACTCGGATCAGGGTCGCCGGGCTCGGGGTCGGCTTCCTGGGCGTTCTGACCGTGCTCGGGGCGTGGCAGGGCTTTCACGGGCTGGATGCCACGGGGACGGCGATGGCGCTGCTCGCCTCCTTGAGCTACCCGATCGGCTGGATATACATCCGGCGTACGCTGGCCGGCTCCAGTGAGTCGCATCTGTCGCTCACCGGTGCGCAGTTGTTGCTCGCCGCGGTGCAACTCGCCGTTGTGACGCCGGTGTTCACCTCCGCGCCGACCCGCTTTCCGATGCTGCCGCTGCTCGCGATCGTGGCGTTGGGGGCGCTCGGGACGGGGCTCGCGGTTCTGATTCAGTACGGGCTCGTCGCGGAGGTCGGGCCGACCACGGCTCAGATGGTCACGTACTTCATTCCTGTCATCGCCACGGTGGCCGGCGTTGCCGTACTCGGCGAGTCGTTGACCTGGACCACACCGGTCGGGGCGGTGATCGTTCTTGTGGGGGCGGCGCTTACTCAGGTGAAGCGGGGCGCGTAATGGAGATCGGCCATGCCCAGCCGTGTCATGCGTAGCTCCTCGCCGGCGTCGACGCCACCGCCGTGGCCACCGCGTCCGCCAGCGGGGTGACCTCGTCCGGGGAGAGCGTCGCGACCGTGATGCGGATTCCGGGTGGAGCGCTCATTCGGAATCGCGCGCCCGGCGCCACCGCCCAGCCGGCGTGCAGCAGTCGGGCCACGGCGCCCGTCTCGTCGGGTACCGGGACCCACACGTTCAGGCCGCTGCGGCCGTGCGCCGTGATCCCCCGCTCCACCAGCGCGGCGATCAGTGCGTCACGGCGAGCGGCGTACGCCGCTGCCACCCTCGTCGGGTCGACGGCGCCCTCGGCCCACAGCCGCACCAGGGCCCGCTGACCGAGGCGGCTCACCCAGCCGGGACCGAGGCGCTGGCGGCCGCGCACCCGGTCGACGGTGACGGGGTCGCCGGTGAAGACGGCGAGCCTCAGGTCAGGGCCGTAGGCCTTGGCGGCCGAGCGGACGAAGGCCCAGCTGCGGGTGGTGCCGGCGAGGGCGTGCACAGGCAGGTCGACGATGCCGTGGCCGTGGTCGTCCTCGATGAGCAGCACGTCCGGGTGGTCCGTCAGCACGGAGCGCAGGGCACGCGCGCGTGCGGCGGTCACGGCCGCGCCCGTCGGGTTCTGCGCCCGGTCGGTGACGATCAGGGCGCGTGCTCCCGCCTCCAGAGCCCGGCGCACGTCGTCCGGCAGCGGACCCTCGTCGTCCACGCCGACAGGGGCGGTCCGCAGTCCGACCGCCGGGGCGAGGTCGAGCAGGCTGCCCCAGCCGGGGTCCTCGACGGCGACGGTGTCGCCGGGCTTGAGATGGGCCGCGAGGACTCGTTCGATCACGTCGAGCGAGCCGGAGGCGACGGCGATCGGCCCGTCCGGGACGCCGTCGGCGTCGAATGCCGCCCGCGCACTGCGCGCCAGCTCCGGTTCCACGGCCGCGTCCCCGTACATGACGGGCTCCCGGTCGTTCTGCTCGGCGGCCGCGGCGAACGCCTTGGCCAGGGGCGGCAGCAGTGCGGGGTCCGGGTTGCCTCCGGCCACGTTCCGTACGCCCTCCGGCACGTCCACCCGGATGGACTCGCGCCCGGTCGTGGCCGGCTTGGGCCGCACCCGGCTGCCCCGGCGCCCGGCCGTCTCGATGACCCCGCGCTCCCGCAGGATCCGGTAGGCGGCCGCGACGGTGTTGGGATTGACGCCCAGCTCCACAGCCAACTCCCGCATGGGCGGGAGGACTTGCCCCGGCTCCAGGTCACCGGCACCCACCGCACGCTCGACGCTCGACGCAATCTCCGCTGCGCGACGCCCTTCGATCCGATATCCTCCTAGCACAAAGAAGATTATGTACTAGTGCAATAAAGATCGCAAGGCACATCGCAAGGGAGACCGAAATGCAGGGGACCACACAGCCGACGCAGCAGCCCGCCGCCTATCCGGCGACCGACCGCACGGTCCCCACGCGCTCCCCGGACCGGGCCTCGTACGACAAGGAGCTCGTGCACGCGATACTCGACGAGGCCTACGTCTGCCACCTCGGCTTCGTCCGCGACGGCGCACCGGTCGTGCTGCCCACGCTGTTCGCCCGGGTCGGTGAGACGCTCTACGTCCACGGCTCGACGGGTTCGCGCCCGCTGCGGATGACCGGCCGGGCCGACCCGGGACTGCCGGTGTGCCTGACGGTCACGCATGTCGACGCGCTGATCCTGGCCCGCTCGGCCTTCCACCACTCGATCAACTACCGGTCCGTGGTGGTGCACGGCACCGCGTACGACGTGACGGACCCGCAGGAGAAGCAAACCGCCCTGGACGCGCTCGTCGACCACGTCGTGGCCGGCCGGTCCCGGGACTCCCGCCCCGCCAACAAGAAGGAACTGGCCGCCACCGCCGTCATCCGCCTCGACCTCGACGAGGTCTCCGCCAAGCTCCGCACCGGCGGCGTGAACGACGAGCCCGAGGACCTCACCCTCCCCCACTGGGCCGGCGTCGTCCCCCTGCGCAAGGGCTACGACGCGCCCGTCGACGACCCCGACCTGGCTCCCGGCACCGAACTTCCCGACTACCTCAGGGCGCTGTGATGCTGATACACCCCTGGGACGCGCCCCGCGACGACGCCGAGTGGCAGCGGTGGCTGGCCGTCCACGACTTCGGGCACCTCGTCGTCAACGGCCTTGACGGCGAGCCGCCGTTCGCCCAGCCACTGCACTTCGCGTACGACGCCGAGCGCGGCGAGGTCGTCACCCACCTGGCCCGACCGAACCCGATGTGGCCCGCCCTGCTGGCGCACCCCGAGGTCGTGCTGAGCGTGGTGGACGACTACGCGTACGTGCCGGGCCCGTGGCAGGCGGCACCGGACGCGCCGCCCGAGCACGGTGAACCGACCAGCTTCTACGCGGCGGTCCAACTCCGATGCCGGGCCCATGTCGTGGACGACCCGGCCGAGAAGGCCGAGCTCCTCAACCGCCAGGTCGGCCACTTCCAGCCGGAGGGAGGCTCGGCGGAGGTGGCGGTCGGCGAGGCACCGTTCGGCAGGCTGTTGTCCGGCGTCCGCGGGCTGCGCCTCGAAGTCACCGGCGTGCGCGCGAAGTTCAAGTACGCGGGCAGGCGCACGGCGCAGGTGCAGGACCGGATCGCCGCGAAGCTGACGGAGCGGGCCGGTCCGGGTGACGCGGCGGCTCGCGAGCACATGCTGCGTCGCCGCCCGGCCTGAGGCGAAGGGGCGCTCAACGGCCCTCCGCTCACCCGAGGGGCCCCGCACCGGGCGGTGCGGGGCCCCTCACGCTCACGCCGGCAGCCGCCGCGCGCCCCGGGCCTCCGCCACCGCCAGCCCTGTGACGGACCCGAGCATCAGCAGGGTGCCGGCGAGGGTCGGTGCCGTCAGGTGTTCGCCGAGCAGGAGGACGGCGAGTACCGCCGCGCTGACCGGCTCCAGCAGCATGATCACGGACACGGTGGCCGACCGTACGGCGGCAGCGCCCGCGAAGTAGAGGGCGTACGCGAGGGCGGTGGGGACGGCCGCGATGTACGCCAGCAGCCAACCCAGCCGTACGGGTTCGGCCGTGTGCGGCACGAGTCCCTCGGCGAGGGCGAACGGCAGCAGACACAGGCTGGTGACCGCAAAGGACCGCACGGACGTACCGGCGGCGCCCGCCCCGCCGTCGCGGCCCCACATCCGCGTCAGCAGAGTCATCACGGAGTACCCGGCCGCGGACACGAGCGCGAGCAGCACGCCCCACGGCCGTACGGTCGGCCCCTCGCCGCCGAGTGCCAGCACCGCGAGCCCGATGAGCGCGCCGGCCACGGCCGCGACGCCACCACGGCCGAGCCGCTCCCCCAGCGTCAGCCGGGCGCCGAGCGCGATGAACACCGGGCCGGCGCCGAGGGTGACGACCGTGCCCACGGCGAGTCCGGTGACGTCGACGGCAGCGAAGTACGCCGTCTGGAACACGGCGAGCCCGACGCCCGTGGCCCCGGCCCGCAGCGCCTTGCGGCCGAGCGGCTCGGGTGCGACGGTCCGCGCCTGCACAGGCAGGCGCGGCCGCAGCAGGCGGACGGCCAGCAGCAGCACGAACCCGATCGCGCAGCGCCAGAAGGAGAGGGCGACCGGTCCCATGTCACTGGCGCGGTAGACCAGGGAGGCGGCGGCGCCCGCGGTGCCCCAGGCGGCACCGGCGACGATCAGATAGAGAAGGCCACGCCCGATGGGCAGGCCGGAGACAGCGGTGTTCGACACGACTTTTTCTCCGCAGACATGCAGAAGTGCTGGAAGGAGCCCGGCTCAGCGGGATCCGTGGACTTCGTCTGCGGGCAGCACCGTTCCGCCCGGCGTGACGCCGGGCAGGCGTTCCGGAGGGCCCGCCTCAGGCGGCCGGAGGCGGAAGAACGAGTGCCGTGGAGTGCATGATCCGCACCTTATGCGGCCGGTTCGCGGGCCGACAAATCCCTTTCCGGACCGCCGCTCGCCACCGGCTCGGGGGAACCCTTCGTGGGCGCCGACGACTGCGCGATGAACGCGCCGGCCAGGACAACCGCTCCACCGATGATCTGCGGCGCGGAGAGGTGCTCGCCGAGCAGGAACCAGGCGAGGACGGTCGCGATGACCGCTTCGAGGCATGCGACGACGCCGGCGACCTGCGGCGAGAGCCGGCGTACGGAGACAACGCCGGTGACGTACGCGATGACCGTGGCGACCAGGACGATCCAGGACAGCAGCAGCACGGCCGCGACCGGGGTGCCGCCCATGTGCGCGGTGCCGCCGAGCACGGACCAGTCCATCGTCCAGGGGCGGGCGACCACGGTGAGCACGCCGGCGCCGATGAGGAGGCCGTAGGCGATCACGCCGAGCGGGTCGGGGGCGTCGGCGCCGGAGTCGCTGCCCTGGTCGGACAGGACGAAGTAGCCGACCTGGCAGCAGGCGGCGCCGAGAGCGAGGAGCAGTCCGAGCGCGTCGAAGCTCAGCCCGGACCAGATCTCGACGACACAGGCGAGTCCGCCGACCGCGAGGACGACCCCGACCGCAGCGGCGGGCGTGACCGGCCGCCGCTGCACGAACCGCACCCAGCCGAGGACGAGCGCGGGGGCGAGGTACTCGACGAGCAGCGCGACCCCGACCGGGATACGGGATATCGAGGCGAAGTAGAAGGCCTGCACACCGGCCACGCCGAGCAGTCCGAACCCGGCGAGCAGGGCGGGGCGGCGGCGCAGCAGCGCGCGGTGGCGCACGGCGAGCGGCAGCATCACGAGGGCCGCGCCGGCGACCCGGAGCCACACGACGTGCAGCGGGTCGAGCCCCGCCTCGATCAGAGGCTTGGCTGCGACACCGGATCCTCCGAAGGCGACCGCGGAACCGAGCGCCAGACCGAGCCCGACGCCCTTGCCGCGGCCGGCGTGACTGTTTTCAGACATACGCACCGGCACATGATGACAGGGGATGACATGAGCGTCACCCCCAATGACACCTGTCTCAGCGAGTGGACGGCGGGACCGCGCCGCGAGGGAGCCAGGGGATGCGTGGGCCGCGTGGGCCTAGCGGGCGGTTTCGGCGCCGCCGACGTATTCGTCCCGGTTTTCGTCCCGGTTTTCGTCCCGGTTTTCGTCGATGCGGGCACGCAGGGCGTTCGCGTCGATTCCGGCGCGGGCGAGCACCTCGACAGCGCGAGCCTGCGGGTCCACGACGATCGCCGCGAGGAGGTCGATGCCGCGGGCCCGAGTGTCGCCGCGCGAGGTGGCACGTCGGCAGGCGTACTCCATCGCGTTCGCGGCCAGCGGGGAGAACCCCTCACCCTCCATGACCACGGGTACGCCGCCGGAGTCCTCGACGCTGCCCTGCCAGCGCAGGCCGTAGCCGATGGTGCGCTGGACGAGGTAGCCGAGGAGGCGGGCGATCTGGGGTCCTTCGCCGAATACGGCGTACACATCCCGGTCGTGCTCAAGGAGGGAGTGCAGCAGATGGGCCGTGTCGATCTGCCGGTCCCCGTCCCTGACCGCCCGGCGGCGGGCGCCGGAGATCACCGCTGCCAGCTCGTCGCTGAGCCTGGCATCGTCCGCCGCGGCGTCCGGGCGCCGGCGGTCCTGCTCCTGGGCCGACTGCCGGGGGATACGGGGTTGCACATCCCCTACCTCATCAACGGCTTAGAGCCGAGTCATCCCCGAGGGGAAGCATTTGCGCGTCCCACACAGAGTGGACTCAGGCGGCCGGAATCTCCTCCCTACGGATGAGATCACGCCGAAAGACCCTGATGGGCGCGCGCCGCCTTGCCGTGCGCCTCGGACGACCTGTCGGGCGTCTCCACATTTTCTGATGGTTCATCAGTATTGAATGTTCCACGCCCCACAGCTACGTTCCGCGACACCGTAGCCCGAGACGAAGGGGTGGTCGCATGGCCGAAGTCAGCGCGGAGGCACGCATCGAGGCACCGGCCGAGAAGGTCTGGGCGCAGCTGACGGACTGGTCGGCATGGAACGAGTGGAACGCCACCCACACCAGCTTCCCGGGCGGCGGCCCCACAGCACTCGAAGTGGGCGGGACCTTCCAGGAGAACATGAAGCTGATGGGGTTCCCGGCCGAGGTCGAGTGGACCATCGAGGAACTGCAGTCGGCACGAGTGCTCGCCATTCGCGGCAAGGGCCCGATGGCGGTGACCGTGGCCACGCGCTACACACTGGCTCCGGACGGCGACAGCGCCACGACCGTGCGCATCGACGGGGAGTTCACGGGTGCGGCGGTGTCGTTGATGGCGGGCAAGCTCAAGGATTCGGCGACGGCGGCCCTGAACGAGTCGCTGCGGAAGCTGGCGGGACTGGTGACCTGAAGGGCGTCGCCACGCACAGGAAGGCGCCCCGCGGATCACTCCACGGGGCGCCTTCACTGGCGACGGGGAGGCCGTACGTCAGTCGCCGTACGACAATCGCCGTACGTCAGTCCTCGTCGGCGAGGATCAGGTACAGGCGCTTGCGGGCGTCGTTGATGACGGTCAGCGCCTTCTCGCGCTGCTCCTTGCTGCCCGTCTTCCAGACCTGCCCGAAGGCCTCCATCAGACCGAAACCGGCCTGACGGATCTCACCGAGGGCCTCCCAGTCGACACCGCGGGAGGCTTCCTCCCAGGGCGCCTCGGGCCCGGCCTCGGCCGCCTCGCGGCCCGCCTCCGTGAGCGAGAACAGCTTCTTGCCGCCCTCACTCTCACTGGCGATCAGACCCTCGTCCTCCAGCAGCTGGAGGGTGGGGTACACCGAGCCGGGACTGGGCTTCCACGCCCCGCCGCTACGCTCGGCGATCTCCTGGATCATCTCGTAGCCGTGCATGGGGCGGTCCTTCAGCAGGGCGAGGATCGACGCACGCACATCGCCGCGCCGCGCCCTCCCTCGCGGTCCGCCTCGACCACCCCTCGGCCCCCAGGGGCCGGGTCCGAATCCAGGCCCACCGAAACCGGGGCCGCCGGGGCCACCCGGCCCGAACGGCCCGAAGGCGCCGCGAAGCCCCTCGAAGCCGCCTCGGCCGTGATGACCGTGTCCACCGTGTCCACGCTCGAATCCATGGGAACGCATCGCAATCACTCCATCCATCGTTGATCTGTCGCGATGGCTCAACGATATATCGGAACAGTTCGCTGAGCAAGAGCGGGAAGAGATGCGATGGCGACCTCGGAATCGGTCCAGCACCCACGAATTGGCCTTGGCCGCCCTCTCCTCGCACCCTCTACCGTCTCCGGCATGCGGATTCGAATCGTCGATGCCTTCACCGACCGCCCTTTCGGCGGCAACCCGGCCGGGGTGCTCCTCCTGGACGGCTTCCCGGAGGACGACTGGCTTCAGAACGTGGCCATGGAGGTCAATCACGCCGAGACGGCGTTCGCGCACCCGTTGGAGGAGGGCGGGGAGGCGGACTGGGCGTTGCGGTGGTTCACGCCCGTCGCCGAGGTGGCGATGTGCGGGCACGCCACGCTCGCCACGGCCCATGTGCTGCACGGCACCGGCGGCCACGAGGGACCCGTACGGTTCGCCACCCGCAGTGGCGTCCTCGTCGCCACGCCTCGCGAGGACGGTTCCATCACCCTCGACTTCCCGACGGCCCCGCTCACGCCGGTCGAGGTACCGGACGGGGTCGCACAGGCGCTGGGCACCGAGCCGCTCGTCGCCTTCGACACCGGCCCGAACGTCGGCGACCTGCTCCTCGAAGTCGCCGACGAGAAGACGGTCCACTCCCTGCGCCCCGACCTCAAGGCCCTGGGCGCCTACTCCGAGCGCGGCATCATCGCCACCGCCCGCGCCGAGGACCCCACCCGCGGCCACGACTACGTCTCCCGCTGCTTCTTCCCGAACGTCGGCATCGACGAGGACCCCGTCACCGGCAGCGCCCACACGGCCCTCGCGCCCTTCTGGTCCGAGCGCCTCGGACGCACGGACCTCACGGGCTTGCAGGCCTCCCGCCGCTCGGGCCACGTCCGCACGGAACTGCGCGGCGACCGCACGCTGCTGAGCGGCCGCGCGGTGACCGTGATCGAGGGGGAGCTGATCGCCTAGACGCGTCGGCCGGTCCACGCGGCGCGCAGACCGGCCGAGCGTGTCGAAGGGGGCGTACGACTGTCTCGTACGCCCCCTTCGACACGCTCCTGGTGACCGCCGACCGGCGTTACGCCGTGGGCAGCCATCCCACCTTCCCGGCCAGGAGCGCGTACCCCACGAACGCCCCTATGTCGAGCAGGGAATGCGCCACCACCAGCGGGCCCACCCGGCCCCATCGCCGGTACAGGTAGACGAACACCACGCCCATCGCCATGTTGCCGAGGAAGCCGCCGATGCCCTGGTAGAGGTGGTACGAGCCGCGCAGTACGGAACTGGCCACCAGCGCGGCGCCGGGTGTCCAGCCCAACTGGTCCAGCCGGCGCAGCAGATAGCCGACGACGATGACCTCTTCGAGGATCGCGTTCTGCATCGCCGAGAGGATGAGGACCGGGTACTTCCACCACACGTCCGGCAGGGCCTCGGGCACCACGGTGAGGTTGAAGCCGAGTCCGCGAGCGGCCAGGTAGAAGGCGATTCCGGTGCTGCCGATCACCGCCGCGACGCCCGCGCCACGGCCGAGGTCCGGCCAGGGGCGAGTGCGGTCGAAGCCGAGGGTGCGCAGGCTCCGCCCCTCGCGCAGCAGGAAGTGCGCGACGAGCGCGACGGGGATCAGGGCGGTGGTGATGCCGAACAGCTGCCACGCGAGATCCAGCCAGGGACGGCCCGGCGCGGCCGAGGCGTTGAGCGTGGCCGCCTGGTCCTTGAGGCCCCCCGGTTTGGTGACCGAGCCGACAAAACTGATCAGGGCGGAGACACCACTCGCACCGAGCGAAAGCCCCAGAACGAGCAGCGTCTCATCACGGAAGATCCGTCGCGAGGGCCGCTCATGCGGAAAAGAATCGGCCACGGGGCCTGCCTCGCCCTGCACACCTGCCTCCAGTTGAGTAATCCCGCCTCATCCTCATCGCCACCCCGCTAGGGTCTCGAATGCACTTACGAAGACCGTGCGCGACAGGCCGTTGGGGGGACGGGCGCCGTACGGGGCGTACCGCCCCTTTGCCTGCCATACGGCCGGACTCCGGCACGTGGTTCAGCAGGGCAACAGGGAGGGGCACCACCGTCATGGGACGTCACAGCTTGCCCGATCAGTATGGGGCGGGCGGCAGCGACCCCCGTCGACGCGGCCTGCGTCGAGGCGCACGCCGCCGGACGGTGGTCATCGCGACCGCCCTCGTCCTGACCGTCGCCGGCGGTACGGCCGCCGCGGTCGGGGGCGGGCTGCTCTCCTTCGGCTCCTCCTGCCAGGACGACCCGGTGCGGCTGACCCTGGCCGCGTCCCCCGACCTCGCCCCGGCCCTGCAAACGGCGGCGAAGCAGGCCAGGGAGGCCGACCTCACCTCGGACGGGCGCTGCGTCGCCGTGACGGTGAGCGCTCGCGAGTCGTACGCGGTCGCGGACACACTCCTGGCGGGCAAGGACCCCGGCGCCGAGGTGTGGGTGCCGGACTCGGAGCTGTGGCTCCAGCGGCTCACGGCGGACGGCGGCGCGGCTGCGATCTCCACGGTGGGCCATGTCGCCTCCACACCGGTCGGGGTGGCGATGGTGCCCGCGGCCGCGAAGTCGCTGGGATGGCCGAGGAAGACGTACAGCTGGCTGGAGCTGGCCGGTGCCCGCCTGCGCGACGACTCGCTCCGGCTCGGCGCGGCCGACCCCGCGCGCAGCGCGAGCGGGCTGCTCGCCCTCACGCAGCTGAGCACGGCTGCCGGCGCGGGCGAGGGCGGGGACACGCAGGCCGCGGCGATGATGAAGGCGCTGTCGCAGCGCGTCTCCGCCAGTGACGGCCAGGTGCTGGAGACCCTGCCGCGCGACTCCTCGGGCACCGAGCTGGGCAACCCGAAACGCAACCAGGCGCTGGTCGTGAGCGAGCAGGCGGCACACATGTACAACTCCGGGGCGGACGGCGGCAGCAGCCTGGACTTCTTCTATCCGAAGGACGGCTCGCCCCGCCTCGACTACCCGTATGCCCTCCTCGACCAGACTGGGCTGACGACCGACGAGAGCCGGGCCGCGATCCGGTTCATGAGCTACCTCGGCGACGCTCGACAGCGGCGGCTGCTGGAACGGCACGGCTTCAGGACGTCCGACGACGCGGCGCCGCCCGACGTGCTGGTCACCCGGGCAGGCGGCAGCAGTGCGCAGCCGTACGCGGAGCCGGCGGGCCGGCCGGCCTCGGCGGTCGCGGTCCAGGAGACGCTCGGCGTGTGGACGATCACCGTGCAGAGTGCGCGGATCACCACGGTCGTGGACGCCTCCGCGTCCATGGCCGAGCCGGTGCCGGGCACCGAGCAGTCGCGGATGGACGTCACCAAGGCGTCGCTGCTGCAGGCCCTCGCCACGTTCACGGCGGACGACGAGATCGGCCTGTGGGACTTCGCCACCGAGCTGGACGGCGACAAGGACTACCGCGTACTCGTGCCGACCGAACGGCTCGGCGACGGGAACGGTGGCGGCGCGCAACGCGAAAGGCTGTCGACGGCGTTCGGCGACCTGGAGCCGGTGCCGGACGGTGCGACCGGCCTGTACGACACCACGCTCGCCGCCTACAGGGCGGCGACCGACTCCTACGCCAAGGGCAGGTTCAACGCCCTGGTCGTCCTCACCGACGGCAGGAACGAGGACCCGGGCAGCATCTCGCGCGCCGACCTCATCACCCGTCTGGAACGCCTCACCAACCCCGAGCGCCCGGTCCCCCTGATCATGATCGCCGTCGGCCCCGACGCGGACCGCGAGGAGGCCGACCGCATCGCCAGGGCGACGGGCGGCTCGGGCCACGAGGTCACGGATCCGTCCCAGATCCACTCGGTGATCCTCAAGGCCATCGTGGGGGCGGCGTCACCGGGCGCCCCCAGCAGCTGAGAGGCCGACGTCCGCCAACCGCACCCTTCCCGCCCCGTCAGGGCCGTCATCTGAGCGGCACCGGCTCCAGCAACCCCACCGGCCACGTGTGCACCGGATCCCCGCGGTGCATCAGCTCGCGGTACCGGCGCGTCGTCGCCGCCAGGGCCGCCTCTCGGGACAGGCCGGACTCCAGGGCCCGGTGGAAGGTGGCCGCCTGCCAGGACGCGCCGTTCGTGCGCCTGCGACATCGCTCCTCGATGACGCCCAGGTAGAAGTCCCGGTCGGCCGGCTCGACGCCCCACGCGTCCAGGCCGACCTCGGCGAGCGGCAGCAGTTCGTCGCGTACGAGGCTCACCGCGTCGACCTCGGCCGTCCCGCCGTAGCGCCCCCTCCGGGGCCAGCGCAGCCGCGCGTCGATGCCGTGTTTGCACGCCTCGTCGAAGTTGGCGGCCGCGGCCTCGAAGGGCAGCCGGGTCCACACGGGCCGCGACTCCTCGGCGAGGGCGCGGACGACGCCGTAGTAGAAGGCCGCGTTGGCGACAACGTCCGTGACGGTCGGCCCGGCGGGCAGCACGCGGTTCTCCACACGCAGGTGCGGGACGCCGTCGGCGATGCCGTAGACCGGCCGGTTCCAGCGGTACACGGTGCCGTTGTGCAGGACGAGTTCGGCGAGCGACGGTGTGCCGCCGGCGTTCAGGACTTCGAGGGGGTCCTCGTCGTCGCAGATCGGCAGCAGGGCGGGGAAGAACCGCAGGTTCTCCTCGAAGAGGTCGTACGCCGAGGAGATCCACCGCTCCCCGAACCAGGTGCGCGGCCGCACGCCTTGGGCCTGGAGTTCGGGCGGCCGGGTGTCGGTGGACTGCTGGAACAGCGGCGGCCGCGACTCCCGCCACAGCTCGCGCCCGAAGAGGAACGGCGAGTTGGCGCCCACGGCGACCTGCGCGGCCGCGACCGCCTGTGCCGCGTTCCAGACGTCGGCGAAGCGGCCCGGCGTGACCTGGAGGTGCAGTTGCACGGAGGTGCAGGCGGCCTCCGGGGCGATGGAGCCCGAGGTGCACGTCAGGCGCTCCACACCGTCGATGTCGAGCGTGAACTCCTCACCGCGGGCAGCCACGATCTGGTCGTTGAGCAGGGTGTAGCGGTCGACGGCGGAGAGGTTCGAGGAGACCAGGTCGTCCCTGTCCAGCGTCGGCAGAATGCCGATCATCACGATTCCCGCGTCGAGCTCACCCGCTTTTCGGTCGGCATATGCCAGTGACGTACGGAGCTCTTCGGCCAGCCGGTCGAATACCCGCTCCTGAAGCCGGTGCGGGGCGATGTTGACTTCCAGGTTGAACATGGCGAGTTCCGTTTGGAAATCGCGGCTCGCGATCCGCTCCAGTACCTGCATGTTCAACATTTTCGGCATGCCGTCGGCGCCGGCGAGATTCAATTCGATCTCCAGCCCCATGAGGTTCTTGGGGCGGTCGAACCGCTTCTCCTCCAGCAACCGCTCCAGGCCCGTCAGACACTGCCGCAGCTTCTCGCGGTAGTGCTGGCGATCGGACAGATCGAACCGACCTGCCACGACCTTCTCCCCCATCGAAGCTTCCCTCCTCGGATGGCCGGGCTCTGCGGCCCGCTCGGCGGACCCTGGATCCGACCGCAGGTCCCGGGTCAGGTGGGATGATGCCCAGCGGAAGCGATCGATAACGTCCCGCGGCGGCCCGGCGGCCGCTACTCTGTCCGACGTGACCGGCGGCACATTCACCGGGCATGCAGCACTATGCAGTTGCGGACGGCTCAAGGAAGTCGTGAAAAACGCCGACGAGAATTGGCCGACCGCACCCGGGGTATTTTTCGAGGTCATGGCCGTATGGCCGGTCGGCAATCGGGATGATTCCCGCAAATCGCCGACCGAATGGGCCCTTGCCGGGTGCACCGAAAGCGGCTAGATGAAACATCGTCTGAACACTCGTCGTATAAACTCCGCAATCAAGGCAGAGGGTTGGCGCCCACGGTCCCATGGACCTGCCGTCAGGTGACGTGCGGCAGGCCTCGCTCATCCCCCTCGCGCTCCCAGACCCCGGCCCCCGCCTCTCTGACCTCCGTGAGCAGACAGCGCCGTCCGCCCCCGCCACGCCCTCGCGCCACCGTGCCTGTCAATGAGAGGCGACCCACCATGCCGCTGCATGTTCCCCCGGCTCCCGCGCCCGCACTTCGCTCCGTCCTCACCGCACTCGGCTCGCCCACCGCGGTCCGCGAGGCCCGAACACCCTCCCTGCGCGCCGCCCAGGGCCCCGCCACGCCCGAACTCCCGCTGCCCGTGCACGTCGTGGACGAAATCACCCCGGCAGGCGTGACCGCGACCCGGCTGGCCGGCTGGCGCTTCCTGATCCGGTGCGGCGAACGAGCAGTGGCCGCGGCCGAGACCCGGCTGACCCCGGACGGCTGGACCTTCTCGCACTTCTTCGAGGGCCCGTACATCGCCTCCACCGAACGGGCGTTGCGCCAGGCCGAGACGATCGCACAGCCCTACCAGCCGCGGCTGCTGTCGTTCCCCGGCCTCTACATGCTCACCCTCTGGCTGCACGGCGACTGCACCGCGGACGCCGCCACCGGCCACCCGGCCGCCACGGACCTCCTGGTGCCGCTGGCCCCGGCCCCGCCCGGCATCGCGGCCGATCTGCCGCACCTGGTCGCCGAGCTGCTCCCGGTGCTGACCCACCGGGCGACTCAGGCTCCGCTGCCCCCTCTGCCTCCCCTGCTCGGCTCACCCGCCTGACAGCGCACCGCGCGAGCGCCCGCGTACCCCGCCGCCCCATTTCCGGGTTGCGGGGTACTCGGCTTTAAGACACGCGACACTCGGTCGCAATCGGCACTCGTACGAGCAGGAAAGCACTCGCCTGAGCGCACAATAGTCGAGCACGCGAGAAAAGCATCGCTCGCGCGAGCGACAATGCGCTCGAACGAGCCACTCTAGGCCCCGGCCCGTCCGGACTAGCCCCATCCGACCACGGCGAACCACCCGAAATGACAGTGGAGTTGGGATGAACCATCCGCGCGGGCGATGCGTCATCAACCTGTGAGAAAGCGGTGCTGCGAAATCCCTGCGGATTGACGCCCGTGGGGCAACACTGGGTTCCGACCGACTAATCACAACGGGGGGCGGCCATGAACGAAGCTTCACGCCGCGAAACAGACGCCACAGCCATCTCACACATCACGACAGAGCGAAAGATCCCATCCATGTGCCAGCACCAGCCACCGTGTCCCTCAGCCGACTCCGCCGACCGGGAATCCGCCCGTCTCGTGGCGCACCACCCGGAGCAGGGTTGGAGCCTGCTGTGCAACGGTGTCCTGCTCTTCGAGGACACCGGTGAGCTCCTGCCGGACGGCCAGATCATCGCCCCGCACCGTCCGCTGGGCACCGGCAAGGTGATGACCGCCGCGTAGCGCCTGCCGGCGGCATGCCGGAAAGGTCCTGCAGCACTACCGGGCGCAGCGATGACCGACGCCCGGCGTACTCCCAGGGGCCGGTCGCAGACCCTGACTGCGAGCCGGCCCCCACGTGTGTCCAGGGGTGGTCACTCAGCGTAGTTCGCCGTGCGCCGTGGCGACCTGCCTCAGCGCCTGCCGTATCGCGAAGTACGCCGGCTTCGGACGCAGTTCCTCGTCCCACGGCAGGGCGGCACCCTCGCCCTCGAAGAACGCCGGGATCCAGGAGTACTTGTCGGTGTAGTCCCAGACGGTGATGCCGACACAGCGGCGCACGGCCAGGCACGCCTCGGTCAGATCCCGGTACCACTCGGCCTGCTGGGCAAGCTTCTCCGCGGTCGCGGGCAGGATCATCCGGATGTCGACCTCGGTGAGCGCGGTGTCGAGCCCCAGCCCGGCGAAGCGCCGGAGGTTGTCCTCAAGCGTGGTCGGATAGCCGTACTGCAGGGCCAGGTGGGCCTGCAGGCCGATGCCGTCGAGCGGGACGCCCTGGGCTTTCAGTTCCTTCGCGAGACGGTAGTAGGCGTCGCTCTTCGGGCCGACCGCCTCGATGTTGTAGTCGTTGAGGTAGAGCTTGACCTTCGGGTCGGCCTGGCGGGCCCAGCGCAGGGCGTCGGCGATGTAGCCGGGGCCGAGCGTCTTGTAGAAGACCGTCTCGCGGTAGGTGCCGTCCTCGTTGAAGGCCTCGTTGACGACGTCCCAGGCGAACACCTTGCCCCGGTAGTGCCGCACCTCCTGCTGGATGTGGTTCTTCAGCACGGCCCTCAGCTCGTCCGCCGTCCACTCGCGGCCGGTCAGCCAGCCGGGCAGCTGGCTGTGCCAGACGAGGGTGTGGCCGCGCACCTTCTGGTGGTTGGCGCGGGCGAGGCGCACGATCTCGTCGCCCTTGGAGAAGTCGAACACGCCCTGCTGCGGCTCGGTGGCGTACCACTTCATGCCGTTGCCGGGCGTGATCTGGTCGAACTCGCTGCCGAGGAGCGCCTTGTACGGCTCATCGACGAGCTCGGGGTTGTCGGTCGCGCTTCCGAAGTAGCGGCCGTGGCGCTGGGCGAGGTCGGCGAGGGTGGGCGGCTTGCCGTGAGCCCGGGCTGCCGGGCCGCTCGCGACGCCCGCGGCGACCAGGACGGCGGCGAGGGCGCCTGCGAGTCTCAGACGGTTCTTGCGCATGGTGCGACTCCTCACGTAGCGGTGGTGTGTTGAGCCGTACGTCCGCCTGCGCGCGTCAACCCTTGGTCGCACCGGCGGTGAGGCCGCCGACGAGTTGGCGCTCGGCGACCGAGTAGAAGGCGAGGGCGGGGACCATGGCCAGCACCAGGTAGGCGAAGACACGGGCGTAGTCCGCCGAGTACTGGCCCTGGAACTGCTGGACGCCGATCGGGATGGTCCACCACGTGGAGTCGGTGAACACCAGCAGCGGCAGGAAGAAGTTGTTCCAGCTGGTGACGACGGCGAGGACCGAGACAGTGCCCAGCGCGGGCCGCGCCATCGGCAGCAGCACCCGCCAGAAGAAGCCGAAGGAACTGCACCCGTCGAGCGTGGCCGCCTCCTCCAACTCGCCGGGGATGTCCCGGAAGAAGCCGCGCAGGATGATGATGGTCATCGGCAGCCCGAAGGCGGCCTGCGGAAGGATCACGCCGAGCGGGTTGTCGAGCAGGCCCAGGGAGCGCAGGAGCAGGAACAGCGGGAGGGCCGCGACCGCGAAGGGGAACATCAGCCCCATCGTGAAGAGCGTGAACAGCGTCTCCCGGCCCCGGAAGGCGAACCGCGCGAAGGAGAAGGCCGAGAGCGCGGAGACCGCCACGACCAGGACGGTCGTCCCCACCGCGATCAGTGTGCTGTTGCCGATCAGCCGCCAGAAATCGCCCGAGCCGAGGATGCCCGTGTAGTTGGCGGCCACCCACGACTCCGGCAGCCCGACCGGGTTGCGGGAGAGCTCGTCGGTGGACTTGAAGCCGGACACGACGGCGTAGAGCAGTGGCACGACCATCACGGCACCGACCACCACGAGGATCACGTGCAGCGGCAGGCTCTTCCTGCCGGTCTTCCTGCCGGACGTGGCCGTCACTTGGCGCCTCCCCGCATGGTCGTGGTGGCCCCTTCGAGGTCGCGGCGGAGCACGAACCGCTGGTAGGCGAGGGCGAAGACGAGGCTGATGCCGAACATGACCACGCTGATCGCGCTGGCGTAGCCGACCTGATAGCGCTTGAACCCGTACTGGAACATGGTCACGGCCATCGTCTCGGAGTGGTGGTCGGGACCGCCCGCGGTGGTCACCCAGACCAGGTCGAAGAGCTGGATCGACCCGATGACGGACAGGAACACGCTGATGCGCAGGGTGGGCGCGAGGAGCGGCAGGGTGACGCTGCAAAAGCGCTGCCAGGCGTTCGCACCGTCGATCAGCGCGGCCTCGGTCAACTCGGCCGGGACGGACTGGAGTCCGGCCAGGTAGAGCATCATGTGGAAGCCGAAGTACTTCCACGTCATGACCAGGAACAGGGTGGCCATGACGGTGGACGGGTCGGCGAACCACTCGCCGCCGAGGCCGTCGAGGCCGATATGGCCCAGGACCTGGTCGGCGAAGCCGTCGCCGGGGGCGAAGATCATGCCGAACAGGACGCCGGTGATGGCCTCGGACAGGACGTACGGCCCGAAGAACAGCATCCGGTAGGCGGCCCGGCCGCGCAGCCTCTGGTTGAGCAGTACGGCCATGGCGAGCGCGAACGGCAGCTGGACGGCGAGCGACAGCACGACCAGGAGCAGGCAGCGCCACAGGTCGCCGAGGAAGACGGGGTCCTGGAAGAGCCGGGTGAAGTTGTCGGCGCCGATGTAGTCGGAGGGCATGCCGAAGCCGCCCCAGCGGAAGAACGCGGCGTACAGCGCGAACAGCATCGGCAGCAGCACCAGGACGAGGAACAGCACCAGCGCGGGCACCTGGAAGCCGACCGCGGTGAGCCAGTGCAGAGCTCGACGCCGGGCCCGTCCGCGAGCCGCGCCGGGGGACGGGGGCGCCGGATCGACGCCGGCGCCGGTGCGTTTGTCCGGCAGGAACGTGGAGGTCATCGCCGGCTACTGCTCTTCCTTCGCGGTCTGCGTGATCGACTCGGCAACCTGCTGCGGCGACTTGGACCCGGCGACGAGCGCGCCGACGCTGTCGTTGACCTCCTGGCCGACGGCGGGGGCATAGGCCTGGTCGAGATAGAGCTGGAAGCCGGTGGCGCCCTTCAACTGCGCCTGTACGGCCTTGATGTTGGGGTCGGTGATGGCGCTCTCGGCGGCCGGGACCACCGGCAGGGCGCCCGTCTTCTTGACGAGCTCCACGTCGGTCGCCTCGGAGGCGAAGAACTTCAGAAAGTCGACGGCGGCCTGCGGAGCCCCGCTGCGCAGGGCGTGCCCGCCGCCCCCGCCGAAGACCTCGGTGATCGCGCCCTCGCCCCCTTCGACCTCGGGGAACGGGAAGAACCCGAGGTCCTCGCCAAGACCCTTGCCGGCGTCCGCCTGCACGACCGGGGCCCACTGCCCCATGAGCTCCATCGCCGCCTTGCCGTTGCCGACCGCGGCGGCCTGACCGGTGGGAGTGGAGTACGCGGCGCCGAGGAAGCCCTTCTGGAACGGCTGGAGGTCGACGAGTTCCTGGAGGTGCTGACCGGCCTGGACGAAGGCGTCGCCGGTGAAGTCCTTGTCCTCGTACGCCTTCTGCAGGGCGGAGGCACCCGCGGTGCGCATCGAGAGGTACGCCCAGTAGTACATGCCGGGCCACTTCTCCTTGCCGGCGAGGGCGAGCGGGGTGATGCTCTTGGCCTTCAACTTCCGTACGGCGTCGAGGAATCCGCTCCAGGTCGTCGGCGGCTCGCTGACGCCCGCGTCCTTGAAGAGGGCCTTGTTGTACCAGAAGCCGATCATGCCGATGTCGAACGGGATGCCGTAGATCCTCTCGTCGAGGAGGTACGGCTCCTTCGCGACCGGCAGCAGGCCGTCGGCGAAGTCCTTGGTGCGGTCGGTGAGGTCCTCGACGAGCCCGGCGTCGACCTGCTGCTTCAGGACGCCGCCGCCCCAGGTGTGGAAGATGTCGGGCAGTTTCCCGGAGGCGGTCAGGGCCGTCATCTTCGACTTGTAGGCGTCGTTCTCCAACTGGACGATCTTTACCTTCACCTTGGGGTTCTGGGCCTCGAACTTCTTGGCCAGCGCCGCCCAGACGCCCTTCGTCGGCTCGGTGGTGGAGATGTTCCACCACTCGATGGTGGTCGCGCCGTCCGACGACCCTCCGTCCGAGTCGCCGCCGCAACCGCTCAGTGCCGTCATGCCCACACCGGCCGCGGCCGAGGCCGCCAGGAAGCCTCGGCGGGACAGTCCCGGGTCGCCCATGATGCGCTCCTTGGGTACGGGACGGCTCGCCCATGGGCCGTCCGTCGGATCCGCCTGGATCGAAAGTTTCGGAATAGATCCAGAAAGCTGCGTTGCTGCCGCACCCTAGAGACAGCTGCCGAACGGTGGCAACCCTTTGAACGTGGTGAATTGGCCGCCGACTGCCTCAGCTTGGTGACCGAAACATTCGACCTTGACGGCGATCCATACGCGGCGGATTGAACCCAGGATGCCCGCGTCGGCATAAGGCCGACTCGGGCGCAGTGGGGGGGTGACACCCCGATTCGTTGCAGCAGCCCCGCCGCCAGCGGGCCCAGGGACAGGGCCGGCGGGAAGTTGAGGGGCGCCACCGCGAACGCCGCGCGGCCGAGGATCGCCGTTGGGGCGACCAGCGCGTACGAGTGGGGACGGGGGAACCCCGGAGCGGGGCTCGGTTCCCTCGTCCTGCCCGCCGACCGCCTCGGTCACGGTGCCGTTGTGGGCGCTCGGCGCGAGGTTGCCGATGGCGAGGAGCAGGCCCAAGAGGAGCCGACCACCGCGGGCAGCGTCCAGCTCCGGCGGAGGGAACCGACCATGCGGCCGTAGGCGCTGATGAAGGCGGACACCTCCGGGCGAGGGCCGGGCCGGTTGCTCGCCCGGAGGTGGATCGGGGAAGTGCGGGGATGCGGCGGCTACAGACCCACGTCGCGGCTGCGGATGTCCTCCAGCGACTCGCGGCGGATCAGGAGCCTGGCCCGGCCGTCGTCCACCGCGACCACCGGCGGGCGGCCGACCATGTTGTAGCCGGATGCCATGGACAGGTGGTAGGCGCCTGCCGCCGGGACGGCGAGCACGTCGCCGGGACGGATGTCGTCGGGGAGTTCGACGTCGGCGGCGAGGATGTCGCCCGCCTCGCAGTGGCGGCCCACCACGGTCACCGGGGTCGGGGCCGCGGTGCTGTGCCGGCCCACCAGACGGGGCGCGTAGGAGACTCCGTACAGCGCGGGCCGGGGGTTGTCGCTCATGCCGCCGTCCACCGCGACGTAGGTGTGCGCTCCCGTGCGCTTGACGGAGAGGACGTGGTAGAGCGCGACTCCGGCCGGGCCCGCGATGGCCCGCCCCGGCTCGATGATGAGGCGGGGCACGGTGATTCCGGCCGCCGCGCACGCCCCGGCCAGCTCGGTGCGCACCCTGCGGGCCAAGGTGGTGAGGTCCAGGGCGGGTTCGCCCGGTCGGTAGGCGATGCCGTGGCCGCCGCCCAGGTCGAGTTCGCGCAGGACCAGGCCGTGCTGCTCGTACAGCCGGGCCATGAGGCCGACCATGCGGCGTACGGCGGCCAGATAGGGCTTGACGCTGGTGATCTGGGAGCCCAAGTGGCAGTGCAGGCCGGTCAGTTCGAGCTGCGGCTGGTCCAGTATCCGGGCGATGGCGTGCTGGGCGTAGCCGTCCCTGATGGACAGGCCGAACTTCTGGTCCCCGGTGCCGGTGCGGATCTTCTCGTGGCCCCCGGCGCTGATGCCGGGCACCACGCGGACCATCACCTTCTGGTGACCGTCGGGCCCGACCGCCGCGGCCAGCCGGGCGATCTCGGAGGGGCTGTCGATGACGATCCGGCCGACGCCGAGACGCAGGGCGGTCTGCAGGTCGCGCGGGGACTTGGCGTTGCCGTGCAGCACGATCTTCTCCGGCGGGAAGCCGGTGGTGACCGCGAGCTCCAGCTCGCCGGCCGAGCAGACATCCAGGCCCAGGCCCTCCTCGTCCACCCAGTGGATCATCGCCCGGCACAGGAACGCCTTGGCGGCGTAGAGGACTTCGGCCTCGGGAAAAGCGTGCTGGTAGGTGCGGCAGCGCTCGCGGACCTCGTCCTCGTCGATGACGTAGACGGGCGTACCGAAGCGGTCGGCGACCTCGGCGAGCGGCACACCGCCGACGGTGATCTCGCCCTCGCGGGGCTCGACGGCCGAGGCCGGCCACACCGAGAGGGCGTGGGCGGCGGTCGCGGTGGTGACGGCGGGCTCGTGAATGGTGGTCATCGTGCGTTCCCCCTCAGCCGATCCACATGCTCAACGCGGAGATGAGCGCGGGGGCGCCGGTCACTCGCAGGGCTCCTACGGCCTGGGGGGCCCAGGCGCCTTCACGGAATCGGGGACCGGAGTGCTCGGCGCTCTCCCGCGTGGACGGCGCGGGACGGGCGGTCGCGGTCGGGGCGGGGGCGCAGAACTGGGGGTCCACCGTGACGGTCGTGACGCCGAGCGGCGCCGTCAGGGAGCGCAGGGCGGGCTCGGCAAGCCGGATCCAGGGCTGGTCGGGGCCGAGCGTCGCGGTCAGTTTCCGCTGGGAGGTGAACCCTACGGCCGTGCGGTCACCGATGGGTGTGCGGAAGAGGCGGGCCGCGCAGGCGGCCTGTCCCGGCCGGACCGGAACGTACAGAGGGCCGGCCGGGGACCGATCAGAAGGCTCCGGGTCTTCGTCGTACCGGATGTCTGCCATGGGTGCCTCCGGATGGAACCGAGGTGGATCGGGTGGTTGCTGATGCCCCGGACGCGGGGAGGCGGACCGGGGCTCGCAACTGACGCTATGCCCGGTGACCCCGGGTTCCGGACGGCTCATGACGGGATGCTGACGGCGATCGGCCGGACACTGACGTGATGCTGACACCGGCCCGCGCAGCGTGGGAGGACGCCGTCAGAAGTGCGCCAAGAAGTGCCGTCGGGGCTGGCTGTGGGAGTGCGGCGGGCGTGTGATGGAAGGGGCCCGTGGTGGGCTTCCCGCGGGAGCAGTTCGCGGGCACGCGCAAAGAGGAACGGTGGAGTCATGTCTGGTGGCGGCGGCCCTGCGGCACCACGGGCCGTGGTGGGCGTGAGCGGATCCCCGGGGAGCCTCACCGCCCTGTCCCGGGCCGCCGACGAGGCGCGACGGCGCGGCGCCGAGCTGTGGCCGGTGCTCGCCTGGCAGCCGCCGGGCGGGGACCTCGCCGCGCGGCGGGGTCCGGCGACGAGCCTGCTGGCCGGCGAGTGGCAGCGCCTGGCGCGTGAGCGGCTCGTCGGCGTCCTGAAGGACGTGTTCGGCGAGGCCGGCCCCGGCGTGTGGAGGTACGCCCTGGTCGCCCAGGGCAGCCCGGGGCCGGCCCTGGTGGAGATCGCCGACCGCGCGGACGACGTCCTGGTGGTCGGCGCGGGCCGCCGCAGCCACCTGCACCGCGCCTGCCACCGCTCCGTGAGCCGCTACTGCCTGGCCCACGCCGCCTGCCCGGTCCTCGCGGTGCCGCCCTCCCCGCTGGAGTCCGAGCTCGCGGCCGTGCGCCGGCGCAACGCCTGGCGGCTGCGGTTGCACACCGGGCACCTGGCCGAGAAGACGGGGCCCCAGCAAGGGGCGTGACCCGGGCCGGCACCGTGCAGGGTGTCGTGGCGGCGCCGCTACGACACCACCACTGCCGGCAGCTCCGGATCCTCCGGCCGCCGTCCCTGGGCCATCGGCAGGCTCAGCACCATGGTCAGGCCGCCCCCGGGCGTGTCCTCGGCCGTGATCGTGCCGCCCATCGCCTCGGCGAACCCGCGGGCGACCGCGAGGCCGAGTCCCACGCCCGCGCCGCGCGGGGCGTCGCCGTAACGCTGGAAGGGCTCGAAGATGCGTTCCTTGGCCTCGTCCGGGACGCCCCGGCCGCGGTCGATCACGCGCACCTCGACCCGGTCACGGATGGCGCTCGCGGAAACCAGCACGGGCTTGTCCTGCGGGCCGTACTTGACTGCGTTCTCGACGACGTTGGCGACGGCGCGCTCCAGCAGGCCCTTGTCGACGCTGACCATGGGCAGCGTCTCCGGAATGTCGAGCCCCACGCTGCCGTCCGGCACCCCGCCGAGCGCCATCGGCACCACCTCGTCGAGGTCGATCTCCCGGATCAGCGGAACGACCGTGCCGGTCTGCAGGCGCGACATGTCCAGCAGATTGCCGACGAGGAGGTCGAGCCGGTCGGCGCCCTCTTCGATCGCCTGGAGCAGTTCGGCCTCGTCCTCCTCGGACCAGGCCACGTCGTCGGACCGCAGTGAGGAGACCGACGCCTTGATGCCGGCGAGCGGCGTCCGCAGGTCGTGGCTGACGGCGGCCAGCAGGGCCGTACGGATGCGGTTGCCCTCGGCCAGTTCCTTGGCCTTGTCGGCCTCGTGCCGCAGGCGCCGGCGGTCGAGGACCACAGCCGACTGCGCGGCGAAGGCGGCGAGCACCCGGCGGTCCTCGGCGGGCAGCACCCGGCCGGTCAGCGCGAGCGCCAGGTGGTCGCCGGCCGGCACGTCCACGTCCGCGTCGTCGGGGTCCTGGCAGGGCCGGGAACCCACACTGCCCGCGCAGGTCCAGGGATCGACGTCACTCTCCCGTTCCAGCAGCGCCACCGACTCCATGCCGAACGTCTCGCGCACGCGCTCCAGCAGCGCTTCCAGGCTGGTCTCACCACGCAGCACGTTCCCGGCGAGGAAGGAGAGGATCTCCGACTCGGCGCGCAGGCGGTTCGCCTGGTGGGTGCGGCGGGCCGCCAGGTCCACCACCGAGGCCACCGCGACCGCCACCCCTACGAAGATCGCGATGGCGACGATGTTCTTCGGGTCGGCGATGGTCAGCGTGTGGACGGGCGGGGTGAAGAACCAGTTGAGCAGCAGCGAACCGACCACAGCGGAGGCCAGCGCCGGCAGCAGGCCGCCGAGCAGCGCCGACACCACCGTCAGCGACAGGTACAGCAGCATGTCGTTGGCGAGGCCGACTTCGGGGGCGACATGCGTCAGCAGCACGGTGAGGAGGGCCGGGCCGAGCACGCCGACGAGCCAGCCCCAGATGATCCGCGAACGGCCGAGCCGCGCACTGCGGGGCAGCGGCAGCCCGCGCCCCTTGCCCGCCTCGTCGTGCGTGATCAGGTGGACGTCGAGGTCGGGGCCCGAGTCGCGGGCGACCGTGGCACCGACGCCGGGTCCGAAGACGTACTGCCAGCTCTTGCGCCGGGAGACGCCCAGCACTATCTGGGTGGCGTTCACTCCGCGCGCGAAGTCCAGCAGGGCGGCGGGGACGTCGTCGCCCACGACGTGGTGGAAGGTGCCGCCGAGGTCCTCGACCAGCCCTCGTTGTACGGCGAGTTCCTTCGGCGACGAGGACGTCAGCCCGTCGCTGCGGGCGATGTACACGGCCAGCACCTCACCGCCGGCGCCCTTCTCCGCCAGCCGGGCGGCCCGGCGGATCAGCGTCCGGCCCTCGGGACCGCCGGTGAGCCCGACGACGATCCGCTCGCGCGAACCCCAGATCGTCGAGACCTCGTGCTCGCTGCGGTAGGCGTTGAGGTATTCGTCCACCCGGTCCGCCACCCAGAGCAGGGCCAGCTCGCGCAGGGCGGTCAGGTTGCCGGGACGGAAGTAGTTGGACAGGGCCGCGTCGACCTTTTCCGGCGTGTAGATGTTGCCGTGCGCCATCCGCCGCCGCAGCGCCTGCGGCGACATGTCGACCAGCTCCACCTGGTCCGCCCGGCGTACGACCTCGTCGGGGACGGTCTCCTGCTGCCGCACACCGGTGATCGACTCGACGACGTCTCCCAACGACTCCAGATGCTGGATGTTGACGGTCGATATCACGTCGATGCCGGCGGCGAGCAGCTCCTCCACGTCCTGCCAGCGCTTGGCGTTGCGCGAGCCCGGGATGTTGGTGTGGGCGAGCTCGTCGACCAGCGCCACCTCGGGCCTGCGGGCCAGGACGGCGTCCATGTCCATCTCCGTGAAGGAGGCGTCCCGGTACTGGAGATCCTTTCGCCGGATCTGCTCCAGACCGTGCAGCATCACCTCGGTGCGCGGCCGGCCGTGGTGCTCCACGAACGCGACCACGCAGTCGGTGCCGCGTTCCACCCGCCGGTGCGCCTCGGACAGCATCGCGTACGTCTTGCCGACACCCGGTGCCGCACCGAGATAGATCCGAAGCTTGCCGCGTGCCATGTTCACCCTTCGAAGCGGTAACCCATGCCGGGTTCGGTGATGAGAAAGCGGGGGTGCGACGGGTCCGTCTCCAACTTGCGCCGCAATTGCGCCATGTAGACCCGCAGGTAGTTGGTCTTGCTGCTCTGGGAGACCCCCCAGACCTCCTGGAGCAGATGCTTCTGTGTGACGAGGCGGCCGGGGTTGGTGACCAGGATCTCCAGCAGGTGCCACTCCGTCGGTGTGAGCCGGACGTCACGACCGGCGCGCGCGACCTTCTTGGCGAGCAGGTCGATGGTGAACTCGCCCGTCTCCACAAACGCCGTCTCAGGGCCGAGCGGGCTCTCCTCCGTGCGGCGGACGGCGGCCCGCAGCCGGGCCATCAGCTCGTCCATGCTGAAGGGCTTGGTGACGTAGTCGTCCGCGCCCGCGTCCAGCGCGGCGACCTTCTCCCCGGAGGCCTGCCGGGCCGACAGCACGAGGATCGGCACCCGGGTCCAGCCGCGCAGGGCCTTGACGACATCGACGCCGTCCATGTCGGGCAGCCCCAGGTCCAGCAGGACCACGTCGGGCTGGCGGGCCGCCGCCAGCCGCAGGGCTGTGGCCCCGTCGGGCGCCGGGTCCACCCCGAACCGGCGTGCCTGCATGTTGATCACCAGCGCCCGCACCAGCTGCGGGTCGTCCTCCACCACCAACACCCTGGTCATGGGTGCACGCCTTTCCTGTCTGACGGTCGGCCATGATCTCCGGCAGCGCCGCGACCGGCTTCATGGCGGCGGGAGCCGGCGGAACCGGGAGGTTTCCCAGGCCACCGACTCCCGCTCGGGTCGCGTAACGCCATCAGCCCTTGGCCACGAGTTCCTTGAGCGCGATGTTGAGTTCGAGGACGTTCACACGGGGCTCTCCCATGAAGCCGAGCGTGCGGCCCTCCGTGTTGTCGTCGACCAGCTTCTGCACCTGGCCGGTCGACAGCCCGTTCTTCTCGGCGACCCGGTGGACCTGGAGGTCGGCGTACGCCGGGGAGATGTTCGGGTCCAGGCCGGAGCCCGAGGACGTCACCGCGTCGGCGGGGACCTCGGACGGCTTGACCTTGTGGTCGGCGGTCGAGTTGTCCCTGACGACGGCGGCCTTGGCGTCCTTCACCCACTGGATCAGCTCTCCGTTGTCGCCGGACCGGTTGGTCGCGCCGGACAGGATGAGCTTGTACTGGGTGTTGACGCTGTTGGTGCCGAGCCCGTTCTGCGGGCGGCCCTGGAACCATTTCAGATCGGGCTCCGGGGTCTCCTGGCCCTCCTTCAGCGGCAGGTTGTACGCCTGGCCGATCAGCGAGGAGCCGACGACCTTGCCGTCCGCCTTGATCTCGGAGCCGTTCGCCTTGTTGTTGAACAGCGCCTGGGCCACACCCGTGACGACCAGCGTATAGATGACACCCGTCACCAGGGTCAGCACGAGGAGGGCACGCAGGCCCGCCCCGAGCAACCTGGCGGTGTTCGATACGGAGTTGTTCATGGCGGTCAGCCGATCCCGGGGATGAGGGAGATGAGGAGGTCGATGATCTTGATGCCGATGAAGGGCGCGATCAGGCCGCCGAGACCGTAGACGGTCAGGTTGCGGCGCAGCATCCTGTCGGCGCTGACCGGCCGGTACTGCACGCCCTTCAGGGACAGCGGCACCAGCGCGATGATGATCAGCGCGTTGAAGATGACCGCGGACAGGATCGCGGAGTCCGGCGAGGACAGGCCCATGACGTTGAGCTTGTCCAGACCCGGGTAGACGGCCGCGAACAGCGCCGGGATGATCGCGAAGTACTTCGCGACGTCGTTGGCGATGGAGAACGTGGTCAACGCGCCCCGGGTGATCAGCAGTTGCTTGCCGATCTCGACGATCTCGATGAGCTTGGTCGGATTGGAGTCGAGGTCGACCATGTTGCCGGCCTCCTTGGCGGCCGACGTACCGGTGTTCATCGCCACGCCGACGTCCGCCTGAGCGAGCGCCGGGGCGTCGTTCGTACCGTCACCGGTCATCGCGACCAGCTTGCCGCCCGCCTGCTCCCGTTTGATCAGCGCCATCTTGTCCTCGGGAGTCGCCTCCGCGAGGAAGTCGTCGACGCCCGCCTCGTCGGCGATCGCCTTGGCGGTCAGCGGGTTGTCACCCGTGATCATGACGGTCTTGATGCCCATGCGACGCAGTTCCTCGAACCGCTCCCGCATGCCGTTCTTGACGACGTCCTTGAGGTGGATGACGCCGAGGATCCGAGCGCCGTCCGCATCCTCCACGGCGACCAGCAGCGGGGTGCCACCGGCCTCGGAGATGCGGTTGGCGATCGTGTCCGCGTCGTCGGCGATCGTGCCGCCCTGGTCCCGCACCCAGGCGATGACCGAACCGGCGGCGCCCTTGCGGATCTTGCGCCCGTCGACGTCGACGCCGGACATGCGGGTCTGCGCGGTGAACGCGATCCACTCGGCACCGGACAACTCGCCCTGGTGACGCTCGCGCAGGCGGTACTTCTCCTTCGCCAGTACGACGATGGAGCGGCCCTCGGGCGTCTCGTCGGCCAGCGACGACAGCTGGGCTGCGTCGGCGACCTCGGCGTCTGTCGTCCCGGTGACCGGCACGAACTCGGAGGCCTGTCGGTTGCCGAGCGTGATGGTGCCGGTCTTGTCGATCAGCAGCGTGGAGACGTCACCCGCGGCCTCGACCGCGCGACCCGACATCGCCAGCACGTTGCGCTGCACCAGGCGGTCCATGCCCGCGATGCCGATCGCGGAGAGCAGGGCGCCGATGGTGGTCGGGATCAGACAGACCAGCAGGGCGACCAGCACCACCATCGTCAGGTCCGTGCCCGCGTAGTCCGCCAGGGGCGGCAGGGTGGCACAGGCCAGCAGGAAGACGATCGTCAGCGAGGCGAGCAGGATGTTCAGCGCGATCTCGTTCGGCGTCTTCTGCCGGGCCGCGCCCTCGACCAGGTTGATCATCCGGTCGATGAAGGTCTCGCCGGGCTTCGTCGTGATCTTGATGACGATGCGGTCGGAGAGGACCTTCGTGCCGCCGGTGACCGCGGAACGGTCGCCGCCGGACTCACGGATGACCGGGGCCGACTCACCGGTGATCGCCGATTCGTCGACGGACGCGACGCCCTCGATGACGTCTCCGTCACCCGGGATGATGTCGCCGGCCTCGCAGACGACCAGGTCGCCGATCCTCAACTCGGTGCCCGCCACGCGCTCTTCGACAGACCCGCTGAGCCGGCGCGCCACCGTGTCCGTCTTGGCCTTGCGCAACGTGTCGGCCTGCGCCTTGCCGCGGCCCTCGGCGACGGCCTCAGCGAGGTTGGCGAAGACCACCGTCAGCCACAGCCAGGCGCTGATCGTCCAGCCGAACCAGTCGCCCGGGTCCTTGAAGGAGAAGACGGTGGTCAGGATGGAGCCGATCCACACCACGAACATCACGGGGGACTTGACCATCACCCGCGGGTCGAGCTTGCGGAACGCCTCCGGCAGCGACTTGAGAAGCTGCTTCGGATCGAAGAGGCCCGCGCCGACACGGCCCTCGGGGGACTTGTGCCCGGTGGGTACGTCGCTGTGCGGCGCCCGGGTCGCAGTGGCTGTGGACATCGAGTCCTCTTGCTTCTCTGTGCGGGTGGTCATCACGCCAGCCCCTCGGCCAGCGGTCCCAGCGCGAGGGCCGGGAAGTACGTCAGACCGGTGATGATGATGATCGTGCCGACGAGCAGACCCGCGTACAGGGGCTTGTCGGTGCGCAGCGTGCCCGCGGTGGCGGGTACCGGCTTCTGCTCGGCGAGCGAGCCGGCCAGCGCCAGCACGAACACCATGGGCAGGAAGCGGCCGAACAGCATGCACAGACCGAGGGTGCTGTTGAACCACTGCGTGTCCGCGTTCAGACCGGCGAAGGCCGAGCCGTTGTTGTTGGAGGCGGACGTGTAGGCGTAGAGGATCTCGGAGAATCCGTGCGCCCCGCTGTTGGTCATGGAGTTCGCCGGGGTCGGCAGCGCCATCGCGAAGGCGGTGAACACGAGGACCAGGGCCGGCGTGATCAGGATGTAGCAGGCGGACAGCTTGATCTCGCGGGAGCCGATCTTCTTGCCCAGGTACTCGGGCGTACGGCCGACCATCAGACCGGCGATGAACACCGCGATGATCGCCATGATCAGCATGCCGTAGAGGCCGGAGCCGGTACCACCGGGCGCGATCTCGCCCAGCATCATGCCGAGCATGGTGATGCCGCCGCCGAGGCCGGTGAAGGAGGAGTGGAAGGAGTCCACCGCGCCGGTCGAGGTGAGGGTGGTAGCCACAGCGAAGATCGACGAGCCACCGACGCCGAAGCGGAGCTCCTTGCCCTCGTACGCCCCGCCCGCGAGGTCGAACGCCGGGCCGTGGTGGGCGAACTCGGTCCACATCATCAGGGCCGTGAAGCCGAGCCAGATGGTGCCCATCGTGGCGAGGATCGCGTAGCCCTGCTTGACCGAACCGACCATGACGCCGAACGTGCGGGTCAGCGCGAACGGAATGACGAGGATCAGGAAGATCTCGAAGAGGTTGGAGAACGGGGTGGGGTTCTCGAACGGGTGGGCGCTGTTGGCGTTGAAGTAACCGCCACCGTTGGTGCCCAGCTCCTTGATGGCCTCCTGCGAGGCCACCGCGCCGCCGTTCCACTGCTGCTGGCCGCCCATGAACTGGCCGACCTCGTGGATACCGGAGAAGTTCTGGATGGCACCGCACGCGACGAGGACGATCGCACCGATCGTGGCGATCGGCACCAGGATGCGGACTGTGCCGCGGACCAGGTCCGACCAGAAGTTGCCCAGCTCACCGGTGCGCGAGCGCGAGAACCCGCGTACCAGCGCCACGGCGACGGCGATACCGACGGCCGCGGAGACGAAGTTCTGCACGGCCAGACCGGCGGTCTGCACGACGTGGCCCATGGCCTGCTCGCCGTAGTACGACTGCCAGTTGGTGTTGGCCACGAAGGACACGGCGGTGTTGAACGCCTGGTCCGGGTCGATCGAGGCGAAGCCCAGCGAACCGGGCAGCACGCCCTGCATCCGCTGGAGCAGGTAGAGGAACAGGACGCCGACGGCGGAGAAGGCGAGGACACCGCGCAGGTACGCGGTCCAGCGCATCTCGGTGTCGGGGTTGGCACCGATGCCCTTGTAGATCCACTTCTCGACACTCCAGTGCTTGTCGGAGGAGTAGACCTTGGCCATGTAGTTGCCCAGCGGCTTGTAGACGAGCGCCAGTGCTGCGATCAGGGCGAGCAGCTGGAGTACGCCTGCGAGTACGGGACCCATGTCGCCCGCTGCGGTAGCAGCTGATATCACGGTCAGAACCTCTCCGGGAAGATCAGGGCGAGGACGAGATAGCCCAGCAGGGCGACGGCCACGACGAGGCCGACGATGTTCTCGGCTGTCACAGCTTGGTCACCCCCTTGGCGACGAGAGCCACCAGTGCGAAGCACGCGATCGTGGTGACGACGAAGGCCAGATCGGCCATCGTGGACTCCTGGAGTGAGGTTCGATTGGACAGGGACGGTTAGAGGAAACAGCCTTCGTGGCCGGAACCGAGCGCCGTTGACGGCTCCCTTACGGCCCACTGCGCGCCTTTGACGGAACTCATACGGCGAGACGATCACCGCAGGTCGCAGAGGCGCCGAAGTCACAACAAGCGGAACCGCAACCGGCAGATCACCGCGTCCGTCTCCTTGCGCACGGCATGCGCGACGACCGCGCCCCGCTCGTTCTGGAGGAGCCGTTGCCACAGCCGCTCCGGTTCGGTCTCCGGGATCAGGACGGTCACCCGGGTGGCCGGCTCCGAGGCCAATGACGTCACGGACGTAGACGGCGATGGGGCGGCCCAGGGAGCGCCGCTGGCTGGTGAGCCGGACCAGGGGGACACCGGGGTCCCCCTCGGCTCAGGAGAGCTCCAGGGCGTGCAGCGCGGCCCGGTTCTCGGGCTCGGGGTGGCAGACGGTGACCGCCCGGACCTCGTCGCCCAGGGACGCGGCCGCGGTGAGGGCCTCACAGGTGAGCCGGGAGAGCGAGGAGACCGCCGACAGCGGCACCGGCCGACACCGACGCCCTGACCGCCCTCGGCCCCGACGCGGCGTGGATCTCGGCCAGTTGGGGCGGACCGCTGGGCCTGGCTTCCTCAGGGCACGACTGGGCGGCGGTGAAACGCAAGGGGCGGATCCTGGCCGTCGCCTGCACGTACTTCCGGGGCAGCCGGTACGAGGATGTCGGGGTCTTCACGGCGCCGGACCATCGCCGCCATCGCCTCGGGAGCCGGCCTGCGTCAACGCGCTGAGCGCGGACATCGTCGCGCGCGGCCGGCTGCCCAGCGGGAACTGCTCGGTGCTCAACCGCGGCAGCCGCCTCCTCGCGTGGA
Organism: Streptomyces sp. R11; assembly: GCF_041051905.1. NCBI lineage: Bacteria > Bacillati > Actinomycetota > Actinomycetes > Kitasatosporales > Streptomycetaceae > Streptomyces > Streptomyces sp. R11. The sequence goes on from NZ_CP163432.1 coordinate 1,432,812, forward strand.
CCGGCGGTTTCCGCCCGGTACGCGAGTACGTCCACTTCGCGGTGGGCAGCCCGCGGTGTCCCGGGACCGGCGCAACGCGTGAACGTGACACGCCCACCGACCACCACGGCCGACGATGACGCTGGGTGTCCACCCTCGCCCTGTCGTCGCTCGCCCCCGTACAGCCCAACTCCTGACGGACCCGTTCCAGAGCTCACATCCTGATGTGCACCCAACGCCGACCAGGCCAGTCTTAACGGAAGCTTGACGCCCATGCCCCCTTGATCCGTGGGCCCGTACGTCACTCTCCGCATACGCTGGTGCGGCCGTCCGCGTGATGGCCGAAATCCCACGCCGTCCCGCATCTCAGGAGCACGCCGATGGCCTCGACCGAGCACCTTCCCTCCAGTCGCTTGCGCGCCTGGATGCTGGAGGGCCTGGCCGACATGGGCAAGGGCCACGGCAGCCAGGAACAGCGGACCCAGTCCAAGCTGGAGCACCAGGGTCAGCCCTGGTACCGCGTCATGTGCCTCACCGGCGTCGACTACTTCTCCACCCTCGGCTACCAGCCCGGCATCGCGGCCCTCGCGGCCGGCCTGCTGTCGCCCATCGCCACCATCGTGCTCGTCATCGTCACTCTCGCGGGCGCCCTGCCCGTCTACCGGCGCGTGGCCGAGGAAAGCCCCCACGGCCAGGGCTCGATCGCCATGCTGGAGCGGCTGCTGACCTTCTGGAAGGGGAAGCTGTTCGTCCTGACCCTGCTGGGCTTCGCGGCCACGGACTTCCTGATCACCATCACGCTGTCGGCCGCCGACGCCTCGACCCACCTGGTCGAGAACCCGCACCTGGAAAGCGCCCTGCACGACAAGCAGCTGCTGATCACCCTGATCCTCGTGGCACTGCTCGGCGCGGTGTTCCTCAAGGGCTTCCTGGAAGCGATCGGCGTCGCGGTCGCCCTGGTGGGCATCTATCTCGCGCTCAACGCCGTCGTCGTGGTCTCGGGCCTGTACCACGTGATCACCGAGGGACACGTGGTCACCGACTGGTCCAACGCCCTCACCGCGGAACACGGCAACGTCTTCGTCATGATCGGCGTGGCCCTGATCGTCTTCCCCAAGCTCGCGCTCGGCCTCTCCGGCTTTGAGACCGGCGTCGCCGTGATGCCCCACGTCAAGGGCGACCCGGGCGAGACCGAGGAGAACCCCAAGGGGCGGATCAGGGACACGAAGAAGCTGCTCACCACCGCCGCCCTGATCATGAGCTGCTTCCTCATCGCGACGAGCTTCATCACCACCTTGCTGATCCCGGAGAAGGAGTTCGAGGCGGGCGGCGAGGCCAACGGCCGTGCGCTCGCGTTCCTCGCCCACGAGTACCTCGGCAACGCCTTCGGCACGGTCTACGACGTCTCGACGATCGCCATCCTGTGGTTCGCCGGCGCCTCCGCCATGGCCGGGCTGCTCAACCTGATGCCGCGCTATCTGCCCCGCTACGGCATGGCCCCGCACTGGGCGCGCGCGGTGCGCCCGATGGTCATCGTCTTCACGCTGGTCGCCTTCCTCGTCACCTGGATCTTCGACGCCGACGTCGACGCCCAGGGCGGCGCGTACGCCACCGGCGTGCTGGTGCTGATCAGCTCCGCCGCGATCGCCGTGACCATCGCGGCCCGCAAGGCCGGTCAGCGCAACTGGACCATCGGCTTCGCGGTCATCTCCGCCGTGTTCCTGTACACGACCGTCGTGAACGTCATCGAGCGCCCGGACGGTGTGAAGATCGGCGCCTGCTTCATCGCCGGCATCATCCTCGTCTCCCTGCTCTCGCGGCTGATGCGCGCCTTCGAGCTGCGCGTGACCAGCGTGACGCTGGACGGCATGGCGGAACGTTTCGTCCGGGACATGGCCAGCCGCAAGATCCGGTTCATCGCCAATGAACCCGACCGGCGCGACAAGGCCGAGTACCGCGACAAGATCGAGCAGATCCGCAACGACAACGACGTCCCCGTCCAGGAGGACTTCGTGTTCGTCGAGGTGACGGTCACCGACCCGTCCGAGTTCGAGGCGGGCGTGACCGTGCGCGGCGAGGTCCTGCACAACCGCTACCGGGTCCTCACCCTGGAGTCCTCCTCCATCCCCAACGCCCTGGCCGCGCTGCTCCTCCACGTCCGCGACACGACGGGCTGCATCCCGCACATCTACTTCGAGTGGACCGAGGGCACTCCCTTCGCCAACTTCCTGCGCTTCTTCCTCTTCGGCCAGGGCGAGGTCGCCCCGGTCACCCGCGAGGTGCTGCGCGAGGCGGAGCCCGACCGTGACCGCCGCCCCCGGGTGCACACCGGCTGAAACGGCCGCGGGCATCAGGATCGCGTCAAGGTTGCACCGTAAGGCGTCAGAGCACCGGCAGCGGCGGTCTTTCCTCCGCCCCGGAGCCCTACCGTCTGCACTGTGCAGGGAAGCGGACCTCGCCCGGTGCCGACCGGCGACCGCCACTGGCGTGGCAGCGCCCGGTTCGCCGTGGGCTGCGCCCTGGCCTTCCTCGGCATGACCCTGCTGGTCGATTTGGACGGGGAGACGCTGACACCGCCACGAGCCCTGCTGTGGCTGGCCCTCACCGCCCTGCTCTTCACGATCCTGCTCCCCCAGCGGGTGACCGCGGGCCCGGGCTGGCTGGCGGTGCGTGGCCTCGTACGAGGGCAGTCGGTGCGTACGGACGCGCTGGTGGCCGTACGACAGCACGGCCGTGTCTCCGCTCTGCTGACCCTGCGCGACACGGACGGCTGCCGCCTGGATCTGGACCCGCGGATCCTCGTCGCCAACCCGCTTCTCTGGCACGAGTTGGACACCGGGGTGCGCCGCTCGCTCGAACGCGGGACGCTCCTCGAAGGCACGGACGTGGTCGAGCGGTTGGGCCACCAGATCGACGACGCCACGGCGCAGGCGGTACTCAGGGCGTCGGGGATGTTCTGAACAACGTGCGCCGCGGAGGACGTACCGCTATCCGGCCGTACTGCATCCGCCCGGCGATCTCGACCCGCAGGACCACCGGCGCACCGGCATCACCGGCCGGACGGGTCCTCACCTTGGCGTACTCGATCGCCAGGGAGTCGGTGTCCACCACCACGCCGGGCCGCGTGACCAGCCTCAGTGTGCCGCCGCGCATGTCCAGGTCGATCCGCAGGCTCCCGTCGGCTATCACCGCCTGCGTGAAGTCGAGGGTCACATCGCCCCAGGACGACTCGATCTCCATCCGCCGGGGCACCACCCAGGCCCCGCCCCGCACGGCCGAACCGCCCTGTTGCTCGATCCGGACGACGTCCTTGACCTCGACACCCCCCGGCGCCGCAGGCAGATCCACCGTCAGCTCGGCCAACTCACCCACCGTGCGGGCGGAGAGAGCAGCGGTCACCCGCTCGTCCAGCTCCTCCACGGTCAGCCGGCCGTCCCCCGCCGCGACGTTCAGCACGTCCACCGCACGGTCCCGGTCCGCGTCCGAGGCCCGCAGCCCCGTGCGCGACAGCTCAGCCGCCATGCCCTCACCCCGTTCGAACCCGACCGACACCACTAACGCTATATCGCGTTATACCCAACGGCCAACCCCCCGCCTCGAGTTCCACGCCCGACCCCTATCGTGACCGGCATGCAGTCCTACACGATCGGCCAGGCGGCGCGGCTGCTCGGCGTGAGCCCCGACACCGCGCGCCGCTGGGCGGACGCCGGCCGCGTCGCGACCCACCGCGACGACACCGGACGGCGACTCATCGACGGCAAGGACCTCGCCGCGTTCTCCGTCGAACTCGCCAGGTCCGGCAGTGACGAGGAGGAGACCTCCTACACCTCCGCCCGCAACGCCTTCCCCGGCATCGTCACCGCGATCAAACTCGGCGACGTGGCGGCCCAGGTGGAGATCCAGGCCGGCCCGCACCGACTGGTCTCCCTCCTGACCCGCGAGGCGGTCGAGGAACTGGGCCTGGAGGTCGGCATGGAGGCCACCGCCCGCGTGAAGTCGACGAACGTCCACATCGACCGCACGTAACCGGACAGTCGACGTCGTTACGGTAGGGGCCGGAGTCCGCAAACCCTCACAAATCCCCACTCACTCCCCTCCCGCTCCCACCGTCTGCGAGGCGTCCCTCCATGAGCCTGAGCATCCGCAACCAACTTCCCGGCACGATCACCGCCATCACCCCCGGTGAGGTCATGGCCACCGTCAAGGTCCACCTCGACGCCGGTCAGGACCTCACCGCGGCGATCACCCTGGACGCCGTCGAGGACCTCGGCCTGGCCGAGGGAACGAGCGTGACCGCCCTCGTGAAGGCAACGGAGATCTCCCTCTCCACCACACCGATCAGCGGCCTGTCCATCCGCAACCAACTCCCCGGCACGATCACCGGCATCGCCACCGGCGGCGCGATGGCCTCGGTGAAGATCGCCGTGCAGGGCGGGGTGCTGACGGCGGCCATCACCAGGGACGCCACCAACGACCTTGCCCTGGCGCCCGGGATGCCCGTCGTCGCGCTCGTCAAGGCGACGGAGGTGGCACTGACGACGGCGTGACGCAGGAAGGCTCCGGCCTCGACGTGACGTACGAGGGCTGCACGCACCGACCTGACGCACGAGGGCTCCGCCCGACCGAACACGGCCGGAGCGGAGCCCTCGAACACCTACGCCGGTGCGTCAGCCCTCGTACGCATCCATCGGCGGGCAGGAGCACACCAGGTTCCGGTCACCGAAGGCCTGGTCGATCCGGCGCACCGGCGGCCAGTACTTGTCGGCGGCCGACACCCCGGCCGGGAACACGGCCTCCTCACGGCTGTACGCGTGCTCCCACTCACCGCCCAGCGCACCGGCGGTGTGCGGAGCGTTGCGCAGCGGGTTGTCGTCCGCGGGCCACTCACCCGACCCGACCTTCTCGATCTCCGCACGAATGGCGATCATCGTCTCGCAGAACCGGTCGAGTTCGTTCAGGTCCTCGGACTCGGTCGGCTCGATCATCAGCGTTCCGGCCACCGGGAACGACATCGTCGGCGCGTGGAAGCCGTAGTCGATGAGCCGCTTGGCCACGTCGTCGACGCTCACCCCGGTCGCCTTGGTCAGCGGCCGCAGATCGATGATGCACTCGTGCGCGACGAGCCCGCCCGGCCCGGTGTAGAGCACCGGGTAGTGCGGCTCCAGCCGCTTGGCGATGTAGTTGGCGGACAGCACCGCCACCTGCGTGGCCCGCTTGAGCCCCTCGCCGCCCATGAGCCGTACGTACGACCACGAGATCGGCAGGATCCCGGCGGAACCCCAGGGCGCGGCCGAGATCGGGCCGACGCCCGTCTCCGGCCCGGCCGCGGGCTGCAGCGGGTGGTTCGGCAGATACGGCGCCAGGTGCGCACGCACACCGACAGGGCCGACGCCCGGACCGCCACCGCCGTGCGGAATGCAGAAGGTCTTGTGCAGATTCAGATGCGAGACGTCACCGCCGAAGTGGCCCGGCTTGGCAAGCCCCACGAGGGCGTTGAGGTTGGCGCCGTCGACGTACACCTGCCCGCCGGCCTCGTGCACCTGAGCGCAGATGTCGGCGACGTGCTCCTCGAACACCCCGTGCGTCGACGGGTACGTGATCATCAGCACCGACAGCTCGTCCCGGTGCTTCTCGATCTTCCCCCGCAGATCCTCGACGTCGATCTCACCGTCGTCGGCGGTCTTCACGACGACGACCTTCATGCCGGCCATGACGGCGCTGGCCGCGTTGGTCCCATGGGCGGACGACGGAATCAGACAGACGGTCCGCTGCTCGTCCCCGTTGGCCCGGTGGTACCCGCGTACGGCGAGCAGCCCGGCCAGCTCACCCTGCGACCCGGCGTTGGGCTGCAGCGACACCTTGTCGTAGCCGGTGACCTCGGCGAGACGTTCCTCCAGCTCACGAATGAGCGTCAGATAGCCCTGCGCCTGCTCGGCGGGCGCGAAGGGGTGCAGCTGCCCGAACTCCGGCCAGGTGACCGGCTCCATCTCGGTCGTCGCGTTGAGCTTCATGGTGCAGGAGCCCAGCGGGATCATGCCGCGGTCGAGCGCGTAGTCGCGGTCGGCGAGCCTGCGCAGGTAGCGCAGCATCGCGGTCTCGGAACGGTGCTGCCGGAAGACGGGGTGCGTCAGGACCTCGTCGCTGCGCAGCAGCCCGCCCGGAAGGGCGTCCTCGGCTCCCTCGTCCAGCGCCTCGACGTCACCCTCGACCCCGAACGCCGTCCATACGGCACCCAGTTGGGCCCGCGTGGTGGTCTCGTCGCAGGCGAGAGACACGTGGTCGGCGTCGACGAGGCGCAGGTTGACGCCGTTCTGCCGGGCGGCGGCGACAACTTCGGCGGCCTTCGCAGGCACCCGCACGGTCAGCGTGTCGAAGTAGGAACCGTGCACGACCTCGACCCCACCGGCCGTGAGACCCGCGGCGAGGATGGCGGCGTACCGGTGAGTGCGCCGGGCGATACCGCGCAGCCCCTCGGGGCCGTGGTACACGGCGTACATACCGGCCATCACGGCGAGCAGCACCTGAGCCGTGCAGATGTTGCTGGTCGCCTTCTCCCGGCGAATGTGCTGCTCACGCGTCTGCAGAGCCAGCCGGTACGCCCTGTTCCCATCGACGTCCACGGACACGCCCACGAGCCGCCCGGGCAGGCTGCGCGCGAACTTCTCGTGTACGGCCATGTAGCCGGCGTGCGGCCCGCCGAAGCCCATCGGCACACCGAACCGCTGCGTCGTCCCGACCGCGATGTCCGCCCCGAGCTCACCGGGGGACTTCAGCAGCGTGAGCGCGAGCAGATCGGCGGCAACGGTGACGAGGGCGCCGAGCCCATGGGCCTGCTCGATGACGGGCTTGATGTCCCGTACGACGCCGGAGGCGCCCGGGTACTGCACCAGCACGCCGTTGATCTCGCGCCCGGCGATCCCTGCCGGAATGCCGTCGCTGAGGTCGGCGACCACGACCTCCACTCCGGTGGGCTCGGCACGGGTCTCGATCACGGCGATGGTCTGCGGAAGCACATCCGCGTCGACCAGGAACAGCCCCTTCTTGTTCTTGCCCATCCGCAGCGACAGGGCCATGGCCTCGGCCGCCGCGGTCCCCTCGTCGAGCAGCGAGGCACCGGAGGTCGGCAGCCCGGTGAGGTCGGCGACCATGGTCTGGAAGTTCAGCAGCGCCTCGAGCCGACCCTGCGAAATCTCGGGCTGATACGGCGTGTAGGCCGTGTACCAAGCCGGGTTCTCCATGACGTTGCGCAGGATGACCGGCGGCGTGAAGGTCCCGTAGTACCCGAGCCCGATCATCGAGTCCAGCACCTGGTTGCGATCGGCGAGCGACCGCAGCTCGGCGAGCACCTCGGCCTCGGTACGCGCCCCCGGCAGTTCGAGGGAGTCGGCGTTCTTGATCACATCCGGCACCGCGGCGGCGGTGAGCTCGTCGAGCGAGCCGTACCCGACCTGGGCGAGCATCTTGGCCCGAGCCTCATGATCAGGACCGATATGACGCTGCTCGAAGGGAATACCTTGCTCGAGCTCGGAGAGCGGAATGCGATGGGCGGTCATTGCGGAGGCCTCCTGGTCTGACACGACCTTCGAGGGGCACCACGGCGCGGGTACCCGGACGGCCTCCCCCTCTGTCATCTCAACCTGAGAGCTTCACCGGGTCACCACAAGGTGCCCGGTTTTCACCGTCGGTGAGAGCGGAGGCCATCGACACCCGCCCTGCTTTCCAGAGTGACCTCGTCCGTGCGGTACGTGTGCCTGAGAGATTCCGGGGAGGATTTGCTCCTTCGGCGCCTCCGGATGGTTCCCGGAGGACTCTCCCGCACGGGGTCAGCAGCCGCTAGCCAGCCTACCAGCGGGGTCAACGCACGGTCCTTCGAGTGGCCGGGCTCACCAATGTGCCTTTTCGTAGTGCTTACGGATGAGTTGCGACCAAGTGGAGGGCCCGTGCAGACCGACATCGATCCGCGCAATCTGATCGGCCGCAAGGCTTTCGACCGCAACGGCACCAAGATCGGCACCATCGACGAGGTCTATCTCGACGACGCGACCGGAGTGCCGGAATGGGCGGCGATACGCACCGGCCTGTTCTCCCGGGACGCCTTCGTCCCCCTTGAGCCCAGCGATCTGGTCGAGGGCAGCCTCCACGTCCCCTTCGACCGCGCCCTCATCAAGGACGCCCCCGACTTCGGCGTGGGCCGCCACCTCTCCCCCGAACAGGAACTCCAGCTCTACCACCACTACGGCCTCGACGTAACCGCCCCACCCCCGCCCCCCGACCGAGACTTCGGCAACCTGGCAACCACAGAAACCCCGGACGACAACGGCCCCCGCACATCCCACCCTCACCCCTGACGACGCCCCCTTCCACCGCACATCCCCCAGGCCGCACAGCCACGCCCGCGTCCGGCCCGCCCGCAGCTGACACGCCGCCTGTCACCTCCGCGCGCCCGAGCCCCTTGCCCAGCCGCACCCCATCGCACCGCAGCGCCCGCGGCAGCGGACGACCCACCTAGGCCCTGTCGTTTGGATCAGCTCGGCTGTGCGGATCGGTTCCTCTTGGCGGACCCGAGCAGGGCCCGCGACGCCGAGGTGATCCAAACGACAGGGCCTAACTGCGGGCAGTCGTGCCGCTGGGCGGCACGGGTGGGCGCAGCGGCACCCCGCGAGCGCGGGCGAGCGACCCCCCTTGCGGCACCCGCAACGCCGGGCGCCCGGAACCAACCGCACGTCCGTTCCGCCCGCCCACGTCCTAGCCAGGCACCACAGGCGGCGCCTCCCCTATGCCTCCGCCACCCTGCTCCCGCCCCGGTGACCGACCTCCACCCCTAAAACCCCACCAGCCCCAGTTCCCCCACCTCCCGCATCCTTCCCGTCTCCCCCAGACACCCCAGGTCTTCCCCGCACCAACGGCAACGGCTCCGCCGCCTCCAACCCCGGATCGTCAACCCGAAACGTCCGCACCCTCCCCGGCTCCGACGACTCAGGCGTCTCGAACCGCACAGTCACCCGCCCCAGCCCACTCCCCTGCACCCACCCATGCCCGTACTCGACGTGCCGCACATCGTGCCCAGCGACCCACCGCCGCTCGACGGGCAGCGCAACCTCCCGCTCCGCCAGTGGCTCCTCGCGGTCGCCCTCCTCGCCGTGCTCGACCCGCTCCCCCGCCACCTGCGCGAACAGATCCTCCTGCGTGTAGTCGGCCAATCCACTGACCCCGACCCCCAGCAGCCGTACCCCACCTGTCGTGTCGACGGAATCCAGCAGCCGCAGCGCGGCCTCCCGCACCACACCAGGATCATCCGTCGGCCCACGCAACGTCTCGGACCGGGTCAGCGTCGAGAAGTCGTAGCGCCGCACCTTCAGCACGATGGTCCGCCCGGACAGCCCGGCCCCCCGCAGCCGCCGCACACAACGATCGGCCAGCCGCTGCACCTCCAGCCCCACCCGGACCCGGTCATGGATGTCCACGTCGTACGTGTCCTCGACGGACACCGACTTGGCCTCCCGCTCGGCCACCACGGGACGCTCGTCGTGCGCCAGCGCCATGGCGTACAGGGCATGCCCGTGGGCCTTGCCCAGCAGCCGCACGAGCTCGTCCTCACCCGCCTCGGCGATCTCGTCGACCGTGTGGATCCCGGCCCGCCGCAGATGATCCCCGGTCGCCGGCCCCACCCCCGGCAAGGTCCGCACCGACATCGGCGCGAGCAACGCCCGCTCCGTGCCCGGCTCGATCACCACCAGCCCGTCGGGTTTGGCCTCCTCCGAGGCGATCTTCGCCAGCATCTTGGAGGCGGCCAGGCCCACCGACCCCGCGAGCCCGGTGGCGGCCCGTATGTCTGCGCGCAGCTTCACCCCCACCAGCCGCGCGGACTCCTCGTCCCAGGCCACCCCACCGGCCTCCAGGTCCACGAACGCCTCGTCCAGGCTCAGCGGCTCCACCAGCGGCGACAGCTCCCGCAGCAGGCCCATCACCTGCTCGCTGATGTCGCGGTAGATCCCGAAGCGCGGCACGAGATATGCGGCATTGGGCGCCAGCCGACGTGCCTGCCCCATGGGCATCGCCGAATGCACCCCGAACACCCGAGCCTCATAGGACGCGGTGGCGACGACCCCCCGCGGCCCGAGCCCGCCCACGATCACGGCTTTCCCGCGCAGGCTCGGCTTGGATGCCTGCTCCACCGAGGCGTAGAAGGCATCCATGTCGAGATGCAGGATCGTAGGCGCGTTCCTCACATCTCCGATGCTGCCTCACGCCACTGACAATGCCCTGCTGCAACCGCCTGATACGCCGCCCGGGGCCGACCGATCGACCCCACCCGGCCCGCCCACCGCGCCACTACGCAGGTGCGCCGGCGAAGACCGCTCAGACCGCCCGGTTGCGCCGCCGCGCCAGTTCGTCCGCCGGATTGTGCCCGACCAGCGTCTCCCCGGTGTCGATCCGCTCCCCGTGCAGCTGCGACAACGCACTCTCGACGTCCCGCCACACCACACCCACGGCGATCCCGAAGACCCCCTGCCCACCCTGGAGCAGTGCGTGCACCTCGTCCGGGGAGCTGCACTCGTAGACCGTCGCACCGTCGCTCATCAGCGTCAGGCGCTCAAGATCCCGAAAGCCGCGCTCCCGCAGATGCTGGACGGCGGTACGGATGTTCTGCAGCGACACACCGGTGTCCAGGAACCGCTTGACGATCTTCAGGACGACGACGTCCCGGAAGCTGTAGAGCCGCTGCGTCCCCGACCCATGAGCCGGCCGCACGCTGGGCTCGACAAGGCCGGTGCGCGCCCAGTAGTCCAGTTGCCGGTATGTGATTCCCGCGGCCGCACAAGCCGTTGGACCGCGATAGCCGATCTGCTCGGTCGCCATGGACGCCGCCCCTCCGCCGCTGCTCGGCACGGCCGTCGGTCGCTGCGGAGCGTGATCGGCCGCGCTGCCCTGAAGCGGGCTGCTGTGAAGCGGGTACGGGCCGCTCGCCCCGAGACTGCGTCCGGGGGCACCCCCAGCCGTACCGTCGCCGCTGCTTCTCACGCCGACCTCCGTCCTTGACCTGCCTTCTCGACGGTAGGCAGTCACCAGGGGTGCGTCAACGATCGCCACACTCGGCACGCCGAGTGATAATCACCCTAGGAGTGGTTTCCCGTGCCCCACCGCGGGGAAAGGCTAGCCGAATGCGCTCGGAGCAGGCCGCAGGACGCTCTTCCTCGCCGCTGGCAAATGCCGGCATTTGAGCCGTAACGGACTGCGGGCCGCACCACCACGGACGCGCGTCCGCCGGGCAGCCCACGCGCCTCACTGACTGCTGGTACCGAAGTCCTCCGGCGAGATCTGGTCGAGGAACTCGCGGAACTTCTCCACCTCATCCTCCTGCTCGTCCGGAATCGCGATGCCCGCGTCGTCGAGCACGCCGTCGCTGCCGTAGATCGGCGTTCCGGTGCGCAGGGCCAGCGCTATGGCATCGGAGGGGCGGGCACTCACCTCGACGCCGCTGGCGAAGACCAGCTCGGCGTAGAAGACGCCCTCACGCAGATCCGTGATGCGCACTTCGGTGAGCTCCTGACCGACGGCCTCCAGCACGTCCTTGAACAGGTCGTGGGTCAGCGGTCGCGCGGGGGCCATGCCCTGCTGGGCGAAGGCGATCGCCGTCGCCTCCCCCGGCCCGATCCAGATGGGGAGGTAGCGATCGCCTCCCACTTCACGCAGGAGCACGATCGGTTGGTTGGAGGGCATTTCGACCCGGACACCTACGACATCGAGCTCGTTCACACAGCAACCCTAGGCCGTGCTCGGGACGTTTGGGTAGTCGGGCCGAGAACGGGTGGCCGATCCGGGCTCACCGCCCCTGCCCGGCTCAGGGCAGCCGCACCCCGAGAGCGGTCTGCACCAGGGCGGCGTGCAGCTTCACGGCGAGTCCCGCCAGTTCCTTCGTACGCGCCTCGGCATGAGCCCTGGTCTGCGGATTGCGGTGCCGCCGCAGGGGCGCCACGACCTGGTCCACGAGCCCGGCCTCACGATCTGCGGCCGCCTTCATCACCCGCAGATGCCGTGGCTCGATGCCGAAACGCCCCAGCTCCACGACGAGCGAGGCCACGGTGACCGCCTCCGCGTCATACGCCCCGTCGGGCAACGGGGCAATCAGGCCGTACGACTCCCACTCCGCGAGCTGCTGCTCACCGATCTCGGCGGCGACCAGCAGCTCGGCCCGCCCGATCCGGGCCGCCGTGGGCGCCTCGACGGGCTCCAGGACCGTTTCTCCATCGCGCTGCCGGCACACGGTCGGCAACGGTGCGGCCTCCCCGCGCTCCATGGCGTCCAGGTGCTCGCGGATCACTTTGAGCGGCAGATAGTGGTCCCGCTGCATCCGCAGGACGTGGCCGAGCCGCTCGACGTCCTGCGCGCTGAATTTGCGATACCCCGAGGGGGTCCGCTGCGGCTCGACAAGACCCTCCGACTCCAGGAAGCGGATCTTGGAGATGGTGATGTCAGGGAACTCGTCGCGCAGCACGTTCAGCACCGTGCCGATGCTCATCAGCCGACCGTCCGTGGCGGCGATGCCGTGCCCGGCACCGCCGCTCGGTGTTTTCAGCATGGACCTTCCCTGGGTCTCCCCGGACGGGCTCCGGGGGAGGGTCAGTAGCCCCGCTGGCTCGCGTAGAAGACCAGCCGGTACTTGCCGATCTGCACCTCGTCACCGTTGTTCAGGGCGACCTGGTCGATCCGCTCGCGATTCACGTACGTGCCGTTCAGGCTGCCGACGTCGGCCACCGTGAACGAGCCGTCCTGAGCGCGACGGAACTCCACGTGCCGACGCGAGACCGTCACGTCGTCCAGGAAGATGTCGCTCTGCGGGTGCCGCCCGGCCGTGGTCAGATCGCCGTCCAGGAGGAACCGGCTGCCCGAGTTCGGTCCGCGGCGCACCACCAGGAGCGCGGAGCCCAGCGGCAGCGCGTCGACGGCGGCCTGCGCCTCCGGAGACAGCGCCGGGATCGCCGTTTGACCGGTGGTCTCGGCGTCGTAGGCCTCAAGACCGGAGATGGAGATCGTGGAGGTCGTCTCGGACGGACGCTCGGGCGTCGCACCCGGCCGCAGCGGGGCGCCGCAGTTGGAACAGAAGCGGCTGTTCTCCGCGTTGCGGTTACCGCACCTCGTACACACCAGGGCCGACATCGGGGAAAACCCTCCACCCGTACTTGAGGTTGACGGTTGCCCGAAACCTATGCCGCCGGACTGGCCAGGGTCAACTGACGGCGCGCCCTGACCACCGGAAATGTCCCCACCCGGCCCAGGTACCTGGTCCCTGAACAGTGGGCGCTGGCCCTCATCGTCCCCCTGTGCGCGGTGACGAGCGGTCGCGTTGTCGCTACCCTCTCGCGCGCTCTTGCCGAACAACTTCGCAAACAACTTCACGGGCGATTCCCCTTGACCGAAACAGACCCGCCCGTGGGGCAGGACGAACCCTGACTGCACTCCCTGACCGACCCGGACATCTTCACAACGTCCGTCTCCACCAGACAGTTTCCACCACGCACCACCCATTCGGTGCGCCGACCCCCCGCAACCTCATGCCCTAGGCTGACGTCCCCCATGCACCGCCGGTTCACTGGGAGGACGACCGAGCGTAGTCAGGCCGCTTCGCCGCTCGCAAGGCGTCCACGACGATCTTGTCCGACCGCTCGATGGTCACTGTGGCCTGCTCCTTCTCGAGAGTCTGAACCACGCCTCCAGGGATGTTGAGCGCTGGCTCGAGGTCCTGCGACTTGCCGATGACCTTGAAACGATAGGGAGCGTTGATCTTGTTCCCGTCGACGCCAACGCTGTTGCCGGCGTCGGTCAGATAGGTGCCGGCGACGACGCGTACGCCGTTCACCTGGATCGCTTCCGCGCCGGCCGCGCGCAGCTCCTGGATCGCGTCGAGCAGCATGTCCGCCTCGACCGTCCCCTTCGTGTCGTCGATGGTCATCGTGATGCCGGGTCCCTGAGCCGCCACGGTGCCCGCCAGAATGCCGAGTTGCCTCTCCTTCTCGACCGTCTGCCTGCGGGCCTCCTCGGCCTGGTTCGAACTGTTCTCCAGTTCGTCGCGCTGCTTCTCAAGACCTTGCTTCTCGTCCTCAAGACGCTGAGTACGGTCATCCAGTTCATCGAGGATGCGAACGAGATCTTCCTGACGTGCGCCGCGCAGGGCCCCGTCACCTTCACTGTTCGACGCGACCTGGACGGCCAGGCCGAAGCCGAGGCCGAACAGCAGGACGGCGACGATGAGTTGGGCCCGACTGACCCGTGGCGGCCACAGCCCCTTCACGAGCCGCTGCCGACCGGTCAGGGCGGTCGTCGGTCCCTCGGTGCCGTCCGCGGCCTGCGGGGCGTTGTCCATGGCCTCGGTCGCCCCCGCAGGCATCTCCTCGGGCAGCTCCTTGCGCAGCCTGTTCTCCGGTGCCTGGTCCTGGTTGCTCATCGGCCTCACGCCCGGAAGACGTGCCGGCGAATCGCCGCGGCGTTGGAGAAGATACGGATGCCGAGCACGACCACCACGCCGGTGGACAGCTGGGCGCCCACGCCCAACTTGTCACCCAGGAACACGATCAGCGCGGCGACGACCACGTTGGACAGGAACGACACGACGAAGACCTTGTCGTCGAAAATGCCGTCGAGCATGGCCCGCAGACCTCCGAAGACGGCGTCGAGAGCCGCCACGACGGCGATCGGCAGATACGGCTCGACGACCGCCGGAACCTCAGGCCGGACCAACAGGCCGGCCACGACTCCCACGACGAGGCCCAGTACGGCGATCACGATGTGCCCTTCTCGGTTTTCTCGGTATTCGGCTGTGCTGTACGTACGGTCACGCTCGGGGCGGCGGGCAGCCGGAGGTCGTCCTGCACGGAAATGCCGGTCCGGATCCCGAAGTTCTCCTGCAGGGCGTGCAGGTACAGACCGTCGGCGCTGTCCTGGAACCTGGTGCTCAACCGCTCGCCATCCCCCACCGCGAGCACCGTGTACGGCGGAACCAGCGGCTTGTTGTCGACCAGTATCGCGTCTCCCGCGGCCCTGATCGCCGACAGGGCCGTCAACCGCTGACCGTTGATCGAAATAGCCTCGGCGCCCGACTCCCACAGCCCGTTGACCACACGCTGCATGTCGCGGTCGCGCACCCGACCGGTGTCGGAGAACCCGGACGTTGCACGGGGGTCGCCGTCACCGCCCGAGACGGTCTCCTTGGCGTCGTTGACGATCAGCTTCACACCGGGCCCGTGCACCTCGACAGCGCCCGCCAGGATGCCCACGAGCTCGCCCTGATCACTGTCACCGGTCGACTTCAGCGCCTCCCGCTGCCGCGCGCTCACGTCGTCGCGGAGCTTGTCGACGGTCTCCTCCAGCTGGTCCGCCGCCGAGGTCTCACGGTCGATGCGGTCGACCAGCTCCTCGCGCTCCTTGGCAACGACGGGCGCCGCGACCCGCGCCTGAGCCGCCCCCACGGTCACCACGAGCGCCGCGAGCACCAGACCGGCAGCGAGCCCCAGCTTCGCCCTCAGCGTCCTGGGCAGCCCTCCGTCGCCCGCGGCCTTCTTGCGCGCGGCTGCCTCGGCGTAACCGTCGTCGAGGCTGTGATCCATGACGTTGGTGAGCAGCGACATGGACGCGTCCGGGCGCGCGGGGCGCGTAGGTGTGCTCCGAACGGGGGGCTGCTGCGGCATGCCGCACATCGTCGCACGTCGCCGCCGATACCTCCGAATGGCCCCACCGGCGTGCCGGACAGGCCCCTTGGGGACGCCTGTCCGGCACGCGCGCGTGGTCCGTGTTTCAGCGGCCGGCGCTGTCCACGACCGCCGCCCATTCGTCGAGCAGTGCCTGCGCGGAGGCGTCGTCCGGGCCCTCCGCCCACAGATGGGTAACCGCCTCGGCCGGGTCGGGCAGCACCATCACCCAGCGCCCGTCCGTCTCCACGACCCGAACACCATCGGTCGTGTCGACAAAGCGATCTCCCGCCTCCTCCACGACCCGGCGCATCACCAGTCCCTTGACGGCCCAGGGAGTCGCAAGATCCCGCTTGATGACATGGGCCCGCGGAATCCGCGCGTCGATCTGGCTGAGCGTGAGCTGCGTCCGCGCCACTAGGCCGATCAGCCGCACGAAGGCTGCCGAACCGTCGAAGACACTGCTGAACTCGGGGACGATGAACCCGCCCTTACCGTCGCCGCCGAAGATCGTCGTGTCGTCACGACCGACCCGGGTCAGGTCGTCCGGCGAGGTCGTCGTCCATTCCACCTGCGTCCCGTGGTACGCCGCCACCTGCTCGGCGATCCTCGTCGTGGTCACCGGCAGCGCCACCCGCCCGCTACGCCTCTCCGCGGCCACCAGGTCGAGCATGACGAGCAGGGCTCGGTCGTCCTCGACGATCCGCCCCTTCTCGTCCACCAGCGAAAGCCGCTCACCAACAGGGTCGAACCGCACCCCGAACGCGGCCCGCGCGGACGCCACGATCTCTCCCAGGCGCACCAACCCCGACCGGCGCGTATCCGCCGACTCGGTGGGCCTCGACTCGTCGAGACCGGGGTTGATCGTCAGCGAGTCCACACCGAGCTTGCCGAGCAGGCTGGGCAGCACGAGCCCCGCGCTGCCGTTCGACGCGTCGACGACGACCTTGAGCCCCGACTCCGAAATCCCC
Source organism: Streptomyces sp. R11 (assembly GCF_041051905.1). Lineage (NCBI taxonomy): Bacteria > Bacillati > Actinomycetota > Actinomycetes > Kitasatosporales > Streptomycetaceae > Streptomyces > Streptomyces sp. R11. Next base: position 1,449,445 of record NZ_CP163432.1, read on the forward strand.
GTCGTATCGACGTTCCGCAGCAACGACCCGGTGTACGAGTCAAAGACACTGGCCGGAAAATGCAGGTCCCCGATCTCTCCGGGGAACGCACGCCGGTACTCCTGCCGCGCGAAAACCCTGTCCAACTTCCGCTGACTGGCCTGCGACAGATCGGCACCCCGCCCGTCGAAGAACATGATGTCCACGGAATCCGGCACTCCTGGAGTCGTACGGATCATGATCCCGCCTGCACTGCCCCGCGCAGTCTGCTGCCGCGCCACGGGCAGCGGTACGTTCTCCAGGTCCCGTACGTCGATGGCGCTGGCCTGCAGCGCCGAGATGACCGCCCGCTTGAGCGCACGGGCACCGCGGGAGTGGTCGCGAGCCGTGGTGACGGTGGACCCCTTCTTCAGGGTCGTCGCATACGCGCCGGCGAGTCGCACGGCAAGCTCGGGCGTGATCTCCACGTTCAGGATGCCGGAGACGCCACGGGCACCGAACAGATGCGCCTGCCCCCTGGACTCCCAGATCACCGAGGTGTTGACAAAGGCGCCGGCCTCGATGGTCTTGAACGGATAGACGCGCACATTGCCCTGGACGATCGATTCTTCACCGATCAGGCACTCGTCACCGATGACCGCGCCGTCCTCGATCCGGGCCGCGCGCATGATGTCGGTGTTCTTGCCGACAACGCACCCGCGCAGATTGCTGTGCTGCCCGATGTACACGTTGTCGTGCACGACGGCCCTGTGGAGAAAGGCTCCGCTCTTCACGACCACGTTCGAGCCGACGACGGTGTGCTCTCGGATTTCCACACCGGCCTCGACCTTGGCATAGTCCCCGATATACAGGGGACCACGGAGAACGGCATCAGGATGCACCTCGGCGCCTTCCGCCACCCAGACGCCCGGGGAGATCTCGAAGCCGTCGAGCTCGACGTCGACCTTGCCCTCCAGGACGTCGGCCTGCGCCTTCACATAGCTCTCGTGGGTGCCGACGTCCTCCCAGTACCCCTCCGCGATATAGCCATAGATGTGCTTGCCTTCCTTCATGAGCTGCGGGAAGACGTCGCCGGACCAGTCCACGGGGACGTCGGCCTCGACATAGTCGAAGACCTCGGGCTCCATGACATAGATGCCGGTGTTCACCGTGTCCGAGAAAACCTGACCCCAGGTCGGCTTCTCGAGGAAGCGTTCAACCTTGCCTTCCTCGTCGACGATCGTGATGCCGAATTCCAGCGGATTGGGCACACGCGTCAAACAAACCGTGACGAGCCCGCCCTTTTCCTTGTGGAAATTGATCAGCTCGGTGAGGTCGAAGTCGGTCAGGGCATCACCGGAGATGACCAGGAAAGCATCGTCCTTCAACGCCTCTTCGGCGTTCTTGACGCTTCCGGCGGTACCGAGTGGCTTCTCCTCATTGGCATAGCTGAGCTCCATTCCGAGCTCTTCACCGTCGCCGAAGTAGTTCTTGACCAGAGAGGCCAGGAACTGCACTGTCACGACGGTTTCATTCAGCCCATGCCTTTTGAGCAGCCGCAGAACGTGCTCCATGATCGGCCGGTTGGCCACCGGCAGGAGCGGCTTGGGCATGCTTGAGGTCATGGGACGAAGGCGCGTGCCTTCGCCCCCGGCCATCACGACGGCCTTCATGTCGGAAGCGTCCTCCTCGAAGAGACGACTGTCTAGCCGACTTCACCCGTCCAGATTGTCCCGCACTTTTCCGTCGCGGGCCATCGAGCGCTACGGGCTCCAATCCGCGAGTTCAATCGGCCATGGCGTCCGCACGGACCAGGCGGCGGACTTGTACCACGTAGAGGACTCCTGCCCACCAGTACAGGGTTGTACCCCATCCGGCGAACGCCCATCCGAAAATAGCAGCGAGTGACGGGATCCACCCACTTCCGTCGCTGAGCAGCAGCAGCGGGAAGGCGTACATCAGGTTGAACGTTGCAGCCTTCCCAAGGAAGTTCACCTGCGGTGGCGGATAGCCATGGCGTCTGAGGATGCCCACCATCACCAGCAGGAGCAGCTCACGCGCCAAAAGTGCAGCGGTCAACCAGACCGGCAGAATCTCGCGCCAGGTGAGGCCGACCAAAGTCGAGAGAATGTAGAGCCGGTCGGCCGCGGGGTCGAGAAGCCGGCCCAGGCTGCTGATCTGGTTCCAACGCCGCGCGAGCTTGCCGTCCAGGTAGTCGCTGACGCCACTCAGAGCCAGCACCAGAAGGGCCCAGCCGTCACTCTTGGGCCCACCGAACTCAGGCCTGAGAATCAGCCACAGGAACAGCGGCACGCCAAGGAGCCGCGCCATGCTGAGGATGTTGGGGATGGTGAGCACTCGATCCGTCTGGACGCGAGTCTCCTGGACCTCCACCCGGGGGCCTCCTGTGGGAAACGTACCTAACGATGCCCCCTGACCCTACCTCAACACAAAAAAGCTCTGGCCCTCGGGCTGTATGCCCAAGAGCCAGAGCTCTAAAAGGAGTTCGGCGGCGTCCTACTCTCCCACAGGGTCCCCCCTGCAGTACCATCGGCGCTGTAAGGCTTAGCTTCCGGGTTCGGAATGTAACCGGGCGTTTCCCTCACGCTATAACCACCGAAACACTATGAAACTGTCGAACCATGCCGCACCATACCGTGGCCTGGCATGGGGCTGTTCGTGGTTTCAGAACCAACACAGTGGACGCGAGCAACTGAGGACAAGCCCTCGGCCTATTAGTACCGGTCACCTCCACACGTTACCGTGCTTCCAGATCCGGCCTATCAACCCAGTCGTCTACTGGGAGCCTTACCCCATCAAGTGGGTGGGAATACTCATCTCGAAGCAGGCTTCCCGCTTAGATGCTTTCAGCGGTTATCCCTCCCGAACGTAGCCAACCAGCCATGCCCTTGGCAGAACAACTGGCACACCAGAGGTTCGTCCGTCCCGGTCCTCTCGTACTAGGGACAGCCCTTCTCAATATTCCTGCGCGCGCAGCGGATAGGGACCGAACTGTCTCACGACGTTCTAAACCCAGCTCGCGTACCGCTTTAATGGGCGAACAGCCCAACCCTTGGGACCGACTCCAGCCCCAGGATGCGACGAGCCGACATCGAGGTGCCAAACCATCCCGTCGATATGGACTCTTGGGGAAGATCAGCCTGTTATCCCCGGGGTACCTTTTATCCGTTGAGCGACGGCGCTTCCACAAGCCACCGCCGGATCACTAGTCCCGACTTTCGTCCCTGCTCGACCCGTCGGTCTCACAGTCAAGCTCCCTTGTGCACTTACACTCAACACCTGATTGCCAACCAGGCTGAGGGAACCTTTGGGCGCCTCCGTTACTCTTTAGGAGGCAACCGCCCCAGTTAAACTACCCATCAGACACTGTCCCTGATCCGGATCACGGACCCAGGTTAGACATCCAGCACGACCAGAGTGGTATTTCAACGGCGACTCCACGAACACTGGCGTGCCCGCTTCAAAGTCTCCCACCTATCCTACACAAGCCGAACCGAACACCAATATCAAACTGTAGTAAAGGTCCCGGGGTCTTTCCGTCCTGCTGCGCGAAACGAGCATCTTTACTCGTAGTGCAATTTCACCGGGCCTATGGTTGAGACAGTCGAGAAGTCGTTACGCCATTCGTGCAGGTCGGAACTTACCCGACAAGGAATTTCGCTACCTTAGGATGGTTATAGTTACCACCGCCGTTTACTGGCGCTTAAGTTCTCAGCTTCGCCAGGACGAATCCTGACTAACCGGTCCCCTTAACGTTCCAGCACCGGGCAGGCGTCAGTCCGTATACATCGCCTTACGGCTTCGCACGGACCTGTGTTTTTAGTAAACAGTCGCTTCTCGCTGGTCTCTGCGGCCACCCCCAGCTCGAGGAGCAAGTCCTCTCACCAAGCGTGGCCCCCCTTCTCCCGAAGTTACGGGGGCATTTTGCCGAGTTCCTTAACCATAGTTCACCCGAACGCCTCGGTATTCTCTACCTGACCACCTGAGTCGGTTTAGGGTACGGGCCGCCATGAAACTCGCTAGAGGCTTTTCTCGACAGCATAGGATCATCCACTTCACCACAATCGGCTCGGCATCAGGTCTCACCCTGTATGAATGGCGGATTTACCTACCACTCGGGCTACACCCTTACCCCGGGACAACCACCGCCCGGGATGGACTACCTTCCTGCGTCACCCCATCACTCACCTACTACAGGTCTGGTCCGTCGGCTCCACCACTCCCCTTTGCCCGAAGGCTCCAGGGCGGCTTCACGGACTTAGCATCGCCCGATTCAATGTTTGACGCTTCACAGCGGGTACCGGAATATCAACCGGTTATCCATCGACTACGCCTGTCGGCCTCGCCTTAGGTCCCGACTTACCCTGGGCAGATCAGCTTGACCCAGGAACCCTTAGTCAATCGGCGCACACGTTTCTCACGTGTGAATCGCTACTCATGCCTGCATTCTCACTCGTGAACCGTCCACAACTACCTTCCGGTGCTGCTTCACCCGGCACACGACGCTCCCCTACCCATCACGATCCCCGTTGGGGGTACATATCGCAATGACACGACTTCGGCGGTACGCTTGAGCCCCGCTACATTGTCGGCGCGGAATCACTAGACCAGTGAGCTATTACGCACTCTTTCAAGGGTGGCTGCTTCTAAGCCAACCTCCTGGTTGTCTCTGCGACTCCACATCCTTTCCCACTTAGCGTACGCTTAGGGGCCTTAGTCGATGCTCTGGGCTGTTTCCCTCTCGACCATGGAGCTTATCCCCCACAGTCTCACTGCCGCGCTCTCACTTACCGGCATTCGGAGTTTGGCTAAGGTCAGTAACCCGGTAGGGCCCATCGCCTATCCAGTGCTCTACCTCCGGCAAGAAACACACGACGCTGCACCTAAATGCATTTCGGGGAGAACCAGCTATCACGGAGTTTGATTGGCCTTTCACCCCTAACCACAGGTCATCCCCCAGGTTTTCAACCCTGGTGGGTTCGGTCCTCCACGAAGTCTTACCTCCGCTTCAACCTGCCCATGGCTAGATCACTCCGCTTCGGGTCTTGAGCGCGCTACTGAATCGCCCTATTCGGACTCGCTTTCGCTACGGCTTCCCCACACGGGTTAACCTCGCAACACACCGCAAACTCGCAGGCTCATTCTTCAAAAGGCACGCAGTCACGAGAATGTGCAAGCACATTCCGACGCTCCCACGGCTTGTAGGCACACGGTTTCAGGTACTATTTCACTCCGCTCCCGCGGTACTTTTCACCATTCCCTCACGGTACTATCCGCTATCGGTCACCAGGGAATATTTAGGCTTAGCGGGTGGTCCCGCCAGATTCACACGGGATTTCTCGGGCCCCGTGCTACTTGGGTGTCTCTCAAACGAGCCGCTGACGTTTCGACTACGGGGGTCTTACCCTCTACGCCGGACCTTTCGCATGTCCTTCGCCTACATCAACGGTTTCTGACTCGTCCTGTTGCCGGCAGACAACAGAAGAGAGATCCCACAACCCCGCATACGCAACCCCTGCCGGGTCTCACACGTATACGGTTTAGCCTCATCCGGTTTCGCTCGCCACTACTCCCGGAATCACGGTTGTTTTCTCTTCCTGCGGGTACTGAGATGTTTCACTTCCCCGCGTTCCCTCCACATACCCTATGTGTTCAGGTATGGGTGACAGCCCATGACGACTGCCGGGTTTCCCCATTCGGAAACCCCCGGATCAAAGCCTGGTTGACGACTCCCCGGGGACTATCGTGGCCTCCCACGTCCTTCATCGGTTCCTGGTGCCAAGGCATCCACCGTGCGCCCTTAAAAACTTGGCCACAGATGCTCGCGTCCACTGTGCAGTTCTCAAACAACGACCAGCCACCCATCACCCCGAACCAACCGGTTCGAGTTCACTGGGGCCGGCATCGAAGGCTCCCGGCCAAACGGCCGTACCCTCAGACACCCAACAGCGTGCCCGACACCCTCGCCACTCATGATCAGCGTTCCACACTCCGAAGAGCAGTACTGGCAGCCCGAGATGACTGAAAGTGCCGAATAATCAACGTTCCACCCATGAGCAACCAGCATCAGACATTCGCTGATGTACTGGCCTCTGAACCAGGCAAGCCCGGCTTAGAAGTGCTCCTTAGAAAGGAGGTGATCCAGCCGCACCTTCCGGTACGGCTACCTTGTTACGACTTCGTCCCAATCGCCAGTCCCACCTTCGACAGCTCCCTCCCACAAGGGGTTGGGCCACCGGCTTCGGGTGTTACCGACTTTCGTGACGTGACGGGCGGTGTGTACAAGGCCCGGGAACGTATTCACCGCAGCAATGCTGATCTGCGATTACTAGCAACTCCGACTTCATGGGGTCGAGTTGCAGACCCCAATCCGAACTGAGACAGGCTTTTTGAGATTCGCTCCACCTCACGGTATCGCAGCTCATTGTACCTGCCATTGTAGCACGTGTGCAGCCCAAGACATAAGGGGCATGATGACTTGACGTCGTCCCCACCTTCCTCCGAGTTGACCCCGGCGGTCTCCTGTGAGTCCCCATCACCCCGAAGGGCATGCTGGCAACACAGGACAAGGGTTGCGCTCGTTGCGGGACTTAACCCAACATCTCACGACACGAGCTGACGACAGCCATGCACCACCTGTACACCGACCACAAGGGGGCGACCATCTCTGGCCGTTTCCGGTGTATGTCAAGCCTTGGTAAGGTTCTTCGCGTTGCGTCGAATTAAGCCACATGCTCCGCTGCTTGTGCGGGCCCCCGTCAATTCCTTTGAGTTTTAGCCTTGCGGCCGTACTCCCCAGGCGGGGAACTTAATGCGTTAGCTGCGGCACCGACGACGTGGAATGTCGCCAACACCTAGTTCCCACCGTTTACGGCGTGGACTACCAGGGTATCTAATCCTGTTCGCTCCCCACGCTTTCGCTCCTCAGCGTCAGTAATGGCCCAGAGATCCGCCTTCGCCACCGGTGTTCCTCCTGATATCTGCGCATTTCACCGCTACACCAGGAATTCCGATCTCCCCTACCACACTCTAGCTAGCCCGTATCGAATGCAGACCCGGGGTTAAGCCCCGGGCTTTCACACCCGACGTGACAAGCCGCCTACGAGCTCTTTACGCCCAATAATTCCGGACAACGCTTGCGCCCTACGTATTACCGCGGCTGCTGGCACGTAGTTAGCCGGCGCTTCTTCTGCAGGTACCGTCACTTTCGCTTCTTCCCTGCTGAAAGAGGTTTACAACCCGAAGGCCGTCATCCCTCACGCGGCGTCGCTGCATCAGGCTTTCGCCCATTGTGCAATATTCCCCACTGCTGCCTCCCGTAGGAGTCTGGGCCGTGTCTCAGTCCCAGTGTGGCCGGTCGCCCTCTCAGGCCGGCTACCCGTCGTCGCCTTGGTGAGCCATTACCTCACCAACAAGCTGATAGGCCGCGGGCTCATCCTTCACCGCCGGAGCTTTCGACCCCCACCCATGCGAGTGGAAGTGATATCCGGTATTAGACCCCGTTTCCAGGGCTTGTCCCAGAGTGAAGGGCAGATTGCCCACGTGTTACTCACCCGTTCGCCACTAATCCCCACCGAAGTGGTTCATCGTTCGACTTGCATGTGTTAAGCACGCCGCCAGCGTTCGTCCTGAGCCAGGATCAAACTCTCCGTGAATGTTTTCCCGTAATCGGGACCACACATCACGAGAGCGGAACAGCCAGGCGGAATAAGCCCGGCCGTTCACAGCGTCCTCGCTGTGTTTTTTCAAAGGAACCTCGTCCCGACCATGACGGCCGGTAGACGGGGTATCAACATATCTGGCGTTGATTTTTGGCACACTGTTGAGTTCTCAAGGAACGGACGCTTCCTTTGTACTCACCCTCTCGGGCTTTCCTCCGGGCGCTTCCCTTCGGTGTTTCCAAACTCTATCAGGGTTTTTCCGGCTCCCTGACCACCATCCTGCGAGCATGCAGAAGGTGACCCCGAGGATAGGATCTGACAAGTTTGTTGCTGCCGGGCGAGGTTGCGAAGTCGCGTCGCTCAGCCCCAAGCAGGAGTACGACAGTACACGCGGTCACGGAGCGGGTGCAAATCGATTTGGGGTATGGTCTAGACCACTCCGGTCCGCCCGCGCGGAACCGGCACTTCATGTGACATACGCTGCTGAACAGTGTGCCGTCCAGCACAGGCAGCGACGGCCATATCGATCTCCACCCCTGGGAGGCTTCCCATGACCACCGTGACGTCCCCATTGGCAGGACGCGCCGTTGGACTGGCGTCCGTGCCGGATCCGGTCTTCTCCGGGGCCATGGTCGGCCCGGGCACAGCGATCGACCCGGTGCGTGAACCGTCCGAGGCTGTGTCCCCCGTGGACGGAGTCATCGTCTCTCTCCATCCGCACGCCTTCGTCGTCGTCGACGAGCAGGGCCACGGTGTCCTCACCCACCTCGGCATCGACACGGTGCAGCTCAACGGCGAGGGCTTCGAGTTGCTTGTGAACAAGGGCGACACCGTGACGCGCGGCCAGAGCATCGTCCGATGGAACCCCTCGGCCGTCGAGGCAGCCGGCAAGTCTCCGGTGTGCCCGGTCGTGGCCCTTGAGGCAACGGCGGAGGCCCTCTCCGAACTGCGTGACAGCGGCGATGTGAAGGCCGGCGACAGTCTCTTCGTCTGGAAGTGACTTCGGTGCCGTCGCATGGCGGCACGTAGGGACGACAACCACTGCGGCGGCCGGGCCCGCCGCCTTATCGGAGACGGGTGAGATGGAGACAACGCTGCGAGGCGTCGGGGTCAGCCACGGTGTGGCGATCGGCGAGGTTCGGCACATGGGAACGGCGGTCCTCGAGCCGCCTGCCAAGCAGATCCCGGCCGAGGACGCGAAGCGCGAACAGGGGCGCGCCCGGAAGGCCGTAGATGCTGTGGCCGCCGACCTCATGGCGCGCGGCAATCTGGCGGGGGGCGAAGCGCAAGCTGTGCTCGAGGCTCAAGCCATGATGGCCCAGGACCCCGAGCTGATGGCGGATGTGGACCGGCGTATCGCGGTGGGCAGCACTGCCGAGCGTGCCGTGTACGACGCCTTCGCCGCGTATCGCGAGCTGCTGGCCGGTGCCGGTGAGTACCTTGCCGGCCGGGTGGCCGACCTCGATGACGTGCGGAATCGTATCGTCGCTCGTTTGCTCGGGGTTCCGATGCCGGGTGTGCCTGACAGCGACGAGCCCTATGTCCTTGTCGCCCGCGATCTCGCTCCGGCCGACACGGCGCTGCTCGATCCGGCCTTGGTCCTCGGCTTTGTCACCGAGGAGGGCGGGCCGACCAGCCACAGCGCGATTCTTGCGAGGGCACTCGGTGTGCCGGCCGTGGTCGCGCTGCCGGGTGCCGGTGAGCTCACCGAGGGTACGGTCGTAGCTGTGGACGGCAGCACGGGCGACGTCTTCGTGCACCCGAGCGACGAGAAGAAGGCGGAGCTTGAAGGCGCTGCCGCCGCGCGCAAGGCCGCCCTCGCCGCGTCTACCGGGCCGGGCGCCACGGCCGACGGCCACAAGGTGCCGCTGCTTGCCAATGTCGGCGGACCGTCCGACGTTCCGGCCGCTGTCGAAGCGGGTGCCGAGGGTGTCGGTCTGTTCCGGACCGAGTTCCTCTTCCTCGACGACAGCAAGAAGGCGCCGTCGGAGGAGAAGCAGGTCGAGGCCTACCGGCAGGTTCTCGAGGCCTTCCCCGAGGGTCGGGTCGTCGTACGTGTTCTGGACGCGGGTGCGGACAAGCCGCTGGACTTCCTGACGCCGGCCGATGAGCCGAACCCGGCGCTGGGTGTGCGGGGTCTGCGGACGTTGCTGGACCACCCCGAGGTGCTGCGCACCCAGCTGACGGCGCTTGCGAAGGCGTCGGAGGGTCTGCCGGTCTACCTCGAGGTCATGGCCCCGATGGTGGCGGACCGTACTGACGCGAAGGCGTTTGCGGACGCCTGTCGTGCGGCCGGGCTGCGGGCGAAGTTCGGTGCGATGGTGGAGATTCCGTCCGCCGCACTGCGGGCGCGTTCGATCCTGCAGGAGGTCGAGTTCCTGTCACTGGGGACGAACGACCTCGCGCAGTACACCTTCGCCGCGGACCGTCAGGTCGGTGCGGTGTCCCGTCTGCAGGATCCTTGGCAGCCCGCGCTGCTCGACCTGGTCGCGCTGTCCGCGGAGGCGGCGAAGGCCGAGGGCAAGAGCTGCGGCGTCTGTGGTGAGGCCGCTTCCGACCCGCTGCTGGCGTGTGTGCTGACCGGTCTGGGTGTCACCTCCCTGTCCATGGGTTCGGCGTCGATTCCCTATGTCCGGGCGACGCTGGCGAAGTACACGCTGGCGCAGTGTGAGCGTGCTGCTGCGGCCGCGCGGGCGGCGGACAGCGCCGAGGAGGCACGCCACGCCGCTCAGGCGGTGCTGTCGGGCGAGTAGTCGGAGCAGGACGTCTGCGCGATGGTTGCCGGCCCGTTGTGATGGGGCGCTCCACCTGTTGGTGGGGCGCCCCATCCGCGTTCAATGGTGGTGGCCCGGTGGCATTTCCTCACTGCCCAGGTCCGGTGGCACGCAGTAGTCGACGCCGGATTCCGGGGAGATGAGGTCTCCGGATTCGATGTCGGTGCAGTAGGCGTCGAAGACCTCGCCGGCGGTCAGGGGTTCCAGACCGTCTCCGCGCAGGCGCCATCCGTAGATGCGGTCGGACGTGCCGGGGGCGCTGGTCCGCATGACGAGTCCGCCTGGGCTCCGAGTGGCGAGGCCGACGGCGAGGACCGTGGTGAACTCCAGGGCTTCGGCCTCGTCGAGGTGCGTGGCGCCCTCGGTGTCCTCGTCGGCGTGCAGGACGGACACGAGTGCTTCCGGGGTTCCGGTGACGCTGCAGACGAGGTGCCGGCTGCCCGGCTGGGCTGTGTCGAGGATGCGGACGAGGAGGCTCGAGGCGCGCACGAAGGCCGCACGGCCGATGTCCTCGCCGCAGGTGGCGCAGGCGCCGAGGCGTGCCAGGAGTGTGGACGCGTACTCCCACGTGGCTTGTCGGACGGCTTCGTCGACGAGGGCCGGGACGAGGTCTGTGAGGGGCTGGCCCTGGTAGGGGACGGTGGGTCCCGTGGCCGCGAGTTCGGCTGTGAAGCGTGTGCGGCTCGCCGCGTTGTCGGGGTCGAGGCCCGTTTCCGCGCAGAACTCGGCGTACTCCTGCGGATCGAAGAGTGCGATCGTCGTATGGCTGCCTTGGGAGGCCCGAGTCCTGAGGAGGGCCTCCATCTGCTGGAGATAGATCTTGTGGTCGTCGAAGGTGAAGCTGCGGTAGTGCCGCATGGCACGGAAGTCGTGCTCGTCGGTGAGCAGGCCGATCGTGCCGGCGATTTCGCGGCGCAGGACGCGTCGCATCGTCAGGTCGTTGGTATGCGCCATGTTTCCCCCTGTGTGTGCGCAATCGATCAATGCTCACTCACAGTAACCGGCAGCACTGACAACGTGCCCGGCTCGTCGTGGTGCGACGAGTCCGAGGCCGGTGTCGGTCAGGCGCGCTTGCGGGCCAGTTCCTCGTAGAAGTGCAGGAGGTCGAGGTTGTCGATGGAGCCGGGGTTGACGGCCCGCTCCAGGGGTGTGCCTTGGAGAAGGCGTTTGACCGGGACCTCGATGCGCTTGCCCGTGAGGGTGTGGGGGATGCCGGGAACTTCGATGACCTCGTCGGGGACGTGTCGCGGTGAGAGCTGTTCGCGGATGGTCTGCTTGATGCGGCTCAGGAGCGCTTCGTCGAGCACAGCTCCGGGGGCCAGGTGCACGAACAAGGGCATCCAGTAGCCGCCGTCGGGCTGCTCGACGCCGATGACGAGGGATTCCTTGATTTCTGGGAGACGCTCGACCGCTTCGTAGATGTCGGCCGATCCCATGCGGACGCCTTGGCGGTTGAGTGTGGAGTCGGAGCGGCCGTGGATGACGACTGAGCCGCGTGAGGTGAGAGTGATCCAGTCGCCGTGGCGCCAGACGCCGGGATAGGTGTCGAAGTAACTGTCGTGGTAGCGCCTGCCGTCGGGGTCGTTCCAGAAGTAGATCGGCATGGACGGCATGGGGTTGGTGACCACGAGCTCGCCCACCTCGTCGATGAGGGGTTCGCCGCTCGGGTCCCAGGACTGCAGATCGGTGCCGAGGCCCGGGGCCTGGAGTTCGCCTACATACACAGGCACGGTGGGCACGGCTCCCGCGAAGCAGGAGCACACGTCCGTGCCGCCGCTGACGGAGGCGATCCAGAGGTGGTCGCGGACCTCGTCGTGCAGCCAGCGGAATCCGTCGGGCGGCAGTGGGGATCCCGTGGTGGCGACGCACTGCACCTTGGTGAGGTCGAAGTCGCGCGCGGGGTGCACGCCGGCCTTGCGGCAGGCCATGACGTACGCGGCGGACGTGCCGTAGAGGGTGGCTCCCGTGCGTTCGGCGACTCGCCATTGGGCGCCTGTGTCGGGGTAGCCCGGGCTGCCGTCGTACAGGACGATCGTGGTGCCGGTGAGGAGGCCGGAGACGAGGAAGTTCCACATCATCCAGCCCGTCGACGTGTACCAGAAGAAACGGTCCTCTGGGCCCAGGTCGCAGTGCAGCCCGAGTTGTTTGAGGTGCTCGACGAGGATGCCGCCCTGGGACTGCACGATGGCCTTGGGGAGGCCGGTCGTGCCGGAGGAGTAGAGCACCCAGAGAGGGTGGTCGAAGGGCACCTGCTCGAAGACGGGTTCCTCGTCGGCGGCAGTGAGGGCCGACCACTCGAGCGCACCTTCGGGGGCAGCTGTGCCGAGGAGTGGGATATGCACCACGGCGCGCAGCGTGGGCAGTTCACGGCGAAGCTCGGAGACGATGTCGCGGCGGTCGTGCTCCTTGCCGCCGTAGCGGTAGCCGTCCACGGTGAACAGGACGACCGGTTCGATCTGCTGGAAGCGGTCGAGGACGCTGCGGGCACCGAAGTCGGGGGCGCAGGAAGTCCACACTCCGCCCACGGCGGCGGTGGCGAGGAGGGCAACGACGGCTTGCGGGATGTTCGGTAGGTAGCCGCTGACGCGGTCGCCGGGGCGCACGCCGAGGGCGCGCAGCTCGGTGGCGAGGGACCCCACCTGGCGGCGCAGCTCGGACCAGGTCACAGGGCTCGGCTCGTGGGATTCGTCCACGTACAGGAGTGCGGGTTCATCGGCGCGGGTCTCAGCGGCTCGCAGGGCGTGCTCCGCGTAGTTCAGGGTGGCGCCGGGGAACCACTGGGCACCGGGCATCGAACGGTCGCCCAGCACGCGCGCGTACGGCGTGGAGAAGCGTACGTCGAACCACTGCGTGACGGCCTTCCAGAAGGTGTCCAGTTCGTCGACCGACCAGCGGTGCAGTGCCCCGTAGCCGCCCTCGGAGGGGGCGCCGTGGTGCTCGGCGGCCCAGGCCTGGAACTTGGTGACCTGAGCCCGGGCGATGCGCTGGGGATCTGGCTGCCAGAGCGGCTGAGGGTTCACGATCGACATGGAGCGGCTCCCGGACTGTGCGCGTCGTGTGCGTCTTCCGCGCACGGCTGGGTTGTGCGCGTGACGCGGCTGACAGGGACGATGCCATGTGATCGACTTCTACACCAGGGTGCGCCCCACACAGTCCGTGTCGTGAAGATGTGGTCCCGGCACGGGTGAACGGAAGTTGAACGGCGCACGCGCGTGGGGCGGTCAGTGGCAGGCTGAGCAGCATGAACGGTCGTGACCTGGTGCGTTCGATGAAGGTGGTCGGTTCTGTGGGAGCGGCCCAGGGGTTGCGTACCGTGCGAGCGGCGTGGCGCAGGAGGCGTGTCGACGCCGCGGGGTTGCCGCCGCGGGGTGCGGAGCGTGCCCGGGTACCTGGGCCGGTGCAGGAGGTGCAGCCGGGTCCGGGCGGCGGTGTCATCCGGTTCAGCCGGTCCGAGCTGTGCGTCACCGTCGCAGTGAACGGTGCCGTGTTCTGGGGCTGGGACGGGGCCACTCCCGAGCCGTCGTACGCGCTCGCGGGTCGCTGTCCGGAACCGGATCCGCGGGCGGTGCTGGAGCCCGACAAGGAGGGTGGCTGGCGGGTCGTGGCGGAGCGCGTCACGGTCGTCATCTCGCGGCACGGCACCGTGGAGGTGAAGACGCCCGGTGGCGTGACACTGCGCCGCGACCTGCCTCCGCGCTGGTGGGAGCCCATCGACGGTGGGGCGGCACGGTGGATGCAGCGGTCGGAGGTGGCCGCGGACGCGCGGTTCTTCGGGCTCGGTGGGAGGGCATCCGGGCCCCGGCTGAAGGATGGAACGTACCGGCTGTGGAACACCGACCCGGGCCATGCCTTCGGTCCTGGTGACGATCCGCTCTACATCACCATGCCCGTGCAGGTCGTGGTGGCCGACGCGGCCACGCACCTGGTGTTCCACGACACCTCGTGGGACGGCACGGTGACGTTGCGGGAGGGCGAGGAGGGCGCAGGATCCGGGCACGACAGGGCGGGGACGTGCGAGGTGCGGATGGACGGCGGTCCGCTGCGCTGCTGGGTCATGGTGGGCACCCCCGCGCGCGTGCTGCGCGCCTGGGCCGCACTCACCGGCGCGCCCGCTCTACCGCCGGCGTGGGCGCTGGGCCACCATCACGCGCGGTGGGGTTTCGGCAGCGAGCAGGAGGTCCGGCGGATCGTTTCGGGCTACCAGGAGCGTGGTCTGCCTTTGGACGCGGTTCATCTGGACATCGACCACTTCGACGAGCACCAGGTGTTCACGGTCGATCAGGATGCCTTCCCCAAACTGCCGCAGCTCGCCGAGGACCTGCGCCGGGAGGGTGTGCGCCTGGTTTCCATCGTCGACCCGGCGGTCAAGGCCGCGCCAGGCAATGCCGTGTACGACAGCGGGACGGCCGAGGACGCGTTCGTACGGGACGCCTCGGGCCGGCCCGTGCGGGGAGTCGTCTGGCCCGGGGAAGCGGTCTTCCCGGACTTCACGCACGCGCGCGTACGCAAGTGGTGGGCTGGGCTCTACGAGGAGCGGTTTGCACAGGGTTTCTCGGGCTTCTGGCATGACATGAACGAGCCGACCTCGTTCGCGGCCTTCGGGGAGGCGACGCTGCCGCGTTCGGCCCGGCACTCCCTGGAAGGGCGAGGCGGGGATCATAGGGAGGCCCACAACGTCTACGGCCTGTGCATGGCCAGGGCCGGCTACGAGGGCTTGCTCGAACTGGCACCCCAAGAACGGCCCTTCGTCTTCTCCCGTTCGGGGTGGGTCGGCATGCAGCGCTACGGGGGGACCTGGTCCGGGGACGTGGCCACAGGCTGGCCGGGGCTGCGGGCGTCGCTGTCGCTGGTCATGGGCCTCGGGCTGTGCGGGGTGCCGTACTCGGGGCCGGACGTGGGCGGATTCGACGGGAGTCCGTCGCCGGAGCTGTATCTGCGCTGGTTCCAGTTGGCCGCCCATCTGCCGCTGTTCCGTACGCACGCGAGTCTGCGGGCGGGGCGCAGGGAGCCGTGGGAATTCGGTCCCGAGGTGCTGGAGCACGCGCGCGTGGCACTCGTCGAGCGCCGCAGGTTGCTGCCGTACTTCGTGACGCTGGCGCATCTGGCCCGGCGCACAGGGGCGCCGTACGTCCGTCCGCTGTGGTGGTCGGCTCCGGAGGACCGCACGCTGCGCGACTGCGAGGATGCGTTTCTGCTGGGCGACTGTCTGCTGGTGGCACCGGTGCTGGGTCCGGGAGCTGACCGGCGTGCGGTGCAGTTGCCGCGAGGGCGCTGGTACGACACCGCGACGGGGCGAGCCTACGAGGGGCCGGGGCAGGTTCTCGTGGACGCGCCCCTGTCCCGGGTCCCGGTGCTGGCACGCTCGGGTGCCGTCGTCCCCGTGCGTGGGGACGACGGCGGGCTGGAACTGGACGTGTGGGCGCCCGCCCCTGGACGCACCGGGGGCGGGCTGGTCGTGCCGGACGCCGGTGACGGCGAGGACGAGGCGGAGATCGAGCGGTATGTCACCCGCTGGGAAGGCCGAGAGCTGGTCGTCGAGTTGGAGGGCGAGAACGGCATGATCGCCTCGCCTCGTCCGGTGCGCATACGAGGGCTCGATGAGCCTTCGGCTCAGATGTAGCGGCCCTCGAAGAACGCCCTGACGGCCAGCGTGTGCAACGGGAAGGCGAGCTCCTCCGGCCTGCGCAGGAGGTGCCAGCCCTCCGTCTCGTCCGTGGCGGCCGAGGCCGGCAGGCGGTCGGCCGGCCGTTCCGGAAGCAGCCCGAACAGCAGCAGATGGCCGCCTGGGGAGCTCATCGCGTCGACGAGGCGTACGTCGCGGCCGGCTGCGTCGATGCCGGTCTCTTCCTTGAGCTCGCGGACGACGGCCTGCCGCCAGTCCTCGCGGTCGTCGATGTAGCCGCCGGGCAGGGCGATGCCTCCGCGCGCGGGGGCGACGGTTCGGGTGATGACGACCAGGGCGGTGCCCTGGCTGTCGTACACGGGCTGGAGCGCGATCGCTACCGGCAGCGGATTGCGGTAGGCCACGGCGCCGCACGCAGGGCAGGTGCGGGGCCAGCCGGAGACGCCCTCTCCGTAGGGCGCGCCGCAGCTTGAACAGTGGGAATCCGCTGCGGAGTTGGGGGCGGAGTGCTGAGTTTCGGACACGCGGCGGACTGTATCCGATCAGTGGAGGGGCCTCTTCCGGGGGGCGTCGCTAGCGTCCGGCCAGGGATTTCCAGGACACGGGGAAGTCGAAGTAGGTGTCCGGATAGGTCCGGCTTGAACGTGTAGTGCCACCACTCCTCGGCGAGATTCACGAAGCCGAGGGCTTCGACGGTGTGCTTGAGCAGCAGTCGGTTGGTCCGTTGTTCGCCCTGGATGTGCGGGTCGAGGGTGTGGGACAGGGTGTCGAAACAGTCGAAGCCGGTGCCCATGTCGACGGAGCTGTCGGGGAAGCGCTCGGCCTTGGGTGCGTAGCAGGGTACGAGGCGCTCTCCTGGTACGTACGGCCTGGTGGGCAACAGCCGCCTCTGGGCCTTGTGGAGGGCCTAGGCGGCAGGTCGGGTCAGGATGCACAGGGGCTGTCGGTAGCCGTCGATGCGCTCGCCCACGAAGTTGTGCGGGGTGGAGTACCGCATCTCCTGAACGATGGTCGGGTCCCCTGTTCGCAGCGCCACGAAGTCCTTCGGCGCTTTGGGCTCCGGCTTCGCCTGGACGACTGTCGGGGCGGCGGTCACGGCGAGGAGGGTGGCGAGCGTGGTGACCAGTCCTCGTACCGCGGTCGAGAGTCGTGTCATGTCTCCTGCGTCTATCAGGAGTGTGTTCCTTCGCGGAAGCGATCGGATGCATTCCGCCCCTGAAGCCGGACAGGAAGGCCGGTGCCGCCGGTGAGCCCAGGCGGCCCTGCCGCTTTTCCGTTGCCCGTGGCAGACTTCTGACGTTCCGTCAGATCGTACGATCAGGAGGGGCTATGCCACGCACGCGCACACCGGTGGTCGCCGGGTGGTTCGCCGGGGACGAGACCGACTTCCGCCTCCTCGGCACCCGCTGCTCGGCCTGCACCTCGGTCTTCTTTCCGCGGGAGGACGGCCACTGCCGCAACCCCGACTGCCCGGGCGGTGACCTGGAGGAGATCCCTCTCTCGCGGCGGGGGCACGTGTGGTCGTACACGGACAGCCGGTACCGGCCTCCGTCACCCTATGTGACCAACCCGGAACTTCCCTGGGAGCCCTACGCGTTGATCGCTGTGGAGCTGGAGTCCGAGCGCCTCGTCGTGCTGGGACAGGCGGTTCCCGGGGTCACCGTCGCCGATCTGACGGTGGGCATGGAGGTGGAGGTCGTCCCCGGCGTGCTGCATGAGGACGCGGAGACGATCTGGACGACGTGGCAGTGGCGGCCGACGGGGGTGGCGGCATGACGGACGAGGTGGCGGTGCTGGGCGCGGGCATGCACCCGTGGGGCAAGTGGGGGCGCAGCTTCGTCGAGTACGGCGCGGCGGCGGCTCGCGCGGCGATCGCCGATGCGGGACTTGAGTGGCGGGACATCGGGTCGATCGTCGGCGCGGACACCGTGCGGGGCGGCTATCCGGGGTATGTGGCGGGGGCGACGTTCGCGAAGGCGCTCGGCTGGCAGGGAGCCCGGGTCACGAGCGTGTACGCGGCGTGCGCGTCCGGGGCGCAGGCCATCAACACGGCGCGGGCGCAGATACTTTCGGGGCTCGCGGACGTGGTGCTGGTGGTGGGTGCCGACGCTGCTCCCAAAGGCTTCTTCCGGCCTGCGGGCGGCGACCGGCCCGACGATCCGGACTGGCTTCGCTTCCGCGCCCTCGGTGCGACCAATCCGACGTACTTCGGGTTGTACGCGCGTCGGCGGATGGCCGTGCACGGGGACACACCGGAGGACTTCGCGCAGGTCAAGGTGAAGAACGCCGCAGTGGGTGCGCTCAATCCCTACGCCCGCTACCGCAAGCCGGTCACCGCCGAGGAGGTCGCCGCCTCCGCCGTGGTCGCCGATCCCCTACGGCTGCTCGACATCTGCGCGACCTCGGACGGAGGTGCGGCGCTCGTGCTGGCCGGTATGGAGTTCGCGCGTCGGCACGGAACCGGGGATCCGGTGCGGATCCGGGCGGTGTCCACCGTGACACCGCGTTACCCCAACACCGTCCTGGATCTGCCCGACATCGCGACCGACTCGGCAGTGGCAGTGCCACCGGCGGCCGAGACATTCCGGGAGTCGATCGCACGCGCGGCCTATGAGGAAGCCGGCATCGGCCCCGAGGATCTCTCCTTGGCGGAGGTC
Organism: Streptomyces sp. R11; assembly: GCF_041051905.1. Taxonomy (NCBI): domain Bacteria; kingdom Bacillati; phylum Actinomycetota; class Actinomycetes; order Kitasatosporales; family Streptomycetaceae; genus Streptomyces; species Streptomyces sp. R11. The sequence continues at coordinate 1,468,139 of NZ_CP163432.1, forward strand.
TACGACCTGTCCACCGCGCTGGAGTTGCAGTGGTACGAGGATCTGGGGCTGTGCGGCGAAGGGGAAGCCGCGAAGTTGCTGAGGGAGGGCTCCACGGCACTCGGCGGGCGAGTACCGGTGAACGCGAGCGGCGGTCTGGCCTCCTTCGGAGAGGCGGTTCCGGCCCAGGCGATAGCGCAAGTATGCGAACTCACCTGGCAGTTGAGGGGCGCCGCGGCCGACCGGCAGGTCACCGGGGCACGTGTGGGAATCGCCGCCAACCAGGGACTGTTCGGGCACGGGTCGGCCGTGGTCGCGGTGCGATGAGTCGCGAGGGCTCCACGGGCCCGGACACTCGCGGTTGTGAGCGTGGCTTCGGCGCCGCATCACCACGGACGACGTGGCGTTTCTACACTGCGTGAGCACGCCGGAATCCTGCGTGAACGTCTCATGAACTGGGCTCGGGCGGTCTTCGGTGGCGCCATCATGCTGCCGTGGACGCCTGGACGGATACTCTCCGCTTCGCCTTCCAACCGGTGGTCAATCTGACGACCGGTGGAGTCGCGGGGCTGGAGATTCTCGCCCGCCCGGAGACCGGCGACGTCCTGGCCGAGGCGCGCCGCGATCCCGAACTCGACGGCCGGCTCGCCGTGTTGGCGTTCCGTGCCGCGGCCCGCAAGGAGACGTTGCTGCCCCTGCACGTCAATGTGTTCGCCGGTACCCTCGCCGACCTCGGTGGGCTCACACCGCTGCACGACGCCGTGCGCGCGGCGGGTCGGCTGCCGTGGGAGGTGACGATCGACATCGGTCCGCCGTACACGCACGTGCCGCAGCACGCGCTGCTGGAGGCGCTCGGCGCGCTGCGAAACCAGGGCTTCCGGATCAGCGCGGACGGCGTCGGAGACGGAGACCTCCCGCTGCGCCTGCTCACGGACATGGCGCCGGATCTCGTGAAGCTCGACGCGTCCCTGCTGGCGCGCCCGGCCGCGGTGCGGGCGATGCGGACGCTGTGCGACCAGCAGGGCGCACTCCTGTGCGTCGAGGGTGTCGAGACGGAGCTCCAGTGCGCTTCCGCGCGGTCGGCCGGTGCGCAGCTGGCGCAGGGGGAGCTGTTCGCCCCACCGGCTCGGCTGCCCGCGGCGGAGGTATACGTTCCGCCGCGCTCCCCCGGACTGTCGGTGACGCCACGGTCGGGACCGTCTGTACGGCAGTTCGTGCGGCCGGCCGCGTTGCTACCCGCCACCGCGTCCGCGGGCCAGGTGCGGGCGCTGCTGACCGGGTCGCCGGACGTGTCCGGGGTGCTCCTGGTGGACCGGAGCGGCGTCCCGGTGCGGTCGGTGCACCGTTCCCGCTTCCTGCTGTCGATGTCGGGCCGCTACGGCCATGCCCTGTACGCGGACCGGCCCGCGGCCAAGCTGGGAGATCTCCCCCGCACGGTGGGCGTCGACGCCACCGCGTGGGAGGTGCTGGACGTGGTCGCGGACGGCGGGAGCAACCGTACGTCGGACGATGTGGCGGTGGTCGACCGGTACGGCCGCTGCGTGGGCGTCGTACGGCTCGCGGACCTCGTACGAGCTCTCGCCGAGAATCGCGTCGAGGAGGCGGCGGGGCTCAACCCGCTGACCCGGCTGCCCGGTTCGGATGCGATCACCGGTGAGGTGGACCGGCGGATCGCGGACGGCCGGAGGTTCGCTCTGAGCTGGCTGGATGTGGACCACTTCAAGCAGGTCAACGACGGAGCCGGGTTCGCGGCGGGCGACGAGCTGATCCGGTCCGTCGGACGGGTACTGCAGCACGCGGCGACGGAAAGTATCCGCGTGGGCCACATCGGCGGGGACGACTTCCTGGTGCTGGCGGATCCGGAGGGGCTGGATCCGCTGGCCACGTCGGTGCTGGACGCGCCCTGGTCCGCGGGTGGACTTGCCATCACGCTGTCCCTCGCCACGGTCCTGTGCGAGCCGGGCAGCGTGACGGACCACCGGCAGGCGGCCGCCTGTCTGGCGCCGCTGAAGAAGGCCGCGAAATCGCTGAGCGGAGCGAGCTGGGTGCTGGGCCGGGCAGGGCTCCCGGGGCACGAGATCCTGCGCGGGGTGGACGAGGCGACGGCCCGGGCCGAGTGGGCGGTGGCGGAGCCGGGCAGAGGGTGAGACGCTTCTCCTACCAGGTCGGCGGAGGCCGAGGCGGCGTCCGTGCGGCTTCAGTGCAAACATCATCATCGGCCCCCGTCGGGTCCGGCAGGAACTGGCCTCCCTGCCGCCCAAGCGGGGCCCCCGGTGCCCGTCCCGCCCGCGAGTGGCGTGCTCTGAGCCCGGTCGACGACATTCCGTGACCGTGGGCACGCCCAGAACCGTTGACGTCCGCGACCTTGACGCCCCTTGGACGCCGGTGAACACTTCCCGGTGTCAGTCGACATCGCCGTACATTGCCGGCGTATCCACGCACTGCGCCGCGCGGTTGCGCCTGGACCAGAGCCCTTTTCTCCACGGGCGAGTCGACTGCGACGGCACGCTCGTCACGGACGCCGGGCGGGGCGCGGGACCCTTCCCTGCCTTCCGCTGAAGTAGCCAAGGGAAACGCACCCTGCACGGAGGTTCGGGGTCGATCACCCCGGGCCACGGCCAAGGAGCCGCCATGACCAACGGAGACATATTCGTCGGCGAGATGATCGGTACGGCGATCCTGATCCTGTTCGGCGCCGGCGTCTGCGCCGCCGTCACGCTGAGATTCTCGAAAGCACGCGCCGCCGGCTGGGTGGTGATCGCCTTCGGCTGGGGATTCGGTGTTCTGGCGGGTGCCTACACGGCCGCTCCCCTCTCCGGCGGTCACCTGAATCCGGCCGTCACCTTCGGACTCGCCGTCGACACCGGCGTGTGGGACAAGGTCTGGGTCTACCTGCTGGGTCAGATGGCCGGAGCCATGATCGGCGCCGTGCTGTGCTACCTCACGTACTTCTCCCAGTTCCAGGCCAATGTGCGGCAGACGGGGACCACGGAGGGCACCCTGGACGAGCCGGTGCCGACGCTCGGCATCTTCTCCACGATCCCGGAGATCCGGAGCACGGTGGCCAACCTGGTGACCGAGATCCTCGCGACCATCGCCCTGGTGCTGCCCCTCCTGGCCCTGGTCGGCAACAACAGGCACGTGGAGGGGATCGGCATCGGACAGATCGTGGGCCAGGCCGACGGCATCTACGGTTCCGGTATCTCGATCCTCCTCGTTGCCCTGCTGGTCGTCGGTATCGGCCTCTCCCTGGGCGGCCCCACCGGGTATGCCATCAACCCGGCACGTGACCTCGGACCGCGCATCGTGCACACGTTCCTGCCTATCCCGAACAAGGGCACGTCCGACTGGGGCTACTCGTGGATCCCGGTCGTCGGGCCACTGATCGGCGGCCTGCTCGGTGGCCTCATCTACAACGCAGCCTTCTGAATCAGCCCAAGGGGTAGCCATGACGGACAACGTCGAAAAGTACGTCGCCGCAATCGACCAGGGCACCACCTCCAGCCGCTGCATCGTCTTCAACCAGAACGGCGCCATCGTCGCCGTCGACCAGCGCGAACACCGCCAGATCTTCCCCAAGCCCGGCTGGGTGGAGCACGACGCCACCGAGATCTGGTCCAAGGTGCAAGCGGTGGTCGCCGGCGCGATAGCCAAGGCCGGACTGCGTGCCGACCAGCTCAGCGCGCTCGGGATCACCAACCAGCGCGAGACGACGGTCCTGTGGGACCGCGCCACGGGCAAGCCGGTGCACAACGCGATCGTGTGGCAGGACACCCGTACGGCGGCGCTGTGCAACCAGCTGGGAGGCTCCGACGGTCAGGATCGATTCCGTGAGCAGACCGGACTGCCGCTGGCCAGCTACTTCTCCGGCCCCAAGGCAGCCTGGCTGCTGGACAACGTGCCCGGCCTCAGGGACCGCGCCGAGCGCGGCGAGATCGCCTTCGGCACCATCGACTCCTGGCTGATCTGGAACCTCACCGGCGGCACGGACGGCGGGCATCACGTCACCGACGTGACGAACGCCGGACGCACCATGCTGATGAACCTGGAGACCCTCCAGTGGGATCCCTCGATCCTGTCCGCCATGAACGTCCCCGAGGCCGTCCTCCCGGAGATCAAGTCCTCGTCGGAGGTGTACGGGACCGCCGTCGGCCAGCTGGCCGGGGTGCCGGTCGCCTCTGCCCTGGGCGACCAGCAGGCGGCTGTGTTCGGGCAGGCCTGCTACGACGTCGGCACCGCGAAGAACACCTACGGCACGGGCAGCTTCCTGCTGCTCAACACGGGCAACCGGCCGGTGCCGTCGAAGAGCGGGCTGCTGACGACCATGGGCTACAAGATCGGCAGCGAGGCACCCGTGTACTGCCTGGAGGGAGCAATAGCCATAACGGGTGCGCTGGTCCAGTGGTTCCGCGACCAGCTCGGCATCATCGGCACCGCCGACGAGATCGAGCCACTTGCGGCGAGCGTCGAGGACAACGGCGGCGCGTACATCGTGCCCGCCTTCTCCGGCCTTTTCGCGCCGTACTGGCGTTCCGACGCGCGCGGGGTGGTCACCGGCCTGACGCGGTACGTCACCAAGGCGCACCTCGCTCGCGCGGTGCTGGAGGCGACGAGCTGGCAGACGCGCGAGGTCGTGGACGCCATGTACCAGGACTCCGGCGTGCAGATCACGACCCTGAAGGTCGACGGCGGCATGACGAAGAACAACCTGCTCATGCAGCACCAGGCGGACGTGCTCGACGTGCCGGTGATCCGGCCCAAGATCTCCGAGACGACCTGCCTCGGTGCCGCGTACGCGGCGGGGCTGGCCACCGGCGTGTGGAACGACCTGGACGAGCTCAAGGCGCACTGGGCGAAGGACGTCGAGTGGACGCCGACCATGACCGCCCAGGAGCGGGACCGCGAGTACCACAACTGGCGCAAGGCGGTGGAGAAGAGCTTCGGCTGGCTGGAGGACGGCGAGAGCTGACCGCGCTCCCAAGGCGGTCCACGCGTGCGTGCGCTCCGCGTGAGCCACGCGCGCGTGCCGTGAGCCACGGCTCGTACCCCGGTCGGCGGGGGTACGGGCCGTGCCCGTCCCTCGGCTCAGGTGGTCACGGTCTGCCGGCGGTCCGCCTGGTAGGCCATCGCGTGCTGGACGACGCCGATGAGGATCTCCTTGACGGACTCCCGGTCGCGGGCGTCGCACAGCAGCAGCGGTACGCCGTCGTCGAGGTCGAGGGCCTGACGGATGTCCTCCGCCGGGTAACGGGCGGATCCCTCGAAGCAGTTGACGCCGACGAGGAAGGGTATGGAGCGCCGCTCGAAGTAGTCGACGGCCGCGAAGCAGTCCTCCAGGCGCCGAGTGTCGGCGAGCACGACAGCGCCCAGCGCACCCTCGGACAGCTCGTCCCACATGAACCAGAACCGCTCCTGGCCGGGCGTACCAAAGAGGTACAGCACCAGGTCCTCGCGCAGGGTGATGCGCCCGAAGTCCATGGCCACCGTGGTGGTGCGCTTGCCCTCGACACCGCTCGTGTCGTCGACCGGGCGTCCGGCCTCCGTGAGCAGTTCCTCGGTGCGCAGCGGCCTGATCTCGCTGACCGCGCCGACGAGGGTGGTCTTGCCCACGCCGAAGCCGCCGGCCACCAGGATCTTGAGCGTGACGGGCTCGACCGGAGGCTTCCCGCGCTCAGAACGCCCGAAGATCATCGATCTCTTCTCCTGCTTGATGGGGGTCGCGCGACGGTGGGCCGTAGCCTCCGCCGCCAGGGGTTTCGATGACGAGTACGTCGCCGGCTCCGACGTCCGCCGAGTCGCTGGCGCCGAGTGCGGTGACCGTGCCGTCCGCGTGCTCGACGCGGTTGGCTCCCAGCGCGCCGGGTTCGCCGCCCGCCATGCCGTACGGCGGGACCCTGCGGTGCTGGGACAGGGTGGAGACGGTCATGGGCTCGTGGAACCGGATGCGGCGCACGGCGCCGTCCCCGCCGCGCCACTGCCCGGCCCCGCCGCTGCCGCGCCGTACGGCGAACTCGTCGAGCTGTACCGGCAGTCGCCACTCCAGCACTTCGGGATCGGTGAGCCGCGAGTTGGTCATATGGGTCTGGACGACGGGCGCGCCGGGGAACCCGTCGCCCGCTCCGGACCCGGAGGCCACGGTCTCGTAGTACTGATGCCGTTCGTTGCCGAAGGTGACGTTGTTCATGGTGCCGGAGCCCTCGGCCTGGACACCGAGCGCGGCATAGAGGGCGCCGGTGATGGCCTGCGAGGTCTCCACATTGCCCGCGACGACCGCTGCCGGGGGTTCGGGGGCGAGCATGGAGCCGGGCGGCACGACGATGTCGATGGGGCGCAGGCAGCCGTCGTTGAGCGGGATGTCGTCGGCGACGAGGGTACGGAAGACGTACAGCACTGCCGCGTTGACGACCGAGAAGGGGGCGTTGAAGTTCGTGGCCAACTGCTGGGACGTGCCGGTGAAGTCGACGGTGGCGCAGCGGTTCTCGCGGTCCACGCGCACGCGTACCCGGATGGTCGCGCCCGAGTCGGTCTCGTAGGCGTACTCCCCGTCGTCCAGGGCGTCGATGACCCTGCGTACCGCTTCCTCCGCGTTGTCCTGGACGTGCTTCATGTACGCCTGGACGACGTCGAGACCGAAGTTCTCGATCATCCGGGCGACTTCCTCGACGCCCTTGCGGTTGGCGGCGATCTGGGCGCGCAGATCGGCGAGGTTGGTCTTGGGGTTGCGCGACGGGTAGGGCGCCTCGGTGAGCAGACGGAGGGTCTCCTCCTCGCGGAAGCGGCCGTTCTCGGCGAGCAGCCAGTTGTCGAAGAGGATTCCCTCCTCCTCGATGGTGCGGCTGTCGGCGGGCATGGAGCCGGGGGCGATGCCGCCGATCTCGGCGTGGTGGCCGCGTGAGGCGACGTAGAAGAGGATCTCCGGCTCACCCTCCGTGTTCGTCGTGCTTTGCGCGTCGAAGACCGGGGTGATCACGGTGACGTCGGGCAGGTGGGTGCCGCCGTGGTACGGGTCGTTGACGGCGTAGGTGTCGCCGGGGCGCATCCGGGAGCCGCGGCGCCGGATGACCTCCTGCACGCTCGTGCCCATCGAGCCCAGGTGGACGGGGATGTGCGGGGCGTTGGCCACCAGGTTTCCGTCCGGGTCGAAGAGTGCGCAGGAGAAGTCCAGGCGCTCCTTGATGTTGACGGACTGGGCGGTGGATTCGAGCCGGGCTCCCATCTGTTCGGCGATGGACATGAAGAGGTTGTTGAAGACCTCGAGGAGAACCGGGTCGGCTTGCGTGTCGAGATCGGAACTCTGCGTAATCGCCGTGCGTTCCATGACCAGATGCCCGTCGTCGGTCGTCGCGGCTTGCCAGCCGTCGTCGACGACGGTCGTCGCACTGGCCTCGGTGATGATCGCCGGGCCGGTGACGGTTTCGCCGGGAGGCAGGTGTTCTCGGCGGTGGAGGGGTACGTGGCGCCAGGTGCCGCCCGTGTGGAGGGGGACGGTGCCCGGGGTGGCCGACCTGGCCTCAGGGGCGGCTTCGTGAGGGGCGAGAGCGGAGAGATCGGGGGGTTCGGTGATGCCAGTGGCTTCGACGGAGAGGGCTTCGACGACGATCGGGCGATCGAGGGTGAAGGAGTACGTGGCGCGATGACGTTCTTCGAAGGCGTGCCTCATCGTGTCGGGCTCGGTGAGCTCGACGGTGAGGGTGGTGTCGGTGCCGTCGTAGCGGAGTTGGGCGCGGCGGGTGATCCGGATGCGGTCCTCGGGGACGTCCTCGTCGAGGAGTTCGGTGCGGGCGGCTGCTTCCAGGTCGTCCGCGGTCTTCAGGATCCCGGGCATCGAGGCGTCCCGCAGAGGTGCCTCGACGGACTGTTCGCGCATGGCCGTCGTGTCGGCGAGGCCGATGCCGAGCGCGGAGAGGACGCCGGCCATGGGGGGCACGAGAACCGTGCGAATGCCGAGCGAGTCGGCGACCATGCACGCGTGCTGGCCGCCCGCACCACCGAAGGTGGTGAGGGCGTAGCGGGTGACGTCGTGGCCCTTCTGGACGGAGATCCGCTTCACGGCGTTGGCGATGTTGGCGACCGCGATCTGCAAGTAGCCCTCGGCGACCTGCTCGGGCGTTCGGTCGTCGCCGGTCTGCTCGCCGATCTCGTTCGCGAGGGCGGTGAAGCGCTCACGTACGAGCGCGTCGTCGAGGGGCTGGTCCCCGTCGGGTCCGAACACCTTGGGAAAATGGGCGGGTTGGATGCGGCCGAGCATGACGTTGGCGTCGGTGACCGCGAGCGGCCCGCCGCCCCGGTAGCAGGCAGGGCCCGGGTCCGCGCCCGCCGAGTCCGGCCCTACGCGGTAACGGGACCCGTCGAAATGGAGGACCGACCCGCCGCCGGCCGCGACGGTGTGGATGTCCAGCATGGGGGCGCGCAGCCGCACACCGGCGATCTGTGTGGTGAAGACGCGTTCGTACTCACCCGCGAAATGCGAGACGTCGGTCGACGTACCGCCCATGTCGAAGCCGATGACGCGGTCGAAGCCGGCGAGCTGCGACATGCGGGCCATGCCGACGATGCCTCCGGCGGGCCCGGAGAGAATGGCGTCCTTGCCACGGAACTGACCGGCTTCCGCGAGGCCGCCATTGGACTGCATGAACATCAGCCGCACGCCCTCGAGTTCGTCGGCGACGTGCTGGACGTAGCGGCGCAGGACGGGCGAGAGGTAGGCGTCGACGACGGCGGTGTCCCCGCGCGGGACGAGCTTCATCAGCGGGCTGACCTCGCTGGACAGCGAGATCTGCGGGAAGCCGATGCGGTCGGCGAGCTCTCCGACGGCCTGTTCGTGGGCGGGGTGGAGGTGGCTGTGCAAGCAGACCACGGCGACGGCGCGGATCCCGTCGTCGTAGGCCTCCTGGAGGGGGCCGGCGAGGGCGTCCAGGTCGGGAGCGTGCAGCAGGGTGCCGTCGGCGGCGATGCGCTCGTCGACCTCGACGACCCGCTCGTAGAGCAGCTCGGGCAGTTCGATGCGGCGGGCGAAGATGCGGGGGCGGTTCTGGTAGGCGATGCGCAGGGCGTCGCGGAAACCGCTGGTGATGACGAGGAGGGTCCGCTCGCCCTTGCGCTCGAGGAGGGCGTTGGTGGCGACCGTGGTGCCCATGCGGACGGCCTCGATGGGGTCCTCGGAGCCGTCCAGCAGTTGACTCACGCCCGCCACGGCCGCGTCGGAGTATCGCGCCGGATTCTCCGACAGCAGCTTGTGCGTCAGCAGACGGCCGTCCGGGCGTCGCGCGACGATGTCCGTGAAGGTGCCGCCTCGGTCGACCCAGAACTGCCAGCCTGTCACGTCACTACCCCGCTTCCGCGCCGCTCACAGCGCCCGCAGGCCGTTGATCACGTCGCGCAGAATACTCTCGTCCACCAGCTCGGCAGGCGGTACCGGCCGGTTCACATGGACGAATTCCGAGTCCACGAGATCTCCGACGAGGACCCGTACGACGCCGATGGGCAGATCGAGCTCGGCGGAGAGTTCGGCCACGGACTGCGGAGCGTCACGGCACAGGCCGACGATGTCCACATGTTCCGGGGACAACGTCGAGTCCGCCTCCGGATCGTCCGCCTGCGGTTCCGCGACGACCACCGCGATCAGGTCGAGACGGTGCTGGGCCGCACTGGTGGTGCGGCCGCGCGTCATGGCGTACGGACGGACGACCGGTCCGGCCTCGTCGTCGAACCAGTGGCTTCTTCCCTGACCGTCAGCGCTCATGCCATCCCACTACCCGCCTGCGGGCAGATCGGTGCGCGGAGCGGTACCCAGATGCACGCCGACACGCTTGACGAGGAGGGTCATCTCGTACGCGACCAGACCGACGTCGGAGTCGGCGTCCGAGAGCACCGCGAGGCAGCTGCCGTCGCCGGCGGCCGTCACGAACAGGAAGGCGTCATCGAGCTCGACGACGGTCTGCCGGACGTTGCCCGCCTCGAAGTGGCGGCCCACGCCCTTGGCAAGGCTGTGGAAGCCGGAAGCGACGGCAGCCAGGTGCTCGCTGTCCTCGCGGGTCAGGTCCTTGGACACCCCTGTCGGCAGGCCGTCGCCGGAGAGCACGAGGGCCTTTCGGATGCTGGCGACGCGGTCCACGAGGTCGTCGAGGAGCCAGTTGAGCTCTCCGGACTGGTTGGTCGCGGTGTGGCCGGTCGCTTTCGGTGCGGTCATCGACCGTCCCCCTTAGTCGTTCGTTGTGGTGCTGTGCCGCTGTGGGCGTCATCGCCCGCGGCGTTCTCCCGGCGGCCGCGCTGCCAGCCGCGCTGGAGGGAGGCCATTCGGCTGCGGACCTCGTCCGCGTCCCGCTCGGCGAGCTCCGGCTTCTCCTCGGTGCGCGGTGCCGGGCCCTGTTTGAGCTGGGGAGCCAGGCTGGCCTGGCGTACGCGCCGGGGCAGCGCTCCCGCACCGGGGCCGGCCTCCTGGGGCGGGGCGGTAGGGCTCGGGGCGGAGTCGCTCGAGGCGATCGCGGGACGACGTGTGCGCCTCGGGAGAGCCGGGGGCTCCGGCGACTCACTGTGGTCGTGCCCGGCGGAGGGCGCTGCGTCGGTACGGTCACCGACCCGATCGGGCGTGCCGGCTCCCTCGCCATGGGGTCCCGTGCCGCGGCGGCGGGCCGGCAGCGGAGAGAGGCCGTTCGGCTGCGGACGGCTCGGACCTGTCGACGACTCGGCGTCTGCCTTCTCCCACCGGGAGCGCTGCTCGGTGACAGGGCGCCCGTGCGAACTGACCAGCTTGGGCGTCCCGCGGCGGGGCAGCGGGACAGGCGCGCTCGCCTCGTTGTCCGAGTCCACGTCGTCCGGTCCGCCGTGGATGCCGGAGACCGGGTGCTGGGTGCCGTGCGGGCCCGTCGCTTCGTCCTCCATGGGGGCGAGGGTACGACGCGGGCGGAAAAGGCCGCCGCGTTCGCCGTCCTCGTCGCCGAGCGCGTCCGGGAAGTCACTGAGGGCGTCGAGATCGACCGGAGCCTCCAGCTCTACCGGGCCGTCGAGGAGCGCGGCGGGCAGGCCGGGCACTCGGGCCGGCACCTGGGAGAGTGCAGCCCGGCGCGACTCCTCCAGCTCGGCCCCCTTCGAGGGCGTGGGCCGGTCGAGACGGAACCCGATGCCGTTGGTGTCCGGGACGTCGTCGGTGAGCAGCGCGTCGGGGATGAACACGACGGCGGTGGTGCCGCCGTACGGCGACGGCTGCAGCGAGACCCGGACGTTCTGCCGCTGGGCGAGCCGGCTGACGACGAACAGGCCCAGCCGGTCGGTGTCGGACAGCTCGAACTCGGGTGTCTCGGCGAGTCGGAGGTTGGCGTCCAGCAGGACGTCGGCCGCCATACCCAGGCCGCGGTCGTGGATCTCAAGGGTGAAGCCATTGGCAACCCGCTCGCCCAGCACCTGGACGGCGGTGTGCGGCGGGGAGAACACCGTGGCGTTCTCCAGGAGTTCGGCCACGAGGTGGGTGATGTCCGCGACGGCCGGGCCCGTGACGGCGACGCGGGGCAGGCGGCGGACCTCGATGCGCTCGTAGTCCTCGACCTCGGCGACCGCGGCGCGCACGACGTCCATGAGCTGCACGGGCTTGCGCCACTGCCGGGAAGGAGCGGCGCCGGAGAGGATCACCAGGCCCTCGGCGTGCCGGCGCATACGGGTGGTCAGGTGGTCCAGGCGGAACAGGTCGGCGAGTTCGTCGGTGTCCTCGGTCCGGCGTTCCATGGTGTCGAGGAGGGTGAGCTGCTTGTGGAGGAGGACCTGGCTGCGGCGGGCGAGGTTGACGAAGACCTCGGAGACCCCGGCGCGCAGTTCTGCCTGCTTGACGGCGGCCTCGACGGCGGCGCGCTGCAGGGTGTTGAGGGCCTGCCCGACCTCGCCGATCTCGTTCTTGTCGTACTCCAGGCGCGGGACCTCGGTCTCCACGTCGACCTGTTCTCCGGCGGAGAGGCGCCGCATCACGCTGGGCAGTCGTACGCCGGAGGCCTCGTGGGCATCCAGCCGCAGCTGCCGCAGGTCGCGGACGAGGCTGCGGCCGATACGCACGGAGAGGAAGAGGGAGAAGAGCAGGGCGAGCAGGCCGAGGACGCCGGCGAGGGCCGCCTTGACGATGACACCCATCGCGACGGGGCTGACGCGGTCCTGATATCGGGCGCCCGCCTCGTCGTTGAGTTTGCTGAGCTCCTCGAGGACGCCTCCGGCGACGGTGTCCCAGCGCTTTGCGTCGACCGTGCTGGGCCTGCCCGGCTCGGCGGAGATGACGTCCTGCTCGGCGACTCGCAGCGGAGCGGTGGAGGCGTTCTTCCAGAAGCGCTCGTAGCGGACGCGCTCGGACGAGGGCAGGTCCGTCAGGCTGACCTCGTACATGAGGGTGCGCTGGGCGACGAGATCGGAGACGTCGCGTATCTCGTCTCTGGAGAGCTTGCCCACCACCAGGGCGGAACTGAGCAACGCGTCCTCGCGGGAGAGCAGTTCGCGGGCGCGGGTGACGTTGAGAAGGGCGCGGGCCTGCTTGTCCATTGCCACGTTGTCGACGCCGTCGAGAGAGGCCAGGAGGGTGTAGCAGGGGTCAACGAGAAGGTTGTACTGGTGGAGGGCGTCGGCCCGGCTGACCGTTCCGTCCTCGACGCTGCGACGCAGGGGGTTGATGCCGTCGAAGGCGTCCAGGACGGCAGTGAGGCGTTCGCTGTCGCCCTGGTCCAACCCGTCGCGGACGTCGGGATCCTTGGCGTTCTTGCGGATCTCGGCGACGGCGGCGTCGGTGGCGTTGCGGGTGACCCGCAGGGCGGACAGCGCGTCCGAGGCCCGGCGGTCGGCGAGATACACCAGCGCCTGGCGACGTTCCTGCTGCAGGACGCGGACGGCGTCCTCAGTGGAGTAGCCGATCTTCTCTACGAGGGACGACACCGTGAAGAGCTGCGCCGCACCTCGCCCTGTGAGGACCGTGGCGAAACCCCAGATCGCGGTGAGGGACACCAGCGGCACGAGAAGCAGCGCCACCATCTTCCGGCGGATCGACGTCCCGCGAAAGCGCATGGCCTCCCCCAGCTCAAACCCCCACCCGGTCAGGGGGCACACATGTGCGTCAACAATCGGCGCGAGCCTACTACCGACGCACACGTAACTCGAAGAGAGATCCGGAATCTCAACTTCCGCACCGGTGACGAGACATGGGGAGTTGTCCGGCCATTGCGGGAGATTGCCTCCCGCAATCCCGCGGCACCCCGGAGGACGAATCGGGCCGGTCTGTCCGGCCAGTTGGCCGGAAATCTACCTTCCTTGGGAATCTTCAGGACGCGCCGATCGTCCTTCTCTACGGAAATGGGGGCGGATTGGGCCACAGGAGCCGCATCCAGCCTCCGGGCGGCGTAAAACAGCGCAAGCCGGGCAACCGCTGGGGAGCTGAGTCTTCGGATGCGGGCGAGCGGTCTGCTGACGGTGGGGAGTGAGACGGTGACGGGCACGGTGGAGCGGCACGTGGCGCCTGAGGACGGCGATGCGGCGCGCCGGACAGTGCGACAGGGTCCCGAGGCGCTGGATCGCGACATTCCGGCACCCGGAGACGGGACCGCCGAGAGCGCCGCGGCTAATGAGCAGCCGCATTACCAGCCGTTGTGGATCGAGGAGCCCGCCCGCCGGCGCCGGATGCCCGATCCGGTGCGTACGGCCGCGGTGCGAGCGGTTCTGATCATCGCCTTGACGATGATCCAGGCGATGGTGGCCTTCCTGTGCACGCTGGCCGGATCATGGCTGGCATTCCCGATGGTCATCAGCAGCGTGACGAGCACCGTGGTGGCGACGTGGGCCGCGCTCGACGTCTGGGTGACGCGCCAGGTGTGGAACCAGCGCAACGGCGTGGTGTCGGCACCCAGCAGCACCGCCCGGTCCCTGCGGCGCGAGCGGAGCAGGGCACGGCGGCAGGCGCGCGCTGCGGAGCGGACTCAGGAGCGCATACGCCGGCAGGGCGGGACGGGGCGGTTGTCGCACCCCTGAGGTAGCCGGCACGGACGGGCACACTCGCGAGGACAGAATCCACGCTGATCTCCCGGCTTCGGCCGTGCGGCTAGGGGGTCGTATGCGCCGCCGGGCGTTTGAACATCCGTGTGGCCGTGATCTCGCTGCGCACCGCCTCCCCCGCCTGGGGCTGCTGCGGCAATCCCGGGCGGAGGTGTTCCTCCACGCTGATGTACTTCAGGCCCGCCCTGAGGTCGGCGTCGTTGCGCAGTCGGATGACCAGCGGGAACTCCGCGAGGGCGGTCGTGTCGAACAGGCCGGTCGTGTACAGGAGTTGGACGCCGAGGGCGTCCGAGACGGCTCGCTGCAGCTCCAGGAGGTAGGTGGCGTTGGCGCGTCCGATCGGGTTGTCCAGGAACAACGTGCCGGCGTGGCGGTGCTTGTCCCGGCCCCGGTCGTTCGAGCGCAGGGCGGCCATCGTGCAGTACAGGGCGATGGCCGCCGTGAGCAGCTGTCCGCCGGAGAACACGTCGCCCATCTGCCCGACGGGCACGCGCTCGGCACGCAGTACGGCATCCGGCTTGAGGATCTCGACGGCGACGCCCTTCGGCTGAAGGGCCGCGGCAACACCGCGAAGGAGCAGGGACATGCCGTCTCGCCGCATGTCCGAGTTCTTCTTCACCGCCGCGCGCGTGGCCTCGTCGATGACCTCGCCGAGCCGTTCCGTGAGGGTGGCCTGGTCGGGCTCCTCGAAGCGGATGCGCAGGAACTCCTGTCCGGACCACTCGCCGAGGCCCTCGGGCAGACGGGACAGCCGCTGGGCGGACCGCAGGGTCGTCAGCGCCGACTCGACCAGGCCGCGGAGGCGGTCCACGATGGAGTCCCGGTTCCGTTCCAGCTGGGCCAACTCGTCGGTGAGCACGCGCAGTCGGGGCGCGAACGCGTCCGCCCACTTCTGCGCGTGCTCGGGCAGCGCGGAGGCAGGCAGCTCGCGGATCTGCTGGCGGGCTGGGGTGCGGACCTGCTCGTAGCGCGTGGAGTTGGCGTGCCGTACGAGCACGTCGCTCGCCTCGCGGACGGCGGCCTCGGCGGCGGAGAGGTCGGCGGCGCAGCCGCGCAGCGACCGGCGGGCCTCGGCGGCGGAGTGCCGGGCCTCCTCCGGACTGCCCGGGTACGGCTCCGACGCCTCCTGCTCCTCGTCCGAGGTGTGCTCCCGCAGCAGGTCGCGCAGCATCGCGGCGATCTCGTCGAAGCCGCCGGCCGCGTCGTCGGCGGCACGGTGGGCTTCGAGGAGTTCCGCGTGCGCCTCGCGGGCCTGTGCCAACGCCTCGGTGCGGGAGGCGAGTTCGGCGGTCGCCGTGCGCAGCAGCGCCTGCGCGTGCTCGGCGTCGCGCGGCTGGAGCTCCTCGGACAGGTCCGTGTGGGTCTCGCCGTCCTCGGGCGCGTGCCGTTCGGCCTCGCCGCGAAGCCGTCCGAGCTGCTCGCTCGCGCTGGACATCCGGGTCTCCAGGAGCTGGACGAGTTCCTCCGCGCGCGAGGCCGCCGCCTGCCGGGAGGGCCCGTCGGAGCCGTCGGGCGACTGAAGGAGCTGTTCGGCCCGGGTGCGGACCTTGTTGCTCAGCCGGTCCAGTTCCGCGCGGGCCGCGCTCTCGTCGCTCTCCGCGCGGGCCTGCTCGGCGCGCAGATCGGCGCCGACGCCGACTTTCTCGTACACCTGGGAGGCGGCCCGGTATGCCTCTCGCAGCGCGGGTAGGGACGCCCTCGGGGCTTCCGTGTCGGTGTCCGGCACGTCGTCGGGGGCGCCCGCGATCTCCGAGCGCTCGGCCCGCAGGGCACGCGCGGTGCGACGCGCGTCGTCTGCGGCGCGCTGGGCGGCGCGGCGGTCCTCGTCGGCAGCGCGGGCGCGCTCCAGGCAGGTCTGTGCCCGGGCCTCGGACTCGGTGGCCTCGTCGGCGAGTTCGCGCAGCTTGACCTGCCAGCCGGCCCGCTCGCGCAGCCGGAAGGCCAGCCCGGCCAGGGCGTCGGCGGCTCGCCGCGCCTTCTGGGCGGCCTCCTGACGCTCGTCGCGGACCTGTGCGGCCTCGGCTGCGGCTTCGTCGGCCTCGGCCCGCGCCGTCCGCGCCTCGGCCAGCTCCGCCTCGGACTCCTCGGCGAACGCACGCGCGTCCCGGGCTGCCTGCGCCAGCTCGACCAGCCGGCCGGCCGGGCAGCCGGTCCGCCACGAGGCGAGGCGCGCCGCCAGTTCCCGGTCCTTGCCGAGCCGCGCGGCGAGGGCGCGGATCTCCTCGTCCCGCTCGGTGGCCCGCGCGCGCAGCGCCTGCCTCTCCTCGTCGGCGGCGTGCTCGTCGTGCATGGCGGGGTTCGGCGGCACGAGGAAGACGTCAGGAGAGGCCCCGCTCGGGGACTCCGGCGCCGGAGTCGGGGCGAGCAGGGCAGCCGCGGTGCCGACCGCCACGGCGGACCGGGGCAGCAGCGCGGCGTCGCTCAGCACCTCGCGGGCACGCGCGTGCGTGGCGGGGTCGGTGATGATCACGCCATCGACCAGTTCGGGACGGGCGGCCAGCACGCGCGCGTGGTCGGCCGGGTCGACCGCCTGCGCGAGGTAGCGCCAGCCCGGCAGCGCCGGGATGCCCTGCTCGCCGAGGAACTCCACGGTGGCCAGCACGTCCGGGCCGGGCGGCAGCAGCCCGCCGTCCCCGAGCGCGCCCAGGATCCGGGAGTCGTCGGCGGCTGCCGTCCGCAGTTCGAACAGCTGCCGCTCGGCGGTGGAGACGCGGTCGTCGAGCAGTTCGCGCAACTCGTCGGCGAACCGGTCCAGCTCTTCCGGCGTGAGGGCGCCCTCGTCGACCGAACCCCGGGCGACCGCATCAGCGGCGTCCTGCGCGGCCGTGCCCCCCTCGCCGTCGTCACCCGCGCGAGGCGCAGGTACGGCCCCCGGGGCAAGAACGGCCCGGCGCTTCGCGCCCGACTCGCCGGTCAGGCCGATCAGTTCCGCGAGCCGCTCCTCCGCCGCCAGTCCCTCGGCGAGCCGGCGCTCGGCGTCGTAGGCACGTTCCGCGGCGGCTGCCGCGTCGGCCGCGCGGGCCGCCGTCAGCTCGGCGCGGGACTCGGTCGAGGCCGCCTCGCGCGCGTGCTCCGAGGCACGCCGGGAGGCCTCGCGGGCGGTGTCCCAGGCCGCGACGGCCGTCTTCTCGGCGTCGCTCGCCGCAAGGGCCGCGCGGGCCGGGTCGGCGTCGGGCGCGCTGTCGTCGAGCCAGCCGGCGCGCACGGCCTCGGCGGTCTCCTGCTCGACCTCGGACAGCCGCTGGCGCAGGTGCCCGACCTCGCTGCGGGCGCGCTGGGCCTCTGTGGCGGCGGCGGTGGAGTCCCGGTACGCGGACTCGCTGACCTCCTGGAGGGCGGCGGACCGCTCTTCCCCCTCGTTGGCGAGGCTCTCGGCGCTCTCCGCGGCCGCGTGCAGGGCCCGTACGAGGTCGACGGCGGCCTTGGCGCGGGCGGCCAGCGCGGGCGCCGCGTCGCGTTCGGCCTCCTGGATGGCGACGGCCACGCGCGCGACCCGGTCGGCTGCGGCGCGGTGCCGCAGGACGGCCTCGGCGGCCTGCCAGGCCGAGTGCAGCGTGCGGGCGTCGGCGAGCTCGCGCTTCTGCGCCGCCGCCGACTTCTCGGCAGCCGCGAGTGCCAGCGAGGCATGCCGGTAGGCCAGTTCGGCCGCGATCAGCGCGCTGCGGTCCCGGCCCGCTTCGGCGTGGGTGACGGCGGACGCGGTGGCGGTGACCCGCTGGGCGAGGTCGGCGGCCCGCACGCGCTCCTGGACGCCCCGCGCGGACAGCCGCCGGGCCAGGGTCCGGGTGCGCCGCTCGGCACCGGCGTGGATGTCACGCGCGCGTGAGCGGGCCTCGGCGGCCTCGACGATCCGCCCGAGCAGGTCGACGGAACCGGCGGTGAAGTCCCGCTCGGCGATCAGCTCGGCGCGCCGGCCCAGCTTGTTGCCGAAGCCGCCGACCAGGTCGGCCAGGCCGTCGGTGTCGCGCGTGTCCGTCACGGCCCGCAGCAGCAGGTCGGTGAAGTCGGAGTCCTTCTTGACCGCGAAGAGGCCCGCGGCCTCGCCCTCGTCGGCGTTCATCTCCCGCTGGTATCGGAAGAGTTCGGGGTCGAGGCCGAGGTCGCCGAGGTGCTCGATCCAGCGGTCGTGGATCTCCTCCCAGTGCACCTCCAGATGCGGGTACGCCTTGCCCGCCTCCGTGATGGCGTCCCGGAAGCCCTTCATGGTGCGCCGCCGGCCCCGCGCTCCCGACTGGCCCTCGGCGGGCGGCCGTACGGCGGTGGACTCCGCGACGGGCAGGTTGTCCAGGCTCAGCCCGGGTCCCGGGCGGAAGGAGTACCAGGCCTCGGCGAACTTCCGCGGGTCGTTGGAGACCTGACGCCCGCGCCACTCGCTCGCTTTTCCGACCACGACGCACTCGCCGGTGAGCGTGTGCTGCCACTCCAGGGCGACATGCCCGCAGTCGTCTGCGAGCAGGAACTTACGCAGTACGCCGGAGCTGGCGCCGCCGAGGGTGTTGCGGTGGCCCGGCAGCATCACGGAGAAGATCAGCTTGAGCAGGACCGACTTGCCCCCGCCGTTCTCCAGGAAGAGCACCCCTGCGGGAGCCGGCCGGCGCGGGGGCCCGACGGGCTCCTCCTCGAAGAACTCCGCCTGCATGGGCGCGGGATCGGGCACGGGCTCGCCGACACCGCGCAGGTCAAGCACGGTGTCGGCGTAGCGCGCACCGGCCGGCCCGATGGAGTAGAGGCGGACCCGGGACAGCTCGTACATGGCGGACTCTCGTAAGTCTTCGTCAGATCGGGGGAGTTCGGGACTTGGGACGGATTCGAGGATTCAGGCGGTCGAAGGTGCGGGCCGGTTCGGGGATTCGGGTGGGCTCGAAGGTGCGGGCCGGTTCGAAGATTCACGCGGAGTGGAACGGCAGCCCGGCCTCGGCCACCAGCTCCAGGTCTTCCGTGTCCTCGGCGGCGAGCAGTGTCGGTGTGCCGTCGGTGACCGGGACCACGCCCAGCTCCAGCAGTTCGGCCATGGCGGCGCTGCCCGCCATGTCACGGACCTGGAGTTGGTAGCGGGCGTTCGTCCGGTAGGTGCCGCCGCTGTCGTCGCCCGTCCGCTGGAGGAATCCGGAGTCGGTGAGAAACGCGGCCGCCTTGCCGACGATGCCGGTGGTCGAACCGGCCAGTCTGCGTGAGTCCTTGGTGGCGCCGGTCGCGCTGCGTCTCACCCAGATCCGCCAGGCAGCCTCCAGGCCGGGCGCGTCCGTAGCGGGGTCGGTGTTCTCCCCCTGCTCGTCCGCCCGCTCCTCCAGTCGGCGGCAGGCCTGCCGGACGAAGGCGTCGACGCCGTTGACGGTCACGCGCCCGATGTAGCCGTCGTCTGCCAGGTCCTCGGGCCGTGGGAACGCCATGGCGGCGATGGCGAGATGGGCCAGCCCGTGCAGGAACCGGTCGCTGCCGTCGGCCGACGTACGACGCGCGTAGTCGCCCATGCGGACGGCGAACACGGAGTCCTCGGCGGCCGTGACGGCCATCCCCGCGCGCGGCGACACCTCCAGCACCACGAGCCCGAGCCCGGCGGCCACGGCATCCGCGAGCCGCGCGAAAGGCGGGTCCTCCCGGTACCGCCGCAGCAGCTCCGTGTACTCCTGGTCGCGCGCGGGCTGCAACTTCGGCTGCAGCCCGAAGGCGACCAGCCGGGCCGCGTCAGCGGCGTCGGCGGGGGTCACGGCGGCGGTCGCCGACGGGGTCGCAACCTCCGTGTCACTCCACTCGGCGTGCTCGCTCACGGTCGGGGCTCCTTGCTGCGTTCTTGCTCACTCATGCTGCTTCCGTCCTGTCCGCCGCCATCCCGGCCGCGTCCAGCAGAGCCGTCCCCACGATCAGGTCGGCGCCGCCGAACTCGGGATCCTCCAGCTCCGTCCCGTCGTCCACGGCGAACAGCAGCTTCTCCTCGCCCTGCCGATAGGCCGTACCGACCGGCGGACTGGCCGCGTGGACCGCCAGCAGCGCCACCAGGTAGGGCAGCTCGGGATCCTGCCGACGCGCCTGGGCCAGCAGCCCCGACAGCCTGCGCGGGGCATCGGCCGGCAGGTCCAGCAGGTCCATCGCCGCGGCCAACTGCTCCTCGCTGAACCGGCTGTCGTCCGGTGTCGCGATGAGGTCGGGCTCGGGCATTTCGGCGCCCAGGTGCTCCCGCTCCACGGGCGGCGTCAGCAGTATGTCGACGAGATCACCCACCCGGGTCGACACCGGCGTACGCAGTCCCGTCCCGCGCGCGAAGAAGGCGTCCGTGACCCGGACGGACTGCTCCAGGGGCAGGGGCAGGACAGGGGCGACGAGATGGCCGTACAGGTCGATCCCCGATGTCGTCATCGGGGTCGCGAAGGCCTGCCGGTCCTGCTCGGCGCGGAACAGCGGCCCGGCCTCCAACAGGCGGGACTGCAGCTGGGTGTGGCGTCGGATGCAGTCCTTGACGATGTCGACGAGCTCGGCGGCACGGCGCTTGTGCTCCGGGTCCTCGGTCTCGTCGCGTGCCTTGCGGATGTTGGTCAGGATCGCGTTCTCGTGGCGGTACCGGTCGGCGACATGGTCGAGCGCCTCGGCGATCATGTCCGGCACGGCGTTCAGCCAGTCGACCGCCCGGACGTTGCGCCGGGTCGCGTCCAGGGCCCTGCGGAGTGTCTCCGAGTACTGCACGGTCCGGTACCGGGCCTGCTCGGCGGCCAGCTGGGCGTCGGCGAGCCGGCCGCGGTTGATCAGGACCTCTAGCTTGACCTCGGCGGCGATCTGGGCGCTGGTGACGTCGGTGTCGAGGGCACCGACAAGGACGTTGACCGCCTCGTCGGTCGTACGGAGATACACCGTGCCGCCAGGGCCCGGCACCTCCTCGATCAGCTTGAAGTCGTAGTCACGGCGGACATAGCTGCCGTCCGGCGCGAACGTGCCGTACACGGCACGAAAGCCGCGGTCCACACTGCCGACGTTGATCAGGTTCTCCAGGACCCAGCGGGCCACCCGCTCGTGCTCGGCAACCGGCCGCCGCGGCGCCTGGGCGGCGATGCGCGGGATGAGCCGGGCGACGATCTGGTCGTGGTCGGCACCCGTGTCGAAGTCCATGTTCAGCGTGACCAGGTCGATGGCGGCGAGCGCCACCTCCGCCATGCCGTACACCGAGTACTCCCCGGCGAGGTTGCCCTTGCGCGCATCGAGGTCGTGCAGCGGCGCCGTGCAGGCGAGCGCGCGCAACCGCCGCGCCAGCCCTTCGTCGGCGGCCGGGCCCGGAGCAGGGCGCGGCCCCGCGCTGAGCTGGGGCGGAACACGGTCCGTCGATGCGGGTGAAGTCACGGTGCACAGACTAGGTCCTAGGTCTGACAACGACCCAAACGACGCCGATCGCCCACGGCGGCACCGCACGTCGACCCGGCCCTGCGCCCTGGCGGTCTGTCGACGCGGCCCCCCGACCTGGCGACATGTCGACCGAACCCCGCGCCCCCGCCGCCCCACGCCCCAGCCGCATGCAGGCAGAGCCCCGCCCTCTAAGCGAGGGCTTCGCCCTCCCCCACCCGCCGCCGATACACCTCAACCACCCGCTCCAGCGAGTCGTCGAGATAGACCGCGAGTATCTTCTCGGCCCCGCTCCGGTCCCCCGCCTCCAGCGCCCGGAGGATCTGCTGGTTGCGCGCGAGGTACGGCTCGTGCAGCCGGTGTGGATCGTCGACGACGTGGAACGCGAGCCGCAGCTCGGCGAAGACGCTGCGCATCAGTTCGTCGGTGCGTTCGCTGCCCGCGAGCGCCACCAGTTCGCGGTGGAAGTGGATGTTGGCCGTTCCCAACCCTTTCCAGTCACCTTCGCGCACCGCGCGCTGCCCTTCGGCGACGGCTTCGGCGGGCCCCTCCAGGGGGTAGGGCGGTTCGCCGAGCCCGCGTACGACGGCGCACTCGACGAGGCGCCGGGTGCGGTAGATGTCCTCGACGTCCTCCACCGTCAGGACGCGCACGAACACGCCCCGGTTCAGCTCGTGAACGAGGAGTCGTTCATGGGTGAGCAGCCGGAACGCCTCGCGCAGTGTGTTGCGGGACACACCGAGCGCCCCTCCGATGCTGTCCTCCGACAGCCGGGTGCCGGGCGCGAAGTAGCCCTCGGCGATGCGGCTTCTGAGGATGTCCGAGACCCGCTCCGCCGTGCTCGTACGGCCCAGGAGGGCACGGTCGTCGGCCAGTCCGGCCAGCTGCTCTGCCATGCCCGGAATTCAACCGCAGACCCGAGAACGAGACAACAGGGGTATTGAAGGATCGTTCAACGATCCTCTACCTTGCTGCTCACCGTTCAGCTCCGTTCGGCTCAGTTCCGCACCCCCGTCCCCTCTCTGCGAGGTGCCCATGAGCACGACCCCTCCACCGCAGGCCCTGAAAGACACCCACACCCCGAGTGGCGAACGCGCCGACGACGACGGCGCGTTGGGCTGGCTGCGCGCCCTCGGCCCGCGCGGCCGCCGCGCCTTCGCGGGCGCTTTCGGCGGATATGCCCTGGATTCCTACGACTACTTCACCCTGCCCCTGAGCATGGTCGCGCTGGCGGCGTACTTCGGCCTGGACAGCGGCCAGACCGGCCTCTTCACCACCGTCACGCTCGTGGTCTCCGCGATAGGCGGCGCGCTCGCCGGAGTCCTGGCCGACCGGATCGGCCGGGTCAAGGCCCTGATGATCACCGTCATCACCTACGCGGTCTTCACCGTCGCCTGCGGTTTCGCCCCCAACTACGAGTGGCTGCTGGTCTTCCGCGCCCTCCAGGGCCTCGGCTTCGGCGGCGAATGGGCGGTCGGCGCGATCCTGGTCGCCGAGTACGCGAGCGCCAAGCACCGTGGCCGCACGCTCGGCGCGATCCAGAGCTCGTGGGCCGTCGGGTGGGCCCTGGCCGCGATCATGTACACCGTCGTCTTCTCGCTAGTGGACGACGACCTGGCCTGGCGCGTGATGTTCTGGACCGGCGCGCTGCCCGCGCTGCTCGTCATCTGGATGCGGCGCCGGGTGCACGACGCTCCCGAGGCTGTCGCCGTACGTGAACAGAGCCCCCAGAAGGGTTCGTTCGCGGCGATTTTCAAGCCCGGGCTGCTGCGTACGACGATCTTCGCCGGACTGCTCTCCACGGGCGTTCAGGGCGGCTACTACACCCTCGCCACCTGGGTGCCGACCTACCTGAAGACCGAGCGCGACCTGTCGGTCGTCGGCACCGGCGGTTATCTGACGTTCCTCATCTCGGGCGCCTTCATCGGCTATCTGACCGGCGGTTACCTCACCGACCGGCTGGGCCGTCGGCGCAACATCTGGCTGTTCGCACTGCTCTCGGCCGTCTGCATCATGGCCTACGCGAACATCCCCAGCGGCTCCAACACCCTGCTCCTGGTGCTCGGTTTCCCGCTCGGGTTCTGCATGTCGGCGATCTTCAGCGGCTTCGGCTCCTACCTGAGCGAGCTGTACCCGACGGCGGTGCGCGGTACGGGACAGGGCTTCACGTACAACACCGGCCGCGCGGTGGGCGCGGTCTTCCCCACCACGGTCGGCTTCCTGGCCGACAGCTGGGGCGTGGGCGGCGCGCTGGTCTTCGGTGCGATCGGCTACGCCATCGCCGCACTGGCCCTGCTCGGGCTGCCGGAGACGCGCGGGAAGGAGCTGGCGTGAAGCGCACGAAGGACCGTCCACTCACCCTGGAAGAAGACCGTCCGCCCATCCTCGCAGCGGACCGCCCGCTCACCCTCGTCGACGAGCACGCACGCGCGTGGAGCCCTCAAACGGCGCGCACTCGCTTCAGGGAGGGCCTCACGGGGCCCACGGCCGGGGTCGCCGCGGGGCACACCCAGGTCAACCTGATCTCGGTGCCCGCCGACTGGGCGTACGACATGCTGCTGTTCTGCCAGCGCAATCCCAAGCCCTGCCCGGTCCTGGACGTCACGGACGCCGGGTCCTGGACGACCGTCCTCGCCGACGGTGCCGACCTGCGCACCGACCTGCCGCGCTACCGGGTGTGGCGGGACGGCGAGTTGGTGGACGAACCGACGGACGTACGCGCGCACTGGCGCGACGACCTGGTGTCGTTCCTCATCGGCTGCAGCTTCACCTTCGAGTGGGCGCTGGCCGAGGCCGGCGTCCCGATCCGCCACGTCGAGCAGGGGCGCAACGTCCCGATGTACGTGACCAGCCGCCAGTGCCGGCCGGCGGGGCGGCTGCACGGCCCGATGGTGGTCTCCATGCGCCCGGTGCCGCCGGAGCACGTGGCGGCGGCACTGCGGGAGACCGGTCTCCTCCCGGCGGTGCACGGCAGTCCCGTCCACTGCGGCGATCCCTCGGCGCTGGGCATCGCCGACCTCGGCCGCCCCGACTTCGGCGATCCGGTCGAGGCCGAACCGGACGACATCCCGTTGTTCTGGGCCTGCGGAGTGACCCCGCAGGCCGCCGTGATGGCCTCGCGCCCGCCGTTCGCCATCACCCACGCACCGGGCCAGATGTTCCTGACCGACGCCCGCGACCAGCAGTACCGCATCGCCTGAGAAGTCACCCGACAGGAGAATCGACGGACCGATGACCTCCATCGACCTCAACGCCGACCTCGGCGAGGGCTTCGGCCGCTGGCAGCTCACCGACGACGAACGGCTGCTGTCGATCGTCACCAGCGCCAACGTGGCCTGCGGCTTCCACGCCGGGGACGCGGCCACCATGCGGCGGGTGTGCGAGCAGGCGGCCGAGCGCGGGGTACGGATCGGCGCCCAGGTCTCCTACCGGGACCTGGCGGGGTTCGGGCGACGCGCGATGGACGTGCCGCCCGCCGAGCTGGCGGCCGAAGTGGCGTACCAGATCGGCGCCCTGGCGGTCTTCGCGCGGGCGGCGGGCACGCGCGTGTCGTACGTCAAACCGCACGGCGCGCTCTACAACCGCGTTGTGCACGACGAGGAGCAGGCCGGCGCGGTCGTCGACGGTGTTCTCCTGGCGGACGCCTCGCTGCCCGTGCTCGGTCTGCCGGGCTCACGGCTGCTGGAGTTGGCCGCCAAGGCGGGGCTCCCGGCCGTCAAGGAGGCGTTCGCGGACCGCGCGTACACGGAGCAGGGCACGCTCGTGCCGCGCGGCCAGAAGGGCGCCGTGGTCACCGACCCGGAGGCCGTCGTGGAGCGCTCGGTGGGCCTGGCCCGCGCGGGAGTGGTCACCTCCCACTCCGGAGTTCCCGTGGAGGTACGCGCGCGTTCCCTGTGCCTGCACGGGGACACGCCCGGCGCCGTCGAGCTGGCCCGGCGGGTGCGGGCACGGCTGGAGGAGTCGGGCGTGCGGGTGGAGGCCTTCGTATGAGGGCGCTGCCCGTCGGCGACGACGCCCTGCTCGTCGAGGTGGCGTCGGGCGATGAGGCCCGGGCGCTGCACGCCGAACTGCTGCGCCGCCGCGCGGACGGCTCGCTGTCCGTCCGCGAGATCGTCCCCGCGGCCCGCACGGTCCTGCTGGACGGGCTCGCCGACCCGGCACGCCTGGCCTCCGAACTGACCACCTCCGAAGTGCCGCCCGCTCCCCCACGCGCGCGTGAGGTCGTCGAACTCCCGGTGCGCTACGACGGCCCGGACCTGGCCGACGTCGCCGCGCACTGGGGCGTCTCCCCGACCGAGGTGGCCCGCATCCACGCGGACACCGAGTTCAGCGTCGCCTTCTGCGGTTTCGCCCCCGGGTTCGGCTACCTGACCGGCCTGCCGCCGCGCTATGACGTCCCGCGCCGGGCCACGCCGCGCACGGCCGTCCCCGCCGGTGCGGTGGCGCTGGCGGGCCCGTACACGGGCGTGTACCCGCGATCGTCGCCGGGCGGCTGGCAACTGATCGGCACCACGGACACCGTGCTGTGGGACCACACGCGCGTGCCGGCCGCGCTGCTGTCGCCGGGCACGCGCGTGCGCTTCGTCCCGGTGGGGAGCTCATGACCGACCGCGCGCTGTTCGTCGTACGCGCCGGGGCGCTCACCACCGTGCAGGACCTCGGCCGGCCCGGGCACGCCCACCTCGGCGTGCCCCGCTCGGGTGCGCTGGACGGGCCGGCGGCGGCGCTGGTCAACCGGCTGGTCGGCAACGCCCCCGAGGCCGCCGTACTGGAGAGCACGCTCAACGGCTGTGCGCTACGTCCCCGTTCGACGGTGACCGTGGCGGTCGGCGGCGCGCCGTGCCGGGTCACGGTGGACGGACGACCGGTCGCCTGGGGTGCTGCGGTGCGCGTGCCCGCCGGTGCGCTTCTGGACGTCGGCGGGGCCATGTCCGGCGTACGGAGCTATGTGGCCGTGTCCGGCGGCATCGCCGTCGAGCCGGTCCTCGGCAGCCGCTCCACGGACCTGTTGTCGGGCCTCGGCCCACCGCCTCTCACGGACGGCACAGTGCTTCCCCTGGGCCGGCCGACGCAGCTGCACGCACACGTGGACGTCGCCCCGCAGCCGGCGCCCCCCTCCGAACTCGTCCTGCGGGTGACGCCGGGCCCGCGCGACGACTGGTTCACCCCGGCGGCCGTGCGTGCCTTCACCTCCCGCCCCTACCGCGTGTCCGCCGCGAGCAACCGCATCGGGCTGCGCACCGAGGGCCCCGCCCTGGAACGGGCGCTCACCCGCGAACTCCCCAGCGAGGGCGTGGTCCTCGGCGCGGTCCAGGTCCCGCCCGACGGCCGGCCGGTCGTGTTCCTTGCCGACCACCCGACGACGGGCGGCTACCCGGTGATCGCCGTCGTCCGCGCGGCCGACCTCCCGGCCGCCGCACAGGCGGTGCCGGGCACGCCGGTTCGCTTCGTGGCCGTACGCCGTCGCTGACGCCCGCCACGTACGCGTGCGCCGCACCCGCCTCAGGCAACCGCTACGCCGCCTCAGGTGCGGGCTGTGGCTCCTGGACCGAGCGCTGTCCGGGCACGGGCACCGACAGTCCCTCCGGCAGGCACAGGTGCTCGGGCATGGACCGACGATCGGGGACCAACCGATGCTCGGCCGCCGGTCGATGGTCGGACACCGGTCGATGGTCGGGCACCGGTCGATGGTCGGGCACCGCCGGATGCTCGGGCAACGCCACCGTGTCGGACCGCGACCCGTGACCGGCCGACGCCACCGACTCGGACACCGACGGGCGCCCGGCCAACGCCATCCCGTCCGGCATCGACAGCACGGCCAGCGCCCTGGACACCGACTGTGCCGCGCGCAGGTCGAGCCGATCGCTGGTGCCCTTCGCGCGGTGCCGCATCTCGACGGCGGCGAGGCGGATCAGCTGGGGCAGCAGGTCGTTGCAGCGCCGGATCATCCAGGCGGTACCCGCGGTGGCCAGCCACAGCAGGCTCGCCGACTTGGTGGGCGGCGGGAACTCGGGCTCGGGCGAGGGCCCCGTCTGTGTCGCGATGCCCCGGTGCGCAAGCATCGCGTGGAAGCGCAGGGCGATCTGCCGGTGCCCGCGCTCCCCGGGGTGCAGCCGGTCGGAGCTCCACATGGCGCGCTCCATGATCCAGGCGTCGTCGACCGCGTGCAGATGCAGTGCTCCGTACCGCTCGGACAACGTGTGGACCACCGTGTTGACGGCCCGCTGCCGACGAGCCAGCGGGTTGCCCAGGACCCCCGGCAGTCCCAGCATCGTGCCCGGGTCGGGCAGACATGCCGTGAGCACGGCCGTGCCCTGACGGGTGAAGGACGCGTAGACCTTGTCCAGGCGCTCGGCGATCTTCTCTATGTCGAAAGTGCTGCGCAGCGTGTCGTTGACGCCCACAAGGACGGACGCGACGTCGGGCCGCAGGGACAGCGCCGTCGGCAGCTGCTTGTCCAGCACGTCCCGCGTCTGTGCCCCGCTGACCGCGAGGTTGGTGAACTCGGCAGCCGGCTCGGACAGTCCGCCGGCGAGCAGCGCGGCCCAGCCGCGCCACCCGTTCCCCACGGGATCGCCCACCCCCTCGGTCAGCGAGTCCCCGAGAGCGACGTAGCGGAGCGGTCTCATGCCGCGCCCTCCGCACGGGCGAAGGGACGTACCGGCACCGCCGCTTCGTGCGCGGTGAGGAAGGCGTCCACCGCCGTGCCCCAGCCGAAGCACTCCGCACGCGCGCGTGCCGCCTCGCGGCGCTCGCGCTCGGGACGGTCGAGGAGCATCTCCACGGCGTCCGCGAAGGCGTCGCCGTTGTCCGTCGCGGTGGCTCCGGCGGAGCCGATCACCTCCGGCAGCGCGGAGGACGCGCTCGCCACGACAGGCGTGCCGCAGGCCATGGCCTCCAGCGCGGCCAGCCCGAACGTCTCGGCGGGCCCGGGGGCCAGGCAGACGTCGGCGGAGGCCTGCAGCGCGCCGAGCAGGCTGCGGTCGGCGACATGGCCGAGGAAGGTCACCGGAAGGTCGCGCTCCTGCGCCCGCTTCTCCAGGCCCGCCCGCAGGGGCCCGTTTCCGGCCACCACGAGTACCGCTCGCACGCCGCGCTGGCGCAGCGACTCCAGGGCGTCCAGCGCGGTGCCGGGCCGCTTCTCCACGGAGAGCCGGGAGCACATCACGAGCAGCTTCTCGTCCGCACGCGCGTGGGTCTCACGCAGCGCCGCGTCCCGCAGGGTGGGCCGCCGGTTCATCAGGTCGACGCCCAGCGGAGCCCGGACCACGTTGCGGGCGCCGATCCGTACGAACTCCCGCTCGGCGAACTCGGTGGTGCACACGACCTTCGAGTAGGTGTGGGCGGTACGGACGTTGAGGGCGTCGGCGGCCCGCCGGGACAGGTTCTCCGACAGACCCCAGGTGCGCAGCACACCGTCGGCGGTCTCGTGGGAGACCATCACGGCGCGGACCCGCGCGCGGCGGGCCCACTTGCCGGTCCACCGCAGCGTCGTCCGGTCGGAGACCTCCAGCCGGTCGGGGGCGAGCTCCTCCAGGAGGGCCGCGACCCGCCGCTTGTCGACGAGCACGCGGTAGCCGCCGGTGCCGGGCAGCATCGGGCCGGGCAGGGTGATCACGCGGCCCTGCTCGGTCTCGCAGTCGCCGTACTTCTCGCCCGGCACGATGAGCACGGGGTCGTGGCCCGCCAGCTTGAAGCCCTTGCCCAGCTCGCGCAGCGCAGTGCGCAGCCCCCCGGAGGCGGGGGCGACGAAGTTCGCCAGCCGGACGATGCGCAGCCCGGTGTTCGTCGACGGGTTCACGGACGGGTTGCTCGAGGAGTTCACCGAGGAGTTCACCGAAGAATTCATACCGCCACCGCCGGCCTCCGCGCCTTGAGCACGGCCTCGTAGTGGGCTATGAGCTGATCGCCGATGGCCGCCCAGGTGCGCCCATCGACCGTCGCGTGCCCGGCGGCCCCGTACGCGGCCCGCAGCGCCGGGTCGGCGACCAGGGAGCATACGGCGTCCCGTACGGCGTCGGCGTCGCGCGGCGGCACCAGCAGCCCGGTGCGGCCGTGGTCGACCAGGTCCAGCGGACCGCCGGCGGCCGGCGCCACGACGGGCACGCCGCTCGCCATGGCCTCCTGCACGGTCTGGCAGAAGGTCTCGAACGGACCCGTGTGGGCGAAGATGTCGAACGAGGCGAAGATCCGCGCGAGGTCGTCCCCGCCGCGGCGGCCCAGGAAGACCGCGCCGGGCAGCGCCTCGGCGAGCGCGGGCTGGCTCGGCCCGTCGCCGACGATCACGACCTTCACGCCCGCCAGGCCGCACACGCCGGAGAGCAGCTCGATGTGCTTCTCCGGGGCGAGCCGCCCGACGTATCCGACGATGACCTCGCCGTTCGGGGCGAGTTCCCGGCGCAGTTTCTCGTCGCGCAGCTCGGGGCGGAAGCGGGCGGTGTCCACGCCGCGTGCCCACAGCTTGAGCCGGGGCACCCCGTGGGCCTCGAGGTCGCTCATGGACGCGCTGGACGGGACGAGGGTGAGGTCGGCGGCGGAGTGGACGGACCTTATGCGCCGCCATGCCGCCGCCTCGCCGGCGCCCATGTAGGTGCGGGCGTATCCGGCCAGGTCGGTCTGGTAGACGGCGACGGCGGGGATGCCGAGCCGGGCGGCGGCGGCCATGCCGCGGACGCCGAGGACGAAGGGGCTGGCCAGGTGCACGATGTCGGGCTGGTGCTGGATCAGCGCGGCGGCCAGGCGCCTGCTGGGGAGCGCAACCCTGACCTGGGGATAGCCGGGGAGCGGAAGGGAGGGGACATGGACGACGGGGCAGGGCGCCAGGGCGGCGGCTGCCTTGTTCCCGGGAGCGGGAGCGGGTGCGACGACGAGGGGAGCGTGACCGCGGTCGACGAGGTGTCGGGCGGTCTGGAGCGCGCAGTGGGCCACGCCGTTCACATCGGGGGGAAAGGATTCGGTCACGATGACGACACGCATACCGGTGTTGTCGCCGTGCTGGACGTGGCCGCGTCAACGTGGATCTTTCCAAACAAGAAACGTCCCATGAGCGTTCCGCTCCGCGATCGAGCGGGTCAGGTTCCGGCCATGCACACCTGACCCGTCGGCCACCCCGAGTTCACCTTGCGGGCGGATCTCCGCGGACGTTCACCGTGCGATCACATGTCCCGGCCCCTGATCAGCCGGCGGTCGTGTCGGGTCCGATCCGGCTGCGTACGGCCGTCTGGACCTCGGCTTCCTCGGCCGGATCGGCGGCGAGCCGGCGCAGTCGCTCGACGACGCGCGTGTCACCGGTCTCGGCGTGCCGGGCGGCGATCTCGCGGGTGGTCTCCTCGCAGTCCCAGAGGCACTCGACGGCGAATCCCGAGGCGTAGGAGGGGTCGGTGGCGGCGAGGGCGCGAGCGGTGCGGCCCCGTAGATGGGAGGACGCCGTCTCGCGGTAGATATGACGCAGCACGGGGGCCGCGCAGGCGATGCCGAGCCGTCCGGTGCCGTCGACCAGGGTCCACAGGGTCGGGGCGTCGGGACCTTCGCCCCGTACGGCCTCGCGCAGCGCCGCCAGGACCAGGTCCTTGTCCTCGGCTCCTCCCAGGCAGGCGAGCATGCGTCCGGCGGCGGCGCCGAGCGGATCGGGCCGCCGGGCCCAGCCGCGCGCGCGGTCGATGGCAGCGACGCTGCGCATCCGCTCGAAGGCGTCGAGAGCCGACTCCACGACCGCGGATGTGCCGGTGATCACGGCTGCCTCGATCAGGTCGAGGGCATCGGGATCGTTGTTGTCGGCGAGGTAGCGCAGGGCGGTGCAGCGGGCTCCGTCGGTGCCGTCCTCGGCGGCGGCGACGATCTCGGGCCGGTCCTCGGGCCCGGCCACGGCCATGAGGCACCGCGCGGCGGGCACATGGAGCGCGGCTCCGCGCTCGAGGCCCTGCTGGGCCCATTCGAAGACCGCCTGCACGCTCCACCCCGGACGGGGCCCGGTAGGTCGCATCTGGCGCTGCCAGCGGTCGAAACAGCCGGCCTCGTGAGCGGCACGCACACGCGTGGCGATCGAGTCGCGCGGATCCTCGGCCCACAGCCGCCACGGCCGTGGCTCAAAAGCATCGCGTACGGCGGCGGCCAGCTCGGCCTCGCCCTCGGGATCGGCCGGGAACCGTGCCAGCACGGGCGCGGCGAGGGCACGCAGCCCCGCGTCGTCGTCCCTAAGCGCGAGTTCGTCCAGGGCCCAGGCCCAGTTGGAGCCCGAGGCGGCGTACCTGCGCAGCAGCGCGAGGGCGTCCAGCCGGCCGTACGAGGCGAGGTGGCCGAGGACGGCCAGGGCCAGCCCGGTGCGTGACTCCTCGGTGTCGAGGGCGTCCTCGACGTCGAAGAGGTGGGCCTCGATCTCGTCCAGCTCGCCGTTCAGGTCGAGGTAGAGACGGGCGTAGTACAGGGAGCGGTTCTCCACCTGCCAGTCGTGGCGGGGGTCCCGCAGTACACAGTGGTTCAGGGCCGCGAGCGCTTCGGCGCGCGGGGCGGTGAGCGCGTGCAGTGTGCCGTCGCCGCGGCCCCGCTGGAGCAGGCCGAGCAGCGTACCGCTGGGCGCTATGACCGGTTCGAACATGGGAAACAGCCTCACATCAAGCGTCGACGCAACCGGGGTTCTTGCTTCACCTGGCCGCGTGACAACACGTCGGGGCGCCCGCCGTTTCCTGCTTGCTGTAGACCATCTTCCTCTGCCTCTCGTCGGTGGCCCATGCGGACCGATCACGGCCCGCGCGGTGCGGCAACACCTGCCCAGCCATCGCGTCCGTGAATCACGACGTCATGATGACTCGGCACTTCCATCTGCCGCGACCGAAATTTCGGCGGCCCTGTACCGCCTCCCCCGTTTTCTGCGTTTTCGCTGGTCAGAACATTCGGATCAGTGTGCGCCGAACAGTTCGAGCAGTTCCGTCTTGGCGAACATCCGGGCCGTGTCGACGGCCGACGGCGTTCCGGAGGCGGGGTCGGCGCCGCCCTCAAGCAAGGCCTTGATCACTTCCGTCTCACCCTTGAAGACGGCACCGGCGAGCGGCGTCTGCCCCCGGTCGTTGACGTGGTCGGCCTCGGCACCCCGGGCGAGCAGGGCGCGCACCGCCTCGGCGTGACCGTGATAGGCGGCGAGCATCACGAGGGAGTCGCCGCGGTCATTGGTGAGGTTGGCCGGAACGCCCGCGTCGACATACGCCACGAGCGCCTCGGTCTGCCCCTGCCGGGCCAGATCGAAGATCTTGGTCGCCAGCTCCACGACCTCTGGGTCGGGGGCATCAGTCATCGGCCGGACCGCCTCTCACTACGTACACGGGGACTGCGGGAACTGCTGGGAACACGGGTACGGCCGCGAGCGGTGCTCGGCCGTACGAGTGATTCGCCAGGGTACTGGCTCGCGCGGCACATGACCTGATGCGCTCGCGGCAAAGATCATCGCAGACACGGCCGGACGCAACACCCAAGCTCATCCGCCTCAGGACACTCCGCCAACAGGGGGAAATCTGACGAATTTCACCCAGTTGCACCTTTTATCGTATAGATACATCCTGTGAGCCTGGAAGTACTCATGGTGACTGTCCCCACCAAAACCAGGAGCACTCACATGATCCTCTCCATCTCAGGCGTCGTTCTGCTCGGCATCGTCGTCTTCATCTTCTTCCGCAAGGACGGGCTGAAGGCGTCGCACGCCCTGATCTCGGCCCTGTTCGGCTTCTATCTGGCAAGCACGGCCATCGCCCCGAGCATCAAGGCCGGCGGCGAGAGCCTGGCGAGCCTGCTGGGCGGCATCCAGTTCTGACGCCGCCCCACCCGCCCGTACGCACCTGTAGGAGACAGCAGTGGCCCGCCGCCCCCTCCCCCGCATCCTGAGCACAGGCAGCGCGCAGATCACCCGAAGCCGGGAACTGGCCCGGGCGCAGTTCGCCCGTAGCCGGGAGCTGGCCCGGACGGCGGGCGACAGCGCCTCTGACGTCCTCCACCCACTGATCACGATCACCCGTGGTCTGCGCCGGCTGGCCTCGGCCGGGCGGCGCAAGTGGGCCGACACCCCCAAGGACAAACGCGGACCGCTGCTGTTCCTGGTGGCCTCGGTGATCCTGGTCGTGGCGCTGGTTCCGTACGGGCCGCTGCTCGCCGTCATCAGCCTGATGGCGGCGGCAGCCTGGCAGGGCCGGGACCGCAAGCCCTCGACGCCCGACGGACCCGACGAGTCCCAGACGGAGCGGCTGAGGGCGCTGTACGAGGCCCTGGTCCCGTACTTCTCGGCCGCCGAGGACCCGGCCCCGCTGTACACCCACGGCGGCGACTGGGAGAAGGCCTTCCCGGAGTTCGCGTTCGACGGCACGGGCCGCGTCAGCAGCCTGCTGATCCGGTACCCGGCCTACTTCACCGACGGCGAGGCGGAGTCCCGCGCGCGGATCGAGCACCTGCTGACCGCGAAGTCCGGCCGCGGCCGTGAGTACCACTTCGCCTGGGACGAGGAGGGCAACGAGCTGACGGTCACCGTCCTGGCCGCACTGCCCACCGACATCGCCGCACAGCGCTTCGTCACGACCCCCGGCGAGACCGTCCTCGGCTTCACCGACCCCACCCACGTCCAGCGCACGCTCCCGCTCACCCACGGCGTCGAGCAGCGCGACGTACCGCCGGTCGTCTGGCGCACCGGCCTCCGCTCCACCGAGCCCCATCTGCTGGTCATGGGCCAGCCCGGCAGCGGCACCTCGACCCTGCTGCGCTCGATCGCCCTGCAGGCCCTGCAGTACGGCGACGTCGTCATCGTCGAGGGCGGCAGCACCGGCGAGTACGCCTGCCTGATCGGGCGCGACGGCGTCCTGGCGGTCGAGTGCGGGCTGTCGGGGGCGCTGGCGAGCGTGGAGTGGGCGGCGACGGAGACGGAGCGGCGCCTGATCGCCGTGAACCGCGCACGTCAGGCGGGCAACCCGCCCCCGGACGACACCAAGCGCCCGCTGTGGATCCTCCTGGACCGCCCGACCGCGTTCACCCACCTCGCCGCGGCGGACCACCGCAAGGACCCGCAGTCCCTGCTCCAGGTCCCGCTCAGGCATGGCCGCGCGGTAGGCGTCACGGTGGTCGTGGCCGAGCAGTGGGACGCCATGGACGCCCTGTCCGAAGCGGTACGACAGCACACACGCGCGCGTGTCGTGCTCGGCCCCGCGACGGCGGAGCAACTCCGGACCGTCCTGGGCGCTCCCCCGCACACCACCCCGGTCGCCGACGTCCCACCCGGCCGCGGCTACGCCCGCCTCGGCGCGGGCCCCGTCCACCGCCTCCAGGTGCCGGCGACCCCGGACCCGTACGACGACGCAACGAGCGACGCCCACCGGCAGGCGGTACTGGACCTGCTGCCGGAGCGGACGACGCCGGTGGAGGCGGAGGCACTGCCGAAGCTGGAGAAGCCGGAACAGCAGCCGGAGCCGGTACCCGCGGAAGCAGTGGTGGCCGAGACTTCGTAGGAGCCGACACAGCGGACGCGAACAGAGGTGCCGCCGAGCGGTCGCCCGCCGCAGCCCCCGCGCATCCCCCGGCGGCACCCCGCAAGCGCGGGTGGGCGTCCCACCCCGACGTCATCCCCAACGTCATCGCCCACGCCGCTCACGCGACGAACGGCCTCACCGCGTCGCCGCCCCCGGAAGCCCCGCTCTCCACCAACCGCGCCGCCGCCCCCAACCGCACCGCGGCCTCCTCGGCCACCGCACCCCCCACGGTGAACGGCAACCGCACATACCCCTCGAAGGCGCCGTCCACCCCGAACCGAGGCCCGGACGGCACCCGAACCCCCACCCGCTCCCCCACTTCCGCGAGCCGCGACCCCGACAGACCACCCGTCCGCACCCACAGCGTGAGCCCGCCCCGCGGTACCTCGAACTCCCACTCGGGCAACTCCCGCCGCACGGCCGTGACGAGGGCGTCCCGGTTGTCCCGGGCCTGGGTGCGCCGCAGGTCAACCGCCTGCTCCCAACCTCCCGTGCCGAACAGCCAGTTCACGGCCAGTTGCTCCAGAACCGGCGTCCCCAGGTCGGCGTACGCGCGCGCGGCCACGAGGCTGCGGATCACATCCGGAGCCGCCCGCACCCAGCCGATCCGCATCCCCGCCCAGAAGGCCTTGCTGGCCGACCCGACGGTGACGACGGTCGACCCCGCGGGGTCGAAGGCGCACACCGGCCGCGGCATATCGATGTCCGGATCGAGCCACAGCTCGCTCATCGTCTCGTCGGCGACGAGCACCGTCCCCGCCGACCGCGCCGCGTCCACCAACCGCCTGCGCTGGTCGTCGTCGGCCAGTGCCCCGGTCGGATTGTGGAAGTCGGCGACGACATAGGCGATCCGGGGCGCGGCGTCCCGCAGGACCTGCCGCCAGCGGTCCATGTCCCAGCCGGCCAGCCCCTCGGCCATGGCGACGGGCACCAGCCGGGCGCCCACCTCCCGCATCAGCTGGAGGATGTTGGCGTACGACGGCGACTCGACCGCGATCCGCTCACCGCGGCCCGCGAACAGATGACAGATCGCGTCGATGGCGCCCATCGCCCCGGTCGTCACCATGATCTGCTCGGGCATGGTCGGAATCCCGCGCGCGGTGTACCGGTCGGCGATCGTCGAGCGCAGCGCGGGCAGCCCGGCCGGATAGTCGCCGTGGGTGTGGGCGTACGGCGGCAGCTCCTCCAGGGCGCCCTGCACGGCGCGGGTCAGCCACGGCTCGGGGGCGGGCAGCGCCGCGCAGCCCAGGTCGATCATCGAGCCCAGCGCCTCGGGCGGCAGCGGCTCCAGGCCGCGCGCGGGCAGCGGGTTCCCGGCCGGTACGGCGGTCCAGCTGCCGGCCCCGCGCCGGGACTCCAGGAAGCCCTCGGCGCGCAGTGCCTCATACGCCGCCGCCACCGTCGTACGGCTCACGGACAGCGCGAGGGCCAGCTCACGCTCGGCGGGCAGTCGCGCGGCGACCGGGACACGGCCTTCCAGAACGAGCAACCGGATACCGTCGGCCAGCGCCCGGTATGCGGGCGGGCGCTTGCTGCCGGGGCCGGCGGGGCGGTCCTGCTGGGACGTGAGAAGCCGGGCAAGTTGCGCGGCACCTACCGCAGAAGTCCACTGCGCCATGATTTCCAGTCCACCTTCCCCGAATTGGCCATGGAGGGCGATGCCTCCCAAGCCACAGGGTGTCACGCAGCAGGCCACTACCACCACAGGGGGGCACGTCTTGTCCACACAAGGGGCCACAAAGCGGCATCTCGTACGCCGGCTGTCACAGCTCTACATCGGGCTCGCGCTGTATGGCGCGAGTTCGGCTCTGCTTGTCGAGGCGGGCCTGGGCCTTGAGCCCTGGAACGTGCTGCACCAGGGCCTCGCCGAGCGCACCGGCCTGACGATCGGCGTCGTATCGATCGTCGTGGGCGCGGCGGTGCTGCTCCTGTGGATCCCGTTGCGCCAGCGCCCGGGCCTCGGCACGATCTCCAACGTCTTCGTGGTCGGCATCGCCATGGACGGCACGCTCGCCCTGCTGCCCGAGGCGCACTCCCTGGCCGTGCGGATCCCCCTCCTCGTGGCCGGCATCCTGCTCAACGGCGTGGCCACCGGCCTCTACATCGCCGCCCACTTCGGACCGGGGCCCCGGGACGGTCTGATGACCGGGCTGCACCTGCGCACCGGCCGCTCGATCCGCTTGATGCGCACGGCCGTCGAGATCGCGGTCGTCGTGACCGGCTTCGCCCTGGGCGGCACCGTCGGCGTCGGCACCCTCCTGTACGCGGTGTCCATCGGCCCGCTCGCCCAGCTCTTCCTGCGCGTGTTCGCCGTCCCGTCGGCATCGGACGGCAGCACGGTCGTTGCCACCGGGCAACCCCGGCGCGCGATACTGCGTCCGTGAGCACCACGCGCATACGCCACCCCTATCTCGACCACCCCGGCCCGATCCCCTTCGCCCATCGGGGCGGGGCCGCGGACGGCCTGGAGAACACCGTGATGCAGTTCCGGCGCGCGGTCGACATGGGCTACCGGTACATCGAGACCGACGTCCACGCCACGCGCGACGGCAAGCTCGTCGCGTTCCACGACGCGACCCTGGACCGGGTGACGGACGGGGCCGGCCGGATCGCCGACCTGCCCTGGGACGACGTACGGGACGCGCGCGTGGCGGGCAAGGAGCCGGTGCCGCTCTTCGAAGAGCTCCTGGAGACCTTCCCCGACGTGCGCTGGAACGTCGACCTCAAGGCGGAGCCGTCACTCCACCCCTTCCTCGACCTGATCGAGCGCACAGGCGCCTGGGACCGCATCTGCGTCGGCTCCTTCTCCGAGGCGCGCGTCATCCGCGCCCAGCGACTGGCCGGCCCGCGCCTGGCGACGTCGTACGGCACCCGGGGCGTGCTCAATCTGCGGCTGCGCTCCTGGGGCGTGCCCGCCGCGCTGCGCCGCTCGGCAGTCGCCGCGCAGGTGCCCGAGACGCAGTCCGGGATCCAGGTGGTGGACCACCGCTTCGTACGCGCCGCCCACGCGCGCGGGCTGCAGGTGCACGTGTGGACCATCAACGATCCCGATGCGATGCACCGGCTCCTGGACCTGGGAGTCGATGGCATCATGACCGATCACATCGACACATTGCGCAAGGTCATGGAGGACCGGGACGTCTGGGTTTGACCGCCTGGGTCTGCCCCCCGTCCGGACTCCACCCGCGCGCGGGATCATCACGGAAGAGTGAGGGCGCGGGTGGGCACCGACACCGTGCGGACGGAGGCGGCCGACGATGCCGCCGGGCGCCGGCGCGAGCAGCGCGGCTGGTACTTCTACGACTGGGCGTGCTCGGTCTACTCCACGAGCGTGCTCACGGTCTTTCTGGGCCCCTATCTGACGTCGGTCGCCGAGGAGGCGGCGGACGCGGACGGGTTCGTCCACCCCTTGGGCATCCCGGTGCGCGCGGGCTCCTTCTTCGCGTACTCGGTGTCCCTGTCGGTGATCGTGGCCGTCCTGGTGATGCCGCTGGTCGGCGCGGCAGCGGACCGCACCGGCCGCAAGAAGCCCCTCCTCGCGGCCGCCGCCTATCTGGGGGCCACGGCGACCGCGGCCATGTTCTTCCTGGACGGCGACCGCTATGTGCTCGGCGGCCTGCTCCTGATAGTCGCGAACGCGGCGCAGTCGGTCGCGATGATGCTCTACAACTCCTACCTCCCGCAGATCGCACCGCCCGAGGAGCGCGACGCGGTCTCCTCCCGGGGCTGGGCCTTCGGCTACGCGTCGGGCTCGCTGATGCTGGTCATGAACCTGGTCCTGTACCTGGCACACGACTCCTTCGGCGTCTCCGAGAGCATGGCCGTCCGGATCTGCCTCGCCTCCGCCGGCCTGTGGTGGGGCACGTTCGCGATCATCCCGCTGCGCCGCCTGCGCGACCGCAGGTCCGCCGAGAACCCGGCGAAAGCGAACGCCGCGAACACGCAGGCGGCCGGAAAGCCCGCCTCCCAGGGCTTCCGGCAACTGGCGGCGACCCTTCGCGACATGCGTCGCCACCCGCTGACGCTCGCCTTCCTCCTCGCCTACCTCGTCTACAACGACGGCATCCAGACGGTGATCTCCCAGGCTTCGATCTACGGCTCCGAGGAACTGGGCCTCGGACAATCGACGCTGATCGGCGCCGTCCTGCTGGTCCAGGTGCTGGCGGTGGCGGGGGCGCTAACCATGGGGCGGCTGGCCCGGATCTACGGGGCGAAGCGGACGATCCTCGGCTCACTGGTCGCGTGGACGGTGACGCTGACGGCCGGGTACTTCCTGCCGGCCGGGGCGCCGGTCTGGTTCTTCGTGCTGGCGGCCGGCATCGGGCTGGTCCTGGGCGGCAGCCAGGCCCTGTCCCGGTCCCTGTTCTCCCATCTCGTCCCGCCGGGCAAGGAGGCCGAATACTTCGCGGCGTACGAGATGAGCGACCGGGGCATGAGCTGGCTGGGCCCGCTGCTGTTCGGGATCACCTACCAGCTGACCGGAAGTTATCGGGACGCGATCATCTCGCTGGTGGCCTTCTTCGTCATCGGATTCGCCCTGCTCGCGAGGGTTCCGGTGCGCCGGGCGATCAGCGACGCGGGCAATCCGGTGCCGACCACGATTTAGCGTTCCGAGTCAAAGGGCGGTAGTGTACGCGTTTGGCCTGCCAGGCGTACCGTTACTGCGCGTCAAAGATGCCGAAACGCTGGGTTACATCTGCTAGCAGATGTGACAAACCGGGCGCCGGTGGGTACGACATTGGTCAGCAAGGCTGCGGCTACGACGGCGACGCATCACCCGGAACGGGACACGGAACGGGAATCTTTACCGCCGACCGGACGTTGACCGGATGACGACGACAGCGACACCTGTCCTGTGGGCGACAAGCCCGGGAGGCACGATTCATGAGTGAGCGAGCTCTTCGCGGCACGCGCCTCGTGGTGACCAGCTACGAGACGGACCGCGGCATCGACCTGGCCCCGCGCCAGGCCGTGGAGTACGCATGCGAGAAGGGGCACCGGTTCGAGATGCCCTTCTCGGTCGAGGCGGAGATCCCGCCGGAGTGGGAGTGCAAGGTCTGCGGGGCCCAGGCACTCCTCGTGGACGGCGACGGCCCTGAGGAGAAGAAGGCCAAGCCCGCGCGTACGCATTGGGACATGTTGATGGAGCGGCGTACCCGCGAGGAACTCGAAGAGGTCCTCGAGGAACGGCTCGCCGTTCTGCGTTCCGGGGCGATGAACATCGCAGTTCATCCCCGGGACAGCCGCAAGTCCGCGTAGCGGGACGCCGCAAACAACACACGCCAAGAACCGCAGGTGCCGTACGTCAGCTTGACGTACGGCACCTGCGGTTCTGTGCGTTCCACCTCGACGAGCGTCGGACAAGACCGACGAGGGTCGGACAAGAAAATCCGGGGGCTTCGCCCCCGGATCACCTCCAGCCGCTCAGCTCACTTGCTCAGCGGCGGCCTCGGCCCCTGCGGGGCATCCCCGGGCTCGTCCCGGATGACCTCACCCTGCACGACCTTGCCGTCGGGCCGGTGCATACGGGCCTGCTGGAAGGCGTCGCCGAACGAACCCGGGCCCGCCTCACGCAGCTTTCGGTCGAAGGTCCGCTCCGCATAGCCGCTCAGGGCCTTCTGGACCGGCGGAATCAGCAGGATCAGGCCCAGCGCGTCCGAGATCAGGCCCGGCAGCATGATCAGCAGGCCGCCGAGCATCATCAGGCCGTTGCCACCGCCGCGCTCCGGGGTGCCGCCGCGCTGCAGCGCCTCGTTCAGCGCCTGGAAGGCTCGTCGCCCCGCCCGCTTGATGACCACCGAGCCCAGCACGAGACCGGCGAGCAGCAGCAGGAACACCGTGAGCCCGCCCGCCACGTCCGCGACCACGGTCAGCAGCCAGATCTCCAGCACCAGCCAGGCGGCGATGCCCAGCGGCAGGAAGGTGCGCAGCCGGGAGCGCCGAGGCCGGGCGGGATAGGTGGGGGGCGGAGCGCCAGTCGTCATGCGTCCAGTGTGCCTGGCCACGGCTCAGAGCGGGATAAGAGCACGATGGCCGCTACGACGGCGACGACTTCGTACGGTCCAGCAGCTTGCCCACCCGCTCCCGCGCGCCCCACGACGTGACCCGCCACAGCGCCTCGACGAGGATGTCGCGGCTCATCTTCGAGTCACCGAGCTCGCGCTCGACGAAGGTGATCGGCACCTCGACGACATGGAAGCCGGCCTTGACCGCGCGGCGGGCGAGGTCGACCTGGAAGCAGTAGCCCTGGGACGCGACATCGTCGAGGCCGAGGCCCTCCAGGGTCTCGCGGCGGAAGGCGCGGTAGCCGCCCGTGATGTCGCGCAGGGGCAGGTCCAGGGCGACCCGGGAGTAGAGGCTGCCGCCGCGAGAGATGAACTCACGGGACTTGGGCCAGTTCACGACCCGGCCGCCCGGTACCCAGCGGGAGCCGAGGACCAGGTCGGCTCCCTTGAGGGCGGTCAGCAGACGGGGCAGTTCCTCGGGCTGGTGGGAGCCGTCGGCGTCCATCTCGACCAGGACGCCGTAACCGTTCTCCATGCCCCAGTGGAAGCCCGCGAGATACGCGGCGCCGAGGCCCTCCTTGCCCTTGCGGTGCAGGACCTGAACGTGGTCGTCCTCGGCGGCCAGTTCGTCCGCGAGCTTGCCGGTGCCGTCGGGGCTGTTGTCGTCGGCCACGAGCACGTGCGCTTCGGGGACCGCCTTGCGGACCCGGCCGACGATGCTCTTGATGTTCTCCGCCTCGTTGTAGGTCGGAATGATCACCAACGCCGTGCCGAGCGGCCCGAACCGCTTCCCCCGGTCATGAGCCGCGAGGGTCCCGTCGCCGTCGTTCACTGCTGCCCCTTCACATCCGTACGCAGACGTCCACCATAGTGGGCGCGGCCTGCGCTGACGTGACAGCACGTTCGTATGGCGGTGTCGATTCCGCAAGGGCCGGGTAAGCATGGGTTTTGCGCATCCGTGCGCCGGTGCACACCTCCTGCGGATGGGGGCCCGGCGCCCTTCGGGCCGACCTGGGACCCGCTGGCTGCGGGTCGACCGAAAGCCGTTGTCTACTGAGCGCCCGGGCCCCACCCGGGTCACACCTCCCCGACCGGCCGGAACGTTCCGTCGTCGCCGCGCGGGCACTGAGCCTGGCTCCCAGTGACGGTGCCCCGGTGCGGCACACCGTCCCTGACCCAGCGGCGTTGCGACGGGTTCCCGGAAGTTCCGCGGTTCCCCGGTCGGGCGTCCGGTGGTGGACTCGGCCGAACCTACCGGCCTCGGACCTCCGCCTGTCAACAGCCGTTTGACCTGCGGAAATCCGCCCAATTCGCTGGTCAGCGCAGAGGATGTGCAGGTCGAGCGACGGGGCGGAGCGGATCGATCCGGTTCGCGCCACCCCGGGAGATCACTCGCCCGGCCGTACGAAGACCGTTCGTCCGCTCACAACCGTGCTCAGGCAGGTCGGGAGTTCCCGGCCGGGGGTCAGGTCGGGCAGGCCGGGGGTGCCGGAGCGGGGGTCGGTGGACCAGCGCGCGACCCGGTCGTCGGGGGCCTGGACCACCAGTTCGCCGGTGCGCCACACGGCGTAGTCGGCGGGCGCGCCCGGCACCAGGACTCCCGCGTCGTCGCGTCCGATCGCCCGCCAGCCGCCGCGCGTGTGCGCCGTGAACGCGGCGCGCACGGACACCTGGTGCTCGGGCGTGTGATGGAACGCGGCCGCACGGACCGTGCCCCAGGGGTCGAGGGGCGTGACGGGGCTGTCGGAGCC
Source organism: Streptomyces sp. R11 (assembly GCF_041051905.1). Classification (NCBI taxonomy): domain Bacteria; kingdom Bacillati; phylum Actinomycetota; class Actinomycetes; order Kitasatosporales; family Streptomycetaceae; genus Streptomyces; species Streptomyces sp. R11. The sequence continues at coordinate 1,510,706 of NZ_CP163432.1, forward strand.
GAAGGCGAGGGGTACGCCGGCGCGCAGCAGGGCCGCGAAGGGGTTCAGCGAGCGGGCGCGTTCGGCGCCCAGGCGCTGGGCGTACATGCCCTCCTCGCCGCCCCACAGCGCATCGAACGCGGGCTGCACCGAGGCGGTCAGGCCCAGCTCGGCGAAGGCGGCGATGGTGTCGGGGCTGAGCATCTCGGCGTGCTCGACGCGATGACGGGCGGCGCGGATGCGGGCGAGCCCGAGCTTCTCGGCGGCGGCGCGGACGCCCTCGACGACAGCGGTCACGGCGGCGTCGCCGATCGCGTGGAAGCCCGCCTGGAGGCCGGCCTCGGTGCAGGCGGCGACGTGGGCGGCGACGGCGGCCGCATCCAGGTAGGCGGTGCCGGTGTGGGCGGCGTCGGCGTACGGCTGGTGCAGACAGGCGGTGTGGGAGCCGAGGGCGCCGTCGACGAACAGGTCACCGGCCGCGCCGATCGCCCCCAGCTCCCGCGCCTTGTCGGCATCCTGCTCCGCCCAGTAGCCGACGACCCGCGGGCCGGCCTCCTCGGCGGCGAGCCGGAGCAGGCCGGTGAAGTCGTCCTCGGAGGAGATGTCCGGCCCGGCGCACTCGTGGACGGTGCCGATGCCGAGGGAGGCGGCGTGGGCGAGGGCGGCGCGCTGGGCCTCGGTGCGCTGGGCCGGGGTGATGGCGGCCAGCGCGGTGGCGCGTACCGCGTGGTGTGCGCCGGCGACGAGCGGGGCGTCCGCCGCGCCGAGGTCGCCGGGTGTCAGGTCCAGCAGGGCCGTGGTGACGACCGCGGAGTGGACGTCGATGCGGGAGAGATACAGGGGGCGGCCACCGGTGGCCTCGTCCAGCTCGGCACGAGTCGGCGGACGCCCCCCGGGCCAGCGCGAGGCGTCCCAGCCGTGACCGAGCAGTACGCGGTCGTGCGGCCGGGCGGCGGCGAAAGTCCGTACGAGGGCGAGGGCCGCCTCCAGGGAGGGTGCGCCGGACAGGTCGAGGCCGGTGAGGGCGAGGCCCGTGGCGGTGGTGTGCACATGCGCATCGGTGAACGCGGGCGTGACCAGAGCACCGTCCAGATCGACGACCTCGTCCACACCGTCCGCGAAGGCATCGGCGGCCCCCTCGGAGCCGACCCACGCGACCTGTCCGCGCTCGACGACCATCGCGGTGGCGAAGGGGTCGGCGGGGCTGTGGACTTCTCCGCGGCGGAGAAGGACGGTCTTCGGTTCGGCGCTGCGCTCACTCATGGAGAACAGTCTCGCGCCTCGCGCCGACCGCCCCGGACAGGGGGCACTAGATCTTGGGCGGCCGAGCCTCATAGGGCGTGGACAACACCACGGTGGTCCGCGTCGACACCCCGGCCAGCGACCGCAGCCGGGCCAGCAGTTCCTCCAGCTCGTGCGGCGTGGCCACACGGACCTTCAGGATGTAGTTCTCGTCGCCGGCGACGCTGTGGCAGGCCTCGATCTCGGGAACCCCGGCCAGCCGGTCCGCGATGTCGTCGGGGGCGCTGGGGTCGAACGGTTTCACCGAGATGAACGCGGTCATGGGCAGCCCCACCGCCTCGGAGTCCACGACCGCGGCATAGCCGCGGATGACGCCGCGCTGCTCGAGCCGGCGCACCCGCTGGTGCACGGCAGACGTGGACAGGCCCGTGGCCTTGCCCAGGTCGGTGTAGCTCATCCGCCCGTCTTTGACGAGCAGCTGCACGATTTGTCGGTCCAGCTCCTCCATGGCGCAAGAACCTACAGTGCGCCTGATCTCCCCGGATACCCGAGCAGTCCAGGTCATGCCCGGTTTGTGATGTCTCCGAGAGGCTGCTGTGAGCCGACCGAGGGACAAACCGGCCGCCGCGGGCACCTGCGAGCGGCATGTGACGAACGCCACAGGCCTCGAACAGGCTCCGTGATGTTCTCGTGATTACCGCCGAGACCGGACGGGAAGTGCTTGCTGTGGTCGAGGCCGCAGTGCCTTCACGGCCCAGCCCGAGGGGGAGAACCCAATGCAGAGTCTTAAGCGCCCTGGTCGTACCGCACCCAAGCGGCTCCAGCCGGTCGACGAACCAGCCCCGGAGGGCGTCGAACCCGACGCCTTCGACGACGAACTCGACGCGTACGACACCTTCGAGATGTACCGGGTGATCTGCCCGGACTGCGCACAGCCCATCGCCCTGCTGGCGGACGAGGAGGTTCTGCCGGAGCACGCGCTGTGCGCCTCTCCGTGGAACCCGTTCGGCCTCACGGTCTGCGCCGGTACGGGCCGCAGGGCGGCCGAGGCCCGCTCCGCGGACGAGTCGGAGGAGCCCTACGAGCAGGACACCGCCCTGCTGTTGACGCTCCCTCAGGGACTGGACTGGCGGACCCAGCCCTTCTCGCACGTCGGCGGCCCGGGCTCCCGTCCCATCAGGGTCCCGGACATGCGGCGTCAGGCCGCCTGAGCGCACAACGCCCCGCGCGGCGCGACCGCCGCATCGCTCAATTCCAGTAGCTGCCCTGCACCATGGCTCGCAGGCTGCCGTGGTGCAGGATCAGTGTGTCCGGGTCCGCCGGGACGGCGACTTCGCCGAAGTAGGCCTGGCGGTAGGCGATCCGCAGCATGACGACGGCGTGCCGCAGGGCGGCGTACAGCGTGTGGAAGTCCATGTCGCGTGGCGTGTGACCGGTGAGGTCGGCGTAGCGGGCCTCTACGCGGTCGCGGCGCAGGAAATCGGGCAGACCGCGCTGTCCGAAGGCGACCGTCAGGTCCTGGAAGAAGCGGTGCAGATAGACGGTCCAGCCGAGGTCGACTTCGCGCGGGGCGAGTGCCGCCATCTCCCAGTCGAGCACGGCGGCGGGCTCGAAACCGTCGTAGATGACGTTCCCGATGCGCGCGTCGCCCCAGTTGAGCACGGGTGCGCCCGGATCGCTCGGCCAGAGCTCCTCCAGGCGGTCGAAGGCGTCCTCGATGAGGGGTGAGCGGGCGAGTCCGTCAACCACCCATTCGTAGTAAGCGCGTTGGGCCGTGACATGCCGCCGCAGTGCGTCACCCTCGCCCGGGAGGGTGAGGAACTCGGCGTCCTTCGGCGGGACTTGGTCGTGCAGCCGGGCCAGCAGCCCGATGGTGGCCCCTTCCAGACCCTCGCGCTCCTCGTCGCTCGCGGCGTGCAGCCAGTTGCCCTCGTAGGTGTACGGCATGACGTCCGGCGGCACGCGCCCTGCGACGCGCTCCATGACGAAGAAGGGCGCCCCCAGCGGGCCGGGGTCCTCCTCCAGCCACAGCGCCCTCGGCACGGGCAGATCCGTGTGCTCGGCGACGACGCGCAAGGTCCGGTACTGGCGCGGCATGTCGTACACCGGGAAGACGGTGTACGCCGCCGGGTCCGCCGCGAGCCGCAACGCGCAGGCGCACACCGGTGTTTCGGGGTGCTCGATGTCGAAGAGCAGGGTCTCGCTGGACATGCCGTTGGACTCGGGGGCCGTGACGCCGACCGCCTTGGCCCCCGGCAGTCGGGTGCCGAGCCACGCCGTGAGACGGCGGGTGATCTCCTCCGGATCGCGGGTGGTGGTGCGCGGGCGGGGCCGGGGTGCCGTGGCTGCCATGCTGCAAACCCCCTACGGTGCAACCGACTTGAAGTCCGCGAACCCGCTCGGGTCGTGGCGTCCGAACGAGCCGTGCTCGAAGATGCCGTGGCCGACCCGGCCGTCCAGCCGGAAGCGCGCTGCGTGGTCGATGACGCCGTACGCGGCCAACGGGTGGGGCTCGGCGAGGTCGTAGGTGCGCCGGTCGGTCCATCCGCGCCCGCGCCACATGCCGTGCTGCCAGTCGTCCGCGGGCGGGTAGCCGGCGCCGACGGCGAGCGGGGAGGAGGCCAGGACCTCCACCTCGAGCTCCTGCGGCTTGCGGATGTCGCCGAGGTGGATGAGGGCGCGTTCCGGATGGCGGGTGCCCGAGCGGTAGCCGATCTCGGCCTGGGGCCAGCCCAGTTGGCGGTCGCGGTGGCCGGGGCGGACCATCGTCGCCTCGCTCAGCGAGCGATGCCCGTCGGCGTCCTCCTGGACGATCACCATCAGGAACCGGTCCTCGAAGCGCACCGGGCACCAGATCCAGTGGAAGCCCTCCGTCGGGTGCTCCTCGGCGAACCGCCCGCCCTCCTCGCCGGGCATGGGGCGCACACCCCAGCTGCGGTCGCGGGTGCCGGTCCACTCGGTGGGCGTGACGCGGAACTGGGCACCCCCCGCGCGCACGACACCCTGCACGCCGCCCGCCTGCACGAAGCGGCGCCCTTCGAGGGTGAGCCGGTCGCCACGGCGCTGGAGGTGGTGCGGTTCCCAGAGGGCCGGGAAGTCGGCGGTCCAGGTGATGTCGTACGACAACTCGTCGTCGTCGCACGTCAGTCGCAGGCGTCGCAGGGGCTCCGCGACCTCGATGCGCAGCGGTCCGACAGCGAGCCGCATCCGGTCCTCGCCGAGGGCGTCCGAGGCCCGCACCGCGTGCAGCGTGTCACCCACCCGCAGGGTCGCGTAGGCATCGATCACACCGGCGTTCGGGTAGACCCCGAGGCCGAGGATGAGCAGGGCACGTCCCTCGTGGTCGAGGACGTGGAAGATGCAGCGGTCGTAGGCGTTGCGGTCGCTGGTCGCGACGTACCTCATGGACAGCGGCACCTGGTGCACCGGGTACTCGTCGAGCGGTACGGGGCGGTGGTCGTCGGCCATGGCTGACCTCCCTGGCGGCGGCTGGGCTGACGGTACGTCAGACAGCCCTACGTGGCCAGAGAGTGAGCCGGACGTCCGTGAACTCACGCCCGATTTCGGCGAGCGGTGACTTGTCCGCCCACCTCCGCGTTGCCCTGGTATGCCCCCCACCTATTCGGCGACCGGACCGCAGCGCCGCATCTTCGTTCCGCGGCCCGCAGGAACGCTTGCGCCGGCGCCTCCGCAGCAGCCGGATCCGCCCATCTACCGCGAGTTGATGCGCACCTGGGCCGACCGTGGCCGCACCCTGCCCGGGCACCACGACCCGGAGTGGATCCGGCTCGCGGCGCCGCAGGTCAAGCGTGGTCAGTTCAGCGTTCCTCAGGACCTGCTAGGTGACGGGCGATGACCATCCGCTGAATCTGGTTGGTGCCCTCGACGATCTGCAGGACCTTGGCCTCGCGCATGTAACGCTCGGCCGGGAAGTCCGCGGTGTAGCCGTACCCGCCGAGGATCTGGACGGCGTCGGTGGTGACCTTCATCGCCGTGTCGGTGCAGTGCAGCTTGGCCATGGCCGCCTGCTTGGCGAACGGCCGGCCCGCGTCGCGCAGCCGCGCCGCCGCCAGGTACAGCGCGCGTCCCGCCTCGATCTGCGTCGCCATGTCGGCGATCATGAACCGCAGGCCCTGGAAGTCGGCGATCGGCTTGCCGAACTGCCGTCGCTCGGTCGCGTACGCCACCGCCTCGTCGAGCGCAGCCTGGGCCACGCCGATCGCGCAGGCCGCGATGCCGAGCCGTCCGGAGTCCAGCGCGGACAGGGCGATCGCGAAGCCCTGGCCCTCGTCGCCGATGCGCCGCTCGTCGCCGACCCGGACCCCGTCGAAGTGGACCTGGGCCGTGGGCGAGCCCTTCATCCCCATCTTCTTCTCGGGCGCCGCCGCGCTCAGCCCCTCCGCGTCGCCGGGCACGAGGAAGGCCGTGATGCCGCGCGGGCCGTCCTCGCCGGTGCGCGCCAGGACCGTGTAGAAGTCGGCGATGCCGCCGTGCGTGATCCAGGCCTTGGACCCGGTGATCACCCAGTCGTCGCCGTCGCGCACCGCCTTGGTGCGCAGGGAGGCCGCGTCCGAGCCCGACGCCGGTTCCGACAGGCAGTACGCGCCGAGCAGTCCGCCGCCGAGCATCGCGGGCAGGTGCTCGACCTGCTGCTGCTTGGTGCCGTAGGCGGCCAGGGAGTAGGAGGCCAGGGTGTGCACGCTGGCACCGAGGCCGACGGTGAGACGGGCCGCGGCGAGTTCCTCGAGGACCTGTAGGTAGACCTCGTAGGGTTGGTCGCCGCCGCCGTACTCGACGTCGTAGGGCAGGCCGAGCAGTCCCGATTCCGAGAGCAGGGTGAAGACCTCGCGCGGGAAGCGTCCGGCGTCCTCCTCCTCGGCCGCCTTCGGGGCGATCTCGCGCTGCGCGATGTCGCGGACGAGCGAGATCAGATCCCGGGCCTCGTCCGTGGGCAGTTGACGGTCCACCGGCTGCGGGGCGCGGTCGGGCATGTCGACGATCCTCCCTGTCGGGCACGTCGGCGGACGTACGCCTTGGGTGTGGCGGCTCCGCCGGGTCTCACTGGTGCCGGTCCGATGCTCGCAATTTCCGGGTCTCGAAAGCTGCTGACCAGCGGCTGTGCCCTGTGAGTATGCCCGATCGGAGGCACTCGGTCACCAGTTAACGACCGCTCACTCCAAGAAGTATCCAGCAAGTTATCCGCGGCACCGAAATTGGTCCGAACCATTGACGTACTGGTCTAGTCCTCCTACCTTGGCGGAGCGGTTCACATCATCGCGTTCATGCCAAGCGGCCCAGCTCCCCTCTCCCCCACGGAGGAGACACCCCGATGCTCACTTCGCACCGCCCCCGCGTCCGGTTCCGGGCGCTCGTGTCCGCCGCGTGCGCGGCCGTCCTCGGCGCCGGGCTGCTCGCCGGCGCCGGCGCCGCCACGGCCGAACCCGCCCCCTCGGCACCGAGACTGGCCGCCGGATCCAAGGTCGTCGGCTACTTCACCGAATGGGGCACGTACGACCGCAAGTACTACGTCAAGAACATCGAGACGTCCGGCTCCGCGGCCAAGCTGACCCACATCAACTACGCGTTCGGCAATGTCACCGGCGGCAAGTGCGCGATGGGCGACAACTACGCCGCGACCGAACGCACCTACACCGCGGCCGAGTCCGTGGACGGCGTCGCCGACACCTGGGATCAGCCGCTGCGCGGCAACTTCAACCAGCTGCGCGAGCTCAAGAAGAAGCACCCGGGCCTCAAGGTCCTGTGGTCCTTCGGCGGCTGGACCTGGTCGAACGGCTTCGGCGAGGCGGCCCGCAACCCCGCCGCCTTCGCGCAGTCCTGCTACGACCTCGTCGAGAACTCCAAGTGGGCCGACGTCTTCGACGGCATCGACATCGACTGGGAGTACCCGAACGCCTGCGGCGCCACCTGTGACACCAGCGGACGGGAGGCCTTCAAGAACCTGATGTCTGCGGTGCGCGGCAAGTTCGGCTCCGGCAACCTGGTCACCGCGGCGATCACGGCCGACGCCACGAGCGGCGGCAAGATCGACGCGGCGAACTACGCGGGCGCGGCGCAGTACGTCGACTGGTACAACCCGATGACGTACGACTTCTTCGGGGCCTGGGACGCGACCGGTCCGACGGCTCCGCACTCCGCGCTGAACTCCTACGCCGGCATCCCGAAGGCCGGCTTCCACACCTCGGCGACCATCGCCAAGCTCAAGGCCCTCGGCATCCCGTCGTCCAAGCTGCTGCTCGGCATCGGCTTCTACGGCCGCGGCTGGACGGGCGTCACGCAGTCGGCGCCCGGCGGCACGGCGACCGGGGCGGCCGCCGGCACCTACGAGGCGGGCATCGAGGACTACAAGGTCCTCAAGACCAAGTGCCCGGCGACCGGCACGGTGGGCGGCACCGCGTATGCCAAGTGCGGGAGCAACTGGTGGAGTTACGACACCCCCGCGACCATCGCGACGAAGATGGCGTACAAGAACCAGCAGGGGCTGGGCGGGACGTTCTTCTGGGAGCTGAGCGGGGACACGACGGGCGGTGAGCTGATCAAGGCGATCAACTAGCCGGTCGCACGGGGGGCCAGGGGCGGAGGACCACGAGACCTCCGCCCCTTGTCGTGGGCGCGGCCGGATCAGGCGTCGCGGCGGGCCGGCTCCGGCGCGGGGTAGCCGGGGTCCATCTCCTCGATGGCGCGCATGGCGCCGCCGAGGGTCTTCACCAGCAGTTCGCGCATGGTGTCGCGAGGCAGCCCGGGGCGGTCGATCCAGTCGAGAGTGGCGCCTTCGACGCTGCACACCCAGGCGAGCAGGCCCATCCGGGCCAGCGGAGCGATGTCGGTACGGCCGTAAGCCCCCTCGGACAGGGTCGCCACGATCGCCTCGCGCACGCCGTCCCGGATGGCGTGCACCTCGGTGTCGAAGCCGACGCCACCGCTGACGATGGTGCGGTAGGCGGCCTGGTTGTGCTCGGCGTAGCGGAGGTAGCTGTCGATGGTGCGGTGGACGCGGTCCACCGGCGGCAGTTCGAGGCCGCTCGCGGCGAAGGTGACCAGGTCGGCAACGGAGTCCTGGATGATCGCGAGGTAGTAGCCGCGCTTGGACTGGAAGTAGTAGTAGATGAGCCCCTTGGCGACATGGGCCTGCCGGGCGATGTCGTCCATGGAGAGCGCGTCGTACGACGTGTCGGCAAACAGCTTCCGCCCGATGACGATGAGTTCGGCACGGCGCGCCATCGAGCGCTCGGTGCCGCGGGCCCGGGGGCGGGCCGAGTCGCGCTGCTGACTGATATTCAATTTCGACCCTGTTATCCAACGGGCGGCGGGACATCCGCAGTATGGCAGAGGCACACCAGCTGCTCGTTCGAGTCTGATCGACTTTGATGAAGCCGCTCTACAGCAGAGTCGGTAAATGTCCGGCCAAAGATGCCTGTGTGTGTCAAGTCACAGCAGACCGAGCTGCGTGACCAGCATCGCGACGACCACGACAAGGGTCCAGCCCATGACGTGCTCGAGGATCTTCGGGCCGTCTTCCTTGGGGCCGCCGGTACGGACGCGGGTGGCGGTGGCTGAGTGCGCGGTCATACGCCCACCCTGCCACCGCGAACGGCAAATGCGGCAGAGAGGTTGCTCACAGCACAAACCCGCTCAGCGCACCCCCACCGCCGCGAGCGCCGCGCGCTGGCTCGGGGTCGGACGCGCCGGGAAGTAGAGGTAGCACACGCCGCCGGTGCCGGAGACGACCTTGCCGTCGGCGTTGTACCGCTTGGTCCGCAGCCAGATGTTCTCCCACTCGCGCCTCTTGTAGACGCGTCGCACCGCCTCGTTGCTCGGCGAGTTCGGGTCGTTGGCGATCACGTCGCCGTCGGCGGTGAAGCCGATGACGGTCATCAGATGCCCGGCCGTGCCGTACCCGGCCCCGGTCAGCTCCTCCTTCAGGAAGGACTGGGACGTTATGGCCGGGATGCCGGCCGCGATCAGCCTCTCCAGGTCGGTGAGCGAGCGGAGCCGGGTGACGACGCCCTGCATGTCCTTGAAGGTGGCCGCGTAGGCGGCGTTGAACGGCCAGTTCCCGCAGCCGTCGTACTGGTAGTCGAACGTGAACCGGGCCGCGTGGCAGACCTGCGGGTCGGCGAACGCCGGGTCGACCCAGGCCAGCTGCTCCTGGGTGAGCCGGCCGCCCCAGTACTCGACGATCATCTGTGAGGAGGTGGGGCTGCACCAGGCCTCGCCGCCGTTGTCGTACTCGGGGTACTGACCGACGTGGGTCTCCTGCGAGTAGCGCGGGACGGTCAGCTCCCGGGCGCGGCCCGGCGTGGAGGCCGGGACGGTGAAGCGGTCGGGGACGTCGGAGCCCATCGCGCCGACCCGCCAGACCTTGGGGGTGATCTTCGTGCCGGGCTTGCGGTAAAGGGTCAGCCGCAGCCGGTAGGAGGCCAGGCGCAGCCCGGTAGCCGGGTCGTCGATGGCGAACGTGTCCGTCCAGACGCTGCTCTTGTCGTCGCTCTGGTCGTCGACCGAGGTCCGCCGGATGTCCTGGTCGCCGGCGGCCCAGCGGCCCAGCACGTACCAGGGGGTGGCGGTGCCGTCCGAGTACGTCCCCTGCAGTTCGATCCCGAGCCAGCTGCCGTCGGGGGTGTGCGCGTTCCAGGAGGCGATCGCCTCGGTCGCGGGGACGGTGAGCCGGTGGACGGGGGACGTCCAGGTCGCGTACTCCCAGCGGGCGGTTTTGCCGGTGTGCGGGTCCGTGTAGTCGGTGGTGCCGGCGGCCTTGGCGATCACGATGCCGGGGCGGGCGCCGGCGATGGCCCGAGTGCCCCGGGCTGCGCCGCTGTGCCAGTCGGCGTACGAGGTCCAGAACCGGTTGTCGACGGTGCGGGCCGGGGCGGAGGCGGGGTCCTTGGCCTCGGGGCGGACGTCGGCCACCGCGGAGCCGGCGCTGCCGGTGACGGCTGCGGCGACCGCGGCGGCCAGAACGATTCTGCGGGACGGCTGTTCGGCTCTGCTCATGGGCGGAAGAACCCCCAGGTGTCCGAGTCGGGCGGGTCCGGTGCACGTTTGTCCGCCAACTATGACCGCGGGTGCCTTCATCTGCCAGCACTTGGCGCCTGGCGCGCCCCACCAATATTGGTGTCGACCAGTGGCACGGATCGAGGCCGGCTGCCTGCCACCAACCGCCCTGCGCGCGAGGTGGGGTGGACGAGCTGTGGTCCCGGCGTACGCCACTGCGGCGGCGTACGCCGGGAAGGGGTGACGAATCGTCAGACGAGGTCCATTGCGGCGACCTCGTCGGGGCGGCCATAGCTGACCGGGCCGTGGAAGCGGCGGCGGGCCGAGGCGAACCACCACACCGTGGCCACGGCCAGGACGCCGGCCAGCGCGACCGGTGCGTAGTTGAAGGTGTCGGCGGTGACCGGCGAGGCGTGCGGCAGCATGAACAGGACGCTGCTGAGCAGGATCCAGGTCACCGCGACCACCCCGACCGGCCGTCCCCAGCGGCCCAGGTGCCACGGCCCCGGCTGGAACTCGTCACCGAGGCGCAGCCGGAGCAGGATCGGGACGGCATACGCGAGGAAGAGTCCGACGACGTTGACGCTGACGATGGCGGTGAACGCCGTGTGCGACCACCAGCCGGGCAGCACGAGCGCCAGCGAGCAGGCGACCGCGAGCCACACCGCCTTGACGGGGGTGCGGGTGCGCGGCGAGACCGAGTGCCACCAGCGGGAGCCGGGCATCGCGCCGTCCCGGGAGAAGGCGAAGATCTGCCGGGTGTTGCTGGTGAGGTTGGCGAGGCCGCAGAAGAGCATCGCGCCGATCACGATCAGCAGCAGCACCTTGGCGGTGCCCACTCCGAGCCCGTCGATCAGGATCTGCACGGGCGGTGCGTCGGCGCTCGCCACACGGTCGTAGTCACGAATGCTGTAGACCAATGCGAGCATCAGCAGCAGTCCCGCTATCGCGGAGTATGCGATCGCCCGCGTGATCCCCCGCGGCGCATTGACCGTCGCGCGGACGGTTTCCTCGGACATGTGGAAGCTGCCGTCGAAGCCGGTGAAGGTCCAGCTCGTGACCAGCAGACCGAGCATGCCGCCGTAAAGGGCGCTCGTGAAACCGGTGTTGTTCGCGAAATGCGTGACGAACGAAGCCGACTGATGGTGATCGGGCATGACGATCAAAGCGCTCACGATGACGACGAGCCCGATCAGCAGCCACCACACCGAGATCCGGTTCAGCACGGCCACCAGGTGCACGGTGTAGGTGTTGGCCAGCCCCTGCAGCACGATGATCAGGGCTGTGATCAGCACCGTCCGGTGGCCCGACGGCTCGTAGGAGGGCCACTGCAGGGCGATGAACGCCTGGATGAAGGTCGCGGCGGCGTACCCGGTGGCGGCCGTGCCGCCGACCTGGCCCACGAAGTTCAGCCAGCCGGTGTACCACGACCAGGCGCCCTTGTGCCGTTTGGCGAGCTTTCCGGCGGAGAAATACAGCGCACCGCTCGTCGGATAAGCGGAGGCGACTTCCGCCATTGCTGCTCCCACGAAGAGCACCATGACGGAGACGCCGATCCAGCCGAATACGAGTACGCTCGGACCGCCCGCGTTCAGACCGAATCCGAATCCCGAGAAGATTCCCGAGATTATGTTGATGATGGTGAATGAGATGGCGAAATTGTCGAACGCCTGAAAGCGGCGGGTGAGTTTTCTCGGATAACCCATCGCATGCAGGGTCGCGTCGTCGTCGAGCGCGCTCGGATCGGCTCCCCCGCGCACTCGGGCACGCGGGGCCGTCATCCGTTCTGACACGGGGTCGGACCTTTCTCTTGGTGGGGGGTTGTGGTCCGTCAGGCGCCCGGCACGGGCAGGCCGCAGACGCGGCGCGCCCGGGACAGCTGCTCGGCCGGGTCACCGAAGGCGGACCAGGGCATGCGCGAGGCGTACGGCCCCATCGCCGTGAACGCCTCGCGTGCCTCCTCCTCGTGCCGGGCCATGACCAGGGCATGCGCGAGGTAGGCCAGGTCGAGGACCGGCGTGAAGGAGTAGTCGGTGACCGTGGGCAGCCAGTTGTGATGGATCGCCAGAGCGGTCGTACGCCACTGCGGCTGCTCCCAGACCCGGTCGGCGAGCAGCTGGGTCGGGTTGTAGCACTCCACCAGGGCGACCAGCGGCAGCAGGCGCAGCGGCGAGTCGGCGGGCGCCCGCTGGCCGAGGAAGGCGGCGACGTCCCAGGCGGCGGTCACGGAGCCGCCGTACCGGGTGAAGAAGCAGGCCAGAAAGCGGTGGTGGGCCTCGCGGTGCCAGGGGTCGATGGAGAGGATGTGCGCGAACAGGCGCCACGGCCCGGGCGGGGCGGTGAGCAGCCCGCGCGGCGCCCGGTCGCGCAGCCGGTGCAGCCGGGCCATGGCCAGCTTGGCCACCCAGGGCGTGGGATCGGCGGGGTCCGCCGTCGCGGCCCGGTCGCATGCGGCCAGCGCTATCCGCTCCAGCGCCTCGGTGCGCGAGTCACGCGCGTCGGCCGCGCGCAGCGCCCGCAGCACCGCCACCCGCGCCCACAGCAGCGCCGCCTCGGGTCCGGGTTCCTCGGCGAGCCAGCGCTCGACGAGATCGGAGTCGGCGGCCTCCGAGGCGAGCACGAGAGAGCGATGGGCCCGCAGGGCGAAGTCACCGCGAGTTTCGGCCAGGGCGTCGCCGGCGCTCAGATATCGCCCGGCCCGGACATCGACGCATACGCTCGCGAGCACGCGGTCGTCGGCAGCCGGATGCCACACATACTGCCCTTCGAATAACCCCGCGGCCATCTGTCCCAGCCCATCCCCGTTGCGGCGCCTCACAGTTGCACACCAGGCACCTTACTCAGCGTGCGGCTCAACCGGAACGCAGATTTCACTGTGGTGGCTTGAGTTTTTCGGCGGCATTGCGGACATCCGGCGGCTAGTTCAAAGCGACACCTTTTCTCATCCCGTCTCTGCATCCGCTTTCACCCGCTACTAGAATGTTCCAACGAAATATGCCCACCACCCCGTCTCACTTCAGGAAAAACGATTCACGACCTCGCCACCCGGCTCCGCCGTCTCCCCCCGTCCTGCGGCCCGGTCCGCCTGATCGGCGTCGACGGGCACGCCGGCTCCGGAAAGTCCACGTTCGCCGGGCAGTTGGCCCGGGCACTGGGTGACGCCCCGGTGTTGCGCCTCGACGACATCGCGAGCCACGACGAGCTGTTCGAGTGGACCGAGCGGCTGCTGACCCAGGTCATCGAACCGCTCGCGCAGGGCGGGACCGCCCACTGCACGCCCTACGACTGGCGGGCCCGCCGCTTCGGACCGCCCCGCGCGCTGCCACCCGCTCCGGTGATGCTCGTCGAGGGTGTCGGCGCCGGCCGCCGCGCCCTGCGCCCGTATCTCGCCCAGCTGCTGTGGATGGAGGTGCCGCGCGAGGAGTCCTGGGCGCGGGGCCGCGCGCGGGACGGGGAGGAGCAGCGGGAGTTCTGGGACGGGTGGGTCGGGGCGGAGCGAAAACACTTCGCCGAGGACCCGTCCAGGCCCTTCGCCGACCTTCTGGTGCGGCAGTGCGGGAAGGGATATGAGGTGATTCCTGGGCCTGCCGAGACCAATGGACCGGACCACGTCATCACACAGGGTGACGACCCATTGGCAATGTGCTGAACTTGTGAAGAGCCCTCCGGAGCAAGTTCGCGGAGTGCCTCAACTCTGCTTGACCCGGGGGCCGTACAGGACTTACGTTCTCAATGTGCGGTCATTCGAGGCCGCCCGCAGACGCGAAGCCCCCGGTTGTTCCCCCGTGATCGGGGGCTTCGTTCTGCCCTCACCCTACTTTTCGGGCGCCGAGAGGCGCGATTCGCTCACCCTCGGTCACCGAGGGCGCTCCGCCCGATCTGCTCCCACCCAGACAAACGGCCGGTGCGGCACCCTGGGGCGGGCGACACCCTCGCAGGTACGATGCCATCGGTGCGACCTACGGACGGCTGCTCTGCGCACCGTTGCAACTCCGGTCTGCGGCACGGCGGTTCGACCACGGCGGCCGACGGACGAGCGGTCGGCCAACCGACGGGGGCACGGTTTGTGGGGGACGTGATGGACTTCGGCACGCGGGGCCCCGAGGCCCCGGCCGACCTCGCCTGGTTGCGAGGCGTGGATGCCTACACGATGGGGGCCTATCCGCAGGCGGAGGAGGAGTTCCGCACCGCGGTCCGGATCGATCCCGGGATGGCCGACGGCTGGCTCGGCCTGCACGCGCTGCGCGTCGACACGACGACCGCGCTGCTGCGGATGTTCCGGCACCGGGACCGCTTCGGGGAACAGCGCGCGCGGCATCGGCGGACCATCAACTCCTGGTACTGGCTGGGCTGGTGGGTGCAGCCGGTGCTGGAGAGCCCGCGCGATCTGCTGCTGGCGCACGCCTCGCACTGGCTGGACGGGCGGCACGTCCCGGAGCTGGACCGGGCGCTGGCCGGGCTCCCGCCCGTGGACACCGATCACCAGGTCCGCTTCCTGCACGCCTGCCGCGCCTATCTGGTCAAGGACTGGGACCAGCTGGTCCGGCACACCGACCCACTGCTCGACGACACGATGCTCGGCATCGAGGCGGGCCTGTTCGGCGGCATGGCGCGGGTCCGGCTGGAGATGTACGGGCAGGCCGAACCGCTGCTGTCGGCCGCGCTGATGCGGTGCCGCAGCGAGCAGCCGCAGCGCAAGGAACTTCGGTATTGGCTGGCCCGGGCGCACGAGGGCACGGGCCGGTCCGCCGCGGCCCTCCCGCTCTACCGTGCCGTGCACCGCGTCGACCCCGCCTTCATGGACACCTCGGCCCGGCTCGCGGCCATCGCCGAGGGCGACGGATACGACGACCCGGCCGACCTCGCGGCGATCACCCTCACCGGGATCGGGCAGGACCTGGGCGACGGGCTCGACCCGCTCTTCGGCATGGAGGGACGGGACCTGAAACTGTCGGACCCCGATCTGCCGCCGACCGGTCCACTGCCGTCGGTGGGCGACCCGGCGGTGCGCGAGAAGACGGCCGTACCGCCGCATCAGCTGCCCGCCGGGCCCACCGACCCCCAGTTACTCGAGGAGGCGCTCGCCGAGCTCGAGCGCATGGTCGGGCTGGAGCCCGTCAAGCGCCAGGTCAAGGCGCTGTCCGCCCAGTTGAACATGGCCCGGCTGCGCACCGGGCAGGGCCTGCCGGTGCAGCCGCCCAAACGGCACTTCGTCTTCTCCGGCCCCTCCGGCACCGGCAAGACCACGGTCGCCCGGATTCTGGGCCGCGTCTTCTACGCCCTCGGGCTCCTCGGCGGCGACCATCTCGTGGAGGCCCAGCGCGCCGATCTGGTCGGCGAGTACCTGGGCCAGACCGCCGTGAAGGCCAATGAACTCATCGACTCCGCGCTCGGCGGGGTGCTCTTCGTCGACGAGGCCTACTCCCTCTCCAACTCCGGCTACGGCAAGGGCGACGCGTACGGCGACGAGGCCCTCCAGGTGCTCCTGAAGCGGGCCGAGGACAACCGGGACCACCTGGTGGTGATCCTCGCCGGCTATCCCGAGGGCATGGACCGGCTGCTGGCCGCGAACCCCGGTCTGTCCTCGCGCTTCACGACCCGCGTCGACTTCCCCTCGTACCGTCCCCTCGAACTGACCTCGATCGGCGAGGTGCTCGCCGCGGAGAACGGGGACGTGTGGGACGAGGAGGCGCTGGACGAGCTGCGGTCCATCGCCGGGCACGTGGTCGACCAGGGGTGGATCGACGAGCTGGGCAATGGACGGTTCCTGCGGACGCTGTACGAGAAGAGCTGCGCGTACCGGGATCTGCGGTTGTCGACCTATCCGGGGGCGTTGACGAGGGACGACCTGTCGACGCTGCGGCTGCCGGATCTGATGCAGGCGTACGGCGAGGTGCTGTCGGGAAGGGGCCCGCAGGATCCGTCGGCCATGTGACGGATCCCGCGAGCCGGTGCGCGATCAGCCGGCCATTGCCTCTTCCGGCTCCCCGGTGTTCACCCGCGGCGCAGTCACCCGCACCTCGGGCAGCTCCCGGTGCGCAGGGTCCCGTACCTCGCCGACCAGGAGTTCCAGTACGTCCTCCAGCGCGACGAGCCCCAGCACCTTGCCGGACGCGTCGGCCACCTGGGCGAGGTGGGTCGCGGCGCGGCGCATGACCGTGAGGGCGTCGTCCAGAGGCAGTTCGGAGCGCAGTGTCGCCATCGGATGCCACACCTGCTGCGGCACCGCGCGTTGCGACTCCTCCAGGTCGAGTACGTCCTTCACATGCAGGTAGCCCATGAAGGCGCCGTTCTCCGCCGCGACCGGGAAGCGGGAGTACCCGGTGCGGGCGGTGAGCGCGACGATCTGGCCGGGGGTGACCGACGGGCTGACGGTCACCAGGGACTCACGCTTCAGCAGGACGTCCGTCACCGGGCGGGAGCCCAGCTCCAGGGCATCCTCCAAACGTTCCTGCTCCTCGGGGTCGAGCAGGCCCGCCTGGCCGGAGTCCTCGACGAGCCGGTTGAGCTGCTCGCTGGTGAACACCGCCTCGACCTCGTCCTTCGGATCGACGCGGAAGAGCCGCAGGATGGCATGCGATACGGCGCCGAGGGCCACGGTGATCGGCTTGCAGAAGCGGGCGAACCAGACCAGGCCGGGGCTGAGCCACAGCGCGACCTTCTCCGGCGCCGCCATCGCCAGGTTCTTCGGCAGCATCTCGCCGATGACCAGGTGGAAGAAGACCACCGCAGCCAGCGCGATGACGTAGGTGAGCGGATGGATCAGGCCGTGCGGCAGGTGGATCCACTCGAACACCGGCGTCAGCAGGTGCGCCACCGTCGGCTCGGCGACGGCGCCCAGCGTCAGTGAGCAGACGGTGATGCCGAACTGGGCCGCCGCCATCATCTGCGGCAGCCGCTCCAGGCCGTACAGCACCTGACGGGCCCGTGCCGTGCCCAGCGGTTCGATCTGGCTGCGGCGGACCGAGACGAGGGCGAACTCGGCGCCGACGAAGAATCCGTTGGCGAGCACGAGCAGCGCGGCGAAGAGGAGTTGGAGCACGCTCATCGGGCGACCTCCACCACGGCACCGGTCCGGACCAGCCGGACGCGCTCGGCGCGGTAGTGGCCGACCCGGCGCACCGACAGCCGCCAGCCCGGCAGTTCCGCCTTGTCCCCGACGGCCGGGATCCGGCCCAGCAGGTCGGCGACCAGTCCGGCGACGGTCTCGTACGGCCCCTCGGGCACGTCGAGTCCTATGCGCAGGAGGATGTCGACGCGGCAGCTGCCGTCGGCGTCCCAGGCGGGGCGGCCGTCCTCCGGCGGAGCGGCGGCGAGTTCGGGCAGGTCCTGGCCGTCGTGCTCGTCGCGGACCTCGCCGACGATCTCCTCGACGATGTCCTCGAGCGTGACCACCCCGGCCGTGCCGCCGTACTCGTCGACGACGACCGCGATGGGCTGCTCGCTGCGCAGCTGGGCGAGGAGGGGCTGGACCGGGAGGGTCTCGGGGACCAGCAGCGCCGGGCGGGCGATGCGGCCGACCGGGGTGCGCAGACGATCACTCGAACGGATCGCCAGCGCGTCCTTCAGATGGACCATCCCGACGATCTCGTCGATCTTCTCCCGGTAGACCGGGAAGCGCGACAGACCGGTGGCGCGGGTCAGGTTCACCACGTCCTCGGCGGTCGCCGACGACTGCAGCGCGCTGACCTTCACGCGCGGGGTCATGACGTGCTGCGCGGTGAGTTCGGCGAGCGACAGGGTCCGTACGAAGAGGTCGGCGGTGTCCTGTTCCAGGGCGCCGGCCCGGGCGGAGTGCCGGGCCAGGGAGACCAGCTCCCCCGGCGTGCGGGCGGAGGCCAGCTCCTCGGCGGGCTCGATGCCGAGCGCGCGGACGAGACGGTTGGCGACGGAGTTCAGGCCGGCGATCACCGGGCGGAACAGCCGGGCGAAGGCGTGCTGCGGGCCGGCGACGAAGCGCGCGACCTGCATCGGCCGGGACACCGCCCAGTTCTTCGGCACGAGCTCGCCGATCACCATCTGCACGGCCGAGGCCAGCAGCATGCCGACGACCACGGCCACCCCGGACACCGCGCCGTCGGGGATGCCGATCGCGGTGAAGGGGCCGCCCAGCAGCTCCGCGAGCGCCGGTTCGGCGAGCATGCCGACGACCAGGGAGGTGATGGTGATGCCGAGCTGGGTGCCGGAGAGCTGGAAGGACAGTTCCTTGAGCGACTCGACGACCCGGTGGGCCCGTCGGTCGCCTTCCGCGGCGGCCTTCTCGGCGTCCGTCGCCTCGACCGTGACCAGGCCGAACTCGGCGGCCACGAAGAAGCCGTTGGCGAGAATCAGGAGGAAGGCGGCTGCGAGAAGCAGCAAGGGGGTGCTCATGATGCCGCCGCCCCGGTATGTCGGGAGGGGGCGGCGCAGGTACTACAGGACGATCCGTCCATCGCTGGAGGGAATCACTCCTCGGGTAGCAGGGGACCTCTGAAGGCCGGTTGGACCATCAAAGGCGGAGGCGTCACAGAAACGCCTCCGCCAACAGATTAATCAAGACATCGCGATTTACGGCAGGGGGAATGCCCCCGAGTCAGCCCTTGGGGCCTGTCTCAGCCCTGATGCTCCTCGGGATCCCTGATGGAGCGGGCCTCGGCGAGCGTCCGCAGGGTGCGTGCGTCGGCGATGGCGCGCTGCTTGGCGATGCCCGGCTGGATGCCGAGTGCGGGCAGGCTGGTGCCGTCGCTGAGGTTGAGGAACACCCAGGGGTCGCCGGGGCGCAGGTTCACCTGAACGATCTCGGCCCACTCCAGACGACGCCTGGTGGCGATGTTCACCACGGTGACGCCGGACTCGTCGGCGACGACCTTCACGCGCGCCAGCATGGCCAGCACGCCGAACATCAGCGCGCCGGTGAAGATGAAGCTGAGCCGCTCCCCCGGGCCGAGCTTCTCCAGCAGCAGCGCGACCGCCGTGATGACGACGAAGATCGCCGTGCCGGCGGTGAGCAGGACGGCCCGGGTGCGACCCGGCCGGAACGTGACGGGCAGGGTGGGCAGTTCGGAGGACATCGGTGTACGGCCCCTCGGCTCAGAGGCGGCAGGCGTGGATGGCCGTGGTCAGGATGGCCCGTGCCCCGATGTCGTACAGGTCGTCCATGATCCGCTGGGCCTCCTTGGCCGGGACCATCGCCCGGACGGCGACCCAGCCCTCGTTGTGCAGCGGTGACACGGTCGGGGACTCCAGGCCCGGCGTGAGGGCGACGGCCTTCTCGAGCTGCTCGACGCGGCAGTCGTAATCCATCATCACGTACGTCCGCGCGACCAGGACGCCCTGCAGACGGCGCAGGAACTGCTGCACCTTGGACTCCTCGGCGTCCGCGCCGGTGCGGCGGATCACGACGGCCTCGGACTTCATGATGGGCTCGCCGAAGACCTCCAGGCCCGCGTTGCGCAGGGAGGTGCCGGTCTCGACGACGTCGGCGATGACCTCGGCGACCCCGAGTTCGATGGCGGTCTCGACAGCGCCGTCGAGGTGGACGACGGAGGCGTCGATGCCCTGCTCGGTCAGGTGACCGGCGACGATGCCCTCGTAGGAGGTGGCGACCGTCTTGCCCTTGAGGTCCTCGATGCCGTGCGCCGTGCCCGGCTTGGCGGCGAAGCGGAAGGTGGAGCGGGCGAAGCCGAGCGGCAGGATCTCCTCGGCGTCCGCGTCGGAGTCGATCAGCAGGTCGCGGCCGGTGATGCCGATGTCGAGCTTGCCGGAGGACACGTAGATCGCGATGTCGCGCGGGCGCAGGTAGAAGAACTCGACCTCGTTCACCGGGTCGACGATCCGCAGTTCCTTGGACTCGCGGCGCTGCTGGTAGCCGGCCTCATGCAGCATCTCCGCCGCAGGGCCGGACAGGGAACCCTTGTTGGGGACGGCGATGCGCAGCATGAGGTCGGCTTCCTTCGTTCGCTCTTACGGAGTGCGGGGGTGGTGGTGCTCAGAGGTGGGCGTAGACGTCGTCCAGGGAGATGCCGCGGGCGACCATCATCACCTGGACGTGGTACAGCAGCTGCGAGATCTCCTCGGCGGCCGCTTCCTTGCCCTCGTACTCGGCGGCCATCCAGACCTCGGCGGCCTCCTCGACGACCTTCTTGCCGATGGCATGGACGCCCTTGCCGACCAGCTCGGCGGTGCGGGAAGTGGCGGGGTCGCCGTGGGCTGCCTTGTGCTGGAGCTCGGTGAAGAGCTCCTCGAACGTCTTATTGGACATGGTGACGCTCAGCCTATGCCACATGTGCCTTTCGTCAGCGCCAGGGTTCAGATACTGAGCGCAGGGTCGCCGCCGTCGCCACGGCCGCCGTCACCGCCTCGTGCCCCTTGTCCTCGTTGGACCCCTCGATGCCCGCACGGTCCAGGGCCTGTTCCTCGGTGTCGCAGGTCAGCACGCCGAAGCCGACCGGGACGCCGGTCTCGACGGACACCTGCGTCAGGCCCTGGGTCACGCCTTGGCACACGTACTCGAAGTGGGGGGTGCCGCCGCGGATGACGACGCCGAGGGCGACGATCGCGTCGTAGCCGCGGCCCGCGAGGACCTTGGCGACCACCGGGAGTTCCCAGCTGCCGGGGACCCTCAGCAGGGTCGGCTCGTCGATGCCCAGGTCGTGCAGGGCGCGCAGGGCGCCGTCCACCAGACCGTCCATCACCTTCTCGTGCCACTGCGCCGCGATGACCGCGACCCGCAGGTCGCCCACATTGCGTACGGACAGTTCGGGTGCGCCCTTGCCGCTCACGTTCTCAGGTCTCCTCGGTGTGCTCTTACTGGTTGGTGCAGGTGGTCAGGGGGGCCACGGGTGCCGGGTCCAGCCAGGGCAGGTCGTGTCCCATCCGGTCGCGCTTGGTGCGCAGGTACGTCAGGTTGTGCTCGCCCGCCTGTACGGGCATCGGCTCCCGCTCGGTGACCTTGAGGCCGTGACCGAGGAGCGCGTCCGACTTGTCGGGGTTGTTGGTCAGCAGGCGCACGCTGCGCACGCCGAGGTCGGCCAGGATCTGCGCCCCGGCGCCGTAGTCGCGTGCGTCGGCGGGCAGGCCGAGTTCGAGGTTGGCGTCGAGGGTGTCGCGGCCGCGCTCCTGGAGTTCGTAGGCGCGCAGCTTGGACATCAGGCCGATGCCCCGGCCCTCGTGTCCGCGCAGGTAGACGACGATGCCCCGGCCCTCGGCCTGGATGCGCTCCAGGGCCGCCTCCAGTTGGGGGCCGCAGTCGCAGCGCAGCGAGTGGAAGACGTCGCCGGTGAGGCATTCGGAGTGGACGCGGACGACGACGTCCTCGCCGTCGCCGATCTCGCCGTGGACGAGGGCGACGTGCTCGACGCCGTCGACGGTGGAGCGGTAGCCGTACGCCGTGAAGGTGCCGTGGGCGGTGGGCAGGTGGACCTCGGCCTCGCGGCGGACGGTGGGCTCGGCCGCGGCCGGTCGTTCGGAGCGGGCCGGTCGCCGCTCGGCCCGGGTCGGCTCCTGCTCGGCCGGCTTCGGCAGCTCGGCGCCGCGGAGGTGGGCGATGAGGTCCTCGATGGAGATGATCGTCAGGCCGTGCTTGCGGGCGAACGGGATCAGCTCGGGCAGCCGCAGCATCTCGCCGTCCTCGCCGGCGATCTCGACGATGGCGCCGGCCGGGCGCAGCCCCGCGAGCCGGGCGAGGTCGACGGCGGCCTCGGTGTGGCCGTTGCGGACGAGGACGCCGCCGGGCCTGGCGCGCAACGGGAAGATGTGGCCGGGGCGGACGAGGTCCGAGGGCTCCGCCTTGCCGCTCGCGAGGAGCTGCAGCGTGGTCGACCGGTCGGAGGCCGAGATGCCCGTGGTCACGCCGTGCGCGCCCGAGGCGTCCACGGAGACCGTGAACGCGGTCTTCATCGACTCGGTGTTGTCCTCGACCATCTGCGGCAGGCCCAGCCGGTCCAGCTCCTCGGGCTCCATGGGGGCGCAGATCAGGCCGCGGCACTCGCTCATCATGAAGGCGACGATCTCGGGGGTCGCGTGCTCGGCGGCGATGACGAGGTCGCCCTCGTTCTCCCGGTCCTCGTCGTCGACGACCACGACCGGGCGGCCGGCCGCGATGTCGGCGATGGCCTGCTCGACGGGGTCGAGAGTGAGGTGCTCGATGTCCTCGGTGCGGTACAGGGTCGGTGCCGTGGTCATGCCGGCGCTCCTTCCAGGACGGGCCGCGCATCCTTGCGGGAGCGCAGCCACCAGTCGCGCATGCCCCACAGGACGAGTGCGCCGTAGATGACGTAGACGAAGCCGGAGAAGGCGTAGCCGTTGGCGAAGTTCAGGGGCACGCCGACCAGGTCGACGAGCAGCCAGGCGAACCAGAACTCGACCATGCCGCGCGCCTGCGCGTACATGGCGACGATGGTGCCGACGAATATGTAGGCGTCGGGCCAGGGGTCCCAGGACAGGGTCGGGTACGCCTTGAAGAGCAGCGCCACCGCGACGGTGCCGGCGGCGGCCGCGGCGACCATCGCCCCGCGCTCGCGCCAGGTGGCGAACCGTACGGCGATGTGGCCGTCCTCGCCCTGTCCCTTGCCGCGCTGCCACTGCCACCAGCCGAACAGGGCGACGAGCATGACGACTGCCTGCTTGCCGGCGCTGCCGGTGAGGTGGCCGTAGAAGGCGCCGAAGAGGATCAGGCCGGCCAGGAACTGCACGGGCCAGGTCCAGATGGAGCGCCGCCAGCCGAGGGCGAGGGCGGCCAGGCCGAAGAGGTTGCCGACCATGTCCGACCAGAGGATGTGCTGGCCGAAGAGGGTGAAGGCCTCGGAGTTCAGCGAGTTCACTTGGCCGTCGCCCCTTCGGAGGAGACCCGGTCCGGGGAGACCCGGTCGCCCAGCATCCGCTCGACGTACTTGGCGATGACGTCGACCTCGAGGTTGACCGGGTCGCCGGGCTGCTTGAGGCCGAGCGTGGTCAGGTCGAGGGTGGTGGGGATGAGGCTGACGGTGAAGTAGTCGGGTCCGGCGTCGACCACGGTGAGGCTGATGCCGTCGACGGTGATGGAGCCCTTCTCGACGACGTACCGGGAGAGGTCCGCGGGGAGCGAGATCTTCACGATCTCCCAGTGCTCGGAGGGCTTGCGGTCCAGCACCTCGCCGGTGCCGTCGACGTGGCCCTGCACGATGTGGCCGCTGAGGCGGTCACCCACGGCGGTGGGGCGTTCGAGGTTGACGCGGGAGCCGACGGTGAGGGCGCCGAGGCTGGAGCGGTTGAGGGTCTCGGCCATGACGTCGGCGGTGAACTCGTCGCCCTCGTGGTCGACGACCGTGAGGCAGACGCCGTTGACGGCGATGGAGTCGCCGTGCTTCGCGCCTTCGGTGACGACGGGGCCACGCAGTCGGAAGCGACAGGCGTCGTCGAGGGTCTCGACGGCCGTGACCTGGCCCAGCTCTTCGACGATTCCGGTGAACACTTCCCGGGTCCTCCTGCCACATCGGGGCACGGACTCCGGGGCTGTCGATGACGACAGAATGTACGAGCAGAGACACCGAGGGCGACGCCGGACAGGGCTCGCCTCGAGGGCGAACCGGTACGGCGGCGCGCACGAATGCCCGCCCGCCGCGCACTGCCTCCCATCCGGACTTTAACCGTCGGTCCAGGAATTTCACCTGGTCAACCGGCCGCTGGAGGCGACCGGGTCGCGGACTGTAACCGCCGGTTCGGACTTTCACCGACCCCGGAGTGCGCTGCTACTGGTACAGAGCCAGTGTGCCACGCCTGATCGGCGTCCATACGGGCGAATTCTGTGGGGTGGCTCACAGACCGCCTGACTGGACTTCTCCGCCCGAAGGCGGCGCCGGGATTCAGCCGTACTTACGGACCCATCACCTATTGGTCCATACCTATTGACTGACTGGTCTAGTCCTCTTTAGGGTCTGCCCAACTTCCGTGGAGAGGAACCGACTTGCTGTCCCTTTCACGCAACCGGGCGAGACCGGCCCTGCTCGCCGCCCTCGGTGCGGTCGCCGGCCTGGTTCTGGCCGGACTCCCGGCGACCGTCTCGCACGCCGCCGACAACGACTCCTGCCGCCCCGACGGCCTCTACCGGACCCCCGGCGTCGACGTCCCGTACTGCTCGGTCTACGACTCGGCCGGCCGGGAGAAGATGGGCGCCGACCACCAGCGCCGGGTGATCGGCTACTTCACCGGCTGGCGCACCGGCAAGGACGGCACACCCGCCTATCTCGCCTCCGACATCCCGTGGGACAAGGTCACCCACCTCAACTACGCCTTCGCGCACATCGACGGCAGCAACAAGATCTCCGTCGGCGCGGACAGTGCGACCAACCCGGCGACTGGCATGACCTGGCCCGGTGTGAGCGGCGCGGACATGGACCCGGCGCTCTCCTACAAGGGCCACTTCAATCTGCTGAACAAATTCAAGAAGCAGCACCCGGACGTCAAGACGCTGATTTCGGTGGGCGGTTGGGCCGAGACGGGCGGCTATTTCGACGACAGCGGCACACGAGTGAACTCGGGCGGCTTCTACTCGATGGCCACGAACGCCGACGGCTCGGTCAATCAGGCCGGTATCGACACGTTCGCGGACTCGGCGGTCGGGTTCATCAGGAAGTACGGATTCAACGGCGTCGACATCGACTACGAGTACCCGACGTCCATGAAGGACGCGGGCCACCCGTTCGACTGGTCCGTCTCCAACGCCCGCCGGTCCGGCCTCGTCAAGGGCTACGCGGCCTTGATGAAGACGCTCCGCGAGAAGCTCGACCGCGCGGGCTCGGCGGACGGCAGGCACTATCTGCTCTCCGTCGCGGCGCCCTCCTCCGGATATCTGCTGCGCGGCATGGAGACGTTCCAGGTCCAGAAGTACCTGGACTACGTCAACATCATGTCGTACGACCTGCACGGCGCCTGGAACGAGTACGTCGGCCCGAACGCCTCGCTCTTCGACGACGGAAAGGACGCCGAACTCGCGGCGGCGGGCGTGTATTCCACGTCCCAGTACGGCGGAATCGGCTATCTGAACACCGACTGGGCGTACCACTACTTCCGCGGTTCGATGCCCGCGGGCCGGATCAACATCGGGCTCCCCTACTACACAAGGGGATTCAAGAACGTCTCGGGCGGCACGGACGGACTGTGGGGCAAGGCTCCCTCGACGACCTGTCCGGCCGGCTCCGGCCTGACCAAGTGCGGGGACGGGGCCGTCGGGATCGACAACCTCTGGCACGACCTCGACACCGACGGCAAGGAGTCACCGGCGGGTTCGAACCCCATGTGGCACGCCAAGAACCTGGAGAAGGGGGTCGTCGGGGACTACGTCACCAAGTACGGCTTCCCGGCCGAGACCCGGCTGACCGGCACGTACGCCCGCAAGTACGACTCCACGCTGGTCGCGCCCTGGCTGTGGAACGCCGAGAAGAAGGTGTTCCTGTCCACCGAGGACGAGCAGTCGGTGAACGCCAAGGCGGACTACGTCGTCGACCAGGGCATCGGCGGCACGATGGTGTGGGAGCTGGCCGGGGACTACGGCTGGAACGCGAGCAAGGGCCAATACGAGCCGGGGTCGGCCCTGACCTCCGCGATGTACGAGAAGTTCAAGTCGGCCTCTCCGTACGGCGCAAAGCGGTCGACGATCGACCTTCCGGCCGAGGCGCTGGACATCGACGTCGACTTCGGGCAGTTCCCGCTCGGCGACTCCAACTACCCCATCAGCCCCAAGTTGAGGATCACCAACAACTCGACGGCGCCGCTGCCCGGCGGTACGGAGTTCCGGTTCGACTACGGCACCTCGGCGCCCGCGAACGCCAAGGACCAGTCGGGCTGGGGGACTTCGGTGATCCGCAGCGATCACACGGGGAGCAACGTCGGCGGGCTGAAGGGCGACCATCACCGGGTCTCGCTGAAGCTGCCGAGCTGGCAGACGCTGGCGCCGGGGGCGTCGGCGGAGCTGGACTTCGTGTACTACCTGCCCGTGTCGACGCCGTCGAACTGGACGGTGACGTTCGGCGGGAAGACGTACGCGCTGGCCGGGGACCTGGCACGCGGGACGACCGTCGTGGAGCCGGGGTCGGGAACCCCGTCCCCCACTCCTACCTCTTCCCCTGGAGAGTGCACGGGCCCCGTCTGGAACGCCACGGCGGAGTACGGCGGAGGCAGCACGGTGTCCCATGAGGGGCACTCGTGGAAGGCCAAGTGGTGGACCAAGGGCGAGGAGCCCGGCACCACCGGTGACTGGGGTGTGTGGCAGGACCTCGGAGCCTGCTGAGCCCCGCACAGACGGCCCGGCGGCGGTGACGACGGCCCTTGCCCGCCGCCGGGTCTCCCAACAACCGCCGCGGGCGGCTCTGGCAGGGTGAGAGGCATGACGACCGCCATCGCCGACGAGTTCGAGACCCACCGCCCCCGGCTGTTCGGCCTGGCCTATCGCATCCTGGGCTCCGCCGACGAGGCCGAGGACACCGTCCAGGACGCGTACCTGCGCTTCAGCGGTGCCGACCGTGACGCGATCGAGTATCCGGGAGCCTGGCTCGCCAAGGTCGTCACGAACCTCTGCCTCACCCGGCTGACCTCGGCAAGGGCCCGGCGCGAGCAGTACGTCGGGCCCTGGCTGCCGGAGCCGGTCGTCACCTCGGACGGCACGCTCGGGCCCCTGGAGTCCGCCGAGCAGCGGGAGGCCGTGTCCATGGCGATGCTGGTGCTGCTGGAGCGGCTCACGCCGACCGAGCGGGCCGTGTACGTGCTGCGCGAGGCGTTCGCGTACGGCCACCGGGAGATCGCCGAGGCGCTGGAGCTGACCGAGGCCAACTGCCGGCAGCTGTACCGGCGGGCGGTGCAGCGGGTGGGTGAGCAGCGGTCGCGGTTCGAGTCGACTCCCGAGCGGCAGGACGAGCTGGTCCGGTCGTTCCTCACGGCGGCCCGCGACGGCGATCTCGGCGGGCTGGAGAAGCTGCTGGCAGCCGACGTCGTCTGGTCCAGCGACGGCGGCGGCAAGGCCTCGGCGGCCAGGCGGCCGATCGAGGGCCGGGACAAGGTCTTCCGCTTCCTGGCGGGTGCGACGCGGACGTTTCTGGCCGGCGTGCACTTCACTGCGGTCGAGATCAACGGCTCGACCGCGCTGGCCGCCTGGGAGGGCGACACGCTGCTCACGGTGGTGGCCTTCGAGCTGCGGGACGGTCTGATCGCGCACGCGTGGGCAATGGTGAACCCGGACAAGCTGGACTTCGTACGCCGTCAGCTGGCGCGGGTGTAGAAGGGCCGCCGGGGCGGGCGTCCGGCGCTGTCACATTTCGGATGGGGTACTCGGTCCCAGCTGACGAAGGGGCTCCAACCGGGAGTGCCCGGCGTCCGAAGGGACCAACAGCATGACCACGATCCTGGTGACCGGCGGTACCGGAACACTCGGCCGGCTCGTCAGCGAACGGCTGCGCGCGGACGGGCACGAGGTGCGGGTGCTCAGCAGGCGTGCCCAGCCGTACGCCGTCGATCTTCGCAAGGGCGGTCCCGGCCTGGACGTGGCGCTGGAGGGCGTGGACACGGTCGTGCACTGCGCGAGCTCGCCGGGCGGCGGCGACGAGAAGGCGGCGGCGCATCTGATCGCGGCGGCGCGCAGGGCCGGGGTGGGGCACCTGGTCTACATCTCGATCGTCGGCGTCGACCGGGTGCCGTACGGCTACTACAGGTCCAAGCTCGCCGTGGAGACGTTGATCGAGGAGTCGGGGCTCGACTGGACCGTCCTGCGCGCGACCCAGTTCCACGACCTGCTGGTGAGGGTGCTCGGCTTGCTGTCCAAGCTGCCCGTCATGCTGCTGCCGGCCCGCGTGAAGGACCAGCCCATCGAGGTGGCGGAGGTCGCGGACCGCCTCGCCGAACTGGCCGTCGCCGCACCCGCCGGGCGGGTCGAGGACATGGGCGGCCCCGAGGTGCGGACCTTCGACTCACTGGCCCGCGCGTATCTGCAGGCGACGGGCCGGAAGCGGGCCGTGGTGAGCTTGCCGCTGCGGGGCAAGGGGTACGAGGGGTTCCGCTCGGGCGGCCATCTGGCGCCGGAGCATGCGGTGGGGAAGGGGACGTTCGAGGAGTATCTGGGGCGGCGGTTCGGCGGCGGGCACGGGGGCTGAGGGCGGCTCCTCGGGCTGACGGACTCCTGACCTGGGCCTCCGGGCGCCGTACGGCCGAGCAGGTCAGCGGTCCGGCGGTGCGAACAGATCGTCCTGGGCGGCCTCCCGCGCGGTGAGCAGCGCTCCGCGCAGGACCGCGCCGCCGCCCAGGCTGCTGGGTCGCACCACCGTGGCCAGGGGCGACATCCTCCGGACCCGCTCCTGCACCCGCCCGGCGAGCAGCTCTCCCCCGGCCTGCCCGACCTCCCCGCCGAGGACCACACAGCCGGGGTCAAGGATCGCGACGACGGAGGCGACACCCAGGGCGAGGCGGTCGGCCAGGGCGTCGAGGAAGCGGTCGGCGGACCCGGCAGGGCTCGCGGTGCCCGACACATGACCCGTCTCGGCTTGATACGAACCGCCGACCACCGCCACCGCTTCCCGCACCACCCCCGCCGCCGCGGGCTCATGCACGGATGCCCCCTCGACGCTCACCCGGTACGCCCCCGCCAGCTCCACGATCGCCGCCGACCCGGCCAGCGAGTGGAAGCCGCCCTCGCAGTCCACCGCCGACGGTGGCCCCGGCGTTCCCGGTACCGGCAGGAACCCGATCTCGCCGGTGCCGCCGGAGGCACCCCGGCGCAGCGCGCCGTCGAGGACCACGGCGGCGCCGGTGCCGTGGCCGAGCCACAGCAGGACGAAGGTGTCCCGGTCCCGGGCCGCTCCGTCGCGCTGTTCCGCGAGGGCGGCGAGGTTGGTCTCGTTCTCGACGTTGACGCGCGCTGCGGGGAGCCGTTCCTGGAGGGCTGCCACCAGGCGGCGGTGCCATTCGGGCAGGCCCGTGGAGTCACGCAGCTCACCGGTCGCCGGGTCGATCAGGCCGGGGGCGCCTATCCCGACCGTATGGAGCCGGTCCGCCCCCGCCTCCTTGGCGACCTGCTCCACCAGCGCCACCGCCTGTTCCACCGCGGGCCCGGTCCCCATGTCGCCGCCGATCGGCACCGACGCCTCGGCGAGCACGGCCCCCACCAGGTCGGAGACGACTACGGAGACGCCCTCGGTACGCACGTCCAGCGCCGCCAGATGGGCGCGGTCGGCGACGATGCCGTACAGCTTGGCGTTCGGGCCGCGCCGCTGTTCCCCGGCCTCGCCGACCACCGCGATCAGGCCGGCGTCGGTGAGGCGCTCGACGAGATCGGCGACGGTCGGCCGGGACAGTCCGGTCAGCTGCTTCAACTGCCCTGCCGTCAACGGGCCGTCCTGCTGGAGCAGTCGTAGAGCGAGCCGGTCGTTGATGGCCCGGGCGGTGCTCGGTGATGCGGGCATGCCGGGATCCTTCCAGATCGGCGAGGTGCGCAGTGGGCGGCCCTGGCCCGCAATTCTCTATCTATCAGGCAGGGTTCCTGATAGTTTACGGCGTCGCACGGTACGAAGCGAGCACCGGGAGGAGCCGGACGATGAGCGAAGTGGTCTACGACCTGCGCGAGGTGAGGCGGGCCCGGTATGCCGTGGCGTCGGTCTTCGCCGTGCACGGCGCCGTCACGGGCTCGTTCGCCACGCGCGTGCCATGGATCCAGGACCATGCCGGTGTCAGCGCGGGCCAGTTGGGGCTGGCGCTCGCCTTCCCCGCGCTCGGCGCCTCCGTCGCGATGCCGGTGGCGGGCAGCATCAGCCACCGCTTCGGGGCCCGCAACGCCTTGCGCGGGCTGATCGCCCTGTGGACGCTCGCGCTCACCCTGCCCGCCCTCGCCCCCAATCTGCTGACCCTGTGCCTGGCCCTGTTCACCTTCGGCGCCACGGCGGGCATGGCGGACGTGGCGATGAACGCGCTCGGCGTCGAGGTCGAGAACCGCCTCGGGCGGTCGATCATGTCCGGTCTGCACGGCATGTGGAGCGCGGGCGCCCTGATCGGCTCGGCGGCCGGCACGCTCGCGGCCCACCTGGGCTCGGACGCCCGGCTGCACCACGCGCTCGCCGCGGCGGCCCTCACCGTCCTCGGCATCCTGGCCTGCCGGTGGGTCCTCGACCTGCAGCCCGCCGAGGACGAGGAGCCGCCGCCCCGGTTCGCGCTGCCGCCCCGGTCGGCGCTGCTCATCGGCGCGGTCGGGTTCTGCGCGGTCTTCGCGGAGGGCGCCAGCCTGGACTGGTCCGCGGTCTATCTTCGGGACCGACTGGACACCTCGGCCGGTCTCGCTGCGGCCTGCACGACCGGCTTCACACTGACCATGGCGCTGGCCCGGCTGGCCGGCGACAAGGTGGTGGACCGCTACGGCGCCGTGCGCACGGTCCGGGCCGGCGGCGTCCTCGCCACGCTC
Source organism: Streptomyces sp. R11 (assembly GCF_041051905.1). Lineage (NCBI taxonomy): Bacteria > Bacillati > Actinomycetota > Actinomycetes > Kitasatosporales > Streptomycetaceae > Streptomyces > Streptomyces sp. R11. Next base: position 1,541,328 of record NZ_CP163432.1, read on the forward strand.
GGCGGCCTGCTCATCGTCGTGTCGGACAGTCCGGCTCTGGCGATGACCGGGTTCGCGCTGCTCGGACTGGGCATCGCGGTGGTCGTGCCGCTGTGCTTCGCGGCGGCGGGCCGCAGCGGCAGCAACCCCTCGCTGGCCATCGCGGGCGTCGCGACGATCACGTACACCTCGGGTCTGGTCGCCCCGAGCGCGATCGGCGGGATCGCCCAGGCCACCAGCTTGATGGTGTCCTTCTGCCTGGTCACCGTGCTGTCCTCGGGGCTGGTCGTGTTCGCCCGCGTCCTGCGCGCGGGCGACCGCGACCGCCCGAAGATCAGCCGCCCGGACGCGGCAGTTCCCGACCCGCGCCCCTGAACTCCCCGTTCGGGAGGAGTCGGGCCTGATCAGCCCCGGTCGGCGCCGCCCCGGACGTCCCCGACAATGGTCCGGTCACCCGCACGCACGACGAAAGCGAAACCGCACCATGGATCTCGGCGTCCGCTGGAAACTGCACGGCGACGGACGCACCCCGGCGCCAGGAGCGGTGGTCCGCCCCGACGAACGGCTCTCCTGGCCCCGCACCGCCGGGCTCGGCGCCCAGCACGTGGTGGCCATGTTCGGCGCGTCCTTCGTGGCGCCGGTGCTGATGGGGCTCGACCCCAACCTGGCGATCATGATGTCCGGTGTTGCGACGGTCATATTCCTGCTCGCCACCCGCGGCCGGGTGCCCAGCTACCTCGGCTGCTCCCTCTCCTTCGTCGGCGTCGCCGCGGTCATCCGGGCCGACGGCGGTTCGAGCGCGACCGTCACCGGCGCGGTCCTCGTCGTCGGCGTCGTGCTGTTCCTCATCGGTCTCGCCGTACAGCGCTTCGGCGCGCGGATCATCCACACCACGATGCCGCCGATCGTCACCGGCGCCGTCGTGATGCTGATCGGCTTCAACCTCGCCCCCGTGACGGCCTCGACGTACTGGCCGCAGGACCAGTGGACGGCGCTGCTGGTGATGCTGTTCACCGGTCTGGCGGTGGTCTGCCTGCGCGGTTTCTGGTCCCGGATCGCGATCTTCCTGGGCCTGGTCTTCGGCTATGGCATCTCCTGGGTCTTCGACCGGATCTTCGGCAGGATCCACTCCGCCGACGCGAGCGGCAAGGTCACCGACCACTGGCGGCTCGACCTGTCCGGCGTCGCCAAGGCCGACTGGATCGGCCTGCCCGATCTGCACGGCCCGTCCTTCCAGTGGTCGGCGATCCTGGTGGCACTGCCCGTCGTGATCGCCCTGGTCGCCGAGAACGCCGGGCACGTCAAGGCGGTCGGCGAGATGACCGGCGACAACCTGGACGACAAGCTGGGCACCGCGATCTCCGCGGACGGCGCCGCCTCGGTGCTCTCCACCGCGGTGGGCGGCCCGCCCAACACCACGTACTCCGAGAACATCGGCGTGATGGCCGCGACCCGCGTCTACTCGACCGCCGCCTACTGGGCCGCCGCCGGCTTCGCGCTGCTCTTCGGCGTCTGCCCCAAGTTCGGCGCGGTGGTGGCCGCGATCCCGGGCGGCGTCCTCGGCGGCATCACCGTCATCCTGTACGGCATGATCGGCCTGCTCGGCGCGCAGATCTGGATCAACGCCAAGGTGGACCTGCGCAATCCGCTGAACCTGGTGCCCGCCGCCGCGGGCATCATCATCGGCGTCGGCAACGTGACCCTGGAGTTCACCGACACCTTCGAGCTCAGCGGCATCGCGCTGGGCACGCTGGTGGTCATCACCGGCTACCACGCGCTGCGGGCGTTCGCCCCGGCCCACCTCAGGACACAGCACCCGCTGCTCGACGAGGGCACGTCCTCCTACGACGAGGAGAGCGACACGGGCGAGGGGTCTCAGCGCGCCAAGTCGTAGGCGTACGACGCGGTGAAGGTCCCGGGCCTGCCCTTGCAGCCGTCCGACTCCCCCGGCAGCTTCACCCACAGATAGGCGTCGATCCGCGCCTCGCCGGTGCTGAGGGTCGGCACCCGGCCCAGCCTCCGGCCGGCGGGGTCGCACCACTCCCCATCGGCCGGAGCGCCGGCGCCGTTGCGGCTGGTGTCGATGACGGCGCCCAGGCTCGCGGGGCCGTCGAGGGCGTCGAGGACCTGTCGGTCGTAGGCGATCTCGTCGGTCGTGGCGTGGAAGTTGGAGACGTTGCTGAAGATCCCGTCGGAGGAGGCGGCCGAGGCTGCGCCGGCCTGCTTCAGCCACCCGGCCTGCTTGCCGGGCGCGTTCCAGCCGGAGTGCCCGGCGTCGTAGTAGACGCGCGCCCTGGGGTTCGCCGCCTTGAAGGCGCGGCCCGCGCGGGCCAACGAGGCGAAGCGGTCGGCGCGTTCGCCGGCGGAGAGGCATTCGGCCTGGGCGACGGAGTCGGGCTCCAGGATGACGATGACATCGCCGGAGCCCAGCCCCGCGGCGAACCTGTCGATCCAGGCGTCGTAGGCGTCGAGGCCGGGCGCCCCGCCCTCGGAGTACCCGCCGCAGTCACGGCCAGGGATGGCGTACGGCACGACCACCGGCACCCGCCCCAGCGCGGACCCGCCCGAAGTGACCGCGCGGACCCGGGCGGTGATGGTGTCAGGCGTGAAGTCGGCGAACCACACCGCCGCCGGCTGGGCGGCGATCCGGGACGCGATGACTGCGTGGCGCGGGTCGCCGGCGTTGTCGCGGACCCAGTCGAGGACCTGGGAGTCGGGGTGGCGGTAGAGGCGGGCGGACACCACGGCGGGCTGCTGCTTCCTCTCGGTCCTGGTCGGCGAGGGCGTGGGGCTCTTCGAGGCGGGCTGCTTCCTCGGCGTCGGTGAAGCGGAGGTCGGCGAAGGGGACTTCGTGACCGACGGGGAGGGTGAGGGCACGAGCGGCAGGCGCTCCAGGCTCGGCGAGCGGGTCACCTCCGGTGGCCCGGCCTGGTCGGTACGCCCTTTGTCGTCGAGTGCGGACATCATGCCGGTCACCGTGCCGACGGCGACCACGACGGAGGCCGCCACGACCATGGCATGGCGCCGGACCGCCCTCCTGCGCTCGGACCTGCGTGCGGCCAGTCGCTGGGCACGTAAGCCTGACACGGTCCTGCTCCCCCTCCGCCACAGCGGGCGCGTTCCCCCGTTCTGGGGAAGCGCCGGGCCCGCCGACACTCCCGTCAGCCTAAAGCTGGGACTCTGCCCCCATGGCGCAATGCGAACAATTCACCACGCCCGTCGACGCGGTCATCTCCCGTATGCGCGCCCTCGAAGCGGCCCTGCCCGAACGAGACGGAGTCGCGATCTTCAACCGTGTCTACCTCGCCGTCACTCAGACCGTCGACCGGCACATCGACGGGGGTCGGTTCACCGACGCGCGGGCCGCGATCACGCTGGACGTGAGGTTCGCGGAGCGGTATCTCACGGCGGTGGACAGGGCCGAGCAGGAGGGGCGCCCGCCCGCGTGCTGGCGGCCGCTGTTCCAGATGCGGCGGCATCCCGGCGTACGACCGCTGCAGTTCGCGCTCGCGGGCATCAATGCGCACATCGGCCACGATCTGGCGCTCGCCGTGGTGGACGCCTGTCGTAGCCTCGGCTGCGAACCCGCCGAGCTGGAGGACGAGTTCGACCGGGTGGGTGATCTCCTCGTCTCGCTGGAGGAGCGCATCCGCGAAGAGCTGATGCCGGGTCCCGACCTGCTCCAGATCGCCGACCCGCTCACCCATCTGCTCGGCTCCTGGAGCCTGGAGCGGGCCCGGGACGCCACCTGGTCGGCGGCGCGGGCCCTGTGGGCGCTGCGCCGGCTCCCGGACCTCGCCGGGGAGTTCACCGAGCGGCTGGACGCGGCGGTGGGGTTCGCGGGACGCATGCTTCTCACGCCCCTGCCGGACTGACCGGTCTTCGAGTGGCAGTTCCCCGTGCTCGCAGTACGTTGGCCGGTGGGGGCCCACCGATCGTGAAGGAGTACCCAGTCATGGCCATCCGTCTCGGACTCGGTCTTCCCCAGCTCCGGCAGTACGACCTCGCCAAGGACGTGACGGACGTCGCCCGCACGGCCGAGCAGATCGGCTACGACAGTCTGTGGGTCTACGAGCGGCTGCTGGTCCCCGAGTCCCCGACCCAGGGCCTGTACGGCGTCCCGGGCCTGCCCTGGCCGGACTTCTACCGCGGTATGGCCCATCCGCTGGTCACGCTGACCCTGGCCGCGGCGGTCACCGAACAGGTCCGGTTGGGCACGGGCATCGTGGTCGCACCGCTGCACGGGCCGTTCCAGCTGGCCAAGGCCCTGGCCTCGCTGGACGCGGCGAGCGGTGGCCGGGTGGTCGCCGGTCTGGGCACGGGCTGGTCGACCGACGAGTTCGCCGCCGCGTCGGTGCGGCCGATCGAGGAGCGCGGCCGGGTGCTGGACGAGGTGATCGACGTCTGCCGGGCGGTGTGGGGCCCGGACCCGGTGTCGTACGAGGGCCGGATCACGAAGATCGACGCGGCCGTGGTGGGCCCCAAGCCCGTGCGGCCGATCCCGATCCTCGTGGCCGCGGGAGGCGGGAAGGCCCTGACGCGGGTCGTGGACCACGGCGACGGCTGGATCCCGGTCGCCATGGACGTGCAGGGGTATGCCGCGGCGTGGCAGCGGATCCAGGACATCGCCGCCGAGCGCGGGCGCACGCTGCCGATCGAGCGGGTGCCACGGGTGAATGCCATGTACTCGGCCAAGGCCTACGACGGTGACGACCGCCAGCCCTTCCAGGGCAGCGCCGAGCAGATCGTGACGGACCTCGCGGCGTACGCCGAGGTCGGCGTGGACGAGGTCCTCCTCGACCTGCAGACCACCCCGCGCGACGCCCAGGAACTCAAGGACGCCGCCGCGGAGGTGTACGAGAAGGCGCGGGCCGCCGGGATCTGACCTTGGTCAGTCCTCCGGCAGCTCGACCGGCGCGATCTCGTCGTAGACGTCGCCCGGTCCGGGGTTGGAGCCGTCGGTCGCCCCGCCGAAGTGGTGCATGACGCCCCAGACCGCGTTCAGCGCGGTCTGGACGGCGCCCTCGGCCCAGCCGGCCGTCCAGGAGATGTCGTCGCCGGCGAGGAAGATGCCCCGCTTGTCCTCGGGCAGCCGGTCCTGCATGAAGTGCGTGAACAGGCGGCGCTGGTAGCGGTAGTGACCCGGCAGGTTGGCCTTGAACGCGCCCATGAAGTAGGGCTCGTTCTCCCAGGAGACGGTCACCGGGTTGCCGATGATGTGCTTCCGGATGTCGACCTTCGGGTAGATCTCGCCGAGCGACTTCAGCATGACCTCCATCCGCTCGCTCGCGGACAGCGGCAGCCACTTCAGGCTGTCGTCGCACCAGGTGTAGGAGAGGCAGATGACGGCGGGCTTGTCCGGACCGTCGTCGAGCAGGTAGGTCCCGCGCGTCATACGGTCCGTCAGCGTCATCGACATGACGTCCCGGCCGGTCGGATTTCCCCTGTCGTCGACGGCCTTGTCCAGCCAGAACGGCCGGTCGACGGGCACGAAGAGCTTGCTGGACTCCATGTAGTGCGTGCGCTCGATCGCGGTCCAGTGGTCGATCGGGAACAGCGAGTCGTCGCAGGCGATCTTCGACAGCAGCATCCAGGACTGCGCGGTGAAGATCGCCGCCCGGTACGTGCGGATGTCGCCGTTCGCGTCCGTCACGGTGATCCGGTTGCCGGCGGTGCGGTGCAGCCGGGTCACGGCCGGGCGGGGCGCGCCGTTGTCGTGGAGCGTGGCGAGCGAGGTCCCGTAGGGCCAGTGGACGATCTTCTCCGGCTCGCGCTCCCACATTCGCAGCGGCAGCTGCTGGGAACCGCCGACGATGCCGCGGTGGTGGTCGTCGGCCTCGGTGTAGACGACCCGCAGGATCTCCAGGATGGAGTTCGGGAAGTCGGTGTCCCAGCCGCCGGTGCCGAAGCCGACCTGGCCGAAGATCTCGCGGTGCCGGAAGGACTTGAAGGCCTCGGATTCGCAGAGGAAGCCGTAGAAGGTCTGGTTGTCGAGCTTCTCGACGAGCTGCGCCCAGATCTCGCGGATGCGCGGCACGTCCCGCTCGCGCATCGCGCGGTTCATGTCGGTGAAGTCGGCGCCCTCTTCGAGGCACTTGTTCCAGGCCTCGGCGACGTCCCGGTAGACCTGCGGGAGGTCCTCGATCGTCTCGGCGTAGTGCGACTCGCCCTTGAGGTCGACGACGGTCGACGGGGTGGCCTCGGCGAGCGGGTTCGGGAAGGGGCTGGTCTTCAGGCCCACGAGGTCGATGTAGTGCTGGAGGGCCGTGGAGGACGGCGGGAAGCGCATCGCGCCCATCTCCGCCGTGAGCCCTTCGGTGCCGGCGCCGTCGAAGCCGACGGTGCGCAGCCGGCCGCCGATCTCGTCGGCCTCGTACACGACGGGCTTGAGGCCCATCTTCATCAGCTCGTAGGCGGCCACGATGCCGGACAGGCCGCCGCCGATGACCGCGACCTCGGTGCCGTGCTCGGTCGCGGGTATCTGGCCGAGCCCCGCGGGGTGGGCGAGGAAGTCGTCGTAGGCGTAGGGGAAGTCCGGGCCGAACATGGTGATCGGCGGCTGCTGCTCGTCGGCGTGCTGGACGGCGTTGGGCACCGTGGACGTCATGGGGTACGGACTCCTTGCGACTGCGACTGCGAGGGGAAGCGGGGGGAGGTTCAGACGAGCGACCCGTAGAGGCCGGGGCGGCGGTCGGTCAGGTACGGGTTCGCCTCGCGCGAGGCGGCGAGGAAGGCGGGGTCGACGTCGGCGAGGACGAGTTCCGCACCGCGGCCGGCGCGGGTGCGGGCGACTCCGTCGGGGCCGGCGAGGGTGGAGAGGCCGACGAACTCGAACTCCCCTTCCCGGCCGACCCGGTTGACGTACGCGACGTACATCTGGTTCTCGAAGGCGCGCACCGGGATCATCGACTCGGCGACGAACTGGAACGGGTGCATCTGCGCGGTCGGCACGACCAGCAGGTCGGTGCCCGCGAGGGCGTGGGCGCGGACGTTCTCCGGGAACTCCACGTCGTAGCAGATCAGGATGCCGACGCGGAGGCCGTCGATCTCGGCCTGGACGACCTGCTGGTCGCCCGGCGTGAAGTGGTCGCGCTCGAAGCAGCCGAAGAGGTGGGTCTTGCGGTAGTTGGCGAGCCGGGTGCCGTCGGCGGAGATCAGCTGGGCGGAGTTGAAGACGGCGTCGCCGTCCCGCTCGGGGTAGCCGTAGGCGACTGCCAGGCCGTGCTGTGTCGCGATCTCGGCGATCGCGTCCGCGCAGTCACCGTCGGCGGGCTCGGCGAGGCGGGCGATGTCGTCGCCGATCGCGTACCCGGTGAGGAACATCTCCGGCGCGACCAGCAGCCCGGCGCCCGCGGCGGCGGCGCGGCCCGCGGCCTCGTCGAGGACCTTGAGGTTCTCGACGGTCGAGCCGGGGCGGCCGGAGCTCTGGAGCAGGGCGGTGCGCATGCGTGGTCCTCACCGGGCGGAAGGGGGTTGGGGGCCATGTAGGGGCCACGTAGACGGTACGGGCGGCCGACCGGAGCGGACAAGAAGGAGCCGTTGCGTGCCGGTGAGCGGTTTGTTGCGTGCTCCAGCGGGTCGGCGGAGATTCGTTGCGCGACCGCGGTCGTAGTCCCGGTCCTCCTGGCAGCGCAGGTCCCGCCGGTCTTCCCCGCCGGACGGCGGAGAGGCGGTCCCGTCCCGGGCGCGATGTGTCGCGGGCGCCGCGCCGGGAGAGTGGGGACCGTCCGCTCGACCTGGTTTGACCTGCGGAAAGGACCACGATGAAGCGTCGTACGAAGATCGTTGTGCTCGGCTGCGCACTGCTGCTCACCGCCGGAGCGGCCTCGGCCGCCACCGCCTCCGACGACCCACCGCGGCAGCGCGAGGCCGCAGCGCTCACCGGCACCGCCAAGCTGTACCGCTCGGCCGGGGACGACATCACGTTCTCCTTCGACGCGCATCTGGCGGCGAAGGACAACGCCGACCCGACCGAGGCCACCGGCACCTTCGAGTTCAGCCACTACCTGAACGGCGAGGGCGCCCGGGCGAAGGCGAAGGTCGACTGTCTGCTGACCGGCGGGAAGGTGGCCGTGGTCTCCGGGGTCATCACCTCCTCCGATCTGCCGGGCGCCGAGGGCAAGCGGGTCGGCGTCACGGTCCACGACGTCGGCCGCCACGACCGGCTCGGCTACAGCTGGGCCTCCACGGGCAACCCCGTCGAGACGAAGGAGCTGCCCAAGTGCGTGAGCTCCGCCCCCTTCGAGAAGGTCAAGAAGGGGACGGGTGACTTCACGGTCGTGCCGTGGCGGCCCGACTTCTAGCCAGCGCCAGCGCCGTCACCAGGTAGGGAACCGCCAGCACCGCGAAGACCGTGCTGTGCGCGGCGCCCGTGCCGAGCAGCGCGTACACGCCGAACGTGGCGACCGTGGCGAGCTCCGTGCCCAGGCTCGCCACGGAGGTGAGCGTGGCCCGTCGGGACTCGTCGATACGGTGCTGGAGGCGGACGTCTGCGAGCACCTCCGCCAGCTGGAACCCGGCAAAGGCGAGGCTCACCAGCGCGATGCCGGCCAGTGAGCGGGCCCCGGCGCCGGCGGCCAGGGCGAGCGCCGCGCCCGCGAGCAGCGCCGCGAGCCCCCTCGTGCCGAGACGTTCGGCGGGTCCGGCCACGAGGCTGCCGGCGGTGACGCCCGCCCAGATCAGCATGATCAGGTAGGGCACGGTCGCCTCGGCGAAGCCGATCTCCCGGACCAGCAGCGGGGTGTACTCGTCGAGCGCGCCCCATACCGCGGCCACGGCCGGGATCAGCAGCAGGGCACCCCGCACCGAACGGTCCCTGTGGACCTGGGCGAGCCCGGTCCGCAGGGTCGTCGCCCAGCTGTCGCCCCCGGTCTCCGGCCGCACCCGGTGCTCCGGGAACCGGGTGGCGGTGAGGGCGGTCAGCACACAGGCCAGGAAGCTCGCGGCGCCGACGGCCGGGTAGCCGCCCTGGGCGATGACGGGCCCCGCGAGGCCGGTGGAGGCGACGGTGCCCACCAGCCGCGCGGCCCGGGACCTGCCCATGACCCGCGCATAGCGGTCGGCGGCGCCGAGGTGGTCCAGCTCGTCGTACACCAGCGCCTCCAGCGCACCGGAGCCGAGCGCTCCGCCGGCGCCCCACAGGACGAAGCCGACCGCGAAGGCCCAGTACGAGGGGACGGCCACCCACAGTCCGAAGCCGACGGCCGTGAGCAGCGGGCCGATCCACAGCAGCCGGCGCCGCGAGACGGCGTCGGCCCAGGCGCCGGAGGGGACCTCCAGCACCACGCCGGTGATCGACCACAGGGCGAACAGGGAGGAGATCTGCCAGAGCGACATGCCGGTGTCGGCGAACAGCAGCGCGTACACCGGGTAGAGCAGGACGAAGTCGTCGAGGAACGAGTAGCCGTACAGCGTGGTCGTGAGCCGCCGGACACCGGCGGCGGGCACACGCGCAGGTGAGAGTGTCATGAGGCCTTCCCGCAGGGACAGTTCGGACGCCGGAGGTACGGCGGCCGAGGTGGCCCTCGGGAGGCACGGCTGGTGGATCAATGTCGCCAGGTCATGACACCGATGGTAGGCGGCGCGGGCTCACTCGCACAGGGAGAATGTGGTGATCACGGCCGCGTGGTCGGACGGCCACTCGTTGTGCTCGACGTCCGGCCAGGGGCTCGGGTGGCCGCTGACGTAGGTTTCGGAGTCGAGCACGCGCAGACCACGGTGGAGGACGAAGTCGATCCGGTCCTGCGGCTCCAAGCGTCCACTGCCGTCCTCGTGCAGGGCGTGGATCGGCGACCAGGTGTGTCCGGGGTGGGCGATCGGGTCGGGATGCGCCTCGCGGTAGGAGTCCCGCAGCCCCGCCTCCTCGGCCGCCTTCGTCACCGGCCACTCCACGTCCGGCCGGTCCAGGTGGGAGGGGCTGTTGAAGTCTCCGACGAGGACGACGGGCACGGCGGGGTCGGCGGTCTCCTCGATCCGGTGCAGGGTGTCCCGCATCTGCGCGAGCCGCACCTGCTCGTGCGCGATCAGCTCGGCCGCGTCCAGCCCGTCGAAGGCGGACTCGTACGGGCCGTAGGGCGTGTAGTCGAGGTGGGCCGTCCAGAGGTCGACCTGCCGGTCCCCCGCTTCGATACGGACCCCGGCCGCCCCGTAGAAGCCGACGTCGGGGTCGCCGAAGCGGGCCGTGATCGGGTGGCGGCTGATGACGCCGAGGTTCTCGCCCGCCCGGTGGTGGTACCAGCCGAGGGCGTCGGCCAGTTCCTGGGTGGCGGTGCCGTGCGTCTCCTGGAGTCCGACCACGTCCACGCCGGTCTCGGCGATGACCTTGAGCTGCTTGGCCAGGTGGTCGCGGACCTTGGTGCCGCCGTGCCAGAGGTTCCAGCTCATGACGCGCAGTTCGTCCGTCGGCAGGGCGTGTGCCTTGCGGAGACTGCGCAGGCGCTCGGGGGTGACCTCCTCCAGGCTGGCGAGGACGGTCCGTCCGGCCGCCGGCTCGATCGGGGCCAGCGAGGGCACCGCGAGCACCGCGCAGCCGGCCGCCTCGGCGGAGCTGACGCCGGTGCGGGTGTCCTCGACGGCGACGCAGGCCCTCGGGTCGACGCCGAGGGCTCGGCAGGCGGCGAGGTACGGGTCGGGGGCGGGCTTGGTGCGGTCGGTGTCGTCGGCGGTGACGGAGACCGCGAAGCGGCTCGCGCCGAGGGCTTCGAGGACGGTGTCGGCGACGGTGCGGGGTGATGCCGTGACCAGGGCCGTGGGGATGCCGTCGCGGGCCAGGGCGTCGAGCAGGTCGAGGGCGCCGGGGCGGGGGACGATGCCGGCGCGGACGCGGTCGGCGAACTCGCGGTGCAGCGCGTCGGCGAGGTCGGCGGCCGGGGCGCCGGTGGCGGCGGCCAGCCAGTCGGCGGTGTGCTCGACGGGCCGGCCCAGCACCTCCGCCTCGTCGGCCTGGGTCAGGGCCCGCCCGGCGACGTGCTCCACCGCCTCCCACCACAGTCGCTCGGTGTCGACGAGCGTTCCGTCCATGTCGAACAGGACGGCCTGGAGCGGGAGTTGAGTCACGGTTGTCTTCTCTTTCGTGCGTGGGGGGATCAGGGGGTTCTTCGTTCGGGGAGTCCGGCGATCAGCGGCTGCGTTCGGCCACCAGCACCGGTCGTTCCGGCAGCGACACGCCGACCGCGGCGCCGACGCCGAGCGCGGCCGTCTCATGCGCCGGCAGGTCGGCCTTGACCTCGGTGCCGTCGGCGAGCCGTACGGTCAGCCGGGTGGTGGCGCCCAGGAACGCCGTGGCGACCACGCGCGCGCCGGCCGCGTCGTCGGCGCGCACCGTCACCGCTTCGGGCCGTACCAGCACGTCGACGTCGGACACCGAGGGCACGTCGCCGTCGACGGGCAGCCGCCGGCCCAGCACCTCGACACCGCCCTCGACGAGCCGGCCCGGAATGCGGCTCATCGTGCCGACGAACTCGGCGACGAAGGCGGTGGCGGGCCGGCCGTACAACTCGGCCGGGGCGGCGCACTGTTCGAGCCGTCCGGAGCGCATGACCGCGACCCGGTCGGCCATGGACAGGGCCTCCTCCTGGTCGTGGGTGACGAACAGCGTGGTGATGCCCAGCTCCCGCTGGAGCCGTCGGATCTCCTCGCGCAGCGTCAGCCGCACCTTGGCGTCGAGCGCCGACAGCGGCTCGTCCAGCAGCAGGACGCGCGGGCGCAGGGCGAGGGCCCGCGCCAGGGCGATGCGCTGCTGCTGGCCGCCGGAGAGCTGGTGCGGGTACCGCTCGCCCTTGTCGGCGAGGCCGACCAGCTCCAGCAACTCGGCGGCGCGTCCGCGCCGTTCGGCGGTGCGCACCTTGCGCATGCGCAGCCCGAAGGCCACGTTGTCGAGGGCGTTCAGATGCGGAAAGAGGCTGTACGACTGGAAGACCATCCCGGCGTCCCGGCGATGCGCGGGGATACCGGTGACGTCCTCGCCGTCCACCAGCACCTCACCGGAGTCGGGATGCTCGAACCCGGCGAGCATGCGCAGCGCGGTGGTCTTGCCGCAGCCGGACGGGCCGAGCAGGGCGAGGAGTTCGCCCGGCCGGACGGTGAGGTCGAGTCCGCCGAGGGCGACGGTGGTGCCGAACTCCCGGCGCAGCCCCCGGAATTCGACGGTGGCGGCCTGCGCCGCTGCCTTTTCAGGCGCTGTCTTGTCAAGCACGGTCATGGTTCATCCCCGGGAGGTAGTACGGGTACGGCCGCCGAAGCCGGCGAGCACGAGGAGCAGCACCCAGGTCACGAGCAGGCTGAGCACGGACACGGCGACGGACAGCTGGGCCTGCGAGCCGCTGACGTTCACGATCCACACCGCGAAGGGCTGGAAGCCGAGCAGCTGCGCCACGGTGAACTCGCCGAGCACCAGGGCGAGGGTGAGGAAGGAGGCGTTGAGCAGGGCGCCGCGCAGGTTGGGCAGGACGGCCTGCACCAGTGCCTGCGGCCAGCTCGCCCCGCAGCTGCGGGCGGCCTCCACGAGGGTGGGCACGTCGATGGCGCGCAGCCCGGCGTCCAGGGCCCGGTACACGAACGGCAGCGCCATCACGACGTAGGCGAGGACGAGCACGAACGGGAAGTCGGGGTTCTGGATCGCGACGAACGTCTGGAACAGCGGGGTCCGCGACAGGTGCTCGGGCCCCCACTTCAGCACCGTCCCGATCCCGGCGACGAACGCGATCGGCGGCACGACCAGCGGCAGCGAGCACACGATCTCGACGACCGGCCGCAGCCGGGGCGCGCCGAGCCGCAGCGCGACCATGGCGGGCACCATCAGCAGCAGGACGACGGCGATGGTGGCGAGGGCCAGCTCCAGGGAGAGCAGCAGGCTGGAGGTGAAGCCGTCGGTGGAGAAGATCTGACCGTAGGCGTCGAAGGTGAGACCCTGCCCGGGCACGTCGACCGTGAAGACCACCGACGCGGCGAGCGGCACCAGGAAGTACAGTCCGGCGAGGCCGAGCACGCCCCACCGCCACAGGTTCAGGCGAGCCATCGTGCGCTCCGTCGTTGCAGGGGCAGATACACCGCCATGACCAGGCCGGCGACCAGGACCATGTCGAGGCTGAGGGCGAGTGCCACGTTCTCCTGGCCGACCAGGACGTTGCCGGAGAGGGCGTCGGCGATCTGGAGGGTGACCAGCGGGACGGAACTGCCCACCATCGCGGCGGCGGTGGCGTACGCGGCGAAGGCGCTGCCGAAGAGCAGGACGAACCCGCCGAGGAGCGTGGGCAGCAGCACGGGCAGGGCCACATGGCGCCAGTACTGCACGGCCGTGGCGCCGTTGTTCTGCGCTGCCTCGCGCCACTGGGAGCGCAGGCCGTCCAGGGCCGGGGTGATGGTGAGGACCATCAGCGGGATCAGGAAGTACAGGTAGACGAGGACCAGGCCCCAGAAGCTGTAGAGGTCCCAGCCCTTGTCCGTGAGGCCCAGGTGGCGGGTCAGCACACCGGCGTTGCCGAGCGTGGCGACGAAGGCGAACGCCAGCGGGACGCCGCCGAAGTTGGCGAGCACTCCGGACGCGGTGAGCACGGCCTCGCGCAGGGCGCGGAAGCGGGAGGTCACCACGGCCTGGGCGAGCGGCAGCCCGAGCAGGGCGCCGAGCGCGGCGGAGACGGCGGACAGTTTGACGCTGCCGAGCAGGGCCGTGAGGTACGCGCCCTGGAGCGAGGCAATCAGGTTGTCGGCGCTGTACGAAGTCGCCCCCGTGGCCGGGTCCTTGACGGTGAAGGCGCCGTCCAGCATGGCCAGGGCGGGCAGCCCGAAGGCGAGCGCGGTGAAGACGAGGAGCGGGACGACGGCGAGCGAGCCGCCGAGGGGACGGCGCCGCCGCTTGCGCGCAGCGGCGGGCGCCGTGTCGGCCCCGGTGAGGGTGGCCGTCATCCGGAGACGGCCTTCGCCCAGCCCTGGCCGAGCACCGTCTTGGCCTTGTTCTGCTGGGCCTCGGTCGGGAAGGAGGGCGTGCCGGAGACCTCGGGCAGCTTGGCCGCGGCCGTCTTGTCGAGGGTGCCGGCCTTCTCCATGGCGGTCATCAGGGCCGGACGGGCGTAGCCCTTCAGCCACAGGTTCTGGCCCTCGGTGCTGTAGAGGTACTCCTGCCACAGGCGGGCGGTCGCGGGGTGCGGGGCGTCCTTGTTGATCGCCTGGGAGTAGTACTGCGAGAACTGGCCGTCGCTCGGCACCGACACCTGCCAGTCGACGCCCTTGGACTTGAACTCCTCGGCGTAGCCGGCGTTGAGGTAGTCCCAGTCGATGCTGATGGGCGTCTCGCCCTTCTCGACGGTGGCCGGGGTCGACTCGACGGGCGTGTAGTTGCCGTTCTTCTTCAGCTTGGCGAAGAAGTCGAGGCCGGGCTGGATGTCGTCGAAGGAGCCGCCGTTCGCGAGCGCCGCCGCGTAGACGCCGCCGAAGGCCGAGCCGGACTTGGTGGGGTTGCCGTTGAGGGCGACCTGGCCCTTGTACTGCGGCTTCAGCAGGTCGGCGAAGGTCTTCGGGCACTCCTTGACCCGCTTGGCGTCGCAGCCGATGGAGATGTAGCCGCCGTAGTCGTTGAACCAGCGGGCCTGCGCGTCCTTCTGGCCCTCGGGGATGTCGGCGAAGGCCTCCACCTTGTACGGCGCGAGCAGCCCCTGCTGGGCGGCGCTGATCGCGAAGGAGCTGCCGAGGTCGAGCACGTCGGGGGCGCGGTCCTGCCCCTTCCGGGACGTCACGGCGTTGATCTCGTCCTGGCTGGAGCCGTCGGGGTTCTCCACCTCGACCTTGATGCCGTACTTCTTCTGGAAGCCGTCGATGAGGGCGCCGTAGTTGGCCCAGTCGCGGGGCAGCGCGATGGCATGCAGCGTGCCCTCCTTCTTGGCCGCCTCGACCAGCTTGTCGATGCCGCCGAACTCCTCGGCGGAGGTGGCGGTGGCGGCGCTCTTGCCGTCGGCGGAGGTGGACGCGTTGTCGGGAGCGGCGCCGCAGGCACTGAGGGCGAGCGCGGCGACGACGGCGAGGGCGCCGCTGCGGGCAGCCGTTCTCGGCAGGGAAACGGACACGGTTTCTCCAGGGGACGCGCGAGGGTGGAGGAGGCCCCACGGGGCCAACTTGTCTGAACAAGTTGGCCTCAGTACGCCCGGTCTCGATGTCCCGAAAGTGAACGCCGGTGAAACCCTGACCCCATGCTTCGTGCACAGTCCCGGCTGGCACGGAGCACTGTCGGATCTCGTTTACGCTGGTCACTCTGTGCACAACAACCGACTCAGAGGGGAAGCATGACGGCGCGACACGAGGAGATCGCCGACGAGCTGCGCCGCGCGATCGACCACGAGGAGTACACGGTCGGCAGCCTGCTGCCCGCCGAGACGGACCTCGCGGCCCGTTACGGCGTCTCCCGCGGCACGGTCCGGCAGGCCGTCGCCGCACTGACCGCCGAGGGACTCATCGGCTCACGCCAGGGCGCCCGTCGGGTGGTCCTGGCCAGTCGCCGCAGCCAGAGCTTCGCCGAACTGCGCAGCTTCGCCCAGTGGGCGCATGCGATGGGCCGGGAGGCGACCGGCCACGTGGTCGCGCAGGACCACCGACCCGCGACGAAGGAGGACGCGGTCCGCCTCCAACTGAGCGCCGGAACACCGGTGTTGCATGTCCTGAGGGTGCGCGGCCTGGACGGCGAACCGGTCCTGCTGGAGCGCACGGTCTACGCCGACTGGATCTCCCCGGCCGTCGAGGCCATAGAGCCCGACTGCCCCTCCGTCACCCAACGCCTGTACGACGACACGGGGTTGGTCTTCGCCTACGGCGAGCACGTCATCGACGCGGTGTCAGCGGGCGCCCAGGACGCCGAGTTGCTGGGCATCCGCCGCACGAGCCCCCTGCTCCGGGTGCGCCGCGTGACGACGACCCGCGAAGGCCGCCCGGTCGAATGGTCGGACGACCGCTACCGCTCGGACGCGGTGAGCTTCAGCGTGCACAACTCGATCGACAACAACGCGCTGGCCCGCAAGACGGCGGACTGACCCTCTCCCCCGAACGGCTACCCGCCTCCGCCTGCCGGAGGAGGCCCGGCCGCGGGCGACCGGACGAGACTTCCCCCATGGACTCGACCGACATCCCCGCCCTGCCGTTCATCGACGAGCACACGACGACCATCGAGGCGACCACCGACACCGTCCGGCACGAACTGGGCGCCTTGATGAACGGCTCCCGGGGCTTGCGCGTGGCGGTGTCGGTCCCGGGCAAGGAACTGGCCTACGTGGGCCACCACCCGTTCTCGACGTACGCCCTGCTCTTCCAC
Organism: Streptomyces sp. R11; assembly: GCF_041051905.1. Classification (NCBI taxonomy): domain Bacteria; kingdom Bacillati; phylum Actinomycetota; class Actinomycetes; order Kitasatosporales; family Streptomycetaceae; genus Streptomyces; species Streptomyces sp. R11. The sequence goes on from NZ_CP163432.1 coordinate 1,557,598, forward strand.
CTGGACGTGCCGGCGGAGGGCCACACCCGTCTGCGGGCCGAGACGAGGGCCGACTTCCCCGGCCGCGCGGGCGCCCTCTACCGTCGGCTGGTCATAGGCACGGGCGCCCACGCACTGGTCGTACGGCACATGCTGAAGAAGGTCCGCAGGAACGTCCTGCAGGGGCGCGGGGAACTGTGCGAACGGCCCCCACCGGCCCGCGCCCGGAGGACTACGTGGGCGACCCGGACGAAAACCGCCGCAACAAGGGCGACAGCACCAGCACCGACTTGGTCCGCTCCACGAACGGTTCCCCGGCAATCCGCTCAAGCACCCGCTCGAAGTGCCGCATGTCCGAGGCGAACACCTGCACCACGGCGTCGGCGTCCCCGGTGACAGTGGAGGCGGCCACAACCTCCTGGTACCGCTCCAGCCCCCGCCGGATGGTGTCCGGCGAGGTGTTGTGCCGGCAGTAGATCTCGACGAACCCCTCGGTCTCCCAGCCGAGGGCCGACGGATCCACCCGTACGGTGAATCCGGTGATCGCTCCGGTGGCGCGCAGCCGGTCCACGCGCCGCTTCACGGCGGGCGCGGACAGGCCGACCAGTTGCCCGATGTCCGCGTAGGAGCGGCGGGCGTCCTCGGCGAGGGCGTGCACGATGCGTTCGTCGAGATCGTTCAGCACTGCGGGTGGTTCACTTCACTTCTGGTGTCGCAAGACGGGAACGGCGATAGCCGTACACGAAGTAGAACACGAGACCCGCCGCCATCCAGAACCCGAAGACCACCCAGGTCACGGTGTCCAGGCTGAACATGTTGTATGCGCAGAACAGGAAGCCCAGCACCGGCAACACCGGCCCGAACGGCACCCTGAACGTGCGCTCGAGCTCCGGGCGCCGGTAGCGCAGGATGATCACCGCGATGTTGACCAGCGCGAAGGCGAACAGCGTGCCGATGCTGGTGGCGTCGACGAGCTTGCCCAGCGGGATGAGGGCGGCGAGCGCACCGCAGAAGAGGGACACGATGACCGTGTTGATGCGGGGGGCGCCGGTCTTCTTGTGAACCTTGCCGAACGCCTTCGGCACCAGGCCGTCACGGGACATCGCGAACAGCACGCGGGTCTGGCCGTAGAGCACGGTGAGCACGACGCTCGCGATGGAGATGACCGCGCCGAGCGCGAGCAGGGTGCCCCAGAAGGACTGGCCGCTGACGTCGTTCATGATCGCGGCGAGGGAGGCGCTGGAGCCCTCGAACTTGGTCCAGTGCCAGGCACCGACGGCGACACCCGCGACGACCACGTACAGCGCGGTCACGATGATCAGCGACAGCATGATGGCCCGCGGCAGGTCCCGCTTGGGGTCCTTGGCCTCCTCACCGGCGGTGGAGGCGGCGTCGAAGCCGATGTACGAGAAGAAGAGCGTGGCGCCCGCGGCGCTCACGCCGGCCATGCCGAGCGGCATGAAGTCCTCGTAGTTGCCGGACTTGAAGCCCATGAAGCCGACCGCGCAGAACAGCACCAGCGCGGCGATCTTGACGGCGACCATGATCGTGTTGGCCCGGGCGGACTCCCGGACGCCACCGAGCAGGAAGATCATCGCCAGCAGCACGACGATCAGGGCGGGCAGGTTGATGATCCCGCCCTCACCGGGCGCGGAGGACAGCACGGCGGGGATGGTGACGCCTATGGTCCCGTCGAGCAGCTCGTTGAGGTACTCGCCCCAGCCGACGGCGACGGCGGCCACCGACACGCCGTACTCCAGCACCAGACACCAGCCGCAGACCCAGGCGACGAGCTCGCCCATCGTTGCGTACGCATACGAGTACGACGAGCCCGCGACCGGGATGCTGCCCGCCAGCTCGGCGTACGACAGGGCCGAGAACAACGCCGTGAGACCGGCGATCACGAAGGCCAGGGTGACCGCGGGGCCGGCCTCCGGGACGGCGTCGCCCAGGACGACGAAGATGCCGGTGCCGAGGGTGGCACCGATGCTGATCATGGTCAGCTGCCACATGCCGAGAGAGCGCCGCAGGGACCCTCCCTCACCCTGGCCACCCTCCGCGACCAGGTGTTCCACGGGCTTGCGACGCATGAGGCGCGCGCCGACTCCGAGGGACGCGGGGGCGGCGGTCTGGCTTGGGTTCTGCGGGGGTGCGCCTTGGTCGAGCACGCGCTGGCTCCTTATCGCTGCCGGTCAGGGCGGCAGGGACCGGCGGCACCCTTCGAGCAGGGACCCACCGAGCGGGGTCCCTGCCACGCCACGTACGAGGCGACAGCCTACGAGGATCGGCGTTGCTGGTGAAATGCAGCAACCTTGCGCATGCCCGCAAGATCATTGCGTGTCTGGGGGCTGGGTGGGTGTTCGTTGCGGCGGGGCTTTGAACCGTTGCGCGGAGGTCCTCCCGGACGGCTTCAGAGAGGCTCGACCAAGAACACGCAGGGCTCTGCCCGCCCATGCCGCGCATCGCGCGCAGCGCCCTCTACGTACGCTCGGCAAACGCCCCCAGGGGCGCGGGGAACTGCGCGACAAGCCACCGACTGCACGCAGCCGCCCGGATACATCTGAACCCGAGCTATGAGGCGAAAGGGCGGCACGCAAAACGGCCCCCGATGTTCCCGGCGAACGGGACAACGGGGGCCGCGGACAAGGCAGTTGGCGTCAGCTCCAGCTGGCGTGCAGGGGCTTGCCCTCCGCGTAGCCGGCCGCGCTCTGGATGCCGACAACCGCCTTCTCGGCGAACTCCTCCAGGGAGCCGGCGCCGGCGTAGGTGCACGACGACCGCACGCCCGCGATGATCGAGTCGATCAGGTCCTCCACGCCCGGCCGGGCCGGGTCGAGGAACATGCGCGAGGTGGAGATGCCCTCCTCGAACAGCGCCTTGCGGGCCCGGTCGTACGACGACTCGTCGGACGTACGGTTGGCCACGGCCCGCGCGGAGGCCATGCCGAACGACTCCTTGTAGAGGCGGCCGTTCGCGTCCTGCTGGAGGTCGCCCGGCGACTCGAACGTCCCCGCGAACCAGGACCCGACCATCACGTTGGACGCACCGGCGGCCAGCGCCATGGCGACGTCGCGCGGGTGCCGGACGCCACCGTCGGCCCAGACGTGCTTGCCGTACTTCTTCGCCTCGGCGGCGCACTCCAGGACCGCGGAGAACTGCGGCCGGCCGACGCCGGTCATCATGCGGGTCGTGCACATGGCGCCGGGGCCGACACCGACCTTGATGATGTCCGCGCCGGCCTCGACCAGGTCCCGCACACCCTCGGCGGCCACGATGTTGCCGGCCACGATCGGCACCTGCGGGTCGAGCGCCCGCACGGTCCGGATCGCGGCGATCATCGACTCCTGGTGGCCGTGCGCCGTGTCGATGACGAGCGTGTCGACGCCCGCGTCGAGCAGCTGCTTGGCCTTGCCCGCCACGTCTCCGTTGATGCCGACGGCGGCCGCTATGCGCAGCTTGCCGTCGGCGTCGGTGGCCGGCGAGTACAGTGTGGCCCGCAGGGCGCCCTTGCGGGTGAGGATGCCGGCGAGACGGCCGTCGGAGTCGACGGCGGGGGCATAGCGCCGGTTGTGGTGGTCGAGCGTGTTGAAGGCCTCGCGCGGGTCGAGGGCCGCGTCCAGCAGCAGCAGGTCCCGGGACATGACCACTTCGAGCTGCGTGAAGCGGTCCACGCCGGACAGGTCCGAGTCGGTGACCACGCCGATCGGCTTGAAGTCGTCGTCGACGACCACACCGGCGTTGTGCGCGCGCTTCGGCAGCAGGGCCAGCGCGTCGGCGACGGTCTGGTGCGGGGCCAGCACGATCGGCGTGTCGAGGACGTGGTGGCGGCTCTTCACCCAGGAGATGACGTCCGTGATGACGTCGATCGGGATGTCCTGCGGGATGACCACCAGGCCGCCGCGCCGGGCCACCGTCTCGGCCATCCGGCGGCCGGCGATGGCGGTCATGTTGGCGACGACCAGCGGGATGGTGGTGCCCGTGCCGTCCGGGGAGCTGAGGTCCACGCCCTGCCGCGACCCCACCGCGCTGCGGCTCGGGACCATGAAAACGTCGTCGTACGTCAGGTCGTACGCGGGCTGGATGTCATTGAGGAAACGCACGTGCTGCACATCCCAGTCGATCAGAGGTGGCCCCCGGACAGGTCAGCCAGGGGGAAGAGCACGTACTTCATTGTCCCATGCTGACCGGAATGCGATGCACGGTCGCATCATCCAAGCAGGTCAGACACCCCCTAGGAGGATCCTCCAAGAGCAAGCACGACCGTGAGCGCCTGCGTCCGGTCCACCGCCTCGGAGAACACGTCCTGGGCGATCTCCCACTCGTCGGGCCGCGCCTTCGCGTACGGCCGCCAGTTCCGTACGACGACCAGCAGCCCCTGCTCCACGGCGCCCGCCGGCCAGACGGTGTGGTCGGAGAGGGAGTCGGCGAGCGCGTCCCAGTTGCGGCCGAACCAGTCGGGCAGGTCCAGGGCGCGGGCGCAGCGGTCCATCAGGCCGGCCTTGTCCGTGATCCCGTCGAGGTCCAGCGGGACCACGAGCTCCGTCATCTCAGTACCGCCAAGGTCATAGTGATCGGATGAAGCGAATGAACCCGGATGAAGCAAATGAACGAAGGGGGCGACCTCTGGGCCGCCCCCCTCCTGACACGCCGTCAGTGCCCGTCCGGATCCGTCCTGTTGAGCGTCGGCTTCGGCGTCGGACCGGCCGTCATCAGATAGTCCGCCGCCGACGTGTCCGTCACCAGGCTGGTGACGAGCCCGGACCGCAGCACCGCGTCGATCGCCGGTCCCTTGCGCTGCCCGCCGGCGATCGCGACGACCTCCGGGATACGGCGGAGCTGGTCGGCCTTGACCGTGATGCACCGCTCCCCCAGGTCCCGGCCGACCCGGCGTCCCTCGGCGTCGAAGAGGTGCGCGGACATCTCGGCGGCGACGCCGAGCGAGGCGTAGTGCGCCCGCTCCTCGTCGCTGAGCATGTCGTGCACCGTCGAGATGCCCGGCTCCCAGGAGCCGATGGAGACGCAGGCGACCGTGACCTTGTCGAAGTACTCGAAGGCCCGGGCGATTCCGGTCTGGTGCCGCAGCGCCGCCGCGGTGGCCGCGTCCGGCAGCAGCATCGGCGCGTAGATGGGGTGGGCGTCGCCGCCGGACACCTGGGCCGCGCGGCGCACCGCCTCGACCGAACCGCGCTCGGCGGTCCCGGCGTCGTACACGCCCGTCAACTGCACCACCGTGCACGGCGGCAGCCGGTCCAGGGCCGCGGCCATGTGGATGGTGGACCGGCCCCAGGCCAGGCCCAGCACATCCCCTTCGTTCACCAGCTCGCCGAGCAGGTCGGCGGCCACCTCTCCCAGGTTCTCGGGGTCGGGCGACTCCTCGGCCTCGGCCGGGGACTCGACCACGACGGCGTGCCTGAGGCCGTACCGGGCGCGCAGCGCGTCCGAGCGATCGGCGTCCAGTTCGGCCGGTACGCGGATTTCGATGCGCACCAGATCCCGTTCGAGAGCGGTCTCCAGGACCCGGGCCACCTTGAAGCGGCTGACGCCGAACTCCTCGGCGATCTGGATCTTGGATTTGCCCTCGAGGTAGAAGCGGCGGGCCATGGCCGCCGCCTGCACCAGCTCAGCGGGTCCCATCCGCATGGCTGACCGGCCCGCCGACATACCCGACACGGCGATCTCCTCACTGCTGTTCACACTCTGGATTCGCCGTTCATCCTTGCAGATCCGGCGCTCTTGATCCGCCCTGATGGGCGCCGTTCACGTTCCCTTGGCTCAGTGGTCGCATGCCCAGGCCGCGGACTTCGTCACCGCCTCCGCCTGCGCGCGCAGCGCACGGACCGCCGCGGCCGGGTCATCGGCCCCGTACACCGCCGAACCAGCGACGAAGACGTCCGCGCCCGCCTCCGCACACCGCTCGATCGTCGAGGCCGAGACACCGCCGTCGACCTGGAGCCACAGGTCCAGGCCGTGCTTGCTGATCAACTCGCGGGTGCGGCGAATCTTCGGAAGCATGATGTCGAGAAACGCCTGACCACCGAAGCCCGGCTCGACCGTCATGATCAGCAGCATGTCGAGCTCGGGGAGCAGATCCTCGTACGGCTCGATGGGTGTCGCGGGCTTGAGCGCCATGGAGGCACGGGCGCCCTTGGCCCGGATCTCCCGGGCAAGCCGTACCGGTGCCGCGGCGGCCTCGACATGGAAGGTGACGGAGGAGGCCCCCGCTTCGACGTACTGGGGCGCCCACCGATCGGGGGCCTCGATCATCAGATGGCAGTCCAGCGGCGTGTCCGTCGCACGGGCCAGGGACTCTACGACCGGCACGCCGAGCGTGAGGTTCGGGACGAAATGGTTGTCCATGACGTCGACGTGGAGGTAGTCGGCTCCCTCGACCGCCTTTGCCTCGTCCGCGAGGCGGGCGAAGTCGGCGGACAGGATGCTGGGGTTGATCTGCGCGGCCATGACCCAAGACTGCCATGCCGGAGCACGAATGTTCGCGCCAGTACAGACCTAAGACGTTCATCGGATGTTGTGTCCGGTTCGTGCGTGCCATGCTGGGCGGCCGACCGGCTCCACGGAGAGCTGCGGGGGTGGGCATGACTCAGACCCAGGAGAAGGGGCAGTCCCCTTCGGGACAGCGGGGCGTCGCCCATCTGGTGTGCGGACGGCGCGCCAAGTGGGTGGTGCTCATTCTGTGGCTGGCGGTGCTGTTCCTGACGGCACCGTTCGCGCAGAAGCTGACCGACGCGCAGGACAACGACGCGGCCTCCTGGCTGCCTGGGTCCGCCGAATCCACCCAAGTCCTGGAGATCTCCGAGGACTTCAGGCCGGAGCAGATCCCGGCGATCGTCATCTACGCCCGCGACGGCGGCCTGACGGCCCAGGACCGCGCGGCGATCACCGCGGACGTGGCGCAGCTCAAGCAGCTCACCGACCACGGCATCCGCGGCGCCGAGACCCGGGGCCCGGTCTTCGACCGCGAGCTGGACCCGCGCGCGGCCCAGGTCCAGGTCCCGATCACGATGGACGAGAAGGGCTGGGAGCGCATCGCCCCCGCCGTGGACTCCATCAAGGACGTCGTCGGCGAGGGCGGCGGCGGGCTGACCGTGCACATCACGGGCCCGGGCGGCACTTCCGCGGACTTCTCCGAGGCCTTCGAGGGCATCGACTCCACGCTGCTGTTCTCGGCGATGGTGGTCGTCATCGTCATGCTCCTGCTCACCTACCGCAGTCCCACCCTGCTGGTCGTCCCCCTCATCGCCGTGATCGTCGCCCTGTTCACCGCGCAGGCCCTGATCTATCTCCTGGCGGAACACGCGGGCCTGACCGTCAACGGCCAGAGCGCGGGCATCCTCACGGTCCTGGTGTTCGGCGCGGGCACGGACTACGCACTCCTGCTCGTCGCCCGCTACCGGGAGGAACTGCGCCGTCACGAGGACCGCCACGAGGCGATGGCCCTTGCCCTGCACCGCGCCGGCCCGGCGGTGATCGCGTCCGGTGCGACCGTCGTGCTGAGCATGCTGGTGCTGCTGGCGGCGGAGATGAACTCCACGAGGGGCCTCGGCCCGGTGGCCGCGATCGGCGTGGCGGTGGCCCTGCTCGCGATGATGTCCCTGTTCCCCGCGCTCCTGGTGATCTTCGGCCGCTGGATCTTCTGGCCGGTGATCCCGCACCTGGGCACCGAGAACCCGGACAAGCGGGGCATCTGGGCCCGCATGGGCCGCCGTATCTCCCATCGCCCGCGCATGGTCTGGGTCGTCACGGCGATCGCCCTCGCGGTCTGCTCCCTCGGGCTGATCCAGCTGCGCGCCGAGGGGCTGAGCAATGCCGACGCGTTCACCGACAAGCCGGACTCGATCACCGGCCAGGAGATCTCGGCGCGCTATTTCCCGGCCGGCAGCGGCGACCCCCTGGTCATCGTCAGCAACCAGGCCCAGGCCGTGGAGGTCGGCCGCGCGGTGGCGGAGACACAGGGCGTCGTCCCCACCTCACTGGGCCTGCCACCAGGCACAAAACCGTCGTTCCAAGGCAAGGTCCTCTTCGAGGCGACGATGACCGCTCCCGCCGACAGCGAGGCCGCGAAACAGACCGTCGAGAGGGTCCGCGACGCCGTCCACGCGGTGCCGGACGCCGACGCCCAAGTGGGCGGCGGAACGGCGGCCCTCCTGGACATGGACAAGGCGACGACGCACGACAACATCCTGATCATCCCGCTGGTCCTGCTGGTCGTGCTCCTGATCCTCTGTGCCCTGCTGCGCGCCCTGATCGCCCCGCTCCTGCTGATCGGCACGGTGATCCTGTCCTTCGCGGCAGCCCTGGGCATCAGCGCGCTCGCCTTCCGCCACATCTTCGACTACGCCGGGGAGTCGACCGACTTCCCGCTGTTCGTCTTCGTCTTCCTGGTGGCGCTCGGCATCGACTACAACATCTTCCTCACCACCCGCATCCGTGAGGAGGCAGCCCACCAGGGCACCCGCCCCGGCGTGATCACCGGCCTCGCCGCCACGGGCGCCGTCATCACCTCGGCCGGCCTGGTCCTCGCCGGCACCTTCGCAGCCCTGGGCACCCTCCCCATGGTCGCCTTCGCCGAAATCGGCTTCGCAGTGGCCCTGGGCGTACTCCTGGACACCTTCATCGTCCGCTCGGTCCTGGTGACGGCCCTGTTCCTGGACGTCGGCCCCAAGGTGTGGTGGCCACACCGCCTGGCCCGCGAGGACGGGGGAGCTCCGGCGGTACGGGAGCCGGAGGAGGGCATGGCGGGGAGGGGTGGCTGAGTGGAGGTGCGTACAGCGGCACCTTTCAACGCCGGTCCTGCTCTTTCAGCCCGTCCGGCGTTTGAGGACGAGGCCGTTCAGGCCGAAGCGGGGGTCCAGGGGGCGGCAGCCCCCTGGTGGGTCGAAGGGGCGGAGCCCCTTCACGGACGGGGCGGGCAGGGGCGGCGGGGGCGAAATCACCCCACCCGCCGAATCAGCGCCAAGTACATCGCATCGGTCCCATGCAGATGAGGCCACAACTGCACATCAGGCCCCTCCCCCAGCTCCGGCACCCCCGGCAGCAAGGGCCGTGCATCAACCAGTTCACCCGCGGCCCCGTGCTTCAGCACGTCGTCCACGACAGCCCGGGTCTCGGCAAGATGCGGCGAACACGTGGCGTACCCGACGACACCCCCCACCCGCACGGACTCCAACGCCGCCCGCAGCAACTCCCGCTGCAGCGGCCCGAACCCCTCCAGATCCTCCGGCCGCCGCCGCCACCGAGCCTCCGGCCGCCGCCGCAACGCCCCGAGCCCCGTGCACGGCACATCCACCAGCACCCGGTCGAAGCTCCCCGCCCGCCAGGCCGGCCGCGTCCCATCGGCGGCGATGACCTGATACGGCCCAGGATTCCCGGCAAGCGCCTTGGCCACCAGCCCGGCCCGATGCGGCTGCTTCTCGGAGGCAAGCAACATGGCCCCCCGCTCGGCGGCCAACGCCCCGAGCAGCGCCGCCTTGCCCCCGGGCCCGGCACACCCGTCGAGCCACTTCTCGTCGGGCCCGTCCAGCGGCGCGTTGGCCAGGGCGAGCGCAACCAGTTGAGACCCCTCGTCCTGCACCCCCGCCCGGCCTTCCCGCACGGCCTCGATGGCCCCCGGCTCCCCGCCCTCGGCCAGCCGCACGGCATAGGGCGACCAGCGCCCCGGCACCGCGGCCTCCTCACCGAGGAGTTCCTCGGTCGTGGCCCGCCCCGGCCGCGCGACGAGCGTCACCTCGGGCCGCTCATTGTCGGCCTCCAGCAACCGCTCGATCCCGGCCCGCCCGCCACCGAGCGAGTCCCACAGCGCCGAGACGACCCACCGCGGATGCGAGTGAACGACGGCGAGGTGCTCTTCGGGATCGTCGTCGTACGGCGGCGCGACCCGCTGGATCCACCCGTCGAGGTCGTCCTGCGCGACCTTCCGCAGCACGGCGTTCACGAACTTCGCGCGCCCGTCACCGAGGACGACCCGGGCGAGCTCAACGGACGCCGATACCGCCGCATGCGTGGGAATCCGCGTCCCCAGCAGCTGGTGCACGCCCAGGCTGAGCACATCGAGCACGGGCGGGTCGACCTCACGCAGCGGCCGGTCCACACACGCGGAGATCACGGCGTCGTACGTCCCCTGCCGCCGCAGCGTCCCGTACACCAGCTCGGTCGCGAGCGCGGCGTCCCGCCCGTCGAAGTCGCCCTGCTCGCGCGCCTTGCGCAGCAGCGGCGGCAGTACGAGGTTGGCGTACGCGTCCCGCTCGTCCACGGCGCGCAGTGCCTCGAAGGCGAGGACGCGGACGGGGTCCTTCTTGGGCCGTCGGTAGGGCTTGCCGGGCTTACGGGGCCGACGGGTGGTGTCGCTCACGAAAAAGGTGCTCCGGATTGCTGGATGAGATGTACCGACCAGCCTACGTCGCACCGTCGGCCAGGCGTGGGCCGGTCACTCCCCGACGCGCTCCCCGTCCCCGATCCGCACGCCCCGCGCCCAGTCAGCGGCCCGCATCGGCTTCTTGCCCTGAGCCTGCACCCACAGCAGCTCGACGGCGTACGACCCGGTCCCGACGTACACGTTGTTCTTGCCCACGGAGAGCGCGCCGGGCGCGAGATCGTCCCGCCCGGGCACCGGCTGCACCTGGATGAGCTTGAGCCGCTCGCCGCGGAAGGTGGTCCAGGCACCCGGTGCGGGAGTGCACCCGCGCACGACGCGGTCGACGCGCAGGGAGGGAGCGGCCCAGTCGATGTGGGCGTCCTCGACGTTGACCTTGGGGGCGAGGGTGACCCCTTCGCTCGGCTGCGGTACGGCCTTCAGCGTGCCGTCCTCGATCCCGTCCATGGTCGCCGCGAGCAGCCCGGAGCCGGCGAAGGCCAGCCGGGTCAGCAGGTCGCCGCTGGTGTCGGTGGTCCGGATCTGCTCGGTGACGGTGCCGTAGACGGGCCCGGAGTCGAGTCCCTCCTCGATCAGGAAGGTGGAGGCCCCGGTGATCTCGTCGCCGGCCATGATGGAGTGCTGCACGGGCGCGGCCCCGCGCCAGGCGGGCAGCAGCGAGAAGTGCAGGTTGACCCAGCCGTGGGCCGGGATGTCGAGGGCAACGCGCGGCAGCAGGGCGCCGTAGGCGACGACGGGGCAGCAGTCGGGCGCGATCCCTCTGAGCCGCTCCAGGAACTCGGGGTCGCGCGGCCTGGCCGGCTTGAGCACCTCGATGCCCGCCTCCTCGGCCCGCTCGGCCACCGGGCTCGCCACCATCCTGCGCCCCCGCCCGGCCTGCGCGTCTGGCCGCGTCACGACGGCGGCCACCTCGTGCCGCCCGGAGGCGATCAGAGCGTCCAGAGCGGGAACGGCGACCTCGGGGGTACCGGCGAAGACAAGCTTCATGGGTGGGCACGGGCCTCTCGGACGGGGTTGGTTGGGGCAGCACACAAGTCTATGTGCGGGCACGAGGAGGGCTCACGTCGGCGGCACCACGAAGGAATTCACCACGGCCAGGAGGGACAGCGAGGCACCCGAGGCCGAAGGTCCGGACATCGAGGCGCGTACCCCCACCCAGGGGCGTAGGCATATGCCCATACGCCCCCACTGCGTGACCCGCGGACCGCTCCCGCGTTGGTCAAGAAAGAGTTGACCACAACGGGCCGCACCCGCCGTATCCGCGGCCCCTTCCTTTTCAACGCCGGTTCGAGAGGCTTGTTCATGGCCGACCACGCAACCCACGACGCCCAGGCTCGGGCCAGCCTGCACTTGCTGGTGCGGGACATCGAGCGGGTCCGCCGGCAGGTGGACGCACTGCGCACGCTCACCGCCCAACTGGGCAACGTCTACCGCCCGCGCCGCTCCGGCCCCTCCACGGGCTTCGTCGTCTACGGACGCGCCCCCGCCCCGACGGTCCGTCTCGCCCAGGAGTTGCGGGACAGCGTCGAAACCCTGGTCACGGCAGCCGTGGACTTCGACCGCTCACTCGGCTTCTCGTGGGACGCGGTGGGTTCCGCCCTCGGCGTCACCAAGCAGGCGGTCCACCGACGCTACGGCGCGCGCCGCGCCGCCACTCAGGCGGCGGCCGAGGCCGAGCGGACGACCGAGCCGGCGGGCAGCCGGACGGTGAACGTCACCACCGCTCTCCCTCCGGTGCCGACGGTCCCCGCAGCCCGTTCCATGCCGACGCAGCCGACGGCAGGCAGCCCCGGCCTGCGCGACGAGGCCAGGCCCACGGTCTTCCCCGGCCCTCGCAACGGCTGACACCGCGACTGCCCCACCTCGCTCTGCCCTCCCGATGCGCACCCGGGAGGGCAGAGGCATACCTGCCCAGGCCCTGACCAAGCCCTGCGCGGCACCGCAGGGCAGGCAGCACCAGGCAGCACCAGGCAGCACCAGGCAGCACCAGGCAGCACCAGGCAGCACCAGGCAGCACCAACGTCACCCGATATCAGGCGGATCGATCCGAACCCGCACCGCGATCTCCCCAGCCCCACGCGCCATCCGCGCCGCCTGCGCGGCCTTCAGCGCGGACGCCAACGCCGCCCCGCTTCCCGGCGGAACCCGGATCAGCGCCCGGTCCCAGTGCTCCCCGGGTGGCGGACCCCCTACGCGCCGCGGGCGTCCCACCGCCGTCACGGGCACCGGTACGGGTCCCAAGACCTCGGCCTCCGGCGGCAGTTCGGCGGTACGGAGAAACTCGGCCACCGCCTCTCCCGGCCCGGCCACGGAAGCCATCCGGGACACCGGCGGAAACCCCAGCTCGGCCCGCTCGCCGAGTTCCCGCACCGCATGCCCGACCGGGTCCCACCGCACCAGCGCCTGCACGGGCCGCAGCGTGGGCTCGGCGACCACGACCACGGTCCCCCCGGCGCCCTGCGGCCGTACCAGCGCAGCGGCGGCAATCCAGCGCCGCAACGCGTCCTCCCCCGCCCGTAGGTCGGGCCGCCCGAGCATGGCCCAGCCGTCCAGCAGCAGCGCCGCCGCATACCCGCCCTCGGCGACGGGCTCGGCGCCCGGTGTGCTCACGACCAGCGAGGGTGTGCCCGGCACGGTGTCGAGCACATGCTCACGCCCGGAGGTCCGCACCGGCACAGCGGGAAAGGCCCGCCCGAGCTCCTCGGCGGTCCGCCGCGCCCCCACCACCTGAGCCCGCAGCCGGAACGCACCGCACTCCGGACAGTGCCAGGCCCCCTCGTCACGCCCGCACCACCCACACCGCAGCTCGACCCCGGAGCCCTGCGCCTCCAGCGGCCCGGAGCAGTGCCGGCACCGAGCGGGAGCCCGGCAGTTGGCGCAGGCCATCCGCGGCACGTATCCGCGCCGCGGCACCTGCACGAGAACCGGCCCCTGGCGCAGCCCCTCCCGCACCGCCTGCCAGGCGAGCGTGGGCAGCCGAGCGGCCCGAGCGGCCTCGTCCCGCGCGAGATCCCCGTCCCCCACGGTCCGTACGAGCGGAGCCGCGCCCCGCACCTGCTCCCGGGTGGCGACCAACGGCCGGGCCCAGCCGCTCTCCACGAGCTGGGCGGCCTCGACCGTGCAGCTCCAACTCCCCAGCAGAAAGCCGCACTTGTCCTGCGCGGCCCGGAGCAACAGGACTTCACGCGCATGAGGCTGCGGGGCGTGCTGCTCGCTGTGGCTGTCGTCGCCGTCGTCCCAGAGGGCGACCAGCCCGAGGTCCTGCACGGGCGCGAACATGGCGGCCCGCGTCCCCACGACCGCCCGGACGCTCCCGCGCCGTACGGCCAGCCACTCCCGGTACCGCTTCTCGGGCCCCGCATCGGCGGTCAGCACCGCATGCCGGCCCTCGCCCATCAGCGAGGTCAGGGCAGCGTCGACCCGAGCGACAGCTCTCCCGTCCGGCACCACGACGACGGCCCCGCGGCCGGAGGCGAGCGTCGCCGCGACGGCCCGGGCCAGTTCCTCGCTCCACTCGGGACCGGGCAGAGCGTTCCACACGGCACGCGGCGCACCTCCGGAGGCCAGGGACTCCAGGAAGGCGGCGCCTCGCTCGTACCGCCCCCAGGACCCCACCTCGGGCCTGCCAGGCGGCGGGAGCGGCTCCGGTGAGGGCCGCTGCTCGGCACGCGCACTGCGCGGCGGCACGGCCAGCTGCAGCACATCGGCAAGCCCTCCGGCATACCGGTCGGCCACGGCCCGCGTGAGCCCGAGCAGTTCCTCGCTCAGCACCCGCTCAGGCGAGACGACCTGCGCGAGTGCCGCCAACGGCCCGGAGTAGTCGGACTCGGCAAGCCGCTCGACGAGGAAGCCGTCGATGAGCCCCCCGCCCTCACGCCGCCCCTCACGCACCCGGTGCCGCCCGGCTCCGAACCGCACCCGCACCCGCACCCCGGGCTGCGCCTCGGCGTCCAACTCCTCCGGCACGGCGTAGTCGAAGTACCGATCGAGATGCAGCACACCCTTGTCGACCAGCACCCGCGCCACGGGCAGCTCCTTGGCCAGCGCGGCCCCCCGCCAGGTCCGCGGCTTGGCCCGCGGGACCTTGGCCTTGCGCACACTGTCCCGAATGAGCGCGAGCTGCTCGGGCGACGCCCCCTCGGCCTCGCCGTCACCGGTCTCGTTCTCGCTGCTCACGCCTGTATTCCTACCAAACGCCACTGACAACCGCCGGAGCCCGAGTTCCCCCACGAGCGCGGGTACACCGAGGCCCGGCGCCCCACCAGGGACGCCGGGCCTCGAACAAACCCGTGAAGCAGGCCTTACTGACCCACTGCCTTGCGCAGCGCGTCCACGCGGTCCGTCCGCTCCCAGGTGAACTCCGGCAGCTCACGGCCGAAGTGGCCGTAGGCGGCGGTCTGGGCGTAGATCGGGCGGAGCAGGTCCAGGTCGCGGATGATCGCGGCCGGACGCAGGTCGAAGACCGCGTCGATGGCCTTCTCGATCTTCTCGGTCTCGACCTTGGCCGTGCCGAAGGTCTCGACGAAGAGACCGACGGGCTCGGCCTTGCCGATCGCGTACGCCACCTGCACCTCGCAGCGCGAGGCCAGGCCGGCAGCGACCACGTTCTTGGCGACCCAGCGCATCGCGTACGCCGCCGAGCGGTCCACCTTGGACGGGTCCTTGCCGGAGAACGCGCCGCCACCGTGGCGGGCCATGCCGCCGTACGTGTCGATGATGATCTTCCGACCGGTCAGACCCGCGTCACCCATCGGGCCGCCGATCTCGAAGCGACCGGTGGGGTTCACCAGAAGGCGGTAGTTCTCGGTGTCCAGCTTGATGCCGTCGTCGAGCAGAGCCTTCAGCTCGGGCTCGACCACGAACTCCCGGATGTCGGGCGCGAGGAGGGAGTCCAGGTCGATGTCGCTCGCGTGCTGCGAGGAGACGACCACGGTGTCCAGACGGACCGCCTTGTCACCGTCGTACTCGATGGTGACCTGCGTCTTGCCGTCCGGGCGCAGGTAGGGGATCGTGCCGTTCTTGCGGACCTCGGAGAGGCGCTTGGACAGGCGGTGCGCCAGGAAGATGGGCAGCGGCATCAGCGTGGGCGTCTCGTCCGTCGCGTAGCCGAACATCAGGCCCTGGTCGCCGGCGCCCTGGCGGTCCAGCTCGTCCTCGTCGCCCTCGACACGGGACTCGTACGCCGTGTCGACGCCCTGCGCGATGTCCGGCGACTGCGAGCCGATCGAGACCGAGATGCCGCAGGAGGCGCCGTCGAAGCCCTTCTTCGAGGAGTCGTAGCCGATCTCGAGGACCTTGTTGCGGACCAGCGTCGCGATGTCCGCGTACGTCTTGGTCGTGACCTCTCCGGCCACGTGCACCAGGCCGGTCGTGATCAGGGTTTCGACAGCGACCCGGGACGACGGGTCCTCGCGCAGAAGCGCGTCAAGAATGGTGTCGCTGATCTGGTCAGCGATCTTGTCGGGGTGACCCTCGGTCACAGACTCCGAGGTGAACAGGCGACGGGACACAACGCTCCCTGGGGTTGCAGCGGCTGCTGGCTGATCATTGTTGGACGGGACGGGGGCTGCGCCCGGCGTCGTCCGAGGACAGTTTATCTGTCGCGTTCGGCCACGGACCCCCTGTCTCGCCTCTCGGGAGGGCTGTGACCTGCGGCACGGGCATTCTGCCCAATGTCATGTGCCCTTGGCCAGGGGCGCCACACCCGAATCGAGCGCTGCCGGAGGGAAGTCCGCAGCCCATCAACCATGGGTGCCCAACCGGCGCGCCACCAGGTCCCACACGGTTTCGGCCAGGGCTTCCTTCGGCCCGTACGGCACGGGCGTCTCGCTGCCGTCGGCGCCCAGGACGACCGCCTCGTTCTCCTCGGAGCCGAAGGTCTTGCGCTCGCCCACCTCGTTCACCACGAGAAGGTCACACCCCTTGCGCTCCAGCTTTCTTCGGCCGTTGGCCAGCACGTCGTCCGTCTCCGCGGCGAAGCCGACGATCACCTGGCCGGGGCGGGCACGGTCGGTCGAGATCTCCGCGAGGATGTCCGGATTTCGCACCAGGACGATCGGGTCCGGCTCGTGGTCGTCCTTCTTCTTGATCTTTCCGGTGGCGTACGACGCCGGACGGAAGTCCGCGACCGCTGCCGCCATCACGACCGCGTCGGCGTCCGCGGACGCCTTGAGGACCGCTTCCCGCAGCTGTACGGCCGTGCCGACCTGGACGACGTCCACGCCCGCCGGGTCGGCCAGCCCGGTGTTGGCGGCGATCAGCGTCACCCGGGCGCCCCGGGCGGCGGCGGTGCGGGCGAGAGCGTAGCCCTGCTTGCCGGAGGAGCGGTTGCCGAGGAAGCGGACCGGGTCGAGGGGCTCGCGGGTACCGCCGGCGCTGACGACGACGTGCAGTCCGGCGAGGTCGGCTTCGGTGACGCCCCGGGCGAGCACCCGGCGGCAGACCTCGAAGATCTCCGCGGGCTCGGGCAGCCGGCCCTTGCCGGTGTCGACGCCGGTGAGGCGGCCGACGGCGGGCTCGATGACGATCGCGCCGCGCCGACGCAGCGTCGCCACGTTCTCCTGGGTGGCCGCGTGCTCCCACATCTCGGTGTGCATGGCGGGGGCGAAGACCACCGGGCAGCGGGCGGTGAGCAGGGTGTTGGTCAGCAGGTCGTCGGCGAGGCCGTGCGCGGCCTTCGCGAGCGTGTCGGCCGTGGCCGGGGCGACGACCACCAGGTCGGCCTGCTGGCCGATGCGGACGTGCGGTACCTCGTGGACGTCGTCCCAGACCTCGGTCGAGACGGGCTTGCCGGACAGGGCGGACCAGGTGGCGGCGCCGACGAAGTGCAGCGCCGAGGCGGTGGGAACGACCCGGACGTCGTGTCCGGACTCGGTGAGTCTGCGCAGCAGCTCGCAGGCCTTGTACGCGGCGATGCCACCGCTGACCCCCAGAACGACCTTCGGCTTGTCCACCGTCTCTCCCCGGACCTCGGAAACGTACGACATCCATGACACACCACAGGCCCGGCAGACGCGCTGCCGGGCCTGTGGAAAAGCCTTCTGCAAGCTGCAGATACTACTTACTGCGCCGGGCCCTCGACGGCCTCGGACGTCAGCAGACCCGCGTTGATCTCGCGCAGGGCGATCGACAGCGGCTTCTCGTGGACGTGGGTGTCCACGAGCGGACCGACGTACTCGAGGAGGCCCTCGCCGAGCTGCGAGTAGTACGCGTTGATCTGGCGGGCCCGCTTGGCCGCGTAGATCACGAGGCTGTACTTCGAGTCGGTTGCCTCGAGGAGCTCGTCGATCGGCGGGTTGATGATGCCCTCGGGCGCGGAGATGGAAGAGGACACGCTCTACCTTCCGATGGATGGGAAAGAATCAGTCGATGTGATCACTCAGTACGAGCAGTCACGATCACACAACGTCCATCAAGGCTAGCAGCTCACGCGCCACGTCCTCGACGGAGGTATTGACCAAGGTCACATCGAACTCCGGCTCGGCCGCCAGCTCGACCTTCGCCGCGTCCAGGCGGCGTGCGATCACCTCGGGCGGCTCGGTGCCACGTCCGGTGAGTCTGCGTACGAGCTCCTCCCAGGAGGGGGGAGCCAGGAACACCAGCTGGGCGTCGGCCATCGACTCACTGACCTGCCGGGCGCCCTGGAGGTCGATCTCCAGGAGAACGGGCTCACCCGCCTCCAGCCGCTCCAGCACCGCCGCACGCGGCGTGCCGTAGCGGTTGCCGGCGAACTCGGCCCACTCCAGCAGCTCCCCATTGGCGATCAGCTTGTCCATCTCTTCGTCGGTGACGAAGAAGTAGTGGACTCCGTGCTGCTCGCCGGGGCGGGGCTTGCGGGTCGTCGCCGACACCGAGAGCCAGACCTCGGGGTGTTCCTTGCGCATATGGGCGACGACCGTGCTCTTGCCGACCCCGGAGGGGCCGGAGAGCACGGTCAGCCGCGGACGTTCACTCATGCAGCGATTATTCCAGCAATCCCGGAGTGCCCGGGACTCCCGGTCCCAAGTGCCCGGATCAGGAGCCCGTGCTGCCGAACTCACGCTCCAGGGATGCGATCTGGTTCGAGCCGAGGCCACGCACGCGGCGGCTCTCGGAGATGCCGAGTCGCTCCATGATCTGCTTGGCGCGGACCTTGCCCACGCCGAGCAGGGACTCGAGCAGGGCGGAGACCTTCATCTTTCCGATGACGTCGTTCTCCTGGCCCTGCTTGATGACCTCGTGAAGGGAGGCGCCGGAGTGCTTGAGTCGATTCTTGACCTCGGCCCGCTCCCGGCGAGCCGCGGCGGCCTTTTCGAGCGCGGCTGCGCGCTGTTCAGGGGTAAGGGGCGGAAGAGCCACGCCTACGTCACCTCGGATGTTGAACTGTCGGATACGGACCGGTGAGGAACCTAGTCGCCCCACACCTGGGGAGGCACGAGCAACACGCTGCCCGTTCTCCCCCACTGCTTTGGGAGCGTGGGAGGTGCTCCCACTCGTCGGAGACTAGCGGCCAAGTCCGCCAGAGTCAGCGAGAACAGCGGAAAAGTCCTGGTCAGCCTCCGTCAGGCCGGACATTTAGGACATAATGCCCCGGATTTGAGGATGTATTCAGACTCAAGTCGGCCCGGGCCACTCATCGGAGGACTCGCTCGAGCGGGTCGAACACCCCTGACGGCGGTCAGGCACCCGACACAGCGACCGCGACCTCTTCGGCGAAGCGTGACGCGGCGTCACGCAGTGCGACGACGTCGGGCCCGAGCCGCAGCACGCCCCGGCTGACGTTCGGGACGACATTGCGCGCCGCGGCCCCGAAGACCCGGGGAAGATCCGCCGGGGTGGCGCCCTGCGCCCCGATGCCGGGGGCGAGAAGCGGACCGTTGATGTCGAGGTCGTAGGACGAGAGGTCACCGAGCGTGGCGCCGACGACCGCCCCGAAGGAACCCATGGGCTCCTCCCCCGTGTTCTCGGCAGCCAGGTGCGCCAGCATCGTCGCGCCGACATTGCGGCCGTCCGCGCGGACCGCGTGCTGGACCTCGCCGCCCTCCGGGTTCGAGGTCAGCGCGAGCACGAAGAGGCCGGTGCCGCTCTCCCGGGCCAGCGCCACGGCCGGCGACAGCGAGCCGTAGCCGAGGTACGGCGAGACGGTCAGCGCGTCCGAGAACAGCGGGGAGTCCTTGCGGAGGAAGGACTCGGCGTACGCGGCCATGGTCGACCCGATGTCGCCTCGCTTGGCGTCCATCAGCACCAGCGCCCCGGCGTCCCGCGCCTCCTCGACCGACTTCTCCAGGACGGCGATGCCACGCGACCCGAACCGCTCGAAGAACGCGCTCTGCGGCTTGAGCACGGCGACCCGGTCGGCCATCGCCTCGACGACCGTACGGCTGAACCGCTCCAGGCCGGCCACGTCGTCGTTCAGGCCCCACTCGGCGAGCAGCGAGGCGTGCGGGTCGATGCCGACGCACAGGGGGCCACGCTCGTCCATGGCCCGGCGCAGGCGTGCGCCAAAGGGTTCCAGAGCACTCATGCGGTCTTCCTTGCCTTCCTGACCTCGGCGCCGACCGCGTCGGCGAGGGTGTCGTACGGGCTGGTACGGAGGCGTGCGGCGAGTCCCTTGTGGATGGCGCGGCCCCAGAAGGGCCCCTCGTAGATGAAGGCGCTGTACCCCTGGACCAGCGTGGCGCCCGCCAGGATCCGCTGCCAGGCGTCCTCGGCGTTCTCGATGCCCCCGACGCCCACGAGGGTGATCCGGTCGCCCACACGCGCGTACAGGCGCCGCAGCACCTCCAGGGAGCGCGCCTTCAGGGGTGCTCCCGAGAGACCGCCCGCCTCCTTGACCAGCGAGGGTTCGGATTTCAAACCGAGCCCCTCGCGCGCGATGGTGGTGTTCGTGGCGATGATCCCGTCCAGGCCGAGCTCGACGGCGAGGTCGGCGACCGCGTCGACGTCCTCGTCGGCGAGGTCCGGCGCGATCTTCACCAGCAGCGGCACTCGGCGGGTGGTCACCGTACGGTCGGCTGCCTCGCGGACCGCGGCCAGGAGGGGCCGCAGCGCCTCGGTGGCCTGCAGGTTGCGCAGGCCGGGCGTGTTGGGCGAGGAGACATTGACGACCAGATAGTCGGCGTACGGCGCCAGCCGCTCGGTCGACTTCACGTAGTCACCGACGGCCTCCGTCTCCGGGACGACCTTGGTCTTGCCGATGTTGACGCCCACGACGGTCCTGAAGACCGGCGTACGGGAGGCCAGGCGGGCCGCGACGGCCAGCGAGCCCTCGTTGTTGAAGCCCATGCGGTTGATCAGCGCCCGGTCCTTCACGAGGCGGAACAGCCGCTTCTTCGGGTTGCCCGGCTGCGCCTCGCCCGTGACCGTGCCGATCTCGACGTGGTCGAAGCCGAGCATCGACATACCGTCGATGGCGACCGCGTTCTTGTCGAAGCCGGCGGCGAGCCCGAAGGGGCCGTGCATCCGCAGCCCGAAGGCCTCTGTGCGCAGCTCCTTGTGGCGGGGCGCGAGGGCGGCGGCGGCGAACGTGCGCAGTACGGGGATGCGGACGGCGAGGCGGATCCAGCGGAAGGCCAGGTAGTGGGCCTGTTCCGGGTCCATCCGCTTGAAAACCAGACGGAAGAAAAGCTTGTACATGTCGGTGTCCTCATGAAGAGGGGGACACCGTTTCCGGTGTCCCCCTCGTCGGCTGCTAGTCGCGGGCCGCGGTCAGGTGTTCCGCGTGTTCCTGGAGTGAACGGACGCCCACGTCACCGTGGTTGAGGGCGTCGATGCCCTGAACGGCGGCGGCGAGCGCCTGAACCGTCGTCAGGCACGGAACCGACCGCGCCACGGCCGCCGTACGGATGTCGTAGCCGTCGAGGCGGCCGCCGGTGCCGTACGGCGTGTTGACGATGAGGTCGACCTCGCCGTCGTGGATGAGCTGGACGATGGTCTTCTCGCCGTTCGGGCCGGTGCCCTCGGACTGCTTGCGCACGACCGTGGCGTTGATGCCGTTGCGCTTGAGCACCTCGGCCGTGCCGGACGTGGCGAGCAGCTCGAAGCCGTGGGCGACCAGTTCACGCGCCGGGAAGATCATCGAGCGCTTGTCCCGGTTGGCGACCGAGATGAAGGCGCGGCCCTTCGTCGGCAGCGGTCCGTAGGCGCCCGCCTGCGACTTGGCGTACGCCGTGCCGAAGACGGAGTCGATGCCCATGACCTCGCCGGTGGAGCGCATCTCCGGGCCGAGGACGGTGTCGACGCCGCGGCCGTGGATGTCGCGGAAGCGCGACCACGGCATGACGGCCTCCTTCACGGAGATCGGCGCGTCGAGCGGCAGCTCACCGCCGTCGCCGGTCGCCGGAAGCAGCCCCTCGGCCCGCAGTTCGGCGATGGTCGCGCCGAGCGAGATCCGGGCGGCGGCCTTGGCCAGCGGCACCGCAGTCGCCTTCGAGGTGAAGGGGACCGTACGGGACGCGCGCGGGTTGGCTTCGAGGACGTACAGGATGTCGCCGGCCATCGCGAACTGGATGTTGATCAGGCCGCGCACGCCGACGCCCTTGGCGATGGCCTCGGTGGAGGCCCGCAGGCGCTTGATGTCGAACCCGCCCAGCGTGATCGGCGGCAGCGCGCAGGCCGAGTCGCCGGAGTGGATGCCGGCCTCCTCGATGTGCTCCATGACGCCGCCGAGGTAGAGCTCCTGGCCGTCGTAGAGCGCGTCGACGTCGATCTCGATCGCGTCGTCGAGGAACCGGTCGACGAGGACCGGCCGCGAGGGGCTGATCTCGGTCGACTCGGCGATGTAGGACTCCAGCCGGGTCTCGTCGTAGACGATCTCCATGCCGCGCCCGCCGAGGACGTACGACGGCCGCACCAGGACCGGGTACCCGATCTCGTCGGCGATGGCCTTGGCGCCGGCGAAGGTGGTCGCGGTGCCGTGCTTCGGCGCCGGGAGGCCTGCCTCCGCGAGGACGCGCCCGAAGGCGCCGCGGTCCTCGGCCGCGTGGATGGCCTCCGGGGACGTACCGACGATCGGCACGCCGTTGTCCTTCAGCGCCTGCGACAGCCCCAGCGGGGTCTGGCCACCGAGCTGCACGACGACACCCGCGACGGGGCCGGCCTGCCGCTCCGCGTGGACGATCTCCAGGACGTCCTCCAGCGTCAGCGGCTCGAAGTACAGCCGGTCGGAGGTGTCGTAGTCGGTGGAGACGGTCTCCGGGTTGCAGTTGACCATCACCGTCTCGTACCCGGCGTCGCTCAGCGCGAAGGAGGCGTGCACGCAGGAGTAGTCGAACTCGATGCCCTGGCCGATGCGGTTGGGACCGGAGCCCAGGATGATGACGGCCGGCTTCTCGCGGGAGGCGACCTCCGTCTCCTCGTCGTAGGAGGAGTAGAAGTACGGCGTCTGCGCGGCGAACTCGGCGGCGCAGGTGTCGACCGTCTTGTAGACCGGGCGGACGCCCAGCGCGTGCCGCACCTCCCGCACGACGTCCTCGCGCAGCCCGCGGATCTCGGCGATCTGCACGTCGGAGAAGCCGTGCCGCTTGGCCTCGGCCAGCAGGTCCGGCGTCAGCTCCGGGGCCTCGGCGAGCTCGTCGGCGATCTCCTTGATGAGGAAGAGCTGGTCGACGAACCAGGGGTCGATCTTCGTGTACTCGAAGACCTCCTCGGGCGTGGCACCCGCGCGGATGGCCTGCATGACGGCGTTGATCCGACCGTCGGTCGGGCGGACCGCCTCTTCGAGCAGCGCGATCTTGTCGCCGGGCTCGCCGACGAACGTGAACTGGCTGCCCTTCTTCTCCAGGGAACGCAGCGCCTTCTGGAACGCCTCGGTGAAGTTGCGGCCGATGGCCATGGCCTCGCCGACCGACTTCATGGTGGTGGTCAGGGTGGAGTCGGCCTGCGGGAACTTCTCGAAGGCGAAGCGCGGGGCCTTCACGACCACGTAGTCGAGGGTCGGCTCGAAGGAGGCCGGGGTCTCGCGGGTGATGTCGTTCGGGATCTCGTCGAGCGTGTAGCCGACGGCCAGCTTGGCCGCGATCTTGGCGATCGGGAAGCCGGTGGCCTTGGAGGCCAGAGCCGAGGAACGCGACACGCGCGGGTTCATCTCGATGACGATGACCCGGCCGTCCTCGGGGTTCACCGCGAACTGGATGTTGCAGCCGCCGGTGTCGACGCCGACCTCACGGATGACGGCGATGCCGATGTCGCGCAGAGTCTGGTACTCGCGGTCGGTCAGCGTCATCGCGGGCGCGACGGTGATCGAGTCACCGGTGTGCACACCCATCGGGTCGAAGTTCTCGATGGAGCAGACGACCACGACGTTGTCGTGCTTGTCGCGCATCAGCTCCAGCTCGTACTCCTTCCAGCCGAGGATGGACTCCTCCAGGAGCACTTCGGTGGTGGGAGACAGGGTCAGTCCCTGGCCGGCGATGCGGCGCAGTTCCTCCTCGTTGTGCGCGAAGCCGGAGCCGGCGCCGCCCATGGTGAAGGAGGGACGGACGACGACGGGGTAGCCGCCGAGCGTCTCGACGCCCGCGAGGACGTCGTCCATGGAGTGGCAGATGACCGAGCGGGCGGACTCGCCGTGCCCGATCTTGCCGCGGACGGCCTCCACGACCTCCTTGAAGAGGTCGCGGTCCTCGCCCTTGTTGATGGCCTCGACGTTGGCGCCGATCAGCTCGACGCCGTACTTCTCGAGCGTCCCCGCCTCGTGCAGCGAGATCGCCGTGTTGAGGGCCGTCTGGCCGCCCAGGGTGGGCAGCAGCGCGTCCGGCCGCTCCTTGGCGATGATCTTCTCGACGAACTCGGGGGTGATCGGCTCGACGTAGGTGGCGTCGGCGATCTCCGGGTCGGTCATGATCGTCGCCGGGTTGGAGTTGACGAGGATGACCCGCAGGCCCTCGGCGCGCAGGATGCGGCACGCCTGGGTGCCGGAGTAGTCGAACTCGGCGGCCTGGCCGATGACGATCGGGCCGGAGCCGATGACCAGGACGGACTGGATATCGGTGCGCTTAGGCACGCTGGCCCTCCATCAGGGATACGAAGCGGTCGAACAGGTAGGCGGCGTCGTGCGGGCCGGCTGCCGCTTCGGGGTGGTACTGGACGCTGAAGGCCGGGCGGTCGAGGAGCTGGAGTCCCTCCACCACGTTGTCGTTGAGGCAGACGTGGGAGACCTCGGCGCGGCCGTAGGGGGTATCGGAGACCTGGTCGGTCGGGGCGTCCACGGCGAAGCCGTGGTTGTGCGCGGTGACCTCGACCTTGCCGGTCGTACGGTCCTGCACCGGCTGGTTGATGCCGCGGTGGCCGTACTTCAGCTTGTAGGTGCCGAAGCCGAGCGCGCGGCCCAGGATCTGGTTGCCGAAGCAGATGCCGAACAGCGGGGTGCCGCGCTCCAGGACCGTCTGCATCACGGAGACCGGGTGGTCGGCGGTGGCCGGGTCGCCCGGGCCGTTGGAGAAGAACACGCCGTCCGGGTTCACGGCGAAGACGTCCTCGGCGGTCGCCGTCGCGGGCAGCACGTGCACCTCGATGCCGCGCTCGGCCATCCGGTGCGGGGTCATGCCCTTGATGCCGAGGTCGACGGCGGCGACGGTGAACTTCTTCTCGCCGATCGCGGGGACGACGTACGCCTCCTTGGTGGCGACCTCGGCGGAGAGGTCGGCGCCCTTCATCTCGGGGGCCTGGCGCACCTCGGCGAGCATGGTGCCCTCGTCGGGCAGCGCGTTGCCGGAGAAGATGCCGACGCGCATGGCGCCGCGCTCGCGCAGGTGGCGGGTGAGCGCGCGGGTGTCGATGCCGGAGATCCCGACGACGCCCTGGTGGCGCAGCTCGTCGTCCAGCGAGCGCCGGGAGCGCCAGTTGGACGGCACGCGCGCGGGGTCGCGCACGACGTAGCCGGCGACCCAGATCTGCTTGGACTCGGGGTCCTCGTCGTTGACGCCGGTGTTGCCGACGTGCGGGGCGGTCATCACGACGACCTGGCGGTGGTACGACGGGTCTGTGAGGGTCTCCTGGTAGCCGGTCATGCCGGTGGAGAACACGGCCTCGCCGAAGGTCACCCCCACGGCCCCGTAGGCACGGCCGCGGAAGATGCGGCCGTCCTCCAGGACGAGTACGGCGGGAGCCGCCTTGTGCCTCTGCGAGGCGGTCCCCTGGATGGAGGTCGTCATCGTTCGGCGCCTTCCGTGCTGTTGTTCTTGATCATGGAGTTAATGACGTCGACCCACTCGTTGTGCTCGGCCGCGTGGTCCGAGCGGAACCCTGAGTCGATCAGCCGTTCGCCGTGCGCCCAGGTCACGACGAGCAGTCCGCCCTCGGTCAGGACCTTGCCGGCGATGCCCTTGTCGAGCCGGGCCTCACGCAGCTGAGAGACCGGGACGAAGAAGTCGGTCGCGCCGGGGCGTACGACGTCCAGTCCCGCCTCCGTGAGGGTGAGCTCGACCCGGCTGCGGGTACCGAGGCCGTGGGCCACGATGCGGTCCAGCCACTGACCGGCGGTGGTCGAGCCGTGGTAGCGGCCACTCATGCTCAGTCTCGCCGGGCCGGCCTCGTCCGGCGCGCTGGGCAGCTCGGGCAGGTCGCCCTGGAGCGTGCCGCGCCACTTCCAGCCCTCGCGCATCAGCCAGTAGACGAGCGCGACGAAGAGGGCGAGTCCGACGACCCAGCCGATGCGGGCGGCCCAGTCGGTCACGTCGGCCGACTTCTGTTCGGCCGCGAGTCCGGTTCCGGCTGCGAGCAGTGTTGCAGGTGTCACGTGAGCTTCCCGTCGACGAGCGTGGCCTTGCCCCGGAGCCACGTGTGCGTCACACGGCCCGGCAGCTCACGCCCCTCGTACGGAGTGTTGCGGCTGCGCGAGGCGAAGCCCGCGGGGTCCACGGACCCACGGTATTCCGTGTCGACGAGCGTGAGGTTGGCGGGCTCACCAGCCGAGACGGGACGCCCGTGCCCCTTCGCCTGCCCGATCTGCGCGGGCTTGAAGGACATGCGCTCGGCGACCCCGGCCCAGGTGAGGAGCCCGGTGTCCACCATGGTCTCCTGCACCACTGACAACGCGGTCTCCAGGCCGACCATGCCCATGGCGGCCGCGGCCCACTCGCAGTCCTTGTCCTCGTGCGGGTGCGGGGCGTGGTCGGTGGCGACGATGTCGATCGTGCCGTCGGCGAGGGCCTCGCGCAGCGCGAGCACGTCACGCTCGGTGCGCAGCGGCGGGTTCACCTTGTAGACCGGGTTGTAGCTGCGCACCAGCTCGTCGGTGAGGAGGAGGTGGTGCGGGGTGACCTCGGCGGTGACGTCGATGCCGCGGGACTTGGCCCAGCGCACGATCTCGACGGACCCGGCGGTCGACAGGTGGCAGATGTGGACGCGGGAGCCGACGTGCTCGGCGAGCAGGACATCCCGGGCGATGATCGATTCTTCGGCCACCGCGGGCCAGCCGCCGAGCCCCAGCTCGGCGGAGACGACGCCCTCGTTCATCTGGGCGCCCTCGGTCAGCCGCGGCTCCTGCGCATGCTGGGCGACTACGCCGCCGAAGGCCTTCACGTACTCCAGGGCCCGCCGCATGATCACGGCGTCGTCGACGCACTTGCCGTCGTCCGAGAAGACGGTGACACCGGCGGCCGAGTCGTGCATGGCGCCCAGCTCGGCGAGCTTCCTGCCCTCCAGGCCGACGGTGACGGCGCCGATGGGCTGCACGTCGCAGTAGCCGCCTTCCTGGCCGAGCCGGTAGACCTGCTCGACCACGCCGGCGGTGTCGGCGACCGGGAAGGTGTTGGCCATGGCGAAGACGGCCGTGAAACCGCCGGAGGCGGCCGCGCGCGTGCCGGTCAGCACGGTCTCGGAGTCCTCGCGTCCGGGCTCGCGCAGGTGGGTGTGCAGGTCCACGAGCCCCGGCAGGAGCACCTTGCCGGCGGCCTCGACGACCTCGGCGCCCTCGGTGCTCAGACCGGCGCCCACCTCGGCGATGGTCCCGCCGTCGATCAGGACGTCCTGCGGCTCGCCGCCGAGCACCTTCGCACCACGGATAAGGATCTTGCTCATGTGTCTTACTTCTCCTCGGTACGGGTGTGGGTGGCGGCGGGCTCGTTGCCGCCGAGCAGCAGGTACAGAACGGCCATCCGGATGGAGACTCCGTTTGCGACCTGCTCGATGGCGGTGCAGCGCTCGGAGTCGGCGACCTCGGCGGTGATCTCCATGCCGCGCACCATCGGGCCGGGGTGCATCACGATCGCGTGCTCGGGCATCCGCGCCATGCGGTCGCCGTCGAGGCCGTAGCGCCGCGAGTACTCGCGCTCGGTCGGGAAGAAGGCGGCGTTCATGCGCTCGCGCTGTACGCGCAGCATCATCACCGCGTCGGTCTTGGGCAGCGTGCTGTCGAGGTCGTACGACACCTCGCAGGGCCAGGTCTCGACGCCGACCGGCACCAGGGTCGGCGGCGCGACGAGGGTGACCTCGGCGCCGAGGGTGTGCAGCAGGTCGACGTTGGAGCGGGCGACCCGGCTGTGCAGGACGTCGCCGACGAGCGTGATGCGCTTGCCGTCGAGGTCCTGTCCGATCCCGGCGTCCCGGCCGACCAGCCGACGGCGCATGGTGAAGGCGTCCAGCAGGGCCTGGGTGGGGTGCTGGTGGGTGCCGTCACCGGCGTTGATGACGGCGGCGTCGATCCAGCCGGAGTTGGCGAGGCGGTAGGGCGCCCCGGAGGCGCCGTGCCGGATGACGACGGCGTCGACGCCCATGGCCTCCAGGGTCTGGGCGGTGTCCTTCAGGGACTCGCCCTTGGACACGCTGGATCCCTTGGCGGTGAAGTTGATGACGTCCGCCGACAGCCGCTTCTCGGCGGCCTCGAAGGAGATACGCGTGCGCGTGGAGTCCTCGAAGAAGAGGTTCACGACGGTCCGGCCGCGCAGGGTCGGCAACTTCTTGATCGGCCGGTCTGCGACCCGGGCCATCTCCTCGGCGGTGTCGAGGATCAGGACGGCGTCGTCGCGGGTGAGGTCGGCGGCCGAGATGAGATGACGCTGCATCTGTCAGGCTCCGTAAGGCAGTTAAGTCAGGATCCGGGGTGTCCGGGGGATGTCCCCCAGGAGGCCCAGCGGGGCAGACGGGTGCGCGCTAGCGCGCACTGAGCGGGCGTACGACAGCGGCGTACGCCGTGGGCGCTACTGGGAGGTCTGCTTGGCACCGAGCAGCACGGTGTCGCGACCGTCCTCCTCGGCGAGCTGGACCTTGACCGTCTCCCGCAGCGACGTGGGGAGGTTCTTGCCGACGTAGTCGGCACGGATGGGCAGTTCGCGATGGCCTCGGTCGACGAGCACCGCGAGCTGCACCGCGCGCGGACGCCCGATGTCGTTCAGGGCGTCCAGGGCGGCGCGGATGGTGCGGCCCGAGAAGAGGACGTCGTCGACGAGGACGACCAGCCGGCCGTCGATGCCGTCACCGGGGATGTCCGTGCGGGCCAGCGCGCGCGGCGGGTGCATGCGCAGGTCGTCGCGGTACATGGTGATGTCGAGCGAACCGACCGGGATCTTCCGGTCGGTGATCTCCTCGAGCTTGGCGGCGAGCCGCTGGGCGAGGAAGACACCTCGGGTCGGAATGCCGAGGAGCACCACGTCGTCGGCGCCCTTGGCGCGTTCGACGATCTCGTGGGCGATGCGGGTCAACACCCGCGCGATGTCAGGGCCTTCGAGAACGGGCCGGGCATCGGACGCTTGCGTGTCCTGTTGCCTGTCCATACGAAAGGGACCTCCTTCTCCGCCTCACGGGACGGACCTTAAAGGACGTCTGGTTTACGTCGTCCACCGTAGCAGGCCGGTGAGGCACCCCCTGTCACCCACTTGGCCCAATCGGTCACCGATAGCACGGAAGCGTCGGTGTGGACCATTCGGCTTGACGCGCCAGAGTAACGCTGCGTAACCTCACAGTGAGTTACCAACCGCGCGGCATGGAACCCAAGCCACGTCGCGTCGACCCAGTGCCGGGGAGCTATATGTCCAGCGAATACGCCAAACAGCTCGGGGCCAAGCTCCGGGCCATCCGCACCCAGCAGGGCCTTTCCCTTCACGGTGTCGAGGAGAAGTCCCAGGGACGCTGGAAGGCCGTCGTGGTCGGTTCGTACGAGCGCGGAGACCGCGCCGTAACCGTGCAGCGCCTCGCCGAGCTGGCGGATTTCTACGGCGTTCCGGTGCAGGAGCTGCTGCCGGGCACCACGCCGGGCGGGGCCGCCGAGCCGCCGCCGAAGCTGGTCCTGGACCTGGAGCGACTTGCCCACGTACCCGCCGAGAAGGCAGGCCCCCTGCAGCGGTACGCCGCGACGATCCAGTCGCAGCGCGGTGACTACAACGGCAAGGTGCTCTCGATCCGCCAGGACGACCTGCGCACACTCGCCGTCATCTACGACCAGTCCCCCTCGGTCCTCACCGAGCAGCTGATCAGCTGGGGCGTGCTGGACGCGGACGCGCGTCGCGCGGTCTCCCACGCCGAGGAGAGCTGAGCGCTCCACGGGTTGAGCCCATTGAGAAGAAACGTGCCGCCGGGGTGGCCGGAACTTTGCGGTTCCGGCCGCCCCGGCGGCGTTCTGCGGGCCTGAAGGGGTCCCAGTGGCACAGGGAACGCCGGAGGGCCCGCAGCATCCTTGCTGCGGGCCCTCCGGCGTCTTCGGTCGAAACCCTTACGCTTCCTCGCGGCGCAGCGTGGGCTTCAGGTCCTTGAGCCGACCGAGGAGGCCGTTGACGAACGAGGGCGAGTCGTCCGTGGAGAACTCCTTCGCCAGCGCCACCATCTCGTCCAGCACGACGGCGTCCGGGGTCTCGTCGACCCAGATCAGCTCGTACGCGCCGAGACGCAGGATGTTGCGGTCCACGACCGGCATCCGGTCCAGCGTCCAGCCGACCGCGTACTGAGCGATCAGATCGTCGATGCGCCGCGCGTGCTGCGCGTAGCCCTCGACCAGCTGCATCGTGTACTCGCTCACCGGCGGTTGCCGGGTGTCGTCCCGGGAGAGCCGGATCCAGTCCGCGAGGACCGTCAGGACTCCGGCGTCGCGCTGGTCACCCTCGAAGAGGATCTGGAAGGCGCGCTTGCGGGCCGTGTTGCGGGCAGCCAATTTAGCTGTTCACCCGGCCGAGGTAGTCGCTCGTGCGGGTGTCGACCTTGATCTTCTCACCGGTGGTGATGAAGAGCGGGACGTTGATCTGGTGACCGGTCTCCAGGGTGGCGGGCTTGGTGCCGCCGGTGGAGCGGTCGCCCTGGACACCCGGCTCGGTCTCCTGGATCACGAGCTCGACGGCGGCGGGCAGCTCGACGAAGAGCACTTCGCCCTCGTGCTGCGCGACGGTGGCCGTGAAGCCCTCGATCAGGAAGTTGGCGGCGTCGCCGACGGCCTTGCGGTCGACCATGAGCTGGTCGTAGGTCTCCATGTCCATGAAGACGAAGTACTCGCCGTCCATGTAGGAGAACTGCATGTCGCGCTTGTCGACAGTGGCCGTCTCGACCTTGACGCCGGCGTTGAACGTCTTGTCGACGACCTTGCCGGAGAGCACGTTCTTGAGCTTGGTGCGCACGAAGGCCGGGCCCTTGCCGGGCTTGACGTGCTGGAACTCGACGACGGACCAGAGCTGGCCGCCTTCGAGCTTGAGCACCAGGCCGTTCTTGAGGTCGTTCGTGGAAGCCACGGTTGCGGAATCTCCTGGACTGACGTGGACGACCCCGGGGCACGCCACTGCCTAGAGGGCGAGCAGCTCCTTGGTCGTGATGGTGAGTAGCTCGGGTCCGCCGTCCGCCTCGGGGCGAACGACGAGCGTGTCATCGATCCGGACGCCGCCCCGGCCCGGGAGGTGGACCCCCGGTTCGACGGTGACCGGCACGCAAGCGTCCAGTTTACCCATGGCCGCGGGAGCCAACTGCGGGTCCTCGTCGATTTCGAGTCCCACGCCGTGTCCCGTCAGCGCCGGAAGGCCCTGCGCGTACCCCGCGGAGTCCAGCACCTGCCGTGCCGCACGGTCCACATCACGATAGGCGGCGCCGGGCACCAGAGCCTCCCGTCCGGCGCGCTGAGCGGCGAAGACGAGGTCGTACAGCTCGATCTGCCAGTCGGCGGGTGACGTACCGATCACGAACGTACGGCCGATCTCGCAGCGGTATCCGCGATACGTCGCCCCGAGGCAGACGGAGAGGAAGTCGCCCTCCTCCACACGGCGGTCGGTGGGCCGATGCGCGCGGCGACCGGCGTTCGGGCCGGTGGCGACGGAGGTGGCGAAGGCAGGGCCGTCGGCGCCGTGATCGACGAGGCGTCGTTCGAGTTCGAGGGCGAGGTGGCGTTCGGTGCGGCCGACGAGGATGGATTCGAGCAGTTCCCCGAGGGCCTGGTCGGCGATCTCCGCGCCGATCCGGAGACAGGAGATCTCTTCCTCGTCCTTGACGACCCTGAGCTGTTCCACGGCACCGCCGAGGTCGGCGAGGCGCAGGCGCGGGACGACCGAGCGGATGGCTCTGTGGCGGGCCACGGTGAGGTGGTGTTCCTCCACGGCGAGGCAGACACCTCCCTGCGCCGCAGCGAGGTCGGCAGCGGCGACTGCTGGGTCGCCTCCGGGGCCGGGAAGGGCGTGGATCCGCAGTGCCTCGTCGGGGCGGCCCTCCGTGGGGCGGTCGTCGGGCGGGCCGGTGCACACGAGCAGGTCTTCGGTCTTGCCGAGGAGCAGCACGGAGCCCTGCGGGGCGGCGCCCGCGAGGTAGCGGACGTTGGCGGGGCGGGAGATCAGCGCGGTGGCGCTGCCGCTGGCCTGGCAGCGGTCCCTCAGCCTGGAGCGGCGGGTGGCGTACACCTCTGACATGACCCGAGCGTATGAGCTTCGCTGGGTTGGCGCCGGTTGAGGGCGTCTGAGTGGGCGGTGTCTGGAATGTGCGGGTCGGGTGGGGTGCCGTTCTGGGGGCGGCGTGAGGTTGTATGCGGTCCGCGGGGCCGGTGCGGGCCGGTCGCGCAGTTCCCCGCGCCCCTGGGTGGCTCCGGTCGCGTTGGCTACCAGGTCAGGGGGGTGCGGCGTGAGGTTGTGTGCCGTCGCGGGGTCGGTCGGGGCCGGTCGCGCAGTTCCCTGCGCCCCTGGGTGGCTCCGGTCGCGTTGGTTACCAGGTCGGGGGGCTGGCGATTGATCTTGCCAGTACGTCGTCCAGGATTTGGGCTGTCTGGGGGACGTCGAGTTGGGAGTTGTCGATGATCGGGAGGCCTGAGCCGTACCAGCCGGCCATGCGGCCGTGGATGCGGGCCACCTCCTCGTCGGTGAGGCGGCGGTTGCCCGTGCGTTCGGCGTTGCGCTCCAGGACGATCTCCAGGCCCG
Source organism: Streptomyces sp. R11 (assembly GCF_041051905.1). Lineage (NCBI taxonomy): Bacteria > Bacillati > Actinomycetota > Actinomycetes > Kitasatosporales > Streptomycetaceae > Streptomyces > Streptomyces sp. R11. The sequence goes on from NZ_CP163432.1 coordinate 1,590,247, forward strand.
GCAGCAGGACGACCGGGAGGAGGCCGGGGCCGACGTGGCGCTTCCAGCCGCCGAGGCCGACCACCGGGCGGTCGGGGAAGACCGCGTCGTCGAGGATGCACGAGATGCCGTTGGCCAGGAAGTTCCGCGCGGCGAAGCCGCAGGTGCGGCGGGCCAGGCGGTACTGGGCCTCGGAGTTGTCGTTCCACCCGGACTGGGGGTCGGCGAAGCCCGAGCGGACCCATTCGCGGACGTCATCGAGGCTGATGTGAGCCGTGGGGACGCGGCGGTGGTCCGCCCAGTACTTGGCGACGCTGGTCTTGCCGGCGCCGGCCGGCCCGATGAGCAGCACGGCGAGGGTGGTGGTCGCCGGGTCCGGGACCGCGGTGGCGGGCGGGGCGCTCGGCATGCCGACCGGGCCGCCGGGCGGCAGCGGTACGTGGCCCGTGGTCTCCGGCGCGGGCGGGACGTGGGCGTGCGGTGGCGCGGGCGGGACCGGTCCGGAGGGAGTGCCGGGTGGTGTTCCGGGGGGTGTGAAGCCCGGTGCCGGGGGTGGCGGAGGCACGGGGGCGGAGCCCTGGTGCGGGGCGGGTCCCTGGTGCGTGCCCGGGTGATGCGGACCCGGGTGTTGTGCGGCCGGCGACCAGCCGTTCCCCGACTGGTGGGGCGGCGGCAGCGGAGAACCCACTGCGTGCTGCATCCGGTGCCACTCCGTCTCGTCTTCCATGGCCATTGGCGCTGGCAGCGGGCACAACCCGCTCGCTACCGAACGGTACCGCCCCCGGCCGTCCTTTGGTGAACGGCCGGGGGCGGTCCGAAGTGCCCATCGCCACAGGCGAATCAGACGGAAGCGCGCTTTTCGTGGACTTACTGGCCGACTTCGCCGTACGCGGCGAGCAGCACGGCCGGGTCCGGTCCCTCCAGGACGGTCGGCTTGGCCAGGCCGTCCAGCACGATGAAGCGCAGCAGATTGCCGCGGGACTTCTTGTCGACCTTCATGTTCTCCAGCAGCTTGGGCCACTGGTCGTAGCGGTAGTGCAGCGGCAGGCCGACCGCTTCGAGGATCGTGCGGTGCCGGTCGGCCGTCGCGTCGTCCAACCGCCCGGCGAGACGGCCGAGTTCGGCGGCGAAGTGCATGCCGACGGAGACCGCGGCGCCGTGCCGCCACTTGTAGCGCTCGTTCTTCTCGATGGCGTGGCCGAGGGTGTGGCCGTAGTTGAGGATCTCCCGCAGGCCGGACTCCTTCAGGTCCGAGGAGACGACCTCGGCCTTGACCCGGATGGAGCGCTCGATCAGCTCGGCGGTGTGCGGACCGGCCGGGGTGCGGGCGGCTTCGGGGTCGGACTCGATGAGCTCCAGGATCGCCGGGTCGGCGATGAAACCGGCCTTGATGATCTCGGCGAGCCCGGACACGTAGTCGTTGACCGGGAGGGACTCCAGCGCGGCCAGGTCGCACAGCACACCGGCCGGCGGGTGGAAGGCGCCGACGAGGTTCTTGCCCTCGGCGGTGTTGATGCCGGTCTTGCCGCCGACGGCCGCGTCGACCATGGCGAGCACGGTGGTCGGTACGGCGATCCAGCGCACCCCGCGCAGCCAGCTCGCGGCCACGAAACCGGCGAGGTCGGTGGTCGCGCCGCCGCCCACGCCGACGATGACGTCGGAGCGGGTGAAGCCGGACTGGCCCAGCGCCTTCCAGCAGTAGGCGGCGACCTCGGCGGTCTTGGCCTCCTCCGCGTTCGGCACCTGGATGGCGACCGCGTCGTAGCCCTGCTCGACCAGGTCGGCCCGCAGCGCGTCGCCGGTCTCGGCCAGCGCCTCCGGGTGGATGACCGCGACCCGCTCGGCCTTCTCACCGATCAACCCGCCGAGCTCGCTCAGGAGTTGACGGCCCACCAGAACCTCGTACGGTTCGCTGCCCGCGGTGCCGCCGACCTGGATCCGCGTCACTGCCTCACTCATACGTCCTTCAACTCCAGTGCGTCCAGGGCGGCTTGGGTCACTTCTTCGGGGGTACGGCCGTCGGTGGCCACGACCGCCGTGGCCACCCCCTCGTACAGGTGGCGGCGGGCCTCCATCAGCTCGCGCCACTGCTTGCGCGGGTTGACCGCGAGCAGCGGGCGGGCGGCGTTTAGGCCGGTGCGCTTGACCGCTTCCTCGACGTCCATCGACAGGTACGCCACGCGCTGGCCGGCCAGCAGCGCACGCGTGTCCGCGTCGAGGATCGCCCCGCCACCGAGGGCGAGGACGCCGTCGTGCTCGGCGAGCGCCCGGTGCACCGCCTGCTTCTCGATCGCCCGGAAGGCGGGCTCGCCCTCGTCGACGAAGATCTCGGCGATGGTCCGGCCCTGCTCGGCGACGATGTCGTCGTCGGTGTCCCGGTAGCCCACGCCCAGGCGGTCGGCCAGCATCTGCCCCACTGTGGACTTGCCCACGCCCATCGGGCCGACGAGGACGACCACGGGTGCTGCGCTCACCGGATGGCCAGGTTGTCGAGGTACGAAGTCACGTTGCGGCGGGTCTCGGTGACCGAGTCGCCGCCGAACTTCTCCGCCACCGCGTCCGCGAGGACGAGCGCCACCATGGCCTCGGCGACGATGCCGGCGGCCGGGACCGCGGACACGTCGGAGCGCTGGTGGTGAGCCTGCGTCGCCTCACCCGTGGTCACGTCCACGGTCTGCAGGGCGCGCGGCACGGTCGCGATCGGCTTCATCGCGGCGCGGACCCGCAGCAGTTCACCGGTGGTGAGGCCGCCCTCGGTGCCGCCGGAGCGGCCGGAGACGCGGCGGATGCCCTCGGGTGTGTTCACGATCTCGTCGTGCGCCTTGGAGCCGGGCACCCGCGCCAGCTCGAAGCCGTCGCCGAGCTCGACGCCCTTGATCGCCTGGATGCCCATGAGGGCACCGGCGAGGCGGGCGTCCAGCTTTCGGTCCCAGTGGACGTGCGAGCCGAGGCCCACGGGGACGCCGTAGGCGAGCACCTCGACCACACCGCCGAGGGTGTCGCCGTCCTTGTGGGCCTGGTCGACCTCCGCGACCATCGCCTTCGAGGCGTCCGCGTCGAGGCAGCGCAGCGGGTCGGCGTCCAGCTTCTCGACGTCGGCCGGCGTCGGGTACACACCCTGCGGGGCCTTCACCGAGCACAGCTCGACAACGTGGCTGACGATCTCGATGCCGGCCGTCTCCTTCAGGTACGACCGGGCGACCGCGCCCAGCGCCACCCGCGCCGCCGTCTCACGAGCGGAGGCACGCTCCAGGATGGGCCGGGCCTCGTCGAAGCCGTACTTCTGCATGCCCGCGAGGTCGGCGTGGCCGGGGCGCGGGCGGGTCAGCGGCGCGTTGCGGGCGAGGCCGGCGAGGATCTCGGGGTCGATCGGGTCGGCCGACATGACCTGCTCCCACTTCGGCCACTCGGTGTTGCCCACCATGATCGCGACCGGGGATCCCAGCGTCAGACCGTGCCGGACGCCACCGATGAACGTGACCTCGTCGCGCTCGAACTTCATGCGCGCACCGCGTCCATAACCGAGTCGGCGCCGGGCCAGGTGGTCCGCCACCATCTCCGTGGTGATCGGCACGCCGGCGGGAAGGCCCTCCAGCGTCGCCACGAGTGCGGGACCGTGGGACTCCCCCGCGGTCAGCCAGCGCAACCTGCTCAACGGTGCTCCTCAGTGCTCGCGCCCTGGTACTGCCCTGCGTACGCGCGTCCTCGCGTACGTCGACGGCGTGACCAGGTGCGCGGCCCCGGCCCGCCACCTTCGATCCTCCCACGTCCCGGGCCGGTGCCCGGCCGCCGGTCCACCAGACGGACGGCCGGCGGCCGCCGCCGGACAGCGCCGGGGATCACGCGGGACGGTTGCCCTGGGGCTGCTGAGGGGCGTACGCGCCGAGGAAATCGGCACCGCTCGGCTGCTGAGGCTGCTGCTGCGGAGCGTAAGGGCCCAGATAGTCGGCGCCCCGCCCCTGCCCGTGCTGAACCGGCACCTGAACGGCCTGCCCCTGGCGCCTCGCACGCCGACGGTCGATCTTGCGCTTCAGCTTGAAGGCCCACGACCCGACGACGAGCAGCACGATCAGGACGAGCACCGGGATCTGCACCCAGTCCGGCATGAACTGCAGGACGATCTCGAATATTTCGCTCTTACCGGACGCCAGTGGCACACCAGTGAACACTGCTTGTACTCCCCCTCGAACCGCTCCGCCCCCTGCGGAACCCAGCGGATCCTAGCGGTTCGCGAGAGCGCGCTCGCCCGCTTTTCGCATGGCCTCAAGAGGCGCCGGGACTCGGCCCGTCATCTGCTCCACCTGCAGCACCGCCTGATGCACCAGCAGGTCGAGCCCGCTGACGACGGCGCCGCCGTACATCGACCAGCGAGCCGCGAGGGCGGTCGGCCAGGGGTCGTAGAGCACGTCGAACAGGGTGGCCGGGCGCTCGGGCACGGCGGCGGCGAGGGCGTCCGTCGCACCGGCCGGGGTGGTCGCGATCACCAGCGGCGCGTGCAGCGCCCGGTCCGCTTCGGCCCAGTCCGCCGTACGGATCTCGACGTCGAGCCTCTCGCCCCACTGCCGCATCTCGGCGGCGCGGGCCTCGCTGCGTACGTACGCCACGACCTCGCCGGTACAGATGCGGGCGAGTGCGGCGAGCGCGGAAGACGCCGTGGCGCCCGCGCCGAGGATGGCCGCCGAGTCGACCTGTTCGATGCCGTGCTCCCGGAGCGCGGCGACCATGCCGGGGATGTCGGTGTTGTCGCCGACCCGGCGGCCGTCCGCGGTCATGACGACCGTGTTGACCGCCTCGACCGAGACCGCCGTCTGCGTGACCTCGTCGAGCAGCGGGATGACGGCCCGCTTGAGCGGCATGGTCAACGACAACCCGGCCCACTCCGGCCCCAGTTCCGAGACGAACCCGGGCAGCGCGGCCTCGTCGATCTCGAACCGGTCGTACGACCAGCCCGTCAGCCCCAGCTCCGCGTAGGCGGCCCGGTGCAGTACCGGGGAGAGGGAGTGGGCGATGGGCGAACCGAGCACGGCGGCTCTTTTAGCTCTGTCATGAACCACAGCATCTCCATGAGAATCATCCATAAAGATATCAGTTTGCCTGAATATCACGCGACCGCCACCAGTTGGCAGCGATATGAAGATTCGACATCATCATCATGGTCTTGATTTTTCCGGGGCATCTACATCACTATCTTGCACTTCGGAAAAATAGGACAGAAAAAACATTTATCGCACCGGCCGGTTGCGGTTTCACTCGACGCCCAGTCATCACAATTAGATAAGGAGTAAGAGGAATTAGAATGAGGGGACGCTCCATACTGGCCTTCACAGGCTGCCTGCTCATGGCCACCCTAGCCACTACGGGCACTGCGCAAGCCGTCACGGACGGTTATGCAACTTGCACCACCACGGGCGCTTCTGGAGCCATGTACTACAAATACTGGGATACCGGCATTTTCGGGGAGCACGATGTCAGCCTGAGCATCAGCGACATGAACGCAGATGGACACCATGTGCGAGTTCGACTGATAACTCTCGACAGCAACAACGATCCTCACAACTGGCCGTGGCGTTCCTGGTATGACGGGGCTGGCACCGGCAACACGTGGCACACAACCGCACAATCGAACCAAGGCATAAGAAGTCTGGGAGTTGAAGTCGCCCGCTTCGAAGGAGACAGACGCCTGAATTCATGCACTGGCTGGGAGTAGTAGCTCATATGTGAGGAGGGGTCACCAATTGGTGGCCCCTCCTCACATATGAGGAAAACTCTAGTCCAGATACATGGGGCCGATCTAGGTCCTGCACAACTGCGGTCATTGCGAATAGCACCCTCCTTCTGACCCCAACTGACCACCGCCCTAAAGCCGCACCTCCTCGGCGACCCAACACTACTATGAGCAGGCCACCCCTTTCGCGGCTGCCGTTACCCCTTATTCCTTGACGCATTCCACTCGTCAACAAGTTTCTCGTGTTCCGCGAGCGTCTTCGTGAACTTGCTGGTCTTGCCGTCCAACGAGATGAAGTAGTACCAGCCATCGTCAGTCGGGTTGAGCGCACCCCTGAGCGCCTCTTCTCCGGGGTTGTCGATGGGGCCGGGCGGAAGCCCCTTGACGAAGTAGGTGTTGTACGGGTTGTCGTATTGCCGCAACTCGGCGATGCTCAGGTCAATCTTGCTCTGGTTTTTCACGTAGTTGTACGTGGAGTCGAATTCCAGGGAGCCATAAGTCTCGCGGTTCCCCGACTTGAGGCGGTTGTAAACGACCTCGGCCATCTTGCGGAAGTCGTCGTGGCTCGTGCCTTCGGCCTGCGCCAGGCTCGCCACGGTGAGCAACTGCCACGGTCCGTCCAGACCAAGGCCCTTGGCCTTCTTTTCCAGACCCAGCTCTTCGTACTTGTCCGTTGCGCGCGCAACCATTTCCTTGAGAATGGTCTCGGGTTTCTGACCCTCACTTGCCGCATAGCTGGAAGGGTAGAGGAATCCTTCCAGCGGGTCCTTCAGATCGGGATGGTTCAGCGCCCAGTCGGGAAGGCCGAGGTCCCGGTACTTCTTCTTCGCAACGCTCGCCGTGGTGCCCTCGTCCACCCCAAGGCGCTTGTCGATCAGCGCATAGACCGCCGTATTCCGTGAGCCCTCGGCGATGATCAGGTTGTCACGGCTCTTCGGGCTAAGCATCAGTTCGACAGCACTCGCGGCCGACATCTGCTTCTCCAGCGTGTAGACACCATCCTGAATCGATTTGCCGTCGGGGTTCGAGCTCTGCGCGGCGACGAAAGCGTCAACGCTCTGGATTACGCCAGCCGTTTTCAGCTTCTGCCCGATGACATAGCCGCCCGCACCCTTGGGGATGACGACGCTGACTTGCTCCCCGTTGCCATCACCCGCGAAGTCCGGCGCATCGCCGAAACGATCCTGGTAAAACTGATAACCGAAATATCCGACTCCGGCCACACCCGCGCCGAAGACCAGCACGACCACCAGACAGGCCATGCCGCTGCGGCGCTTCTTGGGCTTCCCGCCGCCGCGCCCGCCCCGGCGGTCACCGCGCCCCCGGCCGCCGCCCGACTCCTCGTCGAAGTCGTCGTCGTCCTTGTCGTCGCCACCCGCGAAGAAGGCGTGTTCACCCTGGTCAGGACCTGGGTCCCAGTCGGTCTGAGGCGGCTCCGGTTCGGCCTGCCGACGGCTCGGCGGCTCCGGCGGCGGGTACGCGTCGGGTGAGCCGTAGTAGTCGTGCTGGTCGCCGCCGTACGCCGCGGTCTGCTGCCCGTAGGGGTCCGCCGGGTCGGGGTACTGGACCTGCGGGTGGGAGCCGGTGGCCCAGCCGTTGTTGTCGTAGGCCTGCTGCCCGTGACCCGGGTACTGCTGCTGGTCGTACTGCTGGGGGTACTGCTGCCCCTGCTGCGGGTACTGCTGTCCCTGCTGCCCGTACTGCTGCGCCTGACCGTATGCGGCCTGCTGGCCGGTGCCCCAGTCGCCGTAGTGCTGCGGCTGCTGCGGCTGCTGCTCCGGATAGTGCTGCGGCTGGCCGCCGTAGGCAGCCTGCTGGCCCGCATGGGCCTGCTGCTGCCCTTCCCATCCGCCGTCCCCGTACAACGGGTCCTCCGGATGCCACGGTTCGGAGCCTTGGCCCCGGCCATACTCAGTCATCGATCCCCTAGAGCCGCGAGGCGGCGGTCACGCGGCTGCTGACGATCCGGATCCCGTCCCGCCTCTCTTTGTGCGCCGGCTGTTCGAACACCGTCGCATCGCGCGGAACGTTACCGTATCGCGATCAGATAACCACTTCGACGCTCTCCCCCGGTGCTTTACCTGACACCCGTTCGGATTCGAGCGCCTGCTGGAGGATGATCACAGCGGCCGCCTGATCGATCACCGACCGGCCCTTCTTGGACTTCACGCCAGAGGCACGCAGTCCCTGACTGGCAGTCACGGTCGTCATCCGCTCATCCACCAGCCTGACCGGTACGGGCGCGATCATGCGTGCCAGTTCCTGCGTGAAGCCCCTGACCTTGACTGCGGCCGGGCCCTCGCCTCCCTTGAGGGAGCGTGGGAGACCGACGACGACCTCGATCGGCTCGTACTCGTCGACGAGTTGCTTCAGGCGCCGGTGAGCTGCCGGGATGTCCCGGCCCGGGACCGTCTCCACCGGGGTGGCGAGGATCCCGTCGGGGTCACAGGAGGCGACGCCGATGCGGGCGTCCCCGACGTCGATGGCCAGGCGACGGCCGCGGCGCATGCCGCGGCCGTCACCGCTCGACTGTGTGTCGGCGCTCACTTGGCCGTTTCCGCCACGAGCCGCTCGACGGCGTCGACGGCCTCGCCGACGGCGGCCGGGTTCTGGCCGCCGCCCTGGGCGACGTCCGGCTTGCCACCGCCTCCGCCACCGAGGGTCTTGGCGGCCGTACGGACCAGGTCGCCGGCCTTGAGGCCGCGCTCGCGGGCGGCCTCGTTGGTGGCGATGACCGTGAGCGGCTTGCCGTTGTTGACGGTGAACAGGGCGACCACGGCGGCACGTCCGCCCTGGATCCGGCCGCGCACGTCGAGGACCAGCTTGCGCAGGTCGTCGGCCGTGGTGCCGTCCGGGACCTGACCGGTGACGACGGCGATGCCACGGACGTCCTTGGCGGACTCGACGAGACCGGCGGCGGCCTGCAGGACCTTCTCGGCGCGGAACTTCTCGATCTCCTTCTCGGCGTCCTTCAGCTTGCCGAGCATGGCGGAGACCTTCTCCGGGAGCTCCTCCGGGCGGCCCTTGATCAGCTCCTGGAGCTGGGCGACGACCGTGTGCTCACGGGCGAGGAAGTTGTAGGCGTCCACGCCGACGAGGGCCTCGATACGGCGCACACCGGAGCCGATCGACGACTCGCCGAGCAGCTTCACCAGACCCAGCTGGGCGGTGTTGTGCACGTGCGTGCCGCCGCACAGCTCCTTGGAGAAGTCGCCGATGGTCACGACGCGGACGCGCTCGCCGTACTTCTCGCCGAACTCGGCGATGGCGCCCTGCTTCTTGGCGTCGTCGATGCCCATGACCTCGGCGTGCACGTCGAGGTCGCGGGCGAGGACCTCGTTGATCTTCTGCTCGACGTCGGTCATCACGGCCGTCGGCACGGCGGACGGGGAACCGAAGTCGAAGCGGAAGCGACCCGGCTGGTTCTCGGAGCCGGCCTGGGCGGCCGTCGGGCCGAGAGCGTCACGCAGGGCCTGGTGGGTGAGGTGCGTGGCCGAGTGGGCGCGGGCGATGGCCTTGCGGCGGCGGCCGTCGATGGAGGCGTGGGCCTTGGCACCGACCGTCACCTCGCCGACCTGCACGACGCCCTTGTGGACGTAGACACCCGGGACCGGCTTCTGGCAGTCGCGGATCTCGATGACGGCACCGGAGTCGACCTTGATCCGGCCGGTGTCGCCGATCTGGCCGCCGCCCTCGGCGTAGAACGGGGTGCGGTCGAGGACGATCTCGACCTCGTCGCCCTCGGTGGCGGCCGGGGACGAGGCCCCGTCGACGAGGATGCCGACGATGGTGGACTCGCCCTCGGTGTCGCCGTAGCCGATGAACTCGGTCTCGCCGGTCTTGTCGGCGATCTCACGGTAGGCACCGGCGCCGGCGTGACCGGTCTTCTTGGACTGGGCGTCGGCCTTGGCGCGCTCCCGCTGCTCCTTCATCAGGCGGCGGAAGCCGTCCTCGTCCACGGACAGCCCCTGCTCGGCGGCCATCTCCAGGGTGAGGTCGATCGGGAAGCCCCAGGTGTCGTGGAGCAGGAAGGCCTTGTCGCCGGGCAGGACCGTGGAGCCGGAGGCCTTGGTGTCGGTGACGGCCGTGTCGAGGATGTTGGTGCCGGCCTTCAGCGTCTTGAGGAAGGCGTTCTCCTCGGCGAGGGCGACCTTCTCGATGCGCTCGCGGTCGGTGACCAGCTCGGGGTACTGCTGGCCCATCATCTCGATGACCGTGTCGATCAGGTCCTTGACGACCGGGCCGGTGGCGCCGAGCAGCCGCATGTTGCGGATGGCGCGGCGCATGATGCGGCGCAGGACGTAACCGCGGCCCTCGTTGCCGGGGGTCACGCCGTCGCCGATGAGCATCACGGACGTGCGCATGTGGTCGGTGACCACGCGCAGGGAGACGTCCGAGCCATGGGCGTCGCCGTAGGCCACACCCGTCAGCTCGGTGGCCTTCTTGATGACGGCCATGGAGGTGTCGATCTCGTACATGTTCTGCACGCCCTGCAGAATCATGGCGAGTCGCTCGAGGCCGAGGCCCGTGTCGATGTTCTGGCTCGGGAGGTCGCCGAGGATCTCGAAGTTGTCCTTGCCGATGCCCTCGCCGCGCTCGTACTGCATGAAGACGAGGTTCCAGATCTCCACGTACCGCTCGTCGTTGACGGCGGGGCCGCCCTCGGCGCCGAACTCGGGGCCGCGGTCGTAGTTGATCTCGGAACAGGGGCCGCAGGGTCCGGGGACGCCCATCGACCAGTAGTTGTCCTTCATGCCGAGGCGCTGGATGCGCTCCTTCGGCACGCCGACGACGTCGTGCCAGATGCGCTCGGCCTCGTCGTCGTCCTTGTAGACGGTGATCCAGAGCTTCTCCGGCTCCAGGCCGTAACCACCCTTGTCCTGGGGGCTGGTGAGCAGCTCCCAGGCGTACTTGATGGCGCCTTCCTTGAAGTAGTCACCGAAGGAGAAGTTGCCGCACATCTGGAAGAACGTGCCGTGCCGGGTGGTCTTGCCGACCTCTTCGATGTCCGGCGTGCGCACGCACTTCTGGACGCTGGTGGCGCGGGCGTAGGGCGGCTTGACCTCACCCAGGAAGTAGGGCTTGAAGGGCACCATGCCGGCCGGGACGAGGAGCAGAGTCGGGTCGTCCGCGATGAGCGACGCCGAAGGGACGACGGTGTGCCCGCGCTCCTCGAAGAAGCTCAGCCAGCGGCGGCGAATCTCGGCCGACTCCATCAGTGGTCCTCGTTTCGGTTGTACGAGTACGTCGTCCTGTCGACGTACTTCGGGTCATTGCGGTTCTCGATGGCGGCGTACCGCCGAGGGGCGGGGAGGTCTTGGTCGACGGGGGCGTTGATGCCCAGCGCGTCGCCCAGTTCCTCCTCCCGCTGGGCCATGTTGTCGCGGACGTCGAGGGCGAAGCCCACCGCGCGGTCCTTGAGCCGGTGACCGGCCTCGATCGCCTTGTTCGCCGCGGACGCGGCGAGGCTCTCGGGGGTCAGCTGCTTCAGCTTCCGATTGACCTTGGTGGTGGCCCACACACCGGCGGCGACGCCCGTGGTGAACCAGAACGTACGGCGGAACATGCTGGGTCTCAGTCCCTCTTTCCGCGGAGGTTTCGCTTGTCCCGTCGCGAGGCCGGAACCGTGCGGCCCACGATGACGGTGCGGCGGGGCGCCTTGGCCGGCGCGTCGTCCTTGCGGCCGCCGAGGGCCCGGCGGACGCCGTAGCCGAAGGCCGCGACCTTGACCAGGGGGCCGCCGAAGGTGGAGGCGACGGTGGTCGACAGTGCCGAGGCGTTCGACGTGACCTCCTGGACGTCGGTGGCGATCGCGTCGACCCGGTCGATCTGGGTCTGCGCCGAGCGCACCGCCGTGGAGGCCTCTGCCAGGAGCGGGACGGCCTGGTCGGTCACGTCCGCGACGAGCTTGGTGGTCGCCTTGAGCGTCTGGGCCAGCCTCACCAGTGCAACGGCGAGGAAGGAGACCAGGATCGCCCAGAAGACGGCCACCAGGATCCCGGCCACCTCTCCACCGGACACTGTGTGCACCCGCTCCCTGAAACGTGCCTCTACATCGGTCTACATCGAAAAAGTCGTGCACCGAGCCTATCGCGCCGGGGATGCCGCTCCACACCGGATTACCGCCCCGCGCGGAGCCGAGTCGCGAGAGGCGATTGTACGGACCGAACACGCTTCAGTACGCTCCGTATCCCATGCGGGATCAACAGCGCACCCACTCCCCCGAGCCCGTCGGTCCGCCCCTGGACCTCAGCACGTTCGTGGGCCGTTCGGCCGAACTCGCCGGGCTGGCCGAGGCGCTCGGCACCGCTCGGCTGGTGACGGTGACGGGGGCGGGCGGCGTCGGCAAGTCACGGCTGGCGGCGCGCGCGGCCTCGCGGTGCACGCCCCGCGACGGTGTGTGGCATGTGGACCTGGCGTCGGTGCGCGACCCGGAGTTCGTCGACTATGCGGTCGCGGAGGCGCTGGAGCTGACGGACCACACGACCCGCCTGCCCCACGAGATGCTGCTGGCGCATCTGGCCGACCGTGAACTCCTGCTGATCCTGGACGGGTTCGAGCACCTCGTGGACGCCTGTGCGGAGCTGGTGAGCGGGCTGCTGCGCCGGCTGCCGGACCTGCGGGTGCTCGCCGTGGGACGCAGGCCGCTGGGCGTGACGGGTGAGCTGCTGTTTCCGCTGGCGCCGCTGGGCGAGGACGAGGCGGTGGAACTGCTCGTGGACCGGGCGGCACAGCCGGGAGTGGTCGTACGGGACGACGCGGACGTACGGGAGGTGTGCCGTCGCCTGGACGGGATCCCGCTGGCGATCGAGCTGGCCGCCGGACGGCTGCGGATGCTGTCCCCGAAGCAGGTGCTGGAGCGGCTCGACGACCGCTTCCGGCTGCTGACCGGCGGCGGGCGGGACGGGTTGCCGCGCCATCGGACGCTGCGTACGGCGGTCGGCTGGAGCCATGAACTGTGCACGCCCGAGGAACGGTTGCTGTGGGCGCGGCTGTCGGTGTTCGCGGGCCGGTTCGACCTGGAGGCCGTCGAGTACGTGTGCGGCGGCCAGGGCCTGCACTCCGACGACATCCTCGAGGTGCTCTCCCAGCTGCTCGCGCAGTCCGTGGTCACGCGCGAGGAGACCCCGGCCGGGGTGCGCTACCGCATGCTGGACACGATCCGGGCGTACGGCGCCGACTGGCTGGCGGCGACCGGGGACGCGGTCAGGCTGCGGCGGCGGCACCGCGACTGGTATCTGGGGCTGACGACCTGGTGCGAGCTGGAGTGGTTCTCACCTCGGCAGGACGAGGTGGCGGCGCGGGTCGAGGCGGAGCTGCCGAATCTGCGGCGCGCCCTGGACCACTGCCTGAGCGAGCCGGACGACGCGCATCTGGGCCAGTACCTCGCGGGCTCCCTGTGGTTCTACTGGGTCGGCTGCGGCCGGCTGTCGGAGGGGCGGCACTGGCTGGAGCAGGCCATGGCGCTGGACTCCGGACATGAGCAGTCCCGGCTGAAGGCCCTGTGGGTGCTCGGCTATGTGGCGATCCTGCAGGGTGACACGGTGCCCGCCCTGGGGGTGCTGTCGGAGTGCCGTGAGGCGGCGGAACGTGCCGCCGACCCCACGGCGTTGGCGTACGCCGAGCACCGCACCGGCTGTCTGGCCCTGCTCTCGGACGACATGGAGCGTGCCGAAACGCTGCTGCGCTCGGCCCTCCGCCGCTATCAGGAGATCGGCGAGCTCAACAGCAATGTGCTGATGGGTCAGGTGGAGCTGGCGATGACGCGGGCGTTCCAGGGCGACCTGCCGGACGCGGTGCGGCTGTGCGAGGACGTCCGCCGGGTGTGCGAGGACCACGGCGAGCGCTGGGCGCGCTCCTACGCGCTGTACGTCCTGGCGTACGCCGCCTGGGCCGACAGCGACCTGACCGGCGCCCGCACGCTGCTGACGGACTGCCTCGGCAGCGCCCACTCCTTCCACGACCTGCTCGGCTCGGTGCTGGCGGTGGAGCTGCTGGCCCTGGTCACCGACGCGGAGGGCGATCCCGTGGAGGCCGCGGTGCTGCAGGGCGCCGCGACGGGGATGTGGCCGTCGGTGGGGCTGCCGCTGTTCGGCTCGGCGTGCTTCAACGCGCCGCACGAGCTGTGCGAGACGGCGGCTCGGGAACGGCTCGGCGACGGGCGGTACGAGGAGTGCGTACGGCAGGGGGCGGCGCTCGGCCGGGAGGAGGTCCTGCGCCGGGCACTGGGGCGGCTGCCGTCGGACGCCGTTCCGTCGCCGCGAGGTCCGGTACGGCATGTCACGGCGACCGTGACCATGCGAAAGCCCGCCGCCTCCCCCACCCGCAAGGGCGGGGAGACGACGGGCTGAGGCGCAGAAGTCCTACGACCGCTGAAGGATCAACGGGCGTAGTACTCGACGACGAGCTGCTCGTCGCAGATCACCGGGATCTCCTTGCGGTTCGGCTCACGGTCCAGGCGGAACGCCAGGGCCTTGAGGTTCACCTGGAGGTAGCGCGGGGTCTCACCGTCGGGGGCGAAGCCACCCTCGCGGGCGATCGAGAAGAGGGTCTTCTCACGGCTGCGCTCACGGACCATCACGACGTCGTCGGGCTTGACGCGGAAGGACGGCTTGTCGACCTTCTGGCCGTTGACCTCGATGTGGCCGTGAACGACCATCTGACGGGCCTGGTAGATGGTGCGGGCGATGCCCGAACGCAGCACCAGGGCGTCCAGACGACGCTCGAGCTCGATGATCAGGGCCTCACCGGTCTTGCCCTGAACCTTGGAGGCACGCTCGTAGGCGCGGACGAGCTGGCGCTCGGACACGTCGTACTGCGCACGCAGACGCTGCTTCTCCAGCAGACGGACCTTGTAGTCCGAGTTCTGCTTGCGGCCACGGCCGTGCTCACCCGGCGGGTAGGGACGGGCCTCGAAGTACTTGACGGCCTTCGGGGTCAGCGCAATGCCGAGGGCACGCGACTTCTTGACCTTGGGGCGGGACTGATTCGCCACTGCTTCTCATTTCCTTGTTCTCGGCTTGTCAGGGTTGAGGGAGGTCGCATCCGCAGCCGGGGAAACCCTTCAGGTCCGAGGACCTGCCGGGCAGCCGCTCCCCTGGTCTGGGCACATACGTGCAGCACGCGAGTGGCCCACCGACCGTTCTCGTCGTGCGACGAGTGGTGGTGGGCTGCCCGCGACACCTAATCGACGGTGCGCGACGCTCCTGGAGCCGGCCTTCCGAGGAGGACCGGGCTCCGGCTGACCGTCCCGTTCTGACTGCACGGGACACAGCACTCCGACGAATTCTACAGGGTGCTCAGGACCGCTTCCGACCGAGGTGTTTCCTGGTCCACTCCACCGCGTCCGCGTACCGTGCCTCGGCGCCGTGCCGGGTCGGGGTGTAGTACTCGCGGTCCTTGAGGGCGTCCGGGGCGTACTGCTGCTCGGCGATGCCCTCGGAGAGATCGTGCGGATAGACGTACCCCTGCGCATGTCCGAGCTTGGCGGCGCCCTTGTAGTGCCCGTCTCGCAGGTGGGGCGGCACCGGACCCGCCATGCCCTTGCGTACGTCGTCCATGGCGGCGCCGATCGCGGTGGTCGCGGCGTTGGACTTGGGCGCGAGGGCCAGGGCGATGGTGGCGTGGCTGAGGGTGAGGGCGGCCTCGGGGAAGCCGATCATGGCGACGGCCTGGGCGGCGGCGACCGCGATCGGCAGGGCGTTCGGGTCGGCCAGGCCGATGTCCTCGCTGGCGGAGATCATCAGGCGGCGGGCGATGAAACGGGGATCCTCGCCGGCCTCGATCATCCGGGCCAGGTAGTGCAGGGCGGCGTCGACGTCGGAGCCGCGGATGGACTTGATGAGGGCGCTGGCCACGTCGTAGTGCTGGTCACCGTCACGGTCGTACTTCACCGCCGCCCGGTCGACCGTCTCCTCCAGCGTCTGGAGGCCGATCTGCGACTCGCCCTTGTCGAGAGCCGCCCCGGCTGCCGCCTCGAGGGCGGTCAGGGCGCGGCGGGCGTCACCGCCGGCGATGCGCAGCAGGTGGTCCTCGGTGTCCTCCGGGAGCCCGACGGCGTCGCTCAGTCCCCGTTCGTCGCTCAGTGCCCGCTTCAGCAGGCCCCTGACGTCGTCGTCGGTGAGGGGTTCGAGGGTGAGCAGGAGGGAGCGGGACAGCAGCGGGGAGATGATCGAGAAGTACGGGTTCTCGGTGGTCGCCGCGATCAGGGTCACCCAGCGGTTCTCGACGGCCGGGAGGAGGGAGTCCTGCTGGGCCTTGCTGAAGCGGTGGATCTCGTCGAGGAAGAGAACGGTCTCCTTGCCGAAGCCGCCGGTGGCACGCCGTGCGCCCTCGATGACCGCGCGGACCTCCTTCACCCCGGCGGTGATGGCGGAGAGCTCGACGAAGCGCTTGTTGGTGGCCTTGGAGACCACGTACGCCAGGGTCGTCTTGCCGGTGCCGGGCGGGCCCCAGAGGATAACCGAGGACGGTCCGGCGGGCCCGCCACCGGACTCGCCGACGAGTCTGCGCAGGGGCGAGCCCGGTTTGAGCAGGTGCTGCTGGCCCACGACCTCGTCCAGGGTGCGCGGGCGCATGCGCACCGCCAGGGGACTTCCGGCTGGGTCCTTTTCCTGGCGTTCTTCTGCGGCGGCGGTGAACAGGTCGGGCTCCACGTTGGAAACCCTAAATCACCGCACTGACATCGACGTCCGAGCGGGTTAGGAGGCGGCCCAGAGCTGGCTGCCCCAGCGGGTCAGGATCAGCATGACGATGACACCGCAGTGCGTCACCGGGAGTACCCAGGTGAACTCGGCGAGGAAGTTCTTCAGCGGGCGCGGCGCGGGCAGGAAGCCGTTGCGGACGTTGAAGGAGGTCACGTACCAGAACATCGTGATCGTCGCGGCCCAGGCGAGCGAGCACCACAGGCACAGCGCGTTGATGTTGTACAGCGACTGGTACATCAGCCAGGTGCAGAAGGCGACGCCGAAGAGCGTGCCGAAGTTGAAAGTCAGCCAGTACCAGCGCGGGAAGCGGGCGCGGGTGAGCAGGCTCATACCGACGCAGATGACCATGCCGTAACAGACCAGTCCGAGCATGGGGTTGGGGAACCCGAAGACGGCCGCCTGCTTGCTCTCCATGATGCTGCCGCAGGAGACGATCGGGTTCAGGCTGCAGCCGGGCGTGAAGGTCTTCCCCTCGGCCTTCGCCTCGAGGATCTTGAACTTGTCGATCGTGATGACCCACGCGGCGAGCAGGCCGGCCGCGCCGGTGATCACCAGCATCAGGGCGAACGCACGGCTGCTGCCCGCCGAACCGGGTGACGCCTCGGCCCGCTCCGACTCGGGCTCGGTGGAGACGTCTTTGACTGTCGTCTTGCTCATCACGCCGATTCCGTCACTTGAGACTTGGAGTTTCTCCGGACAGGGCACATTGTGCCGTACACGCACGCCTTCCCACCGTTCGCTGAGCATAAGGAAATACGCGCGACCGTTCCGGGGCGCACGGTTCAGGACAGCGTCAGGACGCCTTCAGCACGGCAAAAGGGCGGGCACCCAAGCGGTGCCCGCCCTTTCCGAACCTCTCCGAACTCAGCCCAGTCGGGCTTCCAGTTCGGCCACGATCTCGTTGACGCCGACAGCCGCCTGCTCACCGGACTCCATGTCCTTGAGCTGGACGACGCCCTCGGCGAGGTCACGCTCGCCGGCGACGATCGTGTAGCGCGCGCCACTGCGGTTGGCGTTCTTCATCGCGCCCTTGAGGCCCTTGCCGCCGAACGAGAAGTCCGCAGCGATGCCGACCTTGCGCAGCTCGGTGACCTTGGAGAACAGCACCCGGCGGGCCTCCTCGCCGAGCGGTACCGCGAACACGCTGGTGGACGACGGGAGTTGGAGTTCCACGCCCTCCGCCTCCAGCGCGAGCACCGTGCGGTCGACGCCGAGTGCCCAGCCGACGGACGGCAGCGCGGGGCCGCCGATCATCTCGGACAGCCCGTCGTAGCGGCCGCCGCCGCCCACCGCGGACTGGGAACCCAGACCGTCGTGGACGAACTCGAAGGTCGTACGCGTGTAGTAGTCCAGACCGCGCACCAGCTTCGGGTCGTCCTCGAAGGCGACGCCGGCCGCCGTGATCAGCTCGCGGACCTCCTCGTGGTACGCCTTGCAGGCGTCGCAGAGGTAGTCGCGCAGCAGCGGGGCGTCCCCGAGCTGCTTCTGGACCGACTCGCGCTTGTCGTCCAGGACACGCAGCGGGTTGATCTCCGCCCGGCGCAGGGTGTCCTCGTCCAGGTCCAGGCCGCGCAGGAAGTCCTGGAGCGCGGCCCGGTAGACCGGACGGCACTCCTGGTCGCCCAGGCTGTTGAGCAGGATGCGGAAGTTGCTCAGGCCCAGCGAGCGGTAGGCCTGGTCGGCCAGGATGATCAACTCGGCGTCCAGCGCCGGGTCCTCGGCACCGAGCGCCTCGGCGCCGACCTGGGAGAAGTGCCTGTAACGGCCCTTCTGGGGGCGCTCGTAGCGGTAATAGGAGCCGGAGTACCAGAGCTTGACCGGGAGGTTGCCCGCCTTGTGCAGGTTGGCCTCCAGGGCCGCGCGCAGGACCGAGGCCGTGCCCTCGGGGCGCAGGGCGAGCTTGTCGCCGCCCTTGGTCTCGAAGGCGTACATCTCCTTGGTCACGATGTCGGTGGACTCGCCCACGCCGCGTGCGAACAGCTCGACGCTCTCGAAGCCGGGCGTCTCGATGTAGCCGTAGCCGGAGTTGCGCAGGGGAGCCGCGATCGCCTCGCGGACGGCCAGGAACTTGGCGGAGTCCGGCGGGATCAGGTCGTACGTGCCCTTGGGTGCTTGAAACGTGCTCACGGAAGTCTCTCGTCACATTCCTCGTCGGGGAGCCTCGGGGGCTCCCAGGCCGGCGGCCACCTGCCGCAGATAGGGGTTGGTGGCGCGCTCCTGGCCGATGGTCGTCTGGGGGCCGTGGCCGGACAGCACCACGGTCGAGTCGTCGAGCGGCAGGCACACGCGGGCCAGCGAGTCGAGGATCTCGGCCATGTCACCGCCGGGCAGGTCGGTGCGTCCGATGGAGCCGGCGAACAGCAGGTCGCCCGAGAACAGGATCGGCGGGATGTCCGCCGCCTCGGGCAGGCCGAAGGTCACCGACCCCTTCGTATGGCCCGGCGCGTGCGCGACGGTGAGCTCCATCCCCGCCAGCGCCAGCTTCGCGCCGTCGGTCAGCTCCTTGACGTCGTCCGGCTCCCCGACGGTCAGCTCGCCCATCAGCTGCATGCCGATGGACCGGCCCAGTGCCTTCTCGGGATCGCTCATCATGTACCGGTCCTCGGGGTGGATCCAGGCCGGTACGTCGTGCGCACCGCACACGGGGACGACCGAGGCCACATGGTCGAGGTGGCCGTGGGTGAGGACGACGGCGACGGGCTTGAGCCGATGCTTCTTGAGTGCTTCCTCGACTCCGGGGGCCGCCTCGTGGCCCGGGTCGATGATCACGCACTCCTCACCGGCGGCGGGGGCGACGAGATAACAGTTCGTCCCCCAGGCCCCGGCGGGGAACCCGGCAATGAGCACGATCGTCCTTCGTTTGTGTCGACACGGGTGGTTTGTCGGCGGGCTCCGCCTGACGTCAGAGCCTACCGGCGCTGCCGATTCCTCAGCGAACCCATATACGGTACGGGGCACACGCAGGCAGTCGGCTCACCGGACGCACGCGTACCGGTCGACACCCACGACGCATGAGGAGAGAACCCGGTGGTCAGCCAGGAACAGCGGCGGCGTCAGCTCGCCCGGGAGAAGTTCTTGCGGCAGCAGCAGCGGCGCACGTCCGCCCGGCGCAAGGCGCGGATGCGCAACTCGGTGATCGCGTCGGTGCTCGGAGTGGTCGTCATCGGCAGCCTCGCGCTGTACACGACCGGGGTACTCAAGGACGAGGGCACCAAGAAGGAGAACGCGGGCGCGGAGGTCAGCCCCACTCCGACCAGCAAGGCCCCGGACCCGTGCGAGAAGCCCGCCGAGGGCAAGGTCAAGACGGCGACCTGGAAGAAGGAGCCGGAGCTGACCGTCGACAAGTCCGCGAAGTACTCGATGAAGCTCGCGACGACGTGCGGTGACATAGACATCGCGCTGAAGGCGTCGGCCGCGCCGCACACCGTGAACTCGTTCGACTTCCTCGCCGGCAAGGGCTACTTCGACCACTCCAAGTGCCACCGGCTCACCACCAACGGCATCTACGTGCTGCAGTGCGGCGACCCGACGGGCACCGGCACCGGCGGGCCCGGATACACGATTCCGGACGAAAACCTGAAGGACAAGAGCCTCAAGGGCAACGTCTACCCGGCGGGCACCGTGGCGATGGCGAACACCGGCCAGAAGAACTCCGGCGGCAGCCAGTTCTTCCTCGTCTTCCAGGACAGTCAGCTTCCGCCGACCTACACACCGTTCGGTACCGTTTCCGAATCCGGCATGAAGGTACTCAAGAAGATTGCCGACGCTGGTGAGAGCACTGGCGCGGGCGACGGGGCGCCGAACGCGACGGTCGTGATCAACAAGGCGACGGTCAGCAAATCCTGAGCCTCAACTGCGAGATTTCGGTCGCGCGGGATGCGGACAGGCAACCCGCCGGTCGCCTATGTTGGCCGTGACGAAACTGTGGACGATGCCCGGGGGAACACAAGCCCCTCGCAGGCATCATGTGGAGGAGGCGCTGTGAGCAGCGACCCGTGGGGCCGCGTCGACGAGACGGGGACCGTGTACGTGCGTACGGCCGACGGCGAGCAGGTTGTCGGCTCTTGGCAGGCAGGCACTCCTGAAGAGGCGCTGGCCTATTTCGAGCGCAAGTACGAGGGCCTGGTTGTCGAGATCGGCCTCCTCGAGAAGCGGGTAAAGACCACCGATCTGTCGGCGAAGGACGCGCAGACCGCGATCGACCACATCCGTGAGCAGGTCGACGCCCATCACGCGGTCGGCGATCTGGACGCGCTGAAGACCCGGCTGGACAAGCTGGTCGAGACGGTCGACAAGCGCCGCGAGGAGCGCAAGCAGCAGCGGGCGAAGCAGTCCGACGAGGCCCGGCACTCCAAGGAGGCGCTGGTCACCGAGGCCGAGGAACTGGCGCAGTCCGATCAGTGGCGGGCCGCCGGTGAGCGGCTGCGGGCGCTGGTGGACACCTGGAAGGGTCTGCCGCGGCTCGACCGCAAGTCGGACGACGAGCTGTGGCACCGCTTCTCGCACGCCCGGTCGGCGTTCTCCAAGCGCCGCAAGGCGCACTTCGCGCAGCTGGACGCGCAGCGCGAGGAGGCCCGCAAGACCAAGGAGCGGCTGGTCGCCGAGGCCGAGTCGCTGTCCGGGTCGACCGACTGGGGTCCGACGGCGGCGCGCTACCGCGAGCTGATGTCGGAGTGGAAGGCCGCGGGCCGCGCCCAGCGCGAGCACGAGGACGACCTGTGGAACCGCTTCCGCGGCGCCCAGGACATCTTCTTCGCCGCCCGCAGCTCGGTCTTCGCCGAGCGGGACGCCGAGCAGGCCGAGAACCTGAAGCTGAAGGAGGAGCTGGCCGAGGAGGCCGAGAAGCTCCTGCCGATCGGCGACCTGAAGGGCACACGCGCCGCCTTCCGCTCGATCAACGAGCGCTGGGAGGCCATCGGCCACGTGCCCCGCGACGCCCGCCCGAAGGTCGAGGGCCGGATGCACGCCGTCGAGCGGGCCATCCAGGACGCCGAGGAGAACGAGTGGCGCCGGACCAACCCGGAGGCACGCGCCCGTGCCGAGGGGCTGACCGGTCAGCTCCAGGCCGCCGTGGACAAGCTGAGGGGTCAGATCGAGCAGGCCCGCGCCCAGGGCAACAACGCCAAGGCCGACAAGCTGGAGCGTGAGCTGGAGGGCCGCCAGGCGCTGCTGGACCAGGCTCTGAAGGGTCTTCAGGAGTTCGGCGGCTGACACCGGTCGACATCAGAGAAGGGGCTCCCCGCGGGGAGCCCCTTCTTCGTTCCCTGTGCGGGGGTCTACGACCGGCTGCGCGCCGACGTCACCCGGTACACGTCGTAGACGCCCTCGACGCCCCTGACCGCCTTCAGGACGTGCCCGAGGTGCTTCGGGTCGCCCATCTCGAAGGTGAAGCGGGACGTGGCGACGCGGTCGCGGGAGGTCTGGACGGCCGCGGAGAGGATGTTGACGTGCTGGTCGGACAGGACGCGCGTGACGTCCGAGAGGAGCCGGGAGCGGTCCAGGGCCTCGACCTGGATGGCGACCAGGAAGACCGAGGACTGGGTGGGCGCCCACTCGACCTCGAGGATGCGCTCGGGCTCGCGGGACAGTGACTCCACGTTCACGCAGTCGCTGCGGTGAACCGATACTCCGCTACCCCGCGTGACGAACCCGATGATCGGATCGCCGGGTACGGGCGTGCAGCAGCGGGCCAGCTTGACCCACACGTCCTCGACGCCCTTGACGATCACACCCGGGTCGGCGCTGGAGCGGCGCTTGCGGCTGCGTCCACGGGCCGGCGGAACCGACTCGTCGATCTCCTCGGTGGCGGCTTCCTCGCCGCCGAGGGCCTGTACGAGCTTCTGCACGATGTTCTGTGCGGAGACATGGCCCTCGCCGATCGCCGCGTACAGCGCGGAGATGTCCGCGTAGCGCATCTCGTGGGCGAGCGTGACGAGCGAGTCGCCGGTCAGGATGCGCTGGATCGGCAGGTTCTGCTTGCGCATCGCGCGGACGATGGCGTCCTTGCCCTGCTCGATCGCCTCGTCGCGGCGTTCCTTGGAGAACCAGGCCCGGATCTTGTTGCGGGCGCGCGGCGACTTCACGAAGCCGAGCCAGTCGCGGGAGGGGCCCGCGCCGGGTGCCTTGGAGGTGAAGACCTCCACCAAGTCGCCGTTGTCCAGGGTGGATTCGAGCGGTACGAGTCGGCCGTTGACCCGCGCTCCTATGGTGCGGTGGCCGACCTCGGTGTGGACCGCGTACGCGAAGTCGACCGGGGTGGCGCCCGCGGGGAGCGCTATGACGTCGCCCTTCGGAGTGAAGACGAAGACCTCATTGCGGGACAGGTCGAAGCGCAGGGACTCCAGGAACTCGCCCGGGTCCTCGGTCTCCTTCTGCCAGTCCAGGAGCTGGCGCAGCCACGCCATGTCGTTGAGGTGGTCGTCCTTGCCCTTGCCGGACGACTTGGGCGCGTCGGAGCGCACCTTGGAGGCGCCGGCGACGGCTTCCTGCTTGTACTTCCAGTGCGCGGCGATGCCGTACTCGGCGCGGCGGTGCATGTCGAACGTACGGATCTGGAGTTCGACCGGCTTGCCGTTGGGGCCGATGACCGTCGTGTGCAGCGACTGGTACATGTTGAACTTGGGCATCGCGATGTAGTCCTTGAACCGGCCGGGGACCGGGTTCCATCGCGCGTGCACGGTGCCGAGGGCGGCGTAACAGTCGCGGACCGTGTCGACAAGTACACGAATCCCCACCAGGTCGTAGATCTCCGCGAAGTCACGGCCGCGGACGATCATCTTCTGGTAGACGCTGTAGTAGTGCTTCGGGCGGCCGGTGACGGTCGCCTTGATGCGGGCGGCCCGCAGGTCCTGCTGGACCTCGTCGGTCACTATGGCCAGATACTCGTCACGCTTCGGTGCCCGCTCGGCCACCAGCCGTACGATCTCGTCGTACATCTTGGGGTAGAGGATCGCGAAGGCGAGGTCCTCCAGTTCCCACTTGATGGTGTTCATGCCGAGGCGGTGAGCGAGCGGCGCGTAGATCTCGAGGGTCTCGCGCGCCTTCTTCTCCTGCTTCTCGCGCTTGAGGTAGCGCATGGTGCGCATGTTGTGCAGGCGGTCGGCGAGCTTGATGACCAGGACGCGGGGGTCCTTGGCCATCGCCACGACCATCTTGCGCACGGTCTCGGCCTGCGCGGCCTCGCCGAACTTGACCTTGTCGAGCTTGGTGACGCCGTCGACGAGCAGCGCCACGGAGTCGCCGAAGTCACGGCGGAGCTGGTCGAGGCCGTACTCGGTGTCCTCGACGGTGTCGTGCAGCAGGCCCGCCATCAGGGTGGCCGGATCCATACCCAGCTCGGCGAGGATGGTGGTGACGGCGAGGGGGTGCGTGATGTACGGGTCGCCGCTCTTGCGCTTCTGGCCGCGGTGCCAGCGCTCGGCGACCTGGTAGGCCTTCTCGATCTGGCGGAGCGTCGCGGTCTCGATCTTCGGGTCGTTGCTGCGCACTATGCGCAGCAGCGGCTCCAGCACCGGGTTGTACGGGTTGGAGCGCTGGACACCGAGGCGGGCGAGGCGGGCACGGACGCGGTTGGAGGAGCCGGTGCGAGCGGGCTGGCCGGTGTTCGGGCGCACTGCCGGTGCGGGGCGCTCGGGCGGGGCGGGCTTGGGTCGCGTCTGCTCGGCCGGCTTGTCGACGGGCGCGGACTGGGCATGCTCGACCGCCCCACGCGCGTCGTTCTTCGCGTGTGACGCGTTCGGCGCGGGCTTCGCCGCGGGCGCCGAGGCGGACTCGGGCTTGGCGGCGGTCAGGTGCTGGGCCTCGTCTGGCAAGAGGGCTCCTCGTGCGCGATCCGGGTCCCCCGGTCAGGCTCCGGAGACCCCATGGTAGCGATCCTGCGCCCCGGGATCGCCTGCAGCCGGATGTGAGGACCGTCTACCGGAGAAACACAAGGGGCTCCCGCAGGATTCCGCGGGGCCGGTCAGGACGGTGTCCGGACGGTGGCGTGGGGGTTGCGCAGGCCTGGCACAAGGGTCTCACGCACGACCCTCATGCATCAGGTAGCGAGGGGTTCACGCCATCCAGGAGAGGGGAGGCCGGGGGCGGGCGGCTGCCGCGCGGGCCCGGCATGCCGGATGCCGCGCCCCTGTCGTGCAGGTGCGCGGCATCCGGTACTGCTGTGGGTGTTCCTCGGATCAGACCGTGAGCAGTGACTCCAGTGGGGCGCCGGCCAGGGTCGGTTCCAGGCGGGCTCGGCCGCCGAGGAAACCGAGTTCCATGAGAACGGCCAGGCCGGCCACCTCGGCACCGGCCCGGCGGATCAGCTGGACCGAGGCCTCCGCGGTGCCGCCCGTCGCGAGGACGTCGTCGATGACGAGGACACGGTCACCGGCGGCCAGGTCCTCGGCGTGGACCTCGATCTCCGCGGAGCCGTACTCCAGGTCGTACACCTGGCTGAGGGTCGCCCCGGGGAGCTTGCCGGCCTTGCGTACGGGGATGAAGCCGACGCCCGCGCGGACGGCGACCGGAGCTCCGAGGATGAAACCGCGGGCCTCCAGACCGACGATCTTCGTGGCGCCGGTGCTCCCGGCGATCTCCGCCAGCGCGTCGGTGAGCGCGGTGAACGCCGCCGGGTCCGCCAGGAGCGGCGTGATGTCCTTGAACATCACGCCCGGCTCCGGGTAGTCCGCCACGTCGCGGATACGGCTGAGCAGCAGCTCCTCGATGTCCGTCATCGCCGCTTCCCCGAGGGTCGGCCACGGCCCCGGGTACGGGACGCGGGCTGGTTGCGCGGGCCGACCACCGCGGGGGTGGCGTCCTCGGGCTCGTCGTCCAGCAGCTCGTCGCCGGCCGCGGCGTCCGGGGACTCGCCCTGCGCGGCGGACTGTGCCCGCTTGGCGAGGACGCGCTTCCTCAGGGCCTTCATCTGCGGCTCGCGCTCCTTTAGGTCGGCGACGAGCGGCGTGGCGATGAAGATCGAGGAGTAAGCACCGGCGGCCAGACCGACGAACAGCGACAGCGAGATGTCGTTGAGCATGCCCGCACCGAGGAACCCGCCACCGATGAACAGCAGGCCCGCCACCGGCAGCAGCGCGACCACCGTGGTGTTCACGGAACGGACCAGGGTGCTGTTGATCGAGCGGTTCGCGATGTCGCTGTAGGTCCAGCGGGTCTGTTTCGTGATGTCCTTCGTCTGCTCCTTGAGGCTGTCGAAGACGACGACCGTGTCATAGAGCGAGTAACCGAGGATGGTCAGCAGACCGATCACCGTGCCCGGTGTGACCTCGAATCCGACGAGGGCGTAGATGCCGACCGTGATCGTGATGTCGTGGATCAGCGCGACGAACGCCGCGAGTGCCATGCGCCACTCGAACGCGATCGCCAGATAGATCACCACAAGGACCAGGAAGATCCCGAGGCCCTGCCAGGCCTTGTTGGCGATCTGCTCACCCCAGCTGGGACCGACCAGCTCGCCGGTGACGTCGTCCTCGTCGACCCCGAGCTTCTCCGCCAGCTCTGCCGAGACCTTGTTGGCCTGCGTGGTGTCGATGCCCGCGACCTGGATGCGCAGCGTGGCCTCGTCGCCGTCGCCGAGCTTCTGGACGATCGCGTCGTGGCCGGACGCCTCTTCCGCGTATTCCTGCGCCTGGGACACCGAGACGCTGGTCTTCGGGGTGTTGAAGACGGCCCCGCCCTGGAACTCGATGCCCATGTTCAGGCCGCGCACCGCCAGGCCGACGATGGCCGTGATGGTGATCAGGATCGAGAGGCCGTACCAGAGCTTGCGGTTGCCGACGAAGTCGTAGCCGACCTCGCCACGGTGCAGTCGGGCGCCGAGGTTGCCGAGCTTCGACATACTCACGCCTCCTTCGGGTCGACAGGGCCGGCGGGGTGGGCGGGACGGCGGTTACGGCGCAGCGGCGGCTTGGCACCCAGGCGCTTGGGGTCGAGACCGGACCAGCTGTGGCCACTGGAGAAGAACTTGCTGCGGGCCATGAGCGTCAGCAGCGGCTTGGTGAACAGGAACACGACGACCACGTCGAGCAGGGTGGTCAGGCCGAGCGTGAACGCGAAGCCCTGGACCTTGCCGACGGTGACGATGAAGAGCACCGCGGCGGCGAGGAACGACACGAAGTCGGAGACCAGGATCGTGCGCCGGGCGCGCGGCCAGGCCCGCTCGACGGCGGGCCGCAGCGAGCGGCCCTCGCGGATCTCGTCCCGGACGCGTTCGAAGTACACGATGAACGAGTCCGCTGTGATGCCGATGGCGACGATGGCACCGCAGACGGCCGGCAGGTTCAGCGCGAAGCCGATGGTCGGGCCGAGCAGCGACATGATCGTGTAGGTCAGGGCCGCGGAGATCAGCAGCGAGAGGATCGCGATCAGCGACAGGCCGCGGTAGTAGACCAGCAGGTAGATGACGACCAGGGCGAGACCGATCGCACCGGCGATCAGACCGGCCTTCAGCTGCTCACCGCCGAGCGCGGCGGTCACCGTGGTGACGCTGTCCTCCTGGAAGGACAGCGGCAGGGCGCCGTACGACAGCATGTTGGCCAGGCTCTGCGCCGAGTCCTGGTTGAAGTTGCCGGAGATCTCGGCGCTGCCGCCCGTCAGGGCTTCGCGGACGAACGGGTCGGAGACGACCTCACCGTCCAGCACGATGGCGAACTGGTTCTGCGGGGACTGGTTCTTGGCCAGCTTGCCGGTGGTGGCGGCGAACTTCTTGCTGCCCTCGCCCGTGAACTTCATGTTCACGGTCCAGCCGGCGCCGGTCGTGGTCTGGAAGACGGCCTGGGCGCTCTTGACGTCCGTGCCGTCGACCTCGGCGGGGCCGAGGATGTACTTCTGCCACTGGCCCTGCGAGTTCTGACCGCAGGCGACGGTGGGGTCGGTGGGCTTGGCGCCGTCACCGGCCTTGGCGCGGGCCGCCTTCTTAGAGCAGTCCAGGGCGGCGTACTGCGCTTCGAGCTTGCTGGTCGAGGAGTCGCCTGAGGGGGTGCTGCTCGCGGACGGGGAGCCGCTGGAGGAGGCGCTTGTGGACGGCGTGGGGTCGGCCTTCAGGGCGTCGGTGACCGCGCGGCCCTGCGTGGTGGAGCTCGCCGAGGGGCTGGTGGACCCGGAGGGCGAGGCCGAGGAGGTCGCCTTCTCGGTGGAGTCACCCGACGCGCTGCTGGAGGCGCTCGGTGAGGGGGTGGGGGTCGCACCGCCACCCGACACCTCGGTGGCAACGACCGGCCGGAAGTACAGCTTGGCGGTGGTGCCTACCTGGGCCCGGGCTTCCTTGGAGTTCGTGCCCTTGGGGATGTTGACGATGATGTTCTTGTCGCCCTGGGTCTGAACCTCGGACTCCGAAACACCAAGACCATTGACACGGCGCTCCATGATCTCGACCGCGGTGTCCATGTTGGTCTTGTTGATCGCGGATTCCTGACCGGGCTCGGCAACCGCGCGAAGCGTGATGCTCGTGCCGCCGGCCAGGTCGATACCGAGTCGCGGAGTGGTGTGCCCCGAGGCGAACATCCCTCCGGTGAGCGCCACGATGGCGATCAGGATGAGGGCCAGCGAGCGCCCTGGCTTGCTCTGGGCGCTCGCGTTCCGGCCCTTCTTAGGTGCTGCCACCTTCTCGTACTCCCTCTCGGGCCGCCTCGCTCCGGATCAACAGGCGGGCGGCCATGACATGGTGTCGGGATCCCGTGCGAGCTCAGCATGCCCGGGGGCGCGCAGGCGTGGCCCGCGCGCCCCGGAGCATGGCTACTTCGCGTCGGTGTCGCCGTCGGTCTTCTTCGGCTCGTCGTCCGTCTTCGCCTCGGCGGCAACGGCGTCGGACGGCTCCTCGACCTCGTCCTTCTCGTCCTTCTTACCAAGGTCGACGGACTTCTCGTCGGAGGCGGCGGCAGCGGCGGGCTCGTCGGCCTCGGTGAGGGAGGAGGCGTCGTCCGGGACGACGTCGGACTTCAGGTCGTGCTCGATGCCGTGCACGATGCGGTTGTACTCGTCGTCGGACAGGACGGCACCGATCGCGTTCTTGGCGAAGAGAAGCTCCACGCCCGGGCCGGCGTCAACGAGGACCGTGTCTTCGCTGACCTCCTTGACGGTGGCGTACATCCCACCGATGGTGCGGACACCGGATCCGGGCTGCATCTGGTTCCGCATGTCGGCGGCCTGCTGCTGCTTCTTCTTGGCCGACCGGGTCATCAGGAACATGGCCCCGATGAGCACGATGAACGGGAGGAGGGTCACGAGACTCACGGGTCGGAACTTCCTTCACACGACCGCGATGGTGAGCGGCCTGATGGTTGGGGGTATGTGTGCCGCCGACATAGGCGGCATCGGCGGAGTCTAAGCGAGTCTCCGCGCATGGAACAACGCTCAGCATGGCACTGGGGTTCCTGCTCCGGCCACTGTGCTCGCCGTGACCGGGCCGTCACGCCCCGAACAGGTCCTGTTGTCCGTTTCCCGCAGTGTGCGAGCCCGGCGGGGTGAGGCCGAGATGCGCCCATGCCGCCGGAGTGGCGACCCGGCCGCGCGGGGTGCGGGCGAGCAGGCCCTCCCGTACGAGGAAGGGTTCGGCGACCTCCTCGACCGTCTCGCGCTCCTCCCCCACCGCGACGGCGAGTGTGGACAGGCCGACCGGGCCGCCGCCGAACAGTTTCAGCAGGGCCTCCAGGACGCCGCGGTCGAGGCGGTCCAGCCCGCGCTCGTCGACCTCGTAGACGGCGAGGGCGGCCGCGGCGATGTCCCTCGTGATGATCCCGTCGGCCTTGACCTGGGCGTAGTCGCGGACCCGGCGCAGCAGGCGGTTGGCGATACGGGGCGTGCCGCGGGAGCGGCCGGCGATCTCGGCGGCGCCGTCGGCCTCGATCTCCACCTCGAGGAGGTTGGCCGAGCGGTGGATGACGCGCTCGAGCTCGACGGGCTCGTAGAACTCCATGTGCGCGGTGAAGCCGAAGCGGTCGCGCAGCGGGGGTGGCAGCAGGCCCGCGCGCGTGGTGGCGCCGACCAGGGTGAACGGGGGCAGCTCCAGCGGGATGGCGGTGGCACCCGGCCCCTTGCCGACGATGACGTCGACGCGGAAGTCCTCCATCGCCATGTACAGCATCTCCTCGGCGGGCCGGGACATGCGGTGGATCTCGTCGAGGAAGAGGACCTCGCCCTCCTGCAGGGAGGAGAGGATCGCGGCGAGATCGCCGGCGTGCTGGATGGCGGGGCCGCTGGTGATGCGGATGGGGGCGCCCATCTCGGCCGCGATGATCATCGAGAGGGTGGTCTTGCCGAGGCCGGGGGCGCCGGAGAGCAGCACGTGGTCGGCGGTGGCGCCACGCGCGCGTGCGGCGCGCAGCACGAGGTCGAGCTGTTCGCGAACCTTCTCCTGGCCGATGAACTCGTCCAGGTCCTTCGGGCGCAGCGCGGCCTCTACGGCCTGGTCCTCACGGTCGGCGGACGCACCGACGAGCCGCTCGGGGGCGGGGGTGTCGGTGGTGTCGTCCCAGTTCATGGAGTGTGCCTCGCGGTCGCGGTCGGGTGGATCGTACGAGGATCAGTGCGTCCCCGGAGCGGTGCCTTCGGGCCCTTCCGGGGCATCGCTCGATTCAGCGGGCTCTGTTCAGGGTCTGAAGCGCGGCCTTCAGCAGCTGACCCACCTGGGGCGTGCCCTCGGCCGCCTCGGCCTGCGGAGCCACCGCGGCGACCGCCTCGTCGGCCTCACGCGTCGCGTACCCGAGGCCGATCAGGGCGGCGTGCAGCTGGTCGCGCCAGCCCTGGGTGACCGGGGCGCCCACCGCAGGCGCGCCGATGGGCTCGCCCAGGCGGTCCTTCAGCTCCAGGAGCAGCTTCTGGGCGCCCTTCTTGCCGATGCCGGGGACGGCGGTGAGCGACTTTTCGTCGGCGGTCGCGACGGCTCGGCGCAGGGCGTCGGGCGAGTGCACCGCCAGCATCGCCTGGGCCAGGCGCGGTCCCACTCCGCTCGCGGTCTGGAGCAACTCGAACGTCTGCCGTTCGTCGTCGTCCGCGAAGCCGTACAGCGTGAGGGAGTCCTCGCGGACCACCAGCGAGGTGTGCAGCTTTGCGGGCTTGCCGAGGCGCAGTGTCGACAGGGTGTTCGGCGTGCACTGGACGGCCATGCCGACTCCGCCCACCTCGACGACCGCGGCGTCCGGAGCGAGTGCGGCCACTGTGCCACTGACGAAGGCGATCATGCCGTACGGCCTTTCGGTGCTTTGGCTGTGTGCAGGGCGACGGCCTGCTGGAGTCGGTTCTGCGCGGGGGCGCGCCAGATGTGGCAGATGGCGAGCGCGAGGGCGTCGGCGGCGTCGGCAGGCTTGGGCGGGGCGCTGAGCCGCAGCAGGCGGGTGACCATGGCACCGACCTGGGCCTTGTCGGCGCGACCGCTGCCGGTGACTGCGGCCTTGACCTCGCTGGGGGTGTGCAGCGCGACGGGGATGCCGCGGCGGGCGGCACAGAGCATGGCGACGGCGCTGGCCTGGGCGGTGCCCATCACCGTACGGACGTTGTGCTGGCTGAACACCCGCTCCACGGCGACGAATTCGGGCCGGTACTCGTCCAGCCACTGCTCGATGCCCTGTTCGACGGCGACGAGGCGGTGTCCCAACTCGGCGTCCGCGGGCGTCCGTACGACGCCGACGCCGAGCATGGTGAGCGGGCGTCCGGCGACGCCCTCGACCACGCCGACTCCGCATCGGGTCAGCCCCGGGTCCACCCCCAGTACGCGCACCGCGCCCCTCCCATCGATCGCCTGTTTGTGCAGGCTATCGGGTGCCACCGACAACGCCGGGCTGCAACTCCCGGCAAAGCGACGGGCCGACGGGTGTGTCCCGTCGGCCCGTTGAGCCCGTGCAGCTCGCAACAGCGTTATGCGTCGACCTTCTCCATGATCTCGTCGCTGACATCGAAGTTGGCGAAGACGTTCTGCACGTCGTCGCTGTCCTCGAGCGCGTCGATCAGCTTGAAGATCTTCTTGGCGCCCTCCTCGTCCAGCTCGACCTGGACGGAGGGCACGAAGCTGGAGTCGGCGGAGTCGTAGTCGATGCCGGCCTCCTGGAGGGCGGTGCGGACCGCGACCAGGTCGGTGGCCTCGCTGATGACCTCGAAGGACTCACCGAGGTCGTTGACCTCTTCGGCGCCGGCGTCCAGGACGGCGGTGAGGACGTCGTCCTCGGTCAGCTCGCCCTTGGGGACGATGACGACGCCCTTGCGGCTGAACATGTACGACACCGAGCCCGGGTCGGCCATGTTGCCGCCGTTGCGGGTCATGGCGACGCGGACGTCGGAGGCGGCGCGGTTGCGGTTGTCGGTGAGGCACTCGATGAGCACGGCGACACCGTTCGGACCGTAGCCCTCGTACATGATCGTCTCGTAGTCGGCACCGCCGGCCTCGAGACCGCCACCGCGCTTGATCGCGGAGTCGATGTTCTTGTTCGGGACCGACTGCTTCTTGGCCTTCTGAACGGCGTCGTAGAGCGTCGGGTTGCCCTCGAGATCGACGCCGCCCATCCGCGCAGCGACCTCGATGTTCTTGATCAGCTTCGCGAAGAGCTTGCCACGCTTGGCATCGATGACGGCCTTCTTGTGCTTCGTCGTGGCCCATTTAGAGTGGCCGGACATCTGCCTGTCTCCTTCGCGTAACCCATCTATGAACGAACGCCAGAGATCCTACAAGGACTCGGCTGTCCGGTTCGCGCGCACCATGTCGACGAACAGGCCGTGCACGCGGTGGTCGCCGGTCAGTTCCGGGTGGAACGACGTGGCGAGCGCGTTGCCCTGGCGGACCGCGACGATGTGACCGTCGTGCTCGGCGAGGACTTCGGTCTCGGCGCCGACGGACTCGACCCAGGGGGCGCGGATGAAGACGCCCTCCACAGGATCGCCCGCGATGCCCTGGACGTCGACCGCCGCTTCGAACGACTCGTTCTGCCGTCCGAAGGCGTTGCGGCGCACGATCATGTCGATGCCGCCGATCGTCTCCTGGCCCGAGCGCGGGTCGAGGATCTTGTCGGCGAGCATGATCATGCCGGCGCAGGTGCCGTAGACGGGCATGCCGCCCCGCACGCGCGCGCGTAGGGGCTCCATCACGCCGAAGAGGACGGCCAGCTTGGAGATGGTCGTGGACTCGCCGCCGGGGATGACGAGGCCGTCCACCTCGGCAAGCTCTTCGGGGCGCCGCACCGGCCTGGCCACGGCGTCTGCCGCGGCCAGGGCGATGAGGTGCTCCCGTACGTCGCCCTGCAGGGCCAGGACGCCTATGACGGGGGTGTTGCTCATGGGATGTGGTGCCTTACCAGCCGCGGTTGGCGTAGCGCTCGGTCTCGGGGAGGGTGTCGCAGTTGATGCCGACCATGGCCTCGCCGAGGTTGCGGGACGCGTCCGCGATGATCTTCGGGTCGTCGAAGAAGGTGGTCGCCTTGACGATGGCGGCGGCGCGCTTGGCCGGGTCGCCGGACTTGAAGATGCCGGAGCCGACGAAGACGCCCTCGGCGCCGAGCTGGCGCATCAGCGCGGCGTCGGCCGGGGTGGCGACACCGCCGGCGGAGAACAGCACCACCGGGAGCTTGCCGAGCTCGGAGACTTCCTTGACCAGCTCGTACGGGGCGCGCAGGTCCTTGGCGGCGGCGTACAGCTCGTTGTTGTCGAAGCCGCGCAGCTTGGCGATCTCGTTCTTGATCTGGCGCAGGTGGCGGACGGCCTCGACGACGTTGCCGGTGCCTGCCTCGCCCTTGGAGCGGATCATGGCCGCGCCCTCGGCGATGCGGCGCAGGGCCTCGCCGAGGTTGGTGGCGCCACAGACGAAGGGGGTGGTGAAGGCGAACTTGTCGGAGTGGTTGACCTCGTCGGCCGGGGTGAGGACCTCGGACTCGTCGATGTAGTCGACGCCGAGCGACTGCAGGACCTGGGCCTCGACGAAGTGGCCGATGCGGGACTTGGCCATGACCGGGATGGAGACGGCGTCGATGATGCCCTCGATCATGTCCGGGTCGGACATCCGGGCCACGCCGCCGTCCTTGCGGATGTCGGCGGGAACCCGCTCGAGGGCCATGACGGCGACGGCGCCCGCGTCCTCGGCGATCTTCGCCTGCTCCGGCGTGACGACGTCCATGATCACGCCGCCCTTGAGCTGCTCGGCCATGCCGCGCTTCACGCGTGCGGTGCCGGTCTCGGGGGCCTGGTTTTCGGAGATGGACACGGGTTGACCTCGCTGTGTGAAAGAGGGTTACTGCAAGCATCGAGGAAACGTGAAGTGTACGGGCCACTTCAAGGGCCAATGGTGAGGCGGTGGATCGTTTTGTCTGCCGGGGCGCCGCCCTGACCGTGCCGCGTTAGTGTCCTTGCCATGGAACAGCGCATCAGCCTGGTCACGCTGGGAGTCTCCGACGTGGCGCGCTCCCGTGCCTTCTACGAGGCCCTGGGCTGGCGGGGCCAGGAGGTCGAGGAGACCGTCTTCTTCCAGGCGGGCGGGCTGGCCCTGGTGCTGTGGGGCCGCGACAAGCTGGCGCTGGACTGCGGGCTGACCGACGGCGCGGCCGGCCCGGCGGGCGGCTTCGGCGGGATCGCGCTGGCCCACAACGTGCGCTCCGACGCCGAGGTCGACGAGCTGCTCGCGGCCGCGGCACGGGCCGGGGCAACCGTCACCAAGCCCGCGGCCACCAATGCCGTCGGCTTCTACTCCGGGGCCTTCGTCGACCCCGACGGCCACGCGTGGGAGATCGCGCACAACCCCGGGTTCCCGCTCGCCGCCGATGGTTCCCTCACGATCCCCGACTTCGGCGCGTCCTAGGCGGGCCGGTCCGCCAGGGCCACCGGGGGCTCGTCGTCCATCTCGAAGGCCAGCGGGAACGGGGCGTGACCCGCCAGGCGGAACAGGCGGACCTTGCGGTGGCGCCGCAGCGCTCTGGCCGCCCGTACGGCGTCGTTGTGGAAGCGGCGGGCCATCGGTACCCGGCGCACCGCCTCCGTCAGCTCGCGGGCCGCTTCCTCGCCCCCGGGCGCCTCCCGTACGGCCTCCACCTGCTGGGGCTCGGCGAACACGGCCCGCAGCGCCTGGCTCAGCTCGCTCTCGGCGACCTCCCGCTGCTCCTCCTCGGCCTGCCGAGCGGCATGTGCGGCCTCGTACAGGACGATCGACGCGGCCGGATCCAGCACACCGGAGGTGGCCAGTTCCTGGGCCACCGAGGCGCGGCGCAGCAGCTGCGCGTCGAGTGCGGCGCGGGCCGCGTCGATCCTGGCGTGCAGCCGGTCCAGGCGACCTGCCGTCCAGCTCAGGTAGAGGCCGATCGCCACGAGGACTACGAGGATCCAGATCAGAGTTGCGGTCACGGGCGGCACCCTAGCTCCGCCGGGTCAGCCGGGGTTCGTGCGGGGCGTCGGTGTTGCGTGCGGGGGCGCCCGTGTTGCCGTCGCCGGGGGCCGCCGCCCCCAGACCCCCGCTTCGGCCCTGAACGGGCCTCGTCCTCAAACGCCGGACGGGCTGAAAGCCGGGACCGGCGCCTGGAACAACCCGCTGCTCGCTCGCCCTCAGTCCCGTGCCAACCCCAACCGAGCCCGCAGCCCGCCGACCCCACCGCTCCCGGTCCGCTCGTCCGCGGCCACCGCCGCAGCGCCCGCCGTCACCGTCTCGTACACCGACAGGATGTCCGCCCCCACGGTCGACCAGTCGAAGCGGCGTACGTGCGCGCTCCCCCGCTTGTGCAGCTCGGCCCGGCGGACCGGGTCCTCCAGGAGGCGTACCGCCGCCTCGGCCAGGGCGTCCGCGTCCTCGTTGGTGAAGAGTTCGCCCGCCGCGCCCTGGTCGAGGACCTGGGCGAAGGCGTCCAGGTCCGAGGCGAGGACGGGGGCGCCGGCCGACATCGCCTCGACCAGGATGATCCCGAAGCTCTCACCGCCGGTGTTGGGAGCGACGTACAGGTCGACGCTGCGCAGGAAGCGGGCCTTGTCCTGGTCGCTGATCATGCCGAGGAACTCGACGCGGGAGCGGAGCTCGGCGGGCAGGGACTCCACCGCCTCCTCCTCGTCGCCGCGGCCCGCCACCAGGAGCCTGGTCTGCGGACGGGCGGCGAGGATCTTCGGCAGGGCCCTCATCAGGACCGGCAGGCCCTTGCGCGGCTCGTCGATGCGGCCGATGAAGCCGATCGTGTCGCCCTGCCAGTCGGGGTTGGGCTCGGCCTTGGCGAAGAAGTCGACATCGACGCCGTTGGGAATGGTGACCGCGTCGCCGCCGAGGTGTTCCACCAGCGTGCGACGGGCGTACTCGCTCACCGCGATCCGGGCGCTGATCTTCTCCAGGGCCGCCTGGAGGATCGAGTACGCGGCGATCATCGCCCGCGAGCGCGGGTTGGAGGTGTGGAAGGTGGCCACGATGGGGCCCTGCGCGGCCCAGCAGGCCAGCAGGCCGAGGGACGGCGACGTCGGCTCGTGGATGTGGATGACGTCGAACCGGCCGTCGTGCAGCCAGCGGCGGACCCTGGCCGCCGAGAGGAAGCCGAAGTTCAGGCGGGCGACCGAGCCGTTGTACGGGACCGGCACCGCGCGGCCCGCCGAGACGACGTACGGCGGCAGCGGGGTGTCGTCATCGGCCGGGGCCAGGACGGACACCTGGTGGCCGAGCCGGATGAAGTACTCGGCGAGGTCGCGGATGTGGAACTGGACGCCACCTGGCACGTCCCAGGAGTACGGGCAGACGATGCCGATCCTCACGGACGCTCTCCTGCCGGGCCGTCGGCCGGTCGTGGTTCCAGGTCTGCGAGCCACAAGCGCTGGAGCATGTGCCAGTCCTCCGGATGTTCGGCGATCCCCGTGGCGAAGGCGTCGGCCAGCGCCTGTGTCATGACAGACGTCTTCTCGGCCCGGGTACCTGTCTCGGGTACCTCGATCGGGGGATGCACGCGCCCCTGCATGACGGGCGACTCGTCGTACCAGAGCGTGACGGGGAGCAGCAGCGCCCCGGTCTGCTGGGCCAGCAGCGCCGGGCCGGCGGGCATCCGGGCCGTGTCGCCGAAGAACTCGACCTCGACGCCGGACGCGGACAGGTCACGGTCGGAGACCAGGCAGACCAGGCCGCCGTCGCGCAGCCTGCGGGCCAGCGTGCCGAAGGCGGTGCCGCCGCTGTGCGGAAGGACCTCCATGCCGAGGCCCTCGCGGTAGGCGACGAAGCGGTCGTACAGCGTCTCCGGCTTGAGACGCTCGGCGACCGTCGTGAACGGCGTCTCCAGCTTGGTGGTGACCCAGGCGCCGGCGAGGTCCCAGTTGGCCAGGTGCGGCAGCGCGAGTACCACGCCCTTGCCGGCGGCCAAGCCGTCGGTCACGTAGTGGACGTCCTTGACGTCCAAGCCGCTCTTGACGCGCTCGGCGCTCCAGGCCGGGAGCCGGAAGGACTCCATCCAGTAGCGCAGGTACGACCGCATGCCCGCGCGCGAGAGCTCGGCCAGGCGCTCCGGGGTCGCGTCGGGCACCACGCGCGCGTAGTTGCTCTCCAGCCGCCGGACGCCCTTGCCCCGCTGCTTCCAGGCGAGGTCGGCGATAGTGCGGCCGAGCCGTACCGCCACCGGCTCGGGGAGCTTCTTGACGGTGCCCCAGCCGAGTCCGTACAGCGCGTCCGTGAGGCGGTCCTGGGCGCTCACTTGGCGGCCTCGCTCCCCTGGGAGGCTCCCTGCGACTTGTCCTGCGCGTCCGCGGCGGCCTCCGCCTCGGCGGACTCGCGACGGACCGTGACGACCCGCTGGATCAGCGTGACGAGGCTGCCGACGGCGACGATCCACAGGGCGACGGGCAGCAGGTACTGGATGCCCGGTACCCCGAACTTGTGCAGGCCCGCCAACCCGGCCGCGACCAGCGAGATCACCAGACGCTCGGCGCGCTCGACCAGTCCGTTGACCGCGACCGGCAGCCCGATCGACTCGCCGCGCGCCTTGGTGTACGACACCACCTGGCCGCTGGCCAGGCAGAAGATCGAGACGGCGCACAGGACGAGGTCGTCGCCCCCACCGGCGTACCAGAGGATGAAGCCGCCGAAGATCGCGCCGTCGGCGACCCGGTCGAGCGTGGAGTCCAGGAAGGCACCCCAGCGGCTGGAGCGGCCGAGCTGACGGGCCATGTTGCCGTCGACGAGGTCGGAGAACACGAAGAGCGTGATCACGACCGTGCCCCAGAAGAACTCGCCCATGGGGTAGAAGACCAGCGCGCCCGCGACGACTCCAGCCGTGCCGAGGAGCGTGACCGTGTCCGGGCTGACGCCCCGCCGGATCAAAAACGCGGCGAACGGTGTGAGAACACGCGTGAAGAATGCACGCGCGTACTTGTTCAGCATGGCCTTCCCGAGGGTCGGTGTGGCGCCGCGGCCCCTGCTGGCCACCGGCTGGCCCATCGTAGCCACGCGCGCGTGCGTGCGACCGCCGGGCACTCGTACCCGGGTCCGGCGGGCAGGTCCACCGGTGCCGGATGGCGCGATCGCGTCCGCCGTATGGACGCACCGTGACGGGAGTGGAAAGCTCGAAGGACCGCGGGCGTCACCGGAGCCGCCATCGCACGCGGATCCGCATGTCCGCGCCCACAGTGACCTCACCGTGCACGGGAGGCAGGACCATGGGCGACAAGGCGAACGCACACCCCGGAGCCGCCGGCAGGGCTACAGCGGCCGACCACCCCGCGTCCGTACGGAATGTGGTACTGGTCGGCCACTCCGGATCGGGCAAGACCACCTTGGTGGAAGCCCTCGCACTCACAGCGGGGGCGGTGAACCGGGCGGGCCGCGTCGAGGACGGCGGCACCGTCTCGGACTACGACGAGATCGAGCACCGGCAGCAACGCTCGGTACAGCTCTCCCTGGTGCCGGTCGAATGGGACGGCATCAAGGTCAACCTTCTGGACACCCCCGGATACGCCGACTTCGTCGGGGAGCTCAGGGCCGGTCTGCGAGCGGCGGACGCGGCCCTTTTCGTCGTCTCGGCCTCGGACGGCGTGGACGGCTCGACCCGCATGGTGTGGGAGGAGTGCGCGGCCGTCGGCATGCCGCGCGCGATCGTCGTCACGCACCTGGAGTCCGCCCGGGCCGACTACGAGGAGATGACGCGGATCTGCGCGGAGGCCTTCGGCGGGGAGGACCCCGACGCCGTGCTCCCGCTGTATCTGCCGCTGCACGGCCCGCAGGCCCCCGACGGGCACGCGCCCGTGACCGGACTGATCGGGCTGCTGTCGCAGCAGCTGTTCGACTACGCCTCCGGGGAGCGCAAGGAGTCCGAACCGGGCGAGGACCAACTGCCGCAGATCGAGGAGGCCCGCAACCGGCTGATCGAGGGGATCATCTCCGAGTCGGAGGACGAGACCCTGATGGACCGGTACCTCGGCGGCGAGCAGGTCGACGTCAAGACGCTGATCGAGGACCTGGAGCGGGCCGTCGCGCGCGGTGCCTTCCATCCCGTCCTGGCCGCGGCACCCGCGACCGACGGCGCCCGGCAGGGGCTCGGCACCATCGAGGTGCTGGAGCTGATCACGCGCGGGTTCCCCACCCCGCTGGAGCGGGAGGCGCCCGCGGTCACCACGGTCGACGGCAAACCCCGCGCGCTGAAGGTGTGCGACCCGGACGGGCCGCTGGTCGCGGAGGTCGTGAAGACCGCGTCCGACCCGTACGTCGGCCGGATCTCGCTGGTACGGGTCTTCTCCGGCACCCTGCGCCCCGACGAGACGGTGCACGTATCCGGGCACGGCCTGGAGGACCGTGGCCACGAGGACCACGACGTCGACGAGCGCATCGGCGCCCTGTCGGCGCCGTTCGGCAAACAGCAGCGCACGCTCAGCCACTGCATCGCAGGTGACCTCGCGTGCGTGGCGAAGCTGAGCCGCGCGGAGACCGGCGACACGCTGTCGGCCAAGGACGATCCGCTCCTGATGGAGCCCTGGCAGATGCCCGACCCGCTGCTGCCGCTCGCCATCCAGGCGCACAGCAAAGCTGACGAGGACAAACTCTCGCAGGGCCTGTCCCGGCTGGTCGCCGAGGACCCGACCATGCGACTGGAACAGAACCAGGCCACCCACCAGGTCGTGCTGTGGTGTCTGGGCGAGGCTCACGCGGATGTCGCGCTGGAACGGCTGCGCAGCCGCTACGGCGTCCAGGTCGACGTCGTACCGCACATGGTCTCGCTGCGGGAGACGTTCGCGGGCAAGTCGGCGGGTCGCGGCCGGCATGTGAAGCAGTCCGGCGGGCACGGGCAGTACGCGATCTGCGAGATCGAGGTCGAGCCCCTGCCGGGCGGTTCGGGAATCGAGTTCGTGGACAAGGTCGTCGGCGGCGCGGTGCCGCGCCAGTTCATCCCCTCGGTGGAGAAGGGCGTAAGGGCCCAGGCGGCCAAGGGAGTTGCGGCCGGCCATCCGCTCGTCGACGTCCGGATCACACTGCTCGACGGCAAGGCGCACTCGGTGGACTCCTCCGACGCCGCCTTCCAGACGGCCGGCGCGCTCGCGCTGCGCGAGGCAGCTGCCGACGCGAAGATCCATCTGCTGGAGCCGGTGGCCGAGGTGTCCGTCCTGGTCGGTGACGACTACGTCGGCGCCGTGATGAGCGACCTGTCCGGGCGGCGCGGCCGTGTCCTCGGCACCGAGCAGACCAACGGCAGCCGCACGCTCATCAGGGCCGAGGTGCCCGAGATCGAGATCGGGCGGTACGCCGTCGATCTCCGCTCGCTGTCGCACGGCACGGCACGCTTCAACCGTGCGTACGCACGGCACGAACCGATGCCGGCGCAGATCGCGGAAAGGATTCGTGAAGAGGCGCGCGACGCCTCGTAGTTCACGCCGGCGCCACCAAGTGGCCTGTGCGGAACGCTCCCCTCCGCGTCGGCGGGCGGCTTCAGCCGTCCGCCGACGAATGTCGGTGGCGGAGGATACGCTGATCATTGATCAACAGGTGTGCGACGTACGGAAGTCGGGAAGGCCGCAGGAGCGACACTGCGGCGATCGGGGGCGGGAATGACCGTTGAGAGCGGTTACGCGGACATCTTCGGTCCGCAGGTGCCGCGCACGGCAGGCGAGGGCCAGACGGCGACGTTCGCGCTGGCCTCGGCGGCCTATCGGGACAATCCGTACGAGGACATCAAGAAGGCCGACAACGAATGGCACCAGACCGACATCAAGGCGGGCCGCGGCTGGGCGAGGATCTTCCGTCCCAACCTCGGTGAGGCCTTCTCGCGGGCCGTGGTCGACCGCATGCTCGGCAGCGGCCGCAAGCCCCTGATCCAGTCCTTCGGCACCGAGCCGCAGGTCGTCGTCGAGCACTGTCTGGCCGCGAACAACATCCGCAAGGCGCGCGACCGGATGCTCAGCGCCATCACCGTGATCTGCGGTGTGCTGTTCCTGCCCGGGCTCCTGGTGTGGCTGCTGGTCTTCACGCTGCGCACCACCATCGTCAAGCGGGACGAGAAGCGCGGCGGCGCCCTCGCGTCGGTGCTGCTCGTGGCGGTGGGCGCGCTCGCCGTGCTCTTCCTGCTGCGCATGCCGTTCACCGGCTTCTGGGCCTGGTATGCGCGGGCCTCGGTCCTCATGCCCGTGGTCGGATGGTTCTGGGCCAAGCAGGTGTGCGAGCGCACCGCGAGGGATCTGCGCGAGCGCTGGGACAGCCTGCTGGCCGGCAGCAGCGTCGGCGCGAAGGTGCCGGAGGCGGTGCCGACCAGCCCCACCGAGACCCAGGCCGAGCAGCTGCGCCAGTCGCTGGCGAAGCTGAGCGCCGAGCAGCAGTCCAACTCCGTGTTCTACGCCGGGCCCAAGGGGATACTCGGCATGGGCACACGCTGGGGCAGCTGGCAGCTGGCGGAGGACCTGGTGGCCGCGGACTCCACGCGGGAGATCCACCCGTTCCGCAGCTGGGACGTCATCCGCTCGATCCACGACCAGCTGCGCATGCTGGAGCGCGGTCCGCTGAACACCGGTGGTTTCCCCAAGCCTTCGATACGGCACTGGGTCGTCACGCCGATCGCGGAGGGTGCGAAGGCGGTGTCCCGCCCGGAGGGCACGGACGTCGAGGCGTACCAGGTCAAGACCCACGCGATACAGGACATCTGCAACAAGCAGCAGTTCGGCAGCGGTGACCGGCACTACCTGGGCGTCCAGTGGACGCTCTGGGACGGGCAGTTGATCATCACCATGCTGATCACGGTGACCGTGCTGCACGAGACGTTGCGCATCGAGGTGACCGGTCATGCCCTCGGTCCGGTGAACGGGCTCTTCCAGGAGAAGCCCGAGGCGCCGACCAAGGAGGTCACCAAGTCGTTCAAGCCGTGGGAGACCCGCAAGGTCAAGCTCCCCCTGGTCAACCCCGACGAGGTGGTGCGGCTGGCGGTGCGGGCCCCGATCTCCTGGTATCCGCCGCTGCTGAACTGGCTCGGCGGGACGATGGGGCTGCCCGAGCCGTTCGGCCTGCGGCACGCGTGGGCGGACCAGCCGTGGCGGCACCGGTTCATGGCCGACGACGCGCTGCGCGCGGCCACGCCGGTGCTGCGGGTGGTGCATGCCGCGGCGATCAAGGTGCTCGACGAGAACGGCGTCGACACCGACAAGTTCGGTTCACGGTCGGCGTTCCTGAGCACGGCGGTGCAGGATCCGATGCCACGGAAGGCCGACGTGTACGACGCGTAGGCCTCCGGCGGTTGAGCCGCGAGGTGGGTCTGGGTGACCGGCCCTGAGGGCTGCGCCCCCCAGACCCCCCTTCGGCCTCAACGGCCTCGCCCTCAAACGCCGGACGGGCTGGTTGATCGGCACCGTCGGCCCAGGCGTCAAGCCGCCGGCCAGGCCTCCGCCAGCATCTTCCGGGTGTCCGCCAGCAGCTGTGGCAGCACCCGCGTGTGGCCCACCACCGGCATGAAGTTCGTGTCGCCGCCCCAGCGCGGGACGATGTGCTGGTGGAGGTGGGCCGCGATGCCGGCGCCGGCGACCGTGCCCTGGTTCATGCCGATGTTGAAGCCGTGGGCCCCGGAAGCGGTCCGCAGGGCCGTCATCGCCTGCTTGGTCAGGGCGGCCAGCTCGACCGTCTCCGGCTCGGTGAGGTCGGTGTAGTCGGCGACGTGGCGGTAGGGCACGACCATCAGGTGGCCGCCGTTGTACGGGTACAGGTTGAGGACCGCGTACACCTGCTCGCCGCGCTTGACGACCAGCCCGTCCTCGTCGGATTTGGCCGGGATCGAGCAGAAGGGGCAGCCGTCGTCCGCGCCGGGACCGGTCGGCTTGTTCTCACCCTGGATGTAGGCCATCCGATGGGGCGTCCACAGGCGCTGGAACGCGTCCTGGATCCCCACTCCCCACTGCTGCTCCGGCTCACTCGTCATGCGTGCAGCATATTGCTTCGTCCGTTCGTGGCGTGTCGCCGGGGCGACGGGAGAGCGGCCACCGGCCAAGCTGAGTCAGTGGACGACGACAGCCTTTACACCCGCTGGGAGCAGCGCACCGAGATCCCTCTGTTTCTGGCATCGCTGGTCTTCCTGACCGCCTACGCGGTCCGCGTCCTGGCCGTGAGCATGCCGTCCGGCTGGCAGCGCGTGTGCGAGATCACGATGTTCTCGCTCTGGGTGTTGTTCGCCGTGGACTACGTCGTCCGCTGGCAGCTGAGCGAGCAGCGCTTCCTGCGCTTCGCCAGGACCCACTTCCTGCACACCGTGGTGGTCGTCCTGCCGCTGCTGCGGCCGCTGCGGATCGTTCCGCTCTACGACGTCATTCAGCACCGGCAGGGGGAACCCCGGCTCGCCCTGCACGCCCGCGTGATCGCCTACGCGAGCCTGGCGACCCTGCTGCTCGGCTTCGCCGGTTCCCTGGCGGTCTACCAGGCGGAACGGGGAGCGTCGGGCGCCACCATGCGGACGTTCGGGGACGCGCTGTGGTGGGCCGCAGCGACCCTCACCACGGTCGGATACGGCGACATCACCCCGGTGACCACGCGTGGCCGGTCGATCGCGATCGCGATGATGGCCGGCGGGCTGGCCCTGCTCGGCGCGGTGACGGGCTCGTTCTCCTCCTGGCTGCTCCAGGTCTTCTCCCGTGAGAGCGACAAGAGGCCCCCGGAGAGCTGAACCTCCGGGGGCCTCTTGAGCTGTCGGATCAGACCTGCGCCCGCTCCTCGACAACCTTCGCGATCTTCGCGATGGCCTCGTCGAACGGGATGCCGTTCTCCTGCGAGCCGTCGCGGTAGCGGAAGGAGACGGCGTTGTTGGCCATGTCCTCGTCGCCCGCGATGACCATGAAGGGCACCTTCTGCTTCTGGGCGTTGCGGATCTTCTTCTGCATACGGTCCGAGGAAGAGTCGACCTCGACCCGCAGGCCCTTCTTCTTGGCCGCCGCGGCGAACTTCTCCAGGTAGTCGACGTGACCGTCGCCGATCGGGATGCCGAGGGCCTGGACCGGGGCCAGCCACGCCGGGAAGGCGCCCGCGTAGTGCTCCAGGAGCACCGCGAAGAACCGCTCGATCGAGCCGAACAGCGCGCGGTGGATCATGACCGGGCGCTGCTTCGCACCGTCCGGACCGGTGTACTCCAGGTCGAAGCGCTCCGGCAGGTTGAAGTCGAGCTGGATGGTCGACATCTGCCAGGTGCGGCCGATCGCGTCCTTGGTCTGGACGGAGATCTTGGGCCCGTAGAAGGCGGCCCCACCCGGGTCCGGGACCAGGGGCAGACCCTGCTTCTCGGCGACCTGGCGCAGCGTCTCGGTCGCCTCCTCCCAGACCTCGTCCGAGCCGACGAACTTCTCCGGGTCCTTGGTGGACAGTTCCAGGTAGAAGTCGGTCAGACCGTAGTCGCGCAGCAGACCGAGGACGAAGGTGAGCGTCTTGTCGAGCTCGTCCGACATCTGCTCACGGGTGCAGTAGATGTGCGCGTCGTCCTGCGTGAAGCCACGTGCGCGGGTGAGGCCGTGCACGACGCCCGACTTCTCGTACCGGTACACGGTCCCGAACTCGAAGAGGCGCAGCGGCAGTTCACGGTAGGAACGCCCGCGCGCGTCGAAGATCAGGTTGTGCATCGGGCAGTTCATGGGCTTGAGGTAGTAATCCACGCCCTCGTCGAGCTGCATGGGCGGGTACATGCCCTCGGCGTACCAGTCCAGGTGCCCGGACGTCTCGAAGAGCTTCCCCTTCGTCGCGTGCGGGGTGTAGACGAACTCGTAGCCCTCCTCCTCGTGCCGGCGGCGCGAGTAGTCCTCCATCACGCGGCGGACGATGCCGCCCTTGGGGTGGAAGACGGCGAGGCCGGAGCCGATCTGCTCGGGGATCGAGAACAGGTCGAGTTCGTTGCCCAGCTTGCGGTGGTCGCGCTTCTCGGCCTCGGCGAGGAAGTCGAGGTAGCCCTTGAGCTCGTCCTTGGTCGGCCAGGCGGTGCCGTAGATGCGCTGGAGCATCGGGTTCTTCTCGCTGCCGCGCCAGTAGGCGGCCGCGTTGCGCATCAGCTTGAACGCCGGGATCGCGCGGGTCGACGGCAGGTGGGGACCGCGGCAGAGGTCCTTCCAGCACAGGTCGCCGGTCTTCGCGTCCAGGTTGTCGTAGATCGTCAGCTCACCGGCGCCGACCTCGACGTCCGCGCCGTCGTCGGAGGAGGCGGAGCCCTTGAGGCCGATCAGCTCCAGC
The DNA here is from genome assembly GCF_041051905.1 of Streptomyces sp. R11. Lineage (NCBI taxonomy): Bacteria > Bacillati > Actinomycetota > Actinomycetes > Kitasatosporales > Streptomycetaceae > Streptomyces > Streptomyces sp. R11. The sequence continues at coordinate 1,635,233 of NZ_CP163432.1, forward strand.
TTGTAGGGCTCGGCGGCGAGCTCCTCCCGGGCGTCCTCGTCGCTCACCACGCGGCGGGCGAACTTCTGCCCCCGCTTCTGGATCTCCTGCATCTTCTTCTCGATGGCCTTGAGATCCTCGGGCGTGAACGGCTTCTCGACGTCGAAGTCGTAGTAGAAGCCGTCCTTGACCGGCGGGCCGATGCCCAGCTTGGCCTCGGGGAAGAGCTCCTGCACCGCCTGCGCCATCACGTGCGCGGTGGAGTGACGCAGGATGTTCAGACCGTCCTCGGAGGAGATCTCGACGCCCTCGACCTCTTCGCCGTCGGCGAGCACGTACGACAGGTCCTTGAGCTCGCCGCCCACGCGCGCGGCGATGATCGAGCGCTCGCCGGCGAAGAGGTCGGCGGCCGTAGTGCCCGTCGTCACCACGCGTTCTTCCCGCTCGGAATCGCGTTGGATGATCACACGGACGTCTGACACCGGTCTCTCCTGACTGAAGGTGGAATACGGCGCCATACCAGGAGCGCGCGCATTACGCGATCGTACCGACCTCGGAGGGCCGACCGCGAAACGGTCACCTTCAGTCCCGGGCGGGCATCCCTCAGTCCCCGGCGTCCTCCCCGCCGCAGGCCTCCTCGAAGAAGTCCAGATCCTCCTGGAGGGACTTCATCAGCCGGTCCCGTTCGGCCTCGTCCACCTGTACGGGTACGACGCCCGAGGCCCCGGTGATCTTGCGGAAGCCGCCTCGGCTCTCCAGGCGCCCGTGCACCCGCACCGGCAGCCCGACCAGGTGGGCGTGCCCGGCAATGCGGTACGACTCCTCGTCCAGGGTCAGCCGGATGTGCGGGATCTCGGCGCCCGCAATGACACGCAGCCTCACGGTGCCCTCCCCGCGCGTTCCCGATCGGCGCATCCGTACGACCGTGCCCGTGATCCGGACCGGCACGGAGGGTTCCTCGCGCAGGTAGCGGGCCCCGGCCTCACGCAGCACGGGCAGGTCGCCCGGCGAGAACTCGACCGGCTCGACTCCGCCCGCGCAGTCCTCGGGCACCCCGGCCGCGGGCGCCCACTCGACGGCGATGCGGGCCCCCTCCGTACCGCGGACGAGGGCGATCAGGGCCTCGGTGAGTTCGCGGCTGACGCCCGCCTCGACGGCGCCGTCGAAGGCGTCCATGCCGCCGGTGGCCCGCTGGTAGTCGATGGCCTCGCGGGCGGCGTACAGGGCCTGGTGGAGACGTACGGCGAGCGGGCGGCCCGCGCCGACGGGCACGAAGGCGGCGAGGTGGCCGCCGCCGGCCGCGGAGCCGACGAAGACGCTCTCCAGCATCGCGGCGGCCGAGCGGCGGTGCCGTGCGCCGTAGTAGCCGGCACGCGCGCGCGTGGCGAGCGCCGCGGCGAGGAGCATCTGGCGGGCGGCGGTGCGCAGTTCCTCCTCGACCGTCCAGGGCGCGGCCCCGGCCGGCCCGCTCGGCGCGTCCCGCCACCAGCGGACCTCGTCGCTGGGCACGGCGAGCCCGACCAGCACCTCGCGCGCGGCGGGCGTGCCGCTGCGGGAGAGCGCGTCAAGCGCCTCGCCGAGCAGGTCGTCGCTGTCGGGGAAGGCGCGGGACTCGGGGACGAGCAGGCTCGTGCCGTTGCCGCCCGGTCCCGGCGGGGTCCAGCGGCCGTAGCGTCCCGCCGCGCCCCCGCGCCGCTGCCAGCCGTGCCGGTGCAGCAGGGCGCTGAGGACGGCGGGGTCCACGTCGCCGGGCTCGGGGGGACGGTCCCAGGACGCGTGGACCGGGTGCGGCCTGACCGGCCGTACCGGCTCCTCCAGGGGGCGGTGTGTCATGGTCTGCCTCCCGTACCGACCCGCGTCATGATCTCGCAGAGCGCCCGGTCGTCGAAGATGCGTGAGGTCGGTATTCGCACGGTGGTGCGGCGGCGGCCGGTGATCGCGTGACCGGCGAGGTTGACCCAGTAGCAGCAGTGCCGCAGGTCGAGCCGGTCGTGACTGGCACGCAGCCAGTCGTCCTGGGTGCGCGGAACGAGCATCACGACGAGGATCTTGTGCACCGAGACCGGGGTGCGGGCGAGCTTCGCCAGGTGGTCGTTGTCGAGCGTGAAGGAGAAGAAGCGGCCGGGCGGGTTCGGCGCGATCTGGTAAGTGGCTTTGAGCTGCACCTTTATGGTGACCTCGTCGTCGACCGTGTGGCCGGGCGCGCTGTGGCTGACGTGCCAGTCGATGCCGTTGTCCGGAAATGGCTGCGACAGGGAACACCCGGCCGCCGCCGCGACGGCGTGCAGATAACCCACCTGCAGTGTCTCCATGCAGGCGGTGGTGGCGAGTGAACCGCGATGGGGGCCCGTGAGTTCGGGCAGCAGCCCGCCCCGCTCGGGCTGCGCTATCGCCATGACCAACAGCCTTCCACGCCAGGTAAATCCCCGTAGCGGGCCGCTGAACTGCAAAGACCCGCACTCCTGTTGTGTCCTCCCGGCGTACGCCGCAAACAGCCCGGGTATCACCAAACGGGCAGAAGACGGTACGTCAGCTGCCGTGGGTGAACGAGGGGTTGTGTAGGTATGGCGTGCTGGTATGAGGGCCCGCTGGCGGCATTCGACACGGAGACGACAGGCGTGGACGTCGAGACCGACCGGATCGTTTCGGCGGCCGTCGTCGTCCAGGACGCCCCGGGTACCCGGCCACGGGTGACCCAGTGGCTGGTGAACCCGGGTGTCCCGGTGCCGGAAGCGGCAACGGCGGTACACGGACTGACGGAGGAGCATCTCCAGCGCAACGGCCGCTGGCCGGCGCCGGTGATGCAGGAGATAGCCGAGGAGTTGGCCGGTCAGGCCGCGACGGCCCGGCCGATCGTGGTGATGAACGCGCCTTTCGATCTGACGCTGCTGGACCGCGAGTTGCGCCGTCATCGCGCCTCCTCGCTGGACCACTGGTTCGAGACGACGCCCTTGCTGGTGCTCGATCCGCGCGTGCTGGACAAGCATCTGGACCGCTATCGCAAGGGTCGCCGCACCCTGACCGACCTGTGTGCGCACTACGGCGTCACGCTGGACGGCGCGCACGACGCGGCGGCCGACGCACTGGCCTCACTGGAGGTCGTACGGGCGGTGGGGCGCCGCTTCGCCGCCCGCCTGGAGCGCCTGTCCCCCGCCGAGCTGCACACGCTGCAGGCGGTGTGGCACGCGGCACAGGCGCGCGGGCTGCAGGCGTGGTTCGCCCGCAGCGGCAGCGACGAGGCGGTGGACCCTGCGTGGCCACTGCGTCCGGATCTGCCGGCGGCCGCATAGGAGGAAAGGCGCACCGCATAGGAGGCACAGCGCACAAAAAAGCCGGTCCGCTGTGGCGGACCGGCCTTTCCCGGTGGGCGATACTGGGTTCGAACCAGTGACCTCTTCGGTGTGAACGAAGCGCTCTCCCACTGAGCTAATCGCCCGGGAACGGACTGAACAATACAGGTCCCCGCGCGTTTCCTTCAAACCGCTTGCTGACCACCGGCCAGGTAGGCCGTCAATCCGCGCCGCCCGGAGCGCATCATCAGCCAGTGGTTGGCACGGAAGACGGGCCGCCCGGGTACCGCGAGCCGCCGCAGCAGCGGCTTGTTCACGTCGACGACCTGCTCGTAGCGAGCCAGACTCCCCCGGCCGCGCGGGGTGACGGTCCAGCGCGCCCAGCCGTCGAGGTCGCCGGACATGGCGATCTCGAGCACCCCCGCCCCGCGGTCCTGCCGCACCTCGCGCGCGGTGAAGGTCATGTCGTACGGCAGGACGGAGCGGATCGTGATCACGCCGCTGGTGTCGTCGATCCGGGTCACCTCGCGCACCTGGGGCCACCAGCGGGGGTAGTCCTCGGCCCGTTCGAGGGCGTCGTGGACCGCGGCGGGCGGCGCGGGCAGGGCCCACAGGCTTCGGAAGCGGTAGTGGCTCCAGTCCATGGGCCGAGTCTGCCCCCGCCAGGGGGTTTCCGCCGTATCTGAGTACGTACTGAGTATGCGCACTCATGTCCTGCGGCGTGACGCGGACCACACTCCTGGCATGACGCACTTTCCGCCCCCGGCCGAGGAGTTGCGGCTCCTCGACCTCGAGCTGCGCCAACTGGACGCCCGTCGGGCCCAGTTGCTGCACCGCCGAGCCTGGCTGGTCACCGCGCTGCAAGCGGCGGCGCCCCGGTCCGCTCCGGCGCCTCTCGCCCCGCCCCGCCCCGAGGCCTCGGCGCCCCGGGTGCAGAACGTCCTGCTGGTGCTGGGCGGTGTCCTGCTGACGGTCGCCGCGATGGCGTTCACGCTGGTCAGTTGGGGGCACATGGGGATCGCCGGGCGGGCCCTGGTGCTCGGCGCGGTCACGGTGGCGGTGCTCGCCGCGCCGCTGCCGCTGCTGAAGCGCGGGCTGCGGTCGACGGCCGAGTCGGTGGCGGGCCTGGGGCTCGTGCTGACTGCGCTCGACGCCTACGCGCTGCACGAGGTCGGGTTGGCCGACGTGGACGCCACCGGCTACCTCGCGGCCGCTTCGGCCGTGCTGGCGGCCCTGTGGACGGCGTACGGCCTGCTGCCGCGCACCTCCGAGCTGCATCTGCCCCTGCCCGCCGCTCTGCTCGCCGCCCAACTCCCGCTCACCCTGTGGGCGGTGGCGGCCGACGCGAGCATGCTCGGGATCACGGCCGCCGTGCTGGTGACGGCCGGGTTCGACGCGGGTGTGGCGCTCCGGGTGCCTGCCGGGTCCGTACGGATCACCGCTGTGATCGGTGCGTACGGCATGGGCGCGTGGGGCGTGTGGGCCGCCGGCTGGCTGTCCTGGACGGCCACCGGCCCGAGCGCCGCCGCCCGTGCGGCGGCGCTCCTCCTCTTGGCCGCGGGCATCGCGGTCTCGGCGGCGTGGCAGGAGGCCGCCGCGAAGCAGGCGCTCGGCCTCTCCGTCGCCGCCGGTCTCCTCACGGTCGCTGCGCTCGGCGGCACCGCCCGCCCCGTGCTGCCGGAGGCGTGGACGGTTCCGGTGTATCTGGTGTGCGGGATCGCCCTGCTCGCGGCGATCCGCGCGGACCGGCTGCCGCAGGCGCTGCGCGACGGGCTCACCCGGGCCTCCGCCGCCGTACAGGGACTCGCCCTGCTGTGGACGCTGCCGCTGGTGGCGATCGCGCTCGCGGGTCCGGTGGCCTGGGTGGATCAGGTGTGGTCCGGGGCGCCCGGCGATGTACGGCAGGCGATGGCGGCCGACGCTCCTTGGCCCCCGCATTCGGAGACGGTGCCGGTCGTCCTGGCGACGGTCGCCGCCGTACTGCTCCTCGCCGCACGCGACACCGCGTGGCGGACCCGGGCCCTGACCGGCGTACTGGCGCTGGCGTGGGCGACGGCGCTGGTCCTGCCCGCCGTGCTCGAAGTCCCCTACGCCGTGGGCCTGGCGGCCCTGGCAATCACCACGGCCGGCGCCCTCGCGGCGGCCGCGTGGATACGACCGTCCGAACAGCCGGCGACGGCGCAGGAGCCGTCGGCGGCCTCGACGCAGGAACCCACCACCGCCGGGGAGCCCGCAGCCGTTACAGCCACTCCCATCGGCGTCCCCACCCCTCGCGCGACCGCCATGGTCCTCGCCCTCCTCACCTCACTCCCCCTCGCCTTCCTCTCGCTGACCAGCGAGGCCGCGACCCTCACCGTGCTCGCCGCGCTGACGGCGCTCTTCGCGGCGGGCTCCTGGAAGGCGCACCTCGCTCCGGTCACGGCCCCGGCCGGGCTCGCGTACGCCGCCGGGCTGGCCTGTGCGGCGGGGGCTGCGGCCGGCTGGCAGGCGCAGTACGTCGCCCTGCTGGTCCTGGTGGTCCCGGTGGCGGCGGCTCTGCTCGCGGCACGGCTCGGTGACGCGCGGGCGGCGGTCCCGGTCGAGGTGACGGGCGCGATCGCCGCGCTGCTCGCCGTCGCGCTGGCCGCGGCACCGGCCGACCTGCCGATGCTGGCCCTGGTGCTGGCGCTGTGCGGTGTGATCACGGCCGGTACGGCGGTCCGCCCGGAACGCCGGTCCGTGGCCTACGCCTCCGCCGCGCTGTTCGTACTGGCCACGTGGGTGCGTCTGACGGCCTGGGACGTCGGGACGCCCGAGGCGTACACGCTGCCGGTCACGGTCCCGGCTCTGCTGGTCGGCGCCCTGCACAGGCGCCGCGATCCGCAGACCTCGTCCTGGACGGCGTACGGCCCCGGACTCGCCGCCACCCTCGTGCCGAGCCTCCTCGCGGCCTGGGGCGACCCGCACTGGACGCGCCCCCTGCTCCTCGGCCTGGCGGCCCTGGCGGTCACCCTGCTCGGCGCCCGCCACCACCTCCAGGCACCGCTCCTCCTCGGCGGCGCGGTGCTGGCCCTGGACGCCCTGCACGAACTCGCCCCGTACATCGCCCAGGTGACCGACGCACTCCCCCGCTGGGTACCGCCCGCCCTGGCCGGCCTTCTCCTGCTGGCCATCGGAGCGACGTACGAGCAACGCCTCAGGGACGCCCGAAAGATGCGGGAATTCCTGGGCAGCATGCACTAGCCCACAGAGGCGCGGGGAACTGCGCGACCAGCCACAACGGACCCGCAGTTCCCCACCACCTGTTACGGCATCCTGTCCCCCAGCAACGCCAGGTTCTCAATGGCCGCGAGCCCGTACAACGCGGTGTCGTTCGTGGACACCCAGGCCGCCTCGCTGCCCGGGACCAGCGCGTCGGGGCCGCTCAGCTTCTCCGTCCGCCACGGCGCCGACTCCTTGTAGCCGTCGGAGTTGTAGAACTTCTCCCACGCGCGAGTGGCGAGCTTCTCGTCGCCGGTCCGGACGGCGGCGTACGCGTCGAGGCGCGAGTGGCCCTGGAAGAGCAGCAGAGAGCCGAAGTTGGAGCCGTAGCGGGCCGCCTGCTCGGTCTTCGTCGCGTTGAAGTAGCGGCAGTAGTCGAAGTACGCCTCGTTGAACTCCGGCATGTCGACGAGGTCGATGAGCTCGGCGCACAGTTCGTTGAGGCCGAACACCGCGGAGAGGTGGGAGACGCCCACGACGGGCTTGCCGGCTACGGCGAACCTGCCCGTGTCGAGGTCGTAGAGACCGCTGCCCTGCACGAAGCCGTTGGGCTGCGCGGCGATCGTCTCCATGGTGGACAGGACCCGCGCCTTGGCCTTCTCCCACTTGGGGCCCTTGCGTTCCCACTCGGTCAGCCAGGCCGACACCAACCCGCTCCAGTCGGTGCCGAAGCCGATCGACAGCGCGTGCCGGTCGGGGGTGTACGGCTCGGTGCGGATCTTGCGGATCGGGTCGAGGACGAGGAAGGTCTCGTCGGAGTCGACGTTGGCGTGCATGAGGTCGCCGACGCGTTCGTCCCCGGTGAGGAAGTAGTAGTAGCGGCGGTACGTGGTATTGGCGATGCGCTGCTGCTTGGCGCTGTCGGCGTAGTGCTGCACGCCGTGCCGGGTGCCGAGGCCGGCCCATTCGCCGAGGTGGTAGACATCGACCTCGCCGGTGTGCCGGGTCATGGCCTCGGCGAACCGGAAGATGTCAGCGCGCCCGCTTCTGAGATAGGCGAACCACAGCCACAGGTCGGGCGAGAGCTCGGAGTTGTCCCAGGCGTAGCCGCCGATGTCGTACCGCCACTGGTGTCTGACGGTGTCGTAGGTGTGCATGATGTCGCCGTAGTCCCAGAAGCCGTACCAACGGCGCATCTCCACCTGGCCCTTGTAGTAGGTGAAGAGGAAGTCGAGGTGGTCCTCGATCTTTGCCTTGGCGGGTGTGGAGCGGTCCGGCTCGGAGTACAGGCCCGGCCCGAAGACCCCCGCCTTGATGAGCTGCGCGGGCGGGGCGGCGAGCTGCGGCAGCACCCGTACGGCCTCGACCTGTTGGGCCAGGACTTCGGGCGAGGGCGTCGACTCGTTGGCCCAGAAGAGGAGTTCGGAGGTGCGGGCGATGCCGTAGGGCGTTCCGAACTCGGGCTCGTAGTCCTCATAGGTGATGTTGAGGCCTTCGAGCTGCTCGGGGTAGGTGTCCTGGCCCATGCCGTCGTGGTAGAAGCGCAGGTCCATGGGCTGCGCCTCGGGCGACCAGAGCCACATGGTGACCTCGGCCGCGTCGGTGTGGGCGTCGCGGATGTCGAGCTGGGCGGGGAACTTCTCCCAGAAGTCCCGCAGCCCGAAGGAGAACCCGCCGCTGACACCACCGACGTATCCGAAGCCGGAGGCACGCCTGCCACCGCCGGCGCCGATCCAGCCGTAGCCCTTCTTCGTGCGCTTGCGCAGAGTGAAGCCGTCGGCGGAGAGCTGGGAGAGGGTGTAGTCGCCCCACTCGGGGATGTACTGCAGCCGGGTCGTCACGCGCTGGTCCCAGGTCGACGGATCGGGCAGCTTCTCCCCTGCGAACTGCGCCGCCTGTACGGCGGCCCCTGGATCGCGCCTCAGCCCGGTGATGCCCTTGACGGCCTCACGGAGCATGCCGGTGCCCTCGCCGCCGATGCGGATGTGACGGTCGTACGACTCGTCCCGCATGGGGACCGTGAAGCGCACGCCGAGGCCGCGGATGAAGTCGCCGCTCGCCTTGCCGGGCTCCTGGGTGCCGTCGTAGGTGATGGTGTGCACCATGCGGAAGGAGTCGGCGCCGGCGTAGAAGTAGAGGCGGATGGAGAAGGGGAGCCAACTCCGGCCGCCCTTGCGGTGCTTGCCGTCGATGCGGACGAGCGCGCGGACGGGGCCCTTCTGCTCGACGGTGACCTCGGAGATGGCGCCTTCGAAGCGCTCGGTCTTGACCGAGCCCTGGTCCTCGTCCTCGATCTCGGGCTGGCGGATCAGCACGAGGCGACCGTTCCTGGCGATCTCGGTGGAGCCGCGCGTGACCGACTTGATCAGCGTGGCGCCGGACTTGCCGATCCTCGCTGTGATGACACCGGTGGAGACGTCGATGGTGCCGCCGCTGTTGTCGACTGTGACCTTCTTGGCAGGCGCGGCGGCCGCACCGGGGCTCAACGTGAGCTTGCCGTTGCCCGAACCGACCGCGTGGGCCGTCCACTTGAGGGAGCCGTCCGGCCAGTAGGCGATCGGCCACGACTGCACGGGCACGGCCTTGCCGTCCGCGTCCGTCAGCGCGAACGTCTGGTCCTCCTGGTACACACCCTTCGGCCAGGGCACGCCGACGGTGGAGCCGGGGGCGGTGCCCAGACCGCCGTCCTCCAGCCAGTCCAGGGTCACGGGATCGGCATCGGCGCCGGCGGCTCTGGGCGCGGCCTGCACGTCCTTCGCCCCTAGCGCCCAGCTGAACTGTGCGGCGGCTCCGGCGACGGCGGCCGCCTTGAGGAGGGACCTGCGGGGGATGGGGGACATGGCCTTTCCTTTCCACGTACGAATGGTCAGGGGCATGACAGATAGAGTGCGGCGCCCGGAGCGCCGACCTGGTGCGAGGCACCGCAGGTTCAGCGGTGCCGGTACCGCTCCTCCACGGCGACGGCCGCCGCCGCGACGGCCCCCAGGACAGGGACCGCCAGCGGCGCGGCGAACCAGGCGGAGGCGGCCGCGACGGCCAACCCTCCGATGATCAGGAAGGACCCGGCAGGGTCGAGCACGGTACGGCGTCCGGCGCCCGCGAGCAGCGACCACCAGCCGGCGTCCGGCGTCCAGACCGCCGTGGCCCGCAGCAGTGCCACGAGGGCACCGATCAGTGCGAACACCCCGATGGCCCCGACGAGGGGTCCACCGGGAATCCCGGCCCGCGCGGCCTGGACGTCCAGCCGGACCGCGCCCGCCCCGGCCCACCCGGCGAGCCCGACGACCCACCCACGCCGCACGGCCACCCGGAAGTCGGCGACGAATTCCCGCAGGCCACCGCCCTCATGTGCGATACGGCGACGCAGATGCCGGGCGCCGGCGGCGAGAGCGGCCGGATAAGTGACCACTCCGAGCGAGGCGACCGCGATCCAGACACCGGTCAGCAGGCACTCGGCGAACACGGCGAACCGCTCGGCGAAGAGCGATTCCCCGCGAGCCTCCCGACGAGTCGTACGAACCGCACGAGCCGTACGAGCCTTCACGCGCGCCTGGGCCATCGTCGCTTCACCTCAGCCCTTCAGTCCGGACGTCGCCATGCCGTCGATCAGGTATCGCTGGAAGGCCAGGAAGAAGGCCAGGACCGGCAGCAGGGCGACGAGCGACATGGCGATCATGCCGCCGTAGTTCGCGATGCCCTCCTGGTCGACGAACATCTTCAGGCCGAGGGAGACGGTGTACTTGTCGGGCTCGTTGAGGTAGATCAGCGGGCCCATGAAGTCGTTCCAGGCGTTGATGAAGGTGAAGATAGCGCTGGTGATCAGGGCCGGCCGGCACAGCGGCAGCATGATCGACCAGTAGATCCGCAAGTGCCCGCAGCCGTCGAGGCGGGCCGCCTCGTCGAGTTCCTTGGGCAGGTTCCGCATGAACTGCACCATCAGGAAGACGAAGAACGCCTCCGTGGCCAGGTACTTCCCCAGCAGCAGCGGGGTGTAGGTGTTGATCATCTCCATGTTGCGGAACAGCACGTACTGCGGGATCAGCAGGACGTGGTACGGCAGCAGGAGCGTGCCGATCATCAGCGTGAACAGCAGATTCCGGCCCGCGAACCGGATCCTCGCGAAGGCGTACGCCGTCAGCGAGCAGGACACCACGATCCCGATCACCGACCCGACCGCGAGGAAGAGCGAGTTGAGGAAGAAGGTGGAGATCGAGATGTCGGCGATGCCGTCGGCGAGGCTGGTGTAGTTGGAGAAGCTCGGGTCGCCCGGGAAGAGGTCCAGGCTGCCGATGATGTCCTCGCTCTGCTTGAACGAACCGCCGACGACCCAGATCACCGGGTACAGGATCACCGCGAGGACCAGCAGGGACCCGATGTGCCAGGCGACGGAACCGGGCAGTCGGCGGCGCAGCGCCCCGGCCCGCGCGGAGGGCGCCGGCTTGATGTCGGTTGCCGGTGCGCTCATCAGGCGCCCTCCTCGTAGTGCACCCAGCGCTTCTGGGACCAGAACAGCACCGCCGTCACCAGGGCGACCGCGACGAGCAGCATCCAGGCCATGGCTGAGGCCAGGCCCATCCTGCTGTTCTCGAAGCCCTGGACGTACAGATAGCAGGTGTAGACCATCGAGCCGTCGGCCGGACCGCAGGCGTTGCCTCCGGCTCCCCCGCCGACGATGTACGCCGAGCTGAAGATCTGGAAGGAGTGGATGGTCTCCAGCAGGACGTTGAAGAAGAGGACCGGGGAGATCATCGGCAGGGTGATGTTCCAGAACCGCCGCAGCTTGCCCGCCCCGTCGACCTCGGCCGCCTCGTACAACTCACGCGGGACCTGCTTGAGGCCGGCGAGGAAGATGACCATGGGGGCGCCGAACTGCCAGACGGTGAGCGCCACCAGGCTGTAGATGATCAGGTCCGGATCGCCCGTCCAGCCGCCGACGTCGATCCCGAAGACCTTCTGCGTCCGGTCGACGATCGCGTCGTCGGAGAAGATCGCCTTCCAGACGATCGCGACGGAGACGCTCGCGCCGATCAGCGACGGGGCGTAGAAGGCGGCCCGGTAGAAGGCCTGCCCGCGCCGCTTCTGGGCCAGGAGGAGCGCCACGCCGAGGGCCGCGAGCAGCTTGAGCGGCGTGCCGACGACGACGTACCAGAGCGTCACCTGCACCGAGTGGCGCCAGCGCGGGTCGCCGAACATCTCGGAGAAGTTGTCGAGGCCGATCCACTTGGGCGCGTCGAAGAGGTTGTAGTCGGTGAAGGCGAAGTAGAGCGAGGCGATCATCGGGCCTGCCGTGAGCAGCAGGAACCCGGCGATCCAGGGGGACATGAAGAGATAGCCGGCCAGGTTCTCCCGGCGGACCCGCCGCTTGAGGGCGGCGGGACGCAGGGGCTGCACCGGCCCGTGCCGCGGCTCGGAGCCCGTGGCCGGGCCCTCCACCGCAGGGGCGTGTGTCACGGCGGTTCCCATCAGCCTGCGAGAGCCGTCTTCGACTCGGTGAAGTACTGCTTGACGGCCTCGTCCACCGAACGCTTGCCCAGCGCGAGCTCTTCGGCGATGCGCAGGAACGCCGCCTCGCAGATGTCGGCGCCGTTCGGGTGCGGGGTGATGGGTTCCAGGACGCCCGCCTCGACGAGGGACGTCTCGTAGGCGGCGATCCCCTTGTTGACCTCGTCCGTCGGCTGGAACGCGTCGAACTGGGCCTGGGTGGCGGGCACACCGCGGTCGTAGCCCATGATCTTGGCGACCTCGGGGTCGTGGACCATGAAGTCGATGAACTGGGCGACCTCCTTGGGGTGCTCGGTGCGCCTGGAAGCGCTGAGCATCAAGGAGCCCAGGTACTGGCCGGTCTTCTTGCCGTCCGTGGTCGGGATGGGAGCGAGGCCGTACTCGCTCTTGCCCTCGGACGTGTAGCGGACGGTGAAGTTGTCCCAGGTGAACTCGCCGCCGGCCAGCTCGGCGGAGACGGCCGACTTGGGCTTGATCTGGGCGACCTTCTTGGCGTCGGCGTAGATGCCCTCCTGCACACCCTTCTCGGCCTTGGTCCACCAGTCCGTCAGATCCGCCTCGGTGAAGCCGAGTCCGTCCTCGGTGAAGAACGCCTTGCCGTTCTGGCGGAGGTAGAGGTCGTAGAGGTACATGACGCCGTACATGCCGCTGTCGCCGGCGCGTCCCGCCCTGTCGCGGATCTTCTTCATCGCCGCGTCGAAGTCGTCCCAGGTCCAGCCCTGTTCCGGCTTCACGCCCGCCTTGGTGTAGACGGGCTTGTCGATGACCAGGGCCATCGAGTTGGACCCGACGGGAACCCCCAGGAGCTTTCCGTCGATCTCGCCGAACTTCTCGAGTCCCGCGCGGAAGCCGTCCATCGACAGATTGCCGGCCTCGACCTGCTCATTGAGATCGAGCAGCACATTCTTCGCGTCATATTTGCGGAGGAAGCCGATGGCATTCTGGAACACGTCCGGCGGATTCCCCCCGGAGGCCTGGGTGTTGAACTTCTTCCAGAAGTCGGTGTACGGCTGAAAGTCCGTCTTGACCTTGATCTTCGGGTACTTCTTGTGGAACAGCTCAATGGTCTTGTTGATGCGCTCGGCCCGGTCCTCGGCACCCCACCACGCGTAACGGATCGTCACCGTCCCGTCGGCGGAGGCCCCTCCGTCCCCACCGCAGCCCGTCGTCGCGGCCAGCCCGAGTGCGGCCGCCGTGGCGCCGGCCGCCTTCAGGATCGTACGCCTCTCAACATTCCTGCTGGTTCTCACCGTCGAGCCTCCCCGCAGCGTCGCTACCGCTTCATGAATCGTTTCAAGTAAGCGCTTGCTGGCACAAGTTACGGAGGGCCTCGGAGTGCGTCAATGATTCGGACAGGAATTTCTTGGCGGCCCGCGGGGCCGGGTGACGGCAGATGGAGGCGAGTTGGCCGGACCGGTCGGACGTCGGCGCAGGTCAGACGCGCGAGGTCGAGGCATCGAACAACAAGTCGGCCACCCTATGTCCATCTCGACCGAGCGCAGCATGGCCACGGGCGAGTTGACGGGATGTCGCCTCAGGTGGCAGACACCCCTGCCGTGTCGCGTCGCGCATGCCGGCCGGAAACGACGGCGGCCCGCCTGCACAGTCGCAGGCGGCCCGCCGGATCCGGGTGGGCGATACTGGGTTCGAACCAGTGACCTCTTCGGTGTGAACGAAGCGCTCTCCCACTGAGCTAATCGCCCGGACGCAGGAAGAACATTACCCCATGTCAGGGGGTGCGAGTGACCGGCGCGAAGCCGTACCGGCAGACGTCCGCACCCCCTCGCGGATCACTGGTCCTTGATCTTCCAGGGCATCACTATGCCGAACTTCCACAGGTAGATCCCGAGCAGCACGCCCACGATCACCAAGCCGATCGTCGTCAGGATGATGTTGCGACGGCGCACCTTCGGATCGAGGGCCCGCTGGGCCGCCTCGGTGACCTTGCGCTTGGTCCAGCGCAGCACTAGCTGGGCCCATACGAACTCGGTCGCCCAGACCGCCATGCCCCCGAAGATGATCACCCAGCCCGGACCGGGCAGAGGCAGCAGGATGATGCCGGTGACGACTATCGCCAGGCCGATGACGAAGACGCCCACCTGCCAGCTCAGATGCAGCGCTCTACGCGCCTTGACGAACTCCGGCGCTCGTGAGCCGAGCCCCTGCTCGCTGTCGCCCTTCACACCGTCCACTTCGGTCTCGTCGGTAGCCAGGGCAACCTCGCCCGACTCGTTACTCCCCGTATTCATACGGCCAAACCCTACCGGACGGAAACGAGTCACCGGAATGGTCGTACCTCGCGAACGGGTTCTCGGCCGGAAGAGTTACGTAAACACACGCAAAACACTCAGAGGGGTTTACAACGGCACCGTAGGTGGCATGTCGATTTCGCCGACGTGCGAATCCCCGAGCGCACACTGAGCGAAAGGCCCTGGCGCTTATGAACACCACGGTCAGCTGCGAGCTGCACCTGCGCCTCGTTGTGTCGAGCGAGTCATCCCTGCCTGTCCCCGCAGGCCTGCGGTACGACACGGCCGACCCCTACGCCGTGCACGCCACCTTCCACACCGGAGCCGAGGAAACCGTCGAGTGGGTGTTCGCCCGCGACCTCCTCGCGGAGGGCCTCCACCGGCCCACCGGAACCGGCGACGTCCGCGTCTGGCCGTCGCGCAGCCACGGTCAGGGCGTCGTCTGCATCGCCCTGAGCTCTCCGGAGGGCGAGGCCCTGCTCGAGGCCCCTGCACGGGCCCTGGAGTCCTTCCTGAAGCGAACGGATGCCGCGGTGCCCCCAGGTACGGAGCATCGGCATTTCGATCTCGATCAGGAGCTCTCGCACATCCTGGCGGAAAGCTAGGCCGAGGCCCCCCGCAAGCCGCCCGGCGCCGTCGACTCGGGGAGACGGCTCGGGCCAAGACAACCGCATAGGGCACACGTCAGCGCCGCCTCCGCTCCGCGGGGGCGGCGTCGGCGCGCTCGGGGAGCGGAGGCCGTGTCGGTCACCGTGAGTAAGCGCCGACGGTTCCCGTCCGGGCCGGGCCGGACGGGAACCGTCAACGCCCCTGCGGCGTTGTATTCGAAGCCACGTACGGTCGCGGCCGGTCTGTGGGCGCTGCGAGCCACTACCATCGGCCAGCATCGGCGGGCGCCCCGCCCGACCTCAGGCCAGGGAGCGAAACGTGCTGATCACCCATGACACCCGGTGTGCGCTCGATGCCGTGGTGGATCTGGTGAACACCGCACCGGAGGGCGACGAGACTCCGGACGCACTGCCGGACGTCGCGGCGCTCGCCGATTTCGTACGAAAGCACGAAATCAGCGATGTCGGTGTCCTCTCGGAGTTCGATCTGTCCGCGGTGCGCAAGGTGCGCGGCCGGTTCGCCGAGATCTTCGCGGAGCCCGACGCGCGGACCGCTGCCGGGCTGATCAACGAGCTGATCGCCGCCGCCGGAACCACCCCCCGGCTCACGGACCACGACGGCTACGACTGGCATGTGCACTACTTCGCCCCCGGCGCCTCCATCGCCGACCACCTGGCGGCCGACTGCGGCATGGCGCTGGCGTTCTTCGTGGTGGCGGGCGAGCAGGAGCGGCTGCGGCGCTGTGAGGCGCCGGACTGCCGGCACGCCTTCGTGGACCTCTCCCGCAACCGTTCGCGGCGCTACTGCGACAGCCGCACCTGCGGAAACCGTCTGCATGTGGCCGCCTACCGGGCTCGCCGCAAGGAAGCGGCGGGCTGAGCGGTCGCCGAGATACCGGTGTCGACGCGGGCCCCGGCGGGTGGCGCCGGGGGCCGCGGGTACGGCTCAGAGCAGCAGCAGATCGTGCAGCGCAGCCATGAGCAGCAGACACCCGATCACCGCAAGGAAGATCATCAGCGGTGGCTGGGAAAGGGCGAAGAGGCACCCGCGGGGCTCGTCCTGAGGTGGCGCGGCCTCGCTTTGTGTCGTGTCCAGCATCTCGCGGCGATGATGACGTAGTTGTCCCTCGTGGCGCGATCAACACGCCCGCGATGAGCGGGAGTTCGCCGAATTCCTCGATGTCCGGTTCGAGTGATGATCACTTACGGCCGGGCGGCGACCCACTGTGTCGTTTCAGTCATGCGTGCGGGGGGTCAGATGCCGTGCTTCTTGAGGATGGCCTCGATGTCGCTGAAGTCGTCCGAGGCGGCCTCGGCCCTGGGTGCGGTCGCGGGCCGGGTCGACTGACGGGAGCCCGCCCCCAGGGAGGGCGCCGAGGCCGCCGGGGCCACCGCCTCGCGCTGTGCGCCGGCCTTGGCTTCCTTGCGCTCCTTGCGGGTGCCGCCACGGCGGCGTTCCACCGCGCGGCTGCTCGCGAACAGCAGCCAGGCGACGCCGAGGACTCCGAAGCCCGCCCAGGCGGTCGGGCTGAACGCGGTGTCCGCAAGCCAGTCGACGACACCGGTCATCACCAGCCCCAGGGGCACCAGCGAGTACGCGGCGATGCGCGTGGCCGCGAGGAAACGCTTGCGGTACGCCGTGACCGCCGCGATGCCCAGGCCGGCCGCGGCGGCGGCGGAACAGACGGTCTCGGCAATCATCCGGTCCTCCAGGGCAGGCTGAGTCGGTCAGGGCACTTCGTCCCTTCCATCCTGCACCGTGGCAACCCCGCCCGGCCACGCCTGGGCCCGACATCAGGGACATCTCCGGGTCATCTCCTCCGCAGGTCCCGGTCGCGGTGAACGGCCCGGGTCCGCGTCAGGGCCGTCGTCGGCGAAGCACCCGGTCGGATTGGGTCGCCCGCGCCGCTGCTGGGAGACTGGAACCATGAGCGACTCCTCCCCCGACCGCGCCACCGCCCCCGTCCTCGACGTCTGGTGCGAGGTGCAGTGCCCCGACTGCCGCAGCGCCCTGGACGATCTCCGTGCCCTGCGCGCCCGCTACGGCGACCGGCTGGAGCTGCGGCTGCGGCACTTCCCGCTGGAGAAGCACAAGCACGCCTTCGCCGGCGCGCAGGCCGCCGAGGAGGCTTTCGAGCAGGGGCAGGGGTGGCCGTACGTGGAGGCCGTGCTGGGCCGGGTCGAGGAGCTGGGCCGTAAGGGTGAACCCTTCCTGGTCGAGGTGGCCGGGGAACTCGGCCTGGACACCGAGGAGTTCGACACCGCTCTGGTCGACGGCCGGCACATCCTGATCGTCGACGCCGACCAGGCCGAGGGCAAGGCCATCGGCGTGACCGGCACGCCGACGTATGTGATCGGCGGCGAGCGCCTCGACGGCGGCAAGAGCCAGGAGGGGCTGCGCGAGCGCATCGAGGAGATCGCGGACCGGCTGCTGGCGGAGCCGAGCGCCTGACCTCCGCCGGGCCCCTCGGCCGGCCGACGGCTACAGCAGTGTCTTGAACATGGCGTACCGCGTCGTCTCGTAGCCGAGTGACTCGTAGAGCCGCTCGGCGGGGGCGTTGTCCGCGAAGACGTTGAGGCCGATGACCCGGTGCCCCGCGGCGATCGCCTGGGCCTCGGCCAGCAGCATCAGCGTGCGCCCGTGCCCCCTGCCCCGGTGGGCCGGGGCGGTCTCCACGTCGTAGACGTACGCGCGGTCGTCCTGCGCCACCATCCACAGAGTGCCCACCGGAGTTCCCTCGTGCTCAAGGACGCTCAGGACCGCACCCGGCGTGCGCAGACCGTCCGGCAGCAGTACGGCGTGGTCCCGCTCGGCCTTGGCCCGGGCCGCGGCCTCCGGGACCCCGCGCTCGACCCAGCTGCGGAAGTATTCCTCGAAGCTCTTGTCCGCCCAGGGTCCGTACTCGGCCTCCGTCATGGGTCGTCCCCGGCTGCCCCGGGGCAGATCGGGCGCGGTGTCGCCGAGCGCCTTCTCCATGCCGCGATTGCGGACGACGTAGCCCAGCGCCGTGGCGAGGCGCAGCGCCGGTCCGGCGGCACCGGGGACCGTCGCCTCGATGCGCCGGCAGCCCCAGCCGCGCGCCACCTCCTCCGCGGCGAGGGCGGCCACCGTGCCCCGGCCGCGGCGCCGGTCCGGTTCCTCGATGCGCAGCTCCGATATCCGGGCGACCGTGCCGCCGAAGACGGGATGCGTGCCGAGGTGAAGTGCGCCCACGGGGCGGCCGTTCACACACACCTGAAAGCGGCGCGAACGGGTCCCGTCCTCGTTGTGCTGAAGCGGCTCAGTCGGCCGCAGGGTCGTGGTCATCAGGGGTGTTCTACCCACCGCGCCGGGGCCACGGCAGCCCATTTTCTTCGCGTGCCCGTTGCTCCTACGGATCCAGGTCGTCGCCCGACCGCTCCGCGAAGATCCGCATCGCCTTGGCGGTCACCGGCCCCGGCGCGCCCGGGAGTTCGCGGTCGTCGACGCGGTGCACGGCCTGCACGTCGCGGAGGGTGGAGGTGAGGAAGACCTCGTCGGCCCGCTGAAGGACGTCCAGTGGCAGGTCCGTCTCCTTCGCGCCGGTCCACTCGATCGCCAGCACGCGCGTGATGCCCGCGAGGCAGCCCGAGGCGATCGGCGGGGTGTGGATCTCGCCGTCCAGGACGACGAAGACATTCGACCCGGTGCCCTCGCAGAGCTGCCCGACCGTGTTGGCGAACAGGGCCTCGGAGGCGCCGTGTTGGTGGGCGCGGGCGAGGGCGACGACGTTCTCGGCGTACGAGGTCGTCTTCAGGCCGGTGAGCGCGCCACGCTCGTTGCGGGTCCAGGGCACGGTGATGACCGCCGTGGAGTCGGGGCGGCGGGCGGTCTCGCCGAGGGCGACGACGAGGGTCGGTCCGTGCTCGCCACGGTCGGAGCCGAGGGGGCCGTGGCCGCCGGTGTAGGTGATGCGCAGCCGGCCGAGCGGCATCGGGTTGGCCTCCAGGACGGCGGCGCAGGCGCGGCGCACCTCGTCGTGGTCGGGCTCGGGCAGACCGAGACCGCGCGCCGAGCGCGTCAGCCGGTCGAGGTGCCGGGTCAGCGCGAACGGACGGCCGTCCACCGCCTTCACCGTCTCGAAGATGCCGTCGCCCACGGTCAGCCCGTGGTCGAAGACGGAGACACGGGCGGACTCGATGTCCTGCAGCCCGCCGTCCAGCCAGATCTTCACGATTGCAGTCCCTCTCCACTCACCTCGTACGCCCCCGACGCTACCGCGAGCAGCCGGGACGCCTTCAGCTCGGTCTCCCGCCACTCCCCCTCGGGGTCCGACCCCCAGGTGATCCCCGCGCCGGTACCGAACCGCAGCACGCCTTCGGCCCGGTCGATCCAGAAGGTACGGATCCCGACAGCCAGCTCGCCGACCCCGCGGTCGGCGTCGACCCACCCGATGCCACCGCAGTACGGGCCCCGGGGCGCCGTCTCCAACGCGTCGATGATCCGCAGGGCGCTCGACTTGGGCGCACCGGTGACCGAGCCGGGCGGGAAGGCGGCGCCGAGCAGCTCGGGCCAGCCGGCGCCGGCTCCCAGCTCACCGCGGACGGTGGACACCAGATGGACAAGGCCCGGGTGCTTCTCGACGGCGCACAGATCGGGCACGGTCACCGTCCCCGTGGCGCACACGCGACCGATGTCGTTGCGCACCAGGTCCACGATCATCACATTCTCGGCGTAGTCCTTCTCCAGCAGGTCCGCCTCGGTCCGCCCGGTGCCCTTGATCGGCCCGGACTCGACAACACGCCCGTCACGGCGCACAAAGAGCTCGGGAGACGCGGTGGCTATCTCAACCCCGTGCTCCGGCAGCCGGATCGTTCCCGCGTAGGGCGCCGGGTTGCCGCGGGCCAGCAGGGCCGTCAGGTCGTCCACATCGGCGTCCGGCCCGATCGGCGCGCTCAGGACACGGCACAGATTCGCCTGATAGACCTCGCCGGCCGCTATGTGCTCGCGGATGCGCCGTACGCCCGCCGTGTACGCGGAGCGGTCGAGCGACGACGTCCAGTCACCGGCAGCCGGGCCGAGCCACTTCCCCGGCACCGGCGCGGGCACGGGTTCCTCTCGTACGTCCCGGAAGCGGGCGCATGTCAGACCGCCCTCGAAGTCGGCGCAGACAGCCCAGAATCCGCTGGAGTCCAGGGCCGCGGCGTCGTTGGTCACATCGAGGAGGCCGGTGGCCACGCGATCGCCGAAGCGGGCGAGGGGAGGGAGGTCGGGCACGCAGTCGAGTCTATGGCGGGTGTCCTGCGGGTGACCTCGCCATGTCCCTTCGGGACCCGTCGGCAGGTCCCTGAGCAGGCGCAGCGCAGCACGCTGCACAAACGCGTTTTTGTGCTGGCCCCGGAATCCGCTAGAGTTCAACTCGTCGCCGGGCCGCGGGAGCGGAACGAAACGACAAGCGGACGTAGCTCAGTTGGTAGAGCGCAACCTTGCCAAGGTTGAGGTCGCGAGTTCGAGCCTCGTCGTCCGCTCGAAGGAACAGGGGATCTTCCCGACCCCCTACACTCCTGGTGGAGTGGCCGAGAGGCGAGGCAACGGCCTGCAAAGCCGTCTACACGGGTTCAAATCCCGTCTCCACCTCCAAGGACGATTAGCTCAGCGGGAGAGCGCTTCCCTGACACGGAAGAGGTCACTGGTTCAATCCCAGTATCGTCCACTGGATCTTCGACGGATCATCGAAGGTCTGACCCGCGCGATTAGCTCAGCGGGAGAGCGCTTCCCTGACACGGAAGAGGTCACTGGTTCAATCCCAGTATCGCGCACGCAGCAAGTTCGTGATCTTCAGGCGTGTTTGGTCGATCACGGTCCCGAGGACGATTAGCTCAGCGGGAGAGCGCTTCCCTGACACGGAAGAGGTCACTGGTTCAATCCCAGTATCGTCCACACACCGAAGCCCCCGGTCGATGACCGGGGGCTTCTTCGTGCTTGTGCGGCTCAGCTGGAGAACAGCATGTGGCCGAAGCTCTTGTGACGCTTGTGGCCGTAGTGACCGCCGTGGCCGCCATGGTGACCACCGTGCGGGGCGCCCCAGGCCGGGGCCGGAGGGGCAGGGGCCGGGTAGGCCTGCGGGGCGGCCGGAGGCGGCGGGGCCGGCTGGGACCACTGGGACTCCAGGCGGGTCAGCGACTCCAGCTCGCCGTAGTCGAGAAAGATGCCGCGGCAACCGCTGCACTGCTCGATCTGGACGCCGTTGCGGTTGTACGTGTGCATCGGGGCTCGGCACTTCGGACACTGCATGGTCGGCTCAACTCCTCGCCGGTCGATCCTGCTTCGCGTATCGCCAGAACAGACTCTGTCCGGCTGCGGTCGGTTGCACCCTACTTTGCGTAATCTCGGGTCAACTCAGGGGGGACGGAAGCCATTCGGTCGCAGGCGTCCACGAGGGACTGCTCGACCTCGTCCAGGGGACGGCCCTCGGCCACGGCCTTGGTGATCGCCCTCGCGGCGGTCTGCACGGTGAGGGCGCGGGCCGGGATGTCCAGGGCGGGCCAGGGGTCACCCTCCACGGGAACGGCCGGTCCGTCTGCGGCGCGGTACGCGGACAGGAACCGCTCCCACTCTTCGGGCGACAGCAGCCCGCAGGCGTACCAGGCGGCCGGACGGCCCAGGTCCCAGGCCGGCACGCCCACGCCGAGGTCGTCGACGTCGATGAGCAGCCAAGGGCCGTCCGGGGCCGGGTGGCGGACGAGTTGGCCGAGGTGGAGGTCGCCGTGGCAGAGGGTGGTGGTGTCGGGCTGCGGGGCCTTCGCGCGGGCCCAGGCGGGGAGGGTGTCCCAGGCGCGGAGGACGGCGGCGGTGGGGGTGCCGGCGGCGCTGGTGCCGCCCTCGGCTTTGCGGAGCCGGTCCACGGCGTGGGCGGCTTTGGCTGGGCCGCGCATGGGAGGCAGCGGCGCGCAGGCGTCGGTCGGGGTTCGGTGGAGACGGGCGAGGAGGGTGGCTGCCGCCTCCCAGGGGGCCGCGTCGGGGTCGCCCGGGTCGACGGGGGTGCCGTACGGCCAGAAGGTGACCAGTCGGCCGTGCAGGTCGGCGGGTATGAGGGTGAGCGGCGCCAGGAGTATGTCGGGGAGGTTGGCGGCGGTGGTGAGGCGAGGGGTGAGTTCGGTGGGGGTGATGTCCGGGGCGTGGGCCTTGGCGACGGTGTCGGCGTGCCGGACCACGGTGGCGTCGGGGCGGTCGGCCAGCGTGACGGTTGCTCCGCAGGGACAGGGGTGGGGGCGTGTGTGTGCCGTGGCTTCGGCGTGCGCGGTGAGGGCGGGCAGGAGGGGGTTCGGGGTCACTGGGGTCCCTTGTGTGCGGGGGTCTGGGCCGAGGGTACGTCGGTGACGGCGTCGGGTTGGCCGGGGGTTGCTCGTCGGCCTGGGCTGGATGCCGGGGGCGCCCCGGGATGTCTCGCCCCCCGCCGCCCCCACCCGTCCCGTCCTTGAAGGGGCTCCGCCCCTTCGACCCCGGACCTGGTGGGGGCTGCGGCCCCCAGAGCCCGCTATCGGCCTGAACGGCCTCGTCCTCAAACGCCGGACGGGCTGAAATACCTGGACCGACGCCTAGAGCGACCGTCCACGCTCACGCACCGCCCCCTTCGGGTGGGTGGGGGTTAGGGATGGCAGAGCCCTCGCCCCCAGATGCCGGACGGGCTGAAATACCTGGACCGGCGTCGAGAGGCAAAGCGAAGATCCTGCGCCGGCGGGCCGCAGCCGCGTACGACCGGAAGTCGCCGGCGCAGGCAAAAGCAATGCCGGCGCAGCTCCCCAGCTGCGCCGGCATTTGTGCCGTCCGCCGCACCCCCGTCCCCACGGGGTTTCATGGGTGGATGTCCCCGCCCGGACCGCTCTTCCGGGCCTGGGGTCGCCGCTCAGCGCCCCAGCATCACGCCCACGGACGACGCCTGTGTGGCCACTGTCTCCCAGCCGTCGAAGACGACCAGGAGCAGGACCGCCAGGGGAAGGGCCATGAGCGTCGCCACCAAGGGGTGGCGGCGGCCCTGGCGGCGCGGGCGCAGCAGCGGGCGCTGCTGCGTGCGGATCAGTGTCCGCGGTGCCGTCTGAGCCATGGTCCCTCTCCTGACCTGTGTCATTTGTCGTTGGCAGCGGCGGGTGTCTGACCTCGGGGGACGAGTGCTGCACCCGCCGCTTGACCTCAAATCTAGGCGGCCGGGCCACGCCGGGCGTCATGCCCTCGTACCGATTGGCGGGCCTCCCGGAGGATGAGCCATGACCCGGGAAGTACTCCCCTGGGTGGAGACGAGGTCCTGGGTCTCGGGGTCTTCCCCGAGGGGACGCCCGGTCTACACCGGTTTCTCCGAGCTGTCCTCGCGCGGCACAGGCTGCTCGACCAGCGCGAGTACCCGGTTCGCCATGAAGCGCGCCGTACGCACGACAGTCCCGCTTCGGGTGACTTCGCTCACTTCCACGACACCTCGCCGCACCGCCGTCTCCACCCGGCGGCCCGCCCTGCTCGCCACCACCTCGTACGTGCGGGTCGTGTCCCCCGCATCCACGACTATCTCCACGCGATCACCCTTCACGGGCCCAATCCCCCTTCTGCGATGGGCGGTTGGGGGACATTGCAGGGCGAAGTCGCCTTGCTCGCCAGCCCCCTGACCACCCTTCAAGTCTCCCACCCACCACTGACAATCCATCGCCCGGAGAGGGCGCGGCCTCTGCGCACGGCGGCCCGTGGAAACGTAAGCTGTGGCTCGTCAGACGGACCGGGCAGCGGGGATGAACATGGCGATGATGCGCCTGAGGCGCGAGGACCCGCGCGTCGTCGGCTCGTTCAGGCTTCACAGACGGCTCGGTGCAGGCGGAATGGGCGTCGTCTACCTGGGCTCCGACAAGAAGGGGCAGCGGGTCGCGCTCAAGGTGATCCGGCCCGATCTGGCGGAGGATCAGGAGTTCCGCTCGCGGTTCGCGCGTGAGGTGTCGGCAGCACGACGGATTCGCGGTGGCTGTACGGCACGGCTCGTGGCCGCGGACCTCGAGGCGGATCGGCCGTGGTTCGCCACGCAGTACGTGCCCGGGCCCTCCCTGCACGACAAGGTCGCCGGCGAGGGTGCGCTCGGCGCGGCGGACGTCGCCGCCGTCGGGGCAGCCCTGTCCGAGGGCCTGGTCGCCGTCCACGAGGCCGGTGTCGTCCACCGGGATCTCAAGCCCTCCAACATCCTGCTGTCGCCCAAGGGCCCGAGGATCATCGACTTCGGCATCGCCTGGGCGACGGGGGCCTCGACCCTCACCCACGTCGGCACCGCGGTGGGTTCCCCCGGCTTCCTCGCCCCGGAGCAGGTGCGCGGCGCCGCCGTCACGCCGGCCACGGACGTCTTCTCCCTCGGCGCCACCCTCGCCTACGCGTCCATGGGTGACTCACCCTTCGGACACGGCAGCTCCGAGGTGATGCTGTACCGCGTCGTCCACGAGGAACCCCAGCTGCACGGCGTACCGGACGCGCTGGCTCCGCTGGTGCGGGCATGTCTCGCGAAGGCACCGGAGGAGCGGCCCAGCACGCTGCAGTTGTCGCTGCGTCTGAAGGAGATCGCGGCCCGGGAGGCGCAGGGGCTCGCGGACGTACGGCCGCCCGCGCCGCGTTCCGGAGAGGCGGACCGGCCGACCGGGCGGCTCGCCGACACCTACCTGGAACAGCAGCGCCTCCAGCGCCGCCCACAGGGCACACCCCCGCCGCGCGGCGCCGCCGTCCCGCGCGGCAACGGCGCTTCCCGAGGTCCGGGTCCCGCGCGCGACGGTGTGCCGTCGCGGGGCGGCAGCGCCCTGCCCGGCGGTACGGCCTCGTCCCGGCCCGGACCCCGGCCGATCCCCGCCTCGCGCAACGCCCCTCGCTCGGGCGGCGGCGGCCGGCCCGCACCGCGCAATGGCGCAGGCCGCCCGTCGCCGCGGACGGGTACCGGTCGGCGGCCCGCCAACCCGCAGCTGCTGCGGCAGCGGCTGTTCGTGTTCGTCGTGGTGACGCTGCTCGTGGCGCTCGGCATTGCGGCGGCGCAGGGCTGCCAGGGCCCGGACCGCGGGCTCGGCGGTGACGGGGATGTCGTACGGCCGCAGCACGAGCAGCAGCAGGAGCAGGTGGAACCCGGCTACACGCCGCTGGACGGGGACGACCTGATGTCCCAGCGCTACGAGTCGACGTTCGAGATCCGCGACTAGGCGACGGGCCCGAGCGGAAGGGGCCTCACAGGGTCGGCAGGATCCGTTCGAAGAACTCGCGGTCGCCCTCGAAGACCGGGGCCAGGGACAGGAACTCCGCCGGGGTGACCCAGCGGGCCTCGGCGACCTCGCCCGGGTCGGGGACGACGTCGCCGGTCTCGGGGTTCGCCGTCCACCAGTGGAGGCGGAAGCGGCCGTCGTCCGTCTCGGACTCCCAGACCTTGGCCAGCGGTACGACGCTGAGGCCGACCTCCTCGCGGACCTCTCGGACGACGGCCTCGCGCTGGGTCTCCCCCGGCTCGATCTTGCCGCTGAGGGGTTGCCAGTAGCCGGGGCGCGCGACGGCGGGGCCGCGGCGGATGGCGAGGACGCGGTCGGCCCGGAGGAGGACCGCCACGATCGCCTCCCGCTGGGCCATCGCCGTACGGTCTAGATCTGCGGGCGGCCCGAGGCCACCGCGTAGAAGGCGACCGCGGCCGCCGCGCCGACGTTGAGGGAGTCGACGCCGTGGGACATCGGGATGCGGACCCATTCGTCGGCGGCGACCAGGGCCTGGGTGGAGAGGCCGTCGCCCTCGGCGCCGAGCATCAGCGCGACCCGGTCCATCCGGTGCGGGGCGGCCTCGTCGAGGGTCTTGGCCTTCTCGTCGGGAGTGAGGGCAAGGAGGGTGAAGCCCGCCTCGCGGACCGTTTCGAGACCCTTGGGCCAGGTGTCGAGGCGGGCGTACGGCACCGAGAAGACCGCGCCCATGGAGACCTTGACGCTGCGTCGGTACAGGGGGTCGGCGCTGTCCGGGGAGAGCAGGACCGCGTCCATGCCGAGGGCGGCCGCAGAGCGGAAGATGGCGCCGATGTTGGTGTGGTCGTTGACCGACTCCATGACCACCACGCGGCGGGTGGACTGGAGGAGTTCGGTGGCCGTCGGGAGCGGTTTGCGCTGCATGGAGGCGAGCGCGCCGCGGTGCACGTGGTAGCCGGTGACCTGCTCGGCGAGGTCCGGGCTGACCGCGTACACCGGGGCCGGGAGCTCGTCGATGACGTCGCGCATGACGTCGACCCACTTGGCCGAGAGCAGCATAGACCGCATCTCGTAGCCGGCTTCCTTGGCCCGTCTGATGACCTTCTCGCCCTCGGCGATGAACAGGCCCTCGGCCGGCTCGCGCTTGCGGCGCAGTTCGACGTCGGTCAGGCCCGTGTAGTCGCTCAGGCGGGGGTCGGCGGGGTCATCGACGGTGATGAGATCGGCCACAGGGTGATACTGCCTTGTCCTGGGTGTGGTGCCAACGGTTCGGTACGGGTTGGGTTACCCGCGGTTACGCGGAAGGGCTCGGTCCGCTCGGTCCCACGTTCACGACTTCGCCGATGACGATGACCGCCGGCGGCTTGACCTCGTGGGCGAGCA
The DNA here is from genome assembly GCF_041051905.1 of Streptomyces sp. R11. Taxonomy (NCBI): domain Bacteria; kingdom Bacillati; phylum Actinomycetota; class Actinomycetes; order Kitasatosporales; family Streptomycetaceae; genus Streptomyces; species Streptomyces sp. R11. The sequence goes on from NZ_CP163432.1 coordinate 1,661,606, forward strand.
CCGTCTCGGCGGCGGTCGCGAGGGTCGCGTTCACCCGGCGCTGGGCGGCCGTGGTGCCCTCCTGGACCAGGGCGACTGGCGTGTCCGGGGACTTGCCGTGGGCGATGAGGGTCTCGGCGACCTTCCCGATCGTGGCGACGCCCATCAGGATCACCAGCGTGCCGGTCAGCTTGGCGACGGACGGCCAGTCGACCAGGGAGCGCTCGTCGTCGGGGGCGATGTGGCCGCTGACCACGGTGAACTCGTGGGCGACGCCCCGGTGGGTGACCGGGATGCCGGCGGCGCCGGGCACCGAGATCGAGCTGGAGATGCCGGGCACGACCGTGTACGGGACGCCGGCCTCTGCCAGCGCCTGTACCTCCTCCATGCCACGGCCGTAGACGAAGGGGTCACCGCCCTTGAGACGTACGACCGACTTGCCCTGCTTGGCGTGCTCGATCAGCGCGTTGTTGATGGCCTCCTGGGCCATGAACCTGCCGTACGGCAGCTTCGCCGCGTCGATCACCTCGACGCTCGACGGCAGCTCCGCGAGCAGGTCGCGCGGGCCCAGGTGGTCGGTGATGACCACGTCGGCCTCGGCGAGCAGGCGGCGGCCGCGCACGGTGATCAGGTCCGGGTCGCCGGGGCCGCCGCCGACGAGGGCGACTCCGGCCGTACGGGTGCGGTGGTGCGGGGCGACGAGGGTGCCGTCGCGCAGGCCCTCGACGACCGCGTCGCGGATCGCGGCGGTGTGCCGGGGGTCGCGGCCACGCGCGTCGGTGGTGAGGACCGCGACCGTGACGCCTTCGCTGGTTCCCGTCGCCGGGGTCCAGGCGGTGGCGGCGTCGGCGTCGTCGGAGCGGACGCACCAGACGCGGTGGCGCTCCGCTTCGGCGGAGGCGCGGGTGTTGGCGTCGTCGTCGCTGGTGGCGATGAGGGCGTACCAGGCGTCGGCGAGGTCACCGTCCTCGTAGGGGCGCTGCTGCCAGGTGATCTCGCCTGCGTCCGCCATGGCTTCGACGGAGGGGGTCGCGTCGGGGGACACGAGGTGGATGTCCGCGCCTGCCGCGATGAGGGCCGGGAGGCGACGCTGGGCTACCTGGCCGCCGCCGAGGACGACCACTTTGCGGCCGGTGAGGCGGAGGCCTACGGGGTAGGCGGGGTGTTCGGCCATGAGGTGCGGCTCCTCGTCCTGGCAATGCGATGGGTGCTACGGCGCTGGAGCAGCCCTGACGTGCGGATTTTAGAGGTTGGTTCAGCCTATGGCCGGGGTGGGGTGCACGCAGGAGCGCGTACCCCACCCCGGTTCGAGGTCACTTCTCGGTGACACCCGCCGAGTCGAACGTCGCCACCTCGTGCATCGCCCTCGCCGTGCTCTGGACCAGCGGGAGGGCCAGCAGGGCGCCCGTGCCCTCGCCCAGGCGGAGGTCGAGGTCGACCAGGGGGCGCAGGCCCAGTTTGTTGAGGGCGGCCACGTGGCCGGGCTCCGCGCTGCGGTGGCCGGCGATGCAGGCCGCGAGGACCTCGGGGGCGATGGCGCGGGCGACCAGGGCGGCGGCGCCGGCGCTGACGCCGTCCAGGATCACCGGCGTACGGAGGGAGGCGCCGCCCAGCAGGAGGCCGACCAGCGCGGCGTGTTCGAAACCGCCGATCGCCGCCAGGACGCCGATGGGGTCGGCCGGGTCGGGCTGGTGGAGTTCGAGGGCGCGGCGGACGACCTCGGTCTTGCGGGCGAGGGTCTCGTCGTTGATGCCGGTGCCGCGGCCGGTCACCTCGGCCGGATCGGCGCCGGTGAAGACGGAGATCAGGGCGGCCGAGGCGGTCGTGTTGGCGATGCCCATCTCGCCCGTCAGCAGCGCCTTGTTGCCGGCCGCCACCAGGTCGCGGGCCGTCTCGATGCCCACCTCGATGGCCTGCTTGGCCTCCTCGCGGGACATCGCGGGGCCGGTCGTCATGTCGGACGTGCCCGCGCGGACCTTGCGGGGCAGCAGGCCGGGAGTGGCGGGCAGGTCGGCGGCGACGCCCACGTCGACGATGCAGACCTCCGCGCCCACCTGGCCGGCGAAGGCGTTGCAGACCGCGCCGCCGCCGAGGAAGTTGGCGACCATCTGGGCCGTCACCTCCTGCGGCCAGGGGGTGACGCCCTGGGCGTGCACGCCGTGGTCGCCGGCGAAGATCGCGACGGCCGCGGGCTCCGGGATCGGCGGCGGGCACTGCCGCGACAGCCCGGACAACTGCGCGGAGATGATCTCCAGCATGCCGAGCGCGCCGGCCGGCTTGGTCATGCGCTTCTGCCGTTCCCAGGCCTCGCCGAGCGCCTTCGCGTCCAGCGGGCGGATCTGGGCGACGGTCTCGGCGAGCAGGTCGTGCGGCTCCTCGCCGGGCAGCGCGCGACGGCCGTACGTCTCCTCGTGCACGACCCAGGACAGCGGGCGGCGCTTGGACCAGCCGGCCTGCATCAGCTCGGGCTCGTCCGGGAACTCGTCGACGTACCCGACGCACAGGTAGGCGATGACCTCCAGATGCTCGGGCAGCCCCAGTGCGCGGACCATCTCGCGCTCGTCGAAGAAGCTGACCCAGCCGACGCCGAGGCCCTCGGCGCGGGCGGCGAGCCAGAGGTTCTCGACCGCGAGCGCGGCGGAGTAGGGCGCCATCTGCGGCTGGGTGTGCCGGCCGAGGGTGTGGCGGCCGCCGCGGGTCGGGTCGGCGGTGACCACGATGTTCACCGGGGTGTCGAGGATGGCCTCGATCTTCAGTTCCTTGAACTGCTTCGCCCGGCCCTTGGGCAGCGACTTGGCGTACGCCTCGCGCTGGCGCATGGCGAGCTCGTGCATGGTCCGGCGGGTGTCGGCCGAGCGGATGACGACGAAGTCCCAGGGCTGGGAGTGGCCGACGGAGGGCGCGGTGTGCGCGGCCTCCAGGACGCGGAGCAGCACCTCGTGCGGGATGGGGTCGCTGCGGAAGCCGTTGCGGATGTCTCGCCGCTCGCGCATGACCTTGAGGACGGCCTCGCGTTCGGCGTCGTCGTAGGCGGGCGCGGCCGGGCCGGTGGACTGCGGTGCTTCTTCCACGGACGCCGTGCTCTCTTCTCCGGGGTCTTCCTGGTCGGCGGCCCGGGTGTCCAGGTCCTCCGCGTGCTGTACGAGTTCGGGGTCGCCGTCGCGGGGTGCCGGAACCGCGGCGCCGGCAGCCGGCGCCTCCTCCGTGGGGAGGACGATCGGCTGCGGCGGGGTCGGGGCGAGGTGCGGGGTGGTGGGCACCGATCCCTCGACCGGGACGAACTGGCCCAGCGGCTGGTCGGGCGCGGGCTGCTGGGCGATACCGGTCGGGAGGACGGCCGGGGCGCCGGCCCCACCGGACTCCGCGGGCTCCTCGGGTGCGTGTGCCGGGGCCTCGTGGGCCTGCGCGGGCCGGCCGGCCGGGGACCGGAGCTGCGGGCCGGCGGGCTCGGCGACGAAGGGCTCGGGCGCCTCGGCCGGGGCGTGCTGGGCCGTGGCCGGCTGCGGGGCGGCGGCATCGGCGGCGACTGCGGCGAGTGGCTGGGGCGCCACGGCGGGCTCGGCGACGTCCGGGGCCTGCTGGGCGTCCGGGAACTGGGCCACCGAGGCAACGACGGCCACCGGGACCGTCGGCGGGGCTTCCGCGTCGACGGCGGGCGCGGTCACGGCCACGGCCTGAGCTTCGGATTCGGTGTCCGGCAGAGCGGCGTGCTGCGGCGACTGCTGCTGGAATGCCTGCTCGGTGTCCACGGGTTCCGGGGCCGGCTCGGAGACCACGGCGGCCGAGGCGTCGTCGGCGGGCACGGTCACGGCGTCCGTGGGCTGCACGATCGGCGCGAGGTTCTCGGCCTCCGCGGGCTCGACTCCCTGCGCCGCGTCGAGCGCGACCGGGGCCGGGACAGCCTCAGGGGACGGCTGGGAGTCAGCGGGGGCCGAGGCCTGCGGAGCCTCGGGTGCGTCCGGGAACTGAACGGCTTCCGGGAACTGGGCCGCCTCGGGTGCAGCGGGCTCGGCGACCTGCACGGGGGCCTCGGGCACGGGAGCGTCCAGAAGCGGGGCGGCTTCCGGAGCGGGGGCGGCAGGGACCTGAACAGCTTCAGGGGCAGGGGCGCCGGGGATCGGGTCGCCTTCGGGAGCCGGCGCCTCGGGAAGCGGGGCAACCTCAGGGACCGTCTGCTCGGGGAACGGCACGGCTTCAGGGACCGTCTGCTCGGGCAGCGGCGCGGCTTCAGGGACCGTCTGCTCGGGGAACGGCACGGCTTCAGGAGCCGTCTGCTCGGGGAGCAGCGCAGCCTCAGGGACCGCCTGCTCGGGAAGCGGCCCAGCCTCAGGAACCGCCTGCTCAGGAAGCTGCACGGCTTCGGGGCCCGTCTGCTCAGGCAGCGGCGCAGCCTCAGCCGCGGGCATCTCGGAACCGTGCCCGGCGTCACCAGCGGTCGCAGCGGCAACCTGCGCAGGGCCGTCAGCGGCCGCATCGGCAGCCAGGTCCCCCGGCGCCTGACCGGCACCCGAGTCGACCTCGCTCACCGGGACGCCCCCAGCAGGGGTGTCCACCGCAGCCGCAGGAGCTGCGACATCGGCGGCACCGGGATCGGCCTCGTCCACCGCAGCCTCACCGGCGTCCGAATTCACGCCCACAGCCTGGTCGGCCTCGGAAGCAGGAGCCGCCGCACTCTCATCGGCCCCAGGAGCAAACGCGGCCGTGGGCGCCTCACCGGCATCCTGGCCGTGCACCGCCCCGGCAGCCGACGCGGCATCGTCACCCGACGGCTCCTGGGCGCCGTACGCCGCCTCCTGCGGAGCAGGCACGCCGACCTCGGCCTCCTGAACGGCACCTGCCTCGGCGCTGCCCTCCGTGGCCACCTGCTGTCCGGTCGGAACAACCGTTTCGGCAGCCGGTGCCTCGGTGCTCACCGGCACGGCGGCCTGGGCGGACGTGCCCCAGGCGGCCGCCGGCTGTGGGGCCGACGCCTCGCGGTGCTGCGGGACGTCCAGGTACTCGGGGCCGACCTGGCGGGCGGGGGCGCCGACGGCGCCGCGGTCGGCGAGAGAGCGGACCGGGCTGGCGGAGGCGTCGGGGAGGGGCGGACCGAGGTGCAGGGGGCGACGGGGAGTGATCGGCGGAATGGGCGCCGACGGGGCCGGCAGACGGACGGCGCTGAGGTCGACCGAACCGCTGTCGCGGCCGGACATCTCGTGCGCGCCCGGCTCGTGCAGGGCCTCGAGGACCGGCTCCGGCGCGGGCGGGGCGACCTCTGTGCCCCAGGCGCCCTGGGAGCCGGGCAGCAGCAGGTCTTCGTCCTCGGCAGTGGTCTCGGAGAGGTAGGTGTACGTACCGTGCGCCGCGGGGGCGCCCGGCTGCTCCACCATGCCTGCGCTCTCCGGCAGTCCCTCGCCCGGGACCTGGCCGGTGTCGGTCATGCGTACCCCTCGCCCATCGGTTAGTGCTTCCACGACCAGCTCACCGGGGACGGCGCACCGACCGCCCCCGTAGTGAAGAACGAGCGTGCGTGCCCAGCGGCACGAACGACCCGCCCAAAAAAGGCGACAAAGCCATTGAGTGGCATTGTCGTGGCCGTTCGACCGTCGCGACAGGTTGATCCGCGACAGGCCGCTGTGGACTGCGCCACGTTGCGCGTCCTCCGGTTTCGCCGTACCACACCCACCCCAAATGGGGAGCGTTTTTCCGGACATTGACCGACGAAGTGCCGGGCGACCGAGTGCGGTACAACGATCGGCCAGCCTACCGCGCGCGGTACGACAACCGGATCACGGGGAGGGCTACGCGATTACACTGTGCGGTCGGTCAGTGCCCGCCCGTCGCCCGACCACCACCCCTCAACGAGGCGCTTCGCGCCGCCCCAGATCTCCGGTGAGCAGGAACGCGACCGTCCGCTCCCGCTCCCTCCAGGCACGCGTGTCGAGTTGCACGGACTGCAGGAGGGCGCACTCCACGTCGTAGCCGTGCTGGGTGAGGTCGCGGCCGATGAGTTCGGCCTCGTCGCGGGTGGCGGCGTGCGTGACGATGCGCTGCGGGCGCCGGTCGGCGACGGCGGAGACGACGTCCGCTCCCCCGCCTCCGATGCGCACGACGTCCGGTTCGGGGAGGTTCTCCAGCACGTGCGGTGCCCTGCCGTGGACGATCTGGAGCTGGACCCCGAACCCGCGGGCGTTGGCCTCGGTGCGCTCGCAGGCGCGCGGGTCGCGGTCGACGGCGATGACGGCGGCGCCGGCCCGGGCCGCCTCGGTGGCGAAGGCGCCGCTGCCGCAGCCGATGTCCCACACCAGGTCGCCGACGCGGGGGCCGAGCCGGACGAGTTGGGCGGAGCGGAGCGGCTCCAGCTCGCCTTCGCCCATGAGACCGCCGTAGGCCTCGGCGGGCAGCGTCCAGCCGCGCGGCGCGGCAGAGGGGTCGCGGCCGGCGATCCACCCGCCGCCCTCCGTGGCGGCCACCTTGCCGCCGATGACGATCACGACGTTCGGGTCGCGCCAGGTGTGGTCGGCGGCCTTGTCGGAGGTGACGACGGTGACCTGTTCGCGGTCGGTGCCCAGTTCCTCGCAGATGACGAAGGTGCGGTGGACGCCTTCGAGGAGCAGGCCGAGTTCGGCGGGGCCCGCGCCGGGTGCGGTGAGGACTGCGACCTTGGTGTGGGCGCGGCACACATTGACCGCGCGGCGCAGGGTTCGGGGGTGTGCGACGACCACTTGTGCGTCGTCCCAGGGCATGCCGGCCCGGGCGAAGGCGGCGGCGACGGAGGAGACGGCGGGGACGACCTCGACCTCCAGGCCGAACTCGGGCGCGCGCAGGGTCCGTACGACTCCGAAGAAGCCGGGGTCACCGTCGGCGAACACGACCGCGGTGCCGCGGTGGCCGGCGATCCGGCGGGCGGCGAGGGCGACGCTGCCGAGGCGGATGCGCTCTGCGGCGGGCGGCACCTCGGGGAGCGCCAGGTGGTGGGCGGCACCGGCCACCAGCGTGGCGGCACCCAGGGCGGAGCGTGCCGCGGCGGTCAGCGGCGAGCCGTCCCAGCCGATCACCGTGACCCGGTCGGCCATCGTCGTCTCTCTCCAGGGATTGCGCAGGTCGTCGTCGGGCAGCCCGAGGGGCAGGCTCCGTGAGGGTACCTGGTCGCCGCGCGGGCACCCCGGGCGCCCGTGGGTTCGCTACCCGTCAGTTCCAGTCACCGAACGAGGTGAAGCCGTCGGCCGACTGATCGCCGACGCCTTCCAGGTCCTCGGGCAGCAGGCTCCAGACGATGAGGTCCGTGCGGACGTCGATCCACTCGCCGCTGTCGGTCCTGGCGCGCGCTATCCAGGCGCCGCGCAGTACGCCCTCGCTGATACAGCCGATCTTCTGCGCCACCTGCTGGGAGGCGGTGTTGTCGGCGGCGGTGCGCAGTTCCAGCCGTTCGAACTTCTGGTCGTGGAAGAGCCACTGCGCGGTGGCCAGGGCCGCTTCGCAGGCGTAGCCCTCGCCGCGCGCCCAGGGTGCGACGACGTAGGAGATCTCGCTGGAGCGGACACGCCAGTCGGTGTTCTGCAGCCGGACGATGCCGACGAGACGCTGGGTGAGGAACTCGGAGACCGCGAAGACTATGCCGTGCCCCTCGGTGCGTTCGGCGGGGGCGAGTTCGGTGATCCAGGCGCGGGCGTCGGCCTCGGTGTAGGGCTGCGGCACGGAGGTCCAGGCGGTGACCAGTTCGTCGTTCATCATCTCGGCCAACGACTGGATGTCCAGGTCTTCGAAGGGACGCAGCACCAACCGCTCCGTGCTGATGGAGATGTTGGGGAAGGTGCTAGTCATGCGCCACTCCGTAACCTTCGGAAAACCTGCAGGGCCTGCTGAACTGCCCAGCATGCAGCATGAAAGCACTGAACTGCACCACGGGGTCCACCCCAAGTGAAGGAGTGGACCCCGTGCGTGGCGATACGCCGTTTACGCCCCGTCAGCCGGAAGTCACCGGCAGGACCGAGCCCTTGTACTTGTCCTCGATGAACTTCCGCACCTCGGACGAGGCGAGGAGCTTCGCGAGCTTCTCGACCCGGGGGTCGTCCTCGTTGCCCTTCTTCACGGCCAGGAGGTTGGCGTAGGGGTTGTCCTTCGCCGACTCCAGGAGGATGGCGTCCTCGGTGGGGCTGAGGCCGGCGTCCTGCGCGTAGTTGTTGTTGATCACCGCCACGGCCACGTCGTCGAGCGAGCGGGGCAGCTGGGCGGGTTCCAGCTCCTGGAACTTCAGGTGCCGGGGGTTGGCGGCGATGTCCGCCGGGGACGCGTCCGTGCCCGCGCCCTCCTTGAGCGTGATGACGCCCTTGGAGGCGAGCAGCTTCAGGGCGCGGCCCTCGTTGGTGGTGTCGTTCGGCACGGCGACGGTGGCTCCGTCGGCGAGCTTCGTGACGTCGGTGACCTTGTTCGAGTAGACGCCCATGGGCGGCAGATAGGCCTTGACCACCGGGACCAGGTCGGTCCCCTTGGACTCGTTGAACTCGTCCAGGTAGGGCTCGTTCTGGTAGAGGTTCGCGTCCAGCGAGCCTTCCTGGAGGGCGGTGTTCGGCAGGACGTAGTCCGTGAACTCCCTGATCTCCAGCTTCAGCCCGGCCTTCGCGGCGAGATCGTCCTTGACGTACGTCAGGACCTCGCCGGCCGGGACGGCGGTGGCGCCGACGACCAGGGTGTCGTCGTCACCACCGCCGGAGCCCGAGCCACAGGCGGTGAGGCCGAGGGAGAGGGCACCCGCGAGCGCGGCCGTGAGCAGTACAGGGCGTCGGCGCCTCACGATGCTCATCAGAAGGCCGCGACGACCGCGCCGTCGTACTTGTCCTCGATGAACTTCTTCACCTCGGGCGAGGTGAGCAGCTTCGCGAGCTTCTGCACGCGCGGGTCGTCCTCGTTGCCCTTCTTCACCGCGAGGAAGTTGCCGTACGGGTTGTCCTCGGGCGACTCGGCGGCGATGGCGTCCTCGGCCGGGCTGAGGTCGGCCTCCAGCGCGTAGTTGCCGTTGATGACGGCGGCGTCGACGTCACCGAGGGAGCGCGGCAGCTGGGCCGCCTCCAGCTCCTTGAAGTTCAGGTTCTTGGGGTTGGAGGCGACGTCCTTGGGGGTCGCGTCGTAGCCGACGCCGGCCTTCAGCTTGATGACGCCGTTGGCTTCCAGGAGCTTGAGCGCGCGGGCCTCGTTGGTGGTGTCGTTCGGCAGGGCGACCGTGGCGCCCTTCTTGAGGTCCGTGAGCTTCTTGACGCCCTGGGAGTACACGCCGAGCGGCTCCAGGTGCACGGTGGCGTTCGGCACGGCGACGATGTCGGTGCCGTTCTTCTTGTTGAAGTCGTCCAGGTACGGCTGGTGCTGGAAGTAGTTGGCGTCGACCTCACCCTGCTGGACGGCCGTGTTCGGCGTCACGTAGTCGGTGAACTCCCGGACCTCGAGTTCGAGGCCCGCCTTCTTCGCGAGGTCGTCCTTGATGTAGGTGAGGATCTCGCCCTGCGGGGTCGGCGTGGCGGCGACCTTCAGCGGGGCGCTCGCGTCGGAGCCGGAGTCCTTGTCCGAGCCGCAGGCGGAGAGCCCGAGGGTGAGGGCTCCGGCGGCGAGGACAGCAGTGGTGATCTTGGCGGTGTTACGCACGAAAAGTGCCTTTCCTTATGGGTGGTGCGACCCCGACTTGGGTTCTCGGGGAGTTCTGGGTGCCCGTCCGGGAGGGTTCAGACGGTCTTGCTCGTGGCCGTGGAGGCCTTGAGCAGGCGGAGTTTGGGCGCCGCGCCCGAGTGGCCGCCCCTGCGGTGCAGGGAGCGGGCGGTGTAGTCGCCGGCGAACTGGATGAGGGAGATGACGACGGCGAGGATCCCGACGGTCAGCCACATCAGTTCGGTCTCGAAGCGCTGGTACCCGTAGCGGATCGCGATGTCGCCGAGGCCGCCGGCGCCGACCGTGCCGGCCATGGCCGAGTAGCCGATGAGGGCGACGATCGTGGTCGTGGTGCTGGCGATGAGCGAGGGCAGGGACTCGGGTACGAGGACCTTGCGGACGATGGTCCAGGTGTTGCCGCCCATCGACTGCACGGCCTCGACGAGCCCGCCGTCCACTTCGCGGACAGCCGTCTCAACGAGGCGGGCGAAGAAGGGGATCGCGCCGATCGCGAGCGGCACGATGGCGGCCTCGCGGCCGATGGTCGTGCCGGTGATCGAGCGCGTGAAGCCCATCAGCGCGACCATCAGGATGATGAACGGCATCGAGCGGGCGACGTTCACGATCTGCCCGATGACCTTGTTGGCGACGACGTTCTGCAGCAGGCCGCCCTTGTCGGTGAGGACGAGGAGGATGCCGAGCGGGAGGCCGCCGACGACCGCGATGAGGGTGGACCAGCCCACCATGTAGAGGGTGTCCCAACACGCCTGCTCCAGCAGGGGCTGCATCTCGGACCAGGTCACTTGGCACCTTCCTTCACCAGCGCGGAGACGGGCTGCCGGGCCTCTTGGCCGACGACGTCGATCTGCAGGCCCTGTTCGCGCAGGAAGCCGATCGGCACGACGTTGTCCTCGTAGCGGCCGGGCAGCTCGATGCGCATCCGACCGACCTGGAGGCCGCCGACGGTGTCGATGGCGGCGCCGAGGATCGAGATGTCGATGTTGTAGGTGCGCGAGAGCTGCGAGATGACCGGCTGGGTGGCGGCCTCGCCCTGGAAGGTCACGTCGACGACGGTGCGGTCGTCGGCGGAGGCCTCGCCGCCCACCGGGAAGAGCGCGGAGGCCAGTTCGGAGCCGGGGGTCGCGAGCAGCCCGCTGACCGTGCCGGACTCCACGACGCGGCCGTTCTCCATGAGCGCGGCCGAGTCGCAGATCGACTTCACGACGTCCATCTCGTGGGTGATGAGCAGGACGGTCAGGCCCAGCTGCCGGTTCAGGTCGCGCAGCAGCTGGAGGATGGAGCGGGTGGTCTCCGGGTCGAGGGCGCTGGTGGCCTCGTCGGAGAGCAGCACCTTGGGGTCGCCGGCCAGGGCGCGGGCGATGCCGACGCGCTGCTTCTGACCGCCGGATAGCTGGGCGGGGTAGGCCTTGGCCTTGTCCGCGAGACCCACCAGGTCGAGCAGTTCGAGTGCCTTGCGGGAGCGGTCCTTGCCTGACGTGCCGAGGATTTCGAGCGGCAGCTCGACGTTGTCCTGAACCGTCCGCGAGGACAGCAGGTTGAAGTGCTGGAAGACCATGCCGATACGGCTGCGCGCCCGGCGCAGCTCCCGGCCGGCCCGGGGACCGCGTCCCGCCAGGGCCGTGAGGTCCTGCCCGGCGACGGACACCGTGCCGGCGGTGGGGCGCTCCAGCAGGTTGATGCAGCGGATGAGGGAGGACTTGCCGGCGCCGGACTGGCCGATGACGCCGTAGACCTCGCCTTCGCGGACGTGCAGGTCGACGCCGTCGAGGGCGGTGACCTCACGGCCGCGCGAGCGATAGACCTTGGTCAGGCCCGATGTGGTGATCACTGGGTTTCCGTCACTGTCGAGTGCGCGGCGCATCGTGGGCACCGAACACGGGGCATTCGTGGTCGAAGGCGGCCGGAACGCAGCACGGCTTCCCGCGAACGCGGTGGAACGTGGGGGCGGACGTGTGCGCGGGGCGCGGCTCAGTCACGTACGCGGGGCGTACGGGCGGACATGAGCGGGCTCTCGCTTCGGGGCGCGAGGCTCAGATGGTGCAGGGGCCCTCTAGAAGGCGCACATTCGACACATACAACGAGCACCGGGCGCAAGGGTCGCCTCGGTCGCAAGGGTGCGGCAGCTCGTCGTGGTCATGCGATCAGTAAACCAGACGTACGGTCCTTACCAACCGCCGCTGTCCGCATACTGGACAGCGGCGGACAGCGCTCAGGCGCGTACGGAGATCTCGACTCCGGCATCGGTGACCAGTGCTGACAGGGCCGACAGGTCCTTCACCACGTAGTCGGCGTCCAGCTCGTGGGCCTGGTGGGTTGTGGTGAACGCCACGGTGGTCATTCCGGCGGCGCGGCCGGCCGCCAGGCCGGCGGGGGCGTCCTCGAAGACGACGCAGTGCGCGGGGTCGACGCCCAGCTGCCGAGCGGCGAGGAGGTAGGGCTCGGGGTCGGGCTTGCCGCGCGTGATGTCGTCGGCGGCGATCAGGGTCTTGGGCAGGATGCCGACTGCGTCGAGGCGGGCCTCGGCGAGGCGCCGGGTGGCGGAGGTGACGACGGCCCAGCGGTCGGCGGGCAGCGAGTCGAGGAAGTCCTTGGTGCCGGGCAGCAGGTGGACGCCGCCGTTGGGCACGTCCTCCACCTCCAGCGCCTCGATCCGCGCGAGGGCCTCCGGCACGACGTCGGCGGGCAGCAGGTCGGCGGCTATCTCCACAGCCGGCCGCCCGTGCAGCTCGATCCGCCCGAACTCCTCGGCCGTGATCCCGTACTCCCCGGCCCACCTGGTCCAGCAGCGGTCCACGGAATCGAGGGAGGAGACCAGGGTGCCGTCGTTGTCGAACAGGAGAGCGCGTGCGTGGATCGTCATGGTCCAGACCCTACGGGGCCGCCGGAGCTTGCCGGTCACGGCCTCGGGCGTCGATCGTGCCCGCACGAGACCGGCGGCGACGGCCATGGTGGCCGACGGGGAGTTGCCGAGCGGGTACGACGACGGGGACGAGACCGATCGCCGAGTCGGGCAACTGGACGCGATCGTCGAACCGGTGACGGTCGAGGAGACTCGTGCGCCGGCGGTCTGCTTCGGCCCGGCGACTGCGACGGCGTGGCCTGGTCGCTGCTGCACCTGATCGAAACGGGGCCGAACCCGGTGTTCACCGTCCGGCGCGCACCCGATGCCAACGAGTCGCAGCACGGGCTGTGGCAGCGGTGCCTGAACGGTGGCCTCGTCGCCGACGAACCGGTCGGCCGGCCGCCACCGGCCGGCCGCCGGGGTCGGGCGCCGGGGCCGGGCGCACCTGGCCTTTTGGCCCGTAATAGGCTCGCCACATGTTTGATGCCCTGACGCTGGTGACCGGGGTCGCCGCGCTGCTGCTCGCCGCGTGGTGCGGTTGGGCGGCGTACCGTGATCAGCCGACGAAGGACTGGCACTTCATCGGCATGGCCGTGGTGACGGTGCTGGCCCTGGTGCAGCTGGTGATCGGGATCGTGCTGCTGGCGCGGGGCGAGAAGCCGGAGCAGGGCACGACGATCTTCGTGGCCTATCTGCTGGGCTCGTTCGCCTGCATTCCCGCCGCCGGGTTCATGTCGCTGGCCGAGCGGAGCAAGTGGGGGTCGGTGACGGTCGCCGCGGGCGGCGTGGTGCTGGCCGTGCTCGAGGTGCGGCTCTATGACATCTGGGGAGGCTGAGGTGGCCGTGACGCAGGACAAGCCCGGCAGGGCACGGCTGATCAGCGGCCCCGGGATCGTGCTGGTGTGGCTGTACGGCGTGATGGTGGTCGGCGCCGTGTCGCGATCGGCGTACCAGATCGCGACTGAGTTCGACCGGGCGCCGCTCGCCTATTCGCTGTCGGCGGTGGCGGGCGTGGTGTACGGCTTCATCACGTACACGCTCGTACGCGGGGGCGAGACGGCCCGCAAGGCAGCGCGGATCTGCTGCGCGGCCGAACTGGTGGGCGTGCTGGTCGTAGGCACGTGGACCCTCGTCGAGCCGTCGGCGTTTCCCGATGCGACCGTGTGGTCCGACTTCGGCATGGGGTACTTGTTCATTCCCGTGCTTCTGCCTCTGTCCGCGCTGTACTGGCTGCGGAAGCGGGCGCCTCGCGAGGATGCCGCCTGAGGTTGTCAGGCGGCCGCGAGCACGTTGTGGCTGGTCGCGCAGTTCCCCGCGCCCCTTTGGGGCGTTGCAGTCACGCTGTTGTCGCGTATGTCCCGGCCGGCTTCTCCAAGACGACCATCGGAACGCCGTCGGCCCCCTTCGACGTGCCCACCGCCTCGTAACCCACCTTGCGGTACAGGCGCAGGTTGCCCTCGCTGCGGTGGCCGGCCTCCAGGCGGAACCTCTTGGCACCGCGCTGTTCGGTCAGGGCGGCTTCGGCGGCGCGCAGGAGGCGGGCGCCGATGCCGTGGCCCTGCAGGCGCGGGTGGACGCAGAGCTTGCCGATGGCCGCCGCGCCGTCCTCGGTGACGCTGCCGCGGACGGAGCCGACCACCTCCTCGCCGAGGCGTGCCACGAAGACGCAGTCCGCGGCGACCTCCGCACGGACCGAGTCCAGTGTCTGGACGAGCGGGTCGATGCGGTAGTTGCCGTACAGCGCCGCCTCGCTCTGGAAGCACAGGTATTGAAGCCTGAAGATCTGCTCCGCGTCCTGCTCGGTCGCCGCCGAGATGGTCACGCTCATGCCCATGTGCGCACGCCTCCCGCTCACCTGATCGCCTGTCGTCCCTCACTCCTATCCCCGCGCTCCGCGGGCCGCAACCTCCGGCGTGAGCATTCGACGCAGACATCCCAGGCATCTGGAACGTTCCGGGCCGAGACTGCCCTGTGAGATACCCAACTCCCCCGCGATTTCCCGGTATGTCAGGTCGTTCGGGGAGAGCAGGGCCTCGACGAGGCGGGGGCAGCGGCCGGGGAGGCGGCGCACCGCGTCGCGCAGGGCGCGATGGCGGGCGGCCGCGAGGGCGAGGTGCTCGGGGTCGTGACGGTCGGTGTCGGCGGCGGGCTCGTGCTCGTACGGGCGTTCATGGCGTGTCGTACGGCGGCTCCTGCGGGCCTCGGCGCGGACCGCCCTGCGCAGCCAGCCCGGCGGGTCCACGGGCGGGCCGTCGGAGTCGAGGCGTTCCAGGAGGCGGAGCCAGACCGCCTGTTCCAGGTCGCCCGGCTCCGCTCCGGAGGCAGGTGCCTCGGCTGAGGCCTCCGCGAGGAGCAGCGGGCGCAGGGCGGCAACCAGGTCGTCCGTCATATGCGGCACGACGCGGCCGCCCGGGCGCGGGGTTGCCCGGGCGGCCGACAGTCACCCCAACCGGGGCGCGGGTCTCAGCCGTTGACGAAGTCCTCGCGGGCCAGCAGGCCGGTGTCGGGGTTGTCGGTGAAGACGCCGTCGATGCCGGTCGCGAAGTACGTCCTGTAGGCGCCGAAGACGTCACCGTAGGCGTCCGCGTCGGTGCCCTTGCGGAAGCTCGTCGGCAGGAAGGGGTTCTCGTTGCGCATCGTGTAGGGGTGCAGGATCAGCCCGACCTTGTGCGCGTCGGCGACCAGCGTGGTGGGCTGGGTGAGGTTGCCGTTCGCGTCCTTCGGGATGACCAGGTCCAGGGTGGGGCCGATGCCTTGGGCGTAGGACGCGATCTCCCTGAGGCCGGCCGGCTTGACCAGGTCGGCGACCGTGCGCGGGTCACCCGTCTCGACGAAGTCCCAGGGGCGGGTGGTCGCGCCGGACAGCAGGACGACCAGCGGGTTGTCGACGAGCTTGTTCAGCCGCTGGATGCTGGTCGGCTCGAAGGACTGGAGGATGACGGGCGAGTTCCGCCGGTCCTTGCCGTACTTGTGCAGCACCTTGGCGACCCGCTCCTCCAGGGCGAGGCCCTGCTTGCGGAAGTACGTGGGGTGCTTGAGCTCGGGGTAGATCCAGACCTGCTTGCCGCGCTTGCGGCTCTGCTCGTCCTGCCAGCGCAGGACCTCTTCGAAGGTGGGGATCTCCCAGCGGCCGTTGTAGAGGGTGTTGTGCGGGCGGTTGGCGGGGATGCGCTCGGTCGCGCGCAGGGTCTTCAGCTCGGCGAGCGTGAAGTCCTCGGTGAACCAGCCGGTGGTGGCGACGCCGTCGAGGGACTTGGTCTTCTTGCGGTCGGCGAACTCGGGATGGTTCGCGACGTCGGTCGTGCCGCCGATCTCCGGCTCGTGCCGGCAGACGAGGTGGCCGTCCTTGGTGGGCACCAGGTCGCCGGCCTCGACGATGTCGGCGCCCATGTCGAGGGCCAGCTGGTAGGAGCCGAGGGTGTGCTCGGGCCGGTAGCCGCTGGCACCGCGGTGGCCGATGATCGTCGGCTTGGGCAGGCTCTTCAGGCCGCCGCCCGAGCCGCCGTGCCGGGCCTCGGCCGCTCTCGCCGTACCGGACAGCCCGAGGACCGCTCCGCCCGCGCCGAGCACAGCCGCGCCGAGAAGCATCCGCCGTCCGGTGACGCCCGTCTGCTCGTTCTCCTGGGTTCCCATGAGGGCCCTCCTGACCGTCCGCCCATTTCAGTGCGGGCCGATCGTAGGTGTGTGTCCATGACGGATGGGAGACCTGCGGCGGAACTCGCGGGTGATGCTGAATGTCGTACCGGAACGGTGAGGTGACGGCCCGTCGGAATGCCTACGGCCGTCCGGGGAACTCGCCCGCTAGGCCCTCGGGGCGATGTCCGTCACATCATGGCGATCGCGTTACGTGCCGTTCTCGGCGTGCCACCGCAGGTAAACGTGCGTCAACAGTGCGTAAGGCGTAGGTGAAGTCGGCCCACCCGATGTGCGGGACCCGGGGAACCGCGAGTATCGTCCTCACCTGCACAGACTTATACCGAATCCCTTGACACCGGAGGGCCCGTTGTCCCGCTTCGCGCTCATCAAGGCAGTGCTCGGACCGATCATGCGCCTGATGTTCCGCCCACAGGTGGAGGGCGCCGAGCACATCCCGGGCGACGGTCCGGTCATCCTGGCCGGCAACCACCTCACGTTCATCGACTCGATGATCCTGCCGCTGGTCTGCGACCGTCAGGTCCTGTTCATCGGCAAGGACGAGTACGTCACCGGCAAGGGCCTCAAGGGCCGGCTGATGGCGTGGTTCTTCACCGGCGTCGGCATGATCCCCGTCGACCGTGACGGCGGCCGCGGCGGCGTGGCCGCCCTGATGACCGGGCGCCGGATCCTGGAGGAGGGCAATGTCTTCGGGATCTACCCCGAGGGCACGCGCTCTCCCGACGGACGGCTGTACCGCGGGCGCACCGGCATCGCGCGCCTGACGCTGATGACCGGGGCGCCGGTCGTCCCGTTCGCGATGATCGGCACGGACAAGATCCAGCCGGGTGGGGCGGGGATGCCCCGGCCGCGCAAGGTCACGGTCCGCTTCGGCGAGGCGATGGAGTTCTCGCGGTACGAGGGGATGGACCGGGACCGGTACGTGCTGCGGGCGGTGACCGACTCCGTGATGGCGGAGGTCATGCGGCTGTCCGGGCAGGAGTACGTGGACATGTACGCGAGCAAGGCCAAGGAAGCGGCGTAGCTCCGCTGGTTCGGCGGCCGGGAGGTCGGGGGGCCGCGGGCTGTTCTCGGGTGCGGGTCCGATGTGACTGGTCGCGCATTCCCCGCGCCCGCGAAGGGACGTCGACGTTGGGCATTCCCGCGGCGGCGACCCCGAAGCCGAGGGGGCCACGGACCGTTCTCGACTGCGGGACCGATGTGGCTGGTCGCGCCCGTGCGGTGGAGCCGTGGATCAGACACCGCCCCGCGCCCTGAAGGGCGCGGGGAAGGCGGGTCGCTCAAGGCATCAGGCGGCGTTGTCCAGCCGCTGGTTGCGGAGCAGGAACCACGCTGCCACCGCCGCCGCGAGCAGCACGGCCGCGCCGGCTCCCGCCGCCAGGGCGAGACCGTCGACGAAGGAACTGCGGGCGGCGTCCAGCATCGCCTCGGACGTCTGCGCCGGCATTCCCGCCGCCGCTTCCACCGCACCACCCAGTGACTCGTGCGCCTCCGGCGGAGTGCCCGCCGGACCCGTGAAGTCCCGGTAGACGCCCGTCACGATCGAGCCCAGCACGGCGATACCCAGAGCGGCACCCAACTCGTACGCCGTCTCCGACACCGCCGACGCCGCGCCCGCCTGCTCCTTCGGGACGCTGGAGAGGATCACGTCCGACGTCACCGTGAAGGAGAAGCCCGCGCCGACACCGACCACCAGCAGGGCGGCGCCCAGCAGGGGGTAGCCGGTCGAGCGGTCGATGACCGTGAGCGCGGCCAGGGCGAGGCCGATGGCCGCGAGGCCGCCGGAGACGACGGCCCGTACCGAGTAGCGGCGGGCCGCGCGACCGGCGATCAGGCCGGCGACGACCGCGCCGATCGCGGCGGGCAGCTCCGCAAGGCCCGCCTCGAACGGGCCCCTGCCCTGCACGAGTTGCAGGAACTGGGAGAGGAAGAACACCAGGCCGGACAGGCCGAGGATGGTCAGCAGGTCGGCCAGCACCGCGCCGCTGAAGCCGCGATGACGGAACAGCCGCATGTCCAGCAGCGGGGTCGGCAGGGTGAGCTGGCGGCGTACGAAGCCGTACAGCGCGCCGGCGCCAGCCAGGCCCGCGGCGAGCATGACCCAGGTGAAGCCGACCGCGGCCGCCTCCTTGACGGCGTACACGACACCGATCATGCCGACGAGGGACAGGACGACACTGATCATGTCCCAGGGACCGGGGTTCGGGTTGCGCGACTCGGGCAGCAGCTTGATGCCGACGACCACGAGGACGGCCATCACGGGCAGGTTGATCAGGAAGACCGAGCCCCACCAGAAGTGTTCGAGCAGGAAGCCACCGACGATCGGGCCGACGGCCGTACCGGCGGAGGCGGTCGCGCCCCAGATGCCGATGGCGAGGCTGCGTTCGCGCGGGTCGTGGAAGAGGTTGCGGATCAGGGCGAGCGTGGCCGGCATCAGGGTGGCGCCGGCGACACCGAGCAGGGCTCGGGCGACGATCATCATCTCCGGCGTCGTCGCATAGGCGTTGAGCACGGACACCGCGCCGAACGCCGTGGCGCCGACGAGCAGGATCCGCTTGCGGCCTATTCGGTCGCCGAGGCTGCCCATCGACACCAGCAGACCTGCGATGACGAAGGAGTAGACGTCGCCTATCCACAGCAGCTGGGTGCCGGAGGGCTTCAGGTCCTCGCTGATGTAGGGGGTCGCGAGGCCGAGGACTGTCGCGTCCACGGCCACCAGCAGCACGGCGAGGACGAGGACGGACAGCGCGAGCCAACGGCCGGGGCGCTTGGTCACCGCCTCGGTCTTGGTCGCCGACTGCAGGGTGCTGGTCATGATTCCTCTCTTCTGAGCGCGCCGCCGAGCAACAGCTCGACGATCATGTGGTGGAAGTCGTTGGGCGCGACCTTGCCGCTCTGCACGACCCAGGCGCCGGAGGCGAGCAGTCCGAACAGAGCCTCGGTGAGCCACGTGGGCGTGAGGTCGATCCGGAACTCGCCGTTGTCCTGTCCGCGCCGGAACAGCGCGGCGATGCGGGCGTCGATCCGCGACCAGCCCTCGTTCACCTCCTCGCCCTCGAACAGCTGGTTCTCGGTGTAGAGGAAGGCGAGCAGTCCGGCGGCGGGCTCGATCCCGCGGACGAGACGTCGTACGGCGTCACTCGCCGCCCCCTCGTCCAGCCGCGCCGAGTCCACCGCGGCCTCGCACTCCGCGATGCCGAGCGACTCCAGCGCCCGGACTAGCGCGTCGCGCCCGGCGAACTGCCGGTGCAGTGTGGCGCGGCTGATCCCGGCGGCCTTGGCGACCTCGTCCATGGTCGCGGTGGATTTACGGGTCAGCAGTGCGGCTGCACTGCGGAGTACGTGGTCACGATCGACGGCCATGAGACAACAATAGCCCATGTGAGACATCATTGTCTCATTCAAGGCACAAGAAGCTCATGGCCGCCTGCTCGCGGGGGTCTCGGTGCCAGGGCACCGCAGGGGGTCTCAGTGCCAGGGCACCGCAGGGGGTCTCGGTGCCAGGGCACCGCAGGGGGTCTCAGTGCCAGGGCAGTTGCCCGCGCCGCTCCCAGTACGCGCCCGGCTCCTCCACCAGCGCGGCCAGCTTCTCCAGCTGCCCCTCGTCGAGATCGACCACGGCGGCGTGCAGGTTGGACGCGAGCTGTGCGGTCGTCGCGGCGCCGGAGAGGACGACGCCGGCCCAGGGGCGGCGCAGGATCAGCGCGAGGGCGACGGCGTCACACCCGAGGGACGTCTCCTCGGCCACGGCCTTCAGCACGTCGGGCGCATACGGGTCCGCGAGCCGCCCGTTGGCCATGCCCTCCTTGACGATCACCGTGAGCCCGGCGTCATGGGCCTCGGCGAGGGCGGGTTCGGCCGAGGTCTCCAGGGCGTTGTACGTCGACTGGACCGTACGGAAGAGGGGCTCGCCGTCGACCGTCACGGCGAGGGCGGCGCGGATCGCCTCGGCCTGGGCGGGGCCGCTGGTGGAGAAGCCGACGGTGAGGCCCTGGGCGGCGGCCTCGGCCAGCCTGGCGTGCAGGTCCTTGTCGGTGAGCGCGGGGCTGTCCGGGGTCACCGAGTGGATCTGGTAGAGGTCGAGCCGGCCGCCGAGCAGGGCGTCGGTCTCGGCGCGCTGACGTTCGTAGGTCTTCAGGCCGTGGTCCTTGACCTCGTGCTTGTCGGCGTCGGTGGTCCAGTCGGCGGTGTACGTGTAGCCCCATTTGCTGCCTACGACGATGTCGTCGAGGTCGGGGTGGGCGTTCAGCCAGTCGGCCAGGAACTCCTCGGAACGGCCGTAGGAGCGGGCCGCGTCGAAGTAGCGGACGCCCTGGGCGTAGGCGGCGTCGAGGAGTTCGTGGGTGCGGGTGCGCAGCGCCGACGCGCTGCGGTTTTCCGGGAGGTCCTCTTCCCGGCCGAGGTTGATATAGCCGGGACGGCCGACCGCGGCAAGACCGAAGCCGATGTGACAGGTGGGGGTCGTTGCTGTGGCCAGTCGGGCGAAGGGCATCTCGGGCTCCGTTTGGTCGGGTCCGCTACGGCTTCCGACCAACGTAACCCGGGATGACCTTCGCCTCAGAGCTCGGCTCGTGGGGTGATTTGGCGGGTGCGGGCTCGTCGTGGCTCGTCGCGCAGATCCCCGCGCCCCTTGAGGGCGTTGCTCTAGCGCTTCTTGGCGGTCGCCCACTCGTGCTGGGCCGCCACGTCCCGCTTCACCTCGGCCAGCTGCACCGCCACCGCGCTCGGCGCGGTACCCCCACGGCCGTTCCTGGAAGCCAGAGCCCCCGGCACGTTCAGCACCGAGCGCACCTCCGGCGTGAGGTGGGCGGAGATCTTCGCGAACTGGTCGTCCGTCAGGTCGCCGAGTTCCTTGCCCTCGGCCTCGGCGACCTTGACGCACTCGCCTGCGACCTCGTGGGCGACGCGGAAGGGGACGCCCTGCTTGACCAGCCACTCGGCGATGTCGGTGGCGAGGGAGAAGCCGGCCGGGGCCAGTTCCTCCATGCGCTCGCGGTTGACGGTGAGGGTGGCCATCATGCCGGTGAAGGCGGGGAGCAGGACCTCGAGCTGGTCGCAGGAGTCGAAGACGGGCTCCTTGTCCTCCTGTAGGTCGCGGTTGTAGGCAAGGGGCAGGGCCTTGAGTGTGGCCAGCAGGCCCGTCAGGTTGCCGATCAGGCGGCCGCTCTTGCCGCGCGCCAGCTCCGCGATGTCCGGGTTCTTCTTCTGCGGCATGATCGACGAGCCCGTGGAGAACGCGTCGTGCAGGGTCACGAAGGAGAACTCCTTCGTGTTCCAGATGATGATCTCCTCGGCGATCCGGGAGAGGTTCACACCGATCATCGCGGTGATGAAGGCGAACTCGGCGACGAAATCACGGGAGGCCGTGCCGTCGATCGAGTTGGCGGCGGACCCGTGCTCGAAGCCGAGGTCCTTCGCCACCGCCTCCGGGTCCAGGCCGAGGGACGAGCCCGCCAGGGCGCCCGAGCCGTACGGCGAGACGGCCGTCCGCCCGTCCCACTGACGCAGTCGCTCGGCGTCCCGGGACAGGGACTGGACGTGGGCCAGCATGTGGTGGGCGAAGAGCACCGGCTGGGCGTGCTGCAGGTGGGTGCGGCCGGGCATCGCCACGTCCGGGTGGGCCTCGGCGAGGCCGATCAGGGCGTCCTGGAGGTCGGCGATCAGGCCGCCGACGATGCGGGCGTGGTCGCGCAGGTACATCCGGAACAACGTCGCCACCTGGTCGTTCCTCGACCGGCCGGCCCGCAGCTTGCCGCCGAGGTCCGGGCCGAGGCGCTCCAGCAGGCCGCGCTCCAGGGCGGTGTGGACGTCCTCGTCGGCGATCGTGCCCACGAAGGAGCCGTCGGCCACGTCCGCCTCGAGCTGGTCCAGCCCGGCGATCATCCGGGTCAGCTCGTCCTGCGTGAGCAGCCCCGCCTTGTGCAGCACGCGCGCGTGGGCACGCGAACCGGCGATGTCGTACGGCGCCAGCCGCCAGTCGAAGTGGACGGATGCGGACAGCTTGGCCAGTGCCTCGGCGGGACCGTCGGCGAAACGGCCGCCCCAGAGCCGGACGTCACCGCTGTTGCTGCTCACTTGCGTTGCTCCTAGGGAGGGTTGGTCGGCGTTGCGCCGGGTCGACGTCAGGCTATGCCCGCGACGGACGCCGAGCGGGAATGCTCGACGACTGGCTGATGCATGAGTATGCAGAGCTATGCATGATTCGTCAATCTCGGTCGGTGTGCGCGGAAATTTTCGGGCTCCCTTTGAACGGGGGAAACCGCTTACCCGTACCTCTCGCCGAACGCAGGCGCCGCGTTCGTAAAGAAGAAGACACCCCCGAACCCGAGTGAGGCATCCGCATGTCCAGGGCTCTTCCGAAGTACAACAAGCGTCGCGTCGCGTTCGTCGGCGGCGCCGCCGCGGTGGCGCTGTCCGGCACGGTGATCGCCGGTTTCGCCCTGGCCGGGGAGACCACATTGCCCTCGAAGAGCGCGGGCACGAACGCCCGGACTCTGGCCGGTCCCGGCACCATCTCGTGCCCGGACGTGACCGGCGAGCTGCCCGCGGTCCCGGCGTCCGCGCGGGCCGAGGTCGACCGCAACCTCGCCCAGCTCCAGACCCAGATCCAGGAAGCCAACCAGCGCCTCGTCGACACCGTCGGCCAGGGCGGCCCCAACTTCGTCCAGAACGCCATCCTCGGCCCCCTGGAGGACAAGCGCGTCGCCGCCCTCAACCGCATCGAGACCGCCATCGGCCGCACGGCCGCAAAGCCCGAGGGGCTGGAGGCGTTCGCCGCCTGCACGCTCACCCAGTGACGTGACAGGCAGCCATGGCCGCCCCGTTGGCACGCCGGCCGGGGCGGCCATGGCGACGTCGAATGGACTCCGCAATTCCTTAGACAGGCGAACGACCTGCGTCCATACTCGGTTGACGTGGGAAAAACTTATGAACGCATAGACGGCAGGCTGCGGACCTTCATCGAGGAGCAGCCCCTCTTCTTCACCGCGACCGCTCCCCTGTCCGCCGACGGCACGGTCAACCTCTCCCCCAAGGGACTCAAGGGTTCCTTCGCCATCCTCGACGAACTGACCGTCGCCTACCTCGACTTCGCCGGCTCCAACGCCGAGACCGTCGCGCATCTGCGGGAGAACGGCCGGATCACCCTGATGTGGTGCGCCTTCCAGGGCCCGCCGAACATCGTCCGTGTCCACGGCCGCGGTGAGGCCGTCTTCCGCGACGACCCGCGGTTCAAGGAGCTGCTCGGGCACTTTCCCGACATCGATCCGTCCCTGCACGGGCTGCGCGCCATCATCGTGGTCCGGGCCGATGTCATTCGCGACTCCTGCGGGTACGCGGTGCCCCTGATGACGTACGACGAGGACCGCGACCTGCACGGCAAGCGGTTCGCGCGGGAGGACGACGACTCGCTGAGCGCGTACTTCAGCAAGAAGGAGTACATCGCGAGCAGCCTGGATGGCCTACCCGGGCTGCCGTTGCCGCTCCCGCCCTCTAGCGTCTGAGCCATGCGCCCCGGTGCCGTAGCCCTCGCGTCCGCGTCCTTCCTCGTGCTCGGCGCCGCACCCGGCGCCGGAACGCCCGAGCCGCTGCCCGCACGCATGGCCGACACCGGGGGCGGCACCCAGCTGATCACCGCCGTGGCGCCGAGGAAGGGCTCGACGTCGGGCACGGTCACCTGGTGGGACCGGGGCGGCGGGACGTGGGTGAAGGCCGGCTCGGCGCCGGCCCGTTTCGGGGCGAAGGGACTCGTCGAAGGGACCGGGCGCAAGCAGGGCACGAACACGACACCGACGGGGCTGTACGGGCTGCCGTACGCCTTCGGCATCAAGGCGGCGCCGCGCGGCACGGCGTACAAGTACCGGCGTGTGCACCAGGACTCCTGGTGGTGCCAGGACAACGACTCCCGCGCCTACAACCGCTGGAGCGAGCCGCTGGCCCGCGACTGCCGTGCCGCCGAGTCCGAGCACCTGGTCTCCTACGGCGCGCTGTACGCCCACGCGCTCGTCATCGCCTTCAACTACGAGCGCCCGGTGAAGGGCCGCGGCGCCGGCATCTTCCTCCATGTGAAGGGGCGTACGGCGACGGCCGGTTGTGTGTCGGTGTCCGAGGGGGCCATGAAGCGGATCCTCAAGTGGGCCGATCCGGGACGGAAGCCGCACATCGCGATCGGGACGGCGAGCGGGGCCACGGCGATCACCCGTTACTGAGAAAGCACCACTGAACACACTGACCTCCCCGCACGTACCTCTGGGCCAAGGGACCACGCCCATCACCACCCCCTTGCTCCCGTCCCCGGAGGAACCGTGACCACCACGCTCGCAGGCGGCCGTGCCGCTCGCCGCCAGACGATGCGCCGCATCCGCCCGCGCCGCTCCCCGGCCGTCCCGCTGGTGATCGCCCTATGGGCGGGCGCGGCGGCGGTGCTGTGGTTGTGGTGGGACAACACGCCGTCCCTCGCGGACAACACGGCCAAGATCATCGCCGCGGGCCGGATCACCGGCCTGCTCGCCGGCTACCTGATGGCGCTCGTGGTGCTCCAGATGGCCCGGGTGCCCGCGCTGGAGCGACGGGTGGGCTCGGACCGGGTCGCGCGCTGGCACGCGATGAGCGGGCGCTACACCATCTGCCTGGTCATCGCGCACGTCTTCCTCATCATGTGGGGATACGCGCTCCAGGCCGGCAAGACGCTCGGCGACGTCGTCCAGCAGACGATCGACTCGGTCAACACGCTGCCGGACATGGGCAAGGCGGCGATCGGCACCGGACTGCTGTTCTTCATCGCGTTCATCTCGATCGGGGGCATCCGCCGCCGCATCCCGTACGACACCTGGTACCACGTGCACCTGCTGACGTACGCGGCGGTGTACCTGACGTTCTGGCACCAGATCTCCACCGGCAACGAGTTCGCCGTCGAGCCCGCCGCGAAGACCTTCTGGTACGGGCTGTACGGCGTGGTCACCGCGCTGGTGGTCTGGTACCGGATCCTCACGCCGATCCGCCTCAACCTGCGGCACCGGATGTATGTCGAGGCGGTCATCGAGGAGACGCCGGGCATCGTGTCCGTGCTGATCGGCGGGCGCAAGCTGCACCGGATCGGGGCGGAGGCCGGGCAGTTCTTCCGGTGGCGGTTCAAGGCGCCGGGGATGCGGTTCAGCTCCCACCCGTACTCCCTGTCGGCGGCGCCCCGCCCCGACATGCTGCGGATCACGGTCAAGGCGATCGGCGACCACACGTCGCGGCTGCGTGACCTGAAGCCCGGCACCAAGGTGTGGGCCGAGGGGCCGTACGGCGCGCTGACCGCCCAGCGGCGCAGCCGCGGCAAGGTGCTGCTGGTCGCCGGCGGGGTCGGCATCACGCCGATGCGGGCCCTGTTCGAGACGCTGCCGGGCGCGTCCGGCGACATCACGCTGCTCTACCGGGCCAACAGCACCCAGGACCTGGCGCTGTGGGACGAGCTGTCCAAGATCGCCGACGAGCGCGGTGCGCGGCTGATGTACGCGGTCAACAGCCCGGACGGGGAGCGGCCCGACATCTCGGCGGAGCGGTTGCAGCAGAAGCTGCCCGACATCGACAAGCACGACGTGTTCATGTGCGGGCCGGCCGGCTTCGCGCAGTCCGTCTACGAAGCACTACGCGGCGCGGGTGTGCCCGCCCGCCGCATCCATCACGAGTCGTTCGAGATGTGAGCGACGGGACTTCCAACTTCAGGAGCTGTAGGAGCGATGAGGAAGAGTCACCCGATCCGCCGTGTGGTGCTGGCAGGCGCCGCCACCGTGTCCGGGATCGTGCTGCTGCTGTCGCTGAAGCCGGCGACCGACCCGGGCTCCGCGCAGGCGGCGGGCGTCGGCGCACCGCCGGCGGCCTCGGCCCAGGGCGGCGCCCAGGCGGCGTCCGGCACGGTCACCGGTGACGCGGCGCAGACCCAGTACGGCGCCGTGCAGGTGCGGCTGACCGTGGCCAACGGAAAGATCACCAAGGCCGAGGCGGTCCAGGCCCCCAAGGGCGGCCAGAGCGACCAGATCACCGCGAACGCCGTACCCAAGCTCAACCAGGCGGTGGTCACCGCCCAGAGCGCGAACGTCGACGCCGTGTCCGGGGCGACGTACACCAGCAACGGCTACAAGAAGTCCGTCCAGTCGGCGATCGACAAGGCGAACGCGAGCGCCGGCTCCCAGGGCTCGGGCGGCTCCGCCCAGGCCGCCACCGTCACCGGCGACGCCGTCCAGACCCAGTACGGCGCGGTCCAGGTCCGTGTCACGGTCGCCGGCGGAAAGATCACCAAGGCCGAAGCCGTCCAGGCACCCAAGGGCGGCCAGAGCGACCAGATCACCGCCAACGCCGTACCCAAACTCAACCAAGCCGCCGTAGCCACCGGAACCGCCGACATCGACGCCGTCTCCGGAGCCACCTACACCAGCAACGGCTACAAGGAATCCCTCCAGTCCGCCCTGGACAAGGCGCAGGCGAGCTCCGGCTCGTCACAGGGCTCCGGGTCCGAGGGTTCGGGCGGCGGCGCCGCTCAGGCCCGCACGGTCACCGGCAGCGTCTCGCAGACCCAGTACGGCGCGGTCCAGGTCCGCATCACCGTCGCCGGCGGAAAGATCACCAAGGCCGAAGCCGTCCAGGCACCCAAGGGCGGCCAGAGCGACCAGATCACCGCCAACGCCGTACCCAAACTCAACCAAGCCGCCGTAGCCACCGGAACCGCCGACATCGACGCCGTCTCCGGAGCCACCTACACCAGCAACGGCTACAAGGAATCCCTGCAGTCGGCCCTGGACCAGGCCGGTGGCTGACACGGTGGTGGAACCGACACAAGCACCCGCCGCGGTGCGTCATGCGGAGGAGGTCATGGGGACGGTCTTCTCCTTCGACGTCCGCGGCGGGGACGCCGGGGCCGTGCAGGCGGCGCTGGGAGAGGCGGTCGCAGGACTGCACCGGGTCGACGAGGTGTTCAGCACCTACCGCGACGACAGCCAGATCTCCCGGCTGGCGCGCGGTGAGCTGACCGTCGAGGAGTGCGATCCGGAGGTCGCCGAGGTGCTGGAGCTGGGCGCCGAGGCGGAAGGGCTCAGCGAGGGCTGGTTCAGCACGCGGTACGAGGGCCGCCTCGACCCGACCGGCATCGTCAAGGGCTGGTCCGCCGAACGCGCGGCCCGCCACCTCGCCGGCGTCCCGGGCGTGACGGGCGTCAGCCTCAACGGCGGCGGCGACGTCCAGCTCCTGGGCGTACCGGGCCCCCAGCGTCCCTGGCGGGTGGGCGTCTCCGACCCGCTCCGTCCCGGCGGCCTCGCGGCAGTCATCTCGGCCGCCGGCGCGTCCGAACTGGCGGTCGCCACCTCCGGCACGGCAGAACGGGGCGACCACATCGTCGACCCCCGCACGGGCCGCTCAGCGGTGACGGACCTGGTGGCGGTGACGGTGGTGGCACCGAGCCTGACCTGGGCGGACTGCTGGGCGACGGCGGCGTTCGCGATGGGTTCGCGGCAGGGTCTGCGCTGGCTGGAGTCGCTGCCCGACGTGGAGGCCCTGCTGATCACGGCAGGCGACGAGGTGAGATGCACAGGCGGCCTGGCATCTCGACTCGGGTAGGTCGAGATGCCAGGGGGCGCGTGGAACCCACCGCCCCCGCTCAGTGGCCGTTCTGAGCCAACCTGAGCAAGTGATCGGCCAGGGCCTGACCGCCCGTGGGGTTCCGGCTGATCAGCAGCAACGTATCGTCACCGGCGATCGTCCCCAGGATGTCCTGCAATTCGGCCTGATCGATGGCCGAGGCCAGAAACTGCGCTGCCCCCGGAGGGGTACGCAGGACCACGAGATTCGCAGAAGCCTCCGCGGAGATGAGCAGCTCCTGCGACAACCGCCGCATCCGCTCCTCCTTCGCCGACTCCCCGAGCGGCGCCCGAGGAGTGCGAAAGCCCCCCTCGCTCGGCACCGCGTAGATCAGGTCACCGTCGTTGTTGCGGATCTTCACCGCGTTGAGCTCGTCCAGATCCCGGGAGAGCGTCGCCTGGGTGACGCTCAGCCCGTCGTCCGACAGCAGCTTCGCCAGCTGACTCTGCGAGCGCACGGGCTGCCGGTTGAGGATGTCCACGATCCGGCGGTGGCGTGCGGTGCGGGTCTGCGGCACGGCAGGCCCGACGGCCCCGTTCGCCTCGTTGTGCCCGTGGTCCTGCGCCTGACTCATCGTCGTCTCATTCTCCGGATCCGTCCCCGTTGGCTTGGTCCAGGATGCCGGGAAGGGCCTGAAGAAGCGCCTCCACTTCGTCGTCACCGAGGTTCAGCGGCGGCATGAGCCGTACGACATCGGGGGCGGGCGCGTTCACCAGGAAACCGGCGTCCTGAGCCACCTGCTGCACCTTGGCGGCGTGCGGCTCGGTGAGCACGATACCCAGGAGCAGTCCCGCGCCCCGGACATGACCGATCAACGGGTGGCCCAGCGCCTCGATCCCGTCCCGCAACTTCTCGCTCTGCCGCTTGACGTTCTCCAGCAACCCCTCGTTCGCGATGGTGTCCAGCACGGCAAGACCCGCGGCGCACGCGACCGGGTTCCCGCCGAAGGTCGTCCCGTGCTGGCCGGGCTGCAGCAGCTCCGCGGCCCGCCCGAAGGCGACGGTCGCGCCCAGCGGCAGCCCGCCGCCTAGCTGCTTGGCGAGGGTGACCACGTCGGGCAGAACA
This sequence comes from Streptomyces sp. R11, assembly GCF_041051905.1. Lineage (NCBI taxonomy): Bacteria > Bacillati > Actinomycetota > Actinomycetes > Kitasatosporales > Streptomycetaceae > Streptomyces > Streptomyces sp. R11. The sequence goes on from NZ_CP163432.1 coordinate 1,690,395, forward strand.
CCCTCATGGGCCTGGTACGCGAACCAGTGCCCGGACCGGCCGACGCCGGTCTGCACCTCGTCCAGCACCAGCAGCGAGCCGGTCGCGGCCGTGATGGCCCGGGCCGCCTTGAGATAGCCGGCGGGCGGCACGACGACTCCGTTCTCGCCCTGGACCGGCTCGATGATCACAAGCGCGGTCTCCTCGGTGACCGCGGCGGCCAACGCCTGCGCGTCCCCGTACGGCACGTGCGTGACCTCGCCGGGCAGCGGCAGGAAGGGCTCCTGCTTGGCGGGCTGGCCGGTGAGCGCGAGGGCGCCCATGGTCCGGCCGTGGAAGCCGCCGTCGGTGGCGACCATGCGGGTCCGCCCGGTCAGCCGGCCGATCTTGAACGCGGCCTCGTTGGCCTCGGCGCCGGAGTTGCAGAAGAAGACCTTGCCGTCCCGGCCGAACAGCTGGAGCAGCCGCTCGGCGAGGGCGACGGTCGGCTCGGCCATGAAGAAGTTGGAGATGTGGCCGAGGGAGGCGACCTGCTTGCTCACGGCCTCCACGATCGCGGGGTGGGCGTGGCCGAGCGCGTTGGTTGCGATGCCGCCGACGAAGTCGAGGTACTGCCGGCCCTCACTGTCCCAGACCTTGAGGCCCGCACCGCGGACGAGGGGCAGCCGCGGGGTGCCGTAGTTGTTCATGAGCGAGCCCTGCCAGCGCTGGGTGAGCTCCTGATTGCCGGTCATTCGGCATCCCCCTCTTCGGCGTCCGGCACGACCATCGTGCCGATGCCCTCGTCGGTGAAGATCTCCAGCAGGATCGAGTGCTGGACCCGGCCGTCGATGACGCGGGCGGTGGTCACGCCGCCACGGACCGCGTGCAGGCAACCCTCCATCTTCGGCACCATGCCGGAGGACAACTCCGGCAGCAGCTTCTCCAGTTGGGAAGCGGTGAGGCGGCTGATCACCTCGTCGGAGTGGGGCCAGTCCTCGTAGAGGCCCTCGACGTCGGTGAGGACCATGAGGGTTTCGGCGCCCAGCGCAGCAGCGAGTGCCGCAGCCGCCGTATCAGCATTGACGTTGTAGACATGTCCGTCGTCCTGGCTCCGGGCGATCGACGAGACGACCGGGATCCGGCCGTCGGCCAGCAGCGCCTCGATCGCGCCCGTGTCGATGTCGGTGATCTCGCCCACCCGGCCGATGTCGACGAGTTCGCCGTCGATCTCGGGCTGGTGCCGGGTGGCGGTGATGGTGTGCGCGTCCTCGCCGGTCAGGCCGACGGCCAGCGGGCCGTGCTGGTTGAGCAGCCCGACCAGTTCACGCTGGACCTGTCCGGCCAGCACCATCCGTACGACGTCCATGGCGTCCTCGGTGGTGACCCGGAGCCCCGCCTTGAACTCGCTGACGATGCCGTGCTTGTCGAGGGCGGCGCTGATCTGCGGGCCGCCGCCGTGCACGACGACCGGCTTGAGGCCGGCGTGGTGCAGGAAGACGACGTCCTGGGCGAAGGCGGCCTTCAGGTCCTCGTCGACCATGGCGTTGCCGCCGAACTTGATGACGACGGTCTTGCCGTTGTGCCGGACCAGCCAGGGCAGCGCCTCGATGAGGATCTGGGCCTTGGGGAGTGCGGTGTGCTTCCGCGCGGGTGGATTGCTCATGAGGAGTAGGCGCTGTTCTCGTGCACGTAGTCGGCGGTGAGGTCGTTGGTCCAGATGGTGGCGGTCTCGGACCCGGCGGCGAGGTCGGCGACGATGTGCACCTCGCGGTAGCGCATGTCGACCTTCTCGCGGTCCTCGCCGACGCCGCCGTTCTTGCACACCCAGACGCCGTTGATGGCGACGTTCAGCCGGTCGGGCTCGAAGGCGGCGGCCGTCGTGCCGATCGCGGACAGGACGCGGCCCCAGTTGGGGTCCTCGCCGTGGATGGCGCACTTGAGGAGGTTGTTGCGGGCGATGGAGCGGCCCACCTCGACGGCGTCGTCCTCGGTCGCGGCGTTGACGACCTCGACCTTGATGTCCTTGCTGGCGCCCTCGGCGTCCCGGATCAGCTGCTGACCGAGGTCGTCGCAGACCTGCCGTACGGCCTCGGCGAACTCCTCGTACTCCGGGGTGACGTCGGCCGCCCCGGAGGCGAGCAGCAGCACGGTGTCGTTGGTGGACATGCAGCCGTCGGAGTCGACGCGGTCGAAGGTCGTGCGCGTCGCCGCCCGGAGTGCCTTGTCCAGTACGTCGCTGTCGAGGACGGCATCGGTGGTCAGGACGACGAGCATGGTGGCCAGGCCCGGGGCGAGCATGCCGGCGCCCTTCGCCATCCCGCCGACGGTCCAGCCGTCCTTGGGCACGACGGACGTCTTGTGGACGGTGTCGGTGGTCTTGATGGCGATGGCCGCCTTCTCGCCGCCGTGCTCGGAGAGCTGGTCGGCGGCGGTCTCGACACCGGGGAGCAGCTTGTCCATCGGCAGCAGGACGCCGATCAGGCCGGTCGAGCAGACGGCGACCTCGATGGCGCCCCGGCCGAGCACCTCGGCGACCTTCTCGGCGGTGGCGTGGGTGTCCTGGAAGCCCTTGGGACCCGTACAGGCGTTGGCGCCACCGGAGTTGAGGACGACGGCGGACACCTCGCCGCTCTTCAGCACCTGCTCGGACCACAGCACCGGCGCCGCCTTCACACGGTTGGAGGTGAAGACACCGGCGGCGGCACGGTGGGGCCCGGTGTTGACCACGAGGGCCAGGTCCGGGTTGCCGTTCTCCTTGATCCCGGCGGCGATGCCCGCCGCCGTGAATCCCTTTGCGGCCGTGACGCTCACGGTGCGACTCCGATCGTGGAAAGCCCGGTGTTCTCGTGAAACCCGAGGGCGATGTTCATGCTCTGGACGGCACCACCGGCCGTGCCCTTGGTCAGGTTGTCGATGGCGCTGATCGCGATGATGCGGTTCGCGGCGGCGTCGAATGCGACCTGCACCTGAACGGCGTTCGAACCGTAGACGGACGCCGTGGCGGGCCACTGCCCCTCGGGGAGGAGGTGGACGAAGGGCTCGTCGGCGAGGGCCTTGTCGTAGGCGGCGCGGACGGACTCGCCGGTCACCCCGTCCTTCGCCTTCGCCGTGCACGTGGCGAGGATGCCGCGGGGCATCGGGGCGAGGGTCGGCGTGAAGGAGACGGAGACCCGCTCCCCCGCCGCCGCGCTGAGGTTCTGGATCATCTCGGGCGTGTGCCGGTGCCCGCCGCCGACGCCGTACGGCGACATGGAGCCCATGACCTCGCTACCCAGCAGGTGGGGCTTGGGCGCCTTGCCCGCGCCGGAGGTGCCGGAGGCGGCGACGATCACGGCCTCGGGCTCGGCGAGGCCGGCGGCGTAGGCCGGGAAGAGGGCGAGCGAGGCGGCGGTCGGGTAGCAGCCGGGTACCGCGATGCGCTTGGACCCCTCCAGCGCGGCGCGGCCGCCCGGCAGCTCGGGAAGGCCGTACGGCCAGGTGCCGGCGTGCGGGGAGCCGTAGAACGTCTCCCAGTCGCCCGCGTCCTTCAGCCGGAAGTCGGCGCCCATGTCGACGACCAGCACATCCGGGCCGAGCTGCTCGGCGACGACGGCGGACTGTCCGTGCGGCAGCGCGAGGAAGACGACGTCATGCCCGGCGAGGGCCTCGGGGGTGGTCTCGTGGAGTACGCGGTCGGCGAGCGGCAGCAGGTGCGGTTGCAGCGCACCGAGCCGCTGGCCCGCGTTCGAGTGCCCGGTCAGGGTCCCTATCTCGACCTCGGGGTGCGCCAGGAGCAGACGCAGCAGTTCCCCGCCCGCGTACCCACTCGCTCCGGCCACTGCCGCACGTACCGCCATGGACTCCTCCTCCTAGATGGCATGACTATACGTTTCGCCGCAGGTTTATGCAATCACGATTCACCGCGACCCGCCCCTGGAGCGGGCCGAGAAAACCAGCTTTGTCCAGGACATGCCCATGAGCTAGTGTCCCCCGGCAAACATCAGGGGATCACGGCAGGTGGGGGCACATGGCCGAAAAGATCGGCATGCCGGACAAGGGCCACAACGCGTGGGGGCAGGCTGTCGCGGCCGTGGCGCTGTTCGCGGCGATCGCCGCCGGCCTGTGGGTGTCCGAGGCGACATCCCGGAACAGTGGCCCCCCGGCAGCCACGTGCTCCGACGAGGAACCCGGCAAGTCGACCGGGCGGGTGACCGGCAAGCAGCTGTGCGAGGCACTGCTGCGCCCCGATCTGGCGGAGTTGCTGGGCACACCGACGGAGACCGCGAAGACCGCCTTCGGCAACGACGGTTCCGCCGGACTCGAAGGCGGCAAGGACATCCCGATGCCCACCGCGGAGGTCGAGTTCGACACCTACACCGTGACGCTGTCGGCCACCTACGACGACCTCCCCGTGGCCGGGTCCCACGAGCTGCTCGGGGAGGGGGAGCAGCGTGCGGTTCTGGGCCGTCCGGCGGTGCTGTACTCGGACCGGACCATCAGGATCGACTTCCGCCTCGACGGGGGCGACGCCGAGGCCGGTACCGGCGTTCCGCTCCGCGCCCTCATGGTGGCCCAGGACGCGAAGGACGGCGGCGGCTCCTACGACGTGACGCTGTGGCGTTCGGACGGCATGGTGCCGGACGACGCCGTGCTGCTGCGGGTCGCCGAGAAGGTACTGCCGACGGTCCCGGGGTGGGCCGCCGGCAGCTGACGCACTTCGTCACCTCTGCTTGATCCTCAGGAACGTCACGGAGTTCGCCGGGAAGGTGTACGTGAACTCGTCGGCGACCCCCGAGAACGTGGACGCCACGGGCGTGACCGGGGCGTCCGTCTCGGTGTTCACCGCGTCCTGGTCGGCGGCCAGGGTGGTGACCCGGGCCTTGGCGGCGACCTCGGCGCCACCCAGGTCGATCGCCGTGCGGGCCGGCGCGGACTGGGCGTTGACGACCTTGACGATCAGGTCACCGGTGCGGGCGTCCTCGGTGACGACCTGGCGGAAGGGCTCGGCCGGCTTGTCGTCGGTGAAGCTGCCCCACTCCTTGCCGTCGAGGTAGAGGGTGACCTGGCGGCCGCGCACCTTGATGTCGATGTCGTAGGCACGGCCCGTCTCGATCGACCCGGCCTTCGTCATCAACGTGCCCTTGCCGCCGTCCACGGCCTGCTCGATCGCGGACTGGGTGTTGTTCCAGCCGCCCAGGTTCCACCAGTAGTAGTTGCCGGTGTCCTTGACGCCGAAGGCGACGAGGAAGCCCTCCTTGCCGGACTTCTTGGTGGCCTTCACATGGACGTCGTAGTCGTGCCAGGTAGGGTCGCCGGCCGACACCATCGTGTTCTCGGCGGCCACGTCGGTCTGCACGTACTGGCCGTCCTGGACACTCCAGCTGCCACCGCCCGAGTGCGTCCACTTCGAGACGTCGCCGGAGAAGTCGTCACTCAGCAGCGTCGAGCCGTCCACCGCCGTGACCTTCACGTCGTCGTAGGCGGCACTGGTCGCCCACGTCGACAGGCCGACGGCACCGGCGATCGGGCCGCTGACGTCCGGCGTGGCGGTCGCCTTCGAGGGGACGACCCGGTCGCCGACGTTGTTCATGAACAGCTTCTGGACCTCGTAGTTCGTCGAGTTCCAGGCGGCGCGGTTGTTGAACCAGACCAGGTCCGGCCGCCACTGGACGTAGTCTTCGTTGGCGAGCAGCGGGGCGTACGAGGCGAGCTTGACGACGTCCGCGTTGCGCTCCAGGCCGGTCATGAACGCGGCTTCGGAGAGGCCGTTCTTCCAGGCGTTGCCCTGGGAGGCGTACTCGCCGAGGAAGACCTTCGGTCCGCTGCGGTCGTAGGAGTCGTAGCGGTCGTTGTTCTGCAGGAACCAGGTGGGGCTGTTGTAGTAGTGCTCGTCGACCATGGCGACGTTCGCCTCGCGGTTCAGCTTCCAGGCGGTGTCGAAGGTCGTGCCGCTGTCGTCCGGGCCGGAGTTGGAGACGACGGTGATGTCCGGGTACTCGGCCTCGATCGCGGCACGGAACTGCTGGAACCGCGCGAAGAACTCGTTCGGAAGGTTCTCCTCGTTGCCGACCTCGAGGTGGGTCAGGCGGAACGGCTCGGGGTGGCCCATCCGGGCACGCACCTTGCCCCACTTGGAGCTCGCCGGGCCGTTGGCGAACTCGATGAGGTCGAGGGTGTCCTGGATGTGCCGCTTGAGCAGCGCCTCGTCGTCGACGGCCTTGTTCTGGCCGCAGCCGGTCACCAGGGCCGGGACGACGGGAAGCGGCATGGCGCCGATGTCCTCGGAGAAGCGGAAGTACTCGTAGTAGCCGAGGCCGTAGCTCTGGTTGTAGCCCCAGAAGTTGGAATTGGTCGCGCGCTGCTCGACCGGGCCGATGGTGTCCTTCCACTGGTAGGACCGCTTGCGCTGCCAGCCGGAGGCCTCGCTGTAGTCCTCCATGGAGCCGGTGTTGACCAGGCAGCCGCCGGGGAAGCGCACGAAGCCCGGGTGCAGGGCGGCGATCTTCTCGGCAAGGTCCTTGCGCAGGCCGTTCGCCTGGTTCTTGTAGGTGTCGCGGGGGAACAGCGACACCATGTCGAGGGCCGCCGCGTCCGTGGCGGCGACGGCGAGACGGCCGCGGTTGCTGGTGCGGGTCGCGGTGAACGTGGCCTTGTACTGCGCCCAGCCGCCCTTCACGGCCACCTGGCGGGCGGTCGCCAGTGCGCCGGCGGCGTCCTTGAGGCCCACACTCAAGGTGCTGCCGCTCTCGGCGCGCGCCCACACCGAGAAGTCGTACCTCTTGCCCTGCTCGACCCGGATGCCGGTGTTGTAGCCGATGTTCGTGACGGACGAACCGGCGCCCAGGGAAAGGTGGTTGCGGTTGCGCTCGTTGAGCCGGCCGGAGTCGTTGACGACCTCGGCGGTGCCGTCGACCGTCCAGGAGGTGAGCGGGGTGTAGGAGCCGTTGTCGGCGGTGGAGTACTCGAACGACCGGTTCTGCACGAGCTCGGCGTACAGACCGCCGTCCGCGGCCCGGTTGATGTCCTCGAAGAAGACGCCGTACATCGTGTCGTCGATCTTCGCGCCCTGGGCGGCCGGGTCGACGGTGATGGCGTAGTCGGTGACGTCCTCGGCGTGGGCGGGGGCCGGGATCAGGGTGGCTGCCGCCAGGAAGGCAGTGGCAGCGACGCCGAATCTCCAGCGGGTGGGGGTGCGTGGCATGGATACTCCGCGGCTCGATGTTCGAAATATCAGACGCTGATCAACACTTCGAACGGCAAGATAGGGAGGGGGATTCGGAGCGTCAACGGGTCGCGCGGTACCGAAAGTGTCGGAAGTGAGGGCGGGATGGGCGAGTTCTGGCCGGTTCCGGATGTGCTGGCGTATCTCGCCGGAAGCTGGGGAGTCGTCCGTTCCGTACGGGATCTGGCGAGTGGGTACGAGGGGGCGTTCTCCGGTACGACGGTTTTCGGCCCGCTGGAGGGCGGCGGGCTACTGCATCACGAGTCCGGCACCTTCGCCTGGCAGGGCGTCCCGAGACCCGCCGAGCGGACGCTGCGCTTCCTGCCGGGCACCGCGCGGGGCACGGCGGACGTACGGTTCTCCGACGGCCGCCCCTTCCACGACCTCGACCTGACGTCCGGGCGGCACATCGCGGACCACCCCTGCTCGGCCGACCTCTACCGGGGCGAGTTCACCGTCCTCGACGAAGAGCGCTGGCGGACGGTGTGGCGGGTGCGCGGCCCCGCCAAGGACCTGGTCCTCACCACCGACTACGCCCGCGAGGGCTGAACCGGCGCTCCCTCGAAGCGGAGGTACCAACGCCCCGCCCGGCCGGTCACGGTGGTCGTCGACAGGGGACGCACGTCGATGTTCCAGTACGTCGACGGCGGCGCCTTCAGCGCGTACACCAGAGCGGCACGGATCACGGACGGCTCGGCCACGGCGACGATACGACCGCCGTCCTCCACGGGCCGGGTGTCGAGCCAGTTGCCGACCCGGGCGATGAACGCGAGCAGCGACTCGCCGCCGTGCGGTGTGCCCCGCGGATCGGCGAGCCAGGCGTCCACCGCCTCCGGCTCGCGGGCCATCGCCTCGCCGAGCGTGAGCCCGCGCCAGCGGCCCATGTCGCAGTCGCGCAGGGCGAGTTGCACCAGCGGTGCGTAGCCGAGGGCGTCACCGGTGGCGCGGCTGCGCGGGGTCGGCGAGCAGTAGCGCAGCTCGGCCGCCGCCAGCGGCAGCAGGTCGCGCGCGGCGAGCTGCACCTCGTCCCAGCCGGCCTGGTCCAGCGGCCGGTCGTCCTGGAAGCGCTCGGCGAGCAGCGGGGAGCTGCGCGCGGCGGCGACGAACGTGACCCGAAGCGACATGCGGCGATGGTGTGTCGCGAAAGTGCGCAGGTCAAGAGAGGTTGTGCAGCTGTCACCGAGGGTTGGTGAAGCTTTACTGCGGGGTCAGGATCAGACGGACATGTCCCCGGAAAACGATCAGTTGGAAAGTTCAAGCACGCCGCCCGCCCCACCCTCCCCTCGGGGAACGCCCGAAGCTAGAAGTAGAGCGCCATCCACTGGTCCGGCTTCTCCAGCGGCGCGAACCCGTGCTTCTCGTAGACCCCGTGTGCGTCGTGCGTGGCGAGCAGCATCCGCTTCACCCCGTACGACCGCACCTGCTCGCGTATGGCCCCGACGAGCGCCGTCCCGATCCCCTTGCCGCGTACCGACGGGTCGACGTACACGTCACAGAGCCACGCGAAGGTCGCCCGGTCGGTGACGACCCGGGCATACGCCACCTGCTCCCCCGAAACCGTCGCGTACACCCCGAAGTTCAGCGAACCCTCGATCGCCCGGTCCTGCTTCTCCCGCTCCCTCCCTATCGCCCAGTAGGCGTCGGTGGACAGCCACCGGTGCACGCGCTCGGCGTCGATACGGTCGGCGTCGGTGGAGATCTCGTAGCCCTCGGCGAGGGGCGGGGTGTCGGTCATGCGGCGAGATTCGCAGGCCGGGGCGCCGGCGTCGAGCGGTTTTCCCCGGCGGGCGGGGCGTTGTCAGTGGCGGGTGCGACTGGTTCACGTGCGGCCTCACAACGCTGCCGGCCCCTGGAACACCTCGTCCCAAGCCGTCCGCAGTCGCCGCACGCCCTCCGTGATCTCCCCCGCTCCCGCCACCGCCGCGAAGCTCAAGCGCAGGTGCCCGGCCGAAGGCTCCGCGCTGAAGTACGGGCGACCGGGGGTGATCGCGACGCCCGAGCGCAGGGCGGCGGAGGTCAGGGCGGACTCTCCCCCGGAACCGAAAGCCTGGGACGAGCCCCCGGTGCCGTCGGGCAGGCGGAGCCAGAGGTGGTAGCCGCCGGACGGGATGTGCGGGAGGGCGAGTTCGGGAAGGTCGAGGCGCAGGGCGGCCGTCATCGTGTCGCGGCGGGTCTTCAACTCGGCGGAGATCGCCCGCAGATGGCGCGGCCAGGCCGGCGAGCCGACCAGTTCCAGTGCCGCCTCCTGCAACGGTCGCGGCACGAAGAAGGTGTCCACGACCTGGATGGCGCGCAGCCGCTCCAGCACCGGGCCGCGGGCGGCGAGCGCGCTCACCCGGAAGCTGGGCGAGGTGGCCTTGGTCAGCGAGCAGACGTGGACGACGACGCCGTCGGGGTCCTCGGCGGCCAGCGGACGCGGCAGCGGCCCCGCGTCCTCGTGCACCAGCCGTCGCACGAAGTCGTCCTCCACGACGAAGGCACCGGCCTCGCGTGCGACGCGCAGCACCTCGCCGCGCCGGTCGGGGGCGAGCATCGCGCCGGTCGGGTTCTGGAACAGCGGCTGGCAGACGAAGACGCGGGCGCCGGTCGCCCGGAAGGCGTCGGCGAGCAGGGACGGCCGTACGCCGTCGGCGTCGACCGGGACGGGAACCGGGCGCAGTCCGGCCGCGCGGGCGATCGCCAGCATGCCCGGGTAGGTCGGCGACTCCACCAGCACCGGTGCGCCCGGCGGCGCGAGTGCCCGCAGCGCGGTCGTCAGGGCCGACTGGCCACCGGAGGTGATCAGCACCTCCGCGGCGGTGACGGCGCCGCCCGGCCCGCCGATGCTGCGCGCGAACCACTCCCGCAGCTCCGGCAGCCCCTCCATGGGCGGCCTCCCCCACGCCCCGGGCCGTCGGCCGGCCCGGGACAGCGCGGCGGCCATGGCTCGCTCCGGCTGCAACGACTGGTGCAGATAGCCGCCGTTGAACTCGATCACACCGGGCGGCGGCGCGGTGAGCGAGGCCAGTACCCCGGAGGCGTCCACCGAGCGCGGTACGACTTCCGCGGCGGCGTCCGCGCTGAGCGTCACCTCCTGCCAGGAGGTGTCCCCTGCGGCGGCGGTCCGGGTGTGCGCCTCGGCGCGGAAGGCTCCGGCGCCGGGCCGGGTCACCACGAGCCCCTCGGCGGCCAGCTGCGCGAGGGCGCGGGAGACGGTCACCGGGCTCACCCGGTACCGCTCGACGAGGGCCCTGCTCGACGGCAGCTTTCCACCTGGAGAGTAGCGGTTCAGCTCCCGCCGCAGCCGATCCGCCAGTTCACCGACACTGCTACGCTCTTGCATGAGGACCAAGAATAGCGCTACCGCTCCGAGCTCGATAGCAGTGACCGGCGGCAAGGCAATACCGGTCGCCCCGGCCGGGACGGCCTTCGGAGGCACCCTCCAGGCCGCTCTGGGAGTCGCGGCCTTCTCCCTCACCTTCCCCGCCACCGCCTGGGGCCTGGAGAGCTTCGGCCCCTGGTCCCTGGTCGCCGTGCGCAGCCTGCTGGCCGCGCTGATCGCGGGGGTCTGCCTGCTGGCGCTGCGCGTGCCGCTGCCCGCCCGCCGGCACTGGGCGGGCCTGGCGGTGGTCGCCGCCGGAGTGGTCCTCGGCTTCCCCCTGCTCACCACGCTGGCGCTGCAGACCTCCACCACCGCGCACGCGGCCGTCGTGGTCGGTCTGCTCCCGCTGACCACGGCCCTGTTCTCCGCCCTGCGCGTCGGCACCCGTCCCTCGCGCACCTTCTGGACGGCGGCGCTGGCGGGCGCGGCCGCGGTGGTCGCCTTCACCGTGCAGCAGAGCGGAGGCGCGCTGACCACGGCCGACCTGTATCTCTTCGCGGCGCTGCTGGTGTGCGCGGCCGGCTACACCGAGGGCGGCCGGCTGGCCCGGGTCATGCCGGGCTGGCAGGTGATCGGCTGGGCGCTGGTGCTGTGTCTGCCGCTGACCGCCCCGGTCGCCGCGGTCGCGCTGTCGTACGAACCCGTGCACCTGACCTGGCACGGCGTGACCGGGCTGCTGTGGGTCGCGGCGGGCTCGCAGTTCCTCGGCATGGTCGTCTGGTACCGGGGCATGGCGGCCATCGGCATCCCGAAGGCCAGCCAGTTGCAGTTGGCCCAGCCCCTGCTCACACTGGTGTGGTCGGTGCTGCTGCTGGGCGAGCACCTGACAGTGGCCGCCCCGCTGACGGCCGCGGCGGTGCTGGTGTGCATCGCCGTGACCCAGCGGGCGCGTGGCTGAGCGGGCCGCACGACCCACCTCCAACCACCGCTCCACGCCGTAGACTCAAGGCCACGGACCGCTGCTCCCGCACCTGGTGAGGAGGCCCAACAGATGCGTGCAACCGTGGGCGACCAGCTTGTCCAGCACGGCAGGGTGGTCGGGCAACACGACAAGGTCGGCGAGATCGTCGAAATCCTGGGCCACGAGGGCAATCCCCCGTACCGCGTCCGCTTCGAGGACGGGCACGAGGGTCTGTGCTCCCCCGGCCCCGACACCGAGATCCGTCACAGGAACACGATGAAGTAGCCCGGCGAGCAGATCAGCGCGGGGAAATCGCCGGCTGCCCGTAGTGGTCGGCGACGACCCGTGCCATGGCCCCGATCCGGTCCGCCGCCACCTCCTTCGCGGCGAAGTACACGTGCCCGCCCACCTCCGCGTGCTCCTTGGCCAGGGTCAGATGCCGGGACAGCTCGGCCGGGTCCTGCCAGGCCGCGGGCTGCGCCGGATCCCCGGCCTTGTAGAGCGCCTCTCCCACGTACAGCTTCGTCCTGCTGCCCCGCGCCACCTGGGCCCACCAGGGCACCAGCTCGGCGTAGTCGGCGGCCGTGAAGCCGATGTTCCAGTACAACTGCGGGCAGATGTAGTCGATCCAGCCCTCCCGGACCCATTTGCGGGTGTCCGCGTACAGGTCGTCGTACGTCTCCACCCCGCCCCGGGTGTCGGAGCCGAGCGGGTCGGTGACGGCATTGCGCCACACGCCGAACGGGCTGATGCCGAACTGAGTGGTGGGCCGGATCTGCCTGATGGCGTCCGCCATCTCCAGGACCAGCTTGTCGATGTTGTCCCGCCGCCAGTCGGCCCGGACCGTGAAGCCGCCGCCGTGGCGGTCGTAGGCCTCGTCGTCGTCGAAGCTCTGGCCGGCCACCGGATAGGGATAGAAGTAGTCGTCGAAGTGGACCCCGTCGATGGGGTACCTCTCCACCGCGTCGAGCATGGCCCGCTGCACGAAGGCACGGACGTCGGGCAGTCCCGGGTTGTAGTAGAGCTTGCCGCCGTACGTCACCACCCAGTCCTCGTGCGCGCGGGCGGGGTGCGACTCGGCCAGCCTGCCGAGGTCCGTGTGGTTGGCGATGCGGTACGGGTTGAACCAGGCGTGCAGCTGAAGGCCGCGGGCGTGGGCCTCCTCGACGGCCGTGCCCAGCGGGTCCCAGCCGGGGTCCTCGCCCTGCGTGCCGGTGAGGACCTGCGACCAGGGCTCGTACGGCGACGGCCACAGGGCGTCGGCCGTGGGCCGCACCTGGAGGATCACCGTGTTCAGGTGGCGCTCCACCGCCGTGTCCAGGTGGGTGATCAGCTCGGCGCGCTGCTCGTCGGCGCTCAGTCCCTGCTTGGAGGGCCAGTCCCGGTTCGCCACGGTCGCCACCCACACGCCGCGCATCTCCCGGGTCGCCTGTCGCCGGGATCGGTCCGTCCCGCCCGCCGTGGCGGACCCGGCCGCCATGGCGCTTCCTGACGCCACGAGTGCCGCCAGGGCGGTCACCGAGAAAGCCCGTCGTGACATCCGTGACTTCCGGTGCAGCATCTCTTCATACCTCCGTGTGCCGTGGTCAAGGGCCCACCCCGCGACCGGTCCGCACCTGAGGACCGGCCCCGCGTCAGCCTTTCATGAGGCACCCGAACGATCGATCAAGCTGCGCCGAAGGTAACGTGCAGGTTTGGAGCAGGCGTCGAACAACGGCGGACCTGCCGCATTCGTGGATCAGCGAAGGGGTCGATGTGACCGGCATCTCCGGAGATATTGCACGCGTCGGCGTGGTGGGCTGCGGCCAGATGGGAGCGGGCATCGCCGAGGTGTGCGCCCGCGCCGGCCTGGACGTGAGGGTCGCCGAGACCACCGGCGAGGCCCTGGAGTTCGGCCGTACCCGGCTGTTCAGTTCCCTGGCCAAGGCCGCCGAGCGCGGCAAGATCACCGAGGAGGAGCGGGACGCCACGCAGGCGCGGCTGTCCTTCACCACCGACCTCGGCGAGTTCGCCGACCGTGACCTGGTGATCGAGGCCGTGGTCGAGAGCGAGCAGGTGAAGACCGAGATCTTCCAGGTGCTCGACCAGGTCGTGACCCGGCCGGACGCGATCCTCGCCTCCAACACCTCCTCGATCCCACTCGTGAAGCTGGCGGTCGCCACCTCGCGCGCCGACCAGGTCATCGGCATCCACTTCTTCAACCCGGCCCCGGTGCAGCAGCTCGTCGAGCTGATCCCGGCGCTCACCACCTCCGAGGGCACGATCGCCCGTGCCCAGTCGTTCGCGGAGAAGCTGCTGGGCAAGCACGCCATCCGTGCCCAGGACCGGTCCGGCTTCGTCGTGAACGCGCTACTGATCCCGTACCTCCTCTCCGCGATCCGGATGTTCGAGTCGGGCATCGCCAGCCGTGAGGACATCGACAACGGCATGGAGCTCGGCTGCGCCCACCCGATGGGCCCGCTGAAGCTGTCCGACCTGATCGGTCTGGACACGGTCGCCTCGGTGGCGCAGAGCATGTACGACGAGTTCAAGGAGCCGCTGTACGCCGCTCCCCCGCTGCTGCTGCGCATGGTCGACGCGGGCCGGCTGGGCCGCAAGACGAACTCCGGCTTCTACACCTACGGCTGATTACGGACGGTCAGATTCCAGCCAACCGCACGGGCCCGGCACCGAGAAGGTGCCGGGCCCGTGTCATTCACACACCGTGTGCGCTCCGGGCTCGCATATGCCCCTCGCACACTCTCCCCACGTGCCCACCAGGCGAGTTCACTTTCCCTGCGCATGCAAGGGATGTGAGATGACTACGGAAAGGAGCGGACACGTGACCGCCGATCCCGAGCATCCCGTCGTTCAAGGGGAACTCGCAGAGTTACGACGTCGCCTCGACGTCGCCTACGCCCGCGTGGAGGGCGGGCTGGCTCTGCTCACGCACCGCACCGAGGAGACCGCCAAGGAACTCGACGAGCTGAACACCCGGATCCACACACTGGAACACGCGCGCTGGCCGCTGCCCGCGGTCGCCGCCCTCACCGCCGTGGGTGCCCTCGTCGTGACGATCTGGCAGGCGGTGGGGCACTAGATCCTGGCCGCGGGACGTCGATCAGGGCAGGACGTCCTGGCCGAGCCTGAGATGGTGCAGCATCAGTAACGCGGCCGCCATGTTGGCGGCCGGGACCTCCCCCCGGGCGATCATGTCGGGGACGAGCTTGAGAGGAACCCATTCCCGGCGGTCCGACTCGAAGTCGTCCACGGGATGCCCGACATACTCGCCCTCGTCGGCCCAGTAGATGTGGTGCCGGGCGTCGGTGAGCCCGTTGGAGGGCTCCACGCTCATGAGGTGGTGCAGGGGTCCCGGCCGCCAGCCGGTCTCCTCCTCGAGCTCCCTGGCGGCCGCGCGGACGATGTCCTCGCCGTCCTCGACGACCCCTGCCGCGAGTTCCCACCCCCAGCTGTCGGTGATGAAGCGATGGCGCCACAGGAGGAGGACTTCGCCCGCCTCGTTGACCACCGTGGCCACGGCGACCGGCCGCATCCGTATCAGGAAGTGGTCCAGGTGCCGACCGTTCGGCAGTTCCACGTCTGCCAGGTTGACGGTGAACCAGCGGTTTTCATACACAGTTTGTTCGCTCTGTTTCGTCCACTGCACGGTTCTGCCACCTTCCGTCGAGTAAGTGGCAATATCGCAGCAGGGACTATGAAGTGTCGGTGCTCGGGTGCCCCGTCGTGGCCGGGCTACAGCGGTACGCGCAGTGCTCCGTCGATGAGTTCGGCCGCCTCGGCCGTGCCCGCACAGCCGTTGCGCACCAGGTGTTCGCGTACCGCCCGGAGTCTGTCGCGCAGGCGCTGGGACTCCATTCCCCGGGCCTGCTCGGCCATCTGCACCGCGATGGCCACCGCCTTGTCGGCGTTGCCCTGACGCAGCTCGATCGTGCTGAGCATCGCCAGCCGGTGCACCCTGCCCCGGTCGTGCGCGGGATTGTCGACGGCGGCCGCGGCATGCTCTCCCGCGGCCGCCAGCTCCCCGAGGCTGAGCAGCGCCTCCGCCACCTGGACGTTGACCAGCCCCGGCTGGACATAGCCGGTCTCGTCGGGTTCGTATCCGCGCCGGATGCGATCCGCGGCCTGCTCGGCACGCCGTATGCAGGACAGGGCGCTCGTGCCGTCGCCGAGGTGGGCGTACGCCTTCGCCTGCATCGCGTACAGGTCGGAGGCGAGCGCCGGGGTGATGTGCTTGCCGGCGGCCCTCAGGGCGGCCTCCGCGAAGGCGACGGCCTGCCGGAACTCCCGCATGAACAGCGACTGGTTGACCAGCAGCGCGATCACATATGCGCCGAGCCCCCGGTCCCCGCTGGCCTTCGCGAGCCGCAGCGCCTGATGGAAGTAGCGCTGGGCGAGCCCGTGCGCGTCGGAGTCGTAGGCGCAGATGCCGGCGATGGCCACCAACCCGCCCGTTGCCCGGTGCAGTTGACGCCCCGTCGCATCGGTGTAGCTGCCGCGCAGCAGCGGGGCGGCCTCGGCGTTGAGGAAGCCGACGATCCGGGTCCGGGTCGCCATGCCGCCCGCCTTGCGGTACATCTGCTCGTAGTGCGTACGGGCGGAGCGCAGCATCTCCAGGTCGGCGGGGGTGACCCGGTGCCGGCCGCCGCGCGAGACGTCCACGTCCTCGGGCGGGTTCTCCCATTCCCACACGGGCATGACGGCGGGCGTGCCGGTGACCGCCGGGGCGCCCAGGATATGGGGACGCTGCTGCTCGTCGGAGCGCCACAGGGCGGTGGCCCGCTCCACGAAGCCGGACAGCGAGGTGGTGTGCGCGGCGGACTGCTCGCCGGGCACGCCGAGGCCGATGTCGTCGAGCGTCACGGTGCGGTGCAGCCGGGCGGCGAGCACCTCGCAGATCAGGTCGGGCACCTGGCCGCGTGGCCGCTGTCCCTTCAACCACCGTGCGACGGCGGTGTGTTCGTATCTCAGCGCGAGCCCGCGCGCCCGCCCCGCCTGGTTCACGTGCGCGGCCAGCCCCGCGTGCGAGACCCCCGCCTCGTCCAGGATCGCGTCGAGCAAAGTGTTGGGCTGCATGTATGCCCCCCGGGTGGCTCGGTGTCGTCAGAGTAGTGCGGACCGCTTCACACGGGGTGTGAACGGAGTACGCGAATCCGCAGCGTGCGCGCGCTGTTGCGGAGAGTTTCCGACCGGTTGACTGAAATGCCTCGCAAGAGGCCGGCCGGGCCGCCGGCTCCCCCTCGTACAGTGCGGCGGCCCGCATCCGCGCCGTCCGCCCAGCTGCCTGCCCGACACTCCGCGGCTGGGCGGATGGCGACCCCGGTGCCGCGCTAAGGATGGTTGGTCGGCTGCGGGTTCGTCGTGGCCGGTCGGGCAGTTCCCCCCGCCCCCAGACGGTCGCAGGCCACCCTCGTTCGATCGTTCCGTAGGACCAGTAGCGCTATGTCGTCCGCTTGCCTTCCTCTCGCGTGACGGAGGACGGCCGTGAAGAGGGTGCGCAGGATCGTCTGGGAAGTGATCGTGTGGTTGCGTACGGCGTCGATGAGCGCCGCCTGGAGCGAAAAGAACCGGCCTCTCGCGTCCCTCGCGTCCTCGACACCGTCCGTGTACAGGACGAGCGAGTCGCCGGGCAGGAGTGAACCGCAGGGCAGGGGGGTCAGTTCGGGCGGAAGGGGGAACGGGCCGAGGGGTGGAAGGGGGTCGGCTCGGGCGAGGGGTTCGACGGTCCCGCCGCTCAGCAAGTACGGCCAGGGATGACCGCAGTTGAGAACGGTGATCTCGCCGTCCCGCCCGATCTCCAGCAGCAGTACGGTGACGAACTCCTCGGCGGCCGGGCTGTCCGGATCCCGGAACCTCTCGCGCACGTGGCGGGCCAGGGCCCGGTCCAGTCTGTGCAGCACCCGGCCCAGGTCGGGTTCGTCGTGGACGGCCTCGCGGAAGCTGCCGAGGACCGCGGCCACGGTGCCGATGGCGGTGATGCCATGGCCGCGGACGTCGCCCATCACCGCCCGTACGCCGTGTTCCGTGGCGATGACGTCGTACAGGTCACCGCCGACACAGGCGCTGCGATCCGCGGAGAGCTGGGCGGCGGCGACGTCCAGCCCGTCGATGTGCGCGGGCAGCGGCCGCAGCAGCGCGCTCTGCGCGGCACCGGCGACCTTGCGGACCTGCCGGAGCTCACGCAGCAGGGCTTGGCGGACGTGCACGATCAGCCCCGTACCCACGGCGAAGAAGACGGCACTGGTGACGACCCGAGCGCCGAGGCTGTTCTGCTGGGCGAGCGGGCAGGTCAGCTTGTACGTGATGGCCATCGCGCCCCAGGCGGTGGGCAGCCCCAACGCGATCACCTTGCGGGGAACCCGACCCTTGATGCGGAACATGCCGATGGCCCCCCAATAGGCCCTGACAACGCAGACGGACCGACCCCGAGAGGCCGGTCCGATTCTGTCGACAGAGAACCCGGAAGTACCAGATCACCCAGAGAAGTCACCCTTTTGAGTGAGGTGACCGCAACGCCCTGATGGGGGGTGTGGGGGGCTCGCCCCCCCACACAAGGGGGGCGGGGAACTGCGCGACCAGCCACGGACTACCCGCAGCCGCCAAGCAAGCGCAGTCCCCCGCCTCTTAGGCGAACTACCCCCTCAAAACCGCACCCGTCCGCTCGCCCGCGAGGGCCACCGCGGCGTCCCGAGCAGCCGACGCCTCATCGACGGTCAGCGTCCGATCCCCCGCGCGGAAGCGCAACGCATACGCCAGCGACTTCTTCCCGTCACCGAGCTGCTCGTCATTGACGTACACGTCGAACAGCCGGATCGCCTCGAGAAGTGCGCCCGCCCCCTCACGCAACGCGGCCTCGACCTCCGCGGCCGGCACCGGCTTGTCGACGACGAGTGCGACGTCCTGCGTGGCGACCGGGAACGTGGAGATGCCCGGCGCCTGCGGCGTACCGTCCCCGACCTGCTCCAGCGCGTCCAGGTCCAGCTCCATCGCGCAGGTACGCCCGGGAAGGCCCAGCGCCTTGAGCACCCTCGGGTGCAGCTCACCGGCGTGACCGACAACCCGCTGCGCACCGTCGACGGTGATCGCCAGCTCGGCGCACCGGCCCGGGTGCCACGGCCCGTACTGTCCCGTCCGCACGATCAGTTCGGCGCCCGCTTCGACGGCGACGGCACGCGCCGCCTCCACCGCGTCGGCCCAGTCGGCCGGACGGCCCTTGCCCCACCAGCCGGCCTGCTCACGCGCGCCGGCGAGGACGACGGCCACGTGCCGGGGCTGCTCGGGCAGCACGGCGTTCAGCGCGGCGATCTCCTCGTCGGTCGGACGCCGGTCGACCGGCAGGTGCCCGGCGACGCGCTGCTCCTCACGCGGCTGGAAGACCAGGCCCGTCTCGAACAGGGCCAGATCGTGCGAGCCCCGGCCGTCGTTACGGCGCAGCGCACCGAGCAGACCCGGCAGCAGCGACGTACGCAGCGCGGGCTCCTCGTCGTTGAGCGGGTTGACCAGCTTCACGACGCGGCGGGCCGGGTCGTCGGCCTCCAGGCCGAGCTGGTCGAAGACCTGCTCGCTGACGAAGGGGTAGTTCGGCGCCTCGACGTAGCCCGCGCCGGCCAGCGCGCGGCCGACCCGGCGGTGCAGCCGCTGACGGTGGGTCAGACCACGGCCGGACGGAGGCTTGGGCAGCGTGGAGGGCAGGTTCTCGTAGCCCTCCAGGCGGATGACCTCTTCAGCCAGGTCGTTCGACTCCAGCAGGTCGGGTCGCCAGGACGGCACGGTGACGATCAGCTCGTCCTGCCCGTACACGTCGCAGCCGATCTCCTGCAGCCGCCGTACGACCGTCTCGCGACCGTACCCCACACCCGCGACCTTGTCGGGGTGGTCGGCCGGGGTGGTGATGGTGTGCGGCGCGGACGGCGCGACGACCTCGGTGACGCCGCCCTCGGCGGTGCCGCCCGCGAGCAGCACCAGCAGGTCGACGGTGCGCTGGGCGGCAGCCGCCGCGGCAGCCGGGTCGACGCCGCGCTCGAAGCGGCGGGACGCCTCCGAGGACAGCTTGTGGCGGCGGGCCGTGCGCGCGATCGACACCTGGTCGAAGTGGGCGGCCTCGATGACGACCTCGGTCGACGCGTTCTCCACGTCGTCGTGGTCGGCGATCTCGGTGTTGGCGCCGCCCATGACGCCCGCGAGGCCGATCGGGCCGCGCTCGTCGGTGATGACCAGGTCCTCGGCGTGCAGCTTGCGCTCGGTGCCGTCGAGGGTGACGAGCTTCTCGCCCTCCTGCGCCCGGCGCACCCCGATGGTGCCCTGGACCAGGTTGCGGTCGTAGGCGTGCAGCGGCTGGCCGAGCTCCATCATCACGTAGTTGGTGATGTCGACGGCGAGCGAGATCGGGCGCATGCCGACCTTCTGCAGGCGGCGCTGCAGCCAGATCGGGGAGCGCGCCTCGGGGCTCAGGCCGGTCACCGTGCGGGCGGTGAAGCGGTCGCAGCCGATCGGGTCGGAGACCTGTACCGGGTAGCCGTAGGCGTTCGGGCCGGGCACGTCGATGAGGGCCGGGTCGCGCAGCGGGAGGCCGTAGGCGATGGCGGCCTCGCGGGCAACGCCGCGGATGGACAGGCAGTCGCCGCGGTTGGCGGTGACGGCGATGTCCAGGACCTCGTCGACCAGTTCCAGCAGCTCGATGGCGTCCTTGCCGACCTCGGTCTCCGGCGGCAGCACGATGATGCCCTTGGTGCCGTCGTCGCCCATGCCCAGTTCGTCGCTGGAGCAGATCATGCCGTGGGACGTCTTGCCGTACGTCTTGCGCGCGGAGATGGAGAAGCCACCCGGCAGTGTGGCGCCGGGGAGAACGACCACGACCTTGTCGCCGACCTGGAAGTTCCGCGCGCCGCAGACGATCTCCTGCGGCTCACCGGTGCCGTTGGCCTGGCCGACGTCGACGGTGCAGAAGCGGATCGGCTTCTTGAACTCCGTCAGCTCCTCGATGGTCAGCACCTGGCCGACGACGAGCGGGCCCTTGAGGTCGGCGCCGAGGTGCTCGACGGTCTCGACCTCCAGGCCGGCCGACACGAGCTTCTCCTGGACGTCGCGGCCGGTTTCCGTCGCCGGCAGGTCGACGTACTCCCGCAGCCAAGAAAGCGGGACCCGCATCAGATCTCCATCCCGAACGGCCGGGTGAACCGGACGTCACCCTCGACCATGTCTCGCATGTCTTCGACGTTGTGGCGGAACATCAGCATCCGCTCGATGCCGAACCCGAAGGCGAAGCCGCTGTACTTCTCCGGGTCGACGCCGCAGGCCTTGAGCACCCGCGGGTTGACCATGCCGCAGCCGCCGAGCTCGATCCAGCCCTCGGAGGAGCAGGTACGGCAGGGCCGGTCGGGGTTGCCGACGGACTCGCCGCGGCAGACGTAGCAGACCATGTCCATCTCGGCGGACGGCTCGGTGAACGGGAAGAAGTTCGGCCTGAGCCGGGTCTTCATGCCCTCGCCGAACAGGGCCTGGACCATGTGGTCCATGGTGCCCTTGAGGTCGGCCATGGTCAGGCCCTCGTCCACGGCCAGCAGCTCGACCTGACGGAAGACCGGGGTGTGCGTGGCGTCCAGCTCGTCGGTGCGGTAGACCACGCCGGGGCAGATCACGTACACCGGCAGCTCACGGTCCAGCAGCGAGCGGATCTGCACGGGCGAGGTGTGGGTGCGCAGCACGACGCCGGACTCGGTGCCGCCGTCGGGGCCCTGCACGAAGAACGTGTCCGCCTCGCCGCGCGCCGGATGGTCCGGGCCGATGTTGAGGGCGTCGAAGTTGAACCACTCGGCCTCGACCTGGGGGCCCTCGGCGACCTCGTAGCCCATGGCCACGAAGACGTCCTCGATGCGCTCCGAGAGCGTGGTGAGCGGGTGGCGGGCGCCGGCCGGTACGCGGTCGTAGGGCAGCGTGACGTCCACCGCCTCCTCGACCAGCACGCGCTGGTCCCGCTCGGCCTCCAGCTCGGCCTGACGGCCGGCGAGCGCCTTGTTCACGGCGCCGCGGGCCTGGCCGACGCGCTTGCCGGCCTCGGCCTTGGCCTGCGGGGGCAGGGCGCCGATCTCGCGGTTGGCGAGCGCCAGCGGGGACGTGCCGCCGGTGTGGGCGACCTTGGCCTCCTGGAGCGCGTCGAGGGAGTCCGCGGCGGCGAAGGCGGCGAGCGCCTCGTCCCGCATGCGCTCGATCTCTTCCGGTTTCAACGCCTCGACCTCGACAGGGTCGTACGACTTATTCGGTGCCGACATCTCTTCCCGTGCTTCCGATTGGCTGGCTGAAGGTCCCCGTACCGACTCGTGGACAGATCGTCACGGTTTTTGGGACACAAAGGTGCCAAAGGCCGAGTCTAACGGGGTTGAGGAATGCGAATGCGCCCGTGGGGCCGGGGCCGGATCTCAGGTGAGGTACGCCGGTGCCGCCACGGGCAACGTAAATCGGAACTGCGCGCCGCCGCCGGGGGCGCGGCCGACCTCGATGGCGCCGCCGTGAGCCTCGACGATGCCCTTGACGATGTAGAGCCCGAGGCCCGTGCCGCCGCGCTTGCTGCCCCGCCAGAAGCGGGTGAAGACGCGGTTCATGGACTCCTCCGGGATGCCGGGCCCCTCGTCGCTCACCGTGACCGACGTGCCGGTGTCCTCGCCCTCGCGGGGGGACGCCGTGGCCGTGATGTCAATGGTGACCGTTCCGTCGCCGTGCCGCACGGCATTTTCGATGAGGTTGCTGAGCACCTGGTCGATCTTGTCGGGGTCGGCCCACAGGGCGGGCAGCGGCTGCTCGACGCGCAGCAGGAACCGGTCGGCGGGCTGGCCGGCGGCGACGTACGCCTGGATGTGCCGCCCGACGGCCGCGCCCATGTCGACGGGCTGGCGGCGCACCTCGAGGCGGCCGGAGTCGATGCGGGAGATGTCGAGCAGCTCCGCGATGAGCCGGGTAACCCGGTCGGCGTCGGCGTCGACGGTCTCCAGCATGAGCCGCTTCTGGTCGTCGGTGAACCGTGCCCACTTGGCGAGGAGCGTGGCGGTGAAGCCCTTGACGGACGTGAGCGGCGAGCGCAGCTCGTGCGCGACGGTGGCGATCAGCTCGGCGTGACTGCGCTCGGTGCGGCGGCGGGCCTCGGTGTCACGCAGGGAGACGACGACGCGGCGGACGGGCCCGACCGGCTCGCCACGCACGTACCGCACCGAGACGAGCACCTCACGGCCGCCCGGCAGGAGGAGATTGCGCTCGGGCTGCCGACGGCGAATGGCGAGCCCGCCGTACGGGTCCGTCAGCTGCCACCAGCGCCGCCCCTCCAGGTCCTCTAACGGCAGCGCCTTCTCCAGCCGCTGCCCGAGGGCGTCGGCGGCTCGGACGGCCGTGATGCGCTCGGCGGCGGCGTTGAAGCAGATGACGTGCCCGTGCTCGTCGGCGACGACGAGGCCGTCGGGCAGGTCGTCGGGATCGATACCGAGCTCGGCGAGATCACCGGGCCGGGACGCGGACGGCCGCCGCACCTCACGTGACCCCGGTGCGCTGCTCGTGCCGACACTCATCCCCGTACCCCACCTCTCACGACGGCTGAGGGGCCCCCGAGCTGGTCACCCTACTAGCTCTCGGTGACGGTGCGGCACCCTGCGGAGGCGCGCTGTGCGCGGGCCGACGCGTAGAGACATACGGCTGCGGCGGTCGCGAGGTTCAGGCTCTCGGCCTTCCCGTGGATGGGGACGCGCACGACGGCGTCGGCCAGCGCCCGCGTCTCCTCCGGGAGCCCCCAGGCCTCGTTCCCGAACACCCAGGCGGTCGGCCCGCCCATGCTGCCCTTGTCGAGCTGGTCGTCGAGATCGTCCGTACCGGCCCCGTCGGCGGCGAGAATCCGCACACCGGCGTCCTTGAGCCCGGCCACGGCCCGCTCGACGGGCACGCCGACGGCGACGGGAAGGTGGAACAGCGACCCGACGGAGGCTCGTACGGCCTTGGGGTTGTAGAGATCGACGGACGCGTCGGTGAGGACGACCGCCTCGGCGCCGGCGGCGTCGGCGCACCGCAGCACGGTCCCGGCGTTCCCGGGATCCCGTACGTTCGCGAGCACGGCGACGAGCTTGGGCCGGGCGGCGAGGATCTCCTCGAACGGGGTGTCGATGAACCGGCAGACGCCGACGAGCCCCTGAGGCGTGACGGTGGTCGAGACGTCGGCGATGACCTGCTCGGAGGCCAGGTGGACACGGGCGCCCGCGTCCCGGGCCTCCCCCACGATGTCGGCGTACCGCTCGGCGGCCTCCAGCGTGGCGAACAGCTCGACCAGCGTGCCGTCGTGCGCGGCCGCCTCCCGCACGGCCTGCGGCCCCTCCGCGAGGAACAGCCGCTCCTTGCCCCGGAAGTTCCGCTTGGCCAGCCGCCGGGCGGCGGAGACCCGGGGGGAACGGGGGGAGATCAGCTCGGGGGTGGCGGGGGGCATGGGTTCACCTTGGAGTTCTGAGGGTCGCGGACACAGCGGGACCCGCAGGCCTTCTCAGCCTGCGGGTCCCTCAGTCACGTCGGCTGGGCCGAGCGTCGGCGTCAGGCCGCCTTGGGGGCGTTGACGTCCGCCGGCAGCGCCTTCTGGGCAACCTCGACGAGCGCGGCGAACGCGTTCGCGTCGTTGACGGCCAGCTCGGCGAGGATCTTGCGGTCGACCTCGACGTTGGCGGCCTTCAGGCCCTGGATGAAGCGGTTGTACGTGATGCCGTTGGCGCGGGCAGCGGCGTTGATGCGCTGGATCCACAGCTGGCGGAAGTCACCCTTGCGCTTCTTGCGGTCGTTGTAGTTGTAGACCAGCGAGTGGGTGACCTGCTCCTTGGCCTTGCGGTACAGGCGCGAACGCTGACCGCGGTAGCCGGAGGCCTGCTCGAGGATCGCCCGGCGCTTCTTGTGGGCGTTCACTGCCCGCTTGACGCGTGCCACTTTTTAACTCCTTGTAGCGGGGCCGCGGTTGGACTCACACGACCCGGTATCGATTGGGTCCCGGTCAGAGATCAGGCGCGAAGTGGTTCCGCGCCCCGATGTCACTTGCCGAGAAGCTTCTTGATCTTCGCGGCGTCGCCCGGGGCCATCTCGGCGTTGCCGGTCAGGCGGCGCGTCACGCGGGACGACTTGTGCTCGAGCAGGTGGCGCTTGCCGGCGCGCTCACGGAGCACCTTGCCGGAGCCGGTGATCTTGAAGCGCTTGCTGGCACCGCTGTGCGACTTGTTCTTCGGCATAGCGCCGTTCTCTCCTCGTCGGTGGCGTTCCGGTGCCCGGTCGTGAAACCGGGCACGGTGGAACGTCGCTGTTGTATCGGTTACGTCCTGGGGACTCGCGTCCCCCGGGATCACGCCTCGGCGGAAGCCTCGGCAGGTGCCTCGGTATCCACGGCATCCTCGGACTCCGCGGCGTCCTCGGACTCCGCAGCGTTCTGCGACTTGCCGGGGTTGGCCTTCGCGTCTGCCTTGCGGGCTTCCTGAGCCTGGCGGGCCTCGGCCATCGCCTCGGTCTTCTTCTTGTGCGGACCGAGAACCATGATCATGTTGCGGCCGTCCTGCTTCGGGTTCGACTCCACGAACCCGAGGTCCTCGACGTCCGTCGCGAGCCGCTGCAGCAGTCGGTAGCCCAGCTCGGGCCGGGACTGCTCGCGACCACGGAACATGATCGTGATCTTGACCTTGTCGCCCTGCTTGAGGAACCGGACGACGTGACCCTTCTTGGTGTCATAGTCGTGCGGGTCGATCTTCGGCCGGAGCTTCATCTCCTTGATGACCGTGTGCGCCTGGTTCTTGCGCGCCTCACGGGCCTTCATGGCCGACTCGTACTTGAACTTCCCGTAGTCCATGAGCTTGCACACAGGCGGACGGGCGTTCGCCGCGACCTCGACCAGGTCCAGGTCGTACTCCTGCGCAAGCTCCAGTGCCTTGGCCAGCGGGACAATGCCCACCTGCTCGCCACTGGGACCGACAAGTCGCACCTCGGGAACGCGAATCCGGTCGTTGATGCGGGGCTCGGCGCTGATGGATCCTCCTCGGTTAGCACCACACGGCGGTCTGGCGGACAGCCGCGTATGTCTCTTCTAGACAGACCTAACCGCGCCGAAGCACAAAAAATGCCCCGGACGATCACAGGCGGGGCTCCTAAGCACTACCGGAGCACCGCCGCGATGACCGCGGGGCGCACTTTCGGGCGACTCCATCGTCCGTACGGAACGATGGTGGCCGCCTGACCGGGGTGACCCGCCGTCCCGGGGGACGGTCAGGTGGGAGATCGGAGCCTCCACTTGTGGGCCGGACACCCTTACTGCTCATGGGTCGTCCAGCCGGTCGTCACACAAGGTTAGCAGCTCCGGAAGGGAAGGGCTAACCGAGGCCAACTGGGGGCCGGGCCGCCACGGCACCTATCGTGTCAGGCATGAGTGAGACCTCCCCCTCCGGCTCCGCCGAGCAGCCCGACTTCAACGAGATGACCCGCGACATCGCCGAGGTCCCGGCGGTCGAGGTGATCGTGACGGTCGCCGTCAACCTGATGAGCGCCGCCGCCGTGAAGCTCGGTCTGACCGAGGAGGGCGACAAGTTCAAGGACCTGGACGAGGCACGCAAGCTGGTGCACGCCCTCGCCGGTCTGCTGGACGCGAGCGCGACCGAGATCAGCTCGTTCCACGCGGCGCCGCTGCGCGACGGTCTGAAGTCGCTGCAGCTGGCCTTCCGAGAGGCGTCGATCGTCCCGGACGAGCCGGGCCAGGGCCCGGGCGAGAAGTACACCGGCCCGGTCTACGGCTAGCCCGGCGGCGGGTCCGTCCGCCTCATCCGCGTACGAACAGGGGCTCGCCCGGTGGCGTCGCCTCGGCCGGCAGCAGTGCCAGGTCGAGGCCGTGCACCAGGCGGGCCCTCAGTGTTGCGTCGGCGGCGAGGCGCTCCGCCACCGCCCGCGCGGCCTGGGCCGGGGGCGCGGACGGGTCCAGTACGAGGGCGAGGGTGCCGTCGGCCTGCCCCGGGCCGAGGTGGGCGCGCAGGACGGCGGGCTCGGCGGCGACGGCGGCGCGCACGGCCGCCAGGACGGCCGGGTCGGTGAGCGGGTCGGTCGTCGTACGCCCCTCGGCGAGCGCCAACAGCGAGCGCCCCGACAGCTCGAACGGCACCGGGCCGGCCATGTCCAGCACGATCGTGTCCGCCTTCTCATGCGCCGCGGCCTGCAGGGCCTGGTGCAGGGGTACCGCGACGGGGCGGGCCGCCGGGTCCCAGCGGGCGAGCGACTCGGTGGAGGTGAAGGCGGGCAGAGCGGTGCGCTCGCCGGCCTTCAGGGTCGGTACGGCCATGTCGCTGGTCTTCTCGTGGCGCAGCCCGTCCTCGTCCTCCTCGACCTCGCCGAGCACGGCCACGACGGGGACGAGCAGCCGGGCACCCTTGAGCGCCTCCAGGACCGGGCCCTCGGCGGCGCGGTCCTCGGCCCAGTCGGCGAGCGCGGCGCTCAGCCGGGGGTCGGCGGAGCCGTCGTCGTCGGAGAAGGGAGAGTCGGGAATGTTCTTGTTCGCCACGGTCACCGACCCTATCGGGGGGATGCTGCTGCGCTTGTGCGGCCCCGGAAACCTCGCTGTGACGCCCTCACCGGATTCTCAGTTTTCCCTGACACACATCTAACGTCCGTCTAACGGCCCGCACAGTCGCCGCCCCGACGATCGCGGGATGGAGTCCTCCAGAGCCCGCCGCGGCCGCCGCAAGCTGCTGTATGGCGCCCTCGCCACGGTCGCCGTTGTGGGTGCCACGGCCGCCGGGACCGTGTACGTGCAGGCGCGGGCACACTCCGGGACGAGCGCCGTATCGTCGGCGGCGACGCCGTCGGCGAGCGAGGAGGCTTCGGTGAAACCTGTGGCGCAGCCGACGGTGGACTTCGACGAGCTGCTGGCGACTGCCATGGGGGCGGTGGACATCCCCGAGGGCGTCCAGGTGTCGGTGGCGGTGCTGGACATGACGTCCGGTGAGAGCGCCTCGTACGGAAACGGTGCCTTCGACACGGCAAGCATCGTCAAGGTCGACATCCTGGCGGCGCTGCTGCTCCAGGCGCAGGACGCGGGGCGGCGGCTGACAGCGGCGGAGAAGTCGTACGCGACCGCGATGATCGAGAACAGCGACAACGCCTCCGCATCGGAGCTGTGGCGGGCGATCGGGGAGGCGCAGGGGCTGGACGCCGCGAACGAGCGGCTCGGGCTCACCGGGACCGAGGGCGGTGACGGGATGCTGTGGGGGCTGACGCAGACCACCGCCGCCGATCAACTCCGGCTGTTGCAGCAGGTGTTCGGGGAGGACTCGGAGCTGAGCGAGGCCTCGCGGGCGTATCTGCGGGGGCTGATGGGGGACATCGCCGTCGACCAGCAGTGGGGGGTGTCGGCCGTGGCCGACGGCTCGGCGTGGGCGTTGAAGAACGGCTGGCTGCCGCGCACCGCCACCGGGCTGTGGGACATCAACAGCATCGGGCGGGTGACGGTGGACGGCCAGACGTATCTGGTGGCGGTGCTGTCCGACGGCAACTCGACGAAGCCGAAGGGGATTTCGCTGGTCGAGACGGCGGTCGAGGCGGCGGTGTCGGTGTTCGGCTAGAAGTCGCGGCGTCCGCGTCGGCCACGCCACACCACGACCGCCGAGACCAGCAGCAGGCCGCCGGCGCCGCCCGCCAGCGGGGCCGTCCAGCTCGACGCGTCGTCGCCCGACTCGGCGGCGTCGGGACCCGAGCCGAAGTACTCCTCGCCGTACGCCGCCGGCTGGAGCTTCTCCCGCTCCATGCGGGAGGCCTCCTTGATGGCGGCGGCCGGGTCGATGAAGCCGTAGCCGCGGGAGTCGTCGCGGCCGTCGGCGGGGGCGTTGCGTGCCGTGTCCTCGAGGAGCTTCTTGATCTGCGCCGGGGTCAGGCCGGGGTGGGCGGACTTGACCAGGGCCGCGGCTCCGGAGACGAAGGCGGCCGCGGCGCTCGTGCCCCAGCCCTCGTAGTACTTGTGGTCGGGGTCCGCGATGACGACGTTGACGCCGGGGGCGCTGACGGTGGCGTACCAGCGGCGGGTGGAGAAGGAGGCGCGGGTGCCGAACTTGTCGACGGCGGTGGCGGCGATGACGCCCGGGTAGGCGGCCGGGTAGGAGATGTGGTCGCCCTTCTCGCCGCCGTTGCCGGCCGAGGCGACGACGACGGAGCCCTTCTTCAGGGCGTACTGGACGGCCTCGTCCTCGCCGGCCTCGGGGTGGGCGGACTTGGAGTCGTCGCCGAGGGAGAGGTTGATGACGTCGGCGCCGTGGTCGGCGGCCCAGCGGATGCCTTCGGCGAGGGCGTTGCCGCGGCTGCTGCGGGCCTTGGCGCGGGCGGGGTCGCCGTCCTCAAGGATGACGCGGACGGGGAGGATCTTGGCCTCGGGGGCGATGCCCATGACGCCGTCGCCGTTGCCCGCTCCGTGTCCGTGCCCGGCGATGATGCCGGCCATGGCGGTGCCGTGCCGGGCCCAGGCGCGGTCGCCGCGTTCGGCTCCGAAGCCGACCATGTCCTTGCCTTCGAGGACGTTGCCGGCCAGGTCGGGGTGGTCGGCCTCGACGCCGGTGTCGAGGACGGCGACGGTGATGCCCTTGCCCTTGGTGGTCTGCCAGGCCTCCTCGGTGTGCATGGCGTCCAGGGCCCACTGCTGGGCTCGTATGGAGTCGGCGTGCGCGGCGGTCGGAGGCAGGACGGCGAGGCAGGCGCCGAGGAGGACGGCGAGGGAGCCGGTCCGGCGGGTCATGAAGGTCTTCACAGTCCTGGTCACGGCGCCGGCCGCCGCACTGTTCATGCCGGTGCTCATGTCGGTCCTCGTACCGGTGCTCGTGCCGGCGTTGTCGCCGGTGTTCATGACGGCTGCTCCGTGGACGTGCCGACGTTCTTGCGCAGGGAGCGTTCGACGCGGTCGGCGAGACCCTGTGCCTCGTGGCCGAGGCCGGCCTGGGCGACGGCCGTGGTGTCGCCTGACTCCATGGCCTGCCTGGCGGGCTCGGGCTCGTCGACGGTGCGGTCGTCGGCCCAGCCGGAGACGGCGTAGACGACGACCGGCGCGTCGGTGAGGACGGAGACGGTCCAGGAGGCACGCTGTTCGTCGCCGAATCCGGCGGCCTGGGTGCCCTTCGCGGCGTAGGGGCGGGGCATCAGGTCCGTACGGCGGTCGAGGCCCTCTTTGGTGAAGCGGGTGTCGAGCGAGCGCATGGCGGTGGCGTCGGCCGTGGTGAAGAGCAGGCCGACCGTGGTGACGTAGCTCTGGGTGGCGTCGATGTAGGTGGCGCGCAGGAGGCGCTCGCAGCCCACGGTGGACAGGGCCTTGCGCAGGAGCGGGTCGAAGGCTTTCGCGCAGCCCGTGTCGGGGGCCACCGCGATCCGCGTCCAGGTCCGGTCGGCGCCGCCGGGGCCGGCGCCCCGCCCGATCACGGTGGGCGGGAACAGCTGGTCGACGGGAACGCTGTGCCACAGGCTTCCGGACGCGGCGAAGGTGTCCTGCGTGCCGCCGTCGCCGGGGTCGCCGATCAGCCAACTCCCGGTCACCGCACCGCCGATGAGCCCCAGCCCGAGCACGACACAGGCGGCTGCCACGGCGACCCGCGGCCTGATCCGCAGCCCGAGGGTCCGCGGTCGCGCCTGCTCGTCGTACCCCTCGGGCTGCCCGAACGACACGACCGGGCGCCCGGCACCCGGGGTCCCGCCCGGCGCCATCGGGGCGCTCCAGGAGAGCGACGGGTCCGGTGAGAACGCGGCGGAGCCGTGGCCGTTCATGGCGGGGCCGGCGTGCGTGGAGTGCTGGGTGTCGGGCGAGGACCCGGCGGGGGCCGAGGCCGCGTGTCCGCGTGCCTGCGACCCGTCTCCTGCCGAGGGCCGGTGTGCTGGACGCTGCGGGGGCAGCGGGACGGAATCGGGGCGGCGAGGGGGCTCGCCGGGGGCGGATCCGGGGCGGGTGGCGGGCTTGGGGGGCATGCCGACGGAGCTCTGCGCGGGGCTGGGAGCCGCGTGCGGGGGCATGGGGCCGGGGCCCTGCGCCGGTCCGGTGGACGGCTTCTGGGGCATGCCGGCAGAACCCGGCGCCGGTCCGGAGCTCGCCTGCGCGGGCATACCGCTGGAGCCTTGCGGGCGCCCGGTGCCCGGCTGGGCGGGTGTACCGACAGAGCCGTGCGGCCAGCTGGAACCGGACTGTTCGGGCGTACCGACAGCTCCTTGCGCCCTGTCGGAGCCCGCCTGCGGACGCTCGGCCGACTGGGGGCGTTCGGCGTACGGGCGGTTGCCCTGCTCCGGCGATGCGGGCGGGGTCGTTCGGATCGGGCGGAGTCTGAAGGTGGTCTCCGCTGCCGTCTCCGCGGGGGCCGCCGTGCGGCGGGGCGGGGCGGGACGCTCGGGCGGGCGGGGCGTGGTGTCGCCGGGCGCGCTCTCACGGTGCAGCGATCCGCCGCTTTCCTGGCGTCCGGCCGCCGGCGGGGTGTCCGGGAAACGTGCCGAGGCCCGGGGCGGCGGGGGGGCCGTGGCAGCGGTGTCCACGGCGCTGGGGTTCTGGAGGGGCTGCGCGCCGGAGGCGGCGGGGCCGCCGTCCTGCTGCTCACCCTGTGTGTCTGCGGACGTCGGTGGCTCCGCGGGTCTCGGCGGGGTCGACGGGCGGGGCGGGGTGGCGGGCGGCGGCGGTGTCGAGGGGAGTGGGGGGATGGGGGCGCGCCGTGCTTCCGTGCTCATGCACCCCCCGTTTCCTCGTGTCCGGGCCCGTCCTGGTACGCGGGACCGTCGTGCCGTTTTCCCTGTGCCGGGCCCGGCGCGGACTCGTCCGACCAGGCACGCATACCCGCACAGATGGAGCGTCATCCCGGCGCGCCGAGCGGCCGGGGGTGTTCCCCACATGCGTGCGCGTCACTCTACGGGTTGATCCCGGGCGAACGGGAACCAGTCCGGGACCCCGTGTGCATCTGCCCGGAACATCCCCCTACCCTGCGGTAATCCTGCATGGCAGGCTTCGTTCATGACTGCGCGCGCCGCCGACCGGGCCCGTTACGACCGGGCCACCGCCCATCTCGACGCCCCTCTCGCGATCGTGGACCTGGACGCCTTCGACGCCAACGCCGACGATTTGCTCCGCCGGGCCGGCGGGAAGCCGATCAGGGTCGCCAGCAAGTCCGTACGCTGCCGGGCCCTGCTCGAACGCGTCCTCGCGAGGGACGGCTTCGCGGGCGTGATGTCCTTCACCCTCGCCGAGTCCCTGTGGTTGGCCCGCTCCGGGTTCGACGACGTCCTGCTGGCCTATCCGTCGGCCGACCGCGCCGGGTTCGCCGAGCTGACGGGTGATCCCAAGCTGGCCTCCGCCGTCACCGTGATGATCGACGACCCGGCTCAGCTGCGGCTCATCGACGAGGCCCGCGGCGGCGGGCAGGAAGTGGTGCGGGTCTGTCTGGAGTTGGACACCTCGCTGAAGCTGTTCGGCGGCCGGGTGCGCGTCGGCGCCCGGCGTTCGCCGCTGCACTCCCCCGCCCAGGTCGCCGACATGGCCCGTGCCGTCGCCCGGCGGCCCGGGTTCGAGGTGGTCGGGATCATGGCGTACGAGGGGCACATCGCCGGGGTCGGGGACTCCTTGGCGGGGCGGCCGCTGCGGTCGCGTGCCGTACGGCTGATGCAGGCCGCCGCCCGCCGGGAGCTCGCCGAGCGGCGGGCCGAGGTGGTGCGGGCCGTCCGGGCCGTGGCCCCGGGTCTGGAGTTCGTCAACGGCGGCGGGACCGGCAGTGTGCAGTTCACGGCCGCCGAGGACTGCGTCACGGAGATCGGGGCCGGGTCGGGGCTGTACGTGCCGCGCCTGTTCGACAACTACACGTCCTTCAGCGGGCGTCCGGCCGCGCTGTTCGCCCAGCCCGTCGTGCGCCGACCGGGGGTCGGGGTGGTGACCGTCCTCGGCGGCGGCTACCCGGCCTCGGGTGCGGCGGGGAGCGACCGGCTGCCGGTGCCGTATCTGCCGGAGGGCCTGCGGTACGACCCTCAGGAGGGGCCCGGCGAGGTGCAGACGCCGCTGCTCGGCTCCCCCGCCGACGATCTCCTGCTCGGCGACAAGGTGTGGTTCCGGCACGCGAAGGCCGGTGAGCTGTGCGAGCGGTTCGACACGCTGCATCTGGTCGAGGGCGACGCGGTGACGGCGACCGTGCCGACGTATCGGGGTGAGGGGCACACCTTCCTGTGAGCCGGACCGCCCCGGCGGCGGTGCGGGCGACGGCTTCGGAACCGCCGTCCGGGCGCACCGCCGGGGTTGTCCGCCGGGCGGCCTACAGCGGTGTGACGTACGCCCCGGAGATTCCGCCGTCGACCAGGAAGTCGGTGGCGTTCACGAACGAGGAGTCGTCACTGGCCAGGAAGGCCACGGCGGCGGCGATCTCCTCGGCATCGGCGAAACGGCCGACCGGGATGTGGACGAGCCGGCGCGCGGCGCGCTCGGGGTCCTTGGCGAACAGCTCCTGCAGGAGCGGGGTGTTGACCGGTCCCGGGCACAGGGCGTTGACCCGGATGCCGTCGCGGGCGAACTGGACACCCAGCTCGCGGGACATGGCCAGCACGCCGCCCTTGGAGGCCGTGTACGAGATCTGGGACGTGGCGGCGCCCATCCTCGCCACGAAGGACGCCGTGTTGATGATGGAGCCCTTGCCCTGCTGCCGCATGTAGGGGATCGCGGCCTTGCAGCACAGGTAGACGGAGGTGAGGTTGACCTCCTGGACGCGCTTCCAGGCGTCCAGGCCGGTCTCCAGGATGGAGTCGTCGTCGGGCGGCGAGATACCGGCGTTGTTGAAGGCGATGTCGACGCTGCCGTAGGTGTCGTACGCCGTCCTGAACAGCGCCTCCACCTGCTCGGGGTCGGTGACGTCGACCTTGACGAAGGTTCCGCCGACCTCCTCCGCGGCCGCCTTGCCGCGCTGCTCGTCGACGTCACCGCAGACGACGTGGGCGCCCTCGGAGGCGAGCCGGCGGGCGGTGGCGAGGCCGATGCCGCTGCCGGCGCCGGTGATGACGGCCGTGCGGCCGACCAGCCGACGGCAGATGTTCTCCTGAGCCTGAGGCTGTGCCTGAGTCACTGTGCGGGGCCCTCCGTGCTGATGAAGACGTTCTTGGTCTCGGTGAAGGCGGTCAGGGCGTCCGGGCCCAGCTCGCGGCCGATGCCGGACTGTTTGAAGCCGCCGAAGGGGGTCCAGTAGCGGACGCTGGAGTGGGAGTTGACGGACAGGTTGCCGGCCCGGACCGCCTGGGAGACGCGCAGGGCGCGGCCGACGTCACGGGTCCAGATGGAGCCGGAGAGGCCGTAGTCGGTGGCGTTGGCGAGGCGGACGGCGTCGACCTCGTCCTCGAAGGGGAGGACGACGGCCACGGGGCCGAAGACCTCCTCGACGGCCACGCGCGCGTGCGGGTCGACGCCGGTGAGGACGGTGGGCGGGAACCAGAAGCCGGGGCCCTCGGGGGCCTTGCCGCGGATGCCGTCGAGGTCGTCGGTGACGTACGAACGGACCCGGTCCAGCTGGACCTTGGAGATCAGCGGGCCCATGTCGGTCTTCTCGTCGGCCGGGTCGCCGACGGTCACCGCCTCGATCGCGGGGCCCAGCAGCTCCAGGAACCGGTCGTAGGCGGAGCGCTGGACGAGGATGCGGGTGCGGGCGCAGCAGTCCTGGCCGGAGTTGTCGAGGAAGGACATGGGGGCGGCGGCCGCGGCGGTTTCGAGGTCGGCGTCGGCGAAGACGATGTTGGGGCTCTTGCCGCCGAGTTCGAGGGTGACGCGCTTGAGCAGGGCCGAGCCCTTTGCCAGCACCTGTTTGCCCACGGCCGTCGACCCGGTGAAGACGATCTTCGCGACGCCCGGGTGCTCGACGAGGGCGTTGCCCGCGACAGGGCCGTGGCCGGGCAGGACTTGGAAGAGGCCTTCGGGAAGGCCTGCCTCCAGGGCGAGTTCGGCCAGGCGCAGGGCGGTCAGGGGAGTCGTCTCGGCGGGCTTGAGGATGACCGCGTTGCCGGCCGCCAGCGCCGGGGCCGTGCCCCAGGCCGCGATCGGCATCGGGAAGTTCCAGGGCGCGATGACGCCGACGACGCCGAGCGGTTCGAGGATCGTCACGTTCAGCCCGCCGGGAACCGGGATCTGCTGTCCGGTCAGCCGCTCCACTCCCCCGGCGGCGTAGTCCAGCAGATCGCGGACGTTGCCCGCCTCCCAGCGGGCGTTGCCGACGGTGTGCCCGGCCTCGCGGACCTCCAGCTGGGCGAGTTCTTCGAGGTGTTCGTCGACCGCGACGGCGAACCGGCGCAGCAGCCGGGCGCGATCGCCGGGCGCGAGCGCGGCCCATCCGGACTGCGCCTTCGTGGCCCGTACGACGGCGGCGTCCACGTCGGCCGCGGTGGCGGCCGGGATGGTGGCGACGACCTCTTCGGTGGCCGGATTGAGTACCTGAAGCTGGTCGGACAAGGAGGGCCTCACATGCGTTCGAAGGAGCGGCGCAGCTCCCAGTCGGTGACCGCGGCGTCGAAGGCGTCCAGCTCGACGCGCGCCATGTTGCGGTAGTGCGCGACGACTTCGTCGCCGAAGGCGGCCTTGGCGATCGGGCTCTTCTCCCAGAGCTCGGCGGCCTCGCGGAGCGTGGTGGGGACGTGCTCGAAGTCGGCGGCGTAGGCGTTGCCGGGGCAGGGCTCGGGCAGCTCCAGCTTCTGCTCTATGCCGTACAGGCCGGCCGCGACCAGGCCGGCCACGGCGAGGTGCGGGTTGACGTCCCCGCCGGGCAGCCGGTTCTCGAAGCGCATCGAGCGGCCGTGGCCGACGACGCGCAGGGCGCAGGTGCGGTTGTCGTAGCCCCACGCGACCGCGGTCGGGGCGAAGGAACCGGGCTGGAACCGCTTGTAGGAGTTGATGTTGGGCGCGTACAGCAGGGAGAAGTCCCGCAGCGCGGCGAGCTGCCCGGCGAGGAAGTGGCGCATGACGTCCGACATGCCGCCTTCGCCGTCCCCCGGCATGGCGTTGTTTCCGGCCGTGTCCGCGAGGGAGAGGTGGATGTGGCAGGAGTTGCCCTCGCGCTCGTTGTACTTGGCCATGAAGGTGATCGAGACGCCCTCCTGGGCGGCGATCTCCTTGGTGCCGGTCTTGTAGACCGCATGCTGGTCGCAGGTGACCAGGGCGTCGTCGTACTTGAACGCGATCTCGTGCTGGCCGGGGTTGCACTCGCCCTTGGCGGACTCGACGGTGAGGCCGGCGGCGGCCATTTCGTTGCGGATGCGGCGAAGCAGGGGCTCGATCCGGCCCGTCCCCAGCACCGAGTAGTCAATGTTGTACTGGTTCGCCGGCGTGAGCCCTCTGTAGTTCGCGTCCCAGGCCTGCTCGTAGGTGTCCTTGAAGACGATGAACTCCAGCTCGGTGCCGACCTTGGCGGTGTACCCGTGCTCGGCGAGGCGCTCCAGCTGGCGGCGCAGGATCTGGCGGGGAGCGGCGACCACGGGCGAGCCGTCGCTCCAGGCGAGGTCGGCGACGAGCATGGCCGTGCCGGCGTTCCAGGGGACGCGGCGGAGCGTGGCCAGGTCGGGGTGCATGGCGAAGTCGCCGTAACCGCGGTCCCAGGACGACATCTCGTAGCCGTCGACGGTGTTCATCTCGGTGTCGACGGCGAGGAGGTAGTTGCAGCCCTCGGTGCCGTGGTGGAGGACCTCGTCGAGGAAGAAGCGGGCGGCGAACCGCTTGCCCTGGAGCCGCCCTTGCATATCGGGGAAGGCCAGGACGACAGTGTCGATCTCACCGCTCGCGACGAGGGCGTGCAGCTCCTCGACGCTCAGCGGGGGTGTGCGGTCTGCCACGGGAGAGCCTCCATTCGGCTACTTCGGTCAGCCGGGAGCCATAAGGTATTGCTGATGACCATTGCTTGGGAAGGGGGTACGGCCACATGTCGCAGGCGGACACGGAGCACGGGGCGCCCGGGGCCGACGACCGGCTGACGTCGGTCCTGCGGCCGGTGCGGGCCGGCAACGGCTTCGAGGAGGCCCTGGAGCAGATCCTCCAGGTGGTCCGGCTCGGCCTGGTGCCGGGCGGCGAACGGCTGCCCGCGGAGCGCGAGTTGGCGGACCGGCTGGGGATCAGCCGGGTGACGCTGCGCGAGGTGCTGAAGGTGCTCCAGGACCAGGGGCTGGTGGAGTCGCGGCGCGGGCGCTACGGCGGAACGTTCGTGCTGCCGCGGCCCGTGACACCGGGCGAGGAGGAGCTGCGCCGCCGCCTGAAGGACGTCGACGTCGAGGACACGCTGCGCTTCCGCGAGGTCCTGGAGGTGGGCGCGGCCGGCCTGTGCGCGGCGCACGGCCTGGACGACGAGCAGGCCGACCGGCTCCGCGCGGCCCTGACCCGCACGCATGACGCCCCGCTCGCCGAGTACCGCCGCCTGGACACGCTGCTGCACCTCACGCTCGCCGAGCTGTCCGGCTCCCCCACACTCACCGCCCAGTACGCGGCCGTACGCGCGACGGTCAACGACCTGCTCGACTGCATCCCGCTCCTCGTCCGCAACCTGGAGCACTCCCAGCGCCAGCACACCGCCCTGGTGGAGGCCGTGATCGAGGGGAACGCCGAGTGCGCGCGGGAGATCATGCGCGAGCACTGCGGTGGGACGGCGGCGCTGCTGCGCGGCTTCCTGGGCTGAGCGCGGCCAGGCCCACCGACGAGTGGATTTACAGGCGATTAACGCAAGGGTATTGCCTTCGAGCGGCCGACACCGCAAAGGTATGCATCCATTCCATTGAGCCGGAGCCCGGTCGACCCCACCGTGCCCGGAACTGCACCGGTGTCCACCGCACGTGGGGAGTTGGCCATGTCCCTCGAATCCACAAGCACACCCGCCGCCGCTGAGGCGGACGACTATCTCAAGCGCAGAGCACTGCGCCGCGGCAGCGCCGGCTGGGTGCTGCTGACCGGCCTCGGCGTCGCGTACGTCGTCTCCGGCGACTACTCCGGCTGGAATTTCGGCCTGGCGGAAGGCGGCTTCGGCGGCCTGGCGATCGCCATGGTGCTCATGGGCGCGATGTATGCGTGCATGGTCTTCGCCCTCGCCGAGCTGTCCTCGATCCTGCCGACGGCGGGCGGCGGCTACGGCTTCGCCCGCCGTGCCCTGGGCCCCTGGGGCGGCTTCCTGACCGGCACGGCAATCCTCATCGAGTACGTCCTCGCGCCCGCCGCCATCGTCATCTTCATCGGCGACTACGTCGAGTCGCTGGGTCTGTTCGGCCTGGAGTCCGGCTGGCCGATGTACCTTGTCTGCTTCGCGATCTTCCTCGGCATCCATCTCTGGGGCGTCGGCGAGGCGCTGCGCTTCAGCTTCGTCGTCACCGGCATCGCGGTGGTCGCCCTGATCGTGTTCGCGCTCGCGGCGCTGCCCGACTTCTCCTTCGGCTCGCTCGACGACATCCCGGTCGACACCTCGGCCGCGGGGTCCAGCTCCTGGCTGCCCTTCGGGCTGCTCGGCATCTGGGCGGCGTTCCCCTTCGGGATGTGGTTCTTCCTGGGCGTCGAGGGGGTGCCGCTGGCCGCCGAGGAGACCAAGGAGCCGGCCCGTACGCTGCCGAAGGCGATCCGCTGGTCGATGGCCATCCTGGTGGTGCTGGCCGTGGTGACCTTCGTCGCGGCGGCCGGCGCACGCGGCTCCGCGGCGATCCAGGAGGCGGGCAATCCGCTGGTCGAGGCGCTCCAGCCGGACGGCGAGGCGACGACGCTGAGCCGCATCGTGAACTACGCGGGCCTGGCGGGCTTGGTGGCGTCGTTCTTTTCCCTGATCTACGCGGGCTCGCGCCAGCTGTTCGCCCTGTCCCGCGCGGGCTACCTCCCCCGCTTCCTGTCCCTGACCAGCCGCCGCAAGGCGCCGTACCTGGGCCTGCTGGTGCCCGGCACGATCGGCTTCCTGCTGGCGGCGGTGTCGGGTGACGGCGCGCGGATGCTGAACATCGCTGTGTTCGGCGCGACCATCTCCTACGCGCTGATGTCCCTGTCGCACATCGTGCTGCGCCGCCGGGAGCCGGAGCTGGCACGGCCGTACCGCACACCGGGCGGGGTGCTGACGTCGTCGGTCGCCCTGGTCCTGGCCTGCGCGGCGCTGGTGGCGACGTTCCTGGTGGACGTGACGGCGGCCTTGATCGCGCTGGCGGTGTACGTGGTGGCCGTCGGGTACTTCGGCCTCTACAGCCGTAAGCGGCTGGTGGCCAAGGCACCGGAGGAGGAGTTCGCGGCGCTGGCGGCGGCCGAGGCAGAGTTGGCACGGGACTGAACGCTTCGCTGTGAAGGAGTACGAGCATCGTGGGCAGGCCGTTGATCGGGGTCAGCACCTATCTGGAGTCCGGTGCGCGCTGGGGTGTGTGGGAGCTGGAGGCTGCGCTGCTGCCGGTCGGCTATCCGCGGCTGGTGCAGCGGGCGGGCGGGCTGGCCGCGATGCTGCCGCCGGACGACCCGGCCCACGCCGCGGCCGCTGTGGCCCGCCTTGACGGACTGGTCATCGCGGGCGGCCCGGACGTCGAGCCGCTGCGGTACGGGGCCGAGCGGCATCCCCGCACCGGGCCGCCGGCGCGGGAGCGGGACGCCTGGGAGCTGGCCCTGATCGACGCCGCGCTCGCGGACCAGGTTCCGCTGCTGGGGATCTGCCGGGGGATGCAGCTCCTCAACGTCGCCCTCGGCGGCACGCTCGTTCAGCACCTGGACGGGCATGCGGAGGTCGTGGGTGTCTTCGGCAGCCACACCGTCAAGCCGGTGCCGGGAACCCTGTACGGCGGGGTTGTGCCTGAGGAGATGTCGGTGCCGGCGTATCACCACCAGGCCGTGGATCGGCTGGGCGAGGGGCTTGTCGCGTCGGCGTATGCGGAGGACGGGACGGTGGAGGCGGTGGAACTGCCGTCGGCGGAGGGGTGGGTGCTGGGGGTGCAGTGGCATCCGGAGATGGGGGTGGATGTGCGGGTGATGGGAGGGTTGGTGGAGGCGGCGGCGGGTGCGTGACGGAGGATTCTCGCCCCCGCTGCCCCTACCCGTCCCGTACTTGGGGGCTGCCGCCCCCAGACCCCCCGCTGTCGGCCTGAACGGCCTCGTCCTCGAACGCCGGACGGGCTGGAATGCCTGGACCGGCGCGACAAGGCGCAGGCCCCGAAATTCAGCCTCCGGCGTATGAGGAGCGCAGGCCCAGGGAGCAGCGCCCCCTGGCCGGGGTCGAAGGACCTACCCCCGAGTCAGCGACAGCAATTCCCTCGCCGGCCCCACCGGCCGGTGCCCCGTCGGCCACACCGCCCGCAGGTCCCGCGCCAGGGACACCCCCGCCACCGGCACACTCACCAAGCGCCGCATCGAAAGCTCCTCACCCACCGCGAGTTCGCTCAACACCGCAGGCCCCGCGCCACTCACCGCCGCGGCCTTGACCGCGGTCGTCGAGGACAGCTCGATCAGCGGCCGCGCCAACCCGCCCAGCGCCACGTCGAGGACCTGCCGCGTGCCGGAACCCTTCTCACGGAGGATCAGCGCAGTCACCGCAAGCTCGGACGCCTCCAGCGGGCGCCGCCGCCGGGCCCAGGCATGACCCGGCGCTGTCACCACGATCAGGTTGTCGTGGGCGATGACCACGGAGTCCAGCCCGGAGGGGACGGTGAGCCCCTCCACGAACCCCAGGTCCGCCTCGCCGGCCAGCAGCCGCTCCGCGACGGCCGCCGAGTTCCCGGCGAGCAGGGACACCGCGGTGTCCGGGCGCTGCGCGCGCAGGGCGAGGAGCCACCCCGGCAGCAGGTACTCCGCGATCGTCATGCTGGCGGCCACCCGCAGCCGCGAGTCCCGCCGGTCCCGCAAGGCCTGCGCCCCCACGTCGAACGCCTCCGCGGCCTCCACGATGCGCCGCGCCCAGTCCGTCACCAGCGCCCCGGCGTCCGTGAGCCGCGACCCTCTGGGCGACCGGTCCACCAGCGCCACCCCCAGCTGGCGTTCCATCGACCGGATCCGGCTGCTCGCCGCCGGCTGAGTGATCCCCAGCTCACGCGCCGCCCCACCGAGACTCCCGAGCCGCGCCACCGCCAGCAGCAACTCCAGCGCGCCGAGATCCGGAACGCGATGTGCCAGGGTTCCCGCGCGAAACTGCCCCTCCGCCGCCTCTGTCATAAGCCCAGTTTATGTGCTCATAGAGGCAAACTCCCTGGTCGTGGACCACACAGCACGCGACGCTGAGCACATGGTCACCGCTGTCCGTCATCTCGGACCCAATTGGTACGCCGCCGTCATGGGCACCGCCGCCGTCGCCACCGCCGGAGCCGGGCTGCCGGTCCACGTCCCCGGTCTGCGTACCGTCTGCACGGCCGTCTGGGCGCTCTCCCTCGTCCTCCTCGCCACCCTGCTCGCGGCCCGCGCCCTGCACTGGATCCACCACCGTGACCAGGCCCGCGCCCACCTCCTCGACCCGGCCACGGCGCCCTTCTACGGTTGCCTCGCCATGGCCCTGCTGGCGGTCGGCGGCGGTGCGATCACCGTCGGGCGGGACTGGATCGGGACCGGGGCAGCCGTCGCGCTCGACGCCGTGCTGTTCAGCGCCGGTACGGTCATCGGGCTGGCTGCCGCGATCGCCGTGCCGTATCTGATGGCCGTACGCCATCGCATCGAGCCCTCGCAGGCCACGCCCGTGTGGCTGCTGCCGCTCGTCGCGCCCATGGTGTCCGCCGCGCTCGGGCCGCTGCTCGTGCCGCATCTGCCGGCCGGGCAGGCCCGGGAGACGCTGCTGCTCGCCTGCTTCGCGATGTTCGGGCTCAGTCTGCTCGCCACCCTGCTGATGCTGCCGATCGTCTTCGCACGGCTGATCACGGGCGGTCCCCTGCCCCTCGTCCTCACTCCGACGCTGTTCCTGGTACTGGGTCCCCTCGGGCAGTCCACCACCGCCGTCGGCATCTTCGCGGACGTCGCCCCGGGCGTGGTCCCGGATCCGTACAGCGAGGGTTTCGGCATTCTCGCCGTCCTGTACGGCGTCCCCGTCATGGGCTTCGCGCTGCTGTGGTTCGGGCTCGCCACGGCCCATGTCGTGCGCGCCCGGCGGCACGGCATGGGCTTCGCGATGACATGGTGGGCGTTCACCTTCCCGGTCGGCACATGCGTGACCGGCGCCGAGGCACTGGGCAGGCACACCGGGCTCGTCGTCTACGAGGCGCTCGCCGTCGGGCTGTACGCCGTACTCGTCGGCGCCTGGATCGTGACCTCCGTGTGCACCGCGCGCGGTCTGCTCAGCGGCGCGCTGCTCGCAGGGCCTCGGACAGCGTCCGTGGTGCGTCGGCAAGTGACGGGCCGTACCACGTCAGGTGCCGTCCGCTGACCAGCGCGCAGGGCAGGCCGGCAAACGCCTCCGGGCCGTCGTCGGCGGTGAAGCGGTACGGCTCGTCGGGGAGGACGACGACGTCGGGGGCCGCTGCGCGCAGGTCGTCCAGGGGGATGCGCGGGTAGCGGTCCTCGTGCGCCGCGTACAGGTGGTCCACGCCAAGGCGGGCCAGGACGTCGCCCGCGAAGGTGTCGCGGCCCAGCACCATCCAGGGGCGCCGCCAGATCGGGACGACGGCCGTCGTACGGCGGTCCGGGGGCGGGAGTGACGACCATGACTGCTCGGCCTCGTCCAGCCACCGTGGGCGGGCCTCCACTCCGCATGCCGCCAGGACCCGCGCCAGCTCACCGAAGGCCTGCGGCACGTCCCGTACCTCGGTCACCAGAACCTCGATGCCGGCCGCGCGCAGGGCGGCGAGGTCGGGCTCGCGGTTCTCCTCCTCGTTGGCGATCACGAGGTCGGGGGCGAGGGCGACGATGCGGTCGACCTTGGGGTTCTTGGTGCCGCCGACACGGGTGACGTCCAGGCCTGCGGGGTGGCTGCACCAGTCCGTGGCGCCGACGAGGACGCCGGGGGCGGCCGAGGTGGCGACGGCCTCGGTCAGCGACGGCACCAGCGAGACGACGCGCATCAGCGCCCCGGCCGGTCCCGGACCGCCTCGATGTGTTCGGCCACCGCGACGACGACCACGCGCGTGTCCGGCACGGTCGCCCGCCAGCGGTGGCGCACCCCGCCGGTGAGGTACAGGGTGTCGCCGCGGCCGAGGCGGTACGCGCGGCCCTCCGCCTCGATCTCGACGGCACCGTCGGCGACGTACATCAACTGGTCGTTGCGGTACTGGAATTCACGGCCCGCGTCATGGTCGCCGGTGAACTCCGAGGCGTGCATCTGGTGGTGACCCCGCACCAGGGAACGCACCCGGGGGTCGGGCCCCCACTCGCTGCCATCGGCTCGAACCACGTCGACACTGCATGCCGGGTCGGCTGCGGCGAGGAGTTCGACGGCGGTCGTGCGCAACGCGTCGGCGACCTTTTCGAGGGAGCTTCTGCTGGGGCGTGCCCGGTCGTTCTCGACCTGGCTCAGGAAGGGCACCGACAGGCCGCTGCGCTCGGCCACGACGGCGAGGGTGAGCTCGAGAGCGCGACGGCGCCGGCGCACGGCCGCGCCCACCCGAAGGGGCTGTTCTTTGTGGTCGCCCATCGCTCCGGCTCCCTCCTTCGCTCGTCGGTCCACGGTCCTCGCGCCCGCCGCCCGGCGCACACCTTCTGTTGAGTTCTCTGCACCCTACGCATGTTCGGCAAACCGTTTCATGCGCCTGTCACATCGACGACACGTCGGGGGGAGTACGACCCACCGGTTCGCGCCAGTGGATCGGCTCCGCCGATATGCCGGGTACCCTCGTGCCGCCCCTGACTCCCGCTCAGCACGCGAGAGTCGTTGTTCGGTTCAATGCGTCGGGGCTGCCCGTGCTCCCTCGCCTCATGCGGGGTGAAGCGCCTGGTCAGCTGGGTTGTGTGGGGGTGCAGGACCGGCCTTGAAATCGGTGCCGGGAGCGCGGAGTTGGCAGGGCCGGGCTCGGGTGGTGGGGTAGCGCTGCGTGGTTGGCCGGATCCTTTTCGTAGGCATGCCATGTGCCTATGCGGGCCCGCATACCGCGAGGGGTGGGTCCGTCGTACGCAGGGGAAGACGTACGGCGAGACCCACCCCTCGGGCGGCGGTCCGGGGCTGTCAGGTCACCCGGCCGCCTGGCTCTTCTGCGACCCGGCGACCGGAGCCCACTTGTCCACCAGGCCCGGGTTCTGCTTCAGCCAGGAGCGGACGGCGTCCTGCTCCTTGCCCTTGCCGGCCTTGGTGATCTGCGACTCCAGGCTGGTGAGCTGCTTCTCCGTCATGGAGAAGTCCTTCAGCCACTTGCCGACCTCGGGGTTGTCGTCGGCGAAGCCCTTGCGGGCGAGCGTGTGCACGCCGTCGCCCTTGCCCCAGGCACCCTTGGGGTCCTTGAGCTTCGTCAGGTCGTAGTCGCTGTACGCCCAGTGCGGCGACCAGAGCGTGACGGCGATGGGCTCCTTCTTGGCGTACGCGCGCTTGAGCTCGGCCAGCATCGCGGGCGTCGAGCCGTCGACGACCTCGTACGAGTCCTCCAGGCCGTACTCCTTGAGGACCTTGTCCTTGAGCAGGCCCATCATTCCGGCGCTCGGCTCGATGCCGATGATCTTGCCCTTGAACTTGGAGGCGTTGTTCTTGAGGTCCTCCATGGAGTCGACGCCCTTGACGTACGACGGGACGCTGAGCTCCAGTGAGGTGGGGCCGTACCAGGAGCCGAGGTCCTCGAGCTGCTTGCCGTACTTCGTCCAGTACTCGGCGTGCGTGGTGGGCAGCCAGGAGTCCGTCTCGAAGTCGATCTGGCCGGTGGCGAGGCCCGTGTAGAGAGGGCCTGCGGAGTACTGGCTGGTGGTGACCTCGAAGCCGCGGCGTTCCAGCAGCTCCTTCCACAGGAACGTGGAGGCGATGCCCTCGTCCCAGGGGATGTAGCCGAGCTTGATCTCCTTGCCCTTGCCGACGTTCGTGGCGGAGGCCTCGG
Source organism: Streptomyces sp. R11 (assembly GCF_041051905.1). Lineage (NCBI taxonomy): Bacteria > Bacillati > Actinomycetota > Actinomycetes > Kitasatosporales > Streptomycetaceae > Streptomyces > Streptomyces sp. R11. The sequence continues at coordinate 1,734,723 of NZ_CP163432.1, forward strand.
CGGTGCCCGCGGAGGGGCCGAAGACACCCAGGCCGCCCGCGACCAGGGCCAGGACGGCAACGCCCGCGACGGCGACGACCGGGCGGGGCCGGTGGTTCCAGACCTTGACGCCGCCCGTGGCGCGGGCCTTGGCGGCGGCACGGCGGCCGAGCGGGGAGATCTGGGCGCCGAGTGCGCCGGTGATGCGGTCCAGGTAGATGGCGAGGACGACGATGCCGACGCCCGCCTCGAAGCCGAAGCCGATGTCGAGCTGGCCGATGGCCTCGTTGACCGCGCCGCCGAGGCCGCCGGTGCCGACCATGCCGGCGATGACGACCATCGACAGGCTCAGCATGATCACCTGGTTGATGCCGGCCATGATGGTCGGCAGGGCGAGCGGCAGCTGGACCCGCAGCAGGGTGTCGCGCGGCGCGGTGCCGAACGCCTCGGCGGCCTCGACCAGTTCCGCGTCGACCTGGCGGATGCCGAGCTCGGTCATGCGGACGCCGGGCGCGAGCGCGAAGATCAGGGTGGCGATGACGCCGGCGGCGGTGCCCAGGCCGAAGAAGAGGATGGCCGGGATCAGCAGCACCATCGACGGCATCGTCTGGAGCAGGTCCAGGACGGGCCGTACGGCCGCGCTGACCGCCTTGGAGCGGGCCGCCCAGATGCCCAGCGGGATCGAGATCACCAGGGCGATCACGGTCGCGACCAGCACCAGGGCCAGCGTCGACATGGCCTTGTCCCACAGTTCGAGCGAGTCGACCAGTGCGAAGCCGGCGAAGGCCAGGACGCCGGGGACCAGGCCGCGCAGCCACCAGGCCAGCACGGCGAGGATGCCCGCGAGGAGCAGGGGTTCGGGGGCGGTCAGGACCGCGTTGACGGCGTCGTACATGCCCTCGACGACCGCCTTGATCGCGTCGAAGAGCCAGGACATGTGGGTGACGAGCCAGTCCACGCCGGAGTCGACCCAGTCGCCGAGATTCAGCCTAGGCACGGGCGGCCACCTTCCCGTCCGGGGTGTCGCAGGGCGCGGGATCGGCACTCTCGTCGCCGAGGAAGCCGACCAGCCGCTGCCGCGGCACGACGCCTATGACCTTGTTGTCCGCGTCCACGACCGAGACGCGGTGCGACAGCCGGGCGCTGATGGCGCACAGCTCCGCGAAGGTCGTCTCGCCGGTCGCGGTCTCGCAGGCGCACAGGGGGGCGTCGGCGGTGACCGTGCTGTCCATGAGGGCGCTCGCGGTGAGCACGCGGGAGCGGTCGACGTCCTGGATGAAGGAGGCGACGTAGTCGTTCTCCGGGCGCAGGAGGATGTCCTCGGCCGTGCCGGTCTGCACGATGCGGCCGTCGCGCATGACGGCGATGCGGTCGCCCAGGCGCATGGCCTCGTTGAGGTCGTGGGTGATGAAGACGATCGTCTTCTTCAGGGAGCGTTGCAGCTCCAGCAGCTGGTCCTGCATGTCGCGGCGGATCAGCGGGTCGAGCGCGCTGAAGGACTCGTCCATGAGGAGCAGGTCGGCGTCGGTGGCGAGCGCGCGGGCGAGGCCCACGCGCTGCTGCATGCCGCCGGACAGCTCGTCGGGCCAGGACTTCTCCCACCCGGCCAGACCGCACAGGGCCAGCGCCTCGCCGGCGCGCTTCTCGCGCTCGGCGCGGGGCACGCCCTGCACGGCCAGGCCGTAGGCGGCGTTCTCCAGCACACTGCGGTGCGGGAAGAGCGCGAAGTGCTGGAAGACCATGCTGATCTTCTTCGCGCGGACCTCGCGCAGCTCGCGGTCACTGATCGCGGTCAGGTCCTGGCCGTCGAAGCGGACGTGACCCGCGGTCGGCTCCAGCAGCCCGTTGAGCATGCGCAGCAGCGTGGACTTGCCGGACCCGGACAGGCCCATGACGACGAAGATCTGGCCCGGCTCCACGGTGAAGGAGGCGTCGATGACGGCGGCGGTGGTGCCGTCCGCGCGCAGTTCCTCCCGGTCGGTTCCCTGGCGGAGCCTCGCTACGGCCTCGTCCGGTCGTCTGCCGAACACCTTGTAGAGCTGTTCGGCTTCTAGCCTGGATGACACGTGTACCTCTTGTCTCGACGGCAAAGGAAGGGAGTGACGGGCGCAACAGTTGAATACGCAAGCGACGTCACTCCGGGAGCGCGCCTGCCCGCCTTCCCCGGACACAAACGCGCAAGTGGTCCAGGCCACAGCCGCTGTCGGTCGGGGCCACTGTCAGTGCGGTACGGCATGATGCGTGGCGTGACCGGACGACTGATGCTCCTCGACACCGCCTCGCTCTACTTCCGCGCCTACTTCGGCGTCCCGGACTCGGTGAAGGCCCCGGACGGCACGCCGGTGAACGCCGTGCGCGGGCTCCTCGACTTCATCGACCGCCTGGTCAAGGACCACCGCCCGGACGCCCTGGTGGCCTGCATGGACGCCGACTGGCGGCCCCAGTGGCGGGTCGATCTGATCCCCTCCTACAAGGCGCACCGCGTCGCCGAGGAGCGCGAGGCGGGACCGGACGAGGAGGAGGTGCCCGACACCCTGTCGCCGCAGGTGCCGGTCATCGAGGAGGTCCTGGACGCCCTCGGCATCGCGCGCGTGGGGGTCGAGGGGTACGAGGCCGACGACGTGATCGGCACGTTCACCGCGCGGGCGAAGGGCCCGGTCGACATCGTCACCGGCGACCGCGACCTGTACCAGCTGGTGGACGACGCGCGCGGGATCCGGGTGCTGTACCCGCTCAAGGGCGTGGGCACCCTCCAGCTCACCGACGAGGCGTGGCTGCGGGAGAAGTACGGCGTGGACGGCCGCGGGTACGCGGATCTGGCGCTCCTGCGCGGCGACCCGAGCGACGGCCTGCCGGGCGTGCCCGGGATCGGCGAGAAGACGGCCGCGAAGCTGCTCGCCGAGTTCGGCGACCTGGCCGGGATCATGGCGGCGGTCGACGACCGGAAGGCGAAGCTCACGCCCTCGCAGCGCAAGCGGCTGGACGAGTCCCGGCCGTACGTCGCCGTCGCCCCGACGGTCGTGCGGGTCGCGGCCGACGTCCCGCTGCCCGACGTCGACACGACGCTGCCGCGTACGCCCCGGGATCCGGCGGGGCTGGACGAGCTGGCGGTTCGGTGGGGCCTGGGCGGGTCGCTGCAGCGGCTGCTGGTGACCCTGGGGGCGTGAGGACACCGGGGGCGCACAGGGCGTCCCGATCGCGCGCATGGGGCTCGTGGCGTGGGGAAGTCGGTCCCTGCGTGCGCGACATGCACCATTTCATGAACGTTCATAGCGGCATTCGCCAGGGGGAGATGCTAACTTAGGTAAACCTAAGCTTGGAACGAGGGAGGCCAGTGATGGCACTACGCCCTGCCCGCAAGCCGCGGAAGCCCCACAGCGCGCAGGTCATCCGCACCGAACGGCTGACCCCGCACATGCAGCGTGTGGTGCTGGGTGGCGACGGGCTCGCCGAATTCGCGGCGGACACGTGCACCGACCATTACGTGAAGATGCTGTTCTCCCCCACGGGCGTGAGCTATCCCGAGCCCTTCGACCTGGAGCGCATCCGCGAGGAGCTGCCGCGCGAGCAGTGGCCGGTGACGCGGACGTACACCGTGCGCGCGTGGGACCCCGAGCACCGTGAGCTGACGCTGGACTTCGTGCTGCACGGCGACGAGGGCCTGGCCGGCCCGTGGGCGATGCGCGCCCAGCCGGGCGAGACCGTGCGCTTCATGGGCCCCGGCGGCGCCTACGCCCCCGATCCGGAGGCCGACTGGCATCTGCTCGCGGGGGACGAGAGCGCGCTGCCCGCGATCGCCCGCTCCCTCGAATCGCTGCCCGGCGGGGCCAAGGCGTACGCCTTCGTGGAGATCGCCGGGCCCGAGGAGGAGCAGAAGATCGACTCCGACGTCGAGGTCGTCTGGCTGCACCGCGGCTCGCGTCCCGTCGGCGAGGCCCTGGTCGAGGCCGTGCGCACGCTGGAGTTCCCCGAGGGCCGGGTGCACGCGTTCGTGCACGGCGAGGCGCACTTCGTGAAGGAACTGCGTCAGCTGTTGCGGGTCGAGGGCGGCATGCCCCGCGAGGACTTGTCGATCTCCGGCTACTGGCGCCTCGGTCACGACGAGGACGGCTGGCAGGCCTCCAAGCGGGACTGGAACGCGCGGATCGAGGCGGAGCAGGAGGGGTCGGCACCGGCTGCGTAGGCCTGCGCACCACCAAGGGGCGGCACCTTCGAAGGTGCCGCCCCTTCACTGTGCCCGGACGCTCGCGAGTCTCCTGCCCGGACGTTCGCGAGCACCCTCCCCGGACGATCGCGAGGCGCTCGGCGGCGTGAGGACTTGGGCCCGCCCCGGACATGCCCACGTCATGCGGACGAAACAGCCCGTCCCTAATTTCTGTCGCCCGACAGGAACTCTCGCGCCGCTGTGCGAAAGCAGGTTGCCGCCATGACGAGCACCATCCCCGCCGACGTCCGCCCCGACCCACCGCACGACCCCGACGCGGGCTCCCTCGCCGCGTTCGGCTACCGGCAGGAACTGCATCGCAGTCTCGGCCGGTACGCGTCCTTCGCTGCGGGCTTCTCCTTCATCTCCGTACTGACGACCGTCTTCCAGTTCTTCGCGTTCGGGTACGCGTTCGGCGGCCCCGTCTTCTTCTGGGCCTGGCCGGTGGTGCTCGCCGGGCAGCTGCTGGTGGCCGCCTGCTTCGCGGAGCTGGCCGCGCGCTATCCGATCTCGGGCGCGATCTACCAGTGGTCGTCACGGCTGTCGAACGTCACCTTCGGCTGGTTCGCCGGCTGGGTCATGGTGATCGGGCAGATCGTGGTGGTCGCGGCGGCGGCACTGGCCCTGCAGATGGTGCTGCCCGCACTCTGGTCCGGCTTCCAGCTGATCGGCACCGACCCCGCGCCGACTTCGGCGGACGGCGCGGCGAACGCGGCGCTGCTCGGCGTCGTCCTGCTGACGCTCACCACGCTGGTGAACCTCCTCGACAACCGCGTCATGTCGGTGATCAACCGGGTCGGTGTGACCGCCGAGATCATCGGCGCCGTACTGATCGTCGTGCTGCTGCTGACCCACTCCGAGCGCACCCCCGGCATCACCTTCCACACCACGGGCGCCGAGTCGGGCCTGCTGGGCGCGCTGCTGGTCGGCTCGTTCACGGCGGCGTACGTGCTGATCGGCTTCGACAGCGCGGGCGAGATGAGCGAGGAGACACACCACCCGCGCCGCACCGCGCCCCGCACCATCCTCACCGCGCTCGGTGCCGCCGGCCTGCTCGGTGGCCTGCTCGTCCTCGGCGGACTGCTCGCAGCGCCCAGCCTCACCGACGGCCGGCTGGCGGTCGACGGCCTGAGCTACGTCCTGACGAGCAGCCTGGGCGACGGCGTGGGCAGGGCCCTGCTGGCCGACGTGGTCGTGGCCATCACCGTGGCGACCCTCGCCATCCAGACGGCGGCCTGCCGGATGCTGTTCTCGATGGCCCGCGACGGCCAACTCCCCTTCTCCCGCCGCCTCGCCCGGGTCAATCCGCGCACCGGGATGCCCGGCGCACCCGCCGTGGTGGTCGGCGCCCTCGCGGCCGCCCTGCTGCTGCTCAACTTCGCCTCGCCGGAGGCGTTCCTGGCCATCGGCACGACCTGCATCGTGCTGCTGTACCTGGCGTACGCGATGGTCACCGGCCCGCTGCTGGTGGCGCGCCTGCGCGGCCGCTTCACCGCCGACGGCACTGACGAGACGGGCAACCCCCTGTTCTCCCTGGGCCGCTGGGGCATCCCGGTCAACGCACTCGCGCTCCTGTACGGCCTCGTCATGACCGTCAACCTCGCCTGGCCGCGGGCGGCGGTGTACGACCCGGCGGGCGGGCACTGGTACTTCCAGTACTTCACCGTGCTGTTCCTGGGCGTGACGGTGGTCGCCGGAGTGGGATTCCGGGCTTACCGCCGGCGCGGCGCGGTCTCGACGGCCGTACCGGAGGCGGCGGTTGGGGAAGCGGCCGGATAGCCGGGCGCGTGGCCTGCGCGTCGAAGCGTTTGGTCAGTCGCCCTGCACGCGCGCGTGCAGATGCATGTCGTGCCAGCCGTCCCGGTGCAGGGCGGAGCTGCGCTTGGTGCCCTCCAGGAGGAAGCCGGCCTTGCCGGCGACACGGCAGGACGCCTCGTTGCGGATCGCGTGCAGCAGTTCGAGGCGATGGAAGCCGATGTCGTCGAGCGCCCAGCGGGCCAGGGTGGTCGCGGCGCGTGCCGCGACGCCCCGGCCCCGGGCCTCGGCGGTGGTCCAGTACGCGACCTCGGCCGTGCCGTCGTCGAGGCGGATCTCACGCAGGGCCACGCGCCCGAGCAGCCGGTCGCTCTCCGCGTCGACGACGGCCCATTGCGGTGCCCGCTCCTCGGTCCAGGCGGTCAGCCACTCCTCGATCCAGCCGCTGACCTCGGCCACGGAGTCGGCGGCCCGCGCGTGCCACTGGTGCATCACCGGGTCCTGGAAGGCGGCGTGCACGGCGGGCGCGTCCTCGGGCCGCCACGGGCGCAGGAGCAGGCCGTCAGCGGTGGGGAGCGTGGGCTGCGGGATGCGGGCGAGGGTTCCGACGGGCAGGACGGGGCTGGTCAGGAAGGGCATGTGCGGGATCCTGCCAATCCGAGCGGACAGGCCCAACGGGTTTTCCGGCGCCGTACGCTTGACCGCGATGAGACGCCGCCCCCAGCCCCCGCCCTCTCCCCTGCCGCAGCGCGATGGGATCGACGCCGTGCGGGTGCGCCTGCCCTTCGACGGGGCCTGGGCGACCGTGCGGGAGCATCTGGTGGAGCGGCTCGCGGGGGCCGGGCCCGGCATCGTCGCAAGGATGTTCGAGGCGGGGCGGGTCGTCGGGGCGGACGGAAAGGCGCTGGCGCCGGACGCGGCGTATGCGCCGGGGATGTTCGTGTGGTTCCACCGGGAGCTGCCCGCGGAGGTGTCGGTACCGTTCGCGGTGGACGTCGTCCATCGCGACGAGCACATCGTCGTCGCCGACAAGCCGCACTTCCTCGCCACCACTCCGCGCGGCGGCCATGTCACCCAGACCGCGCTGGCGCGGCTGCGCCGGGAGCTGGGCATCCCGGCCCTGGGCGCCGCTCACCGGCTCGACCGGCTCACCGCCGGACTGGTCCTGTTCACGGTGCGGCCCGAGGAGCGCGGCGCGTATCAGACGCTGTTCCGGGACAAGCTGGTGCGCAAGGAGTACGAGGCGGTGGCGCCGTACGATCCCGCGCTCGCCCTGCCCCGGACCGTGCGCAGCCGCATCCTGAAGGAGCGCGGGGTGCTCGCCGCCCAGGAGATCGAGGGCGAGCCGAACGCCGTCACCGGGGTCGAGCTCGTCGAGCACCGAGCCGACGGACTGGCCCGCTACCGGCTGGCGCCCGCCACCGGGCAGACGCATCAGCTGCGGGTCCATATGAGCGCCCTGGGCGTACCGATCCTCGGCGACCCGCTCTACCCGGCGGTGACCGCCCCCGTCCCGGCCGACGACTTCCGGCGCCCGCTCCAACTGCTGGCGCGAGCCCTGGAGTTCACCGACCCGGTCACGGGGACGGAACACCGGTTCCGCAGCACGAGGACCCTCGAAGCCTGGGCCTCGTACGGCGACTGGGCGGCTGACGAGCCGCATACCGAGTCGGCTCAGTAACCGCGCCACCACACCAGGAAGCGCCGCCAGGCGCCCTTCGGGCGGACCGGTTGCGGGGTCGGCACGGGCTGTTGCGGTGCGACCGGCTGGGCTGCCGGTGCGCCGGCCGGCTGTGCCTGCGGGGTGCCCACGTGCCAGGTCGGGCGCTGCGGCGAGACCGGGGCGCGACCGGGCCGCTGCTTGATGTCCTGCGGCGGCTTCGGCGCGAAGCGGGCCGGCATCTCCACCAGGTGGGCCGAGGCGATCGACTGCCGCCACTGCAAGTCGTCCTCGTCGCAGTCGAGTTCGACGTCGGGCAGACGCATCAGGAGCGCGTCGACGCCGACTTCGGCGATCGCACGGCCGATGTCCGCGCCGGGGCACTCGTGCGGTCCGCCACCGAAGGCGAGGTGGGAACGGTTGCCCATCATGTTGGCGGACAGGTCGGGCCGCACCCGCGGGTCGACGTTGCCCGGGGCGGGGGCGAAGAGGAGCCCGTCGCCCTGGCGGATGCGCTGGCCGCCGAGCTCGGTGTCCTGCTTGGCGAAGTAGGCGAAGACGGTGCTGAACGGCGGTTCGTCCCACAGGGACTGCTCGACCGCCTGGGGAACCGTCATCTGGCCGCCGCTGAGCTGGGCGCGGAACCGCGGGTCGGTGAGGACCACACGCAGCACGTTGGCCAGGAGGTTGGTGGTGGCCTCGTAGGCCGCGATGAGCACGACCCGCAGGTGCTGGCCGATCTCGTCGTCGGTGAGCCGTGCCGGGTGGTTGATGAGGTGGGTCGCGAAGTCCTCCTCCGGCTGGGCCCGGCGCTTGGCCGTGAGCCGCATCAGCGCGTCCATGATGTACGCGTTGCTGGCGATCGCGGTCTCGGTGCCCTTGAGCATGTCGCGGGCGGCCTCGACGATTCGGTCGTTGTACTCGTCGGGCATGCCGAGGATCTCGCACATCACGGCCATCGGGAGGTGCTCGGCGAACTGGCTGACCAGGTCGGCGCGGCCCTCCTCGCAGAAGCGGTTGACGAGGCGCTGCGTGGAACGGTTGATGTGCCGGCGCATACCGCGGTGGTCGATGGTGGACATGGCGCCGGTCACCGCGCTGCGCAGCCGCAGGTGTTCGTCGCCTTCCGCGTGGGAGCAGATCGGCTGCCAGGCGATGTGCGGCATCAGCGGGTGATCGGGCTTGACCCGGCCCTCCAGGAGCGGGCTCCAGATGCGGCTGTCCCGGCAGAACTGCGAGGGCGTGCGCACCATGTGCAGGTTCTCGGTGTGGCCGAGGACCACCCACATCGGCACGTCGTCGTGGAGGAGCACGGGCGCCACCGGGCCGTGCTGCTCGCGCAGTTGCTCGTACAGCTCGCTCAGGTCCTCCGCCTCGTGGAGCCGGTGCAGTCCGCCGGGGCCGAGTCCGAGACCGTGGGCGGGGCAGCCGGGCGGCGGGGTGGACAGGGAGTCGTGCGTACCGGTCGTGGAATGGGATTCAGGCATCACAGGGGTCGCTCCGAAGTGGATCCGGTGTCAGGGGAGTCAGGGCGGATGCGGATGCAAGGGGTTGCAGGAGTCGCCGGATGCACGGGCGTGGGATCGATCCGGCGGACGGGACCTACCTGAGCGCGCCCGACATGGCGAGCGAGTGCAGGAAGCGCATCAGGGTCATCAGGACGTCACGGCTGGAGGCCCGGCGGCGTACGTCGCACTCGACGATGGGGATCTCCGGGTCCAGGTCGAGGGCCGCACGCAGGTCGTCGACGGGGTAACGGGGCGCGTCGGGGAAGGAGTTGACGGCGACGACGAACGGCACGCCGCGCTCCTCGAGACGCCCTATCACGTCGAAGCTGACTTCCAGCCGACGCGTGTCGATCAGCACGACCGCGCCCAGCGCGCCCTCGAACAGCCCGTTCCACAGGAACCAGAAGCGCTCCTGGCCGGGGGTGCCGAAGAGGTACAGCACGAGCTGGTCGGTGATGCTGATGCGGCCGAAGTCCATCGCCACCGTCGTGGCCGTCTTGGTGTCCGAGCCGAAGTTGTCGTCGACACCGATGCCGGCCTGCGTCATGGTCTCCTCGGTCGTCAGCGGCCTGATCTCGCTGACAGAGCCGACCATCGTCGTCTTGCCGACCCCGAAACCGCCCACGATCACGATCTTGACCGCGGCCTCGGCCGTGTGCGGCAGCTGGTCCTCGGTCCGTGGACCGGGGATGGTGTCAGAGCCTTTGAAGTCCATGCATCACCGCTTCGAGAAGGGACCGGTCGGCGACGGACTGGCGCACGAGGGGGGCGCGCGCCGTCACCAGGTCGGCCGTCAGCATGTCGGTGAGCAGGACCGTCATCGCGCTGAACGGCAGATTCAGGTAGGCCGAGAGTTCGGCCACGGACAGAGGGGTCGTGCAGAGCCGGAGCAGCGCCGTCTGCTCGGGCGCGGAGGAGGGCGACGGGACGGCGCTCGCCACGATTAAGGTGACCAGGTCGAGCTCGGCGCGCTCGGCACCGTCCTTCCCCGCCACCACGAAGAGCCGTTCCGGGTTCTTCTTCACTCCCGGCCGGGGTGGCGGTGGCGGCGGGGGCAACGGCTCCTTGGGAAATCGCCGCTGGCGTTTCGGAGGAGTCATACGGTCTGCCCGTTGCGCCTCGACGGACTGGTGAGATGGGCCCCGATGCGGCTGACGAGGTCCGACATGCGGTTGCTCATCAGTCCGGGTTCGGCGAACGTGTCGGAGAGCACGGCGAGATACGCGTTGGCGCCGGCGGCCATCAGATAGAAGTAGCCGCCGTTGATCTCGATGAGGACCATCTTCATCTTGCCGTCGCTGTTGGGGATCTCCGTGGCGACGGCGGTCGCCAGGCTCTGCAGACCGGCACAGGCCGCGGCGACGCGGTCGGCGGTGTCCGGGTCGCCGCCGTAGCGGGCGATGCGCAGTCCGTCGGCGGAGAGCACCACGATCATCTCGATGCCCGGTACGCCGTCGTGGAGCTCCTTGAGCATCCAGTCGAAGTTGGCGCGCTGCTGGATCACTTGAGGTCCCCCTCGTCGTCGGCCTCGGTACGGGCCGGTCGGCCCGGCTGGGTTCGCGGCTGGAGTGTGTAGGGGTCGGGCTTGTCCTTGAGTCCGTTCCAGAACGCCTCGACCCACGCACCGGGTGCGGGCTCGTCCACCGCCGGCTCGGGCTCGGGTTCCGGCTTGGCCGTCGACCAGATCGTCGGCCTGCCCTCCCGTTCGGCCTGCTCGATGGCCGCCTGCTCGGCGATCCGCTTGCTGAGCGGGGTCTTGACCCGGCTGCGGCGCTGCGGCAGCCCGTTGGCGGTCCACTCGGTGACCACGGGGACGTCGTCCTCCATGGAGACCGCGGCCGGGATCTTCGGGCTGGTGGGCCGCCGCTTCTTGGGGGTGCGCTTGGGACCTTCGAGGGCGCCGGGGCTGAGGTCGGGCGCGGCGGCGGCGCCGATGCCGTGGGCGTAGCCGGGCGCGGGGTCGGTGGTCAGCATCTCGCGCGGGATGATGAGGACCGCGCGGACCCCGCCGTACGCGGAAGTGCGCAGGGAGACCTGCATGTTGAACGCCGTGCACAGACGGCCGACGACAGCGAGACCCAGCCGCGGGGACTCGCCGAGCTCCTGGAGGTCGCTGCCCTCCTTGGCGCGCTCCAGCATGTTCTCGACCCGGGCGCGGGCCTCCTCGCTGAGGCTGACGCCCGCGTCCTCGATCTCGATCGCGATGCCGGTCTGCACCTCGGTGGCGGTGACGTGCACCTCGGTCTGCGGCGGTGAGTACCGGGTGGCGTTGTCGAGGAGTTCGGCCGCGGCGTGGATGACCGGCTCGACGGAGATGCCGCGCACGTTGACCGCGACGATGGAGTCCAGCTTGATGCGGCGGTACTCCAGGATCCGGGACATGGCGCCGCGCAGCACGCTGTAGAGCTGGACCGGGTTGGGCCACTGCCGACCGGGGCGGCCGCCGCCGAGCACGGAGATGGAGTCGGCGAGCCGGCCGATCAGCATGGTGCCGTGGTCGATGCGCAGCAGGTCGTCGAAGACCTCGGGGTTACGGCCGTGGTCCTCCTCCATCTCCCGGAGTTCCTCGGACTGCTGGTGGACGATCGACTGGACGCGGCGGGCGATGTTGACGAAGGACCGCTGGGCGGAGTCGCGCAGGGCTTCCTCGCGGTCGACGATGTTGAGCATCGACTTCACCAACTCCACCTGTGCCGGTGGGAGTTGGGCGTAGGAGGGGTCGATCAGGGCGAGGTCGCGAATCACCTCATGGGGTGAATGGTCGCAGCGCAGCCGGTAGATCGCCGCGGGCGTGATCTCCGTGGCGAGGCGCTTCATCTCCTCGTCGTGGGAGGCGATACGCCGTTCCAGGTACGCAGTGTGACGGGCGTGCTCGGCCCGCACGTCCCGCAGGGCGCGACCGCGGCGCACCGCTTCGGCCACGGCTGCCAGCACCAGCAGCATGGCAACGGCACCGCTCACACCGACGGCCGTCCGTGCCGGTTCAGCCACCACGGCGACGGCTGCTCCGATCGCCGCGGCCATCAGTATCGCCGGGAGCAACAGTGCGCGCGCGTACGGCAGTTCACGGCGACTGGGCGGGGATTGAACGCTCACCATGTGGGCCCTCTGAAACGAATCGGGTGGGTGTAGGGGGAGCTTGCAGTGGGGTACGTCATGGGTATGTCGGGATCTTCTGCATGTTTGGGAACAAGCGCACGATTACACCTCAACTCGGTGCGCTGCGGGCGAGCTTAGTCCGACCGGATCATCGCCGTGTCATATTCAGCAAGCACCTGAAACAGGGCGCGCGGCAGTAGTACCCTCAACCCCATTTATACGCTCGGATTACATTCGTACACGGTGCGTCACGGCGTATGGGCGTGCGAAGAATACTCACCGTGACGGGTGAAGATCGGGTTCCGGTCGGCGGTCGGCGACCGGTTCAGATCCCGGCGATGCGCAGCGCCGCATCGGCCGTGGCCTCGGCGAAGACCGACACCGGGCGCTCCGGGTCGGACCGGTGGACGAGGATGACACCCTCGATCAGACCGAACAGCAGATCCGTACGCAGCTCCAGCTCGCTCTTGGCGAGTGCGCCGCCTGCGGCCGTGGCGGCCAGCAACTGGCGGTAGGCGTCCTTGAGTTCGGCGCGCACGGCGTGGAAGCCGGCGAACCGCTCGGCACGCACCTCGGGCAGCAGGTAGAGCCCGCCGAGGTTGTGCGGTCCGCCGCACAACAGCTCCACGTCCGTGCGGCACAGCTCCCACAGCCGGTCCTCGGCCGGGGCCGAATCGTCGGCGAGGAGCTCGCGGGCATACGCGAGCGAGGGCGTGACGGTGGATTCCAGGAGCTCGGCGAGGAGTTCCTCCTTGCCGGAGACGTAGTGGTACATCGACGCCTGCCGCATGCCCGCCCGCTCAGCGACGGCACGGGTGGTGGTGGCGGCGTAGCCCCGGGTGGTGAACAACTCCGCGGCGGCGGCGAGCAGTTCGTCGCGCGGCGAGAGGCCGCTGTCCGGCCGCTGCGCCGCCCGCGGCCTGCCGACCCGGCGACCCGCCGGTCCACCCGCTGTTCCCATGCGTTCGATCCTCGCACACGGCCCCGGCCGGGAGATCTTCCCGCGCGGCGCGGCCGCCTGGGGGCGATCTCCGTGAGGGCTCGGTAACCGACCGGCAACACCCGGGCAATGCCCGTGACGCGCCGTGCTCCTAATTTCTGTCGCGCGACAGAAATGAACCCGCAGGCCCACTCCCGAGCCGGAGGTCCCGCGAATGGCGACAGCGACCACGTACGGAGCCCGTGACCATGCCCGTGCCCAGGAAGGGGCCCGCGCCGAGGCGATGCCCGTCGTCCCGGCCACCGACTGGCCGGACCCGCCCTGCGAGGCGGGCCATCTGGTGTGGGCCGAGACGGTGGCGGGCGGCAACTACACGCACCGGGTGCTCGCCCGCGGCACGGAGCTGCGGCTGACCGACCTGCGCGGCGACGCCTGCGCGCATCTGCTGCTGTTCGTGGCCGACCGCCCCTGGGAGCGGCTGAACGTCGCCGACACGGTGAAGGTGCAGTGGAACGCCTACCTCGGCGAGGGCCGCCTGCTGCTCTCCGACCAGGGCCGCGTCCTCGCCTCCGTCGTCGCCGACACCTCCGGCCGGCACGACGCCCTGTGCGGCACCTCCACGCTCGTACGCAACACCGGGCGGTACGGCGACGGCACCCCGCAGTCCCCCTCCCCCGCCGGCCGCGAACTGTTCAAGCTGGCCGCCGCGAAGAACGGCCTGGAGCCCCGGGATCTGCCGCCCTCGCTGTCCTTCTTCCAGGGCGTGGAGGTCCGCGAGGACGGCACCCTGGACTTCACCGGCTCGGCCGGACCCGGCGCGAGCGTGACCCTGCGCGCCGAGCAGGACGTGACCGTGCTGATCGCCAATGTGCCGCATCCAGTCGATCCCCGCGCCGAATACGTCAGCACCCCGCTGGAGGTCCTCGCCTGGCGGGCCGGGCCGACCGCGCCCGGCGACCCCCTGTGGGACGCCACGCCCGAGGGCCGCCGCGCCCTCCTCAACACCGCCGAGTTCCTTGCCGCGAGGGGGCTCGCATGAAGACCGTCGTTGCCGCCCGCGCCGCCTGGTCGCACGTCGTCCGCGCAGGCGAGACGCTCACCATCACCGACCTGCACGGCAACCAGGCAGTCGACTTCCTCGTCCACGACGCCCACGACACATCGGTCCGCTACAGCGCCCCCGACACCATCCACGCCCAGGGGAGCATCTTCCTGACCACGGGCAGTGTGCTGATGTCGAACGAGCACACCCCGCTGATGACGGTGGTCGCGGACGACGTGGGCCGCCACGACACGGTCGGCGGCGCCTGCTCCAAGGAGTCGAACACGCTCCGGTACGGCCACCACACCTGGTCGCAGCACGCCTGTGTGGACAACTTCCTCGCCGAAGGCGCCAAGCACGGACTCGGCAAACGCGACCTCGTCTCCAACATCAACTGGTACATGAACGTGCCCGTCGAAAAGGACGGCACGCTCGGCATCGTCGACGGCATCTCGGCACCCGGCCTGTCCCTGACCCTGCGCGCCGAGCGCGACGTCCTGGTCCTGGTCTCCAACTGCCCCCAGATCAACAACCCCTGCAACGGATTCGAGCCGACGTCCGTGCAGATGACGGTCACGGAGGCGGGCAGCGCATGAGCTTCGACACGCTACTGGTCGCCAACCGGGGCGAAATAGCGGTCCGGATCATCCGCACGGCACACGAACTGGGCCTCAGGACAGTGGCGGTGTACTCCGACGCCGACCGGTCCGCGCCCCACGTCCGGCTCGCCGACCAGTCCGTACGGCTCGGCCCCGCACCCGCGAAGGAGTCGTACCTCGACGCCGACCTGATCCTGAAGGCGGCCAAGGACAGCGGGGCCGGGGCGATCCACCCCGGGTACGGCTTCCTGTCGGAGGACGCGGCGTTCGCCCGGCGCTGCGAGGACGCCGGGATCGTGTTCGTCGGCCCGACGCCCGAGCAACTGGAGCTGTTCGGAGCCAAGCACACGGCGCGGGCGGCGGCGACGGCGGCGGGCGTACCACTGGCACCGGGGACGGGTCTGCTCGGGTCGCTCACCGAGGCCCTCGAAGAAGCCCAGGTCATCGGCTATCCCGTCATGCTCAAGGCAACCGGCGGCGGTGGCGGAATCGGCATGTCGGCATGTCGCTCCGCCGACGAACTGACCGATTCCTGGGAGCGCGTCCAGCGTGTCGCCGCCGCCTCCTTCTCCTCGGCCGGTGTCTTCCTGGAACGGCTCGTCGAGCACGCCCGCCACATCGAGGTCCAGGTCTTCGGCGACGGCGAGGGCGCGGTGGTGACCTTCGGCGACCGGGACTGCACGCTGCAGCGCCGCAACCAGAAGGTGCTGGAGGAGGCCCCGGCGCCAAGCCTCCCGGCCCTCATACGCGATCAACTGGCCTCCGCCGCGCATGACTTGTGCGCCTCGGTCGGCTACCGCTCCACCGGAACCGTCGAGTTCGTGTACGACGCCGCCCGCGAGGAGGCCTACTTCCTCGAGGTCAACACCCGCCTTCAGGTGGAGCACCCGGTCACCGAGGAGATCTACGGCGTCGACCTGGTCGCCTGGATGCTGCGCCTGGCGCGGGGCGAGCGGGACGTCGTCCGCGACCCGGGCACCCCGCGCGGTCACGCCGTCGAGGCCCGCCTCTACGCCGAGGACCCCGCGCGCGATCACCGGCCCGGCGCGGGCCTGTTGACGCGGGTGGAGTTCCCGAACGGGGTGCGGGTCGACGGCTGGGTCGAGACGGGCACCGAGGTGACGACGTCGTACGACCCGATGCTCGCGAAGATCATCGCGTACGGCCCCGACCGCGCGCACGCGCTGCGCCGGCTGGACGAGGCGCTGGCCCGCACCCGGATCGACGGGATCGAGACGAACCTCGGCCTGGTGCGCGCGGCGCTCGCCGACCGCCGTTTCCGCTATGCCACCCACTCGACGGCGACCCTCGCGACCGTCACCGACCCGACGCCCCGCATCGAGGTCGTCGCCGGCGGCACCCTCACCACCGTGCAGGACTGGCCGGGCCGCACCGGCTACTGGCAGGTCGGCGTGCCGCCCAGCGGCCCGATGGACGACCTGTCCTTCCGACTCGGCAACCGGGCTCTGGGCAACCCCGAGGGCGCCCCGGGGCTCGAATGCACGCTCCAGGGGCCGGCGTTGAGGTTCACGCACGCCACCACCGTGTGCGTGACGGGCGCCCCGGCCACGGTCACCGTCGACGGTAGGGCGGCGGTGCAGTGGGAGCCGGTGACGGTGCCGGCGGGAGCCGTACTGGAGGTCGGAGCGCCGGCCGAGCACGGTCTGCGGACGTACGTCCTCGTCGCGGGCGGTCTCGACGTCCCCGCGTTCCTGGGCAGCGCGAGCACCTTCACGCTCGGGCGCTTCGGCGGCCACGGCGGACGCACGCTGCGGACGGGCGACGTACTGCACGGCGGGGCGGTCACCGAGGGAACCCCGGTTCCCGTGCCGGACCGCCCGTCCTTCGGCTCCGCATGGCAGGTGGCCGCCGTCGAAGGGCCGCATGCCGCCCCGGAGTTCTTCACCGAGGACGACATCCGCGACTTCTACGCCGCCGACTGGAAGGTGCACTTCAACTCCGCGCGGACCGGCATCCGGCTCGTCGGTCCGAGGCCTCGCTGGGCGCGCACCGACGGCGGTGAGGCGGGCCTGCACCCGTCCAACATCCATGACACGCCGTACTCCGTCGGAGCCGTCGACTACACCGGCGACATGCCGGTGCTGCTCGGCCCGGACGGCCCGTCGCTGGGCGGGTTCGTGTGCCCGGCGACCGTGATCAGCACCGAGCGCTGGAAGCTGGGCCAGCTGCGCCCGGGGGACACCGTGCGCTTCCTGCCGGTGGACGTGGCCGGCGCCCCCCGCCCGGCTCTCGTGGACGGCGGCATCCTCGCCCGCGACGGCGATGTGACGTACCGGCGCAGCGGTGACGACAATCTGCTGGTCGAGTTCGGGCCGATGCAGCTGGACCTGGCCCTGCGCATGCGCGTCCACGCGCTGATGGAGACGGTGGCCGGGGCGGGCCGGGACGGCATCGCCGACCTGACCCCGGGCATCCGCTCGCTCCAGATCCGCACCGATCCGAACCGGCTGCCGCAGCATGAACTCCTCGCCGAGGTGCGGGAGATGGTCGCATCGCTACCGCCCACCGATGAGCTCGTCGTCCCCTCCCGCACCGTCCATCTCCCCCTCTCCTGGGACGACCCGGCCACCCGCGAGGCGATCGCCCGCTACATGGCGGGGGTGCGCGACGACGCGCCCTGGTGCCCGTGGAACATCGAGTTCATCCGCCGCGTCAACGGCCTGGCGTCGGTGGAGGACGTGTACCGCACGGTCTTCGACGCGGAGTACCTGGTCCTGGGGCTGGGCGACGTGTACCTGGGCGCCCCGGTGGCGACCCCGCTGGACCCCCGCCACCGTCTGGTGACCACCAAGTACAACCCGGCTCGCACCTGGACGGCGGAGAACTCGGTCGGCATCGGCGGGGCGTACCTGTGCGTCTACGGCATGGAGGGGCCGGGCGGCTACCAGTTCGTGGGCCGTACGACCCAGGTGTGGTCGGGGTGGCAGCAGCGCGGGGCCTTCGAGCCGGGGTCGCCCTGGCTGCTGCGGTTCTTCGACCGGATCAGATGGTATCCGGTGGGCGCCGAGGAACTCCTGGAGCTGCGGGCGGACCTCACGTCCGGGCGGTTCGTGCCGCGCATCGAGGAGGGCACGTTCTCGCTCGCCGAGTACCGGGCCTTCCTCGACGAGCACGCCGAGTCGATCGCGGAGTTCAGGGCCCGGCAGCAGACGGCCTTCGCGGCGGAGCGGGACGCGTGGGAGGCGGCCGGCGAGTTCGCGCGGGCGGATGCTGCCGTGGCGCCCGCCGCACCCCCGGCCGAGGTGACCGTGCCGGCCGGCGGCCGGCTCGTCGAGGCCGAGTTCGCGGCGTCCGTCTGGCAGGTGAACGTCCGGCCGGGTGACGAGGTGACGGCCGGACAGCCGCTGCTCGCCCTGGAGGCGATGAAGATGGAGTCCAGGGTGCACGCGCCGATCACCGGCGTGGTCGCCGAGATCCTGGCCGGGCCCGGGGACCAGGTGGAGGCGGGAACTGCTCTGGTGGTCCTCGCGCCCGCCCGAGGAAGCGACCCGTCAAACGAGCTTGCAGACAGGTGAGTCGAAAGTCGAGGAGCACCGCATGTCCACCACTGTCTCCCGCGTCCGCGCGGCCTACGCCCGCATCGACGCCACGGGCCGCCCCGAGATCTGGATCGGCCTGCGCCCTCAGGAGGAGGTGGAGGCGCAGGCCCGGCTGATCGACGAGCGGGTGTCCGGCGGGGAGAGACTCCTGCTCGCGGGGCGCCTGTTCGCGGCCAAGGGCAACATCGACGTCGAGGGCCTCCCGACGACGGCGGGCTGCCCTTCGTACGCCTACGATCCCCAGGCCGACGCGCCCGTCGTCGCCCGGCTGCGGGCGGCCGGTGCGATCGTGCTCGGCACCACCAACCTCGACCAGTTCGCGACGGGCCTGGTCGGCACCCGCTCCCCCTACGGTGCCGTCCGGGGCGCCCATGACCCGGCCAGGATCAGCGGCGGCTCCAGTTCCGGCTCGGCCGTCGCGGTGGCACTCGGAATCGTCGACTTCGCGCTCGGCACGGACACGGCCGGCTCGGGCCGGGTCCCGGCCGCCTTCAACGGCATCGTCGGCCTCAAGCCCACCCGGGGCCTGGTGCCGACGGCGGGCGTCGTCCCGGCCTGCGCGTCGATCGACTGCGTGACGGTGTTCGCGCGGACGCTTCGGGAGGCCGAGCAGGCACTGTCGTTCATGGCGTCCCCGCCCGCCCGCGCCCTGCCCGCGCTCCCCGGACGGGCGCCGGGGCCCTGGCGCATCGCGGTCCCGCCGACGCACCAGCTCGGCGAACTGGACGAGGGCTGGGCCGAGGCCTACGAGGCGGCCGTACGGCAGCTCGCAGCTGCGGGCGCCGACATCCGCCCCCTCGACCTCACCCCCTTCACCGAGGCCGCCGCGATGCTGTACGAGGGCGCCTTCGTCGCCGAGCGCTACACGGCCGTGGGGAGCTTTGTCGACAAGGCGATGGCCGAGGCCGACACGGCCCTCGATCCCACCGTCGCCGGCATCATCACCGGCGCCCGCGACATCCCGGCCCACCGGCTGTTCGCCGACCAGGACCGACTCGCCGCCCTGCGCGCCCGCGCCGAGGCCGAACTCGCCGACGCGGACGCCCTGTTGCTCCCCACCGCGCCGGGCCACCCGACCCTCGCCGAGGTGGCCGCGGACCCGCTCGGCGCCAACGCCCGGCTGGGCCGCTTCACCAACTCCACGAACCTGTTCGACCTGGCGGCGGTCGCCGTCCCGGCCGGTGAGGTGAACGGCCTGCCCTTCGGCGTGATGCTGCTCGGCCCCGCGTTCACGGACGACCGGCTGGCCCGGATCGCCGGCCTGCTCCAGCCGGAGGTCCGCCTCGCGGTGGTCGGGGCGCACCTCACGGGCCAGCCCCTCAACCCGCAGCTTCTCGCCCTGGGCGCCCGTTTCGACCGTACGATCGCCACGGCCCCCGTCTACCGGCTGCACGCACTGCCCACGTCCCCGCCCAAGCCGGGCCTGGTCCATGTCGGCCCCGGCGCGGGAGGAGCGGCGATCGAGGCGGAGGTGTGGCGGCTCCCGGCGGAGGGGCTCGGCCGGCTCCTCGCCGGCCTGCCCCGGCCGATGGCCCTGGGGCGCGTGGAACTGGCGGACGGCAGCCACGTCCCGGGGTTCCTGTGCGAGCCCGCGGCCCTGGCGGACGCCGAGGACATCACGTCGTACGGCGGCTGGCGGGGGTATCTCAGGGGCGACCGCGCCTGAGACCACGGAGGGCATCTGAAAACACGAAGGGCAAGGAGGTAACGCTCTCCTTGCCACTATTAACTTATAACGCATTGGGGGGCTTGCGGCAAGGCCCCCCTCGTGCCGCAGAATCTCCCGCCTAAGGCCAAGACCTGCGGAAACGGGGAGTCACGTAGTGCGTGTGTTGTTGTCGACCTATGGGTCGCGCGGAGATGTCGAACCGCTCGCGGCACTCACGGTGCCCCTGCGGGAACTCGGCGCCGAGGTGCGGGTGTGCGCGCCGCCGGACGAGGACTTCGCGCGGCGGTTGGCCGAGGTCGGTGTATCGATGGTGCCGGTCGGACCGTCGGCGCGTGAGCTGACGCAGGCAGTGCCGCCGCCGTCGATGCCTGAGCGCGCGGCCCAGGTGATCGCCGCGCAGTTCGAGGCGGTCACCGCGGCGGCCGAGGGCTGCGACCTGCTGGTGGCGACCGGCATGATGCCGGCTGCGGCCGGTGCCCGGTCGGTGGCCGAGAAGCTGGGCATCCGCTCCGTGTCCGTGACCTTTCAGCAGCTCACGCTGCCGTCGCCGCACCGCCGGCCGCTGGCGTACCGGGGCCGTCCGTTCCCGCCGGAGGTGACCGACAACCGGGTGCTGTGGGACCTGGACGCCCAGAGCATCAACGAGTTGTTCCGGGAGGCGCTCAACACGAACCGGGCGTCGAACGGCCTGCCGCCGGTGGACGACGTCCGCGACCACGTCTTCGGCGACAGCCCCTGGGTGGCGACGGACCCGGTCCTGGACCCGTTGCACGAGATGCCGGGCCTCGACGTCGTCCAGACCGGTGCGTGGGTCCTGCCCGACGTCCGTCCGCTCCCGGCCGACCTGGAGGCGTTCCTGAACGCCGGCACCGCGCCGGTGTACGTGGGCTTCGGCAGCATGCCCATGCATGCCGCGGCGGACGCCGCCCAGGTGGCCATCGACGCGGTTCGCGCGCAGGGCCGCCGCGTCCTCGTCTCCCGCGGCTGGGCCGATCTCGCCCTGATCGACGACCAGGACGACTGCTTCGCCGTGGGTGAGGCCAACCACCAGGCACTCTTCCGGCGCGTGGCCGCCGTCATGCACCACGGCGGCGCGGGTACGACGTCCACGGCCGCCCGGGTCGGCGCGCCTCAGGTCGTGGTGCCCCAGCTGGCCGACCAGCCGTACTGGGCCGGCCGTGTGGCCGACCTGGGCATCGGCACGGCACACGACGGTCCGACGCCGACCTTCGACTCCCTGTCGGCCGCGCTCGAAACGGCCCTGACCCCCGACACCCGCACCCGCGCAGCCGCCGTGGCGGCGACGATCCGCACCGACGGGGCGGACGTGGCCGCGAAGCTGCTGCTCGACATGGTCGGCTGACCCTGGCCGCCCGCGTCCGCGTGAACCACGCGTGTTCTTCCCAGGCGCCGCCTTTCGCCGCGCGATGGTCGCCATCGACCGCACATTCGGAGCAACTGCCATGACATACCTGACCACCAGCGCGTTCAACCTTCCCGACCGTCTCTCCCTCAAGGCAGACCCGAAGCTGATCGCAGCCGACGAGCAGCACTTCGCGGCCATCGCGCGGTGCCTCGAGGAGACGACCGCCGACCTGACCGACCGCCTCGACGCCGCGCGCAGGGCGCCCGGCGGCATGGGCCGGGACGCCATGGACCGGGACACCGAGATCCACCGGCTCACCGCCCGCCTGCGCACCCTGCACCGCTTCGGCCTGGACCTGTGCCTCGGTCACATGGTCGGCGCCGACGACTCCGAGCCGGTGTACGTGGGGCGGCTCGGCCTGACCGACAGCACGGGCCGGCGGCTGCTGCTCGACTGGCGCTCCCCGGCGGCCGAGCCGTTCTTCGGAGCCACCCACGCCGACCCGATGGGCCTGGCGAGCCGTCGCAGGTACCGCTGGACCCGCGGCCGGATCAGCGACTACTGGGACGAGGTGTTCACCCCGGACGGGTTCGCCGGCCACCATGCCTCGCTCGACGACCAGTCCGCCTTCATCGCCAGCCTCGGCAGCGACCGGTCGCCACGGATGCGGGACGTGCTCGGCACCATCCAGGCCGACCAGGACGCCATCATCCGCGCGGGGTCGCGCGGCGCCCTCGTCGTCGACGGCGGCCCGGGTACGGGGAAGACCGTCGTCGCCCTGCACCGCTCCGCCTACCTCCTGTACTCCGACCCCCGGCTCGGTCACCGCCGGGGCGGCGTGCTGTTCGTCGGTCCGCACCGGCCGTACCTGGACTACGTCTCCGACGTCCTTCCCAGCCTCGGCGAGGAGGGCGTGCAGACCTGCATCCTGCGTGACCTCGTCGCCGAGGGAGCCGCGGCAACCGCCGAGGCCGACCCGGAGGTGGCCCGCCTGAAGTCGTCCGCGGACCTGGTGAAGGCGCTCGAGAAGGCCGTCAGGTTCTACGAGGAGCCGCCCACGAAGGGCATGACGGTCACGACCCACTGGTCCGACATCTGGCTGAGCGCCAACGACTGGGCCGTGGCGTTCGAAGCGGCGGAGCCCGGTACTCCGCACAACGAGGCGCGCGAGCAGGTCTGGGAGGAACTGCTCACGATCCTGGTGGACAAGCACGAGGCCGACGCCTCCGGTGACGACGCAGCCGTCTCGGCCGACCTGCTCCGCAGGTCGCTGAGGCGCAACAGGGAGCTGCTCACGGCCTTCAACCGCGCCTGGCCCCTGCTCGAGGCGGCCGACCTCGTCTCCGACCTGTGGTCGGTCCCCGCCTACCTGCGGCTGTGCGCTCCCTGGCTCAGCCGCGACGAGGTGCAGAAGCTGCAGCGCGCGGACGCCCAGGCCTGGACGGTGTCCGACCTGCCGTTCCTGGACGCGGCCCGGCAGCGCCTCGGCGACCCGGAGGCGGCACGGAGCAAGCGCCGGCACGCGGCCGTCATCGCCGCCCAGCGCGAGCGCATGACCCAGGTCGTCGACAACCTGATCGAGGCCGTGGCCAACTCCGGCGCCGACGGCGACGACGGCATCGGCCTGGTGACCATGCTGCGCGGCGAGGACGCCCAGGTCAGCCTCGTCGACGAGTCCGAAGTCTCCACGGCCGACCCGGACCTGCTCGCCGGCCCGTTCGCTCACGTCGTCGTGGACGAGGCCCAGGAACTCACCGACGCGGAGTGGCAGATGCTGCTACTGCGCTGTCCGTCCCGGAGCTTCACCATCGTCGGCGACCGCGCCCAGGCCAGGCACGGGTTCACGGAGTCGTGGCAGGAACGGCTCAAGCGGATCGGTCTCGACCGGATCGACCTGGCTTCCCTGAGCCTCAACTACCGGACACCGGAAGAGATCATGGCGGAGGCCGAGCCGGTCATCCGGGCGGCGCTCCCGGACGCCAATGTGCCGACGTCCATCCGCAGCGGTGGGGTTCCCGTCGCACACGGATCCCTGTCGGACCTCGGCTCGATCCTGGACAACTGGCTCACCGAGCATGCCGAAGGCACCGCCTGCGTCATCGGCGCCCCCACGTTCGCCCCGACGGACCGCGTCCGGTCCTTGACCCCGGAGCTGTCAAAGGGCCTGGAGTTCGACCTGGTCGTGCTGGTCGACCCGGACGAGTTCGGCGACGGGATCGAGGGAGCGGTGGACCGCTATGTGGCGATGACGCGGGCGACCCAGCAACTGGTGATCCTTGAGGGCTCGTCTTGAGAACGGACGGGTGACTCGTCTTGAGAACGGACGCATGACATGCCGGGAAGCGGCGCGGGGCTGCATTGATATGCGGCTCCGCCGCGCGGGCGCGACCAGCCGCGACGACCCCGCACCCGCCCGGCGAACGCGTCACCCCACCGACGAGTAGGCAACAACCCCCCGCAGCAACCCATCCACAGCCTTGCGTGCACTCTTGGCCACAGTTGAGCCCTCCGCAGGAGACGCCGCCGCGATCTGCCCCAGCACATCGATCACCTGCTTGCACCACCGCACAAAGTCCCCCGCCGGCATCTCCGCCTCACGCAACACCTCGTCCAGCCCCTTACCGCTGGCCCACATGTACGCGGCCCAGGCGAAGCCGAGGTCGGGCTCACGCTGCCCGACGCCCTCGGACTGGGTGATCCGGAACTCCTCCTCCAGGGCGTCCAGCCGCCCCCAGATGCGGACCATCTCACCGAGGGCGGCCTTGGCCTTGCCCGACGGCAGCTTCGGGGCCATGGCGTCGTCCGCGGCCCTCGACTCGAACACCAACGCCGAGACACAGGCGGCCAGTTCGGCCGGGCTGAGGCCCTCCCACACCCGCTCGCGGACGCATTCGCTGGCCAGCAGGTCGAGTTCGCCGTACAGCCGCGCGAGCCGCTTGCCGTGTTCGGTGACCTCGTCGCCGCGCAGATAGTCCAGCTCGGTCAGCAGCGCGACGATGCGGTCGAAGGTCCGCGCGATCGTGTTCGTACGGCCTTCGATACGGCGTTCCAGCTGCGAGGTGTCCCGCAGCAGCCGGTGGTAGCGCTCGGCCCAACGGGCGTGGTCCTCGCGGTCGTTGCAACCGTGGCAGGGGTGCGCGCGCAGGGCCTTGCGCAGCCGCTCGATCTCGCGGTCGTCGGCCGCCTGGGAGCGCCGCTTGCGCTGCCGCTCGGGTGCGATGTGCCCGGCCTTGGTGCGCAGCGCGGAGGCGAGGTCCCGACGGGACTGCGGGGAACGCGGGTTGAAGGACTTCGGGATCCGCATCCGCTCCAACGCCTCGACGGGCACCGGGAAGTCCATCGAGGCGAGCCGCTTGACCTGCCGTTCTGCGGTCAGGACCAGCGGGCGCGGGCCGTCGTGGTGCTCGAAGCCGCGGTGACCGTTGGACCGCCCGGCCGGCAGCCCGGGGTCCAGCACCAGCGCGAGACCGGCGTACTTGCCCGTCGGCACATGGATGACGTCGCCCGGCTTGAGTTTCTCCAGTGCGACCGCTGCCTCCGCGCGGCGCTCCGCCGCCCCCTGCCTGGCCAACTCGTTCTCGCGGTCCTTCAGTTCGCGGCGCAGGCGCGCGTACTCATCGAAGTCCCCGAGATGGCAGGTCATGGACTCCTTGTAACCCGACAGCCCCTCCTCGTTGCGCTGCACCTGCCGGGAGATCCCGACGACCGACTTGTCGGCCTGGAACTGCGCGAACGACGTCTCCAGCAGCTCGCGCGAGCGGTGCCGGCCGAACTGCTCGACGAGGTTGACCGCCATGTTGTACGACGGCTTGAAGCTGGAGCGCAGCGGATAGGTGCGGGTGCCCGCGAGCCCCGCCAGGTGGTCGGGGCTCATACCGCGCTGCCACAGCACGACGGCGTGGCCCTCGACGTCGATGCCGCGCCGGCCCGCACGGCCGGTCAGCTGCGTGTACTCACCGGGTGTGATGTCGGCGTGCTGCTCGCCGTTCCACTTGACGAGCTTCTCCAACACCACCGACCGGGCGGGCATGTTGATGCCCAGCGCGAGGGTCTCCGTGGCGAACACGGCCTTCACCAGTCCGCGGACGAACAGTTCCTCGACGACCTCCTTGAAGGTCGGCAGCATGCCCGCGTGGTGAGCGGCTATGCCGCGCTCCAGGCCTTCCAGCCATTCGTAGTAGCCGAGGACGTGCAGATCCTCGGTCGGGATGGCGGCGGTGCGCTCCTCGACGAGGGCGCGCACCCTGTCCCTCGCCTCCTCGTCGTTCAGCCGCAGTCCGGCGTGCAGACACTGCTGGACGGCGGCCTCGCAGGCGGCGCGGCTGAAGATGAAGGTGATGGCGGGCAGCAGGCCCTCGGCGTCGAGCCGTTCGATGACCTCGGGTCGCCCCGGCGTCCACACCCGGGACCGCTGTCGGCGCTCCCGCTCACGGTCGGCCTCGCGCATGGCGCGCCCGCGTCTGCGGTCCTGGTACGAAGGTCTGCTCGCCTCCATGCGGGCCAGCCGCGTGAGGTCGGGGTTGACGGCCTTCTTGTGGCCCTCGCCCTCCTCGAACAGGTCGTACATCCGCCGCCCGGCGAGCACGTGTTGGAACAGCGGCACGGGCCGGTGCTCGGAGACGATCACCTCGGTGTCGCCGCGGACGGTGTCGAGCCAGTCGCCGAACTCCTCGGCGTTGGACACGGTCGCCGACAGCGAGACCAGCGTGACCGACTCGGGGAGGTGAATGATCACTTCCTCCCACACGGCCCCGCGGAAGCGGTCGGAGAGGTAATGCACCTCGTCCATGACCACATGGCCGAGGCCGAGAAGGGTCTGCGACCCGGCGTACAGCATGTTCCGCAGTACCTCGGTGGTCATCACGACCACCGGGGCATCGGAGTTGATGCTGTTGTCGCCGGTGAGCAGACCGACCATGCCGTCGCCGTAACGGCGACACAGGTCGGCGTACTTCTGGTTCGACAGCGCCTTGATGGGCGTGGTGTAGAAGCATTTTCTGCCCTGCAACAGGGCGAGGTGGACGGCGAACTCGCCCACGATCGTCTTGCCCGAGCCGGTGGGCGCGGCCACCAGCACGCCCTTCCCCGCTTCGAGCGCCTGGCACGCCTCGATCTGGAAGGGGTCGAGGCCGAAGTCGTACATCTCGCGGAATGAGGCGAGCGCCGTGGCCTGCTCGGCAGCACGCCTACGCGCTGCCGCGTACCGCTCGGCCGGTGAGAGGTCCTCTGTCATCGTGCTTTCGAGCGTACCGGGCGCCACTGACAACAGGACGATCATTATCCGGATCGTCCCTGGACAAACTCGCGATCCACGCAGCTCACGGCTGCGAAGCGGAAGCGGCCGGGCACGCCCTGTAGGCGCCCGGCCGCACTGTTCCTGGATTCCGCCTCGGTCAGGTCACGTCGTCGTAGCCGTTGACCCGCTCGGTGGTGGCCTGCTCGGGCAGCGCCCGGCTCGCGGACACCGTCTCGACCTCGCCGATGCTCTCGGGGGTCAGATCGAGGTCGGACGCCTCGTCGTCGGCGGGCGCCATGGCTTCGCGGCGGCTCCTGCGGCGGTCGTTGAGCAGGGAGACGAAGACCGCGCCGAAGTACAGGATCCAGATCGGTCCGGCGAGGGCCATCATCGTCAGCGGGTCGGTGCTCGGGGTCGCGATCGCCGCGAACACCGTGATGCCCATGATCATGCCGCGCCACCAGCCGAGCATGCGCTTGCCGGTGATGGCGCCGGTGAAGTTGAGCATCACCAGCAGCAGGGGCAGCTCGAAGGAGAGACCGAAGACGATCACCATGCGCGTGACGAGGTCGAGCAGGTCGTCCAGCGGCAGCAGGTTGTCGACGCCGAACGGCGTGAACTCGATCAGGACGGTGGCGGTCTTGGGCAGCACCTTGTAGGCGAAGAAGGCGCCGGCGAGGAAGAGCGGGAAGCCCGTGGCGACGAACGCGTAGGCGTACTTCCGCTCGTGCTTGTGCAGGCCGGGGGCGACGAACGCCCACAGCTGGTACAACCAGACCGGTGCGGCGAGCACGATACCGGCCATCAGGGACACCTTCAGGGCCAGCGTGAACGGCGCGAGCAGACCGTTGATCGTGATCTGCGCACACGGGTTCTGATCGCGTGACGTCTTGGCCAGTTCCTCGAACGACTTCGGGCAGCCGACCGACTCGAGGACCGGCTTGGTGAAGAAGTTGATGATGTCCTGATAGAAGAAGGCAGCGACGACCGTGATGACCACGATCGCGAGCAGCGCTTTCGCGAGCCGGTTGCGAAGCTCACGAAGGTGCTCCGCGAGGGGCATCCGCCCCTCGGGATCCTTCTCCTCTTTGCGGGCAGACTTCAGCAACCCACGTTCCCATCTCGTGCGGCGGGCCGGAGGTCACCGGCCCTGCGTCAGCGCTTGGTCGTGTCCGTGGGCTCGTTGACCGGGCGCGAGCTGGTCACGTCGCCGGGAGAGGCCTGGATCACGCGCTGAGCCGGGGGCTGCTGGTCGTCGCTGGTGTTGTTCGGCGGGTCGGCCGGGGCGGCGGACTTGTTGCCGTCGTCCTTCATCGCCTTCGCCTCGCTCTTCAGGATGCGCGCGGACTTGCCGAGCGAGCGCGCCATGTCCGGAAGCTTCTTCGCGCCGAACAGCAGGATGATGACGACGAGGATGAGAATGATCTCGGGGGCTCCGAGCCTTCCGAACATAAGTCTTTACCTTCTCACCGAGGCTACTGGGGTGGGGTGCTGTCCGATCGGTCGGACATGTGTCCGAACGATCGCGTTGACAGCGATCGTAACGCTCAGGGGTAAACGTCAGGCAATCCCCGTGCGTACTCCCTGTCCGCGGACCGGGCCTCGTTCTCCGGGCCGCGACCAGCAGCGTACCTGTCCGAGACGTCAAGTTGACAGGGCGAAGTGGCCCAAAACGCATGCGGGGAGGGACTCACACCCAATCCTTGGCAGGGCTAGAGCGTGTCCACAGCCCGAGCCGCGCTCATGCTCGCCCGCTCCAGGTCCTCCGCCGCCCTGCTGATGCGCCGCGCGGAGTCCGTCACCTGCCGGCCGAGGCGCTGCGCCTCCAGGAAGACCCGCACGGCGAGCACACCGAGAACGGCGAGACCCAGGAAACCCACAGCTACCGCGAACATCGGCCAGAACATGACGCCGAGCCTAGACCGTCCTACAGCGTGGAGTGCAGCCGCAGGGTGCTGACCCCGCCGCCGGTCAGCAGCTCGACGATCCGCTCCCCGGCCGGCTTGCGGACGGACGAACCGCACTCGGGGCAGGTGAACGAGTAGAACGTCGTACGGCTGCTCGCGCCGATGGCGAGGCGCAGGGCGCTCGCGGCGAGCTCGAAGCGGCCCCGGCAGTCCGGGCAGCCCGCCCTGAACTTCACCGGGGTCACGCTTCTCATCCCGGCGAACGCGGACGCCACCGTCATTCCCACCGCACCGGACGTCGCCGACTCGCTCAAAGCCCTTGCTCCCCTTCTTCGTGGTCGCTCGCCTTCGGGGGCGCTGTCCTACTGTCCGTCGTGAGCCCGGTGCGCCCCGTGCTCGCCCTGCACCTCGACCCCGTCGTACGCCGCCAGCGCCTCGCGGGCCGCCTGCCGGGCGCTGTCGGCCAGCGCCGCCGGTGAGACGATCCGGCCGTCGCGCCCGAGCCGCAGTGCGAGGCGCCGCAGCGACGTGGGGTCGGGGGTGCGCAGAGTGATACGCAGCCCGCCGTCGGCAAGCTCATCGGCGCTGTCGTGCGGGTAGTACTCGGCGACCCAGCGCCCGCCCGGGCCGACCTCGACCACGACCTCCGGGTCCTCCGCGGCAGGCTGCACGAGCCCCTCGGACAGGTCCCGCAGCTCGACCTCGGGCGGCGCGGACGGCTCGTCCAGGATCCTGATCTCGGCGACCCGGTCGAGACGGAAGGTGCGGCGCGCCTCGGAGCGGCGGCACCAGGCCTCGACGTAGGTGTGGCCGACGCTGACCAGGCGGATCGGGTCGATCTCGCGCTCGGTGACCTCGTCGCGGGCCGGTGAGTAGTAGCGGATCCACAGGCGGCGCCGCTCGGAGATGGCTCGGTCGACGTCGGCGAAGACGCCGCCCTCGGACTCGAAGGTCACCGACAGCCGGGAGCTGGCGCCGGCCGCCTCCCCGGCCGCTGCCTCCACCTTGGCGGTCGCCCGCAGGAGCGCCTGCCGGTCGCTCTCGCGCAGTCCGGGCAGCGTGGACACCGCGCGGGCCGCCACCAGCAGCGCGGTCGCCTCGTCGGCGGCGAGCCGCAGCGGCTCGGCGACGTCGTCGGGGTTGTGCCACCAGATGCGCTCGCCGTCGGTGTCGATGTCGAGCAGGTCACCGCCGCGGAAGCTGGTGCCGCACATGGGCAGCACGTCGAGGTCCGAGACCAGCTCGTCCTCGGAGATGCCGAAGGCACGCGCGACGTCCTCTACGCGGGCGCCGGGCCGCTCTCTGAGATAGGTCACCAGGGAGAGCATCCGCCTGGTCTGGTCGATGGCGTTGACGGGCCTGACCGGTTTGCCTGCCACTGTGTCGCTCCGCTCCCCCTCAGCCCTTGGCCACGGCACGCAGCCGGTCCACCACGTCGGCCCGCAGCTCCGCGGGCTCCAGGACCACCACGTCCGGTCCGAACTCCACCAGCCAGGCATCCAGCCCGTGGCCGTACGGAATCTCCAACTCGTCCCAGCCGTCCCCGAGTTCCCTGACCGAGGTGGCCTTCGCCCGAAGGGGGTAACCGGCGTCCGTGCGCAGCCGGATCCGCGCGGAGCGATCGGCGGTCTCCCCCGCCCAGCTCATGACCGTCTCCCGGACGGTGACGACGTCGGGGACCGGTGCGGTGAACCGCGAGCCGCGCGAGCGCACCTTGCCCGTGATGCGGGACAGCCGGAAGACCCGCTCGGCGCCCCGGTCGCGGTCCCAGCCCGCGAGATACCAGTGGCCGCGCCAGCACTCCAGCGCCCACGGCTCGACGTGCCGGGGCTCGGGGCGGGCGGCGGTGGCCTTGCGGTAGTCGAAGACGACCGGGCGCCGGTCGCGGCACGCCAACATCAGGGGCTCGAACGCGGCCTCGTGCACCGGAATACGGGGCTCCAGGGCGCCGTGCGCCTCGTACGGATCGACGTCCTCCGGCAGCCCTGCCGCGCGCAGCTTCTGCAGTGCGCCGCTGGCCGCGCCCGCGAGGCGGACCTGCTGCCACACCTTGGCGGCCAGGCCCAGGGCGGCGGCCTCCTCGGCGTCGAGGGTGATGGGAGGCAGCCGGTTGCTGTCCCGGCGGGCGAGATAGCCGACCTCGCCGTCGAGGTTCTCCACGGTCTCGATGACCAGGCCGAGCTCGCGCAGATCATCCTTGTCGCGCTCGAACATCCGGTTGAAGGAGTCGTCGGAGCCGGCTTCGAGGTAGGCCTCGATGGACTCACGCAGCTCGCGCTTGCTCAGCGGCCGCCGCGTCCCGAGCAGACACAGCGCCAAATTCATGAGCCGCTCGGCCTTGGCAATGGCCATCGACGCCCTTCGCCTTCCCTATGGTGCTTACGACCGATGACCGTACCGCCCCGCGGCGGCCCGGCAAAAGCCGAGGGCCCATGCCCGGACAGGCATGGGCCCCAGGTAGTCGGGTCCGGTCGTGCGCCGATCAGACGCGACGAGCCGGACGCCGACCGGACGCGACGATCAGACGCCGAGCAGGTCGACGACGAAGATCAGGGTCTCGCCGGGCTGGATCGCCGGGGTCGGGCTCTGATTGCCGTAGGCGAGGTGGGCCGGGATGGTCAGCTGGCGACGGCCGCCGACCTTCATGCCCTGCACGCCCTGGTCCCAGCCCTTGATGACGCGGCCGCCACCCAGCGGGAAGCGGAACGGCGTACCGCGGTTCCAGCTGGCGTCGAACTCCTCGCCCGTGCTGAAGGCGACACCCACGTAGTGCACGGTGACGGTCTGACCCGCCTGCGCGACGGGGCCGTCGCCCTCCCAGATGTCCTTGATCTCGAGGTCCGCCGGGGGCTCGCCGCCCGGGAAGTCGATCTCGGGCTTGTCGATGCTCACTTCATCACTCCTTGTTGCGTGACCTGGGTCGCGAAACGACCCCACGGACACCTCGGTCAGACGACGTCGAGGATATCCACCACGAAGACCAGTGTGTTCTTGGACAGCTCGCTGTTGGGGTTGGAGCCGTAGGCGAGGGCGGGCGGGATCACCAGCAGCACCCGGTCGCCCACGTTCTTTCCGACGAGGCCCTTGTCCCAGCCTGGCACGACGGAGCCGGTGCCGATCTGGAAGGCGGTCGCGCCGCCGTGGTCCCACGAGGAGTCGAACTTCTTGCCGTCCTCCCATTTGACCCCGGTGTACTGCGCCACGAGCCCCTGGCCGGCCTCGACCTTCTTGCCGTCGCCCTTGATCAGCACCTGCTCCTTGAGGTCCTTGGGGGCCTTGGTGTTCTTGGGGATGGTGATGGTCGCCGCCTTCTGCGACGTGGCCTTCACCTCCGGCAGGCCGGCCTCGGTGGCCGCCTGCTCGCCCTTGGCCTCGCCCTTGGCGTCGACGGTGCCGGCACCGGCCACGTCGACCACCCAGATCAGTACGTCCTTCTGGTTGATACCGGAGGACGGGTTCAGCGATTCGCCGATCAGATCACCCGCGGTGCCCTGCACAAGGACCCGGCTGCCCGGCTTCTTCCCCTTGACCGCGTCGAGGACCTTCGCGGGCAGCTGCTGGCTCGGCTTGCCGATCTGTTCGACGGACTGCCTGCGCGGCGTGCTCTCACCGGTCGACGCGGCCGCCCAGGTGCCCCCCAGTTCCTGGTCCTCGCCCCACTTCTCGACGGTCCAGTCCAGGCGGACGAAATCGGACGCCTTGGCCGCGGTTCCGCTACCCTCCGAGACCGTCTCGACCACGGTCTTCCCGGACGGGTCGCCATCCTTCGGCACGGAGATCTTGGGCTTCTCCCCGACCTTGCCGTCGACCTGGGCAACCCCTGCCGACTCGCCCCCGTCGCTGTCGCTGTCCGATCCGCACGCGGCGGTGAACAGCAGGGCGGGAACGGCCAGCAGCGCCGCGACACGGCGTTTCGTGTTGTAGTTCATCAGTCCCACTGGGCTCGGGGGTGGCGGGCAATGGCCGCCACTCTACGACGAACATGCGCTCGGCACCGGTCGTCGCCCGACACGCCGACGCCCGGTGCCCGGAGGTGGTGATACCTCCGGGCACCGGGCGTTCTGTACGGGCGCAGCCGGGGCGGCCGCGGCCCGCTCACATACCGGCGATCAGTTTCTCCACCCGGTCGTCCACCGAACGGAACGGGTCCTTGCACAACACCGTGCGCTGCGCCTGGTCGTTGAGCTTGAGGTGGACCCAGTCGACCGTGAAGTCACGGCGCTGTTCCTGGGCCCTGCGGATGAAGTCGCCGCGCAGCCGGGCCCGCGTGGTCTGAGGCGGCACGGACTTGCCCTCGAAGATCTTCAAGTCGTTGCAGATACGGGCTGCTTGACCCTTCTTCTCCAGCAGGTAGTACAGCCCACGACGGCGGTGGATGTCGTGGTAGGCGAGGTCTATCTGCGCGACCCGCGGATGCGACATGGTCATGTTGTGCTTGGCCCGGTACCGCTCGATGAGCTTGTACTTCATGACCCAGTCGATCTCGGTACCGATCCGGTCGAGGTCCTCGGCCTCGATCGCGTCCAGCGTGCGGCCCCACAGCTCCAGGACCTGCTCGACCGTCCCTGTACGGATGCCGCGGCGCTCGCAGAAGTCCACGGCCTTCTCGTAGTACTCGCGCTGCACCTCCAGCGCCGATGCCTCCCGGCCACTGGCCAGGCGCACCTTGCGCCGCCCGGTGATGTCGTGGCTGACCTCGCGGATCGCCCGGATCGGGTTCTCCAGGGTCAGGTCGCGCATCACCGTGCCCGCCTCGATCATGCGCAGCACCAGGTCGGTCGCGCCGACCTTGAGCAGCATGGTCGTCTCGGACATGTTCGAGTCGCCCACGATGACATGCAGGCGCCGGTAGCGCTCGGCGTCCGCGTGCGGCTCGTCGCGGGTGTTGATGATGGGCCGGGAGCGGGTCGTCGCCGAGGAGACGCCCTCCCAGATGTGCTCGGCCCGCTGACTGACGCAGTACACCGCGCCCCGCGGGGTCTGCAGCACCTTGCCGGCACCGCACAGAAGCTGCCTTGTGACCAGGAACGGGATCAGAATGTCCGCGAGCCGGGAGAACTCCCCATGCCGTGCGACGAGATAGTTCTCGTGGCAGCCATAGGAGTTACCCGCCGAGTCGGTGTTGTTCTTGAAGAGGTAGACGTCGCCCGCGATTCCCTCCTCGTGCAGGCGTCGTTCCGCGTCCACCAGGAGTCCTTCGAGAATGCGCTCGCCTGCTTTGTCGTGGGTGACCAGTTCGGTCACGTTGTCACATTCGGGTGTCGCGTATTCCGGATGCGATCCCACGTCGAGATAGAGGCGGGCGCCGTTTCGCAGAAAGACATTGCTGCTTCGGCCCCATGACACGACACGGCGGAAGAGGTACCGCGCCACCTCGTCAGGCGACAGGCGGCGCTGTCCCCTGAACGTGCACGTGACGCCGTACTCGTTCTCCAGCCCGAAAATGCGGCGGTCCATGACTGAACATTACGCCCGATCCCCTGAGCTGAAACGGGGTTCGACAGCACGGTTTGGATCATTTTCCGATGAAGCCGCAACGACCGCACCCCTGGCAGGAGCTGCGAGGACCCGCCCCGTGGCCAACAGGACCAGCAACGACACGGCTCCCGCGGCCCCCGGCACGGCGAACCCCCACAGCGCCCCGCCCGCCTCGACGACCGGTCCCGCCAGGCCCGTTCCGACCGACGCGCCCACGGTGAACGTCGTCACAAGCCAGGAGAACGCCTCAGTGACCGTCCCGCGCGGGGCATGCCGGTCCACGAGCACGAACGCACAGGCGATGCACGGCGCGAGGAACACCCCCGCGAGCACGGCCAGCAGCGTCATAGCGACCACACCGGGCATCAGCGTCAGCGGCAGGTAACACACCGCCAGAAGCGCCACCAGCCAGCGCAGTCGCCGCGCGGGCTCACCGCCCCACTGCCGCGCCCCGTACACCATGCCGCCGATGAGCGCGCCCAGCCCCAGGCCCGCCATCAGCCAGCCGTACACGACGTCACCGCCGTGGTCGTCCGCGTACGACACGGCCGCGACCGCGATGGACCCCATCGCCACGCCGACGAACAGGAAGGCGGCGAGGAGCGCCAGCAGCCCGGCCGAGCGCAGCGCGCCCAGCCAGTGCGCCTCACGCGGCGCCGACCGCCATGTACGCGAGGGCTGCGACACGACCACCGACAGGGCGCCCAGCACCCCGATCACGTTCAGGATCAGCAGCGCCGCCTGCGCCGACCACAGCGAGGCGCACAGGGTGAGCAGCAACGGACCGATGGTGAACATGACTTCCTGCGCCACCGCGTCCATCGCATACGCGGTGTGCACCTGTCCCTCCTTGTGGAGGACGGAGGACCACAGCGCCCGCAGACCGCCCTCCAGGGGCGGCGTGAACAGTCCGGAGGCGGCCACGGCCGCATACGCGAGCGGTAGCGAGCCGAGGCCCACGAAGGCGAACACGCCCATCGCGAGCGCCGACGCGACAGCGGCGGGCAGCTGCACCCGCGGCTGTCCGTGCAGGTCCACCAGCCGCCCCAGCAGCGGCTGTCCCACGGCATTGGCAACCCCGTACACGGCCGCCAGGCCACCGGCCATGCTGTACGAGCCGCCCTCCGCGCGCACGAACAGCACGATGGCGAGCGCGGCCACGGCGTTCGGCAGCCGGCCTATGAGCGTGCCGACGAGCAGCCGGGCGGCATGCCTCGCCCTGAGGACCTCCAGGTATGCGCCGGTCATCGGCAGCGCCGCCCCTCCGGTAAGTTTTACGTATAACGTCCTTCGTCATACGTACCATGTGCGCTGTTCACGAGTCCAGACAGCGGAGTGAGCCGCAGGGCTTCAGCGCCCGGAGGCGAACGACCAGGAACAAGAGAGCAGGCGGACGGTGGCACACGGCAGCACCCGCCCCACCAGCCGGGACGTCGCCCAGGCGGCGGGCGTCTCACAGGCCGCGGTCTCCCTCGTCCTCGGCGAGAAATGGCGCGGCCGGGTCTCCGAGGCCACCGCCGAACGCGTCCGCGAGGCCGCCCGCGAACTCGGCTACCGGCCCAACCTCGCCGCCCGCAACCTACGGCTCGGCCACACCCGCACCGTCCTCCTCGTCGTCCCCGCCCTCACCACCGAGTTCTTCGCCGGCGTCTACACCGGCGCCGCCCGCATCGCCGCCCACCACGGCTTCGGCGTCGTGCTCTACCCCTCCCCCGAAGGCATCGGCCCCGCCCGCGACCCCTTCGCCTCCGCCCAGGCCGCCCTCGACGGCGTCATCGCCTCCTCCATGGCCGCCGACGCCCTCACTGCCATCCGTGGCGACCAGCTCCCCCTGGTCATGCTGGACAGCGACCCGGACGGCAGCCTCGGGGCGGCAACGGTGAACCTCGACATCACGGACGGCGTCCGTCAGGTCGCCGATCACCTGCTGCGCCTCGGCCACCGGCGCTTCCTGCACCTAGCAGCGGACGTGCCCTCCTGGACCTTCGACGTACGGGCGAGTGAGCTCGCCGCACGCATCGGCGAGGAGCCCGGCACCTCACTGCTCACCGTCCGCGCGCCCATCTCCATCGAGGGCGCCCGCACCGCCGCCGAGACTGCCCTCTCGGCCAAGGGCCCCCGCCCCACGGCCATCGTCTGCGACGACGACAAACTCGCCGCCGGCGCCTACAAAGCCGTACGCCGCCTCGGCCTGCGCATCCCGGACGACATCTCCGTGACCGGCCTCGACGACCTCGCCCTCGCCACGGCCATCGACCCCGAGCTGACCACCGTCCGCCTGGACGCCGAGCTCTTCGGGGAACGCGGCATGCAGGCCCTCCTGGCGGTCCTGGAAGGCCGTGAGCCCGAGGAGGGCGACATTCCGGTCGAGCTGGTCGTAAGGGGCTCCACAGCGCCGCCCAGCGCCCCCTGAAGGCCCACGGGAACGCCTGTGCCCCGGCCGAGCGGGCGGCCGGGGCACAGTACGGGCGAAGAAGAGGTCGGGACTGCTCCTCGGTGGGGTCGGACGGTCGGGCTACTCCTCGGAACTGCCGGAGTCCTCCGAGTCGGAGTCCTCCCCGTTGTCGGCGCTCTCGGCCTCGGTGGCCGCACCCTCGGCCGCCAGCAGCCGGGCCAGCTGACGGCCCACGATGCGCTTGAACTTGCGCGACTGCGGACGCGTACGGTCCAGCACCGCCACCTCGAGCCGCTCCGCGGGAATCTCCCGCTGCGTGCCGTTCGACTCACGTGACAAAGCCTGGACGGCCAGCTTCAGCGCCTCGGCAAGACTCACGCCGTCCTGATGACGCTGATCGAGGTAATTACTGATCAACTCGGCATTGCCGCCGACCGCGACCGAGCCGTGCTCGTCCACGATCGAGCCGTCGTGCGGCAGCCGGTAGATCTGGTCACCCTCAGGCGTCTCACCGACCTCGGCGACGACCAGCTCCACCTCGTACGGCTTCTCCGCCGCGGAAGAGAAGATCGTGCCCAGCGTCTGGGCGTAGACGTTGGCCAGACCACGCGCGGTCACGTCATCACGGTCATAGGTGTAACCACGCAGATCGGCGTAGCGCACCCCGCCGATCCGCAGGTTCTCGTACTCGTTGTACTTGCCGGCGGCCGCGAAACCGATCCGGTCATAGATCTCGCTGAACTTGTGCAGCGCACGGGACGGGTTCTCGCCGACGAACACGATGCCGTCGGCGTACTGCAGCACGACCAGGCTGCGACCACGCGCGATGCCCTTGCGGGCGTACTCCGCCCGGTCGGCCATGGCCTGCTGGGGTGAGACATAGAACGGCGTCGACACCGGTTATCCGTCCCTTTCTGTCGAAGTCACAGGATCACCTTGCTAAGACCGAACCGCCGCTACAGCAGCGCGGCCCGCGGGCCGTCGGGCTGCTCCAAGCGCCGCGCCAGGATGGAACGGGCGATCTCGGAGGACTCGTCATCGCCCAGTCGACGGAAACCGTCCTCGGTGATCACGGTGACGATCGGGTAGATCCGGCGGGCGACATCGGGACCACCGGTCGCCGAGTCGTCGTCAGCCGCGTCGTACAGGGCCTGCACCACGAGCGTCGTGGCCTCGGCCTCGTTCAGGTCATCACGGAAGAGCTTCTTCATGGCGCCACGCGCGAAGATCGAACCGGAGCCGGTGGCGGCGTACCCATGCTCCTCGGAACGACCACCGGTCACGTCGTAGGAGAAGATCCGCCCCCTCTCCCGGTCGACGTCGTACCCCGCGAAGAGCGGTACGACAGCCAGCCCCTGCATGGCCATGCCCAGGTTGGACCGAATCATGGTCGACAGCCGGTTCGCTTTGCCCTCCAGCGAAAGCTGCGCACCCTCGACCTTCTCGAAGTGCTCCAGCTCCAGCTGGAACAGCTTCACCATCTCCACGGCCAGGCCGGCGGTGCCGGCGATACCGACGGCCGAGTACTCGTCGGCCGGGAACACCTTCTCGATGTCGCGCTGGGCGATCACATTCCCCATGGTCGCCCGCCGGTCACCCGCCAGCACGACGCCCCCCGGGAACGTCACGGCCACGATGGTCGTGCCGTGCGGCGCCTCGATAACGCCCTGTGTGGGCGGCAGTTGGCGGTTACCGGGCAGCATCTCGGGCTGGTGCTCGGAGAGAAAGTCCATGAAGGAGGACGACCCAGGCGTCAGGAAGGCAGCTGGTAGACGCCCGGTGCTACGAGTGTTGGCTTCCACGCGATTCCTTCCAGGTAATCGGCAGCTCGGTTCATCGCTTCGGGATCGTTCCCTCAACAGGCCGAGGCCGGAATAGCAGTTGAAGCACAGTACGCCACGGACCCTACCCGTCTTGTGGCGGTGATCCACATGAACGGGAAGCCCCTTGAAACAGATCGCGCGGAGCTCGTCCGAGCGGCAACCGGCTGGTCACCCGAAGGCTGCGCGCGGCTTGGACCCGCCGCACCGCACGCAGCGCTTCATCTCCGACTCGCCGACCACCGCTCCACCCCGTCTACCTTCGGATCGAAGGAAGGCGCGGTCTACTGCCCGCCCTTTTGAACGAAGGACCGCACGAAGTCCTCCGCATTCTCCTCGAGGACATCGTCAATCTCGTCCAGGACCGAGTCGACGTCGTCGCTCAGCTTCTCCTGCCGCTCCTTGAGGTCCTCGGAGGCCTGCGTCTCCGCGGTCTGCTCCTCGACTTCCTCGGTGGAACGCGTGGCCTTCTGCTGTCCGCCGCCGGTGTCCTTGGTTGCCATATCCCTCACCCCGCTCAGTTCGCCCGACATGGTCGACAGGTCGGCTTTCCTGCCGATCGGTGATGATCAGACCCTACAAGCCGGGTCTGACATCGGCCCCGCAGTTTCTCCAACGTACGGGGGCCATCTCGATGATTCCCGGACGCCGGGTTTTCCACCCTGCTCGGCCGACGTCCGGCTGACACCGCCCGAGTACCCCTCAGCCGCCCGAGAGGACCCTGACCAGGTCTTCCGCCGTGCGACAGCGGTCCAGGAGCTCCTTGACGTGATTTCGCGTTCCGCGAAGCGGTTCGAGGGTTGGGACCCGCTGGAGGGAGTCCCGGCCGGGCAGGTCGAAGATCACCGAGTCCCAGGAGGCCGCGGCGACATCGTCGGCGTACTGCTCCAGGCAGCGCCCGCGGAAGTACGCGCGCGTGTCCTCCGGCGGCTTCGTACGGGCCCTCTCGACCTCGTTCTCGTCCAGCAGGCGCTTCATGCGGCCGCGGGCCGCGAGGCGGTTGTAGAGGCCTTTCTCGGGGCGTACGTCGGCGTACTGGAGGTCGACGAGGTGGAGCCGCGCGGCGTCCCAGTCGAGGTCGTCGCGGCGCCGGTAGCCCTCCATGAGCTCTCGCTTGGCGACCCAGTCCAGCTCGCCGGCCAGGCTCATCGGGTCCCGCTCCAGGCGGTTGAGGGTGTCCTCCCAGCGGGTCAGGACGTCCTTGGTCTGCTCGTCCGCGTCGGCGCCGAAGCGTTCCTCGACGTATTTGCGGGAGAGCTCGTAGTACTCCATCTGGAGCTGTACCGCGGTCAGAGTGCGCCCGCTACGGAGCGTGATCAGGCGCTTCAGGGACGGGTCGTGCGACACCTGATGCAGTGTGCGCACGGGCTGGTCCACGGCCAGGTCGACGGCGATGAAGCTGTCCTCGATCATCGACAGGACCAGGGCCGTGGTGCCCAGCTTCAGGTACGTCGAGATCTCCGACAGGTTCGCGTCGCCGATGATCACGTGCAGTCGGCGGTATTTCTCCGCGTCCGCGTGCGGCTCGTCGCGCGTGTTGATGATCGGGCGCTTGAGGGTCGTCTCGAGGCCCACCTCGACCTCGAAGTAGTCGGCTCGCTGGCTGAGCTGGAAGCCGTGTTCATGGCCGTCCTGGCCGATGCCGACGCGGCCGGCGCCGGCGAAGACCTGGCGGGAGACGAAGAAGGGCGTCAGGTGGCGCACGATGTCGGAGAAGGGGGTTTCCCGCTTCATCAGGTAGTTCTCGTGCGTGCCGTAGGAGGCACCCTTGTTGTCGGTGTTGTTCTTGTAGAGGTGGATGGGCTGGGCGCCGGGCAGCTGGGCGGCCCGCTCGGCGGCCTCGGCCATGATCCGCTCGCCGGCCTTGTCCCAGAGGACGGCGTCGCGGGGGTTGGTGACCTCCGGGGCGCTGTATTCGGGGTGTGCGTGGTCGACGTAGAGCCGCGCCCCGTTGGTGAGGATGACGTTGGCGAGGCCGATGTCCTCGTCGGTGAGCTGGCTGGAGTCGGCGGCCTCGCGGGCGAGGTCGAAGCCTCGCGCGTCCCGCAGCGGGTTCTCCTCCTCGAAGTCCCAGCGGGCCCGGCGGGCCCGGTGCATCGCCGCCGCGTAGGCATTGACGATCTGGGATGAGGTGAGCATGGCATTGGCGTTGGGGTGGCCGGGGACGGAGATCCCGTACTCCGTCTCGATGCCCATTACTCGCCGTACGGTCATGCGGCCCTCCTTGCCCGGCGGCGCCCTCGGTCGGGGGCGCCGCTCAAGTACCGCTGGCGCTCCGATGCGTGTGCGGTGCCCGTCCCCGCACTGCGCGACTCGGCGGTACCGAAGAGCCTAGAACGCCTTTGCGCTGGTGGGGAGATCATTTGCGTCATTGCGTTGCTCGCCTTTGTTCCGGCGGTGGCCGGAAAAACAGTCGGCTGCGGGTACCCGGTGGGGGCACCCGCAGCCGCCCTGTCTTTTACAGGTACTGACCGGTGTTTGCCACCGTGTCGATGGAGCGTCCGGTGTCTGCGCCCTGCTTTCCGGTGATGAGGGTGCGGATGTAGACGATCCGCTCGCCCTTCTTTCCGGAGATCCGGGCCCAGTCGTCGGGGTTGGTGGTGTTGGGCAGGTCCTCGTTCTCCTTGAACTCGTCCACGCAGGCCTGGAGGAGGTGGGAGACGCGGAGACCCTTCTGGTTGTGCTCCAGGAAGTCCTTGATCGCCATCTTCTTGGCGCGGCCCACGATGTTCTCGATCATGGCACCGGAATTGAAGTCCTTGAAGTAGAGGACTTCCTTGTCGCCGTTGGCGTAGGTGACTTCCAGGAAGCGGTTCTCCTCGGATTCGGCGTACATCTGCTCGACGGCCGTCTGGATCATGCTCTGGACCGTCATGGCCTTGTCGCCACTGTGCTCACCGACGTCCTCGGGGTGGAGCGGGAGGCGCTGGGTGAGGTACTTGCCGAAGATGTCCTTGGCGGCTTCGGCGTCCGGACGCTCGATCTTGATCTTCACGTCCAGGCGACCGGGGCGCAGGATTGCGGGGTCGATCATGTCCTCGCGGTTGGAGGCGCCGATCACGACCACGTTCTGCAGTCCTTCGACACCGTCGATCTCGGCGAGCAGCTGGGGGACGATGGTGTTCTCCACGTCCGAGCTGACACCGGAGCCGCGGGTGCGGAAGAGGGATTCCATCTCGTCGAAGAAGACGATGACGGGGGTGCCCTCGCTGGCCTTCTCGCGTGCACGCTGGAAGACGAGGCGGATCTGCCGCTCGGTCTCACCGACGTACTTGTTGAGCAGCTCGGGACCCTTGATGTTGAGGAAGAAGCTCTTGCCCTGGGCCTGGCCGGTGACCTCGGCGACCTTCTTGGCCAGCGAGTTGGCGACGGCCTTGGCGATGAGCGTCTTGCCGCATCCGGGGGGCCCGTACAGGAGGACGCCCTTCGGCGGCCGCAGTTCGTGCTCCTTGAACAGGTCCGGGTAAAGGTAGGGGAGCTCGACCGCGTCACGGATCATTTCGATCTGGTTGCCCAGACCGCCGATCTGTTCGTAGCCGATGTCCGGTACTTCTTCGAGGACGAGCTCTTCGACCTCGCTCTTGGGAACGATCTCGTAGACATAGCCGGAGCGGGGTTCGAGCAGCAGGGCGTCGCCGGGACGGATGGTGACGTCCAGCAGCGGCTCGGCGAGCCGTACCACCCGTTCCTCGTCGGTGTGCCCGAGCACCAGGGCGCGCTCGCC
Source organism: Streptomyces sp. R11 (assembly GCF_041051905.1). NCBI lineage: Bacteria > Bacillati > Actinomycetota > Actinomycetes > Kitasatosporales > Streptomycetaceae > Streptomyces > Streptomyces sp. R11. Next base: position 1,776,664 of record NZ_CP163432.1, read on the forward strand.
GTCCTCGAGGATCTCCTTGAGGGTGACGATGTCCCCGACGCGCTCGAACTCCATGGCTTCGACCACGTTGAGCGCTTCGTTGAGCATTACTTCCTGGCCGCGCCTGAGGTCGTCGAGTTCGACGCTCGGGCTGACGTTCACGCGGAGTTTGCGGCCGCCGGTGAAGATGTCGGCCGTGCCGTCCTCGTTCTGCGTCAGGAAGACACCGAAGCCGGCCGGTGGCTGTGCGAGCCGGTCGACTTCCTCCTTGAGGGCCACGATCTGGTCGCGGGCCTCACGGAGCGTGTTGGCGAGTCGCTCGTTCTGTGCGGACACGCCGGCCAGATTGGTCTGCAGCTCGACGATCCGCTCTTCGAGAATCCTCGTGTGCCGCGGAGAGTCGGCGAGCTTGCGTCGCAGGACGGCGATCTCCTGCTCAAGGTAGGCAATCTGCCCGGCCGGGTCGTCGGACCCCCGTCCCGGGCGGATGCCGCGGTTCATGTCGTCGTCGTGGGCTGCCACGGTCCTCACCTCCTCCAAGGGGAGCTGGACGCTTCCAGACCCTACCTGGGTGGGTGTCGATTGAAACCCCTAGATCACAAAGACTGTCGGGGTGTGTCCGATCTTCACCCTTGCGCTCTCCCTCACGCCAGGGGAATACCCACCGAACATGATTGGAAAGCCGCCGCAGGTAGGCTCGAAGCGTTCAACACCCTTCAGAGCTGGCCGGATTCCCGTCCGGCTCGGCGGACGAAACGGTAGGAGAGATGAGCGTGGAACAGGCGGCCGGGGTCGAGGGTCAGGCGCTGGAGGTCTGGATCGACCAGGATCTCTGTACCGGTGACGGCATCTGTGCCCAGTATGCGCCCGAGGTGTTCGAGCTGGACATCGACGGCCTGGCCTATGTGAAGGGCTCGGAGGACGAGCTGTTGCAGGCCAAGGGGGCCACAACGCCCGTGCCGCTGCCGCTTCTCACGGACGTGGTGGACTCGGCGAAGGAATGTCCGGGCGACTGCATCCACGTGCGTCGCGTTTCGGACAAGGTCGAAGTGTTCGGTCCGGACGCCGAGTGACCTTGCGCGCACGGGGTGTTACGACTGTCTGATTTCTCACACGTGCCGGTGGCATGGGTCAGACGCTGTGGGCACCGGCGGGTGTCGAGCGGACGAACGAGCCGTTCTTCCACTGCCACTTCGCGCTGTCCTTCACGTCGGGGCAGCAGCGCGGCACGTCGTCGGACGAGTAGCTGAGCAGCTCGGCGACGACGGCTCCGTCACGGACGGCGAGGTCACTGACGGTGATGCTGTCCTTCGGGTTCACGAGGGTCGCGACGATGCGGGGCGCGGCCGCCTCGGTGCCGCGGGTGAGGACGTAGACGCCGTCGGGCGGGGTGCCCATGGGGGCGTCGCAGTGCACGACGGCCACGGTTTCGGGGCTGCCGTCGCCGTCCAGGTCCCCGCTGGCCTTCTTGACCACGACCGCCTTCACCGGGCCGCATTCGAGGGGGAACTCGACGCTCGCGGGATCGGGGGGCGCGACGGCCGCTGGGGCGTTCTTCGCGTCCGGGCCGGCTGTCTGGGCCGCCGTCGCCGAGTTGGGCTGCAGAACCGAGGAGAAGGCCACGACACCGGCGACCGCCGTGGCGGTGGCGAGCCAGTGGATGGGGCGGGTGTGAGTGTGTGCCAGTTCCGGGACGGCGGATTGCTGCACTAGGAGCGTCTCCTGTGAGGGCTGTGCCGGTGGGGGTGGCCAGCATGGTGCCACACGTCACAGTGCGGGGGAACGGCGGGGTGTGGAGTTCCGGTGCCGGTGTGGTGGTTGGGGGTGCGTGGGGGGCGTGCGGGTGTTGTGCGGCGTTCGGACGAGCAGGTTGTCGTCTCGTGGATTTGTTGGCTTGTGGGTTTGTGGGCTTGTGCGTCAACAGAAAGGCGCTGTGGTCGAGTTCCGGCGGCGTTCCGGGAACTCGACCACAGCGCTTCTGCGTTGATCGCGGCACAGGGCCGCCTCAGCGGCGGTTGCCTCCGTCGGCGTTGGGGCCTTCGTAGTCCTCGCCGTAGGCGCCCTTGGCGGGGCGGCGGCGGCGCATGGGCGGCTCCACTCCGTCGGCGAGGCGGCGGGCGGTGAGCAGGAAGCCGGTGTGGCCGATCATCCGGTGGTCGGGGCGGACGGCCAGGCCCTCGACGTGCCAGTTGCGGATCATCGTCTCCCAGGAGGTCGGCTCGTTGAAGCAGCCGATCTCGCGGATGGACTCGACGGTCCGGGCGAGCTGGGTGGTGGTGGCGACGTAGCAGCAGAGGATGCCGCCGGGGACGAGCGCCTTGGAGACGGCCTCCAGGCACTCCCAGGGGGCGAGCATGTCGAGGATGACACGGTCGACGTCGGTGTCGGACAGGTTGTCCTGGAGGTCGCCGACGGTGAGCTGCCAGGCGGGGTGGGGGCCGCCGAAGTAGCGCTCCACGTTCGCCTGCGCGATCTCGGCGAAGTCCTCGCGGCGCTCGTAGGAGTGCAGCATGCCCTGGTCGCCGATGGCGCGCAGCAGGAAGCTGCTGAGCGAGCCGGAGCCGACGCCGGCCTCCACGACGCGTGCGCCGGGGAAGATGTCGGCGAAGGCGAGGATCTGCCCCGCGTCCTTGGGGTAGACCACGGCGGCGCCGCGGGGCATGGACAGGACGTAGTCGGGGAGCAGGGGGCGCAGCGCGAGGTAGGCGACGTTCCCGGTGGTGCGGACAACGCTGCCCTCGGGAGCGCCGATCAGTTCGTCGTGCGGGAAGGAACCCTTGTGGGTGTGGAAGTTCTTCCCGGCCTCGAGCGTGAACGTGTAGTGGCGGCCCTTGGGGTCGGTCAGCTGAACCTGGTCCCCGACCTTGAAGGGCCCGCGCCTGCGGGCGGCACCGGTCGGTTCGGACATGTGAACAGCCTACCGGCGTTTCGGGGGGCCGCCGACCACCGGGAATCGGCGGGCACCGCTTCGCAGAGCCGTGTTCAGTTCGGGCGGGCCATCGCCTTCACGAAAGCGCGCTCGACATCCGCTGCCGACAGCACGCCGTAGATCTCGCCGGTCTCCTCGACGACCAGGTACTCGGTGGCGGGGGTGGCGCGGAGGGCGTCGAGGAGTTCCTCTCCGGCCAGTTCGGCCGAGACGCGCATGCCGTCGGTCAGGTCCTGGGCGAGTCCGCTGACGGCGACCCAGGGGCGGCGGTGTTCGGGTACGCCGACGATGGCCGCCTCGCGGACGAGGGAGAGGGGGTTGCCGTCGGCGTCGACGACGACCAGGGCGCGGGCGCCGGCGTCGTTGGCGCGGCGCAGGGCCTCGGACAGGGGGGTGTCCGTCTCGACGGGGACGGCGCGGCGGGTGAGGGTGCGGGCGCGCAGGTCGGGGAGGTGCTCGCGCAGGCGGGCCATGCGCAGGCTGTTACCGGCACCGGTCCAGATGATCGCGGCGAGGATGGCGGCCAGCAGGGCGTCCATGACGGTGTCCATGCCGACGTTGTCGACGGCGTCGGAGCCGAGCGCGCCGGACTGGGTGAGCCAGGGGAGCCCGACGAGGACGGAGACGGCGAGGGCGCGGCCGATCCAGGCGGCGGCGATGGTGCCGGTCATCGGCCTGCCGGTGATCTTCCAGACGACCGCGCGGAGCATGCGGCCACCGTCGAGGGGCAGGCCGGGGAGCAGGTTGAAGGCGGCGACGATGAGGTTGGAGATCATCAGGCCGGCCAGCAGGACGCCGGGGACGGTGCCGGGTTCGACGGCCTGCAGGGCGCCGTAGAAGACGCCGGAGAGGACGAGGGAGAGCAGCGGGCCGACAAAGGCCAGCACGAACTCGCGTCCCGGCGTCTCGGCCTCCTTCTCGATCTCGGAGACCCCGCCGAAGAACTGGAGCTGGATACGGCGCACGGGCAGCTTGAAGCGCAGCGCGGCGACGGTGTGGGCGAGCTCGTGGACGAGGACCGAGGCGTAGAAGGCGACCGCGAAGAAGAGGGAGACGAGGTAGCGGGCGGCACCGAGTTCGGGCAGCACACGGTCGAGCTGTCCGCCGAACACCCAGGTGATGAGCGCGGCGACCAGGAACCAGCTGGGGGCCACGTAGACGGGCACGCCGAACGGCCGGCCCATGAGGAGCCCGCCGCGGGGGTCCTTATGGCGCTGCGGCGGACGGCCCTTGGTGGTGCCGGAGTGGGCGAGGGGGCGGTCGGGGTGGGTGTCGTGGTGCGGGTGCCGGTCGCTGTGGGAGGCCTGCGTGAACGGGCTGTCGGCGTCGCTACGGTCGGGGGTGTGCGGGTCGGTGGCGTCGCCGGGGGCGGAGGGCGCCTCGTCGCGGGACTGGGAGGAGGTCGGTGCCGCGGGGCCGCGAGTGGTGTCGCCGCTGTCGTCTGTGCCGCTCGCGTCGTCCTTGGGCTGCTCGTCGGACGGGGTCGGGTCGGGACTTGTGGGTTCGGTGGCCGGGGCCTCACGGTCTGCTCGGCGCTCGGTCGACTCGTCGGTGCCGGACCGCGGCTGCCCGCTCCCGCCGCTCTCGTCCACGGTGTCCCCTCGTTCGAAGCGTCTTCCGCGCCTGCCGGGCGGATGGGTCTCGGGTCGATGGTATGCGGCCGTCTCGCCGCGTTTCGCCCCGGCACCCCCTCTGTTTCCCCGTCCGCCCCGGCCGTAACGGCCGGGGCTGGGTCACTGTCAGTGGTGGGCCGTAAGGTCTGTGGTCATGGAGACGAGCACGGAGGGTGCCGCGGCGGGCTGCGGCAGTGACGCCGCGCCGGTGGCAGAGCCGGTGACGGACGAGTACCCGGTGGGGGCGGACAGTACGGCGACGGTGGCCGACGCGGGTGAGAGCGCGGCCACAGCGGGCGGCACGGCCGTGCGCCCGGCGATAGCGCCGGCCTCGCTGTCCCCTTCCCGTGCCAGTGACTTCATGCAGTGCCCGCTGCTCTACCGGTTCCGGGTGATCGACCGGCTGCCCGAGAAGCCGAGCGCGGCGGCGACGAAGGGCACGCTGGTGCATGCGGTGCTGGAGCGGCTCTTCGACGCCCCGGCCGCCGAGCGGACCGCGCCGCGCGCCAAGTCCCTCATCCCGGGCCAGTGGGACCGGCTGCGGGAGAGCAGGCCGGAGGTCGTGGAGCTGTTCGCGGACGATCCCGAGGGCGAGCGGCTGGCGACCTGGCTGGGTGAGGCGGAGCGGCTCGTGGAGCGGTGGTTCGGTCTGGAGGATCCGACCCGGCTGGAGCCCGCCGAGCGGGAGCTGTTCATCGAGGCCGAGCTGGACTCGGGGCTGCGGCTGCGCGGCATCATCGACCGCGTCGACGTGGCGCCGACGGGCGAGGTGCGGATCGTCGACTACAAGACGGGCAAGGCGCCCCGGCCCGAGTACGCCGAGGGTGCGCTGTTCCAGATGAAGTTCTACGCCCTGGTCGTGTGGCGGCTGAAGAAGGTGATCCCCCGCCGGCTCCAGCTCGTCTATCTCGGCAGCGGTGACGTGCTGACGTACGACCCGGTCCTCGCCGACCTGGAGCGGGTCGAGCGCAAGCTGCTGGCGCTGTGGGAGGCGATCCGGGTGGCGACCGAGACGGGCGACTGGCGTCCCCGGCAGACGAAGCTGTGCGGCTGGTGCGACCACCAGGCCCACTGCCCGGAATTCGGCGGCACTCCCCCGCCGTATCCGCTGCCGGTCAGGGCGGGCGAGTCCGACGGCGGTGCGCAGGGCAGAATGGGGCCGGACTAGGCGAAGGAGACTCACGTGGCCATCCGCGTCCTACTGGTCGACGACCAGCCCCTGCTGCGTACCGGCTTCCGGATGATTCTGGAGGCGGAGCAGGACATCGCGGTCGTGGGCGAGGCCGGTGACGGCCTCCAAGCTCTCGACCAGGTGCGGGCCCTGCAGCCCGACGTGGTTCTGATGGACATCCGCATGCCTCGGATGGACGGGGTCGAGGCGACGCGGCAGATCACCGGTCCCGGGCGGGACGGCCCGGCGAAGGTGCTGGTGCTGACCACGTTCGATCTCGACGAGTACGTGGTGGAGGCGCTCAAGGCGGGAGCCAGCGGCTTCCTGCTGAAGGACGCCCCGGCCAACGAGCTGGTGCAGGCGATCCGGGTGGTCGCCGGCGGCGAGGCGATGCTCGCGCCGAGCATCACGCGCCGGCTGCTCGACAAGTACGCCACGCATCTGCCGTCGGGCGACGAGCCGGTTCCGGACACCCTGCACACGCTGACCGAGCGCGAGGTGGAGGTGCTGAAGCTGGTGGCGCGGGGCCTGTCCAACGCCGAGATCGCCGCCGACCTCTTCGTCAGCGAGACCACCGTCAAGACGCATGTGGGCCACGTCCTGACCAAGCTGGGCCTGCGGGACCGGGTGCAGGCCGCGGTGTACGCGTACGAGAGCGGGCTGGTGCGTCCCGGCGCCCAGTAGGAGCCTGTACGACGACGAAGAGGGCGCCCCTTCCTGAGAAGGGGCGCCCTCCGCGTAGTCACTGCGTGAACAGGTACGTCGCTTACGACGACCCTCAGCCCTTGCTCAGCTCCCAGAAGCGGAACACGGTGGAGGCGTCGAGGCAGTACTCCAGGCCGTAGACGTTGTCGCGGACGACCGCGTACTGCTTGGCCTGCCAGACCGGAAGGACGGGGAGTTCCCGGGCCACGATGTCCTGGAGCTGGTTGAACTCGTCGTCCGTCGCGGCGCGGTCGCTCTCGGCGGCGGTGCGCGGGATGAGCGTGCCGGTGATGGCGTCGTTGCTGTAGTTGTTGCTCAGCACGTTGCCCTTGCCGAAGAAGGGGGCCGTGAAGCTGTCGGCGTCCGGGTAGTCCGGGATCCAGCCCTTCACGTACACGCCGTACTTACCGTCGGCGATGTCCTTCTCGTACTGGTCGAACGCGACGGACTGCACGTCGGCGTCGAACAGACCGCTGTCGTTGAGCTGCTTCGCGATCGTCTCCAACTCCTGGTCGGTGGCCGGGCCGTAGCGCGACGGGGTGGACCAGAGGGTGAGCTTGACCTTGCCGTCGATGCCCTCGTCCTGCAGGGCCGCGGCGGCCTTCGCCTTGGAGGGGCGGGCGCCGTAGGTGTCGAAGAAGGCCGTGTTGTGGCCGCTGATACCGGCCGGGATGATCGAGTACAGCGGCGTGGCCGTGCCCTGGTAGACGTCCTTGATGAGGGCGTCACGGTCGATGAGGTAGGCCATGGCCTTGCGGACGCCGAGCTTGCCGGCGACCGGGTCGTCCATGTTGAAGACCAGGTGCTGGACCTCGGCGCTGCTGCCCTCGACGACCTCCACACCGGAGTCGCCGCCGGACTTCTCGACGTCGGCGATGCCACCCGCGGTGAGGCCGCGGTAGGCGATGTCGATTTCGTTGGCGCTCAGGGCCTTCTTCAGGGCGTCCTGGTCGCCGTGGAAGAACTTCAGGGTCACGCCGTCGTTCTGTACCTCGGCCGTGCCCTTGTAGTTCTCGTTGACGGAGAAGACGGCCTCGTCGTCGCCGAACTTGTCGAGCTTGTACGGGCCGGAGCCGACCGCCTGGTCGTCCTTGCGCAGGCCGCTCGCGTCGTACTGCTCCTGGTCGACGATGGAGCCGGCGCCGGAGGCTATCTTGCTCGGGAACGTGGCGTCGGGGGTGTTGAGCTGGAAGACGACCGTCTTGTCGTTCGGCGTCTCGACCTTGTCGAGCGTGGGGAACATGACGGCGGGGCCGTCGGGGTCGTTGATCTTCAGCATGCGGTCGAAGGAGAACTTGACGTCCTCCGAGGTGAGCGCGTCACCGTTGCTGAACTTCAGGCCGTCCTTGAGCGTGCACCTGTAGACCGTCGTCTGCGTGTCGGAGAAGGCGCACTGCTCGGCGGCCTCGGGCTGCGGTTCGGTGGCGCCCTTGGGGAAGCTGAGCAGCGACTGGAAGACGTTGTTGAACAACAGCCAGGAGCCGGGGTCGTAGCCGGAGGCGGGGTCGGTGGCGAGGACGTCGTCCGACATTCCCATGACCACCGAGGTACCGGTCCCCCCGGTGCCCGCGGTCTCGGTTCCACAGCCGGTCAGCAGGCCGGAGGCCAGCCCTGCCACGACGGGCAGGACCGGCCACTGGTTGCGCATGTTCACTTACAAGTGCCTTGTCGTCGGTTGTGAGGTACCCGGGCACCCGTCCTGGATCCCGGGCCGAGCCGGCGCCCTGGTCGTGGCCGCCGGGCACGGGTGAGGTCAGCCGCTCACGCCACGGCCGAGCTCCCACAGCTGAAGGGTCGAGGAGGAGTTGAGCACGTACGCGGTGCCCGTGACGTCGTCGCCGGCGGCGACGAACTGCTTGCCCTGCCACAGCGGCAGCACGGGCACGTCATCGGCGACGATGTCCTGAATGTCCGTCAGGCTGCCGGACGCCGACAGCCGGTCGGCGACGCGGCGGGACTCCGGGATGAGGGTGTTGCGGATCGTGCTGTTGGCGTACGGCGAGCCGAGGAAGTTGTCCTTGTCGAGGAACGGCGCGAGGTAGTTGTCGGCGTCGGGGAAGTCCGGGAACCAGCCCATGCCGTAGACCTCGTACTCGCCCTTCTGCTCGGCGGGTCGGAACGTCGCCCAGGGGGCGCCCTTGATGTCGACGTCGAACAGGCCGCTGTCGTTCAGCTGCTTCTTCAGCAGCTCGAACTCCTTCTTCGTGGCCGAGCCGTAGTGGTCGGTGGTGTAGTGCAGCGTGAGCTTCACCGGGGTGGTGACGCCGGCCTTCTCCAGCATGGACTTGGCCTTGGCGGTGCTCGGGTCGCCGTACTTGTTGAAGAACGCGTTGGAATGGCCCGTGATGCTGGCGGGCACCAGCGAGTACAGCGGTTCGGCCTGGGAGCCGTAGACCTTGGAGACGAGTTCGCCGCGGTCGATGACCTGTGCCATGGCCTGGCGGACGGCCTTCGTCCGCACCGACGCGTCGTTGGTGTTGAAGGCCAGGTAGCGGATTTCCAGACCGGACATGTCGACGAGGTCGACGGCGTCGTCGGAGTCGGCCGACAGCTTCTGGATCTGCTCGGGCGACATGGTGCGGGTCATCAGGTCGATGTCGCCCTTGTCGAGGGCGGCGCCCATCTCGTCGGCGTCCGCGAAGTTGCGCAGTTCGACCTTTTCGTTGTTCACCTTCAGACTCCCCTTGTAGTCGGGGTTCTTGGTGAACACGGCGGAGACCAGCTCGTCGTTCTTGACCTCGGCCTGGAGGGTGTACGGGCCGGAGCCGTCGAGCTCGAAGCCGTCGCGCAGCTTGTCCTTGGCGTAGATGTCCGGGTCGACGATGCCCGCGACCGGGGTGGACAGCTTGAACGGGAAGGTGGCGTCGGCGGTCTTGAGGTGGAAGATGACCTCGCGGTCGCCCTGGGTCTCGACGGTGTCGATGGTGGACAGCAGGGCGAAGACGCCGCTGTCGGCCTTGAGGGCGCGGGCGCGGTCGATGGAGTACTTCACGTCGTCCGCGGTGACGGGGTCGCCGTTCGCGAACTTCAGGTCCTTGCGCAGGGTGCACGCGTAGCGTTCGTTGCCGCTGTCGGTGAAGCCGCAGGTCTGGGCGGCCTCGGGCACCGGTTCCCCTTCGCCGCGCGGCTGGATCATCAGGGTCTGCACGGTCTGGCGCAGGATGTTCCAGGTGCCGACGTCGTAGGCGTAGGCCGGATCGAGCGGTGCGGGAGCGTCCTTCGAGGCAGTGAACGCGTCCGTGGTGCCGACGACGATCGCGTCGCCGCTGTCGCTGCCGCTGTCGGTTCCACCACAGGCGGCGAGAACCGGCACAAGCAGGCCGATGACGGCCGGCAGCACCAAAGTCTTGCGGTTCATGCTCGGGCTTCTCCAGCTGTCGACTCCGTGTACCCGGCATGCAGGGGTGTCGCGGCGGATCACGGGGTAAGTTCGATGTTCTCGCAACGAGATTAGTCCGCGCCCGCAGGAGGGTTCGCCGCGACCGGAGTTGAGCCCCCATCACGCTGTGGAGCCGGTCGCGAACGCACCGGAAACCTTGGACCGGAAGGATTCGTGCACCGATCCATCAATCGGGACACAAAGGTGCGCCCCAAGCCCTCGACACAGGGGGTGCTGCACATGGCGCGTCACCTGTCGACCCCACAGGCAGTGGTGAACGTCACAATCTGAACGGTCCTGGCGTGCACCGGAATTCAGCCATCCGCCGCCACTCGAATTCCCTTGCGGAATTCCCGCGCTATCGGTGTTGCACGCTGGGTGAACACCGGCCCTATTTCCGTTGTCGGACGTTGTCAGTCGTCGTCAGACAGTGATCAGGCCGCGCAGAAATGCCAGATCGACCTCTTCCAACGAGGTCACCACGGTGCGCCGGGCTGCCGGGGTGATCGGCGCAACCGACGGAACGGCCACCACGTGACAGCCGGCGGCCTCGGCCGCGGCGACGCCGGTCGCGGTGTCCTCGACGACCGCGCATCGGGTGGGATCGGCGCCCAGTCCGGCGGCAGCGAACAGGTAGGGGTCCGGGTGCGGCTTGGTGCGCTCGACCTCGTCGCCGGCGACGGTCAGCGCGAAGTGCTGGGGGCCGAGCGAGGTGAGCACTCGGTCGATGATGCGCCGGTGCGAGGCGGAGACCAGGGCCGTGGGGATCTCGTACGCGGCCAGCTCGGCCAGCAGCCGGGCCGCGCCCGGCATCAGCGGCAGCGCGCGGTCGATGCGGTCCTCGAAGCCCTGGTTCAGCAGCAGCGTGAGCTCGGCGAGGGGGATGTCGGCGCCGGTGGCCTCGATCAGGAATCCGGCGCTACGGCTCATCGGGCCGCCGACCACAACATGGCGCCAGGTGTCGTCGAGGGTGTGGCCCAGGCCGGCGAAGACCTCGACCTCGACGTCCCACCAGAAGCCCTCGGTGTCCACCAGGGTTCCGTCCATGTCGAGGAGAACAGCCTGCAGGGCCGAGCCGTCGGCCGTACGGGTTACTGGTGCGGGGACCGTGCTGGTCATCCACGTACCTCCTTGAAGGGACGATCAGGCCGGTTCCCACGGAGGGAACCGGCCTGCGGTGGACCGTCCAGTGTACGACCTGCACAGACGAAGCGCCTGGTTTGACAGGTGTGCCTCGGGGCACACCTGTTACCCGCCCGCAATCGGGCCGGGGGTCGCCTCAGCGTGCGTTGAAGTACTTCGCCTCGGGGTGGTGGATGACGATCGCGTCCGTGGACTGCTCGGGGTGCAGCTGGAACTCCTCGGACAGGTGGACGCCGATGCGCTCCGGCTGGAGCAGGTCGGCGATCTTGGCCCGGTCCTCGAGGTTGGGGCAGGCGCCGTAGCCGAGGGAGAAGCGGGCGCCCCGGTACTTCAGCGCGAACATGTCCTCGATGTCGGCCGGGTCGTCACCGGCGAAGCCCAGCTCGGAACGCACGCGCGCGTGCCAGTACTCGGCGAGCGCCTCCGCCAACTGCACGGACAGGCCGTGCAGTTCGAGGTAGTCCCGGTAGGCGTTGGCCTCGAACATCCGGGCCGTCTCCTCGCCGATCCGCGAGCCCACGGTGACGACCTGGAGGCCCACGACGTCCGTCTCGCCCGACTCCTGCGGGCGGAAGAAGTCCGCGAGGCACAGCCGCCGGCCGCGGCGCTGACGCGGGAAGCTGAAGCGGGTGCGTTCGTTGCCGTGCTCGTCCAGCAGGATCAGGTCGTCGTCCTTGGAGACGCACGGGAAGTAGCCGTAGACCACGGCCGCTTCCAGCAGGTTCTCCGTCTGGAGCTTGTCGAGCAGGCCACGCAGTCGCGGGCGGCCCTCGGTCTCGACGAGTTCCTGGTACGACGGTCCGTCGCCGCTGCGGGTCTCCTTCAGGCCCCACTGGCCCTTGAAGAGGGCGCCCTCGTCGAGCCAGGACGCGTACTCCTTGAGCTGGATGCCCTTGATGACGCGGGTGCCCCAGAACGGCGGCTCGGGGAGCGGGTTGTCGGTGGCGACGTCGGAGCGGACGTGGCCCTCCTCGGGGCGCTCGTCCAGTACGGCCGTCGCGGCGGCGCTCTTGACCCGGCGCTGCTTGAGCTCGGGCAACTGCACGCCGGGCACGCCCCGCTTGACGCCGATGAGGGCGTCCATCAGGCGCAGGCCCTCGAACGCGTCGCGGGCGTAGCGGACTTCGCCCTCGTAGACCTCGTGCAGGTCCTGCTCGACGTAGGCGCGCGTGAGGGCGGCGCCGCCGAGGATGACGGGGTAATCGGCCGCGAGACCGCGCTGGTTGAGCTCCTCCAGGTTCTCCTTCATGATCACCGTGGACTTCACCAGCAGCCCGGACATGCCGATGACGTCGGCCCGGTGCTCCTCGGCGGCCTCCAGGATCGCCGAGACGGGCTGCTTGATGCCCAGGTTGACCACGTTGTAGCCGTTGTTGGACAGGATGATGTCCACCAGGTTCTTGCCGATGTCGTGGACATCGCCGCGGACCGTGGCCAGCACGATGGTGCCCTTGCCGTCGGCGTCCGTCTTCTCCATGTGCGGTTCGAGGTAGGCGACGGCGGACTTCATCACCTCGGCGGACTGGAGCACGAACGGCAGCTGCATCTGGCCGGAGCCGAACAGCTCGCCGACGACCTTCATGCCGTCCAGAAGCGTCTCGTTGACGATGTCGAGGGCGGAACGGGCCTGGAGGGCCTCGTCGAGGTCGGCTTCCAGGCCGTTCTTCTCGCCGTCGATGATGCGACGCTTGAGGCGCTCCTCCAGCGGGAGGGCGGCGAGTTCCTCGGCCTTGCCGGCCTTCAGGGACTTGGCGGTGGCGCCCTCGAACAGGGCCATGAGCTTCTGCAGCGGGTCGTAGCCCTCGGCGCGGCGGTCGTAGATCAGGTCCAGGGCCGTGCGGACCTGCTCCTCGTCGAAGCGGGCGATCGGCAGGATCTTCGACGCGTGCACGATCGCCGAGTCCAGGCCCGCCTTGACGCACTCGTCCAGGAAGACGGAGTTGAGCAGGATGCGGGCGGCCGGGTTCAGGCCGAAGGAGATGTTCGACAGGCCGAGGGTGGTCTGGACGTCCGGGTGGAGCCGCTTGAGCTCGCGGATCGCCTCGATGGTGGCGATGCCGTCCTTGCGGGACTCCTCCTGACCGGTGCAGATGGTGAAGGTCAGGGTGTCGATGAGGATGTCGGACTCGAGGATGCCCCAGTTCGTCGTCAGGTCCTCGATCAGCCGCTCGGCGATCTCGACCTTCTTCTCCGGGGTACGGGCCTGGCCCTCCTCGTCGATGGTCAGCGCGATCAGCGCGGCGCCGTGCTCGCGGGCGAGCTTGGTGACCTTCGCGAAGCGGGACTCGGGGCCGTCGCCGTCCTCGTAGTTGACGGAGTTGATGACCGCGCGCCCGCCGAGCTTCTCCAGACCGGCCTGGATGACGTCGACCTCGGTGGAGTCCAGGACGATCGGCAGCGTGGAGGCGGTGGCGAAGCGGCCGGCCAGTTCCTCCATGTCGGCGACGCCGTCCCGGCCGACGTAGTCGACGCACAGGTCGAGCATGTGGGCGCCCTCGCGGATCTGGTCGCGGGCCATCTCCACACAGTCGTCCCAGCGCGCGTCCAGCATGGCATCGCGGAACTTCTTCGAGCCGTTGGCGTTGGTGCGCTCGCCGATGGCCAGGTAGGAGGTGTCCTGGCGGAACGGGACCGTCTGGTAGAGGGAGGCGGCGCCGGGCTCGGGCTGCGGGCTGCGCTCCACGGGCGTGGCCTCCCGGACCCGCTCCACGAGCTGCCTGAGGTGCTCGGGGGTGGTGCCGCAGCAGCCGCCGATGAGGTTCAGGCCGTAGTCCCGTACGAAGGTCTCCTGGGCGTCGGCCAGGCCCTCCGGGTCGAGCGGGAAGTGGGCGCCGTCCTTGGTGAGGATCGGCAGGCCTGCGTTCGGCATGCACAGCAGCGGGGTGCGGGAGTGCCGGGCGAGGTAGCGCAGGTGCTCGCTCATCTCGGCCGGGCCCGTCGAACAGTTCAGGCCGATCATGTCGATGCCGAGCGGCTCCAGCGCGGTCAGCGCGGCGCCGATCTCGGAGCCGAGCAGCATGGTGCCGGTGGTCTCGAAGGCCATGGAGACCAGCAGCGGCACCTCGGCGCCGGTCGCCTCCATGGCGCGGCGGGCGCCCAGGATCGACGACTTCGTCTGCAGGAGGTCCTGCGTGGTCTCCACGATCAGGGCGTCGGCGCCGCCGGCGAGCAGGCCTTCGGCGTTCGCCTGGAAGCCGTCGCGCAGCGTGCCGTAGCCGATGTGGCCGAGGGTCGGCAGCTTCGTGCCGGGTCCGATCGAGCCGAGCACCCACCGCTGGCGGCCGTCACGGGCGCCGAACGCGTCGGCCGTCTCGCGGGCGATACGGGCGCCCGCCTCGGACAGCTCGTACACCCGGTCGGCGATGTCGTATTCGGCCATGGCCGAGTGGTTGGCGCCGAACGTGTTCGTCTCGACGCAGTCCACGCCCGCGCCGAAGTACTCCTCGTGCACGGAGCGGACGATGTCGGGGCGGGTCAGGTTGAGGATCTCGTTGCAGCCCTCGAGGTTCTCGAAGTCCTCGAGTGTGGGCTCCTGGGCCTGCAACATGGTGCCCATCGCTCCGTCGGCGACCACCACTCGGGTGGCGAGCGCCTCGCGGAGCGCGGACACACGGGTCCGGCTGTCGGCGGAAGGGGTCGGTGGCAACGAGGCCATGTAAGGGCTCCCTGGAGTGCGACGGCTGTCGGCTTTGCGCCCTTTACGGATCCGTCCGCAGTGGGCGCACGCCGCCAGCGTAGCCGGGACCGCCGTCGAACGGTCAGGCGGTCCACGAGGCGGGACGAGGATGACGGCAGGGTCGATCTTCGGCCACGGGCGAGGCAACACCGGTGGACCGATAACCGCCGACCATTAGCGGGAGGTCGGCATCGACCGGTAGTGTTCGACATTGCCGAACGGCGGCAGCGACGTCGCACGGTCGACGCTCGAAGGGGACGGAGGCAGCACGGCGATGGCACGGAACATCCAGTCGCTCGAACGGGCGGCCGCGATGCTGCGGCTCCTCGCAGGCGGTGAGCGACGGCTCGGCCTGTCCGACATCGCCTCGTCGCTGGGCCTCGCCAAGGGCACCGCCCACGGGATTCTGCGCACCCTCCAGCAGGAGGGCTTCGTCGAGCAGGACGACGCCTCCGGGCGCTACCAGCTGGGCGCCGAGCTGCTGCGCCTGGGCACCACCTATCTGGACGTGCACGAGCTGCGGGCCCGTGCCCTGGTGTGGACGGACGACCTCGCCCGCTCCAGCGGGGAGAGCGTCTACCTGGGCGTGCTGCACCAGCAGGGCGTACTGATCGTCCACCACGTCTTCCGCCCCGACGACAGCCGGCAAGTGCTGGAGATCGGCGCCATGCAGCCGCTGCACTCCACCGCCCTGGGCAAGGTCCTGTCGGCGTACGACCCGGTCGCGCACAGCGAGGCGATCGAGGCCGACCGCAAGGCCTTCACCGACCGCACCGTCTGCGAACTGGACGCCTTCGAGCACATCCTCGACATGACACGCGCGCGTGGTTACGCGGCCGACGTCGAGGAGACCTGGGAGGGCGTCGCCTCCGTCGCCGCCTGCATCCACGACCGGCGCCGGATGCCGGTCGGCTCGGTCGGCATCACCGGCGCCGTGGAGCGGCTGTGCCGGGACGGCGAGCTGCGCCCGGAGCTGGTGGCGGCGGTGCGGGACTGCGCCCGCGCGGTGTCGCGGGACCTGGGCGCCGGGCGGTTCTGAGAAGCCGAACGGAGCGAGATTCGGGCGCCGGGACGTCGTAGGACGTTCCGGTGCTTTGCCATTCCCCGCCACTGTCGCCACCGGTGTCGACAAATCAACACAAGCAACAACGATCGCACATTCGACGACGTGACTCTTGACGCATGTGTGACGCCGGGGCAAGCTCCCGTCCATCGGTCGGCATTGTCGAACACCTACCGGCAATACGCGCTAGAGTGTGACAACGCCAAGGGCCGGCGCCGCTCTCACCCGAGGGCGACGCGAACCACCGGAGGGACCCGGAGGTTCGGCTTCCCCTGGACGAAGGACAAAGGAGTCGCGGGTGTCCAGCTCCGACATCTTCATCGGCGAGACCATCGGTACCGCCATACTCATCCTGCTCGGCGGTGGCGTCTGCGCCGCTGTGACGCTGAAGGCCTCCAAGGCCCGCAACGCCGGCTGGCTCGCCATCACCTTCGGGTGGGGCTTCGCAGTACTCACGGCGGTCTACACCTCGGCGCCGCTGTCCGGCGCCCACCTGAACCCGGCCGTGACCGTCGCGCTCGCGATCAAGGACAACGACTGGAGCAACGTCCCGACGTACTTCGCCGGACAACTGCTCGGCGCCATGATCGGTGCGGCTCTGGTGTGGGTCGCCTACTACGGCCAGTTCCACGCCCACCTCACCGACAAGGAGATCGTCGGCGGTCCGGGTGCGCAGGCCACGTCGGCCAAGGCCGTCGAGGCCCAGGAGAAGGGCGCCGGCCCGGTCCTGGGCATCTTCTCCACCGGTCCCGAGATCCGGAACGCGGTGCAGAACCTCCTCACGGAGATCATCGGCACCGTCGTGCTGGTGCTCGCGGTCCTCACGCAGGGCCTGAACGACAGCGGCAAGGGCCTCGGCACCCTGGGCGCCCTGATCACCGCACTCGTGGTCGTCTCGATCGGCCTGTCGCTCGGCGGCCCGACCGGCTATGCGATCAACCCGGCCCGTGACCTCGGTCCGCGTATCGTCCACGCCCTTCTGCCCCTGCCCAACAAGGGTGGTTCCGACTGGGGCTACGCCTGGATCCCGGTGGTCGGTCCGCTGATCGGCGGCGCCATCGCGGCAGGCATCTACAACGTCGCTTTTGCTTAGGAGTACGAGCTTCACCCGTTCGAGTGAGAAGCACCGAAACTCTCAGCACGCGCCGTACGTAAAGCCCCATAACCACGGAACTTCCAGGAGCCAACAGTGACCGACGCCCACACCGCCGGGCCCTTCATCGCCGCCATCGACCAGGGCACCACCTCGTCCCGCTGCATCGTCTTCGACCGCGACGGCCGGATCGTCTCCGTCGACCAGAAGGAGCACGAGCAGATCTTCCCGAAGCCGGGCTGGGTCGAGCACAACGCCAACGAGATCTGGACCAACGTCCAGGAGGTCGTCGCCGGAGCCATCCAGAAGGCCGGCATCACCCGCGACGACATCAAGGCCATCGGCATCACCAACCAGCGCGAGACGACCGTGCTGTGGGACAAGAACACCGGTGAGCCCGTCCACAACGCCATCGTCTGGCAGGACACCCGCACCGACGCCCTCTGCCGGGAGCTCGGCCGCAACGTCGGCCAGGACCGCTTCCGCCGCGAGACCGGCCTTCCCCTCGCCTCCTACTTCGCCGGCCCCAAGGCCCGCTGGCTGCTGGACAACGTCGAGGGCCTCAAGGAGCGCGCCGAGGCCGGCGACATCCTCTTCGGCACCATGGACACCTGGGTCATCTGGAACCTGACCGGCGGTGTCAACGGCGGCAAGCACGTCACCGACGTCACCAACGCCTCCCGCACCATGCTGATGAACCTGCACACCATGGCGTGGGACGAGAAGATCGCCGAGTCGATCGGCGTGCCGACCCAGATCCTCCCCGAGATCCGCTCGTCCGCCGAGGTCTACGGCGAGATCACCGGCGGCAAGCTGGGCGACCTGCTCGGCGGCATCCCGGTCGCCTCCGCGCTCGGCGACCAGCAGGCGGCCCTGTTCGGCCAGACCTGTTTCTCCGAGGGCGAGACCAAGTCGACGTACGGCACCGGCACCTTCATGGTGATGAACACCGGTGACAAGCTCATCAACTCCTACGCGGGTCTGCTGACCACGGTCGGTTACAAGATCGGCGACCAGGACACGGTCTACGCGCTCGAGGGCTCGATCGCCGTCACCGGCTCCCTGGTGCAGTGGATGCGCGACCAGATGGGCCTGATCTCCACCGCCGCCGAGATCGAGACGCTCGCGCTGTCGGTCGAGGACAACGGCGGCGCCTACTTCGTGCCGGCCTTCTCCGGCCTGTTCGCCCCGCACTGGCGCTCCGACGCCCGCGGTGTGATCGCCGGCCTGACCCGGTACGTCACCAAGGCGCACCTCGCCCGTGCCGTCCTGGAGGCCACCGCCTGGCAGACCCGGGAGATCGCCGACGCCATGACGAAGGACTCCGGCGTCGAGCTGTCCACCCTCAAGGTCGACGGCGGCATGACCGCCAACAACCTGCTGATGCAGACCCTCTCGGACGTCCTGGACGCACCCGTGGTGCGCCCGATGGTCGCCGAGACCACCTGCCTCGGCGCCGCCTACGCCGCCGGTCTCGCCGTCGGCTTCTGGAACAGCACCGACGACCTGCGTGCCAACTGGCGCCGGGCCGCCGAGTGGACCCCCCGCATGGACGCGGAGACCCGCGACCGTGAGTACAAGAACTGGCTCAAGGCCGTCGAGCGGACCATGGGCTGGCTCGATGAGGACGACGAGAACTGACCACAGCTCTCGAACTCTGATGAGGAGTAAGAACCCGAAATGACCAGTCAGACCACCCTGCAGTCCGTGCCTGCCCTCGGTACGCACCCGGCCTCCGGCTCCAACCCGAGCCGCGCCGAGACCCGGGAGCAGCTCGCCAAGGCGTCGTACGACCTTCTCGTGATCGGCGGCGGCATCCTCGGCATCTCCACCGCCTGGCACGCCGCGCAGTCCGGCCTCAGGGTGGCTCTGGTCGACGCCGGCGACTTCGCCGGCGCCACCTCCTCCGCCTCCTCCAAGCTGCTCCACGGCGGTCTGCGCTACCTGCAGACCGGCGCGGTGAAGCTGGTGGCGGAGAACCACTTCGAGCGCCGTGCGGTCTCCCGCCAGGTGGCCCCCCACCTGGCGAACCCGCTCACGTTCTACCTCCCCGTGTACAAGGGCGGGCCGCACGGCGCCGCGAAGCTCGGGGCGGGCGTCTTCGCCTACTCCGCGCTCTCCGCGTTCGGTGACGGCGTCGGACACCTCCTCTCCCCCGCCAAGGCGGCGCAGGACGTGCCCGAGCTGCGCACCGACAACCTCAAGGCCGTGGCCGTGTACGGCGACGACCAGATGAACGACGCGCGCATGGCGCTGATGACGGTCCGCGGGGCCGTCGAGGCGGGCGCCGTCGTGCTCAACCACGCCGAGGTCACCGGCCTGCGCTTCACCAAGGGCCGGGTGACGGGCGCGGACCTGAAGGACCGTACGACCGGTGACGAGTTCGGCGTCAACGCCCGCCTCGTGCTGAACGCGACCGGCCCGTGGGTCGACCACCTGCGCAAGATGGAGGACCCCAATGCTGCGCCGTCCATCCGCCTGTCGAAGGGCGCGCATCTGGTCCTGAAGCGGACCGCGCCCTGGAAGGCGGCGCTCGCGACCCCGATCGACAAGTACCGCATCACCTTCGCGCTGCCCTGGGAGGACATGCTCCTGCTGGGCACCACGGACGAGGAGTTCGAGGGCGACCCGGCGGACGTTGCGGTCACCGAGAAGGACATAGCTCAGATCCTGGACGAGGCCGCGTTCTCCATCCGGGACCAGCAGCTGGACCGCGATCTCATCACGTACTCCTTCGCGGGTCTGCGCGTACTGCCGGGCGGCCCCGGTGACACGGCGAAGGCCAAGCGCGAGACGGTCGTGACCGAGGGCACGGGCGGCATGCTGTCCGTCGCGGGCGGCAAGTGGACCACCTTCCGGCACATCGGCCGCACGATCATGAAGAAGCTGGAGGCGCTGCCGGGCCACCCGCTGGGCGACGACTTCGAGCCGATCGCCTCGCTGCCGAAGAAGCTGCCCCTGCCGGGTATCGCCAACCCGCGCGCGGTCGCCCACCGTCTGCTGACCGACCGCCCGGCGCCGGGTCCGCGCATGGCGGCCGACACCGCCAAGCACCTGGCCACGCACTACGGCTCGCTGGCCTTCGACATCGCCCGCATCGCCAACGAGAACCCGGAGCTGGGCGAGCGCGTCCACCCGGACGCCCCGGAGATCTGGGCCCAGGTCGTCTACGCCCGGGACAACGAGTGGGCCGAGACGCAGGACGACGTGCTGCGCCGCCGTACGACGCTGACGATCCGGGGTCTGGCGACGGACGACGTCCGGGCGAAGGTGCAGGACCTGCTCGACAAGAAGTGACCTCGCAAGCGCCGAGGGAGGGTTTCGCCGGATGAGCCTCCCACGGCGCCAGGTCCGGCCAACTCCCCTGACCAGGCCGGACCGCACGAGGGCGGCCCCTTCCGCACCGGGGCCGGCCACTAGCGGAAGGGGCGGTTCCATGCCGACGGAGCCGCCCCTTTCGTCTCTCGGGTTGCGTCTCTCAGGGAAGCAGCGCCTCGCCGAGACGCCTCCAGTGCGCCGACGCGGATCCGCCCGGCTCGATGCCGATCACCTGGACGGCGACATGATCGGCCCCCGCCGCGACATGGGCCCGGAGCTTGTCGGCCACCGTGTCCACGTCTCCCCAGAACACCAGGTCGTCCAGGAAGCGGTCGCTGCCGCCGTGCTCGATCTCCTCGTCCGAGTAGCCGAGCCTGCGGAACTTGGCGAGGTTGTACGGGGTGTTGAGATACGGCCGCAGATGCTCGCGTGCGGTCGCGCGCGCCCGGGCGGGGTCCGGTTCGAGGAGCACCGGGTGCTCGACGCCGAGGAAGGCGTCCGGGCCGAGGATCTCCCTCGCGGCTGCGGTGTGGGCGGTGTTGACGTGGTAGGTGTGCGCGCCGAGCGAGCGGTCCCGGGCCAGGGCGAGCATCTTCGGGCCGTACGCGGCCAGGACGCGCCGTACCGGGGTCTGCGGGGCGGGAACGGGTGACTCCTTTGCGAGGGCGTCCAGCTCGTCGAGGTAGTCGGCCATCGCCGTCAGCGGTTTGACGCCCGGCCTCTTGAGCCCGCCGAAGCCCAGGCCGAGCACATGCCGGTCCGGGTAGGCGTCGGCGAGCAGCGCGCTCGCGCCGTACGTCGCCCGGGCCTCGCGGGACCAGATCTGGGCGATGCCGTTGACGACGTGCAACCGCTCGGTGCCGGCGAGCAGATGGCCGGCGTGGGTGAGGGCCTCGCGGCCGCCGACTTCGGGGACCCACAGCGCCCGCCATCCCCGTTCCTCCAGCTCCTGGGCCGAGTCGCGTACCTGTGTGGCCGGCTGGTGCTCGAAGTCGAAGGTGTAGATACCGAACGTTCCCAGGTTCATCATGGATCGGAATATCGCAGATTCTCGATATGAGGCGCAACAGACACGCCGCGTCCGGCGCGAATCACGCCAACGACTAGAGGGTCTCCCCGAGTTGTGAGACCAGCCCGGCGATGCGGTCCTCGTCGCGCCGGTAGTGGGTCCACTTCCCCACCCGCGTCGCCCGCACCAGCCCCGCCCGCTGCAACTCCGCCAGATACGCCGACACCGTCGACTGGGCCAGCCCAGCCTTGGCCTGGATGTGGCTCACGCACACCCCGACCTCGCCGGGATCGGCGATGGCCTCGTCCATGGGGAAGTGCCGCTCGGGCTCACGCAGCCACAGCAGCAGCTGCAAGCGCACCGGATTCGACAACGCCCGCAGGGCGCTGACCAGGTCGGGGTCCGGTGAGGTCGCTGCGTCGGCCATGGGTCCGGAGTATAGGTCGCCCACTCGATCGACCCCGCATAATGGCGTCAGACATCGGATGTCTTGGACGACATCCTGAGCGGCAGGGAGGCCGGCCATGGCAGTCACCGACGAGGCGATCGAAAAGATCAAGGGCATGATCGTCTCCGGCGCGCTCCGCCCCGGCGACCGGCTCCCCAAGGAGAGCGAACTGGCCGCCGAACTCGGGCTGTCCCGCAACTCCCTGCGGGAGGCCGTGCGCGCCCTGTCGCTGATCCGGATCCTGGACGTACGGCAGGGCGACGGCACGTACGTCACGAGCCTGGATCCGCAACTGCTGCTGGAGGCGCTGAGCTTCGTCGTCGACTTCCACCGCGACGACACGGTGCTGGAGTTCCTCGCCGTGCGCCGCATCCTGGAGCCGGCGGCCACTGCGATGGCCGCGTCGCGGATCAGCGAGCAGCAACTGAACGCGCTGACGAACCAGTTGGACAGGCTCGGCAACGATCCGTCTGTGGAGGAGTTGGTCGCCTGCGACCTGGAGTTCCACCGGGGCATCGTGCAGAGCTCGGGAAACTCGGTGCTGTGCTCGCTGCTGGACGGCCTGTCCGGACCCACCACACGAGCGCGCATCTGGCGCGGCCTCACCCAGGAGGACGCGGTGAGCCGGACCCTGCACGAACACCGGGCGATCCTGGAGGCGCTGCGGGACCGCGACGCGGAGGCCGCCCGGTCGTGGGCGACGGTCCACATCGCGAGCGTGGAGCAGTGGCTGCGGTCCACGCTGTGAGTCGGGGCGGGGGTTCAGGGGCCCCGTCCGTCGGGCGGATGTGCCGAGGGGGCGCGCCCAGCACCGGCAGCCGTCGATCCGGGGGGACGCATGCCTCGAAGACCGCGCCGATCTCCCCCTCCCGGCTCGTCGCCTCTGCGTCACCCCTGCGGGGTCGGTCTCGGCGCCCCACCAGGCCACCGGCAGCGGATACGGGCCGCCGGCCGCCGCGCCCGCACCTTCGCGTCCCACTGCCGTCGAACGGCGACGGCGAGCCGGTCGGCGACCACCGCGGGGTCCCGTCGTCGGCCCCCAGCGGCTCCCGCCGGCAACAGGGCCGCGCCCACCGCCGCCAGGTCCTCGACACACGGAGCGACCAGCCGTGCCCCCAGCGTGCCCGCGGCGGACACGGTCAGGTGGACGATCCCGGCGCGCCGTCCGCGCGACCTGGCAACAACTCCGCGCACCCGACGAAGAGTTCCGCAGGTCGGTTATGCCGGGAGCGGGTTGCGGCCGCTGCCACACGAGTGGGTGACAGGGCCGGTCAACCGCACCCTTCGGCCGGAGACAGCTCGGATGACTGCGGGGTGTTCCGGGGTGGTGTACGGGGCAGTGATCCGTTCACTCCCCCATGCAAGGGGGCTGCGGGCGCCCCCGTCGCACGCCGTAAGGTTGGGTCGTCAGGCGAGGGCACGTCGGAAGGAGGCACTGGGTGATCGAGCTCGAGGGGGTTCCCGAGCTGATCGACCCGGTCATGGTGGCCGCGTTCGAGGGCTGGAACGATGCCGGCGACGCCGCCTCCACCGCGGTCGCGCATCTGGACAGGGAGTGGAAGGGCGAAGTGTTCGCGGCGCTGGACGCCGAGGACTACTACGACTTCCAGGTGAACCGCCCCACGGTGTGGATGGACGACGGAGTGCGCAAGATCACGTGGCCCACGACAAGGTTGTCGGTGGTCCGCATCAGCGGCGAGAAGCCGCGGGATCTCGTACTCGTCCGAGGTATCGAGCCGTCCATGCGCTGGCGCTCGTTCTGCAACGAGCTCCTCGGCTTCGCGCACGAGCTGGGCGTGGAGCTGGTGGTCATCCTGGGCGCCCTGCTCGGCGACACCCCGCACACGCGTCCGGTCCCGATCAGCGGGACCACGTCCGACTCGGACCTGGCCCGCCGCATGGATCTGGAGGAGACCAAGTACGAGGGCCCGACGGGCATCGTCGGCGTCCTCCAGGAGGCGTGCACGCACGCGGGCGTACCCGCGGTGTCGCTGTGGGCCGCCGTACCGCACTACGTCTCGCAACCGCCCAACCCGAAGGCGACGCTGGCCCTCCTCAACCGCCTGGAGGACCTGATCGACGTACGCATCCCGCTGGGCGAGCTGCCCGAGGACGCGCGCGCCTGGCAGGTCGGCGTGGACCAGCTGGCCGCCGAGGACAGCGAGGTCGCGGAGTACGTGCAGTCGCTGGAGGAGGCCCGGGACACGGCGGAGCTGCCGGAGGCGTCGGGCGAGGCGATCGCCCGCGAGTTCGAGCGGTATCTGCGCAGACGGGACCCGTCGGCGGGCGGGCACGCCACGGCGGACGGGGAGGCCGGACCCTTCCTGAAGGACAACCCGGGCGGCCGGACGAAGCCGCCCAAGCCGCCGCGGCCGAGCGGCACGGACGACGACGAGTCGTCGGAGGAGTGAGGACGAGGGCGGTGCGCCGGGCGCACCGCCCTCGCTCGCCTCACGGGGAAGGAACTCGTCAGGCCGGCACGGAGTTCATGCGACGGAGGATCACGCCGGCACGGAGATCACGTCGTACGTCGTCTCCGGTGTCGGCGTCGTGGTGAAACGCGCGTTGGGCAGGTAGAGGCGGCCCTTGTACGCGGCCACCGTGGTCGGTACGTCGAAGAGCGGGTCGGTGATCCGGCGCTGGAAGGCGCCGCTGCGGCCGTCGGCGGCGAGCCGGAACACGTCGATGGCGTTCTGCCGGTTCTGGACGACGTACAGCGTCCGCCCGGTCAGCAGCAGCCCGTCGCCGTTGGTGAGCGGGGCCGCGGCACCGAGGTCGACCAGTTCGGTGACGCCGGTGCGCGGGTTCACGCGGTGCAGACCGCCGACCCCGGACTGCACCACCAGGAGTGCGGAGCCGTCGGGGGTGCCGGTGATGCCGTTGGCGTTGACGACCTCGCCGGGGACCTGGCTCCAGGCGCCGCTGAGGGGAAGCGTCACGACCTCGTCCGCGTCCGGCAGTTCGCCGCGCCGGCCGAGCGGCAGGGCGTAGAGCGCGGGCTGGTAGGAGTCGGTGAACCAGGCCGTGCGCGAGGTCAGGAACACGTCGTTGGCGAAGGTCGGGGTCGCCGTGGTGAGGACGTACGAGGCGAGGATCCTGCCGCTGCGGGCGTCCACGACGCGGGCGCCCTGGCCGCGTCCGGCGACGAACAGGCGTCCCCGGTGATCGAGTTTGAGGCCGACCGACGGCGTGCCCGGCCCGGCCGAGATGACGGAACCCTCGCCGGTGCGCAGGTCGGCGCGGTGGATCGAGCCGTCGCCGAGGGAGCCGAGGTAGGCGTACGGCCCGCCGCCGATGGTGATGCCCTCCGGGCGGAACCCGTTCGGGAGGTGGATCACGGCGGGCCGGGTCGTTCCGGCCGCCGTGGCAGGGGCGCCTGCGGACCCTACGAGTACGGCACCGGCGGTGGCGGCGCCGGCCGTGAGAAGTGCGCGGCGGGTGGGACGAGGTGCGAAGGAGCGGTGCTCGGGGGCCACGGTGCGTCCTTCCGCGGACAGGACCGGCCGTCGGCCGGTCCAACGGTCAACTGACTCCTCCACCCCACCACACGCCGACCGCCCCCGCAGCCGTAGACAGCCTCTCGACAGCGACTGGACACATCTGACCCGATTCCCGCGTGACATCTGTTTCCAGCCGGATTGCACACGTTGCCCAATTCAACTTGATTCCAAACCGAGTTGGCGAAAGCGGTCTGGACGGAACGCTCCGCGAGTGCTTGGTTGTCCTCCGAAGGCGCGCCGCACCACCCGCACTTGCCACCCGCAGGACCGAAGGGAGCGGCAGACGATGACCGACCAGGCACAGTCGGCGCAGGGCCCGGGAGCGTCCGGGCCGGGGCCCGACGGAGCGGGATTCACCTATCGAGGAGCCGAGCAGGAACTGATCGTCGTCGCCCGGCCCGAGGCCCGGCTGCGTGCCCGGGCCGAGGGCGTTCGGTCGGTGGCGGGCGCCGACGTCTCGGCTCTCAACATGTTCCTCACTGACGAACAGCTGGCACTGGAGCCCCTGTTCGGCAGCGAGGAACGGCACCAGCAGGCCGCCGACACACAGGACGTGCCCGACCTCGCGCTGTTCTACCGGGTGCGCGGCGGTGAGAGCCGCGCCGAGGAACTGCGCGCCCGGATCGCCGCGCTGCCGGGGATCGACACGGCGTACGTGAAGCCGGGTGCGGTGCCCGCCTCCCTCGGCCGGATCGGGGAGGACGGCGGGCGTCTGAAGGAGGGCACGCCGGTCACGCCCGACTACAGCGGCCGCCAGGGCTATCTGCGGCCCGCGCCCGAAGGCGTCGACGCCCACTGGGCCTGGCAGCGGCCCGGCGGCACCGGTCAGGGCGTGACCGTGATCGACGTGGAGGGCTCCTGGCAGCTCGGCCACGAGGACCTGGCCGCCAAACTGGCCGGCGTCGTCGTCGGCACCCCGCTGACCGACCTCGCCTGGCGCAACCACGGCACCGCCGTGATCGGTGTGATCGGCGGCGATCGCAACGAGTACGGGGTGACCGGCATCGTGCCGGACACGGTGACCGCGGCCGCGTCCTTCCATGGCCTCGGCACCGCGGCCGCGATCCAGGCGGCTGCCGACCGGCTGAGCCCCGGCGACATCGTGCTGATCGAACTGCACCGCCCGGGACCCCGGTTCGAGTACGCCGAACGCGACGACCAGCGCGGCTACGTCGCTCTCGAATGGTGGCCGGACGACTTCGCCGCCGTCCGCCACGCCACCGCCAAGGGCGTCCTCGTGGTCGCTGCCGCGGGCAACGGCTCCGAGTCGCTCGACGACGCCCTCTACGAGCGCCGCCCGGACGGTTTCCCCGAGTCGTGGCGCAACCCCTTCAACCCCTCCAACCCGTCCTCCGGGTCGGTCCTGGTCGGCGCGGGCGCCCCGCCGCCCGGCACCCACGGCCGCGATCACGGCCCCGACCGCTCACGGCTGGCGTTCTCCAACTACGGCGCCCGGGTGGACGCGCAGGGCTGGGGGCGCGAGGTGACGACGACCGGCGGCTCCTGGGACCGGCCCGGCGATCTGCAGGGCGGGCCCGAGGAGATCGCCTGGTACACCGACACGTTCTCGGGGACGTCGTCCGCCTCCCCGGTCGTGGTCGGCGCGCTGGCCGCGCTGCAGGGCATGCTCAAGGTGGCCGGCCAGCCGCCGATGTCCCCCGAGCGTGCGCGCGCCGTGCTGCGGGCGACGGGTTCCCCGCAGCAGGACGCGCCGGGCCGGCCCGCCTCCCAGCGGATCGGCAACCGGCCCGACATCAAGGCGGCCGTCACTCATCTGCTGCCGCAGGCGGTCGGCTCCGGCCGGGCCGAGCGGTACTGGGACGAGCTGCTGCCGTATCCGCGTGAACTTCCGCCCCGGCTCCGGCTGTTCGTGGCCGGTGCGTGGCGGAACCTCAACCACCCGTCCCCGGAGATCCGCCAGGCGGTCCACACCGCCTTCGCGGGGGGACGGCCCGATGTCCGAGTGTGGTTCTCGGACGACGAGATCGTCGGCCTGGTGATCACCGGCTGACGCAGCCCATCACATCAAGGGAAGGTGACACCCGTATGAGCACCACCCCGCAGATGAGTCACATGGGAGAACAGCAGGGCCAGCAGTTCCCGAGCACGTCGCCGTACCAGCAGCAGCCGTACGGGCAGCAGCAGAGCCACGGCCAGCAGCAGCCGTACGGCATGGGCATGAGCGGTTCGCTGGAGCAGCTCCAGCAGCTCGGCCAGCAACAGCCCTACCAGCAGCTGCTCCAGCAGCTCGGCCAGCAGTTCGGTCAACAGCAGTCCCAGCAGCAGCCGGGCCAGCAGCAGTTCGCCGGCCAGCAGCAGAACCCGCAGCAGGACCAGCAGGCACAGCAGGCCGAGCAGCAGATGCAGCAGCAGTTGCAGCAGGTCGCGCTGGCGGCGGTGCAGCAGGTCGTCCAGCAGGTCCAGGCGCAGGCTCTGGCCTCCGGCGTGGCGAACGGCTTCATCGACATCGTCCACCCGCTGCAGGGGCAGCCGCATCAGATCTTCCTGCGCATCAACAACCAGTTCCGGGTCCTGAACAACCCGAACCCGCAGATCCACCAGCAGATCCAGCAGGCCTTCGCGTTCGGCCACCAGGTGATCGGCATCTGGGACACCCAGTCGCCGAGCGTGCTGCGCAGCGTCCGGATCCAGCGACTCTGACGGGCGCCTGAACAAACGCGTCGGGGCGCTTCCACCCGTGGGGAGGAAGCGCCCCTCTCGTGTCCGGGGTTGCCGGGGCGCCTAGAGAGCCACGCCCAACAGCGCGTCCACAGCTCGCGATACGACGCCGGGGGCACCCGGGTCCGTGCCGCCGCTCGCCTCCTGTGCGGCGGCCCAGCGGTCGACCGCGGTGAGCGCGGCCGGGGCGTCCAGGTCGTTCGCGAGGGCCTCGCGGATCTCCTCGACGAGCGCCTCCGCGGGCGGCCCGTCGGGCCGGGACACGGCGGCACGCCACCGGTCGAGGCGGGCCACGGCGTCCTCCAGCACCCGATCGGTCCACTCCCAGTCGGCCCGGTAGTGGTGGGCGAGGAGGGCGAGCCGGATGGCGGCGGGGTCGACACCGTCGCGGCGCAGCTGGGAGACGAAGACGAGATTGCCCTTGGACTTGGACATCTTCTCGCCGTGCAGCGCGACCATGCCGGCGTGGACGTAGGCCTTGGCCATGGGGAACTCGCCGGTGAGCACCTGGGCGTGCGAGGCGCCCATCTCGTGGTGCGGGAAGGCGAGGTCGGAGCCGCCGCCCTGGACGTCGAAGCCCATGCCGAGGTGGTCGAGGGCGATGGCGACGCACTCGATGTGCCAGCCGGGCCGGCCGCGTCCGAGCGAACCGCCGTCCCAGCTGGGCTCGCCCGGGCGGGCGGCCATCCACAGCATCGGGTCGAGCGGGTTCTTCTTGCCCGGCCGCTCCGGGTCGCCGCCGCGCTCGGCGGACAGCAGCCGCATGGCGGCGGCGTCGAGGTTGGACACCTTGCCGAAGTTCGGGTCGGACTCCACGGAGAAGTAGATGTCGCCGTCGAGTTCGTACGCGGCACCCGCGTCCCGCAGCCGCTCCACGAGCGGCACGATGCCGGGTATCGCCTCGACCGCGCCGATGTAGTGCCGCGGGGGCAGCATGCGCAGGGCGGTCATGTCCTCGCGGAAGAGGGCCGTCTCCTTCTCGGCGAGGGCGGCCCAGTCGATGTCGTCACGCTCGGCCCGCTCCAGGAGCGGATCGTCGATGTCGGTGACGTTCTGGACGTAGTGAACCTGCCGCTTGGTGTCGAGCCACACGCGCTGCACGAGGTCGAACGCGTTGTAGGTCGCCGCGTGCCCCAGGTGAGTGGCGTCGTACGGCGTGATGCCGCAGACGTAGATACGGGCGACGGGACCGGGGTCGAGGCTGACCAGGCCCCCGGTCGCGGTGTCGTGGATCCTCAGGTCGCGGCCCTGACCGGGCAGGGCGGGGACCTCAGAAGCGGGCCAGGCATACATGTCATGAGCCTAACCGGACGGATGTTCCGTACACGAACCGGACCAGGCCGGATGGCCGGTGAGACGTTCTTGCGCGATCCCGGCCGCTGTGCTGCGAGCGATACCGGAGAGTGTGCTCCTACACGGGCGGCCAGGGAATGGCCGGCCACTCCCCGCTCGGCTCCGGATGCTTCCCGGACCTCAGCAGCGCCTCGACACGCGCGCGCGTGGCTTCCACCTCGGTGGCCGTGATCAGCCCGGCCAGGCGCACGGCGAGCTCACCGCCCGCCTCCAGCCCCTTGCGCAGGGAGCCGAGCACCTCGACGGCCTCCGCGGTCAGCGGCTCACCCGCCCAGCCCCACAGCAGGGTCCGCAGCTTGTTGTCGACGTTGAACGTGACACCGTGGTCGATGCCGTACAACCGGCCGCCCTCGGTGGGCAGCAGGTGCCCGCCCTTGCGGTCGGCGTTGTTGATCACGGCGTCCAGGACGGCCAGGCGCCGCAGCCGCTCGTCGTCGGCGTGCACCAGCAGCGCGGTCCTCCCCTCGCCGACCTCGGCGAAGCCGATGGCCTTCCAGCCGGGCTCGGGCTCCTCGCCGTCGACCAGGGCCAGCAGCTCGGCCCCGGGCGTCACCTCGATCCACAGCTGGACCATGCCCTCGCCGTACGGCCCGTCCCGCAGCACGGTGGGCGGCACGAGCCCCCAGCCGGTCGCCTCGGCGACCTCGTACGCGGCGACCTCGCGCTGCGCGAGCGTCCCGTCGGGGAAGTCCCACAGCGGCTGCTCGCCGGCGACCGGCTTGTAGATGCAGGACGCCTCGTGCCCGTCGTGGGCGACCGTGCAGAACAGCGCGGCGTTGGACGCCTCGCGGATGCGGCCGCGCACGGTCAGCTCACCCTCGGTGAGCAGCTCCACCGAGGTCACGCTCCGCGGCGGTATCCGTTCTGGCGCGGACATACGTGTCCTTCCGGGTCGAGCGGGAGGCTGCACAGCGGACACGGCGGCCGCCCCGCGTTGACGACGTCCAGGGCACGCTTGGCGAAGGCTCGCGCCTGCGCGCCGGTGAGCCGGACCCGCAGCATCGGGGGCCCGTTCTCCTCGTCCTGCAGCAGCCGCTCCTCGGCCTCGGCGAGGTCCTCCTCGGAGTCGGCGTCGAGTTCCACGAGGGCCTGCGCCTCGACGATCATCCGCTGCTCCTCGCCGTCCCAGGCAAGGGCCATGGTGCCGACGCGGAACTCCTCCTCGATGGGGGTGCCCAGCGGTTCGGTGTCGGCGATCTCGGAGGGCGCCATGGCGGGGACGGAGGCGCTGCCGCCACTACGCCGTACGACCTCGTCGAGCAGCTCGTCCATGCGCTCGGCGAGGGCGGCGACCTGGGTCTTCTCCAGGGCCACGCTGGTCACCCGGGAGCCTGCGGTGGCCTGGAGGAAGAACGTACGGCGCCCGGGCAGTCCGACCGTACCGGCCACGAAGCGGTCCGGGGGGTCGTAGAGGAACACCTGACGGGACACGTCCTGTCTCCATTGGAATCGTGAGTACGGCGAATCGCGGGTCGGCGCAGTCGTGAGTACGGCGCTGCTTCGACCGCTTCACCCTACTGCGCCGGACGATCACGGTGCGCCCGCGCCGCCCCCGACCGTCGCGTCACCGGCCGGCGGCTCCTCGCGCGGGGCGAGGGACGTGAAGTCACCGGTGTCCCCGAGGCGTACGAGAAACGGCCTCAGGCGGGTGTAGCGGATCGCTGTGATGGAACACGGTTCAACGGAAATCCTTTGGAAGAGGTCGAGATGAAGACCCAGTGCGTCCGCGACAAGGGACTTGATGATGTCGCCGTGCGAGCACATCAGGTACACGGCGTCACCGCCGTGATCGCGCTCCACGCGCGCGTTCCACTCGCGTACGGCCTCGGCGGCCCGGGTCTGCATCGCCCGCATCGACTCGCCGCCCGGGAACGCGGCCGCCGACGGGTGCGCCTGGACGACCTCCATCAGCGGCTCGTCCTTGAGTTCGGCGAGCTTGCGGCCGGACCAGTCGCCGTAGTGGCACTCCCCGATCCGCTCGTCGGTGTGCGCGGTGAGTCCGGGCCGGGCTTCGAGGAGCGGCCGCATCGTCTCCTGACAGCGCTGGAGCGGGCTCGTGACGACCTCGGACAGCGGCAGCTCGGCGAGCCGTCCGGGCAGTGCGGCGGCCTGCTCGGCCCCGCGCTCGTCGAGGGCGACGCCGGGCATCCACCCGGCGAGCAGTCCCTCGGTGTTGGCGGTGGAACGTCCGTGCCGGACCAGGATCAGCGTGGGCATGACGCCCAGGGTAGGCGCACGACGGGGTGCGTTCGTGGCCGGACGGCGGGAGAATACGCTCCGTGATCGTCGACTGCGCCATCTACCGGGACGGGCGCCGGACACCGGGGCCGGGGGACTTCTCCGACGCCCTGGATCTGTGCCGCCTCCAGGACGACGCGTTCGTCTGGATCGGCCTGTACGAACCGACGGCGAAGGAGTTCGACAAGGTCACCGAGGAGTTCGGACTGCATCCGCTGGCCGTGGAGGACGCGCTGAACGCGCACCAGCGTCCCAAGCTGGAGGTGTACGACGACTCGCTGTTCATGGTCCTCAAGCCGGTCGGTTACGAGCCGGAGAGCGACGTGGTCACCTCCGGCGAGGTGATGGTCTTCATCGGCGACTCGTTCGTGGTGACCGTCCGGCACGGCGAGGAGGCGCCGCTGGGGGCGGTACGGCGCCGTCTGGAGCACGAGCCGGAGATGCTCCGGCACGGTCCCACGGCGGTGCTGTACACGATCGCCGACGCCGTGGTCGACCACTACGTGGACGTGGCGGACGAGTTGGGCACGGACCTGGCGGAGCTGGAGGCGGATGTGTTCTCGCCGACCGGCGGGGGCGCACGGCACACGGCGTCCCGCATCTACAACTTCAAACGGCAGATCGTGGAGTTCCGCAGGGCCACCGGCCCGCTGGCGCAGCCCTTGTCCCGGCTGGCCGGTACGGGTCTGCTGGGCTCGCGGGTGCCCTTCGTGCACGACAAGGCGCAGCCCTTCTTCCGTGATGTCAGCGACCACCTCACGCGCGTGAACGAGTCGGTCGAGGGCCTCGACCGACTCGTCTCCGACATCCTCTCGGCGCACCTCGCACAGACGAGCGTCCGGCAGAACGACGACGTGCGGAAGATCTCCGCATGGGCGGCCATGGCCGCGGTCCCCACGATGATCGCGGGGATCTACGGCATGAACTTCGAGCACATGCCGGAGCTGACCTGGCGGTGGTCGTATCCGGCGCTGATCGCGGGCATGGCCGCCCTGGAGGTGCTGCTGTACCGGCTGTTCAAACGCCGGGGCTGGCTGTAGGGACCGGATGCGGTCAGGCGAACTCGGGCGCGGACGTGGCGGGTCCGCCGAGGGCGTCGCGTCGTTCCGGCATCCTCAGGGACACCATGCGCCGCCAGCCCGCGAGCCGCTCCCAGAGGTACATGGCGTGGATGCCCGCGGCGAGCACGGCCGCTTTGGGGCGGGACCAGCCGAGGATGCGCCCCATGTGGTCCATGACCGCGAGGCTGACGTCCCGGTAGACCCCGATCTCGGCGAGCGCGCACTCGCGCAGCGTCCGCTGGATCAGCCTGCCGCGGCCTGCTGCCGCGAAGCGCAGCAGTTCCTCATGGGTGTACGCGAGGTGATTGTCCTCGTCGTTGGAGATCATCCGCACGGCCTTGCCGACGACCGGGTGGTCGGCGAAGTACTTCCTGAGCATCACCATCTGGTCGGCGGCCCGCTGCTCGGTGACCCGGCTGTGGGACAGGTAGACGATGATGTCCTCGACCGTGAGCGGTTGCTCGGACTTGAGCTTCTCGTGGGCGAGACCGATGCCGTGCTGCTCCAGCAGCATCGTGTAGTCGGTCTCGGGCGGGACGGGGACGGGTTCGAGGCCGCGCTTCTTCATCAGGGCGTTGAAGATCCGCCCGTGCTTGTCCTCGTCAGCCCCGTGCCGGGTGATCTTGGGCGCGAGCGCGCGCTGGCTCTCCGGGACGAGCGCGGCGATACGCGCGTTCTCCCAGCCGCCCTGGGTCT
The DNA here is from genome assembly GCF_041051905.1 of Streptomyces sp. R11. Lineage (NCBI taxonomy): Bacteria > Bacillati > Actinomycetota > Actinomycetes > Kitasatosporales > Streptomycetaceae > Streptomyces > Streptomyces sp. R11. The sequence continues at coordinate 1,809,717 of NZ_CP163432.1, forward strand.
CGCCGCTGGCCGCGATGGAGCAGAACAGGCGGAAGGACTCGTCGTTGTCGATGATCTCCTGGAACAGACTCTTGGCCGAAAGCATCGTGGGGCACCTCTCTGCAGGACGCCGCAGGATTCCGCAAAGAACGAGTCAAATGCGGTAAGAGAGGTGCTGCAACAGCTGTGTCGGACAACTCCGCCAAAAGAATGACGATCGGGGTCACGACGCGGGCGTAACCGCTTGGACACGCGCGCGTTGTTCTGCATGACGGCCGTGGCGGGGAAGACCCCCGAGCCCCCACCACGGCCGCTGAAACTTGGCAGGTCCTACGGTCTGCCGGTGACGCCGGGCGTCACGCGAGCCCGGCGCGCTCCAGGGCCTCGGTGCCGGCCCGGAGCGAGGCGAGCCGCTCGTCGAGCGTGAAGCCCGCGGGCGCGAGGGACAAGGTGGTGACCCCGGCCGCGGCGTAGGCCTTCATCCGGTCGGCGATCCGGTCGACGGAACCGAGCAGCGCGGTCCGGTCGATCAGGTCGTGCGGTACGGCGGCCGCGGCGCCCTGCTTGTCGCCGGAGAGGTACTTGGTCTGGATCTCGGCGGCTTCCTTCTCGTACCCCATGCGCTGGGCGAGCTGGTTGTAGAAGTTCTGCTTGGGGCTGCCCATGCCGCCGACGTACAGCGCGGTGTAGGGGCGGAAGGTGTCGGCCAGCGTGGCCACGTCCTTGTCGTCGCCCACGGCGAGCGGCAGGGTCGGGCAGACGTCGAACCCGTCGAGGGTCTTGCCGGCCTTCTCGCGTCCGGCGCGCAGGTACTTGATCGTCGTGTCCTCCAGGTGCTCGGCGGAGGGGAAGATCAGCAGGGCACCGTCGGCGATCTCGCCGGTCTGCTCGAGGTTCTTCGGGCCGATGGCGGCGATGTACAGCGGGATGTGCTCACGCTGGGGGTGCACGGTCAGCTTGATCGGCTTGCCGGGGCCGTCGGGGAGCGGCAGCGTCCAGTGCCGGCCTTCGTACGAGAGGCGTTCGCGCGTCATGGCCTTGCGGACGATCTCGACGTACTCACGCGTGCGCGCCAGCGGCTTGTCGAACTTGACGCCGTACCAGCCCTCGGAGACCTGCGGCCCGGAGACGCCGAGGCCGAGCCGGAAACGGCCGCCGGAGAGCGAGTCCAGGGTCGCGGCCGTCATGGCCGTCATCGCCGGCTGGCGGGCCGGGATCTGGAAGATGGCGGAGCCGACGTCGATGCGCTCGGTCTGGGCGGCGACCCAGCTCAGCACGGTGGCCGCGTCCGAGCCGTACGCCTCGGCGGCCCAGCACACGGCGTACCCCAGCCGGTCGGCCTCCTGCGCGACGGCGAGGTTGTCCGCGTCCATTCCGGCACCCCAGTAGCCGAGGTTGATCCCGAGCTGCATGGCCGATCCCCTTACCGATCAGTAACGTCCCTTGTGGGCCCGACCTTAGCGCGGGGGACGTCCCGCGGGGAGGCCAGTGTGGCGGGCGTCGCCCCGGAGGCGGCTGCACAGCCGTCGGTATCGCCGGTCACCGTCCGGAAAACTGGTTATCCACAGGCCCCCACACGGCAGGTTCTGGCCAGTAATCTCGGCGTTCATGGAGCAGAGGCATCTCGGCCGCACCGGCCTGCGCGTGTCCCGGATCGGGCTCGGCACCCTCACGTGGGGCAGGGACACCGACGAGCACGATGCGGCCGACCTCTTGAAAACCTTCTGGGAGGCGGGCGGCACCCTCGTCGACACGGCCGACGTGTACGGCGACGGGGAGGCCGAGTACCTGCTCGGCCGGCTCATGGAGGGGCTCGTCCCGCGCCGGGACCTGGTCATCTCGACGAAGGCGGGCAGCGTTCCCGACCCGGACCGCCGCTTCGACGGCTCGCGCGGCCATCTGCTCTCCGCGCTGGACGCCTCATTGGCCCGGCTCGGCACGGAGTACGTCGACGTCTGGCACATCCACGCCTTCGATCCGTACACGCCGCTGGAGGAGACCCTCCATGCCCTCGACCTGGCCGTCAGCAGCGGGCGCGCCCGCTATGCCGGCGTCTCCAACTTCTGCGGCTGGCAGCTCGCCAAGGCGGGGACCTGGCAGCTCGCGGCGCCGGGCATACGCACCCGGCTGGCGAGCACACAGCTGGAGTACTCCCTGCTCCAGCGGGGCGTGGAGCGCGAGGTGTTGCCGGCCGCGCTGGACCTGGGCATCGGCATGCTCCCCTCCTCCCCGCTCGGCCGGGGCGTACTGACCGGCAAGTACCGCAACGCCACGCCGCCCGACTCACGCGGCGCCTCGGAGCATCTGGCGCCCTTCGTCGCGCCGTACCTCGACGACACGGCGAGCCGCATCGTGGACGCCGTGCAGACGGCCGCCGACGGGCTGGCCGTGACCCCGCTGCAGGTCGCCCTCGCCTGGATCCGCGACCGCCCCGGCGTGGCCGCGCCCATCATCGGCCCGCGCAACGCGCAGCAGCTCACGGCGGCATTGTCAGTGGAGGCCCTTAGTCTTCCTGACGAGATCTGCCGGGCGCTCGACGATGTGTCGGCGCCCGTGCACCGCTATCCCGATCACGACTGGAGCACGCTGTGAGCACGGAGCCGCCCGAGACCACGGGGAACACCGAGCCGGGGCCGACGAGCGCCGGAGGTGCCGGGGAGCGGCCAACCGGGGAGGCGGGGGCCGACAGGGGCGACGCGGTGGACCGGGGCTCCGACGCCGGGGGCGAATTGGCTTCCGAGGACCGCCTGGCCGCGGAAGGCGAAGGCGCGGGCGAGAGCCCTGCCGTCGCGGCGGACGGTGGTGATGGGGAAGCCGCCGTCCAGGACTCCGCGGCCAAGGACGGCGACGACGGGGCGCAGTTGTCGGAGGCCGAGGCCGAGATCGCCGCTCAGCGGATCGAGCGGGAGCGGATCGAGCGGCGCAAGGCCGAGCGGCAGGGGCCCGTGGAGAGCGGGGCCAAGCTCAGCGGGAAGGCCGCCGATCTGCTGGCCGCCGTACGGGCCGTGGAGAGCGGCGCGAAGCCGCCGGCCACGGTCTTCAGCGAGCCGGAGCCTCCGCGCCGCCCGGCCCCGGAGCCGGTGCGTCCGCCGCGGCCCGTGGCGGCCGACGCGGCCGCGGCTCCGGCGCCGGAGGCCGTCGAGTCGGTGCGGCAAGTGCTGGCCGACGGTGGTGCACCGGAGGCTCTCGCCCCGCAGGCCGCCGCGGTCCTCGGCGAAGCCGCGGGTGACCAACTGCGTGCGGATCCCTGGCAGTTGCTGCGGATCGGCGGCGTACGGCCGGAGCAGGCCGACGGGTTCGCGCGGGCGCTGCTCGGCGCGGAGTGCGGACCCGACGACGAGCGGCGCGGCCGGGCGGTCACGGTCTGGCTGCTGGAACAGGCGGCGCTGGCCGGGCACACGGCCCTGGAGCTGGCGACGCTCACGGCCGCGCTGAACCAGCGGGGCGTGCCCGACGCCGATGCCGCCGTGCAGAACACCCTGGCCGAGGGCGAGGCCCTGGCCTTCCAGGACGCCCTGGACGCGCCCGGCGCCCCGGCCCGGCCGGACGACCAGGCCGAGGAAGGGGATGAGGAGCGGCCGGTCCGTGTCCTGGTCGGTCTGGAGCGGTACGCCCTCGCGGAGGAGAGCCTCGCCGACGGACTCGCCCGCCTGATCAACTCGGCGCCGAAGCAGGACGGTTCGGCCGAGGACTGGGAGCGGGTCGCGGCCGGCGCGGGCGCCGCCGCCGACCTGGTCCGCGCGGTGGCGGCCCATGGCCTGGTCCTGCACACCGGCGGGGAGGCGTCCCTGTCCGAACCGGCGGCGCTGCTGCACGCGGCGCAGGCTCTCGGGCTGCGGGCCTGGGCGGCCACCCACAGCCCGATCGGGCGGGTCCGCTTCGCCGCACGGCTGGGCGAAAGCGGCGCACCCGGCGTCGCCACCGTGGCCGGTCTGCTCTCCGGCGCCGAAGGGCCCGGCCGGGACGCGGACGGTGCGTTCGACCTCGATCTGCTCGTCGTACTGGACGCACCGCAGGTGGATGTCGAGACGGCCGCCCTGCTCACGGAGTCGTTGCCGGACGGGGCGCGGCTGGTGCTGGCCGGGGATCCCGCGGTGCTGTGGTCGGCGGGGCCCGGGCGGGTGTTCGCCGACCTGCTGGCGGCGCGGAGCTGTCCGCAGATCGCCTCGAGGCAGCCGGATCCCGGCCCGCTGGGCGAGTTGGTGTCCGGGATCGGCATCGGTGAGCTCAACCAGGTCGAGGCACCCGGCAAGGAGGTCGTGATCGTGCCGGTGCGGGACGCGGGCGAGGCCGTGCACCGCACCGTGCAGCTCGTCGCGGACTCGGTGCCGCGCGCGTTCGGTGTCCCCGCCGAGGAGACCCGGGTGATCACGCCGGGCCACGGCGGCGCGGCCGGCACGCGCGCGCTCAACACCGCCCTCAAGGAACGCCTCAACCCCGGCCCCGGCCGCTTCGGCGGCTTCGACCCCGGTGACCGCGTGGCCTACTCCCCCGCGCCGGGCCGTATGGTGCCGGGTCAGGTGGTGAAGGCCGACGCCGAGGGACTGCACCTGTCCTGCGAGGGCGAGGCCGTCGTCGTACCGAAGGAACGGGTGGAGCAAGCAGTACGGCACGGCTGGGCCCTGACCGCACACCAGGCCGCGGGCGCCCGCTGGCCCGCGGTGGTCGTGGTCCTCCCCGGCGACGCGGCCCAGGCCCTCAGCCGCCCCTGGGTCTACACGGCCTTCAGCCGAGCCGACCGCCACCTCTCCGTGGTCCACGGCGTGGAGCAGGCCCTCCCCCGAGCCGTCGCCGAGGTCCCCGCGAAGCCGCGCACGACCCGCCTCCCCGTCCTGCTCAGCACGCAGGTGCCGGCGCAGGGCTGACCGGCCTCGGCCGACCCGGAGACGCGGGGGTCGCGCACACGAAGGCGAGGCGGCGGCGGTCACGGTGTTCATCCGTGACCGCCGCCGCCTCGAAACAACCGCGCCCCGCTTCGGTAATCGCCGCAGCGATCCACCTCAGCGAGCCATGTCAGCGATCCGCGTCCAGTGGCTCCAGATCGTCTTCCTCGTCCAGATCCCTGTCGAGCTCGTCCTCGAGGTCCTCGTCGCCGTCGCTCTCGTCGGCGTCCTCGTCCTCCGACTCGTCGACGTCGTCCAGGTCCTCGTCGAACACCGTGCTGACGTCGAAGCGGCAGACCACCCGCTGCGGATCGACCCCCTCGAAGGGCGCCTCCAGCCATTCCCCGGGTTCGGGCTGCTCGTCCGACGCGGTCACCCAGAGCGTGGAGTCGCCCTCCTCCAGGCCGAACTCCTTGTGCCGGGAGGCGATCTCGTCCGGCTCGAACTCGCCGAAGAGGATGCCGAGCGCCCCGTGCACCGTGCCGGAGGCATCCGCGTCCGAAGCGTCGTCGTAGTCCGCCGCCTCGATCCGCTCGGCATGCGCCCGCAGTCGCTGCGGCTCCACCACGACGTAGTCGCGGCGGATCAGCACGCTCACAGCGCTCGGTTCCTCGGGTCCCGTGTACGGCGGCAGCGCGTCCTCCGTACCGGGGATCTCGAAGGGCGTGACCTCGTCGTAGCGGTCGTAGAGCAGCTCGTCGTAGACCTCGGCGGCTGCGGCCAGCTGGTTGAACGCCTCGTAGACGGCCGGGTCGTCCTCACCCGACCGACGTTCGACCGCGGCCAGGTGGCGGTCGAGCGCGGTCTTGACCGCCTCGGCGGCGGCGCGTACCTCGGCAGCGGTGGGCTGCACAGCATCAGACATAGTGCAGACGCTATCCGTACCGGGCCCCAGCCCGCACAATAGATGCGATGCCGGAATACGAATTTGTCGACGTGTACGTACCGCGCGGGGTCTCCCGCAAGGACGCCACACGCCTGCTGACGGACCATGCCGAGTACGGACACTGGGAGTTGGACCGCCTGAGCCTGCTGCGCGACGGCAGCCGCAGGGTGCGGCTGCGGCGCCGGATCATCCGCCAGGTGCGGGCCACATGGTGAGCTGAGAGGCCACACAGCGAGACAGGGACCGCAGGACGGACAGGACAGCAGAAGAGGAAACACACGGAGCGGGCCCCGCCGACGCGGGGCCCGCTCCGTTGCGTGCCGGACGCCTACGTCCTACGCCGAGGGCCGTGCCTTGCGGTACAGCACCGCGCCCGCGAGCAGCGCCCCCGCACCGACCGGCAGGGCGAGGCCCATCGGCAGGTCGACACCGGTCTGGGCGAGCTCGGCGTCACCCTGGGGCTGGGTGACGAAGTGGGCGCCCGGGTGGTTGCCCTGCGAGGAGCCGCCCGGAGTCAGGCCGCCCGCGCCGGGCGGCGTGCCCGGGGAGCCGGGGTTGCCCGGCTCGTCGGGGTTGCCGGGGTTGCCCGGGTTACCCGGCTGCTCGGGGTTTCCGGGGTTCTCCGGATTGCCGGGGTTCCCAGGGTTGCCCGGCTGCTCAGGGTTGCCGGGGTTTCCAGGGTTCCCGGGATTGCCCGGCTGTTCCGGCGACCCGGGCGGGTTCTCGTGACCGCCGCCCGGCGGGGTGTGACTCCCGCCGCCGTTGTTGGAGCAGTCGTTGTCCTCGGCGGAGTTGCCGATGCCGATGATGTCGACGGTGTTGCCACACACGTTGACCGGCACATGGATCGGCGCCTGGACATGGTTGCCGGAGCCGACACCGGGCGAGTCGGTGGCGTGCCCGCCGGCCGACGCCCCCGAACCTTCGTGGCCGCCGGACGAACCGCCGCCCTGGTTGCCACAGCTGTTGCCGCTCGCCGGGTTGAGCACCCCGACGACGTCGACCGTGTTGCCGCAGACGTTGACCGGCACGTGCACCGGCGCCTGCACCGTGTTGCCCGACAGCACGCCGGGCGAGTTCGCGCTGGAGCCGTGCGCACCCGAGCCGGTCGCGTGGGCGGCGCCGCCCGCGGCGGCGACGATGCCGGTCGCGGCCGCCACGGTCATCAGGCCCTTGCGGGTGACCTGTCGCATTCGCTTCTTACCTGCCTTCGACCTTGTTCCGAAAATACGACGCCGGAAATCCACCGACGCTGTAGAAAAGGCCGGTCGGCCCCGGAGCGCATGGCACGCGCTCCGGGGCCGACGGGCTCAGCCCCATTCACGGGGCGAGGCACAACGTCACTTGTTGATGCAGGTGTTGCCGAAGGCGGGGTTCAGCAGCCCGATCACCGAGATCGTGTTGCCGCAGACGTTCACGGGGACGTGAATCGGCGCCTGAACGACGTTGCCCGACAGGACACCCGGGGAGTGCACGGCAGCACCCTGGGCACCGGAGTCGGCGACGGCGAGGCCCGCGCCCGCGAGAACCAGCCCACCAGTGGCAGCCGCAGCGGCGACGACCTTCTTGATCATTATTCCTCCTTGTTGGCAATGCGATCACAAGTAGCTGATCGCATCACCTGTAACGAGGAGGAACTAATAGGGCTACGACCCTATGAGTGTGTTCACTCTCCCCGGGCACGCCCAGTACGTCTGGCCGAATACTGAAGTGTCGTTTCAGTTGGCCAATTCAGGACGCATCGATGAACCTGTCGAGCACTCGGACCCCGAATTGCAGGCCGTCCACCGGCACCCGCTCGTCGACGCCGTGGAACATGCCCGCGAAGTCCAGCTCCGGCGGCAGCTTCAGCGGCGCGAAGCCGAACCCGCGGATGCCCAGGTCGTCGAAGGACTTGGCGTCGGTTCCGCCGGAGAGCATGTAGGGGATCGCCTTCGCGGCCGGGTCCTCGGCCACCAGCGCGGACTGCATCGCCGCCACGAGCGGCCCGTCGAAGCCGGTCTCGACGGCCTTGTCGGCGTGCACGTCCTCGCGCCGCACGCTCGGCCCGAGGATCTTGTCGAGGTCGGCGAGGAACTCCTCCTCGAATCCGGGCAGGAAGCGGCCGTCGACGTGCGCGGTGGCCTCGCCCGGGATGACGTTGACCTTGTAGCCGGCGCCTAGCTGCGTCGGGTTGGCCGTGTTGCTCAGGGTCGCGCCGATCAGCTTGGCGATGCCGCCGAGCTTGGCGAGGGTGCCCTCCATGTTCTCCGGGTCGAGCTCGGTGCCGAGGGCGTCGCCGAGTTCGTCGAGGAAGGCCCGGGTGGTCTTGGTGACCCGCACCGGGAACTTGTGCCGGCCCAGCCGGGCGACCGCCTCCGACAGCTCGGTGATCGCGTTGTCCCGGTGGATCATCGAACCGTGCCCCGCCGTGCCGGCCACGGTCAGCTTCATCCAGTGCATGCCCTTCTCGGCCGTCTGGATCAGATAGAGCCGCCGCTCCTCGCTCACGGTGAACGAGAACCCGCCCACCTCACTGATCGCCTCGGTGACGCCCTCGAAGAGGTCCGGGTGCTTGTCGACGAGGAACCGCGCGCCGAACTTGCCGCCGGCCTCCTCGTCGGCGAGGAACGCGAGCACGATGTCCCGCGGCGGCCTGCGGCCACTGCGCAGCCGGTCGCGTACGACCGCCAGCGTCATCGCGTCCATGTCCTTCATGTCGACGGCCCCGCGCCCCCACACGCACCCGTCGGCGACCTCGCCGGAGAAGGGGTGGTGCGTCCAGTCGTCCGCGTTGGCCGGCACGACGTCGGTGTGGCCGTGGATGAGCAGCGCGGGCCGGGAGGGGTCCTCCCCCGCGATCCGCGCCACGGTGGAGGCGCGTCCCGGGTGCGACTCGAAGATCTTCGGCTCGAGGCCCACCTCGGCGAGCTTCTCGGCGACGTACTCGGCCGCCTTGCGCTCACCGGGACCCGAGTGGTCGCCGTAGTTGCTGGTGTCGATCTGGATCAGCTCGCGGCAGAGGTCCACGACCTCGTCCTCGCCGGTGACGCCCCTGGCCGTGTCCGTCTCGCTCACGCTGCTTCCTCCCGCGCTGTCGCTGCTGGTCGTCCCCCTCATCCTCCCTCTCCCACCGTCCCCGCCCAAGACCGGCCGCTGCCCGTCACACACCGTTCACGCCGCGACGGGGGGTGATCGGGCACCCCTCGAAGCCTGGTAATGTTTTCTCTGTCGCCGCGAGGGAAGCCCCGCGCGACAGACACCTTGTCCGGGTGGCGGAATGGCAGACGCGCTAGCTTGAGGTGCTAGTGCCCTTTATCGGGCGTGGGGGTTCAAGTCCCCCCTCGGACACGCGAAACAGCGAGGGCCGTGACCATGAGGTCACGGCCCTCGCTCGTTGTGTGGGGGAAGTCTCGTTCCGTCGAAGATCACCAGGTCAGCGCCTGCTCCCCCACCCCCGCATCGCCCCGAACGGCTGCTCCAAGTGGCGTATCGAAGGGCCCGAACCTAGCTTCGTACTAAAATTTCCGGCTTGTTACGGAGCTGGCGCCGGACAACCCCAGGCAGACCTGCGGGCCCGCCAGCGCCCCGGAGGCTTCCGGGATCGAGACGCGAGGACCGGATGGCAGCCATACAGGAGAGCAATGCTCTCGGCCTGCTCGACGAAGAGCTCGGCGCAGAGATCCACCAGCGGTTCGGTGACACGGCACGTTTCTCCTCAGGCCCGGCGGCCTCCCCGCGCACGCTCGTCGACGTCTTCGAGGCGTCCGTGCGGTCCCACCCGGACGAGCCGGCGCTGGACGACGGCGCGACCAGCCTTACCTACCGTGCGCTGGCCGTCGAGGTCGAGCGGCTGCGGCGCAAGCTCGGCGCGGCCGGGGTCGGGCTCGGCGACCGGGTGGGCGTGCGGGTGCCGTCCGGCACCAATGACCTCTACGTGGCGATCCTCGCCGTGCTCGCGGCCGGTGCCGCGTACGTCCCCGTCGACGCCGAGGACCCGGACGAGCGGGCAGAGCTGGTGTTCGGGGAGGCGGAGGTGCGGGCCGTCGTCGGCGCCGGGCACGAGATCACCGTGCACGGCACGTCCGAGTGCCCCGCCGCCCGTCCCGGCGTCGAGCACGACGCGTGGATCATCTTCACGTCCGGCTCCACCGGGAAGCCCAAGGGTGTCGCGGTCTCGCACCGCAGTGCCGCCGCGTTCGTTGACGCCGAGGCCGCGCTGTTCCTCACCGAGGAGCCGATCGGGCCCGGGGACCGGGTCATGGCGGGGCTGTCGGTCGCGTTCGACGCGTCCTGCGAGGAGATGTGGCTGGCGTGGCGGTACGGGGCCTGTCTGGTGCCGGTGCCGCGTGCGCAGGTCAGGAGCGGTGCCGATCTCGGGCCCTGGCTGGTCGAGCAGGAGATCACGGTCGTGTCGACCGTGCCCACGCTCGCCGCGCTGTGGGAGCCCGAGACCCTCAACGACGTACGCCTGCTGATCTTCGGCGGCGAGGCCTGCCCGCCCGAGCTGACGCAGCGGCTGGTGACCGAGGGGCGCGAGGTCTGGAACACGTACGGCCCGACCGAGGCGACCGTCGTCGCCTGTGCGTCGCTGATGAGCGGTGCGGAGCCGATCCGGATCGGGCTGCCGCTGGACGGCTGGGAGCTGGCCGTCGTCGACGAGGCCGGAGAGCCCGTTCCGATGGGCGCCAGCGGGCAGCTGGTGATCGGCGGGGTCGGGCTGGCCCGGTATCTCGACGCCGAGAAGGACGCGGAGAAGTACGCGCCGCTGGAGTCGCTGGGCTGGGAGCGGGCGTATCGCAGCGGTGACCTCGTCAAGGCCGAGCCGGAGGGGCTGGTCTTCCTCGGGCGGGCCGACGAGCAGATCAAGCTCGGCGGGCGGCGGATCGAGCTCGGTGAGGTGGACGCCGCGTTGCAGGCGCTGCCGGGTGTGGCCGGTGCGGCTTCCGCCGTGCGGACCGCTCGCAGCGGCAACCAGCTGCTCGTCGGGTACGTCGTCACGCAGGACGGCTGGGATCACGCCGTCGCCGTCGAGAAACTGCGCGGCGCGCTGCCCGCCGCGCTCGTGCCGTTGCTGGCGCCGGTCGAGGAGCTGCCGACCCGTACCTCGGGCAAGGTGGACCGGAACGCGCTGCCCTGGCCGCTGGAAGGCCCGGAGACCGGCGGTCCGGCGGAGCAGCTCTACGGCACCGAGGCCTGGCTCGCAGAGCAGTGGGCCGAGGTGCTCGGCATCCCCGTGTCCGGCGCATCCGACGACTTCTTCGCCATCGGCGGCAGCAGTCTGGCCGCCGCACAGCTGACGACTCGGCTGCGGATGCGTTATCCGAGCGCGGCCGTGCTGGACATCTACCAGCAGCCGGTCCTGCGGAAGCTGGCCCGGCACCTCGAGAAGTCCGCGCACGACGACGGGGCGGAACGATTCGTGGCGCCGGTGCCCCGGCGCGCGCAGGTGGTGCAGCTCCTTCTTCTCGTTCCGCTGTTCACGCTGCTCGGCCTGCGCTGGACGGTCCCGCTGGCCGCGCTCGGGAATCTGCTGCCCGCCTACGGGTGGCTGCCGACGGGCCCCTGGTGGCTCGTCGCCGTCGGAGCGGTCGTGCTGTACAGCCCGCCGGGGCGGCTCGCGGTGGCCGCCGCGGGTGCGCGGCTGCTGCTCAGGGGCGTGAAGCCCGGACGTTACGCGCGCGGTGGCAGTGTGCACCTGCGGTTGTGGGCGGCCGAGCGGCTGGCCGAGTTCAGCGGGGCGACCTCGCTGACCGGGGCCTGGCTGGAGCGGTATGCCCGGGCGCTGGGCGCCAAGGTCGGGCCGGACGTCGACCTGCACTCGCTGCCGCCGGTCACCGGGCTGCTCAAGCTCGGGCGCGGCGCGGCCGTCGAGTCCGAGGTGGATCTGTCCGGCTACTGGCTGGACGGGGACCGGCTGGAGATCGGCACGGTCAAGGTGGGCGCGCATGCCGTCGTCGGCACGCGCAGCATGCTCTTCCCCGGCGCCCGGGTCGGCAAGCGGGCCGAGGTGGCGCCCGGTTCCGCGGTCACCGGGCAGGTTCCCACCGGTCAGCGGTGGGCTGGCGCCCCGGCGGTCAAGCTGGGCAAGGCCAAGCGCAACTGGCCGAAGGAACGGCCGCGGCGCGGGACGTACTGGCGTGTCATGTACGGCATCACCGGCTTCGCGCTGAGTGCCCTGCCTGTGCTGGCGGGCGTGGCGGCGTTCCTGGTGGGCCGGGTGTTCTTCACGCCGGACGCGCCCCTGACGGGCGCCGCGCTGGCCCTCGTACCGGCGACGCTCGCCTTCGGGCTGGCGTACGCCGTGCTGATCCTGATCGGCGTACGGCTGCTGAGCCTCGGTCTGCGCGAGGGGACGCATCCCACGCACAGCCGGATCGGGTGGCAGGCCTGGACGGTCACGCAGCTGATGGACCGCTCGCGCGAGACCCTGTTCCCGCTGTACGCCGGGCTGGTCACGCCGGTGTGGCTGCGGCTGCTCGGGATGCGGATCGGGCGGGGTGCGGAGGTGTCGACCGTGCTGGCGCTGCCCAGTCTGACCACGGTCGGTGAGGGCGCGTTCCTGGCCGACGACACGCTGACCGCGCCGTACGAGCTCGGTGGCGGCTGGATGCGGATCGGGCGGGCGGAGATCGGGCGGCGGGCCTTCCTCGGGAACTCGGGGATGACGGCGCCGGGGCGGACCGTGCCGGAGGGCGGCCTGGTCGGCGTGCTGTCGGCGACGCCGAAGAAGGCGAAGAAGGGCACGTCGTATCTGGGGCTGCCGCCGGTGAAGCTGCCGCGCAGCGCGGCCGACGGCGACCAGAGCCGTACGTACGATCCCCCGGCCCGGCTGCTGTGGGCGCGCGCTCTCGTGGAGCTGTGCCGGATCGTGCCGGTGTTCTGCTCCGCGGGGCTGGCGGTGCTGACCATCGCGGCGCTGTGCGCGCTGGGGGTCTGGGCGCCGCTGCTGTCGGGGCTGGTGCTGCTCGGGGCCGGTGCCTTGGCGGGGCTCGTGTCCATCGTCGCGAAGTGGGTGCTGGTGGGCCGGCACCGCAGCGGGGAGCATCCGCTGTGGTCCGGGTTCGTGTGGCGCAACGAGCTGGCGGACACGTTCGTCGAGGTGCTCGCCGTGCCGTGGCTGGCGGGTTCGGTGCCGGGGACGCCGGTGATGACGGTGTGGCTGCGCGGGCTCGGGGCGCACATCGGCAGGGGCGTGTGGGTGGACAGCTACTGGCTGCCCGAGACCGACCTGGTGACACTTGAGGACGCCGCCACCGTGAACCGGGGCTGTGTGCTCCAGACACACCTCTTCCACGACCGGATCTTGCGGACGGATACTGTGGTCCTCCGTGAGGGCGCGACGCTGGGTCCTGGCGGGATCGTCCTTCCGGGCAGCGCGATCGGGGCCCGTACGACACTGGGTCCCGCGTCGCTCGTCATGGCGGCGGAGTCCGTCCCCGACGACACCCGTTGGCTCGGTAATCCGATCGAAGCATGGCGTCCCTGAGCGCGGCCCACTCGGGGCCGGTGGGCAGTGGGCCGGCACGGAGCGGCAGCAGTACGGCGCAGGGAGCACAGACAGCAGTGGCAGTTCAGCAGACGGCAGGCGCGGACCCGTACTTCCCGGAGCACGGCGATCCCAGGTACCGGGTGCACCGGTACGAGTTCGCGCTGGACTACCGCCCGGGCCCGAACCGGCTCTCCGGGGCGGCCCGGATCAACGCCATAGCGGGACGGGCGCCGCTGACCGAGTTCGTGCTGAACCTTGCCGACTTCAAGATCGGGCGGGTCCGGGTCGAGGGACGGCAGCCGCACTACACCCACCGCGGAGGGCGGCTGCGGATCCGCCCCGCCAAGCCGATCCGTGCCGGGGCGGCCTTCACGGTCGAGGTGCACTGGTCGGGCAACCCCAAGCCGGTGAACAGCCCCTGGGGCGGGCTCGGTTGGGAGGAGCTGGAGGACGGGGCGCTGGTGGCGAGCCAGCCGATCGGGGCGCCGTCCTGGTACCCGTGCAACGACCGGCCCGCCGACAAGGCGTCGTACCAGATCTCGATCACCACGCCGTCGGCGTACGCGGTGGTCGCGGGCGGGCGGCTGCTGACCCGTACGACGAAGGCGTCCACGACCACCTGGGTGTACGAGCAGTCGGCGCCGACGTCCAGCTATCTGGTCGGGCTGTCGATCGGCAAGTACCAGACTGTGCTGCTGGGCGACCCGGGCCTGGGCGGGATTCCGCAGCACGGGCACATCCCGGCGCATCTGCTGCCGGAGTTCTCGCGGGACTTCGCCCGCCAGCCGCAGATGATGGAGCTGTTCCAGGAGCTGTTCGGGCCCTACCCCTTCGACGAGTACGCGGTCGTGGTGACCGAGGAGGAACTCGATGTGCCCGTCGAGGCGCAGGGCCTGTCGCTGTTCGGCGCCAACCACGTGGACGGGGCGCGGGGTTCGGAGCGGCTGGTGGCGCACGAGCTGGCGCACCAGTGGTTCGGCAACAGCGTGTCCATCGCCGACTGGCGGCACATCTGGCTGAACGAGGGGTTCGCGAAGTACGCGGAGTGGCTCTGGTCGGAGCGCTCGGGCGGGCGTACGGCGCAGCAACTCGCCGCCGCCGCACACCGGTTGCTGTCGTCGATGCCGCAGGATCTGCGGCTGGCGGATCCGGGGCGCAAGTCGATGTTCGACGACCGGCTGTACGAGCGCGGCGGCCTGACCCTGCACGCCGTGCGCTGCGCGCTCGGGGACATCGCCTTCTTCCGCATGCTGCGCGGCTGGGGCCAGCTGCACCGCAACGGCACGGTGACGACCCAGGCCTTCACCTCGTACGTGGCCCGGTTCGCGACCGAGCCGGTGGAGGAGTTGTTCGAGGCGTGGGTGCACGGGGCTGCGCTGCCTCCGTTGCCCGGGGCCGAGACGCGGGCGGCGGGCTAGCACAATGGCGGCCATGACGACGCGTTCCTGCCCGTGCGGGCTGCCCGAGGCCTACGACAAGTGCTGCGGCCGCTACCTGTCCGGTGCCGCTGCCGCGCCGACCGCCGAGGCGCTGATGCGGTCGCGCTACAGCGCGTTCGTCAAGGGGGACGCGGCCTATCTGCTGCGGACCTGGCATCCGCGGACGCGGCCCGCGCGGCTGGACCTCGATCCGGGGATGCGGTGGACCGGGCTGGAGATCCTGGAGACGGCGAACGGTTCGGCGTTCCACGCCACGGGGACGGTGACCTTCCGGGCCTCGTACCGGGGTGGGTCGCTGCATGAGCGGAGCCGGTTCGAGCGGGTCGACGGGGCGTGGGTGTACGTGGACGGGGAGTTCCTGAGCTAGGGCCTGCCGTTCACGGGGCCAGGATGTCCAGTTCCTGGAGGGCGCCCATGGTGATCTCGCGGGTCAGGTGTTCCGCCCGGACCGCGTCGCCGGCGCGGACCGCCTCGGCGACCTGGACGTGCAGGGTGACCGCGGAGGGGTCGGGGTCCTCGAACATGACCTCGTGGTGGGTGCGGCCGGCGAGGACCTCGGCCACCACGTCACCGAGGCGGGCGAACATCTCGTTGCCGGAGGCGTTGAGGATGACGCGGTGGAAGGCGACGTCGTGGACGAGGTAGCCCTCCAGCTGGTGGCCGCGTGAGTGGGCGACCATGCCGAGGGCGCACTCGGTGAGTTCGGCGCACTGGTCGGCCGTGGCGTACTTGGCGGCCAGTCCTGCCGCCACCGGTTCGATGGCCGAGCGCAGGACCGTGAGTGAGCGCAGCTGCTGGGGGCGGTCGGAGCCGGCCAGGCGCCAGCGGATGACCTGGGGGTCGTAGACGTTCCACTCGGACTTCGGACGGACCGTCACGCCCACGCGGCGGCGGGACTCCACTAGGTACATGGACTCCAGGACGCGGACCGCCTCGCGCATCACCGAGCGGGACACGTCGAAGCGCTGCGCCAGTTCGTCCGTGCGCAGGACGCTGCCCGGCGGGTACTCGCCCGCGGTGATCGCGGGGCCGAGGGTTTCCAGTACTCGGCCGTGCAGCCCCCGGCCCGTTGTGCTCATGCACTCAGCGTACGGGGCAAGTCACGCGATCAAAAAGTCAGACTTATACGTCACACACTCTTGAATTCGTCGTACCTAATGAGTTTCATTGCGTCGACATCACGTGTCGACGAGGACAGCAGACAGTGAGGCAGCGATGAGTACCCCCCATGTCGTCGTGGTCATGGGCGTCGCGGGCACCGGGAAGACCACCATCGGTCCCCTGCTCGCGGCCCGGCTCGGCGTCCCCTACGCCGAGGGCGACGACTTCCACCCGCCGGCCAACATCGCCAAGATGTCGGCCGGCACCCCGCTCGACGACGACGACAGGTGGCCGTGGCTCGACGCCATCGGCACCTGGGCGCACGAACGGGCAGGGCTCGGCGGGGTGGTCAGCTGCTCGGCGCTGAAGCGGTCGTACCGGGACCGGCTGCGGGCCGCCGCACCGGACCTGGTGTTCGTGCACCTGGCGGGCGACCGCGCCCTCATCGAGGACCGGATGTCGCACCGGCAGGGGCACTTCATGCCCACGGCACTGCTCGACTCCCAGTTCGCCACGCTCCAGCCGCTCCAGGAGGACGAGGCGGGAGTCGTCGTGGACGTGTCGGGCAGCCCCGAGGAGATCACCGGACGGGCCGTGTCGGCCCTGACGGCCCTTCCCGAGCCGACCGCGTAACCCTTCTCGCCCCCTTCCCCAATCCCCCGTACCTGTAAGGGAACCCCGTGACCAGACTCAGCGTCGAGATGCTGGCAGCGGACACCGTCGAGCCCATCACCTCGGCCGGCCACGCTCAGCTGGGCATCGCCGTCCTGGCGGGCATCGCCGTCATCGTGCTGCTCATCACCCAGTTCAAGCTCCACGCCTTCCTGTCGCTGACCCTCGGGTCACTGGCGCTCGGCGCGATCGCCGGGGCGCCGCTCGACAAGGTCATCACCAGCTTCTCCGCCGGGCTCGGCACCACCGTGGCCGGCGTGGGCGTGCTGATCGCCCTCGGCGCGATCCTCGGCAAGATGCTCGCCGACTCCGGCGGCGCCGACCAGATCGTCGACACCATCCTCGCCAGGGCAAAGGGCCGTTCGATGCCGTGGGCGATGGTGCTGATCGCCTCGGTGATCGGTCTGCCGCTGTTCTTCGAGGTCGGCGTCGTCCTGCTGATCCCCGTCGTGCTGATGGTCGCCAAACGCGGCAACTACTCGCTCATGCGCATCGGCATCCCGGCCCTCGCCGGTCTCTCCGTGATGCACGGGCTGGTGCCGCCGCACCCCGGCCCGCTGGTCGCGATCGACGCGGTCGGCGCCAACCTGGGTGTGACGCTGGCGCTCGGCGTCCTCGTCGCCATCCCGACCGTGATCATCGCCGGCCCGGTGTTCTCGCGGTACGCGGCCCGCTGGGTCGACGTCCCGGCGCCCGACCGGATGATCCCCCAGCGGGTCTCCGAGGACCTGGAGAAGCGGCCCGGCTTCGGTGCCACGCTGGCCACCATCCTCCTGCCCGTCGTCCTGATGCTCTCCAAGGCGCTGGTCGACATCGTGATCGACAACCCCGAGAACACCGTCCAGCGCGTGTTCGACGTCGTCGGCTCCCCGATGATCGCGCTCCTCGCCTCCGTACTCGTGGGCATCTTCACGCTGCTCAGGCCCGCCGGGTTCGGCAAGGAGAGGGTGTCGCCGCTCGTCGAGAAGAGCCTCGCGCCCATCGCGGGCATCCTGCTGATCGTGGGCGCCGGCGGCGGCTTCAAGCAGACGCTGATCGACACCGGCGTGGGCCAGATGGTCCTGGACATCTCCAAGGACTGGTCGATCCCCGCGCTGTTGCTGGCCTGGCTGATCGCGGTGGCGATACGGCTGGCGACGGGCTCGGCGACGGTGGCCACGGTCTCGGCGGCCGGTCTGGTCGCCCCGCTCGCGGCCGACATGTCGACGACCCACACCGCCCTGCTCGTCCTCGCCATCGGCGCCGGCTCGCTGTTCTTCAGCCACGTCAACGACGCCGGGTTCTGGATGGTGAAGGAGTACTTCGGCCTGAACGTCGGCCAGACCATCAAGACCTGGTCCGTCATGGAGACGATCATCTCGGTGGTCGCCGGCGGTCTGGTCCTGCTGCTCTCACTGATCATCTAGGGGTACGGGCATGAGCCACCCGCTCTTCGACATCAGCGGCCGCACCGCGCTGGTCACGGGCTCCAGCCGGGGCATCGGCCTCGCGCTCGCCCGCGGGCTTGCGGAGGCCGGCTGCACGGTGGTCCTCAACGGACGCAACGGCGAACGCCTCGGCGAGGCCGCCGCCGAACTGGCCGCCGGCCTGCCCGGCGACCGGATCCACACGGCCGCGTTCGACGTGACCGACGGCGCGTCGGTGGCCGCCGGGATCGCGGACGTCGAGGAGCGGGTCGGCCCGCTCGACATCCTGGTCAACAACGCGGGCATGCAACTGCGCGCACCCCTGCTGGAGTTCACCGACACGGACTGGCACCGCATCCTGGACACCAACCTCACCAGCGCGTTCCTGGTGGGCCGGGAGGCCGCCCGGCGGATGACGGAACGCGGCCACGGGAAGATCATCAACATCTGCTCGCTGCAGAGCGAGGTGGTCCGCCCCGGCATCGCGCCCTACGCCGCCACCAAGGGTGCCCTGAAGATGCTCACCAAGGGCATGTGCGCCGACTGGGGCCCCTACGGCGTGCAGGTCAACGGCCTCGGTCCCGGCTACATCGTGACCGAGCTGACCGGGCCCCTCGTCGCGGACGAGGAGTTCAGCGCGTGGGTGCGGCGCCGGACCCCGGCCGGACGCTGGGGCCGTACCGAGGACCTGGTGGGCGGGGTGCTGTTCCTCGCCTCGCCGGCCGCGGACTTCGTCGGCGGGCAGGTGCTGTACGTCGACGGCGGCATGACGAGCGTGCTGTGAAGGAGGCCTCGGGGATGCTCGGTTGCGTGATCCACGGTCCGGGCGATCTGCGGGTCGAGGAGCTGCCGGTGCCGGCCCCCGGGCCCGGGCAGGCGCTGGTGGCCGTGCGCTACGGCGGGGTCTGCGGCTCCGACCTGCACTACTGGCTCCACGGCGGGGTCGGGGACTTCCGGTTGAGGGAGCCGATGGTGCTCGGGCACGAGGTGGTCGGGACGGTCGTGTCGTACGGCTCCCCGGGCGACTCGGGCCCGGCTGCCGGTACGGCCGTCGCGGTGCACCCGGCCACGCCCTGCGGGGTCTGCCCCGAGTGCGTGGACGGGCGGCGCAACGTCTGCCGGGACACCCGCTACCTGGGCAGCGCGGCGCGCTTTCCGCATGTCCAGGGCGGGTTCGCCGCTCAAGTCGTCGTACCGGTCGACCAGTTGAGGCCGCTCCCGGCCGGCCTCGGTCTGCGGCGGGCGACGCTCGCCGAGCCGCTGTCCGTCGCGCTGCACGCGGTGCGGCGGGCCGGCGACCTGGCCGGGAGGCATGTCCTCGTGACCGGTGCCGGGCCCATCGGCTGTCTGGTGGTCGCGGCGGCGAAGGCGGCCGGGGCGGGGCGGGTCACGGTGACGGACCTGCTGCCGACGGCACTTGAGTACGCGCGGATCGCCGGCGCCCAAACCCTCGTACGGGCGGATGATCCGGACGATGCCGGCCGGCCCTCCGAGGTGGACGTGGCGATCGAGGCCTCGGGGGTGGCCGCGGGGCTGGACACCTGTCTGCGGCTGGTGCGGCGCGGTGGCGTCGTGGTGCAGCTGGGGATGCTGCCGGCTGGGCGCAGTCCGTTCGCGGGGAACCTCGTCGTGAGCCGGGAGATCGAGCTTCGGGGCGCGTTCCGCTTCGACACGGAGTTCGACGGGGCGCTGGAACTGCTCGCGGCCGAGGCCTCGTTCGACGGGCTGGTCAGCGCGGTGGTGCCGGTGCGGGAGGCCGAGGCGGCGTTCACGCTCGCGGCGGACCGGAGCAGTTCGTGCAAGGTTCTGTTGGACTTCGAAGGCTGAGCGACCTGGGTGTCCGACGGTCCCGCGCGGCTTCCGTTTCCCGGGATAACGGCTCGCGGGTACCTGAACTCGCCCTGACGATCACATGAAGCGACTTCCCCGAGAGTGTTCTGGGCCCGATGATGAGGTGACCTCCGGAGGCTGCCGCTGCCGTCGGGGGCGTGAACATCGGGGGGTGTCATGGCGGTTTCCCTCGGGATGCGTATCTCGGGGCTGCTCGTGGTCGGGGCGGTGGCGGTGGCCGCCGCGGCCTTCACGACTGACGGGGGCGGCACTGCGGACGGCAGGGGCGGCGAGGGCACCATCGTGACCGCCGGGCCGTCCGAGCGCGGCGGTGGGCCGACGGAACCGGCGGATCGCTCCGCTCCGGTGGCACAGCAGTCGCCCAACGGCCGGGCGGGCGAGAACGCGTCCGGGCCGACCGCTGTCCCCAGCGGGTTGCCGGGCGGGATCGTGGGCGCGAGTCCCAGCCCTTCGCCGACCCCGTCCCCGAGCGGCAGGGGCACCGTGGTCCTCCAAGCGCCGCCCTGGCTCCCGCCCGGCCCGACTTCGCCCGACTCCGACGGCACACCGGATCCGGCGAGCGTCTACGACCTGCTCCGCGCACCGGAGCGCTGCGAGTCCGCCCTCGGGAAGATCCCGCAGGGGGCGACGGAGGCGGAGTGGCAGCTGCTGCGCGGGCTGTCCGCGGCCTGTCTGGCCGTACAGGGCCGGGGCGGTGACTGGGACGCGGCGGCCGGGGCCCATGCCGAACTCGCCGGGCGCGTCGACACCTGCAAGGGACGCGCCGCGTACGCCGTGCTGGGCGGACTGCTGGACTTCCACCGGCGGCACCCGGGCGGCACCGTGCGGCTCGCGGCCACACCGGGCGGCACACCGGCGTGCGGCTACCGGATCGCGGGCGTCGACACGGGCGGCGACGGCGAGGCACGGCCCGGCGACACGATCGGCATCGAACTGACCGGCACCTACTTCGACCATGCCGAGCTGCTGCGGGACGCGAGCGTGAGCATCGGCGGGCCGGCGGTACCGGGTCTGCCCGTACTGAAGTCCGAGTCGGGTGACCGTGTGGTGCTGTCCGTTGCCGTACCGGCCCTGGAGCCGGGCCCGGTCGAGGTCGCCGTCCGGCACGCGGGCACCGAGGTCCGGCTGCCGGCCGCCTTCACGGTCACCGGCCCGGACACGGTGGAGGAGCCGGGCACGGGGCCGACCGATGAACCGGGGGCGTCGGCCGGAACGGCGGTGTCGGATCTCGGCGGATGGGTGTCCCCGCTCGGCGCGGAGGTGCCGGATCTCGGCGGATCGCTGTCATCGCCCGGCTCGGAAGTGCCCGCCGGTGGCGGATCGGCGGCGCGCCCCAGCCCAGCGACCCCGACCCTCGCGGAGCCCTTCAGCCAGTCCCCGTACCGCCCGTCATGGCCGCCACCGTGAATGCTCCCGCTCCGCCCACTCCCGGCTGACCGAGCCCGTCCGCATGCCCCGGCGGGCCTCCGGGTCGCCCAGGGCCATGCCGATGTGGCCGGCGAGGACGATGCCGATGGTGAGGGCCAGCCAGTCGTGGACGAAGGTCGCGCCGGTGCGCCACTCGAGGGGAGTGAGGTGGGTGAACCACATGATGAGGCCCGTGCCGACCATCACCAGCGTCGCGCCGGCGATCCACGCGGCGTAGATCTTCTGCCCGGCGTTGAACTTGCCCGCCGGACGGGACGCGGGCCGCTTGTCGCGGTGCAGGGCGGCGCGCAGCCAGACGCGGTCGTGCGGGCCGAAGCGGTTGAGGAAGCCGAGGTCGGCACGGAAGCAGCGGGAGGCGAGGCCGGCGAGGACCGGCACGGGCAGGGCGAGGCCGGCCCACTCGTGGACACGGACCACCAGCTCGCGGCGGCCGACGAGTTCGGCGAGCTGCGGGATGTACAGACAGGCCGCCGTCACCACGCACACGCCCATCAGCGCGGCCGTCGTGCGGTGCACCCAGCGGGTCGCCGGGCCGAAGCGCCGCACGCCCGTGGACCGGATGGGGGCGTCAAGTCGTAGGCTCATCGTCGCGTCCGTTCGAACGGCCGACCCAGGCGTCGACGTCGTAGCCCCGTTCCTCCCAGTAGCCCGGTTTCACGTCCTCGGTGACGGTGATGCCGGAGAGCCACTTGGCGGACTTGTAGAAGTACATGGGCGCCACGTAGAGGCGGACCGGGCCGCCGTGGGCGTGGTTCAGGTCCTTGTCCTGCATGCGCAGGGCCACCATGACGTCGGCGCGGCGGGCCTGGTCGAGGGTGAGGCTCTCGCTGTAGGCGCCGTCGAAGCAGGTGAAGCGCACCGCGCCGGCCCCCTTGCGCACTCCCGCGGCGTCGAGGAGCCGGGACAGGCGCACGCCCTCGAAGGGGGTGTCGGGAACCCGCCAGCCGGTGACGCACTGGACGTCGCGCACGAGCCGGGTCTGCGGGAGGGCGCGCAGGTCGGCCAGGGTGTAGGTCCTGGGGCGGTCGACCAGGCCGTCGACGGTGAGGCGGTAGGTGGTGGCGTTCTTGCGGGGGACGGAAGAGGTCACCGAGTAGTAGCGGAAGCCGCCGCCGTTGGGCAGCAGGTCGGTCAGGCCGGTGGGGTCCTTGTCGGACGCACTCGCGAGGAAGGACTCCATCCCGCGCTGCAGCACGGGCGCGGTGACCACGCCGAGGGCGCCCAGACCGAGGGTGCCGAGCAGGACGCGGCGGCCGATCGGCTTGCCCTCGGGCCCGCCCTGCTCCTCGTCCTGTTCTCCGCCCTCGTGCTCGGGCTGTTCGCGGTTCACGTACTCATTCGAACACCCGCGACCCCGGCCGGACCAGGGATCGCGGGTGCTCGTCAGAGTTCCGTAATCACTTCTTACGCGGCTCCTGGGCACAGCCTGCCGCTACGGCGTCTCCGCCGCCGCCTTGTCCAACTGGAACGCCTCGTTGCCGAGCCCGATGCGGGCGTGCCGCTCGGGCGCGCGGGAGCGCAGGAGCAGGCCCTGGAGCACGCCCACCACCAGCGCGAGGACGATGACGGCGGGCAACGCCCAGTTCAGGGCCGAGTCCGGGCCCGCGCCGATCAGGACGTCGAAGTCCTTGACGGTGTAGACGACGATGAACAGCAGCCCGACGACCGAGAGCCCGGAGGCGGCCAGCCGCCAGAACTGGGCGGCGACGGCCCCGCGGCGCACGAAGAAGGCGATGACGGAGACCGACGCGGCGGCCATCAGCGCGGCGACGCCCAGCGCGCCGAGGTTGCCCATCCAGGTGAACAGGTGCAGCACCGGGGCGGTCGGGTCGCCGGTCGGCTTGTCGTCGGTAAGCGCGAAGGCGGCGACGACCACGAGGGAGATCACGGTCTGCAGCACCGAACCCGTGCCGGGGGCGCCGCTCGCGCCGCTGGTACGGCCGAAGGCGGACGGCAGCAGGCCCTCGCGGCCCATGGCGAAGGCGTAGCGGGCGACGACGTTGTGGAAGCTGAGCATCGCCGCGAACATGCCGGTCACGAAGAGCACGTGCAGGACGTCGGTGAAGCCGGCGCCGAGGAGGTCCTCGGTGAGAAAGAACAGCAGGCCGGCGCTCTGCTCCCCGGCGGTGCCGACGATGGCGGAGGGTCCCGCGGCGACAGTGTACGCCCAGCAGCTGATCGTGTAGAAGACGGCGATGCCGCCGATGGCGAGGAACATCACGCGGGGCACGAGGACGTGCGGGCGGCTGGTCTCCTCGGCGTAGACGGGCGCCTGCTCGAAGCCGAGGAAGGCGGCGACGCAGAAGCACAGTGCGGTGCCGATACCGGCGCCGGTGAGAGTGTCCGGGTTGAAGGCGTGCAGCGACAGGCCCTCCTTGGCGGGATCGGCGATCGCGGCGACGTCGAAGATGACCACGAGGACGACCTCGATGATCAGCAGGACGCCGAGCACGCGCGCGTTGAGGTCGATCTTCAGCCAGCCGAGCCCGCCGACCAGGAGGACGGCCGCCAGCGCCGGTATCCACCAGGCGACCTCCGTGTCGAGGTAGGTGGCGAACAGCCCGGAGACCTCGAAGCCGAAGATGCCGTAGATGCCGACCTGCAGGGCGTTGTAGGCGACGAGCGCGACCATCGCGGCGCCTGCTCCTGCGGTGCCGCCGAGGCCGCGGGAGATGTAGGCGTAGAAGGCGCCGGCGTTGTGGACGTGCCGGCTCATCTCGGCGTATCCGACGCTGAAGAGCGCGAGGACGAGGCCGAGGATCACGAAGAGCAGCGGCTGCCCGACGACACCCATCACCCCGAAGGTCGTGGGCATGACACCCGCGACCACCATGAGGGGTGCCGTCGCGGCGAGCACGGACAGCAGCAGGCCCGTCGTACCCAGCCGGTCGGCGCGCAGGGCCCGGTCCTGTCCCTTGAACGTACTGATCCCGCCGGTGCCGGTGCCGGCGGGGGCGCTGCTCGTGCTGGAACTGCCCGTGGTCATCGGGGACCGTCCTTGGGTCGACTGCGGTTGGGGGCGTTACGCCGTGCCGAGCGCGGTGTCGCGTGCGGCGCGGAAGGCGGGATACGGCTCGCGGTCCGGGTACGACCACGGCGACGCGGTGGCGTGCTCGCCGATGCGGTGGAACAGGGCGGCGGCCTCGGCGCCGCGGCCCTCGCAGACCTTGGCGTGGGCGAGGTAGTTCAGGTCGATCAGACGGCGCGGGTGGCCCTCCTGCTCCCACTCCAGCCACCAGTCGAAGGCGGCCCGCATCACCTGCCGGGCCCGGCGGCCGGCCCAGTGCCCGGAGGTGGCGGCGTCGGGCTGCTCGCGCCCCGCCCCCGCGAGGACGCGGTAGCGCTCGGCATGGGCGATGACCGGGAGGACGGCGAGCGGGGAGTCGGCGGGGGCCCGCTCGGCGGCCGCGTTGGCGAAGTCGTAGACCTCGTGCAGCGGGTCGGGACCGGCGCCGGTGTGGCGTTCGGCGAGCCGGGCGACCATCAGGTGGTGGGCGTGGTGGTGGTCGGCGTACCGGGCGCCGACCTCGGCGAACAGGCGCCGCACCGCCTCCTCGGCGCCCAGCGCGCTCTCCAGCATGAGCAGGCCGAGCCAGGGCGTGGGGTCGGCGGGCGCGAGCGTGGCGGCGGCATGGCAGGACTCACGGGCGCGGACGGGCTTCTCCTTGCCGCGCAGGGCGCGCTGGACCTGGGCGAGGGCGAGCAGAACGGCGGCGTCGGCGGAGTCGGGCTCGGCGAGCAGCCAGTCGCGGGTCCAGGGCACGCAGTACGGCTCCTGGGCGAGGACGGTGACGCGGTGCCCTCGGCGGTCCCAGTCGTCGCCGGTCCGGGCGAGCAGTGAGCGGGCCGTCTGCCATCTGCCCTGGGCGAGCGCGGTGCGGGCGGCAGCGAGCTCGGCGTCGTCCAGGGCCGCGTCGAAGGTGTGGGATGCGCGCTTGCGGCCGCGGCCGAGGGGTGGCGGGGGTGGGGACACCGGTTCTGGGTTCTGTCGGGGAAAAATGTGGCCTGTCATCGAGCGATCACGCACAGCAAACCCGCAGCCAATGGTTCGCGTCAAGGGCCGCCGAGGCGTTACACGCGTCAACTGGTGTTACTGGTGGTGCAGTTGATGCATTCAATACCCATGCACCTTGCCTTAAATGTCGGAATTGTTCAGAGTGTGTGGCGTACGTCATGGCGTAACCCGGGCAGGCATCGCACGATGGCAGGACGCGCATGCCGGGCCTGGGGCCGCTACAGTCGGCCCCTACGCACCCCGTCCCCCACCCGGCAGGATGAACGAGGTACGCAGCGTGTCGCTTCAGATCCTGATACTCGCCGTGAGCGCCGCATGCTGCCTGGGCTTCGGCTTCGTACTGCAGCAGAACGCGGCCCAGAAGGCGCCACTGAAGGATTTCCTCTCCCCCCGGATCCTCCTCGACCTGATGAAGGTGCCCCGCTGGCTGGGCGGCATCGGGCTGATGGTGGTCGGCATGGCGCTCGGCGCGATGGCGCTGGGTCAGGGTGAGATCTCCCTCGTGGAACCGCTGCTGGCGACGAACCTGCTCTTCGCGCTCGCGCTCTCCCGCCGCCAGACCAAGCAGCCGCTGGGCCGCCAGGGCTGGACGGGACTCGCACTGCTCGCGGGCGGCGTGACGGCCTTCATCGTCGCCGGACAGCCACACGGCGGGACGGCGCCCAGTGGTGACTTCAGGCAGTGGCTGATCATCGGCGTCATGGTGGGGGCGGCCCTGCTGCTCACGGCGTACGCCAAGCGCTCGCGGCTCAGCGCGGGCCCCGCGCTGCTGGCCACGGCGGCCGGTCTGCTGTACGGCGTGCAGGACGCCCTCACACGCGTGACCGGGCAGCGGTTCGCCGAGGGCGGCATGGCGGAGATCCTGACCAGCTGGCAGCCGTACGCCGTCGTGGCGCTCGGCATCACCGGGCTGATCCTCGTCCAGAGCGCGTTCGAGACGGCGTCCCTGCGCATGTCCCTGCCGGCCCTGACCGCGGCACAGCCGCTGGCCGGCATCCTCTGCGGCGTCGGCTTCCTCGGCGACCGGCTCCGCGCCGACGCGGGCGCGCTGGCCTGGGAGGCGGCGGGGCTCGCCGGGATCGTGGTGGGCATCATCATGCTCGGCACGCATTCGGCGATGCCGAGCGGCGTGAAGCAGCCGCGGCAGGTTGCTGTGGCGGCGGTTCCGGCGCGCTGACCGTGCGGGCGGCCGTCCTGGTTGGATGGCCCCATGAGCGCTGCTGACGAGGTTCTCGACATCGTCGACGAGCACGACCGGGTCGTCGGACGGTCCCGACGCGGCGAGGCCTACGCCAAGGGGCTGCGCCACCGGTGCGTCTTCATCGAGACCCGGGACTCGCAGGGCCGCCTCTTCGTACATCGCCGCACGCCCACAAAGCTGGTCTTTCCCTCGCGGTACGACATGTTCGTCGGCGGAGTCGTCGGCGCGGGCGAGTCCTACGACGACGCCGCCCTGCGCGAAGCCGAGGAGGAACTCGGCGTGAACGGGCTCCCCCGCCCCACCTACCTCTTCAAGTTCCTCTACGACGACGGCGCCGGGCAGACCTGGTGGTCAGCGGTGTACGAGGTGCGCTGCGAGCTGCCGGTGAGCCCGCAGGTGGAGGAGGTCGACTGGCACGACTTCCTGCCGGAGTCCGAGGTCGAGCGGCGGCTGGCGGAGTGGGCGTGGGTGCCGGACGGGCTGGCGGCGTACGAGCGGCTCAGGGCCCACCGGGCGGCCGCCGGCTGATCCGCCCGGGGACGGCCCGCGAGCGCGTCGGCGAAAGCCCGCTCCTGGTCGGCGTGATGTCCAGGCCGGCCGGCACGGTGCGGGGGCTGTACCGCCCGTCACAGAGCGCCGGCGGGCTGCTTGGCCCGGCCGCGGTTCCGCTGAGCGGGCCGCGGCCCCGCACCGCCCACGTGGGTCCGTCCCCGTACTGGTGGTCCAGGAGCTGCGCCGCCACGTCGGGCGCCGTGTCCTCGTTCCACGCCCGCCGCCCTGAGCGCACCGGATGTCCGAGCCACCGCCTCCGCCCCGGGCGCGTCCGCGTCGCCGAAGGCCGGCAGCAGCAGGAGCATCCGCAGTCCTGGATCCACGACACCCGCCGCGCCGGCCGGGGCGGACCCGGCCACGGCGACCAGCTCGGGCCAGGACAGCCCCGGCCCGCTGTGACGACCGTCGAGCGAGGCCAGGTAGGCGTGCCGGTCCCGGTCGGGGTGGGGGATCAGGTAGTCGCGTGCCGGCGTCGTCCGGGATGTCCGGGCATCGACTACCCGGCCAGTGACGTGGGAACTTCCATGGGCCGAACCGTAGCGGGTGGCACGGACAGCGCCCCCTGACCGCCGCCCGGATAGGGTCGTGCATGTGATCGAGTTCGTACGGAACGTCCGGCTGTGGTTTGCGCCGCAGGAAGTTCGGCAGGAGGGCGGGACGCCCGACTACCGGTTCTCGCTGGCCAACGAGCGCACCTTTCTGGCCTGGCTGCGTACCGCGCTCGCGCTCGTCGGCGGTGGCTTCGCGGTGGACCAGTTTCTGCCGGATCTGCGCTGGGGCTGGCGCGTCGGGCTGGCGCTCGCGTTGCTCGCGGCCGGCGTGCTGTGCTCGTTGCGTGCGGTCAATCACTGGGTGCGCTGCGAGCGGGCGATGCGGCGGGGCGAGGACCTGCCGGTGTCGCGGTTCCCGGCGGTGCTGAGCCTGGTGGTCGCGGTCGTGGCCATCGCGATGGTCGTCGTCGTGCTCGTGGGGTGGGAGGGGTGAGCCCCGGGGCGGTCGCGGAGCCCCTCAGGGATCCGGGGCTGCAGCCCGAGCGGACGCGCCTCGCGTGGCGCCGTACGACACTGTCCGGCACCGTGGCCGCCGTACTCGCCGTGAAGACCGCACTGCACGGCGGCGTCTCGGTGGTCGGCCTCGTCGTCTGCGCCCTGTGCATCGGGCTGTGGCTGGCCTTTCTGGCGCTCGCCCACCGCCGTATCAGCGTCCTCGCCTCGTCCGCCGAACCGGCGGCCCTCGCGCCCCGGCATGCCACGGCCACGGTCCTGTTCACCGTGGCCCTGGCCCTCTGCGGCGCCGCCCTGGTGCTCTGAGACCCGCTCTCGGCTACGACCCGATCACTGCGGCCCCTGCCACAGCCCCTCCGGCGCCACCGGCTCCTCCTCCGTCTCCCAGGCCACCGTGACCACGATCTTGCCCCGGGTACGGCCCTCCTGGTTGAGCCGGTGCGCGTCCGCCGCCCGCTCCAGCGGGAACGTCTGCGAGACGTGCACGGACACCACGCCCTCCTCCGCCAGCTCGGACAGCCGCAGCAGGTCCGCCGCGTCGGGGCGGACGAAGTAGTAGCGGCCTCCGTAGTCGAAGACGTCCGGGTCGGCGATCGACACCAGGCGGCCCTCGGGAGCCAGCAGGTTGGCCGAGGCCTTCAGCGCGTCACCGCCGACCGTGTCGAACGCCGCGTCCACCCCCTCGGGCGCCAGCCCCCGCACCCGCTCGGTCAGGCCGTCGCCGTACTCGACCGGCTCACCGCCGAGACCGCGTACGAAGTCGTGGTTGTGCGCGCTCGCCGTACCGATCACCCGGGCACCCAGATGGCGGGCTAGCTGGACGGCGATCGAGCCCACACCGCCGGCCGCCGCGTGCACGAGGACCGTCTCGTCGCGCTTGACCTGGAGGACCTTGGTCAGCACCTGGAGCGCCGTCAGCCCCACCAGCGGCAGACCGGCCGCCTCCTCCCAGGTGAGGTTGCGGGGCTTGCGCGCGAGGGTGCGGACGGGCGCGGCGACGTACTCGGCGAAGGTGCCGCGCGAGAGGACGTCCTCACGTACGTAGCCGATGACCTCGTCACCGACGCCGAACTCCGTGACGGACACACCCGGCTGGACGACGACTCCGGAGACGTCCCAGCCGGGGACGACCGGGAAGACCGGCTCGAGCATCCGGTCCATGTAGCCCTCGCGGCACTTCCAGTCGACCGGGTTGACCGCTGCCGCCCGCACCTTCACCAGCACGGAGTCGGGGCCGACGCGCGGATCGCGCACATCCCCGTATGCGAGCTCGTCGGCCCCGCCGTAGCGTGTGTAGCTGATGCCCTTCATGGGTTCGACCCTCCGGGGTGGGAGGGCGCCACGCAAGCCCGAATAACCCGATATGCGCCGTTCGCGTGGCAGCCTGTCCGACGTCACAAACCGCACCTTCGAAGGTGAGCACCATGACCACCATGCACGTGGAACATCCCTCCCACACGCACACCCACGGTCCGGACTGCGGGCACACCGCGGTGCCGCACGGCGACCACACCGACTACGCGCACGACGGTCACCTGCACCGCGAGCACAGCGGCCACTGGGACGAGTGCGAGACGGACGGGCACGTCGCGCACGAGGGCCACACCCATCAGCACGGCGGCGACTGCGGACACGAGAGCGTCCTGCACGGCGACCACGTCGACTACCTGCACGACGGCCACCGGCACGCCGCCCACGCAGGCCACTGGGACGACCACTGAGCCCACGGGAGCCCGCGGGCGGCTTGGTCCGACCCGCCCCGTACTGGCCGAGAACGCACTCCCGACAGCTCCCCGACGCACCGCGCGGGGAGCTGTCGGCCTATCGTGGCCCCGATCACGTTCGGCTCCCCCACTGGACGACATACCGACTGGTCGGCATCATGAGTCAGGTCTCGTTAACCTGCCTTTAGGAGCCCCGTATGAGCCCCGACCATCCGCCCGGACTCGATCTCGAACGGCTGCGCGGCCTGCTCGAGCGCGAGCGGCCCGGTCTGGCGCACGGTCCGCTGACCGGCCGGCTGATCGAGGGCGGACGGTCCAACCTCACGTACATGGTCTCCGACGGCACCTCGCAGTGGGTCGTACGACGGCCCCCGCTCGGCCACGTCCTCGCCACCGCGCACGACATGAAGCGCGAGCACCGGGTCATCAGCGCGCTGCACCCGACGGACGTGCCGGTGCCGCGGCCGGTGCTGCTGTGCGAGGACGAGGAGGTGCTCGGATCGCCGTTCTACGTCATGGAGTTCGTCGAGGGCACCCCGTACCGCACCGCCGACCAGCTCGCCCCGCTCGGCGCGGAGCGCACCCGGGGCGCGGTGCTGTCGCTGGTGGACACCCTCGTCGAACTGCACGCGGTGGACCCCGCGTCGGTGGGTCTTGAGGACTTCGGCCGGCCCGAGGGCTTCCTGGACCGGCAACTGCGCCGCTGGGGCAAGCAGTTGGACGCCTCCCGCAACCGTGAGCTGGCCGGCATCGACGAGCTGCACGCGACGCTCGGCCGCCAACTGCCGACCTCTCCCGCGGCGACGGTGGTCCACGGCGACTACCGGCTGGACAACGTCCTCATCGGCGACGACGACAAGATCAAGGCGATCCTCGACTGGGAGATGTCGACGCTCGGCGACCCGCTCACCGACCTGGGCCTGCTGGTGATGTACAGCATGCCGCTGGGCATGGCGGACTCCCCGGTCTCCACGACCGCCGAGGCGCCCGGCCATCCGGCGCCGGCCGAACTGATCGAGCGGTACGCCGCGCGCTCGGGACGCGACGTCTCCGCGGTCTCCTGGTACACGGCGTTCGCCTGGTTCAAGCTCGCCGTGATCCTCGAGGGCATCCACTACCGCTACACGCTGGGCCAGACGGTCGGCCGCGGCTTCGACCGCATCGGCGCACTGGTCCCGGTCTTCATCGAGCACGGCCTGAGCACTCTTCAAGACGGAATCCAGGAGGGCTGACGGACATGGACTTCGCGTTCGACGCGCGCACCGAGGAACTGCGCGCCAAGCTCCTCGCCTTCATGGACGAGTACGTCTATCCCGCCGAGGCGGTGGCCGAGGAGCAGCGGGCCGAGCTGGCGTCCCCGTGGGACACGCCGGCCGTGGTGGAGGAGCTCAAGGCCGAGGCGCGCAGGCAGGGCCTGTGGAACCTCTTCCTGCCGGACCAGGAGTACGGGGCCGGGCTCACCAACCTCCAGTACGCCCCGCTCGCCGAAATCACCGGTCGCTCCCCGCACCTGGCACCGACGGCCACGAACTGCGCGGCGCCCGACACCGGGAACATGGAGGTGCTGTCCCAGTTCGGCGACGAGCAGCAGAAGAAGCAGTGGCTGGAGCCGCTGCTGGCCGGTGAGATCCGCTCGGCGTTCGCGATGACCGAGCCGGACGTGGCCTCCTCGGACGCCACGAACATCACCACGCACATCGAGCGGGACGGCGACGAGTACGTCATCACCGGCCGCAAGTGGTACATCTCCGGGGCGATGAACCCGGACTGCAGGATCCTCATCGTGATGGGCAAGACGGACCCGGAGGGCGAGGACATCCGCCGTCAGCAGTCCATGGTCCTGGTCCCCCGCGACACCCCGGGCGTCACGATCAAGCGCGCCATGCAGGTCTTCGGCTACGAGGACCACTCCCACGGCGGCCACGCCGAGGTGGTCTTCGACCACGCGCGCGTGCCGGTGTCCAACCTCATCGGCGAGGAGGGCGGCGGCTTCGCCATCGCCCAGGCGCGGCTCGGTCCGGGCCGTATCCACCACTGCATGCGGCTGATCGGCATGGCCGAGCGGGCGATCGAGCTGATGTGCCGCCGGGCGGTGTCCCGGAACGCCTTCGGCAAGGCGCTGGCCCAGCAGGGCGTGGTCCACAACTGGATCGCCGACGCGCGGGTGACGGTCGAGCAGCTCCGTCTCCTGGTCCTGAAGACGGCCTGGCTGATGGACACCGTCGGCAACAAGGGTGCCCACACGGAGATCCAGTCCATCAAGATCGCCACTCCGCGTGCGGTCGTCGACATCCTCGACCGGGCGATCCAGTTGCACGGTGCGGGGGGTGTCAGCCAGGACTTCCCGCTCGCGGAGCTGTACGCCGGCGCGCGGACCCTGATGATCGCCGACGGGCCGGACGAGGTGCATCAGCGGTCGCTGGCGCGGCGGGAGTTGAAGAAGTACCTGTAACGGGACGTATGCGAGGGGCGGCCGCGAGAGCGACCGCCCCTTACCCGTGGCCTCAGGGACGCAGGGCGCGCAGCAGCAGGTCCGCCAAGTGGTCCGCGACCTCCTGGGGGCTCATCGTGCCGTCGGGGCGGTACCACGTCGACAGGTGGTGGACGGAGCCGAAGTGGTAGTCCACTACGAGGTCCGCCGGGGTCGCCGTGGAGAAGACGCCCGTCTCCTGGCCCTCCTCGACGAGCGCACGGAAGCGCTCGTGGTAGCGCCGCCGCTCGGCGCGCACCTGCTTGTTCTTCTCCGGGCTGAGATGGTGCATCGACCGGAAGAAGATCATCGCGTCGTCGAGGTTCTCGATGGTCGTCACCACGACGTCCGCCGCCGCCCCCCGCAGCCGCTTCTCGATGGGCTCGTCGGCCCCCGCGAAGGCGTCCAGCCGCTCCTGCTGAACGCGCAGCACGCGCGCGTACACCTCGTGCAGGAGGTCGTCCTTGGAGCCGAAGTAGTGGTAAAGCGCCCCCTTGGTGACGCCGGCCGCCTCGACGATCTCCTGCACGGAGGTGCGGTCGTAGCCGCGCTCCGCGAAGAGCCGGGTGGCGGCGGCGAGCAGCCGCTGCGGGACGGGCGTACCGTCACCGTCCGTCGTCCTGGCCACTGTGCCGCCACCTGCCCTTCCGAGATTTTCCTGCTTGCGTCTAGCCGTCGTTCGCCCGGGAACGAAGTTCCCGACGGAGGATCTTCCCACTTGCCGTCTTGGGCAAGTCGGGCAGGATCTCCACCTGCCGCGGATATTTGTAGGCGGCCAGTCTCTCCTTGCAGTAGGCGGCGAGTGTGTCGGGGTCCGTTTCCGCACCCGGACGGAGGCTGATGTACGCCTTGACGGTCTCCCCGCGGTACCCGTCGGGCACCCCCACGACGGCCGCCTCGCGCACCGCCGGGTGCGTGTAGAGCACGTCCTCGACCTCGCGCGGCCAGACCTTGAAGCCCGACGCGTTGATCATGTCCTTCTTGCGGTCGACGACGTACAGCCAGCCCTCGGCGTCCATGAAGCCGATGTCGCCGGTGCGCAGTTCGCCGTCGGGGAAGGTCTCGGCGGTGGCGTCGGGGCGCCGCCAGTAGCCGGGCACGACCTGCGGCCCGCGCACCACGATCTCGCCCTGCTCGCCGAACGGCACCTCCTCGCCCCGGTCGTCGACGATCCGTACGACCGTCTCCGGGCCCGGCAGCCCCACGGCCAGCGTCCCCGAGGCCGGGTCGACGGGGGCCTCCAGGCCGGGCGGCACCGACGCGCAGGGGGCGGTGCACTCGGTGAGGCCGTACCCGTTGCGGATGTACGGCCCGAAGCCGGCCCGGAACTTCTCGACCAGGGCGGGCGGCACGGGGGCGCCGCCCGAAGAGATGTTCACGAAGGAGGAGAAGTGCTCCGGGGTGACGGCCGGGTGGGCGGCCAGCGCCATGAAGGCCGTCGACGGGCCGACCGTGTAGTGCGGCCGGTGCTCGGCGAACGCGTCCAGCACGACGCCCGCGTCGAAGCGGTACGTGAGCACCAGCGTGCCCGCGCTGTTGAGGCATGCGCCGAGCTGGCACACCATCCCGGTGATGTGGAACAGCGGCGCCAGCGCGTAGTACACGGGCGCGTCCGGCAGACCGAGCCCCGTCCGCTGCCGTTCGGCGTTGTACATGACGTTGCCGTGCGTGTTGGTCGCGCCCTTGGGGGTGCCGCTCGTACCCGAGGTGTAGCTGATCAGCGCGATGTCGGACGGGCCGAGGTCACGCCCCTGCGGCGCCTTGTGGCCGGCGCGGGCGACGGTCGTCAGGTCGTCGGCGTCCTCGGCCCCCGGCAGCCGCTCGAAGGTCAGCACGCGCGCGTCGCCCCGCGTCTGGAAGTCCAGCTCACAGCCGGTGAGCACGATCCGCACCGGCGAGTCGGCCGCCGTCTCGCGCAGATACGACTCCCAGGCCCGGTCCGAGCAGATCAGCGCGGCCACTTCCCCGTCCCGCAGGACATGGCCGACCTCCCCCGACTTGTACATGGGGTTGACCGGCACGACGACCGCCCCCGCCTTCCAGGCGCCGAGCAGGGCGATCACGAAGTGCGGGGAGTTCTGCAGCAGGATCGCCACCCGGTCGCCGCGCTCCAGGCCACGGGCGGCGAGGTGCCCGGCGACGGAGTCGCTGAGCTCGTCGACCTCGCGGTAGGTCAGGCGGCCGTCGAAGTAGGCGAGGAAGACACGCTCCGGGGTCTCGGCGACGGCCCGGCGCAGGGCGTGCACGAGCGAGTCGGCCGGTGCTATCGGGGCGCGCTGGACGTCGGTGAGCAGGGCCACCCAGGGCTTGGCCGCGTACGGGGATTCGGTCACCGGGCTTCCTCCCACTTCTGCTGGAGGTGGTTCATGTTGGTCAGCCAGCGGTCCGGCTCGGCGGCGCGCGTCTGGTAGTACCCGGCGACCTCGGGGTGCGGCAGGATCAGGAAACGGTCCTCCGCCATGCCCTTGAACAGGGCGTCCGCCACGTCCTCCGGCGCGATGGCGGTGGGCTTGAGCACCAGGTCACCCGCGCTGCCGGTGGCGTCCAGCATGTCGGTGCGCACGCCCTGCGGGCAGATGGCGTGCACCTTGACGCCGCGGTGGCGGTACGTCAGCGACAGGTACTCGGCGAAGGCGTAGGCGCCGTGCTTGGTGACGGCGTAGGGCGCGGCGCCGATCATGGTGAGCAGTCCGGCGGCGGAGACGGTGGAGACGAAGCGTCCGCTGCCGCGCTCCAGCCAGGCCGGGAGAAGTTCGTTGGCGGCACGCACGTGTGCCATCACGTTGACGTCCCAGGACGTGGACCAAGCCTTTTCGTCGAGCGGCTGTCCGGGGTCGTCCCCCCCGAACGCGACACCGGCGTTGGCGCAGTAGACGTCGACCGTGCCACCGAGCGCGTCCCGGGCGTCGGCCACGACGGCGGACGCGTCACCGGCGACCGCGATGCCGCCGATCTCGTCGGCGACTGCCTTGGCCTTCCCGGCGTCCAGATCGTTGACGACGACACGAGCCCCCTCGGCGGCGAAGCGCCGGGCCAGCGCAGCCCCGATGCCACCCCCAGCCCCGGTCACGACGACTCCGGCACTCTGAACGGCTTCCACCATCGGTCTCCTTCGACTGCGGCTCTGCTACGACGCCAGACTAACCGGTCGGTATGTCACACGGAAGGGCGACTGCGGCACCCTCAGGGGCGCGGGGTACGGCGCGAGCAACCCCAGACAACCCGCACCTTCCACACAAGCCGCGGGAGCAATACCGTGCCCCCCATGCGCCTATCCAGACGAGCTCTCCTCGCAGCGACAACGGCAGCAATCTCCCTCCCCACAGCCACCGCATCCCATGCAGCCGAGCGCCGCCGCAGACAGACCGGCTTCGAGCGGCTCGCAGCCGACGGTTACTCGGTCCTCGAAGGCCAGAAGGTCGGAATCGTCACCAACCCCACCGGCGTAACCCGCGACGTCCGCCACATCGTAGACGTCATGCACGCCGACGAAAGGGTGAACCTGACGGCCGTCTTCGGCCCCGAACACGGCTTTCGCGGCACCGCGCAGGCAGGCGGCTCCGAGGGCCGCTACGACGACCCGGCGACCGGTCTGCCGGTCTACGACACGTACCTGAAGAGCGGCCGGCCCCTCGCCGACATCTTCACCGCGTCCGGCGTGGACACGGTGGTCTTCGACATCCAGGACGCGGGCGCCCGCTTCTACACCTACATCTGGACGCTCTACGACTGCATGGAGGCGGCTCAGCTGGCCGGCAAGCGCTTCGTCGTGCTGGACCGGCCGAACCCGGTGACCGGACGAGCGGCCCAGGGCCCCGTCCTCCACGAGGAGTTCGCCACCTTCGTCGGCCGCAAGCCCATCTCCCAGGCGCACGGCATGACGGTCGCCGAGCTGGCTCGGCTGTTCAACGGGGAGTTCCTCACCGCCCCGGTGCCACTGGAGACCGTACGGATGACCGGCTGGAAGCGGTCCGAGTTCTACGACGCCTGGGACCTGCCGTGGGTGCCGCCGAGCCCGAACATGCCGACGCCGGACACCGCCCTCGTCTACTCGGGCACCTGTCTCTTCGAGGGCACGAACCTCTCGGAGGGGCGCGGCACCACCCGCCCCTTCGAACTGCTGGGCGCGGAAGGCATCGACGGACGCTGGGCGGCGGCCGCGAACGAACTCCGCCTCCCCGGGGTGCGCTTCCGAGAGGCCTACTTCGCGCCGACGTTCTCCAAGTTCCAGGGCAAGACCATCGGCGGCGTACAGATCCACGTCGACGACCGCGCCGCATACGACCCCGTCCGCACCGGCATCGCCCTGCTGGTGACCGCCAAGAGGTCGTGGAGCGGCTTCAGTTGGCGTGCGGACAACTGGATCGACAAGCTCACCGGCTCCACCCAGGTCCGCACGATGATCGACGCGGGCGCGAGCGCCGACGAGGTGGTGGCGGGCTGGCAGGGGGAGCTGGCGGCGTTCCGGCGGGTGCGGCGGGAGTACCTCCTGTACAAGTGAGTGCCCCGCAACCGGGTTACACGGATGGGTGACGACGTATGGCCAATCCCGCCCGGTAGCAGGACGATGCGCCCGTATCGCACCACTTCGGGGGACGAGGGGCCCGTCATGGCGGAACCGGCAGTGAGCGTGACTCCTTACTGGGAGCTGACCTTCGACGCGGACGGCGATCCGGACTCCCGGACGCGGGACCGGCTGCTCGCCGGGGTGGGACGGCACAACGTCCGTGATCTGATCGTCTTCGCGCACGGCTGGAACAACGACCGCTCGGTGGCGACCCGGCTCTACGACCGCTTCTTCGCGCCGATCCCGCAGCTCGCCCCGGCGGCGAAGATCGGGTACGTGGGCGTGGTCTGGCCGTCGATGAGGTTCTCGGACGAGCCGATCCCGGACTTCCCGCGTGCGGTGGCGGCCGAGCTTCCGCGGCGGCCTGTGCTGGACAAGGACACCCGGCACGCGTTGCTGGAGACCTTTCCCGGCCGGGCGACCGTGATCGATCAGATCGCGCGGCTGTTGGACCAGCAGCCGCGCGAGGAGGCCGAGTTGCGGGAGTTCGGGCGGCTGGTGCGGATGCTGGTGGACGTCGTTCCGCCGGGGCCGCAGGCGCTGTTCGCGGCGGACACGCTGGCGGAGGGCGTGCCGCAGAACGCGCCGGACATGCTCTCGGGGTCGGTGGCGGCGGTGTGCGAGGAGTTCGCGCAGGCGCTGGCGCATCTCGAAGCGCCGGACGGTGCGGCCTCGTTCTCGCTGCCGAACCCCTGGGAGGGCGCGCACGAACTGTTGCGGCAGGCCACGTACTACGCCATGAAGCGGCGGGCCGGGACGGTGGGTGAGCGCGGGCTCGGCCGGGTGGTGGGGCAGCTGGCCGCACGGGCTCCGCAGGCGCGCGTGCATCTGGTCGGGCACAGCTTCGGAGCGCGGCTGGTGTCGTTCGCGCTGCGCGGGCTGCCGAAGGGCGTGCGCACGGTGAAGTCGGTCACCCTGCTCCAGGGCGCCTTCTCGCACTACGCGTTCGCGTCCCGGCTGCCGCACGACGCGCGCGCCGGTGGGGTGTTGGAGGGCCAGCACAACCGTATCGACGGACCGCTGGTGTGCTGCCACTCGCGGCACGACTCGGCCCTGTCGACGATGTATCCGCTGGCCTCCCGCATGGCGGGGGACGCGCGTGGGGTCGCCGCTGTCGACGTCGGCCGGGCGCTGGGCGCCAAGTGGGGTGCGATGGGGCACGGCGGGGTGCAGGCGGTGCCGGGGACACGGTCGTTCAAGCTGGCCGACGCGCTGAAGGCGAACCTGCCTGCCTCGGGGTGCGTGAACATCGACGCGGCGGCGGTCGTCAGGCGCGGGGGGCCGCCGGCGGGGGCGCACAGCGACATCGTGCACCGGGAGCTGGCGCAGGTGGTGCTGGCGGCGGGCCGCATCAAGTGACCCGCCGCCTTCCCGTCACCGGTGTGACGTGAACTCCACCACCTGCTGATACGTCGGCCGGTTCTGCCAGCTGATCCTGCCGTGCTTGATGCCGCCCAGGGTGCGCTGGACGATCGAGTCGGCACACCACTGGTCGCCCGCCGAGCACTGGTCGTCGCCGGGGTAGACCTGGGCCGCGGTCTTGCCGGCCGCCTCCTTCAGGGTGCCGATCAGGAGGTCCCGGCAGGCGCTGAGGCTGCCGGCCCCGCAGTACTTGCGGTCGAGCGGGCCCTGCACCGACTCACCGAGCACGGCGCGGAGGTCCTTGTCGACGTAGGACCACCAGCCGTACTGGAAGGCGCTTCCGGCGTGCGCGCCGGTCGGGCCGTGGGTGGCCGACGGGGACTCGTCGATGGGCAGGTTGTCCGTCATCGCGGCATACAGCTCGCTGCCGAGGCCCGGTTCGAACTGGGCCTTCACCAGCAGCGGCCACCACGCGTCCAGGATCCGGATCGCGTCGGCGTCGGCGTACTTCTTCGAACCGGCCGCCGTCTCGGTGCGCCTGCCGCCCGCCGCCAGCCACGTCTGCAGCTTGCCCACCGCCGCCGCGGCCGTGGAGTCGGTCACCGGGGAACCGGTGACGACCTTGAGCAGGTCCGGGAGTACGTCCTGGGCCCGCAGGTCGGCAAGGCCCGCGTCGGCCATCGCCTTCACCAGCGAGGCCCGGGTCACGCCGCCCGCGTCGACGAGCCTGCGCACCCGGTCCTCCAACAGGTTGCCGCGGTGGACCGAACCGTCGCCCCAGGGTGCGGTCGTGTAGTCCTTGGCCTGCTTGTTGTTCCAGGAGACGTAGTAGTCCTGGTCGATGGAGTTGGGGTGGGCCGAGGGCGGGGTGTACTGCGCCGTGTTCGTCGCCGGGTCCCAGTTCCGCCACTCGTAGGCCGACTGTGCCCACACCGGGAACTCCGCGTCGACGCCGGTCGCCCGCACCGGGTTGTCGCCGCTGTTGTAGTAGGCGGTGTGCTCGGAGTCGGCGTAGAACCAGTTGAAGGTGTAGTTGATGTGCTGCACCGCCTTCTGGAAGTCCTCCGGGCCCTTGACGTAATCGGGGTCGTTCAGCATCTGGAAGCCGATGATCGAGTCGGCCTCGTGCAGGTAGGACGAGCGAAGTGTGGTGTAGGCGACCTTCTTGCCGCCGACGGTGGCGCGGTGCGTGACGGGGCCGTACTTCGTCCGCCAGACCCGCATCGTGTACGAGCCCGCCGGCGTGCTGTCGGCGGTCGTCGGCTTCCAGGCGTTCTTCTGCTCGATCTTCTCCATCGCCGTGCAGGTGCCGCGGTAAAGGTAGTGGTGGTCGTCCTGGCAGAGCTCGACGGCGTAGGTGTCGATGATGTCCTGGCCGGAGGTCGTGGCGCTCCATGCGTAGTCCTGGCCGCGGCCGAGCTCGACGTACATGCTCAGGCCCGCGAAGGAGGCGCCGCGGGCGCTGATGCCGGGGCCCTGGATCTCCTGGAGCAGGAGGAGCTGGGGTGCGAAGTAGCCGGTCTGCGGGCCGAAGACGGCGACCGGGTGGCCGCTCGCGGTGTGCTCGCCGCTCACCACCAGGGCGTTGGACATGCCTCGCTTCGCCGAGGTCATGGCGGTCTCGGCGGCCTTGGTGGAGGCGCCGGTCGCGGCGGAGCCGGCCGCGCTGCCGGCACGGTCGTACACGAGCTGTTCCTCGGCGACCGAGCCGGCGTCGGGCAGGGCCTCGCCCTGTGGGTTCTCGGGTTTGGTGGCGTACGGGAAGCTCTTGTCGTGGACGGTGACGACGGCCTCGGGGTCGTTGCGCTCGCGGAACGACTCCCAGAGCTCGGTGCCGTCGGCCACGCCGTACTTCTCCTGGGCGGCCAGCAGGGAGATCGCGTTGTCGACCTCGCCGCCGCCCCCTGAGCCGAAGAGGGCACCGATGACGGAGCCCAGCGCGACCATGTCGGTCAGCTTGAAGTGCTCGATCGTGCCGGCGTTGGTGACGGAGTCCTTGTGACCGGTCAGGACGTACTCGCCGGGGAAGTAGCGGCCCCTGTCGGAGGCGTCGATGTAGGCGTTGATGCCGTCGAGATAGGCCTTGGCGTCGGCGAGTGCCAGCTGCCCGCGTTCGCCGTTCGAGGCGACGGCGTTGTCGATCTGCGCCTGGAGATCGGCCTCGGTGTACGGCGCATGACGCCAGAACTGCTGCTCCAGACCCTGGTTGGAGGGCGCGCCGCCCGCGAAGGAGGTCAGCTGCCCGCGTCCGACGTGCCGGAAGACGTCCATCAGCCACAGTCTGTCCTGGGCGGCCGCATAGCCGGCGCCGAACTCCGTGCCGTATCTGGTGGTACCGGTGATGTGCGGCACACCCGTCTTCTTGTCACGGACGATCGTCACGTCGCCGCGCCCGGCGGGATTCACGGTGGAGGCGACTTGATCGGACGGGACGCCGAACGAGGCATCGTTGAAGAAGTTGTTGATCGTCGCGTTGGTGAGGCCGGTGTGGCCCCTGGCCAGGTCGGCATAGGGACCCAGCTGGTCGGAGGCATGATCGGGCATTGTGCCGAAGGCCTGGTTGAGCAGGATCTGGGCGAGGGTCGCGTTGCCGTTCTGGCCCGGCGGCAGGATGTCGGAGCACTGGTTCCCGCAGTGGTCGGCGGCCGCCGCCGCCTCGGGCGCGGCGACCGCCGGGGAAAGTGGCGATAAAAGACCGGCGATCAGAGCGCATATGGACGCGGTCTTCAGGAACCCGTGGAATCTGCCGGGAGTTCTCAGTCCGACTAGGGCGTTGCGTGGGGTACGCCGTGGCATGGCCGCTCCTACCGACGAGGGTGAGCCGGGATGTTACCGGCGGTATCCCCGAGATTGAAGATGAACATGCGTCCCGTTTGGGAGTCACCAGGAAGCGCGATGGAGGCCACACGAGGGAGCGCCATGAGGGCCATCAACAATCGGATGGAGCGGGGATGGAGCCGAATCGCTTGTCGATACGTCTATTCGTCAACGTCGCACGAAGTCCGTGCGACGACGCCGAAGTGACCGAAGTACAGGTGCAGGTGTGACGGAGGTGCAGGGCGATGGCCGGTTTCCGGAGTCTGGCGAGACAGGTGCGCGACCCGCGGTGCGATCTGGCGCTTCGGCGCTACTCGCTGCGTAAGTGCCTTGAGCGTTTCGCTCCTTACGGGCACAGGGCGACCTGGGACCACTTGTGCTCCCGGGCAGGGTTCGGTCCGGAGGACCGGTCCCCCGATCCGGCGCGGCTCGTGGCCGCGTTGGACGAGCTGGAGGAAGCGCGTTCGGTCTGGCTGGCCTACGAGGTCGAGTTCGCCGAGCGACGCAGGAAGGAAAAGCACGACGGACTGCGCAGGCCGGGCAGCGTGGACGACTGGCACCGGCTGACCTGGGGCGGTTTCGGAGTCGCCTGGTGCGACAACCCCCGGGTCCACCCCGATGAACCGCTGGCCGAGGTGCTGCGCCGACTGATCTCCGCGCTGGAGCGCGATCCGGGCTGCGAGTGCCCGGTGTGCGGCGGGGAGCGACTGATCTGGCAGTACGACCTGGCCCATGAACCGTCGTCGGGCCCGGTCTGCACGGACTGCGGAATCGTGGTGCCGCGTCCGGTTCTCACGCCCGAAGCGCTGGCGGCGTCGCGGCGCGAGCGGCGGTTGCTTGTGTCCGCCTAGTACGACGGGGGTGCGCCGGGGATGCCGCACCCCCTTTTGCCCACCCGTCATGCCGCGTGGGCCCCGGTGTCAGTGGTGACTGGCACCATCGAGGCATGATCCAGGTGTGTCTGAACGGGTCCCGAGGAGCGGGCGACGGTGCGGTGGTGCCGCTCTCGCCGGATGCGCTGGCCGACTCCGCGGCCGAGGCCGTCGCGGCCGGGGCCACGGACATCCATGTCCACCCCAAGACCCCCTGCGGGCAGGACAGTCTGTCGCCGCGCGTGCTCGCGCCGACGCTGGAGGCGATACGGGCCCGGGTGCCGGTGCCGATCGGTGTGACGACAGGGGCGTGGGCGGAACCGGACCCCGAGGCCCGGCTGGAGCGCGTACGCAGCTGGAGGGTGCTGCCGGACCACGCCTCGGTCAACTGGCATGAGGAGGGCGCCGAGGAGATCGCCGCGGCGCTGATCGAGCGAGGCGTGGGCGTCGAGGCCGGCATCTGGTCCGGCACGAACGGGGCGGCCCGGTTCGCCGCTTCGCCGCTGGGGCCGAGGGTGCTGCGGGTGCTGGCGGAGGTGACGGACACGTCCGCCGAGACGGCCGAGGAGACCGCGCGTGCGCTGCTGACCGACCTGGGCCCGGCGTTCGGGCGCCCCGTGCTGCTGCACGGGGAGGACGGTGGAGCGTGGCCGGTGCTGCGGCTGGCGGGGCGGCTGGGGCTGGCGACGCGCATCGGCCTGGAGGACACGCTGGTCCTGCCGGACGGGGAACGGGCGGCATCCAACGCTCAGTTGGTCGCCGAGGGGCTCGTCCAGTACGGGTGGGACCAGCGCTCGTCGTGAGGGAGGGCGAGGAGTCCGGTGCGGGCCGCGAGGTCCGGCTCGCCCTGGGCACGGAGGCGGGCAGGGGCGTGTGTGGCCAGCCAGGACTGGAGTTCGGCGACAGCCGCGTCCTCTCCGTCACCGACCCAGAACGACAGGGGTGAGGCGTCACTGAGCAGGTCGTCGAGCCAGTGACGTACGCACTGCACGACATGGGCATCGGCCGTGGGATGCCTGATCCATCCGTCGAGGAAGGTCGTGACGTCACCGGAGACCGCCGTGACCATGTCGAAGATGTCCGCGATGCCATAGGGCGGCTCAGGGGTGACGAGGGCGTCCTGCCACCAGGCGAGCAGGAACACGTCGAGGGCGTCCGCCTGCGCCGTCGGCCAGGAGCGCCAGTCCACCCGGGAGAGTCCGTGCCCCCACCACAGGAAGTCCAGGCTGCCGTCCGCCATGGCCCGCGCGCACTGCGGCAGCAGGCGCCGCATCACCGCGGCGTGATCCTCGAAGTGGTCCGGGGACTTGTAGACGAACCGGCGCAGCAGATCGGCGGGCACGCGCGTGTACGGCCTGCGCAGGTATGCCGTCTCCTCCGGGTCGAAGCAGCGACCACAGCCGGTCTCGGTGGGGCTGGCGAAACCGTTGAAGACGGTGTCGATGTCCGCGAGGGCGGCATCGAGGGCGGGCGAGGGCATGGAAGACCGTCCCGTCAGGACTCCGTGCACGGCGGCGGGCCGCCGGCCGAAGATCGCGACGATAGCAGGCGCTAATCCCGTCGCTCCATCCCTTTCCCGTCCGGACAGTTGGGGGCGATGAAACCCGTCTGAGCAACACCGAGGAGCCCTCATGTCGACGCTGCGCGTCACCGCCGAAGTGCTGACCGTCCACGAACATCCCAACGCCGACGCGCTGGAGCTGGCCCAGGTGGGTCTGTACCGTGCCGTCGTCGCCAAGGGCGCGTACCGCACGGGTGATGCCGCCGTGTACATCCCCGAGCAGTCCGTGCTGCCGGCCGGGCTGATCGAGGAGCTGGGGCTGACCGGGCGGCTGGCGGGGAGCAAGGCCGACCGGGTCAAGGCGGTGCGGCTGCGCGGTGAGCTGTCGCAGGGGATCGTGTGCCGACCCGACGCGCTGGCCGGCGTCGATCTGGCGCGGGCGGCCGCTGAGGGTGCCGACTTCGCCGAGCGGCTCGGGATCACCAAGTGGGTGCCGCCCGTCCCGCCCACGATGTCCGGCGACGTGGAGTCGGCGCCGGATCTGCTGTCCTGGGTCGACATCGAGAACATCCAGCGGTATCCGGGCATCTTCGAACCGGGTGAGCCCGTCGTGCTGACAGAGAAGCTGCACGGGTCGGCGTGCCTTCTGACGTATGTCGCCGACGAGGAGCGGGTGTACGTGTCCTCCAAGGGCT
The DNA here is from genome assembly GCF_041051905.1 of Streptomyces sp. R11. NCBI lineage: Bacteria > Bacillati > Actinomycetota > Actinomycetes > Kitasatosporales > Streptomycetaceae > Streptomyces > Streptomyces sp. R11. Next base: position 1,853,613 of record NZ_CP163432.1, read on the forward strand.
TCGGGTCGAAGTCGCTGGCGCTGAAGGAGGACCCACGGAACCTGTACTGGCGGGCGGTGCAGGCGCACGGCGTCGCCGAGGTCGCGGCTCGCGTGGCCGAGCGGTTGGGCGCGCGGCGGGTGGGTGTCTTCGGTGAGGTGTACGGCGCGGGGGTGCAGGACCTGACGTACGGGGCCGACGGGCGTCGGGAGACCTTGGGGTACGCCGTGTTCGACGTGTCCGCGGAGATCGGCGGCCGCGTGCAGTGGCTGGACGCGGCGGAGGTGCTGAAGGGCGAACTGCCTTTGGTGCCACGGCTGTTCGAGGGTCCGTTCGACATCGATCGGGTACTGGAGGTCGCCAGCGGCCGGGAGACCGTATCCGGGCGGGAGCTGCATCTGCGGGAGGGCGTGGTGATACGTCCGGTTGCCGAGCGGTACAGCGCGGTGACCGGCGGACGGGCCATCGCGAAGGCGGTCAGTCCGGCGTATCTGACGCGCAAGGGCGGGACCGAGTACGAGTGACTCGGGCTCCGCCGGTTTGCGGGTGTTCGACGTCGGGCTGAGCCCGGGCGCTCACCCGCGCCGGCGGGGTGCGGCTCTCTGCGGGACGGGCGCCGCGCCAGTTGCTCGGCGTCAGCCCCCCCCGGCCGCCTACGTCGGCCTCTGCCCCTACCTTCCAGCCCCGCCGCCATTCCCCCCGTTCCCCCGGCCTCCCCCTTGCTCCACCATCAGGCGCGATCCCGCCCGGCGTTCGCCGAAGGCGTCGTTCGGGTTGGAGAGGATGCAGGTGTCCAGGGAGAGGCAGCCGCAGCCGATGCAGTCGGTCAAGTGGTCGCGGAGGCGGTTCAGTTGCTTGATGCGTTCGTCCAGTTCCGAGCGCCAGGCCTCCGACAGGCGTGCCCAGTCCTCGTGGGTGGGGGTGCGCTCCTCGGGGAGTTCGGCGAGGGCGTCGCGGATCGTCGCCAGCGGGATGCCGACGCGTTGGGCGGCGCGGACGAAGGCGACCCGGCGGAGGGTGTCACGGGTGTAGCGGCGCTGGTTGCCGGAGGTGCGGCGGCTGCTGATCAGGCCCTTGGACTCGTAGAAGTGCAGGGCGGAGACGGCGGCGCCGCTACGGGCGGCGAGCTGGCCGACCGTGAGCTCGTGGATCTTCTCGGGGATCTGGGGCACCCCTCAAACCTACCTACCGCGGCACGGCCCCGGTCCGTTGACAGGGGCTCCTCGGCCTAGCATGCTAAGCAGTTGCTTAGACATGGCTTGAGACACGCGACGCGAGAGGCCGGGACATGGCAGAGCCGAGGATCTTCACGGGCGCCGACGACCTGAAGGCTGCAGTGGGTGAGCAGCTGGGGTACACCGACTGGGTGGAGGTCGACCAGAAGCGGATCGACCTGTTCGCGGAGGCGACCGGCGACCACCAGTGGATCCACGTGGATCCCGAGAAGGCCGCCGCGGGACCCTTCGGGACCACCATCGCCCACGGGTACCTCACCCTGTCCCTGCTCCCCCTCTTCGGACCCCGGCTCATCGCGGTCGAGGGTGTGAAGATGGGCGTCAACTACGGGACGAACAAGGTCCGTTTCCCCGCCCCGGTGCCGGTCGGCTCCCGACTGCGCGCCACCGCCACCATCACCGGCGTCGACGACGTCACGGGCGGCGTCCAGGTGACCGTCGCCTTCACCGTGGAGCGCGAGGGCGGGGACAAGCCGGTGTGCGTCGCCGAGTCCGTCTCCCGCTACTACTTCTGAGCCGCGGCCACCGCTGAGCGCGGGCTACTTCGCCCCCACCATCCGCAGCACGAGGTCGGCGTACAGCGCGCCGACCTCGTCGGGCGTCCACGGGCCGTCGACGTTGAACCAGCGGGCCACGTCGATGCACAGCGAGAGGACGGCGAGGGTCGTACCCTTCACGTCCAGCACGTCGAAGGCACCGGCGGCCACGCCGTCCTCGATGATCGCGCGCACCTCGGCGTCGCACTGCCGGCGCAGCGCGAGGATCTCGTCGCGGGCGTCCGGGCCGAGCGAGTCCAGCTCGTACTGCACGACCCGCGCGGTCGTACGTCCCCCGGCGTGCCAGCGGACGAAGGAACTCACCGCGTCGGCGAGCCGCTCGTTCGGCGTGCCGTCCCGGCGGGCCGCCGTCTGCAGGATCTCCAGCGCCTTTTCGTGGCCGATCCTGCTGATGCGGTGGAGCAGCTCTTCCTTGGTCTTGTAGTGGATGTAGAGCGCGGCCGGGCTCATACCGGCGCGGCCCGCGATGTCACGGGTCGTGGTGGCGTGGTAGCCGCGCTCGGCGAAGGCCTCCACGGCGGCGATCAGCAGCCGCCGGGCCGCGTCGGGCGTGACCTCACCCCACGCCGACGTCTCGCCGCCGGCCGTGTCCTCCGCCGTACTCATCGCTCACTCGCCCCTCTCGCTGACAGAGCCACCACCATACCGCCGATACTGAGCGAGCGCTTAGTGAGGCGGCCGGGAGGGGCCTGAACGAGCCGGACCCGGCCGGACCCAGCCGGTCCCGCACCCGCCGGGGCTCAGATCTTCTCGAAGGGGTCGTGATCGGCGAGCAGCTTCTCCAGCCGGGCCTGGTCGACCCGGCTGACGATCTGCCCGGCCTCCTGACGGTCCCGGATGACCTTGGCGAGCGTGAACGCCGAGGTCACCAGGTAGAGAACCGCGATCGCGAGGAAGCCGCGGACCCAGGCGTCGGCGCTCAGCTGGTAGATGCCGATGCCGGTGGCGGCCATGGCGACCGCGAAGGACGCGACGGCCTGACCGTGGAAGGCGGCCGTACTCTGCTGCTTGACCGGTGTGTCACTCATGGGCCAAGGGTCGGCGAACGTGCCCCGCGCCACATCCGCTGAACTACTCAGCCACGTACTCAGAACGCTGAAACCCCGGTCAGCGCCCGCCCGATGACCAGCTTCTGGATCTGACTCGTGCCCTCGTACAGGGTCATCACACGGGCATCGCGCAGCAGCTTGCCCGCCGGGTACTCGTCGATGTAGCCGTAGCCGCCGAAGACCTGCAGGGCGTTGTTGGCGGCACGGACGGCGGCCTCCGAGGCGAACAGCTTGGCCTTGGAGGACTCGACGGCGAAGGGCAGCCCGCGGTCGATCAGGTCGGCGACCCGCCAGGTCAGCAGCCGCGCCGCGTCCACGTCGACGGCGATGTCGCTGATCAGCTCCTGGACCAGTTGGTGCCGGGCGATGGACTTGCCGAACTGTTCGCGCTCACCGGCGTAACGGACGGCCGCGTCCAGGGCGGCCTGAGCTATGCCCACGCACCCGGCGGCGACCGACATCCGTCCCTTGGCCAGCGCCGACATCGCGACCGAGAAGCCCTTGCCCTCCTCCCCCAGCATGGCCGCCGCGGGCACCCGGACGTCCTCGAGGACCAGCTCGGCAGTGGCCTGACCGCGCAGGCCGAGCTTGCCGTGGATGGTGCGGCGGGTCAGGCCCGGAGTGTCGGTGGGGACCAGGAAGGCGGAGACGCCCTTGTGGCCGGGCGCGTCGGTGGAGCGGGCGAAGAGCAGGACGACATCGGCCCAGGTGCCGTTCGTGATGAACATCTTGGTGCCGTTGAGGACGTAGTCGCCGCCGTCGCGGACCGCCCGCGTGGCGAGGTTGCCGGCGTCGGAGCCGGTGCCCGGCTCGGTGAGGCCGAAGCAGCCGACCTCCTCACCGGAGGTGAGCCCGGGCAGCCAGCGGCGCTTGTGCTCCTCGCTCCCCCAGGCGGCGATGGTCTTGGCGACCAGGCCGAGGGAGACCGACACGATCCCGCGCACCGAGGAGTCGCCCCGGCCCAGCTCCTCCGTGACCAGGCAGTACGCCAGGTGGTCGCCGCCCGAGCCGCCGTACTCCTCGTCGATGGTCAGGCCCAGGAAGCCGACCTCACCGAGCTTCTTGACGACTCCGCGGTCCACCTCCTCGGCCCGGTCCCACGCGACGACGTGCGGGGCGATTTCGCGGCCCACGAAGTCGCGGGCGAGTTGCCGGACGGCGGTCTGCTCGTCGCTGAGCTCCAGATTCATGCCGAGTCACCCCACAGAGAACGGACTTCGACGGCCGTACATTGAAAGCCGTACATTTAAATTAGCACTGCTAGTTTCTGTCCGGCAGCCCTACTATGTGCGCCATGGCCCGACCGCGCAAGCCCCTCCTCAGCTACGACCGGATCGTCGCGACGGCTCGCGAACTCGTGGACGCCGAGGGCCTCGCGGCCGTCTCCACGCGTCGGCTCGCCGCCGAGCTGGGCGTGAGCGGGCCCTCCCTCTACAACCACTTCCGCACGAAGGACGAGATCCTGGAGGCGGTCGCCGACTCGGTCAGCGCGCAGGTCGATCTGTCGATGTTCGACGACGGCCGGGAGTGGCGCACCGCGCTGCACGACTGGGCCGTCTCCTACCGGGCCGCCCTGCGCGACCACCCGAACATCGTCCCGGTCCTCGCCCGCGGCCCCGGACGCCGCCCGGCGGCGCTGCGACTCGCCGACGCCGTCTACGGCGCGATGGTCGAGGCGGGCTGGCCCCCGGCCCAGGCCACGTCGATCGGTGCGCTGATGCGGTACTTCATCATGGGCTCGGCGCTCGGTTCGTTCGCCGGGGGCTTCGTGGACGACGCGAGCGCGTACGACCCCGCCGACTATCCCCACCTCGGGCAGGCCCATCTCCTCGCCGAGCTGCAGGAGAAGATCGACGAGCGCGCCTTCGACACGGGCCTGACGGCGCTGCTGGACGGTCTCGCGCGGCAGTACGAGCAGGTCGGGCGGGCCACGTAGGCACGCCCGCTGATACTTCGGCCGGCGCCGAAGTGTCCGTGTCGCATGCTGGGACCCATGACCACCAGGGATCCCCAGGCTTCGCAGCTGGCCCGCCTCGCCGGTCTCCTCGCCGACGAGACCCGGGCGGCCTGTCTGCTGGCGCTGCTCGACGGGCGGGCGTGGACCGCAGGTGAGCTGGCCCGGCACGCCGGGGTCGCCGCGTCGACGCTGAGCGAGCATCTGGGCAAGCTCGTCGCGGGCGGGCTGCTCACCGAGGAACGGCAGGGACGGCACCGGTACGTGCGGCTCGCCGACGCGCGGGTCGCCCAGCTGGTGGAGGACCTCGCCGCGCAGGTCGGCCCGGGGACGGACCGTCGGCCCCGGAACCTGCGGGAGTCCAGCGCGGGCTCGGCCATGGCCCGGGGCCGCACCTGCTACGACCATCTCGCCGGACGGCTCGGCATCGCCGTCACCGACGCGCTGACCTCGCGCGGGCTGCTGCGGCAGGACACGGGGTTCGCGCTGACCGACGCGGGGCTCGGCTGGTTCGACGCCGTCGGCATTCCGCTCGACCGTGCCGGTCGCCGCCCGCTGGCCCGGGCCTGCCTCGACTGGACTGAGCGCCGCCCTCATCTGGCCGGGGTCGCGGGCGCCGCTCTGTGCCGGCACGCGCTGGAGGTGGGGTGGTGTGCGCGGATCGGGTCGGAGCGGGCCGTGAAAGTGACTCCGTCGGGTGAGCGGGCGTTGGGGGAGCTGCTCGGTGTGGATGCGGGGGCGTTGCGGTGAGGCGGGCGGGCGCGGGGTGGTGTGCGGTGCTGCCGGGTGCGAGTGCGGGTGCTGTCGGGTGCGTGGGGGGTGTGCTGTGTCGTGTGCCGGGTGCGGGTGCGTGGGGGCTGGTCGCGCAGTTCCCCGCGCCCCTTGGTTGGTTCAGTGGACGCCAGGTTGTCAGGCGCCGCCCCCGACCCTCGGTGGGTCACCACACGCCGGACTGTCAGGCGCCGCCCCCGACCCTCGGTGGGTCACCACACGCCGGACTGTCAGGCGCCGCCCCCGACCCTCGGTGGGTCACCACACGCCGGATTGCCGGGCGCCGCCCCGCCCCTCGTTTGGTGAGCAGACGCCGGATGGTCAGGTGCCGGCCGCCCGCCCCATCGCCACGTCCGAAATCCGCGAGCCCTCGCCCTCCCTTTCCTCCTAGCCTCGGGAGCATGATGAGCACCTCCTCCGCCCGCCCCGCCCGTCGTGCCGAGCTCCTTGCTGCCGGTGCGGCCACCGTGACCGTCGTGCTGTGGGCCTCGGCCTTCGTGTCCATCCGCAGTGCGGGGGCCGAGTACTCGCCCGGTGCGCTCGCGTTGGGGCGGCTGCTCGTCGGCGCGCTGGTGCTGGGGGGCATCTGCCTCGTCCGGCGGGAGGGGCTGCCGCCGCGGGCGGCCTGGCCCGGCATCGCGATATCGGGCCTGCTGTGGTTCGGCTTCTACAGCGTCGTGCTGAACTGGGGCGAGCAGCAGGTGGACGCCGGTACGGCGGCTCTCGTGGTGAACATCGGGCCCATCCTGATGGCCCTGCTGGCCGCCCGGGTGCTCGGCGATCCGATGCCGCCGCGGCTGCTGGCCGGAATGGCGGTGTCGTTCGCGGGCGCGGTGACCGTGGGGCTGTCGATGTCGGGCGGAGGTGGCTCCTCGTTGCTCGGCGTGGTGCTGTGCCTGCTCGCCGCGATCGGCTACGCGGGCGGTGCCGTGGCGCAGAAGCCGGCGCTCGGCCACGCGAGCGCGCTGCAGGTGACGACGTTCGGGTGCCTGGTCGGGGCGGTGCTCTGCCTGCCGTTCGCCGGGCAGCTGATCGGCGATCTGGCCGACGCCTCGCTGTCGGCCACGCTCAACATGGTCTACCTGGGCGTCTTCTCGCTGGCGCTGGCCTTCACGACCTGGGCGTACGCCCTGGCCCGTACGACCGCCAGCCGGATGGGCGCGACCACGTACGCGGTGCCCGCGCTGGTCGTGCTGATGTCCTGGCTGACGCTGGGCGAGGTGCCGGGGCTGCTCACCCTGGCGGGCGGGGCGCTGTGTCTGGCCGGGGTCGCCGTGTCGCGCTCCCGCGCTCGGGCCGCCCGGGTCGTGGCCGGTGTGCCACAACCCGAGCAGACCCGCGAGTCAGCGTGAACGCGCCCTGTCCGCAAGGACCTTGATGGACAGCAGGGCGACCACCGCCAGGCCGATGATGTAGCCCGAGACCGCCATGGAAGTGCCCGTGGCCTCCAGCAGCAGCACCATGACGAACGGGGCGAGACCCCCGCCGAGCACAGCCGCGATCTGGTAGCCGAGGGAGGCGCCCGTGTACCGCATCTCGGGCGTGAACAGCTCGGCGAACAGGGCCGCCTGGGGGCCGTACATGATGCTGAGGAAGCAGCTGGCGACGAACGTGCCGACGGCCAGCCACAGCAGTGAGCCGGTGTCGATCAGCAGGAACAGCGGTACGGCCCACAGCGCGATGCCGGCCGCGCCGATCGCGTAGATACGGATGCGTCCGAACTTGTCGGAGAGCGCGGCGGCGGCCGGGATCAGCACCAGCTGGGTGAGGCTGATGCAGAGGGAGACGGTGAGGACGGCGCTCTTCTTCATCCCGAGTTCGCGGGTCGTGTAGTCGAGCACGCCGGTGATGATGATGTAGAAGGTCGCCGTGTTCACGGCGAAGGAGCCTCCGGCGAGGAGCACCGTACCGAGGTGGTCGCGCAGGATCGTACGCAACGGGGAGGACTGCTCGGCCTTCTGCTCCTCGGCCAGCTTCTTCTCCGCCTCCCGGAATTCGGGGGTCTCCTCCACGCGCGTGTGGATGTACCAGGCGAGCACGAGGACGAACAGGCCGACGAGGAACGGCACCCGCCAGGCCCAGGCCGCGAACTCGGAGTCGGTGGTGAACGCGCCGGCCAGCAGGAACACCGTGTTGGCGGTCACCACGCCGATGGGGACGCCGAGCTGGACGAAGCTGCCGTAGATGCCGCGCTTGCCCTCGGGGGCGTACTCGGTGGCCATCAGCATCGCGCCGCCCCACTGGGCGCCTACGGCGATGCCCTGCAGCACGCGGAAGAGGACCAGCAGGATCGGGGCGGCGACGCCGATCGTGTCGTAGGTCGGGAGCAGGCCGATGCCTGTGGTGGCGAGGCCCATCAGGGTGAGCGCGAGGACCAGCATCGGCTTGCGGCCGCGCTTGTCGCCCAGCTGGCCCGCGACGATGCCGCCGATGGGTCGGGCCAGGAAGCCGACGGCGAAGGTCGCGAAGGACGCGAGCACCCCGGCGGTGGGGCTGCCGGCCGGGAAGTACAGGTCGCCGAGAACGAGAGCGGCTGCGATACCGAAGACGAAGTAGTCGTACCACTCCACGGCTGACGCGAGAGCGGCGGCGGTGGCGACGCGGCGGCGGTTGCCGACGGCGGGCGCGGTGGGGGTGAGCGGCTGGGCGGAAGGTGCCGTGTCCATGCGTGCACACTCCGATGGGTGCTGGGGACGGAACGGGGGGTGGCTCAGGTTCCGGGGAACGTACTGACCGGACGGTATGTACGTCAACGGTCGTACAGCAGGAGTTTTTGCCTGCACATGGCACACAGAGCGGGTTCCGGGCATGCCTGCGGCCCCGGCCTCGCACGGAGGCCGGGGCGCGCGGAAAGCAGGGCTAGAACACCACGAGCGCCCTGCCGCCCTTCCCCGCGAGCATGTTCTCGAAGGCCGCCGGGATGCCCTCCAGGCCGATCCGTTCCGTCACGAGCGCGCCCAGGTCCAGGCGGCCCGCGCGTACGTGCTCGGCAAGGACCGGCACGTCCCGCGCCGGGTCGGAGTTGCCGTAGACGCAGCCGGAGAGGGTCCGGCCCCAGTGGAAGATCTCCAGGGCGTTGAAGGTGACCTGCTGGTCCTTGCCGCCGATGCCGACGACCGTGGTGCGGCCGCCGCGGCGGGTCGAGTCCCAGGCCGTGCGGATCGTGGCCGCGCGGCCCACGCACTCGACGGCCACGTCCACGCCCTGCTTGTCCGTCAGTCCCCGGATCGCGCGGGCGGTGTTCTCGGAGGCGACCACATAGTCGGTGGCTCCGGCCGCGCGCGCCAGTTCCTCCTTCGCCGGGGACACGTCGACCGCGACGATGCGCCCGGCACCCGCGATCCGGGCCGCCTGCAGTGCCGCGAGGCCCACTCCCCCGACGCCGTACACCGCGACCGTCTCGCCGGGCTGGACCCGCGCCGAGTGGTGGACGGCGCCGTAGCCGGTGAGGACCGCACAGCCGAGGAGGGCGGCGTCGGTGAGGGGGATGCCGGCCGGGAGCGGCAGGACGCAGCCCGCCGGGACGACCGTCTCCTCGGCGAACGCGGCGACGTTCAGACCGGGGTGGAGGTCGGTGCCGTCGGCGGTGCGGGCGTACACGTCGGCGGCGCCGTTGAGGGCGTTGGCGCACAGCCAGACCTCACCGAGCGAGCAGGCGTGGCAACTGCCGCAGGACGGGGCCCAGTTGAGGACGGCCTCGGCGCCGGGCACGACATGGGTGACGCCCTCGCCGACGGCGACGACCGTGCCGGCGCCCTCGTGGCCGAGGACGGCGGGGACCGGCACCCGCATGGTGCCGTTGGACAGGGACAGGTCGGAGTGGCACACCCCGGCGGCGGCGAGACGGACGCGGACCTGGCCGGGGCCTGGGTCGGGAAGCTCGATGTCCGTGATCTTCAGCGGGGCGCCCACTTCGGGCAGGACGGCTGCGCGTACCACGTGAACGCTCCTCAGAACTGCAGGGACTTGGTCTGGAGGTACTCGGCGAGACCGTGCGAGCCGAGCTCGCGGCCGACGCCGGACTGCTTGTAGCCGCCGAAGGGGGCGAGCGGGTTGAAGCGGCCGCCGTTGATGTCGACCTGTCCGGTGTCCATACGGCGGGCGAAGGCCACCGCCTCCGCCTCGTCCCCCGCCCAGACCGCGCCGGCGAGGCCGTACACGGTGCCGTTGGCGATGCGCAGGGCGTCCTCCTCGTCCTCGTAGCGCAGGACGGACAGGACCGGGCCGAAGATCTCCTCCTGGGCGATCGTCATCTGCGGGGTCACGTCGGCGAAGACGGTCGGAGAGACGAAGTAGCCCTGCTCGCGGGGCGATTCGGGGCCGCCTGCCACCAGCCGCGCGCCCTCGGCCACACCCTTCTCGATATAACCGCGCACCCGCTCCTGCTGCTTGGCGTTCACCACCGGGCCGATCCGCTCGCCGTACTTCGCGGCGGCGGCCGCGGCCAGCCCGACGGCCTCGTCGTACTGGTCCCGGTGCACCAGCATCCGCGTCCAGGCGCTGCACGTCTGCCCGGAGTTGGACATGACGTTGGCGACACCGACATTGACCGCCTTGGCCAGGTCGGCGCTCGGCAGGATGACGTTGGCCGACTTGCCGCCGAGCTCCAGGGCCACCTTCTTGATCGCCGCGCCGGCGACCGCGGCGATCTGCCGGCCGACCGCCGTGGAGCCGGTGAAGGAGACCAGGTCGACGCCCGGGTGCTCGGCGAGCGCCTGGCCCGCGACCGGGCCGAGGCCGGTGACCAGGTTGAAGACGCCCGCGGGGACGCCGGCCTCGTGCACCGCCTCGGCGAACAGCTGGGCGACCAGCGGGGTGTCCTCGGCGGGCTTCAGCACGACCGTGCAGCCGGCGGCCAGTGCCGGGGCGACCTTGGCGACGATCTGGTGGAGCGGGTAGTTCCAGGGCGTGATCGCACCGACCACGCCGATGGGCTCGTGGTGGACGGTGGAGTTGCCGACCTTCTCCTCGAAGGCGTACGTCGCCGCGAGCTCGGCGTAGCCGCCCGCGACCGCGATCGGCAGGCCCGCGTGCACGGTCTGCGAGAGCTTCAGCGGCGAGCCGAGCTCGGCGGTGACCGTCTCGGCGATCTCGTCCTTGCGGGCCTCCAGGGCGTCCCGCAGGGCGGTCAGCCGGGCGGCCCGTGCCGCGGGCGGGGTGGCGGCCCAGACCGGTAGGGCGGCCCGGGCGGCCCGTACGGCGGTGTCGATGTCGGCGGCCGTACCGGCCGGGACCTGGCCGATGACCTGCTCGTCGGCCGGGTTCACGACGTCGATGGTGTCCGGGCCGGCGGCGGGGCGCCACTCGCCGTCGATGTACATGCCGTCGTGCGCCTTCATGGTGCGTCCTCCCGGGCTGGGCCGTGTCGTCGTGAGACTCATAAACTAGCGGCGATAGTTTTCGGGCGCCAGGCTCCCCCGGCTTCAGAAGTCCGCTCTGGCCCTGTCGTCCACCCTAGCCACGGCCTCCTGGCCGAACTGCTTCGCATAGGCCCGGCGGATCTCCTCGATCTTCCCGTCGTTCGCGGTCGCCCGCCCCACCGGGTACAGCAGGATCAGCTCGTACGACCGCTCCTTCTCGATCGCCCCGCTCGCGTCCCGCCACTGCCCGCGCCCGCTCTGCACGGTCAGGCCGTCCGGGAAGTCCGGCGTGACCTCCTTGTCGACGAACGCCATGAACTGCCGGTCGGTGACGGCCGGGCCGCCGTCGGGGCGCGCGGTGCCGAAGAAGAGCTGCGTCTCGACGTACGGCTCACCCCGCGACGGCGCCGAGGCGGCTCCGTCGTCGAGGGTGGCGTACGCGGTGGGCGCACCGACGGCCAGCAGCAGACCGGACACCGCCAAGGCGGTCCTGGTTCGGGTGAGTTGCACGTTCATGCACCCATAGCTACCTATGCCCGAGGTGTCTCATTCATCCAAATCCGGCAGTCGTGCCGGGGCCGGGCAGATGCGGTCGCCGTGCTGGTCGAAGACGAAGAGGTGGGCGATGTCGACGAGGAGCGGGACCTGCATGCCGTGCCGGAGGTCGATGTCGGGCGTGGTGCGCACGATGAGATCGCCGGGCAGCCGGCCCTCGGGCGGCGCCAGGTCGGCAGCCGCGTCGGCCGGATGCTCCAGCGTCACCACCGGCCCGGCACGCAAGGCGCCCGCCCGGCCGCGGAGCCGCTCCAGCACCGTGCCGGCGTCGCGGCGGCGGCGCCGGACCGGCGGGACGGGGCGCGGCGCCTCCAGGTCCGGTACGACGGCCGGCTGGGAGCCGGTGTTGAAGTGGACGAGGACCTCGTGCCCCTGGAACTCCACGTGCTCGACGAGGCCGGTGATGTGCACCTCGCCGGGGCGAGCGGTGGCGGGCGAGGCGATCCGCACCGCCTCCGAGCGCAGACCCACGATCACCTCGCGGCCCTGCTGGACGCGCAGCAACTGGTGGTCCAGGGAGAGGGGTTCGGGCAGTCGGAGGTACTGCTTGCCGAGGCTGACGGTCATCGCGCCGTCCAGCGGGGCGCGGACGAGGCCGCGCAGGAGGTTGATGCGCGGGGTGCCGATGAAGGCGGCGACGAAGACGTTGCGGGGCAGGGCGTACACCGAACGCGGGGTGCCGACCTGCTGGAGGACGCCGCCGCGCAGGACGGCCACCCGGTCGCCGAGCGACATCGCCTCGGCCTGGTCATGGGTGACGTACACCGTGGTGACGCCCAACTTCCGGGTGAGAGCGGAGATTTCGGCGCGCAGGTGGTTGCGCAGCTTGGCGTCGAGGTTGGACAGCGGCTCGTCCATCAGGAAGGCGGTGGGGTGGCGGGCGATGGCCCGGCCCATGGCGACGCGCTGGCGTTCGCCGCCGGAGAGCTGGGCGGGAAAGCGGTCGAGGAGGTCCTCGATGCCCAGCATGCGCGCGGTGGCGTCCACACGCGCGCGGGGATTCTCGCCGGGCGACTCGATGCGCAGCGGGAAGCCGATGTTGTCCCGGCTGGTCATGCTCGGGTAGAGGGCGAAGTTCTGGAAGACCATCGCCATGTGCCGGTCGGCGGGCAGCAGGTCGTTGGACCACTCGCCGTCCAGCAGCAGCTCGCCCTCGTCGATCTCCTCCAGCCCGGCGATCATCCTCAGCACGGTGGACTTGCCGCAGCCGGAGGGCCCGAGGAGGACGAGGAACTCGCCGGGCTCGATGTCCAGCGAGAGCCGGTCCACGACCCGGAAGCCTCGCGTGTACGACTTGCTCACCTGGTGCAGGGATATGGCGCGTGTCATGACGGCTGCCCCCGGGGGCTCATTTGCTCCGCGGTCGAACGCCTCGTGCGGGTCGTACGGGGCGTATGAGTCACGGAAGTTAACGGAATGTGTGCGGTTGGGGGAAGGGACTGGGCGGAATCGGGCGTCGCGGTCCGGCAGATGAGAAAGCGGACGGCCAAATTCAGCGCTTGTCGGCCGCCGCGCGCGGCTCACGGGTCGCGATGAGATGGGCGAAGACGACGACGTTGCCCGAGTAGCCGGTCCGGCGGTCGTAGTTGCCGCCGCAGGTGATCAGCCGCAGCTCGGGGCGGCTCCGGGCGCCGTACACCTCCCGGTTGGGGAACTTGTCCTTCTCGTACGACTTGATGGAGTCCACCTTGTAGACGGCGGAGCGGCCGTCGGCGCGCCTGACCTCGATGCGTTTGCCGCGCTTCAGCTCGCCGAGCCCGCCGAAGACTGCGGGGCCGGTATTGGTGTCGAGATGGCCCACCGCGATGGCGGTGCCCTGCTCGCCGGGTGACGGCCCGTCGGCGTACCAGCCGGCCACCTCGGGCTCGTCCTCGGGCGGTGCGGGCAGTCGCCGCTCGCTGTCGAGGCGCAGGTCGATGAGGGTGGCGTCGACGCCGATGTAGGGGATGACGAGGCGGGTCGCACGGGAGCGGGGCAGGGGGTGGGGCGTGGCCGGACGCTTGGCCGCCTTCTCCTTGTCGGCGGGGCTCGGGGGTGGCGGGGAGGGACTGCCGGCCGCGCTTGCGGGCGGGGTCTGCGTTTCGGAGGGAGCGGGTTGCCGGGGCGACGCCTCGTGGGCGGGGGCGCCCGCATCCGCGGCGCCGGGGCGGGAGTCGGCGCCCGATCCGCCGGCACCGGAACCGGTGCCGGCGGATCGGACCTCGGAGGCCTCGGGGGAGCCCGGAGCGGCCGTATCCACTCCGGGCCGCTCGTGGTCGCACCGGACGCCGACCACCACCAGCGCGGCGGCCAGTACGGCCGTCCTCGTCAGACGGTAGGCGCGCCTGCGGTACCAGGGCCTGCGTCGTCTCCTACGCGCCATGCGTACGACGACGGAGCCGGAACCACATCACCCCGCCCACCGCGGCAAGGCCGACGACGCCGGCGCCGGCGACCGTGGTGAACGCCTCGTCGCGAGCGATCCCGCCGCCGCCGGCCGGCGGACCGCCCTGCGGGCCGGGCGAGGGCGTCGACATCGAGGACCGGCAGTCGACCGTGAAGCTCTTCTCCCGCTCGGGGGCCGTGGCGCCCGTGTACGTCCAGTAGAGCCGGTACTGCCCGTCGGGCAGCGTCAGGTCCGCGGAGTGGCCGGCGCCGTTCGCCAGGTTGATGGTCCCGGTGAGTCCGGCACCTCCGCCGACCGGGGGTTCGGCCGCGATGCGGTAGGTGGCGGTCGTCACCTCTTCGAAGTTGACGGCGTCGAGGTAGAACCGGCAGACCCGCGGCTCGTCGATCGCGTCTCCGTACGGCGTGCGCGCGACCCCGTCCCACGGCGCCGTGTGGATCTTGATGGTGGCATTCTCCTGAGCGCCCGCCGTCGGCACCCCCGTGAGCGGCGTGAGCGCGGCAGTGAGCGCCGTGACGGCGGCGATACGCAGTCCGGCGCGGCGTGGAAGAGGCGTGGTGGGCATGCGAGTCCTCCGAGTCAGACGATTTTCGTACAAATCGCGCTTTGCCTGACTCTCTTTCACATGCGCGCGACGAATCGGGGGAGCATCGCCCTACGACCCGTCAGATACCACTCCTTCGCCGCAATGCCGGTCTGGCTCCGCCCCGCTCACCGCCGTCCTCCGCCTCCCCCGCCGGCCTCGCCGGCGCCCGCAGCGCGACGCCCGCCGACAGCAGCAACAGCGCCCCCAGCATGACGAACGGCGCCGCCACGCCCGCGAGACCCGCGATCAGGCCCGCCGACGCGGGCGCGGCGACCTGCCCGAGGCGGTTGCCGGTCAGCCGCAGGGCGAGGGCCGTGGAGCGGGCGCCGTCGGGGGCCGCCTGGACGACCGTCGTCATGGACAGCGGCTGTCCGACGCCGAGGCAGAAGCCGAGCACCGCCAGGATCAGGGCCAGCGCCCACACCGGCACCGGCAGCGCGATCCCGGCGCACAGCAGGGCCGCCAGCAGACAGGTCACGGTCAGCAGCAGGGTCCGGCCGAGGAGCCGCAGCAGGGGCGTCAGGACCAGGCGGCAGGCGATGGTGGCCGCCGCGCGCAGGCTGAGCAGGAGGCCGATCAGGGACGGAGCGATGCCCCGGTGCTCGCCGACCACCGGGAGGTAGGCGGTGAGGATGTCGGTCGCGGACAGCACGGCGAGGCTGATGAAGATGCCGGCGGGCACACCCCGGGCGCGCAGGATGCCCCGGACGGGGACGCGCTCGCCCTGGTCCTTGCCGGACTCGGCCGTCGTACGGCTCTCTATGCGCCACAGCGAGGTCAGCGCGACCGCCCCGCCCGCACCGGCTACCAGCAAGGCGAGTGCGCTGGTCCCCGCCATGTCCCGGCCGCCGATCAGCGCGCCCGCGGCGATCGGGCCGATCAGCTGGCCGAGAGAGGCGCCGATCGTGAAGTGGCCGAAGTTGCGGTCCTGTTCGTGCGGGGCGGACTGGCGGGCCACCAGCGACTGGGCGCCGATGACGAAGCAGAGGTGGCCGAGGCCCATGACCCCGCTCCAGATCGCCATCGCCCACAGCGAGTCCGCGAGGCCGCTCATGGCGCAGCCGCCGGATATCAGGACGACGCCGACGGGCAGCAGCGGCGCGCAGCGGCCATGGTCGGTGCGGCGGCCCAGCGGGACGGCGACGAACAGCGGGAGCAGGGCGTACACCCCCGCGATCACGCCGATCGCCCGTTCGTCGGCGCCCAGCGCGAGGGCCCGGTAGGAGACGGCGGGCCGGGCCATCGACACCGCCCCCTGCGCGAAGCTGAAGGCGATGACGAGGCGGAGCAGCCAGCCGCGGTTCCCACCGGGCGCCATGATCGTGTTCCTCCCGGACTTGAAGGTGCTTGCTCGCGGGGTCAGATGATTCCGAAGAGGATTCCCGCCGCGAGGATGATGAGGCAGGTGAGCGCCGCCCACTTCACCACGAACTTGGTGTGGTCGCCGAACTCCACCTTGGCCATGCCGACCAGGACGTACACGGCCGGGACGAGCGGGCTCGACATGTGCAGCGGCTGTCCGACCAAAGAGGCGCGGGCCATCTCCAGCGGGGTGACGCCGTGCGCAGCGCCGGCCTCGGCGAGGACCGGCAGGACGCCGAAGTAGAAGCCGTCGTTCGACATGAAGTAGGTGAGCGGGAGGCTCAGGACGCCGGTGACCAGGGCCATGTGCGGGCCCATGCCCTCGGGGATGACGTCCACCATCCACTTGGCCATGTGGTCCACCATGCCGGTGCCCTGGAGGACGCCGGTGAAGACGGCGGCGGCGAAGACCATGCCGGAGACGTTGAGGACGTTGTCGGCGTGGGCGGCGAGGCGGGCCTTCTGGTCCGGGATGTGCGGGAAGTTGACCGTCAGGACGAGCGCGGCGCCGAGCAGGAACAGCACCGGGATCGGCAGCCACTCCATGATCATGGCGGTGAGCAGAGCACCCGTGAGCAGCGCGTTGAACCAGTACAGCTTGGGACGCAGCGTGGGCCGGTTCGGGTCGAGGACCTGGAAGCGCTCCGCGTCGCCTTCCTCGTCGTCGCTCTCGGCGTCCGTGCCGGAGCCGGCGCCGCCGGTGGCCTTGCCCGTGCCGGAGGCACCGGAACCGGAACCGGCGCCGACGAGAACCGTCTCGGTCTCCTTCTCCTCGGCCTTCTCCTCGACCAGGACCTGGTCCAGCGTGAGCACACCCAGGCGCTTGCGCTCGCGCAGTCCGAGGAAGTACGAGAGGACGAAGACGGCCACGAGACCGACGGCGAGGGCCGGGATCATCGGGACGAAGATGTCGCTGGCGTCGAGCTTGAGCGCGGTGGCGGCGCGAGCGGTGGGGCCGCCCCACGGCAGCGTGTTCATCACGCCGTTGGCCATCGCGGCGACACCGGTCATCACGACCAGGCTCATCTTCAGGCGCTTGTACAGCGGGTACATCGCCGAGACGGTGATCATGAAGGTGGTCGAGCCGTCGCCGTCGAGCGAGACGATCGCGGCGAGGATCGCCGTGCCGACCACGATCCGCATCGGGTCGGCCTTGCAGAACTTCAGGATTCCCCGAACGATCGGGTCGAAGAGGCCGACATCGATCATCACACCGAAGTAGACGATCGCGAACATGAGCATCGCCGCGGTGGGGGCGAGGTCGGTGACACCGTCGAGGACGTAGTCACCGAGCTTGGCGCCCTTCCCGACGAAGACGCAGAACAGCGCCGGGATCAGCACGAGCGCCGCGATCGGCGACATCTTCTTCATCATGATCAGGACCAGGAAGGTCGCGATCATGGCGAAGCCAAGGATGGTCAGCATGAGTGGATACCTAACGTTCGCCCTTGAACGACCCACCAGGGCCGGCGGTGCGTTGACGTTAGGTCCCGTCAAGCGGCGTTAACAAGACGTTGACATGCGAGCAATAAGCGCAAAACTGCTGGTCACAGCTTTGCACTGCTCACAGCGCTGATCCCGTGGCGAGTTTTACGGGTACGCCGTTGAGGACCGCGTTGCCCGAGAGCGGGTCGAGCAGGCTGCCGTCGAGGAGCTGGTTGACGTTGACGCCGGGGTCCTTCAGCGCATGGTTCAGCCGGGTGCCGGGGCGGTTGTGGCCCCAGCCGTGCGGCAGGCTGACGACGCCGGGGCGGACCGCGTCGGTGACCTCGGCCTTCGTGACCACCTCCCCGCCGGCGCCCTTCACGCGCACGGGCGCCCCGTCCCGCAGCCCCAGCCGCTCGGCGTCCTCGGGGTGGATGTGCAGGGTGCAGCGGTTGGTGCCGCCGGTGAGGGCGGGCACGTTGTGCATCCAGCTGTTGTTGGAGCGCAGATGGCGTCGGCCGACCAGGACGAGCCCGTCGGTGCGCTCGCGCAGGGCCGCCCGCAGGCGGGGCAGGTCGTCGGCGATGGGCCGCGGCAGCAGCTCCACCTTGCCGCTGACGGTCTTCAGCGGCTGCGGCAGCCGGGACTTCAGCGGGCCGAGGTCGATGCCGTGCGGATGCGCGAGCAGCTTCTCCAGGGTGAGCCCGTCCGGTCGTACGCCGAAGCCGTCGCCGTACGGGCCGAGGCGCAGCATCATGTCGAGGCGCCGCTCAGGGCCGTTCACGCCGGTGAGCTGCGCGGCCAGGTCCTTCGGATCGCGGCCGTGGACCGGGGAGTGCGGCTCCTTGACCGCCTTGCCGAGGGTCTGGTCGATGACCAGCGTGTCGACCGCGGCCGGGTCGGCGCCGTGCATGCCGGTCGCGGCCAGGATCAGCCGGGCCAGGATCTCGGCCTCGGCCATCCGGCCCGGCTCCAGCGGGACGGCGGGACGGGTGTAGCGGACCTGGTTGCGTACGGCGAGGGTGTTGAAGGCGAAGTCGTGGTGCGGGCTCTGCGAGGGCGGGGGCGGCGGGAGCACGACGTGGGCGTGGCGCGAGGTCTCGTTGAGGTACGGGTCGACGCTGACCATGAAGTCGAGCGAGTCGAGGGCCTTGTCGAGGCGGTCGCCGTCGGGGGACGACAGGACCGGGTTGGCGGCGATCGCGATGAGGGCCCGGATCGGCTCGCCCTCCTCGGTGGCCGTGTCGATCTCCTCGGCGAGCGCGGACAGCGGCAACTCCCCCTTGGCCTCGGGGTGCCCGCTCACCCGCGACTGCCAGCGCCCGAGCGCGAAGCCGTGGCCGGGTCCTGCGGGGCGGGGCGTCTTGTCGGTGGCCGCCTGCGGGAAGAGGGCGCCGCCGGGGCGGTCGAGGTTGCCGGTGAGGATGTTGAGGACGTCGACGAGCCAGCTGGCCAGGGTGCCGTGCGGGACGGTGCAGCTGCCGATGCGGCCGTAGACGGCGGCGGTGGGGGCGGCGGCCAGCTCGCGGGCGAGGGCACGGATGGTGGCGGCGTCCACGTCGCAGGCGTCCGCCACGGCTTCGGGGGTGAAGTCCCGTACGGCGTCCGGGAGTTCGTCGAGCCCCTGGAGGTGCGGTGCCAGCTCGCCGGGAGCCACGAGCCCCTCCTCGAAGAGGACGGACGCCATCGCCGCGAGGAGCAGCGCGTCGGTGCCGGGCCGGATCGCGATGTGCCGGTCGGCGAGCTTGGCGGTGCGGGTGCGGCGCGGGTCGATGACGGTGAGGGTGCCGCCGCGGGCCTTGATCGCCTTCAGCTTGCCCGGGAAGTCGGGGGCGGTGCACAGGCTGCCGTTGGACTCGAGGGGGTTGGCGCCGATGAGGAGCAGATGGTCGGTGTGGTCCAGGTCCGGCACGGGGATCGCGAGGGCGTCGCCGAAGAGCAGGCCGCTGGAGACGTGCTTGGGCATCTGGTCGACCGTGGAGGCGGTGAAGATGCTGCGGGTGCCCAGGCCGGCGAGCAGGACCGGCGGGTAGAGCGCGCCGGCCACGGTGTGCACGTTGGGGTTGCCGAGTACGACGCCCACCGAGTTCGGCCCGTACCGCTCGACGACCGCCCGGACACCGGCGGCGACCGCGTCGAAGGCCTCCTCCCAGCTTGCCTCGCGCAGCTCGCCGTCCTTGCGCACGAGCGGGGTGCGCAGCCGGTCGGGGTCACCGTCGACGGCCCCGAAGGAGGCGCCCTTGGGGCAGATGAACCCCTGGCTGAACACGTCGTCGCGGTCACCGCGGGCGCCGGTGACCGCGGTCCCCTCGATGGTGAGCGTCAGGCCGCAGGTGGCCTCGCACAGGGGGCAGATGCGCAGTGCGGTGCGGGACACGGGTCCTCCCGGGGGTGGCGACGGCGGTGGCGCGCGGGCGAGGCTGAGCATACCGACCGGTATGCACGGAGGGGAGTCCTAGCCGGGGGTGAGGTCGGAAATTCGCCAGCCGTCGGCCCGCCGGACGGCCCGGCGCCTCGGTCCGGTAGCCGCGTCAGCCCACCCGGGCGTCGACCCTGCGCCCGACAGGGCTGCCGATGCGGCACCTGGGCAGGGGGTCAGTCCAGCACCCGCGCCAGATACGCCCGCAGCATCTCGCGCGCCTCCTCGATGATGCGCTCGTCGCCCTCCGGGGCCACCCGGAACGCGAGGTGGACCAGGGTGTCGGCGGTTTCGACGGCGATGAGGAAGATGCGGCGGAGGTCTTCGTCGGGTTCGCGGCCGAGGTAGCCGGCGAGCAGGTCGGTGAGAGCGTCGGCGACGCGGTGGTTGGGCTCGCCGCGGGTTCCGACGGGGATCTGGTTGCCGAAGTCGACGAGGGAGAAGCCGGGCGCGGTGCGCTTCATGGCGATGTACTCGTCGAGCACGGCGTCCATCGCCGCACGCCAGCCCCCGTCGCCGGCCTCCTTGAGGCGCTCGGTGACACGGGCGGCGTAGCGCTCCAGGTTGCGCTGGGCCAGGGCGTCGGCCATCTGGCGCTTGTTGCCGAAGAACCGGTAGACCGAGCCGATGGGGACGCCGGCGCGCTGGGCGACGGCCCGAGTGCTCAAGTCGTCGTAGCCGACCTCGTCGAGGAGGTCGGCGCAGGCGTCCAGGATCCTGGTGAGCCGTTCGGCGCTGCGCCGCTGCACAGGCGCCCGGCGAAGCGTGTCTGGGTGGGGCACGGTCTTCATGATGCCTTTCCGCCTCGGTCCGGTGAACCTCGACCCCCTGTACGGAAGCGGGTACCCGGCGCGCTCAGTGCCGCGGGGGACACTGTCGACGCCGGCGCCGGTGCCGGGGTCGTCTCCGCCTCCGATGCCGTGATGTCGGCCGTGCTCTCGACGGGGTGGTCGTCCACGGCCCACGCCGTGCCGTCGTCCGCGTACAGCCGGACGGTGACCTGGTGCGTGCCGCGCGGGACGAGCTCCGCCGGGAGACGGTGGTCGGGGCTGCGCAGCCTGGCGACGAGGCGGTCGTCGACGTAGAGGTGCGCGAGCCCCCGACCCGCGACCGCCCGCTCCGGCGTACCGGCGGGCGAGAAGCGGAAGTTGCGGACCGTCAGCCGTACGCCCCAGCCCCGGTCGCCGCCGTCCGGGTCCGGCTGCACCTCGATGCCGACCTCGGGGGCGTCGCCCTCGCCCACCTCGCGAAAGTGCCGCCCCTGGTCGTCGGTGTCGTCGAGGACCTTGCCCACCGGCGAGGGCGAGACTCCGTCCGCACCCTGTTGCCGCGCGTCGCCGGAGCCGCAGCCCGCGGATCCGGTCAGCAGCAGGACGCAGACCGCGAGCGCGGCGAGCAGGGTCCGCGTCCACGACATGCCCGGGAGACTAGAACACCGGTCCGACAGCCGGATCCCCCTGGAGTCGGGTTCCCGTCCCTTTCCCGTAGTCCCCGCAGAGGAGGTCCGGCGGATCACTTGCGCCGACGAAATCGCAATCCTACGGTGAACCATAGGAATCAGATCTCGAGGGAGCGATCATGAGCGATGGGGGTACCTCCCGCGCGAGCGTGTTCGAGCGTGAGGGAGCGCGGAAGACCGCGGAAGGGCTGACCTACCTCTCCGGTTTCGGCAACGAGCACAGCTCGGAGGCGGTGCCCGGCGCCCTTCCCGAGGGCCGGAACTCACCCCAGCGCGCCCCGCTGGGGCTGTACGCGGAGCAGCTGAGCGGCTCGGCGTTCACCGAGCCGAGGGCCCACAACCGCCGCTCGTGGCTGTACCGCATCCGCCCGTCGGCCGCCCACCCGGCGTTCACACGCACGGACAACGGCGCGATCCGTACGGCGCCCTTCACTCAGTGCGAGCCGGACCCGAACCGGCTGCGCTGGAACCCGCTGCCCGAGCCCGCCCCCGGAACCGACTTCCTGGCCGGCCTGGGGACCCTGGGCGGAAACGGCGACGCCACCCAGCGCACCGGCATGGCTGTGCACCTGTATCACGCCACCTCTTCGATGGACCGCGTCTTCAGCGACGCCGACGGCGAGCTGCTGATCGTGCCGGAGCAGGGCGGGCTGCTGCTGCGTACGGAGTTCGGGCTGTTGCATGTGGAGCCGGGACATGTGGCGCTGGTTCCGCGTGGGGTGCGCTTCCGTGTGGAGCTGCTGGATGCCTCCGCCCGCGGCTATGTGTGCGAGAACTACGGGGCACCCTTCCACCTGCCCGACCTCGGCCCGATCGGCGCCAACGGCCTCGCCAACGCACGGGACTTCAAGGCGCCGGTGGCCGCGTACGAGGACGTCGAGGGCCCGGTCGAGGTGGTGAACAAGTTCTGCGGCAACCTCTGGACGGCCACCTACGACCACTCACCCCTCGACGTGGTCGCGTGGCACGGCAACCATCTGCCGTACATCTACGACCTGCGCCGTTTCAATGTGATCGGCACCATCTCCTACGACCACCCCGACCCGTCGATCTTCACGGTGCTGACGTCCCCGTCGGACACACCGGGCCTCGCGGGCGTCGACTTCGTCGTGTTCGCCCCGCGCTGGCTGGTGGGCGAGGACACCTTCCGGCCGCCGTACTTCCACCGGAACGTGATGAGCGAGTACATGGGCCTCATCGAGGGCGCCTACGACGCGAAGGCGGAGGGCTTCGTGCCCGGTGGCGGGTCGCTGCACAACATGATGTCGGCGCACGGCCCGGACCGGGAGACGTTCGACCGGGCGAGCGCGGCCGAGCTGAAGCCGCAGAAGATCGACGACGGTCTGGCCTTCATGTTCGAGACGCGCTGGCCGGTCACCCTGACCCCGCACGCGGCCCGCGCCGAGCACCTGCAGGAGCGCTACGACGAGGTGTGGCACGGCATGGAACGGCACTTCCGCCCCTTGCAGTAAAGATCCCCGACCGGTACGGATGGCCCCGTGACCTCCTTCGCCCCGGACTCCATCGTCCTGAACCGCAAACTGCCGCTCTGGTACCAGGTGTCGCAGTCACTGCGCGCCTCGATACTGGGCCGCCGGCCGCAGGACCCGCTGCGTCTGCCCACCGAGGAGCAGTTGGCGGAGCACTACGGCGTGAGCGTGCTGACCATGCGGCAGGCGCTGAAGGAGCTGGAGGACGAGGGCCTGATCACGCGTCACCGCAGACGCGGCACCTTCATCGAGCCGGACGCCCTCCCGGGCGCCCCCGTGCGGCTGCTCGGCTCGGTGGACGCGATCGTGGCCCAGCAGTCCGGCATGGTCACCGAGCTGCTGGACCACGGCACGGCACCCGTGCCCGCCGAAGTCGCCGAGTTCTTCCCGGGCGTCGACGAGGTGGCGACGTACCACCGTCTGCGCAGTGAGGAGAAGTCGGGCGAGCCGACCAACCACGCCCGCAACTACGTCCGCCCCGAACTGGCCGCGCGCATCGACCTGGACGACCTCGTCCGCTGGCCGATGACCAAGGTGCTGCGGGACGTCGTCGGGGCGGACATCAGCCGCATCACGGACACGGTGGAGGCACGGCTGGCCGACCCCGAGACGGCGAGGCTGCTCCAAGTCCCCTTGCTGAGCCCGATCCTGCACTACACGGGGGTGACGTACGACGCGCAGGGCCGGGTCCTCGACGCCGCGGTCATCCACTACCGCGGCGACCGCTTCTCCTTCACGGTGACCCTGGACGCCACCTGACCCATGTGTCCCAGCCAGGTCGTACGATGCCCAGCGTGACGCACGACGACGCTCCGCTGCTCGCGGACCTCATGCCGTGGTCCGTCGCACCGCCGCGGCTCGGCCGGGGGTGGCCGACGGGCCCCGACGCGGCGTCCCTGAAGGCCCGCTGGGACGCCTTCGTGAAGGCCGAGGGCCCGGACCGGGACGCCCTGCTGGAGCCGACGCGCTCCCGCACCCTGCACTCGGCGGTCGGACAGCTGCCCGGCCACTCCACCGGCACGGAGAAGCTGATCCGCGCCTCGGGCCCCTGCCCGGAGCCGGTACGGGTGCTGCACGCCCCGTTCGACGAGCAGTGGCTGATCCCCGACCACCGCCTGATCGACGCGGCCCGCCCCGAGCTGTGGCGGGTGGCGGACGAGCGGCAGGTATTCGTGCTGGAGACCCCCGACTCCCCGCTGCTGGCGACCTCTCTGCTGCCGCTGCTGCGCCCGGGCCGCGTCCGCCCGCTGTACCGCCGCCCCGGGGGCGTGGAACCCAACCTGGCCCCGGGCCTGCTGCGGCACCTCGCCGCCCGGCTGGGCCACTCCCCCGCACCGGCGGACGTGCTCGCCTGGATCCTGGCCGCCGCCCGCCCCGACCTCACCGTCCCGCTCACGCACGACCCCGAACTCTGGGCGCGCGGCGTCGAGTCGGGCCACCGCATGCTGTGGCTGATGCGCCGTGACGGGGACCGCCCGAAGCTCCCCGGCGGCCGTCGCCCCTACGTCCGCGCCCCGCTCCCGGTCAGGCCCCTGACCCTGCACTACGACCGCGACGAGGAGACCCTCCACCTCGACGAGGGCCGCATCTCCCCCGTACCACCGGAGGCCTGGGACTTCGAGGTGGCCGGCGCGAGGGTTCTGGAGCAGTGGTTCACCGCCCGGGTCATGGAGCCCGAGACGGGCACGCTGGCGGCGATCCGCCCGGCGACCTGGCCGCAGGGGTGGACGTCGGAGCTGCTGGAACTGATCACGGTCCTGGCGCTGCTCGCGGAACTGGCACCTCAGCGGGACGAGTTGCAGGCGACGGCACCGATCACGGCTGCGGAGCTGCGGCAGGCAGGCGTCCTGCCGGTGCCGGACGCAGCGCGGCGCCCGGCGTCGGTATTGGACCATCACGAGGAGGGCCCGGAAGGCCAGTTCGCGTTGATCTAGTTCTTGGGTGCGAACGCGTCGAGCATCCTGCTCAGCATCAACTCGAACGCCCCGTCGAGATCGATCGGCCCCTGATCCTCCGTGAACGCCGCCGCCATCCTCGGATAGGCCCCCGTGGCCACCTGACTCCCGAGGTAGGCGATGCGCACCGCGTTCTCCTGCTCCTCCGACCAGGGCAAGGACCGCGTCCGCTCGGCGGTGGCCAGCTCGGTCGCGACGTACGACGTGACACACCCGTTCAGCATCCCGATGAGCTGCATCTTCATGCCGTAGGCCGCGTCCAGCGGATCCAGGCAGGCCAGACAGTGCTCGAGATAGCGCAGGGCGTTCGGGCTGAAGCCGTAGACCGGTGACATCAGCCGCGTCATCCACGGGTGCCGATGCATCAGCCCCCGTGTCTGGTGCGCCACCCGGCGCATGTCGGCCTGCCAGTCCCCGCCCGGCTCCCAGAGCTCGTGCTCCCCGGCGGCGGCGTCCACCATCAGCTCGTAGAGGTCCTCCTTGCGAGGGACGTAGTTGTAGAGCGACATCGTCCCGCAGCCCAGCTCGCCGGCCACGCGCCGCATCGACACCGCGTCCAGCCCCTCGGCGTCGGCGATCCGCACCCCCGCCGCCGCGATGTCGGCGCGGGTGAACGCCGGTTTCGGCCCGCGCCCCGTCCGCTCGGGTCGGGACCAGATCACCCCGGGTTCGGCCGCCTTGCCCGCCATCGATCATCACCTCGGCCACCATCCTAGTTACGTACAGCGTACGTAGTGCGCTATGGTCGACCCATGACTTCTACGTACGCTGTACTTAGTGAAGGCCTGAAGAAGCGATTCGGCGAGGTCCACGCCCTGCGTGGACTCGATCTGGCCGTCGCGCAGGGCACCGTCTGCGGCCTCCTCGGCCCGAACGGCGCGGGCAAGACGACGGCCGTACGGCTCCTCACCACGCTGCTGCGCCCGGACGCCGGGTCGGCCCGGATCGCCGGGCACGACCTGCTGCGCGATCCGGCGGCCGTCCGCCGCAGCATCGGCGTCACCGGCCAGTACGCCTCGGTCGACGGCGAGCTCACCGGCCGCCAGAACCTCCGGCTGTTCGCCCGGCTGCACCGGGTGCGCGGGCCGGCCGAGCGGGCCGGCGAGCTCCTGGACCGCTTCGGGCTCGCCGAGGCGGCCGACCGCCCGGCGTCCACCTACTCGGGCGGGATGCGGCGCCGCCTCGACCTGGCGGCGAGCCTCGTGCGCCGCCCCGACGTGCTGTTCCTGGACGAGCCCACGACCGGCCTCGACCCCGCCAGCCGCAACCGGATCTGGGACGCGGTGCGGGAGCTGACCGCGGAGGGCACGACCGTGCTGCTGACCACGCAGTATCTGGAGGAGGCCGACCAACTCGCCGACGACATCGCCCTGGTGGACCGGGGGCGGGTCGCGCACTCGGGCTCGCCGGCGCAGTTCAAGTCGGCCATCGGCGCACATGTCGAGGTGGTCGTCACCGAAGCGGACGCAATGGTGAAGGCGGCGGCCGTGCTGGACCAACTCACCGGCGCCGAACCGTCGTTCGACCACGAACGGCGAGCCGTCGCCGCGGTCACCCGGGACGCCACACTCACGCTCCCCCGTCTCGTACGCGAACTCGACGCGGCGGGCGTGCCGTTGCTGGACGCGAGCCTCAAACCGCCGACCCTCGACGACGTGTTCCTGCAACTCACCCAGGAATCCCAGGACACCCAGGACATTCAGGAAGAGGAGCGTGCGGCATGAGCGCCCTGGCGTACGACGGCGGCGCGATGCTGGGCCGGCAGCTGCGGCGGCTCCGCAACAACCCGGGTCTGCTGATCCTGACCCAGACCATGCCGATCACCATGCTGCTGTTCTTCGGCTACGTCCTCGGCAGCGCGCTGGCCATGCCCGGCGCCGAGTACCGGTCCTTCCTGGTGCCCGGCCTGCTGGTGGCGACCGCGGCCAACGGGCTCATGACCGGCATGTTCCAGGCCGCGCAGGACACCCACCGCGGTGTGATGGACCGCCTGCGGACGCTGCCGGTGAGCCGGGCC
The DNA here is from genome assembly GCF_041051905.1 of Streptomyces sp. R11. Taxonomy (NCBI): domain Bacteria; kingdom Bacillati; phylum Actinomycetota; class Actinomycetes; order Kitasatosporales; family Streptomycetaceae; genus Streptomyces; species Streptomyces sp. R11. Next base: position 1,880,172 of record NZ_CP163432.1, read on the forward strand.
GCCGTACCGCTCGGCCAGGCGGCCGCGGATCTGCTGGTGACGGCCGCCGGGACGGTGCCGTTCCTGCTGGTCGGGCTCGCGGTGGGCTGGCGGATCGAGGGGTCCGCGCTCGAAGCGGCGGGCGCGGTGGGGCTGTTGCTGCTGTTCCGGTTCGCGACGACGTGGGTCGGGATCTTCCTGGGGCTGCTGACCCGGAACGAGGAGGCCGCCGGTCAGCTGGGCGGAGCTACCTTCATCCTGCCGCTGCTGTCCAACGCGTACATCCCGACCGACGGCCTGCCGGGCTGGCTGCGCACCCTCGCCGAGTGGAATCCGATCAGCGCGGTCACCACGGCCCTGCGGGACCTCTTCGGCAACGCGCCGGTACCGGACGGTGCCGCCTGGCCGGTCGCCCATCCGGTCGCCGGGTCACTGACCTGGTGTGCGGTTCTCATAGCGGTGTTCGCACCGCTCGCGGTACGCCGGTGTGCGCGCGGGGAGCGGTGACGTTCTGCGACTGAACGACGCGACGACCGCGCCGGCGGCCCGATGGGTCGCCGGCGCGGTCGTCGGCTTGTGCGGGGTGGCCCGTCAACGTCCGTACAAGACCGATGTGTTACGTGGGGCGGACGTGGGCCGAGAAGCGGGGTGGGTGGAGTTCGGGTTCGGTCCCGCGCCGGGGTAGCACTCCGAGGCGCCGCTGCTGCCGTGGGGATGACGGCGGCGACAGCGCGACACCGGGTCGGAGTGGGTTGCCGAGCGCGGGCTTTCCGAGGTCGTTCGAGGAACGCCGGTGCGAGTCAGCGTCCGCCGAACAGCGAACGACGCAGTCGACGCAGCGGGGCGAAGAGCGAGACACGACGGACTCGCGCACCCCGGTCGCTGCGCGCGTGCGTGGTGTCACGACTGGTCAGCTCACGCATCAGCGAGGTCGCTTCGGCCGCCTCCGTCTGCGGTACGGCGGGACCCGCCAGCACCGAGAGATGGCGGTCGAGGCGCGAACTGGTCGCGCTGCTCCCGCAGGTGATCGCAGGGACCCTGGCCCTGCTGCGCACTGTTATCTGATCCATGTCACTCCCCACCCGTACGAGTCCACCCGGCCCGGGCAGGTTAACCCTATCGCCCCGGTGGGGCACTCGTGTATCGCGGTCACAGGATTCACCTTCCCCGTAAGGGTGTTGACGACTCGTCCGTGATTACTCTCCGAATCCGACCGATTTCAGGGCGAGTTGGACAACGGGCTGGCTGGTGGGTTGCGGAGACCCTCCGTCCGGCTCCACGGTCACAGCCAGTGACGTCGCCGACTTGTCGAGACCGGACGCCAGCAAGGGCGTGTCGCCGTCGAAGAGCCCGAGGGAGCGCGGTTGCACATCGGGGCGCATCTGCCAGAGCTGGTGCACCCGGCCGCTCGGCAGATCGCCGTAGCCGCTCAGAGTGACGATCGCGCGCCCCTCCGATGCGGAGGCGACCACTCCGATCGTCCGCCCCTCAGCGTCCTCGCCGGAGGTCGCCCGGGCGTCGGATGCGGCGAGAACGTTAGCGATCTCACTTGCCCGCGCGCGCTGCGCGTCCAGCTGATCCTGCGTCTTGGTCGCCTGGACGGCGAAGAGGGACGCGACGACGAGGGCCGCGGCGGCCGTGAGGGTGGCGAACGGCGCCAGCAAGGGGCGCGTCCTGGTCGCACGGGTGCGCGGCGGCGGCTGGTTCCCCCACACATGCGGCGGCAGCTGGCCGGCACGCGCGCGTGCCGGCTCCCGGACGGCTTCCCGTCCGGCGGACTCCTGCGGAGTCGTCCGTACGGCGGCCAGCACCCGGTCGCGCATCGCGGCGGGCGGCGCGGCGGCCGTCGACCAGGCGAGGCGCACGGCGTCCTCGGACAGGGCGCGCACCTCGGCGGCGCACAGGGCACAGTTCCTCAGGTGCTTCTCGAAGCGGTACCGCTCGCCGGGTTCCAGGGCGTCGAGGGCGTAGGGGGCGGCGAGGGAGTGCAGGTCCTCGCGCCGGAGCAGTCGGTCGACGAAGCTCACGCGACACCTCCCAGGCACTTGCGCAGCTGGGTGAGTCCGTCGCGCATCCGGGTCTTGACCGTGCCGAGCGGCAGGGAGAGCCGCTCGGCCACTTCACGGTATGTGTAGCCGTCGTAGTAGGCGAGGGTGACGGACTGACGTTGCAGTGCCGTGAGCCGCTCCAGGCAGCGCCGCACCCACTCGCGTTCGAGACCGGCCTCGACCTCCTCGGCGACATGATCGAACGCGGGGTGGTTCGCGCGCAGCGCCTCGCGCTGCTCGCGCTCGCCGGCCGCGCGGGCGCTGCGCACCCGGTCGACGGCGCGGCGGTGGGCGAGGGTGAGGATCCACGACAGGGCACTGCCCCGACCGGGGTCGAACTTCGCGGCGGACCGCCACAGTTCGAGCAGCACCTCCTGCGCCACCTCCTCCGACTGGGCGGGGTCGCGCACGACCCGCCGTACGAGCCCGAACACCGGCCCGGAGACCAGCCCGTACAGCTCCTCGAACGCCTTCTGGTCCCCACCCGCCACGAGCACCAGCAGCTCGTCCGCCTCCAACTCGTCTCCCCCTCCAGCCAGACCGCATCTCGGCCGCCTTGTCCCACGAGGTATTCGCAACGAACACACCTCCGGATGGGGTTACGGATCAACGGACCGAAAAAGCGGGTCGAGCGGCCGAAAAATTTGTTTTCGAGATCGACCAATCCGGCCCGCCCCCGGCTCCGAATCCCGGTGCGTCAGGCAAGTTGGCACTGAGGACGGACGGCATGACACCTAATTCCAGGAGCGGTGCGGGACGCAAGGGCCTCGCGACCCTCGTATGCGGTGCGCTGGCCGCCGGGGGGCTCGCAGCCGCCGGCGTGACCGCGCTGGAACCGGGGGCGGCCTCCGCCTCCAGCCACCGCGAGGCCCCGCTGATCTCGGGGACTCCGCAGTACGACAACACGGACGTGTACGCGTTCGTCAGCCCGGACAAGCCGGACACGACGACGATCGTCGCGAACTGGATACCGTTCGAGGAGCCCGCCGGCGGACCGAACTTCTTCACGTTCGCCGAGGACGCCCAGTACGACATCCACATCGACAACAACGGTGACGCGCAGGGCGAGCTGCTGTACCGCTTCACCTTCAAGACGCACGTCAAGAACAAGAAGACGTTCCTGTACAACACGGGTCCGGTCGAGAGTCTGGACGACCCCGACCTCAACATCACACAGACGTACGACGTCGAGCTGCTCAAGCTCAAGGACCAGCACCTGGTGTCGAAGACGAAGGTCGCCAACGACGTACCGGTGGCGCCGTCGAACGTCGGCAAGGCGTCGATGCCGGACTACGCCAAGCTGCGCGAACAGGCCGTGCACAAGCTCGCGGGCGACGCCACTTCGTTCGCCGGGCAGGCCGACGACCCGTTCTTCCTGGACCTGCGCGTCTTCGACCTGCTGTACGGCGGGAACCTCTCCGAGGTCGGCAACGACACGCTCAAGGGCTACAACGTCAACTCCATCGCCCTTCAGGTCCCGAGCCACATGATCGCCGAATCGGCGGACCAGCCGATCGTCGGCATCTGGTCGACGACCCAGCGCAAGAACGCGCAGGGCCACTTCGAGCAGGTCTCGCGCCTGGGCAGCCCGCTGGTCAACGAGGTCGTCAACCCCATCAAGGACAAGGACAAGTTCAACGCGTCCTCGCCCTGGGAGGACGCCCAGTTCCTGAAGAACGTCACCAACCCGGAGCTGCCGAAGCTCATCGAGGCGATCTACAAGATCCCGGCGCCCGACGAGCCGCGCAACGACCTCGTCGACGTCTTCCTCAAGGGCGTGAAGGGCCTCAACCAGCCCCCGCACGTCACGCCTTCGGAGATGCTGCGCCTGAACACCTCGATCAAGCCGACCGCCGAACCCAAGCGGCTCGGTGTCCTCGACGGCGACAACGCCGGCTTCCCGAACGGCCGTCGCCTCACCGACGACGTGATCGACGCCTCGCTCCAGGTCGTCGAGGGTGAACTGCTCGGCGCCAAGAACGACCTGGGCGACGCCGTCGACAAGAACGACAAGGACTTCGAGAAGGCCTTCCCGTACGTCGCCCTCCCGACCGAGGGTTCCCGCGGCCCGCTCGCCAAGGGCACGGACGGCGAGACGGACGTCCGCAGCCAGCTCGGCGACGCGCTGCAGCCGGCGGGGGCCTCCGGCGGGACGGACGACATGACGCTGATCGCCGGTTCGGCAGGCGCCGGAGCGCTGGGCATCCTGCTGATCGGCGGGGCCCTGCTGTGGTGGCGCCGGATGCGGGACCGGGCGTACTAGGCGCTCCGTACCCCCCCCAACTGGCGCGGCCCGCGCAGTACTCATCCCCCACGGCGCGGGCCGCGCCGCCGCACGCAGCAACCACCGTCGCAGGAAAGCCGATTGAGGAGAGGGCATGGCCTCGCGTACGAACGACAGCGCGCCGGAGAACGAGGAGCAGCGCGTGGCCGCCGTACGGCGGGCACGGCAAGCCTTTCAGCCCGTTCGGCGTTTGAGGACGAGGCCCGTTCAGGGCCGAAGCGGGGGTCTTGGGGCGGCAGCTCCCAGCGGGGTCGAAGGGGCGGATCCCCTGGAGGACGGGAAGGGCAGGGGCGGCGGGGGCGAAACCCGCACAGCCGCACTGCGTCGCGCCGCCGCAGCCGCCCGCCGCAGCCGCACGCTCCACCTCGCCGGCTGCGCCACCCTGCTGGCCGTGGCACTCACCGCCGGCTCGATCGCCCTCGGCGCCGCCCGCGACAACGCGAGCCAGAGCCTCGCCCCGGCGGCGGCCGCAGTGTCGCCGGGCCTCCTCGCCACCGGCGACCTCGACTCGGGCATCTCATCCCTCCAGGCCCACCTGCACGACCAGCCGAAGGACTTCGGCAGCTGGGCCACCCTGGGCCTCGCCTACGTCGAGCAGGCCCGCACGAAGGGCGACCCCTCCCGCTATCCCCAGGCCGAGCAGGCCTTCAAGCGCTCACTGGAGCTGGACCCCGACAACGACCAAGCCCTGGCCGGCCGGGCCGCCCTCGCCGCCGCGCGCCACGACTTCGAGGACGCCCTGAAGTACGCCGACCAGGCCCTGAAGATCAATCCCTACAGCGAACGCGCCCTGTGCACCCGCATCGACGCCCTCGTCGAACTCGGCCGCTACCCCGATGCCGCCAAGGCGGCCGACACCGCCGACGACCGCCGCCCGGGCGTCCCGGTCTTCACGCGGTACGCGTATGTGCGCGAACTGCGCGGCGACGTGACCACGGCCGAGCGCGTGCTGCAGCAGGCGCTCTCCTCCGCAGTGGCCCCCGGCGACATCGCCTTCGTCGCCACCCAGCTCGGCCAACTCGCCTGGAACCAGGGCGACTACGACACCGCCCTCACCCACTACGCCCGCGCCCTCGCCGCCGACGACAACTACGTCCCCGCGCTCGAAGGACGCGCCCGCGCACAGGCCGCGAGCGGCGACAGGGCCGGCGCGATCAAGGCACTGAAGGACGTCGTGTCCCGGTACCCGCTCCCGGGCCCGCTCGTCGAACTCGGCGAGCTGCACGAGGCGGCCGGCGACCGGACCAAGGCCGACGACCAGTACGCCCTCGTCGACGCCTGGACGGCACTCGCCCGCGCCAACGGCGTCAACGCCGACCTCGACACCGCCCTCGCGGCGGCCGACCACGGCGACAAGGCCTCCGCCCTGCGCGCCGCCCGCGCCGAGTGGAACCGCCGCCACACCGTGCACACCGCGGACGCCCTCGCCTGGGCACTGCACGTCAACGGCAAGGACGAGGAAGCCCTGCCCTACGCCCGCAGGGCCACGGCCACCGGCTACCGCAGCGCCGCGTTCCTGTACCACCGCGGGATCATCGAGCGCGCCACGGGCAACGCGGACAACGCCCGCGAGCACCTCCGGGCCGCGCTGAAGCTGAACCCCGGCTTCTCGCCGCTGGGCGCCGAGGAAGCCCGTACGGCCCTCAAGAACCCGAAGGCGGCCAAGTGACCCTCCGTCGTCCGCTCGCCTCCTGCGCCGCCGTCCTCACGGCGGCCTGCGCGCTCGCGCTGTTCTCCTCCCCTCCCGCGAGCGCGCACCCCCTCGGCAACTTCACCGTCAACCGCTACGACGGCCTCGTCGCCACCCCGGGCGAACTGCGCGTCCATCACGTCGAGGACCTCGCCGAGATTCCGGCGACCCAGGCCGAGCCGGACATCGAGAAGGCCGGCATGACGGCATGGGCCCGGCAGCGGTGCGAGGACGCCGTGCGGGGCAGCGATGTCACCGTGGACGGCCGTACGGTCGAACTGGCGCTGAACAGCAGCCACGCGCGCGTGCGGCCCGGTCAGGCGGGGCTCGACACCCTTCGCGTCGAGTGCCGGCTGACGGCGCCGCTGCCCGAGAACGCCGGCGACGCCGCACTCGAACTCGGCTTCCGCGGCGCGGGCGCGGAGTCCGGCCCCGGCTGGCGGGAGATCACGGCACGTGGCGACCGTATGACGCTCACCGCCTCGGACGTGCCGAAGGAGTCGGTCTCCCGCGAACTGACCGAGTATCCGGAGGAGTTGCTCTCCTCTCCGGCGGACACCACGGCCGCGTCCCTGCGGGTGCGCCCCGGCGGACCGGCCCTCGCCGAGGCGGAACAGAACGCCCCCGCGTCCTCCGTCCTGCCGCGCGGAGCCGACCGCTGGACGCGTGCCCTGGACGGCCTGGTCTCCCGCCACGACCTGACCGTCGGCTTCGCCGCCCTCGCGCTGCTCCTGGCGATCTTCCTCGGCGCGATGCACGCACTCGCGCCGGGCCACGGCAAGACCTTGATGGCGGCGGTGGCGGCGGCCCGCGGCGGCCGCGCCCGGATGAAGGACGTCCTGCCCCTGGCCGCCTCGGTGACGGTCACGCACACCCTGGGCGTGGTCGCTCTCGGCCTCCTGGTCACCGCCGGTTCGGCGGCGGCACCCTCGGTCATCACCTGGCTGGGCATCGCGAGCGGCGCCCTGGTGATCGCGGCGGGCGCGACACTCGTACGCCGGGCCTGGCACATCCGGGGCCACGGCCGCCTCCACACGCACGGGCACGAACACGCGCACGACCATGACCATCCCCACGGGCACGAGCACGACGACCACACCCACCCGCACGACCACACCGACGGACACGAGCACACCGACGAGGCCGACCACACCCACGAGCGCCAACCAGTCCTGGTCGCCGCCCACACCGCGACACCGACGGCCACTCCCACGCACGGACACGTCCATGCGCACGCCCCCGCCGGCCACACCCACCAGCAGGGACACGAGCACGACCACGGTCACGACCACCCCCACACGCACGGTCACCCCCGCACCCGCGGCCCTCTCACCCACACCCATGGCGGTTTCACCCACACCCACTCCACCGCCCCCACCCTGCGCGGCACGATCCTGCTCGGATTCGCCGGTGGGCTCGTGCCCAGCCCCTCCGCGGTCGTCGTGCTCGTCGGCGCGGCGGCGCTCGGGAAGGCGTGGTTCGGGCTGCTGCTCGTCGTCGCGTACGGCGTCGGGCTCGCGCTCACCCTCACCGCGGCCGGGTTCGCCGTCGTGAGGCTGGGTACGGGAGTGACGCGGGTGCTGGACAGGCAGCCCCGCTGGATGGCGCACCCCCTGACGGTCTTCGTCCGCAGGACCGCTCCACTGGGATCCGCGGTGCTCGTCGTGCTGATCGGGGCCGGATTGGTTCTCCAGGGGGCGGCATCCGCACTCGGCTGAGCTACTTTTGTGGAGAAATCACGCGGAGTGCAGATTTCGCTCGGATGCGAATGGGGGACGCCCGTGTCCGAAGAACCGGGCAGTGAACGTCTGATCGCGGGCCGCTACCGCCTTCTGTCCCCGCTCGGCGAGGGCGGCATGGGCACCGTGTGGCGGGCCCGCGACGAGCTGCTGCACCGCGAGGTCGCGGTCAAGGAGGTGCGCGCGCCGCACGGGCTGCCGGGCCCGGAGGTCGAGCGGATGTACGCCCGGCTGGAGCGCGAGGCGTGGGCGGCGGCGCGGGTCGCCAACCGCAATGTCGTCACGGTGTACGACGTGGCCACGCAGGACGGCCGCCCCTGGATCGTGATGGAGCTGGTTCGCGGCATCTCGCTGGCCGAGCTGCTGGACGCCGAGGGCCCGCTGAGCCCTCAGCGCGTCGCGCACATCGGCGCCGAGGTGCTGTCCGCGCTGCGGGCCGCGCACGAGGCCGGGGTGCTGCACCGGGACGTGAAGCCGGCGAACGTGCTGCTGTCGAACGACGGCCGGGTCGTCCTGACCGACTTCGGTATCGCCATGGTCGAGGGCAGCTCCGCGCTGACGATGACCGGCGAGGTCATCGGCTCCCCCGAGTTCCTCGCCCCGGAGCGGGCGCTGGGCCGCACGCCGGGCCCGGAGTCCGACCTGTGGTCCCTCGGCGTGCTTCTGTACGCGGCGGTGGAGGGCAACTCCCCGTTCCGCCAGACCACCCCGCTCAGCACACTGCGCGCGATCGTCGACGAGGAGCTGCCCCCGCCCCACCGGGCCGGACCGCTCGCCCCCGTCATCGAGGGCCTCCTGCGCAAGGACCCGGCCGAGCGGCTGCCTGCCGACCGGGCCGAACAGGACCTGCGGGTCATCGGTGCTGGAGGGACACCGCGCGCGGGCGCCGTACAGGCGACTCCGTACACACCGACCATCGCGGCCCACCGGACTCCGCCGCAGACCGCCCCCACGGCCCCTGTACCGCCGCCCGGCCCCACTCGGCCCACGGCGGCCGCCGCGTCCGGCCCGCACACCGCTCCCGTCCGGCCCGAGCGCAACCGTCGCGCCGCCATCGCGCTGATCGCGGGCATCGCCGCCATCGCACTGGCAGTGGCAGGGCTGACGTACGCCCTCCTCAACCGCGGGGACGGCAACGGCGGGGACGCGGGCGGCCAGGAGACCACCACCACCCAGACGGGCGAGGGGACTTCACCGACCGAGACGGACGACGAGGACGCGACCGACGGGGGCCGGACTCCGACGCCCAGTCCGAGCAGCAGTCGTACGACTCCCGCGCCGCAGTCCGTGAAGGTGTCGCTGGCGGGCGCCGACACCGAGTACTCCGGGTCCTGTCCGCCGCCGGACGGCCAGGCACCCGCCTTCACGGCGACGTTCACGGTGGGGCGGCTGCCGGCCCAGGTCAGCTATCGCTGGGTGTCGCAGGACGGCGAGGTCATGGACCAGGGCTGGAAGACCCTGTCCTTCCCGGAGGGCGGGGGGCGGACCAAGCAGGACAGGGCCTTCGTGACGACGTACGACGACAGCGGGACGTTCGAGAACGAGATCAGTGTCGAGGTGCGCGACCCGGTGGAGACGAAGTCCAACTCGGTGCCGTTCTCGGTGACCTGTGAGACGGAGACCCCGACGGACGGGGTCTCACCAACGCCTACCGGATCGCCCGGCTCCTAGGTTCAGGCCGCGGCGTTCAGAACCGGCAGATAACCACCCGACTGGCCCGCGGCCGTCGGGTGGTACGACTCCGGGATGTTGAGCCAGTTCACGGAGTGCATCCATGAACTGCCGGAGCACAGCTCGTGCCCGGTGAAGGTGGGCCGTACGTCGCCGAAGGTGAACCCGTGGTCCAGGGCACGCTTCTCGGTGGCGGCGTTGATGTAGTCGGCGGCGTCGTTGAGCGCCCTGCGCTTGGTCTCGGACAGGCCGATGCAGCCCGACGCGCCCAGCTTGTAGAAGCGGGGGTAGCCGAGCACGACCACATGGGCGGACGGGGCCTTGGTGCGGATGGCCGTGTACACGTTGTCGAGCCTGCCGGGCAGCGTCGAGTCGACGAACGCCTTCGCGGTGTTGATGCGGGAGACGCAGGCGCTGTCGCCCTGGAGCACACAGGTCGTCATGATGTCCGCGAAGCCGGCGTCGTTGCCGCCGATGGAGATGGACACGAGTGCGGTGGCGGAGCTGAGCGGGCCGAGCTGACTGGCCGTGACATCACCCGTTTGAGCGCCCGAGCATGCCGTGAAGTCGAATGACGAGGGTGAGTTCGCGGCGGCCCAGAGGTACGGGTACGCCTTCGTGCTGCGCTTGCAGTCGCCGCTGGAGCCGATGTAGCTGCCCGCGCCGAGGCCCGAGGAGTAGGAGTCGCCGAGGGCCACGAAGCCGCCTGCGGCGGCGCTGTCGGCGGCCTGCGCTGTCGCGGCCCCGGTGAGGGCCGTGCCGACGGCGAGGAGGAGTGAGGCGACGTATACGGAAAGTCGGGAACGTCTCATGGAACCTCCCTATAGCAGGATCTCTGCCTTAACCGTCGTACCAACTACGCGTGTTGACGGGAAGTGTCCATGCCAAGACTTTCCCGGTCATCACGACCTCCACCCTGCGGGTTCGCCATGTGTTCCATTTCGTGTGCATGACAGGATTGTTGACAGACCGTCAACTCCCTTGTCCGTCACCTCGGGGACCACAGATCCTTTACCTCGGCCCCGGAACAGGAACGCGCCGTTCCAGGGCCGTGCGTGCGACCGCGCACGCACCCCCCACATGTGCGCGCACCACCTGCGCACCGCCTTGAGGAGGACTCCCTCGTAATGGCACAACTGCGTAGCAACAAGCTCCGGTTCGCCGCGATAACCGGCCTGACGACCGCCGCCCTCGTCGGCGCACTCACCTCCCTCCCCGCCCAGGCCGCCCCGGCCGAGGGGAAGGTCCTGGCCGCCGGCTCCCCCACGGCGATCAAGGACAGCTACATCGTCACGCTGAAGAAGAGCGCCGGCCTCAAGGCGTCCTCGGCCGCCGGCAAGGACCTGGTCAAGGAGTACGGCGGCTCGGTGAGCAAGACGTTCACCAAGGCGCTGAACGGCTACACCGCCAGCCTCTCCGCGACCGAGGCCAGACAACTCGCCGCCGACCCGGCCGTGGCGTCCGTCGAGCAGAACCAGCGCGTCCAACTGGCCGACACCACGCAGACCAGCGCCCCCTGGGGCCTGGACCGCATCGACCAGTCCGCGCTTCCGCTCTCCGGCACGTACACCTACCCGGACAGCGCGGGCAGCGGCGTGACCGCCTACGTCATCGACACAGGTGTGCGCATCACCCACCAGCAGATCAGCGGCCGTGCCAGTTACGGCTACGACGCGGTCGACGGCGACACCACCGCCTCCGACGGCAACGGCCACGGCACCCACGTGGCGACCACCATCGCGGGCTCGACCTACGGCGTCGCCAAGAAGGCGAAGATCGTGGCCGTGCGCGTGCTCGACAACGCGGGCTCCGGCACCACCGCGGGCGTGATCGCGGGCATCGACTGGGTGACCAACAACCACTCCGGTCCCTCGGTCGCCAACCTGTCCCTCGGCGGCGGCGCCTCCACCTCGCTCGACACGGCCGTGCGCAACTCCATCTCCAGCGGCGTGACCTACGCCGTCGCGGCCGGCAACAGCAGCGCCAACGCCTCCTCGTACTCCCCGGCCCGCGTGACCGAGGCGATCACCGTCGGCGCCACCACCAGCTCGGACGCCCGGGCGAGCTACTCCAACTACGGCTCGGTGCTGGACATCTTCGCCCCCGGCTCCTCCATCACGGCCGGCTGGTACACCAGCGACACCGCGACGAACACCATCTCCGGTACGTCGATGGCGACCCCGCACGTCGCGGGCGCGGCGGCGGTCTACCTGGCGAACCACACCTCGGCCACGCCGGCCACGGTCGCCTCGGCCCTCACGTCCGGCGCCACCACCAACGTGGTCACCAGCCCCGGCACCGGCTCGCCCAACCGGCTGCTGAAGCTCGTCCCGTAACAGCACACCCGTACGACCAGAACCAACCGTTCCCCGGAGACGCCCGCCGTCTCCGGGGAACGTCTTGACGGCCCCCACGAAGCTGAGCGACATTGAAGCCCGGCATCCGGCGCTTCGGGGGGCAAAGTCGCCAATGCAGACCTTAAGTAGCAAGACAGGTGCGTCTCAGGACGCCGAGCGGGAGCGGTCAGGACCGGGGAGGGACCTGACACCGCTGCTCGCCGGCGCCGCGACGGCCGTGGGGGGATTCGGCGCGGTTCTCGCGCTCGTCGGCTCGCAGTCACCGCTGCGCGGCCCGTTCACGCTGTTCTTCCTGCTCGCGGCACCGGCCGTGGCGATCGCCGCGGCGCTGCGCGGACTGGAACCCTTCGGCAGAACCGTGGCCGCGGTTGCGGGCGCGGTCGTCGTCAACATGCTGGTGGCCCAGGGCATGCTGGCCGTGCACCGCTGGTCGGTCCGCGGCGGGATCGTGGCCGTGACCGCGATCAGCGCCCTCATTCTCCTGCTGGTTCTGGTGCGGCGGCTGCGCGGCCGTACGACGCGAAGGCGGACTGACTGACGTGAACATCAGCGTGTACCGCCCGGGCGAGCTCAGCTCCGCCGACCGGGCGGCGTGGACATCGATGCAGTCCAAGGCCCATCTTCAGGGTTCGCCGGAGCTGGCCAACCCCTTCCTCTCGCCCGAGTTCGCGCTCGCGGTCGGCCGCTGCCGGCGCGGGGTGCGGATCGCCGTCGTGCGGGAGGGCGGCGAGCCGGCGGCGTACTTCCCGTTCCAGCGGACGGCGGCCGGAGTCGGCCGGGCCATCGGGCTCGGCGTCTCCGACGCCCAGGGGGTGGTGCACCGGCCCGGGTTCACCTGGGACGCGCGGGAGCTGCTGAAGGCGTGCGGACTCGCCGTTTGGGAGTTCGACCACCTGGTGGAGGGCCAGGCGGCGTTCGAGGAGGCGGCGTCCGGCACGTTCCCGTCCCCGGTCATGGACATCGACCAGGGGTACGAGGCGTACCTGAGCCAACTGCGCGAGCGGTCACCGAAGTTCACGAAGTCGACGCTCGCCAAGGAGCGCAAGCTCGGCCGGGATCACGACGGCGTGCGCTATGTGCACGACGAGCGCGATCCGGCGGCCCTGCGCACGCTGATGGCCTGGAAATCCGCTCAGTACCGCAGGACCGGGCGCAGCGACCGGTTCTCGCACGAGTGGATCACGGGACTGGTGGAGCAGCTGTTCCACACCCGTTCCGAGCCGTTCGCGGGGATCCTGTCGGTGCTGTACGCGGGCGGCAAGCCGATCGCGGCGCACTTCGGGCTGCGCACCGAGCGGGTGCTGGCCTGCTGGTTCCCGGCGTACGACCCGGCGTTCTCGAAGTACTCCCCGGGGCTGGTCATGCATCTGCGCATGGCCGAGGCCGCCGCCGCCGACGGCATCGCGTATCTCGACCTCGGCCGGGGCCAGAAGGAGTACAAGGACTCCCTGAAGACACGTGAGCTGCTGGTGTCGGAAGGGTGGGTGACCCGGCGTCACCCGGTCGCGTTCGGGCACCGGGCACGCCGTGCTCCGGTCCGGGCGCTGCGCAACACCGTCCAGACACGGCCGGAGCTGTTCGAACCGGCCGACCGGTTGCTGAAGAGCATGGGGAAGATCCGCTCGGGACGTCGGTGACGATCAAGGCAACCAGGCCGGTTACGGTCAAAAACAACAAAAACGTGAGAGCTCGTTCCAGCTCTTGCCATACAGTCTCAATCATCAATACCGTCGTACATCTCACTCGCATCGGACTGTCAGCAAGCGGCTCTAGGGGAGGGCTCAGGACCGCGACAGTCCCGGCGCGGGGCGCGGTAGGGGGGTGCTCGGTGACGGTGTCCGCACTTGTGACCGAGTCGTGCCGCGCGACCGGCTGCCGATTATCGGTGGTCGGCCAGATATGCCAGCTCACCATGCGTGCACGGAGATCCCATTCATCCGTGCCGTAAGTGAGAACCCCCCTTTCGAACCGGACACAATGCCGGGCCGCCCAGGGGCGGGCGGTCCACCGGACGAGAGGGACCAGACTCATGAGTTCTTTTCTGCGCCCGGCTGTCGCGGACCAAGGTCCGTCCACAGCCGGCAAGTACCGGCCGATCTCCACGCACCTGGCCATCGCGCCACCGGTCAGCGTGGTGATCCCGGCCATGAACGAGGCGGAGAACCTTCCGTACGTCTTCAAGACACTGCCGGACTGGATACACGAAGTGGTCCTGGTCGACGGCAACTCCACCGACAACACCGTCGAAGTGGCCCGCGAGCTGTGGCCTGACGTCAAGGTCGTGCGGCAGCGCGGCAAGGGCAAGGGGGATGCCCTGATCACCGGGTTCGAGGCGGCCACCGGCGACATCATCGTGATGGTCGACGCGGACGGCTCGGCCGACGGCCAGGAGATCGTCAGTTACGTCTCCGCCCTGGTCTCGGGCGCGGACTTCGCCAAGGGGTCCCGCTTCGCCAACGGCGGCGGCACGGACGACATGACGCCGATCCGCAAGCTCGGCAACTGGGCGCTGTGCACGGCCGTCAACCGCAAGTTCGGCGCCCGCTACACCGACCTCTGCTACGGATACAACGCGTTCTGGCGGCACTGCCTCGACAAGATCGACCTCGACTGCACCGGCTTCGAGGTGGAGACCCTGATGAACATCCGGGTCGTCAAGGCGGGCCTGAAGGTGCAGGAGATACCGAGCCACGAGTACCTCCGCATCCACGGCACGAGCAATCTGCGGGCCGTGCGGGACGGGCTGCGGGTGCTCAAGGTGATCCTCAAGGAGCGCTCCAACCGGCGTGCGCTGCGCCGCCGCACCGCCGCGGCGCACTCCCCGACGCTCGGCTCGGTGTCGTCGGTTCAGCCGGCTCACCCGGTTCACTCGGTCCGGGGAGAGGCGTCTTGAGCGGTCCCGACATCTCCGTCGTGATCTGCGTGTACACCGAGGACCGCTGGGAGGACATCCTCGCGGCGGTCTCCTCGGTGCGGGCGCAGTCGTATCCGGCCCTGGAGACGCTGCTGGTCGTCGACCACAACGAGGCGCTCCTGGACCGGCTGACCAAGGAGTACAAGGAAGCGACCGATGTGCGGGTGTTCGCCAACGCGGGCCCCCGCGGCCTGTCCGCGGGGCGCAACACCGGCATCGCCGCCTCGTACGGCGAGGTCATCGCGTTCCTCGACGACGACGCGGTGGCCGAGCGGGACTGGCTGAAGCACTTCGCGGCCGGGTACGCCGACCCGCACGTCATGGCCGTCGGCGGGCGCACCGAGCCGATCTGGGCGTCGGGGCGGCGGCCGGCCTGGTTCCCGGAGGAGTTCGACTGGGTGGTCGGCTGCACCTACCGCGGCCTGCCACGCGGACGCGTGAAAGTGCGCAACGTCCTCGGCGGCAACGCCTCCTTCCGGCGTACGGCGTTCGACTTCGCGGGCGGCTTCGCCAGCGGCATCGGGCGTGACGGCGACCGGCTGCCGCTGGGCTGCGAGGAGACGGAGCTGTGCATCCGGCTCACCCGGGCCCGGCCCGAGGCGGTCCTGCTGATCGACGACCGCGCGGTGATCCACCACCGGGTGCCCTCGGCGCGCGAGCACTTCCGGTACTTCCGTACCCGCACCTACGCCGAGGGGCTGTCGAAGGCGCTGGTGGCCCGAAGTGTCGGGGCCGACAAGGGACTCGAGTCGGAGCGCCGGTACGCCACCCGGGTCCTGCCGGCCGGGGTCGGGCGCGGGCTGCGGGACGCCCTGCTCGCCCGGCCGGGCGGTGCCGGGCGGGCCGGCGCGATCGTCGCCGGGGTGCTCACGGCCGCGGGTGGGTACGTGGTGGGGAGTGTCCGGGTCCGCCGGGGCGGCGTTGCGTACTCGGTGGCGGGGACCGGAGCGGGAGCCGGCAGCGAGGGGGCAGCCGGCGTCGAGGGGGGCAGCAGATGACCGACACGCGCGTGCCGATCCTGATGTACCACGCCGTCTCCACCTCGCCGAACGACGCCACCCGCGATCTGTCGGTGGCGCCGGAGGCGTTCGCGGAGCAGATGGCGCTGATCGGCGATCTGGGCCTCACGCCCGTCAGGACCGCCGACCTCGCCGCACGCTGGCGCTCGGGCAAGCCCTTGCCCGAGCGACCGGTGCTGATCACCTTCGACGACGGCTACGAGGGCGTGCACCGGCACGCCCTGCCCGTGCTCGCCAAGCACGGCTTCGCGGCCACGGTGTTCGTCTCCACGGGCTGGCTGAAGGGCCCGCACGACATGGGCGGCGGCCTGGACACCATGCTCGACTGGGACCAGGTCGGCGAACTCGCCGAGGCCGACGTCGAGATCGGCGGCCACAGCCACACGCACCCCCAGCTCGACCAGCTCCCGGACGACGGGCTGCGCTCCGAGCTGATCCTGTGCAAGGAGATCATCTCGGACCGGCTGGGCACCGTCCCGGCCTCGTTCGCCTACCCGTACGGGTACTCCAGCCGCCGGGTGCGCGAGGCGGTGCGCGAGACGGGTTACGCCCAGGCGCTCGCCGTCAACAACGGTCTGGCGCGGCGCGGGCAGGGGCCGTACGCGCTCACCCGCCTGACCGTGCGCCGGACCACCTCGATCGAGGAGTTCGGGCGGATGGTCGAGGGCCGTGCGATCGCCCGTACCTTCGCCAGGGACCGTGCCCTCACCAAGGGGTACGCCGTCATCCGCAGAGCCCGACAGGTCCGCCGGAAGGCCATCCGTTCCCGTGTCTGACACGACGACCACGACCGAGCCCGCATCGACCGACGCGCCGGCGCCCGAGCAGTCGGGGCGCCGCCTTCGCCTGCCCGGCATGGGCGGGTCCTCCGGGGGCAGTCAGCTGTTCCGCAACGCCTACGCCCTGATGATCAACACCGGTGTCTCGGCGGTACTGGGGCTCGGCTTCTGGCTGGCCGCCGCCCGCTACTACTCCGAGTCCGCGGTCGGCCAGGGGTCCGCCGCGATCGCCGCGATGAAGTTCCTCGCGGGTCTCACCGCGGTGACCCTGACGGGCGCGCTGGCCCGCTTCATCCCGGTCGCGGGACGTACGAGCGTTCGCCTGATCTTCCGGACGTACGCGGGCAGTTGCGTGGTCGTGGCCCTGGCCGCGGTGGTCTTCCTGCTGACGCTGGACCTGTGGGGGCCGTCGTACCGGTTCCTGAACGGGCCGGTCAACGGGCTGTTCTTCGTCGTGGCCGTCATCGCCTGGAATCTGCTCACGCTGCAGGACGGCGTGCTGACCGGGCTGCGCAGCGCGGTGTGGGTGCCGGTCGGCAACACCGTGTTCTCCGCGGTGAAGCTGGGTCTGCTGGTGGCCTTCGCGGTGGCGATCCCCACCGCCGGTGTCTTCGTGTCGTGGGTCGCGGCGATCGCGGTGTCCGTACTGCCGCTGGGCTGGCTGGTGTTCCGGCGCCTGGTGCCGCGCCATGTGAAGGCCACCGAGGACCGCATCAGTCCCCCGTCCCTGAAGGAGATCGGGAAGTTCCTGGCCGGCGACTACACCGGCTCCCTGTTCTCCCTCGCCGTGGTCTATCTGATCCCCGTGATCGTGGCCGCGCAGGTCTCCGCCGAGGACAACGCGTACTTCTACATCACGGCCACCATCGGCGGCACGGTCAATCTGCTCGCCATCAACATGGGCGCCTCCCTCACGGTCGAGGGCTCGCACGACCCGGGGCGGCTGGCCGCCAACACCCGTGCGGCGCTGAAGCGCATGGCGCGGATCATGGTGCCGGTCGCCACGATCCTGTTCTTCGGGGCGCCCTGGATCCTGGGCGTCTTCGGCCAGGGCTACGCGGACGCGGCCACACCGCTGCTGCGCTGGTTCGCGGCCGGCGCGCTGCTGCGGGTCGTGATGGAGACGTACTTCGCGGTCCTGCGCGCGCAGAGCCGCACCGCCGGACTGGCCTGGCTGCAGGGCCTGCTGTGCGCCCTGGTACTGGGTCTGACGCTGCTGCTGCTCCCCCGCATGGGCCTGACCGGCGCCGGTGTCGCCGAGATCGTGGCCCTTGCGGTGATCGTCGCGATCGCCGCGCCCAAGCTGTTCAAGACGGTGCGGGCGACCTCGGCCGAGGTTCCTGCGGGCGCGGCTCCCGACGGTGATCTCGCCGACCTGGGGGCCCGCGAGGTGGCCGAGGGGGCGCGCAAGCGGGGGCCCGCCTGGGCGCTCGACACCGACACGCTCGCCCTCGGCATCCACGTCGACCTCGACCACCTGGAACGCCGGCCCGATGTCCGCCCCGGTCCCGGTACACCGCCCACGGGCACCCCGCCGGTACGCCCGGACCACCGCCCGGCCTGGGCACGCACACCGGAAGTGGGACTGCCGGTCGAAGAGCGGGAGCCCGGCTCGGAGGCGTCGCTGGGGCCCGCCGAGGTGGACGCCCCGTTCGACGAGGCCGCACCGCAGGAGCGCGAGGAGGCTGCCGTACGGGAAGAGCCGCCCATGCACGAAGAGGCCGTACGACAGCCCGCGGCGCCCGCGCTCACCTGGCGTGACCGGCTGCTGCCCACCCGCATCGGGGTCGTCCTCGGCTGTCTGCTGATCGCCTCGCTGCTGCTGTACTGGGTGCCGGCGCTGCGGCTCGGCGAGACCGACTTGGACGAGATGGGCGGGCTCGGCCTGATCTCCGTGCTGCCGCTCCCCACCCTGGTCGGGGCCGCGCTGCTGACGGTGGTGTTCGCCTCGCTGCTGTGGCTGGGCCGCGAGCATCGGGCGCTGCTGCTGATCACGCTGCTCGCGACGGTCGTGTCGCTGCACGCCCTGCCCGCCCTGATCGAGACCGAGCCGCGGTTCGCGACGGCCTGGCAGCACCTCGGCTTCCTCGACTACATCGACCGCACCGGGTCGGCGGTGCCCGACCTGGACGCGCGCTGGAGCTGGCCGGGCTTCTTCGCGGTGGCCGCGTTCGCCGCGAAGGCCTGCGGAGTCAGCGATCTCAGCGAGGTCATCCGCTGGTGGCCGCTGGCCGTGCAACTGCTCTACCTGGTCCCGATGTTCCTGCTCGTGCGCTCGATGCGGGCGAGCTGGCGTGCCAAGTGGACCGGTATCTGGATCTTCGTGCTCAGCGGCTGGGTGGGCCAGGACTACTTCTCGCCGCAGGGCTTCACGTATCTGCTGTATCTGGTCTTCGCGGCGATCCTGCTGGTCTGGTTCCGCGCGCCACGCGTGATCTGGACGAAGCGGCGGCCCGGCGAGGTCGAGGTCGAACCGACGGACCGGCGACAGCGGGCCGTGCTGCTGATGGTCGTGATCGGCCTGTTCGCGGCGAGCGTCCCGGCCCACCAGCTCACGCCGTTCGTGATGCTGGGCGTGCTGACGGCGCTCGTCCTGATCGGCAAGTCCGAACTGCGCGGCCTGCCGATCCTGTTCGGCGTCATGGTGACGGTCTGGATCGGCTTCATGGCCGAGCCGTACTGGTCCGGACACTTCGACGAGCTCTTCGGCGGGGTCGGCGGCGTCGGCTCCAATGTGTCGTCGTCGGTGTCGGGCCGCATCGAGGGCGGCAGTTCGACGCACAAACTCGTCCTCTACACGCGCGTGCTGCTGGCCGGCGGTGTGATGGCCTTCGCCTGCTGGGGCTGGTGGCGCAGGCGCTTCCACAACTACCGGGAGCGCTCGCTGCTCGTCCTGACCTTCGTGCCGTTCCTGGGCTTCGGCATGCAGTCGTACGGCGGTGAGATGGCGCTGCGCGTCTTCATGTTCGCCCTGCCCGGCGCGGCCCTGCTGGCCGGACTCGCCCTGTTCCCGCGCACCGGCATCACGGCGAAGGAGCGCGACAAGGACCGGGTGAGCCTCGCGCCGCTGGCCGCGCTCATGGCGGGCCTGGTGCTCATGGGCGGCTTCCTGGTGGCCCGCTGGGGCAACGAGCCGTTCGAGCGGATCCGACCCGGCGAGGTCGCCGCCATGGAGTACGTGTACGCCCATGACGATCCGACGGTGCGGCTGCTGTGGCTGAGCAACGACCCGGTCAACGTCGTGACGCCGTCGATGCCGTGGGGCTCGCAGGACATGGAGAAGGTGGAGTACCTGCCGACGCTGGCGCCGACCGACCCGGTGCTGGTGTCGGGGCTGGTCAAGGCGCTCAAGGACGCGGGCCCGAACTCGTATCTGATGATCAACCGGGGTCAGGTCACCTATCTGCGGATGGACGTGGGCTATTCGGCGACCTGGGAGCCGCGGCTGATCCAGAACCTGGACAAACGTCAGGAGCTGGAGAAGGTCTTCGCCAACGCCGACGTGACGATGTACGCGCTGCGCAAGCAGCCGGCCGGCGAGGTCCCGAAGGCCGATCCCGGGCCGATCGGGCCGCAGGTGACCTGGACGCCGTGGTCGGTGGTCGGGGGGCTCGCGGCGCTCGCGCTGATCGTGCTGCTGATGGCCCGCGAGCTCGTCCGGGTGGCGATGGCGCCCAGCGTGCGGCAACTGCGGTGGCTGCAGAGCAGCTTCTGGTTCTCGCTGCCCCTGCTGGCGGTGCTGCTGGCCTCGCTGGTGCAGCGGTTCCTGACGATCAAGTGAGGACGGTGACGGTCAAGTGGCTCAGCGATTGAGCCACTTGACCTCGTACGCCTGCAGCTCGACCTTCTCGCCGTCGATCTTCGCGCTGGTCTGCCGGTCGAGGGTGTTCACGACGAGGACCGCCCTGTCCGTGGCCAGGACCCGCACGTCGGGCTTGTCCACGGACACCTTCCTGTACTCGGTGCCCGGCCGGAACTCCTTGCCGAAGCGGGCGACCAGGTCGTACATGGGCAGCTTCTCGCCGCCGCCCGCGGTGTCGGTCGGCGTCCACAGGCAGCCGGCGCATTCGGTGCCCCGCTCCTCCTGCGGGTTCCAGTAGAAGGCGGAGGAGGCGCCGCCCTTGGCCAGCGCGATCATCCCGGTGGCCTGTACGGCGACCCGGCGGGCCTCGGACCAGCCCTTGCGGTCGTCGTTGCCGTCGGCGGGCTCGACGTAGTACTCGGCCCACCACAGCGGCAGGTCACCGGTCTGCCGCCGCACCCACCGGCTGACGGCCGTGAACTTGTCGGTGGCCGTGAACTCGTCGGGCAGCAGTTCGTCGTCCCGGGTGTAGCTGGAGCCGTCCACGACGACGAAGTCGGCGCCGGTCCTGTGCCGGTTCCAGTACTCGAAGGCGTCGATCGTGCGCTGGTCCATGGCGCCCCAGGAGCCCTTCAGCTCCGTCGAGGCCTCCTCCGCACGCGGGTCGACGCTGTCCATGACGAGGTACGGCCCGCCGACCATGATGTCGGGGTTGACCTTCTTCAGCGCCTTGTAGATCAGGTTGTAGAGCCGGGTGTAGCCCTCGTAGTCCCAGCGGGCCTCGGCGTCGTTCCAGAAGCCCTTGAACTCGTTCCACACGATGAAGTGCCGTACGTCCGGATAGCGCTTGGCGACGGTCACGGCGAGCGCGGCGAAGTCCTCGAAGTGCTCGGGCTCGGGCGGCGTCTCCAGGGCGGCCTGGCTCCAGTTCGTGTTGTCGACACCGGCCTTGCCGCCCTTCATCCAGTCGGGGGCGCAGCACAGGGTGACGACGGGGGTGCTGCCGGAGGCGCGGATGAAGTCGATACGGCGGTCCATCGCCTCGAAGTCGTAACGCCCCTCGACCGGCTCGGGGTTGTCGGAGCCCCAGCCCATGATGTGCTGGATCTGCGGCAGTCCCCCGGCGTCCGCGAGCCGTCCCTCGACGCGCTTGACGGCGGCGGAGTCGCCCTCGTCGGCGCTGTACTGGGTGTGCGTGAACCCCCAGCCGACCTCCGGATTCCCGGCGTCGGGCGTGGCGGTCGGGTTGCCGTGCACCTTGTCGCCGTCGCGTGAGGTGCCGTCGGTGTTCACACCGTTGCCCGGCAGCGTGTTGAGAAGCGTCACCACCAGTGCCAGAGCCGCCGCGCCCACCCCGAGCAGCGCGGTGAGCCGCCACCGCCCTGCCCCCGAATTCCACCCATGACGTCCCATCAAGGACAACGGTAACGGCGGCGGCAGCCGCGCGGGCAGGTTTCGGCAGTGCACGGTCCTGTAACAGGGTCGAGGGGACGCACCGGGGCGCCGGCACACGCCGGCCCGGGTGGCAGGCATCGTCCGTTGGCGGGGTGTGGCATGGAAACCGGGTGCACGGGCCCGCCGCGTGACGGATCATGGCCGCATGTCTGCGAACCCACACGACGCTCTGCCGATCCGGCTCAACGTCGACGACAGCGACTCGCCGTCCGACGTCGTCGACGCGCTGTTCCTCGGCCGCTTCGCGACGGGCGAGCAGCCGTACTCGCACGCGGCGAACATCGACCGCGTACGGTCCGGGGTGACGCTCCTGCCGCCGGGTGCCCGCGTGCTGCGCACCGCCCGTGACGACGACCGCAGCGCGACGCTGGCGGAGGGCGACGGCTGGACCGTGCTGATCTCCCGCTGGAACCGGGGCGCCGACGTCACGGTGACGGCGACCAGCGAGGAACTGGCGGAGCGCGTCCTGGGCGAGGCGACGGACGGCGCGGCGGACGAGCCCGAACCGCAGCCGGAGAACGTCACCATGGGCTTTTGGTACGTCTCCCCCAGGCGCGGCCCGCACCGCACGACCCGGCAGATCTCCGCGGGCACGTGGGACGAGGTGCGGGCCAACTACACCGCGCCGGTGGCGGACGCGATGGACCGCCTGATGAAGACGACCCCGGAGGACATCGCGGGCCGGCTGCTCCTGCTGCACGGCCCGCCGGGCACGGGCAAGACGTCGGCGCTGCGCACGCTGGCCCGCTCCTGGCGGGACTGGTGCCAGGTGGACTGTGTCCTCGACCCGGAGCGGCTCTTCAGTGACGTCGGCTATCTGATGGACATCGCGATCGGCGAGGAGGACTCGACGGGCAAGGGCCGCTGGCGGCTGCTGCTCCTGGAGGACTGCGACGAGCTGATCCGCGGCGAGGCGAAGCACACGGCGGGCCAGGCGCTGTCGCGGCTGCTGAACCTGACGGACGGCCTGCTCGGCCAGGGCCGCAACGTCCTGGTCGGTGTCACCACCAACGAGGACCTGGAGCGCCTCCACCCCGCCGTCGTGCGCCCCGGCCGCTGTCTGGCCCGCATCGAGGTGGGTCCGCTGACGCGCCGGGAGGCGACCACCTGGCTCGGCACGGAGGAGGGCGTCGGCCGTGAGGGCGCCACGCTGGCGGAGCTGTACGCGCTGAAGCGCGGCACGTCCCCGACGTCGCTGCCGGACCCGCGGGACGGGGCGGACGCGGGGCTGTACCTCTAGCCTTCGGGTGCTTTGATGGTCGTATGACCCTGTTCGTCGGGACGTCGGGGTGGCAGTACCGGGACTGGCGGGGTGATCTCTACCCCGCCGATGTGCCCATGCGGCTGTGGCTGGAGGAGTACACGCGGCACTTCGCCACGGTGGAGATCAACAACGCCTTCTACCGGCTGCCCACGCGGGAGAACTTCGAGGCCTGGCGTGAGCGGGTGCCGGGGGACTTCGTGGTCGCGGTGAAGGCGAGCCGCTATCTCACCCACATCAAACGTCTCAAGGATCCCGAGGAGCCGGTCCACCGTCTGATGTCCCATGCGGCGGGCCTGGGTGACCGCCTGGGACCGGTCCTCCTCCAACTCCCGCCGACCCTGCGCGCCGACCCCGCCCTCCTCGACGCCTGCCTGTCCTGCTTCCCGTCCGGGACGCGGATCGCGGTCGAGCCCCGCCACGAGTCCTGGTGGGTGTCCGGCACCCGCGAGGTGCTGGAGACCCGGGGTGCCGCCCTGTGCTGGGCCGACGTCCAGGCCCGCCCGGTGACCCCGCCGTGGCGCACCACCGACTGGGGGTACGTCCGCTTCCACGAGGGCCGCGCCCACCCCTGGCCCCGCTACGGCCGGCGCTCCCTGGAGACCTGGGTCGACCGCATCGCGACGACCTGGTCCGACGCCGAGGACATGTACGCGTACTTCAACAACGACCCCGGCGGGGCGGCGGTGGCGGACGCGGTGGTCTTCGGGCGCGCGGCAGCGCGGGCGGGGCTGACGGTGACGCGAACGCCGGAGTTCGCGGCACGGCGCTGACCAAACGGGTCGGGCGAAGTTCACTCCGGTTCGGAGGTGTCCCGGAAGGGGCGCGGGGCGGTGTTCGATTCGCGGCTCCGCCGTGCCGGCGGGACCAGCCACGACGGCGCCGCGGCCGACCACCCGCCCGACTCCGCACTTCCGGCGGAGCGCTCAGCCGCTGTAGGCCGCCCGCAGGGCATCTTGCACCGCGGCCAGCGCATCCGCCTGCGTCAGCCCCAGCCGACGAGCACGCTCGACGTACGTCTGGGCGGCCGCCGCAAGCTCCCGTTCCGCCGCGGAGCCCGCCGCGGCCACGAACGTGCCGTTGCGCCCGCGCGTCTCGATCACCCCGTCGCTCTCCAGCGCGCGGTACGCCTTGGCGACCGTGTTGGCCGCCAGGCCCAGCGACTCCGCCAGCCCGCGTACGGTCGGCAGCCGGTACCCCACCGGCAGCACCCCCGAGCGTGCCTGCTCCGAGATCTGCGCCCGCACCTGCTCGTACGGCGCGGCACTGTCGTCGATGTGGATCTTCAATGTCACAAGCCGATTGTCCCGTACCCGCCGGAAAATGAGAGGCCCCCCGGCACATCGCCCGCGTAGCGTGCGGCCCCATGACCGTCTCCGTCCGCGATCTGCGTCCTGAAGTCCGAGCCGATGTCGAGGGATTCGTCGGTGTCTGGCACCGCGCTCTCCCGTATCTCGTGGTCACCCCGGAGGCCGTCGTCCACGGCGCCACCCGTGCCCACCCCGACGCCCATGCCCGGCCTCTCCTTGCCGAGGAGAACGGCGAGATCATCGGTACGGCCCAGGTCGGCATCGCCCACGACAGCCCGGAGCCCGGGCAGGGCTTCGTCAACGTGTACGTGCACCCGGAGCGCACGCGCCGCGGCGCCGGCGCGCTCCTGCTCCGCGCCGCCGAGGAACACCTGGCCGCCGTGGGCGCGACCGCGCTGTTCGCCTGGGTGCTCGACGAGCCGGGCAACCGCGCCTTCGCCGAACGGCACGGCTATCGCGCGAGCCGCTCCGCCCACTTCCTGCGCCTCGACCTGGCGAACGGCACGCTGCCGCCGCTGCAGGCACTCCCGCCCGGTGTCGAACTGCGCACGGCAGCCGACTTCGCGGACGATCCCCGCCCGCTGTTCGAACTGGACGCGGAGACGACCCTGGACGAACCCGGCGACGTCGACGCCGAGTTCACGGACTACGAGGCCTGGCTGGAGGAGACCTGGCGGCATCCGCTGAACAGCCACGAGCTGACCTCGGTGGTCCTCGTCGACGGCCGCCCCGCCGCCTTCAGCGCCGCCCGCACGGACGGCGCCACCCGCTACGGCACCACCATGACCGGCAGCGCCCGCGCCTTCCGCGGCCGCGGCCTGGCCAAGCTGGCCAAGAACGACTCGCTGCATCGCGCCCGCGCCGCCGGGTACACGGAGGCGTTCACGGGCAACGACGCCGGCAACGGCCCGATGCTCGCGATCAACAAGTGGTTCGGCTACGAGGTCTGCGCGACGGAGGTGCGCCATGTCCGCGAACTCGGCTGAGCAGGGACGCCCGCTGGACGTGGTCCTGGTCAAGGGCGGCCGTACGAAGATCCGCTACGCGGCCGAGCTGGTCGCCGACGACGGCACCCGGATCGCCGTCCGGGCCCCCTGGTCCGGCGACGGGGTCCGTGACTTCGGCTTCGTCCGCTTCGAGCCGGGCGACGTCTTCACGGAGTACTACTGGCGCGACCGCTGGTACGCCGTGAAGGAGGTCCGGGACGTTTCGGGTGCCCTCAAGGGCTGGTACTGCGACGTCACCCGCCCGGCCACGCTGTCCGGCACCGAGTTGGTCGTCGAGGACCTCGACCTGGACCTGTGGCGCTCCGCGGACGGCACGGACGTACGCCGCCTGGACGAGGACGAGTTCGCCGAGAGCGGTCTGGTGGAGAAGGATCCCGAGGCGGCAGCGGCGGCCGTGGCGGCCCTGGACGAGCTGGAGGTGTTCGCCACCGTCGAGGGCGGTCTGGAGTCCCTGCTGGCCTAGGCCCTCGCCACCACGGCGTACCGCTCGTCGTCCACGGCCTTCCCCCACAGCGACTCGTCGTCCGACAGGCGCTCCACGCGCACCTGCCCGACGAGCGGGGCGAGCAGCCCGGTGAGCCGGTCCGCCGGCATGCCGACGGCGTCGACCGTGCCCCACACGCCCTCGACCAGCACGAACCGTCCTCCTGGGCGCAGCAGCCCGCGCCAGTGCCGCAGGACCCGGCCCGGGTCGGTCAGCGCCCACAGGACGTGCCGTACGAGCACGACGTCGAACCGCTCCTCCCCCACCGGCGGCGCCGCCGCGTCACCGACGAGGAACGCCGCGTCACGCCCGGCCAGCTTGGCGCGGGCGAGGTCCACCATCGCCGGGGACCGGTCCACTCCCGTCACCCGGTGTCCCTGTTCGGCGGCGAGGAGCGACAGGCTGCCGGTGCCGCAGCCGAGGTCGAGGACGTCGGACGCGTGCTCGGGCAGCCAGGAGCGCAGCCGGGAGGCCCAGGCCCGGCGCACCTCGGGGTCGCGCAGGCCGTGGTCCGGCTCGTCGTCGAAGGAGGCGGCGGCCGCGTCCCAGTCCGTGCCCCTGTCCGGGTCCGCTCCTGTGATGGCGTGTTCACCGTTCGTCATGTCGGTCATGCGGCCAAGAGTGACACCCGCCACTGACAGTCGAATCGTGACAGCGGCCACTGACAGGACCAGCGGCGATGAGGAACTCTCCCCGAACGGGTCTACCCCCTTGAGATCGAGGAACTCGGTGGATCCTGAAGGAGGCAGCCATGCGCCGCGTAACCGTGCAGAAGCCCCTGAAGAGGAAGTCGGACGCCCGCCTGGTCCGTGAGGAGGCCGACGAGCGCCCCTCGGGACGACCCGAGGTCCGCAAGGACATCGCACGCACCTGGTGGCCGGACGGCTGAAACGCCCCGCCGGCCCCATGAGACACGTCAGTCGAGCCGCTTGCGGTAGTGGACGCGGTCGTACGGCCCTTCCACGCGACGCTCGATGACCTCGTAGCCGTACTTCGGGTAGATCTTCTGGTTCTCCCACATCAGCGCGTTCGTGTAGAGCCTGACCTCGGGCAGACCCAGCGCACGCGCGTGTGCGTCCACGAAGTGCAGCAGCCGTCGCCCCACGCCCTGCCCTTGGGCGTCGGGGTGGACGGCGATGTTGTCGAGGTACAGGTGGTCCTCGTACGCCTCGACCACGACGAGCCCGACCACGCGCCCCGTGCCGGGTTCCTCCGTGACGAACACCTTCCCCTCGGCCACGTTTGCCGTGTGGTCCCTCTCCATGGGCTGCGGGACCCTGCCGATCCGCTCGATGTAGTGGCGGTAGGCGGCATCGGTGACGGCTTTGACGGCCGGCACGTCGGCGGCGACGGCGGGCCGGATCTGCTCATCGGTCATGCCAGGAACCGTACCTACCTGATCTCCGCCTGAGCACTCCCTTAAGGCGACCCTAAAGATCGCCGCGAACCCCCTGCGCCAGGCGTTTTCGCGGTTTCTTGGATCCGGCACTCATCAGTTTCGGTTCCGAGGAGATCCCCCATGCCCGCACGCCGCAAGGCCGCCACCGTCGCCGCCCTGGGCCTGACCCCGCTCGCCCTCACCGCCCTCGCCACCGCGCCCGCGTCGGCGCACGGCTCGATGGGCGACCCGGTGAGCCGGGTCTCGCAGTGTTACGCGGAGGGCCCGGAGAGCCCGAACTCCGACGCGTGCAAGGCGGCGGTCGCGGCGGGCGGTACGCAGGCCCTCTACGACTGGAACGGCATACGCATCGGCAACGCGGACGGCCGGCACCAGGAGCTGATCCCGGACGGCAAGCTGTGCAGCGCCAACAGCGAGGCGTTCAAGGGCCTCGACCTGGCCCGCTCAGACTGGCCGGCGACGAGCGTGAGCAGCGGGTCGTACACGTTCAAGTACCGCGTGACGGCACCGCACAAGGGCACCTTCAAGGTCTACATCACGAAGCAGGGGTACGACCCGTCGAAGCCGTTGGCCTGGGACGACCTGGACCTGGCGAACCCGGTGGCGACGTCCACCGACCCGGCGGCCTCGGGCGGCTTCTACACCTTCTCCGGCACCCTGCCGCAGCGCTCCGGCAAGCAGTTGCTGTACGCGGTCTGGCAGCGCTCGGACAGCCCGGAGGCGTTCTACTCCTGCTCGGACGTCGCCTTCGGCGGCGCGAGCGGGGGCGGTTCGGGCAGCGGCGACGGTGGCGGGAGCACCGGCACCTCGGGCGGCGGCGGCAGCACCGGCGGCGGGGCCGCGCCCGCCCCGAGCGCCTCCGCGCCCTCCGAGGAGCAGATCGAGGACGGTGCCGACAAGTCGACGATCGAGCACAACGGCCACGGTGACCAGGACGCCAGTACATCGGCGGAGCCGGCCGCGGCGGCCGCGCAGGAGCAGTCCGCCCCCGCCAACCGGCCGAAGGCCGCCGGTGCCACCGAGAACCTCGCCGAGACCGGCGGGGACAGCAGCACGGCGTATCTGGCGATGGGCGGTGCGGCGGCCCTCGCGCTCGGCTCGGCGGTCCTGTTCGCGTCGGTGCGCCGCCGCGCGGCCGGCGCTCGCCACGGCCGCTGACCCGCGGCTCCGCCGCACCACAACTCCGGGGCCTGACCGGCGGCTCAGGCCGGTCAGGCCCCGGCGGCGTGCTCAGCCGATCACGGACGCACAGGTGGTGGGCGTGGCACGGGCAGGGTCGAGCGCGTTGACCACCTCGTGGAAGGCGATCCGGTCGGTCAGCCCGAGGAGCGCGTGCTCGGACAGGTCGACCGCGCACCGGTCCTGGATCAGGACGTTCTTCACGTCGGGGCCGTTCAGGAACTGAGTCCGGTACGGCGTGACCACCTCGTCGTACTTGGTGGCGATGACCGTGTAGCGGACGCCGGGGACGGTGTCGCCGCCCTCGTTGAGCTTGGTCATGAAGGCGGATCCGGCCATCTGCTGGGCCAGGGCGGGAGTGGCGGTGCTGAGCAGGTCCTCCGCGC
Source organism: Streptomyces sp. R11 (assembly GCF_041051905.1). NCBI lineage: Bacteria > Bacillati > Actinomycetota > Actinomycetes > Kitasatosporales > Streptomycetaceae > Streptomyces > Streptomyces sp. R11. The sequence goes on from NZ_CP163432.1 coordinate 1,908,935, forward strand.
CGGGGAAGTACGGCAGCAGGTTGGCGAGGCCTCCGAGGGTGGTGCCGTGGTTGTTGGGCGCGATGCCGACGAGGGCGTTCACCTTGGCGGCACCGCCGAGGAACTTGACGTAGTAGCGGGGCATCATGCCGCCCTGCGAGTGGCCGACGAGGTCGGCCTCGGCGGCGCCGGTGGCGGCGAGCACCTTGTCGACATAGGCGGACAGTTGCTCCGCCGACTTGTCGATGGGTCCGAGTGCGTGGAAGAACGGCACGCCGGGCAGCTGGCCGTAGTCGAGGGAGAAGACGCAGTAACCGCGGTTCTTCAGGTAGGGCGCCAGGCCCAGCCAGTTGTCCACGGAGTTCGCGAAGGTGCCGTGCACGAGGACGACGGGGCGGGGATGGGCGGCGGAGGGCTTGCAGGAGTAGTCGTTCCAACCACTGTGCGTGGTCGCCGCCGTTTCGGCCGCCTGGGCCGTGGTGGCGGGGACGACGGCGACCGCGGCGGCCAGCAGCAGCGCGGCCAGGGGTCTGAGCACTCGTTTCCAGGGCAGCATCGTGTGATCTCCTTGCGGCTCAAGGGAGTTGCGACGGCCTTACGCCCTGTGATCCGGATCACGAGGATGCTGTTCACTCGTCAAGTTACGGGCGAGTAGTAGACGTGTGAAGTTACGCGTCAGTAAAAACTTCCAGTGATAACCAGTGGCCGGTTACATCCACTGATGAACCATCACCAAGTGGGCCTGATGGGGCCGTGGGGCGCGATGCGCACCAACTGCCGCAACAGCGCCTGCACTTCGCTCTCGCCGAGCACGCCCACCCACGCCCGGACGGCGTCCGCGGCCGCCTCCTCGGCCGCACGGGTACAGGCCCACCCCCGCTCGGTCAGCACGACCAGCCGGGCGCGCGCGTCATCGGGATGCGGCCGGCGCTCGGCGTACCCCTTGCGCACGATCTCGTCGACGAGCTGACTCGCCGCCTGCTTGGTCACGCCGAGGTGGGCGGCGAGGTCGGTGGCCGTCGCACCGTCCGGGGCGAGCCGCGCGAACGCGAAACCGTGCGCGGGCCGCAGCCCCTCGAAGCCCCGGGCGACCACGCCTTGATGGATGCGTTGCGTGAGCTCGCCGGCGACGGCGAGCAGGGTGGCGGACAGGGCCATGGCTTCGGAGTTCTGCACGCAGGCATTGAAACACCCTTGACGTATTGGTCAAGCAGCTTAACCATAGAGGGATAGTCAAGCTGCTTGACCAATCATCACCTACTCAAAGGAGGCACCCATGCCCGTGATCCGCGCGTCCGAAGCCATCACCCACGAAATCCACGGCGCCCGTTTCGTCTCGTACGCCACCCCCGGCACCGGCAGCAAGGAGCTGTGCGCCTGGCGCGGCGAGATCCCGGCCGGGACCAAGGCACCGGCGCACACCGTCAACCGGGAGGAGATCCTCCATCTGCTCGACGGCGAGCTGCTGGTCACGCTCGACGACCGCACGGACCGGATCACGGCGGGCGACACCCTGATCATCAACCCGGGCGCGACCCTGACCGTCGAGAACCCGACCGAGCGGACCGCCGTCACCTGGGTCACCACCTCCATCGGCCTGACGGCGGAGCTGGCCGACGGCACGCGCATCGTGCCGCCCTGGGCCAACTGACGTCCGCACAAGGGGAGTCAAGCGGCCAGCGACCCCCCCGGCATCACCGCATGCGGCCCGAACTTCGCTCGCGCGCGGTCCGCGACCTCCTCGATGCGGCGGGCCTTCTCGTCGAGCGGGTCGAAGGTGAGCTGGTAGGAGGCCTGCTCGGCGGGGTCGAGGCCCTCCGCGCGCAGGGCGAGGGCGCGGACGCGGGCGCGCTGGAGACCGAGAGCCTCGTACATGTCGTACGCCGCCCTGGTCAGCGCCGGTGAGTGGGCCGTCGGCTCCTTCAGCGTACGGCTGCGGGTCGTCGAGGAGCGGTCGGCGTAGCGGACGGTGAGGGTCAGAGTGCGACAGACCTTGTCCAGGGCGCGCAGCCGGGAGCCCAGTTCCTCGGCGGCCGAGAGCAGGGCGCGGCGGTGCCGGTCGGGGTCCAGCTCGTCGCGGGTGAAGGGGCGTTCGGTGGCCAGCGAGCGCGACACGGCGTTCGGCACCACCCGGCCCCGGTCGATTCCGCCCGCCTTCTCGCGCAGCTCGCGGCCGGCCTTCGCGCCGATCAGGCGCTGAAGCGTGGACAGGGGTGCCGCGGCGACCAGGCCGAGGGTGTCGAGGCCGTACTCGCACAGGGTGCGGGCGATCGCGGCGCCGACGCCGGGCAGCGCGGCGACGGGCTTGCCGGCGAGGAACTCCGCGATGGCGTCCGGCTCCTCGGGAACGGCGCACGTCACCCCGGGCCGGGCGTCCCGCAGCGCCACGCGGGCCAGCATCGGGCCCGGCCCGGCGCCGATCACACAGTCGACCCCGTGGTGGGCGAGGGCGCGCACCCGGATCACCGACGCCAGTTCGACCGCGTCGCGCCCGAAGTACCGCTCGGCGCCCCGCAGATCGGCCAGTGCTCCGTCCGGTGGCAGCGCCTGAACGACCGGCGTGAAGTCCTCCAGCAGTCCGAGCAGCCCGGGCAGGGCCGCCTCGCCCGCCGGCGGCAGCTGGAAACGTACGCAGAGGATGGTCATCCCGCACTCCCCGGACTCTGGTGCCACAACTTCCGTACCTGTGAAGGCTCTTGACCCGCCGGTCGCAGATCGGCCCACGGGTGCATTTCGTATCCGGTCGGCATTTGGATTCGCCGGCCGTGCGTCGGATCGTCTCCGTCCCCCTCCGCCATGGGCTCCGCCAGTCGCGCCGCCACCACGTCCAGGCCGCCCTCGGCGCGCAGCTCGACCAGCTCGGCGAGGTTCCAGGCGGCTGAGCCCACCACGCTCAGACTGCGCGGACCACGGCGCTGCACCACCCCGCGCACCAGCAGCAGCCAGGAGTGGAAGACGGTGTGGGCGCAGGCGTCGTGTGAGTCGTCGAAGAAGGCGAGGTCCACCAGCCCCGTCCCGTCGTCCAGCGTGCTGAAGATGACCCGCTTGCCGGACCGGATCGGCGGCGTCTGGGTGGCCGCCTTGGCGCCCGCGACCAGCACCGTCTCGCCGTGCCGGGCATCGCGCAGGCGCCGTGCCGAGACGACGCCCAGCTCGTCGAGGAACGCCCGGTGGTCGTCCATCAGATTGCGCGAGGCGTCCATCGACAGCACACCCAGCTCGGCGCTGAGCCGCTCCGCCGAGCTGAGGTCGGGCAGCCCCGCCGCGGCCGTCTTGCGTCCGCCGGCCAGCGGCAGCTGTCCCCCGCCGCCACCCCGGGCACCCCGGTGCAGCTCGGTCAGGTGCAGTTGCAGATCACGCCGGTTGGCTCCGAAGGCGTCCAACGCGCCCACCTGCGCGAGCCGTTGAGCGAGGGGTCGGCTCGGCCGCCCCCGCTCCCAGAAGTCGAGCAGCGAGGCATACGGCTGCCCCTGCGCGATCCGTGCCGCCTCGGCCTCACTGATGCCATGCACGTCGGAGAGCGCGAGCCGCAGTCCCCAAGTCCCCCCACCCTTCCCAGATTCAGACACCAGTTCGATCCTGTGTGCGACTCCCGACACATTCACGTCCAACGGCAGGATCGGCACCCCACGCCGCCGCGCGTCCGCCAGCAACAGCCGCTTCGGATACATCCCGGGGTCGTGGGTGAGCAGCCCCGCATAGAAAGCGGCCGGGTGATGGGCCTTCAGCCAGGCCGACTGATAGGTCGGCACGGCGAAGGCGACGGCGTGCGCCTTGCAGAAGCCGTACGACCCGAAGGCCTCGACGATCTCCCAGGTCCGCCGGATGGTCTCCGCGTCGTACCCCTTGGCCGCCGCGTGCTGCGCGAACCACACCCGGATCCGCCCCTGCGACTCCGGATCGGACAGCCCGCGCCGCACCCGGTCCGCCTCGTCCCGCCCGCACCCGGTCATGATGTGCACGATGTCGATGATCTGCTCATGGAAGACGACGACCCCGTACGTCTCCCGCAGCGGCTCCTCCAGATCCGGGTGCGGATATCGCACCGGCGCCCGCCCGTGCCGCGCCTCGATGAACGGCCGCACCATGTCGGCGGCGACCGGACCGGGCCGGAAGAGCGAGATGTCGACGACGAGATCATGGAAGGTGGCCGGCTGAAGCCGCCCGACCAGGTCCCGCTGCCCCGGCGACTCGATCTGGAAGCAGCCCAGTGTCTCAGCGGACCGGATCAGCTGATACGTCGCCGGATCGCCGTCCCCCCGCTCGAAGTCGAGCGCGTCCAGATCGACCCGCTCCCCCGTGACCCGCTTCACCTCCGCGACCGCGTGCGCCATCGCCGACTGCATCCGCACGCCCAGCACGTCGAGCTTGAGCAGCCCGAGGTCCTCGACGTCCTCCTTGTCGAACTGCGACATGGGGAAGCCCTCGCCGCTGGTCGGCATGACGGGCGTACGGGAAAGCAGGGAAGCGTCGGACAGAAGCACCCCGCACGGATGCATGGCGATGCCGCGCGGAAGGGCGTCCAGCCCCTCCACCAGCTCCCACAACCTGCCGTACCTCTCCCGCTCCCCCGCCAGCTGCCTGAGCTCGGGCAGCTCCTCCAGCGCCGCCCGGGCATCGCGCGCCCGGATGTGCGGGAAGGACTTGGCGATACGGTCGATGTCGGCGGGGTCCATGGACAGGGCGGCACCCACATCCCGGATCGCGTGCCGCACCCGATAGGTCTCCGGCATCGACACTGTGGCGACCCGCTCGGTCCCGAACCGGTCGATGATCGCGCGGTAGACCTCCAGCCGGCGCGCGGACTCCACGTCGATGTCGATGTCGGGCAGCACCAGCCGGCGCTTGGACAGGAAGCGCTCCATCAACAGCCCGTGCTCCACGGGATCGGCGTGCGCGATGCCGAGCAGATGGTTGACGAGCGACCCCGCGCCGGAGCCACGGGCGGCCACCCGGATCCCCATCTTCCGTACGTCATCGACGACTTGGGCGACCGTCAAAAAATAAGAAGCGAACCCGTGGTGGGCGATGATGTCCAGCTCCTGGTGCATCCGCTCCCAGTACGCCCGCCGCCCGTCATGGCCGCGCTGCACCATGCCCGCCACCGCCCGCGAGGCAAGCGCCCGCTGGGCGGTGCGCTGCCCGGCACCGACGAGATACGGCTCGGGAAAGTGGACGCTGCCGATCCCGAGGTCGTCCTCGGGATCGACGAGACACTCGGAAGCGGTCGCCCGGGTCTGCTCCAGCAGCCGGTGTGCGGTGTCGCGCCGGAAGCCCGCGGCCTCGACGACCCGCTCGGCGACCTTCGCCATCTCCCCCGCGTCCTTGAGCCAGGCCTCGCCGGAGTCCAGCTCCTTGGTGGAGTCGATGGGCACGAGCCGTCGCGCGGCGTCCAGCACATCGGCGACCGGCCCCAGACCGGAATCCGCGTACCGGACGGCATTGCTCAGCACAGGCCGCACCCGCTGCTCGGCGGCGAAACCGACGGTCCGGGCGGCCAGCCGCAACGACCCCGGGCCGGTGCCCTTGCGCCCGTGCCAGACGGCCTCCAGCCGCAGGGAGTCGCCGTAGACCTCCCGCCAGGGCCCGAGCAGCCTGGCCGCCCGATCGGGACGACCGGCGGCGAGCGCACGGCCGACATCGGAGTCGGACCCGAGCAGAACGATCAGACCGTCCCCCCGGTTGTCCCCCCGGGGCAGCATCGGCGGCCCTTCTTCACCGTGCGCAGCCGAAACGATCCGGCACAGATCACCCCACCCGCGGGCCCCGTCCCGGGCAAGAAAGGTGACACGAGGCGTCGAGTCGTCGACAAAGGCGCCACCCCGCACCGGAGCCCGACGCCGCCGCCCCGCGGACTCACCCGCCTCCGAGAGACCGAAGTCCTCCACGGCCAGTTCCACGCCGAACAGCGGACGCACGCCCGCCTTCGCGCAGGCTTTGGCAAATCGAACAGCGCCCCCGAGCGTGTCGCGATCGGTGAGAGCCAGGGCGTCCATACCCCGCTCAGAGGCGCGCTCGGCCAGCCGCTCCGGGTGCGAGGCCCCGTACCTCAGAGAGAACCCGGAGACGGTGTGCAGATGCGTGAACCCTGGCACACGCACCTCCCGCACTCATGACTCGCTCGAACATCAGTTCCCAACTCTCCCACCCCCACCATAGACCATTTCCGGACCGTTTCTCGAACACTCGTGCGACATCCGTTCGGCCGCCTCCCACCTGCGCAAACGCCTGGCCACCCGGACTGTGGGGGCATGACGCAGACCCCCGGCGCCGACACCTCCCGCAGCCCCTTCCTCACCGAAGTGAAGGACGCCGTCACCCCGCGGGCCACGCTGCTCGTGACCGGCGTCGTCGGCCTCGCTCTGCTCTTCATCGCCTCCTACGTGGGCGCGCTCCACGACCCGAAACCCAAGAACGTGCCGCTGGGAGTCGTGGCACCCGAGGTCGCCGCCCAGCAGACGGTGGACCGGCTGGACAACCTGCCCGGCGACCCCCTGGACCCGCGCGTGGTGGCCGATGCGGCGACGGCAAGGAAGCAGATCCTGAACCGCGAGATCGACGGCGCCCTGCTGATCGACCCGAACGGCACCACTGACACCCTCCTGGTCGCCACCGGAGGCGGAAGGGTGCTGGCCGCCACACTGGAGTCCCTGGTCGCCACCCTGGAGAGATCCGAGGCACGCACCCTGCGCACCATCGACGTGGCCCCGGCCGACCGGCACGACGCCAACGGGCTCACGTCCTTCTACGCGACCGTGGGCTGGTGCGTGGGCGGCTACCTCTGCGCGTCGATCATGACGATCAGCTCGGGCGCCGGCCGCCCCACCCCGAGACGCTCGGTGATCCGCCTGATCGCCATGGCCCTCGTGGCGATCGTCGGCGGCCTGGGCGGCGCCCTGATCGTCGGCCCCATCCTGGGCGCGCTGCCGGGCAGCCTCGCCGCCCTCTGGGGCGTCGGCGCCCTGATCATCTTCGCGGTGGGCGCGGCCACCCTCGCCTTCCAGGCCGTCTTCGGCATGGCCGGCATCGGCCTGGTCATCCTGATCGTGGTGATCCTGGGCAACCCGAGCGCGGGCGGTGCCCTGCCACCCCCGCTGCTCCCACCGTTCTGGAGAGACATCGGCCCGGCCCTGCCCCCGGGCGCGGGCACCTGGGCCACCCGCTCGATCGCCTACTTCAGGGGCAACGACACCACCGCGTCCCTACTGGTTCTCTCGGCATGGGCAGCGGCAGGAACCGCGATCACACTCCTGGCGGCGACACTGCGAACAGGCGGCACCAAGACGCCGTAGCGGCACAAGGCCCAACAACCCCGCACTCACACGACGAAGAGTCCCGCCCCTCACAAGAGGGACGGGACTCAACAAAAGCGACGAAACGTCAGCCGATCTCGGTACCCGTGGCCGACAGCGCCTCGGTCACCGGCTGGAAGAACGTCTCCCCACCGGAGGTGCAGTCACCGCTGCCCCCGGAGGTGAGCCCGATCGCCTTGTCGCCGGAGAACAGCGAGCCGCCACTGTCGCCGGGCTCGGCGCAGACGTCGGTCTGGATCAGCCCGTTGACGATGTCGCCGTTGCCGTAGTTCACGGTGGCGTCCAGGCCGGTGACCTTGCCGTCGTGCACCTGGGTGGTCGACCCGCTCCGGGTGACCTCCATGCCGACGGTGGCCTCGGCGGCACCACTGATGGCCTGCGTGGAGCCGTTGTAGAGGTTGACCTCGCTCGGGTGGTCGACCTCGCCGGTGTACTTCACCAGCCCGTAGTCGTTGTCCGGGAAGCTGGACGTCTCGTTGGTGCCGAGCGCGTTGCCCTCGGAGTCCGACCAGTTCGTGATGCCCTCGGTGCAGTGCCCGGCGGTCAGGAAGAACGGCTCACCGCCCTTGACGACATTGAAGCCGAGCGAGCAACGGCCGCTGCCGTCGGTGATGGCGTCACCACCCGCGATGAAGGGCTTGAACTCCCCCTTCGACCGCTTGAGTTCGACCGTGGCACCCAGCCCGTCGACGACCTTGCCGAGCTTGCTCCACTCGGCCTTGGAGACCGTGCGGTCGGCGGTGACGACGACCTTGTTGGTCGCCGGGTCCGTCACCCAGGCGGTGCCCGGGATGGTCGCGTCCTGCTTGAGCGTCGCACGGGCGCTCTTCAGCTCGGCGAGGGAGTTCTCGACGACTCTGGCCTTGGCGCCGGCGGCCTCGACGGCATCGGCGGCGACCTCGTCGAGGACATTCACGACAAGGTTCTTGGTCTGCGCATCGTAGTAGGTACCGGCGGCGTCGGCGCCGAGGTCCTTGGCGAGCGTCGAGGCGAGCTTTCCGGCCGCGCCGACCGAGAGGGTCTTCGGCGCGGACGCCTCAGGCGACTCACTCGCGTTCGCACTCTGCAAGGTCACTCCCGCGGCGACCAGTGCGGCGATGCCCGCACCTGCCACGGCTGCACGCCGCTTGGGTATGCGTCGGTGCTTCAACTCACGTCCTCCTGTGGGGGGTCGGCCCGAGAGGTTGTGGGGACCTCACGAACCGGAAGGCGTACGGCTACGGAGGCGACTCACAACAAAAGCCACGCCCGTGCCGGTTGAACAACGCTCACTATTCCTAGGCTCACAGGGAGCGCACAAGGTCGACTTCAGGACGCGCGTAGAACACGGTTGCACGCCCCCGCCACCTTGACCGTGCACAGTCACGCGGGGCCTATTCGCACAGCAAACACTGCAAGCGAGGCAACCATACGCAGCGCGTAAGGTCTACTCCTGTCTCGAAATCGACCCTTCGGGGTCCGAGTCCAAGGGTGGTTCGAGGGGCGGAAGTTCCTCCTGCACGGCCCGCCGCGCACCGACGACCTCCGTCGGCACCTGTGTCCCCTTCTCCAGAAATCGCAACAACTCCACCGGAATCGGAAGAACCAGTGTGGAGTTCTTCTCGGCCGCCACCGCCATCACCGTCTGCAGCAACCGAAGCTGAAGGGCCGCCGGCGCATCGGCCATCTGATGTGCCGCCTCCGCCAGCTTCTTGGAGGCCTGGAGTTCCGCGTCGGCGTTGATCACCCGCGCCCGCCGCTCCCGGTCGGCCTCCGCCTGCCGGGCCATCGACCGCTTCATGGTCTCGGGCAGCGACACGTCCTTGATGTCCACCCGGTCGATCGTCACGCCCCACTCCACCGCCGGACTGTCGATCATCAACTCCAGCCCCTGGTTGAGCTTTTCGCGGTTGGACAGCAGATCGTCCAGCTCGCTCTTGCCGATGATCGACCGCAGCGACGTCTGCGCCATCTGCGAGACCGCGAACCGGTAGTCCTCCACCCGTACGACCGCCTCGGCCGGCGAGGTCACCTTGAAGTAGACGACGGCGTCGACCCGCACGGTGACGTTGTCCCGCGTGATGCCCTCCTGCGCGGGCACGGGCATCGTCACGATCTGCATGTTCACCTTGCGCAGCTTGTCGACGCCCGGAACGATCATCGTGAACCCGGGCCCGCGCACTTGAGGCCGGAGCCTTCCGAGGCGGAAGACCACGCCCCGTTCGTACTGCTTGACGACCCGCGCGGCCGCCGCCACATAGACCGCACCGGCGGACGCGAGCGTCACTCCCGCCGCCACCAGTTCCTCGACCATCACCGACCCCCAGGGTCCGACGTGGGCGCACTGCAGGGGAGTACTGCCTGCGCATCGACGGTAACCCCGGAGCGGGAACAAGGGCGAGCCCCCGCACGACAGTTGCGTGCGGGGGCTCACATGCTGTCCGGCTGCCGTTCAGGCCGAACCGAGGTGTCAGTAGACGCTGACGCCGTAGGCGCTGAGGGCCTCGGTCACCGGCTGGAAGAAGGTCGTGCCACCGGAGCTGCAGTTGCCGCTGCCGCCGGAGGTCAGACCGTACGCGGTGCCGTTGCTGCCGTAGAGCGAACCGCCGGAGTCGCCGGGCTCGGCGCAGACGGTGGTCTGGATCAGACCCGAGACGATGTCGCCGCCGCCGTAGTTGACGGTCGCGTTCAGGGCGGTGACCCGGCCGCTGTGCGTACCGGTGGTGGAGCCGTCACGGATGACGGTGGTGCCCACGCTCGGCGTGGCCGCGCGGGTGATGTCCACGCCGTTCGCGGTGCCGGGCCGGCTGACGGAACCGGAGTACCGCACGATGCCGTAGTCGTTGCCCGGGAAGCTGGAGCCGGCGGTCGAGCCGATGACCGTGGTGCGGCCGGAGTTGGAGTACCAGGTGCCCGCACCGTCGGTGCAGTGACCGGCGGTCAGGAAGTACTGGTTGCCGCTGCTGTCCTGGACGTTGAAGCCGAGCGAGCAGCGCCAGCTACTCGCATAGATGGCGTCGCCGCCCTGGATGAACTTGCTGAACTTGCCGGCGGTGCGCTTGATCGTGAGCGCGTCGGCGTTGGTGCCGGCCTGCTCCTTGATCTTCGCTATCTCCGCCTGGGAGACCGTGGAGTCCACGGTCACCGTGACGCGGTTGGTCTTGCTGTCGACGGCCCAGGCGGTGCCCGGGATGTCGGCCTTCAGCACGGAGCCGCTGGCGCTCTTGAGCTGGGCGGCGCTGAAGGTGCCGGGGGTCTCCGCGGCGGTCGCGTTGGGGATCGCGATCGCGGCTGCGGCCACGAGGCCGGTGGATACGGCGATCAGCCGGGTCCGTCTCGCAATGCCACTGCGGGGGGTGGTGCGCTCGATCCTCACGTTTCGTTCCCTCCAAGGGAAGTCGGGGGCCCGCGTGGGGTCGGGGCCCGTGAGGCGCAGTCAAACGGCCAGGATGTCCGGATTCCGAACATGCCGTGCCCCTGACAAGCGCTGAGGGGGAGTATTCGGCCGAACGGCGGGTAGCCGCAAGGGCGCCTTTCGGCCGTCAATCTTTGAACGATCTGTGCGAGTTGACCGCCCCTGTCCCGGTCAGCCCGCTCTCGGCACCTCAGCGCAGGTTGCGCTCCCCCGCCGGGATCGCGAGTCCGAGCGTGTTCCCCGGTGGCGGGAAGGGGCACACGAAGTGGTCGGCGAAGGCGCACGGCGGCAGCAGGGCACGGATGAAGTCGACCGTCGTACGGCCGTCGGCGCCGGGCGCGGCGGGCCGCAGGAACCGGAAGCGGTAGCTGCTGTCGCCGCTGGTCGCGTCGGCGAAGACGGCCCACAGCGAGCCGTCGCCCTCGACGGTGACCTGGAGCGTGAACTCCTCCCCGTCCAGGGCGAACGCCAGTTTTGCGCCGAGTCCGAGACCGCGCCGGCGCCCGTCGACGTTCTCGACCCGCACGGTCCGGTCCTCGCCGTACGGCGTGAAGTGCCCCGGCGCCGACCAGCGCGGATCGTACGGCGTGGCCTCGATGCCCCGGAACACCCGGCGCGCCTCGGAGGCGGGGTCGAAGTCGCGTACGCCCCACGCCCCGGCGCGCCTCAACACGACCAGCCGGCGCTCCCCGTACGCCACGCGCGCCCCGCCCGCCGGCCCCGGATCGGCCACGAGCCCGACCGCACCCTCGAAGGGCTGTCCGTCCAAGGTCAGCCCGTCCACCTCGGCGGCCGCGAGGACGACCTCGTCACCGCCGACGGCCCGTGCCCCGGGGATGTCCGGAAGTCGCCTCTCCGGATAGTCCTCCAGCCAGTGGGTCCCGGTCAGCGCGAGCGGCCCGTAGGGCGCCGAAACCGACGCGACGCGATGCTCGTGCCAGTGCTGCCAGACGTCGGCCGAGTCCGGGGTCATGCCGTCAACCCTTCCATACCGGGCTGAAGTTTCCGATATCGGACCCCAGGAGACCCCAGGGGCCCTGGTTACCTAGCAGCCGTCGCAGGGGCAGCAGTCGCCGCAGTCGCAGTCACGGCAGCAGCCCTCGCGCTTCTTACGGGACCACGGGCCCTCGTACTCCTTCGCGCAGCACAGCTTGCAGGTGCAGCACAGCAGCCAGAACATCCCGCAGCCGGCCCAGAACCCACGCCGCCCGCGCGGCTGGGGCGCCGGCCCACCACCGAACCCACCGAACCCACCGCCACCGCCACCGCCACCGGGCGCTCCCCCGCCACCGGCGTACGGATTCCCGCCCGCGTACGGGTTCTGCCCGCCGTACGGACTCTGCGGCGCCCCGTACGGCCCGGACCCCTGCCCGTGTCCCTGTCCGTGCTGATGCGGCTGACCGTACGGCCCCGGCTGATGGGACGCGCAGGTCGGCACCGTGCCGAACGCCCGGTCCACCGAGCGCCGCAGCTCGTGCACGAGCAGCAGGTGCGCGAGCTTGGCGTCGGAGAACTCGGCCTCGCGCAGTGCCAGCCGCACCCCGTGCACGGCGTCGTCGGCGAGCCGTCGCGCCTCGGCGAGCGAGGTCCCCGTGGCCGTCAGCGGGTTCCACGCACCCGCCGCGGCGTCGGCCGCCTGGTCCTCCACGGCGTCCAGGAGGTGTGCCAGCCGTCCGAAGAGGCGTCCGGCCTCGGCGAGCGGTTCGGTGTTGTCCGGCCGTCCGGCCAGGATCGCGGTGTGGGCGAAGGCGGCGGCGGTCGCCGTCTCGGTCGGTTCGGTGACCGCGAGGATCGGCGTCCCGGGGCCGGCGAGCGCCTCGATGCCGACCTGCCGGTCCACGGCGTCGACCAGTACGGCGGTGTCGAACCCGACGGCCGAGCCGCTGCGCGCGCCCGCGGCGCCCCACCCGGTGGCGACCCGGCGAGCGGCGAGCGCCAGCGGCCTGCGGGCCAGCAGCCCGTCCCCGTCGGCCACATGGTCACGCACCTTGGCCGAGGCCAGCACCAGCGAGACGGCTGCGGCGAGCCGGGCGCCCTCACCCTGTGCCACGGACGCGGTGCGCATCCCGCGCAGCGGGCACGGTCCCGCCGTACGCCGCATTCCGCTGTCCTTTTCGGCTTGAGCCTCCGTCAGAACGGAGATAAGGAGCCCGTCGTAGTTCGTCACGATCCGCGCGAACTGACCGTGGTCCCCACGCAACGAGAGGCACAACCCGCACAAATGCGCCATCCATTGACCGGTGAGCTGGTCTCCGAGCCGATGACGACAGGGCCTGACGATTCCGAACACGATGTCCCCCGTGGTTCTTACGACGCTGCAACGACGCTGAGCTGCCGCATCGTACCGACCGTGGCACAGATCGCCATGGCCGACTCGTTCACCCGTACGCACCCCGCATCACCCATACGCCGTGAAGAATCATATTTCACTCACAGTCAGCAGCCGTACGTGGCATGCCCCTTGGGGGACACGGGCTCTCGACGTATTCGCTGTGCACCAGTACCGTCACAAACCCCCCGCGCGGCGTCTATCCACTTGGCGCGACGTCCGCATCATGGATGACCATAGGGATGCGGAATGTAAGAAGACCGCTGTGAGAGGAGGCGTCCATGGGATCGGTGCGCAAGGCGAGTGCCTGGCTGGGCCTCGTTGACGACAACGATGACGAGCGTTACTACGACGACGACTACTCCGAAGGGACCGAGCCCGGGGATGCCTGGGTCACCGACCCGAGGGTCAAGGTGGCCACGGACGTCGCCGAGGAGAAGGGCCGCCGGATCGGCACGGTCACCCCGGACAGCTTCCGGGACGCCCGCGCCATCGGCGAGCTGTTCCGGGACGGGGTCCCGGTCATCATGAACCTCACGGCCATGGAGCCGGCCGACGCCAAGCGTGTCGTCGACTTCGCGGCGGGGCTCATCTTCGGTCTGCGCGGTTCGATCGACCGCGTGTCCAACCGCGTGTTCCTGCTGACTCCGGCCGACACGGAGATCATCAGCGGGGAGGCGTCGGCTCACCGTTCGGACGGCTTCTACAACCAGAGCTGAGGCAGGGCCGCTCATCGGCCCTGCCCCCTGGTGGGGTTCAGCGGAAGGCGTCGAGTCCGGTGAGTGCCTTGCCCAGCACGAGCTGGTGCATCTCGACGGTGCCCTCGTAGGTGAGCACCGATTCGAGGTTGGTCGCGTGCCGCATCACGGGGTATTCGAGCGAGATCCCGTTGGCACCGAGGATCGTCCGTGACGTACGGCAGATGTCGATGGCCTCGCGGACGTTGTTGAGCTTGCCGAAGCTGACCTGTTCGGGACGCAGGCGGCCGGCGTCCATGCGCCGCCCCAGATGATGGGCGAGCAGAATTCCCTTGTGCAGTTCGAGCGCCATGTCGGCGAGCTTGGCCTGGGTGAGCTGGAAGCCCCCGATCGGCCGGCCGAACTGCTCCCGCGACTTCGAGTAGTCGACAGCGGCCTCGAAACAGGAGCGCGCCGCACCCATGGCGCCCCACACGATCCCGTACCGGGCGTGCGAGAGACAGCTGAGCGGCCCCTTCAGCCCGACGACATCGGGAAGCACGGCATCGGCGGGCAGCCGTACGTCGTCCATGACCAGCTCACTGGTGACGGAGGCGCGCAGCGACAGCTTGTGCTTGATCTCCGGAGCGGAGAACCCGGCGCTGCCGGTCGGCACGACGAACCCGCGGATCCCCTCGTCGGTCTGCGCCCACACGACGGCGACGCCGGAGACGGACCCGTTGGTGATCCACATCTTGCGCCCGGTGAGCACCCAGTCGGACCCGTCACGCTTGGCGTAGGTCCGCATGGACGCCGGATCGGACCCGTGGTCCGGCTCGGTCAGCCCGAAGCACCCGATGACCTCGCCGGAGGCCATGCGCGGCAGCCACTGCTGCTTCTGCTCCTCGCTGCCGAAGCGATGGATGGCGTACATGGCGAGGGACCCCTGCACGGAGACCAGGGACCGGATGCCGGAGTCGGCGGCCTCGAGCTCCAGACAGGCGAGCCCGTACTGCACGGCGGAGGCGCCGGCGCACCCGTAGCCGCTCAGGGACATCCCGAGCGCACCGATCTCCCCGAGCTCCCGGGCGAGCTCACGGATCTCCGGCAGCTCGCCCTTCTCGTACCAGTCGGCCACGTACGGCAGCACCCGATCCGCGGCCCACTGCCGCACGGTGCTCCGAATCGCCAGATCCTCGGGCTCCAGGAGGTCGTCGATGCCGAGGGGGTCGGCGGGGTCGAACGGGGGCAACTTCGAGGACGCGGACATGGGAACACCCTCCGGCAACGACTAAAACTAGCGCCGCTAGTCACGGCTCGGCCCCGACGCTACGACGCGGTGCGGTGCACGTCCAGTACGACTCCCGGTTACGGCGGCCCGAAGAGGCGAAGGCTCGTCAGGCGGAGACGCGGGACTCCGCGACTTCCCGCGGCTTGGGCAACTCCACGGTCGGCGCATCGCACTGCATGACCCGCGGCAACCGCAACGCCATCACCGCACCCAGCAGCAACAGCCCCGCACTCACCAGCAACGTCACGTGCAGCCCGTGCACGAAGGAGTTCTGCGCCGCATGGCGCAGGGCAACCCCCGCCGACCCGCCCAGCTGGGCAGCGACCTCGTACGCCTCACCCAGCGAGTGCGAAGCGGCCGCGGAGGCCGATGCCGGGACACCCGACACGGCCGTCAGCCCGGGGGCGTAGGCCGCGTTCATCACGCTGCCGAGCAGGGCGATGCCGATGCCGGCGCCCAGCTGATACGACGTCTCGCCGATCGCCGCCGCCCCGCCGGCCTGCTCCTGCGGAGCCTCGCTCAGCATCGACTCGTACGCCCCGAAGAGCGTCGTCTCCAGCCCGAAGCCCAGCAGCACGAACCCGAACAGCAGCAGCCCGGGGTTGTCCTCGCCGCCCATGGCCGTGAGCAGCAACACCGCGACGGCCGTCACACAGAACCCGGCGCACACCATGCGCCGCGGCCCGAACCGCCGCAGCATCCGCGCGCCGGCCAGCCCGGCCGCCATCGCGGCGAACGTCAGCGGCAGCAGCCGCAGCCCTGTCTCCAGCGGCGACAGACCCAGCACCAACTGCAGGTACTGCGCCGCGATCAGCTCGAGCCCCACCAGGGCGAGCATCGCCAGCACGATGCACCCGACCGACGTACTGAACGCGGGCCGCGCGAACATCCCGAGGTCGACCAGCGGATACGCCCGCCGTCGCTGCCGTCGTACGAAGAGAACCAGCAGCACCACACCGAGCACCAGCGGCACCACGGTGAACAGGCTGCCCACCGGCTCTCCGCCGCCGAGCCGCTTGACGCCCAGCACCATGCCGAACAGCCCGGCCGCCGCGAGCAGCGCGCCGACCACGTCCCAGGGCCCCTTGCCGTCGCCCTTCGACTCGGGCAGCAGCAGGCGTCCCACCGGAAGGCTGATCAGCATCAGCGGGATGTTGACGAGGAAGACCGAGCCCCACCAGAAGTGCTCCAGGAGGAAGCCGCCGAGCAGCGGCCCGACCGCCGCGCCCACGGCGGCGACGGCGCTCCAGATGCCGATGGCGAGGGCGCGCTCGCGCCGGTCGGGGAAGACCTGGCGCAGGATCGACAGGGTCGCGGGCATGATCATCGCGCCGCCGACCCCGAGCAGGGCGCGGGCCAGGATCAGTACCTGTGGGTCGTGTGCGAGGGCCGCGAGGCCGGAGGCGACGCCGAAGAGGCCGTACCCCAGCAGCAGGACCCGTCTGCGGCCCACCCGGTCACCGAGCGTGCCGAAGAGGATCAGCAGCGAGGCGCAGACCAGGGGATAGATGTCGACGATCCAGAGCAGCTCTATCGCGCCGGGCCTGAGGTCCTCGGTGACAGCCGGCACTGCCACGTGCAGCACGGTCGCGTCGACCGCGACGAGCAGCAGGCTGACACAGAGGACGACGAGGACGACCCAGCGGTTGGCACCGGCCCCGGCCGCCCGACGGCGCAGCGCAGCGGCAGCCGTGGTCGTCCCGGACATGTACGTACCTCCCAGATGTTCCCTCGCCCTCGGCGGGGCACACGGGGTGGGGACTTCCCGTGACTCGGCCGGAGAGGAGCGGTGGTCTCCGGCCCGCGCAACGAAGGGCGAGTGACTCGTCAGCGTACGCGAGTCCGCGTCGGCGCCGAGTGGCGGACCTCTCAGACTCCCCACGAAGGCGTGTGTCGTACGCCACATCCGCCACCCCGGAGCGGTGAGCTCCAGGGGAATTCCACCCCATGATTCGGTGAACGAATTCATAAGCAGTAAAAAACGAACCAACAGAATGATCAAAGGAATTGAAGGATGTAGCGCCCGGTGATTACGGATTCCTTGGAAATAAACCCCCGCCTGAGAGGAATCCCACATCACATCGTCATCACAAAGCCGTGGAATCGCCGTTGAACTGCGCTCACTCGCTGTAACGTCGATTGGGTGTGTACCGAACGAAAGCTGACCCGTCTGGACCGGGTCTTCGCCAGGCTGGACCGGGAGCCGGAACGCCCGGCCCACATCGATGTGCCGCGGATGACGCGGCACAGGGTCGTGTTGTTCACCTCGACCCTGGCCTTCTACGTGGCCATCGTGTGGGCCATCCTCATCACCTCGTGGCTGGTCCGGCTCGACTGGCAGGTCATGTTCTTCCGCCCGTACCAGCAGTGGGCCGAGATCCACGCCTTCGTCGACTACTACGTGGTGCTCGGCCAGCGCGGCCCGACCGCCGTGATGGTCGCGGCCTGGCTGGGCTGGCGTTCCTGGCGGCAGCACACGCTGCGCCCGCTGCTCGCGCTCGGCGTCTCCCTGCTCCTGCTGAACGTCACGGTGGGTGCCGCCAAGATCGGCATGGGCCGCCTCGGCCCGCACTACGCGACGACCGTCGGCTCCAACGAGATGTGGCTCGGCGGCGATATATTTCCCAGCGGCCACACCGCCAACGCCGTGGTGACCTGGGGAATCCTGGCCTATCTGGCCTCGACCCCGAGAGCGCGCCGCTGGCTGTCGGCCCTGTCGGCGGTGACCTCGCTGGGCGTCGGCCTGTCCACCGTGTACCTCGGTACGCACTGGCTGAGCGACGTGCTGCTCGGCTGGGCCGCGGGCCTGCTGATCCTGCTCGCCCTGCCGTGGTTCGAGCCGCTGATCGCCCGCTCCGAGGCCCGGATCTTCGACGTGCGCGACCGCTGGCGCGAGCGGCGGGCCGGCGCGGTGGCGGTGCCGACCGCCCCGGTCGAGGCTCCGGTGCTGCTCAAGCCGCACCCCGTGGCCGTCGACGACGAGGCCGCGGCACGCGAGGTGGCCTCCCCGGCCCACTCGCCCCGGACGACCGTCCACCCACCCGTCTACCTGGCTCCCGGCCCGCACACGGCCCGTGGGGAGCGCACACCGGTCACCCCGGCCGGCAGCCGCCGCCCGCCGCACACGGAGCGCATCGCCCGCGGCCCGGCCCAGCCGGCCCGCCCTCTCACGGGCGGCTGACGGCCCGGCCGGGCGGGGCTCGGTACACACACACGGCGACGGCCCCGGTTCCTGATCTCAGGAACCGGGGCCGTCGCCGTTCGTCAGCCCTTCCAGGCCCGCGCCACCTGGCCGTCCTTCACCTCGAAGTTCATCCGGCCGCTCCGGTACTCCATGGTGATGATCGCCCCCGGCGGCAGCGAACGCACCGTCGACCACCCTCGGTCACGGGCCAGTCGCTCGGCCCGGTCGGCGTCGAGGCCCACATACGTGTCCGGGCTGTCCTGTGGTTCGGCAGGGGGTTTCGGAATGGGTGCCATGCCGCCACGCTAGGGCCTTCGCGCGGGATCGGGCCAGAGCGGACCGATGGCCTTTGTAGCTGCCATCCAGGTCACACGTCCCTCTCGGGTCACGCTTTTGTCACAGAACCACGACACGTGTTTCGGACACTCCGCGTCACACGGATGAGCGGATCCGTAGGCCTTCCGCAGGCATTCGATCGTAATTCCTGCGTGTCGCGAAGCCACGGCCAATAGCCCGGAGGAAAAGTTCCCGGGGAACTACCGCGGACTCCATTTCCCGCCGCCGCGGCATTAGCTGCTGCCGCAGCGGGTGCGCGGGCCGCGAGAGCCTGTGCCGCACAGAAAGTACATGCTTCCACCACAGAACCCCCGTACGCCCTCTGTCGGAGCGCCGCTGCCGCGAGCATCATGGCGTGAGCTCGCGTCGGCGCGTGCGGCGCGGGCTTCAGCGGGCCCGGGGCGCGACGAGCGAAGGGGCGAGCGAGCGATGGGGACGCACACCGCACAGGCCACGGCACGGTCCATGCGGAGCAAACAGCCGGGCGGCCGGGTGGTCGTCGACTGGCTGACCACCACGGACCACAAGAAGATCGGGCACCTCTACCTGATCACGTCGTTCGGGTTCTTCCTGGCCGGCGGTGTCATGGCCCTGCTGATGCGGGCCGAGCTGGCCCGGCCCGGGATGCAGATCCTGAGCAACGAGCAGTTCAACCAGCTGTTCACCATGCACGGCACGATCATGCTGCTGCTGTTCGCGACCCCGACCTTCGCGGGCTTCGCCAATGAGCTGATGCCGCTGCAGATCGGCGCCCCGGACGTGGCCTTCCCACGGCTGAACATGTTCTCGTACTGGCTGTTCCTGTTCGGCGGCCTGATCGTGATGGGCTCGCTGATCGTGCCGGACGGGCCCGCCTCCTTCGGCTGGTTCGCCTACGCGCCGCTCAACAGCCTGGAGCGCTCCCCCGGCATCGGGCCCGACCTGTGGATCATGGGCCTCGCGCTGGCGGGCTTCGGCACGATCCTCGGTGCGGTCAACTTCATCACCACGATCATCGGGATGCGCGCCCCCGGCATGACGATGTTCCGGATGCCGATCTTCGTGTGGAACACGCTGTTCACGTCGATCCTGATCCTGATGGCGTTCCCGGTGCTGGCGGCCGCGCTGCTGGTGCTGGAGGCGGACCGGCGGTTCGGCTCGGTGGTGTTCGAGGCGGCCAACGGCGGGGCGCTGCTGTGGCAACACCTGTTCTGGTTCTTCGGGCATCCCGAGGTCTACATCATCGCGCTGCCGTTCTTCGGCATCATCAGTGAGATCATCCCGGTCTTCTCGCGCAAGCCGCTGTTCGGCTATCTGACGCTGGTCGGGGCGACGATGGCGATCACCGGTCTGTCGATCGTGGTGTGGGCGCACCACATGTTCGTCACGGGCGCGGTGCTGCTGCCGTTCTTCTCGTTCATGAGCTTCCTGATCGCCGTCCCGACGGGCGTGAAGTTCTTCAACTGGTCCGGGACAATGATCAAGGGCTCGCTGTCCTTCGAGACCCCGATGCTGTGGGCGATCGGCTTCCTGGTGACATTCCTGTTCGGCGGGCTGACCGGGGTGATCCTGGCGTCGCCGCCGATGGACTTCCACGTCTCCGACTCGTACTTCGTCGTCGCCCACTTCCATTACGTCGTCTTCGGCACCGTAGTCTTCGCGATCTTCGCCGGGTTCCACTTCTGGTGGCCCAAGTTCACCGGGAAGATGCTCGACGAACGGCTGGGCAAGATCCACTTCTGGACGCTGTTCGTCGGCTTCCACACCACGTTCCTGGTGCAGCACTGGCTGGGCGCCGAGGGCATGCCGCGCCGCTACGCCGACTACCTCGCGGCCGACGGCTTCACCGTGCTGAACACGGTCTCGACGATCGGCGCGTTCCTGCTCGGCATGTCGACGCTGCCGTTCCTCTACAACGTCTGGAAGACCGCGAAGTACGGCAAGAAGGTCGAGGTCGACGACCCCTGGGGCTACGGCCGCTCCCTGGAGTGGGCCACCTCCTGCCCGCCCCCCCGGCACAACTTCAACGCGCTGCCGAAGATCCGCTCCGAGTCCCCGACGTTCGACCTGCACCACCCGGAGCACGCGTTGGAGGCTCCGCAGCCCGAGCCAAAGAGCGAGCAAGCCGACCCTGAGCGGTCCTGATCGCCTCGACCAGTTCGTCCGGCTCCACGACCTCGAACTCGAAGCCCAGCAGCATCACGTGGATCACCATCACGTCGAGACTCCCGGCGCCGGTGCGCAGGAGGCAGCTGTCGGGACCGTCCGCCTCCAGCTGCCCTGTGGTGGGCGAGATGCTCGCGGCGGCCTCCTCCAGGGGCACCAGCAGCCGGACGACGGCGTGCGAGGCGTACGCGCGCGTGGAGACGCCCTGCGAGACGTACGCGGCGAGGTCCTCGGCGGGCGGGTTGCGCGGGGTGAAGCGCGGGCCGTGCGGTGGCCTGGGGGTGATGCGGTCGACGCGGAACGTACGCCAGTCCTCGCGGTCGAGGTCCCAGGCGACCAGGTACCAGCGCCGCTCGCTGCACACCAGGCGGTGCGGCTCGACGGTGCGGCGGGTGGGGGCGCCCTCGTGATCGCGGTACTCGAAGCGCAGGCGTTCGGCGTCCCGGCAGAGGTTGGCGAGCTCTGTCAGGACGGCCGGGTCGACGGCGGAGGGCTGGGGGCCCCGCAGCATCGGCACGGTGAAGGCGTTCAGGGCGCCCACGCGGCGGCGCAGCCGGTTCGGCAGGACCTGCTCCAGCTTGGCGAGGGCCCGCACCGAGGTCTCGCCGATGCCCTCGATGCCCTGGCCCGCGGCCGTGCGCAGCCCTACGGCCACGGCGACCGCCTCGTCGTCGTCCAGCAGCAGGGGCGGCAGCTCGGCACCGGCGCCGAGCTGGTAGCCGCCGCCGGTGCCGGGGCTGGCGTTGACCGGGTAGCCCAGCTCGCGCAGCCGGTCGACGTCCCGGCGGATCGTGCGCGGGGTGACTCCGAGGCGGTCGGCCAGGTCGGCGCCGGACCACTCGCGGTGGGCCTGAAGCAGGGAGAGCAGCCGCAGGAGTCTTGCCGAGGTCTCCAACATGATCCGATTTTGCCTCGCTAGGGGCTCGGAAGTGCCCCTAACAGCGTTGCCGGCACCCGGGATTCGACGCTCAGGTTGCCTTGCCGGGTTTCGTACGGGACCCGGGAGGCGGAGGGGTGCACGTCCATGTCACCCGGCGCCAGACGGTGGTCCGACTCCTCCTCCGTCACGCTGGCGTACGCGTCCCAGTGCCCCTCCGGCAGGGCCACACTGCTGGGGAGCGCCGCGCGCAGCCGGCCCGTCGTGGCCGGGGTCAGGGGCAGGGTGACCTCCTCGTCGCCCTCGCGGTGGCGCAGCACGAGGTGGGCCGCCTCGGTGGCCACGACCGCGGTGACGTCAAAGGTCAGCCCGCCCGCCGAATCCGCGATGCAGTCGGCGCGCAGTGGTACTGCCTGCGACACGGGCGTCATGCGCTGCGGTTCCTCCCTCGGCTCTCGGCTCTGTCGGTTGGACCGGCGATACCGCCTTTTGGTTGCCCGTCACGGCTGGTACGACAGCTGCGGGACGTCGAAGCACGTGTTGTTCATGTCTCCTTGGGAGACCCAGCCCCGGCCGTCCTCCCAGCGGGCCACGGACAGACACGTCCGGCGGGTCTTCGGCGGCTCGGCCAGCCGCTCGAACCGGACCGGGATCAGCAGGCCGTCGGCGGTGTATCCCTGGCTGCGGTTCATGAAGTCGTCGACGCACGCGCGCGTGACACCCCGGCGGGCGCAGGCCTTCGCCGCGTCCGTGAACCACATGGCCGCCGCCCAGCCCTCCAGCTGCCACTGGGAGTGCGTCTTGAGCCCCTTGGCGGCGTCCCTGAACTCCCGTACGGCCTCCTGGCCGGTGTCCTCGTGGTTGCGGGACGATCCGGTGGCCCACAGGGCGTTGCGGCAGCGCGGGGAGTCCTTGTGGTCCTCGGCGACGGTGGACGTCCAGTTCTGGACGTTCGTGACCTTGGCGGTGACCTCGGCGCCGACGTCGTCCATCGCCTTGCACAGCTGGGCGTTGCCGTGGGTGTCGATGGCGTCGAAGACGAGGTCGGCGCCCTGCTCCTTCAGATCGGCCGCCACCGCGCGGAAGTTGGGCAGCGCGAAGTCGACCTGCTCGGTGACGACCTTGTAGCCCTCGGCCTTCAGCCCCCGCTCGACGAGCCGGGCGTAGGCGGCGGACGCGGACTGGTTGTACGAGACGACGGCTGCCGTACGGGCGCCGTGCTCGCGCTTGAAGTAGCGGTAGACCTCGGTGCCGCCGTACTGCTTGCCGTCCCAGCCGGTGGTGCCGTCACGGGGCGCGAGGCTGCCGTAGATGCCGTACAGGTGCGGGTAGGTGTCGTAGGCGGGGCCGATGGGCTGGCCGCCGATGTCGGGCACGCGTGCGCTTGAGACGCGGGAGGCGCCCGCGTAGTCCAGGGCGGTGGTGGCGACCAGGGCGACGACCTTCTCCTCGTCGATGAGCTTGTGGACGCACTCGTTGTTGCCGACACCGCTGCCGCCGTCGTCGCATTCGCGCACCTCGACGCGGCGGCCGTCGATGCCGCCGCGTGCGTTGAGGCGGTCGAAGTAGGCCTTGGCGCCGTCGCGCGGGCCGGTGAAGGCGTTGCCGCCGACCGGGCTGGTGGCGCCGGCGATGATGCCGACGCGGATCGGGGTGCGGTCGCCCGCGGGCGTGGTGGGGCCGCCCCGGTCCCGGTGCTCGAAGTCGCTCTCCGGGAGCCGGCTGCCGCACGCCGTACTCAGAGCCAGCACCACCACGGCGATCGCCGCCTCAGCACCCCGGGATCGGCGACCCATTGCCGCTCAACTGGACCAGCGCGCACAGTGTCTTCGCGGACACCTTCCAGGTGCCGTCCTGTTCGACGGCGGTGCCTGAAGCGTCGGGTAGGGCGGTCGCGCCCTTCAGCGTCAGGTCGTAGGTCACGTTCGCGCCGGTCGGCGAGGTGAACTCGACCTTGGAGACCTTCGCCTCGACCTGCCCGCCGCGCTCGTCACCGCTGAACGCCTGCAGGACCGGCCCCATCCGGTCGCCGTTCTCCAGGACGGTCTGCTTTTCCTCCATGGGCGTCGCCGGGTCGAAGAACTTCTGCCAGTTCTGCTTGATCTCCGTCTCGGCCGCCCCCGCGTCGGCGGGCGCCGTCGCGGCCGGCGACTGCTGCCCGCCCGGCTCGGTCTGCTCGACGGTGGGTGTCGGCGGGGTCTCGTTGCCGCCGCCTCCCTCGTCGTCGCTGCAGGCGGCCAGGGCCGGGGCGAGGAAGAGGAGCAGGGCCGCGGCCGTCGCGGTCCCCCGCCCCGTCGCCCGTGGGCCGTGCCGCCTGTGCGCGTTGCTCCGCCTGAGGTCGCTCCCGAGAACCATCTGGCTCACCGCCGGGTGTCGATCCGGGCCGTGCGCGCCCGGTGCTTTCAGGGTCAGCTTGCAGGAGGCATAGTGCAAGCCATTGGCTGACATGGACAGGCACATGCGCCGAAACCCGATGTGCGTGCCCCCGAACCCGACGCGTGGGAGCCAGCGATGCGGACAGCCCGACTGCGGACCGTGCACCCCGTCCTGTGGGCCGGCTGGGCCGCGCTCGCGGCCGGCGCGGTGCTGTGCGTCATCGGCTGGTACGGCGTCTCCGGCGAGCGCTTCGCCGAGCGGCAGCTGCCGTATCTCGCGTCCTGCACGGTCCCCGGCGCCGCGCTGATCATCGCCGGGTCGCTGCTGCTGACCCACGGCCGCGGCGCGCTCGCCGCCGCGCGCGTGGAGGAGCTGTACGGCCTTCTGGTGGCCGTGGAGCCGGCCGACGCCGATGAGTCCGGGCAGGCGGCCGCAGCGCCGACAGCGGTCAGCGCGGACCTGCTGATGGTGCCGGGCGGCACCCTCTGGCACCGCGCGGACTGCCCGCTGGTCGCCGGGAAGGCGGAGGCCGTACCGGTCGACGCGAAGCTGGTGCGCAGCGGCGAACTGGGTCCGTGCCCGATCTGTGAGCCCGCCGAAGCGGACGACTGAGGTCCGCGCCGGTGTCCTCCCTGACGTACGACCTCACGCTGGCCGGTCTGACGGTCGGCAGCGCCGCCGCGCTCAGCGGGATCGGCCTGGTCGTGACGTACCGGGCGACCGGCGTGCTGAACTTCGCGCACGGGGCGATCGCGATGGTGTGCGCGTATGCGCTGCGGCAGTGCGTGGTGGAGTGGGGCTGGCCGTTGTGGGCGGGCGCGGCGGTGACGCTGCTGGTGCTCGCGCCCGGCATCGGGATGGCGCTGGAACGGTTCGTCTTCCGGCCGCTGGCGGTCCTGGGCAGCGACCCGGCGCAGACCCTGGTCGCGTCCATCGGCGTCTTCGTGCTGCTGGTGGGCGGCGCGGTACTGCTGTGGGGCCAGGGGGCGCGGGACGACGCGCCGGAGCTGACGTCGGCGGAGCCCTGGGGCCAGCTGGCGGTGGCGCTGCTGCTGGCGGCCGGGGTGGGTGCGGTGATCCGCTGGACGCGCTTCGGCCGGGAGCTGCGTGCCGTGGTCGACGACCGTCAGCTGGCGGTCCTCGGCGGTATCGACGCGGACCGGGTGGCAGCGGCGGGCTGGGCGTTCGGCTCGTTCACGGCGGGCCTGACGGGCGTACTGCTGGCCCCGTACGTGCGCCTCGACCCGTACGGCCTGCCGCTGCTGGTCATGGAGGTGGTCGCGGTCGCGGTGGCCGCACGGATGCGCAGCCTGCCGGTCGCCGTGCTGACGGCGCTGGCCATCGGGGTGGCGCAGAGCCAGCTGACGCGGCTGCACCCGACGGGCTGGGGCGCCCCGCTCCTCCAGGCCGTCAGCACGAACCTCTTCGTCGTCGCCCTGCTGATCGCGGCCCTGGCCCTCCCAAAGGTCGGCACCCTCGACGCTCTCCCCCGCTCGGCCACCGCGCGCGTGCCGACCCCTCCGGGCGCCTGGATCGTGGCGATGGTCCTCTTCCTGCTCCCCCTGGGCTTCGCGGGCTCGGACCTGCATACGTCGGTGCAGGTGCCGGCGCTGGGCGTGGTGCTGCTCTCCCTCGTCGTCGTCACGGGCCGCAGCGGCCAGATCTCCCTCGGCCAGGCGGCGTACGCGGGCCTTGGCGCCCTGTTCACGGCCCTGCTGGCGGCGGGCCGCTTCCCGGGCCTCCCTCAACTGCCGGAGCTCGCGGCCCTCGCGGTGGCGGTCGTCCTGGTGGCCCCCCTCGGCCTCCTCACCGGCTGGCCGGCGATCAGCCGCCGGGGCCTGGCCCTGGCCCTGGCCACCTTCGCGGTCGGCGTCGGGGTGAGCCGCTTCGTCTTCGCCCAGCCCTACGCGATCTCGGGTCTGTCCCTCGGTCGCCCGGCGGGCTTCGAGAGCGACCGCGCCTACTACGTCCTGGAACTGACCCTCCTCGCAGCGGCCCTGCTGACGACCTGGCTGCTGCGCCGGGGCCGCACGGGCCGGGCCCTGGCGGCGATGCGGGACCACGAGTCCGGGGCGTCTGCGGCCGGCGTCCAGGTTCCCTCCCTCAAACTCCTGGCCTTCGTCTCGGGCGCCGCCCTGGCTGCCCTGGGCGGCGGAATGCTCGGCATGGGCCTGCGCGCCTTCGACCCGGCCGCCTACGACCCCGTCCGCGGCCTCCTCTGGTTCGCCGCGGTGGTGGTCCTGGGCGCCGACAGCACCCTCGGCGCCCTGGCCGCCGCGGCCCTCCTGGTCGGCCTCGACGCGGGCGCCCGTGGCGGCGTGGCGGCGGCCCTGATCGGCATCCTGGCGGTCCTGGTGGGCCGCTTCCCCGGCGGACCGTACGAGGCACTGCGGACGGCGGCGGGGAGGCTGCGGTTGCGGCGCGGGGCGAGGCTGACGGCGGTGGGGGTGGGGGTACGCAGACGGCTGCGGCCGGCGGAGCGAGGAACCACGCCTCGGCCGGCCCTGACGGGCCTGACCGCGTCGGGCGTCGCTGGGGTCGCGAGCCAGGAGGCCGCAAGCGGCGCTCAGCCCCGCGGTGCCGGTGGGAAACCGAACGCGGCCGAAGGCCGCGTGCCCACCCACCCACCGGCACTCATCACCCACCACCTCCAGGCCCGCTACGACAACTTCACCGCCCTGGACGACATCACCCTCACCGTCCACCCGGGCCAGGTCACCGCCATCGTCGGCCCCAACGGCGCAGGAAAAAGCACCCTGTTCCACTGCCTGGCCGGCACCCACCGCCCCACCCACGGCCAAGTCCTGCTCGGCACCCGCGACATCACCCACCTCCCCGCCCACGCCCGCACCCGCCTCGGCATCGCCCGCACCTTCCAGCAACTGGCCGTCTTCCCCTCCCTGACCGTGGCCGAGAACGTCCGCGTAGGCGCAGAGCAGGGACGGCTCCGAGACCCCTCGGCCGTGGAGCGGGCCCTCAGACTCCTGGGACTCGACGGACCCGTGAGGGCCCTGCCGGCCGCGGACCTCCCCACCGGCACCCTGAGACGCGTAGAGCTGGCCAGGGCCCTCGCGGGCAGCCCGCGCGTGCTGCTCCTCGACGAACCCGCCGCCGGCCTCGACACCGCCGAGGTCACCGCACTGGCCCGCGTCCTGAAGGCACTCGCCGCCGACGGCACCGCCCTGCTCGTCGTCGAGCACGACCTCGACCTGGTCGCCGACCTCGCCGACACCGTGCACGTCATGGCGGCGGGCCGCATCGTCGCCTCCGGCCCTCCGGACCGCGTACTCGACGCGGCAGGCTCCCAGGAGGCACCCGCATGACGACGATCTCCCTGCGCCACGCGCGCGTGCGTTACGGCCCCTTGGAGGCCCTCCACGGCATCACCCTCGCCGCCCCCGGCCCCGGCCTCACCGTCCTGCTGGGCCGGAACGGATCCGGCCGTACGACAGCGCTGCGCGCCCTGGCCGGAACCGTGCCCCTGTCCGGCGGCGCGGTCGTGTGGGACGGCACCGACGTGACCCGGATGCCCGCGTACGAGAGGGCCCGCCGCGGACTGTGCCTGGTCCCCGAGCGGCAGGCGGTGTTCGGCTCCCTCACCGTGCGCGAGAACCTCGAACTCGCGGCCCGGTCGTACGACGTCGCCCTTGACGCCTACCCCCGGCTCGAACCGCTCCTCGCCCGCCGCGCAGGCACCCTCTCGGGCGGCGAGCAGCGCATGCTGGCCTTGTCCCGCGCCCTGCTGGCACGCGCGCGTGTCGTGCTCGTTGACGAACCCGCGCAGGGCATGTCGCCCACGGTCGCCGCCCGCACGTACGAGCTTCTGAGCGAACTCGACGCCTGTGTGGTCGTCGCGGAGCAACGGGTGCCGCCCGGACTGCGCGGCCGGGCGGCACTCGTCTACGAACTGCGTCGCGGCGCGGTCGTGTTCAGCGGCGAGTCGGGCGAACGGGAGCGCCGTGCAGCGCACCGAAGCGGGTCGACCCCTTCCGGATGAGTTGCGATGTCTTCGAGGTCAGCCGTTCGGTGACGGTGGGCCGCCGCAACTCCATACGGCCCTTGAGTCCGTACCGTCTCGAGCAGTGCGGCCAGGCTCCCCACCCTTGAGTTGCCACCACCTTCCGGGCGATGGCGATCTGCTCCTTGCGGCTGGCGAGATCCGCGCGCGGGGCGTACTTCGACCCGCCGAAGCCCTCCCAGGTGCTCTGCGAGAACTGAAGCCCCCCGTAGTGGCCGTTGCCGGTGTTGATGTGCCAATTCCCGCCGCTCTCGCACTTGGCGACACAGCCCCACGGCCACTGGTCCTTGGCGCACGCGAGCGACGCGGGTTTGGGGGGCGGTCCGGGGGCCGGTCGGGGCGGCGCCGTATGGATGTGCCGCGTTGCGTGTGTTGCCTGTGCTGCGTGCGCCGGTCCCGGTGCGACGGCTGTGAACAGCGTGGCGGCCAGGACGATGGTGAGCGGTGTGCATTTCATATGAGCACGCTAGGCAGCCGATTGCGGCCATCCCGCGCGGCGCGTCCGACGAACGCCGGTGCCCCACCCGGTCGGCGGACCGGGTGGGGCACGGAAGCGTGGGCAGGGAGCGCCGCTCAGAGTTCGAGGCGCTGCCCGGGCACGATGAGGTTGGGATCGGCACCGATGACGGACTTGTTGACCTCGTGCAGCTGCCGCCAGGTGGTGCCGTGCCGGGCGGCGATGCCGCTGAGCGTGTCGCCCTCACGGACGGTGTAGTCACCGCGGGACGAGTCGCGGTTCGTGTGTCCCGACGAACGCTCCGAACGCTCCGACGTCTGCGCCGGAGTCGACGGGGCCGCCTTGGCGGCGGGGGCGCCCGAGCCGGCGGCGGATGCCGCGGGTGCGCTGCCGGACGCTCCGGCCCGGGCCGAACAGGTCGGCCACGCGCCCCATCCCTGGGCACGCTGGACCTTGGTGGCCACCGCGATCTGCTGGTCCTTGCTTGCCTGGTCCGCCGTGGGGGCGTAGGCCGTACCGCCGTACGCGCGCCAGGTGGAGGCGGCGAACTGCAGTCCGCCGTAGTAGCCGTTACCGGTGTTGATGTGCCAGTTGCCGCCGCTCTCGCACTGGGCGATGCGGTCCCACACTCCACTGTCCGCCGCTGCGGCGTTGCCGGTCGCGGCCAGCAGTCCGAGCGGGGCGAGCAGTGCCGCCCCGGCGAGGACCGCCGTCGTACGAGTCCGGCTCCCGTTCGGAGCCTTCGGCGCCTTACGAGCGTTGTCGTGAGTGGTATCGGCACATTCGGACATGTAGTTCCCTCTCCAAGGACCCGGGGTCCCTCAAGGCGGTAGGCCACTCCCCACGCCACCGGGCGTGTGAGTCGCGCTCGCCCCGTCCGCCCGAGGATGGTGCTGCAAGCTGGTTGGTGCGGTCGGCGGACGTACCCGAGCGGTGCTCGTTGCACACGGCCGAGGAATCTATGGACAGCGGGCAGTCGGCATCAACCAACTCCTCGTCACTCCAGGCCAGTTCACAGTTACCCCCGGTATCGGCGAATTTCAGCCACCCACTTCATTCGCTGATTTCCGGATTTGTCGACCAACCACCCCGACGATCTGTGACGCACCCCACGCAACCAACTGCCTTGCATTTCCCTCCCGTTGACCGTGAGTGCGCGATTCCGCACCCGGGGTGACGGTGCGCGATGGATGGTTCGATTCCGTTCGCCCTGATGCGTGACTCCCGCCACAGATCGCCCGTTGTCTTCTTCATGAGCCCGGGACCCGCCCGGTTCACGGGCCGGGAGCCACCCGGCCCGTCCACGCACCACATCCCGAGGGAGCCACCCGTGCCGCGCATGCTCGACGTCAGCGACGAGGTACGTGCCGAGATCGGCGACGAAGAGGCCGACCGGCTGCTCGCCGGAGAGAACGCCCCGGGCAGTTACGACTGCACCTCCTGCCGCACCCCGGGCGACTCCGAACAGGAGCGCACCAGCACCGTCCTGTTCATCGGGGACGAGACCGCCGTCCTCGCCTTCGCCCACGCCACCTGTCTGCCCTCCCAGGTGGTCCAGGTCACCGAGGAGCAGTTGAAGGGTGCCGTGAAGTCCATCACCGGCGACCGGGTCGACCTGGAGCCGGAGTCGATCGTGCCGGAGCAGGCCGTGCTCGGAGTCACCAGCGGACTGGTGCTGATCGCCGGGGAGTTGCACCCCGCCCTGGTGGTCGAGCCGACCGGGCCCATCGTGCGACCCGGGGCGATCGGCGCCGGGGACGACTTCCTGCCGCTGCTCATCGAACAGGGGTTCATGCCGCTGGCGGAGCTGGCCGATGTGCCGCCGGTGCTGCACGGGTGGTCCGTACTGCTGGCCATGGGGCAGCTGCACGCGGTTCTGCAGCCCGGGCCCACCGGGGGGCAGCCGGTCGCGTGGTGGCAGGCGCATCAGCCTCTTCAGGTGACCGACGGGTGGCGGGCCGCCGCGAACAAGCACCAGCAGGTGCTGATGTTCGCGGCGCCGGTGGGTTCCATCGGACGCCAGCCCCGGGAGGACCTGCTCCGGGGGGCGCTGGACAGGGCGGCGGCCAACGGGAAGTTGGTCGGGGCCGCGCTGCCGCTGGCGGGGACCTGAGGGAGCCCGCCGACCGGGAGCTGTGCGTGTAGTGCGTCGCCCGCGCCTCCGATGAGCAGGCGACCCTTCACCACGGCCGCATCTCTTCGAGCGCGGGGTCGTTTGGACATACGTGCATGCATACGACGTTCCCCGCCTCCAGGGCGGCTCATCGCCCACGCCGATCTACGACGCGCTCTACGCCGAGTACGTCAAGTCCTTCCGCTCGCTGCCGGGTGATCGCAGCGGGGAGGAGGACATGGGGTTCGTCGCGTTCGGGAACATGCAGCGCGGCACGGGCTCGTACGGCGGCCACCGCCCGGGGTCGTTCAGCAGTTCGTACAGCGCCTACAGCGCGGGGGCACACAGCGCCCGGCACGGCAGCAACGGCCAGCAGCCGCAGTGGCAGCGCGTCGGGCACATCGGCCCGCAGGGCGCGGGGATGCATCACGTCCCGGCCGCCCTGCCGCCGGCGCGCAGAGGCTGAGCACACGTCAAAGGGGCGGCCCTCACGGGCCGCCCCTTTGACGTGTCCTTGAGTAGCTCTTGCCGCTACTTCTTCTTGCCGCGCTTCTCGCGCACCCGCACCGAGATGTGGATCGGCGTGCCCTCGAAGCCGAACTCCTCGCGCAGCCGGCGCTCGATGAAGCGGCGGTAGCCCGCCTCGATGAAGCCGGAGGCGAAGAGCACGAACCGCGGGGGCTTGGTGCCGGCCTGGGTGCCGAACAGGATGCGGGGCTGCTTGCCGCCGCGGATCGGGTGCGGGTGAGCGGCCACCAGCTCGCCGAGGAAGGCGTTGAGCCGACCGGTCGGGACCCGGGTCTCCCAGCCCGCGAGGGCCGTCTCGATCGCCGGGACCAGCTTCTCCATGTGGCGGCCGGTGTACGCCGAGACGTTCACCCGGGGCGCCCAGGCGACCTGGCCGAACTCGGTCTCGATCTCCCGCTCCAGGTAGTAGCGGCGCTCCTCGTCGAGGGTGTCCCACTTGTTGTAGGCGATGACCATCGCGCGGCCCGCCTCGACGGCCATCGTCACGATGCGCTGGTCCTGCACCGAGATGGACTCGGAGGCATCGATCAGGATGACCGCCACCTCGGCCTTCTCGACGGCGGCCGCGGTGCGCAACGAGGCGTAGTAGTCGGCGCCCTGCTGGAGGTGGACGCGCTTGCGGATGCCCGCCGTGTCGACGAACTTCCAGGTCACGCCGCCCAGTTCGATGAGCTCGTCGACCGGGTCACGGGTGGTTCCGGCCAGCTCGTTGACGACGACGCGCTCCTCGCCCGCCACCTTGTTCAGCAGGGAGGACTTGCCGACGTTCGGACGGCCGATGAGCGCGATCCGGCGGGGGCCGCCGATCCCGGCACCGCCGAAGGTCTGCTCGGGCGCGTCCGGCAGGGCCTCCAGAACGGAGTCCAGCATGTCGCCGGTGCCACGGCCGTGGAGCGCGGAGACGGGGTGCGGCTCGCCGAGGCCCAGGGACCACAGGTAGGTCGCGTCGGCCTCGCCGCTCGGGCCGTCCACCTTGTTGGCGCACAGCACCACGGGCTTGCCGGCCTTGCGCAGCAGTCGTACGACAGCCTCGTCGGTGTCGGTGGCGCCCACCTTGGCGTCGACGACGAAGACGACGGCGTCGGCGGCCTCGATCGCGTACTCGGCCTGGGCGGCCACGGAGGCGTCGATGCCGAGGACGTCCTGCTCCCAGCCGCCGGTGTCGACGACCTTGAAGCGGCGGCCGGCCCACTCGGCCTCGTAGGTCACGCGGTCGCGGGTGACGCCGGGCTTGTCCTCGACGACGGCCTCGCGGCGACCGATGATGCGGTTGACGAGAGTCGACTTGCCGACATTCGGCCGGCCGACGACGGCGAGGACGGGCAGCGGTCCGTGACCGGCCGCCTCGATGGCACCCTCGACGTCCTCGAGGTCGAAGCCCTCTTCCGCGGCGAGCTCCATGAACTCCGCGTACTCGGCGTCGCCAAGCTCTCCGTGGTCGTGCCCGTCGGGCGAGCCCTCGGAGTGGATGTGGTCGTTCATGAAGTCCGTACCTCGTCGTTCATCGTGGTGATCGGTGGACCGCGCGGCTGTCGCCCTGCTGATCCACTACTCAGTGTCGCCTAGCGACCGGTCAGTCGCCTTGCGTTTTCCAGGTGCGCGGTGAGCTGCTTCTGGATGCGCTCGGTCGCCTCGTCGAGCGCCTTGCGCGTACGCCGCCCGCTGCCGTCGCCCGCCTCGAAGGGGTCGCCGTACACGACGTCGACGCGGTGGCGCAGCGGCGGCAGCCCCTTTATCAACCGTCCCCGCTTCTCGGAACTTCCCAGCACCGCGACCGGGACGACGGGCGCCCCGGCGCGCACGGCGAAGTAGGCGAGCCCGGCACGCAGCGAGGCGAAGTCGCCCTCACCGCGGGTGCCCTCGGGGAAGATGCCGAGGACGCCGCCGTTGGACAGCACGTCGAGGGCCTGCGTTATCGCCGTGCGGTCGGCGGAGTGGCGGTCCACCTTCAGCTGACCGATGCCGGTCAGGAAGGGGTCGAGCGGGCCGACGAAGGCTTCCTTCTTGATCAGGAAGTGCACGGGCCGGGGTGACACGCCCATCACCATCGGCCCGTCGATGTTGTGGCTGTGGTTGACCGCGAAGATCACCGGCCCGGTCGGCGGCACCTTCCAGGCGCCCAGGACCCGGGGCCGCCACAGCCCGTACATCAGGCCGACGCCGATGCGTCTCCCGACGTCGGCACCCCGCTCGGACGAATGACTCACTTCCCTGCTCGCTTCTCCTCGACGAGCGTGACGACGCACTCGATGACCTGCTGCAGCGTGAGCTCGGTGGTGTCCACCTCGACCGCGTCGTCCGCCTTGGCGAGCGGCGAGGTCTTGCGGCTGGAGTCCGCCGCATCACGCTTGACCAGCGCCTCACGCGTCGCGTTGACGTCGGCACCCTTCAGCTCACCGCTGCGGCGGGCCGCGCGGGCCTCCGGGGAGGCGGTGAGGAAGATCTTCAGGTCGGCGTCGGGCAGCACGGTCGTACCGATGTCACGGCCCTCGACGACGATGCCGACCTCCGCGGAGGTCGCCAGGGAGCGCTGCAGCTCGGTGATCCGGGTACGCACGTCGGGCACCGCGCTTACGGCGCTGACCTTGGAGGTGACCTCCTGGGTGCGGATCGGGCCGGAGACGTCGGTGCCGTCGACGGTGATCGTCGGGTTGCCCGGCTCGGTGCCGGAGACGATCTCCGGCTTGCCGGCCACGGCGGCGATCGCGGTCGGGTCCTCGATGTCGATCCCGTTGGCCACCATCCACCAGGTGATCGCCCGGTACTGGGCGCCGGTGTCGAGGTAGCTCAGCCCGAGCTGCGCGGCAACGGCCTTCGACGTGCTCGACTTGCCCGTGCCGGAGGGGCCGTCGATGGCGACAATCACGGGCTTGGCGGCACCGTTTTCCACGGGGGGACACCTTCCAGATGCGGTGTGACGGGAGCGTGGGGACGCGAGGGCGCCCCGCACAAGGTTACTGGGTGCGCGTCACTCGTCCGGCCGCCCATGAGCCGGCCGGGCTGCCACGGGGCGGCGCGGTGGGGTCAGGCCCCTACTGACGGATCGCCCAGCCCCGCTCCCGCAGCGCCGCCGACAACACCGGCGCCGCCTTCGGCTCCACCATCAGCTGGACCAGACCCGCCTGCTGCCCGGTCGCATGCTCGATCCGTACGTCCTCGATGTTGACCCCGGCCAGCCCCGCGTCCGCGAAGATCCGCGCCAGCTGTCCCGGCTGGTCGTCGATCAGCACGGCGACGACCTCGTAGATCCGAGGAGCCGCCCCGTGCTTGCCGGGAACGCGCACCTGCCCGGCGTTCCCCCGCCGCAGCACGCCCTCGATGCCGGACGTGCCCTCCAGCCGCTTGTCCTCGTCGGACGACTGCAGCGCCCGCAGCGCCCGCACCGTCTCCTCCAGGTCGGTCGCGACGTCGGTGAGCAGGTCGGCGACGGGTCCCGGGTTCGCGGAGAGGATGTCGATCCACATCCCGGGATCGGAGGCCGCGATCCGCGTCACATCACGGATGCCCTGACCGCACAGCCGTACGGCCGTCTCCTCGGCGTTCTCCAGACGCGCGGCGACCATGCTGGACATCAGATGCGGCATGTGGGACACGAGGGCCACCGCACGGTCGTGGGCGTCGGCGTCCATCACCACGGGCACGGCCCGGCAGTGCGAGACCAGCTCCAAGGCGAGGTTCAGCACCTCGGTGTCGGTGTCGCGGGTCGGCGTCAGCACCCAGGGGCGGCCCTCGAAGAGGTCGGCGCTCGCGGCCAGGGGGCCGGACTTCTCACGCCCCGACATGGGATGCGTACCGATGTACGACGCCAGGTCGAGCCCGAGCGCCTCCAGCTCACGGCGTGGCCCGCCCTTGACGCTGGCCACGTCGAGGTAGCCGCGGGCCACGCCCCGGCGCATGGCGTCGGCGAGCACCCCGGCCACGTGCGCGGGCGGGGCGGCGATGATCGCGAGGTCGACGGGGCCGTCGGGCGCCTCGTCCGTGCCGGCGCCGAGCGCGGCCGCCGTACGGGCCTGCTCGGGGTCGTGGTCGGCGAGGTGGACGACGACGCCCCGCCCCGCCAGCGCGAGGGCGGCGGACGTGCCGATGAGGCCGGTGCCGATGACGAGTGCGGTTCTCACTGGGCGATGTCCTTGCGCAGGGCGGCCGCGGCACCGAGGTAGACGTGGGCGATGCCAGCGCGGGGCTTGTCGGACTCGATGTGCGCGAGGACCCGTACGACCCGGGGCATGGCGCCCTCGATGTCCAGTTCCTGGGCGCAGATCAGCGGTACGTCGGCGAAGCCGTCGCCGAGCTTGCGGGCGGCGGCTGCCGGGAAGTCGCTGTGCAGGTCGGGCGTGGCCGTGAACCAGATGCTGATCAGATCGTCCGCGGTGAGGTC
The DNA here is from genome assembly GCF_041051905.1 of Streptomyces sp. R11. NCBI lineage: Bacteria > Bacillati > Actinomycetota > Actinomycetes > Kitasatosporales > Streptomycetaceae > Streptomyces > Streptomyces sp. R11. Next base: position 1,944,330 of record NZ_CP163432.1, read on the forward strand.
GTTCCGCTCCAGGATCGCGGTGAGCAGGGCCCCGACCTGCTCGTCCATGTGGCCGGCCTCGTCCCGCTCCAGTTGGACGGCCCCCCGGACCGCTCGTACCGCCACGGCGCTGCTCCTTGCTGACGTACGGATCGACTCTTCGGCTGTCCAGCCTAGTCAGCCCGGGTGCGGCCCAGGCATGTCGCCCGCCCGCTGAGACACCGGAGGGCACCCGAAGCCGATGGCGGACCGCTGCCACCTGCGCGCCACCAGACGTACGGGATGCCCGTTTTCTTCCACTTAGCCCCAAGTTGCTTCTTCTTTGCTGACTTCAGTGCAAAGATGCTGTTGATCCGCTCGGAGCGCTTCCGCCCTCTGGTTCTTCCGCACTTTCGGAGTGACGACATGACCTACCGTCCGACGCGGCGCACGATCCTCATCGCGACCGGCGTGACGGGTGCGACGGCGCTCGTCGCCGGCTGCGGCGATTCCGACGGCAACGGCGACTCGTCGCCGACCTCGACCACCGTCTCCCCCGGCCAGGACGGCGACGAGTTGGCCGGCACGTCCGACATCCCCGTGGGCGGCGGCACGATCTTCAAGGACGAGAAGGTCGTGGTGACCCAGCCCCAGCAGGGCGAGTTCAAGGCCTTCTCCGCCATCTGCACCCACCAGCAGTGCCTGGTCGGCAGCGTCTCGGACGGGACGATCAACTGCCCGTGCCACGGCAGCAAGTTCAACATCACGGACGGCGCGGTGGCCAACCCTCCGGCCACGAAGCCGCTGCCGGCGAAGAACATCGTCGTGGAGGGAAATTCGATCCGGCTGGTGTGATCCGCCGCGTACGCTCCGGGGGCATGCACCCCGAGACCCTGGTCCGCGACCACACGATCTACGCCTGTGTGATGGGCTCGCGCGCCTTCGGTCTGGCGACGGACGGCAGCGACACCGACCGCAGGGGTGTGTTCCTCGCCCCCACGCCGCTCTTCTGGCGCTTCGACAAGCCTCCGACGCACATCGACGGCCCGCTGGAGGAGCAGTTCAGCTGGGAACTGGAGCGCTTCTGCGAGCTGGCCCTGCGCGCCAACCCGAACATCCTGGAGTGCCTGCACTCCCCGTTCGTGGAGCACGTCGACGACACGGGCCGCGAGCTGCTGGCCCTGCGCGAGGCGTTCCTGTCCCGCCAGGCCTTCGAGACCTTCACGCGCTACGCGCTGGGCCAGCGCAAGAAGCTGGAGGCGGACGTCCGCTCCCACGGCGCCCCGCGCTGGAAGCACGCGATGCACCTCCTGCGCCTCCTGACGAGCGCCCGCGACCTGCTGCGCAGCGGCCACCTGACGATCGACGTGGGTGACGAGCGCGAGGCGCTGCTGGAGGTCAAGCGCGGCGAGGTCCCCTGGCCGGAGGTGGAGTCCCGGATGACCCGCCTGGCGAGGGAGGCGGAGGTGGCCGCCTCCCACAGCCCGCTCCCGGCCGGACCGGACCGCCGCCGGGTCGAGGACTTCCTGATCCGCGTCCGCCGCGGGTCAGCTCTCCAGCCGGGTCCGTACGACGAAGGCGTGCAGGGCGTCGAAGGCACTCGGGGCGTCGGGCAGCGCTGAGGCCGCCTGCGCCTCGTCCAGCACACCGTGCAGCCGCTCGACGTCGGCCGCCACACGCGCGTGCTCGACGTCGGCCGGCCCGTGCTCCCGCTCCGCCTTGGCCGCGATCAGCTCCGGCAGATAGCCGGGCGCGTCGAACTCCCCGTCCGTGTGGGCCTCCCGGACCAGTGTGGGCAGATGCGGCTGCACCTCACCGCTGCGCATCAGATGGATGCCGGTGAGCAGCACCCGGAAGGTGTAGAGCAGCGGCTTGAGCTCCCCGGTCTTCTCGAACAGCCGCCACTGCGTGTTCGCGAAACCCCGGTAGTGATGGGCGTGGTGGCCGGTGAGGACGCCGGGCACCAGCTCGGCCAGCTCCCGGTGGGCGTCCGTGGTGTGCACGACCAGCGGCGAGAGCAGCTGCTCCAGCACATAGCCGTTGCGGCGCAGCATCAGCCGTACGAACTTGCGCAGGTCGTGCGTGACCAGGTCCATCTCGACGCCGTCCCGGACCCACATCCGTGACCGCGTCTCGTCCGGCTCCCGCAGCCCGACGAGGTCGGCGGCCGGCAGCAGGTGCACGCCCCGCAGGTCCACGTCCGAGTCTCGCGACGGAAAGCCGTACAGATGCGCGCCGGAGACGGTCGCGAACAGCACCGGGTCGGGCTGCTCGGTGACGACGGGCGTGAGGTCGATGTCCAGGGCGTGGATCATCCGTCAAGCGTCCCAGAGCGCTCCGAGGGTCAGCAGATCACCCCGGTACTCGATCCGGTCCGCCCACTCGGTCGGCCAGGCGTCCGCGCCCAGATACGCGCCCGCGAAGGCCCCCGTCAGACACGCGATCGAGTCCGAGTCGCCCGACGTGCAGGCGGCCCGGCGCAGCGCCGTCAGCGGCTCGTCGACGAACCACAGGAAGCACAACAGGCCGCAGGCCATGGCCTCTTCGGCGATCCAGCCCTCGCCGGTGGCCAGGCACGGATCGGTCTCGGGCGAGACGGTCCGTGCGGCGTCCTGGACCCGGTCCAGGATCGCCAGGCACTCGTCCCAGCCTCGCGTGATGAAGTGCCCGGGGGTGGGATCCTGGCTGCGGGTCCACAGGTCGCCGAGCCAGCGCTCGTGGTAGCGGGTGCGGTTCTCGTAGGCGTACGACCGCAGCAGCCCGACCAGTCCGGTCGGCTCGGCTCCTTGGGCGAGCAGTCGTACGGCGTGCGCGGTCAGGTCGGAGGCGGCAAGGGCCGTCGGGTGCCCGTGGGTGAGCGCGGACTGCAACTGGGCGGCGCCCGCGCGCTGTTCGTCGCTGAGGCCGGGGACGAGCCCGATCGGTGCCACGCGCATGTTGGCGCCGCAGCCCTTGGAGCCGATCTGGCTCGCGTCCTGCCAGGGCATGTCGGTGCGCTCCAGCAGGTCACAGGCCCTGAGGCAGGTGTTACCCGGGGCCCGGTTGTTCTCCGGAGAGCGGTTCCATGCCACGAACTCCGCCCGCACCGGCTCCATCATCGCTTCGGGTCCGAGCACGCCCAGGTCCATCGCCGTCCGCAGCCCCTTCCCCAACGCCAGCGTCATCTGGGTGTCGTCGGTGACGATGGCCGGCGTCGGCAGCTCCATCTCGCGCCACGGCCCGCACTTGGCGAGGATCGACGGCACGTCGTTGAACTCTGTCGGGAAGCCGAGCGCGTCCCCGAGGGCGAGGCCGAGCAGGGCGCCGGTGGCGGCGCGCTTGCGGACGGTGGTCGTGGTCATGCGGGGCGTCCTTCCGGGGTGGGCCGCAGCAGGGGCGGGTGGAGGGCGGCGGCGGTGCCCGCGCGGTACAGCGCGGCCGGTTTGCCGCGGCCGCCGGTGAGCCGGGCTGCGCCGGGCACGGGTTCGACGAAGCCCGGCGTGGCGAGCACCTTGCGGCGGAAGTTGGGCCGGTCGAGGGTGGTGCCCCACACCGTCTCGTAGACCTGTTGCAGCTCGCCGAGCGTGAACTGCGGCGGGCAGAAGGCGGTGGCGAGACTGGAGTACTCGAGCTTGGCGCCGACGCGCTCATGGGCGTCGGCCAGGATCCGGTCGTGGTCGAAGGCGAGCGGACCTGCCCCGTCGTACGGCACCCAGCGTGCCTGCGCGGCGTCGCTGCCGCCGTGCGGTTCGGGCGGGTGGGGCAGCAGGGCGGTGAAGGCGACCGTCACGACCCGCATACGGGGGTCGCGGTCGGGTTCGCTGTAGGTCCGCAGCTGCTCCAGGTGCAGTCCGGAGACGTCCGACAGGCCGGTCTCCTCGGCGAGTTCACGCCGGGCGGCGGTCTCCGCCGACTCGTCCGGCTGCACGAACCCGCCGGGGAGCGCCCAGTGGCCCTTGTACGGCTCCTGCCCGCGCTCGACCAGCAGGACCTGCAGGACGCCGTCGCGGATGGTGAGGACGGCGAGGTCGGCGGTGACGGCGAAAGGTTCGTGGGCGTACTTGTCGTAGTGCATGCGAACCCACCCCCTTTATAGTCAGTACGACTATAAAGGGGGTGGGATGGGTCCCGCAAGCCCTGACCCGGTAACGGCTAGGCCCGCGCGCGGGAGGGCGCGAACGCCGCCACCCCCGCCCCCACGGCCGCCGCGGCCGCCGTCACCCACAGCGCCGCCCCGGCTCCGTCGATGAACGCCTCCGGCGAGCCGTAGCCGCCGTACGTCGTGAACACGGCCGCGGCGACGGCGATCCCGAAGACGCCGCCCAGCTCGCGCAGCGCATTGTTGACGCCGGCCGCGACGCCCGCGTCGCCCTGCGGAACGGACGAGGTCACGGCGTTGGCCACGCTCGGGAACACCATGGAGATGCCGACGCCCGCGACGATCAGCGGGACGACGAGACTGCCGTATCCGACGCCGGGTTCGACCAGCCAGGCCAGCAGCGCGAGGCCCGTCGCCTGGAGCACCAGGCCGCCCAGCATGAACGGCCGGGTCCCGAACCGGTCGGCGAGCGCTCCGGCGATCGGCGCGACCAGCAGGGGCGTGGCGTTCCAGACCAGGATCCGGACGCCCGCCTCCAGCGGGGAGTAGCCGAGGCCGAGCTGGAAGAGCTGCGTGATCATGAACAGGGCGCCGAGCAGCGAGGCGAACAGGAGGAAGGCGGAGGCGTTGGCGGTCGAGAAGCCGCGCCGCCGGAAGTGGGACAGCGGCAGCATCGGATAGCGGGCCCCGTTCTTCTCCCAGCCCAGGAAGGCCGCGACGAACACGATCCCGGCGGCCAGCGCGGCCAGCACCTCGGCGCTCCCCCAGCCCGCCTCGGGCGCCCGCACCGGCGCCCATGCCAGGCCCGTCAGGCCCACGGCCGCCAGCACCAGCCCGACGAGGTCGAGCTGGGGGCGGGTGCCGTGGCTCTCGCGCAGCTTGCGGCCGGCGAGGGGGATCATGGCCAGCCCGATGGGCACGTTCAGCCAGAAGATCCACTGCCAGGACAGGCCCTCGGTGACGGCCCCGCCCAGCACCGGCCCGGCGGCCACGCCGAGTCCGGTCACCCCGCCCCACAGGCCGATGGCGACGCCCCGCTTCTCGGCCGGGAACGCCTCACTGATCAGGGTCAGGGTGAGCGGCAGCAGTACGGCGGCCCCGGCGCCCTGCAGCAGGCGCGCACCGATGAGCTGGCCGGGGCCCGAGGCGAGGGCCGCCGCGGCCGAGGCGAGCGTGAAGACGGCGAGGCCCACGACGTACATCCGCCGCCGCCCGAACCGGTCGCCCAGCGCGGCACCGGTCAGGGTGAGACAGGCGAAGACGAGGTTGTAGGCGTTGATCGTCCACTCCAGCTCGGACAGGCTCGCCCCGAAGTCGGCCTGCAGCGCGGGCAGCGCGGTGGCGACCACCACGACGTCGAGGGAGCACAACAGCGCGCCGAGCCCGGCGAGGGCGACCGTCCATCCGCGGCGCGGGGGCGCCTGTGCGGCGGACGCCGGCAGAAGAGGGGCTTTCAGGGTCTCGGTCATGACGATGCCTTCCGTGAGGTCACGAGGGTTCACTCACGGAAGGCAGACCTGGCTCACTCCGGAAAGGAATCGCGGCGGCCCAGGAAGGCCAGCAGCCGGACGTCGGCACGCGCGCGGGGCGGCACCTCGACCAGCGGGCCGAACCGCACGCCCCGGTCCTCCTCCGCGACCACGCAGCGGGCGATGCTCAGCAGCTCGGCCGCGAGCGGGAGCGGGATCGGCCTGGGCCGGCCGCAGGCCTGGGCGACGTCCCACCCGTGCACGGCGATCTCGACGGCGCCCACGGCGGCCATCACCCGTACGTCCAGCGGCCGTTCACCGACCAGGACACGCTCCTCGGCGGGGCCGGCCGACCAGGCTCCGAGCACCGCGCACGCGCGTGTACGGAAGCCGCAGGCCCGGTCGGCACGCGGGAGCAGCCCGATCCGCCCGCCGGTCAGGCCCTCGTACAGCGCGTCCAGCGAGTCGTCGAGATGCCCGAGCAGCTCCCCGAGGTCCCACTCGGCGCAGGGCGTCGCGCGCATCAGGCTCGCGGACTCGGACCCGGCGACGCTGCCCAGTGCATAGGCGAGCGAACGCTCCAGCAGTTCCCCGGAGTTCATGGCAGCTCCTTGGGCAGCCCGAACCGGTCGAGCAGGCCGGCCGGCTCGAGGAAGGCCGTGATCCGGGCCAGGAGCCCTTCCCGCACCGTGAGCACCTGCAGGGAGTGCGCTCGCAGGACGTCGTCCTCCCCGCGGACGTACATCGCCACCGCCGGCTGCCCGTTCGCGCGCGTGCGCAGCATCCGCAGGGTGCCCTTCTCGTGGACACGCGCGTGCAGGAAGCGCAGCACGTCCTTCTTGCCGCTGTACCACTCCAGGAAGGGCGGCATCTCCAGCTCGACGCCGTCCTGGAGGAGCCCGATCAGCGTGTCCAGGTCGGCGTTCTCGAAGGCGGCCACGTACCGGTCGAGCACCTCGCGGTCGGCGGCGCCCTCCGGTTCCTCGACGAGGTCCTCGTCGGGAGCCGCCTCGTCGAGGCGGGCACGCGCACGCTGGAGGCTGCTCTTCACCGCCGCCGTCGACGTGCCGAGCAGCGCCGCCACCTCGGGCGCCCGCCAGGCCAGCACGTCCCGCAGGATCAGCACGGCCCGCTGCCGCGCGGGCAGGTGCTGAAGGGCCGCGACCAGGGCGAGGCGCAGGCTCCCGCGCGCGGCGACGACGCCCGCCGGGTCGACCAGCGCGTCGGGCAGCGGCTGGAGCCACGGAACGTCCGTCACAGGGGCCCTCAGCGGCTCCTCAGGCGCCTCTGCGGGCCCGCCGAGCCCCGAGGGCAACGGACGGCGCGCACGGCCCTCCAGCGCCGTCAGACACGTGTTGGTGGCGATCCGGTGCAGCCACGTCCGCAGGGACGCCCGGCCCTCGAAGCCGTCGTAGGACCGCCAGGCCCGCAGATACGTCTCCTGCACCAGGTCCTCGGCCTCGTCGACCGACCCCAGCATCCGGTAGCAGTGCGCGAGCAGCTCCCGCCGGTACGGGTCGGTCAGCCGGACGAACTCGTCACGGTCCGCAGTGGTCGTACTCATCCCCGCTCCCTCCGTCACTCATACAGACCGGCGGAGCGGCGAAAACGAATCGCCCGGCCCCGGAGCACATCCGGGACCGGCCGATTCGCGCGCGTGGGACTGAGGTCCGGCCTACAGATCGACTTCCTTCATCAGCATGCCGACCTCGGTGTTCGACAGCCGCCGCAGCCAGCCCGACTTCTGGTCGCCCAGCGTGATCGGACCGAAGGCGACGCGCACGAGCTTGTCGACCGGGAAGCCCGCCTCGGCGAGCATGCGGCGCACGATGTGCTTGCGACCCTCGTGCAGGGTCACCTCGACCAGGTAGTTCTTGCCGGTCTGCTCGACGACCCGGAAGTGGTCCGCGCGCGCGTACCCGTCCTCCAGCTGGATGCCGTCCTTGAGCTGCTTGCCCAGGTCACGCGGGATCGGGCCCACGATGTGCGCGAGGTAGACCTTCTTCACGCCGTACCTGGGGTGGGTCAGCCGGTGCGCCAGCTCGCCGTGGTTGGTGAGCAGGATCACGCCCTCTGTCTCGGTGTCGAGCCGCCCGACGTGGAAGAGCCGCGTCTCCCGGTTGGTGACGTAGTCACCGAGGCACTGACGGCCCTCGTTGTCCTCCATGGTCGAGACGACACCGGCGGGCTTGTTCAGCGAGAAGAACTGGTACGACTGCGTCGCGACCGTCAGGCCGTCGACCTTGACCTCGTCCTTCTCCGTGTCGACGCGCTTGCCCTGCTCGAGGACGATCTCGCCGTTGACCTCGACCCGGGCCTGCTCGATCAGCTCCTCGCAGGCCCGCCGCGAGCCGTAGCCCGCGCGCGCGAGGACCTTCTGCAGCCGCTCGCCCTCCTGCTCGGCGCCCGGGAAGGTCTTGGGCAGCTTGACGTCCTTCTTGCCGGCGTAGCGCTCGCGGTTGCGCTCCTCGGCCCGCGCGTCGTACTCGCGGGAACTCGCCGGAGCCGTACGGCCGCGACCGGTGCCCTGACCCTGCTTGGGGCCGCCCTTGGCGCCGCCGCGCGCCGAGGCGCCACGCCCCGACTTCGGGCCGTCCTGGGTGGCTCCGGGGCCCACGTCGTAGCGCCGCTCCTCCGGACGCGGCTTCTTCGGCCGGCCGCCCTGCTTGTCGTCGCGGTTGTTACCGGCGCCGCGGTAGTTACCGCGGCCACCGCTGCTTCCGCCGCGGCCGCCGCTGTTGCCACCACGGCTCCCGCCGTTGTTTCCGCTGCTGTTCCTGCCGCTGCTGCTTCGCATCAAAGTTCCGTCTGGTCGTCTACGTCGTCGGTGCCCCGGGGTGCCGGGACGCCCGGACCGTCATCGGGAGCGTCCGGGTCGAACGACGGAACGCCTTCCTGGGTCTCGGCCTCGATCGCCTCCGCCTCCGGGAGGAAGGGCGCGAGCTCCGGGAGCTCGTCCAGACCGCGCAGGCCCATCCGCTCCAGGAAGTAGTTCGTCGTCCTGTACAGGATCGCACCTGTTTCGGGTTCCGTGCCCGCCTCCTCGACCAGCCCGCGCTGCAGGAGGGTGCGCATCACACCGTCACAGTTCACGCCGCGCACGGCCGAGACCCGGCTGCGGCTGACCGGCTGGCGGTACGCGACGACCGCGAGCGTCTCCAGGGCGGCCTGCGTGAGCCGGGCCGTCTGGCCGTCGAGCACGAGCCGTTCGACGGCGGCCGCGTACTCGGCGCGGGTGTAGAAACGCCAGCCGCCGGCCACGAACCGCAGCTCGAAACCACGGCCCTGCACGGCGTACTCGTCGGCCAGCTCCCGCAGGGCGTCGGCAATCTTGCGACGGGGCCGCTCCAGGAGCTTCGCGAGGCGCTCCTCGGTCGCGGGCTCGTCCACGACCATGAGCATCGCCTCCAGGGCGGGCTTCAGGTCGAGGTCCGCGACGCCGCGCAGCCCGGCCGGAAGCTCGGTGGTCTCCTCACTCACGCCTTCTTCTCCTCCTTGGGCAGCTCGGGCGGGCGGTCGAACTCGTCGGTCACCAGGGGCGCCTCGTCCCCCTCCCCACCGGTCCACCGCACGAGGAGCTCGCCGAGAGCGATCTCCTGGTCGAGGGCGACGGCCTTCTCGCGATAGAGCTCCAGCAGAGCCAGGAATCGCGCTACGACCGTGAGGGTGTCGTCGGTGTCCTCGACCAGGGAACGGAAGGTGGCCTCGCCGAGCTCCTTCAGCCGCGCGACGACGATCCCCGCCTGCTCCTGCACGCTGACGAGCGGTGCGTGGATGTGATCGACGTACACCTGCGGCTTGGGCTTGGGCTGCATCGCCTTGACCGCGAGCCTGGCGAATCCTTCCGCCCCGATGCTGATCACGACCTCGGGCAACAGTTCGGCGTGATGCGGCTCCAGCCCGACGGTCCGCGGATAGCGCCGGGCCTCGTCGTCCAGCCGCCGGCTGAAGATGTCGGCGATCTGCTTGTACGCCCGGTACTGCAGCAGCCGCGCGAACAGCAGATCCCTCGCCTCCAGCAACGCGAGATCGGCCTCGTCCTCCACCTCGGCGGCGGGCAGCAGCCGCGCCGCCTTGAGGTCGAGCAAAGTCGCCGCGACGACAAGGAACTCGGTCGTCTCGTCGAGATCCCAGTCCGGCCCCATCGCCTTGATGTGCCCCATGAACTCATCGGTCACCTTGGACAACGCCACTTCGGTGACATCGAGCTTGTGCTTGGAGATCAGCTGGAGGAGCAGGTCGAAGGGGCCCTCGAAGTTGGAGAGGCGGACCTTGAAGACACCGTCGCCGGGTTCCTGGGGCTCGGAGGCCGCTTGCGCAGGTGCGGCAGCGGTCGGCACGTCGTCGTCACCGCCGCCGTCGTGCCCGCCGGCGGGAGCCGAAGTCTCAACCTCGGGCGGGGGCGAGCTCTCCGCCGCAGGCGGAACAGGCACGGCCTCCTGCGGAGGCAGCAGTACCGGCTCAACCGGCGCAGCCACAGGTGCAGCGCCCGGCCCCCGCCCCAGCGCACGCCGCCGCCCGCCGGAGGCACCGGCGCCGGAGGCGGGAACGTCGTTCGAGGTCATAGCCCCCGCAGGCTACCGCTACCGCCCGCGAAGCCGTCGTACCAGGATGCTGGCGTCTCCCCGGCTCTCCAGATCCGCGAGCACCACGGCCACCGCCTCGCGGACGATCCGCCCGCGGTCGACGGCCAGCCCGTGCTCACCGCGGAGCACCAGACGCGCGTGCTCCAGATCCATGAGCTCTTCGGCGGAGACGTACACGGTGATCTTCTCGTCGTGGCGCTCGCGACCACTGGGCCGGCGCGAGGCCTGCCGTCCGCGCTTGCGCGGCGCGGCGGAGGCGGCGGCAGAAGCAGCCGCCCCGGAGGCGGCAGAGCCGCCGACGGAATTCGCGGACGCCCCGGCAGAACCTTCCTGCTGCGCCCCCTGCCGCCGAGCGGAGCGCTCCGCGGCGGCGGCCCGGCTGCGCGACTCGCCGGCGTCGACGGACTCGGCGTCGGCCGCCACATGCTCTGCGCCGTCACCGTCACCGCCCTGCGCGGGCACCGACTGCGGCGCGTCGTCAGCGGCGGCGGCGTTGTCGCTCTCCCCCGCGGGAGCCGGCACCCGGGCCTCGCCGTTGGCCGGGCGCCGGGGAGTGGACGGCTGGAGCGCCATACCCCCTGTCGTACGGAACAGTTCGTCGGCCCCCGGCAGACTCACTCGGCGTGACACCGGGCGAGCACCTCCCTGGCGAGCTGACGATAGGCGGCGGCGCCGACGGAGTTGGAGGCGTACGTGGTGATCGGCTCACCGGCGACCGTGGTCTCCGGGAAGCGGACCGTGCGCCCGATGACCGTGTGGTAGACGTGATCGTCGAACGCCTCGACCACCCGGGCCAGGACCTCGCGGCTGTGGACCGTGCGCGAGTCGTACATCGTGGCCAGGATCCCGTCGAGCTCCAGCTCCGGGTTGAGCCGCTCCTGGACCTTCTCGATGGTCTCCGTCAGCAGTGCGACACCGCGCAGGGCGAAGAACTCGCACTCCAGGGGCACGATCACCTTGTGGGCGGCCGTCAGCGCGTTCACCGTGAGCAGGCCCAGCGAGGGCTGGCAGTCGATCACGATGAAGTCGTAGTCCGGCAGCAGCGGCTTGAGGGCGCGCTGGAGTGTCGACTCGCGCGCGACCTCGCTCACCAGCTGGACCTCGGCCGCCGACAGGTCGATGTTGCTCGGGAGCAGGTCCATGTTCGGGACCGCTGTCTTCAGGAGCACCTCGTCGGCCGACATGCCCCGCTCCATGAGCAGGTTGTAGACCGTGAGGTCGAGCTCCATCGGATTGACGCCGAGGCCGACCGAGAGCGCGCCCTGAGGGTCGAAGTCGACGAGCAGGACCCGGCGTCCGTATTCCGCGAGCGCGGCACCCAGGTTGATGGTCGACGTCGTCTTGCCGACGCCGCCCTTCTGGTTGCACATCGCGATGATCTTCGCGGGGCCGTGGTCGGTCAGCGGACCCGGGATCGGGAAGTACGGCAGCGGACGCCCGGTCGGGCCGACGCGCTCGCGGCGCTGCCGGGCAGCGTCGGGCGCGAGCGTGGCCGCGTACTCGGGGTCGGGCTCGTACTCCGCGTCGGGGTCGTAGAAGTGCCCGTCGGGCAGTTCGTCGTAGGCGGCGAGTTGGTTGTGGGGCGCGCCACTTCCGTCGCCGGCCATGGCGTTCACGTGATGGCCATCCATGCTCTGGTGTGCTGTCTGAGTCACCCCTGTGCTCCGGTGACCCTGATGGGCTGCGAAGGTGCGCACCGCGACGGAGCCGACAGCCTCGAATCCCGCGGGACCCTGGCCCCGTACCGGCATTCCTGGTTGACCACCCCCGGGAGAAAATGTCGACTCATTCACAAGTCGTCTTACCTCCTTGGTGACCAGGAAACTTCTAGACAGGTCAGCGTTGCACCATGCTGACGGTTGGCGACTCTATGGCGTGTCGGTGGTCCGCAGCAACACAATCCGCCGGACCGAGCAGATGTGTCGACAATGAAACATCCCGCTGTCAAGGGCGTACGGCCGTCGCACAGCAGGTTTCACGGGTGTGCGAATCGGTCGAAGGGTTGCGTTCGAGGCGAGTTGACCGAGAGTCGCAAAGTGACCATACACACATCCGGCCGGACCTTTTCGGGCAAGGTCCGGCCGGGTGCGTGCGGTTGACGACTTGTGTTGACGTATCGCCTTTACCAGAAAGTGACTTAGCCGATCGGCTCAGCCGAGCAGCGAGGCGAGCTCCACGTGCTCCAGGCCGTGCGCCTCCGCGACCTGCCGGTAAACCACCTTGCCGTCATGCGTGTTGAGGCCCCTGGCCAGCGCGGGGTCACGGCGCAGCGCCTCCACCCAGCCGTGGTTGGCCAGTTCGATGATGTACGGCAGCGTGGCGTTGGTCAGCGCGTAGGTGGAGGTGTTGGGCACCGCGCCGGGCATGTTGGCGACGCAGTAGAAGACCGAGTTGTGGACCGGGAAGGTCGGCTCGGCGTGCGTGGTGGGACGCGAGTCCTCGAAGCAGCCGCCCTGGTCGATCGCGATGTCGACAAGAACACTTCCGGGCTTCATCCGGGACACCAGCTCGTTGGTGACCAGCTTCGGGGCCTTGGCGCCCGGGATGAGGACGGCACCGATGACGAGGTCGGCCTCGAGGCAGGCCTTCTCCAGCTCGAAGGCGTTGGAGACGACGGTCTGGATCTTCGTGCCGAAGACCTTGTCCGCCTCCTTGAGCTTGTTGATGTCCTTGTCGAGCAGGGTCACGTGGAAGCCCATGCCGATGGCGATCTGCGCGGCGTTCCAGCCGGAGACCCCGCCGCCGATGACGACGGCCTTGCCGGCCAGCACGCCGGGGACACCGCCGGGCAGCACACCGCGGCCGCCGTTCGCGGCCATCAGGTGGTAGGCGCCGACCTGCGGGGCGAGGCGGCCCGCGACCTCGGACATGGGGGCGAGCAGCGGCAGGGCGCGGGTGGGCAGCTCGACCGTCTCGTAGGCGATCGCGGTGGTGCCGGACTCGATGAGCGCGTCCGTGCACTCCTTGGAGGCGGCCAGGTGCAGGTAGGTGAAGAGCGTCTGGTCCTTGCGGAGGCGGTGGTACTCCTCGGCGATGGGCTCCTTGACCTTCAGCAGCAGGTCGGCGGCGGCCCACACCTCGTCGGCGGTCGGAAGGATCTGGGCGCCTGCGGAGACGTACTCGCTGTCCGGGATCGACGAGCCGACACCGGCGCCCTGCTCGATGACGACCTGGTGGCCGTGGCGCACCAGCTCGTGCACGCCTGCGGGGGTGATGGCCACCCGGAACTCGTTGTTCTTGACCTCGCGGGGGATGCCGACCTTCACGTCGATCACGGTCCTTGGCTCAGAGGGTGTGGGGCATTACAAGACATACCCAGGCATGCGGGGGCACACCGGGAGACACCGCAGAGAAGGTGCGGCAGAGCCAGTCTAATGAAGGCGTTCTCGCTGTCTAGCCTTTCATTGCATCAATCTTCTGCAGATGTACTACGGATTTCGCAGGCGTTAGCGTCCTGTTCCGGCTGGAAACCCGCTTGTCCGGGCTCAGACGCGGCCGCATCGGAGTCCTGAGGCTCCTCTCCCAGCATCCGCTCGGCGGCACCTCGGTGCAGCTGCGCCGCCGTGGGATCGCCGAGGTGCTCCAGCGTGTCGGCGAGCCGCAGATGCAGCGCGCCCTGCAGCCGTACGTCCTCGGCGCGCCGCGCCCACTCCACCGCCTCCTGGCAGGTGCGCAGCGATTCCTCGGGACGGCCGGCGTACTCCTGGACCCGCGCCAGCTCGCTCAACGCCCGGGCGTGCCCGGCGACATCGCCGTTCTTGCGGTGCCCGGTGACCGCGGACCGCCAGTTGCGCAGCGCGTCGCCGTACCGGCCCGCATAGGTGTGCGCCTCGGCGATACGGCCGTACAGTCGGGCGGCGTCCGCCCGCTCGCCGCGGGCCAGCCGCTCGGCCAGCGCGCGGCCGAACCAGTCGGCGGCCCGGTCGTAGTCCCCGAGCTCCAGATGGGCGCCGCCTACGGATTCCATCGCACGGCCGGTCGCATACGGGTCATTTGCTTCCCACCCGGCGTCCAGCGCGGCCCGGAACCGCACCAGCGCCTCCCGGGTGCGTCCCGTCCGGGCGTCGAGATCGCCGAGGTTCAGCAGGGCCGCGGCCTTCTCGCGGGGCAGCTGCCGGCGCTCGGCCACGTCGAGGACCAGGCCGTGGATGTCGTACAGGTCACCGGCGGCCGCCTGGGTGCCGAAGTGTGCGGCCATCGCCCTGACCAGCTGGGACATCAGGCGCCTGGCGAGCGTGTCCAGCTCCCCGTCGGCGACCGCTGCCCGGGCCGCGGCCAGCAGGGCGGGCCTGCGGATACTGAGCCACTCGGCGGCTGCCCGGGGGTTGGGGAAGCGCAGGGCGCGGGGCATGCCGAGGAGCTTCTGCCGGGTCTCGGGGTTGTCGGTCTCGGTGATCGCGCGGCAGGACTGCAGCAGCCGTACGGTCCGCTCCAGCATCCGGGCACGGGCGAGCTGCAGCTCGGCCGGGCGGTCCTGGGTCTCGGTGAGGGCCCGCAGAAGCCGGTGCAGACAGGCCGGGACCTCGTACTGCGGCAGCGGCGAGTCGACGGTCTGCAGCAGGCCGAGGGCTACGAGGTCGTCCAGGGTGGTGTGGGCCCCGTCCACCGAGCAGCCGGCGAGCGCGGATGCGGTGTGCGGGTCGACGAGGCCGCCGGGGGCCAGCGAGAGCAGCCGCAGTATCCGGGCGGCCGGGGTCGGCAGCCCCGCGTAGGCGAGCCGGAAGACCCTGCCCAGCGGTGTGCCGTCCTCGCCCTCGGCGTGCAACTGCTTGGCGAGGTCGGCGACGGCCGCCTTGGGCCGGGCCGCGAGCCAGCCGCCGGCCAGCATCAGGGCGGCCGGCTGGCCCTGGCACACCTCCACCAGGTCCTCGGCGGCCCGCGGGTCGACGGTGATGCGCACCGAGCCGGCGTGCCGGGACAGCAGCTCCACGGCCGACTTGGTGTCGAGGCCGCCGAGTGTGCAGGGCCGGACGTCCGAGATCCCGGTCAGCGGGCCGCCGGAGACCGCGACGGCCAGGCACTCCGGGGTGTCCGGCAACAGGGCGTCGACCTGCTCCGCGCGGGCCGCGTCGTCGAGCAGCAGCAGGACCCGGCGGTCGGCCAGGGTCTCGCGGAGCACCGCCGTGAGGTCGTCCTCGGCGGCGCCGGCCGGTGCCGGCCGGTCCAGGGCGGTGAGCAGTTCGCGGGCGGTGCGCTCGACGGGGACGGGGGTGCCGTCCGGCTCGCTCAGGCGGGCCCGCAGCACGCCGTCGCCGTAACGGTCCGCCACCTGCCGTACGAGCTCCTCGGCGAGTGCCGTACGCCCCGAGCCGGGGCGGCCCGCGATGAGCAGTACGCGCGCGCGTGGTGCCTTGCGGCCGGAGAGGGTGTCGAGGCCCGCGCGCTCGATGTCGGCGAGGAGTTCCTTCAACTCGCGCGTACGGCCCAGGAATTGGCGCACGGCGGGGGCCTGCGGCAACGCCTGCACGCCGCCTGTGTCCACGACCTGATCCGTCACGGGCCACACTCCCGTCCCACGCACGCGCAAGCCCGCCGGGACTCCGGTTCGGGCGTAATCAGAGCCTAGTTCACGCTCTGCTACGTTCCGGGCGGAGCGTGGCGGGCACGGCGAGGACGTCCCTCGATCGGATCAGCCGATCTTCACACCTAAGGCGGGGCGGTTTCGTTCGGAAGGCGCGGTCGTGTCGGTTCAGGACTCGAAGGGGCGCGCCGGCCAGGGCGCCTCCGCCGGGCGCAGTGCGTCGAGCCCGTCGCCGTTACGCGCGGCGACCAGTGACAGCACGCCCACGACGAGGCAATTGTTGTGCACCTCGCCCGCGAGCACACCCCGGACCAGCTCGTCGACCGGCACGCGCGCGTGCTCCATGTCGGCCTCCTCGTCCTCCACCTCGAAGCGCTCGCCCTCGGCCTCGGCCAGATCACGGGCGAGGAAGATCCGTACGGCCTCGTCGCAGCCGCCGGGGGTGGTGTAGACGTCGGTCAGCACCCGCCAGTCCCCGGCCTTGACGTGGGCCTCTTCGTACAGCTCGCGCTGGGCGGCGTGCAGCGGGTTCTCGCCGGGGATGTCGAGCAGGCCGGCCGGGATCTCCCACAGCTTCTGCCGCACCGGGTGGCGGTACTGCTTGATCAGCAGTACACGGTCCTCGGTGTCCAGGGCGAGCACGGCCACCGAGCCCGGGTGGACCTGGTAGTCGCGGCGGACGACCGAGCCGTCGGGCATGACCACGTCGTCCGTGCGGACGGAGGTCTTGTTGCCCACGAAGGGGGTGTCCGTCGCCCGGATCTCCCACTCCTGCGGGGTGTCCTTGATCGTCATGCCCTGCCCTTCCACACGCTTTCAAAAAGAACCCGCCAAAGAAAACCGGGGTGCGCCCCTTTGAAGGTTTGCACCCCGGCCACCGTACAACTGGTGTGTTACTTCGAATTCTTGCGCTCGACCGAGGCCTTCACGAGCCCCGCGAACAGCGGGTGCGGGCGCGTCGGGCGCGAGCGCAGCTCCGGGTGGGCCTGCGTGGCCACCAGGTAAGGGTGGACCTCTCGCGGGTACTCCACGTACTCGACGAGCTTGCCGTCGGGCGAGGTGCCGGAGAACAGGATGCCCGCCTTCTTCTCCAACTCCGCCCGGTAGGCGTTGTTCACCTCGTACCGGTGACGGTGCCGCTCCTCGACGTACTCCTTGCCGTCGTACACCTCGCGCACGATCGAGCCCTCGGCCAGCTTGGCCGGGTACATGCCGAGGCGCATGGTGCCCCCCATGTCACCCTCGCCCGCGACGATGTCGAGCTGCTCGGCCATCGTCGAGATGACGGGGTGGGAGGTGGCCGGGTCGAACTCGGTGGAGTTGGCGTCGCCGATGTCGGCGAGGTTGCGGGCCGCCTCGACCACGATGCACTGCAGGCCCAGGCACAGGCCCAGCAGCGGGATCTTGTTCTCGCGGGCGTACTTGATGGCGCCGACCTTGCCGAGCACACCGCGGTCGCCGAAGCCGCCCGGGATGCAGATGCCGTCCACGTCGGCGAGCTGCTGCTTGGCACCGGCCGGGGTCTTGCAGTCGTCGGACGTGACCCACTTGATCTTCACGCGGGCCTTGTTGGCGAAGCCGCCGGCGCGCAGCGCCTCGGTCACCGACAGGTAGGCGTCGGGCAGATCGATGTACTTGCCGACCAGCGCGAGGGTGATCTCGTGGTCGGGGTTGTGGACGCGGTCGAGCAGATCGTCCCAGGTCGTCCAGTCCACGTCACGGAACGGCAGGTCCAGCTTTCGGACGACATAGGCGTCCAGACCCTCGCCGTGCACGGTCTTCGGGATGTCGTAGATGGAGCGGGCGTCGGGGCAGGCGACCACGGCCGCCTCGTCGACGTCGCACATCAGCGAGATCTTGCGCTTGATCGCGGTCGGCACCTCACGGTCGCAGCGCAGCACGATCGCATCTGGCTGAATACCGATGTTCCGCAGAGCCGCAACCGAGTGCTGGGTCGGCTTCGTCTTCAGCTCTCCCGAGGGGCCGATGTACGGCAGGAGCGAGATGTGGACGACGAAGACGTTGTCACGACCGACCTCGTGACGGACCTGGCGGACGGTCTCCAGGAACGGCAGCGACTCGATGTCGCCGACCGTGCCGCCGACCTCCGTGATCACGACGTCGACCTCGTCCGTCGCCATGCGGCGGATGCGGTGCTTGATCTCGTTGGTGATGTGCGGGATGACCTGCACGGTGTCGCCGAGGTACTCGCCGCGCCGCTCCTTGGCGATCACGGTCGAGTACACCTGACCGGTGGTGACGTTCGCGGAACCGTCCAGGTCACGGTCGAGGAACCGCTCGTAGTGGCCGATGTCCAGGTCGGTCTCGGCGCCGTCGTTGGTGACGAACACCTCGCCGTGCTGGAAGGGGTTCATCGTGCCAGGGTCGACATTGAGGTACGGGTCAAGCTTCTGCATGACCACCCGCAGGCCCCGTGCCTTGAGCAGCATTCCGAGGCTGGAGGCCGTCAGGCCCTTGCCGAGCGAGGAGGCGACACCCCCGGTGACGAAGATGTGCTTGGTCGTCGTGGCTGCGTTGTGTCGAAAAGCAGCGGGCGGCATGGCCAAGAGGGGGCTCCCGTGGTCGCGATCTTGAAGTGCGGTTCGGGGGTCTCTGACGCCCACCGGTCCACGGGCTACCAGGGTATCAGCGACCGAGACCGATGGCTTCCGGCCACGCTCCGCACACGAGTCACCACGAACCTGCACAGGTATCGCGGTTTCTCACCCGTTGCTCACCCGTTCGGCCGACCCGGGTTGCCCGGAGCGGCACGCAGATCATCTACGTGCGTCGTATCCTGCTCGGACATTCGCTGCCGAGCCCGGCCGGCAACACGGCACCACCCCTCGCCCGTAACCACCGGAACAACGAGAGCTCGTCAGTTCGTTGAGCAGAGATTGTCGAGAAGCGACTGTCGTTTTGCCTCACGGCGCAGACGACTGCTTTGCTTCACCGCTCGACGACGCATTACAACCACCCCTTGACCGCACTAAGCGAGAGCCCCCTTGGCAGAGAAGGGGGTGACGTGGCCGTTCGACTGGAGTTGCACGTGGCCGGGCGCATCGAAGACTACGCACTCATCGGAGACATGCAGACCGCGGCACTGGTCTGCCGGGACGGCACAGTCGACTGGCTGTGCCTGCCCCGCTTCGACTCGCATGCCATCTTCGCCGGCCTGCTGGGCACCGAAGAACACGGTTTCTGGCGGCTCGGTCCGGCTCACGCGTCCGACGCCGAACCGCCCACCGCGGCCCGGCGCAGCTACCGCGGCGACTCGCTGATCCTGGAGTCCGAGTGGGACACGCCGCGCGGCACGGTCAGGGTGATCGATTTCATGCCCCCGCGTGACGGGGCGCCCCAGCTGATCCGGATCGTGGAGGGCGTCTCGGGCCGGGTGCCGATGCGCTCGGCGCTGCGGATGCGTTTCTCTTACGGCCGTGTGGTGCCGTGGGTGCACAAGCACGAGGGCCGTACGGTGGCCGTCGCCGGTCCGGACTCCGTGTGGTTCGACACGGAGGCCGAGACGTACGGCAAGTCGCTGACGACGTACTCGGACTTCACGGTCGCCCCGGGTGAGCGGATCGCGTTCACCATCTCCTGGGAGCCCTCGCACAAGGAGCCGCCGGCCCTGCCGGAGCCGGAGCAGTCGCTGGAGGCGACCGAGGACTTCTGGCGGGAGTGGGTCGAGCACTGCACGTACCACGGCCCGTACCGCGAGGCGGTGGTCCGCTCGCTGATCACGCTGAAGGCCCTGACGTACGCCCCCACGGGCGGCATCGTCGCCGCCCCGACGACCTCCCTGCCCGAGGACATCGGCGGCGTCCGCAACTGGGACTACCGCTACACCTGGCTGCGCGACGCGGCGATCACCCTGTCCTCGCTGCTGCGCACCGGCTACCGCGAGGAGGCTCGCGCCTGGCGGGAGTGGCTGCTGCGGGCGGTCGCGGGCGACCCGGAGAACCTGCAGATCATGTACGGCATCGCCGGCGAGCGCGAGCTGGGCGAGGCCGAGCTGGACTGGCTGCCCGGATACGAGACCTCCGCGCCGGTCCGGGTCGGCAACGGCGCCGCGCACCAGCTCCAGCTGGACGTGTACGGCGAGGTCACCGAGGCCCTGCACCTGGCCCATATGACGGGCCTGGCCCGTAACGACTACGCCTCGCTGCTCCAGCTGAAGCTGATCCGCTACCTGGAGGACCACTGGGACGAGCCGGACGAGGGCATCTGGGAGGTGCGCGGCCCGCGCCGCCACTTCGTGCACTCCAAGGTGATGGCCTGGGTCGCCGTCGACCGCACCATCAAGCTCATCGAGTCCGGCGACGCGGACGGCCCGCTGGAGCGCTGGCGCGAACTGCGCGACGACATCCACCGGGACGTGTGTGAGAAGGGTTACGACAAGGAGCGCAACACCTTCACGCAGTCGTACGGCTCGAAGGAGCTGGACGCCTCCCTGCTGCTGATCCCGCAGATGGGCTTCCTGCCACCGGACGACAAGCGCGTCATCGGCACCATCGAGGCGATCCAGCGCGAGCTGTCGACCTCGGACGGCTTCATCCTGCGCTACCCGACGCAGGGCGATGACGAGGGCGTCGACGGCCTCCCCGGTGACGAGGGCGCCTTCCTCGCCTGCTCGTTCTGGATGGCGGACGACCTGGCGATGATCGGCCGCGTCGACGAGGCCCGCAAGCTGTTCGAGAAGCTGCTGTCGCTGCGCAACGACCTCGGTCTGCTGGCCGAGGAGTGGGACCCGCACCTGCAGCGTCAGGTCGGCAACTTCCCGCAGGCCTTCAGCCACGTCCCGCTGATCGACACCGCGCTGCGGCTGACGGCGTCCGGGGCGTACGGCGGCTGAACAGGACTGCCGTAAGGCGCCCGCCTAGGCTGGGAAGCAGCGACTGCCCCGGCAACGGAAGGGGGCGGCCATGGCTTCCCTCTCGAAGGCGGGCGCGGCCCTCACCGCGCTGCGCGAGGATCTCGCCGGTGATGTGTTCGCGCCGGGGGACTTCGGTTACGACGACGCCCGGGCCGTCTTCAACGCCATGATCGACCGGCGGCCCGCGGTGATCGCGCAGTGCGTGGACGAGGACGACGTCGCGCGGGCCGTGCGGTTCGCACGGGATCTGGACCTCAACATCGCGGTGCGCGGCGGCGGGCACAGCGTCGCGGGCATGGCGCTCAACGACAACGGCCTGGTGATCGACCTGCGCCATATGCGCGCGGTCACCGTCGACCCCGCGGCCGAGGCGGTACGGGTCGCGGGCGGGGCGACGATGAGCGACCTGGACCGCGCCACGCAGGTCTTCGGCCTCGCCACGACCGGCGGCCGGGCGTCGACCACCGGCGTCGGCGGCTACGTCCTCGGCGGGGGCACGGGCTGGCTGGACCGGTGTTGCGGGCTCGCCGTGGACAATCTGCTCGGCGTGGAGCTGGTCACCGCCGACGGCAGCCGGGTGCATGCGAACGCGGACGAGAACCCGGACCTGTTCTGGGCCCTGCACGGGGGCGGGGGCAACTTCGGCGTCGCCACCGCGATCACGCTCAAGCTGCACGAACTCCCCGAGTTCGCCATCGCGTTGCTGCTGTACCGGCCGGAATTCGCACCGGACGCCGTGCGCACCTTCCGCGATGTGATCGAGTCCGGCCCCGACGAGGTGGGCGGTGGCGTCCTGCACTTCACCGCCCCGCCCGAGGACTTCGTACCGCCGCCGCTGGTCGGCACCCTCGTCTGCGGTGTCCTCCTGACGTACGCCGGCGCCGAGCAGGACATGCGCAAGTACGCCGATCCGCTGCTGGCGCTGCCGCACGAGGCGGAGATCGTCGGCGCGATGCCGTACGCCGACGTGCAGTGCATGATCGACGATCCGCCCGGGATGCGGCACTACTGGTCGGCGGAGAATCTGTCGGGCGCGCCGGACGACTTCCTGGACGTCTACTGCGCGGACGCACGGACCATGCCCGTCCCGACCGGCACGCAGCACGCGTTGCTCCCGCAGGGCGGCGCGATCGCCACCGGCCCGCGCGAGTACCCGGTGCCGTACCGGGACGCGCCCTGGGCGGTGCACCCGTACGGCATGTGGCAGGACCCGGCGGACGACGAGCGGTGCGTGCGGTGGGTGCGTGACGTCCGCGCGGACGTCCGCCCGTGGAGCACCGGCGCGGTCTACCTGAACTTCATCGGCGACGAGGGCGCGGAACGGGTGGTGGCCGGTCTGGGCGCCGAGAACACGCGGCGGCTGGCGGAGCTGAAGCGGCGCTTCGACCCGGACAACGTCTTCCGGTTCAACCACAACATCAGGCCTGCCTGAGCGCGGTCGGCCCGGGTGCCGTCAGCCGACCTGCTGGAACGCCGTCAGCGTCCGCTCCCCGCCCGGGTCGCCCGCCGTCGCCGGCACGAGGGCGATCTCGTCCAGTCCGGCCTCGGCGTACGCCTCGACACGCGCGCGTACGGCGTCCAGGTCGCCCACCAGGGCGACCATGTCCGCCGCAGCGGCGGGCAGCGCCCGGACCAGCGTGCCGGGATCGGCACCGGTACGGGCCAGCTCGACCGCCTCCCCGAAGCCGGCCGCCTCGAACATGTCGCTGTAGCCCGGCACCGCCAGATACCCGGCGATGCTCCGCAGGACCTGCGCGAGGGAGTCCGGGTCCGGGTCGACGGCGGCGGGCAGCCAGGCGGCCAGCGTGGGCGGCGACGTACGGCCCGCGCGCGTGGCGGCCGCCTCGAGCTTCCTCCGCAGCGACCGCACCTGTTCCGGCGAGACGATGTCGAGCAGCATCCGGTCGGCGTGGACCGCCGCCGTGGCGATCGCGCGGTCCCCGAACGCCGCCACGGTGAGCGGGCCGCCGGGCGGCTGGAGACGTCGCGGGAAGGCGCTGCCGGGGACGACCGGTTCGCCGGGCTTGCCGTGCAGGAAGACGCGCAGGGCCGCCGCCGAGGCCTCCATCGCCGCGGCGGGCCGTACCCGCGGCACCCCGTGCACGCCCTCGACCACCCGCTTGCTGGACGTCCCCAGCGCCACCCCGACCGGCCGCCCGGTGACGGCGGCGACCGAGGCGGCGCCCCGCGCGATCCCGAACGGCTCGCGCACCGACACCGCCACGGGACCGGCCGTCAGCGCGACCCGCTCGGTGGCCCGCCCGATGGCCGTGGCGAGGACGAAGGAGTCCCAGGTCGGCCCCTCCCCCGCCCACACCTCGCGATACCCGAGCCGATCGGCGACCACGGCCACCCGCAGCGGCTCCTCGACCGGACTCTCGTCCTCCCGTGCCACGGCAACCACGCTGAAGTCCATGCCGACGCGGCTACCCCGCTCACGCGCCGCAACGCGTGATCGGCTCCGGAGATGTCAGGGACGCCCGCGCACGGGTAGCGTCCGGCACATGGACAGCGGTACGGGCGGTACGGACAGCGGCTACGGGACCCACAGCGCCGGGATCACCGTGCGGCGGGCGCTGGAGCTGCCCGGGCTGCGCAGTGGGCTGCCGGAGGTCCTCGCGGGCGGCGACCGGCTGGGGCGGACCGTGCGCTGGGTGCACGCCGGCGAGGTGCCCAACATCGCCTCGCTGCTGAAGGGCGGGGAACTGCTGTTGACCACGGGCTACGGCCTCGGCACGCGCCCTGCCGACCAGCGCGCGTTCGTGCGCACCCTGGCGGAGCGGGGCATCGCGGCCCTGGTCGTCGAGTTGGGCACGCGCTTCACGCGGCTGCCCGCCGCGCTGGTCGACACGGCACGCACGGCCGGTCTGCCGCTCGTCCAGCTGCATCGCGAGGTGGCCTTCGTGACGGTCACCGAGGAGATCCACACCGAGATCGTCAACGGCCACTACGCGCTGCTGCAACGGGCCGAGGAGGTGCACCGCCGGTGCACGGAGGCGCTGCTCGGCGGCGGCGGTGTGCCCCAAGTGCTGGGCATCCTGGCCGACTTCAGCACCAACCCGGTGTTCCTGGAGACGACCGACGGCCAACTGCTGTACGCCGCCGGGTCGGGCCCGGCGGGCGCGGATCCGTTGCAGGTGTGGGAGGGACTGCGGGGCCAGCACAAGGACGCGCCACCGCCGGGTGGGGCGGTGCTGGTGGATGTGCCGGGCGGCGGCCCGGGCACGGGGTCGGTGCGGGCCCGTCTCGTGCTGCTCCCCGTGCGGGGCCCGCTCGCGCCGGTGCACCGGATCGCCGCCGAGCGGGCCGCGGGCAGCCTGGCCGTGGTGCTGATGCAGGCGCGCCAGGAGGAGGAGCTGGCGGCGCGCGGGCGCGGCGACTTCCTGACCGACCTCGCGGAGGGCCGTATCGCCGCCGAGGACGCCCCGGCGCAGGCGCGCGTGCTGGGCTTCAAGCCGGGTGACAGTCCGCTGCTGCCGGTCGTGATGCGGCTCGGGGACGCGCTGTCGCCGGGCGGGGGATGGGCGGTTCTGGCGCGAGCGGTCGGTGAGGAGCTGGCCTCGGTGGGGGCGCCGGTGCTGTTGGGCGTACGGCCGGTGGAGGGGCGGGTGCCGCTGCTGCTGGGCCTGCGTTCGGAGGCGGAGCGGTCGGCGGTCGCGGACCGGGTGGCGGTGGCCCTGCGGGCGGGCGTGGAGCGGGCCGGGGTCCAACGCCCCGGGGCACCGCCGCCGGTCGTGGTCGTAGGGGTGGCCGGCAGCTGGGCGGCGGCCTCGGCGGGCCTCAGGCACGCGGCGGAGACGGCGACTGCGGCGCAGGGCCTGTCCGACCGCCCCTGGTACGACGCCCGGCGCCTGGACATCGACCTGCTGCTGTGGCGGCTGCGCGACCACCCGGACCTCGCGGCCTTCGTGGACCGCGCGATCGGCCCGCTCCGCGACCACGACAACCGCTCCAAGCCGCCCCTGCTGCCCACCCTGGAGACGTACTTGGCGCACGCGGGCCGCAAGGCGGAGACGGCACGCGAGCTGCACCTCAACCGGCAGACGCTCTACAACCGCCTCGCCCGCATCGGCGAGTTGCTCGGCACGGACCTCGACGACCCGCAGACGGTGCTGGCGTTGAGTCTGGCGCTTCGGGCACGCAGGCATGCGGGATAGAGCGGCACGCGGGCCGCGGACGCTTCCGGTGTCTAGATCATGGGCCGCGGCTGCGTCAACTCGTCGTACACGCTGAGCACTTGGGCGACTGTCTCGTCCTCGGTCGGCCAGGTGGCCGCCTGCCGGGCGCCCCGCTCCCTGAGGAACTCCTGCCGCTCGGGATCGCCGAGCAGCCGTACGACGGCGTCTGCGAGGGCCTCCGGGTCGCCGTACGGGACGAGTTCGGCCGCGTCGCCGACGAGTTCCGGCACGCCGCCGACGTCGGTGGCGACGAGCGGCACGCGCGCGTGGAGGGCCTCCTGGGCGAGGACCGACCGTGACTCCCAACTGCTCGGCAGAAGCGCCACGTCGGCCGCCGCGAGCAGCTCGGAGACGTCGTCGCGCCGGCCGATGAGCCGCACGGGCAGCCCCTCGTCCTCGATCCGGCCCTGTAGTTCGGCCCGCAGCGCCCCCTCCCCCGCGATCACGACCAACGGCACGGCATCGAGCCGCAGCCACGCGCGCGAGGCGTCCAGCAGCACGTCGTACCCGCGATGCCGCTCCAGCGATCCGACGGCGATCAGCAACGGGCGTCCGGTGGCGCCGAGTTCGGCCCGGACCTTGGGGCGCAGCCGGTCGGGGTCGTCGTGCTCGACGGCACGGCTCGGCGCGGGCAGCGCGACGGCGGCAAGGCGCGCGTCGCGGGCACCGGTCCGCCGGGCCCGGTCCACCAGCGCCGAGGTGGTCCCGAGCACGACGGAGGCGGCCTTGACGACTCGCCGCTCCAACAGCCGCAGGAGGTGGGCGCGGGCGCCCTCGGCGTGTGCCCGGTCGTGCCAGGTGACGACGAGCGGAGTACGCCGCCCGCTCAGCGCGAGCACGGCGCGGAAGGACGCGTGCAGCCCGTGCGCGTGCACCAGGTCGGCGTCCACGCAGGCGGCCCGCAGTGTGGCCACGGAAGCCGGATCGCTGCTGCGCGGCACATGCACATGTTCGGCGCCGGCGCCCGTGAAGTCGTAGAGGTGATCGGCCTCGACAGGGGCGCACACCGTGACCCGCACGCCCCGTGCGACCAGCCCCGAGGCCAGCGATCGCACATGCGCACTACTGCCGGCGTTGCCGCCGCCCAGCACCTGCACGGTGCGCAGCGACGACTGGCCGTGCGGTGAGTGGCTGCTCACGGGGGTCACGTGGCCGGGGCTCCTGCTTCGGGTCGGGCGGTCACGAAGAACGTACAGAAGGATCGGGCGGAGGGGGTGTACCGCGAGAATCCCTACGCGTACGACGTGTTTACGCCAAGGATGCCAGGACGTACGGCCGTTCCGGGAACGGCGACAGGGCGTGGACGGCTCAGCTGCGGGGCAACGCGCCGGGCCGAGTCACCTGCACGAGTGAGGCGGGGTGGGGGTGGTGGCCGAACATGCGCGCGCGGGGCATGCTCAGTGACCTGCGGCGCGTCACCCGACGGCCCTGCGGACGGCCTCGCTCACGTTGTCGCCGTACACCGCCGCGGCGACGACCGCAGCGGCGTGCGCGACCAGCCCGGCGCGCCCGTTCCCGGCCACGACCGCCGTCCCGAGGGCCGCGCCCAGCGCATGCGCCCCGGTGTCGCCGATCATCGCCCGCTCGCCGAGGTCGTCGGGCAGTACGGCCGCCGCGGCCCCCATGACACCGGCGGCCGACTCGGCACCGGGGCCCGGGCGCAACAGCCCCGGCACACCGAGCGCGAGCAGCGCGGCGGCGGCCCGCCCGGGCCGCACGTCCACGAGGTTGACGAAGTGCGCGGCACCCGCGATCACCACGCCCGCGAGCAGCTTGTCCAGCGGCCGCTCCTTGAGGACGGCCCCCGCGACGAGCCCGGCGGCGGAGACCCCGAACAACTTGACGGCCCCGCTGGTCACTTCGCCGTCCCGGAGCGCGCGGAGATGCGCCCGGAACCCACGCCGGGGGTCACCGTCCCCCACCACGTCGTCGTACGCCCCGCAGGCACCGGCAACGGCCACGGCGACCCCGGCGGCCGGCGCGACCCGCCCGACGGCCACCGCAGCCGCCAGGGCGGAGGCGGGCCCGGCGTACAACTCCACGGTGCGGCCCGCGTAGTTCTTCCGCTCCCAGCGGTCACGGCCGCCGGGGACCTTGGCACGCAGGACGGCGACCGCGGCGCGGGTGAGAGTGGCGGAGAGGCCGAAGGAGACGGCTTGCTTGATCATCCGGCCACCCTACGGGCCCCAGCCGGGCTACCTGTCCGCCCGAGCCGTCTCCAGCAACTCCTCCGCGTGCGCGCGGGCCGTCTCCGAGTCCTCCTGGCCCGCGAGCATCCGGGACAGCTCCCGGATCCGCTCCTCGCCCTCCAGGACCTTCACGCCGGACCGGGTGACCGACCCGTCGTTGGTCTTCTCGACGAGCAACTGCCGGTCGGCGAAGGCGGCGACCTGCGGCAGGTGGGTCACCACGACGACCTGCGCGGTCTTGGCCAGCCGGGCCAACCGCCGGCCGATCTCCACGGCCGCCTTGCCGCCGACACCGGCGTCGACCTCGTCGAAGAGGTACGTCGGCACGGGATCGGTGCCCGCGAACACGACCTCGACGGCGAGCATCACACGCGACAGCTCACCGCCGGACGCGCCCTTGGCGATCGGCCGGGGCGGCGCTCCCGGGTGCGGGGCGAGCAGCAGCTCGACCTCGTCCACACCCGAGGGCCCGTAGGCGACCGTGCGCCCACCGACCTCCACGCCCTGCGGATCCTCGGTCTGCCGGATGTCGAAGGACACGCGCGCGTGCGGCATCGCGAGCGAGGCCAGTTCCGCCGTCACGGCGGCGGCGAACCGCTCGGCGGCCTCCGCGCGCGCATCGGTCAACGCCTGCGCCAGGCCGCCCAGCTCGGCCCGCAGCCCGTCCCGCTCGGCGGTCAGCTCGTCGATGCGCTCGTCGTCGCTGTCCAGCTCGGTCAGCCGCCGGCTGCTCTCCTCGGCCCAGGTGAGCACGGCGGCGACGTCCTCGCCGTACTTCCGCGTGAGCGCGGTCAGCGCGGCCCGCCGTTCCTCGACGGCCGCGAGCCTCAGGGGATCGGCGTCCAGGTCGTCGGCGTACCCCGCCAGTTCCCCGGCGACATCGCCCAGCAGGATCCCGATCTCCCCGATCCGGTCGGCCAGCGCGGCCAGCGCCGGATCGTGCGACCGCACGGCGTCCAGGGCCCGCTGCGCGCCCGCTACGAGCGTCGCCGCGTCGATGCCCTCAGGGTCCTCCGGGTTGCCGGCCAGCGCGGCGTGCCCGGCCGTGGCGGCCGACGACAGCGCCTCCGCGTGCCCGAGCCGCTCGGCCTCCTCGGCGAGCTCCACGTCCTCCCCGGCACGCGGCTCTACACCGGCGATCTCGTCGAGCCCGAACCGCAGCATGTCGGCTTCCTGGGCCCGCTCACGCGCGCGCGTGGTGATCTCGTCGAGCTCGACGGAGACCGCCCGCAGCCGCCGGTACGCCTCGCCGTACTTGGCGAGCGGCACGGCGACGGCATCACCGGCGTACCGGTCGAGTGCCTGCCGCTGCCGGGTCAGCTTCAGCAGCCCCTGCTGGTCCGTCTGCCCGTGCACGGCCACCAGGTCGTCGGCGAGGTCGGCGAGCAGCCCCACAGGCACGCTGCGCCCGCCCACATGCGCCCGTGACCGCCCCTCGGCGGAAACGGTACGGCTGATCAGTAGCGCCCCGTCATCGAGCTCGGCCCCGGCCTCCTCGGCCCGTACGAAGGCCGACGCGCCCGCGGCGACGGTGATCCGCCCCTCCACGACCGCCTTGTCGGCCCCGATCCGCACGAGCGCCGGGTCGGCACGCCCACCCAGCAACAGCCCGAGGCTGGTGACCACCATGGTCTTGCCCGCACCCGTCTCACCGGTGACGGCTGTGAACCCCGGCGACAGCTCGACGACAGCATCGTCGATGACTCCGAGCGACCGTATCCGCATCTCCTCCAACACGGACACGACCTTACGAGGTCGGGTACCGGGGATGCGACGCCCCCCGGTCCCAGTCATGTGAAGGTCCAGGTGACGAATGCGTACCGACCGCACATTGTCACTCGGGCGAGTGTCACGCCCTCAGGGGCGCGGGGCTGTATCGATGTGCGGCTCCACCGCGTGGGCGCGACTGGCCACCACGGGCCCGCAGCCGCCGACGCACCCGTCACACCACGGCGAATGGGCTAATGCGGCGCCCCGCGCCACCCGGAAACCGGCAGCGCAAACTTCGCCACAAGCCGGTCAGTGAACGACGCATGATGCAGCCGAGCCAACCGCACCGGCACAGCCCCCCGCCGCACCTCGACCCGCGCCCCCGGCGGCAGTTCCACCGTCCGCCGCCCGTCACACCACAACACCCCCGGCGGGATGTGCGGCAGGACCTCCACCGCCAGCACGGAATCCGGCGACGTCACCAACGGCTTCGCAAACAGCGCGTGCGCCGAGATCGGCACCATCAGCAGCGCCTCGACCTCGGGCCACACCACAGGCCCACCCGCCGAGAAGGCATACGCCGTGGACCCGGTCGGCGTGGACAGCACGATCCCGTCGCACCCGAACCCCGTCACCGGCCGCCCGTCGATCTCCAGTACGACCTCGAGCAGCTTCTCGGCGCCGGCCTTCTGCACGGCCGCCTCGTTCAGCGCCCAGTCGGTGTGCACGATGTCGCCGTTCTGATGCACGACGACGTCGACGGTCATGCGCTCCTCGACCTCGTACGCCTTGGTCACGACCCGGTCGACAACCTTGTCGAGATCATCGCGCTCGGCCTCCGCGAGGAACCCGACCCGCCCGAGGTTCACACCCAGCATCGGCACCCCGGACGCGCGGGCGAACTCGGCGCCCCGCAGCAGCGTCCCGTCGCCGCCCAGCACTATCAGCAGCTCGCACCCGTCGAGGCACTGCGCGGTCGCCTCCTTGACGAGCTCCACCTCGTCCGGCAGCGGCAGGTCGGCGGCCTCGTACTCCAGGACGCGCACCCCGATGCCCTCCCGCAGCAGCCCCTTGACGACCAGTTCGGCACTGCGAATGGCCGCGGGCCGCCCCGTGTGGGCGAGCAGAAAAACAGTACGAGCTCGGTTCTGTGTCAACGCGGCCCCTCCGCAACTGCACGGTCAACGTCGGCCGGTTCCAGAGCGGGCGCCCCGGTACGCAGCCACAGAAAGTACTCGACATTCCCCGAGGGTCCGGGCAACGGACTCGCCGTGACCCCCTTCACCCCGAGCCCGAGTTCCCACGCCTTCTCGGCCACGCCGCGCACGGCCTCGGCCCGCAGCTGGGGACTGCGGACGACCCCGCCGCTGCCCAGCCGCTCCTTCCCCACCTCGAACTGTGGCTTGACCATCATCACCAGATCGGCGTCCGGCTTCACGCACCGCACCAGGGCGGGCAGCACCAGTCCGAGCGGGATGAAGGACAGGTCCCCCACGACAAGATCCACTGGTTCCCCATCGATCGCTTCGAGCGTCAACTCGCGTACGTTCGTACGGTCTTTGACGGTCACGCGTTCATCGCTTTGGAGAGTCCAGGCGAGTTGTCCGTATCCGACATCGACGGCGACCACATGGGCGGCCCCGGCCCGCAGCAGCACATCGGTGAACCCGCCGGTGGACGCCCCCGCATCGAGCGCCCGCCGCCCTTCGACCGCCAGGCCCTGGGGTACGAAGACCTCCAAGGCGCCCGCGAGCTTGTGCCCTCCCCGGGACACGTACTCGGGATCGCTGCCGTCGGCCACGACGACGATCGCCGCCGCGGTCTCCACCTGTGTGGCCGGCTTGGTCGCGACGGTCTTGCCGACGGTGACCCGCCCGGCGGCGATCAGCTGGCTTGCGTGCTCGCGCGAGCGCGCAAGCTTTCGGCGGACCAGCTCCGCGTCAAGACGGCGGCGTGCGACTCCTGCCACTTTCGGTTCAGCTCCTGTTCCCGTACGGACTAGAAGGTGTGGCCCGAAGGGCCTCGTTGAGGGGTGGTGCTCGGGTGACGGGCGGGCGGGGGCGCCGGAGGTCCCGGGCGGGCGTCGAGCGCGGTGAGCGCGTCGCGCAGCCCCCGGTGTACATCCTCGTACACCTCCAGGTGCCCGTCCGCGGCGAGGTGGTCGGCATCGCCGAGCCGCTCCAGCTGCGCGTCGACGTCGGCATGGCCGGTGGGGGTGCGCGGGACGTTCAGCGGGGCTGGGGCGGCGGGATCGTACTCGGATTCGACCGCGAGCCCGGGGTCGGTCGCCTGCCCGGCCTCGGCCTCGGTCTCCTCCGGGACCTCCGGCTGCGGAACTGTGTCGCTCATGCCCAGACGCTACCGCGAACCGCTGCGGTACCGTCGATCGCGATGGCCACGACTGAGGAGTGCCGCGCCGCACTCGAAAAGCTCTCGGACAACATGCAACGCGCCGAAGGGGACGTCCGCTCGGCCGCTGCCCTGGACCGCTCGGTGAGCTGCCACATCACCGACCTGGACGTCACCTTCGTCGGCCGCATGGCGGGCGGCCGCATCCAGGTGCACGACACGCTCCAGGGCCCGCCCCGCGAGAAGGCCCAGATCAGACTGAGCATGACCGGCGACGACCTGGTCTCCATGGTCGACGGCGACCTGAACTTCGCCAAGGCGTGGGGTTCGGGCCGGGTGAAGCTGCACGCGGGCCTGCGCGACCTGCTGGTCCTCAGGAAGCTTCTGTAAGTCACCTCAGGAAGCTTCTCCGGGTCGCCTCAGGAGGCTTCTCCGGGTCGCCTCAGGAGGCTTCTGCGGCGACCACCTTCGTGACATCCGCCTTCGTGACGTCCGCCTTCGTGACGTCGGCCTTGTCCCCGACCCGCGCCTGGCGCGCCGCCGGAACCACGAGCGGCGTCCCCGTCTCGGGGTCGTCGATGACCTGGCACCGCAGCCCGAAGACGTCCTCGACCAGCTCGGCCGTCACGATGTCGTTCGGCGCGCCCTCGGCGATGATCTCCCCGCCGCGCAGGGCGATGAGGTGCGTGGCGTACCGGGCGGCGTGGTTCAGGTCGTGCAGCACGGCGACCAGCGTCCGCCCCTGCTCCTCGTGCAGTTGGGCGCACAGGTCGAGGACATCGATCTGGTGCTGGATGTCCAGGTAGGTCGTCGGCTCGTCGAGCAGCAGCAGCGGTGTCTGCTGGGCGAGCGCCATCGCGATCCACACGCGCTGGCGCTGACCGCCGGACAGTTCGTCGACATAGCGATCCGCGAGCTCGGCGACCCCGGTCTGCTCCATCGACTCCTGTACGACCCGCTCGTCCTCGGTCGACCACTGGCGCAGGATCCCCTGGTGCGGGTACCGGCCGCGGCCCACCAGGTCGGCGACGGTGATCCCGTCCGGTGCGATCGACGACTGCGGCAGCAGCCCCAGGGTGCGCGCGACCTTCTTCGCCGGCATCGACTGGATGACCTGCCCGTCCAACAGGACCCGGCCCCGGCTGGGCTTGAGCATCCGCGACAGCGCCCGCAGCAGCGTGGACTTGCCGCACGCGTTCGGGCCGACGATCACGGTGAAGGAGTTGTCGGGTATCTCCACCGACAACTGCTCGGCGATGACCCGCTGGTCGTAGGCGAGGGTGACGTTGTCGGCGGACAGGCGGTTCACAGTGCTCCTTCGGTTGTTCAGCCCGTTGCTCGACCCGCTGCTGAGGCTGTCGTTGCTCAGGCTCTCGTGGCTGAGGCTCTCGTGGCTGAGGCTCTCGTTGCGGTTGTGGCCGGGCCTCATATCCGGCCCGCCTTGCGCTCGGTGACCAGCAGCCAGAGCAGGTATACGCCGCCGAGCACGCCCGTGACCACGCCCACGGGCATCTGGTCAGCGCCGAAGACCCGCTGGGAGAGCCAGTCGGCGGTGACGAGGAGGGCGGCGCCCATGCACAGCGAGGGCAGCAGGTTCGGCCCGGGCGAGCGGGTCAGGCGCCGGGCGAGCTGCGGCGCGGTCAGCGCCACGAAGCTGACGGGGCCCGCGGCGGCGGTGGCGGCCGCGGTGAGCAGCACGGCGCCCAGCATCAGCAGCAGCCGTACGCGTTCGACACGCACTCCGAGGGCGTATGAGACGTCGTCGCCCATCTCCATCATCCGCAGCCCGCGCGCGTTGGCGAGGACGAGCGGTACGAGGACGACGCACAGCGCGAGCAGCGGCCAGACCTGGGCCCAGTCACGGCCGCTGAGGGAGCCGGTCATCCACACGACCGCGCGGGCCGCGTCGACGAGGTCGGCCTTGGTCAGCAGATAGCCGTTGACCGCCGTCATGATCGCGGACATGCCGATACCGACCAGGACCAGTCGGTAGCCGTGCACGCCCCGCTTCCAGGCGAGCAGGTAGATGGCGAGCCCGGTCGCGAGTCCGCCCACGAGCGCACCGACGGTGACTTGGGCGGAGTCCCCGGAGAACAGCACAATCACCACGAGCGCCCCGGCCGTGGCCCCCTGCCCGAGGCCGAGGATGTCCGGGCTGCCCAGCGGGTTGCGGGACAGCGCCTGGAACAGCGCCCCGCCGAGTCCGAGCGCGGCACCGACCAGGAGCCCGACCAGGACCCTCGGCAGCCGCAGCTCGTTGACGATGAACTCCTGCCCGGCGTTGCCGTTGCCGACCAGCGTCTTGAGCACGTCGCCCGCCGAGATCGGGAAGTCGCCGGTGCCGATCAGCAGGACGCTGGCGGCGAGCGCGGCGAGCAGCAGCAGGACGATGGCGGTCAGCGCCCGGACGTCCAGCCGGAGGGAGATCCCGCCCGGCGTCCGCACGGCACGGGAGGCGCGCGTGGTCGCCGCCGGCGCCGCGGTCTTGGCTTCGCTCTTCACTGCGGTCCTCACAGCTGGGCCGTCCTCCGCCGTCGTACGAGAAAGATGAAGACCGGTCCGCCGAGGATCGCGGTGACGATACCGACCTGGAGCTCGGCGGGCCGGGTGACGGTCCGGCCGAGCACATCGGCGCCGAGCAGCAGCACGGGCGACAGGACGGCCGCATACGGCAGGATCCAGCGCAGGTCAGGGCCGGTGAAGGACCGCACGACATGCGGCACCATCAGGCCGACGAACACGATCGGCCCGCAGGCCGCGGTCGCGGCGCCGCACAGCACGGTCGCGGCGAGCATCGACAGCACCCGGGTCCGGTTCAGGTTGGCGCCGAGAGCCTTGGCGGTGTCGTCGCCCATCTCCATGGCGTTGAGCGGCCGGGCGAGGGCGAGCGCGAGGACCACTCCGACGACGAGGAACGGCAGCACCTGCTTGATGGTCGAGTCCGTCGCCGAGGTCAGCGAACCGACCGTCCAGAAGCGCATCTTGTTGAGCGCCGCGTTGTCCATGATCATCACGGCCTGGAGATAGCCGTAGAGCGCGGCGCTGATCGCCGTACCGGCGAGCGCGAGCCGCACCGGTGTGGCACCCCGGCTGCCGCCGAGGAACCACACCATCGCCCCGACCGCTGCCGCACCGAGGAAGGCGAACCAGACGTAGCCACTGAGGCTGGTGACACCGAAGAACGTGATGGCGGTGACGACCGCGGCGGACGCGCCCGCGTTGATGCCGAGCAGCCCGGGATCGGCGAGCGGATTGCGGGTGAGCGCCTGCAGCACCGCCCCGGCGAGACCGAGCGCCGCTCCGGCCAGCAGTCCGAGGACGGTGCGCGAGATCCGGTCGTCGACCACGACGTCGCCGTAGGTCCCGGAACTCTCGAACAGACCGTGCCAGACCTCCCCCAGGGACAGCTGTTTCGCCCCGATCGCAATGCTCGCCAGAGCGACGACCACCAGAATCAGGACAGAGACGAGCAGCCCAACGGCACGTATCGCCCGTCGGGTTGGTGGCGCGGACTGGGACTCCGCGCGCTGTTCAGGAGGACTCTCGACCAACACCCAGTTAGGTTAGCCTACCCTCCCATTCAGCCACGATCCCGCCGTACAAGGTCACGATGCCGCCGTACGGCGTCACAACCCCGGCCACAATTCCTCCCCACGGCGCCAACACCCCCGGCCACAGCGCTTCCCTACGAGGTCACAACCCCAGCCGCGCCAGCTCCTTGCCCGCGTCCAGCGCGCACGAGCCGTCCCCGGCCGCGGTCCAGGCCGCCGCACACAGCGCCCGCAGCCCGTCCAAGGCCTCACCGTCACCGCCGAGTTCCAACCGGTCCGCCCTGGCGGTCGCCGTCCAGCCCCCGCACCGGAAGCCTTCTCCGTCCTCGGCGACCTCCGGCTGGCCGGTGAGCATCCCGCGCAGATCGGCGTCGACATAAGTCGGCCGGTGCTGCGGCGGCGCGGCAAGCAGCTGCGCGCCATCGGTCACCCCGGTCAGTACGAGCAGCGAGTCGACGTCCCCGTTGAACGCGCCCTCGATGTCCGTGTCCAGGCGGTCCCCGACGACCAGCGGCCGCTCGGCGCCGGTACGCAGGATCGTCTCCCGGTGCATGGGGGGCAACGGCTTGCCCGCCACCTGTGGCTCGGCGCCGGTGGCAATGCGCACGACCTCCACCGCCGCGCCGTTGCCCGGCGCGATCCCGCGCGCGCTCGGAATCGTCAGGTCGGTGTTGGACGCGAACCACGGCACCCCGCGCGCGATGGCGTAGCACGCCTCCGCGAACCGCCCCCACGCCAGCTCCGGCCCGCCGTACCCCTGCACGACGGCCGCCGGATCGTCGTCGGCCGACTCCACCGGCTCCAGCCCACGCTCGCGCAGCGCCACCCGCAGCCCCTCGCCACCGATCACCAGCACCCGGGCGCCCGCCGGCACCTGCTCGCTGATCAGCCGCGCGACCGCCTGCGCCGAGGTGATCACGTCGTCCGCCCCCGTGGGTATCCCCAGCGCGGTCAGATGCGCGGCCACGACGTCCGGAGTCCGCAGGGCGTTGTTCGTGACGTACGCGAGATGCATCCCGCCCGCACGCGCCGTGGCCAGCGACTCCACGGCATGCACGATCGCGTTGCCCCCGGCGTACACCACACCGTCGAGGTCGAGCAGCGCCGTGTCGTACGCCTCGCTCAGGGCCTGGTCACTGCCCTCGGGCCTCCTCCTGACGCTCTGGCTCATTCCACATCGCTCCTCGTTCGACGGCTTTCCTCCGATCATCCCCCATGCCACCGACACCCGTACGATGCCGGGATGAACACAGCAGGTCACCAGGAAGCAACGGCGCGCCGAGGCCTCGAACTCACCCCGTTCCGAGGGC
Organism: Streptomyces sp. R11; assembly: GCF_041051905.1. NCBI lineage: Bacteria > Bacillati > Actinomycetota > Actinomycetes > Kitasatosporales > Streptomycetaceae > Streptomyces > Streptomyces sp. R11. The sequence continues at coordinate 1,980,102 of NZ_CP163432.1, forward strand.
TTCGCTACGACCCCGACCGGGTCGGCAGCCTGGCCGCCGTGACATCGCCTCCGTACGACGTCGTCGTCCGCCCCGACGGCCTGCACCACCTCCAGGACGCGGACCCGTACAACATCGTGCGGCTGATCCTCCCTCAGGCAGACACCGCGGACGCCCGCAACAACCAGGCCGCGACGACCCTGCGCCGCTGGCTGTCCGAAGGCGTACTGACCGCCGACCCGGAGCCCGGCCTGTACGTCTACGAACAACGTGACGGCGAGGGCATGCTGCAGCGCGGCGTCATCGGCGCCCTGCGCGTGACGGAGCCCTCCGAGGGCCTCGTCCTGCCGCACGAGGACGTCATGCCGCACGTTGTCGCCGACAGAGCGGCTCTGATGCGCGCCACCTCCGCGAACCTCGAGCCGCTGCTGCTGACCTACCGCGGCAACGGCACGGCGACCGACACGACCGCCGTCATCGAGCGCACGGTCGAACGCCCGCCGCTCTTCGCGACCACCACGGAGGACGGGTTCAACCACCGCCTGTGGTCGATCACCGACCCGGCCGACCTGGCCCGCGTCCAGTCCGACCTGACGCTCCGCCAGGCCCTCATCGCCGACGGCCATCACCGCTGGGCGACATATCGACGTCTACGCGCGGAGCACGGCTCACCCAGCCCCTGGGACTACGGCCTCGTCCTCCTGGTCGACACGGCCCGCTACCCCCTCCGCGTCCGCGCCATCCACCGCCTCCTGCACGACCTTCCGGTGCCGGACGCCCTGGCCGCCCTCGACGGGCACTTCCGCGTACGCCGCCTCGAAGTCCCGCTTGCCGAGGCGCTGGAGGCGCTGGCCGACGCGGCGCGCACGGGCAACGCCTATCTCCTCGCCGGAGACGGCGCCTTCCACCTCGTCGACGACCCGGACCCGGCCCTCCTCGACCGCACGGTCCCCACCGACCGCCCCGCAGCCTGGCGCACCCTGGACGCCACCGTCCTGCACTCCGCACTCCTCGCGCACGTCTGGCACATCCCCGAGGACGACCCCACCCGCATCGCCTACATCCACGACACCGCCGCCACCGTCAAAAAGGCGGAACGGGACGGCGGTACGGCCGTCCTGATGCACCCGGTCCGCGAGGACGTCGTACGCGACCTCGCCCGCCAGGGCGTCACGATGCCCCGCAAGTCGACGTCGTTCGGCCCGAAGCCGGCGTCGGGCCTGGTGCTGCGCACCCTGGACGGGTAACGCAAAAAGGGCGGGACCCCAGCCCGGGATCCCGCCCTTCACATCACACGCAGCTCACTCCTTGCCGCCCTCTTCGGGATCGGCCTGGGCCTGCTCCTCGCGACTGCCGTCGCTCTCGCCTTCGCTCTCGTCGAAGGCATCGACGAACTCGACACCGTCCAACTCGGCGAGCCGGTCGGAGGCATCCGTGCTGCCGTCCTTGTCCGCCTCGACGGCCTTGGCGAACCACTCACGCGCCTCACCCTGCCGCCCGGCGGCCAGCAGCGCGTCCGCGTAGGCGTACCGCAGCCGCGCGGTCCACGGCTGCACGGCGTTGGAGGCCAGCTCGGGGCTCTGCAGCGTCACGATGGCCGCGTCCAGCTGCCCCATGTCACGCCGAGCGCCGGCCGCGACGAGCCGCATCTCGACCTGCCCGGCCTTGTCCAGCTTGTGCGACTCGGCCGCCCCGGCCATGTCCAGCGCCTTCTCCGGCCGCCCGAGCCCACGCTCACAGTCGGCCATCAGCGGCCACAGCTCCACGCCACCCGTCATCCGCCGCGCCGCCCGGAACTCGGCAAGCGCCTCGGCGTACTTCTGGTTCGCGTACGCCGCGAACCCGGCCGCCTCTCGTACGGCCGCGACACGCGACGCCAGCCGAAGGGCCACCTTGGAGTAGCCGTACGCGCCCTCGGGGTCCTCGTCGATGAGCCGCGCGACCATCACCAGGTTCTTGGCGACGTCCTCCGCGAGCGTCTTCGGCAGGCTCTGCAGCTCCTGCCGTACGTCCTTGTCGATCTCGTCACCCGTGACGTCCTCCGGGATGGGCAGCCGCTTGATCGGCTCACGGTCCCGATCCCGCTCATCACGGAACCGGCCACCGCCACGCCGGTCGTCACGACGGTCATCCCGCCGGTCGTCGCGCCCACGGAACCCACCGGGACGCCCACCGCGGTCGTCCCGACGGGGCCCACGACCACCACGGTCGTCACGCCCACGGAACCCACCACGGTCGCCTCGGCTGTCATCCCGCCGGAAGCCGCCACGGTCATCGCCGCGACGGTCATCACGCCGGTCATCGCGACGATCGTCACGACGGTCATCGCGCCGGAACCCACCACGGTCATCGCCACGACGGTCATCACGCCGGTCATCGCGACGATCGTCACGACGGTCATCGCGCCGGAACCCACCGCGGTCATCGCCACGACGGTCATCACGCCGGTCGTCACGACGGTCATCGCGCCGGAAATCGCGTCGGTCGCCACCGCGGTCGTCACTCCGACGGTCGTCACGGCGGTCGTCACGCCGGAAGCCACGGTCCCGGTCATCGCCACGGAACCCACGGTCCCGGTCGTCACGCCGAAAGCCGCCGCGGTCACCATCACGACGGTCGTCGCTACGTCGGTCGCTGCCACGGTCGTCGCGACGGCCGTAGCCGCCACCACGGTTGTCGTCCCGCCGGAAGCCACCGCGGTCATCGCCACGACGGTCATCACGCCGGCCGAAACCGCCTCGCTCGTCGTCGCGACGCTCCCCACGGTCGTCACGACGGAAGGACGGACGATCACCCTCGCGACGGAAGCCACGGTCACGGTCGTCACGACGCGGCCCGCCGGAACGGTCGTCCCTGCGGAACGGCGGACGGGGACCTCGATCGCCTTCACGCCGGTCGCCGCCACGGTCATCACGCCGGCCGTAGCCACCGCCACGGTTGTCGTCCCGCCGGAAGCTGCCGCGGTCATCGCCACGGCGGTCGTCACGACGGTCATCGCGGCGGAAGCCACCGCGGTCGCCGCCCCGGTCGCCACCCCGGTCGTCACTTCGGCGATCGTCACGACGCCCCTGGCCACCACGGTCGTTGTCGCGACGGACCCCGCCACGGTCGCCGCCTCGGTAACCGCCTCGATCACCCCGGTCGCCGCGGTCACCACTGTCCCGTCGCCGCGGTTCGCGCTCCGGTCGGTCGTCGGGAGAGTTGGTGGACATCGGTGACTCCTGTCTTCGGTACTGCAAGCATTGTAAAAACGAAAGGACCCCCGGTCCCAGCTGAACGCTGGTGACCAGGGGTCCTTCCCAAAGATTGTTCGGCGGCGTCCTACTCTCCCACAGGGTCCCCCCTGCAGTACCATCGGCGCTGTAAGGCTTAGCTTCCGGGTTCGGAATGTAACCGGGCGTTTCCCTCACGCTATAACCACCGAAACCCTAATGGTTTCGAGCGAACAAGCACACTTTTCTTTTGTCTGTTCTGCTCAAGAAACCGGCAACGGTCGTTGCCTCAGAACTAACACAGTGGACGCGAGCCTCTATGGACAAGCCCTCGGCCTATTAGTACCGGTCACCTCCACACGTTACCGTGCTTCCAGATCCGGCCTATCAACCCAGTCGTCTACTGGGAGCCTTACCCCATCAAGTGGGTGGGAATACTCATCTCGAAGCAGGCTTCCCGCTTAGATGCTTTCAGCGGTTATCCCTCCCGAACGTAGCCAACCAGCCATGCCCTTGGCAGAACAACTGGCACACCAGAGGTTCGTCCGTCCCGGTCCTCTCGTACTAGGGACAGCCCTTCTCAATATTCCTACGCGCGCAGCGGATAGGGACCGAACTGTCTCACGACGTTCTAAACCCAGCTCGCGTACCGCTTTAATGGGCGAACAGCCCAACCCTTGGGACCGACTCCAGCCCCAGGATGCGACGAGCCGACATCGAGGTGCCAAACCATCCCGTCGATATGGACTCTTGGGGAAGATCAGCCTGTTATCCCCGGGGTACCTTTTATCCGTTGAGCGACGGCGCTTCCACAAGCCACCGCCGGATCACTAGTCCCGACTTTCGTCCCTGCTCGACCCGTCGGTCTCACAGTCAAGCTCCCTTGTGCACTTACACTCAACACCTGATTGCCAACCAGGCTGAGGGAACCTTTGGGCGCCTCCGTTACTCTTTAGGAGGCAACCGCCCCAGTTAAACTACCCATCAGACACTGTCCCTGATCCGGATCACGGACCCAGGTTAGACATCCAGCACGACCAGAGTGGTATTTCAACGACGACTCCCCCTGAACTGGCGTCCAGAGTTCACAGTCTCCCACCTATCCTACACAAGCCGAACCGAACACCAATATCAAACTGTAGTAAAGGTCCCGGGGTCTTTCCGTCCTGCTGCGCGAAACGAGCATCTTTACTCGTAGTGCAATTTCACCGGGCCTATGGTTGAGACAGTCGAGAAGTCGTTACGCCATTCGTGCAGGTCGGAACTTACCCGACAAGGAATTTCGCTACCTTAGGATGGTTATAGTTACCACCGCCGTTTACTGGCGCTTAAGTTCTCAGCTTCGCCAGGACGAATCCTGACTAACCGGTCCCCTTAACGTTCCAGCACCGGGCAGGCGTCAGTCCGTATACATCGCCTTACGGCTTCGCACGGACCTGTGTTTTTAGTAAACAGTCGCTTCTCGCTGGTCTCTGCGGCCACCCCCAGCTCAGGAAGCAAGTTCCCTCACCAGTGATGGCCCCCCTTCTCCCGAAGTTACGGGGGCATTTTGCCGAGTTCCTTAACCATAGTTCACCCGAACGCCTCGGTATTCTCTACCTGACCACCTGAGTCGGTTTAGGGTACGGGCCGCCATGAAACTCGCTAGAGGCTTTTCTCGACAGCATAGGATCATCCACTTCACCACAATCGGCTCGGCATCAGGTCT
>NZ_CP163432.1:1990000-3700000 GCF_041051905.1 Streptomyces sp. R11
GGTGCGGATTCAGGGCGGGTCCGTGAACCAGAACATCGAGGGCCTGTCCGTGGGCCTGCAGGCGCGGGTCGAGGTCGAGGGCCAGGACTCGGAGTACAAGCAGGACATCGAGTTCACGAAGATGCAGCTCGGTGGAGCCTTCGAGCTGCAGGCCGGGGGTGTGCACGCGGTGCCCTTCGGGCTGGAGATCCCGTGGGAGACGCCGGTCACGACGATCGACGGTCAGACGCTGCGCGGCATGAACATCGGCGTGACGACGGAGCTGGCGATCGCGCGGGCCGTGGACTCCACCGACCTGGACCCGATCAACGTGCACCCGCTGCCCGCGCAGAAGGCGATCCTCGACGCCTTCATCCAGCTGGGCTTCCGCTTCAAGAACGCGGACATGGAGCGCGGCCACATCCGCGGTACGCGGCAGAAGCTGCCGTTCTACCAGGAGATCGAGTTCTTCCCGCCGCAGCAGTACCGCGGGATCAACCAGGTCGAGCTGAGCTTCGTCGCGGACGAGCGCACGATGGACGTCGTCCTCGAGATGGACAAGAAGCCGGGGCTGTTCAGCGAGGGCAGCGACACCTTCCGGTCCTTCCAGGTGGGTCTGAACGACTTCCAGGGGACCGACTGGGCGGCGTACCTCAACCAGTGGCTGTCCGAGGTCGGCAGCAAGCGCAACTGGTTCTAGGCTCGGAACTGCTGATTCCACCGGTTCATCAGGAGGTATCGAAGTGACCGAGCTCAAGCGGCGGCCGCTGCCCCACGACTTCCATCCGCCTGTGCCGTCCTTCACGGTCACGAGCGAGGACGTCGAGCAGGGCGGGACCCTCAAGGACGCTCAGGTCCACGCGGCGGGCAACACCTCGCCGCAGCTGCGCTGGGAAGGCTTCCCGGCCGAGACCAAGAGTTTCGCCGTGACCTGCTACGACCCCGACGCCCCTACGGGCAGCGGGTTCTGGCACTGGGTCCTCTTCGACATCCCGGCCTCGGTGAGCGAGCTGCCGGCCGGTGCGGGCAGCGGCAAGTTCGAGGGGCTGCCGGAGGGTGCCGTACACGCGCGGAACGACTATGGGTCGAAGGAGTTCGGCGGTGCCGCGCCGCCGCCCGGGGACGGGCCGCATCGCTACGTGTTCACGGTGTACGCCGTGGACCAGGAGAAGCTCGGTCCGGACTCGGACGCCAGTCCGGCCGTCGTCGGCTTCAACCTGCGGTTCCACACGCTCGCGCGTGCCCATGTGATCGCCGAGTACGAGGTGCCCGCCGAAGCCTGACGTTCATGGAACGTTTGCCCGCCCCCGGTCATGGAAGTGATCGGGGGCGGGCATTTTTTATTTCGTTGTCCATCTCGGCGTGCCCGGCCAGAGTTGATCCCAGCCCGCCACGGGGTGGGCAGCTGCACACGGGAGGTGGGCTGGTCATGCGGGACACGCTGGTACTGAACGCGAGCTTCGAGCCGCTGTCGACGGTGACGTTGAACCGAGCCGTCGTTCTGGTGCTTCAGGACAAGGCCGTCGTTGAGCAGGCCCACCCCGAACTGCGCATGCGCGGAGCCGCGGTCGACATACCCGCGCCCCGGGTGATCAGGCTCTGCAGGTACGTACGGGTGCCGTTCCGAAGACAAGCGCCGTGGTCGAGGCGGGGTGTGCTGGTGCGGGACCGGCACCGGTGCGCGTACTGCGGGCGCAGGGCGACGACTGTGGACCACGTGGTGCCGCGGTCGCACGGTGGGCAGGACACGTGGCTGAATACGGTCGCCTCGTGCGCCGAGGACAATCATCGGAAGGCCGACCGGACGCCTGAGCAGGCGGGTATGCCGTTGCTTCGGGAGCCGTTCGAGCCGACGCCTGCCGATGCGATGTTGCTGACGCTGGGGGCCGACAAGTTTGCTGCGCTGCCGGATTGGCTGGCAACGGACGCGGCCTGACTATTCTCCGTGGGACCACTGGTGGTTCGTAGGTCGCGGGTTCGTTGTGGCTTGTCGCGCAGTTCCCCGCGCCCCTGAAGACATTTGGGGCTCGCCTTCTTCAAGAAGGCGAGCCCCTTTGTCGTACGACGAGCTTCGCGTCAGTCGATCGACGGCTTCTCCCGGCGTTCCGTGCCTGTGCCGGAACCTCCGTTGCCTGAACCGCCGCCCAGGCCGCCCAGGTTGCCCATCGCGCCCGACAGGCCCTTGAGGGCGTCGCCGATTTCGCTGGGGACGATCCAGAGCTTGTTGGCGTCGCCTTCGGCGATCTTGGGGAGCATTTGGAGGTACTGGTAGCTGAGGAGCTTCTGGTCGGGGTCGCCGGCGTGGATGGCTTCGAAGACCGTGCGGACGGCCTGGGCCTCGCCCTCGGCGCGCAGGGCGGCGGCCTTGGCCTCACCTTCGGCGCGCAGGATCTGGGACTGCTTCTCACCTTCGGCGGTGAGGATCGCGGCCTGGCGCGTACCTTCGGCGGTGAGGATCGCGGCGCGCTTGTCACGGTCGGCGCGCATCTGCTTCTCCATCGAGTCCTGGATGGAGGTGGGGGGCTCAATTGCCTTGAGCTCGACGCGGTTCACGCGGATGCCCCACTTGCCCGTCGCCTCGTCGAGGACACCGCGCAGGGCCGCGTTGATCTCCTCGCGGGAGGTCAGGGTGCGCTCCAGGTCCATGCCGCCGATGATGTTGCGGAGCGTGGTGACGGTGAGCTGCTCGATCGCCTGGATGTAGCTGGCGACTTCGTAGGTGGCGGCGCGGGCGTCGGTCACCTGGTAGTAGATGACGGTGTCGATGTTCACGACCAGGTTGTCCTGGGTGATCACCGGCTGGGGTGGGAACGGTACGACCTGTTCGCGCAGGTCGATGCGGTTGCGGATGGTGTCGATGAACGGGACCACGATGTTGAGGCCCGCGTTGAGTGTCCGCGTGTAGCGGCCGAAGCGCTCGACGATGGCCGCGCTGGCCTGCGGGATGACCTGGATCGTCTTGATCAGGGCGATGAAGACCAACACCACCAGAATGATCAAGACGATGATGACCGGTTCCATGGTCTTTCCCCGTACCCCTTCTCCGCCGCGGCTTCTTCCGCAGATCTTATGGTTGTTGAAGATCTTGCTGGTCGAGTCTGACAGACCGTCGCGGAACTCGCGGCGGGTTCGCGCCAGTTACGTCGTGCGAGGTCACATGACGATCGCCGTGGCCCCCTCGATGTCCACGACGTCCACTTCCTGGCCTACTTCGTAGGCGCGGTCGGTGTCGAGGGCGCGTGCCGACCAGACCTCTCCGGCGAGCTTGATCCGGCCGCCGGAGGCATCGACGCGCTCCAGAACCACGGCCTGTTTGCCCTTCAAGGCCTCGATGCCGGTGGCGAGTTGGGGCCGCTGTGCGCGATGTCTGTTCGCGATGGGCCGTACGACGGCGATGAGTGCGGTGGAAACGACGACGAAGGACACGACTTGGACGACGGCGCCACCGCCGAAGATGCCGGCGACCACCGCTGCCGCAACGGCGCCCACCGCCAGCATGGCGAGTTCGGGCATCGCGGTGACCACGAGCCCGATGCCGAGCGCTGCCGCTCCGATCAACCACCAAACCCACGCGTCGATTTCCACATGGTCATGGTAGGACTGCGGGCCCGGTCGCGGACAGGGCGCCGATCGTTTGAGAAGCGGTTCTTACCGGGGTTTTGCGGGGTGAAGGACCGGGTCAGGAGAGCGGGAGGCCCTGTGCCGTCCAGCGGTCGCCAACCTGTTCGACGACGAGCGGGAGGCCGAAGCAGAGGGAGAGGTTGCGGGAGGTGAGTTCGAGCTCCAGCGGGCCCGCGGCGAGGACCTTGCCCTGACGGATCATCAGGACGTGGGTGAAGCCGGGAGCGATCTCCTCGACGTGGTGCGTGACCATGATCATGGAGGGCGCGATCGGGTCGCGGGCGAGGCGGCCGAGGCGGCGTACGAGGTCCTCGCGGCCACCGAGGTCGAGGCCTGCGGCGGGCTCGTCGAGGAGGAGGAGCTCGGGGTCGGTCATCAGGGCACGGGCGATGAGGGTGCGCTTGCGCTCGCCCTCGGAGAGGGTGCCGAACTTGCGGTCCACGTAGTCGCTCATGCCGAGACGGTCGAGGAAGGCGCGGGCGCGCTGCTCGTCGATCTCGTCGTAGTCCTCGTGCCAGCCGGCGGTCATGCCGTACGCGGCGGTCAGCACGGTCTGCAGGACCGTCTGCTTCTTGGGCAGCTTGTCGATCATGGCCACGCCGGCCGTTCCGATGCGCGGACGCAGTTCGAAGACGTCGGTGCCGGGCTTGCCGAGGGTCTCGTCGAGGATGGAGACGGTGCCCTTGCTGGGGAAGACGTAGCTGGAGGCGAGGTTCAGGAGGGTGGTCTTGCCGGCGCCGTTCGGGCCGAGGATGACCCAGCGCTCGCCCTCCTTGACCGACCAGGAGACCTGGTCCACCAGAGCCCGGCCCTCGCGGACCACGGATACGTCCTGAAGCTCCAGAACATCGCTCATGAGCGCGTTGTCTCCCCTTGCAGTGTGACCGGTCTCGGCGTCTCGGCGTCTCGGTGGTCGCGTGCGCCTGTGGGCGCAGCCCTCAACGAAATCTACGCCACCGGTCGGGCGCTTCATTCCATCGGTCCGGTCCTTAGGGTGGAGGCATGCTCTCGGAACCGCGTTCAGGACGCCTTGCGGCTTGGGGAAATGCCCTTTTGGCCGGACTTATCTCGCCGGATGACGCTGTGCTGGAGATCGTCGGGGACGATGCCGTGCACAGGGTGGAGGGGCTGCCGGGGGAGTCGGCGCCCGTCGGACTCACGCTGGCGCTGGGCCGGCTGCGGACGCTCGGGGTCAGCGGGCTGCGGGTCGCGCTGCCGGCGCCGGGGCATCCGCTGGGGCTGAGCGGGCCGCCCGAGTTCAATGCGCGGGCGATGGATGCCGAGGAGGCGGTGGTCTGTCACGGCGCCGCGTTGGGGCTGGTGCCGGAGGTGTACGAGGCCGGGCCCGATGGTGATGTACATGTCGAGGTCGTGTGGCATGTGCTGCCGGTACGGGAGGCGCCTCCTGCGGATGTGCCGTCTCTGGGCGAGGCGGAGCGGGAGCTGGCGGAGGCCCTGCGGGATGCGACCGAGGTCTTGGCACGGCTGGATGTGGCCGGGTCGGGGCCGGTGGCCGAGGCGGCGATCGATGCGTACCGGGCTCGGGCCGAGCGGGGGCGGGAGGTTTTGGCTCCGGGGTATCCGCCGCGGGCGGTGCGGGTGCTGGAGCTGGCGCAGCGGGTGGGGTTGTTGATCTCGCTGGCTTATACGAACGGGCACGGGGGTGCGGTGAGCTCCGCTGAGATGGGGGCTCGGGCTGAGGCCCTGCGGCCGGTGGAGCGGGTGGCGCGGCGGGCGCAGGTCGCTTCGTACAACGCGTACGTGGAGGAGCGGGAGCGGGGCGTGCGGTGAGCGTCCCTGGGCCGGCGCTGGTGTGACCGTCCTCTGGGGGCTCCGCCCCCAGACCCCCGTATTCGGCCTGGACGGCCTCGGCCTCAAACGCCGGACGGGCTGGATTGTGCCGACCTGCGCTGGAGAGTCCCCGAGCCCGCGCCGACAAACAGACCGGCCTCCCGGGGTGGGGCCGGGAGGCCGGAGGTCACTGCTTGCTTCGGGTGGGCGTCACTTGTTGACGGCCAGGTTGCCGAAGGCCGGGTTCAGGATGCCGACGACGTTCACGCTGTTGCCCGCGACGTTGACCGGGATGTGAACCGGGGCCTGGACGAGGTTGCCCGAGGCGACGCCCGGGGAGCCCACGGCCTTGCCGTCGGCGTGCGCGCCGTCGGTGGCGGAGGCCATTCCGGCACCGGCGGCCAGCAGGCCACCCGCCACCATCGTCACGGCCGCTGCCTTCTTCAGGTTCTTCACTTTCAAGCCCTCCTTGCGATTGCCGCGGCAGTCGCCGCAGCACGCACTGGAGAACGGTGGAGATCCCCGAAGGATGCGCCATCCGGGGGACATTCCCACGACGGTATGAATCTCAGTCCGGAGCGGAACCCTCCGTATTGCCGTCCGTCACGTCCTGCGGAGAGCGTTTCAGCCGGTCACGCCATGGCGTACGGCCCACAGGGCAGCCTGTGTGCGGTCCGCCAGGTCGAGCTTCATCAAGATGTTTGAGACGTGTGTCTTGACGGTCTTCTCGGAGAGGACCAGGGCACGCGCGATCTCGCGGTTCGAACGGCCGTCCGCGATCAGGCCGAGGACCTCACGCTCGCGGTCGGTCAGCAAACCAGCTCTTCCCTGCCCCGAGTTGGCCTCCTCCTGGGACAGCAGGGCGCCCGCGACCTCGGGTTGGAGCAGGATGTGCCCGGCGTACACGGAGCGGATGGCGCCGGCGAGGGCGTCCGGGTCCACGTCCTTGTAGACGTAACCGGCGGCGCCCGCGCGCAGGGCGGGGATCACCGTGCGCTGTTCGGTGAAGCTGGTGACGATCAGCACCCGCGCGGGGTTGTCGAGTTCGCGGAGCTTGCGCAGGGCGTCGACGCCGTCCATGCCCGGCATCTTGACGTCCATCAGCACGACGTCGGGCTTGAGTTCCTCGGCGCGGGCCACTCCCTCGGCGCCGTCGGCGGCCTCACCCACGACCTCGATGTCGTCCTGTACTTCGAGGAAGGTGCGCAGGCCCCGGCGGACAACCTGGTGGTCGTCGACGAGCAGCACCTTGATTGCGTCAGCCACCGGGGACCTCCATCTCGATCACGGTGCCCTTGCCGGGCGCCGATTCCACGGTCAGCGTGCCGCCGACGCCGCTCGCCCGGTCCCGCATGGAGACCAGGCCCAGGTGGCGCCCGGCGCGGCGTATCGCCTTCGGGTCGAAGCCGCCGCCGTCGTCCGTGATGCGCAGTACGGCTCCGCTGCCGCGCTTGTCCAGCGTCACGTCGACGTGCTCGCCGCCGGAGTGCCGCAGCGCGTTGTGCAGGGCCTCCTGGGCGACGCGCAGTACGGCCTCCTCCTGGGCGGAGGGCAGGGCCTTCACGCCGCGGCCGGCGAAGGTCACGCGCGCGGAGTGGGCGCGGTCGAGGACCTGGATCTGGGTGCGCAGGGTGGCGACGAGGCCGTCCTCGTCCAGGGCTGCGGGGCGCAACTCGACGACTGCGGCGCGCAGTTCATCGGCGGCCTCGGCGGCGAGCGCGGCCACCTGGTGCAACTCGCCCTTGGCGCGGGACGGGTCACGGTCGATCAGGGCGGCCGCCGCCTGGGCCGTCAGGCGCAGGGAGAAGAGCTTCTGGCTGACAGCGTCGTGCAGTTCGTGCGCGAGGCGCGAGCGTTCCTCCGCGATCGTCAGCTCGCGGCTGCGTTCGTACAGGCGGGCGTTGGTCAGGGCGATCGCGGCGTGCTGGGCGAGGATGCCGAGGAGGTCCTCGTCCTCCTCGGTGAAGCCGCAACTGCCTTCTGGCTTCGGGCAGTTCTTGTTCGCCAGGAACAGCGCGCCGATGACCTCGTCGCCGTCCCGGATCGGCAGGCCCAGGAAGTCGGACATGTCGGGGTGCGCCGATGGCCAGCCCTCGAAACGGGGGTCCTTGCGGACGTCGGCGAGGCGCTCGATCTCGGCCTCCTGGAGCATCGCGGCGAGGATGCCGTGCTGGCGCGGGAGCGGGCCGATGGCCTTCCACTGCTCGTCGCTGACTCCGTCGACCACGAACTGGGCGAAGCCGCCGTGGTCGTCCGGGACGCCGAGCGCCGCATACTGCGCGTCGAGCAGCTCGCGGGCCGAGGCGACGATCGTCTTGAGGACGTCACGCACCTCGAGATGCCTGCTCATGGCCAGCAACGCGGAGCTCACCGCGGCGAGGCCGGACCGGGGGCCTTGACTCATGCCCTCACGGTACCGGCGGGGTGTGACAGTCGGATCGGACCTGTGGCGGCGGCCGACTAGGGCGCCGGTCCTAGTCCTCTGGTCCCCCGAGCAGCGGCGTAGGGCGAACGGCCCCCCGGTGCGGCTTAGGACGAAGGACCCCGCGGCTTTGCGGCCCGCGTCCGAGGCGGTACGGGCGGCCCCGTTCCTACGTTGGGGGCACCGCCGATCGGAGGCGGCCTGGTACGAGGGGACGGTTGTCATGCCGGTAGCAATCATCACGGGAGCCTCGAAGGGTCTGGGGCGTGCGCTCGCCGAGGCGCTGGCCGCGCGCGACTGGGATCTGGTGCTCGACGCCAGGACGGCGGAGGTCCTCCAAGAGGCGGCGGCCGGGCTCCGGTCGTACGGCACGCGCGTGAAGGCCGTACCCGGGGACGTCACGGACGCCGGGCACCGGGCCGAGCTGGTGGCCGCCGCCTGGCAGCTGGGCGGCATCGACCTGCTGGTGAGCAACGCCAGCGCGCTGGGCGCCGAGCCGCTCGTACGGCTGGACGAGCTGCCCCTGGAGGGGCTGCGGCGGGCGCTGGAGGTGAACGTCGTCGCCGCGCTCGGCCTGGTCCAGGAGGCGCTGCCGCTGCTGCGGGCGTCGGGGACGGGTGCGGTGATCACGGTCAGCTCGGACGCTGCCGCCGAGGCGTACGAGACCTGGGGCGGGTACGGCGCGTCGAAGGCCGCCCTGGACCATCTCGCGGCGGTGCTCGGCGAGGAGGAGGCGGGGCTGCGGATCTGGGCGGTCGACCCCGGGGACATGGCCACGGACCTGTATGCGGCGGCCGTACCGGACGACTACGAGCCACGGCCGACGCCGGGCGACGTGGTGCCGGCCTTCCTGCGGCTGCTGGACGAGCGGCCGGCGAGCGGCCGCTATGGGGCGCCGGCTCTGCTGGAGGGACGGCGATGACTCTGGCGGTGCGGGTACCCGAGGAGCTGTCGGCCCGGGTACCGGCCGAGCAGCGGGGGCCGGGGCTGGACCGCGATGCCGTACGGCTGCTGGTGTCGAGAGGCACCGACGTGACGCATCACGCGTTCGGCGAGCTGCCGCGCCTGTTGCGGGCCGGAGATCTGTTGGTCGTGAACACGTCGGAGACGCTGGCCGCCGCCGTGGACGGGCGGATCGGGCGCGCACGCGTGGTGGTGCACTTCTCCACGCGCGGGGACGACGGGCGGTGGGCGGTCGAGCTGCGGGATCCCGACCCGCGCGGCGCCACGCGCGCGCGTGCGGGCGGGCCCGCGGGAACTGACGTGGGGCTGCCGGGCGGGCTGCGGCTGGTGCTGGAGGAGCCGCTCAGCCCGGGGAGTGAGCGGCTTTGGTGGGCGCGGGTCCCAGGGGCCCGGGAGAGCTCCCCTGCGGCAGGGGTCCGCGGGCTCATGCGTGAACACGGGCGGCCGATTCGTTACTCCTATACGGAGCGCGACCAGCCGCTCTCCGTGTACCAGACGGTGTTCGCGCTGCCGGCCGCCGACGGGACGGGCAGCGCGGAGATGCCGAGTGCGGCGCGGCCCTTCACGCTGCGGATGGTGACGGAGCTGGTCAGCCGGGGTGTGCAGTTCGCGCCGATCACCCTGCACACCGGGGTGGCCTCGGCGGAGGCGCACGAGCCGCCGTATCCGGAGCGCTTCGCGGTGCCGGAGGCCTCGGCTCGGCTGATCAACGCAGCGAAGGCAGGGGGCGGCAGGGTCGTCGCCGTAGGGACGACGGCCGTGCGGGCGGTGGAGTCGGCGGCGGGCGCCGACGGGGTCGTACGCGCGCGTGAGGGGTGGACGGACCTCGTCGTCACGCCGGAGCGCGGCGTGCGGGTGGTGGACGGGCTGCTGACCGGGCTGCACGAGCCGGAGGCCTCGCATCTGCTGATGCTGGAGGCGGTCGCCGGGCGGGCCGCGATCGACCGCAGCTACGAGGCGGCGCTGCAAGGGCTCTACCTGTGGCACGAGTTCGGCGACGTGCATCTCATCCTGCCGGAGGAGCGCCCTCACACAGAGCATTGCGCCAGCAACTGCCGGTGAGACTGTTACGCGGCCGATGTGAGCCCGCGCATAGGGCGCAGGTCACGTACGAAAGTCCGTAGTAGGTAGCGACGTCCCTTTTGAGCGGGACAGACGGTCCCGTCTGTCCCGTTTTGCCCTTCCTGGGTCCACTACCGGGGATCGTACGTCACACCTTTGCCTCGCCATTTTGCGGCCGCTAAGAATTGCTCTCGTCGCTCAGCGCCGTGGGTTCAGCCCGCGGCGTTTGTGCAGGAAGCACCCGTGTCCCCTGACGGACAGCGAGCGACCTCCGCGCTATTCGAAGAGGTCCCACTGCCATGCTCAAGAACACCAAGAACCGTCTTAGTCGCACGCTCACCAAGCGCCACAAGATCGCGATAGCCGGCGTCGGTACGCTCGGCGCCGCCGCTCTCGCCCTGTCCGCCGTCCCGGGCAACGCCCAGACGACCACGGCCGACGCCCCCGCGGGCAAGGTGGCGTACAGCAGCGAGCAGATCAAGGACGTCAAGCCGAGCGTCACCAACCAGCTCGCCGGTGCCGGCGTGAAGGCCGAGGCGATGTCGGCCAAGCACAAGGCCGCCGTGGCCGCCGCCCAGCACCGTGCCGCCGTGGCCCACGACAAGCACGTGGCCGCCCAGGCCGCCGCCAAGCAGCGGGCCGCCAAGGCCGCCGCCGCGAAGAAGGCCGAAGCCGCGCGCAAGGCCGAGGCCGCCGCGAGCCGGGACGCCAAGCGCGTCCAGGTCAAGCCGGTCGCCGCCAAGACCTACGCGAACAACCTCGACGGTTGGATCCGCGAGGCCCTGGACATCATGAAGAAGCACGACATCCCGGGCACCTACAACGGCCTGCACAAGAACATCATGCGGGAGTCCTCGGGTAACCCGAACGCGATCAACAACTGGGACATCAACGCCCAGAACGGCGTCCCGTCGATCGGTCTGCTCCAGGTCATCAAGCCGACCTTCGACGCGTACCACGTCCCGGGCACGGCCAAGAGCCAGTACGACCCGGTCGCCAACCTCACCGCCGCCGCCAACTACGCGGCCGACCGGTACGGCTCGATCGACAACGTCAACAGCGCGTACTGAGCGAGGTAGGCGCGGGCCTCTGATCCGTACGCCGAAGGGCGGCACCCTCCTGACGGGTGCCGCCCTTCGGGCGTGCTACGAGCAGTCCGCTCGCGGTCGTACGGGAGGCAACTACTTGCGCATGACCTCGGGCTCGTGGCGGCGCAGGAAGCGGGCCACGAAGATGCCGCAGATCACGCCGAGGACGATCAGCGCGAGCATGTCCATGGTCCAGGCGCCGACCGTGTGCTCCCACAGGGGGTCGTTGCTGTCGCCCTTGGCGGGCGGGCTGATCTGGTTGAAGTCGAGCGTGGCACCCGCGGCGGCGACCGCCCAGCGCGACGGCATCAGGTACGAGAGCTCGTTGACACCGATGGAGTTGGCCAACGGGAACAGGCAGCCGGTGAAGACGACCTGGACGATCGCGAACATGACCAGCAGCGGCATGGTCTTCTCGGCGGTCTTCACCAGGGCCGAGATGATCAGGCCGAACATCATCGCGGTGAAGCCCAGCGCCATGATCGGAATACACAGCTCCAGCAGAATCTGGCTGCCGAGGATCAGGCCCTCGTCCGGGATGGTGCGGCTGGAGAAGCCGATGACACCGACCATCAAGCCCTGCAGCACGGTGATCAGGCCGAGCACGAACACCTTGGACATCAGGTACGCGGACCGGGACAGGCCGGTCGCGCGCTCCCGCTCGTAGATGACCCGTTCCTTGATCAGCTCACGGACGGAGTTGGCGGCGCCGGCGAAGCAGGCGCCCACCGCGAGGATCAGCAGGACGGTGAGGGCCGTGCCGTTGGCGACGGGCTTGCCGGTGTTCGGATTGATCTCTGTGTTGACCAGGAGGTCCTTGCCGGAGTCGATGAGCAGGCTCACCGAGCCGAGGACGAGCGGCAGGATCACCGTCAGGGCCAGGAAGCCCTTGTCGGAGGCGATCACCGCGACATAGCGGCGCACCAGGGTCAAGAACTGGGACAGCCAGCCCTGCGGCTTCGGAGGCCTCATCGCCTGCATGGGCGGCATCTGTACGGACTGCGGAGCAATCGCGTCGATGTCCGCGGCGTACATCTGGTAGTGCTGCGAGCCCTTCCAGCGGCCCGCCCAGTCGTAGTCGCGGTAGTTCTCGAAGGCGGAGAAGACATCGGCCCAGGTGTCGTAGCCGAAGAAGTTCAGCGCCTCCTCGGGCGGGCCGAAGTAGGCGACCGCACCGCCGGGCGCCATCACCAGGAGCTTGTCGCACAGCGCCAGCTCGGCCACCGAGTGCGTGACGACGAGCACCGTACGGCCGTCGTCGGCGAGGCCGCGCAGCAGTTGCATGACGTCGCGGTCCATGCCCGGGTCGAGACCCGACGTGGGCTCGTCCAGGAAGATCAGCGACGGCTTGGTGAGCAGCTCCAGGGCCACCGAGACGCGCTTGCGCTGGCCACCGGAGAGGGAGGTGACCTTCTTCTCCTTGTGGATGTCCAGCTTCAGCTCGCGCAGCACCTCGTCGATACGGGCCTCGCGCTCGGCGGCCGTGGTGTCGGCCGGGAAACGGAGCTTGGCCGCGTACTTGAGGGCTTTCTTTACGGTCAACTCCTTGTGCAGGATGTCGTCCTGCGGGACCAGACCGATGCGCTGACGCAGCTCGGCGAACTGCTTGTAGAGGTTCCGGTTGTCGTAGAGGACGTCGCCCTGGTTGGCGGGCCGGTAGCCGGTGAGCGCCTTGAGCAGGGTCGACTTGCCGGAACCGGACGGGCCGATGACCGCGACCAGGGACTTCTCCGGGACTCCGAAGGAGACGTCCTTGAGGATCTGCTTGCCGCCGTCGACCGTGACGGTCAGGTGGCGTGCGGAGAAGGACACCTCACCGGTGTCGACGAACTCCTCGAGGCGGTCGCCGACGATCCGGAACGTCGAGTGACCGACACCGACGATGTCCGCCGGGCCCAGCAGCTGCGAGCCGCCCTTGGCGATCGGCTGGCCGTTGACGTACGTGCCGTTGTGGGAGCCGAGGTCGCGGATCTCCATACGGCCGTCGGGCGTCGAGTGGAACTCGGCGTGGTGCCGGGAGACCTGGAGGTCGGAGACGACCAGCTCGTTCTCCAGGGCACGGCCGATGCGCATGACGCGGCCGACGGAGAACTGGTGGAACGTGGTGGGGCTGCGGTCGCCGTAGACCGGCGGCGCCCCCGCGCCACCACCGGGGCCCTGTTGCTGCGGGATGTGAGCGGCGGCCTGCTGCGGCTGCTGCCAGCCGGCCTGCTGGGCGTGCTGCTGCGGGACCTGCTGGGACCCCTGCTGCTGCGGCGCCTGCTGCGGCGGGGCCTGCTGGGCCCAGCCGGGGTTCGCGCCCTGCGCGGCGTACGGCTGCTGCTGTGGCTGAGCCTGCGGCGAGGCGACGGAGGCCGCGGTGCCCGAGAGGTTCAGACACGGTCCGTCGGTCGCGTTGCCCAGGAACACGGCCGAGCCGCCGCCGATCTCCAGGTGATGGATCCGCTGGCCCTGCACGAACGTGCCGTTGGTGCTGCCGTGGTCCTCGATGACCCAACTGCGGCCGCTCCAGCTGATCGTGGCGTGCCGCCAGGACACTCTGGCGTCGTCGAGCACGATGTCACCCTGCGGATCACGTCCGAGGGTGTAGGGCCTGGACGGGTCGAGCGTCCAGGTCCTTCCATTCAATTCCAGTACGAGTTCCGGCACTCCAGCCCCACTGAGTAGTCCCCCGAGTTACCCCCAACACAGGGAGTCTAGGGATGTCGAACATCGTCGGGAACTATTTCAGGCTCCGCCCCCTGACCGAAAGTCGGGCCTTGTGAGGACCACGCCCACGCGCTTCGAATGGTTCCGTTGACGGGGTTGAAATCAGTCCGGAGAGTGGTAATCCACGCGAGGGGGACATGCGCGGCGAACACCTCGCCGTGCTGCGGATCGGGGGGTCTGCCATGAGCGCGTCCACGAACGTCGAGAGCGCGAGGCACGGCACACGGCTGCCGTGGGGAGACATCCTGTTGTCCGCGATCGCCTGCGTGAGCTGGGCATTGATCGGGATGGCGGGCACGGCGGCACTCGGGCTGCATCTGCTGGAGGCCGACACCGCGGGCTCCCTCTGGCCCATGACAGCGGCGGTGGTGGCCCTTGGGGCGGGTGGTTCTGTCACACCGTCCGGCGATGTGTCCGCTTTCGGGCTGACGGGCGCGGAGGCGTCGACCGCCATCGAGATCACGCCACTCGGGGTGAGCCTGGTCGGCGCGGTGCTCCTGTCGTGGTTCTTCCTACGGTCCTTGCGCGGTGCGGGAGTTGTGATCTCACCGTCCGAACTCCTCGCGCGCGCGGGCGCGGTGGTCGTGCTGTTCGTGGCGATGCTGGGCGGACTTGCCTGGGCCGGGCACGACGTCATCACGATCGACGGGAGCTCGCTGGGGCTCGACGACCTGCCGGGCGGTGGCGGGGGCGGTCTCGAGATCCCCGGAGTGGGTGACATCGGGGACATCGGCGGGCTGCTGCCCGACCAGATCGGCGACCTCGTCGACGCGAAGGCGGCGGTCGGCTTCACGGTGGACACGGCGCCGACGCTGCTCGGCGGCATGGCCTGGTCGGCGGGCATCCTGCTGATCGCTCTGCTGGCCTCGCGCCGCACCCCGCTGCCGCGCGGCTGGGAGGCTCTGCACCGCGTCGTACGGCCTGCCGCGTCCGCCCTCGTCACGGTGCTGCTGGTGGCCGTGGCAGCCGGGCTCGCGGCGGCGGCGTACGCCGCGATCGGCGACGACCACCCCAAGCGGATCGCGGGCGCGGCCCTGCTGGGCGCCCCGAACGGTGTGTGGCTCGGCATCCCGATCGGCCTGCTCGTGCCGTTCGACGGCCGTGCCACGGGAGCGCTGGTGGGCCTGCTCCCGGACCCCATGGACGACCTTCTGAACAGCGGCGCCGACCAGTCCGTGACGCTGAGCAGGCTCGCGGAGCTGGACGGCCGGGTGTGGCTGCTGGGAGTCGCGGCGGCGCTGATGATGCTGCTCGCGGGCGTGCTGACAGCCGTGCGGACGCCGGTCGTGGCGGGCGCGTTGGAGAGTCCGGGTTCCGGGGACGTACGGGATCCGGGTGCCCTGCGCTTCGCGGGGCGGTGTGCGCTCCGGCTCGGTGTCGCCACGGCGCTGACGCTGCCGTTGCTCGCATGGCTGACGGAGCTGTCCGTGGACGCCTCCCTGTCGGTGCTGGGCTTCGACGCGTTCGGCGCCGGGGTGCGGTTGCAGGGGAACCTCGGTGTGGCGCTGCTGCTGGGGGCGGCTTGGGGCGCGGGGGCGGGCGTACTCGGGGCGCTCATGGCCCGGGCGACGGGGGCGGCGGGGCAGCGGGCGGCGCCGTTTGCTCGGGGGACGGTGGTGGGTGTGGTGCCGGGTGGGACCGGAGTGGCCGCGCCTTGGAGTACGGCGAGCTCGGCGGCCGAGGGTTCCGGGGTTTCGTCGGATGCGAGCCCGTCCGGGCCCTACACCCCGGGCGCGCCGTACCGGCCACCCAACCCGGGGACGAACCCGTATCTGCGGGTGCCCGACCAGCTGCGCGAACCGGAGGACGCGCGGCCGCCGGGGACGACGCCGCCTCCCGGGGGCGCGCGGGCGGCCGGGGACGCGCCGGGGCGTGATGCGCGGTGGGGGCGCGGTGGTGTGCGGCGCCCTGGTGACCCGCCGGTGGGCGAGCCGCCGGCTGGTGAGCCGCCGTCCGCCGGTGACGGCGATATCTACGGGGCACCCACGGTCGTACGGCCGATTGCGCCGCCGCCGCGATCGCCGCGGCCTCCGCGGCGGCGTGGAGACGGGGCGTCGTCCGGAGGGGCCGACGGGCCGCCCCCTCCGCCACCGCCGCCTCCTCCCCCGCCGCCGGGGAAGCCGAAGAGGCGCTCATGAGCCGTGTGCTGGGGACGGGTCTCTTGGGTGATTCGAGTGCTGGGGGCTGCCGGTTTGTGACTGGCGGGTCCGCTGTGGCTGGTCGCGCAGTTCCCCGTGCCCCTTTGGGGCGCGGGGCGCGGCCGAACGCACAGGTGCCGCTGGTGTGATTCACAGGCAAATGGTGTGCCCGTGGCCGTCACGTAAAGCTCGCGCCACCCCGTCGACACCCAGTGTTCCGTGTCCGCTAGACGGACCTCAGGGGCGGCAGGCACTCGGTGCCGGATACGGTGGAAGCACCATGAGCGCTTCGCAGACCTCTGACATCCCCACCCTTCTCGTCAAG
This sequence comes from Streptomyces sp. R11, assembly GCF_041051905.1. Classification (NCBI taxonomy): domain Bacteria; kingdom Bacillati; phylum Actinomycetota; class Actinomycetes; order Kitasatosporales; family Streptomycetaceae; genus Streptomyces; species Streptomyces sp. R11. The sequence goes on from NZ_CP163432.1 coordinate 2,006,099, forward strand.
ATCTTCGGGAAGGACAGGCCGGGAATCACGGCCGGACTCTTCGACACGCTGGCCGCCTACTCCGTCGACGTGGTCGACATCGAGCAGGTCGTCACCCGTGGTCGGATCACGCTGTGCGCGCTCGTGACGCAGCCTCCGGCCGGGATGGAGGGGGATCTGAGGGCGACCGTCCACAGCTGGGCCGATTCGATGAAGATGCAGGCGGAGATCATCTCTGGCCTGGGCGACAACCGGCCGCGTGGCCTCGGGCGCTCCCTGGTGACCGTGCTCGGCCACCCGCTGACCGCGGAGGCGGCTGCCTCGATCGCCTCCCGGATCACCAAGTCGGGCGGCAACATCGACCGTATCTTCAGGCTGGCCAAGTACCCCGTGACGGCGGTGGAGTTCGCGGTGTCCGGCGTGGAGACCGAGCCGCTGCGCACCGCCCTGGTGACCCACGCGGCGGCACTGGGTGTCGACATCGCGGTCGTCGCGGCGGGTCTGCACCGGCGTGCGCAGCGTCTGGTCGTCATGGACGTGGACTCGACCCTCATCCAGGACGAGGTGATCGAGCTCTTCGCGGCGCACGCCGGCTGTGAGGACAAGGTGGCCGAGGTGACGGCGGCCGCGATGCGCGGGGAGCTGGACTTCGAGCAGTCGCTGCACGCGCGTGTGGCGCTGCTGAAGGGGCTGGACGCCTCGGTGGTGGAGAAGGTGCGCACCGAGGTGCGGCTGACACCGGGTGCGCGCACCCTGATCCGCACGCTGAAGCGGCTCGGCTACCAAGTGGGGGTCGTCTCAGGTGGGTTCACGCAGGTCACCGATGATCTGAAGGAGCGGCTCGGGCTCGACTTCGCCCAGGCGAACACACTGGAGATCGTCGACGGACAGCTGACCGGCAAGGTCACCGGCGAGATCGTGGACCGGGCGGGCAAGGCGCGGCTGCTGCGCCGGTTCGCCGCCGAGGCGGGGGTGCCGCTGTCCCAGACGGTGGCGATCGGTGACGGTGCCAACGACCTGGACATGCTGAACGCGGCCGGCCTGGGCGTCGCCTTCAATGCCAAGCCGGTGGTGCGGGAGGCCGCGCACACGGCGGTGAACGTGCCGTTCCTCGACACGGTCCTGTATCTGCTGGGCGTCACCCGCGAAGAGGTCGAGGCCGCCGACATGCACGACGACGAGGTCTGACGACCCGCACGCGATGCCTCACGTGCGCAGGGGCCCGGCGCCGCGACGGTGCCGGGCCCCTGCGCGTGGGTCGGTCACTCGGAGGGTGCCCAGTAGTCGAGCAGTGTGGCCACGCCGGGCTCCAGCGTCTTCCAGCTGCCGCTGAAGGACAGGACGGCGAAGGCGGCGGTCGGGAAGCCCCGGCGGCTCATCCGGTCGCGCGGATCGGTCTCGGCCGAACCGGAGAGGATCTCGGCGAGGCCCTGCACGCCCGGGTTGTGGCCGATCAGCAGGACGTTCTGCGCGTCGTCGGGCGTTTCGTTGAGCACAGCAATCAGTTCGCCGGGCGAAGCCTCGTACACCCGCTCTTCGTAGACGGTTTTCGGCCGGTGCGGGAACTCATGGACGGCGAGCTTCCAGGTCTCCCGGGTCCGGGTCGCGGTGGAGCACAGGGCCAGGTCGAAGGGGATGTCGGTGTCGGCCAGCCTGCGGCCGGCCTCTGCCGCGTCCATTCGGCCCCGGTCGGCGAGCGGCCGCTCGTGGTCGTTCACCTGTGGCCAGTCGGCTTTCGCATGCCGGAAGAGGACAATCCTGCGGGATTCTGCGACGCTCATGAGATCCAGCTTCGCATGAAACAGGCCACGGGGCGCAGGGAGTTGACGGGCGGCTTCGGCGGTGCTCAGCGCGTGATCAACTGCATTATGCGCTCGAAGAGCTGGGTGATCGCGGGCTCGGCGGTCGCGGCATGCGCGTCGGACGGGTCGAGTATCAGCATCAGCAGCGTGATGAAGGCGAGCGTCGGCAGGGCCAGGGCCCACCAGGGCAGCCGGATGTCGGCACGGCCCGTGGACACCGGGTGGGGCGGGGTGTGCGTGCGGGCCGACATGTCGCCTCCGTGAGTCTTCGAGTGGTCCGTGACCGGCTCTCGCGGTCACACTTCGAAGTTACGGACTCCGCGACTCTCAACCCATCCGGTGATCCACCCAGTTGACCCTGACACTCACCCCCTAGGGGATGGTGGTGCTAGCCCCACCATCGCCGGGCCGCGGTGCGGCGAGTGACGTCCGCGAGGAGGCGTGCGTCAGGGCGAGGCGATCGTCGCGACGACGGCGATGATCACGAAGATGGCGAAGAACGTGCCGAAGACGAGCAGCAGCTTCTTCTGGCCGTTGCGGGGGTTCGGGTCGAGCACTGGCATACGGCAAGTCTCGCACCCGCGGGCCGGGGCGGGTCCGCCGGGGTGACGCTCAGCGGGCCGCCTCGTCCTCGACCGTGCGGTTGCGTCCCGCCAGGACCCCCACCGCCATCTGCGGGATCATCAGGCCGGCCATGAGCGCGATCGGGAGCCCCCAACCACCGCTGTGCTGGTAGAGCACGCCGACCAGGAGAGGGCCGGGGATCGAGATCAGATAGCCGGTGCTCTGCGCGAAGCCCGACAGCTGGGCCACTCCCGCACTGGTCCTGGCCCGCATGCCGACCATGGTGAGGGCCAGCGGGAACGAGCAGTTGGAGACGCCGAGCAGCAGCGCCCAGACCCAGGCGCCGGCGACCGGCGCGAGGTACAGACCGGCGTACCCCGCGAGGCCGCAGGCGCCGAGCGCGAGCACGATCGGCCCTTGGTGGGGCAGCTTGGTGGCGAGGCGCGGGATGACGAAGGCGAGCGGCACGCCCATCACCATCGTGAGGGCGAGCAGCAGCCCCGCCGTGCCGGCATGCACACCGGCGTCCCGGAAGATCTGCGCCATCCAGCCCATTGTGATGTAGGCGCCGGTGGCCTGGAGCCCGAAGTAGACGGCGAGGGCCCAGGCGGTGCGGCTCCGGGTGATCCGCAGCTGGGGTGCGGCCACGCGCTCGCGGCTCTCCGGCACGGCGGACGCCGCCTCCCGGTCCCGTACGAAGGGAATCCACGGCAGTATGGCCGCCGCCGCGAGGCCCGCCCACACCGTGAGCCCGGTCTGCCAACTTCCGCCCAGCGCCTCGGTCATGGGCACCGTCACCGCCGCGGCGGACGCGGTGCCGAGGGCGAGGGCCATCGAGTACAGGCCGGTCATGGAGCCGACCCGGTCGGGGAACCAGCGCTTGACGATGACCGGCATCAGGACGTTGCTGACGGCGATGCCCATGAGGGCGAGGGCGCTGGCGGCCAGGAAGCCGCCCGTGCTGCCCACGTACGGGCGTAGGAGCAGGCCGGCGGTGATGGCGACCATGCCCGCGCACACCACCGCGCCGGGGCCGAAGCGGCGGGCGAGCCGGGGTGCCATGACGCCGAAGACGGCGAAGCAGAGCGGGGGCACGGAGGTGAGCAGTCCGGCCACGCTGCCGCTCATGCCGAGCCCGTCGCGGACCTCTTCGAGGAGCGCGCCGAGGCTGGTGATGGCGGGGCGCAGGTTCAGCGCGGTCAGCACGATGCCGAGCACGACCAGCCGTACCGTCCACGCGCGCGTGGCGGGCTCGGTCGTGGTGGGTGCCTGCGGGGTGCGTATTCGCGTGGACGTCGCCGTCCGATTTTCCTCACATGCCATGCGACCCATCATAGAATCATGGGATGATTGGTTGTCCACCCCTGGGCTGTCCGGCCCCGGCCCTACCGTGCGAAGGTGTGCCATGCCCCTGAGCAATCCCCGTCGTTCGGCGCTGTCCGAGCAGGTCATCGCCGCGCTGCGGAACCAGATCACCTCGGGCGAATGGCCGGTCGGCACCCGCATCCCGACCGAGCCCGAGCTGGTCGAGCAGCTCGGTGTGGCCCGCAACACGGTCCGTGAGGCGGTCCGCGCGCTCGCCCACAACGGCCTGCTGGACATCCGCCAGGGCTCCGGCACCTACGTGGTGGCCACCAGCGAGCTGGCCGGCGTGATGCACCGCCGCTTCGCCGACGCCGACCCCCGGCACATCGCCGAGCTGCGCTCAACCCTGGAGTCGGGCGCCGCGCAGCTGGCCGCCGAGCGGCGCACCGAGAAGGACCTCAAGCAGCTGGACGCACTGCTGGCGCGGCGTGAGGAGGCCTGGGAGTCGGGCGACACGGAGGCGTTCGTGACGGCCGACGCGACCTTCCACCTGGCCGTGGTGGCGGCCTCCCACAACGACGCGATGATCGCGATGTACGCGGACCTCGGCGAGGTCCTGCGGGACTGGCTGCGCGACGACGTCGGCGCGGAGCTGACGCCGGATGCGTACCTGGACCACGCGCGGCTGGTCGACGCCATCCACGCGGGCGACGCGTCGGCGGCCGGGACAGAGGCCGCGGGCTACCCCTTCCACTGCAATCCGGGGCGCTTCAGCGCTCCTGCCGGTGGCTGACCCAAGCCGAGCCGACCTCTTTCCAGCAGCGCCCGGTCAGCCGCACGGTCTGCGCGGGCTCGGCGTCCACCGGGGAGCCGTCGCTGTCGATGTCCCACCAGCGGGCGCACTCCACGTGCAGGCTCACGCGGTCGGTCTCCGGATAGGGGTTGTGGCAGTACGCGGTCACCTGGGAGCCGGTGACGCTGATCCGGCACGCGGAGCCGAACGGCTCCCAGGGCTCCGCTTCCGCTTTCGCGGCGGGCACACGCACGTGCGCGTGGGCCATCGCCTCGTACGAAAGAGGCAGTACGAGAGCGACGGCAACGGTCGTCGAGGCCAGGCGGCGGGACAAGCGCACAACGGGACCTCCTCGGCCGTACGGGGGAGGGGCTCGCGTGATGAACGCGTACTCCAGACTGCGCTGTCGCAGGCCTTCCCCGCCTCGCCGGATGGGCCGAACGGGTGACGCCCCGCTCCCCCGCGCGCGGCGGGAGAACGGGGCGTCGACGGCGTACGGGCGATCAGGCGCCGATGGCGTGCAGGCCGCCGTCCACGTGGACGATCTCGCCGGTGGTCTTCGGGAACCAGTCGCTCAGCAGCGCGACCACGCCCTTGCCGGCCGGCTCCGGGTCCTCCAGCTTCCACTCCAGCGGGGAGCGGCTGTCCCACACGGACGCCAGCTCGGCGAAGCCGGGGATGGACTTCGCGGCCATGGAGCCGATCGGACCGGCCGAGATCAGGTTGCAGCGGATGTCGTGCTTGCCGAGGTCACGCGCCATGTAGCGGTTCGTGGCCTCCAGGGCGGCCTTGGCCGGGCCCATCCAGTCGTACTGCGGCCAGGCGAACTGCGCGTCGAAGGTGAGGCCGACGACGGATCCGCCCTCGGTCATCAGCGGCAGCAGCGCCATGGTCAGCGACTTCAGGGAGAAGGCGGAGACATGCATGGCGGTGGCCACGGACTCGAACGGCGTGTTCAGGAAGTTGCCGCCGAGCGCGTCCTGGGGCGCGAAGCCGATGGAGTGCACGACGCCGTCGAGCTTGTCGCCCAGGTGCTCACGCACCTGGCTCTCCAGGCGGGCGAGGTGCTCGTCGTTGGAGACGTCGAGCTCCAGGACCTTGACCTTCTCCGGCTGGGGGAGCTTCTTCGCGATGCGCTCCGTGAGCGTCGGACGCGGCCAGGCGGTGAGGATGATCTCCGCGCCCTGCTCCTGGGCCAGCTTCGCGGTGTGGAAGGCGATGGAGGACTCCATCAGCACACCGGTGATGAGGATCTTCTTGCCCTCAAGGATTCCAGCCATGGTGATCAGTGACCCATTCCCAGTCCGCCGTCAACGGGAATGACGGCTCCAGTGATGTACGAGGCGTCGTCCGACGCGAGGAACCGCACCGCGGCGGCGATCTCGTCCGGCTGCGCGTACCGGCCGAGCGGGACCTGCGTCACGATGTTCGCGCGCTGCTCGTCGGTGAGCACCTTGGTCATGTCGGTGTCGACGAAACCGGGCGCGACGACGTTGAAGGTGATGTTGCGCGAGCCCAGCTCACGGGCGAGGGAGCGCGCGAAGCCGACCAGGCCGGCCTTGGACGCGGCGTAGTTGGCCTGACCGGGCCCGCCGTACAGCCCGACGACCGACGAGATGAGCACCACGCGGCCCTTCTTGGCGCGCAGCATGCCGCGGTTGGCACGCTTGACCACGCGGAAGGTGCCGGTGAGGTTGGTGTCGACGACCGAGGTGAAGTCCTCCTCGGACATCCGCATCAGGAGCTGGTCCTTGGTGATGCCGGCGTTGGCGATCAGAACCTCGACCGGGCCGTGCTCGGCCTCGATCTCCTTGTAGGCCTGCTCCACCTGCTCGGTGTCGGTGATGTCGCACTTGACGGCCAGGAAGCCGGCCGGCGGCTCTCCCGAGCGGTACGTGATCGCGACCTTGTCGCCGGCGTCGGCGAAAGCGCGGGCGATGGCGAGGCCGATGCCCCGGTTGCCTCCGGTGACGAGAACCGAGCGGCTCAACGGATCACCCTTTCGATTGGGGTCTGAACACACCCGCCCGAACACTGGATGGCAGGCGGCTTCCCCGAAAACCTATCGGGCCGGTCGCGCCGAGGGACATTCGGGCACCGACAGTGGCTTACGGGTGTCACTGTCGGGTCCCTACAGAAAGTTGCGCAGTCCAGCCGGAAACGTGTGGTCCGTGGGCCCGGCCGCGCGACATGATCGGTGCCGACAGGCCACGACAGCAGGGAGACCTCCGTGCCCCATACGATCGATGAAGCCTTCACGGCGCTTCCGCTACGCGCCCTGGCCGACGCGGCGCTGGCCCGCGCGCGTGCGCTGGGTGCCGAGCACGCGGACTTCCGGTTCGAGCGGGTGCGCAGCGCGTCCTGGCGGCTGCGGGACGCCAAGCTCGCCGGGTCGTCGGACACCACCGACCTCGGGTACGCGGTGCGGGTCGTGCACGGCGGCACCTGGGGGTTCGCGTCCGGGGTGGATCTGACGCTGGACGCCGCCGCCAAGGTCGCCTCGCAGGCGGTGGCGATGGCGAAGCTGTCCGCGCAGGTGATCAAGGCCGCCGGGTCGGACGAGCGGGTGGAGCTCGCCGACGAGCCCGTGCACACCGACCGGACGTGGATCTCGTCGTACGAGATCGATCCGTTCACCGTGCCCGACGAGGAGAAGTCGGGGCTGCTCGCGGACTGGAGCGCGCGGCTGCTGGCGGCGGACGGGGTCAATCACGTCGACGCCTCGCTGCTCACCGTCCACGAGAACAAGTTCTACGCCGACACCGCCGGGACCGTGACCACTCAGCAGCGGGTCCGGCTGCACCCGCAGCTGACGGCCGTGTCGGTGGACGAGTCGACCGGCGAGTTCGACTCCATGCGCACCATCGCGCCGCCCGTGGGACGCGGCTGGGAGTACCTGACGGGCACCGGCTGGGACTGGGGCGACGAGCTCGCGCGCATCCCCGAGCTGCTCGCCGAGAAGATGCGGGCGCCGAGCGTCGAGCCGGGGCCGTACGACCTCGTCGTCGACCCCTCCAACCTGTGGCTGACCATCCACGAGTCCATCGGACACGCCACCGAACTGGACCGCGCCCTCGGCTACGAGGCCGCCTACGCCGGCACCTCCTTCGCCACCTTCGACCAGCTCGGCAAGCTCCGGTACGGCTCCGACCTGATGAACGTCACCGGTGACCGCACCGCCGAACACGGCCTCGCGACCATCGGATACGACGACGAGGGCGTCGAGGGCCAGTCCTGGGACCTGGTGAGGAACGGCACGCTCGTCGGCTACCAGCTGGACCGGCGGATCGCGAAGCTGACGGGGTTCGAGCGGTCCAACGGGTGCGCGTTCGCCGACTCCCCCGGCCATGTGCCGGTGCAGCGCATGGCCAATGTGTCGCTGCAGCCGGATCCGGCCGGGATGTCGACGGAGGATCTGATCGGCGGCGTCGACCGGGGCATCTACGTGGTCGGCGACCGGTCCTGGTCGATCGACATGCAGCGCTACAACTTCCAGTTCACCGGGCAGCGGTTCTTCAGGATCGAGAACGGGCGGATCACCGGCCAGCTGCGGGACGTGGCCTACCAGGCGACGACGACGGACTTCTGGGGCTCCATGGCCGCGGTGGGCGGTCCGCAGACGTATGTCCTGGGTGGCGCCTTCAACTGCGGCAAGGCGCAGCCGGGGCAGGTCGCGGCGGTCTCGCACGGCTGTCCGTCGGCCCTCTTCAAGGGAGTCAACATTCTCAACACCACACAGGAGGCCGGTCGATGAGCGCCCGTACCAACAAGCCGCACGAGATCGTCGAGCGTGCCCTGGAGCTGTCGCAGGCCGACGGGTGTGTCGTCATCGCCGACGAGCAGTCGACCGCCAATCTGCGCTGGGCCGGCAACGCGCTGACCACGAACGGCGTCACGCGCGGGCGGACGCTCACCGTCGTCGCGACCGTGGACGGCAAGGAGGGCACGGCCTCCGGGGTCGTGTCGCGGGCGGCGGTGACGGTGGACGACCTGGAGCCGCTGGTGCGGGCCGCAGAGGCCGCCGCGCGCGGCGCCGGGCCCGCCGAGGACGCGCAGCCGCTGGTGGCGGACGTGCCGGCGTCGCCGGACTTCACGGACGCCCCGGCCGAGACGTCGTCCACGGTGTTCGCCGACTTCGCCCCGGCACTCGGCGAGGCCTTCTCACGCGCGCGTACCGGCGGCCGGGAGCTGTACGGCTTCGCCAACCACGAGATGGTGTCGACGTACGTGGGCACGTCCACCGGGCTGCGGCTGCGGCACGACCAGCCGAACGGCACGCTGGAGCTGAACGCCAAGTCCCCGGACCGCACCCGCTCGGCGTGGGCGGGGCGCTCCACGCGGGACTTCAAGGACGTGGACCCCACGGCACTGGACGCCGAGCTGGCCGTACGCCTCGGCTGGGCCGAGCGGCGCCTTGAACTGCCGGCGGGCCGGTACGAGACGCTGCTGCCGCCGACCGCCGTGGCCGACCTGCTGATCTACCAGTTCTGGTCGGCTTCGGGGCGGGACGCTGTCGAGGGGCGGACCGTGTTCTCCAAGCCGGGCGGGAAGACACGCGTCGGCGAGAGGCTGAGCGAGCTGCCGCTGACCCTGCGCAGCGACCCGAACGAGCCGGGTCTGGAGTCCGCGCCCTTCGTGATCGCCCACTCCTCCGGGGGCGATCAGTCGGTGTTCGACAACGGGCTGCCGCTCGGCGCCACCGAGTGGGTGCGTGCGGGCGAGCTGAAGCACCTCACGACCAGCCGGCACAGCGCGGGGCTGACCGGTCTGCCGGTGGCGCCGGCCGTCGACAACCTGATCCTGGACGGCGGCGAGGACCGCTCGCTCGAGGAGATGGTCGCGAACACCGAGCGCGGGCTGCTGCTGACCTGCCTGTGGTACATCCGCGAGGTCGACCCGGCGACGCTGCTGCTCACCGGCCTGACCCGGGACGGGGTGTACCTCGTCGAGAACGGCGAGGTGACGGGCGAGGTGAACAACTTCCGGTTCAACGAGTCGCCGGTGGGCCTGCTCGGGCGGGCGACGGAGGCGGGGCGCACGGAGAAGACCCTGCCCAGGGAGTGGGGTGACTGGTTCACCAGGGCGGCGATGCCGGCGCTGCGCGTCCCCGATTTCAACATGAGCTCTGTCAGTCAGGGCGTATAACCTCGTAGTCGGCTGTCACCCGGCTGCCCGAGATCTTCAAGGAGACACGAGAACCGTGACGGACATCGTCGACGAGCTGAAGTGGCGCGGCGTGATCGCCCTGTCCACTGACGAGGACGCATTGCGCAAGGCGCTCGCGGACGGTCCCGTCACGTTCTATTGCGGTTTCGACCCGACCGCGGCCAGCCTGCACGTCGGCCACCTGGTCCAGGTGCTCACCATGCGCCGCCTCCAGCAGGCGGGCCTGCGCCCGCTGGCGCTGGTCGGCGGCGCGACGGGCCAGATCGGCGACCCGCGCCCGACGGCCGAGCGCACGCTGAACGACCCGGAGACGGTCGCGAACTGGGTGAACCGCCTGCGCGCCCAGATCGAGCCCTTCCTCTCCTTCGAGGGCGACAACGCCGCGACGATGGTCAACAACCTGGACTGGACGGCCGGCCTGTCGGCCATCGAGTTCCTGCGGGACATCGGCAAGCACTTCCGTGTCAACAAGATGCTGACCAAGGACTCGGTCGCCCGCCGGCTCCAGTCCGAGGAGGGCATCAGCTACACGGAGTTCAGCTACCAGCTGCTCCAGGGCATGGACTTCCTGGAGCTGTACCGGCGCCACGGCTGCACGCTCCAGCAGGGCGGCAGCGACCAGTGGGGCAACCTCACGGCCGGTCTGGACCTGATCCACAGGCTGGAGCCGCACGCCAATGTGCATGCTCTGGCGACGCCGCTGATGACCAAGGCGGACGGCACCAAGTTCGGCAAGACCGAGGGCGGCGCCATCTGGCTCGACCCGGAGATGACGACGCCGTACGCGTTCTACCAGTTCTGGCTGAACGCGGACGACCGGGACATCTCCACCTACATGCGCATCCTGTCCTTCAAGTCCCGTGCGGAGCTGGAGGAGCTGGAGAAGCAGACCGAGGAGCGTCCGCAGGCCCGTGCCGCTCAGCGTGCGCTGGCCGAGGAGCTGACGACGCTGGTGCACGGCGCCGATCAGACGGCCGCCGTGATCGCCGCGTCCAAGGCCCTCTTCGGCCAGGGCGAGCTGGCGGAGCTGGACGACCGGACGCTGGCCGCGGCGCTCTCCGAGGTGCCGCACATCCAGGTCGAGCAGCTCGGCTCGGTCGTCGACCTCCTCGCCGAGGTCGGCCTCGTGGCCAGCAAGTCCGCCGCGCGGCGCACCGTGAAAGAGGGCGGGGCCTACGTGAACAACGTCAAGGTGGCCGGCGAGGACGCGGTGCCCGCGAAGGAGGACCTGCTGCACGGGCGGTGGCTGGTGCTGCGGCGCGGGAAGAAGAACCTGGCGGCCGTCGAGGTCACCGGGGTCTGAGCGGACGCACCCATGGCGATGGGGCGGCCTCCTGGAAGGGAGGCCGCCCCATCGCCATGATCACGCCCACATCGTCATGATCACGCTCGGTTTTGCTGCTTCCTCTTGCCCAGCGTCGCCATGTACAGCATGTCGCCCAGGTACACGATGATCACCGCGGCGACGATCTGGAAGATGTGCCGGCTCCAGTCGATCCCGCGGGTCGACTCGACGCCGAACCCCCGGGCGACGGCGTTGCCGGCAATGGCGCCGAGGATGCCGAAGATGGTGGTCAGCCAGAGCGGGCTGTGCTGCTTGCCCGGGATCAGCAGTTTCGCGATCAGACCCAGCACGAATCCCACGATGATGGCCCACAACCAGCCCATTGCTGCCTCCTCGTACGGCTCGGGGTGAGCAGTACGCCCAGTCTTGGTCCGGCCCTGGTACGCCGCATGCCGGGCACCGCCATACGCGTTACGGCTGTCGGTGTTCCTCCAGGTGGCAGGTGCCCCGGTCTCGTAGGCGGCGGAGGCGAGGCGTACCGTGGGAGGTGTCCCGGCCCGGGTCCCCGACCGAGGGTGCACGGGTGCGGTCAGGGGAGAGTCCGATGCGGGCGGATGGTGGAATGTGATGCGGAAGCTGCATGCGAGCGGCAACACCGAGGTGTTCCGGATCACCGGGGCCCGGGCGGGTCTCCAGGACGATGTGCGCGCCCGGCAGCGCCGGTACATCATCTCGATGTCGGTCCGTACGCTGTCGGTGATCCTCGCAGCCTCGCTGTGGAACGTCGAACGCCATGTCGCGATCGTGGCGTTGGTGCTCGGCGCGGTACTGCCGTACATCGCGGTGGTGATCGCCAACGCGGGGCGGGAGAACGCGCCAGGTCTGCCCTCCACGTTCGTGACCGCGCCGATGCGACCGATGATCACGCCGCCGCGGACGAATGACGGTTTCGCGGAATCGGTCCCGGAAGATGTCGTGGGCGACTCCGCGCCAGGAGCACAGAGCAAACCCCGCGACGGGGTGTGATCCCGCGGACCCCTTCCCTCCGGAAGCCGACTCCAAGCCAAGCTCAGGAAAAGCTCAGATCAATAGTGTTGTTCCGGTGCCGGGCGACGGGTTACCCGTGACATACTTCGTAGGCGCTCCGCATCCCCCGTCGGAGCGACAGACCGACGCCGGGCAGCTCCCCCCGTGGCTGCTCGGCGTCGCCTTTTGTGCGCGAATCTGTGAGACGAATCTGTGAGTGACGAGACGCCGATCTGCTCCGCCAAGGGGTGCCGTGCCGACGCCGTGTGGGTGCTGGCGTGGAACAACCCGAAGATTCACACGCCGGAGCGGCGCAAGACGTGGCTCGCCTGTGAGGAGCACCGCGAGCATCTGTCGCAGTTCCTCGGGGTGCGGGGGTTCTTGAAGGACGTGGTCCTGCTCGCGGAGTGGGAAGAGGTCCCCTCAGCCACCGATGGCTGACATCGGCCGGTCCGGCTGCACGAACGACGGGTCGTCCAGGCCCGCTCCCGCCTTCTTGCCCCACATCGCCAGCCGCCAGATGCGGGCGATCTCCTCGTCGGGGGCGTCGGAGCGCAGCGCCGCGCGCAGATCCGTCTCCTCCGTGGCGAACAGGCATGTGCGTACCTGACCGTCAGCCGTCAGGCGGGTGCGGTCGCAGGCCGAGCAGAACGGGCGGGTGACGGAGGCGATGACGCCCACCACGTGCGGGCCGCCGTCGACGAGCCAGCGCTCCGCCGGGGCCGAGCCGCGCTTCGCCTCGCCCTCGGGGGTCAGCTCGAAGCGGGTGCGCAGGGACGTCAGGATGTCCCCGGCGGTGATCATGCCGTCGCGCTTCCAGCCGTGCTGGGCGTCCAGGGGCATCTGCTCGATGAAGCGCAGTTCGTAGTCGTGCTCCACGGCCCAGGCCAGCAGGTCGGGGGCCTCGTCGCCGTTCAGGCCCGGCATCAGCACCGAGTTGACCTTGACCGGGGTCAGGCCCTCCTCGCGGGCGGCGTGCAGGCCCTCGATGACGTCCTTGTGGCGGTCGCGGCGGGTCAGGGTCTTGAAGACGTCCGGGCGGAGGGTGTCCAGGGAGACGTTGACCCGGTCCAGGCCCGCGGTCTTCAGAGCGGCGGCGGTGCGCTTGAGGCCGATGCCGTTGGTTGTCAGCGACATCTGGGGGCGGGGCTCCAGGGCCGCGACCCGCTCGACTATGCCGACCAGGCCGGGGCGCAGCAGGGGCTCGCCGCCGGTGAAGCGGACTTCCTCGATGCCGAGAGAGGTGACGGCGATGTCGATCAGGCGGACGATCTCGTCGTCCGTGAGCAGGTCGGGCTTGGCCAGCCACTGCAGGCCCTCCTCGGGCATGCAGTAGGTGCACCGCAGGTTGCAGCGGTCGGTCAGCGAAACCCTCAGGTCGGTGGCCACTCGGCCGTAGGTGTCGATGAGCACGTGGGCCCCCTCCCTCGTCACGACCAGATTCAACTTCGTTCACCTGCGAGCCTACGCGACCGCACTGACAGCGACACCGGCCCGATCCCACGACGTACGACGCGGCCGCGTCGTAGGGATCTACGACACGGCCGCTCGGAACGCACTTTCAGGGGGCTTGCTAGTGGGCGCCGGTGCCGGTCAGGGACCGGACCTCCAGCTCCGCGTACTTGCCGGCGTCCGGCTCCTCCTTCGACAGGACCGTGCCGAGCCAGCCCATGAGGAAGCCGAACGGGATGGAGATGATGCCCGGGTTCTTCAGCGGGAACCAGGCGAAGTCGACGTCGGGGAACATCGCCTTGGGGTCGCCGGAGACGACGGGCGAGAACAGCACCAGGCCGACGGCGACGATCAGACCGCCGTAGATCGACCACAGCGCGCCCTGGGTGGTGAACCGCTTCCAGAACAGGCTGTAGAGGATCGTCGGCAGGTTGGCGGAGGCCGCGACCGCGAAGGCCAGGGCGACCAGGCCGGCGACGTTCAGGTCGCGGGCGAGGGCGCCCAGGAGGATGGAGACGGCGCCGATGCCGATGGTGGCGAGGCGGGCCGCCCGGACCTCCTCCTTCTCGGTGGCCTGGCCCTTCCTGATGACGTTCGCGTAGATGTCGTGGGCGAACGACGAGGACGAGGCCAGCGTCAGACCGGCGACGACCGCGAGGATCGTCGCGAAGGCCACCGCCGAGATCGTGGCGAGCAGGATCGCGCCCCACGCCGAGTCCACACCGCCCAGATGGAGGGCGAGCAGTGGTGCGGCGGTGTTGCCGGACGGGTTGGACGCGATGATCTCTTCCTGGGAGATCAGCGCGGCGGCGCCGAAGCCGAGGGCGATGGTCATCAGGTAGAAGCCGCCGATGATGCCGATGGCCCAGTTCACGGACTTCCTGGCGGCCTTGGCGTTGGGCACCGTGTAGAAGCGGATCAGGATGTGCGGCAGGCCGGCGGTGCCGAGGACCAGGGCGATGCCGAGGGAGATGAAGTCCAGCTTGGAGGTGCCGGTGGCGCCGTACTGCAGGCCGGGCTCCAGGAAGGCGGCGCCCTTGCCGCTGTTCTCGGCGGCCTTGCCCAGCAGGTCCGAGATGTTGAAGTTGAACTTCAGCAGCACCAGGAACGTAATCAGGATCGTGCCACCGATCAGAAGCACGGCCTTGACCATCTGGACCCAGGTGGTGCCCTTCATGCCGCCGATGGAGACGTACACGATCATCAGGACGCCGACGAGACCGACGATGAGGATCTTGCCCGCGTCGGAGGTGATGCCGAGCAGCAGCGAGACCAGGACACCGGCACCGGCCATCTGGGCCAGCAGGTAGAAGATCGACACGACGATCGTGGAGGTGCCGGCCGCCGTGCGCACCGGACGCTGGCGCATGCGGTACGCGAGGACGTCGCCCATCGTGTAGCGGCCGGAGTTGCGCAGCGGCTCGGCCACCAGGAGCAGCGCGACCAGCCAGGCGACCAGGAAGCCGATGGAGTACAGGAAACCGTCGTAGCCGAACAGGGCGATGGCGCCCGCGATGCCGAGGAAGGACGCGGCGGACATGTAGTCGCCGGAGACGGCGAGGCCGTTCTGGAAGGCGCTGAACGACCGTCCGCCCGCGTAGAAGTCGGCGGCGTCCTTGGTCTGACGGCCCGCCCACACGGTGATGAAAAGGGTCGCGACCACGAAGAGCGCGAACAGGGTGATGATCAGCGGCCGGTGCTCGCTGGCCTCGTTGGCCGCAAGGGTCATCGCGGGGCTCATGCGCCGCCCTCCATACGGGTCTTGATGGCCTCGGCCTTGGGGTCGAGCTTGGCGCTTGCGTGCCGCGCGTACCACCAGGCGATGAGGAACGTGGTGACGAACTGGGCGATACCGAAGACGAACGCGACATTGATGTTGCCGAACAGCTTGGTGCCCATGAAGTCGCCCGCGTAGTTGGACAGCAGGACGTACAGCAGGTACCAGGCGATGAAGGCGACGGTCAGCGGAAAGGCGAAGGAGCGGTAGGAGCGGCGCAGTTCACCGAACTCCGCGCTCTCGTGCACCTCGACGAACTCCTCGGTGGAGGGGAGTTTGTGTTGCTCTTTCGAGGGGGGCGGTGCGTCGGTGGCCACGGAGTCTCCTCGCGTTGCGGGCGCTGTTGCGACGGTGGACGGGGGCGGTTCGGGGATCGGGGACGGATCAGGGGTGGGGGACGGCTCGGGTACGGGCATGACGGCTCTGTTCCTCGCAGTGACGCGGATCACTTGAACCGGCTGGCGATGCTAGGGCCCCGGCACGTGATCCAACAGGGGGCTCGATCGTGCTCGCGCCTCCTGTCCAAGGTCACGGCGCCACGCGAGGACCGGTTCAACTCCCCGCACTTCTTTCCGAAGTCGATCGGTCGGATTGCTGGCCAGCAGGTTCGGGGATAGCTTCGCCTCTGCACCACTCGTCATGTACCTGCCTGAGCGCCCAACCGGTGTCTCGGGCGGTCTCGTTCCGGATGATGTGGAGAACCCATGGCTCATCTGCGGTCCAGACGCCGACTCGGCCTCGCCGTCCCGCTCGCCCTGTCGCTGACGGCCTCGCTCGGATTCCTGCCGACGGCGGCATCGGCCTCAGCCGCACCTCCCGCGCAGCCCGTCGCGCAGGTCACGGACGCACCCTCTTTGGCCTACGTCGTCAACACCCGGCAGGACCGCCGCACGATCGAGTCGGTGAAGAAGGCGATCGCCACGGCCGGCGGCACGGTCGTGATCGCGTACGAGAAGATCGGCGTGATCGTCGTCCACTCGGCGAACCCCGACTTCGCCAAGACGATGCGCAAGGTGCGGGGCGTCCAGTCGGCGGGTGCCTCGCGTACGGCCCCCCTGACCGCCGCCGGGACCACGGACGAGGGCCCCGCCCAGCTCATGACGGAGCAGCAGGCGGCACGGACGCAGAGCGCCGCGGCGGGCGCCGACGAGCCTCTCGAGGCCGATCAGTGGAGCCTGCGCGCCATCGGCGCCGACCGGGCGGCGAAGATCGACCCCGGCAGCCGCAGGGTGACCGTCGCCGTGATCGACAACGGCGTCGACGACACCCACCCCGACCTCGCGCCGAACTTCTCCGCCGGCCAGTCCGCGAACTGCGCGGGCGGCAAGGCGGACACCAGCCCCGGCGCGTGGCGGCCGTACACCACCGCCGACGCCCACGGCACCCATGTGGCGGGCGAGATCGCCGCGCCCCGCAACGGCATCGGCATCGCCGGCGTCGCCCCCGGTGTCAAGGTCTCCGCCATCCAGGTGAGCGACCCGGTCAACGGCCTCTACTACCCCGAAAGCGTCGTCTGCGCCTTCGTGTTCGCCGCCGATCACGGCGTCGAGATCACCAACAACAGCTACTACGTCGACCCGTGGCTCTACAACTGCATGGACGATCCGGACCAGCGGGCCATCGTCGACTCGGTCAACAGGGCCCAGCAGTACGCCCAGAAGAAGGGCACGCTCAACCTGGCGTCGGCGGGCAACTCCAACCACGACCTCGCCTCCGACGCGATCGTCGACGCCAGCAGCCCCGACGACTCGACCCCGGTCGAGCGCACCGTCGACCCGCACGAGTGCTTCGACGTACCGACGCAGCTGCCGGGCATCGTCACGGTCAGCGCGACGGGCGTGCAGAACGTCAAGTCGTACTACTCCACGTACGGTTACGGCGTCATCGACATCGCGGCGCCGGGCGGCGACCGGCTCTACCAGATCCCGGACACCCCGTCGAAGAACGGGCGCATCCTGGCCACCCTCCCGGACGGCAAGTACGGCTTCCTGCAGGGCACGTCGATGGCCTCCCCGCACGCCGCGGGCGTGGCCGCGCTGCTGAAGTCCCGGTACCCGCACGCGACCGGCGCCCAGTTGCACGCGCTCCTGAAGGCCCAGGCGGACAACCCGGGTTGCCCGGAGTCGTACGACCAGGACGGCGACGGCAAGCAGGACGCGGTGTGCGAGGGCGGCAAGCGGTTCAACGGCTTCTACGGGTTCGGCATCGTCAACGCGCTGGACGCCGTCGACTGAGTCGAAAACGACTCCGTTGACTGAGTCAAATACTGCATAGTGCAGTCATGACTCCGATCAGCACTCCGATCAGTTCTGCCTGGTCCGCGGTGGGCGGCGATCCCGCCCTTCTTCCGCGGCTGTCGATCGTGGAGCGGGAAGGCGCGTTGCGTGCGCGCCTTCCCGTACGGGAGTTGGCGCGCGCGTGCGTGGGCGCGTGTGCGCTGGCCGCCGCCGAGTTGGGGGCGCGGCGGGCCGGGCTTGGCGAGGTGCCCGGGGTGCGGCTGGACGACGGGGCGATCGCCACCGCGTTCGTGAGCGAACGGCATCTGCTGGTCGACGGGCGCGCACCGGTCAACTTCGCCCCGATGTCGCGGTTTTGGCGCACGTCGGACGGCTGGGTCCGCACCCATGCCAACTATCCGCACCACCGGGCCCGGCTGCTGGCCGCGCTGGGGGTGGCGCAGGAGGATCCGGACGCCGTGGGGGCGGTGCTCGCCGAGCGTTCCGCGCGCGAGGTGGAGGACGCCGTGTACGCGGCCGGCGGGCTGGCCGTGGCGCTGCGTACGCCCGAGGAGTGGGCGGCGCACGAGCAGGCGGTCGCGGTGGCGCGGCGGCCGCTGGTCGAGCACGAGCGGTCGGACACGGCACGCGCGCGTGCGCTCCCGTCCCTCGACGGCGCTCCCCTGCTGCCCGCCGCCGGGGTACGCGTACTGGACCTGACACGGGTCATCGCCGGACCGGTCGCCACCCGCACCCTCGCGCTGCTCGGCGCCGACGTCCTGCGCGTGGATGCGCCGCAGCTGCCCGAACTCCCCGACCAGCAAGCCGACACGGGCTTCGGCAAGCGCTCGGCGACGCTGGACCTGACGACGGACCGGCGGGCCTTCGAGGAACTGCTCGCGACGGCCGACGTCGTCGTCACCGGGTACCGGCCGGGCGCCCTGGACCGGTTCGGGCTGTCGGCGCGGGCACTGACCGAGCGGCGGCCGGGGCTGGTCGTGGCGGAGGTGTCGGCCTGGGGGGCGTACGGGCCGTGGGGCGGGCGGCGCGGGTTCGACAGCCTGGTGCAGGTCGCCACCGGGATCGCCGCGACCGAGGGAGGCATGGCCCACGGATCGGCCGGGCGACCCGGAGCGCTGCCCGCGCAGGCCCTCGACCACGGGACGGGATATCTGCTGGCGGCTGCCGTGCTGCGCGCTCTGACCGAGCAGTTGGACCAGGGGTACGGCCGTTGCGTACGGCTGTCCTTGGCGCGTACGGCGAAATGGCTGACGACCGGGATCCAGCCGGGCACGGAGGGGACCTTGGCATCGGAGGAGTCGGAGGCGTACGACGCTCCCGACGCCTGGCTCACCGAGCGGGACAGCGCGCTCGGGCGGCTGCGGTACGCCCGGACGCCGGTGTCGTTCGCGGGCGGTCCCGTCGACTGGGCGCGGCCGCCCGGGGCTTGGGGCGCGGATTTGGCGCGGTGGGTCTGAGCGCCGGGGGGCACCGGCGCCGTACCCCCGTACGGAATGCCGCACCACCACTTGTTTTCCGGTGCTTGCCCGACTATGTGATTTTTGTGAAGATCTTGAGGTGACGTTGACAAGACCTTCCCCCGGCATGATCGACGGGAGTGCTCCAAGACCCCGTCCCGGCGTCAGCCGGGCCGTGGCCGTTCTCGTCCTGGTCGCGCTGGCGGCGCTGATCCCCCTGCTGGGGCCGTCGGCCGCGCTGCACGGCACCGGGGAGGCCGCCGCGCCCGGCACCGGTGGGATCGGGCTGCTGCGCACGGTGCTGTTCGCGGCGCTGTGCGTCCCGGTGGGCGAGCTGTTCGTGAACCGGCTGGCCCGGTCCGTGCCCGGCGCTCCCCCGGCCATGCCCCGCAGTTGGGCGCCCTACGCTGCGACGGCCGGTTTCGTCGCCGCGCTCGCCCTCGCGTCGGTCGTGTCCACCGGCAACCTCGTGCCGAGCAGCCCGGCCGACCTCGACGTGGGCGGCCTCTACGCGACGCGCGACGGCAAGCTCGCGCTGCTGGAGGTCAACGCCTTCGCCGTGGCCGGGCTGTGCGCCCTCTCACGCCGGCCGGCCACCCAGCTCTGGCCACTGGCCGCGGTCGTGGTCGCCGAGGCGCTGCGCGCGCATCCCACGACCGAGCACAGCCCCCTGCTGGGCTCCGGTCTGACGCTGGTGCACCTGACCTGCGCGACGCTCTGGGTCGGCGGGCTGCTGTACGCCCTGCGGACCCAGCACGGATGGGGCGTCAGGGAGGCGGGCGCGGCCCTGCTGGGCCTCTACGCGCGCGTGGCGGCCGTGCTGCTCGCCGCCATCACGGCGACAGGGGTGTGGAGTTCGCTGCGCCGGATGCCGCCGGACACGGTCCTGCACCAGCTGACCGAGACGGCGTACGGACGTGCCCTGCTGGCCAAGGTGATCCTGATGGTGGCCGTGGTCGCGCTCGCTCTGTGGGCACGGATCCGGCTGCACCGCGCGGCCGACCCGCTGGCCGCCTGCTCGCCCGCGCGGGCGGAGGTCGTCGCGCTGGGCGTGGTGGTCGCCGTGTCGGGGCTGCTGACGGCCCTTCCGGTGCCGATCCGCTGGTGAGGTCCGCGGTGAGGGCGGGCTTGTGAGGGCTCCGCGGTGAGAGCGGGCTCGACGGTGAGGGCTCCGCGATTCGGGAGGGGCTCGACGGTGAGGGCTCCGCGATGAGGGCTTCACGTCGCAGCAGTCGAGCGCACCCCCATGCCGTACGCCGCTGCAGGGAGCCGGAGGCGCTACACCCCCGCCACGTCCAGCAGCGTCCCGGCCGCGTACGTGACCCCCATGGCCAGCGCCCCGCCCGCCATATTGCGCAGCACCGCGCGGGGTGGGGCGGCTGCGCCCAGGCGGGCGCTGCTCCAGCCGGTCAGGGCGAGGGCGGCCAGGACGGAGGCGACGGTGACCGCCAGCCGCCAGTCCGCCGGCGGCAGCACCATCGCCAGCAGCGGCAGCAGCGCCCCGGCCGTGAAGGCCACAAAGCTCGCCCACGCCGCGTGCCAGGGGTTGGTCAGCCGGTCCGGGTCGATCCCGAGCTCCACGCGCGCGTGCGCCTTCAGCGCGTCCCGTTCCGTCAGCTGGACCGCCGCCTCCATGGCCACCTCCCGGGACAGCCCGCGTCGTTCCAGCAGTTCCGCCAGTTCCTCCAGCTCCGCCTCCGGTCGTTCCCGCAACTCCCTCTTCTCCTGGGCCAACGCGGCCTTCTCCGAGTCGCGCTGGGTGGAGACCGAGACGTACTCCCCCGCCGCCATCGACATCGACCCGGCGAGCAGCCCGGCCAGCCCGGCCGTGAGCAGGGCCGCACGCTCGTCGGTCGCACCGGCCACGCCGACGACGAGCCCCGCGGTCGAGACGACGCCGTCGTTCGCCCCGAGAACCGCCGCCCGCAACCAGTTCAGCCGCTCGCTCAGCGCGCCGCCGTGGGTCTCGTCATGCGTTGGTTCGGTCATATGCGGAGGATCGCACCGCACGGGACATCGGGTACGTACCGACGCTCCCGGGCCGGCGCCGGGCCCGGCACCCGCGGCCGCCACCGCTGCTCGGGGTCGGCAACACCGCGCGGACGCCGACCGGTTGACGCGCTGGCGTTCGTGGCGCTCGAACGGGCAGGCGGGGCAAGCCACCTGACGGGCAGGAGTGTCAGTCCGGGCCCGTATCCTCAGTGACCATGCTCGAAGACCCTGCGACGGCAGCGCCCTCCCCCACAGCATGGCCGACCGCGTACCCCCAGGGATACGCGGTCGTTGACGTGGAGACCACCGGCCTGGCCCGGCACGACCGGATAATCTCCGCGGCGGTGTACCGGCTGGACGCGCGCGGCGAGGTCGAGGACCACTGGTACACGCTGGTCAACCCGGAGCGCGACCCGGGCCCGGTCTGGATCCACGGTCTGACGAGCGAGGCACTGGAGGGCGCTCCCCTCTTCACGGACATCGCCGAGGAGTTCTCGGCGCGGCTGGACGGCCGGGTCCTCGTCGCGCACAACGCCGTCTTCGACTGGCAGATGATCGCGCGGGAGTACGCGCGCGCGGAGCGCCGGGCCCCGGTGCAGCAGCGGCTGTGCACCATCGCGCTGTCGAAGGAGCTGGCCCTGCCGCTGCCCAACCACAAGCTGGAGTCGCTGGCCGCGCACTTCGGCGTCGTGCAGCAGCGGGCGCACCACGCGCTGGACGACGCGCGCGTGCTGGCGGAGGCGTTCCGGCCGAGCCTGCGGGCCGCAGCGGCGGGCAGTGTGCGGCTGCCGCTGCAGGAGTGCCTGCCGCTGACCGAGTGGCGGGACACCGCGACGGCGGCCCCGCGGATCGGTCAGCAGGCGGGCTCCCAGGGCGGCTACGGCGGCAGCAGCGGCTACAGCAGTTATCAGCCGACCACTTGGCGACCGTCCCGCAAGAGGCCGGCCTGCCCCTACCCCAACCCAGGTCGCTACGAGGACGGCAAACGGCTCAAGCAGGGCATGCGGGTCGCCTTCTCCGGAGACACGTCCGTCGAGCGCGACCTGCTGGAGGACCGTGCGATCGAGGCCGGGCTGCATGTGTCGACGAGCCTGTCCCGGCTGACCAGCCTGCTCGTCACGAACGACCCGGACGCGGGCACGTCCAAGGTCGTCAAGGCCCGCCAGTACGGCACGCCGGTGATCGACGAGGCGGCGTTCGGACAACTCCTGCGGGACGTGGAACCGGCGTCGGAGCGGTGACCGTACGGACGGGTGATTGCCGCGCGACTCGCCCGGAGCCCCCTCGCCCGGGCCGCGGGGACGGCTCACCCTGTGGCGCATGGCGACATGTGAAGTGTGCGGAAACGACTACGGCATGACCTTCGAGGTGCACGCGCAGGGCGCGGTGCACGTCTTCGACTGCTTCTCCTGTGCGATCCACCGCATGGCACCCATCTGTGAGCACTGCCGTGTGCAGGTCATCGGGCAGGGCGTCGAGGTCGAGGGTCACTGGTACTGCGGCGCCCACTGCGCCCGCGCGGAAGGAAAGGCGGGGATCGTCGACAAGGTGTGACCCGGTACCCGCCTGAACGCACCCCACGACCGAGTTGTACGGTCGTGGGGTGTACCGCTTCCTGTTGTCCCGGCAGTGGGTGATCCTCACGCTGGTCGCCCTGCTGCTCATCCCCACGATGATCAGGCTGGGCATCTGGCAGATGCACCGCTACGAGGAGCGCAGCGCCCGGAATCAGCTGGTCGCCGACGCCCTGGGCGCCAAGCCGCTGCCCGTGGAGAAGCTGACCTCTCCGGGGCACAAGGTGACCTCCAACGAGCGGTACCGCACGGTGACCGCGCAGGGCCACTTCGACACCGACCGGGAGGTCGTGGTCAGGCGGCGCGTCAACTCCGACGAAGAGGTCGGCTTCCACGTCCTCACGCCGTTCGTCCTGGCGGACGGCAAGGTGCTGCTCATCAACCGCGGCTGGATCCCCGCCGACGGGCCCAGCCAGACGGCGTTCCCCAAGGTCCCCGCGCCGCCGAGCGGCCGTGTCACCGTGACCGGGCGGCTGATGCCCGACGAGACGACCGAGGCCAGCGGGATCAAGAACCTCAAGGGGCTTCCCGACCGGCAGGTCATGCTGATCAGCAGCGAGCAGGAGGCTCGGCGTCTCGACGCGTCGGTGCTCGGGGGGTACGTCGTGCAGACGGCTCCCGAGCCGGCGGGGGACGCACCGGAGCTGATCGGTAAGCCGGGTAACGAGAACGCTCCGCTGAACTACGCGTATGCCCTGCAGTGGTGGCTGTTTGCTGCCGGGGTGCCTGTCGGGTGGCTGGTGCTGGCTCGTCGGGAGGCCCGTGAGCGGCGGGCCGCGGAGACGGAGAAGGCGACCGAGGCCGAGCCGGTGGGTGCGTAGTACCCGGCGTAGGCGGGGGGCTTTACGCCCACCCGCCGTGGCCGGGTCAGGCTGTCGGGCGGGTGCGGGTCGCATGCGGCTGGTCGCGCCCACGCGGCGGAGCCGCACATCGATACGGCCCCGCGCCCCTTGAGGGCGTCCACTGAGCCCGCGTCAGCAGCAGCGTCCCTGTCTGTGGTCCTCCCGGTGCTGTCGGCTCATCGCCTCCGTCAGCTCCCTCACGTACCAGCGCACCGCCCTCGCCCAGCGTGCCGCCCTCACGACCGGGCCCCCACGAGAGGCTCGCCCGTCTGCTCGGGCACGTCGAGGCGGGACTCGACGTACGGGGCCTCCGTGGTCGGCAGGGTGCCCGGCGTGCGGATCGCTCGGACGCAGACCGCTGCCGCGTTGACGGTCACGATCGCGACGAGGAGCGGGAACAGGGCGATCAGTACGCCCTCGACCGTGGAGTTGGTGACCACGATGTGCATGTCGTCGAGGGTCTTGGCGGGGGGGGCAGGACCTGGCCGGAGGCGATGCCGTCGGCGTACCTGGTGCGCTGGGCGAAGAAGCCGATCTTGGGGTGGTCGGAGACGATCTTCTGCCAGCCCGCGGTGAAGGTGATCGCGACGACCCAGGCGAGGGGGACGCCCGTCACCCAGGCCCAGCGCGGTCGGCCGGACTTGATCAGGACTGTGGTGCAGATCGTCAGCGCCAGGGCGGCGAAGAGCTGGTTGGCGGTGCCGAAGAGCGGGAAGAGCTGGTTGATCCCGCCGAGCGGGTCGGTGGCGCCGGTGTAGAGGAAGTAGCCCCAGGCCGCCACGACGAGGCCGCTGCACAGCCAGATGCCGGGCTTCCAGTTGACCCGGCCGATCGGCTTCCAGACGTTGCCGAGCATGTCCTGGAGCATGAAGCGCCCGACGCGGGTGCCGGCGTCGACCGGGGTCAGGATGAACAGCACCTCGAACATGATCGCGAAGTGGTACCAGAAGGCCTTCATCGCGCCACGCTCCTGCATGACGACCAGCGGGTGCTGATCGACGCGCTCCAGCAGTTGCCGGCCCGGCAGCGCGAGGCGCTGGTGCTGCGACACTGGCTCGGGCTGAAGGAGAGCGAGATCGCCTCGGCGATGGGGATCTCGCGCGGATCCGTCAAAACCCATACGGCGCGCGGCCTCGCCGCCCTGACCCAGGCGATGGAGGCCCGGCGATGACGCATCGAGGCGCGACTCCGGCGCGCGGCACCGGTCCGGACCGCACGGAGCGGGAGCTGCGCGAGGCCCTGTCCGCCCTCGCCGACGGGGTGCAGGCGGCGCCCGACGCCTACCGCACCGCTCGCGGCGAGTGGCTGCGCCGGGAACGCAGGCGGCGGCTCGTCCTCACCGTTCTGATCGCGGTCGTGTTCGCTTTGGCCGCCCTGATCGGGCTGTGGGTGCTCAATCAGACCCCGGCCGATCCGGGCGTGATCTTCTCGGGCACCGGCTCCCCGGCAGCCGGATCACTCCCGCGGCCCCACCCCTGATTGGCCCATCGGCCCTTGGGGAACCCGCACTTGCGTGCCCCAGCGTATCGAGGACTACGCCCTCATCGGCGACGAACAGACGGCCGCCCTGGTCGGCAGGGACGGTTCCGTCGACTGGCTGTGCCTGCCCCGCTTCGACTCGGGTGCCTGCTTCGCCAGGCTCCTCGGCGACAAGGACAACGGCCACTGGCGCATCGCCCCCAAGCACGCCAAGGGCACCTGCACACGCCGCGCCTACCGCCGGGACACTCTGGTGCTGGACACGGAGTGGGAGACCGACGAGGGCGCGATCCGCGTCACGGACCTGATGCCCCAACGCGACCGCGCGCCCGACCTCGTACGCATCGTGGAGGGCCTCAGCGGCCGCGTCACCGTACGCAGCACCCTGCGGCTGCGCTTCGACTACGGCTCGATCGTCCCCTGGGTGCGCGAGTCCGACGGGCACCGGGTGGCCGTCGCCGGCCCGGACTCGGCGTGGCTGCGCAGCGAACCCGAGGTGCGCACCTGGGGCAGGAACTTCGGTACGCACTCGGAGTTCACGGTCGAGAAGGGCGAGAAGGTCGCGTTCGTCCTCACCTGGCACCCCTCGCACGAGCCGCGCCCGCCGCTCGTCGACCCGTACGAGGCGTTGCACAGCAGCGTGCGGGACTGGCGGAAGTGGGTGGGGCACTGCCGTTATGACGGGCCGTACCGCGACGCCGTCGTGCGCTCCCTGATCACTCTCAAGGCCCTCACCTACCGGCCGACCGGCGGCATCGTCGCCGCCCCCACCACCTCGCTCCCCGAGGAGATCGGCGGCGTCCGCAACTGGGACTACCGCCACTGCTGGCTGCGCGACTCCACCCTCACCCTGAACGTGGGCCTGTCGGCGGGCTACCGGGAAGCAGCGGAGGCCTGGCGCGACTGGCTGCTGCGCGCGGTCGCCGGCAACCCGGCCGACCTGCAGATCATGTACGGCCTGGCGGGCGAGCGACGGCTGCCCGAGTTCGAGGTGCCGTGGCTGTCCGGCTTCGCCGGCTCCACCCCCGTACGGGTCGGCAACGAGGCCGTGAACCAGCTCCAGTTGGACGTGTACGGCGAGGTGATGGACACGCTGGCCCTGGCCCGGGAGGCGGGACTGTCCGCCAAGCCGCACATCTGGGCGATTCAGGCCGCCCTCGTCGAATGGCTGCGCGCGGCGTGGCGGCAGCCCGACGAGGGGCTGTGGGAAGTGCGCGGCGGCCGTCGGCACTTCGTGCACTCGAAGGTGATGGTGTGGGTGGCGGCGGACCGGGCGGTGCGCAGCCTGGAGAAGAACCCGAAGCTGGACGGCGACCTCGACGGCTGGCGCGAGTTTCGCGACGAGGTGCACCGCGAGGTGTGCGAGAAGGGCTACGACGCCGAGCGGAACACCTTCACGCAGTCCTACGGCTCCGCCGAACTCGACGCCGCGCTGCTGCTGATCCCGCGCGTGGGCTTCCTGCCGCCCGACGACCCGCGCGTCGCCGGCACCATCGACGCGATCCGCTCAGAGCTCAGCCATCAGGGCTTCCTGCGCCGCTACAGCACCGACGGGACCGCCGTCGACGGGCTGCCCGGCGGCGAGGGCACCTTCCTGGCCTGCTCCTTCTGGCTGGCGGAGGCGCTGCACATGACCGGTCGTACGCAGGAGGCACGCGAGCTGTTCGACCGGCTCGTCGGGCTCGCCAACGACGTGGGCCTGCTGGCCGAGGAGTACGACCCTGTGGCCGGCCGCCAGCTCGGCAACTTCCCGCAGGCCTTCAGCCACATCGGCCTGGTGAACACCGCCCTCGCCCTGTTCGGGGACGACGGGGCAGGATAGGGACCATGGATCTTGGACTGAAGGACCGGGTGTACGTCGTCACGGGAGCCACGCGCGGGCTGGGCAACGCGGCGGCGCGTGAGCTGGTGGCCGACGGGGCGAAGGTCGTCGTGACCGGCAGGGACGAGGAGCGGGTCGCCGCCGCGGCGGCCGAACTGGGGCCGAACGCCGTCGGGGTCGCCGTGGACAACGCCGAAGCGGATGCCGCGGCACGTCTGATCGCTGCCGCGCGGGATGCCTTCGGCGGGTTCGACGGCGTCCTCATCAGCGTGGGCGGGCCGCCGGCCGGGTTCGTCGCGGACAACACGGACGAGCAGTGGCAGGCCGCGTTCGAGTCGGTGTTCCTCGGGGCGGTGCGGCTGGCCAGGACGGCGGCGGCGGAACTCGACGAGGGCGGCGTCATCGGGTTCGTGCTGTCGGCCTCGGTGCACGAGCCGCTGCCGGGGCTGACCATTTCGAACGGGCTGCGGCCGGGGCTCGCCGGGTTCGCCAAGTCTCTTGCGGACGAGTTGGGGCCGCGGGGAATTCGGGTCGTGGGACTGCTGCCGTCACGGATCGACACGGACCGCGTGCGCGAGCTGGACGGCCTGTCGGCCGACCCGGAGGCCACTCGGGCCGCCAACGAGTCGCGGATTCCGCTGCGGCGGTACGGAACCCCGGACGAGTTCGGGCGTGCTGCGGCCTTTCTGCTGTCTCCGGCCGCGTCCTACCTGACGGGGATCATGCTGCCGGTGGACGGCGGAATGCGGCACGGGTTCTAACTCACCCTTTCCGCACCGTGCTTGACGCCCCGCAGGCGGACCTCCGCCGGCAGTGACGCGAGGCCCGCCGAATTGCGGGCGTGGTCCAGCGCCTGGGTGGTGAGGTCGTTCAAGGCGGTCCCCGGATCCACGTGCGGTTCAAGGCGGAGGCGCACCCGGGCCTCGGGGGCTGTGCGCCTGCCCGTCAGCTGGACGCGGGCCCGCTGGACGCCCTCCTGCCCCGTCGCCTCGCCGGCGAGGACGTTCTCCAGGGCCCGGCCCCGCAGCAGTGCGCCCTCGCCGTCGCCGGTGTCGACCAGGACCTCGGCGAGGCGGTGCCGGCGCAGGACCGAGGTCAGCCACCACAGGGCGAGCAGCAGCAGGACGGCCAGCACGGCGATCACCACAGGCCACCACCAGCCGTCGTCCCGCCAACGCGTGCGTTCGGCGTCGCTGAGCAGGACGTCGTGCCGACTGTCGTGGATCCACCAGGGCGGGGGATCCAGCCCGAGCCCGACTGCCAGAACGGACCCGCCGATCACGAGCAGCACCAGCCCGACGAGCCCGATCAGTACCCGGTTGACCATCCTGAGCACGGCCCTCACCCCTTCCGTCCCGGCCGCCGTACATGCACCGACAGCGACGGCGGGCGGGCCAGCCCGAGGCCCCTGATCGCGTCGGCGAGCGTGGCGTCCAGGTCGGCGCGTACGTCGTCCAGTTCACGGAAGTGCGACATGGCGCGGACGTCGGCCCGGGACCTGCGCACTCGTACCCGTACCGACTGGACCCCGGAGACCTCCATGGCCCGGTCGCGCAGGACCAGGGCGGCGAGGTCGCGGTGGAGTCCGGCGCGGACGTCGGGGTGGGTGCGCCGCATCGGCAGTACGGACCGCAGGCCCGGCGTGGCGGCCAGGACGAGCAGCCAGAGGCCGAGCACGGCGGCGACGCCCGCGCCGACGAGCACCCAGATGTCGTCGAGGGGACGCTCGGCGAGTTGCTGGGCCAGTTCCCGACGCCAGCGCATCGCGGACCGGCCGGCGCGCACCGAGACGATGTCGTAGAGGAACATGCCCGCGACGAACAGGAGCACGAGCGCCGTGATCGCCGCCGGGATGCGACGCGCCGACCAGAAGCGACGCCGGCCGCGGCCCTTGTCGTCGACCGGCGGCGGGGGGTCGTAGGCCGCCGCCGACGCCGACTGGTCGAGGGTGGCGGGTCCGGCCTCCTTCTCGATGACCGGCAGTCTCTGTGTGGTGCCCTCGGAACCCTGGGACTCGCTCATCGCGTCCTCCCCTGTGCAGCGCCCGTTCCGGGCGCCGGGTGCAGCCGCTCCACGTGCACGGCGACCTCCGGCACCTCCATGCCCACCAACGCGCCTACCCGCTCGACGACGTGCCGACGCACGGTCGCGCACCGGGAGCCGATGTCCGTGGGGTAGTCGAGTTCCAGGTGGACGAGGACCCGCGCGGTCTCGTGGTGCACGACGACGTTGGCATGCGGCCTGGCGGCGTCCTTGGCGAGGTCCCCCACGGCCTCGCGGGCAGCCTGGGAGGCGACCTTCGCCACGACCCGGTCGGCGATCCTGGTGGCCCCGCGTCCGCCCGGACGGACGGTGGCAAGAGGTCTGCCGACTTCACCGGCCCCCGTGCTCACCGGCGTCACCGCCGCCGTTCGTCACGACGCCGGAAGAAGTCACCGAGCTCGTACTCCCCCTCCGAGAAGCGCCCGACGACGAAGCCGACGGCGCCCAGAGCCGCCACCAGCAGGAAGGCGCCGAACCCGCCGAAATACCCGGCGAAGCCCAGTGCCATGCCGGCGATCATGCCGACCACGGCCATGCTCATGCTGCGCTCCTCAGTTCCTCAGCAGTTCCCCGGCCACTGCGTTGTCGGGTCGTCGGCACCTCACTGGATCCGGCGCTCCTCTTCCTCTTCCTCTTCCTCTTCCTCCGGAAGCTTCACATCGCTCACCGCGATGTTGACCTCGACGACTTCGAGGCCGGTCATCCGCTCGACGGCGTTGATCACGTTCTCGCGCACGTCCCGCGCCACGTCGGAGATCGACACGCCGTACTCGACGACGATCTCCAGGTCGAGCGCGGTCTGTACCTCGCCGACCTCGACCTTCACCCCACGCGACACCGACTTCGTCGTGCCGCCCGGCACCCGGTCGCGCACGGCCCCGAAGGTCCGCGAGATACCGCTGCCCATGGCGTGCACACCGTCCACATCGCGTGCGGCCATCCCGGCGATCTTCTCCACGACACCGTCGGCGATGGTGGTCCGGCCGCGGGCACCGGGTTCTCCCCCACCGCGCCTGGTCACCTGGCTCTTGCGGGTGCTGAGGGCCTCGCCCTCCGCCGGCCGGTTCTGCTCCGTCGTCTCGCTCATGGCCGTTCGTCCTTTTCGGTCGTCGTCCCTTGACCACCGTAAGCACGGTTACACGATCCCGCCCCAGGGATGCGGCAGGCTGGAGGAATGACAACGGCGGACGGGTGGACACAGGCGGTCCGACAGCAGCTGGGGCTCGGCAGGCTGCTGCCCCTCGGCAGCGCGCGCGATGGCGCGTGGATCTCCGAGAGGGCGGCTGAGGCGGCGCTACGGCGCGCCACCGAGGACATGCGCGGGGTACGGCTGGACGCGCTCCGGATCGGGCTCACCGACCCGGAGGACACGCAGGAGGCGGCCGTACCGCCGCCGCCGAGCGCGCTGCCACCGGGCCCCTTGCGGGTGACGGCGGACTTCGCGGCGACGGCGGCCGAGGCTCTGCCCACGACGGCGGACCGGCTGCGCGGACTGCTGGCCACCGCAGCCACGGAGCGTCTCGGCCTCACGGTGACGGAAGTGGATCTGCGCGTGACGGCCCTGCTCGACGAGGACGCCGAACCCGCTCCCGTGCACCAGCCGGAACCGACGCGGGCCGCGAAGCTCGGGGGCCCCGACGAGGAGCGCGTCGCCGCCGCGGCCCTGGCGGTCCCGGGGGTGATCCAACTGACGGGCGCCCTGGGCGGATTGAACCGTGCGGTGCACATCGAGGAACGGCAGGGCGAGGCCGCCCTGCCGCGCCGGCACGTACGCGTGGAGATTGCCGTGCGCTCGGACCGCCGGGCGGTGGAGGTGGCCCGGGAGGTCCGCGAGTGGGTGAGAGAGGCGCTGGCGGATCGCCCGACGGTGGCGGTGCTGATCACAGCCGTCAGTTGATCAGCGCATGGCTGATCGGCGCATGACTCAGTCGCCGAGGCCGGCCAGGTCCCGCAGCCGGCGCGCCTGCGCGGCCCGCTCGGCACCGCGCTGCTCGTCGTAGGTCCGGTCCACGGCGCCACGAAGCAGCGCCTTGGTCTCGATCACGGCATCCCGCGGCGCGGCGACGATCGCCGCCGCCAGATCCCGTACGGCATCGTCGAGTTGGTCCGCGGGCACGGCGAGGTTGGCCAGCCCGCTGCTGACGGCCTCCTCGGCCAGCACGAAGCGGCCCGTCACGCAGATCTCCAGCGCACGGCCGTATCCGACCAGCCCGACCAGCGGGTGCGTACCCGTCAGGTCCGGCACCAGCCCGAGGCTGGTCTCACGCATGGCGAACTGCACGTCGTCCGCGACGACGCGCACGTCACAGGCGAGCGCGAGCTGGAAGCCCGCCCCGATGGCATGCCCCTGTACGGCGGCGATGGACACGACGTCGTTACGCCGCCACCAGGTGAAGCCCTCCTGGAACTCGGCGATGGCAGCGTCGAGTTCACCGTCGCTGCTGCGCGCGAGTTCGATGAACGAGGGCTCACCCTCGATCCCGTCGGGCGTGAACATCTGCCGGTCGAGCCCGGCGGAGAAGGACTTGCCCTCACCGCGCAGCACGACGACCCGCACGCTGCCCGGCACGGCCCGCCCGGCCTCGGCGAGCGTCCGCCACATGGCGGGGCTCTGCGCGTTGCGCTTGGTCGGGTTCGACAGCGTCACCGTGGCGATCGCGCCGTCGACGGTGAGCCGTACGCCGTTCTTGTCGAGCAGGGGAGCGTGGTCCTGGTCGGGCGAAGCCATGGGGCGCCTCCGATGAGTGCGGTCATCATGGGATGCCCGGAAGGGCACCCCCTAAGTGACTGCACAGTAACCACCCGGCCGATCAGTCGACCGACCGGGTGGCCACCATCGAAGCCGATGGGCCGCCCGGTGTCAGCCGGCCGCCTTCTTGCCTCGCGTCGCGCCGCCACGCCCACGAAGCGTGACGCCCGACTCGCTGAGCATCCGGTGTACGAAGCCATACGAGCGGCCGGTTTCCTCGGCCAGTGCCCGAATGCTCGCACCGGAGTCGTACTTCTTCTTCAGGTCTGCCGCGAGCTTGTCGCGCGCGGCGCCGGTTACCCGGCTGCCCTTCTTCAGAGTCTCGGCCACCCGTGCCTCCTCATGGGAAGTGCGCTCTGGTCTCCTCATGATCACCCCTCCGGGGCTTCATGGCCACCCATTCGGCAAGGTCCGTGAGACATGGTTGTGACGACAGGAGCACATCCCCACATGCGGAATCCGTGATTCCGGAGAATGCTGTCCGCTCGGCCGAACGGGTTCTTTTACGAACTCCCAGGTCAGCGTCGTGAGACGGCCGAGCCCTTGTCGATAAAGGACTCGGCCGCAAAATCGATGTAGTACACACCTCGGTACGAGGAGATCTCACACAGATGATGGATCACCGATAGGCCGAATGATCCATACGCCGTTGATCACGCATTCGATCAAGCCAGGGCGACGAGATCCGCGTAGTCGGCGCCCCACAGGTCCTCGACGCCGTCCGGCAGCAGAATGATCCGCTCCGGCTGCAGCGCCTCGACGGCGCCCTCGTCGTGGGTGACGAGCACGACCGCGCCCTTGTAGGTGCGCAGCGCACCGAGGATCTCCTCGCGGCTGGCCGGGTCGAGGTTGTTGGTCGGCTCGTCGAGGAGCAGGACGTTCGCCGACGACACCACGAGGGTGGCGAGGGCGAGGCGGGTCTTCTCGCCGCCGGAGAGGACGCTGGCGGGCTTGTCGACGTCGTCGCCGGAGAACAGGAACGAGCCGAGCACCTTGCGGACCTCGACGAGGTCCATGTCGGGGGCGGCCGAGCGCATGTTCTCCAGGACGGTGCGGTCGGCGTCCAGGGTCTCGTGCTCCTGGGCGTAGTAGCCGACCTTGAGGCCGTGGCCGGGGATGACGGCGCCGGTGTCCGGCTGCTCGACACCGGCGAGAAGCCTCAACAGGGTTGTCTTTCCCGCACCGTTGAGACCGAGGATGACGACCCTCGACCCCTTGTCGATGGCCAGGTCGACGTCGGTGAAGATCTCCAAGGAGCCGTACGACTTCGACAGGCCCTCCGCGGTCAGCGGGGTCTTGCCGCAGGGCGCGGGCTCGGGGAAGCGGAGCTTGGCGACCTTGTCCTGCATCCGCACCGCTTCGAGGCCGGCGAGGAGCTTGTCGGCCCGCTTGGCCATGTTCTGCGCGGCGACCGTCTTGGTCGCCTTGGCGCGCATCTTGTCGGCCTGCGAGTGCAACGCGGCGGCCTTCTTCTCGGCGTTCTGCCGCTCGCGCTTGCGGCGCTTCTCGTCGGCCTCGCGCTGCTGCTGGTAGAGCTTCCAGCCCATGTTGTAGATGTCGATCTGGGCGCGGTTGGCGTCCAGGTAGAACACCTTGTTGACGACCGTGTCGACCAGGTCGACGTCGTGGGAGATCACGATGAAGCCGCCGCGGTACGTCTTCAGGTAGTCGCGCAGCCAGACGATCGAGTCGGCGTCGAGGTGGTTCGTCGGCTCGTCGAGCAGCAGGGTGTCCGCGTCCGAGAACAGGATGCGGGCGAGCTCGATACGGCGGCGCTGACCGCCGGAGAGGGTGTGCAGCGGCTGGCCGAGCACCCGGTCGGGCAGGTTCAGCGCGGCGGCGATGGTGGCGGCCTCGGCCTCGGCGGAGTACCCGCCCTTGGTGAGGAACTCCGTCTCCTGGCGCTCGTACTGCCGGAGGGCCTTCTCGCGGGTGGCGCCCTGGCCGTTGGCGATGCGCTGTTCGTTGTCGCGCATCTTGCGGATCAGGACGTCCAGGCCGCGCGCGGAGAGGATGCGGTCGCGGGCGAGGACGTCGAGGTCGCCGGTGCGGGGGTCCTGCGGGAGGTAGCCGACCTCGCCGGAGCGGGTGATGGTGCCGCCGGCGGGCATGCCCTCGCCGGCGAGGCACTTGGTGAGGGTGGTCTTGCCGGCGCCGTTGCGGCCGACGAGGCCGATGCGGTCGCCCTTGGCGACGCGGAAGGTCGCGGACTCGATGAGGATGCGCGCACCGGCGCGCAGCTCGATACCGGAGGCGGAGATCACGGACAGACTCCAGGGCAAGGGTGGGTGGCGGGATGGGCGGCTGAGGACGTTCCCGCCGTCTAATGCGCGAGGAGAATGGCCATGAGGCCAGTCTAACGGGGCGGTGCAACCACTTTTTCTGGGTTCACGTGTTCGGCCGGGGCTCGGCGCCCCTCTCGCGGAATTCGTTGCCGAGCGGCCGGCGGTGCGGGGTGATCTGCCCCAGGTCGTCCACGGCGATGACCTGCGCGGTCCGGTCCGCGCCGGTGCAGGGCTGGGCGAGGAGCAGCGTCTTGCCGTGATGTACGGCACGTGCGGGCCGGAAGGCACAGCCCTCGCGGGCGGGCAGCACCCAGCGCAGGTCGCCGTCGGCGATGCGGTACGCGGCGACGCGGTGCGGAGTGACGACGGCGAGCATGCCGCGGCCGAGGGCATGCAGGACGCCGGTGCTGCCGTGGTCCGGCAGCCACTCGTCGGCCGCGGGCAGGGCGCGGTGCCAGCGCACCGAGCGGCCGTCGGTGGCGGTGACCATGCCGTCGTCCCAGAGCGTGATCGCCTCCCCGCGCGTGTGGAGCGACGTGAGGGGGCGGCGGCCTTCGCGGGCGTAGCGCCACAGGGGGGCGCCGGTGACGGGGTGGTGAGCCTCGATGGCCGCTCCGCGCGTGCGGAGGGGCGTCGGTGGCGGCTGCGGCTGCCGTGGGGTGGTGGCGGGGCGCACGCGCGCGTGGGCGGCCGCGTGGACCGCGTGGACGGTGAGGTGGTCGCCGTAGGGGGCTGGACGGGCGTGGTGGGCGATCGCGAGGAGCGGGGGCGCGAGGAGGAGCGCGAGAAACGCCGGCAGCAGGCGGGAGCGGGTGGCCGCGGTGGGCTTGGGGGCGGTGACACCGGGAGCCGCGGTCCCTTCGCTGCCTGCGGCCGCCTCGACCGGCTGAGTGGCCACCACACCCCCTGGTCTCATCGGCCCGGTCTCATCGGCCAGGTCTCGTCCGGCCGTTCCGGAGCCCGCTTCCCACGGATCAGGCGCAGAAGCGTAGCCACGCCCGGGGCCGGTGGCGGTGTCTGCCGTCGGGACACGGCGAGGGGGCTCGGGCCTTCCCCCGCTTGGCCGCTTCGGTTCGCGGGCCGTTGTCGGTGGTGGCTGCAAGACTGGGCAGCGGTCGG
The DNA here is from genome assembly GCF_041051905.1 of Streptomyces sp. R11. Lineage (NCBI taxonomy): Bacteria > Bacillati > Actinomycetota > Actinomycetes > Kitasatosporales > Streptomycetaceae > Streptomyces > Streptomyces sp. R11. Next base: position 2,040,847 of record NZ_CP163432.1, read on the forward strand.
TTTTCCGGCGGTCGACAGCGACCACGGAGCTGGATCACGGCGATGGATCACGAAGGAGTGATCGGTGTGGCAGGCACGAGCGGTGGGCGTCCGAGCATCTACCCCACGCTGCTGTACGCGGACGCGCAGGCGGCGATCAAGCAGCTCACGGAGGCCTTCGGGTTCACGGCGCTGGCCGTGTACGAGGGCGAGGACGGCTCGGTGGCGCACGCCGAGCTGGCGCAGGGCAACGGCGCTGTGATGCTCGGTTCCAAGGGCACCGGCAGCGCCTTCGACAAGGTGATGAAGGAGGCGGGCACGACCGGGGTGTACGTCGTCGTGGACGACGTCGACGCACACCACCGGCGGGCCGTGGAACAGGGCGCGGAGATCCTGATGCCCCCGACGGACCAGGACTACGGCTCGCGGGACTACATGGCCCGGGACATCGAGGGCAATGTGTGGAGCTTCGGCACCTACGCCCCCGAGATCAAGGGCTGAGCGCCGGTCCGGCTCAGCTCCCCCCGGTGTGCACCTGGAAGGCGGCGCGGCGTACGGCCTTGGCGAGGGCGGGGTCGGGGTGCGCGGCGGCGAGCGCCACCAGGACCTGCACGGTGCGGGGGTGGCCGACGGCGCGCACCTCGTCGAGGAGCGCGGGCACGGTCGGCTGCACCGAGGACTCCAGGTGCCGTACCAGCATCGGGGCCTCGCCGTGGTCGGCGACGGCGGCGGCGGTGTCGACCCACAGCCAGGTGGCCTCGTCCCGGGTGAGCACCTCGTGTGCGTCCTCGGGGTCGATGCCGTCGTGCTCGGCCAGCCACAGCAGGGCGTACGGGCGCAGGGTCGGCTGGTCCAGGACGGCACGCACGTCGGGCTCGGCGGGGGCGCCCACGACGCGCAGCGCCTCGAAGGCGAGGCCGCGCAGGAGGGCGTCGTCGCCGCGGGCGGCGCCGAGGAGTTCGGCGACGGCGCTGCCCACCGGGCGGGCGGCGAGCCAGGCGCGGTATTCGTCGCGGGCGGCGTTCGGCCGGAGCTGGGCGCAGCCGCGGAGCATGGCTTCGGCGGACTGCTCGATGTTCCCGGCGGGGCTCTGTGCGGCGACGCAGATCTGCTCCAGTTTGACCCAGACCGCCCAGCTGCCGAGCGGGGTGAGCGTGGCCTGGCCGTCGCCGTAGGTGAGGGCGCCGACGGAGGCGAGGGCGTGCAGGGCCCAGTCGAGCAGCGGGGCGAGGGGCGTGTCCTCGGCGGCCGCGGCTTCGGCGACCGGCTCGGGCTGGGGCTGGGGCCCGTAGGGGATCTCGCACCTCTCGGTGCGCAGCTCGGTGACGCGCTGCTCCAGCAGGTCCAGGAGCTGCTCCACCGGGACGGGCCCGGCGGACAGCTGAAGGAAGGAGAGCACCTGGGGCAGGGCGGAGACAACGTCGGCCACGGCGCCGTGCTCGTGCTGCTCGGGTTCCGGGTGGGCGAGCGACCAGGCGTCGAAGAGGGCGACCCAGCCGCGCAGCACGGCGCTGTCGTCACGGTCCCAGGCGCGCAGGCGCCAGCCGGGGCGGGCGCTGTCGCCGTGCACCTCGACGAGTCCGGCCAGGCGGGCGGTGTCCCAGTCGGCGCGGACCTGAGTCACGGTCAGGCCGAGGTCGCGGGCCGCGCGTTCGGCCGTTGCCTCGGAGAGGGTGCCTTTGCCGTCGGGGCTGGCGCTGTCGCGGCCGGGGCGCAGCGCGGTGTCGGCCCAGTGGGCGACGCGGGCCGCGGCGGCCAGACCGGAGCGAGCCATTCTGGCCAGCTCCGCCTGGGCCGGTGTGCCCTCCGGGGGGCGGGGCGCGGGGCGGCGGGGGCGCCGTTGGTTCACAGCTCGTGGGGCGGCGGCCAGGGGTCGCGGGCGGACGAGTCGAAGCCTGGAGTCGCGCGGGATACGGGACGTCACGGGTGCAGTCTTCCGGTTGACGGTCCGAAAACCCAAACGGAATGTCACGAGGGGCGACGGGATGGCCAACGCACGGGGTCCTGCGAGCGGCAAGGGGCCTAATACAGGCCACTGGTACGGGGTTAAATGGAATCTGCGGGACCGGTGTGGGAAGGGTGGGCCGCGGGGCGTCCCACCGGCGTCACATCAGCGGTGTCAGGAAGCGACGCAGGGACTCCTCGTAGAACTCGGGGTCGGCGTTCCACATGGCCGCGTGGGGTGCGCGGTCGACGGTCTGCAGGGCCACCAGGTTGGGGCGGGCGTCGGCCAGTCGGCGGGAGAGGCTCCAGGGGGCCACCCGATCGTCGGGCCCGTGGAAGATCAGAGTCGGCACGGCGAGGTCGTCGCGGGTGCCGTCGCCGTCGGCGCGCTCGGCGTTCAGGCCGGTGCGGCCCTGTGCCGCGCGGACCGCGAGCGGAAGCAGCGCGCTCGGTGTGTGGCGGGCCGACGCGAGGGCGCGCAGGGTGGCCTCCCAGCTCAGGACCGGGGAGTCCAGGACGAGGCCCGAGACACGGTCGCGGAGCCCGGAGCGCGCGGCGGCGCGCAGCGCCATCGTGGCGCCGGTGGACCAGCCGAGCAGGACGAGTTGCTTGGCGCCGTACCGCACGGCGTAGCGCATCGCGGCGTCCAGGTCGCGCCACTCGGTCTCGCCGAGGTGGTTCAGGCCGTCGGGCGGGCGGGGCGCGCCGAGGTCGCCCCGGTAGGCGAGGGCGAGGACCGGGAAGTGGCGGCCGCTGAGGAACTCCATGACGTTCATGGCCTGTTCGCGGGTGGTGCCGAGGCCGTGCACCGCGATGACCCAGGTGTCCCGCGCGCCGGGGACGAACCAGGCGGGCAGGGCGCCGAGTTCGCCGGGGATGTCGACGTCGGCGTGCTCCAGGCCGAGGGCGGCGCTCGGGTTGCCGACGTACACGTTCGGGGTGAGCCAGACGTTGTCGCCGGGCTCCAGGGTGCCGTGGGTGACGCGCTCCAGGCGGCGTACGACGGTGTCGGCGGAGTGCTTCGCCGCGGCGAGGACGGGGCCGACGACCGCGTGCGAGCCGTCGCCGGAGAGGCCGTAGGTGCCGGGGCGCAGGGAGGCCAGGTCGCGGGTGAGCGCGATCTGGCCGGCGGCCGTGGCGTGCACGGTGAGGCGGGGTTCCGTGGGCAGTGGCCTGCCGGGGGGCGCCGTCAGCGCGACGCCACTGGCGAACCGCCCGGCGGCGACGCTTGCGGCGCCGGCGGCCAGGGCCACGGTGACGGCAGCGGCCGTCGCTTTGACAGTGCGCACCCATCCAGTGTCCGGGTGGATGGGGGTGGCGGCCAGTGGGAGGTCACTGCCGTGGGCTATGCGGGGGTGCGGGGTCACTGCCGTGGGCTTGCGGGGGTGCGGGGTCACTGCCGTGGGCTTGCGGAGGTGCGTCGTGCCGGCGCGTGCCCTTCTGGGGGCTGCCGCCCCCAGACCCCCGCTTCGGCCTGAACGGCCTCGTCCTCAAACGCCGGACGGGCTGAAATACCTGGACCGGCATCGGGCAACGGCCGTGGGCACCCGCACCCGCACCCGTCACCCCCGCTGCCCGTACCCCCGCAACCGCTCCGCCACCTCCCCCAGCTGCCCCTCCGACAAGAGCGTCGGGGACAGGCCCGGTACCGAGGATGCCGTGAGCCACAGGCGGGACATCCACTCGAGCTGGGCCGTGCGGTCGTAGGCCTGGTCCAGGGTCGTGCCGTGGGCCATCGTGCCGTGGTTCTGGAGGAGGCAGGCGGTGCGGTCGGTGAGGGCCTGGAGCATGTTCTCGGCCAACTCCTGGGTGCCGTACGTCGCATAGGGGGCAACTCGGACGGAGCCGCCGAGGGCTGCGGCCATGTAGTGGATCAGCGGGAGCTCGGGCACCAGGGTCGAGACGGCCGTCGCGTGGACCGCGTGGGTGTGGACGACGGCGCCGGCGTCCGTGGCTCGGTAGACGGCGAGATGCATGGGCAGCTCACTCGTCGGCACCAGGGTGCCCAGCACCTGCCTGCCGTCCAGGTCGACCCCGGTCACATCCTCCGGCGTCAGGCGGTCGTACGGCACTCCCGACGGCGTGACCAGCACGGTGTCGTCGACCCGCACCGAGACGTTCCCTGACGTGCCGACGACCAGGCCGTCGGAGACGGTCCGGCGGGCCGCCGCCACGAGGGCATCCCAGGCATCCACCTCCTCGGGGCGGGCACTGCGGCCCCACGACTCCCCCATTTCCTGTGCGCCCTCCCGCGCGTCTCGCGCGCCCCGCTGGTCCCGCCGCTCCTCAGCCATGCGGCGATCCTGCCAGGCGCGGCGGCGGCACGGCATCAAGTCGCCGTCGGGCCGGGGCACTTTAGGGGAGGAAGAGCGGCGTCCGGCAGGGTGCATACCGGGACATAACCCTTCGCCCGCCACCTTGGCCTGGGATCGATCAGGATTCAACGATCTTCCCGTAGCCTCTGGCTGATTTGTCGTGCACGCCGCCATTCCGGGGGAAAATATGGCCCGTGATCGCAAACCGTCCCGTCACCGCTCCCGCCTCCTCGCGATATCCGTCGCAGCGCTCACGCTCGGCGGAACCGCGCTCGCCGAGACACCTGCCGCGGCGGCCGGCAAGCCCAAGGGCCATGACGTCTCTTCCCACCAGAAGAACGTCAACTGGCAGAGCTCGAAGAGCAAGGGCGCCAAGTTCGTCTACGTCAAGGCGACCGAGTCCCACACCTACCGCAACCCCTACTTCGGCCAGCAGTACAACGGCTCCCGCAACGCGGGCCTGATCCGCGGCGCCTACCACTTCGCGCTGCCGAACAAGTCGTCCGGCAAGACGCAGGCCGCGTACTTCGTGCGCAACGGCGGCGGCTGGCGGTCCGACGGCTGGACCCTGCCACCAGCTCTCGACATCGAGTACAACCCGTACAGCAAGCACAAGTGCTACGGACTGAGCAAGGCGAAGATGGTCAGCTGGATCCAGCCCTTCAGCAACGAGGTGAAGCGGCTGACCGGGCGCCGCCCGGTGATCTACACGACCACGCACTGGTGGAACAACTGCACCGGCGGCAGCCGCGCCTTCGCCTCGAACCACGCACTGTGGATAGCGCGCTACGACTCCTCCAGCGCGGGGGCACTGCCGGCCGGATGGCAGTTCTGGACCATCTGGCAGTACGACAACGGCAGCGGCAGCCTGCCGGGTGACCAAAATCTCTTCAACGGGTCCATGAGCCAGCTGAAAAAGTTTGCCCGAGGCTACTGACCTTGCGGCGACTGGGCCGCGCGATGACCGAAGCAGGGGGGCCTCGCCCACCGGACGATTAACCCCCTCACCCGGACACCGTGCGGCTCACCCCAGTTCACCTTCCGTTCACTCAGGTTACCTACGTTCGTCCGGCCAATGACCTCGAACGATTGCCTGGGTAAATGGAAAACTTCTCGCTGATCCTCGCGATTGTGGTGGTAACCGCACTCGCGTTCGATTTCACGAACGGTTTCCACGACACCGCCAACGCGATGGCCACCACCATCTCGACCGGTGCGCTCAAGCCCAAGGTGGCGGTGGCCATGTCCGCCGCGCTGAACCTTGTCGGCGCCTTCCTCTCCGTGGAGGTCGCCAACACGATCTCCAAAGGTCTCGTCGACGAGACCGGCATCCGTCCCGAGGTCATCTTCGCCGCGTTGGTCGGCGCGATCCTCTGGAATCTCCTGACCTGGCTGGTGGGCCTGCCCTCCAGCTCCTCGCACGCCCTGATGGGCGGTCTGATCGGCGCCACCATCGCCTCGGCCGGCGTCGGCGCGGTCCACGGCGACGCGCTCGTCACCAAGGTGCTGATCCCGGCGATCGCCGCCCCGCTGGTCGCGGGCATCGCCGCGCTGCTGGCCACACGCCTGACCTACTCGCTCGGCAAGAAGGCCGACGGCGAGTCCGCCAAGAAGGGCTACCGCGCCGGCCAGATCGCCTCGGCCGGCCTGGTCTCCCTGGCCCACGGCACCAACGACGCGCAGAAGACCATGGGCATCATCACCCTCGCCCTGGTCGCCGGCGGCACCCTCGCGCCCGACTCCGACCCGCCCATGTGGGTCATCCTCTCCGCGGGCCTGGCCATCGCGCTCGGCACCTACCTCGGCGGCTGGCGCATCATCCGCACCATGGGCAAGGGCCTGACCGACCTTCAGCCGCAGCAGGGCTTCGCCGCCCAGACCAGCGCGGCCACCGTCATCCTGGCCTCCTCCCACCTCGGCTTCTCCCTGTCCACCACGCACTCCGTCTCCGGCGCGGTGATGGGCGCGGGCCTCGGCCGCAAGGGCGGCGTGGTCCGCTGGTCGACGGCGACCCGCATGTTCGTCGCCTGGGGCCTGACCCTCCCGGCCGCCGCACTGGTCGGCGCGATCGCGGAGTACGTGACGGGCTTCGGCGCCTGGGGCACGGCCGTGGTCGCGGTCTTCCTGGTGGTCTCCAGCGCCGCGATCTGGAAGATCTCCCGCCGCGAGGTCATCGACCACACCAACGTCAACGAGTCCGACGAGCCGGCCGGCGTGGTGACCACGGCCATGGCCGCCGTGACCCCGCCGCCCGCGGGCACGGCGAGCGAGGACCTCACGGCCACCATCCCGGCCCAGTCCTCGGAGCCGGAGCCTTCGAAGGCCTCCGTCTGACGCACCCGGTCACTCCAGTCACTCCCCCGCACTCACTCAAGAAAGCAGAAGCATGAAGATCGACTGGGCGGCACTCGGCTCCGTCTTCGGCGTCAGCCTCGTGGTCACCGTGGCCCTGGTGGGCCTGTTCACCCTCGGCATCGCGGGCCTGTCCCGGCGCGAACGAGCCGTGGCGCAGGGCGACTCGGCCTCTCTCGCGGTCACGGGAGCGTACGCGTGCTTCGCGGCATGCGCGGCGGCAGTGGCGTACGGCATCTATCTGATCGTCGCCTGACGCACGACGCGCATCACCTGAAACACCCGAGGTGCGGGACGGATCACCGTCCCGCACCTCACTGCTGTGTGGGCCTTCGCACACTCTCCCTTCGCAGGTCAACGGCAAGTTGACGGCCGTTCCAACCCCGTGGTGGACTGCCGGAGCCATGTGCGGCGGTAGGAGAGGAAGCCGGTGTGAATCCGGCGCGGTCCCGCCACTGTCACCGGGGTAGACACCCCCGGGAGCCAGGAACTCTCACCGCCGGTCTCGTCGAACCAGGGCGCGGACACCCTGAGTGAGGACATAACGCGATGCTCGCTTGCCGATCGACATGCAGAACCGGACCCTCGTCTGACTCGACGATCGGCTGACCCCGATGCGTGCCGATCGCGTCTTCGCGTACGGCGCCGCCGCCGGACTTCTCGGTGATCTGCTGCTCGGCGATCCTCGCCGGGGGCATCCGGTCGCCGTGTTCGGGCGGACCGCCGCCGCCGTGGAACGGGTGTTGTGGCGCGACCACCGCGCGTGGGGTGCGGTGCACACCGCCGTGTGCGCCGGTGGCGCCGTGGCGCTCGGTGCCGCGGCAGCTCGTCTCGTACGCACGTCCCCCGCCACCTCCGTCGCGCTGACCGGTGCCGCCACCTGGGCGGTCGTCGGGGGGACTTCGCTCGCCCGGGAGGCCCGGGTCATCGGGCAGGCGCTGGAAGCGGGGGACGTCGAGGCGGCTCGTGCCCGGCTGCCGCATCTGTGCGGGCGGGATCCGCAGGCGCTGGACGCGGACGGGATCGCGCGGGCGGTCGTGGAGTCCGTTGCCGAGAACACCTCCGACGCGGTCGTGGGGGCGCTGGTGTGGGGCGCCGCGGCAGGCGTTCCCGGGCTGGTCGGGTTCCGGGCCGTGAACACGCTCGACGCCATGGTGGGGCACAAGTCGCCCAAGTACCGGCGATACGGCTGGGCTTCGGCGAGGCTCGACGACGTGGCGGGGTGGCCGGGGTCGCGGCTGACCGCCGTGCTCGCAGCCGTCGCCGGAGGTGACCCCCGTGGGGCGGTACGAGCCTGGCGCGCCGACGCGGGCAAGCACCCGAGCCCCAACGCCGGGCCCGTGGAGGCCTCGTTCGCGGGGGCGCTCGGGGTGCGGCTGGGCGGGACGCTGTCGTACGGCGGACGGGTCGAGCACCGGCCCGTGCTGAACGGGGACGGGCGGGCCGTCGGCACGCAGGACATCGAACGGGCCGTACGGCTGTCGAAGCGCGTCGGTTGGCTGGCGCTCGGCGTCTGTGTCGCCGCGCGCCGCATCGTGAAGGGGCGTACCTCATGACGGGCGGTGGTCTCCTCGTCGCCGGCACCACATCCGACGCCGGCAAGAGCGTCGTCACCGCCGGGATCTGCCGGTGGCTGGTACGGCAAGGAGTGAAGGTCGCGCCGTTCAAGGCGCAGAACATGTCCCTCAACTCGTTCGTCACGCGTGAGGGTGCCGAGATCGGGCGGGCGCAGGCGATGCAGGCACAGGCGTGCCGGGTCGAGCCGACCGCGCTGATGAATCCCGTGCTGCTCAAGCCCGGTGGGGAACAGAGCAGTCAGGTCGTGCTGCTGGGCAAGCCGGTGGGTGAGCTGAGCGCACGCGGCTATCACGGCGGGCGGCAGCAGCAGTTGCTCGGGACCGTGCTCGACTGTCTCGCCGAGTTGCGGGGCACGTATGACGCGGTGATCTGTGAGGGAGCCGGCTCTCCGGCCGAGATCAATCTGCGGCGGACCGACATCGTCAACATGGGGATCGCCCGCAACGCCGGGCTGCCCGTGCTGGTGGTGGGTGACATCGACCGCGGGGGCGTGTTCGCCTCCTTCTTCGGGACGGTCGCGCTCCTCTCGCCCGAGGATCAGGCGCTCGTCGCCGGGTTCCTGGTGAACAAGTTCCGCGGGGACGTCAGCCTCCTGGAGCCGGGCATCGACATGCTGCACGGCCTCACCGGACGCCACACCTACGGCGTCCTCCCCTTCCAGCACGGCCTCGGCATCGACGAGGAGGACGGGCTGCGGGTGTCCCTGCGCGGGACCGTCCGCGAGTCGAACGTCGCCCCGCCCGTCGGCGAGGACGTGCTGCGGGTCGCCGTCTGTGCCATTCCGCTGATGTCGAACTTCACCGACGTCGACGCCCTCGCCGCCGAACCCGGTGTCGTGGTGCGGTTCGTGGACCGCCCCGAGGAACTGGCCGACGCCGACCTCGTGGTGATTCCGGGGACCCGGGGGACGGTCCGGGCGCTGGAGTGGCTGCGGGAGCGTGGGCTCGCGCAGGCCCTGAGGCGCAGGGTCGCCGAGGGACGGCCCGTCCTCGGCATCTGCGGCGGCTTCCAGGTCCTCGGCGAGCACATCGAGGACGAGGTCGAGAGCCGGCAGGGTCATGTCGAGGGGCTCGGTGTCCTGCCCGTGCGGGTGCGGTTCGCCCGCGAGAAGACCCTCACCCGGCCGACGGGAGAAGCCCTCGGCGCGCACGTCGCGGGGTACGAGATCCACCACGGCGTCGCCGAGATCCATGGCGGGGAGGCCTTCCTCGACGGCTGCCGGGTCGGCCAGACCTGGGGCACGCACTGGCACGGCTCGCTGGAGTCGGACGACTTCCGCCGGGCCTTCCTGCGCGAGGTGGCCGCCGCCGCGGGCCGCCGCTTCGTGCCGGCCCCCGACACGTCGTTCGCCGCGCTGCGCGAGGAGCAGCTCGACCGGCTCGGCGACCTGATCGAACAGCACGCTGACACGGACGCGCTCTGGCGGCTCATCGAGTCGGGCGCGCCGCAAGGACTGCCTTTCATTCCACCGGGAGCGCCCGCATGAGCACTGTGTTGTTGTTGTCGACCGCCGACACGGACCTGTTGGCGGCCAGGGCCGCTTCCGGTGCCTCGTACCGGATCGGCAATCCGACCCGCGTGGACGTCACCGAGGAGCTGCCCGCGCTCATCGAGGGCTCGGACATCGCCGTCGTACGCCTGCTGGGCGGCAAGCGGGCCTGGGAGGACGGGCTCGCCGCGCTGAAGGCCTCGGGCATCCCGACCGTGCTGCTCGGCGGCGAGGCCGTCCCGGACGCGGAGTTGATGGCCGAGTCGTCCGTCCCGGCCGGTGTGGTGGCCGAGGCGCTGAGGTATCTCGTCGAGGGCGGGCCCGCCAACCTCACCGAACTTGCGCGGTTCCTCTCGGACACCGTGCTGCTGACGGGCGAGGGGTTCGTCGAGCCGCGGAAGATGCCGGAGTACGGCGTCCATGGCGAGCGTGTCTTCGTCGAGGGCCGTCCGACCGTCGGCGTGCTCTTCTACCGGGCCCACGAACTCAGCGGCAACACCGCCTTCGTGGACACCCTGTGCGACGCGATCGAGGCTCGGGGCGCCAACGCCCTTCCCGTGTACTGCGGTTCGCTGCGCGGGGCGGACGCCGAACTGTACGAGATCCTCGGCAAGGCCGACGCCCTGGTCGCCACCGTCCTCGCCGCCGGCGGCACGCACGCCTCGCAGGCGTCGGCGGGCGGTGACGAGGAGGCGTGGGACATCGGCCGGCTCGCCGAGCTCAACGTGCCGGTGCTGCAAGGCCTCTGCCTGACCTCCTCGCGAGCAACGTGGGACGAGTCCGACGCCGCCCTCTCCCCCATGGACGCGGCGATGCAGGTCGCGATCCCCGAGTTCGACGGGCGACTCGTCACCGTGCCGTTCTCCTTCAAGGAGCAGGGCCCGGACGACGTGCCCGTGTACGTCGCCGACCCGGAGCGGGCCGGGCGGGTCGCCGGGATCGCCGTACGGCACGCCCAGTTGAAGCACAAGGCGAACGGCGACAAGAAGCTCGCGCTCGTCTTCACCGCATACCCGACCAAGCACTCGCGCGTCGGCAACGCGGTGGGCCTCGACACGCCCGCCTCGGCGGTGCGGGTGCTGGACGCGCTCAGGGACGCCGGGTACGGCCTCACCGATTATCCGGACAACGGCGACGAGCTGATCCACCGGCTCATCAACGCCGGTGGCCACGACGTCGAATGGCTCACCGAGGAGCAGCTGGCCGCCGCGCCCGCGCGTGTGCCGCTGGCCGACTACCGGGCCTGGTTCGACAAGCTCGATCCGGAGCTCAGGGACGGCATGCTGGAGGCGTGGGGCGAGCCGCCGGGGTCGCTGTACGTCGACGGGGACGACATCGTCCTCGCGTCGCTGCAGTTCGGGAACGTCGTCGTGATGATCCAGCCGCCGCGCGGCTTCGGCGAGAACCCGATCGCGATCTACCACGACCCCGACATGCCGCCGTCGCACCACTACATGGCGGCGTACAGGTGGCTGGACAACAGCTTCGGCGCCGACGCGATCGTGCACATGGGCAAGCACGGCACGATGGAGTGGCTGCCGGGCAAGGGGCTGGGACTCAGCGGCGGGTGCGCGCCGGACGCGGTCCTCGGGGACCTGCCGCTGATCTACCCGTTCATCGTCAACGACCCGGGCGAGGGCACCCAGGCCAAGCGGCGCGGACACGCCACCGTCGTCGACCACCTGGTGCCGCCGATGGCACGGGCCGACACCTACGGCGACCTGGCCAAGCTGGAGCAGCTGCTCGACGAGTACGCGCTCGTCTCGGACCTGGACCCGGCCAAGGCTCCGGCGGTCCGCGCGCAGATCTGGACGCTGGTGAAGGCCGCCGAGCTGCATCACGACCTGCATGTCGACGACCAGCCGGACGACGACGACTTCGACGAGTTCGTCATGCACATCGACGGCTATCTGTGCGAGATCAAGGACGTGCAGATCCGCGACGGGCTGCACATCCTCGGCGGCGGGCCCGTCGACGAGGCGCGCGTGAACCTCGTACTGGCCGTGCTGCGGGCCTCGCAGGTGTGGGGCGGGCAGGCCAATGCCCTGCCGGGCCTGAGGGCCTCGCTGGCCGCTCACTTCGGGCTCGACGAGAAGGAGCTGCTGGGCGAGCCGGGCGCGCCGTTGAAGGTGCCGGTGGAGCTGTCGGATCTGGTCGACGGCCCCGCGCGCACGGCCGCCGACGCGATCGACCTGCTGGAGCAGCTGTGCCGGCGGATCGCGGAGGGGATGGAGGAGCGCGCCTGGGCGGTCGCGCAGAGCCGTGCGCTGATCCGGGACGTCCTCGGCACCGAACTCCCCGACGCCGTCGCCGTGTTGGAGTTCGCCTGCAACGAGGTCGTGCCGCGTCTCGCCCGTACGACGGACGAGATCGGCCACATCCTCAAGGCGCTCGACGGCGGTTACGTCCCGGCGGGGCCGTCCGGTTCACCCACGCGCGGGCTGGTCAACGTCCTGCCGACGGGACGCAACTTCTACTCCGTCGACCCCAAGGCCATTCCGTCCAGGCTGAGCTGGGAGGTCGGGCAGTCGCTCGCCGACTCGCTGGTCGCGCGGTACCTCCAGGACACCGGCGAATACCCGAAGTCGGTCGGCCTGACCGTCTGGGGCACGTCCGCGATGCGCACCCAGGGCGACGACATCGCCGAGATCCTCGCGCTGCTGGGCTGCCGCCCGGTGTGGGACGACGCCTCGCGCCGGGTGACCGGCTTCGAGGTCATCTCCCTGGAGGAGCTCGGACGGCCGCGCATCGACGTCACGGTGCGCATCTCCGGCTTCTTCCGGGACGCGTTCCCGCACGTGGTGGGGCTGATCGACGACGCGGTCCGCAAGGTCGCCGAGCTGGACGAGCCCGCCGACCGGAACTACGTGCGGGCGCACGCCGACGAGGACACCGCCGAGCACGGCGACCGGCGGCGCGCGACGGCCCGTGTCTTCGGCTCGAAGCCGGGCGCCTACGGAGCCGGCCTGCTGCCGCTGATCGACGCCCGCAACTGGCGCTCCGACGCCGACCTGGCCGAGGTGTACGCCGTCTGGGGCGGCTACGCCTACGGGCGCGGGCTCGACGGGCGGGCGGCGCGCGGCGACATGGAGACCGCGTTCAAGCGGATCGCCGTCGCCGCGAAGAACGTCGACACCCGCGAACACGACCTCGTCGACGCCGACGACTACTTCCAGTACCACGGCGGCATGGTCGCCATGGTGCGGCACCTGACGGGCGCGAACCCCGAGGCGTACGTGGGCGACAGTGCCGTACCCGACCAGGTGAGGACGCGGACGCTCGGCGAGGAGACGCACCGCGTGTTCCGCGCCCGCGTCGTCAACCCGCGCTGGATGGCGGCCATGCGCCGGCACGGCTACAAGGGCGCCTTCGAGATGGCGGCGACCGTCGACTACCTCTTCGGGTACGACGCCACGGCGGGCGTGGTCGACGACTGGATGTACGAGAAGCTCAGTGCCGAGTACGTCTTCGACCCGGAGAACCGGGACTTCATGAAGAAGTCCAACCCGTGGGCGCTGCGCGGCATCACCGAGCGGCTCCTGGAGGCCGCCGACCGCGGGCTGTGGGCGGAGCCGGACGCCGAGACGCTGGAGCGGCTGCGCGCCACCTACCTGGAGCTCGAAGGCGACTTGGAGGGCGACGACCAGTGACAACCCCCTTTCCCTTTACGGCCGTTGTCGGCCAGGACGACCTGCGGCTCGCGCTGCTGCTGAACGCCGTGTCACCGGCGGTCGGCGGTGTGCTGGTGCGCGGCGAGAAGGGCACCGCCAAGTCGACGGCGGTACGCGCGCTGTCGGCGCTGATGCCGGAGGTTCCGGTGGTCGCCGGGTGCCGTTTCTCCTGCGACCCGGGCGCCCCCGACCCCGCGTGCCCCGACGGGCCGCACGAGGCAGGGGCCGGCGCGCAGCGCCCGGCCCGCATGGTCGAACTCCCCGTCGGTGCCTCCGAGGACCGGCTGGTCGGCGCGCTGGACATCGAGCGCGCGCTGGCCGAGGGCGTGAAGGCCTTTGAGCCCGGCCTGCTCGCTGACGCCCACCGCGGAATCCTGTACGTCGACGAGGTCAACCTGCTCCACGACCACCTCGTCGACCTGCTCCTGGACGCGGCGGCGATGGGTGCGTCGTACGTGGAGCGCGAGGGCGTCTCCGTACGGCATGCCGCGCGTTTCCTGCTCGTCGGGACCATGAACCCCGAAGAGGGCGAGCTGCGGCCGCAGTTGCTCGACCGGTTCGGGCTGACCGTCGAGGTCGCCGCCTCGCGGGAGCCGGAGCAGCGGGTGGAGGTCGTACGGCGGCGGCTCGCCTACGACGACGATCCGGGCGGGTTCGCCGCGCGGTGGGCGGACGACGAGGCCGCTGTGCGTCAACGCATCGTCGCCGCACGGGAGTTGCTGCCCTCGGTACGGCTCGGCGACGGGGCGCTGCGGCAGATCGCGGCGACCTGCGCGGCCTTCGAGGTGGACGGCATGCGGGCCGACATCGTGATGGCCCGTACGGCCACCGCGCTGGCCGCGTGGGCCGGGCGCACCGAGGTGCTGGCCGAGGACGTCCGGCAGGCGGCGCTGCTGGCGCTGCCGCACCGTCGGCGCCGCAACCCCTTCGACGCGCCGGGGCTGGACGAGGACAAGCTCGACGAGACCCTGGAGGAGTTCTCCGGTGACGACGAGAGCGATGACGATCCCGACCCCGACGGGCCCGGCGGGGGTGGCGGGCAGCCGCCGTCTCAGTCCGATGGACCGCAGGGCGGCGACTCAGCCGCGCGGCCCGAGGCCGGCGAGGACGGGGAGCCGCAGGCTTCCGGGGCCGGGGAGCCGCAGGCTTCCGGGGCCGGGGAGCCGCAGGCTTCCGGGGCCGGGGAGCCGCAGGCTTCCGGGGCCGGGGAGCAGACTCCCGCGCGGGCGTCCGAGCCCTTCCGGACGAAGGTGCTGAGCGTGCCGGGCATCGGTGAGGGTGCCGCCGGGCGGCGTTCGCGGGCGCGGACCGAGCATGGGCGCACGACCGGCGCGCGGCGGCCCCGAGGGGCGCTCACCAAGCTGCACCTGGCGGCCACCGTGCAGGCGGCGGCGCCGCATCAGCGGGCGCGGGGCCGGTCCGGGCGGGGTCTCGTCGTGCGGCGGGACGATCTGCGGCAGGCCGTTCGGGAAGGGCGCGAGGGGAACCTCGTGCTGTTCGTCGTGGACGCCTCCGGGTCGATGGCGGCCCGGCAGCGGATGAGTGCGGTGAAGGGTGCTGTCCTGTCGCTGTTGCTGGACGCGTACCAGCGGCGGGACAAGGTGGGGCTGGTGACGTTCCGGGGTACCGCCGGCGATGTCGCGCTGCCGCCCACGTCGTCGGTGGATGCCGCCGCGGCCCGGCTGGAGTCGTTGCCGACGGGTGGCCGTACGCCGCTTGCGGCCGGGCTGCTGAAGGCGCACGAGGTGCTGCGGGTGGAGCGGCTGCGGGATCCGGCTCGGCGGGCGCTGGTCGTGGTGGTGACCGACGGGCGGGCCACGGGCGGTCCCGAGCCGGTCGCGCTCGCGGGGCGGGCGGCCCGGTTGTTCGCGGCCGAGGGTGTCGCGTCCGTGGTCGTCGACTGTGAGTCCGGGCCCGTGCGGCTGGGACTGGCGGGGCAGCTGGCGGGTGAACTGGGCGGTACGGCGGTGACGTTGGACGAGCTGCGGGCGGAGTCCATCGCCGGCCTGGTGAAGGACGTACAGAGGAGGGCCGCGTAATGCCGCAGGGACAGCCGAGTGTCGTGCCGGACGACGGACTAACGACTCGTCAGCGTCGTAACCGGCCTCTGGTGGTCGTGCACACGGGGATCGGCAAGGGCAAGTCGACCGCTGCCTTCGGGCTCGCTCTGCGCGCCTGGAATCAGGGGTGGCCCATCGGTGTGTTCCAGTTCGTCAAGTCGGCGAAGTGGAAGGTCGGCGAGGAGAACGCGCTGCGCGTGCTGGGAGCGTCCGGGCAGGGCGGGACCGTGGACTGGCACAAGATGGGCGAAGGGTGGTCCTGGGTTCAGCGGGACGCCCAGATGGACAACGAGGAAAAGGCCCGGGAGGGCTGGGAGCAGGTCAAGCGGGACCTGGCCGCCGAGACGTACAAGCTGTACGTGCTCGACGAGTTCGCCTACCCCATGCACTGGGGTTGGGTGGACACCGACGAGGTCATCTCCGTGCTGCGTGACCGGCCGGGGACCCAGCACGTGGTCATCACCGGGCGGAACGCGCCCGAGAAGCTGGTCGGCCTCGCCGATCTCGTGACCGACATGTCCAAGGTCAAGCACCCCATGGACGCGGGCCAGAAGGGCCAGAGAGGCATCGAGTGGTGATCGCGTGATGTCCTCCTCCGTCCCTCGGCTGGTCATTGCCGCGCCTTCCTCCGGCAGCGGCAAGACCACCGTTGCCACCGGGCTGATGGCCGCGTTCGCCGCGCGGGGGCTTGCCGTGTCCCCGCACAAGGTCGGGCCGGACTACATCGATCCCGGGTATCACGCGCTCGCGACCGGGCGGGTGGGGCGGAACCTCGACGCGTATCTGTGCGGGCCGGAATTGGTCGAGCCCTTGTTCCTGCATGGGGCCCGTGGCTGTGACATCGCCGTCGTCGAGGGCGTGATGGGGCTGTACGACGGGGCCGCCGGGGAGGGTGAGCTGGCGTCCACGGCGCAGGTGGCGAAGCTGCTGCGGGCGCCGGTCGTGCTCGTCGTGGACGCCTCGTCGCAGTCGCGGTCCGTGGCGGCGCTGGTGCACGGGTTCGCGTCCTGGGATCCGCAGGTGCGGGTCGGGGGCGTGATTCTGAACAAGGTCGCCTCGGATCGACATGAGGCGTTGCTGCGGGAGGCGTTGGACTCGGCCGGGGTGCCTGTGCTGGGGGTGCTGCGGCGGGTGGCTCAGGTGGACACGCCGTCGCGGCATCTGGGGCTGGTGCCGGTTGCCGAGCGGCGGGGGGAGGCCGTGGAGGCTGTTGCGGCGATGGCGGCGCAGGTCGCGGCGGGGTGCGATCTGGACGCGTTGCAGGGGCTGGCTCGGGGCGCGGGTGTGGTGTCGGGTGCGGCTTGGGATGCGGCTGAGGTCCTCGCTCCCGCGGCCTCGAACGCCGGACGGGCCGAAATGCCTGAAAAGCCGGTGGTCGCCATTGCGGGAGGGTCCGCGTTCACCTTCTCCTACGCCGAGCACGCAGAACTGCTCACCACCGCCGGTGCCGAGGTCGTCCCCTTCGATCCGCTGCGGGACGAGCAACTGCCCGACGGCACCCGGGGCCTGGTCATCGGTGGCGGGTTTCCCGAGGTGTACGCCGCTGAGCTGTCCGCCAACGAGCCGCTGCGCAAGGCCGTTGCCGCCCTCGCGGAGAGCGGTGGTCCGGTGGCCGCCGAGTGTGCGGGGTTGCTCTATCTGAGCCGGGAGCTGGACGGGCAGCCCATGTGTGGGGTGCTCGACGTGACCGCGCGGATGAGCGAGCGGCTGACGCTGGGGTATCGGGACGCGGTCGCCGTGAGTGACAGTGTGCTGGCGGCGGCAGGAACGCGGATGCGGGCGCACGAGTTTCATCGGACCGTCGTCGAGCCCGGCTCGGGGACGGCTCCCGCCTGGGGGGTCAGAACCCCTCTGCGGCGGGTCGAAGGTTTCGTACAGCAGGGCGTGCACGCGAGTTATCTGCACACGCACTGGGCCGCACAGCCCGGTGTCGCCCGTCGGTTCGTGGAGAGGTGCCGCACGTCATGAGCAGCAGCAGGTTGATCGGAGTCGGGGTCGGTCCCGGCGATCCGGAGCTGGTGACCGTCAAGGGCGTCAACGCTCTGCGCGGGGCCGACGTGGTCGTCGTACCCGTGATGGCTGCGCCTGATGGAAAGGACGGCGGTGAGCGTGGGCGGGCCGAGGCCACCGTGCTGCACTACGTTCCCGAGGACAAGGTCGTGCGGGTCGTGTTCGCGCTCAACGAGCGGACCGATCGTGCTCGGCGCGAGGCCGCCTGGGACGCGGCGGGTGAGCGGGTCGCCGAGCTGCTCAAGCAGCATGGCACCGTCGCCTTCGCCACCATCGGCGATCCCAATGTGTACTCCACGTTCACCTATCTCGCGCAGACCATCGGCGAGGCGGTGCCCGGCACCGTCATCGAGACCGTCCCCGGCATCACCGCCATGCAGGACCTCGCCGCGAGGTCGGGCGCGGTTCTGACCGAGGGGACCGAGCCGCTCACGCTCGTGCCCGTGACCGCGGGGGCGACGGTGCTCAAGGAAGCTCTCAGCGGGCCCGGGACCGTCGTCGCCTACAAGTTCGGTCGGCAGGCCGGTGAGGTCGCCGAGGCCCTGCGGGAGACCGGGCGGCTCGAGGACGCCGTGTGGGGGTCGGCGCTGGGGCTTACGGAGGAGTCGATCAGAGCGGCCGCCGACCTCGACGGCTCCCCCCTGCCCTACCTCTCGACCCTCATCGCGCCCGCCCGGCGCGACGGCGGGCGGGGCGGCAAGCTCTGACGCCGGTCCCACGCCCCGCACACCAACCCCCGCCGACCCCTGTAGGAGAGGACCGAATTCCCATGGCCGATGCCCCCACCGGCAAGGTGACCTTCGTCGGTGCCGGCCCCGGCGCCGCCGATCTGCTGACATTCCGTGCCGCGCGTGCCATCGCCGAGGCGGACGTCGTGATCTGGGCGGCCAGCCTGGTCCAGGCGGAGGTCCTCCAGCATGCGCGCGAGGACGCCGAGATCCTCGACTCGGCGACGATGTCCCTCGAGGACGTCGTCGCCGTGTACGAGCGGGCCCGCGCCGACGGCCTCAAGGTCGCCCGCATCCACTCCGGTGACCCCGCCCTCTGGGGCGGTACGCAGGAGCAGCTCGACCGGTGTGCAGTGATCGGCGTCGAGACCGAGGTCGTACCCGGGGTCTCCGCCTTCTCCGCCGTCGCCGCGCTCGCCGGGCGCGAGCTGACCATCCCCGAGGTCGCGCAGTCCGTCGTCCTCACCCGGCTCGGCGGCGGCAAGACGCCGATGCCGCCCGGGGAGGAGGTCAGGGAGTTCGCGAAGCACGGCACCACCATGGCGATCTTCCTGTCGGCCGCCCGCAGTGGCCAGCTCGTCAGGGAGTTGCTGGAGGGCGGGTATCCGACGTCCACGCCGGTCGTCGTCGCCTACCAGGCGACCTGGCCCGAGGAACTCGTCGTGAAGTGCACCATCGGGACCCTGGAGGAGACCGTCAAGGAGCACAAGCTCTGGAAGCACACCCTGTTCCTGGTCGGCCCCGCCCTCGACGCGCACGGCACGCGCTCGCACCTCTACCACCCCGGTCACTTCCACGGGTACCGCAAGGCGGATCCGCAGGCGCGCAGGGCGCTGCGTGAGCGGGGAGCCAGTACGTGATCACCGTCGTCGGCACGGGGACGGGGGCGCCGGTTCCCGAGGACGTCCTCGCCGGGGCCGAGCTGGTCGTCGGCGGGCAGCGGCATCTGGACGCCGTACGGCTGCCCGAGGACGTGGAGCGGGTCGTTCTCGGGGCGCTGGCGCCCGCCCTCGACACCATCGCGGAGTACGTCGAGAAGGAGCGGCCCGTGGTGGTGCTCGCCTCGGGCGACCCGGGGTTCCTCGGGATCGTGCGGGCGCTGGCCGAGCGGTTCGGGTCGGGGCGGCTGGATGTGCGTGCCGGGGTGTCCTCGGTTGCGGCGGCGTTCGCGCGGGTCGCACTGCCGTGGGACGACGCGGTGGTGGTGAGCGCGCACGGGCGTGAGCCGCGTACGGCGGTGAACGTGTGCCGGGCGCATCCCAAGGTGGCGGTGCTGACCGGGCCGGGTGCCGGGCCGGCCGAGCTGGGCGCGGCGCTGCGGCACACCGGGCGGGTCCTGGTCGTCGCCTCCGCGCTGGGCGATCCTCGGCGCGAGCGCGTGGAGCGGGTGACGCCCGCCGAGGCCGCCGCCCGCGACTGGGGTTCGACGGTGAGCGTCGTGCTGTGCCTTGACCCCGAGCGGGCCGTCGGCGCGGTGCGTACGGTGGCCGGTCCGGCGCCGGGGCCCGACCGATGGGCCCTGGACGAGGCCGACTTCGCGCACCGCGACTCGATGATCACCAAGTTCGAGGTGCGGGCGCTGGCCCTGGCCCGGCTGGGCCCGCGGCTCGGCCACCTGGTGTGGGACATCGGCGCGGGCTCCGGCTCGGTGGCCGTGGAGTGCGCCCGGCTCGGCGCGGCGGCCGTCGCCGTCGAGAAGGCACGGGACGGTGTGGAGCGGATCCGCGCCAACGCCGCCGCGCACGGCGTCGACGTGCAGGTGGTGCACGGGGCGGCGCCGACCGTCCTGTCCGACCTCGACGATCCGGACGCGGTGTTCATCGGGGGCGGGGGGCGCGAGCTGCCCGCCATCGTCACCGCGTGCGCGCGTCGGGCGCGGCGGACCGTCGTCGTCGCCATGGCCGCGCTCGACCGGGTGCCCGCCGCTCGCGAGGCGCTCACCGGTGCCGGGTTCTCCTGCGACGGAGTGCTGCTGCAGTCGTCGCGGCTCGCCCCGCTGCCCGGGGACGTGACCCGGCTCGCGGCGACCAATCCCGTATTTCTGCTGTGGGGTGTCAGAAACCCCGTGTACCGAGAGGGAGTTGCCCAGTGATCGGCCTCATTTCCGCCACCGCGGCGGGGGCGGCTGCGCGGGACCGGCTGGTCGCGGCGTGGCCGGACCGGGTGCGCGTGTACGACGGTCCCGTCGGGGACGCCGTACGGCGGGCGTTCGCCGAGTGCGAGCAGCTCGTGTGTTTCCTGGCGACCGGGGCCGTCGTACGGCTCGTCGCGCCGCTGCTGGGAGACAAGGCGACCGACCCGGGTGTGGTGTGCGTCGACGAGGGCGGGCGGTTCGCCGTGTCGCTGGTCGGCGGGCACGGCGGCGGAGCCAATGAACTCGCCCGGCAGATCGGGGAGTTGCTGGGGGCGCAGCCCGTGGTGACGACGGCGACCGATGCCGTGGGGGTGCCCGGTCTGGACACGCTCGGGCTGCCCGTGGAGGGCGATGTCGCCGGGGTCTCGCGGG
The DNA here is from genome assembly GCF_041051905.1 of Streptomyces sp. R11. Taxonomy (NCBI): domain Bacteria; kingdom Bacillati; phylum Actinomycetota; class Actinomycetes; order Kitasatosporales; family Streptomycetaceae; genus Streptomyces; species Streptomyces sp. R11. The sequence goes on from NZ_CP163432.1 coordinate 2,061,479, forward strand.
CGCTGCTCGACGGTGAGCCGGTGGCGCTGCGGGCCGAGGTGGCCTGGCCGTTGCCGCCGCTGCGGGTCGGCGCCGAGGGCGCGTACGTCGTCCGTGTGACGGATCGGCTCGTCGAGCGCGTCGCCGAGCGCGAGGTCGTGCTGCGCCCGCCGTCCCTGATCGTCGGCGTCGGGGCCTCCAAGGGCGCCCCGGTCGACGAGCTGCTCGGGCTGATCGAGAGCACGCTCGGCGAGGCCGGCCTCTCCCCCAAGTCCCTCGCCGAACTGGCCACCGTCGACGCCAAGGCCGACGAACCCGGCATCGTGGAGGCCGCCGAGCGGCTCGGGGTGCCGGTGGTGACCTACTCCGCCGAGCAGCTCGCCGGCGTCGAGGTCCCCAACCCCTCCGACGCGCCCCTCGCCGCGATCGGCACCCCCTCGGTCGCCGAGGCCGCGGCTCTCGTGCGCGGCGGTGAACTCCTCGTACCGAAGCGGAAGTCCGAGCGCGCAGACGGACGGCCCGCGATGGCGACCTGTGCCGTCGTACGGCGTCCGGGGCGCGGGCGGCTCGCGGTCGTCGGGCTCGGGCCGGGCGCACGGGACCTGCTGACGCCGCGCGCGAAGGCCGAGCTCCGGCGCGCCTCCGTGCTGGTCGGGCTCGACCAGTACGTCGACCAGATCCGCGACCTGCTGCGGCCCGGCACCCGGATCCTGGAGTCGGGCCTCGGCGCCGAGGAGGAACGGGCGCGCACGGCCGTCGAGGAGGCCCGCAAGGGGCAGGCGGTCGCGCTGATCGGCAGCGGGGACGCGGGCGTGTACGCGATGGCCTCCCCCGCGCTCGCCGAGGCGTCCGACGACATCGACGTGATCGGCGTGCCGGGTGTGACCGCCGCCCTCGCCGCCGCCGCGATCCTGGGCGCCCCGCTCGGCCACGACCATGTGTCCATCAGCCTCTCCGACCTGCACACGCCGTGGGAGGTCATCGAACGGCGGGTGCGGGCCGCGGCCGAGGCGGACATCGTGGTCACCTTCTACAACCCCCGTTCCCGGGGCAGGGACTGGCAGTTGCCCAAGGCCCTGGCGATCCTCGCCGAGCATCGCAAGCCGACGACGCCGGTCGGTGTCGTACGGAACGCGTCGCGGCCGGACGAGTCCAGTCGGGTCACGACACTCGGCACCCTCGACCCCGCGACGGTCGACATGATGACGGTCGTGACCGTGGGCAACACGGCGACCCGGGAGATCGCGGGGCGCATGGTGACGCCGCGCGGCTACCGCTGGCAGGCATCGCAGGAGGGAGCGGAGTGAACCGCGTCGTCCATCCGATCGAGGAGGAGTCCTACCGGCGGCTGCGCGCCCGGCTGGACACCTCGCACTTCCCGCCGCTGACGCGGGCCGTGGTGGAGCGGGTCATCCACTCCGCCGCCGACCTCGACTACGCCACCGATCTCGTCATGGACGAGGGTTCCCTGGAGAAGGCGCACGCCGCACTGCACGCCGGCGCGCCCGTCGTCGTGGACGTCGAGATGGTGGCGGCCGGGATCACCCGGCGGGAGACCGTCTGCCGGCTCAGGGACGCGGTGGCCGGTCCTGGGCTGACGCGTTCTGCGCACGCGATACGGCTCGCCCACGAGCAGGTCGGCCCCGGCGCGCTGTGGGTGATCGGCAACGCGCCGACCGCGCTGGAGGAGTTGCTGACCCTGGACGCCGCCCCGGCGCTCGTCATCGGGCTGCCCGTCGGCTTCGTCGGCGCGGTCGAGTCCAAGGCGGCGTTGCGCGAGAGCGGGCTGCCCGCCGTGAGCAACGTGTCCGAGAAGGGCGGTTCGGCGGTCGCCTCCGCCGCGCTCAACGCCCTGCTGTACCACCCCCTTTCGCACCCTGTTCCACACCCCGATTCGCATTCCGAGGAGAAATCGTGACCACCCCGCCGCCCGCCCTGCTCATCGCCGGTCACGGCACCCGGGACGAGGCCGGAGCCGAGGCGTTCCGCGACTTCGTGCGGGAGCTGGGGCGCCGCCACCCCGAACTGCCCGTCGCGGGCGGCTTCATCGAGCTCTCCCCGCCGCCGCTGGGCGAGGCAGTCACCGAGCTGGTCGAGCGGGGCGTACGACGCTTCGCCGCCGTGCCGCTGATGCTGGTGTCCGCCGGACACGCCAAGGGCGACATCCCGGCCGCGCTGGCCCGCGAGAAGGAACGGCACCCCGGGATCTCGTACACCTACGGCCGCCCGCTGGGCCCGCACCCGTCGCTGCTGTCCGTCCTGGAGCGGCGGTTGGACGAGGCGCTCGGCACCGAGGGGCGCACGCCCGGGGACCGGGCCGACGTCACCGTGCTGCTGGTCGGGCGCGGCTCGACCGACCCGGACGCCAACGCCGAGGTGCACAAGGCGGCGCGGCTGCTGTGGGAGGGGCGCGGATACGCGGGCGTGGAGACGGCGTTCGTGTCGCTGGCCGCGCCGGACGTGCCGAGCGGGCTCGACCGGTGTGTGAAGCTGGGGGCGCGGAAGATCGTCGTCCTGCCCTACTTCCTGTTCACCGGCATCCTGCCGGACCGGGTCCGGCACCAGACGGAGGGCTGGGCGGCGGCCCACCCGGAGATCGAGGTGCGCTCCGCGGACGTCATCGGTCCGGAGCCGGAACTGCTCGACCTGGTGATGGAGCGGTACGAGGAGGCCCTGAAGGGCGATCTGCGGATGAACTGCGACTCGTGCGTGTACCGCATCGCGCTGCCCGGCTTCGAGGACAAGGTCGGCATGCCGCAGCAGCCGCACTTCCACCCGGACGACGACGGCCACGACCACGGTCACCACCACCATCACCACGGCGCCCACTCGCATGCCCACTGAGACACCCGGTCCGTCGCACGACCTGCGGCACCACGGCGACGCCGAGGTCCGTGACGACGGCGCGGCGCTCGTCGACCTGGCCGTGAACGTCCGCGCGGACACGCCACCCGTGTGGCTGCGCGAGCGCATCGCCGAGTCACTGGGCTCCCTCGCGGCCTACCCCGACGGGCGGGCCGCGCGGGCGGCGGTGGCGGCGCGGCACGGGCTGGCGGCCGAGCGGGTGCTGCTGACGGCGGGGGCGGCGGAGGCGTTCGTGCTGCTGGCACGGGCGTCGAAGGTGGTCCGGCCGGTCGTCGTGCATCCCCAGTTCACGGAGCCGGAGGCGGCGCTGCGGGACGCGGGCCACACCGTCGACCGGGTGCTGCTGCGCGAGGAGGACGGCTTCCGCCTCGACCCGGCTCTCGTCCCCGAGGACGCCGACCTGGTCGTCATCGGCAACCCGACGAACCCCACGTCGGTCCTGCACCCGGCCGCGTCCATCGCCGGACTCGCGCGTCCCGGGCGGACGTTGGTGGTGGACGAGGCGTTCATGGACGCGGTGCCGGGCGAGCGGGAGGCGCTGGCCGGGCGGACCGACGTGCCGGGTCTGGTGGTGCTGCGCAGCCTCACCAAGACGTGGGGGCTGGCCGGACTGCGGATCGGCTATGTCCTGGCCGCCCCGGAGACCGTCGCCGAGTTGGAGCGCGCCCAGCCCCTGTGGCCGGTCGCCACGCCCGCGCTCGCCGCCGCCGAGGCGTGCGTGTCACCACAGGCACTCGCGGAGGCGGCCCACGCGGCTCACCGCATCGCCTCCGACCGCGCCCATCTCGTCGCCGGGCTCGGCGAGTTCGCGTCGGCTGGACTCCGGGTCGTCGAGCCCGCCGAGGGTTCCTTCGTCCTGGTACGGCTGCCGGGGGCCACTGCCGTCCGACAGCACCTGCGCGGGCTCGGGTTCGCCGTGCGGCGCGGGGACACCTTCCCCGGGCTCGGCGAGGAGTGGCTGCGGCTGGCCGTGCGGGACCGGGCGACGGTCAGCCGCTTCCTGCGGGCGCTGGAACGGGCGATGGCTCTCGCACATGGCTGAGCCGGGTCGGCACCCGCTCCAGCGTGCCGTACCCGGTCAGCTCCGGCCCCGCCGCGCCAGCGCCACCGCTCCGCCGCCCGCGATGAGGAGCGCGACCGCGCCGCCCGCGATGTACGGCGTCATGGAGTTGCCGCCGGTCTCGGCGAGGCCCTCGTCGGCGGCCTCGCCCTGGGGCTTCACGTCGCCGGCCGGCTCGGTGCTCGGGGCGGCCTCCTCCTCGGGCGCGGCCGGGGTCTCGCAGGTCGCCTCGGCCAGGGTCAGGGTGCCCTCGACCTCGGCGACGTTCAGCTTCAACGGGTTGACGGACACCTTGAGTTCGAGGGCGGTGGCGGCGGCCGTACGCGAGGTGTTCTCCGTCTTGGAGTAGTCCAGCCGCACGTCACCGACGCCCGGCACCTGGACGTTCGTGGTGCCGCCGGCGGTCAGCGTGACCTTCCTGCCCAGCACGGTGACGTCGCCGAGCAGGTTGGACGAGGCGGTCGGCTCCTTGCCGGCCTCGCAGGTCGCCTTGGAGGTGACCTGGCCGACCTCGATGAGCGAGAGCAGCGGCAGGCCGGGGACGTGGACCTTGGCGTGGGCGAGGTTGGTGTACCCCTCGGCCTTGCCACCCTCGACCGTGGCCTTCGACGAGGCGACCTCGGCGCTCAGCACGCTGAACGGCTTTCCGCCGTCCACGCCGTTCAGCTCGGCCGTCAGCGTTGCCTTTTCGGCGCTCTGCGGCGCCTGAACCTCGTTGAGCGAGACCGCGAGCGGGACGTTCACGGTCTTGTTGAGCAGGGAGACGTCGAGCCCCGTACGGAGCACGACGGCGCTCGCGCGGCCCTCGTCGTCGGTCGCGTGGGCGGGGCCCGCGGCCAGAACCAGGGGTCCGGCGGTGAGGGCGGTGGCCGTCGCGACGGTGGCGAGACGGCGTGCGGGCAGGCGGAAGTTCTTGCCGTTCAAGGTGGGGACCCCCAGAGAGGACTTGCTCGGGACCCGGCAAGAATTGCGCACTGAGAGTGAAGAGTCAGCAATCCGCCAGGACTTCACTCCAACGTGACTCTCCCGTGAATGCTTTCGATTCCCTGGGCACGGATGTTCCTCGAAGTCACCCCCGTACCCCCTTCTGTGCGAGCGCTCGCGTGAACACGTGGGCGCGGGTGCGGGAGCGGGCGTCGACACCGGACTACCCGTCGTTACGCTGCGTCAACCGGCTGCCCGAAACGAAGGGAAGCGAAAGATGGCCGACCACGACGAGGAGCGGGACTACTCCGCCGCACTGCGCACGGCCGAGCGGCTGCTCGGCATGCCGTTGGAGCGCTTCCTCGAACCCGGTGCGGGAGAGCCCGCCAACGCGGCGGACTTCAAGCGCCTCGCCACGGTCCACACCTTCGGCGACGCATGGCCGAGGACCGAAATCCTCGACATCCGTACCCGGGCCCTGGTGTCCGTGACGATCGCGGCGACCCTGGGCACCCTCGAACCGCTGCGCGGGCAGCTGCGCATCGCGCTCAACAACGGGGTCACCCCGGAGGAGATCGTCGAGGCGTTCATCCACATCGAGGCCTACGCCGGTGCCGCGCGCGCCTTCGACAGCTACCGAGTCGCCCGCGAGGTCTTCGCCGAGACGGCGAGCGGCTAGCCGACGACGTGTCCGTTCAGCACGATCCGTCGTGGCGCCGCCAGCACGCGTACGTCGGCCCGCGGGTCGGATTCGTAGACGACGACGTCGGCCGCGGCGCCCTCCTCCAGACCCGGGCGGCCGAGCCAGGTGCGGGCCGACCAGGTGGTCGCCGCGAGGGCCTCGACCGCGGGGATGCCGGCGGTGACGAGTTCCGCGACCTCGGCGGCCACCAGGCCGTGCGGCAGGGTGCCGCCCGCGTCCGTGCCGACGAAGACCGGGATGCCGGCGTCGTAGGCGGAGCGGACCGTGTCGTAGCGGCGTTCGTGGAGCCGGCGCATGTGGGCCGACCAGCGGGGGTACCTGGACTCGCCGCCGTCGGCCAGCTTCGGGAAGGTCGCGATGTTCACCAGGGTGGGGACGATCGCCACCCCGCGCTCGGCGAACAGGGGGATCAGGTCTTCCGTGAGCCCCGTGGCGTGCTCGATGCAGTCGATGCCCGACTCGACCAGGTCGCGCAGCGAGGACTCGGCGAAGCAGTGCGCCGTCACACGGGCGCCCAGCCGGTGCGCCTCCGCGATGCCCGCCTCGACCGCCTCGCGCGGCCAGGTGGGCGCGAGGTCACCGAGGTCGCGGTCGATCCAGTCGCCGACCAGCTTGACCCAGCCGTCGCCGCGCCGGGCCTCCTGGGCGACATAGGCGACCAGGTCCTCCGGCTCGATCTCATGGGCGTAGCCGCGGATGTAGCGGCGGGTGCGGGCGATGTGCCGGCCGGCCCGGATGATCTTCGGCAGGTCCTCGCGGTCGTCGACCCAGCGGGTGTCGGAGGGCGAGCCGGCGTCACGGATCAGCAGGGTGCCCGCCTCGCGGTCGGTCAGGGCCTGCTTCTCCGCGATGTCGTCGTCGACCGGGCCGTGCGCGCCGAGGCCCACATGGCAGTGCGCGTCGACCAGGCCGGGCAGGGCCCAGCCCTCGACGGTCCGCACGTCGCGCGCGCCCACGGGACGGTCGTAGGAGATCCGGCCGTCGACGACCCACAGCTCGTCCCGGACGTCGTCCGGTCCGACGAGGACCCGGCCCTTCAGGTGCAGCACAACCCCGCGATCGCTCATGCACCGCACCTTAGTGACCGGCTAGTCGTTCCTGCCCACCTGGTCCGAGGTCTCCTCCTCCACCTCGGCCATCGCCGGGTCGAGGAGGCGGGAGAGGAAGTGGCGGGTGCGTTCGTGCTGCGGGTTGCCGATGACCTGGTCGGGGGTGCCGTCCTCGACGATCACTCCGCCGTCCATGAAGACGACCCGGTCGGCGACCTCGCGCGCGAAGGTCATCTCGTGGGTGACGACCATCATCGTCATGCCCTCGTCGGCGAGCATGCGCATGACGGCGAGGACATCCCCCACCAGCTCCGGGTCCAGCGCCGACGTCGGCTCGTCGAACAGCATCACCGCGGGGCCCATCGCGAGGGCGCGGGCGATGGCGACGCGCTGCTGCTGACCGCCGGAGAGGGAGGACGGGTACGCCGTCGCCTTCTCCGACAGGCCGACCCGCTCCAGGTTCTCGGCGGCGACCTTCGCGGCCGCGGCCCTGTCCCGCTTGAGAACCCTGCGCTGCGGCAGCGTGAGGTTCTCGGTCACCGTGAGGTGCGGGAACAGGTTGAACTGCTGGAAGACCATGCCGATACGGCGGCGTACGGCGTCGATGTCGACGTCCTCGTCGGTGAGCTCGGCGCCGCCGACGAACACCTGGCCCTTGGTGGGCTCTTCCAGCAGGTTCACGCAGCGCAGGAGGGTCGACTTGCCCGAGCCGGACGGGCCGATGACGCACACGACCTCGCCCTGGTTGATCTGCAGGTCGATGCCGCGCAGCACCTCGTTGTCGCCGAAGGACTTGTGCAGGCCGCGGACCTCGATCTCCGGGCCGGCCTTGAGAAGGCTCTCGCTCATTTCACGGCCTCCTGGGCCTTCGCCTCCATGCGGCGTACGACGAAGCCGAGCGGGATCGTGACCAGCAGGTAGCACAGGCCCGCGACCAGGATCGGCGTGGAGTTGGCGGTCTGGCTGGCCAGGTCACGGCCGAACTTGGACAGTTCCCGCTCCTCCAGCGTCACTCCGAGGAACAGCACCAGCGAGGAGTCCTTGAAGAGCAGGACGAGTTCGTTGGTCAGCGGCGGGAGGATGATCCGGAAGGCCTGCGGGATGATGATCGAGATCATGGCGCGGGCGGGCGAGAAGCCGAGCGAGCGCGCCGCCTCCATCTGCCCCTTGGGCACGGCCTGGATGCCCGCGCGGATCGTCTCCGCCATGTACGCGGCCGCCACCAGGCCGAGCGCGAGCGCGACCTTGCCGTAGGTGCCGCCCGGGATCTCCGTGCCCGGGAAGGCCAGCGGCACGGCGACACCGATGAAGATGAAGATCAGCAGGGCGGGCAGCCCGCGGAAGATCTCGATGTAGATCCCGGCGAGCCAGCGGTACGGGCCCACGGAGGACAGCCGCATCAGCGCGATCACCATGCCGAGGACCAGTCCGACGACGAAGCCGGACAGGGTGTAGAGCACGGTGTTCTTCAGCGCCAGCGTGATGACGTCCGGAAACATCTGCTCGGCGATGTCGCCCTGCGCGAACTGGTTCTGCAGGCGCCCCCAGTCGGCCGCGACCGCGAAGGCGATCACGGCCGCGACGAAGACGACGTACTGGATGCCGCGTGACAGGCTGCGCTTCTGGCGCCGGGTCAGGCCCTTCTTCCTGGGCTGCTTCGGCTGGAGTTGTACGTCCGTGTCGGCCATGGGGTCAGGCGGCGGGCGAGGCAGAGGCGGCGGACTCGTCGTACGGGCCGATCCACTGCTCGTACAGCTTCTTGTACGTGCCGTCGGCCTTGGCGTCCTTGATCGCCTTGTTGATGGCCTCGCGGAGCTTGGTGTTGCCCTTCTTCACCGTGAAGCCGTACTGCTCACCGGTGTTGATCTGCTCGGCGACCTCGAAGGCGGCGGCGTTGGCCTTGTCCTTCAGCCAGCCCTGGACGACCGGGTAGTCGATGACGACCGCTTCGACCTGGCCGGTGCGCAGGCCGTTGATGACGGCGTCGGAGGACTCGAAGGAGACGGGGTCCAGGCCCTTGCTCTTGGCGTAGTCCTCGCCGGTCGTCTGCGCCTGGGCACCGACCTTCTTGCCCTTGAGGTCCGCGAAGGAGGAGATGCCGCTCTTCTTGTCGACCAGGACGGCCTGGGTGGCCTCGAAGTACGGGTCCGAGAAGTCGACGTTCTTCTTGCGCTCCTCGGTGATGGTCATGCCGGCGGCGGCGAGGTCGCAGCTGCCGGCGTTGAGGGAGCCGCCGGTCTTGAAGTTCTCGAAGGGCTGGTCGACGATCGTCTGCTTCACGCCGAGGTCGTCCGCGACCAGGTCGATGAGGGCGACGTCGAAGCCCTGCACCTTGCCGTCGATCTCCGACTGGAAGGGCGGGTACGGCAGGTGGGTGCAGGTGGTGAGCTGGCCCGCCTTGACGACTTCGACACCGCCGGCGGCCGTCTTCGTACCACTGCCGCCGCTGTCGTCGGAGGAGCAGCCGGCCACGAGCACCAGCCCGGCCGTCGCGGTGGTGGCGGCCAGAATGCGGGTCCGGCGCCCGAAGGTCGTCTTCACGGGGAGCCTCCTGTGAGGGAACTGGAGCTTCCGATTATAAGGAGAAGTTTGAGGTCCTCAAATACAACTGATGGTTAGGGGGCTGTTTGACCTAAGAAGTCGGTAGCCGGCTGGGGTGTTGGGGTGCCCGGTTACGCTCGTCACGTCCATCTGCGGACCCGAGAGAGCTGAGAGAGCGACGTGAGCCCCGCCGTGAACCACCCCTTCCTGGACCTGGCCCCGCTGAGCGCCGCGCGATTCGCCGCGATCGAGGACCGGGTGGCCCGGCTGCTCGGGACCGAGCAGGACGTCGTGATCATGCAGGGCGAGGCGCTGCTGCCGCTGGAGGGGGCGATCCGGGGGACGGCCGGGCCCGGTACGACCGCGCTGAACGTGATCACCGGGCCGTACGGGCAGACCTTCGGGGACTGGCTGCGGGACTGCGGCGCGACCGTGATCGATCTGACGGTGCCCTTCCACACGGCGGTCACGGCCGATCAGATCCGGTCGGCCTTCGCCGAGCACCCCGAGATCGACTTCGTGTCCCTGGTGCACGCGGAGGCTGCCACCGGCAACACCAATCCCGTCGCCGAGATCGGCGAGGTCGTGCGGGCGCACGGGGCGCTGTTCTACCTGGACGCGGTGGCGTCGATCGGCGCCGAGCCGGTGCTGCCGGACGCCTGGGGTGTCGATCTGTGCGTGATCGGGGCGCAGAAGGCGATGGGCGGTCCTGCCGGGGTGTCGGCGGTGTCGGTGAGCGAGCGGGCGTGGGCCCGGATGGCGGCGAATCCGAGGGCGCCGCGGCGGTCGTATCTGTCGCTGCTGGACTGGAAGCAGCGGTGGATCGACGGGGGCCGGAAGGCTCTGCTGCACGCGCCGGCACAGCTGGAGATGCTGGCGCTGGAGGCTTGCGTGGAGCGGATCGAGGCGGACGGGCTGGATGCGGTGATGGCCCGGCACCGGGCTGCTGCGCTGTCCACCCGTGCCGGGGCGGTGGCGCTGGGCGGGGGCCTGGGGCCGTATGTGCACGACGTCGGGGACGCGGCGCCGGTCGCCACCACGCTTCGGGTGCCCGAGGGGGTGGTGGCGTCGGAGGTGGTGGCTCGGGCGCTGGCGGCCGACCCTGCGTTGCCGCTGGCCGCGGGGGGTGGGGCGTTGACCAAGGAGATGGTTCGGGTCAATCACTACGGGGTGGATGCGACGGTCGGTGCGGTGCGGGGGTGTGTGGCGGCGCTGGGGGCCGCGCTGGCGGAGGCGGGGCTGAGGGTGGATGTCGAGGGGGCGTTGCGCGCCGTGGAGAACGCCTGGCGGTAGTGGTCGGCCGGGGCCCGTATCCCCTCGCCCCCGCCGCCCCTTCCCGTCCCGAACCTGGGGGCTCCGCCCCCAGCCGCCCGTATCGGCCTGAACGGCCTCGTCCTCAATCGCCGGACGGGCTGGAGTGGCTGGACCGCAGCGGCCGGCTGAACGCCACCTGCGAAGTGGCGCCATGCTCGCCCCATGACCACCGAAGCGCCCACCCACCTCCCCGACGGCCGTCCCATCCCCCTCATGACCGGCGGCGAGCGGCCCATGCTCGAGAGCTGGCTCGACTTTCATCGGGCCACGCTGGAGCTCAAGTGTGCGGGGCTGGAGGACGCGCAGCTGCGGCTTGCTTCCGCCGAGCCGTCGGGGCTGACGTTGCTCGGGCTGGTGCAGCATCTCGCGGAGTGTGAGCGCAACTGGTTCCAGCGGGTGGTCGGAGGGCTGGACGTGCCGCCCGTGTTCGGGGAGGGGAACGAGACCGGGTACGGCCTCGAGCCCGGGCGTGGGGTCGGCGAGGCGCTCGTGGCCTGGCGGCGGGAGATCGCTCGGGGGCGGGAGGTGTGTGCCGGGCGGGGGCTGGAGAGTGTCGGGCGGATCCAGGGCGGGGCGATGGCCGGGGTGGAGGTCACTCTGCGGTGGGTGTTGATTCACATGATCGAGGAATACGCGCGGCACAACGGTCACGCCGACATTCTGCGAGAGTGCATCGACGGTGTTACCGGAGCCTGAATTCAACGTAATTCCAGGAATTCCTTAAGGGGTAGCTTCCCATCTTCTTCTGCCCGCTTTCCCCGGACCTAAACGCAAAGATTTCGCGAACACCAACCGACGTAATTCGGGCAGGTCTCGTGGGAGTTACACGGCTGTGACGCGTTCCACATCGTGACCGTTTTGGGATGGATTAGCCGGTCAAATTCGGGCGTTTCGCACCTCCTCGGCCGTATCACTCACGCCCGCGTGATAACACACCCGACGCTCATACGTAACCCCTGAGGGCAATGCAATTTTGAATTTCCCTCGGTAAATTCAATTCGCATGACTGCCGCACAAGCAGACCTGCAAATCGACCGACCGGCGGTGGCCGACGGGGCCGCGCTGTGGCGGATTGCCCGTGACTCCAAGGCCCTCGACCTCAACTCGTCGTACAGCTATCTGCTGTGGTGCCGCGACTTCGCCGGCACGTCGGCCGTCGCCCGCGACGAGCACGGGGAGCCGGTCGGCTTCGTCACCGGATACGTACGGCCGGAGCGTCCGCACACCCTGCTCGTCTGGCAGGTGGCCGTGGACGACGCCTATCGCGGACGCGGCATCGCCGCCGCGCTGCTCGACGGGCTCGTCGCACGGGTCGGTGGCGAGTACGGCGTCACGAGCGTCGAGACCACCATCACACCCGGCAACACCGCCTCCGAACGCCTGTTCGGCGCCTTCGCCGAGCGGCACAACGTTGCTCTGGAGCGTGAGGTGCTGTTCCCCACAAGCCTTTTTCCGGACGGACCGCACGACCCGGAAGTGCTTTACCGCATCGGTCCCCTCTCCCTCTGACTTCCCCCCACGCAACGAGGAGCGATTCGTCGTGACCATCACCCAGCCCGACCTCAGCGTCTTCGAGACCCTCGAGTCCGAGGTGCGCAGCTACTGCCGCGGCTGGCCCACCGTCTTCGACCGCGCGCGCGGCAGCCGTATGTACGACGAGGACGGCCACGAGTACCTGGACTTCTTCGCCGGCGCGGGCTCGCTGAACTACGGGCACAACAACCCGGTCCTGAAACGGGCCCTGATCGACTACCTGGAACGCGACGGCGTCACGCACGGGCTCGACATGTCCACGAGCGCCAAGCGTGCCTTCCTGGAGTCCTTCCAGAACATCGTGCTGCGGCCGCGTGACCTGCCTTACAAGGTCATGTTCCCGGGCCCCACGGGTACCAACGCCGTGGAGTCCGCGCTCAAGCTGGCGCGGAAGGTGAAGGGCCGCGAGTCCATCGTGTCCTTCACCAACGCCTTCCACGGGATGTCCCTGGGCTCGCTCGCCGTGACCGGCAACGCCTTCAAGCGGGCCGGGGCGGGCATCCCGCTCGTGCACGGCACGCCGATGCCGTTCGACAACTACTTCGACGGCACGGTCGAGGACTTCCTGTGGTTCGAGCGGCTCCTGGAGGACCAGGGCTCCGGACTCAACAAGCCCGCCGCCGTGATCGTGGAGACCGTGCAGGGCGAGGGCGGCATCAACGTCGCCCGCGTGGAGTGGCTGCGCGCCCTGTCGGAGCTGTGCGAGCGGCAGGACATGCTGCTCATCGTCGACGACATCCAGATGGGCTGCGGCCGTACCGGTGCCTTCTTCTCCTTCGAGGAGGCGGGCATCACCCCGGACATCGTCACCGTGTCCAAGTCCATCAGCGGCTACGGACTGCCCATGTCGCTGTGCCTGTTCAAGCCCGAGCTGGACATCTGGGAGCCGGGCGAGCACAACGGCACCTTCCGCGGCAACAACCCCGCCTTCGTCACCGCCACCGCCGCGCTGGAGACGTACTGGACGGACGGGTCCGCGATGGAGAAGCAGACCCGCAAGCGCGGTGAGCAGATCGAGCAGGCGTTCATCTCCATCACCGAGGAGAACCTCGCCGACGTGCGGGAGTACCGCGGGCGCGGGCTCGTGTGGGGCCTGGAGTTCCACGACAAGGAGCGCGCCGGACGAGTGGCGAAGCGCGCCTTCGAGCTGGGGCTGCTCATCGAGACGTCGGGCCCCGAGAGCGAGGTCGTGAAGCTGCTTCCGGCGCTCACGATCACCCCGGACGAGCTGGACGAGGGGCTCAGCATCCTCGCCCGCGCCGTGCGGGAAACCATCTGAAACACCACCTAGGAGGCATCGCAGCACCGTGATCGTCCGTTCGTTCAAGGACATCGAAGGCACCGACCGCCACGTGAAATCGGCGTCCGGTACCTGGGAGAGCAAGCGCATCGTCCTCGCCAAGGAGAGGGTCGGCTTCTCGCTGCACGAGACGATCCTGTACGCGGGTACGGAGACGTCGATGTGGTACGCGAACCACATCGAGGCCGTCGTCTGCGTCGAGGGCGAGGCCGAGCTGACCGACCACGAGACCGGGCGGACGCACCTGATCACGCCCGGGACCATGTACCTCCTGGACGGGCACGAGAGGCACACGCTGCGGGTCAAGAAGGACTTCCGCTGCATCTGTGTCTTCAACCCGCCCGTGACCGGCCGGGAGGACCACGACGAGAACGGCGTATACCCGTTGCTCACCGAGCCCGAGGAGGTGTGAGAACCCATGACCACCGTCACCGATCTCTACCCCAGCCGCGGCGCCACCGAGGTGTCGATCCCGCGCCAGGACCCCGTTGTGTGGGGCTCCCCCGACACGCCGGGGCCGATGGGGGCCACCGAACTCCAGTCGTTCGAGCGCGACGGCTTCCTGGCCGTCGACCAGCTCATCACGGACGACGAGGTGGCCGTCTACGCACAGGAGTTGGAACGGCTGGTCACCGACCCGGCGATCCGTGCCGACGAGCGGTCGATCATCGAGCCGCAGTCCAAGGAGATCCGGTCCGTCTTCGAAGTGCACAAGATCAGTGAGGTGTTCGCCTCCCTGGTGCGCGACGAGCGGGTCGTCGGCCGGGCGCGGCAGATCCTCGGCTCGGACGTGTACGTCCACCAGTCGCGGATCAACGTCAAGCCGGGTTTCGGGGCCAGTGGGTTCTACTGGCACTCCGACTTCGAGACCTGGCACGCCGAGGACGGTCTGCCGAACATGCGGACGGTGTCCGTCTCGATCGCGCTGACCGAGAACTACGACACCAACGGCGGGCTCATGATCATGCCCGGCTCGCACCGGACCTACCTCGGGTGCGCGGGGGCCACGCCGAAGGACAACTACAAGAAGTCCCTCCAGATGCAGGACGCGGGCACGCCGTCCGACGAGGCGCTGACGAAGATGGCCTCCGAGTACGGCATCAAGCTCTTCACGGGCAAGGCCGGTTCGGCGACCTGGTTCGACTGCAACTGCATGCACGGCTCCGGCGACAACATCACGCCGTTCCCGCGCAGCAACGTGTTCATCGTCTTCAACAGCGTCGAGAACACGGCCGTCGAGCCCTTCGCGGCCCCGATCCGCCGTCCGGAGTTCATCGGCGCACGGGACTTCACCCCGGTGAAGTAACCCCTCAAAGCCACGCCAGCGACGCGGCCCGCTCCAGTACGTTCCGGGCGGCGGCCGCGTCGCCCGTGGTGCCCCTCGGGACCGTCTTCGGGGATCGGCGACCGCCGACCAGGAGGCAGAAGTCGAGGGGGTCGAGGGTGAGTTCGGCCTGTACGGGCTCGTCCTCGGAACCCAGTACCCATTCCTCGCCCCCGGTGACCGAGAAGAGCACCGGGGGCGCGGTGGGTCCCAGGGAGAGGCCGAGGATGCGGACGGCGAGGCGGATCAGCTGCCTCAGATGCTGCTCGGGCGGCGGCGGGACGGTGAGGCCGAGCGCGCGGCCGATGTCGTCGGTGTGGATCCAGGTCTCGAAGGCGCGCACCAGGAAGTGCTCGGCCACGGGCAGCCGCAGCCCCATCAACGTCACGGCCCGGGCGGCGAGTTCGGCGTCGTGGGCCTCGGGCGCGCCGAGCAGTTCGTCCGCCTGCGCGGCCCAGTCGGCCACGGTCTCGTCCGGCGTACGGCCGTGCTCATGGGCGATGACCTCCGCGGTACGGCGGTTCCAGGCGTCCTCCCACTGCGGTCCCTCCTCGACCGGCGAGGGCCGCACGCGGGATCCGGCGCCGAGCCGGGCGGCCAGGTGCTCGTCGGCGGCGAGGAGGTGGGCGACGGTGGCGTGCGCGTCCCAGTCGTGCACGACCGGCGTGGCCCAGCGGCCCGCGAGCTCGGGCAGCAGCGCCTTCAGCCCGGCAACCGCGGCGGCGTAGGGCGCGGCGTGCGCGGGCACGGCAGGGCCGGCGGCCGGGCGCGTGCGCAGGGCCAGGGACAGCGCGGGCGGCGTACCGTCGGCCGGCCACCCCGCGGGAGCACCGAGCGGCGGCCCCTCCAGCAGTCGTACCGTCTCCCGCAGCCGCTCCGCCTCCGCCGCGCAGCTCTCGCACTCGGCGAGGTGCGCCGGGACCGCCTTCTCCTCGGCCGGATCGAGGGCGCCGAAGGCCCACGCGGCCAGCAGGTCACGTACCGCCTCGTGATCGTCGGTCACCGCGCGCCTCCTCTGCGTGCCCGTTCCCGGTACGTGCCCCTCTCGCCATCATGCGCCTCTTTCGAGCGCCGGGTCCGGTGGGTCGGCCAAAGTCTCCGCCAGGGTGCGCAGGGCGGTGCGCAGCCGGGTCTTGGCCGTGCCCTCGGGGATGCCCAGCTCGGCGGCGGCCTGTCGGTAGGTGCGCCCGGCGAAATAGGCGAGGTGCACGACCTCCCGTTGGGGCTGAGGGAGTTCGGCGAGCGCGGTGTGCAGCAGGAGGGAGCGTTCCCGGTCGACGACCGTCTCGTCCGGGCCGGGACCGGTGTCGGGGATGGCCTGGAGCACCGAGTCGTCGGCCCCGGCGTTCTTGCGGTGCCGGGCCTCGCTGCGGACCCAGTCCACGGCCCGCCGGTGGGCGACCACGGACAGCCAGGTGCGCAGCGAGCCACGGCGCGCGTCGAAGGTGTACGGCCTGCTCCACAGCTGGGCGAAGACCTCCTGCGCCACGTCCTCGGCGGCGGCCGCGGAGCGGGTGACGCGCACGGCGACCCGCCGCACCAGCCCGCCGTACGTCGCGTACACCTCGGCCAGCGCGGACTCGTCGCCGTACACCAACCGCCGGTGCACCTCCGCGTCGGCAGGCGGCTGTACGGACGTGTCGCCCGGGTACTCCACCGGCACCACCACCCCTGGTGCCCTTCCTAGCGTCCCGGCCGAGCCCGCGCCAGTGGTTCAGGAAGACAGGACGTCCAGCAACCGGTCGACATCCTCAGGGGCGTTGTAGAGGTGGAAGGCCGCGCGCAGGTTGCCCGCGCGGTCGGAGACCTGGATTCCGGCCTCGCCCAACTCGGGCTGGCGGTGGCCGAGTCCGGGCACGGACACGATCGCCGAGCCGGGGGCCGGCACGGGTTCGTGGCCGAGCGTGGCGAGTCCGGCGCGGAAACGGTCGGCGAGGGCCAGGTCGTGGGCCTGGATGGCGCTCACGCCGAGTTCCTCGATCAGCTCCAGGGAGGTGCGCAGCCCGGCGAAGGTGAAGAGGCCGGGGCTGATGTCGAAGCGCCGGGCGGAGCGGGCGAGGTTCTCGACGGGCCCGTAGCAGCTGTCCCACGGGACCTCCCCGGCGACCCAGCCGGCGAGCAGCGGGGTGAGCCCGCCGAAGTCCTCGGGGACGACGCAGAAGGCGGCTCCGTGCGGGCCCATGAGCCATTTGAAGCCGACGGCGGCGAGGAAGTCGTGTTCGCCGGCCTCCATCGGCAGCCATCCGGCCGACTGGGAGGCGTCGACGTAGGTGCGCGCCCCGTGCGCCCGGGCCGCCGCGCGCACCGCGGGCAGGTCGGCGAGGCGGCCGTCGGCGGACTGCGCCGAGCTGACGGCGACGAGTGCGGTGTCCGGGCGGACGGACTCGGCGAGACGGTCCAGCGGGACGGCGCGCACCTTGAGGTCGCCGCGCATGTGGAAGGGGTTCACGAGGGAGGCGAAGTCGGCCTCCGCGGTGAGGACTTCGGCTCCGGCGGGCAGCGAGGCGGCGATCAGCCCGCCGTACTCGGCGACCGAGGCCCCGGTCGCGACCCGCTCGACGGGGACGCCGGCCAGCCGGGCGAAGGAGGCGCGGACGGCCTCCACGTCCTCGTACAGCGGGCCGAGCGGCGTGCCCTCGGCCCGCATCCGCACGGCCTGCTGCACGGCGCTGACGGTGCGGGCCGGCAGCAGGCCGTTGCTCGCGGTGTTGAGATAGACGTTCTTCGGGGCGAACTCGGCACGGACGAGGGTCTCGAAGGTCTCCATGGCTCCACTCTGAGCCCTCGGCACCTCTCGGTCCATTGCGATTCCCTGCGTGGTTTCACCAAGCGACGCTTATGGATCCGCCCCGACCTGCGCGTTCGGTCAGTGCTGCGGCACCGCGCAGCCGTCCGGACCGCACGCATCCGCGTCACCCTGGTCGATGAGCGTCAGCGGCGACCGCTCGCCCCACGCCTGCGTGAGCGCCTGCTCGAAGACCTCGGCGGGCTGGGCGCCGGAGACGCCGAACTTGCGGTCGAGGACGAAGAACGGCACTCCGGTGGCCCCGAGCTGGGCGGCCTCGCGCTCGTCGGCGCGCACCTCGTCGGCGTAGGCGTCCGGGTCGGCGAGGACCTTGCGGGCGTCGTCGGCGTCGAGCCCGGCGGCGACGGCGAGCTCCACGAGCCGCTCCTCGCCCTCGGCGAACACGGACCGCTCCTCGGCGAAGTTCGCCCGGTAGAAGTTCTGGATCAGCGCGTCCTGCTTGCCCTGCTCCTTGGCGAGGTGCAGGAGCCGGTGCATGTCGAAGGTGTTGCCGTGGTCGCGGCCCTCGGTGCGGTAGTCGAGTCCCTCCGCGGCGGCCTGCGCGCCGAGGTTCTCCTCGCCGGCCTGCGCCTGCGCCGCGCTCATGCCGTACTTCTTCGTCAGCATGGTGATCACGGGCTGGATGTCGCCCTTGGCGCGCCCCGGATCCAGTTCGAACGAGCGGTGCACCACCTCGACCTGCTCGCGGTGCGGGAAGGCCTCGAGCGCCTTCTCGAAGCGGGCCTTGCCCACATAGCACCAGGGGCAGGCGATGTCGCTCCAGATCTCGACGCGCATGTCTTCGGCTCTCCAGGTCGTACGGGATGCGGAGACCCCCTCCGCCTAATGCATGAACGTTCAAACAGCAGCGTTCATTCCCCGGGCACGGAGTAGCGCAGATTCAGGTGGTGGTCCCCTTCGGCGGGCGGGCTGTCCGGGTCCGGGATCCAGCCCTGACGGGCGTAGAAGGCCTGGGCGCGCCGGTTGTCGGCATGCACGTCGAGCACCGCCGTGAGCTTGCCGTCGGCCCGCCACTCCTCCGCACAGGCCGTGTGCAGGGCCGCACCGACACCGCGGCCCCAGTGCTCGGGATCGACATGGAACTGGAACAGCTTGACCGTGTCGGCGGGGGCGCCCTCCGGGGTGCGGAAGGAGGCGAGCCCGATGAGGCGGCCGTCCTCCACGACGCACAGCACATGCCCCTCCGGCCGCGCGATGGCGCTCTGCCAGGCGGCGAGCCAGTCGGTGCCGTCCTGCGGCAACCCAGCGGGGTAGTAGGTCGCCCGGGCACGCGCGTGCAGGGCGGCGACCGTCTCCGCCTCGGCGGGCAGGACGGTACGGATCACCCGGGTTCCGGTCGCTCTGTGGCTGATCATGCAACGGAGGACGTGGCTTCGGCCGCCCCGGTTCCGAGCCGGCTGAACTGCGCCCGGTAGCCGCTCGGCGTCAATCCGGTACGGCGGATCAGATGCCCCCGCAGCGAGTCGGCCGTGCCCAGGCCGCAGGCGCGGGCCACCTGGTCCATGGGCAGGGCGGTGGTCTCCAGCAGCTCCTTGGCGCGCTCGATGCGCTGGTGGAGCAGCCACTGCAGCGGGCTCACCCCGCTCTCGGCGTGGAACCGGCGGGTGAGGGTGCGCACGCTGACGCCGGCGTGGCGGGCCAGGTCGGTGAGGGTGAGCGGCTTGTCGAGGTTGCGCATGGCCCAGCCGCGGGTGTCGGCGCACGCGTTGCCCCGCTCGGGCGGCAGCGGGGTCTGGGTGAACTGGGTCTGGCCGCCCGGCCGTACGGGCGCGACTAGGGCTCGGCGGGCGACCTCGTTGGCGACGGCGGCGCCGTAGTCGGTGCGGATGACGTGCAGGCACAGGTCGATGCCGGCGGCGTAGCCGGAGGAGGTGACGTACGGCCCGTCCTGCACGTAGAGCACATCGCCCCGCAGGTCGACGTGCGGGTACCGGCGGCGCAGCTCCTCGGCGTGCGCCCAGTACGTCGTGGCCCGGCGCCCGTGCAGCAGGCCCGCCTCGGCGAGTTGGAAGGCGCCGGTGCACAGGGACGCGATCCGCTTGCCCGCGTCGGCCGCCTCGCGGACGGCGGTGACGATCCGCGAGTCCGGCTCGAAGGGTTCCCCGGTCCCGGCGACGAGCACGGTGTCGGCCTCCCGTACGGCGTCGAGTCCGTGCCGTACGTACAGGTCCAGCCCGCCGCTGGTGGGCACCGGTCCCGGCTCGGCCGCGCAGATGACCACCTCATAGCCCGGCCGCCCGGCCACCTCGACCTTGCCGAACAGCATCTCCGGGATGGCGAGGTTGAACATCGAGACCGGCGACGGTGCGACGACGGCGATGCGGTGCGGGGCGCGCAGCTGGGGCATGGCCAGAACCTCCGGGTGCATGGCATTCCGGCCACTACTGTACGACGGCGCGGATCCGCAGCATGGAGGGCATGTCCACGAACCAGACCCTCAAGAGCGATGAACTCGCCTTTTCCCCCGGCGGGTTGGGGCCCAAGAAGCCGTCCTCCGCCCTCACCCTCACCGCCGGCCTCCTCGGCTTCGCGCTGGTCTGCCTCGACGCGTCCATCGTGAACGTGGCCCTGCCCGCGATCGGTTCCTCCCTCGGGGGCGGAATGTCCGGCCTCCAGTGGGTTGTGGACGCCTACACGCTGGCGTTCGCCGCGCTGATGCTGTCCACCGGCGCGTTCTCGGACCGGGTGGGGGCGAGCCGGGCGTACGCGATCGGAGCCGCCGTGTTCACGCTCGCCTCGGCGGCCTGCGGTCTGGCGCCGAACCTGCCGGCGCTGATCGGGGCGCGCGTGGTGCAGGGCGTGGCGGCAGCCGTGGTCCTGCCGGCCTCGCTTGCGCTGGTGCGGCAGGCGTACGCCGATCCGGCGCGGCGCGCGCGTGCGGTGGCCGTGTGGGCGGCGGGCGGTTCGGCGGCGGTGGCGCTGGGCCCGGTGGCGGGTGGTGCGCTGACCACGGCCTGGGACTGGCGCGGGATCTTCTTCGTCAACCTTCCCGTCGGCGCGCTGATCCTCGCGCTGCTGCTGCGGGCCCCGCGCTCGCAACGCCGTCCGGCACCGCTGGACCTGCCCGGCCAGGTGGCGGCGGTGGTGGCGCTCACGGCGCTGACGTTCGCGGTGATCGAGGGCGGGGCGGCGGGCTGGGCGGCGCTGGCGGTGGCCGTGGTGGCGGTGGTGGCGTTCCTCCGGATCGAGGCACGTCACCCGCACCCGGTCGTCCCGCTGAGCCTGTTCCGCAACCGGACCGTCGCGGTGACCGTCGCCGCGGGAGCGGCGGTCAGCGTGGCCTTCTACAGCATGGTGTTCGTCTTCTCGCTCTTCTTCCAGCAGGTACAGGGCCGTTCGGCGCTCCAGGCCGGGCTGATGTTCCTGCCGATGACGGGTCTGATCGCGGTGACGAACGTGGTGGCCGGCAAGCTCGCGGGACGCCACGGCGCCCGGCTGCCCATGCTGGTGGGACAGGGCCTGGCCGTCCTGGGCCTGCTCGCGATGCTGTACGTCGACGCCGACACGCCTCCGACGCTGGCGGCCCTGCTCCTCGTCCCCATGGCGCTGGGCTGCGCGCTGACGGTGCCGCCGCTCACCGCGGCCATGATGGACGCCGTACCCGCCGAACGGGCGGGCCTGGCGGCCGGCGTGCTCAACGCGGCGCGGCAGATGGCCGGGGCGCTGGGCATCGCCGCCTTCGGGGCGCTGATCTCCGGCGATTTCGTGGTGGGGATGCGGCTGAGTCTGGGGATCAGCGCGGCCCTGCTCGCGGTGACGGGTCTGCTCAGCTTCCGTCTCGCAGGTCCTTCGGCCAGTCGGGCCTGAACTCGATGTGGTCGTACGTCACCACGCACCCCTCCCCCATCGGCGACTGCGTCATGAAGCCGACGAGGGCCGCGCCGGTCCCCTCCTCGTCGCCGAGGGTGAAGAGGCGGACGAAGGTCCACCGCTCGCCGTCGCGGGAGGCGTGGAAGGCGAAGGCGCGGCCGGTCCGGCTCACCCTCAGCCACACCGAACTCCCCTCCACCGTGAAGGAGTTGGCGTCGTCGGAGTGGCCCCGGGTGACGACGGTGCAGACGGTGGGCACGTCCGGGGAGTACTCCAGGCACAGCTTGGCCCAGGCGCGCTCGCCGACGTGGACGTAGAGGACCCCGGCGTCGAAGGCGCCCGCGAATCCGACGGTGACGCGAGCGATCAGCTGGAAGTCGCCCTCGGGCGCGCCGAGCAGCCGGGGCGCGTCGGAGGCGGCGTCCAGGGCCTCGCCGGTGGGCGGCACGAAACGGTCCTGCCGGGCGCCGGCCCAGCCGGAGAGCATGCCGTCCTCGTAGGACCAGTGGCCGTCGGGGCCGTAGGTGCGCAGCAGGAAAGGCAGTTCGGGGAGTTTCAGGTCCATGGCGGGATTCTTCCAGGCGGGCCCCGGCGGCGGGGGCCCCAGGGGTGGTCCAGGTCAGCGCGACTGGAGTGCGTCCAGGGCCACGGCCTGGGCGATGGCGAGACGCAGGTCGAGATCGGGCGAGGCCACGTCGACGAGATAGCGGTCGCGCAGCCCAATCTTCTTGTCGACGCTCATCACCGGCTTGTCGCCCGAGGTGAAGTCGAAGTGGTACGGCCACACGAACGGCACCAGGTCGAGCGGCAGCAGCTCCCAGACCCGGCGCAGCACGGCCACGACCCGGTTGCGCTCCTGCCCGACGGCCGCGACCGCGCCCGGCTGGTCCAGCTCCCACGTCGAGCGCAGCAGCGAGGCGGCGAACTTCTTGCGGAACGTGCCGACGAGGTTGCCCGTCGCGTCCCGCACGTCGTAGACGGCGCCGACGTCGAGGACCTGACGGGCCTGGGCGGTGAACAGGACACGGTCCTTGGACTCGTCGGTGTAGAAGGTCATCCGCTCCTTGAGCGTCATCCGCTTCTGCTCGGCGAAGGCGAGGATCCGGCCTTCGGAGCCGTCGGGCAGCGTCTCGGCCACGACATACCGGTTGATCATGAAGGTGGTCTTCTGCCGGATGGTGAAACGCTCGTTCGCCTGCTGTCGCGCGCTGTCCACTGTTCCGCTCCCCGAGCCGGTGATCTCTGCCGCCGGCTCCGTCGTCCGGCGATTCCATCCTCGCCGCGCGCCCCGACCCGGGGCAGTCTCCGTAAGTCGTCGTCCGCAGCGACCAAAGATGACGGCTGCGGTGGGGAGCGGGTGTTCACTTTCGTCGTTCGCGGGTGCGCCGAAGGGCGGATGCGGGCCCCGGGGTGCGGCTGTCTATCGTCTGCGCGTGGACGCAGCACTGACATCCCGTACCGACCGGCCGCTTCGCGCCCGGCTCGCCGCCGCCTCCCCGTGGCCCCGTAAGCGGATCGTCGGGGAGGCCGTGCTCACCGTCGTGCTCTCCGGGACGGCGGGCCTCTTCGACGGCGATGCCGGGTTCGGAGCGCGGGGCGTCGCCGTGGCCCTGGTCGTCGCCGTACTGACACTGGCCCGCCGGTCGCTGCCGGCGACGGTGCTGCTCGTCTCGTCGGCCATGGCCGGGGCGGTGACCGGCGCGGCGCTGCTGCTGACGTACGCGAGCTGGTCGGCGGGCAGCCGCATCATGCGTCCCGGGCGGGCGCTGGCCGCGTACGCTGCGGGATTCGTCCTCTACTGCGCCCTGGGCGCCCGCAGCGCCGCCGACGAGGAGATCCGGCTGTCGTTGCTCATGACGGCCGCGCTGGCAGCGGGCACGTTCCTGGCGATGGTGATCGTGCCGGGTCTGGCCTCCCGCTATCGCGCCCAGCGTCACGCGCTGCTCGACGCCCTGCAGCGGCACAACGCCCAGCTGGTGCGCGAACAGGCGATGGTGGCGCGGCAGGCCCGCCTCCTCGAACGGCAGCGCATCGCCCAGGACATGCATGACAGCCTGGGCCACCAGCTCGCCCTGATCGCCGTGCACACCGGGGCGCTGGAGGTGGACCCGGAGCTGGGCGAACGGCAGCGGGAAGGGGTCGGCATCCTCAGGGAGGCCTCCAGGGCGGCGATGCGGGAGCTGCGCGAGGCGGTGGGCATCCTGCGGGACGGCGTCGAGGCGCCTGCCGGGCAGCGGCCGGACCCGGCCGCCGCCGAGCCCCCGACGGCCCGTGTGGCGGCCGCTGTCGACGGCCTCGTCGAGGCGTCGCGGGCCGCGGGCGCCGCGATCGAACTGCACCGCTCCGGCACCGTACGTCCCCTCGCGCCCGCCGCCGACCACGCCGCGTACCGCATCGCCCAGGAGGGCCTGACCAACGCGCACAAGCATGCGCCGGGTGCCCCGATCACGGTGGCGCTGCGCTATGAACCCGACAGCCTGGTGGTCGAGGTGGCGAACGGGCCCGTGCCGGCCGGGGCACCGGCGGCCCCGCCCGCGGTGAGCGGCGGTCAGGGCCTGGCGGGCCTGCGGGAGAGGGCCCGGCTGGTCGGCGGCATGGTGCACACCGGCCCCGGCCCCGATGGCGGCTTCCGTCTCGCCGGTGTGCTGCCCTACGGCGGTGGCGAGACCCTGCCCCGCCCGGACGGCGCGACCTCCGTCTCGTCGGACGACGACTTTCGGGGGCAGCTCGGCGGGGCGGCGGCGGGCGACGGTGGAGCGGTCATCGACCGTTCCGATCCGCAAGGGGAGTTCGCCGCCATCATGAGCAGCAAGAAGAAGGTCGCCCTCGGCTGTGCCGTCACCTCCGTCGTCCTCGTCGTGGGCGTTCTCGCCCTCGGGGCCTGGGGGTTGATGGCGCTGTTCGACGAGGTGGAGAGCGGCACCATATCGCCGAGCGTGTACAAGTCCGCGAAGGTCGGCGACGCCGAGAAGGACGTGAAGGCCAAGCTGCCCGAGGGCAGTTCCCTGCTCACCGAGGGCCAGGAGCAGAACGGCCCGCCGCTGCCCGAGGGCGCGACGTGCCGTCACTATCTGGACATCGACGACGACATCGTCTACCGGTTCTGCTTCCGCGACGGGAAGCTCGTCGCGAAGGAGACCTACAAGGACGAGCTCTGAACGGCGGCAACCAGGTCGCACGGGTGACCGGATCCGGCATGATGGCGGGGCTCTGCCATCCGCTCATCACACCGACACCGCGCAGGAGGCCGCGTGATCCGGGTCCTCGTCGCCGACGACGAGCCGCTCATCCGGGC
Source organism: Streptomyces sp. R11 (assembly GCF_041051905.1). Classification (NCBI taxonomy): domain Bacteria; kingdom Bacillati; phylum Actinomycetota; class Actinomycetes; order Kitasatosporales; family Streptomycetaceae; genus Streptomyces; species Streptomyces sp. R11. Next base: position 2,085,982 of record NZ_CP163432.1, read on the forward strand.
CGGCATCAGGATGATCCTCACCTCTGCCGACGACATCGACGTCGTCGCGGAGGCGGGCGACGGCCGGGAGGCGGTGGAGACCGCCCGGAGCACCGCGGTCGACGTGGCCCTGCTGGACATCCAGATGCCGGTGATGGACGGGCTGACCGCGCTGGCCGAGCTCGGCCGGGCCGCACCGGGGGTGCGTGTGCTGATCCTGACCACGTTCGGCGAGCGCGACAACGTCCTGCGAGCCCTCGGCCACGGCGGCGCGGGCTTCTTGCTGAAGGACTCCGCGCCGCAGGAGCTGATCCACGCGGTGCGCGCGGCGGCGGCCGGCAACGCCTATCTGTCCCCGGCCGCCACCCGCCACGTCGTGGACACCCTGGCCTCCCCCGCCGCCACCGCCCGCGGCGAGGAGGCCCGCCGCCGTCTGGCCGACCTGACCGCCCGCGAACGCGAGGTCCTGGCCCTGCTGGGCGAGGGCCTGTCCAACGCGGACGCGGGGGCCCGGCTGCACATGAGCGAGGCCACGGTGAAGACGTACGTCAGCCGCATCCTGACCAAGCTCGACTGCGAGAACAGGGTGCAGGCGGCCCTCCTGGCCCGGGACGCGGGCCTGGAGGCGGACCGGGGCTGACGCGGACGAACCTCAGCGCTCCAGCGTGCCGTTGAACCGCCGGGGCAGCCCCAGCGGATTGTCGTCCCGCAGCTCCGCGGGAAGCAGCGCCTCGGGCGCCCCCTGATAGGCGACCGGCCGCAGCCACCGCTCGATCGCCGTGCCGCCCACCGACGTCGACGTCGAGGTCGTCGCCGGGTACGGACCGCCGTGATGCTGGGCCGGCGCCACGGCGACACCCGTGGGCCACCCGTTGACCAGCACGCGACCGGCCAGCGGCGTCAGCTCCGCGAGGATCTCCGCGCCGCGTCCCTCGCCCGCCGCCTCCTCGGCCGACAGATGAACGGTGGCCGTGAGGTTGCCGGGCAGCCGGGACAGCACGGCCTGGGCCTGGGCGTCGTCGTCGTAGCGGACGATGACCGTCACCGGGCCGAAGCACTCCTCCAGGAGCAGGTCGTACGCCCCCTCGGCGGTCAGCTTCTCGGCCGCGACCGTCAGGAACCCGGCGCTGACCGTGTGCTCCCCGCCCGCCCCCGGAGTCACCGGCGACTCGACGTCCGGCAGCCCGGTGCGCTCGGCGACCCCGGCGATGAAGTTGTCCCGCATGCGGTGGTCCAGCAGGACGCCCGCCTCGGTGTCGCTGACGGCGTCCGTGAGGGACTTCAGCAGACGGTCGCCCGCCGCACCGCTCGGCGCGAGCACGAGCCCGGGCTTCACACAGAACTGGCCGACGCCCAGCGTCATCGAGCCGGCCAGCCCCGTGCCGATGGCCTCGGCCCGCTCGGCGGCGGCGGCCTCGGTGATCACGACGGGGTTCAGGGAGCCCAGCTCGCCGTGGAAGGGGATCGGGACCGGACGGGCCGCTGCGGCGTCGAAGAGGGCACGCCCGCCCCGCACCGAACCGGTGAAGCCGGCCGCGGCGACCAGCGGGTGCCTGATCAGCTCGATGCCGGCCTCGAAGCCGTGCACCAGACCCACGACACCCGCCGGGATGCCGTGCTCGGCGGCAGCCGTGCGCAGCACCTTGGCGACCAGCTCGGACAGCGCCGGGTGGTCGGGGTGGGCCTTGACGACGACCGGGCAGCCCGCGGCCAGCGCGCTCGCGGTGTCGCCGCCCGCGACGGAGAAGGCGAAGGGGAAGTTGGAGGCCGAGTAGACGGCGACGACGCCGAGGGACACCTTGTAGCGGCGCAGGTCCGGGATCGGCGGGGTCGCGGTGTCGTCGGGGTGGTTGATGACGACGTCGAGGAAGGCGCCCTCGTCGACGATGTCCGCGAAGGCCCTCAGCTGGTAGCAGGTGCGGGCGAGTTCACCGGTGAGGCGGACCGGGCCGAGCGCGGTCTCGGCGTCGGCGGCCTCGACGAGGTGGTCCTTGGCGCCCTGCAGCCGGTCGGCGGCGCTGCGCAGGAAGGCCGCACGGACCGTGCGGTCGGCGAGGGAACCGCGCGCGGCGTGCGCGTCGCGGACGGCGGCGTCCACCTCCTGGGCTGTGGCCTCCACCGCAACCTGTTCACGCTGCTTCCCGGTTCGGGGGTCGACACTCCAGACTGGTGCTGCTGCCACCGCGGGTCCCTCCACATGTAATGCCGCAGTACTGGGTCATCCACCAGGGTCGTTCGATATACTGAACGTTGTCTCTGATGATGAATATGCTTCGGAGACTATTTCCCGTCGAACGAAGGGGTCAAGGGCGATGTCGGCTGTCGAGACGGGGGGCGGAGCGCAGGTCAAGTCCGCGGTGCGGACGGTTGAACTGCTCGAATACTTCGCCGGACGCCCCGGTATGCACTCCCTCGCCGCGGTCCAGGAGGCCGTCGGCTACCCCAAGTCCAGTCTGTACATGCTGCTGCGCACGCTCGTGGAGCTCGGCTGGGTGGAGACGGACGCGACGGGCACGCGGTACGGCATCGGCGTACGGGCGCTGCTGGTCGGCACCTCGTACATCGACGGCGACGAGGTGGTCGCGGCGGCGCGACCGACGCTGGACCGCCTCTCGGACGACACGACGGAGACGATCCACCTGGCCCGTCTGGACGGCACGAACGTGGTCTACCTGGCCACCCGCCAGTCCCAGCACTACCTGCGCCCCTTCACCCGGGTCGGCCGCCGGCTCCCGGCCCACTCGACCTCCCTCGGCAAGGCGCTGCTGAGCACCTACACGGACGAACAGGTCCGCAAGCTGCTCCCGGAGACGCTCCCCGCGCTGACCGAGAACACGATCACCGACCGCGAGAAGCTCATCGAGGAGCTGCACCAGGTCCGCGAGCAGGGTTTCGCCGTCGACCGCGAGGAGAACACCCTCGGCCTGCGCTGCTTCGGCGTGGCGATCCCGTACCGCACGCCGGCGCGTGACGCGATCAGCTGCTCGGTGCCGGTGGCACGGCTGACGCCCGCGCACGAGCAGATGGTGAAGGACGCGTTGTTCGACGCGCGCGACAGGCTGACGCTGGCAACTCGTAGGCTCTGACTCCATGGATGTGGAACTCCGCGAGGTGCACGACAGTGATCTGCCGGTCTTCTACCGGCAGTTGAACGACCCGGAGGCCCTGCGGATGGCGGCCTTCACCCCCAAGGACCCGGAGGACTGGGACGCCTTCGACGCCCGCTGGAGGCGGATCCGGTCCTCGGACGACGTGCTGCGCACGATCCTGGCCGACGGTGACGTGGTGGGCAGCGCGGCCGTGTACGGGGAGCCGGGCGAGCGGGAGGTCACCTACTGGGTCGACCGCGCGTACTGGGGCCGGGGTATCGCCACGGCCGCCCTGCGGGGGCTGCTCGCCGAGGTCCCCGAACGCCCGCTGTACGCGCGGGCGGCGGCGGACAACGAGGGCTCGCTGCGGGTGCTGCAAAGGTGCGGGTTCCGGGTGACCGCGTACGCGCGGGGGTTCGCGAACGCGCGGGGCGAGGAGATCGACGAGGTCGTGCTGCACCTGGAGGGCTGAGGTCCTCTCCCCCGTCAGGCGGAGACGGATCATCGCCGTGCAGGAGGCGCCGGCCGGTGCTCTCGCGGGAGCGTGGCGGTATGACGCAGACACTCGCTCCCGCCCCGGAGACCGACCACGCCGTCGGTCCCGGCAGGTCCCGTCGCGCCCTGCGGGCCGTCGCCCTCGTCTCCTGCGTGCCCTATCTCTCGCTCAAGGTCGCCTGGATCGCGGGGAGTCGGATCGGCATCCCTGACGGCAGCTCGCTGCTGGAACACCGGGCGAGCATGGCCGTCGCCAACAGCGTCACCGTGCTCATGGACGCGGCCGTCATCGTGCTCGCGCTGCTGCTGACCCGGCCGTGGGGGCTGCGGGTGCCCGCGTGGCTGCTCGCCCTCCCCGCCTGGGTGGCCACCGGGCTGCTCGCGCCAATCATGGCCGGGTTCCCGATCCAGCTCGTCGTCGACGCGCTCGGCGGGCCCACGAACACCACCGCCGACGGTGAACCGTTCCTCGACGCCTGGGTCTTCGGGGTCGTCTACACCGGGTTCATCGTGCAGGGACTCACCCTCGGCGCCCTGCTCGTGCTCTACGCCCGCGACCGCTGGGGCCGGCTGTGGGAGGGGCGGGTCTGGGAACTCCCGGTCGGCCTCATCGGGGCGGCCCAGCGTGCCATCGCCGTCGCGGCGGCCGGCTGCGCGCTGCCGACACTGGTCGCCCACCTGCTGTGGGCGTGCGGGGGCACCGCCGGGCTCGACGAGACCCACGTCGCCGACCGGACCAGTGGCTTCTACGTCATGGAGGCCCTGTCCGCCGTGTTCCTCGCCATGGCCGTCACCGGCGGACTGCTCCTCGCCTTCCGGCGCGGCCGGGCCCTGCCCGTCGGGCTGCCCCTCGCCCTCGCCTGGGTCGGCTCGGCGGCCGCGGTCTGCTGGGCGGGCTGGTTGTCGCTGGCCCCGCTCACCGACGTGGCAGACGGCCCTTCACCGGTGCTGAGCCTCACCTACGCTGGCCAGATGATCGTCGGCATCCTCGTCGCCTGCCTCGGGGTGCACTTCCTCGCGGAGCGCTCCGCCTGCCGGAAGCGTCGTACGGCGTGAGCCGGTTCTTCGGGTTGCTGTTCGGGCGGCGGGCGCGCCGGCGCTGGATCCATCTGATCCTCGGCGGCGCGCTCGCCATGCCGTACGTCTTCGTCGGCCAGCTCGTCGTCGGTCCCGCCACCAACTCGCGGTACGTCTTCAACGACCTCCCTCTCCAACTGCTCTCCTTCGCCGTCGGGTTGCCCCTCGCCGCCCTCACCGCGGCCCTGTTCCCGCTGACCCGGCCCATGGAGGCCGGCGCGGTGCGGTCGCTGTGCGGTGTCAACGCGGTCCTGCTCGCTCGCGGGCCAGCCCGTACGCGGGCGGCGAGGGGGCGGGCGGCGGCCTGGTTCACGCTGCATCTCGGGTTCGGCGGGATCATCTCGGGGATGTCGCTGGCGGTGCCGCCGTTCGCCGGCTTCCTCACCGCGCTGCCGCTGCTCGTGTGGCTGGGCGGCGCCCAACTCGTCGGCCTGCCGGAGGCCCTCGACCAGACCTGGGTGCTGGCGCTCGCGCCGGTCGCCGGCGTGGCGGCGCTCGTCGCGCTCGCCGGCTGCGCGGCCGTCTGCGGCTCGCTTCTCGCCCGCTGGGCGCCCGCGTTGCTCGGCCCCACACCCGAGGACCGGCTCGCGGTGGCCGAGGCGCGCGCCGCCGACCTCGCCGTGCGCAACCGGCTCGCGCGTGAACTGCACGACTCCGTCGGCCACGCCCTGAGCGCCGTCACCCTGCAGGCGAGCGCGGCCCGCCGGGTCCTCGACACCGACCCGGAGTTCGTCCGCGAGGCCCTCGCCGCGATCGAGGACACGACCCGGCGCACGGTCGGCGAACTGGACGCCGTGCTCGGTGTGCTGAGAGAGGGCGACGCCCCCGGTACGGCCCCGGCGCCCACCCTCGCCGCCGACCTCGCCGGCCTGCTGCGCCGCACCCGCGCGGGCGGGCTGCGGCTGACCGCCACGGTCGACGCCGACCCCGACGCCCTGCCGCCCGTCCTGTCCCGCGAGGCCTACCGCATCGTGCAGGAAGGGTTGAGCAACGCCCTGAAGCACGCCGGGGAGCGGGTGAGCGTGACCCTGCGGGTCGTGATCGCCGAAGGGCACCTGGAGATCACCGTGGAGAACCCGCTGCCCCACGCCCGCACCTGCCGCCCCGGCGGCGGCCACGGCCTGCGCGGCATCGCCGACCGCGCCCGGCTGCTGGGCGGGACGATGGCGGCGGGGCCGGCGGAGGGCTTGTGGAGACTGCGCGTTCGGCTGCCGATGACCTGTCCGCCGACCCCGAGGGAACGCCCATGACGCCCCGCCCCGCGATCCGTGTCGTCCTCGCCGACGACGAGCGCATGGTCCGCAGCGCCCTGCGCGCCATCCTCTCCGCCGAGCCGGACCTGGAGGTGGTCGGCGAGGCGGGGACCGGTGCCGAGGCGGTGAGCATCGTGCGAGAGCGCCGACCCGACGTGGTCCTCATGGACGTCCGGATGCCCGAGATCGACGGCATCCGGGCCACCGAGCAGATCCTCGCCACCCTCGACGAACCGCCCCGTATCGTCGTCGTGACCACTTTCGAGAACGACTCCTACGTGTACGACGCCCTGCGCGCCGGAGCGGCCGGGTTCCTGCTGAAGCGGGCGGACGCCGACGCGCTGGTGCAGGCCGTACGGCTGGTCTCGCACACCGACACCCTGCTGTTCCCGTCGGCCGTACGCACTCTCGCTGCCGAGCACACGCGCGCGTACCCCGCGCCGCCGCCCTGGGTGGCGAGGCTCACAGGCCGTGAGAGCGAGGTGCTGCGGCTGATGGCGCAGGGCCTGACCAACGCGGAGATCGCACGGCGGATGGAGGTCGGTCCGGCCACCGTGAAGTCGCACGTGGCGGCGGTGCTGGCGAAGACCGGCACCCGGGACCGCACGCAGGCCGTGATCGCCGCATACGAGGCGGGCTTCATGAACGCCCGATGAGAAATGTGGGCGCAAGGGAACGATTGCCCCCATCCTGATCGTCCTCTTGGGTGGGATGAACAAGACGATCAGGCGGGCGTCCGTCTTCACGCTGCTCCTGGTGTTCGCTCTGCTGGTCAGGGCGACCTGGGTGCAGTTCTACGAAGGCCAGGCCCTCGCGGACGACAAGGAAAACCGGCGGAACACGATCGCGCTGTACAGCCAGCCGCTCGGCAACATCATCGTGGGCGGCGAGGCGGTCACCGGCTCCGCGCCGACGAAGAGCGGCGACCTCGCGTACAAGCGGACCTACACGGACGGCTCGCTGTACTCAGCCGTGACCGGCTACAGCTCGCAGGCGTTCGGAGCCACCCAGCTGGAGGGCATCTATCAGGACCTGCTCGACGGCAGCGACACCCGCGTCAAGAGCGTGATGGACACGATCACCGACAAGCGGGCCGACCCGGGCAACGTGGTCACGACGATCGACCCGGATGTGCAGAAGGCGGCCTACGAGGCGCTCGGCGACAACAAGGGCGCCGCAGTCGCGATCGACCCCAAGACGGGGAAGATCCTCGCGGTCGTCTCCACTCCGTCGTACGACCCGTCGCGGATCACCACGGGCGACTCGAAGGCCTGGGCGCAGCTGACCAAGGACCCCGAGAAGCCGATGACGAACCGCGCGCTGCGGCAGCCGCTGCCGCCGGGATCGACGTTCAAGCTGGTCGTGGCGGCCGCCGCGCTGGAGGACGGCCTGTACTCGTCGGTGGATGAGAAGACGGACAGCCCGGACCCGTACCCGCTGCCGGACACCAACCGGAAGCTGGGCAACGAGAACCCCAACGCCCCCTGCAAGGACGCCTCGATCCGGGTCGCCCTGCAGTACTCCTGCAACAACGTCTTCGGCAAGATGGCCGTCGACCTGGGCCAGGACAAGGTCAGGGAGACGGCCGAGAAGTTCGGCTTCAACGACGAGGAGCAGGACGTCCCGGTGCGGGCGTACCCCAGCGTGTACCCCTCCGACATGGACAAGCCGCAGACCGCGCTCTCGGGCATCGGCCAGTTCGACGTCACCGCGACCCCGCTGCAGATCGCCATGGTGTCGGCTGCCATCGCCAACGGCGGCAAGTTGGTCTCACCGCACATGGTGTCGCAGATCACCGACGGCGGCGGCGACGTCCTGGAGAACTACGACGACAGTGCCGAGACCACGGAGATCGTCAGCTCGGACACCGCCGAGCAGCTCCAGTCGGCGATGCAGACGGTCGTCGAGGAGGGCACGGGCACGAACGCGCAGATCCCGGGCGCGACGGTGGGCGGCAAGACGGGCACGGCCCAGCACGGCGAGAAGAACAGCAAGACGCCGTACGCCTGGTTCACGTCGTACGGGAAGGCCGACGGCAAGGAGGTCGCCGTGGCGGTGATCATCGAGCAGTCGAACGCCGCCAGGTCCGAGGTCAGCGGCAACGGGCTGGCCGCCCCCGTGGCCAAGAAGGTGATGGAGGCGGCGCTCAAGAACTAGCAGGTCACTTGACGCCCAGGAGCTGCTCGATCGGGTTGATGGCGAAGTACACGAGGAACAGCGCCGACGTTCCCCACAGCAGCCAGTGGATGTCCTTCGCCTTGCCCAGCACCGTCTTGATCACGACGTAGGCGAGGAAGCCCGCCCCGATGCCGTTCGTTATCGAGTAGGTGAAGGGCATGACGGCGATGGTCAGGAACGCCGGGATGGCGATCTCGTACTTGTCCCAGTCGATGTGCTTGACCTGGGTCATCATCAGGAAGCCGACGGCGACGAGCGCGGGGGCGGCCGCCTGGAGCGGGACGATGGTGAGCAGCGGGGTCAGGAAGAGGGCCAGGGCGAACAGGCCGCCGGTGACGAGGTTGGAGAAGCCGGTGCGCGCGCCTTCGCCGACGCCGGCGGCCGACTCGATGTAGGAGGTCGCCGAGGACGAGGAGGCCGCGCCGCCCGCTGCCGCCGCGGCGCCGTCGATCAGCAGCACCCGGCCGAGGTTCGGCACCTTGCCCTGCTCGTCGAGGAGTCCGGCTTCGGCGCTGATGCCGACGACCGTGCCCATGGTGTCGAAGAAGTCGGACAGCACCAGCGTGAAGATCAGCAGCACGACGGTGATGGCGGTGGTCTCGCCGAACGCGCCGAACAGGCTGAAGTCGCCGATGAGTCCGAAGTCGGGGGTGTCGACCACCTTGTCGGGCCACGCGGGCGTGGTCAGGCCCCAGGCCTTGATGTCGGCGACCGAGTTGATGACCATCGCGAGGACCGTCATGGTCACGATGCTGATCAGGATGGCGCCCTTCACCTTCCGGGCGAGCAGGGCGATCGTCAGCAGAACTCCGAGGCAGAACACGAGGATCGGCCACCCGGTGAGGGTGCCGGTGCCGCCCAGCTGAACCGGCACTGTGGTGTTCGCGACGTCCGGGATACGGCTGACGAACCCGGCGTCGACGAAGCCGATGAAGGCGATGAACAGGCCGATGCCGACGCTGATCGCCTGCTTGAGCGGCTGCGGGATGGCGTGCATGACGGCCTCGCGCAGCCCGGTGACCACCAGCACGCAGATCAGCAGGCCTTCGAGGACGACCAGGCCCATCGCGTCGTCCCAGGACATCAGCGGGGCGATCTGGAAGGCGACGACGGCGTTCAGGCCCAGGCCGGCGGCGAGGGCGAGCGGGAGGTTGCCGCCGACGCCCATGATGATCGTCATGACCGCGGCCACCAGGGCGGTGGCGGTGGTGAGTTGGACCGCATCCAACTGGTGGCCGAACTTGTCCTTCGCGCTGCCCAGGATGATGGGATTCAGGACAAGGATGTAGGCCATCGTGAAGAACGTGGCGAAGCCGCCCCGTATCTCACGGGCGAAGGTGGAACCCCGTTCGGAGATCTTGAAGAACCGGTCGACGCTGTTCACGCCTTGCGGCGGGGCAGTTGACCGGTCGGCCACCTTCTGGGAATCGGACATGGCGGTTGCTCCTTGCTGCCTGACTGATCGGTGTGCGGATGCTGGCTGGATTGTTCCCGCGTTGAACGCGCTTCAGGTTTTCTCCGTGTTACGGAATCAGGCCTGCTCACGTGCGAGGTACCACACGACGTTCGAGACCTCGTACGAACAGGGCATTCGATCGCTGCTACGCTTCCGGACCTCGCCGCATGATCGCGTAATGATCGCCGGACGATCACATGTCATACACATGCCACTCGTAGGCAAGGAGGGCCGCCCGTGGGCACGGTCGTCGACGACGCCGCCTCCGTGGAGTTCCATGCCTTCTTCGAGCGCCACTATGCCGAACTCGCGCGCCTGGCCCACCTGCTGACGGGCGAGGCGGACGCGGCCGACGATCTGGCCGCGGACGCGCTGCTGGCGCTGTGGCACCGCTGGGACCGGGTCCGCGCGGCCGACCATCCGGTGGCGTACGCGCGCGGGGTCGTGGCCAATCTGGCCCGCACCAGAATCCGCAGCGCGGTCCGGGAGCGGCGGCGGGTCGCCCTGTTCTGGTCGCAGCGCGAGGAGAGGACGGAGAATCCGGACATCGCCGGCGTCGTCGACGTCCAGGAGGCGTTGCGTGGACTCCCGTTCCGCAAACGCGCCTGTGTGGTGCTGCGGCACGCCTTCGACCTCTCCGAGAAGGACACCGCGCTCGCCCTCGGGATATCGGTCGGTACGGTGAAGAGCCAGACCTCGAAGGGGATGGCCGAGTTGCAACGGCTGCTCGGGACACAGGGCGCTCCCCTCAAGGTGCACGCGGCGGCGATGGTGCGCACCGAGGGCGCCGCAGGAAGGAACCGATGATGCGGCGGGACGTGCACGACGAACTGCGCGCCCGGCTGCACGAGACGGCCGAGGCGCACGAGCCCGACCGCGGGCGGATCCTGGCCCGGGTCGAGCGCGGCATGGCGGACCCCTCCGGGCAGACCCGCACCGACCGCCGGGCGACCCGCCCACCGGTGTACGGCTGGTTCCGGGTCGTGAGCGCGACGGCCGCGGTCGCCGGAGTGCTCGCGGCCGGCGGGTACGCGGTCGCGTCCGCCGTGAAGGAGGACACCCCGCAGCAGTCGGTGGCCACTTCGCCGACGCCCACCCCGTCCCCGGACGCGTCGGGCAGCGCCCCGGCCCCTCCCGCCCCGTCGACGGATCCGACGCCCGATCGGACGCCCGAGTCCCGCGGGACGACCGCGATGCCGACACGACAACCGAGCGCCACGGCCGAGCCCCCCGCCGCCAAGGGCGTGCAGGACGGCCCTCTGTGGTCGGACGGCTCGGTGGACCCGCACAGCAACGACTTCTGGGCCCAGAGCAATCTGACCCTGAAGACGAGCGAGCAACTCAGCGCGCTCACCGTCCGGTTGAAGATCAAGCAGACCGGCGGGGTCAGCACGGCAGGCGCATGGCGCTCGCTGCCGGAGGAGGACTTCACGCTGGCCGTCGAGGAGAAGGACGGCTTCCTCGTCTACACCTGGACACTCAAAGAGGGCCGTACGGTCCGCGAGGGCGAGTGGGTGTTCGCGGGGCAGTACGATCATGAGCGAGGCGGCCGGGACGCGCGGGGCGACAACTATGCGATGACGGCCACGGCGGACGGAGAACAACTGTCCGTGGCGGGCGACTTCGCGGCGCACGGCGACGACGACTCGGCGGCCGACGCGGATTCGTAAAGCACGATCCGGAAGCAACCTCCCGCAGTTTCTCGGCATCTGACATCACGTACGCGACCCGACACCGCGTACGCGTGAGCGGAGCCCCTGGACCTGCCGGCATGAGCCCCCCTCGGCCGGCAGAGCGGAACGCCCCGCCGGTGACGACCGGCGGGGCGTTCCGTGCGCCGAGCGCTGGTTCATGGACGAGCCGATGGTCGTCGAACCCGTCGTGACACCGGTTCGCCCTGAACGGCCCCGGACGGCCGGGCGGTGACGGCATGCACCGGGAGACGACCGTCGACCGCCTGAAGTTCGCGGCCGACGGGACGATTGAGCCGGTGCTGCCGACGCTGGAGGGGATCGGTCCGGTCGGGCGCTAGGTCAGTCCATCGCCGCCCGGCTTCCACGGCTGCCAGTCGCCGAGATAGGCCGCCCTGGTGGCCGACTCGGCCTGTTCGGCGGTGAGTTGGGGTCGGTTGGCCGGGACGGTGACGACCGCGCCGGGACCGCTGTTGCGGTACTCGGCGAAGCGCTGGTCCTGCCACGGGAAGCTGTCCGACATGTTCGTGTAGGGCGCGACCGCGTCGATGCCGGCGCCGAGGTGGGTGTCCCGGACGACGAGGCCGGGACGGGCGGTGGTGTCGGAGCTGGGCACGCAGGGGCGGGCCAGCTTGTAGTGGGCGTCCGGGGCCTCACTGCTGATACGGCTCCTGGTCACCAGGTAGCCGCGCGGGTTGGCACCCGCTGTCGAGGGGGCGAAGGCGAAGCCGTACGGGGCCGACGAGAGGTCGGTTCGGGTCAGGGTCCGGAAGTGGCAGTGCTCGTAGACGGCCGTGGCCCGCCCGAAGACGAAGTCGACGTCGCCCTCGACATAGCAGTGGGAGAAGTACTGGCGGGCGAAGGCGCCGAGGGCGATCGAGTCGGCGTACAGGGTGTCCTGGTGGCCGAGGAAACGGCAGTGGTGGAACGCGGACCGGTCGCCCTGGACCTTGATCGCGACGGCCTGGGTGCCGCTGATGCCGGGGTGGTCGGCGCGCAGCCAGTCGTTGGCGAAGGTGAGATCGCGGGCGGTGAAGCCGTCGGCCTGGACGAGGGTGGTGGCGGAGCCGGTGGTGCCGTAGGTGCCGCCGCCGGGCTTGGGGGTGCCCGCGGCGTTGTCGTACACGATGACGACATCACGCGGGTCGCCACTGGCGCCAAGCCAGCTCATCCCCGTCCGGGTCACGTCCACGGCGACGGTCTCCCGGTACGTCCCCGGCGCGATGACCAGCGTCCGGCCGCTGCCGGTCGCCGCGGTGACGGCGGCCTGGACGGAGGTGAAGTCGCCGTGGCCGGACGGGTCCACATACAGGGTCTTCGGGGTGAGACGGGCGGCAGGTGAGCCGTGGCGTCCGAGGGGGCGGGGCCGGGCGGCGGCCCGCGCGGGGCTCGACGCGAGGGTGAGGGCTGCCGCGGCCGCGGCGCCGGCGGTGAGGAATCCCCGTCTGGACAGGGGGTGTCGGATGAGGTGGGGCGAGGGCATGCGGGTGCTCCTTCGCGGGTGCGGCTCGTGCTGGGGAATTGCCGGGGGAGGAACGGCACGCGCTCCTCCCCCGGCCGGTGCGTCAGCGCAGGCGCCCCGCGCCCGCGCGGTGGTCGACGATCCCCGGCACTGCCTTGGGGTTGTCGACCTTCGTCCGCAGGGTCGGCGTCCAGCCGGCGCCGGACTGGAGGGTCTCGCCGGGGATCTCGGCGTTGTGGACGGCGATGAGGTCCGTCAGCCTGCCGTTGACGTAGTTGTTCTCAGCGGTGAGCGGCGCCTCGTTCCACTTCTTCAGCGCCTTGCCGACGCTGACGCCGGGGGCCAGCGAAAGGGCGTTGTGCGTGGCGTACAGCTGCGAGGAGGCGCCGATGCCGAAGACGTACGCATAGTTCTGGTCACCGGTGACGACGAAGTGGTTGTTGTACGAGTCGACCTGCCCGAACCGCACCCGGGGCGCCCGCTCGACGATCCCCTCGAAGCGGTTGTGGTGCAGGGTGACCTTGAGCTTGCCGGCGTCGGTGGAGGCCGCGCTGTCGCTGTTGCCGATCAGCATGGTCTTGTCGTGATCCGTGAACGAATTCCAGGACACCGTCACGAGGTTGGCGCCGCGCACGATGTCGAGGAGCCCGTCGTGCTGCTGGTAGACCTTGCCGAAGTACACCGGCAGGGTGCTGTCCGGGTACCGGCCGTCGGTGAGCGTGTTGTGGTCGATCCACACATGGGTGGAGCCGTACACCACCACGCCGTCGTACTCGGAGTTCCAGGCGCCGGTCTTGTTGTCGTCGGTCGGGTCCCACTGCGGGAAACAGTCGACGGGGGCCTCGATGGTGAGGTTGCGCAGGATGACGTTGTCCACGCCCTTGATCTGGAGGCTGCCGCCGAGGATCCCGGAGCCCTTGCCGACCCCGACGATGGTGGTGTCGGCCGGGACGTTCGCCTTGATGGCCTGGTCCTGCCGGGCGGCGGACGCGGCGCGCAGCTCCTCCTGTTCCCCGCTGACGGGGCTGTCGTGGCCCCACACGGCGGGGTCGTAGTCGGCGAGATACCGCTGGAGGTCGTACCCGTCCGCCGCGAAGGCGTCGCAGCCCTCCGACACGGCGTCGATCACGCCGTCGACCTTGATGATCCTGGGCGCGCTTCCACCGTCGGCGAGCGCCTGCCGGAACTCCGCCCAGGTGCTCACGGTGTACACGTGCGCGGCGTCGGCGGCGGCCCCGCCGGTCGTCCCGGCCCCCTCGGAGGCCCAGCCGTCACGCGCGCCGAGGACCTGACGGCCGAGGTCACGGGACCCCGCTTCCGCCCCGGTTCCGGTGAGACCGAGGACGAGGGCCGTGCAGCCGATCAGAACGGCAGCTCTCCTTGTGGCATGCCCATGCCATATCTGTGCGTTCATTGTGCGGCTCTCTCTTTCTGCGATCCGGGGGTCGGTCAGGCGGCGGAGGGTTCCGGCCAGGTGATCCAGGACTCCGGGATCACCTCACCGAGCCGGCGTACGTCCTGCGGGCCGAGCACCCGCGTACGCAGCAGCTCCCGCACCACGAGACGCGCCACGGCGATCGCGCCGGGCGGGTTGAAATGCGTGTTGTCCTGCTCGGTGGCGGTCCAGTTGAAGTACGTCTTCGTCTCCTCGACCCCGAGCCGCTGCCACAGCTCCAGGGACAGGGCCTGGCTGTCGAGCAGCGTGACCCGCTCCTGCCGGGCCAGCGCGCGCATCGCCGCCGGATAGTCGCCGTGGGTCGGCACAGCGTTGCCACCGCCGTCGAACCTGCGCCGCTCGACGGCGGTGGCGAGAAGGGGTCGGGCACCACGGGCACGGGCGCCGTCGATGTGGAGGCGCAGGTAGTCCTGGTAGGTGGTCCAGGGCTCGGTGTACCGGGTGGGGTCGGTTGCCTTCTCGTCGTTGTGCGCGAACTGGACGAGCAGGAAATCTCCGGGCCGGATGGCGGCAAGGACGACATCCAGCCGCCCCTCATCGACAAAGCTCTTGGAACTACGCCCGTTCACCGCGTGGTTGGAGACGCGCAGGTGCTTGCGCAGGAGGAAGGGGAGCGCCATGCCCCACCCGGTCTCGGGGGCGGCGTCGGCGTATTTCTGGGCGGCGGTGGAATCACCGGCGATGTAGAGGGTACGGGTGCGATGGCGCTGACCTGCCTCGGCGGTACCGATGTCCGAGAGGGCGAGAGGAACGGCGGCGACGGCCGCCAAACTGACCTGTCTGCGGGTAAGAGACACACGGGTGCCTTTCAGCGCGGGGGTGTATCCCCCTAGGGGCGCGGGGAACTGCGCGACCGGCCACAACAAGACCCGCAGCCGGCCGCGCAGCGAAGCGACCGAGCTCTCAGCCGTTACGCGACGTCCACTCGGCCTGAGCCTCATTCAGCTGACCGGCCACCGTGTCCAGGAACTCCTTGGCGCTCATGTCCCCGTTCAGCACCTTCTGGAGGTTCGGCTCATTGTCGGCCTTGGAGATGGTGTTCCAGTCGGGCAGGTAGTACGGCAACTGCACAATCGTCGTCGACCCGTCCGTCAACGCCGCAGCGGCCAACTTCGTCGGCTCGGCCTCAGAAATCCACGCGTCCTTCGCCGCGTCATTGTTCGACGGCACCTGCCCAGCCGCCTTGTTGAACTTCGAGTTCTCGTCGTGCGACGTGGCGAACTCGATGAACTTCCAGGCGGCGTCCTTGTTCTTGGAGCTCTTGAACAGCCCCATCCCATCAACGGGGTTGGACACCTGAACCCGCTTGCCGGCGGAGCCGACCGGCTGCGGAATCCCCCGGAACTTGTCCGTACCGAGGGCCTTCACATGGTCCTGGTACGACCCGAGGTTGTGGTTCAGCATCCCGATCGTGCCGGAATCCCACTGGGCGACCATCTTGGTGAAGTCGTTGTTGAGGTCGGCGGCCGGAGTGACCTTCTTGTAGAGCGCGGCGTACTTCTCCAACGCGGCCACGTTCTTGGGGTCGTTGACGGTCGTCTTCGCACCGCTCGGGTCCCAGAAGGACGTGATCCCGGACTGCCCGTACATGGCGTCCAGCGCCTGGGCGATGGAGCCGGCCCCACCACGGATGGTGTACCCGAACTCGTTCTTCCCGGCGTCGGTCAGCTTCTCGGCGGCCTCGTAGAACTTGTCCCAGGTCGCCGGCTCGTCCAGCCCGGCCTTCTTGAACAGGTCGGTGCGGTAGTACAGCACACCGTTGTTGGCGGAGGTCGGCACCGAGTACAGCTTGCCGTCACCACCCCCCGCGGCCTTCAGCGAGGCGACCATGTCCTCGTTGAGCTTGCCGTTCAGGGAGGACCTGGCGAGCCGGCCGTCCAGCGGCTCCAGCGCGTTCTGCGCGGCGAAACCGGCGAGCATCGCCGCGCCGACGCCGCCGACGTCCGGCAGGCCGCCGCCCTGGATGGCGGTGTCCACCTTGGACTGGTAGTCGGTGGACGGGATCCCGACGTACTCGACCTTGATGTCCGGGTTGGCCTTCTCGAAGTCGGCGATGATCTCCTTCCAGATGTCGGTGCGGACACCGCCGTTGTTGTCCCAGAAGACGATCTTTCCGGTGCCGCTGCCCTCGGCGCCCTTGTCCCCGCCCGCGCTGCTCCCGTCGTCACCGCAGGCGGTGGCGGTCAGGGCGAGGACGGAGCCCAGAGCGACGGCCACGGCGGCGCGCCTGCTTCTGCGAATGCTGATCTTCATTGGTCGGCTCTCTTCTTCTGGATCGGACGGAGATGTGAAGTTGTGGGGGTCTTCGCGGCGCGAGCGGAACTCAGCGCCGGGCATGGGGCGCCGAGCCGTCGGCACCCTTGAGGTGGCCGATCCGCTGCTGCGGCCCGGAGAAGCGCGTCACCAGCGCCGGCACGGCGGCCGCGGGGTCCAGCCGGTAGTCGTAGAAGTCCCGCGGATCGAAGGCGGCACCCCACTCGTCGTGCCGGCCGGTCGTGTTCCTGAGGATCGACCCGCGTTGCACCAGCTCCGCGGTGGCGTCGGCCTGGTAGGGGTGCTGCACGTCGCGGTAGTAGCTGTTCTCGATGACCATCTTGGTGCGGCCCCGCGACCAGTTGCCGTACGTCCATACCGGGTCACCCGGATCGGCCTGTGCCGTCAGGTAGTTGTTGTACAGGTGTGCGTAGGCGGCGTTGTCCACGGACGGGTTGCGCTGCTTGGTGTTGGCGAACCAGTTGTGGTCGATCGTTGTCTGCGTTCTGACGTTGACCGTCCAGCCGAGTCCGAAGGTCTTGTTGCTGTTCTCGAACCGGTTGTAGGAGACGGTCACGTACTCGCTGTCCTTGCGCACGTCCAGCTGGCCGTCGCAGATGTTCGAGAAGCGGTTGTGGTCGACCCACACGTGGTGGACGGTGTCCATCTGGATGCCGTCGAAGTCGGTGTCCTTGCAGTCCCAGTTGCCCTCGACCGCCGAGTCGCGGATCGTCAGGTTGCGGATGATGACGTTGTGCGTGCCGGGTTCGAGGTGGAACTCGCCCTGCACCAGCCCGCCGCTCGTGCCGACTCCGACGATGGTCTTGTCCGAGGCGACGGTGATGTTCGCGCCGAAGGGCTGCGCGGTGATGGCGCCCCGCACCCGGATGACGTACGGCTCCTCGGCCGCCGCGTACTTGGCCAGGGAGGCCTGGTCGGTGACGGTGACGACCTCACCGCCCGCGCCACCGGTCGTGCCCCCGGCGAGGGAGGCGAAGCCGTGGGGTCGGTCGGTCCAGCGATCGACGGAAGGTGAAGCCGCCGTCGGACTCGCGGCGTTCGCCTCCCCCATCGTCCCGAGGCTCAGCGCGGCGACAAGGCCCAGCACGGCGGCCAGGACCGTGCCGTAGCCCGGTCTGTGCAAGCGCTTGCTATCAAGGTGCTGCGTCATTGCGGCTCCCAACAGGCTTACGGGTCAGGTGCGTTACAAGGAGTCGATCCTGAAGTGCGAGAAGGTTGCCGCTCCGGCGTGTCCCTGGCCGTCGGGCGCGAGGCCGAAGAGCCCGAGCAGGGCGCCGACCCAGCGCCAGGGCGTGGCGGCGAACACCGGTCCCGAAGGACGGGGGCCGTCGCCGACGTCGTGGAAGAACCGGCAGCGCGCCCCGGCCCCGATCTCGATCCGCAGCCGCACACGCCCCTGAGGCGCGAGCCGCGCGTGTTCGGCGTCCCGTTCCCGCTCCGCCACGGCCTCGGCGAACCGGTGCACGACATGGACCGCCCCGTCCGCGCCGCGCTGAAGCCCGATCCAGCAGAACGCGTCCCCGAGCACCGCGAGCCCTGCCCGCGCCCCCGGCTCCGCGCTGTCCAGCCGCAGTTCGACCTCGACCGCACACGGCATGCCGGGCAGTCGCTGGGTGAGGATGTGCGGCAGTCTGCGCAGATCGTGGGCGACTGCCGTACGGACGCAGGCGAGTCTCAGCCCGTCGCCGGAGTGCTGGGTGGCCCAGCCGTCCCGGGGATTGGCGGTCCACGACCACTGGCGGCCGAAGCGTCCGCCGGGAAAGTCGTCGTCCGTGGCGGGTGCGGCGGGCCGCTGCGGTGGCAGATCGGGCCTGCGGTGCACGGTGACGGGTGCGCCGTCCCGGCCCGGCACCGGCCAGCCGTCGGCGCTCCAGCGCATCGGCTGGAGGTGGACGACCCTGCCGTAGGCGCCCCGCTGCTGGAAATGCAGGAACCAGTCCTCACCGGACCGGGTGCGCACCCAGCCGCCCTGGTGCGGTCCGTTGACGTCGGTGCCCTTCTGTTCGAGGACGATCTTCTCCTCGTACGGCCCGAAGAACTCGCGTGCGCGGAAGGCACCCTGCCAGCCGGTCTCCACTCCCCCGGCGGGGGCGAGGATCCAGAACCAGCCGTCGTGCTTGTAGAGCTTGGGGCCTTCGAGGGTGAACCAGCCGGGTATGCGGTCGCCGTCGACGATCAGCTTGCCGTCGTCGAGGAGTTCGGTGCCGTCGGGATGCATCCGGTGGCCGGTGAGGCGGTTCTTGACGCCGGAGCGGGACTTGGCCCAGGCGTGCACGAGATACGTGTCGCCGGTCTCATCGTCCCAGAGGGGACAGGGGTCGATCAGGCCCTTGCCCGGCTTCACCAGGTGCGGACTGGTCCAGGGGCCGCGGATCTCGGGGGCGTTGACCTGGAAAATGCCCTGGTCGGGGTCGCCCCAGAAGATCCAGAAGCGGTCGTCGTGGTGGCGGAGGGAGGGGGCCCAGACGCCGCAGTCGTGGCGTGGTGAGGTGAACTCCCCGGCCGGTTCGAGGCGTTCCAGGGCATGGCCGACCAGGGTCCAGTTGACCAGGTCGCGGGAGTGGAGGAGGGGCAGGCCCGGGACGCGGCCGAAGCTGGAGGCGGTGAGGTAGAAGTCGTCGCCGACGCGGACGACGTCCGGGTCGGACCAGTCGGCGTTCAGGATGGGGTTCGTGTAGGTCCCGGTCCCGGTCGTCACGGGCTCACCGCCTTCCGGACCAGGGACGCCGCTTCGAGCCGGCTGATACGTCCGTCGGCGACCACGGTCACGATCCGGCGTACGGCGGTCTCGCCGGGCGGGATCGGGAGCCGTTCCCCGGCGGCGAGGGAGGAGCCGACGCCGGGGTACTCCTCGGCGCGTACGAACCACGGGTCCAGGCGGGTCTGTTCGGTGGCTCCGGCGAAGATCAGGGTCCAGGTGGAGCCGGCGAGCGCCACCCAGGGGGCGCGGCTGCCGTGGATCTCCTGCTCGCCCTCGCGGTCGATGCTGAACACGTCGGGCGCCGAGGACTCCTTGCGGGCCCGCCAGAAGAAGCCGCCGTAGGCCGCGCCCGGGCGCCCGTTGGTGGCGGGGCTGCCGATGGACAGCGGGCCGGAGGTGACGTTGGTCAGGGAGAAGGTGAAGTCCAACGCCCACGCGGACGCGGTGAGTTCGGTGGCTGCGACGGTACGGCGCTCGCGCAGCAGCTCGGCCCCTGCCGCCACCCAGCGCAGTTCCTCGACGAAGCCGTCGGGGTCGCGCAGCTGGAAGGCGGCGTGCCGCTGGGCGCCGTGGTTGTCCAGTTCGGTCGGGCCCTGGTCGCGGACGTAGGTGCGTCCGCCCCAGAAGTTGGCCCCCTCGACGTCGGGAACGGCGACACCGACGCCGAGGTGGTGTGCGTGGTCGGCGGGGCTCAGCTCGGTGACCGCCGTGCCGGCCAGGGTGGTGACGGGGTGCAGATACGGGCGCGGGGAGAGCCGGGCCGGCAGTTCGGGCCGGGTGACGTACCGGCCGACCGGGCGGCCCGCGACGCGCAGCACCGCGGTGTCATGGGGGGTCATCAGGTGCTCACCTCTTTCGTTCTCGCCGGGAGCGCCCAGGAAGCGCCCAGTTCGGAGTAGAGGGCGAGGGTGTCGGCGGCGGCCGCGACGAGGCCGTCGATGCCGGGCACGACACGGCGCTGCTCGTCGGGGAGCAACCGCCAGGCCTCGTCCGGCAGCGGGGCCGGGTCCGGGGCCAGTCGAATCGCTTCAACGACCTTCATGAAGGCGCCGGTCGCATCGGGTGTGACCAGCAGGCCGGTGCCGTCGGTGACGTGCTCGACGAGGTTCTCCAGCAGGTCCGTACGGCCGTACTCGTACTCCTCGGGGCCGTGGCCGGCGCGCTGGAGCAGGACGCGGTCCTGCTTGTACCAGAAGGTGATCCGGCCCTGGTCGCCGTGGACGACGACGTACGGCTCGCCGGGGTCCTCGGCGCACAGGGTGGCGCCGACGACGACCTGGCGGTCCTGTGCCGTGGTGACGCGGACGCACGAGGTGTCGTCGGACTCGATGTCGTTGGCGCGCAGCAGTTCGGTCTCGATGGCGGTGACGTCCTCGGCGCGCACCGTCCCGCCCAGCGCGAGCGCGGTGGCGACGGCGTGCGCGAGGGGGTTGGTGAGCACCCCGTCGATGACGTCGACGCCGTGCAGCCTGCGCCGGCCCGCCCAGGGCGCCCGCCGGTAGTACGCCTCGGGGCGCGCCCAGGCACCGGCCCCGCCGATCCCGGCGATCGCGCCGATAGCGCCCTCGGCCATCAGCGTCCGGATGGCCGGCACCGCGTGCGAGCCCAGCGACTGGAAACCGATCTGGCAGGCGACGCCGGCCTCGGCTACCCCGTCGGCCATGCGCCGGAACTCGGCGTACGACGGGGCGGGCGGCTTCTCCAGCAGGATGTGCACGCCACGCCGGGCCGCCGTCAGGGCGAGGTCGGTGTGGGTCGGGATCGGGGTGCAGATCACGGCGATCCGGGCGCCGGTGGAGTCGAGGAGGGCGCCGAAGTCGGCGGACTGTTCGGGCACACCCGAGGGCGTGGCCAGCCCCTCGGGCAGCTCCTCGTCGCTCAGCGGGGTCAGCTCGCAGATCCCCGCCGGCCGCACGATCCCCTTCTCCTGGAGCCGGCGGATGTTGTCGAGGTGCCAGCGGCCGTGGCCGCGGGCGCCCGCCAGCACGACAGGTACGGCAGTGCTCATGGGATCCTCCCTGCGCCAGCGCCGCGTGCCACCGCTCGGTCGGCCGTGGCGGCGCTGTCGATCTTTGTGTGCAGGGTAGGTGTCCAGCCGACGTCGGCCGTGAGGTCGCGCTCGCTGCCGGAGTTGTAGGCGTTGTGGATGGCGAGCAGGTCCACCGGATAGCCGTTGAAGAGGGTGCCGGACTGGTGGAGGGCGGTGCCGTTCCAGCTCGTGACCAGGTCGGCGACCTCGATGTGGCCGGGGGTGTGGAAGGCGTTGTTCTCGGCGTGGAGCGCCGACTCGGTCGATACGCCGACGGAGTAGCGGTAGTCATGGGCGTCGGCCGGGACGACGTACCGGTTGTTGTAGAGGTGCACCTGCCCGAAGCGGACGCGCGGGGCACGCTGGACGACGGACTCGAACTCGTTGTGGTGCAGGGTGACGCGGAGCTTGCCGCGGTCCGCGGTGGCCGTGTCGCCGTTGCCGATGAGCATCGCCTTGTCGTGGTCGGCGAAGCGGCTCCAGGATACGGTGACCAGGTCGGAGGCGTTGGTGATGTCCAGCAGGCCGTCGTGGCGGAGGTAGTTGCGGCCGAAGTAGGTCGGCTCCCGCTCGTCCAGGTGGCCCTTGTCGCTGAGGGTCACATGGTCGATCCACACATGGGTGGCGCCGCGCAGCCAGATGTTGTCGTACGCGGTCTTCCAGTCGCCGAGGCCGCCCGTGTTGGGCTGCCACACGGGGAAGCAGTCGTAGGCGTCGCGGAGTTCGAGGTTGCGGACGATGACGTTGTGCGCGTCCCGGAGCTGGAGGCTGGCGCCTTTGAGGACCGCACTGTCGCCGAGCCCGACGATGGTGGTGTTGGAGCCGACGGCCAGTTCGATCCGCTCGGCCTGCTTCGCCGCCGAGGCCTGGCGGGCCTCCTCCTGCGGGCCGCTCGGCTTGGCGGAGCCCCAGGTTCGGGGGTCGTAGGCGGCCAGGTACTCGCTGGTGCCGTAGCCGTCGGTCGCGTAGTCGGCGCAGTCCAGGTGGTCGCCGTCGTCGTCGGTGTTGGCGTCGATGGTGCCGGCGACCTTGATGATCTTCGGGGTCGCGCTGCCGCCGTCGAGGGCGCGGACGAGCTCAGCTCGGTTGCGTACGGTGAAGACGTGGGCGTCGTCGGCGGTGGAACCCCCTGTGGTACCACCGTCGGCCGCCGCCCACCCGTCGTTGGCGGCGAGCGTGTCGCGGCTGATGTCGCGGGCGTCATCGGCGTGGGCCGGGACGCAGAGCGGCACCATCAAGGCTGCGAGAGGCACAATCTGACGGAGCCTCACCCTTTCACCGCCCCTGCGCTGAAGCCCGTGATCAGCCACTTCTGGATGAAGGCGAACACGATCACCACGGGTACGGCCGCGATGATGCCGCCCGCGGCGAGCGCGCCCAGGTCGACGCTGTCCGCGCCCATCAGGGTGTTGAGGCCGACCGGGATGGTCTGCTTCTCCTGGTTGTTGAGGAACATCAGGGCGAACAGGAAGTGGTTCCAGGAGTGCACGAAGGCGAAGGAGCCGACGGCGATCAGACCGGGCCGCAGCAGCGGCAGGACGACGATCCTGAAGGCCGTCATCCGGTTGCAGCCGTCGACCCAGGCGGCCTCCTCCAGGGAGTACGGCACGTTCTTGATGAAGTTGCTGATCAGGATCATCGACAGCGGCAGTTGGAACACCGTCTCCGCGATGATGACGCTTCCCAGTGAGTTGATCATCTGCAGCTCGGCGAAGATCTCGAACAGCGGCACCAGCAGCAGCGCGCCCGGCACGAACTGGGAGCAGAGCAGGGCCAGCATGAAGGCCCGCTTGATCCTGAAGTTGAACCGCGCGAGGGCGTAGCCGCCGGCCAGCGCCACCAGGGTCGTCATCAGCAGGGTGACGACGCCGACGAGCACGCTGTTCTGGAAGTAGGTGCCGAAGCTCCGCTCCGTCCAGACCTTCTCGAAGTGGTCGAAGGTCATCGGCCAGGGCACGAGCGAGGTCGAGCCGGCCGGGCGCAGGGAGAACAGCAGGATCCAGTAGAAGGGGATCAGGGTGAAGACCAGGTAGATCGACAGCGGCAGGTAGATCTGCCAGCGCGGTACCTCGTCGTAGGCGCGGTGCTTCTTCCTCGGACGGGGCGGTTCGGGGGCGGCCCGCACGGTCGCGGGCGCGACCTGGGTGGCTTCCTTGACGCTCACTTGTCCTCACCTCCGAACTTGCTCAGCCGCAGATAGACCATCGAGCAGAAGAGCAGGATCACGAACGCGACGGTGGTCAGGGCCGACGCGTAGCCGAAGTTGTGCGCGTCGACGCTGGTGTTGGCGATGTAGAGCGGCAGGGTCGTGGTCACGCCCGCCGGGCCGCCGCCCGTCAGCGTGTAGAGCAGGTCGACGTTGTTGAACTCCCACACCGCGCGCAGCAGCGTGGACAGGACGATCGCGTCCTTGAGGTGGGGCAGCGTGATGTGCCAGAACTGCTTGATCCGGCCGGCCCCGTCGACCTCGGCGGCCTCGTACAGGTCCTTGGAGACGGACTGGAGGTCGGCGAGGATGAGGATCGCGAAGAAGGGCACCCCGCGCCACAGGTCGGCGACGACCGCCGCCGGGAACACGGTGGAGGTGTCCGACAGCCAGCTGGTGCCGTAGGAGCCGATGCCGACGTCCGCGAGGTAACGGGTGATGCCGGTCTGGGAGTTGTAGAGCAGCACCCAGATCGCCGAGGTCAGCACGCCGGAGACGGCCCACGGGGAGAACACGAGCGCTCGGCCCAACGCCCGCCCCGCGAACGTCTGGTTGACGATCAGCGCGAGCGCGAGCCCGAACAGCAGCTGCAGCCCGACCTCGACGAACACCCACTTGGCGCTGAAGACCAGCGTGTCCCAGAACAGCGGGTCCGCGGTGAAGGCGTGGACGAAGTTGTCGAAGCCCGTGAAGCCGTTCCGCCATGGCTTGGTGGGGTTGTACTCCTGCAGGCTGTAGTAGAAGACGCTGATCACCGGGTAGGCGATGAAGCCCAGCATGAGCAGGGCCGCCGGGGCGATCAGCAGATACGGGAGCCTGCGCGGGGTGGCGGAGGCACGGCGCCGCCGGGGTGGCGCGGGCGGTTTCGCCACGGCTGCGGCTTGGGCCATGACAGTTCTCCGTTCTCGTACGGCGTGCGTACGGCGTGCCGGAAGCGCTTTCCGATCATCGTTCGGGATCTCGACCAACCAAGGCTGTGGGTCGAGGGTGGTTCAGCCCGCGTACGGGTCCTGCACCTTGCCGGGCCGCGCGAGGAACTCGAAGTCACAGCCGGTGTCGGCCTGGGTGATCTGTTCGTTGTAGAGCGCGCCGTAGCCGCGCCCGTAGCGCGCGGGCCGCGGTGTCCACTCGGCCCGCCGGCGTTCCAACTCCTCGTCGTCCACGTTGAGTTGGAGCGTGCGGGCCTCGACGTCCAGGGTGATGGTGTCCCCTGTCCTGACCAGGGCCAGCGGTCCGCCGATGTACGACTCCGGCGCCACGTGCAGCACGCACGCGCCGTAACTCGTGCCGCTCATCCGGGCGTCGGAGATCCGCACCATGTCCCGTACGCCCTGCTTCAGCAGGTGGTCGGGGATCGGCAGCATGCCGTACTCGGGCATGCCCGGACCGCCCTTGGGCCCGGCGTTGCGGAGCACCAGCACGCTGTCGGCGGTGATGTTCAGCGACGGGTCGTTGATGGTCCGCTGCATCGTCCTGTAGTCGTCGAAGACGACGGCGGAACCGGTGTGCTTGAGCAGGTGCCGCTCGGCCGAGATGTGCTTGATGACGGCGCCGTCCGGGCAGAGGTTGCCACGCAGCACGGCCACGCCGCCCTCGTCGGCGACCGGGTTCTCGCGGGTGCGGATGACGTCGTCGTCGTGGACCACGGCGCCCTGGAGCTGCTCCCGCAGGGTGCCGCCGACCGTCGGTCGGTCCAGGTGCAGCAGGTCGGTGATCCGGGAGAGGAAGGCGGGCAGGCCGCCGGCGAAGTGGAAGTCCTCCATCAGGTACGTCCGTCCGCCGGGACGGACGTTGGCGAGGACCGGCACGGTACGCGCGATGCGGTCGAAGTCGTCGAGGGTGAGCGGCACTTGGGAGCGTCCGGCCATCGCGATCAGATGGATGACCGCGTTGGTGGAGCCGCCGAGCCCGAGCACCGTGGTGACGGCGTCCTCGAAGGCCTCGCGGGTGAGGATCCCGGACGGCCTGAGCCCGGTCCACGCGAGCTCCACGGCGCGGCGCCCGGAGGCGGCGGCCATGCGCTCGTGCCCGGAGTCGACGGCCGGGATCGAGGAGGCACCCGGCAGCGTCATGCCGAGAGCTTCCGCCGCCGCGGTCATCGTGGACGCGGTCCCCATGGTCATGCAGTGACCCGGCGAACGCGCCAACCCGCCCTGGAGTTCCCGCAGTTCGCAGTCCGTCAGGTTGCCCGCACGGTGCTCGTCCCAGTACTTCCACATGTCGGTACCGGACCCTAGGGTCTCACCGCGCCAGTGCCCGGGCAGCATGGGCCCCGCGGGCACGAAGATCGACGGTACGTCGGCCGAGGCCGCGCCCATGAGCAGCGCCGGCGTCGACTTGTCGCAGCCCCCGAGCAGCACGGCCGCGTCGATCGGGTACGACCGCAGCAGCTCCTCCGTCTCCATCGCGAGCAGGTTGCGGTAGAGCATCGGGGTCGGCTTCTGGTACGTCTCCGAGAGCGTGGCGACCGGGAACTCGAGCGGGAAGCCCCCGGCCTGCCACACCCCCCGCTTGACCGCCTCGGCCCGTTCGCGCAGATGGACGTGGCAGGGGTTGATGTCGGACCAGGTGTTGAGGACGGCGATCACCGGCCGGCCCAGGTACTCCTCCGCCTCGTATCCCAGCTGGCGCATGCGGGCGTTGTGCGACCAGGTGCGCAGCTGGCCCTCGGTGCCGTACCACTGGTGGCTTCTGAGTTCCTCGGGGCGTTTTCTGCCGGTCATATCGACCACCCGGCGGCGATGGCGGCGACCTCGGCGCGCTCGTCCTCGGGCAGTTCCCTGCTGGGCGGGCGCACGTCGCGGCGGCACAGGCCGAGGGAGGCGAGAGCCTCCTTGACGACGGTGACGTTGTTGGCGGAGCCGTTCGCGGCACGCAGTTCCTCGAAGCGGCGGATCTGCTCCCAGACCTTCATCGCGCCCGGGTAGTCCCCGGCTCGCAGCGCTTCGATCATGTTCATGGAGACGGCGGGGGCGACGTTCACGAGCCCGGAGGTGAAGCCGGTGGCGCCCGCGGAGAAGTACGAGGGCGCGTACGGCTCGGCGAGACCGGCGACCCACACGAAGCGCTCCAGGCCGGCGTCGCGGGCGAAGGCTGCGAACTTGGCGGCGTCCGGGACGGCGTACTTCACGCCGATGACGTTCGGGCAGTCGTCGGCGAGTTCGGCGAGACGCGCGCCGCTGAGCTGGGCGTTGCGGATGTACGGGACGACTCCCAGCTCGGGCACGGCAGCGGCGATCGCGCGGTGGTAGTCGATCCAGCCGCTCTGGGAGACGTACGGGTGGACCGGCTGGTGGACCATCACCATCCCGGCGCCGAGCTCGCGGGCGTGCCGGGCGGAGGCGATGGCGGTGGGTACGTCGTGGCCGACGCCGACCAGGACGGCGGCGCGGTCGCCCGCTTCCTCGATGGTCAACTCGGTGACGAGGCCGCGCTCTTCGGGGGTGAGGGCGTAGAACTCGCCGGTGTTGCCGTTGGGGGTGAGGGTGGTGACGCCCCCGTCGAGCAGGCGACGCAGCAGGGCCCGGTGGGCGTCCTGGTCGACGCGGCCGTCCTCGGCGAACGGGGTCACCGGGATCGCCACCACGTCGGCCAGGGCCGTCCGCTGGGGCTCGAACGTCGTTGTCATGCCGGACCGTCCTCTCGCTGGGCCTCGACTCCCGTGTCCGGGAAGGCCCGTTGCACGAACGACGCGATGTGGGCGTGCAGGGCGCGCGCGGCGCCGTCGGCGTCGCCTTCGAGGGCCAGCCGCAGGATGTCGCGGTGCTCGCCGGCCTCTCGCTCCCAGGAGGGGGAGGCCGCCCAGGCGACCGCGGAGACGAGGGCGGCCTGATCCCGCACTTCGTCGAGCATCCGGCCGAGCAGCGGGTTGCCGCACGGCAGGTAGAGGGCGCGGTGGAACTCACGGTTGGCGAGCGAGCGTTCGGCGGTGTCGCCGGCCGCGTCGGCGCGGGTCAGCGCATCGCGGGCGGCGTCGAGGGAGGCGCCCCGCTTGACGGCCCGCTTCAGCGCCTCGGGCTCCAGCAGCAGCCGTACGTCGTAGACCTCGCGCGCCATGTCCGCGTCCACCATGCGCACCGTGACGCCCTTGTACTGGTTCATCACGACCAGCCCGGTCCCGGCCAGCGTCTTGAGCGCCTCCCGCACCGGGGTCTTCGACACCCCGAACTGCGCAGCGAGCTCGGTCTCGACCAGGGCCTGACCGGGCGTCAACTGACCGGTGAGGATGCGGCGTTTGATCTCCTCCAGCACGAACTGCGTGCGGGAGGGGATCGGCGTGGGCACAGAGGTCATGCGCGCCTCTCGGATCTTCGCGGGGCCCAGGGGCTGGGTCTCGCGTATCGGATCTCACGTATCGCGTCTCATATATGACGTACGAAGTACGACGCGATGAAGGTAGGAGGGCGCGCATGATTCGTCAACGCTTCTGACAAAGGAAGTTGGGTTGCGGGGTTGCGGAGTTGGGGCCTTCCGGGATGGGTCCCGGCGTCTACGGCCGCCACCCGGGGGCCCGGCCGCTCAGCCCCACCGCCCGGTCCAGCATGGGCGCCTCGTCCGGTACCGGAATCACCGGACCGAAGATGCCGCCGCCGCGGTCGTCGTCGTCGGCAGCTGCGCGCAGGAAGTCGTACGACATCTGGAGGGCGGCCGGGTCCGGTGCGTACGGCTGCCCCGTGGCCACGGCCAGGTCCCAGGCGTGGATCACCAGCTCGTTCACGGCCACCGCACCGGCCACCGCACCGGGCAGGTCCAGGCCGCCCGCGCGGGTCATGCCGGTCCACGCGTCCGGGGCGCGCCACGCCTCGGCGACCTCGTCGAGCACCTTGGGCAGCTCCTCGCGCCAGCCCGGGCCGAGGTCCGGGAGGGCGGATCCGGGATCGGTGTCGGTCGTGGGGCCCAGGTCCTTGCGGCCGGCGTCACGAAAGGCGACGGACAGTCCGAGCAGGTGACCCAGCAGGTTGCGCACCGCCAGGTCCGGGCACGGCGTCGACGCGGAGAGCTGGTCGTCGGTCACGGCGCCGGCAAGCCGGGCGACGACGCGTGTCTGCGGGCCGAGGTCGAGGGTGGTCGTGTCGGTCATGGGCGGGCTCCTCACGGACTTGTTCCTGAGAGGTGGACCGGCGGCGGGGGCGAAACTCATCGGCGACGAGGTGACGGGGTGCCGAGGCGAGGAACCCGGCCCGCCTTCGACGGGGCCGGCCCGACCCACGCCACCAGCTCCCTCGGCGTCTTCCCGCCCGCAAAGCACCACAGGGCGATCACCGGGTCGCAGATCGCGCAGCCCAGGGAGGAGGTGTGGGAGAACGGGATGATCGGGTTGCCCTTGACGTGGTGGACGAGGTCCCACGCGGTGTGCAGCAGCCAGCCGATGCCGATGAAGGTCCACGAGTCCAGGCCGCGATAGGCGACATAGGCGACCACCCCGGTGAACGCGAACTCCCAGCCGCCCATGCCACCACCGCTCAGATAGGCGGCGCCCGCTCCGGCGATCATGACCGCGTTGAAGCGCCGCCGGTGCGGTTCCCGGATGGGGGACATCAGGAGGGCGTAGAGGATGCCGATGCCGATGGGCGCGACGTATTGCATGGATGTGCCTTTGCGCATGGACGACGTGAACGGCTCATCACGCTATGAGCGCTCCCTCATGCGTCCCAGTGGCTGAATCGACAGCTTCCAACGGATTCTCGCCGCGCCGGATTGTCATGGACGGGATGTACATGATCGACGTATCGTGCGTCGGCCCGCGTGTTGTCCGCGGATCTTCTCTCTCTTCTTGCCCGTGGGGGGCCACATCGCCATGTCCGAATCCAGTGATCTGCGTCCGCGTCCCCTGCTGCCCACAGGGGCCCCCGAAGCGTCCCGCGGCCCCCTGATCGCAGCCGTCACCGGGCTCGCTCTGGTTGCCCTCTGTGACGTGTTCAGCCTCTTCGCCGGATTCCGGCTCCGTTCGGTGATCGGCGCGGACGGCGGCTTCGTCGCGGCTCCGCAGCAGGACCTGGACGCCGCTGCCTCGCTGTACGACACGGCCGGGAGAGTCCAGGTCTTCGTGTACCTGCCCGTCGCGATCGTGTTCGTCGTCTGGTTCTTCCGTATGCGCCGCAACACCGGGCTGCTGGCCCCGGACCGGTTCCGCAACGGACCCGGGTGGGCCATCGGGGCCTGGCTCATCCCGCTGGTGAACCTCTGGATGCCGTACCGCGTCGCCTTCGACATGTGGGGGGCCGCGACTCCGCTGCCGGCCGAGGGCGAGCGCCACCGGGCGCGGACCTGGCCGGTGAACCTGTGGTGGGCTCTGTTCGTCTTCTCCGTCCTGTTCAACCGGTACGCCGGGCAGAAGTACAACAACGCCGAGACGCTGTCGGAGGTCAGGGACGCGGTGGTGCGGTACATGGCGGCCGACGTGGTGCACATTGCAGCCGCCGCTGCCGCGATCCATTTCGCCGTCCGGCTGACCGCCATGCAGCGGCGCAAACTGGTTGAGGGGTCGTACGGTCCCGCGGTCGTCAAGGCGACTCCGGCCTAGCATCTCCCGTCGCGTCCAGGCCACTTCTAAGGCACTTCCCGGATCCCCACGCCCCTGCCTCAGCCCCACAGTGCCTGGCATGACGACCACCACCTGGACCCTCCCCCGCGTCCTGCGCGACCGCAATGCCGCCCTCTACCTCACCGGAGCCGTCGTCTCCGGCTTCGGCACCTCGGCGCTGTGGCTGGTGTCCGGCGTGTGGGTCAAGGACCTCACCGGCTCGGACGGCCTGGCCGCGCTGTGCATGCTCGCCATGTGGGCCCCCACCCTGGCCGGCCCGCTCCTGGGCACGCTCGCCGACCGCATCCGCCGCAAGCCCCTGCTGATCAGCGCGAACCTCCTCCTGGCCGCCCTCCTGCTCAGCCTCTTCACCGTCGACTCCCCGGACCGCCTCTGGCTCCTCTTCACGGTCCTGTTCGTCTACGGCGCCGCAGGCGTCGTCCACGACGCCGCCGAGTCCGCCCTCGTCGCGAGCGCCGTGCCCGCGTCCCTGCTCGGCGACTTCAACGGGCTGCGCATGACGGCCTCCGAGGGCATGAAGCTCCTCGCCCCACTGGCCGGCGCGGGCGTCTACGCGGCGTACGGGGGCGCGAGCGTCGCCCTGCTCGACGCCGTGACGTTCGTGGTCGCGACCGGCCTGTACGCGTGCCTGCGCGTGCGCGAGAGCAGGCCCGAGCCGCCGCCCGGTGGCTGGCGGACGCAGACCGCCGAAGGCGCCCGCTTCCTGCGGGCGCACCCACGGCTGCGCCCGCTCGTCCTGGCCGGCGGCAGCACCATGCTGTGCGCCGGGCTCAGCGGGGCGACGATCTACGCCGTGATCGACGGCCTCGGGCACGACCCCGCGTACGCCGGTGTGCTGTACGCCGTCCAGGGCGCCGGTTCGGTCGCGATCGGCCTGCTGTCGGGCCCGCTCCTGCGTCGACTCGGCGAACGCCGTTTCGCCGCGTACGGCATCGTCCTGACGGCCACCGCGGCCGGCCTGCGGGCGATCCCGTCCGACCCGGTGGCCCTGGCCTGCAGCGCGGCGGCCGGCGCGGGGCTGCCCTGTGTGCTGATCGCCGCGCTCACCGCCGTGCAGCGCGAGACGCCGGACGCGCTGCTCGGCCGTACGGCCGCCACGGCCAACACACTCGTCTTCACGCCGAACGCCATCGGGCTGGCGGTGGGTGCGGCCTTGGTCGAACTGCTCGACGTACGGCTGCTGTTGGCGGTCCTCGGCCCGGCGTGGCTGCTGACCGCCCTGCCGCTGCTTCAGAGGGCGGCGAGCGCCTCCCGTACCGCCGCCAGGTCACCGTCGGACGCCAACCCCGCGTGATAGAGCCGGATTTCGGTGGCCCCCAGCTCACGCGCGCGTGCCGCGTCCGACGCCAGCGTGCCCGGGCTGCCGCCCATCCCGGAGACCACACCGAAGTTGGCGGCAACGACCGCGGCCTCACGGCCCTGCGCGGCGAAAGGCGTCAGCAGGCCGGGGCCGCCCGCGCACGGCACGACGACGCCGTCCGCGACGGACAGGATGTGCTCGGGGTCGACACCGGCGTTCGCGCCGACGTGATACGTCACCGGGTCGGCGTGCAGGAGCACCTGGAAGCGGTCGGGGGCGGCGAGGCGCACCGCCCGGACGGCCGACTCCTGGAGCGTGCGGGCGGTTTCGTCACGCCACGCGCGCGTGGCCGCCGCGGTCTGCGGGCCGAGCAGCTTCTCGACGCCGGCCCAGTCGCCGTCGTCCGCCGCTCCCTGCCACAGCGGCTCAAGGGCGGTGCGCACGGCTGCCGCCAGTTCGTCGGCGTCCAGGCCCTGGGCGCCGTAGCCCTCCTTGCACGTCGGGCAGAAGCAGAGCGCCATCAGGTACATTCCGGCGTCCCCGAGCGGCACCCCGCCGGTCTTGTCGTGGGCGTGCAGGTGCTGCAAGCCGTACCAGCCGAGGGACTCCAGTTCGGTGCCGCGCGCCCCGGGCCGTACGGCGGCCTCGGCGGCCAGGTCGACGAGGTACGCGCGCGTGCCGGCCTGGGCGATGCACGGGGCCCAGGGGTAGCGGTCGCCGTAGGCGTTGACGACCGAGGTGTCCGGATGGTCGGCGCCCAGGCGGGAGTTGTGCGCGAGGACCACCCAGGTGTGCACCTCCAGACCCGCGCTCGCCAGCGCTTCGGCCGCCTCGCCGAAGGCGTCGCCGGGTGCCCAGTCCCCGGCCGGGTACGGGCGCAGCTCCCGGCCCTCCCACCGGTCGTCCGCCGGGTAGAGCACGGCCGCGTGCTCGGCGGTGACGATCCGGTGGCGGGGATGGCGGGGGGTGAGGGCGCGGGTGGAGTGGTAGGCGGAAGCGAGTGTCACCTGTTGAACGCCGAGGGCGGCGATCCTCGCGGGTGCCTCCGGGTCCCCGTTGACGTCCCAGGGGTAGACGAACGCCGACGCCTTCACTTGGTGTCCTCCGGCTCCTTCTCCAGCAGCGCGTAGCCGCGCTCGATCACCTCGGCGAGCTGCTTGACATGATCCTCGCTCGGCTCGTGCAGCGGCGGCCGGACCTCCCCCACGTCCAGCCCGCGCAGCCGTACGCCCGCCTTGACGAGGGCGACGGCGTATCCGCGGCCCTGGGCACGCAGTTCGACGAAGGGGCGGTAGAAGCCGTCCAGGAGGCGGCCCACGGACGCGTCGTCGCCGGCCTCGAGCGCGTCGTAGAAGGCGAGGGCGATCTCCGGGGCGAAGCAGAACACGGCGGAGGAGTAGAGCGTGACGCCGATGGCGCGGTAGGAGAGCTGGGTCTGTTCGGCGGTCGGCAGGCCGTTGAAGTAGAGGAAGTCGCCGGGGACCTCGGTGCGTACGGCGCTGACGATCCGCTGCATGAGGTCCAGGTCTCCGAGCCCGTCCTTGAGCCCGATCACGCCGTCCGTGCGGGCCAGTTCGACGACGGCGTCGGGGGTGAACACGGCGTTGTCGCGCTGGTAGACGATGACGGGGAGCGCGGTCGCCGCCGCGATCTCCCTGTAGTGCCGCAGCAGCCCCTCCTGCCCGGCGAGGACGAGATACGGCGGCATGGCGAGCAGCCCGTCCGCCCCGGCCCCTTCGGCGAGCCGCGCGTACCGCACCGCGAGGGCGGTGCCGTATCCGGCGCCCGCGACGACGGGCACACGTCCCGCCGCCGCCTCGACGGCCGCCCGCACGCACGCCTCGTACTCCTCGGGCGTGAGCGCGTGGAACTCCCCGGTACCGCAGCACGCGAACACGGCGGCCGCACCGGCCTCCACGCCCCGGCGGACATGGGTGCGGTACGTGTCGAGGTCGACCGAGCCGTCGGGGCCGTAGGCGGTGACGGGGAAGAACAACGGCCCGCCGGGGACGCTGAGGCGTGCGGCAAGGGGGGCTGGCGTCACGGGCTCTCCCTAGAACGAGGACGTAACGAGGACGGCTGCGCAGGAGCGAGACGGTCGCATGCGGGATTCTGATCAGAGTTTACGTTTATGAACGCATGACGCACCACCCTTGACGGGCAACGTCGATGATCCTTAACTTGTCCATGAGTGTGAATACCGTGCATGCATACGGCCCTGGACTCAAGGAGAACCGAGGATGCCAGCCCCCCGCACCGTTCTGCTCACCGGCGCCGCCGGCGGACTCGGCACCCTGATGCGGGACCTGCTCCCGGCGTACGGCTACGAGCTGCGGCTCCTGGATCTGCGGCCCATCGAGGGCGAGCCGGGCGCGATCGTCGCCGACCTCGCCGACCGGGAGGCCCTGCGCGAGGCCGTGCGGGGCGTCGACGCGATCATCCATCTCGCGGGCATCTCCCTGGAAGCCCCGTTCGAGAAGATTCTCCGGGCGAACATCGAGGGCACGTACAACCTGTACGAGGCCGCCCGCGAGGAGGGCGTCGGACGCGTCGTCTTCGCCTCCTCCAACCACGCGGTGGGTTTCACACCCCGCCCCGAGGGCGCCGCGCCGCACGAGCCGAGCGCACTGATCCCCATCGACACACCGCGCCGCCCGGACACCTTCTACGGCCTGTCCAAGTCCTTCGGCGAGGACCTTGCACAGTTCTACTGGGACAAGCACGGCCTGGAGACGGTGTCCGTGCGCATCGGCTCCTGCTTCCCCGAGCCGACCAGCGTCCGGATGCTCTCGGTCTGGATGAGCCCCGCCGACGGCGCCCGTCTCTTCCACGCGGCCCTGACCGCCGAGGACGTCGAGCACACGGTCGTCCACGGCTCCTCGGCGAACACCCGCCTGTGGTGGGACCTGACCAGCGCCCGCTCCCTCGGCTACGAGCCGCAGGACGACTCCGAACCGTACGCCGAGAAGCTGATCGCCGAGCAGGGCGAGCTCGACCCGGAGAACATCGCGCACGCCTACCTGGGCGGCCACTTCGTCAGCGACCCGCCGATCTGGCCGTACTGACGTCCGGCCGCACCGCGACCGGCGGCCGTACCGAGATCCGGCCTTACTGACCGAAACATTTCGCCGCAAGAGGGCGGGCGGGCACCGAACGGGCCCGCTCGCCGCCGTATTCGGGCACCAGGCGCGCCCGATCTCACGCGCCCCACCACAACCGTGCAGGTCCGAGACGGGCACACCTCACGGTGAACGGGCACACACGGGCAGCATCGAACCTGCAACAGAGCTGGTCAGTGCCGGACACCCGCTGTAGAACTTCCCCCATGGGCCTCACCGGGCCCGAACGGGCAGCAAGGCGGAAGGCAAGGGTCGGCATGAGCACGAGGACGGCGGAAGAACGGCAGCGCGAGATCGTGCTGGCCGCCCGGCGCGACGGCTCGGTCGACGTCACCGCGCTCGCCACCGAGCTGGGCGTGGCCAAGGAGACGGTACGGCGGGACCTGCGCGTCCTGGAGGACCACGGCCTGCTCCGGCGCACCCATGGCGGCGCCTACCCCGTGGAGAGCGCCGGCTTCGAGACGACGCTCGCCTTCCGCGCCACCAGCCACGTCCCCGAGAAGCGCAGGATCGCGGCCGCCGCGGCGGAGCTGCTCGGGGACGCCGAGACGGTCTTCATCGACGAGGGCTTCACCCCGCAGCTCATCGCCGAGGCCCTGCCCACCGACCGGCCGCTGACCGTGGTCACCGCGTCCCTGCCGGTCGCGGGCGCGCTCGCCGAGACGGAGCACGTCTCCGTGCTGCTGCTCGGCGGCCGGGTGCGGTCCGGCACCCTCGCCACCGTCGACCACTGGACGACGAAGATGCTGGCCGGCTTCGTCATCGACCTGGCGTTCATCGGCGCCAACGGCATCTCCCGCGAACACGGCCTGACCACCCCCGACCCGGCCGTCAGCGAGGTCAAGGCACAGGCGATCCGGGCCTCGCGCCGCACGGTCTTCGCGGGCGTGCACACCAAGTTCGGGGCGGTCAGCTTCTGTCGGTTCGCTGACATCGGCGCGCTGGAGACGATCGTCACGAGCACCCTGCTCCCCGCGGCCGAGGCCCACCGCTACTCGCTGCGGGGACCCCAGGTCATCCGCGTCTGAAGTTCCAACTCCCGCTGAAATTCCAACTCACTCCCCCACAGGGCACTTTCACGCCTCGCGACATTCCTTATCTCCCCATACGTCCCCTCTTTTACGTCCAGGAGCGATCCATGCGAACCCAGAGCCGACGGAGGCCGCCGCGAGCCACGCTCGCCATGGCCGCCGCAGGGACGCTGCTCGCCCCGCTGCTCTCCGGCTGCTGGGTCGGAGCCGGCGGGGCGGGGTCGGGCGGCAACTCGATCAACGTCCTCATGGTCAACAACCCCCA
Organism: Streptomyces sp. R11; assembly: GCF_041051905.1. Taxonomy (NCBI): domain Bacteria; kingdom Bacillati; phylum Actinomycetota; class Actinomycetes; order Kitasatosporales; family Streptomycetaceae; genus Streptomyces; species Streptomyces sp. R11. The sequence goes on from NZ_CP163432.1 coordinate 2,121,587, forward strand.
GATGACCGAGTTGCAGAAGCTGGCCCCGGCCTTCACCAAGGAGACCGGCATCAAGGTCAACTTCACCGTCCTGCCCGAGAACGACGTCCGCGACAAGATCAGCCAGGACTTCGCCAACCAGGCCGGCCAGTACGACGTCGCCACCCTCTCCAACTACGAGATACCGATCTACGCCCGCAACGGCTGGCTGAAGGAGATGAACTCCTACGTCGCCAAGGACCCGGCGTACGACGAGCAGGACGTCCTCAAGCCGATGCGCCAGTCCCTCACCGGCGACGACGGCAAGCTCTACGGCCAGCCCTTCTACGGCGAGTCGTCCTTCCTGATGTACCGCAAGGACGTGCTCGACAAGGAGGGCCTGACGATGCCGGCGCACCCCACCTGGCAGCAGGTGGCGGACATCGCGGCGAAGGTGGACGGCGCCGAGCCCGGCATGAAGGGCATCTGTCTGCGCGGTCTGCCGGGCTGGGGCGAGGTGATGGCTCCCCTCACCACCGTCGTGAACACCTTCGGCGGCACCTGGTTCGACAAGAACTGGAAGGCGCAGCTGGACTCCCCCGAGTGGGAGAAGGCGACGAAGTTCTATGTCGACCTGGTCCGCGAGCACGGTGAGTCGGGGGCGGCCCAGTCCGGCTTCGCCGAGTGCCTGAACAACATGACCCAGGGCAAGGTCGCCATGTGGTACGACGCGACCTCCGCGGCCGGTTCCCTGGAGGCGGCGAAGTCCCCGGTCAAGGGCAAGCTCGGCTACGCGCCCGCGCCCGTCGACAGGACGGAGTCCTCCGGCTGGCTCTACACCTGGGCCTGGGGCATCCAGCAGGCGTCCCGCAACCCCGACAACGCCTGGAAGTTCGTGTCCTGGGCGTCAAGCAAGCAGTACGAGCAGCTGGTGGGCGACGAGATCGGCTGGTCCAACGTCCCGGCAGGCAAGCGCGCCTCCACCTACGCCAACCCGGCCTACCGCGAGGAGGCGGCCGCCTTCCAGGAGATGACGAAGGAGGCCATCGAGGGCGCCCGCCCGAACGACCCCGGCGTGCAGCCGCGCCCCGCGCCCGGCATCCAGTTCGTCGGCATCCCCGAGTTCACCGACCTCGGCACCAAGGTCTCCCAGGAGATCAGCGCGGCCATCGCCGGACGCCAGTCCGTCGAGTCGGCCCTGAAGAAGTCCCAGCAGCTCGCCGAGAAGATCTCCGAGGAGTACGAGGGGCGATGACAGCGACGACGACGGCCCCCGTGGCCACGACACCTGTGCACACCACCCGCCCACCGTCCGCCCGCCTGCGCGCCTGGGCGACCCGGGCACCCTTGCTGCCCGCCCTGATCTTCATGGTCGTGGTGACCCAGCTGCCGTTCGTGGCCACGCTGGTGATCTCCTTCTTCGACTGGAACTCCCTCTACCCGGACGCCCGCCACTTCACCGGTATCGACAACTACCGGGAGGTCCTCACCGACGCCGACCTGCGCCACTCGGTGTGGACGACCGTGCTGCTGACGGTCGCGGTGGTGCTGGCGAGCCTGGTGCTGGGGCTGGTCCTGGCCCTGCTCCTGGACCGGAAGTTCAAGGGCCGCTCAGTGGTCCGCACCCTGCTGATCGCCCCGTTCCTGGTGGTGCCCGTGGCCGCCGCCCTGCTCTGGAAGCATGTGCTCTACAACCCCGAATACGGCCTGTTCAATGGGCTGTTGCACTATGTGGGCGGCCCACAGCCGGACTGGATCTCCAACACCCCGCTGCTCGCGGTCGAGGCCTCCCTCGTCTGGCAGTGGACGCCGTTCATGATGCTGATCCTGCTGGCGGGCCTGCAGAGCCGCGACCACGAACAGATCGAGGCGGCGCGGGTCGACGGCGCCAGTGACTGGCAGATCTTCCGCCATCTGACACTCCCCCACCTGCGCCGCTACCTCGAACTCGGCGCCCTGCTGGGCTCGATCTACATCGTCCAGAACTTCGACGCGGTCTTCACGATCACCTCGGGCGGCCTGGGCACCGCCAACCTCCCCTACACCGTCTACCAGAGCTTCTACCAGGCCCATGAGAACGGCCTCGCCTCGGCCGCGGGCGTCCTGGTGGTCATCGGCTCGATCATCATCGCGACCTTCGCGCTGCGCGTGGTGTCGTCCCTGTTCCGCGAGGAGGTGTCGCGCGCATGAGTGCAGTGGCCGTACGACTTCGCAGCCGCCGCAAGGGAGTTGGCCTCGGCCTGGTGGCCTGGCTGCTCGGGATCCTGTTCTTCCTGCCGATCGCGTGGATGGCCCTGACGTCCTTCCACTCCGAGGCGGACGCGGCGACCAACCCGCCGTCCTTCGCCGCGTCGCTGACGCTGGACGGCTACCGGGAGTTCTTCGGCGCGGGCGGCGGCGCGAGTCCCTGGCCGGCGCTGATCAACTCGACGGTGGCGTCGGTGGCGTCGACGCTGTTCGTCCTGGTCCTCGCCTTCCCGGCGGCGTACGCGCTGTCGATCCGCCCGGTGAAGAAGTGGACGGACGTCCTGTTCTTCTTCCTCTCCACGAAGATGCTGCCGGCAGTGGCGGGCCTCCTGCCCCTGTACCTGTTCGCGAAGAACACGGACATGCTCGACAACATCTGGCTGCTGGTCATCCTCTACACCTCCATGAACCTGCCGATCGCGGTGTGGATGATGCAGTCCTTCCTCGCCGAGATCCCGGTCGCCGTGATCGAGGCGGCGAGGGTGGACGGCGCGAAGCTGCCGACGATCCTCACGCGCGTGGTGGCCCCCATAGCCCTCCCGGGCATCGCCGCGACCGCCCTGATCTGCTTCATCTTCAGCTGGAACGAGCTGCTGTTCGCCCGAGTACTGACCGGTGTGGTCGCCGAGACCGCCCCCGTCTTCCTGACCGGCTTCATCACCAGCCAGGGCCTGTTCCTGGCGAAGGTGTGCGCCGCGTCGCTCGTCATCTCCCTGCCGGTGCTCGCCGCGGGGTTCGCCGCCCAGGACAAGCTGGTCCAGGGCCTGTCGTTGGGAGCCGTGAAATGAAGGCCGCCGTCATCGAGTCCGTCGGGAAGGCAGTCGTCGCCGAGGTCCCCGACCCGACACCCGGCCCGCGCGAGGTCGTCGTCGAGGTGGCGGCCTGCGGCCTGTGCGGCACCGACCTGCACATCCTGCAGGGCGAGTTCGCCCCCGAGCTGCCCATCGTCCCCGGGCACGAGTTCGCGGGCGAGGTGGTCGGAGTGGGCACCCAGGTCACGGAGCTGTCGGTGGGCGACCGCGTGGCGGTGGACCCGTCGTTGTACTGCTACGAATGCCGCTACTGCCGTACGGGCCACAACAACCTCTGCGAACGCTGGGCGGCGATCGGCGTGACGACGGCGGGCGGCGCGGCGCGCTATGCCGTGGCCCCGGTCGCGAACTGCGTACGGCTCCCCGACCACGTCCGCACCCAGGACGCGGCCCTGGTGGAGCCCCTGTCCTGCGCCGTCCGCGGCTACGACGTCCTGCAGTCCCGCCTCGGCGCCCACGTCCTGATCTACGGGTCGGGCACGATGGGCCTGATGATGCTGGAGCTGGCCAAGCGGACGGGGGCGGCCAGCGTGGACATGGTGGACATCAACCCGGCCCGCCTGGAAACGGCTCGCCGCCTCGGCGTATCGGCCTCCGCGGCCAACCCGGACGAACTGGACCGCCCCCAGGGCTGGGACCTCGTCGTCGACGCCACCGGCAACGCGGCGGCGATCCAGGACGGCCTGGACCGGGTCGCCAAGGCGGGTACGTTCCTGCAGTTCGGGGTCGCGGACTACGCGACGCGCGTCACGATCGACCCGTACCGCATCTACAACCAGGAGATCACCATCACGGGTTCGATGGCCGTCCTGCACAGCTTCGAGCGCGCGGCGGAACTCTTCGCGAACGGCGTCCTCGACCCCGAGATCTTCATCAGCGACCGGATCCCGCTGGAGCGGTACCCGGAGGCGCTGGAGCAGTTCGCTTCCGGGGTGGGCCGGAAGATCGTGGTGGTGCCGTAGGGTTCTCCGCCCGGCGGGGCTTGAGCCCCCTCGACGCCGGTCCAGGCATTCCAGCCCGTCCGGCGTTTGAGGACGAGGCCGTTGCGGCCGACAGCGGGGTCTGGCGGCGGCAGCCCCCAGAGGCCCGGGTCGAAGGGGCAGCAGCCCCTGGAGGACGGGAAGGGAAGGGGCGGCGGGGGCCGAAATCCGCGGCCCCCGCCGAATGGCCGTGGGTAAGGGAACGGTAAAGCGCCCCCGCTCGTTCACGGACCATGACAGCTATGACCCCCGGCTCGAACATCCCTCTCTCCGCCGCGCGCGTGACGGTGGACGTCGCCGCCCCGGTGCGGCTCGACGTATCGGGCCTGCTGCTCACCGCCGACGGCAAGGTGCGCTCCGACGACGACTTCATCTTCTACAACCAACCGTCCGGCCCCGGCGTGACGTACCGCTCGGGCGGCGGCACCAACCCCGACGCGATCATGGTCGACACCTCGGCCGTACCCCCCGGCATCGAGAAGATCGTCGTCACCGCCAGCCCCGACGCCGCCGGCCAGACCTTCCAGGGCATCGAACCGACGGCCACCATCCGCAACGCGGACGACAACAGCGTCCTGGCCACCTTCACGCCCCCGCAGCTCGGCACCGAGACGGCCCTGGTCATCGTCGAGGTCTACCTGCGCAACGGCGCCTGGAAGGCCCGCGCCGTCGGCCAGGGCTACGCCAACGGCCTGGCCGGCATCGCCACCGACTTCGGCGTCACGGTCGAGGAGCCGGCCCCCGCCGCGGCCGCCCCCGTGGCCCCGCCGCAGCCCACGATGCAGCCCCCGGCCACCCCGCCGGCCCCGCCCATGCCCACCCCGGCACCCCAGGCACCCCAGACCCCCGCCGCTCCCCCGGCCCCGCCCGCCCCCGGCGCCGGAAAGATCAACCTGGACAAGGGCCGCGTCAGCCTCCAGAAGAACCAGACGGTCTCCCTCGTCAAGGGCGGCCGCCCCCTGCTCTCCCAGGTCAAGATGGGCCTCGGCTGGGAGCCGGCGTACCGCGGCAAGGACATCGACCTGGACGCCTCCGTCATCGCGTACGGCCCGCAGCGCAACCACATCGACAGCTGCTACTTCGGCAAGCTCCAGATCGTGCAGGGCGCGATCCGCCACTCCGGCGACAACCTCACCGGCGAGGGCGGCGGGGACGACGAGGTCATCACCGTGGACCTCGGGCGCCTGCCCCAGGAGGTCACCGGACTCGTCTTCACGGTGAACTCCTTCTCCGGCCAGAAGTTCACCGAGGTCGCCAAGGCCTACTGCCGGCTGATCGACGCCGCGTCCGGCGAGGAACTCGTCCGCTTCGACCTCACCAACGCCGAAGCGCAGACGGGCGTGATGATGGCGAAGCTGATCAAGCAGTTCTCCGGCGAGTGGGAGATGACGGCCATGGGCGACTTCGTGAAGTCCCGCACGGTGAGGGGGATGGTGAAGCCGGCGGCCCAGGCGCTGTAGGCGGCCGTACTACGTCAGGGCGCCCCCGGTCGAAGGGGGCGCCCGGCGTTGCGGCGCTTCCGGCCCACCGGGCCGTCAGGCCGAGGCGCGCACCACCAGCTCCGGGACCACCCAGGCCTCGGCGCCCCGCAGCGGTTCCTCACCGGCGCGCAGCCGGGCGACCTGTTCGACGGCCAGCCGTCCCAGCCGACGCTTGTCGATGTGCAGGGTGGTCAGCGCGGGCTCCACGAGCTCACCCAGCGACAGTCCGTCGAAGCCCATGACGGCCAGGTCGTCCGGCACCCGCCGGCCGCGCCGCCGGGCGGCACGCATGGCGCCGACCGCGATCAGGTCATTGAAGCCGAAGACGGCCGTGATGTCGGGCCGGGCGTCCAGCAGCCGCTCCATGCCGGCCTCGCCCCCGGCCACGCTGTGCTCGGGACTCAGCGCGATCCAGCTGTCGTCGACCGGCAGACCGTGCCGCCGCGCCAGCTCCAGGAAGGCCTGTCTGCGCGAGGCGGGACCGTGCACACCGTCCAGCATGCCGATCCTGCGGTGCCCCGCGGCGACCAGATGCGCCATGCCCTGTTCGAGGCCGGCGGCGGCGTCGATCCCCACGGCCGCGAAACGGGTCTGCTGCGGCCCGCGTTCCAGCAGCACCAGCGGTACGCCGCCGAGGTGCCGGGCGAGCACGTCCTCCGGGCTCTTGAAGTAGCCCACGATCGCGTCGGCCTGATGGGACAGCGCATCGAGCGCGTCGCGCTCCCGGGCCTCGTCGATGCGGGAGTCCCACATCACCACCTGCCAGCCGCGCTGCTCGGCCGCCTCCAGCACACCGGCGGCCACCTCGGGGAAGAAGGGGTTCATCAGATCCGGGATCACCAGCCCCGCCGTCACGGTCCCCTTCTGCACGAGGCCGCGCGCGAAACGGCTCGGCCGGTAGTCCAGCAGCCGCGCCGCCTCCAGCACCCGTTCCTTCGTCGCCGGACCGATCTCGCCCTTGTCGTTGACCGCACGGGAGACCGTCTGCCGTGACACTCCGGCCAGCTTCGCGACATCGTGGATCGTGGCCCGGCGGCGGGGGCCGTCAGGCCGTTCGACACTCGGCTCCCGCTGCTGATCGTCCGCCCACACGCTGTGCACTTTATCCGGCCAGGTACGCGGCACGGCAGGCCCGGCACCGCAAGGCCGGCCCGGACCCCGCAGCTCGGCGCGTCCGGCCGCCTAGAACAGCGCGCTGTACGCGTTCAGCGCGGGCTGCCCGCCGAGGTGGGCGTAGAGGACGGTGGACTCCGGCGCGATCTCCCCGCGCGAGACCAGGTCGATCATCCCGGCCATCGACTTGCCCTCGTAGACCGGGTCCGTGACCATGCCCTCGCTCCGCGCCGCCAGCCGCATCGCCTCCAGCGTCGTCTCGTCCGGTATCCCGTACGTGCCCGCGTGATAGCGGTCGTCGAGCTCGACGTCGGCCTTGGTCAACTCGCGTTCGACGCCGATGAGCCGGCCGGTGTTGCCGGCGATCCGGGCGATCTGCTCGCGTGTGGTGGCGGGCTTGGCCGAGGCGTCGATACCGAGGACCCGGCGCGGGCGGCCGCCCGCCTCCTCCAGGGCGGCGAATCCGGCGACCATGCCGGCCTGCGTGGAGCCGGTCACCGAGCACACGACCACGGTGTCGAAGAAGACACCCGACTCCCGCTCCTGTGCGGCCACTTCGTACGCCCAACCGGCGAAGCCGAGCCCGCCGAGCGGGTGGTCGGAGGCGCCGGCCGGGATGGCGTACGGCTTTCCGCCCGACTCCTCCACATCGCGCAGCGCCTGCTCCCAGCTCTCCTTGAAGCCGATCCCGAACCCGGCCCGCACCAGGCGTACGTCGGCCCCGGCGAGGCGGCTGACGAGGATGTTGCCGACCTTGTCGTACACGGAGTCGGGCCAGTCCACCCAACTCTCCTGGACCAGCACGCACTTGAGCCCGGCGCGGGCGGCCACCGCGGCGACCTGGCGGGTGTGGTTGGACTGCACCCCGCCGATCGAGACGAGCGTGTCGCAGCCCTTCGCGAGCGCGTCGGCGACCAGGTACTCCAGCTTGCGGGTCTTGTTGCCGCCGTACGCGACGCCGGAGTTGCAGTCCTCGCGCTTGGCCCAGAGGGAGGCTCCGCCGAGGTGGGCGGTCAGGCGTTCCAGGGGGTGCACGGGGGACGGGCCGAAGAGAAGGGGGTAACGGCCGTACGAGGAAAGGGACATGGGGTCCTCCCGAGAGGGGTCAGTCGCTGGCGGCGAGTTCGGCCAGCCCTCGCCAGATCTCCGCCGTGACCCGGACCGCCTCGTCCACGTCACCGGCCGCGCACGCCTCGATCAACCGCTCGTGCAGCCCGGCCGAACGGCAGGTCCCGCCCTCGCCGAAGCGCCGACGCTCCAGACGGCGGATGAGCGGGGTGTAGCGGGCGACGGTGGCGGCGGCCGCGCGGTTGCCGCTCACCCGCACCAGCACGTCGTGCAACTCGTCGTCGGCCCGCAGGGCGAGGTCCACCTCGCCGGCCGCGACGGCGGTGGCGAAGCGCTCGTTGGCGGCGCGCATGATCTCCACGTCCGCGACTGCCAGCCGGGGCACGGCGACCCGTGTCACCAGCTCGTGCATGGCGCCGACGACGGCGGCCGCGTCGCGTACTTCGGCGGCGACGACCGACGTCACGCGCGTGTAGCTCTGCGGCTTGCTCTCCAGCAGCCCCTCGTCCACGAGTCGTGAGAACGCCTCGCGCACCGGCGCCCGGGACAGCCCGAGCCGCTCCGCGAGATCGGCGTCCCGCACCACCGCGCCGGGCTCGATCTCCCCGGCCACGATGGCGTCCCGGATCGCTTCGTAGGCCCGGTCCCTGAGCAGGGTCCGGCTTACGGGTCGTATCGCCTCCACGAACTGAAATGTTAGATGTCAGTCGAGGCGGCGACAAGGGCGTGGACACGAGAGTGGCCCGCACTCCCCACGCGGTGCGGGCCACTCTCGGCTCGGGCGGCTCAGGCCGCCCAGGGCCAGTCGGCGTCCCGAGCGCCCTCCAGCAGCGGCACCATCCGGAAGGCCGCGTCCGAGAGCCCGCCGAAGGTGTGCCGGTTGCCCTTCCCGGACGGACCGTGGCCCGCCCGGTACCCGGCGAGGTTCCAGGTGTAGACCGGCACGTCGGCCGGGACCTGCTCGGTCGGGTCGCCGTGGCTGCTGGGGGCGTACTGCTCGTCGGTGACGATCAGCACCCGGTCGTGCTTGCGGTAGTGCCGACGCACGGCCTCGGTGGTGTTCGTGCCGCCGAGGTCCCCGAAGCGCCCCAGGACCTTCAGCACCGACTCGCCCTTGCGGAAGGCGATCTCGCCGCTGCCCGTACCGAACTGGACGAGGTCCGCGTCCGCCGCCCGCAGTGCGAGCGCCGTGCCGAAGATCGCCGCCGCGTCGGCCCGGTTGAGCTGCGAGCGGTCGGACAGCGGGGACCAGAACATCGAGCCCGAGCGGTCGACGAGCACCAGCGTCCGGCCGGGCAGCGCCGGCACCTGGGCCAGCGAGTGGCCGAGCGCCTGCTCCAGCGGGTACGCCCAGCGCAGCGACGGCGCGTGCTGGTACGCGGCGAGGTACCGGAAGGGGAACTGTCGCGACCGTACGACCTCCCCCGGATCACTGATCCGGGCGGCGACCTGGGCCGCCACCTCGTCCGAGACCCCGGCCTCGTCGAAGTTCCGCAGGTTCCTGACGAGCGCCATGGCGCCCATCGACGGAATCACGGCCTCCCAGGCCTCCTTGTCCATCGGCCCCTGCAGCCAGCCGGCCAGTGCCTCCCACGTCATCCCGGCCGCCGCAAGCCGCTCGGCCCCGCCGTCCGACGTGACCACCGCACGCCGCTGTTCGACGGGCAGTGCCATCAACTCGCGATGCGCGACCAGCGTCCGGTTGGACGCGGGCGGCACAGCGGTGTCCGGGTTGTGCCGGCGGTCGAGGGCGTACTGGAACAGGTCGCCCTGCCCCGGCTTGTCCGGGTCCGGGGCCGCGTGCACCACGTTGAGGATGTCGCCGAAGCGGTAACCCTTGGACGCGGTGTCGTACTTCAGCAGCGACCTGCCGCTGTAGAGCCGGCGTACGGCGTCGGCGACACCGCGCTTGACCGGCTTCGGGACGTTGCGGCCGTACAGGGCGGTCCAGTACGCGAGCAGTTCGCCGGGCTCGTCCGGCCGCTGGAGTACGGAGGCGATGACCTGCCGGTTCGACGGACCGTCGGTGGCCCCCGCGTCCAGGCGGGCCTTCACGTACTCGGCGGCGCCCACGACGGCGGCCGTACGGAGGTTGCCCTCGCCGCGCAGCCAGCCGAGCAGGCCGGCGGTCCACTCGGGATCCGTGACGGCGAGCTCGCCCACGAGCCGCGCGAACCGGTCGTCACGGTCGGCGCCGGACTCGTAGAAGGTCCGCTGCGAGACGAAGTTGGCGACCGCCAGCAGGAAGAGCTCGGAGCGCGCGTCGCGCTCCCGTCCCAGGCCGCCCTCGTAGGTACGGAGCACTCGCCCCGTCGAGGTGACCCGCGAGGTCGGCCGCGCCTTGGCGGCACGCCTGTTGAATCGTGCCATGGTGAATTCCCCCCGAATTCGTTTGCGTTTCGGAGGGAGACGCAGCAAAAGGTGGGAGCCCGAGATCAGGAGTCGGCGACGGACTTTAGTCGGATGCTCTACCCAATTGAGCTACACCGACCCGAAGTCGATGACGGGACTCGAACCCGCAACCCTCTGATCCAATGAAGTAACCGTTGCCTGCGCACCGGGCACCCACCATGAGCTGCGCCTCCCGAGATCAAGTCGGCGGCGGCGTCGGATTCTCTGGAAAAGAAGTAGCCGCTGCCATCGCACCGGGAGGTGCGTGACGTTGTGATCTCACTGTAGGAGGCGCAACTCGGGCCGGGCGACCGAATTAATTACCGCCGCTGCCGCTTCCAGGGCCCCGTGATGGCGAGCATGATGCCCGGCGTCTGGATATTGGCGTACAGCGTCCGGCCGTCGCACGAGAACGTGACGCCGGCGAACTCGCTGTACTCCGGCTCCTCCTCGGTGCCGATGTTCAGCTCGTTGCGGGCGATCGGGTACGTGCGGCCGCTGTCGGTGGCGCCGAAGAGGTGCTGGACGCCCTCGCCGTCCTCGGCGATGACGAGGCCGCCGTACGGGGAGACGGTGATGTTGTCCGGGCCGTCGAAGGCGCCGTCCTTGGACGGGTCGGGGTTGACGCCGAGCAGGACCTTCAGGGTGAGGGTGCGGCGCTTGGGGTCGTAGAACCAGACCTGGCCGTCGTGCCGGCCGGGGCTCTCCTCACGGGCGTACGAGGAGACGACGTAGGCACCGCCGTCGCCCCACCACATGCCTTCCAGCTTGCGGGCGCGGGTGATCTCGCCGTCGGCGAACTGCTTGCGCACGGGCGTGGTCCTGGCGTCGCGGTCCGGGACGTCCACCCAGTCGACGCCGTACACGGTGCCGATCCTGGTGGCCCGGGAGAGGTCGTCGACGAACTTGCCGCCGGAGTCGAAGCACTTGGGCGCCTGGAGGACACCGGCGTCGTCGGCCAGCTTGCGGAACGTGCCGCGGCCGTACTCGAAGCCCTTCGGCGGGGTCCAGCGGAAGAACAGGCCGTTGGGCGAGGCCGCGTCCTCGGTGAGGTAGGCGTGGCCGCGCTTGGGATCGATGACGACGGCCTCGTGGTCGTAGCGGCCGAAGAACTTCAGCGGCTTGGGGTCCTTGTTGGCGCGCCGGTCGATGGGGTCGACCTCGAAGACGTAGCCGTGGTCCTTGGTCATGCCGTTGGTGCCGGCCTTGTCGGAGTTCTCCTCACAGGTCAGCCAGGTGCCCCAAGGGGTGCTGCCGCCCGCGCAGTTGGTGGAGGTGCCCGCGATGCCGACCCATTCGGCGACCTGCCCGCCGGGGCGGACCTCGACGACGGTGCAGCCGCCGGCCGCGGCGGGGTCGTACACGAGGCCCTCGGTGAGCGGGACGGGGTGGTCCCAGCCGGCGCGCGGGCCCTTCAGCTCGTGGTTGTTCACGAGGAGGGTCGTGCCGCGGGGGCCGTCGAAGGCGGCCGTGCCGTCGTGGTTCGAGGGGGTGAACTCGCCCGACTCCAGCTTGGTCCTGCCGCTGTAGGTGATGATCCGGTACTTGAACCCGGCGGGCAGTGCGAGGAGGCCCTTCGGGTCCGGGACGAGGGGTCCGTACCCGACACCGCCAGCGTGGGCGTCCGCGGACTTCTCGCTCGCGGTCTCGGACTCCGTGGACGCGAGCGCGTTCGGCGCGGTGGCGAGAACGCCGGCGCTGCCCGCCAGCGCGACACCGGCCCCGGTGATCGCGGAATTCCTGGCGAAGTCCCTGCGGGTGAGCGACATGCTGGCTCCTGTGACAGTGGGTGCCGTGGAGGGTGGCGGACGTCGAGACGGCGCAACGCTCCCGCCCACGCCTGAACACCGGTTGAACACCAGTCATCCTCAGGGCACACGCTTACCTGATAGAACACCGGGCGCGTGCAACGCGCTGAGGGGGGCGGGGAACCGTGCGAGCAACCGCGACGACGCCGCACCCGCGACTCAGGCTCAGCCCCCCTGTTGCGACCGCGCCTTGAAGGCGGCCTTCCTCGCTTCCTTCGCGATCTTCTTGTCCGGATGCAACCGCCCCATCGCCTCCAGCACATCCGCCGTGGCCGGATGCTCGACCCGCCAGGCCGCCGCGAAGAACCCGCTGTGCTGCGCGGCCAGTCCCTCCACCAGCGCCCGCAGCTCGTCGGAGTTCCCCTCGGCCGCGAGCTGCGCGGCAAGCGTGTCGACGGTCAGCCAGAACACCAGGTCCTGGGAGGGCGGGGGCACGTCGGAGAACCCCGCCTCGGTCAGCCAGACCCGGGCCAGCCCACCCAGCTCCGGATCGTCGAGGACCTCCCGCAGCGCCGGCTCGGCCTCCGCGCCCACCAGGGACAGCGCCTGCTGGCAGCGCAGCCGCCGCAGCGGCGCCCCGGCGTCCAGGCCTCGTGCCGCCGCCAGCAACTCCCGCGCCGCGGCCAGGGGTTCGCGGCGGGCCAGCCACTGCACGGTCTCGGCGTGCGCAGCGGCCTGCGGGAAGGTGGCCGTGCCGTCGAGCAGCGCGTCGGCGCCCTTGTCCGCCAGGTCCCCGACCGCGGGCGACTCGAACCCGGCCTCCAGCAGCCGCGCCCGCAGCCCGTACAGCCCGAGCGGGGTCAGCCGCACCATGCCGTAGCGCGACACGTCGGTGTCGTCGACGGCGGCCGCGGCCTCCTCGGCGCCCTCGACGTCCGCCATCAGTGCCTCGTCCACCGGCTGGTACTCCACCAGGCCGACCGGCTCCAGCAGCCGGAACTGGTCGTCCAGGCGCATCATCGCGTCGGAGACCTGCTCCAGCACGTCGTTCGTGGGCTCGCCCATGTCGCTGGGCACGATCATCGACGCGGCGAGGGCCGGCAGCGGCACGGGGGCGTCGCCGGGCCCGTCCTCGCTGACCGTCAGCAGGTAGAGGTTGCCGAGCACTCCGTCGAGGAACTCCGCCTCGGCCTCGGGGTCCCAGTCCAGCGTGGAGAGGTCGATCTCGTCGCCCGCGTCCATGGCGTCGACCAGGTGGTCGAGGTCGGGCACGCTCGCGTCCGCGAGCACCGTCTCCAGTGCGCCGAGCCACACCCCGAGCACGTCCTGCGGCGAACCGCCGGTCAGCAGCGCCAGATCCGCGCCCGTCGCGACGGTGCCCGCCTCCTCGTCGACGATCTCCACCAGCCCGGTGTCGACGGCCACGCGGAAGGCCTCACTGGCGTACGCGGCGGCGTCGTCCCCGCTCAGCCCGAGCACCTCGGCGGCGGCCGGGAGCTGCTCTTCGAGGAGGCCGCCCCCGGCGTCGACCCGGGTGTCGGGCCCGGCCCAGCGGGCCAGCCGTGCGGCCCGGGCGAGCAACGGCGTGGACAGCGCGTCCCGCGCCAGCTCCGCTTCGGGATGCAGCCGCACCGGCGGCAGGGGGGAGCTGTCTGACATCGGCTGGTTCTCCTCGGGCGTTCCGCAGGGCCGTAGGCGTCACGGCCCAGCCGCTCCACTTCACGGCTCAACCGCTCAGCCTAGACGGGTTTCCACCCATGCCGCCCGGTTCATCTCCCCGTCGGGCGGTGTACATGGCCGAAACCTTGACAACTGGCCCGAGCAGGCAGGAGATTGACGCGCGTAGAAATCGAGCGGACATCTGTTCACTGTATTTTCTACGCGCGTCGCCGCCGCCCCACAGGTCGCGCCTGCACCCACCGTTCCACGCACCACCCTCGTCCCGGCGCCCACGTATGTCCCCGGAGGGATCCCGTTGCCGAGCAAGAAGTCCGCGCGTCTCGCCGCGCTCACCGTCGCCGCCGTCTGTTCCGCGGCGTCCACCGTTGTCCTCACCGCGCCCGCGCACGCCGACTCCGTGCGCATCCATGACATCCAGGGCAGCACCCGCATATCCCCGTACGCCGGCAAGCAGGTCACGGACGTGGCCGGAATCGTCACCGGCGTACGCACCTACGGCTCGTCCAGAGGCTTCTGGATCCAGGATCCGGACGCCGACGCCGACCCGGCCACCAGTGAGGGCGTGTTCGTCTTCACCAGCTCCGCTCCGAAGGTCGCCGTCGGCGACTCGGTCCTGGTCGCCGGCACGGTCGCCGAATACGTCCCCGGCGGCGCGACCTCCGGCAACCAGTCGCTGACCGAGATCACCAAGCCGACGGTCACCGTCGTCTCCAGCGGCAACGCCGTCCCGGCCGCGACGGTCGTCGACGAGGACTCGGTGCCGGACGGGTACACGCCGGCCGGCGACGCGGCCGCGAAGGGCTCGATCGACGGCCTGACGCTGCGGCCGTCGAAGTACGCCCTGGACCACTACGAGTCCCTGGAGGGCATGAACGTCGAGGTCGCCGACGCCCGCGTGGTCACCGCGACCGACGACTTCTACGAGCTGTGGGTGACGGTGAAGCCGTGGGAGCACCGCAACCGCCGCGGCGGCACGGTCTACGGCTCCTACGACTCCCAGAACACCGGCCGGCTGCAGATCCAGTCGCTCGGCCCCGGCGCCGAGTTCCCGGTCGCGAACGTGGGTGACACCCTCACCGGCACCACCACCGGCCCGCTGGACTACAACCAGTTCGGCGGCTACACCCTCGTCGCGAGCGAGCTCGGCACCCTCAAGAGCGGTGGCCTCGAGCGGGAGACGACCCAGAAGCAGCGACGCGACGAGCTGGCGGTCGCGACGTACAACGTCGAGAACCTCGACCCGTCCGACGCCACGTTCGCCGAGCACGCCTCCGCGATCGTGAACAACCTCCAGTCGCCCGACATCGTGTCCCTGGAGGAGATCCAGGACAACAACGGCGCGAAGAACGACGGCACGGTCGCCGCCGACCAGACGGTGGGCAAGCTGATCGACGCGATCGTCGCGGCGGGCGGCCCGGCCTACGACTGGCGTTCCATCGACCCGGTCGACAAGGCCGACGGCGGCGAGCCGGGCGGCAACATCCGCCAGGTGTTCCTGTTCAACCCGAAGCGGGTCTCCTTCACCGACCGCGCGGGCGGCGACGCCACGACCGCCGCCGGTGTGACCAAGGCGCAGGGCAAGGCGGCCCTGACGGTCTCCCCCGGCCGTATCGACCCGGCGAACGCGGCCTGGACGAACAGCCGCAAGCCGCTGGCCGGCGAGTTCGTCTTCCGTGGCCGCACGGTCTTCGTGATCGCCAACCACTTCGCCTCCAAGGGCGGCGACCAGTCGCTGCACGCGCAGTACCAGCCGCCGACCCGCAGCTCGGAGACCCAGCGTCACCTCCAGGCGACCGCGGTCAACACCTTCGTCAAGGACATCCTGGCCGTCCAGAAGAACGCGGACGTCGTCACGCTCGGCGACATCAACGACTTCGAGTTCTCCGGCACCACCAAGCTGCTGGAGGACGACGGCGCGCTGTGGTCGGCGATCAAGTCGCTGCCCAAGAGCGAGCGTTACTCCTACGTCTACCAGGGCAACGCCCAGACGCTGGACCAGATCCTGGTCAGTCCGTCGATCCGGCGCTCCTGCGACTTCGAGTACGACAGCGTGCACGTCAACTCGGAGTTCAACGACCAGATCAGCGACCACGACCCGCAGGTGCTGCGGTTCCGCCCGTAACCTCCGATGAGGTTCAGGACTGGCTGAACACGCCGTTCAGCCAGTCCTGCCAGGCGGCCTCGACCGCCTTGGCGTCGGCGCCCGGGGCGAAGTCGTGCACGGAGATGCCGACCGGGTAGCCCCAGTGGTTGCGGCCGAAGAAGCGGATCATGGCGTCGTCCGTGCGCAGCCCGAGGAAGTACGGGTTGCGGAAGTCCACCACGGCGTCGAGGAGTCGGCCCTCGGGGCCGCGTGCCTGGACCCGCGTCCCCTCGGCGGTGTCGTCCCCGAGGCCGAGCGCGCGGCCCACGGCGACGAAGGCATCCGCCGTCTTGGACGTGTCGGGCCCGTCGAAGGTCGTGAAGGCGACGACCGGGCGTCCGCCGAACTCCGTCAGGTACTGACGCAGCGTGTGCAGATAGAAATCGGTGTGCCGGCCGGCGGCGTCGTACTGGTTGTCCCAGTCCTCGACGAGGATGCCGCTGTGCACGTACCGCACCCAGGCCCGGCGGCCCCCCTCACGCGGCTCGATGGTGTAGTCGAGCTGGTTGAGGCTCTGCTCGGCGATGCCCTCGACGTCCTCCGTGCGGTTGGTGTAGCGGTGCGGCGGGTCCCAGGCGGTGACCGTGGAGCCCATAGCGCCCTTGCCGCCGACACGCGGCTCGGGCGGCTCGGACGGCCACATCCAGCCGCCGGTGTTGTTGGTGATCGCGTCCCACACCTGCTCCGGCGTGGCGTCGACCTCGAACTCGCGGGCGATCTCGAATTCCTTGGACATGGTGGGCTCCTGCTGATTACTGGTCGAGTGCGGGGTTCGGCTGGTCCTTGACCGTGGGGTGTACGGCGACCACGATCCGGTGATCGCGGCCGCCCTCCGCGTCGGGCGCGTCGTACTTGTGGATCAGCGCGCTCACGCCCGCCGTCAACTCCTGGATGAACGCGGCCCGTTCGGCCGCCGAGGCGAACCGGACCTCGCCGTCCAGGGCGTACGTCGCCAGCCGCTTGCGGGCCTTCGCGGCGCCGGTGATCAGCGAGCCGACGTCCCGGACGAGCCGGGCGCCGAGCGCGAGCAGCCAGCGGGCGGAGAGCTGGTCGCGGAAGCGGTCCGGGTCCGGCTGCACGGAGGCGAGCGCGAGCGGCGAGATCACGTACGACGCGGCGGTCGCCTGCATCAGCCGCTCGGTGACATTGCCCTTGCGGCGCTCGCCGGCCAGCTCCACCAGTCCGTGCCGCTCCAGTGCCTTGAGGTGGTAGTTCACCTTCTGCCTGGGCAGTCCGACCTTGCCGGCCAGCATGGCGGCCGACGCGGGGCCGGCCGCCAGCTCGGCGAGCAGCCGGGCCCTTGTGGGGTCCAGGGAGACGGCTGCGGCCTCGGGGTCCTCGATCACGGTGACGTCCAGCATGCGTCCACCGTCTCACCGAAAACTTTTTTTGTCCAGACGGTTGGAGTTTTCGGTGAGGGGACGTCTTTGGCCTGGTCGGTACGGCGACCCCGGCGGCGTCACTCCGGGACGAGGCCGACGGCGTGGCCGTACCGGCTGACCGTGCTGCTCTTCAGTCCCGGCCAGGTCTGGACGCGGTGCCACAGCTCGGTCGCCGAGCCGATGCCGTCGCCCGGGGCGGCGAGGGCGTCGATGTGGTCCGCGGCGCTCTCCCACTCGGCGTAGTTGAGGACGCGGGTGCCGTCGGTGCTCAGGTGGAAGTGGGCGGAGATGCCCCCGGGATGGGGCTCCGGCTCGCTCTCCAGCGCCTCGAAGACGGCGTCCACCCAGGCGCGCTGCCGGTCGGGGTCGGGTCCCTCGAACTCGATGTCGACGATCACGATGCAGCCGGGGACGCGGGTGTCGCCCTCGCGAGTGCCGCTGCGGTAGTGCCGGTACCGGCCGAGTCCGAGCCGCTCGATGCCCGGTACGGCGGTGTCGATCTCGTCGTTGCGCTCCTGGCGGTGCGTCTTCACGAACGCCTCGTAGGCCTGCTCACTGCGCCACTGCGAGTAGTGCAGGAGGGTGGCGGCGTCGTGCCCGGTGTAGACGTGGTAGCCGAGCAGACCATCGGCGGGCCAGGGGCGGCGCTCCCAGGTGCCGGCGATCGCCTCGACGGTCTGCTGCTGCCGCAAGGGGGTGCCGACCCGCCAGGTGCTGAAGAAAGGGGCGCCGATCTCGGGGCGGGTGAGGTCGGGGGGAGCGTCGGTGCGACGGGTCATGGAGGCCTCCGGCGTCGGTGGTCATGCGTGCACTGAACACCTTTCGACCTCAACCGGACTTGAGGTCAAGTGGCCCTGGGAAGGCGGGGTTCACGAGATCGCACGGGGCGGCACGGGAGCGAGTCCACACAGAACGGCGCGGGACCGGTGACCGGTCCCGCGCCGCCTCGCCGTCTCCCTCGATCGGCGTCTCAGCGGTGCCCGTTGTGCCGGCGCCGCAGCATCTGCGCGGCGATCACAGCGCCCACGGCCGCGCCGGCGATCAGCACGGGCCGCGGATTCCGCAGTCCGGCCTGGACGGCGCTGCGCACGGGGCGCGGCACGCTGTGCTCGACCACATGGCCCGCGTGCGTCGCCCTGCCCTGGACGGTGTGCCCGGCCTGGACCGCCCGGTCCTGCACCGTGTGCCCGGCGTGCGTCGCCTTGTCCTGCACGACGTGCCCGGCGCGTGCGGCCTGCTCCTGCACCACGTGCCCGGCCTGGACGGCGCTGCTGCGCAGTTGCACGGTCATCGCGCCCGCCTTGTCCTTGAGGTCGGCAGCACGCGCCAGGGCTCGGCCCTTCACATCCGCCTTCCCGGCCAACTCCGCCACGGTGTCGCCGAGTTCGCTGCGCGTCCGCTCGATCTGGCTGCGCAGTTCCTCGGGCCCCTTGGCCCCTGCGCTCGCCTTCGCTGCCGCGGACTTCCCCGCGGCAGCGGCCTTGGCGGCGCCCTTCTGCGCGGCCTTTCCGCCGCCCGTCGCCCCCGCCTTGCGGTCCGTCATCGGTGTGCCCTTTCCTTGATCTCCTCGACATCGGCCCTGACGCTGTCGATGGCCTCCTCCGGCGTGGGGGGTACGGCGCGCCGCAGCCGGGCGCGGCCGGTCGCGGCCAGCAGACCGGCGAGGGCGAACAGGATCCCCGTCACGATCAGCGCCGCTGCCCACACGGACAGCGTCAGCGAGAGTGCGGCGGTGGCTGCGGCGGCCAGGAACAGCAGACCGGCGTACGCGACGGCGCCCGCCGCGCCGAGCAGCCCGCCGCCCGTGCCGGCGCGTCGGCCCTTCTCGGCCAGCTCCTCCTTGGCGAGGGCGACTTCCTGTCGTACGAGCCGGGAGAGCTGTTCGCCTGCCTGCCCTACGAGTTCGCTCACCGAGTGGTGCCCGTCGGGCACCCGCTCGGGGGTCGTGGACCCGGTCACGGTGTTCCGCCTCCTCTCGATTCGGAACACCCGGGTACCCGGTGCCGGCCCCGCTATCCCTTCTCTCCACTGTCCGGTGCGCGCCCGCCCAGCCGGGCCAGCTGGGCCTGGAACCAGTCGAGGCGGGCCTGCAACAGCGCGGCCTCGGCGGCCAGTTCGGGCACACCCAGCCCGTCGGCCGCGGCGAGGCCGGCCACGGGCGCGACGGACACCCCCTTGGCGGCCACCACCCGCAGCCGCTCCCCGGCCAGCCGTGCGAACCCCGCGAGCGAGACGGACGTACGACCGCGCAGGCAGCCGGCGCAGGACGGGGCGAGTGCCCGCCAGCCGGGGCGGCCCCAGCCGGCGTCGGCCAGTGCGGCGGCGACCGTACCGCAGGCGCACGGGCCGACGGTGGCGGTGCGTACCCGCTGACGGGCGTAGCGGAAGCCGCGCTCGAAGCGCAGGTAGCGGCCCAGCACGGTGACTTCGAGCAGCACGGCCGCCCGGTGCTCGGCCGTGCAGAGCAGCGCCTCGGCGGCCGTACGGTCGTGCACACAGTGGAAGCCGCAGTCGCAGCGGCGGTTCGGCGCCCGGTGCCGCAGACCGTAGACGCAGGACGCGTCGGCCAGCACTCCGTACGGCAGCGCGCCGCCCAGCGACACACCGGTGAACCCGGCCCGGGTGCCGTCCTGGGACAGCATCGGGTGGGCGATCTTGTATCCGGTCGGCGGCTCCGTCGGGCGTTCCTCCGGAAGCCGCAGCCTCATCGGGCGGCCGGGACCTCTTCGGGCGCGGACGCCTCGGCGACCTCGATCTCCCCGATCTCCTGGGCGAGTTCGAGCTGTTCGTCACGGTCCTGCGGCCGCTCTTCCGCGACGCCGGTGGCGAGTGCCTTGCCGAGCTTCATGACGCCTCCATGACCAGGGGTCGTTGACCTTCCCGGCCATGGTGACCCATGACGCCCGACTTTGGACATAGGGCAAGTCCCCCCACGCCGAAGCAACGCTTATCAATACCCGATAGAAGAATTAAGTGGAGCTACGACATGACAGAGCCGACACTACTACCATGACGACCGCCACCGCCTCCGCCCCTCCCTTCGGCCGGGCCCTCTGCGCCATGATCACGCCCTTCACCGAGGCGGGATCCCTCGACCTCGACGGCGCCCAGCGTCTGGCCGACCGGCTGGTGACCGAGGGGTGCGACGGTCTCGTGCTCTCCGGCACGACGGGCGAGTCGCCGACCACCTCGGACGCCGAGAAGTCGGATCTGATCAGGGCCGTCCGGGAAGCGGTGGGCGACCGGGCGACGGTCGTCGCGGGCGTGGGCACCTTCGACACCCGGCACACCGCCGAACTCGCCCTGGCGGCCGAAAAGGCGGGCGCCGACGGCCTGTTGGTGGTCGCGCCGTACTACAGCAAGCCCCCGCAGGACGCCGTCGAGGCGCACTTCCGTGAGATCGCCGACGCGGCCGGACTGCCCCTCGCGCTGTACGACATCCCCGGCCGCACCGGCACGCGGATCGAGCCGGAGACGCTGATCCGGCTCGCCGAGCACCCCCGGATCGTCGCGGTGAAGGACTGTTCCTTCGACTTCCTCGGCACCCAGAAGGTGCTAGCCCGCACGGAGTTGGCGTACTACGCGGGCTGCGACGAGCACAACCTCGCGCTCTACGCGGTCGGCGGCACCGGATACATCAGCACGGTCGCGAACGTCGTGCCGTCCCAACTCCGTGCGGTCCTCGACGCGTTCGAGGCGGGCGACACCCCCGTGTCCGCCCGCCTCCAGCAACGTGCCACCCCGCTCATCGAGTCGATGATGGCGGCCGGCCTGCCCGGCGCGGTCACCGCGAAGGCCCTGCTCAATGAGCTCGGCCTGCCCGCGGGCCCGGTCCGCGCACCGCTGCGGCCCGCCGGCCGCGAGGCGGTCGACGGGCTGCTGGCGGCGTACGAGGAGCTCACCGCGGACTGATCAGCGGCGTGCGAAGACCGGCTCCCACCCCTGTCGTTTCTCGTCCTGGTCCGGCTCACGCACACCGCTCAGGGGTACGACCTTGTCGCTGCCGATCGTGACCAGCACGAGCCGGGGCCGGTACGTCTCCTCCAGGCCGGTCGCCCTCTCCCAGGCGATGAGTCGCCGGTCGTCGGCCCAGGCGAGCAGCTCGGCCCCCCGGACCCGGGTGATCTCCCTGCCGGTCCGGGGATCACTGACCTTGGAGTAGCTCCTGCCCGGGTTGCCGTCGACCTCCTTCGTCAGGCCGCCGGCGGCGAGCCTGCCGTTCGGGGACAGGCGCGCGCCGACGTCCGAGCGCAGATACTTCTCGTCCGCCGGTGGCGCGACCTTGTTGCCCCTCAGGTCGTAGAACTGCTGGAGTCCGTCCTGGCTGCCGATGTACCGCGCGTACACGCCGTCGCCGGTCCGGCTGTACGCGAAGTCCTGCCGGGCGTTGATGTTGGTCTCGGTCGCGACAGCACTCCAGGAACCCTCGCCGGAGGCCACGTCGAGGTCGTAGAAGCCGGACCGGCTCGACCGGCCGTACTTGGACTCCCACTCCCACACCGGCCCGTCGTTGCTGATCATCTTCTCCTTGACGCGCAGATCGGGGTTCTCGCCGTACGTCGTCGCGACGAGCCTGCTCCCGTCGTGCGAGAAGGCAAGCCCGCCGACTCCGCGCTGGACCGGGATCCACCGCTCGACCTTCCCCGTCGCGAGGTCGAGCAGGCCGATCCGGTTCGCTGGCAGGTTGTGCTCCAGCACGGCCGCGGTCTTCAGGCCCGGGGCGACGGCGACGAAGGACCACCGGGTGTCCTTCTCGTACTTCCCGGTCTCCGGATCGATCAGCCAGTAGGTGCGCACCATGGCACCCCGCTTGTCGGTCTGGGCGCGGAATTCCGCCGTGGAGTAGGCGGCCAGCACCGCGTCCCCCGCCCCGATCAGATCGCGCGGCGGCGACTGGTCCGGCCGGGCGTGGACGCCGCGCCCCTCCAGAACGCTCGCGGGACGTATGTCGCCCTTGCCGACGTCCAGCATCGGCACCGCCACGCCGACGGCGACCACGGCCGCGGTGGCAGCGGCGACGGAGGCGATCCGCCGGGTGCGGCGGCGCCGGCGGGTGTTGAGCACCCGGTCGGCGAACCCCGGTCCCGCCGACGGCTGTTCGGTGGCCAGCTCCCGCAGGGAGTCACGCACGAGGTCCTCGACGTTCACGGACGCACCTCCACGGGTGAGAAGTCACGGGACGGCTGCGGTCCGGCGGCCGCCGGGTCCAGGGCTGCCAGTTCCGGCGCGAGCGAACGCAGCCGGGCCAGCGAGCGGTGGGCCGTGGACCGTACGGTCCCCACGGAGCAGCCGAGAATCCGGGCCACGTCGGCCTCGGGCAGGTCCTCGAAGTAGCGCAGCACCAGTACGGTCCGCTGCCGCGCGGTCAGCCGCGCCAGCGCGCCCCGCATCAGCAGCCGCAGGTCGGCGGCGGACGCCGCGTCCGGGCTCGCGCCGCTCTCGGGCAACTCGGCGACGGTGAGTTCACGCCGGGGCCACTTCAGCCGCCAGCGGCTGATCTGCTGCCGGTACAGGATCTGGCGTACGTACGCCTCCGGCTCGTCGATCCGATGCCAGCGGCCGGCCGCCCTGATCAGGGCGTTCTGCAGCAGGTCCTCCGCGGCGTGCCGGTCGCCCCCGGTCAGCAGCACGGCCGTCTTCAACAGCGCTGACGACCGATTCTCCACGAACTCCCGGAAGCTCTCCTGGGCTTCGGCATCCATCGTCACCTTCTCTTCCCCCGGACGGGCCGGGTACCCGCCTCCTACCCCTTGTGACGCGTGCGGTGTGCTTCCGCTATGCCGGCGCACAGAAACAAGTTCGCGCACGCGGCGGGGCCCGTACCGCCACCCTGTGCGCTACGGGCCCCGCCCACCTTCACTGCGTCAGCGCGCGATCAGCCCCACTTGTACCCGTCGCCGAAGAGCAGGAAGTGCTCCAGCACATCCTCCATCGGATCGTCCACCTGCCCCACGTTGACCAGCCCGATGCGGGGCCCGTTGTGCGAGCCCGTGTTGGTCTCGTCGGCATACGCGGCCCCGGCCGGCAGCCAGCACGCCGCCCCCGCGGCCAACGTCCCCACCACCAGGCGCACTACAACCCTGGCCCGCGCCCTCGTCTTCACTCGACCCACCATCGGTCCTCATCTCGTCGGTTCGGCGTGTGATCGGAAACTGCGTCGACCTGTTCATCTGCCCGGACCGCGGTGAGGTCACGTGGAGTAACCCGTACGTGAGCGCGTCGCGTCGGGCCGCCACACGACAAGCGCCCTCCCACGAGCCGGGTCCGGCTGTTGGAGGGCGCTCGGCGACGGGAGTCCGAGGGACGTCGCGGTCAGTTGTGGCTGTGCAGGATCTCGTTCAGACCGCCCCACACCGCGTTGTTCGGGCGGGCCTCGACCGTGCCGGTGACCGAGTTGCGGCGGAAGAGGATGTTGGAGGCGCCGGAGAGTTCGCGGGCCTTGACGATCTGGCCGTCGGGCATCGTGATGCGGGTGCCGGCGGTGACGTACAGCCCGGCCTCGACGACGCACTCGTCGCCCAGTGCGATGCCCACGCCCGCCTCGGCGCCGATCAGGCAGCGCTCGCCGATGGTGATGATCACGTTGCCGCCGCCGGAGAGCGTGCCCATCGTCGACGCGCCGCCGCCGATGTCCGAGCCGTCGCCGACCACGACGCCCGCGGAGATACGGCCCTCGACCATGGACGTGCCGAGGGTGCCGGCGTTGAAGTTGACGAAGCCCTCGTGCATGACGGTGGTGCCCTCGGAGAGGTGGGCGCCCAGGCGGACCCGGTCGGCGTCGGCGATGCGCACGCCCTTGGGAGCGACGTAGTCCGTCATCCGCGGGAACTTGTCGATCGAGGTGACCTGGAGGTGCAGGCCCTCGGCGCGGGCGTTCAGGCGGACCTTCTCGACGTCGTCGACGGCGACCGGGCCGAGGGAGGTCCAGGCGACGTTGGCGAGGAAGCCGAACTGGCCGTCCAGGCTCAGGCCGTGCGGCTTGACCAGGCGGTGGGAGAGCAGGTGCAGGCGCAGGTACACGTCGTGCGCGTCGATCGGCTTCTCGTCGAGCGAGGCGATGACCGTGCGGACCGCGACGACCTCGACGCCCCGGCGTGCATCCGGCCCGATCGCCTTCGCGGCGCCCTCGCCGATCAGCTCGACGGCCCGCTCGGCGGACAGCCGCTCGCTGCCGGAGGGACCGGGCTCGGCGACGAGCTCGGGCGCGGGGAACCAGGTGTCGAGAACAGTGCCGTCAGCAGCGATCGTGGCAAGGCCGGCTGCCACGGCGCCGGTGGTACGAGGAGCAGTCGTGTCGGTCATGAGGGCAACCTAACCGGCAGGGGGCCGCCCGGGCCAACCGACGGGAGGGGCGTCTCAGGGTACGGGCCGCTGGTGGACGTCGCGGCTGCCCGCTCCGGCCAGCGGCCCCCGGGGAGCGCAGCCCGCCTCCGGCAGAGAGACACGCCACCGGCCAGGGCATCGCACCGCCGCCCAGGCATCGCACCCTGCAGAGGGTCACACCCCGTCGAGACTCACCCAACCCGCCCGGGAATCACCCGCCGCAGCACCTCACACGCATACCCCTCGTCATACGGCACCTCAGTCAGCAGCACCTGCAGACAGATCCCGTCCATCAACGCCACCAGCGCCCGCGCGGTGACCGCGTCCGTGCGCCGGGACAGTCGGTCGGCAAGGTCCTGTGCCCACTCGGCGGCGACCGGGCGCAGGGCGGGGCGACGCAGGGCGGCGAGGTAGAGCTCGTACTCCAGCTCCACGCCCGTGCGGTCCCCCGCGAGCCACTCGCCCATCCAGCCGGCGAGTTCGGCGGCCAGGTCGGTGTCCGGGTCCGCCAGGCCGCCGCGCGAGGCGATCACCTTGGCGAAGCCCTCGTTGGCCTGGCGAAGAGCTGCGACCAGGAGATCGTCGAGCGTCTTGAAGTGGTACGTCGTGGAGCCGAGCGGCACGTCCGCCTCGGCGGCGGCGGTGCGGTGGCTGAGCCCCACGATGCCCTTCTCCCCGACGACCCGGATCGCCGCGTCGATGATCCGCTGGCGCCGCTCGGGGTCATAGCGACGGGGCATCAGTGCGCTCCTCCCAGGTTCAGCACCACCACGCCGGCGATGATCAGCGCGATACCCGCGGCCTTGGCGGCCGTCATCCCCTCCCCCATGAACAGGATCCCGATGGTGGCGATGGCCGCGGTGCCGACGCCCGCCCAGATCGCGTAGGCCGTGCCCACGGAGACGGTCCTCAGGGTCTGGGCGAGCAGCGCGAACGAGACGACGTATCCGAGGGCGGTCAGCAGCGACGGCCAGAGCCTGCTGAAGCCTTCGCTGTACTTCATGGATGTGGTGGCGGCCACCTCGGCCGCTATGGCTCCGGCGAGCAGCAGGTATCCCATGTGTACGAGCGTACACAACGACGGCGACAATTGCGTACGGGCGTACACAACACCCTCCGCACACCTACGGTTTCCGCGCCTCGAAGTGCCGCCGGGACGTCTCGATGTCCCCGAGGTACCGGTGGGTCCAGTCGCACATGCCGTCGATGGTCACGCGCAGGGCCTGGCCCGGCTCGGTGAGGGTGTACTCGACGCGTGGCGGCACCGTGGGGTGCACGGTGCGCTCGACCAGGCCGTTGCGCTCCAGCATGCGCAGGTTCTGGGTGAGCATCTTGTGGCTGATCCCGTCGACCTCGCCACGCAACTCGCTGAAGCGCAGGGTCCCCTCCCCCAGGGCCTCGATGATCAGCAGAGCCCATTTGTTGGCTATGTCCGAGAAGATCTCCCGGGCCAGGGAGTCCGCGCGCGTCACGTCCGCCTGGTCCAGCGAGCCGCTGAACTGCTTGGTTCCCATGAGGTTCCCCAGTCACCGAAAAGTGCGTTCTTCCATGTCAGCGTCCACTCTCCTATGGTTCCTGAGTAACCACAAGTGAGCACGAGACGGAACGGACGGACGACATGGCCATCACTCTGGTGAACCCGAGCGGACTGGTGGAGGTCGGCGCCTACCACCAGGTGTCGATCGCGAGCGGCTCGAAGCTGGTCTTCGTCGCCGGGCAGGTCGCATGGGATGCGGAAGGCGTCGGGGTCGGAGCGGGCGACCTCGCCGCGCAGGTCGAGCAGTGCTACCTCAACGTCGGCACCGCCCTGGCGGCGGCGGGCGCATCCTTCGACGACGTCGCGAAGCTGAACGTCCACGTCGTCGACTGGACCCCCGACAAGATGCCCCAGCTCATGGAAGGGATCACCCGGGCGGCCACCAAGCTGGGAGTCACCGCCGCCCCGCCGGCCACGCTGCTGGGCGTCGCGGCACTGGACGTGCCCGAGCATCTGGTCGAGATCGAGGCCACCGCGGTCCTCGACTGACTCACTGAGCCCACGCCTGGACGGGCGCCGTCCGGGGCGAGTGGGCCCCGGTCAGCAGGTACTGCGGCGGTACGCGTCCTCCCCCGCCGGTACGACGTCCAGGTCGCGCAGGACCACCGACAGCTTGTCGCCCCACTCCGCACACGCGGCGGCGAGGCCGTCCCGCCGGTATTCGATGTCGAAGACGCGGTCGTCGTACGCGTCCGCGTAGACGTCGCACTCGTCGTACTGTCCGCATTCCTCGGCCACCGCGAAGTCGAAGCCGATGCCGCGGCCCTGTCCGGCCAGTTCGGCGGCGTTCTTCTGGCCGATCGCCAGGCCGGCGGCGTGGGCCCGGGCGGCGATCAACTTGCCGAAGGCCACGTTGTCGTCGGTGGTCAGCAGACCGTCGGACCGCTCGTGCGAGTCGAGGTTGTCGGCCTCGACCGCCTGGAACCCGGCGGCGGCACAGCCGTCGATCCACTCCCCCACGACATCGGCGAGCCGTTCACGCTTGGCGGGTGTCGAGATGTCCAGGACGACCTCGTCCCAGTCCCGGTCGACGACCAGCGAGTCGTCGGCGTCCCGCAGCAGCAGGTCGGGATGGCGGTCCTCCCACCAGTCCTCGGTGTCCGGCTGGGCCTGGAAGGCGTTGACGTAACAGATGTTGTAGACCCCCGGCGCCGGTCTCGCCGCACGGTCGCGGGAGACCGCTCGTACGCCGGCGGGCGGCCGGTAGGCCCCGCCGATCTGGTAGTCGAAGGCGACCCCCGGCTCGGGCAGGACCACCTTCCCCGAACCGCCGGTACCGGGCGCCGTCGGGGCGGTGGAGCTGCCCGGCTCGTCGGCGTCCCCACCGCCGGACGACGTACATCCGCCCGCGGCCGCGGCGAGCGCACCGCACAGAAGTGCGGCCGCGAGCGCGCGGCGGAGGGCACGGGGTGCGCGGTGGGCGCGGTGGGCCATGATCGGAGGGCTCCTGTCGGTGTGTGCTCGTGCGCGGTGTGTGCACATGTGCCGCCCGGCCATGATGCCCTGCTGCGGGCCCGAGCCCCGTGGTGGGGGCTACGACGGCTTGGCTGCACTCATGGCCATTGCGGACCTGACCGGAACACCAACACACCGTCACCCAGGCAGAGTTGATTGCCCATCAGCAACCACGCGCCAGGGCCGCCGACGCCTGCAACCCCACCCCCCTCCCCCCTGAAACCGACTTAGAAATCAATCTGGATACGGGCCGTTCCAAACAGCTGCTCCAGGGTCACCTGGTCCACTAGTGTTTTACCGTTCACATACCGGGCCTTCGCAGCCGCGGTCGTCGCCCCATGACGCCGCTGGGGGGAACAGCGCATGCCAGAAAACAAGTCCCGGCCGCCTCAGGACCAACCTTGGGAGAACGGCTGGGCTCCGGACACCTCCCGGGCGCCGGGGACGCGCCGCCTGTGGCTGGCGGGCGGGATGGCGGTGGCGACGATCGTCGCGTGCGCCACGGCAATCGTCGTGATGGAGAGGGCACCTGACGCGCAGACACGCTCGGCACCGGCCGACGACAACACGACGCTCCCCGGCCTGATCTCCTTCGCCACACCCTCGGAGACTCCCCCGAAGGGCAAGAGCGGCCTGTCGACAGCCGAGGCCACGACCAGAGCCCCCCGCCAACAGGACGTCGGCACCCCCAAGCCCGCGCCGAAGCCGTCCAAGTCGCCCTCCCGCGAGGCCGGTTCATCGGCCGCCCCGAAGCCCCCGACCGCCACGACCTGGCGATCCTTCCGCTCGGTCAACTACCCCGACCGCTACTGGCACGTGAGCGGCGGTCAGGTGGCCCTGGACCCGGTCCGCGGTTCCGAATCCCGCGAGGACTCCACCTTCAAGCAGGTGAAGGGGCTGGCCGACAGCTCCTGTTACTCCTTCGCCACGCACGACGGCGCCTACCTGCGCCACCGCAACTTCGTGCTGCGCGCCGAACGCCACGACGGCTCCGCCCAGTTCAAGCACGACGCCACCTTCTGCCCCCGCGACTCGTCCCACTCCGGCGCGACCATGCTGGAGTCGGTCAACTACCCGGGCTACTTCCTCCGCCACAAGAACTTCGTCGTCCGCCTCGAGCGCTTCGAGTACAGCTCCCTGTACCTGGCGGACTCGTCGTTCCGGATGGTCGGCGGGCCGGCCTGAGCCACCCCCGGGTACGAGCACAGGAAAGCGGCGGCACCCGGAAGGTGCCGCCGCTTTGTCCGTGAGGGGGGAGTCTCGGACCCTGGATCAGACGTTGAACCCGAGCGCCCGAAGCTGCTCCCGCCCATCATCCGTGATCTTGTCCGGTCCCCACGGCGGCATCCAGACCCAGTTGATGCGCAGCTCGTTGACGAGGCCGTCCGTGGCGGACTTGGCCTGGTCCTCGATGACGTCCGTCAGCGGGCACGCCGCCGAGGTCAGGGTCATGTCGAGCGTCGCGATGTTCGCGTCGTCGATGTGGATGCCGTAGATGAGGCCGAGATTGACGACGTCGATGCCCAGCTCGGGGTCGACGACGTCGTACAGCGCCTCACGGACCTCTTCCTCCGAGGCCGGCTTCATCTCCACGGTGTCACTCATGCCGTCTTCCTTTCGGCGTCGGCGTCGCCCAGCGCCTGGGCCGTCGCGTCCTTCCACGCCATCCAGCTCAGGAGGGCGCACTTGACCCGGGCGGGGTACTTGGAGACTCCGGAGAAAGCGACCGCGTCCTCCAGAACCTCCTCCATCGCGTCGTCGGGCTCGAGCTTCCCCTTGGACTGCATCAGCTCCAGGAAGGTCTCCTGGATCTTCTGCGCGTCGGAGAGGTCCTTGCCGACGAGGAGTTCGTTCAGTACGGACGCGCTCGCCTGGCTGATGGAACAGCCCTGGCCCTCGTACGAGACGTCCTCGATCTTCGTGCCGTCGTACTTCACGCGCAGGGTGATCTCATCGCCGCACGTCGGGTTGACGTGGTGCACCTCGGCGTCGCCATCCCGCAAGCCCCGCCCGTGCGGGTTCTTGTAGTGGTCCAGGATGACTTCCTGGTACATCGAATCCAGCTTCATGCGATCGCTCGTCCCGTCAGCCGAAGAAGTTCCGTACGTGCTCCAAGCCGTCCACCAGAGCGTCGATCTCGGCCGGCGTGGAGTACAGATAGAACGACGCTCGCGTGGTCGCAGGAATTCCGTAGCGCAGGCAGACCGGCCGCGCGCAGTGGTGGCCGACCCGGACCGCGATGCCCTGCTCGTCGAGGACCTGGCCCACGTCGTGCGGGTGGATGTCGCCGAGCGTGAAGGAGATCGCGGCGCCCCGGTCCTCGGCCGTGGTGGGGCCGATGATCCTGAGGTCCGGCACCTCCGCGAACCGCTTCACCGCGTACTCGGTGAGGGCGTGCTCGTGGGCGAGGATCTTGTCCATGCCGATCGAGTTGAGGTAGTCGATCGCCGCACCGAGGCCGATCGCCTGGGAGATCGGGGGCGTGCCCGCCTCGAACTTGTGCGGGGCGGGAGCGTACGTCGACGAGTGCATCGACACGGTCTCGATCATCTCGCCGCCACCGAGGAACGGGGGCAGGTCCTCCAGCAGCTCCTGGCGTCCCCACAGGACACCGATGCCGGTCGGGCCGCACATCTTGTGGCCGGTGAAGGCCACGAAGTCGGCCTGGAGCGACTGCACGTCCAGCGGCATGTGGGGAGCGGCCTGCGAGGCGTCGATGCACACGAGCGCGCCGACCTCCTGCGCGCGGCGCACTATCGCCTCGACCGGGTTCAGCGTGCCCAGGATGTTCGACACCAGCACGAAGGAGACGATCTTCGTCTTCTCCGTGATGATCTCGTCGATGTTGGACAGGTCGAGACGTCCGTCGTCGGTCAGGCCGAACCACTTCAGCTTCGCGCCCGTGCGCTGCGCGAGCAGCTGCCACGGCACGATGTTGGAGTGGTGCTCCATCTCCGTGATGACGATCTCGGTCTCGTGGTCCACCCGGTAGGGCTCGTCGGCCCAGCCGAGCATGTTGGCCACGAGGTTCAGCGACTCGGAGGCGTTCTTGGTGAAGATCACCTCGTCGCGGCTGGGCGCGTTGATGAACTCCGCGACCTTGTCGCGCGCGCCCTCGTACAGCGCCGTGGCCTCCTCGGCGAGGACGTGCACGCCACGGTGGACGTTGGCGTTGTGCTGCTCGTAGTACTCGGAGAGCACGTCGAGCACCTGGCGCGGCGTCTGCGAGGTCGCCGCGTTGTCCAGGTACACGAGCTTCTTGTCGCCGTGGACGACGCGGTCCAGGATCGGGAAGTCCTTGCGGAGCGCCTCGGTGTCGAGGAGGCCCGGCAGCTGTGTCACGCGGATGCGCCACCCTTCACGTACTTGTCGTAGCCCTCGGCCTCGAGCTGGTCGGCGAGCTCCGCTCCGCCGGACTCGGCGATACGGCCGTTCGCGAACACGTGGACGTAGTCGGGCTTGATGTAGCGCAGGATGCGCGTGTAGTGCGTGATCAGCAGGGTGCCGACCTCGCCGGTCTCGCGGACCCGGTTCACGCCCTCGGAGACGACGCGCAGGGCGTCGACGTCGAGGCCGGAGTCGGTCTCGTCGAGGATGGCGACCTTCGGCTTGAGCAGCTCCAGCTGAAGGATCTCGTGGCGCTTCTTCTCACCGCCGGAGAAGCCCTCGTTGACGTTGCGCTCGGCGAAGGCGGGGTCCATGTTGAGGCGCTCCATGGCCTCCTTGACCTCCTTCACCCAGGTGCGCAGCTTGGGGGCCTCGCCGCGGATGGCCGTGGCGGAGGTGCGAAGGAAGTTCGACACGGACACACCCGGGACCTCGACCGGGTACTGCATCGCCAGGAACAGGCCCGCGCGGGCGCGCTCGTCGACGGACATCTCCAGGACGTCCTCGCCGTCGAGGGTGACGGTGCCGGAAGTGATCGTGTACTTCGGGTGACCCGCGAGGGAGTAGGCGAGGGTCGACTTGCCCGAGCCGTTGGGGCCCATGATGGCGTGCGTCTCGCCCTGCTTCACGGTGAGGTCGACGCCCTTGAGGATCTCCTTCGTGGCGTTGTCGGCCTCGACGGTGACGTGCAGGTCTCGGATTTCAAGCGTTGCCATGGGTGCCTCAGGACTCCTGGGTGAGGGAGACGAGAACGTCGTCCCCTTCGATCTTTACGGGGTATACGGGGACGGGGCGCGTCGCGGGAAGGCCGGACGGCTTGCCGGTGCGGAGGTCGAAGCTGGAGCCGTGCAGCCAGCACTCGATCTGGCAGTCCTCCACCTCGCCCTCGGAGAGCGAGACGTTCGCGTGGGAGCAGATGTCGTGGATCGCGAACACCTCACCCTCGGTCTGCACGACCGAGACCGGCGTGCCGTCGAGTTCCACCCTCTTCGGGGTGTCCTCCTCCAGCTCGCTCAGCCCGCAGGCGCGTACGAAAGCCATCAGACCGTGGCCTCCAGCTCCTCGTCGATCTTCACGAGGAGGCGCTCTTGGATGTCGTCGACGCCGATCTGCTGGACGAGCTCGGCGAAGAAGCCGCGGACGACCAGGCGACGGGCCTCGTCGGCCGGGATGCCGCGGGCCATCAGGTAGAAGAGCTGCTCGTCGTCGAAGCGGCCGGTCGCCGAGGCGTGGCCGGCGCCGACGATCTCGCCGGTCTCGATCTCCAGGTTCGGCACGGAGTCGACGCGGGCGCCGTCGGTCAGAACCAGGTTGCGGTTCATCTCGTACGTGTCCGTGCCCTCGGCCTTGGCCTCGATCAGCACGTCGCCGATCCACACCGCGTGCGCGTCCTCGCCCTGGAGCGCGCCCTTGTAGGCGACGTTCGACTTGCAGTGCGGGGTGTTGTGGTCGACCAGGAGGCGGTGCTCCTGGTGCTGGCCGGCGTCCGTGAAGTAGAGGCCGAAGAGTTCGGCCTCGCCGCCGGTGCCGGCGTAGGCGACGCGCGGGTGGAGGCGTACGAGGTCGCCGCCGAAGGTGACCACGAACGACTTGAAGGTGGCGTCCCGGCCGATCAGCGCGTTGTGCTGGCCCACGTGCACGGCCTTGTCGTCCCAGTCCTGGACGGAGACGACGGTGAGCTTGGCGCCGTCGCCCAGGATGTAGTCGACGTTGGCGGCGAGCACCGCGTCGCCGGTGTGGTCGATGACGACGACGGCCTCGGCGAAGGCTCCGAGCTCCACGACCTGGTGGCCGTAGGCGACCCCGCCCTCGCCGTGCACGGCGATGCGGATCGGCTCGGTGAGGACCGTCTCCTTGGGGACGGTGATCACGCCGGCCTTCTCGAACGCCGAGTACGCCTGGGCGGCGACGCGGTCCACGGGCATGCCCGCCTTGCCGAGGCGGGCGTCGTCACGGCCGACGGTCTCGACGGTGACGCCCTCGGGGGCCTCGACGGTGACCTGGAGGCCGTCGCCGGTCGCCACGGCGGTGCCGTCGTGCAGCCCGCGCAGGCGCTCCAGCGGGGTGAACCGCCACTCCTCCTCACGGCCGTGCGGGACCGGGAAGTCCGCCACGTCGAAGGACGGGGGCGCGCTCATGCGCGTGGCGACGGTCGACTCGGCGGCCACCGCGATCTGGCCCGCGGTGGTGGAGCCCACGGGGATGTTCTGAGCCTCAGCCATGGCTGTCGGTCTGCTCTCTTTCCTACGTCAGATTTCGCTAGCTGCTTGTACGGAGACCGGTCTTAACCGACCGCGCCTTCCATCTGCAGCTCGATCAGCCGGTTGAGCTCGAGCGCGTACTCCATGGGCAGCTCCTTGGCGATCGGCTCGACGAAGCCGCGCACGATCATCGCCATCGCCTCGAACTCGCTCAGACCGCGGCTCATCAGGTAGAAGAGCTGGTCCTCGGAGACCTTGGAGACGGTCGCCTCGTGGCCCATGGACACGTCGTCCTCACGGACGTCCACGTAGGGGTACGTGTCGGAGCGGGAGATGGTGTCGACGAGCAGCGCGTCGCACAGCACGTTGGACTTCGAGCCGTGGGCGCCCTCTCCGATCTCGACCAGACCGCGGTACGAGGTACGGCCGCCACCACGCGCCACGGACTTCGACACGATGTTGGAGGAGGTGTTCGGCGCCATGTGGACCATCTTGGAGCCGGCGTCCTGGTGCTGCCCCTCGCCCGCGAAGGCGATGGACAGGGTCTCGCCCTTGGCGTGCTCGCCCATCAGGTAGACGGCCGGGTACTTCATCGTCACCTTGGAGCCGATGTTGCCGTCGATCCACTCCATGGTCGCGCCCTCGTAGGCGACGGCGCGCTTGGTGACCAGGTTGTAGACGTTGTTCGACCAGTTCTGGATGGTCGTGTAGCGGCAGCGGGCGTTCTTCTTGACGATGATCTCGACGACCGCGGAGTGCAGCGAGTCCGACTTGTAGATCGGGGCGGTGCAACCCTCGACGTAGTGCACGTAGGCACCCTCGTCGACGATGATCAGGGTCCGCTCGAACTGGCCCATGTTCTCGGTGTTGATCCGGAAGTAGGCCTGGAGCGGGATCTCGACGTGCACGCCCTTCGGCACGTAGATGAAGGAGCCGCCCGACCACACGGCGGTGTTCAGCGACGCGAACTTGTTGTCGCCGACCGGGATGACGGTGCCGAAGTACTCCTTGAAGAGCTCCGGGTGCTCCTTCAGGGCCGTGTCGGTGTCCAGGAAGATGACGCCCTGCTCCTCCAGGTCCTCGCGGATCTGGTGGTAGACGACCTCGGACTCGTACTGGGCCGCGACACCGGCGACGAGGCGCTGCTTCTCCGCCTCGGGGATGCCGAGCTTGTCGTACGTGTTCTTGATGTCCTCGGGCAGGTCCTCCCAGGACTCCGCCTGCTTCTCCGTGGAACGCACGAAGTACTTGATGTTGTCGAAGTCGATGCCGGAGAGGTCCGAGCCCCAGTTCGGCATGGGCTTCTTGTCGAACAGCCGCAGACCCTTGAGACGGAGCTTGGTCATCCAGTCCGGCTCGTTCTTCTTCGCGGAGATGTCACGGACGACGTCCTCGCTCAGACCACGCTTCGCAGAGGCGCCGGCTTCGTCGGAGTCGGCCCAGCCGTATTCGTACTTGCCCAGACCCTCGAGCTCAGGGTGGGCAGTCTCCTCGATGGGGAGAGTCATGCGGGGTTCCTCCCGGCCTTGCTTGCAGATGCGTTATCGGTGGTGTGGGAAATCTTTGGGATGAACGTCGTGCAGACGCCGTCGCCGTGCGCGATGGTCGCCAGTCGCTGGACGTGCGTTCCGAGCAGCTCGGCGAAGATCTCCGTCTCCGCCTCGCACAGCTGGGGGAACTGCTCCGCGACATGGGCCACCGGACAGTGGTGCTGGCAGAGCTGCTCGCCTTTTTGAGGGAGGGGTGCGCTGCGCGCCGTTGCAGCGTACCCGTCTGCGCTCAGGGCCTTGGCCAGGGCTTCGGTGCGCTGGTCAGGGGTGGCCGCCTCGACGGCCTTGCGGTACGCGCTCGCCTGGGCGGCGATCCGGGCGCGGGCGAAGGCGGCGACCGCCTCGCTCCCGCCCTCGCGCTCGGCGATCCACTTCAGGGCGTCCACGGCGAGTTTGTCGTACGACTGGTCGAAGGCGTCGCGGCCGCAGTCGGTGAGCGCGAAGACCTTGGCGGGACGGCCACGCGTGCGCGTGCCGTACACCCGCTGTTCCCGGGCCTCCACGACATCGTCCGCGACCAGCGCGTCCAGATGCCTGCGTACGGCGGCCTGGGTGAGTCCCAGCCGGCCTGCCAGCTCTGCGACGGTCGACGGCCCGTGGTCCAGGATGGACCGCGCGACCCGGTTGCGCGTGGAGCGCTCCCCGGTCGCGAGCTCCTCCTGGGGGGTTCCCATAGGGGTCTCCCGAGCCTCGCCGACGTATTTCACAACGCCATTGTTGCGTAATTCCTCTGAGGCAGGCAAGCCGCGCCCGGGCGCCTCGCGGGTGCCCTGCGTCACTTAGGCATACCTAATCTGACCTGCGGAAACGATCATTGATCGATCAAATCGCTGGCGTCGCGAGGCTCCCTGCGGGACACTCCCGAAACATGTCGACACCCCCTCCGACCGGCCCTCTTGTCACTCGGGACACCCTCGCGGCACAACTGCGCGAGCTAGGGGTCCAAACCGGTGAAACCCTCCTCGTGCACTCCTCGCTCAGCTCCCTCGGCTGGGTCTGCGGAGGCGCCGTCGCGGTCGTCCAGGGCCTGCTCGACGCACTCGGCCCGGACGGCACCCTGGTCGTCCCCACCCAGACCGGTGATCTCTCGGACCCGGCGGTGTGGAGCAACCCGCCGGTGCCCGAGGAGTGGTGGGACACGATCCGGGCGACCATGCCCGCCTACGACCCCCTCGTCACGCCCGCGCTCGGGGTGGGCGTGATCCCGGAGACCGTACGGACCTGGCCGGGTGCCCTGCGCAGCGCCCATCCGCAGACGTCCTTCGCCGCCGTCGGGCCGCGCGCGGCGCAGATCACCGAGGGCCACGCCCTGGACTGCCGGCTCGGCGAGCGCAGCCCGCTGGCCCGGCTGGAGGCGCTCCACGCGCGTGTGCTGCTGCTCGGCGCCGGTTACGCGACGTGCACCAGCTTCCATCTCGCCGAGTACCGGATACCTTCGCCGCTGGTGAAGGTCGGCCGGCCAGGGCCTGCCGGCTGGGAGGTGGTGACCGAGGTGTCGATCACCTCGGACCGGTTCGACGAACTGGGGCGCGACTTCGACCGGGACCGTCCCGTCGTACGGGGAAAGGTGGGCGCGGCCGAGGCACGGCTGTTCCCCGTGGCGGACGCGGTGGCCTACGCGGGACGGTGGCTGGAGACGCACCGGCCCCGCGCGGAGGAGATGTGAACCCGGCCGTTCGGGTTACCCGCCACGTACCTAGACTCTGGAGCCATGCGAACTGAGCCCGTGGTCCAAGTCCAGGCCCTGGTGAAGCGGTACGGCACGAAGACCGCGGTGAACGGCCTCGACCTGGTGGCCCAGGCGGGCGTGACCGCCGTGCTCGGACCCAACGGCGCTGGCAAGACGACGACCGTCGAGACCTGCGAGGGGTACCGCAAGCCGGACTCCGGCACGGTGCGGGTCCTGGGCCTCGACCCGGTGAGGCAGTCCGGCGCGCTGCGGCCCCGGCTCGGCGTGATGCTCCAGTCCGGCGGTGTCTACTCGGGCGCGCGGGCGGACGAGATGCTGCGCCATGTCGCCAAGCTGCACGCGCACCCCCTGGACGTGGACGCCCTCATCGAGCGGCTCGGCCTCGGCAGCTGCGGCCGGACCACGTACCGCCGTCTCTCCGGAGGTCAGCAGCAGCGGCTCGCGCTCGCCATGGCCGTCGTCGGCCGTCCCGAGCTGGTGTTCCTGGACGAGCCGACCGCCGGGCTGGACCCGCAGGCCCGCCGCGCCACCTGGGACCTGATCCGGGACCTGCGCGCGGACGGCGTCTCCGTCATCCTCACGACCCACTACATGGACGAGGCCGAGCAGCTCGCCGACGACGTCGCGATCATCGACGCGGGCCGGGTCATCGCCCAGGGCTCACCGGAGGAGCTGTGCCGCGGCGGCGCCGAGAACACGCTCCGCTTCATCGGCCGCCCGGGCCTGGACGTGGGCTCCCTCCTCAAGGCGCTGCCGGCCGACTGCACGGCCGCGGAGCTGACGCCGGGCTCGTACCGGGTCGTCGGCAAGGTCGACCCCCAGCTGCTCGCGACGGTGACGTCGTGGTGTGCGCAGCACGGGGTGATGCCGGAGAAGATCTCGGTGGAACGGCACACCCTCGAAGACGTGTTCTTGGAACTGACCGGCAAGGAGCTGCGTTCGTGACCACGGTCGGTACGGGTACGTACACCCCGAAGCCGGGCGCCGCCCCGCTCCCGCGCATGATCGCGGCCCAGGCGGCGCTCGAGACGAAGATGCTGCTGCGCAACGGCGAGCAGCTGCTGCTGACCGTCGTGATCCCCACGCTGCTGCTGGTCCTCTTCAGCTCGGTGGACATCGTCGACACGGGCGCCGGCGAGGCCGTCGACTTCCTCGCCCCCGGCATCCTCGCGCTCGCCGTGATGTCGACGGCGTTCACGGGCCAGGCCATCGCCACGGGCTTCGAGCGCCGGTACGGCGTGCTGAAGCGGCTGGCCTCCTCGCCGCTGCCCCGCTGGGCCCTGATGACGGCGAAGACGGCGTCCGTGCTGGTCACCGAGGTCCTGCAGATCGCCCTGCTGACGGTGATCGCCTTCGCGCTGGGCTGGTCGCCGCAGGGAAACCCGGCAGCCGTCGTCCTCCTGCTGATCCTGGGGACGGCCGCCTTCTCGGGGCTCGGACTGCTGATGGCAGGCACGCTCAAGGCCGAGGCCACCCTGGCGGCCGCGAACCTGGTCTTCCTGCTGCTGCTCGTCGGCGGCGGGGTGATCGTGCCGCTGGACAAGTTCCCGGCGGGGGCGCAGGACGTGCTGGGGCTGCTGCCGATCTCGGCCCTGTCGGACGGGCTGCGGGACGTGCTTCAGCACGGGGCCGGGATGCCGTGGGGTGACCTGG
Source organism: Streptomyces sp. R11 (assembly GCF_041051905.1). NCBI lineage: Bacteria > Bacillati > Actinomycetota > Actinomycetes > Kitasatosporales > Streptomycetaceae > Streptomyces > Streptomyces sp. R11. Next base: position 2,159,386 of record NZ_CP163432.1, read on the forward strand.
GAATTCTGGCCGTGTGGGCGGTCGTCGGGCTGGCGGCGGCGGGGAAGTTCTTCCGCTGGGAGTAGCCCGGTCCAGGCCGGCTCACGGGGCGAGCGGGACCCTCGTGAAACCGTGCACAAGCGGCCGCCTACGATAGGGCGCGTGCCAAAGCTGACCCGCGCCGACGCCGTAGCGGCCGTGCGCAACCCCCTCGCCTTCATCGCCGCACGCTGGACCCCGACCCCGAGGACGGTCCAACGGGCGGCCCTCGCCGCGCTCGTGATGTCGGTGCTCATCGTGGTCACCGGCGGCGCGGTACGCCTCACCGGTTCCGGGCTCGGCTGCCCGACCTGGCCCAAGTGCACCGACGACTCGCTCACCGCCACGAGCGAGATGGGCCTGCACGGCGCCATCGAGTTCGGCAACCGCATGCTGACGTACGTGCTGTGCGCCGCGGTCAGCTGGGCGATCATCGCCGCGCGCGCCGAGAAGCCGCACCGGCGTGGCCTGACCCGGCTGGGGTGGGCGCAGTTCTGGATCGTGATGAGCAATGCGGTGCTCGGCGGCATCGTCGTACTGGTCGGCCTCAACCCGTACACGGTCGCGGCCCACTTCGTGGCGACGTCCGCCCTGATCGCGGTCGCCACGGTGATGTGGCAGCGCACCCGGGAGGGCGACGCGGCACCGCGTCCGCTGGTCGGCAAGGCGGTGCAGCAGCTGGTGTGGGTCCTGGTCGGGGCCTCGGTGCTGCTGATCCTGGTCGGCACGGTGGTCACCGGCGCCGGTCCGCACGCGGGCGACTCCAGCGAGGTCGAGCGGATGCCGCTCGACTGGGAGAACGTCACCAAGCTGCACGCAGTGCTGGCCTGGATCGTGGTCACGCTGACGTTCGCCCTGTGGTTCGTCCTCAAGGCGGTCGACGCCCCGAAGGGCCCCCTGAACCGCACCCGCGACCTCTTCCTGATCCTCCTCGCCCAGGGCGTCATCGGCTACGTCCAGTACTTCACGGACCTCCCGGAGATCCTGGTGGGCCTGCACATGTTCGGCTCGGCCGTGACCTGGATCGCGGTCCTGCGGGTGGCGCTGGCCCTGCGGGAACGGCCGTACGACGAGATCGGGCTCCCGTCTCCGGCGGCCGGGCAGACGGTCGGCACGCGCGCCTGAGTCAGCTGTACGTCGTCACCAACTCGTCGATCGCGGGGCCCAGCCAGCTCCGGGTCAGGCCGGCCCTGTGCGTCGCCCACTCCCCGGTCGGCGTCGGGGGCGCGGAACCGTCGTAGCGGCGCCCGCGGATGTCCTCGACGAGTTCGACGGGTGCTCCGAGGCCGGGCAGCAGGTCCAGGGCCTCCCGCTTGGAGATCAGTCGGCCGTCGCGCAGGGTGACGCTCGCGCGGGCGTAGGTGATCACCCCCAGGTCGACCCACACGTCCTTCGTCCACAGCGAGGCGTTGTCCACCGCCGTCCGCCAGAAGTCCCTCTGGTCCCGTACGACGAACTCGCCGAGTTCCCGGTCCGGCACCGGCGGCAGCAGCCCGGCCGGCGCCTTCCCGTGCAGCACTCGGCCGAAGGTTTGCAGCTCGCGGCGGGTCACCGGGGTCACCGTCCGTTTGAACAACTGCTCGTGCGCCCAGGTGAGGTGGCGTCGGTCGGCGTCGTCCGCCGTGCCCGGTGTCAGGTACGTGCAGTGCAGCAGCCGGGCGAGCGGCTCGGACCGCAGCCGGGCGTGGACCTTCGCCACCTGCCAGACGGTGCGGGGCGTGAGCGGGCCGTCCACAACGGCGATCAGGTCCAGATCGCTGCGGCCCTCCTGGTAGTCGCCGCCGGCGAGTGAGCCGTGCGCCCAGACGGCTACGGGAGCGGCGGGAGCGAGAGTCGTCGCCAGCTCGGCGAGGAAGCGGTCGAGTAAGGCATCGGTCGGCATCCGCCCAGTCTGTACGGCTCACTCCAGTCCGTACACCCGCCGGGCGTTCCCCGCAGCCACCATCCCCGCCACCCGTTGCGCGTCCCCCAGGGACCAGGCTCCTTCGGCGACCCAGCCGCCGAGCACCCTGGCGAGGGCCTCGCGGAACAGGCGGGCTCCGACGACATGGAGCTCGGGCAGGCCCTGGGCGCCGCTGGAGAAGAGGATCTTGCCGAAGGGGGCCAGTTCCAGGATCTCGGCGAGGATCGTGGCCGCGCGGGCGCCGGTGCGGACGAGTGCGGCGCCCGAGTCGGCGTAGACGTGCGGGAAGACGCCGGCCAGATGGGCGGCGTGGCGGTGGTACGGGTAGCCGTGCAGGAGGACCAGGTCCGTGCCGAGGCCGGCCGTCGCGCGGACGAAGTCCGTCAGCAGCACCGGGTCCGTGCGGTCGATGCGCAGTCCCGGCTCCCCCAGCCCCGCGTGCAGTTGCAGCGGCAGCCCCGATGCCACCGCGATCCACAGGAGGTGCCTCAGCAGCACCGGGTCGCTCAGCTCGCCGCCGACCCTGCGCCCCGCCAGCCAGCGTCCGGCGGCGCCCCGCACCTCCCCCGGCCCCGGCGGTTCGGGCGCGAGCGCGAGGCCGTGCCGTACACCTGCCACGGAGGTGAAGGCCACCGCGTTCGCCGCCGCGCCGTGCACCGACTCGGCGAGGTTGGCGAGAAAGGACTCGACCGTGCCGGAGGTGTCGGCGACCTGTTCGGCCAGGAGTTCGAGGCGCACGATCTCATGGGCCTCGGCGGATCCGGCGGACGCCATCTCCGGAGGTCCGGTGAGGTCGCCCGGCAGGCCGGTGTCGATCAGATACGTCGTGATGCCGCTGCCCCGCAGCAGGCGCCGGCCCGCCTCCAGTACGCCGAGTTCACGGCGCCGGGCGAGATAGCGGGCGGGTAAGCAGTGCGGTTCCAGGCCGAGGAGGGGCGGGCACCAGCGGCGTACGGCGAATCCGGTCTGGGTGTCGAAGAGCGTGGTGCCGGGCGCCGGTGGGCCCTCGGTGCGGGCCAACTGGGCCTCGAAGGTGCCGAGGCCCAGCTCCGTTCGCAGTACGCCGTGGCAGTACTGATCCACGAGGGATGGCGTTTCGATCATCCGGACTCCCCGTGGGTGGACGCTGCGCTTGCTCTACAGGTCCTAACGGGTGAACCGGTGACTTGGTGTTGCGTAAGAAAAAAGGGGCGAGGATCAGCCGCCGACTTGGATGCCGGCCATCCTCTTCCACTCGTACTCGCCCGTCTTCACCTTCGCCGCGAACTCGCCGTCGAAGGCCTCGTGGCGCGTGACGCCGGCCTTCTCCACCGCCTTCTCGGCAATCTCGTACGACGGTGCCACCAGGTCTCCCCAGCCGCCGTCCTCGCCGACGAGCACGATGCGGGCGCCCCGCTCGCCGATGTACGCGACCTGGGCCTCGGTGCCGCCGTGGGACTTCGCGAAGGCGCTGATCTGCTTGGCCAACTTGGCCACCCTGCGCTCGGCCTTCTGGTCAACCTGCTGCGTGTCTGCCATGGCCAGGATGCTACTCAGGAGTAGATCGGCTGACGAGGGCAGGGCACTGTGACGTGCGTCAGCGCAGGAACGGGTCCACGGCCACCGCCACGAACAGCAGCGAGACGTAGGTGATCGACCAGTGGAACAGGCGCATTTCCTTCAGCTTGCCGCCCGTCACCTCGGCCTTAGCGCGGTTCTGCAGCGCGTGCGCCTCCCACAGCCACCAGCCACCGGCGGCCAGCGCGACCGCGGTGTAGAACCAGCCGGTGTAGCCGAGCGGCGTCAACAGCAGGGACACCGCGACCATCACCCAGCTGTAGATGACGATCTGCTTGGCGACGACCTTGTTCGAGGCGATGACGGGCAGCATGGGCACACCCACGCGCGCGTAGTCGTCCTTCACCTTCATGGACAGCGGCCAGTAGTGCGGCGGCGTCCAGAAGAAGATGACCAGGAAGAGGATGAGCGGCGCCCAGGTGAGGGAGTTGGTGACGGCCGTCCAGCCGATCAGCACCGGCATGCAGCCCGCGATGCCGCCCCACACGATGTTCTGCGAGGTACGCCGCTTGAGGATCATCGTGTAGACGACGACGTAGAAGAGGAGTGCGCCGAGCGAGAGCCAGGCCGACAGCCAGTTGACGGTGAGGCCGAACAGGAGCGTGGAGACGACCGCCAGCGTGATGCCGAAGGCCAGGCACTCGCGCGGGCTGACCATGCCGGTGACCAGCGGGCGCTGCGAGGTGCGGTCCATGAGCGCGTCGATGTCACGGTCGATGTACATGTTCAGCGCGTTGGCTCCACCGGCGGAGAGGTAGCCGCCGACGCAGGTGAGCAGCACCAGACCGAGGTCGGGCACGCCCTGCTCGGCCAGGAACATCACCGGAACGGTGGTGATGAGCAGCAGCTCGATGATCCGCGGCTTGGTAAGCGCCACGAACGCCTTGACCCGGGCCCCGATCGGCCGCCGGCTCGGGCTCTGGCTCGTCCCGATAATCCCCGCTGGACGGGATTCAACGGCCGTCACGCACACCCCTGACAGAGACATCCCAGCAAGCCTCCCCGTGTGAAGTCCCGGTAAAGGCTCGCGCGTACCACGCCACTGTAGACGTTGCCCAGACCCGGACATTCGCGGGGGTGGGGTCGTGTTGGAGGGGGTGGTCCGACGGGCGCACGGAAGCTCGATTGAGCACCCGGATGAGCGCCTGCGTATTCACATGCCGAACGCGGAACGAGCCAGTCGGGAGGCGCATCCCGACGACGCCCGGCAGTCTGGAATGACTCGAAAAAACGCACGTACTTCCAGGGGTAGGCTCGACAACGGCCGGCCGACGCCGAGAACGCCGGCAGCCGGTGGGCGCATGCCCGAAACACCGGCATCCGACATGTGGAGAGGAGCCCTGACCCAGGGTGAGCACCAAGCCGACCACCACAGACCTCGAGTGGACCGAGCTGGACCAGCGGGCCGTCGACACCGCCCGCGTCCTGGCCGCCGATGCCGTACAGAAGGTCGGAAACGGCCATCCGGGTACGGCGATGAGCCTGGCACCTGCCGCCTACACCCTCTTCCAGAAGGTGATGCGGCACGACCCGGCGGACGCCGACTGGGTCGGGCGTGACCGCTTCGTGCTGTCCGCGGGCCACTCGTCCCTGACCCTCTACACCCAGCTGTACCTGGCCGGCTTCGGCCTGGAGCTGGACGACCTGAAGGCGTTCCGGACCTGGGGTTCGAAGACCCCCGGTCACCCGGAGTACGGCCACACCACGGGTGTCGAGACGACGACCGGCCCGCTGGGCCAGGGTGTCGCCAACGCCGTCGGCATGGCGATGGCCGCCCGCTACGAGCGCGGTCTGTTCGACCCGGAGGCCCCCGAGGGCACCTCCCCGTTCGACCACTTCGTCTACGCCATCGCCGGTGACGGCTGCCTCCAGGAGGGCATCTCCGCCGAGGCCTCCTCGATGGCCGGCCACCAGAAGCTCGGCAACCTGATCCTGCTGTGGGACGACAACCACATCTCGATCGAGGGCGACACCGAGACGGCCGTCTCCGAGGACACCGTCAAGCGGTACGAGGCGTACGGCTGGCACGTCCAGCGCGTCGCCCCGCAGCCGGACGGCGACCTCGACCCGCACGCCATCTACGACGCGATCGAGGAAGCGAAGAAGGTGACGGACAAGCCGTCCTTCATCGCGATGCGCTCGATCATCGCCTGGCCGGCCCCGAACGCGCAGAACACCGAGGCCGCCCACGGCTCGGCGCTCGGCGACGACGAGGTCGCGGCCACCAAGCGCGTCCTCGGCTTCGACCCGGAGCAGTCCTTCGAGGTCTCCGACGAGGTCATCGCCCACACCCGGGGTGCCCTGGAGCGCGGCCAGGCGGCCCGCGCCGTGTGGGAGAAGTCCTTCCAGCAGTGGCGGGACAACAACCCCGAGCGCGCCGCCGAGTTCGACCGCGTCGCCGCGGGCGAGCTGCCCACCGGCTGGGAGGAGAAGCTCCCGGTCTTCGAGCCCGGCAAGGGCGTCGCCACGCGTGCCGCGTCCGGCAAGGTGCTCCAGGCGCTCGGTGCGGTCATCCCGGAGCTGTGGGGCGGCTCGGCCGACCTGGCCGGCTCCAACAACACGACGATCGACAAGACGTCGTCGTTCCTCCCGGCGGACAACCCGCTCCCGGAGGCCAACCCGTACGGCCGCACGATCCACTTCGGCATCCGCGAGCACTCCATGGCCGCGGAGATGAACGGCATCGCGCTGCACGGCAACACCCGTATCTACGGCGGCACGTTCCTCGTGTTCTCCGACTACATGCGCAACGCCGTACGCCTGTCGGCGCTGATGCACCTGCCGGTGACGTACGTGTGGACGCACGACTCCATCGGCCTCGGTGAGGACGGCCCGACGCACCAGCCGATCGAGCACCTGGCGTCCCTGCGCGCCATCCCCGGTCTCAATGTCGTGCGGCCCGCCGACGCCAACGAGACCGCGATCGCCTGGCGCGAGATCCTCAAGCGCTACACCAAGGAGTTCGGCAAGGGCGCCCCGCACGGGCTCGCGCTGACCCGTCAGGGTGTGCCGACGTACGAGGCCAACGATGACGCCGCGCGCGGCGGTTACGTGCTGTTCGAGGCCGACGGCGGCGAGCCGCAGGTCGTCCTCATCGCCACCGGCTCCGAGGTGCACGTCGCCGTCGAGGCGCGCGAGCAGCTGCAGGCGGACGGGGTGCCGACGCGAGTCGTGTCCATGCCGTCCGTGGAGTGGTTCGAGGAGCAGGACCAGGGGTACCGGGACAGCGTTCTTCCGCCGGCCGTCAGGGCGCGGGTCGCGGTGGAGGCCGGAATCGGTCTCACCTGGCACAAGTACGTCGGGGACGCGGGTCGCATCGTTTCCCTGGAGCACTTCGGTGCTTCGGCCGACGGCAAGGTCCTTTTCCGGGAGTACGGCTTCACTGGCGAGAACGTGGCGGCCGTCGCGCGGGAATCCCTCGCCGCGGCCCAGCGCTGACGCTCATATACGAGACGTAGGAGTTTGATTTTCCATGACAGACGCACTCAAGCGCCTCTCCGAGGAGGGCGTCGCGATCTGGCTGGACGACCTGTCGCGCCAGCGCATCACGTCCGGCAACCTGGCCGAGCTGATCGACCAGCAGCACGTCGTGGGTGTCACCACCAACCCGACGATCTTCCAGAAGGCGATCAGCAGCGGTGACGGTTACGAGCAGCAGCTCACCGACCTCGCCGCCCGCAAGGTCACCGTCGAAGAGGCCGTACGCATGATCACCACGGCGGACGTCCGCGACGCCGCCGACATCCTGCGCCCGGTCTTCGACGCCACCGACGGCCAGGACGGCCGGGTCTCCATCGAGGTCGACCCCCGCCTGGCCCACAACACCCGCGCGACCGTCGCCGAGGCCAAGCAGCTGGCCTGGCTGGTCGACCGGCCCAACACCCTGATCAAGATCCCGGCCACCAAGGCGGGCCTCCCGGCGATCACCGAGGTCATCGGCCGCGGCATCAGCGTCAACGTCACGCTGATCTTCTCGCTGGAGCGCTACCGCGAGGTCATGGACGCCTACCTCTCCGGTCTGGAGAAGGCCAAGGCCAAGGGCCTGGACCTGTCCAAGATCCGGTCGGTGGCGTCGTTCTTCGTGTCCCGCGTGGACACCGAGATCGACAAGCGGATCGACGCCCTCGGCACCGACGAGGCCAAGGCCGCGCGCGGCAAGGCGGGCGTTGCCAACGCGCGCCTCGCCTACGAGGCGTACGAGGAGGTCTTCTCCTCCGACCGCTGGAGCGCGCTGGAGAACGCGGGCGCCAACAAGCAGCGTCCGCTGTGGGCCTCCACCGGTGTGAAGGACAAGGCCTACAAGGCCACCCTGTACGTCGACGACCTGGTCGCGCCGAACACGGTCAACACCATGCCGGAGGCCACCCTGCAGGCGACCGAGGAGAGCGGCTCGATCACCGGCAACACCATCGCAGGCACCTACCAGCAGGCCCGCGCCGACCTGGACGCGGTCGAGCGGCTCGGTATCTCGTACGACGACGTCGTGCAGCTGCTGGAGGACGAGGGCGTCGAGAAGTTCGAGGCGTCCTGGAACGACCTGCTCAAGTCGACCGAGGCAGAGCTCGAGCGCCTCGCCCCCTCGGAGGGCTGATCCCTTGCCACCCTTCACCGTCACTGAAGCGAACCCGCTTCGTGACGCCGCCGACCGACGGCTCCCGCGTATCGCGGGGCCGTCGGGCCTGGTGATCTTCGGCGTTACGGGCGATTTGTCACGTAAGAAGCTGATGCCGGCCGTTTACGACCTCGCCAACCGCGGTCTGCTGCCGCCGGGTTTCTCGCTGGTGGGCTTCGCCCGCCGCGAGTGGGCCAACGAGGACTTCGCGCAGGAGGTCCACGACGCCGTCAAGGAGCACGCCCGCACCCCCTTCCGTGAGGAAGTCTGGCAGCAGCTCATCCAGGGCATGCGCTTCGTGCAGGGCACCTTCGACGACGACGCCGCCTTCGAGCGGCTGCGCGGCACCATCGAGGAGCTGGACAAGGCCCAGGGCACGGGCGGCAACTTCGCCTTCTACCTCTCGGTGCCGCCGCGCTCCTTCCCGGTGGTCATCCAGCAGCTGAAGAAGCACGGCCTCGCCGACCAGACGAGCAGCTCCTGGCGCCGCGCGGTCATCGAGAAGCCCTTCGGACACGACCTGAAGTCGGCCGAGGAGCTCAACAAGGTCGTCCACGAGGTCTTCGCCCCGGACCAGGTCTTCCGCATCGACCACTACCTGGGCAAGGAGACCGTCCAGAACATCCTGGCGTTGCGGTTCGCCAACACGATGTTCGAGCCGATCTGGAACCGGTCCTTCGTGGACCACGTGCAGATCACCATGGCCGAGGACATCGGCATCGGCGGTCGCGCCGGCTACTACGACGGCATCGGCGCCGCCCGTGACGTCATCCAGAACCACCTGCTCCAGCTCCTGGCACTGACCGCGATGGAGGAGCCCGCCTCCTTCGACGCGGACGCGCTGGCGGCCGAGAAGACCAAGGTGCTCGGTGCCGTACGGCTGCCGAAGGACCTGGGCCGGGACACGGTGTTCGGACAGTACGCGGCCGGCTGGCAGGGCGGTGAGAAGGCGGTCGGGTACCTCCAGGAGGAGGGCATCGACGCCAAGTCGAAGACGGACACGTACGCCGCGATCAAGGTGGGGATCGACAACCGCCGCTGGGCGGGCGTCCCCTTCTACCTGCGCACCGGCAAGCGCCTGGGCCGCCGCGTCACCGAGATCGCGGTCGTCTTCCAGCGCGCGCCGCACTCCCCCTTCGACACGACGGCCACCGAGGAGCTCGGCCAGAACGCGATCGTGATCCGCGTCCAGCCGGACGAGGGCGTCACGGTCCGCTTCGGCTCGAAGGTGCCGGGCACCTCGATGGAGATCCGCGACGTGTCGATGGACTTCGCGTACGGCGAGTCCTTCACGGAGTCGAGCCCGGAGGCGTACGAGCGTCTGATCCTGGACGTCCTCCTGGGTGACTCGAACCTCTTCCCGCGCACCGAGGAGGTCGAGCTGTCCTGGAAGATCCTCGACCCGATCGAGGAGTACTGGGACACGAACGGCAAGCCGGCCCAGTACCCGTCAGGTACCTGGGGCCCCGTCGAGGCGGACGAAATGCTCGAGCGAGACGGACGGAGCTGGCGCCGGCCATGAAGATAGACCTCACGGACACCACGGCCAGCAAGATCAACAAGGCGCTGGTGCAGGGTCGCCGGGCCATCGGCACGCCGGCCGTGGGCATGGTGCTCACGCTGGTCATCGTGACGGACGAGGAGAACGCCTACGACGCTCTGAAGGCCGCCAACGACGCCTCGCGCGAGCACCCCTCGCGCACGCTCGTGGTCATCAAGCGCGTTTCGCGCTCGCCCCGCGACCGTACGCAGTCCCGACTGGACGCCGAGGTGCGGGTGGGCGCGGACGCGGGCACCGGCGAGACGGTCGTCCTGCGCCTGTACGGCGAGGTGTCCGACCACGCCCAGTCGGTCGTCCTGCCGCTGCTGCTGCCGGACGCCCCGGTGGTGGCCTGGTGGCCGGTCAACGCGCCGCTCGACCCGGCGAAGGACCCGCTGGGCGCGCTGGCCCAGCGCCGGGTGACCGACACATACGCCTCGGAGCAGCCGGTACGTGAGCTGTCGGCCCGCGCCGACGCCTACACACCCGGCGACACCGACCTGTCCTGGACCCGGATCACGCCGTGGCGCTCGATGCTGGCGGCGGCTCTGGACCAGGTGGTCTGCGAGGTGCAGGCCGTCGAGGTGGAGGGCGAGGAGTTCAACCCGAGCTGTGAGCTGCTGGCGATGTGGCTCGCCGACCGGCTGGACGTCCCCGTCAAGCGGTCGCTGTCGTCGGGCCCCGGCCTGACGGCGGTCCGTATGGACACCGACTGCGGCCCGATAGCGCTCGACCGGGCGGACGGCTCCCTGGCGACCCTGTCCATCCAGGGCCAGCCGGACCGTGCGGTGGCTCTGAAGCGGCGGGATACGGCCGAGCTGATCGCGGAGGAGCTGCGGCGGCTCGACCCGGACGACACGTACGCCTCGGCGCTGCGGTTCGGGGTGGAGCGGCTGAACGCCGGGCCGGCTCAGGCGGTCCGGGGCGTCGAGGCCGCGATCGCCAAGGCGGCGCAGGCCGTCGCTCTGGCCGAGGCCGCCGTGGCCAGGGCCGAGGAGTCGCCGGCCGAGCAGTCGCAGGCCGGCGAGTCGCAGGCCGGCGAGTCGCAGGCCAAGGAGTCGCCGGGTGGGGAGGGAGCGCCGGCCAAAGGAGAACCGGCCGGACGAGCCGCTCTCCCGGCTCCCGTCGAAACCGCTGCGAAAGCACCCGCGAAAGAAGCGACGGCACCGGAACCGGTGAAGAGGGCGGCGGCCAAGTGAGTACTCCCCAGCTGGTCGTGCACCACGACAAGGAGCTGATGGCGCAGGCCGCGGCGGCCCGGCTGATCACGAAGATCGTGGACGCGCAGGCCTCCCGGGGCTCGGCGTCCGTGGTCCTCACGGGTGGCCGCAACGGCAACGGCCTGCTGGCCGCGCTCGCGGCCGCCCCCGCCCGGGACGCCGTCGACTGGGGCCGGCTGGACCTGTGGTGGGGCGACGAGCGTTTCCTTCCCGAGGGCGATCCGGAGCGCAACGTCACTCAGGCGCGTGCAGCCCTGCTGGACGCGGTGCCGCTGGATCCGAAGCGGGTGCACGCCATGCCCGCCTCGGACGGCCCGTTCGGCACGGACGTGGAGGCGGCGGCTTCCGCGTACGCGGAGGAGCTGGCGAGGGCGGCGGGACCGGAGAACCACGGCGCGGTTCCCACGTTCGACGTCCTGATGCTGGGCGTGGGTCCGGACACGCATGTGGCCTCCCTGTTCCCGGAACTCCCCGCGGTACGCGAGACGGACCGCACGGTCGTCGGCGTCCACGGCGCCCCCAAGCCCCCACCGACCCGCGTGACCCTCACGCTGCCCGCGATCCGGGCTGCGCGTGAGGTGTGGCTGCTGGCGGCGGGCGAGGACAAGGCGCAGGCGGCGGCGATCGCGCTGTCGGGCGCGGGTGAGATCCAGGCACCGGCGGCCGGGGCGTACGGCCGCGCCAGGACGCTGTGGCTGCTGGACGCGGCGGCGGCTTCGCAGTTGCCGCGGTCGCTGTATCCACCGGCGTCCGCGTGAACGCGCTTCGGGCCCTCGCTTCCCGGTGAAGCGAGGGCCCGAAGCACATGCACGTCATGCCGGGCTACTTCACCGACCCGGCCATCACGCCCTGCACGAAGTGCCGTTGGAACGCGAAGAACACCACGACAGGCACCACCAGCGACACGAACGCCCCCGGCGCCAGCACGTCGATGTTGCTGCCGAACTGCCGGATCTGGGATTGCAGTTCAACCGTGAGCGGCTGCGACGCGCTGTCCGCGAAGAGCAGCGCCACCAGCATGTCGTTCCACACCCAAAGGAACTGGAAGATGGCGAGCGAGGCGATCGCCGGGCGCCCCACCGGGAGCACCAGCCGCGTGAAGATCCGCCACTCGCTGCCCCCGTCCATCCGTGCGGCCTCCAGCATCTCCTTGGGCAGCTCGGCGAAGTAGTTCCGCAGCAGGAACACCGCGAACGGCAGCCCGTAGGCGACGTGGAAGAGGACGACACCGGGAATCGTGCCGAACAGCCCCAGCTGGCCGAAGAGTTTGGCGACCGGGAGAAGCCCGATCTGCACGGGCACCACGAGCAGCGCCACGACGACCAGGAAGATCGCCTCGCGTCCGGGGAAGTCCAGCCACGCGAAGGCGTATCCGGCGAGTGCCGCGAGGACGACCACCAGCAAAGTCGCCGGCACCGAGATCAGCACGGTGTTCCAGAAGGCCTGGGTGATTCCGGCGTTGCCCAGCAGTGCCGAGTAGTTGTCGAAGGACAGCTGGCCGGGACTGGTGAACACGGTCCACCAGCCGCCCTTCGCCGTGTCCTCTGCGGACCGCATGGACGACAGGAACAGCCCCGCCAGCGGCGTCAGCCACACCAGCCCGATCACCACGAGAAACGCCTGGACCAGCCCGTTGCCCAGTCCGCGCCTGACCGCGTTCATCGCTGACTCCCTCGGAAACGGCGGACGTTGAAGACCATGGCGGGGATGACGAGCAGCAGGAGCAGTACACCGAGCGCGCTGCCCAGCCCCTGGTTGTTGCCGCCGCCGAACGACACCAGCCACATCTGCGTCGCGAGTACGGTCGCGTCCTCCTGCACCGGCCCGGGCGCGATGATGTAGACGAGGTCGAAGACCTTCATCACGTTGATGACGAGGGTGACGAACACGACCGTCAGCACCGGCGCCAGCAGCGGCACCGTGATCCGCCGGAAGATCTGCCACTCGTTCGCGCCGTCCATCCGCGCGGCCTCCAGCGCGTCCCGGGGCAGGGTCGCCAGACCCGCACCGATCAGGACCATCGCGAACCCGGTCCAGATCCACAGGTACGCCCCGATGATCGCCGGCGTGACGAGCGTGGGCCCGAGCCAGGAGACCCCTTCGTAGGGGGCGGCGAAGTTCGAGGCCGGCAGCTTCACCGTGTACGACCCGTCGTCCAGCCCCTTGAAACGGAAGGAGCCGTCGGCCGCCGTGGTCGTCGAGGCGACCGCCTCCCCGCCACGCACCGCCTCGACCGTCATCTCCGGCAGCCCGCTCTCCCGCTGGTCGACCTTGCCCTGCTCCCCTCCCCCACCGGGCGTGAAGTCGAGGTACACGACGCCGCTGAGCTCACCGGGGCTCGCCTTCTGCCCCGCGGCCGCGTTCGCCGGCCGGGCGTCCCCGGGAAGGTCCGCCGGAAGCACACCGACGAGTCCGAGCGTCACGGCCTGGCCGGGGGACGCGGTCGCGGTCGTGCCGAGCGAGCCGTCCGCCCCCTTCGCCAGCCCCTGCCCGTCGCGTGCCCGTGCCGTCGGATATGTCGACGTGCCCTGGAAGGCGTCGTGCACGGAGACGACGGCGGCGTTCAGCACGCCCTTGTCCGGGTCCTCGTCGTAGGCGAGCCGGAAGATGATGCCGGCGGCGAGGAAGGACACGGCCATCGGCATGAACAGCAGCAGCTTGAAGGCGGTCGCCCAGCGGACCTTCTCCACCAGCACAGCCAGGATCAGACCTAGGCCCGTCAGCAGGGCCGGGGCCACGACGACCCAGATGGTCGTGTTGCGGATCGCGTTGAGTGTCGCCGGGTCGCGGAACATCTCGGTGTAGTTCTCGCCGCCCACGAACTCGGTGCCGGAGGCGTCGAAGAAACTGCGCCCGATGGAGAACAGCACCGGGTAGACGACGAGTGCGCCCAGCAGGAGCAGCGCGGGGAAGACGAAGAGGAGGGCGATGATCCGCCCGCGCCGCCGTGAGCGTCGGGCGCGCGCCTTGCCGTCGCCCGGGGCGGGCGACGGGCTTGCCTCTTTCACGAGGGTGGCGGTCATGTCCGGTCAGCTTTCATACGTGTGGCGGTCATGGATGATCAGCCCTGGCCCTCGTACGCCTTGGCCGCCGCGGCCTCGAGCTTCGCCGCGGTGCCCTTCGGGTCCGACGGGTCGCGCAGGAAGTCCTGCAGGAGCTTCCACTCGCCCGCGCCCTTGGTGCCGCCGAAGGCCGCCGGAGCCTGGTCGGACATGTCGAAGCGGACCGAATCGCCCGCGGAGACGAGGGACTTGGCGGTCGCGCGGGTGACGTCGTCGCCGTACGAGGCGGGGTCGACGTTCTTGTTCGGGGACAGGAAGCCGCCCGCTCCCGCCCACACCGCCGCGGCCTCCGGGGTGGCGAGGTACTCCAGCAGCGCCATGCCGGCCTTCTGGTTCTTGCCGTCCTTCAGGACGACGGCCGCGTCACCGCCGCTGACCACCGGCGCCTTGCCGGAACCGACCGCCGGGAACGGGAAGAAGTTCGCGTCCTCGCCGATCGACTTGCCGAACTGGTCCTTGGCGACGCCCGCGACGAAGTCGCCCTCGTAGACCATGCCCGCCTCGGGCTTCGGCCCGAACACCTTCTCCACCGAGCCCGGGAAGTCGGTGTTCAGGGCCCCCTTCTGGCCGCCCGCGATCAGCTGCTTGTCCTTGAAGAGCTTGCCCAGGGTGGTGAGCGCGTCGACCACGGACGCGTCGGTCCACTTCAGCTCGTGCGAGGCGAGGGCGTCGTACTTCTCGGGTCCGGCCTGGGAGAGGTAGACGTTCTCGAACCAGTCGGTGAGGGTCCAGCCGTCCTCCCCCGCGACCGAGAAGGCGGCCAGGCCGGAGTCGGAGACGGTCTGCCCGGCCTTCAGCATGTCGTCGTAACTCTTCGGCGGCTCGACGCCGGCCTGGGCGAGGGCGTCGGGGCTGTACCAGACGGTCGACTTGTGCGCGGCCTTGAAGTAGAGGCCGTAGAGGGTGTCCTCGACGCTGCCGTAGTTCTTCCACACGGGGGCGAAGTTGGCGTCCACGGACTTCTGCGTGGTCTTGGACAGCGGCTCCAGCCAGCCCTTCTTCGCGAACTGCTGGAGCACGCCGACCTGCGGGACCATCACCACGTCGGGGGCGTTGCCGCCCTCGATCTTGCTGCCGACGACGGTGGAGACGTTGTCCCCGGTGGACACGAACTCGGTCTTGGCGCCGGTCTTCTCGGTGAACGCGTCCAGCACCTTCTGGAAGTTCTTCTGCTCGGTGCCGGTCCAGACACCGGCCACGGTGATCGTCTGGCCGCTGAGCGCCTTGTCACCGCCACCCGCGGCGACGGGTCCGCCGCCACAGGCGGTCGCGCCGAGCGCGAGGACGAGAGCGGTGCATCCGGTGAGCAGGGTCGTACGTCGTCGCATCATCGTTGATGTCCCTTCGGGGAATGGGGAGTTGACGGAAAATCAGGAGGCGCGGAACTCGGTCCCGTCGCTCATCCACCAGGCCGCGGTGGAGCCGGGCAGGACCCCGGCCGGGCAGGGGCCGCTCGACAGCAGCGGGGTGCCGGAGACCGGCGCCGGGGTGGGCGCGGTACCGAAGTTGACGGCGCAGACGAGGCCGTCGCCGCGGACGAAGGCCAGGACGCCGGGCGCGCTGTCCAGCCAGCTCAGCGTGCCCTCACCCAACTGGGGCAGTGCCTCGCGCAGTTGGAGGCCGTCGCGGTACAGGTGCCAGAAGGAGCGGGTGTCGGCGAGGGCGCGGTCGGTGGCGTACTCGGCGAAGTACTCGGGCTGCGGCAGCCAGGGCTTGGCACTCTCCGCACCGGAGGTGAAGCCGAACGGGGACGCCTGGCCCGACCAGGGCAGCGGCACCCGGCAGCCGTCGCGGATGCGGGCCCGGCTGCCGGTGCGGTGGAAGATCGGGTCGGTGAGCACGTCGTCGGGCAGGTCGACGACCTCGGGCAGGCCCAGCTCCTCGCCCTGGTAGATGTACGCGGCACCGGGCAGCGCCAGCATCAGCAGCGCGGCGGCGCGGGCGCGGGCGGCGCCGAGGCCGCTGCCCCCGGTGGCGGGTTCGCCGTAGCGGGTGACGGTGCGGACCTGGTCGTGGTTGTTGAGGACCCAGGTGACCGTCGAGCCCGTGCCGGCTATGTCCTGCATGGCCTCGGATATGACCTTGCGGAAGGCGTCGGCCTCCCAGGGGGCGCTGAGCAGGTCGAAGAAGAAGGCCTGATGGAGCTCGTCGGAGCGGACGTACTGGGCGTGCTCGCGCGCGGTCGGGACGGACACCTCGCCGACGAGCAGACGCTCACGGCCGTCGCGGGCGGTGTACTCCTCGCATATGGAGCGCCACTGGCGCCACACGTCGTGCACCTCGGGCTGGTTCCAGGCGAGCGGGTTGACCGAGTCGCGGGTGCGGGCGTCGGCCTCCGGGTCGTCGGAGTCGGGCAACTCGGGGTGCTTGTAGAGGCCGGCGGCGACGTCGATACGGAAGCCGTCGACACCCCGGTCCAGCCAGAAACGCAGGACCCGGTCGAACTCGGCGGCGACCTCCGGGTTGCGCCAGTTCCAGTCCGGCTGCTCGGGCGTGAACATGTGCAGGTACCACTGGCCGGACCGCCCGTCCGCCTCGGTCACCCGGCTCCACGCCGGGCCGCCGAACATCGCGTGCCAGTTGTTGGGCGGCTCGGAGCCGTCGGCGCCACGGCCGTCGGCGAAGTGGAAGCGGGCGCGGGCCGCGCTGCCGGGCAGGGCGGACAGGGCCTCCTCGAACCACAGGTGCTCGCTGGAGCAGTGGTTGGGGACGATGTCGAGCAGCACCTTGATCCCCAGCCGGCGGGCCGCGGCCACCAGCTGGTCGAACTCGGCGAGGTCGCCGAAGAGCGGGTCGACGTCGCAGTAGTCGGCCACGTCGTACCCGTGGTCGTGCTGCGGCGAGGGATAGAAGGGGCTCAGCCAGATCCCGTCGACCCCGAGCTTCTTCAGATACGGCAGCCCGGCCCGGACCCCAGCGAGGTCGCCGACACCGTCGCCGGTGCTGTCGAGGAAGCTGCGGACGTAGACCTGGTAGATCACCGCGTCACGCCACCAGTGGTACTTACTCAGCATGCATGCATGTTAAGTATCCGTTTCAGGAGGGTGTCAATGAACTGGACGCAAGCTACCGAGCAGTTGACCCAGCAAAATAGGGCATACCAGGGCAGGTCGAGGAGGGATGAGATGCTGCCGTTACCTAACAGGTAACTACTCAGCGGCGATGGCGTCGAGCTCTCGCGCCAGCCGCCGCACCGCGGCCTCGGGCGTCTCGCGCCCGGTCATCGCGTCGTGCACGACCGCCTGCACCACCAGGCTCACCTGGTCGTAGCGCGGGCTCTTGGGGCGCGGCGCGGCCGTCAGCACGCTCTCGCGCAGGGTCGGCAGATAGGGGAACTCCCGCACCAGCCCGGGATCCTCGTACAGGTCGGCCCGTACCGGCGGCAGGGCGCCGCGCGTGAGGACCTGACGCTGGACGCGCTCGCTGGTCAGGTACGCGATCAGCCGGGCGGCCGAGTCGGGGTGCCGGGCATGGGAGCTGACGGCCAGGTTGGAACCGCCCAGCACACTCGTCCCCGGCCCGTCCGGACCCGGCAGCGGTACGGCACCGATCCGCCCGGAGACCGGCGAGCCCTTGGCCGACGCGCCTACATAGGCGTACGGCCAGTTACGGAGGAAGAGCAGGCGTCCGTCCTGGAAGGCCTGCTTGGACTCCTCCTCCTTGTAGGTGAGCGCCCGCTCGGGGATCCAGCCCTCGCGGACGCCCCGGGCGAGGAAGTCGATGCCGTCGCGGGCCGCCGTCGAGTTCACGGTGACGCGCTCGCCCTCGTCGCCGAGGATCGAGCCGCCCGCCGAGTAGACGGCCTCGGCTGCGTTGACCGTGAGCCCTTCGTACGGCAGGAACTGACCCGCGTAGCCGTCCAGGCCGTACTCGGGCGCGATGGTCTTCGCGGCCCGCTCCAGTTCGGCCCAGGTGCGCGGTGGGTCGACGCCCTCCTTGGCGAGGATGTCCTTGCGGTACAGGAGCAGGCCGGCGTTGGTGACGTACGGGACCGCGTACAGCTGTCCGTCGTAGGTCGCCGTGTCCACGACCGGCGGCAGGAAGCTCCCCAGCGGGAAGCGGTCGCGCGCCAGTGGGCGGATCCAGCCCTGCGCCGCGAACTCCGAGGTCCAGCTGACGTCGATGTTGAGGACGTCGAAGCGACTGCGGTCGCCGCCGCGCAGGTCGGTGGTCATCTGCGCGTGGGTCTCGTCGGCGGAGTCGGGCAGCTCGACGAGAGTGACCTTCTCGTCGGGATGGGTGCGGTTCCAGCCCTCCAGGACGGAACCGAGATAGCCGGTGAGGTCGCCGGCGGTGGCGAGGGTCAGGGGTCCCCTGCCACTCGCGGGACCCTCGTCGGCGCGGGCGCCGGAGGCAACGTAGCCGGTCAGGATCACAACGAGGACGAGAAGGCCCCTACCGGCGGCGTGGATCCACCGCATAGGTTCCTCCTTGCACACCGGCCCCAGGCACCTTCGCCCGGAGTCAGAGGCCATGTATACCTGTTAGGTATGCGCGATACTAGGCCTCGCGGCACATTACCCATGATGCGAGGAGGAGAGCACGAGTGCGGCTGCCCCTCCTGGCCCTGCTGGCGCGCGGCCCGGCCCACGGCTATGAGCTGAAGCAGGACCTTGAGCAACTGCTGGGCTCCGCGTACCCTCAGCCGAACGTCGGCCAGATCTATGTGACCCTCGGCCGCCTCGAGAAATCGGGGCTGATAGAGGGCGAGGACGTCGAGCAGTCGAGCCGGCCCAACAAGAAGGTCTACCACCTCACCGACGCCGGGCGTGAGGCGCTGCGCGCCTGGTTCGAGGAGCCCGAGGACGAGCCGCGGGTGCGGGACGAGTTCTTCATGAAGCTGGCCGTCGCCCCGCAGACGGGGCTCGCCGACCAGATCGCACTTATCAACCAACAGCGGCGCCAGTACCTGAACACCATGCGTCAACTGTCGAAACTGGCCGCCGCCGAAGACCGGGACAACCGCATCGCCCATCTGCTGATCGAGGGCGCGATGCTGCATCTGCAGGCCGACCTCGACTGGCTGGAGCGGTGCCAGGAAGAGCTGGAGGAGCTGGAGTGAGCGACGATTCCGCTCCTGCGCTGGGCGCCGAAGGTCGCGCGACGCGCGCCGGCGACCCTGCGCCGCAGGCCGAGAACCACCCGGTGCTGCGGGCCGAGGGCCTGGTCAAGACGCACCAGGGCGGCGAGGGCGCTCCGGCGCATGCCGTCCGGGGCGTTGATCTTTCCGTCCGGCAGGGCGAGTTCGTGGCCGTGACCGGCCCGTCCGGTGCCGGCAAGTCGACCTTGCTGCATCTGCTGGGCGGGCTACAGCGCCCGGACAGCGGGAGCATCTGGCTGGACGGCGAGCGCGCGGACCGGTGGAGCGAGGCCCGCTGGGCGGTGGAGCGCAGGAAGCGGATCGGGATCGTCTTCCAGTTCTTCAACCTGGTCTCCGACCTGTCCGTCGCCGACAACGTGGAGCTGCCCGCACTGCTGGCCGGCGTCGCGCCGAAGCGGGCGCGCACCGAGCGGGCGGAACTGCTGGGCGAGCTGGGCCTCGCGGGCAAGGAGCGGAGCCTGCCGGGCGAGCTGTCCGGCGGCGAGCAGCAGCGTGTCGCACTGGCCCGTGCCCTGGTCAACCGTCCACCGCTGCTGCTGGCCGACGAGCCCGCCGGCAGCCTGGACAGCAAGGGCACCCGCGAGGTGATGCGGCTGCTGTCCCGCTTCCACCAGCGCGGCCAGGCGATCGTGCTGGTCACGCACGACGCCCGACTGGCCAGCGCCGCGGACCGCGTGATCAGCTTCTTCGACGGCCGCATAGCCGACGACGCCGAACTGGACGCCGACACCCCGCCACGCCGGGCCGGGACGTCGGGTGTGCTGGAGCTCAGGGACTGAGATGCGGCGCTACGACGATCCCCGCCCCCTGGGTGGGCCTGCCGGTCCCGAGCGGCGAGGCTGACGCCCATGCGAGCCACCCTGCGCTGGGCGCACTCCGATCTGCGTACGCACCGCGGCGAGGCGCTGTTCCTCGTGCTGGCCACGGCCGGGATCGTCGTGTCGCTGCTGCTGGCCACGGCCCTCTTCGGCTACGCCACCAACCCCTGGCAGCGCGTCTTCACCCAGGCGCACGGCGCGCACGTGTGGCTGCACACCGGGCCCTCGGCCAACAGCGGGAAACTGGCCGGGCTCGACGGCGTCGAGTCCGTCGCGGGCCCCTACCCGACCGCCTCCACCACCCTGTCCTCCCAGGGCACCCGCGCCACCGTCGAATTGCGCGGCACCCCCGAGCGCCCCACCGTCGGGCGCCCCCTGATCACCTCCGGCCACTGGCTGGACCCCTCGAACCCCGACGGCGTCGTCCTGGAGACCCGCCTCGCCCGCGCCCTTCTCGCCGCCCCCGGCGACACCCTCACCCTGCCCGGCACCGGCACCGCCCGGACCCTGACCGTCCTCGGCATCGCCGACAGCGCCGAGCCGCGCTACCGCCCGGGCGAGCAGCCGGGTCTCGTCTGGGCGCCGCCGTCCGCCGTGCCCGACCCGGGCGGTCAGGTGATCGGGCTGCGCCTGACGGACCCCGACGACACGGACTACGCCGTCCAGCGGGCCGTGACCGTGCTGGGCGCGGGCGCGGTCAGCGAGGTCTCCACCTGGAAACAGGGGCGCGCCGAGGCGCAGGGCGACAACCGGCTGCTCGGGCAGGTGCTGGGCCTGTTCGGGCTGGGCGCGCTCGTCGCCGCCGGACTCGCCGTCCACGGTGCGATCGGCACCCGTATCCGCGGTCATCTGCGGGACATCTCCGTGCTGAAGGCGATCGGCTTCACGCCGGGCCAGGTGGTCCGCGTCTTCCTGCTGCAACACCTCGCATACGCGCTGCTGGGTGCCGTCGCCGCGGCGACCCTCATCCAGGCCCTTGGCAGCCACATCCCGGGCCGGCTCGGGGACGCGGTCGGGGTGTGGCAGGGGCTGCCCGGGCACACCGTGGCACTGTTCACGGTTCCCGTCGCGGCGGTGCTGCTCATCGGCGCGACCACCGGGCTCGCGGCCTGGCGGGCGGGACGCGTGCCCCCGGTGCCGGTGCCACGGCCCGCGGCACCGCTCGGCGCACGGCTGTCGGGGGTGGCCAGGCAGGCGCTCGGGCTGCGGCTGCCGCCCGCGCTGGTGCTGGGCTGGCACCGGGCGTTCACACGCCGGCTGAGGTCACTGGCGACGGTCGCCCGGCTCGCGCTGCCGCTGCTGCTGATCGTGGTGGCGATGAGCGCGTGGACCACGATCGAGCGCTTCGACAGCAGCCCCGAGCAGATCGGCCTGCCGACCGCCCTGACCGTCCACGCCGACTCGGGCCTGGCCGACCGGGAGACCCGCACTCTGCTGGAACGCGACCCGCAGGTCACCGCCGCCTACCCCGGCGTCGAGGTGGCCGCCCTGGTCCCGGGCCAGACGGCCACGATCGCCCTGCGCGGCCTCGGCACCCGCGAGGACCCCTACCCGTACGCCCTGGCCGAGGGCCGCCCCGCGCAGGGCCGCGACGAGGCGGTGGCCGGGCAGGGGCTGCTGGATCTGCTGGACGTGCAGGTCGGCGACTGGGTCCGGATGACCGTCGGCGACCAGCCGCAGATCCTGCACATCGTGGGCCGCAGCGTCGAGCCGGAGAACGCCGGCCGGGTCATCTCCACCTCCCTCGACACCCTCCGCGAGAACGACCCAGGCCTCGGCCCCACCCTCTACGAGCTGCGGCTCCGCCCGGGCGCGGACCCCGGCGAGGTCGCCGACCGGCTGGCCACCGCCGGGCACGGACGCCTCGACGTGCACGCCGTGCCGAACCCCGCCGACGGCCTCTCGGCCCTGCGCGGAGTCGTCGTCGGCCTGATCGCCGTGCTGGCCCTCATCGGGCTCATCGAACTGCTCACAGCGATCGGCGGTGCCGTCCGCGAGGGCGAACGCGACCTGCTGGCCCTCAAGGCCATCGGACTGTCCCCCCGGCAGATCACCGCGATCACCGTCACCTCCACGGCCTGCACCGCCCTGGCCGCGGTCGTCATCGGCACGGCACTGGGCACGCCCCTCGCGCACTGGCTGATCGACGCCCAGGGCAGATCGAGTGGCATCGGCGCCGGGATCGCCCAGGGCCCGTCCGCCGCCCTCCTGGTGCTGTTCGGCACGGCGGCAGTCGCCGGAGCGGCCGCACTCGCCGCCGTCCCGGCCTCCCGCGCCGCCCGCCGCCGACTCGCCGACACCCTGAGCGCGGTCGCCTGACCGGCGACGGGCCGGCACGGATTCCGCGAGGTCAGCTGCCGTAGGGGCCGGGGCCGTAGGGCTGCTGGGGGTTGTACGGAGGGTGCGGGCTGTAGGGAGGCGGCGGGTTCTGCGGAGGCTGCGGCCCATAGGGATGCTGCGCACCCGGGCCGTACGGATTCCCCTGCGAGGGCCGACCGTAGGGGTTCCCGGGCGGCGCGTACGGGTTGCCCTGTGGCGGTACGAAGCCGTTCGGGGCGTACGACGGTGGCGGCGGGGTCGGCATCGGAGTGGGCGTCGGGGTCGGCGGCAGGGTGGCCGGGTGGGCGGCCAGCCGGATGCCGTACCTGTTCTTGAGTCGGCCCATCTCCAGCAGGGCGATGCCCGTGACCGTCACGGGAGCGCCCAGGATGAAGACGAAGCCCAGGGCGAGGCCGAGACCGTGCAGGTCACCGGTCACGAGGTCGGGAATGGCCATCAGCCAGGTCGTCACCGTCGCGAGCAACGGCGGCAGACCGCGGTGCACGACAGCGGTGCCGAAGAAGTTCCCCGAGATCCGGTAGGCGCCGGCGATCACGAAGAAGCCCATCCAGAGCCCCACGAGGCTGAGCAGCATGTTCCCGAGGACCCCGAGCGAGCCGCCCAAGCGGAAGATCAACAGGGTCCCGAGCGCCGAGCCGATGAACAGCAGCAGCAACTTCAGCGACCTGACGAGCGGTCCCCGCAGCTGCCCCACCGTTCCGGCGCCGGAACGCCGCCACAGCCAGAGCATCACGCCGACCGTGAGCGGCGTGATGAACAGCAGGACCGCGCACGCGGTCGCCGCGTTGTCCAGCATCTCGTCGAAGGCGAATCCGCCCTCGACGAAGGTGTAGACACCGAACGCCGCGACCGCCCCCACGATGACCCGCGCCTTCTTGAGCGCGTCCACCGACGGATCCAGCGAGTTCGGGATCCAGGTCGGGTGGAACACCGCCTTCGCGACCTGATGAGGCTTCAGGAACGACTGGGCGGTCAGGGCGCCGCCGGTCCAACTCCCTTGTGAACTAGTCAATTCACACTCCCCCGAGTGATCGTGCCCATGATCAACGAGGGAGTCTACGGGAAGCGGACGACCACGCGCCGCCCGCCTTCCGCATCCGCGGTCACCGCCGGATCCGCGACTTCTGCCGGATCCGCGGTCACTGCCGGCCGCGCAGCTCCCGGTACTTGGCGACGAGCGCCTTCGTCGACGCGTCCAGCCCCGGCACCTCGGCGCCCTCGGTCAGCGCGGGCTCGACGCGCTTGGCGAGGACCTTCCCGAGCTCGACGCCCCACTGGTCGAAGGAGTCGATGTTCCACACCGCGCCCTGCACGAACACCTTGTGCTCGTACAGCGCGACCAGCTGCCCGAGCACCGACGGAGTCAGCTCGCGCGCGAGGATCGTCGTCGTCGGGTGATTGCCCTTGAACGTCTTGTGGGTCACCAGCTCCTCCGGCACCCCTTCGGCGCGCACCTCCTCCGGCGTCTTGCCGAACGCCAGCGCCTGCGTCTGCGCGAAGAAGTTCGCCATCAACAGGTCGTGCTGCGCCTTGAGTCCGTCGCTCATCTCGGCGACGGGCTCGGCGAAGCCGATGAAGTCCGCCGGGATCAGCTTGGTTCCCTGGTGGATGAGCTGGTAGTACGCGTGCTGCCCGTTGGTGCCCGGCGTGCCCCACACGACCGGCCCGGTCTGCCAGTCGACCTCCCGCCCGTCCCGGCCGACGTACTTGCCGTTGGACTCCATGTCCAGCTGCTGCAGATACGCCGTGAACTTCGACAGGTAGTGGCTGTACGGCAGCACCGCGTGCGACTGGGCGTCGTGGAAGTTGCCGTACCAGATGCCCAACAGGCCGAGCAGCAGCGGCACGTTGGACTCGGCGGGCGCGGTGCGGAAGTGCTCGTCGACGGTGTGGAAGCCGTCGAGCATCTCCCGGAAGCGGTCCGGCCCGATGGCGATCATCAGGGACAGGCCGATCGCCGAGTCGTAGGAGTAGCGCCCGCCGACCCAGTCCCAGAACTCGAACATGTTGGCCGTGTCGATGCCGAAGTCCGCCACCTTCTCGGCATTCGTCGACAGCGCGACGAAGTGCTTGGCGACGGCTTCCGGTCCCGCCTTCAGCTCGCCCAGCAGCCAGTTGCGCGCCGAGGTCGCGTTGCTGATCGTCTCGATCGTCGTGAACGTCTTGGAGGCGATGACGAACAGCGTCTCGGCCGCGTCCAGGTCGCGGGTGGCCTCGTGCAGGTCGGCGCCGTCGACGTTCGACACGAAGCGGACGATCAGGTCGCGGTCGGTGAAGCTGCGCAGCACCTCGTACGCCATCGCCGGGCCGAGGTCGGAGCCGCCGATGCCGACGTTCACGACGTTCCTGATGCGCCGGCCGGTGTGCCCGGTCCAGGCGCCGGAGCGGACCCGCTCGGCGAAGTCGGCCATCTTGTCGAGGACGGCGTGCACCCCCGGGACGACGTTCTCCCCGTCGACCTCGATCACCGCGTCACGGGGTGCGCGCAGCGCGGTGTGCAGCACGGCGCGGTTCTCGGTCGTGTTGATCTTCTCGCCGCGGAACATGGCGTCCCGCAGCCCGAACACGTCCGTCGCGGCGGCCAGCTCGCGCAGCAGCCGCAGTGTCTCGTCGGTGACCAGATGCTTGGAGTAGTCGACGTGCAGGTCACCGACCTGCAGCGTGTACCCCGCACCACGGCCCGGGTCGGCGGCGAACAGCTCCCGCAGCCCCACTTCGCCGAGCTCCTCTCGGTGCTTGGCCAACGCGGTCCACTCGGGCGTCTGGTTGAGCCTGGTACGGCCGTCTGCGTTCATGTCCGACTTCAGCCTTCTTTCGTGCCTGTCCCAGCTGTTCCAACCTAATTGATCAGCGCGCGGCGTGAGCCGTCGTGGCGTCGTCGTCCGGCGCAACAACAGGTACGTCCGGCTTGCGCACAGGTATCAGCGAGGCGACGGCCAGTACGAAGAAGGCGGCCGTGAGCAGGGGCGGGGTGTTCAGGCCCCAGGCGGTCGCGACGGCACCGCCCAGCAGGGCGCCGAGCGGCACCCCGGCGAAGGCCAGGGTCCGGAACGCCGAGGCCACCCGGCCCAGCAGCGCCACGGGGCTGCGCTGCTGCATGAGGGTCGTCGTGTTGACGTTCCACACCATGCCCATGAGCCCGAAGACGGCCAGGGCGGCCACCAGCACGGCCAGGCCGCGCACGGTGCCCATGACGACGAGGGCCGCGATCTGCACCGCGCCGGCGAGCAGCACGGCCCGGATCCCGCCCAGGCGCTTCACGATCCGGCCGTTCAGCACTCCCCCGGCGAGGCCGCCGACGGTGAAGGCAGCGCCCGCCGCGGCGTACCCCACGGGGCCGGCGTCCAGCCACCCGGTCACCAGGAGGACCAGGGTGGCGAGCTGGGCGCCCATGCCGATGTTGCACAGCGCGGTGGCCGCGCACAGTCCTCGCAGGGCCCGATCGCGCCACAGGGTGCGCAGTCCCTCCGCGATCTCCCGGCGCAGGGTGCTGCCCGCCGGTGCCGGCCCCCGCTCGGGCGCGTCGATCCGCAGTGAGGCCACCAGCACGGCCGCCACGAGGTAGGTGCCGGCGTCGGCCGCGAAGGGCACGGCCGCTCCGGCCGCCAGCAGCACCGGCACGACCGGCCCGCCCACCAGTCCGCCGGCGATGCGCTGCCCGGTCATGAGGCGGGCGTTCGCACTGCCCAGCGCGTCACGGTCCACCAGGGCGGGGAGCAGGGCCGTGGCGGCGTTGTCGAACACTGTCTGGAGCGTGGTCAGAGTGAAAGCCAGTGCGATGAGCAGGCCGATCGAAGCGTGACCGAACGCCACGGCCACCGCGAAAGCGCCGACCAGGAGGCCTCGTAACGCATCGACCGTCCACATCGCGCGCCGCTGGTCCACCCGGTCGGCGACGGCGCCGCCGAGCAGCCCGAAGACGATCCACGGCAGATAGCCGCAGGCGGTGACCGCGGCGATCAGCAGCGGCCGGTCGGTGAGGGTCACGGCGAGGAGCGGCAGGGCCGCCGTACGCAGGGAGTCGCCGAAGCTGGAGAGCACGGCGGCGCTCCACAGCCGGCCGAAGCCTCCACGCCACACGGGCGCACCCACGCCCACCGTCCCAGCCGTCGCCACAACTCCCCCTCCCGGTCCATCGATGCAGAAGATCGATGCCACAAACCGTAGGGGGCGCCACTGACAATCGGTCCGCGAGCGGCTCGGCGCCGGTGCGTCGTACAGATCCGGCCGGGCACCCGAGGGTGTCCGGCCGGCCTCAATTCCTAGATCTCGCCCCGCAGTTTGGCGAGCGCCTCGGCGAGGATCGCCTCGCCGTCCGCGTCACTGCGCCGCTCCCGTACATACGCGAGGTGCGTCTTGTAGGGCTCGGTGCGCGGCGGGTCCGGCGGGTTGTCCCGGTCCTGTCCGGCGGGAAAGCCGCAGCGCGGGCAGTCCCAGGTGTCGGGAACCTGCGCGTCGCTGGCGAAGGAGGGCTGGGTCTCATGCCCGTTGGAGCACCAGAAGGAGATGCGCAGCCGGGGCGCGGACTCGCCCCGCTCGGCCTCGCCCATCGGCCCCGCCCCGACCCGGCTTCCTCGGATCGCGTTGCCACTTGCCACGGTCGTAACTCCCTGCGTGATGGTGCCGCGAAGCGAGTCGGCGTTTCGCTTCGCTGCGAGCGCCTCAGTCTACGTAAGGCCCAACGCGCGTCCAGTGATTGGAGTTACAGAGCCCTCACACCTAGACGCAAGCCCCATGATAGGCCGCGCTCAGCTGCGCGTACCGAACATGGGGCCTTACGTGTGGATTGTGCGTGCCGGTCAGTTGTTCACCTTCATCAGGACACCGAGCACGACAATGCACGCGAACCACAGCAAACCGACCACAACGGTGATCCGGTCGAGGTTGCGCTCGGCGACCGAGGAGCCACCGACGGACGACTGCATGCCGCCACCGAACATGTCGGAGAGGCCGCCGCCCTTGCCCTTGTGCATCAGCACCAGCAGCATCAGCAGCCCGCTGAAGACGATCAGGGCGATCGAGAACCCCATAACCACGGCTGGACCAACTTCCTCGGATCTGGATGGACGACAGGGGCACAGCCACTGAGCTGTGCCCCCGCAAGGGTACGACGGATCCCGCTTACCAGGAACTCACTGGTCGCGGAACCGCACGATCTTGACGAACTCGTCGGCGTCCAGCGAGGCACCGCCGACCAGGGCGCCGTCGATGTCGGCCTGGGCCATGATCTCCGCGACGTTGCCCGCCTTCACGGAGCCGCCGTACTGGATGCGGACCTGGTCGGCCAGCTCCTGCGAGTACAGCTCGGCGATCTTGCCGCGGATGGCGGCGCAGACCTCCTGGGCGTCCTCCGTGCCGCAGACCTTGCCGGTGCCGATGGCCCAGACGGGCTCGTAGGCGATCACGATGGTCTCGGCCTGCTCGGCCGGGAGGTCCTTCAGACCGCCCTCGACCTGGGCGAGGGTGTGGGAGACGTGGTTGCCCGCCTCGCGGACGTGCAGCTCCTCGCCCACGCACAGGATCGGGGTCAGGCCGTGCTTGTAGGCGGCCTTGACCTTGGCGTTGACGATCTCGTCGGTCTCGGCGTGGTACTGGCGGCGCTCGGAGTGGCCGATCGCCACGTACGTGCACTTCAGCTTGGCCAGCATCGGGCCGGAGATCTCGCCGGTGTAGGCGCCGGAGTCGTGGGCCGAGATGTCCTGGGCGCCGTACTTGATCTTCAGCTTGTCGCCGTCGACCAGGGTCTGCACGGAGCGCAGGTCGGTGAAGGGCGGCAGGACGGCGACCTCGACGGCCTCGTAGTCCTTGTCGGCCAGGGCGAAGGCGAGCTTCTGGACGTGCGCGATGGCCTCGAGGTGGTTGAGGTTCATCTTCCAGTTGCCCGCCATCAGCGGCGTGCGCGTGCTCATAAAGGGTCAGTCCTCCAGTGCGGCGAGGCCGGGGAGCGTCTTGCCCTCGAGGTATTCGAGGGAGGCGCCGCCACCGGTCGAGATGTGGCCGAATGCCGTCTCGTCGAAGCCCAGGGTGCGGACGGCCGCGGCGGAGTCGCCACCGCCGACCACGGTGAAGCCCTTGGATTCGACGAGGGCCTGGGCGACCGCCTTGGTGCCCTCGGCGTAGTCGGGGTGCTCGAAGACGCCCATGGGGCCGTTCCAGAAGACGGTGGCGGCGTCGGCGAGCTTCGAGGCGTACAGCTTGCGGGTCTCCGGACCGATGTCCAGGCCCTCCTGGTCGGCCGGGATGGCGTCCGCGGCGACGGTCGTGGGGTTGGCCGGGGCCTTGGTCTTCAGGTCCGGGAACTCGGTGGAGACCAGGACGTCGACCGGCAGGACGATTTCGACGCCGTTCTTCTCGGCGCGCTCCATGTACTCGGTGACGACCGGGATCTGGTCCGCCTGGAGGAGGGAGATGCCGACCTCGTAGCCCTTGGCCTTGAGGAAGGTGTACGCCATGCCGCCGCCGATGAGGAGCCGGTCGGCCTTGGCGAGGAGCTGGTCGATGACGGCGAGCTTGTCGGACACCTTGGCGCCGCCGAGCGCGACGACGTAGGGCCGCTTGACGTCCTCAGTGAGCTTCTTCAGGACGCCGACCTCGTTCGCGATGAGGTAGCCGGCGTAGTGCGGCAGCTTGGCCGGGAGGTCGTACACGGAGGCGTGCTTGCGGTGCACCGCACCGAAGCCGTCGCCGACGTAGACGTCCACGAGGGCGGCCAACCGGTCGGCGAAGGCGCCGCGCTCGGCGTCGTCCTTGCTCGTCTCACCGGCGTTGAAGCGGAGGTTCTCGACGACCGCGACCTGACCGTCGGCGAGGCCGGCGACCACGGCCCGGGCGGACTCGCCGACCGTGTCGTTCGCGAACGCGACGTCCGCGCCGAGCAGTTCACCGAGGCGCGCGGCGGCGGGGGCCAGGGAGAACGCGGGGTCCGGGGCACCCTTGGGACGGCCCAGGTGCGAGGCGACGACCACGCGGGCGCCCGCATCGGCCAGCGCCTTGACGGTGGGCAGGACGGCGCGGATACGGCCGTCGTCGGTGATCGTGGTGCCGTCCAGCGGCACGTTCAGGTCGGCGCGGACGAAGACCCGCTTACCGGCGACGCCTTCGGAGAGAAGTTCGTCGATCGTCTTCATGAAGGGGACTCCTGAGAAGGGCTCGTGATCGCTCGTAAGTGCTCGCAAGCACTCGTGATCCAACAGGTCTGATCTGCACGTGAGTCAGGGCTCGAACGGCGCGTCCCTGCGCCGCCCGAGCCCTGCTCTCATATCAATGCGCCTGCTCTGGATATATCAGAGCTGGTTGCCGACGAAGACCGTGAGGTCGACGAGGCGGTTGGAGTAGCCCCACTCGTTGTCGTACCAGCCCAGGATCTTCACCGAGGTGCCCTCCTGGACCATGGTCAGGGAGGAGTCGAAGGTGCAGGACGACGGGTCGCTGACGATGTCCGAGGAGACGATCTCGTCCTCGGTGTAGGACAGGTAGCCCTGCAGCTCGCCCTCGGCGGCCTTCTTGAACGCCGCGTTGACCTCGTCCTTGGTGACCTCGCGCGACAGCTCCACGACCAGGTCGGTGGCCGAGCCGGTCGGGACCGGGACACGCATCGCGATGCCGTCCAGCTTGCCCTTGAGTTGCGGCAGGACCAGGGCGGTGGCCTTGGCGGCACCGGTCGTGGTCGGGATGATGTTCTCCGCGGCGGCACGGGCGCGGCGCAGGTCCTTGTGCGGGAAGTCCAGGATGCGCTGGTCGTTCGTGTACGCGTGCACGGTCGTCATCAGACCCTTGACGATGCCGAAGTTCTCGTCGAGGACCTTCGCCATCGGCGCCACACAGTTGGTGGTGCAGGAGGCGTTGGAGATGACGTGGTGGTTCGCCGGGTCGTACTTGTTCTCGTTGACGCCCATCACGATGGTGATGTCCTCGTCCTTGGCCGGAGCCGAGATGAGGACCTTCTTGGCGCCGCCGGCAAGGTGCTTGGCGGCGTCGTCCTTCTTGGTGAAGATGCCGGTCGACTCGATGACGATGTCGACGCCCAGCTCACCCCAGGGGATGTCGGCCGGGTTGCGCTCGGACAGCACCTTGATGGTGTGGCCGTCGACGGTGATCGTGTCGGCGGTGTGGGTGACCTCGTGCTTGAGCCGACCCAGGATGGTGTCGTACTTCAGCAGGTGCGCCGTGGTCGCGGTGTCACCCAGGTCGTTGACAGCCACGATCTCGATGTCAGCGCCCTGCTCCAGCAGCGCGCGGAAGTAGTTGCGACCGATACGACCGAAGCCGTTGATGCCTACGCGGATCGTCACGAACCGATCTCCTCGTTGGTACGCCGGCCATGCGGTGCCGGCGAGCTCTGTTTGGGATGTCCCCGACCGCCTACGACCCTACCTCCCTGAGACCTCCGTGGTGACATCCAGATGCCTCATACACGGCACGGCGGTCCGTACCCGCCAGTAGGGGTACGGACCGCCCCGCCCGGAAGCCGGGATCACTCGATTTGGTCACTGTGCGTTGCGCACGGTTGACCTCGGCGTGTCACTCGTCAAGTGAGTCGAGGGCCTTTCCGATGAGCGCCGTTCGGTCGGCCGCCGCGGTGACGTGTTCCAGGCCGAAGCCCAGCAGCACCGTGTCGTCCGTGGTGATCGCACCGTACGTCTGGAACAGCGCCCCGGTGCGCGCCCAGTCCTTGAGGACGGCCGGGCTGCCCGCGGGCGGTCCGGTCACGCTCCAGGCGCCGAGCGACGTCTCGAAGTCCTCGGTCCCGGTGGCCGTGCCGCCGACGACGAGCGCGGCCTGGTCGGCGAGGACGCCGCGACCGCCGAAGCCGGGGTCGGAGACATAGCTGATCGAGATCTCGACCGACTTGCCGGCATACGCGCTCAGGTCGAACTCCACCTGCTTCCAGCCCGCGGAGGCGCCGGTGAGGGCGTTCCACTGGCCGCTGGTGCCGGACGCGGTGCAGCCCGCGGCCGACTGCGTCAGGTAGTGCTTGAGCCAGGGGTGCTCGGCCATGTAGAAGCCGGCCTCGCACTCCGCGGGCACCGTGTTGCTGCTGGCTCCGCCCTTCTCGGGAAGCGTCGTCCAGTCCTCACCGCCGGTGGTGTGAGCCTCGATCAGGACGTTGTCGTAACCGGGCTCGACGTCCCACAGCAACTGGGTGCGCAGGGTCGGCTGCTGTGCCGCGGTCACACCGGTGAGGTCGACGGTCCTGGTGAGCCGCTTGTAGGCGTCGTCGGTGTGCACGGCGGCCGCCATCCACGAACCCGCGTAGGGGCCGTACGGGTTGACCGTTCCGGCGAACTGGCCCGCGCCCGCGCTGGCGAACTGCGGGTACGTGTCGACGGCCAACTGGTCCGAGGTGACGCTGTAACTCCCGGCCTTGTCCAGCGGGTTGCCCGTGGCGTCGCCGAGCACTCCGGTGAAGCCGCCGAGCTCGCCGGAACCGGTGAAGCCGGTGGCGCCGGGGAGCGACGTACGGGAGTAGGCGCCCAGGTAGTACTGGCTGAAGTCGTTCGACAGGGTGCCACCGCCGAGGTCGACGTTGCCGCCGGCCTGCTCGCCCGCCTCCATCAGCTTGCCGCCCTCGTTGAGGTAGGCACGCAGCTGGAGTTGGGTGGCGTTACCGGGGACGTTCGCGCCGGTGTAGTGGACGACCGTGTCGAAGTGGCCGAGCACGCCGAGGGCGTCGGGCGCGCCCTGAGTGGCGACGTCCCAGACGATCGCCCGGTGGCCGTTGGCCTTGAGCGCGTCGACGTACTTCTGCGCGTGGGCGGCGCCGGCGCCTTCCTCCGCGACCACGAGGACGTCCGCGCGCGGCCGTTCGGCCACGGTGTAGGTGAAGTGCTCGCTGGAGACCTTCTTTCCGCTCCTGGTCTCGCCGGTGAACCACACCTCGACCTTGTCGCCCCGGTCGCCGTCGGCGACCTTGGCGCGGTACTCGTCGAAGTAGAGGTTGTCCTCACCGCCGTACGTCTCGCCGCCCTTCCAGGGCCTGAGCGCCATGTCGTGCGTACGGCCGCCGTTGACGCGGTACTTGAGTTCCTTGTCGCGCACGGACTTGCGGACGACGACGGAGACCTCCTGGTCGGCGCCGCGGGAGTACGACGTGGTGAAGGGTGCCGGGGTGAAGTCGGCGGCCTTCAGGCCGAGCGAGGAGGACGGCTGGTCGGGGTGCGCGGCGGACTCGGCGACGGAGAGCGCGAACGGGACGTTCTTGGCGAACTCCTGCTGGATCAGCTTCTCGTCGTCCGGGAAGTTGAAGACCGACTGGCAGTCCCGGGCGTTCCACTGGTCGTTCGGGTCGATGTTCGACGCGGTCTGGCAGGTCGACATCTCGGGCGTGAACATCGCGATGCCGTTGACGTTGGAGGCGTGGCCGTCCGCCTCGCCGTTCGTCGTGTAGAGCTCCGAGGAGACCTGCGGGTGGTAGCCCGGGATCGCGGGGTTGTCCGGCGTGCCGGCGAGGGCCTTGTAGAGGACGTCGTCCGGAGTGTTGGTCGCCACCTGCCAGCCGACCCCGTACAGGATGAGTTCGGCGGCGGAGTGGTAGTTGATGCCGTAGTCGAAGCCGATACGGCGCTCCAAGGCGTCCAGCGCCTTCGTCTCCGGCTCGGAGCCCGGGGCGGCGCCGCGGTAGGTCTCGCTGGTGGGGTTCGGGGACGAACCCTCGTCGTCGTAGCCCCACTTGTAGGGGAAGTTGCGGTTGAGGTCGACGCCGTCGCCGGTGCTGATGGCGCCGTCGCCGTTGATGTCACGCAGGTTCTTGCGCCACAGGCGGGTGCTGGAGTCCCGGAAGGTGTAGTCGTAGCCGTCGGGGTTGGCCGAGAGGACGAACCACAGCTCGGTCGAGTCGACGATCTTCTTGACGCGCTTGTCCGTCTTGTAGTTGTCCAGGTAGTGGTGCATCAGGCGCCGGGTCATCTCCGGCGTGATCCACTCGCGCGCGTGCTGGTTGGAGGCGTACAGGACGGAGGGCTTGGAGCCGTCCTTCGTCTTCTTGGCGTTCTTGGTGAGCTTGAGCGCCAGGATGTCCTGGCCGCCCACTGTCTTGCCGATGGAGACGACCTTGGTGAGGCCGGGGTTCTCCTGCCCCGTCCGGACGATCTCCTCCTTGAGCCCCCCGCTACCGCTGTACGGGCGGTACACGCCCTCCGCGGCCTTCTCGGTACGGGCCTCAGCACTGGCGGAGAGGTCGTGCTCGGTGAGCTCGACGCCCTGCTTCTCCAGCTTCTCGGCCTGGTCGTCGGTGAGGTAGACCTCGACGGTGGCCTTGCCCTTCTCGGGCGCCTGCTCACTGAGTTCGTGGCCGTCCTGACCGGCCGCCAGCAGCAGGGGTACCTGCTTCTTGGTGACTTCGGCGCGGAAGACCTTGACTTCGCTCGGGTCGCTATCTTGTGAACTTCCCGGTTGCGCCTGGGCGATCGGTGCGATACTCGCTCCGCCTATCAGGAGCGCACCGGCAGCGAGGATCGATCTCGCTCTGGGTCTCATGAACCCCCCTAGCAGTGTTTCGCCACAGTGACGAATGACTGCCAGGCTCATGCCACATCACGGTCCCGTCAAGAGTGCCGCAAAGACTGACAAATACCGGTGCCGACCTCCCAAGTGGACATCGGCACCGGCGGGTTGACGAGCCCTCACCTCACCCCACGAGGTTGTCCGCCAGCTCATCCGAGAGGTTCGCCTCCGTGCCCGGGATGCCCAGGTCCTGAGCCCGCTTGTCGGCCATGGCCAGCAGTCGGCGGATACGGCCGGCGACGGCGTCCTTCGTCAGCGGCGGGTCCGCGAGGGCGCCCAGCTCTTCGAGGGAGGCCTGCTTGTGCTCCATGCGCAGTCGGCCGGCGGCCGCGAGGTGCTCGGGGACCTCCTCGCCGAGGATCTCCAGGGCGCGCTGTACACGGGCGCCGGCGGCGACGGCCGCACGGGCGGAGCGGCGGAGGTTGGCGTCGTCGAAGTTGGCGAGGCGGTTCGCCGTGGCGCGGACCTCGCGGCGCATCCGGCGCTCCTCCCAGGCCAGCACGGACTCGTGCGCACCGAGGCGGGTCAGCAGGGCGCCGATCGCGTCGCCGTCCCGGACGACCACGCGGTCCACGCCGCGCACCTCGCGGGCCTTCGCCGCGATCGACAGCCGACGGGCCGCGCCGACCAGGGCGAGCGCGGCCTCGGGGCCCGGGCAGGTCACTTCCAGGGAGGAGGAGCGGCCGGGCTCGGTGAGCGAGCCGTGCGCCAGGAACGCACCGCGCCAGGCGGCCTCGGCGTCACAGGTGGCCCCGGACACCACCTGCGGGGGCAGGCCGCGAATCGGGCGGCCCCGCCCGTCGACCAGGCCGGTCTGCCGGGCCAGCTGGTCACCGCCGGCGACCACCCGTACGACGTAGCGCGAACCGCGGCGCAGCCCGCCCGGCGCCATCACGATCAGCTCGGAGCTGTGGCCGAAGATCTCCAGGATGTCCCGCTTGAGCCGGCGCGCCGCCATCGCGGTGTCCAGCTCCGCCTCGATCACAATGCGCCCGCTCACCAGATGGAGGCCGCCGGCGAACCGCAGAATGGCGGAGACCTCCGCCTTCCTGCAGCAGGTCCGGGTGACGGGGAGCCGGGAGATCTCATCCTTCACCGCTGCCGTCATCGCCATGGGCCGATCCTTCCATGCATCCGAAAAATACGGTCGTACGCGGCGGCGAGCAGCTCCGGGTCGTGCCGGGGCGTCCCGTCCGTCCGGGCCACCGGGGCCAGCTCGACCGCGGCGCCGAGCCGCTTGGCCGCCTCGGTGAGCACATCGCGGTCGGGCACGGCAGCCTCGTCGGCCAGCACCACGTCCAGGGCGAGTTTAGGGGCGTGTCGCCCCAAAACCTCCAAATGACGCTGCGGTGAGAAGCCTTCGGTTTCTCCCGGCTGCGGCGCGAGGTTCAGGGAGAGTACCCGGCGGGCCTTCGTCTCGGTGAGGGCGTCCAGGAGTTCCGGCACGAGCAGGTGCGGGATGACCGAGGAGAACCAGGACCCGGGGCCGAGCACCACCCAGTCCGCGTCCCGGACGGCGGCGACGGCCTCCGGAACGGCGGGCGGGTCGTGCGGCACCACGTGCACCGACTGCACCTCACCGCAGGTGAGGGCGACGTTCGCCTGCCCGCGGACGGTGTCGACCTCCTCGGGCCGGTCCGGGTCGTGCCCCTTGACCAGGGCCTGCAGCTCCAGCGGCACGGCGGACATGGGCAGCACGCGCCCGTGCGCGCCGAGCAGCTTGCCGACCAGGTCGAGGGCCTGGACGTGGTCGCCGAGCTGCTCCCACAGGGCGACGATCAGCAGGTTGCCGACCGCGTGGTCGTGCAGGTCGCCCTTGGAGTGGAAGCGGTGCTGGATGACGCGGGACCAGGTCTGGCCCCAGTCGTCGTCGCCGCACAGCGCGGCCAGCGCCTTGCGCAGGTCGCCGGGCGGCAGCACGCCCAGCTCGTCACGCAGGCGCCCGCTGGAGCCGCCGTCATCCGCCACGGTGACGACGGCGGTGAGATCGCCGGTGATCCGGCGCAGCGCGGCGAGCGAGGCGGAAAGGCCCATGCCGCCGCCGAGGGCGACGACCTTGGGCTGGGCGCCCCGGCGGCGTGGCCTGGCGCCACGGGCCTCGGCGGGTCGGGCGGCGCGTGACTCGGGCACCGCCCGGCGCAGCCTGCCCAGCCGCGGTGTACGTCCCGTCATTCCCGTCCCATGTCCCGGTGTACGACCACCGTCTCCACGCCCTGGGAGGCGAGGCGGGCGGCGAGCTTTTCGGAGGTGGCGACCGAGCGGTGCTTGCCGCCGGTGCAGCCGACCGCGATGGTCACGTACCGCTTGCCCTCACGGCGGTATCCGGCCGCGATGAGCTGGAGCAGCTCGGAGTAGCGGTCGATGAATTCCTTCGCGCCGGGCTGGTTGAAGACGTACGCCGACACCTCCTCGTTGAGGCCGGTGAAGGGGCGCAGCTCCGGGACCCAGTGCGGGTTGGGCAGGAAGCGCATGTCCACGACCAGGTCGGCGTCGACCGGGAGGCCGTACTTGAAGCCGAAGGACATGACCGTGGCCCGCAGCTCGGGCTCCTCGTCGCCGGCGAACTGGGCGTCCATCTTGGCCCGCAGCTCGTGCACGTTGAGGCTGGAGGTGTCGATCACCAGGTCGGCGTCGCCGCGCAGCTCGCGCAGCAGTTCGCGTTCGGCGGCGATGCCGTCGACGATGCGGCCGTCGCCCTGGAGGGGGTGCGGACGGCGCACCGACTCGAAGCGGCGCACCAGGGCGTCGTCCGAGGACTCCAGGAAGACGATCCGGCGTGTCACACCCCGGGTGTCGAGGTCGGACAGCGACTCACGGAGGTTGTCGAAGAAGCGGCGGCCGCGGACGTCGACGACCACCGCGATCCGCGCCACGTTGCCCTGGGAGCGGGCGCCGAGCTCCACCATGGTGGGGATCAGCGCGGGCGGGAGGTTGTCGACGACGAACCAGCCGAGGTCCTCCAGACACTTGGCTGCCGTCGAGCGGCCGGCCCCCGACATGCCGGAGATGATCACCAGCTCGGGGATGGCCGCCTCGGGGACCCCGGCTGCGTCGGCGCCCGTACTCACCTGTGCTCCGTCTTCCTGGGGTGCGTCCTGCTGGGTGAGATCCTCGCCGTCCTTCCTGTGCGTGTCCTGAGCCTGTTCATCTCGCTCGCCTGTGGGTTGTGTCTCGTGCTCGCTCATCTCTCCTGCCCCCGTCGTTCGTCCGGGGCGCCCGCGGACACGGGCTCCCCCGAGGTCTCCGCCGTCGTATCGGATTCCTCGTCTTCCATGATCTCTCCAGTCGCCGTGTTCACGGCGGGTGCGGCCGGGGCCGCCCGAGCGAAGGCGATGGCGATCGCCTCGGCTGTCTTGCGACCTATGCCCGGAACCTCGCAGATCTGGTCGATTGTCGCGGATCGCAGCCTCTTCACCGAACCGAAGTGCTTGATCAGCGCCTGCTTGCGGGTCTCACCGAGGCCGGGGACGTCGTCCAGCGGGCTGGACCGGAAACGCTTGGCCCGCTTGGTGCGCTGGTAGGTGATCGCGAAGCGGTGCGCCTCGTCCCGGACGCGCTGGAGCAGATAGAGGCCCTCGCTGGTGCGGGGCAGGACGACCGGGTCGTCCTCGCCGGGCAGCCAGACCTCCTCCAGGCGCTTGGCGAGGCCGCAGACGGCGATGTCGTCGATGCCGAGCTCGTCCAGGGCCCGCTGGGCGGCCGCGACCTGCGGCTGTCCGCCGTCGACGACGACGAGCTGCGGCGGGTAGGCGAAGCGCTTGGGCCGGCCGTCGTCCTCCTTGAGGCCGTTGCCCCGGCCGTCGGTGACGTCGTCGTCGAGGCCGTCGGCGATGGGCGCGGAGGAGGTGTCGGTGAGGGGGCCGGTCGACGTGTCACCGAGGCTGTTCTCACCGTCGGCCCACTCGCCCGTCTTCTCCTTCTCCGCGAGGTAGCGCCGGAAGCGACGGGTGATCACCTCGTGCATGGAGCGAACGTCGTCCTGGCCCTCGAAGCCCTTGATCTGGAAGCGGCGGTACTCGCTCTTGCGCTGGAGGCCGTCTTCGAAGACGACCATGGAGGCCACGACGTCGTCGCCCTGAAGGTGGGAGATGTCGTAGCACTCGATCCTGAGTGGGGCGCTGTCCAGGTCGAGGGCGTCGGCGATCTCCTCCAGTGCACGCGAGCGCGTGGTCAGGTCGGAGGCGCGCTTGGTCTTGTGCAGGACGAGCGCCTGCTGGGCGTTGCGCTCCACGGTCTCCATGAGGGCGCGCTTGTCGCCTCGCTGGGGGATGCGCAGGGAGACGCCCGAGCCGCGCCGGCCGGTCAGCCACTCCTGCACGGGCTCCACCGGGTCGGGCAGGGCGGGGACGAGGACCTCCTTGGGCACGGCGTCCCCGGTCTCCTCGCCATAGAGCTGCTGGAGCGCGTGCTCGACGAGGGCGCCGGTGGTGATCTCCTCGACCTTGTCGGTCACCCAGCCGCGCTGGCCGCGCACCCGGCCGCCGCGGACGTGGAAGATCTGCACGGCCGCCTCGAGCTCGTCCTCGGCGACCGCGATGAGGTCGGCGTCGGTCGCGTCGGCGAGCACGACCGCGTTCTTCTCCATGGCCTTCTTCAGGGCCTCGATGTCGTCGCGCAGGCGGGCGGCGCGCTCGTACGCCATCTCGTCGGCCGCCTCCGTCATCTGCTTCTCCAGGCGGCGCAGATAAGTGCTCGTGCGGCCGGTCATGAAGTCGCAGAACTCATCGGCCAGTTCGCGGTGCTCCTCGGCGGAGACGCGGTCCACGCAGGGGGCGGAGCACTTGCCGATGTAGCCGAGCAGGCAGGGGCGGCCGGTGCGGCGGGCGTTCTTGAAGACGCCTGCCGAGCAGGTGCGCACGGGGAAGACGCGCAGGAGGAGGTCGACGGTGTCGCGGATCGCCCACGCGTGCGCGTACGGCCCGAAATACCTGACGCCCTTCTTCTTGTGACCGCGCATCACCTGCACGCGCGGGAACTCCTCGTTCATCGTCACCGCGAGGTACGGGTAGCTCTTGTCGTCTCGGTACTTGACGTTGAACCGGGGGTCGTACTCCTTGATCCAGGAGTACTCCAGCTGCAGGGCCTCGACCTCCGTGGACACCACTGTCCACTCCACGGACGCGGCCGTGGTGACCATCGAGCGGGTGCGCGGATGCAGACCCGCGAGGTCCTGGAAGTAGTTCGCCAGGCGCTGGCGCAGGCTCTTCGCCTTTCCGACGTAGATCACCCGGCGGTGCTCGTCACGGAACCTGTACACCCCGGGCGAGTCCGGGATCTGTCCCGGCTTGGGGCGGTAGCTGGAGGGGTCGGCCATGTCTCACACCCTACTGGCGCCCGCTGACACTCCGGCGAGGCTGCGGACAACGGGACCGGCCGTTCGGCGGGACTCCAGGAAGGCGAGAACGGCCAGGACACGGCGGTGGTCGGCGCCGGCCCCCGCGAGTCGCGGCCCTGGTGGACTGACCGGTGGATCACCCTCGGCTGCGCGGTCCGTCTCACTGGCGTACGTGCGGTCCATTTCACTGGTGTACGCGCGGTCCGTCTCACTGGCGCACGTGACGACGAGCACACCGGCGCTGTGCGCGCGGGTGGCCGCCGTCGGCGTGAATGGACGGGTGACCTCGGCCGCGGGCTCCGTCGGGGGCACGGTCGCAGGCGGAGCTGTGCCTGGTGAGCCCACGCACCGACATGGCCCCTGCCTGGTCACCGGGCAGAACCTCCGCCGGCGGGGGCAACACCAGGACCGGCACCGCGACTTGAGAGGACCGCGCGGGCAGCGGCGTCGGGACTCGGCCAGGGTGCGCGGCTGTTGGGCGGCAGGTGTTGTCGGGACTTGGTCAACACGCTTCAATGCGGTGGAACTCGGGGCCCTGAACGACGGCGTACGGATGTGAAGACCCCCGCCGCGCCTACGGGGTGGCCCCGACGAGCCGCGCGACCGGTCTGACCAGCCGTTGTGAACAACCACAGAAAGGCCCCTGCATGCCGCACGCCACTCAGCACGCGGACGTCCCCACCGTCGCCACCGCGGAACTGGACACGGCCCTGCGAGGCGGCCCCTTTCACGTCGCCCTGCGTGCGGCGATAGCCGCCCGGGGACTGCCGCTGCAGCGGGTGCAGCACCATCTGTCCCGGCGCGGGGTGAGGGTCGGCGTCACCAGCCTGAGCTACTGGCAGCAGGGGGCCCGTCGGCCCCAGCGCCCCGAGTCACTGCGTGCGGTGCGGGCGTTGGAGGAGATACTCCAGCTTCCGGAGGAGTCCCTGATCCGGCTGCTCGCCGAGGCCGACGACCACTCCACCCTGCAGCAGCCGGCGGCCCGCTCCTACCGCTCCCTGGTGGAGGCCTCGGGGGTCCTGGAACAGCTCCTGGCCGAACTGGACTGCCCGACCGACGGCGGCCTGCACACCCTCGCCCACCACGAGCGGGTACACATCGGGGCGCGCCGCGAGCTGGCGGGGCGCGAGTCGCACCACATCGTGCGCGCCCACAGGGACGGTGTGGACCGCTTCGTCGCCGTCCACCACGGCGACCCGGGCTGCGTGCCGGAGCGCATGACAGTGCACGCCGTGGAGAACTGCCGCACGGGACGGGTCCGTTGGCACCACGACACCGGCGTCCTGGTGGCGGAGCTGCTCTTCGGTACGCGTCTGCGGGCGGGCGACACGTACCTCTTCCGTTACGGCGTCGAGGACGGCACGGCCGACGTGTCCCGCGAGTACGCCCGGGGCTTCCCGCTCGCGGGCGGCCAGTACGCTCTCCAGGTCCGGTTCGCCGAGAATGCCCTCCCCGTCCGCTGTCACCGGTTCTCCCAGCACTCGGCGGCGGCGCCCCGCAGCGGCCGTCAGGGGCTGGCCATCAGCGGACCGCACCGGTCCGTCCACCTGGTCGAGCCGCGGGTGCGGTCGGGGATCGTGGGCATCGGGTGGGAGTGGGAGTGAGCTGAGGCGTCGGCCGCCCCTCTGCCAGGCTCGCCCGGCCCAGGCTCTTGACGGAGGGGACGTAAACGATTGCGCAAGCGTTTACGTCCGGCGCCGAATGGGATACGTTCCCGGCCAGAACCCCGCGGCGAGCGGGGTGCGGTGACCCAGGGAGGGGCACGGCACAGGGAGGGGATCGTGATGGCAACCATGGCCGACGTCGCGCGGAGCGCCGGCGTGTCCGTGGCGACCGTCTCGCATGTGCTGAACGGCACCCGGCCGGTGCTGCCCCACACCCGCCAAGCGGTGCTGGACGCCATGGACGAGCTCGGCTACACACCCAACACCCTCGCCCGTTCCCTCGTGACCTCCCGAACCCGGTCCATCGGGCTCGCGGTGTCGGCGATCAGCAACCCCTACTTCACCGAGATACTCCAGGGCGTCGAAGCGGGCGCCCTGGAACACGGCTACGGCCTGCTCATCGCCGACCCGCACGACGATCCCGTGCATGAACGCAAGGTCGTCCAGCTCCTGCATGAACGCCGCGTGGACGGCATGATCGTCGCTCCTTCCGCCGAGCCTCACGAGCTCCTCGCCTATCTCGGGCGCCACAAGGTGCCGACCGTCCTCCTCGACCGCGTGGTCGACGCCCCGGCGGACAGCTCGACGAGGTTCGACCAGGTCGGCGCCGACAGTGCCGAACCCATGGCGCGGCTGGTCACCCATCTCGCGGACCTCGGCCACCGTCGAATCGGCCTGGTCGCCGGTCTGCCGGGGCTCAGCACGACCGGTGAACGGCTCACCGGGTACCGCGACGGCCTGACGGCGGCCGGGCTCGCGTACGACGAGCGCCTCGTCGTACACGGCGACTCCGAGTCGGCCGCAGCCGAACGGGCCACCGCCGCGCTGTTGTCGCTCGCCGCTCCGCCCACCGCGCTCGTCACCGCCAACAACGCGATGACCATCGGTGCCCTGCGCACCCTGCGTGACCACGGTCTGTCCGTGCCCGGCGACATCGCGTTGTGCTGCTTCGACGACTTCGCCTGGGCCGACCTGTTCTCGCCCAGGCTCACCGCGATAGCCCAGCCCAGCCGGGACATCGGCGCTCAGGCGGTCCGCGTGCTCCTGGACCGCCTCGCCTCACCGGACGGACCAGCCAGGACCGTACGTCTCCCCTGCACCTTCGTGCATCGCACCTCGTGCGGGTGCGCCGAAGAGCCGGGGCGGTCCGGGAGGTCCGCGAGGCGCGAGAAATCCGCGAGGTCCGCGGGCACCGCCAAGCCCTCGACACCCGACAGTCCCGAACAGCCCCTGACGTCCGTGAAAGGAACCGTCTCGTGATCGTCGTCGCAGGTGAGGCCCTGATCGACCTGGTACCGCAGGGCACGGGCGCCCTCTCGAGCCTGAAGCCGGCGCTCGGCGGCGGCCCCTACAACACCGCCGTGTCCCTCGGCCGCCTCGGCTCCCCCACCGCCTTCTGTTCCCGAACCTCCTATGACGCCTTCGGTGAGGCCCTGCTCGACGGGCTGCGGGCGTCCGGGGTGGATGTGTCGGCCGTGCAGCGCGGTGTGGAGCCGACCACGCTCGCGGTCGCCACTATCGACGCCAAGGGCTCTGCCGCCTACTCCTTCTACGTCGACGGCACCGCCGACCGGCTCTTCACGGCGCCCGCCGAGCTGCCCGCGGGGGCCCGCGCTGTGTCCTTCGGTACCTGCTCGCTCGTCCTGGAACCGGGGGCGAGCGCCTATGAGGAGCTGATGCGCAGCGCTGCCTCGCAAGGGGTGTTCACCGCGCTCGACCCGAACATCCGGGCCGGGCTCATCCCCGACCCGGATGGATACCGGGCCCGGTTCAAGAGCTGGCTGCCGTCGGTGTCGCTGCTGAAGCTCTCCGAGGAGGACGCGTTGTGGCTGGGCGGCACGCCGCGCGAGTGGCTGGCCGCGGGGCCTTCGGCCGTCGTGATCACTCGGGGCGGTGAGGGGCTGACCGCCTTCACGCGGGACGGCGCCGAGCACTCCGTGGCGGGTGAGGAGGTCGACGTCGTGGACACGATCGGTGCGGGCGACACCGTGAACGCGGCCCTGCTGCACGGCCTGGCCGCCCAGGACGCCCTGTCCGCCGAGGCGCTCGCGGGGCTGGGCGCCGACGGCTGGACACGGCTGCTGCGGTTCGCGGCGCGGGCTGCCGCGATCACCTGCTCCCGGGCGGGCGCCGAGCCGCCGTATGCCTCCGAAGTGGGGGACTTCTAAGAGGCGTTCCGCTGCGCGGCCTTCTGTTCCATTCGATTCCACTGTTGAGCAGTCAAGGTTCGTAGCAGCCGCAGGAATCGGGCCGCTGATGATCCAACGTGCGGCGCCCCGCGGGGAGTTCCCGCGGGGCGCCGCACTTTTTCAGGATGTGTCCGGGCTCGTTGCTCGTGAGCCTCAGGCCTTGCGGGCCCGCGTCGCCTTCTTCGCGGGCGTCGCCTTCTTCGCGGCAGCT
The DNA here is from genome assembly GCF_041051905.1 of Streptomyces sp. R11. Classification (NCBI taxonomy): domain Bacteria; kingdom Bacillati; phylum Actinomycetota; class Actinomycetes; order Kitasatosporales; family Streptomycetaceae; genus Streptomyces; species Streptomyces sp. R11. The sequence continues at coordinate 2,202,458 of NZ_CP163432.1, forward strand.
GCCTTCTTCGTGGCCCCGGCCGCCTTGTCGGTGGCCTTGTTGTTGACCGTCTTCGCGGTCCTGGCCGTCGCCGTCTTCTTCGCCGTCGCTCCTGCCGCGACCGTCTTCTTGGCGGCCGTCCGTCGTGGCGCCTTCACCGGGGCGGCGTCGCTGATCCGGTCGGCGTCGAGGATCTCGCGCAGGAACTTGCCGGTGTGGCTGGCGGGGACCGCGGCAACCTGCTCGGGGGTGCCCTCGGCGATGACGAGGCCACCGCCGGCGCCACCTTCGGGGCCCATGTCCACGACCCAGTCAGCGGTCTTGATCACGTCGAGGTTGTGCTCGATGACGATGACCGTGTTGCCCTTGTCGACCAGGCCGGACAGCACCCTCAGCAGCTTGCTGATGTCCTCGAAGTGCAGACCGGTGGTCGGCTCGTCGAGAACGTAGACCGTGCGGCCGGTGGAGCGCTTCTGCAGCTCGCTGGCGAGCTTCACCCGCTGGGCCTCACCGCCGGACAGCGTCGTCGCGGACTGTCCGAGCCGGACATAGCCGAGACCGACGTCGTTCAGCGTCCTGAGGTGACGGTTGATCGACGGGACGGCCTCGAAGAAGTCCATGGCTTCCTCGATCGGCATGTTCAGGACCTCGGCGATGGACTTGCCCTTGTAGTGGACCTCCAGGGTCTCCCGGTTGTACCGGGCGCCGTGGCAGACCTCGCACGGGACGTAGACGTCCGGGAGGAAGTTCATCTCGATCTTGATGGTGCCGTCGCCCGCGCAGTTCTCGCAGCGGCCGCCCTTGACGTTGAAGGAGAAGCGGCCCGGCATGTAGCCGCGGACCTTCGCCTCGGTGGTCTCGGCGAACAGCTTGCGGATGTGGTCGAACACGCCGGTGTACGTCGCCGGGTTCGACCGCGGGGTGCGGCCGATGGGCGACTGGTCGACGTGCACGACCTTGTCCACGAGGTCGTCGCCGTCCACCCGCGTGTGCCGCCCGGGCACGCTGCGGGCGCCGTTCAGCTCGCGTGCGAGGTGCGTGTACAGGATGTCGTTGACCAGCGTGGACTTGCCGGAGCCGGACACACCGGTGACCGCGGTGAACACTCCCAGGGGGAACGAGACGTCGATGTCCTGGAGGTTGTTCTCGCGGGCGCCGTGCACCGTGAGCTGCCGGGACGGGTCGTGCGGGCGTCGGATGTCGGGCAGCGGGATCGACTTCTTGCCGGCCAGGTACTGACCGGTCTGCGACTCGGCGTTGGCGAGCAGCTCCTTCAGGGAGCCGCTGTGCACGACCTTGCCGCCGTGCTCACCGGCGCCGGGGCCGATGTCGACGATCCAGTCGGCGACCTTGATGGTGTCCTCGTCGTGCTCGACAACGATGAGCGTGTTGCCCATGTCGCGCAGCCGGACCAGGGTCTCGATCAGCCGGTGGTTGTCGCGCTGATGCAGACCGATGGACGGCTCGTCGAGCACGTACAGCACGCCGACGAGTCCGGAACCGATCTGGGTGGCCAGGCGGATGCGCTGGGCCTCGCCACCGGAGAGCGTGCCGGCCGCGCGGTTGAGTGAGAGGTAGTCCAGGCCGACGTCGACCAGGAACCGCAGCCGCTCGTTGACCTCCTTCAGCACGCGCTCGGCGATCTTCTTGTCGCGGGCGTTGAGCTTCAGCTCGCCCAGGAATTCCGCGCAGTCGCTGATGGACATCGCGGAGACCTCGGCGATCGACTTCTCCATGATCGTGACCGCGAGGACGATCGGCTTCAGGCGCGTGCCCTCACAGGTGGGGCAGGGCACCTCGCGCATGTAGCCCTCGAAGCGCTCACGGCTGGCGTCGCTCTCCGCCTCGCTGTGCCGGCGCTTGACGAAGGGGACGGCCCCTTCGAACGGCGTCGTGTACACCCGCTCGCGGCCGTAACGGTTGCGGTAGCGGACCTCGATCTGCGTCTTGTGGCCGTACAGCAGGGCCTTCCTGGCGCGCTGCGGCAGTCCCGCGAACGGGATGTCCGTCCGGAATCCCAACGCGTCCGCGAGGGCGCCGATCAGACGGCCGAAGTAGTCCTTGGTGTGACCGTGCGACCAGGGGTGGATGGCGCCCTCGTCGAGGGTCTTGTCCTCGTCCGGGACGATCAGCTCGGGGTCGACCTCCATGCGCGTGCCGATGCCGGTGCACTCGGGGCAGGCGCCGAAGGGCGAGTTGAAGGAGAAGGAGCGCGGCTCCAGCTCCTCGAAGGAGAGGTCGTCGTACGGGCAGTACAGGTGCTCCGAGTACATGCGCTCGCGCTCGGGGTCGTCCTCGGGGAGGTCGACGAAGTCGAGCACGACCATGCCGCCGGACAGGCCGAGGGCGGTCTCCACGGAGTCGGTGAGCCGGCGCTTGGCGGAGTCCTTCACCGTGAGGCGGTCGACGACCACCTCGATGGTGTGCTTCTCCTGCTTCTTCAGCGTGGGCGGGTTGGACAGCTGGATCGTCTCGCCGTCCACACGCGCGCGGGAGTAGCCCTTGGTCTGGAGGTCGGCGAAGAGATCGACGAACTCGCCCTTGCGCTCGCGCACCAGCGGCGACAGGACCTGGAAGCGGCTCCCCTCCGGCAGCTCCAGGACCCTGTCGACGATGGCCTGCGGCGACTGGCGCGAGATCGGGCGGCCGCACTCGGGGCAGTGCGGCTTGCCGATGCGCGCGAAGAGCAGACGCAGATAGTCGTAGACCTCGGTGATGGTGCCGACCGTCGAGCGCGGGTTGCGCGAGGTCGACTTCTGGTCGATGGAGACGGCCGGGGACAGACCCTCGATGAAGTCGACGTCCGGCTTGTCCATCTGACCGAGGAACTGCCGGGCGTAGGACGACAGCGACTCCACGTAACGCCGCTGTCCCTCGGCGAAGATCGTGTCGAAGGCCAGCGAGGACTTACCCGACCCCGACAGGCCCGTGAAGACGATGAGCGAGTCGCGCGGCAGGTCGAGCGAGACATTCTTCAGGTTGTGCTCGCGCGCGCCACGGACGATGAGACGGTCGGCCACGCCGGTCCGCACCTTTCTTGAGAGAAGTGACAGGGGGCGAGGCCCCCGTGTTTTCTCGGACTAGGCCCCCGTGTTCCTCAGACTAGGGGGAGCCACTGACAACGCCGGTCGGATTCCCGAATGGGACAACAATCCCGAGCCATCCAGCATGCCCGACGTCACGACCGACCCTATAGCACGCGCATTCGATTTACGGCACTCGTTCACCACCTTCACCCAAAGGTGTGGCGGGGCTAATGTCAGCACCATGATTGATCACGCTCGTGACCTGGTGTCTGTACGTGAAGCGACCGAAAGGCTGCTCACCGCAGCGGCCAAGCTGGACGACGCGTCGGTGGCCGAGCCGTCACGGCTTCCCGGCTGGAGCCGCGGCCACGTCCTCGCCCATATCGCCCGCAACGCCGACGCCCTCGTGAACGTCCTCGAGGGGCGGCCCATGTACGTCTCCGCCACCGCCCGGGACGCCGACATCGAGCGGGACGCCCCTCGGCCCCTCGATGTGCAGCTCACCGACGTGCGCGACAGCGGGGCCCGCTTCCAGGAGACGGGAGCGGCCCCCGCGGACTGGTCACGCACGGTGGAGCTGCGCAACGGGGTCACCGACGCGGCGGCCCGGGTGCCGTTCCGGCGCTGGGTCGAGGTGGAGCTGCACCATGTGGACCTCGGGATCGGGTACGAGCTGGAGGATGTGCCGGCGGAGTTCGTGGAGCGGGAGATCGACTTCCTCGCGGAGCGGTTCACCGGGCACCCCGATGTGCCGTCGACGCGTCTCACGGACGGCACGCGCGCGTGGAGCACGGGCCGCGAGGCAGGCACTCCCGAGGTCACCGTCCGAGGTTCCGGACCCGATCTGCTCGGTTGGCTCGCCGGACGCCGTGACGGCTCCGCGCTGACCGCGCAAGGCGGCATGCTGCCCTCGCTGCCCCCGCTGTAACAGCCGTACGGTCCCTGGGCCGCTCTGCCCCCAACGGCTCGCCCGCTGCGGCGGCCCGGACGGCCCAGGGACCGCTCTGCCGCTATAGGCTGCCGACATGACGTACAGCGGACAGGTGACGGTCGGTGGCCCTGCCGACGTGCACGAGCTCAAGGACCTGATGATCACCAAGATCGCGGTCGGCCCGATGGACAACAACGCCTATCTGCTGCGCTGCCGGGCCACCGACGAGCAACTGCTGATCGACGCCGCCAACGAGGCGGACACGCTGCTGGGCATGATCGGCGACGACGGCATCGCGTCGGTCGTCACCACCCACCAGCACGGCGACCACTGGCAGGCGCTCGCTGCGGTCGTCGACGCCACCGGCGCTCGCACGTACGCCGGCCGGGACGACGCCGACGGCATCCCGGTGCCGACCGACGTCCTGGTCGACGACGGCGACATCATCCGGGTGGGGCACGTGGAGCTCACCGCGCGCCACCTGGTCGGGCACACGCCGGGGTCCATCGCTCTCGTCTACGACGACCCGCACGGACATCCCCATGTGTTCACCGGGGACTGTCTGTTCCCGGGCGGTGTGGGCAACACCCGTAAGGACCCGAAGGCATTCGCCAGTCTGATCCACGACGTCGAGACCAAGATCTTCGACGCCCTACCGGACGAGACATGGGTCTACCCGGGGCACGGCAACGACACCTCGCTGGGCGCGGAACGGCCCCATCTGCCGGAGTGGCGCGCGCGGGGCTGGTGACCGCGGGCTGGTGACGGGGCTGGTCACAGCGGGGCTGGTCACAGCCGGGGGGCTTCGTGAGGCAGCCCCGGCAAGCACGCGCGCCGTGCGCTCCCCGCGCACGCGCCCCGTGTGAACCGTTCACACGCGTTGGTGTCCTGCGTGCGCTCCCGGCGCGCGTTGTTGCGCAGTCAACTGGAAGCAGCCCCGCGAAGGATGACGGCTCCTGAGCGGTAAGGGCCGCCGGTCTTCAATCCCCGCCCTCGACCGGCGGCCCCGGCGGCGGCTGGTGCCATGGAAGTGCCGTGGAAGCGGGCTGTGTTCACAAGAACGCAACACCCCTTCCCACTATGCGGAAACTGACCGTCGTGACCTCGACAAACACGACGGCCCACTGCCAATGTCGCGCCATGCACCTTGCCCCTCGCGCCCTGCGCCGCGCCGTCTGCGTCGCCACGACAGCCCTGCTCGCCACCGCTCTCGGCTGTGCTCCGCAGCCGGAGGAGAAGGCCACCGGAACACCGTCGGGATCGGCCGGGAACACCTGCGCCAAGGGTGAGTTGGCCACCAAGACCTCCGGCAAGCTCACGATCGCCACCGACGAGCCGGCGTACGAGCCCTGGTTCAAGGACGACAAGCCGGCCAACGGCGAGGGCTTCGAGTCGGCGGTCGCGTACGCCGTGGCCGAGCAACTCGGCTACGGCAAGAGCACCGTCGTCTGGCAGAGCGTGCCTTTCAACAAGGCCTTCGCACCAGGCGAGAAGACCTTCGACTTCGACATCAACCAGGTGTCGATCAGCGACGAGCGCAAGAAGGCCGTGGACTTCTCCTCCGGCTACTACGACGTCCGCCAGGCCGTCATCGCGCTGAAGGGAACCAAGGCCGCCGAGGCGAAGAGCGTCGCGGACCTGAAGGGCCTCAAGCTCGGCGCCCAGGTCGGCACGACCAGCCTCGGCTACATCGACGACGTGGTGAAGCCGACCCGACAGGCCGCCGCGTACGCCAAGAACGACCAGGCCAAGTCCGCGCTGAAGAACGGTCAGGTGGACGCCGTCGTGGTCGACCTGCCGACCGCCTTCTACATCACCGCCGCCGAGGTGACGGATGCGACGGTCGTCGGCCAGTTCGAGAACCAGGGCGGTACGCCGGAGCAGTTCGGGCTCGTGCTCGACAAGGGCAGCGCGCTCACCGCGTGCGTGTCGGCCGCCGTCGACGCCCTGCGCGAGGACGGCACTCTGGGCAAGCTGGAGCAGCAGTGGCTGTCGGACGCCGTCGACGCTCCGGTGCTCAAGTGACGGTCACGAAGGAGGAGTCCGGCCAGGAAGGCGCGGGCGGCGACGGTGGCATGTCGGGCGCGGGCGGCGACGGCTACGTCCCCTCCCGGCGACGTCTCGACCGCGAGGCCTACAAGCGTGCCCGCGCCCGCCGAGCCACGGCCATCGCGGCGCTCTCCACGCTGGTCAGTGGCGTCGTTCTCTACCTGGTCGTGGTCAACGCGCCGGGCTGGCCGCGCACCAAGGAGACGTTCTTCGACTGGCAGTACGCGCGCGAGGCGTTCCCGAAGATCCTCGAAGGGCTCTGGCTGAACGTCCGGCTGCTACTGATCTGCGGCGCGGCCGTGCTGGTCCTCGGGATGCTCATCGCCGTCGCCCGCACGCTGCGCGGCCCGGTGTTCTTCCCGCTGCGGGCGCTGGCGGCCGCCTACACGGACTTCTTCCGGGGCCTTCCGCTCATCATTAACCTCATGATCGTCGTCCTCGGCGTCCCCGCGCTGCGGCTGCAGGGCGTGACCGTGGATCCCGTACTGCTGGGCGGTACGGCCCTGACACTGACGTATTCGGCGTACGTGGCCGAGGTGTTCCGCGCGGGCATCGAGTCCGTCCACCCCTCACAGCGCGCCGCGGCACGCTCGCTCGGTCTCACCAACCGCCAGGCGCTGCGGCACGTCGTCCTGCCGCAGGCCGTACGCCGTCAGGTACCGCCCCTCCTGAACGACCTGGTGTCGCTGCAGAAGGACACCGGGCTGGTGTCGATCGGCGGTGCGGTGGACGCGGTTCGGGCCGCGGACATCATCGTGGGCCGCAGCCTCAACTACACGCCGTACATCGTCGCGGGCCTGGTCTTCGTGGCGCTGACCATCCCGATGACACGCTTCACGGACTGGGTGACGGCACGGATGGACCGTCGGCGCGCCCAAGGAGGAGCCCTGTGAGCGACGTATCCGTGCTGCGCATGGAGTCCGTGCGCAAGACCTTCGGCAGTTCGGTCGTGCTGCGGGACGTCGACCTGGAGGTCGCCGCGCACACGGTGACCGCGCTGATCGGCGCCTCCGGCTCCGGCAAGTCCACGCTGCTGCGGTGCGCGAACCTGCTGGAGGACATCGACGACGGCGCGATCTGGCTGGACGGCGAGGAGATCACCGATCCACGCGTCGACCAGGACGCCGTACGGCGCCGTATCGGCGTGGTGTTCCAGGCGTACAACCTCTTCCCGCACATGACGGTCCTGGACAACATCACCCTTGCCCCGCGGCGCGTGCACGGCGTTTCCCGGGCGGAGGCCGAGGCACGCGCGCGTGAGCTGCTGGAGCGGCTCGGGCTGGCCGACAAGGCCGGCGAGTACCCGGACCGGCTGAGCGGCGGTCAGCAGCAGCGGGTCGCGATCGTGCGCGCCTTGGCCGTACGTCCCCGGCTGCTGCTGCTCGACGAGATCACCGCCGCCCTCGACCCAGAGCTCGTCGGCGAAGTCCTCACCGTCGTCCGCGATTTGAAGGAGGACGGGATGACGATGGTGCTGGCCACACACGAGATGGGGTTCGCCCGCGACGTGGCCGACCAGGTTTGTTTTCTGGACTCAGGCGTGGTGCTGGAGCACGGCACGGCCGAGCAGATCTTCGGCGATCCGCAGCAGGAGCGCACCCGGCGCTTCCTGCGGAGGATCGTGGAGGCGGGACGTCTGTAAGGCCGCGAGGCATGTTCAGGCACCGTCTCAGACATGTGTAAGGACCGCCTCACCATGGCGGGCGGTCCTTACATCCGCGCCCCGCCCGCCCACATCACATGTCCGCCTGCCCCGCCCCGGCCAGCGCCGCGACCCGCTCCACCCCGAACACGTACCCCTGCACACCGCACCCCGCGATGACCCCCTCGGCGCGCAGCGAGACGTACGAGTGGTGCCGGAACGACTCGCGCTTGTGGATGTTGGAGATGTGGACCTCCAACACCGGAAGGCCGTCACAGGTGTTGAGGGCATCCAGGATCGCCACGGAGGTGTGCGAGTAGGCACCGGGATTGATCACGATCCCGCAGTGATTCAGCCGTGCCTCGTGGATCCAGTCGACCAACTCCCCCTCGTGGTTGGACTGCCGGAAGTCGATCGTGCCGCCGTGCGCGGCAGCCGCCTTGGCACACAGGGCCTCCACATCGGCCAGGGTCTCGGAGCCGTAGATCTCCGGCTGGCGCTGGCCGAGCAGGTTCAGGTTGGGGCCGTTGAGGATCATGATCGGGGCGTTGGCCAGGGTGCGGGGCACGGTTCCTCCGGTCCGTTCGGGTTGCGCGGTCCGTCGAAGACCGCTGCTCAGACCCCGGTTTATCACGGTGCACGGTGCACGCCGTGCGTCCTACCCTCCCGGTATGACCATGATCTCGTACCCTCCCAAGCCCTCCCCGGGCGACCGCGTCGCCATCATCTCCCCCGGTGCCGGCCTGCCCGGGCTCTTCCCGCTCCCCTACGAGCTGGGGCTGGAGCGGCTGCGCAAGGAGTACGGACTCGAACCGGTCGAATACCCGGCGACCCGCAAGATGGGCTCCACGCCTCAGGAGCGTGCCGACGACATCCACGCCGCCTTCGCCGACCCGGACATCAAGGCGGTCATCGCGTCCATCGGCGGCGACGACCAGATCACCGTGCTGCCGCTGCTGGACCGGGAGTTGATCCGGGCGAACCCCAAGCCGTTCTTCGGAATGAGCGACAACACGAACCTGCTCATGTTCCTGCGCAACACCGGAATCGTGGGCTATCACGGCGTGAGCGTGATGTGCGAGCTGGGCCGACCCGGCGCCATGCACCCCCAGACCGCCGACTCCCTGCGGGCCGCCCTGTTCACCTCGGGTGAGTACGAACTCGGGCCCGCCGAGCGCTGGAACGACATCAATCGCGACTGGGCCGACCCGACAACGTTCGAGGCGGAGCCGGAGACGCGGCCCGGAGGCGGGTGGACCTGGGTGAACGCCGACCAGGTGGTGGAAGGCCGCACCTGGGGCGGCTGTCTGGAGATCGTCGGCTGGCTGCTGATGGCCGACCGGGAGATCGCACGTGACCTCTCGGAGTACGACGGCGGAGTGCTGTTGCTGGAGACGTCGGAGGAGATGCCGAGCGCCAACGAGGTCTTCTGGACCCTGCGCAACATGGGCGAGCGCGGGCTGCTCCAGCGCTTCTCCGCGCTGCTGATGGGACGTGCGAAGACGTGGTCCTTCGAACACCCCAACGGCCCGGAGGAGGCCGCTCGTTACGCCGCTGAGCAGCGCGAAGCCGTGCTGCGCGCCATGCGCACGTATGCCCCCACCACCCCCATCGTCTTCGACGTGGACCTCGGACACACCGATCCACAGCTCGTCATCCCTTACGGCGGCACCGTGCGTGTCGATGGCCCCGCCCGGCGCATCACTGTCACGTACTGAACGCGGCCGACCGCCCCCGCGCGCCCCCCGTAACTCGTGGTCACCGTGGGTAGTTGACGCAGCATGCACGACGTACGCACCGTAAAGACGCCCTCCATGCTGCGGCTCGCCGCCGCGTCGCTCGCCGGCACCGCCATCGAGTTCTACGACTTCTTCGTCTACGGGACCGCGGCGGCGCTGGTCCTCGGGCCGCTGTTCTTCCCGACGTTCTCGCCGGTGGCGGGAACCCTGGCCGCCTTCGCGACGTTCGGCGTGGGCTTCGTGGCGCGGCCACTGGGGTCGGTGCTGTTCGGGCACCTCGGGGACCGGCACGGACGCCGGCCGGTCCTCGTCGCCTCGCTGCTGCTGACCGGCGCCTCAACGGTCGCGGTCGGCTGCGTGCCGACGTACGACACCATCGGTGTGGCCGCTCCCCTGCTGCTGCTCCTTCTGCGCTTTCTTCAGGGGCTCGGGCTCGGCGGCGAGTGGGGCGGGGCCGTCCTGCTGACGGTGGAGCACGCGCCCGCCGGGCGGCGCGGTCTGTGGTCGAGCTTCCCGCAGGTCGGGCCCGCGCTGGGCTTCCTGCTCGCCAACGGTGTGGTGCTGGGGCTGTCGACGACGCTGTCCGATGCGCAGTTCGCCGCGTGGGGATGGCGGGTGCCGTTCTGGGCGGCAGGCGTGCTCGCGCTGGTGGGGCTGTGGCTGCGGTCGTCGCTCACCGAGAGTCCTCGGTTCCTCGAAATCGACGAGCCCGCGCGTGTGCCGCTCGCCGAGGTCGTCCGTGACCACTGGCGGCTCGTTCTCCTGACGGCCGGGGCCCTGTCGATCGGATACGCGATCTTCTACACCGTGACGACCTGGTCCCTCGCCTACGCCACCGAGCGGCTCGGCGTGGGCCGCGGCGTCATGCTGGTCTGCATCATGGGCGCGGTGGTGGTGAAGGGCTCGCTCACACCGGTGGTGGCGATTCTCGGCGACCGGTACGGCCGGCGGCCCCTGTGCCTGATCGGATGCGCTGCCTCCGCCCTGTGGATGTTCCCGTTGGTGGCGCTTCTCGCCACGGGCGAGCCGCTGCTGATGTTCCTCGGTTTCCTCGGGGCGATGCTCGCGTTCATCACGATGTTCGCGGTGATCGCCGCGTATCTGCCGGAGTTGTACGAGCCCCGGGTGCGCTGCACGGGCGCCGCGGTGGGCTACAACCTCGGCGGCGTCCTCGGGGGCGCGCTCACGCCGATCGTGGCGACGGCGCTCGTCGAGCAGGGTGGTCGGGTGCCCTGGGGTGTGGGGGCGTATCTCACGGGGGTCGCGCTGCTCAGCCTGGGGTGCTTCGCGCTGCTGCCCGAGACGCGTCCGGTGGCGGCGGTGGCGGCGGAGCCCGCCACGGGGTGACGGGCTCCGGAACGCCGGGACAGCGGGACACCGGGTGCTGCGGAACTCGGCGGCTACGGATTGAGCGCGAGCTCCAGGTAGGCCGCGAACAGCACCAGGTGGACCCCACCTTGCAGCGGTGTCGCCCGGCCCGGCACCACAGTCAGCGCACTCACCACCACGGTCAGGGCGAGCAGCACCATGTGGGTGGGGCCGAGGCCGAGGACGAGCGGGCCGGAGAGCCAGACGGAGGCCAGGGCGACCGCGGGGATGGTCAGGCCGATACTGGCCATCGCCGAGCCGAGCGCGAGGTTCAGACTGGTCTGCACACGGTCGCGGCGGGCGGAGCGAAGCGCGGCGATCGTCTCGGGAAGCAGTACCAACAGGGCGATGATCACGCCGACGACGGCATGCGGAAGGTCGGCCGCCGCCACTCCGGACTCGATGGTGGGCGACACACCCTTGGCCAGGCCGACCACGCCGACCAGGGCCAGGCCCAGCAGCCCCAGGCTGATCAGGGCGGTGCGTCGAGAGGGCGCGTCGGCGTGGTCGTCCGCGGTGATCACGTCGCCCTGCCGGCTGATGGGGAGGAAGTAGTCGCGGTGCCGCACGGTCTGGGTGGTCACGAAGAGGCCGTACAGGATCAGCGACGAGATCGCGGCGAACGTCAGCTGCACGGTGGAGAACTCCGGGCCCGGCTTGCTCGTGGTGAACGTCGGTAGCACGAGGCTGAGCGTGGCCAGGGTGGCGACTGTCGCGAGGGCGGCGCCGGTGCCCTCGGGGTTGAAGACCGCCGTACGGTGCCGCAGCGAGGCGACCAGCAGACACAGGCCGACGATGCCGTTGCAGGTGATCATCACGGCCGCGAAGACCGTGTCCCGGGCGAGGGTGGAGCTCTTGTCGCCGCCATCGACCATCAGGGTCACGATCAGGGCGACCTCGATGATCGTGACGGCGACGGCGAGAACGAGGGAGCCGAACGGTTCGCCGACGCGGTGCGCGACCACCTCAGCGTGGTGTACGGCGGCCAGGACGGCACCCGCGAGGACCAGCGTCACCAGCGCGACGACCGCGCCGGGCAGGTCCCGTCCCCAGGTGAAGGCCAGCAGGACGACCGCGAGCACCGGCACGAGGTACGTCCACCCTGTCGTGAGCGACCTGAGCCGATCGATCATGGAGCGATCGTCGCAGAGGGCTTGGGGGTTCGCATTCCGGTCCGAGTGGTTGTCAGGTGGCCCCGCGCCCTCGGGTTGCGGGGCCCCTGCCTTTCGTATGTCGCTACGCGAAATCGGTCGTCTCCTGTACGTCGCAGTCCGTGAAGGACGGCGGCGCGGTGCACAGCGCGGCCATCTGCTCCGCGAACTTGGTCGTCTCGGGGTCGTCGCTGTTGCGCATCGCGTCCTCGTAGGAGGCGAACTCGATCACTGCGAGGTAGCGGTTGGGCTGCCCTCGGTCCTTGAGGACGATGCGTCGCGTGGGGCCGCCGTCGCGGCCCGCCAGGCGCTGTTCCGTCTCGTGGGCCAGTTCCCGCATCTCGTCGATGCGCTCGGTCTCGAAGTCGATGATCTGTACGAACTTGATGGGTGCGTCCACAGGTGCCTCCACCCCCGGCCGTGGTGTCCCCGGACGGGGACACCCCAGCACCCAACGAAGCACCGGGAGCGGTGCTCGGCAATTCGCTGGGCACCACTCCCGGTGTTGGTTCTTCCTACGTCCGACGTGGTCAGACGTCGATGCTGTCCTTCGGAGCGCCTTCGCTCCGCTCCTGCGCCGCCTCGGCCGCCGCCTTCTTCTTGGAGGCCCTCAGGCTGGTGATCGTGGTGACGATCAGGACGGAGCAGATCACGCCCAGCGAGACCGGAATGCTGATCTCGGGGACGTGCACCCCGGACTCGTGCAAGGCGTGCAGCACCAGCTTGACGCCGATGAAGCCGAGGATGATCGACAGGCCGTAGCTGAGGTGGACCAGCTTCTTCAGCAGGCCACCGATCAGGAAGTACAGCTGCCGCAGACCCATCAGCGCGAAGGCGTTGGCCGTGAACACGATGTACGGGTCCTGGGTCAGGCCGAAGATCGCCGGGATGGAGTCGAGGGCGAAGAGCACGTCGGTGGTACCGATCGCCAGCATCACGACCAGCATCGGGGTCATGACCCGCTTGCCGTTCTCCTGGATCCACAGCTTGGTGCCGTGGTACCGGTCAGCGACACCGAACCTGCGCTCGGCCGCCTTCAGCAGCTTGTTCTCCTCGAACTCCTCGTCCTCCTCGCCGGCCCGGGCCTCCTGGATGAGCTTCCAGGCGGTCCAGATCAGGAAGGCACCGAAGAGGTAGAACACCCATGCGAAGCTGGCGAGGATCGCGGCCCCCGCGGCGATGAAGATCGCCCGCAGCACCAGGGCTATGAGGACACCGACCAGCAGCACTCGCTGCTGGTACTGGGACGGCACCGCGAACTTCGCCATGATCAGGACGAAGACGAAGAGGTTGTCGACACTCAGCGACTTCTCGGTGATGAAGCCCGCGAAGAACTCGCCGCCGGCCTGTCCGCCGCCGAAGATCAGCAGGCCGAGGCCGAAGAGGCCTGCCAGGGCGATCCAGACGACCGTCCAGATACCGGCTTCCTTGATCGAGACGTCGTGCGGCTTGCGGCCGATGAAGAAATCGACGGCGATCAGGGCGGCAAGGCCCACGATGGTCAGGACCCATAGGGTCGTGGAAACTTCCACTGCTGCGCCTCCGGCAGTCGTAACGGCAAATGTCAGCGTCGTCGCGCGCCGGAGGTCTCTTCCACCCACTATGGGCCGACGCCCCGGGATCTGGCCGGATCCGTATTGACGGGTACGTCGCAGCGACAGGGAGTACTCCCCTCCGTGCAATGAACAGTACCCCAATCACCAAGGGAAGGTAAAGCAAATGGCAAAATAAGCACCAAGTTCGCAGGTCAGGGGCGCTTTACCGGTACTTGGCCCGGGCTGCGGCGACCTGTGCGAGCACGTGCTGGAGCACCTGGCTGCCGGGCGGCACGAGCGGGGGCTCGTAGGTCCAGGCGTGCCCCACCCACGGGTCGGCGAGGTGATCGTCCGGTGTCGGAGTCAGGCGCATCAGCGAGCGCCACAGCGGGTCGAGCAACGGACCGTAGGCGGCCGCCTCCTCGCGGTCCGCGACCATCATCAGGTGGACGCCGACGGCCGGACCCTCGTCCGCCAGGTAGCGCAGCTGGTTCACCGCGCGGTCGTCGAAGCCGTGCGGGAAGTCGTTGACGATCAGCAGCTGCTCGGACGTGTCGAAATCGGGCGGCAGAGAGTCGGGGGCACCGCCGCGCACCGCCATCTGCACCAGGTCGACACGCTGGGTGAGCTGCGCGAGGACCTCCGCGACACCGGCCGCGCCCACGGCGGGCGGGGCAGCGAGCACACCGGTCTGCACCAGCGGTACGAGTGCCTGTGCGCCCGACCCGGCGGGATCGACGACATGCACGGTGAACTCGCCCGCCGGATAGACGGCGAGCAGCCGTGCCGCGTGCGCCACCGCCGTCTCCATCGCGAGGCGCCGCAGGTCATGGGAGTCCGTGTAGGAGCCGTCGAGCGAGCCGCTGCTTCCGCTGTCGATCCACAGGCCCCGCTCCAGCGGCAGCCGGACCAGCATCGGGATGCGCAACCGGTCGCTCTCGGGCAGGTGGAGGTCGCCCAGGCGCAGGGCCATGGGGATCTCCATCGGTACGCGGTAGCCGTGCCAGACGGGGTTGTCCCAGCGCGCGAACGCAAGCGGCAGCGCGGGTTCGACGACCTCGGACTCGGCGGTGAGCTGGGCGATGTCCCGGTCGAGCGTCGCCCTGGCCTGGTTGACGAGCTGGGTGTGCTTGGCCTGGGCCGCCTCGCGCGCGGCGTCGCCCTGACCGCCGATCCGGCTGCGCGGGTCCGACAGGACCTGGTCGAGTTCCTTGTCCATGCGCGAGTCGGCGAAGTCGACCGCGCTGCGGTAGGCGGCTGTCGTGCGGGCCAGGTCCTCGAACATGCCCCACACCTGGTTGTAGAGCCGCTCGTCCATGGACCAGCCGGTGGCGTCGCCCGCGACGGGCTGCGCCGGCTGCCCGGGCTGGGCCGGGGGTGCGGTCGGCGGGGGCGGCGGCGGAGCCGCGTTCTGCCGGCCCGGGTGGCTGTAGTTGATGGGGCCGCCCGAGGTGGGAGCGGACGGCTGGGCCGGGTCGGCGGCGCCGGTTGCGCCCTGGTACGACGGCTGCGGCGCGGGCTGGCCCGGGAGGCCGGGCGTCTGTGTGCCGTACGGGGACGTCGGCGGCGGTGTGGGCTGGCCGGGCGCCCCCGGCGTCTGCGTGCCGTACGGCGACGTCGGATGCGACACGGGGCCTGATGTGCCCTGCGATGCAGGGCCGCTCTGGTCCGGGCCGAGGGCCGGCGCGGCCGCCTGCCGGGAGCGGTCGCCGTCCGTGCGTGGCGGGGGTGCCGGCACCGAGCGGGCCATGCCCTGGGCCACCGCTTCGTTGATGCTGCCGGCGAGTTGCTGGGCCTGGGGCAGGCCTTGGTCGGTCAAGAGGTCGGCGAGGCCGCCGGCGTACCCCTGGCCGATGGCGCGTACCTTCCAGGCGTCCTGGCGGCGGTAGAGCTCCAGCGCCACGACGGCCGACTCGGCCTCGAGGCCGGTGACGGTGTAGCTGGCGACCTCGGTGCCGTCGAGGCCGGTGACCGCGACGAAGGGGGTCGCGACGGCGCCGAACCGGGTCGGGCCGCCGGCCCCCGTCGGCAGGGCGAGCAGCACACTGACACGGTGGACGGCCTCCGGCATGGCGTCCAGATCGACCGCAAGACGATGGTCGGCGGCCGCCTGCCGGGAGACCTCGAGGCCGGGCAGGGTGGGGGCGCCGGGGTGGGCCACCCATTCGACGCCGTGGATCCTGCCCTGCTCGTCGCCGAGCGTGGCTGCGGCCACGATCGGCGTGCCGGCCGAAATCCGGACCTCCAGACGGGCCTGGGAGAGCGGGTGGTTCTGCCCCCGCACCAGCTCGGCCGTCATGCCTTCGTCCCCCTGTGTCGCTTGTCGTGTCGTGTGCGGCTCGCCGGGCGGGCCTACAGGTGCGGCAGGATCGCCGGCATCAGGTCCTGGAAGGTACGGCCGTTGGCCGGGGTGCCGAGGGCGGTCATCGACCAGCCCGGACCCGAGCGGTGCACCTTCGCCATGATCTGCGCGGTGTACTGGCCGCCGCCGGCCAGCGTGTAGCGGGCGAGCTCCTCGCCGTTGGTCTCGTCGACCAGGCGGCAGAACGCGTTCTGCACCTCCTGGAAGGTCTGGCCCGTGAAGGAGTTCACGGTGAAGACGATCTGGTCGATGTGGACCGGGATGCGCGCGAGGTCGACGAGGATCGCCTCGTCGTCGCCGCCCTGGCCGACACCGCCGACCAGGTTGTCACCGGTGTGGCGAACCGAGCCGTCGTCGCTCACCAGGTGGCGGAAGAAGACGACGTCGACCGGCTGCTTGTCCGCGAACAGGACGGCGGAGGCGTCGAGGTCGACCTCCCGCGTGCGCGAGCCGAACAGGCCGCGCCGGGGAGCCGCCTGCCAGCCGAGACCCATGCGCACCGCGGTCAGGCTGCCGCCGTCGTTCTTCTGCAGACTGATGGCCTGACCCTTGGTCATGTTGACGGTCACGTGCTGATTCCCCTCTCGAGCTGTCCCCTGTTGGCCGCGGAGTCCGCGGATGACGAGAACCCTACGCAGGGGCACTGACAGTGACGTACCCCGGTCCCCACTTTGTGTCGGTCTTGCAACACAGCGAGTACCGGGAGGTCGGCCGACGACCGTTCCAGCAGCCTCTCAGGCCAGGCCCGCCTCCTTCATCTGGCGCAACTCCTTCTTCATCTCGGACACCTCGTCGCGCAGCCGAGCCGCGATCTCGAACTGCAGATCCGCGGCCGCGGCACGCATACGCTCCGTCAACTCCTCGATCTGCTCGGCGAGATCGGCCGCCGGGCGGTCGGTCGGCACCGTCTCCTTCGCCTTGCCCTTGGCGGCCTTGCCCGCCTTCGCGCCCTTGGCCTTGTCGCCGAGGGAGGGCACGGGCGCCTTGGTGCCCCGGCCGTCCTTCTTGGCGCGGTAGCCGGTGCCGAGCAACTGCTCGGTGTCGACGTCCTCGCGGGCGATCTGCGCGACGATGTCGTTGATCTTCTTGCGCAGCGGCTGGGGGTCGATGCCCTTCTCCGTGTTGTACGCGACCTGCTTCTCCCGGCGGCGGTTGGTCTCGTCGATGGCCTTCTCCATCGCCGGGGTGATCTTGTCGGCGTACATGTGAACCTGGCCGGAGACATTGCGCGCCGCGCGGCCGATGGTCTGGATGAGGGAGGTGCCGGAGCGCAGGAAGCCCTCCTTGTCGGCGTCGAGGATCGCCACGAGTGACACCTCGGGCAGGTCGAGGCCCTCTCGGAGGAGGTTGATGCCGACAAGGACGTCGAACTCGCCGGCTCGCAGCTCGCGCAGCAGCTCGACGCGGCGCAGGGTGTCTACGTCGCTGTGCAGATAGCGCACCTGGATGCCGAGCTCCAGGAAGTAGTCGGTGAGGTCCTCGGCCATCTTCTTGGTGAGGGTGGTGACCAGGACGCGCTCATCCTTCTCGACACGCACCCGGATCTCGTGCACCAGGTCGTCGATCTGCCCCTCGGTGGGCTTGACGACCACCTCCGGGTCGACGAGGCCGGTCGGGCGGATGATCTGCTCGACGTGACCGTCGCCGCGAGAGAGTTCGTACTTGCCCGGGGTCGCCGACAGGTAGACCGTCTGCCCGATGCGCTCCTGGAACTCCTCCCACTTCAGGGGGCGGTTGTCGAGGGCGGAGGGCAGGCGGAAGCCGTGGTCGACGAGCGTGCGCTTGCGGGAGGCGTCGCCCTCGTACATGGCTCCGATCTGCGGCACGGTGACGTGCGACTCGTCGATGACGAGCAGGAAGTCGTCCGGGAAGTAGTCCAGCAGGGTGTTCGGCGGGGAGCCGGGCGAGCGGCCGTCGAAGTGCATCGAGTAGTTCTCGACACCGGAGCAGCTGCCGATCTGACGGAGCATCTCGAGGTCATAGGTCGTACGCATCCGCAGGCGCTGGGCCTCCAGGAGCTTGCCCTGGTTCTCCAGCTCGGAGAGGCGCTCGCCGAGCTCCTTCTCGATGTCGTTGACGGCCCGCTCCAGGCGCTCGGGGCCCGCGACGTAGTGGGTGGCCGGGAAGACGTACAGCTGCTCGTCGTCGCTGATGATCTCGCCGGTGAGCGGGTGGAGCGTGGACAGTGCCTCGATCTCGTCGCCGAACATCTCGATGCGGACGGCGAGCTCCTCGTAGACCGGGAAGATCTCGATGGTGTCGCCGCGCACGCGGAAGGTGCCGCGGCTGAAGGCGAGGTCGTTGCGCGTGTACTGGATGTCCACGAAACGGCGCAGCAGCTGGTCCCGGTCGATCTCGTCGCCGACCTTGAGGGGGACCATGCGGTCCACGTACTCCTGCGGGGTGCCGAGGCCGTAGATGCAGGAGACCGAGGCGACCACGACGACGTCGCGGCGGGTGAGCAGCGAGTTGGTCGCGGAGTGCCGCAGGCGCTCGACCTCCTCGTTGATCGAGGAGTCCTTCTCGATATAGGTGTCCGACTGCGGGACGTAGGCCTCGGGCTGGTAGTAGTCGTAGTACGAGACGAAGTACTCGACGGCGTTGTTCGGCAGCAGCTCGCGGAACTCGTTCGCCAGCTGGGCGGCCAGCGTCTTGTTCGGCGCCATCACCAAGGTGGGGCGCTGGAGCTTCTCGATCATCCACGCGGTGGTGGCGGACTTGCCGGTGCCGGTCGCGCCGAGCAGGACGACGTCCTTCTCGCCGGCTTCGACACGCCGGGCGAGATCGGCGATGGCCTGCGGCTGGTCGCCGCTGGGCTGGTAGGGGCTGACGACCTCGAAGGGCGCCACCGTGCGTTCGATGCTGGAAACGGGCCGCATGACGTCAACCGTACGACCCTCCACTGACAACGCGGTCCGATCAGTGGTTTTGCGGGGTCCGGGAGCCTCGGTGGTCCTGGTTGCGACGGGTGCGCAGCTGCGGGCGGCGGGCCTGGTGCGGGGCCGTCGTGTGGGCCGGGACGCCGGGCTTGTGCTCGGCGGGGACCACCGCTGGTTTCCCCATGATCATGTGCGGGTCGAACAGCACTACGGCACCGGCCAGGAGCAGGAAGGTAAGGGGGCCGACCAGCATCGGCGCGAGCAGGCCGGCGGGTGAGTCGCCGGTCGCGGGCGCGTCCGCGCTGTGCAGATGGACGCTGAGGGCGGCCATGCCCGTGTAGTGCATACCGCTGACGGCGAGGCCCATGACGAGGCTGGCGCCGACGCTCCACATGAGCCCTCTGACCTGTCCGGCGGCCCACAGCGCGGCAGTGGCGGCCACCATCGCTATGGCGACGGAGATGCCGACGGTGAGCGTGTTGTATTCCAGCTTGCCGTTGAGCCGCATGCCGGCCATGCCCAGGTAGTGCATTGAGGCGATGCCCAGACCGGTGATGGTGCCGCCGGTGAACAGAGCCGTTCCGCGGGCGCCTTTGTAGCCGACGATGAAGATCCCCATACCGACCATGACGATGGCGACGGCGAGGCTCGCGAACGTCATCGGCTTGTCGTAGTGGATCGGTGTCTCCTTGACCGTGAACCCCATCATCGCGACGAAGTGCATGGTCCATATGCCGGAGCCGATGGCCGCCGACCCCAGGGCGAGCCAGCCCGGGCGCCAGGACTGCGAGACGAGCATCGATCTGGTGGTGCAGCGCAGGCCGAGCGCACCGCCGAGGCAGGCCATGAGGTAGGCCACCAGCGGGGTGACGAGTCCGTAGCTGAATCCGTCGATCGTGCCCTGCATACGCAGCTGCCCTTCCCGCCCTCGTACGTCCCGGAACTGTGAAAAACGCGCCCCCTCCCAGGACCGCCCGAGCGGTTCAGGGTTGAGGCAGAGAGTAACTCCCACCGGAATGGTCGAACGATTTTCCGGCAAAGAAACACGGCCTTGCCCCAGTTGTGCGGCATGAGTGAGCGGGCCCGGACCACTCCATTCAATCTGTGGCCATTCTGTACTCCTCCAGCGTTGACCCTCTGCTGCCACAGTTGTGCTGTCCGTGATCGTTCGACGCGAGGAGTACGCATGCACGCGCGCGTTGTAGCCGCCACGACGACCGCAGTCCTGGGAACCGCCGCGCTACTGCTTCCCGCGCCCCACGCCCGGGCCGGCGCCGAGCGGCCCACGGTCATCGCACACCGAGGGGCCTCCACCTACGCACCCGAGAACACGCTGGCCGGTGTCGACAAGGCCGCCGAACTGGGCATCGGCTGGGTCGAGAACGACGTGCAGCGCACCAAGGACGGGGAACTGGTCGTCCTCCACGACGACAACCTGAAGCGCACGACCGATGTGGAGCAGGTCTTCCCCAACCGGGCGCCCTGGAAGGTGAAGGACTTCACCGCCGCCGAGATCGCCCGGCTGGACGCGGGCAGCTGGTTCGGCCCCGCATACGCGGGCACGCGCGTGCCGACGCTGGGGCAGTTCATGGACCGGGTGGAACTGCACCACCAGAAGCTGCTTCTGGAGATCAAGAACCCTGACCTGTACCCGGGCATCGAGCAGCAGACGCTCAAGGCCCTGGACAACGAGGGCTGGCTCGACGCGCCCCACCTGACCCGGCTGATCGTGCAGAGCTTCAGCGCCGACAGCGTGCGGACCGTCCATGAGCTGAAGCCGGCTGTGAAGACCGGCTTCCTGGGGACGCCGCCCGTCGCGGACCTGTCCTGGTACGCGACCTTCGCCGACCAGATCAACCCCTCGTACACCTCCATCTCCACGGGTTATGTCAACTCCGTCCAGGCGTTCGAGGGGCCGCACGGCAGGCCGATGGAGGTGTTCACCTGGACCGTGAACGACGCGGACACCGCCCGACTGGTCGCCGGGTACGGCGTCGACGGGATCATCACCAACAGCCCCGACGTGGTGCGGGACGCCCTGCCCGAGGAGTGAAGGCCGCCCGGCTCCGGTGCCGGATGCCCGTTCGCGGGGCGTTGTCAGTGGTGGGTCGTACGGTTGGCGCATGGACAGCCATGGGCAGTACGAGCAGCAGGTCGTGTGGGCCGTCGTCGGTACCGACATCGGTCCGCTGATGCTGGCCGCGACCCGCGACGGCCTGGTCAGCGTCGTGTTCCACGCCACGGAGAAGGTGCGTGAGAAGACGCTCGACCGACTGGCGTCCCGACTGGGCACCGAGCCGGTCGAGGCGCCCGACTCCCCGCTGCTGACCGAGGCGATACGTCAGATGGAGGAGTACTTCGCGGGTGCGCGCCACGACTTCGAGCTGCCGCTGGACTGGTCGCTGATCTCCGGATTCAACCGGCAGGTGCTGCACGAGCTGGCCTCCGGTGTCCCATACGGCAGTGTCGTCGGCTACGGCGATCTGGCCGGGCGGGTCGGGCAGCCGGGCGCGGCCCAGGCGGTGGGAATGGCGATGGGCGCCAATCCGCTGCCGGTCGTCGTGCCCTGTCACCGGGTCGTGGAGAGCGACGGCGGCATCGGAGGGTTCGGGGGCGGGCTGGAGACCAAGCGGAAGCTGCTCGCACTGGAGGGAGTCCTGCCGGAGCCGCTCTTCTGATCTCCTGATGATCTTCCGAGGGCTTCACATTCTTCACACTGTGAAGGCTCCTCGGTCCCTCGCGGGGTTGGGCAGGCAGGGGATGAGGGGGACACTGCGCCTGTGACGACACCTTTCACCCACTTGTATGCGGCCCATTCGCTGTGTTGTCCCCTGCCGACCCGCGGGGCGGGCCGTACAGCCGGGTGCGCGTCGTGACCGCCGTGGAGCGGCAGGTCGTCGTTCCCGTCCCGCCCGACCGGTTGCCTGCACTGCGCCGCCGAATCTCGGGCGTGCTGATCACCACGCAGATCCTGGGCGGCCTGGGCGTCGCCACCGGAATCGCGCTCGCTGCGGTCCTGGCCAAGGAGGTCAGCGGCACCGAGTCGCTGTCCGGGCTCGCGCCCACCGCGACCGTCGCCGGCACGGCGGTGTTGTCGATGCCGCTCGCCGCGCTGATGACCGCGCGAGGGCGAAGGCCGGGACTCGTACTGGCCTATCTCATCGGGGCCGTGGGCGCCGGTGTCACGGTGCTCGCGGCAAGCATCGGGAGCTTTCCGCTGCTGCTGTGCGGGATGGCGGCGTTCGGCGCGGCCTCGTCGGCGAATCTGCAGGCGCGGTTCGCCGCCGCGGATCTGGCCGAGCCGGAACATCGGGCCCGGGCCATCTCCCTCGTCGTGTGGGCGACCACGATCGGCGCGGTCCTCGGCCCGAACATCGCCGCGCCCGCCGGCCGTAGCGTCACGGGACTCGGGATACCCGCCGCGGCGGGGCCGTTCCTGTGGGCGGCGGGGATCTTCCTGATATCCGCGGTCGTGGTGGCAGTACTGCTGCGGCCGGACCCGCTGCTGACGGCACGTGCGCTCGCACCGGCCGAGGAGCAGTCGCCCGCGGCCCGTTCGCTGCGCGCCGGGATGGCAGCCGTGGCCGCCTCGCCGCGGGCGCGGCTCGCGGTGGTGACGGTGGCCGTCGCGCACACGGCGATGGTCTCGGTGATGTCGATGACCCCGGTCGACCTCGCGCACCACGGCGCGGGCATCGATCTGATCGGGCTGGTCATCAGCGGGCACATCGCCGGCATGTACGCGTTCGCGCCGCTCATGGGGCGGCTGTCGGACCGGCTGGGGCGGCTGTCCGGGATCGGGCTCGCCGTGGGGTTGCTGGCCTGCGCGGTGTTCGTCGCCGGTACGGCGGGCGGCAGTCATGGGCAGACGGCCTTCGGGCTCTTCGTGCTGGGGCTCGGCTGGTCGGCGGCGCTCGTCTCCGGTTCCGCGCTGCTCACGGACTCCGTGCCGCAGCCCGCCCGAGCCGCCGCGCAGGGGCTGTCGGATCTAGCCATGAACGCCTCCGCGGGCATCGGCGGGGCTGCCGCCGGACTGGTGGTCGCGCAGGCGAGCTACGCCTGGCTGAACTTCGCCGCCGCGTGCCTGCTGCTGCCGTTGGCGGGGCTGGCTCTGTTCACCCGGGGCAGGCGGACGGAGAAGGCCCTGCCTGGCGACTGACGCCACGCCCCCGGGCGCTCGGCTCGCCACGACGGACTCACGTCGGCTGGCTCAGGCCACGAGGAACGCAGGAAACGCACGGCCGCCCGCTCCGCCCAGTCCAGTCCCCCGGTCCGCAAGCTCTGCTCGTCCAGACCGGTCCGCAACCTCTGCTCGTCCGGGGCGCCCCGCCCGGTCCGCCTGTCCGCCCCGTCCGCCCGGGACGCAAGCCCTGCCCGCGCGGCTCGCGCAGGGCCAAAGCAGACCGGGCGCTTCCGGTAGCCGCGAGGACTGGCCGGAGCCCATCTGTAGTAGCAGACTCGGCCATACGCACAGCCGCTGGCATCCGACTGGCATCCGGAAGACCCGGGCCGAAGGGACGGCGATCACGCATGAGCGGAAACAGGGCAGTGGCGTATCTCAAGCCGGGCACGGTGGAGGTCAGGTCCATCGACTATCCCTCGCTCGAGCTGCAGGACGGACCGGGAGTCGCCCCCGACAACGTCGGCCGCAAGTGTCGGCACGGGGTGATTCTCAAGGTCCTCGCGACCAACATCTGCGGAAGTGACCAGCACATGGTGCGCGGGCGGACGACCGCGCCGGAGGGGCTGGTACTAGGACACGAGATCACCGGAGAGGTCGTCGAACGGGGTCCGGACGTCGAGACCATCGACGTCGGCGACATCGTCTCCGTACCGTTCAACATCGCCTGCGGGCGGTGTCGTAACTGCAAGGAGCGCAAGACCGGCATCTGCCTGAACGTGAACCCGGCCCGGCCCGGGGCCGCGTACGGCTATGTCGACATGGGCGGCTGGGTCGGCGGACAGGCCGAGTTCGCCATGATCCCCTACGCGGACTTCAACCTGCTGAAGTTCCCCGACCCGGACCAGGCGCGCGCGAAGCTGCTCGATCTGACGATGCTGTCGGACATCTTCCCGACCGGCTTCCACGGCGTGGTCAGCTCGGGTGCGGGCGTCGGCTCGACGGTGTACGTCGCCGGGGCGGGCCCGGTCGGGCTCGCGGCGGCCGCTTCGGCGCATCTGCTGGGCGCCGCCGTCGTCATCGTCGGCGACCTGAACCCCGAACGCCTGGCCCAGGCGCGCAGCTTCGGCTGCGAGACCGTCGACGTCTCGCAGGGCAGTGTGGAGGAGCAGATCGCGCAGATCCTCGGGGAACCCGAGGTGGACGCCGCAGTGGACGCGGTCGGCTTCGAAGCGCGGGCCCACGGCCCGAACGCCCAGGAGGCCCCCGCGACGGTCCTCAACTCGCTGATGGGCGTCACGCGCGCGGGCGGTGCCCTCGGCATCCCCGGCCTGTACGTCACGGACGACCCCGGAGGGATCGACCAGGACGCCAAGTCCGGGACGCTGAAGGTGCGGCTGGGCCTCGGCTGGGCCAAGAGCCACCGCTTCACGACCGGACAGTGCCCGGTCATGCAGTACCACCGGGGCCTGATGATGGCGATCCTGCACGATCGGGTGCACATCGCCAAGGCGGTCAACGCGACCGTGATCGGGATCGAGGACGCACCACAGGGCTACGCCGAGTTCGACCAGGGCGCCAGCCGCAAGTACGTGCTGAATCCGCATGGGGCGCTGGACGGCCTACGGGCAGCCTGACGTCCCGGGCTCCGACGTCCCGAGAAACGGGGGCCACGCGCGCGTGGCCCCCTGCTCGGCGTCCTAGTCGTAGTGCCGGGCCTCGAAGATGTTGCCGTCGGGGTCACGGAAGTAGAAGCTGCGCTTGGCCTTGCCGCGGGCGCCGAAGGAGTCGTACGAGTACTCCGAGACCGGTACGTCCTGCTCCTCCAGATGGCTGCGCAGCCCGTGGAAGTCGGCCTCCGGCAGGGACAGGCAGACGTGATTGACCGGGTGTCCGGCGCTGCGGGCGGCGTCGGGGAGCATCTTCATGCGCTCCGCCATGGTCATCGGCATGAGGTCGAGAATGGTCTCGTCGTTGACGCGCACCGAGGGGAACGGCGCCTCGCCCGCGATGAAGTCCGTGAGTCTGACGGGCAGCATGCCGAGCGTCTTCTCGTAGAACGCGGCCGACGCGGCCGGGTCGCTCACCCAGAGAACCACGTGGTCGAGGCGTGTCGTGTTGTCGGTCATGCATTCCAGGCTGGTGGTGTCTCACACATGCCGCAAGGGTTTGACCCGGTGCGCCGCCCGCCAGAGATGAGGGAGGACCGACGGACAGGAGGCAGGCGCGTGGTGCTGATGGTGTCGGAAGAGGTACGGGAGGCGGTCGACGCGCGTCGACCTGTGGTGGCCCTGGAGTCCACGATCATCGCGCACGGGCTGCCACGCCCCCGCAATCTGCAGGTGGCGCTGGAGCTGGAGGACGTCGTACGGCAGGAGGGTGCCGTTCCCGCGACGATCGCCGTGCTGGACGGGCGGCCCCACGTCGGCCTGGACAAGGAGCAGCTGGAGCGGATCGCGAACGAGGACGGGATCCGCAAACTGGGGCACCGGGATCTGCCGCTCGCGGTGGCCTCCGGGGCGAGCGGGGCGACCACGGTGTCGGCGACGGCTCTGCTGGCTGCCCTGGCGGGCGTACGCGTGTTCGCGACGGGCGGGCTCGGCGGTGTGCACCGGGAGTGGACGGTGACGCAGGACGAGTCGGCCGACCTGGGCCTGCTGGCGCGGGCGCGGATCACGGTGGTGTGCGCCGGCGTGAAGTCGATCCTGGATGTCCCGGCGACCCTGCAGCGCCTGGAGACGCTCGGCGTCGCCGTCGCCGGCTACCGAACGGAGCGCTTCCCCGGCTTCTACCTGTCCGACTCGGGGCATCCGGTGGACTGGACGCTCGGGTCTCCGCCAGAGGTGGCCGAGGTGATGCGCGCTCAGGACGCGCTCGGCGGGCCGGAGTCGGCGCTGATCGTCGCCAATCCGGTGCCGGAGGAGGAGCAGCTGGATCCCGAGCTGCACGCGCGTGTGCTCGCCGACGCGCTGCACGCGTGCGAGGAACAGGGCATCACGGGTCAGGCGGTCACGCCGTTCCTCCTGGACTACTTGGTACGGCACACGGACGGGGCCTCCCTGAGCGCCAACCTCGCGGCGGTGCGCGGCAACGTACGGCTGGCGGGGCGCATCGCGGCGGCCTGGGCCGGGGCGTGAGCGAGCCGGAGAGGGGGTCCGCCCCGGCCGGCCGGCGCGACGGCGCACTGCTGGTCGTCGGCGACGTGGTCACGGACGTCATCGCCCGGCACCGGGGACCGCTCGCCTCGGGTACGGACACCGCGGCGGCCGTCCGGACGGTGCCGGGCGGCGCCGGGGCCAATGTGGCCTGCTGGGCGGCGTATTGGGGCGCCACGGAGGTGCGGCTGCTGGGGCGCGTGGGAGCGGACGCTGCCGCGTGGCACGAGCGGGCGCTGACGGCGAGCGGAGTACAGCCCTGTCTCGTGGTGGATCCGCAGGCGCCGACCGGGACGGTGATCTGCCTGGTCGACACGGGCGCGGCTGCCGAGCGGACGTTCCTCACCGACAGCGGGGCGTCCCTGCGGCTCGACCCCGGCGACTGGTCGGATGCCCTGCTCGACGGTGTCGCATGGCTGCACCTCTCGGGGTACCTGCTGTTCTCCGAGCCGAGCCGCGCGCTGGTGACGGCTGCGTTGGCGTCCGCACGCGCGCGTGGAGTGCCGGTGAGCCTGGACCCGGCGTCGGCGGGCTTCCTCGTGGAGCTGGGCGTCGACCGTTTCCTGACCCTGGTGGAGGGCCTGGAGGTCCTGCTGCCGAGCCGTGACGAGGCGTGTCTGCTCACCGGGCTGCCCGATGCGGTGGACGCGGCAGCCAAGTTGAGTCGCCATGTCCCGCTGGTGGTCGCCAAGCAGGGCGCGGACGGCGCCATGGTGGCCAGGTCGGGCACCGTGAGCGCCCACGTCCCTGCCATGCCGACGGCGCCGAGGGACACCACGGGAGCCGGCGACGCCTTCACCGGTGCCTTCCTCGCGGCCCTGCTCGCGGGCACCCGGCCCGAGGACGCGGCGCGGGAGGGTTGCCGGGCAGGTGCGCTGGCGGTGGAGCGAGTGGGCGGAAGACCGCCGGCGCCGGAGTGACGGCAGCCGACGCCGGCGGAAGCGATGCCGGCACTCCGGTACCTGAAGCGGTGTCAGCTCTCCGATACCTGAAGCGGTGTCAGCTCTCCGGTGACTGAAGGACCTCAGCTCTCCGGTGGCGGAGGCGACGCCGGCTCCCCGATGTCTGAGGTGATGTCAACTCCGCTCTCCTCCGGTGCCCTGCGCCCCCACGCCGAGATCATCGGGGCGGTGGCCAGGTCCATGCCCCCGGCGGCGACGTTGGCGAGGTGGCGGTCGATGTCCTGGTCGGTGGCGATCCCCTCGGCGACGAGCTGGTCGCGGATCTGGCGGACGGTGGCGGACTCCAGGGCGGCGCAGGCGGGCGAGGTGACCGGGAAGTACGCGTCGGCCTCCACCCTGCGCAGGCCCGCCTCACGGAGCAGACGCGGCAGCATGCGGCCGTAGGACAGGTCGGCGCCGCGGTCGGCGAGCAGCTTGCGGAAGCCGTGCCGAAGGCGGTTCGCGAGCTGCTGGTCGGGGCCGTACTCGTCGGGGCAGAGCAGGGGCTGCAGAGCGGGGTCGGCGTCCTCGATCAGGAGCCGGCCACCGGGGCGCAGGGCCTCGATCATCGACCGCAACGCCCGTTCGCGGTCCGGCACATGCACGAGCACGAGCCGGGCATGCACCAGGTCGAACCCCTCCCCCGGCGGTTCGTCCGCGCCCACGTCGTGTACGCGGACCTCGACCGGCGGGCGGGCGGCCGGGGTGAGCAGGGAGGTGTCGATGTCGGTTGCTACGACCCGTCCGGTCGGGCCGACCTTCTTGGCCAGCCAGGACACCACCGAGGTGCCGCCGGCGCCCACCTCCCAGCACCGCCAGCCGGGTCCGATGCCGAACCGTTCGAAATGCCGGAACGTCGTGGGGTCGAAGAGTGTGGCGAATGCGTCGAAGCGCTCGGCCGCCTCCGCCTGCCGGTTGTCGAGGAGATACCCGTCGGTTCGCGTCATGATGCGATCATCCCAGTTGCCCGGCTTGTCCGGATGGGGCGACGCTCGGCAGGACGGCCCCGAATTTGTACGGCCCCGGCCCCGAATTTGGTACGACCCCTTCATCCACAGCCGGGAACCAAGCGGAACCACCCGTTCCCACAGGCTTACCCACCTCTCACGCCCACCTGGCAAACTGGCGAGCCAGGGCGCAAAGATGCAGCGCAGCGCGAGCGAGTCGAAGGGGCTGGAACGTCCCGGAGGTGAGCCGCGCGTCAAGAGGAGATCCAAGCAAGGAGATCCAGATGTCCATGGCAGGGAATCTGCGGAAGGTCACCGGCCTCGGCAGGGTCGGCGGCCTCCGCAAGGTGGCACGGCTGGCTCGACGGCGCCCCCGCGTCGACCTCAGCCACCCCGCCCGGTCCCCGCTGGGCTCCTCGGTGGTGAACTGCGTGACGTACCGGGACGGTGTGCGGGTCCCGGAGACCGGCGATCTCGTCGACGTCGTGCAGAAGGTGCGCAAGCGCGGTGGCGGGTTCGTCTGGCTCGGTCTCCATGAGCCGACGGACCAGGAGTTCGCGGGCATCGCCGAGCTGTTCGCACTGCACCCGCTGGCGGTCGAGGACGCGATCGAGGCACATCAGCGGCCGAAGCTGGAGCGCTACGACGAGACGCTGTTCGCGGTGTTCAAGACGGTCTGTTACGTCGAGCACGAGGAGCTCACGGCGACGAGCGAGGTCGTCAACACCGGCGAGATCATGGTGTTCGTCGGCCAGGACTTCGTGATCACGGTGCGGCACGGGCGGCATGGCTCACTGGGCCCGTTGCGCGAGGAGCTGGAGTCGAGCCCCGAGCAGCTCTCCAAGGGACCGGCGGCGGTGCTGCACGCGATCGCGGACCACGTCGTCGACGACTATCTGAGCGTCATCGACTCGGTGCAGGAGGACATCGACGAGGTCGAGACGGAGGTGTTCGCGGCGAACGGCGCACGGGCCGACCCGGGCCGGATCTACCAGCTCAAGCGGGAACTGCTGGAGCTGAAGCGGGCCGTGGTTCCACTGAGCCGCCCGCTCGAGGACCTGGCCTCATTGTCCATCAGGGTGGTGGAGCCGGAGATACAGGCCTACTTCCGTGACGTCTCCGACCATCTGCTGCGGGCCAAGGAGCAGATAGCCGCCTTCGACGAACTGCTCAACTCGATCCTGCAGGCGCACCTGGCACAGGTCACGGTCTCGCAGAACGAGGACATGCGGAAGATCACGGCGTGGGCCGCGATCATCGCCGTGCCGACGATGGTGTGCGGGGTGTACGGGATGAACTTCGAGCACATGCCCGAGCTGCGCTGGACGTTCGGCTATCCGCTGGTCCTGGGCGTGATATCCGTCGCGTGTCTGGTGCTGTACCGCGGATTCCGGCGCAACGGTTGGCTCTGACGCGGCCGACCGGCCGGCTCCGGTGCGCCCCCGCCCGCCGGGACGGGCCGGACGAGGACGGCAGACGGAGTGCGGTCGGGCGTTCGCCGGGTCAGTGCGTCGTCGGCGTGCCGGTCCTGGCGTAGACGCTCTCGGCCCAGTGGGCGACGTCGCCCTGACGCAGGTTCAGGACCAGATCGGCCTCGCTGATCATGCCGACCAGGCGCTTGTTCTCGATGACGGGGAGCCGACGGATCTGGTGGTCCTGCATCTCCCGGAGCACGTCGCTGATGTCGGCATTCGACTCGATCCAGCGCGGGGTGCCCTGGGCCATGTCGCCGGCGGTGACCTTGCTCGGGTCGCGGCCCATGGCCACGCAGCCGATGACGATGTCGCGGTCGGTGAGGATGCCGCAGAGCCTTTCGTTCTCGTCACTGATGGGAAGGGCACCGACGCCCAGCTCGCGCATCAGCTGGGCGGCGCGGTCCAGGGTCTCGTGAGCCGGGATCCACTGGGCGCCACGGTGCATGATGTCTCCGGCAGTGGTCATGAAGTACCTCCCGATGCCGGACGGCCGGCGCGGCGCGGGACGCACCGCTAGTCCCGGCGCCCTTCATTCTCGCCGTGACACCTGGCCGACGCACCCGGAGCAGACCGGTTACGGCCACCGGCCGCGGCCACCGGCCGGGGCAGCGGGCGTGGGCGCCGATCAGGCCGAGAAGCGCACGATCTTCCGCGGGACGACACGGATGATCACTCGGACCTCGTCGTCCTTCTCGGCGGGCGGGTCGATGCCGAGGTACTTGTGCGAGAGCTCGAAGGGCAATCGCTTGGCCTCGTCCGGGACGATCTCGGCGATGCCGCGGATCTCGACGGAGGAGTAGGGGTTGGCGAGGTCGTAGACCGAGACGCTGATGCGGGGGTCGCGGCGGAGGTTGCGCACCTTCTGGCGGGCGTCGACGGAGGAGAAGAGCACGGTGTCGCCCTCGCGCTTGATCCAGACCACCGAGTTCTGCGGTGCGCCGTCGGGACCGAGGGTGGCCACGCCGGCGAAGTTCTTGCCGTCGAGCAGGGAGCGGACGGAGTCGTCGAAGGAGATCGGATCACTCGTGGAGGACGTCATGGCTTCAGAGTAGTTAAATGCACATGCATGCAAAAGGTGTTTGGAGAAAGTGAGGGCCGCCTGCTGCTCCTCCTCCGCCCCCGGCTCCACTCACCCGCTCCACGCCGGGTGCCGTGGGTCGTCGGCGCGGACCAGGACATCGGCTGTGCCGGCCGGGTCGGTCTCCTGGCCGTAGCGCTCGAAGGCGGGGAGGGTCCAGCGCTCGGCCTCGGGGGTGCGGCGGCGCAGGGCGCCGGGTGAGAGGAGGACGTGGGCGGTCAGGTCGAAGGGGAACCAGTGGCGCAGCAGGAGGGGGCCGTGCAGCAACAGGAAGCCGCCGGGCGGGAGTTGGACGTAGGGGCTGCGGGTGGCCCGGTCGGTGGCCGGGTCCCACAGGTCGGGCAGGACGCGGCCGTCGCCGCCGGGTTCGAGGGGGCCGAAGACCTCGCGCCACAGGGCGCCGGTGTCGAACCAGCCGTCGTAGTAGGCCTCCACGTCCTGGTGGCCGTACTCCAGGCGGACCGAGGCCGGGCGCAGAAACCCCTGCGTGCCGACGGTGAGCGAGGGGCGGCCGCGTATGCGCAGGGCGTCCCCGACCCTCTCGGCGAGGTCTCCCGGGCGGGCTGCCGGAGCCCCGTCGAAGGCGATGCGCGGCCAGGAGCTGCCGTCGGCCGGCTTCAGGTCGAGCAGTCGCTCGGCCAGCAGGTCGCCGAGCCGTTCCCAGGTGATCGCTTCGAGTCGCACAGGGCCCATGATGCGACAGGAGGTGCCGGTCGCGGGCGTCGCGCTTCAACGGCAGGCGGTTCCGGCGCGGGATTGGGAGGCGTATGTGGTGCGGCCGCCTCGCGGGGGGCGGCGGGCCTGATCAGGGACCGTGCGAGGGCCCGCCGGGTAGTTTCCCGGATAGTTCCACGGACCGGCTCCGAGGGGAATGAACCCCGTATGGCACCTCTCGCAACTCCCCCGCCCCGTAACGGCCTTCTGGTCATTCAGCCCCTCAAGCGGCGGCGCTGTGCGCAGTGCCATGCGGGACCGTTGCAGATGCTCGTGCTGGAGGACGGTGCGCCGCGGTGTCTCGACTGTGCCGACCTCGGGCATCTGGTGTTCCTGCCGCGTGGCGACACGGCGTTGACGCGCCGGTCGCGGGAGGAGAGTGCGCTGTCGGCGGTGGTCGTACGGTTCAACCGGCGCAAGAGCCGTTACGAGCGGCAGGGCGTCCTGGTGGAGGAGGCGGGGCTCGTCCGGGCGGAGCAGCGCTGTCTGGCCGACGCGGAGGCCCGGCGGCGGCGCCGGGCGCGGGACGCCCAGCGGCGGGCGCGGGAGGACGTGCGGTTCGCCGAGGCGTTCGCGGCGGAGATCCGGCGGCTTTTCCCGGGGTGCCCGGCGGACCGGGCACGGGACATCGCCGCGCACGCTTCGGCGCGGGGCAGTGGACGAGTGGGGCGGAGTGCGGCGGGGCGTGCCTTGTCCGAGGGGGCCGTGACATGGGCGGTCACGGCGTCCGTACGGCACCTGGACACGCCGTACGACCAGATCCTGATGGGCGGGGTGCCGCGGCACGAGGCGCGGCGGCGGATCGCCGCGGCGGTGGAGACGACGTTGCGGGCCTGGCGGGTGGAGGTGTCGGAGGTCGGCTGACATTGCTCTGCCTCGTCCGAGCAGCGCCCGTGGCTGGTCCGGGCTGGTCCGGGCAGCGCCCACTGGCAGGTCCGAGTGGCGCTCGTGGCGCGTCCGGGTCACGCCCATGGACGCTCACGTATGGGCTCGCGCCGCTCGGCCATGGTCACGGTTCTCGTACAGGATTTCACTTGAGGTGACGGATGGGGCCGGGAAGGATCTCGGCGGGATGCGGGAGTTGACGTTGACATGATCGATGGGCCGTACTTCGTACTCGTTGTGATCGGTGTGGTCGGGACCGGCCTGGTGGCCGGAGTGTTCTGCGCCTTCTCCACCTTCGTGATGCGCGGGCTCGCCGCGCTGCCGCCCGCGCAGGGCGTCGCCGCCATGAAGGCGATCAACGTGACCGCGCTGATGCCGGCGTTCATGCTGGTGTTCATCGGGTCGGCGGTGCTGTGCGCGGTGATCGCGGTGGTGACGTTCGTGCTCTGGCCGGACGAGGGCACGGTGGAGCTGTTGCTGGGCTGCGGGCTGTATCTGTTCGGCTCGTTCGGCGTGACGATGGTGGCGAACGTGCCCCGCAACGAAGCGCTGGTCAAGCTGGACGCGGGCACCGCGGAGGCGGCCGCCCACTGGCCGACGTATGTGCGCGAGTGGACGGCCTGGAACCACGTCCGGACGGTCGCCTCGGCCGCCGCGACGGTGTCGTTCGTTCTGGCCATCAGCTGACCGCCGGCGCCTGCCCAGGAATCCGCGGGGCGGCCCACAGAACAACCCGCGGAGCAACCGGGGAGAAAGCGCTGTCAGCCACTCTGCGCAGGTGGCCGGTGGGACGTATCGTTGCGGGAAGAGTGTCGCCCGATGACGCACGCCTCCAGGGCGTCGCACGCGCACGCGAGGAAGACGGCCATGGCCGATCCCAAGGGTTTCATGACCACCCCCCGCCAGGACTGGCCGCGCCGGCCCGTGGAGGAGCGGGTCCAGGACTGGGACGAGGTCTACGTCCCCGGGGCGCTGCTGCCCATCATCAGCAAACAGGCGGACCGTTGCATGGACTGCGGCATCCCCTTCTGCCACGACGCCTGCCCGCTGGGCAATCTGATCCCCGACTGGAACGACCTGGTGTCCCGGGAGGACTGGCGGGCTGCCGCCGACCGGCTGCACGCGACGAACAACTTCCCCGAGTTCACGGGGCGGTTGTGTCCGGCACCGTGTGAGGCGGGGTGTGTGCTGGCGATCAATCAGCCGGCCGTCACCATCAAGAACGTCGAGTGCGCCATCGCCGATCGGGCGTGGGAGGACGGCTTCGCGCCACCGCGCCCGCCGGACCGGCTGTCCGGGCGGACGGTCGCGGTGATCGGGTCGGGGCCGACGGGGCTCGCCGCGGCGCAGCAGCTGACGCGGGCGGGGCACACGGTCGCGGTGTACGAGAAGGACGACCGGATCGGCGGGTTGATGCGGTACGGCATCCCCAGTTTCAAGATGGAGAAGCACCATCTGGAGCGGCGGATCGAGCAGATGCGGGCCGAGGGGACCAAGTTCCGGACGTCGACGGCGGTCGGGCGGGACATCGGGGCGGCCGAACTGCGGTCCCGCTACGACGCGGTCGTCATCGCCACCGGGGCCACGGCGTGGCGTGAACTTCCCGTACCAGGAAGGGGGTTGACCGGCATCCAGCAGGCGATGGAGTATCTGCCGCTGGCCAACCGGGTGTGCGAGGGGGACCTGGAGGCGTCCCCCATGTCCGCTGCCGGGAAGCATGTCGTCATCGTCGGCGGTGGGGACACGGGGGCCGACTGTCTGGGCACCGCCGTACGGGACGGCGCCGCGTCCGTCACCCAGCTCGACATCTACGCCCAGCCCGGAGCCGAGCGGGACGAGGACGCCGAGCCCTGGCCGACGTATCCGAAGATCTACCGCCTCTCGGCCGCGCACGAGGAGGCGCGCGATCTGCAGACGGCACCGGCGGCGAACGCGGACGCACGGCTGTTCGCGGCGTCCACGCTCCGCTTCACGGGCGACGCCGACGGGCACGTGCGGTCGCTGCACCTGACCGAGGTGGACGTGCGGCGCCGCCCGCTGCCGGAGACCGGGCGGACGCTGCCTGCCGACCTGGTGCTGCTCGCCCTCGGCTTCTCGGGGCCCGACCGGGGGGACGGGCTGATCGAGCAGCTGGGGCTGGAGCTGGAGCCTCGCGGCACTATCACGCGCGATGCCGGGTTCGCCACGAACGCGCCAGGCGTGTTCGCCGCGGGGGATGCCGCCCGGGGGCAGTCGCTCATCGTGTGGGCGATCGCCGAGGGGCGGGCGGTGGCGGCGGCCGTCGACCGTTATCTGACGGGGAGTTCGCGACTGCCGGCGCCGATCTCGCCGTACGACCGGCCCATGACGGTCTGACGGGGCGGCGGTCGCGGCAAAAAGAACTGCTGCCGGACGGCGCTGCGAGCAGCGGCCCTCCAGCCGCGTCCCCCGCCTCCCCTCTCCGCTAGCGCCGCTCGTCCGTCCCCGCCACCTTCCCGGTCGCCAGCGCCACCCTGTTCCACGTGTTGATCGTGAGGATCAGGGCCAGCACGTGGGCCAGCTCCTGATCGTCGAAGTGTGCCGCGGCCTGGGCGTAGACCTCGTCGGGGACACCGCCGTCAGCCACCAGGGTCACCGCCTCCGTCAGGGCCAGGGCGGCTTGCTCCTTCTCGGTGTAGAAGTGGCGGGCCTCGCGCCAGACGGCGACCAGGTGCAGGCGGTCCTCGTTCTCGCCGGCCTTGCGGGCGTCGTTGGTGTGCATGTGGAGGCAGTAGGCGCAGTGGTTGAGGTGCGAAGCGCGGATCTGGATCAGCTCGACCAGTGCGGGGTCCAAGCCCGCGCGGGCGGCGGCGTCGAAGCCGACGATGGCGCGGAAGACCTTGGGGGCGGACTTCGCCAGGTCCAGGCGGGTCCGCGCGGCCTCGGCCGTGGCGATGGCGGAGTCGATGTCGGAGTGGATGTCGGAGTGGATGTCGGAAGTGCCCTGCGTGGCAGTCGTGTTCGTCGTCATGTGCTCCAAGTTACGAGCTCGAAAGACCCACTGTAGGGTGCATTCCCATGGCGAGATCGTGGGTCAATTATGCGGAGCGGATCGGCGCCGACCTGCACCTGGACCTCTCGGAGTCATCCGGGTCGTCCGAGGCGTCCGGGCCCGGCGGGCGGCGGGCCGCGCTGACCCGTGCGCTGCGCGAGGCGGTGCGCGACGGGCGGCTCGCGCCCGGCACCCGGCTGCCGCCGTACCGCTCGCTCGCCGCGGATCTAGGGATCGCCCGCAACACCGTGGCCGACGCGTACGCGGAGCTGGTGGCCGAGGGCTGGCTCACCGCCCGGCAGGGCTCGGGGACACGGGTGGCCGAGCGCGCCGAGCCCCTGCGACGCGCCGAGCGGGTGCCCCGCAAGGCACCGCCACGCGCGCGTGGGCCCCGGCACGACCTGCGGCAGGGCACGCCGGACGCGTCGGCGTTCCCGCGTGCAGCGTGGCTGGCCTCCTATCGGCGGGCCCTACAGCAGGCGCCGAACGAGGTCTTTGGGCCCGGCGATCCGGCCGGCCGGATCGAACTGCGGGAGGCACTCACCGAATACCTGGCACGCGCGCGGGGCGTGCGCACCGAGCCGGGCCGGATCGTGATCTGCTCCGGCTTCGCGCACGCCCTGCGCCTGCTGTTCTCCCAGGGCGGGGGCGGCGGCGTGCTGCGCGGTCCGCTGGCCGTGGAGGCGTACGGTCTGGGCTTCCACCGGGAGCTGCTCACAGCCGCGGGCGTACGGACCGTACCGCTCCCCCTCGACGAGGACGGCGCTCGCGTCGACCGGCTGGCGCGTGAGCGGGCCGTACTGCTCACGCCCGCGCACCAGTTCCCGACCGGGGGTCCACTGCACGCGCAGCGCCGGGCCGCCGTGATCGACTGGGCACGCGCGCGTGGGGGCGTCGTACTGGAGGACGACTACGACGGCGAGTTCCGCTACGACCGCAAGCCCGTCGGTGCCGTCCAGGGCCTCGATCCCGAGCGGGTGATCTTCATCGGCTCGGTCAGCAAGAGCCTGTCGCCGGCGGTGCGGCTCGGGTGGATGGTGCTGCCGGAGCGGTACGTCGACGACGTCCTCGCGGCCAAGGGCGAGCGCGAGGCGTGGGCGAGCGTCCTCGATCAGCTGAGCCTCGCCGACTTCATCGCCTCCGGGGCGTACGACCGTCATGTCCGGCGTATGCGGCAGCGGTACCGGGGCCGCCGCGACCGGCTCGTCGCGGCCCTCGCCGCGCAGGCGCCGCACATCGAGGTCACCGGTGTCGCCGCCGGACTCCACGCGGTGCTGCGGCTGCCGCCGGGCAGCGAGCGGTCCGCGGTCAAGGCGGCCACCTGGCAGGGCATCGCCCTGGACGGCCTCGCCGAGTTCCGGCACCCGGAGGCGGCGGAGCCGGACATGCCGGTCCGTGACGGCATCGTCGTGGGATACGCGACGCCCTCGGAACACGCGTACGGAGCGGCACTGGAGGCGCTGTGCGGGGTGCTGCCGCCGGGCCCGTAGCGGAGGCCGGCCGGGGCCGCCCTCTCTTCCATGTGTCCGAGCCGTACCTGCGAGCACGCCGGCCGGCTACGGCTTGCGGCCCATCGCCCCGTACCCGGGAATGACCCCGTCGTCCTGCCCGGGTACCGGCTCCCCCAGTTCGGGGTGCCACTGGTGCGGCACCTCGACGCCGGGCTCGACGAGTTCGAGGCCGTCGAAGAATCGGGCGAACTCCTCGCGGGAGCGCAGAGCCAGCGTGACGCCGGCCGCCTTGAGCCTCTCGGTCGCCGCCTTCGACTCCTCGGGAGTGAAGTCTGCGGTCGCGTGGGTCACCACCAGGTAGCTGCCGGAGGGGAGTTCGGACAGCAGCCGGCCGACCAGTTCGTGCGCGCCGTCCTCGTCGGAGACGAAGTGCAGCAGCGCGACGAGGGAAAGGGCCACCGGGCGGCTGAAGTCCAGTATCTTCCGGGCGCCTTCGACGATGGCGTCAGGGTCGCGCACATCGGCCTGCAGGTACTCGGTGGCGCCCTCGTCCGTGCCGCGCAGAAGGGCCGCCGCGTGGGCCAGCACGATGGGGTCGTTGTCGCAGTAGACGACGCGTGCGTCGGGGGCGATCCCCTGGGCGATCTGGTGGAGGTTCGGCTCGGTCGGGATGCCGGTGCCGACGTCCAGGAACTGGCGTACGCCGCTCTTGGCCAGCCAGCGGGTCGTGCGGTGCATGAACGCGCGGTTGACCCGCGCCATCACCGGGACGCGTGGATCGAGGGCGAGCATCTGCTGCCCCATGGCCTCGTCGACCGGGTAGTTGTCCTTGCCGCCGAGGTACCAGTCGTACATCCGCGCGGGATGCGGCTTGCTGGTGTCGATCTCGACGAAACGGTTCCGCCCGGTCATGACGAACTCCATAAGGGTCTGCGGCAGTCTGTGGTCATCAACTCATCAACTCATCAACTCAGTGCCAAAATTAGGGGATTGGCTGAAAAACAAGTCCGCTCACGACAGCAGGAAGTCCGCCTCCCCCGCCTTGGCACCCTCGATGAACGCCGTCATCTCGTCCGTGGTGTAGATCAGCGCCGGCCCGTCCGGGTCGGTCGACTGCCGGACGGCGATACGGCCGTCGGCGAGCTTCATCGCCTCCAGGCAGTTGCCTCCGTTGCCGCCGCTCCACGGCTTGTGCCAGCCTTCGCTGCCCAAGTCCCGCGCGGGCATGCCGTTGTAGACGCGTATGCGCGGCTTGATGCGATCCATTCACAGCTCCTTGCGGAGATCCCGGAGGATCTCCTTCGTGCGATGTGCCGT
This sequence comes from Streptomyces sp. R11, assembly GCF_041051905.1. NCBI lineage: Bacteria > Bacillati > Actinomycetota > Actinomycetes > Kitasatosporales > Streptomycetaceae > Streptomyces > Streptomyces sp. R11. The sequence goes on from NZ_CP163432.1 coordinate 2,240,212, forward strand.
AGCGGCCTGCGCCGCCATGCGGTCCATGACCTCGAGGTGGGTCGCCACCTCGGTGCGCGCGTCGAGGTAGACGGCGCCGGTCAGGTACTCGCTGTAGACCATGTCCGGCAGTTCTGACATGGCAAATCGGAACAGCACGAAGGGCCCGTACGTGCCGGGGTGCGGCCCGTTCGCGAACGGAGCCACCTGCAGCGTCACGTTGGGCAGCCTCGTGGCCTGGAGCAGCCGGTCGATCTGGGCACGCATCACCTCCGGACCGCCGACCTGGCGGCGCAGCACGGTCTCGTCCATCACGACCCACAGCCGCGGCGCGTCCTCCCGGGTGAGCAGCTGCTGGCGTTGCATGCGCAGCGCGACATGGCGCTCGATGTCGTCGGGGCTGGTCTGGCCGATGGCGCCCGACTTCAGCACGCCGCGCGCGTAGTCCTCGGTCTGCAACAGGCCGGGCACGAAGTGGGGTTCGTACGACCGGATGAGCGCGGCGGCGCCCTCCAGGCTGACGTACATCGAGAACCAGCCGGGCAGGATGTCGTGGAAGCGCTGCCACCAGCCCGGCCTGTTGGCCTCCTCCGCCAGTTGCACGAAGGCGTCGGCCTCGTCGTCGGAGATGCCGTAGGCCTTCAGGAGCAGTTGGAGGTACGGGATCTTCAGCCCGACCTCGGCCATCTCCATGCGGCGGACCGTCGCGGGAGCGACCCGGAGCACCCGGGCTGCCTCCTCGCGCTTGAGCCCGGCGCGTTCGCGCAGGTCGAGCAGGCGGCGGCCGAGGACGACCTGGCCGACCGTAGGTGCGGACCGCGGCTCGCTCACGCTCCACCTCCACGTATGAATCCCGACAGGTCGATTGAATCCTGACAGGCCGACGGCGCCATTCGAAGACCTATTCGAAGATCCCGGTGGATCTTCGGTGATCTCAACTGGCGCCGTTCGACATGCTGTTGCAAGCAGTGTGCCACGGCCTTCCAGAGAGTCACACAGCACTCTGCATTTTTCAGAGTGACACTTGCCAAGTGTTCACGCCGGGGAGATAGTGGCAAGCGTGATTCCGTCCCCGCCCTTAGGAACAGACGCCACCGTGGTCCCCCACGACCTCGGTGCCGCCCCGACAGTGGGACCCCAGCGGGGCACCGCCGCCGAGCGCCGGTTCCGCTTCGAACTGGCCGCGCATCCGGGTTCTCCCGCGCAGGCCAGACGCCTGACGAGGGCTCGGCTGAACGGCTGGGCGGTGTGCGAGGACACCTGCGACACGGCGGCTCTCGTCGTGTCGGAACTGGTCACCAACGCGATCGTGCACACTGCCAGCGAGCACATAGTGTGCGAGCTGCACGACGGTGCCGACCTGGTGCGCATAGCCGTGCGCGACGAAGGATGCGCGCCGGGTGAGCCGCATCCGCTGTCGGCGCGACCCGAGGAGGAGCATGGGAGGGGACTGCTCCTCATAGACGCCCTCTGCCAGGCCTGGGGGGCCGCCGAGGACGGGTCCGGGTTGGTGGTCTGGGCCGATCTGCCACGGGTGGCCGGATTCCAGGACGCCTCCCGTGGTGACACCGGGCCGTACAACGATCTCGGTTGGGGGTCCCGGCCCAAGCCGGGTCCGCCCGGGGGTTCCGGCGACGAGGACGAGGCGCAGGCTCGGTACGGCAGGGGAACGGGGTCCGCATGGTTGTGAGGGGCCCGTCCGGCGGCGGTCAGGTGCTGAGCCTGGACACGCTGGTCCGCCTTCGCCGCGACATGCCGACGGCCGGGGCGCCCCGAAGGCTGCCGGTCCCCGAGGGGATGACGGCGCCGCTGGGCTTCGACGCGGTGGCGGCGCCCGCCCGCTACGGGCCTCTGGTCATGCCGCGGCTGCCTCGGGTGGGGTGCGTGTACGCCGATGAGGCGCACTGGTGGTGGATCGTGCCGTCCGACTCCGACTACGCGCTGGACTGGCCGGCGTCCGTGCGGTACATGACGGGCGCGGTTGTCCTGGACACGCCTCGCCTGATCCATCGGCCGGACGGACCCGTGCCTTATACGCCGCCGATTCCGCTGTATCTGGCGTTGTGCAGGGTTACGGGGACCACGCCTACGTGGCAGCGGCAGATCTCTGCGTGAGGCTCCGCCGGTTGGGCGGGGTTCTTGTGCTGAGAGTGACGGGCGTCGCCCGCTGTCGTCCCGTACCAAGGGGCTGCCGCCCCCTGGACCCCGCTTCGGCCCTGGCGGGCCTCGTCCTCAAACGCCGGACGGGCTTGGATTCACGGACCGGCGACGGGGAGTGACCGGCCGTACCCGCGCCGCAGACCCCGCCCTCGCCGCGTACGCCCGCGCGCACCTCTCAACCCCCACACACGCCCTCCCCCGGACTCGCCCGCCCGGCCATAGTGGCCCTCCGTCGCGAAGGCGGTCGGGGGAGGGTGGACGGTGGGGAAGAAACGCGCTGCTGGTGGGCCCGAGGTGTCCGAGTCGGAGCAGCTGCTCTTCGGGGGGCCGTTGCGGTACGACATGGGGTGGAACCGGCATCGGGACGCCTTTTTGGAGCTGAACTTCCGGGCGATGGTGACGCGGCTGCCGTCCCTGCTGTCGTCGAGCTTCCGGCTCGCCTGGCAGGCCGACCGGCGGGCCGCGCGGACCGTGCTGGTCGCCGAGGTGGGGCGCGGCCTTGCACAGGCGGTCGGGCTGCTTGCCGTGAACAGCGTGCTGGGGCGGCTGATCGGGGGCGGGGCCCTGGAGGAGCGGTTACGGGGTGCCGTTCCCGCGCTGCTCACCATGGCCGCCGTGATGGTGGTCTCGACGCTGCTGCGGGCCGCGTCGATCTACGCCACCGGGCGCCTGGAGCCCAAAGTGGAGCGGGTGGCGACCGAGCTGTATCTGGAGCGGGCGGCGGCCGTGGAGCTCGCCGCGATCGAGGACCACGCCTTCCACAAGCTGCTGGACACCGCGCAGTACGGCGCCGGAGCCGCCCGCCGCATGATCTCGTACAGCACGCGGGTCGTGAACGCGGCCATCTCGCTGATCGCGGCGGCGGGCGTGCTCACCGTGCTGCATCCCGCCCTGCTGCCTCTCCTCGCCACGATGACGCTGCCCAGCGCCTGGAGCGCCCTGACCAACGCCCGGCGCCGCTACGAGTCCTTCCACACCTGGGTGCAGCACTCCCGGGCCGGCCATCTGATCAGCGGGCTGCTGACCGAGCCCGCCGCCGCGCCGGAGATCCGTGTCCACGGGGTCGGGCCGTTCCTCCTGCGCCACTACCGGGCGATGTCGGAGACGGCGGAGGCCGAGCAGGCGCGGCTGGCCAGGCTGGCGGCGCGAACCGGGCTCATCGCGGCGGCGTGGACGGGGCTCGCGACCGTCGCGACCTACGCCACGCTGGGCGGGCTGCTGCTGGCCGGTGCCATGGCGCTGTCCGTGGCGGGTACGGCCGTCATCGCGATCCGCACGGGCTCGTCGAGCCTCGACAGCCTCGTCCTGGAGGTGAACGCGCTCCACGAGGAGGCGCTCTTCGTGGGCGATCTGCAACGGCTGTACGTCGAGGCGGCCGAACGGGCGATCCCGGTCGGCGGCGCCCCGCTGCCCGAGGACCCGCGGGAAGTCCGTTTCGAGAACGTCGGCTTCAGCTACCCGGGTGAATCGGCCCGCCCCGCCCTCGACGACGTCACGCTCACCCTCCCCCTCGGCCGGATCATCGCGCTGGTCGGCGAGAACGGCTCCGGCAAGACCACCTTGGTCAAGCTGCTGGCCGGGCTCTACACCCCGGACTGCGGCCGCATCCTCTGGGACGACGTCGACGCGGCGGGCGCCGACCGGCACCAACTCGCCGAGCGCATCGCGATGGTGGCCCAGGACTTCAAGCGCTGGCCGTTCACCGCCCGGGTCAACGTCGCCGTCGGCCGCTCCTCCGCGCCCCTCACCGAGGAGCGCCTGGCAGCCTCGGTCGCCGAGGCCGGGGCCGGTGACGTGGTGGCCGATCTGCCGCGGGGCCTGGACACCCTGCTGGCCCGTCAGTTCAACGGCGGGCACGAGTTGTCCGGCGGTCAGTGGCAGCGGCTCGGGATCGCCCGGGCCGCCTACCGGCGTGGCCGCATCCTGATCGTGGACGAGCCGACCGCGGCCCTGGACGCACGGGCCGAACTGGAGGTCTTCGAGAAGATCCGCGCCCTGGCCTCCACCGGGCAGACGGTCGTGCTCATCACCCACCGGCTGGCGTCCGTGCGCCACGCCGATCTGGTGCATGTCCTCGACCAGGGCAAGCTCGTGGAGTCCGGCACGCCCGACGAACTGCTGGCCACGGGCGGTGTCTTCGCGGACCTGTACTCACTTCAGGCGGGGCAGTTCACGACTCGGGTGCCCGCGCCGAAGGCGGGCTGACCTCTGCGAGGGCCCGGCGCACAGCCGGGCCGTCCCTCATCTCACACGCCGTCATGTCACGCACCGTCATGTCACGCGCCCTCGTCACGCCGCGACGTCGACCGCCATGTCGCCGCGCACGATCACCAGGAACGCGTCCGTGGCGAGGTCCATGACGACCTCTGCGGGCAGACCTTCCATCCGCCGCGCGTGTGCGAACTCCTCCGCCGGCCACGATCCTCGCGGCCCTCCCGCGGGAAAGCGTTCGAGCACTGTTCGCCCGTTCACCATCCTGCACCTCCCGAAAGCGTCGTACTTGTAGGAGTTAACGCCTGTCGGAGGTGAAACGCCTCGCCCGGTGACGGGACTGAGACGTAGTTGACACTCGTTCACCGCGATGTGTGAGCTTCTGATCACTCTCGATGATCAGTCGCTACTTCTTGTGTCAGTCCTCGTACTCGTCGTGATATCGGATACGTTCCCTGCCGGCCGGCGCCCCGAGAGCCGACGCACGCCCCTTGGGCTCCTCCCACTCCTCCTGCCGCCCCAGCGCGGTGAGGTCCAGGAAGCCGGTCGTCGAGCCCAGTCCGTCGAGACCGCGCTCGTACGTCGAGTAGGTGTGGAAGACGCGGTCCCGGTCCCGCAGGAAACAGCTCACGCCCGGCCGTTCCACCAGCTCGCCCTCGCGCTCCAGGGTCACCTCGAAGTCACGGTTGAAGTCGCTGCCGCAGGACGAGTACCAGGGCACGGTCCAACCCATGCGCGCCTTGAACGGCAGGATCTTGGTGTACGGCGCCCTGGAGACGGCGACAAGAGTCGTCCCCCGCGCCTTGAGGTGCGCCAGATGCCCGACCTGGTCCAGGAACCCGGAGCAACTGCGGCATCCGGCGTCCCACTCCGGGGCGAACATGAAGTGGTGGACGACGAGTTGGTGCCGCCCCTCGAAGAGGTCGAGCAGGGTGGCCTTGCCGTCGCCGCCCTCGAAGACGTACTCCTCCTCGACCTCGACCATGGGCAGTCTGCGCCGCTCGGCGTTGAGCGCGTCACGCGCGCGTGTGGCTGCCTTCTCCCTGAGCAGCAGTTCCTCGCGCGCCGCGCGCCACTGCTCGCGCGAGACGATCTCCGGAAGCGACATGGGGCGCCCCTCCTGTGCAACGGTCCGTTCTGGGTGGTGACCGGCGCGAGGTGCGTAACTCATCGCCCGCCGGGAAGATTTCAGGGGATTTTCTCGGAGTACGTCACCGGCAGCGCGAGCAGGCCACGGGCGCGCAGCGAGCGGCGCCACCGGAGGTCGTCGTCCGCGAGGGCGAGTTCGGGGAACCGGTCCAGGAGGGCGGCCAGGGCGATCTCGGTCTCGGCGCGGGCGAGCGGGGCGCCGAGGCAGTAGTGGATGCCGTGTCCGAGCGCGAGGTGACCGGAGGCGTCGCGGCCGAGGTCGAGGCGGTCGGCGTCGGGGAAGCGGACGGGGTCGCGGTTGGCGGCTGCGAGGGAGAGCAGGACGGTGTCCCCGGCGGGGACGGCCACGCCGCCGATGGTCACGTCCTCGGTCGGGAAGCGCCGGATGGCGAGCAGGGCGGGGCCGTCGTAGCGGGCGAACTCCTCGACGGCGGAGGGCATTCGGGACGGGTTCTCGCGCAGGGCCGCGAGCTGTTCGGGGTGGTCGAGCAGGGCGAGCACGGCGTTGCCGATGAGCTGCACGGTGTTCTCGTAGCCGGCGAACAGGATGAGGAAGGCGAGGGACATCAACTCGTCCTCGCCCAGCCGGTCGCCGTCGGTGTCGCGGACCGCGATGAGGTCGCAGAGCAGGTCGTCGGCGGGTTCCCTGCGCTTGTCGGCGAGGAGCCGGGTGAAGAACCCGAGCATCGCCACCACGGCCTCCTTCGCGGCCTGCGGTCGCGCCGGGTCGGGGGCGACGAGGGCGTCGGTCCACTCCCGGAAGTCCCGTCGGCGCTCGTCCGGGACGCCGAGGAGGTCGCAGATGACCGTGATGGGGAGGGGGGCGGCGTAGGAGGAGATCAGGTCGGTGGTGCCGTGCGGGCCGAGGGCGTCGAGGAGACGGTCGGCGGTCCGCCGTATGGGCGTGCGGAGCTGCTCGACGCGGCGCGGGGTGAAGGCACGGCCGACCAGGCGGCGGATCCGGGTGTGGTCGGGCGGGTCGATGTTGAGGAGGTTGGCGTCGAGGGCGGGCGGGAGAGCGAATCCCTGGTAACTCCCGGGTGCCGCATGCCTCTTGTCCAGAGACAGCCGTGGGTCTGCCAGGGCCTCGTGGACGTCGTCGTGCCGGGTGACGAGCCAGGCGGGACTGCCGTCGGGTCCGGCCATGCGGTGCACCGGGGCGGTCTCGCGCAGGCGCCGGTAGACGTCGTACGGGTGGTCGAGGAGGCCGTCGGCGAGATCCATGAACCTCAGCCTAAGTACCTCGGCCTAGGTGTCGTACTCCTGGATGCGCTTGCCGTGACTGCGGTCCAGGAGTGCGGGCATCCTTTCCCCAAACTCCCGTACGACGGCGGGCACATCGATGGTCAGCAGCTCCCGGTCACGCATCAGCACGCACCCGTCCACGATCGTCGTGCGGACGTCGGAGGAGCGGGCGCTGTGCACGAGTGTGGCGGCGAGGTCGTGGACGGGCTGAGTGTGCGGGCCGGTGAGGTCGACCAGGATGATGTCGGCGCGCCGGCCGGGTGCGATGCTGCCGACCGCCTCACCGAGTCCGACGGCGCGGGCGCTCTGGAGCGTGGCGTGGTGCAGGGCTTGACGTGCTGTCAGCCAGCGGGGGTCACCGGTGGCCGACTTCTGGATGAGGGCGGTGAGGGCCATCGACTCCCATACGTCGAGGGAGTTGTTGGAGGCGGCACCGTCCGTGGCGAGGCCGACGGGGATGCCGAGGTCGTGCAGGGCGCGTACGGGTGTGGTGGTGGGCCAGGCGAACTTGAGGTAGCCGCGGGGGGCGCTGGCGACGGCGACGCGACCGGAGGCGTTCCGCAGGATCGGCAGGTCGCGGTCGAGGATGCCGGTGCCGTGCGCGATGAGGACGTCACCGTCGAGGAGGCCGGTGCGCCGGAGCACCTCGATGGGCGTGACGCCGTGGCGGGCGAGGCTCGCCTCGGCCTGGTCGCGGTTCTCGGAGGCGTGGAGGTGGACGGGGAGGCTGTGCTCGCGGGCGAGTTCGGCGGTGGCGGCCAGGTCGGCGTCGTCGACGGTGTAGGGGGCGTGCGGGGCGAGGGTGGTGGTGATGCGGCCGCCCGCGGCGCCGCGATGCCGTAGCGCGAACTCCAGTGACTTCTCCCTGCCTTGAGGGCCCTGGGAGGAGAAGTAGGCCTCGCCGAGGTGGGCACGGATGCCGCACTCCTCGACCACGGCGGCGACGGCGTCCATCGAGAAGTAGTGGTCGGCGAAACAGGTGACCCCGCCGCGGATCATCTCGGCGCAGGCGAGCCGCGCCCCCAGCTCCACGTCCTTCTCGGTGAGGTTGGACTCGACGGGCCACACGACGTCGTTGAACCACTCGTCGGTGGGCAGGTCCTCGGCGACCCCGCGCAGGGCGACCATGGGGGCGTGGGTGTGGCAGTTGACCAGACCGGGGAGGGCGACCTGGCCGTGGGCGTCGATACGTTCGGTCGCGGTCAGCTCCTCGGCCTCCGCGCTGCTGATCACCGCCTCGACGACCCCGTCCCGTACGACGATCGCGGCGTCCTCGGCGAACCCGACCCCCTCATGATCGTCGTGCGTGAGCACCGTGCACCGGGTGATGATGAGACCGGCGGGAGAAGGCGTCATGCAGTCACCGTACGACGCGGTCGTGCCCCCGGACGGGGTGAACCGCGTTTCCCGTCGGCGCTCTGTCCCGGCGGCGTGGGCACGTGCACTCTGGCCTCACCACCGCCCGTCGCACGGCTTCCGGAAAGGGGCCCGACATGCTCCTCGGTACCTGGAATCTCGAGAATCTGATGCTGCCGGGCAGCGGTGACGGCGCGCCCGAGACCGACGCCGAGTACGCGGCGAAGGTGGAGTCCCTCGCCTCGGTGATCACCGCACTCGACCCGACGCTGCTGGGCGTCCAGGAGGTCAAGCAGGAGGAGGCGCTCGACGACCTGGTCCGGGCTGTGGGCGGGGAGTGGCACACCGCGCTCTCCCGGCACCGGGACGCCCGCGGTATCGGTGTCGGCTTCATCAGCCGTACGCCGATGCGGGTGCTTCGGGACACGCGTGTGTTCGCGCAGAAGCTGCGCCCCGTGCAGAGCGACGACGGCGCGCAGCCCGGCGCCCACGACCGGGAGGCGAGCCGCGGCTTCCTGGCGGTGGAGGTCGACACGCCGGACGGGCCCCTGCGGGCGGCCGTGGCCCACCTCAAGTCGAAGCTGCTGACGTACCCGGGCAACGGCAGCAAGTCGCGCTTCCACCCGCACAACGAGGCCGAACGAGCCCGCTTCGGCGCCTACGCCCTCTACCGCCGGGCCGCCGAGGCGGCAACCCTGCGCGGCCTCGCGGACTTCCTGCTCGAGGACGACGGGCGCGTGCGGGACGTGGCCGTCCTCGGCGACATGAACGACGTGGTGAACGCGGCGACGACGCAGATCCTGCTAGGCCCTCCGGGCTCCGAGCTCGACAGGGAACGCGCGTTCAAGGACCCCGATCTGGGCGATGCGTTCCGGCTGTGGAACGTGGCCCCGTTGATACCCGCGAAGCGGCGCTTCTCCCGCGTCAACTTCGGGCGCGGAGAGCTGATCGACCACGTCCTGACCAGCCACCGGTTGGTCCACCGCGTCTCGGAAGCGGGCACGGGCCTGCCCGACCAGCAGGGCCGGCCCCTCGAACTGCCCTCGGTCGGCGAGGACCCGACGGAGCGGGTCGGGACGCCGGGGTCGGACCATGCGCCGGTGTGGATACGGTTCGGCGGCTGACACCGCTGTGCCACGGGGGCCGGTACCGGAGCGCCTGACCTGGGCGGTGGAGAACCTCGACCTCACGCCCGGCGACCGGGTGCTGGAGATCGGCTGCGGCCGGGGAGTGGCGGCCGCCCTGATCTGCGAACGGCTCACCTCGGGCACGGTGACGGCGATCGACCGCTCGGCGACGGCGGTGGAGGCGGCGCGGCGCCGTAACGAGGGGTGCGTGGCGGCGGGCAGGGCGGTCTTCCGCACGGCCTCCCTGGAGGACTCCGCCTTCCCCGACGCGTCCTTCGACAGGATCCTCGCCGTCAACGTGAACCTTTTCTGGGTGCGCTCTCCCGACAGCGAGTTGGCCGCGCTGAGGCGCTGGCTGGCGCCGGGCGGCGCCCTGTGCCTGTGCTGGGAGCCGCCGGACGCGCGCCGGGCCGAGGAGATCGCCGGGAAGGTGGCGGCGGCCGTGGCGGCGCAGGGGTTCGTGGCGGAGGTGCGGGTGGGGGCGACGGCGGCGGGGAGCGGGTTGGTGTGCGTGCGGGCAGGGGGCTGACGGACATCACCCGGCAAGAGGTACGTCGGGGGTCGCGGGCCCTCGTGGCCCGTGCAGCCCGGCCCGGTCGCGCTCCTGCGCGAGTCGCTCCAGCAACTCGGTGAGCTGGGCTGTGTGCCAGGGCGTGAGCCGGCCCGAGTCGTCGAGGTGCACGGCGCAGGCGGTGGTCGTGTCGACGAGCTGTTCGAGAGTGGCGACGATTTCGTCCGCGCCCTCCGTGTGCCGGGCGAGCGCGGGAAGTTCGGCGGCGGCGAGGGCAATGGTGGTACGGGCCTCGGCGAGCGCACGGTAGGCCTCGCGGCGGAGGGTCCAGCGCACGGCGCGGGGGGCGGTACGGGGCGGGTTGGGTTCGTACGGCATCTGGGGGACGTCGGCCTCGCGCCTCGCAGAGGTGGCCTCGGACTCCCGCAGCACATGCGCGAGGTAGGCATGTGCCGCCCGGTCGGCCGTCGCGAGTCGGGACCGTACGCCCCCGCCCCGCTGCCCCGGCATGGGCAGGTGCCCCACGACCAGCACGATCGCGCAGGCCAGCAGCGTCTCGCCGATCCTGCTCGCGGAGGCCTGCGGCTCGCCGCCCACCATGACCAGGGCGAGCACGAGAACGGTCACGACGGCGGTCTGGGCGGCGAAGTGCCGGGTGGCCACGGGGATCAGGGCGCCGCTGAGAGCCACGAGCGCGATGAGCCCTTCCGGCCGGGGCAGTACGGCCGCGAACCCGGCGAAGAGCAGGGCTCCCAGCACGGTGCCGGCGGCCCGGCACAGCACCCGGGACGCGAGCGGCCCGAGGTCCGGCTTGACGAGGAAGACGGCGGTGGCGGGGAGCCAGTACCAGTGCTCGTGCTGCCCGTACCACTGGGTGTGGTGCAGCGCCTGGGCGACGGCGGCGCTGGCCCCGAAGCAGAGGGCGACGCGCAAGCCGTACTCCCGCCCGCCGGCCCCGAATACCGATCGGGCGAGATCCGCGGCCGTACGACGCCGCGTGTGCAGGTCGCGGTTGCCCCGGCCCCGGTCGAACGCCTCGGCCGCGTGCAGCAGGGCATCGTCCAGGGCGCGCAGGGCGGGCGCGGAGCGGGAGGGCGCCGGGAGGGGGCCGGTGTGGGTGTTGCCACGCACGGCGGCGGCGAGGCGGCGGGGGCCTTCCGAGGCCCGCGCGGGCACCGCTTTGCCGGCCCAGGCGAGCGCGGTGGCGGCCTCGGCGAGGGGCAGTGCGGCCGCGTACTGCGCGTGCAGCCGCCGCTCGGTGGACGAGGAGGCGTACCGCCGCAGCCGGGGCCCGGTGAGAGCGTCCTGCGCATGGTCGAGGGCGGCGGTGAGCGCGACGCGACGGGTGGTGGCGTCGCGGGTGCCGACGGCGTCGAGGAGGTCCGCGACGGCGCTGTACACGTCGGCGACGGCGTCGCGCTCGCCGTCGAACCGGAAGTCTCCGACGAGGGAGCCGGGCGTGGGGAGGGCCAGCCGGAGCCCCAGTAGCCAGGCGCCACCGCCGAGATAGGCGAGCGCCCGCAGCCACCCGCTCTCCGGCAACGGCATCCCCGCCCCGATGGCGGAGGCGACGAGCAGTTGCGTGCCGGCCGCGGAGGCGACGGGCCCGACGGCGCTGATCCCTCCCGCGAAGAGCCCGAGCGCGGTGAGGAGGAGGGTGAGCGGGACGGCCCCGAGACGATCCCCGGACATCGTCCCGACGAGGAGCCCGCCCGCCCCCGCCAGCGCGGGCACCCCGAGCCGATGGACGGAGACGCGACGGCTGCCGGGACGGTCGTTGATACCGGCGAGCATGGCGGCGATGGCGGCCACGACGCCGAGAGAGGCGCGGCCGACGAGCACGGCGACGAGGAGGAGCGGCCCGGCGGCCAGGGCTCCCCGGACCACCGCACTCCAGGGGACCGGGCCGCGCTGGGCGCGGAGGGTGTGGGCGAGCCAGGGAGGGAGAGCGAGGGCCGGACGTGCGGGGCGGGACACAGGGCTCCTGTCGGGGCGAGGGCGGGGGTGTGCCTTCGGGCGACGGTGGCCGGGCTCGGGCTGGGCTGTGGTGTCCACGGTAGGGCGAGCTCTTGGAGGCTGTGGGGCGCCGAGGTTTCGGGGATGTGACGATGCGTGGAAACGCCACGTTCTTTATGAACGCAATTACGGGCGATGCGTTCTGCTGCGCGCGGCGGTCGGCGATCGTACGGTCGGCCCGTCACCGAGGAGGACTTCTGATGCGCAGCGTGACCTGCTCGATGGCCCTCTCACTGGACGGCTACATCGTCGGGCCGGACGGGGGCTTCGACTGGGGGGCGCCCAGCGAGGACGTCTTTCGCCTATCCGTCGACGAGATCCGTGGGGTCGGCGTCCATCTGCTGGGACGCCGTACGTACGAGACGACGCTGTACTGGGAGACCGCCGACCAGAATCCGTCGCTCGACTTCTCCACGCTTGATTTTGCCGCGCTCTGGAAGGCGCTCCCGAAGGAGGTGTTCTCCGCCACGCTGTCGGCGGTGCAGGGCAATGCCCGCCTGGCCGCCGGCGGCCTGGCGGAAAAGATCGAGCGTTGCGGGCCGAGCCGGGGGAGGGCGACATCGCGATCGGCGGCCCGACGCTCGCCGCCGAGGCGGCCGCGGCGGATCTGATCGACGAGTACCGGGCCAGGGTCTACCCGGTGCTGGTCGGCGGTGGCATTCCGTTCTTTCCCCAGCACGAACGCCGGGTGGACCTCGAACTCGTCGAGACCCGCACCCTCAGCTCGAAAGTCGTCTACCTGCGCCACCGCGTGGCGCGCTGACCGGCTGGTCCAGCGCAGGGAAGAACGGGCCGGCCGTCTCCCCCCTCGAGAACCGAACGCGTCCCCCGCGCGTGATAGCGGAGGACGCGTTGGCATGCACACGAGGGCGGGGGAACGCGAGTGGGGTTCACAGCACGCGCGAGAACGGCGGTACTGGCGGCCGTGGTTGCCGGGACGCTGGTCACGGGGGCGTTATCGGCAGGCGGCCAGCCGGCGCAAGCCGCCGGTTCCGCCGCGCAGGACGGGACGAAGGCCCGGGCGAAGGCGAAGCCGCCGGCGACCGTCACATTGATCACCGGCGACCGCGTGGTCGTCGGCTCCGACGGTCAGGTGGTTCGGCTCCTGCGCGGCAAGAGCCGCGAGAAGATCGGCTTCTCGGTGCGGCGCGAGGCCGGCCACACGTACGTCGTCCCGCAGGACGCCCTGCGCCTGGTCGCCGACGGCGTGCTCGACCGGCAGCTCTTCGACGTCGCCCAGCTGGCCAGGGACGGGTACGACGACGCGCGCCGCACCACGCTGCCACTGATCGTCGGCTACCGGCAGGACAGCGCAAGGGACTTGGCAACCGGCGACCCGTTCGCGGACGTGGCCGTCCGCGAGCGCCGTGCACTGCCCGCGGTGGGCGGCGAGGCCTTCGCGGCACTCAAGACCGGTGCCCCGGCGCTGTGGGAGGCCGTCACAAACCGCTCTTCGCCCCGTACGGCAGGCGGTACGGCCGCCCCCGCGCGACCCATCGCCCACGTCTGGCTGGACGCGAAGGTCCGGGGCGCCCTGGCCGAGAGCGTGCCGCAGATCGGTGCGCCCGCCATGTGGGAGTCGGGCTTCACCGGCAAGGGCGTCACGGTGGCGGTCCTGGACTCGGGCGTGGACGAGACCCACCCGGACCTCAAGGGCGTCGAGACGGCCCAGAAGAACTTCAGCGATTCCCCCGACGTCAAGGACCGCTTCGGGCACGGTACGCACGTAGCCTCCATCATCGCCGGGAGCGGTGCGAAGTCCGGCGGCCGCTACACGGGCGTGGCGCCCGGTGTGAAGCTGCTGGACGGCAAGGTCCTGGACGATGACAACCTGGGATCCACCTCGAGCATCGTCGCCGGCATGCAATGGGCCGTCGACCAGGGCGCGAAGATCGTCAACCTGAGTCTGGGCTCCCTCGACACCCCGGGGGTCGACCCGAAGGAGGAAGCCATCGCCCGGCTCTCCGACAAGGTCCTGTTCGTGGCGGCGGCGGGCAACTCGGGCGACGGGCCCCGCACGGTCTGGTCGCCCGGCAGCGCCCCCGCGGCGCTCACAGTCGGCGCCGTGGACAAGCAGGACCAGATCGCCGACTTCTCCAGCCGCGGCCCGAACCTCGACGGCGCACCCAAGCCGGACGTCACCGGCCCCGGCGTTGACATCACCGCCGCCCTGACCACGCAGGGCGAGCAGCCCCCGAGCGAGGACTACGTTCCGAACTCCGGCACGTCGATGGCCACCCCGCACGTCGCGGGCGCCGCCGCGCTGGTGCTCCAGCAGCACCCGGACTGGAGCGGGGCCCGGTTGAAGGGGCTCCTGACCGGTTCGGCCACGCCGAACCCGCAGCTGAACGCCCATCAGCAGGGCGCGGGCCGAGTGGACTTGGCGCGCGCCGCCACGGCCACGGTCGTCGCCGAGCCCGGCTCCCTCGGCTTCGGCACGCACGCCTGGCCGCACACCGACGACAAGCCGACCTCCAAGACCCTCACTTACCGAAACCACGGCACCCAGGCCGTCACCCTGCGGCTGAGCGCTTCCGGGGCCGACCAGGCGGGCCGCCCGGCTCCGGACGGCATGTTCACCATCAAGGACGCCCAGCTCACCGTTCCGGCCGGAGGCACCGCGAAAACCACCGTCACCGCCGACACCCGCAAGGGCACCGTCGACGGCGTCTTCGGCGGCACCGTGCTTGCGTCGGGAGACGGCCAGGAGGTGCGCACCGGTCTGGTGGTCGATCGGGAGGTGGAGTCGTACGACGTCAGAGTGCGGCACATCGATGCCGACGGGGCGGCCCCGGGCACCTACGCGACGACGATCACCCCCATCGGCGGGCTCGGCGACCGCGTGGAGCTCCCGTACAGCGCGAACGGCACGGTGGTCCAGCGGCTGCCCAAGGGGTCTTACCAGCTGGAGAGCATGGTCTTCGCCGAGGACAACGAGCTGGGCTTCTTCGTCCAGCCGGTTCTGAAGGTGACCGGGAACGTCACGGTCACCCTGGACTCCCGCAAGGCGAAGCCTTTCGCTGTGAAGGCCCCGGATCCGGCCGCGAAGCTCGTCACCTCCACCGTCGGGTACGACGACGAGGCCGCAGGCGTGTCCAACTCCTGGTCCAGCAGCGGCGTGCCGCCGATGCGCACCGCCGCCCTCGGCCCGGCGTCCGACACGATGCGTGCCCAGTTCGTCGGGGTGTGGAAGAACCCCGGGGCGGCGGGCAAGAACGTCGACTACCGGTTCGCCTTCCACCGCGAGGGGACCTTCTTCACCGGCCTGACCCGCTCCGTCACCCGGGCCGAGGTCGCCGAGGTGAAGCTCGGCTTCGGCGCGTCCGTCACCGGGGCGAAGGGCCAGGTCCACATGACGCCCATGGACGAGCGCGGGTGGACCGTCAGCACACAGGAACCGCTGGAACAGAAGCTGCCGCAGGCCACCACGCATTACCTCAGCACGGCCGACGTGCGATGGTCCTGGACCGCCACGCAGCTCAACGCCCGTGGCGAGGAGCGCATGCAGTACACGAAGGAGTGGGTGGCCTACAAGCCCGGCTCCAGCCACACACTGAGGTTCAACACCGGTGTGATCGGCCCCGATCTCGCGGCAGGGAGCCCGGAGCAGCAGGGCGCCGAGCGGACCGGCGACTACATCAGCGCCAGGATCCCGCTGTTCAACGACGGCAGCGGCAACCCGGGATCCTCGATCGTCACCGGCGGCTTCGCCCGGCTGGAGTCCGGCGGCCGGATCCTCGCCGAGGTCCCGCCCACGGACCATGTGGGCGCCGAGGTTCCCGCCGCCTCCGCCGCGTACCGCCTGACGGTCGAGGCGAGCCGCTCCGCCGAGGACACCTCCATCAGCACGAAGGTGGCAGGGGTGTGGACGTTCACCTCGGCCCGGCCGGCGTCTGACGGCACGGCCAGGCTGCCCCTGTCGACGGTGCGACTCGCGCCGAAGCTGAGCCTGCAAGGGACGGCTCCGGCGGGCAGCACGCTCACGGTGCCGCTGAAGCTGAGCGGCGCGGCCGCCGCGGCCGGGCAGGTCGCCGCGCTGACCGTGAACGTCTCCTACGACGGCGGCCGGACCTGGAAGCCGCTCACCGTGACGACCGGCGCGAACGGAGCGCGCTCGGTGAGCGTGAAGCACCCGGCGACCGCCAAGGCCGTGTCCTTCCGGGTGGACTTGAAGGACAGGCGCGGCAACACCGTGCGTGAGACGATCACGAACGCCTACCGGCTCGCTCCGTGAAGTGACGGTGCGATCGACGCTCGGATATTCGGATGCGAGGAGTGGTGCGGGCGCGCATGATCGGCGGGTTGACCGCCGACTGCGCTGCACCGCCCAGGAGTTCCCATGATCCGACGCGTCACCTCCCCCGCCCTCTTCCCGCCCCCCACGTACTCCCACGCCTCTGTTGTCGAAGCCGGCACGAAACTCGCCTTCCTCGCCGGTTCCGTGCCTCTTGACCGCGACGGGAACCTCGTCGGTGAGGGAGACCCGGTGCGGCAGGCCGAGCAGGTGATCGCCAACCTCGAAGTGCAACTGGAGGAGATCGGGAGCGACTTGGCGCACGTCCTGTCGACCGACGTGTACGTCGTGAGCGGTGAGCCGGCGGTGCTGTCCGCCGTCTGGGAGGTCGTCGAGGCGTCCGGGCTGAGCGTCGGTCCGCACTCGTCGACGCTGCTCGGGGTGGCCTGCCTCGGATACACGGGGCAGTTGGTGGAGATCACGGCCACGGCCGCCGTTCCGGAGGAGGCGGCGCGCTCATGACGCCCGTGGCGCTCCGCCGTGCCAGACCCACCGATGCCGGTGCCGTGGCCGACGTCTGGCTGCGGTCGTTCGCCGCCGCGCTGCCGACGGTCGTCCGGCCGCGCTCCGACGACGACGTGCGGACGTACTTCCGGGAGGTGGTGGTGCTGCTCAGGGAGACCTGGGTCGCCGAGGCCGCCGACCGGGTCGTCGGCCTCATGGTCCTCGACACCGACCAGCTCTCCCAGCTCTATCTGGACCCCGACTGGCGTGGCCGCGGCATCGGCGACTGTCTCGTCGACCTCGCCAAGCGGCGCCGCCCGAACGGGCTGAGCCTGTGGACCTTCCAGGTCAACAAGCCCGCCCACCGCTTCTACGAGCGCCACGGCTTCGTCGCCGTCGAGTACACGGACGGCAGCGGGAACGAGGAGCAGGAGCCGGACGTGCGGTACGTGTGGCGTCCGGGGCAGTCGTAGGGGCGGCCCTCGCGACGCCCGGCCAGGCCGCCCAGTCCGGGAGGCTGGCCCGACGCGTGCACGCCCCGTCCACACCCGAGGCCCAGGCCCATCGGGTTCCCACCCCGCGCCCGCCGCCACACCCGCCGGGCCGTCCGCCCCGAGGCCCGCCCGCGCGCCCCTCCTGGGCCACCCCGAGCCCCCGACTCCCCCCGTCACCTCACCCCGACCCCCTCCGCCCCCACACCCGCCCCTTGGGCAACGGCCGCGCGTACCCCCCGACCCGGCTCGTCCTCAACCTCAACCCCACCAGCGACTCGGCGAGTTTCACGGCCGCCCCCACCCCGTCGACCACCGGAACCCCCAGCTTCTCCCCCATGACCCGCTGCAGCCCGGTCATCCCCGCGCAGCCCAGCACCAACACCTCCGCACCCGCGTCCCGCGCCCGTTCGGCGGCCGCCAGGAAGGCGGACTCGGTGCGTTCGGCGTCCTCCAGTTCCAGCACTCCGAGCCCCGTACCGATCACGGCGACGCAGTTGCGGCCCACCCCGGCCGTCTCGAGGCTGTCCTCGATCTGCCCGCACGAGCGCTCCAGCGTGGTCACCACCCCGTACCGGCGCCCGAGCAGACAGGCCAGGTGCGCGGCCGCCTCCGTGATGTCGACGACCGGTACGTCCACCAGCTCCCGGACGCCTTCGCGCCCGTGCTCCCCGAAGCCGGCCATGACGACCGCGTCGTAGGCGGGACCCTCGTACGTCCGCAGCGCGTCCATCACCGCCGCCGCCGAGAGGTAGCTGTCGAGCCAGCCCTCGGCCGACTCGGGCCCCCACCCGGGGGTCAGTCCGAGCACGGTGGTGCCCGGGCCTGCGGCGGCCCGGGCACCTCGTACGATCTCCTCGGTCATCTCCTGCGTGGTGTTGCAGTTGGTGACGACGATCCGCACGTCCTTCAGACCTCCCGCGCCGCGGACCCGGCGGCGACCTCGGCCTCGGCCCGCTCATCGCGGCACAGCACCAGATACAGCCCCGCCGCCATCGCCGTCCCGATGAACCAGGAGTAGGGCGCCACATCGCTGAACGTCTTCACCAGCGCCAGCACCGCCGCGACCCCCGCTGCCGGCAGGAAGGCCCACAGCGCCTTGGGGTTGACGCCCCTGCGGTAGTAGTAACGCGAACCCGGCTCGGCGGAGAAGAGCTCGTTCACGTCCACCCGGCCCCGTTTGACCAGGTAGTAGTCGACCATGATCACGCCGAACAGCGGGCCCAGGAAGGCGCCCAGGCCGCCGAGGAAGTAGTTGACGACCGTCGGATTCGAGAACAGATTCCACGGCGTCACCACGAGCGCCGCCACCGTGCTGATCATGCCGCCGACCTTGAAGGTGATCTTCTGCGGCCAGACGTTGGCGAGGTCGTACGCCGGCGAGACGAAGTTGGCGACGATGTTGACGCCCATCGTGGCGATGGCGAACGTCAGGGCGGCGAGCACCAGGACCCATGTGTTGCCGACCTTCGCCACCAGCTCCGCCGGATCCGTGATGGCCTCGCCGAACACCTCCAGCGAACCGGCCGTGACGATCACCGAAACGACCACGAAGGCGGTGGAGTTGATGGGCAGGCCCCAGAAGTTGCCCTTCCGCACCGTCCGGTAGTCCGGCGCGAAGCGCGAGAAGTCGCAGAAGTTGAGCATCAGCGTGCCGTACGTGGCGAGGATCAGGCCGATCGCGCCGAACCACTGCCGCCACTGCTCGCCGACGGACACCGGGTGCGGGGTGGCCGTGAGCGAGATCGTCCAGCCGGCCTTGGCGAGGATCCACACCGCCAGCGCGATCATCACGATCCAGATCGCCGGGCCGCAGAAGTCCTGGAACTTGCGCACCGACTCCATGCCCCGACTGATGATCAGCGCCTGGATCAGCCACAGGGAGAGGAACGACACCCAGCCGAGCGCGTGCAGGCCCAGGAAGGAGCTGTGCGTCCAGGACTCCAGGCCGGGCCAGGCGGCCAGCAGCATAACGTTCACGGCGACGGAGGCGAGGTAGGTCTGGATGCCGTACCACATGATGGCGATCACAGCCCTGATCAGCGCCGGGATGTTGGCTCCCCAGACGCCGAAGCTGATGCGGCTGACGACGGGGAACGGGACGCCGTGGCGCTGGCCGATCTTCCCCATCCAGTTCATGCCGACGTAGATGAGGACGAAGCCGACGAGCAGGGAGGTGAAGACCTGCCAGACGTTCATGCCGAGGACCAGCAGACCGGCCGCGAACGTGTAGTTGCCGAGGTTGTGGACGTCGGACATCCACAGGGCGAAGAGGTCGAAGACCTTCCAGTTGCGCTTGCCGGCGGGCGCGAGGTCTTCGTTGGTGAGCCGGGGATCGGGGACGAACGCTGCTGTGCCGGTGGCTTCGGCACGGTCGGCGAGGGACACGGGGCCTCCAGGAGCCGAGGGACGGAGACTGCTTGTGGAGGGGCGCCTTACGGAGGGCGCCGAGTGCGCGTTTGGTATACCAAACTGCGCACATGGTCCTCCCGTCAACCGTTCTGACCGATGTCACTCCTGTTAACGCTCCGTAAATCACACCCGGAGTCGGCGAAGATGGCCCCATGAGCTCCACGACGAAGACCGAACCCCTGGGCGCGGTACGGGAACGCGTCCTGGCGACCCTGCGGCAGGACATCATCGCCGGCCGCCTCCGGCCCGGCGACCGGCTCGTCGAGCGGGAGCTGGCCGAGCGCCTGGGCGTCTCGCGCGTTCCGGTCCGCGAGGCGATCCGCGCCCTGGTCGCCGAGGGCTTCGTCCAGTTCGAGTCGGCACGCCGAACGGTCGTACGCCGACTGACCCCGGCCGACGTCAAGGAGCTCTTCGAACTGCGCGAGGCCCTGGAGGTGTACGCGGCCGGACTCGCCGCGTCACGGGCGACGCCCGAGGACCTCGCCGAGGTGGAGGGACTCCTCGACCAGGCGGCCACCGCGACCGAGGCGGGTGACGCGGAGGCGATCACGGACGTCAACAGCCGGCTGCACGACCGCATCGTCGCCATGGCCGGCAACACCCTGCTGATCGAGGCACTGGAGCCGGTCGCCGGCCGCCTGCGTTGGATGACCCGGCGGAATGAGGAATGGCCCCAACTCCTGGTGGAACACCGCGAGTTGTACGAGGCCATCGCCTCCGGCGACCCGAACCGGGCCCGCGCACACGCACTCACCCACGTGCGCACCAACCACCGCTCGACGGTACGGCAGCTCTTCGGCGAGGCGGCGGCGGAGTTGCTCGGCTAGGAGCTGTCCGGGCGGCCGACGTACTTGTCCGTCAATGGCCCGCGTACTGGTCCGTCGCCGCCACCAGCGCAGCCGCCACGGTCGACGCCCCCGCGTCGTGCCCCACGTCGTCGATGACGACCAACTCGCTGCCGGGCCACGCCTGACGGAGCCGCCACACGGTTCCGAGCAGGTTGCCGAAGTCGAGGCCGCCCTGCACGAGGGTGCCGGGGATGCCCTTCAGCAGCGGGGCGTCCCGCAGGACGACACCCTCGTCGTTGCCCGCGCCCAGGAAGTGGTCGTTGCCGAAGTAGTGCGTGACGGTACGGGCGAAACCCATGCGGAACCGCTCGTCCTCGTACCGCGGGACCGAGCGGGGCGGGGCGGGGACGCACACCGTCTCCCAGTCCGTCCAGGCCCGCGCCGCCCGCGCCCGCACGCCGGGGTCGGGCGACTCGATCAGCCTGTTGTACGCCGCGGCGAGGTTGCCGTCGCGCTCCCCGGGCGGCAGCTCCCCCACGAACCGCTCGAACTCGGCCGGGAAGATCCGCCCCAACCCCCTGGTCAGCAGGGTCACTTCAGGGTTCGACCCGGTGGCGACCCCGGTCAGCACCAGCTCGGACACGGCCCCCGGATGCGTCTGCGCGTACCGCAGCCCCAGCACGGACCCCCACGACACGCCCCACACCAGCCACCGCTCAATCCCCAGGTGCCGGCGCAGCAGCTCCAGGTCGGCGATGAGATGAGCCGTCGTGTTCACGCTCATGTCGGTCTCGTACGCGCTCGCGTGCGGCGTCGAACGCCCGCACCCACGCTGGTCCAGCAGCACGATCCGGTAGGCGGCCGGATCGAACAGCCGCCGGAAGTAGGGGGTGCAGCCGGAGCCCGGCCCGCCGTGCAGCACGAGCGCGGGCTTGCCGTGCGGGTTCCCGCAGGTCTCCCAGTGGACGCGGTTGCCGTCGCCGACGTCGAGCATGCCGTGGTCGTACGCTTCGATCTCCGGGTAGAGCGCCATCCGGGGACCGTATCGACGGCACGGCCGGCCCCGCCCCTCATTTCAGGCCGGCCGCCTCCGCCGCCGTACGCAGCACGTACCGCAGCATGTCGGGCGTGAGTCTGCCGGTGAAGGTGTTGCGCTGGCTGACGTGGAAGCATCCGAAGAGGTCGAGCCCGTCGCGGCCCCCTGCGCCGTCCAGCGGGACCCGTGCCCCGTGCGCGAATGCCGGCCGCGGCCTGGGCACGCTCCACCCCGCCTCCACCAGCGCGGGCAGGGTCGCCTGCCAGCCGAAGGCACCCAGTACGACGACCGCCCGCACGGTCGGGCGCAGCAGCCGCAGCTCCTGCACCAGCCAGGAACGGCAGGTCTCGCGCTCACCCGGCGTGGGTTTGTTGGCGGGCGGCGCGCAGTGCACCGGGGCCGTGACACGCACGCCGTACAACTCGAGGCCGTCGCCGACGGCGACCGACGTGGGCTGCGAGGCGAGGCCCACGTCGTACAGCGCCTGGTAGAGCACGTCTCCGGAGCGGTCCCCGGTGAACATCCGCCCGGTGCGATTGCCCCCGTGCGCGGCCGGGGCGAGCCCGATGATCAGCAGCCGGGCGTCCGGCGGGCCGAAGCCGGGCACCGGGCGGCCCCAGTACGTCTGGTCGGCGAAGGCGGCGCGCTTCGTGCGGGCCACTTCCTCACGCCAGTCGACCAGGCGTGGGCAGGCCCGGCAGCCCGCGATGGTGCGGTCGAGATCGGCCAGTGCGTCCACAGCTCCACCGTAAAGCCGTCGCGCCCCCGTACGGGGACTCCGTGCGGGGACTGCGAGGGCCGGGACGGGACTAAGGTCGAGGCATGGCTTCCGAGGATGACGAGGAGAAGGCCGGCGGCACGGCCGACGCGCAGCCGGCCGTCGACCCGCAGGTCGCCGCCGCCGTGGCCGCGGCCGAGGCCGCCGGTCCGCAGAGCGGCGAGTCCGTACGGATCGACAGCTGGATCTGGGCCGTACGCCTGGTCAAGACCCGCTCCATGGGCGCCACCGCCTGCAAGGGCGGGCATGTGCGCGTGAACGGCCAGAACGTGAAGCCCTCCCACTCGCTGCGCGTCGGCGACGAGGTGCGGCTGCGCCAGGAGAACCGGGAGCGGATCGTCATCGTCAAGCGGCTGATCCGCAAGCGGGTCGGCGCACCGGTGGCGATCCAGTGCTACGTCGACAACTCGCCCCCTCCCCCGCCGCGCGAGGCCGTCGCCCCGGCGGGTATCCGCGACCGCGGCACGGGCCGCCCGACCAAGCGGGACCGCCGCGAGCTGGAACGACTCCGCGGAATCATGGGCGGCGGCGCGGAACGACCGCACGGACGGTGACACACGACGGTGGCGTCCGGTAGGCCGAGAAGGCCCGGGCCGGACGCCACCGAAGTCGTTTCGCGCAGGCGCACAGGCGCACCGTTCAGGCGCGTCGTCGGACCAGCCGCAGCAGATCCGCGTTCGAGCTCCGCCGTGCCCAGGCGATCAGGGCGAGGGGCACGATGAGGATGAGCGGTGTGGCCGCGTTCTCGCCGCCGAAGGCGGTGATCGTGACGACGAACGCGCCGACCATCAGCGCGCTCAGCGCCATCGCCGCCACCGACTGCAGCACCGGGATCAACAGCGCTATGGCCCCGGCCAGTTCGAGCGCGCCGATGGCGTACATCCCCGCACTGCCCCAGCCGAGCTCGTCGAAGCCCTCGGCGGCCGACGGGTGCGCGATCAGCTTGGGCAGCGCGCTCGCGATCCCGTAGAACAGGGCGAGCAGAATCTGCAGGCCACGCAGGGCGATTCGGGCGCGGCGGCCGCGCGGGGTCGCGGACTCGGCGATGACGGTGCCGGACGTGCGGGCCGTGGCGGAGGCTGCGGCGGTGACGGAGGCGGTGGTCTCGGGCATGGGGGTCTCCTGGGTGAAGCGTTCCGTGCTGCTGTCGGAGAGGTAGACCGGGGCCGGCTGCGGAACTCATCGCCGTAGGACGGCAATTCGTCATCGCCGCGATGAACCTCACCCGCGCCCGTCGAACGGCAGCCACCCATGCCCCACGTACCAGTGACCGCCCGCCCGCAGGTGGTCCCCGACGGCCCGCTCCACGGCCGTGCGCCGCGGCAGGCTATCGACCGGTAGCTCCGGGTCGCCGAAGACGAACTGGACCGGTTCGTTGTCGGCCTGCTCCCTGTCCTCGTCGGCGATGCGGAAACGCTCCTGGAAGCGCACGATGTTGGAGTCCCCGGGAAGGTACTTCCTGAGCTGCGGGTCCAGCAGCCAGGAGTGGCAGGTAGCCACCTCGTACCGCTCCTGCGGAAAGTGCACGGCGAAGAACTCCCGGGCCAGCGCCAGGGACCGGTCGACCGCGGCCGGTGACAGCGGCCCGAAGTAGTCGGGGATGTGCACGTTGAGACAGCCCGAGTCGGGGCCCACGTCGAGCCCCGCCGCCGCGAGCCTCGTCCCCGCACGCTGCCCGAGCCGTGCCCGCTCGAACTGCAGCCGCCCCAGCTGGTACAGCTCGCCGCGGAAATGATGGACGAGCCACCACGGCGCCTGCACGCCGGTCAAGCCATGGCGCCTGCGGTGCACGGCCATGTTCCGCCCGAGGTCCGCGAGGGTGCGCCGGGAGACATCGGCGGGGATGCCGCGCTCGCGGTGGTAGGCGCGTGTGGACGGCAGCGCCGCGACGAACACGTACACGGGGAAGCAGCGCCGCAGGGGGCCCGAGGCCCAGTCGAGGTCGGGCAGGTCGACCGCGCCGCCGACCTCCCCGATCCCCCGGACGAGCTCGTCGGCGGACCGCTCCAGGAACTGCCGCAGTTCCGGGTCGTCCGCCACCCGTCGGCCCATCCGTACGAGGTCCTTGATGTCCTCGTGGGGTACTCCGAGGTCGAGCAGGCATTCGGCCAGTTCATCGGTGTCCGGCAGCACGAGGCCCCCTACGAGGAGTACGAGGAGTACGTTTCAGGAAGGAGTGGTGATCCCGATGCGTACGGGCAGTGAGCCGAGGACAGCGCGCAGTGCACTGCGGGCCCGTTTCTGGCTGTGCGTGTGGGGCGTGGTGTGGGCGATCTTCGGTACCGCGGCCTTCGCGCTCGCGGGACGCCCCGGCTGGGCGGCGGCCTGCGGGGCGCTGTGGCTGGTGATCACGATCGACATGGCGATGGTCCTCAGACACATCCGCCAGGGCCCGCACTACCAGCCCGGCCGCGACATACCGCCGTACCGCCCGCCCGAGAATCCCCACCCCTAGGCGCCGCTCACGCTTCGAACCGTGCCGCCTTGAGGTACTGCGGGTTCGGGTCGAGCGCGGCCGCCAGCCGGAAGTGGCGCATGGCCTCGTCGGGCCGGCCCCGGCGCTCGTAGGTCCGGGCGAGCGCGAAGTGCGCGAACGCGTTGTCCGGCTCGCGCTCCAGGACGATCGTGAACTCCAGTTCGGCGGGCCGCAGTTGTGCGGCGGCGAAGAAGGCACGCGCGCGCAGCAGCCGGGCTGCGGTGTTCTCCGGGTGCGCGGCGATGACTCCGTCGAGCAGCTTCACCGCGCCCCGCGGATCCCGCGCGGCGAGCAGATGCTCGGCGGCGCGGAAGTCGATGACATGCGTCTCCGGAGTACGTCCGGGCGATCCGCTGGTCTCGGGCACGGCAAAGTCCTTCCCTCACTGGAAGGGTTCAACGCGCGATCGCGCCGGGGCTATTCCTGCGGCGAGGGGGGCGGGGGGCACCCCTGGGCCCCGTGGGCTCTGCGCACGAGCTCGTCCCACACGTCCTTCACGCGTCGCTGAAGTTCTTCCAGTGGTACGTCGTTGTCGATGACGATGTCCGCTATCTCCAGGCGCTCGGCGCGCGTCGCCTGCGCGGCCATGCGGGCGCGTGCGTCCTCCTCGGTCATGCCGCGCAGCCGGACGAGCCGGTCGAGCTGGGTCTCGGGGCCGGCGTCGACGACGACCACGACGTCGTACAGCGGCGCCAGGCCGTTCTCCGTGAGGAGCGGGACGTCGTGGACGACGACGGCGTCCTCGGCGGCGGCCTCTTCGAGCTCGCGGGAGCGGGCGCCGACGAGGGGGTGCACGATCGAGTTCAGTACGGCGAGCCGGTCGGGGTCGGGGAAGACGATCGAGCCCAGCCTGGGCCGGTCCAGGCTGCCGTCCTCGGTGAGCACGTCCTCGCCGAACGCCTCGACGACGGCGGCGAGGCCGGGGGTGCCGGGCGCGACGACCTCGCGCGCGATGCGGTCCGCGTCGATCAGCACGGCCCCGTGCTCCACGAGCAGCCGCGACACCTCGCTCTTACCGGCTCCGATGCCCCCGGTCAGGCCCACCTTCAGCATGACCCGAAGCTTAGGGCCTGCCTCTGACAAAGCACCGGGCAGGCCGCACTTCCCCCTCGACCGCTGTCGCCGGCGGCCCTCAGTTGTCGCCTTCCCGCTCCGCCAGGAACCGCTCGAACTCCCGCCCGATCTCGTCCGCCGACGGGATGTCCACCGGCTCGGCGAGCATGTTGCCCCGGCTCTCCGCGCCCGCGACCGCGTCGTACTGGTGCTCCAGGCCCTCGACGAGGTTGGTGAGCTCCTCGTCGCCCTCGCGGATCTGCCGGTCGATCTCGTTCTGCGTGCGGTGGGCGTCCGTGCGCAGGGAGTGCGCGATGCCGGGCAGGACCAGCCCGGTCGCCGCGGTGACCGCCTCCAGGACGGTGAGCGCCGCGTCCGGGTACGGGGAGCGGGCGATGTAGTGCGGGACGTGCGCGGCGACGCCCAGGACGTCGTGCCCGGCCTCCATCAGCCGGTACTCGACCAGGGACTCGGCGCTGCCGGGCACCTGCGCCTCGTCGAAGGGGCTGCGGTGGCCGGGGACGAGGTCGACGCGGTTGCCGTGCGGGGTGACGCCGACCGGGCGGGTGTGCGGGACGCCCATCGGGATGCCGTGGAAGTTCACCGACAGGCGTACCCCGAGCCGCTCCACGATCTCCTTGACGGCCGCCGCGAAGCGCTCCCACTCCACGTCCGGCTCGGGCCCGGACAGCAGCAGGAACGGCGCCCCGGTGGCGTCCTGGACGACCCGCACCTCGATGGCGGGATCCTCGTACTCGGCCCAGCGGTCGCGCTTGAACGTCAGCAGCGGGCGACGGGCGCGGTAGTCCACCAGCCGGTCGTGGTCGAAGCGGGCGACGACCTGGTGGGGCAGCGAGTCCAGGAGCCCGTCGACGATCTGGTCGCCGGTCTCACCCGCGTCGATGTATCCGTCGAAGTGGTAGAGCATGACAAGGCCGGCCGACTCCTGGGCAAGCGCCATGTCGACAACGGCGAGGCCCTTCGGCTCCCATGCGTACAAACCCTGCGGATCAAGCACTGTGACCGCTCCTCCTCGTGTTCATACCCCACAACACCCTTACGGGCGTGGGCATTCCCGGAGGAGGGCTCCATGATCACGCCGGTTGGGCAACCCCCTGAGGGGCGCGGAGCTGAATCGACATGCGGCTCCGCCGCGTGGGCGCGACCAGCCGCCACCGGCCCGCAGCCGAAGGACGACCTACCCGGGCAGCACTGAGGGGCCGCACCTCGCAAGGTACGGCCCCTCAGTCAACGGCTAAGCCTCAGCGGCAAGCGTTCAGCTCTGGCCGCCGGCCAGCTTCTCGCGCAGCGCGGCAAGCGCCTCGTCCGAGGCAAGCGCGCCGGAGTTGTCCGGGCCCTCGGAGGAGTAGGAGCCGCCACCGGACGCGGCCGGAGCCGCACCCGCCGCGTCGCCACCCTCGGCGGCAGCCGCAGCGTCCGCCTCGCGGGACTTGATGACCTGGGCCTGGTGCTGCTCGAAGCGCTGCTGCGCCTCGGCGTACTGGCCCTCCCAAGCCTCGCGCTGGGTCTCGTAGCCCTCGAGCCAGTCGTTGGTCTCGGGGTCGAAGCCCTCGGGGTAGATGTAGTTGCCCTGGTCGTCGTAGGACGCGGCCATGCCGTACAGGGTCGGGTCGAACTCGACCGAGGCCGGGTCGGCACCGAAGGACTCGTTGGCCTGCTTCAGCGAGAGGCTGATGCGGCGGCGCTCGAGGTCGATGTCGATGACCTTGACGAAGATCTCGTCGTTGACCTGGACGACCTGCTCCGGGATCTCCACGTGGCGCTCGGCCAGCTCGGAGATGTGGACCAGACCCTCGATGCCCTCGTCCACGCGGACGAACGCACCGAACGGAACCAGCTTCGTGACCTTACCGGGCACGACCTGGCCGATCTGGTGGGTGCGGGCGAACTGCTGCCACGGGTCTTCCTGGGTCGCCTTCAGCGACAGGGAGACACGCTCGCGGTCCATGTCGACGTCGAGAACCTCGACGGTGACCTCCTGGCCGACCTCGACAACCTCGGAGGGGTGGTCGATGTGCTTCCAGGAGAGCTCGGAGACGTGGACCAGACCGTCGACGCCACCCAGGTCCACGAAGGCACCGAAGTTGACGATCGAGGAGACGACGCCGGAACGGACCTGACCCTTCTGGAGGGTGGTGAGGAACGTCTGGCGGACCTCGGACTGGGTCTGCTCCAGCCAGGCACGGCGGGACAGGACCACGTTGTTGCGGTTCTTGTCCAGCTCGATGATCTTGGCCTCGAGCTCCTTGCCCACGTAGGGCTGGAGGTCGCGAACGCGGCGCATCTCGACCAGGGAGGCCGGGAGGAAGCCACGGAGGCCGATGTCGAGGATGAGACCACCCTTGACGACCTCGATGACGGTACCGGTGACGATCCCGTCCTCTTCCTTGATCTTCTCGATGGTGCCCCAGGCACGCTCGTACTGGGCGCGCTTCTTCGAGAGGATCAGGCGGCCTTCCTTGTCCTCCTTCTGAAGAACAAGGGCTTCGATCTCGTCACCGACGGCGACGACCTCGTTGGGGTCGACGTCGTGCTTGATCGAGAGCTCTCGGCTCGGGATAACGCCTTCGGTCTTGTAACCGATGTCGAGCAGGACCTCGTCCCGGTCGACCTTCACGATGACGCCGTCGACGATGTCGCCGTCGTTGAAGTACTTGATCGTCTCGTCGATCGCGGCGAGGAAGGCTTCCTCGTTACCGATGTCGTTGACCGCTACCTGCGGGGTGGTGGCGGTGGTCTCGGTGCTGCTCGTCATGTGGGAAAGGGCTCCGGTACGGACATTGAAGTCGTAGGTACTGCTACGCCGGGAGCCCGTATCGCTCTGAAGAAGCCGGACAGCCAAGGAAGCGCCCCACCAGGGAAAGGTGATGACGCCTCGAAAACCGAGGGGACATACAACAGATGCGAGCGCAGCCTGCTACGTCTGAGGTGCGCAGGCCCGCAGCGCAACTTGTAGCATACGGGGGCAGCCGGACAGGGTCAATGCGCGAAGCCGCCCACCCGGGGCGGATCGCCGCATACCCGGCACAAAACCTGTCTCCTGAGGCCACGCAGGCCTTGGAGCACCCCTCACGTGACACGACCGCGAGGGCCCGTGCCGTTCAGGTGACGGAAGAGTACGACGAGGGAGCCGATCATCCAAGAGTACGAACCGGAGGCCACGCGCCGTGAGTCCGGCGTAGCGGAGAGCTCGCACGCCAACCGCGGCTGGTGGGACCGGAACGCCGACGAGTACCAGACCGAGCACGGCACGTTCCTCGGCGACGATCGTTTCGTCTGGGGTCCCGAGGGCCTGGACGAGGTGGAGGCCGAGCTGCTCGGCCCGCCGGAGGACCTCAAGGGCAAGGACGTCCTGGAGATCGGCGCCGGCGCGGCTCAATGCTCGCGCTGGCTGACCGCGCAGGGGGCCCGCCCGGTCGCCCTGGACATCTCCCACCGCCAGCTCCAGCACGCGCTGCGCATCGGCGGTGCGTTCCCCCTGGTGTGCGCCGACGCGGGCGCCCTTCCCTTCGCCGACGCCTCCTTCGACCTGGTGTGCTCGGCGTACGGCGCGCTGCCGTTCGTCGCCGACCCGGTGCTGGTGCTGAAGGAGGTGCGCCGGGTGCTGCGGCCGGGAGGGCGTCTGGTCTTCTCCGTGACCCATCCCATCCGCTGGGCGTTCCCCGACGAGCCGGGCCCGGAGGGTCTGTCCGTCTCGGCTTCCTACTTCGACCGCACTCCTTACGTCGAGCAGGACGACGAGGGCCGCGCGGTCTACGTCGAGCACCACAGGACGATCGGCGACCGGGTCCGGGACGTCGTGGCGGCGGGCTTCCGGCTGGTGGACCTGGTGGAGCCGGAGTGGCCGGCCTGGAACACCTCGGAGTGGGGCGGCTGGTCGCCGCTGCGCGGGAACCTGATCCCGGGGACGGCGATCTTCGTGTGCGTACGAGACTGAGAGCGTGATCCGCTACGACGCCCTGGACGCGCTGCCCGTACGCAGCGCCCTGCCCGGTCTGAACGACGCCCTGGACACGCACGGCACCGCGGTGCTCGTCGCGCCGCCCGGCACCGGCAAGACCACCCTGGTGCCGCTGGTGCTGGCCGGACTGATCGGCGAGGGTCCTGCGCGGCGGGTCGTCGTGGCGGAGCCGCGGCGCATCGCCGCCCGGGCAGCCGCACGGCGGATGGCGTGGCTGCTCGGCGAGAAGGCCGGCGAGAGCGTCGGTTACACCGTGCGTGGCGAACGGGTCGTCGGGCGCCACGCACGCGTGGAGGTCGTCACGACCGGTGTGCTGCTGCAGCGTTTGCAGCGCGACCAGGAGCTGGCGGGCGTCGACGCGGTGGTGCTCGACGAGTGCCACGAGCGGCATCTGGACGCGGACACGGTGGCGGCGTTCCTGTGGGACGTACGTCAGACGCTGCGGCCGGAGCTGCGGCTGGTGGCCGCGTCCGCGACGACGGACGCGCAGGGGTGGGCTCGGCTGCTGGGTGATGCTCCGGTGGTGGCGGCGGAGGGCGTCTCGCACCCCGTGGAGGTGGTGTGGGCACCGCCGACGCGTCCCGTACGGCCCCCGCACGGCATGCGGGTCGACCCGGCGCTGCTGACGCACGTGGCGTCGACGGTCCGGCGGGCGCTGGCCGAGCGGGCGGGGGACGTGCTGTGTTTCCTGCCGGGTGTCGGCGAGATCGCGCGGGTGACCGGGCAGCTGGGGGATCTCGGGGACGTCGAGGTGCTGCAAGTGCACGGGCGGGCGTCGGCGGCCGTGCAGGACGCGGTGCTGACCGGCGGGGAGCGGCGCCGGGTGGTGCTGGCGACGGCCGTCGCGGAGTCGTCGCTGACGATTCCCGGGGTGCGTGTGGTCGTCGACTCCGGGCTGGCGCGGGAGCCGCGGGTCGATCACGCGCGCGGGCTGAGCGCGCTGACGACGGTACGGGCCTCGCAGGCGGCCGGGCGGCAGCGGGCGGGGCGGGCCGGGCGTGAGGCGCCGGGTGCGGTGTACCGGTGCTGGGCGGAGGCGGAGGACGTGCGGCTGCCGCGGTTCCCGTCGCCGGAGATCAAGGTGGCCGACCTGACGGCGTTCGCGTTGCAGGCGGCGTGCTGGGGCGATCCGGAGGCGACCGGGTTGGCGTTGCTCGATGCGCCGCCGAGTGGGGCGATGGCGGCGGCGAGGAGCGTACTGACGGCCATCGGAGCGGTGGAGCCCGACGGGCGGGCCACGGCTCGGGGCGCCGCGCTGGCCCGGCTGGGGCTGCATCCCCGACTGGGCCGGGCGCTGCTGGACACATCCGGTGCGGGTGCCGAGGCGGTCGCGCTGCTCAGTGAGGAGGCCCCGAGGGAGTACGGGGACGACCTGGCTGCCGCTCTGCGGGCGGCTCGGCGGGGCGGTGACGCCTATGCGGGGCGCTGGCGGGCGGAGGTGCGGCGTTTGCGGGCGAACAGTGAGAACTCGGCCCCGCAGAGCGCGGACGACCGCACCGCGGGCCTCGTCGCCGCCCTCGCCTTCCCCGAGCGGGTGGCCAAAGCCGACGGCGATTCCTACCTCATGGCATCGGGCACGCGCGCCGAACTCGGTGCCGGCAGCCCGCTGCGCGGTGCCCCGTGGATCGCCGTGGCCGTCGCGGACCGTCCCGTCGGCAAGGGGCACGCGCGCGTGCAGCTCGCCGCCGTGGCGGACGAGGACATGGCCCGGTCCGCGGCGGCTTCGCTGTACTCCGAGAGCCAGGAGGTCCACTGGGGCGACGGGGACGTCGTCGCCCGGCGGGTCGAGCGGCTCGGGGCGATCGAGCTCGCGGTGCGGCCCTTGCGGGACGCCGACCCCGTCCTCGTACGCGATGCGCTCCTCGAAGGGCTGCGCCAGGAAGGGCTCGGTCCGTTGCGGTGGCCGCCCGACGCCGGGGTACTGCGGCAGCGGCTCGCCTTCCTTCACCTCCACCTCGGTGCGCCCTGGCCCGACGTCTCGGACGACGCGCTCCACGCGCGCGTGGACGAGTGGCTGGAGCCCGAGCTGAGCCGGGCGCGGCGGCGGGCCGATCTGGCGCGGATCGACGCCGGGCAGGCGCTCACCAGGCTGCTGCCGTGGGCCTCCGGGGAGGCCGGGCGGCTCGACGAGCTGGCGCCCGAGCGGATGGCCGTACCCAGTGGGTCCAGAATCCGGATCGACTACAGCAACCTCGAACAGCCCGTCCTCGCCGTGAAGTTGCAGGAGATGTTCGGACTGCACGAGTCGCCGTCCGTCGCCGGCGTGCCCCTCCTGGTCCACCTGCTCTCCCCCGCCGGCCGGCCCGCCGCCGTCACCGCCGACCTCGCCTCCTTCTGGAGGGACGGCTACAAGGGCGTCCGGGCGGAGCTGCGCGGGCGCTATCCGAAGCATCCGTGGCCCGAGGACCCCGCCTCCGCAGAGCCGACCCGGCACACGAACGCCAGGCTCAGGCGCTGACCGGTTCCGGTTCGGTGTCCTTCGTGGGTTCCGGGTCGCCGGGGCGGCGGCTGCGTGCCTCCAGGTAGAGGGACAGCGCCAGGAGCAGCAGGCCCAAGGCAAGGAAGCCCCACGGGAGATACGACGTCAGCAGCAGGACCAGCGCGCGGTTGGACTTGACCAGGTCCACCGTGGAGGCGATGTAGTCCTCGCGCATCTTCACGTGGCCGGCGAACGCCGTCACCTTGTCGCGGTCCCCGAGCAGGGTGCCGCCGCGCAGTTCCTCCTTGTGGATCTCCTCGCCGTAGACGGGTGCTCCGGTGAGCGGTTCGACCCAGAACTTGCGGACGGTGGTGTACCAGCGGGTCGTGCCGGTCTTGGCGACCGACTCCGGGGTGATGCCCTCGACCGGCATCGTCTTGGGGAACCTGACCTTCGTCCACGGGATGGTCTGTTCGAAGTAGTAGACCTCGACGCCGCGGAAGTTCTGGGTGCCCTTGTAGTGGATGGGGGCGGTGATGCGGGCCTGCGCGTCGAAGTACTCGTAGTCCCGTTTCTCCGTCAGGAAGGGCCACTTGAACTCGATGCCCTGCCGCTTGACCGGGTCGCCGTCGACCATCTCGCCGGTGGCGTGGACGGGTTCCTGGGTGTGGGCGTCGAAGATGTAGCGCTCGGGGATCTTGGAGACCATCTTGCCGTCGGGGCCGACGACGTAGGACAGGCCGTCCCAGACCACCACGTCCTTGCCGGCCGTCTTCTCGATCTTCTCCGAGGCTTCGACGTTGCCCTTGAGCGTCTGCACGATGGTGACCTTGGAGACCTTGCGGGCCTTCATCGTGCCGTAGTCGAGGAGGGTGGCGTCCTTCGCCTCCAGGACCATGTCCTGGTACTGGTTGGCCGGGATCTTGGCCAGGCGCGGGAAGGCGTACCAGCGCAGCAGCGGGGACAGTGCCGCGAAGAACACGGCAAGGGCGAGCAGGACCAGGCCGGCCTTGCGGCGCATCTCGGCCTCCCTCCCGGACGGCGGTTACGGGTGTGCGGGCACCGTCGTCAGCAGCGGCTTGGGGGATGTCTCACCCTCCGGTGACCCCATCGCGGTCATCGCGAGGACCAGGGCGAGCGCGGCGACGAGACCGGTCGCGGCGGCGATCAGGGCGCGCATACGGGCCTCCCAATTCCGGATTGCCGCATCTGATACAGCGTCAGGTCCGGCACCGTAGCAACGGGCGCGCGAGATGAGAACACGTTGCGCATATGAACAAAGGGCGCCCCGTCCGCCGTAGCGGAGGGGGCGCCCTTCGGTGGGCTCCGCGGCGCTTACGCGCTCGGGCTCGGCGATGCCGATCCGGACGCAGATTCCGACGGCGTCGGGCTGGGCGACGTCTCGGCCGCCGCCACCTTCAGCTCGACGGTCAGGGTCGCGCCGCCCGCGGTGTTGATGCGGAGCAGGAACGTCCCGGTGATGTCGTCGGCGTACAGCTTCGGCAGCTTCAGCAGGCCCTTCGCGTCCGTCGTCAGGCCGGTCAGGGTGCGTACAGCCTTGCCGTCGGCGTCCTTGAAGTAGGGGCCCTTGTCGTTCTCGGCCGGGTCGTCCGCCGACTTGATGAGCGTCGCGGTGGCCGCGACCTTGTCCGCCACGGCGTCCTTGTAGGTCGCCTTCACCTCGACCTGGTCGGCGAACTCGCCGCCGGGCGTGCAGGTCAGCGCGGTCTCGCTGGTGCGGGCCAGAGTGTCGGCGGCGCGCTCGGTGACGGTGGCCGCGTAGTCGAGGCCGGTGACCGTACGGCCGACGACGGTGGCGCGGACCACGAAGTCGCCGGTGTCCTCGCCCGCCTTGAGCGCGGGCGCGGTCGCCTTGCCGACGCTGTTGGTGAGGGCGGTCGCGTACTTCTCGCCGGTGCTGAAGGTGGCGTCGGTGGGGCCGATGATCGTGAAGCGGACCCGGACCTTGGCGACGGCCTTGCCGGCCTTGGTCTCGGCGCGGGTGCCGATCGTCTCGGTGAAGGTGTCGCCGGCCATCGCGGTGAGCTTGGCGGTGCCCGCGTCCTCCAGGTGGTGCACGGTGTCGGTGGGCGTGGGAGGCGTCGTGCTCGGCGGGGTGGTGCCCGGCGGGGGCGGCTTGGGGCTGGTGGTGCCGTTGTCGCCGCCCGGTTTGGGGCTGCTCGGCGGCGTGGGTGTCGTCGGGGTGCTGGGCGTCGTGGGCTGCGTCGGCGTGGGGCTCGCGCCCGCCGTGTCGTCGCTGCGGTCCGACGGGAGGGTGCCGGTGCCGTCCGGGATCTCGTGGGTGCCCTTGCGGTAGTACTCCAGCCACCTCATGACGAGGTTGAGGTAGTCCCGCGAGTTGTTGTAGCTGAGGATCGCGCGGTCGAGGTCGCCCTGCGTGGACAGGTCCCAGCCGAAGCGGCAGAGGTAGTGGCCGGCGGCGAGCGCGGCGTCGTAGATGTTGTTGGGGTCCTTCTTGCCGTCGCCGTTGCCGTCGCGGCCGGCCCACTCCCAGGTGGAGGGGATGAACTGCATGGGGCCGACGGCACGGTCGTACGAGCTGTCCCCGTCGTAGGCGCCGTTGTCGGTGTCGCCGATGTTCGCGAAGCCGTTGCCGTTGAGCTGCGGGCCGAGGATCGGGGAGATCGTGGTGCCCTCGGCGTTGACGCGGCCGCCGCGGGCCTGGCCCGACTCGACCTTGCCGATCGCGGCGAGGAGCTCCCAGGGGAGGTTGCAGCCGGGCTTGGCCTGCTGGAGTGCGGCCTGGGCCCTCTTGTAGGCGTCGAGGACGGTCGCGGGGATGCCCGCCTCGGTGACGCCCGGGTCGACGGGGGTGTCGGTGGACGGCGAGGGGTTGGGGCTGTTGAGCGGCGGCAGGTCCGTGTAGTACGGCGAGTTGCCGGTCGCGCTGTCCTCGGCAGGTGTGTCCGGGGAGGGCTGGGTGCCGGTGGTGACCCTTCTGCCGGCGTCGTCGGTCGTCACTCCCGGAGCCTGGGACGCGGCCAGTGCCGCGACCACGACCGCGGCCACCGTGGTGTTCACCGCCCCCTTGCGGAGCCTGCCGAATTGCGCCGCCATGAAATGGACCCCTCCCGTGGACGCCCGGGCGCCCGACTCTGCCTGCCGGGCTCGCCGTGCCGAGCCCGCCCCTGTTGTGACGATCGACTCGCCGCGACAGTTGCCCTCGCGGCACGCTTTTAGTCGCTGTTCATCTGTTCGACCGCACGCCCCCGGCGCGGTGACCCAGGCGACACTACGACAACTTCCTTTGCGGGGGCACCCGTTGGTGCCCGATTTTTACCGGTTGGCCACGTGCGGTCCGCCCGTCGGATGTCCCGCATACTGGCTTCGCCGACGCCCGGGGCCCGACCGGCCCCGCCAACACCCCGCACGAGGAGCCCCGTTGCCGTTCACGCTCAGCCACGCGGCGGCCGTACTGCCCGGCATACGCACCGACGGAACCGGCCGCCTCGCACTTGTACCGGCAGCACTGGTGGCAGGGTCGTTCTCTCCCGACATGACCTACTACGTGGCGAGTGTCCTGCCGGAGGCGATGAAGTTCGGCGATGTCACGCACTCGTTCGCGGGCGTGCTCACCGTCGATGCGGCGATCGCCTGGGCGCTGGTGGGCCTGTGGCTCCTGCTGCGCGAGCCGCTGGTGGCACTGCTGCCGCCGCGGCGACAGGCACGGGTGGCCGCACTGTTGCGCTGCGGGGCACCACGCGCGCGTGTACGGCCGTCGTCGGCGCTGCGCTGGTACGTCTCGGCCGTCCTCGGCTCACTGACGCATGTCGTGTGGGACGCGTTCACCCATCTCGACCGCTGGGGGATGCGGCTCTTCCCCGTCCTGGGCGAGGAGATCGCGGGATCGCCGCTGTACTGGTATCTGCAGTACGGCGGTTCGGCGGTCGCCGCGGTCGTCATCGCCGCGTTCGTGATCCTGGCGCTACGCCGGACCGGTGCTGTGGCGCCGGTCGGTGTTCCGGTGCTTTCGGTACGGGACCGCTGGTGGGCCGCCGTGGTGATCGGCGGGTGTGCCGCAGTGGCGGCCGTGCAGCGGGTGTCGCGCTGGTGGGCCTACTGGGGGTCCACCGCGAAGTACTGGGAGCTGATTCCCACGCTGTGCTTCGGAGCGGGCGCGGGGCTCGTTCTGGGGTTGGTGCTGTACGCCGTGGGCGTCAGGGTGTGGCGTCCGGTCCGGGGCCCTGGCAGTTCGGGTGCGGATGCGGATGGGGCCGGTCGGGAGCCGAGCCGTCCGGGGGCTCGGTGACGGTTTCGGCCGTCGCGACGAACACGGTGACGGTACGACCCGAACGGTCCGGTCGGCAGCGTGGGAGTGCGGTGCGGGCGAGGTCCAGGTAGCCGCGGAGGGTTGTCGCCCTGTGCCGCAGAGCGCCCATCAGGTCGACGGGGATGCGGGCGGTGCTTGCGCCGGGGGCGAAGAGTGGGACCGTGGGGCGCGCTGTGGGGGCGTCTTCGGTGTTCGCGTTCGCCGGTGCCGGGGCCATCCGGCGGTTGAGCGTGCGTATACCCATGCCCGCATCCTTACGGGCATGGGGTGCGAGGAGCGCTTTTGCGGGGGCCACGCGGGTGACGGGTCCCTCCGGGGGTCGGGCGGAGTCCGACCGTCTGCGTGGCGGCGCTCTTCTCGGGCTGCGGGTCGTTTGTGGCTGGTCGCGCCCCGCGGCGGAGCCGCATATCGATACAGCCCCGCGCCCCTTTGGGGCGCGCTGTTGCCTTGTCCCTCCAAAGCGGCACCCGGTGCCGGGCCGGTTGGGTAGCCGGCCCGGCGCTGAGACGTGGTGTCAGTGGGCTGCCGACTCCCAGTCGGGCCCCGCGCCCACCGAGACGCCCAGGGGGACGTTGAGGTGGACGGCGTTGGACATTTCCCGGCGGACCAGTTCCTCGGCGGTTTGGCGCTCGCCGGGGGCGATTTCCAGGACGATTTCGTCGTGGACCTGGAGGAGCATGCGGGAGGTGAGGTTCTCCTCGCGCAGGGCCCGGTCGACGTTGAGCATGGCGATCTTGACGATGTCCGCCGCCGTGCCCTGGATGGGCGCGTTGAGGGCCATGCGCTCGGCCGCCTCGCGGCGCTGGCGGTTGTCGCTGTTGAGGTCGGGGAGGTAGCGGCGGCGACCGAAGAGCGTCGCCGTGTAGCCCGTCGCCCGGGCCTCGTCGACGGCGCGGCGCAGATAGTCGCGTACGCCGCCGAACCGCTCGAAGTAGGCGTCCATCAGCGCGCGGGCCTCGCCGGCGTCGATGTTCAGCTGCTGGGAGAGGCCGAAGGCCGACAGCCCGTAGGCCAGGCCGTACGACATCGCTTTGATCTTGCGGCGCATCTCCGCGTCCACCGCGGCGGGCTCCACGGCGAAGACCTGGGAGGCGGCCGTGGTGTGCAGGTCCTCGCCCGACGTGAACGCCTCGATCAGGCCCTCGTCCTCGGAGAGGTGGGCCATCACGCGCAGCTCGATCTGGCTGTAGTCCGCGGTCATCAGGGACTCGAAGCCCTCGCCGACCACGAAGCCCCTGCGGATCGCCCTGCCCTCGTCCGTGCGGACCGGGATGTTCTGCAGGTTCGGGTCGGTCGAGGAGAGGCGGCCGGTGGCCGCGACCGTCTGGTTGAAGGTCGTGTGGATACGGCCGTCCGCCGCGATCGTCTTGATCAGGCCCTCGACGGTGACGCGGAGCTTCGCCTGCTCGCGGTGGCGGAGCATGATGACCGGCAGTTCGTTGTCGGTCTGGGTGGCCAGCCAGGCCAGGGCGTCGGCGTCCGTCGTGTAGCCCGTCTTCGTCTTCTTCGTCTTGGGCAGGGCGAGTTCGCCGAAGAGGACCTCCTGGAGCTGCTTGGGCGAGCCCAGGTTGAACTCGTGCCCGGCCGCGGCGTGCGCCTCCTTCACGGCCTGCTGCACGGCGCCCGCGAACATCTGCTCCATGGCCTCCAGGTGCGCCCGGTCGGCCGCGATGCCGTGCCGCTCCATGCGGGCCAGCAGGGCGGAGGTCGGCAGCTCCATGTCGCGGAGCAGATCCGCGGCGCCGACCTCCTGCAGACGGTCCTCGAAGACCTCGCCCAGGTCCAGGACCGCACGGGCCTGGATCATCAGCGCCTCGGCCTCGGCGCCGTCGTCCGTGCCGAAGGCCAGCTGGCCGTCGGCCGCGGCGGCGGGGGCCAGCTCGCGGTGGAGGTACTCCAGGGACAACGCGTCCAGGTCGAAGGAGCGGCGGCCCGGCTTGACGAGGTAGGCGGCGAGTGCGGTGTCCATGCGCACGCCGGCGATGCTCCAGCCGTGCTCGGCGAAGACCCGCATCGCGCTCTTGGCGTTGTGGAAGATCTTCGGCCTGTCGGCGTCGGCCAGCCAGGCGGTGAAGGCCTTCTCGTCGGCCTCGTCCAGCTGTGACGGGTCGAACCAGCCGGCCGCGCCGTCGGCCGCGGCGAGGGCGACCTCGGCGACCGAGCCGGTGCCGAGCGCCCAGGCGTCGACGGTGGCCACGCCGAGGGCCTCGCCGCCGTGCTCCGCCAGCCAGGGGGCCAGCTCGCCCGTACCGAGCACGGCGCCGTCCAGCTCCACGCCCTCGGTCGAGATCGGGGTGGCCTCGGCCTCCTCGGCTCCGGGGTCGACGCCGAAGAGTCGCTCGCGCAGGGAGGGGTTACGGATCTCCAGGGTGTCCAGGATCATCGCGACGGCCTTGCGGTCGTACGGCACGCGCGCGACATCGGCGACGGTCTTGGGCAGCTCGACGTTGCGCTCCAGCTCGGTCAGGCGGCGGTTGAGCTTGACCGACTCCAGGTGGTCGCGCAGGTTCTGCCCGGCCTTGCCCTTGACCTCCTCGACGCGCTCGACCAGCTCGGCGAACGAACCGAACTGGTTGATCCACTTCGCCGCCGTCTTCTCGCCGACGCCCGGGATGCCCGGCAGGTTGTCGGACGGGTCGCCGCGCAGGGCCGCGAAGTCGGGGTACTGGGCGGGCGTCAGTGCGTACTTCTCGAAGACCTTCTCCGGGGTGAAGCGGGTCAGCTCGGAGACGCCCTTGGTCGGATACAGCACCGTCGTGTGCTCGCTGACCAGCTGGAAGGAGTCCCGGTCGCCGGTGACGATCAGCACCTCGAAGCCTTCGGCCTCGGCCTGGGTGGCGAGCGTGGCGATCACGTCGTCGGCCTCGAAGCCGTCGACGGCGAACCGCGATACGTGCATCGCGTCGAGCAGCTCGCCGATCAGCTCGACCTGGCCCTTGAACTCGTCCGGGGTCTTGGAGCGGTTCGCCTTGTACTCCGTGAACTCCGCGGAGCGCCAGGTCTTGCGGGACACGTCGAAGGCCACCGCGAAGTGCGTGGGCGCCTCGTCGCGCAGCGTGTTGGCCAGCATCGACGCGAAGCCGTAGATCGCGTTCGTCGGCTGGCCCGTCGCGGTCGTGAAGTTCTCCGCGGGCAGCGCGAAGAACGCACGGTAGGCCAGCGAGTGCCCGTCCATGAGCATCAGGCGGGGCCGGCTGCCGCCGGGGTTGGTCTCGGTCTGCTTCGATGCTGTCTCTGCCACGACCCCGATCCTGCCACGCCCCACTGACACTCGGTCCCCATCGGGGGGTCCGGCTCCGGGGAGGGGTCCGCGGAGGGGTCGGGCAGGGGGATACGGGTGCCGGGCCCCCACCCCCGTTGTCGGTCCCGCGTGCGAGGATCGGAGATGTACCTCACACGTGTACACAAAGGAGAGCGCGCGATGGCCACCAAGCCGCCCAAGGGTGATCCGGTTCAGGACGCGCCCCAGGTCGCCGAGCCGAAGCATGCGGCGGCGGGGCTGCCGGCCATCGGGCACACCTTGCGGATCGCGCAGCAGCAGATGGGCGTGAAGCGCACCATGCTGACGCTGCTGAGCGTCAACCAGAAGAACGGCTTCGACTGCCCGGGCTGCGCGTGGCCGGAGCCGGACCACCGGCACAAGGCGGAGTTCTGTGAGAACGGCGCGAAGGCCGTGGCCGAGGAGGCCACCCTGCGCCGGGTCACCCCGGAGTTCTTCGCCGCGCACTCCGTCGCCGATCTCGCGACCAGGAGCGGGTACTGGCTGGGGCAGCAGGGGCGGCTCACGCACCCGGTGTACCTCCCCGAGGGGGGCACGCACTACGAGCCGGTGACCTGGGAGCGCGCCTTCGACATCATCGGCGAGGAGATCACCGCCCTCGGCTCCCCCGACGAGGCCGTCTTCTACACCTCGGGCCGCACCAGCAACGAGGCAGCCTTCCTCTATCAGCTCTTCGCGCGCGAGCTCGGCACCAACAACCTGCCCGACTGCTCGAACATGTGCCACGAGTCCTCCGGGTCGGCGCTGAACGAGACCATCGGCATCGGCAAGGGCAGCGTCCTGCTGGAGGACCTCTACAAGGCCGACCTGATCATCGTCGCCGGGCAGAACCCGGGGACGAACCACCCGCGCATGCTCTCCGCCCTGGAGAAGGCCAAGGCCAACGGCGCGAAGATCATCAGCGTCAACCCGCTGCCCGAGGCCGGCCTGGAGCGGTTCAAGAACCCGCAGACGCCGCAGGGCATGCTCAAGGGCGCCGCCCTCACCGATCTGTTCCTGCAGATCCGCATCGGCGGCGACCAGGCCCTGTTCCGCCTCCTCAACAAGCTGATCCTCGAGACGCAAGGCGCTGTCGACGAGGAGTTCGTCCGCGAACACACCCACGGCTACGAGGAGTTCGCCGAGGCCGCCCGTTCCGCCGACTGGGACGAGACCCTGACGGCGACCGGTCTCACGCGCGCGGACATCGAAGAGGCCATGGCCATGGTCCTCGCCTCGCAGCGCACCATCGTCTGCTGGGCCATGGGCCTCACCCAGCACAAGCACTCCGTGCCCACCATCCGCGAGGTCGTCAACTTCCTTCTGCTGCGCGGCAACATCGGCCGCCCGGGCGCGGGCGTGTGCCCGGTGCGCGGTCACTCGAACGTGCAGGGCGACCGCACGATGGGCATCTTCGAGCGACCCGCCCCGGCCTTCCTGGACGCCTTGGAGAAGGAGTTCGGCTTCGCGCCCCCGCGCGAGCACGGCTTCGACGTCGTACGGGCCATCCGCGCCCTGCGCGACGGCGAGGCCAAGGTCTTCTTCGCCATGGGCGGCAACTTCGTGTCCGCGACCCCGGACACCGACGTCACCGAGGCCGCCATGCGGCGCGCCCGGCTGACCGTGCACGTGTCGACGAAGCTCAACCGCTCGCACGCCGTCACGGGCGCGCGTGCGCTGATCCTGCCCACCCTCGGCCGGACCGAGCGCGATCTCCAGGGCAGCGGCGAGCAGTTCGTGACGGTCGAGGACTCCATGGGCATGGTGCACGCCTCCCGGGGCCGCCTGGAGCCCGCGAGCGCGCATCTGCTGTCGGAGCCGGCGATCGTGTGCCGCCTGGCACGCCGCGTGCTGGGCGAGGGCAGCGCCACCCCCTGGGAGGAGTTCGAGAAGGATTACGCGACGATCCGGGACCGTATCGCCCGCGTGATCCCCGGCTTCGAGGACTTCAACGCGCGCGTGGCCCACCCCGGCGGCTTCACGCTCCCCCACGCCCCGCGCGACGAGCGCCGCTTCCCGACGGCGACGGGCAAGGCCAACTTCACGGCGGCTCCGATCGAGTACCCGACGGTGCCCGAGGGACGGCTGCTGCTGCAGACCCTGCGGTCGCACGACCAGTACAACACCACGATCTACGGCCTCGACGACCGTTACCGGGGCATCACGAACGGCCGCCGGGTCGTGATGATCAACCCCGAGGACGCGCAGCGGCTGAGCATCGCCGACGGGTCGTACGTCGACCTGGTGAGCGAGTGGAAGGACGGCGTCGA
The DNA here is from genome assembly GCF_041051905.1 of Streptomyces sp. R11. NCBI lineage: Bacteria > Bacillati > Actinomycetota > Actinomycetes > Kitasatosporales > Streptomycetaceae > Streptomyces > Streptomyces sp. R11. The sequence continues at coordinate 2,281,959 of NZ_CP163432.1, forward strand.
GCGGCGGGCGCCCGGTTTCCGTGTCGTCCACTATCCGACGGCCCGGGGCTGCGCGGCCGCGTACTACCCGGAGACCAACGTCCTCGTCCCGCTGGATGCCACCGCGGACACCAGCAACACCCCGGCCAGCAAGTCCGTGATCGTGCGTCTGGAACAATCGGCGACCGACTGAGCGTTTGCTCAGTCGACGCACACCACGACGAACGGAGCCGGGCCCCATGGGCGAGCAGCAGCATGTGAAGTTCCCGCAAGAGGTCATCGACGAGTACGCCGCGCTCGGCGTCGACCTGCCGGGCCTGTTCTCCGCCGGGCACCTCGGGACGCGCATGGGCGTCCAGATCGTGGAAGCGTCCGCCGAGCGGGTCGTGGGGACCATGCCGGTGGAGGGGAACACCCAGCCGTACGGGCTGCTGCACGGCGGCGCGTCCGCGGTGCTCGCCGAGACGCTCGGATCGGTGGGCTCGATGCTGCACGCCGGCAGCTCCAAGATCGCGGTCGGCGTCGACCTCAACTGCACCCATCACCGCGGCGCCCGCGCCGGCCTCGTCACCGGCGTGGCCACGCCCCTGCACCGGGGCCGCTCGACGGCGACGTACGAGATCGTGATCAGCGACGAGGCCGGGCGGCGTGTGTGCAGCGCCCGGCTGACATGCCTGCTGCGGGACGTGAACCCGAGCGACGGCGAACATCTCCGGGCGATGGGCTGAGCCGACCCAAGGGCCCTCTCGCGGCAACTCCCTTGAGGGCAACGCCTTTTGCCGCCCACCCGGCAGCCGGCACTCCCCGGCGCACTTCCGCGCCGCAGGCAACGCCCTTGCGCCACCCCGCCGTTGAAACCGGACGTCCGGCGGCCTAACGTCGAGGCATGACGTCGGGAGGGGCCCCCGGGAGCGGGGCGGCGCCCGGACTCCCGCTCTCGGCCGCCGGGTTGATGGCCGAAAGCGGTGAGCCCGGCAATGCCCAATTCCATTTTCGTGCCCCATACACGAAAACAGCCGAAGAACTCCGACCGACTTTCCCGGCTGTAACTCTGCGTAATACGACTGCAATACAGGCCCCCACTTCTCCCGCAGTGCGCACCCTTCCCGCACGTCCGCAGAGGCCCTCGGGTAGCCTTCGGCAACGATCCGGGTAATCACCAAAACCTGTGAACACTCGTGAAGGCGCTACGCGCGAACGCTGCAAGTTCTCACTATGTGGACAGGGCGAATCGGCCGGAAATCCACTCTTCCCCCCACGGAGTACCGCTCTGTGTTACCCCGTGTCATAACAAGAGCGTCACAGCCTTGGTCAGAGCCTCCTCCATGTTCCCCACCCGCGCTTAGAGTCACGGCCAGTCACGGCGCCATCGGATTCGAACTCACTTCGACCCAGCGCTCGACTCGGCGAGTTCCATGGGGGGCCGCCGTGCCAGGGAAAGGACCTGATTCGTGCGTCAACGTTCGATCATCGCCATAACCGCCGCGCTTGCGGCGGGATCGCTGACTCTCACGGCTTGTGGGTCGCGTGACGACGACGGCGGCAGCAGCAACGGCGACAAGACCACTGTGGTGATCGGTGTCGACGCCCCGCTGACCGGCGACCTGTCGGCGCTCGGCCTCGGCATCAAGAACTCCGCCGACCTGGCCGCCAAGACGGCCAACAAGAAGGAGTACGTCAAGGGCGTCGAGTTCAAGATCGAGGCTCTCGACGACCAGGCGCAGCCGTCCGTCGGCCAGCAGAACGCCCAGAAGTTCATCAGCAACAAGGACGTCCTCGGCGTCGTCGGCCCGCTGAACTCCAGCGTCTCGCAGCAGATGCAGAAGCCGTTCAACGACGCCGGCCTGACCCAGGTCTCCCCCGCCAACACGGGTACGGAGCTGACCCAGGGCGACGGCTGGAAGACCGGCGACTCGGTCCGCCAGTTCAAGACGTTCTTCCGTACGGCCACCACGGACGAGATCCAGGGCGCCTTCGCCGCCGACTACCTGTACAACCAGGCGAAGCTCAAGAAGGTCTACCTGATCGACGACCAGAAGACCTACGGCGCCGGCCTCGCCGCCTCCTTCAAGGCGAACTTCACCAAGTTCGGTGGCCAGATCGTCGGCACCGACCACATCAACCCGGACGACCGTGACTTCAACGCCGTGGTCGCCAAGATCAAGAAGACCGGCGCCGAAGCCCTGTACTACGGCGGCGAGTACCCGGCCGCCGGCCCGCTGAGCCAGCAGCTCAAGGACAGCGGCCAGAACATCCCGCTCATGGGCGGCGACGGAATCTACTCCGGTGAGTTCCCGAAGCTGAACAAGAAGGCCGAGGGCGACCTCGCCACCTCCGTGGGCAAGCCGGTCGAGCAGCTCGACTCCGCCAAGGCGTTCATCAAGGACTACGAGGCAGCGGGCTACGAGGACGCCTACGAGGCGTACGGCGGCCTCACCTACGACGCCACCTGGTCGATCATCGAGGCCGTCAAGCTGGCGGTCGAGGGCAACGACGGCAAGGTCCCGTCCGAAGGCCGCAAGGCTGTCCTGGACGCCATGGCGAAGGTCAAGTTCGACGGCGTCACCGGCACCATCTCCTTCGACGAGTTCGGTGACACCACGAACCACACGATGACCGCGTACAAGGTCAAGAACAACGCGTGGGCGCCCGAGTTCAGCGGCGAGCCCAAGCTGGGCTGAGCAGAGGACGAGTAAAGAGCACTCCACAAACACACATTGATCCAGGCCGCGCGGGATCGCCCATCAGCGCTCCCGCGCGGCGCCATATCCGAACCACTCCACGGAGGCCCTGCGGTGAACGAACTGCCGCAACAGCTGGCCAATGGACTCATCCTCGGCGCGATGTACGGACTCATCGCGATCGGCTACACGATGGTCTACGGCATCGTCCAGCTCATCAACTTCGCCCACGGCGAGATCTTCATGGTCGGGGGCTTCGGGGCCCTCACCGTCTGGTTGGTACTCCCCGAGGGCTTCGGCCTCGGGGCAGCAGTCCCCCTCATGATCATCGGTGGTGTCCTCGTCTCGGTCGCCGTCGGCACGGCGGCGGAACGCTTCGCCTACCGGCCACTGCGCACCGCGCCACGGCTGGCACCCCTCATCACCGCCATCGGCCTGTCCATCGTCCTGCAGCAGGCCGTGTGGATGTGGTACCCGGACGCGAAGAAGGACCACCCCTTCCCGCAGTTCCACGGCGGTCCGATCGAAATCCTCGGCGCCAACATCCAGCGCGGTGACCTCTTCGTCCTCATAGCCGCCCCGCTGTGCATGCTCGCCCTCGGCCTGTTCGTCACCAAGACGCGCTCCGGCCGCGGCATGCAGGCCACCGCCCAGGACCCGGACACCGCCAAGCTGATGGGCATCAACACCGACCGCATCATCGTCATGGCGTTCGCCATCGGTGCCGCGTTCGCCGCCATCGCCGCCGTCGCCTATGGCCTGAAGAACGGTCAGGTCGGCTTCCGCATGGGCTTCCTGATGGGCCTCAAGGCCTTCACCGCAGCCGTGCTCGGCGGCATCGGCAACATCTACGGCGCCATGCTCGGCGGCCTCGTCCTCGGCGTGGCGGAGTCCCTCGCCACCGGCTACATCGGCGACATCCCGGGCATGGAACTCTTCGGCGGCGGCGCCTGGAAGGACGTGTGGGCATTCAGCCTCCTCATCCTCGTCCTGCTGTTCAGGCCACAGGGTCTGCTCGGCGAACGCGTCGCGGATCGGGCGTGATACCCATGACCACCGAGATCCCCATGGACAAGACCACCGACACCGCCAAGGTGTCCACCGCTCCGGCGACCCCGATCATCCCGCTGCCGCAGGCCGCGGCACGCGGACTGACCGTCGCGGGCACCGCCATCGCCCTCATAGGCACCTTCCTCGCCTGGACCTGGACCGACGAGTTCCCGGGCAACCTGACCGTCACCGGCTACCCGGGCGGCCTTCAGGTCCTCACCCTCGTCGGCTCCCTGCTCACCCTGCTGTTCGCCCTCTCCGGCTACGGCATCAAGGGCCTGGGCTGGCTCACCCCCGGCGGCAAGAACAGCCCCGTCCTGCTGGCCGCCCTCGGCGTGTTCGGCACCACGGGCTACTCGATCGGCGCGATCACCCAGGAGCTGGGCGGCCTCGTCAACCTGGAGCCCGGCGCCTGGGTCTCCGGCATCGGCGCACTCGTCGCCGTGATCGGCGCCCTCGGCCTCCCGGTCGACCAGCCCTACAGCGCCGCGGACCCGACCCCGAACCTGTGGGGCCGCATCCGCCACTCGCTCACCGCACCCGACCCCGGCCGCGCCAAGGACCTCCCCTCCTGGGTGGAGATCCTGATCATCGCCGCGGGCTTCGGGGTCGGCCTGTACGTCTTCGCGTACGGCATCGGCACCGAGTACTCCGAGCTGTTCATCGGCTTCCTGATCGTCACGGCGTTCGGCTTCACCGCGGTGACCCGCGCGGGCCTGCTCAAGCGGCTCTCGGCGCTCACCGCCAAGCACCGCAATGTCGCCATGGCGGCGGCCTTCGTCGCGGCGATCTGCTTCCCGTTCACCCAGACCAACGACCAGTTCGCCCTCATCGGCGCGAACATCCTGATCTTCGCCACGGTCGCGCTGGGCCTGAACGTCGTCGTCGGCCTCGCCGGCCTGCTCGACCTCGGATACGTCGCCTTCCTCGGCGTCGGCGCCTACGCCGCCGCCCTGGTCTCCGGCTCCCCGCAGTCGAGCATCGGCGTCGAGTTCCCGTTCTGGGCCGCCGTTCTCACCGGCGCCGCCGCCTCGCTGATCTTCGGCGTGGTGATCGGTGCCCCCACCCTGCGACTGCGCGGCGACTACCTCGCCATCGTGACGCTCGGCTTCGGTGAGATCTTCCGCATCACCATGAACAACCTGAACGGCAACAGCGGACCGGACGTCACCAACGGCTCCAACGGCATCCCCAACATCCCGGACCTGGAGATCTTCGGGTTCAACCTCGGGCTGCCGCACAACATCCTGGGCACCGAGCTCACCCGGTCCGGCAACTACTACCTGCTGATGCTGGTGTGCACGGCGATCGTCGTCCTGGTCTTCCGCCGCTCGGCGGAGTCCCGCATCGGCCGCGCGTGGGTCGCCATCCGCGAGGACGAGACCGCCGCCACCGCGATGGGCATCAACGGCTTCCGCCTGAAGCTCCTCGCGTTCGCACTGGGCGCCTCCCTCGCCGGCCTCGCCGGCACCGTTCAGGCGCACGTGTCGTACAGCGTCACGCCCGAGCAGTACCAGTTCGCCGGCTCCGTGCCGCCGAACTCGGCCTTCCTGCTCGCCGCCGTCATCCTCGGCGGCATGGGCACCATCAGCGGCCCGCTGATCGGCGCCGCGCTGCTCTACCTGATCCCGGCCAAGCTGCAGTTCATGGCGGAGTACCAGCTGCTGCTCTTCGGCATCGCGCTGATGCTGCTGATGCGCTACCGCCCCGAGGGCCTGGTCGCCGACCGCAGGAAGCAGCTCGAATTCCACGAGACCGGACAGCTCGACGTACCGGAGGACAAGCCATTGCCCGAAGGCGCGACCGGCGTCGCGAAGGCAGGGGCGTGACCGCCATGACCACCACCACGACCGCACCCACCAGCACGACGGTGCTCGACGCCACCGGCGTCACGATGCGCTTCGGCGGTCTGACCGCCGTGCGCGACGTGAACCTCACCGTCAACAGTGGCGAGATCGTCGGCCTCATCGGCCCCAACGGCGCCGGTAAGACGACCTTCTTCAACTGCCTCACCGGCCTGTACATCCCGACCGAGGGCAAGGTCGCCTACAAGGGCACCGTCCTGCCGCCCAAGCCGCACCTGGTCACCCAGGCCGGCATCGCCCGTACGTTCCAGAACATCCGGCTCTTCGCCAACATGACCGTTCTGGAGAACGTGCTGGTCGGACGGCACACCCGCACCAAGGAAGGCCTCTGGTCGGCCCTGTTGCGCCTGCCCGGCTTCAAGAAGGCCGAGGAGGCGTCCCGGGCCCGGGCCATGGAGCTCCTGGAGTTCACCGGTCTCGCCGCCAAGGCCGACCACCTCGCCCGCAACCTGCCCTACGGCGAGCAGCGCAAGCTGGAGATCGCCCGGGCGCTGGCGAGCGAGCCCGGTCTGCTCCTCCTCGACGAGCCCACCGCCGGTATGAACCCGCAGGAGACCCGGGCGGCCGAGGAGCTGATCTTCGCCATCCGGGACCAGGGCATCGCCGTCCTCGTCATCGAGCACGACATCCGGTTCATCATGAACCTGTGTGACCGGGTCGCCGTGCTGGTCCAGGGCGAGAAGATCGTCGAGGGTCCGGCCGAGGTCGTCCAGGCCGACGAGCGCGTCATCGCCGCCTACCTCGGCACGCCCTTCGAGGGCGAGCCGGGCAAGGAGGAGGTCGCCGAGGTCGAGGCCGCGGAGGCCGGCGTCGAGGCGCAGAGCAGCACGGAAGGGGACGACAAGTGACCGCACTGCTCGAGGTCGAGGACCTCAGGGTCGCCTACGGCAAGATCGAGGCCGTCAAGGGCATCTCGTTCAAGGTGGAAGCGGGCGAGGTCGTCACCCTCATCGGCACCAACGGCGCCGGCAAGACCACGACCCTGCGCACCCTGTCGGGTCTGCTCCAGCCGCTGTCCGGCGAGATCAAGTTCGACGGCAAGTCGCTGAAGAAGGTCCCCGCGCACAAGGTCGTCTCGCTGGGGCTCGCCCACTCCCCCGAGGGGCGGCACATCTTCCCCCGCATGACGATCGAGGACAACCTCCGCCTCGGCGCGTTCCTGCGCACCGACAAGGAGGCCATCGAGAAGGACATCAAGCGCGCCTACGACCTGTTCCCCATCCTCGGAGAGCGCCGCAAGCAGGCCGCGGGCACCCTCTCCGGCGGTGAGCAGCAGATGCTCGCCATGGGACGGGCGCTGATGTCCCGGCCGAAGCTGCTCATGCTGGACGAGCCCTCCATGGGCCTCTCCCCCATCATGATGCAGAAGATCATGTCGACCATCCAGGAGCTCAAGTCCCAGGGCACCACCATCCTGCTCATCGAGCAGAACGCCCAGGCCGCGCTCTCCCTGGCCGACCACGGCCACGTCATGGAGGTCGGCAAGATCGTCCTCTCCGGCAGCGGGCAGGACCTGCTGCACGACGAGTCGGTGCGCAAGGCGTACCTGGGCGAGGACTGATCGCCAGGCTCACATGAGGTGAGGCCCGTGCCCCCCGGTCAGGGGCACGGGCCTCACCCTTTGCCACTTCGGTGCGTCAGCCCTTGGCGGCCTTCTTCTCGTCGGCGTCCTGGATGACGGCCTCGGCGACCTGCTGCATCGACATCCGGCGGTCCATGGAGGTCTTCTGGATCCACCGGAACGCGGCGGGCTCGGTCAGCCCGTACTCGGTCTGGAGGATGGACTTCGCCCGGTCCACCAGCTTGCGTGTCTCCAGGCGCAGGGTGAGGTCGGCGACCTCCTTCTCCAGCTCCTTCAGCTCGGTGAACCGCGATACGGCCATCTCGATCGCCGGTACGACGTCGCTCTTGCTGAACGGCTTGACCAGGTACGCCATGGCACCGGCGTCCCGGGCCCGCTCGACGAGGTCGCGCTGCGAGAACGCGGTCAGCATCAGCACCGGAGCGATGCTCTCCTCGGCGATCTTCTCGGCCGCCGAAATGCCGTCCAGCTTGGGCATCTTCACATCGAGGATGACGAGGTCGGGCCTGTGCTCACGGGCCAGTTCGACGGCCTGCTCACCGTCTCCGGCCTCACCGACGACGGTGTACCCCTCTTCTTCGAGCATCTCTTTGAGATCGAGCCGGATCAGCGCCTCGTCCTCGGCGATGACGACACGGGTCGTCAGCGGAGGCACGTGCGACTTGTCGTCGTCGGGCGCGTCTACGGGCTGGGGCGACTCGGGGGCGGTCACGAAGGCTCCTCGTTCAGGGGCAGGGGTGCTGCTCCCAAGAGCCTACCTAGCTACGGTATGGTGGACGCGCGGAGGGTCGGGGACAACCTTTGATTCTTCGAGCCCCGGTAGCCCAATTGGCAGCAGGCAACGGATTCAAAACCCGTACAGTGTCGGTTCGAGTCCGACCCGGGGCACTTTTCCTGCGATTCCAAGGTCGCCCTCTTGGAATTCCGAGGCCAATGCAAAGGGCCCCTCTCGATGAGGGGCCCTCGGTTTTTTACCGCGTCTTTCACTACTTCGGGGCGTCGTCCTCGCCAATGTGGTGGACGCGCACCATGTTTGTCGAACCGGAAACTCCTGGCGGCGATCCGGCCGTGATGACGACGGTGTCGCCCTTCTTGCAGCGGCCGTATTTCAGGAGCAGTTCGTCGACCTGGTCGACCATCGCGTCCGTCGAGTCCACGTGCGGACCTAGGAAGGTCTCCACACCCCACGTCAGATTCAGCTGGGAACGCGTGGCCGGCTCGGGCGTGAAGGCCAGCAGCGGGATCGGCGAGCGGTAGCGGGACAGGCGGCGGGCCGTGTCGCCGGACTGGGTGAAGGCCACCAGGAACTTCGCGCCCAGGAAGTCGCCGATCTCGGCGGCGGCACGGGCCACCGCGCCGCCCTGGGTGCGGGGCTTGTTGCGTTCGGTCAGGGGCGGCAGGCCCTTGACGAGGATGTCCTCCTCGGCCGCCTCGACGATCTTCGCCATGGTCCGGACCGTCTCGATCGGGTACTTGCCGACGCTCGTCTCGCCGGACAGCATCACCGCGTCCGTGCCGTCGATGACGGCGTTGGCCACGTCGCTGGCCTCGGCGCGGGTCGGGCGCGAGTTGTCGATCATCGAGTCGAGCATCTGGGTGGCGACGATGACCGGCTTGGCGTTGCGCTTGGCCAGCTTGACGGCGCGCTTCTGGACGATCGGGACCTGCTCCAGCGGCATCTCCACGCCCAGGTCACCGCGGGCGACCATGATGCCGTCGAAGGCGGCCACGATGTCGTCGATCGCCTCGACCGCCTGCGGCTTCTCCACCTTGGCGATCACCGGGAGGCGGCGGCCCTCCTCGTCCATGATGCGGTGGACGTCCTCGATGTCCCGTCCGGAGCGGACGAAGGAGAGCGCGATGACGTCGAAGCCGGTGCGCAGGGCCCAGCGCAGGTCGGCCTCGTCCTTCTCGGACAGGGCGGGGACGGACACGGCGACACCCGGGAGGTTCAGGCCCTTGTGGTCGGAGACCATGCCGCCTTCGACGACGGTGGTGTTCACGCGCGGGCCGTCGACGGCGGTGACCTCCAGGCACACCTTGCCGTCGTCGACGAGGATGCGTTCGCCGGGGGTGACGTCGGCGGCAAGGCCGGAGTAGGTGGTGCCGCACTGCTGGCGGTCGCCCTCGGCGCCCTCCTCGACGGTGATGGTGAAGGTGTCCCCGCGTTCAAGGAGTACGGGGCCTTCGGTGAAGCGGCCGAGGCGGATCTTCGGGCCTTGAAGGTCGGCGAGGACGCCGACGCTGCGGCCGGTCTCGTCGGAGGCCTTCCGCACGCGCTGGTAGCGCTCCTCGTGATCGGCGTGGCTGCCGTGGCTGAGGTTGAATCGGGCGACGTCCATTCCGGCATCGACCAGTGCCTTTATCTGGTCGTACGAGTCGGTGGCGGGGCCCAGGGTGCAGACGATTTTCGCTCGGCGCATGTTTCGACTCTATGACTTACCGGCGGGTAGTGAATTGGTGCCGCATGACTACTCAACAACCTTTGCGTGAAGGGCTATTGACAAGTGTTGAATTGTGCACCGGGGTGCTCCGATGAGCGTTCGAAGCACCCCTAAAGGGCTATTCACAGGTGCGGCGGCGCCATGGTGAATCGCGCATTGACCTCGGCGTGGACGTGCTGACGCTGGGGTTCGAGGTCGAGGGGGGCGGCGGCGGATTCCTCTTCGGCGGCGTAGGCCATGGAGCGCATACGGCCACCGCGGGTCTGCGGGTAGGCCGGCGGGGCGTTCTCCGCTCCGATGTCGGCGAGTTCCACCAGCGCGGCCAGGGAGGTCCCCAGCGCCTCCGCGTACTCCCGCGCGCGCTGCACGGCCTCCCGTACCGCCTGCTGCCGCGCTTCCCGGTGGGCCGGCGAGTCGGGGCGCAGGGCCCACCAGGGGCCGTCCACGCGGGTGAGCTCCAAGTCGGCGAGGCGGGTGGTGAGTTCGCCGAGCGCCGTGAAGTCCGTGAGTTCGGCCGTGATGTGGACGCGGCCGTGGTAGGCGTGGATGCGTTCGCCGCGGCCCTTGTCCTTGAGTTCGGGGCTGATGGAGAAGGCACCGGTCTCCAGGCGCTCGACGGCGTCGCCGTAGGTCTTGATGAGGTCGAGGACGCCTGCGTTGCGGCGGGTGAGGTCGTCCAGGGCGGCGCGGCGGTCCTTGCCGCGGGAGGCCACGGTGACGCCGATGCGGGCGATCTCGGGGTCGACCTCGAGGTGGGCCTCACCGCGGACGGCGATGCGGGGGGCGTCGGGGGTGCCGTAGGGGGCTGCGGGCTGAAGTTCTCCTGAGGGGGCGGTCATACGCCCCACTCTGTCATCGCTTGGCCGCCTGGGGGCCAGGCAGTTCACAGCTTCGGTCACCAGATCGAAACGTGCGGGGTCTGTTGCAACTCGCCATGGGCAGGTCAGAATCTACGCGCGTTGTTGACCATTCGCCCGGGAGAAGCACTCATGCCGTTGAACCGCCGTAAGTTCCTGACGAAGTCCGCCGTGACCGGAGCGGGGGTGGCGGTGGCCGGTGCGGTGAGTGCCCCGGCGGCGCAGGCCGCGCAGCCGGCGAAGGGGTCCCGGCCGAAGAAGCGGTACTCGCTGACGGTGATGGGCACGACCGACCTGCACGGCAACATCTTCAACTGGGACTACTTCAAGGATGCGGAGTACTCCGACGCCAAGGGCAACGCGAAGGGCCTGTCCCGGGTCTCGACGCTGGTGAACCAGGTCCGCGAGGAGAAGGGGCGCCGCAACACGCTGCTCATCGATGCGGGCGACACGATCCAGGGCACCCCGCTGACGTACTACTACGCCAAGGTCGACCCGATCACCGCCAAGGGTGGTCCGATCCACCCGATGGCGGCGGCGATGAACGCCATCGGGTACGACGCGGTGGCCCTCGGCAACCACGAGTTCAACTACGGCATCGAGACGCTGCGCAAGTTCGAGGACCAGTGCCACTTCCCGCTGCTGGGTGCCAACGCGCTGGACGCGAAGACGCTGAAGCCCGCCTTCCCTCCGTACTTCATCAAGAAGTTCCGGGTGCCGGGCGCCCCGCCGGTCAAGGTCGCGGTCCTCGGTCTGACCAACCCCGGCATCGCGATCTGGGACAAGGCGTACGTCGAGGGCAAGATGGTGTTCCCGGGTCTGGAGGAGCAGGCCGCGAAGTGGGTGCCGAAGCTGCGCTCGATGGGTGCGGACGTGGTGGTCGTGTCGGCGCACTCCGGTTCGTCGGGGACGTCGTCGTACGGTGACCAGCTGCCGTACATCGAGAACTCGGCGGCGCTGGTCGCCCAGCAGGTGCCGGGCATCGACGCGATCCTCGTCGGGCACGCGCACACCGAGATCGCGGAGCTGCTGGTCACCAACGAGAAGACCGGCAGGACCGTCGTGCTGTCCGAGCCGCTGTGCTATGCCCAGCGACTGTCGTTGTTCGACTTCGAGCTGGTCCTCGACAAGGGCTGCTGGAAGGTCGAGTCGGTGAAGGCGACGGTGCGCGACTCGAAGACGGTCGCCGACGACCCGAAGATCACCAAGCTGCTGAAGGACGACCACGACATCGTGGTGGAGTACGTCAACCAGGTCGTCGGCACGGCGACCGAGAAGCTGACGACGGTCGACGCCCGCTACAAGGACGCCCCGATCATCGACCTGATCACCAAGGTCCAGGAGGACGTCGTCAAGGCGGCCCTGGCGGGCACGGAGCACGCCTCGCTGCCCGTCATCTCGCAGGCCTCCCCGTTCTCGCGCACCTCGGAGATCCCGGCCGGCGACGTGACCATCCGGGACCTGTCGAGCCTGTACGTGTACGACAACACGCTGGTCGCGAAGCTGATGACGGGCGCTCAGATCAAGGCGTACCTGGAGTACTCGGCGGAGTACTTCGTACAGACCGCCGCCGACGTGGCCGTCGACGTCGACAAGCTCACGAACGCGGGCAACCGCCCCGACTACAACTACGACTACGTGTCAGGGCTGTCGTACGACATCGACGTCGCGCAGGCGGCGGGTTCGCGGATCAAGAACCTGGCCTACAACGGTGCCGCGCTGGACGACGCCCAGAAGTTCGTGTTCGCGGTGAACAATTACCGGGCCAACGGCGGCGGCGCGTTCCCGCATGTGGCGTCGGCTCAGGAGCTGTGGTCGGAGTCGACGGAGATCCGCACCCGGATCGCGGAGTGGGTGACCGCGAAGGGCGTGCTGGACCCGAAGGACTTCGCGTCGGTGGACTGGAAGCTCACGCGGAACGGCACGCCGGTGTTCTAGCGCCGGAGTCGAACCGGTGGGGAGCCTCAGATCCCGTCCAGGAGCGGTGTCAGCGCCTTCGGCCGACGCGCCCGCGGGATCCGGGGCTCCTGCTGGTCGAGGCCGAAGGTGGTGAACGCCGTGCGGGTGGGCAGCGGGTACGTCTCCTTGCCGGTGACGGAGTTGAGGATGCTGGCGCTGCGCCAGGCCGCGAGGCCGAGGTCGGGGGTGCCGACGCCGTGGGTGTGGCGCTCGGCGTTCTGGACGTAGACGTTGCAGCCGGAGCCGGTGACCGACGGGTCCATGACCAGGCGGTACTGGTCGTCGATGCGCGGGCGTTCCCGGCTGTCGAGGCGCATGTAGGGGTCGAGGCCGGCGAGGATGCGGGTGAGGGGGCGCTCGCGGTAGCCGGTGGCGAGGACGACCGCGTCGGTGGTCAGGCGTGAGCGGGTGTTCTGGTGGACGTGCTCCAGATGGAGCTCCACCTTGGTCGTGGCGATCCGGCCCGCGGTGCGGACCTGCACGCCCGGCGTGAGGACGGCGTCGGGCCAGCCGCCGTGCAGGGTGCGGCGGTAGAGCTCGTCGTGGATGGCGGCGAGCGTGTCGGCGTCGATGCCCTTGTGGAGCTGCCACTGCGAGGCGACGAGCTTGTCGCGGACCGGTTCGCCGAGGGCTTGGAAGTAGCGGGTGTAGTCGGGGGTGAAGTGCTCCAGGCCGAGCTTGGAGTACTCCATGGGCGCGAAGGCCTCGGTACGGCCGAGCCAGTGCATCCGCTCGCGCCCGGTGGGGCGGCGCCGGAGCAGGTCAAGGAAGATCTCCGCGCCGGACTGCCCGGAGCCGATGACGGTGATGTGCCCGGCGGCGAGGAGCCGCTCGCGGTGTTCGAGGTAGTCGGCGGCGTGGATCACCGGGACGGCGGGGGCCTCGACGAGGGGCCTGAGCGGGTCGGGGACGTCCGGTTCGGTGCCGATGCCGAGGACGATGTTCTTCGCGTACGTCCGGCCCAGCGCCTCGGCCTCGCCGTCGGGGGCGAGCTGGGTGAAGTCGACCTCGAAGACATCGCGGTCGGCGTTGAAGCGGACCGCGTCGACCTGGTGGCCGAAACGCAGTCCGGGGAGGTTCTCGCAGACCCAGCGGCAGTAGGCGTCGTACTCGGCGCGCTGGATGTGGAAGCGCTCGGCGAAGTAGAACGGGAAGAGCCGGTCGCGGGTCCTTAGATAGCTGAGGAACGACCACGGGCTCGCGGGGTCGGCGAGCGTCACCAGGTCCGCGAGGAAGGGGACCTGGATGCGGGACCCTTCGATGAGGAGGCCCGGGTGCCAGGCGAACGCAGTGCGCTGCTCGTAGAAGACGGCGTCGAGTTCGGCGAGCGGGTGGGCCAGCGCGGCGAGGGAGAGGTTGAAGGGGCCGATACCGATGCCGACGAGGTCGCGGGGGGTCTCGGGGTCCTGGCTCGGCGGGTTGGGGTGCCGGTCGGCCGGGGGGTTGGTCTGCGGGGTCATCCGGGGGTGTTTCCTTCCACCAGTTTCAGGAGGGCGGCCAGGTCGTCCGGGCGCGTGTGGGGATTGAGGAGGGTCGCTTTCAGCCACAGGCGACCGTCTATGCGGGCCCGGCCGAGGACGGCGCGGCCGTCGTTGAGGAGCGTTCGGCGTACGGCGGCGACGGCGTCGTCGGTGGCGTGTGCGGGCCGGAACAGGACCGTGCTGATGGTGGGCTGGTCGTAGAGCTCGAACCCGGGGTGACCGTGGACGAGGTGGGCGAACTCAAGGGCGCTGGCGCAGACTTGCTCGACGAGTCGGCCGAAGCCGTTGCGGCCGAGGGCCTTGAGGGTGACAGCGATCTTGAGGACATCGGGTCGGCGGCTGGTCCGCAGGGACCGGCCGAGCAGGTCCGGCAGGCCGGCCTCGGTGTCGTCGTCGGCGTTGAGGTAGTCGGCGCGGTGGTGGAGCGCGGCGAGTCCGCCCGGGTCACGGACGGCGAGGAGCCCCGCGGCGACGGGCTGCCAGCCGAGCTTGTGCAGATCGACGGTGACGGTCTCGGCGGCGTCGAGGCCGGCGAGCCGCTCGCGATACCGGTCGCTGAACAGCAGGCCTCCGCCGTAGGCGGCGTCGACGTGCAGCCGTGCGCCGTGAGCGGCGCACAGGGCGGCGATCTCGGGGAGCGGGTCGATCAGACCGGCGTCGGTGGTGCCCGCGGTGGCCGCGACCAGATGGGGGCCGGGCAGCTGTGTGAGGGCCTCGTCGAGCGCGGCGGGGTCGAGGACACCGGCGGGCGCGGGCACGACGACGGGGTCCGGCAGCCCGAGCAGCCAGGCGGCACGGGGCAGCGAGTGATGTGCGTTCGCCCCGTGCACCAGCCTGACTCCGGCACCGTGCGCCTCTCGGGCGAGCAGGAGGGCGAGTTGGTTGGATTCGGTGCCGCCGGTGGTGATCAGGGTGGTGGCCCCTCCCTCGCCGCCGAAGACCTCCCTCGCGAGCGCCTCCGTCACCAGCGCCTCCAGTTCCGACGCACCCGGCGCCTGGTCCCAGGAGTCCAGGGAGGGGTTGAGGGTGGAGGCGGCCAGGTCGGCGGCGGTGGCGAGCGCGAGGGGTGGGCAGTGGAGGTGGGCGGTGCACAGGGGGTCCGCGGGATCGGCGGCGGCTTCGGCGAAGGCGCGGACGAGGGTGTGGAGGGCGTTCGGGTCGCCCTCGTCCGGCAGGACGTCCCCGACCGCGGCCCGCATGCCCTCGGCCACCGCGTCCGGGCCGCCCGAGGGCAGTGGTCCCCGGCGTGCGCGGGCGCCCTCGCCCAGCGCGCCGAGCACGGTGTCGAGCAACGGCCGCAGGGCATGGGGACCCTCCGGGCCTGAAGCGAGCGACGGCAGCGTGCTCATCGTGGCCTCCCGGGCGCTGGACATGAGGGACTTCCAGCTTGTACGCGGATACGCGATGACGCCCGAAAAGCCCAATGATCGGAACCCGAAAGGGGGTATTTCCGTACGGGGAACGCGTGTCGGAGGCGGCACGTCGAGGCCGGCGGAGTAGGGGGCGCCTCAGTGCCGGAAGTCGTCCACGTGGTCCTCGGCCCACCGGGCGAAACTGCGGGCCGGAGTGCCCGTGATCCTCTCCACCGCGTCGGTGATCTCCGGCCGCACACCTACCGTGGCCTCGAAGGCCTTGAGCAGGTCCTTGACCATGTGCGGCGGAACGAACGGGAACAGCTCGGGGCCGGCTTGGTCCGGCGGCACCTCGACGAACTGAAGCTCGCGGCCGACGGCCCGTCCGATCGCCTCGACCTGACCGGCGTTGGATATCGCCCCGGGCCCGGTGAGCCGGTGGACGGCGCCCTCGTGGCCGTGGTCGAGGAGAGCCCGTTCGGCGACGGCGGCGATGTCGTCCTCGTGGATGGGCGCGCCGAGCCCGTCGGCGAAGACGCCTTGGACCCGGTCGCCGGCGCGGATCTGCGGAGCCCACTGGAAGGCGTTCACGGCGAAGGCGTTGGGGCGCAGGAACGTCCACGCGAGGCCGCTGTCGCGGATCTGCCGTTCGGCGGTGGCGTGCATGACGTGGATGGGGTGGGACTCGTCGGCGCCCTCCTGGATGATCCCGGAGGACAGCAGGACGACATGCCGGACCCCCGCCGCACGCGCCGCCGCCAGGAAGGCCGGGGTCTGTTCACCGACGGCCTGGATGTACAGGAAGAGCTTGGTCGCGCCCGCGAACAGGGCGGTGGCCCGGCCGGGGTCGAACCGGACCACCTCGGCGCCCGCTGGCAGTGCGGCCCGCTGCGGATCGCGGGTCAGCGCCCGCACCGGCCGGTCCGCGGCGGCGAGACGTTCGACGAGGGCACGGCCGACGTTGCCGGTGGCGCCGGTCACTACGATCACGGGTTCCTCCAGGGCTGAGGGCTGATCGACCTCTGACTCGTCGAGCCTAGGAAGGAAGATCAGCCCACCGCATCGGCCGTGGGGACCAGCGCCGCCCTACGTCGCAGGGCCTAGCCCTCCCGGCCCTCCCGCACCCGCAACGCCCGCGCCAGGTCGTCGAGGTGGTCGGCGAGCCGGCGTCGCAGCGCCGGGACCGGGTCGCCGTCGCGCAGGCACTCCTCGCCCAGCCGCAGGGACTCGGCGTCGACGGCGTACGCCGGGAAGGCGTAGCGGCCGGCGGCGTCCGCGATGGCGGGGCCACGGCGGGCGGCGACGGCGACCGCGTCCTTGTAGTAGCGCGGCACGTACTGCCGCAGCAGGTCGGTCTGTTCGGGCTGCCAGAAGCCCTGGGCGGTGGCGGTGAAGAGGTAGTTGGACAGGGCGGTGGCACCGTCGACGGCGAACATGGCGTCCCACGCCTTCGCCTTGGCCTCCTCGTCCGGCAGCGCGGCCCGGCAGCGGGCGACGCCCTCCTGGCCGGTGGCGCTCGGGTCGCGTGCCAGTTCGGCGGCGATGGCGGCCTCGTCGACGGCGCCGAGGACGGCGAGGCGGCCCAGGACGCGCCAGCGCAGCTCGGGGTCGAGTTCGGGTCCGCCGGGCACGGTGCCGTCGGCGAGCCAGGCGGCGATGGTGTCGGGGTGGGCGGCGACGTCGATGAAGTGGCGTACGGCGATCAGGCGCAGGCCGGGGTTGTCGCCGTCCTCGGTGCGGCGGATCAGGTCGCGGCACAGTGCGGAGAGGGTGGCCAGGGCGGCGGGCCGCTCCTCGGGGGTGAGGTAGCGGTCGGTGACCTGGGCGGCGGCGAAGGCCAGGACGCCCTGGACGATGGCGAGGTCGGTCTCGCGCGGGAGGTGGGCGCGGGCGGCCTCCAGGTAGGCGCCGGCGGCCAGTTCACCGTCCCGGACGGCGTCACGCAGGGCGTTCCAGACGACCGCGCGGGTGAGCGGGTCGGGCAGGCCGGCGAGGCTGCCCCGGACGGTCTCGAAGGACCCGGCGTCGAAGCGGACCTTGGCGTAGGTGAGGTCGCCGTCGTTGAGCAGCAGCAGGGCCGGGCGCTTGCCGATGGGCTGCGGGGCGCTCTGCGGGACGTCGAGGTCGAGGCGTTCGCGCAGGGTGAGGTTGCCGCCGTTGTCGCCGTGGTCCTGGTCGTACAGGCCGACGGTGACGCGGTGCGTGCGGCTGCCGGCGTGGTCGACGGTGAGGGTGTAGGTGCCGTTGTCGCCGGGGGTGACGGCCGGGGTGAGGGTGTCGACGCCGGTGGTGCGCAGCCAGGAGTCGGCCCAGGCGTGGACATCGCGCTCGGTGGCGGAGGCGAGGGAGTCGATGAAGTCGGCGAGGGTGGCGTTGCCGAACTTGTGGCGGGCGAAGTGGGTGTTGATACCGGCGAGGAAGTCCTTCTCGCCGAGCCAGGCCACGAGCTGGCGCAGCGCGGAAGCGCCCTTGGCGTAGGAGATGCCGTCGAAGTTGAGCATGGCGGCGGCCGTGTCGTCGACGGCCTCGGGGGCCACGGGGTGGGTGGAGGGGCGCTGGTCGGCGTCGTAGCCCCAGGCCTTGCGGGCGATGCCGAAGTCGACCCAGGTGTCGGTGAAGCGGGTGGCTTCGGCGCAGATCTGGTAGCCCATGTACTCGGCGAAGGACTCGTTCAGCCAGATGTCGTCCCACCAGCGCAGGGTGACGAGGTCGCCGAACCACATGTGGGCCATCTCGTGGGCGATGACCATGGCGCGGACCAGCCGCTCGGTGTCCGTGACGGCGGAGCGGTACACGAACTCGTCGCGAAAGGTGACCAGTCCGGGGTTCTCCATGGCGCCGGCGTTGAACTCGGGGACGAACGCCTGGTCGTAGGAGTCGAAGGGGTAGGGCTCGTCGAACTTCTCGTGGAAGCGGTCGAAGCACTGCCGGGTGACCTGGAAGAGCTCGTCGGTGTCCACGTCCAGGTAGGGGGCGAGGGAGCGGCGGCAGTGCAGGCCGAAGGGCAGGCCGCGGTGCTCGGTGCGCACCGAGTGCCAGGGGCCGGCGGCGACGGCTACCAGGTAGGTGGAGATCGGCGGGGTGGTCGCGGCCTGCCAGCGGCCGGCGCCGAGGTGCTCGGTGACGCCGTTGGCGAGGACGGTCCAGCCTTCGGGCGCGGTGACGGAGAGGTCGAAGACGGCCTTCAGGTCGGGCTGGTCGAAGGCGGGGAAGACCAGCTTGCAGTCGTCCATCGCCAGCTGGGTGTAGACGTAGCTCTCGCCGTCGGTGGGATCGGTGAAGCGGTGCATGCCCTCGCCGGTGCGGGAGTAGTGCATGGCCGCGTCGACGCGCAGTTCGTGCTCACCGGCGGTGAGGTTCTTCAGGGACAGCCGGTTGTCGTCCAGGGTCTCCGGGTCGAGGGGATGTCCGTCCAGCGTGACGGAGCGCAGCTCGGCAGGCTTGATCTCGACGAACGTGTCCGCGTCGGCGCGCGTGGTGAACCTGATGACGGTCCGCGAGTCGAAGGTCGTGTCCCCGGTGGTCAGATCGAGTTCGATCGTGTAGTGGTGGACATCGAGAAGCTGGGCACGGGTCTGCGCTTCGTCGCGCGTCAGTACGGACATGCAGGACATGCTGCCTGATGCCGCTGACAAGGCACAGGGGTGGATCACTACGTACGCTATGTCCGATTCCCCGCCGGGGTGTCGCGCTGCGGCGGAAGGCGGGCGTCCGGAGAGGGCGGAGCCGGGCGCGGGCCGGGTTCCTCGACCTCGGCATGGCCCTTGACCAGAGCGCGTAACTCCCGGACCTCCGCCTCAAGTGCGCGGTGGCGCTCGTGGACGTCGTACAGGTAGCGGACCTTGGTGCGCAGCGCCCAGGGGTCGATGGGCTTCAGCACGAGGTCGGCGACGCCGAGCCGGAAGGCGGTGGAGGTCAGCTCCTGGTCCGCGCCGAAGCCGGTGAGGAGGATGACCGGTATGTGCTGGGTCTGCTCCACCCGCCGCATGTAGCGCACGACGTCCAGGCCGCTGACGCCGGGCATGCGCACGTCCAGGAGCAGGAGACCGACCTTTCCGCGGAGCACCTGCTTGAGCGCCTCGTCACCGCTGGTGGCCCGGGCCAGCAGGTACCCCAGCGGGGCCAGGGCACTCTCCAGCGCGTACAGCGTGTCCTCGTGATCGTCGACAATGAGGATCTTGGCATCCGACGGCATGGCCCGACGTCCCTCCCGCGTGGACATCCAGGGTATGTCCGGGGCGCTGACGGGGAGTACGCGTCAGCTGACATGCGGTGCACAGCGCAGCATGCCCCTCCCGGGCCGCCGTGTCACTCCCCCAGGGAGGGTCTGTCTGCATCCCGTCGTCCCGGCAGGGCCTAGGAGCGGTTCGGCGTGGACGCGGTGCCGTTGACGGTGTCCTCGGCGATGCTCTCGTGGTGCCTGATGACCTCGGCGATGATGAAGTTGAGGAACTTCTCCGCGAAGGCCGGGTCCAGCTTGGCGTTCTCGGCGAGCGTGCGCAGGCGGGCGATCTGACGGCCCTCACGGGCCGGGTCGGCCGGCGGGAGCTGGTGCTTGGCCTTGAGGTGGCCGACCTGCTGGGTGCACTTGAAGCGCTCGGCGAGCATGTGGACGACGGCCGCGTCGATGTTGTCGATGCTGTCGCGCAGCCGGGCGAGCTCTTCACGGACGGCCGGGTCGACGTCGTGGGAGGACGTGTTGCTGGTCATGAGCGCCCAGCCTACGGGTCCGCTCAGTTGGTCGTTCGTTCGATCACGGGTGGATCGTCGGGGTCGGGGACCTGGTTGCTCCAGCCGCCGGGGACGGTGCGTCCCTGCTGGGCGCGGAAGCGGACCGGGGCCATGCCGACGCGGCGGGTGAACAGGCGGGAGAAGTAGGCGGCGTCGTCGTAGCCGACGCGGCGGGCGACTGCGGCGACGGGCAGGTCGGTGGCGGCGAGCAGTTCCTTGGCGCGGCCCAGACGGATGCCGAGCAGGTAGTCCTTGGGGCTGCACCCGGCGCCGCGCCGCACGGCGGTGCGCAGCTCGGCGAGGGTCATGCCGTGCCGGGCGGCGTGGTCGGCGACCGTCAGCGGCAGGCACGCGTCGCTGGCGAGGGCCTTGAGGACCTGGTCGCCGTCGGGGGCGAGGTCGGCGCGGGCGCGGCGCAGGGCGACGAGGAGCTCGTGGACGGCGGCGCCGGTCTCCACCTCCAGCATGGGGTTGTCGCGGCGGGCGGCGCGGGCGATGCGCCCGATGACGGCACGTGGGCCGGCGGCGTCGGACAGCGGCACGACGGGCCGGCCGGGCTCGATGTAGCCGAGTTCGGTGTACGCCGGTGCGGCGGGCCCGGTGAAGTCGACGAAGCCCTCGTCCCAGCCGGTGCCGGGGTCGGGCGCGTAGTGGTGCGGCACGCCGGGGGTCAGCCACAGCAGCGCGGGCGCGGTGACGGTCGTACGGCGGCCGTCGGGGGCGGCGTACCAGCCGCTGCCGGTACTGATCACGACGGCGACATGGTGGTCCAGGACACGCGGTCCGACCGTCGGCAGGGCGCCGTACTGCAGGCCCACGCCGAGGCAGGCGAGGCCGAGGCGGTGGTGGGCGGGACCGGGCGTGAAGAAACGCATCCAGGTGTGATACACCCGCGTGCCTCCCGTCCGCTCCTTCGGTCCAAGCAGCGCTGATCTTTGTCCATGGACCCTGACCTGCGCCAGAGGCGAGGGTGGGCGCATGAGCGAGTTCACGGTGGGGGACGAAGACTTCCTGCTGGAGGGGCGGCCGGTGCGGCTGCTGTCCGGCGCGCTGCACTACTTCCGGGTGCACGAGGCGCAGTGGGGGCACCGGCTGGCGATGCTGCGGGCGATGGGCCTCAACTGCGTGGAGACGTACGTGCCGTGGAACCTGCACGAGCCGCAGCCGGGCCAACGCCGTGACGTGCAGGCGCTCGGCCGGTTCCTGGACGCGGCCCGGGAGGCGGGGCTGTGGGCGATCGTGCGGCCGGGGCCGTACATCTGCGCCGAGTGGGAGAACGGCGGGCTGCCGTACTGGCTGACGGCCGAGGTGGGCGCACGCGCGCGTACCCGTGACGAGCGCTACCTGGGTCACGTGGCGAGCTGGTTCAGGCACCTCCTGCCCGAGATCGTGCCCCGGCAGCTCGACCGCGGCGGCCCGGTGATCATGGTGCAGGTCGAGAACGAGTACGGCAGTTACGGTTCCGACGCGGCCTACTTGCGGTGGCTGGCCGACCTGCTGCGCGCCGAGGGCGTCACGGCTGCGCTCTTCACCTCGGACGGCCCCGAGGACCACATGCTCTCCGGCGGCTCGGTCCCGGGGGTCGTGGCGACGGTGAACTTCGGCTCCCACGCGCGCGAGGCGTTCGAGACGCTGCGCCGGCACCGCCCCGACGGTCCGCTGATGTGCATGGAGTTCTGGTGCGGCTGGTTCGACCACTGGGGCGGCGAGCACGTCGTACGGGATCCCGGGGACGCGGCGGCCGCCCTGCGGGAGATCCTGGAGTGCGGGGCGTCGGTGAACCTGTACATGGCGCACGGCGGCACGAGCTTCGCCGGCTGGGCGGGTGCCAACCGGGGCGGCGGCGCGCTGCACGACGGGCCGCTGGAGCCCGATGTGACGTCGTACGACTACGACGCCCCGATCGACGAGTACGGCCGCCCCACGGAGAAGTTCTGGGCCTTCCGGAAGGTCCTCGCCGACCACGCCGACGGCCCCCTGCCCGAAGTCCCGCTCCCGCCCGCGCCGTTGAATGCACCGGCGGAGGTGGTGCTCACCGACTGGGCGCCCCTGAGTGACGTACTGGAGACGCTGGGCGGCCCGGAGACGTCCGGCCCCGTCCCGCCCCTCTTCGAGGAACTGGGCGTCGAGCGGGGCCTGGTGCGGTACGAGGTGACGGTGCCGGGGCCGCGGCAGCCGTATCCGCTGACGGTGCGCGGGCTGCGGGACCTCGCCGTGGTGTACGTCGACGGGGAGCGGGCCGGGGTGCTCACGGAGGACGACGCCTGCCTCAAGGAGCCTGTCGCGGGGCACGCGCGCGTGGAGCTGTGGGTGGAGTCCCTGGGGCGGGTCAACTACGGGCCGCGGCTGGGCGAGCCCAAGGGAATCACCGGGGGTGTCCTGCACGAGCGGCAGTATCTGCACGACGTACGCGCGCGTGGGCTGCGGCTGGAGGCGCTGGACGAGATCGAGAGGGTCCGTACGGTGCCGTCACGGGCGCTGCCCGGGGACGGCGCCCCGGGGCTGTACCGGGGCACCGTCATGGTGCGGGGCGCCGGTGACGCCCGTCTGGAGCTGCCGGGCCGGACCCGGGGGTTCGTGTGGATCAACGGCTTCAACCTCGGCCGTTACTGGTCCACCGGCCCCCAGTGCTCGCTGTACGTCCCTGGGCCCGTCCTGCGGGAGGGCGGCAACGACGTGTGGCTGCTGGAACTCGAGGGGACGGCCCGGTCCGGCGAGGGGCGGGCCCCGGTCCTCCGGGCCGTCTGACGCACACAGGTGCCTCGGCTGCCTACAGCGCGCCCGCCGCGCGGGCGATGTCCTTCGCGAAGTGGCTGACCTCGGTGTAGATGCCGGGCACACCGGGCCGGGCACAGCCGTCGCCCCAGCTCACGATGCCGACCTGGATCCACTTGCCCGCGTCGTCCTTGCGGAACATGGGGCCGCCCGAGTCGCCCTGGCAGGTGTCGACGGCGCCGCGCTGATAGCCGGCGCACAGTTCCTCCTTCGACACCAGCCGGTTTCCGTAGTGGCGCTTGCACACGCGGTCGGCGACGAAGGGAACGGTCGCCTTACGGAGCTTGGTCGTGCCCGTGTTGGCTCCCTCCTTGGTGTCGCCCCAACCGGCGATCGTGAACATGCCGCGGTTGTAGCGGTCCGTGGTGGCGATCTTCAGCGTCGGCTTGTCGATGGGCCGGGCGAGCTTGATCAGCGCCCAGTCCTTGCCGGTGCCCTCGTAGCCCGGGGCCACCTTGACCTTGGTCGACTTGACCTTGATCGCGGAGGCGGAGTCGAGGTCGTTGACACCCGCGGTGACGGTGATGCTGGTGTTGTTGCCGGAGCCCGGCACGCAGTGGGCCGCGGTCAGGACGACGTCCTTCTTGTAGAGCGCCCCGCCGCAGCCCATCGAGAGATGGACCATGAACGGGAACTCATTCTGCGCGGCGGGCGTTCCACCGACGATGCGGGTGGAGGCGGCCTGCGCGCTGAGAGGCTGGAGGGAGGCGACCGCGAGCGCGACGGCGCCCACCGCCGCGGCCCTCTTCGCCAGGGTTATGCCGCTTCTCTTCGGCGAGCTGTGGGTCAACATACGTCCTTTCATGGCGTGTTGAGCGGCCCGCAGTATGAAGATCAGGTGGCATGCCTGGCAAGGACGGATCTCACGCTCCGAGCGTGGAACCCCACCGGGGAAAATCCCCTCACATCCCCGTAGAGTGGAATCGGGTTCAAGGCGTCTTGGGGGTACGGGCGTGGCGAACGGCGGACCGGTCCAGCACGGCTTCCCGCACCTGGAGACGGTGCGGGCCTCGATCACCGCGCTCTACAGGCGGCTTTCCCACGACACCGTCCAGACGTTCGGGACCAGTGTGGTGCCGGCCGATGTGGCGTTCTGCGACACGGACGATCTGTATCTGGGTGCGCAGCGGGTGGCCCGCGAACTGGTGCGGCACTACCGCCTGCCGGACGCCCGTGTGATCGTCAGCTTCCGGGAGATGACCCATGCGGCGAGCGTCGAACTCACCGCCGGGCCCGAGTACTTCATCGAGCTCAACGACCGCTTCCGCACCCATCGCCGGGACATCGGCGCGGCCCTGGCCCATGAGGTGATGCACGTGTACCTGCATCGCCTCGGGCTGTCCTTCCCCGGTACGCGCGACAACGAGATCCTCACGGACACGGCGACGACGTATCTGGGCGCGGGCTGGCTGCTTCTCGACGCGTACCGGGAGGACTCGGCGTCCTCGCAGAAGCTGGGGTATCTGACGCCGGAGGAGTTCGGGTACGTGCTCGCCAAGCGGGCGCTGGTCTTCGCCGAGGATCCGTCGGTGTGGTTCACGAGTCCGCAGGCGTACACGGCGTATGTGAAGGGCATGGCCGAGGCCCGCCGCGACGAGCAGCAGCCTCCGCTGACGGCGGCCGGGTGGGCGGGGCGCCGCCGCTACGCCCGCGATCGCCGTCACGCCCAGGACCATCACGGGGCCGGGCCCGGGGCGGGGGTGCCGTACGCGTTCACGCCGGACGGGCGGGGGCCGCTGCGGGTGTCGTTCCCGTGTCCTACGTGTCAGCAGCGGATTCGGGTGCCGGTGCGAGGGAGGGTTCGGGCGCGGTGTGCGTTGTGCCGGAGGGTGTTGGAGTGCGACACGTAAGGTTTCAGGGTTTCGCCCCCCGCCGCCTCTACCCGTCCCGTCCTTGAAGGGGTGCCCCCCTTCGACCCCGGCCAGGGGGCGCTGCCCCCTGGGCCCCCGCTCCTCAAACGCCGGAGGGGCTGAATCTCCAGCGCCAGTCCAGGCAATTCAGCCCGTCCGGCGTTTGAGGACGAGGCCCCTTCAGGGCCGAAGCGGGGGTCTGGGGGCGGCAGCCCCCAGGTACGGGACGGGTAGGGGCGGCGGGGGCCGCTGCAACCTCACGCCCCGTACACCGCCCCCGGCACCCCCGCCTCCCCCAACAGCTTCACCGCCGCCTCCCCCGCCTCCTGCGGAGTCCATCGCGCCCCCTTGTCCGCCGTCGGCCCCGCCCGCCACCCCTCCATCACGGTGATCCGCCCGCCCTCCACCTCGAAGACCCTCCCCGTCACGCCGTCACTCGCGGCCGAACCCAGCCAGACCACCAGCGGGGAGACGTTCTGCGGGGCCATGGCGTCGAAGCCGGCCTCGGGGGCCGTCATCGTCTCGGCGAAGGCACGCTCCGTCATCCGGGTGCGCGCCGCCGGGGCGATCGCGTTGACCTGGACGCCGTAGCGGGCGAACTCGGCGGCCGCGACCAGGGTCAGCCCGACGATTCCGGCCTTCGCGGCGCTGTAGTTGCCCTGCCCGAGCGAGCCCAACAACCCCGCCCCGCTGCTCGTGTTGACGATCCGGGCGGCAGGGGCACGGCCCGCCTTCGCCTCTGCCCGCCAGTGCGCGGCCGCGTGCTTCAGGGGCAGGAAGTGGCCCTTGAGGTGGACCCGTACGACGGCGTCCCAGTCGTCCTCGTCGAGGTTGACCAGCATCCGGTCACGCAGGAACCCGGCGTTGTTGACGAGTGTGTCGAGCCGCCCGTACGTCTCCAGCGCGGCCTCCACCAGCGACTCAGCCCCGGCACTGGTCGCCACGTCACCTCCGTGCGCAACGGCGTCACCGCCCGCCGCGCGGATCTCGTCGACCACATGCCGGGCGGGGCTGTCGGCGACTGGGGTGCCGTTGAGGCCGACACCGAGGTCGTTGACGACGACCCTCGCCCCCTCGGCCGCGAACGCGAGCGCATGCGCGCGCCCGAGCCCGCGCCCCCCACCCGTCACGACGACGACCCGCCCTTCACACATCCGGCTCATGTCATGCCTCCTTGTTGACCGTCGCGGCATCCAGGAACACGGGCCGCTCGCCCCCGCCGTGCACGAGCAGGCTCGCGCCGCTGATGTAGGCGGCGGCGTCGGAGGCGAGGAAGGCCGCGGCCGCGCCGATGTCGGACGGTTCGGCGAGGCGGCCGAGCGGGACGGTGCGGGAGACTCCGGCGATGCCGTCCTCGCCGCCGTAGTGGAGGTGGGACTGCTCGGTGCGGACCATGCCGACGACCAGCGTGTTGACCCGCACCTCCGGCGCCCACTCCACCGCCATCGAGCGGGCCAGGCCCTCCAGCCCGGCCTTGGCCGCCCCGTAGGCCGCCGACCCGGGCGACGGACGGCCGCCGCTGACACTGCCGATCATCACCACCGAGCCCCGCACCCGCTTCAGATGCTCGTACGCCGCCAAGGACGCCGTCAGCGGCGCGACGAGGTTCAACTCGATCACGCGCGCGTGCCGGACGGCATCCGCGTCCGCCAACCGCCGGTACGGCGTGCCACCCGCGTTGTTCACCAGGACGTCGAGGCGGGGCAGGGCCGCGAAGAAGGCCCGGACGGCTTCCGGGTCGCGCAGGTCGAGCGACCTGAACTCGGCTCCTGGAAGCGGGACTTCGGGTGGTCTGCGCGCGCAGACGACGACGTCCGCGCCGGCCTCCATGAACGTCCTCGCGATCCCGGCGCCGACACCGCGCGTGCCGCCGGTGACGACCACGACCTTCCCGTCCAGCCCCATTCCCGGCTACCCTTCACCTAACAAACGTTTGGTGGAAAGGTAGCTGATGCGGCCATGAGTGTCTCCACCTCGTCTCCGGAAAAGGGGGCGGAGAAGAATGGGATCGCCGTCGTCACGGTCGACTTCCCACCGGTGAACGCCCTGCCGGTGGACGGCTGGTTCGCCCTGGCCGACGCCGTGCGGGCGGCCGGCCGCGACCCGGAGATCCGGTGTGTCGTGCTCACGGCCGAGGGGCGCGGGTTCAACGCGGGCGTGGACATCAAGGAGATACAGCGGGACGGGCACCGTGCGCTGATCGGCGCCAACCACGCCTGCGCGCAGGCCTTCGGCGCCGTGTACGACTGCGAGGTGCCCGTCGTGGCGGCGGTGCACGGCTTCTGCCTGGGCGGCGGCATCGGCCTGGTGGGCAACGCGGACGCGATCGTGGCGAGCGAGGACGCCACCTTCGGGCTGCCCGAGCTGGACCGGGGAGCACTGGGCGCGGCCACGCATCTGGCCCGGCTGGTCCCCCAGCACCTCATGCGCGCGCTGTACTACACCTCGCGCACGGCGACCGCGGCCGAGCTGCACGCGCACGGCTCGGTCTGGCGGGTCGTACCTCGCGCGGAACTGCACGCCGCCGCCCTGGAGTTGGCCGGCGAGATCGCCGCGAAGGACGGGCAGCTGCTGCGCCTGGCCAAGGCCGCCATCAACGGCATCGACCCCGTCGACGTGCACCGCAGCTACCGCTTCGAGCAGGGATTCACCTTCGAGGCCAACCTCAGCGGGGTGGCCGACCGGGTCCGTGACACCTTCGGAGAGAAGGGTGCGTAGGTGAGTGACAAGACGATGACCGCCGACGAGGTCGCCTCCAGGCTGCGCAGCGGCATGACTCTCGGAATCGGCGGCTGGGGCTCGCGCCGCAAACCGATGGCCCTGGTCAGGGCCCTGCTCCGGACCGACATCACCGACCTCACCGTCGTCTCGTACGGCGGTCCGGACGTGGGCATGCTGGCCGCGGCCGGGCGGGTGCGCAAGCTGGTCGCGGCGTTCGTCACCCTCGACTCGATCCCCCTCGAACCGCACTACCGGGCGGCACGCGAGCGCGGCGCCTTCGAGCTGACGGAGATCGACGAGGCCATGTTCATGTGGGGGCTGCACGCGGCGGCGAACCGGCTGCCGTTCCTGCCGGTGCGGGCCGGGATCGGTTCGGACGTGATGCGGGTCAACCCCGGTCTGCGGACGGTGACCTCGCCGTACGACGACGGGGAGACGTTCGTCGCCATGCCCGCCCTGCGCCTGGACGCGGCCCTGGTCCATGTGAACCGCGCCGACCGGCAGGGCAACGGTCAGTATCTGGGCCCCGACCCGTACTTCGACGACCTGTTCTGCGCGGCGGCGGACGAGGCGTACGTCTCCTGCGAACGGGTCGTCGACACGGCCGAGCTGACGAAGGAGGCTCCACCGCAGTCGCTGCTGATCAAGCGGCACAGGGTGACGGGCGTGGTCGAGGCCCCGAACGGCGCACACTTCACGTCCTGCGGCCCCGACTACGGCCGGGACGAGGCCTTCCAGAAGACGTACGCGACCACCCCCTGGCCGGAGTTCGCGGCACGCTTCCTGGACGGGGACGAGCAGGCGTACCAGGCGGCGGTCAAGGAGGGGACATGAGTCCACGTGGGGCCACGAGTCGGGCCGTGGGCCGGGCCACCCGCGCCGAGTACTGCGTGATCGCCTGCGCCGAGGCCTGGCGCGACGCCGGTGAGATCCTGGCGAGTCCGATGGGTCTCATCCCGTCCGTGGGGGCCCGGCTGGCCCGGCTGACCTTCGCGCCGGACCTGCTGCTGACCGACGGGGAGGCGATGCTCGTCCGCCCGGACGGCACGACCGAGGGCTGGCTGCCGTACCGGCAGCACCTGGCGCTGGTCAGCGGTGGCCGGCGGCACGTGATGATGGGCGCGAGCCAGATCGACCGCTTCGGCAACCAGAACATCTCGTGCATCGGCGACTGGGAGCAACCCAAACGGCAGTTGCTGGGGGTGCGGGGCGCACCGGTCAACACCCTCAACAATCCGACCAGTTACTGGATCCCCAGGCACTCCCGGCGGGTGTTCGTCGAGAAGGTCGACATGGTCTGCGGAGTGGGCTATGACCACGCGGGTGACGCCCGGTACCACCGCATCCCCCGTGTCGTCTCCGACCTCGGCGTCTTCGACTTCGCCACGCCGGACCACTCGATGCGGCCGGCCTCGCTGCATCCGGGAGTCACGCCGGAGCAGGTCAGGGAGGCCACCGGTTTCGACCTGGCAGTCCCCGACGACGTACCGACGACCCGCGAGCCCACCACCGAGGAGCTGCGGCTCATCCGCGAGGTGATCGACCCGGAGAACACCCGTGCCAGGGAGGTCGGTGAGTGATGGAGACACCGCTGACCCGGCTCGTCGGAGTCCGCCACCCGATCGTGCAGACCGGGATGGGCTGGGTGGCGGGCCCCCGGCTGGTCTCGGCGACGGCGAACGCGGGTGCGCTGGGCATCCTGGCCTCCGCGACGATGACCGTCGACCGGCTGCGCGAGGCGATACGCGAGGTCAAGTCCCGTACGGACGCGCCGTTCGGCGTGAATCTGCGGGCGGACGCCGCGGACGCCGGCGACCGGGTCGGCGTCATGATCGCGGAGGGGGTGCGCGTCGCGTCGTTCGCCCTCGCGCCGTCGCGTGAGCTGATCACCGCACTCAAGGACGCGGGCGTGGTCGTCGTGCCCTCGATCGGCGCCCGGCGGCATGCCGAGAAGGTCGCGGCGTGGGGCGCGGACGCGGTGATCGTGCAGGGCGGGGAGGGCGGCGGACACACCGGCGAGGTGGCGACGACGGTGCTGCTGCCGCAGGTGGTCGACGCCGTGGGCATACCGGTGGTGGCGGCGGGCGGTTTCCACGACGGGCGGGGCCTGGTCGCCGCGCTGGCCTACGGAGCGGCGGGCATCGCCATGGGCACCCGGTTCCTGCTGACCTCGGACTCGACGGTGCCGGACGCGGTGAAGGCACGGTATCTGGCGGCGACGGTCCGGGACGTCACGGTCACACGGGCGGTCGACGGGTTGCCCCACCGGATGCTGCGTACGGAGCTGGTGGCCGAGTTGGAGAACGCCGGACGGACGAGGGCGCTGGCCCACGCGCTGCGGCGGGCGGCGGGCTTCCGGCGGCTGTCCGGACTGACCTGGCGGCAACTGGTCCGCGACGGCCTCTCCCTGCGGCACGGCAAGGACCTCACGTGGAGCCAGGTCCTGCTCGCCGCCAACACCCCGATGCTGCTCAAGTCGGCCATGGTGGACGGCCGTACGGATCTGGGAGTGATGGCGTCCGGGCAGGTCGCCGGAGTCATCGACGACCTGCCGTCGTGCGCGGAACTGGTGGAGCGGATCATGGCCCAGGCCGCGCAAACGCTGAGCGGACTGTCCGTGGGCGGTGCTTCAATGCCCGCATGACGGAGACGATCAAGGAGCCCTGGGGGCTCAGTGTGTTTGGCGCGGGCAGTGTGCGGGCGGAGCCGCAGCTGGTGCGGGTGAAGCTGGGGGTGGAGGTGCTGGAGCCCGCCCCCGACCGGGCGTTCCACGAGGCCGGCTCGGCTGTGGCAAGGCTGCGCGAGGTGGTGCGCCGGCACGGGATACCGGATGCCTCGGTCTCCGGTTCCCGGCTCAGGCTCAGTTCGGAGTACGGCCATGCCAACGGCACGCGGAAGTTCCTCGGCTACCTCTGCCAGGCCCAGTACGTCGTCGAGACCGAGGCGCTGGACGACCTCCAGCAGCTCATCGTGGACGCGGTGGAGGCCGGCGCCCGAAGCATCGACGGCGTCGAGTTCGACGTCCACGACAAGCCCGCGCTGCGGGACGCGGCGCGCCGCCGGGCGGTGGCGGCCGCCCGGCGCAAGGCCGAGGTCTACACGGAGGCCGCCG
Source organism: Streptomyces sp. R11 (assembly GCF_041051905.1). Taxonomy (NCBI): domain Bacteria; kingdom Bacillati; phylum Actinomycetota; class Actinomycetes; order Kitasatosporales; family Streptomycetaceae; genus Streptomyces; species Streptomyces sp. R11. Next base: position 2,312,398 of record NZ_CP163432.1, read on the forward strand.
GCGTGCCCCTCGGCACGGTGGTGCACATCCAGGACGTGGACTCCGAGTCGTACGAGTTCCGCCAGTACCGCGGGCACGGCGGCGGTGGCGGCAACTCCGCGGGCGACCTCGCGCCGGGGATGGTGGAGGTGTCCGCGGGCGTGGTGCTGGGCTTCTCACTCGGCCGCTGACGTCACAGCCGCTCGATGATCGTCACGTTGGCCTGTCCCCCGCCCTCGCACATCGTCTGAAGCCCGAACCGGCCGCCCGTGCGCTCCAGTTCGTGCAGGAGGGTCGTCATCAGCTTCACGCCGGTCGCGCCCAGCGGGTGGCCGAGGGCGATGGCGCCGCCGTTGACGTTGACCTTGTCGGGGTCGGCGCCGGTCTCCTTCAGCCAGGCCAGGACGACCGGCGCGAAGGCCTCGTTGATCTCCACGAGGTCGATGTCGTCGATCGACAGACCGGTCTTCTTCAGGGCGTGGGCGGTGGCGGGGATGGGTGCGGTGAGCATGCGGATGGGGTCCTCGCCGCGCACCGAGAGGTGGTGCACCCGGGCCCGGGGCCTGAGCCCGTGCTCGCGCACGGCCCGCGCCGAGGCCAGCAGCATCGCCGCCGCACCGTCGGAGACCTGCGAGGAACAGGCGGCCGTGACCGTGCCGCCGTCGATGACGGGCTTCAGCCCGGCCATCTTCTCCAGGGAGGTGTCCCGGCGCGGCCCCTCGTCGACGGCGACGTCCCGGTAGGGCACGACCTCCCGCTCGAAGCGCCCTTCGTCGATCGCCCGCAGTGCCCGCCGGTGCGAGCGCAGCGCGAACTCCTCCTGGTCCTGCCTGCTGATCCCCCACTTGGCGGCGATCATCTCGGCGCCGGCGAACTGGTTGACCGGCTTCTCGCCGTACCGCGCCCGCCAGCCCTCGCTGCCCGCGAAGGGGCCCGCCGTGAGGCCGAGCGGCTCGGCGGCCTGCCGGGTGGCGAAGGCGATGGGGATCATCGACATGTTCTGCACGCCGCCCGCGACCACCAGGTCCTGGGTGCCGGACAGCACGCCCTGCGCCGCGAAGTGCACGGCCTGCTGCGAGGACCCGCACTGCCGGTCCACGGTCACCCCCGGCACCTCCTCGGGCAGCCCCGCCGCCAGCCAGCAGGTCCGCGCGATGTCCCCGGCCTGCGGCCCGACGGCGTCCAGGCAGCCGAAGACGACGTCCTCGACGGCCACCGGGTCCATGCCCGCGCGCGCCACCAGTTCCTTGAGCACATGCGCGCCCAGGTCGGCCGGATGGACCGCGCTGAGCCCTCCTTTGCGCCGCCCCACGGGCGTACGGACCGCTTCGACTATGTAGGCCTCGGCCATGGCAACTCCCCAATGGGAACAGTGGGTTATGTGCGTACGGCGATCCCGTCCAGCACCATCGACAGGTACTGCCGGGCGATCTCCTCCGGGGTGTGCTGTCCGCCGGGCCGGTACCAGGACGCGGCGACCCACACCGTGTCCCGCACGAACCGGTAGGTGAGCCGGACGTCGAGGTCGGACCGGAACACCCCGGCGGCGACCCCGCGCTCCAGCGTGGACAGCCACGCTTTCTCGAACTTGCGCTGCGAATCGGCGAGGAACGCGAACCGCTCCTGCGCCACCAGCTGCCGGTTCTCCTTCTGGTAGATCGCGACGGCGGCGCGGTGCCGGTCGATCTCCCGGAACGACTCGGTGACCAGCGCCTCCAGCGTCTCGCGCGGGCCGGCCTCGGCCTCAAGGACGGCGTCGTAGCCGCTCCACAGCTCGTCGAGGAAGGAGCGCAGGATCTCTTCGAGCATCGACTCCTTGGAGTCGAAGTGGTAGTAGAGGCTGCCCGCGAGCATGCCCGCGTGGTCGGCGATCTTGCGTACGGTGGTGGCGTTGTAGCCCTGCTCGGCGAAGACCTCGGCGGCGGTGTCGAGGAGTTCGCGGCGGCGCGCCTGGGCGGCGGCGGCCGCGGGCTTTCCGGTGGCGGTCACCTGGGGCTTCTTCTTGGTCGGCACGGGTCCATTGTCGTCCTAGGCGTGCTGGCTGCTGACGGAGACGATCTCGCCCGTCATGTACGAGGAGTACTCCGAGGCCAGGAAGACGATCACGTTGGCCACCTCCCAGGGCTCGGCGTACCGGCCGAAGGCCTCGCGCGCGGTCAGTTCCTCCAGCAGCTCGGGCGTGGTCACCTTCGCCAGGTGCGGGTGCATGGCGAGGCTCGGCGCCACCGCGTTGACCCGCACCCCGTACTCGGCCGCCTCGATCGCGGCGCACCGGGTCAGCGCCATCACGCCGGCCTTCGCGGCCGCGTAGTGCGCCTGCCCGGCCTGGGCGCGCCAGCCGACGACGGAGGCGTTGTTGACTATCACGCCGCCGGCGTCCCGCATCCGGCGCAGGGCGGCCCGGGTGCATCTGAACGTGCCGTTCAACGTCACGTCGAGGACCTTCGACCACTGCTCGTCGGTCATGTCGACGAGCGGCGAAGTCCCGCCGAGGCCCGCGTTGTTGACGACCACGTCGAGCCGGCCGTGTTCGGCCACGGCGGTCTCGAACAGCCCCTGGACCTGCGTCTCGTCGGTGACATCGCACACCGCCGACGCCACCGCGCCCTCGAACTCCCGCGCCAGCTCCGCCTCGTACTCCTTCAGCCGCCGCGCGTGCGCGTCGCTGATCAGCACGCGGGCGCCCTCTTCGAGGAAGCGGCGCGCGGTCGCCCCGCCGATGCCGGCACCGGCAGCCGCGGTGACGACGGCCGTGCGTCCGCGGAGCAGTCCGTGCCCGGGAACGTACGTCGGCGCCTCGACGTTTGTCATGGCAGCACGCTAACCTACCAAACACTTGTTAGGGAAGAGCCGTAGGACTACGGGGAGGGAGGGCGACGGTGGATCTGACCCACTCGAGCGCGGACGAGGCGTTCCGCGCCGAGGCCCGTGCCTGGCTGCGCGCGCAGGTGCCGCCCGATCCGCTCCCCTCCCTGGAGACCGAGGAGGGCTTCGCGGCACACCGCGCGTGGGAGGCCGAACTCGCCGCGGACCGCTGGTCGGTGGTGAACTGGCCGACGGCGTACGGCGGCCGGGACGCCTCACTCGTACGGTGGCTGCTGTTCGAGGAGGAGTACTACGCGGCGGGCGCACCGGGCCGCGTCAACCAGAACGGCGTCAGCCTCCTCGCCCCGACCCTCTTCGACCACGGCACCGCGGAGCAACGCGCCCGGGTCCTGCCTCCCATGGCCACCGGCGAGGTGATCTGGGCGCAGGCCTGGTCGGAGCCGGAGGCGGGCTCGGACCTGGCGTCCCTGAAGTCGAGGGCCGTGCGCGCGGCGGGCGGCTGGCTGCTGACCGGCCAGAAGACGTGGTCCTCACGCGCGGCCTTCGCCGACCGCGCGTTCGGCCTGTTCCGCACCGATCCGGACGCGCCGAAGCCCCACCAGGGGCTGACCTACCTGATGTTCGACCTGCGCGCCCCCGGCGTCACGGTCCGCCCCATCGCCCGCCTCGACGGCAAGCCGGCCTTCGCGGAACTGTTCCTGGACGAGGTGTTCGTGCCGGACGAGGATGTGATCGGCGAGCCGGGCCAGGGCTGGCGCATCGCGATGTCGACGGCGGGAAACGAACGCGGTCTGATGCTGCGCTCCCCCGGCCGTTTCCTGGCGAGCGCCGACCGCCTCCACGCCCTCTGGCAGGACCGGGGCAGCCCCGAGAGTGCGAGGAAGGGGGTGGCCGACGCCCTGATCGGCGCCCGCGCCTACCAGCTCTTCACCCTCGCCGCGGCCTCCCGCTTCCTGGACGGCGAGTCCATCGGCCCGGAGTCCAGCCTGAACAAGGTCTTCTGGTCGGAGTACGACATCGCCCTGCACGAAACGGCCCTCGACCTCCTGGGCCCCGAGGGCGAACTGACCGACACCGACTGGTCCGAGCGCTACGTCTTCTCCCTCGCCGGGCCCATCTACGCCGGCACGAACGAAATCCAGCGGGACATCATCGCCGAGCGGTTGCTGGGCTTGCCCAAGGGACGGCGCTGATGCGGGAGGCTCCGCCCATGCGGGAGGCTCCGCCGATACGGGAGGCTCCGCCGATGCCGAGGGGGCTGCCGCGGGCAGCCGGGACGCCGGGCGCCGCAGACATCCGGGCGCGCACCATTCCCGCCGAGCGGGACACCACCGCGACAAAGGGACGGTGCTGATGCGGGAGGCCTGCCGACACCAAGGAAAGCGCTGCGGGCACGGGAGGACGGGACGCCGCAGACACCGGGGGCGCCGCATTCCCCCCGGCAGGAACGCCACCCCGACGAAGGGACTGCGGTGATGCGACGGAGCTCCGCCGACGCCGAGGCGAACGCCACCGACATCGGGAGGGCCGTGTGACGCCGACAGGGACACCACCATCGTCACCGCCACCCCCGAAGGGACCCCGCTGATGAGGTTTCTCCTCGACCCCGAGCAGCGGGCCTTCGCCCGCTCGCTGGACTCGATGCTCACGGCAGCCGACACGCCGTCGGTCGTACGGGACTGGAGCCGGGGCGAGCATGCGAGTGGCCGCGCGCTGTGGTCCCGTATCGCGGAGGCGGGGGTCTTCGCGCTCGCCGTACCGGAGGGGTACGAGGGGCTGGGCGCACGGCCCGTCGAACTCGCCCTCGCCTTCTTGGAGTTGGGTCGGCATGCCGTGCCCGGCCCGCTGGTGGAGACGGTCACGACGGCGGCGCTGCTCGCCGAGCTGCCCGACTCCGGCCCCGCCAAGCGGCTCCTGCCGTCGCTGGCGGCGGGGGAGGCCATGGCGACGCTGGCGTGGCCGGCGCCGTATGCCCTGGACGGCGACGTGGCCACGACCCGCCTCGCTCTCACCCCCGACGGCCTGTACCTCTCCCCCGGCCATGGCCCCGTACGCCCCTCCCTGGACCCGGCCCGCCGCGTCACCCCCCTCGAACCCGGCGGCGAACTCCTCAGTCCGGATCCGCCCACCGCACAGGCCCTCGCCCACGCCCGTCTCACCACCGCCGCCCAAGCCCTCGGCGTCGGTCTCGCGCTGCTCGACAGAACCGTCGGCTACGTCAAGCAGCGCACCCAGTTCGGTGCCCCGATAGGCTCGTTCCAGGCGGTGAAGCACCGGCTGGCCGACGCGAGGATCGGCCTGGAGTTCGCCCGGCCGCTGCTCTTCGGCGCCGCGCTCACCATGGCGCCCGCCGACATCGCCGCCGCGAAGGTCACCGCGTGCGAAGCCGCGTACGCCGCCGCCCGGACCGCGCTGCAGTTGCACGGCGCGATCGGCTACACGGCGGAGTACGACCTGTCGCTGTGGCTGACCAAGGCCCGCGCGTTGCGCACCGCCTGGGGCAGCCCGGACCTGTGCAGGGCCGAGGTGCTCAGTGGTGATCGCCGCTGGTGACCTCGCGGTACTCCTCCACCGTCGGCTTGGTGATCCGCGTCGTCGGCCCGAACATCGCCCGCGCCAGCCGGGCCCGTACCCGCTGGGCCGGGCTGACCCGGCGCCGGACGCCGCCTGCGTCGACGAGCGGGCCGATCTCGTACGGCGGCTCCTGCTCGTGCTGGGTGAGGGTGAACAGCTGCTCCTGCGACAAAGGCTCGTGGACCTCGACGTACGCACCGTGCGGGAGCCGCTTGATGGTGCCCGTCTCCCTGCCGTGCAGCACGTTGGCCCGGTCCCGGCGCTGCAGCCCGAGACAGATCCGCTTGGTCACGTAGAAGGTGAGAACCGGCACGACGAAGACGGAGATCCGCACGAACCACGTGATGGCGTTGATCGACAGATGCAGATGGGTGGCCACGATGTCGTTGCCGCCGCCGATCAGCAGGACCGCGTACAGGCTCAGCCAGGCCGCGCCGAGGCCGGTGCGCACGGGCATGTTGCGCGGCCGGTCGAGGATGTGGTGCTCACGTTTGTCGCCGGTGATCCACGCCTCGATGAAGGGATACACACCGAGCGCGAGCAGGATCAGCGGGAAGAGCGAGAAGGGGATGAAGACGCCCAGTTCCAGGGTGTGGCCCCAGGCGTTGAGCTCCCATCCCGGCATCACCCGGATCAGGCCCTCGGAGAAGCCTAGATACCAGTCGGGTTGGGCGCCCGTGGTCACCAGGTCGGGGCGGTAGGGCCCGAAGGCCCACACCGGGTTGATGCTGGCGATGCCGCCCATGATCGTCAGCACGCCGAAGACGAGGAAGAAGAAGCCGCCCGCCTTGGCCATGTACACCGGCAGGAAGGGCATGCCGACGACCGACTTCTGGTTGCGGCCGGGGCCTGGGTACTGCGTGTGCTTGTGGTAGAAGACCAGGATCAGATGGGCCACCACCAGGCCGAGCATGATGCCGGGCAGCAGCAGGATGTGGATCGGGTAGAGGCGAGCGATGAAGTCCTCGCCGGGGAACTCCCCGCCGAAGAGGAAGAACGCCACGTACGTGCCCACGATCGGGATCGACAGGATCGCGCCGTGCGCGAACCGCAGGCCGGTGCCGGACAGCAGGTCGTCGGGGAGGGAGTAGCCGGTCAGGCCGGTGATGATGCCGAGCATCAGCAGGGTCCAGCCGAACACCCAGTTCAGCTCGCGCGGCTTGCGGAAGGCGCCGGTGAAGAACACCCGCATCATGTGCACCAGCATGCCGGTGACGAAGACAAGCGCCGCCCAGTGGTGGATCTGCCGGATCAGCAGCCCGCCGCGCACGTCGAAACTGATGTCGAGCGTGGACTCGTACGCCCGGGTCATCAGGACCCCGTTGAGGGGCTCGTAGGAGCCGTTGTAGACGACCTCGCTGGTGCTCGGGTCGAAGAACAGGGTGAGGTAGACGCCCGTGAGGATCAGGATGAGGAAGCTGTAGAGGCAGACCTCGCCCAGCATGAAGGACCAGTGGTCCGGGAAGACCTTGCGCATGTTGGCCTTGGCCAGCGCGTACAGCCCGAGCCGCCCGTCCGCCCAGTCGGCGACCTTCTCGCCCTTGCCGGGCGGTGCGGGCCGCCGCGGCGCTGTGCCCTCGTTCCCCGATCGTGCGCCGTGCATAGGTCGTCGCCTCCCCGTCGGATCACCCACAGGGTGACATGGCCTCACGGGCCGCGCCAACGGGGCGAACAGGCCGCCGACGGGTCAGGCGGGGCGTACGATCCCCTGCGCCCGGGCCGCCACGAGCCACTTCGGGAACTCCGCGACCAGGCGGTCGTACAGCTCGGCGTCGGACATCCGCCGCGGATCCGAACCGGCGTGGAAGAACCCGGCGTTGTCGATCACTCTTTTGCCCGGCACCGCCAGCTCGTCGAGCTTGCGCAGAAAGTCGAACTGCCGGCTCGCCGGGTCCCCGAAGCCGATGAACTGCCAGAACAGCGGGAGCGGGGCCGCCTTGCACAGGTACCGTTCCGCGGCGAGCTTGTTGATGGGCCCGCCGTCGGTCTGGAACACGACCAGGGCCGGTTCCCGTGACCCGCTGTCCAGGTAGTGGTCGATGACGGCGTCCATCGCCAGGTGATAGCTGGTCTTGCCCATGTGCCCGAGCCCGGCCACGATCCGCTCGATCCGCCCCTGGTGGTCGGCCAGCGCGATCTCGGTCTCGGCGTCGACGTCGGTCGAGAAGAAGACCACCGGCACGGTCCCGTCGTCGTCGAAGTGCGCCGACAGCCCGAGCACCCGGTCGGCGAGCGCCTGCACGCTGCCGTCCTTGTAGTACGGCTTCATCGAACCGGAGTAGTCGACCACCAGATAGACCGCGGCCCGCACCCCGTCCAGCCCGTGCTTGTGCAGCGACACACCGGCGCTCTTGTACAGGCTGACCAGCGCGGGCGCGGTCTCCTCGACCTTGCTGAGACTGATCGCCGCCATACGTTCTCCCCCAAGTGCGTCCGTACGGCTGCCGAGATTACGGCATCACCGGCCCCACCTGTCCCTCCGTCCACAGGTGTTCGCTATTTTGATCGCCGCCGTCCCCACCGGCTCATCGTCCGTCCAGTTCTCCGAGGAGCCGGCTGTGGAGCCCGAGTCCGCAGAGTCCGAGGCCGTCAGGCCCGACGCCACCAAGTCCGAGGCCGTCGGGCCCGACGCCGACAAGCCCGCAGTCACCACCTGCTATCGCCACCCGAAGGTGGAGTCCCACGTCCGCTGCACCCGCTGCGACCGGTACATCTGCCCGGACTGCATGCGCGAGGCGGCCGTCGGCCATCAGTGCGTGGAGTGCGTGAAGGAGGGCTCGCGGTCGGTGCGGCAGGCCCGGACGCTGGTCGGCGGGCGGATCTCCGCGACCCCGCTCGTGACCTCCGTACTCATCGGGCTCAACGTCCTCGCCTATCTGGCCGAGGTGGTGCGCCCGGAGATCCTGGACCGGTTCTCGATGCTCAGCGCCCGGCTGGTCGGGCCGGACGGCGGCTACTACATCTACGTCTCCGGTCACCCCTCGGACTTCCACGCCGAAGGCCTGGTCGCCGGGCAGTGGGAGCGGCTGCTGACCAGCGGCTTCCTCCACCTGCCGCCGACCGAGGGCACCTTCGGGCTGCTGCACATCGTGATGAACATGCTCTCGCTGTGGCAGCTCGGCCGGGTCGTGGAGCCGATGCTGGGGCGGGTCCGCTACCTCGCGCTGTACCTGCTGGCGACGCTGGGCGGGTCGGTGCTCCAGCTGCTGCTCGCGGACGTGAACGTGGAGTCGGTCGGCGCGTCGGGCGCGATCTTCGGGCTCGGCGCCGCGTACTACGTCCTCGCCCGCCGGATCGGCGCCGACATGCAGACCGTCAACCGCTTCATGGCTTTCCTGCTCCTGTGGCTGCTGCTCTCCGCCGGCCTCACCTCCTGGCAGGGCCACCTCGGCGGACTGCTGACGGGAGCGGCGGTGACTCTCGCCTACGCGTACGCCCCGCGCGGCCCGCGCCAGGCCCTCATCCAGACGGCCGCCTGCGTGGGCGTGCTGGTGCTGCTGGCGGTGCTCGTGGTCGCGAAGGTGTCGGAGCTGACGGGCTGAGAGCGGCGCCTCAGGCGCAAGGCGGCGGCGCCTGCCCAGTCCGGTCGGGGACTGTGGGCAGGCGCCGTCTGTGTTCCGTACGCCTTTGTACGGGACGTGTATGAGCGACCGTCAGGTCACTTGTGGTGCCGTCAGACCATCAGCGCGCGGTCCGTCGGACGGATCGGCGCGGGCAGCTCGCTGGCGCCGGTCAGGAAGCGGTCGCAGCCGCGGGCGGCCGAGCGGCCCTCCGCGATGGCCCACACGATGAGCGACTGGCCGCGGCCGGCGTCACCGGCGACGAACACGCCCGGCACGTTGGTCTGGAAGTCGGCGTCGCGGGCGATGTTGCCGCGCTCGTCGAGGTCCAGGCCGAACTGGTCCATCAGGCCGTTGTCACGGTCGGGGCCGGTGAAGCCCATGGCCAGCGTGACCAGCTGGGCGGGGATCTTGCGCTCCGTGCCCGGCTTCTGGCTCAGCTTGCCGTCGACGAACTCGACCTCGGTGAGGTGCAGCCACTGGACGTTGCCGTCCTCGTCGCCCTCGAAGTGGGTGGTGGAGACGGAGTAGACCCGCTCGCCGCCCTCCTCGTGCGCGGACGTGACCTTGTACAGCATCGGGAAGGTCGGCCACGGCTGGTGCGGCGCGCGGTCCTCGCCCGGGCGGGGCATGATCTCCAGCTGCGTGACGGAGGCCGCGCCCTGGCGGTGGGCGGTGCCCACGCAGTCGGCGCCGGTGTCGCCACCGCCGATGACCACGACGTGCTTGCCCTCGGCGGAGATCGGGGAGGTGACGTAGTCGCCCTCCTGGACCTTGTTCGCCAACGGCAGGTACTCCATGGCCTGGTAGACGCCCTTGAGCTCGCGGCCGGGGACCGGCAGGTCACGGGCGGTCGTGGAGCCGGCGGCGATGACGACAGCGTCGTACCGCTTCTTGAGGTCGGTCGCCTTGAGGTCGCGGCCGATCTCGATGCCGGTACGGAAGCGGGTGCCCTCCGCGCGCATCTGCTCGATACGGCGGTTGATGTGCCGCTTCTCCATCTTGAACTCGGGGATGCCGTAGCGCAGGAGGCCGCCGATGCGGTCCGCGCGCTCGTACACGGCCACGGTGTGGCCGGCCCGGGTCAGCTGCTGGGCGGCGGCGAGGCCCGCCGGGCCGGAGCCGATGACGGCGACCGTCTTGCCCGACAGGCGCTCCGGGATCTGCGGCTCGACGTCACCGCTGTCCCACGCCTTGTCGATGATCGAGACCTCGACGTTCTTGATGGTGACGGCCGGCTGGTTGATGCCGAGCACGCACGCCGACTCGCAGGGGGCGGGGCAGAGGCGACCGGTGAACTCCGGGAAGTTGTTGGTCGCGTGCAGCCGCTCGCTCGCGGCCGCCCAGTCCTCGCGGTAGGCGTAGTCGTTCCACTCGGGGATCAGGTTCCCCAGCGGACAGCCGTTGTGGCAGAACGGGATGCCGCAGTCCATGCAGCGGCTGGCCTGCTTGCTGATGATCGGCAGCAGGGAGCCGGGGACGTAGACCTCGTTCCAGTCCTTGAGGCGTACGTCGACGGGGCGGGACTTGGCGACCTCGCGCCCGTGGTTGAGGAAGCCCTTCGGGTCAGCCATTGATCGCCGCCTCCATCATCTTCTCGGTGATCTCGGTCTCGGAGAGACCGGCTCGCTCGGCGGCGTCCTTGGCGGCGAGCACTGCCTTGTACGTGCTGGGGATGATCTTGCTGAAGCGCTCGACGGCGGTCTCCCACTCGGCCAGGAGCTTCTCGGCGACCGTGGAGCCGGTCTCCTCCTGGTGGCGGCGGACCACGTCGTGCAGCCACTGCTTGTCGGTGTCGTCGAGGGCCTCGACGGCGCTCACGTTGCCGACGTTGACGTTGTCCCGGTCGAGGTCGATGACGTACGCGATGCCGCCGGACATGCCGGCCGCGAAGTTACGACCCGTCTCGCCGAGGACCACCGCGTGGCCACCGGTCATGTACTCGCAGCCGTGGTCGCCCACGCCCTCGGAGACGACCGTCGCGCCGGAGTTGCGGACACAGAACCGCTCGCCCGTACGACCGCGAAGGAACAGCTCACCGCCGGTCGCGCCGTACGCGATGGTGTTGCCCGCGATCGTCGAGTACTCGGCGAGGTGGTCGGCGCCCCGGTCGGGACGGACGATCACCCGGCCGCCGGAGAGGCCCTTGCCGACGTAGTCGTTGGCGTCGCCCTCCAGGCGCAGCGTGACACCGCGCGGCAGGAAGGCACCGAAGGACTGGCCCGCCGAACCCGTGAAGGTGATGTCGATGGTGTCGTCGGGCAGGCCCGCGCCACCGAACTTCTTCGTCACCTCGTGGCCGAGCATGGTGCCGACCGTGCGGTTGATGTTGCGGACCTTGACCTGGGCGCGCACCGGCTGGGCGTCGGTCGCGGAGTCCGCGGCCAGCGCGTCGGCGGCGAGCTTGATGAGCTCGTTGTCGAGCGCCTTCTCCAGGCCGTGGTCCTGCTCGACCAGCGCGTGGCGCACCGCGCCCTCGGGCAGCTCGGGCACGTGGAACAGCGGGGCCAGGTCCAGGCCCTGCGCCTTCCAGTGGTCGACCGCGCGGGTCACGTCGAGGGCCTCGGCGTGGCCGACGGCCTCCTCGATGGAGCGGAAGCCCAGCTCGGCGAGGATCTCGCGGACCTCTTCGGCGATGTACTGGAAGAAGTTCACGACGTACTCGGCCTTGCCGGAGAACCGGTCCCTCAGGGTCGGGTTCTGGGTGGCGATGCCGACCGGGCAGGTGTCCAGGTGGCAGACGCGCATCATGATGCAGCCGGAGACGACGAGCGGCGCGGTCGCGAAACCGAACTCCTCGGCGCCGAGCAGCGCGGCGATGACGACGTCGCGGCCGGTCTTGAGCTGACCGTCGGTCTGCACGACGATGCGGTCGCGCAGGCCGTTGAGCAGCAGGGTCTGCTGGGTCTCGGCGAGACCGAGCTCCCAGGGGCCACCGGCGTGCTTCAGCGAGGTGAGCGGGGAGGCACCCGTACCACCGTCGTGACCGGAGATCAGGACCACGTCCGCGTGCGCCTTGGAGACACCCGCGGCGACCGTGCCGACGCCGACCTCGGAGACCAGCTTCACGTGGATGCGGGCCTGCGGGTTGGCGTTCTTGAGGTCGTGGATCAGCTGAGCCAGGTCCTCGATGGAGTAGATGTCGTGGTGCGGCGGCGGGGAGATCAGGCCCACGCCCGGCGTCGAGTGACGCGTCTTCGCGACCCACGGGTAGACCTTGTGGCCGGGCAGCTGGCCGCCCTCGCCGGGCTTGGCGCCCTGGGCCATCTTGATCTGGATGTCGTCGGCGTTGACCAGGTACTCGGAGGTCACGCCGAAGCGGCCGGACGCGACCTGCTTGATGCTCGACCGGCGCGCCGGGTCGTACAGACGGTCCGGGTCCTCGCCGCCCTCACCGGTGTTGGACTTGCCGCCCAGCTGGTTCATGGCGATGGCGAGGGTCTCGTGCGCCTCCTTGGAGATGGAGCCGTACGACATGGCGCCGGTGGAGAAGCGCTTGACGATCTCGGAAGCCGGCTCGACCTCGTCGATGGAGATCGGCTGCCGGTCGGACGTGAAGCCGAAGAGCCCGCGGAGCGTCATCAGGCGCTCGGACTGCTCGTTCACGCGCTCGGTGTACTTCTTGAAGATGTCGTAGCGACCGGTGCGCGTGGAGTGCTGGAGGCGGAAGACCGTCTCCGGGTCGAACAGGTGCGGCTCGCCCTCGCGACGCCACTGGTACTCGCCGCCTATCTCCAGCGCGCGGTGCGCCGGGGCGATGCCCGAGGCGGGGTAGGCCTTGGAGTGGCGGGCGGCGACCTCCTTGGCGATGACGTCGAGGCCGACGCCGCCGATCTTGGTGGCCGTGCCGTTGAAGTACTTCTCGACGAAGGCGGTGTCGAGGCCGACGGCCTCGAACACCTGCGCGCCGCGGTAGGAGGCGACGGTGGAGATGCCCATCTTGGACATGACCTTCAGGACGCCCTTGCCGAGGGCGTAGATCAGGTTGCGGATGGCCTTCTCGGCCTCCATGCCCGGCAGGAAGGTACCGGCGCGGACGAGGTCCTCGACCGACTCCATCGCCAGGTACGGGTTCACGGCCGCGGCGCCGAAGCCGATGAGCAGGGCGACGTGGTGGACCTCGCGGACGTCGCCGGCCTCGACCAGCAGGCCCACGTGGGTGCGCTGCTTGGTGCGGATGAGGTGGTGGTGGACGGCCGCGGTGAGCAGCAGCGACGGGATCGGCGCGTGCTCGGCGTCGGAGTGGCGGTCCGACAGGACGATCAGGCGGGCGCCGTTCTCGATGGCGGCGTCGGCCTCGGTGCAGATCTCCTCTATGCGCGCGGCCAGCGCGTCGCCGCCGCCGTGCACCCGGTACAGGCCGGACAGGGTCGCGGCCTTGAAGCCGGGCATGTCGCCGTCGGCGTTGATGTGGATGAGCTTGGCCAGCTCGTCGTTGTCGATCACCGGGAACGGCAGGGTGACGCTCCGGCAGGACGCGGCCGTCGGCTCCAGCAGGTTGCCCTGCGGGCCGAGGGACGAGAACAGCGAGGTCACGAGCTCCTCGCGGATGGCGTCCAGCGGCGGGTTGGTGACCTGCGCGAACAGCTGGGTGAAGTAGTCGAAGAGCAGTCGCGGCCGGTCGCTCAGCGCGGCGATCGGCGAGTCGGTGCCCATCGAGCCGATCGGCTCGGCGCCGGCCTTGGCCATCGGCGCGAGGATGACGCGCAGCTCCTCCTCGGTGTAACCGAAGGTCTGCTGGCGGCGGGTGACCGACGCGTGCGTGTGCACGATGTGCTCGCGCTCGGGCAGGTCGGACAGCTCGATCTCGCCGGCCTCCAGCCACTCGGCGTACGGCTTCTCCGCCGCGAGCTGGGCCTTGATCTCGTCGTCCTCGATGATGCGGTGCTCGGCGGTGTCCACGAGGAACATCCGGCCGGGCTGCAGGCGGCCCTTGCGGACGACCTTGGCGGGGTCGATGTCGAGGACGCCGACCTCGGAGCCGAGGACGACGAGGCCGTCGTCGGTGACCCAGTAGCGGCCGGGGCGCAGACCGTTGCGGTCGAGCACGGCGCCGACCTGGGTGCCGTCGGTGAAGGTGACACAGGCCGGGCCGTCCCAGGGCTCCATCATCGTGGCGTGGAACTGGTAGAAGGCGCGCCGGGCCGGGTCCATGGAGTCGTGGTTCTCCCACGCCTCCGGGATCATCATCAGCACGGAGTGCGGCAGCGAGCGGCCACCGAGGTGGAGCAGCTCCAGCACCTCGTCGAAGGACGCCGAGTCGGAGGCGTCCGGCGTACACACCGGGAAAATGCGCTCAAGAGCCTTGTCGTCGGATCCGAACAGGTCGGAGACGAGCTGCGACTCGCGGGCACGCATCCAGTTGCGGTTGCCCTTGACGGTGTTGATCTCACCGTTGTGCGCGACGAAGCGGTAGGGGTGAGCGAGCGGCCACGACGGGAAGGTGTTCGTGGAGAAGCGCGAGTGGACGAGGGCGACGGCCGAGGCGAAGCGGCGGTCGGACAGGTCCGGGAAGAAGGGCTCCAGCTGGCCGGTGGTCAGCATGCCCTTGTAGACGATCGTGCGGGCCGACAGCGACGGGAAGTAGACACCGGCCTCGCGCTCGGCGCGCTTGCGCAGCACAAAGGCCTTGCGGTCGAGGTCGATGCCCTCCGAGGAGCCGTCCGCGACGAACACCTGCCGGAAGGCGGGCATCGTCGAACGGGCGGTGGCGCCCAGCAGTTCGGGCGCGACGGGAACCTCACGCCAGCCGAGGACGTTCAGGCCCTCCTCGGACGCGATCGTCTCGATCTGCGAGACGGCGTCCTGGGTCCCGTCCTCCGGCAGGAAGGCGATACCGACAGCATAAGCACCGGCCTGGGGCAGTTCGAATGCGGTCACCTCACGCAGGAAGGCGTCCGGCACCTGGGAGAGGATGCCCGCGCCGTCGCCCGAGTCGGGCTCGGAGCCCGTGGCGCCGCGGTGTTCGAGATTGCGCAGAACGGTGAGCGCCTGCTCGACCAGCGTGTGGCTCGCCTCGCCGGTGAGGGTGGCCACGAAGCCGACGCCACAGGCGTCGTGCTCGTTGCGGGGGTCGTACATACCCTGCGCAGCAGGGCGAGCATCCATGAACGACCAGTTCTGGCCATTCGTGGAGTGCTGGGACGGCTGGCGCGGCGTACGCATCGGCTCTCCCGTCGTCGTCATCTGGCATATGCAAATTGCCGAGGGACGACGTTGGCCCTCTGCGTGAGTGCAAAATTTCGTGCAGGTTACATGATGGAGCGGTTCTCGGGAAGCGGGATAATCCGTTCCAACATGCGGACGCCACGGGCTGACGGCGGGGGTTCCGCGCACATGGCTCGAAGTATGTGGGGACCGAACGGGACAGGTCCATGTCCGTCGATCCAGGGGGGCGGAAGCGGGCGTCGTCGCCCACCCCGCGAGTGCGTCACAGGCCTCATTGCCCGCAGCGCTTACGGCTCATGCCCGGTGGTTAAGCATTCGAAACCAGCGAGTAACGGCTACTTATGCGGCCCAACGCATAAGTCCGAGCCGAGCTATCCTACGGCCGTTCCGAACAGGCTGCCCAGGGCGTACGTCACACCGGCCGCGGCACCGCCGAGCGCGAGCTGCCGCAATCCGCTGAACCACCAGCTCCGCGCGGTCACCTTGGCCACGACCGCACCGCACAGGAACAGCCCGGCCAACGCCAGCAGCACGGCCGGCCACAGCGCGGTCGCACCGAGCAGATACGGCAGTACGGGCAGCAGGGCGCCCAGCGCGAACGACCCGAACGACGACACGGCCGCGACCAGCGGCGACGGCAGATCACCGGGGTCGATGCCGAGCTCTTCACGGGCATGTATCTCCAGAGCCACCTCGGGATCGCGGGAGAGCTGCTCGGCGACGGCCCGCGCGAGCCCCGGCTCGACACCCCGCGATTCATAGAGAGCAGCGAGCTCGGCCTCTTCGTCCTCGGGGTGCTTTCTCAGCTCCCGCCGCTCGACGTCCAGCTCGGCCTCGACCAGCTCGCGCTGGGAGGCGACGGAGGTGTACTCGCCGGCGGCCATGGAGAAGGCGCCGGCGGAAAGACCGGCGAGCCCGCTCAGCACGATGGTCTGATGACTGACCGCCCCGCCCGCGACGCCGGTCATCAGGGCGAGGTTGGAGACCAGACCGTCCATCGCACCGAAGACGGCGGGGCGCAGCCAGCCGCCGTTCACATCCCGGTGCGTGTGGTTGTCACGGTGCGCCTCATGCAGGGCGGCTTCGGTCTCGATGATGGCCATGAGGGGTCCCCCAGAAAGCTCAGGCAAGGCTGTCTTTAGACACGTTCCATTCTTCGACAACCACAAATCTACGCTCCAGCATTCCCCGCCGCCAGCAAGGAAAGGCTGCGCTAACCTGCACTTTTCCCGTAGAACGCTCATTCGTGGCTGATCTCGCACAGATGTCGACCGGGTGACACTGAGGCTTCCGAGGCTCGGGTCAACCGCCGACGGTGGGACATATCCGCAAAGGGCTCCGCGCCCTGGGCGGAGCCCCCGGAGGAGAGGCCACGCATGCCATCGACCGCCTGCATTCCCTCGGTCCCGGCGCCCGGGGACGCCGCCGAACTCCGCGGACGGGCGCGCGGCGCGCTGCTGGGCCTGGCCGTCGGCGACGCGCTGGGCGCCCCCGCGGAGAACATGAAGCCCTCCGAGATCCGCGCCCGCTGGGGCCGTATCACCGGCTTCGTCACCGACAACCCCTCCGGCACGGACGACACGGAGTACGCGATCTTCTCGGGCCTCCTCCTCGCCCGCCACGGCTCGGCCCTCACCCCGGCCCATGTGGAATCGGCCTGGCACCAGTGGATCGCGGACCGTGCGGAGGGCCCCTTCCGGGGCGCGGGCTTCAGCGAGCGCGGCACGCTGGAGAACCTCCGCCGGGGCCTCGCGGCCCCCATCTCCGCCCAGCACCGGCACGCCTGGAGCGACGGTCTCGCCATGCGGGCGGCCCCCTTCGGCGTTTTCGCGGCGGGCCGCCCGGCCGAGGCGGCCCGGCTGGTGGCGATCGACGGCTCGGTGAGCCACGAGGGCGAGGGCATCTACGGCGGCCAGGCGGTGGCGGCGGGTGTCGCGGCGGCGATGGCGGGAGCACCGACGATCGCCGTGGTGGCCTCGGCCCTGGCGGTGGTCCCGGACGACTCCTGGACGGCTCGCTCGCTGCGCCGGGCCGTGGCGGTGGCCCACCGCGGCGAACGCGCGGTCCGCTCGGCCGTCGTCATCGGCGGCTACCCCTGGACCGACCTGGCCCCCGAGGCGGTCGCACTGGCCTTCGGGGCGTACGCGGCAGCGGACGGCGACTTCGTCCAGGCGGTCCTCACGGCCGTGAACATGGGCCGGGACGCGGACACGACGGCGGCGGTCGCGGGGGCCCTGGCGGGGGCGACGCAGGGCGAGTCCGCGATCCCGGCGGAGTGGGCGGCGGCGATCGGGCCGGCGCGGGGCAGCTGCCTGCCGTCGATGTCCGGGCACCACGTGCTGGATGTGGCGGAGCTGCTGGTGCCGGGGGAGGGCGGGAAGTGGGGGGCGAGGGGGTCCGAGGCAGGTGAGGTGCCGCTGGGAGGCGGGGCTTTCGCGCGCCACTCCCTCGCCTTGGTCAGTGACGACGAGGCGGAGGTCCGGCCGTGACGCCGCCCCGTCCCCTGGACGAGGGGTCCCCGACTTCGGCGCCCCCGAATGACGACACCACGGTCCTCGTGCCACCGAACGATCCCGCGGTCGCCGACGGCGAGAACGCCCCACCGGGGCCACCCGCACCCGACGACGAAAGTCGCACGTGCGGTGCGGGTGGGAGACAACCGGCCGACGGCGAAGCCGAGGCCGGACAACGCATCGCCGGCCTCCTGCTCGGCCTCGCCGCAGGCGACGCCGCCGGCTGGCCCGCCGCCCGCCACAGAGCCGCCCGCATGCCCGAATGGACCCGCCGCCTCACCCGAGAACTCGACACCTTCGCCGAACACAACGCCACCACCACCCTCCCCCTCCCCCTCGCCCTGAACCAACCCCCGGAGCCCCTGCGCCTCGGCCCCTCCGACGATGCGGAATGGGCGGCCTTCGCAGCCGAGGCGCTCCTGCGCGCCGGCGACGACACCGCCCTCGGCGACCTCAGCCGAGAGCGCCGCACCCGGGCCGCGATCGACCTGACCTGGAACGCCGTGGCCAGCGAAGTGGCCGCCGCAGCCGACCGCGCCCCCGAGGTCGAGTCGGCGATCCTCCCCCTGCGCGCCCGCATCTCCGTCCGCGCCGGCCTCGGCAACCTCGCCACCGGCCTGCGCCCACCCGCCACCGGCCACGACAACCCGCACTACTTCGACGACGCCGCCTGCGTCAGGGCCTGCGTCCTCGCCGTGGCCCACCCCGGCGACCCCCGCCGCGCAGCCGACCTCGCCGAGTTCGACGCCCGCTACACCCAGGACGGCGACGGGGTGCACGGCGCGAGGGCGATGGCGGCGGCCCTCGCCCTGGCTCTGACCGGCGCGACGACCGAGGCCTGCGTCACCGCCGCTCTCGCCGAACTCCCCGAGGAGACGGAGATCGGCCGCAACGCCCGCCACGCGCTGAAGCTGGCGCGGGCCGCCGACAGCGCCTTCGCCCTGATCCCCCTCCTCGAACACCAAATCGTCGACCACGTCTACAGCTACGGCGTCGCCGCGGCCGAAACGGTCCCGGTGGCCCTGGCCCTCACGGTCACGGCGGACGGCCGTATCGCCGAGGCGGTCCCCGCCGCCGCGTGTCTGTCCCGGGTCGCGGACTCGGCACCGGCCCTGGCCGGCGCGCTCACGGGCGCGCTGGGCGGCGGCGCGTCGATCCCGGCGAGCTGGCGCGACGCGTGCCGCACCCTCTCCGGCTGCGTACTCCCCCGACTCACCGGCACCGACCTGGTGGAACTCGCCGAACTCCTGGAAGCCACACAACCGGCCCGACCAGGAGGATGATTCGGGCATGACGCCCAAAGCAGAAGAAAGCAGTGGCCCGCGTCTCGACGAGCGGATCACCGGCGCCCTGGTCGGCGCGGCGGTCGGCGACGCCCTCGGCGGCCCGGTGGAGGGCTACTCCCCCGACCAGATCCTTCAGCGCCACGGCGGCCGTGTCCACGGCATCGTCGGCCCCTGGAACGGCGACGCCTGGCGCACGGCCCGCCCCATCGCGCCGTATCACAAGGGCGACGGGCACGTCACCGACGACACGTTGATGACGCATGCGCTGATCCGCGTCTACGGGACGGTCCGCGACCACCTCGACGCGTACGCGATCGCCGACCACCTGGTCCCGGACCTGATGACGAACCCGCGCTGGATCCCGGAACTGGAGTCGGAGGCCCTCCCTCTGCACCGCCTCTTCCTGGCGGAGAAGTGGCTGGTGACGCGCCTCCACTACGGCCACGTGGACCCGCGTGAGGCGGGCGTCGGCAACATCGTCAACTGCGGTGCCGCGATGTACGTGGCCCCCGTCGGCCTGGTCAACGCGGCCGATCCGAGGGCGGCGTACGCCGAGGCGCTGGACATCGCGGGCGCCCATCAGTCGTCGTACGGCCGTGAGGCGGCGGGCGTCTTCGCGGCGGCGGTGGCGGCGGCGTGCATGCCGGGGGCGACACCGGACTCGGTCGTCACGGCCTGTCTCTCCCTGGCCAAGGACGGCACGCGGACGGCGATCGAGAAGGTCTGCGAAGCGGCGAGCCGCCACAGCGACTTCGAGTCGGCCCTGGCCCCGCTCCGGGAGGCGGTCGCCCCGTACGACACGGTCGGCCCCGACTACCGACAGCCTTCCCTCGGCGCCCGTCGCCCCTCCCGACTGCACGCCATCGAGGAACTCCCCGTCGCCCTGGGCATGTTGCTGGTCGCGAACGGCGACTACCGCCAGGCGGTCCTGGGCGCCGTGAACTACGGCCGCGACTGCGACTCCATCGCGACGATGGCCGGCGCCGTGTGCGGCGCCCTGGGCTCACCGCCCCCTCAGGACTGGTCGAAGACGGTCGCGGAGGCCAGCCGCCTCGACCTCTGGGAGCCGGCTCACACGCTGACCGAGGTGACCAGAGAGATCCACGCCCGTGACGTCCGCCGACGCCGTGCCCACGAGGCGGCCTTCACCGCACTGGAGGGCCGAGCATGCTCCGACTGACCTGGGTCCAGCCGGAGGACCTGCTCGGCCACGAACTGCGCCAGGCGGCCCTGGACGGCAGGGAGCCGTCGAGGATCGCGGCGAGGTGGACGGCGGCGGGCGGCCGACCGGCCCCGCTGCGGGCGGGCTCGTCCGCGGAGCCGGCGTCGAGATATCTGCGGACTCTGGCAAAGGACCTGCTGGACGAACTGGCGGACCTGCCCAGCAGGTTGGAGGACGACGAGCCGACGGATCTGGACAGGATCAAGTCCCGGTGCCCCGACTGGCCGGGCGATCCCGGCACGTCCGCGGCACCGCCCGCTCCCACCCGCTACGAGGCCGCCTGGCTCGGCCGAGCCGTCGGCTGCCTCCTGGGCAAGCCCGTGGAGAAGCTCCCCCTCGAAGCCATCCGCCAACTGGCCGCGTCCACCGGCAACTGGCCCCTGAGCACCTACTTCACCGCTCGCGGCGTTCCCGAGGACCTCCTCACCGCCCACCCCTGGAACCGCCGCTCGGCGACCACCTCCCTCGCCGAGAACATCGACGGCATGCCCGAGGACGACGACCTCAACTACCCCCTGCTCAACCTCCTCCTGCTCCAACGCCACGGCAAGACCTTCACCACCACCGACGTGGCCCGCCTCTGGCTCGACGAACTCCCGCCCGGCCGCACCTTCACGGCCGAGCGCATCGCCCACCGCAACCTCCTCCTCGGCATCGAACCTCCGCAGACGGCCCGGCACCGCAACCCCTTCCGCGAATGGATCGGCGCCCTCATCCGCGCGGACGTCCACGGCTGGACCAACCCCGGGGACCCGGCCGCCGCGGCCGAACAGGCCCACCGCGACGCCACCCTCACCCACACCGCCAACGGCGTCTACGCGGCGATGTTCACGGCCGCGGTCATCGCACAGGCAGCGACGGCGACCGGCGCCCGGGACATCCACGCCTGCCTGCGCACCGGCCTCACGGTGATCCCCCCGAGCTCCCGCCTGGCCGAGGCGATCCACCGCGCCGTCCGGCTCGCCCGGACCCACGAGGGCTTCGACACGGTCGTCGACGAACTCCACGCCGCCCACGCGCACACCCACCACTGGGTCCACGCCATCCCCAACACCGCCCTGATCGCCGCCGCCCTCACCCACGCGGACGGCGACTTCACCGGCTCCATCTGCCGTGCCGTGTCGGGAGGTTGGGACACCGACTCCAACGGCGCGACCGCGGGCAGCATCGCCGCCCTCCTCGCCGGCACCCCCACCGCGCTCCCCGACCGCTGGACGGCCCCTCTCAAGAACCGCCTCGCCACCTCCGTCGCCGACTTCAACGGCACCGGCTTCGACACGCTCGCCCGGCTGACCCACGAGCTCACCCACCGGCTCACCCCCTTGGAGGCCGCTCACCCATGACCGACATCGTCGTGCTCGGCAGCACGAACATGGACCTCGTCACGTACGTCGAGAAGGCCCCCCAGCGCGGCGAGACCGTGACGGGCCGGGAGTTCCGTACGATCCCCGGCGGCAAGGGCGCCAACCAGGCGATCGCGGCGGCCCGCGCGGGCGGCAACGTCCTGATGATCGGCGCCGTCGGCAACGACGCCTACGGCACCCACCTGCGCTCCACCCTCGAACACTCCGGCGTGGACACCGACGACCTCCGCGCGGCCGAGGGCCCGTCCGGCACCGCGCACATCGTCGTGGACGACGAGGGCGGCAACGCGATCGTCGTGATCCCCGGCGCGAACGGCACGCTGGACCACCTCAGCCCCGGCGACGAGGGCGTCATCGCCTCCGCCGACACGCTGCTGCTGCAGTTGGAGATCCCGCTGGCCGCGGTCCTCGCCGGCGCACAGGCGGCCCGCCGGCACGGCGTCCGTACGATCCTCACCCCGGCGCCCGCCCAGCCCCTGCCCCGCGAACTCCTCGCCGCCATCGACCTGTTGGTCCCCAACGAGCACGAGGCCACCACCCTCACCGGCCGCACCGACCCCCGCGAGGCGGCCACCGCGCTGCTCGACCAGGTGCCCGAGGTGGTCGTCACCCTGGGCGCGTCCGGCAGCCTGTACGCCACCCGCGGCGCGGACCCCCTGACCGTCCCCGCCCCGAAAGTCACCGCCGTCGACTCCACCGGCGCCGGCGACACCTTCGTGGGCGCCCTCGCGGTGGCCGTCGGCGAAGGGCGTCCGATGCGGGACGCACTGAGATGGGCGGCCGAGGCAGCCGCGCTGTCGGTCCAGCGGGAGGGTGCCTCGGTGTCGATGCCGTACCGCCCCGAGATCGAGGAACGGTACGCGTCATGACCGAGACATCGCAGACAACCCGGGGGACGGAAGCAGCCGTGGCGCCTCTGTCCGGCCTCCGCGTCCTCGACCTGGCCACCCTCTTCGCCGGCCCCCTCGCCGCCACGATGCTCGGCGACTTCGGCGCGGAGGTCGTCAAGGTCGAGCACCCCGAGAAGCCGGACCCCTCCCGCGGCCACGGCCCGTCGAAGGACGGCGTCGGCCTGTGGTGGAAGGTCCTCGGCCGCAACAAGCGCACGATCACCCTCAACCTCTCCAAGCCCGGCGGTCGCGCCACCCTGCTGCGCCTGGTCGCCACCGCGGACGTCGTCATCGAGAACTTCCGCCCCGGCACCCTGGAGAAGTGGGACCTCGGCTGGCCGGAGCTCTCCGCCGCCAACCCCCGCCTGGTCCTCGCCCGCATCACCGGCTTCGGCCAGTTCGGCCCCTACGCCCACCGCCCCGGCTTCGGCACCCTCGCCGAGGCGATGAGCGGCTTCGCCGCGCTCACCGGCGAGCCTGACGCGCCCCCCACGCTCCCGCCGTTCGGCCTCGCCGACTCGATCGCGGGCCTCGCCACCGCGTACGCCGTGATGACGGCCCTGGCCGCGCGCGAGCGCACCGGCGAGGGCCAGGTCGTCGACATGGCCCTCATCGAACCGATGCTGCTGGCGCTCGGCCCCCAGGCGACCTGGTACGACCAGCTCGGCTACGTCCAGGAACGCACCGGCAACCGCTCCGCCAACAACGCCCCGCGCAACACGTACCGCACCGCGGACGGCACCTGGGTCGCCGTCTCCACCTCGGCCCAGTCGATCGCCGAGCGCGTGATGCACCTGGTGGGGCGCCCCGAACTGATCGACGAGCCGTGGTTCGCGACGGGCGCCGACCGGGCCCGCCACGCCGACGTCCTCGACAAGGCGGTCGGCGACTGGATCGCCCGCCACACCCGCGCCGACGTCCTCGCGGCCTTCGAGAAGGCTGAAGCGGCGGCCGCCCCGATCCAGGACGTACGGGACGTGATGACCGATCCCCAGTACGCGGCCCTCGACACGATCACCACCGTCGACGACCCCGAACTGGGCCCGCTGCGCATGCAGAACGTCCTCTTCCGCCTCTCCGCCACCCCCGGCACGATCCGCTGGACAGGCCGCCCGCACGGCGCGGACACGGACGAGATCCTCACCGACCTGGGCCTGACCTCCTCCGAACTGGCGGCCCTGCGCGAGGAGGGCGCCCTGTGACGCCCTACCCCCTGACCTGGCTGTACGCCCCCGGCGACCGCCCCCATGTGGTGGCCAAGGCCCTGACGTCCGGCGCCGACATCGTGATCGTCGACCTGGAGGACGCGGTCGCCCCGGACCGCAAGGACTACGCCCGGTCGGCCACCGCCGACCTGCTCTCCGAGCCGGAGCACCCCGTCCCCGTCCATGTCCGTGTGAACGCCCTGGACACCCCGGCGGCGGCCAAGGACCTGGAGGCACTGGCCACGCGCCCCGGCCTGTCCGGCATCCGCCTGCCCAAGGTGCGGTCCGCCGACCAGATCGTCCACCTCGCGGAGACCACACCGCCCAGCGCGGGCGGCGCCCCACCGCTGCACGCCCTGCTGGAGTCGGCCCTGGGCATCGAGCGCGCGTACGCGATCGCCTCCGCCCATCCGTCCCTGCGCGGGATCGCCCTCGGCGAGTCGGATCTGCGGGCCGACCTGGGCATCCGGGGCGACGCGGGTCTCGACTGGTCCCGCTCCCGCGTCATCGTCGCGGCCAGGGCCGCGGGCCTGGCCCCACCGCCCCAGTCGGTCCACCCCGACATCCGCGACCTGGAAGGCCTGGCGGCAACCTGCGCGCACGGCCGTGCCCTGGGCTTCCTGGGCCGTACGGCCATCCACCCGCGCCAGCTCCCGGTGATCGAACGCGCCTACCTCCCCACGGAGGAGGAGCTGGAACAGGCGGAGACGATCATCAAGGCGGCGGCGACGAACCGGGGCGCCCAGGCCCTCCCGGACGGCAGCTTCATCGACGCGGCGGTGGTCGCGACGGCGCAGCGCACGCTGTCCCTGGCCCGCCGCGCCTGAACACGCGAAGAGGGCGCCCGGACAGATCTGGGCGCCCTCTTCGACGTACTACCGACCGTCAGCTCTTCTTGGCCGACTCGGCCTCGTCGGCGGCTTCCTTCTTGCTCTCGGCATCCGACGGGTCGGAGTCGTCAGACGTCTCCGAGACCTCCTCAGAGCGCTCCGGGGCTTCCGCCTCGGCCTTCTCGCCGTCGGCCTCGTCACCGCCCTCGACCTCACCGTCGGCGGCACCCGGCTCCACGATCTCTTCCCGGCCGGGCCGCTTCTTCGCGGAGACCACGAAGTACGTCACCGCCAGCAGGAACACGATCAGCGCGGTCCAGACGTTCAGCCGCAGGCCCAGGATGTGGTGGGCGTCGTCGACCCGCATGTACTCGATCCACGCGCGCCCCGCGCAGTACGCGGCGACGTACAGCGCGAACGCCCGACCGTGGCCCAGCTTGAAACGGCGGTCGGCCCAGATCACCAGCAGCGCGACGCCGATGCACCACAGCGACTCGTACAGGAACGTCGGGTGGTAGCTGCCCGGCACCCGCCCGTCCGTCGAGGACGTGATCTCCAGCGCCCACGGGAGGTCGGTCGGCCGCCCGTACAGCTCCTGGTTGAACCAGTTGCCCCAGCGGCCGATCGCCTGCGCGAAGGCGATGCCGGGGGCGACGGCGTCGGCGTACGCGGGCAGCGGGATGCCACGGCGGCGGCAGCCGATCCACGCGCCCAGCGCACCGAAGGCGATGGCGCCCCAGATGCCGAGGCCGCCCTCCCAGATCTTGAAGGCGTCCACCCAGTCACGGCCCTCGCTGAAGTACAGCTGGTAGTCCGTGATCACGTGGTAGAGGCGCCCGCCGACCAGGCCGAACGGCACGGCCCAGACCGCGATGTCGGCCACCGTGCCGGATCGCCCGCCCCGGGCGATCCAGCGTTTGTTGCCGAGCCAGACGGCTACGAAGACACCGATGATGATGCAGAAGGCGTAGCCGCGCAGCGGGATGGGACCGAGGTGGATCACCCCGCGCGACGGGCTGGGAATGTAGGCAAGTTCCATGGCAAGGTCGACGCTACCCTGCCGGGCGGCAGCGATGTCAGGCAGCCCGGCTACGGGTCCATAACAGGCAGTGCGCGCAAGCGGCCTGCCCATCGGGGGTCACCCCTTGGCGGCCTCCTCCACCATCTGCTTCAGCTTGGCCGGGGTCATCGTCTGGTCCTGGTAGATGTTCTTGCCGTTCAGCAGCACCGTCGGCGTGCCGCTGAAGCCGCCCTTCTTGAACGCCTCGTTGGACTTGTCGACCCAGCTGTTGTGGGTGCCGTCCTCGACGCACTTGCGGAAGGCGGGCGTGTCCAGGCCCTTGACCTTGCCCGCGAGCTCCAGGAGCTTGCTGTTCTCGGCGAAGGCGTCGTCGGGCTCGGGGGGCTGGTTCTGGAACAGCACGTCGTGGTACGGCGTGAACTTCCCGGCGTCCTGGGCGCAGGCCGCGGCGTTGGCGGCGTTGCGCGAGCCGGTGCCGCCCATGCCGCCGTCGATGATCGTCGCCAGGTGGTAGTCGACTCTGAGCTTTCCGGAGTCCGTCAGCTCATGAATCGTCGATCGGTAGGCCTCTTCGAAGGACTTGCAGGCCGGGCAGCGGAAGTCCTCCCAGACCGTGAGCGTCGACTTGGCGCTCTCCTCGCCGACCGGGATCGCGAGGCCGTCCTTGCCCTGCGCACCCGAGGGCCCCACGACCGGGCCCGACGACTCGCTGCTGTCGTCCTTGCCGGCGTTCGCCGCGACGACTCCGATCACCGCCGCGAGTCCGAGGACGCAGACGACGCTCGCGCCCACGATCAGCGCGCGGCGCCGCTTGTCGGCGGCCTTCTGCTTCTCACGCTCGACCGCCAGCCGCTCCCGGGCGGTCCGCTTTCCGTCACGATTCTTTTCGCTCACACCCGCAGAACGAACCGGGGAGGCGCTGCGCGCCTCCCCGGCCTCAGGTCCACCCGTTCGAGCGACTCGTACGGAAGGCCCTTCGTCTGACGATGTATTTCGCTGCCGAGAACCCTGCTTGGAACGCTGCCTACGCCCGCCCGCGCACGCCCTTCGCCAACTCACCGGCGAGCGTCCGCACGGCCTCGACGCCGGCCGCGTCGTCCGGCGCGTCCAGCATCCGCTTGACGAAGGCCGAGCCGACGATCACGCCGTCGGCGAAGCCGGCGACCTCGGCGGCCTGCCTGGCGTCGGAGACGCCGAGCCCGACGCAGACGGGCAGGTCGGTGCCGGTGGCCCGGGTGCGCTCGACCAGGTCCTGGGCTTGCGCACCCACGGACTCGCGGGTGCCGGTGACGCCCATCAGCGAGGCGGCGTAGACGAAGCCGCTGCCCGCCGCGGTGATCTGCGCGAGCCGCCCGTCCTTGCTGCTGGGCGCCACGACGAAGACCGTCGCGAGCCCGTGCTTCTCGGCGTGCTCCCTCCACAGGGCGGACTCCTGCACGGGCAGGTCGGGCAGGATGCAGCCCGCCCCGCCCGCTTCGGCCAGTTCGGCGGTGAAGCGCTCGACGCCGTAGCGGTCGATGGGGTTCCAGTACGTCATGACGAGGATCGGCTTCCCGGTGGCCTCGTGCGCCTCGCGGACGGTACGCATGACATCCGCGATCTTGACCCCGCCCTTGAGGGCGATGTCGTCGGCGGTCTGGATGACGGGACCGTCGAGGACGGGGTCGCTGTGCGGCAGACCGACCTCGACGACGTCCGCACCCCCGTCGAGTGCGGCCTTGATCGCCTCGATGCCGCCGTCCACGGTGGGGAACCCTGCCGGGAGGTAGGCGATGAGCGCGGAGCGGCCCTCGGCCCTGGCGGCACGCAGGGTGTCCGTCAACAGCTGGATGTTTCCGCTCACTTGGCGTCCCCCTGGATCTCGGCGGCGCCACCGTTGGCGTCGGCGGCGACCTCGGCGTCGGTGTCGTAGAGGCCGAAGTAACGGGCGGCCGTGTCCATGTCCTTGTCACCGCGCCCGGACAGGTTGACGACGATCAGCCCGTCCTTGCCCAGCTCCCGGCCGACTTCGAGGGCCCCGGCGAGCGCGTGGGCGCTCTCGATGGCCGGGATGATGCCCTCGGTCTGCGACAGCAGGCGCAGCGCCTGCATGGCGGCGTCGTCGGTGACCGCGCGGTACTCGCCGCGGCCGCTGTCCTTGAGGTAGGAGTGCTCGGGGCCGATGCCCGGGTAGTCCAGGCCGGCCGAGATCGAGTACGGCTCGGTGATCTGGCCCTCGTCGTCCTGCAGGACGTAGGAGCGGGAGCCGTGCAGGATGCCGGGCTCGCCCGCGGTGAGGGTGGCCGCGTGCTCGCCGGTCTCCACGCCGTGGCCCGCAGGTTCACAGCCGATCAGGCGTACGTCCGGGTCGGGGATGAAGGCGTGGAACAGGCCGATGGCGTTGGAGCCGCCACCCACGCAGGCGACGGCGGCGTCGGGGAGACGGCCGGCGCGCTCCAGGAGCTGGCGGCGGGCCTCGACGCCGATGACGCGGTGGAAGTCGCGGACCATCGCCGGGAAGGGGTGCGGGCCGGCGACCGTGCCGAAGAGGTAGTGCGTGTGGTCGACGTTGGCGACCCAGTCGCGGAACGCCTCGTTGATGGCGTCCTTGAGGGTGCGGCTGCCGGACTTCACGGCGATGACCTCGGCGCCGAGCATGCGCATCCGGGCCACGTTGAGGGCCTGGCGCTGGGTGTCGATCTCGCCCATGTAGATGGTGCAGTCGAGGCCGAACAGTGCGCAGGCCGTCGCCGTCGCGACGCCGTGCTGGCCGGCGCCGGTCTCGGCGATCACGCGGGTCTTGCCCATGCGCTTGGTGAGCAGGGCCTGGCCGAGCACGTTGTTGATCTTGTGGGAGCCGGTGTGGTTGAGGTCTTCCCGCTTCAGGAAGATCCGTGCGCCACCGGCGTGTTCGGCGAACCTCGGCACCTCGGTGAGGGAGCTCGGGCGGCCGGTGTAGTTCACCAGCAGGTCGTCGAGCTCACGGGCGAACTCGGGGTCGTGCTTGGCCTTGTCGTACTCGACGGCCACCTCGTCCACGGCGGCGACGAGGGCCTCCGGGATGAACTTGCCGCCGAAGGCGCCGAAGTAGCCTTCGGCGCTGGGGACTTGACCCTCCGGGTCGGGGATGAAGAAGTCGCTGGGCATGAGTGAACCTCACGGTGAGTGGTGTGTGAACAGCACTGGTCGCCGTGGGGGCGGGGTTTGTTCGACGGCGAAGGGCCGTCTGTGGCTTGTCGCGCAGTTCCCCGCGCCCCTAAAGGGCGCGCTGCCATCGACGGCCGTTCACCTGCCCGGGTTCGTCCCCGATGACATATCGCACGCGGCGCCCGTGCACGCGGCGTGCCGGCGCGCGGCAGCCGCGAGGGCGGCAGCCGCGCGCGAGGCGGGCGTACCGGTCCACGGTGGTCACAGTGCGATTCATCGGGGTCAGCCTAGCGGGTGATCAGCCGCGCCCGTGGCGCAGTGCCGGGTGCTCGCCCGCTGCCACCAGGTCGGAGACCGCCGACTTCGGGTCCTTGCCCGTGACGAGGGACTCGCCGACCAGGACCGCGTCGGCGCCGGCGTTGGCGTAGGCGATGAGGTCGTGGGGGCCGCGGACGCCCGATTCGGCGATCTTGACGAGGTTGTCCGGGATCTCGGGTGCGACGCGCTCGAACGTCCCGCGGTCGACCTCCAGGGTCTTCAGGTTCCGCGCGTTGACGCCGATGATCTTCGCGCCCGCGTCCACGGCACGCTCGACCTCGTCCTCGTCGTGCACCTCGACCAGCGGGGTCAGGCCGATCGACACCGCGCGCTCGATCAGCGACTCCAGCGCCGACTGGTCGAGGGCCGCGACGATCAGCAGGGCGAGGTCGGCGCCGTAGGCCCGGGCCTCCCACAGCTGGTACGACGTGACGATGAAGTCCTTGCGCAGGACCGGGATGTCCACGCGCGCGCGAACGGCCTCCAGGTCGGCCAGCGAGCCGCCGAAGCGGCGCTGTTCCGTCAGCACGGAGATGACGGCCGCACCGCCCGCCTCGTAGTCCGCGGCGAGCCCGGCCGGGTCGGCGATCGCGGCCAGCGCGCCCTTGGAAGGGCTGGAGCGCTTGACCTCGCAGATGACCTTGACGCCGTCGCCCTTGAGCGCGGCGACCCCGTCCTTGGCCGCGGGCGCCTTCGCCGCGCGCTCCTTGAGCTCGTCGAGGCTGACGCGCGCCTGCCGCTCCGCGAGGTCGGCACGGACTCCGTCGATGATCTCGTCGAGCACACTCACGCGAGCGGCCCCCTTCCAGACGGTTGACTGTGAAAGCGGTACGAAACCTATGGTCACTGCGATGGTATCCGCAGGAGGGCGTAGGCCTCGCATCCGGTTGACGCCGGTCCCACTACCTGGACGTTCCTTAGTTGATCAAGGGTGTAGCCAGCCACCGAAAGGCAGGTTCCGGACAACGGTGAAGACCAGCAGCAACGCGCCCGCGGCCCACAGCTGCACCGGCCCTGGATCGATCCTGAACGGCCTCCCGCGCACCGCACGGACCACCCAGACGGTCCACACCACGGCGAAGAGCCCGTAGCCGGCGACGGCCAGCGCGTTGTCCTGGAGCGCCGCCAGGACGTCTCCGTGGGCGACGGCGTGCGCACTGCGCAGGCCGCCGCAGCCGGGGCAGTAGATGCCGGTGAGCTGCAAAAGCGGACAGGTGGGGTAGTGGCCGGGCTCGTTCGGGTCGACGGCACCGACGTACGCGAAAGCGCCGACGACGGCCGCGAGGATCCCCGCCGGGACGGCCAGCCGACCGAGCACACTCCCCGTGCCGGGCCGCGTCACCCTCTGGCTGTTGGCGTTCACACCGTGCATTGTGCCCGCACACGCGTGAGGGGCGCCCACCGCGCCCTGTTCGGCGCCGGGTCGCCCCTCAGTGAAGGTCGTACGCGTGTCAGCTCTCGACGCTCGCCGGCTCGCGCTGCTGCTCGATGAGCGCCTCGTGCGCGTCCTTGGGCTGGCCGAGGCCCATGCCGCGCATGATCCAGCCGACGACGCCGCCGAGGACCACGACACCCAGGCCGGCCCAGAAGCCCGCGGGCTGAGCCAACACCATGAAGGCGCCCGAGACGCAGAAACCGATGAACGCGATCGTGACACCGGTCCAGGCGGCCGGGGTGTGACCGTGGCTGCTGCCCGCCATTGCTTGCTCCTCGTTGCTGTGTACGTGTCGTACGTGGTTGAGCCGGTCGCTCGCAGTCATTGTCCCGCACGCGTGCGCGTGCGGTGATCGGGGGTCACGGCGCGCCCGGACGGGTCTCAGGCTCCGGTCGGGTCCTCGCCCCGGTCGAGGGCCTTCCACAGCTCCTCGGGCCGGTCGGGGTCGGCGGCCGGGGCCTTCCTGCCGCGCGGCCGGGGTGCACCGGAGCGCTCGTAGCGGCCGGACATGCCGGGCCACAGCCGGCCGTAGCGCAGGGCCAGCAGTCCGGCGAGCAGGATCAGGGCGCCGCCGACGGCCGCGACGTACGGCCAGGCGGTGTGGGTGAGCGCCTGGACGGTGGCCGAGGTGTCGCCGGATGCCTGCGCGGCCTTCTCGTCCAGCGCGGAGCTGTCGGAGGCGCCGAGCAGGGCCGCGGCGACGATGCCGGCGCCGGAGAGCGCGAGCAGTCCGGCGACCATGAAGCGGCCGGCCCGGCGGACGGCGAAGACGGCGACGAGCGCGGCGAGCCCCACTATGGCCAGGGCCGCGGGGACGCCCGTGACGTCGCTGCCCTTGGCGGTCAGGGGGAACGCGCCGCCGGGCACCATCGCGGTGCCCTCCGACCAGCGCTGCCGGGTGGAGAGCAGCGCCACGGCCGCGCCGAGCGCACCGCACAGCAGGGCGACGGCGAGGCTCATACGGCCGGCCCGGGCGGAAGCCGGGGCTTCGGAACGGGGAGGAGGAACAGCAGTCACGTACTCCACTATCACCCGAACCCCGAACGATCAGACACCCGGGGTTCAGGTGATGGCCGCCACCCGGGTCCACGAACGGCGGCTGCGAGGGGTCACTTGAGCCGGTTGGCGGTGTGCACGGCCCGCAGTACGGCAGCCGCCTTGTTGCGGCACTCGGTGTCCTCGGAGACGGGGTCGGAGTCGGCGACGATGCCCGCGCCCGCCTGGACGTACGCGGTGCCCTCCCGCAGCAGGGCCGTCCGGATCGCGATGGCGGTGTCGGAGTCGCCCGCGAAGTCGAGGTAGCCGACGCAGCCGCCGTACAGCCCCCTTCGGGACGGCTCGAGCTCGTCGATGATCTGCATCGCGCGGGGCTTGGGGGCACCGGAGAGGGTGCCGGCCGGGAAGCAGGCCGTCAGGACGTCGAAGGCGGTGCGGCCCGGCGCGACGCGGCCCGTCACCGTCGAGACGATGTGCATCAC
Organism: Streptomyces sp. R11; assembly: GCF_041051905.1. Taxonomy (NCBI): domain Bacteria; kingdom Bacillati; phylum Actinomycetota; class Actinomycetes; order Kitasatosporales; family Streptomycetaceae; genus Streptomyces; species Streptomyces sp. R11. Next base: position 2,344,193 of record NZ_CP163432.1, read on the forward strand.
GTGTGAGTAGCGCTCGATGGACATGAAGTCGACGACCTCCACCGAACCCGGCTCGCAGACCCGCCCCAGGTCGTTGCGGCCCAGGTCGACGAGCATGAGGTGCTCGGCGCGCTCCTTGGGGTCGGCGAGCAGTTCGTCGGCGAGGGCCTGGTCCTCCTGCGGGGTCGCCCCGCGCCACCGGGTGCCGGCGATGGGGTGGACCATGGCCTGCCCGTCCTCGACCTTCACCAGGGCCTCGGGGGACGAGCCGACGACGTCGAAGCCGTCGAACCGGAAGAGGTACATGTACGGCGACGGGTTGGTCGCCCTGAGGACTCGGTAGACGTCCAACGCGCTTGCCGTGCACGGCGTTTCGAAGCGCTGGGAGGGGACCACCTGGAAGGCCTCGCCGGCCCGGATGCGCTCCTTGATGTCCTCGACGGCCTCTTGGAAGTCCTCGCCGCCCCACAGGGCGGTGTACTCGGGGAGCTCCGAGGGCGGCAGCACCGCCGGCGGCTGGGCGACCGCGCGCGAGAGGTCGGCCTGCATGGCGTCGAGGCGGCTGACCGCGTCCGTGTAGGCCTCGTCGACGCCCGTGTCGAGGTCGTTGTGGTTGATCGCGTTGGCGATCAGCAGGACGGAGCCCTCCCAGTGGTCCATGACGGCGAGGTCACTGGTGAGCAGCATGGTCAGCTCGGGCAGCTTGAGGTCGTCGCGCTCGCCGGGGCCGATCTTCTCCAGGCGGCGCACGATGTCGTAGCCGAGATAGCCGACCATGCCGCCGGTGAAGGGCGGCAGGTTCAGGTCGTGGGCGAGATCGCGCGGGGTGTGCAGGGCCTCGATGGTGGCGCGCAGGGCGGCGAGCGGGTCGCCCTCGACGGGGACGCCGACGGGTGCGGCGCCGAGCCAGTGGGCCTGTCCGTCGCGCGTGGTGAGCGTGGCCGCGGAGCGGACGCCCACGAACGAGTAGCGGGACCAGGAGCGGCCGTTCTCCGCGGACTCCAGCAGGAAGGTGCCGGGGCGCTCGGCGGCGAGCTTGCGGTAGAGCGCGACCGGGGTGTCGCCGTCGGCGAGGAGCTTGCGGGTGACCGGAATGACGCGGCGGTCGGTGGCCAGCTTGCGGAACGTCTCGAGGTCCATGGCGGCTGACCCTACTGATCCGTGGCCGGTGCGCCGGAATCGCCGGCGGCGCCGTCCTTGAGCAGCACGTCCTCGTCGAAGCAGGTGCGCGCGCCCGTGTGGCAGGCCGCGCCCACCTGGTCGACCTTGACGAGCACGGTGTCGGCGTCGCAGTCCAGGGCCACGGACTTCACCCACTGGAAGTGACCGGAGGTGTCGCCCTTGACCCAGTACTCCTGGCGGCTGCGCGACCAGTAGGTGCAGCGGCCGGTGGTGAGCGTGCGATGCAGCGCCTCGTCGTCCATCCAGCCGAGCATGAGCACCTCGCCGGTGTCGTACTGCTGGGCGATGGCGGGCAGGAGCCCGTCCGCGCTGCGCTTGATGCGGGCGGCGATCTCGGGGTCCAGCGGACTGGGCTGACGGGGCGTGCTGGTGGTCATGCATGCCATTGTGCCGCGCGCGACTGACAGTGACGGCCGGCTGTCCATTGGGCGGACCCGGTACGCGGTCGTAGGCTGACTCCATGTCGACTTTCGCCAAGCGTGAACGACTTCTCCTTGCCGACCTCTTGGAGGCCGAGGGCCCTGAGGCACCAACCCTCTGCGAGGGCTGGACGACCCGTGATCTGGCCGCGCACGTGGTGGTGCGCGAGCGCCGCCCCGACGCTGCCGCCGGCATTCTGATCAAGCAGCTCGCGCCGCGCCTGGACAGGGCGATGGAGGAGTTCGCGGCCAAGCCGTACGAGGAGCTGATCCAGCTCATCCGCACCGGCCCACCGCGCTTCTCACCGTTCCAGCTCAAGCAGATCGACGAGGCGTCCAACACGCTCGAGTTCTACGTCCACACGGAGGACGTACGCCGTGCCCGGCCGGACTGGACGCCGCGCGAGCTCGACCCGGTCTTCCAGGACGCCCTGTGGTCCCGCCTGGAGCGCTCCGCCCGCCTGATGGGCCGCACCGCCCCCACAGGCCTGGTGCTGCGCCGCCCCGACGGTCAGACGGCGGTCGCCCACCGCGGCACCCCGGTCGTCACGGTGACCGGCGAGCCCTCGGAGCTGCTGCTGTTCTCCTACGGCCGCCAGAGCGCCGCCAAGGTCGAGCTGGACGGCGACGAGGACGCGATCGCCAAGCTGCACGAGACGAAACAGCTCGGGATCTAGCCGGGGCTCCGGAAGCGGCTCGCGGTCGGCACTGGTCACGGGAAGGTGCACGGGCGGACGCCGAAGCTGGAGGCGTTCGCCACGGGTGTGACACGGCCGACGTACGCCCCGCCGGGGGCCTGCGGCGCCCCCCGGACTGGACGCCGTTCAGCCCAGAGGGCAGCCCCACACGGACAGGGCCACGGCGCCGGCGCGCCGGTCTGCGCCGTCAGCGAGGCAGTTCCGCCCGGCGCAGACCCCCCGCGCACAGGCCGACCGCGCCGCCGAGCCCGCAGACCAGGGCGCTGGCGACGAAGACCGGGCCGGTGCCCCACAAGCCGATCGCGGCGCCGGTCAGGGGGAAGGTGAGCGGGGCTACGCCGAGGCTGAAGAAGTTCGCCACGGACGTGACCCGGCCGACGTAGACCCCGCCGGACTCGGCCTGCAGCAGCGCCCCGCACAGGACGCCGTTCAGCCCCGAGATCAGGCCGATGGACAGGGCCACGGCGACGGCGGTCGCGGCGTTCGGCACGAAGGCCAGGAAGCCGATCGCCACCGCGCCGACCACGCCGGACACGGACAGGACGAGCCCCGCGCGCGGGACGCGGCCTCGGGTGGTGAGGAACAGCGAGGCCGCCCCCGCGCCCGTGCCGAACCCGGCGAGCACCCAGCCGACTCCCCCGGCTCCCCAGCCGCGTTCGTCGGCGAGCAGGGTCAGGCCGACGTTGAGCGGGCCGACGAAGCCGAGGTCGCTGAGTGCGATGACGACGATCAGCGGGCGCAGGACGCGGTGGCCGCGTATGTGGCGCAGGCCGCCGGTCAGGTCGCTCCATGCGCTGCCACGCGCGCGTGCGTCGTCCTCGGGCTGCTTTCCGACCCGTAGGGCGATCAGGAGCGGCAGGGAGGCCGCGAACAGCAACCCGGCCAGACCGAACGCCGCCGCGGTGCCCCCGAGGGCCACGCCGAGGCCGCCGAGCGGTGCCCCGACGACGTTGGCCAGCCGGACGGCGAGTCCTCGCATCCCGTGCACGCGAGCGAGCTGTCCGCGCCCGGTGATCCGGGTCGGCAGCGCGCCCAGGGCAGGCATCATGACGGCGTCGACGGCCCCGAAAAGCAGCGCCAGCGCGGCCAGCGGCCACAGGCCGGGGCTGCTCACGAGCAACAGTACGGCGACCGCGAGAACCGCCGCGCAGCGCACGGCGTCGCTGCTGATCAGCACCCTGCGCGGGCCGAACCGGTCGGCGATGACTCCCCCGCCCAGCATCAGCACGGCCCGCGGCACCGCACTCAGCGCGGTGACCAGGCCTGCCTGGGCGGGCGTACCGGCCTGTACGGCTGCCCAGGACAGGGCGAGGTAGTAGACGTTGTCGCCGATGGCCGACGAGGCGTACGCGCCGAGCCAGCGCAGCACGTTGGGGTCGCGGTGGGCGGCGCGTTCCGCGACCGGGACGGTCTCGGTGCCGGTCTGCGTCGAAGTCACGTCGGTCCTCTCAGGGCCGCGACGGGAAGGCGTACGTGTGCACCGCGACGTTCTCGCGGCCCTCGGTGTCGCCGGCGGCGTCGGCGGCCCGGCCCTGCTCGTCGTACCGGCGCAGGAGGGCCAGCAACTCCTTGTTCAGCTCGGCCAGTTCGTCCGCCGTGAGCCGCAGGCTGGATTCGGAGGACTCGGCCGCCCGGTTCCACTCGGGGCCCCAGTGGACGCGCTCGTCGAGCCAGCGCCGATACATGTCCGTGCGCTGCTCGGCGAAGAGGCGGCTCGCCGCGGTGTGCGCGGCCGCCTTCTCGGGGGCGTCACGGAAGTCCTCGTCGCGGATGCGCACACCGTCGGAGGCGGGCCGCCACCAGCGCTCGCGCCCGTCGGGGCTCTGCGGCTCGGCCTCCTCGATGAGCCCGTGCTCGGCGAGCTTGCGCAGGTGGTAACTGACCAGCGACACCGCCTCGTCGACCTGCTCGGCGAGCTGTGAGGCAGTGGCGACCTGGGCGGTCGTCAGCCCTCGGAGCAGCTTCATCCGCAGCGGATGGGCGAGCGCCTTGAGGGTGCCCAGGTCGGTGATGCGGCGGTCTCTCTCCCTGTCCGTCATGCCCTCACCGTAGATATGAAAGAAAAATTGCACAACAGATTTTGCGCAACTTTCCTTTCGCGTCTGCGCGCGAAAAAGCCCCGGCCGCTTCCAGCACGGCCGGGGCTCAGCCCGGTGTCAGCGGACGGGGTGTCCCGCCGCCCGCAGCGTCTCCTTCACCTCGCCGATCCGCAGATCCCCGAAGTGGAACACCGACGCCGCCAGCACCGCGTCCGCCCCCGCCTCGATGGCCGGGGGGAAGTCGGTGAGCTTGCCGGCGCCGCCGGAGGCGATCACCGGGATCGTCACGTGCTTGCGTACGGCCTGGATCATCTCCAGGTCGTAGCCGTCCTTCGTGCCGTCCGCGTCCATCGAGTTGAGCAGGATCTCGCCCGCGCCCAGCTCGGCCGCGCGGTGCGCCCACTCGACGGCATCCATGCCGGTGCCGCGACGACCGCCGTGGGTGGTCACCTCGAAGGTGCCCTCGGGCGTGCGCCGCGCGTCGACCGACAGCACCAGCACCTGCCGCCCGAACCGCTCGGCGATCTCACGGATCAGCTCGGGACGCGCGATGGCGGCGGTGTTGACGCCCACCTTGTCCGCACCCGCCCGCAGCAGCTTGTTCACGTCCTCGGCCGTGCGGACACCGCCGCCGACCGTCAGCGGGATGAACACCTGCTCGGCGGTGCGGCGCACCACGTCGTAGGTCGTCTCGCGGTTGCCGGACGACGCGGTGATGTCCAGGAACGTCAGCTCGTCGGCGCCCTCGGCGTCGTACACCTTGGCCATCTCGACGGGGTCGCCCGCGTCGCGCAGGTTCTGGAAGTTGACGCCCTTGACGACCCGGCCGTTGTCCACGTCCAGGCAGGGGATGACTCGGACCGCCAGGGTCATGAAACCGGCTCCTCCAACGTCCTTCTGAATGCTTCTATTTCCACTTCGACCAGGATGCGCGAGTCCACGAACCCCTCGACGACCAGCAGCGTCGATACGGGACGCACGGCGTCGAAGTACTCCTTGTGGGCCCGTCCCACGGCCTCCACGTCACGCGCGTGGGTCAGGTACATCCGCGTACGGACCACGGACCCGACGTCGAGCCCGAACTCACCGATCGCCTCGATCGCGTTGGCGAAGGCCGCCTTGGCCTGTTCGTACGGATCGCCCTCGCCGTACAGCACGTCGCCCTTGAAGGACGTCGTGCCCGCGACCAGGACGCGATCGCCCGCCGCCACGGCACGTGCGAAACCGAAGGACTCTTCCCAGGGACTTCCGCTCTGCACGCGCCGCACGGCATCCGGCGTCATGACACTGTGTCCGTTTTCACGACGTGGCCTCCAAGGCCTCTTCCAGGGTGAACGCCTTCGCGTACAGGGCCTTCCCGACGATGGAGCCCTCGACACCGAGGGGGACCAGCTCGGCGATGGCCCGCAGGTCGTCCAGCGACGAGACCCCGCCGGAGGCGACCACCGGGCGGTCGGTCGCCGCGCAGACGTTCTTCAGCAGCTCCAGGTTCGGGCCCTGGAGCGTGCCGTCCTTGGCGATGTCGGTGACGACGTAGCGGGCGCAGCCCTCGTTGTTGAGGCGCTCCAGCGTCTCGTAGAGGTCGCCGCCGTCACGGGTCCAGCCGCGGCCGCGGAGCGTGGTGCCCCGTACGTCCAGGCCCACCGCGATCTTGTCGCCGTGCTCGGCGATGACCTTGGCGACCCACTCGGGGGTCTCCAGCGCGGCCGTACCGAGGTTCACGCGTGTGCAGCCCGTGGCGAGCGCGGCGGCCAGGGAGGCGTCGTCGCGGATGCCGCCGGACAGCTCGACCTTGATGTCCATCGCCTTCGCGACCTCGGCGATCAGGTCGCGGTTGTCGCCGGTGCCGAAGGCGGCGTCCAGGTCGACCAGGTGCAGCCACTCGGCGCCCGAGCGCTGCCAGGCCAGGGCGGCCTCCAGGGGCGAGCCGTAGGAGGTCTCGGTGCCGGACTCGCCGTGCACGAGGCGGACGGCCTGGCCGTCGCGGACGTCTACGGCGGGGAGGAGTTCGAGCTTGGCCATGTCTCTACAGGGTTCCGATCCAGTTGGTGAGCAGCTGCGCTCCGGCGTCGCCGGACTTCTCGGGGTGGAACTGCGTGGCCCACAGGGCGCCGTTCTCCACGGCGGCCACGAAGGGCTTGCCGTGTGTCGACCAGGTGACCTGCGGCGCGGTCATCAGCGGGTTCTCGGTTTCCAGGGTCCAGTCGTGGACGGCGTAGGAGTGCACGAAGTAGAAGCGCGCCTCCGCGTCCAGCCCGGCGAACAGCTCGGAGCCTGCCGCCACGTCCACGGTGTTCCAGCCCATGTGGGGAACGATGTCGGCCTGCAGCGGCTCGACCGAGCCGGGCCACTCGCCGAGGCCCTCGGTCTCGACCCCGTGCTCGATGCCGCGCGCGAACAGGATCTGCATGCCGACGCAGATGCCCATCACCGGACGCCCGCCGGACAGCCGTCGCTCGACGATCCAGTCGCCGCGGGCCTCCTTCAGGCCCTGCATGCAGGCGGCGAACGCGCCGACGCCCGGTACCAGCAGGCCGTCGGCGTTCATCGCCTTGTCGTAGTCACGCGTGATCTCGACGTCGGCTCCCGCGCGCGCGAGGGCGCGTTCGGCGGACCTCACGTTGCCGAAGCCGTAGTCGAAGACGACGACCTTCTTCGAAGAAGCGCTCAACTCCACACCTCCAGCCTCAGGACACCCGCAAGGAGACACATCGCGGCGCCTATCGAGAGCAGCACGATGAGGCTCTTCGGCATCTGCTGTTTGGCGAACGAGATGATGCCGCCGACCAGGAAGAGGCCGACGACGATCAGGATGGTGGACAGCCCGTTCATCGGTTACAGCGCGCCCTTCGTCGAGGGAAGGATGCCCGCCGCGCGCGGGTCACGCTCGGAGGCGTACCGCAGGGCGCGGGCAAGCGCCTTGAACTGGCACTCGACGATGTGGTGGGCGTTGCGCCCGTACGGGACGTGCACGTGCAGCGCGATCTGGGCCTGGGCGACGAAGGACTCCAGGATGTGCCGGGTCATCGTGGTGTCGTACTCGCCGATCATCGGCGCCATGTTCTCGGGCTCGGTGTGCACGAGGTAGGGGCGGCCGGAGAGGTCGACGGTGACCTGGGCGAGCGACTCGTCCAGCGGAACCGTGCAGTTGCCGAAGCGGTAGATCCCGACCTTGTCGCCGAGCGCCTGCTTGAAGGCGGCGCCCAGCGCGAGGGCGGTGTCCTCGATGGTGTGGTGCGAGTCGATGTGCAGGTCGCCCTCGGTCTTCACGGTCAGGTCGAACAGACCGTGCCGGCCGAGCTGGTCGAGCATGTGGTCGTAGAAGCCGACGCCTGTCGACACGTCGACCTTGCCGGACCCGTCGAGATCGATCTCGACGAGGACCGAGGTCTCCTTCGTCACCCGCTCTATGCGGCCTACGCGGTTCATGCGCTCTGCTCCTCCGGGGGTGCGGGGGTGTCCCCCACGAAACTCGGTAGTTCACGTACGGCGTCGAGGAACGCGTCGTTCTCCTCGGGGGTTCCGGCGGTCACCCGCAGCCAGCCGGGCACGCCGTTGTCCCGGACCAGGACGCCCCGGTCGAGGATCTGCTGCCAGACGACATGGGCGTCGTCGAAACGCCCGAACTGCACGAAGTTGGCGTCCGACGCGGTGACCTCGTAGCCGATCGCCAGCAGCTCGGTGACCAGCCGGTCCCGCTCCGTCTTCAGCTGCTCGACGTACTTGAGCAGCGTGTCGGTGTGCTCCAGGGCGGCCAGCGCGGTCGCCTGGGTGACGGCCGACAGGTGGTACGGCAACCGTACGAGCTGGACGGCGTCCACGACCGCCGGGTGCGCGGCGAGATAGCCCAGGCGCAGGCCGGCGGCGCCGAAGGCCTTCGACATCGTCCGGGAGACGACGAGATTCGGCCGACCTTCGAGCAGCGGCAGCAGCGAGTCGCCGTGGCTGAACTCGACGTACGCCTCGTCGACGACGACGATCGACGGCTTGGCGGCCTGCGCGGCCTCGTACAGCGCGAGGACCGTCTCGCGCGGGACCGCGTTGCCCGTGGGGTTGTTGGGGGTGGTGATGAAGACGACGTCGGGCCGCTGCTCGGCGATCGCCTTCTCGGCGGCCACGGGGTCGATCGTGAAGTCGTCGTTGCGGGGGCCGGAGATCCAGCCGGTGCCGGTGCCGCGTGAGATGAGGCCGTGCATCGAGTACGAAGGCTCGAAGCCGATCGCCGTACGGCCCGGTCCGCCGAAGGTCTGCAGCAGCTGCTGGATGACCTCGTTGGATCCGTTGGCCGCCCACACGTTGGCCAGGCCCACCTCGTGACCGGACGTGTCCGTCAGGTACTTGGCGAGCTGCGTGCGCAGCTCCACGGCGTCCCGGTCCGGGTAGCGGTTGAGGTTCCGGGCCGCCTCACGCACCCGCTCGGCGATCCGGTCGACCAGCGGCTCGGGCAGGGGGTACGGGTTCTCGTTGGTGTTCAGCCGCACGGGGACGTCCAGCTGGGGCGCGCCGTAAGGGGACTTGCCGCGCAGCTCGTCCCGCACGGGGAGATCGTCGATGCGTACGTCGCTCACTTGCTCTCGGGTACCTTCCAGCCGAACCTGGCCTTGATCGCCGCGCCGTGCGCCGGCAGGTCCTCCGCCTCCGCAAGCGTCACCACGTGATGGGCGACCTCGGCCAGCGCGTCCTTCGTGTAGTCGACGATGTGGATGCCGCGCAGGAAGGACTGGACGGACAGGCCCGAGGAGTGGCAGGCGCAGCCGCCGGTGGGCAGCACGTGGTTGGAGCCGGCCGCGTAGTCACCGAGCGAGACCGGCGCCCAGGGGCCGATGAAGATCGCGCCGGCGTTGCGCACCCGGTCGGCCACGGCGGCCGCGTCGGCCGTCTGGATCTCCAGGTGCTCGGCGCCGTACGCGTCGACGACCTTGAGGCCCTCGTCGACACCGTCGACCAGGACGATCGCGGACTGCCTGCCCTTCAGGGCCGGGACGATCCGGTCGTCGATGTGCTTGGTGGCCGCGACCTGCGGCTCCAGCTCCTTGGCCACCGCGTCCGCGAGCTCCACGGAGTCGGTGACGAGCACCGCCGCGGCGAGCGGGTCGTGCTCGGCCTGGCTGATCAGGTCGGAGGCGACGTGCACCGGGTCGGCGGTGGCGTCGGCGAGGACCGCGATCTCGGTCGGGCCCGCCTCGGCGTCGATGCCGATCTTGCCGGTGAAGTAGCGCTTGGCGGCGGCGACCCAGATGTTGCCGGGGCCGGTGACCATGTTGGCGGGCGGGCAGGACTCGGTGCCGTACGCGAACATCGCGACGGCGGTCGCGCCACCGGCCGCGTACACCTCGTCCACGCCCAGCAGCGCGCACGCGGCGAGGATCGTCGGGTGCGGCAGACCACCGAACTCGGACTGGGCCGGAGAAGCCAGCGCGATCGACTCGACACCGGCCTCCTGAGCGGGCACCACGTTCATGATCACGGAGGACGGGTAGACGGACCGGCCGCCGGGCGCGTACAGCCCGACGCGGTCGACCGGCACCCACTTCTCGGTCACCGAACCGCCCGGCACGACCTGGGTCGTGTGTGTCGTACGGCGCTGCTCGCGGTGGACGAGACGGGCGCGGCGGATGGACTCCTCCAGGGCCGCGCGCACGGCCGGGTCGAGTTCCGCGAGGGCCTTTTCGAGCGCCTCGGCGGGCACCCGCACCTGGTCGAGCCTCACCCCGTCGAACTTCTCCGCGAAGTCGATCAGTGCCGCGTCGCCCCGATGATGCACGGCCTCGCAGATCGGACGCACCTTCTCCAGGGCGGCCGAGACGTCGAAGTCGGCTCGGGGCAGCAGGTCGCGCAGGGCGGGGCCCTCGGGAAGGGCATCGCCGCGCAGATCGATTCGGGAGATCACGGGCTCAATTCTCTCAGACCCGCGTCCGGCACTGTTCGCGCGTATCAATGGCTGATACAGAACCCTCCGGGAACCCGGAAGATCACCTTCACGTCTAGCGTTCGGGGCGTCACTCAGCGGGCATGAACGGTTGTACGAAACCCGTGAGTAGCCAACGCGGGACCAGCGGAACCAAGGGGGATGGACCAGACGTGACCGAAGGCGCCGGCCTCCGCGACGGAGACCTGCCGGACGACCTGCCGAACGACCTGACCGCCGCCGAACTCGGCATGTGGCAGGCCTTCCGCAACGGCAGTGTGTACGACCTGAGCAGCGGCGACACCGTCGTCGACGATCCGCACGGCGGGCATCCCTGGGGAGACGAGCGGACGGTACGCGCGCGTATCGTCTGCTGGCTGCTGCTGGACGGCCCGCCCGCCCTCGCCGGCCGGGTCTCCTCGCTGAAGCTGGTCGGCGTGCGGATCAGCGGCACGATGGACCTGGCGGGCGGCACGGTGGAGCCGTACGTCGAGATGCGGCGCTGCCGCTTCGACCGGGAGATCCTGCTGCCGGAGGCCCGCTTCACGACCCTGCGGCTGGTGGACTGCGCGGTGCCGCGCCTGGAGGCCGCCCGCGTGAACACCGAGGGCGACCTGCATCTGCCGCGCTGCCGCTTCCACAACGGTGTACGGCTCACCGACGCCCACATCGGCACGGATCTGCTGCTCAACCAGGCGATCGTCTACCGCGACCGCAGCGGCCGCTCGATCGCCGCGGACGGCATCAGCGTCGGCCAGGACCTCCAGGCCGAGATGCTGGAGTCGCACGGTGAGCTGAGCCTGCGCGGCGCCAGCATCGGCGTGTCGCTGAGCCTGCGGGGCGCGCGGCTGGTCAACCCGTACACGCGGCTCGCGCTGAACGCCCCTCAGCTGACCGTCGGGCGCACGCTGTACCTGACCCCGGCGGGCGTCGGCAGCAGCCCGCTGCTGAGCGGCCGTACTCCCGCGCGCGGGACGCGGATCCAGCGGTTCGAATGCCAGGGCGGGGTGCGGCTCGACGACGGACGGTTCGGGGACGCGGTCGACCTGGAGCGGGCCCGGTTCACCTTCACCGACGAGCAGGAGCTGTCGCTGCGCCGCATCCAGACGCCCGAACTGCGCTTCCTCGGCGAGCGGGCGGAGCGCGGCGGCGTGGTGCTGTCCGGGGCGCGGGTCGTCAACCTGATGGACCGCGCCGACGCCTGGCCGGGCCCCGGCCGGCTGCACATGGGCGGCTTCCAGTACGAGAACCTGGTGCCGCGCGGCCCGTTCCCGCTGGAGCGGCGGCTGGAGTGGGTGACCGCCGCGACCGCCGAGTACAACCCGGAGCCGTACGAGCGGCTGGCCACCGTGCTGCGGGCCGGCGGCGAGGACGAGGACGCGCGCGAGGTGCTCCTCGCCAAGCAGCGTCGGCGCCGAGAGACCCTGCCTCCCGCGGCCAAGATCGTGGGATACGCCCAGGACTGGATGGTCGCGTACGGCTACCGGCCCGGCCGGGCGGCGGTGTGGATGGCCGTGCTCTGGGCGGCGAGTTCGGTGGCCTTCACCTGCGCCGACCCACCGCCGCTCAAGGGCGGTGAGCATCCGGCCTGGAACCCGACCCTGTTCGCCCTCGACCTGCTGCTTCCGGTGATCGACCTCGGCCAGGTCGGGTTCTGGCAGCTGAGCGGCGCCTGGCAGTGGCTGGCCGCGGCGATGATCCTGCTGGGCTGGATCCTGGCGACGACGGTGGCAGCGGGGGCGACACGGATGCTGCGCCGGAGCTGAGGCCGATGAGGATGATGTGACTGCAGAGCCGAAGATATAGATGTCGGACAGTTGTTGAAGAGTGGACCTTTACCTGTTCTTGACCTGACGGCGTACAACTTTCCACGTCTTGCCCGTTCCCTCTGGCGCGGGCGTGACCAGCGGTCCTTCAATGGTCGACACCATGGCTCTGCTGCCCCCGTTCGGCCGGGCGTCCCGGACGACAAGGACCGTAGAACACCACGCCGTCGGTCTCCCCGTCGACGACGAGGTGCTTCTCGACGCGCCCGACGACCGCCTCGGCCCCGCGCTGGTCGCGGCCGGGCGGGGCGCGTACGACACCGCCGCCGAGCTGCTCGCCGCCACGCGGCACAAGGCGCAGTGGGACTACCGCGACGGATACGCGCTGCGCCTGGCCGCCTTCGCGCGCTCGCGCCCGGAGTGGCTGGAGGCCTGGTACGCCGCCGCCCCGCACGACCCGGACGTCCTGCTGGTCAGGGCCCAGGTCGCCGTGGACCACGCCTGGCAGTCACCGGCCCGCGCCGAGCTGCTGCGCGGGGTGAGCCCGCTGATCACCGCCGCCGCCCGCGCCGACGACCGCGACCCGGTGCCCTGGCGGATCGCGCTGGACCACGCGCGCGGCTCACGCGCCGGGCACACCTACTTCGGGGAGCTGTGGGAGGCGGCCCTGCGCCGCGCCCCGCTCCACTACGGCTGCCATGTGGCCGCCCTGCGCTATATGGCCTCCTCCTGGCACGGCTCCCACCGCGAGTGCCTCGACTTCGCCGACCGGGCCGCACAGGACGCCCCGGCCGACTCCCTGGTGCAGGCCCTGCCGACCCGGGCCGTCCTCGCGTACCTGAACGACGGCTGCGGTCCGGGGGTGCCGCCCGAGCGACTGGACACGGCGGCCGACCGGGCGATCGCGCTCTCCGCCCGGTTCCCGGCGGCCGACCTCTGGCCGGCCGCGATCCGCAACAAGCTGACGTGCGTCCTGGTACGGCTGGGCCGCTGGGAGGACGCCCTGGAGCAGCTGCGTCTGATCGGCCCGTACGCCACCTCCTTCCCCTGGAGCCGGTTCTCTGACGATCCGCTGGGCCGGTTCCTGGAAGTGCGCGACGAGGTGCGGCGCCGGGCGGCCGCCTCCGCGCGGGCTCGCGGCGCACGCGGCGGACATCCACCAGGTGGGCTCGCCGGACGCGTTCACTCGGGCGACCACTAGGCTTTGGCGCCGTGACCGTCCGCCTTCCGCTCTTCCCCCTGAACTCGGTGCTGTTCCCGGGTCTCGTGCTGCCGCTCAACGTCTTCGAGGAGCGCTATCGCGCCATGATGCGTGACCTTCTCAAGACGCCCGAGGAGGAAGCGCGCCGTTTCGCCGTCGTGGCGATCCGCGACGGCCACGAGGTCGCCCAGAGCGCCCCCGGCATGCCGGACCCCACGGCGCTGCCCGACCGCGGCCCGGCGGCGGGCTTCGGCCCGGACCCGGTCAAGGCGTTCCACGGGGTGGGGTGTGTGGCGGACGCGGCGACGATCCGGGAGCGGGCCGACGGCACCTTCGAGGTGCTGGCGACGGGCACGACACGGGTGCGGCTGCTGTCGGTGGACGCGTCGGGGCCCTTCCTGACCGCGGAACTGGAGGAACTGCCCGATGAGCCGGGCGAGGAGGCAGGGGCCCTGGCCGAAGGCGTCCTGCGCGCGTTCCGCCAGTACCAGAAGCGCCTGGCGGGCGCCCGCGAACGATCCCTCTCCACCACGGCCGACCTCCCGGACCAGCCCTCGGTCGTCTCCTACCTGGTGGCGGCGGCGATGATGCTGGACACGCCGACGAAGCAACGCCTGCTCCAGTCCGCCGACACCGCGTCCCGCCTGCGCGACGAGCTGAAACTCCTTCGCACCGAGACCTCGATCATCCGTACGCTGCCGTCCCTGCCGGCGTCGGACCTGACGCGCGGTCCGACGAGCCTCAACTGAGCAGGAACCGAGCAGGAACCGAGCGGAACGACATGGCGAAGAAGTCAAAGAAGCAGCAGCAGTCGGGCGGCACACCGGCGACCGTGGCCCTGACCGCGGCGGGCATCGACTACACGACCCACTCCTACGACCACGACCCCTCCCACCCGTCCTACGGCGACGAGGCGGCCGAGGCGATGGGCGTCTCCCCCGACAGGGTCTTCAAGACGCTGGTCGCGGACGTGGACGGCAACCTCACCGTGGCCGTGGTCCCGGTCGCCGGCCAACTGGACCTCAAGGCCCTGGCGGCAGCGGTCGGCGGCAAGCGCGCCGCGATGGCCGACCCGGCCCTGGCGGAACGCACCACGGGCTACGTACGGGGCGGCATCTCCCCCCTCGGCCAGCGCAAGAGACTCCCCACGGTCCTGGACGCCTCGGCCTCCGCCCACCCCACGATCTGCATCTCGGCGGGCCGCCGCGGCCTGGAGGTCGAACTCTCCCCCACCGACCTGACCACCCTCACGAACGCGACCCTGGCCCCCATCGGACGTGCGTGACCCCTCGACGAACCCGGTCTCCTCGGTTAAGTACGAGAGACATGTCGAAGAAAACCCGGAAACGCAAGTGGCGCATCAAGAAGGGCCGCTCCAACCATGGGCGGCGCCCGGCGTAGGGGGCGAGGTCTGTAAGGGGCCGGTTTCCCGGGCCGCTCGTCCGGCGTTCGAGGACGAGCCCGGCGCTTCTCGGTGCCGGTCCCGGCATTTCAGCCCGTCCGGCGTTTGAGGACGAGGCCGTTCAGGCCGAAGCGGGGGTCTGGGGGCGGCAGCCCCCAGGGGCCGGGGTCGAAGGGGCAGAGCCCCTGGCGGACGGGACGGGTAGGGGCGGCGGGGGCGAAATCCACCCGGCGTACCACCGACGCGCCGTCAACCCCGCCCCACGCGAAGCCCTACGCCGGCGGAACCCCGTACGGCCCCGCCTGCTGATGCCCCTCAGAGGGCCCCGGCCCCTGATACGGATCCGCGTCCCGAGGCCCGAACAACGCCGTCAGCCCAAGGTGCACCACCAACGCGGCAAGAGGCCACGCCAGCCACACCCCCTTCGCCCCCAACTTCAACGGCGCCGAAAACGTAACCCCCTTGCCCACATCCTTCGCGTGAGCGATCACATCCTCGGTGGGCCCGAGCCACACCCCGACCCGCCAGGCCAGCAACGACCCGAGAAACCCCCCGACCGCCAGCGCAACCACCAACGGCACACCCCCACGCCGCCGCCACAGAAACACGCCCACCGCACTGACCAGCCCGAACGCAAGCGCAAGCAGAGTGAACGTTCCGTCCACCCCGACAGCCTGCTCCCCCTCGGAGTCCTTGAAGTAGACGACCCAGCTCTTGTCGACGACATCCCCGACCAGCGGCACACTCGGCGCCAGCCACCACCACAGCACCCCGAGCAGCGCCCCGAAGAACGCCACGACCACCGCGACCACGGCGGCCTCTCGCACTTCGGTCTTCATGCCGGGACCGTCCTGTTCGTACGAGCCAGATATGCCGTACGGGCCGTGAGAGCCATGGGAGCCATGAGGACTCGGCGCCCCCGGCGGGGCACCGTACACAGCGTCGTGCGGAGCACCCTGCGGCGCCCCGTAGGAGGCGGCGGAACCCGCGCGCCCACCGGCGGGCGGCTGCCACGCATTGTTCGGGGACTGGTCACGCGGGGGCGGTGGTGGAGTCAGCGGAGCGGTCACCCTGCCATCGTGCCAGGCCGCCCTGTGCGACGCGTCACCGGACGGCCGCCCGGCGGTACGCCCAGGTGGCGACGGCCAGCGAGACGACGCCGACCACCCCGCACACGGCGAGGTCACCCAGCACGAAGGCCCAGTCGGGGTGCGGTCCGAAGGTCCGCGCGAAGGCCTCCACGCCGTACGTCGACGGCAGCAGATCCCGGGTGAACCGGATCGCCTCCGGCATCCGGTCGGCCGGCAGCACCCCCAGCAGCAGGGCCGCGGACATCCCCAGCTGCCCGAGGAGCGTGGCCAGTTCGGGCCGCGGCGCGAGCAGCCCGAGGGCTGCGCCCAGCCCGGCGAGCGCGGCTCCCGCCAGCGGGATCACGGCGACGAGCACCCACAGATGCGCGACCGGCAACCCGAACAGCGCGCACCCGAAGACGGCCGTCACCACGGTCCCCGGCACGGTGAAGGAGGCGTACGCCCCCGCCGCGCCCAGCACCACCGCGGCGGGCGGCACCGGCAGGGTGGCGTAGTGATCGAGTCCGCCGCTGGCCCGCAGCTGCCCGAAGTACTGCGCGAGCAGGTTCAGCGCGACGAAGGCGACCACGAGCACGGACGACCCGGCCACCACGGCCTGCGCCTCGGCCCCGCCGTCCACGACCCCGCGCATCAGGATCATGATCCCGATCGACTGGAAGGTCGCCACGAACAGCAGCGGGATGCGCGCGACCCGCGCCCGGGACAGCTGCGCCCGGTACACGGCGCACAGCGACGGCCACAGCCGCGCACGCGGTCCGAGCTCGGCCACGGCCGGCGCGGCCGTCTCGTCCACGGCCAGGGCGCTGCCCGGCAGAGCCTCGGCGGGTACGACACTCACGTGGCGCTGCTCCCTTTCACACGGGGGTTCACGGGGGAGGTGGCCCTGTTCCGTACGGATACGGATACGGCGGTCTGCGTGCTCAAGCCTTCACCAGCCCCTGCTGTGCGGCGCCGCCCAGCGCCAGGTAGACGTCCTCCAGGCTCGGCGTGGTGAGCGTGAAGTCGTCCAGCGCGGCGAAGGCGGCCCCGCCGGTGACCGTCGCGACGACCGCGCGGGCCTCCTCGGGGGCGAGCCGCAGCGTCCAGCGGCGACCGGACTCCACGACCCGGTCCTGCAGCGCCGCGACCTCGGGCACGTCCAGCGGCGCCCGGTCCCGCCACAGCAGATCGACCCGGACCTCGCCCGCGACGCGCTCCTTGAGTCCGGACGGCGTGTCACAGGCGATCACGCGGCCCCGGTCGAGCACCGCGACCCGGTCGAGCACGGTCTCGGCCTCGATGACGTTGTGGGTGACGAGCAGCACGGTCGTGCCGCGCTCGGCCCGGCGCCGGTCCACGGCCGACCACACGGCCCGCCGTGCCACCGGGTCCATCGCGGCGGTCGGCTCGTCCAGCACGAGCAGGGGCCGCTCCCCCACCAGCGCGGCGGCGAAGCAGGCCAGCCGCCGCTGCCCGCCGGACAGTTTCTTCAGCGGCCGCCCCGCGAGGGGTGTGAGCCCCAGTTCGTCGAGTACGGCGTCGCGCTCGGCCCGCGCCGCTCGCACGTCCAGGCCGCGCAGCCGCCCGGTCGTCTCGGCGGCGAGCGAGACGGTCAGCTCGTCGAGGGCGGTCGACTCCTGCCCGAGGTACGCCAGAATCCGCGCGGCCCGCTCCGGGTGCCGCACGATGTCGTGCCCGAGGATCTCCACGCTCCCGGCGTCGGGCCGCATCAAGCCGGTGAGCTGTCGCACGAGCGTGGTCTTGCCGGCGCCGTTGGGCCCGAGCAGTCCGAAGATCTCGCCGCGCCGGATGTCCAGCCGTACGTCGTCGGTGGCCCGCACCTCGGGCGTGCCCGGCGCCCCGCGCCGTCCTCGCACGGCCGGGTAGGTCTTGGTCAGCCCACGCAGGGAGCACACGACATCACCATCGTGCCGAAATGCCTGTGCCGCGCGCGTACTCACAAGGGACGAGACTACGGGGTCCGGCCCCCCGTTCCGTGCCCGGGGCGGCCACTGGGCACAAATCGGCTGCTTGCCGTAGGAAATCCGCCGGTAACCCGGAATTCGCCGGGGTCACTCCCCGGCAGGCGCGTGCTCCGCGGCCGTGCGTACGTCGATCTCCCGCCAGAACCCGGCGCGGATCGCGTACCGGTCGTGCTCGTCGATCTGGTCGTCCTTGTGCGCGAGCAGCCCGAACCGTGCCGCGTACCTCAGCAGCTCCCCGTCGATCCGGTGCGGGATCCGCGGATACATCCCCGACAGCTTCTGCAGATTGCTCTGCTCCCCGAGCCGCTCCATCCACCGCCGTGCGAAGACCTGCCCCACCTCGTAGGGATCGCCGCCGACGGTCGTGATGTCCTCCTCCCGGTCGGCCCACCGCTGCTCTGCCGTGGTCAACTGCGCGAGCGTCGGCATGGAGGCGGCGTCGGACGGTTCGGCCGCGACGCCGGGCCGGTCGACCCAGCCCTTGTCGGAGGACCACCGCAGGGTCGCGCTCGCCGGGGGCGGGGCGGGCGGCACGCCGGGCGCGCGCAGGGCGGCGAGGTCCTTCGGCGTGGGCACGCCCTTGGGCGCGGGCACCCGCTCCTGTGTCCCGTTCTCCGAGGCAGCGGCCTGCGCGTGCTCGGCCTCCTCGGCGGGCCGCTGGGTCGTCGCGCCGAGCGCCGAGTCGGGCAGCGGCGCGGACAGGATCGCGGCGATCTCGGGCCGGGGCACGGGAGGCGGCGCGCACACCCCGGTGAGCTCCTTGGCGCGTACGGCCTTGGTGATCCACGTACGGTCGAGCACGCGCCGCTCGTCCGCCTCGGCGACCAGGTCCTCGGACTGGTTGTAGTCACCATCGGCGGCCTGCACGGCCCACAGATGTACGGCGACCCCGTGCTCCTTGGCGGCCATCATGCCCGGCAGCAGATCCCCGTCACCGGTCACCAGCACGACGTCCGAGCAGGCGCGGTTGCGGGCCAGTTCGGTCAGTTCGGCGTGCATCGCGGCGTCCACGCCCTTCTGTGCCCAGCGTCCGTCGCTTCGGGTCAGGGCACCCAGCCGGACGGTGACCCGGGGCATCACGCGCAGCCTGCGGTGCTCGGGCTGGGGGACGCGGTCGGGGGCGCCGTCGAACCAGTAGATGCGCAGCAGGGGCTGCTGGGTGTCGGACTCGGCGCGTTCGCGCAGACCCTGGATGAGGGCGCCGTGATCGACGGCGATCCGGGACCGGGATGGTTCCCCGGCGAGCAGGCTGGCGGCGGCCCCCAGCAGATACCCGGCGTCCACCAGGACGATGCAGCGGTCCACGCGACTCACCCTCTTCCCGGGAGGTTTGCTTTGGGCTTCCTTCGAGTCTGCCCGACCACGCGGGGGTTAACGGGGCGAACTCGATCTTCGGCGTGGCGTTTCGGGGCATCGAATCCTCGGTGCGCCATGCCTCACGCCCCGACAACCGCTGTTACGCACGGTAATTATCCGAAATGCGTTCTTAGTCAGCCTATGTGAATCTGATCCCGGCCCTGGCCCCTAGATCCCCCACAGGAGGCATCACCATGGCCAAGAACAAGAAGCAGGACCGGAAGCAGCCGCAGTCCGAGCGTGGTCAGCAGCAGGCTCAGCAGTCCGCGATGGAGACGCAGACCGAGCAGCGCGCCACGCAGGTGACTCCCGGCGACATGGCCCGCAAAGGCCGGCAGAAGCGCTTCGGTCACAACTGACATCTGCATATCGGGTCGTTGAGACCCAGGCACATCAAGAGGGGCGCACCCCGTGCGAGGTGCGCCCCTCTCGCGCATTCAGCGCCGGCGCTTCGGCGTCCGGCCGTTCAGCCCGCCAGACAGGACGGGCCGAGCAGCACCTTCAGGTCACCGAAGAGCGCCGGGTCGGGCTTCACACGGTGCCGGTCCAGTCGCAGCACCGTCGTCTTGGTCGGGCCCTGGAGCTTGATACGGACCTCGCTGTCGCCCTTGTGATGGCTGAGGATCTCGCCGAGGCGGTTGACCATCGGCGGGGTGACCCTGGTGGCCGGGATGGTGAGGATCACGGGCGCGTTGGTGCCCGCGTTCGACAGGTCGGGGACCTGGAGCTCCATCGCGACCAGCCGCGGCACGTCCTCGCGCTTGTCGAGGCGGCCCTTGACGAACACGACGGCGTCCTCGACGAGTTGGGTCGACACCAGCTGGTACGTCGCCGGGAAGAACATGCACTCGATGGAACCGGCGAGGTCCTCGACGGTGGCGATCGCCCACGCGTTGCCCTGCTTGGTCATCTTGCGCTGGAGGCCCGAGATGATGCCGCCGATGGTCACTACGGCACCGTCCGCGTGCTCGCCGCCGGTCAGCTGGGCGATGCCCGCGTCGGCCTTGTCGGACAGCACGTGCTCCAGGCCGAACAGGGGGTGGTCGGAGACGTACAGACCGAGCATCTCCCGCTCCTGGGCGAGCAGATAGGTCTTCTCCCACTCCTCCTCGGTGAAGACGACGTCGAGTCCGAAGCCGGGCTCGTTGCTCTCCTCCTCGCCCATGCCGCCGAAGAGGTCGAACTGGCCCTCGGCCTCCTTGCGCTTGACCGCGACCACGTTGTCGATCATCGGCTCGAAGTGCGCGGTGAGGCCCTTGCGGGTGTGCCCCAGGCTGTCGAACGCGCCCGCCTTGATCAGCGATTCCGTGGTCCGCTTGTTGCAGGCGACCGCCTCGACCTTGTCGAGGTAGTCGGGGAAGGAGCCGTACTTGCCCTTGGCCTTGCGGCTCCTGATGATCGACTCCACCACGTTCGTGCCGACGTTGCGCACGGCTTCGAGGCCGAAGAGGATCACGTCGTCGCCCTGCGCGGCGAAGTTGTGCACCGACTCGTTGACGTTCGGCGGAAGCACCTTGATGCCCATGCGCCGGCACTCGTTGAGGTAGACGGCCGACTTGTCCTTGTCGTCCTTGACCGAGGTGAGCAGTCCGGCCATGTACTCGGCGGGGTGGTTGGCCTTCAGGTAGGCGGTCCAGTACGAGACCAGGCCGTACGCGGCGGAGTGCGCCTTGTTGAACGCGTAGCCGGCGAAGGGGACCAGCACGTCCCACAGCGCCTGGATGGCCTCGTCGCTGTAGCCCTTGTCGCGGGCGCCCTTCTGGAACAGGACGAAGTTCTTCGCCAGTTCGTCGGGCTTCTTCTTGCCCATCACGCGGCGGAGGATGTCGGCCTCGCCGAGCGAGTACCCGGCGATGATCTGGGCGGCCTTCTGCACCTGCTCCTGGTAGACGATCAGGCCGTACGTGACGTCCAGGACCTCTCTGAGGGGCTCCTCCAGCTCCTTGTGGATCGGGGTGATCTCCTGGAGCTTGTTCTTGCGCAGGGCGTAGTTGGTGTGCGAGTCCATGCCCATCGGGCCCGGGCGGTACAGCGCCGACACGGCGGAGATGTCTTCGAAGTTGTCGGGCTTCATCAGCCGCAGCAGCGAACGCATCGGACCGCCGTCGAACTGGAAGACGCCCAGGGTGTCGCCGCGTTGGAGGAGTTCGAAGGTCTTCGGATCGTCGAGCGGGAGGCTCAGCAGGTCGAGGTCGATGCCCTTGTTGGACTTCACCATCTTGACGGCGTCGTCCATGATCGTCAGGTTGCGCAGGCCGAGGAAGTCCATCTTCAGCAGGCCGAGCGACTCGCACTGCGGGTAGTCCCACTGCGTGATGGTCACGCCGTCGGTGTGCCGCACCCAGATCGGGGCGTGGTCGACGATGGGCTCGCTGGACATGATCACGCCGGCGGCGTGCACGCCCATCTGCCGCACCAGGCCCTCGACGCCCTTGGCGGTGTCGATGACCTTCTTGACGTCCGGCTCGTTCTCGTACATCCCGCGGATCTCGCCCGCCTCGCTGTAGCGCGGGTGCGAGGGGTTGGTGATGCCGTCGAGGTCGATGCCCTTGCCCAGGACGTCGGCGGGCATCGCCTTGGTGAGGCGGTCGCCCATCGCGTACGGGTAGCCCAGCACGCGCGCGGAGTCCTTGATGGCGTTCTTCGCCTTGATCTTGCCGTAGGTGCCGATCATGGCGACCTTGTCGGCGCCGTACTTCTCCGTCACGTACCTGATCACCTCGACGCGCCTGCGCTCGTCGAAGTCGATGTCGACGTCGGGCATGGAGACGCGCTCGGGGTTGAGGAACCGCTCGAAGATCAGGCCGTGCGGGATCGGGTCGAGGTCGGTGATGCCCATGGCGTAGGCGACGATCGAGCCTGCCGCGGAGCCTCGGCCGGGGCCGACCGCGATGCCGTTCTTCTTGGCCCACATGATGAAGTCGGCGACCACGAGGAAGTAGCCCGGGAACCCCATCTGGATGATGACGTCCATCTCGTACTCGGCCTGCTTCTGGCGGTCGTCCGGGACGCCGCCGGGGAAGCGGCGCTCCATACCGCGGCGGACCTCCTCCTGGAACCAGGTGACCTCGGTGTAGCCGTCGGGGATGTCGAACTTCGGCATGAGGTTCTTCGCCTCGAACATGCCGGCGGTGTCGACCATCTCGGCCACGAGGAGCGTGTTGGCGCACCCCTCCTGCCAGGCGTCCGAGGAGTCGACGGCGTACATCTCGTCCGTGGACTTCAGGTAGTAGCCGGTGCCGTCGAACTTGAAGCGGTCCGGGTCGGAGAGGTTCTTGCCGGTCTGGATGCACAGCAGGGCGTCATGGGCGGTCGCCTCGTGCGCGTACGTGTAGTGCGAGTCGTTGGTGACCAGCGGGGGGATGCCGAGCTTCTTGCCGATCTCCAGCAGGCCGTCGCGGACCCGGTGCTCGATCTCGATGCCGTGGTCCATCAGCTCCAGGAAGTAGCGGTCCTTGCCGAAGATGTCCTGGTAGTCGGCGGCGGCCTTCAGAGCCTCGTCGTACTGGCCGAGGCGCAGCCGGGTCTGGAGCTCGCCGGAGGGGCAGCCGGTGGAGGCGACGATTCCCTCGGACCACTGGGAGATCGTCTCCTTGTCCATCCGGGGCCACTTCTGGAGCCAGCCCTCGGCGTACGCGTCCGAGGACAGCCGGAAGAGGTTGTGCAGGCCCGTCTTGTTGACGGCCCACATCGTCTTGTGGGTGTAGCCACCGGAGCCGGAGACGTCGTCGCGCTTCTGGTGCGGCTGGCCCCACTGGATCTTGCGCTTGTTGCGCCGGGACTCGGGGGCGACATACGCCTCGATCCCGATGATCGGGGTGATTCCGGCCTTCTTCGCGCTGTGGAAGAAGTCGTACGCCCCGTGGAGGTTGCCGTGGTCGGACATGGCGATGTGCGTCATGCCCATCTCGTTGCACGCGTCGAACATGTCCTTCAGCCGCGCGGCACCGTCCAGCAGCGAGTACTGGGTGTGGACGTGCAGGTGCGTGAACGGCGGCTTTGACACGGCGTGGCCTCCAGGGAAAACGCTCGGCAACGGGCTGGCGGACAGTTCGGGGGACAGCGTCGAAGTCTATGCCTCGGCACTGACACTCGGAGGGCTGCCCCGCGTACCTTCACAGCGGGGGACGACGGGCACTTTCGTCCGCCCCCGACCGTTGAAGACGACAGAAACGCTGTCGTACACGTTCATGCACCAGGAGGCACCCAGCGATGTCGGTCCCCAAGCTCAACGGCGAGCAGCGCGGCGACGAGATCCTCGCCGTCTTCGACACCGCCTTCGGCGAGCTCCTGGCCGCCGACCCGGCCGCGTTCCGCGTGAAGTTCCGGAAGATGGCGGCCTCGGCATTCGCGTTCTACCGCGGCACTGCGTGCCTCTTCTACCACGACCTGGAGCCCGAGAAGCGCGGCGGACCGTACCTCGACGAGCGCACCTCGCGCGTGTGGATCCACGGCGATCTGCACGCGGAGAACTTCGGCACGTACATGGACGCCAACGGCCGCCTGATCTTCAACGTCAACGACTTCGACGAGGCCTACGTCGGCCCCTTCACCTGGGACCTGAAGCGCTTCGCCGCCTCCGTCGCCCTCATCGGGTACGCCAAGGCGCTCGGCGACGAGCAGATCACCGAGCTGGTGCGGATCTACGCGGGCGCCTACCGCGAGCGCGTGCACGCCCTGGCGACCGGCGCCAAGAGCGACGAGGTGCCGCCGTTCACGCTGGACACCGCGCAGGGCCCGCTCCTGGACGCGCTGCGGGACGCCCGCTCCCTGACCCGCTTCGGGCTGCTGGACTCCATGACCGAGATCCGCGACTTCGAGCGCCGCTTCGCGCCGGGCGGCGGCTCCATCGAGCTGGACGCGGCCACCCGTTACAAGGTGCTGGCCGCCTTCGACGGCTATCTGGAGACGCTGCCGGACGCGTCGCTGGCCCGCCCGGACTCGTACCGGGTGAAGGACGTGGTCGGCCGCCGCGGCATCGGCATCGGATCGGCCGGGCTGCCGTCGTACAACATCCTGCTGGAGGGCCACACCGACGCCCTCGAGAACGACGTGGTGATCTACATCAAGCAGGCCCAGACCCCGGCCGTCTCCCGGCACATCACGGACCAGGCGCTGCACGACTACTTCCAGCACGAGGGTCACCGCACGGTGATCTCCCAGCGCGCCCTGCAGGCGAACGCCGACCCGTGGCTGGGCTGGACCGAGCTGGACGGCGCGGGCCAGCTGGTCGCCGAGGTCTCGCCGTACGCCGTGGACCTGGACTGGGGCGACATCGACGAGCCGGAGGAGATCGCGGCGGTGGTCGCCGACCTCGGGCGGGCCACGGCCACGATGCACGCGGCGGCGGACGACACCTCCGGCGAGTCCCTGGTGCCGTTCTCCACCGAGCGCGCCATCGACGCGGCGATCGCGGCCGACGAGGACGGCTTCGCCGAACTCCTGGTCGAGTTCGCGCACTCCTACGGCGCACGCGCGCGTGCCGACCACCAGACCTTCGTGGACCTGTTCCGCAACGGCCGGATTCCGGGTCTGTGACGGAAAGGCCGCTCACCGGCCCTCACCGTCTCTTCACAGGCACCCTTTAGGGGTCTCTTACCGGCCCACGTGACACACTCTCCACCGCTATGGACATTTCCGGGACCCAGCTGCGAGCCGTACGCGCGGCGCTGTTCACGTCACTCGTCGTGACGCTCAGCACCGCGTCGCACGTGCTGCTCTCGCGGGCACCCCTGCCGTTGAACACGGTGGCCCTGCTCGCCGCCGCCGTGTTCGTCCTGGCGTACGCCCTGGCCGGCCGCGAGCGGACCTTCGGGCGGATCGCCGCCCTGCTGATCCCGCTGGAGCTGGCCGCCGACACGATCCTCACCACCGGCCAGCACGTCTGTTACGGCAAGGCGGGCGGACCGGTCGCCGGACCGCTGGCCTCGGTCGGCTGGGACGTCCTGTGCGGCGACGGCACCCGGGTCGGCACCCCGCTGGCCCAGGTCACCGGCACCGACCCGGACAAGCTCGGCGGTCTCCTAGCCCACGCCGACCCGGCCACCGCCTGGCTGCTGCTCGGCGCGCACGTCGGCGTCGGCCTCCTCGCCGCTGCCTGGCTGCGCCGCGGCGAGCGGGCACTGGCCCAGCTGGTGCGGGCGGTCACGGCGACGACGTTCCGCCCGCTGCTGCTGGCGGTGGCGGCCGTGGCCGTACGGCTGCCCCGGTCGGGCCGCCGCCCGCCGCGCCCCACCCGCCGGACGGCCGCCGCCCGCAACCGCCTCTTCGTGCACTCCCTGGGACGGCGTGGACCACCGTGCTCGCCCGCCTTCACCTGCGCGTGAACGGCACTTGAGCAGCACCTTCCACCCCATACGTATCTCGCACACACCTATGTGCGCGTCCCCATGGAGAACACCAACATGAGCAAGCGGAACAGCCAGGCGTCGAAGTCGGCGGCCCGGGAGCGGCTGCGCGCCGAGCGCGAGCGCGAGGCCAAGCGCGCGAAGGTCAGGCGGCAGCTCATCGTCGCCGCCTCGGTCGTCGGCGTCCTGGCGGCGGCCGGCGGCATCGGCTATGCGGTCGTCCAGGCCAACAAGCCCAGCCACTGGGAGGCCGTTAAGGACAAGAAGGTCGTCACCCCGGCCAACACCACCGGCACGAACGGCACGACCGTCGTCATCGGCAAGGACAGCGCCAAGAAGACGGTCAAGATCTACGAGGATCCGCGCTGCCCCGTCTGCGCATCGTTCGAGCAGGCCGTCGGCCCGACCGTCGACAAGGACATCGAGGACGGCAAGTACAAGGTCCAGTTCGTCGGCGGCACGTTCCTCGACGGCGACGGGCTGAAGGACGGCAAGATCGGTTCCAACGGCGAGGGCTCCAAGAACGCCATGAGCGCCATGGGCGCCGCGCTGAACGTGAGCCCGGAGGCGTTCCTCGAGTACAAGACCGCGCTCTACTCCACGAAGTTCCACCCGGCGGAGTCCGAGGACAAGTTGGCGGACGACAAGTACCTGATCGAGATCGGCGACTCGGTCCCGGCCCTGAAGAACAACGCCAAGTTCCAGAACGCCGTGAAGAAGGGCACCTACGACGCCTGGGCGCTGGCCATGTCCAAGAGCTTCGACACCAACAAGGACGGCGTGACGGGCACCCCGAGCTTCGTCGTGGACGGCAAGATCCTGGAGACCTCCAGCCCCAACCAGCCGTGGACGGCAGCCGAGTACACCAAGGCGGTGGACGCGGCCCTCAAGGGCTGACGCCGACCGGAATTCCGGCCTCCGCGTGAAGAGCGGGCGAACTTTCCCAGGTTCGCCCGCTCTTGTTCATACCGATCAGTAACCTGATCGGCTGTGACCAGTCGATACAGATCATCCGAGCAGCTCAATTCCCTTACCCCGCGCCGCCGTACGGTCGTCAAGGCCGCGGCGGCGACGGCTGTGCTGGCCGGCCCGCTCGCCGCCGCGCTGCCCGCCAAGGCCGCCGACGCGGCCCCCGCCTTCCTGCACGGCGTCGCCTCCGGTGACCCGCTGCCCGACGGCGTCCTGCTGTGGACCCGGGTGACGCCCGCCCCCGAGGCCACCCCCGGCTCGGGGCTCGGTCCGGACACCGAGGTCAGCTGGGTCGTGGCCCGGGACAAGGCGCTGATGAACATCGTCGCCAAAGGCTCGACCACCGCGAGGGCCGCCTCCGACCACACCGTCAAGGCGGACATACGCGGCCTGGAGCCGGCCACCGACTACTGGTTCCGTTTCTCGGCCGGCGGCACGGACTCCCCGGTGGCGCGTACCCGCACCGCGCCGGCGGCGAACGCGTCCGTCGCGGGCCTGCGCTTCGGCGTGGTCTCCTGCGCCAACTGGGAGGCCGGCTACTTCGCCTCGTACCGTCACCTCGCCGCCCGTGGCGACCTGGACGCCTGGCTGCACCTCGGCGACTACATCTACGAGTACGGCGCCGGCCAGTACGGCACGCGCGGCAAGTCCGTGCGGCAGAACGCGCCCACCCACGAGATCCTCACGCTCGCCGACTACCGCATCCGGCACGGCCAGTACAAGACCGACGCGGACCTCCAGGCCCTGCACGCGAAGGCGCCCGTCATCGCGATCTGGGACGACCACGAGATCGCCAACGACACCTGGTCGGGCGGCGCCGAGAACCACACCGAAGGCGCCGAGGGCACCTGGGCCGCGCGCCAGGCCGCCGCCAAGCAGGCCTACTTCGAGTGGATGCCGGTGCGCCCGGCGATCGCCGGCACCACCTACCGCAGCCTGCGCTTCGGCAAGCTCGCCGACCTCTCCCTGCTCGACCTGCGCTCCTTCCGCTCGCAGCAGGCCGCCGTCGGCAACGGCGACGTCGACGACCCGGACCGTACGCTCACCGGGCGGGCCCAACTGGACTGGCTGAAGGCGGGGCTGAAGTCCTCCGACACCACCTGGCGCCTCGTCGGCAACTCGGTGATGATCTCGCCGTTCGCGATCGGCTCCCTCACCGCGGACCTGCTCAAGCCGCTCGCCAAGCTGCTGGGCCTGCCGCAGGAGGGCCTCGCCCTCAACACCGACCAGTGGGACGGCTACACGGACGACCGCCGGGAACTCCTCGCCCACCTGCGCTCGAACGCGATCCGCAACACGGTGTTCCTGACCGGCGACATCCACATGGCATGGGCCAACGACGTGCCCGTGGACGCCGGTACCTACCCGCTGTCCGCCTCCGCCGCCACGGAGTTCGTCGTCACGTCGGTCACCTCCGACAACCTCGACGACATCGTGAAGGTCCCCGAGGGCACGGTCTCCGCGATCGCCTCCCCGGTCATCCGCGCCGCCAACCGCCACGTCCACTGGATCGACACCGACCGCCACGGCTACGGCGTCCTGGACATCACGGCCGAACGCGCACAGATGGACTACTACGTCCTGTCCGACAAGACGAAGCAGAGCGCGACCTCGTCCTGGGCCCGTTCCTACCGCACCCGCAGCGGCACGCAGAAGGTCGAGCGGACGTACGACCCCGTCTGACGCGGACGTACGGCCTCGCCGAAAGCCCCCTAGAGAGTCTCGAGGAAGCCGAGTGCCACCCGCCAGGTGGCCTCGGCGGCCTCCTCGTCGTAGTCCGGCAGGTCCGGATCGGTGTAGAGGTGGCCGGCCCCCGCGTATCTGTACACCTCGACGTCGGCGCCCGCTCGGCCCATCTGGAGATACCAGGCGCTCAGCCAGTCGTCCGTCTCGTACGGATCCGGCTCGGCGACGTGCAGCTGCACCGGCAGCTCGTCCACCGAGGCGTTCGCCGCGATGTCCGACGTGCCGTGCAGGAGCAGCAGGCCGCGGGCCTTGTCGTCGCCCAGCGCGAGGGTCTGCGCGACGGACGCGCCGAGCGAGAACCCGGCGTAGACCAGGCCGCGATCCGAGTAGGGCGCGGCGGCCAGCACGGCCCGCTTCAGCACCTCGTCCTTGCCGATCTGCTCGTTGAACTCCATGCCCTCCTCGACCGTCTCGAACGTGCGTCCCTCGAAGAGGTCCGGCGTCCACACCTCGTGTCCGGCAGCGCGCAGCCGGTCCGCTGCCTCGCGCACGGCGGGCCTGAGGCCATAGGTCGAGTGAAAGAGCACGATGTTCATGAGGCCATCGTGCCAGCCGGGTCCGACAACGCCGTGACCACCGCCTCACCGACGCACATGTTCATGACCCCCTTCGGCTGGTTACGTTCGAAGGCATGGAGAACATACTCCGCCCGCTGATCGTGATCGGCGGCTCGGTCCTGCTCACCCTGATCATCGGGTGGGCGACCGACCGCCTCATGCGCAAGGCAGACGAACGGCACAGTGAGACGCCCCTGTGGGGTCTGCTGCGCCGCGCCCGCGTCCCCTACCAGCTCGTGCTGTGCGCAGCCCTGCTCAGAGGGTCGTACCACGAGGCCGAGCTGCTCCAGGAGAACCGGGTTGCCGCCGGCCGCGTGCTGACGCTGGTGCTGATCGGAGCGGCCGCCTGGCTGGCGATCCGGATCGCGGCGGCGGTCGTCGAGACGACGTACAGCCGTTACGCCCGAGTCCACCGCGATCCGGCCCGGGTCCGGCGGGTGCGCACACAGGTGACGTTGATCATGCGTGTGGTGGCGGCGGTCGTCGGCGTGGTCGCCGTGGCGGCGATGCTGCTGACCTTCCCGGCGTTCCGCGCGGCCGGCGCCTCGCTGCTGGCCTCTGCCGGCATCCTCGGCATCGTCGCCGGTGTCGCGGCCCAGTCCACGCTGAGCAATATGTTCGCCGGGTTCCAGATCGCCTTCGGGGACATGGTTCGCCTCGGGGACACGGTCGTGGTGGACGGAGAGTGGGGCACGGTCGAGGAGATCACGCTGACGTTCCTGACCGTACGGACCTGGGACGAGCGCCGGATCACGATGCCTGTGTCGTACTTCACGTCGAAGGCCTTCGAGAACTGGTCGCGTGGCGGCGCCCAGATGACCGGCACCGTCTTCCTCCACGTCGACCACTCGGCGCCGATGGAGAAGATGCGCGAGAGGCTCCGCGACATCCTGCGCGAGTGCCCGGCATGGGACGGCCGCGACTACGGCCTGGTCGTCACCGACTCCACGCCCAGCACCATGGAGGTGCGGGCCCTGGTCACGGCGAAGGACGCCGACGACCTGTGGACGGTGCGGGTCACGGTGCGCGAGCAGCTGGTCGGCTGGCTGGCCGACGAGCACCCGTACGCACTGCCGCGCGTCAACGCGGCGGACGCGGCCCTGCCGCCCGGCTACCCCGTCCCCGGCCGCTTCCCTGCCCGCCGCACCCACCAGCACGACCACCAGTCGGCGGCACGCCCCGAGCGTCCCTGACGGCCTCAGTGGCCGCGCTCGGCCCCGCCGTTGACCTGGATGATCTGCGAGGTGATGTGCCCGGCGGCGTGTGACGCCAGCCAGTGCAGGGTGGCGGCGACGTCGCCGGGCGTGGCCGCACGCCCGGTCGAGGTCTCCGCGACCAGCCGGTCACGCCGCTCCTCGTCCATCGCGCCGCCGAAGAACTCGGTGTCCTCGACGTACCCGGGCGCGACCACGTTCACGGTGATCCCGCGCGGCCCCAACCGCCGGGCCAGATCATGGGCGTACGGATGCAGCGCCGCCTTGGACGCCGCGTACGCCACGTTGCCGGACCCCCGGAAAGCGGCGATGGAGCCGATGAACAGCACCCGCCCGCCGGGGTCGGCGAGCCGGTCCTTCAACGCCTCGGTGAGCAGTGCCGCGGTCAGGGTGTTGAGGCCGAAGTTGAGGGTCCAGTTGTGCAGGACCACGTCGAGGGGCTCATCGCTGTCCACCTTGGGCTCCAGATGGCCGGCACCTCCGGCGCTGTGGATCAGTACGTCCACGGTGCCGAGCTCCGCGGCCACGAAGCGTTCCACGCCCCGCGCACCGCGCGGCCTGCTCAGGTCCGCTGCGTAGGTGAGGGCCCCGGGCACGCCGGCCTGCTCCAGCACCTCGGCGCGCCGCCCCAGCAGCAGCACCTGATCCCCGTCCGCCGCGAACAGCTGCGCCGTCGCGAGCCCGATTCCCGTACCGCCACCACTGATCACCACGTTGCGAGCCATGATCAGAGCGTACGGAGGGACAGCCGTGGGAGCCGGGATCACCGCAGACTGCGCACGTCCAAATGCCGCAGCACCCGGTCCACCACCTCAGGATTGGCCCCCGGTTCACTGCGCGCCGCCAGCACCTCGTGCCGTGCCGCGCTCAGCAGCTCGCCCTGGATCCGCCGCACCCGCTTCAGCCGCCGCACCCGATGCTCATGCGCCTCCCTGCGCTCCTCCTCGCCCAAGTCCGGGCTGATCCGCACCCCGATCTCGAACGCCCGGCGCAGCATCTGCTCGGCGAGGTCCTCGGGCAGGTCCTCGACGGACTCGATCTCCCGCAGCCGCCGCTTCGCCGCCTTGGCCGCGCGCACCGCCAGCTGCTTCTCGAACTCCTTCTCCTGCTCGCTGTCGGCGCGCACCCCGAGCCTCCTCACCAGCCACGGCAGGGTCAGTCCTTGCAGTACCAGCGTCGCCATGATCACCCCGAACGCGATGAACACGATCTCGTCCCGGTCGGGAAAGGGCGCGCCCGAGTCCGTCTCCAGCGGAACGGCCAGCGCCAGGGCCACCGAGGCGACGCCGCGCATCCCCGACCACCACATCACGACGGTCTCGCGCCAGCTCGTCGGGATCTCCTCGTCGTAGTCCCGCCTCGCGTGCATGCGTTTGGTGAGCCAGGTCGCCGGCAGCAGCCACAGCAACCGCACCGCCACGACGACGCCGACCACCGTGGCCGCCCAGCCGAGCATCTCGCTCCATCGCCCGGACGCCGTCCGTACGGCGATGTGCAGTTCGAGCCCGATCAGCCCGAAGGCGACACCGGTGACCAGCGTGTCGACGATGTCCCAGAAGGTGTGCCCGGCGAGCCGCGTCATCACGTCGTCGGCGTCCGTGGCGTACTCGGCGAGGAACAGCGCGGTGACGAGCACGGCGAGCACACCCGAGCCGTGGAGTTCCTCGGCCAGCACATACGAGGCGTACGGCACGAGCAGCGTGAGCGAGATCTGCAGGGTCGCGTCGCCCAGCAGATCCATCAGCTTGTTGGCGCCCCATCCGAGGGCGAGCCCGACGGCCAGCGCCACCACGGCGGAGAGCACCAGATCGAGCCCGGCCTCCCACGGGGAGAAGGTTCCGCTCACGGCGGCCGCGATCGCCACGTGGTAGAGCACGATGGCCGTCACATCGTTGAAGAGCCCCTCGCCCTCCAGGATGGACACCAGACGCCTCGGCAGCCCGAGTTGCCCCGCGACAGCGGTCGCCGCGACCGGATCGGGGGGTGCGACGAGTGCACCCAGCGCCACGGCGGCGGCGAGCGGCAGCCCCGGCACGATCGCGTGGGCGACGGCGGCGACGCACAGCGTCGTGACGAACACCAGCGCCACGGCCAGCAGGAGGATGGGCCGCAGATTCGCCGCGAACTGCCGCCACGACGTGCGCCTTACGGCCGCGTAGAGCAGCGGCGGCAACAGCAGCGGCAGGATCAGGTCCGGCGGAATCTCGACGTTCGGCACGAATTCGAGCAGCGCGAGAACGATCCCGAGCAGCGTCATCAACACCGGCGCCGGCAACCCGAACCGGTCCCCCACCGGGACACTGATCACGGCCCCGAGCAACAGCACGAACAACAGGGCCAACTGATCCACGGTCAGCGCTCCGGTGAGATCGGGGTCCACACAGCAGACCTCAAGCCTGCCATGGCACCCTTCCCACCAGCGCCTTAGGGCCCTCGGCTAGAGAGCGCGCCGCATCGCCCGGTGCGGTATCCCCGCGTCCGGGAACTCCGGGCCGTAGGCCTCGTACCCCAGCCGCTCGTAGAACCCCAGCGCATGCGTCTGCGCGTGCAGATCGACGGCCGCGAGCCCGTGCGCGCGTGCCGCCTCCTCGATGGCCCGCACGAGGGCCGCCCCGACGCCGAGGCCGCGTGCCGCCTGCTGCACGGCGAGCCGGCCGAGCGAGCCCACCGACGGATCGCCGTCGACCTTCGCCGCGGCCGCCTCCCCGTGCAGCAGCCGCCCGGTCCCGAGCGGTGTCCCGTCCTCGCGCACCGCGAGCACATGCACGGCACCCGCGTCGTAGGCGTCGTACTCGATCTCCTGCGGGACGCCCTGCTCGACGACGAAGACCTCCTTGCGCACCGCGAAACAGGCCTCGCGGTCGGCGAGGTCCTCGGCGACCCGCACGGCGTACGAGGGGTCGTGCGACGGGGCGCTCATGCCCAAGTCTCCTCGCGGACCTGGTCCAAGGCCTTCTGCAGGTCGGCGGGGTAGTCACTCTCGAACTCGACCCACTGGCCGTCCCCGGGGTGCTCGAAGCCGAGCCTTACGGCGTGCAGCCACTGGCGGGTCAGCCGGAGCCGCTTGGCGAGCGTCGGGTCGGCGCCGTAGGTGAGGTCGCCGACGCAGGGGTGCCGGTGGGCGGCCATGTGGACGCGGATCTGGTGGGTGCGGCCGGTCTCCAGCTTCACGTCGAGCAGGGAGGCCGCGCGGAACGCCTCGATGAGGTCGTAGTGGGTGATCGAGGGCTTGCCGTCGGCCGTGACCGCCCACTTGTAGTCGTGGTTGGGGTGGCGGCCGATGGGCGCGTCGATGGTGCCGCTGGTCGGGTCGGGGTGGCCCTGGACGAGCGTGTGGTAGCGCTTGTCGACCGTGCGCTCCTTGAACTGGCGCTTGAGTGACGTGTACGCGTGCTCCGACTTGGCGACGGCCATCAGCCCGGAAGTGCCCACGTCGAGCCGGTGCACGATGCCCTGGCGCTCGGCGGCGCCGGACGTCGAGATGCGGTACCCGGCAGCGGCCAGTCCGCCGATCACCGTGGGGCCGCTCCAGCCCGGCGACGGATGCGCGGCGACGCCGACCGGCTTGACGATCACGACCACGTCATCGTCGTCGTGCACGATCTCCATGCCCTCGACCGGCTCGGCGACGACCTGCACCGGGGCGGGCGCCTGCGGCATCTCCACCTCGAGCCAGGCCCCGCCGTGCACCCGCTCGGACTTCCCGACCACCGAGCCGTCGACCGTGACCTTCCCCGCCGCGGCAAGCTCCGCGGCCTTGGTACGGGAGAAGCCGAACATGCGGGAGATGGCGGCGTCTACGCGCTCGCCCTCCAGGCCGTCGGGCACGGGCAGGGTGCGGATCTCGGGAATCGTGCTCACCCGTCGAGTATGCCGGACGGGCCGGACACCCCCGTACGGAGCCTGTGGATAACCCGGGCCGGACGGCCCGGGCGCCTACCCCGGGCGGACTCAGTCCTTGTGGACGGTCCCGTCCGGGTCCAGCCCCCTGAACGACAGCAGCACGATCAGGATGCCGCCGCACACGATGGCCGAGTCGGCCAGGTTGAACACCGCGAAGTGCTTGGGCGCGATGAAGTCCACGACCGCGCCCTTGAAGACGCCCGGCGAGCGGAAGATCCGGTCGGTGAGGTTGCCGAGCGCACCGCCGAGCAGCAGGCCGAGCGCGATCGCCCAGGGCAGGCTGTACAGCTTGCGGGCGAGCCGGGCGATCACCACGATCACGGCCGCCGCGATCACCGTGAAGATCACGGTGAAGGCCTCACCGAAGCCGAAGGCCGCGCCCGCGTTGCGGATCGCCTCGAACTTCAGCCAGTCCCCGATGATCTCGATCGGCGGCTGGTGCTCCAGCTTGGCCACCACGATCATCTTGCTGATCAGGTCGAGGGCGTACGCGAACGCGGCGACGCCGAACAGCACGGCGATCCGGCGCCGGCCGCGGGGCCGCTCGGCCATGTTCCCGGCGTCACCGGTATCCGTCGTGCTCCCGTCGGAATGCTCCGGCTCTGCTCCCGCCGCCTCTGGGGTGTCCGGCGTACCGATGATGCGCTCCGCCTCTGCCACGTGAGTCCCTCAACCTAGGTACCTGACTGAGGACGAGAGTACGGCACGTCCGGCGGCACCCGCCTACCGGTCAGTACCGGCGTTCCTGCTTCTGCTTGCACTCGACGCACAGGGTCGCGCGCGGGAAGGCCTGCATGCGTGCCTTGCCGATCGGGTTGCCGCAGTTCTCGCACAGGCCGTACGTGCCCGCGTCGAGCCGCTCCAGCGCCCGCTCGGTCTGCTCGAGCATTTCGCGCGCGTTGGCGGCGAGCGCCAGCTCGTGCTCCCGCGTGATGTTCTTGGCACCGGTGTCCGCCTGGTCGTCGCCGGCGCCGTCACCGGAGTCCCGCATCAGGCCGACGAGGGACTGCTCGGACGAGGTGAGCTCTTCGCGCAGCCGCGTCGCCTCGGCCATCAGCTCGGCGCGGGCCTCATCGACCTCCTCCGGGGTCCAGGGGTCCTCGCCGGGGCGCACCGCGAGCTCGCCGGGCTCCACCGCCGCGGCGACGCGTGCCTTGGGAACGGCGGTCTTGGCCGCCGTGGCCGTGCCAGGAGTCTTCTTCGCAACCACCGTCGTGGCTCCCGTCTGCTCCGCGGCCTGCGCCGCGCCCGCCTTCTTGGCCCTGCTCTTGGCGCCCGCACGCTTCCCGGCCGCACCCACGCTCCCCTTGGACGCGCCCTTCTCCACCACGCCGCCCTCCTCAACGCCCCCATCGGAGCGCCCCGCCCTACCGGCCGCCTTCTTGCCGGCCCCTACCTGATCGCCCGTCTTCTTACGGACGCCCTTCCCGGCCGCCTCCCGTCCCTGGGCGGCCTTCTTCCCGGCCGCCTTCGCACCGACCGCTCCCTGCCGGGCAGCTTCCTGACCGGCCTGCACTGAGCCGGCCGCCTCGTTGCCGGCCCCCACCGCCCCGGTCGCCTTCTTACGGGCGCCCTTCCCGGCCGCCTCCCGTCCCTGGGCGGCCTTCTTGCCGGCCGCCTTCGCACCGACCGCTCCCTGCCGGGCACCTCCCTCAGCGGTCGCCACTGAGGCCGGCGCCTCTTTGCGGGCTACCTGGCCGGTCACCTTCTTACCGGCCGTCGCCTTACTGGCCGTCGCCTTGCCGACCGATTCCTTCCCGGCCGCCGCGTTACCGGCCGCGACCTGGTCGGTCGCCCTCTTACCGGCCACCGCCTTGGCGGCCGATTCCTTCCCAGCCGCCTTCGTACCGACCGCTACCCGGTCGGTGGGCCCCTTACCGGCCGACGCCTTGCCGACCGTTGCCTCCGCGGCCGCTACCTGGCCCGTCGCCTTCCTACTAGCCACTGCCCTGCCAGGCTTCTGCTTCCCGGCCGCTCTCTTCCCCGCCCCTGCCTCGCCAGTCGCCCCCTTACCGGCCGACGCCGTCCCGGCAGGCACCTGCTGGGCCGCCTTCTTGCCGGGCGCGGCCTTCCCGCCCGCTACCTTCCCGCCCGCTACCTGGCTGATCGCCTTCTTCCCGGCCTTCGGCCGACCGGCCGTCTTCCCACCAGCCGCCGCCTTACCGGCCGCTGCGCGCCCAGCCGCCCTCTTGGGCGCCAGTTCACCGGCCGCTTCGTCCGTAACGGTCACTTTCACGGCCACCTTCCTGGCGGCACTTTCCTTGGCCACGGCCTTCTTGGACGTACTCGACCTGGCTGCGGCCTTCTCAGCCGCGCTCTTCCGGGCCGCTGCCTTCTTGGCTGCAGTGCCCTCGGCTGCCGCTTCCATGGCGACCGCCTTCTCTCCCGACGTCTCTTGTGCCGCCGATCCCTCGACTGCCTTGCCCCCGGACACGACCTTCCTGGGCCGCGCCTTCTTGGCCCCCGCAGCCTTACCCGCAGACTCCTCGACCACCGCTTTCCCGGCCACCGCCCCTCGAACGGACGCCCCCTTGCTCCCGGGCGCCTTCGCCCCAGCCTTCTTGGCCCCCGCCTCCTGAACCGCGGCCTGCGGGACCGCCCCTGTCCTGGCCCCCGCCTTCTCAGCCGCAGCCCCTGTGACCACCCCCGCCTTCGCGATCGCCTTCCCAGCAGCCGTCCCCTTGCCCCCCGCCGTCTTGGCCTCCTTCGAGCCTTTCCCCTTCCCACCCTTCCCCGCCGCCGGCTCACCGGCCCCCTTAGAAGCACCTCGCTTCGAAGTCCCCGCCTTGGCAGCAGAGCCCGACTCCCCGGCCCCACCCCCGGCAACCCTCCGAACCGTCTTCACCGGCTTCCCGTCCCGCGCCCCTGCGGCCCCTCCCCGCGCACTCTTCTTCCCACCCACACCCTTGGCCGCACCGTCGGCGGCCATCACCCTGCCCGAGGCACCCACGCCGCCGGAAGCCGGCACGCCACCGGGAGCACCGGCCGCACTAGAGCCACGTACACCACCGAAAGCCTTCGTCCCCGCCCCACCAGAAACGCCCACCCCACCAGAGCCACCCAAACCGCCGGAGGCACTCGCATTGGTGGACCTGCCCGACGCCGACTGCTGTACGGCGGTCTTCTTCGCCACCATGCCGCGGCCCCTTCACATATTGTGATCTTGCTCGCGAATCGTGCTGGGACGATAAATCGACTTGAGTCCCGCGGCAACGGGGCACACCGCCCGATTCGCCCGCCTCGCGCATGCAGCGCGCCAGACCTGCATCCGTTGTGCCCAGCTCCCCGCCGGGTATGCAGACGAGCCGGACGTCCCAGAATCCGAACAGACGTACCGCGCCATTCAGGTCACCCCGGCCCGGCCACGATCCCCGCTCCCAGGGCCGGAAAATCCGGTCGGCCGCTGTCCCCGCGGCGCCGTACACTGGGCGGAGCGAAAAGCGTGGATGGGGACGAGTAGCGGCGTACGCAGCCCAGAGCGACCCGGGGATGGTGGAAGCCCGGGGGCGAGCGCGACGTGAAGATCACCCCGGAGCCGTCGGAAGAAAGCCGCAGCCCAACAGCAGCGGCCGGTAGAACCGGCATCGCGACCCCAATGAGGGGGCTCACCGACGCACACCCCGCGCCGGAGGGCCAAGGAGGGTGGTACCGCGGGAGCGCGCCGAAACCGGCGTACGGAAAGACACGGCTCTCGTCCCTCCGGACGGAAGGCAGCAAGTCCGCCGGAGGAAGCTCGCTGATGACAACGCCGACGTACCGCCAGGTACCAGCCCAGGTCGACCTGCCCGCCCTCGAGCACGCCGTGCTCGACTTCTGGCGTGAGCAGAAGATCTTCGCCAAGAGCCTGGACCAGTCCGAGGGCCGCCCTGAGTGGGTGTTCTACGAGGGCCCGCCCACTGCCAACGGCATGCCCGGCGCCCACCACATCGAGGCCCGCGTCTTCAAGGACGTCTTCCCCCGCTTCCGCACCATGCGCGGCTACCACGTGGCCCGCAAGGCCGGCTGGGACTGCCACGGCCTGCCGGTGGAGCTGGCGGTCGAGAAGGAGCTCGGCTTCAGCGGCAAGAAGGACATCGAGGCGTTCGGCATCGCCGAGTTCAACGCCAAGTGCCGCGAGTCCGTGCTGCGCCACACCGACGCCTTCGCCGACCTGACGACCCGCATGGGCTACTGGGTCGACCTCGACGACGCCTACGTCACGATGGAGCCCGAGTACATCGAGTCCGTCTGGTGGTCCCTCAAGGAGATCTTCAACAAGGGGCTCCTCGTCCAGGACCACCGCGTCGCCCCCTGGTGCCCCCGTTGCGGCACCGGCCTGTCCGACCACGAGCTGGCGCAGGGCTACGAGACGGTCGTGGACCCGTCCGTGTACGTCCGCTTCCCGCTCACCTCGGGCCCGCTCGCCGGCGAGGCGGCGCTCCTGGTGTGGACGACCACGCCCTGGACCCTCGTCTCCAACACGGCGGTCGCCGCCCACCCCGAGGTCACCTACGTCGTCGCGACGAACGGCGAGGAGAAGCTCGTCGTCGCCGAGCCGCTGGTCGCCAAGGCCCTTGGCGAGGGCTGGGAGACCACCGGCCAGACCTTCACCGGCGCCGAGATGGAGCGCTGGAACTATCAGCGGCCGTTCGAACTCGTCGAGTTCCCCGCCGAGGCGCACTACGTCGTCAACGCCGAGTACGTGACGACCGAGGACGGTACGGGTCTGGTCCACCAGTCCCCCGCCTTCGGTGAGGACGACCTCAAGGTCTGCCGGTCGTACGGGCTGCCCGTCGTGAACCCGGTCCGCCCGGACGGCACCTTCGAGGAGGACGTCCCCCTGGTCGGCGGCGTCTTCTTCAAGAAGGCGGACGAAAAGCTCACCGAGGACCTCCAGCAGCGCGGTCTGCTCTTCAAGCACATCCCGTACGAGCACAGCTACCCGCACTGCTGGCGCTGCCACACCGCGCTGCTCTACTACGCGCAGCCGTCCTGGTACATCCGCACGACCGCCATCAAGGACCGGCTCCTTGAGGAGAACGAGAAGACCAACTGGTTCCCGGACACGGTCAAGCACGGCCGGTACGGCGACTGGCTGAACAACAACATCGACTGGGCGCTGTCCCGCAACCGCTACTGGGGCACCCCGCTGCCGATCTGGCGCTGCGAGGACGACCACCTCACGGTCGTCGGCTCCCGCGCGGAACTCACCGAGCTCACGGGCACCGACCAGTCCGCGCTGGACCCGCACCGCCCGTACATCGACGACGTGACCTTCGCCTGCCCGCAGTGCGCCAAGACGGCCACGCGCGTGCCGGAGGTCATCGACGCCTGGTACGACTCGGGTTCGATGCCGTTCGCGCAGTGGGGCTACCCGTACAAGAACAAGGAGCTGTTCGAGAGCCGGTATCCGGCGCAGTTCATCTCCGAGGCCATCGACCAGACCCGCGGCTGGTTCTACACGCTGATGGCGGTCGGCACCCTGGTCTTCGACAAGTCGTCGTACGAGAACGTGGTCTGCCTCGGCCACATCCTCGCCGAGGACGGCCGCAAGATGTCCAAGCACCTGGGCAACATCCTGCAGCCGATCCCGCTGATGGACCAGCACGGCGCGGACGCGGTGCGCTGGTTCATGGCGGCGGGCGGCTCCCCGTGGGCGGCACGCCGCGTGGGCCACGGCACGATCCAGGAGGTCGTCCGCAAGACGCTCCTGACGTACTGGAACACGGTCGCCTTCCAGGCCCTGTATGCCCGTACGTCGAACTGGGCGCCGTCCGCGGCCGACCCGGCCCCCGCCGACCGCCCGGTCCTGGACCGCTGGCTGCTGTCCGAACTGCACGCGCTGACCGACCAGGTGACCCAGTCCCTGGAGGCGTACGACACCCAGCGCGCCGGCAAGCTGCTCTCGGCGTTCGTCGACGACCTGTCGAACTGGTACGTCCGCCGCTCGCGTCGTCGCTTCTGGCAGGGCGACAAGGCGGCCCTGCGCACCCTGCACGAGGTCGTCGAGACGGTCACCAAGCTGATGGCCCCGCTGACCCCGTTCATCACCGAGCGGGTCTGGCAGGACCTGATCGTTCCGGTGACCCCGGACGCGCCGGAGTCGGTGCATCTGTCGTCCTGGCCCGAGGCGGACCTGTCGGCGATCGACCCGGAGCTGTCGAAGCAGATGGTCCTGGTCCGCCGGCTGGTGGAGCTGGGCCGTGCGACGCGCGCGGAGTCGGGCGTGAAGACCCGCCAGCCGCTGTCCCGTGCGCTCATCGCGGCCACCGGCTTCGACGCCCTCGACCGCGAGCTGCACGCGCAGATCACGGAAGAGCTGAACGTCACATCCCTGGCATCCCTCTCCGAGGTCGGCGGCTCCCTCGTCGACACGACCGCGAAGGCCAACTTCCGCGCCTTGGGCAAGCGGTTCGGCAAGCGCGTCCAGGACGTGGCGAAGGCCGTCGCGAACGCGGACGCGGCTGCGCTGTCCCTGGCCCTGCGCGAGGGCACGGCGTCGGTGGAGGTCGCCGGCGAGACGGTCACGCTCGCACCCGATGAGGTGATCATCACGGAGACCCCGCGCGAGGGCTGGTCGGTGGCGTCCGACTCGGGCGCGACGGTGGCCCTGGACCTGGAGATCACGGAGGAGTTGCGCCGCGCGGGCCTGGCCCGTGACGCGATCCGCCTGATCCAGGAGGCCCGTAAGAACAGCGGCCTGGACGTGGCCGACCGCATCGCCCTGCGCTGGACGGCGACGGACGCGGCGACGATCGCGGCGCTGAGCGACCACGCCGAGCTCATCGCCGACGAGGTCCTGGCGACGGACTTCGCCCAGGGCGAGGCGGACGACACGTATGGCTCCGCCTTTGCCGACGAGGGGCTGACCCTGACGTTCCGCCTGCGTAAGGCGTAGCGCCCACCGAGGAACGTCGCGTCTGCCGGCACCGGGCGCCCTGCGACTGCGGGTGGCTCGGGGCCGGTCGCGCGGTTCCCCGCGCCCTGGGGGGCTAGCGCCCCTCCCCAGGCCCGGGCCCGCCAAGAAAATCTTGGTCGGCCCGGGCCTTCGGCGTTGTGTACGTCGGACACCCCACCCAACCCCGAACAAACGCCGCAGAGGCCGTGAACACGCGTAGCAAAAGGGCGGGGCCCCGGATCGAAATCCGGGGCCCCGCCCTGAACGCTGCCAGCGTCTACGGCGTACTACCAACCGTCAGTTGTCGTCCTCGTCGATGAGGAACCCGCGCATCGGCGACGGGGCCTGACCCATGGGGCCCGGACCCTGCGGCCGGACCGGCGCCATCGGCTGGGTCATCGCCGGGGACATCTGCTGCTGACCGCCGTAGGACGGAGCAGCCGGGGACGGGGCGCCGCCCATCGTCTGGTTGCCGCCGTAGGACGGGGCACTCGCGCCGGCCGGTGCCATGGAGGGCGCCGGGGACGGCGGGAGAGACGCGGTGGCCGGACTACGCGGCGGGGCGAGCGAGTCGTCCGCCTGGGTCTCCAGCTGGCGCAGCTGGGACTCGAGGTAGGACTTCAGCCGCGTGCGGTACTCGCGCTCGAAGCCACGCAGGTCCTCGACCTTGCGCTCCAGCGTGGCGCGGGCGGACTCCAGGGAGCCCATCGCGACACGGTGCTTCTCCTGCGCGTCCCGCTCCAGGGCGTCCGCCTTGGCACGGGCATCCCGCTCGAGACCCTCGGCACGCGAACGTGCCTCACCGACGATCTTGTTGGCCTCGGAACGGGCCTCGGCGATCGCCTGGTCGGCGGTCTGCTGTGCAAGCGACAGAACGCGCGCGGCGCTGTCGCCACCGGGGCCGCCCTGACCGGGAC
The DNA here is from genome assembly GCF_041051905.1 of Streptomyces sp. R11. Lineage (NCBI taxonomy): Bacteria > Bacillati > Actinomycetota > Actinomycetes > Kitasatosporales > Streptomycetaceae > Streptomyces > Streptomyces sp. R11. Next base: position 2,385,728 of record NZ_CP163432.1, read on the forward strand.
CGCCCATCGGGCCACCCATAGGACCGCCCATGGGGCCGCCCATCTGCTGCATGGGGGGCTGGCCCATCGGCCCCGGACCCTGGCCCATCGGACCGGGACCCTGCGGGCCACCCTGACCGCCGGGACCGGCGGGCAGCTGCGGGGCACCGCTCGGCAGCTGGGGCGGGCCACCCATGGGGCCACCCATCTGCTGCTGCGGCGGGCCCGATATCCCAGCGGGGACGGGAGCCCCGGGACCGCGCATGCCCTGCTGAGGCATGCCGCCCTGCTGCTGGTCCTGCGGGCCGCCGGGACCCTCCGGGGGCTTGCGCATGTTCTGCTGGTTCTGGGCAGCAGCACGCGTGGCCGCGGCCAGCTTGGCGCGCAGGTCCTCGTTCTCGCGGAGCAGGCGGGTCAGTTCGGCTTCGACCTCATCGAGGAAGGCATCGACCTCGTCCTCGTCATAGCCTTCTCGGAGGCGGACGGTCGTGAACTGCTTGTTCCGCACGTCCTCGGGGGTCAACGGCATCTCTTCACCTCAACGTAGTCGTCGGCAGTCGGCAAGACCGTATCTCTCACATCGCTCACATCGCGCTCCGCACGAGCGTGATCAGGATGTAGACGATGATCATCAATACGAAGAAGGACAGGTCGAGCGCCACGCCCCCGAGACGCAGCGGCGGGATGACCCGCCGCAGAAGCTTGAGCGGTGGATCAGTGACAGTGTAGGTGGCCTCCAGAACGACCACCATCGCCTTGCCGGGTTGCCACGAGCGGGCGAACTGGAAGACGTAGTCCATGACCAACCGGAAGATAAGCACGATGAGGAGAACCATCAGCGCGATGTAGAGAACCTGCAGAACCACGCTCATGACTGGTGCTTCCCTCTCCCCTGTTCCCTGATCCGTGCGTTTGCTTCCGGTGGTGCGTCTCAGCTCTGGTTGAAGAACCCGCCCTCTGCGATACGGGCCTTGTCCTCCGCCGTGACATCGACGTTAGCAGGCGACAACAGGAACACCTTCTGCGTCACCCGCTCGATGCTGCCGTGAAGACCAAACACCAAACCTGCCGCAAAGTCGACAAGTCGCTTCGCGTCTGTGTCATCCATCTCAGTCAGATTCATGATCACCGGGGTGCCTTCACGGAAGTGTTCCCCGATGGTACGGGCCTCGTTGTAGGTCCGCGGGTGAAGTGTGGTGATCCGGTACGGCTCTCGCTCAGACACGACCTTGGGCATGATCACCGGTGCGTTCTTCTCCAGGCTTGCGCGTTCTTGTGTGATGGACGCCACGGGCGCAATGCGCGCCGGACGGCCGGATTCCGCGGGGAGCGAAGTCGATCGGGCCACGGGTTCACGCGGCGCGGGCGGCTGCACGATTCGCACCTCTTCGTCCCTTTGGGACGAATGTGCACTGTGGGACTGGTGGGACGGCTCATGCCGTCGGTGGTCCCGCTCGGGCTCCGGGTCCAGTTCGGGCTCGAAGTCGTCGTCGGGGTCGAACCCCCGGCCGTCGTACCCATCGTCCTCCACGAGGCCGAGGTAGACCGCCATCTTGCGCATCGCGCCGGCCATGCTCTGAGTCCTCCGCTCTGTGGTGGATCGGCTGACGACTGCCAAATGCCCGCGATCCACACGGTCGTTACGCCCGCCTTTCGGCGACATTGACCATATTTTCTGCTGTGGTCCGACTTCTTGGCGACGTTACCCGAGCCTGGGGCGGACTCCGAGTACCGCAGTGCCGACGCGCACATGTGTCGCTCCGGCCGCCACGGCGTCCTCGAGATCCGCACTCATCCCTGCCGACACCATGTTCGCAGTCGGATGGGCCCGGCGCAGGTCAGTCGACAAATCCATCAAGCGCTCGAACGCCGCCTGTTGGCGCCCCTCGTACTCCCCGCTGAGCGGCGCGACGGTCATGAGTCCGTCCAGCCGCAGCCCCGGAGCCTTCGCGACGAGGTCGGCCAACTCTGCGACCCCGCCGGGCGCCACACCACCCCTCTCACCCCGCGCGCTCTCTCCCGCATCCAGCGCCACCTGGATGAGGCAGCCCACCTCCCGCTCCTGCCGGACGGCTTCCTTGGACAGCGCCGTCACCAGCTTGGAACGATCGACGGACTGCACGAGATCCGCGTAACCGACCACGGATCGCACCTTGTTGGTCTGCAACTGACCGACGAAGTGCCAAGCGAGGGGCAGATCCGAGCAGGCGGCGGCCTTCGGGGCCGCGTCCTGATCGCGGTTCTCGGCGACATGACGCACGCCGAGCTCCGACAGCATCCGCACATCGCTCGCCGGGTAGGTCTTGGTGACCACGATCAGGGTCACCTCCTCGCGCCCGCGCCCGGCGGCCGCGCAGGCGGCGGCGATCCGCGCCTCCACCTTTGCGAGGTTCGCGGCCAGTTCGCCCTTACGGTCCGTCATGCTCTCTCAGTCCAACCAGACATATCCCGCGAGTCTCCCGGTGGTGCGGTCGCGGCGGTACGAGAAGTGATCCTCCGACTCCAGCGTGCAGACCGGCGACTGCTCCCGGTCGCGCACCCCGAGGCGCGCGAGCTGGGCGTGCACTCCGGCGGCCACGTCCACCGCGGGTGTGCCCCAACTCGTCTCGGCGTGCGCCGTCGGCTCCCTGGCCGCCACCTCGGCGCGCATCGCCTCCGGCACCTCGTAGCACCGTCCGCAGACGGCCGGGCCGGTGCGGGCGACGATCCGGGACGGCTCGGCGCCCAGGTCGGTCATCGCGCGTAGCGCGGCCGGGACGACCCCGGCGATCATGCCTGGCCGCCCCGCGTGCGCAGCGGCGACGATCCCGGCGACCGGGTCGGCCAGCAGGACCGGCACACAGTCGGCGGTGAGGACGGCGAGAGCGAGACCCCGTTGTGCCGTGACGACCGCGTCGACGTCGGGCACCGGACGATCACGCCATGGCCCGTCGGCCACCGCCACGTCCGTGCCGTGCACCTGGTTCATCCAGACCACCCGGCCCGGATCGAGCCCGAGCGACTTGGCGGCGAGATCCCGATTGGTCAGTACGGCGTCGGTGTCGTCCCCGACCGCCCCACCGAGGTTGAGCTCCGCATACGGAGCGGCGCTCACCCCGCCCCACCGGTCGGTGAAGGCGAAGTGCGCGCCGCTCACGGTGTCGCGCTGTGCTATCACGTCAGAAGGATCACTTAAGGAAGTCCGGAACGTCCAGCTCCTCCGCCGCGCTGTCGGCGTAGGTCCGCGACGGCGGGACCGGCGGGGCGACCGGGATGTCGGCCACCGGCTCCGGCTCGGGCTCGGCCTCTTCCTTCGGCGTGACGCTGCCGAGGGAGCCGAACGACGGTCGGCTCTCGGTCTGCCGTGCCGGAGCGGGCTCCTCGCGGCGGGCCGAGGCCGGAGAGGAAGAGGTCGAGCCGAGGACGTTGTCCCGGCGGGCCGGCGGCTGGCCCCCGTCGAAGCCGGCCGCGATCACAGTGACCCGGACCTCGTCGCCGAGGGCGTCGTCGATGACCGCGCCGAAGATGATGTTGGCCTCGGGGTGGGCGGCCTCGCTGACCAGCTGGGCGGCCTCGTTGATCTCGAACAGGCCGAGGTCGGAGCCGCCGGAGATGGAGAGCAGCACGCCCCTGGCGCCGTCGATGGACGCCTCCAGGAGCGGCGAGGAGATCGCCATCTCGGCCGCGGCCACCGCACGGTCGTCGCCGCGGGCCGAGCCGATGCCCATGAGGGCCGAACCGGCCTCGGACATGACCGACTTGACGTCGGCGAAGTCGAGGTTGATGAGGCCGGGGGTGGTGATGAGGTCGGTGATGCCCTGGACACCGGAGAGGAGGACCTGGTCGGCCGACTTGAAGGCGTCGAGCACCGAGACCTGGCGGTCCGAGATGGACAGCAGCCGGTCGTTCGGGATGACGATGAGGGTGTCGACCTCTTCGCGGAGCTCGGCGATGCCGTCCTCGGCCTGGTTGGCGCGGCGCCGTCCCTCGAAGGTGAACGGGCGCGTGACCACGCCGATGGTGAGGGCGCCCAGCGAGCGGGCGATGTTGGCCACGACGGGCGCGCCGCCGGTTCCGGTGCCGCCGCCTTCACCGGCCGTCACGAAGACCATGTCGGCCCCCTTGAGGACCTCCTCGATCTCCTCGCGGTGGTCCTCGGCGGCCTTGCGGCCGACGGCCGGGTTGGCTCCGGCGCCGAGTCCGCGGGTGAGTTCACGGCCGACGTCGAGCTTGACGTCGGCGTCGCTCATCAACAGAGCTTGCGCGTCGGTGTTGATAGCGATGAACTCGACGCCCTTGAGACCGACCTCGATCATCCGGTTGATGGCATTGACACCACCGCCGCCGACACCGATGACTTTGATGACTGCGAGGTAGTTCTGCGGTGCTGCCACGTCGAAGGCCTCTCGCCTCGAGTTACGGGTCGTCGGATCACGGGAAGCCTCTGCTTCGTGAACCGGCGACTGATGCCGAATGGGACGGTCCGTAGCGCCGACCCGAACCCTAACCCTGAAGTTTAGGGTTACCAGTGTGTCTGTTCCTTGAAGTCTTCTGAACAGGACACTAAGTCGACAAGTGGCGCACGTTCAACGAACACGCCGAACCTCCCGTTTTTCTTTTCACCCTATGTGATCAGCCATGTCGCTGCCCAACCAGGGTGCTGGCCTGCGCGAATGTGCGTCAACTCCCCGATGACGCAGGGGCGGTGGGAACGCTGACGTCGAAGTACCGCGCATCCGGCGAGGCTTTCATGAGAGCGGTGAGTGTGCGAGCCTTCGCCGCCCCCTTCTCGCCACTCCCCCATGCGACGGTCGTACCGCCGCTCAACACGAGTGAGATGTCGTCGTAGGAACGGACCTTGACGACCTGGGTACCGCGCGCGACGGCGTCCGGAAGGGCATCGGCGACGCGCACCGCCTCCCGCATCAGACGGGCCTCGCCGAAGCGGCGCAGACTCGCGGCGGCGGAGCTCGACCGAGACACCGTCAATTCCAGTGCGGGAACACCTTTCGGCTCCACAGAAACCGTGGCGAATCGGACGCCTTCCTTGTCCACTTCGACGAACTTTCCGTCCTTTTGGACAATCAGAACCGGAGTACGCTCCGCCACTTTGACGCCGATTCCATGGGGCCAGGAGCGGACCACGTCAACCACGTCAATTCGGGGCAATTTTCGGCGCAGCCGTGCCTCAATCTCGGCGGTGTCGACGGAAATCAGCGGCGCCCCGACAGGGACGTCGGCGGCCTCGAGGACCTGTGCGGGCGTCAGCACCCGGGTCCCGGAGACGGATACGCGCTCCACGCGCAGCCATTTGGAGCCATACAGCAGCCAGACGGAACCCGCGCCGAGGAGTACGAGCACAACGAGAAGAATGATCATCGTACGAAGTCTCCGCACCCTCAACCGCCGGGCGAGGGGCGGGTCGGACGACTCCTGCTGGCGTTCACCGCGCTCGGCGGTCGTCGGTCCGGCCACGCTCCCTGCCCTCCGTCATACGGTTACTGGCGGCGGTGCGAGGCGATCGCCTCGTACACCATGCCGACGAGCAGGTCGTCGGCGTCCCGGCGGCCGAACTCGCTTGCGGCGCGGGACATCTCGTACAGCCGGTGCGGGTCGGCGAGCACGGGCAGGACGTTCTGCTGCACCCACTCGGGCGTCAGTTCCGCGTCGTCGACCAGCAGTCCGCCGCCGGCCTTGACCACCGGCTGGGCGTTCAGCCGCTGTTCGCCGTTGCCGATGGGCAGCGGGACATAGGCGGCCGGGAGCCCGACGGCGGAGAGTTCGGCGACGGTCATCGCGCCCGCGCGGCAGAGCATCATGTCGGCCGCGGCGTACGCGAGGTCCATCCGGTCCAGGTAACTTACCGGGATGTAGGGCGGCATTCCCGGCATCTGGTGCACTTGCGGCAGTTCGTTCTTCGGGCCGACCGCGTGCAGGATCTGGATTCCGGCCTGCTGGAGCCAGGGCGCGACCTGCTGGACGACCTCGTTGAGACGGCGGGCGCCCTGCGAGCCGCCGGAGACCAGCAGGGTGGGCAGGTTCGGGTCGAGTCCGAACGCCGCACGGGCCTGCGGGCGCATCGCGGCACGGTCGAGCGTGGCGATGGTCCGGCGCAGCGGGATGCCGATGTAGCGAGAGTTGCGCAGTTTGCTGTCCGGAGTGGAGACGGCGACCTGGGCGGCGTAACGCGAGCCGATCTTGTTGGCGAGGCCCGGGCGGGCGTTGGCCTCGTGGATGATGATCGGCACCCCGAGGCGCTTGGCCGCGAGGTATCCGGGCAGGGCGACATAGCCGCCGAAGCCGACGACCGCGTCGGCCTTGGTGCGCTCCAGGATCTGCTCGGTCGCCTTGATCGTGCCGCGCAGCCGGCCCGGGACGGTGATCAGCTCGGGCGTGGGCTTGCGGGGCAGCGGCACGGCGGGGATCAGCGCAAGCTCGTAGCCGCGCTGTGGAACGAGTGTGGTCTCGAGCCCCCGCTCCGTGCCCAGGGCCGTGATCCCCACGGTCGGGTCCTGCCTGCGCAGGGCGTCCGCGAGGGCGAGCGCGGGCTCGATGTGGCCGGCGGTCCCCCCACCGGCGAGTACGACATGCACCGAAATTCACCGCTCTCCGGACGAGCGCGCCGCCGAGGCACGCCGTCGCATCGTGTTCCATCTCCGAGGCGCCCGGCCGGAGCCGGCGCCTCCCGCACGCTTTCTACCAAAGCGGGGTTGCCGCACGGAAAGCGCTGCCCGCGCAGCGGGCTCATCGCGCGCGAACGCGATCAGCAGCCCGATGGCGAACATGGTCGGCAACAGGGCGGACCCTCCGTACGAGAACAGCGGAAGGGGGACGCCGGCGATCGGCAGCAGGCCGAGCACCGCACCGATGTTGATCACGGCTTGCGCGGTGATCCAGGTCGTCACGCCTCCCGCGGCATACCTCACGAAGCGGTCCTCCGTGCGTCCGGCCACGCGGATACCCGCATAGCCTAGAGCCGCGAAGAGGGCGAGCACCGACAGCGTCCCCGCCAGGCCCAGTTCCTCACCGGTGACGGCGAAGATGAAGTCGGTGTGGGCTTCGGGGAGTTGGCCCCATTTCTCCACACTCGCGCCGAGTCCGGAGCCGAAGATTCCGCCGGAGGCGAGCGCATAGATGCCGTGCACGGCCTGCCAGCAGTCGACGGCTCCGCTGCGCGGTTCGGTGGCGCCCAGGCACTGCAGTCGGGCCATGCGGTTCGCGCTGGTCTTGATGAGGACCAGGCCGATCAGGCCGGCGACCGACAGGACCCCGACGAACAGCCGGGTCGGTGCCCCCGCCAGCCACAGCAGGCCGAACAGGATCGCCGACAGGATGATCGCCGTACCCATGTCGCCACCCAGCATGATCAGCCCGAGCAGCATGAAGGCGACCGGCACGAGCGGCACCAGCATGTGCTTCCACTGCGCCAGCAGCTTCCGGTCCTCCTTGCGGGCGATCAGGTCGGCGCCCCACAGCACCAGCGCGAGCTTGCCGAACTCACTGGGCTGGATCTGGAAGGAGCCGCCGAGGGCGATCCAGTTCTGGTTGCCGTTGACCGCGACTCCTATCCCGGGGACCTGCACCAGCGCCATCATGAAGACGGCGCCGGCGAGGATCGGGTAGGCCAGCGCCCGGTGCAGCTTCACGGGCATGCGCGAGGCGGCGAACAGCAGCCCCGTGCCGATCACCGCGGCCAGCAGTTGCTTGCGGAAGAAGTACGACCCGGGCAGCGACATCTGCAGCGCGGTGATCTGGGAGGCCGAGTAGACCATCACCAGACCGAGCACGGTGATCAGCAGGCTGCCGCCGAGGATCAGGTAGTACGCGGTCAGCGGCCGGTCCCACGCCCTGTTCAGGCGGACGTAGAGCCGTCGTACGCCGTTGTCGTGGGACGGCCGGGGAACGACGGGGCGCCGGACGGCCCGCTGGACGGGAGGCCGTCCCGTACGGCTACCGGGCATCGGCGATCACCGCCCCGCCGTGGGGGTCCGTACCGTCCGGCCACATCCGAGTCACGCGTCCCTCCAAGGGTCCCGAAGCACCCGCAGTGGCCGAGACCCGCGTCAGGCGCCCGCGCCGAGTTCGCGAACCGCCTCCGCGAACGCGTCACCGCGCTGGTTGTAGTTGGCGAACATGTCCATCGAGGCACAAGCAGGTGCCAAGAGCACCGTGTCTCCGGCAACAGCGAGTCGCCGGGCTTCCTGGACTGCCGCGAGCATCGCCCCAGTGTCGGTCCGGTCGAGGTCGACGACCGGTACTTCCGGCGCGTGTCGCGCGAGGGCTTCCCGGATCAGGCCGCGATCCGCGCCGATGAGCACGGCCGCGCGCAGTCGCTTTGCCGACTTGGCGACCAACTCCTCGAAGACGGCGCCCTTGGCGAGCCCGCCCGCGATCCACACGATGGACTCGTACGCCGCCAACGAGGCTTCCGCCGCGTGGGTGTTGGTGGCCTTGGAGTCGTCGACGTACGCGACGCCTTCCAGGTCCGCCACGTGCGCGATGCGGTGGGCATCCGGGGTGAAGGCCCTGAGGCCGTCCCGTACGGCCTTGGGGGGCACCCCGTAGGCCCGGGCGAGGGCCGCCGCCGCAAGGGCGTTGGCGATGTTGTGCGGGGCCGGCGGGTTGACGTCGGAGACCTCGGCGAGCTCCTGGGCGTTCTTGTGCCGGTCCTCGACGAAGGCACGGTCGACCAGGATGCCCTCCACGATGCCGAGTTGGGACGGGGCCGGGGTGCCCAGCGTGAAGCCGATGGCCCGGCAGCCCTCCTCGACGTCGGCCTCGCGGACCAGGTCCTCGGTGGCCTTGTCGGCGACGTTGTAGACGCAGGCGACGTGATTGCCCTCGTAAATACGGCCCTTGTCGGCGGCGTACGCCTCCATCGAGCCGTGCCAGTCGAGGTGGTCGGGGGCGAGGTTCAGGACGGCGGCGGAGTGGGCGCGCAGAGAAGGCGCCCAGTGCAGCTGGTAGCTGGACAACTCCACCGCCAGGACGTCGTACTGCTCCTCGCCGAGTACCGCGTCGAGGAGTGAGACGCCGATGTTGCCCACGGCGGCCGTGCGCAGGCCCGCCGCCTCAAGGATGGAGGCGAGCATCTGGACGGTCGTGGTCTTGCCGTTGGTGCCGGTGACGGCGAGCCAGGGCGCGGCGTCCGGGCGCCGCAGCCGCCAGGCGAGCTCCACGTCGCCCCAGACCGGGACGCCCGCTTCACGAGCCGCCGCGAACAGCGGCTTGTCCGGCTTCCAGCCGGGCGCGGTGACGATCAGCTCGGTGCCTTCGGGCAGGGTGGCTCCGTCACCGAGGCGCACGGCGATGCCGAGGGCCTCCAGGTCGGCGGCCTGAGCACGCGCGCGTGCGTCGTCGCCGTCGTTGACGACGGTGACCTTCGCGCCGAGGCCGTGCAGCACCTTGGCCGCCGGGATCCCGGAGACTCCGAGCCCGGCGACGGTGACGTTCTTCCCCTGCCAGTCGGTCACTTGTCCGCTGCCCATCCCGCGTAGAAGAGGCCCAGTCCGACAATCACACAGATGCCCTGGATGATCCAGAAGCGGACCACCACAAGGACTTCGGACCAGCCTTTGAGTTCGAAGTGGTGCTGGAGTGGCGCCATCCGGAAGACGCGCTTGCCGGTGAGGCGGAAGGAGCCGACCTGGATGACGACCGACATGGTGATCAGCACGAACAGGCCGCCGAGGATGGCGAGCAGGAACTCGGTGCGCGAGCAGATGGCCAGACCCGCAAGCGCGCCGCCGAGGGCCAGCGAACCGGTGTCCCCCATGAAGATCTTGGCCGGCGAGGTGTTCCACCACAGGAAGCCGAGGCAGGCGCCCATCAGCGCCGAGGAGACGACGGCGAGGTCGAGTGGATCTCGCACTTCGTAACAGGCACCCGGGTTGCTGAGGGTCTGCGCGTTGGCGCAGGACTCCTGGAACTGCCACACACCGATGAAGGTGTAGGCGCCGAAGACCAGCACGGAGGCGCCGGTGGCGAGGCCGTCCAGACCGTCCGTCAGGTTCACGCCGTTCGACATGGCGAGGATCATGAACAGCGCCCAGACGACGAACAGCACCGGTCCGATGGACCAGCCGAAGTCCTGCACGAAGGAGAGCTTCGTGGAGGCCGGGGTGTTGCCGCGGTTGTCCGCGAACTGGAGCGAGAGCACCGCGAAGGCGATACCGCCGAACAGCTGGCCGGCCATCTTGGCCTTGGCCCGCAGACCCAGCGAGCGACGCTTGACGATCTTGATGTAGTCGTCCAGGAAGCCGACCAGACCCATGCCGGCCATCAGACCGATCACCAGGATTCCGGAGAACGTCGGCGGCTTGCCGGTGATCAGCTTGGACAGGAAGTACGCGGCGATCGTCGCCAGGATGAAGGCGATACCACCCATGGTCGGCGTACCGCGCTTGGCGTGGTGCTCACGCGGGCCGTCGTCACGGATGTACTGGCCGTAGCCCTTACGGGCCAGCAGCTTGATCAGCAGCGGAGTGCCGATCAGGGTCAGGAAGAGGCCAATGACTCCTGAGAACAGGATCTGATTCATCATCGGGCGGCAACCTCACCCTCGGTACCGCCCGCGAGCAGCGCCTCGGCGACGCCCTCCAGACCGACCGAACGGGACGCCTTCACGAGCACGACGTCCCCCGGGCGCAACTCGCTGCGCAACAGGTCGACCGCCGCCTGTGCGTCGGACACGTGCACCGACTCCTCACCCCACGAACCCTCGTTATATGCGCCCAGTTGCAGCCAGGACGCTTCCCTGCCCCCGACCGCGACGAGCTTGCTGACGTTGAGCCGGACGGCGAGCCGTCCGACCGCGTCGTGCTCGGCGAGCGCCTCGTCCCCGAGCTCGGCCATCTTGCCGAGCACCGCCCAGGTCCGCCGCCCCTTGCCCATCGCCGCGAGCGCGCGCAGGGCGGCTCGCATGGACTCGGGGTTCGCGTTGTAGGCGTCGTTGACGACCGTCACGCCGTCCGGGCGCTCGGTGACCTCCATCCGCCAGCGGGAGAGGGAGCCCGCCTCGGAGAGTGCGGTGGCGATCTCTTCCGCGGACATGCCCAGCTCATGGGCGACGGCGGCCGCGGCGAGCGCGTTCGACACGTGGTGCTCACCGTACAGGCGCATGGTCACATCGCTGCACCCGGAGGGTGTGTGAAGCATGAAGGAGGGCTGTCCGCTGTCCGTGAGTCGCACGTTCTCGGCGCGTACGTCCGCTTCGCCGGACTCTCCGAAAAGGATCACCTTCGCCTTCGTACGGGATGCCATGGCCCGTACGAGGGGGTCGTCCGCGTTGAGGATCGCGGCGCCGCCTTCACTCGCGGTCGGGAGGTTCTCGACGATCTCGCCCTTGGCCTGCGCGATCTGCTCGCGGCCGCCGAACTCGCCGATGTGGGCGGTGCCGACGTTGAGCACGAGGCCGATCTTCGGGGGCGTCAGATCGGTGAGGTAGCGGATGTGGCCGATGCCGCGGGCGCCCATCTCCAGGACGAGGAACCTCGTCTCCTCGGTGGCGCTCAGCGCGGTCAGCGGCAGCCCGATCTCGTTGTTGAACGAGCCCGGCGTCCACACGGTCGGCGCCTTGCGCTGGAGCACCTGGGCGATCAGGTCCTTGGTGCTGGTCTTGCCGGCCGAGCCGGTCAGGGCCACGAGGGTCGCGCCGAGCCGTCGTACGACATGACGGGCGAGGGCGCCGAGGGCCTTCTGAACGTCGGCCACGACGATCGCGGGCACCCCCACGGGACGCGAGGCCAGGACGGCGACGGCACCCGCCGCCACGACCGCCGACGCGTAGTCGTGGCCGTCCACGCGCTCGCCGACGAAGGCGGCGAAGAGGCTGCCGGGCTCCACTTCACGGGAGTCCCGGACGACGGATCCGGTGACCTGGACCGACGGATCCGGTATGTCGTACGTCTGCCCGCCGACGACTTCTGCGATCTCGGCGAGAGAGAGGGCGATCACAAGTTCATCCCTGGGTCTTCTGGATAGCTTCGCGAAGCACCTGGCGGTCGTCGAAGGGACGGACCACTCCGGCGATGTCCTGGCCCTGCTCATGGCCCTTGCCCGCGACCAGCACGGTGTCGCCCGGCTCGGCGCGCGCCACGGCTGCGGCGATCGCGGCGGCCCGGTCCTCGAAGACCTGGACCTCGCCACGCTCGTGCACCGGCACGGACGCCGCGCCCTGGAGCATGGTTGCGAGGATCGCCAGGGGGTCCTCGGAACGGGGGTTGTCGGAGGTCAGTACGGCGGTGTCGGCGAGCCGGGCGGCGGCGGCGCCCATCGGCGCGCGCTTGGTCGTGTCGCGGTCCCCGCCGCAGCCGAGCACGACGTGCAGGCTGCCCTCGGTGACCTTGCGCAGCGCCTTGAGCACCGATTCGACGGCGTCGGTCTTGTGGGCGTAGTCCACGACCGCGAGATACGGCTGCCCGGCGTCCACCCGCTCCAGCCGGCCCGGCACGCCCGGCACGGCGGCGATGCCGTCGGCGGCGGCCTGTACGTCGAGGCCGGCTGCGGCCAGGGCGGTGATGGCGGCGAGGGTGTTCGCCACGTTGAAGGGGCCCGCGATCGGCGATCTGGCGGCGATCCGCTCGCCCTTGGGGCCGATCACGGTGAACGTCGAGTCCATGGGGCCGATCGCCACGTCGTCGGCGCGCCAGTCGGCGTCCGGGTGGCCCTCGGCGGAGAAGGTGACGACCGGAACGGTGGCTTCCTTGACGAGCCTGCGGCCGTACTCGTCATCGAGGTTGACGACGCCGAGTTTGCTGCGCTTCGGGGTGAACAGCTGCGCCTTGGCCCGGAAGTAGTCCTCCATGTCGGAGTGGAACTCCATGTGCTCCGGGCTGAGGTTGGTGAAGACGGCGATGTCGAAGACACAGGCGTCGACCCGGCCGAGGACCAGCGCGTGGCTGGAGACCTCCATGGCGACCGCCTCGACGCCGCGCTCGCGCATGACGGCGAACAGGGCCTGGAGGTCGGTGGCTTCCGGGGTGGTGCGCTCGGACTTGATGCGCTCGTCGCCGATGCGCATCTCGACCGTGCCGATGAGTCCGGTGGCACGGGCGGTCTTGAGGGCGCCCTCGACGAGATACGCGGTGGTGGTCTTGCCGGAGGTGCCGGTGATGCCGATCTGGAGGAGGTCGCGGCCGGGGTGGCCGTAGATCGTGGCCGCCAGTTCACCCATCTGCCCGCGCGGGTTATCGACCACCAGCACCGGCAGGCCGGTCGCGGCGGCGCGCTCGGCGCCGGTCGGATCGGTCAGCACGGCGACCGCGCCGAGGCTCGCGGCCTGCGTCACGAAGTCGGCGCCGTGCAGGCGGGCGCCCGGGAGGGCGGCGTACAGATCACCGGGGCGGACGGCGCGCGAGTCATGGGTGATGCCCGTGACATCGACGGCGTCCGCGCGGTCCGGCGCGGTGGCACCCAGCTGATCGGCAAGTTCCGCGAGGGGTGTGGCGGAGACCTGCGCCGGCCTGGGCGGTCCCGGATACGTCACGGGTTGCCCCTTCTGGGTGGTTTGGGACTGATCAGCGTGTGGCACGGCGGTGAGCGTACCGGGCGTACCCGCCCGGGGGCGAAGTGAGGGGCGGGGGGTGCCCTGGTTCCCGGAGTCGGGAGTGATCGTTGTCACGAGGTGGTTCCTGGCTGCTCGGTGCTGATCAGGGTGGTCGGAGTGGTGGTCAGGGCCGGTAGGCGACCGGGAGCTTCGCGGCCTTGGCCCCGGTCGGCGGGACCTGGAGGGTCTTCAGGGCGAACTCCATCACCTGCTTGTAGATCGGGCCGCAGATCTGGCCGCCGAAGTAGTTGCCCTGGGTGGCGTTCTGAATGGCGCAGTAGACCGTGATCCGGGGCTTGTCGGCGGGCGCGAAACCGGCGAACGACGACGTGTAGCCGCGGTACTTGCCGGTGGCCGGATCCACTCGGTTCGCCGTACCCGTCTTGCCCGCGACCCGGTAGCCGGGGATGCGCGCCTTGGTGCCGGTGCCCTCCTCGTCGTCCACGACCGACTCCAGCATCTGGGCGAGGGTCTTCGCCGTCTTCGCGCTGATGACCCTGGACTTCTTGGGCTCCTTGGCGGGCGTGAACTGCCCGTCGGGCCCCTTGGTGCCGCGCACGATGCTGGGTTCGACGCGTACGCCGCCGTTGGCGATGGTCGAGTACACGGAGGCCGCCTGCATCGCGTTGATGGACACGCCCTGGCCGAAAGGAATCGTGTACTGCTGCGAGGTCGACCACTTGTCCGGCGCGGCGAGGATGCCCGGGGTCTCGCCCGGGAAGCCGAGACCGGTGTAGCTGCCGAGGCCGAACTTGCGCAGGTAGTCGTAGAGGACCTTGTTGGACTGCGGCTGGGTCCTGCCGAGCTGGCCGGTGGCGAGGATGGTGCCGATGTTGCTGGATTTGGCGAGCACGCCGTTGAGCGTGAGGTACCAGGTGTCGTGGTCGATGTCGTCCTTGAAGAGCCGGTCGCCGCGGTGCAGCCGGTTGGGCACGATGACATGCGTACCGGGCGTGGCCACGCCCTCCTCCAGTACGGCGGCCATCGACATGACCTTCGCGGTGGAGCCGGGCTCGAAGGCGTCCTGGAGGGCCGCGTTGCCCATGTTCGCGCTACTGGCCTCGGAGAGGTCGTTCGGGTCGAAGCCGGGCGAGTTGGCCATGGCGAGGATCTCGCCGGTGCGGGTGTCCTGGACGATCACATAGCCGCGGTCCGCCTTGGACTCCTGCACCTGCTTGGTGATGGCGTTCTGCGCGGCCCACTGGATGTCGCGGTCGATGGTGAGCTCGACGTCGCTGCCGGGCACGGCGGGCGTCTCGGTGGAACCCACGGTGGGGACCTGACGGCCGCCGGACTGGGCGTAGCGGATCTCGCCGTCCTTGCCGGACAGCTGCTTGTTCAGCTGCTGCTCGACACCGCCGCCGCCCTTGCCATCGGAGTTGACCCAGCCGAGTATCCCGGCGGCGAGGTCGCCGTTCGGGTACACGCGCTTGCTGCTGGCGACCGACAGGACGCCCGCGAGGACGTTGACGGTGCTCTTGTCGCTCTCGGACTTGGTGGCCAGAGCGGTCTTCAGGTCCTTGATCTGCTTCCAGACCTGCGGGGTCTGACGGCTCGCCAGCAGGGTGTAGCGCAGGTTCTTGTTCGCGGGCCGCAGCTTGTGGACGATCTTCTCCGGCTCCTGGCCGAGGATCGGCGCGAGAAGGGCGGCCGCCTGCTCGGGGCCGTCGTCGACCTTCAGCTGGTCGGGGGCGAACAGCGTGGGGTCGGCCGTGATGTCGTACGCGTCCACGCTGGCCGCCAGGGCCACGCCGTTGCGGTCGGTGATGCCGCCGCGCTCGGCGGCCAGGGTGTAGCCGACGTACCGGTTCTTCTCCGCCTTGGCGGCGTAGGTGCTCGCGTCGACGCCCTGCACCTGGAGCAGCCGTACGACGAAGGCGATCAGGACGAGGGCCAGGGCCAGGCCGACCATCCGCAGCCGGGGGCGGGGGCTGCCGAGCCGGATGACTCCGGTGACCGGCGGACGGGGGCGTGCCGGGCGGCGGGCCGGGCGGGCGCCGGGGCCGGGGCGCCGCTGGGCGCCGGCGGAGCGGGCGGGCTTCGCGGGTCCGGGCACGCGGCGGCGCGGCGGTTCCCTGTCGGACACTTCCGTCACCTGCCGGGGGTCGAGTACGGGGCGGTGGACTGGGCGGACGGGAGGGGCTGCTGGACGGAGGGCGCGTTCTGCGGTTCGGCGTACGAGGCCGCGGGCCGAGGCACGGCGGGGGTGGCCCCGGGGGCCGACGTCGTGGGCGTCGCACCGGCTGCCGAGGGCACCCCGGGCTCACTGACCAGGGCCTCAGGGGGAAGGACGAGGGTGTTGTACGCGGCGGTCTGTCCGGCGGGCGCGGGGCTGGGCACGCCCTTGACGGTGCCGTCGGGGTTGAGGAAGGCGGGGTCGCCGCCGGGGACCATGCCGAGTTCGCGGGCGCGGCGCTGGAGGGCCTCGGGGGCGGAGTAGGCGTCGATGTCCCGCTGGAGCGACTGCTCCTCGTCGGTGAGGGACTTCGTCTCCTTCTGCAGGTCGTCGAGTCTGAACGCGCCTTCGCTGAGAGCGGAGTTCAGCACGAGGAGCCCGATGAGGCCGCCACCGAGAAGGAGGACGACGAGTAGGACGAAGGGGGCGCGGGCGGCCTGCCCCATCCCCGTGGGGAAGAGCCGTGCGAGCCGGGCGGCCCGACCCCTCAGTTCGGGTTTCCTACTCACTCACCCTCCCCCAAGCGATTTTCCGACTCATGGGTTTGATTTCTGGACCCGGACATCCGCCCCGCCCCCGCGTTGCACCCCTCATTCGATGGACTCCCTGATGCGTTCGGCGCCCCGCAGGCGCGCCGGTGCCGCGCGCCGGTTCTCGGCGACCTCTTCCTCGGTGGGAAGTTCGGCACCGCGCGTCAACAGCTTGAGCCGGGGCTGGTACTGCTCGGGGACAACCGGCAGCCCGGGCGGGGCGGTGTTGGCGGCGCCGGCCGCGAACACCTGCTTGACCAGCCGGTCCTCCAGCGAGTGGTACGACAGCACGGCGATCCGCCCGCCGACGTCGAGGGCCGCCACGGCGGCCGGGATCGCCCGCTCCAGGACGGAGAGCTCGCCGTTGACCTCGATGCGCAGCGCCTGGAAGGTGCGCTTGGCCGGGTTGCCGCCGGTGCGCTTGGCGGCCTGCGGCAGCGCGTCCCGGATGAGCTCCACCAGCCGGGCGCTGTTCGTGAACGGCTCCTTGTCCCGCTCGCGCACCACGGCGGCCACGATCCGCTTGGCCTGCTTCTCCTCGCCGTACGCGCGCAGGATCCGGACGAGTTCGCCGGCCGGATAGGTGTTGAGGACCTCTGCGGCGCTGATGCCGCTCGTCTGGTCCATGCGCATGTCGAGGGGGGCGTCCTGGGCGTAGGCGAAGCCGCGGTCCGCCTCGTCGAGTTGCATGGAGGAGACGCCGAGGTCGAACAGGACGCCCTGCACGCGCGCGATGCCGAGCCTGGCCAGGACGTCCGGCAGCTCGTCGTAGACGGCGTGCACGAGGTTGGCGCGCTCGCCGTACGCCGCGAGCCGCTCGCCGGACAGGCGCAGGGCCTCCTTGTCGCGGTCGAGGGCGACGAGGCGGGCCTCGGGGAACCGCTCGAGGAGAGCCTCGCTGTGGCCGCCGAGCCCGAGCGTGCAGTCGACGACCACGGCTCCCGGCCGCTGCAGCGCGGGGGCCAACAGGTCCAGGCACCGCTGGAGCATCACCGGGACATGTCGACTCTGGCTCAAGGGGCCCTCTCAGATCCGGCGGGCGTGCACGCACCGCCGGGTCCCCGCCCGCTCGTGAAGGGGAGGCCTGCCGGCGCCGGAAGCGACAGCCGACCGGGAGCGGGAGGAGGCCGAGCCGCACGTACGCGCCGCGCACGTGGGGAGATCTCCGGAAAGTCGCCGGGGTCTCCGGGGAATTCAGTCCAGCAGGGAGTCTCGCCTCCCGCTTCGCGTCACTTTAGTCCACCGTCCGTCGCGGTCAATCAACCGGCCTGCGCGTCGCCGCTTCGGGTTCCGCCGCCGCCGCGCTGCGCGGAAAATCGCTCGTATGGGCGCACTCACGGCACCCCTGTGGGTTAGCTCACAACAAGGCTCGATGGCGTTCTTTGTCCCCTCTCACAACGGGACCGTTCGGGACGTGACCAGTACCGTCATGGGTATGACGACTTCTGCATCGGTTCCCACTGACCCTCAGGGTGCGATAGCCGACCGCGGCACGGTCACCGACCGTCTCGTCGAGGCGAACGAGCGCTATGCCGCCGCCTTCACCGACCCGGGCATGGACGCCCGGCCCGTGCTCCACGTCGCCATCGTCGCCTGCATGGACGCCCGACTCGACCTGCACGCCGCGCTCGGCCTGGAGCTCGGCGACTGCCACACCATCCGCAACGCGGGGGGCGTCGTGACCGACGACGTGATCCGCTCGCTCACCATCAGCCAGCGCAAGCTCGGCACCCGCAGCGTCGTGCTGATCCACCACACCGGCTGCGGTCTGGAGTCCCTCACCGAGGACTTCCGCACCGAGCTGGAGCTGGAGGTCGGCCAGCGCCCCGCCTGGGCGGTGGAGTCCTTCCGCGACGTCGACCAGGACGTGCGGCAGTCGATGCAGCGCGTGCGCACCTCGCCGTTCCTGGTGCACACCGACGACGTACGCGGCTTCGTCTTCGACGTGAAGACGGGTCTGCTGCGCGAGATCGACCCCGCGTAACCCTCCGCCGCGCCTGTCGTTTCGCTGTCAATTCGGCCTCTGGAGCGCACAAAAGGCCCTAAGCACTGACATATCGCGGACAGTTGTCCACAGTCGAGTGACACGAATCGGTAACGGCAGCAAGAATGCGAGAGTGGCAGCACGCGGAACGTTTCCCGCGTGGTGTCCGTGTTCCAGGGGTGGGCCGGTCCGCATCGCGTCGGCCCGGAAAGAACGGGCCGAGGAGGGCCGGGTGACGACCTATGACGATCGAGCGAGCCTCACTGATCTGACCGCCACTGCGGAGCGTGTCCGCAGTTCGGTGGAGGGTGTGATCGAGGGCAAGCCCGAGGTCGTACGGCTTTCGCTGACCGTACTGCTCGCCGAGGGACATCTTCTGATCGAGGATGTCCCCGGCGTGGGCAAGACGATGCTGGCCAAAGCGCTGGCACGATCCATCGACTGTTCGGTCCGGCGTATCCAGTTCACGCCCGACCTGCTGCCGTCCGACATCACCGGTGTGTCCATCTGGGACCAGCAGCGCAAGGACTTCGAGTTCAAGCCCGGCGCGATCTTCGCCCAGATCGTGATCGGCGACGAGATCAACCGTGCCTCGCCGAAGACCCAGTCCGCGCTGCTGGAGTCCATGGAGGAGCGCCAGGTCACGATCGACGGGCAGACCTATGAGCTGCCGAGCCCCTTCATGGTGGTGGCGACGCAGAACCCGGTCGAGATGGAGGGCACCTATCCGCTGCCCGAGGCCCAGCGGGACCGCTTCATGGCCCGCGTCTCCGTCGGCTACCCCAGCGTGGAGGCCGAGCTGCAGATGCTGGACGTGCACGGCGGTGTCTCGCCGCTGGAGGACCTCCAGCCGGTGGCGCACGCGCACGACATCGTGAAGCTGATCGACGCCGTCCGCGGCGTCCACGTCGCCGAGCCGGTCCGGCGATACGCGGTGGAGCTGGTCGCCGCCACGCGCACGCACCCCGACCTCAGACTCGGCGCCTCGCCGCGCGCGACGCTGCATCTGCTGCGCGCGGCGAAGGCGTCCGCAGCCCTGAGCGGCCGGGAGTACGCACTGCCGGACGACGTGCAGGCCCTCGCCGTGGCCGTCCTGGCCCACCGCCTGCTGCCCACCGCCCAGGCCCAGCTGAACCGGCGTACGTCCGAACAGGTCGTCCAGGAGATCATGCAGCGCACCCCGGTGCCCGCCGCGCCCCAGCAGCAGACCGGCTTCGGGGGCCTCGGCCGGGGCACTCCGACGTACGGCCAGCAGCCGCCGCGGAGGCTCGGATGACCTCCGGTGGGACCGGCCAGGCGGAGGCGGACCGCGGTGAGAAGAGCGGGATCCGCACCGCACTGGC
This sequence comes from Streptomyces sp. R11, assembly GCF_041051905.1. Taxonomy (NCBI): domain Bacteria; kingdom Bacillati; phylum Actinomycetota; class Actinomycetes; order Kitasatosporales; family Streptomycetaceae; genus Streptomyces; species Streptomyces sp. R11. Next base: position 2,405,265 of record NZ_CP163432.1, read on the forward strand.
CGGTCTGACCACGCGTGGCCGCTCCTTCCTGGCCGCCGGTATCGCGGCCGCCATCTGCTCCTACGTCCTCGGGCAGAGCGACCTGCTGCGCGTCGGGCTGCTCCTCGCGGTGCTCCCGCTGGTCTGCGCGACGGTGCTGTACCGCACGCGCTACCGGGTCGCGGGCAGCCGCAGACTCTCCCCCGCGCGCGTGCCCGCCGGCAGCGAGGCCCGCGTCCATCTGCGGATGGACAACGTCTCCCGGCTGCCCACGGGCCTGCTCATGCTCCAGGACCGGGTGCCGTACGTCCTCGGACCGCGTCCCCGCTTCGTCCTGGACCGGGTGGAGGCGGGCGGCCGCCGCGAGGTGTCCTACCGCGTGCGCTCCGACCTGCGCGGCCGCTATCCGCTGGGCCCGCTGCAGCTGCGCCTGAGCGACCCGTTCGGCATGTGCGAGCTGACCCGCTCCTTCTCGGCGCACGACACCCTGACGGTCATCCCGCGCGTGGAGCCGCTGCCGCCGGTGCGCTTCAGCGGCGAGGCGAAGGGCTACGGCGACGGGCGGCAGCGCTCACTCGCGCTGGCCGGCGAGGACGACGTGATCCCGCGCGGCTACCGCTACGGCGACGATCTGCGCCGCGTGCACTGGCGCTCCACCGCCCGCTACGGCGAGCTGATGGTGCGCCGCGAGGAACAGCCGCAGCGCGCCCGGTGCACGGTGCTGCTGGACACCCGGGGCCCGGCCTTCCAGGGCGCGGGCCCCGACTCGGCCTTCGAGTGGGCCGTGTCGGGCACGGCCTCCGTTCTGGTCCACATGCTCGAACGGGGCTTCTCCGTCCGGCTCCTGACGGACACCGGCAGCTCGGTGCCCGCCGAGGGCGCCGACGGGTTCGCGGGCGCGAGCCAGGAGTCCGCGGACGCGGCCGGGCTGATGATGGACACCCTCGCGGTGATCGACCACTCGGACGGTACGGGTCTGTCGCGGGCGTACGACGTCATGCGCGGCGGCAACGAAGGGCTGCTGGTCGCCTTCTTCGGCGACCTCGACGAGGAGCAGGCGACGGTGGCCGCCAAGATGCGGCAGCGCAGCGGCGGCGCGGTGGCCTTCGTGCTGGACAGCGGGTCCTGGGTGCGGGAACCCACCGATGTGCCCGGCGCGTTGGACAGGGGCGAGGAGCGGCTGCGGATGCTGCGGGAGGCGGGCTGGACGGCCCTGAGCGTGCCGCGGGGGGCTTCGCTGGACGAGCTGTGGCGCCAGGCGGACCGTGCACGCACGGACGCGGCCGCGATCAGCGGCGCGTATGGCGAGGGGGGACGGGCATGAGCGGGCGGACACGGATGGCGCTGAGCGCCGCGGCGGCGACGCTGATGGCATCCTGCGCCCTGCTGCCCCTGGTCTCCCCGGTCACCTGGCTGCTGCAGGCGATCTTCCTGCTGGCGATCCAGACGGGCGTGGGCATGGCGACCCGGCGGGTGCCGCTGGCCCGGCCCCTGACGGTGGCGGCGCAGGCCCTCGTCGCCCTGATGCTGCTGACCCTGACCTTCGCCAACCAGCAGGCGATCATCGGGGTGATCCCCGGGCCCGAGGCGTTCGTCCACTTCGGCGAGCTGCTGCAGACGGGCGCGGACGACGTCAGCCGGTACTCGATCCCGGCGCCCCTGTCCGACGGCATCCGGCTGATGCTCATCGGCGGGGTGCTGATCATCGGCCTGGCGGTGGACACCCTGGCGGTGACGTTCCGTAGCGCCGCCCCGGCCGGGCTGCCGTTGCTGGCGCTGTACTCCGTCGCCGCGGGGCTGTCCGAGGGCGGCGCGGACTGGCTGTGGTTCCTGGTCGCCGCCGCGGGCTATCTGATGCTGCTCCTGGCCGAGGGGCGCGACCGGCTCTCGCAGTGGGGCCGGGTCTTCGGCGGGGCGCCACGGACGCCGGGCGGGGAGCCGACCGGCGCGGTGGCGCCGGTCCGTACCGGGCGGCGCATCGGTGTGGTCGCGCTGGGCATCGCCCTGGCGGTGCCGCTCGCCCTGCCCGCGATGGACGGCGGCCTGCTGGGCCCCGCGGGCACGGGAGTCGGCTCCGGCACCGGGAGCGGGGGCACGATCTCGGCGGTGAACCCGCTGGTGTCCCTGCGCGACAGTCTGAACGTGGACGAGGACCGCGAGGTCCTGTCCCTGAAGTCCGACACCGCCGATATGTCGAACATGTATTTGCGGATCGTCTCCTTGGACGACTTCGACGGCACCACCTGGCAGCCGGCCAAGCGCAGCATCCAGGCCGTGCCGACCGAGTTCCCCACGCCCTTCGGCCTCGGTCCGGACGTACAGCGCTCACAGGTCGAGACGACCATCTCGGCCGCGGACTGGTACGCGCAGAACTGGCTGCCGATGCCGTACCCGCCCAGCGGCGTCGACATCGCCGGCAACTGGCGGTACGAACCGCTGGGCATGACGGTCGTGGGCGACCGCCGCCAGACCACGCGCGGGGCGACGTACACCGTGCGCAGCCTCGACGTGCAGCCGACGGCGAAGCAGCTCGCGAACGCGCCGGCGCCGCCCGCGGCCCTGAAGCGCGAGTTCACCGAGCTGCCCGACACTCTGCCCACGGTGGTCGCCCGGACCGCGCGCGAGGTCACCGAGGGGGCGGACAACCCCTACGAGCAGGCCGTCAAGCTCCAGGAGTACTTCGCCGTCACGGGCGGCTTCCAGTACGACACCAACGTCAAGGTCGGCAGCGGCCGGCAGGCGATCGCACGCTTCCTGAAGGACAAGCAGGGCTTCTGCGTCCACTTCTCCTTCGCGATGGCGGCGATGGCCCGCTCGCTGGACATACCGGCACGGGTGGCGGTGGGCTTCGCGCCCGGGACCCCGCAGGGCGACAACTCCGTCTCGGTGGGGCTGAAGGACGCGCACGCCTGGCCGGAGCTGTACTTCGAGGGCGTGGGCTGGACCCGCTTCGAACCGACGCCGACCCGTGGTTCGGTGCCGTCGTACACCCAGTCGGACTCGACCGGCTCGACGCTGCCGGACGTGGCGCGGCCCTCGCAGTCGACGAGCACGGGGCCCTCGGCCTCGCCCTCGACCAGCGAGAGCTGCGCGGGGCAGAAGCCGGAGCTGTGCGCGAGCGAGTCCCCGGAAGCCGCGCTCGTCACGGACGACGACGGCCCGAAGTGGTACGTCATCCTGGCCTGGGCCCTTGGGGGGGCCGCGGCGCTGCTGATCCCGTTGGCGCCGATGCTGTGGCGGCTGCGGACCAGAGCGGTACGGCTCGGAGGGCACGGTCGCACGGAGGCGGACGTTTCGCTTCACACGCTGGCGGTGTGGCAGGAACTCACGGACACCGCCTGGGACTTCGGCATCTCCCCGGACGACTCCCAGACCCCCCGCAAGACCGCCGCCCGCATCGTCCGCCTGGGCCATCTCGACCCACCGGCCGCGGCCTCGGTGCACCGGGTGGCCGACGCGGTGGAGCAGGTCCTCTACGCCCCCAGCCCCCGACCGCCGGCCGGCCTCGCGGAGGACGTCCGCGGCGTCCTGTCCGACCTCGAGTCCAAGTCCACCTGGACGACGAACCTGCGCGCCCGTCTGGCCCCACGCTCCAGCGCGCGGGTCGCCTGGGCCCTGTCGGATTGGTGGACCAACGTCAAACGGCGTGCCGCAGCGGCCCGCCCGACGTTGCGCAGGCCCTCCACGCCGGGTCAGCGGGGGTGACCGGCCGGCCCCCGGCCGCCGAGCCCCGGCTCACCCAGCCGGACGTGGACACTCGGCAACCCAGCCGGACGTAGACACACGTCACAGGACGTAGACACACGTCAGGGGGTGACCACCCACCGGTGGTCACCCCCTGCGTCTGTTCAGGAGCTGCTCGTCGAGCTAATGGCCGCCCTGTTCGTCACGGCGACGCTGCCAGCGCTGTTCGATACGGTCCATCATGGAGCGCTTCTGACGTGGCTGCCGGCGCGCCTGCTGGCCACCCGCGGGCTGCTCGCCCGGCTTGGGGGCCTTGCGCCAACCGGTCACGGCGAGTACCGCACAGCCCAGCATGACGAGGAAGCCCACCACGCTCAGCCACACCTGCTTGGCGACCATTCCAGCCATGAGGAGCGCGATACCTACGAGGAAGCCCGCGACCGCCTGGTAGACCCGTCGCCGGGTGTACGTACGCAGCCCGCTTCCCTCAAGCGCTGTCGCGAACTTGGGATCTTCGGCGTACAGCGCTCGCTCCATCTGCTCGAGCATTCGCTGCTCGTGCTCCGAGAGCGGCACGGAGTCCTCCTCATCGTGCAGTCGCCGGGGCGACCCGGGGGGTCCCTTCAGGATAGGCAGGGAATCGCCCCCGTGAAACCCGCCCCTCTACGCCAATTGGCCAACCGGGCTCCGTCATGGACGTCCCGGCTCGCTGAGGTCTGCATTCCCCAGCGGCCGACCCGTCATGCCGGAACGGTCTCCCTCGATCATACGGCGCCGCGCGCCCGATCGGGGGGCCTGTGGCGTACTCCATGTGCAGCCAAGCCCCTGATCAACGGCGCACCCCTGGGGTCCGCTCACGGAAAGCGGCTCAGGCCCCGGCGGTCTCCGGCGTCTCGCCCAGCACGTGGAGCTGCGTGGCCACGGAGTGGAAGGCGGACAGCTCTGCCGCGGCCTCCTCCAGCTTCAGCAGCGCCTCCAGAGCGCCGGGCTCGGTGTCCACCAGCACGCCCGGGACCAGGTCGGCGAAGACCCGCACCCCGTGCACGGCCCCCACCCGCAGGCCGGCGCCCTCGACCAGCCCGGTGAGCTGCTCGGCGGTGAAACGGCGCGGCACGGGGTCACCCTGGCCCCAGCGGCCGTCCGGGTCCTCCAGGGCCTGCTTGGCCTCCTTGAAGTGACCGGCGAGGGCCCGCGCCAGCACGGCACCGCCCAGACCGGCGGCGAGCAGGCTGAGGACGCCCTCGGCGCGCAGGGCGGCGACGGCGTTGCGGACGCCCTCGGCGGGGTCGTCGACGTACTCCAGGACGCCGTGACACAGCACGACGTCGTACCCGCCGCGCTCGACCACGTCGAAGAGGCCGTGGGCGTCGCCCTGGACGCCCTGCACCCGGTCGGCGACCTCGGCCTCGGCGGCGCGCCGCTCCAGGGCGAAGAGCGCGTTCGGGCTGGGGTCGACGACGGTGACGCGGTGACCGAGGCGGGCGAGGGGCACGGCGAAGTTGCCGCTGCCGCCCCCGGTGTCCAGGACGTCCAGCGCCTGCCGCCCCGTGGCCTTGACCCGGCGGTCCAGGGCGTCCTGGAGGACCTCCCAGACCACGGCGGTACGGAGAGAGGCGCGGGGGCGCATCGGGTCCGACACGGCGTTTGACTCCTCGGCGCGGCACCGCCGTCTGCACGGCGGAGCGAACGGGGTGCCTCCCGGCCGCCCGGTCACGGGAGGGGAAGGCTTCAGGCGCCCTCCACCCTATTGCCTACGCCGGCCCACCCGGCCATCGCGGTGCCGCACGACGCCGACCGTCTCGCCCGACGGACGGTGATGCCCAGGGCGGGCCCGGACCGGGGGACTTCACAAGCGGATGCCGGGGACCGTTGTCCGAAGCCGGAGCCCCGGCAGCACCCCGGCACGGGCCCCAGGTGCCCCGATCCGATCTCAGCCCGCGTCCGGCATGCCGTCCCGCGCGTGACGCGAACTGTCGGCCCCCTCCCCGGCCGTCCCGTCCATGTCCGGTCGCGGCTGCGGCAGGACCGGCTGGAGCACCAGCATCCGCTCGACGAGGCGCAGGAACATCGCCACGTCGCGTATCAGGTCGTCGGCGTCCCGGCGGCTGGCCGCGCCCTGGATGCCCGCCTCGGCCCGGGCGCGGCGCCGGGCGCCGGAGGCGAACAGCGCGCTCCACTCGGCGAGTTCGGGCGCGATCTCGGGGAGCACTTCCCATGCGCTCCTGATGCGGGCCCGGCGCCTGGGGCTGGGCTCCGGTCGCCCCCGCGCGGCGAGCACGGCGGCGGCGATGCGCAGGGCGGCGAGGTGGGCTGTGGCGTAGCGCTCGTTCGACGTTTCCAGTACGGCGGTTTCGTCCAGTCCGGCACGGGCCTGGGCGAGCAGGTCGAGGGCGGCGGGCGGGGCCGTGGTCCGGCGGAGCACGGGGTGCACGTCGCTCGCCGGGCCGGTCAGTGAGGGGGCAGGGCCGGTGGCGCGGCGCCGGCGGGCGGCTGCTGCGTGATAGCTGGCCATGACGAACCTCCTGTCGTCTGTGTGACGGCACGCCCTGATACGGGATGCCGTATGTGCCCATCGTGAGGTATGGCACTGACAATCCGTTCTGACCTGGGATTTTGCTTCGATCGAGAGTTCGGGCTAACTTTTGCACTGACCAGTCAGTTCAAATGAAGAGGGGGCAGGGATGGGGGGAACCGTGGCCGCTGCCGGCGTCACGGCCCGGGATCTCGGCCTCGAAGGGCCCCGCGGATGGACGTTCCGCGGGGTCTCCTTCGAGGCGGAGGCCGGCTCGCTGATCACGATCGAAGGGCCGTCCGGCACGGGGCGTACGTGTCTGCTGCTCGCGCTCACCGGGCGGATGAAGCCCACCGAGGGGTCCGCCACCGTCGACGCGGCCGTGCTGCCCAAGCGCATGGCGGCGGTACGGCGCGTCAGCGCCCTGGCCCATGTCCCGGGTGTGACCGACCTGGACCCGGCCCTGACCGTCGCCGAGCACCTGCGCGAACGGGCGCTGCTGCAGCGGCGGTTCGGCGACTCGTTGCGCGGGCTGCTGCGGCCGCGCGGCGAGCGCAGGAGCGAGGAGCGGCAGCGGATCGACGCCGCTCTGACAACGGCGGGGCTCGACCTGGACTCCCTGCCCAAGGGCTCGCGTACGGCCGCACGGGATCTGGAGCGGATGGAGGGGCTGCGGCTGTCCGTCGCGCTGGCCCTCATCGCGCGCCCGCGTGTGCTCGGTGTCGACGACACCGACCTCAAGCTCTCGGACGCCGAACGGGCCGAGGTCTGGGCGCTGTTGAAGTCGATCGCCGACGCCGGGACGACGGTCGTGGCGGTGTGCAGCGAGGCCCCCGACGGGACCGTCAAGGTGTCGACCCAGGCCGTCGACGAGGTGCCCGCACTCGAGGAAACCGACGGAAAGGAGGCCGCCGATGCGCTCGCCGAGGCTGGCCGCGCTTGAGCTGAGGCGCTTCGGCCGGGGGAAGCTGCCGCGTGCCGCCCTGGTCGCGCTGCTGGTGCTGCCCCTGCTGTACGGCGCCCTGTATCTGTGGTCGTTCTGGGACCCGTACGGCCGCCTGGACCGCATCCCCGTGGCGCTCGTGAACGACGACAAGGGGGCGAGCGTCGAGGGCAAGAAGCTCGCCGCCGGCGACGACATCACCAAGGGGCTGCGCGAGAGCGACGTCTTCGACTGGCGGGAGGTGAGTGCCGCCGAGGCCCGGAAGGGCGTCGAGAACGGCACCTACTACCTGTCGCTGACCATGCCGGCCGACTTCAGTGAGCGGATCGCCTCCAGCTCGGGCGACTCCCCGGAAACGGGCGCACTTCAGGTGCGTACGAACGACGCCAACAACTACATCGTCGGGCAGATCTCGCGGACGGTCTTCAGTGAGGTGCGCGAGGCGGCGTCCACGAAGGCGTCGCGGTCGTTCCTGGACAAGATCTTCGTCTCGTTCTCCGACATCCACGGCAAGACGGTCAAGGCCGCGAACGGCGCCGACAAGCTCGAAGGCGGCATCGGGAAGGCGGAGAAGGGCTCCAAGGACCTCGCCGACGGACTGAAGGACGCCAAGAAGGGCAGCGGCAAGCTGGCCACGGGCCTGAGAAAGCTCAACACCGGGGCGGGCGACCTGGAGGACGGCTCCAGGCGGGTCGCGGAGGGGACGCAGACGCTGGCCGACAGGGTCAACGGGGTCGACAGCAAGATCGGGCCGTTCCTGAAGGACAACGAGAAGACCATCGGGGACACCGCCCAGTTGGTCGCCGACGCCTCGGGCGCGATCCGCAACAACCTCGACGACTGGGTCGAGCGCGCTCCGGGCGCCGCCGAGCACGCCCACAAGGCTTCCGACGCGCTGAACGTCATCCACAAGGCGCGCTGCGAGGACGCCGTCCTGCCCGACCCGGCCTGTTCGGACTTGAAGAAGGCGAAGCAGTCGGCCGCGGACGTGGCGACGATCGCCGACGATCTCAACACGCTGGTCACCGACCAGAAGGGCGATCTGAAGAAGCTCGACAAGCACCTCGCCACCCTCCAGAAGCAGTCCCAGGCGCTCGCCGACCGCGCACCGCGCCTCTCCGAGGACCTCGACGACGCCGTCAGCAGGATCAACAAGCTGAACCAGGGGGCCGGCAAGGTCGCCGCGGGAGCCAAGAAGCTGCACTCGGGCCTCGGCTCGGCCAAGACCGGCGCGGCGGACCTGGACACCGGTGTGGGCGAGCTCAAGTCCGGCGCGGTCGACCTCAACGGCGGCATCTACAAGCTCGTCGACGGCTCCGGGAAGCTCTCGGACGGGCTGCACGACGGTGCCGAGCAGATCCCCGACTACGACAAGAAGGCCCGCGAACAGCGCACCGAGGTCATGTCCGACCCGGTTCAGCTCGTCTCGCGGGACATGCACAAGGCGCCCAACTACGGCACCGGATTCGCCCCGTACTTCATCCCGCTGTCCCTGTGGGTGGGCGCGATGGTGGCGTACATGGTGATCACGCCGATGAACCGGCGCGCGCTCGCCGCGGGCGCATCGGCGTGGCGGATCGCGCTGGCCGGCTGGCTGCCCGTGGTGGCGATCGGGGTGCTGCAGACGGTGGCCCTGATGTCGGTGCTGCACTGGGCGGTCGGGCTGCAGATGGTGCGGGCGGCCGGAACGGTGGGTTTCCTGTTCCTGGTGACGGCGTGCTTCGCGGCGATCGTGCAGTGGCTGAACGCGCGCTTCGGGGCGGCGGGCCGGATTCTCGTCCTGGCGTTCCTGATGCTGCAGTTGACGTCCGCGGGCGGCACCTATCCCGTGCAGACCAGCCCGGGCTTCTTCAACGCGCTGCACCCCTTCCTGCCGATGAGCTACGTCGTGGAGGCGCTCAGGAGGCTCATCACGGGCGGCGGGCTGGAACCGGTGTGGCAGGCGTGCGTGGTGCTCGTCGCCTTCACCGCGGCCGCCCTCGCGCTGACCGCCCTGTCGGCCCGTCGCCGGCAGGTGTGGACACTCGACCGGCTGCACCCGGAGCTGACCCTGTGAGCGCACGCGGGACAATCAGGCCCATGGAAAGCAGCAACGCCGCGTCGGGCGGCAGCACGCGCCGTGAGGCCACCCGGCAGAAGCTCTACGAGGCGGCCGTCACGCTCATCGCCGAACAGGGCTTCTCCGCCACCACCGTTGACGAGATCGCCGAACGGGCCGGGGTGGCGAAGGGCACGGTCTACTACAACTTCGCCAGCAAGTCCGTCCTCTTCGAGGAGCTGCTGCGCCACGGAGTCGAACTCCTCACCGCGTCCCTGCGTGAGGCGGCCGAGAAGACCGCGCGGGACGGCGGCAGCAAGGTGGACGCCCTGGACGCGATGATCCGCGCGGGGCTGGTCTTCATCGACCGCTACCCGTCCTTCACCCAGCTCTACGTCGCCGAGCTGTGGCGGACGAACCGGGCCTGGCAGTCCACGCTGATGGTGGTCCGGCAGCAGGCCGTCGCGGTCGTCGAGGGCGTGCTGCGCGAGGGCGTGGCCAACGGCGAGTTCAGCGAGGAGATCGACGTCCAGCTGACCGCCGCCGCCCTGGTCGGCATGGTCCTGGTAGCCGCGCTGGACTGGAAGTCGTTCCAGCCGGAGCGCTCCCTGGACGACGTGCACTCGGCGCTGTCGCGGCTGTTGCAGGGCCGGGTGAGCGGGCGCCGCTGACGCGGCAGGCGTCGTACGCACACGAAAGCGCCGGTCCGACGGTGGCCGCGTCCCCCGCGGGCCACTGTCGAACCGGCTCCTTCTCGTGCTCCCCCGTTTCCCCCGTACTCCCCCGCTCCCCCTGGACCCCCGTCCGGTCGTTCCCCCGGGTCCCCCGTCTCGCTCCCGCCGACGCCGGGTCGGCGGAAGGAGCGGATCCGGGGCCGCTCCGATTCCGGCGCCCCGTGTCGCCGGTGCCGGAGCCGCTCCCCTTCTCCGTGCCCCCACTCTCTCGTTCAGGCACGTCGGGCCCCATCCGCGCGCGTACTCAACTCACCGACTAGGTACGCGTACTCAGAACTGGGCACTCATCCCCAAGCCCCGCCGTTGCCGACTGGTTACGATCGCGTCCGTGTCCATACTTCCCTTGATCTTCACCAGCGGCTGGGCCAGCGGAGTCAACTCCTACGCCGTGGTCCTCCTGCTCGGCGTGTTCGGCGCGACAGGGCTGAGCGACGAGGTGCCCGAGGCGCTGCAACGGCCCGACGTACTGATCGCGGCCGGCGTGCTGTTCCTCTGCGAGGCCGTCGCCGACAAGATCCCGTACGTGGACTCGGCGTGGGACTCGGTGCACACCGTGATCCGGCCGGTCGCGGGCGCGGTCGTGGCCGCGCTGCTCGCCGGGCAGAGCGGGTCGCTGCCCGAGCTGGCGGCGGGCGCGGTCGGCGGTTCCACGGCACTGGTGAGCCACCTGGTCAAGGCGGGCACCCGGATGGCGGTCAACACCTCGCCGGAGCCGTTCAGCAACGTCGTCGTGAGCATCGCCGAGGACCTCGGGGTCGGTGCCCTCATCACCCTCGCGATCTTCTACCCCGTCGCCGCGGCGGTCATCGCGGGCGCCCTGCTGCTCGGCGGGCTGCTGCTGCTCCTGTTCCTGGTCTCCCGGATCCGTCGCTTCCGGCGCCGCAGGGCGGAGCGCCGGGAGGAGAAGCGGGTCGCCCAGGCCGTGGGGCAACGGCCCGGCTGAGGCGGCCGCGCAGGGCCTCGGCTGCGCTTGCGCCCGAGGTCAGGGAGCCGGTTGTCAGTGGCGGCCGATGCTGCGTTCCCCCGGGGGACAACCCCCGGACCTCCAGCAGACAAACAGGTCAGCCGCAATGACCGGCGCGAACATCGGTGAGCAGGCCCAAGTAAAGTCCCACGCATGGCAAGGATTGCGGTGATCGGCGCCGGGATGGGCGCGATGGCGGCCGCTGCCCGGCTCGCCGTCGCGGGCCACCGGGTGGCGGTGTACGAGCGTACGGAGACGTACGGCGGAGCGGTGCGCCGCTTCGAGCGCGACGGCTTCGGGTTCGACACGGGCCCGGGGCTGCTCCCCCTCCCCGCCGTGTACCGCGATCTGTTCATCAAGACCGGCAAGGAGCCTTTGGAGGCGTGCGTCGAGCTGGTCCAGGTCGACCCGTCCGCGCGGCACGTCTTCGCGGACGGCACCGAGGTCCGAATTCCGAACGCCTCGCGCGCGGGCGTCGTGACAGCCCTCGACGAGGCGCTGGGCGCCGGCACGGGCGGCCGGTGGGGCGACTTCCTGGTCCGCGCCCGCGAGGCCTGGGACCGCACGCGCAGGCCGCTGCTGGAGGAGCCCCTGTGGCCGAACTGGCAGGTGCTGGCCGAGCGCGAGCCCTACCCTGCGGTCCCCCACAAGCGGTTCCTGCGCACCCGCCGGGCCGGCACCCTCGCCGAGGTCGGCGCCTGGGAGTTGCGCGACCCCCGGCTCGTCGCCCTGCTGGAGAGCCACGCGCTCGCGTACGGCCTGGATCCGCGCGAGACACCGGCGAGCGCGGCGGTACTGCCGTACCTGGAGCACGCGTTCGGGATCTGGTATGTGCGGGGCGGCGTACGGGAGTTGGCGCGGGCGGTGTACGAGCGGTGCGTGGCCCGGAAGGTCGAGTTCAGCTTCGGCGCGGAGGTCTCCGGGGTCCTGGAGAAGGACGGCCGGGCGGCGGGGCTCGAACTGGCCGACGGTTCGGTGGTGGAGGCCGACCTCGTGGTCTCCGGAGTCGCCCCCGGGGTGCTGGACCGCTTCGTCCGCGGCACGGCGCCCCGCGGCGAGGCCGAGGTCGCGTCCCAGCGCGGTGCTGCGAGCCGTCTGACGGTCCTGCTGGCGCTGCGCGGCGCCCGGCCGGAAGGTACGGCGCACCGCACGGTGGTGCACGCGGCGGACCGTGAGACCGAGTTGGAGGCCCTGTTCGGGGCGGCCGGGGGCATGGCCGCGCGAGCCACGGTCACCGTCCTGCGGCCCGACGACCCGGCACTGGTTCCGGACGCCGGGCACGAGGCGATCACGCTCACTTCGACGGTGCCGGCACAGCCCGACCGGAGTTGGGCGGAACCGGAGAACCTCAGCCGGCACGCCGAAGACCTGATCACGGTCGCGGAGCGTGCCGTGCCGGACCTGCGCGACCGGCTCCTCTGGCACGAGATGCGTACCCCGGCCGACATCGCGGCGGAGACCGGCACGGAGGGCGGTGCGGTTCCGGCACCCGCCCTGGCCGCGGCGGAGGGGCGTCTGCTGCACCCGTCCAACAGCACAGCCGTGTCCGGCCTGTTCACGGTCGGCGGCTGGTCCCACCCGGGCGGCGGGCTCCCCCACGCCGGCATGTCGGGCGCGCTGGTGGCGGGACTGATCGTGGAGGGGCCCGAGTTCCGGGGCTCTCAGTGACCCGGGCGTGAGCTGCGGCGCGCGGGGCCGTCAGAAGCGGTACTGCTCGTCGTACCCCTGGCCCTGCCCATGCTGCTGGCCGTCGCCCTGGTACGGGTACTGCTGCTCGGGCGGGAGTTCGCCGCCGTACGCCTCGTCGGTGCGCTGCTGCGGGACCCAGACGCCGCCGGACGGAGTCTCGCCGTAGGTGCCGGTGGCGTACTGGTCCTGGGTGTAGCCCTGCTGGCCGTACTGCTGCTGGCCGTAGGCGTCGTAGGAGGCGCCGCCGTAGGTCTGGGTGCCGATGTACGGGTCGGAGTACGCGGCGTACTGCTGCTGCTGACCGGTGGTGTCGTAGCCGTACTGCTGCTGGTCGTAACCGCTGTAGCCGTCATAGGCATAGCTCTGGTCGGCCGTCGCGTACTGATCCTGGGGCTGGCCCGTGGCCGCGTAGTTCTGGTCGGCGGCGGCGTAGGCGGGGTCGCCGCCGTATATGCCGTAGGAGCCCGTGTCGTCCGGCAGGGGCTGCGGCTCATACACGGAGGTCGTCTCGGCGGCGGTGGGCTGAGCAGCACGTGACGGGGTGAACACGTCGTCGCGGTCGTAGTCGTCGCCGTAACCGACGCTGTCCTGGCCGTACTTGGCCTCGTTGCCCGCGTAGCCGCCCTCGGCCGCCTCCAGGTCGGAGACCTCGAGGGTCGGCTCCTGGCGGTCGGGCTCACCGCGGCGGCGCTTGGCGGCGGCGAGCGGGCCCAGGGCCGGCGCGGAGACCGCCCAGCCGGCCGAGAAGCCGCGGCGGAACGACAGCGTGACGTAGGTCTGGCCGACCGCGAACGCCGCCGCGCCCAGACCGATGACGATGACGGAAGGAATCAGCACCCCGACCACGACGCCGAGGAACCCGACGAAGGCGAGCAGCCGCCAGCGCAGCCGCGCCTTGTACTGCAGCAGCACCTCGCCCAGCAGCCACAGCGCGACGACGCCGAATGCGATGTAGAGGACCGTCCAGCCCATGTACGCCCCTCTCCCAGTGGCCGCCTACGCAGTGTGACGTATATCAGGACGACCGGTCTAGGCCTGCGGTGGGTGGTGCAGGCCCAGGCTTTCGTAGATTTCCAAGGTAGCTGTGGAGTTGTTCAGCGTGATGAAGTGCAGTCCGGGCACTCCCTCGGCCAGCAGCCGCGCGCAGAACTCCGTCGCGAACTCGATGCCAATGGAGCGTACAGCCGCGGGATCGTCCTTGGCTGTGAGGATCCGCTCTTTCAGGGCGGCCGGGAAGGCGGCGTTGGTGAGGGAGGGGATGCGTTCCAGCGTCTTTACGCTGGCGATCGGCATGATCTCCGGGATGATCGGGGTGTCGCAGCCCGCGGCCGAAACCCGGTCGCGCAGGCGCAGGTAATCCTCCGGTTCGAAGAACATCTGCGTGATCGCGTAGTCCGCGCCGGCCCGGCACTTGTCGACGAAGTGCCGGACGTCCGCCTCCCAGTCGGCGGAGCGCGGGTGCATCGCGGGGAAGGCCGCCACGCCCACGCAGAAGTCGCCGGACGCCTTGATCAGTTCGACGAGTTCGGCGGCGTAGGCGAGGCCCCGGGGGTGCGGCACCCACTCGCCCAGGGGGTCGCCGGGCGGGTCGCCGCGCAGGGCGAGCATGTTGCGGATCCCGGCGTCGGCGTACTGCCCGATGATGTTGCGCAGGTCGGCCACCGAGTGGTCGACGGCGGTGAGGTGGGCGATCGGGGTGAGCGTGGTGTCCGAGGCGATCGCCTCGGTCGCCTTGACCGTGCCCGCGCGGGTGGAACCACCCGCGCCGTAGGTCACGGAGACGAAGTCGGGTCCTACGGCCTCGACCCGGCGCAGCGCGTTCCACAGGTTCCGCTCGCCCTTCGGGGTCTTGGGCGCGTAGAACTCGAAGGAATACGTCGTCTTTCCGGTCGCGAGCATCTCGCGCACGGTACGAGCGTGGTCCGATCTGATGGATGCGGTGCCGAGGGCCATACTCGCAGGTTAGCCAGGGGGCCCCGGTCCCCCAACCGGACGCCGGACATTTGCCCGATTTGCCAGGTTGTTGTCCACGCCTTGGACAAACGTCAGGAAATCCGGGGTCGGGGCGCCCACCGGGGCAGGCGGGGGACTACCCCTGCCGCAGCCGCTTGGCGAACTCCGCCGCCGCCGCGCCCGGGTCGTCCGCCTCAGTGATCGCCCGTACGACGACGGCACGGCGGGCGCCCGCCTCCAGCACCTGGTCGAGGTTGGCGAGGTCGATGCCGCCGATGGCGAACCAGGGGCGGTCGGTGCCGAGGGCAGCCGTGTGGCGGACCAGGTCGAGGCCCGGTGCGTGGCGGCCGGGCTTGGTGGGGGTCGGCCAGCAGGGGCCGGTGCAGAAGTAGTCGACGCCCTCCTGGACGGCGGCCGCGGAGGCCTCGGCCTCGGAGTGCGTGGAGCGGCCGATGAGGACGTCGCCGCCGAGGATCGCGCGGGCCGCGGGTACGGGGAGGTCGCCCTGGCCGAGGTGCAGGACGTCGGCGCCGGCGGCGTGGGCCACGTCGGCACGGTCGTTGACCGCGAGGAGCTTGCCGTGCCGGGCGCAGGCGTCGGCGAAGACCTGCAGATGCTCCAGCTCCTCGGCCGCCTCCATGCCCTTGTCCCGCAACTGCACGATGTCGACACCCCCCGCCAGCACGGCGTCCAGGAACTCCGCGAGGTCGCCCTGCTGCTTGCGGGCGCCGGTGCAGAGGTAGAGCCGGGCATCGGCGAGCTGGGCGCGGGCGGTGCCTGCGGTGACGGTGTCGGACATACGGTGCCCCCTGTGGTCGGGTTGCCGGACGGGTGACGTCGGGCGGGTGCCGGACGGTGGCACGGTAGCCGGAGCGGGGCGCGCCGTCGCGGAGCGGTGGGGTGTGGTGTGCTGGGGCGCGATGGCACCGGACCCGGCCTCCGGTGCGGGCCGGGCCCGCCCCCGGGCCCTGGGACGGCGCCCTCCGGCGGCGGCCTCGACTTCAGTGCGGCACCGGCCGACGCGGCAGGATCCGCCGACCATGGTCGGCCCGACTCATGTCGGCGAACGGGAGCGGCAGGATCTCCCCGCCGCTCCACGCCACTTCACGCCACGCCACTCCCCACCGCGCGCCGCGCGCGTCCCGCTCCCGGCCTCGGGCCGCAGCCAGCCGCGGCCGTAGCCCATTGGGGCGACCCCGGCCCGTGCGCCGGACGGTGTTCGGATCGGTGGGTTCGGACTCAGACGGCGAGCGCCTGGGCGCGGCGCTTCACCTCCGTGCCGCGATTCTCACTGAGGGCTTGCGCGGGGGTGCCGGGCAGGCTGTCGTCGGGGGTGAAGAGCCACTCCAGCATCTCTTCGTCCGTGAAGCCGTCGTCCCGCAGGAGCGTCAGGGTCCCGGACAGACCCTTGACGACCTTGTCCCCGTCGATGAAGGCGGCGGGGACGTGCAGCGCGCGGTTCTCACCACGGCGTACGGCGATGAGCTGGCCCTCCTTGACCAGCTGCCGGACGCGGGTCACCTCGACGCCGAGCATTTCGGCGATGTCGGGGAGGGTGAGCCAGGCGGGGACGAGAGCATCGGTTCTTGCGTCAATCTCGGTCACGGAAACAAGCCTGCCATCTGCCACTGACAGTCGGAAGTCAGGCCGGTCCACCTGGGAGGACCTGTTGGGGTGACGTGCTAGGCCACCGCCGCCTTCATCGGCCGCCCAGGGTCCCTCAGCAGCTCCGCATCGACCGGCGTGCCCGACTCGATCAGCCGTCGGCCCTGTGCCAGATCCCTCGGTCGGCCCACCGCCAGCAGGGCGACGAGTCGGTCGCCCCGCAGCCAGCAGACGGTCCAGGCGGGGCCCGACGGGTCGCCGCGCCACAGGAGCGTGTCGGCGGCGGCGTGATGGCCGGCGTACTGGACGAAGCGACCGAACTGCTCGGACCAGAAGTAAGGCACGGGGTCGTAGATCGCGGAGCTCTCGCCGAGGATGTTCGCGGCGACCGTGCGCGGGCCCTGGAGGGCGTTGTCCCAGTGGTGGACCAGGAGGCGGTCGCCGTACCGTCCCGACGGGAAGGAGGCACAGTCGCCGACCGCGTAGACGTCCGGCACGGACGTGCGCAGACGCTCGTCGGCCACGACGTCTCCCCGCGCTCCGAGCTCGATGCCCGAGTCGGCCAGCCAGGCCGTGGCGGGCCGCGCCCCGATGCCGACCACGACCGCACCGGCGGGCACCCGTGAGCCGTCGTCGAGGATCACCTCGCCGGGCTCGACGCGCTCCACGCGCGCGTGCGTGCGCAGCACCGTCCCGCTGTCCTCGTACCAGGCGGTCATCGGCGCGGCCACCTCCGCGGGCAGCGCACCCGCGAGCGGCCGGTCGGCGGCCTCCACGACCGTCACCGCGCAGCCCGCCTCCCGCGCGGCCGTGGCGAACTCCGCGCCGATCCAGCCCGCCCCGACCACCACGATGTCGTGCCGGCGGGCCAGCACCGGCCGCAGCCGCTCGGCGTCGTCCAGGGTGCGCAGCAGATGCACGCCGGGCACGCCCTCCGCGCCCGGCAGCCGGATCGGTTCGGCGCCGGTGGCGAGGACGAGGACGTCGTACGGGACGGGCCCGGCCTCGGTGTCCAGTTGGTGCTCGGCGGGGCGCACGCCCAGCACCTCGCGCCCCAGCCGGAGTTCGACGCCGAGCGCCTCGAAGTCGACGTCGAAGGCGGAGCCCTCGGCCTTGCCGAGCAGCACGGCCTTGGACAGGGGCGGCCTGTCGTACGGCTGGTGGGGCTCGGCGCCGATCAGTGTGACGGTGCCGGTGAAGCCCTGTTCCCGCAGGGCGACCGCCGTCTGCACGCCGGCCATGCCCGCGCCGGCGACGACCACGCGGCGTGCCGCTGACGTGCCCCGTTGCTGCGTCTGCTCGCTCACCTGATCACCATAGACAACTGACTATTTGTCAGTCAGGGGGCGTGCTCAGTGACCTGCTGCACAACCTCGATCGCGAGCTCCTCCACCACGCTGGTCCCGCTGCCCGCCTGCGACTCCCACTCCCAGCTCTCGGCCAACCGCACCCGCCCGTCGGGCAGCTCGACCACCGTCGACACGCAGTGCCCCGACGACGTCGTCCCGTCCCGCTTGAGCTGCACGTACCGGAAGTCCAGCCGGTCGCCTTCCCTGGTGCCCACGAGATGGCCCCGTACGACGTCTCCGCCCGTGTACTCGGCCCAGATCTCGCCGTCCTTCTCGTGGTACGTGAACCGGGTGCGCGTACCCACCTGACCTGGGGCCTGGTCCGCGACCGGGGCGAGGACGAGACCGTCGAGCGAGCGGGCCATGGGCGCGGGCTCCCTTACTGAGACTTACGGCGGCGGGCTAGGGTGGCCAACGTAGAGCACTCGCGGGAGCCCGGACGCACCGGGCTGAGAGGGAGGCTGGCGGCCTCCGACCGTACGAACCTGATCCGGGTCATGCCGGCGAAGGGAGGGGCTGGACGCCCATGTCGCGTACGCGAACGTCAGACGTCCTTGTCATCGGGGGCGGAATCATCGGCCTGGTCACGGCGTGGCGGGCCGCGCAACGCGGGTTCACGACGGGAGTCGTGGACCCCGAGCCGGGTGGCGGCGCCGCCCAGGTGGCGGCCGGAATGCTGGCCGCCGTCACGGAACTGCACTACGGCGAGCAGACCCTGCTCGGCCTGAACCTCGCCTCGGCCCGCCGTTACCCGGACTTCGCGGCCGAGCTGACCGACCTCACCGGCCACGACCTCGGCTACCGCCGGTGCGGCACGCTCGCCGTCGCGCTGGATGCCGACGACCGGGCCCATCTGCGCGACCTGCACGCCCTGCAACGCCAGTCCGGCCTGGACTCCGAGTGGCTGTCCGGGCGGGAGTGCCGGCGCCTGGAGCCGATGCTCGCGCCGGGCGTGCGCGGCGGGCTGCGGGTGGACGGCGACCACCAGATCGACCCGCGGCGGCTGTCCGGGGCGCTGGTGGCCGCGTGCGAGCGGGCCGGGGTGGTCTTCCACCGGACCTGGGCCGAGCGCTTCGACGTCGTACGGGACCGGGCAGCGGGGGTCACCACGGCGGACGGCACCGAGCTGCGCGCGAACCAGGTCGTCCTCGCGGCCGGCAGCCTCAGCGGGCGCCTGCCAGGAGTCCCGGACGACGTACTGCCGCCCGTGCGCCCCGTGAAGGGGCAGGTGCTGCGGCTGACCGTGCCGAAGCGGTACGCGCCGTTCCTGAGCCGGACCGTGCGCGCCGTGGTGCGGGGCAGCCAGGTGTATCTGGTGCCGCGCGAGAGCGGGGAGCTGGTCGTCGGGGCGACGAGCGAGGAACTGGGCTGGGACACCACGGTGACCGCGGGCGGCGTCTACGAGCTGCTGCGCGACGCGCACGAGCTGGTGCCGGGCATCACCGAACTGCCGCTCACCGAGACGCGGGCCGGCCTGCGCCCCGGCTCCCCCGACAACGCTCCGCTGCTCGGCCCGACCGAGTTGGAGGGGCTGTCGCTGGCCACCGGGCACTACCGCAACGGCGTGCTGCTCACGCCGGTCACCGGCGACGCCATGGCGCACGTCCTGACCACCGGTGAGCTCCCGGACGAGGCCCGCGCCTTCACCCCCAGGCGCTTCGGCGCCGCCGCACTCACGGAGCAGCCCGCATGAGCGTCCCGGTCACCATCTCGGTCAACGGCGAGCGTCGGCAGATCGAGCCGGGCACGGCTCTCGACACGCTCGTGAAGTCCCTCACCGCGGCGCCCTCCGGAGTGGCCGCCGCCCTCAACGAAACCGTCGTACCGCGCACCCAGTGGCCGTCGACGTCCCTCTCCGAGGGGGACCGCGTCGAGGTCCTGACCGCCGTCCAAGGAGGCTGAACCATGGCCGACGATCCCTTTGTCATCGGGGGTACGTCCTTCTCGTCCCGTCTGATCATGGGCACGGGCGGGGCGCCCAGCCTGGACGTGCTGGAGCGGGCACTGGTGGCGTCCGGGACCGAGCTGACGACGGTCGCGATGCGGCGCGTGAACGCGTCGGTGCACGGCTCGGTGCTGTCGGTGCTGGAGAAGCTCGGGATCCGGGTGCTGCCGAACACGGCGGGGTGCTTCACGGCGGGAGAGGCCGTGCTGACGGCCCGCCTCGCGCGCGAGGCACTCGGCACGGATCTGATCAAGCTGGAGGTCATCGCCGACGAGCGGACGCTGCTGCCGGACCCGATCGAGCTCCTCGACGCGGCCGAGACGCTGGTGGACGACGGGTTCACCGTGCTGCCGTACACCAATGACGACCCCGTGCTGGCGCGGAAGCTGGAGGACGTCGGCTGTGCGGCGATCATGCCGCTGGGGTCGCCGATCGGTTCGGGGCTCGGCATCCGCAATCCGCACAACTTCCAGCTGATCACGGAGCACGCGCGCGTGCCGGTGATCCTGGACGCGGGAGCCGGTACGGCGTCGGACGCGGCCCTGGCGATGGAGTTGGGGTGCGCGGGTGTGATGCTCGCCTCGGCGGTGACGCGGGCCCAGGAACCGGTGCTGATGGCCGACGCGATGCGGCACGCGGTGGAGGCCGGGAGGCTGGCGTTCCGGGCGGGGAGGATTCCGATGCGGCACTTCGCGGAGGCGTCGTCGCCGGTCGAGGGTCTGGCGAGGCTGGACCCGGAGCGTCCCGCGTTCTGAACGCACGTTCGATGGAAAGTCTTCGGCCAATGAGGCGTCCGTCACAGGTCAGCTTCAGTCCCGCCCCGATCCCTGCCGAACCGGGAGGCGTGTCGGTGTCGGCTCGTACACTCACCTGCGTGGATACGACCCTTCAAGACCCTCTGGTCGGGCAGGTGCTCGACGGCCGGTATCGCGTGGACGCGAGGATCGCGGTCGGCGGGATGGCCACGGTCTACCGGGCCGTGGACACCCGCCTCGACCGCGTGCTCGCGCTCAAGGTGATGCACCCCGCGCTGGCGGTCGACGGGGTGTTCGTCGACCGGTTCATCCGGGAGGCGAAGTCCGTCGCCCGGTTGGCGCACCCGAACGTGGTGCAGGTCTTCGACCAGGGCACCGACGGGTCGTACGTCTATCTCGCCATGGAGTACGTCGCGGGCTGCACCCTGCGCGACGTACTGCGCGAGCGCGGGGCGCTGCAGCCCCGGGCCGCCCTCGACATCCTGGAACCGGTGCTCGCCGCGCTCGGCGCCGCACACCGCGCCGGGTTCGTGCACCGGGACATGAAGCCGGAGAACGTGCTCATAGGGGACGACGGCCGGGTCAAGGTCGCCGACTTCGGGCTCGTGCGGTCCGTCGACACCGTGACCAGCACCACCGGTGCCGTGCTCGGCACCGTCTCCTATCTCGCGCCCGAGCAGATAGAGCAGCCCGGCGCCGCCGACGCCCGCGTCGACGTGTACGCGTGCGGTGTCGTGCTCTACGAGATGCTCACGGGCGACAAGCCGCACGACGGGGACTCCCCCGCCGTGGTGCTCTACAAGCACCTGCACGAGGACGTCCCGCCACCCTCGGCGATCGTCCCGGGCATGGCGTACGAGCTCGACGAGCTGGTCGCGTCGGCCACCGCGCGCACCCCGGACATCCGCCCGTACGACGCCGTGGCGCTGCTCGCGCAGGCCCGGGACACCCGCGCCGCACTGAGCGCGGACCAGCTGGACGCGGTGCCGCCGCAGGCCCTCAGGGCGGAGCACAGCAACGCCGACGACCGTACGAGCGTGATCCCGCGCGCGCTGAACATCCAGCGGCCGCTGCCCGTGAACGAGGACGAGCCGGAGCGCGAGGCCGTCTTCAACCGCACCAGCCGGCTGGAGTCGCCGCCACCCCCGCCGCCCCGGCGCCGGTCACGGACGTCGCGCGCTCCGCGCGGGCCGCTCGTCATCGTCGCCGCCGTACTGCTGGCCCTCGGCCTCGGTGTCGGGATCTGGTACATCAACTCCGGCCAGTTCACCAAGGTCCCGCCGCTGCTGTCCAAGACCGAGGCGCAGGCCCGGGACCGGCTGGCGGACTCCGGGCTCGAGGTCGGCAAGGTCGAGCGCGCGTTCAGCGACACCGTCAAGCGCGGCACCGTGATCAGCACGGACCCCGACACGGGCGCCCGCATCCGGCACAACGACTCCGTGAACCTGGTCATGTCGCTGGGACCTGAGACGGTGAAGGTGCCCGACCTCCAGGGCTACAAGCTGGACAAGGCCCGGACCGTGCTCAAGGACGGCGGCCTCGAACCGGGCAGGGTGATCCGGGAGTTCAACGAGGACGTCCCCAGGGGCTTCGTGGTCTCCTCGGAGCCCGGCGACGGCACCAAGGTCCGCTCCGGCTCCGCGGTCGCGCTCACCGTCAGCAAGGGCGCCCCTGTCGACATCCCGGACGTCACCGGCGGGAGCCTCGCCGACGCGAAGGCCGACCTGGCGGAAGCCGGCCTGAAGGTGAAGGTCGCCGCCGCGCGGGTCAACTCCGAGTTCGACGCGGGCCAGGTCGCCCAGCAGTCCCCGACGGAGGGCAGGCAGGCCGCCGAGGGCGACACGGTGACGCTGACGCTGTCCAAGGGCCCCGAGATGATCGAGGTCCCGGACGTGGTCGGCGACAGCGTCGACGACGCCACGACCGCGCTGGAGGCCGCCGGCTTCCAGGTCGACGAGGACCGCGGCCTGCTCGGCCTGTTCGGCGACACGGTCAAGAAGCAGTCCGTGGAGGGCGGGGAGACGGCACCGAAGGGGTCGACGATCACGATCACCATCCGGTGACGGGACGCTCCAGCGGGTGGTCAGCCGCAGGGTCCCCGCACGGGACCCCTGCGCGCGCATGACACCCTGAATGAGTGAAGAACCAGCAGTCCGCCACCCCGGAACCCGCCCCCGCCGCCGCGTCCCGCAACCCCATCGGCGGCCACGTCCCCGTGGCTGGGGGCCTCAGTTCCGTCGGGCTCACCTACGCCCACGACCTCAAGGCCGAGACGGTCCAGGTCTTCGTCGCCAACCCGCGCGGCTGGGCCACGCCGGCCGGGAATGCGCGGCAGGACGAGGAGTTCCGCGCGGTGTGCGAGGCCGAGTCGATCCCGGCGTATGTGCACGCGCCCTACCTGATCAACTTCGGCTCGCACACCGAGGCCACGGTCGAGAAGTCGGTGGAGTCCCTCCGGCACTCCCTGCGGCGCGGGCGGGAGATCGGGGCGCTGGGCGTGGTCGTGCACACGGGCAGCGCGACCGGCGGCCGGGAGCGGACCGTGGCGCTGAAGCAGGTACGCGAGCACATGCTGCCGCTTCTGGACGAGCTGACCCACGACGACGACCCGTTCCTGCTGCTGGAGTCCACCGCCGGGCAGGGCTCCTCACTCTGCTCGCGGACCTGGGACTTCGGGCCGTACTTCGAGGCGCTGGACGCCCATCCGAAGCTGGGCGTGTGCCTGGACACCTGCCACATCTTCGCCGCCGGCCATGACCTGACCGGCCCGTCCGGCATGCACCAGACGCTCGACCTGCTGGTGGACACCGTCGGCGAGGGCCGCCTGAGGCTGATCCACGCCAATGACTCCAAGGACGTCGTCGGCGCCCACAAGGACCGGCACGAGAACATCGGCGCAGGTCACATCGGCGAGGACCCGTTCCGGGCGCTGATGACGCACCCGGCCACCGAGGGCGTACCGCTGATCATCGAGACACCGGGCGGTAAGGAAGGGCACGCGGCGGACGTGGAGCGGCTGAAGAAGCTTCGAGACGCGTGACCCCGACAGATCACTCAGGGGGTTGGGAATACCCCTGGGGGGTATACGGTTCTTGCTCGGTGCAGGAACCGTAACCTGGCATTGGGGGCACTCATGCAACACGAAGCGCACGCGGCACACACGCACCACCCCGAGGTGGCCGCAAGCAGCAGCTGGGCGATGGCCGTCCGGGCCACCCTGCACTGCCTCACCGGCTGTGCCATCGGCGAGGTGCTGGGCATGGTGATCGGCACCGCGCTCGGCTGGGGCAACGTGCCGACCCTGGTCCTGGCGATCGCCCTGGCCTTCTTCTTCGGCTACGCGCTGACCCTGCGCGGGGTGCTGAAGGCGGGCGTCGACCTGCGTGCCGCGCTCAAGGTGGCGCTGGCCGCGGACACCCTGTCCATCGCCGTGATGGAGCTGGTCGACAACGGCGTGATCGTGCTGTGGCCGGGCGCCATGGACGCCGAGCTCGCCGACCCGCTGTTCTGGTGGGTGCTGGCGATCGCGCTGACCGTCGCCTTCGTCCTGACAACCCCGGTCAACAAGTGGATGATCGGCCGCGGCAAGGGGCATGCGGTGGTGCACCAGTACCACCACTGAGGACCCCGGCAAGGCCACCGAAGGTCACAGCTCAGGCCCGTCCCCAGGCTCCTCCTGATACGAGTACCGCTGTTCCTTCCACGGGTCCCCGAGGTTGTGGTAGCCGCGCTCCTCCCAGAACCCGCGCCGGTCGGCGGTCATGTACTCCACGCCCCGGACCCACTTGGGCCCCTTCCAGGCATACAGATGGGGGACGACCAGACGAAGGGGGAATCCGTGCTCCGCCGTGAGCAGTTCGCCGTCCTTGTGGGTCGCGAAGATCGCGAGATCGGAGGCGAAGTCGGCGAGGCGGAGGTTGGAGCTGAAGCCGTACTCGGCCCACACCATCACATGCGTGACGGCCGGCGCCGGCGGGGCGATCTCCAGGATCGTACGGGCCGGAATGCCGCCCCATTCCGCGCCGAGCATGCTGAACTTCGTGACACAGTGCAGATCGGCGACGACGGTCTTGTACGGCAGAGCCGTGAACTCGTCATGGGTCCAGCAGTGCTTCTCGCCGTCGGCGGTGGCCCCGAACACCCTGAACTCCCAGCGTTCGGGCCGGAACTTGGGGACCGGGCCGTAGTGCGTGACCGGCCAGCCGCGCTGCACTCGCTGTCCCGGCGGAAGCTCGGCGTGTGCTCCTGCTCCACCTTCGCGCTCTGCCGGCTGACCCATGACTCCATCCTGACAGACCGGGGGCAGTGCACCTGACCACACCCCTCCACAATCCACCTCAAACTGGACTAAGCATGCACTTACTTACTAAGTGAAGACTTACTGGACGATCTTCGCCAGCGGTGGAATCATGCGGCGCAACCCGCCAGTTACCACGCGTGGAAGGAGCCTCTGCGATGCAGGGCGACCCCGAGGTCCTCGAATTCCTCAACGAGCAGCTGACCGGCGAGCTCACGGCGATCAACCAGTACTGGCTGCACTACCGGATCCAGGACAACAAAGGCTGGACCAAGCTCGCCAAGTACACGCGTGAAGAGTCCATCGATGAGATGAAGCATGCGGACAAGCTCACCGAGCGCATCCTCATGCTGGACGGCCTGCCGAACTACCAGCGACTGTTCCACGTGCGGGTCGGCCAGACGGTCACCGAGATGTTCCAGGCCGACCGCCAGGTCGAGGTCGAGGCGATCGATCGCCTCAAGCGCGGCATCGAGGTGATGCGCACCAAGGGCGACATCACGTCCGCGAACATCTTCGAGTCGATCCTCGAGGACGAGGAGCACCACATCGACTACCTGGACACCCAGCTGGAGCTCATCGAGAAGCTCGGTGAGGCGCTCTACATCGCGCAGCAGATCGAGCAGCCGAGCTAGGCCGCGTCCTCAAGATCGGAGAGCAGGGGCTCACCCCGGTCGGCCAGCTCCCGGCGCGGGCAGGCACCCCTCCCCAGGAGCGCCTGGATACGGCGCACACATGACCCGCAGTCCGTGCCGGCCTTGCAGGCCGAAGCTATCTGGCGGGGGGTGCAGGCACCGCCCTCCGCGTGCTTCTTGACCTGCTGCTCGGTAATGCCGAAGCAGCTGCAGACGTACACGCGGTTCACCTCCCGGCGGGATCGATGCGCCTTCCCCTTGATCGGTGAGGCTAACCTAACCTTACCCGTCACACAGGAGCCGTAAAAGTGGGGTGGGGCGCGGATCGTATGTGATCCGCGCCCCACCCCCTTTGCATGTAACAACCGAACCGACTACTGGTCCCTGTACATCTCCGCGACGAGGAAGGCCAGGTCAAGCGACTGGCTGCGGTTGAGCCGCGGGTCGCAGGCCGTCTCGTAGCGCTGGTGCAGGTCGTCGACGAAGATCTCGTCGCCGCCGCCCACGCACTCGGTGACGTCGTCGCCGGTGAGCTCCACGTGGATGCCGCCCGGGTGGGTGCCGAGGGCCTTGTGGACCTCGAAGAAGCCCTTGACCTCGTCGAGCACGTCGTCGAAGCGGCGGGTCTTGTGACCGGAGGCCGCCTCGAAGGTGTTGCCGTGCATCGGGTCGGTCACCCAGGCCACGGTGGCGCCCGAGGCGGTGACCTTCTCGACCAGCTCGGGGAGCTTGTCGCGGACCTTGTCGGCGCCCATCCGGACGATGAAGGTCAGCCGGCCCGGCTCACGCTCGGGGTCCAGGCGCTCGATGTACTGCAGCGCCTCCTCGGCCGTCGTGGTCGGGCCGAGCTTGATGCCGATCGGGTTGCGGATCTTCGAGGCGAACTCGATGTGCGCGTGGTCCAGCTGCCGGGTGCGCTCACCGATCCACACCATGTGCGCGGAGACGTCGTACAGCTGCCCGGTGCGCGAGTCGACGCGGGTGAGGGCGGACTCGTAGTCGAGCAGCAGCGCCTCGTGCGAGGAGTAGAACTCGACCGTCTTGAACTCCTCCGGGTCGGCCCCGCAGGCATGCATGAAGTTCAGCGCCTGGTCGATCTCGCGGGCGAGCTGCTCGTAGCGCTGGCCGGACGGGGACGACTTCACGAAGTCCTGGTTCCAGGCGTGCACCTGGCGCAGGTCGGCGTAACCACCGGTGGTGAAGGCGCGCACCAGGTTGAGCGTGGAGGCGGACGCGTTGTACATCCGCTTCAGTCGCTCGGGGTCCGGGACGCGGGCGGCCTCGTTGAAGTCGAAGCCGTTGACCGAGTCGCCGCGGTACGTCGGCAGGGTCACGCCGTCGCGGGTCTCGGTGCCCTTGGAGCGCGGCTTGGAGTACTGGCCGGCGATGCGGCCGACCTTCACCACGGGGACGGACGCGGCGTACGTCAGCACGGCGCCCATCTGCAGCAGGGTCTTGAGCTTGTTGCGGATCTGGTCGGCGGACACCGCGTCGAAGGCCTCGGCGCAGTCGCCACCCTGGAGGAGGAACGCCTCTCCCTTGGCGACGGCCGCCATCCGGGCGCGCAGCTGATCGCACTCGCCCGCAAAGACGAGCGGCGGATACGACTCCAGCTCCGCAACGACTGCGCGCAGAGCCTCGGTGTCGGGGTACTCGGGCTGCTGCGCCGCGGGCAGGTTTCGCCAGGTGTTGCCAGCACTCGTGCTGGTCTTAGCGTTCACGGTCACGACCTCAACATTACGGGGTCGTGTCGGGCGTCCTGCCCCATGCCCAGCAATTGAGACACGAGGTACACGACTCGGACATGGGGTAGGGTGCCTGCCATGTTCGCGCACTCGACCCAGAACTGGTGGTGGACCGCTCATCCGGCGGCCCACTGACTGCGCGTACGACAGACTTCGCGAAGGCCGCCCGAGGGGCGGCCTTCGGCGTTTTCCGGGTCGTTCCTCTCCACCGAATCCACAGATCCACGGAGAAGGAGCACGGACCCATGAACCTGCTCGGCTTGCCGGACGACCCCCGCCCGTTCGCCCTGCTGCGCCGCCGCACCCCGGGCCACGATCACGAGACCGTCGAGGTCATGATCGGCCCGGTCAGCACCCACGACAGACTGGCCGACCTCCCCGCCGAGGGCCTGGCGCTGGTCCCCTTCCGGCAGATCCGCGAGCGCGGCTTCGACGTCCGTGACGACGGAA
Source organism: Streptomyces sp. R11 (assembly GCF_041051905.1). Lineage (NCBI taxonomy): Bacteria > Bacillati > Actinomycetota > Actinomycetes > Kitasatosporales > Streptomycetaceae > Streptomyces > Streptomyces sp. R11. The sequence goes on from NZ_CP163432.1 coordinate 2,432,542, forward strand.
CGCCGCTGTCGGTACTGATCCCCGAGGAGACGTACGAGATCCCGCTCGCCGACGCCCTGGCGCAGCTCCCCGGGCACGACGTGCGGGTCGAGGGCGGCGGCTTCGACGTGGGCGACGAGGAGTACGGCGAGATCGTCGGGCGGGTGCTGCACGAGGAGATCGGGCAGGGCGAGGGCGCGAACTTCGTGATCCGGCGGACGTACGAGGGGGAGATCCCGGGGTTCGGACGCGCCGACGCGCTCGCGCTGTTCCGGCGCCTGCTGGAGGGCGAGCGCGGCGCGTACTGGACGTTCGTCGTCCACACCGGGGAGCGGACGCTGGTCGGGGCGAGCCCCGAGGTGCACGTGCGGATGTCCGGCGGGACCGTGATCATGAACCCGATCAGCGGGACGTACCGCTATCCCGCCGAGGGGCCGACGCCCGGGCATCTGCTGGACTTCCTCGCCGACGGCAAGGAGATCGAGGAGCTGTCGATGGTCGTCGACGAGGAGCTCAAGATGATGTGCACCGTCGGCGACAAGGGCGGCGTGGTCGTCGGGCCCCGCCTGAAGGAGATGGCGCACCTCGCGCACACCGAGTACGAGCTGCGCGGGAAGTCCTCGCTGGATGTGCGGGAGGTCCTCAAGGAGACCATGTTCGCGGCCACCGTCACCGGCTCGCCCGTGCAGAACGCCTGCCGGGTCATCGAGCGGCACGAGGTCGGCGGGCGCGGGTACTACGCCGGTGCGCTGGCGCTGCTCGGCCAGGACTCCGGCGGCGCCCAGACCCTCGACTCCCCCATCCTGATCCGCACCGCCGACGTCGACGCGGCCGGACGGCTGCGGGTGCCGGTCGGCGCCACGCTCGTGCGGGGGTCGGACCCGGCGAGCGAGGTCGCGGAGACCCACGCGAAGGCGGCGGGCGTACTGGCGGCTCTGGGCGTACGGCCGGGAAGGCCGCGCGAGGAGTCCGTACGGCCCCGCCTCGCCGACGACCCGCGCGTGCGTGCCGCGCTCGACGGGCGCCGGGCGTCGCTCGCGCCCTTCTGGCTGCGGATGCAGGAGCCCTCCGCCGAGCTGAGCGGCCACGCCCTGGTCGTCGACGGGGAGGACACCTTCACGGCAATGCTCGCGCACGTGCTGCGCTCGAGCGGCCTGGAGGTGACCGTGCGGCGCTACGACGAGCCCGGTCTGCGGGAGGCGGTGGTCGCGCACGGGGGACCGGTCGTGCTCGGCCCCGGCCCGGGGGACCCCTCGGATCTCGCCGACCCCAAGATGCGGTTCCTGCGGGAGCTGACCGCCGAGGTCCTCCGCAAGCACCGGCACGGTGTGCTCGGCGTCTGCCTCGGACACGAGCTGATCGCGGCCGAGCTGGGGCTGGAGATCGTACGCAAGGAAGTGCCGTACCAGGGCGCGCAGACCACGATCGAGCTGTTCGGGCGGCCGGAGACGGTCGGTTTCTACAACAGCTTCGTGGCGCGCTGCGACGACGAGGCCCTCCAGGAGCTCGCCGCGCACGGCGTCGAGGTCGGCCGGGCCGGCAACGGGGAGGTGCACGCGGTGCGCGGGCCCGGCTTCGCCGGCGTGCAGTTCCACCCGGAGTCGGTGCTGACGCTGAACGGCGCCGCCGTCGTCCGGGAGCTGGTGGGTCAGCTGCGCGGGACCAGCACGTTCTCGGAGCGGCGGCCCGCCGTGTAGTCGAGGACGTTCTCCAGCGTGGTCTCGACGATCTGGCCGACGGCGTCCTGGGTGTAGTACGCCTGGTGGGAGGTGACCAGGACGTTCGGGAAGGTGACGAGGCGGGCCAGGGTGTCGTCCTCGATCGCCTGGAGGGACTTGTCGAGGAAGAACAGCCCGGCCTCCGCCTCGTACACATCGAGGCCGACGCCCGTGAAGCGGCCCTCGCGCAGTTCGGCGACGAGGGCCGCGGTGTCGATGAGGCCGCCGCGGCTGGAGTTGATGAGGATCGCGTCGTCCTTCATCGCCTTCAGGGCGTCCGCGTCGATCAGGTGCCGGGTCTCCGGCATCAGCGGGACGTGCAGGCTGACCAGGTCGGACTCGGCGAGGAGCTGGTCCTTGGAGACGTAGCGCATGCCGAGCCGCATACAGGTGGGGTTCTCGGCGACGTCCCAGCCGAGGAGCTTCATGCCGAGGCCGTGGGCGATCCGCGTGAACGCCTCGCCGATCTTTCCGGTGCCGAGGACGCCGGCGGTGCGGCCGTGCATGTCGCGGCCCATCAGGCCGTCGAGGCGGAAGTCGAAGTCACGCGTGCGCGTGGAGGCGCGGACGATACGGCGGTTGACCGCCATGGCGAGGGCCCAGGCGAACTCGGCCACGGCGTGCGGCGAGTAGTACGAGACCCGCGCGACCGTCATGCCGAGACGCTCGGCGACCTCGAGGTCGATGTTGTTGAAGCCGGTGGAGCGCTGGGCGACCATCCGGGTCCCCCCGGCCGCGAGGGTCCCCAGGACGCGGCCGCCGAGGTCGCAGTTGACGCTGGTGCAGACGACCTCGTGGCCGGTGGCGATGGGGGCGGTGTCCCGGTTGAGGAAGACGTCCAGGCAGCGGACCTCGTGGTGGCCCCGGAAGGCCCGCTCGATCAGGGGCTTCTCGTCGGCCTGCACACCGAAGGCCATGATCTCCAAGACGGCTCCCTTGCGTGGGGCTATGGGCCGAATATACGACCCACAACCCCACGACGCCGGGCGGAAAGCAGCCACCGGAACGCCGCCGCCGGAACGCGGGCGGCTTAGGCCGGTCAGCCGAAGAAGACGCCGACCTCTTCGTACAGCTTCGGATCCACCGTCTTCAGCTTGGCGGTGGCGTCCGCGATCGGGACGCGGACGATGTCGGTGCCGCGCAGGGCGACCATCTTGCCGAAGTCACCGTCGCGGACCGCCTCGATGGCGTGCAGCCCGAACCGGGTGGCGAGCCAGCGGTCGAAGGCGCTGGGGGTGCCGCCGCGCTGGATGTGCCCGAGGACCGTCGTACGGGCCTCCTTGCCCGTCCGCCGCTCGATCTCCTTGGCCAGCCACTCGCCGACGCCGGACAGCCGGACGTGCCCGAAGGAGTCCAGCGACTGGTCCTTCAGCACCATGTCGCCGTCCTTCGGCATGGCGCCCTCGGCGACGACCACGATCGGGGCGTACGACGCCTTGAAGCGCGAGGTGATCCAGGCGCAGACCTTGTCGACGTCGAAGCGCTGCTCGGGGATGAGGATGACGTTGGCCCCGCCGGCCAGCCCGGAGTGGATGGCGATCCAGCCGGCGTGACGGCCCATCACCTCGCAGACGAGGACGCGCATGTGGGACTCGGCGGTGGTGTGCAGCCGGTCGATCGCCTCCGTGGCGATGCCGACCGCGGTGTCGAAGCCGAAGGTGTAGTCGGTGGCGGACAGGTCGTTGTCGATCGTCTTCGGCACGCCGACGCAGGGCACGCCGTACTCGTCGGACAGCTGGGTGGCGACGCCCAGGGTGTCCTCGCCGCCGATGACGATGAGCGCCTCGACCTCCTGCTTGGCGAGGTTCTCCTTGATACGGCGGATGCCGTCCTCCTGCTTCAGGGGGTTGGTGCGCGAGGAGCCGAGGATGGTGCCGCCGCGGGGCAGGATGCCGCGCACGGCGGGGATGTCGAGACGGATGGTGTCGTTCTCGAGCGGACCTCGCCAGCCGTCCCGGAAGCCGACGAAGTCGTAGCCGTACTCCTGTACGCCCTTGCGGACGACGGCCCGGATGACGGCGTTGAGACCGGGGCAGTCGCCGCCTCCGGTCAGTACTCCGACCCGCATGGAAATGTCCCTTCGCCGCGGTTGCCTGATGAGGCCACGCTAATGGTGATACAGGTCACACAGGGATGGGCGTGAAGGGCAATTCCGGTGAAGTGTCAGGCGGTTGGTTTACGCACCGGTTCGTTCATCGGGTCAGCGGATCGCCGGATCACTCGTCGTCGAGGCCGCGCTCGATCGCGTATCGGACCAGCTCCACCCGGTTGTGCAGCTGGAGCTTGCCGAGGGTGTTCTGGACGTGGTTCTGGACCGTGCGGTGGGAGATGACCAGGCGTTCGGCGATCTGCTTGTAGCTCAGGCCCTTGGCCACGAGCCGCAGCACCTCGGTCTCGCGCTCGGTGAGCTGCGGGGCCCCCGGCTGGTCGGCGTCGGACGCGACCGGCGCCGGCTCCGAGGCGAGGCGCCGGTACTCGCCGAGGACCAGCCCGGCCAGGCCCGGCGTGAACACCGGGTCGCCGACGGCGGTTCGGCGCACCGCGTCCAGCAACTCCTCCGTGGACGCGGACTTCAGCAGATACCCGGTCGCGCCGGACTTCACGGCCTCCAGGACGTCGGCGTGCTCGCCGCTCGCGGACAGGACGAGGACGCGCAGCGCCGGGTTGTGGCCGACGAGTTCCTTGCAGACCTGGACGCCGGGCTTGGCGGGCAGGTTGAGGTCGAGCACCAGGACGTCGGGGGCGGCGGCCTTGGCGCGGCGCACGGCCTGGTCACCGTCGCCGGCGGTGGCGACCACGTCGAAGCCGGACTCGGCCAGGTCCCGGGCCACCGCGTCGCGCCACATGGGGTGGTCGTCGACCACCATGACCCTGATCGTGCCCTGCTGTGCGTCCGCTCCGCTCGCGGTGTCCGTCATCGCTGCTCCGCCTTCCCCCGTGAAGCGCTGCTGTCCTTCGGTACTTTCAGTTCCACTTCGGTGCCCTGACCCGGCACGGAGATCAACTCGGCGGTGCCGCCGAGGTCCCGCAGCCGGCCCCGGATCGACAGGGCTACGCCGAGCCGCCCCTCACCCTCGGCCTGGACCAGCCGGCCCTCGGGGATGCCGGGTCCGTCGTCCCGGACGGTGACGATCACCTCGTCGGGCTCGTCCTCGACGAGGATCCACGCACGCGCGTCCTCCCCCGCGTGCCGGCGGACATTGTCCAGGGCGGCCCCGACGGCCGCGGTCAACTCCCGTGCCGCGGCGGGGGTCAGGGACACGGGCGCGCCCGGCTCGGCGAGGCTGACCTTGGCGCCGGCGTACGGGGCGAGCAGCACACGGAGATCGACCGGGCCGGTGGGACCGGTGGAGTCGTCCGGCTCCTCGACGGCCCGTACGACCGCTCCCTCGGCGGCGTCCTCCGACACCCGCGAGACGGGCACCAGGCCGCCCGAGACCAGCGTGCGCAGCGCGACCTCCTGCTCACCCGCCATCCGGCCCAGCTCGGCCGCCTCGCCGCCGATGACGGCGCCGCGCCGCTGCACCATCGCCAGCACCTGAAGCACGCTGTCGTGGATGTCCCGGGCGAGCCGCTCCCGCTCCCGCGTCGCCGCCTCGATCTCCAGGGCCCGGGCGAGGGTGCGCTCGGAGGCCCGGGCGACCTCGACGACGTAGCCGATGGCGATGGACGCGATCCAGACGAGCAGCACCATGTGGACGGTGTCGCGGGTCGGCACGCCGGAGCGGTGGACCAGGTTGGCGGCGGCGACCAGCGTGGAGGCGAAGGCGGCCCAGCGCCAGCCGCCCTTGATGGCGAACGCCAGCACGGCGCCCGCCGTCCATATCGACGGCAGGGTCGGGGCCCCGGCGTCGATCCGCTCGGGTGACTCGGCGAGCCGGGTGAGCAGGATGCCGGCCAGGGCGATGGTGAGGTCCACCGCGAGGAAGCGCCTGGTGCAGCTCGCGGCATTCGCCACGCGAGGCAGAGTGGCCAGCGTCCAGACGGTCAGGACGGCGAAGTAGCCGAGGGCCACCCAGGGACGGGCGACCTCGTCGTACGCGCTGACGAAGAGACCGATCGCATACACCAGGGTCAGCACCCGGTATCCGGTGAGCGCACGCCACAGCGGCTGCTCGACCGACATCCTCATGACCCGCTCGCGCTTGGCCATGCCCCCCACCCCTCGGCTCAGTGTGCGGCCGACTCTATTCGGACAGTTCCTTCTTCTTCCGCGCCTGTTCCTTCTCGGCCTTCGCCGCCTCCGCGATCTGCCGCTTGGCGGCGGTCGCGTACATGTCGACGTACTCCTGGCCGGAGAGCTTCATGATCTCGTACATGACCTCGTCGGTCAGCGCGCGGAGTACGAAGCGGTCGTGCTCCATGCCCTGGTACCGGCCGAAGTCCAGCGGCCTGCCGATCCGGATGCCGGGCCGCATGAGCTTGGGCATGACCTTGCCGGGCGGCTGGATCTTCTCCGTGTCGATCATGGCGACCGGGATGACCGGCGCTCCGCTGGCGAGCGCCACGCGCGCGAGGCCGCCCGGCTTGCCCCGGTAGAGCCGGCCGTCGGGCGAGCGCGTGCCCTCGGGATAGATACCGAACAGCTCACCGCGCTCAAGGACGTCCATGCCGCTCTTGATGGCCGCCTCGCCCGCCCCGCGCCCCCCGGAGCGGTCCACGGGCAGCTGGCCGACGCCCTTGAAGAACGCGGCGGTCAGCCGGCCCTTGACGCCCGGGGTGGTGAAGTACTCGGCCTTGGCGATGAAGGTCACCTTGCGGTCGAGGACCGCGGGCAGGAAGAACGAGTCCGAGAAGGACAGGTGATTGCTCGCGAGGATCGCGGGGCCCTCGGCGGGAATGTTCTCCAGGCCTTCCACCCAGGGCCTGAAGGCGACCTTCAGCGGTCCCCCGATGGTCACCTTCATCGCGCCGTACAACAACCGAGTGCCTCCTGTGTCTGTCGCTCAGACCTTAACCTGGAGCACTCCCAATGACTCCGACGACCCTGGTCGGTGTCAGTGCGGTCGCGTACGGTGAAGCACACCTGGATGTCTCGACTTGCGGCTCCGCCGCGTGGGTCGTTGTGGTTCCTCTCGTCCATGTCGTCCTTCTCACGAACAGGAGACCGTAAGGTGCCGGTCCTTCCTGGAGCCGAGCCCTACCGCCGTGCGGGCGGGGAAGTCGGGGTTCTGCTCTGCCACGGCTTCACCGGTTCCCCCCAGTCGCTGCGCCCCTGGGCGGACCATCTCGCCGAGGGCGGGCTCACCGTCTCGCTGCCGCTGCTGCCGGGGCACGGCACCCGCTGGGAGGACATGCAGCTCACCGGCTGGCAGGACTGGTACGCCGAGGTGGACCGCGAGCTGCGCAGCCTGCGCGAGCACTGCACCCAGGTCTTCGTGGCCGGCCTGTCCATGGGCGGCGCCCTGGCCCTGCGGATCGCCGCGAAGCACGGGGAGGACGTCGCCGGCGTGCTGGTCGTCAACCCGGCGAACAAGGTGCACGGGCTGTTCGCGTACACCCTCCCGGTGTCCCGCCACTTCGTCCGTACGGCGCCCGGGATCACCAGTGACATCGCCAAGGAGGGCGGCGTCGAGATCGGGTACGACCGGGTGCCGCTGCACGCGGCCCACTCGCTGCGCACCTTCTTCCGCCTGGTCGACGGCGAGCTGCCGCAGGTCACCCAGCCGCTGCTGCTTCTGCGCAGCGCCCAGGACCACACCGTGCCGCCCGCGGACTCGGCCCGGATCCTGAGCAGGGTGTCGTCGACGGACGTAACGGAGGTCGTGCTGGAACAGAGTTATCACGTGGCGACGTTGGACCATGACGCGAACCGGATCTTCGAGGAGAGCCTCGGCTTCATCAGCCGGCTCGCAACCGGCGTCGGCAAGGGAAGGACGACCGCACGTGGCTGAGCACGACTCCGACCGCGAAAGGCGCGAGGACCGCGACGATCGCGAGCCGGAAGAGCAGCACGTCCCGTTCGACGAGGACGCCGCTTGGGCCGCGATCGTCGCCGGGTACGGCGACGAACCGCCGGACCCGCCCGGCTCGAAGCCCTTCAAGTCCGTGGAGGACCTGGCCCTGCTGGACTCCGAGACCAACGGCGGGACGGGCGGCAGGGGGGACGAGCAGCCGCAGGCCGGGCAGGGCGACAAGGGCGCGAAGGTCAAGCAGACCGACGAGCCCAAGGAGGACAAGCCGGCCAAGCCCGCCCAGCCCCTCGGCAGCTCGATCTCCTTCGCCCCCGGTGTCGGCCCCCGCGACTACAGCGTGCCCGAGCCGGCCGAGGAGGACTTCGACGCCGACGACGAGGGCCACTTCGTCCCACCGGAGCCGCCGCCCCTGCCCGCCGCCGACGCGACCGCGAAGTTCGCCTGGCTCGCGGTGATCGGCGGGCCGGTCCTGCTGCTGCTCGCCGTCCTGCTCAACTGGGACATGACGTGGTGGCTGGCCACCCTGGGCATCGGCGGGTTCCTGGGCGGGTTCGCCACGCTGGTGATGCGCATGAAGACGGACGACGAGGACGACGACGATCCGGGTCGGGGCGCGGTCGTCTGACCTACTGAGCTGCCGGGACTCTGAGGGCGGCCAGGACCGGAAGGTGGTCCGTGGCCGCCCTCAGGTCTGTCTGCGTGATCCCGGGATGGCCGAGGGGAACTCCGCATCCGACCACTTCGATGCCCTTGGTCGCGAAGATCGCGTCGATACGTTGGTGGGGGTCTACCGGGGTCGAGGTGTACTCGCTGCCCCAGGGGCTGGTGGCCCAGCAGTCCTGGAGGCCGTCGGCCAGGCGGTGGAAGGTGCGGCCGCCGGGGCGTTCGTTCAGGTCGCCGCCCGCGACGGCGTGCTCGACGCCCATGCCGGCGACGCGGTCGAGCAGCATGCCGCCCTGTTCGTAGCGCTCGTCCTTCTGCAGGGAGAGGTGGCAGCAGAGCACGCCGAGACGGGCGCCGCCGAAGCGGACCACTGCCGTGGCGAAGCCGCGTCTGTGGAGTCCGGGGGTGAGCGGGAGGAGTACGTCCTCGGTTCGTTCCACTGTGGCCCTCAGATCGCACAGGATCGCCGGGCCGGCGGCCGTGGCGCCGCCCGTGAGGATCACAAGGTTCGCGGCGCGGGCCAGGCGGGAGAGTTTCTTGCGCCAGCGGAAGAACCGGGGGGCTTCCTGGATGAGGACCAGGTCGGGGTCGCAGGCGGTGATGACACGGGCGAGGGCGTCCGTGTCGTCGCGCATCGAGCGGATGTTGTAGCTGAGTACGCGGATGAGAGCGGAACCGTCGGGCTCTGTGTGGGAGTTGGGCAGCAGCTCCATGTGGATCAATTTACGCCCAACGGCTAGGGGCGCGAGGCCGGTGCGCGACCGCCAGCCGTGTGTGGCCGGTCGCGCCCACGCGGCGGAGCCGCATGTTGATACCGCCCCGCGCCCCTGAAGAGTGGGCCCCCGGTCCGCTACATGATCGGGTCGGGCTCGCGAGCCAGGTCCGCCGCGCCCACCAGGCCCGCCTTGTTGCCGAGCTGAGCGGCGATGACGTCCGCCACCGGCCGCCAGTTGCCGCCCACGAGCCAGCGCTTGTAGGACTTGCGGATGGGGTCGAGGACCAGTTCGCCCTCGTCCGACAGGCCGCCGCCGACGATGAAGGCGGACGGGTCGAAGAGGGAGGCCAGGTCGGCGAGGCCGGCGCCGGCCCAGCGGGCGAGCTCGCGGTAGGAGTCGACGGCGACCGGGTCCCCCTGGCGGGCGGCCATGGAGATGTGCTTGCCCTCGATGCCCTCGGGGCTGCCGTCGCCCATGCCGAGCAGGATCTCGGCGCTCTCGGGGGTGGCGTTGGCGCGCTGCTTGGCGTATCGGACGAGGGCGCGGCCGGAGGCGTACTGCTCCCAGCAGCCCTGGCTGCCGCAGCCGCAGAGCAGGCCGTCCGGCACCATGCGGATGTGGCCGAACTCGGCGGCCACGCCGTAGTGGCCGCGGCGCAGCTTGTTGCCGATGATGATGCCGCCGCCGAGGCCGGTGCCCAGGGTGATGCAGATGACGTTGCGGTGGCCCTTGCCGGCGCCGAACTTGTACTCGCCCCACGCGGCCGCATTGGCGTCGTTCTCCACGACGACCGGGAGGCCGACGCGGGCCTCGACCTTCTCCTTGAGCGGCTCGTTGCGCCAGTCGATGTTGGGGGCGAAGTAGACCTCGGAGCGCTGACGATTGACGTAACCGGCCGCACCGATACCCACGCCGACGATCTCGTGCCCGGCGCGCGCGCCCTCCACCGCGGAGGCGATGGCGTCCACGATGCCCTCGGGCGTGCCCGGGGTCGGCACCTTGTGGGTCGAGAGGATGTTGCCTTCCTCGTCGACCACGCCGGCCGCGATCTTCGTGCCGCCGATGTCGACGCCGATGGTGAGTCCCATGAATCCCTCAGTTTCGGTCGAGCCCCGCTACGGCCAACCGTACCCGAGCCCCTGTCGTCGCAGTCCCCGTCGTCCGCCCGGCGGACGGGGCCGGCCGGGCCCCTGAACACGGGGGCTCGACTCGTCCGGCGACCGGGGAATCAGTCCAGGTCGATGCGCTCGCCGGGACCGGCCTCGTCGCCCCGGTCGGGGCGCTCGTCCAGGTCGTGCCCGCCCGTCTCCCGGGTGGTCCAGCGCTGTTCCTGGGCCTGGACCGCGGAGCGGTACGCGGCGAGGAGTTCGCTGCCGGCCGCAGCCAGGTGGTCGAAGACGTCGGGGTTGCGCTCGATGACGGGCTCGACGGCGGCCTTGGCCTGCTCCACGACCTGCTTGACCACCTGCTGGGCGGCGGGTCCGGCGACCGCGCCGAGCAGCGGGGACTGGAGGGTCGAGAGCTTGTCCGCGACGGCGTCGACGAGTTTGCGCAGTTCCTCGGCGGCCGAGCCCGGGGGCATGCCGTGCTGGGCGCGGCGGCGGGCCTTCTCCTCCGCGAGGTCCTCGGCGCACGCCGTGGCCCAGGCGTCGGCGTCGGTCGCCCGTACCTCGTCGATCGCCTCGTGCTCCTCGGCGTCGGACGGGGGGAGCTCTTCGCTCATGACGGACTCCTGACTACGGTTCGTCTCTACGACGTTACCCGAACGGGCGTACCTGCTTCACCGGGTCCTCGGCCACAGACCCGGATCCGGCGCGAACCGGATCCGCAGCTCGCCGTCGCGCAGCCCGGCCCCGTCCACACCGCACCGGCGCAGGGCGGACGGCAGGGGCACGATACGCCGGAACTGTCCCGCGGTGAGGACGAGTTCGTCGCCGCGGCGGACGAGGTCGAGTTCGTCGCGTACGGCGCCGGGCAGGGGGATGTGCCAGACGAGGACGCCGTCCTCGGCCAGCCGGTCGACGACGGGCCACTCCACGGTGGACGACGTCGTGTTGACGGCGGGCACGGCGAGCGCGGCGAGGTCGTCGGAGCCCCGGGGGTCCCGTCCGAGATGGCCGACGTCATGGACGTCATGGTCCTGCTGCCACTCCTCCAGGACCTTGCGCTGCTGGGTGACGGCGCCGTCGAGCCAGCTGCCCGCCGTGGCCTCCGCCTCCGGCAGGACGCGGTTGGCGATCAGCAGGTCGGGGCGCAGGCCGCGCAGGGCGAGGGCGAGGGTGGCTGCGCGCACGGCGTCGTCGCCGGCCGGGCCGGGTTCGGCGACGAGCCGTACGACGGTGTCGCGGTCGTCGACCACGGCCTCCACGGCGGCCAGCTCGACGTCCCACCGGGCGGCGGTCTCGTACAGCCATTCCGCGGGCATCGGAACTCCGGCCAGCCGCCCCAGGACGGGCCGCAGCGCGCGGGCCGCCTGCCGTTCGGAGGGGATCAGCCGGCGCAGGTAGCGGCGCAGCTCCTCGGGGAGCGAGAGCAGGGCGAGGGCCTGCGGGGTGGCGGGCAGGTCCACGACGAGCAGCTCGTGCCGCTCGGCGAGGGCGGCGTCCCGCAGCGCCCGCAGCAGCGCGAGCTCCTCGGCCCCGGGGAGCGGGGTGACCTCTTCCGGGTCCAGCCGGGAGGCGCCGAGGAGGTCGAGGGCGGCGGAGGCACGTTCCTGGAAGCCTGCGAGGTCCTCCCGGAAACTCAGCGCCGCGTCGGGGCGCCAGGCAGTGAGGGTCTCGCTGACCTGTGTCGGTGTCGCACCGGTCGGCACGCCGAGAGCGGCACCGAGGGTGTCGGTGCGGTCGCCGCCGAGAACGAGGGTGCGGGTGCCCTCACGGGCGGCGGCGAGCGCGGTGGCAGCGGCGACGGTGGTACGACCGCTGCCGCCGGGGCCCGTGATCAGGATGGTGCGCATGGGGGTGAACCGTAACGGACGTCGGGATGAAGGCCGCTGGAACGCAGCCCCGGCCTGGCCACACCGACTACCCATGTGAGGCCGGTCCAGGCACTCCGGCCCCGTCCGGCGTCCGAGACGGGGCCGCCGCCTACTTGCTCGACTCCACCCGCTTCTTCAGTCCCGCCAGCGCCCGGTCGATGATGACCTTCTCGGCCTTCCGCTTGATCATCCCCAGCATCGGGATCTTGACGTCCACCGTCAGCTGGTAAGTGACCTCGGTCGAACCCGCCCCGGCCGGCTTCAGGATGTAGGAGCCGTCCAGCGACCGCAGCATCTGGGACTTCACCAGCGTCCAGGACACCTCGTTCGCACCGGTCCAGGTGTATCCCAGGACCTGGTCGTCCTTGATCGCCCCGGCGTCCATGACGAGCCGGACCTGCTCGGCGCGGCCCTGGTCGTCGGTCTTGAGGACCTCCGCCTCCTTCACCTCACCGGTCCAGTCCGGGTAGCGGGCGAAGTCGGCGATCACCCCCATGACATCGGCCGGTGCCGCCTCGATCGTGATGCTCGAGCTGGTGTGTTCCGCCATCGCCGTGGCTCCTCCAGATGCGGGCCGGTAAGAAGTCGTGGTGCGCACGAGTGCGCAGCGTGAAGGCTACCGCGCGTCCGACCAGCCGACTTCACCCCCACCTGCGATCCTGACCGGATCCCGGCGGACCACTCACCATTCCAGTGCCCACGGCTTCCCGGACCCGGCGAAGTGCCCCACGTTCACGCACTCCGTCGCCCCGATCCGCATCCGCCGCACCAGCGGCTGATGGACGTGCCCGAAGAGGGAGTAACGGGGACGCGTACGGCGAATCGCCTCCAGCAGCGCCCTGCTCCCCCGCTCGAAGCGCCGCGCCACGGTGTCGTACACCAACTCGGGGACCTCCGGCGGAATGTGCGTGCACAGCACGTCCACCTCCCCCACGGCATCGACCTTCGCGGCGTACTCCTCGTCGCTGATCTCGTAGGGCGTCCGCATCGGCGTCCGCAGGCCACCGCCCACGAAGCCGAACGTCCAGCCCCCGATCTCCACCCGCTCCCCGTCCAGCACCGTCGTGCCCGGCCCGGCGTACTCCGGCCACAGGGGCGGCATGTCGACATTGCCGTACGTGGCGTACGTCGGCGTCGGGAACGCCGCGAACATCTCGGCGTACTGCTTGCGCACCGCCTTCTCGATCACGGCACCCCGGTCCGAGCCGATCCCGGCCCACAGCCGCGCCCCGAACGCGCGCGCCTCCTCGAAGCGCCGGGCGGTGCGCAGCTCCACGATGCGGTCGGCGTTCTGCGTGCCGAACAGGTCGGGGAAGATGCCGCGCGAGTGGTCGGCGTAGTCGAGGAACAACACCAGGTCGCCGAGGCAGATCAGGGCGTCCGCGCCCTCGCCGGCTTTGGCCAGGTCACGGACGTTGCCGTGCACGTCGCTGACCACGTGAACGCGGGTCCGGCGGTTTCCGGTCGGTGTCGGTGCCATGGCGATCAAGGGTAGGCGTGTGCGGCAAACGTGAACAGTGGCGGCGGGACCCACGGTTACTGGCCAGTCGTCAGACGGCTCGACTAATGTGCGCGCAGAAGCACCAATCCGTGTGACGCAGCGAACATCTCGTCGGGACCCCCTGTCGAAGAAGCCATACCGGCGGGTAACGTCCGGTCGGTCCAGTCGTGCTCAGGATTTCAACTTGTGAATCCCTGAGCACCTGCCCGAGCCTTGGACCGCACCGTCGCATCACACAACGTCGTGGCGCCGGCGCCCTATGAGGAGCAGCAGTCTTGCGCGAGTTCAGCCTTCCGGCTTTGTACGAGGTCCCTGCGGACGGCAATCTGACCGACATCGTCCGCAGAAACGCCGCGCAGCACCCGGACGTCGCCGTCATCGCCCGCAAGGTGGGCGGTGCCTGGCAGGACGTGTCGGCCACCGCGTTCCTCGCCGAAGTGCGCACGGCCGCGAAGGGGCTCATCGCCGCCGGGGTCCAGCCGGGCGACCGCGTGGGCCTGATGTCCCGTACCCGCTACGAGTGGACCCTGCTCGACTTCGCGATCTGGTCGGCGGGCGCGGTCACCGTGCCGGTGTACGAGACCAGCTCGCCGGAGCAGATCCAGTGGATCCTCTCCGACTCGGGCGCCACCGCCTGCGTCGTCGAGCTGGACAACCACACCGCCGCCGTCGAGTCGGTGCGCGATCACCTGCCCGCCCTCAAGCACGTCTGGCAGATCGAGGGCGGGGGCGTCGAGGAGCTGGGCAGGCTCGGGCAGGACATCAGCGACGCGACGGTCGAGGAGCGCAGCTCGCTGGCGAAGGCCGACGACCCGGCGACGATCGTGTACACGTCCGGCACGACGGGCCGCCCCAAGGGCTGTGTCCTCACCCACCGCAGCTTCTTCGCCGAGTGCGGCAACATCGTCGAGCGCCTGCGGCCCCTGTTCCGCACCGGCGAGTGCTCGGTCCTGCTCTTCCTCCCGCTCGCGCACGTCTTCGGCCGCCTGGTGCAGGTCGCGCCGATGATGGCGCCGATCAAGCTGGGCACCGTCCCGGACATCAAGAACCTCACCGACGAGCTGGCCTCGTTCCGGCCGACGCTGATCCTGGGCGTCCCGCGGGTCTTCGAGAAGGTCTACAACTCGGCGCGCGCCAAGGCCCAGGCCGACGGCAAGGGCAAGATCTTCGACAAGGCGGCCGAGGCGGCGATCGCCTACAGCAAGGCGCTGGACACCCCGTCCGGTCCGACCGTGGGCCTGAAGATCAAGCACAAGGTCTTCGACAAGCTGGTCTACAGCAAGCTGCGCGCGGTGCTCGGCGGCCGGGGCGAGTACGCCATCTCCGGCGGCGCCCCGCTGGGCGAGCGGCTCGGGCACTTCTTCCGCGGCATCGGCTTCACGGTCCTGGAGGGCTACGGCCTGACCGAGTCCTGCGCCGCCACCGCCTTCAACCCCTGGGACCGCCAGAAGATCGGCACGGTCGGCCAGCCGCTGCCGGGCTCGGTCGTGCGGATCGCGGACGACGGGGAGGTGCTGCTGCACGGCGAGCACCTGTTCAAGGAGTACTGGAACAACCCGGGCGCGACCGAGGACGCGCTGGCCGACGGCTGGTTCCACACCGGTGACATCGGCACCCTCGACGAGGACGGCTACCTCAGGATCACCGGCCGCAAGAAGGAGATCATCGTCACCGCGGGCGGCAAGAACGTCGCCCCGGCCGTGATCGAGGACCGGATCCGGGCGCATGCCCTGGTCGCGGAGTGCATGGTGGTCGGCGACGGACGGCCCTTCGTGGGCGCGCTGGTCACCATCGACGAGGAGTTCCTGGACCGCTGGTGCGCGGACCACGGCAAGCCGGTGGGTTCCACCACGGCGTCGCTGCACGAGGACCCCGACCTGCTGGCCGCGATCCAGTCGGCGATCGACGACGGCAACGCCGCGGTGTCGAAGGCGGAATCGGTGCGGAAGTTCCGCATTCTTCCCTCCCAGTTCACGGAGGACTCGGGCCATCTGACGCCGTCGCTCAAGCTCAAGCGCAACGTCGTGGCGAAGGACTACGCGGACGAGATCGAGGCGATCTACCAGAAGTAGCCGCCCCTTTCCCAGGCGGTACGACGGCTCATGGCGCGGTGTCCTCCACGAGGACCCGCGCCATCGTCCGTTCGGCCAGCGCGGTGATCGTCACGAACGGGTTCACCCCGGTCGACCCGGGCACGAGCGGGCCGTCGGTGACGTACAGCCGTGAATACCCCTTCACCCGGCCGTAGTTGTCGGTCGCCTTCCCCAGCACACAGCCGCCCCGCGGGTGGTACGTGAAGTCGTCGGCGAAGACCTTGCCGGCCGAGCCGAACAGGTCGTACCGGGAGATCGTGGCGTTCGCCCTGTTGATCAGGTCGAACAGCTTCTTCGCCATGCCCACCGACACGGCACTCTGCGCGGCACTCCACCCGAGCCGCACGGCGCCGCTCCCCGAGTCGTACGAGAACGACGCGCGCTCCGGGTTCTTGGTGATCGCCAGGTAGAGGCTGATCCAGTGCTCCAGCCCCATCGGCAGGGGCGCGATCTCGGCGAAGACGGGGTTGGCCGCGTTGGCCCAGTCGTCGATGTCCGTGACCGGCATGGTCGACTGTTTCGCCCCGACCGTGTCCCACAGGTGGTTGGCCCGCCCGAGCATCACGTTGCCATTGGTCCCCCACCCCGAGCCGACGCTCGCGTCCAGGGCGGGCAGCGTGCCCGACTCCCGGGCGCGGACGAGGAGTTCGGTGGTGCCGATGCTGCCGCCGCGTAGGAAGAGGTACGTGCAGCCGTACCCCTTGGTCTCGACGACCGTGCCGGTGTCGCCGATCCGGTCGGCGGTCAGGACGTACGTCCCGTCGGCTGCCCTGCCGATCGACGTGACCCTCTCCAGGGTGTGGATGGTGACGTTCCCGGTGCCGGGCGCGGCGGCCAGGTACATCTTGTCGAGGCTGCGCTTGCCGTGGTTGTTGCCGTGGATGACCTCACCGGCGAGCTCGGACCTGGTCGCCGTACCTGCCGCCTCGCGCTGCATGTGCCCGAAGTCGTAGACGTTCGGCACGAAGGTGGTCCGCAGGCCGGCGTTGGCCGCGTGTTTGCGGGAGATCCGGGTGAAGCGGTACCACACGATCGACTCGAACCACGCGGGTCGATGCTGTTGACGCCGAGCATGGAGCGGGCGGGAAGTAGGTGCCGATGTAGACGGACATGTGGTCGTAGTGCACGAGGTCCAGGGCTCCCGGGTACGGGCTGATGTCCCTGTTGACCACGGGGTGTTCCAGAGGCGGCCCGTTTCGAGGACGACGGTGCGGATGCCCGCCTGGCCGAGGCGCAGGGCGGCCACGGGACCGCCGTAGCCCGAGCCGATGACGATGGCGGGGGCGGACTCGACCGCGTCGGGCTCGGCCGCTCGGGCCGAGGCGAGGGAGATGCGGGTGAAGCCGAGGGCAGCCGCGGTCTGCAAGGCCGCCATACCGAGGATTTGACGTCCAGTCAGCTGACGCTGCATCAGTTTGCTGTCATGCGCGCAGCATGCGCGGATTTTTTTCGTTCCGCCCAGAGTCCGGGAACCCCGGTCACAGCAAAGCTTTGAGCTTCTCCGCCAGCAGGTCCCAGCGCCACTTCTCCTCGACCCACTGTCTGCCCCGCTCCCCCATCCTCCGGCGCAGCTCGGGGTCGCCGAGGAGCGCGACGACACGGTCGGCCGCCTCCTCCGGGGAGCCGCCCCTCACCACCCAACCCGTCTCGCCGTCCAGGACCGCGTCCGGCGCGCCGCCCGAGTCACCGGCGACCACCGGCAGGCCCGTCGCCGAGGCCTCCAGGTAGACGATGCCGAGGCCCTCGACGTCCAGGCCGCCCCGGCGGGTCCGGCAGGGCATGGCGAAGACGTCGCCGGCGCCGTAATGAGCGGGCAGCTCGGACCAGGGGACGGGGCCGGTGAAGTGGACCGAGTCGGCGACGCCCGTGTCGTGGGCCAGCTTGCGGAGGTCCTCGTCGTACGGGCCGCCCCCGACGATCAGCAGTACGGCGTCCGGCTCGGCGGCCAGGATGCGGGGCATGGCCAGGATCAGGGTGTCCTGCCCCTTGCGGCGCACCAGCCGGGACACGCACACGACCACCGGCCGGTCCGTCAGCCCCAGTCGCGCGCGTACCTCGTCGCCGCCCGACCCGGGATGGAAGGTCTTCTCGTCGACCCCCGGCGGCAGCTGCACCATCCGCGAGGCCGCGTCCGGCGTGAGCGCGGTGGCGATCCGCGAGCGCGTGTACTCGCCCAGGTACGTGATCGTGTCCGTCGACTCCCCGATCCGGCGCAGCAGCTGCCGGGCCGCGGGCAGCTGGGCCCAGCCCGCCTCGTGGCCGTGGGTCGTGGCCACCAGCCGTTCGGCGCCCGCCCTGCGCAGCGCCGGTGCCATCAGGCCGAGCGGGGCCGCCGCCCCGAACCACACCGACGTGCAGCCGTGCTCGCGCAGCAGCCCGACCGCGCGCCGGGTCGCCGCGGGCGTCGGCAGCAGCATCGTCGTGCGGTCCCGTACGACCGTGAAGGGCTGGTCGGCGTCGAAGGCGGCGGTGGCCTCGACGCCCTCGCGGCTGCGCTTCCAAGTGGAGGCGTAGACGACCAGCCGCTCCGGGTCGAGCCGCAGCGCCATGTTGTGCAGGAACGCCTGGATGCCGCCGGGGCGGGGCGGGAAGTCGTTGGTCACGATCAGGGTCTTGTGCACGCCGCCGACCTTACCGAAGCCGCTGTTCACAGCCGGTGCCCGGCCACGTGTGTGGCCTGCGCACAGGTGGACAGGACATCATGTTTCACTGAGGCGGGAAGCGAACGGCAGGGGATCCGGTGGAGACGACGGGCACGCGGCGGTCCTTGGCGTGGCTGCTGGGGATCTGGGGCCTGACCAGGGTGGTCCTGCTGCTCTTCGTGTTCAAGGTGTACGTCTTCCCCGGCCCGGACGTCACCAGCGACGTGTCGGTGATCTACCAGGGCTGGTACGAGGTGCTGCGCACCGGAACGTTCCCGCTGGACGACGTCACCTGGCAGTACCCGCCCGCCGCCGCGCTGCCGATCCTCTCTCCCGCCCTGGTGTTCTGGCTGGACTACACGTCGGCGTTCTTCGTCCTCGCCTTCACCGCCGACCTGGTCGTGCTGCTGCTTCTGCTGTACGCGGGCGTGCGCCCCGGCCGGACCCTGGGCGGCGCCTGGGTGTGGGTGGCGGGCGTACCGCTGCTCGGGCCGACCGTGTACGCCCGCTACGACGTGATGGTCACCGCCGTCGCCGTGGCCGCGCTACTGGCCGGCGCCCGGCATCCCCGGCTGATGGGCGCGCTGACGGCCTTCGGGGCGATGCTGAAGGTCTGGCCGGTGCTGTTGCTGGTCGCGGCCCGCAGGCGCGGCGCGTGGCTGTCCGCCGCGCTGACCGCAGGCGCCATAGCGGCCCTGTTCGCCGTCGCGATGCCCGGCGCGTTCGCCTTCCTGACCTTCCAGCGCGACCGCGGCACCGAGGTGGAGTCGCTGGGCGCGCTGGTCTTCCACGTGGCCCGGCAGTACGGCTGGGACGGCCAGGTGCTGCTGAACTACGGCTCGGTGGAGTTCCTCGGCCGGTACGTCGACGTCGTCAGCACGGCCGCCCTCGTCCTGAGCGGGCTCGCCTTCGGCTGGCTGCTGCTGTGGCGGCTGCGGGCGCGGCGGTTCGCGTCGCACACGCTCGCGGACGCGGCCTTCGTGGCGGTGCTGATGTTCGTGACGACCAGCCGGGTGATCAGTCCGCAGTACCTGGTGTGGCTGGTCGGCCTCGCGGCGGTGTGCCTGTGCTTCCGCGGCAGCCGGATGAGGCTGCCCGTCGGCCTGGTCCTCGCGGCGTGCTTCGTGACGGTCCTGGAGTTCCCGGTGTGGTTCGCGCACGTCGTCGCCAGCGACGGCCTCGGCGTAACCCTCCTGTTCCTCCGCAACGGCCTGCTGGTCCTCGCCACACTCCTCGCCGCCCGCGAACTCTGGCGCTCGACGGTCACCCGTCCCGCCCCGGCCGCCGTACCGGCTCAGGCCACCCGCGCCAAGGAAACGTCCCTGCCGTCCTGACACCGGGTGCGCCGCCGGAGCAGCATCCCGCCCGGCCGCCTCCATGCCTCAGCCGAGCTGAGCCCGCAGGTAGTCCCGCCACTCCCCCGTGAACTCCTCCAGCGACGTGCCGAGTACGTCCTCAAGGGCGTCCTCCACCGCCCCGGCCCGCTGCTCGTGGGCCCCGACGGCCCGGTAGAGCTCGGCGAGTCTGACCTCGCCCCAGCGGTCCGCGATCAGCCGGCAGGCCAGCCAGCCGCTCTCGTAGGCCCGCGCGAGCCGCCCCGCGTCGCCGGTGAAGCCGAAGTCCTCGTCCGTCGGCAGTGTCTGAGGCGCCCGCCCCTCGGTCACCGCCTGCCACAGTTCGGGCGCGGCCTGGGACGGGGAGCGGCCGCTGCCGAGGTAGCCGATCCAGTCGGCGTAGCCCTCCGAGAGCCACAGCGGAGTGGCCTCGGTGGTGTGGGCGCGGGTGGCGACGTGGGTGGTCTCGTGGGTGAGGACGACCTGCTTGCCGGTGCTCCCGAGGACGCCGTACGCGTCGGGATTGACGATGATCCGGTCCGCGGGCGCGTTCGCCGGGGCACCGGTCTCACCGGTGGTGACCGCGGCGATCCCGCGGTAGGAGGACTCGGGCGAGCCGAGCAGGCCCGCCATGTCGCCCAGCGACATCGGTACGAGGACCACCACGCGCCGGGGCCAGTCGCTGCCCCACGCCCGGGAGACGGCCGGCACGGCGTGGTCGGCCAGCTCGGCGTACGACCGCAGTGCCGCGTCGGACTGCCCGACGCCCAGGACGAGGCTGTCGTCACCGCGTACGGCGCTCACCTCGCCCTGGTCCCAGAGCTGTTCGGCGGAGCCCTTCGCGGGCCGCTCGGCCTCGACGTACCAGTGGCCCTCCACGTCCAGGCGCAGGCTCAGGGTGCGGCCGACGCTGACGGGAGCCCGGTCGTGGCCCTGGACGCGGTAGCGGAGCTCGGCGTCGGCGAGGGCGGTGTCGCCGGTGCGCCGCAGGGCGGTCAGACGGTACGACCAGTCGGCGAGGGGCACCGCGCCCAGGTTGCCGAACCAGTCCCGGGCGCCCGAGCGCAGGAACGCCGTCTCGTCGCGGTCGAGTATCGCGGCCGCGCGGCGGTCGAGAACCTGCTGCACGTCGGTGTTGGCGCTGTCGGTGGTGGGACGCCCGCCGCAGCCCACCAGTGAGACGAGCAGCAGACACAGCGCGACGACGACGCGCGTTCCCCGCGCCCCCGATGCCCGCCTTCGACCAGCCATTTCCCGATCGTACGGCGGCGACGGCACGAAGGTCAGACCCGCGTCGCAGCGGCCTCGCCCCGCGTCAGACCCGGGTGACCGTCGCCCCGGGCATCATGCCCACCGGGTCGTAGCGCACGGGGGCGCCGGGGTAGGGCGCGTGGATCACCTGGCCGTTGCCCACGTACATCCCGACGTGGCTGGCGTCGCCCCGGTAGGTGACCACGTCGCCGGGCTGGGCCTCGGAGAGCGGAACCTGTCGGCCGGCGTACCGCTGCCCCTGCGAGGTCCGCGGCAGGCCGACGCCGGCCTGGGCGTACGACCACTGGATCAGTCCCGAACAGTCGAAGCCGGAGGGACCGTTGGCGCCCCAGACGTACGGCCTGCCCAGCGCGGAGTGGGCGGCGGCGACGGCGGCCGCGGCGCGGCCCGAGGGGGCGACCGGACTCCCGAAGTCGGGCATGTCGGCGCGCCCGGAGCGGGAGGCGCGGTCGTAGGCGGCGCGGTCGGCCGCGGTGAGGGAGTTCAGCAGCCTGCGGGCCTGGGCGAGTTTGCGCTCGACGGTCCGCTTGTGGGCCGCGACGGCCTTGCGGCTCTTCTCCAGCTCGACGAGTTTCCCGGTCGCCTCGGAGCGTTCCTGGGCGAGTGCGCGCATGGCGTCCTGGAGCTCCTTGAGCTCACCGGCCTGGTGGGCGCTGAGCCGCGCGATGCGGGCGGCCTTGTCGAGGTAGTCGGCCGGGTCGTTGGAGAGCAGCAGCGCGAGGGACGGATCGAGGCCGCCGGACCGGTACTGGGCGCCGGCCAGCGAACCGAGCGCGTCCCGCTTGGAGTTGATGTCCTCCTGCTGCCGGGCGATCCGGTCCTGCGCGTCGGTCACCTGCTTGCGGAGCTTGTCGGCGCGCTCGTCGGCACTGTTGTAGGCCTCGGTGGCCTTCTCGGCCTCCTCGTAGAGGCGGTCCACCTTGGCGCGGGTGTCGTCTTGTGGCGCGGCCGAGGCCGGGACGACCCCGAGGGCCGTGGCGGCGGCTGACATGACGCAGAGCGCTGCTCCGGCGCCCCGGTCGAACCCGGTCGATGCAAGGCGGCGATGGGACCCCACGGGAAGCCGCTCTCCTTCCGCTGGCGGACAAGGACCTTCCCCGGCGAGCGGGGAAACGCGGCAGACAGTAGCTCCGTGCCGGGGTCACGACCAACGACCCGCGCGGGCACACAAAGTGACGCCCCGCCTCTGACGCAGGTCATGGGCGGGGCGTGGGGTCAGCGAATGTTGTCGTGATTCGCCCGTTCGGGCGGCACGTGGTGTTGATCTTGCGGGTGTTCGGCCGGGGTCAGATCCGGACGCCGAACTGGAACGGCATGTTGTTGATCGACTCGTAACGGACGACCGTGCCGCTGCGCGGGGCGTGCAGCACCTGGCCATTGCCCGCGTAGAAGCCGACGTGGTGCAGGTCGCCGTAGAAGATGACCAGGTCGCCGACCTTGAGCTGGCTCTGCGAGTAGATCCTGGTGCCGGCGTTGGCCTGGGCCTGCGAGGTGCGCGGGATGGAGACGCCGGCCTGGGCGTAGGCCCACGAGGTCAGACCCGAGCAGTCGTAGGAAGCGGTGCCGGTGGCGCCGTAGACGTACGGCTTGCCGATCTGGCTCTGGGCGGCCTGGAAGGCGGCCATGGCCCGGCCGGAGGCGGAACCTGTGTTGCCGAGGTCCACACGGTCGGCGGAGTCGCGGCTGGCGCGCTGCTCCTCGGCGGCAAGGGCGGCCTTCTCGGCGGCCGTCAGGGTGTTGAGCAGCTTCTGCGCCTCGGCGAGCTTGCCCTGGACCTGCTTCTTCTTCTTGCCCAGCTCGGTACGGGTGGAGGCGAGGTCCTTGAGCTTGTCCGACGCCTCGGCACGCTGCTGGGAGAGCTCGCGCTGCTTGTCCTGGATCTTCTTGAGCGAGTCGACCTGCTGGGCGCTCAGCTGGTCCATGGTCGACGCCTTGTCCAGGTAGTCGTCCGGGTCGGACGACAGGAACAGCTGGACGGAGGAGTCGATGCTGCCCGTGCGGTACTGGGCGGCGGCCGCGAGGCCCATGCTGTCGCGCAGCTCGTTGAGCTCTTCCTGGCCGCGGGCGACGTTGTCCTGGATCGTGGAGATCTCCTTCTGGAGCTTCTCCTGCTTCTCCTTGGCGCCGTTGTACTTCTCGGTGGCCTGCTCGGCCTCCTCGTAGAGCTTGTCGACCTTGGCCTTGACCTCGTCCTTGCTCGGCTTCTCGCTGGGGGCCGCATTGGCGGCCTGCGCACTGATGGCCACGGCAGCAGCGGCAGCGGTGGTCAGCACGGTCACACGTGCTCGACTGGGCTGCTTGGGTCGACGGTGGGACGCCACGGAGGTGAAACCCTTCTTGTGAGTGATCACCCGCTCGGAGGTTCGAGGCCAGACCCTAGTGACCCAGTTGTGATCAGATCAAATCCTCACACGAAAATTCTCGTCACACCGGTCATTCTTTACACACAACTCACATCAGGTGACGCAGGCTTGACGCTGAGTCGCGCGGGATTGACGCCAATTCGGGCATTGCGCCTGTACGTTGGCGTTATCAGGACAGCCGCTTGAGAAGCACCACAGAAGCCACCGGCCGTGCTCCGGCCCGGGCCACCCCGTCCGCCACCTCACGGTCGGTCGAGGCGACGATGACCGGACGGCCCGGCGGCTCGGCGCGCACCAGCTGGCGGATCAACTCGTCGGCGGTGACGCCGGGTTTGGAGAACAGCACCCGTACCCCGCGCGGCGGCGCGAGCAGCACCGGCGCGGCCAGCTCGGCGCCGTCGAAGACGCAGGTCACCTCGGCACCGGTCTGCGCGGCGAGCTGCGAGAGCTGGCCGAGCAGCCTGAGCCGCTGCTTCTCCAGGGGCATCTGGGGATAGCCGGTCTTGGTGACGTTGTAGCCGTCGACCACCAAGTGCGCCTGGGGCAGGGCGAGGAGCTGGTCGAGGATCGCGGGGTCGTTCTCGGACAGGGCCCGGGCGGCGATGTCCTTCGGGGTCATTCGTCCCGGTTCGACCGCGTCCACGGTCTCGGCGGGCCGTACGGAGACCGGCGGCAACGCCAGCTCCCGGCGCAGCCCTTGGGCGGAGTCCAGCAGGGTGTCCAGAAGCAGCCGTACGCGCATGTCCTCGACGCTGCGCCCCTCGCGTGCGGCCCTGCGCGTGGCCTCCAGGGCGGCCTCGGCCTCCCCGAGCCGCGCCTTGAGGCGCCTGGTCTCGCTCTCGGCCGCGGAGACCTGGGCGTGTCTCTCGGCGCGCACGGTCTCGATCTCGCCGTGCACCTTGCGCAGGGCGGCCTCGCCGCGCTTGACGTCACTGAGGGCCGAGCGCAGCTTTCGGTGAAGCGATTCGGCTTCCTTCTTCGCCGCGTCCAGCTCGGTGCGCAGCCGCTCGGTCTCGTGCCGGGTGTGCTCACGGGCGTGGGCGAGCTCCTCGCGCAGCCGCTCCAGCTCGGCGCGGTTCTCCTCGTCGGCGCGCTCGGCGTCGGCCCGCTGGGCCTCCTCGCCGGCCGCGGTGACCAGCTTGACCCAGCCGGTGGGCCGCAGAACATAGGCCGCGGCCGCCACGTCGAGTGGGTCCGCGGCCGGGGGCGCCGAGCCGGCGTCGAGGGCGCCGGCGAGTTCCGGCTGGGCCTCTCTGAACTTCTCCCCGATGCGCTGCCGGAACAGCGGATCGGTCTCCAGCGCCGCCGCCATGGCGTTGCCGGCGAACTTTGCCCGGCGGTTCGGCGCGAATCTGGCGTACTGCCTCAGCTGTGCGGGCAGTTCGCCGACGGTCAGTCCGCCGAACCCGTCGGACACGATCTGCACGACCTTGCGCCGTACACCGTCGGGCAGCGGACGGTCGAGCACCTCAGCGGCGCCGTCGTCCGGCCCCCCGCCTTGTGTCTCCACCATCCGTCACACCCCAATGCCTGTGCGGGGGCCGCTCCCGTCAGGAGTCGGCGCCCGGCCTGTCCACGAGTTCCACCTTGTCCACGGCGTTGCACCAGCGGCAGCGCACCGACTCGATGGTCTCACTGAGCACCTCGCGCTCCTCGACCTTGGGCTCACCGGCCAGATCGAGGTGGACGTACTCCACGACCTTGGACGAGCGCGTCACGTCGAAACGCGTGAGGTTGCCGCAGAGGGTGCAGCGCCACCGCGTCGTGGTGGTCGGCAGGGGAACCGTCATCGTGACTGTGCTCTTTCCTTCTAGACCTTCTATTGTCCGCGACGCGCCGGGCCCCCGGTGCGTGTGGCTCGTAACCCTACGGCCTGGCGGGTACCCACCGCCCGTCCGTCCCGGGCGGCGAGGCGGTCTGTGCGCGTGCGTCCTGTTACGTCATGCTCTGTGTCCATGATCGGCAACTGGAGCGTGGCGCATTTCGGGACTCGGTTCGGCAGGGCGGGCCGATCGGTCCGTGCCGCCTTGCGGTCCTCGGCGCCGGTGACGTACGGGCTGATCGTCCTGTGCTGCCTGATCTTCCTGATCGGCCCGGCGGCGGGACTCAATCCGGCGTACGGCTCCGGCGACGAGCTGCTCGCCGCTCAGCGGGCCTACTTCCACCGCTGGGGTGTCGTACCCGCGGAGCTGTTCGAGGGGGCGCCCCGGGCCGCCCTCACCCCCGCGACGGCGCTGTTCGTGCACGGCAGCTGGGTGCATCTGCTCGGCAACATGCTCTTCCTCTACGTCTTCGGCGTGATGACCGAGGAACGGATGGGCCGTGTCCAGTTCACGCTCTTCTATCTGGGCTGCGGCTACCTGGCCCTGCTGGGCTACGCGGCCGCCAACGACGACTCCACCCAGTCCCTGGTCGGCGCGTCCGGGGCGATCTCTGCGGTCCTCGGCGCGTTCCTGTTCCTCTTCCCCGGGGCGCGGGTGACAAGCCTGCTGCCGTTCCTGCTCTTCCTGCCGCTGCGCTTCCCGGCCCTGGTCGTGCTGCCCTTCTGGGTGGCGCTGCAGTGGGTCGCGGCGGGACGTGCGGACCAGGGGCCGGGGGTGGCGTATCTGGCGCACCTGGTCGGGTTCGGGCTGGGCTTCGGCTTCGCGTGGGCCCGATTCAGGCCTGCGACTAGAGTGAAGGCCGCCCCAGCTCCGGCCTCCGAGGGAGAGAACCAACCGTGATCACCGCGATCGTCCTCATCAAGACCAGCGTGGACCGGATTCCCGAGATCGCGGAGCGGATCGCTTCGCTGGAGAGCGTCACCGAGGTCTTCTCGGTCACCGGTACGTACGACCTGATCGCCATGGTGCGGGTGAAGGAGCACGAGGATCTCGCCGAGGTCATTCCGGGCCGGATCAGCAAGATCCCCGGGGTGGAGGGCACGGACACACACGTGGCGTTCCGTACGTACTCGCAGCACGACATCGAGGCCGCGTTCGCCATCGGGCTGGACAGCTGAGAGCGGCCACGGCCCGATCATGAAGAGTTCTTCATCCTGGGCTCATCCTCGGGGCCGGGACTAGGCCGCAGGATCGGCCGCATGGTCTTCTCGCACCGGATCGCGGCGCTGGCCGCCGTCGTGGCGATCCCCCTCGGCATCGCCGCGACCAGCTTCGCCCTCACCGACAACCCGGAGTCCCCCAAGGTCCCGGCCAAGGTGGAGCTGGACAGCGGCTCCCCCACACCGACCCCGTCCCGGCCCTCACCGACCCCGAGCGACGAGGTCGTCTCCCGGCCCCCGGTGACAGACGGCCCCACGGGCGACGACGACGCCGACGACGCCCCCGACCGGGAGACCGGGGACGACGACCGGGGCGAGCCCGGGGACGACGGCTAGGGGTGTCCCGCCGGGAGCTTTCAGGGAGTCGGCGAGTTCAGGGAGTCGGCGAGTGACGACAGTGCGGCTGGGGTTCTCCCCTCCGGGCGCGTGTGTGCCGGCGAGCGGGCACACGGCGTCCGGTCCACGCAAGGGGCGTGCGCGGTCCCGTCCGGGTCGGCGCGCCGCCTGCTCACCGCCGGGCCCCACGCCGTCGCCGTGACCCGGACGACGCCCCCCGACCCCGTGCGCCGCCGGATCTCCGCGCGGGTCCGCATTCTGCTCTGGCTGCTGCTCGTCATGGCCGTCGGGCTGGTGTCCGTGGCGGCGACCACGCGGTCGATCCTGCTGCGGGACGTCGATCACCGGGTGAACGGGCTGCTCACGCAGGAGGCGGGCGAGTTCGCGAACTTCGAGGAGCGGGGCGTCGACCCCCAGACCGGGCGGCCGTTCGCCGACCCGTCCCGGCTGCTGCGTGAGTTCCTGGTGCGCCAGTACGCCGATCCGGACGAGGAGCTGATCGGCCTGGTGGGCCGGGCGGGCCGGACCCCGGCACAGTTCATCCAGCCGCGCGAGATCCCCGTCGCCGTTCCCCTGCACGAGGACGCCGACGCCCGCCGACGCATCTTCGACTCGCCCGAGGCCACCGGCACCGTGCACCGGGCGTCCGGCGAGATCCGCTGGGCCAAGGTCGCGGTCGCCCGGGCCGGCGGCAAGGCGGAGGCGGCGTTCGTCGTCGCCTTCCACCCGGGGCGCGAACAGGCCGCCGTGAACGCGGAGTTCCGTATCCTGCTCGCCATCTCCGGGGTCGCCCTGCTCATGATGACCGGCATCGGCTGGGCGGTCTCCGGGCGGATCCTCAAGCCCGTGCGGCTGGTGCGCACCGCGGCGGCGCAGCTCACCGAGCAGGACCTCACCCGCCGTATCCCGGTGCACGGGCGCGACGACATCGCCGCGCTCGCGGAGACGTTCAACGCGATGCTCGACCGGCTGGAGCGCGCCTTCGCCGCCCAGCGCGAGTTCGTCGACGACGCGGGCCACGAGCTGCGCACGCCGATCACCATCGTGCGCGGCCATCTGGAGCTGATGGGCGACGACCCCGCCGAGCGCGAGGAGACGATACGCCTGGTCACCGACGAGCTGGACCGGATGAGCCGCATCGTCGAGGACTTGCTGCTGCTCGCCAAGGCCGAGCGCCCCGACTTCGTCACCCCCGAACCGGTCCAGCTCGCCGAACTCACCGCCGACGTCTACGTCAAGGCCCGCACCCTCGGCGAACGGGACTGGCAGCTCGCCGAGGTGGCCGACGTCGAGGCCGAGCTGGACCCGCAGCGGATCACCCAGGCGATGGTCCAGCTCGCCCAGAACGCCGTGCAGCACACCGCCCCCGGGCAGACCGTCCGGATCGGCTCGCGCGCGGACGGCCCCGGCGTCGAGCTGTACGTCGCCGACTCCGGGTGCGGTGTCCAGCCGCAGGACGGCGAGGTGATCTTCGAACGGTTCCGGCGCGGCACCTCCCGGCGCGGCGCCCGCGGCTCCGGAGCCGGGCTCGGACTGTCGATCGTCCGGGCGATCGCCGAGGCGCACGGCGGCCGGGTCCGGCTGCGCGACACCGACGGCGGCGGCGCCACCTTCGTACTGGCACTGGGAGAGGCACACACGTGAACCGCATTCTCATCGTCGAGGACGAGGAAAGGATCGCCTCCTTCGTCCAGAAGGGGCTGCGCTCCAACGGCTTCACCACGACGGTGGTCGGCGACGGTGACGCCGCCCACGAGTACGCGCTGACCGGCAGTTTCGATCTGGTGGTCCTGGACATCGGCCTGCCCGGCCGGGACGGCTTCACCGTGCTGCGCGAACTGCGCGAGGCCCGGGTGACGACCCCGGTGATCGTGCTGACCGCGCGGGACTCCGTACGGGACACGGTGGCCGGTCTGGAGGGCGGCGCCGACGACTGGATGACCAAGCCGTTCCGCTTCGAGGAGTTGCTCGCGCGGGTCCGCCTGCGGCTGCGTACGGCGGCCCGGGCGCCCGAGGTGACGGTGCTGCGGTCCGGCTCGCTGACCCTCGACCTGCGCACCCGGCGGGCGCGGGCCGGGGAGCGGACGGTGGACCTGACGGCCCGTGAGTTCGTGCTCCTGGAGCTGTTCCTGAGGCATCCGGGCCA
Source organism: Streptomyces sp. R11 (assembly GCF_041051905.1). Taxonomy (NCBI): domain Bacteria; kingdom Bacillati; phylum Actinomycetota; class Actinomycetes; order Kitasatosporales; family Streptomycetaceae; genus Streptomyces; species Streptomyces sp. R11. Next base: position 2,461,240 of record NZ_CP163432.1, read on the forward strand.
GGTACTGTCCCGCGAGCAGATCCTGTCGCACGTATGGGGTTACGACTTCGACCCCGGCTCCAACATCGTGGACGTGTACGTGCGGGCCCTGCGCAAGAAGCTCGGGGCCGAACGCTTCGAGACGGTGCGCGGCGTGGGGTATCGCCTGTCTGCGTGAAGTCCCTTTCATGAAGGGCTCATCGACGGCTCACCGCCCAGGTGAACCCTGGATGACGTGACCCTGAACCTCCGACTGGGCGTCGGCCTCTGCGTAGCGCTCTCCCTGTGCGCGCTGCTCTCCGTGCCCGGCAACTTCGCGGGCCTCGGCGCCGACGCCCGCCTCACCCTCGCCGTCTTCGCCCTGGCGACCTGCGCCTGGATCGCCACCCCGGTCGATGACACCTACATCGCGCTGGGCGGCGGACTCGCGCTCACGGTGACCGGGGTGATCAGCAGCGACACGCTCTTCGGCACCCTCGGCGACTCGACGGTGTGGCTGCTGATCTGCGCCTTCGTGCTGGCGGCCGCGGTGACCCGGACGGGGCTCGCGGGGCGGGCGGCGGCGTTCCTGGTCGGCGGGGCGCGCACCGTACGCCAGCTCGTGCACCTGACCACGGCCGCCCTGGTCGTCACGGCGTTCGCGGTGCCGGCCACGTCCGGCCGGGCCGCCCTCGCACTGCCGGTCTTCCTGGCGCTCGCCAAGGCGCTGGCCGACCGGCGGCGGCTGGTCGTGATGCTGGCGCTGCTGTTCCCGACCGTGATCCTGCTGTCGGCGGTGGCGACCCTGATCGGCGCGGGCGCGCACCTGATCACCGTCTCGGTGCTGCGGCAGGCCACCGGCGAGCGGATCGGCTTCACCGAGTGGCTGCTGCTCGGCCTGCCGCTGGCCGTGGCGTCGTCCCACCTGGCCGCCGAGGCCGTACTCCTGACGACGACTCGGCGCGCGGACCGCAAGGCCTCCGTGCGCATCACTCCCGAGCAGATCCAGGAGCACAGCGACGAGCCGGTCACCGGCCCCTGGTCGCAGGCCGAGAAGCGGTGCGCGCTGCTGCTCGGCACGGTCGTGATGCTGTGGTGCAGCGAGCCGCTGCACCGGGTGCCGCCGGCGGTCGTCGCGCTGATCGGCGCGGTGGTGGCGGCCTCGCCGGCCCTCGGCACCGTGCACCTGAAGGACGCGCTGAAGACGGTCCCCTGGCCGCTGCTGCTGTTCATGGCGGCGACGATGGCGATGGGCGTCGCGCTCGCCGACTCCGGGGCGGCGAAATGGCTGGTGGCCGAGCTCCCCACGGGCGTCAGCCCGCTGCTGTTCCTGGCCGTGGTGATCGGGATCAGCACGGCGGCCCACCTGATCCTCCAGTCCCGCTCGGCCCGCTCCTCGGTCCTGGTCCCGCTGGTGGTCGCGGCCGCCGTGGGCGCCGGCGTCAACCCGGTCGCCGCCGCGCTCGCGTCCACCGCGGCGGCGGGCTTCTGCCACACCCTCCCGGCCTCCGCCAAGCCGGTCACGCTCTTCTCCGACCTTCCCGGGACCCCTACCTACACGCCGCGCGACCTGTTGCGTCTGTCCGCGGTCCTGGCGCCGCTGACGGCCGCGCTCGTCCTGTTGTTCGCCGCGGCGGTGTGGCCGCTGCTCGGGGTGCCGGTCGCTCGATGAGCGTGCTGCCGTCGGTCGTCCGCGGCGCCGTCGTGGCTGATCGCGCCCGCGCGGCGGAAGCCGCAAATCGATCCTGCCCCGCGCCCCTTTGGGCGTTGCCCTTCGGGGCGTTGCCGCAGCTCAGCGACTTCACCCAACCTGCCTAGGAGACCTCTGATGCTGACCCGAGTTGTCGTAGCCCCCAGCGGCTTCAAGGAGTCCCTGTCCGCCCAGGCCGCCGCCGACGCCATCGCGGACGGCGTCCGCCGGGTGCTGCCGGACGCCGTGATCGACCTGATCCCGCTCGTGGACGGCGGTGAGGGCACCGCCACCGCGCTGGCCGCCGCGACCGGCGGGCGGCTGGTCGCCCTGCCCGCCACGGGACCGGTCGGCGAACCGCTCGGCACGCACTTCGCACTGCTCGGCTCCAGGGACACCGCGGTCGTCGAGATGGCCGCGGTGGCCGGACTGTCCCTCGTCCCGCGGGCCCTGCGCGACCCGGGCGCCACGACGACCTACGGCGTCGGCGAGCTGATCCGCGCCGCGCTCGACACCGGCGTACGGCGCATCCTGGTCGGCTGCGGCGACTCGGGTACGTCCGACGGGGGCGCCGGCGCCCTCCAGGCCCTCGGCTCCCGACTGCTGGACGCCGACGGCTTCGAACTCCCCCGCGGAGGGCGGGAGTTGACGCGGCTCGCCCGGATCGACGCGTCCGGCCTGGACCCGCGCCTGCGGGACGTCGAACTGCTGGTCGCCTGCAACCCGTACAACGTGCTGTGCGGCGAGCGCGGCGTGGCCCGGGTCTTCGGCCCGCAGAAGGGGGCGACACCCGCACAGGTCGAGCATCTGTCGGCCGGCCTGGAGAACTGGGCGGACGTCCTCACCCGCGACCTGGGGGCCGTGGGCACCGACCTGCACCACGGCCCCGGCACCGGAGCGTCCGGCGGCCTCGGCGCGGGGCTCGCCGCCCTCGGCGCCCGGCTGCTCCCCCGCTTCGACGTGCTCCTCGACCACCTCGACCTCGACGCCCGCCTCGCCCGCGCCGACCTGGTCGTCACCGCGGAGGGCGCCCTGGACCACCAGACCCCGCGTGGCAAGGTCCCGGCCGAGGTGGCCCGCCGGGCCAAGCTGTACGGCCGCCCGGTGCTCGCGCTGGCGGGCACGCTCGGCGAGGGTGCGCACGAGGTGCCGGGCGTGGACGCCTTCAGCGGCATCCTGCCGGCCCCGATGGCCCTGGCGGAGGCCCTGGTGCGGGCCTCCGAGCTCCTTACGGACGCCACCGAACGCGCCCTGCGGATGATCCTGCTGGGCGCCCGGCTACCGGCTCACGCGGAGGTGTCCGGAACGCAACGGCCGTCCTCCGTGCGGTAGTTCCACCGGGCACCGTCCGTCACGAGCTCCCGCACTGCGTTCACGAACCGCTCGACGTGCTCGTCCGGCGTGCCGGCCCCGAAGCTCACCCGGATGGCGTTCAGGGACTTCTCGCCGGGCGCCGCCTCCGGGGCCCCGCACTCGCCCTGCGTCTGCGGGTCGCTGCCCAGCAGGGTGCGGACCAGGGGGTGGGCGCAGAACAACCCGTCCCGCACCCCGATGCCGTACTCGGCGGAGAGGGCGGCGGCGAAGTGGGAGCTGTTCCAGCCCTCGACGACGAAGGAGATGACGCCGACGCGCGGGGCGTCGTCTCCGAAGAGGGAGAGGATCCGGACCTCGGGGACCTCGGCGAGGCCCACGCGGACCTTCTCGATCAGGTACTGCTCCCGGGCCACGAGCGTGTCGAAGCCGGCCTCCGTCAGCGCCTTGCAGGCGGAGGCGATGGAGTAGGCGCCGATGACGTTCGGAGAGCCGGCCTCGTGGCGGGCGGCGCTGTCGTGCCACTCCACGTCGACGCCCCCGTCCGCACGCCGCGACACCTTCCGCGAGGCACCGCCGCCCGCGAGGTAGGGCTCCGCCGCGCGCAGCCAGTCGGAGCGGCCGGCGAGGACGCCGGAGCCGAAGGGGGCGTACAGCTTGTGGCCGGAGAAGGCGACCCAGTCGACGTCCAGGTCACGCACGCTCACCGGGTGGTGCGGGGCCAGCTGGGCGGCGTCGAGCACGATGCGGGCACCGTGCGCGTGGGCGGCCGCCGCGAGCTCCCGTACGGGCCACAGCTCACCCGTGACGTTCGAGGCGCCGGTGACGCAGACCAGGGCCGGGCCGTAGCCCCCTTCACTCGACACAGCGCGGTCGGCGAGGGCGCGCTCCAGGGTCTCGACGGCCTGGCGGGGGGTGCGGGGCGCGTTGAGGTAGGTGACACGGGCGTCACGCCACGGCAGCAGGGAGGCGTGGTGCTCGGTCTCGAAGACGAAGACCTGGCAGTCGGCCGGCAGGGCGGCGGCGAGGAGGTTCAGCGAGTCGGTGGTGGACCGGGTGAAGACCAGCTGGTCGTCGGGGCGGCAGTCGAGGAACTCGGTGACCGTCCTGCGGGCGTTCTCGAACAGGTCGGTGGAGAGCTGGGAGAGGTAGCCGGCTCCGCGGTGGACGCTGCCGTAGTACGGCGCGTAGGCGGCGACGTCGTCCCAGACGCGCTGGAGGGCGGGGGCGCTGGCGGCGTAGTCGAGCGCGGCGTAGGCGACCTCGCCACCGGTGACGAGCGGGACGGTGACATCACGGCCCAGAACGGGCAGGGAGGCACAAACGGACTGGTCGGCGGCAGCGGTGGAGACAGACATGGCGAACTCCCGTGAGGAGCATGCCGACTGAGAGGCATGCGAGAAAGAGAAAAGGGTCTGCGGAGGCGGGGCTCTGCGGCCCTATCGCATTCGCTTGCTCACGGAAGACTCCCTCGAACGACCAGGACCCCTGGTTTCGAGAGGGGCCCGCGCTTGCCGTAGACCTCGCTGCCTACGGCCTGGTCTTCACCCGGGGCACCCCGCCACGGACGGAGGGTTGCCGGACAGTCGGCCGGGGCCTCATGACTGTCACTCATGACCTGGTCCAATATCCTGCCACACGATCTTCAGCTCGCAAGGCGCAGTCCAGGATCCGGACTGCGCCCTGCGTCACATCATGCGGAACTCAGGTGTTGCTGGCCGCCACCCAGAGCTCCAGCGTCCGCTTGGCCGCCCCCGAGTCGATCGACTGGGCCGCCTTCGCCATGCCGAGCCGGATCTGCTCGGTGAGCGGAGCGTCCGTCTGCTCCAACGCCACGAGCGCCGCCGCGGAGTTGAGCAGTACGGCGTCCCGCACCGGCCCCGGCTCGCCGTCCAGCAGCCGCCGGGCGACCTCCGCGTTGTACGAGGCGTCCGCGCCCCGCAGCGCCTCCACGGGCACCAGCTCCAGGCCGACGTCACGGGGGTCGAAGGCCTCCTCGGTCACCTTCCCGTCGCGCACCACCCACACCCGCGAGGTGGCGGTCGTCGTCAGCTCGTCGAGGCCGTCGTCGCCCCTGAACACCAGCGCGGACGAGCCGCGCTCGGCCAGCACGCCGGCGATCAGCCCCGCCATCCGGGTGTCGAAGCAGCCCACGGCCGAGGCGGTGACCCGGGCGGGGTTGGTGAGCGGGCCGAGGAGGTTGAACGAGGTCGGAATCCCGAGGTCCCGTCGTACGCCGCCGACGAACCGCATCGAGGGGTGGAACTTGGCCGCGAAGCAGAAGGTGATCCCGGCCTCGTCCACCACCCGGGCCACGCCGTCGGGCGACAGGTCCAGGTTGATGCCGAGCTTCTCCAGCACGTCGGACGAGCCGCTCGCCGACGACGACGCCCGGTTGCCGTGCTTGACGACCTTTGCGCCGGCGCCGGCGATCACGATGGCGGACATCGTCGAGATGTTGACCGTCTTGGCCCGGTCCCCGCCCGTACCGACGATGTCGACGGCCGGTCCGGGGATGTCCAGCGGCTGCGCGTGGGCGTACATCGCCTCGACGAGACCGTTGATCTCCTCGACCGTCTCGCCCTTGGCTCTGAGGGCCACCATGAAGCCGGCGATCTGGGCGTCCGAGGCCTCGCCGCTCATGAACCGGTCCATCGCCCATGCCGTGTCGCCGGCGCTCAGGTCCTCTCCGCCGAGCAGGGCACTCAGTACCTCGGGCCAGGAACGGCCCGCCGCGGTGTCGCCTCCAGCGGGGGTCACAGCGCTCATAAGCCGCTCCTGGGTCGGTTGTGGTGTCCCGCACTGCGGGACGTGAGTCTCAACGGGTCCACCCTATCCAGCCCGCAGACCCGAAGAAGGGCCCCGTCCGAACCCCGGACGGGCCCCGTACACGGCCGAGGGCCCCGTCCGGACAACCGGACGGGGCCCTCAACCGTGGCGTAGCTGGCGCAGCGTCAGTGGTGGCCGTGGCCGCTGGTGATCTCCTTGTACTCCTCGACGGTCGGCTTGGGGATCTGGCCGTCCTCGCCGAAGTACGACTTGCTGAGCTTGGCGCGCAGCTTCTCGGAGCCCTTCACCTTGCGCTCGACGCCGTTCTCGTCGACCGTCGGGCCGATCTCGAGCGGCTTGTACTGCTCGTGCGCGGTGAGGGTGTGCAGCGCGTCCTGGCTGAGCGGCTCGTGCACCTCGATGAACTCACCGTGCGGCAGGCGCTTGATGATGCCCGACTCGCGGCCGTGCAGCACCTTGTCCTTGTCCCGGCGCTGCAGGCCGAGGCAGATCCGCTTGGTGATGATGAACGCCAGGACCGGTCCGACGAAGAAGCCGATCCGGACGAACCAGGTGACCGCGTTGATCGACAGGTGGAAGTGGGTGGCCCACAGGTCGTTGCCACCGCCGACCAGGCCGATCATGTACACCGTGACCCAGGCGACGCCGAACGCGGTACGCGTCGGGGCGTTGCGCGGACGGTCCAGGATGTGGTGCTCGCGCTTGTCGCCGGTCACCCAGGACTCGATGAACGGGTAGAGCGCGATCGCCATCAGCACCAGGCCGAAGAGCACCAGCGGGATGAACACACCCAGGACGAGCGTGTGACCCCAGAAGTTGACCTCCCAGCCCGGCATGTACCGGACCAGACCCTCGGCGAAGCCCATGTACCAGTCGGGCTGGGCGCCGGTGGACACCATGTCCGGACGGTAGGGACCCATGGCCCAGATCGGGTTGATCTGCGCGACCGCCGAGATGACCGCGATGACACCGAAGACCAGGAAGAAGAAGCCTCCGGCCTTGGCCATGTAGACCGGCAGCAGCGGCATGCCGACGACGTTCTTGTTGCTCTTTCCGGGGCCCGCGAACTGCGTGTGCTTGTGGTAGAAGACCAGGATCAGATGGCCGACCACCAGGCCGAGCATGATGCCCGGCAGCAGCAGGATGTGGATCGAGTAGAACCGGGCCACGAAGTCGACGCCCGGGAACTCGCCGCCGAAGAGGAAGAACGAGATGTACGTGCCGACGATCGGCATGGACAGGATCGCGCCCTCGGTGAAGCGCACACCGGTGCCGGAGAGCAGGTCGTCGGGGAGCGAGTAGCCGGTGAAACCGGTGAACATGCCCAGGACGAACAGCAGGAAGCCGAACAGCCAGTTGATCTCACGCGGCTTGCGGTACGCACCCGTGAAGAACACGCGCATCATGTGCACGAACATGCCGGCCAGGAAGATCAGCGCGGCCCAGTGGTGGATCTGCCGGATGAGCAGACCACCGCGCACGTCGAAGGAGATGTGCAGCGTCGAGCTGAACGCCTCCGACATGAGCTGTCCCTGCAGCGGGACGTAACTGCCGTGGTACTCCACCTCGTTCATCGACGGGTGGAAGAACAGCGTCAGATACACACCCGTGAGGATGATGATAATGAAGCTGTAGAGGCAGACCTCACCCAACATGAACGACCAGTGGTCGGGGAAGATCTTGCGCATGTTGGCCTTGGCGAGGGAGTAGATCCCCAGCCGGCCGTCGGCCCAGTCGGCGACGCGTTCGCCGGCCGGTGCCTTCCCGCGCGAGCGGGACTCCGTGGTCTCTGTCGTGCTCATCCGCGCTCCCAGAATGCAGGACCGACGGGCTCTTCGAAGTCGCCGAGCGCCTCGAGGTAGCCCTCGTCGTTCACGCCGATGCGCAGCTGCGGCAGGGCGTGCCCGGCCGGGCCGAAGATCACTCGGGCACCGTCGGCGAGGTCGAAGGTGGACTGGTGGCAGGGGCAGAGCACGTGGTGCGTCTGCTGCTCGTACAGGGAGATCGGGCAACCGACGTGGGTGCAGATCTTCGAGTACGCGACGATGCCCTCGTGCGACCACTCGAGCTCGCGCTTGTCCTTGATGTCGTCCGGCTGGATCCGGACGATCATCAGGGCGGCCTTGGCGATCTCGTTCTGGAAGTCGTGGTCGTGCTCCTCCAGGCCCTCCGGCTTGGCGAAGGTGAGGGAGCCGACCGCGACGTCCGAGGGACGCAGCGGCTCGTCGGTGTTCATGTTGACGAGCAGCTTGCCCTTGGACCACAGCGTGTGGCGCAGCTTGGTCCCGGGCAGCGGGCCGAGGTCACGCAGCAGCACGACGCCGGAGAGCGGGAACAGGGCCAGCGCTCCGAACATCGTGTTGCGGATCAGCTTGCGGCGACCCAGCGCGGACTCCTTGGCGCCCTGCTTGAAGTCGGCCATGACCTTGGCCTTGACCTCGGGCTCCGCAGCGATCGGGTGCCGCTCGTCGGCGACCTCCACGTCGGACATCAGGGTGCGGGCCCAGTGGACCGCGCCCGCGCCGATGCAGAACAGCGCCGCACCGAGGGTCAGACCCAGCGCGAAGTTCAGCGCGTTGAGGTGACCGATCGGGAAGACGAAGATCGACTTGTCGTGCGGGATCGCGACGTACGAGGCGATGAAGCCGACGGTGGCCAGCATCGACACCGTGAACAGCATGGCCACCGTGCGCTCGGACCGCCGGGCGGCCCGCTCGTCGATGTCCTGGATCCGGTGCTCGTGGGGCGGCAGGCCGGGGTCGGCGAAGGGGTTCTTCTCGTCCGCTACCGCGACGTGGGCGTCCTGCTCAGCAGGCAGGTTCTCTTCTGGAATGTCTTGGCTACTCATGACTTCTTGGCCTTTGCGGTCCGAGCGGCGACCCAGACGGCGACCGCGATCAGTGCACCGAGCCCGAAGATCCAGGCGAAGAGGCCCTCACTGACCGGCCCGAGGCCGCCCAGCTCCAGACCACCCGGGTTGACCGTCTCGTCGCTGTTGACCGCGTGCAGGTACGCGATGATGTCCTTCTTGTTCTGCTCCGACAGCGTGGTGTCGGGGAACGACGGCATGTTCTGCGGGCCGGTCTGCATGGCCTCGTAGATGTGCTTCGGGTCGACACCCTCGAGGCTCGGGGCGAACTTGCCCTTCGTCAGCGCGCCGCCCTTGCCGGTGAAATTGTGGCACTGGGCGCAGTTGTTGCGGAAGAGCTCGCCGCCCTTGCCGATGTCCGCGCCCTCGGGGCTGTACTGCTCCTCGGTCGGGACGTTCGGACCGGCGCCCAGCGAGGCGATGTACGCCGCGAGCTGGTCGATCTCGGCCTGCGAGTAGATGTTCTTCTTCGCCGGGATCTGGGCGCCCTGGGAGGTGGCGGCCGGCATACGGCCCGTCGAGACCTGGAAGTCGACGGCAGCGGCGCCGACACCCACCAGGCTCGGACCGTCGGAGGTGCCCTGACCGCCGGTTCCGTGGCAGCTGGCGCAGCCGACGGTGTAGAGCTTCTTGCCCTCCTCGATGGTGAGGGACTGGGCGGTTTCCTCGGCCTGTGCCTTGCCCGCGGGCGCGAACACGGCGTACACCCCTCCCGTGCACGCCAGCGCGAGGAGTAGGACGACGACCGCCGCCAGCGGATGGCGTCGTCGTGCGGAGAGCTTTTTCACGGATTACCCCGGTGTCAGGATCTTCTGCGTCGATGCTTCTGTCAGGTGCGTTTGTAAAACGCGCGCGGGATCGGGCCCGGCTACTTGATCATGTAGATCGTGGCGAAAAGGCCGATCCAGACGACATCGACGAAGTGCCAGTAGTAGGACACGACGATCGCGGCGGTCGCCTGCTCGTGCGTGAACCTCTTGGCCGCGTAGGTGCGGCCGAGGACCAGCAGGAAGGCGATCAGACCGCCCGTCACGTGCAGGCCGTGGAAGCCGGTGGTCAGGTAGAAGACCGAGCCGTACGGGTCGGACGAGAGCGAGAGGCCCTCGTGCTTGACCAGCTCGGTGTACTCGTACACCTGACCGCCGATGAAGATCGCACCCATGATGAAGGTGACGATGAACCAGCCCCGGAGCTTCTTCACGTCACCGCGCTCGGCGGCGAAGACGCCGAGCTGGCAGGTGAGGGAGGAAAGCACCAGGATCGTGGTGTTCGTCGCCGAGAACGGGAAGTTCAGGGCGTCGGCCTTCTCATGCCAGAAGTCCGGACCGGTCACCGATCGCAGGGTGAAGTACATCGCGAAGAGGGCCGCGAAGAACATCAGCTCGGAACTCAACCAGATGATGGTTCCGACGCTGGTGAGGTTCGGTCGGTTGACCGACGGGTGCGCGTGACCCTTGTCTACTGTCGTTGCTGTCGCCACGACCGACATTATGTCGGTCGCTTATCCCGCCCTCACTCCGGGGGGTGCCGTTCGGAGTGTCTTCCCCATCCGTACCGGTGTTGACGTGGTGTTCAAGGGAGTAGCATCCGGCCCAACGGGCCTGTCCTTACGACGCTGACGTCACGGAGGAACAATGCAGCCGACCGCCACGGTGCTGGTCTACAGCGACGACTCCAACACCCGCGAGCAGGTGAGGTTGGCCACCGGGCGCCGGCCCGCTCCGGACGTGCCTGTGGTGCAGTTCCTGGAGTGCGCGACGCCGGAGGCGGTGGTGCGTGAGCTGGACAAGGGGGGCATCGACGTCTGTGTGCTGGACGGTGAGGCCGTGCCCATGGGGGGCATGGGGGTCTGCCGCCAGATCAAGGACGAGGTGTTCAACTGCCCGCCGGTGCTGCTGCTGATCGGGCGGCCGCAGGATGCGTGGCTCGCCACGTGGAGTCGGGCCGAGGCGGCTGTGACGTTGCCTGTGGAGCCGGTGGAGTTCGCGGGGGCGCTGGCTTCCTTGTTGCGCACGCAGAGGCTTACGAGCGCCTGAGAAGCGGCGGAGCCGCAAAGGCCACACAGCCCCACTCCCCTGAGGGGCGCGGCCCAGGAGGGCGATTCAGACGCTCTGTGGCCTCAGCCTGGCCCTCTCGGCGAGGCTCGGGCCGTCCGGGGTGCCGCCGACCAGCGCGCTGCCGTTGCGCCAGTTCTTCCACTCCAGGTTCCAGTCGCCGAAGCCGTTGCCGAACGGTTCCATGGTGTTGCCGTACGAGTTGATGACCTTGACGATGTCGCCCTCGCGGACGTTGTCGAAGAACCACTCGGCGTTGGCGGTGCTCATGCCGGTGCAGCCGTGGCTGACGTTGGCGTAGCCCTGGGAGCCGACCGACCAGGGGGCGGCGTGGACGTATTCGCCGCTCCAGGTCACACGGGTGGCGTAGTAGACCGGTAGGTCGTAGGACTCGGAGGACCCTTCGGCTATGCCGATGCTCGTGCCGCGCATGCGTACGAAGTACTCCTTGCCCAGTACGACCTTGACGCCGTTGCGGGTCTCGAAGCCGGGCTTGCCGGTCGTGACCGGTATGGACCTGACCTCCTCGCCGTTGCGGTAGAGCGTCAGCTGGTGGGACGCGGCGTCCGTGACGGCTATGACCTGGTCGCCCGTGGTGATGCGCAGCGGCTTGACCTTGCCGCCCCAGAGGCGGTCGCTGACCTTGATGCCCTCCAGGTTGCTGCGGGCCTGGATGGTGGCGTTCGCGGGCCAGAACTCCTTGGGGCGGTAGTGGAGTTTCTTGTCGTCCACCCAGTGCCAGTTGCCCTCGACGGCGGGTGCGGAGTCGACCTTGAGGGCTCGCTCGACTATCGCCCGCTGGTCGCGGTCCTTGATGGGCTGGCTCAGTTCGGCCGTGACGGGCTGGCCGACGCCGTAGGTACCGGCCTTGGGGCCGAACGTCACTGTCAGGTGCTTCTTGCTGGTCGGCTTGCTGGTGTCGAAGGTGAGGACCTTGCGGCCGGGGGCGCCGTCCTCGTCCTCGGTGCTCACGCGGACCGTGTAACGGGCGTTGGCGGCGAGCGGAGACGTGCTGTGCCAGCGGGTGCCGTCGGCGGAGAGTTCGCCCGCGACGTAGCGTCCTGCGGCGTCCCTGGCGGTGACGTCCGTGATACGGCCGTCGGAGTCCTCGGCGGTGACTTCCAGGGGCTTGTCGGGGTCGGCCTTCTTGCCGTCGCCCGCGGGGCCGTTGAAGGCGATCTGGTCCGCCGCGTCGTACGGCTCGGCGGACAGCGGGTTGCCGTCGCTGCTGCAGCCGGCGGCGCTCGCGCCGAGCGCGATCAGCAGGAGCGTGCAACCTATGACGGAGCCCTTGCTCGGTTTTCTGCTCATGGCCTCACGCTAGGAAGCAGCGTCGGCCGCGGCGCGCCGGATAAGGCGTACGGGTGATCGTGGCTACGGCAAACGAAGGAACCCGGACACTCCTGACGGAATGTCCGGGCCCCTTGGAGCTCAGCTCGTGTTACTGGGTGCGGTTCTCACCGCGGTAGTACTCGAAGACCCAGCCCCAGATGCCGATCAGGATCAGCGGCGCCGAGAAGTACATCAGCCACCAGCCGATCGCGATCGACAGGAAGGCGAGGGCGCCTCCGATCGCGAGGGAGAGCGGCTGCCAGCTGTGCGGGCTGAAGAACCCGACCTCGCCGGCGTCGTCCGCCACATCCGCTTCCTTGTTGTCCTGCGCACCCGCGTCGACCCGCCGGGCGGTGAAGCCCAGGTAGAAGCCGATCATGATGCACAGACCGAAGGCCAGGAAGAGGGCCGTGGTACCGGCCGGCTCCTTCGACCAGACGCCGTAGACAACCGCCATGGCGAGCACGAAGAAGCTCAGCCACATGAACATCCTGCCCTGGATCTTCACTTGCCGGCCTCCTTGCCACCAGCCAGAGCCTTCTCACCGTGAGGAGCGTTCTCGAGCTGGTCGAGAGCGGCGATCTCAGGGTGATGCAGGTCGAACGCCGGGGATTCGGAACGGATCCGCGGCAGGGTGAGGAAGTTGTGCCGCGGCGGCGGGCAGGACGTCGCCCACTCCAGCGAGCGGCCGTAGCCCCACGGGTCGTCGACCTCGACCTTCTTGCCGTACTTGGCGGTCTTCCACACGTTGTAGAAGAACGGCAGCAGCGACGCGCCGAGGACGAACGAGCTGATCGTCGAGATCGTGTTCAGGGCGGTGAAGCCGTCGGCCGCGAGGTAGTCCGCGTAACGACGCGGCATGCCCTCGGCGCCCAGCCAGTGCTGCACCAGGAAGGTGCCGTGGAAGCCGACGAACAGCGTCCAGAAGGTCATCTTGCCCAGGCGCTCGTCGAGCATCTTGCCGGTCATCTTCGGCCACCAGAAGTGGAATCCGGAGAACATCGCGAAGACGACGGTGCCGAAGACGACGTAGTGGAAGTGCGCCACCACGAAGTACGAGTCGGACACGTGGAAGTCCATCGGCGGCGAGGCCAGGATGACACCGGTCAGACCACCGAAGGTGAAGGTGATCAGGAAGCCGACCGCCCAGAGCATCGGTGTCTCGAAGGACAACGAGCCCTTCCACATCGTTCCGATCCAGTTGAAGAACTTCACGCCTGTCGGTACGGCGATGAGGAACGTCATGAAGGAGAAGAACGGCAGCAGTACGCCGCCGGTGACGTACATGTGGTGCGCCCACACCGTCACGGACAGACCCGCGATCGCGATGGTCGCCGCGATCAGACCCATGTAGCCGAACATCGGCTTGCGGGAGAAGACCGGGATCACTTCGGAAATGATTCCGAAGAACGGCAGGGCGATGATGTACACCTCTGGATGGCCGAAGAACCAGAAGAGGTGTTGCCACAGCAAGGCCCCGCCGTTGGCGGAGTCGAAGATGTGCGCGCCGAACTTGCGGTCCGCCTCCAGCGCGAACAGCGCCGCCGCCAGGACGGGGAAGGCGAGCAGGACCAGGACGGCCGTCAGCAGCACGTTCCACACGAAGATCGGCATGCGGAACATGGTCATGCCGGGGGCACGCATGCAGATGATCGTGGTGATGAAGTTGACCGAGCCGAGGATGGTGCCGAAGCCGGAGAAGGCCAGACCCATGATCCACATGTCGGCGCCGATGCCCGGGCTGCGGACCGCGTCCGACAGCGGGCTGTAGGCGAACCAGCCGAAGTCGGCCGCGCCGTTCGGGGTGAGGAAGCCGCCGACCGCGATGAGCGAGCCGAACAGGTACAGCCAGTAGGCGAACATGTTCAGCCGCGGGAACGCCACGTCCGGCGCGCCGATCTGCAGCGGCATGATCCAGTTCGCGAAGCCGGCGAACAGCGGCGTCGCGAACATCAGCAGCATGATCGTGCCGTGCATCGTGAACGCCTGGTTGAACTGCTCGTTCGACATGATCTGCAGACCCGGCCGGGCGAGCTCGGCGCGCATGAACAGCGCCATCACGCCACCGATCACGAAGAACGCGAACGACGTGACGAGGTACAGCGTTCCGATCGTCTTGTGGTCGGTGGTGGTGAGCCACTTGACCACGACGTTGCCGGGTTGCCTGCGCCGGACCGGCAGCTCGTTCTCGTACGAGTCCTCAGCTGCCGCGGCACCCTGGGGTTCGTTGAGGATGCTCACAGGTTGTTCGTCTCCCGGTTCTTCTCGTGGCTCGTCTGCGCGATGCCGGCGGGAACGTAACCGGTCTGCCCCTTCTTGGCGAGGTCCTTGAGGTGCTGCTCGTAGCGCTCGGGGGAGACGACCTTCACGTTGAACAGCATCCGGGAGTGGTCGACGCCGCACAGCTCGGCGCACTTGCCCAGGAAGGTGCCCTCCTTGTTGGGGGTCACCTCGAAGGCGTTGGTGTGGCCCGGAATGACGTCCTGCTTCATCAGGAACGGCACCACCCAGAAGGAGTGGATGACGTCACGCGAGGTGAGGACGAAGCGGACCGTCTTGCCCTTGGGCAGCCACAGGGTGGGGCCGGGGTTGCCCGTCTGGGGGTTCCGGCTGCCGGGGGTACCGGCGTCGTAGACACCGCCCGCGTTCGCCGGGAAGTCCTCCTTGAACCGGTCCGGAATGGCGGCCAGGTCCTTGTCGGTCTTCGCATCGCCCGTGGAACCGTCGACGGGCTGGACGTAGTTGAAGGCCCAGCTCCACTGGTAGCCCACGACGTTGACGGTGAGGTCGGGCTTGTCCTTGAGGCTGAGCAGCTTCGTCTCGTCGCGCGCCGTGAAGTAGAAGAGCACCGAGACGATGATGAGCGGGACCACCGTGTACAGCGCCTCGATCGGCATGTTGTACCGGGTCTGCGGAGGAACCTCGACCTTGGTGCGGCTGCGCCGGTGGAAGATGGTGCTCCACAGGATCAGGCCCCAGACCAGCACGCCTGTGGCGAGCGCGGCCGCCCACGATCCCTGCCACAGGGAGAGGATCCGCGGAGCCTCTTCCGTGGTCGGGGTGGGCATACCAAGACGGGGGAAGTCCTCCCAGTTGTACGAGCAACCGGTGGCTGTCGCCAGGACCAGGCCCGCAGTCATTGCCTGCAGCAGCTTCCGCCGCATCGGGCGCCGCGGCGAGCGGTCGGAGCCGTTGGGACTCACGTAGCGCCTTCCCGAGAGTCTCGCCCGCGCGGATCGGCTGCGGCCTTCTCGCTGGTCGGTCGCCGCCCTGCGTCGGGCAGGGGTTTGGATGTTTATGCGGACCAAACCCTAGCCGACGCCCTCCGGGGGTTCGCGGGGAGGGGTGCCTAGTGGGTGGGGTGGTTCGCTTGTTTGGCGGCTGCGGGTTCGTTTGGGCTTGTCGCGCAGTTCCCCGCGCCCCTTTAGGGCGTTGCGGTGACTGTGCGTCTAGCGTTGCCGTGTGGCTTACTTCGACGCTGCTTCCAGTGCTCCTCTGCATCCCGTCGCCCGGCAGGCGCTTGTGGCCTCCCTCGATGAGGGGTGGGCCGATCCTGCCCGTCTCTACCGGGAAGGGCGGCGGGCGCGGATGCTGCTGGACGCGGCTCGGGAGGCCGCTGCGGAGGCTGTGGGGTGCCGAGCCGACGAGTTGGTGTTCACCTCATCGGGGACGAAAGCCGTCCACTCGGGTGTCGCCGGGGTGTTGGCGGGGCGGCGGCGCGTCGGACGCCACCTGATCGTGTCTGCGGTCGAACACTCCTCTGTGCTCCATGCGGCTGAGGCGCATGAGGCCGACGGGGGGACGGTCACTCGGGTGGCGGTGGATCGTGCGGGGGCGGTGGGCGTACGGGCGTACGCGGATGCGCTTCGGGCGGACACCGCGCTGGCGTGTCTGCAGTCGGCCAACCACGAGGTGGGGACCGAGCAGCCGGTGGCCGAGGTGGCCGCCCGGTGCCAGGAGGCCGGGGTGCCGCTGCTGGTGGACGCGGCGCAGTCGCTGGGGTGGGGGCGCGTCGAGGGCGCCTGGTCGGTGTTGACCGGGAGTGCCCACAAGTGGGGCGGTCCGTCGGGGGTCGGGCTGCTCGTCGTGCGCAAGGGCGTACGGTTCGCCGCGCAAGGGGCCGGGGACGAGCGGGAGTCGGGGCGGGCCCCCGGGTTCGAGAACATCCCGGCGATCGTCGCCGCGGCGGCCTCGCTGCGTGCCGTGCAGGCGGAGGCTGCCCAAGAGGCGGTACGGCTGCGGGAGCTGACGGAGCGGATCCGGGTACGGGTGCCGCAGCTGGTGCCGGATGTGGAGGTGGTCGGCGATCCGGGGCGGCGACTGCCCGGCATCGTCACCTTCTCCTGTCTCTATGTGGACGGGGAGACCCTGCTGCACGAGCTGGACCGCGCCGGGTTCTCGGTCTCCTCGGGTTCGTCCTGCACGAGCAGCACGCTGACACCCAGCCATGTGCTGAAGGCGATGGGCGTGCTGAGCGAGGGGAACGTGCGGGTGTCCCTGCCGTTCGGGACTGCGCAGGAGGACGTCGAGCGGTTCCTGGAGGTGCTGCCGGCGGCCGTGGCGGGGGTCCGGGAGAAGCTGGGGGCGCCGGTGCCCAGCACGGTCGTACGGGAGAACGTCCTGGTCGTGGACGCCCTCGGCAAGCTCTGCCCGCTCCCGGTCATCGAGCTGGCCAAGGTCATCGGCGAGGTACCGGTCGGCGGCATGGTCCGGGTCCTCGCCGACGACGAGGCCGCCCGTCTGGACATCCCGGCGTGGTGCGGGATGCGGGGGCAGGAGTACGTGGGCGAGGAGCCGGCGGAGCGAGGAACCGCGTACCTCGTCCGCCGGGTGGCCTGAACGCCCTGTCGGCGAACCGTCGCGGGATCAGCCCAGGTGGGTCCGGACCTCTTCGCCCGCGTCATGCCCGTACGCCTTGGTGAACCGGTCCATGAAGTGCGCCCGCCGCAGCTGGTACTCCTGCGTGCCGACCGTCTCGATGACCAGCGTCGCGACCATGCAGCCGACCTGCGCGGCCCGCTCCAGGGACACACCCCACGCCAGCCCCGACAGGAACCCGGCGCGGAAGGCGTCGCCGACACCCGTGGGGTCGGCCTTGCGCTCCTCCTCGGGGCAGCCGACCTCGATCGGGTCCTCGCCGTCCCGCTCGATGCGCACGCCCCGCGCGCCGAGGGTGGTGACGCGGTGGCCGACCTTGGAGAGGATCTCCGCGTCGCTCCAGCCGGTCTTGGACTCGATGAGGCCCTTCTCGTACTCGTTCGAGAAGAGGTACGTCGCACCGTCCAGCAGTATGCGGATCTCGTCGCCGTTCATACGGGCGATCTGCTGGGAGAAGTCGGCGGCGAAGGGGATCTCGCGGGAGCGGCACTCCTCCGTGTGGCGGAGCATGGCCTCGGGGTCGTCGGCGCCGATGAGGACCAGGTCCAGGCCGCCCACGCGGTCCGCGACGGTCTTCAGCTCGATCTGGCGGGCCTCGCTCATCGCACCGGTGTAGAAGGAGCCGATCTGGTTGTGGTCGGCGTCGGTGGTGCAGACGAAACGGGCGGTGTGCAGGGTCTCTGAGATGCGGACCGACCCGGTGTCGACGCCGTGCCGGTCCAGCCAGGCCCGGTACTCGTCGAAGTCGGAGCCCGCGGCGCCGACGAGGATCGGCTTCGTGCCCAGCTGACCCATGCCGAAGGCGATGTTCGCGCCTACGCCGCCCCGGCGTACGTCCAGGTTGTCGACCAGGAAGGACAGCGAGACCGTGTGCAACTGGTCCGCGACGAACTGGTCGGTGAAGCGGCCGGGGAAGGTCATGAGGTGGTCGGTGGCGATGGAGCCGGTGACTGCGATGCGCACGGCGTGGAGTCTCCTGCGAAGAGGATGGGTTGACAGTTCACGCTACCGTCCGTGACCTGGACTCTGAAGCAGTCAAAACTACCCGATAGTAGATCTTTCTTCGCGGGTGTCCACGTGCTTACGGTGCCGCTATGACGAAATTCGAGGTCCGCGCCACCGCTCAGGCCGACCCGGAGGCCGGCCTGGCATCGCTGCTCGGTGACTGCGCGCGGATGGCTCCCCACTGGGCCGCTCCCGACCGCGCCCTGTCCCGTCCGGTCTCCCCGTCCCTCATCCACGGGGTGAACGTGCCGCCGAGGTCGGCGCGGCTGGTGGACGCGATGTCGGACTACGGCGACTGATCGAAACGACGCCATCCGTCCGGATTACGCCGGCCGATCGAATGCCGGCGGCTCAATCGGCGCCCTTCAGGGAACCGTGCGCTCCCCCGCTGCGTCCCATCGCTGTCCCCCGTAAAGGGGATGCGGGATACGACCCGGCAGACCCTCCCTTTTGACAGGGTCGGGTCAGGGTCATGGGACATGCGCGCAGCCGAAGGAGCGATGCGGTGAACACCGAGCGACCCGAGAACGACGACACGGGCGCCGACGGCTCCGCCGAGGAGCAGGGCACCCGGGAGGAGAAGGGCGGCGCGGGTACCGAGGCTTCCGGTACCGGGGCTTCCGGCGCCGCGGCGGACGGCACCGCCGTTCCCGACGCCGGCGGCGAGCGCGATGCCGGGGGCCGCGAGTCCGAGAGCGAGGCGGAGGCCGGCCGGACCGGGCGCGACGCCGAGGCCGACCGGGCCGATGGTGAGCGCGACGGTGCGGAGAGCAACACCGGCGCCGCCGGCGGGAAGCAGGCCGGGGACGCCGCGCCCGCTGCCGCTGCTGAAGCGGAGTCGACCAGCTCTGCCGGCGCGGATCCCGCTGCTGCCACCGCCGCTGCCGATGCCGATGCCGACGAGGACGGAGGCGGCGGTTCGAGCCGTCGCCGCTCCCCCGCGATCATCGCCTCCGTCGCCGCCGCCGTACTCCTCGTCGGGGGCGGCGGGGCCTACCTCGCCGCGAGCGCGTCCGGAGGTTCGGACGGCGGTACGACGTCCGGGGCCGCCGGCGAGGACACTCCCCCGCCGCTCCACCTGGACGGCTACACCGAGGGCGGCGGCACGAGCGGCATCGCGCCCGGCGAGCCCAACCCGTATGGCGTCACCTACAAGGCCGACGGGGACCTGGCGGACGGCCCCGGCTCGGCGCCCGTGTACCGGGCCGGCGGCGAGGTCGGCGCCGACGACGTGGCCCGGCTGGCCGAGGCGCTCGGGGTGGACGGGAGGCCGGTCGCGCAGGGGCAGACCTGGCGGGTCGGGGCGAAGGACGGGGCGGGGCCCAGCCTGCAGGTGAACAAGCAGGCGCCGGGGACCTGGACCTTCTACCAGTACGCCCCCGGCACCGATGACTGCCGGTCGACCACCACTTGCTCGAAGGACTCGCCGGACCACGGCGGCGAACCGGTGAGCGAGGCCGCCGCGAAGAAGGCCGCCGCGCCGGTCCTCAAGGCCGTGGGTCAGGATGACGCGAAGCTCGACGCGAGCCAGCTCATGGGCAGCCGGCGGGTCGTCAACGCGAGCCCTGTGGTCGGCGGTCTGCCCACGTACGGCTGGACGACCGGGGTGACCGTGAACCCCCAGGGCGAAGTGGTCGGCGGCAGCGGCCAGTTGTCGGCGCCGGTGAAGGGGGACACGTACCCCGTGCTGGACGCCGAGAAGACGCTCGGGCTGATGAACGCGGCGCCGGGGTCCGACGGCCGCATGGGCATCGGCGGCTGCGCCAGCCCCGTACCGCTGAAGGACCGCCTTGAGGCGCCCTGCGGCTCCTCCGGTTCGGAGGCTTCGACGGGTACGGGTACTGATGCCGGCACAGGGGCGCCGGCCAAGGACACCCTCACGGTCGAGAAGGCCGTGTTCGGCCTCGCCTCGCACTACGTCGACACGCGGCAGGCGCTGGTGCCGTCCTGGCTGTTCGAGGTGCGGGCGCCGGGCGCGAAGGACAGCTTCACGGTGACGCATCCGGCGATCGACCCGAAGTACGTGGTGTCGACCACCCCGTCCCAGGAGCCGCCCGCTCAGCCGAGCCCGCGGCCGTCCGGACCCAAGGACGAGCCGACGTCGGCGCCCGTCACGCGGAACGTGGGTGTGGACGGCTACACCGTCGACGGCAGGGAGCTGACCGTGGCCTTCACCGGCGGTGTGTGCGCCGACTACAAGGTCACGGCGAGCGAGAGCGGCGACGAGGTGACGGTCCGGGTGACCGAGACGTCGCAGCCGGAGAAGGTCTGCATCCTGATCGCCAAGGTGTTCCACAAGACCGTGCACCTGGACGAGCCGCTCGGGGACCGCAAGGTCGTGGGCACGGACGGGCAGGACGTCCCGCTGGAGAAGCCGGGGACTCTCCGCCCGGAGACGTCCGGGGCGCGGTAGAGGCCCACGGACACGGGAAGGCGGCGGCCCCGTCGGAGGGGGTCGCCGCCTTCTCGCGTTTCGACTGGATCAGCCGGTTTCGGCCGGGTCAGCTGAAGGAGTCGCCGCAGGCGCAGGAGCCGGTCGCGTTCGGGTTGTCGATCGTGAAGCCCTGCTTCTCGATGGTGTCCACGAAGTCGATGGACGCGCCGCCCAGGTACGGGGCGCTCATGCGGTCGGTGACGACCTTCACGCCGCCGAAGTCCTTGACGACGTCGCCGTCCAGGGAGCGCTCGTCGAAGAAGAGCTGGTAGCGCAGGCCGGAGCAGCCACCGGGCTGAACGGCGACGCGCAGGGCCAGGTCGTCACGGCCTTCCTGGTCGAGCAGGGCCTTGACCTTCGCCGCGGCGGCGTCGGACAGGATGATGCCGTCGGTGACGGTGCTGGTCTCGTCCGATACGGACATCTACATCTCTCCCGGGTTGTACGGAGACTGCTTGCCGACGGTTGCAACCGACGGGGCCGCGGATTCATTCCGGGCCGGGCGTTTGTCTTTCGGTCCTTCTTCATGCTCGCACACGGCGCCCGGAGCGGAAAACGACCGATTCGGGAATACGCGGGCCCGTCACCGGGATTCACGTCACATCGACATGATGGCCATCGTCAAACTGACGTGAACCGGTTATGATAGATAACGTCAATTCGACGAGAAGTCGAAGAAGGTGTCCCGCTTGACCCGCCGGGCCCGGATTTTCCCGGTGCCGGCGAGCCGCAGAACAGAAAGGGTGCGTGTCGTGACCACCGCCCAGACCCAGGAGCTCGACGTACAGCCGACGCCCCTCGCCCTGCTGCTCCTCGGCCGTGAGGCCGACCCGAGGAGCGAGCGTGGCGTCGAGTGTCCCGGCGACCTTCCCTCGCCGTCCGATCCGGACCTGGTCGAGCGCGCCCGCGCGGCCAAGGAGAAGCTCGGGAGCAAGGTCTTCGTGCTCGGCCACCACTACCAGCGCGACGAGGTCATCCAGTTCGCCGACGTGACCGGTGACTCGTTCAAGCTGGCCAAGGACGCGGCCGCCCGCCCGGAGGCCGAGTACATCGTGTTCTGCGGCGTGCACTTCATGGCCGAGTCGGCGGACATCCTGACGTCCGACGACCAGAAGGTCGTCCTGCCCGACCTCGCCGCCGGCTGCTCGATGGCCGACATGGCGACGGCCGAGCAGGTCGCCGAGTGCTGGGACGTGCTGACCGAGGCCGGGATAGCCGAGCAGGTCGTGCCCGTCTCGTACATGAACTCGTCCGCGGACATCAAGGCGTTCACGGGCAAGCACGGCGGCACGATCTGCACCTCGTCCAACGCCAAGCGGGCCCTGGACTGGGCCTTCGAACAGGGCGAGAAGGTCCTGTTCCTGCCCGACCAGCACCTCGGCCGCAACACCGCCGTGCGGGACATGGGCATGTCCCTGGAGGACTGCGTCGTCTACAACCCGCACAAGCCGAACGGCGGGCTGACGGCGGACGAGCTGCGTGCCGCGAAGATGATCCTGTGGCGCGGCCACTGCTCGGTGCACGGCCGCTTCAGCCTCGACTCGGTGAACGACGTGCGCGAGCGCATCCCGGGTGTCAACGTCCTCGTCCACCCGGAGTGCAAGCACGAGGTCGTCGCCGCCGCGGACTACGTCGGCTCGACGGAGTACATCATCAAGGCCCTGGAGGCCGCCCCGGCCGGCTCGAAGTGGGCCATCGGCACGGAGCTGAACCTGGTCCGCCGGCTGGCGAACCGTTTCGCGCCGGAGGGCAAGGAGATCGTCTTCCTCGACAAGACGGTCTGCTTCTGCTCGACCATGAACCGCATCGACCTGCCCCACCTGGTCTGGACGCTGGAGTCACTGGCCGAGGGCAACCTGGTCAACCGGATCGAGGTCGACAAGGAGACCGAGGCGTTCGCGAAGCTGGCGCTGGAGCGGATGCTGGCGCTGCCGTAGGTCTGTCGACGGTAGCGCTTGAGGCGCTCACCCCGACACGGGCTTCCGGTCGGGGTGAGCGGGGTCGAGGGTGAAGAGGTCGCCGTCGGGGGTGGCGGCGATCAGGGAGCCCTCACGGACCATCACCTCGGGCAGCGACCGGCTGCCCGCGTTGGTCACCCGTTGGGCACGCGGCAGGGTCTCCCACAGCAGCGTGCCCCTCTTCGTGTCGAGGGCGGCGACGCGGCCGCTGGCGCTGGACAGGTAGACCGCTCGGGCGCGCGGGTCGTGGGTGACGCCGCTGGGCGTCTCCAGACTCGTCGCGGTCTGCCACAGCCGCTCGCCCGTCCGGACCGACACGGCGCTCACCTGACCGGAGGACGTGACGAACCACAGCGTGTCGTCCCCGAGCGTCACAACGCCCTCGAACTCCTCCGCCAGCTTCGTCGAACGGCCCTCACCGGTCTCCGGGTCCACCAGCCGGATCCGGGAGAACGGTCCCTCGTCGCCGGCCGTGATGTTCCCCTCCTCGTCCTCGGCCGGGTCGACGTAGAGCAGGCGGCCGTCGAACGTCCCAACGAGGGTTCCGCGATTGGGCACCTTCACTCGCCGAACCGAGCCGTCGGCCCGGTCCAGCTCCATGAGCAGGATGTTCTCGGAAGGCGTGAACTCGGCGACGCACTCCAGGCGGAGGGCCTCGCCCACATCCGCGGCGTCGCAGTACTGCCCCGCCGGCAACGGTGTCGTCCAGCGCTCGGCGCCGGTGCGTGCCGATCGGGCGGTCACCGCGCGGGCGCCGTCGGCCGCCATGACCACGAGGCTGCCGGAGACCGCCGGGGACATCCCGCTGTTCGCCACCTTCCGATGCCAGAGCCGCTCACCGGTCCCCGTGTCGAGAGCGGCGACCGTCGTGGTCGACGCCTCCCCGGCGACGGGGGTGAAGTCCTGCTGGACCAGCATCGCGTCGTCCACGAGACCGAGGACGGAGAAGGTGTACGTCCCCTGCTGCCGACCGGGGGGCAGGACGTTGGCCCGCCAGTCGATCCGTCCGGTCAGCCCGTCCAGGCGCATGGGCAGCACACCGTCACCCGCGCAGTAGACGGCACCCTCGTACAGCCGGCATTGCGGGCCGTCTCCCAACCCGGTCCCGCCGGCCGACCCCTTCTTCACTCCGTGCGCGGCGGTGGCGTCCACCGTGGTCTGCCAGGGCTTCCAGCCGGCCGGCATGGCCGCCCATCGGGCAGGCGCGGATGCGGCGGTGTCGGCCGCCGTACGGGCGTCCTCGTCCCCCACTCCGGCCCCGAGCAGCAGGTATCCCGTCAGGCCGAGCGCGAGGGCACCGACCGTGCCGACCGTGGCCCACAGCGGGCGTATACGACTGCGCCGCCCGCCCGGAACCGCGGCGCCGGAGTCGGCGACCGCGGCGGGCCGCGTCCGGACCATGGCCATCTCGTCCGAGCGCAGCGTCACGGTGGGCTGGTCGTCCGCACCCGCCTCCGGCAGCGCGGCCACGAACTCCCGTGCCAGTTCGTCCAGTTCGGGCCGGTCCGCGGGTTCCTTGGCGAGGCAGCGCTCCAGGATCGAGCGAAGGGCCTGCGGTACGCCGTCCAGGACGGGGGCGTCGTGGACGACCCGGTAGGCCGTGAGGTAGGGGCTGTCCGCGTCGAACGGGCCCCGGCCCGTGACCGAGAAGACGAGCAGCGCGCCGAGGGAGAAGACGTCGGAGGCCGGCTCCACCGAACGGGCGTCGGTCAGTTGCTCCGGAGACATGAACGGCGGGGTGCCGATCATCTGCCCGGTCTCGGTGAGGGTCTTGTGGTCCTCGGCCGCGCGCGAGATGCCGAAGTCGATGACACGCGGGCCGTCGTCGGCGATCAGGACGTTGGCGGGTTTGAGGTCCCGGTGGACCACCCCGGCCCGGTGGATGTCCCGCAGCGCCTCCACCAGACCGAGCGTCAGCCGCCGCAGCTCGGCGCCCTTGAGCGGGCCCTGGTCGCCGATCCGGGCGGCGAGGGAGAGCCCGGGCACATACTGGGTGGCCATCCAGGGCCGTACCGCCTCGGGGTCGGCGTCCACGACCGGGGCGGTGAAGACACCGCTCACCTTGCGGACCGCCTCGATCTCCTGCCGGAAGCGGGCACGGAAGACGGGGTCCTCGGCGTACTGGGAGTGCACCACCTTGACGGCGACCTCACGTCCCGAGCGCGACCTGCCCCGGTAGACGACTCCCATGCCCCCGGACCCGAGCCGATCGACCAACCTGTAGCCGCCGACCGATCTCGGATCGTCCTTGTGCAGCAGCACGCCCGGAACCCTCCCCCGTCATGCAGTTCGAGGGGCTCAGGATACGTAACGGGGGGACGGCGGAGGCCGAGCGAGGGCCCCTTGGAGCCCCAGGGGCGGCCGTGGCCGAAACGCCGGGGGGTGCGGCGTTTGGAGCAGCCCTCGTTCACCCGACTAGCATGATCGTTCGCATGTGCGATTAGCGGTGAAGTTTTCGGCGGGGGTTGTTGTGAGCGCTGAAGCCATGGGACTGCGGACGCGGTTGGCGGATCTGGCGGCGACCGGGCAGGGCGATCTGCGTGCGGCCGTGGGGGAGTTCCGGCGCAGCGAGGTGCTGGTGCCGGTGGTGGATGACTCGCTGCTGTCGGTGGCTGCCGGCGGCGTCCGCTGGCTGTTTGCGTTCACGGATGGCGCGGCGTTGGCGCGCTTTGCGCAGGCGCGTGGTGAGGCGGTGCCGGAACGGGTGCCGGTGTACGGGGCGCGTTTGCTGGACCAAGTGGTCCCGGAGGTGGCGAAGGTGGACGGCGGGCCGGTCGGGATCGCGGTGGACGCGGGCAGTGCGGCGGGCCTGGTGCTGCCTCCGGCGAAGGGAGTTGTTCCGGACGCGGCGGCTGTGGACACGGTTCTGGACTCTGAAGGGGTGGACGCGTGAGCGGCGGGGACGGCTACCGGGTCGATCCGGAGGCGCTGGAGCGGATCACCCGGGGCATCAACCTGGCGATCGACGAGCTGAAGGAGCTGGGTTTCGACATCGAGGCGGCCCAGGGCCGCGGCTTCGACGACCTGGAGCTGACCGGTCTTGAGGTGGGGGACGCGAATCTGCGCCAGGTGTTCGCCGACTTCTGCGAGCGGTGGAGCTGGGGGGTGCGCTCGATGATGCGGGACGCGAACGGGTTCGCGCAGCGGCTCAACCTGTCAGCGGGGCTGTACCACGAGCAGGAGCAGTACGTCTCGAACACCCTCAAGACGGTGTGGACGGCGGCAGCGGGCAACCCTTACCTGTCCGAGGAGGAGGTCGAGCAGCGTTCCTGGTCGCAGACGTTGAAGGACAACTCCGTATCCCACTTCATGAACGCGGACTACAGCGCGGAGTCCCTGCAGGCCGGCGACCAGGCGGCCCGGCAGGCCTGGGTCCAGGCGCAGGAGGACCTGGAGACGTCGACGGTGACCCCGGACGCGCCGTTCGATTCGCGGACGGACTGGCAGCCTGACGGCCCCGAGGCATCGGCGTTCGGGGAGGTTGAGCGCTGATGGGCCTGGGGGACATGGTCAACGACCTCGGGGACGGCCTGGAGAGCGCTGTCGACGGCGTGAGCGCGGGCGTCGGGGAGGCCGTCAACTGGGGTGCGGACAAGGCAGCGGACGGCCTGTCGGCGGTCGGCGCGGACGGCGCGGCCGAGGGAGTGCGCGACTTCGGGGAGGGGGTGAACAACCGGCTGGGCGGCGATGTCGCCGAGCGCCGGCTGGGAGAGAGCGAGGACCCCAAGGAACTGGTCCACGGCAGCCCGCAGGCCCTGGAGGCGCGGGCCCGGCATCTGCGCGACTTCTTCCGGGCGTTCGAGAGCGTCGGCCAGGGGATGAGCTCGTTGGACGGCGAAGGCTGGCAGGGCAAGGCGGCGGATGCCTTCCGCGAGAAGTTCGACATGCATCCCAAGCAGTGGCTGACGGCGGCCGACGCCTGCGAGGCGGCGGCCAAGGCGCTGGAGGCGTACGCGGACACGGTGCGCTGGGCGCAGCGGCAGGCGCAGACTGCGATCGACGCCTACCGCACCGCGCAGGAGGACAGCCGACGGGCGGTGGACGCGCACAACGCTCAAGTGACGGCGTACAACCAGGCCGCCGACCAGTACAACGCGGCGGCTTCGGCGGGACGCAACCCGGGTCGCAAACCGACCGAGCCGGGCGCCTTCGTCGACCCGGGAGCGGCCGGCCGACGGGAGGCCGAGGAAATCCTTGCCGAGGCACGCCGCCAGCGCACCGACGCCGCCCGCGACGCGCAGCGCCGGGTGGCCGCCGCACTGGAGACGGCTCCGCCGAAGCCGGAGTTCACCGACCGGTTGAAGGCCGACGCGGCGGACGCCGTCGTGAGCACGCAGCTGAACCAGGCCCATGTCCTGGGGGGCCTCCTCAAGGGCGGCGCGGACCTGGTGAAACTGGTCCGCACCGTCAACCCGATGGACTCCTACAACATCACCCACCCCGGCGAGTATGTGAAGAACTCCAACATGCTGCTGGCCGGCCTGGTGGGCACCGCCGCCCATCCCGAACGCCTGCCCAAGGCCGTCATCGGCAGCGGCTGGAGCAGCGACCCGGGTGACTCCTTGGGCTACCTCGCCTCGAACCTGATTGGTGGCAAAGGCGCCACAAGCATGGCCCGGGGGGCTGCGCGAGGGGCCGCGGAGGGTGCGGCGACGGGAGGAGCGCGCAGGAGCGTCGGCCAAGCGATCAAAGATTTCGCCAGAGAAAAGAAGTGCAAGTGGTTCGGCGACCCCATCGACATGGCCACCGGCCGCATGGCGCTGCCGCAGACCGACGTCACCCTGCCCGCCAAGCTGCCCCTGCTGTTCTCCCGGCAGTTCGAGTCGTCGTACGAGGCCGGACGCTGGTTCGGCCCGAAGTGGACCTCCACCGCTGACCAGCGCCTGGAGATCGACGCCGAGGGTGTCATCTTCATCCGCGAGAACGGCGCACTACTGGCCTACCCGCACCCCGCCCCCGGCGTGCCGACTCTGCCGCTTGAGGGCGGCCGATACCCCCTGAGCATCGACGCCTACGGCGACTACGCCATCACCGACCCCGCGGCCGACCGCACCTGGCACTTCGCGGCCCCGGGCGGCGACGGCAACGGTATCGCCCTGCTGGAGCAGATCACCGACCGCTCAAGCCAGTGGCTCACCTTCGAGTACGACAACGAAGGCGCCCCCACGGCGATCGTGCACTCGGCGGGCTACCACCTCACCATCGAGACCACCGAGGGCCGAATAACTGCCCTGAGCCTGGCCGACGGCACGGCGGACAACGGCGGCGACGTCGAGCTGGTCCGCTTCGGCTACGACGAGCAGGGTCACCTGGCGGCGGTAACGAATTCGTCCGGCATACCCACCCGTTTCACCAACGACGAACTCGGCCGCATCACCGCCTGGACCGACACGAACAACTCGTCCTACCACTACGTCTACGACGGCCAGGGCCGCTGCATCTCCCAGTCGGGCGACGCCGGTCACCTGCGCAACACCTTCGTCTACGGCGACATCGACCCGCGGACGGGCCACCGGACCATCACCGCAACCAACTCCCTGGGTCGCAGCACGCGTTACCTGGTCAACAGTGACCTGCAGGTGGTGGGCGAGACGGGCCCCGACGGAGCGACGACCCGCACCACATACGACCGCTACGAACGCCCACTGACGGTCACCGACGCCCTCGGCCGCACGCAGAGCTACGCCTACGACGAGGCAGGCCGCATGACGATGGCCGTCCGCCCCGACGGCCGCTACACCAGCATCGGCTACGACGACCAGGGCCTGCCCGTGGCCATGGCCGGCCCGGACGGTACCCACGTCAGCCAGCAGTTCGACGCCTTCGGCAACCGCACGGCCGTAACCGACGCGTCCGGGATCACGACCCGCTTCGGGTATGACGACCTCGGTCACCTGTCGGCGATCACGGACGCGACGGGCGCGACGAGCACGGTCCGCTGCAACACCGCGGGCCTGCCCCTGGAGGTCACGGACCCGCTCGGCGCGGTGACCCGCTACGAGCGGGACGCCTTCGGCCGCCCGACCACGATCACCGACCCGACGGGTGCGGTGACCCGCCTGGAGTGGACGGTGGAGGGCCGCCTGTGCCGCCGTATCACCGCGGACGGCGCCACGGAATCGTGGACGTACGACGGCGAGGGCAACTGCACCAGCCACACGGATGCCATGGGTGCCGTATCCCGTTACGAGTACACCCACTTCGACCTGATGTCGGCTCGCACCGGCCCGGATGGGGTGCGCTACGAGTTCGCTCACGACACCGAACTTCATCTGACAAAGGTCACGAACCCGCAGGGTCTGACCTGGTCGTACGAGTACGACGCAGCCGGACGGCTGATCGCGGAGACGGACTTCGACGACCGCAGGCTGACGTACGAACACGACAGTGCAGGCCAGTTGACCGCCAGCACCACGGCTTCCGGCCAGACCATCTACTTCCACAGGGACGTACTGGGCCGCGTGGTGAGGAAGGACGCGGCCGGAGCGGTCACGACGTACGCGTACGACGCAACGGGTGGCTTGGCCCGGGCAGTCAGCCCGGATGCGGTCCTGACGTTGCAGCGGGACGATTCCGGCCGCCTGATGTCCGAGACGGTCAACGCCCGCACGCTCACCTACACCTACGACGTCCTGGGCCGCCGCACGGGCCGCACCACCCCGACCGGCGCGACCAGCACCTGGGCCTATGACGCGGCGGGCAACCGCACGGAACTGACCACCGGAGGCCACACCCTCGCCTTCACCCACGACGCGGCCGGCCGCGAACTGACCCGCCACATCGGTGAAGCCTTCACCCTCACCAGCGCCTTCGACCCCCTGGGCCGCCTGACGAAGCAGGAACTCACCGGACCAGGCGACACGCGCCTCCAGCACCGCGCCTACACCTACCGCGCCGACGGCAACCTGACCGGCATCGACGACGACCTGAACGGCCCCCGCCGCTTCGACCTCGATGCCGCCGGCCGGGTCACCGCCGTCCACGCCGCGAACTGGACGGAGTCCTACGCCTACGATGCGGCAGGCAACCAGACCCGAGCCGCTTGGCCGGACTCCATGCCGGGCCAGGAGGCAACCGGAGATCGCACCTACCACGGCACCCGAATCACGCGCGCGGGCAGTGTCCGCTACGAGCACGACGAAGCCGGCCGGATCACCCTGCGCCAGAAAACCCGCCTGTCCCGCAAACCGGACACCTGGCGCTACACCTGGGACGCCGAGGACCGCCTCTCCTCGGTGGTCACCCCCGACGGCACCACCTGGCGATACCGCTATGACCCCCTGGGCCGCCGCATCGCCAAACAACGCCTCGCTTCCGACGCCGAAACCGTCCTGGAACAGGTCGACTTCACCTGGGACGGCACAACCCTGTGCGAACAGACCACGCACACCCCCGGCACCGACCAGTCGGCCATCACCCTCACCTGGGACCACCAAGGCATACGCCCTCTGACCCAGACCGAACGCAAACACCTCACAGACGCGCCGCAGGAGGAGATAGACCGGCGCTTCTATGCCATCGTCACCGACCTGGTGGGCACCCCCACCGAACTCGTCGACGAACGCGGCGCTATCGCTTGGCGCACACACCGCACGCTCTGGGGCACCACCGCCTGGAACCGTAGCGCCACCGCCCACACCCCTCTCCGCTTCCCCGGCCAGTACGACGACCCCGAAACCGGCCTGCACTACAACTTTCACCGGCACTACGACCCCGAGACCGCTCGCTACACCAGCCCCGACCCTCTGGGTTTGATCCCTGCTCCAAACCCCGCCACCTACGTGCGCAACCCCCACTCGCGCACCGATTCGCTCGGGCTTGCACCGGATTGCCCCAATGGCGAAAATGCTCGTGGGATCTACGACTTCAGGGAGCCGAATCCAAATTTCCCTCATGACGCAGCAGCGGTCGACGCCATGCGTTCGGCGCCGATCGGCGGAAATATCGACTGTTCTGAAATCGCCGAATATATTCTCCGAGAAACTGGAGGGCAAGGAAAAATCATAAACTTCACCATCAAGAACGACCCAAGCATCAACATTCCCGAAAATGCGGGTCAGGTAGTGACAGAATACCGCTATCACGACGTCTACACAGATGGTCGATATGTGTACGACCCGGCGATGCGGTCAGATCCGATTCCGTATGGCGACTATGAGCGAGCGATTCGACTATTGAACCCCGGCAAAAAGCTCGTTGTCCAAAATGGCGGGTACTCGGGCCCCCTCTGGTAACGGATGGAGGGATTTTCGTCTTGTCCACTCGAAGCGTAAAAGCGATGCGAGCACTAAGCAGATTCGGAGAACTCGCGTGGTTTTCCTTGACTGCAGAGACTCACCCTGTATACGGCTATTCGCAGGTACCGTACATGGGGTGGCGTTACGCGTCACCCCGGCAAGGGACCGCACAACTAGTAGAGGAAGCCGTGAGAGAGCTGCCGACTCAGGTCGAATGGACTCTCGACAGGAGCAGGAGAAATTGGATTCTCCTGCCATCCCGGATCTTGAGCGAGGCGCAGGGGCTCGAAGATCCCGCGTTCGCAGACACCGTACACTCGATCAATATCCATGATCAGGAATTCTGTTTTAGAGCGCTGGCAGATGTTGAGTTGATCATCCAACGCCTTCAGGAGACTTCGCCCCCAGAAGACTGGTCCTGTGAGGCCTAAAAGACCTGCACCCTCGAGCAGATCACGCAATTCGTAGAGGAGACTCACCGCTGTGCCTGAGCCGGCAACTCTGAGCATCCTGTCCGTCGAATCGGTGACGCCCAACAGCCCCGCTGCGGCGGACAGCGCAGTCGTGTGCGTTGTGCGCTGCATCGAAGGGACTGCACGGCTGAGCATGGAGTTGCACCGCCTCGCCCCGTGGACCGGGACAGCGAGCCCGCTCACCCTGGTCGCCATCGAGTGGTACGGCCGACAGGTCGACCAACTGACACCATGCACTCGGCGAAGGTCACCCTCATCGGTGCAGGAGCGGACAGCCTGGCCGTCTGGGAGGTCCTGGACTCCGCCCCGGAACGCGAGTGAATCGCCATGAGCGGGGCGACACCAAGAACCGCATAGCCCACGGACACCAGGAAAGCCCGACCCAGGAGATCTCCTGGGTCGGGCTTTCTTCCCGTTAGGCGGTAGCTCAGACCCCGGCGCGCTCCGGCTCGTCCGAGTCCGAGTCCGAGGACGCAGCCGGCGTCGGCTCCGCAGTCACCCCCGCCTTCCTATCCCGCCTCGCCTGCCGCTTCGT
Source organism: Streptomyces sp. R11 (assembly GCF_041051905.1). NCBI lineage: Bacteria > Bacillati > Actinomycetota > Actinomycetes > Kitasatosporales > Streptomycetaceae > Streptomyces > Streptomyces sp. R11. The sequence continues at coordinate 2,492,764 of NZ_CP163432.1, forward strand.
CGCCCGCCGTTCCTTCCGAAGCTCCACCATCGCGTACAGCGTCGGTACGAGGAGCAGGGTCAGGAGGGTCGACGTGATCAGGCCGCCGATCACGACCACGGCCAGGGGCTGGGCGATGAAGCCGCCCTCGCCGGTGACGCCCAGGGCCATGGGGAGGAGGGCGAAGATCGTTGCCAGGGCCGTCATGAGGATGGGGCGGAGGCGGTGGCGGCCGCCCTCGATCACGGCCTCGACGACGCCGTAACCCTGGCTCCGGTACTGGTTGATGAGGTCGATCAGCACGATCGCGTTCGTCACCACGATGCCGATCAGCATCAGCATGCCGATCATCGCGGGGACGCCCATCGGGGTGCCGGTCGCGATCAGGAGGCCGATCGCGCCCGTCGCCGCGAACGGGATGGAGACGAGCAGGATCAGGGGCTGGATCAGGGAGCGGAAGGTCGCGACCAGGAGCATGAAGACGATCGCGATCGCCGCCAGCATCGCCAGGCCCAGGTTGACGAACGCCTCGTCCTGGTCCTCCGAGACACCGCCGATCGAGGCCGTGGCGCCGGCCGGGAGGGTCAGCGAGTTGATCTTGGACTGGAGGTCCGCGCTCACCGCGCCCGTGTTGTCGCCGGTCGGCTTCGCGGAGATCGTGGCCGCGCGCTGGCCGTCGATGCGGGTCATCGAGACCGGGCCGTCCACCAGCTTCACGTCCGCGATGTCGCCGAGCTTCACCAGGCCCAGGCTGAGGTCCTGAAGCTGCTTCAGCGTCGTCGCCGGCTTGGCCGACCTGACGACGACGTTCCGCTCGGTGTCGTCGAGGGTCGCCTGGGCCGCCGTGTTGCCGCGGACCGCCTGGGCGACGGCCAGGCCGAGGGTCTGGTCGTTGAAGCCGGCCGCGGCCGCCTTGTCGTTGGCCTTCACCGAGATGCGCGGCACGCTCTGCGCCAGGTCGCTCGTCACGTCCGTGACGTTGTCCAGGCCGGCCACCGCCTCGCGGACCTGCTCGGACGCCTTGCGCAGCACCTCCGCGTCGGCCGCCTTCACGACGACGCTCAGGTCCTGGGCGCCGAAGCCGTCACCGGCCGCGATGGTGGTCGTACCGATGCCGTCCAGCTTCTTCAGGCCGGCCTCGACGCGGTCCTGTACGTCCTCGTACGACGCCGAGTCCTCCAGCATCACCTGGTAGGACGCCTGGTTGGTGTCGGTGCCGCCGCCGAAGGCCGCCATGAAGCCGGACGAGCCGATCGTGACCTGGTAGTCCTTCACGCCCTCGGTGCCGGCGAGCAGCTTCTCGACCTTCTTCGCCTGCTCGTCGGTCGCCGCCAGGCTGGTGCCCGGCTTCAACTCCTGCTTGACGGTGAGGACTTCCTGCTCGCCCTGGTCGAAGAAGTTCGTCTTCAGCAGCGGCGCCATGCCGAACGTGCCGATGAGGATGACGATCGCGAGCAGCACGCTGGTCATACGGCGGCGGGTCGCGAAGCGCAGGACGGGGACGTAGAAGCGCTGGAGCCTGCTCTTCGCCTCCTTCTCCTCCGCGATCCGGCGGGCTTCGGCCGCGTCCTCCGGGGTGCCCTTCGGGGCCCGCAGGAACCAGTACGACAGGACCGGTACGACCGTCAGCGAGACCAGCAGCGACGCCAGCAGCGCGGCCGTCACGGTCAGGCTGAACGAGCCGAACAGCTCGCCCACCATGCCGCCGACCAGGCCGATCGGAAGGAACACGGCGACCGTGGTGAGGGTGGAGGAGGTGACCGCGCCGGCGACCTCGCGGACCGCCTTGAGGATGGCCTCCTGGCGCTCCTCGCCGTAGCCCAGGTGCCGCTTGATGTTCTCCAGGACCACGATCGAGTCGTCGACGACCCGGCCGATGGCGATGGTGAGCGCGCCGAGCGTCAGCATGTTCAGCGACAGATCGCGCGTCCACAGGACGATCAGGGCCAGGACCACCGACAGCGGGATCGAGACCGCCGTCACCAGCGTCGAGCGGATCGACGCGAGGAAGACCAGGATGACGAGGACCGCGAAGAGCAGGCCGAGCGCGCCCTCGGTGGTCAGGCCGTCGATGGACTTCGAGACCGCCGGGCCCTGGTCGCTGACCACGGTCAGCGTGGCGTCGGAGCCGAGGTCCTCGCGCATCTCGGCGAGCTTGTCCTGGACCGCGTCGGAGATCGCGACCGCGCTGCCGTCGCGGTCCATGGTGACCGCGATCGCGAGGGACGGCTTGCCGTCCGTGCGCGTGAGGGAATCGGCCGGCGCCTGCTCCTGCTCGACGGTGGCGACGGAACCGAGGCGGACCGGCTTCTTACCGGAAGCGTCCGCACCGCCGCCCGCGCCGCCCGAGCCGGTGACCCTCAGGTCCTCGATCTGCTGCAGCGAGGTGAACCCGCCGCCCACCTGGACGGTGCGGTTGTCGCCGCCCTCGTCGAAGGAGCCCGCCGGGACGGTGGCGCCGCCCGCCCTCAGGGCCTCGGAGAGGTCCGCCGAGGTCAGGCCCGCCTTCGCCAGCTTCGCGTCGTTGGGGGTCACGGTGACCTGGAGGTCCCGTACGCCGTCGACGGTGACCTGGCCGACGCCGTCGATGTCCTTCAGGTCCGGCACGACGGTCCGGTCGAGCTGGTCGGCCAGCGCCTGCTGGTCCCGGCCGGAGGTGACGGCGAGGACGACGGTCGGGATGTCGTCCGTGGAACCGGCGATGACCTGCGGGTCCACGTCGTCCGGCAGCTGGGCTCGGGCCCGGTTGACGGCCTGCTGGACGTCGGCGACCAGCTGCTGGTTGTCGGGGCCGTAGTCGAAGGACGCCATGATCACGGCGTTGCCCTCACTGGCCGTGGAGGTGACGCCGGTGATGCCGTCGACGGCCTCGAGGCTGTCCTCGATCGGCTCGACGACCTGCTTCTCGACCACGTCCGGCGCGGCACCCTGGTACGGCGCCAGCACGGACACCATGGGCAGTTCGATGGAGGGCAGCAGCTGTTGCTTGAGCTGGGGTATCGCGATGGCGCCGAAGACGATCGCGATGATCGACATCAGGCCTATCAGGGCACGCTGGGCAAGGCTGAACTTCGACAGCCAGGACATGGTTCAGGGTCTCTCTTCTGTGAGCGGCAGAAGCGGCAAGGCGCAGGCTTGGATCAGGCAGGGGTCAGGCAGGAATCAGGCATGGATCAGACAGGGCGTCCACGGCACACGCGTGGGACACGCATGTGCGGCACGGATGAGCGCCCGCCCCTACACCCTGAGCCATCGAGGAGACCGGTTTCGTAGGCCGCAGGTCCCGTTCCTTATCCGGCGCATACTCCGGGCGCAGTACACCCGGGTCGAGCTCACTCCACCCTTGGACGTACCAGCCCGGACTCGTACGCGATCACCACGAGCTGCGCCCGGTCGCGGGCGCCGAGCTTGGACATGGCCCGGTTGACGTGGGTCTTCACCGTCAGCGGGCTGACCGCCAGCCGCTCGGCGATCTCGTCGTTGGAGTGCCCGCCCGCGACCTGGACCAGGACCTCGCGCTCCCGGCCGGTGAGCGCGTCGAGCCGCTCGGCGCGGGCCGGGTCGCGGTCGTCGTCCGCGCCGTCGCCCTGGGCGAGGAAGCGGGCGATCAGGCCCTTGGTGGCGGCAGGCGAGAGCAGGGCCTCACCGCCGGCCGCGACGCGGATGGCGGCGAGGAGTTCGTCGGGTTCGGAGCCCTTGCCGAGGAAGCCCGAGGCGCCGGCGCGCAGCGACTGCACGACGTAGTCGTCGACCTCGAAGGTGGTCAGTATGACGACGCGGACGTGGGCGAGGGCCGGGTCGGCACTGATCATGCGGGTGGCGGCGAGGCCGTCGGTGCCGGGCATCCGGATGTCCATCAGGACGACGTCCGCCCGCTCCTCCTTGGCCAGCCGCACCGCCTCCGCCCCGTCGGACGCCTCGGCGACGACCTCCATGTCGGGCTCGGAGTCGACCAGCACCCGGAAGGCGCTGCGCAACAGGGCCTGGTCGTCGGCGAGCAGGACGCGGATCGTCATGCGGGGTCCTCTCCGGGCCCTTGTGCGGGGCGGTGGGGGCGGTGGGGGCGTTCAGCTGTCATACGGCGGTGCGGCATACGGCGAGGAGGGGGACGGCGCGCCGTCATGCGGCGTCCGTCGCGTCATACGGCGTCCTCCGCGGCGCGCGTACGGCTCTTGACCGGCAGGATCGCATGGACGCGGAAGCCGCCTCCGTAGCGGGGGCCGGTGGTGAGGGTGCCGCGCAGGGCGGTGACGCGCTCGCGCATGCCGAGCAGGCCGTGGCCGCCGCCCTCGACGGTCTCGTCGTCGCCGGCTCCGTCGTCGAGGACGGTGATCTCGACGTTCGGGCCCACGCGGACGACGCTGACCTCGGCTTTCGCCTCCGGGCCCGCGTGCTTCTGCACATTGGTGAGGGCCTCCTGGATGACGCGGTAGGCGGCCAGGTCCACGGCGGCGGGGAGCGTCGTGCCCTGGTCGGCGCGGGCGACCTCCACCTGAAGGCCCGCGCTGCGGAAGGTGCCCGCGAGTTCGTCGAGGCGGTCGAGGCCGGGAGCGGGTTCGGTGGGGGCCTCGGGGTCGCCGGACTGCCGCAGCAGGCCTACGGTCGCCCGGAGTTCGTTGAGCGCGGAGCGGCTGGCCTCGCGTACGTGGGCCAGGGCCTCCTTGGCCTGGTCGGGCCGCTTGTCCATGACGTGGGAGGCGACGCCCGCCTGGACGTTGACGAGGGCGATGTGGTGGGCGACGACGTCGTGCAGGTCCCGGGCGATGCGCAGGCGCTCCTCGGCGACGCGGCGGCGGGCCTCCTCCTCACGGGTGCGCTCCGCTCGTTCGGCCCGCTCGCGGATGGCGGCGACGAAGGCGCGGCGGCTGCGGACGGCGTCGCCGGCGGTGGCGCCGATGCCGGTCCAGGCGAAGATGGCGAGGTTCTCCTGGGCGTACCAGGGCAGGGGGCCGGCGAGCATGGCGGAGCCGGTCAGCACGGTCATGGTGAGCAGGCCGACGCGCCAGGTGGTGGGGCGGTCGGTGGTCGAGGCGACGGTGTAGAGAGCGATGACCGCGGACATGGCGACGGGGGCGCGGGGGTCACCCGTGACGGACTCGACGACGGAGGCGGTGCCGGTGAGGGCGAGGACCGTCATGGGGGCGCGGCGGCGGAAGACCAGGGCCGCGGCGCCGAGGGTGATGAGCACCAGGCTGAGCGTGTCCGGGGTGCGCAGACCCCAGGTCACGCCGTTCTTGCCGTGCGGGTCCACGAACGAGCCGGACACCATGCAGACCAGTACGCCGACCGCCAACGCCGCGTCCAGCGCCAGGGGGTGCGCCTTGAGATGCCGCCGGGCGCGTTCCCCTGCGGAGCTTGGAACGGGGGCCAACTCGAGGTTCCTCATGTCATGTGCCCGGCGTTGCGGTGTGCGTCGCCCCGGGGGCTGCCGCCCCCGGACCCCCGCTTCGGCCCTGAATGGGCCTGGTCATCAACGCCGGACGTGCTGATACGGCTCAGCCCGGGATCAAGCCGTCGTCGCTCAGCAGCTCCCGGACCTCCTCCAGCGTCGCGTCCGGGGACGGAAGGATCAGTTCGGACGGTTCCAGGGAGTCGTCGGGCAGGGGCTCGCCCAGTTCGCGGACCTTCTGGAGAAGGGCGTGGAGGGTCGCGCGGAAACCTGGGCCGTCGCCGTTCTCCATCTCCTCCAGGAGCACGTCGTCCAGCTTGTTCAGCTCGGCGAGGTGGCTGTCGGCCAGACTCACCTGCCCCTCCCCCATGATCCGTACGATCATGTCGCCCTCCTCGGCGATGGGCCCGCCCCGTCTCCCGGGGACTACTGCTTGTCGAAGCGCGGGGTGTCCTGCGGCTGCTGCTGGGACTGCGACTGGGGCTGGCCGGTGCCGCCCTCGATCGCCTGCTTCGACGAGGAACCGCCCGCCAGCTCCGCCTTCATGCGCTGCAGTTCCAGCTCTACATCCGTACCACCGGAGAGCCGGTCCAGCTCGGCCTGGATGTCGTCCTTGTGCATGCCGGACTGGTCGTCGAGGGCACCGGAGGCGAGGAGTTCGTCGATGGCTCCGGCGCGGGCCTGGAGCTGGGCCGTCTTGTCCTCCGCGCGCTGGATCGCCAGGCCGACGTCGCCCATCTCCTCCGAGATGCCGGAGAAGGCCTCGCCGATGCGGGTCTGGGCCTGGGCGGCGGTGTAGGTGGCCTTGATCGTCTCCTTCTTGGTGCGGAAGGCGTCGACCTTCGCCTGCAGGCGCTGGGCCGCGAGGGTGAGCTTCTCCTCCTCGCCCTGCAGAGTCGCGTGCTGCGTCTCCAGGTCCGTCACCTGCTGCTGGAGGGCGGCGCGGCGCGAGAGCGCCTCGCGGGCCAGGTCCTCACGGCCCAGCGCGAGCGCCTTGCGGCCCTGGTCCTCCAGCTTCGACGACTGCTGCTGGAGTTGGTTGAGCTGGAGTTCCAGGCGCTTGCGCGAGGTGGCCACGTCGGCTACGCCGCGGCGGACCTTCTGGAGCAGCTCCAGCTGCTTCTGGTACGAGTAATCGAGGGTCTCGCGCGGGTCCTCGGCCCGGTCAAGGGCCTTGTTCGCCTTCGCGCGGAAGATCATCCCCATACGCTTCATGACACCGCTCATGGGCTTCGCGCGCCCCCTTCTGACGGACTCCACTCCAGCACCTGCGACAGAACCCACAGTACGGGCCCTGCATCCATTACCGCACTGTTCGGGGACGGATGCGCTCATCCCCAAGGACGACTGCTGACGCTCCTGCTCCGGCGTAAGGAGTAGGTGACTCCCGGGTGCCGACCCGGTGCCGCCCACGTGCCTCCCTGATGGCCGTCGGAGGAACCGTCTGCAACGCCCCCTCTGTCCCCCTACGACGACTGGTGTTGCCGGATCGTTCCCCACGGGGCTGGGGTCCAACCCCTGGCACCCCGTACCCTTGGGTTTTGTGTTCCGTAGCCGTGCCAAGGAAGAGAAGGCCCAGTCCGCCGACAAGGCGCTGGTGACCGACTCCAATGAGACCCGTCACCCCGAGGCCCCGAAGGGCCGCCCCACGCCCAAGCGCAGTGCGGCCCAGTCGCAGCGTCGCAGCGTGGCCAACACGTCGTTGACGCGCAAGGACGCCGCCAAGCGGCAGCGCGAGGAGCGCCGTGCCGCCCTGGCGAAGCAGCGTCAGGCGCTGGCCGGGGGCGACGAGCGGTATCTGCCGGCCCGTGACAAGGGTCCGGTCCGCAAGTTCGCGCGCGACTTCATCGACTCGCGCTTCAACATCGCGGAGTTCTTCCTGCCGATGGCCGTGGTCATCCTCGTGCTGAGCATGGTCCAGGTGCCGGCGCTGCAGAACATCGCGCTGCTGCTGTGGCTGATCGTGATCGTGCTGATCGTGCTCGACTCGGTCGTCACCGGCTTCCGCCTGAAGAAGCGGCTCGCCGAGCGCTTCCCCGACGACAACAAGCGCGGTGCCGTCGCCTACGCGCTGATGCGCTCGCTGCAGATGCGCCGGCTCCGGCTGCCGAAGCCTCAGGTCAAGCGCGGAGAGCGGCCCTGAGCGCAACCGCATTTTCCGGGGGTGCGGCGGATGCGTGGCTCGACAAGTCGGGCGGGCTGCGTGATGTCGTACGACAGGAGCTGGTGGGCCGCCAGCTCGACGAGCAGATAGCCGGGCGGTTCCCCGTCGGGCAGCGGCTTCGGGTGCTCGACGTGGGGATGGGCCAGGGCACGCAGGCGCTGCGCCTGGCCAGGGCCGGGCACCAGGTGACCGGCGTGGAGCAGGACCCGAAGATGATCGCCACGGCCCGCGAGGAGCTCGCCGGCGAGCCGGAGGGGATCCGGGAGCGGGTGCGCATCGTCCAGGGCGACGGGCGGGACACCGGCGTCCATTTTCTGCCGGGCAGCTTCGACGTCGTGCTCTGCCACGGCGTACTGATGTACATCGACGAGCCGGATCCGCTGCTGGCCGGGCTGGCCCGCATGCTCGCCCCGGGCGGGCTGCTGTCGCTGCTCGTCCGCAACGGCGACGCGCTCGCCATGCGGCCCGGCCTGGGCGGGGACTGGCCCGGCGCGCTGACCGCCTTCGACACGACCGCCTACCGGAATCGCCTGGGACTCGACGTACGGGCCGACCGGCTGGCCGACCTGACGTCGACGCTCGCGGGGATCGGGGCACCGCTGCACGCCTGGTACGGGGTGCGGGTGTTCACCGACACGGCCGCCGACGGGGCGCAGACCCCGGCGGACGTCGAGACCTTGCTGGCAGTCGAGGAACGGGCCGGGAAGACGGACCCCTACCGGAGCGTCGCAGCGCTGCTGCACCTGTGCGGGGTGCGGGGCTGAGCCCATCGCGGCCATGGGCTCCGTCGCCCGCCGACAGCCGGCCGCTGGGCACCGTGAGCATGGGGCCGGAGGCGAGGTCCCTGCGCGTCTCGGGAGCCTGCGGCGTCCGTGCCCGTGAAGGAGTGGGCTGACGCCATCGCCAGCGTCGGCACCGAGGTGCGGGACGCCCGCCTGCCTGCCGGAAGCACCCGCGCCCCCCTCACCACTGCGGACTCCGCGCCGCCTAAACCCAGCCGCTGAGCACCGTGAGCATGGGGCCGGAGTCGAGGTCCCTGCGCGTCTCCGGAGCCTGCGGCGTCCGTGCGCGTGACCGATGAGCCGACGCCGGCGCCCGCTCGACCGCGTCCACGGCACCCAGGCGGACCGGACGCCTCCCGGAAGCAGCCTCGCCGCCCGGGCCGGTGGCCCTCAGGAGAGTTCAGCTCGTTCGGGTGAGCAGTACGGGCCGGGTGCCCGGTCCGCGGGGAGACTCGGGGCATGGATGTTCGCCGTTCCCGTGCCGTGCGGCTCGCTCTTTCGGTTTTCGGGCTCTGCTGCTGTCTCGGGGTGTTCTCCGGTTGTTCCGGGGCGTCGTCCTCGGGCGGGCGGGAGGGGTCGACCACGCAGGCCGCGCAGGCCGAGGTTCCGAAGGTGCTCACGGCGACCGAGGATCTGCAGGACGGCTATCTGAAGGTGATCAAGGACGTCCTGCCGTCGGTCGTGCAGATCCAGGCCAGGAACGACCTCGGATCGGGCGTGGTCTACGACGGCCAGGGGCACATCGTCACCAACGCACACGTCGTCGGGGACGAGAAGACCTTCCGTGTGACGATCGCGAACCGCGAGGACGAGGTCACCGCGCGGCTCGTCTCCTCGTACCCCCAGCAGGACCTCGCCGTCATCAAGCTGGACGACATGCCGGACGGGCTGAAGGCGGCCACGCTCGGGGACTCCGCCGAGGTCGAGGTCGGCCAGATCGTACTGGCCATGGGCTCGCCCCTCGGGCTGTCGTCCAGCGTGACGCAGGGCATCGTCTCGGCGACCGGACGGACCGTCACCGAGGGCAGCGGCAACGGCGGTACGGGCGCGACGATCGCCAACATGGTGCAGACGTCGGCCGCCATCAACCCCGGCAACAGCGGCGGCGCCCTGGTGAACCTCGACGGCCGGGTCATCGGCATCCCGACCCTCGCCGCCACCGACCCCGACCTCGGGGACAGCGCCGCGCCCGGCATCGGGTTCGCCATCCCCGCGTCGACGGTGAAGACGATCGCCGACCAGATCATCAAGGACGGCCGGGTCACCGACTCGGGCCGGGCGGCGCTCGGCATCACGGCCCGAACGGTCGTGAACGACGACTACCAGGCCGCCGGCGTCGCCGTCGTCCAGGTGCAGACGGGCGGGGCGGCCGACAAGGCCGGTCTGGCGCCCGGGGACATCATCACCCGGCTGGGCGACACGGACATCACCACCATCACCTCGCTGTCCGAGGCGCTGGCCACCGACAGGCCGGGCGAGCGGACGAAGGTGACGTACACCCGCAACGGCAGTGAGAAGACGGTGGATGTGACACTGGGTGAGCAGTGACGGGCGTGGGCGAGGGCCGCGATGCCCTCGCCCCCCCGTGAGCGTTACGCGTCGGCGTGCAGGTTCATCGGCCCGTAGATCTCCGTGGAGTCCTCGAGCAGCCGTACCTGGTCCGCACCGCCCTCGAGCAGTGCCTTCCAGTGCTCCCCGATCCACGACTCGGCGTCCCCCTGTGTGGTGAACTCCTCGGGCTGCACCGCGGGCTGGACCTCCGCCCCGTCGGCCTTCTCGAACCGCCACGTCCATGCCGCCATGTACGCCTCCAAGGTGTCGGCACGTGCAGAGTAGGAGCCTGATCAAGGTCCGGCTCCTGTCCTGAGCCTAGCCGGATGCGCGAGACCTGCGCCGACACGGGAAAATCGGTTCCGTGGAACTCACTCTCCTCGGCACCGGTGCCCCCGCGGGACTCCCCCGCCCCGACTGTCCCTGCGCGGCTTGTGCGAGCGCGCTCGGGAACGACGCGCGGGCCGCGACCGCGTTGATCGTGGACGGGGCGCTGCTGCTCGATCTGACGCCCGGGGCGGCGTTCGCGGCGGCTCGGGCGGGCCGTTCGCTGGCGAACGTACGGCAGGTACTGCTGTCGCATCCGCACAACGGTCCCGCCGTCGAGGTGCCGGCCGGGGTGCCGCAGCCCGGGCGGGTGCCGGACGGGCAGGAGTTGGCGCTGCTGACGGGGCATCGGGTGCGGGCGGTGGCGCTGGACCATCCGGGCACGGGGTACGCGGTGACCGGGCCGGACGGGCAGCGGCTGCTGTATCTGCCCCCGGAGGGCGCGCCGGCCGGGCTGGAGGAGGGGGCCGTCGGGACGTACGACATGGTGGTCGCCGATGTCGTGGGGCGCCCGGACGCGCTGGCCAAGCTGCGGGCGGTGGGGGCCGTCGGGCCGACGACGGATGTCATCGCCGTACATCTGGATCACGACGTGCCGCCGGGCGCCGAGCTGCGGCGGCGGCTGGCCGCGGCGGGCGCCCGTGCCGTGCCGGACGGGACGACGCTGGAGGTGGGGGCGTACGAGGACGTGCCGGACGTGCCGCGCCGGACCCTGGTGCTGGGCGGGGCCCGGTCCGGGAAGTCGGTGGAGGCGGAGCGGCGGCTGGAGGCGTTTCCCGACGTCCTGTACGTGGCGACCGGGGGCACCCGGGGCGGGGACACCGAGTGGGCGGCACGGGTCGCCACGCACCGCGAGCGCCGGCCGGGGTCGTGGCGTACGACCGAGACGTGCGACCTGGTGCCGCTGCTGGCCGAGGACGGGCCGCCTTTGCTCATCGACTGTCTGTCCCTGTGGCTGACGGACGCCATGGACGCCGTCGGGGCGTGGGACGACGCGGTGTGGGCGGAGGGCGGGGAGAAGGCACTGCGGGAGCGGGTGCGGGAGTTGACGCAGGCGGTGCGGGGCACCCGGCGGACCGTGGTCGCCGTGTCGAACGAGGTGGGGTCGGGCATCGTGCCGGCGACGGCGTCGGGGCGGCGGTACCGCGACGAGTTGGGGCGGCTGAACGCCGCCTTCGCCGGGGAGTGCGAGCACGTGCTGCTGGTGGTGGCCGGGCAGGCGTTGGTGCTACGCGGCTGAGGGCGGTGGGGCCGGCCGCGCGATCGGCAGCGCGGTCGGTTGTGCGGTCGGCTCCTTGCGGGCGATGACGCGGTACGTGTTCGACAGGCGGGTGCGGCGCACCACGGGGGCCAGGAGGTGGTCCAGCGCCCAGGCCACGCCGACCAGGGGAGCGCCCGCCCTGGACAAGGGCGCGGGCAGCAGGTGCGTCAGCAACCGTGAGGTGAAGGCCGCGAAGTCGTACGGGATGTGTGCGACGCGGCGGTCCGCCGAGAGGACGGTGCAGCCCAGGGCCTTGAGTTCCTCGCGGAGGGTGTTCAGGGGCATCAGGTGCAGGTGGCCCGGGCGGCTGTGCGGGATCCACCACCTGCCGAGCAGCAGGGCGAACACGCCCCGCGGGTTGGGCAGTTCGAGGAGGAGGTGGCCGCCCGGGCGCAGGACCGCGAGGGCGGCGCGCAGTTCCTTGCGGGGGTCCTGGGCGTGTTCCAGGTGGCGGAACATGCTGACGATGTCGTAGCGGGCCCGCAGCCGGGCCGTGATGCGGGGGTCCGTGAGGTGGCCGACGTGGGCCTCCTCCACCCGCTCGGCGACGCGGGCGTCCAGGACGCGGTGGGTCAGGTCGAGGCCGTCGAACGCCGTGTACGGGAAGAGTTCCTTCGCGACCTCAGGGAAGCGGGCGTATCCCGTGCCCACGTCCAGCCAGCTCTCCGGCTCGGGGAAGGCCAGCGCCGCGCGGGCCGCGGCTCTCAGGTGGCGGTACGGCAGCCGCGTGAGCCGTAGATGGCGGGGGACGTAGGTGTGCTCCCGGCATCTGGAGAGGGTGAACGCGCAGTCGGCGCGGCGTCGTTCGGAGGGGGCGGTCGCGGTCATGGGCGGCTCCCGGGCGCGAGGGCGTACGCGAGGGGCGTACGGCGGAGGCGGACGGCGGGTGGTGCGAGCATGCCCCGACAATCCACGGCAAAACGGAACGTATGGGATGGCGATCTTGGGTGCAACGACGTCGCTCGGATGGGGTGGGGACGTGGCGGAGCCCGTGGTGGCCATGTGGCGCCGTTCTGTTCGACCGGTGCCGGTACTGTTCGGCGAATGAGCTCGCTTAATCTCGACGACTTCACTGATCTGATCGAGCGCCCCGACGGAGGGGTGCGCCGTGACGCAGAGGCGCGCCGTGAGCGTCAGATCGTGCCGCCCGGTGCGCTGGGCCGCCTCGACGAACTGGGTGAGTGGCTGGCGGCCGCGCAGGCCGCCGTGCCGGTGCGGCCGATCGAACAGCCGCGGGTCGTGCTGTTCGCCGGTGACCACGGCGTGGCCGAGCTCGGCGTGTCGGCGCGAGCGGCGGGCAGCGCCGGGGAGTTGGTGCGGGAGATCCTCGAGGGCGGCCGGCCGGTGTCGGTGCTCGCACGGCGGGCCGGGGTTCCGGTCCGGGTCGTCGACATGGCGCTGGACTGCGACCCGGACTCGCTGCCGGAGGCGGTCGTACGGCATCGGGTGCGGCGCGGCAGTGGCCGTATCGACGTCGAGGACGCGCTGACGGCCGAGGAGGCCGAGGCCGCCTTCCGGGCCGGGGTGGCGGTGGCCGACGAGGAGGCCGACTCCGGTACGGATCTGGTGGTGCTCGGCGATGTGAGCGTCGGCGGGACCACGGCGGCGGGGGTGCTGGTCGCCGCGCTCTGCGGAACCGACGCGTCCGTGGTCACCGGGCGGGGCGGACTGGCCATCGACGACCTGATGTGGATGCGCAAGTGCGCGGCGATCCGGGACGCGTTGCGCCGGGCCCGGCCCGTGCTCGGGGACCAGTTGCAGCTGCTCGCGACGGTGGGCGGGGCCGATCTCGCGGCGATCACCGGGTTCCTGCTGCAGAGCGCGGTGCGGAAGATGCCGGTCGTGCTGGACGGGGTGGTCGTCGCCGCCTGCGCCCTGGTGGGACAGCGGATCGCGTTCCGGGCGCCGGACTGGTGGCTGGCCGCGCACAACAGCGGGGAGCCGGGTCAGGCGAAGGCGCTGGACCGGATGGCCCTGGAGCCCCTGCTCGACCAGGGCGTGAAGGTCGGGGAGGGTGCCGGCGGCATGCTGGCCCTGCCGATGGTGCAGGCCGCGGCGGCACTGGCGGCGGAACTGCCGGAGCAGCCGAAGGAATCGGAGGCGCCGGAGGCTTCGGAGACGGCGGAGACAGCGGAGGCGGCAGAGGCCGAGTAGGCGCCAGGGGCCCGGCAGCACCGAGCACCTCGGGGCGAAAGGGACTATCCCCCCGAGAGTGGACATATGATCCCCACTCGTGAGAGCTGACACCCTCGGCCGCTGGGCCCGCGCCGAGTGGGGGGCCTTGTACCTCGCCGCACGCGGGGCCTTGGTCGAGCGGCGGTGGCGGGCCGTGCCGATGACCCTCGTCGCCGTGTGCCTGACCGGGGTCGTGCAGTTCGTGCAGAACCAGTCCTGGGGTTATCGGCTCGTGCGGAACCTCGGGGGCGTCCGCGCCGAGGATCCGCTGTGGCAGGCGCTCCTGCGGACGCCGCTGTCCCTGTTCGTGCCGGCCCTCGACCTGCCGGTGTGGGGCGCGCTCGCGCAGATCCTGCTGGTGTTCGGGATCGCCGAGCTCTGTCTGGGCTGGCGGCGGACCCTCCTCATCGCCTACGTCGCGACCCTCGCCGGCACCCTCTACGCGCGCGTGGGCATCTCGCTCGGCCCCGGCCACCCCATCGGCCTGCCCGCTTCGGACGCGCAGGTCGTGGACACGGGACCGTCGGCCGCGGTGGTGGGCCTCGCGGTGTTCCTGGGCTGGCGCTACGGCGCGTATGTCACGGCCGGTGTGGTGATCGCGGCCATGGTGGTCGAGGTGGTGCTGGAGGCGAACCTCGCCGGGAAGGAGCACCTCACGGCCATCGCGGCGGTCCTGGTGCTGTGCACGCTGGCGGCCGTGCGTCAGCGGCGCTCCAGGGCCCGCGGAGGCTCCACGTCGGGAGCGCCGCCGATCCAGTCCTGAAGTTTGCGGCTGGGGCCCGCCCAGCGCCGGTCGTGGTGGTAGGCCCGCAGCTGGGCCTTGGCGCGGGCGCGCGGGCGGCGGCGGTAGAAGCGTTTCGCCCAGGGGGACGTGGGGCGGGCCAGGCGGACGGCGCCGAACAGGGCGATGAAGGGGATGACCACCCCGAAGATCGCGATCCGTGCCTTGCCCTTGGCGAGGGCGATCAGGGCGAGGAGGAAGTTCCCGGCGATGGTGGTGAGCACCGTCCCGCGGTTCTGCGTCTCGTCGTCGGTCATGTCGTTCACCCCGAAGGGCGCGTAACCGAGAAGGAGCAGGCCGACCACGGCGGCGGTGAGTACGACCACCTCGACGCTCTTGCGGCCGTCCTCGGTCCAGTACACGTCGTCCAGATGCAGAATCAGCGCGAACTCGTCCATGACCAGGCCCGCGCCGATCCCGAACACCACGGCCGCCGTGGCCGAGCCGAAGCCCCGCTGACCGCTCGCGACCGCGCAGAAGCCGCCGATGACCGTGAGGATGATGCCGGGAACGACATGGTGGATGTGGACGGAGCCGGTCTCGATGTTGCGGAAGGGCCCCTTGCCCGCGCGGATCAGGCGGGTGATGACGCGAGTGACGAGGAACGTGACCACGAAGGCGGTCAGAGCCAGGAGCAGGGGGAGCTTGCCCGGTTCGATGATGTTGCGCTGCCACCAGTCACCCATGGTTTCAGTGTGTCCGGGACAGGGGTGGGCCGCCTGGCGGGGACGACGTCCGGGCTAGTCTGCGGGCGTGTCCATGACCCCGCCACCCCTGCACGGCCTCCGTTTCGCCTTCGGCACCCTGAGCGTGCTCCCCGTCAGGGTGAGCCGCTGGGACCGGGAGGCGGCGCGCGGCGGGATGCTGTGCGCCCCGCTCGTCGGGGTGGTCCTCGGCTGCGGTGCCGCCGCGGCGGCGCTTCTGCTGCTGTTCCTCGGCGCCGGCCCCCTCCTCTCCGCCGTCGCCGGCGCCGCCGTCCCCGCCGTCCTCACCCGGGGACTGCATCTCGACGGCCTCGCCGACACCGCCGACGGTCTCGGCAGCGGCAAGCCCTCCGAGGACGCGCTGCGCATCATGAAGCAGTCGGACATCGGGCCGTTCGGCGTCATCACGCTCGTGTTCGTGCTGCTGGCGCAGGCGGCCGCGCTGGCGCAGCTGTACGACGACTCATGGGCCCGGGGCGCCCTCGCCACCGTCGTCTCGGCCGTCGCCGCCCGCCTCGCGCTCACCCTCGCCGCCCGCTCCGGAGTTCCCGCCGCCCGGCCGGAGGGGCTGGGGGCCGCGGTGGCCGGCGTCGTTCCCGTACGGGTCGCGGTGGCCCTTGCCTTGGCCGTAACCGGCGTCGCCGCCGCGGCGGGAGCGATGTTCGGGGCGTACGACATCGCGCGCACCGCCCTCGCGGTCCTCGCCGCACTCGCCGCCGCCGAACTGCTCCTGCGGCACTGCACCCGCCGCTTCGGCGGCGTCACCGGTGACGTCTTCGGGGGGCTCGCGGAGACAGCGGCGACGACGGCGCTCGTCGTGCTGTCCCTGGGCTGACGCCCCCCGGTCACCGAGCGGGCGCCAGCCCGTGCGGCAACGTGCCCCACGGATGTTCGCCCACGCCCGGCACCGCACAGTGCACGGTGGCCCCGCGGGCGCGCGCCGGCTCCGCCAGGTCGAGGCCCGCCGGGACGCCGTACACCAGGTGGCACAGCCGCACTCCGGTGGCGCCCCGCCACGACTGCGGGCCGAGCCGGGTGTACGACGCCCAGGGCCCCTCGAAGGTGACCAGGAGGTCGGCGATCCTGGCGTACGACGGGTGCGGTGCCGTGCCGTGGTTCAGGGCGAGCGTGCCGCAGCCGGCACCCCAGGCTGCCGTCGCGAGCCGCTGGTAGTGGCCGAACTCCGCCTGACCGGCGGCGACTTGGTCGAGGAAGACGCCATCCGCGCGGTACCAGTCGCGGTGACGAGCGATGTCGCGTACGACATCGGCGTGCGGCCTGCGGCCGTAGTCGGTGTCGGCGTAGCCGAGCACCCGTACGTCCACCGCCCGCAGGCGGGCCGCGACCGCGGCGAACGCCGGGTCGGGCGTCTCTCCGGGGCCGCTGGCCGGGTTCAGTACGACCCCGTAGAGGCGGGGCGCGGCGGCGATGATCGCGTCCCATTCGGCGGGGCGGACGGACGGGTGCTCGTAGTAGGGGATCAGCAGGTCGGTCATCGGTGCGCGGTCACTCTCCCCAACAGGGCGCAGACCAGGGCAGCCTGGGCCACCGCAGCCGTCCCGTGGACGATCAGGGCGACCCAGTGCGGACTGCCGGTGTGCGTCACCACAGCGACCGTCTGGGCGAGGGCGGCCACACAGCAGATCGCCGCCGCGCTGATGACCGCGCCGAAGGACTGGAGCAGCAGAGCCGTCCACAGGACCACGCCCAGCAGGAGCAGACCGGCGAGGCGGAGGCCGGCGAAGCCCGAGGAGTGCGGCCACAGGGCCGAGGTGGCGAGGCTGAGCACGAGCAGGGTGACCAGGTAGCCGGAGAGGCACTCCACGACCGTGAGCGCCGTCGTCCACCGGAACGCCCTCGGTGTGCGGCTGGCGCGCAGACCCGCCAGGCTGCCGCTGCGGAAGCGGTACAGCAGCCATTCGGCGGGGCCCATGCTGAGGGTGAGGGCGACGGCGGCGGGGGCCGCGACGGCGTTGTACGCTTCGCCCGCCAGGACGTCCCCCAGGGCTGCGTACAGGACCAGGACGCCCGTGGCCAGGCCGAAGAGGGCGTACGGGAGGGATCCGAAGAGGCGGGGGCCCATTGTCGTGCGCCGGCTGCGGCTTCGTCGTGGCTCGTCGCGCCCACGCGGCGGTAGCCGCACATCGGACAGAGCCCCGCGCCCCTTTCGGGGCGCTACCTCGCGCTGGCCGAGAACGACCACCACCGTCAACGAGCCCAGTAGCAGAGTCAGTCTTGCGGCATCCGGTACGGAGTGGACCAGCGATACGACCGCTCCCGCCGTCATCGGCAACAGCGCGGCCAGCAGGGCCCGTTCGCGGCCCATCACCAGGAGGGCGGTGGCCGCGCCCAAGTAGACCGACTGGCCGGCTGCGAAGGCGACGGCGGCCGGGTGTGCGGCGCCCGCGACGATCAGGGCCACCAGGGCGCCGAGCAGTGCGCCGACCGGGGCGCCCAGGAGCAGGGAGCCGCGGGCGGCCGATCGATCGCCCAACCCCAGCCAGGAGTAGGCCCGATGGGCGAGCCCCTGGTTCCACGTCCAGCCGACCAAGGCTGCGGCCAGTAGCGGGACCGTGCCCGCCGGGAGGCCGAAGTCGTCCTGCGGGCCGGCGAGCAGCGGGGCTCCGAGGACGTAGCCGAAGCCGGGGAGAGCGAAGACGACACCGCGCAGGAGGCAGCCGAGCAGGCCCGTCCGCCAGGGGTCGTGGGCCGGGCCGTCCGGCTCCGGGTAGCGGCGCTCGACCCGCTCGTACAGCTCCTCGGCGAGGGCGAAGGAGTTCTTCACGCCGTAGCGCTCGCGTATCTGGTCGTCCGAGAGACCGTCGGACTCCAGCAGCGCGGCGATCTCGTCGGGGTGAACGGCGGCGGCTATGAAGTCGTCGAGGCGTGCGGCGAGTTCGTCGACGGGGTCGGGCCGCGCCCAGCTGGGCCGGTCGCGCTGGCGCGGGACGGCGGGCAGGGTGTCGGGGCGGGAGCCGGGCGGCATCCAGAGGCTGCCGCTCACCAGCCGGTTCCGTCCGTCGCGACCTTCTCGTACCAGGGGTCGCGCAGTTCGAGGGTCCAGTCGGCGACCGTCTCCAGGGTGGGCTCGTACACCTCGGGGCTGCCCGCGAGCTCCTGGTAGATCGTCCGGAAGTTGTCCACGGAGCGGCGCAGCGTGAAGCGGTCGATCACCCGCTGCCGGGACAACTCACCCAGTTGCAGGCGCCGTTCGTCGTCGCGCAGGAGGGTGAGGGCGGCGGCCGCCATCTTCTCCGGCTCGCGGGGCGGGACGACGAGTCCCGTGTCGCCGACGGCCTCGCGCACTCCCCCGACGTCCGTCGAGACGGTCGTACGACCGCAGGACATGGCCTCGATGATGGAGAACGGGAAGCCCTCGGAGATGGACGACAGCATCACGAGGTGCCCGGCCGCGTAGGCGCGCCAGACCTCGGTGATGCGGCCCTCGAAGGTCAGGCCGTCCGTGACGCCCAGTTCGGCGGCGAGCTTCTCCAGCTTGGTGCGGTAGGCCTCGCCGCCGGGCGGGACCGGGCCGAACAGCCGCAGGCGGGTCTCGGGGAGCTCGGCGCGGACCATGGCGTAGGCCCGCAGCAGGGTCTCCAGGTCCTTGATGGGGTCGACGCGGCCGCACCAGGTGAGGGTGGGGACCTCGGGTTCGGGGCCGGCGTGCGGGAAGGCGTGCGGGTCGACGCCGTTGTAGACGGTACGGATCTTGTCGGCGTCGGCGCCGCCGCGCTCCTCCCAGCGGCGGTTGTACTGGTTGCACGGGGTGATCAGGTCGGCCGTGCGGTAGCCGAGCGAGTTCAGCTCGCGGTAGAAGCCGAGCATGAACGCCTTCACGGGCCAGCGCTGGGCCTCGCTGCGGTAGCCGAGGTAGCGCTCGCGCAGATAGATGCCGTGCTCGGTGAGAAGGAAGGGCACGCCGTCCAGCCTTCGGGCGGCGAGGGCCGGGAGGGTGGCGAATCCGCTGCTCACCGCGTGGGCCACGGAGTCCTCAGGGATGCGGATCCCGAGCGGGCGCAGGGCGTGTTCCAGCAGGTCGGTCGCGGTCAGGGCGTCGTGGACGGTGGGGCGGGCGGCCGCGGTCGGCAGATGCGGCATCGTCCATATCCACATCAGCGAGCGCAGCGCGGATTCCGTGCGCAGGGCCGCCGACAGGCGTCCTTCGCGGGCCAGTTCGGCCAGCTCGTCGAGGGCCTCACCGAAGTCGCAGTCGGCCTCGGGGTCGAGGAACGAGAGCAGGAAGCGCTCGTAGGAGTCGGTGAAGCGGCGCCGGGCCCTGCCGTACGGCGCTCGCCGGTGCCCCGGCCGCGGGCCCCAGGTCGGTACGGAGGTGTGCCGGTAGACGTTGGGCGGCAGCTCCCAGGTGACGGGTTCGCGGCCGGTCCCGGTGAGGGACACGATGTGGAAGTCGACCTCCGGCATGCCCTTGACGAGCTGGTCGCACCAGGTGCTGACGCCGCCGTGGACATGCGGATAGGTGCCCTCGGTGAGCATGGTGACATGACGGCCATTGCGCATCACGCGCGTTCCCCCCTGTGGAACAAGTTGGTGCCTCGGCTCGGAAGCGCACCCCGGCAGGTCGGTCGTGGAGATGGCCGGGGTGCGCCTCAGGTCCGGCTGGGCCGCCCTACGGCAGCTTCAGCTTGAGAGCGGTCTGCAGCAGCCCCGGCGTGGTCCAGGCCGAGCGCTCTCCCGCGTACGGCGTCCCGAACGCGGTGGTGCCGATGAGGAGTTGCTTGACGGTCCCCTGCGGTGCGGTCACCGGGATCTGGGTCCCGGACGGGGCTGTGACGGTGACCGTGTCGCCGATGCGGTACGCCGTGACGGAGCCCTTCGTGAGAGCGGACTGCCAGGCGGCGCGGCGCTGCAGCTCCGTGCCGATGGCGCTCTGCGCGAGGTTCTCCACCGGGGTGTTGTCGGCGAAGAGCGCCCGGTAGTCGGCGAGCACCTTGTCCAGGACCGGGTACAGCGTCCGGTCCTCGGCCAGGTTGGACTGGTGGGCGTAGTGCGGGCGCGGGTCGTTGCTGATGGCGTGTCCGAGGGCGGTGCGTGCCTCCAGCGGGACGATGTACTCGTCGTACCCGGTGGCCGTGTCCAGCGGATCGGCCAGGCAGGTGGAGGCGGGGTTGTTCTCGCAGATGCCGCTGCCGCCGTCCGCCGTGGAGGTGTAGATCCAGTTGTACTCGTCGACCATCTCCTCCTCGGTACCCACGTTGTAGTACACGTTCATCGGGTACCGGGGCACGGTCAGCGCGGCGCCGACCGGACGCTGGGCGGGATCACGGGAGTTGTCCGAGGCGATCCACTTGACGCCGTTGTCGGCGAGGGCGCGGGCGAGGTTGGGGTTGTCGTCGGGCTGCTGCGGCAGGGTCCTGAGGCCCGAGTGCTCGCCGGTCACGAGTTCCGTGCGGTCGAGCTGGAGCCCCTTGGTGACGCCCCAGTTGTGGTTGTCCCTGATCTGCGCCGAGATGTCGGCGCGGCTCATGTACCGCGTCGAGCCGTCGGCGTTCTTGGCGCAGCTCCACGGCACGGTCGAGGTGTCCTGGACGCAGCCGAGGAACGGGTGCGTGTAGGTGTGGTTGATCCAGCGGTACTGCGCCTTGTCGGCGAGCAGTTGGCTCGCGAGCGGGTCCGTGCCGCCGTTCTCGCTCTTCCACTCCTCGCCGGAGCCGGCGTTGTAGACCATGTCCAGCTTGAGGCCCTGCTCGCGCTGCCACTGGGCGGCACGGACCGCGTCCTCGGCCGTCATGCGGATCGGCGGCGTCTCCTCGCCGCCACCGCCCACGCAGTCGATGTCACCGGGAGTGCAGTTGCGCTCGGTGTCCCAGCGGGCGTCGGGCGCGAAGACGTCGTCGACGTGCACCGCGAAGTAGTTGCGGGCCTGACCGAGGTGGACTCCCTGAGTCAGCCATTCGACGATGCCGCGGGCGAGGACGCGGAACTGCTGCTGGTACTGGTTGTACGCGAAGGTCACGACCAGTTGACGGCGCCCGTCGTTGCTGTACTCGCCGACCAGGCTGCCGCGCCCGGAGCCGCCCGGCACGGGAACGTCGACATAGCTGGTGAAGCCGGTGCGGGGCCGGGCGATGTAGCCGTAACTCTCCAGTACGGACTGGTCGTTGTCCTCGAACGCGAAGGCGCCGTCCAGATAGCCGAAGTAGCCCGCCTTGCCCTGGGCCGTGACCGAGGCCTGCTGTCCGTCGAGGCTGCCCGCCCAGCCGCCCTCGCTGGTGTAGTCGAGGCCGACGCCCGGGTGGGCCCAGGTGTAGGCGTCGACCTGCGGGATGCCGTAGGTCCGCTCGTAGCTCTCCAGCGCGGTCTGCTCCGCGGAACCCTCCCCGAAGGGGGCCTCGTTGGGCAGGACGACGCCCTGGTAGTTCGCGCGGGGTGTGCCGTTGACCGTGTCGCTGAGGAACGCCGCCGTGACGGTCGGGCGGTTGGCGTCGGTCAGGTCGACGGTGGTGTACGGGATGCCCGTGCTCTTGAGCTGGGCGGTGATGGCCTGGACGGGGGCGTCGCCGTTGTCCACGACCAGCACCCTCAGATCGATGCGCGGCTCCCCCGCTGCCGCGGCGCCGGGTACTCCCAGACCCAGCGACAGCAGACCTGCGGCCGCCAGGACGGCAGCCGTGTTCCTCCATCTGTGCGCACTCTGCGCCATTGATCGTTCCTTCCCCCCAGAAGATCCTCTTGTGACCGGTTGCGATGAATCGGCGGAGGATCCGTGGAAATCATGCAAAGCGGCGAGCTGACAGCTCACCGGAACCAGACGAGTGTGACTCAGCTCACCGGTCCCGAGAATCAAGAAATGACCGCGACGCCACCGACAGGTGAACGCCCGAAGGAATGAGCGAACGCTCACACGAGCGTAGGCTCGACCCGAGTGTTCGCCGTACCGGGGAAGGCCCCGCTGATACCGCACCCATAGGTCGGAACTAGGGTCGGCCGTCGGGCCCGGTCGACCCACACCAATCGGCCACTGCAACTTCACATCGGAAGCGAGAATTCACCACCGTGACTGCTCTCACTCTCAGCACCGCCGCGGCGCCCGGCCTGCGCGCCGACGCGATCGTGATCGGTGTCGCCAAGGGCTCTGGTTCCAAGGCCGCAGGACCGGTCGTCGCACCGGGCGCCGAGGCCGTGGACAAGGCGTACGACGGCAAGCTCGCCGGCGTCCTGGAGACCCTCGGTGCCACCGGTGCCGAGGGCGAGGTGACGAAGCTCCCCGCGCCCGCCGGCTTCAAGTCCCCGCTCGTGGTGGCGGTCGGTCTGGGCGCCGCGCCCGAGAAGGACGCCGACTACGACGGCGAAGCACTGCGCAAGGCCGCCGGCGTCGCCGCCCGCGCCCTCGCCGGCTCCAAGAAGGCCGCGTTCGCGCTGCCGCTGACCGACGCCGCCGACATCGGTGCCGTCGCCGAGGGCGTGCTGCTCGGGGCGTACGCCTTCGACGCGTACAAGGGCAACGGCAAGAGCGACCGGGACAAGAAGAACGGCAAGGCTCCCCTCGCCGAGGCCGCGCTGCTCGGCGGCAAGTCCCGCGACAAGGAGCACAAGGCCGCGATCGAGCGCGCCACCGCCGTCGTCGAGGAGCTCAACCGCGCCCGCGACCTGGTCAACACCCCGCCCAACGACCTCAACCCCGAGTCCTTCGCCGCGGTCGCCTCGACGGCGGCCAAGGAGCACGGCATCAAGGTGCAGGTGCTCGACGAGAAGGCGCTGACCAAGGGCGGCTACGGCGGCATCCTCGGTGTCGGCTCCGGATCGGCGGCCGGGCCGCGGCTGGTGAAGCTGACGTACACGCACGCCAAGGCGGACAAGCACCTCGCCCTCGTCGGCAAGGGCATCACCTACGACTCGGGCGGCATCTCGCTGAAGCCGGCCGGGCACAACGAGACGATGAAGTGCGACATGAGCGGCGCCGCCGCCGTGTTCGCCGCCGTCGTCGCCGCCGCGCGGCTCGGTCTCCGCGTGAACATCACCGGCTGGCTGGCACTCGCCGAGAACATGCCGTCGGGGACCGCCGTGCGCCCCGGTGACGTGCTGCGCATGTACAGCGGCAAGACCGTCGAGGTGCTCAACACGGACGCCGAGGGCCGGCTGGTGCTCGCCGACGCGCTGTGGGCGGCCTCGCAGGAGAAGCCGGACGCGATCGTGGACGTGGCGACGCTGACCGGGGCGATGGTGCTGGCGCTGGGGAACCGGACGTTCGGTGTCATGGCCAACGACGACGCGTTCCGCTCCGCCGTGGTCGAGGCGGCCGAGGAGGTCGGTGAGGCGTCCTGGCCGATGCCGCTGCCGGAGCACCTGCGCAAGGGGATGGACTCGCCCACCGCCGACATCGCCAACATGGGTGAGCGCATGGGCGGCGGGCTGGTCGCGGGGCTCTTCCTGCGCGAGTTCGTCGGCGAGGGCATCACCTGGGCGCACATCGACATCGCCGGTCCCGCGTTCAACGAGGGCGGGCCCTTCGGGTACACGCCGAAGGGCGGTACGGGGTCCGCGGTGCGGACGCTGGTGCGGCTCGCCGAGCTGACGGCGGCCGGGGACCTGGGCTGACGTTGTCCTGAGTGAGGGGGCTCCGCGCGCGGGTAGGGCGGAGCCCCCTCTTCCATGCCGCCGTCCATGCCCGCTCAACTGAACGTGGGACGTCTCACACACCGGCCCGGCGTCTCGTTCGGTGTGGACAAGTGCGAAGATGGGGCTCGGCAGGACAGGGCCCCACCACAGGGCCGAAGAAAGAGCGGCCGGACACCAGCCGCCGACCGGTCACCGCTGACCGGCGTAGGCGCACATGCATGGAGGACGTGACGTGGCGAACGACGCCAGCACCGTTTTCGACCTAGTGATCCTCGGCGGTGGTAGTGGCGGTTACGCCGCGGCCCTGCGCGGGGCGCAGCTGGGCCTGGACGTCGCCCTGATCGAGAAGGACAAGGTCGGCGGCACCTGCCTGCACCGGGGTTGCATCCCCACCAAGGCCCTGCTGCACGCGGGCGAGATCGCCGACCAGGCTCGTGAGAGCGAGCAGTTCGGTGTGAAGGCCAGCTTCGAGGGCATCGACATCGCCGGTGTCCACAAGTACAAGGACGGCGTGATCTCCGGCCTTTACAAGGGCCTGCAGGGACTCGTCGCCTCGCGCAAGGTGACCTACATCGAGGGTGAGGGCCGACTGTCCTCCCCCACCTCCGTCGACGTGAACGGCCGGCGCGTCCAGGGCCGCCACGTCCTGCTGGCTACCGGCTCCGTGCCGAAGTCGCTGCCGGGCCTGGAGATCGACGGCAACCGCATCATCTCCTCGGACCACGCCCTCGTCCTGGACCGCGTCCCGAAGTCGGCGATCGTCCTCGGCGGCGGTGTCATCGGCGTCGAGTTCGCCTCCGCCTGGAAGTCCTTCGGCACGGACGTCACCGTCATCGAGGGCCTGAAGCACCTCGTCCCGGTCGAGGACGAGAACAGCTCGAAGCTTCTTGAGCGCGCCTTCCGCAAGCGCGGCATCAAGTTCAACCTGGGCACCTTCTTCTCGAAGGCCGAGTACACCGCCGACGGTGTCAAGGTCACCCTCGCCGACGGCAAGGAGTTCGAGGCCGAGGTCCTGCTGGTCGCCGTCGGCCGCGGCCCGGTCTCCGCCGGTCTCGGCTACGAGGAGCAGGGCGTCGCCATGGACCGCGGCTACGTCCTCGTCGACGAGTACATGCGCACCAACGTCCCGACCATCTCCGCCGTCGGTGACCTCGTCCCGACCCTCCAGCTCGCGCACGTCGGCTTCGCCGAGGGCATCCTGGTGGCGGAGCGTCTGGCCGGTCTGAAGACCGTTCCGATCGACTACGACGGTGTCCCGCGGGTGACCTACTGCCACCCGGAGGTCGCCTCCGTCGGCATCACCGAGGCCAAGGCCAAGGAGATCTACGGCGCGGACAAGGTCGTCGCTCTGAAGTACAACCTCGCGGGCAACGGCAAGAGCAAGATCCTCAACACCTCGGGCGAGATCAAGCTCGTCCAGGTCAAGGACGGCGCCGTGGTCGGCGTCCACATGGTCGGCGACCGCATGGGCGAGCAGGTCGGCGAAGCCCAGCTGATCTACAACTGGGAGGCGCTGCCCGCCGAGGTCGCCCAGCTCATCCACGCCCACCCGACGCAGAACGAGGCGCTCGGCGAGGCCCACCTGGCCCTGGCCGGCAAGCCGCTGCACTCGCACGACTGACCCTCGGTCGACGAAGCGACGACTCAGACTTCCGCAATTCGTAAGGAGCAACCGAAACCATGGCGGTTTCCGTAACCCTTCCGGCGCTCGGCGAGAGCGTCACCGAGGGCACTGTCACCCGCTGGCTGAAGGCCGAGGGTGAGCGCGTCGAGGCCGACGAGCCGCTGCTCGAGGTCTCCACCGACAAGGTCGACACCGAGATCCCCTCCCCCGCCGCCGGCGTCCTGGCCTCCATCAAGGTCGCCGAGGACGAGACGGTCGAGGTCGGTGCCGAGCTGGCCGTGATCGACGACGGCACGGGCGCCCCCGCTGCCGCTCCGGCCCCCGCCGCCGAGCCCGCCCCGGCCGCCGAGCCGGAGCCGGCCCCGCAGGCCGCTGCCCCGTCCACCGAGCAGGCCGCTCCCGCCCCGGCGCCCACCGCCGAGGCCGCCGCCGGCGGCGGTTCCGCCGAGGGCACGGACGTCGTCCTGCCCGCGCTCGGCGAGTCCGTCACCGAGGGCACCGTCACCCGCTGGCTGAAGTCGGTCGGTGACAGCGTCGAAGCCGACGAGCCGCTGCTGGAGGTGTCGACGGACAAGGTCGACACCGAGATCCCCGCCCCGGCTTCCGGCACGCTGCTGGAGATCGTGGTCGGCGAGGACGAGACGGCCGAGGTCGGCGCCAAGCTGGCCGTCATCGGTGCCGCGGGTGCCGCTCCGGCGGCCGCCCCGGCCCAGGAGGCTCCGGCCCCCGCCGCCGCTGCCCCGGCCGCGCCCGCGGCTCCGGCCGCTCCGGCTGCCCCCGCCGCTCCGGCCGCGCCCGCCGCTGCCGCCCCGGCTCCGGCCCAGCCCGCCGCTCCGGCTCCCGCGCCGGCCGCGCCGGCCGCCCCGGCCCCGGTCACCCCGGCTCCGGCCGCTCCGGCCGCCGCCAAGCCGACCGACGAGGGCGCCTACGTCACCCCGCTGGTGCGCAAGCTCGCTGCCGAGAACGGCGTCGACCTGGCCGCCGTCAAGGGCACCGGCGTCGGCGGCCGTATCCGCAAGCAGGACGTCATCGCCGCCGCCGAGGCCGCGAAGGCCACCGCCGCTGCTCCGGCTCCCGCCGCTGCCGCTCCGGCCGCCGCCGCGAAGAAGGCGCCGACGCTGGAGGCCTCCCCCCTCCGTGGCCAGACCGTCAAGATGCCGCGCATCCGCAAGGTCATCGGCGACAACATGGTCAAGGCGCTGCACGAGCAGGCCCAGCTGTCGTCGGTCGTCGAGGTCGACGTCACGCGCCTGATGAAGCTGCGCGCCCGGGCCAAGGACTCCTTCGCCGCCCGCGAAGGCGTCAAGCTCTCCCCGATGCCGTTCTTCGTCAAGGCCGCGGCCCAGGCGCTGAAGGCGCACGCGCCCATCAACGCCAAGATCAACGAGGCCGAGGGCACGATCACCTACTTCGACACCGAGAACATCGGTATCGCGGTGGACTCGGAGAAGGGCCTGATGACCCCGGTCATCAAGCACGCGGGCGACCTCAACATCGCCGGCATCGCCAAGGCCACGGCCGACCTGGCGGGCAAGGTCCGCGCCAACAAGATCACGCCCGACGAGCTGTCCGGCGCGACCTTCACCATCTCCAACACCGGGTCGCGCGGTGCGCTCTTCGACACGATCATCGTGCCGCCGGGCCAGGTCGCGATCCTCGGCATCGGCGCCACCGTCAAGCGCCCCGCCGTCATCGAGACGGAGGAGGGCACGGTCATCGGCGTCCGCGACATGACGTACCTGACCCTGTCCTACGACCACCG
Organism: Streptomyces sp. R11; assembly: GCF_041051905.1. Lineage (NCBI taxonomy): Bacteria > Bacillati > Actinomycetota > Actinomycetes > Kitasatosporales > Streptomycetaceae > Streptomyces > Streptomyces sp. R11. The sequence goes on from NZ_CP163432.1 coordinate 2,519,843, forward strand.
CCTGGTGGACGGTGCCGACGCGGCCCGCTACCTGACGGCGGTCAAGGCGATCCTGGAGGCGGGCGAGTTCGAGGTCGAGCTCGGCCTGTAAGGACGCTGCCGGCTGTATGCGGCCTGCCAGTACGACGATGCCCTCTCCCCGGCTTCCGGGGGGAGGGCATCGCCATTGTGTCGTGCCGACCGAGCGTGTAAGTCTCCGTGTAAGTCTCGTCTCACCTGCACCAAAGCGCCCCCGTGCGCCCCTCCGGCGGAGCGTCCCGGCCTTATTGTCTAAACGTCAAACGCGCCCTAAGGAGCTCTCATGACCGCCCCCGTCATCCACTCGCTGCGCGAACAGATCCGCGAGCACATCCTGGAGGGGATCATCAGCGGGCGCTGGCAGCCGGGCGAGCGGATCGTGGAGCGGCGGATCGCCACCGAACTGGAGGTCAGCCAGACGCCGGTGCGGGAGGCGCTGCGTGAGCTGGAGTCGCTGCGGCTGATCGAGTCCGCGCCCAACAAGGGCGTACGGGTACGGAGTCTGACCGCGGCCGACCTGGAGGAGAGCTACCCGGTCCGGGCCGGCCTGGAGGCCATCGCCGCGGAACTCGCGGCCGACCGCCTCGCGGAGGACTGCTCCGCCCTGGAGCCGCATGTCGCCGCCCTGTACGAGGCCGACCGCCTCTCCGACGGCACGGCCCAGGTGCGGCACACGGTCGCCTTCCACCGGGAGCTGGTGCGGGCGGCGGGCAACTCGGTGCTGCTGCACACCTGGGAAGGCCTCGGCATCGAGGTGTTCACGGCCCTGTCGATCAGGTGGCTTGGGACCGTGCAGCAGTCGTACGCGGAGGAGCACGAGGAACTGGTGGCCGCGTTCCAGCGCCGGGATCCGCGGATCGCGGAGATGGTCAAGGCCCACGTACTCGGGTGCGCGCCCCGGCACGAAGGCGAGTAGCCCTGACCGAGGCAGTCCGTCGTCCCGCCGGCCCCGCCCGGGCCGCTGTGACGAGCGCGGCTCTCGACATACGCCAATTCTGAGGTGAACCGCGTCCTCTCCCCCACGCGGCGCCCCAGCCCCCGTCGGCCTCCGAAGGCCGCGTGATCTGGCGACAGCTCTTCTTCCGTGCTCCCCAGGTCCGCCATGACCGCCACGGCTTCTGCGGCCTGATCCGTCACACAGGGGCTGACATCCGTACCGCTGGCCCTGCCACTGATCGGCCCGCTGCTGGGCCCCGGCGTGCCCGGCCTCTGGCCCAACCCCCGGCGGCGTGCAGATCGAGCTACGACGCCTGGGCCCACCCGGCACGATCCCCGCGTCCCGCGACCTGGAGACAGCCCTGCGACGCCTGCCGGGGGTGAACCGCGCCGAGGTGAACCGCACGCTGGGCTGCGCGTACGTGCGGTCCGGAGACGGACCTTGAGGTGGTGACGGGGGTTGTCACGGCAGCGGAGGCCGCAGCGGAGGAGAGGACGCCCGCCGAGGACGCTCGGGGCAGCGGGACGGTCGCCCCGCGTTCCAGACGCTCCAAGACGCAGGCCGTGCCCCCGTGGTGGCGGCCGTGGTGGGGTCCCTGGTGGTGCTGGCGTGGTCGTGGCCGTGCCGGGGCTCAGCCACTTCTTCGGCAGGGGGCCGCGGCCCGGCGGGCTGGACGATCGCGCAGGCGTCGGCGCCGGGCGGCGGTGCTGGTGCCCGCGGTACCCGGGGCGCCGGCGATGCTCTGGGGAAAGTTCACCCGCAGGCAACCCGTGTGCAGCCTGCCGGATGACATCGGCCCGGACAAAGGAGGCGTACCCCGCACGACGCACACGAAAGGCGGCCACCATGCCGCAGATACTCGGCACGATCCTGACCCAGGTGGCGATCGCCCTCCTCGAGGCCGTTCTGGTGCGCCTGGCCATCCAGCTCTGGAAGGCGTTCGCCACGAGCGCGCGTCCGGCGGCCGCGCATGCCTGAACGATTTGCCCGATAGATCGGGTTTAGTCGCACCTGTCGATGGAAGCCGGATGGGAAGCACCCCCACCCACCATCCATGCTCCCCAGCAGGGGAGGACGGCGATGACTTCCCCAGAGACACAGACTCAGCACGTACGGCAGACCGCCCCGCCCGAGGCCGGGACCCAGGGCGGCGAGAAGCACACCGGCGGCAAGGTGATGCATCTGCACACCGCACATCCCCGGGTCCCCATCCCTTACGTGACCCCGGGCGACATGTTCTCGCGTGACATGCTCTCGGGCGCCCGCAAGGCCACCTCAACGGCGACGTCCGCAGCCGCATCCACGGCATCCACCGCGATGGCGATGCTCCCCTCACCCCGCAAGCTGGCCTTCTACGGCGTCCTCGGCGGCATGACCGCAGCCGGAGCCATGGCCTGGCCGGTCGCGGTCGCTGTCGGCGCCGCCACCGAGGTGATCACCCGCGAGCAGGCCGCACGGCATCACCAGGACCACGAGAGCATGGCGCGGCAGGGCACCGGGTCCGAGCAGAGCGAGCAGGCCACCGAGAGCCGAACCCGCCCAAGCTAGCCGCCCACAACTCATGTGAGCAGGGAAAACGCGGCACCGCGTGCCTGCTCCCCCGGCACCGGATGCCAATTTTCGCGGTATCTGGACCTTTTAGCCCTCTCCCCTTTGATCGATCATCGATCAGGGAGTTACAGTCGCCGACGGGCTTGCACCCAAGCCCTCCGCCCTGTCCTGCCAAAGACAAAGGGCACCCCCGAACCCTTACCGATGAGGGAACCCCCTTCGACTGAGGAAGGTGCGGCGACATGACCGACCCCAACGCCATCCAGCCGAGCGCGCTCGACCAGCTCCCCGACCGTGATCCGGAGGAGACCGCCGAGTGGCAGGCCTCGCTGGACGCGGTCGCCAAGGCGGCCGGTCCGCACCGCGCCGCATACCTGATGCGCCGCACGCTGGAGCGGGCCGAGGGCGCCGGCATCGCGCTGCCCAAGCTCCTCGAGACCGACTACGTCAACACCATCCCGACCGCCGCCGAGCCGTCCGCGCCCGGTGACGAGGCGATGGAAGCCCGTATCACCGCATGGAACCGCTGGAACGCGGCCGCCATGGTGACCCGCGGCTCCAAATACGGCGTCGGCGGCCACATCGCCACCTTCGCCTCCGCGGCCTGGCTCTACGAGACCGGCTTCAACCACTTCTTCAAGGGCAAGGAGGCGGACGGCTCCGGCGACCAGCTGTACATCCAGGGCCACGCCTCCCCCGGCATCTACGCCCGCGCCTTCCTCGACGGCCGCCTGAACGAGCAGCAGCTCGACAACTTCCGCCAGGAGGCCGGCGGCAACGGACTCCCGTCGTACCCGCACCCCCGCCGACTGCCCTGGCTGTGGGAGTTCCCGACGGTATCCATGGGCCTCGGCCCGCTCTCGGCCATCTACCAGGCCCGCTTCAACCGCTACCTCACCAACCGCGGCATCAAGGACGTCTCCGCGTCCCACGTGTGGGCGTTCCTCGGTGACGGCGAGATGGACGAGCCCGAGTCGACGGCGGCACTCGCCCTGGCCTCCCGTGAGGGCCTGGACAATCTGACCTTCGTCATCAACTGCAACCTGCAGCGCCTCGACGGCCCGGTCCGCGCCAACTTCAAGATCGTGCAGGAGCTGGAGGCCCAGTTCCGCGGCGCCGGCTGGAACGTCGTCAAGACGCTCTGGGGTACGGCGTGGGACGAGCTGTTCCAGCTCGACACGACCGGTGCGCTCGTACGCCGGCTGCGCGAGGTACCCGACGCCCAGGTGCAGACGTACCAGACCCGCGACGCCGCCTACATCCGCCAGGACTTCTTCGGCAAGGACCCGGAGCTCGCCGAGATGGCGAAGCTGCTGAGCGACGACAAGATCCTGGAGTGCTTCCACCTCTCCCGCGGTGGTCACGAGGCGCGCAAGGTGTACGCCGCCTACAAGGCCGCCATCGAGTTCAAGGGCGCGCCGACGGTCATCCTGGCCCAAACGGTCAAGGGCCACACCCTCGGCGAGGGCTTCGCGTCGAAGAACGCCAACCACCAGATGAAGAAGCTGTCGGTGGATGAGTTCAAGACGATGCGTGACCTGCTCGAACTCCCCATCTCCGACGCGCAGTTCGTCGACGGGGTGGTCCCCTACGGCCACCCCGGCGCCGACTCCCCCGAGGTCCGCTACCTCCAGGAGCGCCGCGCGGCCCTCGGCGGCCCGGCCCCGGCCCGCCGCGTCCACCCGGTGGCGCCGCTGCCCGCCCCCGCCGAGAAGGCCTTCGCCTCCTTCGACAAGGGCTCCGGCTCCCAGAACGTGGCCACCACCATGGCCTTCGTCCGCCTGATCAAGGACCTGGTCCGCGACAAGGAGTCGGGCAAGCGCTGGGTGCCGATCGTCCCCGACGAGGCGCGCACCTTCGGTATGGAGAGCCTCTTCCCGTCCCTGGGCATCTACTCGCCCAAGGGCCAGACGTACGAGCCGGTCGACCGCGACCAGCTCATGTACTACAAGGAGGCCCAGAACGGCCAGATCCTCAACGAGGGGATCACCGAGGCCGGTTCGATGGCCGACTTCATCGCCGCGTCGACCGCGTATTCCACGCACGGCGAGACGATGATCCCGTTCTACATCTTCTACTCGATGTTCGGCTGGCAGCGCACGGCTGACCAGATGTGGCAGCTCGGCGACCAGCTCGGCCGCGGCTTCCTCGTCGGCGCCACCGCGGGCCGTACGACGCTGACGGGCGAGGGCCTCCAGCACGCCGACGGTCACTCGCCGGTGATCGCGGCGACGAACCCGGCCGCGCTGACGTACGACCCGGCCTTCGCTTACGAGGTCGCGGCGATCGTCAAGGACGGTCTGCGCCGGATGTACGGCGAGGCGGCCCCGGGCGAGGACCAGAACGTCTTCTACTACCTCACCGTCTACAACGAGCCGCTGCCGCAGCCCGCGAAGCCCGCCGTGGACGGCGTCGACGAGGGAATCGTCAAGGGCCTGTACCGCTTCAACACGGCGGAGTCGGCGGGCCTGTCCCCGGTGGCGAACGCCCCGCGCATCCAGCTGCTCGGCTCCGGCACGGCGATCCACTGGACGCTCCAGGCGCAGAAGCTGCTCGCCGAGGAGTGGGGCGTGGCGGCCGACGTCTGGTCGGCGACGTCCTGGACGGAGCTGCGCCGGGACGCCCTCGAGGCCGACGCGGCCCTGCTGCGCGGCGAGGAGCGGATGCCGTTCGTTCGTCAGGCGCTCCAGGGTGCCGAGGGCCCGGTGCTGGCGGTCTCCGACTACATGCGCCAGGTTCCCGACCAGATCGCGCAGTGGGTGGAGCAGGACTACTCCTCGCTCGGCGCGGACGGCTTCGGCCTCTCCGACACCCGCGAGGCCGCCCGCCGCCACTTCGGCGTCGACGCCGAGTCGATCGTCGTCGCGGCCCTGGCCCAGCTCGCGAAGCGGGGCGAGGTCAAGGCGACGGCCGTGAAGGAAGCGCGCGAGAAGTACGGCCTGTAAGGCACGAGCTCGAACGAAGGGGTACGGCGGCCGCCGTACCCCTTCGTTGTCAGTGGCCGTCGTCAGTGGGGCCGTCGTCAGTGGGTTCTTTGTCAGTGGGCCCCGGCATGATGGCGGTATGCGTGCTGCCCGGCTCATCAAGATGGTGCTGCTTCTCCAGTCCCGGCCCGCCATGACCGCGGCCGAACTCGCGCGCGAGCTGGAGGTCTCCGAGCGGACCGTCACACGGGACGCACAGGCACTGTCCGAGGCCGGGGTCCCGGTGTACGCGGATCGGGGGCGGTCCGGCGGGTACCGGCTCATCGGCGGGTACCGGACCAGGTTGACGGGGCTGGGGCGGAGTGAGGCCGAGGCGTTGTTCCTGAGCGGCGTTCCGGGCGCGCTGCGGGAGATGGGGCTGGAGGACGCGGCCTCCGCGGCCACGCTGAAGGTGTCGGCGGCCCTGATGCCCTCGCTGCGGGACGCCTCCCGTTCCGCCGCCCAGCGGTTCCACCTGGACGCCCCGAACTGGTTCAAGGAGCCGAAGACGCCCGAGTTGCTGCCGGTCGTCGCGGAGGCGGTCTGGGACGACCGGCGGATCGTGGCCCGGTACCGGCGCGGGGAGGGCGAGGTCGGGCGGGAACTGGAGCCATACGGGCTCGTGCTGAAAGCGGGGGTCTGGTATCTGTGCGCCCGCGTGGCGGGACACGGCTCGTACCGGGTGTACCGCATCGACCGGTTCACCGCCGTGGACCGGGGTGAGGAGCGGTTCGAGCGGGACGCGGAGTTCGATCTGCCGGGCTTCTGGGAGGAGCGGGCCGAGCAGTTCGCGCGTTCCCTGCTGCGGGCCGAGGTCGTGGTGCGGGTGTCGCCGGGTGGGGTGCGCCGGTTGCCGTACACCGTCGATCCGCAGTCCGCGCGGGAGGCACTGCGGGCGGCGGACGCCCCGGACGGGGACGGCTGGGTGACGCTGACGCTGCCCGTGGAGTCCGAGGAGGTCGCCCACACCCAGCTCGCGTCGCTGGGGCCGGAGATCGAGGTGCTGGCCCCGGATTCGCTGAGGGAGCGGTTCGCGGACGATGCGATACGGCTGGCCGCGCTGTACGGAGAGTGAGCCCGACGCCGGCCCGGCACCACCCTGCCCGACTGGCCCAAGGCCCGTACGCCGGCGAAGCGCGCCCATAACAATCCGTCGCACTCCACGTGCGCCCCACCCCCGCAGGGCCGATGCTGGACCCGTGATGGACGAGACGGAGTTCTGGGAGCTGGTGGACGGCGCCCGTGAGGCCGCCGAGGGCGACCCCGAGGAGCAGGCCGACCTGCTCGTGGAGCGGCTGCTCCAGCAGGACCCCGACTCGGTGCTCGACTTCGCCCGTCACTTCGAGGCCCGCTACAACCGCGCGTACACCTGGGACCTGTGGGGCGCCGCCTGGGTCCTGCTGGACGGGGCCAGCGACGACGCGTTCGACTTCTTCCGGTGCTGGCTGATCGGCCAGGGCCGCGAGGTGTACGAGGGCGGCGTGCACGACCCCGACTCGCTCGCCGACCTGCTGGACGACTTCGACGAGGAGTTCGACGGCGACGCCGAGGAGCTCGGCTACGCCGCGGACGAGGCCTACGAACAGCTCACCGGCACCGTCGCCCCCGACCTGGGCATCCCGCCCGCGCCCCCGGAACCGGAGGGCACGCCGGTCGACTTCGAGAGCGAACGGGCGCTGGCGGACCGGTATCCCAAGCTGTGGGAGCGCTTCAAGGACTGAGACGGCTCAGGCCGCCGCGGTACGCCTGCGGTCGGGGGCCGACGGGAGGTACGCCTGCGTCTGTGCCTGCGTCTGTGCCTTCGTCTGTGCTTGCGTCCGGGCGGGGTCGACCTTCACCGTGTGGTGCATCGGCGCCCCGTTGGCCTGGTCGAGCGCGGACGCCGTGACGGCGGCCGGCCCCAGGACGACGGTCGCCACCGCGCAGACCACGGTCCAGACCCGCTTGCGTGCTGTGATTGCGCGTGCCGTTGTCGCCGCTCATGATCCCCGCCTCCGGTCAGTGCGTGTGCATGACGATAGGGAGGCTGTCTCGGGGAGATCGTTGAGCCGGCTACGAGAAGCCTGTGAGGGAGCCCGTGCGGGAACCTGTGCGGGCCTTTCCGGAAGGTTCACGCTCCGTCTCTTGACCGGTTCCGTGATCTCCGGCTTAGGGTGACCGGACCGAACAGGAGCACCCTGCCCATGACCAGCCTGTACGTGCGGGAGATACCGCGCCAGGAGCATCTGGCCCACCTACGGCTGTATCCCGACGCGAGCCATCTGCAGATCCCCGAGTGGGGCGATGTGAAGCCCGACTGGCTGCCGGAGAGCGTGGGGTGGTTCGAGGGCGACGAGATGGTCGCGACGGCGCTGGTCCTGTACCGGCCCCTGCCCGGCACCCGGCGCTACCTGGCCTACCTTCCGGACGGGCCCGCCATCGACTGGCGTGCGCCGCGCCTGGAACGGTGGCTGGATCCGCTCGTGGCCCACCTGAAGCGGATCGGGGCGTTCTCGGTCCGGATCGGCCCGCCGCTCGTCGTGCGCCACTGGGACGCCGCCGACGTGACGGCGGGCATCGCCGACCGCGAGGTGGGTCATCTGCGCGAGGTGCCCACGGCCGGCATCGACGGTTACGCCCTTGACGCCGCGGAGCGGCTGCGGCGGCTGGGGTGGCGGCGGTGCGAGGAGGACGACGGGAGCGGTTTCGGGCTCGGTCAGCCGCGCTACGGCTGTGAGATCCCGTTGGCCGGGCGCTCGGTGGACGATCTGCGCGACGCGCTCGCACCGCACTGGGAACAGTCGCTGCGCACGGCCGAGGCGGCGGGCGTCCGGGTCTCGTGGGGCTCGGCGGCCGACCTGCCCGAGTTCTACCGCCTGTACACCGCGACGGCCGCCCGCGACGGCTTCAAGGCCCGCCCGCTGGACTACTTCCGGCGCATGTGGGCGGCCCTGAACGCCGAGGACGAGGACCGGCTGCGGCTCTACCTCGCCGAGTACGACGGCGAGGTGCTCTCCGCGGCCCTCATGATCAGCGTCGGCTCCAGGGCGTGGCACTCCTACGCCGCGTCCGGCCGCCGGGGTCGGGAACTGCGCCCCAGCAGCGCCCTGCTGTGGCGCATGCTGGGCGACGCCCGAGCCGCGGGCGCCGACACCTACGACCTCCGCTCCATCACCCCCACCCTCACCGAGGACCGCCTCCTCGGCCGCCTCCTGTTCAAGACGGGCGCGGGCGGCCGTGCGGTGGAGTACCTCGGCGAGTGGGAACTGCCGGTGGGGAGCCAAGGGAAGGTGTTGCAGCGGGCGTTGGGGGTTTATCTCGGGCGGCGGTGAGGCGGGGCGGGACAGTGCTGGGAGCGCCCCAGGGGGCGGCCACGCCGAGGGCGCCCCCGGGGGCGGAGTCACGCCGGGGCGCCCGGGGACGCGATCGCGCCGAGGCCGCCCGGGGTGGGGCCGGCCAGTTGGGGTCAGGGGCGCAATCACGTAGGGCCTGCGGGAGCGCGTCCTTTGTCTGCCCTGCAGGCCAGGGGGCCGGCGCCTCCTGAATCTCCGGCCGGCGAGCCGAGGCGCCGCACGGCGAGTGGTACGTCGCAGACGCCGGGCACACGATGTCGAGGTGTCCTCGGACCGCACGGCTCGGGGGGCGAACTGAGGGTGTGCCACGACGACGCCGGCGCCGGTCGCCTGGCGCCGGAGGTGTCCTCGCCGCACGGCCTGCTCGGGGCGAGCAGGGACACCCCGCGCGTCAGCGTCTTCCCCGCGGACGAGCCGCCGCCACACATGTCTCCGGGGACGGGCCGAGCGCCGCGCCCGGATGACCGCGTCGACTGCGCCACGTGCCGGCATCGGGGGCGTACCCGGCCGCACGACTCGGGCCGGCACCCACGACACCCCACGCACCGATGGCTGTCCTGCAGGCGGGGCGGCACCCGGCGTCGGAGATCTCCTCGGTCGCTGCCGCACGGCGGCTCGGAGGCGGTGCGGGCGACACCGCGTACGTCAGTGCCTGCCCTGCAAGCGGGCCGCTGTCTCCCTGATCTCCGGGAGACGCTCGCTGAGGGCCGCGCCCGGGCAACTCGTCATGTAGCCGACGTTGTGGCCGGCGATGGCGGGGAACGCCGCGGTGGTGCCGGAGGCGTAGCGGCTGTAGCTGTTGCTGGAGGTCAGTCGGACCTTCGCGCGGGGGTCCGTGTCGGAGAGCCCCAGTTTCCAGGCGGCCAGCGCGGCGATCGCCTCGGTCATCGCCTTCGGCACGGGTACTCCGGCCGTGAAGGTGCCGATGGCGGCGATGCCGGTGGTGCGGTGGTTGAAGCCCTGGGTGTGGGCGCCGGTGACAGGGCGGGCGACGCCGCCCTCGCGGCCCTCGTAGATGGTGCCGCAGCGGTCGACGAGGAAGTTGTAGCCGATGTCGTCCCAGTCGCGGGAGCCGGTCTGGCCCGCGTACACGTATCGGATGATGCGGGGCACGTCGGCGCAGTCGTAGCCGTTGGGCGAGTCGGTGTGGTGGACGAACACGGCGACGACCGTGTCGTCGTAACGCGGTGGTGGCTGGGCGCGCCGGGTCTCGCCGTCCAGCCAGGCCGATCTCGGCACGATGGTCGGCCGGGGCGCCTGATGCGAGGCGGCGGGCCGCGCCGCGACGGGCCGCGCACCGGCCGCGACGATCCGCTCGACGCCACTCGCGCACAACCCCAGCGCGAGTACGGCGGCGAGGCCGGGGACACAGCCGAGCAGCGCGAACGCGACGGGGTGCACCCGCAACCCCGAGAGCGGCCGCCGCCGGCTCCGTCCGTGCGCCTGGGCCGACTGACCGGCCGACGGCCGCCCGGCCCGGGCCTGCGGCACATCACCGGGCACCGGCCCGACCTCCCCTCCCGGCACGGTCGGCGGCGGCGGTCGCAGTTGCGACTGCCTCTGATGCCCCTGGAGGGCAGGTCGCTGTCCGGCGGTGGGCGGCCCCTGCGGGACCGACTGTTCGCCCACGGGCGGCTCTTCTCCCGCGGGCGGCTGATCCCGCAGCACGGGCCGTTCCCGCACGACCGGCGGCAGCCCGCGCGCTGAGGGCCGATCCCCCACGACAGGCCGCTCCCGCAGACCCGGCTCCTCCCCGACCGGCAGTTCTTCCGGCACGCGCGGCTCCACCCGCCGAGAGGGCCGCTCCGATACGACCTCCTCCCGCACAGGCGGCGCGTCCCGCGACGGTTCACCCACCGATGCCGGCGCACCCCCCGCTTCACCGTCCAGGCCCGCCCCCGCGGCCCCCGTCGAATCCCCCCGTAACGGCTCCCGGCCCGCACCTCCCCCAGCCCCCCGCAAGTCCCCCGGCGCAGCCTCATCCCACCCCCGGCCCGCCCCCCGCATCCGCGCAGCCCACGGTATTCGTACGGCACGTGGTCTTCGTCTCCCCCGTGTTCCTCGGAAGACCCTTCGGGTTACCCGTCGGAAGGCACGCATGGTCCTACTGTCCGACGGATCCGGTCCGCCCGCGATGTGTGGTGTGACACCCGGTGGAACCATCGTCCTGGTCCAGGGCGTTTCTCCAGGTGCACGCGGTGTGGCCGGTTCCCGGCAGTGCGTGCGCGGGCACTGATCAACAGGCGTCTCGCGCGCGTACTAAGGGGTCCGAGAGAAAGGCGGCTCTGTGGACCTGCTCGACATCCTGCTGTTGCTGGTGATCCTGGCCTACGCGGCGTCCGGATACCGGCGCGGACTGGTGGCCGGATGTGTCTCGCTGGCCGGCTTCGTGGGCGGCGCGGTGATCGGCGTATGGATCCTGCCGTGGATGATGGACCTGGTCACGCCGGGTACGACGGAGGCGACCGTGACCGCGGTGCTCACCGTGCTGCTCCCGGCGGTGCTGGTGCACGAGCTTGCGGGACGGCTGGCGCTGCGGCTGCGAAGGGAGCTGGACCGCGGGCCGCTCAGGGTGGCTGACGGCGTCGGCGGGGCCGTGGCCAACTCGGTGGCCGTGCTGATCGTGTCCTGGGTGGCCGCAAGCGTTCTCGCCGCGTCCTCCTCCCCGCTGCTGACCTCCGCGATCCGGGACTCCCGGCTGCTCGGGACCGTGCAGGACGCGATGCCGGACACGACCCCCGCCTGGTTCTCCCGAGCCACGTCCGCACTCACCGAAGCGGGCTTCCCCCAGGTCTTCAACCCCTTCGAGAACGAGTCGACCGCCGAGGTCGCCGAGCCCTCGGGCGACAGCGTCACGACGGCCGCCGCGAACGCCGCCAAGCTCAGCACGGTCAAGATCGAGGGCACCTCGGGCACCCAGGGCCGCGAGGGCAGCGGCTTCGTCTACTCCCCGCAGCACGTGATGACCAACGCCCATGTGGTGGCCGGCATCGACGCGCCCAGCGTCCGGGTCGGCGGCGTCGGGCGGTCGTACGAGTCGCGGGTGGTGCTCTTCGACCCGGACCGGGACGTCGCCGTGCTGTACGTCCCGGATCTGCGCGCCCCCGTCCTGTCGTTCGACGACGAGGCCACCCGCGGCGACTCGGCCGTCGTGGCGGGCTATCCGGAGGACGGCGACCTGAACCTGCAGGCGGCGACGGTGGCGAACCGGGTGCGGGCGACCGGCCAGAACATCTACAACGACGAGACCGTCACCCGCGAGATCTACTCGATCCGCTCCACCGTCCGCCCCGGCAACTCCGGCGGCCCGCTGCTGACCACCGACGGCAAGGTGTTCGGCGTCGTCTTCGCCCGCTCCACCTCCGACGACCGGACCGGCTACGTCCTCACGGTCGCCGAGGTCGCCTCCGACGCCAAGAGCGCGGCCGACGCGACGGCGGCGGTGGACACGGGGGACCTCGTCACCTCATGAGGCCCCGGCGCGCCGGTGTCAGAGACTGCGCCCCATGAACACGTCGTCCACGTACCGCCCGTCCAGGAAGAACTCCTCGGGCAGCACCCCCTCCACCACGAACCCCTCCGACTCGTACAGCTTGCGCGCCGGCGTGTTGTGAGCGAGGACGCGCAGGGTGAGCCGACGTGCGCCCCTGCGGCGCGTCTCCTCCACGGCCGCCCGGATCAGCGCCCGGCCCACGCCGAGGCCACGGGCCTCGTCGGCGACGGCGAGTCCCTGGATCTGCCGGACGTGCGTGTTACAGGCGAGCGGAGTGGGGAAGCCGAGGCGGACATAGCCGACGATACGGCGGTCGAGTTCCGCGACCAGATGGTCGCCCGGGGCGTGGTGCTCGGAGAAGAACGGCGGGTAGGGCGGGCGCGGTTCGGGCACGACCGCGTGCATCGGCGACCACGTGACACGGTCGAGTTGGGACAGCTCTTCCTCGTCATCGGGCAGAGCAGCGCGTATACGGGCTTTGTACGACTCGGGCATGAGCGTCACCCTACGACCGGAGCCCGGCAACCCGACCGGGGTTTTATGTGGTCAACGGCAGGATTGAGGTCATGGAACTTTCAAGAATCGCGGTGGCCGGCTCCTCCGGACTGATCGGCGGCGCGTTGGTGCGGTCGCTGGTCGCGGACGGGCACGAGGTGGTGCGGCTGGTGCGCCGTGCACCCGGCTCGGCGGACGAGGTCCGGTGGGACCCCGAGCGCAGGTACGTGGACGCGGCCGGGCTCGCCGGGTGCGACGCCGTGGTCAACCTGGCCGGCGCGAACGTGGGCTCCCGGCGCTGGACGGATGCGTACAAGGCGAAGCTCCGCAGCGGCCGGGTGCAGGGTACGGCGGCGCTGGCGGAGGCGATGGCCTCGCTGGACGAGCCGCCGCGGGTGTTCGTGAACGGCAGCGCGATCGGCTACTACGGCGAGACCGGCGAGCGGGCCGTCGACGAGAGCGCCCCGCCCGGGGAGGGCTTCCTGCCCTCGCTGGCCGTGGAGTGGGAGGGCGCGGCGGCGCCCGCGCAGGAGGCGGGCGTACGGACGGTGTTCCCGCGCACGGGGCTGGTGGTGGCCCGGCATGGCGGGGCCTGGGGGCGGCTGTTCCCGCTGTTCAAGGCGGGGCTCGGCGGGCGGCTGGGGGACGGACGGCAGTACTGGTCGTTCGTCTCGCTGCACGATGAGGTGGCCGCGATCCGGCATCTGATCGACCGGGACGATCTGTCGGGCCCGTTCAATGTGACGGCGCCGCAGCCGTTGACGAACCGTGAGATCACCGAGGCGATGGGGCGGGTCCTGCACCGGCCGACGCTCTTCCCGGTCCCCGAGTCGGTACTGCGGACGGTGCTGGGCGAGTTGGCCGGGGACGTGCTGGGCAGCCAACGGGTGCTGCCGAAGCGGCTGCTGGAGTCCGGATTCACCTTCGCGTTCCCGGACATCGAGGGGGCGATCAGGGCGGCCGCCAAGTAATCGAAGGGTCAAGCCGGGCGCCCGCCATGTATCGGTCGGGCGGCACCGACCGCCCGCATGCGACCGCTGTGCGACCGTGCCCTGTCCATGCGCGACTGTTTTTGACCGATCGCAGCCCTAACCTCGACCCGAACTCGGGTATCCCCGGAGCCAGTTGGGGGCATGACGTCTCCACCGGCCGCGCAACCTCGAGGAGGGGCACGTGCTTGAGCACGCGTACCAGGCGGACGTCGTCATCGTGGGAGCCGGGGTCGCCGGACTCTCCGCGGCGCATCGGCTGACCAGCGCAGGAGTGAGGACCGCAGTGCTGGAGGCCGCCCCTTACCCGGGCGGCCGCATGTCGACCGAGAAGGTCGACGGGTTCCGGCTCGACCGGATAGGGCAACTCCTGTCGACGTCGTATCCGGAGCTACGGCTGACACCGGGGCTCGACGCGCTGGCGCTGCGCCCCTTCGCGCCGGGCGTACTGCTGCACAGCGACGGGCGCCGGCATCGCGCGGGCGCGGTGGCGAGCCCGTTGAGCGCCCGGCGCGCGAGGGGCGCACTCCACGTGGTGCGCGCCCTGGCGAGCGCCCCGAGGACCGGGCCCGTACGGGGTGTTCCGGGACAGACGTCCATACCGCGGGTCCGCGCGGGCGCACCGCTGGGTACGGCCGTCGACCAGGCCCGGCTCGGCGCCGCGCTCGCCCGGCTGGCCACCGTGCCTGTCGAACGGCTGCTGGCCCGCCCCGAGTTGCCCGCCGCGCAGGCGCTCGCGGAGCGAGGTGTTCCGGCGCGGACGATCGACGGCTTCCTGCGGCCGCTGCTCGCCGCGCTGCTGTGCGATCCGGAGCTGACGACGTCCAGCCGGTGCGCGGATCTGGCGCTGCGCTCCTTCGCGAGCGGTCGGATGTGCGTGCCCGAGGGCGGCGCCGAGGCGCTGCCGGAGCTGCTGGCACGGGCCTTGCCGCCGGGCACCGTGCACACCGGTGTGCGGGTCACGTCGGTCGCCACGACGTCCGTGACCACCGCCGAGCACGGCGAGATCCGCTGCCGTGCCGTTCTGCTGGCGACGGACGCACGGACCGCCGCCGAGCTGCTGCCGGGCCTGCGCGTACCGGACTTCCACCCGGTGACCGTCCTCCACCACACGACCGACGAGCCGCCGACCACCGGCGCCGCGCTGCTGCTCGACGCCGACCGGGGCGGCCCGGTCGCGCACACGGCGGTGATCAGCCAGGTCGACCCGAGCCGCGCACCGGCGGGCCGCACGCTCGTCTCGTCGACGGTCCTCGGCACGCCGCCGCCCGACGTCGACACGGCCGTGCGGATGCACCTGTCCCGCCTCTACGGCACCTCCACCGCACGCTGGGAGACCCTCGCCGTGCACCACACCCCGGAGGCCGTCCCCGCGATGCGCCCGCCCCACGACCTGCGCCGCCCGGTGCGCCTCCTGGCGGGCCTGTACGTCTGCGGCGACCACCGCGACACCAGTACGGTCCAAGGGGCCCTGCACTCGGCCCACCGGGCCGCGGCGGCGATCCTGACGGACCTGGGAGCGGCGGGCTCCCTGCACCGAGCGGAACCGTTGCGGGCAGCGGCATAGGTCTCGGGGACCCCCGCGCCCCTTCTCGTGGGCGCGGGGCGGTGTCGAAATGCGGCTCCGCCGCGCGGGCGCGACCAGCCACAACGCGGCCGCAGAGGGCGCACCTCCGGTCGGAGTTGCGGCGATGCCCCCTACCCCAGCGCCGCGACCTTGTCCCGATACCCCCGCACCGGCGCCGCATCCCGATACGGCTCCAACCTCCGCTCGAAGTCCCGGACATACTCGACCGCCCGTACCGACCGCATCTCCGCGGCGGCGCCCGCGGCCTCCGCGCCCAACGCGCAGGCCTGGTCGAGTTCGCCGAGGCCGAGGCGGGCGGAGGCGAGGACGACACGGGAGAAGAGGCGGCTGCGGGCGTAGGCGGGGGCGCGCAGTTGCAGGGACCGCTCGGCGTGCTGGGCCGCCGCGCGGAACTGCTGCAGGTCCCGGTGGCAGTGGCCGAACTCGTCGGCGAGCTGTGCCTCGTCGAAGAAGCGCGCCCAGTGCGGGACGTCGTCGACCGGGCGGGCCGCTTCGAGGGCGCGTTCGGCCCGCACCAGGGAGGCGGTGCAGGCGCGCACCTCGCCCAGTACGCCGTGCCCGCGCGCCTCGCACGCGTGCAGCAGGGCCTGCACGACCGGCGGCGCGCTGGTCCCCACACCCTGCTGGGCCACGCGCGCGAGCTGGACGGCCTCACGTCCGTGCCCGAGGTAGACGGCCTGACGGCTCATGGTGACCAGGACGTAGGAGCCGAACGCCCGGTCACCGGCCGCCTGCGCGAGCCGCAGGGACTGCACGAAGTAACGCTGGGCGAGCCCGTGCGCCGCGATGTCGTACGACGTCCAGCCCGCGAGCCTCGTGAGGTCCGCGGCGGCCGCGAACAGACGGCGGCCGGTCTGCTCGCCGTAGGTGCCCCGCAGCATCGGCTCGCACTCGTGCTCCAGGTAGCGCACCAGGGCCTGCCGGGCGTGACCGCCGCCGTACATGTCGTCGAGGGAGCGGAACAGCTCGCCGACCGAGCGCAGCGCGGCGATGTCGCCGCCGGTGACCTTCTGGCCGGGGCCGCGCTCGGCCTGCCCGCGCTGGCGGGGTACGGCCGTCGGGCGGCCCTGCACCGGGATGCGGGCGATCGCGTCGCCGCGGGCGACCTTCTCGTCGGCGCGGCCGATCAGCCAGTCCCGGCTGGGCACGACGAGGCCGGCCGGGGTGAACGCGATCTTGCGCAGCTCGGCATGGCTGCCGGAGTCCTTGCGCCACAGGCCGCTGACGATGTCGACGGCCTCTTCCGGTGTCGCGGCGAACTCCAGCCCCGCGTACACGGGCGCGCAGGCGTCGAGGCCGAGGTCCTGGGCGGAGAGCCGGCGGCCGAGGCGGCGCGTGAAGACCTCGGCGATGAGCGCGGGCGTCGTACCGCGTGGCTGCTGTCCGCGCAGCCAGCGGGTGACCGAGGTCTTGTCGTATCTGAGATCAAGCCCGTGTTCGAGGCCGAGCTGGTCCACCCGGCGGGCGAGACCCGCGTTGGAGAATCCCGCTTCTGCGATGAGCGCGGCGAGCTGGCGGTTGGGAGTGCGCTGCGCGGGTCGTTCCGTCATCTGCGGTGCGGTCTCCTGCCTTTCGGGCCTTGCGGGGCCGTGCGGCCGCGGGTGCCCGGATTGCCGGTGAGCAGCCCTTTTGGCCTGCTCGAACGGCGCGAATGTAGCGGAGAGTAAGCAGCCGATCGCACATTACGCCGCCCATTCATCCGATCGTGTGAGGATTGCCCTACCGGGCTGACGGGGACCGCGAGACGTCACTCGAACGAGCCGGTCGTACAGTGGCGTAGGCACGCTTTGTGCCTTACGACCTTCTAGGCACCAGGGAGGCGCTTGCCGTGAGTGAGTTGCGGTTCGTGCGCATGGGGTTCGGGGCGGACGCCGTCGAGTACCAGCAGGCGTGGGACGAGCAGCGCCGGGTGCACGCGGCGCGGTTCGAGGACGAGATCCCCGACACGGTTCTGCTGCTCGAGCACCCCCCGGTGTACACGGCGGGCCGGCGCACGGCGGACAACGAGCGGCCCCTGGACGGCACGCCGGTCATCGACGTGGACCGCGGCGGCAAGATCACCTGGCACGGCCCGGGCCAGCTCGTCGGCTACCCGATCCAGAAGCTGCCGCGCCCCGTGGACGTCGTGGCCCACGTACGGCGGCTGGAGGAGGCGCTGATCCGCACCTGTGCGGAGTTCGGCCTGGAGACCACGCGCGTCGAGGGCCGCAGCGGGGTGTGGGTCCTGGGCGACCCGGTCGAACAGCGTCCGTCGTTCGGCGGGCTCGCGCTGGACTTCGACCCCCGCCTGACGGACGACGAGTTCGACCCGCGTCTGAACGGCCCCGAGTACGCACCCTCCAACGCCGGCCAGCGCCGCGAGGACCGCAAGATCGCGGCGATCGGGATCCGGGTCGCGAAGGGCGTGACCATGCACGGCTTCGCCCTGAACGTGAACCCGGACAACAAGTGGTTCGACCGGATCATCCCGTGCGGGATCCGCGACGCGGGCGTCGCCTCGCTGGCCGCCGAGCTCGGCCGGGACGTCACGATCGACGAGGTGCTGCCGGTCGTCGAGCGGCACCTGCGGGACGTACTTGAGAACGCGGACTTGAAGCCGCGGGAGATCGAGAAGGCGACCGCCTGATGCCGGGAATCAGCCCCGTAGCGATGAGGTTGGCCTGACAGCAGGGCTTGGTAAGCACGGGCGTACCCTGGTGTACGCCGAAGAATCGAAGCACAGGGAGCCGACGTGTCCGCAGTCTCACCGGACGGACGCAAGATGCTGCGCCTGGAGGTCCGCAACAGCCAGACCCCCATCGAGCGCAAGCCCGAGTGGATCAAGACCCGGGCGAAAATGGGCCCCGAGTACACGAAGATGCAGAATCTCGTGAAGAGCGAGGGTCTGCACACGGTCTGCCAGGAAGCCGGCTGCCCCAACATCTACGAGTGCTGGGAGGACCGCGAGGCGACCTTCCTCATCGGCGGCGACCAGTGCACCCGGCGCTGCGACTTCTGCCAGATCGACACCGGCAAGCCCGAGGCGCTCGACCGCGACGAGCCGCGCCGCGTCGGCGAGTCCGTGGTCACCATGGACCTGAACTACGCCACCATCACCGGCGTCGCCCGCGACGACCTCCCGGACGGCGGCGCCTGGCTGTACGCCGAGACCGTGCGCCAGATCCACCAGCAGACCGCCGAGCGCGAGGCCGGCCGCACCAAGGTCGAGCTGCTCGCCCCCGACTTCAACGCCGTACCGGAGCTGCTGCAGGAGGTCTTCGCCTCCCGGCCCGAGGTCTTCGCGCACAACGTCGAGACGGTGCCCCGGATCTTCAAGCGCATCCGCCCCGGGTTCCGCTACGAGCGCTCCCTGAAGGTCATCACCGAGGCCCGCGACTACGGCCTGGTCACCAAGTCCAACCTCATCCTCGGCATGGGCGAGACCCGCGAGGAGATCAGCGAGGCGCTCCAGCAGCTGCACGACGCGGGCTGCGAGCTGGTGACCATCACGCAGTACCTGCGCCCGTCCGTGCGCCACCACCCGGTGGAGCGCTGGGTCAAGCCGCAGGAGTTCGTGGAGCTGAAGGACGAGGCCGAGCAGATCGGCTTCTCCGGCGTGATGTCCGGTCCGCTGGTGCGGTCCTCGTACCGCGCCGGGCGGCTCTACCAGATGGCCATCGAGCAGCGTCAATTTGCTGCTCCGCAGCGGGGCGGCTCCTACGTCGCCTCGCAGGCCGTCTGATGGCACGGAGTGCCATCAGGTTCATGTGAACCTGCGCACAAGCAACTTCCCTTCGGCAGCGGCCGATTGACGCGGTCCTGGACGTCCCCGCAGATAGGGGCTCCGTCAGGGCCGCGTCAAGCATTTCGGGCCGCGCATCAAGGTTTCATTGGTGTTTGACCGGTCGGTCACGCCCTGGTAACACCAATCAGTGACCCTGGTTGTACACCCCGTGCACCGCTCACGAAGCCGCCATTCCCGAGGGGGGACCTCCACCATGCAGGCCGCGCCCGTTCGCGCCACCGCCATCCCGTCGTTCACCACTGCACTGCGTGCCGTCGAGTCGCTGCTGATGAGCAGCGGCCAGCGCACCGCCCGCCGCAACGCCTGGACGTCCGTGCTGGAGGACCGCCGTCGCGCCAAGGACCGGGTCGAGGCGCAGCGCGTCCTGGACCAGGTCACCACGGTCCGTTCCTGACCCCGCCGCGCTCCCCGTGCGCTCGGCACGGCACTGCCGTCGTCGGCGCTCCCGGGGGCACGTAGACTTCGTGGCATGGCGAGGAAGGACACGGCAGCGGACGCTGCGAACCCCGGGCGACTCAAGCAGATCGCTCTGACCTACAAGATGACCCGCAAGGCCGACAAGAAGATCGGTCTTGTACTCGCGGCTGTCGGAATCGTCACCTTCGGTGTCTTCCTCGCGATCGGTTTCTTGATCGGTCACCCCATCTATCTCGGCATCCTGGGCCTGTTGCTCGCCTTCCTCGCGTCGGCGATCGTCTTCGGGCGCCGGGCCGAGCGGGCGGCCTTCGGGCAGATGGAGGGCCAGCCGGGCGCCGCCGCGGCTGTGCTGGACAACATCGGCCGGGGCTGGAACACAACCCCCGCGGTGGCGATGAACCGCAGTCAGGACGTGGTCCACCGGGCGGTCGGCAAGGCCGGCATCGTGCTGGTCGCCGAGGGCAACCCGAACCGGGTGAAGACCCTGCTGGCCGCCGAGAAGAAGAAGATGAACCGCATCGTCGCGGACGTGCCGGTGCACGACCTGATCGTGGGCACGGGCGAGGGCCAGGTCCCGCTGAAGAAGCTGCGGACCACCATGCTGAAGCTGCCGCGCGTGCTGACCGGCCCCCAGGTGACCGCCACCAACGACCGGCTCAAGGCCATGGGCGACCTGATGAGCAACATGCCGCTGCCGAAGGGCCCGATGCCCAAGGGCATGAAGCTGCCGAAGGGCGGGCCGAAGGCTCGCTGACCTCTCTCGTACCGATCTCCCTGGTACGAACTCGTACGACGATGGGGCGCCCGGATCACTCCGGGCGCCCCATCGTCGTACGAGGGGTTGTATGCGAATCGCCGGGTGCGGCCCGTCCGGTACGAGGAGTACGTTCGACTTATGCGAGGCGTACGGAGGTCAGATCCGTACCTCGACCGTGTGGGCCAGCCGGTCGTGCAGGCCACGGCCGTCGCGGTCCCAGATCAGGGCCGGGATGGCGACGCACAGCAGGGCCGTGCGCAGCAGGGCGCGCAGTGGGTTGACGCTGCCGGTCTCCAGGACGACCACGCGCAGGCCGAACAGGCGCTTGCCCGGGGTGAAGCCGACGGTGCCCACGGTCAGGACGCTCATCAGGAAGAACAGCAGCAGCGCCCAGTTGCTCGTCGCCTGACCGTAGCCGTCCGTAATGAGACCGTATGCGATCAAGACGCAGATGCCCCAGTCGACTGCCAGTGCCCCGAGCCGGCGTCCCGGGCGGGCGATGGAGCCCGGTCCCTCCTCGGGGAGACCGAGCTGCTCACCCCGGTATCCGAAGTCGACACCGGCGTCCTCGGCGGCCGCGCGGGGGCCCGAGAGCCAGGATCCGATTGCTTGCCTCTTGTCCACGCGACCACGGTACTGTGCCCGTTTTGCGATGTGGACAGGCGGGGGGAGGTCGGGGATGTCCGGTTAACGTGTGCGAAACAAATGGGTCACGCCCGAGAAATCACCCGTCCCTAGGGTCGAGGCCAGCGTGTGCCACCGCACTGGCCGCACGACCGAACTACCACCCCGGACCGACGGGTCGGGAGTAGGAGGAGCTGGATGTTCCAGAACGCCGACGAGGCCAAGAAGTTCATCGCCGACGAGGACGTGAAGTTCATCGACGTCCGGTTCTGCGACCTGCCGGGCGTGATGCAGCACTTCACGATCCCTGCCACGGCCTTCGACCCGGCCGAGGAGCTCGCGTTCGACGGCTCCTCGATCCGCGGCTTCCAGGCCATCCACGAGTCCGACATGGCGCTGCGCGCCGACCTGTCCACCGCGCGCGTCGACCCGTTCCGCCGCGACAAGACGGTCAACATCAACTTCTTCATCCACGACCCGATCACGGGCGAGCAGTACTCCCGTGACCCGCGGAACGTGGCCAAGAAGGCCGAGGCCTACCTCGCCTCCACCGGTATCGCCGACACCGCGTACTTCGGCCCGGAGGCCGAGTTCTACGTCTTCGACAGCGTGCGCTTCAAGACCGCCGAGAACGAGGCGTACTACCACATCGACTCCGAGGCGGGTGCCTGGAACACGGGCGCGCTGGAGGACAACCGCGGTTACAAGGTCCGCTACAAGGGCGGTTACTTCCCGGCCCCGCCGGTCGACCACTTCGCCGACCTGCGCGCGGAGATCTCCCTGGAGCTGGCCGCCTCCGGCCTCCAGGTCGAGCGCCAGCACCACGAGGTCGGCACCGCCGGTCAGGCCGAGATCAACTACAAGTTCAACACGCTGCTCGCAGCCGCCGACGACCTTCAGCTCTTCAAGTACATCGTGAAGAACGTCGCCTGGCGCAACGGCAAGACCGCGACCTTCATGCCGAAGCCGATCTTCGGTGACAACGGCTCGGGCATGCACGTGCACCAGTCGCTGTGGACGGGCGGCCAGCCGCTCTTCTACGACGAGGCCGGCTACGCGGGCCTGTCGGACACCGCCCGCTACTACATCGGCGGCATCCTCAAGCACGCCCCGTCGCTGCTCGCCTTCACCAACCCGACGGTGAACTCGTACCACCGTCTGGTGCCGGGCTTCGAGGCCCCGATCAACCTGGTGTACTCGCAGCGCAACCGCTCCGCCGCGATGCGTATCCCGATCACGGGCTCCAACCCGAAGGCCAAGCGCGTCGAGTTCCGCGCGCCCGACTCCTCCGGCAACCCGTACCTGGCCTTCTCGGCCCTGCTGCTCGCGGGCCTGGACGGCATCAAGAACAAGATCGAGCCGGCCGAGCCGATCGACAAGGACCTCTACGAGCTGGCTCCCGAGGAGCACGCGGGCGTCGCCCAGGTCCCGACCTCCCTCCCGGCCGTCCTCGACCGTCTCGAGGCCGACCACGAGTTCCTCCTCCAGGGCGACGTCTTCACGCCGGACCTGATCGAGACGTGGATCGACTACAAGCGCGCGAACGAGATCGCCCCGCTGCAGCTGCGTCCGCACCCGCACGAGTTCGAGCTGTACTTCGACGTGTGATATCGCCCCAGGTCAGAGCGGGGTTCCGCTCCCCTGGGCCGTCTGTGGGCCGTCGGCCGTGTTCTTCCTCGCCGGAAGGGCACGGCCGACGGCCTCTTTTCGGGCCCCGCAGGGCGAACGGCGGTCGAGAGCTACGGTCCCGGCGCCACTCAGGTCAGCGCATCGGCTTCGCCGGGCCAGCGTCCGCATCCGGTGCGCCGAACGCGGCGTCGATGGCCCTGCGGGCACGGTCCTGACTGTTCGGCATGAGATGCGTGTACGTCCGGAGCGTGAATCCCGGGTCGGAGTGACCGAGGTACTCGGCCAGGGCCTTGATGTTCTCTCCGGAGTCCAACAGCACCGACGCGTAGTAGTGCCGCAGGGCGTGCATGCCGTGCTCACGCGACGGTTGGAACCGCTCCCCCGGCGCCCGTTCCGGAATGACGCCGGCAGCGATCAGGGCAGGCTTCCACAGGTACATGTTGAAGTAGTTCCTGTTCAGCGCCTTCCGCTCCCGCGAGAAGAACAGCAATTTGGCTGTTACCGGCAGACCGTCCGGCGTCTTCCACGGCAGGGTGACGTCGAGAGGGGGCTGACGGGTGATGTGAGCGGCAAGCGCATCCGACACCACACCCGGCAGCGGAACGTCCCGTAGCTTGCCGCCCTTGGGCGGGGCAAACACCATCTGCGGGCCGACCAGCTTGACCTGCCGCACGACATGCACCGCTCCCCCGACGAAGTCGACTTCGTCCACGGCGAGCCCGAAAATCTCACCCTGCCGCAGTCCGCACCCTGCACCGACATCGACGATCGGCGCGTACTGGCTCGGCAGTCCGTCCCGGACAGCGACCACCCGGTCACGCGGCCACGGCTTGATCTTCCGCCGATCCAACTTGGGCGCCCGCACCGATCCTGCGCGGCAGGGGTTCCGCGTCAGAATGCCATCGTCCATTGCGGCGCCGAACACAGCAGAGACGTTCGCGAAGACCGTCCGCTGATACGAGGCTGCCATCCCGGAGTCTGCGAGGGCCCGTGCCCACGTGCGGATATGAGCGGGTTGAAACGCGCTCATGGAGCGAGAGCCGAGGTAGGGGAAGGCGTGCAGCCGGAACCTCAACTCCATGTTGACGATGGTGGAAGGGTCCGTGGTCTGGGATGCCAGCCACTGAGTGGCGAACTCCTTGAACGTCACCTTGCCAGCCGACGGATCAACGTACTGGCCACGAGTCATGTCAGCCGCGATCTGCGTCAGCCACGCCTCTGCGAGCCGCTTCTGTTTGTCCGGGAAGGACTTGCTGCGTTCGCTCCCGTCCGGGGCAACGTAGCGGGCCCGGTAGCGCATACCCGTCCCGTATCGATCGGTCTTTGTCCTGATCGTTTTGCCGTTAAGCGTCGTCTCGGTCTTGTACCAACGGTCTTGGATGTGGCCAGCCATCTGGCAGCGGTCCTCTCGACATGCATCAGGGAGAGCCGCTCGCGGCGGCTCTCCCTGATGCCTGGGACTGGTTGGTTACGCGGCGCCGCGGTCGGCGCTCTTGCGCTGAACGACGTAGGCACGCACGTCGGCGGGGTCGTAGCGGAGGTGTTTACCGATACGAAAACCGGGGGGTCCGGTGCGCTTCCTGCGCCACTGGTAGACGGTTTCGAGCGGCACGCCGAACATGTCGGCGATGTCGTCGGGAGTGAGGTACCGGTCGGGGAGGCCGCCTCGGAGAGTGGCGAGGGTGGCGGGAGCTGTCGGCTTTGCCATAGGGGCTCCAGGGGGAGGGCATGGCCGTGTCTGTCCGAGGTGCGGATTTCTGCGTCACAGCGTCACCTGCGTCATTCAGGCGTCTGACCTGAGGGTTTGCGTGACGCAGGGCGCTCGGGGTGCGTCACGGGTGACGCAGGCTGTCCGTCACGCGTGACGCGGTGACGCAGGCGTGACGCAGGATTCGCCGTCTGCGTCACGCTCGTCTGTGCAGGTCATGATGCGCTTTTCATGATCGTGTGACGCTGTGACGCAGCGCTTCCCTACTTAGGAAAAAAGAGGGCGGTTCTGTTGGTGGTGTGGTCCGGCTCAGGGCGTGAAGAAGGAGCCGCTGCGCGGCGCGTTCAGCGCAGGGCGGCGCCGCCGCCGAACAGCAAGAGGAGCACCCATGGCGCGGGGGTGCTCCTCTTGCTTGTGCGGTCAGGAGCCGGCGAAGCGCTGCTGGTCGTGCGCGGGCGGGGCCGCTTGGCGGGTCATGACGATGTAGCGGCCCTCTCGGGTGCGGCCGAAGTCGATGAGGACGCCACGGGCCGCGAGGGTCGGCTGAAGCCGCTTGAGGCGGTCGGAAAGCACTTTGCCGGTGGTCGGCCAACCTTTGGGCAGGGGGCGCAGGTCATCTGCGGTGTAGACGCCGCTGAGGCAGTGCAGCCACTGCGTGGACGTCATCTGCTGCTCGGCTCCCGCTTTCATGTCCGCTGCGTGCTGCAAAACGGTCTGTGCCAGGAGGTCGCCCTCGATGACGTCGTCGTTCAGGTCGTCCAGGCTGGCCCGGTAGGCGGCCAGTGCCCCGAGGCCGGTCGCCGCATCCAGCTGGGCACACAGGTGGGCGAAGTCCGCCATGCGCAGGTCGGTCGGTGTCTCCGCCTCAGCGGCCCGCACCTTCACGGTCAGGTCCAGCAGGGAGCCGAGAACGACCGGCAGGATCTCCGCGTACTCCGCCCACAGTTCCGCCTCGGTGCGCCGCACCCGGGGCCTGACGAGACGGAGCGGGAGGAGGCGTTCGGCGAGGTCGGGACGGATGACGCCGACGTCGATGCCGGTCAGCAGCATGGGCCGCCGGTAGCGGGAGCGGACGACGTCGCCGTCGGTGAACAGCGCGCGCTTGATGCTCTCGGCGCCGGTGACGATGCAGCACATGAGGTCGGACAGGTCCGGGGACAGGTGGGAGAGGTTGTCCAGGGCGGTCACCCACCCGGCGGCGACGGCCGTGATCATGTTCTCTTCGTCCTTGGGCGCCCGCCGCAGGTCGCCGCTCATGCCCTCGATGATCCGCACGAGCATCCGGCCGCCGGTGGACTTGCCGGCGCCTTGGGGGCCGGTGAGGAACGGGGCGGGGACGGGTACGGACGGTTCCAGGCAGCCGATCAGCCAGGCGATGGCCAGGCACTCGGTCTCGGCGCCGGCGAAGTTGCAGAGCCGGAGCAGGAGGTCGATGCCCTTGCCGTTAGTGTCCTTGGCGGGCAGGGGGAGTTCGCCGGTGAGCTGGGTGCGCCGCCAGCACACTTCCCGTGGGTCGGGGGTGCGGATGTCCCATCCGCCGGGGTGGATGCGGACGGACTTGCCGTCGTTACGGCCCAGGTCGAGCCAGGTCGCGCCGTCGAAGCCGGGGGCGACGCGGATGTGGGTGGGCTGCACGTCCTCGGTGAGTGCGAGTGCTTCGATCAAGTCGAGCGCCTCCTTGAGCGCGGTTCCGTTGAACACGCCGACCCCGTCCCTGAAGAGGCCGACCATGAGTTCCTGCCGGTGGCTTCCTGTCGTGCCCTGGGAGCGGATGGGGCGGGCGACGGGGTGGCCGTTTCGCTGTGCGTAGACGGTGCCGTCGACGGTTCGGAAGTACCGGAAGTGGGACTGCGCGTAGTCGGTGATGATCTGGCGTGCCGGGGTCTTCTCGTCCTCGGACATGGCTACATCCCCAGTGCGGTGCGGGCGTTGGTCCATGCGTCGGTGCAGTGCCTCGGGGTTTCGCCCTTGGCCTGCGCGGCGGTGAAGAGCCGCGCGACATGGGCGTCGGTGAGGCAGCCGCACCGGCCATGCGTGGACAGCACGGCGAGGAACGTGCAGTACACGGTGGCGTGGATGGCGCTGCGGGCCTCCGTGATGCGCTGTTCGGCCATGGCGATGCCACGATCGAGGTAGGTGGGTGTGCGGTGCCGGCACTCCCCCTGCCTGCCCCTCAGGGGCACTGTGAGCGTCTGTGGCGTCCTGCGGGACGGGAGCGGCTCCTTTACTGCCAGCGCGCGCACAGCGTCAGGGAGAGCGACTGTGGCACCGGTGCCGTAACCGAGCCAACGGGCGTACTGCATGGACGACTTGATGTCGATGCCGGGCCGTACGGCGTTGGCGGACTGCATGACGCCCTGGTAGAGCCAGTGCTCGCCACGGGTTGTTGCCACGGTCCGTGTGGCGGGCAGGTTGGCGCGGGCCCATGCGATGGCTTCGGCGTTGTCGAGGTCGACGACGGTGAGGCCGGCGCCGCCGGGGTGGTAGGCCACCGCTGCCGCCTCGCGCCACGCCCGCCGCCACGTGGGCGAGTTGATGGTGTCTGGGGCGGTGGTGGCGGCGGCCCAGCCGTGGCACGGTTTGGGGCAGGTGCAGGGGCCGGGGGTCTTCATGTTCGGCCGGCCGCCGCACGCGTTCTTCGCGCAGGCCCGGCAGTTGCCGAAGGGGACCTTCCCGGCTCGTAACGGCAGTACCGGCACGCCGGCGGCTGCCAGGGAGAGCGCGGCATGCATGTGCTCTCCCCGAATGTCGGTCGGTTGCGTCATGCTGGGAGACCTCCACAGGTCTGTTGATGGCAGGTGGACAAGGGCGGCCCCGCGACTTTGGCGAGACGAGGGGGCCGCCCTTGGCGTAGCTAGAAGGGCGCTTTGGGCCCGCAGACGCAGGGCGCCTGCCCGCAGTCCTCGCCTGGGTCGTCAACACGGCGGGCAGCGGTGTCGTGGTCGCCGCACTGCTGCTGCCGCCATGCGGCGTACTGCTGGCGCACGTAGGCCCGTGGGTTGCAGCCCACGACGGCGCCGTCCAGGCCCATCAGCCGGGAGGCCAGGTCGAGGGCGCTGCTGCCGCTGGCGGTGTAGCCGGGGATGAGGCCGCTGGCCATGCGGTCCATGAGGGCCGCGCGGCGTAGCAGCCATTCACGCCCGCGGTCTTCGGTGTTGCTGAGCCACACCAGCTCGCCCCCCGGGTCGGGTGCGTTCGCGTATGCCTGGGTGGCGTTGGGCCAGTCCGTGACGTCTGGCCCGGGTGTGTGCTTGTGGTCGGCGCGGATGTAGACGCGGTGCTGGCCTTCCCGGCCCGGGTAGTGGCGTGCGGGGCCGGCCGTGAATGCGGTGTCGAGTGCGGTCAGGATGTGGTCGGTGTCGGCGGGGTCGCAGATGATCCGGATCTCGAACACGCAGGGCTCCTGTCAGCCGTTGAAGTGGTTGCGCTTGAAGACCGCTTTGCGGATGTGGAAGGTGTTGCCGCTCTTGGCGCCGGACGGTTTGAAGATCTGCACGGCGACGAATCCGCCGAAGAGCACGGCGGCGAGCGTGATGAGCTGGGTGATCAGCGCCGTGAGTGCGGTGAGGAACGTGGTGAGCAGCAGCAGTCCGCCGCACACGGCGAGGAATCCGACGCCCCCGAGCGCGACGTTCACCGCCGTACGGGAGACGACCGGCTTGGCCGCGACGGGCTCGGGCTGCAGGGGGTTCATGGCGTAGCCGGTGACGACGCGGCCGTCGGGCAGGACGACGCTCGCCACGGTCGGGACGGTGCCCGGCTGAACGGGTATGAGCGGCGTCGGCTGCATGGCGGCGGGGGTGATGGGGGTGGGCTGGTGGACTTCCACGGCCCGCTCAGCGGGCGCGTGGCGGGCGTGCTCGGGGTACATGCGGAATCCCTTCCGGCGGTAGGGCAGGGAGGCAGGGGCACCCCCTTGGGGGTGCGCTGCGGAGGGGGTTTTCGGGGTCTGACCTGGGGTGCCTCCCTGCCTCCCTGAACGATCATTCGTGCAGGTCAGGGCCAGGGAGGCGGGCCAGGGAGGAAGTTAGGGAGTTCTCCCTGTCTCCCTGACCCGAGGCGGGTTGCCTCCCTGTCACTCGGAGGCGGAAGCGGAACCCTCGTCGTCGCGGTTGGCGAGCGCGGCGGCGACGCGGTCGCGGGCGACGACCATGCGGCCGTCGGACTTGTACGGCTCCGCTCCGGCGTCGTCCAACACGCGCTTGAGGTCGAGGAACGACCAGCCGGCGTACGCCTCCCCGTCGAGCGCGCCGAGCCGGCTGATGACCTCCTGGGTCCGCACACGCGCATCGCTGCCGAGCACGGTCGCGATGTCGGCGAGCGGGTCACGCTCTTCGCCGCGCTCGATGGCGTGCAGGGTGGTGACCCCGTCGCGGAGGGCCTTGGCGCGGGCGGCGATGGCCTTGGCGTCGTCGTCGCCGATGTAGTGCGTGCGCACGGTGATGGACGACTGGCCCTTGGGGATGTCGATGCCGCTGGAGGCGACGACCAGGGTTCCCTGGTCCAGGCCGGGGCGCAGCATGTTGGGGGCGGCGCCGCCGTCGACGGCCTTGTCCCCGAGCGCCATGCGGGCCTGGGACTCGGTGCCCAGGGCGAGCGCCGCGCGGGTGTGCGCGCCCTCGCGGACCAGCTTGGGGAGGTTCTGGTCGGTGGGGTCCTGGGTGCCCTGCCACATCAGGACGTTCACGGCCCGGCCCTGGTTGTGGATCTTGCGGACGGCCATGAAGTACCGGGAGGTGGAGGACGAGCCGCCGTAGGGGCGCTTGTCCTCGTCCTTGAGCGGGCACATGAACGCGACCTGCGCCTCATCCACCACGCAGATCAGCGGTGGGAACTCCTTGCCCGGTTCGTGCTGGCGGGCCTCGATGCGGCGGTTCATCTCCTCGACCACGCCCTCGACCATCTCGGTCGCCTGGATGACGTGGTCATCGGTCGGTCCCTGGATGAGCACCGTGGCCAGGCCGTCGAACATGACCCAGTCACCGCCCTTGAGGTCGGCGAGACGGAACTCAACCGTGCGGTCCAGCGCGGCCCACAGGGCGAGGGCGCGAAGGGAAGCGGTCTTGCCCTGGTTGGACAGGCCCGTGATGAGCAGGTGGCGCTGATACAGGCTCAGCGCGGCGGCGTCGCCGCGCAGGTCCTGGCCCCACGGGGCGCGGCCCTTCTTGTAGTCGGCGGTCATGGTCTCGTCGGTGACCAGGGGCGACGGGCCGATCGGCTCGTCCAGCGCGCCGGAGTCGGCGATCCACAGGCGGACGGTGCGGGCGGCCTCGGGGATGGTGATGAACACCTCGTGCTCGTGCCGGGTGAGGTTCTCGGCGAGCTTCCGGCGGCGCTGCTGCACCTCGTTCGTCGCCACCCCGGAGGGGAGGGTGACGTCGACCTCGACACCGCATCCGGCGATCCGGATGGGGCCGAGCATGGAGGCGCCGGCGTCGCCCATGTCCTTGATGGCGTTGCGCAGCGCGGGAACCCCCAGGTCACGCAGCGCCATGACCACGATGGACGGGGTGATCGGCTCACCCTCACCGGAGCGCACGTTCGCGGGCAGTGCCCACTGCGGTGCGGCCTGCTGCTTGGAACCGACCGCCCACATGCCCAGCAGGGCGAACAGCGGTCCGAGTACGACCGCGTAGGGCCACACGACCTGCACGATCCGGATCAGGGTCGCGATGAAGTCGATGGTGGCCGCGAGCGGCGTGACGACGTCCTTGACGTCACCGTTGCTGATGGCCATCACGACCCCGAGCGCGACCAGCGCCCCTATCCCCATCCCGGCGCTGACTGCGGCGCCCTTGGCGACCTCAACCGGGGAGTGCAGCAGGTCCATGCGGCGGCGGTGCCGGGCATCGCGGAAGCGCTGCAAGCGCTCCTCCCATTCCTCCGCCACCTCGTAGTTCCCGGCGGCCTCGGCGGCGCGGAGCATGCGTTCGTAGCGGGCGCCGGTGCGCCCGTCCCAGGTGCGGCGGGCCACGATCCGGCCCCCGTTGAACGTGTAGAGGCCGTGGCGGGCGACAGCGCGGGCAGCGGACTTGGTGCCCTCGTGGGTTACCGCGGACTTCACCGCGCGCCCGGAGCGCACCCACAACGGCACGGGCCTGGCCGACGGGGCGTGCGGGACGACGGTCAGCGTGGTCACCTGTGCGTCCGGGGCGGAGGGTTCGAGGGTCTTGTGGAGGTGAACGACGTTCTCGGTCATGCTGGGAGGTCTCCTGACTGCCCTGATCAGGGCGGGAGTTGAGGAAGGGCGCCGGGGTGGGTCGTGTCCGTGGAAAGAGGCGAGCCGCCCCGGCGTTGTGGCTGGTCAGAGCCAGCGGGAAGACTTCTTCTTGGCCTTGGCGCGGGCGGCCTCGGTGACCAGGCGCTGACGCTCGACGATCAGAGCCGTCAGCTCCGCGTTCAGCCGCGTCTCGACGGCCGTGCCGATGGAGTCCATGCGGTTCTCCGCGCCGGCCGTGCTGCGGCCCTGGTGGATGCTGCGGGCGCCTCGGGCCATCGCGCGGGTCATGGCGAGCCGTTCGCGGCTGGTCAGCGGCCACCACTCACCCCGTCGCACGGCTTCGAGCTTGTTCTGTGTCCTGCGGATCTCACGGTCCAGGCGGCGGATTTCGGAGTTGCCCATCACGTACTCCTCGGAGTGTCGGCGGGGTCGGGGAAGGCACACAGAACGCACATGCCGAGCGAGCGCGGCAGGCAGTAGCTGTAGGTGATCCGGCACTTGGGGCAGGTGCGGCGGGCGAGCATCGCCAGCGCCAGCGCGCCCCACTTACGGGACGTCATCGGCCGGACGGGCTTGGCCAGGTCGATGCGGTAGAGGTAGGCCACCCTCGGGGTGCCGGTGCGGCGGTTGATGCGCATGGCCTGCGCCGCTATCGGCTGACCGCCCGGACGCAGACCCTCAGCCCGTAACTGCCGGCGCGTGGCCAGGCCGTCCGGAGCCAGGCGCCACGGATAGGTGGGCACCCCGTAGCGGGCACCGGACGGGTCGAAGCACTTGCCCCACGCGGCCGACATCAGCCGGCCCGCTCAGCAAGCAGGGTGTCGCGCAGCATCCGCGCGTTCGCGGGCGAGGTGCGCACCTCGCGCCGGATGCCCTCGGCAGTCACCTTCCCATCCGGCCAACCCGCCGTCGCCTTACGCGCTTCATCGAGCAACTGATCCCGGGTGCGCTTGGGTCGGGGCGATCGGGCCGCGTCGGGCAGTCGACCGGTCGCCCGTCGCGGCCGGGTCGACTCCGCCGGAACCGTCCGCCGCACGGGCGCCTCAATCTCGGGTGCGATCGGGGCGGGGGTCGCGGGCAGGGGCTTGAGCGGAGGAATCGACTTGCCCGCGTCGACCGCGACCGGATCCGGCACCGTCAGCCTGGACAGCGTCACCACCGGGCCGGGGGTCGATTCCCGCAGCTCAGCCATAGACCGTTTCATCGCCGTCTCGGTCAATTTCTCCGCATTCGCGACCGGTGCGGGATCGAGGGCGGGGGCGGGAGCCGTGCCGCCGAACATCGACGCGAGCGCGGCATCCGCACCGGCCGTGACCCGATCGCGCTGCACGTCCAGCAGCCTCGATCCGAGCGCCACATCGCCGACACCGACCCTGCGAGCCAGACGCCACGACTTGCGCTCCGACCACTTCCTGACACGGTCGCTCGGGTGCTGGGTGGCCCGGGCACGGTGGTAGGCGAGCGCCTGCACCAGGTCAGCGGTGCGGCGCTCGTGCTCCGCGTCGCGGCCGTCGGTGTGGACGACGATCCGCCGGGCGAGGAACGCCATGCCCTCGGCCGAGACAGACATGCCCATCGGGGTCAGGGCGTAGATGACGGTACGGCCCGCATCTGGTGCGGCCATGGCGCCCATGACAGCGGCAGCGGCCGGCAGCGCCCACAGGCCCGCCCGCACGATCCGCGGGGAGGACTGGCCCAGCATGGTCAGACCGAGCAGGACCAGCGCGAGCACGGCCGTGGCGCCCTCACCGGCGGCGAGCGCACCTAGCGCGGTGCCCTTGCCGTAGGAGTGGCTGATGTTGCTGTAGGTGCCGATCCCGCCGAACACGCCCGTGGCGAGCATCGGCACGAACGCGGCTGCCAGCACACCGATCTGAACCTTCGTCAGCTTCACGGTGGTCATCGCCTGCCCCCGTTCCGGCGGCCGTGGACCACCCAGCCGATGAACTGCATGAAGCAGCCGCCTGCGATCAGGTAGCGCCAGACGGGCTCATGGGTGACGAACGCGGCCGTGATGCTGGTGAAGGCAGTCAGCAGGCCCACCACGATCAGCAGCAGGGCCAGGCCGGTCGGGGAAGCGTTCGCCCTCATGCCGCACCGCCCGGCATGCTCGCGCTCTTGCGGTTGATCAGCGCGACTCGGGCGGCGAGCGCCCGGCGGCGGGCGCGGCGGATGCGCTGGTGGTCCAGCTCGGTCGGGGAGCGGTCCAGGGTGACGATCTGCGTGTCCAGCAGCTCGATGTCCGCCAGGATGACGGGCATCTCCTGCTCGATCGCGTCCAGCTCCGCGTCCGTCGGCTCCATGAAGTCGGCGAACGCGGTAACAGCGTCCTGAACAGTGACGATGGGGCTCATAGGGTCGTGTGTCCTTCCACAGAGGAACGGCCCGTCGCGGTCCCCGGGGTGCCACCCGGGGACCGCTCGCCGTTGAAGTCGGAATGTCCGGCTCCCCTCAGCGCTGCACGTGCGCGACGTGCAGCGGAGGCAACCGGCCGCCGCATCGATGCGGCGAAGGTCAGAGATGCGCGGACCTGAGCCGCGCTGGACACCTTTTGCGGGAGGTGACGGCCCGTCCTGCGCGATATGGATCTGTGCCTCAGTCCCGCTCCTCCGAGGAATCGCATCTCGGTCTCTTCGCGCGGCGTGCGTGCCCTTGGGCAGATCCGTTCTTTTGAGTCGGCACGTGTCCCTGACGGGAGATGACCGACTGGTCTCCACTCGCCTCGGCCGGTGTCGTCACGGCCGTCGTATCTGCGGTGGATCACGCTGTGGAGTTGTCATGCACCGGCACGGAGCCGAAGCCCTTGCGGACCGCTCGCTCCGGTGAATTCAGATTGACCTAGGTCAATCTGTCTGTCAAGAGAATCCGCCGAAGGATCAGAGATTGACCTAGGTCCGGCTACTCTCGATGTCATGGACAAGAGCCCCGAAGCGCCCAAGCAGACGCCCACGGCCAAGGAGATCGCGGCGCAGTTCCGCGAGAAGATTGCGGGCCCCGACCGCGAGTACGAGCCGGGCGACCAGCTCCCAGCCGCTCGCAAGCTCGCCAAGGAACTTGGCGTGCAGCTCATGACTGTTCAGAGCGCGTTCGGTCAGCTCCGTGACGAGGGGTTGGTTCTCACCCAGCAGGGTCGCGGCACGTTCGTCCGCGATCCTTCTGTACCCCTCGGCACCGAGCCGGGCAGCAGCCCGGCGTTCACCGCTTTGGCAACGGAACTCAACACGATTCATGACGCCCTGCGCGTACTTGGCGAGCGGCTTGATCGCCTTGAACGGCTCGTGGGTAGCGAGACTCCACCGTCGCCGTGAGTTCGTCCGCGCGCCTCAGCAGTCGTTCGACCTTGACGCGGGCCTCACACAAACTCGCCTCGATCAAAGCGAGTTCGGCGGGAGTCATGCCTTCCAGTTCGCCGCTTTGCTCATTGACCCCTGACATGCCAATGAGGATGTGGCCCGGAACGGCGGAGGACCCGGACAGACTGTCCGGGTCCTCTTTCCTTGCAGGTCAGGGCCGTTGACGAACCGTCATCGGGTTGCCGCATCCACTGTGTCGAGCACTGCCGTCCACGGCAGCGGGCGGCCCGCCGGCGCTTCCCGAGGCTCATACAACGGCCACACATCCGGTCCGTAGACGACATGCACGCCCCCCGCCCGGAGGGTGTCGATGTGGTGCTGCCATGCCGGGTGGCGAGCGTGCGCCGCGTTCACCCGAGGGAAGACGACGACCGGCAGATCGAGAGTGCCGATCGCCTCGCCCACCTGAGTCAGAGCCTGGTTGTCCATCAGGCCGGTCGCGAGTTTGGCGACCATGTTGGCCGACGCGGGAGCGACGACGTAGCAGTCCACCGGCGGGTGCGGTCGTGCCTCGCCGGGCAACCGGGGCTCATCGCGGACGGGTAGGCCGGTCAGCTTCTCCAGCCGCTCGACCTCGCCAATGAGCCGTAGCCACTGACCTGCGGTCGGCGTGAGCGTGACGGCCACCTGCCATCCGCGATCCATCGCGGGCTCTACGAGACCGGTACGCAGCGACTCAACGCCTCCGGCCGCAGACCCGACGACCCCGAGCACTCCACGCCTAGCTGAACTCACTGCACCGCCCTGCACCGCTGAGCCATCACGAACACTTCGGATGAACGCGAGCCACCAGTGACCGGAGACTGCTTGATCAGGTCCCGCAGCGTCTCGCGCACCCTGGGATTGTTGCGTACGAGCTGCGGCGACGTGCGCTCAGCCGTACGTAGCTCCGTGAACGCATCATCACCCTGTCCGGCGAGCGAGAGGGCGCGTGCGTAGTCGATCCGGTGCGAGACGCTGCGTTCCTGCGGCATGTGGTCGACGTTGATCCGCCCGTGCTCCACCACGTAGGACACGTTGTCGAGGTCCAGCTCAACGGACAGGCGGTGAAGCAGGACGTTCGTGGGCCCAAAGCCGGTCTGCCAGTAGTTCTCATCCGACCCGAGGTCGTCCGCGAGTTCCTCGGCTCGGTTCAGCAAGCCCGCCGCGGTGGGGCGGTCCTGGTGACGTGCTGCCGCTACAGCGGCGCGCAGGTGGATCATGCCCAGCAAGCTCAGTGCCGCTGGGTCGTTCTCGGTGACCCGCGACGATAGCCATGCGGCGGCCGTGTTCCCCAGTTCCAGGGCGTCGTCATACCGACCGTTGGCCAGGAGGGCGTGCGTACCGGAACGTGCGGCTGACGCCAACACGAGCGGGTCGTCCGACTCGTCAGCGGCCCGCATCGCGCGTTCGGCAGCGAGCCATGAGATGTCCGATTCGCCGATCTTCGCGAGCGTCGTAGCCGCGAGGTGGTGTGTACGGGCCGACACGGCCCAGCAGTCGCCACGATCATCGCCACTGCGCGCCGCTCGGTCCTCCAGCTCCTGAGCAGTCTGCAGAAGCGCGGGAAGAGCCGCGATGACGCTACCGAGTCGCCCTTCCTGGTAGTCGTTCCATGCCTGCTCCACGCGCACAGCCACCGGGGCGGGCGTCGGGAGCTGCACCTCTACCTCGGGCCCGAAGAGCAGGCGCGATAGCCGCCGCGGGGTCATGAGCGCGTCGCGTACGGCCGGAACGTCGTCCTGCTGCCTTTCGTCCTCCATAAGCACGGTCTGGCCGAGCAGGTCCCCGAGGGGCACGCGCAGGATGCGCGACAGCTCGGCGAGCATGTCGATACGGGGCGGCTTCCGGCGCCCCGTTTCAATCTTCGCCAGCCAGTCGGTGCTTCGGCCGACCAGGCCGGCCAAGACCTCTTGCGTGTAGCCGCGCCGCTTGCGGTAGAACGCGATCCGCTCGCCGATGCTGAGGTGATCTCCAAGACCACGCATTGCGTGCTGCCTCCTGCTGCTTGTGAGGGGCCGGTTTCACGGTACAGAACCGGTGATTGGGCGGGTAGCGGGCCTTGTCCACTACCCGAGCGAATAGGAGCGTGACGGGCAGGGAAGTGCGCGGCCCGGACACTTTGTCCGGGCCGCTGATCTCATGCTTTGCGTCTCAGGGCCGGGCCGCCTGTAGACCGTCCGACGGCGGCCAACGACAGTTGCCGTCCACTTCACACGCGGGTGCGTCAAGGCGTTGACCTGCGACGGAAGCCCTACCTTGCGGGTCGAGGGCGGCTCAGGCGTGGCCGTCGCTACACGCTGACCAGCGTTACGCGTCAAGTGGTCGCCTTGTCCGGCACCCTGACACGCGCCCTAACAACTCCCTTGCCCGAGTGCTACGGCAGGGCCTTTACCGCCTGGGTCGGTCCCGCCGTCATGAGTGCATCGAGTCGACGGGGAACTTGGCTGATCAGATTCTGGAGGCGGCTTCACGCCGTCGGAGGGCGCCGGTGGAGAACTCGGGCAAACAGCAAGGCAACTGGGAAGCGCCCCCGGGCCATTGCCGGTGTTTTCGTTCTCGCGTGCGGCCGGGAATGCCAGACTCGCGGCGAGTACTGCCACCAACGTCAGGAGAGTGGCGATGCAGAACAAAATGGCAATTGTGTAAATAGTCTCGGGTGTCGCTGGCCATTCCTTATTGGGCGGAGTTCCGAAGCCATCTTGCGCAAGGGTTCTATCCGCATGCCGAAACATCAACCAAGCAAATCCAAGTAGGATTGCCGCGGCGATGACCTCTAAGTAGACCGTGATGATGGCGGCATCTGAGATTCCACGAGTGATGCGGCTGAAAGTCTCGCCGCTGATCATTGCGACAACTGCACCCAGGCCGACTAGGAAGTATGTAGCGGTGGACGCCCTGTTCTGGTACGACCCCCGCCGTTCGTCCTCGTTTTGGGACGCCGCTTTGGCGGCGTCCTTCGGCTGGGTGAAGTAGCTCTTAAGGCCCATTAAATGCACTTGGCCGTGTTGACGAACTCGGCCAAGTTGTCTACGTAATTCCAAATTTCTTCTTGACTCAGTTCGGGTTCTTTGTGGGAATCCCGGATGCCCACAGCCAGAAACACCGTCTCGGCTGCCATTTCCCAAAATGTCGCGTTGTACTCTGTGTCGTGTTCGATGACGTAACCGCCGAGCACGTCAAATACTGTAGCGCGAGTTGCATCCATGTTGATGTACTGCCGTAGGTCGCCCACCACTCGTCGCTTGGTCCTCCTTTCAGCACGCTCGAAGGCGTCGTGAATGTACTCAGGGATACCGTTGGGCATAGCGACTCCTTCTCCGTCTCGCCTCATGCTCCCGCCTCGCTGCGGAGGTGCGCACACCGAAGACGCCCATCGGAGGTACAGCCCACCACGCCTCTCCAGCCGCACGCTGTTGGGGCTGCCTGCCGCACGAGCACGGCTAGCCCCTTTTAGTGCGATTGCCTGGCCGATCTTTTCCATCGACACAACCACAGCGGGTGCAAGGTCGCGGCTCGCCGGCAGCCCTGGTTTACTCCCTGTCTGCGTCTTCTTCTGCCATCGCATCCGCCATCGCGTCCCACTCGATTTGCTGACGTATCTTGGCAGCTCGCTCGTCCTCAATGAACCGTCTTGTGCTCTCAGGGCGGACCATGCGAGAGACCAGCGAATTCATCTTCTCCAGCACTTCAGCCGAGGGATGCTGTGGCGATTCAGACCTCAGCAATGACGGCTCCGCGTCCTGCTTGGTTGTGCTGATAAGGATGCGGGTCTGCCAGGAGCACACGATCAACCGCGGTCCGCGCCTGCGGAGTTCGGCGATGCCGACGAGGGTCCATCGCGCCTCCACCGAGGACCAGACGTGGTCTCCGATGCTGTGTGCCTTTGCCTCCCCGATGTGCTCCAGCCAGCCACGCGGCTCGTTGATCCAGCCCCGGGCGACAGCGGGACCCTCATCGGCCGCTTCCGCATCGAAGCACTCGAAACGGCCCGGCGTCAGGACTGTGTGACGGAAACGCGAGCTTCGCATTCGCCTGAATGCCTCGCGCCCCATGAGGCGAGCAGTGTTTGGTGATTCTAGTACTGCT
Organism: Streptomyces sp. R11; assembly: GCF_041051905.1. Taxonomy (NCBI): domain Bacteria; kingdom Bacillati; phylum Actinomycetota; class Actinomycetes; order Kitasatosporales; family Streptomycetaceae; genus Streptomyces; species Streptomyces sp. R11. The sequence goes on from NZ_CP163432.1 coordinate 2,557,769, forward strand.
TTTACCGCCTCATTATCCGGTACCGTCCTCTTAGTGAAACGATCGACCAGTTCGTTCATGTTCGTGAGATGAACGAACCGGTCCTCTATCCCTGCGAGATCTTCATTCATTGGGTGCTGATAGGGTGCGCCGTTGCCGAAGTCGTGAGTGTTGGCGCTGACGAAGTAGATCGTCTCGTCGGGGTGAGCCCGCGCGTAACTGACCGCGGTCAGCCAGATTGCTGCATCCCTCGCTCCAACCTTATGACCTTTGTTATCTGCATCGGCGCCTACGAGCTTGCACGGAGGTAGAACGTTCATCTCTCGAGCCAGCGCCTCGTTGAGGATGTCTGCGTCGGCCGCCAGGTTGTCGGCAACTGACTCAAACCGCTGACGCCAGTGGTGGGCATACCGGTCGATGTCGACGCGGGGGAGTTCTTGCGGTAGGGGCCAGGGGGTGTCTTCGGCGATCTTCTTCCACGCTGCCGAGGCCGCCTCGTACCGTTCCCGATATGGGTTGACGCGCTGGGCCACAAGCTCCTCCAGCGCTACCGAGGGGATGCCCACCTTCTCTGCGCCTGCGGCCCGAATGGTCTGGAGCAGGTCTGTCGTGACGGTGTCTGGCCCTTTGTAGAGGATGTTCGCGTCCAGGATGATCAAGGTGGGTGACTCCGCCTTCCTCGGATCGGGGTCCTACGGCCACACTCTCTCAAGATCTGATAGCCGGGCACAGCCGGTGGTCGAGACTGGAAGCGGCCGAGTGGGCTTCCCCAGATGAGCCTTGCGAACCGCCGGGCCGTCTCTGGGCCGTCCGGGGACGGCCGACGACTACCAACGACGACAGACAACGACCGCGTTCCCGCCGGTCAGAGCGACTCCGCGAACAGGGCTCCAAGGTAGCCGCGCCGCAACATCACTTCTTCGACGTGTGATCGACGCCTGATCCAGGCACCGAGGCACAGCGCCCGCGCCCCCGCTGTTCTACTGACAGCGGGGGCGCGGGCGTATGTTCTATTCTGCCTCTGCCGATGGACGACACGGGGGTGGACGGGATGCCGGAGCAGCACGAACACGACGATCAAGAACGCGAGTTCGACCTGAAGTGGGCGGACAACGCCGAGCACAAGGAGCCCTCGGCGCGGGCCCGTATGCTCGCCGCGCGCTGGAAGGAGAACCCGCCCGGGCCGGTGCCGTTCCGGGGTGAGCCCGATCATGTGGCACGGCGTCAGCGCAGGTCCGGATGGGTGTCCACGGCCATCGTGCTGGGCTGCGTCGCCGGGCTGATCGTGCTGCTGGGCTACATCAACTTCCGTGCGGGCTACTAGGCCGTCCGCCTGCGATTTCCGCACTCCCGGCCTTTGCCGGTCCTGGGGCCGATCACGACCCGTTCATGGGAGTCACCGGGTGCACACTGGGCAGTGGGACGAGTGCCTGAGTGCGCGGGGTGATGCGAGATGCAGAGCCGGTTCCGGAGTGATCGGCGGTTGACCGCCCGTATGGGGATCACTCTGTTTCTGCTCGGGTTGTTGTACGTGGCGTTCGTAGTCGCGTTGATCTTTCTGCTGAAGTCCTGGGTGCTCGTCGTGGTCGTGGCGGCGGCGCTGCTGGGGGCGCAGTACTGGTTCTCCGACCGGGTCGCGCTGTTCGCGATGCGGGGGCGGGTCGTGGAGCGGGAGGAGTATCCCGAGCTGCACGGGGTCGTCGACCGGCTGTGCGCCATCGCCGACATGCCCAAGCCCGTGGTCGCGGTGTCGGAGATGGACATGCCGAACGCGTTCGCCACCGGGCGGAATGCCGATCATGCCGTGGTCTGTGTGACCACGGGGCTGCTGCGGCGGCTGGAGCCGGACGAGCTGGAAGGTGTCCTCGCGCACGAGCTGTCGCACGTGGCGCACAAGGACGTCGCCGTGATCACGGTCGCCTCGTTCCTCGGCGTGATCGCGGGGCTGATCGTACGGTTCGCCTTCTACTCGCAGCTGTTCAGCGACGGGCGCCGGGATCAGAACACCGCCGTGATCTTCGCCGCCGTGATGGGCGTGTCCGCGGCTGTGTACGCGCTCAGCTTCCTGCTGATCCGGGCCCTGTCCCGGTACCGGGAGCTGGCTGCCGACCGGGCCGCGGCGCTGCTCACCGGGCGGCCCTCGGCGCTGGCGTCCGCACTGACCAAGGTCTCCGGCGACATCGCCCGCATCCCCACCAAGGACCTGCGGACGGCGCAGGCCTTCAACGCCTTCTACTTCACGCCGGCCCTGGGCCGCGAGCCCGGCATCGCGCGCATCTTCTCGACTCACCCGAGCCTGGAACAGCGGCTCGACCAGCTGGGGCGGATCTCCGCCGAGCTCGGCGAGGCGGCGGCTCCCGGAGGGGTGTGAGCATGGGGCTGCTGGACATTCTGCTGGGCCGTACGAAACCGGTCGCGCCCGATCTCGACCAGCTCTTCGGGCTGCCGTCGGCGGCGATCACGCTGGAGGCGGCGGCCGGGTTCCGGCCGACCGGGAGCGGGGCGGTGTGCTTCGCCACGGTCGAGGGCGCGGTCTTCGAGCAGACTCACCGCGAGGTGCAGGCGCTGCTGGACGCGGACGCCGAGCGCGAGGGCCGGCCGGTGCAGCTGACGCGGGACGGCTACGGCTACTCGTGGCTGGTCTCCCGGCGCGGTCCCGAGCAGCTGCCGGAGCTGGTCAACGACCTGCACGCGGTGAACAGCGCGATGGAGGTCAACGGCTTCGGCCCACAGCTGCTGTGCTCGCTGGCGGGATTCGAGTACGCGGGGGGCGACGGGTCGGAAGGGGGTGAGCCGGGGCGGCGGCTGGCGCTCGTCTACCTCTACAAGCGAGGCACCTTCTACCCCTTCGCGCCCGTGCCCGGTGCGACGGAACGCCGCGACAACCCGCTGGAGCTGCGGGTGCGGGCGGCGCTCGCGAACGACCTGCGGATCGAGCAGGACCTGAACCGCTGGTTCCCGCTGTGGGGCGCCCCCGGACTGTGACCGGGGGCGCCTTCGACTGCGGGCGCGACCACCGCGGCCTACCACCGCGGGTGGTCTCACTTGCTCTTCTCGCGCTCCTGCCGGCGCGACTCGAGAGGACGCTCGCGACGGTACCGGCGCTCCCACTTGGCCTGCATGTCACGGCGGTCGCGGTACGCGCGGTAGTCCGCGGGCATGGAGCCTCCTGACGGGGCCCCTCCCCCGCCACCGCCCGCGCCACCGCTCGGCGCGGAGGCGCTGCGGCCGTACTGCAGGTAGAGGAAGAGCACCGCGACGGCGGCCAGCCAGTAGAGGTGGTTGTCGAATCCTAAGATCACCAGGACGACGGTCCCGGAGATGACGATGGTGCCCATCACGGGCCTCCGTGAGCGTGGGTTGGATCTGGATCTGGTGGATCTCGAGCGGTGAGTGATGGATGCCCGACGGGGCGCTGGGGGATGGCGACCGTCCGTCGGTGCGTAGAGAGTAGCCCCGAGTCCGCAGGGTGACGCCCGCCCTGCGAAAAGCGGCGTGAACTGCTCCGTTACGCATGTCCAGGGTAGGGAGACGGTCACTCGGCGTGCATCTCCTTTTCCCGGGGCCCGAGTTCGGCCCGGTGCCCCTGTGAGTGAATGGGGCACATGACCGAGCTCCTCTCCTTCACACACACCCACGACGGTGAACTGCTCAGCTGCGTGTACGGCGGTGCCGCCGCCGGCCCGGAAGCGGCCACCGCCGTCCTGCTGCACGGCGCGGGCATCGGCAGCAAGGAACGGCTGCTCCCGCTGCTCGCCGAGTTCGTGTCACGCGGCTGCCACGGGCTCGCCCTCGACTTCTCGGGACACGGCGAAAGCAGCGGTGAGCTGAGGGAGTTGAGCCTGCGGAGGCGTTTCGAGCAGGCGGTCTCCGTGATCGACGCCCGCGTCCCGGCGGACGGTCCGCTGATCCTCGTGGGGTTCAGCATGAGCGGGCAGACGGTGGCAGACCTCGTCGCGCACTACGGTCAGCGTGTGGCGGCGATCGGGCTGTGCGCGCCCGCCGTGTACGCCGAGGAGGCCTGGGATGTGCCGTTCGGCGAGGGCGACGGACGGTTCAGCGAGATCATCCGCAGGCCGGACGGCTGGCGCGGGGCACCCGCACTCGATGTGCTGCGGGCGTACGAGGGCCGGGCGGTGCTCGCGGTGCCGGGGACGGACGCCATCATCCCGCCGGAGGTGACGGAGGCGGTACAGGACGCGCTGGCCGCGCACGCCCAGTTCACACGGTTCGAGGTGCCGGGCTCGGAGCACATGCTGGGGTTGTGGTTCCAGGAACATGCCGAGGACCGGCGGGAGTTCGTGACGGCGGTGCTGACCGGCCTGGGCGACCGGGGGTGGACGGCCACCCGGTCGTGGCTGGCCAAGCAGGTGCCGCAGGGGCGGGCGGTCGCCGGCACCGTCTTCGCGAAGGGCGGCTGGAGCTCGCAGATGCGCCGCCTCACCCTCGACGACGGCACCGAGCTCGCGCTGCGTACGTTCGTGAAGCCCTTCTTCCGCGGGCACGCGCCGGGACTGCTGACCCGTGAGGCGTCGGTCCTGACCCTGCTCGCCGCTCAGGAGGGCGTCCCCGCACCCGAGTTGATCGCCGTCGACGCCACGGCCGAGCACTGCGACCACCCCTCGCTGCTGATGTCGCACCTGCCGGGCCGGGTGCGGGTGGACGACGAGGATCTGGACCGCCGCCTGGACCTGCTGGCGGCCCAACTCGCCGCGATCCACCGGGTCGTACCGGACGAGCGCCCGCGGCCGTACCAGGCGTGGACGTCGGCGGAGCGGGTGCGCACGCCGTCGGGCGGGCTGTGGGAGCGGGCCGTGGAGGTGATCCGGCAGGAGCCTCCGGCGTACGACGGGTGCTTCCTGCACCGGGACTTCCACCCGGGGAACGTGCTCTTCCGGGGGACGGGTGAGGACTGCCGGATCAGCGGGGTCGTCGACTGGGTGGAGACCTCGTGGGGCCCCGCCGACCTCGACGTCGCCCACTGCTCGACCGCGCTCGCGCTGCTCCACGGACCGGAGCACGGCCTCGGCTTCCGGGACCGCTACGACGCACATGGCGGGCGGCGGCTCGCCAACGGGGCGGACCACCTGTACTGGCGGCTGATCGACGCCCTCGCCTACTCACCCGACGCGGCGAAACTCGCCGGGCCGTGGCGTGAGCTGGGGCGGACCGAGCTGACGCCCGAGGTGCTGGGCGGGCGGCTGACGGCGTACGTGGAGGGGTTGCTGGAGTCGTACGGCTGACCGCGCCGCCCGGGCCTTACGGCTGGGGTCCTCAGACCCCCGGCGCCGCCCTGACCACCCCGGCGCCGACGGCCGCGCCCAGGGCCGTGTGGTCGCTGAGCGTCTGGTTCGCGTAGGCGAGGGCAAAATCGGTGACCGCGCGGTCGAAGGTGTCGGCGCCGCCGAGGTAGCCGGCGATGGCGATGCGGTCGCCCGAGCGGGCGTGGGCGCGGGCGAGGGTGGTGCCGCACAGGCGGGCGTAGGCGAGGAGGTCCTCCGGGCTCATGCCGGCGACGTCCGTGGAGCCCTTCATGTCGCGCAGCTGGCGCCAGTAGAAGGCACGGCCCTGCGGCCCCGACATCCAGCCGAGGAAGATGTCACCGGTCGCCTGCATCAGACGCTGGCCCGCGACGACGCGATGGCCGGGGTGAACGTAGGGCCCGCTCGGCAGGTGTTCCTCCAGTACGGACGGCCGGGCCTCCTTGATCTGGAGGAACAGCGGGTCGTCGGTGTCCCGTCCGGCGAGCAGCACGATGAAGCAGCGCAGTCCGACGCTGCCGACGCCGACGACCTTGCGGGCGGCGTCCACGAAGCGGTAGCGGTCGAGGAGCAGGCGGCGCTCCTCGGAGAGCGTCGAGCGGTAGTCGCTGAAGATCTTGCGCAGTGCGGCCATGTCGGAGGTGCCGGCGCGTTCGAGGAGCGGCGGGTCGTGGATGATGCGCCGGCGTCCGTCGACGATCTCGGTCAGCCTGTCGAAGCCCCGCATGCTGGTGCGGCGGCGGGCACGGCCGAGGCTGGCCTCGATGCGGCGGCGGTCGCGGGTGGAGCGGACCAGGGGCAGGAGCTGCCGGCCGTCGATGCGCGTGTGCCAGACGGCGAGCTCGCCGAGCTGGGCCAGCCGCCGGATGGTGGTGCGGTACGCGGTCACGGCCTCCAGGGCCGCGCGGCCGGCCTTGGCGTCCGGGTGGCCGATCTCGCGGGCGGCCACGGCGACCGAGGCGGCGAGCCGTTTCACGTCCCACTCGAACGGACCGCAGAACGTCTCGTCGAAGTCGTTCAGGTCGAACAGCAGGGAGTGCTCCGGGGAGGCGTACAGGCCGAAGTTGAGCAGGTGGGCGTCGCCGCACAGCTGCACGGTGAGGCCGGTGTGCGGGGCGGCGGCAAGGTCGGCTGCCATCACCGCGGCGGCACCGCGCAGGAAGGCGAGCGGGGACGCCGTCATCCGGCCGTACCTGATCGGCAGCAGTTCCGGCAGCCGGTCGCGGCCCTGGCGTTCCAGTACGGCGACGGGGTCGGGCCGGTCGACGGAGGGGACCCAGGCGGCGTGGGCGGAGCGGGACACGTGCTTGCGGGCGGCCTTGCCGCGGCCGGCCCGCTCGGCGGGCGTCAGGGTCGTCACCAGGACACGATTCCGTCCACGGCCGTCCCGTGCACCGGCCGCCGTATGCCACGCCTGCCCATCACACCTCCCGCTGCCGCCGCCTGCTCGGGCGAAGTCCGCCACCCGGTCCGTCCCCCGGTTCTTCAGCCGGGCACCCGGTTCATCACCCTCCTGATCGCAGTGAAGGCGGGACCGGGGGTGTCTGCATGCCGGGTACGGCAATCGGGTGACGGGGCGTTTGTGTCTCGGGCGGTCGGGCGGGCCCGGGGGCGTGATCGGCGCGAGGGCCGTTGTCGGTGCGGTGGGGTCCGGGAAGATGCAGGCACTGGCGGTGTGACGGCATGACGGGTGGAGGCCGGGATGGGTGACGGGCTGCGGTACATCGGGGTGGCCGAGCGGCGGGCCCGGCTGGGGTTGCGGCATCGGCTGGCGGGGGCGGCTCGGGCCGGGCGGCCGGAGGACGTCGCCGAGTCCCTGGTAGCGCTGCACGGCACCGATCCGGCGACCGTGTACCTGGCCGTGGGGGCGCGGCTGGCGGAGCCCGCGAAGACCGTCGCGGAGACCGAGCGGGCCCTGTACGAGGAGCGGGCGCTGGTCCGGATGCACGGCATGCGGCACACCGTGTTCGTGTTCCCCACCGGGCTGACGGCCGTCGTGCACGCCTCGACCGGCCTCGCGGTGGCCGCCCGGGAGCGGGCCACGCTGGTCAAGCACATGGCTGCGGCGGGGGCGCCGGACGCGGCCTGGCTGGCCGAGGTCGAGGAGTCGGCGCTGGCCGCGCTGGCGCGGCGCGGACAGGCGACGGCGGCCGAACTCGCCCGGGACGAGCCGCGGTTGCGCGAGCAGTTCGTGTACGGGGCCGGGAAGAGCTACGAGGGCGTGCACACCGTTTCGACGCGGCTGCTGCGGGTGCTGGGCGTTGAGGGGAAGGTCGTGCGGGGGCGGCCGCTGGGCTCCTGGACGTCCTCGCAGTTCCGGTGGGCGGTGGCACCCGAGCATCCCGAGCTGGACGTGGCCGGGGCGCAGGCGGAGCTGGTCCGGCGCTGGCTTGCGGCGTGCGGACCCGCGACGGAGACCGACCTGAAGTGGTGGACGGGGTGGCGGGTCACCGAGGTGCGCCGGGCGCTCGCGGCGATCGGGGCGCGGGCCGTGGCCCTGGACGACGGGACGGGGTACGTCCTCGACGGCGACGACGGCCCGGTGGACGGGCCCGCGGAGCCGTGGGCGGCGTTGCTGCCGGGGCTCGACCCCACGGCGATGGGGTGGCAGCGGCGGGAGTGGTATCTGGCGCCGGGACTGTGGCCGTCGCTGTTCGACCGGAGCGGCAACGTGGGGCCGACGGTGTGGTGGAACGGGCGGGTGGTGGGCGGGTGGGCCCAGCGCCGGGACGGGGAGATCGTCTGGCGGTTGCTCGAGGATCTGGGGGGTGCGGAGCGGCGGGCGGTGGAGGCCGCGGTCGCCGTGGAGGCGGAGGCGTTGCAGGGGTGGATGGGGGCGGCCCGGGTGACGCCTCGGTTCCGGACGCCGCTGGAGCGGGAGTTGTCTGCGTAAGGGACTGTTCCGGGTTTTCCGGGTGCCCTCGACATTGAGGGCACCCGGCTGCGCTGTCTACCTCGAGTACCTCATGAGCGCCCGCACCATGTGGCACGTCGTGTCCGACGGTGGGTGGACGCCGATCGTCTGCGCGGTGCTTCGGATCGTCTCGTTGCGGGCCTGGTTCGGCATAAGGACGCCCGAGTCGAGCAGGGCGATCGCCAGGCGCAGGGCCTTGAGGCGGCGGTTGTGGGTGACGTACCACTCGCGCGGACGGCCCGGCGGCAGCGGCCGCTTCTCCACGGGCGCGTACGGCAGGTCGAGCAGGACCGGGTGCTTGGCGGTGGACTGGGTGGGCTTCGCCTTCAGTGCGGCAGCGGGCACAGGCATCCTCCTGTCGCGGTGGAGCGCCGGTCGGGTTCCCGGCGACGCTCTCGAACACTGACTCCAGTTTAGTGCCTGGCACTGACAATCGGGGGGTGCCGGACGTCCATGAAATCCCCTGGTCAGCAATGAAATTGGTGTCACGTCACGCCGGGTTCGGGAGGTGTGCGTGAGACGCCGGGAAATTCGAACACGGGTGACTCGGGATACGGTGAGCGGCATGGAGATCTGGATCAATCCGGCCTGCAGCAAGTGCCGTAGCGCCCTCACGTTGCTCGACGCCGAGGGGGCCGAGTACACCGTCCGCCGCTATCTGGAGGACGTGCCCAGCGAGGACGAGATCCGGGAGGTGCTCGATCGGCTGGGGCTGGAGCCGTGGGACATCACGCGGACCCAGGAGGCCGTCGCCAAGGAGCTCGGCGTCAAGGCGTGGGCTCGGGACGCCGGTTCTCGGGAGCGGTGGGTCAAGGCCCTGGCCGAGCATCCAAAGCTGATCCAGCGGCCGATCATCACCGCGGAGGACGGTACGGCCGTTGTCGCGCGCACCGATGACGCCGTGCGGGACGCCCTGTCCCGGGAGGGCTGACGGGTGAACTGACGAGTCCTCAGGCAGGATGTGACGCAGGTTACTTGGGCCAACTCCCGTGACCACTGAGTAACTTCGTTCGGCATCTCGTACATAGCGACGTACGCTCCCCTAGCTCTTCAGGAGGCGCGATGTCGCGTAGGAGAACTGTCAGCACGAAGAAGAAGCTCGCGCTGTTGCTGAGTGCGGCGACAGTGGCGGGAGGCGGCGCCTTCGTCATGGCGAGCACCTCGAACGCCTCGCAGACGCCGACCGTCAAGTCCGCCGCGGAGTCGACGGTCTGTCAGGGCCTCGCCACCGCCCTCGGCAACAACGAGCGGTTCATCGAGGGACAACGGGCCAATCCGGACGCGCAGTCCGAGGCGCGGATCGCCAACCGTGAGGCGGTCATCGCACAGATCAAGGTCCAGCAGGAGGCGTCCGGGTGTGGGGTTGGGGAGTCGGCTCAGGACTCCCAGGCTTCGCAGCCGGCGCCGAGCGCTCCCGCGGGGGGTGCCGGTGACGCGGGTGCCGGTGACGCGGGTGCCGGGGATGCCGGGAACGCGGGTGCCGGGGAGGCCGGCAACGCGGGGGACGGCGGCGGTGCCGCGGCATCGGGGCAGCAGGTCTGCAACGGGTCGACCGTCACCCTCTCCGGCGAGGGCGGGGCGCCGGCCGCGTCCAGCAACCAGTTCCCGGCCGGTACGAAGCTGAAGGTCACCAACCTGGACAACAACAAGTCCACGACGGTGGAGGTCACCTCGGTCTCCGGCAGCTGTGCGCTGCTCAACAACGCGGCCTTCGAGCAGGTGCGGGAGCCCGGCAAGTTCCTCATTCGCCGGGCGCTGATCGAGAAGGTGGGGTGAGGCTCCGCTAGTCACCTCGTACGTGTCTGGGTCCTGCTGCTCGCGGCCACGAGCGGCAGGGCCCGCGTGCGTGTGGCTGCGGGTGCTTCGTTCACTCCCATCGCATACGAGTCGGCCGTGTACTCCGTCCCGGCTGCCCCGGATGCCGCGGATGGGCGCTCACAGCGTGAAACGGGCCACACCAACACCAGGTAACACGGGGTTCACATTCGAGCAATGGCCGGGAAATCGCCTGTTGACAAGCTCCTGTAGCGCGGCGCCCCAGTGCCGCAGCGCCGCAGCGCCCGCAATACGCGCCTAGACCCACCCCCGAAGGATGTGGCCCGTGAGCTTCAAGGCTGAGTACATCTGGATCGACGGCACCGAGCCGACGGCCAAGCTCCGTTCGAAGACCAAGATTCTGGCCGATGACGCCAAGGGTGCCGAGCTGCCGATCTGGGGCTTCGACGGGTCCTCCACGAACCAGGCCGAGGGTCACGCCTCGGACTGCGTGCTCAAGCCGGTCTTCTCCTGCCCGGACCCGATCCGCGGCGGGGACGACATCCTGGTCCTGTGCGAGGTCCTGAACATCGACATGACGCCGCACGCCAGCAACACGCGTGCCGCGCTCGTCGAGGTCGCGGAGAAGTTCGCCGCCCAGGAGCCGATCTTCGGTATCGAGCAGGAGTACACGTTCTTCCAGGACGGCTACCCGCTCGGCTTCCCCAAGGGTGGCTTCCCCGCGCCGCAGGGCGGCTACTACTGCGGTGTCGGCGCCGACGAGATCTTCGGCCGTGACGTCGTCGAGGCGCACCTGGAGAACTGCCTCGCCGCGGGCCTGGGCATCTCCGGCATCAACGCCGAGGTCATGCCCGGCCAGTGGGAGTTCCAGGTCGGCCCGCTGGCCCCGCTCTTGGTGTCGGACCAGCTGTGGGTGGCCCGCTGGCTGCTCTACCGCACCGCCGAGGACTTCGGTGTCGCCGCGACGCTGGACCCGAAGCCGGTGAAGGGCGACTGGAACGGTGCCGGTGCGCACACCAACTTCTCCACCAAGGCGATGCGCGAGGGCTACGACGCGATCATCACCGCGTGCGAGTCGCTCGGTGAGGGCTCCAAGCCGCTCGACCACGTCAAGAACTACGGCGCCGGCATCGACGACCGCCTGACCGGTCTGCACGAGACCGCCCCGTGGAACGAGTACTCCTACGGTGTGTCGAACCGTGGTGCCTCGGTTCGTATCCCGTGGCAGGTCGAGAAGGACGGCAAGGGGTACATCGAGGACCGGCGTCCCAACGCCAACGTCGACCCGTACGTCGTGACCCGTCTGCTCGTCGACACCTGCTGCTCCGCGCTCGAGAAGGCCGGCCAGGTCTGATCGTGCCCAGTAGTTCCCGAAGGGGCGCCCACCGGGACGGTGGGCGCCCCTTCGCATCTGATGAGACGAGGGTCCCGTCGCGGGCAAGTGTCTGCTTCAATGGGGCCATGGCCAGCTTCCAGAAGTACTCCGCGACGGGTCGCCGTGACCTCGAGCCCTTCTGGCCTTCCCGTCAGCACCACGACTTCGACCGGGTGTGTTGCCGCGCGGTGAACGCGCGGGCCCTGTAAAGCCGTAACCTTCCGGCCTTCGGCCAGCGCGAAACGACGTACGTCTTCCCAACGGACCTCTCGCGCGAAAGAGCTGACCTCTCATGGCGACCACTCGTTCTCTGTCCACCGCCGCCACGCTCACCTCCCCGAACGGTTCGCGGCATCATCTGCGTGCCGTGGACCGGGACGAGGTGATCGACGTCGCGGACCTGCTGCCGCCGGGCGCCACCTGGCTGCCCGCTCCCCCGCACTCCCTGCCCACGCTCCCGGGGCAGCCGCCGATGATCGGCTACCTGGTGCTCGTCCCGGCCGACCAGCAGCCGCCCGTCGCGCCGGTCCCCGACACCGGCGGGGACCCGCTCGTCAGTGTCGACGCAGTCCGGCGTACCGCCGCGGTCGACGGGCGGGAACTCGACCTCACCTACCTGGAGTTCGAGCTGCTCGCCCATCTGGTGGCCAACCCCCATCGCGTGCACACCCGCGACCAGCTGGTCACCACGGTGTGGGGATACGGGCACGTGGGCGACGGCCGTACCGTCGACGTCCACATCGCCCGGCTGCGCCGCAAGCTGGGCGCCGAGCACCGGGACACCATCCGCACGGTGCGGCGGGTGGGATACAAGTACACCCCGCCGGTCGGGCGCTGAGCCGTCACGGCCGCCTCCCCTGATCTTCTGCTGACGGCAGAGTCCTGTTCCATCCCGCGCCCGTACCGTGCAGAGTCGGCCGTATGAGGCTTCTGATGCTGGGTGGTACGGAGTTCGCGGGGCGGGCCGTCGTGGAGGCGGCCCTGGGGCGCGGCTGGGACGTGACCGTCTTCCACCGGGGGCGGCACGAGCCGCCGGCCGGGGTGCGGTCGCTGCACGGTGACCGCACCGCGCCCGACGGGCTCGCCGCCCTCGCCGATGCGGAGGGCGACTGGGACGTCGTCGTGGACACCTGGTCGGCCGCGCCGCGTGCCGTACGGGACACGGCGCGGCTGCTGCGGGGCCGCGCCGGGCGGTATGTGTACGTGTCGAGCTGCTCGGTGTACGCGTGGGCCCCGCCCGCGGGCTACGACGAGAACGCGCCGCTGGTCGAGGGTGCGGAGGCCGGTGCCGAGCACACCGACTACCCGCGGGACAAGCGGGGCGGGGAACTGGCCGTCGTCGAGGAGTTCGGGGCGGACCGTTCGGTGCTCGTGCGGGCAGGGCTGCTCATCGGCCCGTACGAGAACGTCGGCAGGCTGCCGTGGTGGCTGACCCGGATGGCCCGTGGCGGGCCCGTACTGGCGCCGGGGCCGCGGGACCTGCCGCTGCAGTATGCCGACGTCCGTGATCTCGCGGACTGGATCCTGGGCGCGGCGGAGCAGGAGTTGAGCGGGCCGTACAACCTGATGAGCCCGCAGGGGCACGCCACCATGGGCACGTTCCTCGACGCGTGTGCGGCTGCCGGCGGCGCTACGGCGCAACTGCGGTGGACCGAGCCCGAGGTGATCCTCGACGCGGGCATCGAGCCGTGGACGCAGTTGCCGGTGTGGGTGCCGCCGGGCACCGACATGCACGACGCGCTGCACGCCGCCGACGTGTCGCGGGCGGTCGCGACGGGACTGCGGTGCCGGCCGGTCGAGGAGACCGTCGCCGACACCTGGGCCTGGCTCCAGGACATCGGCGGCACAGCACCCCAGCGGACGGACCGGACGGCGAAAGGGCTCGACCCGGAGGTGGAGGCCAAGGTCCTCGCGGGCGGGGGTGTATCTGGCACCACCCCCTGACCGGGGCCCCGGCCCAGTGACCCGCGCCGCCGGCTGCGTGAGACTGACGCCATGACCTACGACACGAAGAGCGGCACCGGCGGCGACCAGCGGACACGGGCGCGGGGCATGGGACTCGCGGCCGTACGGGGGCTGGCGCTGGCCCTGGTCTCGCTGCCGGGCGCCGTTCTGTGCTTCGTCCTGTCCCTCGTGTCCATAGCGCTCATCCCCATCGGCGTCGGCATCGTCACGACACCCTGGGTGCTGACGGGGGTACGGGCGTTCGCCGACTGGCGGCGGGTCCTCGCGGCCGAGTGGGGCGGGGTACGGATTCCGCCGGCGTACCGGCCGCTGCCGAAGGACGCCAACCCGTGGGCCCGCACCTTCGGGATGCTGGGCGACCCGGCGACCTGGCGGGACCTGAGGTGGCTGCCGGTCGACATGACGGCGGGGTTCGTCACCGCGCTGCTGCCGGCCGTGCTGCTCTTCTATCCGCTGGAGGGGTTCGCGATCGCGGCGGGACTGTGGCGGGTCCTGCCCGACGGGTACTGGTACGGCTTCGTGCCGGTCACCGGGCAGGCGTCCGCGCTCGGCGCCGCCGCCCTCGGCCTCGGCCTGCTCTTCGTCGCGCACTTCTACACGCCGCGCCTGCTCCAGGTCCACTTCCAGCTGACCCGCGCCGTTCTCGGCGCCGGCCAGGGAGAACTTGCCGAGCGCGTACGGGTGTTGACGGAAACCCGTCAGGACGCCGTAGACACCTCCGCCGCCGAACTGCGCCGCATCGAACGGGATCTGCACGACGGGGCGCAGGCGCGGCTGGTGGCGATGGGCATGGATCTCGGGACCATCGAGATGCTGGTCGACAAGGACCCGGAGAAGGCCAAGCAGCTCGTCGCGCAGGCCCGCCGGTCCTCCGCCGACGCGCTCGACGAACTGCGCGACCTCGTGCGCGGCATCCACCCGCCCGTGCTCGCCGAGCGCGGACTGGGCGACGCCGTACGGGCGTTGGCGCTGCGGCTGCCGGTCACCTCCGAGGTGAACGTGGAGCTGTCCGGGCGGGCCGAGGCGCCGGTGGAGTCGGCGGCGTACTTCGCGGTCAGTGAGGTGCTCACCAACGCCGTCAAGCACGCGGACGCCGACCGGATCTGGATCGACGTGCACCACACGGAGGGAAGGCTGCGCATCACCGTCACCGACAACGGCAGGGGCGGTGCGGTGATCGGGACCGGTTCGGGGCTCGCCGGAATCGAGCGGCGACTGGGTACATTCGACGGCGTCCTGGCCGTCAGCAGCCCCGCGGGCGGTCCCACCATGGTCACCATGGAGATCCCTTGCGCGTTGTCCTAGCCGAAGACCTGTTCCTGCTGCGCGACGGCCTGGTCCGGCTTCTGCAGGCCTACGACTTCGAGATCGCAGCGGCCGTGGAGACGGGCCCCGAGCTGGCCCGCGCGCTGGCCGAGCTGGAGCCGGATGTCGCCGTCGTCGACGTACGCCTGCCGCCGACGCACACCGACGAGGGGCTGCAGTGCGCGCTGGAGGCCCGCAGGAGGAAGCCCGGTCTGCCGGTGCTGGTTCTCTCGCAGCATGTGGAGCAGCTGTACGCGCGGGAGTTGCTCGCCGACGGCAGCGGCGGGGTGGGGTATCTGCTGAAGGACCGGGTCTTCGACGCGGACCAGTTCGTGGACGCCGTACGGCGGGTCGCGACGGGCGGCACGGCGATGGACCCGCAGGTGATCCAGCAGTTGCTGTCCCGGCGCGCGGCCGACGACCAGCCGCTGGCGCGGCTCACGCCCCGCGAGACGGAGGTGCTGGAGCTGATGGCTCAGGGGCGGACGAACGCGGCGATCGCCGAGCGGCTGGTCGTCACGGAACGGGCGATCGCCAAGCACACCGCCAATATCTTCGCCAAACTGGGCCTGGAGGTGTCGGACGACGACAACCGTCGCGTGCTGGCGGTTCTCGCGTATCTCGACCACGGCCGGTGAAAACGGACGTGGCAATTCACCCGCCGTGCGGGATCAACAACTGCCGGTATTTCAGAGGCGGTTGAGCACACAGCGTTCTCACGAATCTCTCAACAATTTCCGGGACGGCTGAACACCCCTGGGACGACCCCCGTATCAAAGGGAGCCGCTTCACTCCTGTCGGGCGCCCTCGATGCCCCCGAAAAAGGAAGTCAGAGGAGTTCCATGGGACGCAACACAAGAAAACGCCGTACGCCGCTGGCCACCAAGGCCATTGCCGCATCGGCAGCCCTAGCGCTCGGTGGGGGCGGGCTTGTATGGGCCAACTTCTATGCCTCGGCGCACGAGGACAACTCTGGGTGGAACCAGACGAAGTCCACGAATGCCCGGGTCGCGACGATCAACTGCCCTGATGTCGGCCAGAAGCTGACGAAGGTGCCGAGGAGCGCGCGCAGGGGCGTCGCCAAGGAGCTGGCGCTGCTGGACAGGCAGGTCACGGATGCCTACAAGCGTCTCGCCGAGACGCGGCAGGCCCAGGCGGGGGACGCCAACTACGTCAACAACGCCATCCTCGGCCCGCTGAAGTCCAAGCGTGTGGCCACGCTCGACCGGATCGGTATCAACATCAACCGGGCCGGCGGCCAGCGCCCGCAGAACCTGGACCAGCTGGCCCAGTGCCAGGGCGTCCCGGCCGAGCAGCCGCAGACCAACGACGGCCAGCAGGACGGCGACCAGAACCAGGACGGTCAGGACCAGAACAACGACGGTCAGGACCAGAACCAGGACGGTCAGGACCAGGGCGGCCAGGACGGCGGCGGACAGGACCAGGGCGGCAACGGCGGTCAGGCCGGCAACGGCCCGTCGGCGGACGACTTCGTCGACATCACGCAGGTCCAGGGCAGCGCCCAGCTGGGCGTCGGCGCGAACGGCCTCCCCGCGAACGGGGACAGCGGCTCGACCGGCAGCTTCACCACGAACTGCGGTACCAACGAGAACGAGAACCGCAACTCGGACAACGTGATCGTCGCCCCCGGTGTCAGCAACGGTGCGCAGCACCAGCACGACTACGTCGGCAACCAGGCCAACAACGCTTTCGCGAGCGACCAGGACCTGGCGAACGGCGACACCACCTGCCAGAACCAGGGTGACCGGTCGTCGTACTTCTGGCCGGTGCTGCGTATTCAGGACGGTCAGAACGACATCGACGCGAACGCGCCCGGTGGCGGTCAGGACGGCAACGTCGGCACGATCGTCGAGCCCAGCGAGGCACAGCTGAAGTTCGTCGGCAACAAGACGAGCGATGTCGTCGCGATGCCGCAGGCCCTGCGCATCATCACCGGTGACGCCAAGTCCTTCGTGAACGGCAACAACAACGCCAACGCGAACTGGAGCTGCACCGGCTTCGAGGACCAGGTCCAGCTGCACGACAAGCTCCCGATCTGCCCCGAGGGCAGCTCCGTGGTGCGCACGTCCAACTTCCAGAGCTGCTGGGACGGTCAGAACATCGACAGCGCCAACCACCGCACGCACGTGGCGTTCGTCCAGGGCGACGGCACCTGCGCCAACGGTTTCCAGGCGATTCCCCAGCTCCAGGTCCGCCTGGTCTACGACGTCCAGGCCCCGCAGATCCAGGACGGACAGGTCCAGAACGCCTTCGCGGTGGACTCCTTCCCGGACCAGCTGCACAAGGCGATCACCGACCACAACGACTTCATCAACTTCTTCGACGAGAACACGATGAACGAGATGGTCGACTGCATCAACAGCGGCCAGGACTGCCAGTAGCAGCCCTGAACCGGTAACGAAGGCCGGCGGTGGGAATTCCCACCGCCGGCCTTCGTCCGTCCGGGTCCGCGCGGTCAGCTGTGGTGGCCGCCCTTGTTGTGACTGCCACCGGGGTTCATGTGCGCGGAACCCTCCTCCATGGTCCCGCCCAGTTTGCTCTGCAGCGTCGTGACCGTGTTCTCCTGGCCCACGGCGACCCACTTGCGGCCGACGAGGTAGTAGCCGCCGTAGTCCTTCGCACCACTCAGCCACTCGGCCTGGCCGCGGTCCGTGGCGAAGGTGGCGAGGATGTACTTGTCCTTGCCGGTCTTGCAGATGGCCTGGCGGATCTCGTCCGCGTCGGTCTGCATGTTCGGGTCGCACTTCGCCATGGCCGCCAGATGCTCCAGGCTGCCGGTCGCCGTCTTCGGCACCTCGGCCTCCTTGTCGCCGCCGGAGCCACAGCCGGCCAGCGCGAGCACCGCCACCGCGCCGGTCAGCGCGAGCATCGGTCGGGTCAATGTCATCGGTTCCTCCGGTCCATGCCGCACAGAGCCCCGACGGGGGCCCTCGTCTCCCATACGGCTGTGGTGTGCGATGCGCTCAAATCAGAGGCTCTCACGGGCACGGGTGTGCGAGTGTGGCTCGGTGGACAAGGACTGGGAAGATCGCGTGACCGCCGCATGGGCAACCTTCGACAGCTACCCCGAGGAGGCGGCCGCCGACTTCCGCGCCGTCATCGACGCCCTCGTCGCCGAGCTGCCCGACGACAGCCCGCTGGGCCCCTTCGAGCAGGCGTGCGCCTGGGACTCGACTGGCCACTCGGACAAGGCGGTGCCGCTGTACCGGGAGGCTCTCGCGGGCGGGCTGAGCGGCTACAAGGGCCGGCGCGCCAAGATCCAGCTGTCCAGCTCGCTGCGGAACGTCGGGCAGGCCGAGGAGGGCGTCAAGCTGCTGACGCCCGAGCTGGACGCCCCCTCCGACGAACTGGACGACGCGGTACGGGCGACGCTGGCGCTGTGCCTGTCGAGCCTCGGACGTGATCGCGAGGGCCTGTCCCTGGCACTGGGCGCCCTCGCCCCCCATCTGCCGCGCTACCAGCGCTCGATGGGGAACTACGCGCGCGCGCTGCTGGAGTCCGACGACTGAGCGGACACGGCCTCGCGCCGGGCGGTGCCGCGCGGCGGTGACCAACCGACGATTCGCTCGTTCTGCTGAACGTGCAGTCACAGGATGTCGCCCCGCGCCCCGCACCCGCCCCGGCCGAGCCGGTCGTCGACGTCGAGCGGGCCGAGGCCGCGCTCGTCGAGCACTACCCGCGGCTCGTCCGGCTCGCCTACCTGGTACTGCCGCCGAGCCTCGGCCGCAACCGGCGCGTGGTGACCGCGCACTCCCTCACCCAGCGCGCGCTGCCCCGCGGCCGGACGGCGGCGACGCCCGCGATCCCGGCCCAGTCGACGGGCCGCGACAGCGACCCCGGGTACGCCTTCCTGCGGCTCCGGGTCCTGCGTACGGCGCTGGAGGCGGGCCTGCCGCTGCGGCGCGCGGCCTGGCCCAAGCGCTCCCAGCTGCCACCCCTGCTGCCCCAGGTCTGGGGCCTGCGCCTCTTCCCCCGGTCGGGCGGCGCCGACGAGCTCGCCCTGGACCAGCAGTTGTCGGCGCTGTCCGGCCCGGCACGGGCGGCCTACGTCCTGCGCGGCCTGGAGAAGCTCGCGGACGGCGAGGTGCGCGACATCCTGTCGGCGGCCGACGTCGAGGACGTGGACGACGCGCTGGAGGAGGCCGACACCGTCCCGGCGCAGGCCGCGCTGCTCGAATCCCCCGAGTTCGACCCCTGCTCCCTCCAGGCCCGGCCCACCGACCTGATGCGGCGCAGGCAGCACACGAAGGCCGCGCTGGCCGCCGGGGCCGCCCTCCTCGTGTGCGGTGCACTGCTCGGCCTGCCCGGCGAGGGGTGGGGCCCCGACGGCCCCGCCGCCCCCTCGTACGCGCAGAACCCGGCGGCCGAGGCCGCCCTCGACCCGGCCCAGCTGACGAAGGTTCCGCCGCTGGCCTGGCAGTCCGCCGCCCGCACCGACTTCTCGGTGTGGCCCCCGCGCGGCGACCTCACCGGCGACACGGCCCTGCTGCGCCGCGCACTCGCCGTCTGGGCCCGCCCCGGCGAGAAGGTCACGGTCTCCGCGACGCCCGGCACACCGTCGGGCGGCCCGGCCGGGGCACCGCAGCTGCTGTACGCGGGGACCGTCGACACCGCGCGCGTGGTGATCCTCTACGACGGTCTGCGCATCGCCCGCTACGCCGAGCCGACGGACGGCACGGCCGGTGCCGCCCTGGACTTCTCCCGCGTCGACAACGCGACCAGGGCGGAGGCGAGCGCGGTGGTGCTGAGCCGGGCCGACGGCAACGTCCGCTATCTGATGGCGCCCTGGGTGAAGGGCGCGGCCGAGCGGGACCTGCTGAAGCCGGGCGCGGGAGCGATGGACCTCACCGTGACCGAGGGTGTCACCTCGCCGATGGCGAGCCCCGCCACCCAGCAGACCGGCACGTGCTCCTCGTGGAACGCCCTGCAGGTGACCGACAGCGTTGGCGCCCGGCTGCTGACCGACCTCGCCGAACTGGTCCCGGCCCGCCTCACCACCGGCCGCCCCGGGGCGTCCAAGGACGTGACCGGCGCGCAGGCCCTGCACACCTGGGCGCCGTACTCCTGCTGGCTGGGCGCGCTGCGCTCCGCGGGCGTACGGACGGTCAACGCCTGGTCGTTCGCACAGCAGACGCTTCCCGACGGGACCGGCACGGCGGACTGGGTGTGCACGCGCGCCGAGACCTGGCGGGGCGGCGGGGAGCGGGTGCTGGCCCAGTTCCGGACGCCGGGCACGCCGCAGGCGGCAGTGGTGGCGAAGGCCCAGAACGTGCCGGCGTGCGGACAGCGCGATCCCCATGTGCTGGCCGGTGTGTTGTGGAAGGCGCAGGCGGGCAGCTGGTATCTGCTGGCGGCCGGCACCCGGGACACGGAGTCGATCCGGGCCACCGGCGGGGTCCGCGGCAGCGCCGAGGGCAGCCAACTGGCCGTGCGGACCAAGCAGGGCGCGCAGGCCGAGTTGAAGGGCACGCTGGAGAGCGGGCGCTCGATCAACGGGCTCCAGTGAGACCCCGATCCGGTGAGACCCCGGTGAGATCCGGGCCTTGCTGACAGAAATGTAAATAGGGCCGTGCACAAGGGTTCACCACGGCCCTACCCGTCAGTACATTGACGCCATGTCTAACACGCAGGACCGGATACCCCTCAAGGCCCGCAAGGTGTCCTTCTCCTGGGACTCCACGCCGCTGCACTGGGTGCCCGGCGATCCGTTCACCACGCACACCATCAACGTGCTGCATCTGCTCCTGCCCGCCGGTGAGCGTTGGTTCGTGCACGTCTACAAGCAGGTGCTGCCGTACATCCGGGACGAGCGGCTCCGCGAGGACGTCATCGGGTTCATCGGTCAGGAGGCCATGCACTCGCAGGCCCATGACGAGGTGCTGCCGCATCTGCGGGAGCAGGGGCTCGACCCGACGCCGTACACCGCACAGGTCGACTGGTTCTTCGAGAAGCTGCTCGGCGACCGCACGCTGCCGCCGGGCCGCGCGCGCCGCTGGTGGCTGATGGAGCGGGTGGCGATCATCGCGGCCATCGAGCACTACACCGCCTTCCTCGGCGACTGGGTGCTCAACGCCGAGGAACTGGACCGCAGGGGCGCCGACCCGACCATGCTGGACCTGCTGCGCTGGCACGGTGCCGAGGAGGTCGAGCACCGGTCGGTCGCGTTCGACCTGTTCATGCACGTCGACGGGGGCTACCGGCGGCGGGTGCGGACCTGGGCTACGGCGTTCACCGCTCTCGTCTTCCTGTGGCAGCGCGGGTCGCGCTTCTTCATGGAGAACGACCCGACGCTGCTGGACGGCCGCGCAAGCTTCAAGGACTTCTACGTCCGGGGCAGGCGGGGCACGCTCCCCTCGACCGGGGACATGCTCAGGTCCATCCCCCGCTATCTGAGCCGGACTTACCACCCCTCCCAGGAGGGCTCCACCGAGCAGGCCGTCGCCTATCTGGCCTCCTCCCCCGCCGCGCTGGCCGCCGAGACCGCCGAGAAGTCCGCGAAGGGTGCCGCCTGATGCCGAAGCTCCGTACCCTCGCCGTCGTCGCCGGTGCCGCCCTGCTGGCCCGGCGGGCGATGCGGCACCGGATCCAGGTCTCGCCGCTGTGGCCGATGCCCGCCCTTGAGGAGCCGACCTCCGGGCGACCCCGGTCGCGGGCGCTGCGCCTGCTGGTGACCTCGCACGAAGAGGTCGCCGAAGGGGTCGTGCAACTACGGCTGGAGGGGCACGACTTGCCGCGCTGGGAGCCCGGCGCGCATCTAGACGTCGTGCTGCCGTCGGGCCTCGTGCGGCAGTACTCGCTGTGCGGCGACCCGGAGGACACCTCGTCGTACACGGTGGCGACCAGGCTGGTCCCGGACGGGCGGGGCGGCTCGCGTGAGGTGCACGAGCAGGTGCGGGAGGGAATGGAGCTGGAGGTGCGGGGGCCGCGGAACCGGTTCCCGCTGGTGGCGGCCTCGTCGTACGTGTTCGTCGCGGGCGGCATCGGGATCACGCCGATCCTGCCGATGCTGCGGACGCTGCCCGACGGCGTCGAGTGGAGGCTGCTGTACTGCGGACGTGACCGTGCCTCGATGCCGTTCCTGGAGGAGGTCGAGAAGCTGGGCGCCGGAGACCGGGTGACCGTCGTGGAGGGCATCCCTGATCTCGGCGCCCTCCTCGCGGACGTGCCCGACGGGGCCGCCGTCTACTGCTGTGGCCCGGAGGGACTGATGGCCGCGGTGGAGGAGCGGCATCCGGGCGTCCACCTGGAGCGGTTCACGCCCCGCTCCTCGGCGGGCGGTGCCTTCGAGGTCGAACTCCGGCGCAGCAAGCGGACGTTGACCGTCCCCGCCGACTCGACCGTACTGGCCGCCGTTCGCGCGCAGTTGCCCGACACCGCCTACTCCTGTGAACAGGGCTTCTGCGGGACCTGCCAACAGCGGGTGCTGGAGGGTGAGGTGGACCACCGGGACGAGCTGCTGACCGACGCGGAGCGGTCCGACTCCATGCTGATCTGTGTGTCGCGGGCGCGGGGTGATCGGCTCGTACTGGATCTGTGAACGCCGACGATCGGTCCGGGCCGTTCCAGGCCTGATTCGATCGGTAAGGTGTTCGCATGACTACCGGGGTACGCCGAAGAATGGGAGTCGAGGAGCGACGGCAGCAGTTGATCGGCGTCGCCCTCGAACTGTTCAGCCAGCGCTCGCCCGACGACGTCTCCATTGACGAGATAGCGTCGGCCGCAGGCATCTCGCGCCCGTTGGTCTATCACTACTTTCCCGGCAAACTCAGCCTGTACGAGGCCGCGTTGAAGCGTGCCTCGGACGAACTGGCGGGTCGTTTCGTCGAGCCGCCGGACGGGCCGCTGGGGGCGCGGCTGCTGCGGGTGATGCGCCGCTTCTTCGACTTCGTCGACGAGCACGGCCCGGGTTTCTCGGCGCTGATGCGGGGCGGTCCGGCCGTCGGCTCGACGGCGACGAACGCGCTCATCGACTCCGTGCGGCAGGCCGCGTATGTCCAAATCCTTTCGCATCTGCGCGTGGAGAATCCGCCCGCGCGCCTGGAACTCGTGATCCGTTCCTGGATCTCGCTCGCCGAGTCGACGGCGCTGATCTGGCTGGACGGGCGCCGCATTCCGCGCGGCGAGCTGGAGGTCCAGCTCGTGCACGACTTCGCCGCGCTCGCGGCGGTGAGCGCGGCGTACGACGAGGAGATGAGCGGGCTGCTGCGCAGCATGCTCAAGGACGAGCCGGGCGACGGGCCGTTCGGCGACCTGGTGACCCGGCTGATCGCCCTGGCGTCCTGAGCGGTTCCTGAGCGGACCCCGACCGACGGCTCAGCTCTCGAACTTGCGGTAGGAGGGGTCGAGGTCGCGGACCTCGGCGGACACGTGCAGCGCGAGCCCGTCGGCCGGCTTCAGGTGCTGCCGCACCAACTCCAGGACGGTCTCGGTGAGCCTGGCCTTCGTCTCGTCCGTACGACCGGCCAGCAGGCCCATGGTGACGTGCACGACGCCGTGTCCGTCGGTGTCGTCGCCGACGGTGGTGTTCTCGGTCCGGCGGAACTGCGTCTTGCACGCGGGCGGCTTGGCGGCCGCGATCTCGACCACGGCGGTGTGCAGCGCCCGAGCGAAGCCGGGCCGGTCGAAGTCGTCCGCCAGCTGTTCCGAGTAGTCGACGGTGATCTGCGGCATGAGCACTCCTGTTCTGGGTCGGCAGCGCTCACCCTAACCGCAGCGCCAGCATCGCGATGTCGTCCTCATGGTCCCGTCCGAAGTGGTCCAGCAGGGTGTCGCACAGTGCGTCCACGCCGGGCGGGGCATCGGCGGCGGCCGTACGGAGCTGCTTCAGGGAGACGTCGAGGTCGATGCCGCGGCTCTCGATCAGGCCGTCGGTGACCATGAGCAGACGGTCGGCCGGGGTCAGCACCAGCTCGGTGGGCTTCGGCCGCCGAAGGCCGAGGCCGAGCAGCGGACCGTCCACGGGGACGTACTCGGCGCCGCCCCCGTCCCGCACCACCAGCGGCGGGATGTGGCCCGCGTTGGCGATACGGCCGCGTCCGGTGCCGGGGTCGACCAGGGTCAGGCAGACCGTGGCGGTGACGTCGGGGTGGTAGTGCACGAGCATCCGGTCGAGCCGTCCGGCCAGCACGCCCGGGTCGCTCTCCTCGACGCAGTAGGCACGCAGCGCGTGCCGGATCTCGACCATGACGGTGGCCGCGTCCAGCGAGTGCCCGACGACGTCCCCGACCGCGGTGAGCACCCCCTCGCGGGTGCGCAGGGCGGCGTAGAAGTCCCCGCCGATCTCGGCCTGCCGGGACGCGGGGACGTACCGGACGACGACCTTCACGCCGGGCAGCGCGGGCAGCCGGTACGGCTGGGGCAGGAAGCTGTGCTGCAGGGTGAGCGCGATCTGCCGCTCTGCCTGGTACATCAGCAGCGGCTCGGCGGCGAGTGCGGTGGCCTGGGCGAGCCGGGCGAGGAGGGCGTCGTCACCCGAGTCCGGGCCGGGGACCGGTGCGGTCGGCGGGCGCCGGGCCGCCAGGGGGTCGTACGCCGGCATCGGCGCGGCGGGTACCCCGTTGTGCCGGCGCCGGGGCGTGAGGGGGTCGTACGCGGGCATCGGCTCGGCGAGCAGTTCGGGCCCCGGGCGATGAGCCGCGAAGGGGACGTACACCGGGATCGGCTCGGCGAGCACCCCGGCCTGCGGGGCCCGGGACGCGAGGCGGTCGTACGCCGCAATCGGTTCGGTGCGTGGCCCGGTCTGCGGGCGCCGGGCCGACGGCGGGGCCGGGAGCGGTACGGCGGCCGGCGGTACCGGCATGGCGACGCACACCGACGTGCGGCCCTCCTCGGTGAACGCCAGGACCAGGCGGGCGTCTTCTCGCACGCCGGGCCGGAAGAAGCCTGCGGGCCACAGTGAGGCGGGCACGGTCGTGCTGTGCACCCCGGTCCGCCCGGTCCGGCCCTCCGCGATCCGGGTGATCAGGCGTGCCGCTGCGACCTGCGGCGCGGTGTCGGGCAGTGCGGTGGGGGTGCCCGCCGGACGGGCGAAGCCGTCGCCCCGGGGCAGACGCAGGGAACTGCCCCAGTGCGGCTCGCCGCCCGGGCCGATGACGAAGACGACGGCGGGCGTTCCGGTGAGCCGGGCCGTGCCCGCGGCGGCGGCGTCGGCCAGCTCCCCCAGACAGCGCGCGGTCTGCACGGTGACGATCGCCTCCGACAGCAGCGTCAGCCGGTGCGCGAGCACCTCGGCCGCGCTGCGCCGCCGCGCCCCGCGCACGGCGGCCCGTACGACGGCCTCGATCTCGCTCGGCTCGGCCGGCACGGTCAGGTAGGCGTCGGCGCCCGCGTCGAGGCCCCGGCACCGGTCCCCCGGGTCCACAGCCATGGCGGAGAAGTGGACGACGGGCAGCGCGGCCATGGACGGCCGGGCCTTGACCAGGCGGCACAGTTCGAAGCCGCTCATGTCCGGCAGCCCCACGTCGACGAGGGCCACGTCGGGCAGGGCGCCCGCGCGCAGCCGTATGTCGAGCTCGTTCAACGCCTCCCCCGCGCTCGCGACCGGTACGACGTCATGGCCCGCGCGGCGCAGCACGGCGCCCATGGCGAAGCGGTTGGTCGAGACGTCGTCGACGACCATCACGGTCGTGCCCGACTGCTTGCCGAAACCGTCCATCGTCGGGAGCCCTTGGATACGCACGAGTGGGGCGGGCCCGTGACCGGGTCCGCCCCACTCAATCTAGTGCGCTGTCAAAGGGCCCGTGAGAAGACGGCGACAGTACGACCCGGAACGGCGAACGTGCCGGATTCCCGCTCGTAGGACGAGGACTTGACGATAGGGTCCGCGCCCGAGGCCTGCGCCGAATGCAGTCGATAGCCCTCGCCGGCCAGCGAGGCGATCCGCTGCTCCTGCTTCTGGGGCGTCGCGTTGAAGACGACGACGAGGTCACCGAGCCGCATGGTGATCACGCCGGGCGTCTCGTCCTTCCCGGACAGCGGGAAGGACAGCTTCGACTGCACCTGACCGGCCGTACCGAGGGAGAAGGCACGCTCCGTCGAACGGACGCTCAACAGGTCCCGGTACGCCGCCGAGGCCCCCTCGATCTGCTCGCATCCCACCTTCACGGTGCTCAGCAGGGGCTTGGCGTACGGCCACTTGGACTGGTTGTCGGCGGCCGGCGGCAGCCCCCGCCCGAAGCCGTTGCCGTCGGCGCAGTTCCAGTGGATGGCGTTGAACCAGTCGCCGCTGTCGTAGGAGTTGCGGTCCAGCGACTTGGAGCGCAGCAGGTCGGTGCCGGCCTGGGAGAGGGCCGGCCCCTGCGACAGGGTGGCCGTGGCCATGGCGAGGACCTGCATACGGGCCCGGTCGGCGGCCGACGTGTCCTTCGGCAGCTTGAAGGCGAGCGCGTCGAACAGCGACTCGTTGTCGTGCGCGTCCGCGTAGGCGAGGGCGTCGCCGGGGGCGTCCGCGTACCCGGCGGGCTGGCCGTTGTAGTCGACCTCGGCGCCGGTGACCTCCTTGCCGGCGGTGTCGGTGAACCGGTACCCGGCGAGGTTGCCGGACAGCCCGACCTTGATCAGGTCCTGGTAGTGCAGCAGCCGGGCCTTCTGCTCCTCGGAAGTGCCGTTGCTCTCGGACGAGTTGGGGTCGGTGAACAGCCCGGAGGCGAAGCCCTGGACGCCGGGGTCCTCGTCGAAGGGCCCGCCGCCGCGTACGGCGTCCCGCGCCCGGTCGGAGAAGGTCGCGATGCCGGTGCCGGCCATGTTCTTCTGGGTGGCCTGCGTGAAGCGGGCGTCGTCGGCGACCTCGCCGAAGTTCCAGCCCTCGCCGTACAGGATGATCTTCTTGCCGTCGACGCCGTCCTCGGCGAGGGTCAGCGCGTCGAGGGCCTTGCGCACGGCCAGGATGTTGGCCTTCGGGTGGTGGCCCATCAGGTCGAAGCGGAAGCCGTCGACCTTGTACTCCTTGGCCCAGGTGACGACCGAGTCGACGACCAGCTTGCCCATCATGGCGTTCTCGGTGGCCGTGTTGGCGCAGCAGGTGCTGTTGGCGACCGAGCCGTCGGCGAGCAGTCGCTGGTAGTAGCCGGGGACGATCCGGTCGAGGACGGAGGTGTCCGCCTGACCACTGGCCGCCGTGTGGTTGTAGACGACGTCCATGACGACCCGCAGGCCGTCGTCGTTCAGTGCCTTGACCATCCTGCGGAACTCGACCGTGCGGCCCGTGCCGTCCGGGTCGGTGGCGTACGAGCCCTCGGGGACCGTGTAGTGGTACGGGTCGTAGCCCCAGTTGTAGGCGTCCTTCGCGGCGATCTTCGACACGCACTCCTGCTGCTTGTCGGAGTCGGCCGGGAAGGCGGCGAGGTCGCAGCCGACGCTCGCCTGGTCCTCCCGGCGTTCGGGGATCGTGGCGATGTCGAAGGCCGGCAGCAGGTGGACGTACGACGTGCCCGCCTCGGCCAGCTCACGCAGGTGCTTGGAGCCGTCGCTGTCCTTGTCCGTGAAGGCGAGGTAGGTGCCCCGGTTCTTCGCCGTCCTGTCCTCGACGGAGAAGTCCCGGACGTGCAGCTCCTGGATCTGGGCGTCCTTCAGCGGTACGGCCTTGGGCTTGGTGTAGGAGGACCAGCCCGTCGGCGCCAGGGCCTTGTCGCGCAGGTCGACGACGAGGCTGCGCTCGGAGTCGGTGGTCAGGGCGACCGAGTAGGGGTCGGTGACCTTGTTGGTGACGACCTTCTGGACACTGGGCGCCCAGACCTTGACGACGTACCGGTAGGGCTTGCCCTTCCAGGACCCCGGGCCGGTGACGGACCAGACGCCGGTGCCGGCGTTCCGCTTCATGGCGACGGTCGAGTCGCCGATCTCCAGCTTGACGGACTGTGCCGTGGGCGCCCAGACGGACAGCGTCGGACGGCCCTTGTCGAAGGTTGGCCCGAGGTCGGCCTTGGTCGCCCCGGAGTACAGGTCGTCGAGGACGCCGGCGATCTGGACGCCGGTCGCCGCGAGCACGGCTCCGTTCGCGGCGCGCTGCGAGGCGACGACCTGGCCGGCGAGTGCCTCGCGGACCCGGTCGCGGTCGCGCGGGTCGACGGACCAGGCGGTGTAGTCCTCGAGGTGCGGGAACTTCGCCTTCTGGGCGTCGGTGAGGGAGCTCTTGGACAGCCGCAGCCACTTGGCGTCGCCGGTCAGGGTGCCGTCCTTGACCGCGATCTCGCCGTCCCGGCTGTAGAGCAGCTGGGTGGAGGCGGCGGCCTCGGAGCCCTTCCAGGCGACCGTGTCCCGGTCGATCCAGACCGCCTTGGAGGTGCTCAGGTCGAGCGCCGCCGCGGACCCCGCGGGCTGCGGGAGCAGGTACTTCTCCTGGCCGCTCAACAGCCACACCTCATGGCCGTTCGCCGTGAGGTCGAGCGACTGGTCGGCGGGCAGGTCCTTCTCGTCGCCCTTGTGGAGGATGTAGCTGAGGCTGGTGGCACCGTCGGTGAGCGGTACCTCGAAAACCGCACCATAGGCATCAGTCTTGACCGGCTTCAGGGGGTTCGACCACTCGGTGGGGTTCGCGGCACCCGTCCAGGTGTGCAGGCCCCAGCCGTCGTAGTTGCCGTCGGCGCGGTGGTAGTGCAGGACGGCCTTGGACTTGTCCGGCGCCGGATAGTCGGCCGCGGGCTTCTCGGTGCGGACGGCTTCCTTGCCCTGCTCGACCCAGATCTCGCCCGTCTTGGTGAGGTCGATCGACCGGTCGGCGGAGACGTCCTTGTTGCCGTCCTTGTCGATGACGAGGAAGCCGACGTTCGTCGCGCCCGGCTTCAGCTTGACGTAGGCGAAGGCGCCGTACGCGTCACGGCCGATGAAGGGGTGGCTGTCCGGCCAGTTCGTGGACTCGCCGTCCGCGAGGTCGCCCCAGGCGTACAGGCCCCAGTTCGCGTAGTCGCCGTCGGTGCGCTTGTAGTGGACGACCGCGTAGTCGCGGGAGGCGGCGCTGGGGACCTCGGGGGCGGGCGGGGTGCCGGTGGTGGAGGCCGCCGTGGCACTGGCGGTGCGGCCGGCCGAGTCGATGACGACAGCCTTGTAGCGCAGTGCCGTTCCGGCGGGTACGTCCTTCCCGATGGCCTGCGTGACCTTGTACGGGGCGTGGTCGGCGGAGCCGAGGGTCCGCCACTTGCCGTTGCCGACCTGGGCTGCGAAAACGACGCGGTTGAGCTGTCCGCCGTCGACGTCCGCGCCGATCTCCACCGTGCCGGTGGCGCCGGCTGCCGGGGCCTTGAGGGTCAGGGTCGGCGCGGTGGCGGGCTTCGCGGGCCTGCCGGTCGCCTTGAGGACGATCGCCGAGCCGGCCGGGACGGTGACGGTGACCTTCTTGCCGGCGTCGCTCCTGACCGAGTCGCGCGTCCCGTAGATCCCCTTGAACGTCATGCCGGCCGAGCCGGTCGCGAAGGTCGCCGTCTTCGCCTCGCCCGCGTTGTTGAACGCGACGACGTACTCCGTGCCCGACTTGGCGGCGGTCCGCGAGAAGGCGTAGATCCCGGCGCCGTCGGCCGCGTACCGCTCGGTCTGGATTCCGTCGGCGAGGGCGGGGTTGGCCTTGCGGAGCGCGGAGAGCTCGGCGATCTGCCGGTACAGCGGCGCGCTCGTGTCATAGGCGTCGCTCGCGTGCGTGCGGTCGGTGCCGAGCTGGTCGTCGTCGAGGTAGTCGGCGGTCTTCGAGGCGAACAGGGTCTGGCGGGCGTCCTTGTCGCCGCCGGCGCCGGTGAAGCCCTGCTCGTCGCCGTAGTAGACGACCGGGTTGCCGCGGCTGAGGAACATCAGCTCGTTGGCGAGCTCGTCCTTCTTCAGCAGCTCGGCGTCGGTCGCCTTCGGGTTGTCCTGGTTCAGGAAGTACCCGATGCGGCCCATGTCGTGGTTGCCGAGGAAGGTGACCTGCTCGTACGCGTTGGCCTTGTCGGTCGTGTACTTGTAGTCATCGCTGAAGACGGACGCCAGCTTCTGCGCGGTGCCGCCCTGGGAGGCGTACTGCCGGGCCGCCTCCTGGAAAGGGAAGTCGAGTGTGGAGTCGAGGCGGCCTTCGGTGACGTAGGGCGAGGTGACGTCCGTGTCGGCGGAGTACACCTCGCCGAACATGAAGAAGTCGTCCCGGCCCTGCTTGGCCGCGTAGGAGTCGAGAGCCGTGGCCCACTGGGTCCAGAACTCCATGTTGACGTGCTTCACGGTGTCGATCCGGAAACCGTCGATGTCGAAGTCCCTGACCCAGCGCTGGTAGATCTTCTCCATGCCGCTGACGACCTCGGGACGCTCGGTCCACAGGTCGTCGAGGCCGCCGAAGTCGCCGTGGGTGGAGCTCTCACCGGCGAAGGTGGAGTCGCCGCGGTTGTGGTACATCGTCGGGTCGTTGAGCCACGACGGGACCTTGACGTTCTTCTTCGCGGCGGTGACGGTCGGTGTGCGCGGGAAGGAGCCGGTACCGACCGCCGGGAACCCGGACTTCCCGTCCGCGTAGTCGCCGTCGTCGAAGGGCTTACCGTCCTTCGTCAGGTACGGGAAGGCGCCCTTGGAGAGGTAGTCGTACGACTTCTCCTCATAGTCGACGACATCGGCCGTGTGGTTGGTGATGACGTCGAAGAAGACCTTCATGCCCTTGGCGTGGGCCTTGGAGATGAGGGTTTCCAGATCCTTGTTGGTGCCGAAGTGCGGGTCGACCTGGGTGAAGTCGGTGATCCAGTAGCCGTGGTACGCGGCCGAGGCATTGGCGCCGGTGCCCTGCACGGGCTGGTTCTTGAAGATCGGCGCCATCCAGATGGCGGTGGTGCCGAGGCCCTTGATGTAGTCGAGGCGCTTGGTCAGTCCCTTGAGGTCGCCGCCCTGGTAGAAGCCCTTGTCGGTGGGGTCGTAGCCGGTGGAGAGGCGGGAACCGGTCAGGCCGCCCTTGTCGTTGCTCGCGTCGCCGTTGGCGAAACGGTCCGGCAGGACGAAGTAGAACTGGTCGCGGGTGGCCTCGTGCCGGGCGGGCTCGGCCGCGAGCCTGGCGTCGGACGGGGGCGGCGGCGGGGTGTCCGCCCGCGCCGCGAGGGGCTGGACGAGTGCTGCGGCCAGTGCGGTCACGGTGACCGCAGCGATCCGTCCGACATGGGTGGTTCGGCGCCTCGACGGCGTCGGCCATCTCGCTATCACAGATGGGCTCCTTGCGATTACGGCTCAGTGGGTCCGACCCCGCGCGACCGTATCGCCGCGGCAAGGCTTACAGCAAGAGGCTTGAAAGCATCGGTAAGAACTTTCAGTTGGGCCTTCAGCAGGGCGAGTTGCACGAAGCGACGGTGAGGGTCCGGTCCGCCGACGGCCCGGATCGCGCATAATCGGTCGCCAGGCCCGGCAGCTCCTGTCTGCCGTCCCCGCATGGAGCAGGAACCGCCCCTCGTTCGCGAGGTCTTCCCGGAACTCGTCGACGAGTTGGCCCAACTCCTGGAGGAGGATCGACGTCGTGAACGGCCGGATCATGTACATCGAGATACCCGGACGGCCGCCCCTGCGCCGACACGTACAGGCGTGACAGGGGTGGCCGTGCGGAGGACGTGACGGCTCAGCAGCTCGTCCGGCCGGCGTGGATCGCCAGGGCGGTGTTGGAGCCGAGGGTGGCCGTGAACTGCCCGCTGGAGTTCACCGTCACGCTCGTGTTGTTCTGCACGTTGCAGTACGTGCCTGCCGCGAGGGACGTCTGGTAGGTGCGCGTCAGGCTGCTCGACTCGTGGTTGATGGCGACGTAGCCCTTGCCGCCCCGCCCGAAGGCGATGGCGTCGCCGCCGTTGTCCCACCAGTTGGTGACCGGCTCACCGCGCGTGGCGTTGCGGAAGGCGACCATCGACTTGATCTCCGGCCAGGCGTGCTGGCACTTCCAGCCGTTCTGCCAGCAGGCGTTGACGGTGCCACCGTTGGGCGGGCCGGCGTCGTGGTCGGTGAACTCGTAGCTGGAGTTGATGTCGGGGGCGCCGTACGGGTGGGCCAGCATGAAGACGTTGGCCAGTGTGTAGTTGGCGCCGTCCTTGTAGTTGAGCGTGGAGCCGTTGCGCTCGGTGTCGTGGTTGTCGACGAAGACGCCGGAGACACCGCTGCTCATGTAGCCCCAGCCCTCGCCGTAGTTCTTCAGGTAGGCGAGGTTCTCGTTGTTGAAGACGCGCTTGAGGTCGTAGGCGTAGCGGAACTCCTGGACGTCGCCGTTGCCCGTGTACTCGGTGGGCTGGACGGCTTCTCCGCTGCCGTGGATGACCTCCTGCTTCCAGTAGACCGACGGCTTGCTCAGGCGCGACTTGATGTTGGCGAGGTCGGCGGCCGGCATGTGCTTGGCCGCGTCGATGCGGAAGCCGTCGACACCGAGGGAGAGCAGGTCGTTCATGTACCCGGCGATGGCGCCGCGGACGTAGGACTCGCCGGTGTCGAGGTCGGCGAGGCCGACGAGTTCGCAGTTCTGGACGTTCGCGCGGTCCGCGTAGTTGGTGATCTGCGCGGTGCAGTCGTCGAAGTCGAAGGAGGAGTACAGGCCGGGGTAGTTGTACTTCGTGTACGACGAACCGCCGGTGCCGGTGCCGCTGCCCGCGGACATGTGGTTGATGACGGTGTCGGCGACGACCTTCACCCCCGCCGCGTGGCAGGTGTTCACCATGTTCTGGAAGGCCGCCCGGTCCCCGAGCCGGCCGGCGATCTTGTAACTGACGGGCTGGTACGACGTCCACCACTGCGAGCCCTGGATGTGCTCGGCGGGCGGGGAGACCTGGACGTAGCCGTAGCCGGCGGGGCCGAGGGTGTTGGTGCACTCCTTGGCGACGGATGCGAAGTTCCACTCGAACATCACCGCGGTGACGTCCTTGGTTCCGGGCGGGGAGGCGGACGCGGGGGTCGCGGGGGCCATCAGGGCCGCCGAAGTGGCGGCGAGCACGGTCGCGGTCGCGGTGACGGACCATCTCGATATCACAGGCGTAACTCCTTGCGATGACGGCCAGGCGTCTTTGCCGGGCGCCGGCGTGAACGTACCGCCGCGAAAGGTTTACAGCAAGAGAGTTGAAAGTCATAGCAAGTACTTTCATCCGCAACCTTGACGTGCCCTTCCCAACTCCCTCACGCTCACCAGTCGTTGAAGCGCCGGCCCGCTCCTCCCTGCGCGACGGCGCATGACGTCTCCGAGGAAAGGCAGAGGGCTGGCCCGGGCGTGCTGGGGGGCCCGCTGCCTGAATGGCAGCGGGCCCTCGCTATTTGATGACGCGTCAGGCCGTCGTCCACCACACCGTCGTGTCGCCCGGCACCTTCGCCTCGCCGTCCGTCTCGCTGATCTCGCCGCTGGCGAGCAGCACGCGCCCGTACGCCGGGGTGGTCACCGACTCCTCGCCGGTGTTGGCGACGCAGACGAACTCCCCGCGCCGGAAGGCGAGGACCCCCTCAGGGGCCTTCAGCCACTCCACCGCGTCACCGGCGCCCAGGTCCGGCTGCGCGCGGCGCACCGCCAGCGCCGAGCGGTACAGCTCCAGGGTGGAGTCGGGGTCACCGGTCTGCGCCTCGATGCTCAGCTCGCCCCACCCCTGCGGCTGCGGCAGCCAGCTGCCGCCCGTGCCGAAGCCGTACGACGATCCCGTACGCGTCCACGGGATCGGCACCCGGCAGCCGTCGCGGAAGCCGTCCTGGCCCTCGCCGCGGAAGTACGCCGGGTCCTGGCGCACCTCGTCCGGCAGGTCGACGACGTCCGGCAGGCCCAGCTCCTCGCCCTGGTAGACGTACGCCGAACCGGGCAGCGCGAGCATCAGCAGGGTGGCCGCCCGTGCCCGCCGCAGTCCCAGTTCGCGGTCGCCCGCCGTGCGGATCTGGGTGCCGAGCCCGGGCGGGTTGGCGAAGCGGGTGGCGTGGCGGGTGACGTCGTGGTTGGAGAGCACCCATGTCGCGGGCGCCCCAACCGGGCGCATCGCGTCCAGGGTGCGGTCGACGACCTCGCGGAGCTCCTTGGCGTCCCACTCCGTCGACAGGTACTGGAAGTTGAAGGCCTGGTGGAGCTCGTCCGGGCGCACGTAGTTGGCGGTGCGCTCGACGGTCGGGGTCCAGGCCTCCGCCACGAAGATGCGCTCGCCGGCGTACTCGTCGAGGATCGTGCGCCACTGGCGGTAGACGGCATGCACGCCGTCCTGGTCGAAGAACGGCATGACATCGTTGCCCAGCAGCTTGAGCTGCTCGTGGGATCCCAGGTCGGGCAGCCCCTCCGCCTTCACCAGGCCGTGGGCCACGTCGATACGGAAGCCGTCGACGCCCATGTCGAGCCAGAAGCGGAGAATCGAGCGGAACTCGTCCCCGACCGCCGGGTGCTCCCAGTTGAAGTCGGGCTGCTCGGGGGCGAAGAGGTGCAGGTACCACTCGCCGGGCGTGCCGTCCGGCTCGGTGACCCGGGTCCAGGCCGGGCCGCCGAAGATCGACTCCCAGTCGTTGGGCGGCAGCGCACCCTCCGCGCCCTTGCCGGGGCGGAAGTGGTAGCGGTCCCGCAGCGGGGAGCCCGGCCCCTCCGCGACGGCACGCTTGAACCACTCGTGCTGGTCGGAGGAGTGGTTGGGGACCAGGTCGACGATGATCCTCAGACCCAGGTCATGGGCGTCACGGATCAGCGCGTCGGCGTCGAGGAGGTTGCCGAACATCGGGTCGACGGCCCGGTAGTCGGCCACGTCGTAGCCGGCGTCGGCCTGCGGGGAGGCGTAGAAGGGGCTCAGCCACACGGCGTCCACGCCGAGGTCGCGCAGATACGGGAGTCGGGAGCGTACGCCTTCCAGGTCGCCCATGCCGTCACCGTTGCTGTCGGCGAAGCTGCGCGGATAGACCTGGTAGATCACCGCGTCCCGCCACCAGTCGCGGCGCTTGGCGACGGTGACGACGGCGGAGTTTTCGGCCGGTGCGGTGGGGTGCTGGCTCATGGCGTCCTTGGTGCGTAACGGGTTCATGGGTCAGAGAAGTGGGGTGACGAGGCGGCCGCGGTGACAGCGGGGTCGGATGGACACCGCGACCGCCTCGGGTTTCGGGGTGGGGGCTCAGCAGCTCGCTTTTGGGGGCGCGGGGCTGTAATGATTTGCGGCTACCGCCGCGCGGGTGCGACCAGCCACGACGGCGCCGCAGTCGATCGACTACCGGCACCTCGCGCCCCTCCCAGCGGGGCGTCACCCCTTCGTGCCGCCCGCGGTAAGCCCGGTGACCAGGTTCTTCTGCACGAAGTAGAAGAACGCCGAGACAGGTATGGCAATGAGCACTGCGGTCGCGGCCATCAGGTTGCGCTGCGCGTCATGCTCACTGACGAAGGTCTGCAAACCGACCGCGAACGTGTACTTCGTGTCGGACAGCATGAACGTCGACGCGAACGCGACCTCGCCGAAGGCCGTGAGGAAGCTGTAGAACGCGGCGACCGCCAGACCCGGCTTGGCGAGCGGCAGGATCAGCCGCGCGAACGTGCCGAAGGGGGTCAGCCCGTCGACGCGTCCGGCCTCGTCGATCTCGAACGGGATCGTGTCGAAGTAGCCCTTCATCAGCCAGGCACAGTACGGCACGGTCGTCGTGCAGTAGACGAGGATGAGTCCGAGGTAGCTGTCGACGAGCTGGAGCCCGGACAGGATCTGGTACATCGGCACCATCAGGACGGCCACCGGGAACATCTGGGTCACGAGCAGCACCCACATGAACTTCTTGTAGCCCGGGAAGCGCATCCGCGAGACCGCGTAGCCGGTGGTGGCGGCGATGACGACGCCGATGAGCGTGGTGCCCAGCGTGACGATCAGGGTGCTCGTCAGCCAGTCGAAGAACTTGGTCTCCTGCAGGACGAACGTGTAGTTGTCCAGCGTCATCTTCCCCCAGATGCCACCGGGGTGGAGGTAGTCGTCCTTGTCCGGGCCGAGGGACAGGAAGACCAGCCAGACGACGGGGAACAGCGCGATCAGGCTCGCCACGATCAGGATGGCGTGGGAGACGACGGAGGTCCTGCGGCTGTTCTCGCCTCGGCGGACCCCGCGCGGTGCCGCCGGCGATTTGGGGGGCTGGTCCGCCGGAGCAGTGGTCTTGACGGTCGTGGTGCTCATGGGGACTCCTGCCTCAGATCGCGAGCTGCGGATCATTGCGGTTCAGCCAGCGGCGGTAGAAGGAGGTGAAGACGATCAGGATGGCCAGCAGCAGGATGCCGTAGGCGGCCGACTGCGCGAAGTCGCGCGGCTGCTGTCCGAAGCCGAGGTAGTAGGCCCAGGTGACGAGGATCTGCGCGTCCGGGGCGGTGTCGCCGAACAGCAGGAAGATGATGGCGAACTGGTTGAAGGTCCAGATGATGCCGAGAAGTACGACGGTGGAGCTGACGGACCGCAGGCCCGGCACGGTGACGTACCGGAACTGCTGCCACCTGCTCGCGCCGTCCATCTCGGCGGCCTCGTAGAGCGAGGAGTCGATGGACTGCAGTCCGCCGAGCAGCGAGAGCATCATGAACGGCACACCGCACCAGGTGTTCACCATGATCGCGGCGAACCGCTGCCAGAAGGTGTCCTCCAGCCACAGCGGCGTCGGCAGGTGGAGCGTCTCCAGGAACGAGTTGATGATGCCGCCGTCGGCGAGCATGAACCGCCAGCCGAAGACGGTGACGAAGGTCGGCACGGCCCACGGGAGGATCAGGATCAGCCGGTACAGGGTGCGGCCGCGCAGCTTCTGGTTGAGCAGCAGGGCCAGACCCAGGCCGATGGTGTAGTGGAGGGTGACGCAGGCCGCCGTCCAGAAGATCGTCCAGATGAAGTGCGACCAGAAGCGGTCGTAGGCCGTCTCACCCCACAGGATGTCGGCGTAGTTGTCGAAGCCGATGAACTTGTAGGTGGCCTCGATCTCGTTGACGCCGATCGTGCGGGCCGAGTTGAGGCTGTTGGCGTCGGTGAGCGTGAGGTAGAAGCCGTACACCAGCGGATACAGCACGAGAACGCCGAGGACGATCACCACCGGGGTGATCATCGCGTAGGCATACCAGTGCTTCTGGTAGCCGTGCTTCAGGCGCTGGCGCAGTCCGGGCCGCGGCGCGCGGTCACCGCGGCGCTTGCCGGTCGCGCGGTCGATGGCGACTGTCATGGTTCGACAACCTTCTCGAAGTTCGGCAGATCAGGGGGTGTACGGCACACAGGCCGGTGGCCGCCGGAACTCTCCCCCCCATGGAAGTGGGGGTCCCCCCGCTCGAGCGAATTCGAGAGTGGGAAAAGTTCCGGCGGCCACTCGGGGTCACTTGCTGAAGTCCGGGACCAGCTTGGCGATGGAGGTCTCGGCGGTGCTCAGACCCTTGTCCAGGGACTCCTTGCCACCGGCGACCTTCAGCAGCTCGGTGTCCAGCGGGCCCCACAGGGAGCTGTACTCGGGCAGCGCGGGGCGCGGCTGGGCGGAGGCGAGGACGGTCTGGTAGCCGGCGATGCCCGGGTCGGCCTTGACCTCGGCGGTGTAGGCGTCGTCGCGGACCGGCAGCGTCGAGTTCTTGAGCGCGATCGTCTCCTGCGCCTTCTGCGACGTCATGAAGTTCACGAACTTCAGCGCGGCCTTCTGGTGGGCCTCGTCGGAGCCGGCGTACAC
Source organism: Streptomyces sp. R11 (assembly GCF_041051905.1). NCBI lineage: Bacteria > Bacillati > Actinomycetota > Actinomycetes > Kitasatosporales > Streptomycetaceae > Streptomyces > Streptomyces sp. R11. The sequence continues at coordinate 2,594,919 of NZ_CP163432.1, forward strand.
GGAGAGGTTGTGGCCGCCGGTCGGGGCGCCCGCCTTGCCGGACGAGCCGGCCGGGACGGTGGCGATGCCGAGGTTGCTCTTGTCCTTGAACGCGGAGCCCTTGTAGAAGTTGGTGATCTCCCAGGGGCCCTGCATGATCGCGGCGACCTTGCCGTTGACGAACGCCTCCTGGATGTGGGCGTAGGCGTCAGCGGTGGTGTCGGCCTTGTGCAGGCCCTTGCCGTCGAAGAGGCTCAGCCAGGTGCCGTAGCCCTTCTTGGCCTCGGCGCCCGCGACGGTGATCTTCTTGGCGTCGGCGTCGACGGTGTCGGTGCCCTCGCCGTAGAGGAACGTCTGGGCGTAGTAGGCCTGGGTGGAGCCCCAGTAGCCGTCGACGCCGGTCTTGTCCTTGATCTTGGCGGCGGCCTTCTTCAGGTCGTCCCAGGTCTTGGGGGCCTCGACGCCGGCCTTCTTGAACAGGTCCTTGTTGTAGACGAAGGCGAGGGTGTCCGTGGTGAACGGAACGCCGTAGACCTTGTCCTCGTACTTGGCCTGCTCGATCAGGCTGGGCTGGAACTTGGCCTGGTCGGCGAGGGCCTCGGTGCCGTCCAGCGGCAGGAAGAAGCCCTTCTTGGCGAAGGCGGGGGTCCAGCCGACCTCGGAGCGCAGGATGTCCGGGGCGCCCTTGGAGCCGGCGGCGGTGTCGAACTTGTTCTGCGCCTGGTCGAACGGCACGTTGACGTACTTGACCTTGATGTCCTTGTTGGCGGCCTCGAACGCCTTGACCAAGGCCTGGTACGTCGGTGCCTCGTTGGTGGCGTTGGAGGTGTCCCACCAGGTGATGGTGACCGGCCCGTCGGCGCTGTCGCCGCTGTCACTTCCGCCGCAGGCCGTCGCCGCGAGGGCGAGGGACGCCACCAGCGCGGTGGCCGCTATGCCACGCCGCATGAGATCTCCTTGAGGGTGAAAGCCCGTGTGATGCAGGGTCGGCCCCGTCTGCCTGACCCTGCTGTCTTGCCGACTGCGCCGTTGCGGCCGCCGGGCGACGTGAACGTAACAGCGTTGAAAGACTTACGAAAGACCTTGCAGAAAAAAAGTGCAAGGGAACGTCGAAGTTATCCGGGCGTGACCGCTCGGCGACCACCATGAGACGCTTCTTTCCAACGGTGGAGCGGCATGGAGGCGGGTTGTGCAAGACTCTGCAAGCTCTTGCCATCACTTTCACGAGGGAGCGCGATGACGCAGCAGCCCGGGCCGCGACGGCCAACCGGTCGCCCACGGCGCCCGATTGGTGTGCAAGGCGACATACGGCCGGTACAGTCCAGTGCCGTGACCACACGGCTTGCCGACATCGCTGCTCAGGCGGGGGTCAGCGAAGCGACCGTCAGCCGCGTCCTCAACGGGAAGCCGGGCGTCGCTTCGACCACCCGCCAGTCCGTGCTGGCCGCACTCGACGTGCTCGGCTACGAACGCCCCGTACGCCTGCGCCAGCGCAGCGAAGGCCTGGTGGGCCTGATCACCCCGGAGCTGGAGAACCCGATATTCCCGGCCCTGGCCCAGGTCATCGGCCAAGCCCTCACCAGGCAGGGCTACACCCCGGTGCTCGCCACACAGACGCCGGGCGGCTCGACGGAGGACGAGCTGACGGAGATGCTCGTCGACCGCGGAGTGGCGGGCATCATCTACGTCTCCGGCCTCCACGCCGACACCACCGCCGACATGCAGCGCTACGAAACCCTGCGCGCGCAGGGTGTCCCCTTCGTCCTGGTCGACGGCTTCTCCCCGAAGGTCCAGGCACCTTTCATCTCCCCCGACGACCGCGCGGCGATGAACCTGGCCGTCACCCACCTCGCCTCGCTGGGCCACACCCGCATCGGCCTGGCACTGGGCCCCAAGCGCTTCGTGCCGGTCCAGCGCAAGATCGAGGGCTTCGTCCGCACGATGCAGGACCAGCTGAACCTGCCGACGGACGTCATCGAGACCGAGCTGATCCAGCACTCCCTCTACACCCTGGAGGGCGGCCAGGCCGCCACCACCGCCCTGATCGACCGCGACTGCACCGCGATCGTCTGCGCCAGCGACATGATGGCGCTGGGCGCGATACGGGCGGCCCGGCAACGCGGCCTCGACGTTCCCAAGGACATCTCGGTGGTCGGCTTCGACGACTCCCCCCTGATCGCCTTCACCGACCCGCCCCTCACCACGGTCCGCAAGCCGGTCCCGGCGATGGGCCAGGCCGCGGTACGCACGCTCCTCGAGGAGATCGGCGGGACTCCCGCTCCCCACAGCGAGTTCGTGTTCATGCCGGAGCTGGTGGTGCGGGGTTCGACGGCTTCGGCACCGGGTGACAGGATTCGTCCGTAAATCGTCCGCGGGGCGGAGAATAGACCCATCCCTCCCCTGCGTTGGTAGGAGTATGGAGCTGTACGCCGGCCGTAGAACGTGCGTCCTGAACCCAACCGGGGGATGATCGGTCGGGGAAGTCTTTTCTGGCAGACTCTGTGCCCATGGGTGACACCACCGTGACGACACTGGAAGGCCGGGAAGCGGCCGTTCTGCCCCCCGTCGCGGAAGAGACGGGGCGGGGGCCCCTGCGCCGACTGCGCACTCCGCGCCGCCCTCGCCTCTGGTTCGAGATCCTGCTGATCGCGGTGAGTTACTGGACGTACTCACTGATCCGCAACGCGGTCCCGGAACAGCGGACCGAGGCCCTGCACAACGCCGACTGGCTCTGGAAGCTGGAACACCAACTCGGCATCGCGGTCGAGGAGTCGATCAACCACGCCGTGAACTCGGTGACTTGGCTCATCGTCGGCATGAACTACTACTACGCGACGCTGCACTTCATCATCACCCTCGGCGTCCTGATCTGGCTCTACCGCAGCCACCCCGGCCGCTACGCGGCCACCCGCCTGGTCCTGTTCGCCACTACAGGCGTGGCCTTGATCGGCTACTACCTGTATCCGCTCGCTCCCCCACGGCTGATGACCAACACCGGCTTCATCGACACGGTGCTGGTCCACGACACCTGGGGTTCGATGGCCTCGGGCGACCTGAAGAACATGTCGAACCAGTACGCCGCCATGCCGTCCATGCACATCGGCTGGTCCGTCTGGAGCGGTCTGACGATCTTCGCCCTGGCACGAATCCCCTGGGTCCGCGTCCTGGGCCTCCTCTACCCCACGGCAACACTGCTGGTGATCGTCGCCACGGCCAACCACTTCTGGCTGGACGCGGTGGGAGGCCTCGTCTGCCTGGCGTTCGGCTACACGGTGGCCCGCCTCTGGTACGGCGCGCTGCCGCACGCACTGCCGAAGCGAGTGGCCCCACCCCGCCTGGACCCCCACCCGGCCACGGCGGCAAGGGGACGTGCCGGGGGGTGTCCGCCCGCAGCGGCGGGCGTCAACGAACAGCACGTCCCGGCCGACGGCAACCGCCCGACCGAGGACGGACACCCCCCGGCACGGCCCCGACCCGAATCACACCGTTAGGCGCCACGCGCGCGCACCCCCACCGGGGCCGCGCAGGCCGCCGCAGGCACCCCCGGCCCAACCGCCGGAGGAATCCGTCACCCCCCGTAGAACAGCTCGTCCACCACACCCCGAGCCCGCCGAGCGGTGCGCCGATAGGCGTCGAGCATGTCCCCCACGTGACCGAGCTCGTACCCCAGGTAACGCCCCACAGCGGCCAGCTCCCGCGCGTCCGACGGAAACGTGTCGCCGGCCCGCCCCCGCACCAGCATCACGGCATTGCGCACCCGGGTCGCCAGCACCCAGGCCTCATCCAGGGTCGCCGCGTCCTCGTCCGACATGAGCCCGGCGGCACGAGCGGCGGCGAGCGCCTCCCGAGTCCGGGTCGTCCGCAGCCCCGCCACGGTCGAGCCGTGCTGCATCTGAAGAAGCTGGACGGTCCACTCGACGTCGGAGAGCCCACCCGGCCCGAGCTTGGTGTGCAGCTTGGGGTCGGCACCGCGAGGCAGCCGCTCGGACTCCATGCGTGCCTTCAGCCGCCGGATCTCCCGCACGGCGTCCTCACCGAGCCCGCCCGCGGGATACCGCAACGGATCGATCATCTCGATGAACCGGCGCCCCAGATCCGCGTCCCCCGCCATCGCCTCGGCCCGCAGCAGCGCCTGCGACTCCCACACCAGCGACCACCGGCGGTAGTACGCCCCGTACGAGTTCAGGGTCCGGACCAGCGGCCCCGACTTGCCCTCGGGCCGCAGATCGGCGTCGATCAGCAGCGGCGGATCCGCACTCGGGATCTGCAGCAGCCGCCGCATCTCCTCGACGACCCGGTTCGCGGCGACCGCGGCCTCGTGCTCGTCGACGCCGTCCTGCGGCTCGTGCACGAACAGAACGTCCGCGTCGCTGCCGTAACCCAGCTCCTGCCCGCCGAAGCGCCCCATCCCTATGATCGCGAACCGCGTGGGCAGGGTGTCCCCCCAGCCGGCCCGCACCACCGCCCGCAGCGTCCCCGCCAGTGTCGCGGCCGTGAGGCCCGACACCGCCGCCCCGACCCGGTCCACGAGGGCCCCCTGGTCGGCCTCGGGCGGCTTCGTCTCGGTGCCGTAGGAGTCGACGATGTCCGCGGCGGCCGTACGGAACAGCTCCCGCCGACGCACCCCACGGGCCGCCGTGACCGCCTGGGCGTCACCGTCGGCACGGCTCACCGCGGCGATGATCTCCTGCTCCAGGTGCCCGCGCGAGCGGGGCTCCAGCCCGCTGCCGCCGTCCCCGTTCCCGAGCAGCGCGACGGCCTCGGGCGCCCGCATCAGCAGATCGGGGGCGAGCCGGCCGGCCGACAGCACCCGGGCGAGGTTCTCCGCAGCGGCGCCTTCGTCTCTCAGCAGCCGCAGGTACCAGGGGGTCTTGCCGAGCGCGTCCGACACCTTGCGGAAGTTCAGCAGGCCCGCGTCCGGATCGGCCGAGTCGGCGAACCAGCCCAACAGGACGGGCAGCAGGGTGCGTTGGATCGCCGCCTTGCGGCTGACGCCGGAGGCCAGCGCCTCCAGATGGCGCAGGGCGGACGCCGGATCGGCGTACCCGAGCGCCACCAGCCGCTCGCGCGCGGCCCCGGCACTCAACCGGGCCTCGCCGGGGGCAAGTTGGGCGACCGCGTCGAGCAGCGGCCGGTAGAAGAGCTTCTCGTGCAGACGCCGTACGACGCTCGCGTGCCGTTTCCACTCGCGGTTCAGCTCGGCGACCGGGTCGGCGCGCAGGCCGAGGGAGCGGCCGATGCGGCGCAGGTCGGCGTCGTCCTCGGGCACCAGGTGCGTCCGGCGCAGCCGGTAGAGCTGGATGCGATGCTCCATGGAGCGCAGGAAGCGGTAGGCGGCGTCGAGCTGTGCGGCGTCGGCACGGCCGACGTAACCGCCCGCGGCGAGGGCCTGCAAGGCATCGAGCGTGGTGCCGCTGCGCAGCGAGGCGTCGTCGCGTCCGTGCACCAACTGCAGCAGCTGCACGGCGAATTCGACGTCCCTCAGACCTCCCGGCCCCAGCTTGAGCTGCCGGTCGAGCTCGGCGACGGGGATGTTCTCCACGACGCGGCGCCGCATCTTCTGCACGTCGACGACGAAGTTCTCCCGCTCGGCGACCTTCCAGACCAGGGGCTCCAGTGCGGCGACGTACGCCTCACCGAGCTCGATGTCGCCCGCCACCGGGCGGGCCTTGAGCAGCGCCTGGAACTCCCAGGTCTTGGCCCAGCGTTGGTAGTAGGCGAGATGGCTGCTGAGCGTGCGCACCAGGGGGCCGTTCCTGCCCTCGGGGCGCAGATTGGCGTCGACCGGCCAGATGGAGCCCTCGACGGTGGTCTCCGAGCAGACGCGCATCATGTGCGAGGCGATCTTGGTGGCCGACCGCAGGGCCTTGGCCTCGTCGGCGCCGTCCGCGATCTCGCCGACGAAGATGACGTCGACGTCGGAGACGTAGTTCAGCTCGTGGCCTCCGCACTTGCCCATCGCGATCACCGCGAACCGGCACAGTGCGGCGTCCTCCGGTGCGGCGGCGCGGGCGATGGCGAGCGCGGCGCGCAGGGTCGCGGTGGCGAGGTCGGCGAGCTCGGCGGCCGTCTGGGCCAGGTCGGTGGTGCCGCACACGTCACGGGCGGCGATGGACAGCAGACAGCGCCGATAGGCGACGCGCAGGGAGACCGGGTCGGTGGCCCCGGCGAGTCCGCGCTCGAACTCCTCCACGCCGGGGTGCAGATCCCGCGGCTCGTACATGGCGAGTTCCTGCCAGTCGCCGGCGTGCTTGGCGAGGTGGTCGGCCAGCGCGGCGGAGGCGCCGAGCACGCCGAGCAGCCGGTCGCGCAGGGGCTTGGCGGCTATCAGCGTGTCCACCAGCTCCCGCTGGGCGGCGTGGCCGGGCTGCGCCTCGAGCAGCCGGACGAGGCCGTGCAGGGCGAGGTCGGGGTCGGCGGTGGCGCCGAGCGCCTCCAGCAGGACCGGGTCGTTCCTGACCGGCGCGAGCTGGTCGCTGTCCAGGAGGCGCTCGGCGGCCGACGGGTCGGTGAAACCGTGCCGCAGCAGCCGCGTGAAGGTACTGCTCCTGCGCCCCGGCGCCATCATGCTCGCCCTCCCGTCCGATCGGGGTCGTGCGCGCCCGATCAAGGTCGTACCCGGTCGAGCCTAGCCGCAGAGTCCGACAGTGGCGCCGATGAGTTCGGGTGGTCCGTGGGGTCTTCCTTGTCGAAGGACACGTCCGGCGACATATTCCGGCGACACATCTGGAGGCCGTCCGATGACCGACAAGCAACCGCAGACCCGGCTGGATGCGCGCTACAGCGACGAGACGGCCACGGCGGTCCCGTGGCCCGAGGCGGAGAGGCTGCTGGCCGAGGCCGAGCTGTTCTGGATCTCCACGGTACGGCCGGACGGGCGGCCGCATGTGACCCCGCTGCCGGCGGTCTGGTCCCAGGGGGCGCTGCACTTCTGCACGGGCCCGGAGGAGCGCAAGGCCCGGAATCTGGCGGCCAACCCGCACCTCGTGCTGACGACCGGCACGAACATCTGGGACAAGGGCTACGACCTGGTGGTCGAGGGCGAGGCGGTACGGATCACCGACGAGGCCCGTCTACGCGAGCTGGCCGCGGCGTGGGAGGCGAAGTACGGCAGCTTCTGGCACTTCGACGTCGCGGACGGCTGCTTCCGGCACGGCGCGGGACACGCCTACGTCTACTCGGTGGCGCCGAGCACGGTTTTCGGCTTCGGTAAGGGTGAGCCGTTCAGCCAGACTCGTTGGCGTTTCACCCAGGAGGAACAGCAATGGACTTCACGCTCGAAGTGATCCCGCTACCTGTCAGCGACATCGACCGGGCCCGCGACTTCTACCGGGACAAGGTCGGCTTCCACGTCGACATCGACCAGGAGGTCATGCCGGGCATGCGCATCGTCCAGCTGACGCCTCCGGGCTCCGGCTGTTCGATCGCCCTCGGCGACAGCATCTGGGACATGACCAAGGGCGAGACCGTACCCGAGCCCGGCTCCTACCAGGGCCTCCAGCTCTGCGTGGCCGACATCAAGGCCGCCCACGCGGAACTGACCGAACGCGGCCTCGACATCTCCGAGCCGGTCCAGTACACCCCCGACGACGGCGCCACCTTCATGTACTTCAAGGACCCCGACGGCAACGGCTGGTCCATCCAGGAGTACCGCCAGAGGGCCACGAAGCCGCTGCACCAGCTCCTGACGGAACAGGTGAACGGGCGCGGGCAGTAACGGCGGCAGGGGGCGCGGGGCTGTGACACGGCCCCGCGCCCTGCGCGAAGCCCTAGAGCACCGGCAGATTCTTCCGCAGCTCGAACGCGGTGACCTCGGAGCGGTACTCCTCCCACTCCTGCCGCTTGTTGCGCAGGAAGAAGTCGAAGACGTGCTCCCCCAGCGTCTCGGCGACGAGGTCGCTGCGCTCCATCAGGGAGAGGGCCTCGCCCAGGTTCTGCGGCAGCGGCTCGATGCCCATGGCGCGGCGCTCGGCGTTGGAGAGGGCCCAGACGTCGTCCTCGGCGCCGGGCGGGAGCTCGTAGCCCTCCTCGATGCCCTTGAGACCGGCGGCCAGCAGGAGGGCGTACGCCAGGTACGGGTTGGCGCCGGAGTCCAGGGACCGGACCTCGACCCGCGCCGAGCCCGTCTTGCCGGGCTTGTACATCGGGACGCGGACGAGGGCCGAGCGGTTGTTGTGGCCCCAGCAGATGTACGACGGGGCCTCGCCGCCGGCGCCCGCGGTGCGCTCGGAGCCGCCCCAGATGCGCTTGTAGGAGTTCACCCACTGGTTGGTGACCGCGGAGATCTCCGCCGCGTGCCGCAGCAGGCCCGCGATGAAGGAGCGGCCGACCTTGGAGAGCTGGTACTCGGCGCCCGACTCGTAGAACGCGTTGCGGTCGCCCTCGAACAGGGACAGGTGCGTGTGCATGCCGCTGCCCGGGTGCTCGGAGAACGGCTTCGGCATGAAGGTCGCCTGGACGCCCTGCTCCAGCGCCACCTGCTTCATGACCAGGCGGAACGTCATGATGTTGTCCGCCGTGGACAGCGCGTCGGCGTACCGCAGGTCGATCTCCTGCTGGCCCGGCGCGCCCTCGTGGTGGGAGAACTCGACGGAGATGCCCATCGACTCCAGCATGGTGATCGCCTGGCGGCGGAAGTCCATGCCGATGTTCTGCGGGGTGTGGTCGAAGTAGCCGGACTCGTCGGCCGGGGTGGGCCGGGAGCCGTCCAGGGGCTTGTGCTTCAGCAGGAAGAACTCGATCTCGGGGTGCGTGTAGAAGGTGAACCCCAGGTCGGAGGTGCGGGCCAGGGCGCGCTTGAGGACGTAGCGCGGGTCCGCGAAGGACGGGGAACCGTCCGGCATGAGGATGTCGCAGAACATGCGGGCGGTGCCGGGGGCCTCGGCGCGCCAGGGCAGGATCTGGAAGGTCGACGGGTCCGGCTTGGCGATCATGTCGGACTCGTATACGCGGGCGAAGCCCTCGATCGCGGAGCCGTCGAAGCCGATGCCCTCGTCGAAGGCCTGCTCCAGCTCGGCGGGGGCCACGGCCACTGACTTGAGGAAGCCCAGCACGTCCGTGAACCACAGGCGTACGAACCGGATGTCGCGCTCCTCCAACGTCCGGAGCACGAACTCCTGCTGCTTGTCCATCTTGCGCTTCCCCATCCTTGCTGGTCAGGCCGCCTGTCTCCGGTGCGGCGGGAGGCGGTCGGGCACCTGAGCATCACACCACAACACCGTTTCAGGCGCGTTGCGCACCTTGATCGCCGCAGCGACCTCCGATCGAACGCCCGGCAAACGGCAGGTGTCCTACCGCGGTGCCCGGTGAACTGCTCTGCCGCCCATAGTGCCTGCTCGGACCGACATCCGTAATGCCGGGCCCCACAGGACCCACCCCGCTTTAATTTGCATCTTGGATGCAAGTTTTAATGAGGGGCGGGCGGCCGCCCCTGTGCCGCCCGGTCGAGCCTGAGGAGACCCGATGCTGTCCGAGCAGTCCGTCGCCACCGTGCGTGCCACCCTCCCCGTCGTCGGCGGCGCCATCGGCGAGATCACCGAGCGCTTCTACGCCGGGCTCTTCGCGGCCCGCCCCGAGCTGCTGCGCGACCTGTTCAACCGCGGCAACCAGGCGGCCGGCACCCAGCGCCAGGCCCTCGCCGGGTCGATCGCCGCGTTCGCGACGCACCTCGTGGACCACCCCGACGACCGGCCCGACGCGATGCTGGCCCGCATCGCCCACAAGCACGCCTCGCTGGCCATCACGGCGGAGCAGTACGCGCTCGTCCACGAGCACCTGTTCGCCGCCATCGCCGACGTGCTCGGCGAGGCCGTCACGCCCGAGGTCGCGGCCGCCTGGGACGAGGTCTACTGGCTGATGGCGAACGCGCTGATCGCGATCGAGAAGCGGCTGTACGAGGAGCGCGGCGGCAGCGAATGGCGGGAGTGGGAGGTCGTCGGACGCGTCGAGGAGACCGCCGACGTGGCCACCTTCCGGCTGCGCCCTGCCGACGGCGGCCCGGCGGCGGACTTCCGGGCCGGTCAGTACGTCTCCGTCCAGGTCGGACTGCCGGACGGGGCGCGGCAGATACGCCAGTACAGCCTCTCCGCCGCGCCCGGCTCACCGCTGCGCCAGATCAGCGTGAAGCGGGTGCGCGGCGGCACGGCTCCCGATGGCGAGGTCTCGAACCACCTCCACGCGCGCGTGCACGTCGGCGACCGGCTGCGCCTGTCGCCGCCGTACGGCGATCTCGTCCTGGCCGGAAACCCGGCCGGGAACGACGCGGCCGCACCGCTGCTCCTCGCCTCCGCCGGCATCGGCGTGACCCCGATCGTCGCCATGCTGGGGCAGCTCGCGGACACCGGGCACCAGGGCCCCGTGATCGTCGTCCACGGCGACCGCTCCCCCGCCGAGCACGCCCTGCGCGCCGACCCGTACGCGGGGAAGCTGCCGGACGCGTCGGTCCACTTCTGGTACGAGGAAGCCGCCCGCCGCGACGGCGCCGACGGCTCCCACCGCACCGGCCGGGTCGACCTCACCGGCATCGCCGTACCGGAGGGCACGCGCGCGTACCTGTGCGGTCCGCTGCCCTTCATGCGGGCGGTGCGGGCGCAGCTGATCGGGAAGGGCGTGGCACCGGCCGACATCCACTACGAGGTGTTCGGCCCGGACCTCTGGCTCGCGCGGGAGAGCTGAAGCCGGCCCGGCCTCAGGGCGTGCGGCCGATCTGGAGCAGCAGCGGCCCGGTGGGGTCCGCGGTCACGTCGGCCAGCGTCAGCGGGTCCAGCGAGGCGAAGAAGGCCTCCTGGGCCCGCCGCAGCGCACCGCGCAGCCGGCACCCGGAATTGAGCGGGCAGGGGCTGTCGCCCTCACACTCGACGACGTCGCCGTCCCCCTCGAAGGCACGCACGACCGCGCCGACCGAGGCGGTGCGGCCCCTGTCGCTGAGCGACAGCCCGCCGCCACGGCCCCGGCGGGCGTCCACCAGGCCCAGGTGCTGCAACTCGGCGACGACCTTGGCGGCATGCGTGTACGGCACCTCCATGTCCGCCGCGACCTCGCGGGTCGTCGGCGTGCCGCCCTCCAGGACGGCGAGTCGCATGAGGAGCCGTAGTGCCAGGTCGGTGGAGCGCAACAGCCGCATGTACGGCAGCGTAGATAATGCGCATCCGCGGTTCAAAATATTCGGGGCGGCCGCCTTCGGCCGAGGGGCGGGATCATCCCGATCCGGCCTTTTCGTTGTCCGCTCTACGAGACGCCACACCTTCCCCATTACGATCAGCGGACCCGACCGTCCCTTTTCCCCAGAAGGACAACACCTCATGGGCTCCGCCAAGAACAAGAGCAACGCGGCTCGCAAGGCGCGAATAGAGGAGATGCGGCGTGCCGAACGTGCCCGTGAGCGCCGTAACCGCATCCTGACGATCACGGCCAGCGTGGTGGTCGTCGTCGGCCTCGTGGCCGCCGGTGTCGTCCTCGTCCGGTCGCAGTCCGACGCCGACAAGGACGAGGCGCAGCGGCCGTCCGACAAGATCCCCGGGAAGTTCGTCACCGGCAAGGACGGCGTGAAGACCTGGAACAAGAAGCTGTCGAGCACCCACGTCGAGACCAGCGTCGGGTACCCGATGGAGCCCCCGGTCGGCGGCGACCACCACCGGGCCTGGATGAACTGCAACGGTGACGTCTACGACAAGGAACTCCGCAAGGAGAACGCCGTGCACTCGCTGGAGCACGGCGCGGTCTGGGTGACGTACACGTCCAAGGCCGCCGAGGCCGACGTCGAGGCGCTGTCGACCAAGGTCAAGCAGACGCCGTACACGCTGATGAGCCCGGACGAGAAGCAGCAGGACCCGATCATGCTCAGCGCGTGGGGGCACCAGCGCACCGTGACGAGCGCGAGCGACCCGAACGTCGCCAAGTTCTTCGAGAAGTACGTCCAGGGCGAGCAGACGCCCGAGCCTGGCGCGCCGTGCACGGGTGGTCTGTCGGAGTGAGGCAGCACGTCGGCTGGCTCGCGGGGACCGCGGCGGCCGTGCTCGTCGCGGTCGGCGCGCTCACCTACGCGGTGGCCGAGGACGGCGGTTCGAGCAGGACGCCGGGCCCCGACTCGGCCGACGCCGGGTTCGCGCGCGACATGGCGGTGCACCACCAGCAGGCCGTCGAGATGTCGTACATCGTGCGCGACCGCACGAAGGACGAGGAGATCCGGCGGCTCGCGTACGACATCGCGCAGACCCAGGCCAACCAGCGCGGCATGCTGCTGGGCTGGCTGGACCTGTGGGAGCTGCCGAAGGTGTCGCCGGACGCGCCGATGACGTGGATGGGCATGGGTGACATGCCCGCCGCCGAGGACGGCGCACTGATGCCGGGCATGGCGACCAACACGGAGATGAAGAAGCTTCAGGAGCTCAGCGGCAAGCAGGCGGAGATCTTCTTCCTGCAGTTGATGACGGCCCATCACAAGGGCGGCATCCACATGGCCGAGGGCTGTGTCGACAAGTGCTCGGTCGGCGTGGAGAAGCGGCTCGCGCAGACCATGGTGAACGGGCAGCAGTCGGAGATCGACCTGATGGCGGACATGCTGAAGGAGCGGGGCGCGAAGCCGCGGTCATGACGTCACGACGGTCGCCGCGGCTGCCGTCGCAGCTGCCGTCGCAGCGGTCGAAATGGCTTTGTCATTAGGTTAGTTGGGACCTTCTTGGGCCGGGCATTCCCCTGGCGTGAACGGTTCGTCGCTTAAGTGGCCACCGTCGGGTGATCCACTCGCACACACGAACCGCACAGGGGGTTCCATGAGATCGAACCGTGCCGCGCTGCGCGCCTCGGTGAGCTTGGCGGCGACACTGCCTCTCCTCTCCGGCGCGCTGGCGCTCGGCATACCCGCGGCGCACGCCGCGGACCAGGGCCGTGACACGCTCGCCGGCACCAAGCCCACCTGGGCCACGGCCAGGGCGGACCGGGGCGCGGCGGCGGACAGCGCCCGGGTCTCCGTGCGCGTCTACCTCGCGGGCCGGGACGCGGCCGGCCTCGCCGCCTACGCGAAGGCCGTGTCGGACCCGAACTCGGCGTCGTACGGCAAGTACCTCAGTGCCGACCGGGCCCAGGCCCGTTTCGGCGCGACGAAGGCACAAGTGACCGCCGTCAGCAGCTGGTTGCGGTCGGCGGGTCTGAAGGTCACGGGTGTCACGCAGCACTACGTCGCCGTCACCGGTGAGGTGGCCGCCGCGGAGAAGGCGTTCGGCACCCAGCTGCACAACTACACCAAGGGCGCGAAGACCTACCGCGCGCCCACGGCGACCGCGTCGGTGCCGGACAGCCTGAAGGGCGCCGTCCTGACGGTCACCGGCCTGGACAACGCGCCGCACCTGGCGAGCCACCAGGACCAACTCCCGCCGCCGGAGACGGTGTTCCGCAACGCCGGGCCGTTCTCGACGTACCACGGCTCGAAGGTGGCGACCGCGCTGCCGGACGCGTACGGCACGAAGCTCCCGTACGCCGTCAAGGGCTACACCGGCAAGCAGCTGCGCGCCGCGTACGGCGCGGGCAAGCGCACCGGCAGGGGCGTGCGCGTCGCCATCACCGACGCGTACGCCTCCCCGACCATCGCCTACGACGCGGGCACCTACGCCAAGCGCAACGGCGACGCGGCCTGGAAGAGCGGCCAGTTGCGCCAGGTCCTGCCCGCGCAGTACACGCGGACCGAGGAGTGCGGGGCGGCCGGCTGGTACGGCGAGGAGACCCTCGACGTCGAGGCCGTGCACGCGGTCGCGCCCGGCGCGCAGGTCACCTACGTGGGCGCCGCGTCCTGCTACGACGAGGACCTGCTGGACTCGCTCAGCAAGATCGTCGACAACCACCTGGCCGACCTCGTCTCCAACTCCTGGGGCGAGACCGAGGATGCCCAGACCCCGGACCTCGCGGCCGCCTACGACCAGGTCTTCCAGTTCGGCGCGGTCGAGGGGATCGGCTTCTACTACTCCTCCGGCGACGACGGCGACGAGGTCGCGAGCAGCGGCACCAAGCAGGTGGACATCCCGGCGAGTTCGGCGTGGGTGACAGCGGTCGGCGGCACCTCGCTGGCGGTCGGCAAGGGCGACAAATACCTGTGGGAGACCGGCTGGGGCACCGAGAAGGCGGTTCTGTCGGCGGACGGCAGGAGCTGGACCGACTTCCCGGGCGCGTTCAACTCGGGCGCGGGTGGCGGCACCAGCAGGACGGTCGCCGAGCCGTACTGGCAGCAGGGCGTAGTTCCGGACGCGCTCGCCAAGGCCAACAGCGCCGACGGCAACCGCGTCGTGCCGGACATCGCGGCGATCGCCGACCCGAACACCGGGTTCCTGGTGGGCCAGACGCAGACCATGCCGGACGGCACGACGCAGGCGTACGACGAGTACCGCCTCGGCGGCACCTCGCTCGCGGCGCCGGTGATCGCGGCCGTCCAGGCCCTCGCGCAGGAGGCCCGCGGCGGTAAGCCGCTCGGTTTCGCCAACCCGGCGATCTACGCCCGGTACGGCTCGAAGGCGTACCACGACGTCACGGACAACCCGACGGGCTCCGGCCTCGCGGTCGCCCGCGTCGACTACGTCAACGGCTACGACGCCACCGACGGCCTGACCACGTCCGTACGCAGCCTCGGCAAGGACAGCTCCCTGAAGGCCGTGCAGGGCTACGACGACGTGACGGGCGTGGGGACGCCTGCGGGCGGCTATGTGGAGTCGTACCGGCGCCGCTGATCGGCGGCAGGGCACAAAGAGGCGCCCCGCCGACGGGGGAAGATCGGCGGGGCGCTTTGGTGCCGCAGTGGTTCAGGGGTGTCCTGGCCCGGCAGGGCTCAGTGGACCGAGTGCTCCTCCAACGGGAACGTTCCGCCGACCACGTCGTCCGCGAACGCCTTCGCCGCGTTGCCCATGACCTCGCGGAGGTCGGCGTATTGCTTGACGAACTTGGGGACGCGGCCGCCGGTCAGGCCCAGCATGTCCGTCCAGACCAGGACCTGGGCGTCGGTCTCGGCACCGGCGCCGATGCCGACGGTCGGGATGTGCAGCGTGCGCGTCACCTCGGCCGCCAGCTCCGCCGGCACCAGCTCCAGGACGACCGCGAACGCGCCCGCGTCCTGGACCGCCTTGGCGTCGCGCAGGAGTTGCGCGGCCGCCTCCTCGCCGCGGCCCTGGACGCGGTAGCCCATGGCGTTGACGGACTGCGGGGTCAGGCCGATGTGGGCCATGACCGGGATGCCGGACTCGACCAGCAGACGGATCTGCTCGTGCGAGCGCTCGCCGCCCTCCAGCTTGACCGCCCCGACGCCGGCCTCCTTGACCAGCCGGGTCGCCGAGCGCAGCGCCTGCACCGGGCCCTCCTGGTAGGAGCCGAAGGGGAGGTCGCCGACGATCAGGGCGCGGGAGGTGCCGCGTACGACGGCCGCCGAGAGCATGGTCATCTCGTCGAGCGTCACCGGCACCGTGGTGTCGTAGCCGAGGTGGCAGTTGCCCGCGGAGTCGCCGACGAGCATGACCGGGATGCCGGCCTCGTCGAAGACTGACGCGGTCATCGCGTCGTAGGCGGTGAGCATGGGCCACTTCTCGCCCCGCTCCTTGGCGAGGCCGATGTCGCGAACGGTGATGCGGCGTGTGCCCTTCCCCCCGTACAGCGCCTTGCTGCCGTCGGAGGTCTTCGCCTGAGGCGTCTGGGCAGCCGAAAGCTGCGTCATTGCAACGGCTCCTTCTGTCATCTCGAGGCGCCCTTACGGCGTCCCCGGATCCCCTCCATGGTGGCACCTCGTGCCAGGGACGGCCAGACCTCCCTGTGTGAGTTCCGCCCCCGTGTCCGCCCCGGTGTTCCGTCCCGCGTAAGCACTCGGTAAGAATTTAAGATACGAGACGGTTCCGTATCGTAAAGGAGGTAGCGTCGACGGCATGACTTCTCCCGCCGCCACAGCCCCCCGCATACCGGAAGCCGTGCACCGGCGCCGTTGGGCGATCCTCGCCGTGCTGATGCTGAGCCTGCTGATCGTCGTCCTGGACAACTCGATCCTGAACGTCGCCATCAAGACCATCTCGACCCCGGCCCCGACGGGCCTCGGCGCCACCCAGAGCGAGCTGGAGTGGGCGATCAACGCCTACACCCTCGTCTTCGCCGGTCTGCTCTTCAGCGCGGGCATCCTCGGCGACCGGCTCGGCCGCAAGAAGGTCCTGCTCGGCGGGCTCGCCGTGTTCGGGATCGGTTCCGCCCTCGCCGCGTTCTCCGGCTCGCCCGGCGAGCTCATCACCTTCCGCGCGGTGATGGGCCTCGGCGCCGCCTTCGTCATGCCGGCCACCCTCGCCGTCCTGATGAACGTCTTCGAGCGCGAGGAGCAGCCCAAGGCCATCGGCATCTGGGCGGGCGGTGTCGGGCTCGCCATCGCCATCGGGCCCATCACGGGCGGGGTGCTGCTCGACCACTTCTGGTGGGGGTCCGTCTTCCTCATCAACGTGCCGATCGTGCTGCTCGCGCTCGCGCTGATGCTGTGGCTGGTCCCGGACTCGCGTGACCCGAAGCCCGGCCGTATCGACCCCATCGGCGTCGTGCTCTCCGTCGTCGGCCTCGTCCTGCTCGTCTACGGCATCATCAAGGGCGGCCAGCTCGCCGACTTCACGGACCCGACGGTCCTCGCCACCATCGGCGCCGGGCTCGCCGTCCTCACCGCGTTCGTCGTGTTCGAGAAGCGCAGCGACCATCCGTCCATCGACGTCACGTACTTCCGCAACAAGGTCTTCTCGGCCGCGATCGGCGTGATCGCGCTGGTCTTCTTCGCCCTGATGGGCGTGACCTTCTTCTCGGTCTTCTACACCCAGAGCGTGCGCGGCTACTCGCCGTTGGAGACCGGCCTGCTGATGCTGCCGCTCGCCGCCGCCCAGATGATCTTCGCCCCGCGGGCCCGGCTCGTCGTCGACCGGTTCGGCAACCGGGCCACCACCACCGGCGCCATGCTGCTGATCGCCGCCACCCTGGCCGCGTTCGCCACGTTCGAGGCGGACACGCCGATCTGGATCCTGGAGGTCGTCTTCTTCCTCATGGGCACCGCGATGGCGCACATCATGACCCCCGTCAGCGTCGTCATCATGCAGGCCCTGCCCCGCGAGAAGGCCGGCTCCGCCTCCGCGCTCAGCAACACCTTCCGCCAGGTCGGCGGCGCGCTCGGCATCGCCGTTCTGGGCTCGGTCCTGTCGACCGCGTACCGAGGTGACATCGAGGACCGGCTCACGGTGCTGCCGGAGGGCGTACGGCACACCGCGGGCGAGTCCATCGAGGCCACGCTCGGCGTCGCGGACCGGCTCGGCCCGCGGGGCGACGCCCTCGTCGGCGCGGCCCACGACGCCTTCCTGCACGCCATGCACGTCACCGCGCTGTGGGGCGCGGGTGTCGCGGTGCTCGGTGCGGTGGTCGTCGGGCTGTTCCTGCCGGGGCGGCCGGCGGCGCCTCAGGAGGGCGAGACGGAACGGGAGTTGGCTGCCGCGGAGTAGGAGGCGGGGGTGCGACACGCGCCGACGCGCGCCCCGTGCCCCGCGACGTCCTGCACGCCGACGCCGTGCACCAGGGAGAATCACCCCAACCCACGGAAAGGACCGAGCCAAGTGAGCCTCGCCGACAGCCAACCCCGGCAGGACGGCCCCACCCGGGGCCGACCCCGCAGCGAGGCCGTGGAGCGGTCCATCATGGAGGGCATCCTGAAGCTGCTGGAGGACGGCGTGCCGCTCGCGGAGCTGTCCATCGAGCGCATCGCGCGTACCGCGGGGGTCGGCAAGGCCACCATCTACCGCCGCTGGAGCGGCAAGGAGGAGCTCTTCGTCGACGTCGTGCGCGCCGCCGAGCCGCCCGACCCCGAACTGCCCGGCACCTCGGTGCGCGACGATGTCGTGGCGCTGCTGGAGCAGTTGCGGCAACGCGGTCTGATGACCCGTTCGTCGGTGCTCCTGCACAACGTCATCGCCCAGATGAAGAGCAGCCCGAAGATCTGGGACGCCTACCACGCGGCCGTCGTCGAGCCACGGCGCCGGAAGCAGCACGCGATCCTGCGCCGCGGGCAGGAGAACGGCGAACTGCGCGCGGACATCGACGTCGACGTGATGAACGACATGATCTTCGGACCGATGCTGGTGCGTGCCGTCATGCGCCCGGACGCCGGACTTCCGGAAGGTCTGTCGGAGCAGATGGCCGATGCCGTTCTGGAGGGTCTACGGCCCGTCAGTTCACACACCCCGTAGATCGAATGTGCGCGTTTCGTCACAGAGCGCGCTTTCCCCCGGCACATCCGGAACTCACGAAGGCGACTTGTACGTCCTCGCCCCCGTACGGCCGTCATGAGTACGGCGGGATCGGAGCCGATCATCCCCTAGGGTTTCTCTGGGCGCGGGGGGACGACGGTGTTGCACGGCAGGTAGTGAGGCGACGGTATGGCGCAGCAGGCGTACGTGACGGAGACGGACAACGGCGGCTCGGGTCCCGAGCGTCGGGAACCCGGGCTTCAGCGCCTGACAAACCGCCTGAAGGGCCTGGTAGCGGGCTGGCGCGGCGACCCGCGCGTCTGGCGCCGTGGCATCATCCTGGCCACCCTCGCGGTGATCCTCGCCCTGGTGATGCTGCTGCACGCGCAGATCCCGAACGCCATCGGCAACCTCGGCAGCCTCACAGAGACGTTCCTGCCCTGGCTGGGGCTGTTCGTCCCGGTGCTGCTCCTGCTGGCCCTCGTCCGCAGGTCCGCGATCGCGCTGATCGCCGTGCTGGTCCCGGCGATCGTCTGGCTGAACCTGTTCGGCGGCCAGCTCACCGACAAGACCGGCGTCGGCGGCGACCTCACGGTGGCCACGCACAACGTCAACGCGGACAACGCCGATCCGGCCGGCACCGCCCGGGACGTGGCCGCGTCCGGCGCCGACGTGGTGGCCCTGGAGGAGCTGACGGCCGGGGCGGTTCCGACGTACGAGAAGGCGCTGGCGTCGACGTACAAGTACCACTCGGTGCAGGGCACCGTCGGGCTGTGGAGCAAGTACCCGCTGAGCGGGGTCGAGCCGGTGGACATCAAGCTGGGCTGGGTCCGTGCCATGCGGGCCGCGGTGACCACGCCGTCCGGGCAGGTCGCGGTGTACGTCGCCCATCTGCCGTCGGTGCGGGTGAAGGTGGAGGCCGGGTTCACCGCCCGGCAGCGCGACAAGAGCGCCGACGCGCTGGGCGAGGCCATCGCCGACGAGTCCCTCCAGCAGATCGTCCTGCTCGGCGACCTGAACGGCACGATGAACGACCGTGCGCTGAACGCCGTCACCGCCCAGATGCGCTCCACGCAGGGCGCGTCGGGCAGCGGGATGGGCTTCAGCTGGCCGGCGTCGTTCCCGATGGCCCGGATCGACCAGATCATGGTGAAGGGCCTGGAGCCGCTGAGCTCCTGGACGCTGCCGGAGACCGGGAGCGACCATCTGCCGGTGGCGGCGCGTGTGAAGGTCGACACATCAGCGTCCTGAAAAACCCTGGTCAGCGCCGCCCGGACGGGTCTCGGCAACCGGATTGTCATCTGCTGGAATAGCGGGCCTGAGAGACTTTGTTCCGTACTTGAACATACGGAATGAACATCACGGAGTACGAAGCTCCGCTCTCGACCTGAAAGGCAAAGGCACTTCATGCCCCTGGCCCTGCTCGCCCTGGCCGTCGGCGCCTTCGGCATAGGTACGACCGAGTTCGTGATGATGGGCCTGCTGCCCGAAGTCGCGAACGACCTGGGCATCTCGATCCCCACCGCCGGACATCTGGTCTCGGCGTACGCCCTCGGCGTCGTCATCGGCGCCCCACTGCTGGCCGCGGTCACGGCGCGCATGCCCCGCCGCACGGTCCTGATCGGCCTGATGGCCCTGTTCGTCGCGGGCAACGCGCTGTCCGCCTTCGCCCCCGACTACCACTGGCTGATGGCCGCCCGCTTCCTCAGCGGCCTGCCGCACGGCGCCTTCTTCGGCGTCGGCGCGGTCGTGGCGACGAGCATGGTCGCGCCGGAGCGCAAGGCCCGCTCCGTGTCGCTGATGTTCCTCGGCCTGACGATGGCCAACGTCGCGGGCGTGCCCGTGGCCACGTTGATGGGCCAGAGCCTGGGCTGGCGGGCCACCTTCCTCGGCGTGAGCACGATCGGCCTGGCCGCGATGGCGGCGCTGGCGCTGCTCATCCCGCGCACCGAGGCGCACGCCGCCGAGCAGGCGGGCCTGCGCGGCGAGCTGGCCGCCCTGCGCTCCCTGCCGGTGTGGCTGGCGCTCGGCACGACGGTCGCGGGCTTCGGCGCGCTCTTCGCCGCGTACAGCTACATCACGCCGATGCTCACCGACGCCGCCGGGTACACCGACGCCAGCGTGACGCTGCTGCTGGCGCTGTTCGGTGTCGGCGCGACGGCGGGCAACCTGCTGGGCGGGCGCCTGGCGGACCACGCGATGCGGGGGACGCTGTTCGGGGGCCTGCTCTCGCTGGCGCTGGTCCTGGCTCTCTTCCCGCTCCTGATGTCGACGGCGTGGAGCGCGGCCCTGGCGGTCGTCCTGCTCGGCATGGCGGCCTTCGCCACGGGCTCCCCGCTCCAGCTGATGGTGATGGAGAAGGCGTCCAGCGCCCCGTCCCTGGCCTCGTCGGCCAACCAGGCGGCCTTCAACCTCGCCAACGCGGGCGGTGCCTGGATCGGCGGCCTCGCCCTCGCGGCGGGCCTCGGGGTCACCTCTCCGGCACTGGCGGGCGCCGCACTGGCCGTCCTCGGGCTCGGGGTCGCGGGTGCCGCGTACGCGGTGGACCGGCGCGGGGCCGCTCAGCGGAGTGGGCGGGAGCGCGTGGTCGCCTCGCATGTTCCGCAGCAGGCGGAGACGGTCCAGTACTGAGTCCGGTTCTGCGAGTCCTACGACGGAGGGGGCGCCCGGTGATCACCGGGCGCCCCCTCCGTCGTACGCCTTTCGCGTGCACCCCTGACGTGCCGACATCGCCTGCCGACATCGCTTGTCGGTGAGTCGTAGGCCATGTCGGTGAGCTGTCGGTGGTTTGTCGGTGCGGCCTGACAACGTCGTCCCCATGACGCGAATCGACAAGAACCCCGGCGGCGCGAGCAGCGCCGTATCCGTGCGGGGGTTGGTCAAGCACTACGGCGAGACCAAGGCTCTGGACGGTGTCGACCTCGATGTGCGCGAGGGCACCGTGATGGGCGTGCTCGGGCCGAACGGGGCCGGCAAGACCACCCTCGTGCGCATCCTCTCCACACTGCTGACGCCGGACGCCGGAGAGGCCACCGTCGCCGGATACGACGTCCTGCGGCAGCCCCGGCAGCTGCGGAGGGTGATCGGCCTGACCGGTCAGTACGCCTCCGTCGACGAGAAGCTCCCCGGGTGGGAGAACCTGTACCTCATCGGGCGGCTCCTGGATTTGCCCCGCAAGGAGGCACGCACGCGTGCCGACGAGCTGCTGGAGCGGTTCTCGCTGACCGACGCGGCCAAGCGGCCCGCGGCGACCTACTCCGGCGGCATGCGGCGGCGGCTCGACCTTGCCGCCTCCATGATCGGCCGGCCCACGGTGCTGTTCCTCGACGAGCCGACCACGGGGCTCGACCCGCGGACCCGCAACGAGGTGTGGGCCGAGGTCAAGGCCATGGTCGGGGACGGCGTGACCGTGCTGCTGACCACCCAGTACATGGAGGAGGCCGAGCAGCTCGCCTCCGAGCTGACGGTCGTCGACCGGGGCAAGGTCATCGCGGGCGGGGGCATCGAGGAGCTCAAGGCCAAGGTGGGCGGACGCACCCTGCGGATCCGGCCGACCGATGCCCTGCAGCTGCGGCCCCTCGCCGGATACCTCGACGACCTCGGCATCACCGGCCTCGCGACCACCACCGTGGACACCGAGACCGGCACCCTGCTCGTCCCGGTGCTCAGCGACGAGCAGCTCACCGCCATCGTCGGCGCCGTCACCGCGCGGGGCATCACCCTCGCGTCCATCTCCACCGAACTGCCCAGCCTGGACGAGGTGTTCCTGTCCCTCACCGGCCACCGTGCCAGTGCCCCGCAGGACGCCGTGCCCACCGACGACCGCGAGGAGGTCGCCGTATGAGCGCCGCCACCACCACCCCCAGCACGGCGGCACCCGCCGACGCCCGCATCTCGCTGCGGGCGCATCTGCGGCACACCGGCGCGCTCGTGCGCCGCAACCTCCTGTGGATCCGGCAGGACCCGGAGTCGATGTTCGACGCCATCCTGATGCCGATCGTCTTCACGCTGCTGTTCGTGTACGTCTTCGGCGGCTCGATCGGGCAGGCGCTCGGCGGCGGCCAGGAGGACTACGTCCAGTACGTCGTGCCCGGCATGATGGCCATGATGGGCATGAGCATGGCCATGTCGGTCGGGACCGGGTTCAACCAGGACTTCAACACCGGCGTCATGGACCGGTTCCGGTCCCTGCCGATCGGACGCGGCTCGGTGCTCTTCGCCAAGATCGCCGTGGAGCTCCTGCGCATGATGATCGCCACCACGATCATGCTGATCGTCGGCGTCCTGGTCGGCTTCGACATCACCAACTGGGGCGGGCTGCTCGGGGCCGTGGCGCTGGCCGCGCTGTTCGGGTCGGCGCTGATGTGGGTGTTCCTCACCCTCGGCGTGATCCTGAAGAGCGCTCAGTCGGTGCAGGGGCTCGGCTTCCTGGTGCTGATGCCGCTCCAGTTCGGCTCGTCGATCTTCGCGCCGACCACGTCGATGCCGGGCTGGCTGCAGTCCTTCACCGACGTCAACCCGCTGTCCTCGCTCGCGGACGCCGCGCGCGGTCTGATGGTGGGCGGCCCGGTCGCGCACGACCTGTGGGTGACCGTCGCCTGGTCGGTCGGCCTTACGGCGATCATGGCGCCGATCGCGATCCACAAGTTCCGCACGAAGAACTGACGTTCCGTACGCGGGCCCGACCGTCCGTACGAGGAACCGGCGGCCGTCAGATCAGGGCGGTGGCCTCCCGGGAGGAGAGGCCACCGCCCTCCGTGTACGCCGCCTCGTAGGCCGCGTCGCCGAGCACCGCGCGGGTGCGTTCCGCCGCCTTTCCGTACACCTCGCGCTCGTGTGTCGACGCGACGTACCGGGCCGGCAGCAGCCCGTCGGCGGCGCCGAGGCAGCGGGCGGCGTCGCGGGCGCGGCTGCCGCCGTCGACGCGGGCCAGGGCGAAGGCGGCCGTGCTCAGAAACGCCGAGCGCATGTGCGGGGCGATCGCCTCGGACAGCGGTTCCTCGGCGCGTTCCAGGGCGCGCTTGATCGTGTCCAGGGAGCGTGCGTACCGGCCGTCGGCCGCGTCCAGCCAGGCCTCCGCACCGAGAATGAAGGCATCGAAGACGACGAAATGGGCGATCTTGAACTGCTCCCGCAGCAGCCGGAGTTGCTCACGCGCCTCGGAGATCCGGCCCGTCATGCCGAGCCGGCCGGCCAGGATCAGCCGGGCGAACGGCATCGACTGGTCGTTCCCGCCGCTCGCCTCGTCGATGACCGCACGCAGCAGCCGCTCACCCCGCTCGCCCTCGCCCGCCTCGATCATGACGCTGCCGAGCCGGGCCCTGAGTACGCCCTTCTGGGCGTGGGCGCCGAGCCGTTCGGCACGCTCGATCGCCGCCTCGTAGTTGGCGGCGGCCCTGTCCCACTCCCCCTTGCGTTCGCATGCCTCGGCGCGCGCGGCGAGGGCCTCGGCGGTGCCCCACAGGTCGCCGAGGCGCTCGTAGATCTCCAGCGACTCCTCGGCATCGCGGATGGCGTCGCCCTCGCCCGCCCAGTCGCTGCGGTTGGCGTACATGTTGGCGCGCCAATGCAGGCTCGCGGCGAGCTCCCAGTCGTACCCGGGCGTCTCGCGGGAGGTGCGGACGGTGGCGTCGAGGACGATCCGCAGCCGCTCCACGTCCCCGGTGAGCATGACGGCGAAGATCCAGAGGTAGCCGGGCAGCCGGCAGGTCTGCGGCATGCCCGGCTCATAGGTGGCGGCGATGGCCCGCAGCTTGGCCTGCGCCGCGGGGGTCTGCCAGGCGTCCAACTCGGTGTCCATGCAGGCGAGATGGACGAGGTGGACACCGCGCCGGGCCTCTGCGAGGGCCTCCCCGGTCCACGGGGGCGGGGTGTCCGTGCAGCGCTCCCACACCGGTTGAGCGGGGCGGACCGGCTCGGTGAAGGGGTCGGGGCCGAGGGCCTGGACCTCGCGGGACCAGTTGCGGGCCTCGATCCGAAGTTCGCGCATCTGCCAGTACCAGGCCAGCGACAGGATCAGGCACAGCGCCTCCTGCTCGTCGCGGCCGGCGACCGCGTGGCGCAGGGCGATGCGCAGGTTCTCGTACTCGCGCTCCAGCCGCTCGATGGCGGCGAGCTGGCCGGGGCCGCGCAGCAACGCGTCGGTGGTGCGGGCGAGTTCGCGATAGTACGTCAGATGCGCGCGCTCGGCCTCGGCGCGCCGTCCGGTCTCGTCGAGGCGCTCGCCCGCGTACTCGGCGACGGTCTCCAGGAGCCGGTAGCGCATCGCGCCGTCCGCCGACGGGGCGGCCACCACCAGGGACTTGTCGACGAGCGAGCCGAGCGAGTCCAGGGCGGCGGGTCCGCACACGGCCTCGGCGGCGGTGAGGTCGCAGCCGCCCGCGAAGACGGACAGTCGCCGCAGCACGTCGCGTTCGTCCTCGTCGAGCAGTTCCCAGGACCAGTCGACGACCGCCCGCAGGGTCTGCTGGCGGGGGCGGACGGTGCGGCTGCCGGAGGTGAGCAGGCGGAAGCGGTCGTCCAGACGGTCCGCGATCTGGCGTGGGGTGAGCATGCGGAGCCGGGCGGCGGCGAGTTCGATCGCGAGCGGGAGACCGTCGAGGCGCAGGCAGATCTCGGCGCAGGCCGCGGCGGTCTCGTCGTCGGCGTCCACGCGGAAGCCGGGCCGGGCGGCCGCACCCCGGTCGGCGAGGAGTTGCAGCGCGACGGGCTCGGGCAACGGCCCGACGGGCCGCAGCAACTCCCCAGGCACACCGAGGGGTTCGCGGCTGGTGGCCAGCACCGTCAGCTCCGGGCAGCGCTCCAGCAGCTCCGCGACGAGGCGGGCGGCGGCCTCGACGACGTGCTCGCAGTTGTCGAGGATCAGCAGCATCCGGCGTTTGCCGCAGTGCTCGGCGAGCCGCTCGACGGGGTCGTCGTGCCGGTCGGAACCGGCCCGCATGGCCTCGGCGCCGGCGCCGTACAGCACGGTCTCGCGGGCACCGACGGCGGTGAGTACGGCCTCCGGCACGGCCTCGGGGGCGTCGACCGGCGCGAGCTCGGCCAGCCACACCCCGTCCGGGGCACCGTCCCGCACGCTCTCGGCAGCCTCCTGCGACAGCCGCGTCTTCCCGGCCCCGCCGGGGCCCAGCAGCGTGACGAGCCGGGCGGTGCCGAGGTCCCCGCGGATGGCCTCGATGTCGGCTTCCCGGCCGACGAAGGAGGTGAGCCGGGCACGGAGGTTGCCAGGGGGCGGGGTGAGCCGGGGTGCGCCGGGCGGGTCGGCGGAGGCGTCCGTGCGGGCGGTGAGGTCGCAGGGGGCGGCCGGGGAGTCGAGCGTGTGGGCCCGACCGGGCGCGGGGTCGGCCGTACGGGCATCGGGCGCCGCGGGAACGCCGAGGGCCCTCGGGGGGCCGGGAACGTGCGTCTCGCCGGGCGCGGCCGGGGGGCGTGCGCGCGGGCCGGTGCCCGTGCCTGCGTCGGCGGGCCTCGTACGGTGCGCTTCGCCGTCGGGGTCGCCGAGGGGGCCGGTTCCGTGGGTGTCGGGGGCGTCGGGCGTCCTGCCGTGGCCCCCCGCGTCCACGTCAGCGAGCGGGCGGACGCCATGGGCGCCACCGTCGGAACGCGTCCCGCCATGACGATCGACCCCCGAGTCCGCGCCACCGACCTGGCCCGACCCGTACGACTCACGATCGACACGCACCCCGCCAAGACCCGAACGGTCCGCCCCGGCGCCAGCGTCACCAAGCCCGTCGGCCCCGTGGGCACCACGGCCGGAACGCGTCCCACCCGGAGCGGTGCGGGACGCGCCGTCGCCCGCCCGCGGACCGGGCCCCCATCCGCCGCCCCTCGGTCGGAGCAGCTCCGTGTGCAGGGAGCGCAGTCCCGGGCCCGGGTCCGAGCCCAGGCGGTCTGCCAGGAGGCGTCGTACGTCCTCGTAGGCCACCAGTGCCTCCGCCGTGCGGCCCGCGTCGCGCAGGGCGCGCAGGCGCAGGGCCTGGAGAGGCTCGTCCAGGGGGTGGGTGTCGCACAGGGCGGTCAGTTCCGGCAGGGACTGTTCGGCGTGGCCGAGGGCGAGGGCGGCGGTGTGGCGGGCGCGCAGCGCGTCGAGGCGCCGGGTCGCCTGGCGGGCCGCCTCGGCGGTGCGGTCGGGGAGGTCGGCGAGGGCGGGCCCGCGCCACAGCGCGAGGGCGTCGTCGAGGACGACGGCGGCCTTGGCGGGGTCGCCGTCGGCCAACGCGCGCGTGCCCTCGCCGACGAGCCGCTCGAAGCGGTGCAGGTCGATGTCGTCGGGCGCGGCGGCGAGCCGGTAGCCGCCCTCCGCCGAGACGACCGCGTCCGCCCCGAGGGCCCGCCGCAACCGCCCGACGAGCGCCTGCAGGGCACCCGCGGCGTCAGCGGGCGGCGCCCCCTCCCACACCTCGTCGACCAGCATGCCCGCCGGCACGGTCCGGCCACCCCGCAGCGCGAGCACGGTGAGCAGGGCACGCAAACGGGCCCCGCCGACAGGAACGGGGCTGCCGTCGGGGCGGAGTACCTGGGTGGTGCCGAGAATGCGATAGCGCACGGGGTCCATTGTCTCTGGTGGTCGTGGGGCCGGTCACGGCATTGGGCGGCGGGGCGGGGCGGCTGCGGGGTGAGGGGCGGGAGCCGTCGGGTGCGGTCCGCCCGCCCACGTACACCACCCGCCGAAACCCATGCCCCCACCTTCTCCGGAACCAACGGCCCACCGCGAGACGTTTTCCGCGTGCGCCCGGTACGGTCGGGCAGTCCCGCAGTCCCGCCGTCCCAGGAGCCCGTCCTCATGACCACCGCTCTCACCCGCCGCAGCGACCGGCGGATCAGCCCCGTGTTCGTGGGCATCCTGGCCGTCACGGCGGTGACGGGCTGGGCCACCTGGACCGGGTTCGCCGAGCAGCCCGGCCTGGCCGTGTTCCTGTTCGTGACGGCCGCCTGGATCGTGTCCCTGTGTCTGCACGAGTACGCACACGCGCGTACCGCCCTGCACAGTGGGGACATCTCGGTCGGCGCGAAGGGCTACCTCACGCTCAACCCGATGAAGTACACGCACGCGCTGCTCAGCATCGTGCTGCCGGTCGTCTTCGTGATCATGGGCGGCATCGGCCTCCCGGGCGGTGCCGTCTTCATCGAGCGCGGGCGGATCCGGGGGCGCTGGCGGCACAGTCTGATCTCGGCGGCCGGGCCGCTGACGAACGTGCTGTTCGCCGTCGTGTGCACCGCCCCGTTCTGGCTGGACGCCCTGGACGGCGTCCCCCGCGACTTCCGGTTCGCGCTCGCCTTCCTCGCGCTGCTCCAGGTCACGGCGGCGATCCTGAACTTCCTGCCGGTTCCGGGCCTGGACGGCTACGGCGTGCTCGAGCCGTGGCTGTCGCACAAGGTCAGGCGCCAGGTGGAGCCGTTCGCGCCGTTCGGTCTGCTGTTCGTGTTCGCGCTGCTGTGGGTGCCGGAGGTCAACGGCGTGTTCTTCGACATGATCGACGCCGTCCTGCGCGGCCTCGGCATCAGCGACTTCGACACGTACTGCGGTTACGACCTGTTCCGCTTCTGGCGGGACTCGAACGAGCTCTGCTCGATCAACGCGTGACCCGGTTCGCGGCTCAGCCCGTGACCGAGTCCCGCCGCTCGTCCCTGGCCCGCTTCACGTAGTACCAGCACATGTTGCTGGACAGCCCCGCCAGCAGCACCCACACGATCCCCAGCAAGCTGCCCTGCGCGAACGAGACCACGGCCGCGGCCACGGCGAGCACACAGACGATCAGGGCATAGACACCAAGGCGGGGCATTTCACTCGGCTCCTTCGGGGGACACTGCTACGCCGACCAGTGTCCCCCATCCCGTCACACGTCCGTGACGCGGAGCCCGGCGTGCGCCTTGTAGCGCCGGTTCACCGAGATCAGGTTCGCGACCAGCGCCTCCACCTGGTGGGCGTTGCGCAGCCGCCCCGCGAAGATGCCGCGCATGCCGGGGATGCGGCCCGCCAGCGCCTGGACGATCTCGACGTCCGCGCGGACCTCGCCGAGGACCATCACGTCGGTGTCGATCTCGTCGATCTCGGGGTCCTCCAGCAGGACGGCCGACAGATGGTGGAAGGCCGCGGTCACCCGGGAGTCCGGCAGCAGGGCTGCGGCCTGCTCGGCGGCACTGCCCTCCTCCGGCTTCAGCGCGTAGGCGCCCTTCTTGTCGAAGCCGAGCGGGTTGACGCAGTCGACGACCAGCTTGCCGGCCAGCTCCTCGCGCAGGGATTCGAGGGTCTTGCCGTGGCCCTCCCACGGCACGGCGACGATCACGATGTCGCTGCGCCGCGCGCACTCGGCGTTGTCGGCGCCCTCGACGCCGTGCCCGAGCTCCTCGGCGGCGGACTCGGCACGCTCGGCCGCCCGCGAGCCGATGATCACCTTCTGGCCGGCCCGGGCGAGCCGGTAGGCAAGGCCCTTGCCCTGCGGCCCGGTCCCGCCGAGCACGCCGACGACGAGCCCCGAGACGTCCGGGAGGTCCCAGGGGTCCTTGGCCGGGGTCTTCGCGGGCGTCCCGGCGGGCTGCTGTGCACTGTCGCTAGAGGTCATGCGCCGACTTTACGTCCGCGCCGCCCGGCCCCATGGCTCAGGTGAGCTCAGTCACGGGCACCCGCCGGAAGGTGATGGTCTCGTACGCGCTGAAGTCGCCGGTCTCGTAGAGGAGTCCGACCGCCTCGTCGTCGATCCGCACGAGGTCCGAGTACGCGGCGGGCAGTCCGTCCACCGTGTGCGCCGACCGCCAGGTGATGCCGCCGTCGGTGGAAGCGCGGATCGTCATCAGGGCGCGGAAGCCGGGGTCGGCGGGGCCGGAGTAGAGCAGCACGTCGGGGTCGCGCAGGTGCAGGACGCTGCCCTCGCAGACGGGGGCGGCGAGGCCGGCCTGGGGACGGAAGGGTTTCACCAGCGTCGCGCCGCCGTCCTCGGAGTAGGCGTCGGCCCGGGTGCCGGGGGACGTGGAGTCGTTGCGGGTGTTGAAGTAGACGCGCCCGTCGGGGAGTTCGGCGGCGGTGGTCTCGTTGACGTTGACGTAGCCGTCGGTGTTGTCGTCGACGTACCCGATGCGCCAGGTGGCGCCGTGGTCGTCGCTGAGCAGGCAGTGGCCGCCGTTGTACTTGCCCTCCGTGCCGTTGTCCCGTCCGGCCGGCGGCAGGGAGTGGTTGGCGGGGACGACGACCCGGCCGCCGGCCAGCTGGACGGCGTGGCCCGGGGTGGTGGCGTACCAGCGCCACTCCGGCCGTTTCGTGCCCTTGGTGATCTCCGTCGGTGCGGACCAGGTCGCGCCCTCGTCGTCGCTGTGCTGGACCCAGACCCGCCGCCCGTCCGCGGCGCTCACCACACCGCGGCGGATGGCGCTCTCGGTGGCGAGGGCGGCGTTGCGGACGTGGACGAGCAGGATGCGGCCGGTGTCGAGGACGACGGGGGCCGGGTTGCCGGCGAGGTCGTCACCGTTCTTGGCGGCGACCTGGAGCGGGCCCCAGGTGCGGCCGCCGTCGGTGGAGCGCTTCAGCACGATGTCGATGTTCCCGAAGTCGTCATGCGAACCGACCCGGCCCTCGCAGAAGGCCAGGAGGGTGCCGGTGGCGGTGGCGACGACGGCCGGGATGCGGAAGCTCGCGTAGCCCTCGCGGCCGGCGCGGAAGGGGACGCTGGTCTCTGCCATGGGGGGCTCCTCGGACGGCCGGTCGCCGCGGCTCGGTCGGCGGTGGCTGCGCGGCCGGCGTACGGACGGATGTGCGGGACAACGAGTCCATCTGCCCAAGTCGGGCGAATTCGTGGTGAACTCCGGGTCACGAGTGGTCGGTTGCGGCAGGATGCGGTCGCATGGATGCCGTACGTGTCGCGTTGTTGCGCGAAGTGCTCGCCGGAACCGCGTGGTTGGGGGCCACCCGGCGGTTCGCGGGTGCGCTGCGGACGTCGGCGGTGGCGCACGGGGGCGGGCTGCTGCTGGTCGGCACGCCGCAGTACGAGCCGTGGCATCTGGCGGCCCACCTGGTCGACGAGGCCGCGTGGTCGGGCACTCCGGAGCTGGCCCCGACACTCGTGCGGCATCATGCGCGCGCCTCGGATCCGGCGCATCTGGCTGTCGGCCTCGGGCGGTTGGCGGCGGCGCGGCGCGGGGAGACGCTGCTGGTGGTGTCGCCGCAAGGGCCGGGAGCGCCGCTTCTGGAGCGGGTGCACGACGCCCGGCTGGCCGGCGCGACGGTGCTGGCGCTCGGCGCCGGCGAGGGTGAACTGACGTCGATGGCCCACGAGACGCTGACCGTGCCGGAGGGTGCGGAGCTGGACCTGGACACCGTGCAGCACCTGGTGAGCGCGGCCGCCGGCGAGAACGCGCTGCCCGCTCCGCGGGGCCGCCGGCGTTTCCGGGACCGCCTGTCCCGCCTGGCCGACTCCCTGACGGCGCCGCCGCCCACGGGCTGGTGACCCACGGGCTGGTCACCCACGGGCTGGTCACCCACTGGCCGGTGACCGGCGCCGGGCCCGCAAAACCGTTTGCCTCGCGGCACCGCACCGCCTGAGCATGGCCCTTCGTGACCGACGACTCCCCCACTCCCCCCGCACCGCCTTCCCGCCTGCGGGCCGTACTGCCCGACCTCGCCCCCTGGCGGGCCTCCGTCGACTTCCGGCGGCTGTGGCTGGCGGGACTGGTCACCTACTTCGGCAGCTTCCTGACCTTCGTCGCGCTGCCCGTGCAGATCAAGGAGCTGACGGGGTCCGCCGCGGCGGTCGGGGCGATCGGTGCCGTGGAGCTGGTGCCGCTGATCGTGTTCGGGCTGTACGGCGGTGCGCTCGCCGACGCACTCGACAAGCGGAAGCTGATCGTGTGGACGGAGGCCGGGCAGGCGGTACTCAGCGCGGTGCTGCTGGCCAACGCACTGCTGCCGAGCCCCGCCATCTGGCCGCTGTATGTCGTCGCCGCCCTGTCCTCCGCCCTCGTGTCGGTCCAGCGCCCGGCCATGGACGCCCTGCTGCCCCGGATCGTGGCCCACGACCACCTCCCGGCCGCCGCCTCGCTCAACGCGCTGCGCTGGCAGGTCGGCGGCGTCGCGGGCCCGGCCCTGGCCGGCGTGGTCGTGGCGTACGCGGGGCTCGGCTGGGCATACGGCGTGGACCTGCTGACCTTCGTCGTCTCCGTGCTGCTCGTGCTCGGGCTCGCCCCCTCCCCCGCCTCCCACGAGGCCGCGAAGCCGTCCCTCAAGGCGATCGCCGAGGGCGCCCGTTACGCCTGGAGCCGCAAGGAGCTCCTCGGCACGTACGTGATCGACATCGCGGCGATGCTCTTCGCGATGCCGCTCGCCGTGCTGCCGTTCCTCGCCGACGAGTTGAACGCGCCCTGGGCGCTGGGCCTGATGTACGCGGCCGTCCCGGCCGGGGCGATGCTGGTGAGCCTGACCAGCGGATGGACCTCGCGGGTGCACCGGCACGGGCGGGCCGTCGTCGTGGCGGCGGCGCTGTGGGGCACGGCGATCGCGGCGGCCGGTGTCTCCGGGAACGTATGGCTGGTCCTGCTGTTCCTGACCCTCGGCGGCGCCGCCGACATGGTCAGCGGCATCTTCCGCGGGGTGATGTGGAACCAGACGATCCCGGACGAGCTGCGCGGCCGGCTCGCCGGGATCGAGTTGCTGTCGTACTCGGTGGGCCCTCAGCTGGGCCAGACCTACGTCGGCGGCATGGCGGCCTGGAGGGGCGTGCGGACGTCGATCTGGTCGGGCGGGCTGCTGTGCGTGGGCGCCGTGGGGCTGCTGGCGCTGTGTCTGCCGAAGCTCATGACGTACGACGCGCGGACGAACGAGCACGCGGTACGGCTGCGGGAGCAGCGGGCGGCGGCAGCGGCCGCGCAGGCGCCGACGGCACAACCCGCGCCGGCGCCCGCGGAGGGCTGATCAGTCGTCCGCCGGGCGGTTCGGGGCGTCGTGCCACCGCGGGTCGCCCTCCCACTCCAGGTTGCGCTCACGGGCGAGGTCCATCGCCTGCTGGGCCTCCTGCGGGGTGGCGTACGGTCCGAAGCGGTCCTTGGCCGGGCACTCCGGCCCCTCCTCGACCTTCTTGTGGACGAGGCAGTAGTACCACTCGCCCGGCTTGCCGACCGTCCGCTTCTTGAACAAGGCCATGTCCGGCTCCTCTCGCCACCGACATGTTCCCCCATGCCCGCTGGTTAGACTCGCTGGCATGTCTGGCCAGTCGCTGCTCGTACCAGGGGAGCTCTCCCCCACCCGTTCCGTGCCCGGAAACATCCGCCGCCCCGAGTACGTCGGCAAACCCGCGCCGACGCCGTACACGGGTCCGGAGGTGCAGACTCCGGAGACCGTCGAGGCGATGCGTGTCGCCGGCCGTATCGCCGCCCGGGCGATGGCCGAGGCGGCGAAGCTGATCGCGCCCGGTGTCACGACGGACGAGCTGGACAAGGTGGCGCACGAGTACATGTGCGACCACGGCGCCTACCCCTCCACGCTCGGCTACCGCGCCTTCCCGAAGTCCCTGTGCACCAGCGTCAACGAGGTGATCTGCCACGGCATCCCGGACTCGACGGTGCTGCGCGACGGCGACATCGTCAACCTCGACGTGACGGCGTACATCGGCGGGGTGCACGGCGACAACAACGCCACGTACCTGGTCGGCGACGTCGACGAGGAGAGCCGCCTGCTGGTGGAACGCACCCGTGAGTCGCTGAACCGCGCGATCAAGGCGGTCAAGCCGGGCCGCCAGATCAACATCATCGGGCGGGTCATCGAGTCGTACGCCAAGCGCTTCGGCTACGGCGTGGTCCGCGACTTCACCGGCCACGGCATCAACTCGTCGTTCCACTCGGGCCTGATCATCCCGCACTACGACAGCCCGCACGCGACGACGGTGATCCAGCCCGGCATGACCTTCACCATCGAGCCGATGCTGACGCTCGGGACGCACGAGTACGACATGTGGGACGACGGCTGGACGGTCGTCACGAAGGACCGCAAGCGCACCGCGCAGTTCGAGCACACGCTGGTCGTGACGGAGACGGGGGCGGACATCCTCACGCTGCCGTAACCGAGCAGGTCACCGAGCCCGTCCTTCGCCCTGCGGAGGGCGGGTTTTCTCGGTACCCTTTTACCGACACAGCGTCGGCAAATCTATTGACTTAGGTTAGCCTAACCTCAGAAAATGCCCCCATGGACTCCTTCTCGACAGTCATCCGCACCGCCTCCCACGAGCAGCACGTGGAGGCGGAGACCTCGACGTTCATGAGCGACCTGCTCGGCGGCCGGCTGGGCGTCGACGCGTACGCGCGCTACACCGAGCAGCTGTGGTTCGTGTACGAGGCGCTGGAGACCGGCACCGAGCGGCTGGCGTCGGACCCGGTGACCGGCCCCTTCATCCAGCCGGAGCTGTTCCGGCTGACGTCACTGGAGCGGGACCTGGCACATCTGCGGGGTCCGCGGTGGCGGACGGGCCTGTCGGCACTGCCCGCGACGCAGGCGTACGCGGACCGGGTGCGGGAGTGCGCCGACACGTGGCCGGCCGGCTACATCGCCCACCACTACACGCGCTACCTCGGCGACCTCTCCGGCGGCCAGATCATCCGCGACAAGGCGGAGAAGACCTGGGGCTTCGCCCGCAAGGGCGACGGCGTCCGCTTCTACGTCTTCGAGGAGATCACCAACCCGGCGGCGTTCAAGCGGGGTTACCGCGAACTGCTGGACCAGGTCCGCGCCGACGACCTGGAGAAGCAGCGGATCGTGGCGGAGTGCAAGAAGGCGTTCGCCTTGAACACGGCGGTGTTCCGGGCGCTGGGCGAGGAGTTCCCGCTGAGCGCCTGAGCGTCCGAGCTTCTGCGGCTCAGCGCTCCAGGAGGACCCGCCCTCCGATCTCCACCCAGCCTTCGGGCTGCGGTGCCGTGAGGATCTGGGACCCGGCTCCCTGGGTGATGTTGAGTGCGCGGCCCAAGCGGTCGGTGAGCAGCAGGGCTGCCGCGCCGGTCGCCTCGTCCTCGTCGATGCCGTCGCCGCGGCCGGGGAAGCCGCGGGCCCGGATGCGGCCGGCCGCCTCGTCCTCCCACGCCCAGGCGTAGATCCACTCACCGGCCGGCGGCACGTCGAGGTCGTCCACCTCGGCCGCCGTCCCGTACTGCCGCAGAGTGCGCGGCGGGGCCCACTCCGCCCGGGCCTCGATCCAGCTGAACTCGCCGTCCAGCCGCGCGCCCACCACGCCGGCCGGGGTGATCAGTTCGGGCACGTCGAGGAGCCAGGCCGTGCCGACGCAGGGGTGACCGGCGAAGGGCAGGCGCAGGGTCGGGGTGTAGATGTCGATGACTCCGCGCTCGGGGTCGTCGACGAACACGGTCTCGCTGAAGCCGAGCTTGCCGGCGAAGGCCTGCCGGTCGGCCCGGTCGGGCATGACGGAGCCCTCGCGGACGACGCCGAGTTCGTTGCCGTATCCGCCGTTGGGGCCGCAGAAGACGCGCAGGACGTCGAAGTCAGTCACGGGGAAATTGAAACATCACCCGAGCGGCGAGCTCGTCCCAGGCGGCGGCTCCGCCGGGGAGCGCCAGGAAGCCCGTCGGGGGCACGCCGTAGGGCAGCGAGGCGATCGTTTCGCCGTACGCCCTTTCCACGGTGGCCCGTTGGCGTCCCGCGTCCGGGTCGTCGGCGTGCGCCGCCAGCCCTTGCATACGGTGCTCGTGGGCCTCGGTCACCTCCTCGGCAGCCCGGCGCCACTCCTCCTCGTCGGGCACCCGGCCCAGCTCCACGCACTCGGGTGTCCGGTCCTCCGCCAGCGCCGCCACCGCCCGGTCGTGACCGTCGAGGATCACCCAGCCGTCCAGGAAGGCGACCCACCACAGCAGGACGGGCGCGAGTGTGCCGTCGCGGGCGTGCTTGCGGTATGCCTTCACCCGCGCGGCATCCGGTGCCGAGAGCCGGCGCAGCGGGACGACTCCGTGCCAGCCGCCCCCGCAGTACAGCGCCAGTCGGCCACCGGGCCAGTCCCGTACGAAGTCCTCGGTCCAGATGCCGGGCGGGAAGCCGGTCCGGCGGGCCAGCTCCCAGCGTCCGTCCCGCAGCGGGGTTCCGTCCGCCTCCTCCAGCCAACGTGCGTACTGGTGCGGCCAGTTGACCGACGACCGCATGGCTGACGAGCGCAGCGGCGGAAGCGGTGAGCGGTAGCCGTCGAGGCGGTGCAGATGGAGTTCCGGGCAGCAGCCCTCGCCCACCGACCGGCCCAGCAGCACAGGGCGGTCCCCCTGCCGCAGCAGCAGTCGTCCCGGGTCCGCGGTCTCGAAACGCAACGCCGGCGGGCCGGGACGGTCTCGCACGTTCAGTACCAGCCGCCCCGGCCCCAGCAGTTCTCTGTGCCCCCTGTTCATGGGGACAGTCTTACGCCTCGGTACGCCGCCTGCGCATCGCGATCACCACGGCCGCGCCCGCTGCCGCGGTCACCGCGGCGGCCGTACCCAGCGCCGCCACCGGCACGTCCGAGCCGGTGTTGGCGAGACCGCCCGTCACACCGCCCGTCGTCGAGCCCGTGCCGCCGGTGGTCGAACCCGCCGTACCGGAGGAGCCGCCGGTCGAACCGCCCGTCGATCCTCCCGTCGAGCCGTCGCCGCCGGGCAGGTCCGCGTCCGCCGTCAGGGCCACCGCCAGGTCGACCGGGTCGAGTTCGGTGCCGGCGGTGTAGAAGCCGCCGAAGGCCTTCGCGCCGGCCTCGGTGAGGGTGGCCTCGACGTCGTCGACCGTGATGACGTCGTCCTGCGCGGTCAGGTCGGAGTCGTTCGCCCTCAGGTCGGCCAGGACCACGTCCTCGGTCTTCTCGCCGAGGCTGGTGACATCGGCGGTGAGTTCGCCGGTGCCCTCGTCGAGGGTCGCGCGGAGGTTGTTCAGAGTGAGGTCGAGGCCGTAGCCGCCGCTGTCGCCCTCGCCCTTGTGGCCCTTGAAGTTGACGGCGCCATCGAAGCTCGCGGAGAGGGCGCCGGCGTCGGTGTCGTACTCCCCCGTCGCGTCGACGAAGGTGAAGGCACCGTTGCCGGCGGCCTGCGAGGCGCCGTCCGACGTCGTGATCTCCCCCTTCGCCACAGTGCCCACGACGTACGAACGGAAGGACTGCTTGACGCCCCAGTCGAGCGTGCCGTCGGCTATGTCGCCCTGGGCCGGGGCCTCGGAGGCGGACTCGGAGGGGTCGGCGCTCGTGGACGGCGAGGCGGACCCGGTCGCCGTGGCGGTCGGGGTCGGGGACTGCGTGGCCGTCGCGGTCGGCGTCGGGGTCGGGGTCGGGGACTGCGTGGCGGTGGCCGTGGGGGTCGGCGTGGGCGTCGGCGACTGGGGCGGCGTCTTCTGTACGACGGTGAGCGGGTCCCCCGCCGCGCCCTCGTAGCTCGCGCTGCCGAAGACGTCCGCGGCCTCCTTGGTCAGCTTGGTCGCCATGTCGGTCATCGCCCGGGTCACGGTGACGTCGGCGAGCGGCACGTCCTGCGCGGTCGTACCGGACTTGGTGATGTCGGCGGTGATCTCGGCGGCCGCGCTGTCGAACCGCACGTCGGACAGGGCGATGTCGAAGCCGTGCAGCTTGGAGACGATCTGCAGGCCGCCCTTGAAGCCGAGGTCGACGGTGTGGGCCGTGGAGTCGTAGGTGCCGGTGCCGTCCGTGAAGGTGAACGCGCCGTTCCCGGCGGCCTGCGAGGCACCGTCCTTCGCGGTGAAGCTGCCGGCCGCCATGCCGGTCACGTAGGTGCGGTACGACTGCTTGATGCCCCACGTCAACTCGTATCCGCTGAGCGGGACTTCGGCCGCGGAGGCGGTGCCGGCGCCGAGGGTGGCGAGTGTGGTGGCGCCCAGCGCGGCCGCGGTGGCGACAGCCGCGGCGAGGGTGACGGGACGGCGTCTGCGGGAAGTGGCGGACATGCTCGGGGTTCTCCTTGCGGTGGGTGGGAGTCCGTGGGCGGGTGTCCGCCGCGGCGGCCGGGGGCGGCGCAGGCACGGCGGTCGGGGCTTGGGGGAAGTCCTCTTGGGACGTTCAGTCCTCGGCGGACGGGGGGACGGCCTCACCGGCCCCGGCGGCCGGCCGGGTACGGCGCCTGCGTAGGGCGGCGAACGCGAAGACCGCGCCCGCGAGCAGCAGGAACCCGGCCGCGAGGCCGATGGGCGCAGTGGGGACGCCGTCGTCCTCGGAGGTGCTCGCGACCGGTTCGGCCGACGGGTCGGGCGGCGCCGACGACTTGTCGGGTGTCGCGCTCGCCGTCGCGGCGCCGCCCAGGTCGGGCAGCGCGGGCAGTTCGGCGTCGTCGGTGGTGGCGACGGCCAGGGACACCGGGTCCATCTCGGTGCCCGCCCTGTACATCCCGCCGAAGGCCTTGGCGCCCTCGGCGGTGAGCTTCGCGGGGGCCTCGGTGACCTTCGCCAGGCCGTCCTTCGCCTTCAGGCCCTTGGCCGTGAAGGTGACCAGGGGGACCTTGCCGCCGGTGAATCCGGCACCGGCCACGTCGGCGAGGAGCGTGCCCTTGCCGTCCTCGACGGTGACGCGGACGCCGCTCAGTTTCAGGTCGAGGCCCTGCGCCCCGGTGAAGCGGACCGCGCCCTCGAACGACGCCCGAAGGCCACCGTCCTTCAACGTCCCCTCCCCGTCGGGGAAGCGGAACAGCGCACCGCCGTCCTCGGCGCCGGAGGACAGGGTCCACTCACCCTTGGCGATGTCCCCGGTGACGTACTCCCGGAACGTGCGGCGCACACCCCAGTCGACGGCGCCGTCGACGAGCTCGCCGCTCGAAGTCTCCTTCTTCTCCGGGGACTTGGTGGCGCTCGGCGTGGGCGAGAGCGTCGGCTTCTCGGTCGCCGCCGCCCGCACGTCCGCCGACAGGCTCACCGGGTCGAGCGCGGTCCCTGCGGTGTAGTACCCGGCGAAGGACTTGGCGCCCTGCGCGGTGAGTGTGGCGGGCAGGTTGTTGAGGGCGACGGTGTTGCCGCCGCCCCTCATGTCGATCCCCCCGAGGGAGAGGGAGGCGAAGGGCACCTGCGAGGACGTCGTGACCGCCCCGGTGCCCTTCGCCTTGCTGGTGACGTCCACGAAGAGAGTGCCGCCGGAGCCGGAAATACGGACGGTGGGGCGGCTGATGGTGAGGTCGAGCTGGTAGCTGCCACCGTCGGTCCTGTGGCCGACGAAGTGGACGCCGCCGGAGAAGGACGCGGTGAAGGCGCCGGTGCCGCCGTCGTACGTCCCCGTGGCCGAGTGGAAGCGGAAGCCGCCGCTGCCCACGGTGGCCGCACCGCCGGTCAGGGAGTAACTCCCCTTCGCGATGGGCCCGGTGACATAGCTCTGGAAGGACGCTTTGACGCCCCAGTCGAGCCGCCCGCCCTGCACGGTGCGGCTCGCGGCGGACGCGGCGGTCACCGGGAGCAGGGCTCCGAGGACGGCCGCGCAGAGCACGGCGACCAGAACACGTAGGCGGACAGGCATGAGAGGTCCTCCGGAGGCGACGGACACGACGACCGGTAGCGAACAAAGGTAAGGCTAACCTAAGCTTTGCTCAGCTGAAACGGCCGTGACCGAGCTGAAACGGCATACGGAGAGGAACGGACGGACCGTGCGACCCTTGCGCACACGACTGACGGGCGCACTGCTGGCGGTGCTCGCCCTCACCACGGCGACGGCCTGCGGTGGCTCACCGGCGGCGGACCCGGCGAACGAGTCGGCCGCCACCACGACCGCCAACCGGGTCGAGCCCCTGGAGAACACCCCGGCCCCGAGCCTCCCCGCGACGGTCTCCGCGGCCGACGGCGAGAAGGTGACGGTCGAGAAGGCCGGGCGCCTCGTCCCCCTCTCCGGCAGCCTCAGCGAGATCGTCTTCACGCTCGGGCTCGGCGACCGCGTCGTCGCCCGGGACGTCACCGCCACGTTCGAACAGGCGGCGAAACTGCCCCCCGTCACCCGGGGCCATGACGTCTCGGCGGAGAGCGTGCTGTCACTCAAGCCCGACCTGGTGCTCGCCGAGACCACGACCGGACCCGAGGAGGCCATGGAGCAGATCCGTGCCGCGGGCATCCCGGTCCTCGTGGTCGCCCCGGCCCACGGCCTGGACGACGTCGGCCCGCGCATCCGGGCCGTCGCCGACGCGCTCGGCGTACCGTCCGCGGGCAAGGAGCTGGCCGAGCGGTCGCAGGACCGGATCGCCGCCGTGCGCAAGGGAGTTCCCCGGCAGGGCGAGAAGCCGCGGGTCGCCTTTCTCTACCTGCGCGGCTCCGCCTCCGTCTACCTCATCGGCGGCAAGGGGTCCGGTGCCGGCTCCCTCGTGGAGGCGGCCGGCGCGGTCGACGCGGGGGCCGAATCGGGACTGGCGAAGGACTTCACGCCCATCACCAGCGAGGCCCTCGTGAAGGCCGCGCCGGACGCGATTCTCGTGATGTCCAAGGGACTCGAGTCCGTCGGCGGCGTGGACGGCCTGGTGAGGATCCCGGGCGTCGCCGAGACCCCGGCGGGGATGGACCGCCGGGTCGTCTCAATCGAGGACGGCGCCCTGCTGAGCTATGGGCCGCGCACCGACCAGGTGCTGAGGTCGGTCGTGGAGCAGCTCTACAAGAAGAGAGACGCGGCGTGACCGTGCTGGAGAAGGCCGCGCCCGAGGCCGCACCCGGCCTACCGGTCCGCGGACGGCACACCACCACGTGGCTGCTGACCGTCGGCATGAGCGTCGCGCTCCTCGTCCTCGTCCCGGTCGCCGCCGGGATCGGCGCCTACCCGATTCCGGTCGGGGACGTCCTCGGCTCCCTGCAGCACAAAGCCGGGCTCGGCGGCGGCGAGTTGGACCGGGTCGCCGAGTCCGTGCTGTGGAACGTGCGCTTCCCCCGGATCGTGCTCGCACTGCTCATCGGAGCCTCGCTGGGCTGCGCCGGGGCGCTGATGCAAGGCGTGTTCGGCAACCCGCTGGCCGAGCCGAGCACCATCGGCGTCTCGCTGGGCGCGGCGGTGGGGGCGGTGGCCTCCATCTCGCTCGGGCTGACCTTCCTCGGCAACTG
Organism: Streptomyces sp. R11; assembly: GCF_041051905.1. Taxonomy (NCBI): domain Bacteria; kingdom Bacillati; phylum Actinomycetota; class Actinomycetes; order Kitasatosporales; family Streptomycetaceae; genus Streptomyces; species Streptomyces sp. R11. The sequence goes on from NZ_CP163432.1 coordinate 2,635,107, forward strand.
GACCCTGCCCGCGATGGCCTTCGTCGCCGGGCTCGGCACCGTGCTGCTGGTGTACTCGATGTCCCGCTCGGCCGGCCGTACGGAGGTCGTGACCCTGATCCTCATGGGCATCGCGGTCAATGCCTTCGCCGGAGCGCTCATCGGCCTGTTCATCTTCCTCGCGGACACCGCCGCGGTGAACCAGATCACCTTCTGGCAGCTCGGCTCCCTCGCCCAGTCCACCTGGCCCAAGGTGACGGCGGTCCTGCCCTGCGCGGTCGTCGGGCTGGTGGTGGCGCCACTGTACGCACGCCGCCTGGACCTGCTCGCGCTCGGAGACCGGCCCGCCCGGCACCTCGGGGTGGACGTGGAGCGGATGCGCGTTGCGTTGATCCTGGTCGTCGCGCTGCTTACCGCGGCCGCGGTGAGTGTGTCCGGGGTCATCGGGTTCATCGGCCTTGTCGTGCCGCATCTGTTGCGGATGGCCGCGGGGCCGGGACATCGGTTTCTCATCCCGGGGAGTGCGCTGGGTGGGGCGGTGGTGTTGCTCGCGGCGGATCTTGCTGCGCGGACGGTTGCGGCGCCGGCGGAGTTGCCGCTCGGTGTCTTGACCGCGCTCCTCGGCAGTCCGTTCTTCTTCTGGTTGTTGCGCAGGACGCGGAGGCGACAAGGGGGGTGGGCCTAGAGGTCGTATGTCGACTGCGGGCAGTGGGGGCCGGTCGCGCCCACGCGGCGGAGCCGCACATTGATACCGCCCCGCGCCCCTGAGCGGCGCCGTCCCACCCGCGACAGCAACTCGCCCTCCGTCAAAGGACCCCTTCCATGAGACTCCTCCGCCCCCGTCCAACCCCTCCCGCCCCCGCCGAACCCGGCGACACCCTCGCCGAAGCTGAGAACCTTCACGTGCGGCTCGGTGCCCGCATCGTCCTGCACGGGGTCTCCGTGACCGTCCGCGCCGGCGAAGTGCTCGCCCTCGTCGGGCCCAACGGCGCCGGAAAGTCCACCCTGCTGAGCGCGCTGGCCGCCGACCTTCCGGCCGCCGAGGGTGTCGTACGGATCCACGGGCGCCCGGCGGGCGACTGGTCCACGCCCGAACTCGCCCTGCGCCGCGCCGTGCTCCCGCAGTCGGCGACTCTCTCCTTCCCCTTCACGGTCGAGGAGGTCGTCCGGATGGGCCGTGCTCCGTGGGCCTCCGTCGGGCTGGAGGACGACGACGCGGCCGTCGCCGAGGCCATGGCTGCCACCGAGGTGACGGAGTTCGCCGTACGGCCGTTCTCCGCGCTCAGTGGTGGCGAGCGGGCCCGTGTCGCACTCGCGCGGGTGCTCGCACAGCGTGCCCCGCTGCTGCTGCTCGACGAGCCGACGGCGGCGCTGGACCTCAAGCACCAGGAGCTGGTGCTGCGGTTGTGCCGGGAGCGGGCGCGAGCCGGGGACGCGGTGGTGGTCGTGCTCCACGATCTGGGGCTCGCGGCGGCCTACGCGCACCGGGTGGCGATCCTGCGCGCCGGGCGGGTCGCGGCGGACGGGCCGCCCGCCGAGGTGTTCTCCGAGCGGCTGCTGTCGGAGGTCTACGACCAGCCGGTGGAGGTGCTTCCGCATCCACGCACGGGAGAGGTCCTGGTGACCCCACGACGCTGAGGCCGAGCAACCTTTGACGTTCCTTTGACTTCCCTATGGGAGCGATTTTGGCCAATTCGGCGATCCTTAGGTGCGTTAGGTGAGCCTCACCTTCCCGTTCCACGTGAGGCCCCGTCCCCGTCGTGCACTCTTTTCGGCCACCCTCCTGGAGCCCTCATGCGACCCGCCAGACTCTCCGTCGTCACCGCTGCCGCCACCGTGGCGGCCCTGACCGCCGTCACGGGATGCACCGAGAAAGGCAGTTCTGCGGGCGACGACCGGGTCGTCAGCGTGACCGCGACGGACGACAAGTGCGAGGTGTCGAAGAAGGAGTTCCCGGCCGGGCACGTCGAACTCGCCATCGAGAACAAGGGTTCCAAGGTCACCGAGGTCTACATCCTCTTCCCGGACGACCGCATCGTCACCGAGCGCGAGAACATAGGCCCCGGCACCAAGCAGACCGTCACCGCCGAGGTGAAGGCGGGCGACTACACCATCGCCTGCAAGCCCGGCATGAAGGGCGACGGCATCCGGCAGACCGTCAAGGCCACCGGCAAGGGCGCGGCCGCCAAGCGCGACCCCCGGCTGGACAAGGCCGTCGCCGCCTACCGCGAGTACGCGCAGGAGCAGGCCGACGAGACGCTGCCGAAGGCGGAGGCGTTCGCCAAGGCGGTCAAGGACGGCGACATCGAGGCCGCGAAGAAGGCCTACGCCCCCTCCCGCATCGGCTGGGAGCGCACCGAGCCGGTCGCGGAGTCCTTCGGTGACATCGACCCGAAGGTCGACGTCCGCGAGGACGGCCTGGAGGACGGCCAGAAGTGGACCGGCTGGCACCGCCTGGAGAAGTCCCTCTGGCAGGACGAGAAGCTCACCGCCGAGGACACGACCCTTGCCGACCAGCTGATCACCGACCTGAAGGACTGGCAGAAGCGGGTCGGCAAGGCCGAGATCACCCCGACCTCCATGGCCAACGGCGCCAAGGAACTCCTCGACGAGGTCGCCACCGGCAAGGTCACCGGTGAGGAGGAGCGCTACTCGCACACCGACCTGGTCGACTTCAAGGCCAACGTCGAAGGCGCCGAGAAGGCGTACGAGCTGCTGAAGCCGGTCGCGCAGGAGAACGACCCGGCACTGGTCACCGAGCTCGACAAGCAGTTCGCGGCGCTGGACACGCTGCTCGACAAGTACCGGGCGGACAAGTCGTCGTACGACTTCACCTCGTACGACAAGGTCGGCAAGGCCGACCGCAAGGAGCTGTCGGACGGCGTCAACGCCCTCGCCGAGCCGCTGTCCAAGCTCGCCGCCGCCGTCGTCGTGAAGTAGGGACAACGCCATGACGGAATCGACCGAAGGCACTCCCTCCCGGCGTTCGCTGATCGGCTGGGGCGGCGCCGGGCTCGCGCTCGGTGCCGTCGCGGCCGGCGGTGCCGTGGCCATGACGCGAACCGGCAGCGACGTGGAGCCGGTCGGCGCGGCGGCGGGCGGAGCCATCGCCTTCCACGGTGACCACCAGGCCGGTATCGCCACGCCGGTGCAGGACCGGCTGCACTTCGCCGCGTTCGACGTGAAGACCGACGACCGGGCCGAGTTCGTGCGGATGCTGAAGGACTGGACGGCCGCCGCGCGCCGGATGACCGCCGGGCAGGCGGTCGGCGAGGGCGGGTTCGGCGGTGTGGCCGAGGCACCGCCGGACGACACCGGTGAGGCGCTGGGGCTGAAGCCGTCGCGGCTGACGCTGACGATCGGCTTCGGCCCGTCGCTCTTCGAGAAGTACGGCGAGAGCTTCGGCATCGCCGACGCCCGTCCCGAAGCCCTCGTCGAGCTGCCGAAGTTCGCCGGCGACAACCTGGACCGGAACCGCAGCGGCGGCGACCTGTGCATCCAGGCCTGCGCGGACGACCCGCAGGTCGCCGTGCACGCCATCCGCAACCTGGCCCGCATCGGCTTCGGCAAGGTCGTCATCCGCTGGTCCCAGCTGGGCTTCGGGAAGACCTCGTCCACGACCCCCGAGGAGCAGACCCCGCGCAACCTCATGGGCTTCAAGGACGGCACCCGCAACATCGCGGGGACGGAGACGGACCGCCTGAAGAAGTTCGTGTGGGTGGACCCCTCCGAGGGTCCCGCGTGGCTGAACGGCGGCTCCTACCTGGTGGCCCGCCGTATCCGCATGCACATCGAGACCTGGGACCGCACCTCTCTCCAGGAGCAGGAGGACATCATCGGCCGGGACAAGGGCGAGGGCGCCCCGGTCGGCAAGGCGAAGGAGCGCGACGAGCCGTTCCTGAAGGCGATGCTGCCCGACGCACACGTCCGGCTCGCGCACCCCGACTCCAACGACGGGGCGACGATCCTGCGCCGCGGCTACTCCTTCACCGACGGCACCGACGGCCTCGGCCGCCTCGACGCCGGCCTGTTCTTCCTCGCCTACCAGCGCGACCCGCGCACCGGGTTCATCCGGATCCAGCGCAACCTGGCCCCCGACTCGCTCAACGAGTACATCCAGCACGTGGGTTCGGCGCTGTTCGCGGTCCCGCCCGGCGTCCGCGACAAGGACGACTGGTGGGGCAGCACGCTGTTCTCCAAGGAGGCGTAGCCCGTGTTCTCCAACTACCTGATCGGCCTGCGCGAGGGGCTGGAAGCGAGCCTCGTCGTCTGCATCCTCATCGCGTATCTGGTCAAGACCGACCGCCGGGACGCGCTGAAGCCCATCTGGATCGGCATCGGTGTCGCCCTCGCCCTCGCGCTCGGCTTCGGCTGCGCGCTCGAATTCGGCTCGCAGGAGCTGACGTTCGAGGCACAGGAGGCGCTCGGCGGCTCCCTGTCGATCATCGCGGTGGTCCTGGTGACGTGGATGGTCTTCTGGATGCGGCGCACCGCCCGGCATCTCAAGGCCGAGCTGCACGGCAAACTGGACGCCGCCCTCCGGATGGGCACGGGCGCACTGGTGGCGACCGCGTTCCTGGCCGTCGGCCGGGAGGGCCTGGAGACGGCCCTGTTCGTGTGGGCGTCGGTGCGCGCGGCCGGTGACGGCACCCCGCGCCCGCTGATCGGCGTCGCCCTCGGCATCGCCACGGCGGTCTTCCTGGGCTGGCTCTTCTACCGCGGCGCCGTGCGCATCAACCTCGCCAAGTTCTTCACCTGGACCGGCGGCATGCTGGTCGTCGTGGCGGCGGGCGTGCTGGCGTACGGGGTCCACGACCTGCAGGAGGCGCGCTGGGTGCCGGGCCTGAGCGACAAGGCGTTCGACATCAGCGACACCGTCGATCCGTCCAGCTGGTACGGGACCCTGCTGAAGGGCGTCTTCAACTTCCAGCCGGACCCGACCGTCCTCCAGGTCACGGTGTGGCTGCTGTACCTGGTCCCGACACTCGCGCTGTTTCTCGCCCCGGTAGGGTTCGCCTCCGGGAAGGGGAAGGTGAAGGCACCTGATGAGCAGGGATCGCGGCCCTCGAAGGCTCCGCAGGCTTGACCGGAGCGCACTGATAGCGGCATCGCTGACCGCTTTGTCGTTGACGGCAAGCGGATGCGTGGTGGTCCACGGGGAGAAGGAAGTGCTCCCCTCGGCCACCAAGGCGGAGGCCGCCAAGGCCCTCCAGCAGTTCACAGCCGCGTACAACAAGGCCGACAAGGCCTACGACAGCTCCCTGGACGCCGACCATGTCACCGGCGCCTTCGGCGCCATCGACGAGGCGCGGCTGAAGGCGGGCAAGGCGGTCAGTCCCGAGGGCAACGCGGCGCACACGCCGCTGGAGCTGTCGGACGCCGAGTTCACGATCCCGAAGAAGGCGGGCTGGCCACGCTGGTTCGTGGCCGACGCGGCCGCCAACAAGGGCGGCAGCGCCCGCTGGGTGTTCGTGTTCAGCCGCGACAGCCTGACCGATCCGTGGGAGGCGGCGTATCTGACGCTGCTGGCCCCCGATGACGTACCGGAGTTCAAGACGGACAAGGACGGCTGGGCCGAGGCCGTTCCCGCGGACTCGACCGAACTGGCCGTGGCGCCCGGGGACTTGAGCAAGGACTACGTGACCTACCTCAAGGACGGCGGGGACACCTTCGCCAACGGCCGTCACACCAGCACCTGGCGTACCGAGCGGTCCCAGAAGGCCGAGCGGCCGGGCCTGGTCAGGCAGTACATCGACGAGCCGCTGACGAGCGGCGACTACCAGCCCCTGGCGCTCCGCACGAAGGACGGTGGGGCGCTGGTGTTCTTCACCACGCGCCACTTCGAGAAGGAGACCGCCCACACGGGCGCGGCCGTCCCCACCCCGAGCAAGGGCGTGCTGGCGCTGACGAACGGCGAGATCAAGCAGTCGCTGACGATGGAGTTCGTCTCCACCGAGGTGGCGCTGGACCCGAAGGGCTCCGGAAAGGTTCAGGTCCTCGGCCGGATCCAGGGAATGACGTCGGCGAAGGGCGAGTAGCGCGCCCGCGCCGGGACTCAGTGCCGGCGCAGGGGCCAGGCCGCGGAGACGTGGTCGAGCTCCTCGCCGACGTAGCGGGCGCAGGCGTCGGTGAGAATCTCCAGGAGGCTGAGCGGGTCGGGCAGCGGGTGCTCGAGGCCGCGCACCCAGTGGACGGTCTGGTCACCGGGTAGCTTCGCGGGCGGTACCAGGACGTACGAGCCTCGGCAGTGCCAGCGCAGTCCCGGGTGCTCGTCCATGGTCTCGGGGTGGCAGTCCAGCTCGCAGGGCCACCACTCGTCCTCGTCCTCGGGGGTGCCGCGGGTGAGGGTGAAGAACAGCAGGCGGCCGTCGTCGCTCTCGGCGACCGGCCCGACCTCGATGCCCGCGCCGAGCAGCCGCTCCAGCGCCTCGAGCCCGGCCTCGACCGGGACGTCCAGGACGTCGTGCACCATGCCGGTGGCGGTGATGAAGTTGGCCTGCGGCTGGTGGCGGGCCCAGCGCTCGATCTGGGCGCGGTCGGTGGTGGACTGCGTCTGCCAGGCGAAGGACACCGGGTGCCGGGCGGGCGTCGGACAGCCGACACGATCACAGGAACATCGGAAGCCGGCCGGGTGCGCGGCGGGCGCGAGCGGCAGTCCCACCGCCGCTGCGGCGAGCAGCAGGGCTTCCCGGCCACCGTCGCCGGCGGCCTCCTTGGGGCGGCGTCCGCGCAGCCACTGGGAGATTTTGCCCTGCAGGCCGGTCCGGCCCAACTCCGCGCTCATCTATCCCCTCGCCTCGCTGTCGTGCGGAACAGCATGCCCTATGGTCCCACCATCGTGCGCTTCGGGGGGCCGTAGCGGACAACCGGGCCAGGTGGGGCGAGGCGTACACAGCACCTGGATCATCAGCAATGCGCTGCTTCGGCGGTAATTACGCCCTTACCGCGTGCGTGGGGCGATGCCGTTCAGGGCGTAGTCGACCAGGGTGTCCGTGTACTCGTACGTGATCGGGCCCGTGTACTGGAGCCAGCGCTGGGCGAGGGGGGAGACCCAGAGTTCGAGGGCGATGCGCGGATCGACGTCCTGGCGAACCTGGCCGGCGTCCTGGGCGGCGCGCACCCGGTCGACGTACAGCTGGAGCGAGGGCGCGAGGAGCTTGGCCACGATGACCCGGCCGAGTTCCTCGTTGACCACGCCCTCGGCGGCCAGGGCGCGGGACGGGATCTCGAAGCTGGGGTCCTTGAGCTGGTCGACGGTGAGGCGCAGCACGGCCTTGAGGTCGGCAGCGAGGTCGCCGGTGTCCGGGATGGCGAACTCGTACTCCGGGCCGGCGTCCCGCGACGCCTGTTCACTCAGATCGAGGAAGGCCTCCAGCAGGACGTCCGCCTTCGACGACCACCACCGGTAGATCGTCTGCTTGCCGACCCCGGCACGGGCGGCGATCCCCTCGATCGTGGTCCTCGGATAGCCGACCTCCCCGACGAGGGCGAGGGCGGCGTCGTAGATGGCCCGGCGGGACTTCTCGCTCCGGCGGGTGCTGTTGGGTACGGGCTGAGCGGACTTTTGAGCTGCCATGGCTCGAATTTATCAGGTTGACAAGACGGAGCGTCTCGCTGGACCCTGAGAGGGCAGTAAATCGAGACGATACGTCTCGTCACCTACGGGTGGCGAGAACGGGTGCCGGGAGGAGACACACCATGGCCCGAGGTGGCGGAAACATGCTGGGAGTCGGCGGTACACGTCGAAACCTCAACCGCAAGGCGCTGCGCGGCGGCGGCCGGAACGGCCGGATCGGCGGCGGGGTCGACCCGCAGGCCCAGAAGAAGGAGCTGCTGCGCAAGTTCCAGGAGAAGAACGCGGAGCAGGAGGAGGGGACGGAGGTGTCCCAGGAGGACGAGCAGACGTCCTAGTCGAACGCCGGCGGCCACTCGTCGCCCCAGTCCGCGTCGCGGGCCGCCTTGTAGAGGTCGCCGTGGCGCTTGGTGACCGTGGTGCGGCGCAGGGCCGGTTCGGTCTCGCACAGGTCCAGGAGTACCTGGCCCTTGCGGATCTGCGGCTTGCGGACGATGCGGGCGGGGGCCGGGGTGACCGGGAGGCGGGTGGCGGCGACGTAGCTGAACTTCTCGTCCTCGTAGGCGAGGGAGCCGCCCTTGATCTGGCGGTGCAGGGAGGAGCGGCTGACCCGTGCCGAGAAGTGGCACCAGTCCGTGCCGGGGACGATCGGGCAGTCGGCGCTGTGCGGGCAGGGGGCGGCGATGTGGAATCCGGCGCCGATCAGGCGGTCGCGGGCCTCGATGACGCGGGCGTAGCCGTCGGGGGTGCCGGGTTCCACGATCACGACGGCCCGGGCGGCGGACGCCACGGTGTCGAGGAGGGCGGTGCGGTCGGGGGCGGTGAGCTCGTTGAGGACGTAGGAGACGGTGACGAGGTCGGTGGGGTCCAGGGTGAGGGCCGAGCCGATGCGGGCGCGCTGCCAACGGGCTTGCTGCAGCGCCGGGTTGGCGGCGGCGATCTCCCTGCCGGTCTGCAGGGCGGGCTCGGCCCAGTCCAGCACGGTGACGCTGCGCTCGCCCGGCCAGGTCGCGGTGACGGCCCAGGTCGCGGCGCCGGTTCCGCCGCCGACGTCGGTGTGGCTGCCGGGGGTCCAGTCCGGTACGGCCCGTGCGAACGCCTCCAGCGCCGAGTGGACCGCCTCGAAGGTCGCGGGCATCCGGTACGCGGCGTAGGCCGCCACGTCGGCGTGGTCGCGCAGGATGGGGGCGTCGGTGGGGGTGGCGCCCCGGTAGCTGGCGATCAGCCGCTCCACGGCCTGCGCGGCCTGGCGGGGCGGGAGGCCGTCGAGGAGGGTGGCGAGGCTGCTGCGCAGGGCGTCCGCCGGGGATGCTGGGTCGTTCACCCGGCGATTCTACGAGGGCGCGCGGCGTGGGCGCGGGGCCGGGATTTTTTCGCCCCCGCCGCCCCTACCCGTCCCGTCCCTGGGGGCTGCCGCCCCCAGACCCCCGCTTCGGCCTGAACGGCCTCGTCCTCAAACGCCGGACGGGCTGAACCGACTGGGCCGGCGCCGGAACAGCGCTCTACCCCCGCACCGCCCGCGCCACCCGCGTCCCCGCACTGGCCCGCGGCCTACTGTCCGGCGCCCGCCTCCGCGGATGCACCGCATTCGCCAGCAGCACCACAAACGTGTCCGTCACCGGATCCAGCACCAACGACGTCCCCGTGAACCCCGTATGCCCCGCGGCCCCCCGCCCCGCCAACTCCCCCATGAACCACGGCTGATCCACCGCGAACCCCAGCCCGGGCGCGGACAGCAGCAGCTCCACGAAGTCCGGACCGAGGATCCGGGCGGGCCCGTACCCGCCGCCGGAGAGCAGGGCCCGGCAGAAGACCGCAAGGTCACGTCCCGTGGCGAAGAGGCCGGCGTGGCCCGCCACCCCGCCCAGCGCCCAGGCGTTCTCGTCGTGGACGACCCCCCGCAGCATCCCCCGGTCCGCCTTGGCCCACGGCCGCCGCTGGTCCTCGGTCGCCGCCGCGCCGGGGCAGGGGCCGAAATGGGTCGACGTCATGCCCAGGGGCCGGGTGATGCCGTCGTGGATCAGGACGTCGAGCGTGCGGCCGGTGATGCGTTCGAGCACGTGCTGCAGCAACAGCAGGTTGAGGTCCGAGTAGCAGTATGTCCCCGGTACCCCCACCGGCGGCTCCGCACGCAACCGATCCAGCCGCTCCGCGTCGTCCCGGCAGTCGTACAGCGGCAGTTCCGGCCGCAACCCCGAGGTGTGGGTCAGCAACTGACGCACCGTGACGTCATGCCGGGCAGCCGCGTGGAAGTCCGGCAGATACGCCCCGACCCGCGCGTCGATGCCCAGGGTGCCGCGCTCGATCTGCTGCACCGCGGCGACCGAGGTGAAGAGCTTGGTGAGGGAGGCGAGGTCGAAGGGGGTGGAGGCGGTCATGGGGACCTGCCTCTCGGGCGGCAGTTCCACCCCGGCGTCCTTCTCCTCGTCGTAGGAGGCGTACCGCACCGCCCAGCCCACGGCCTCCTCGACGGCGAGGTAGGGCCCCCGCCCGACGATCAGCACCGCCCCGGCCGCCCAGGGGCGAGAGCCGGTCGTGAGGTCGCGGACCTCGCGGACGAGCTGACGGATCTCCTCGGGGTCGAGTCCGGCCCTCTCCGGCGTGTCCCCGCGCAGTCTCGGCGCGCTCAGCTCTCTGCTCCCTCCGCACCCGCACGACTGTTCCAGGGACGGCACATTCCCATGAAGCAGGCCAGCGCCACCAGTGCTGCGGCCAGTTGGACGACGGCCATCGGGACAGCGGTGTCCTCTCCGGCGATGCCCACGAGGGGCGAGGCGATGGCGCCGATGAGGAACGAGGACGTGCCGAGCAGCGCGGAGGCGGACCCGGCGGCGTGCTTGGTGCGCAGGAGGGCGAGGGCCTGGGTGTTGGGCAGGGTGACGCCCATCGCGGACATCAGCACGAAGAGCGCCGCCGCCACCGGTACCAGTCCGACCTCGCCGAAAGCGCCCAGCGACATCAGCAGCAGCGCGGTCGCGGCCAGGATCACCACGGCCAGCCCGACGCCCAGCACCCGGTCCAGACTGACCCGTCCCACCAGCACCTTGCCGTTGATCTGGCCGACGATCACCAACCCGACCGAGTTGAGCCCGAACAGCAGGCTGAAGGTCTGCGGCGAGGCACCGTAGATCTCCTGGATCACGAACGGCGACGCCGATATGTAGGCGAACAGCGCGGCGAAGGCGAACCCGCCGGCCAGCATGTACCCGGCGAAGGCACCGTCGGCGAGCAGCCCGCGCATGGCCCGCAGGGCCTCACCGACCCCGCCGCTGTGCCGGTCCTGCGGCGCCAGGGTCTCGGGGAGCCTGCGCCAGACGAGAGCGGCGAGCAGTACCCCGACCACCGTCAGCACGACGAACACGCCCCGCCAGTCCGTCACCCGCAGGACCTGGCCGCCGATGAGCGGCGCCACGATCGGGGCGACCCCCGAGATCAGCATGAGGGTGGAGAAGAAGCGGGCCATGGCCACGCCGTCGTACAGGTCGCGTACGACCGCCCTCGCGATCACGATCGCCGCCGCCCCCGCGAGGCCCTGCGCCAGCCGGAAGGCGACCAGGAACCCGATGCTGGGCGCGAGCGCGCAGAGCGCGGTGGCGACGACGTACACGGCGAGGCCCGCCAGCAGCGGGCGCCTGCGGCCCCAACGGTCGCTCATCGGGCCGACCACCAGCTGCCCGAGCGCCATGCCGGCCAGGCAGGCGGTGAGCGTGAGCTGCACGGTCGCGGCGGGGGCGTGCAGGGACCCGGTGACCTCGGGGAGCGCCGGGAGGTACATGTCCATCGCCAGCGGGGGCGTCGCCGTCAGACCGCCGAGGATGAGGGTGACGAGCAGGCCGGTGCCTCGCAGGGATCGGGCGGGCGGTCTGTCCGTCATAGGTACGGCCGACTGCGACACGTCCGGTATCGGCTCCGCCGGCTGTGTCGGCCCCCCACGGTCGCCCATGCGCCCCTCCCTCTCCGAGTGATCCGCCCTCTATGCTCTCAGCTCGTACACAGTGCCGAGGGTCACATGAGCGAGGGGTGGGACCGCAGTGACGGAACGAAGCGTGCGGTGGGGGATCATGGCGACCGGCGGGATCGCGGCCGCGTTCACCGCTGATCTCGTGGACCTGCCGGATGCCGAGGTGGTGGCCGTCGCCTCGCGGAGCCAGGACTCCGCCGACGCGTTCGCCGAGCGCTTCGGGATCCCGCGGGCGTACGGCGACTGGAACGCGCTCGCCGAGGACGGCGACATCGATGTCGTGTACGTCGCCACCCCGCACTCGGCGCACCGCGTCGCAGCCGGGCTGTGCCTGGAGGCCGGGCGCAACGTGCTGTGCGAGAAGGCTTTCACGCTGAACGCGCGGGAGGCCGAGGAACTGGTCGCGCTGGCGAAGGCGCGCGGCAGCTTCCTGATGGAAGCGATGTGGATGTACTGCAACCCGCTCATCCGGCGGCTCAAAGCCCTCGTGGACGACGGCGCGATCGGGGAAGTGCGCCATGTGCAGGCCGACTTCGGGCTGGCCGGCCCCTTCCCGCCCGCGCACCGGCTGCGCGACCCGGCGCAGGGCGGCGGCGCGCTGCTGGACCTCGGCGTGTACCCGGTCTCCTTCGCGCAGTTGCTGCTCGGGGAGCCCTCGGACGTCACCGCGCGCGCGGCGCTGTCCGCGGAGGGCGTCGACCTGCAGACGGGAGCCCTGCTCTCCTGGGACAGCGGCGCCCTCGCCTCGGTGCACTGCTCCATCGTCGGCGGTACGGCCACCTCGGCGTCGGTCACCGGCTCGGGCGGCCGTATCGACATACCGCACGGCTTCTTCTTCCCGGACCGTTTCGTCCTGCACCGTGACGGCCGTGACCCCGAGGAGTTCACGGCCGACCCGGCGGACGGTGCGCGGGGCAGCCTGCGGCACGAGGCCGCCGAGGTGATGCGGGCCCTGCGCGCAGGCGAGACCGAGTCACCGCTGGTCCCGCTGGACGGCACGCTGGCCGTGATGCGGACGCTCGACGCGATCCGGGAACGCGTCGGCGTCCGCTACCCGGGCGAGGCCCCCGAAGAGGACCGCACGCCCGAACTCACGCCGGCGTGAGCCCCGGCTCCCCGACCTCCGTCACGAAGGACGCGGCCGTCGTGACCGGCGCCCCGGGCGTGGTCACGTACGGCACCGTCTTGAAGTCGGTCCGCGCCAGCTGCCGCCCCAGCGCGACGGTCACGTAGCCGCGCCGTCCGTTGTAGAACTTCATGTGCGGGTTGGCCTGCATGTACGTGTCCCAGTTGGCCGGCTTGTCGATGCCGTCCCGGCCGCTGGCGATGGATGTGGCCACGATCTCCGTGCCGAGCGTGGCGGAGTCGGGGTCGTCGAAGTCGTCCTTGATGTCGAAGCCGTACCCGACGTGGACGTCACCGGTGAGCACCATCAGGTTCTCGACGCCGGCGGCCGTGGCGCCGTCCAGCACGCGGCGGCGGGAGGCGCGGTAGCCGTCCCAGGCGTCCATCGACACCCGTGACGGCTCGGTGAGGTCGAACTTGCGCTGGGCGAAGGTGACCTGCTGCGGTACGACGTTCCACAGCGCAGTCGAGTCGCGCCAGCCGTCGAGCAGCCACCGCTCCTGCGTCGCCCCGGTCATCGTGCGCGCCGGGTCGTCGACGTCCGGGCCGGGGATCTGCGAGCCGTCGCCGTACGCCTGGTTGGAGCGGTACTGCCGGGTGTCCAGCACGTCGAACTGGGCGAGCCGGCCCCATTGCAGGCGCCGGTAGAGCTGCATGTCGGGGCCGACGGGCCGCTGCGGGCGGCGCAGCGGCTGGTTCTCCCAGTAGGCGCGGTAGGCGGAGGCCCGGCGCAGCAGGAACTCCTCCGGCGGGACGCTGTTCTCCGGGATGTCGTCGGCGTAGTTGTTCTCGGTCTCGTGGTCGTCCCAGGTGACGACGAACGGGTGCGCGGCGTGCGCGGCCCTGAGGTCGGGGTCGGACTTGTAGAGGGCGTAGCGCAGACGGTAGTCCTCCAGGGTCACCGTCTCGCGGTTGAAGAGCGCGGGGAGCGTGCGGTCGGTGTAGTTGCGGTAGCCGCCGACCGAGTTGACCGCGTACTCGTACAGGTAGTCGCCGAGGTGGAAGACGATGTCGACGTCGTCCTGGGCGAGGTGGCGGTACGGCGTGTAGTAGCCGTCGGTGTACGCCTGGCAGGAGACGGCCGCGAGGGTCAGCGAGCTCGCCGTGCCGGTCGGCGCGGGGGCGGTGCGGGTACGGCCCGTCTCGCTGATCCAGGTGCCCGCGCGGAAGCGGTAGTGGTAGACGCGGTCCGCGTCGAGCTTGCCGACCTCGACGTGGACCGTGTGGTGGAACTCGGGGTACGCGATGGCGGCGCCGCGTCTGGCGATCCTGGTGAACTGCTCGTCGTGCGCCAACTCCCAGTGCACGGTGATCCGTTGGGCGGGCAGTCCGCTGTCGGGCTGGTACGGGGCGGGGGCGAGGCGGGTCCACAGCAGGACGGAGTCGGGCAGCGGGTCGCCCGAGGCGACGCCGAGGGTGAAGGGGTTGTCGGTGATCCGGCGGGCGTCGAGCTCGGCGGCGCTCGCGGCGCCCGCGGCCGGCAGGTTCACGGCGAAGGCGAGCGCGGCGGCCGCGCCCGTGACGGTCAGGAAGCGGCGGCGGCCGATGTGGCGGGCTGCCGCGCGCAGTTCGGGGGCGTGCTGGGGCTGGGGGCGTGCTGCGAGTGTCATCCGGTCCTCCCCTGACTGATGGATGCATGAGGCATTGGAGTGGCCGGGGACGACACTCGCTTGGCGCGTACACAACACTCGGATGGCGGATGGATGAGGTCCGGATGGCGGACCGTCGCGTAGCCTGCGGCCCCATGAATGACAGGCAAACGGACACGAGGACCGCCGTGGTGACGGGCGCCGGCTCCGGCATCGGCCGCGCGGTCGCGGTGGAGCTGCTGCGCGCGGGCTGGTCGGTGGCGCTGGCGGGGCGGCGCGTCGAGACCCTGGAGGAGACGGTGGCGCAGGCACCCGTGGCCGCCGCGCTCGCGGTACGGACCGACGTGTCACGGCAGGAGGACGTAACCGCGCTGTTCGCCGCCACCGTGGAGCGGTTCGGGCGGGTGGACCTGCTGTTCAACAACGCGGGGACGTTCGGACCGGGCGGGGTGCCGGTCGAGGAGCTGCCGTACGACGCCTGGCGGCATGTCGTGGACACCAACCTCAACGGGGCGTTCCTGTGCGCGCAGGCGGCGTACCGGCAGATGAAGGAGCAGGACCCGCAGGGCGGCCGGATCATCAACAACGGCTCGATCTCCGCGCACACGCCCCGCCCGCTGTCCGTCGCCTACACGGCGACCAAGCACGCGCTGACCGGACTGACCAAGTCCCTGTCGCTGGACGGGCGGCCGTACAACATCGCCGTCGGCCAGATCGACATCGGCAACGCGGCGACCGACATGACCGCGCGCATGCAGACGGGCGCCCTGCAGGCCGACGGCTCGGTGGTGCCCGAGCCCGTGATGGACGTGGCCGACGTGGCCCGAACCGTGCGGCACATGGCGGAGCTGCCGCTGGCGGCGAACGTGCAGTTCGCGACGGTGCTGGCGACGGCGATGCCGTATGTGGGGCGCGGCTGAGGGCTCACCCGCCCACCCGCGACCTCCACAACTCACACAATCGGAATGTTGAATTCCGGCACATCGCGGCCGGTAGGCGACTTATGCTCAAGTCGTTCTGCACCAGAGCTTCACATATGAAGCAGACGGCTTCCGCAGGCCACTCCAGGGGGAGGCGGCAGCCGTTCCATGACACCGGGTGGGGGTGGACCTCGCGTGGGACCGCGGGGGTACGCACCGGTGCGTGGAACGGCTGCCGGTTGAGCGGTACGACGGTGCTCGGCAGCCCGTACGGCAGTGCTCAGCGGCTGAGGATCCGGTCGACGTCGGCCATCTGCCCCGCAGTGAGCGGCCCCTTGGCGATCGCGCCCGCGTTCTGCTCGGCCTGCTCGACGGAACGGAACCCCGGGATCGGCACGGTGCGCGGGCTGCGGGCCCACAGCCAGGCGAGCGCGCCCTGACCGAGCGTACGGCCGCCGCTGGTGAGGACGTCCTTCAGCGCGTCGACGCGCGCGAGCCACTCCGGGTCGGCTCCGGACCCGTCCTCGAACCCCTGCAGCCACTGCGGCGGCCGGCTGCGGATGTCCCCGGCCTCGAGGGCCTGCCCGGTCCTGCGCTTGCCGGTCAGCAGGCCCATCGCCAGCGGGCTGCGGTTGATGCTCGCCAGCTCCAGCTCCTCGCACAGCGCGAACATCCCAGGGGCGTCCTGGAGCACATTGGCCGCGTGCTGTACCGCCGCGCAGTGCTCTCCCTGCGCGAACACGGCGGCACGGGCCGGGTCGTCGGTGCTCCACGCGTAGGCGCGGATGAGCCCGTCGCGCACGAACTCCTCGCAGACGTCACGCAGCTCGGCGGCACGCTCCGGGTCGGCGTCGGACAGGTGCAGCTGGTACAGGTCGACGTAGTCGGTGTCCAGGCGCTTCAGCGAGGCGGTCAGCGCGCGGCGGGCGTACGGCACGGTGTCGTCGGCGCCGGTGAGGGTGCGGGTCTCCTCGTCGAAGACGTTGCCCCACTTGGTGGCGACGACGACATCGGCGCGGCGGTTGCCGAGGGCGCGGCCGAGGACGCGTTCACTGTGGCCGGCGCCGTAGGTGTCCGCGGTGTCGAAGAACGTGACGCCCAGATCCAGGGCGCGCCGGACGGCCCGTACGGACTCCTCGTCGTCGACCTTGCCCCAGCCGAGCGGCTGCCCGTCGGCGGACTGCCACTCACCGCCGATGGCCCAGCAGCCGAAGCCGAGCGCACTGACCTCGATGCCGGTCCGTCCCAAAGTCCTCTTGGTCTCCATGAGGGGGGACGGTAGAAGTTGAAGTGCACACGAGGGCAAGCGCTTGAGCGGTTCTCACGCCGGCTTTCTCGCTCCGGGCTACGCCTGGCCGGTCTCGAATCGGGAGATCCTGCCGTCGCCCTCGACCTCGAAGTGCCAGCGGGTGCGCATCTCGCCATAGGTGTCGTTGCGGTAGCTGGCGAGGAGGTCGCGGCCGCGGTTCGACTCCTTGTCGACTTCCATGTGGCCGTTGGAGGAGAAGATCTCCCGCTCGATCCAGTCGGCGAGGTCGCGGTCGTTGCCGTCGTCCGCCATGGTCGCGCCGGGCGCGAGGATGCTCATGAAGCCCTCGCGGTCGTGGGCGTTGACGGCGGTGACGAAGGCACGGACGGCGGGGTCGCTGAGTTTGGACGTCTGAATCGTCATACCGGTCAGCCTCACACCGCCCCCGGGGCCCCGCCACCCGAACGGCGGCGAGGGCAGGCCGGGCGGGTGACTTCGATGCGACGGTGGCTACGAGGGCGGGGATCCGCTACCAGTGGTCTGTTCCGGGAGACATCGTGAGTGCTTACGACCGACATGATCTGGGCCTGCTGTTGCTCCGGCTGGGCGCCGGCGGCGTGCTGATCGCGCACGGCACGCAGAAGCTGTTCGGCTGGTTCGGCGGACACGGCATCGAGGGCACCGGCCAGTTCATGGAGTCGATCGGCTACCAGCCGGGCAAGGCCAGCGCCACGGCTGCGGGCCTCGCGGAGGCCGGCGGCGGCACCTTGCTGGCGCTGGGCCTGGCGACGCCGGCGGCGGGTGCGGCGGCGGCCGGCGGCATGGCGGGCGCGGCCGCGGTGCACGCCCCGAACGGCTTCTTCAACCAGGAGGGCGGCTACGAGCACGCCGCCACCCTGGGCCTGGCCGCCACCTGCCTCGCGATCACGGGCCCCGGCCGTCTCTCCCTCGACCACGCCCTCGGCCATGTCGTCGACCGCGGCTGGATGGTCCCCACGGCACTGGCGGCGACGGCGGCGGTGACGGCGGTGGTGATCGGGGCGCGGAACAAGAGGCTGGACGAGGCGAGGAGGGAGGAGCAGGTGGGGGTGTTCGAGGATCAGGAGGCTCCGGCTGGGGCGGAGTAGGCGGCACTCACGGTTGTGCGAAGCTGCCCCGCATGACTGATCAGGCCTCCCCTCCCGACACCGCCGCGGAGCCCTCCGCCGACCTATGGGCAACCATCGACGACCTGTGGACCTGGCTCGACACCGACCAGCCGATCGGCGGCGAGGAGGGCCTGCTGCTGCGCATGCTGAAGCTGTCGGAGGAGGTCGGCGAGGTCGCCGAGGCGGTGATCGGGGCGACCGGTCAGAACCCGCGCAAGGGCGTCACCCACACCTGGGAGGACGTACAGGGCGAGCTGTGCGACGTGGTCATCACCGCGCTGGTCGCGCTGCGGACGCTGACGCCGGACATGCGTGAGGTGTTCACTCGGCATCTCGCGGGGGTGAGGGAGCGGTCGCTGGGTTCGGCGGCCCGCGAAGTCCGAGGACTGCCTGAGTAGATGAAGCTCGATGCTCCGGCCTCCGAACACGGACCGTAGGTAAGAGGGATGCGCGCGGCGGAGCTCGCCGGACCTGGGAGGGCCGCGGCAGACGGCCCGAGCGCGGCTGGGTCGACAACCCGGCAGGGGGCATGCCGACCGACTCAACGGCCTCTGTATGGTGCAGCTGATGATCGGTAGTCCGGTCATCTCGGCACGACATTGGTGGCTGACACGGGGAGACACCGGTCCATGGGGGACCACTTCAAGACGGATGTGGATCAACTCGCGCGGTTCCTCAAGAACCTTGAAGACTGCGTGCGCGAACTGGACGAGGCGCGTGCCGCCCTCGGTCACGTACGCGCGGATCAGATCGGCACCGGCCGACTCGACGAGGCGTGCGACAAGTTCCAGGAAGAGTGGAAGTACGGGTCCGAGCAGACCAAGAAGATGATCGATGCGATCAGCGAGGGCGTGAAGGCGAACAAGAAGGGCTACGAAGAGGTCGAGGAAGCCCTGGAGAAAGCGTTCAAGCACATCGAGAAGTCGGCCACTTCGGGTGGAAACGGGGACGCACGGTAATGGCCGCGAACCCGTACCCCAACATCGGCTGGAACCCCGTACCCGGCATACCCACCGAGGTGGCCGCGCTGCAGAGGAAGGTGAAGACGGCCGCGACCGCCCTCGACACCTGCCACCAGCAACTGAGCAAGCTCCTGGGCGAGTCCAGCTACTGGCAGGGCGAGGCCGCCGAACAGTTCCGCAAGACGCTCGACGGTGATCTTCCCAAGTACATCAAGGAAGCCGCGAGCTCTCTGCGGACGGCCGCCACCCAGCTGCACAACTGGGACGGCCACCTCACCTCCAACCGGGAGCTGGCGCAGAAGTACGACGCCGAGGCCGCCGACAAGAAGGCCGCCGCCGACGAGGCGAAGCGCTCCTACGACCGGGCCGAACGGAACCCGGATCTGCAGCTCCACAAGCAGACGTTCACGGAGGGCCCCGAGCTGGACGCGGCCACGGCACGGCTGCAGACGGCCCAGAACAACCTCAACTCGGCGACCACGGCCCTGAACAAGGCCAACAGCGAGTACAACGACCTCAACCGCAAGGTCAAGGAGCTGGAGACCCAGCACGCCGATCAGGCGGAAGGCGTCGCCAAGGCCCTCGACGGCGCGACGAAGAAGGCGCCGGACGAGCCGGGCTTCTGGAGCAAGGTCG
Organism: Streptomyces sp. R11; assembly: GCF_041051905.1. Lineage (NCBI taxonomy): Bacteria > Bacillati > Actinomycetota > Actinomycetes > Kitasatosporales > Streptomycetaceae > Streptomyces > Streptomyces sp. R11. Next base: position 2,654,249 of record NZ_CP163432.1, read on the forward strand.
GTGACGTCCTCAAGGCGGTCGGCGACTTTCTGGTGGAGCACGCGGGCACCATCGGCGCCATCGCCGGCCTGCTCGCCCTCTTCCCGACGCCGCTGGCGCCCTTGTTCGCCGGTATCGCGGTCGTGGCGAGCGCCACGTCCATGGCCAAGAACCTCGCCGATCCCGAGTTCCGCAGCCAGTTGATGGGCGGCGGCAGCGGCATGGACACCTTCGCGGCCTGGGCCTCACTCGCCGGTGACACCGTCGGCATGATCCCGGGCGGCAAGGCCCTCGGCGCCGCCGCCAAGGAGGTCACCGAAGGCCTTGCCGACGCCGGTCGGTGGGGCGTGGCCGTCTCCAACTCGGAGAAGGCGGGCGCCTTCGTCAAGGAGATCGTCCCGTCCTTCGCGCGGAACGCCACCGACGACGTCAACGACGCCTGGCGCGCGGCCGGGGAGTCGGCGGGCGGCTCGGCCAAGCTGATCGGCGAGATCAGCGCCAACGGCCTCAACGTCGCGGCGAACATGGTCTCCTCCGCCGAGAGCCTGGGCCTGGTGGACAAGGACGGCTCCGAGCACAACGCGGCGGAGAGCACCAAGGCCGCTGCCACCGCACACTCCATCGCGGGCCTCCTCGGCTGGCTATGAGTCCGACAGCCCCGATACCCGAGCAGCAAGCCCCGCTCCGTGAAAGGTGGACCACCCCGTGACGGATACCCCCACGAGGGCACCGCACGGCCGCACACCGGCATTCTGGTACGGCCTGCCCCACGGCTATGTCCGGATCGATCTCGATCCCCCGCTGGACGGCGTCGTCGAACTCGTCCGGCAGGTCATGGCGATGCCCGAGGACGAACGCGACCGCGCGGAGGAGGTGCTGCGCTTCTACGCCGCCACCGTGAGCGCCCTGAACGCGCAACGCGTGCAGAGCTGTGCCCTCGGCCTGCACCCGAATGACGACGGCGGCCTGACCTCGTCCGTTCTCACCGTCTCCGCACTGCCGACCTCGGGCAGCCATGCCAAGGCGGTCATCGCGAGCCTCGCGGGCACTGCGGCCGACAGGCGCGACGTGGGCATGCGCCCCCTTGAACTGCCGTGCGGGCTCGGCTTCCTGGCCGAGGAGAAGCGCCGCACGCTCGCTCCGGGCAGGCCTCCCGAGGGCGGTGACGGCCCCCGTAGCGGCCTGGTGTGGCAGGGCACCATCGCGGTGACCGGGCCCGGCGGCCACGACATCGTGCTGATCCAGCTCGTGACGGAGGCGGTCGATCAGGCCGACGACTACCGCGACGTGCTCCTCGGCATCGCCCATACGCTGACGTACACCGACCCCTCGCAGCCGGGGCCCGGAGAGGTCGAGGACTCCCCCGCGCCGGGCAGCGCCGCGCATCAGGTACAGAACGACTTCGGATGACCCCCACGACGAGGAGTGACGTCGCATGACGCAGCCGCCCCAGACCCCGGAAGTGGCCGCGGTCCTCGCGCACAACAAAGCGGTCAGGACCCGGCACATCGCCCTGCGCGCCGCCCTCGGTGCGGCTCTCATCGCCCTGCCCTTCGTGCTCGTCGCCGCGGGAGTGCCGAACACCTTCCTGACCGTGCTGCCGATCGTGCTCGGGCTCTTCGTCCTGCTCTTCCTGCTGATCCGGGTCCGGCACGGACGGCGCCTCGGAGTGTGTGAGCAGGTGCTGCGCACGTATCCCCTGGAGTACCGCGACCGCGTGGACAAGCGCGGCTCCGAGCGGCTGCTGCTCGGCACCGTGCACACGGTGAAGCTGTCCGTCCGCGGGCAGCACGGCGCACGCACGATGCGCGCCGTCAGCGCGTCCACGGTCCGCCGCTGGCCCCAGGGCGCCGAGAACGGCGCGTGGTTCGCGGGAGACCCGGCGTTCGGCGGCGTCATGGTCGTCCCCGGCACGGGCGACATGCTGTTCCTGCAGCCCGCCGAGTGGCAGAAGTACGAAGCCGAGCGCGCCCAGGCCGAGCCGCAGCGCCGCGCCCTGGCCGCACAGGCGGGAATCTCCGGCCTCCTGGAGAAGGAGGTGAACACGATCGCCGCGCTGGGCGGCTGAGCGACGCCGTCCGTACGCGCGTCAGACACTTCGGCGGTGGTGTCGCAGGTCAACGCCCGTGCCCGGCCGGACGCTTCCGGATGCCGCGTGGCAGTCGGCCGTCGGGGCCGGGGGCACATTCCCCTGTCAGGGGGCCTGAGCGGCAGACGAGTCGGGCTGTACGCCGGGTTCTGTTCCGCTCTGGGAGCGATCACGCTCTAGCGACACCTTGCGGGGCGCGGCGGACCGGCTGGACGGCACGCCACCGCGCGTGCTTGCGGCGTTGAGCGGTTCGGCACGGCCGACGAACTCGATCTACCGCCTCCCCGCGGAGCCCCCCGCCCCTGGTCCGGTCCGGCTCGCCTACACTCCGGCGCCCCGCCATGGCCGCTGACCTGGCCTCGGTGGCTGTGCCGCCACTGATCGGGAGCCTGTGCTCTGGCTACGGCGGCCTGGACCTCGGCGTCCAAGCCGCCCTCGGAGGCACGCTCGCCTGGCACGCCGAGATCGATCCGGGTGCCGCCCGGGTCCTGTCCCGCCACTGGCCCACCTTGCCCAATCTCGGCGATATCACAGCCGTGAACTGGGCCGAGGTCCCGGAGGTGTGCGTCGTGACGGCTGGCTTCCCCTGCCAAAGACGTCTCCGTCGCCGGCCGCCGCGCCGGACTGGCTGATGGCACCCGGTCCGGTCTGTGGCACCACGTCGTCCGTGCCATCGAAGCCCTCAACCCCTGCCTGGTGGTTATCGAGAATGTCCGAGGGCTCCTCACCTCGCCCGCCGGTTCCCCTGGCGACGTGGAACTCTGCCCGTGGTGTCTGGGAGACACCACAGGCCAGCCTGCTGTGCGGGCACTCGGTGCCGTACTCGGCTCCCTGGCCGACATCCGGTTCGATGCGCGCTGGTGTGTGCTTCGCGCCTCCGACGTCGGAGCCCCGCACCGCCGAGAGCGGATCTTCCTCGCCGCCTGGCCATCCGGACGGATCACCGCTGCTCAAGACCCCGACCAGCAACCTGGGGGCCAACGGGGGCAGCCAGCACCCGGCGAAACGCAAGCAGGGCGGCCACGGCCCGAACCTGGCGGACGAGCTCGAGTGGCTCCTGCCCACCCCGACGGCATCCGACGGCACCAAGGGCTCACCCAACCAGCGTCATGGCAACGGGGACATGACCCTGCTCTCGGCAGCAGCACGCCTGCGGCCCACCCCGGATGCCACGCCCACACGAACGACAGGGCAGCGGAAGGGCGCTGCGAGCAGGACCCCGCGCACGCACGCAACGCCGCTGTTCGGGGATCCGGCGCACCAGCAGGACGGGCCGAGATCTGGGGGCCGTACGCCGCCGCGATCACCCGCTGGGATCACGCCACCCGTCCCGCACCACTGCCAACCGACGAGGCCGGCCGTCTCAGTCCGCGGTTCGTGGAGTGGATGCAAGGCCTTCCTCCCGGCTGGGTGACCGGCACACCCGGACTGGGGCGCCCCGCCCAACTGACCGCTCTGGGCAACGGAGTCGTCCCCCAGCAGGCCGCCCGCGCCCTGCAGATCCTGACCCCGCCCAGGACCGTATGCCGCCATCACGCGCCGCGCTGACCTGCGCCTTCTACACCCGTTTCCCGGCCGGGCCAAACCCCCGTTTCTCCGGAACCTCGACATCCCACCCACCAGAACCTGCACCAGGGGTAGCCATGTCCGAATCCGCCCACGAGAGCGAACCGGTGCGCATACCGGACCACGACCTGGACGACCTCGTCGCCACGGTCACCCGGCTCGTCGCCGAGAGCCGCAAGCAGGGCGAGACGCTCGCCCGCCTCACCGACGACCAGCCGTCCGAGGACGACAGCGAACCGGCCGATCCCGCGCACCCTGAAAGCCCGGCATCGGCCTCCGCACCGGCCGATGGCAATGCCAACGACGGCCCGTCCTCCGTCTTCATCCTGGCGCTCGGCGCCAAGGCGTACGCCGAAGAACTGGCCGCGCTGACCAACTGGGTGCACAACCTGCTCCTGCCGGTCTACGGACGGGAGATCACCACCGGCCGCCCGTGGTGCCGGCAGTGGCAGGAGCACCCCGAGGCCGTGGCCCGGCTGCACGCCCTCTGGCTCGCCTGGCAGCAACTCACCGACGCCCAGGCCGGCCTCACCGGTCCCTCCACCTGGCACCGCGACCACCTCGACCCCGCCCTGCTGCAACTGCGCACCCCAGACGGCCCGTTCGGAGCCTGCACCACCAGTGCGGCCCGCTCCGACCACCGACTGCTGGCCTCGCCCGAGCCTGCCGGAGTCTGAGATGACCGCCGCGTACGAACCCCCTGCGCCGGACTACCGGCTCGACGGCTTCCAAGCCGCGACCGCGCAGATCTAGGACGACTCTGTCTCCGTCACGCTCTCGGACGACCTGTTCGTTCCCTTCTCCGAGCACCACAGCGCCGACGGCCGGGACAGCTACCTACTGCTGTACGACCGGTCCGCGATCTGGGACATCCCCGGGACGGCGGAGTACGTCACGCTGCACATCACCGGCGACATCGAGCAGCGCACATTCGACTTCGCGTCCGAGCGCCACCCCGTCGTTCCGCTGGCGCAGCACTGGCTGATCCGCCGGGGCTGCCCGCAGGAAGCCGCCGAGGGATCCCCCCACCACGGGCCCCGCCCGGCCGACGCGGTCACGGCCCGCCTTGAGTACCTGCTCCGGACCAACCCCGGCAACCGGTACGAGGTCCTGGACCACTACACCGACAACCCGTGCTCCTTCGACGTCGGCGTCGAGGTCCGCACCCTCGTCTACGACAGCCACCCCGACTCCGCGGATGCGCCGTATCGGCTCTTCCTCGAAGAGACGACCAAAGACATGCACACCTACACCGTGCGGGAGGGTGTCTTCGCCAGCGCCAGGAAGCGGACACGTGGGTTGTGGAGCGGAACTCGCCGCTCCCCCTGGCACCTGCCTCACCGGGCGCCATCGACCGCCGGGCGGCAGCCGCCCGCGCTCGCTCCACGATCGGCGGCAACGGCCTCGCCGTGGCTCCCGCGCCCGTGTCCCCACCGCGATCAGCGGAACCTGCTCCGGCGCGCTCCCGTAGGAGCACGCGATGAGCCGGGCACGGTACGCCTTCGCCGCCCATCCCGAGGCTCTGGCCGATCTGCGCGCCGTCCCGGAGAACATCCGCGACCTGGCACTGCTCGAACTGCAGCACCTGGTCCACGGCAACGAACGCGGCGCCGCCCTCCAGCGGGATCTCGCCGGCTGCCACAAGGTCTACGTCGACCCGGAAACCCGCTGGCGCCTGGTCATCCAGTACCGGGACGCTCCCGCCTCCTCCCAGCACAAACGGGAGATCTACCTCCTCGCGGTCGGTGAGCGCCAGGACCATGCCGCCTACCGCACCGCGGCCCTTCGGCTGGAGCGCGAGCGGGCGGCCACCGCCGCGTCCCCGCACGACCGGCGCGCCCAGGCCGCTACGGCCCGCTCTCCTCGCCACCGCAGCGGGGGACCGGTCACCGGTGTCCGGTCCCGCTGACGGCGCTCAACGACCCTTCGGAGAACCCCACCGTGCCCAGCCTCTCCCCTCACCCACCCGTCGCACCGAACTCGTCGACCAAGCCGTTGCCCGCCTCTCACCTCGTTGGACCATCTGGACCCTGCAGACCATCCAGCACCACGGCCCCATGCGCCTTGCCGACATCAACTCCGTGCTTCCGTGGATAGGTGTCCATGCCATGGCCCAGATCGTGCGTCGCATGCAGACGAGCGGTCTCCTGGACCGGCCTCAGTTCGGGGTCTGCGACCTCACACCGCTCGGCCGCGACACGCAGTCCGTCCACCGTGCGCTCTCGGCCTGGCACCGTACCCACCTCACTGACGGCACGTCGTCGCTCGCGGAGGCGGAACGCGTAGAAGACGCACTCGGCCGACTGCGTGGGAAAGGCGCCATCCCCGTCCTCCATGCCCTCGCGCAGTACGGCCCCCTTCCCAACGGTGCGCTACGAAACGAAGCCGCGCTCGCCACCGGCTCCTTCCACTACCGCATCACGCAGCTCCAGACCGACCAGCTCATCACCCGCACAAGCCCCTTCTCCGGCCGCGGCTCCGAGTACACCCTGACGTCCGCGGCCCGCGGGCTCCCGCCCGTGTACGCCGAACTCGCCGAGTTCGCCCGCAAGGCACACCCAGCAGCGGCTCGCCCGGACGGTGCGACATCTCAGCAGGCCGTACGGGCGAACGCGGCCGTACGCCGCAGTCCTGCGGCTTCTTCCGAGCTGTTCTCGCACGTCTCCGCCCCTCCGCCGCGCGTCCCGGCGCACGTCACCGCACTCTCCCACCCGTCCCGAACCAGGTGACTCAAGTGCCCGCACCCAGACTTCGCCACGCGACCACCCCTCATGCCCCAACACGAGCCGCTCAGCCGCCCGTGCCCCGCCGCCCGAAGGCCGTCTCATGCCCAGCCCGGATCCTCTCGCCCTCGACCCGATTTCGGATGTCCTGGTCAGCCCCGGCTACCTCGCCGGTCCTGGCGACAGCCGCAGTATCTTCAACACCCGCGACCTCGCGTCCGGTCGGACCAAGGCCATCGCCTTCGGTACCGACACCTACTACACCAGTCCGTGCCAGCGCGTACGCGTCGCCAACGCCGTGGAGAGCTTCCACGGCGGGTGGACCATCTCCTACGCCGAGGACCCGCTCGGCGTCCCCGACTGGATCACCACGTTCGACCGAAACACGCCCCACGAAATCGTGGCCGCCTTCACCAAGACCCTCGTCGACGGACTGCACAACGCCGGATTCCTCGCCGCACTGATCACCTTCCCCACCCGCTGCTGCACCTGCGTGTGACACCCGCTCCGCACTCTCATCGCCTAAAGGTTGTCCCGTATGAGGCGCGAGTTATCCGGTGAGGGCCAGGTTGTGGAGCCGGGCGATGCCGAGCATGGCCTGATGAACGCCGTGGCCCTTGAGCCGGCAGTCCCGCAGGATCTTCCAGTTCTTCAACCGCGACAGGGCGTGTTCCACCCGGGCTCGCGCCCTGCGGTGGACGGCATTCTCCGCTTCCTGGTGTGGGCTGAGGTGCGTCTGACCTCGTCGCTTGCGATGCGGGAGGAGCAGGCCGGTGCCCTGGTAGCCCCCGTCGGCGATGGTCGGTGCGCCGCGGCAGACCCGGTCGACGCCGGACTCCGTGAAGGCCCGGCAGTCGTTGCGGCTGCCAGGCAGCGGCAGGCCGATCGCCACCACCAGACGGCTGTTGGCGTCGATCACGACCTGAAGGTTCGTCGAGTACCGATAGTTCTTGCTGGACGCGGCGATGCTGCGGTCGCGTGTGGGCACGAGGGTGCCGTCGACGATGTAGACGGTGTCCTTGCGCGGCCGGCGCGCTGGCGAGATGGCCAGCAAGGGCGCCAGGTGGTCGAGGATGCGGTCGGCCGCGGACTTGGAGACCCCGAACAACGGCGCCACCTGCCGCAACGTCAGGTTCGTGCGCCAGTACGTCGCCACCAGCAGCACCCGGTTCTCCAGCGGCAACCGCCAGGGACGGCCGCGCTGAACGTCACCACCGCGACGCCGTACCAAAGCCACCAGCCTGGTGAATTGCGCCTCGGTCAGCCCAGAGAACGGCTCGATCCACTTCGGATCATCCGCTGAGATCACCCCACCCATGCCCAGTCAACGCACCAACTGCCCCATCAGTTACGGGACAACCTTTAGGAGACTGTCTTGCCCTACGAGATCACCGTTGGCCAACTGGTTCATCAGCTCCAGACCGTCGACCCCGACCTGCCCGTGTGCCTCGCCATCAACCCCGACTGGCCCTACGCCCACCGCATCGGCCGCATCGTGGAAATCACCGGATCGAGTGAATCCGTCTACATCGCTGAAAACGGCCAGGAGGGCGTACTGCCGCCCGCCATCCGCAACCAGTTGGACTGGGCCGAGGTATGACGTGCCACCCGCGTACACGTCCCGCTGCTTCGCCGATCAAGTCCTCCGACTCCTCGCTACACCTGCTCCTCAGTGATCTGGTCCATCACCCCATGCCACCATCGGTGCGCGGCGCACTCCTGAGCTGCGTGCCTCCTCATCCCACCCAGCCGATCCACACGGTATGGATAACCGACGTGGAGCCCGAGCGTCTCCATCCCGGCTCCAGCCAAGCTTCGTAGACGGAATGGATGTGACCGCTCACCTCCGTCTGGCCTCGGCGGAGGTCCTGCTCGCCAGCTGGCCGAACCTCCACGGCGACTGGACGGCCGTCGTACACCCCACGCTTCGCGAGGTCATTGGGCTTCACACCGCGCTGTCCATCGCCACCGACGCGCTGCACCTCGCCAACCGTCTGGCGACCCGCTGACGATCCGTGCGCCGCGAGCTTCCGAGGGCTGCCCCAGGACTGGGGCAGCCCTGGTGGCGTTGGGACATCGCAGTCCGGTCTCGGACCGCCGAGTGCCTTCGTGTCCTGAGTGGGCTAGCACTGCCTGTAGTACGTACGGAAGTTCCAAGGCCGCTTCACGAACCGCATTAGGCGGGCCGCGGAGTTCCGCAGCCGCGGAACAGGCCCGTGCTTCCGCCTCTGGCAGCAGGCCGAAGCCGCCTAGTCCAGTGAACTCACTTGTCGGGTCCGGCAAGCTCTTCAGTCAGGGTTCGGAGCACCTCAAGGCTCGGTGCCGCCTGATGGAGGGTTTGGGAGCTTCTGCCGCTGGCTTCCGCGAGCTGTCCCAGGCGTTCGTCCAGCTTCTTCACCGCACGGGACTGAGCCACGGCGTCGCCGAGGAGCAGTGCGCCAGCACCAACGGCGATAGAAGTCGCGGGGAGCGAGATCGAGGTTCCACGAAGTCGGCCGAGGGTCACGGACTTTCCTGCCAGCGCTTTCGCGGTGGCAGAAGCAGTTGCCGCGATCACGGTGTCTACCGCCGAAGACGGCAAGCTCACGTTCTTCGACGCGGGCCGGAACTGGGCACGGATGCCCTCGTCAAGCTGGCCGAGCCGGCCATGGACGTCTTCGATCTCAGCACGGAGCTCGGCGGTGGACTGAGTGATGCGCTCGGCCAGGGTCCTGGCGACGTCGGGCTTCTTCTTGTGATACTCGAAGGCGATCTCGGCGAGTCCGAACTGGACCGTAGCCGCGTAGCACTTCGCCATCAGGTCGAGGTACAGGATCGCCTCTTCCACCGCCTCCTTACTCAGGCTCTTCTCCGCCTTACGTGGGGACTTCTGCTCGGCGTTCTCCAACCTCGTGACCGCATCCTGAAGATGGCGCAGGCACTTGTGCCTCGCATCACCCAGGCTGTTCCTCGTGACCGAGAAATCGCTCGCCTCGACGCCACGCTCGCCGTGAGCACGCAGCCGCGCGACCAGATCCTCCACCTGCTCGACGGCATTCTCGACAGCAGCCCTCTGGTCGGTCCGCAAGTGCTCGTGGATCTCGTCCAGCCCCTGCCGGATGGCCTTGATATCCCGGGCCATCTCGGCCGTCTGAGCTTGAGCCGCGATGGCACCCAGAACGGCCGCCCCACCCGACATGGCGGCGACACCCGTGGCGGGACGGATACGCATCAGACGCGTCACTCGGCCTCGGTCGTTACGGATAGCGCTCTGGATCCAGCCCCCTCCCTCGGTGATCACCTTGCCGACCCTCATCACCTCGCGAGAGGTCTGGTCGAGTTCGACCAGACGGGCGGTCAGACGCTGAGACTCAATGAAGGACCGGACCGCAGGGTCCAGTGTCCGCACGAGAGCCGCCCATTCGCCGGAGGTGAGGTCGGCAACCCAGCGACCCCAACGTGAACGCTTCGTCTCGGAGGGGGCACCGATCACGACGGCTCGGTCCTCCGCCACACGGACGACGATCTCTTCGGACTCATCGCTCAGCGACACTTCGTGCAGCCCCCTCGACCGGACTCGAAACCCCGGCCGATTGTAGGGCTGGGCCCCGACATATTTCGGGCAAACGAATCAGCATCACCACCTCACGCACCGCCACACCCTTGTGGCTGCTGCTCTCTCCCTGCCCGAATTCCCGAAACGTCTTGAGCTTTCGGAGGGGCACCCGCTGACCGGCGCAAACACCGGCCGGGCGGGTTCGCCTATCCCCCGACGGGCGGCCACTGGAGGGGCGCGAAATGGTGACCCCTGCAACGCAACGTGGCGTGAGCGAGAAGGGCATTCGTTGGGGTGGACGCCCTCTCCGCTGCCGCAGCCTGACCAAGCCGGTGAACTCGGTCAAGAGCACTAGCCCGCCCGGTTCAGAAGGCGTGCGCCATCAGCTCCGCGAACAGCGTGTGCTCGTCGACATCGAGGCCCCGCGAGCGGAACCAGCCGCACATATTGGCGCAGTCCCGCTGGAGGAAGGTCATCCCGTTGAGGTTGCCGACCAGGTCGACGATCTGTGGCAGGTCGATGATGACCAGCCGCTCGCCCGCCGCCAGGATGTTGTACGCCGAGAGGTCGCCGTGCACAAGGCCGCTCTGCACCATCGTCGCGAGCGCATCGGTGAGTTGCTCGAAGTAGGCCGCCAGCAGTTCGGGTGACGGTCGGGTCTGGGCGAGCCGGGGCGCGGTCGCGACGGCGCCGTCCTCGTCGATGGCGGTGATCCACTCCATCAGGATCTCGGTGCCGTCGATCTGGACCGGGTAGGGAACCGGCAGCCCGAGGTTCCAGAGCCGCACCAGCGCACCCCACTCGGACACCGCCCACTCTCCGGCCGCGACCTGCCGGCCGAAGGTGCTCTTCCGCTTGATGGCCCGCTCGTCACGTGAGCGCTTCATCGAGCGGCCCTCGGTGTAGGACGCGGAGCGGTGGAAGGTCCGGTGCTCGGGAGAGCGGTACCGCTTCGCCGCCATGACCACGCCGGCGGCGGGGTCGAGCGGGTCGGCGCGCTCGACGAGGTGGACGTCGGCCTCCTTGCCGGTCTTGAGGACGCCGAGCTCCGTGTCGATCGCGCCCTGCGAGGTCACCACCCAGTCCGGTTGCGGCTCGGGGCCTCGGCAGAGGGGTTCGACGCTGAGCCAGGTCGACCAGCGCTGGCCGTCCTCGAGGTCGTCGTAGGAACGGAAGTCGAAGACGAAGCGGTCGCCGATGTCGCCCAGGTCGTCCGGCGGCGGGACGTAGCGGTAGGGGGCGGTGACGAAGTCGTCAGGAAATGCTGGGTGCTGAGGGTGCTGCGAGAGATCGTCGCGAGACATCGCTGGAGGTGCTCCATGAGGCGAGAGGGAGTCGGTCTGCGGGCAGGCCGAGGACAGTCGTAGTCACGGTCGTGCCTCCTCTCGTGGAGCACCGGGCAGCTCCCGGTGTCTCGCCCATGGTGAGGGCGGACACGGGGAGCGGCAACCGAATAAAGTGGGCCCGCGTCGAGGGGCCCAGCGGTGCCGTAGGTTTCCGGAGTGATCCTCCGTACCGGGCTCACTAGGACGTCCGGGACGGCTACTCCTTCCGCACCGGACGGCTGCACGGCCGGACCGTCCTCGATGTGCGCGCCACCCAGGACCTGTCGCGTTTCGACCTCGACTTCCTGCTGCAGGTTCTGCTCGTTGCCATCCGGGAGCCAAGCAGCCATCGCCTGGATCGGCTTGCGTCGCACATCCAGCATCAACCCGCGCAGATAGCAGTCGCCTTGTTGCGGTTGGCAGACTGGTCCTTCTTCTCCGGGATGACCGCCTTGATGCGGCGTTTGCGCAGGTGGGCGCTTTTGGCGTGGGAGGAGTAGGCCTTGTCGCGCCGCCACGGCGATGGGCCGGGTGCGGGGACGGCCGACCGGCAGACGGACCCGCACGTTGTTCAGTGCCGGGATTAGCTGAGGGCTATCGGCGGCCTGCCCGGCGGTCAGGACGATCGCCATCGGCCGACAGCGCCGGTCGGCGGCCAGGTGAATCTTGGAGGTCAACCCGCCGCGGGACCGGCCGCTCCCCGGCACTCGGGACATCGTGCGCTTCAGCTCACGGCCGTCGTCTGTTCCGCAGCGGCGAGCACTGATAGCGCAGCCCCTTGCCCACGATCCGGAACCGCTCGCGACCGGCCGCCGAGAACGGGTTGGGCAGCTCGAACACCTGACGGTGCTCCGGGTCCAGGGCGGCGGTGATCAGCAGGATCCGGTACCGACCGCCACGCGCGTGGGTGCGCGCGGCATCCACCTCGGACGGCCCGAGCTCGAACTCCACTCGATTGCCGACGGGTTCGCTCAGCGCCTTCACCTCGTACAACCGGGTGGTGTCACGCCAGGCGACCTCGAAGTCGTACCCCAGGCTGTCCGATGCCTCCCGGTCGCCGTTGATGACCGCGGCGTACCCTGACCGCCAGCGCACCTCGGGGTAATGGCGCTGGAGCCAGGCCCGTGCCACGACCTCCCCGACCAGACCGATGGCCGACCGCTGGTCCTCACTTACCTGGTGCAGACGGGCCACGACCACCCGCGACGTGCCGGAACTCCCGCCCCGCCCGGGCTGGGGCACCGGCGCGACCGTGTCCAGGCGTACCTTGCCGGACTGGGCGAGGAAGGCCTCGTCGACGGTCCTGGAGGCTAGGTCCGCGATGGCGGAGAAGTGGTCGCGTCCCACGGCGACCTCCTTCTCGCCGATCATGATCGTGGCCGGGCCCGCCCCGCGTGATCCGGCGGTGCCCTGCGCCGGTCCGGTCCGGGGCGTCAGGTCGGCGGGGGTGAGGCCGAGGAGCCCCGCGTCGGCGGTGAGCGGCATGCCGGTCGGCCAGCCCACACCGCGCCGCACCACGTCGAGCAGTTGTCCCTCGCTCAGCTCGATGAGGTCGCTCAGGCCGGAGCCGTCGAGGAAGGTCCGCGCCTCCAGCAGGGGCGCGCCCTGCCAGCCGGTTGGTACGGGTGCTCCGTGCCGGCGGCACCAGGCGGACACGAGCCGGGCCAGCGCCGGAACCAGGGGGTCCAGTGCGGCGGTGTTGAGTTCGCGGAGCCGGTCGACGGGCGGGAGATCGGTGGTTCGGCCGAGATCGTCGTCGGCGCCGTGCGAGCGCAGCCAGGCCTGCGCCCTGACCCGCATCTCGTCCTCGGGCGGGATAACGAACCGGGGCAGCCAGTCGGGGTCCGGCAGCAGGTCGTGGAGTCGACGGGCCCCGGCGTACGCGGAGAGGTCCGCGCCGTCGCGGGCCGCCGCCACGTACCGTTCCCGCAGCCGGTCCACCAGGGTGCCGGCGTGGCCGCGTACGAAGTCGCCGAAGGCCTGCTCGTGGAGATCGGGGTGGGAGTAGGGGGCGTAGCCGGGGCCGAGGGTGGTGAGCGTCTCGTTGAACTGCTGGAAGTCCAGGACCAGTTCGTCGCGGAGTTCGGCCGGTGTGGTGCAGGAGCGGGCGAGGGCAATGAGTTCGGCGGCCGGCACGGGCAGCGAGACGGTGTACCGGCGGACGATCTGGACGAGTTCGTCCTCGCCTGCCGCGCGGTCGAGCGCCCGCGCCGCTTCCTCGTCCCATGCGTGGCCGAGGAGACAGCACAGGGCCGGGCGCAGCAGTCGTACCGTGTCGTGCACGTCTCCCGTGAGATTGCGTCTGATCTCGGCGACCTTGGCCTCGGTCGTGTCCAGTGCCATCGCCAGGGTGCGGTCGTCGATCCTTTCAGGATCATGGGTGTCGAGCTGCCGTTCCAGCTTGACCAGGACCAGCTCCAGCGCGTCCTGCAGCCCCGGCCTGCCCAGCAGTTGGGCGAGCGCGGACGTGCACGCCTGCAGTTCGTCCCAGCCCTCCTCGCTGCGCCAGACGACGACCGTGGGATGGTTGGCGTCCGGCAGCGGCAGCGCGCGGGTGGTGGGTGGTGGTTCGGTGAGCACGCCCGAGATGACGACCTCCACAGCGTCGGCCCGGACGACGCGCACGGTGCGCAGCCGCTCCAGCAGGGCCCGCACACCGCGCTCGCTGCGGCGCAGGAACGACCCGGACTTCAGTTCAACGGCCAAAGCCACCACCGTGACGAGCCATTCCCTGCCGTCGATGAGCGTGTCGGCGTGTCCGGTAGGGGTGATCGGTTCGCCGTCGCGGTTGCGGATCTGCACATCGGTCGCCGACGTGCGCAGGGTGCGGATGCCGTGCGCGTCGGCCATCTCCACGATGGCGTCCCCGCTCTCCGGTCCGGCGACCAGGACGGGATGGCCCGCCAGTTCGACGAGTGCCTCCTTCAGAGGCGCCTGCTCGTCGCAGACGTGCACGGGCACGTCCTCGGCCGTCGGTACGAAGGTGCCGAGGACGTTGCCGCGACTGACCACGAGCCGTACCTCCTCGCCGGTGAGCCACGGCCAGCGGGTGTTCTGCGCGAGGTGCGACCACGCCCGCCCGTAGTGCTTCTTGAAGGAGACGCTGAGGTGCGTCGGCACGTCTCCCCGGTGGAGGATCTCGCCGAGGTGCTTGACGGCCGCTCCGGCGTGCCGAGGGTCCTCCCAGCTCCGCAGCCCGCACTGGCGGAGCCTTGCGGTCGCGGCCTTGTCGGTGAGAAGCCGCCGGGTCGGCAGCGGCAACGAGGGGATGAAGCCGGGTAGTTCCCCGTCGGTGCTGAACCACGCCTCGCCGGGGGTGACGAAGGCCGGGCCGTCCGACTCGGCGTCCTCCACCGGAAGCCAGGGCGTGCGGCGGAGGAAGGACGCGAACGGTGTGGGCCAGGAGTGCTCGTCCCTCTTGTGCGGGTGCTCGGGCCGGTACACGGTGACGTCGAAGACCTCGTCGTCCCAGGTGCGGAACCCCAGGATGAGCAGTTCGGCGAACTCCCGCCGTGTGGTGGGGCCGAGGTCCGCCACCTCGGTCGCTCCCGGGAGATGGGCCAGTGGCCGCTGGAACGCGTAGGGCGTCCACGGGTGGGCGAACTTGGTCCACCGGGACCGTACGTCCGCCGTCCACATAGGCCCCAGGTCGTCGCCGAGGCCGAACCGCTGGGCCAGGCCACGGGGTGCCAGATCGTTCCCCTGCTGGGCTCCCAGGCGGTCCCCGACAACGGACAGCCGCAGTCCGTCGACCACGCCGACGGCCGTGAGGAATTCGAGGTACGCCTCCCGGTCCCGGACCGGCGCGGGCCAGTCGTCGGGGCCGCTGATCCAGTGCCGCCGCTGGTCCGCTAGCTCGGGGATCCGGGAACCGCCCGCTTTGAGGAACCTCTCCAGCCGCTGCGCGCCTTCGGTGCCCCAGCCCGGTGAGTAGGAGCAGCGTGCGGCCCTCGCCCAGCCGCCGTCTGCGAGCGGCACCCGGAAGGCGATCCGCGACAGCCGGTCGCGCTGCCCCGGCGTGAGCGCCGGGAACTGCCGCAGGGCGAAGGTGAGGGCGTCGCGGCTGAGGGCCTCCGAGGGCCGTGCCCCGAGCAGGTCGTGCAGCGCGTCGAGGACCTGGTCCAGCTGGTAGGAGCGGACCAGCCCGCCCCGCAGAAGGAAGTCCCGTCCGGGGCTCTCCCAGGTGATGTCGGGGTGGGTGAAGGCGATACGGCGGCGCAGCGCCTTGAGGTCGCCGGGGACGCGGGTGCCGGCGTCGTCGTGCTCGTCTCCGGGGTGGAAGAAGACGGTGCCTTCCTTCTGGCCCTTCTTTCCCTGCTCCGCCGTACCGCCCAGCGCAGGCCGCAGGCCACCGTCCTGGTCGAGGACGATCCGCCGGCCCCGCAGCGCGGTGTGCTGGCCGGTGAAGGCCTGGGCCAGGTCGTTGTAAAAGTCCGCCCAGCGCGGGCTCGGCGACTCGCTACCTTCTGCCCGGATCTCCTCGGCCACCGCCTCGGCCCAGTCGGCGGTCCTGACCAGCGGGGGACGCAGCGCCCGGGAGACGACCGCCTTGGCCAGCCGGTCGGCACGGGCGTGCCGGACCTGGCCTGCGGAGGCGGCCAGCAGTTGGGCTCCGGCCCGGGCGAGCGCCCCGGCGGTGAGGACGCGCCAGGGGCGTCGGCCGTCCGGCCAGGCGTAGGTGTCCCGCAGGGTGCCCCAGGACTCCCCGCCCTCCAGAGGGAGGAACGGCTCGACGGCGAGCCGCCCGTCCACCGCCTTGCCGAGGCGGGCCGGGGTGTCCCAGCACATGAGGTCGAGGACGAGGTCCCCGGCACGGGCGTGCGGGGTCTCGGTACGCAGGCGTCTGGCCGATTCCACGCAGAGAACCGCCAGTTGGTCGAGCAGCAGATCGTTGAGGGCCACCGCCTCGCTGATGTCGAGCCGGGCGAGCTTGGTGAAGAACGGCGCGTGGGCGTGGCCCGGGAACGGCGCGGAGGACGCCTCCGACATCGGGATGAAGGTGTACATCCGGCCGTTCCGCGACAGCGGCCGGTCCAGTCGGAGCGCGACACCTACCCACGCCTCGCCCTGCCAGTCCAGCCATTTCGCGTCGATCCCGTGGACGTCGACGCTGCGCTCGATCGCCACGCGCAGCGCCTCGGCGTCCAGGGTCCGCCGTGCCAGCAGATACCGCCCGGCGTCACCGAGGTCGACCTCGCTGATCCAGTCCGCGGTCTGGGACGCGACCAGGTCGCAGGGGCGTTGGGCACGTGACAGCACATGTCGTGTGCCGTCCTCGGCCCCGTCACGGATCTCCACGACCAGTTCCCGTACGCGGTCGAGGAAGAGCAGTAGGGGCGCCTCGTCGTCCACCACGTTCTCGGCCTGCGCCACGACGAGGCTCCAGGCGTGGTCGTTGCGCAGCGGCAGTCGTACGACGGTCGCGTAGCCGTCCGTGGCGAGTTCCTTGAGCACGGGGTCAGCGGCCTCGGCGGGCACCGGCAGTGCCAGCGGGGAGACGTCCTTGATCACCCGGGCGGCGAGGGCCGGGTCGTTGACGACGGCGTGGATGTCGTCCGGTCGGGCGAAACGGAAGCAGTAGCCGTCGAACGAGTCGGAGGCGGGCGACGCCTTGGAGTAGATCTCCGGCCAGTCGGTCAACTGCAGCACGCTGCGGAAGCCGAGCCCCTTGTTGCCGATGCCCTCACCGGGTCCCTTGCTGGAGAGGGCCAGTTCGGTGATGGCCTTGAAGTTCTCCACGGTGAATCCGGTGCCTTCGTTGGCGACGTACAGGACACCGCCGCCGTCCTGCTGGCGCGTGGCCAGCACGGCGATCCTGCCGGTGCCCCCCGCGGCCAGGGCATCGTGTCCGTTCTGGATCAGCTCCAGGATCGTGCGGCCCTCGTACTCCTGGGCCGTGTCCTCGCTGACGGACTTCAGGCTCTCGGCGAAGCGCCAGTCTCCTCCCGCTCCGTCGAAGATCTCGATCCGCCGGCGTGTCAGGGCGACGATCGCGTCCCCGAACCCCACCCCTGATCCGCTGCCCCTCATCGGTGTGATGGCCGTTCCCCCCTCGCTGAACCGGCATGCCTGTGCGTGCCTGCCGAGAATCGTGCTCATCGGTGTGTCCGGAAGAGGGCACCAGCCACGTTTTCCGGCCAATTCCTTGGAAGCTCACATGTCGATGTGAGAGGGGGTGGGGCCCGCTCGGTCCCCTGCGACGTCCGGGCACCCTCAGATGTGGTGAACGGCGGGACGACCGAAAGAAGCTCGTCGGCAGCCCGAATTGTCAGAGGCGGGTGCTAGGTCGTGTCCGCAAAGTGGTTGGTGCGTTGGTCTGTTCGTGGTGCGTCGTCATGAGCTGACTGATGAGTCGTGGGCGGTGATCGAGCCGTTGCTGGCTCCGCCGCGGATGGGCCGTCCGGTGCGGGATCGCCGTCAGGTGGTCAACGGCATTCTGTGAAGCTGTCCACCGGGGCGGCCTGGCGGGACCTGCCCGACCGCTACGGACCGTGGAAGACGGTCTACGAACGCTTTCGCCGCTGGTCGGCGGACGGCACCTGGGACCGGCTGCTCGCTCACGTGCAGCATCATTCCGATGCCGTCGGGCAGGTCGACTGGACCGTCGTGTGCATCGACTCGACCACCGTGCGTGCCCACCAGCACGCGGCCGGGGCGCGAAAAGGGGGAGCTGGGCGGGCGAAGCGATCGGCCGATCCCGCGGCGGGCTGACCACGAAGATCCACCTAGCCTGCGACGGCCGGGGCCGGCCGCTGGCCTTCACCCTCACCGCCGGCAACGTCAACGACTGCCCCCAGTTCGAGGCGGTGATGGCCCGCATCCGGGTGCCGGGACGCGGGCCGGGACGGCCCCGAACCCGGCCCGAGCGGGTCGTCACACTTGTGCACGTCGACCACGTTTCGCTCCGACGGAAGCCCGCATGTAGTGCCAGTCGGCGTGACGCTCGACATCGATGCGGGAGTCGCCCGCGTTCTCACGCGCAAATCAAGCAAGAACGTCGCCAACATTCAGGCGTCCCGCCCGGGCGAAGCCCGCGTAGCCGTGGGCCAGGTCGATGGAGGCCGATGGGCCACCCTGGCAGGCACAGCCGAAGTACTCACCGACGCGGCTGCGGTCGCCAACGCCGTGGCTCGCTACGCGGACCGGTACGGACGGACGCCAGCTCCGGACCCGGAGCGCGTGGTCATCGAGATCACGATCGACCGAGCCATGGGCCAGGTGAACACCGCACGGCCGAAGTCCACGAGCACTGCGACTTGACCGCGCAGGAGTCACCCGAGCAGACCCGCGAAAAGGAAGTGGGGGCTCAGGAACTCCATTCGCCCTTGGTGTCATGGTCAGATGGTGATTGGGCAAGTGCGGCGTATAGGTCGGCGGCCCGCATCCACGCCGCTTCGCCGTCCGAGCCGTCGTACGACGTCTCCAACTCGGAGAGAATCACAGCGCCTTCCGCGTATCGGCCGATCGCCACGTCCAGCCACACCAGGCCAGTTCGCGGCGAGCGGCGTCCACCGGCTTCTCGTCCTCGTCGACCAGTCCGCCGGGCAAGTCCGTGACGGGCCTTATCTCCAGCACGAGGCGCTCGCCTTCGGAAGCCAGGGCATGCGAGCACGATCTGACGCCGATCCAGCCGAGAACCCGCACTTCGATCTTGTTCATCAATGGGTCGATAGCCGAACGGCCGGGTCCCCGGCCCTCCCCTGCCAGAGGGCGAGGTCGTCCCGGGTGGCGAGGGTGTCGGGGTGGTGCGGCCCCAGTGCGCGCTCGCGATGGTTGAGCAGCTCGGCGAGCGCCGCTGCGGCGCCAGCCGCATCGCCCGCCTCCCCCCGCCAGTGGGCGAGGTTGTGCCGGGTGGCGAGGGTGTCAGGGTGGTCGGGACCCAATACACGCAACATGCCGCCCAGTAGCTCGTCGAATGCTGCTGCGGCGCCAGCCGCATCGCCCGCCTCCCCCCGCCAGTGGGCGAGGTTGTGCCGGGTGAGGAGGGTGTCGTGGTGGTCGGGATCCAACACACGCAACATGCGGTCCAGAAGTCCCGTAAGGATCACCGCGGCGTCGGCCGCGGCAGCCTGCGTGTATTGGGTGATGATGTCGCTTGGGCGGAAGGTCCTCATCGCTTGTTCTATCAACGGCTCGAACTCGTCAACGGCTCCCGCAAGATCTCCTGCTTGCGCTTTGAATGAGGCCAGGTTGGATCGGGCGTAGAAGATGTCTGGATGGTTTGGGTCCAACGCGCCTTGCATCCGTTCCAGAACGCGCTTCAGCGCACGGACAGCACCGGCGGCGTCACCCACAGCCGCTAGGGTTATGGCCTGGGTGTGTGTTGTGGCGAGAGTTATCCGATGATCCGGTCCAAGTGCCTGTAGCGTACGCTCCACTAGAGGCTCAAGCTCGGCCAGCGCGCCAGCCGCATCGCCGGCTTCTCTGCGACACCAGGCAAGGTTGCCCGCGGACAGGAGGGTGTCCTGGTGGTCCCGGCCCAGCACCCGCTCTTGATCAATCTGCAGTTGCTCAAACTCGGTGACCGCGCGAGCTTCATCTTCAGCATGCGCCCGCTGCCACGCGAGGTTGTTTCGGGCGGTGAGGGTTTCTGGGTGGTCTGGGCCCAGTGACGGCACCATGCTCTCCACAAGCCGCTCAAGCTCGGCGACCGCACCAGCCGGGTCCCCTGCCGCTCCCCGCCAGTGGGCGAGGTTGTTTCGGGCGGTGAGGGTTTCTGGGTGGTCTGGGCCCAGTGACCGCAGCATGCTCTCCACAAGCCGCTCAAGCTCGGCGACCGCACTCGCCATGTCGCCAGCTTCGGCCCGCCACACTGCTTGGTGGCGGCGGGCGACGAGACTGTCGGGGTGGTCACTGCCCAGGCGGCGGTGGGCGGTTTCGGTCAGATGAGTGAAGTACTCGACCGCTGCGTTGACCTGCCCTGTCTCGCCCAAGCTCTGGCCGGTTTGAAGCAGGACCCGATGCATGGTCGTCCGGTAGAGGGCTTCTTCACCGTGCTGAGCTAATGCGTCGGAATTGGCGCGCAGGCTAGCGGCTGCGGCAGCACCCTCTCCGGGAGCGGGCCATGCTGCGAGCACAGCGTCAGCAGCGGTGCGGACCAGCTGATCGCGCTGGGCAGGCGTGAGAGCGTCACGGGTGGCCCGCTGGATGAGCTGGTGGACGCGTACCGCTTGGTATGAGGTGTTCGGGTTGTGGTCGATCAGGCTGAGACGGTGAAGGGCCCGCAAGGACGCGAGAGCGTCTCGCTCCGTTACTTCTCTTGTGTGCGCTAGGTAGGCGAGGACGGGATCGCTGGTCAGGGCTGCCTGGGGGATACCGTTCGGGTCAAGCAGAGCGGTCAGGTAGAGCATCCGGCGGGCCAGACCGACAGGGCGGAGGTTGTCGGCGCGGTCGATAGAGAGAGACCAGGCGGCGGCAAGGGGGATGGTCTGGTCGTCTGGCAGCCTGTCGGGGACAGCGTCGGCGAGTGCGATGGTGCGGTCGGCGAGTAGTTCGCGGTACGCAGTCACGTCCTCGCCAGAGTCGATGAGGTAGGCGGCAGCCTGGGAAAGGGCCAGCGGCAGACGGCCGAGTTCGAAGGCCAGAGCGGTGACCTGATCGGCGGACTCGGTTCGACCGTGTGCCTCCAGATACCGGGTGAGGTAGGTGACGGCTTCGGACTTGGTGAACAGGCCGACGTCGATCCGGCGGCGACCGTCCCCGGTCAGTGCAGCGTCGCGGCGGCGGGTGGTGATTAGGGTCCGACCGTAGGGAGTGGGGGGTGGCCACAGGCCGCGGAGGTCGTCAGGGTCGGCGACGTCGTCCAGGACGATCAGCCACCGGCACGGTGTCTGCCCGGCCTTCGGGGTCAGCCAGGCCAGAAACGCCTGTGCGGCTTGATCGGGGGCGTCGGGGTCGCCCTGACACAGGTCGATACCAGCCTGGGCGTATCCGGTCACCACGAGCGAGCGGGCGCTCGCGGTGATCCAGATCAGGACGTCCAGGTTGCTGTCTTCCCAGGCGGTTCGGGCGTAGTGGGCGGCGAGTTGAGTCTTGCCCACCCCGCCCATGCCGACCAGTACCTGGCACTGCGCCGCCATCCCCGCACCGGCCACTGCCCGCTCCAACTTGGCAGCGGCCCGGCGGTCCTGAAAGTGGTCGGCTTGCCGGGGTAGTACCCCGACCTGGTGCGGCCAGGTCACCGGGCTCCGTGAAGCCCCATAAAAGGCGGCGCCACCAATGGCGATGCTTCCGAATTGGGCAATCACGCTGCCCGCTGTATCTCTACCGGTAGGCGTGGTGGCGAGGGGTGGGCTGAGGGTAGCCGGTCCGTTCAGCCCTGGGACGGATCCGGCTGAGTAGGGGTGCCGATGTTCGCACCCCCATGGACTACAGCAGCGGCGATCGAGCCTTGCTCCGCCTTGACATTTACGTCGCGGCCCGCGGCCACTCCGCCCTCTCTGGCCGATACGCCACCTTGCGGGTCCTGGTGCGCAAGCAGGGTGCGCAGTTCGGTCGCTGCCCGCTCGCGCTGTTCTTCGTCCAGGCTCTCCAGTAGAGCGATAAACCAGGCTTCCCAGGACGCTTCCTGCCGGAGCCGTACACGCTCTACCTGCTCTGCCTCTGCGGCTTCCAGCGCGGTCGCGGTCTGTTCTAGCCGAAGCAACTCGGCGCTCTCACGCTGCGCGTTCCCGCGACCAAACCACCTTGCCACCTGCTGCCGGAACCCAGCCCATGCATCCGTGCCCGCAGCCTGCACCACCGCTGTGCCACCCGCTGCGGCCAGCGCGACCATCGCCTCTGAAAGCATCCCCGCCGCCTCCCCCTCCAGGGGATCAGATCCGTCCCCTCTCCTTTGGTGCAGTTCATTCCATCAGGTGCATTCCGTAAACGTCACCGATTCCGTCAAGGCGGCGCTCACTGGTACACGATCCCGCGGCCATTAGCGGGGTCCGGGCTTCCGCCGCGAGGTCGGGCTCGGAACAAGGACGGTCCCCCCGGGCTACACGCGCAGGTCGCATCGTTCGGCCCGCTCTGGATCAGGTTCGGTCTCACACAGCACAGGACTGCTCAGAACGCAGGTCGCTTGCAGCTAGATTCCCCTCTCGGTTCACCAGGATCGTCGCGCCGGCGATCAGCGCCGTACCGGGCGGACCCAAGCCGCCTACGACCCGTCCAACGTTGGTGACACCCCGACGCCTTGAAGCACTGAAGGTCACTTGTTCTCGGACCGGATCATGCGGCGCAGGCTGCTGACCCAACACGTGGGGCCGCCGTTGCTTGCTGGGATGGCCGTCCCGCCACCCGACTCATCGAACTCCTGCCTCTTTGGACCAGTTGGCCGAGCTTGCCGGCGCGTCTCTGCCTCCCCTCTTGCCGCCCGCCGGGTGAGCCGGCAGATGCCGCGCCTGCTCGCCGCGCGACTCCCACGTCCGCTTCGTCGCCTGCCGCCCTGGAGTCCCCTCTTGATATGTGAGGTCACCTGACGGAAGAGCGATCGGCTGCCATCATGGCGACATATCCGATTACAGAACCACACTTCGGGGGACCGGTGGCTGATCCTGTGACCGTCGCCGCGATCGGAGCTGTCGCTCTGACCGAGGGCATCCGCTTCCTCTATGACCAGGCTGCCGATCTGCTCCGGCGGATGCGTGACCGCAGTGATGTACGGCACGAGTCAGTCGAAATCGACGGGGCTGGCGCGCTCGACTCGGCGCTCGGGACCGTGCGGATTGACTATGGCCGAGCTGAGGCGCAGGCGGACGCTATCCGGGACCTTCGTCGGGAACTAGCCGATCAGGCAGAGGGTTTCGTGCAAGCCGACCCTTCCGATGAACGCCTCGTGGAGGCGGTTGATGCCCTCCGGCGGCTGCTGGAGACCGTCTACGGACGGCGGATCACCTTCCGCGGCGAGCCCCGAGAGCAGTCGGGAGCAGTCGTCGACGTCCACGTGGCCGCAGCGGCGGTCGATGGATATGTGGCGGCGGTACGCGCAAAGCGTGTGGGCAACGCAGACGTGAAGGCCAATCTGACGGTCGGTGACATCGGGTCGGGCGGCGAGGCGGTAGGGCTCCACGTAGACGACCTCAACTGACGCGGGAGTTCCACCGTGGCAGGACAAGGTGAGGCGCAGACATCGGCCGTCAGCGGAGCATTCCGTGTGCCCGTGCTGTCCACTGATGAACTGGTCGAACGCCGGGGCATGTTGGAGGAGGTCGATGCATGGCTGACGGAGACGGCATCTGACGTATGCCTGGTAACGGGGCCGCCTGGCACCGGTAAAACAGTCTTCGCGAAGCAGTTGGCCGAGCGCCTAGCGATGCTGGCCGACGTCGATGGTGGCACCGCAGCGCCGCGGTTGTGCCTTGCGCACTACTGTGACGCAAACGATGAACAGACCCTTGACCCCCTGGAGTTCGTCAAGGCGCTATCCCAGGCACTGACAGACATTTTGCCCGATTTTGCCACGGCCGTGGATGCTTCGATCGCCGATATCGGCGTGTCCATACGCAACGAGACGAGTTTCCAGATCGACCAAATGCAGCCGGGCGCCCAGGCGGTCGGACTGCGAATCGACAACCTTAGCGCGCTGGGCACCCGCCGCGCCTTGAACCGCCTGGTGCTCTTCCCTTTAGTGAAGATTGCCGCGGACCCGGCGGCGATGCCGGCAGCCCCTCCCCTCGTTGTCATTGTCGACGACCTCAGTGCCGCATTCGCCTACCACGACGAGGACAACATCTCGGCGGTCCTCCAGCGCCTGACGCGCCGTACGAACCTGCGCTTCGTCGTCACCAGCCGCGCCGATCCATGGGCCACGAGAGGGCTGCCGCAGCCTCGGATCAGCCTGGCACGCAACGATGAAAATACGGCCGCGGACCTGACCCGTTACGTGGATCTTCGGCTGTCCGACGCCGAAGTCCCCCGTCGGCAGGCGTGGATTGAGCGGGTCGTCGAGGTCAGCGCCGGCAACTTCCTGGTCGCCAAGCATGTCCTGGACGACAGGCTGCATGAGCCGGGCGGCCTGGACGAAGACCCCACCGCGGCGCGCTTCCCCAGCAGTCTCGATGCGCTGTATGAGGAGTGGGTTTCCAGACATCTGCAGGCAGACCGCACCCGCTGGCGTCGTTGCTACGTACCTGTGCTTGGAACGATCGCGATCGCCCAGGGTGCTGGCTTTGACTCCGATCAAATCGCGGCGGTCACTGCACTGCCCAGCACGATGATTCAGGAAGTTCTTGAAGATTGCGCGCAGTACCTGTACATCCGTGAATCAGGCGAAGTGCGCTACTACCACGACTCATTCCGTGAATTCCTTACGCGCCGCAAGGTCATCAGCAGTGACTGGCATCGCTCGGTAGCCCAGTACCTTGCAGAGACCGGCGCCCGGAACTGGAATGAAGCGGACGACTACACGCGCGAATTCCTGCCCTACCACGCCAGCCAGGCAAACCTCCTCGATGATCTGGTAACAGACCCCGACTTCTTGATCAACGTAGATCCGCGAGCCATCGAACGTGCTGTGCTGCAGACCTACGGCTGGACGGAACTCAGTGCCAGCCGATATCTACTTCTTCCCACCTATCTGAGGAACGTTGCCCCGCTGGTCGGCCAACTTCCTGGGGAACGAGCCGCTAGGCTGGAACTGTCCGCGCGCAGTACAGAGGACCGGGATGTCGCCGCAGCCTTCGCGGCCGTCACCGTAGTGCGACCGTGGCAACCGGTATGGGCGCATGCAATCCGCTCATATCCGCATCAGGTCCTCGGCCGACAGCCAGGTGGCGTTGATGCGATGGTCGTACTCAGCGTCGATGGCCGACGGGCTTTAGCCACGGGCGGAGCGGCCGGCGACTTGCGGATCTGGGACATTGAGCTCAACGAACTTCTACTCCCGGACATCAAGATCGACGATTTCGGCATCAGCTCAGTGTCTGCCTGCCGTGTTGGTGATGCCTGGTACCTGGTGGTCGCGAGCCCGTTCCGGGGGCTGATACTGCACGGCCCTGGCTTAGCAGAGCGTATCGAATTCGGCGCCTACGAGGATACGTGCATCACAAAAGCCACCGTGTGCACGGCTGACGATGCTGTGGTTGCCGTGGTCGGATTCAGTGACGGTTCACTTCTGATATGGGACATTCAATCCGGTGACAACGCTCGGTTGAACCAGGAGGAGAACGTCGGGCCGATCCTGGCACTGGGGTCATCCAGTGGGCCTGCCGCAGAGGTCATCTCTGGCAGTGCGCACGGGCGTGTCCAGACCTGGAGAATAGAAATGCCTGCCGTGAACGGGACCACGGAACAACCCGACTGGGCACCGCAACATGGCTGGGTCGGAGCCGCGGACATCGCCCACACCCCCGACGGTCTCGTATACGTGGTAGGTAACGCTTCCGGCGAGATTTGCGTATCGCTATCCGGCGACACACCTGGGGAATCCCCACTGACATTACACGCCCCCGCCAATAGACGATGCATGCTGAAGCGGGTCAATTATCAAGGACACGTGTCGCAGTCGATCTGGCACGGCACCGAGAATCACAATTCCTACGAGCACCTGTTGGAAAATCAGAAGCAACAGGATGAACAGACCGCAGAAGAGGGCGCTGATGAGGGCGAGGAGGTCGAGCCGTTTCACACGGTCCAAGTCTACGGGGGAGTAAACGCATTGACGCTGCACTCTCCATCCGGGACGTTGGCCTCCGGGAGCGAAGCGGGAGAGGTGATGCTCACCTCGATGAATGACCATCATGGTGTAGTGCTGCGCCCGTTCGGCGAACCCGTGGGAGCAGTGCTCTTCACCGACGCTGCGACCGGTCCCGTACTGATAGCAGCAGACCGTACCCGAGGCACGATCAGATGTTGGCATTTGGATGCAGGTGGGAACCCGGCAGCCGCAAGAATAGGGAGCCTGACTCAGATAACCAAGCTGCTTGCGTCAGAGGACGGCCGACATGTCGCCGCAGCATCGGACACTGGCAAGATCGAGGTGTTCGAGGTAGCCTCCGGCGAACGAATTGTCACCTTCTCTGCCCCAGAGGGAAATGCCTCAACCTGTTTCGCCTTCCCCGGCACAACGTTTGTGCGGATCATTAACCCACAGGATGGATCCAGCCCGGTTGTCCAGTGGGCAGACATACTCAGTGACGGTGCATATGAAGGCCCTTTGGCGGACGTGCGATACGTGCGTAGCGCAGTATCTCTCCGGCTCGCCGATCCGGCCGTCGTGCTTCTAGTTGAAATGATCGACGGTGGCCATGCCATCACGACGCTAGATTTCCGCTCCTCTCAGTGGCGACAATTTCCCGTAGAGCCTCTGTATGTCGCCGACGAAGCAGCCGCGAGGAACGTCACAAGATGGCCTCCTGACCCCGAGGAGCGCGACGCGGAGGCACCACTCTCTCTATATTATCCCGAGCTGCATGCGACATGGGATGAGCAAGGCGCGTACGTGGTCGTGGTGGCTAATTCATTCGGCCATTATGTCGACACTTCTGGTGGCCTCTACGGATTCAGCGTATTGCATTCTGAAGGTGGCGATGATGATTCAATTGCACCCACGTTTGCAGGTTGCTGCCATCGGGGAAAACCTGCATTTGTAATTCCTGACTTCGACGCCTCAGAGTCTGGCACTCTGCTACAAATTCATGAACTGGATTCCAATCCAGTTCAAGTAAATGCAAGCTTCAATACCATTAGTCGTTCACTAGGCAGCTCGACTGTTGCCGACATTCCGTTCTTGATGCGTGCAGGCATCTCCGCCACGGCGGCATCCGATGATGGCACGCTCATTGTGTCGGGCGGCAGTGACGGTGTTCTGCGTTGGTGGCGAGAAGATGATGAGCAAGCCGGACAGGTCGACGTCCACTCTGTGATCCGCAGCCTAGCGATCGCCAGGGGCGGCGTTGTGATCGTCGCAACAGATGATCACCTATTGGCCGTGCGCATCTGACGGAAGGAGGGGTGGAGGCGCCAGAACACCCTTCTGGTCAATGGAGTTCATGATTGTCCCGAAATGGTTCGAAGCGGCATGAATTGGCCTCACTTTCCGTCTCGAACTGGCAGTTCGGCAGGTGGGGCTACTTCAAGACATCGTTGAAGGGGGAGAATTTTCGGCGGCTGGCCGGGGCCCATGGTCAAGCAGGCACTCGAAGCAGGAGCTGACCATCGACCTGAACAGGACGGGCGGTGTGCTCACCCCGCCGGATCCGTTCATGCTCAGCCCGATGACGGGGGCCAACCGGCGGGGCATTGGGCAATCAGGCCGTTCCTCGCCCAGCGCGAGGAGGCGTACCGCGAGCTGGGCATCGACTCCGTCGACCAACTGCGCCACCTGCGCGCCCAGGGCAAGCTCCCCCATCTCGGCGCCACCGACATCGTGCTGCTCATCGACGGATTCGGCGCCCTGCGCGAGGAGTTCGCCGACCTCGACGACGCGGTGGCCGACCTCCTCAAGCGCGGCGGCTACGGCATCCATGTCGTCGCCGGCATGCTGCGCTGGAACGACGTGCGCATCGCCACCCAGTCGATGTTCGGCACCCGCATCGAGCTGCGCCTGAACGACCCGGCCGACTCCTCCATCGACCGCAAGCTCTCCGAGACTCTCTCCCCCGACACGCCCGGCCGAGCGCTGACAGACGGCAAGCTGTTCGCCCAGGTGGCCCTGCCCCGTATCGACAACCATCCCGCCACGGACGACCTTGGCCCGGTCCTGGAACGCACC
This sequence comes from Streptomyces sp. R11, assembly GCF_041051905.1. NCBI lineage: Bacteria > Bacillati > Actinomycetota > Actinomycetes > Kitasatosporales > Streptomycetaceae > Streptomyces > Streptomyces sp. R11. The sequence continues at coordinate 2,682,162 of NZ_CP163432.1, forward strand.
GCCCGCACCATCCGCGCCTACTGGCACGGTGAACTCGCCCCACCTGTACGGGTCCTGCCCACCCGCCTGCCGGCCGCCAAGTTGCCCACCCAGGCAGCGGAGCCGACGCGGATACCCATCGGCGTCGACCAGGACACTCTCTCGCCCGTCCTGCTCGACCTCTTCGGCGCCGACCAGCATCTGCTGATCCTCGGCGACAACGAGTGCGGCAAGACCAACCTGCTCAAGCTGATCGCCACCCGGCTCGTCGAGCGCCACTCGGACAAGGAACTCATCTTCGGCATCTACGACCCGCGCCGCGGCCTGCGCGGCGTGATCCCCGAGCCGGCTCGCCGAGGAACTGCCCGAGCAGTATCTAACGAGCGAGAGCGAATCGGCCGTCGACGCCTACCGGAAGCAGATGCGGGCAGCGCTGGCCAAGGGACCCGTTCGCCCGTGCCCCCGTACACACTCCAGGGGCGGCCCATCGGAGGACCGGAGCGGTTCTAGGGCCGCCACTCGTCCTCAAGCATCGCGGGCACGATCGAGGCGCACCATTGGCCGGCCCCTTGATGTGGCGGGCCGCGCTCTTCGAACCCGAGGCCTAGCAAGAGGCGTACGGCCTCGGCTCCGTAGCCGACGCCCCCAGCGCCCGGGCGCAGCGCGAAGCCGGATGTGGCCGCGCGCTGCTGGTTGCGGACCCATGGCGAGCTGGTCAAACCCGATCAGTGCGTTCGTGTCCCGCTCGATGACAGCGAGTGCATACTCGCTACGCGGCTCCGTCGCGGTCAAGGCGATGGGGCGGGGCGACGATCTGGCCGACCTGCTTGCGGGTACGCGGCTCATACGACAGGCGTTCCGTTGCCAAGCCCCCGAAAGACCGGAAACGGCCTCCGTCGCAGATCAGAGGCCCTTTCCCAGGCAAAGCCGCAGGTAGCGGCAGACGAGTCGGGCTATACGCCGGGTTCTGTTCCAGGAGGTCCTCACGGACCCCCCGGCGACGGCCATCCATCTACGACCGACGTTGCCGCCGGCCTCCTGCGGTCTACCCGCGGACTCGGGCGGGCAGCCCTCGAACGTCCGCGCAGGGCCACCGGTTAAGGCGGCCCCTTCTTGACCTTGCTCCGGGTGGGGTTTACCTAGCTGCTCAGGTCACCCTGAGCACTGGTGGTCTCTTACACCACCGTTTCACCCTTACCCGGCGCCGAAGCGCCGGGCGGTTTGCTTTCTGTGGCACTGTCCCGCGGGTCACCCCGGGTGGCCGTTAGCCACCACCCTGCCCTGTGGAGCCCGGACGTTCCTCGGGAAGCCCCCTGAGGGACTCCACGCGGCCGCCCGCCCGGCTCGTCTGCCGTGTGGACCATGTTACCGGGCGGGCGCCCTTCCCCGGTCCACCGCTCGTCGCCAGGACCGACCCCGCGAGAATCAGGGCGAAGGCCACCGCGATCCCTACCGTCAGGGACTCGTCCAGGAACAGGGCCCCCGCCGCCACCGCGACCGCCGGATTGACGTATGTGAAGACCGTCGCCCGCGTCGGGCCGACCTCTTTGATCAGCTCCAGGAAGGCCACGAAGGCGACCGCCGTGCAGATCGCGCCCAGGGCGGCCAGGGCGGCCGAACCCTCGGCCGACGGCATCGCGGCAGGCCACGTCAGCGCCGCCGCTGGGGCGTAGACCAGGGCCGCGAAGGTCAGGCAGGCCGCGGTGAGGTGGAGGGACGGGACGTCCTTGAGGTACCTCGCCGCGATCAGGGGGGCCGTCGCGTAGCCCAGCACGGTCAGCAGGACCTCCGCCAGGGAGCGGGCGTCGCCGCCGGTCAGGTGGGGGACGGTGAGGGTCGCCACGCCTGCCAGGCCCAGGGTGAGGCCGGTGAGGCGGCGGACGCCCAGGTGCTCCGTCCGGCCGAAGAAGCGGGCCAGGGCGACACCGACTATCGGTACGCCGGCTATGAGCAGGCCTGCCGTCGAGCTGGACAGGTGGCGTTCCGCGTCCGTCAGGGTCCACCACGGGCCGATGATCTCTATGCACGCGAAGGCCAGCATCGGGCGCCAGTGCCGTCGTACCGTCCGGGGCAGGCCGCCCTGGCGGATCGCGAAGGGCAACAACAACACGGCGCCGAGGGCGCATCGCGTGAAGACCACCATCGACGGGGAGACCTCGTCGACCGCCACCTTGATCATCAGGTACGGGATGCCCCAGACCACGCTCATCAGGGCGAAGAGAAACCAACCGCGTGCAGTCATGCGGCGAGTTTCGTTCGGCTCACACTCCCGTGTCTTGAACGCTGTTGCGGTACGCCGCCGGGGTGACGCCCAGTACCCGGCGGAACCAGCGCGTGAGGTGCGCCTGGTCCGCGAAGCCGACCAGGCCGGCGACCTCGGCCGGGCGCAGGCCCGTCTCCAGCAGGCCTCGTGCCCTGCTCACCCGGTGCTGGGCCAGCCAGGCGTACGGCGGCACTCCCATCGTCGTGCGGAAGGCACGCAGGAGCTGGTAGCGGGAGAGGCCGAGGTCGGTGGCCATGGACGCGAGGGAGGGTGGGGCCGTGAGCTCGTCGGCGAGGCGGTCGCGGACCGTCCTCGCTATGTGATCGGCGCCCGCGACCGTGTCGGTCGTCGCCCGGGCCGTGGAGTGGCGGCGGGTCAGGGCTGTCATGAGCCACGGGATGCGGGACTCGGCCTCCAGGGGGTCCGGGCAGGCGGCGAGTTCGGCATGCGTGCGGGCTAGGGACGTGGCCAGGTCGGGGTCGTCCAGGAGAGGGTCGCGGAAGTGCGGGGCCGCGGTGCCGAGGGTGCCGTCGGTGAGCAGGGACGTATCGGCGTACAGGGCTCGGTAGGCGTATCCGCCGGTCTCGGCCGGGCCGCCCGTGTGCATCTCGCCCGGTGCCAGTACGACGATGGAGCCGGGGGTGGGGCGGATGCGGCCGCCCCGGTAGTCGATGATCTCGCTGCCCCCGACGCAGACGCCGATCGTGAACTCGTCATGGGCGTGCGGGGCGTACACGTGCCGGTCGAAGCGGGCGGTGAGCAGATCGAGCGGCGGACCGCCCCGGCCCAGCCTCGCCCTGGTCCACAGTGCCTGTTCCTTCACCGCACACCCCCAGCGTGTCGTCCTGGGGGTGCAACACCGGGGGCGTCACAGAAAGTCCGCTGTCTCCAGCTCGAAGCCGAAGGGCTCCGGGAGAGAGAGTGGTTTGCCCATCGGACGGGTGCAGTGCTCCCGGTAGTCGTCCTTCTCGGGATCGCTGAACAGTGTGATCGAGGAGGCTTCGCGGTCAACGAGCAAGTAGAGCGGGATGCCTCCGCGGGCGTGGCACCGTCGCTTGGCCTCACGATCGGCCTTGGGCTTGGTGGATGTCACCTCAAGAACCATGGTGACGCCGTCGCAAGGCATCCATGGGTCGGCACCGCGGTAGAGGCGGCGCTCCCTGGGCGCGAAGGTGCCGTCAGGGATCACGCGGTCTTTCTGACCACCCTCGCCGCCCTGCAGGATCAAGCCCTTGGTTCCGGCGAACTGCATCCTGGTCCGGGAATTCAGATACACCTGCTCCACGATCAGCCCGATGTAATCCTCGTGATCCCCGTCCGGCGGGGGCGTCACAACGATCTCCCCCTCGATCAGCTCGGCCCGGAAACCCTCCGGCGTGTCCAGGGCGAGGAAGCCCTCCAGCAGGACCTCTTCCTGCGTGAGCGGCGCATGGGCCATGGCAGTCATGTCATGGCCCTCCTCCGGTCGCTCGCCAGACTGGGACATCGGAAGATCACCTGTCCGAGAGATCGGGAACCGTTCCCTCGATCGTGGCACACGACCAGCGCCACCGTCAGGCGCCGAGCCGGTCACTTGACCCTGCCGCAACGTCAACGTCTCTACTGATCCCATGCGGATCGGAGAACTCGCCGCCGCCGTCGGCGTCACCACGCGCACGGTGCGGCATTACCACCATCAGGGGCTCCTGCCCGAGCCTGATCGGCGTCCCAACGGCTACCGGGAGTACACGTTGCGGCACGCCGTCGTGCTGGCGCGGATTCGGCGGCTGACGGAGCTGGGGCTAGGGCTCGCGGAGGTGCGGGACGTGCTCGCGGAGGATGCCGGAAAGGATCTCGTCGAGGTGCTCACCGAGCTCGATGAGGATCTTTCCCGGCAGGAGGCGGCGATCCGGGAGCGGCGGGTGCGGCTGCGGGCGTTGCTGGAGTCGGAGGGCGGGCTGCCCGTCGAGGGGCCCGTGTCGCCGCAGTTGGCCGCGCTGTTCCGGGACATGGCGCACCTCTCCGACTCCCCCATGGCTGCCAAGGACCGCGAGATGCTCGCGCTGATCGAGACCACGGCCGGTCCCGAGGCGCGGGAGCAGCTCATGGGCGCGCTGGGGAGTGCGCTCGACCGGCCGGGCGGCAAGGAGCGGGCCCTCGCCGCCTACGCCCTGCTCGACGAACTCGTCGACGCCGACCTCGCCGACCCGCGCGTGGAGGAGGCTGCCCGGGCCCTCGCGGACTGCCTGCCCCGCGATCTGCTTCCGGAGCCGTTGGACGTCGACCCCGACAACAGCTTCCTGCGCGCCTTCTACGCCGACTTCGCCCCGGCCCAGGCGGAGGCGATCCGCCGCACCTTGCGTCTGCTCATGGAAGGGGACGGACCGTGATGCGGACCGCGCTCACCCTCCTGCGGCACGAGGTGCGGCTCGTCGCCAGTATCTGGCTGTGGGCGGCCCGGCGCCGGCACGGGCTCGGGGACGGCACCGGCTTCGGGTACTCGCGCGGGCAGGGCACGATGATGCTGGGATTCGGGTTCGTGATCGTCATCGAGTCGATCATGATGTCCGTCCTGCTGCGGAACTACCCGGCGGTGCAACGGGGGTGGTTCATGCTCGACATGTACACCCTTGTGATCATCATCGGTATGCACGCCGCCTCCGTCGTACGACCGCACGTCCTCGACACCGGCTTCCTGCGCGTCCGCCGTGCCGCGCACGTCGATCTGCGCATACCGCTGGAGAAGATCGCGCACGTGCGCCGCGAGCTGCGCACCACCCATGAGCGGGCCGACGGTGAACTCAACCTCCCCATCGGGGCACAGACGACCGTGACGCTCGAACTCACCGAGCCCGTCGCCCACTGCACCTTCCTCGGCCGACGGCGGGACGTCCGTCTCGTGCGCTTCCACGCCGACGAGTCCGACAGCCTCGTACAGGCGCTCGTACAGGCGGTCAATCAGGCTCGAAGCGGACCTTCGGCGCTTCCGGATCTGCCTGTGTGAGGCGGACCCTGAGCCGCTCCCCCAGCGGCAGCGCGTCCGTGCCCTCGATCCGGCCGATGACGGCCGGTGACTCCAACTGCACGGTTCCCACGGCGGGTTGACGCTCCTCCACTTCCACCACCCAGCCGTGGAACACCTCCCCCACCCGGTCCTTGAGCAACGCCGCCTCCACGAGGTCGACGCACGCACGCTCGACCGTGCCCGCGCGCCGGGTGCCCTCTGCCATCCGGGCGGGCAGCGTGTCGAGGGCGGCCGTCACCCAGTCGGGAACCGGCGTGCCGGCGGCGGCCGCGAGGCAGATCTCGGAGGTGTGGCGATCGGCCAGGCGGCGCAAGGGGGCCGTGCAGTGGGCGTAGGGGGCGGCCACGGCCGAGTGGGTGGTGATGTCCGGCAGGGCTCCGTCCCGGAAGACCGTGTAGCCGGCGCCGCGCAGCAGCGTCGTGCACTCCTGGAGGAAGGCCGCGTGGTTCGGGCGGTGGGGGTCGAGGGAGCGGACGAGTTCGGCGTACGAGACGTGGTGCGGCCAGTCGACGTGCAGGGCCTGCGCGGTACGGCGCAGGCGGCCGACGGCGCCGTCGGGGGCGGCGGGGAGGGTGCGCAGGATGCCGGTGCCGGCCGCGAGCATCAGGTCGGCGGCGGCCATGCCGGTCAGCAGGGAGATCTGGGAGTTCCAGCCGTCGGCGGGGAGCGGGGCGCGATAGGCGAGCTCGTAGGTGTGATCGCGCTCGACGATCTCCTGCTCGGGCACGCTGAGCGAGATCCCGCCCCGCTCCACCTCCAGCGCCTCCCTCAGCTCCCCGATCTCCTTGAGCAGGGCCATCGGTTCCTCGGCGGTTGCCTCGTCGATCTGCTTCTGTACGCCCGCATAGTCCAGCTTGGCCCGGCTGCGGACGAGGGCGCGGCGGACGTCGACGGCGAGCGTACGGCCGTCTCCGTCGAGGTTGATGGTCCACAGGACGGCGGGGCGGTCCTGGTCCGGGAGCAGGCTCGCCGCGCCCTCGCTCAGCAGCTCGGGGTGCAGCGGGACCTTCTCGTCGGGGAAGTAGAGGGTGGTCACCCGGCGGTACGCCTCCCGGTCGAGCGCGCCCGACGGTACGACGAAGGCGGCGACGTCGGCGATGGCGTACCGGACGCGGTAGCCGGTGCCCTGCCGGGACAGGTGCATCGCCTGGTCGAGGTCGGTGGAGGTGGGCGGGTCGATGGTGAAGAACGGGATGTCGGTGGCGTCGTACGACGGGGGCGCGGAGGCCTTCGCGGCCCGCTCGGCCTCCGCCAGCACCTCGGGCGGGAAGCTCCCGGGGACGCCGAGTTCGGTACGCAGCGCGGTGAGGGCGGCCCGGAGGGGGGCTTCGGGGGCGCCGGTCACTCGGATGTGGCGGCGGGGCATGAGTCGAGCGTAGGGCGAGGGTGGCCGGGCGGCACGCCGTACCCTGTGGCGGGGTTCGATCGAAGGAGTATGTGTGCTTGTCCTGCTGCCGCCTTCCGAGGGGAAGGCCTCGTCCGGTCGGGGTGCCTCGCTGAAGCTGGAGTCGCTGTCCTTGCCGGGACTCACCGAGGCCCGGGAGGCCGTGCTGAGTGAGCTGGTCGAGCTGTGCCGCGGCGACGAGGACAAAGCGCGGGACGTCCTCGGGCTGAGCGAGGGGCTCCGGGGGGAAGTCGCGAAGAACGTCGAGCTGCCGACGGCAGGGGCGCGGCCGGCCGGGGAGATCTACACCGGCGTGCTGTACGACGCCCTCGACCTGGCGTCGCTGGACGCGGCGGCGAAGAGGCGGGCGGCTCGGTCGCTGCTCGTCTTCTCAGGACTGTGGGGCGCGGTGCGCGTCAACGACCGCATCCCCTCCTACCGCTGCTCGATGGGCGTGAAGCTGCCCGGTCTCGGCGCGCTCGGGGCGCACTGGCGGGCGCCGCTGGCGGACGTGCTGCCCGAGGCGGCCGGGGACGGGCTGGTGCTGGATCTGCGGTCGTCGGCGTACGCGGCGGCGTGGAGGCCGAAGGGCGAGGTGGCCGGGCGGACGGCGTCGGTACGGGTGCTGCATGCGCCGACCCGGAAGGTCGTCAGCCACTTCAACAAGGCGACGAAGGGGCGGATCGTACGGAGCCTGCTGACGGCGGGTGCCGTGCCCGCGGGTCCGGCCGAGCTGGTGGAGGCGCTGCGGGACCTCGGGTACGAGGTGGAGGTCGAGGCGCCGGCCAAGGGCGGCAAGGCGTGGACGCTGGACGTGCTGGTGACGGAGATCCACTGACGCCCCGCCAATGCATTGCAGCATGCGCAACGACCTTTGCGCATGCTGTTCACCGCACGGCAGGATGACGTCATGGCCTCTCCCCTGCCCGCCTCCGTGCTGGATCTCGCGCCCGTCGTGCCCGTCGTCGTCATCGAGGACGCTTCCGACGCCGTACCGCTGGCGCGGGCGCTCGTCACCGGCGGGCTCCCCGCGATCGAGGTGACGCTGCGGACGCCGGCGGCGCTGGACGCGATCCGGGCGATGGCCGCCGAGGTGCCGGAGGCCGTGGTGGGCGCGGGCACGGTCATCACGCCGGAGCAGGTGACGGCGTCGGTGACGGCCGGTGCGCGGTTCCTGGTCAGCCCGGGCTGGACGGACGTACTGCTGGAGGCGATGCGGGAGTCCGGGGTGCCGTTCCTGCCTGGAGTGTCGACCACGTCGGAGGTCGTGGGGCTGCTGGAGCGGGGCGTGACGGAGATGAAGTTCTTCCCCGCGCAGGCCGCGGGCGGTACGGCGTATCTGAAGTCGCTCGCCGGGCCGTTGCCGCAGGCGCGGTTCTGCCCCACGGGGGGAATCGGGCCGGGCAACGCGCCGGAGTATCTGTCCCTGCCCAACGTCGGCTGCGTCGGCGGCACTTGGATGCTGCCGGCGGATGCGATCGCCGCGCGGGACTGGGTCCGGGTCGAGAAGCTGGCCCGGGAGGCAGCGGGGCTGCGGAACGGCTCAGGCGCGCAGGTGTGACGTGTCGTTGAAGAGCCGCACGCTCGCGTTGCCGTCGGCGTAGTACGCCACCGCCGAGAGGGATGCCGCCGAGAGTTCCATGCGGAACAGGGACTCGGGCGGGGCGCCCAGGGCGAGGCGTACGAACGTCTTGATCGGGGTGACGTGCGTGACCAGGAGGACCGTGCGGCCGGCGTACGCCGCGATCAGCTTGTCGCGGGTGGCGGCGATGCGGGTGGCGGTCGCCGCGAAGCTCTCGCCGTCGCCGGTGGGCCGGGCCTCGGGGTCGGCCAGCCAGGCGTTGAGGTCGTCGGGGTGGCGCTCGCGGACCTCGCCGAAGGTGAGCCCCTCCCAGGCGCCGAAGTCGGTCTCGCGCAGACCGTCGTCGACGCTCACGTCGAGACCGAGGCGGGCCGCGACGATGCCGGCGGTCTCCCGGGTACGGGCCAGCGGCGACGCCACGACGGCCTGGATCGTCCCGCGCCGGGCGAGCGCGGCCCCGACCCGCTCGGCCTGCTCCCGGCCGACGTCGGAGAGGGAGGGATCGGTACCGCCGCTCCCCGAGAACCGCTTCTGCGGCGTCAGCGGCGTCTCCCCGTGCCGCAGCAGAACGAAGGTCGCGGGCGCTCCCATGTCGGCAGGAGCCCAGCCGGACGACGGCGCGGCCACCGTACGCGCGGCCCTGACATCGGCCTCGGCCTTCCCGGCCGCGCCGACGGCGGACTGCGCCGCTGCCGGCTCCGACGCTGCGGAAGCGGCGGGAGCGGTGGAGGACCGTCCGCCGGCCAGCGCCGCCCGCGCCCGTGCCGCGCCTGCGGCGGCGTCTCCCGGCGGGCCGGACGGCTCGGCCTCTGCCGCGGCCCGCGCGGCCCGCGCGTCCGCCGCCGCCAGCTCCGCCGTGGAAGCCGCGGGCGACCACTGCTCGCCCCGCTTCCCGGCATCCATCGCCTCGTTGGCGAGCCGGTCGGCGTGCTTGTTCTGCTCCCGGGGGATCCACTCGTACGTCACCTGGGACGCCGGCAGCACGGCCGCCGCCTCGAAGGCCAGCGGCTTCAAGTCGGGGTGCTTGATCTTCCAGCGGCCCGACATCTGCTCGATGACCAGCTTGGAGTCCATGCGGACGTGGACCGTGGCCGTCGGGTCCAGTTCATGTGCGGCGCGCAGGCCCGCCAACAGGCCGCGGTACTCGGCGACGTTGTTCGTGGCGACGCCGATGTACTCGGCCGCCTCGGCCAGTGTGTGCCCCGTCGCCGCGTCGATGACCACGGCACCGTAGCCCGCGGGCCCGGGGTTGCCCCGTGACCCGCCGTCGGCCTCGACGATGAACTCCCGCACGGCACAGGCTCCTAGAGGCCGGACTCGGCCGTACGCACCAGAATCCGGCGGCAGTTCTCGCACCGCACCACGGTGTCCGGCGCCGCCTGGCGGATCTCGTTCAGCTCGGTGATGGCGAGCTCCTGGCGGCAGCCCTGGCAGCTGCGCTGGTAGAGCTTGGCCGCGCCGATGCCGCCCTGCTGCTGGCGCAGCTTGTCGTAGAGCTTGAGGAGGTCCGCGGGGACCGAGGCCGCCATGACCTCGCGCTCCTTCGTGACCGTGGCCACCTCGCGGTCGATCTCCTCGAACGCGGCTTCCCGGCGGGCGGTCGCGTCGTCGACCTTCCCCTGCACGGCGCCGACCCGCTCGGTCAGCTCGGCGACCCGCTCCTGCGCGGACTCGCGGCGCTCCATGACCTCCAGGACGACGTCCTCCAGGGCGCCCTGCCGCTTGGCGAGGGAGGCGATCTCGTGCTGGAGGTTCTCCAGGTCCTTCGGGGAGGTGACGGCACCGGAGTCCAGGCGCTGCTGGTCGCGGGCGGCGCGCTGGCGCACCTGGTCCACGTCCTGCTCGGCCTTGGTCTGCTCGCGGGCGCAGTCGCTCTCCTCGGTCTGCGCGGCGACGAGCAGGTCGCGCAGCTGCGTGTGGTCCTTGGTCAGCGACTCGATGTCGGCGTGCTCGGGCAGCGACCTCCGCCTGTGCGCGAGCTGCTGGAGGCGGACGTCGAGGGCCTGGACGTCGAGGAGGCGGATCTGGTCGGCGGGCGCGGCGTTCAGTTGGGGGCTCCAGATGTGTCCGTGATGGCGGCCGCGTGGGCGGTCCAGGGGTCGGTGACCGTCTTCGAGACGTGGACGCGCAGGTCCCATCCGTTGCGGTCGGAGATCTCGTCGAGCTGGGTGGCGGCCAGCTCGCACCAGGGCCACTCGGTGGCCCAGTGCGCCGCGTCGAGCAGCGCGAGAGGACTGTGGGTGCGGCTGTGGGCGCGGTCCGCGATGAACTCGGACGCCGGGTGGTGCCGCAGGTCCGCGGTGAGGAAGGCGTCGACGCCGGCGGCACGCACATCGTCGAAGAGGCTGTCGCCGGAGCCGCCGCTCACGGCCACCGTGCGGACCGTCGCATCCGGGTCGCCGGCGACCCGGATGCCCTGCGCGGTGGCGGGCAGCCGCTCGGCGGCGCGGGCGGCGAGTTCGCGGACGGTGAGCGGGTGGTCGAGTTCGCAGACACGGCCCAGGCCCCTGCGGCCTTCCGGGTCGCTCGGGTCCGGCACCAGCGGGCGTACGACGCGCAGGTCCAGGGCGCCGGCCAGCGCGTCGCTGACGCCCGGGTCCGCCGTGTCGGCGTTGGTGTGCGCCACGTGCAGCGCGATGTCGTTCTTGATGAGGGTGTGGACGACCCGGCCCTTGAAGTGCATCGCCGCGACCGTCGTCGTACCGCGCAGATAGAGCGGGTGGTGGGTGACCAGCAGGTCGGCGCCCAGTTTCACCGCCTCGTCCACGATCTCCTGGACCGGGTCGACGGCGAACAGGACCCGGGAGACCTCCTGGTCGGGGTCGCCCACGACGGTGCCGACCGCGTCCCAGGACTCGGCCCGCTCGGCGGGCCACAGGTTCTCCAGCGCGGCGATGACTTCAGACAGACGGGGCACGCAGGCAAGGCTACCTGCCTGGTCCGTACGGCTGTACCGGCACGGCATGAGGCGGAAGGCTCCCACGGGCCACGCTCCCGCCACCTCCCAGGCGTCCGGGGGTCCACCCTCCGGTCACCCCTGACCCCGCTCAGCACAAGCACCCCCGTTTCCTCAGGCGAATCGTTCCTGGGCCACCCCTTTGTGTGAAGCGGACCTGGCCGGTCCCACGCCTGTGCGTGCGAAAACTAGCTTCGTTACCGGAGGTGACCGGACCATGACGGCCTGTGCGATCGAGCCCGCGGCGGAGCACGAGGACGGCGACGCGCGTCGGGCGGGATGCACCATCACGGCGGACGGTTCCTACGCGGCCCGCCTCGCGCCGGCAGGCGACTGCTGGTTCCCGGAGCGCTGGACCCTGGACGGCCCCGAGCCCTACGCCGTACCGCTGCCCGCCCACCAGCCGGAGGAGCCCGGCACCGAGGTGCAGCCGATGGGCGACGGGCGGGTCCTGATCTGCCGCCCGACCGACGGACGGCACATCTTCTCGCTGCTGTATCCGACCGGTCCCGGCACCGGCGAGCTGCTGCTCGGCGCGGTCCAGTGCCCGCCGGAGCAGACCCGGCTGCGGCTGCTGCCCCCGGCGCCGGGCGGCGGCAGGGCGTACGCCCTCGCGGTGGGCCGGCACTCCAGCGCGGTGTGGCTGGTGGCGGGGGGCGCGTTCGGGCCGGAGCAGCTCGCGGAGATCCCGGGGCGCTGCTCGGGCGGGGTGTGGCTGGACCGGGGCGGGCGGATGCTGGCCCTCGACCGTCTCGACCCGGAGCCCGGGGGCCGTACGAAGGCCGTCGTGGTCGACCTGGAGCGGGGCGGCGAGGTGTCGCCGCTGCTGCAGATCGCGGACGACAGCGACGACCGGCTGCTGCTCGCCGACCCGGACAGCGGGCTGCTGCTGATCGGCTCGGACGCGCCCTCGCCGGGGCAGGAACGATTGGGCTGGGGCGTGCTGGGCAGCACACTGCCGGTGCGCTTCCCGGAGTGCCTGCGGTTGCCCGACTGCGCGGTGACTCCGTTCGCGATCCAGCCGGGGCAGGTGCTGACGCCGGAGAGCTGCGGGGTGGCGTTGCGGGTCGACGGGCCGGTCGGGAGTTGGGTCGGGGTGTGGCGGCCCGCCGAGCGGCAGGTGCGTCATCTTCCGGCGCCCGAGGGGTGGTTGGCGGGTGCCGGGTTGTGGACGGCCGACGGGGTGCTGCAACTGCCGTATGCCACCGAGGAGGTGCGGTGCGGGGTGGCTCGGGTGGAGGTGCCTTCGTCGGGGGCGGCGTCCTCGAACTCGGCCTCCGGGACGCCGGATTCGGCATCGCGCGAGCCGTCGGAAACGGACCCTCCGGCTCCCGTCACCCCCCGCCCCGTGCCGTTGCAGCAAGCCCCGTTGGGTGGTCTTGTAACGAAGTAGTGGCGGTTGGCGTGGCCGCCTGGATTCGGCCCCTGGGGGGTTGGTTAAACTCGCCCGGCTGTGAGCAAAAGATCATGTTGACGGGGTGAGTTTTCCGATGAGCAACGCCAGCACGACCCAGCCGGGGCCGGCCGACGTTCACGACGTTCAGAAGGCCGCCGGGCACGGCAGGCACCGGGGTCCGGTGTCCGCCCAGGACGGCGAGACGGCCCCCCGCGGCCGTCACCGCAAGCCGGCTGAGGAAACCGAGACGGCGGCCTGACGCCGAATCCGCACGGCCCCGCCCTTCACCGCGAAGGGCGGGGCCGTTCCCGTTCCTGCGCCCCGCCTGGCCATCGCCTTTCCTACGCCCCGCCCGGCTATGCCCTTTTCAGCCCCAGCACCTCCACCGCCCCGAACGTCTCCCCCTCCGGCAGCTCCGCGTAGTGCGGGGTGAGCAGCGCGTCCAGCTCGTCGTACGTGAACGTCTCCTGCTTGCTGTCGAACTTCGCGGCCACCCGCGGCCGTTCGACGACCGCCACCATGCCGCCGTGCACGACGAGCAGCTGGCCGTTGATCCGGGCGGCGGCCGGGGAGGCCAGGTAGCCGACGAGCGGGGCGACATGCTCGGGGGCGAGCGGGTCCAGGCCGTCCTCGGGCCGGTCGAGGCCTGCGAAGACGTCCTCGGTCATGCGGGTGCGGGCGCGTGGGCAGATGGCGTTGGCGGTCACGCCGTACTTGGCGAGCGCGAGGGCCGTGGAGGTGGTCAGCCCGACGATTCCGCCCTTCGCCGCCGCATAGTTGGGCTGTCCGGCGGATCCGGCGAGGAACGCCTCCGAGGACGTGTTCACGACCCGGCCGTACACCGGACCGCCCGCCGCCTTGGACCGCTCGCGCCAGTGCGCGGCGGCGAAGCGGATGGTGTTGAAGTGGCCCTTGAGGTGGACCCGGATCACCGAGTCCCACTCCGCCTCCGTCATGGAGAAGACCATGCGGTCGCGCAGGATGCCGGCGTTGTTGACCAGGATGTCCAGCTTGCCGAACTCCGCGACGGCCAACTCGACCAGTGCGCCCGCCTGTTGGAAGTCGGCGACGTCCCCGGTGTGGGCGAGTGCCGTGCCGCCCGCCGCGCGGATCTCGGCGGCGACCTCCTCGGCGGGCGCGGCGGAGGCCTCGCCGGAGCCGTCCCGGCCGGGCTGCCCGTAGTCGTTGACGACGACGGCCGCGCCGAGCCGGGCGAGTTCGAGCGCCTCGGCCCGGCCCAGGCCGCGTCCGGCGCCGGTGACGATCGCGGACAGTCCTTCGAGTGGCAGTGACATCGGGCTCCTAGAGAAGCGTGGCCGTCAGGAAGCGTGTTCGTCAGAAGCTCGGTCGTCAGGTGGCGCGGTCGCCAGGAGGCGCGGTCGTCAGATCTCTATGCACGTACGCAGTGCCGTGCCCGTCCGCATCTGGTCCAGGGCCTCGTTGATGTCGGCCAGTGGCACCCGGTGGGTGATCAGGCCGGCGAGGTCGATCCGGCCCGCCCGCCACAGGGCGATCGTCCGCTCGTAGGAGCGCAGGACGTCCCCGCCGCCGTACATGGACGGCAGGATCCGCTTCTCGTCGAAGAACAGCTCGAACATGTTGAGCTGGAGGAAGTCGTCCATGGCGCCCGCGCCGACGACGACGAGCGTGCCGCCGCGCCGGGTGTACTCGTACGCCGTGCGGGCGGTGGCGGACTTGCCGACGACCTCGAAGACGTAGTCGAAGCCCTCGCCGGCGGTGACCTGCTGCTTGGCGTCGGCCAGCTCGTCCGGTGAGACGGCCCTGGTGGCGCCGAACCTGAGCGCGGACTCGCGGCGCGAGGCGACCGGGTCGACGGCGACGATCTCGGCGGCGCCCTTGAGCCGCGCCCCCTGGATCGCGGAGATGCCGACGCCCCCGCAGCCGATGACGGCGACCGACGAACCGGCCTCCACGTCGGCCGTGTTGAGGGCGGCGCCGAGTCCCGTGGTCACCCCGCAGCCGATGAGGGCGGCGATGTCGAAGGGCACGTCGTCGGGGATCGGCACGGCGCAGCCGGCGTCGACGACGACCTCCTCGGCGAAGGTTCCGGTGCCGGCGAAGCCGAAGACGTCGCCGCCGGGGCGCTTGAAGTTGGGGGTGCCGGCGTTCATGAACCCGGCCAGGCACAGCTCGGTCTGGCCGCGCTTGCAGGCGGGGCAGGCTCCGCAGGCGGGCAGCCAGCAGACGACTACCCGGTCGCCGGGCTTGAGGTGGGTGACGGCCTCCCCGACCTCGAGGATCTCGCCCGCCCCCTCGTGACCGGGCACGAAGGGCGCCGGCTGGGGCAGCACCCCCGCCATCGCGGACAGGTCGGAGTGACACAGCCCGGTGGCCCGCACCCGGACCCTCACCCTCCCGGGGCCGAAGCCCACCGCCTCGACGTCGTCGAGGACCTCCAGCTTGTCCTGGCCGATCTCGTGCAGTACGGCTGCGCGCATGGTGCGGCTCCCCTCGTACGGCGTTTCTGGACTCAGGTGTGTTCGACGACTGTGTCGGCGAGGACGGGCGCGTCGTCCCGCTCGACGGCGCTCACGGCCACGCGGACGGTGCCCGCACCGGGCCACATGCGGATGCGCAGGGTCTCCCCCGGATACACGACTCCGGCGAACCGGGTGCCGTAGGACCGCACCCGGGTCACGTCCCCGCCGAGCAGCGTGTCGACGACCGCCTTGAGGGTCATGCCGTAGGTGCACAGGCCGTGCAGGATGGGCCGCTCGAAGCCGGCGACCTTGGCGAACTCCGGGTCCGCGTGCAGCGGGTTCCAGTCGCCGGAGAGGCGGTACAACAGCGCCTGGTCCTCGCGGATCGGCCGCTCGACGGTGCGCTCGGGCTCGCCGACGGGGGGTTCGAGGCGGGCGGACGGGCCGCGGTCGCCGCCCCAGCCGCCCTCACCGCGGATGAAGATCTGGGCGTCGTTGGTCCACAACGGGCCCTCGGCGTCCGCGACTTCGGTGCGCAGCACCAGCACGGCCGCCTTGACCTTGTCGTACAGGGCGGCGATCCGATTGGTCGCGGTGGCGGTGCCCGCCGCCGGGATGGGCCGGTGGATCACGAGGCTCTGGCCGCCGTGCAGGACGCGGGCGAGGTCGACCTCGATGCCCGGCATGGACAGTCCGCTGATCACTCCGGGCGAGCCGGAGCCCGCGACGGTGGCGAAGCTGGGCAGCACGTGCAGCCGGGACTCCAGGGTGTAGCGCAGTTCGTCGGGGTCGGTGGCGGGGCTGTGCCGGTCGGGATTGGCGGCGGCGCCGATGCCGAGGTGGTAGAGCTGGACGTCCTTGGAGTTCCAGGAGATCTCGCCGGTCCGGGGCTCGGCGGCGAGAGCCTTGGCTGCGTCGATGGGCATACGGCTCCTGAAGGTGGCGGAGTCAAGACCCCGGTACGGCCGTCCGCACCGTCGGCCGCACCGAGGTCGTCACGGGCCGTTCTAGAACGCGTTCCAGTCCGGCGCCCTCTGTATAGCCGAGCGCTCCGCAGTTGTGAAGGCTCCTGACGTGGCATCAGATCCGGTCTTACGTCCTTCTCCTCACCGAGGGCCGTGACATTTGTCCTGCCGGAGTGGTGACAACCGGACCTGCCGTACGCGGGCCTCGATCCGTAGCGTCTGAGCCAAGACACTGGGGACGGAACCGACGAACGGGGGACGGGACATGTCCTGGACGCGCAAGGTGTCGTGCACACCGGCTCCGCTGAGGGCCGGCAGGCTCCCCGACACACCGGGCCCGCACCCAACCGGCTTCGCCCTGCTGCCGTGGCTGCTGCTCGGGATGGGCTCCTTCTCGAACCTCTTCCAAGGGGAGACGCCCAACCCGTGGATCGGCGGCCTGGGGCTGCTCACCTTCAACTCGCTCTACATCTACGTATCCTTGCGCGCCTTCGTCAAGGAGAAGCGCGAGGCTCGCTCCACGCAGCTGGCGCTGGGCCTGCTGGCGGCGGTGACCTGCGGACTCGGCCTGGGCTACGGCGGCAGCTGGCTGCTGTTCTTCCCGCTGCTCGGCCTTGCGACGGGCGCGGTCGTACGGATGCCGCGGCTGCGTCCGGCCGGGGCGGCGGTGACCGTGCTCTCCGGCGGGGTCGCCTTCGTGCAAGACGGTTGGGGCGGCCTCGACATCGCGTACGCCACCTGGATCTCGACGATCGTGACGGCGGCGATCCTGTCCCTGTCCGAGGCCGTACGGGAACTGCGCGCCGCCCGCGAGGAGCTGGCCCGGCGCGCGGTCGAGGAGGAACGCCTGCGCTTCTCCCGCGACCTGCACGACCTGCTCGGCCACACCCTTTCCGTGATCGTGGTGAAGTCGGAGGCGGCGCGGCGGCTGGCCGTGCGGGACATGGACGCGGCCGTCGCCCAGGTCGCCGACATCGAGTCCGTGGGCCGGCAGGCGCTCACCGAGATCCGCGAGGCGGTGACCGGCTACCGCAGGGGCAGCCTGGCCACCGAACTGGACCGCGCCCACTCAGCCCTGGCCGCGGCGGGCATCACCCCGGCGTTCCACCAGTCCGGTCCTCCCCTCCCCCAGCAGACGGAGGCCCTGCTGGGGTGGGTGGTGCGCGAGGCGGTCACCAACGTCCTGCGGCACAGTGGCGCGGCCCGCTGCGAGATCACGGTGTCGGGCGATGTGGAGCGCGTCCACGTGACGGTGACCGACGACGGCTCGGGCACGCCCTCGACGGCGCCCCGGGAGGGCATCGGCGGTACGGGACTGCGGGGGCTGACGGAACGCCTCGCCGCGGCCGGGGGCACGCTGACGGCGGGGCCGGGGCCGCGTCAAGGGTTCCTGGTGCGGGCGGAACTGCCGGTGGAGGAACGGGAGTTGGCGCCCGTGGGCTGAGCGGTCGGCGCGCTGACCACCCCGGGAGGCGCGGGACGGTACCGGGCTGCGACTCCGCCGCCTCGGCGGGACCGGCTGCCGGCCCTGTCTGTGTCGGTGGTGCCGGGCACGCCGCGGCTCGGCTCGGCAGGCAGGAGCACGACCGCGTGGAGTCGGACCGGCACCGCAGGAGGAGGACGCCGTGCGGTCGCCGCCGCATTGCCGCACCCCCGCCCGCACCCCCGCATCGCCGCATCGCCGCATCCCCGCATCCCCGCATCGCCGCATCGCCGCATCGCCGCATCGCCGCATCGCCGCATCGCCGCATCGCCGCATCGCCGATCAGGATGCCGTCCCCGAGTCCGCGGACAGCACGCGGAGCGAGATCACCACCGGGGCACGCCCCCGTTCCTACCGGGGGCAGCCGCTTTTCGTGCCGACCGGGGACGGTCCGCCGAGCCCCGTGCGCCCTACTCTTGCCCCGTGAACGAGATGCCGCGGGATCACCGGCCCGCCAAGTCCATCCGGGTGCTGCTCGCGGAGGACCAGGGCATGATGCGCGGGGCACTCGCTTTACTGCTCGGGATGGAGCCGGACATCGAGGTCGTGGCGCAGGTGGGGACCGGGGACGTGATCGTGGACGCCGCCCTCACCCACCGCCCCGACGTGGCCCTCCTCGACATCGAACTCCCGGGCCGCAGCGGGCTGGACGCCGCGGCCGAGCTGCGCGACCAGGTCCCCGACTGCCGGGTGCTGATCCTGACGACCTTCGGCCGCCCCGGCTATCTGCGCCGGGCCATGGAGGCGGGCGCCGCCGGCTTCCTGGTCAAGGACGGCCCCGTGGAGGAACTGGCGGCCGCCGTCCGCCGCGTACTGACCGGCGAGACGGTGATCGACCCCGCCCTCGCCGCGGCCGCCCTGAGCGCCGGCCCCAACCCCCTCACCGCCCGCGAACGCGACGTCCTGAACGCCTCGACGGACGGCGCGACGGTCGCCGACATCGCGACCCGGCTCCACCTCTCCGAGTCGACGGTCCGCAACTACCTGTCCTCCGCGATCGGCAAGACGGGTACGCGCAACCGGATGGAGGCGCTGCGGGAGGCTCGGCAACAGGGGTGGTTGTAGGGCTGTTCAGGACTGCACGCCGCCCCTCCGCGGCAGCCAGACCACCATCAGCACCACTCCCCCGGCCAGCACCGCCGCCCCCGTCCGGAAGGCCAGCGCATACCCCTCCGTCAGCGCCGCCGGCGTATCGCTGCCGCCCGAGCGGGCCGCCGCCAGGGTCGACAGGACCGCGAGCCCCAGTGAACCGCCCATCGTTCGGGAGGTGTTGACGAGACCCGAGACCAGGCCGGCCTCCCCCGGCTCCGCGCCGGACGTGGCCAGGGCCGCGAGGGGTGTCGCCGCCAGGCCCGCGCCCAGCATCATCAGAATGCCCGGCACCATGATCGAGGTCAGGTACGCGCCCTCCACGCTCAGCGTCGACTGCCAGCCGAAGCCGCCGACCGCCACGAGCGTGCCGCCGGCCGCGACGGTGCGCGGGCCGAACCACCGCATGAGCAGCGGCGCCAGCTTGGAGCCGAGGATCACGGCCAGCGAGCTCGGCACCAGCGCCAGGCCGGCTTCCAGCGGGGTGTAGCCGAGCACGTTCTGCGCGTACAGCGTCATGAAGTACCACATGCAGAACATCGCCGACCCGCACAGGAACATCGCCACGTTCGCCGACGACACGGCCCGCGCCCGCAGCAGCCCGAGCGGCATCAGCGGCGCCGCCGTACGTGACTCCACGACGAGGAAGACGCCGATCAGGGCGAGCCCGGCGAGCAGGGGCAGGACCGTCGCCGCCGCCGTCCAGCCGGAGGCCTCCGTCTGCGAGATGCCGTACGCCAGCGTCGCCAGCCCCGCCGTCACCAGCACCGCCCCCGGCAGATCCGGCCGCCGCCGGTCCCCGGCCCGGCTCTCCGCGAGCCACAGCACGGAACCGGCCAGCACGACCGCGCCCACCGGCACGTTGATCAGCAGGACCCAGCGCCACGACAGTGCTTCCACCAGCAGCCCGCCGACGAGCCCGCCCGCCGCACCGCCGCCCGCTCCGACGGCCGTCCACGTGCCTATGGCCCGCGCCCGGGCCGCCCCCTCCGGGACCGCCGCCGTGAGGATCGTCAGCGTCGAGGGTGCCAGCACCGCCGCGCCCAGCCCCTGCACGGCCCGCGCGGCCAGCAGCTGCCACTCCTGCTGGGCCAGCCCGCCGGCCAGCGAGGCGAGGGTGAACACCCCGAGCCCGACGAGGAACATCCGCTTACGGCCGTACAGGTCCCCGGCCCGTCCGCCGAGCAGCATGAACCCCGCGAAGGCGATGGCGTAGGCGTTCACGACCCACTGCAGTCCCTGGGCGCTCATCCCCAGGTCGGCCCGCATCGAGGGCAGTGCCACGTTCACGACGGACACGTCGAGCACGACCAGGAACTGCCCCGCACAGGCGAGCGCCACCACCAGCCAGGTGGGCGGCGCGGTGCGGCGGGGGGCACGGGTGACGTCGGCGGCTTCGAGCATGCCTGTCATGCTCTCAACGACGGACGCTCCTGGCATCGGGAATTCGCCCTAGGCCAACGCCCGGACCGACCTAGGCCCTTCGCCGGGCCGACCAGCCACCACTCCCGTTCCCCAAGAGAAGGTCAAGATTTCGTTAGTGACCCAAAGCATCGGAATAGTTGCCCAGGCACACGGAGTTCGAGGTACACATGACACAAACGACGACCGAAAAGCCCACCGGCGGAGCGACCGGCCCCCTCGTCCCGGTCCTCGCCTTCGCGGGCATCGTTGTCGCGGTAATGCAGACCCTGCTCGTCCCCGTCATCAAGGACCTGCCGCAGCTGCTGAGCACCGAGCCCAGCAACGCCACCTGGGTCCTGACCTCGACTCTCCTCTCGGGCGCCGTCGCCACCCCGATCATGGGCCGCCTGGGTGACCTCTACGGCAAGCGGCGCATGCTCATAGCCAGCCTGTCCGTGATGGTGATCGGCGCGCTGATCAGCGCGTTCACCAGCACCCTCCTCCCCATGATCGTCGGACGCACTCTGCAAGGCTTCGCGATGGGCGCGATCCCGCTCGGCATCGGCCTGATGCGCGACATGCTGCCCCGCGAGAAGCTCGGCTCGGCCATGGCCCTGATGAGCTCCTCGATCGGCGTCGGCGGCGGTCTCGCGCTGCCCGCCGCGGCCCTGGTCGCCCAGCACGCGAACTGGCACGCCCTCTTCTACGGCGCCGCCGGCCTCGGCGTCCTCGCCATCGCCCTCACCCTCATCGTCGTACCCGAGTCCAAGCTCCGCGCCGAAGGCTCCTTCGACCATCTCGGCGCCCTCGGCCTGTCCGTGGGGCTCGTCCTCTTCCTCCTCCCCATCACCAAGGGCAGCGACTGGGGCTGGACGTCCGCCACCACGCTCGGCATGTTCGGCGCGTCTGCCGCCGTCCTCCTGCTCTGGGGTGTCTACGAGCTGCGCACGAAGGCTCCCCTGGTCGACCTGCGCACCACGGCCCGCCCGGCCGTCCTCTTCACCAACCTCGCGTCGATCATGGTCGGCGTGAGCTTCTACGTCGTCTCCCTGGTCCTCCCCCAGCTGCTCCAGCTGCCGAAGGAGACCGGCTACGGCCTCGGCCAGTCCATGGTCGTCGCGGGTCTGCTGGTGGCCCCGCTGGGCCTGACGATGATGTTCACGGCGCCGGTCTACGCCCGCCTCTCGGCGAAGTACGGCCCCAAGACCACCCTGATCCTCGGCATGCTGATCATCGCCATCGGCTACGGCGCCGGCCTCGGCCTGATGAGCGCCCCCTGGCAGAGCCTCGTCATCGCGGTGATCCTCGGCGCGGGCATCGGCCTCGCCTACTCCTCCCTCCCCGCCCTGATCATCGGCGCGGTCCCGGCCTCGGAGACGGGAGCGGCGAACGGCCTCAACACGCTGATGCGTTCCATCGGTACGTCGGTCTCCAGCGCCGTCATCGGCATGGTGCTGGCCAACACCGCGAACAACGTCGGCGGCATCGAGATCCCGACCATGCACGGCTTCCGCGTCTCCTTCCTGATCGCGACCGCCGCCGTCGCCGTCGGCCTCCTGCTGGCCCTCCTCCTCCCGAAGCAGCGTCCGGCCGCCGCCCACCCGCAGCTGCGCGCCAGCAGCGAGGAGGACGCCAACCTGGAACGCGCCGAGGAGGCCCTGCGCGGCTTCCGCGGCCGGGTCCTGGACGCCACCGGCACGCCGGTCGCCCGCGCCAAGGTCACCCTGATCGACCGCCGCGGCCGCCAGGCCGGCGCGACCCTCTCCGCGGACGACGGCAGCTACACCCTCACCGTCCCCGCCCAGGGCCCCTACGTCCTGGCCGCCCGAGCCGACGGCCACGCCCCGCTCGCCTCCTCGGCGACCCACGCGGGCGACGACACCCCGGTGGACCTGGACCTGTCGCTGCCGGAGGAGACGGTCTCGGCGTAGCCCGCCTCGCCACTCGCTTCTCGCTTCTCGCTGACGCCGTACCCCCTTGCCGCCACCCGGCGGGGGGTGCGGCGTCTTCGCGCACCCGGGAGCCGTCGATGACCCGAGGGAAAGTTTGCCGCCACGCTGCGCACCCTTGGCCAACCATTCCCCGCCATGTCACCCCGTCCGCATCGGCTTGTCACTCGGTGCCCGCATGCACACAACAAACCCCAAGATCCGTCGCATGTGCGGAAATCCGTCCAGCGCAGCCATGCGGCAACGGAAACGGAGAGATGGCTCGATGTCATGTCTATGAAAAAACCAACGCGCGTTCTGGCCGTCGTGGCCACGGTGTTGTGCTCGATCGCCGCCACGCTGGTGTACACACTCACCTCGTCCACCCCGGCGAAGGCGGAGGACGACTGGCGGAACCTCCGCAACCTCAACGCGGGAAGATGCCTGGCCGTCCCCAACTCCAGTACGGCCGACGGCACGGGCCTGGTCCAGTGGACCTGTAGCGAGAGCTTTGACCAGGACTGGATGTTCACCAGGGTGGCGGGCGGAAATGGCGACCGCTACCTCGTCCGCAACCGCTTCAGCGGCAAGTGTCTCGCCATGCCCAACTCCAGCCTGGCCGACGGCACACAGGCCATCCAGTGGCCCTGCGACAGCACCGGCAACGAGCAGGTCTGGGTCCACGACAGCTGGAACCGGCTGCGGAACCTGAACAGCGACAAGTGCCTGGCGGTCCCCAACTCCAGCACCGCCAACGGCGCCGCGATCATCCAGTGGACCTGCTCGACGAACCTGGACCAGCGCTGGGTGTGGTCCGAGGACACCTCCACCTACGCCCGTCTCTACAACTTCGGCACCGGCCAGTGCCTGGCCAACCCCGGCTCCAGCTACGACAACGGCATCGCGATGATCCAGTGGTCGTGCAGCAACAGCGACAGCAACTACTGGGCGCTCCAATCGGTGTCCGGGGGCTTCCGGGTCGTCAACAAGGCGAACGGCAAGTGCCTGGCACTCGCGGGCGCGAGTACGCAGAACGGCGCCAAGGTCATCCAGTGGCCGTGCGGCGGCGGCGACGAGCAGGTCTGGGTCCGCATCAGCCTGGACCGATTCCAGAACAAGAACAGCGGGCTGTGTCTCGCGATCCCAAGCTCCAGTCAGACCCCGGGAACGGAGGCCATCCAGTGGACCTGCTCGACAAGCGGGAGTCAGCAGTGGATGTGGTGACGCGCAGACGGGCATGGCCCGTACTCCTGACCGCACTCGTCCTCACCGTCCTGTCCGGCCTGCTGCTGCCGGGGTCGGCCGCCGCCGAGGGCACGTCGTCCGAGTCGACGGTCTACGCCAACGTCGTCACCGGGGGCGACGGCACGCGCACCCCCGACATCGTCAGCACCAGCGCGAACAATGCGGTCGTCGCCTGGCGGGAGGGCCTCCGGCCCGGCAACGTCGACATGGGGTACATCCGGTACTCGTACACCACCGACGGCGGCGCCAACTGGAGCCGCCCCCAGATGCTGGCCCAGGAGACCAGCGCGTTCGCCTGGCACTACGTCATCCTTTACAAGACGGGCAGCGAGTTGTTCGCGTTCCTCGGGCGCACCCCGATCGCGGACACGGACAATGACGACGGGAACGACAGCGCGGACGACGGGATCAACCACAACGGCCTGCCGATCAGCGACACCG
This sequence comes from Streptomyces sp. R11, assembly GCF_041051905.1. Lineage (NCBI taxonomy): Bacteria > Bacillati > Actinomycetota > Actinomycetes > Kitasatosporales > Streptomycetaceae > Streptomyces > Streptomyces sp. R11. The sequence goes on from NZ_CP163432.1 coordinate 2,705,722, forward strand.
TCGTCAAGCGCAGCACCGACGAGGGCCACTCCTGGCAGACGTACGCCGCCACCTTCCCGGCCATCCCCAACATGGTCTTCGCCGGACACCCGCTGAAGTGGACGAACCCCACCGACCTGGACGACGTCAGGCACGTCATCCCGTACTGGGCGAGCCAGCGGGAGAACGGAGTGCTGACCTCCAAGGACATGAAGACCTGGACGAAGGCCGGCTCGGTGGCCAACGGAAACGCCGACACCGTCAAGGCCGGCGAAAACCAGATCGCCGCCTCCCAGAGCGGCGTTCCCGCGAACGAAATGGTCATGGTCGCCCGCAGCAAGGACGACCACGCCATGACGGCCACGAGCCAAAACGGCGGCGCCACCTGGTCGCCCTTCGTACCGGACACCAGCCTGCCGAGCGCGGACACGTCCAAGGCCTACTTCACCAAGGACAGCAACGGGCAGTACCTGTACATCTACAACCACCCCGTTCGGAGCGCGGACCCACCGGACCCCGCCTACCGCGACGTCCTCTACTACAAGACCAAACGCCGCGACGGAAGCTGGAGCGCCCCCAAGTTCTTCGCCAACGGCACGGAGCCCCAGGTCGACTCTCCCGGCACCACAGGGGAGGGCTGGGACACATACGCGATGGCCGATCAGTACGCCCCGGGCAAATTCTTCGTCGTCTGGGAGTACGACACCAGCCGGATCAAGGTGAACAGGCTCGACATCTCCGACGCGCCCTGATCCGCCCCGCCGTACCCCCTGTCGCCCGCCGACCAGGGGGTACGGCAGCATGGGGCGCCTCGCCGCACCTACGACCGGAAGGCCCCGCGATGCCCCCAGCCCCCAAGCCCGAGATCCTGGCCGCGTTCGAGGCCTCGAAGGGCTTCATGCCCACGGGCGAGGGCCTGGCCCTGTACGCGGCTGCCGTGGAGGCCGGCCGTCTCGGCCTCCCCCTCCTGGAGGTCGGCACCTACTGCGGCCGCTCCACCATCCTGCTCGCCGACGCCGCCCGTGAGGCCGGCGTGACCGCCCTCACGGTCGACCACCACCGCGGCAGCGAGGAGCAGCAACCGGGCTGGGAGTACCACGACCCGCAGACGGTCGACCCCGAGATCGGCCTGATGGACACGCTGCCGACGTTCCGCCGGACCCTGCACCGGGCCGGCCTGGAGGAGCACGTGATCGCCCTCGTCGGCCGCTCCCCGCAGGTCGCGAAGATCTGGAACTCCCCGCTCGGCCTCGTCTTCATCGACGGCGGCCACACCGACGAGCACGCCACCGCCGACTACGAGGGCTGGGCCCCGCATGTCGCCGAGGGCGGCCTGCTCGTCATCCACGACGTGTTCCCGGACCCGGAGGACGAGTTCACCGGGCAGGCGCCGTACCGGGTGTATCTACGGGCACTGGAGTCCGGGGCGTTCACGGAGGTGTCGGTGACGGAGTCACTGCGGGTGCTGAGGCGGACGGGCGCGGGCGTCTGATCCCTGACTCCGCTCGACCGTGCCTCCCGGCGAAGGCCATGTTCGGCCCGTATGGTGTCAGGCGTGTCGTACGTAGGTCCGGACTTCGATCCTCCCCAGCCCCGCCGCAACCGCCGCCGAACCCTGACCGTCGCGGTCGCCGCGCTGGTGCCGGGAGCACTGCTCGGCTGGGTGATGTACGAGGCCGTGGGCGGCCCCGGCAACGGAGACGGCTCCGGCACCGCCGCCGTACGGCCGTCGCCGCCCGCGTCGGACTCGGCGCCGACGGTCTCCTCCACGAACGACGACAAGCCGCCGGGCCCGACCCCCACCGCGGACTCCACGTCCGCCTCCGGCCCCCTCCAGGGCAAGGTCGTCGTCATCGACCCGGGCCACAACCCGAACAACTTCCAGCACACCGCCGAAATCAATCGCAAGGTGAACATCGGCACGAACTGGAAGGAGTGCGACACCACGGGTACGTCCACCAACGACGGCTACACCGAAGCCAAGTTCACCCTGGACGTCGCCCACCGGATGCGCACGCTGCTCCAGAAGCAGGGCGCCACGGTCAAGTTCACGCAGGACGGCGACCGGTCGTGGGGTCCCTGCGTCGACGAGCGCGCCGAGATCGGCAACAAGGCGGACGCCGACGCCGTCGTCTCCATCCACGCGGACGGCGCCGGCGCCGGCCAGCGCGGCTTCCACGTCATCCTCCCCGGCAAGGTCGACGCGGGCGCCGCCGACACGGGCCCGATCGTCGCCCCCTCCCGCGCCCTCGGCGAGCGCATCGCCGGCTCCTTCGTCCGCGTCACGGGCAACGCCCCCTCCAACTACATCGGCGACGGCACCGGCCTCGTCACGCGTAGGGACCTCGGCGGTCTCAATCTGTCAACGGTTCCCAAGGTGTTCATCGAGTGCGGCAACATGCGCGATACCAAGGACGCGGCGTTGCTCACCAGCGACGCGTGGCGGCAGAAGGCGGCGCAAGGGATCTCTGAGGGAATCGTGAGTTTCCTGCGCGGGTAATGGTCCACGGGTTGATCCCGGCGGACACCCTCGTCGGTCGGACGATAAGGTCATTCCTACGATGAGGGGCCACCCCCGCGCTTCACTCAGGGGCCTGACGGCGACATGGTGACAGCGACGCCTCCAACGATGCCGATGTTGAGACGACTGACGAAGGACCTGAAGTGAATATCCGCTCCCTCACTCGAGGCGACGGCGTGGTGATCGGAGCAGCGGTATTGCTGTTCATCGCGTCGTTCCTCGGTCTGTCCGGCTGTGACGCCCCGGGAAACATCTGCGATTCGTACGAGACCCCGAACGCATGGGACAGCCTCGGGCTCGGTCTCGGTGTGTACATGGGTGGCGTGATCGGTGGTGCGCTCGTCGTGATCGCGCGCCTGCTTCCTGCTCCTCGTAAGGTCGCGGGCCTTGAGTTGGGACCGGCCGGCACCGTCCTGGCCATCGCGACGGCATGGATCATGCTGTGGAACCTGATCGACGCCGAGAACGCCGGCGCCGGCCTCATCCTCGGCTTCCTCGCCGCCCTGGCCCTCGCCGCCGGCGCCATCGCCACCCCCCTCGTCCCCGCCCTCCAGGCCGCCCTGCTCCCGGCCCCCCGCCCCGCCGCGCCCCAGCCCTACGGCGGCCAGCCGCAGGGCGGTTACGGCTACCCGGGTGCCCAGCAGCCGCAGCAGCCGTACGGTGGGCAGCCGCAGGCCGGGCAGCCCTTCGGGGGTGGGCAGCCGCAGGCTCCCGCGCCGGCGCCTGCCGGGGACTTCTCCCCGTTCTGGTTCGCCGTGCCCGTGCCGCGCCCCCTGTTCGCGGAGGACGGCTCGCCCGCCCCGATCGCCGAACTCGCGCCGGGCACCTGGTACCTGGCCGTCGAGCAGCGCGGCGCCGCCCTGGTCGCGCAGACGCAGGACGGCCGCCGTGGCGTGCTCCAGGACACGTCGGGTATCCAGCGCGGCTGAGCCCTATAAGCCGTACGACGGCCCCTCACCCTTCCCGGTGAGGGGCCGTCGTCGTACAGTCGCAAGCCTCCAAGCACATCTGACGTACCGTCAGGAGGCGGACATGCGGCTCGGGCTCGCACTCGGATACTGGGGCCGCGGCCCCTCCGCGGACCACGTACCCCTCGCCCAGGAGGCGGAGCGGCTCGGCTACGACTCCGTGTGGACCGCGGAGTCGTGGGGCTCCGACGCCTTCACGCCGCTGACCTGGATCGCCGCACAGACCTCAAGGATCAAGCTCGGTACGGCCGTTGCGCAGATGGCCGCTCGCTCCCCCACGACCACCGCGATGCACGCGCTCACCCTCGACCACCTCTCCGGCGGCCGCATGATGCTGGGGCTCGGGCTGTCGGGGCCGCAGGTGGTGGAGGGGTGGTACGGGCGGCCGTTCCCGAAGTCGCCGTTGACCGCGACGCGGGAGTATGTGGACGTCGTACGGCAGGTTCTCCGGCGTGCGGCACCCGTCGAGCTCGACGGGCGTTTCCATTCCCACCCCTACCGCGGTCCGGACGCCACCGGCATCGGCAAGGCGCTGAAGCCGATCACTCATCCCCTGCGCCCGGACCTTCCCGTGCTCCTCGGCGCCGAGGGGCCGAAGAACGTCGCCCAGACCGTTCGCATCGCCGACGGCTGGCTGCCGTTGTACTGGTCGCCGAGCAGACCGGACGTGTACGGGGAGGCGGTCACCGATCTTCCCGAGTGCTTCCTCGTCGCCCCCATGGCCCGCGTCCAGGTCTGCGACGACGTCTCCGAAGGCCTCCTCCCCGTGAAGGCCATGCTCGGCTTCTACATCGGCGGTATGGGCCACGCGGTTCGCAACTTCCACGCCGACCTCATGGCGCGGATGGGGTACGAGGAGGAGGCCCGACGGATCCAGGAGCTGTTCCTCGGCGGGCGTCGGCGCGAGGCCGTACTCGCCGTGCCCGACGCGTTCGCCGACGAGATCTCCCTCGTCGGGCCCCCTGAACGCATCGCCGAGCGGCTGGAGTTGTGGCGCAAGGGCCCGGTGACCGATCTGCTCGTCCTGTCGCCCGACCCGCACACGCTGCGGGTGCTCGCCGAGCTCAACTCCTGACCCGGACGCAGGGACGGCTCACCAGAAGACCGCCAGCGCCTCCAGCGTCGCCTCCCGGGTGTCCTCGCGCCAGCCTGTCATCTTGCCGAGGCAGCGGGCCGTGAACGTGCCGGCGGGGATGGAGCGCCGGGCGTTGCCGGAGGCCACGACGCGCATGTAGACGGGGGGTTGGTCGTCGCCGTACTCGGCGCGCAGGACGAAGCCGTCCGGCACGTCCGGGACGCGCGTGAACTCCGCTCGCACCGAGACGAACTCCCCGATGCGGCTCAGGGAGACTTCGCGATCGTCGCCGAGGCGGTCGGCGAGTACGCGGTTGGGGACCACGGTCATCGTGGGCAGGTCGGCGTGGACGATGACGTCGGCGCGTTCGAAGGCGTCGATGAGCATGCCGATCACGTTGATGGGCTTGTCCTTGCGGACGAACTTGCGGAACGTCTCCTGGCTGACGTCCCGCTTGGCGCGGAACAGCCAGGCCAGGAAGCGCGTCCAGAGGCCGACGCTCGTGTCGACCTTCGTCCGCAGTTCCACGGCCTCCTCCAGCGCGGACCGGTAGTTGCCGATCTCGTAGAGGTCCATGACGGACTGCTCGTCCAGGTACAGGCAGATGCTGTACGCGGACTGCCACCGGCGCATCCGGCGGCGCCGCTCGCGGGACTGGCGTACCAGGACCGCCACGAGCGCCACGGCGCCGAAGGCCGTCGCCAGCCAGACCGCCATCCACGGCCACCACATGCTCCACCACAGTGCGTCAGTGACAGCCACGGATCTCCTTGAACGCCTCGGAAAGGGAGGAAGGGGAGGAGGGGGAGGAGGGGGAGGAGGAGGCGGCTTCCACCATTCGCCCGCCCGTCTGCGCCGCCGCGCGCCGCAGTTCCGCCGCGTCGGCGTCGCCGAAGTGGACGGGGTAGGTGTGGACGCCGGTGCGGACGGGGGCCGGGAGTGCTTTGTGACGGCGTACGAAGTCCGTGTAGGCGATGCCGGCGTTGTTCTCGCCGTCCGTCATGAGGACGAGCGATACGGCACGGTCGGGGTCGTCCGCCAGCTCGCGGGCGGCGGTGCGGTAGCCGTGGTCGAGGGCGGACCATACGGCCGTGGAGTCGCCGTAACCGCCGCGGGCGACGCTGTCGGCCAGTGTCCGCAGGTCCTTCGGGCCGGTGACGGTGACCGTCCTCTCCTCCAGGACGCGGCCGCCGAAGCGGACCACCGTCAGCCGCTCGCCCCGGTAGAAGCGCGTGAATTTGCCGGAGGCCGTGGAGTCGGCGCCGCTCAGGTCGGCGAAGGCCTTACGGAGCGCGGCCATCCGGTCGCCGCGCATCGAGCCGGAGAAGTCGAGCAGGAAGACGACCTGACTGGCGGTGCGCCGGCTGGGGTCGCCGTAGTCCTTCAACAGGGTTTCGATGACGGCGAGTTGGTCGGGGAAGTAGAGCGCGTTGCCGACCGGCTCGCGCAGCTGTGGGTCGCGGGTGACCGTGGTGCTGACGGGGCGGCGCAGGGTGCGCCGCATGATCTCCCGCTGGACCGAGTCGCGCTGGAGCCACTCGGTGACCTTCGCGTAGGCGGCGCGGTGCGAGGCGTCGAGGAGGAGCAGGGGGAAGTCCGCGAGGACCATGCCGTCCTCGGGGCGGACGACCTCCAGGCGGTCGTCGAGGCGGTCGGCGGCGTTGAGGGCGAGCAGGTCGGACTCGTACGTGATGAGGGCGTTCGCCTCGTCCTGGTGGTCGGCGTAGGTGTCCACCAGGGCCGGCGAGGTGTCCGCGGTGAGGGTCTGTCCGGAGCGGAAGCCCCGCAGCCGGTCGCAGGAGACGTCGCCGGGGCGCAGTGCCCCGCCGGTGCCGGCCGCGGCCGTGGCGACGCCGACCAGGGCGGCGAGCCCGCTGGCGGACTGCCGGGGGTCCGCCATCCCGAAGCGGACGGTGCCCGTGGCGGCGGCGTCCGCGATGTCCGCCCAGGTGAGCCGGCCGCCGGGCACCTCCGCGCGGAGTTTGCGAGCCACGTCGGGCTTCAGTCCGACGACCACCGGGGATGCCATGGTCGCCGTGCGCTGCAGCCCCTGGACCGCGCTCCTCGCGGTGAGGCGCAGATAGCGGTCGGAGGACAGCCAGGCGAGGTCGTAGCGGTCGCGGTCCGGCGCTTTCGTCTCGGCGTCGCGTCGCAGGTCCAGCCGGAGGTCGACGCCGGTCTCCTGCTTCAACTCGCCGAGGAGCGGGGTGAGTACGGCCAGATCGGGGCCGGCGAGTACGCGCAGCCGGACGGGCTCGTCGGCGTCGCCGCCCGAGCAGGCGGTGAGCACGGCGGCCATGAGGGTCAGGCAGAGCGCCAACGGGCCTGCACCGCGCCTCACTGGACGTCGCCCTTCCGGTCCGGGCAGTCGCCGACCGTCTTGATCATCTGTTCCAGGAGGGGCAGCGGGGGCAGCACCGCCCGGGTGTCGTTGGACGAGGTGGTGGGCACGGGGATGTGCCGCCGGGTGAGGAACTCGGTGAGTTCGTCGCCGGTCGTGCCGCCGCTGTTGCCGTTGCGGGCGCGGAAGCCCAGCTCCATGGCGCGGTGCTGGAGTTCGGGGTCCTCGCTGACGAGTTCGCCGAGCCGGGCACCGTCGCCGGTCAGGGCGACGAGCTGGGGTTCGGTGACGAAGCGCGTGGAGGGGTAGAGCAGGACGCGTTCGTCGTCCGGGGCGCCCTTGTCGGCCCGGTGGCGGATCTGGTGGGCGAGGAACTGGTGCTCGTAGATCACGGAGATCGGGGCGATGCTCTGCCCGTCGGGGGACAGATACGTTTCCGCCCGCTCGGAGGACGGCAGGCCCTGTTCGACGAGGAGCGGCTTGATCTCCTGGGCGACGCGGGCGGCCTCCTTCTCGTCGTCCGGGGCGTCGTTGTCGTTGTCGACGAAGGCGACGAGGCCGAGGTAGGTGCCGGCGGAGTTGGACTCACAGATGTCGGAGGTCTGGGCGAGGATCTTGTTGGAGTTCTGGACGCCCTTCCGGTCGATGTCGATGTCGCTCCAGCGCTTGCCCTCCTCGGTGAGTTTCACGAAGGGGGTCATTTCGAGTGTGTAGTACATCGGCCGGCCGCCCGGGTTCGGCTGTGCCTCGGCGACGTCCGCGTCGACGAGTGCCTCGGCGTAACTCCGGTACGTGGCGAGCACGATGGGGCTGACGAACGGGCGGTACAGCAGCACCGGGCGGTTCACCCCGGCGCGCTCGCGGCTGATCCGGTCGGCCGCGGGCTGGCCGGAGGGGAAGACGACGTCGTATCCCTCGAAGTCCTGATTGGCGATCTCGCGGGAGCCCATGCTCGTGATGTGCACGCGGAATCCGTGCTTCATCAACAGCCGCTCGACCTCGGGGTCCTGGAAGAAGTCCCGCTTGGAGGCCATCTTCGCCTCGATGGTGACGACCTGCCGCAGCGGTAACAGCAGGTTCCCGGTGGCCATGAGGAGGATCAGGCCGACGATCGGGACGGGCAGCGCGAGCGCCAGCACGCTGCGGCGCGGACGGACGCGCGGGGGTCTGGTGACGGCTAAGCGGGGCTCGTCCGAAGCGGGTCTGTTCGCGGGCACCTGCGTCTCCCCCCGTGGCTGGGGCAGGATCGTCGGTGATCGAAATGACGGCTGAACGACCTCGTGGGAAACGCCGGTTGAATGTGAGGACCCGTTCGGGTTCCGGTCGGGGTGCTCCACCGCGAGTTTTGGTCAAGGGTTTCAGTCACGTATCCCGGGCTACCCGCAGGGCATGTCCCCTAGATATCGCAACGGTTCCAACCAGGCCGGCACGGCCATAGCAATCGTCGCTGACGTCATGGCCCTCATCCTGGGCATGTGGATTCTGATGTACCTGCTGGACGCCAACCGGGCGAACGACTTCGTCCAGTTCGTCCATGACGCGGCCCGCTGGCTGGCGGGTTGGTCCCACGACCTGTTCACCTTCGACGAGGAGTGGGCGAGGGTCGTGGCGGGGTACGGTCTGGCCGCGGTCGTGTACCTGTTCGTGGGTCACGCCATCGCCAACCGGGTCCACCGCCACTGACCCCGACGTCAGCCGCAGCAGTCCGGGTCCAGCCCTGCCGGCAGACGGTCCCCACCGAACACCGCGCAGGTCGCCTCGTGCCCACCCAGTGCGGCGACGGCCAGCAACAGCGACCCCGCCGTCCACGTCGTGAGTTCGAGCGGCCAGATGGCGGCATCCTCGAAGACGTAGCCCGTCCAGTACAGGCCGCTCTCCGGGTCCCGCAGGTGCTGGATCGACTGGAGGATGTCCAGCGCACGGTCGGACTCGCCCATCGCCCACAGGGCCAGGGCGAGTTCGGCCGACTCGCCGCCCGTCACCCACGGGTTGGGCACGACGCACCGCACTCCGAGGCCGGGCACGACGAAGCGGTCCCAGCCTTCCTCCATACGGGACTTGGCCTCGGCGCCCGTCAACGCCCCGCCCAGCACCGGGTAGTACCAGTCCATCGAGTACCGGTTCTTGTCGAGGAACCGCTCGGGGTGCCGGCGGATCGCGTGCCGTAGCGCACCCGCCGCCAACTCCCAGTCCGGCTGCGGCTCTTCGCGCTGCTCGGCGATCGCGAGCGCGCACCGCAGCGCGTGATGGATCGACGACGAACCGGTCAGCAGCGCGTCCGCCGTCGCCGTGCCGTCGTCGTCGCGCCGCCAGCCGATCTGCCCGCCCGGCTGCTGGAGCTTCAGGACGAACTCGATGGCCGCGTACACGGACGGCCACAGCCGGTCCAGGAACGTGTCGTCGCCGGTGGAGAGGTAGTGGTGCCAGACGCCTACGGCTATGTAGGCGACGAAGTTGGTCTCGCGCCCGGGGTCGGTGACGTCGTCGTGGGCCCCGTCCCGGTAGGCGGCGTACCAGGAGCCGTCCTCGTTCTGGTGGGTGGCCAGCCAGGTGTACGCCCGCTCGGCGGCGGCGTGTTCACCGGCCGTGTCCAGCGCCATGGCCGCCTCGACGTGGTCCCACGGGTCGAGGTGATGCCCGCGGAACCACGGGATCGCCCCGTCCTCCCGCTGTACGGCGAGGATCCCCGCGACGGTCGCGGCGGCCTGCTCGGCGGTGAGGACCCCGGGCAGGACGAGGTGTTCTGTCCGGGGGGTCGTCACTTGGCGTCCACCCGGGGGAGGTGGGGCTTGGTCGCGTACGCCACGAAGCTCTTGCCGATCAGCGGGTTCAGTGCCTGTTCGGCGACCCGGGTGGCCAGCGGTTTCTTCATGATGTCCCAGACCAGCAGCTTGTGGTACGCCCGCACCGGCAGCGCCTTGTCGTTGTCGACGCCGAACGCGCACTTCAGCCACCAGTACGGCGAGTGCAGCGCGTGCGCGTGATGCGTGCCGTACGGCTTCAGGCCGGCCTCGCGGATCTTCGCGAGCAGCTCGTCCGCCTTGTAGATGCGGATGTGGCCGCCCTCGACCTCGTGGTACGCGTCGGAGAGCGTCCAGCAGACCTTCTCGGGCCCGTATCGGGGCACGGTGATGGCGATGCGCCCGCCGGGCTTCAACACCCGCACCATCTCGGCGAGTACGCCCTTGTCGTCCGGGATGTGCTCCATGACCTCGGAGATGATCACGACGTCGAAGGACTCGTCGGGGAACGGCAGCGCGAGCGCGTCACCCTCCATCGCCGTGGCGGTGGCACCCTCGGGGGCCTCCCCCGCCTCCTCCATCGCCGCGAACCACTTCGCGACCTCGCGGATTTCCTCAGCGTTCTGGTCCAGCGCCACGACCTGGGCACCGCGCCGATAACACTCGAACGCGTGCCGGCCGGCCCCACAGCCGAGATCCAGAACACGGTCCCCCGGGGCGAGCGGGAACCGGGAGAAGTCGACGGTCAGCACGTGGCCCTGCTTTCGCGATCGGAAGGGTGGGGGTGGGAGTGAGGGAAGCAGCTGGAAGGGGTGGAGTGGGGGTGCCCGGGGTGGGCGAGCGCGCGCACGACGGTCACTGGGCGGCCTCGGAAACGCGCGCGGCCGGGCCGGCCTGAGCGGCTTCGGTCACGCGGGTGGGGGTGCCCGCGGAGGCGGGTTCGGGCGCGGGAGTGGCGTCACCGACCCTGGGGGCCTCGGACCCCCGCACGGCTCCGCCGACCCTGGCGGCCTCGGAGACACCCACCGCGTCACCAACCCTGACGGCCTCAGCCACGCCGACGCCGTCGGACGCGCGGGTGGGGGTGCCCGCGGAGGCGGGTTCGGGCGCGGGAGTGGCGTCACCGACCCTGGGGGCCTCGGACCCCCGCACGGCTCCGCCGACCCTGGCGGTCTCGGAGGCACGCACGGCGTCACCCGCACTGACGGCCTCGGCCACGCCGACGGCTTCGGTTCCCGGCTCAGCGTCGCCTGCCGCGGCGACCCCCGTCACACGGATGGCATCGTCGACCTGCGCGGTTGCGGGCGCCTTCCCTGCCTCGGCGGTCCCTGCCGGCTCGGCATGCCGTGCCGCCGCGGAGCGGGTGGTGACCGGGGTCGCGGAGCGGCTGTTGTTGATGGTCGAGGAGCGTCCGGTGTTCAGGCCTGCAGCGCGGAGCGCGTCGCCCCCCGAGCGGGCTATGGCCTCGCGGTAGCGGGACACCGTCCCCTCTGCGGCCTTGGCCCAGGTGAAGTTGCGTAGGACTCGGTCGCGTCCGGCCGTGCCCAGGCGGTCACGGAGTTCGGGGTCGCCGAGCAGGCGGCTCAGGCCGGCGGCCAGGGCGCCCGGGTCGCCCGGCGGCACCGCCAGACACGTCTCGCCGTCGCGGCCGGCGACCTCGGGAATCGCCCCGCCGGTCGTGGCGACGAGCGGCGTCCCCGTGGCCATGGCCTCGGCGGCCGGCAGGGAGAAGCCCTCGTAGAGCGACGGCACGCACGCCACCTGTGCCGAGCGGACCAGGTCGACGAGCTCCGCGTCGGAAATGCCCTTGACGAACTCGACGGCGCCTTCGAGGCCGTAGCGCTCCATCGCCTGCGCGACCGGGCCCTCCTCGGGCCGCTTGCCGACCACGACCAGGTGGGCGTCGGGGTGCTCGGTGCGGACCTTGGCGAGGGCCTCGACGAGGAAGACCAGGCCCTTCAGCGGGACATCGGCGCTGGACGTCGTCACGATGCGGCCCGGGATCTGCCGTACCGAAGGATCCGGCGAGAACAGGTCCGTGTCCGCGCCGATGTGCACCACGTGGATACGGTCCTGCCGCACGCCGAGATGGTCGACGATCTCCGCGCGGGACGTACCCGACACGGTCAGCACCGACGGCAGGCGGCGCGCGACCCGCTTCTGCATGCGCGTGAAGGCGTACCAGCGCCGTACGGACATCCGTCGCTTCCAGCCCTCCGCCGCGTCCAGCTCCAGCTGCCGGTCCACGGTGATGGGGTGGTGGATGGTGGTGACGAGGGGCGCGCCGACGTCACCCAACAGGCCGTACCCCAGCGTCTGGTTGTCGTGCACCACGTCGAACTCGCCGCGCCGGGCCCGCAGATGGCGGCGGGCGCGGAGCGAGAACGTCAGCGGCTCGGGGAAGCCGCCGGTCCACATGGTCGCCACTTCCAGCGCGTCGACCCAGTCGCGGTACTCGTCACGCTTCGGCGTGCGGAAGGGGTCGGGCTGGCGGTAGAGGTCGAGGCTGGGGAGCTCGGTGAGGCTCAGGCGGCCGGCGTACTCCGCACCCTCGTCGAGGACGGGGTAGGGCTGGGAGCCGATGACCTCGACGCGGTGCCCGAGGCGGGCGAGCTCGCGGGAGAGGTGCCGGACATAGACGCCCTGGCCGCCGCAGAACGGGTTCCCTTTATAGGTGAGAAGCGCGATGTCGAGCGGTCGCTCGCCGTCGGCGGCAGGGTCCGTCGGGGACCCGGCCTCCCTGGCCTCAGCGGTCACTCTGGGCCCCCTTCTCCCTGCACTGTCCCGCGAGATTACGCCGGGACGCTAATCTAGAACAAGTTTCAGACTTGATCGTTCAAGAGGCTCTGAATCTACCGGCAGGTAGCGCCGCTGTGAGCGATGGATCAGGTGATTCACGCCACGGCCCACGCGCTGGCATGCTCTGTCCGGTCACTCACCCTCACCGACTGTCACGGAACGGGATCCATGCCTGCGGAAGTCAGTAGCGCGAGCCCCGCCTCACCGCCCCTCACCGAGCGGCAGGAGGCCCGCCGTCGGCGCATCCTGCACGCCAGTGCGCAGCTCGCCAGCCGGGGCGGTTTCGACGCGGTGCAGATGCGCGAGGTCGCGGAGTCCTCGCAGGTGGCGCTCGGCACGCTGTACCGCTACTTCCCGTCCAAGGTGCATCTGCTGGTCGCCACGATGCAGGACCAGTTGGAGCACATGCACGGCACGCTGCGGAAGAAGCCGCCGCAGGGGGAGACGGCGGCCGAGCGGGTCGCGGAGACCCTGATGCGCGCCTTCCGCGCCCTTCAGCGCGAGCCGCATCTGGCCGACGCCATGGTGCGGGCCCTGACCTTCGCCGACCGCAGCGTCTCCCCCGAGGTCGACCAGGTCTCCCGGCAGACCACGGTGATCATCCTGGACGCGATGGGCCTGGAGAACCCGACGCCCGAGCAGCTCTCCGCGGTCCGCGTCATCGAGCACACCTGGCACTCGGCACTGATCACCTGGCTGTCGGGCCGCGCCTCGATCGCCCAGGTGAAGATCGACATCGAGACGGTGTGCCGGCTCATCGACCTGACGGCGCCCACGGGCGCGTGAAGGACCTACGAGACGGGTTCCCTTCGCCGGTATTGTCCGGATCAGGTGCTGGGGGTCGCCTTCCGGCCCGACTGCTGCCTTCCGGCCTCTCAGCCCGGACCGTCGATGTCGGCCCCAGCGGAAACCGTCTGCTTCTCGCCAGAGTCGGCTACTCCGGTTCGGACTCCCTCACTCGTCCCGTAGGCCGGTTTCCAGAATAGAACATTCGCCCGGAAATGAACCCCCTGAAAAGGGATTTTCTGCCACTACTCCTCCGGCGGGAACACCGGCTCCCCGCTCCCCAGCAGCGTGATCACGATGGCCTCCACCGGGCAGTTCTCCGCCGCCGCCAGAATCGTCTCGTTCGCGTCGGACTCCGGGTCGGCCGGATGGGCCTGGCGGGCGGTGTCGAGGTGGAAGCCGCCGGGGGCGTGGTGCACGCACTGGGCCGAGCCGATGCACACCGACCGGTCGACCTCGACGTGCCAGCGGTCGCCCATCCCTACGCCTCCCAGCCGGCCGGCAGGTGGATCATCTTGTGCTCCAGATACTCGCCGTACCCCTCGGGCCCGAACTCCCGCCCCAGGCCGGAGTTCTTGTAGCCGCCGAACGGGCCCAGCATGTCCAGGCTGAAGGTGTTCACCGAGTAGGTGCCGGTACGGACCCGGCGGGCGATGTCGATGCCGTGCGCGGTGTCGGCCGTCCAGACGCTGCCGCTCAGGCCGTAGTCGGAGTCGTTCGCGATCTTCACGGCCTCGGACTCGTCGCCGTAGGGCAGGAGGCAGATCACCGGACCGAAGATCTCCTCGCGGGCGATGCGCATCGAGTTGTCGACGTCCCCGAAGAGGGTCGGCTCGACGTACCAGCCCTTCTCCAGCCCCGCCGGACGTCCGCCGCCGGTCAGGATCTTGGCACCCTCTTCCTGACCGATGCGGATGAAGTCGAGGTTCCTGCGCTGCTGGCGCTGCGCCACCAGCGGGCCCACCTGTGTCGCCGGGTCCAGCGGGTCGCCGACCACCAGCGCGCCGGCCGCCGCGGCGAAGGCCTCGGCGAACTCGTCGTAGCGGGAGCGCGGGAGAAGGATCCGGGTCTGGGCCACGCATGCCTGGCCGTTGTTCATCCAGGCCGCCGGGACGACACCGGCGAGGGTCGCCTCGACGTCCGCGTCCGGCAGGACCACGGCAGCCGACTTGCCGCCCAACTCCAGTGTCACGCGGGTGAGATTGCGGGCGGCGACCTCCATGACACGCTTGCCGGCCGCCACCGACCCGGTGAAGGAGACCTTGTCGATCCCCGGGTGCCCGACCAGGTACTCACTCACCTCGCGGTCCGCCGGGAGGATCGACAACACGCCCTCCGGCAGGCCGGCGTCCCTCGCGATCTCGGCGAGGAGGTAGGCGTCGAGCGGCGTCTCCGGGGACGGCTTGAGGATCACCGTGCAGCCGGTCAGCAGCGCGGGCGCGAGCTTGGCGGCGGCGACGAACTGCGGGACGTTCCAGGGCACGACGGCGGCCACGACCCCGACCGGCTCGCGCCGCACGAGGATCCTCCCCAGCACGCCGTCGCGTGTCTCCTCGTACGTGAAGTTCCGCGCGACCGTGATCGCCGAGTCCCACACCATCATCGCGCCGAGCGCCTGCGCGAGGACGCTCCAGGAGTACGGGGAGCCGTTCTCGGAGGAGATCACGCGGGCGATCTCCTCGTGCCGCACGGCGATTGCGTCCTTGATGCGCGTGACGACCTCGATCCGCTCGTCGAGGCTCATCCGCGGCCAGGGCCCCTCGTCGAACGCCTCGCGCGCCACCGCGACCGCCCGGTCGACGTCGGCCGGCGAGGCGTGCGGCACGCGTCCGATGACCTCTTCCGTGTGCGGCGAGATCACCTCGATGACGTCCTTGCCCAAGGGGTCGGTCAACTCCCCGCCGATGAACAGCTGTCCGTGTTCCACGAGCTCGGTCATGGCGACTGCCTTCCCTGGAGCAAGAATCCGGGCACTGACTCTGACGATCCATCAGATATCCCTGCACTGATACCAGTTCCACTCCGAGGAGTCCACGGACCGCACATGGATGACTCGGGCTCCCATAGAAACGCGTTCTAGTTATAGTGGCCGGGTCGGCCGGAAACGTGTCGCGGCGATTGGGGAGCCCATGGCGCAGGTGTACGACCACGGCGGCGGCGTCCGGTCCATCCAGGTCCCCATCCCTGACAACCCGCTCGGCCACACCCTCGTGTACGTCGTCGACACCGACCGCGGCCCGGTGCTGATCGACACCGGCTGGGACGACCCGGCCTCCTGGGACACCCTCGCCGAGGGCCTGGCCGCCTGCGGCACCGCGCCCGCCGACATCCACGGCGTGGTGATCACCCACCACCACCCCGACCACCACGGCCTGTCCGGCAAGGTGCGCGAGGCCTCCGGCGCCTGGATCGCGATGCACGCGGCGGACGCGGCGATCGTACGGCGCACCCGCACCACCCGACCCGAGCGCTGGTTCTCCTACATGGCGGCCAAGCTCACGGCCGCCGGCGCCCCTGACGCGCACGTGGCCCCCCTGCGCACGGCCCGCCGCCCGAGCACCCTGCCCGGCTTCTCCCCCGCGGCCCCCGACCGCGAGATCGTCCCCGGCGAACTCCTCGACCTCCCCGGCCGCCGCCTGCGCGCGATCTGGACCCCGGGCCACACACCGGGCCACGTCTGCCTGCACTTGGAGGAGGACCACCCGGCCCAACTCCCCGGCCACGGCCGCCTGTTCTCCGGCGACCACCTGCTCCCCGAGATCACCCCGCACATCGGCCTGTACGAGGACCCCGACGACACGACCGTCACCGACCCGCTGGGCGACTACCTGGCCTCCCTGGAACGCATCGCCGCACTGACCCCGGCCGAGGTCCTCCCGGCCCACCAGCACACGTTCACCGACGCGCCCGCCCGCGTACGGCAGTTGCTGACCCACCACGAGGACCGCCTCACCGACCTCCTGACCCTCCTCGCCGCTCCCCTCACCCCATGGGAACTCGCCGAACGCATGGAGTGGAACCGGCCGTGGGACCAAATCCCCTACGGATCACGGAACATCGCGATCGCGGAGGCCGAGGCCCATCTGCGGCGACTGGTGAAGCTGGGGAGGGCCGAGGCGGTGACGGGGAGTGAGCCGGTGGCGTATGTGGCGGTGTGAGGACACCGGGTGAGTTCAGGTGGTTCGTCGCGGCGAAGGGCTCCTCACAAGGCCGTTTCGCTCGAACGGTTGGCCGGAGGTCGTCTTGTCATGGGCCTTGCGCGAATGCAGCATGAAGGTGTCGAGTTGCCGACGCCGCTGCCGGAATACCCAGTACGGGACGCGACACAAATGCGGGTTTTAGGGATGCTCCGGGGCGCATCACCCGAGGGGAACTGTCATGCAAAGCGACGTAGAGAACAGCGCCGCCGCACGACCAGTGGGTGAAGCCCGTCGTACCGCGAGCAGCACCGCCCGCCCTGACCGTGTGTCCCTGTGGAGCCTGAGTCATCGAGGTGAGCGACAGGTCATGCGGGTCTCGTCGACCGGCAGCCCCACGTCCGCAGGATTTCAGTCCAACGTCTGAGACGGAACGCGGACGACGTGCCAGCGCCCGTGACGATACGGCCATTCCGCCAGTTCGTGATGAAGGTCCACAGCAGGTGCGACCTCGCCTGTGACCACTGCTATGTCTATCGGCACGCCGATCAGAGCTGGCGCCGTCGCCCCCGGGTGATGGCGCCACGCATCGTCCGGGCCACCGCCGAGCGCATCGCCGAGCACGCGCGAGCCCACCGGCTGCAGCGGGTGACGGTGGTGCTGCACGGCGGTGAGCCACTGCTCGCCGGACCCGAACGGCTCGCTGCCCTGGCCCGCGAACTGCGCCGCTCGCTGGACGGCATCGCGGTACTCGACCTCCGTATGCAGACCAACGGACTGCTCCTCGACGACGAGTTCTGCGCACTGCTGGTACGTGAACGCATCCACGTGGGGGTCTCCCTGGACGGGGACCGGGCGTCCCACGACCGTCACCGGGTGCGGGCCGACGGATCGGGGAGCTACGACGACACGGTGCGAGCGCTGCGACTGCTCGGGCAGACAGCCCACCGTCCCGCGTTCGCAGGCCTGTTGTGCACCGTCGATGTCCGCAACGACCCGGAGGCGGTCTATGGCGCTTTGGCCGACGTACGCCCTCCGCGCGTGGACTTCCTTCTCCCTCACGCCAATTGGGACCATCCGCCGGCCCGTCCGCAGGGCACCACGGACTACGCGGACTGGCTGATCACCGCATACGAGCGGTGGAACCGGGACGACAGGCCGTTCAGCATCCGCGTCTTCGAGTCCGTGGAGGCAGCGGTGATGGGCGAGCCCGGCTTCACCGAGGCGCTCGGGCTGGGCAGTCCCGATCTCCTGGTGATAGAGACCGACGGGGCGATCGAGCAGGCCGACTGGCTCAAGACGGTGGCCGAGGGCGCCCCGGAGACCGGCTATCACGTCCTGGTCAACAGCTTCGACGAGGCAGCCCGGCACCCCGGCTTCCAGGCTCGAAGCCTCGGCCTCGACGGACTGGCCGACCAGTGCAGGGCGTGCCCCGTGGTGAGCATCTGCGGCGGAGGGCTCTACGGTCACCGGCACAGATCCGGCACAGGCTTCGTCAACCCCTCGGTGTACTGCGCCGACTTGATCAAGCTCATCCAGCACATACAGTCGACCACCCCTACGACACAGTCGCTGGCCGTGCCGCCGGCCGACATCGGCGCGCTCACGGCCGGCGGCGCACCGGAGCACGCGGCAGTACTGCGCCTGTCGAAAACCCAGTTGGACCTGCGCCGCTCGATGCTGGCGTATCTGAACCAGGCCGGAGTCGGCTCGGAGGAGACCTGGCAGGCTCTGCTGGACCTGGACGGTCCCGACCTCGACCTCGTGCTCGCGGATCCCGCGGTCCACTCGTGGGCGGTGGCGGCATGCTCCGCCGACACCAGCGGGCAGGCCGTGCCGGACACGGAATTCCTCGCGGGAATCGCGCTGGCCGCGGCACTTCGCTCAGGGCAGCGTCTGAAGCTCACGGTCCCCATGAGCACCCCGGGCATCCTGACCCTGCCCTCGGTCGGCCGCCTGCGGATGCTGCCGAACGGGGTGTCCATCTCGTCCGGGAAGGGGATCCGGGTGGGTACCGACGACGGACGCGTGTGGCGGGCGGACGGCGGCGGGGCGATCTGGGAACCCGTACAGAATCTTTCGGCCGGGGGGTTCGACGTGTCACTGGAGTCGAACACCCTTCGCCCGACGGCTGCCAGGTCGCCGGCCGACCTCGCGGCCAGATGGCGGCGGCCCCTCGAAGCGGCCTGGGAAGCCCTCTCCCATCAGCACCCGTACCAGGCTGCCGCCCTGGCAGCCGGTGTGAGGACACTGGTGCTCCTCGACAGGGAGCCGCCGCAGAACGCTTCCCGACCGCCATTCGGCGCGCTGGCGCTGGCACCGCCCGGCACCACCCAGGACCTCGTCCTGGCCCTGCTCCGGGAATGGCAGTACGCGAAGTTCGCGGCCCTCCGCGACCTGCACGACCTCGGCGGCGCGGGGCAGGAAACGGCGCTGCGAGAGGCGTACGCTCACCTCGCCGTGGCTCGCGTATGGCACACCCGTCCGGGGCCGACCGCCCGGGGCCTTGCAGCCACGTGGGGGAAACGCTCGCTCGCCGCCCTGGATGCCTTCGCCTCCGAGACCGACGCCGCCCCGGCTGCTACCGGCCTGCGCCTCGCAACGGAGATCAGAGCAGCCGCCGACTCGCTGATCGCCGCTCCATGACAGCGGCGTACTCGAGAGGCAGGCTCACCGATGATCTTCGGTCCCTCGGGCTGCGTCCGGGCGACATCATCCTGGTGCACTCTTCACTGCGCAGGATCGGCCCGACCGAACGAGGGGCGGCAACTGTCGTAGAAGCCCTGCGCGCCGCCGTCGGCCCCGAGGGGACCATCGTCGTACCGACGTTCACAGCGGCCAACTCCCTGTCGTCCCCCATCTACCACGAACGCACCAGGGGCATGACCGCTCAGGAGATCGACGCGTTCCAGGAGGCCATGCCGGGGTTCGACCCCGCCATCACGCCCAGCACCGGAATGGGCGCCGTCGCCGAACTGGTGCGGACCACGCCGGGGGCACGGCGCAGCGCGCACCCGCAGACGTCGCTGGCCGCGTGGGGGCCGCGGGCCGAGGCCATCACCCGGCGCCACCTCCTCAACTGCCCCCTCGGGAAGGACTCTCCGCTGCAACTCCTCTACGAGCTCAAGGCGCGCGTCCTGCTGCTCGGGGTCGGCTTCGAGTCATGCACGGCCTTTCACCTCGGCGAGTACAGCTCGCCCGCCCCGCCCATGGGGGTCTACGAGTGTGTGGTCGCCGATGGCCGGCAGGCGGACGGTCAACCCGGGCGACAGTGGCGGTCGTTCGAGGCCGTGGCCTTGGACGACCGGGACTTCGGGCGCCTCGGGGGGTGGCTGGAGCACCAGCGCACGGACACGGGACAGCGCGTGGTGCGGCGCGGTCGGGTGGGCGGAGGAATTGCCCGGCTCCTCCCTCTGGCTGATTCGGTGGACTTGGCTGTGGAATGGTTCAAGGAACACCGCACGGGCTGAGGGGGCAGCGCTGGTGACCGAATCCCACTTATCGGGCCGCCCGGCTGACAGCCAGGATCTGTACTTTTTCCACAGTTATGCACAGTTGCCCGGCGCCGCAGGCCTGCGTGCGCCGGACGAACGACAGGAGGCTTTCCATGCGCTGCTGTGCCAGTTCGTCCTGCAACTGACCACGCACGACGGGGAAACCCCGATCGGCTTCCTCGACAAGCGCATGCCCCTGGGCGGCGAGTGGGAGAAGCATCTGAAGGAGGCGCTGGCGACCTGCCGGGTCTTCATGCCGGTGTATTCGCCTCGCTATTTCGCCAGTCACTGGTGCGGGATCGAGTTCGACGGCTTCCTCCGACGGCAGGCCGAGCACCACCGCAGTGAGCGCTACACCGTCAGCGCGATCGTCCCGGTGCTGTGGACGTCTCCCGGCAGGATCGTGCTGCCCGAGGTCGTCGAGCCGTTCCAGTGGTACAGCCTCGACCTCGGAGACGACTACCGGCGCATGGGGCTGCTCGGTCTGATGGAAGCGGGCAAGTGGCGCGTCTACCGGCGAACCGTGTGGCGGCTCGCCGAGCGGATCGTCGACGTCGCCACGGCAGCCCGGCTCAAATCCTGCGACGTCAGCCTGTTCGACGGTCTGGGCAACGTCTTCGCGCCACGTACTCAGGGGGACTCATGACGGACTCGACTCCGGTCTTCTTCCTCAGCTACGCCCGCACGCCGGGGCCTCAGGGGGCCGACGCCGACCGGCCGGTCTTCTCCTTCTTCGAGGAGCTCAGGGAGCAAGTGGCCCGGCTGACCGGCGTGACCGCGGGGCATGCCGGTCACGTGGACCGTCCGGACGCTGCATCCGATGGATGGCTCTCGAAGCTGACAGCCAGCAGTGTCTTCGTCCCGCTGTACTCACCGCGGTACTTCACCGATCCGCTCTGCGGACGCCAGTGGACCGCTTTCAAGCGACGCGTGGGCCTCGACTACGGCCGGGCCGTGGTCCCCGTTTTTTGGATCCCGCCCACCCAGGGCACCACACTGCCGATGGCCGCCCTCGATATCCCCACGCACCTGCCGCGCGAGGGCGGGGAAGAGGAACAGCACGCACAGGACCGCTACGCCGAATCCGGCCTCTACCAGCTCATGGAGATGGAGGAGGACGACCAGCGCGCCTATCGCGCGGTCCTGGTACGACTGGCCCAGCGCATCGCGCGGGCGTGGGAGGACACACCTACGCGGCCGGTCAGCATCGAGCGGCTGACCGATCGCCGCGGTCTGGTGGACGCGTTCGCGGCCCAACCGTCGAAGCCGACCCTGCGAATCACGGTTGTCGCGCCGACCGCCGGGCGACTCCCGCCGGGGCGTGAGGCAGTCTCCTACGGACCGGACACCGAGTCATGGCGGCCCTACCGCACGGCGCGTGGAACGCTGACCCAGCAGGCTTTCGCACTCGCCCGCAATCTCGGCTTCGAGCCGGAACTGATCCCCCTCGAAAAGGCTTACGAGAGCATTGCCCACGACAGTTCCACGCGCGAACCCGTCAGGCCCATCGCTCCCTCAATACTCGTGGTCGACGCGTGGGTACTGGGCGATCTCAGGATCGCGGAAAGAGTGCAGCACATCGTCCGGGCCGACCGGCCGTGGCTGGCGGTGATGGCAGTGCTGGCCGAGGACGACCCACAGACCCGGAGCAATGAGGCACGACTGCGGGCGCTGCTGGAGACGACGCTGTCCCGGCACCGGCATCTGGGCGAGATGCCCCGCACCGCTCGCGGTACCGCCGCACGAGGCATTCCGAAGGCCGATGCCTTCGCCTGGCTCTTCGCGGAGTTGGCGAAGAGTTGCTATTTGCGGTATCTCGATTCCATCCAGGATGTTGCCCCGCGCCCGTCGGCCGAACCGGCGGCGAGTCCCGGGGTTCGGAGGCCAACCAGTGACTGACGTGAAGGGCGCGGACGAGATGGCGGGGATGCTGACTCCGGGTCCGGAGGAAACGGCCCGAGGGAAGGTCATCACCTTCTACTCGTACAAGGGCGGCACCGGCCGCACCATGTCCCTCGCCAACACCGCCTGGATCCTGGCATCGGGTGGAAAGCGGGTGCTCGTCGTCGACTGGGACCTCGACGCACCCGGCCTCGACCGCTTTCTGCATCCCTTCCTGGACCGCGACCGGTTACGGACGGCGCCAGGCATCATCGACCTCTTCCTGCACTTCAACCAGACCGTGCTGGAGCAGCGGAAGCAACCGGAACCTCACGCACAGGACGAGTGGGAGACCGCCGAAGCGGCCTGGGTGGCCACCCAGGCCCATTTCAACCACTGCGTGATCCCGATCGACTGGGAGTTTCCGGGCGGCGGCCGACTGGACTATGTCTCGCCCGGCACGCAGAACAAGGAGTACCTGTCGGCGTACTCGCAGTTCGACTGGATGCATTTCCTGGACCACACCTGGCACGGACCGGTCTTCGTCCAGGCCCTCAAGCGCGAACTCACTCAGAATTACGACTACGTCCTGATCGACAGCCGCACCGGTCTGAGCGACGTCTCTGAGGTGTGCACGGTGCTGCTGCCGGACGCCCTGGTCGTCGCCTTCACACCCAGCAGCCAGGGAATGGACGGCGCAGTGGCCGTGGCGCAGAAGATCGAGGGTCTCTACGGCTATCGGGGGATCCGCGTCATTCCGGTCCCCATGCGCGTGGAGGACGCGAACGGCGAGGCCGACCGCCTGGAGGCGGCACGGGAGCAGATGCGGGCGAAGTTCGCCGACATCGTGCGCCGCCACTGCGCCCTGGACGCCCAGGAGTACTGGGGCAAGGTCGAGATCCCTTACCGGCCCTTCTACGCCTACGAAGAACTGCTGGCCCCCTTCCGTGACGCCCCGGGCAGCCCCACCTCGCTGCTCGCCGCTTGCGAACGGCTGACCGATGTCATCTCCGAGGGCGAAGTCACCGCGCTTCCCCGCTTGGACGATGCCGAGCGCAAGCGGGTTCTCGCTCTCTACAAGCGGCCCAGACCGCTGGAGAACACCACAATCCATGTCAGCTTCGTCCCCGAGGACCGCACCTGGGCCGACTGGATCGAGTTCACCCTCAAGTCCGTTGGTTTCCAAGTACGTCTGCTCTCCAACGGCACCACCACAGCGCCGCCGCGAACCACCGGCAAGAACACGGTGGAATCACCCACCCGGACCATCGCGGTCCTCTCCCAGGCCTACCGACGGTCCGCGGAGACACGCGCGGTGTGGGAGGCGGCCGACACCGTCGACGACCTGGGAAATCGGCGCAGTCTGGTTACCGTCCGGGTGGACGACGTACGGCTGAGTCCGCCGTTCTCCGAGCGCACATCCGCGGATCTGTCCCGATGCGGTGCCGATGAGGACGCCGCCAGGCAGACGCTGTTGAATGCCGTGGAGGCTCCGGCCCAGACGTTGTTCAGCCCGGCCGTCACGAGCGACGGCGGTCCTCGCTTCCCCGGAGCCGAGCCCGCAGTGCTGTCCCCGGACATGCCCATCCGCAACCCTTCTTTCACCGGTCGCGAGCAACTGCTGGAGTTCCTGCGCGAGCGGCTGCTGGCCGGCGACGGCACGGTGCTTCTGCGCGGAATGGGTGGCGTGGGCAAGACGATGTTGGCCATGGAGTTCGCCCACCGCTTCAAGAGCGGTTACGACGTCGTGTGGCACGTCCAGGCCGATCAGCGAAACCTTGCAGTGGAGCAGTTCGCGGGGTTGGCAAGCTATCTGAATGTTGCCCAGCGCAAGAACCCGACGGCGACGGCAGCCGGCGTCAAGGATGCGCTGCGTCTGGGCCGGCCCTACAGCCGCTGGCTGCTGATCCTCGACAACGTCGAGCACGTGAACGATCTGTCCGACCTCCTGGTGAGCAGCAAGTCCGGCCACATCCTGGCCACCAGTCAACGCTCCGAGGGCTGGGAGCGGTATGCGGAGATCGTCGACGTCGGCGTCTTCACGCGCGCGGAGAGCGTGTTGCACCTCAAGCGCAGGCTCACCGAGTGCAGCACCAAGGAGGCCGACGAAGTGGCCGCCGCCCTCGGCGATCTGCCGCTGGCCGTCGAGCACGCGGCTGCCGTGCTCAAGGAGAGTGGCCTGCAGACCCGTGAATACGTGAAGCTCCTCGAGCGCCAGCCCTCCGCCGACACACCCGACCTGGGCCCCGAGAATCGGGTTCTCGATGTCTCCCAGACCTGGAAAGTGGCCATCGATCAACTCGACAAGAACTTTCCTCCGGCAGCTCAACTGCTCAAACTGGCTGCCTGGTTCAGCCCTGAACCGATCTCCATGAATCTGCTTCAGGGCACGCAGATCGCACAGTCCCTGATCGGCCCGAGCACCTCGGGCGATCAGGAGTTCCGGCCGCGTGCCTTCGACAGCACGGAGATGATCGCCCGGGCGTTCCGGGAGCTGAGCCGTCTCTCACTCGCCGCAGTGGACCGCAAGTCGAGCAGTCTCCGCGTGCACCGACTGGTGCAGATGTCGGTGCGCCAGAACATGACGGACGAGGAGCAGGAGGCCACCCGGGACGTCGTGTTCCGCACCCTGGTGGCTGCCCGTCCCGAACAGGACGACCCAGAGGACCACCACACCTGGGAGCGCTACCGCATCATCTGGCCACACCTGGGAACTCCGTGGGCCCTCACTACACCCGACTACGGCATCCGCAAGCTGATCGTGGACCGGGTACGCCAGTTGCGTCGCCGCGGTGAGCTGAGGCAAGCGCTCGACCTCAGCACTCGCGTGCACCAGGGCTGGCTCGAACACAGCGGGCCCGACGAGCGCTGGGTGCTCCACATGGGCTTTCAGATCGCCAACATTCTGCGTGCTCAAGGCAGGTACAAGGAGGCCCTGGACATGGGCACAGATGTGCTGAGGCGCCAGGAAGCGGCCCTGGAGAGCCCCTACGATCTCCATATCCTCATGACCTCCGGCGGTGTGGCAGCCGACCTGCGTGGTCTGGGCCGCTATGGGGAAGCACTGGAACGCGATCGCCTCAACCACGAGAGGTTTCTCGAGTTGTTCGGCGAGGACCATCCACGCAGCCTGATGGCGGCCAACAATCTCGCGGTGTGCCGACGGGTGTTGGGGCAGTACTCCGACGCGCTGTCGCTGGACCGCAGAACGATGGAAACCCGGAACAAGATCCTGGGCGCGGAACACCCCTACACGCGGGAATCGACCGTCAACTACGCCCGCAACCTGCTCGACTGCGGCGACTACGCCGGATCCGAGCTTCTGTTGCGACGTACCTACGACCACTGTCTGGAAAACAAGGAGTTCGGCCCGTCCTCTCCCACCACCATCAACGCGGGGAGGTCGCTTTCTGGGGCCCTGCTCCACCTGGGCCGCGCCCAGGAGGCGGAGCAGCTGACGCGCACGGTGCTGGCCAATCTGCCCTCCGAGGAGGGCTCCGCCTCTCCCAACCGGCTGCTGCTCCAACTGGGACTGGCCGGGATGCTGGGCGCGCAGGGCCGTACCGAGGAAGGCTGCGACCTGGCCCGCCAGGTCCTGGACGACTGCCGTCGGCTCTTCCATGACAAGCACCCCTACACGGTGGCTTGTTACGCGAACCTGGCCGTGCTCCTCTACTCGGCCAACGAGGTGGCCTCCTCCCTGGCCTACGCAGAACAGGCGGCACGGGCCTTCGCGGAGATCTTCGACGACGACCACCCGTTCACCCTGATGTGCCGGATGAACCTGGCCAATGCCCAGGCCGCACTGGGGCAGCGGGAACGAGCCCGCGCGACGTACGAGGAGGTTCTGGACCGGCTTGGCGACGTCCTCAACGACAACCAGCACCCCGCCCCGCTGGTCTGCGCCGCCAACCTCGCGGTGGTTCTGAACGAACTGGGAGAGGCGGAGGCCGCCGAGCGACTTCGCGAGGAGGTGCTGGGTGCGCTCACCGCGCGGCTCGGAGCCGACCACCCTCGGGCTCTCGCCCTGCGCAAGTGGAGTCGCTCGGGCTGGGAGTTCGACCCTCACCCGATCTGATCTGCGGGGAGGGGGCGCTCCTGGACTTCAGCGAGCGCCCCCGCTACACGGCGGCCCCGAAGCGTTCGCGGGCCCGGTCACGAAGCCACGCGAGTATTTCCGGTACGGCCGGCAGCGCGGCGAAGTGCGCCGCCTCACGCTTCAGCACGGGTGTCGCTGAAGGGATGCGGGCGGCCAGCCATCGGAAGTGGCCAACGGGCGAGAACGTGTCGTGTTCGCCATGCCAGAGCATGGTCGGGACTTCGACGATCTTGCCTGGCTCGAAGCCCCAGTCCTGTCGGAACGACAGCACGTCGTCCAGCCAGCCGAATGAGGAATGCACGGCGCTGGCCTGGTAGTTGGCCAGGAGTAAGTGCCGGATGCCGCCATGTCCCACCACTAGCCTGTCGGCCGCCGGCATCTCCGGGGTTAGCCAGGTCAGCAGTGATTCAGGGTTGTCCCTGATGGCATCCGCGTTGCTGGCCAGGTTCGCCCTGAGGCGATCCAGACATGCCGCGGAGCCGTCGCTGAGTGCCTCGGAGGCGGTCTTGTAGGCGTCGATGTTGGATTGGGCCATCCCGTCATACCAGTCGAGCCCGTCGGCATCTGGCGGCGCGATGCTGACCAGCGCGGCAGCACTGGCCACCCGGTCCTGGAGCAGCGCCGCGCAGGCCAATGCATGCGGCCCGCCACCAGAACGGCCGAGCACGGAGAACGGTCCGAGATTCAGGTGGTCGGCGATGGCCTGCACATCCGCCGCAGAATGACGCACAGTGCGGCCTTTTAACCGATGCGACTCCCCGTACCCTGGCCGGTCATAGGAGATGAGCCGAATACCCAGTTTGTAGAGAACGCTGGTACGTGGACGCGGCCCGACCCTGCTGCCCGGAGTGCCATGCAGCAAGAACACCGGGTGCCCCTTCGGGTCCCCCGACGTCTCGAAGAAGAGCAGCCTCTTGCCGTCGCCGCTCTTGACACTTCCCAACACCAGGTGTGCCTCCCGTCGCCAGCGCCGCGGCCGCCCGGAGCAGGACCCAGAGAACCAGCATCCCGCCCGTCAGGGCGCCAGTCGACACACAAACCAGCCGTCATAGCGACGGACCAAGGGTTTTCCGTAAGACGCAATGCCACGGGGTGACGGTTGCGCGTCCCGTAGGGCCGCTCGCACCGACCAAACGGTAGAGGATTCGCACCCTCCGGCAGGTCATTCCAGCCACACCGATAGCCATTCGGCGCAAAATGCATGTTTGGTTTGACACTTCAGTGATCACAACGCCCCAGGGCGGCGATCACGCAGACCGAGGGCAGTACCCACATGATGGGGCCACCCGACCCGCCGCGCATCCTGACGTCGGGTGATACCGGTCCGTCCGCGAGGAAGGACCGACGCCATGGCCGGGATCATGCACACGCCCACGGCGAAGCCCGGCAAACCGGTCGACGTCCATGGGCGAAATCCAGCCGAACCGGCCGCCCTCAACCTCGCTCGACACCGAACCACCGCCGCCGCCCACAGCCCCCTCTCAGCCCCCGCCTACCCCCGGGTAGAGTGTCGCCGTCGTCATCACACCCGTACGGGGGAAAGCCGGTGCAAATCCGGCGCTGACCCGCAACCGTGAACCGGTCGTCGAAGGCCGGTGAGCCGGATCGCCGCGTACGGGACAGTGACCGGCTCACGTGCACCGGCAGCCTGCCGGAGCGCGGCACCGTCGAGGTATACGGAGCCGAGCCGCCGGGGGTTTTCCCTGTGCTGCCCGGTTCCCCTTAGGGAAGGGCACCCGCCGATCATGTACGTCCGCCGCAGCGCAGCGGCCCTGGCCGCCACCGTCGTGATCGGCGCGGCCGCGCCCGCCGTAGCCGCCGACCCGACCCCCTCCACGTCGCCGTCGCAGGCGTACCCCGCCGAGCTGTACGGCGACTCCGACCCCACGTACGACGGCGTCTGGCGCCAGTCCCTCGCGCTGCTCGCGCAGGACACCGTCGAGGTGAAGCCGGCGAAGGGTGCCGTGGACTGGCTGCTCGGGCAGCAGTGCGCGAACGGGGCTTTCGCGCCCTACCGCGCCGACACGAGCACTGACTGCGGCGCCAAGACCCTGATCGACACCAACAACACGGCCGCCGCCGTGCAGGCACTGGCCGCGCTCGGCGGGCACGACGCCGCGGCCGACAAGGCGGTGTCCTGGCTGAAGTCGGTCCAGAACAAGGACGGCGGCTGGGGCTACACCCCGGGCGGGGCCACCGACGCGAACTCGACGTCGGTCGTGGTCGGCGCGCTGGCCGCCGCGGGCGAGAAGCCGGCGGAGGTCGTGAAGGGCGGGAAGTCCCCGTACGACGCCCTGATCGAGCTCGCCCTGCCCTGCAAGGGCGCCGACGCGGGCGCCTTCGCGTTCCAGCCGGACAAGAAGGGCGGCCTGGCCGCCAACGCGGACGCGACCGCGGCGGGCGTCGTCGGCTCGCTCGGCAAGGGCCTCGTGGTCAGCCCGGGCAAGCAGTCGGACGCGTCCTGCAGCGACGCCGGCTCCGCAACCCCGGAGCGGGCCGCGGCCAACGGCGCCGTGTACCTGACGAAGGCCCTCGCCAAGGACGGCCACCTCACGTCCGCCCTCCCCGGCGCCGAGGACCAGCCCGACTACGGCAACACGGCCGACGCGGTCGTCGCCCTCGCCGCACAGAGCGGGGCGGGCGCCGCGCAGAAGCCGTTGCGCTGGCTGGAGCAGAACTCCGCGAAGTGGGCCGCGCAGAGCGGCCCGGCCGCCTACGCCCAGCTGATCTTCGCCGCCCACGCGACCGGCGCCGACCCGCGTGACTTCGGCGGCACCGACCTGGTCAAGCAGCTCAACGCGACGGGCCCGGCACCGCAGTCGGCGCCGAACGGGTCGGTGACGACGTCGGCGAAGGCCTCGGACAAGCAGGAGGACGAGGACAAGGGCTTCGGCGTGTGGTGGTTCGTCGGTGTCTGCCTGGTCGCGGGCATCGGCGTCGGCTTCCTGCTGAGCGGCCGCAACAAGGCCAAGCGATCGTGATCCGCCGCGCTCTCACCCTCCTCCTGGCCGCGCTGGTCCTCGTGACCGGCGCGGCCCAGGCCGCCCAGGCGACCGGATACCGCTACTGGTCCTTCTGGGACCGCGACGGCGGCAAGTGGACGTACGCCACCCAGGGCCCCTCCATCGCCCGCCCCTCCGACGGCGACGTCCAGGGCTTCCGCTTCGCGGTGAGCGAGGACTCGAAGGACGCCGCCCAGCCGGGGGGCGCGGCCGAGTTCGCGGTGATCTGCGCACGGACGCCCGCGCAGGACGGCAAGAAGCGGGTGGCTCTGGTCATCGACTTCGGTACGCCGGCCGACGCCCCGTCGGGCGAGACGCCCCCTGCCCGCCGCACCATATGCGCCCGGGTCGCCCCGGACGCGACCACGGCGGAGGCTCTGGCCACGGTGGCCAAGCCCCTCCGGTACGGCACGGACGCGCTGTTGTGCGCGATCGGGGGCTACCCGGAGAAGGGGTGCGGGGAGCAGGTGGCCGGGGGCGACAGGTCGACGGGTTCTGAGAAGACACCTTCCGAGAAGGCAGCCTCCGAGAAGAAGGACGCCTCGGACGGCGGTCCGTCGCTGGGGTTGGTGGCGGGGATCGTCGTGGTGGCGGTGCTGGGCGCGGCAGCGGTCTGGCAGACACGGCGGCGGCGGGCCTGATGGCAAGCCGCCCCAGCCGGCCTGCGGGCACCCGTGCCGCCGGGGAGGTGCCCGTCCCGAAGAGAGGCGGCACCCCACCGGCGCCGGCAGGCGGCCCCACCCCCCGGCCGGGTCCCCGGGCGCAGCTCCACCCCGGCGCCTGGTGGCTCTGGGCCCTCTCCCTCGGCACCGCGGCCACCCGCACCACCAACCCCCTCCTGCTCACCCTCCTCATCGCCACGTCCGCCTACGTGGTGGCGACCTGCCGCCCGAACACCCCCTGGGCCCGTTCCTACTCGGCCTTCGTCAAGCTCGCCCTGGCCGTCCTCGTCATCCGCCTCTTCTTCGCCGTGGCCCTCGGCTCCCCCATCCCCGGCACGCACGTGATCGTCACCCTCCCCGAAGTCCCCCTCCCCGACTGGGCCCAGGGCATCCGCCTGGGCGGAACGGTCACGGCCGAGGCGCTCGTGTTCGCCCTGTACGACGGCCTGAAACTGGCCACGCTCCTGATCTGTGTGGGGGCGGCGAACGCCCTCGCCAACCCCACCCGCCTGCTGAAGTCCCTGCCGGGCGCCCTGTACGAGATGGGCGTGGCCGTGGTCGTCGCCCTCACCTTCGCCCCCAACCTGATCGCCGACGTCCAGCGTCTGCGCGCCGCCCGGCGCCTGCGCGGCCGGCCCGACCGCGGTGTCCGGGGTCTCCTGCACGTCGGGCTCCCGGTCCTGGAGGGCGCGTTGGAGCGTTCGGTCGCCCTAGCCGCAGCGATGGACGCCCGCGGATACGGCCGTACCGCACAGGTCCCCGCCCCGGTCCGCCGCACCACCACCGCCCTCACCCTCGGCGGCCTGCTGGGCGTCTGCGCCGGAACGTACGGCCTGCTCACCGCCCAGGGCGCCACCTACGGTCTGCCCGTCCTCCTCGCCGGACTGGCCGCCGCGCTGGCCGGCCTGTGGCTCGGGGGCCGCCGTACCCCTCGTACCCGCTACCGCCCCGACCGCTGGGACGCCCGCGCCTGGCTGGTCACCGGCTCCGGCGTCGCGGTGGCCGCCCTGCTCACCCTCGCCGCCTCCCGCGACCCCGAGGCGCTGCACCCCGGTGTGGTCCCCCTGGTCGCGCCGACCTTCCCCCTGTGGCCGGCGGCGGCCGTACTGCTGGGCCTGCTGCCCGCCTTCGTGATTCCCAAGGAGCCGTCGTGATCCGCTTCGAGGATGTATCGGTGACCTACGACGGCGCCCTCGAACCCACCGTGCGAGGCGTCGACTTCGAGGTGCCGGAGGGCGAGCTCGTCCTCCTGGTCGGGCCGTCGGGCGTGGGCAAGTCCACGGTCCTCGGCGCGGTCAGCGGCCTGGTCCCGCACTTCACCGGCGGCACCCTGCGCGGCCGCGTCACGGTGGCCGGCCGTGACACCCGTACCCACAAGCCGCGCGAACTCGCCGACGTGGTGGGCACGGTGGGGCAGGACCCGCTGTCCCACTTCGTGACCGACACGGTCGAGGACGAACTCGCCTACGGCATGGAGTCGTTGGGCCTCGCTCCGGACGTGATGCGCCGCCGCGTGGAGGAGACCCTCGACCTGCTCGGCCTCACCGACCTGCGGGCCCGCCCCATCGCCACCCTCTCCGGCGGCCAGCAGCAGCGCGTCGCGATCGGCTCGGTCCTCACCCCGCACCCCGAGGTCCTCATCCTCGACGAGCCGACCTCGGCCCTCGACCCGGCCGCCGCGGAAGAGGTTCTCGCGGTCCTCCAACGCCTGGTCCACGACCTCGGCACCACGATCCTCATGGCCGAACACCGCCTGGAACGAGTCATCCAGTACGCCGACCAGGTCGCCCTGCTCCCCTCACCCGGAGCGGCCCCCGTCCTGGGCACCCCGGCGGAGGTCATGGCCGTATCGCCGGTGTACCCCCCGGTCGTGGGCCTGGGCCGCCTGGCAGGCTGGTCCCCGCTGCCGCTGACGGTCCGGGATGCGAGGCGAAGGGCGGCAAACCTACGTCAACAACTTGAGGGACGGGACTGCAACGCCGCAAAGGGGCGCGGGGAACTGCGCGACCAGCCACAACGTACCGGCAGCCGCGACGAAACCGCACCCTCCACCCCCTTGGGCGCCACCGCCACAACCCCCCGCTGGTTCCGCCGCAAGCGCACCGAACTCACCCCACCCTCGCCCCACACGGCCGAAGTAAGAGCCCTCGCCGTAACCCGCGACCGAATCCAAGCCCTACGCCACGTGGACCTGACCGTCACCCCAGGCGAAACCATCGCCCTCATGGGCCGCAACGGCGCCGGAAAGTCCACGCTCCTCAACACCCTCGTCGGCCTCGTCGAACCCTCGGTCGGCACAGTCCGAGTAGGCGGAGCCACCCCGCACCGCACCCCGCCCCGCGACCTCGTACGCAAAGTGGGCCTCGTCCCCCAGGAACCCCGCGACCTGCTCTACGCCGACACGGTCGCAGCGGAGTGCGCGTCGGCCGACGCCGACGCCGACGCGGCCCCCGGCACCTGCCGCACCCTCGTCTCCGAGCTCCTGCCGGACATCCCTGACGACATCCACCCCCGCGACCTCTCCGAGGGCCAGCGCCTCACCCTGGCCCTGGCCGTCGTCCTGACCGCCAAGCCGCCCCTTCTCCTCCTCGACGAACCGACCCGCGGCCTGGACTACGCGGCGAAGGCCCGTCTGCTCGGCATCCTGCGCCGGCTGGCCGCCGAGGGCCACGCCATCGTCCTGGCCACCCACGACGTGGAGCTCGCCGCCGAACTGGCGCACCGGGTGATCCTCCTCGCCGACGGCGAGGTGATCGCGGACGGCCCGGCGGCGGACGTGGTGGTCGCCTCCCCTTCCTTCGCCCCGCAGGTGGCCAAGATCCTGGCTCCGCAGAAGTGGCTCACGGTCGCCGAGGTACGGGAGGCCCTGGCATGACGGACCGCTCCACGCCCCAGGCCCGAGCCGTCCGCCTCGGCCCCCGCTCCATCGCCGCCCTGGCCCTCGTCAGCGCGGTCGGCGTCGCGGCCTTCGGCTGGCCGTTCCTCACACCACCCACCTCCCAGCTCAGCGCCCACGCCCAGGACGCCCCCTGGCTCTTCTCGGCTCTCCTGGTCCTCCTCGTCGCGGTGGTCGCCGCCACGATCTCCGAGTCGGGGCTCGGCCCGAAGGCGGTCGCGATGCTCGGCGTCCTGGCGGCGACGGGGGCGGCGCTGCGGCCGATCGGGGCGGGTACCGCCGGTCTCGAGCCGATGTTCTTCCTGATGGTGCTCAGCGGGCGGGTGCTGGGCCCGGGCTTCGGGTTCGCGCTCGGCGGGGTGACGATGTTCGCGTCGGCGCTGCTGACGGGCGGGGTGGGCCCCTGGATGCCGTTCCAGATGCTGGCGATGGGCTGGTTCACGATGGGCGCGGGCCTGCTGCCGGGCCAGGACCGCCTGCGCGGGCGGGCGGAACTGCTGATGCTGGCCGTTTACGGCTTCCTCGCGGCCTTCGTCTACGGCACGATCATGAACCTGGCCGGCTGGCCCTTCATGGGCGCCCTGGCCTCGAACGTGGCCTTCGACCCCGAGGCGGCCGTCTCCGCGAACCTGGCCCGCTTCGTGGCGTACTGCCTGGCGACCTCCCTCGGCTGGGACCTCGGCCGGGCGCTCGTCACCGTCGTCCTGACCGTCACCCTCGGCCCGGTGATCCTGCGGGCGCTTCGCCGTGCCACCCGCCGGGCGGCCTTCGAGGCCCCGGTCACATTCGACGCTCCCACAGGGTGAGGGGCCACGCGCGGTCCGTGATCCGCACGGTGAACCACCCCACATGACTCACATCACCTACGATCCACCCTAGTCGGGCAAATCGGACGCCATGCGCACGCCAAAACCGCACCTGACCTGCACATTGAGAGCCACCTCACACGAGCGCCACTCCTCCGGCATACGACCACAACTAGCAAACCGGCTCATTGCGGACACCTTCCCGGCCTGTTTCTCTGGACGACGTCGCACGGCGCCGACGTGCCCTCAGGGCCGCGGCGCCGACGTACGCCCCCGCCTCGCATCGCGTGGTTCCGGCTTGCCTGCGGCCCCTGTCCCCGAAGAAAGGCTCTCCGTGTCCGCGATTTCCACCTTCCGCCGCATCTCCGCCCCGAAGAAGGCCCTCGCCGGTGCCGCCCTGGCCGCCACGGCCGCCGGCACCCTGTTCGCCGCCGCGCCCGCCCAGGCCGCGTCGACCGAGGCCGGCTCGGCGCAGAAGATCGCGAAGAAGATGATCTCGGACTCGGCCCAGTACCAGTGCTTCTCCAAGATCGTCGACCACGAGAGCGACTGGAACGTGAACGCCACCAACTCCTCCAGCGGCGCCTACGGCCTCGTCCAGGCCCTCCCGGGCAACAAGATGGCCTCGGCCGGCTCGGACTGGAAGACCAACGCGGCCACCCAGATCGAGTGGGGCCTGGACTACATGAAGGACCGCTACGGCAGCGCCTGTGGCGCCTGGAACTTCTGGCAGTCGAACGGCTGGTACTGAGCCGACCCCGCCAGACCCTGAACCGAAGGCGGCGGCCCCCGATCCCCGGGGCCGTCGCCTTCGCCATGCGCACGAGTCCCCCGTGCACGGACGGAGCCGTCTCGGGGGAGGCAGGAACGGGGCGTAGGGATAAGGGGTGCTCCTGCCTCCCTCGGGACGGGCCGACGGCGCCGGGAAGCCGTCGGCCCGAGTGTGGCGCCGTGCGTCTCGTCAGTCGGCGGTCACCTGGAGTTCCTTGACGCCGTTGATCCAGGCGGAACGCAGTCGGCGCGGGTCGCCGACCATCCGCAGGCCGGGCATGGCGTCGGCCACGGCGTTGAAGATGAGGTCGATCTCCAGGACCGCAAGGGACTTGCCGAGGCAGTAGTGGGGACCGCCCCCGCCGAAGCCCAGGTGAGGATTGGGGTCACGGGTGATGTCGAAGGTGTCCGGGTTGTCGAAGACCTCGGGATCGTGGTTCGCCGAGGCATAGAAGATTCCTACCCGGTCCCCCTTGTTTATGCGCTTTCCGCCCAACTCCGTGTCCTGAGTGGCCGTCCGCTGGAAGGAGACGACGGGCGTCGCCCAGCGGACGATCTCCTCGGCCGCCGTCGCCGGGCGCTCCCTCTTGTACAGCTCCCACTGCTCGGGGTGGGTGAGGAAGGCGTGCATCCCGTGCGTGATGGCGTTACGGGTGGTCTCGTTGCCGGCCACCGACAGCATCAGCACGAAGAACCCGAACTCGTCGGAGCGCAGGTTGCCCTCGTCCTCCGCAGCCACCAGCGTGGTGACGAGGTCCTTCGCCGGGCACTCCTTGCGGTCGGCGGCCATGTTCATCGCGTACGAGATGAGTTCGGTGGCCGACTCCTGCCCGACCTCCTCGGTGATGGCGTACTCGGGGTCGTCGTACGCGATCATCTTGTTGGACCAGTCGAAGATCTTGGCCCGGTCGTCCTGCGGGACGCCGATGAGCTCGGCGATGGCCTGCAGGGGCAGTTCGCAGGCGACCTCGGTGACGAAGTCGAAGGGGCCGGAGTGCTGCCGGGCGTTGGCGGCGATCGACAGCGCCCTCGCGCGCAGGCGCTCCTCCAGGGCCCGGATGGCCCGCGGGGTGAAGACGCGCTGCACGATCTGGCGGACCCGGGTGTGCTCGGGCGGGTCCATGTTCAGCAGGATCAGCCGCTGCGCGTCGATGGCGTCGCGCTCGATGTGCTCGTTGAAGCGGATGATCGCGGTGTTCAGTGAGGACGAGAACAACTCCGGGTGCGTGGATACGTACTTGACGTCCGCGTGCCGGGTCACCGCCCAGTAGCCCTCGTCCTGGAACCCGGCTACGTTGCCCGACTGCGGGATCCAGCGGACCGGTTCGGCCCGGCGCAGCTCGGCGAACTCCGGGAGGGGTACGCGGTGGTGCAGCACATCGGGGTCGGTGAAGTCGAACCCGTCGGGAAGCGCTGGACAAGGCATCGGCAACTCCAGCCATCTAGCCATGTAGCCATCTGACGGACCATCAGAACAAGGATTGCCGCGAAGGTAGTAACGGGTTCTACAAGTGGCAAGAGGCGCGGCACCCCGAATTGCGTGCGGGATTCGTGCAGATCTCCGCAGATCAAGACTTCAGACGCTGCACGACTCTTGCGGCAGTCGACGCGCTGTCAGCAGACTGCAAATGGAACTAGTACGTGTTCTAGTTCCGCGTGGCGGGGTCGGCCGGGACGCCCCCGCGCCGCGCGGGTAACCGAGGAGAGGACACTCCCCATGGCCGCGGAACCCGTGATCGTCGAAGCAGTACGCACCCCCATCGGCAAGCGCGGCGGCGCGCTCGCCAACCTCCACCCCGCCTATCTCCTGGGCGAGACGTACCGCGAACTCCTGGGCCGCACCGGCATCCCCGCCGACGCGGTCGAGCAGATCGTCGGCGGCACGGTGACCCACGCCGGCGAACAGTCCATGAACCCCGCGCGCACGGCCTGGCTGACCATGGGCCTGCCCTACGAGACGGCCGCGACGACGGTCGACTGCCAGTGCGGGTCCTCGCAGCAGGCGTCGCACATGACGGCCAACATGATCGCGGCGGGCGTCATCGATGTCGGCATCAGCTGCGGCGTCGAGGCGATGTCGCGGGTGCCGCTGGGGTCGGGGTCGAAACACGGGCCGGGGAAGCCGTTCCCCGACGAGTGGAACGTGGACCTGCCCAACCAGTTCGAGGCGGCGGAACGGATCGCCCGCCACCGGGGGCTGACGCGCGAGAACGTCGACTCACTGGGGCTGGTCTCGCAGGAGCGGGCGGCTGCCGCCTGGGCGGAGGAACGCTTCAAGAGGGAGACGTTCGCCGTCCAGGTCCCGACGACCGAGGACGAGCAGCGTGCCGGGCAGGGCATGTGGCGGCTCGTCGACAAGGACGAGGGCCTGCGCGACACGTCCATGGAGGCCCTGGCGAGGCTCAAGCCCGTCATGCCGACGGCCGTGCACACGGCGGGCAACTCGTCCCAGATCAGCGACGGCGCGGCGGCGATCATGTGGGCGTCGAAGCGGATGGCGCGTGCGCTGAAGCTGCGGCCCCGGGCGCGGATCGTCGCCCAGGCGCTGGTGGGCGCCGACCCGCACTTCCACCTCGACGGCCCGATCGACGCGACGAATGCCGTGCTGGGCAAGGCCGGGATGTCCCTGAAGGACATCGACCTCGTCGAGATCAACGAGGCGTTCGCATCAGTGGTGTTGAGCTGGGCTCAGGTCTTCGAACAGGACCTGGAGAAGGTGAACGTGAACGGCGGCGCGATCGCCCTCGGACACCCGGTGGGGGCCACCGGGGCCCGGTTGATCACGACCGCGCTTCATGAACTGGAGCGGGCGGACAAGGAGTTCGCGCTGGTGACGATGTGTGCGGGGGGTGGCTT
Organism: Streptomyces sp. R11; assembly: GCF_041051905.1. NCBI lineage: Bacteria > Bacillati > Actinomycetota > Actinomycetes > Kitasatosporales > Streptomycetaceae > Streptomyces > Streptomyces sp. R11. The sequence continues at coordinate 2,742,536 of NZ_CP163432.1, forward strand.
GGCCACCGGCACGATTATTCAGCGGCTGTAGCCCAACCCAGGAAGGCGTTGAACGCGGCGGGGTCGAGGGTGACGATCGGCCCCGCCTGGTTCTTGGAGTCCCGGATGGCGATGGTGGTGTGGGGGGTTGCGGCTATCTCGATGCACTCGCCGCCCTGGTCACCGCTGTAGCTGGACTTACGCCACTGGATCGCCGTCAGAATCTCGGTGCTCTCCATAACGCTCCTCCATCACGCGCCGGATCAACTCCGCCGAGTCCTTGAGGGAGAGGGCGGCGGCCTGGAGATGATCGTAACGGAGCGAGCAGTCCTTGACGGTGTCCGGGTTGGCGGTCGGACGCCCACTGCCGTACCCCTCGGTGTAGACGATGACCGGATCGCTGGGGAAGCGAAAGACGGTGAATGAGCCCTGCGATCCTGCGTGCGCACCAGCCGAAAACGGCAGAACCTGGACGTTGATCCGCGGGTTGTGCTCGAAGGACAACAGGTGTGCCAGTTGGCCATGCATGGTCGCCGAACCGCCGATCTCCTGGTACAGCGCAGCCTCACTCAGGATCATCCAGAAGACCGGCGGCTCGCCCCTCTCGAAGATGCGCTGACGAGCCAGCCGTACGGCGGTGCGGTCGTCGAGGTCGTTGTCGTCCAGCACGCCGAGCACGGCACGTGCGTACTCCTTGCTCTGCAGGAGACCATGAACCATGTGCGTCTGGAACGTACCGATCTCTGTCGCCCGCGCCTCCAACTCCGCCACCTGTTGAAACCAAGCCGGAAGTTGACTACGCATCACCAGCTCATGCAACCGGGACAGCGCCCCGCCCGTCCCCAATGCCACATCCACCCGCTCACTGAACGGCAACGTCGGCAACTTCCGTGCCGTCTCGATCTGGCCGACCAGCGACCCCGTGCAGTACACGATGTCCCCGAGCTGCTTCTGGGTCAGCTCGGCGGCCTCGCGGTAGCGGCGTAGTTCGAAGCCGTAGTAGTCGAGTGGCGAGGCGCCCGGGTCGAGGGTGTTGATGTGGGTCACGCAGCGGCCCCTCTCATCTCACGCAACTCGGCCCACTTCGGGACCTGTTGTATCTGTTCGGTAGCCCAGAGTAGTTGCGCGAGGTCACGCTCGTACCGTGAACGGATACATTCCCCCCACGCCCCTGGTCCCCTTCCGTGCGCAATACCGGCTGCGCCTCACCGTCGGCGAACACTCGGCCCGGCACATCCGCACCATCGCCCGCTCGCTGCTCGCCGAGTGGGCGATGCCCGCGCTGACCGACGCCGTGGAACTGGGCATGACCGAGCTGGTCGCCAATGTCGTACGGCATGTTCCGGACCGCCGGTGCGAAGTGCTGATCCTGCGACAGCCGGGCGGGGTGCGGGTCGAGGTGACGGACGGCTTCGCTCAACTGCCCGCGTTCGCCCGGCAGTCGGGGCCGGACGACGAGGGCGGCCGGGGGCTCCTGCTGCTGGACGCGGTCGCCGGCAAGTGGGGTGTGAATCCTGTGGCAGGGGGCGGCAAGGTGGTGTGGTTCGAGTGCTGGTGCGGCAGTGGCTGTGTCGCACCTTCGCTGTGAGAGATCCGTCTCGGTCGGAAGATCCCGGTGTGCGACGAAAAGGCTTAGTTCCGGCGCTGGTTGCCGCTGTGCCGACGCAGCTGGTCGGTATGGCGGGCGAGGTCATCGATGCGCGCTGCGAGGTCGGGGTGGCCGGACGTCAGATACGTGTGCGTGACCGTCAGGGGAGCGACGAGGGCGGCCGGGTCGTTGTCGGCAAGGGCGGCTTCGAGGTCCGCGAGTGAGGTGCTGGCGGCGGCGGGGAGGTCGGTGAGTGCGGTGATCTGGCCGGCGAGCCGGCGCAGATCGGCGGCGTTGGCGCGGGCCCAGGCGGTGACGGTGCGGTCGGCGGCGCGGCGGTCGCGGGTGGCCTGTACCCGCTGCTCACCTGTGGATCCCGGGGTTCCGGGGCGTACGCGCAGGTAGCGGCGTTCGGCGGCCTGGCGGCTGGATACGCCGAGGGGGTGGGCGAGGTCGGCCCAGCTCGCGCCCGCCTCCCGCGCGGCCTCGATCAGGCCCGGCTCCCATTCGGCGAGCTGATCGCGCGCTTCACGCAGCATCAGGAGCGCAGCGAGTGCCTGTTCAGAACTGGCCCGGTCGGGACCGGAGCGCTTGCCGTCCCGCGTCGACCGGGCGGCGTGCAGGGCCTCGTGGATCGAGTTCAGTGCCGCGGCAGTGGCGAGGAAGTCGGCCGCCGTGAGACCGCGGGCAAGGGGGGTTGGCTGACCATCCTGCCGATCATCCCTGGTCACGTGGCCTCCACCTGATGTCGTCGTCTGGATGACGCTCCGCTTGTCATCGCTTGGACGACATGCTACAACGATGGCAGGTGAAACGCATTGGCAGCACAGTGCCTGACCTGAACGCCGGAGGTGTTTTGACAATGTTGATGCGCACCGACCCCTTCCGTGAGCTCGACCGGCTCACCCAGCAGCTCCTGAACACGACCGGGACCTGGTCGCGGCCGTCGGCGATGCCGATGGACGCCTACCGCGAGGGCGAGGAGTACGTGATCGCCCTCGACCTGCCCGGCGTGGCCACGGACGCGATCGACATCGACGTCGAGCGGAACATGCTGACCGTCAAGGCCGAGCGGCGGCCCGTCACCAAGTCGGACGACGTGCAGATGGAGCTGTCCGAACGGCCCCTGGGCGTCTTCTCCCGCCAGGTCGTGCTGGCCGACACCCTGGACACCGAGCACATCAAGGCGGACTACGACGCAGGTGTGCTGACCCTGCGGATCCCGATCGCCGAGCGCGCCAAGCCCCGCAAGATCGCCATCAGTGGCGACTCCGCGCGCAAGGAGATCAGCGGCTGAGTCCCCTACCGGCCGCACCGGAGACGGGGGTCGGCTGTCCCCCCGCGGCTGCCCCCGGTCTCCGCTCACCGCCGCATACGCACGGGAGCAGCGATGACCATGCGATGGGAGGCGTTCCTGGACCAGGTCAAGGAACGCGGCGAATACGACACCACCGAGGAAGCCGAGCGGGCGGCCCGCACGGTGCTGGCGCTGCTGGGCGCGCATCTGGTGGGCGAGGTACGGGCGGACCTGGCCGCCCGGTTGCCAGAGGGTCTGGCACTCGTCCTGCTCAGTCCGCTCCAAGCGCGCGAGCCGCTCTCCCCTGAGCGGTTCGTGCGGGCCACGGCGGCCTGGATCGAGGGAGCCACGGAGCAGACCGCGGCCTGGGATGTGGGCGCCGTGCTCAGCGTTGCCGCGGACGCAGCGGGCGACGAACTCACCGGCCGCATCCTGCTCCAGCTCCCGGCGGGCTATGACCTGCTGTTCGGCCACCCCCAGCCCGTCCAGCCCGCAGACATCACCCCCTCCCCCTGACCCGGGCGACACCGGTGGCCGGCGGAGTAGTCCCCGGCCGCCGCCTCGCGACGACTTCGACGAGAAAGGCAAGCACGTCAGCAATGATTCTCCAGCAGCAGCCGCGCCGGTACACCGCGGGCATCACGTTCGAGCAGATGCTGGAACGAGTGCGCTACGAAGGCGCCTATGCCACCCGGGCACAGGCCGATGAGGCTGTGCGCGCCGTGCTGGCCGCATTCGGGCGCCAGCTCACGGGCGATGAACGCGTGGAGCTCGCAGCCAGGCTGCCGCATGAGGCCGCCGTCACCTTCACGTCCGCGATCCCCGACACCGCCCCTCTCACCGGCTGGGGCTTCGTCAAGGACCTGGCGAACCGCACCGGCGGCACAGCGGCCACCACCCGCTGGGACACCGGCACCGTCCTTCGCATCGTGGCCCAGCTCGCCGGCGAGGACCTCCTCACCCGCATCCTCGCCCAACTCCCGGCCGGCTACGCCCTGCTCTTCGGCCGCGCCGAACTCACCCAGGCGGCCTGACCCGCGGACAGACGGTGCACGGCGGCGGAACGGGGCGGGCAGCGGACCGAGCCCGCACTCGACTTCCCGGCGACCGAAGCAGACCGGGCAGGAAATGACGGGCTGCCCCGTCGCTGCCCGCCCCGCCGCCCATGACCCAGGCCTGAAGCGGAGGAGACGTAGCCACTTCAGCCGCCGGTGAACGTTCCCACGCGATTCCACGTCTTCGATCACGTGGCCCAAGCCGACCTCACCCGCACCCGCACCCGCCCGAGCGCCCCGCAGCAGGCACCGCCTGCCCGGGAGCGGCTGCTGGACAAGATCTGGAGTCGCCACCGAATACACCTTCTTGCCACCCTCCCCACCGTCCCCCTCTACGCGATCTGGGCCCTGTTCCTCGCCACCGGCGGCGGTGACCTGGCCGCGCAGAACGCCTGGACCGGCTTCGCCACCCAGCACGGCGGCTCGGCCTACAACCTGTTCTGGTACGGCGGCACGCACACCGCCAACTACAGCCTGATCTCGCCGTACCTGATGGCCGCGCTCGGCGTCCGCACCGTGACCGTACTGTCCGGGCTCGCCGCCACCTGGCTCGCGGCGGTCCTCATCACGCGCGCCAAGGGCATCCCGCGCCCCCTCGGCCCGGCCCTCCTCGCGGCCTTCGCCCTGTGGTGCAACGTGGCCTCCGGCCGCACCACGTTCGCCCTGGGTGTGGCCTTCGGACTCGCCGCGTGTCTGCTGCTGACCCGAGAGAAGCGGGTCGTCCTCGCCGCCGCGTACGCCGCCCTGGCGACGATGGCGAGCCCGGTGGCAGGGTTGTTCCTCGTCGTCGTGGGTGCCGCGTTCCTCCTCACCCGCGACTGGGCCCGCGCCCTCACTCTCCTGCTCCCGCCCGCCGTCACCGTCGGCGTCACGACGCTCCTCTTCCCCTTCAAGGGCGAGCAGTTGATGTTCGCCGACCGAATATGGCCGCCCTTCTTCCTGGGCCTGGCCGTCACGTTCCTCGCCCCGCGCTCCTGGCGTGTCGCCCGCTGGAGCGGTGCCGTCTACGCTGCCGGGGCGGTCCTGACGTATCTCATCCCTTCCCCCATCGGCACGAACGTCGAGCGCTTCGCCGAGCTGTTCGCGCCCGCGGCCCTCCTCGCCGTCCTGGTGGCCCAGCCCGGTCTCGCGAAGGTCCGCCGGAATCTGCTGATCGCCGCCCTCGTCTTCTCGGTCGGCTGGGTCACCAAGAAGACCGGCGACGACCTGTACGTCTCCACCACCGTGCCCGCCTGGGCCGCCGAGACCCAGGGAGTGGTCCGCGCCCTGGACCACCTCGGCGCCGACCGCACCCGCGTCGAGGTCGTCCCGGCCCGCAACCACCGCGAGGCCAGCGGGCTCGCCCCGCATGTGAACATGGCCCGCGGCTGGAACCGCCAGCTGGACATGGAGCGGGCCCGGCTCTTCTACGACGGGTCGTTCTCCGCGGCGACCTACCGGAAGTGGCTGGACCGCTGGGCCGTCGGATACGTCGTCCTCCCGCTGGGCAAGCCCGACGGGTACGCCAAGGTCGAGGCCCGACTCATACGCGAGGACCGGCCCGAGTGGCTGGAGCCCGTGTGGCAGGACGAGCACTGGCGGATCTTCCGGGTGCGGGACGCCGTACCCCTCGTCTCCGATCCCGCGAGCGTGGTGTCGACGTCCAGCGCCGACCTCGTCGTCCGCATGTCCCGGGCCGGATCGGCGACCGTACGGGTCGCCTACTCGCCGTGGCTGCACGCCGACGGCGGCGGCTGCCTCACCCGACAGGGCGAGTTCACCCGCCTCACCGTCACCGCCCCCGGCGAGTACCGGATCAGCTCGGAGTACGGGTCTTCGCCGGAGCCCGGGAGTCACTGCTGACCTTCTCGGCCTGTGCCGTGACCATCCGGGCCCGCGGCCCCTGGAACAGGTACGTCATCCCGAAGCCCGCGGCCACCACGGCCGCGCCGCCGACCGCGTCCAGGACCCAGTGGTTGCCGGTGACGACGATCGCGGTGAGCGTGAACAGCGGGTGCAGGAGGCCCAGGGCCTTCATCCACCACCTGGGGGCGAGGATGAGGATCACCAGGCCGCACCACAGGGACCAGCCGAAGTGCAGGGACGGCATCGCCGCGTACTGGTTGGTCAGTTCGGTGAGGGTGCCGTAGTCGGGCCTGGAGAAGTCCTGCGGGCCGTGGACCGTGTCGATGAAGCCCAGGCCCGGCATCAGGCGCGGGGGCGCGAGTGGGTAGAGCCAGAAGCCGATCAGGGCGAAGACGGTGGCGAAGCCGATGGCCGTGCGGGCCCAGCGGTAGTCGACGGGGCGGCGCCAGTAGAGGACGGCGAGGATGGCGAGCGGGACGCCGAAGTGGAACGACTCGTAGTAGAAGTCGAAGAAGTCGCGGACCCAGTCGACCTGCACGACGGCATGGTTGGCCCAGCGCTCGATGTCGATGTGCAGGGCGCGTTCGATCGAGTAGATCTCCTCGCCGTGTTCCTCGGCGGTGACCCGTCCGGCCGAGTTGGAGCCGCCCGCGGCTGCCAGGCGGATCTGGGCGTAGGCGTAGTACGTGACCCGGATGAGGAGCAGTTCGAAGAGCAGGTTCGGGCGGGTGATCACGCGGCGCAGGAACCGCACCAGCGGGATGCGCCGGAAGCGGGACGGCACCGGTGCGGCGTACTGGGTGGGGATCGGCGTCTGCCAGTACTGCGACGTGCGGGACAGGAAGGGCACGACGGCGGCCGTGGCAAGGGCGGCCAGGAGGACGAGGTCGGCGCGCAGGGGTTGGAGGATCAGCTTGTCCGGCACCATCATCCGCGCCGGCAGCGTCATGATCAGGATGACGGCGACCGGCCACACGTACCGGTCGGAGTCCCGTTTGCCGACCTGGCCGACGATCGCGAGCAGCACCCAAAGCAGCTGGTGCTGCCAGGCGGTGGGGGACACGACGATCGCCGCGCAGCCGGTGATGGCCACCGCCAGCAGGAGCTGCCCGTCGTGGGCGTAGCGAACGGCCCGGCGCAGCGCGAGGACGGCGACAGCGGCGCCGAGGAGCAGGAAGAGGGCGATCTCCAGCGGGCCGGTCAGCCCCAGCCGGAGCAGGGCGCCGTGCAGGGACTGGTTGGCGAGGTCGTCGGCCCGGCCGCCGAGTCCGACGCCGGCCATGTGGTGCACCCAGTAGGTGTACGAGTCGCGCGGCATCGCCGCCCACGCGAGCGCCGTGCACGCGGCGAACGTGGCCCCCGTGGAGAGCGCGGCCCGGCGCCGGCCGGTGAACCACAGCAGCGGGGTGAACAGCAGCAGGGTGGGCTGCAGCGCGGCCGCGACGCCGATGAGCACGCCGCTGGTGCGCTCGCCGCGGACGGCGAAGCAGCCGAGCAGCACGAGCAGGACCGGCATGATGCTGGTCTGGCCGAGGTAGAGGGTGTTGCGCACCGGCAGCGACAGCATCAGCAGGCTGATCGCGACGGGCGCGACGAGGAGCGAGGTCCGGCGGCTCACGGGCTGCGGCAGGGCACGGGCGGCGACCAGGCCGAGGGCCACCACGAGCAGGAGCGTGCCGAACGTCCAGCCCCAGCCGAGGGCCTCCTCGGCGGCGCGGGTCAGCGGCTTGAGGACGAGCCCGCCGAACGGCGTACCGGTGAACTGCGTCGAGTCGTACAGCGAACCCTTCACATGCAGGACGCCGTCCGGCCCGACCCAGGTCTCCAGATCCGTCAGCCGCTCCCCGCGCGGCGTACGGAGGACGACGGCCACCTGCCGCAGGGCGAGCACCGCGACGACCAGCCACAGGCCGAGCCGCGCCACGCGCACACGTGCCTGGACCCCGCCGACGGCCGTGGCTCCGAGTGCCTCCGCCGGTCGCCTACCGTGATCCGCATTCGCCACGCCTCGTCGGCCTCCCGCCCCGGTCGTCACACACGTCCCACGCGTCAGGAATCCTTACGAACCCTATGCGGCTCGCACCCCCGCAGGGAGAGACGCAGGCAACCCCGACTTCACCTGACGTCCGCTCTCCTTTTGTCCGGAGACGATAGTCGGGGGGCGGTTCGCCCGCCTCCGGTGGGTCACCCCGGCGGGGCGGAATCGATCACATCGCCAGGCCCCGGCCACACAACCTGCCGTCCGCCGTACCGTCTGAACCGGCGCCGTCACGGTGGTGGAGGGGCTTGCGGGGATGGAGGGGCTGCGCGATGGCGGACTTACTGCGGGCAGGTACTCGAAGGCGGGCTCTGACCGTCGTCCTGGCGCTGCTCGCCCTCCGGCTCGGGCAGCTCGCGGCGCCCGCCTGGGCGTGCGGCTGCGGGGCCATGGTGCCCGGCGACGCGGCGCGCGTGGCGGTGGGGCGTGAGGAGTCCGTCGTGCGGTGGGACGGGGCACGCCAGCAGGTCGTGACGCGGCTGACCGTCGGCGGGGACGCCGAGCGGGTCGCGTGGATCATGCCGGTGCCGCGCCGGGCCACGGTCCGCCTCGGCGACCCTGCCCTCTTCGGGGAGCTGCACGACGTCACGGCCCCCGTGCACCGCATCCGGTACCACTTCTGGCCCCAGGACGGCGACTGGCCGCTGGTGAGCGGCGGCGACGGCACCGCGGGCGCCCCGCCGCCCCCGCCCGGCTCAGGCGCTCCGGTAGTCGTCGGCCGGCAGCGGCTCGGCCCCTTCGACGTGGCCCGGCTGACGGCCACCGTCCCCCGGCGCGCTGGACGGCCGCCTGGACAGCAACGGCTTCGCGCTGCCGCCCCACCTGACGGGAGCCCTGCGCCCGTACGTCGACAAACGCTGGGGGTACGTGGCCGTCAAGCTCACCCCGCAGACGGCCGGCACCCCCCTCACCGGCACTCTCGACCCCCTCCACCTCACCTTCCGCACCGACGAGCCGGTCTACCCGATGCGCCTGTCACGCCTCGCGGACACGCCTCAGTCCCTGGGCCTGTACGTCCTCGCCGCACACCGCATGGAACCGGCGTCCCCGATCGGCGGGGAACGCCCTCGCGTCACCTACGCAGGCCGGGTCACGGCGCGTACGGGGCCGCTCGCCGAACGTGCGGCCGGCACACCGTTCCTCACCGCGATCGGCCAGGAGTTCCCGTATCCCGAACGCATCGCGGGCGACCACGAGCTGCGCCGCGCGCCGGCCGACGCCCCCTTCCAGCAGGTGATCCACGAGGACCGGCTGCGCAAGGTGGCCGGAATCCCGGCGTGGCTGCTGACGGTGACGGGCGGGCCCGCCCTTGCCGTGGCGACGGCGACCGCGTTTGCCGTGCGGCGCACCCGGCGGCCGGAGCTGCCCCCACCCCCCGCGCAGCCGCCTGCGCCCGCCGACTGAATCGACCATCCTGGTATCACCGACGGCGAAGACGGGTAGTTAGCGCATCTAACTAGCCATAGGAAAGGCAAGGCGATGAGCGAGTCGCAGCTCTGGGACGACGTCGACGAGTACTTCTCCGCCCACCTCTCACCGGATGACGAAACGCTCCAGGCCGCCCTGCGGGAGAGCGAGGCGGCCGAGCTCCCGCCGATCGCCGTCAGCCGGTCCCAGGGAAAGTTCCTCCAGCTCCTCGCCCAGATCCAGGGCGCCCGCAACATCCTGGAGATCGGCACGCTCGCCGGCTACAGCACCATCTGGCTGGCCCGCGCCCTGCCTGCCGACGGCCGCCTGATCTCGCTGGAGTACAACCCCAGGCACGCCGAGGTCGCCACCCGCAACATCGCGCGGGCCGGCCTGGACAAGCTCGTCGAGGTCCGGGTCGGCCCGGCCCTGGAGTCGCTGCCCAAGCTGGCCGACGAGAACCCGGCCCCCTTCGACCTGGTCTTCATCGACGCCGACAAGGCCAACAACCCGCACTACGTCGAGTGGGCCCTCAGGCTCACCAGTACGGGCAGCCTGATCGTCGTCGACAACGTGGTGCGCGGCGGCGGGGTCGTCGACGCCGACAGCACGGCCCCGGACATCCAGGGCACCCGGACCGCCATCGAACTGATCGGCAGCCACCCGAGGTTGAGCGGCACGGCGATCCAGACGGTGGGCAGCAAGGGCTACGACGGCTTCGCGCTGGCGCGCGTCCTCGCCTGAGGCATGGCTCAAGCCTCGTGATAGAAGCCGACGTTGACGCTGCGCGGCTCGGTGCGGTCGTGGATGATGATCTCGCCGCTGCCGCCCCTGGGCAGCGGCACGGTCCCGCCGTAGCCGATCGGCTGGGCGTACTGCCCCACGGTCAGCCGCACCTCGGAGGACGGGTCGGGTTGCGAGCCGCGCAGCCAGGTCACCTGCCAGCTGCCGTCGGGGCCGCACAGGAACTCCAGGTGGACCCGGGAGACGAACAGCCATTCGTCCGGTGTCACCAGCCGGCACACCGACTTGTCGCGGCCCACCCGCAGCACGGCGCCCGGCTCGCTGGGCGCGTCGGCCATGAGCATGCCGGCCGTGGCACCCTCGTCCGCCGCGGACACGGCGGCCATGGTGAGTTCGAGCACGTGCGCTCCTTCTGAAACGTCCTTGTACGGCGGCCGTTTTGGCCACCGAGGCCGCATGATAAATCGCCCGGCACTGCCGCGTCCGGCACAATGAACTCATGACCGAGCGAAAGCCCCCCGGCGTCCCGTTCGAGTCCTGGGTCGACAAGCAGATCCACGACGCGCAGTCCCGCGGCGACTTCGACCGACTGCCCGGCGCCGGAAAGCCGCTGCCGAACGACCTGGAAGCGCCCTACGACGAACTGTGGTGGATCAAACGCAAGATGGCCCGCGAGGGCCTGTCGGTCCTGCCCCCGGCCCTGGCCCTGCGCAAGGAGGCGGAGGACGCCCTGATCGCGGCGTATGCGGCTCCCTCGGAGCAGACGGTCCGGAAGATCATCACGGCCGTCAACGTCAAGATCCGCGACATGCTGCTGAAGCCGCCGCCCGGCCCTCCCCTGGGCCGTAAGCCGTACGACGTCGAAGAGGTCGTACGGCAGTGGCGGGAGAGGCGCCGGGCGGCGGGCGAGTCGGGTGTTGCGTCAGGTGCGTAGGAGCCGTTCCGCCAGCTCGCGGTAGTCACGCAGCGCCAGCCGCAGCTGCTCGGTGTCGGTGCTGGACGCCCCGCCCTTGCTCTCGGCCGGATCGGTCGCCTGCCAGGCCCCGCGCAGAGTACGGCGGCGCTGAGTCACCGCCTCGGTGAAGCGGGCGGCGAGCTCTTCCAGGACCCGGTCGGCCTCCTCCACGGCGCCCCGGGGGCCGTCGACGAATCCGGAGACCGCGTGCTGGAGCTTGAGCTCGAACTTGTCGGACTCGTCGTGCGGGAAGAGCCGCGCGACCTCACGCCCTCCCTTCGCGGGGGCCGCCGCACGCGCCTCACCGCCACGCGCCTCACCGCCGGGCCGCTCGCGCCCACCGGTGGGCGCGACCGGAGGCGCGCTCTTCGCGAGGTCGTGCTCCGTCACCTTGCCGGCACCCAAGCCGGTCGTGGCGTCCGTCATGTCACTCAACTCCCCTTCGCGTGACGGGTGAACGTCCACGGCAGATGCCCGCGGTGGCCGTTGCTGCGGGCGGGTGCCCGCCCGTCGGTGTCCCCGCGGGACTCGTGGGAAGCCCGCCGACGCTGGACCGGTCCGGTCAGTTCCTCGAACAGGGCCCGTGCCTCGATCATGGCCTCGCGCATCTCCTCCGTACCCGCGCCCCCGCCTTCGCCACCCGCGCGCACGTGGGCGACGTGGTGCACATGCCGGTAGCCCTGCACATGGTCCGCGTGGTGCACGGACAGTGCGGAGAGCTGCTCCTCGTACTGCGCGCCGTCCGGGAAACCCCGGGCCTGCGCCAGCTCCGCGAGCAGCCGGTCCGCCTCGTGGACGGCCTCCTTGGGCGACTCGACGAAGTGCTCCTGGGCAGCGGCCCAGCGCGCCTCGAACCGCTCGGCCTCGGTCGGCTCCAACGGCCGCTCCCGCAGCCCGCCGTGCCGCTCCACCAACTGAGCCAGCTCACGCTCGGCAGCCTTGACGTCTCCGTCGTGCCGGGTCACGGCCCGCTCGTATTCGGGCCCGAAGCGCCGCTTCAGACCCCGACCGCCCTGCGCACCCCGAGTACGCAGGGCCAGCACGGCCACGCCGAGCACGACGACGACCGCCGCTATCACGATCAGAATGATCACACCTGTGGACATGTGTGCCGGGTTGCCCTCAGAACGCTCCTCAAACGACCGCCGAGCCGGCCTTCCACAAACTCGCTTGCGAATCCACCGGCCCCCTCACCGACAATGCGGCCATGACCTGGACCGTAGCGCCCGAACCCCCCGACTCCCCCGTGGCCCAGGCCCTTTGGCGGGCGTACTACACCGAGGTCAGCGACCGCTACTACCTACTCCACAAGGGCCACCCCACCGACCCGTCCGAACTGGCCCGCGAGCTCGCCGACCCCCCAACCACCGAACTCACCCTCCCCAAAGGCCAGTTGCTGATGGCCCGCTACGACGGCGAGCCGGCCGGATCAGTCGGCATCAGACTCCTGAACCCGAACACAGCCGAACTCACCCGGGTGTTCGTACACCCGAAGATGCGAGGCAAGGGCGGCGGCAGACACCTGGTCCTCTCAGCCGAGGCCACGGCCCGCGCCCTCAACGCCACCCGCATGATCCTCGACACCCGCCACGACCTGACAGAGGCCCGCGCCCTGTACGCAGCCCTGGGCTACGAGGAGACACCCCCACACAACGACGCCGTCTACGCCGAGCACTGGTTCACGAAGCCCCTCACCTAGGCCGGCCGCCCGGCGCACCCCCGCGGCACGGCCCCGACGCACAACGAACCCGCAGGCGCTACGCGCCCCCCCACCGGACAGCGACGGGCCACCGCAGGCATCCGGCGCTCAAGAATCCCGCGGCTGCTCCCGATCAGACCCGCACAACTCCGCATTCAACTCCTTGACCAACTGCACCAGATCGGTGGGCCGATCCGGCCCCCACCAGTCCCCCAACAGCTCGGCCAACGACTCCTCCCGAACGAGCGCCAACCGCTCGGCAACCTCCCGCCCCCGATCCGTCAGCACCAGATCGAGCCCCTCCCGAACAGCCAACCGCCGCCCCTCCACCTCCCGAGCCGCGTCGAGGATCACGGACAGCGGCACGGAACTCCGCTCGGCGAGCACCCCCGGCTCCACCCATCCGTACCTCTTGATCCGCAACAACAGCCAACTGGCCGCAGGCAACAGGTCGTACCCCGCCCGCTCGGTGATGTCCCGGTACACCTCCCGCCGCCCCTCCCGGGTGCCGAGCACCGACAACGCCCGGCACACCTCGTCGTAGGACGACCGCTCGACGGGATTGCTGGCCAGCGTCTCGGTGACATCGGGCGCGGTCACGGACCCCCGCAGCTTGTCCTCCCGCAGGAACCAGGCGAGCACGAACCCCACCAGAGCGACCGGCGCCGCGTACAGGAACACGTCGGTGATCGAGGACGCGTAGGCGTCCAACGCGGCCGGCCGCAACGCCGCAGGAAGTTCCCCGATGTCCCGTGGATCCGCCTCCAGCCCCTCCAGTGAAACCCCGGCAGGAAGCGAAACGCCCCGAAACGCCTCGACCAACTTGTCATCGAGCCGGCCGGCGAAGATCGTCCCGAAGATGGCCACACCGAACGACGCCCCGATGGACCGGAAGAACGTCGCCCCGGAGGTGGCCACGCCGAGATCCTCGTACGGGACGGCGTTCTGCACGATCAGCACCAGCACCTGCATGACCAGGCCGAGCCCCAGCCCGAAGACGAAGAAGTAGACGCTCATCTCCCAGGCGGAGCTGTCCATGTCCAGCTGGTGAAGCAGCAACAGCCCCAGCGTGGTGACCCCCGTCCCCGCGATCGGGAACACCTTCCAGCGTCCGGTACGGCTGACGATCTGCCCGGACCCGGTCGACGCCAGCAGCATGCCGGCCACCATCGGCAGCATGTGCAGCCCGGACGTGGTCGGGCTGACCCCTTGCACGACCTGGAGAAACGTCGGCAGATAGGTCATCGCGCCGAACATGGCGAAGCCGACAATGAAGCTGATGACCGCCGAGAGCGAAAACGTCCGCACGCGGAACAGCTTCAGCGGCAGCACAGGCTCGGCAGCCTGCCGCTCAACGGCGACGAACGCAACGGCGAGCACCACCCCGAGCACCGCCAGCCCGACGATCTGCACCGACCCCCACGCCCATGTGGTCCCCCCGAGGGAGGCCACCAGCACGAGGCAGGTGGCGACGGAGGCGATGAGGAACGTCCCCAGATAGTCGATGACATGCCGCGTCGACTTACGCGGAATGCGCAGCACGACCGCGATGACGGCGAGGGCGACGACCCCGATGGGAAGGTTGATGTAGAACACCCACCGCCAGCTCAGATGCTCCGTGAACACCCCGCCGAGCAACGGCCCGAGCACACTGGTCGCCCCGAACACGCTCCCGAACAGCCCCTGATACCGCCCACGTTCCCGCGGCGGGACGATGTCGCCGACGATCGCCATGGACAGCACCATGAGCCCGCCGCCCCCGATGCCCTGAAGGGCGCGGAAGGCGATGAGCTGGGCCATGTCCTGCGCCATGCCGCACAGCGCGGAGCCGACGAGGAAGATCACGATCGCGATCTGGAACAGCCGCTTGCGCCCGTACTGGTCACCGAGCTTGCCCCACAGCGGAGTCGCGGCCGTGGACGCCAGCAGATAGGCGGTCACGACCCAGGACAGATGCTCAAGGCCGCCGAGGTCGCTGACGATGGTGGGCAGGGCGGTCGACACGATGGTCTGGTCGAGTGCGGCGAGCAGCATGCCGAGGAGCAGCGCGCCGATGGAGACGAGTACGTTGCCGGGCACGTTCTCGGGCGCGTCGGCTCGCCGTTGCGGGTCCTGCGCGTCACGCACATTTCCCGTCATACCGTGCGCGTCCTCGGCCATGAAGACCTCCCGAGCGTCTCGCTACACCTCCCATGCACCTCCCATCGTGATCGCTATGCCCCGTTACGGCCTGTCGAGTCCCTTTGGAAGCAGTCCTTCCGGGGGCTTGGGGAGACGACGTGAGGAACGTCTGCATAATCTGGGGAGTTCGCGAGGGGAGGGACGAACAAGTGACTGAGCCGACGGGCGCGAAGGGTCCGGACAGCCAGGATGGCCCGATAGGCCAGAACGGTCACCTTTGCCCGGAGTGCGGTACGCCGAGAGGGACCGACAACACCCCGTCCTGCGGCTGCGGCCTGCGCGTGTCCGAGGCCCTGCGAGACGCCCGTACGGCGGAGGCGGCCGCGGCGGAGGACTTCGATCCGCTGCGGATACGGCCATACGTGGAGCTGGAGGGTACCGGCGAAGCGGGCGGCGAGACGATGCCGCTGCGAGCGGTGCCGGCAGCGCCGGCCACTCCGTTGGCGCCCCCGGCGACGACACCGAGCGCGCAGGACCTGAGCCTGTTCGAGCCGGACGGGGTGTCCGGCAGCTCTGATCCGTCCGGCACTCCCGACGTGACCTCCGCCCGTCACCGTCGTACGCGCACGGTCCTGCTGGGGGCGGGCGGAGCGCTCGTGGCCGTGTTCGCGGCGGCGGGCCTGGCGAGCGGTCTGTTCACGTACGAGGCGCCGGTACGGGAGACGGCGCTGCCGGAGGACGTACGGGCGAGCGTGCCGGCGCCGTCGACCAGCGAGGCCCGGGAGACGCCGTCCCCCACGGTGCCGTCGACGCAGTCGGCAGCGCCGCCGGCGTCGCCGTCGCCCACGGAGAGCGCGTCCGCTTCCCCGTCGCCGTCGAGGTCGAGCGCGTCCCCGCCTCCGTCAGCGACCTCGCAACCGACGAACTCCCCGTCCGCCACCGAGGCCGCCGGCCCCGAGGAGGACTCCGCCGCCGCGCGGGACCCCGCGCCTGCGACCCTCCAGCGCGGCGACCGGGGCCCCGAGGTCACGGAACTCGAGCTCCGCCTGACCCAACTCGGCCTTTACACGCGGGAGGCCAGGGGCAACTACAACGAGGGCGTCGAGGACGCGGTCATCCGCTACCAGTGGGCCCGGGGCATCCAGCCGGACGAGTACGGGGTGTATGACTTGGCCACGCGGGAGGCGTTGGAGTCGGAGACTTCCGAACCGTGACGCGGTTTCGCCTGAGAGCTCGGGGGTTCGGGCCCGATGGCGGCTGCGGGACGTGCGTGGCCGGTCCCGCAGTTCTCCGCGCCCCTTGGGCCGGCCGCAGCACCGTCGGCCGCCCCCGGCCCTAGGCGACGTACACCCGCATCGTCCCGTCCCCCAAAGCCTCCACCCGAATCTCCCGCAGGTCCGGGACCAGCGCATCCGGCCCATGGAACCCGGCGCGGGGTCCGACCCCCACGACCCGCATCCCGGCCGCCCGGCCGGCCTCGATCCCCGCGCCCGAGTCCTCGAAGACTACGCAGTCCTCCGGCGCGATCCCGAGCTCGGCGGCGCCCTTCAGGAAGCCCTCCGGATCGGGCTTGCTGGCGCCCACCGACTCCGCGGTGACCCGCACCTCCGGCTGCTCCAGCCCGGCGGCGGCCATCCGTGCCGTGGAGAGCGGCACGTCGGCGGACGTCACGAGGGCATGCGGAAGCCCCCGCAGGGAGGCCAGGAACTCAGGCGCCCCGGGAATCGGCACCACGCCCTCCACATCCGCCGTCTCCTCGGCGAGCATGCGCGCGTTGTCGGCGTGGTTCTGCTCCATCGGCCGGTCGGGCAGCAGCAGGGCCATCGAGGCGTACCCCTGGCGCCCGTGGACGATCTTCATCACCTCGTCGCCGTCGAGTCCGTGCCGCTCGGCCCAGCGACGCCAGATCCGTTCCACGACGGCGTCGGAGTTGACGAGGGTGCCGTCCATGTCGAGCAGGAGGGCACGGGCGGTGAGCACGGTGGGCGTGGTGGGCGCGGCGGTGGCCGACATCGGCAGCTCCAGGGCGAGGGGCGCGGGGGTGACAGGGGTGGCCCCCGGAGGGACAAGGTGGTCCCGCCCGCCGGTCAGGGAGAACAGGCGGGAACCACTTTGTTCCCCCACGGTACAAAACGCGGCGGGCTTTGCGCCACCGCCTCCGTGAACCATTCACCGACAGTTCAGCCGGCGATCGCCTCCCACAGGCTCCACAGACCCAGTCCGAGCATCAGCAGCGCCGCCACCTTGGTGATCAGCTTCAGCGGCACCCGCCGCATCAGCGCCTTCCCGCCGACGATCCCGAGCGCCGCCACGCTCCACAGCGCCAGCACCGCACCGACACCGACCGACAGCGGGTCGTCGTAGCGGGCGGCGAGGTTCGCCGTCATGATCTGCGTCAGATCGCCGAACTCGGCGACCAGGATGAGCATGAACCCGGCGCCGGACACCTTCCAGAAGGACTGGTTCTCCGGCTTGCGGACCTCCGCCTCGTCCTCGTCCTTCTTCATCAGCAGCACCGCGGCGCCACCGAGGAAGAGCACACCGGTCAGCGCCTGCACGAGCTGCTGCGGCAACAGCGTCAGCACGCTGCCGGCCGCCACGGCCAGCGCGACATGCACCGCGAACGCGGCGGCGACGCCGGCGAAGACGTACGAGGCGCGATAGCGGGTGCCGAGGACGAGCCCGGCGAGCGCGGTCTTGTCGGGCAGTTCGGCGAGGAAGACGACGCCGAAGACGACCGCCGTCACGGTAAAGCTGATCAAGGTTCCTCAATCGGTCGGGCTGCCCCACCGAGAGCACTGTCACTGCGCTGCGACACCTCGGCACGGCAGCACACTCGGCACCCGTGCCGTACGGCACGGGCGTGCACTGCTTGCCGAAGGTCTCGCTGGCCGACCTCGGATACGAGGTCCGCCTCCGGGCGCCGGCTCAGACGAGCTGAGCAGTATGTCGACGGTCCGGCGAAGAGCTACTCCCCTTCTGCGCCACCCATCGTACGCGAGGCCGCTCACCAGTCCACAGAAAGAAAGTCCGGCCCTCAACCTTGTCGTGTCATGAACGCGACACTAACTTCTCACCCGACGCACACCTCCCCGCAACACGGCGCGGCGAGCATTCCTTCGCTCGCTCGCCAACACCCCCACCTCCCAAGGGAGTCAGCATGTCGAAGTTCTACGCGCGTCGACGGGTCAGCATACTCGCGGCCCTCAGCGGCCTCATAGCCTCCGTCGCGCTTTTCAACGCTCCGACCGCCTCCGCCGCGCTCCCCACCCCCGTCAGCGGCGCCACCGCCCGCAGCTACCTCGCCCAGCTCACCGTGGCCACCGAGGACCGCACCGGCTACAACCGCGACCTCTTCCCGCACTGGATCACCCAGTCCGGCACCTGCAACACCCGCGAGGTCGTCCTCAAGCGCGACGGCACGAACGTCGTCCAGGACTCCTCCTGCGCCGCCACCAGCGGCAGCTGGTACTCCCCCTACGACGGCGCCACCTGGACCGCCGCCTCCGACCTCGACATCGACCACCTCGTCCCGCTGGCCGAGGCCTGGGACTCCGGCGCCGACAGCTGGACCACCTCGCGGCGCCAGTCCTTCGCCAACGACCTGACCCGCCCGCAGCTGATCGCCGTCACCGACAACGTCAACCAGGCCAAGGGCGACCAGGACCCGGCCACCTGGATGCCGTCGCGCACGGCCTACCGCTGCACCTACGTGCGCGCCTGGGTGCAGGTGAAGTACTACTACGACCTCTCGGTCGACTCGGCCGAGAAGTCCGCCCTGACGAACTACCTCGCGAGCTGCTGACGGATCGCTGACGCGGTACTGCCCGAGTTCGGCAAACCGTGATCTGCGGAACCTCCCCGATCCCCTCCGTCGTTCCGTACCGTACGGGGCGACGGAGGAGGGCGATCACGTGGCCGAACTGCGGCTTGGTCCACTGCTGAGGTACGCCGACGGCACTGCCGCGACCGTCTGGGTCGAGGCGAGCCGTCCGTGCACGGCCGAGGTGCGCGGCGCGGACGGCGCGGGCGGCGAGTCCCGTACCTTCCAGGTCGCGGGCCACCACTACGCCCTGATCCCGGTGACCGGCCTCACCCCGGGCACGGCACAGTCGTACGAGGTCCTCCTCGACGGCGCCCGAGTGTGGCCGCTGCCCGACTCCCCCTTCCCGCCCTCCCTCATCCGCACCCCCGCCGAGGGCGACACCGACACCGTCCGCCTCTCCTTCGGATCCTGCCGTTGGGCCGCACCGCCCGCCGGTGAGCCGGACCCGGTCGGACCGGACGCCCTGGACACCCTGGCCGTGCGGATCGCCGCCGAACCAAACGGTGAGCGGCCGGATGTGCTGGTGCTGCTGGGCGACCAGGTGTACGCCGACGAGACGTCCAAGGCGACCAGGCGCTGGCTGGCCGCGCGGCGCGACCTGAGCGAACCGCCGGGCGACGAGGTCGCGGACTACGAGGAGTACACCCGGCTGTACTACGAGTCCTGGCTCGACCCCGAGGTGCGCTGGCTGCTGTCCACCGTGCCGAGCTGCATGATCTTCGACGACCACGACGTCATCGACGACTGGAACACCTCGGCCGCCTGGCTCGCCGACATGCGGGAAACGAGCTGGTGGCGCGAGCGGCTGCTCAGCGGGCTGATGTCGTACTGGGTCCATCAGCACCTCGGCAACCTGTCGCCGGCCGAGCTGGCCACCGACCCGCTCTACGCCGCCGTACGTGAAACCCCCGACGGCACCGACCTGTTGCGCTCCTTCGCCTGCAAGGCGGAGGCCGATCCTGCCTCCGTCCGCTGGAGCTACCGGCGCGACTTCGGCCGCGTACGACTGCTGATGGTGGACACACGGGCGGCCCGCGTCCTCGACGAGGGCTCGCGATCCATGCTCAACCCGGGCGAGGCCCGGTGGCTGCGCGAGCAGGCGCTCGACGCGCGTGGTTCGTACGACCACCTCCTGATCGGTACGTCCTTGCCGTGGCTGCTGCCGCACCTGGTGCACGACGCCGAGGCGTGGAACGCCTCGCTGTGCCGGGGTGAGCGCGGCGAGCGCTGGGCGCGCTTCGGGGAGGATCTGCGGCGGCGGGCCGATCTGGAGCACTGGGCGGCCTTCCCGTCGTCCTTCGACGCGTTGACGGAGCTGATCGCCGAGGTCGGGTCGGGGGCACAGGCGCCGGCGACGGTGTGCGTGCTGTCGGGGGACGTGCACCACGCGTACGTGGCCGAGCCGACCTGGCCGGACGGCGGCGGGCCCGACGCCCGTGTCCTGCAGCTGACCTGCTCGCCCGTCCACAACGCCATCCATGCGGCGATCCGGCTCGGCTTCCGCTTCGGCTGGAGCGGGGTGGGCCGCTGGCTCGGACGGCGGTTCGCGGGGCACGGAGGCTGTCCCCAGCCGCCGGTCGACTGGCGCCGCACGGGCGGGCCCTGGTTCGGCAACCAGCTCATGACGCTGACACTGCGGGGCCGTTCGGCCCGGCTGCGGCTGGAGCAGGCGCGGGCGGTGCGAGGAGCGGGGGCCGAGGGCGCCGGGGGGCGGGGTGCCGGGGCGCGGCTGCGGACGATCGCAGAGTCCGAACTCGCCCCGTAAACAGACGGTTCCACCGCATAGAGGCCCGCGTGTGGCGTGACGCACGTGGTGTTCGTGATGCATCCCACACTCACTCGCCCCAAGGCTCGGTTCACCCCGCCCCCGACGGCATGATGAGCCGGACCGTCCGCTTCCACCCGGCGGTTCGCTCCAATGCGCCCCACACGCCCGGGAGTCACCCTTTTGTCTGCACCGCCCTCCGCGCCGACCCCGGACTCCCCCACGGTCTCCGTCGCCCTGGTCGGCGCCGGCCCCCGCGGCACCAGCGTCCTGGAACGCCTGTGCGCCTCCGCTCCCGAACTCGTCCCGCCCGGGGCGCGTCTCACGGTCCACGTGATCGATCCGGCACCGCCCGGCCCGGGGCGTGTCTGGCGGACCGCCCAGTCGCCCGAGCTGCTGATGAACACGGTGTCCTCACAGGTCACCCTGTTCACCGACGAGAGCGTGGACTGCTCGGGCCCGATCCGGCCCGGCCCCAGCCTGTACGACTGGGCGGGCGGCGCTCTGGGCCCGGACGAGTACCCGACCCGCGCCCACTACGGCCGGTACCTGGAGTGGGTGTTCGCGAAGGTCGTCCGCGAGGCACCGCCCACCGTGCGCGTCGAGACGTACGCGGCCCGCGCGGTACGGCTCGACGACACGCTCGACGGCAGCCAGATCCTCACCCTCCACGACGGCCGTATGCTGCCCGGCCTGTCCGCCGTGGTCCTCGCGCAGGGGCATCTGCCGACGGCCGCCGACGCAACCCAGCGCCACCTCGCCGGGTACGCCGAACGCCACGGCCTGCACTACGTGGCGCCCGCGAACCCGGCCGACGTCGACCTGTCCTCCGTATCGCCCGGCGAACCGGTGCTGTTGCGCGGCCTGGGCCTCAACTTCTTCGATCACATGGCCCTGTTGACGACGGGACGAGGCGGCAGCTTCGTCCGCGCCGGGGGCGGCCGTGGACTGCGCTACGTCCCTTCCGGCAACGAGCCGCGCGTGTACGCCGGTTCGCGGCGCGGCATCCCGTACCAGGCACGCGGCGACAACGCGAAGGGGGCGTACGGCCGCCACCTCCCGCTCGTGCTGACGCCCGAGGTGATCGCCGGTTTCCGTAAGCGGGCGGACTCGGGCGAGGCGCCGGACTTCCTCGCGGAGATATGGCCGCTGGTGGCGAAGGAGGTGGAGACGGTGTACTACACAGCGCTGATAGCGGAGGCGCGGCAGCAGGCGGCTTTCGCGGAGCGCTTCCTCACCGTCCCCCACCGCGACCCCCAGGAAGCCTTGCTGCTCGACGAGTTCGGCGTGCCGGAGCGAGAGCGCTGGAGCTGGGACCGGGTGTCCCGGCCGTACGCGGGATGCGACTTCGCGGATCCGGGGCGGTGGCGCGACTGGCTGCTGGCGTATCTGCACGAGGACGCGGCCCAGGCCGCCCGGGGCAATGTGCACGGCCCGCTGAAGTCGGCCCTCGACGTGCTGCGCGACCTGCGCAACGAACTGCGGCTCGTCGTCGACCACGGCGGCCTCGCCGGCGCCTCCCGCCGGGACCATCTGGACCGCTGGTACACCCCGCTCAACGCCTTCCTGTCCATCGGCCCGCCTCGGCGGCGCGTGGAGGAGCTGGCGGCGTTGATGGAGGCGGGTGTGGTGGAGGTGCTCGGGCCACGGCTGGAGGTGCGGGAGGAGCGGGGGGCGTGGGTGGCGCACTCCCCCGAGGTGCCGGGCTCGGCGGTACGGGTGACGACCCTCGTCGAGGCGCGGCTGCCGGAACCGGACCTGCGCCGCAGCGGCGACGAACTGCTGGCACGGCTGCTGAAGACCGGGCAGTGCCGACCGCACGCCGTCGATGGTTACGAAACGGGAGGACTGGACGTAACACAGCGGCCGTACCGTCTGATCGACCGTCAGGGCCGCGCGCATGAAAGGCGGTTCGCGTTCGGGGTGCCCACGGAGGGCGTGCACTGGGTGACGGCGGCCGGGGCGCGGCCGGGTGTGGATTCGGTCACTCTTTCGGATGCGGATGCGGTGGCGAGAGCGGCGCTACGTGCGGCTGTTCCTGGGCCTGGAGGGGATGCCGAGGCGACGCGATGGCCGAATGTTGAACTTGCAAGTGTTGATTAGGTCTACCTAACGTGGAGCCTACCGATCAGTATCCGTCCCCACACCGTTCCTCATTGGGACCGGTAAACCTCAGACCGAGGGAGTCCCCCACATGACCGGACGCCTCAACAGCGCCCAGCCGTATGCCATCGGCCTGTTCCGCATCGTCGTCGGCCTGCTCTTCGCCTGCCACGGCGCCATGTCCATCCTCGGCGCCTTCGGCGGCGTGGACGGCAAGGGCGGCACCGCCGCGACCGGCGCCTGGCCCAACTGGTACGCGGCCGTCATCGAGCTCGTCGGCGGCAGCCTGGTCCTGCTCGGCCTCGGCACCCGCATAGCCGCGTTCATCGCCTCCGGCGCCATGGCCTACGCGTACTTCAAGGTCCACCAGCCCGAGGGGCTGTGGCCCATCGAGAACAGCGGCGAAGGTGCCGCGATGTACTGCTGGGCCATGTTCCTGCTGATCTTCACCGGCTCCGGCGCGTTCGGCCTGGACCGGCTGTTCGCCAAGCGCTCCGGCACGGAGAGCAGGACGGCGCCGGACCAGACGCCGGTCACTGCCTGACGGCCGGACGGCCACCGCTCGCGCACGACGGCGCCGGCACCCGCGAGGCTCACGCGGGTGCGGGCGCCGTTCGCTTCGCTGCGGCCGTGTGAACATGCTGTGCCGAACACACGAGCCCCCGATGAACCTCCTGTCACACCCCCGGCGTACGCTGTATGGCTGTCATAGGCCGCCCCTGCCGCTCCCCCGCGACGTCGCGGCACGGTCTGGCCACGGGGGGAAACACGGGGAGTTGCGGTGCTCGAGGGTCTCGAGGACGTGGGTTCGCTGACAGCGGCCCCTTGGATCTATGTGGTGGTGGGCCTGTCGGTCCTGCTGGACGTGTTCGTACCGGTGCTGCCCAGCGGCGTTCTGGTGATCACGGCGGCGACGGCGGCGGCCGCCGGTTCGGGCGCGGCGACCGGTCAGGTCCCCGGCGAGGTCCCCGACATCCTGGCCCTGACGCTCTGCGCCGCGACGGCCTCCGTCCTGGGCGACCTGGTCGCCTACCGCCTCGCCCGGCGCGGCGGCGCCCGACTGGACCGCGCGATCGCCCGCTCCCGCCGCCTGACATCGGCGCAGGAACGTCTCGGCACAGCGCTCGCCCGAGGCGGCGGCGCCCTGGTGGTCCTGGCCCGCTTCGCCCCCGCCGGCCGCTCGGTCGTCTCGTTCGGCGCCGGCGCCACCCACCGCAGCGCCCGCGACTTCCTTCCCTGGTCCGCCCTGGCCGGCCTCGCCTGGGCCGTCTACAGCGTGGCCCTCGGCTACTTCGGCGCCCAGTGGCTGGGAGCGACGTGGCTGGCGACGGCGGTGTCGGTGGGGGCGCTGTTCGCGGCGGGGGCAGTGGCGACGTACCTGGTACGGCGCAGGCCGGCGTAACCCTCCGCGACGTTGAGTGGCCGCATGAGCACATGGCGTGCACGATGGATCCCACGCAATGGGGCAAGCGCCGCCAACTAGGTCGCTCGATATCAATCAGGTCGATATCGGTCAGGTCGCTCGATGGGTTCGCGTCCGACTCGCCCCGCCGCCGCGAGGAAAGGGACCCACTGGCATGAGTGCCCGCGCGCCGAAGGCGACGAGACCATCGCAGCGCGCCCGCGTGCGCACCGCCCTGGCCGGACTGCTCCTCGCGGCCACGGGTGCCGCGACGCTGGTCTCGTGCGGCGGGGACGACAGCGGCGACGGCGCCGCCTCCCCCAGGCCGACCCCCACGCCCCCAGATACGGCCTCGTTCTCCGGCACGGCGGCCACGGCCCTCTCCTCGCTCGAGGCGTCCGCCCGCGAGCGGGCCTCCGCAGCGGCCTCCTCCGCCTCCGCCCGCGCCTCGGAGTTCGAGGCATCCGTGTCGGCGGAGATCATGCGGGCCAACCAGGCCGCCCAGCGGGAACTAGAGGACGTCGACGGCCGCGGCAACGCCACCGCGGACGTGTCGCTCACCGGAAAGCCACGCGCCCAAACGGGCGGTCTGCTGGCCGTCGTCGTGAACATCACCAACCGCACCGACGAGACCGCGTCCTACGCGGTGCAGGTCGACTTCCGCGACTCCGAGGGCAAGGTCGCCGAGACCCGGTTCGTGGGCGCGGAGGATCTGGAACCCGGCGAGCGGGCAGAGCCGCTCGCCATCAGCCGCAAGCCTCCCGAGCCACGCCTGACCGCCGAGATCGCCAAGGCGCAGCGGTACTGACGCCCGCCCTCACCGGAAGGCGCGTCACCCGGATCCGGCGGACTCCGGAGGAACCCTCTAGCCCGCCCGGCGGGCGGCCTGCCCCCGGATCTCCAGACCGGCCAGCAGGTCGGCCGTGGCTTCGGCGATCACATCGACGGCGCGGTCGAAGACCTCCTGATTGTGCGCGGCCGGGGCGCGGAAGCCGGAGACCTTGCGGACGTACTGCAGGGCGGCGGCGCGGATGTCTTCCTCCGTCGCCTCTTCGGGCAGCGCGGGCGGACGAAGTGTCTTGATGCTGCGGCACATGCCTAACAGTCTCCCTCGGACAGGGCCCTGTCTGCCATGATCACGTCCAAGGCGGCCACCACTGAGGGGCCGACCGACGAGAGGAGCCGCATGACGGCGCATCGCACGACGGCGAACGACCGACTCACGGTGGCGGTACTGGGCCCGGGCGGCATAGGCGGCCTGCTCGCCGCGCTGCTGTCCAGGTCCGGGCACCGCGTCGTCTGCCTGGCCGGCGACGACACGGCCAAGGCTCTGCGTACGACCGGAATCCAGGTCCGCAGCGGCCTTTTCGGGGACTTCACGGCTCAGGTGGAGGCGGACACCGAGCTCCGTGAACCCGTCGACGCCTGCCTGATCACGGTCAAGGCCACCGCCCTCGACACGGCCCTGGGCCGCGCCCCGCGCGCAGCGCTCGGCGACGCCCTGATCGTCCCTTTGCTGAACGGCGTCGAACACCCGGAGACCCTCCGCACCCACTACCGCCCGGACCGCGTCGCCCCCGCGGTCATCCGCGTCGAGTCGACTCGGGTGGCGCCCGGGGAGATCGAGCACACGAGCCCCTTCGCGGAGATCGACCTGACGGGCGACACCGTCCCCCGCGACCGCCTCGAAGCCCTCGCGCAAGCTCTGGACGCGGCCGGCCCCACCACCCGCGTCCTCCCGGACGAGACGGCAGCCCTCTGGGCGAAGATGTCCTTCCTGGCCCCCTTCGCCCTCCTCACCACCCGCCACGCCCTCCCTCTCGGCGACGTACGCACGCACCACCGCGAGGAGTTGACGTCCCTGGTCGAGGAAACGGCAGCCGTCAGCCGCGCCTGCGGCGGCCCCGCCGACCCGGCCTCGGCCCTCGCCCGCTACGACGCCTTCCCGCCCGCCACCAAGTCGTCCATGCAACGGGACGCCGAGGCCGGCCGCCCCCTCGAACTGAACGCGATCGGCGGAGCGTTGCTACGAGCCGCCGAACGCCACGCGGTGCCGGCACCCGTAACAGCGCGCCTGGTCGGCGAGTTGAGGGACGCGGGCCACTAGCCACCGCACACCCGTTGTGACTGGCGCTCCGGCCGGCCCGACCGGCCGACCGGAGCGTCCGGTCAGCGGGTGGCGAGGAATTCGAGCGTGTCGATCACACGGTTCGAGAAGCCCCACTCGTTGTCGTACCAGGCGACCACCTTGACGTGGCGGCCGTCGACGCGGGTGAGGGCCGAGTCGAAGATCGACGAGGCGGGGTTGCCCACGATGTCGGACGACACCAGCGGGTCCTCCGAGTACTCCAGAACGCCGGCCAGCGGCCCCTGAGCCGCGGCGCGGTACGCCGCCAGCACGTCGTCGCGCGTCACGTCGCGGGCGACGGTCGTGTTGAGCTCGA
This sequence comes from Streptomyces sp. R11, assembly GCF_041051905.1. Classification (NCBI taxonomy): domain Bacteria; kingdom Bacillati; phylum Actinomycetota; class Actinomycetes; order Kitasatosporales; family Streptomycetaceae; genus Streptomyces; species Streptomyces sp. R11. The sequence continues at coordinate 2,768,804 of NZ_CP163432.1, forward strand.
CGATCGAGCCCACCGGCACCGGTACGCGGATCGAGTCGCCCGACAGCTTGCCGTCGAGGCTCGGCAGCACCAGGCCGATCGCCTTGGCGGCGCCGGTCGTGGTCGGCACGATGTTGACGCCGGCGGCCCGGGCGCGACGGGCGTCGCGGTGCGGACCGTCCTGCAGGTTCTGCTCCTGCGTGTAGGCGTGCACCGTCGTCATGAACCCGTGCTCGATACCGGCCAGTTCGTCGAGCACCTTGGCCAGCGGCGCGAGCGCGTTGGTGGTGCAGGAGGCGTTCGAGACGATCGTGTGCAGGTCCGGGTCGTACGCGTCGGTGTTGACGCCGTACGCGAGCGTGACGTCGGCGCCGTCCGACGGCGCGCTGACGAGTACCTTCTTCGCGCCCGCGTCGAGGTGGCCCCGGGCGGCCTTGGCCGAGGTGAAGCGGCCGGTGGCCTCCAGGACGACGTCGACGCCGAGTTCGGCCCACGGCAGCTGCGCCGGCTCGCGCTCGGCCAGCACCTTGATCCGACGGCCGTCGACCACGAGGGCGTCCCCGTCGACGGTCACCGGACGCCCGAGCCGGCCGGCCGTGCTGTCGTAGGCCAGCAGCCGGGCGAGAGTGGCGGGCTCCGTCAGGTCGTTCACGGCGACGATCTCGAGGGCGCTGTCGCGCTCCAGCAGGGCGCGCAGCACATTGCGTCCGATGCGGCCGAATCCGTTGATGGCGATGCGAGTCATGAGTGATGTCCCTTCCCTTCGCCACCAGGGTCGCCCGCGACTCACGCCGCTGACAGTGGCGGGATCGCCATGGTTCAAAAGGATCCCGCCACCCAGCGGTGGGGACCGGTCACTCGCCCCGAGTGAAGGTGCGCCGGTACTCACTCGGTGTGGTGCCGAGGATGCGCTGGAAGTGCAGGCGCAGGTTCGCGCCGGTGCCGAGCCCGATGTCGGCGGCGATCTGCTCGACGCTGCGCTGCGAGCGCTCGAGCAGTTCGCGGGCCAGGTCGATGCGGGCGCGCATCACCCACTGCATCGGCGTGTAGCCGGTCTCCTCGACGAAGCGCCGGGAGAACGTGCGCGGCGAGACCTCGGCCTGCCGCGCCAGGGTGTCGAGGGTGAGGGGCTCACCGAGCCGGTGCAGCGCCCACTCGCGGGTGGCGGCGAACCGCTCGCCGAGCGGCTCCGGGACACTGCGCGGCACGTACTGGGCCTGGCCGCCGCTGCGGTAGGGGGCGGCAACCAGACGCCGGGCCGCGTGGTTGGACGCGGCCACGCCGAGGTCGCCGCGCAGGATGTGCAGGCACAGGTCGATGCCGGAGGCGGCGCCGGCCGAGGTGAGCACGCTGCCCTCGTCGACGAACAGCACGTTCTCGTCGACCTGGACGAGCGGATGCCTGGACACGAGTGCCCGCGTGTAGTGCCAGTGCGTCGTGGCGCGCCTGCCGTCGAGCAGGCCCGTGGCGGCGAGCGCGAAGGCGCCCGTCGAGATAGCGGCGAGCCGCGCGCCCCGTTCGTGGGCGGCGATCAGCGCGTCGACGACGGCCTGCGGCGGGTCGTCACGGTCCGGGAACCGGTAGCCGGGCACGAAGACGATGTCGGCCCACGCGAGCGCGTCGAGGCCGTGGGCGACGTAGTACGCGAGGCCGTCGCCGCCGGCCACGAGACCGGGTGTCGCCCCGCACACCCGCACCTCGTACGGCATGCTCGCGCGGGTCGTGAACACCTGCGCGGGAATTCCGACATCGAGCGGCTTCGCACCCTCGAGCACGAGGACGGCGACGCGACGCAGGGGGGAGGCTGACACAGGAAGAGGTTACGTGGGGCGTGACTTCGCCACGCCCCCTGCGGGGACCGGGCGACCGGCGCCGAGTGGCCAACTGACGTGCTCCGGCACACCCGTTCGCATGAACCCCCCGAAGACGCTCGCAACCCAAAATCGAACAGGCGTAGCATTGAGCCGTGGCTACGCCCTATGACTTTCCGAGTGACCTTCTCGCCGGTCAGGAGGAGCTGCATCAGGTCCGGGCCGAGCTGTCGGCCCTCCTGAAGCGGCTTCCCTGGTCGGTCGTGCCCCTGGACGGCTTCAGTGACGACAACAGCTGGCGCAAGGTCGAGCGCCCCGCCTCCCCCGGCTGGACCCAGGACGAGCAGGCCGAGGTGGAGAAACTCCGGCAGCGCGAGCGCGAACTCGCGGTCTTCGTCAGCGGCCACCGCTTCTGGTCGGAAATCACCGGGGCAGAGCGGGTGGACGCCCGCACAAAGCTGAAACACGCCCACGCGCCGTCGGCCGACGAGCGCTGAAACGCGAAGGACCCCGACCACGAAGGTCGGGGTCCTCCACTGCTGTGGGCGCGGACGGTTTCGAACCGCCGACATCCTGCTTGTAAGGCAGGCGCTCTACCCCTGAGCTACGCACCCGAGAACGAGTCGACAGCCTACCTTGCCAGGGGCCATGCCCCGCAAACCCGTATCGCGGACGCCCCGGGAGGACCGGGAGGGCCGGAAGACCCTGGGGTTATCCCCACCACGGATCCGGGAGTGGCCCGGATCCCCCGGCGGGCCCCGGATCCGTACGGTCGAGGCATCACCGCAACCCTGGGCCGTAAAGGTCGGCCCCAGGGAAGTCCTGAGGAAGTCCAGGGGGAGATCGTCATGGCCCGTACCGTTCCCGTCCGTGCCGCCGTGGTTGCCGGGGCCGTCGTGGTGCTGCTGGGCGGGGTCACCGCCTGTGGGGCCTCCGCCGGGGACGACAAGGACCCTGAGCGGCGGTCCTTCGCGTTGGAGGGGCGGACGCTGACCATCGACTCCGACGACTCCGCGTTGGAGATCGTCGCCGCCGACAAGAACAAGTCCGGCGCCGTGGAGGTGACCCGGTGGTTCCAGGGGTCGGTCGCGATCGGGTCGGATCCGAAGGTGACGTGGGCGATGGAGGACGACCGGCTGGTACTGCGGGAGAAGTGCTCGGGCATGATCGCGAACTGCTCGACCAAGCACCGTATCGAGGTGCCGCGCGGCGTCAAGGTGAAGGTCGAGGACGGGGACGGGAGCGTGCGGGCGCGGGGGTTCCGGGATGCGTTGAGCGTTCGTACGGGGGACGGGTCCGTGCGGGTCACCGACTCCAGTGGGCCGCTGGACCTGAGGACGGGAGACGGGTCGGTGCGGGTTTCCGACGTGTCCTCGCGGCAGGTCAAGGCGCAGACCGGAGACGGCTCGGTCCGCCTCCAACTCGGCACCGTGCCGGACCTGGTGGAGACCCGCAGCGGCGACGGTTCGGTGACGATCGAGCTGCCCCGGGCCACGTACCGCGTGTCCACCGAGACCGGTGACGGCTCGGTCGATGTGTCCGTGCCCCGGGACGACACCAGCTCCCACGTCGTCTCCGCCCGCACCGGTGACGGAAAAGTCACTGTCCGAACCGCGAACTAACCGGCCCGTGTGTTCGTCCTAAACCGGTGGGAGAATGACACCGGGCAGGGTGAATGACAGCACGGGAGAGGGATGTGACGGCGACACCTCCGCAGCCGAACTCGCCGTCAGTGCCGGGCGCGCCGGGGCATCCCGCGCGGCAGGCCTCGCTTCCCGTACGTCAGGTCGCTCGCGTCTCCAACTTCGATCACGTCTCGCGCGGTGCGGTCCGTATCGCCCGGGGCGCGCGCCTCGCCGTCCGCGACACCCTCGCCCTGGTCGCGCTCCCCCTCGTCGCCGCCCTCGTCCTGCCCGCCGCGTTCGCCGGTGGTGGTACGCGGCGGTGGTTCGGCGGGCGTGCCGAGAGTCAGCGGGCCGAGGCACAGGCCGCCAAGGACGCCGCGGCGGCCGCGTTCTACGAGCTGGACACCGCCCAGCGGGATCTGCGGATCTCGATCGAGACGATCGCGGCAGTGGACGACTCGCCGGCCGCCCGCAGGGCGATCACCGACTTCGAGGCGCTCGGGCGGCGTATCGACGAGGTCAGTCACCAGTACATCCAGGCCGTCGACGCCCATGACCTCGACCGTGACGACTTGGAGGCGTCGGCCGCCTCCCATGCCCGTACGGAGCTGACGAAGGCCAAGGACGAGCTCGACAACGCCAAGCGCGAGCTGAACCGGTTCACGGACGGGCTCGGGCCGCTGCTCGGCAAGGCCGAGACACAGCTGGCCCGCCTCGCCCCGGCCGTCGAGCGGGCCCGGCAGGGCCTGCTGTCCGCGTCGAACGCCCTGGATGCCGTACGGGGATCGGGGCTCAAGGCGGACGACCTCGCAGCACGGCTCGCCGCCCTCGCCCCGGAGCTGACCAAGCTGAACCAGGGCGCCGGGCAGCACGGCGTCCCGCAGACGCTGGAGCGGGCCGAGCGGGTCGCGCGCGAAGCGGAAGCGGTCCGGGTGGAGGCCGAGCGGCTGCCGGAGAAAGCCGCCGAGATCGATCACCGGCTGGTGTCGCTGCGGACGCGCGCGCAGGCGCTGACCACGCGTGCGGGGCAGGTGGAGCCGGTGCTGAGCGAGCTGCGGCGGCGGTTCACGGTGGCCTGCTGGCAGGACCTGCAGAGCGTCCCGGACCGGGCCGGGGAGAACGTACGGCAGGCCGAACTGAAGCTGAAGGAGGCGCAGGCCGCGCGCGACGAGCAGCGCTGGCCGGACGCCACCGCGCTGCTGTCGACGGTGCGGGCGCTGCTGAACAGCACCGACGAGTCGGTGTCCGCCGCCGGTGACCGGCTGCGGCAGCTGAACGCCGTGCAGAAGGATCCGCAGCAGGAGATCGACCGGACCCGTTTCGCGATCCGGGACGCCCAGCGGCTGGCCATGGCGGGGCGGAACACGCCCGATCCGCGGCATGCGCGCCCGCTGGACGACTCGGTCGCGCGGCTGGAGCGGGCCATCGGCACGCTGGAGGGCCGCCACCCGGACTACTGGCACTTCCTGACCGAGACCGAGGCGGTGCGGCAGACGGTGGCCCGGGTCGTCGCCCAGATCCGCGAGGAGCGCGGGGCCGGACACTGACGGGGCTAACCTGTGCGCATGCCTCGCTACGAGTACCGCTGCCGCAGCTGCGGCGACACGTTCGAACTGAGCCGCCCGATGGCGGAGTCGTCCGACCCTGCCGCGTGCCCTGCGGGGCATGAGGACACGGTGAAGCTGCTGTCGACGGTCGCGGTGGGCGGCACGGCCTCGGCTCCCGCCCCCACGCCGAAGTCGGGCGGAGGCGGGGGCGGCTGCTGCGGCGGAGGCTGCTGCAGCTGAGAGGCGGCAGGCCGGACGCTCCGAGGGGCGCGGGGCCGTATCAGTGTGCGGCTCCGCCGACAGCCTTCAAGAACTCCCTCAAGATCCGCTCCCCCGCCAGCACCCCCCGCTCCGGCAGCGCGCTGATCGCCGGGGCGGTGAACTCGGTGTCGGCCAGCTCGCCGTGCCCCGGGCGCCAGCCCCTGTCTGCGGCCAGCAGCAGGTCGGCGTCCAGCAGGGAGTCACCGGCCGCCAGCGTCAGTTCCGCGCCGGTGCGGCGGGCGACCTCGTGCATGGCGGCGCTCTTGGTGAGGGGCTTCGGGACGGCGTAGAGCTTGCGGCCCTGCAAGGACACCGTCCAGCCCCGGTTCTCCGCCCACACCGCGAGCTCCTTCACCCACTCCTCGGGCAGCAGCTCGCGCTCGACGACGAGGTAGGCGAAGAGGTCCTCGGCGATGCGGTGTTTGCGCACCCACGCCGGGGACGCCGTCGCCATCAGGTGGTCCTGCACCTCCGCGAGCGGCGCGCACTGCTCGGCCAGCCGGGCCGTGACCTGTGCGTTCCAGTCGGGGTCGGAGACGCCGTCGACGAGCAGGTGGCCGCCGTTGGCGCAGATGGCGTACTTGGGCTCGGGGCCCGGCAGGTTGATGCGCTGGTACTGCTTGCGGGTCCGGGTCGTCGTCGGTACGAAGACCGCCGCGTCGCCGAGGTCGGTCAGCAGCTGTGCCGCGGTCTCGGTCATGTACGACAGCGGCTTGCTCTCGTGCACCTCCACGCACAGCAGCCTGGGCGCGCGCGGGTCCGGCATGGTCAGCGCGAGGGCCGCGGCGGAGTAGATGAGCGTACGGTCGAGGTCGCTCGCCACCAGTACCGGCATCAGACGTTCACCGCCTTGCCGTCGGCACCCGTCGCGCCCCGCGTGTACTTCGGGTGGATCAACCCCACGCAGGTGTACGGCAGTTCGGTGACCTCTTCCACCGGGACCCCTCTCTGTTCGGCGAGCAGACGTACGTGGTCCAGGTCGGCTCCGGCGCCGGCCCGGGCCAGGATCTTCCAGGGCACCCGGCGCAGCAGCACGCGCGTGGTCTCGCCGACGCCGGGCTTGACGAGGTTCACGTCGTGGATGCCGTACTCCTCGCTGATGCGCTCGACTGCGGCCCAGCCCTCCCAGGTCGGCTCGCGGTCGCCGGACAGCAGCTCCTTGGCCGTCGCCTCGACCGCGTCCACGACCTCCGGGAAGCGCGCCGCCACGGCGTCCAGGAACGCGACGGAGACGTCGGTGCCGGCGAGTTCGCGGTAGAACTTCGCGCCGTGGTAGTCGTTCGGGCCGACCAGGTCCGCGCGCAGGACCGTACGCGAAATCAGGCCGGACACCGTGGAGTTGAGGCACGCGGACGGGATCAGGAAGTCCTCGCGGGTGCCGTACGTCCGCACGCACGAGCCCGGGTCGGCCAGTACGGCGATCTCGGGGTCGAAGCCGGTGACGCCGTCGGACTTCTCGAACTCCTCCAGGGCCACGGCGAGTTCCCGGGTGATGGCACCCTTGCCGGTCCAGCCGTCGACGAAGACGACGTCACGCGGGTCGTGATGCTGCGCCAGCCACCGCAGGGCGTTGGCGTCGATGCCTCGGCCGCGCACGATCGACACGGCGTAGTGCGGGAGGTCGAGGCCGTGCCGGAACTGGGCCCAGCGGCGCATGAGTACGCCCACGGGGGTGCCGGCGCGGGCGAGCGAGACGAGCACGGGGCGCGGCGACCGCTCGGCGAGCACGAGCTCGGTGACGGCGCCCACGGCCTGCGCCAGTCGCGCCGCCGACTCCTCAAGCGCCGCGTGGAACAGCGCCTGGTACTGCTCGCTCGGCTGGTACTCCACCGGCAGCGACTCGGCGTAGTGCGCGCCGCCGCTCTGGATCGCCTCCTCGCGTTCCTCGGTCGGCGCCTCCAGCGTCACGTCCGAGAGGTCCTGGAGCAGCCAGCCGACCTCCTGCGGGGCGTACGAGGAGAAGGTGGGGCCGCGAAGGGGCTCGGGCAGCATGGTGGATGTGTCTCCAGGAGAAACGGCGAGGTGCGGCGGCTCGGGAACGTACGACGGCACGACCGCGAGCAGGACGTGCGGGGTGTGCGCGGCGAGCTGCGCCAACAGGCCATCGGGCGCGTGCAGTTCGGGGGTGTCGGCGGCCGAGTCGACGACGGCTGTCACGGCGTCGAAGCCGGCGCCCGCGACGTTGTAGGCGTAGCGCTCGCCGGGGCCGTCGGCGGGGTCGTCGTGGGCCGGGAAGACGAGGCGGGTGCGTATCGCGTAGCCGGGGTCGTCGACGGCGAGGACGGGTGAGCGGGTGGTGGTCGAGTAGCGGACCTCCGCGTCGGTGACCTGCTCCAGCTCGCGGGCGAGCCTGAGGGGCGCGTACATCAGCTCTTCGAACCCGAGCACGAGAACGCTCCGCGCGTCGGCCGGGAGCGCCGCTGCCAGGCCGGCGGCCATGGCGGGGAGGGCGCCTTCGAGGCGGGTGCGGTGCTGCGGGGTGAAGCCGTGCCGGCCGCCGTCGGGGAGGCGGCGGGGCCAGGCCAGTTCGACGCGGGTGACGCGGGGGTGGGTGCGCTCGTCTGCCGGGTGCGGACCGGTGGGGGCTGATCGCGCAGTTCCCCGCGCCCCCAGGGGGTGGTCGTGCACGTCGGCTTCAAGGCCCTGCGCGCGAGCGGCCGTCGCCTCCTCGGCCGCGGCCACGGCAACGCCGCTGCTTGGGGGCGCGGGGAACTGCGCGCCCGGCCCGGACGGCGCCGCGGACGACGCACGACCCCCCGCGGCACTCTCGGCCTCGTACCGCGCCACCAACGCCTGCCCCTTCTCCAGCACCCCCTCAGGCAGCCGTACGGTCCCCGAGGCCGCCGCGACCAGGTCCACCCGGGCCCCGATCTCGCGGGCGAACTCCTCCAGCCGCCCGGTGTCGGCCGCCGACCGCATGTCGACCAGGGCGACGACCACGTACCTCCGCCGCGGATACCGCGAATGAAGATCCCGAACGGTGTTCAGCACCGTGTTCCCCGTGGAGAACTCGTCGTCGACCAGGACCAGCGGCCCGTCGCCGGCCAGCAGCGCCGGGTCCTCCGGCAGCAGCAAGTGGGACGTGGCGTGCGAGTGGGACTCCTCGAAGCCGCCCGCACGGGCGACCCCGGCGACCGGGCGCCGCGTGGAGTGCAGATACGGGGCGAGACCCACACCGTCGGCGACGGAGTGGCCGAGCCCGGTCGCCGTCTCCGCGTAGCCGAGGACGACCGCCCTGGCGGCCTCCTCGGCGCCCAGAAGGTCCCGCACCCGGCGGCCGAGGGCGAAGCCGCCGTCGTACACCACGGAGGGTGACTGCGGCACGTGCTTGCCGAGCACGTTGGAGACGAGCAGATGCGCCCGCTTGGGGTTGCGGCGCAGGGCGAGCCCCAGCATCTCCGTGAGCCCGTCGTCGCCCACGAGCTGGACTCCGAGCCGCTCGGCGACCCAGCTCCCGGACCAGACCCCGTCGTTCACTGCGTTGTTCATGCGTCCCTTGGTCAGCAGTCGTTCGGCCGGTGGATTGCGGCCGTTCGGCCTGGTCAGGCCGGGATTCCGGCGGCGAGCAGTTCCACGAAGCCGATGTCCTCGTTGGCCACACCGAACACCTCGGCCCGCAGCATGGTCCGCTCGGCCCACGCCCGGTGCGGCTTCACCTCGTTCATCTTGTTCGTGTACTGCGACCTCAGTACACCCCCGCCGCAGCGCTCGGGCTTCAGGATGTCCTTGGCGTCGCTGAACTCCTCGTGACTGACCACGGACAGTGCGTGCACGGGCAGTACGTGGGAGGGATGGATGCAGGTCTTGCCGAGCAGGCCGTTGGCGTGGTCGAGCGTGATCTCGCGCAGCAGGCCGTCCATGGAGTGCTCGATGAGGGCCTCGCGCAGCTGCTCGGCCTGGCCTTCGAGGAAGGGGCTGCGGCGCAGCTGCGGCTTGAACATACGTTCCTGCACGCGGAAGTACTCCCACACCGGCCCGGTCACCGTGAACCCGGTGCCGTCGGCCCGCCCCAGCATGTTCACCACGTCGGCGATCACGGAGGCGACGATCTGGACGTCGTACGCGGTCATGTCCGGGGCCCGGCGCAGTCCGTACGAGGAGCAGAAGTCGGTGACGCCCAGGCGCAGCGCCAGCACCCGCTCCCGGTACTTGTCGACGGAGCGGAAGATGCCCTCCAGGGTCTCCACGCGTGACTCGCGGTAGAGCAGGGCGGGCGATTCCAGCACCGGCATGGCGAACAGTCGGCGCCCGCTCTCGGCCTCGGCGAGGGCGAGGGCCTCCAGGAAGGGCATGCCGCGCTCTTCGGTGAACTTCGGCAGCACGAATCCGGACAGCAGCCGTACGGCGGGACCGAGCCGCCGTACGAGATCGGGGATCTGCTCCGGCGTGCGGACCCGGATGAAGAGCAGCGGGAGACCCTCCACGCCCTCGCGTCCGGCGAGGCCGGTGAACTGGCGAACCAGGTTCTCCTCGCCCTCCGTCACGTCCTCGTCACGGATGGAGTCCTCCAGGCACAGCACCATCGAGACCACGCCGCGTCCGGCCTGCTTGACGATGTCGTCGGCGAGCTGGGGCCGGGTGGCCGGACTGTAGAGCGTGGCGCCCAGGGCCGCGGAGAGCAGCCTGGCCGGGGAGTCGGCGGAGAACTCGCACGGCTCCCGGTGGAAGAGGCGCTGCCGCACCTCCGGGGCGATGTGCCCGAAATGACGCATAGAGCTCCCCCGTGGTGACTCTGTGGCCCCTGTGACCGGTTCACAGGTGGCCGGTAATAGTACGTAGATACCCATGTCAGGGGTTCCCGACGGGCATGAATTTCTGGTAACGCGGACAAACACGGGCGCGCACGGCCTGTGCACCCCCGCGTTGTCGTGACCAGGACGGAGAGGGCAGGATGACCGCATGACGCACGCGATGTTGAAGGGGTCGAACGTCCCGCTCGAAGCCACGACGGTACGCGCCGTGCTGCGCTGGACGCCCGGGCAGGGGGTCCCGGATGTCGATGCCTCGGCACTCCTCCTCGGCCCCGACGGTCGCGTCCGCTCCGACGAGGACTTCGTCTTCTACAACCAGCCCCGGCACCCCTCCGGGCAGGTCTGGCGACTCGGCAAGAAGCGTGGCGCCGAGGGCCTCACCGACACGATCCAGACAGATCTGTCCGGTGTCGAGCCGAGCGTCGGCCAGATTCTGCTGGTCGCTTCGGCGGACGGCGTCGCGTTCGACCGCGTACGGGATCTGCGCATCCTGCTGTACGACGCGGCGGCCGCCGACGGCGATCCGCTGGCGTACTTCGACATCAAGCCCGAGACCGGCGAGGAGACGGCCCTGATCTGCGGCGAGCTGTACCGCCGCGGCGAGGTGTGGAAGTTCCGCGCCCTGGGCGAGGGCTATTCGGACGGCCTCCGGGGCCTGGCCACGGACTTCGGCATCTCGGTGGACGAGTCGGAGATGGCAGAGGAGCCCACGCCGGCCCCCACGCCGGAGGTCTCCCAGCCCCTGCCCCCGGAGCAGCCGACGACGACGGTCCCGCCCCAGCCGTCGTACGGCTACCCCCAGCAGCCCCCGCCGACCCAGCCGGCCTACGGCTACCCCCAGCCGACCAGCCAGCCGGCGATGGCCCAGTCGGGTTACGGCTACCCGCCCCCGGTGACGGCGGTGGCCCCGGCCGCGGATTTCCGCCTGCCACCGCAGGGCCCGCAGTTCATCGGACGTTAGCGGCGACGCCCCAGCGAGCGCGGAGCTGCATCGGTATGCGGCTCCGCGGCGCGGGCGCGACAAGCCACTACACACCCGCAGCCGCGACACGCGACAGAGCCCCGAGCCACGGGGCGCACCGGCCCGGACCCAGCGTCAGCGCTCCGCCTTCGTTTTGTAGCCGCGTCCCCACTGCAGCCCCCACCCGAACAACCGGTCGAGCTCGGCCTGGAAGCCGTAGACGAACTTGACCTCCCGGCGAACCCAGATCTCCCCCTTCACGTTCTCGATCATCACCACCGCACAGGACCGGGCCTGCGGATGCCGCTCGTCGAGGCCTATCTCGATACGGGGCCCGTTGCTCGGATACAGGGTGACGATCGCGTGCGTACGGTCGAAGGCCGGCGTCTGGTCGTAGATGTACACGAAGACCAGCAGCCGCTTGATGTTCTCCCGGTGATCGAGGTTGACGTAGATCGTCTCCCCGGACGCCGAACCGAACCGGTCGTCCCCGCTGAGCTTCACGTACGGCGGCGCGTTGACGTCGCCGAGGAACCCGCCCAGCGGCTGGACGACGCCCTTCGTCCCGTCGGTGAGCTCGTACAGCGCCCCGAGGTCGAGGTCGACGTTGACCATGCTCTGGCTGTGCCCGAGCACCTCCGGCGGCTTGAGCGCCTTGAAGGGGTGCCGCAGCAGACTCTCCCGCTGCGAGCCCCCGATGTCGGACGTCCGCATCCGCCAGGTCAGGTTGATCCGCAGGTGCCCGGTCGCCGCGCCCTGCTTGGTGAGCGAGACCCGGTCGTGCCGTTTCGTCAGTTCGATCGAGTTCGACGACGCGCTGCCCGAGTCGAACTCGGCCGCCCGGCCCCGCCAGAGTCCGTCCAAGAAGCCCATTCCGCCCCCACGTCCCGCTAAGCCCCGCGTTCACTTGGAAAAACTGACGGGGCGGCCGGACGTCCGGCCGCCCCGTCGAGAGCGTTCCTCACCCGCAGGGGTGTCACACCCCGGACGAGACCTCAGTCTTCTCGTCCGAGCCCTCGGCTTTTCCCTCCGCTGCCGCCAGCGCGCGATTGCGGCGGACGGAGGACCAGAAGGAGGCACCGATCAGGACGACACCGATCAGGCCGGTGATGATCTCGTTGATCTCGTACTGGATGGTGACCAGCAGGATCATGGCGAGCGCGCCGATGGCGTAGTGCGCGCCGTGCTCCAGGTAGACGTAGTCGTCGAGGGTGCCCTGGCGGACCAGGTACACGGTCAGCGACCGGACGTACATCGCGCCGATACCGAGGCCCAGCGCCATCAGGACGATGTCGTTGGTGATGGCGAAGGCGCCGATCACGCCGTCGAAGGAGAAGGACGCGTCCAGGACCTCGAGGTAGAGGAACATGAAGAAGGCGGCCTTGCCCGCCAGGGCGACCGCGGAGCGGGGCTTACCGGTGCGCTCCGCCTCTTCCTCCGCCTCGTGCTCGCGTTCCTCCTCCTCTTCGAGCTTGTCCTCGAAGAAGCCGGAGAGACCGCCCACGATCATGTAGGTGATCAGGCCCCCGATGCCGGAGAGCAGGACCGTCTCCGCCTTGTCGACGTGCGCGCCGCCGTGCTGGTGGGCGTTGGCCGCGAAGGTCAGCGCGGAGATCAGCAGGACGATCAGCGCGATGCAGACCGACAGCATGTCGACCTTGCCGAGCTTGGCCACCGGGCGCTCCAGCCAGCCGAGCCACTTGATGTCCCGGTCCTCGAAGATGAAGTCCAGGAAGATCATCAGCAGGAACATGCCACCGAACGCGGCGATCGCCGGGTGGGCGTCGGTGACGAGCTCCTGGTATCGGTCCTTGTCGCTGAGCGCGAGGTCGACTGCCTCGATCGGACCCAGCGAGGCACTGATCGCGACGATGACGACGGGGAAGACCAGTCGCATACCGAAGACGGCGATCAGGATGCCGATGGTGAGGAAGATCTTCTGCCAGAAGGCATTCATCTTCTTCAGAATTCCGGCGTTGACCACCGCGTTGTCGAAGGACAGCGAGATCTCGAGGACGGAGAGGATCGCCACGATGCCGAGGGCGGTCCACCCCCCGAAGAGGACCGCTGCAACGAGGCCGAGCGCGGTGACCGCGAACGACCAGCCGAAGGTTTTCAGAACCACTGGCTACCCAATCCCTGTGTGTACGGGTCTGACCCCGCGCACTCGGCTTTACGAAACTTTGAACCGAAGTCTAGTCGGCCACCCTTCGCGCCCCACCGGGGCCCGCCTTTTGCTCATATCGCGTTATGAGACGTTGACCCCGAAGTCGAGTGCGATGCCCCGGAGTCCGGACGCGTACCCCTGTCCCACCGCTCGGAACTTCCACTCTCCCTGGTATCGGTAGACCTCGCCGAAGATCATGGCGGTCTCGGTGGAGGCGTCCTCGCTCAGGTCGTAACGGGCGAGTTCCTGGCCGTCGGCCTGGTTCACCACGCGGATGAAGGCATTGCTGACCTGGCCGAAGGTCTGGCCGCGCTCGTCGGCCATATGGATCGAGACGGGAAAAACGATCTTGTCGCAGTGGGCCGGCACCTTGGAGAGGTCGATCAGGAGCGACTCGTCGTCGCCGTCACCCTCGCCGGTGAGGTTGTCCCCGGTGTGCTCCACCGAGCCGTCCGGGCTCTTGAGCTGGTTGTAGAAGACGAACCACTCATCGCCCAGCACTCGTCCGCTGCTGCACACCAGTGCGCTGGCGTCGAGGTCGAAGGGGGCTCCGGTGGTGGAGCGCGCGTCCCAGCCGAGCCCGATCATCACCTGGGTGAGATTGGGTGCGGCCTTGGACAGGGAGACATTTCCTCCCTTGGCGAGCGTGACGCCCATGATGCTGGTCCTCCCCGCGTGATGCTTGTTTGGTTGTCCTGCGCATCCGGCGCCGCACCCAAACGGGAGCGGCGCCGGACTCAGCCAGTGGTGTCCTGAACGGTCACCTCCGATGTCGAACTCAGACGTTCACACCGAAGTCCTGCGCGATACCGCGCAGACCCGACGCGTAGCCCTGGCCGATGGCGCGGAACTTCCACTCCGCACCGTGCCGGTACAGCTCGCCGAAGACCATCGCGGTCTCGGTGGACGCGTCCTCCGAGAGGTCGTAGCGCGCGATCTCGGCGCCGCCGGCCTGGTTGACGACGCGGATGAACGCGTTGCGCACCTGGCCGAAGGACTGCTGACGGTTCTCGGCGTCGTAGATCGACACCGGGAAGACGATCTTCTCGACGTCCGCCGGGACGCCGGCGAGGTTGATCTTGATCTGCTCGTCGTCGCCCTCGCCCTCACCGGTGAGGTTGTCGCCGGTGTGCTCGACCGAGCCGTCGGGGCTCTTCAGGTTGTTGAAGAACACGAAGTTCGCGTCGCTGCCGACCTTGCCCTCCGCGTTCGTCAGCAGCGCGCTGGCGTCGAGGTCGAAGTCGGTGCCGGTCGTGGTGCGGATGTCCCACCCCAGACCGACGATGACCGCGGTGAGGCCGGGGGCCTCCTTGGTCAGTGATACGTTGCCGCCCTTGCTGAGGCTGACTCCCACGAGTCCTCCATTGGTGTCCAGGGGCGGGGAGCCCCGCCGTGCGTTTGATATCGGATCAACGAGTCGATCCTAGTGACGGGTTCCCGTGGCTTGCATGCCTTGGTACCGAAGAATCACGGGTGTCGGTCACCGGAGGGACCGGACGGGATCAGAGGGTGTCGAGCGCCTTGACGTACTCGCTCAGGTCGCGCGCGTCCGGCAGGGCGTTGACGACGGTCCAGCGGACCACGCCCTCCTTGTCGATGACGAAGGTGCCGCGCACCGCGCAGCCCTTGTCCTCGGCGAAGACGCCGTAGGCACGGCTGACCTCGCCGTGCGGCCAGAAGTCGCTGAGCAGCGGGTACTCCAGGCCCTCCTGCTCGGCGAAGACGCGCAGGGTGTGGATGGAGTCGTTGGAGACGGCGAGGACCTGCGTGTCGCGGTCGGCGAACTGCGGCAGGTTGTCGCGCACCTCGCACAGCTCCCCGGTGCACACGCCGGTGAAGGCGAAGGGGTAGAAGAGCAGGACGACGTTCTTGGAACCGCGGAAGTCGGAGAGCTTCACGGTCGCGCCGTGGTTGTCCTTGAGCTCGAAGTCGGGGGCCTTGTCGCCGACCTGGATCGCCATCGTCGTGAATGTCCCTTCGGTGAGGCTGTTCGGGTGGCATCCACCCTACGCAGCGATCACCGGGGCACACGCATGAGCCGGGCTGGACTTTGCAGTCCAGCCCGGCAAGGTGGGCCCGTACGGCGATCGTCTCAGCCGAGGGTCACTTCGAATCGGCTACTTCTTGGACTTCGCGGCCTTGGGCGTCACCAGCCGGCTGCCACTCCAGTCCTTGCCGACGCTGACGCTCTTGGACGCCGACAGACCCGCTGTGGTCGACGCTTCAGAGATGTCGCTGGGCTCCACGTAGCCGTCACGGCCGGTCTTGGGCGTGAGGAGCAGGATCGAGCCGCCTTCTTCGATGTACGTGGTGGCGTCCACCAGCGCATCCGTCAGGTCGCCGTCCTCGTCGCGGAACCACAGCACCACGGCATCGGCGACGTCGTCGTAGTCCTCGTCCACGAGTTCGCTGCCGACGACTTCCTCAATGGACTCGCGGAGTTCCTGGTCTACGTCCTCGTCGTAGCCGATCTCCTGGACCACCTGCTCGGGCTGGAACCCCAGCCTGACGGCAGGGTTCGTCCGCTCCTCCGCGTGGTCCGCGGTCGCGCTCACGGGTTGCCTCCTGATCATGTCTTGGGAATAACTCAGCCACGCGCGTGCGCGAAGCATTGGCCGTAGTCCACACGGGCGGGGCGGATCGCGCAAGTACCCGGCCGTTCAGACCGCCGAAACGGTGACGTTCCTGAACGTGTCACCGCAACTCCAGGCACGCCACCATCGTCTCAAGGTGACGCGCACCACACCAATCTGCCCCCTTTGTGCGTTTGGGAACCATCCATGGTCACTCCGCCGTTCACCAGGCCCCGGGTTACCTCACAGTAGAGATGACGTTTGGCGCCCCGAGGTACACGATGGGGAGCGGTGCAGACCCTGAGAAACACGGCCCTCTGACAGGTAAGGAACAGCGTGGCTTCCGGATCAGATCGCAACCCGATCATCATTGGCGGCCTTCCGAGTCAGGTTCCTGACTTCGATCCCGAGGAAACCCAGGAGTGGCTCGACTCCCTCGACGCCGCCGTGGACGAGCGCGGCCGGGAGCGGGCCCGCTATCTGATGCTGCGGCTGATCGAGCGGGCCCGCGAGAAGCGCGTGGCCGTGCCCGAGATGCGCAGCACGGACTACGTCAACACGATCGCCACCAAGGACGAGCCGTTCTTCCCGGGCAACGAGGAGATCGAGCGCAAGATCCTGAACGCGACCCGGTGGAACGCCGCGGTCATGGTGTCCAGGGCCCAGCGCCCCGGCATCGGCGTCGGCGGCCACATCGCCACGTTCGCCTCCTCGGCCTCCCTCTACGACGTGGGCTTCAACCACTTCTTCCGCGGCAAGGACGAGGGCGACGGCGGCGACCAGGTCTTCTTCCAGGGCCACGCCTCCCCGGGCATCTACGCGCGCGCGTTCCTGCTGGACCGCCTCAGCGAGCAGAACCTCGACGCCTTCCGGCAGGAGAAGTCGAAGGCGCGCCACGGCCTGTCCAGCTACCCGCACCCGCGGTCGATGCCGGACTTCTGGGAGTTCCCGACCGTGTCGATGGGCCTCGGCCCGATCGGCGCGATCTACCAGGCGCGGATGAACCGCTACATGGAGGCGCGCGGCATCGCGGACACCTCCAAGTCGCAGGTGTGGGCGTTCCTGGGCGACGGCGAGATGGACGAGCCGGAGTCGCTCGGCCAGCTGTCCATCGCCGCGCGCGAGGGCCTGGACAACCTCACCTTCGTCGTCAACTGCAACCTGCAGCGCCTCGACGGGCCGGTGCGGGGCAACGGCAAGGTCATCCAGGAGCTGGAGTCGATCTTCCGGGGCGCCGGCTGGAACGTCATCAAGCTGATCTGGGACCGCAGCTGGGACCCGCTGCTCGCGCAGGACCGCGACGGCCTCCTGGTCAACCGGATGAACACCACGCCGGACGGCCAGTTCCAGACGTACGCCACCGAGACCGGCGCCTACATCCGCGACCACTTCTTCGGCGACGACCAGCGGCTGCGCACGATGGTCGAGGGCATGACCGACGACCAGATCCTGCACCTGGGCCGCGGCGGTCACGACCACAAGAAGATCTTCGCGGCGTTCTCGGCGGCCAAGGCGCACAAGGGCCAGCCGACGGTGATCCTGGCCAAGACGATCAAGGGCTGGACGCTCGGTCCCAACTTCGAGGGCCGCAACGCCACGCACCAGATGAAGAAGCTGACGGTCGACGACCTCAAGCGCTTCCGTGACCGGCTGCACCTGCCGATCGCGGACAAGGACCTGGAGAGCGGGCTCCCGCCGTACTACCACCCGGGGCGCGACTCCGAGGAGATCCAGTACATGCACGACCGCCGCAAGGGCCTCGGCGGATACGTCCCGACGCGTGTCGTGCGGTCGAAGCCGCTGGCCCTGCCGGACGACAAGACGTACGCGACCGTGAAGAAGGGTTCGGGCCATCAGTCGATCGCGACGACCATGGCCTTTGTCCGTCTCCTCAAGGACCTCATGCGGGACAAGGAGATCGGCAAGCGGTTCGTGCTGATCGCGCCGGACGAGTACCGCACGTTCGGCATGGACTCGTTCTTCCCGAGCGCGAAGATCTACAACCCGCTCGGCCAGCAGTACGAGGCGGTCGACCGCGATCTGCTGCTCGCCTACAAGGAGTCGCCGCAGGGCCAGATGCTGCACGACGGCATCTCCGAGGCGGGCTGCACGGCCTCGCTGATCGCGGCGGGTTCGGCGTACGCCACGCACGGCGAGCCGCTGATCCCGGTGTACGTCTTCTACTCGATGTTCGGATTCCAGCGCACCGGCGACCAGTTCTGGCAGATGGCCGACCAGCTGGCGCGCGGTTTCGTGCTGGGTGCGACCGCCGGCCGTACGACACTGACCGGTGAGGGTCTCCAGCACGCCGACGGCCACTCGCAGCTGCTCGCCTCGACGAACCCGGGCTGTGTCGCGTACGACCCGGCGTACTCGTACGAGATCGCGCACATCGTGCAGGACGGTCTGCGCCGGATGTACGGCGGGGACGCCGAGCACCCGCACGGCGAGGACGTCTTCTACTACCTGACCGTCTACAACGAGCCGATCCAGCACCCGGCCGAGCCGGAGAACGTGGACGTCGAGGGCATCCTCAAGGGCGTCCACCGCATCAGCGAGGGCACGGCGGGGTCGATCCCGGCGCAGATCATGGCGTCCGGTGTGGCGGTCCCCTGGGCGGTCGAGGCGCAGAAGCTCCTGGCCGAGGAGTGGAACGTCAAGGCCGACGTGTGGTCGGCGACCTCCTGGAACGAGCTGCGGCGCGAGGCCGTGGCGTGCGAGGAGCACAATCTGCTGCACCCGGAGGAGGAGCAGCGGGTGCCGTGGGTGACGCGGAAACTGAGCGGCGCCGAGGGGCCGTTCGTGGCGGTTTCCGACTGGATGCGGTCGGTGCCGGACCAGATCTCGCGGTGGGTGCCGGGGACGTACCAGTCGCTGGGTGCGGACGGGTTCGGCTTCGCGGACACCCGCGGTGCGGCCCGGCGCTTCTTCCACATCGACGCGCAGTCGATCGTGGTGGGGGTGCTCACCGAGCTGGCCAAGGAGGGGAAGGTGGACCGGTCGGTGCTGAAGCAGGCGATCGACCGTTACCAGCTGCTCGATGTGTCGGCGGCGGACCCGGGGGCCGCGGGCGGCGACGCGTAGCGTCCGTCAACTGCCCGATGGGGTGGTGTGCCCGTGGGTGACCTGCGGGCACACCACCCCTTCACATTTCCTACGATGCGGCCATGAAGCGACCGCTCGCGCAAGTCCGTTGGGAACGGCTCACCCAGCGACCCCTTTTCGCCCTCGCCCTGGCCTTTGCCGTGGCCTATGCCGTGCCGATCGTCTCGCCCGACGCGGGGCGGGACGTGGTGGACGTGTGCCTCGCGGTGGAGTGGGTGGTGTGGGGCGCGTTCGCGGTGGACTACGTGGTCCGGCTCGGACTCGCGGAGCGGCGCGGGGAGTTCGTGCGGTCGCACTGGCTGGATCTGTGCGCGGTGCTGCTGCCGCTGATACAGCCGCTTCGGTTGCTGCGGCTCGTGTCGACACTGCTGTTGGTGGGGCAGCGGGCGCGGATGGCTTCGCAGATACGGCTGACCACGTACGTCGCCGGGGCGGTGGTCGGGCTGCTGATGTTCGGGTCGCTGGCGGTGCTGTCCGTGGAGCGGGACTCGCCGGACGGGAACATCAAGACGCTGGGTGACGCCGTGTGGTGGTCGTTTACCACCATGACGACGGTCGGGTACGGGGATCATGCGCCGACCACCGGGGTGGGGCGGATGCTCGCGGTAGGGCTGATGCTGTCCGGGATCGCCCTGCTGGGTGTCGTGACCGCGAACATCGCCGCGTGGTTCATAGCGCGGTTCGAGAAGGACGACGTGGAGGAGCGGCGGCAGACGGAGGCGATACGGGCGCTGACGGAGGAGGTTCGGGCGTTGCGGGCGGAGGTTGCTTCGCTGTCGGGTGCGACTGTGCCGGGGCAGGGTGCGGAGGAGCAGCCTCGTTGACTGGGGTTCGGGGCTGGGACTCGCCCGCGGCGGCGGAAGCGAGGCCGTCGGCTCCGGTTGCTGGGGAGCAGCCCCGGTTCGGCCCGGCGGCCCGGCGTTGAGGCTCACGTTGGGTCGGCACGCTCGCCCGCGCGGACGGGGCGCCGCTGCGCCCACCCGTGCCGCCCCAGCGGCACGACTGCCCGCAGTTGGGCGGGCGAAGCGGGTCCGGAACGGTTACCCGCAGCCAGGTGGGCACGGCGCCCCGCGACTGCGTTGACGCAGGGGGCGCGGCCGTATCCGCAGCAGGTAACGCAGCCACACCGACACGCCGGCTACCCGCAGCCACGTGGGCAGGCGCCCGCGACTGCGTTGGCACGGCGAGGGCTCCGCAGCAGGTAACCGCAGCCACACCGGCGCGACGGTTGCCCGGAGCCAGGTGGGACCCGACACTCGTGGCCACATAGGCACGCTGGGCGCAGCCGCCTCGGCGCGGTCGCCGCGGGCGTGCAGGGTCGGCCTCCCGGCCACATCCGGGCAGGCGGGCGCAGCACCTGGGCACGATCACCCGCAGCAGCTGCATGCGCCCGGCACGCATACGTGCAGCCGCGCCGAGCCCCCGGCCGACTCAGCCGGGTTGCCCGCAGCCGGCCCAGGCGCCTTCGACCGCGGCTGTGTCAGAAGAAGCCGTAGCCCGGTGTCGCCGTCCCCGCCAGCCACAGGATGGCCAGCAGGGTGTCGATGGCGCCCAGGACCACCGCGATCAGGGCGGGGACGGGGCGGGCTCCTGACCAGGTTCGGCCCATGGCCAGCCAGCCGCAGATGATTGCTACGGGGCCGAGGACGAGGCCCAGTACGAAGAAACCGGCGACCGCGCAGATGGTTCCGACGATCCCCAGAGTCGCGCGATCCGGCCCGGTCCGTGACCACGTCCGGCCACGTGAGCGGGGGTGCCTGCGCGTTCCGTGCGAGAAGCCCGCCATCGTCAACTCCCTGATTCGGCGTTCGACTTGGCGAGTACCCACGGTGCGCGGCTCATGCCTGCGCGTCCGGGCCTGTGGCGCGCTGACCCCCTCCGGCAGCGCGCCGCAGGCCCTGGCTTGACCCACTGTGACCTGCACGCTTGCCGGAGGGGAAGGATCTTCGGCGGAGTCACTCTGATAGGCGAACTCCGTCGGAATCCCGTCAGATGTGGGCCGCGCCCGCACCCGCTTCCGCGTTCTCGCCCCGCTTGGTGAGGAACGCCACGAAGACCGCGACGACCGCCACGCCCGCGGCGACCAGGGACGCCAGGCTCATGCCCGAGATGAACGTGTCGTGCGCGACGTCCGTGATCTTCGCGGCGATGGCGTCCGGCGTGCCGGGAGCCAGCGGCGCCACGCCGACCTGGACCGCCTCCGAGGCCTGGGCCTCCTGGGCCGCGGTGAGCGGCGGCAGTCCCGCGGACGTCCAGTTGCCGGCGAGGTCGCTGTCGACCTTGGAGGCCATGACGGCGCCCAGGACGGCCGTACCGAGGCTGCCGCCGATCTGCATCGCGGCCTGCTGGAGACCGCCGGCCACACCGGACAGTTCCATGGGCGCGTTGCCGACGATGACCTCCGTGGCGCCGACCATGACCGGCGCGAGGCCGAGGCCGAGCAGGGCGAACCAGACCGACATGATGCCGCTGCCGGTGTCCGTCTCCAGCGTGGACATGCCGTACATGGCGATCGCGGTGAGCGCCATGCCGCCGGCCAGCGGGACACGCGGACCGAACTTGGTGATCATCGCGCCCGCGAGGGGGGAGCCGACGATCATCATGCCCGTGAGGGGAAGGAGGTGGAGACCGGCGTCGATGGGGCTCATGCCATGGACGTTCTGCAGGTAGAACGTCACGAAGAACAAGCCGCCCATGAACGCGATGGCCATCAGGACCATCAGCACGACACCCGCGGAGAGCGGGACCGAGCGGAACAGGGCCAGCGGGATCAGCGGCTCCTTGACCCGCGTCTCCCAGAACGCGAAGAGCGCGAAGCCCACGACCGACCCGGCGATGAACAGCCACGTCTTGCCGTCGCCCCAGCCCCACTCCGGGGCCTTGATCAGGGCCCAGACCAGGCAGAACATCGCCGCCGAGAGCAGGGCTATGCCGAGGATGTCGAAGGAGCGCGGGGCGTTCTCCGCGCGGTGGTCCAGGAGGATCACGACGCCCAGTACGACGGCGAGGATGCCGACCGGCACGTTGATGAAGAACACCGACTGCCAGTTGACGTGCTCGACGAGGACGCCGCCGAGGATCGGGCCGCCGGCGGTGGAGGCACCGATGACCATGCCCCAGATACCGATGGCCATGTTGAGCTTGTCGGCCGGGAAGGTCGCCCGCAGCAGGCCGAGTGCGGCCGGCATCAGCAGCGCGCCGAACAGGCCCTGGAGGACACGGAACGTGACGACCGCGGCGATGCTGCTGGACAGGCCGATCGCTCCGGAGGCGGCGGCGAAGCCGACCACGCCGATCAGGAAGGTCTGCCGGTGCCCGAACCGGTCACCGAGCTTGCCGGCGGTGATCAGGGCGACCGCGAGGGCGAGGAAGTAGCCGTTGGTGATCCACTGGACCTGGGCGAAGGTGGCGCCGAGGTCCTTCTGGATGGCCGGGTTGGCGATCGCCACGATGGTGCCGTCCAGGGCCACCATCATGACCCCGACCGCGACGGTGATGAGGGTGAACCAAGGGTGGCCTCGCAGCCCCTTGGCCGGCGTCGCATCCGACGGGGCTACTGGTGCCTGGTCCCCCGGCCCCGTCGTTTTGATGGTGGTCTGACTAGTCATGCGTTCGAGGCTAATGACAGCCACTGACAATTGACAAACCAATTCACAAGTCGGTAACTGACACGTATGGAAACACTGCGCGAACGCAAGAAGCAGCGCACCCGGGAAGCACTGCTGCGTACCGCGCTGGAGCTCTTCACCACCCAGGGTTACGAGCACACCACCGTCGACGACATCGCGGCGGCCGTCGACGTGTCGCAGCGCACGTTCTTCCGCTATTTCGCCGGCAAGGAGGAGGCCGCCCTCGCCCTTCAGGACATGACGGTGGCGCACTTCCTGGAGGCGGTGCGCGAGCGCCCGCCGCACGAGGCCCCCATGGAGGCGCTGCGCCAGGCCGTGCTGGAGGGCTGGGACACGCTCAACGAGGTGATCGAGGCCGTCGTACCCGTCGAGCTGTATCTGCGGATGTATCAGGTGATCGAGTCGACGCCCGTCCTGCTCGCCGCGCATCTGCGCCGCTCGGCGGAGATCGAGGAGGCGATCGCGCACATCCTCGCCGAGCGCGAGGGGGTCGACCTCGACACCGATCCGCGACCGCGGTTGACGGTGGCCGTGTTCGGCGGTGTGATGCGGCTGACGGAACGTCAGTGGAGCACCGGGGAGGACTTCAGCCTGGACGCCATGCGGGCACTGACCGTCTCATATCTCGAACAGGTCGGCCCGGCACTCAGCGAGAGCTGGCGAACACGCTGAGGTCATCGGCCCGTTAACGCCGTCTTGATCGAAACGTGATACCTATCACTTGGTTAACGCGAGACCCTCCCGTTCTCCTAGTGTGTCCTTCCAGTGACTTCCTTCGACACGACCCCGCAACTGAACGTCTGGCGCGCACTGCTCGCGCTGGCCGTGGTGTTCGTGATGCTGGCGACCACTGGCTGGACCGCCCTGCGCCACCACCGCAGCGCCGCACCACTGCAGGCCTCGATCAGCGCCTGGGAGCACGGCAGCATCGCCGGACACCCCCTGCCGGACGCCGACTCCTCCCCCACGAAGCTCGCCCGGTTCTTCGCCTCGCTCACCGATGTGCAGCGCGCCGGCCTCGTCAAGCGCTATCCGCTCGCGGTCGGCAACATGAACGGCGCGCCGGTCGAGCTGCGCTACAACGCCAACCGCGTCGCGCTCGACCAGGCCCGCAAGGTCGAGCGCAAACGCATGCACGACGAGCGGCTCACGCCCTCCGGCCAGCGCGAGGCGGGGCGCCGTATGCACCGCTTCGAAGCGATGATGGAGCCGGACCGGCACATCCTCGCCTTCGACCCGGACGGCGCGGGACGCGTCGCGGAGGTGTTCGGCGATCTGAACCGGGCCGAGCGGATCTCGGTCGTCGTCCCCGGCGTCGACACCGACGTGCTCACCTTTCAGCGCACCGACACCAGCCGCAAGTACTCCGCACCGGTCGGCATGGCGCAGTCCCTGTACGCGACCGAGCGCGAGATCAGCCCCGCGACGCGCACGGCCGTGATCGCCTGGGCCGACTACACCTCGCCCGGCGGACTCGGCATCGAGTCGGCGACCGCGATGCGGGCGCAGAGCGGGGCCGTACGTCTGAACGCGCTGGTGCGCGGCCTGCCCGGCAGCTCACCGGTCTCCCTCTTCTGCCACAGCTACGGCTCGGTGCTGTGCGGCCTCGCCGCACCCGAGCTGCCGAATCGAGTGGCCGACATAGCGGTGGCCGGCAGCCCCGGCATGCGGGTCGCGAAGGCATCCCACCTGCGCACGTCCGCGCGTGTGTGGGCGATGCGGGACGCGGACGACTGGGTCCAGGACGTGCCGTATCTCGAGGTCGGCGGGCTGGGGCACGGCGAGGACCCGGTGTCGTCGGCGTTCGGGGCGCGCGTGCTGTCGGCGCGCGAGGCGAAGGGACACGGCGGCTATTTCGAGCCGGGTACGGACAGTGTGGCGAACTTCGCCGAGATCGGAGTTGGCGCATATGACTCCGTGCAGTGCGCGGACGATGTCGAGGCCTGTCGGGTGGGTTTGTCCGACACGGCGTCGGCCGGACGCGCGTAGAAGCACAGGAATTGCGGTGTGCGCGGGGTGGCGACGGAGGAGCACGTGCCGCATACGATGAGCCGCATGGGTGACGTACTGGCCGGATTTCATGCCGCCTGGGAGTTCGAGTCCGACTCCGTGCTCATCCGTTACGAACGCGGGATTCGAACACCCAAGCTCTTCCAGGCGCTTGGGGAACGCCGGGTGCCGCTGGAGGCGATCGCCGGGGTGACGCTGACGCCGGGCAGGCGCGGGACGGTCGTGCTGCGCGTCGAACTGCGGCCCGGTGCCGATCCGTTGATGGAGGCGGCGGCCGGGCAGCTGAAGGAAGGCGGCGATCCGTATCGGCTGGTGCTGCCTGCCGAGCGGGAGACGCTGGCCGAGTACTACGCCGACGAGTTGCGGGCGCAGCTGAAGGCGTCGGGCGCGGCGGACGAGTTCCTCGTGGGCGCGCCGGATGTGCCGTTGTCCTTCAAGGCGTATGACGGGAAGGCGTCCTTCGACGGTGAGAACGTCCGCTTCCGGTGGTTCTGGACGGGGGCCTCGTCGGCGAAGTGGAAGGCGGGGGATCAGAGCTTCGCCGTCGCCGAGTTGAGCGGGGTCGAGTGGCGGTCGCCGGAAGTCTTCGAGGGGCACCTGCGGTTGCTGCGGCGGGACGCGGTGGACGGCCAGCCCCCGCAGGTCGATCATGATCCGGCGGCTGTGGTGTTCGGGCTGGGGTACGGGCCGGTGCATGAGTCGTTGCCGTTCGCTGCGGCGGTGTTGTCGGCGGTGCGGGATCGCTCCGCGGGGGGTGCGGCTGTCCCGGCTGCGGCAGTGCCGCGCCGGGACCCAGCCGACATCGCCGAGCGGATCCGGCACCTCGGGGAGTTGCATCAGGCCGGGCTGGTGACGGATGAGGAGTTCTCGTCCAAGAAGGCCGAGTTGTTGGCGGAGTTGTAGCGCTACTCGTCTGCCGGGTTCTGTTGTTCGGCGGCTGCCGGTCGTCGTGGGTTGCTCGCGCAGTTCCCCGCGCCCCTGGAGGCGTTGCAGACCCCCGCGCCAAGAGAGCCGGCTCGTTACTCCCTGCCCGCGGACGTGAAGGACATGTCCGCGTAGCGGTTGCCGGACACCTTCGCCGCGATCGGCTCCAGCAGGGCCAGCTCCTCCTCGCCCAGCACGATCCTCGTCGCCGCCGCGTTCTCCTCCACCCTGGCCGGCCTGCGCGTGCCCGGGATCGGGACGATCGGCAGGCCGTGGACCGAGGCTCGCTGCTGTACCCAGGCCAGCGCGATCTGGCCGAGAGTGGCGCCGTGGGCCTCGGCGACCGTGCGGATCGGGTCCAGGAGGGCGGCGTTGGCCGCCGCGTTCTCGCCGGTGTAGCGGGGCTGTTGGCGGCGGAAGTCACCGGCCGTCAGATCCTCGGCCTTGGCGAACGAGCCGGTGAGGAAGCCGCGGCCCAGCGGGGAGTACGGGACCAGGGTCACGCCCAGGTCGCGGGCCGCCGGGACCACGTAGGTCTCGATGTCCCGGCTGAACAGGGACCACTCGGACTGCAGGGCCGCGATCGGGTGGACGGCGTACGCGTCCCGCAGTTCGGCCGCCGTCACCTCGCTCAGGCCCAGGTGCTTGACCTTGCCCTCGCGGACCAGCTCCGCCATGACGGCGACGGTCTCCTCCAATGGGACGTCCACGTCGCGGCGGTGCATGTAGTAGAGGTCGATCGCCTCGACGTCGAGGCGCTTCAGGCTGGCCTCGACGCACTGGCGGATGTAGGGCGTGTCGTTGCGGATGATCCGCTTCGTCGGGTCGTCCGGGTGGATGGCCAGGCCGAACTTGGTGGCGATGACGACCTCGTCGCGGTGCGCCTTGAAGAAGGGGGCGAGGAACTTCTCGTTCTCGCCGGCGCCGTACGCGTCCGCCGTGTCGTACAGCGTGACGCCCAGTTCCAGTGCCCGCTCCAGGGTCGCCCTGGACTCGCCCGCGTCGGAGGGGCCGTACCCGAAGTTCATGCCCATGCAGCCGAGGCCCTGGACCCCCACCTCGGGGCCGTGCTTGCCGAGTCGTGCCGTCGCGATCCTGCTGTCCGTCATCCGGCCTGCTCCGTCTTCTCCTGCTGGTACTTGTCCTGCTCGTACAGACGGCCCGCGTCCGCGTAGAAGCTGATCTTCCGGTCGAGCACGGCCAGCGTGTCCTGGAGCTCGGCGATCCGGGCGAGGACGTCGCGGCGGGTGGTCTCCAGCAGCTCGAAGCGCTCGCCGAACGTGTGGTCGCCCTCGCGCACCAGCTCGGCGTACCGGACCATGTCGGCGACCGGCATGCCGGTCAGCCGCAGCTTGCCGACGAGGTCGAGCCAGTCCAGGTCGCGGTTGCTGTAGCGGCGCTGGCCGGTGTGCGAGCGGTCGATGTGCGGCATGAGGCCGATCCGCTCGTACCAGCGCAGGGTGTGGGCCGTCAGGCCGGTGAAGGCGACGACCTCGCTGATCGTGTAACTGTCCTGGCCCGCCGGCCGCCGGTGCGGATGGGGCGGGGCGGCACAGCTGTCGGTCCTGGTACTCGTGGTCTCCATCACCGTCATGCGTTCCACGCTATGGCCTTGGAGTGCGCTCCAAGCAAGCGGAAACGGTAAGAAAACCGCGGGACATGGCGTGATCGCCGTGGTTAGCGTGCGGGGCATGAGTCTCGTACGCCGTGCCCTGCCCGAGGACGCCGCCGAAGTGCTGCGGCTGCGTCAGGTGATGATCGACTCGCTGGCTCAGGCGGCCGGTTCGACGGAGTGGCACCGGGAGTCGCTGCCAACGCTGCGGGCCAGGCTCGCCGACCCCCGGAGCGACTTCGCGGCGTTCGTCGTCGATCACCCCGAGCGGCCGGGGACGCTCGCCGCGCTGGTGGCGGGGACGCTGGAGTACCGGATCGGGCGGGCCGGCCATCCGCACGGGATGATCGGGTACGTCTTCAGCGTCGCCACCGACCCGGACGCCCGGCGCCGCGGGTACGCGCGCGCGTGCATGGAGGAGCTCCTGGCCTGGTGCCGCGAACGGGGCGCCAGCCACGTCATGCTCACCGCGTCCGCCGACGCCGAGCCGATGTACGCGGCGCTCGGCTTCACCCGGGACACGGACCCCTCGATGCGGTTGTACCTGTGAGCGGCTTAGGCTCACAGGCATGTCGCTGAGCAGCCTCGCACTGATCGAGAACTGGCCGGTTCCCTCCGCCGCGGCGGGTGTCGTACGGGCGGACGGCACGGTCCTGGGTACGCACGGTCCCGTCGCGCACCGCTTCCCGCTGGCCTCGGTCACCAAGCCGCTGGCCGCCTACGCGGTCCTCGTCGCGTACGAGGAGGGGGCGGTCGAGCTCGACGAGCCGGCCGGGCCGGAGGGCTCGACGGTGCGGCATCTGCTCGCGCACACCTCGGGGCTGGCCTTCGACGAGCACCGGGTGACGGCCCCGCCCGGGGAGCGGCGGCTGTACTCGAACGCCGGGTTCGAGCAGCTCGGGGACCATGTGGCCAAGGCGACGGACATCCCGTTCGCGGAGTATCTGCGGCAGGCGGTGCTGGAGCCGCTGGGTATGACGGGTACGTCGCTGGAGGGGTCCCCGGCGAAGGACGGGGTGTCGACGGTCGAGGATCTGCTGCGGTTCGCGGCGGAGGTGCAGGCGCCGCGGCTGCTGGACCCGCGGACGGTCGCCTCCGCGATGACCGTGCAGTACCCGGGGACGAAGGGTGTGCTGCCGGGGTACGGGCACCAGAACCCCAACGACTGGGGGCTCGGCTTCGAGATCCGTGACGGCAAGTCGCCGCACTGGACGGGTTCGGCGTCCTCGCCGCGTACCTTCGGGCACTTCGGCCAGTCGGGCACGTTCCTGTGGATCGACCCGGACGCGAGCGCGGCCTGCGTGGCGCTGACGGACCGGGCGTTCGGGCCCTGGGCGGTCGAGGTGTGGCCGGCGTTCACGGACGCGGTGCTCGCCGAGGTCGGGCGGTAGGGCGCGGTCACTTGTCCCGGGGTGACCCGGGCTCCGGCAGGGCGCCGAGCTTCTCGCCGGCGCCCTCGGTGTCGATGTGCGGCAGGATCCTGTCCAGCCAGCGGGGCGTCCACCAGGCGTGTTTGCCCAGCAGCGTCATCACGGCGGGCACCATGAGCAGGCGGACCACCGTGGCGTCGATGAGCACACTGACGGCGAGCCCCAGCCCCAGCATCTTGACCACGATGTTGTCGCTGATGATGAAGGCCGCGAACACGCTCACCATGATCAGCGCCGCGCAGGTGATCACGCGCGCGGTGATCTCCAGTGCGTGGGCGACCGAGTCCTTGGCGTTCCCGGTGTGCAGCCAGGCCTCGTGCACTCGGGACAGCAGGAAGATCTCGTAGTCCATGCTGAGCCCGAAGATGATCGCGAACATCATCATCGGCACATAGCTCTCGATGGGCACCTTGCCGTGGACCCCCAGCGCGGGCCCGCCCCAGCCCCACTGGAAGACGGCGACGACGACGCCGTACGAGGCCGCGATCGACAGGACGTTGAGGACGGCCGCCTTCACGGCGACGAGCAGGCCGCGGAAGACCGCGAGGACGATCAGGAAGGCCAGGCCGACCACGACGGCGATGATCAGCGGCAACCGCTCGGCGACGATGTCGCGGAAGTCGACCTGGGCGGCCGTGGTCCCGGTGACGTACCCCTTGGCGTCGGTGCCGGACAGCGCGTCGGGGAGGGTGTGGTCGTAGAGCCGGTTCGTCAGGTTGGTGGTGTCCTTGTTCTGCGGGGACACCGAGGAGTAGACCGTGCCGACCAGGACGTCCCCGTCCTGCGTCGGTGTCAGCGGGCCGACGAAGGAGGTCCCGGACTCGTCGTTGAGGGCCTGCTGGGTCTTCGAGGCCAGGTCGGAGCGTTGCGAGTCCGGTACGGAGGTCTGGTCGACGACGATGGTGAGCGGCCCGTTGGAGCCCGCGCCGAACGCGTCGGTCATCAGGTCGAACGCCCGCCGGTCGGTGAAGGACGTGGGGTCGGCGCCGTCGCCGATGTGACCGAGCTGGATCGAGAAGACGGGGATGGCCAGCACCGCGACGGTGACGACCCCGGCGGACAGGTACCGCCAAGGATGGTGCTCGACGCGCTTGGCATAGCGGTGCCAGGTGCCCTGGGACATGTCGCCCTCGGGGTCGGTCTCGGCGATGGGCTTGCGTACGTGCCAGCGGTCGATGTTGTGGCCGATCAGCCCCAACAGGGCCGGGACCAGGGTCAGCGCGCCCAGGACGGCGGAGACGACCGTGACGGCCGCGGCGACGCCGAGCAGGCCGATGAAGCTCACGCCGGACACCCACAGGCCCATCAGGGCGACGATCACCGTTGTGCCGGAGACCAGCACCGCACGTCCGGAGGTGGCGGCGGCGTGGCCGGCGGCGCGGACCGGATCGGCGCCGTCCATGAGGCCCTGCCGGTGCCGGGTGAGCAGGAAGAGGGCGTAGTCGATGCCGACACCGAGGCCGATCATCGTGGCCAGGGTGGGCGAGACCGTGGCGAAGGTGAACGCGAGGGCCAGCAGTCCGAGGCAGGCCAGGCCGCCGACCACGCCGATCAGCGCGGTGACCAGGGGCAGTCCGGCGGCGAGCACACTGCCGAAGCCGATCAGCAGGACGACGATGGCGACGGCGAACCCGATCGCCTCGCTGATCCGGTCGTTGCCGGCGGGCCGCTCCAACTCACCGAGCGATCCGCCGTACTCGACGTCGACGCCGGCCTGTCTGAGCGGCTCCACGGCGTTGTCGACGCCGTGCAGGTAGCTGTCCCCGAGAAGAGAGGGCTGCTCGTTGAAGCGGATGGTGATGTAGCCGGTCTGCCCGTCCGAGGACAGCGGCCCGACCTTCGTGGAGGTGGCTTCCAGCGGGTTCTGCACGGACAGCACGTTCGACAGCTTCTGGAGGTCGGCGACGGTGGTCGCCATCTGCGAGCTGACCGAGGTCAGGGGCTTGTCGGCGTCGTGCATGACGATCTGGCTGCTGTAGCCGCCGGACTGCGGATCGTGCTCTTTGAGAACGTCCAGGCCCTTCTCGGACTGCACGTCGGACAGGGCGAAATTGTCCGAGTACTCCCCGCCGTGGATGTGGTTGAGGGCCTGCAGCACGCCGAGCGCCACGACCCAGGCGGCGATCACGATCACGAAGTGGTGGGCGCACCACTCACCGAGCCGTCGCAGTCCCCCGGTCCGGGTCTTGTCCTGTCCCTCTGCTGCTCTGCCTTTGGCCATGACCCCCCGGCTCTTCTCTGCCCAGCGAGTGGCTCTTCTCTGCCCAGCGAGCGTCCGCCCCCTTCATTTGAAGTCCCTGGGATCACTCCGGCATCTCGAGCCCCACGACTACTGGGCCATTGGGGCCATCTCCCACACCAGCAGCTCCGCCGCGCTCACCGCGACCGCCTCCACGTCCTTGGCGTCCGTGATGCGCACCGCGTCGCCGGCGCCCAGCTCCTCGCCGTCCAGCCGCACGTCGCCGCGCACGACATGCACGTACAGGAACGCCCCGTCCGGCACCGCCGTCCGCTCCCCCGCCCCCAGCCGCCGCACATGGAGCATCGCGCCCGCCTCCGGGACGGCGTACGGCGTCGAGTCCGCGATGCCGTGGACGATCTCGTACGCCGGGTCGCCGCCCGGCGTCAGCGGGGCCAGCCAGGTCTGGATGAAGGTGAGGGGTGTGTCGGCGTCGTTGCGTTCGACGTGCCGTACGCCGCCCGCCGAGCTGAGCCGCTGGACGTCCCCGCGGCCGACCCGGGTCTCGTGGCCCGTGGAGTCGCGGTGGGTCAGTTCGCCCTCGACGACCCACGTGACGATCTCGGTGTGGCTGTGGGGGTGCTCGTCGAAGCCGGCGCCGGGGGCGAGCCGCTCCTCGTTGCAGGCGATCAGCGCGCCGAAGCGGAGGTTGTCGGGGTCGTAGTGCGGGCCGAAGGAGAAGGCATGGCGTGACTCGATGCCCGCTGCCGGATCCCCTCCCGGATAGCGCTCCGCGGCGCGCCGTACGTCCATCACGGGCACCACGGTAGCCCTGCCGGGCGGCCGGACACGGGTACGTGCCCACCACGGCTCGGTGTGCCGACGCCGCCGGCTGAGGCGCCCCGGAGGCGACCGAGCCCTCGATCACAGCCCCCTCTGGCACGTACTCCCGTCCGGATAAGGCAGTCTTGTCCCCGTGCCCGAACCCGTAGCCCGTAAGTCCGAACCCGCCGCGCGCGACGTCCACCAGCACGCCGCGACCCTGAAGCGGCTCGAGAAGTCCGCCGGCTCGCTCGCCGCGCAGGCCATCGCGCGGATGGACGACACGCTGCCGTGGTACCGGGCCATGCCCCCGGAGAACCGTTCCTGGATCGGCCTCGTCGCCCAGGCCGGTATCGCCGCCTTCACCGAGTGGTTCCGGCATCCCGACGCGCCCCAGGCGATCTCCACCGACGTCTTCGGGACCGCCCCGCGCGAGCTGACCCGCGCGATCACCCTGCGCCAGACCGTCGAGATGGTGCGCACGACCATCGAGGTCATGGAGTCGGCCATCGACGAGGTCGCCGCTCCCGGCGACGAGAGCGTGCTGCGCGAGGCGCTGCTCGTCTACGCCCGTGAGATCGCCTTCGCCACCGCCCAGGTCTACGCCCAGGCCGCCGAGGCACGCGGTGCCTGGGACGCCCGTCTGGAGTCGCTCGTCGTGAACGCCGTACTCAGCGGCGAGGCCGACGAGGGTGCCGTGTCACGGGCCGCCGCGCTCGGCTGGAACTCGCCCGAGCATGTGTGCGTGGTGCTCGGGACGGCGCCCGACGGGGACAGCGAGCTGACGGTCGAGGCCATCCGGCGGGCCGCCCGGCACGCCAAGCTCCAGGTGCTGACCGGGGTGCTCGGGGACCGGCTGGTCGTCATCGCGGGCGGCAGCGACAACCCGCTGGCGGTCGCCAAGTCGCTGATCGGCCCCTATGCCGCAGGTCCCGTCGTCGCGGGGCCCGTCGTACCCGATCTGCTGGCCGCGACGCGGTCCGCGCAGGCCGCGGCCGCCGGGCTGAAGGCGTGTACCGCCTGGCAGGACGCCCCGCGGCCGGTCCTTGCGGACGATCTCCTTCCGGAGCGTGCCATCGCGGGCGATCCCAGTGCGCGCGAGCAGTTGGTGGAGGAGATCTACAGACCGCTGGAGGAGGCCGGGTCGGCCCTTCTGGAGACGCTCTCCGTCTATCTCGAACAGGCGAGCAGTCTGGAGGGTGCCGCACGGATGCTGTTCGTGCATCCCAACACCGTGCGCTACCGGCTTCGACGTGTGACTGACGTCACCGGCTGGTCGCCGTCCGATGTACGCTCCGCGTTCACTTTGCGGATCGCGCTGATCCTGGGGCGTCTGGTCGACGGCGATCTCCAGCTCTAGGCTTTTGTCGGGGGCCCACAAAACCCCCTCGTGTTCTTCGTCCTTGTCCTCACGGGCGGCCGTGCCCGTCCCCAAGAGAGAGTGTGAGAGTGCTCGTACTCGTCGCTCCCGGCCAGGGCGCCCAGACGCCCGGCTTCCTGACCCCCTGGCTCGAACTGCCCGGTGCCGCCGACCGCCTCGGTGCCTGGTCGGACGCCATCGGACTGGACCTCGCCCACTACGGGACGCAGGCCGACGCCGACGCCATCCGGGACACCGCCGTGGCGCAGCCGCTGCTCGTCGCGGCCGGCATCCTGTCCGCCGAGGCACTCGGTGACATCACGCCCGGCGCCGTCGCGGGCCACAGCGTCGGTGAGTTCACCGCCGCCGCCTACGCGGACGTCCTCGACGACACCGCCGCGCTGACCCTCGTGCGCAAGCGGGGCCTGGCCATGGCCGACGCCGCCGCGATCACCGAGACCGGTATGTCGGCGCTGCTCGGCGGCGACCCCGAGGTCAGCGTCGCCCACCTGGAGAAGCTGGGCCTGACCCCCGCGAACATCAACGGCGCCGGCCAGATCGTGGCAGCCGGCACCATGGAGCAGCTCGCCGCTCTGAACGAGGACAAGCCCGAGGGCGTGCGCAAGGTCGTGCCGCTGAAGGTGGCCGGTGCCTTCCACACGCACCACATGGGCCCCGCCGTCGAGAAGCTGGCCGAGGCCGCCAAGGAGCTCGTGCCCGGCGACCCGCGAGTCACCTACGTCTCCAACAAGGACGGCAAGGCGGTCGGCACCGGCGCCGAGGTGCTGGAGCGTCTCGTCGGGCAGGTCGCGAACCCGGTCCGCTGGGACCTGTGCATGGAGACCTTCAAGGAGCTCGGCGTCACGGCCCTGATCGAGGTGTGCCCGGGCGGCACGCTGACCGGTCTGGCCAAGCGCGCGCTGCCGGGTGTGCAGACCCTGGCCCTCAAGACCCCCGACGACCTGGACGCTGCTCGCGAGCTCATCGCAGAGCACGCCTGACAAGGAGCCCGGAGCATGGCGAAGCTGAAGCCCAGCAAGGGCGCCCCGTACGCACGCATCCTCGGCGTCGGCGGGTACCGTCCGACCCGGGTCGTGCCCAACGAGGTGATCCTGGAGAAGATCGACTCGTCCGACGAGTGGATCCGTTCGCGCTCCGGCATCGAGACGCGGCACTGGGCGAACGACGAGGAGACCGTCGCCGCGATGTCGATCGAGGCGTCCGGCAAGGCGATCGCCGACGCCGGGATCGCCGCCGAGCAGATCGGCGGCGTCATCGTCTCGACGGTCTCGAACTTCCGGCAGACCCCGGCCGTCGCCACCGAGATCGCCGACAAGCTCGGCACGAACAAGGCCGCCGCCTTCGACATCTCGGCCGGCTGCGCGGGCTTCGGCTATGGCCTGACCCTCGCCAAGGGCATGATCGTCGAGGGTTCCGCCGAGTACGTCCTCGTCATCGGCGTGGAGCGACTGTCCGACCTCACCGACCTGGAGGACCGCGCGACGGCCTTCCTGTTCGGCGACGGCGCCGGCGCGGTCGTGGTCGGTCCCGCCCAGGAGCCGCACATCGGCCCGACCGTGTGGGGCTCGGAGGGCGACAAGTCCGAGACGATCAAGCAGACGGTGCCGTGGGACCAGTTCCGGATCGGCGATGTCTCCAAGCTTCCGCTGGACAGCGAGGGCAACGTCAAGTTCCCCGCCATCACGCAGGAGGGCCAGGCGGTCTTCCGCTGGGCCGTGTTCGAGATGGCGAAGGTGGCCCAGCAGGCGCTGGACGCGGCCGGAATCACCTCGGACGACCTGGACGTCTTCATCCCGCACCAGGCCAACGAGCGGATCATCGACTCGATGGTGAAGACACTGAAGCTGCCGGAGCACGTCACGGTCGCCCGCGACGTGCGCACCACCGGCAACACCTCGGCCGCCTCGATTCCGCTCGCGATGGAGCGGCTCCTGGCGACCGGCGAGGCGAAGAGCGGCGACACCGCACTAGTCATCGGATTCGGGGCGGGTCTCGTTTACGCCGCCACGGTCGTTACTCTCCCCTAGGCACTCCGTGCCGGATCATGCGAACCGGCACGGGAAAAACGCACCACCTGCCGCTGCCGCGGCGGGCGCGCCAAACCCTCTGAAGAACCTGAACAACAACGAAGGAGCGCCAAGATGGCCGCCACTCAGGAAGAGATCGTCGCCGGTCTCGCCGACATCGTGAACGAGATCGCCGGCATCCCGGTTGAGGACGTCCAGCTGGACAAGTCCTTCACCGACGACCTGGACGTCGACTCGCTGTCCATGGTCGAGGTCGTCGTCGCCGCCGAAGAGCGCTTCGATGTGAAGATCCCGGACGAGGACGTCAAGAACCTCAAGACCGTGGGCGACGCGACCGACTACATCCTCAAGCACCAGGGCTGATCACTGATCAGGCCCCTGGGCTGACTGCCCCGCCACCCGGCGGTGGCGCCGCTGAATCCTCGTATCCGTTGGAGAAAGAATTCCCGTGAGCTCGACCAATCGCACCGTGGTCGTCACCGGTATCGGCGCAACCACACCGCTGGGTGGCGACGCAACCTCTACCTGGGAGGGCCTGATCGCCGGACGTTCCGGTGTCAAGCCCCTGGAGCAGGACTGGGCCGCCGACCAGGCGGTCCGTATCGCCGCGCCGGTCGCCGTGGAGCCGACCGAGGTCATCCCGCGGCCGCAGGCCCGCCGACTGGACCGCTCGGCGCAGTTCGCGCTGATCGCGGCTCAGGAGGCCTGGAAGGACGCCGGCTTCGAGGCGAAGGCCGGGGAGGACAGCACTGTCGACCCGGACCGCCTCGGTGCCGTCATCGCCTCCGGCATCGGCGGCGTGACGACCCTGCTCGACCAGTACGACGTGCTCAAGGAGAAGGGCGTCCGCCGCGTCTCCCCGCACACCGTCCCCATGCTGATGCCGAACGGCCCCTCGGCGAACGTGGGTCTGGCCGTGGGCGCCCGGGCGGGCGTACACACGCCGGTCTCCGCGTGCGCGTCGGGCGCCGAGGCCATCGGCTACGCCATCGAGATGATCCGCTCCGGCCGCGCCGACGTCGTCGTCGCGGGTGGCACGGAGGCGGCGATCCACCCGCTGCCGATCGCCGCGTTCGGCAACATGATGGCGATGTCCAAGAACAACGAGAACCCGCAGGGTGCGTCGCGTCCCTACGACGCCGGCCGTGACGGCTTCGTCCTCGGTGAGGGCGCCGGCGTGATCGTCCTGGAGTCCGCCGAGCACGCGGCCAAGCGCGGTGCCCGCGTGTACGCCGAGGCGGTCGGGCAGGGCATCTCCGCCGACGCCCACGACATCGTGCAGCCCGAGCCCGAGGGCCGCGGCATCTCGCACGCGCTGCAGAACCTGCTGGACCGCAACGACCTGGACCCGGCGGAGATCGTGCACGTCAACGCGCACGCGACGTCGACGCCGGCCGGTGACATCGCCGAGCTCAAGGCGCTGCGGAAGGTGTTCGGCGACGACGCCGACCACATGGCGGTGTCCGCGACGAAGTCGATGACCGGGCATCTGCTGGGTGGCGCCGGTGGCGTCGAGACGGTGGCGACGGTGCTCGCGCTGTACCACCGGGTCGCTCCGCCGACCATCAACGTCGAGAACCTCGACCCGGAGGCCGAGGCGAACGCCGACGTCGTCCGCGGTGAGGCGCGCAAGCTGCCCGTCGAGGGCCGGATCGCCGCGCTGAACGACTCGTTCGGCTTCGGCGGCCACAACGTGGTGCTGGCGTTCAGGACGGTCTGAGCAGCATCCGTACGTACGTGAAGGGGCCCCACCACGAGTGGTGGGGCCCCTTCACGTGTCCAAGCCTCAGACCACTTGGTGCAACCAGCGCACCGGCGCTCCCTCACCGGCATACCGGAACGGCTCCAACTCGTCGTCCCACGGCTTCCCGAGCAGCTTGGCGATCTCTGCCTCCAGGTCGGTCTCGCCGTGCTGGGAGCGGGTCAGGGCGGCGCGCAGGCGGTCCTCCGGGATGAGGATGTCGCCGTGGATACCGGTGACGGCGTGGAAGATGCCCAGGTCGGGGGTGCAGCTGTAGCGCTCGCCCTCGGCGGTGGGGCAGGGCTCGGCCGTGACCTCGAAGCGCAGGAGGTGCCAGCCGCGCAGGGCGGAGGCCAGCTTGGAGGCGGTGCCCGCCTCGGCCTGCCAGGAGAACTCCGAGCGCCAGGTGCCGGGCGCGGCCGGCTGCCGGATCCAGTCGAGGTTGACGCGCGTGCCGAGCACCCCGGCGACGGCCCACTCGACATGCGGGCACAGCGCGCGCGGCGCGGAGTGCACGTACAGAACTCCACGTGTCGTCACCGGGACCTCCGGGCAGAGCGGACATCTTGCAAACTGGCGGACGATCGTGGCCTGGCAGCCACGTTGATGGCGAGGCTACCGTGCGGCGGCGCAAGGAGTGTGACGTACCGTCGGTCCAGGTGCCGGGAAACGCCCGCCATTCACCCGGCAGGACGCTTGTACGGGTGTGAGCCGTTGCATGAGACGAGCGGGAACCCTCGTGCGTTGTTATTGGTTGTGAACCATGACAGGGCCGAGTGAGGGGATGGACCGGGGTATGCGGAAGCGACGGCACCTCTCGCGCGCTGTCCTCGGCGCCGTGACCGCGACCGTCCTGGGCGTGGCCGGTTGTGACGCCGTCGGCGGCAACTCGCCGGAGCCGTCCGGCAGCCACGCGCGGAGCGCGCGGCCGAAGCCGACACCGACCTGGGACAAGAGCCCCGCCTCGATCGCGGCCGTGGGCGACTCCATCACGACCGGTTTCGACGCCTGTTCGGTCCTGTCGGACTGCCCCGAGGTCTCCTGGGCCACCGGCAGCAGTCCCCGCGTGGACAGTCTCGCCGTACGGCTGCTGGGCAAGGCGAAGGCCGGGGAGCGGAGCTGGAACTACGCGGTGACCGGGGCGCGGATGGCCGACGTGCCCGGGCAGATGGCGCAGGCGGCGACACGCCGGCCGGAGTTGGTGGCGGTGATGGCGGGGGCGAACGACGCCTGCCGGGACACGACCGACGCGATGACCTCGGTGGCCGACTTCCGGACGCAGTTCGAGGACGCGATGGGCACACTGCGCGAGGCGCTGCCGAAGGCTCAGGTCTATGTCGCGAGCGTGCCGAATCTGATGCGGCTGTGGGAGCAGGGCCGTACGAGCCCCATGGGCAAGCAGGTGTGGAAGCTCGGCATCTGCCCGTCGATGCTGGGCGACGCCGACTCCCTGACCGCGGCGGCGAACCAGCGGCGCGCGACGGTGCAGGAGCGGGTCGAGGCGTACAACGACGTGCTGGAGCAGGTCTGTGCGAAGGACCGCCGGTGCCGGTTCGACGACGGCGCGGTGTACGAGTTCCGCTTCGGCGGCAAGCAGCTGAGCCAATGGGACTGGTTCCATCCGAGTGTGAACGGTCAGGCACGGCTTGCCGAGATCGCCTACCGGACGGTCACGAACTAGTGTTCCGCTCATGAGCGAACACTTCGGCACACTTTCCGACGGCACCCCGGTCCACCGCTGGACGCTGGAGCGCGCGGGCCTGCGGGTACGGGTGCTGTCGTACGGCGGGATCGTGCAGTCGCTGGAGGTGCCGGACCGGGAGGGGCACGCGGCGAGCGTGGTGCTGGGGTTCGCCGACCTGGACGGATATCTGTCCCACCCGGGGCCCTACCTGGGCGCCCTCATCGGGCGGTTCGCCAACCGGATCGCGGGCGGCCGCTTCCCCCTGGACGGCCTGACGTACGCGCTCGACCCCAACAACCCGCCCAACTCCCTGCACGGCGGCGAACGCGGTTTCGACAAGCGGGTGTGGGTGATGACGCCGGTCGAGCACGGTGTGCGCCTGAGCCGGGTCAGCCCGCACGGCGAGGAGGGCTTCCCGGGGCGGCTGGAGGTCTCGGCGACCTACACCCTGTCGTCGGACGGGGCGCTGCGGATCGCGTACGAGGCGGTGACGGACGCGCCGACCGTGGTGAACCTGACCAACCACAGCTACTTCAACCTCGCCGGGGCGGGCTCGGGCAACGCGGGCGGCCATGAACTGCGGCTCGCCGCCTCCCGGTACACCCCGGTCGACGCGGACCTGATCCCGACCGGCGCCCTGGACGAGGTCGCGGGCACCCGCTTCGACTTCCGTCAGGCGCGGAAGGTCGGCGCCGGGTACGACCACAACTTCGTGCTGGACAAGGGGGTGACGGGGGCCGCGGAGGAGGTCGCCGAGCTGTACGACCCGTCTACCGGGCGGGCGCTGACGGTGGCGACCACCGAGCCCGGGCTCCAGCTGTACACCGCCGAGCATCTGACCGAGCCCTTCGCCCCGGGCGACGGCGTCGCGCTGGAGACCCAGCACTTCCCCGACTCCCCGAACCGGCCGGAGTTCCCGAGCACGGTGCTGCGGCCGGGCGAGGTGTTCCGGTCGGAGACGGTGTACGGCTTCTCGGTCCGTTAGCGGGAGTGCGGGCCCCGGCCTGCGCTGCGCGGGGACGAGCCCCGGCCCGGGCGTCAGGACCCGGACCGGGGCTGTTCCTGGGGCACTTCTCCCGCATCAGACGTTAATCGTCGCCGTCACCCGACGGTCGGCGATCGAGCGGCTCACCTGGATCTCGTACGAACCCTTCACAAACGTCCACGAATTGGTCTGCTCGTCCCACATCTCGAAAGCACGGCGAGGAAGTTCGATCACGGCCTCGGTCGTCTCCCCCGGCCCCGCGGCCACGCCCGCGAATCCGGCCAGCCGGCGTGCCGGGCGATCGGTGCCGGGCTCGGTCGGCGCCAGGTAGACCTGCACGACCTCGCGCCCCGCTCGCTCGCCGGAGTTGCGGAGACGGACGGTGACAGTGGTGCCCTCGACCTTGGCCGACTCGTACGTCCACTCGGTGTAGCCGAGGCCGTGCCCGAAGGGGTACGACGGGACCCGGCCCTCCTTCTCCCAGGCGCGGTACCCGATGAAGACGCCCTCGCTGTACCGGAGTTCGCCGGCCGAGGGGACGACCTGGGTGACGGGGGCGTCGGCCAGGGAGCCCCAGGTGGTGGGCAGGCGCCCGCCCGGCTCGTGGGCGCCGGTGAGGACGTCCGCCAGTGCCGCGCCGGCCTCCTGGCCCGGGAACCAGCCGAGCAGCACGGCGGCCACGTCCTCGCGCCACGGCAGCTCCACCGGGGAGCCGGAGTTGACGACCACGACGGTGTTGGAGTTGGCGGCGGCGACGGCGCGGACCAGGTCGTCCTGGCGGCCGGGCAGGGCGAGGTCCGTGCGGTCGAAGCCCTCGGACTCGACGCGGTCGGTGGTGGCGACCACGACGACGGCCGTGCCGGCGTCGCGGGCGGCCTCGACGGCCTCGGCGATCAGCTCGTCGGGGTCGCGCTGCGGCTCCTGGTGCGCGAGGGTGAAGCCGACGACCCTCAGCGGGGCGGCCTCGGGGAACTCGACGACGTGGGTGAGGGAGACCTCGACCGGTGCGCCGGCGGTGAGTTCGGGCTGGGCGCGGGGGACGGGAGCGCCGAAGAAGGCGGCGAAGGGGTCCTCCTTGGCGGGGCGCTGGACGTCGTCGTAGTACGTCGTGCCGTCGATCGTGAGCCTGAAGGCACCGACGCCCTTGATGCCGAAGGTGTGCGGGCCGGTGGCGCGCGGGGTGAAGGTGCCGGTCAGCTCGACGGTGCGCAGGGCCTCGTGGGTCACGCCCTCGGGGAGGTCGCTGCCCATCCACTGGATGTGGCCGTTGGGGGCGGAGCCGGTGCCGATGACGTTCCCGTCGGCGTCCCGGCACACGGCCCGCAGCTCGAAGCCCTGGTCGGCGATGCCGAGTTCGGTGTTCGGGTCCGCGCCGACGGCGTAGGTGAGGGTGCCGTCGGGGAGGGCGGCGGTGAGGCCGTCGAGCGGGGAGACGATCCGGTCGGGGAAGACGGTGGCGGAGCCGCCGCCCAGCACTCGGGCGTCCCGGGCCGCCGCGCCGATCAGCGCGACGGTGCCGTTCGGCCGCAGCGGCAGGGCGCCGCCCTCGTTGCGGACCAGGACGAAGGAGCGGCGGGCGATCTCGCGGGCGAGTGCGCTGCCGTCGACGGTCGCGGGAAGCTCGGTGACGACGGGCTCGGCACCGTCGAGGATCCCTACGCGGGCGGCGAGCCGCAGGACGTTGCGCACGGCGTCGTCGACCTTGGCCTCGGCCACCTTCCCGTCCCGTACGGCCCGGGCGAGGGGCTCGCCGTACACGGTCTGCGGGCCGGGCATGGCGACGTCGAGGCCGCCCTCGATGGCACCGACGGTGGACCGGGCGGCCATCCAGTCCGAGACGTTGTAGCCGTCGAAGCCCCATTCCCCGCGCAGGACTTCGTTCACGAGGTGGTGGTGCTCGCTCATCGTCGTGCCGTTGACCGTGTTGTAGGCGGTCATGATGCCCCAGGGGTGGGCGTTCTCGACGATGATCTCGAAGGGCGCCAGATACAGCTCGCGCAGGGCGCGTTCGGAGACGAGGTTGTTGACGGTGAAGCGCTCGGTCTCGGCGTCGTTGGCGACGAAGTGCTTCACGGTGGTGCCGACGCCGCCGGACTGGACGCCGCTGACATAACCGGCGCCGATCGTCCCGGTCAGGTAGGGGTCCTCGCTGTACGCCTCGAAGTGGCGCCCGCCGAGCGGGGAGCGGTGGAGGTTGACGGTCGGGGCGAGGAGCACATGGACGCCCTTGCGGCGGGCCTCCTGGGCGAGGAGGGTACCGGCGCGGCGGGCGAGGTCCGGGTCCCAGGTGGCGGCGAGGGCGGTGGGCGAGGGCAGCGCGACGGACGGATCGTCGGCGGTCCAGTGCACGCCCCGGACGCCGATCGGGCCGTCGGACATGACGAGGGACTTCAGGCCGATCTCGGGCAGTGCGGGCAGCGTCCAGGTGTCCTGGCCGGAGAGCAGCCGCGCTTTCGCGTCGAGGTCGAGCGCGGCGAGGGCGGCCTCGACGGCAGCCTCGCGCGCTTCGTCGGCCTGGGTACGGGTTCCCGCCATCGCGGTGCCTCCTCGTTGAGTCCGGGCTGTGCCTCCATCCTGCATCGGCCACCTGTAGACCGGTAGGTTTCGTTATCTTGGTGTTATATTACGGGTACGACGATGCCGTACGGTGACGCCATGAACGCCAGGGTCAGAAGCGAGGAGCGCCGCGCCGAGATCGTCCGGGCGGCCCTGGAGGTGATCGCCGAGCGCGGCTACCGGGGGGCGAGCCTCGCCGCCGTGGCCGAGCGGGTGGGGCTCACCCAGCAGGGGCTGCTGCACTACTTCCCGACCAAGGACGCGCTGCTCGTCGCCGTGCTCCAGGAGCGGGACCAGTGGGACGCCGTACCCGACACCCGGTGGCGGATCGACCTGCTCGCCTCCCTCGTCGAGTACAACGCGATGCGGCCCGGCATCATCCAGACCTTCTCGGCGCTGCTCGGCGAGAGCGTGACCGAGGGGCATCCCGCGCGCGAGTACTTCACCGAGCGGTACACGCGCGTGCGGGCGGCCATGGCGGAGGTCCTGCGCACCGAGTACGGCGACCGGCTGCCGAACGGGCTGACACCGGAGCGTACGGCTCCGTTGCTGGTCGCCGTCATGGACGGGTTGCAGTACCAGTGGCTCCTGGACCCGGAGTCGGTGGACATGCCGGGCGCGTTCCGGGACTTCCTCAGACTGCTGGGCGAGAACGCGGACTGACCGCCGCGACGACCTCGACCTCCACGCGGGCCTCCGCCCTGAACAGCCTCGGCACCTCGAAGGTCATGCTGGTGGGCGGGGTGCCGGTGAGGAACTGCCGCCGTACGGTGCCGTATTCGTCCAGGGTGCCGATGTCGGTGAGACAGGTGCGGATGCTGATGACGTCCGCGAGCGTGGCGCCGTGGGCCTCGAGCAGGGCGGCGATGGTCTCGAAGATGCCGCGGGTCTGCTCGGCGACCGTGACACCCTCGGCGATCTGCCCGGAGACGAACAACAGCGCGCTGCCGTCGGCGTGTTCGACGCGGGCGACC
Source organism: Streptomyces sp. R11 (assembly GCF_041051905.1). Taxonomy (NCBI): domain Bacteria; kingdom Bacillati; phylum Actinomycetota; class Actinomycetes; order Kitasatosporales; family Streptomycetaceae; genus Streptomyces; species Streptomyces sp. R11. The sequence goes on from NZ_CP163432.1 coordinate 2,811,538, forward strand.
TGGGAGTTGTACGGGCTCAGGGGCTGGGGCGCGGAGGGCGGGTTGTCGACGGTGATCTGCGTGCCGTCGACGCCAGGCCCTGTCGTTTGGATCATCTCGGCGTTGTCGGTTCCTTCACCGGCGCCGCCCGGACTCTCGGGTGGACGCAGTCGGCGGTGTCCCGCCAGATCTCCACGCTGGAGAGCGGGGCGCCGCCAAGGTACGAGCCATGGCGTAGTCCCACACCATGGCGTGGCCCCCTCCCGCCACGGGATACTTCCGGCGTCCCGCACGACGCACGCTCTGCCTCACCCCCCACCGTGACGGAAGGACCGTAACTCCCTTGAATTCCATACGCGTTCGGATCGGCGTCCTCTCAGTGGCCCTGTTGGCCGGACTCTCGGCCCCCACGACCGGCGCTGCCGCCGCCCGGTCCGCCCCCGCGCCGACCGTCGAGGAACAGCGCCTCGGCAAGGCCGTACCCCAGGAGATCCTGCGGCGCTCCGGTTTCGACGCCGCGGCGGCCGAGTTCGCCGACGACCTGGCCGAGGCGCGCTCCTACGCGCAGGCCCAGCGGGTCGTCACACGCGAGGGATCTGCGCTGTGGCGCCGGGCCGTGGACCGGGCGCAGGGGCGCGGTCCGGCCGGGGGTGATCTGAGTCGGGACGACGATCGGCCGTTGTACTGGGCGCGGTTGTCGATGACGCGGGACGTGCGGACGTGGGAGCCGGCGTTCGGGCTGAGCGACGCCCAGCGAGGCGCTCTCATCGGTGCGTTGGAGCGGGTCTCGCGCGGGCAGACCGATATTCGCCATCCGGCCGGTGCGGCCGGGGCGGGCATGAAGCGGATCCTCGTCACCGGGTTCGACCCGTTCACGCTCGACCGGGACATCCGTATCTCCAACCCGTCCGGCGCCACCGCGCTCGCCCTCGACGGCGCGGTGATCGAGACGGCGGAGGGACCGGCCCGGGTGGAGACGGCCGTGTTCCCGGTGCGGTGGCAGGACTTCGCGGACGGCATGGTCGAGCGGGCGCTGCGGCCGTATCTGAAGCAGGCCGATCTGTTCGCGACCGTGAGCCAGGGGCGCGTCGGACGGTTCGACGTCGAGCGGACCAACGGGGCCTGGCGGGGCGGCTTCCAGGACAACGACAACATCGGGCGGACCGAGACGATCCCCGTCGCCGATCCGGCCTCGCAGCCGCAGTGGACCACGACGACGCTGCCGTACCGGGAGATCGTCGCCGCGAGCACGGGGCGGTTCCCCGTGTACGACAACACGAGTGTGACCGAGATTCCGGCGGGCGGCACGACCGCGGTCGTACGGCCGGACGGGCCGACGCCGGGCTCCACCGCGCGGGCCGGGGGCGGCGGGGACTACCTCTCCAACGAGATCGCCTACCGGGCGACGCTGCTGCGTGACCGGCTCGGGCTGCACGACTCGCTGCCGGGCGGGCATGTGCATACGCCGGTGCTGCAGTTCGGGGCGGGCAACACGGATCCGGCGACGGGGGCGGTGACGGATCCGGAGTTCGTACGGAACCGGCTGGACATCATCGCGCAGGTGCGGGGGATCTTGACGGCCGCGGTGGAGGCGACGGCGGGTTCGTAGGCACCCGGCGCCGGGGCGGACGTCCCTGGGGGCCTGCGGCCCCCCAGACCCCCGCTTTCGGCCCTGAACGGGCCTCGTCCTCAAACGCCGGACGGGCTGCAAATGCCTGGCCCGGCGTCGGGATGTGGCCGTCCGCCTGTCCCGCCCGGCCTCAACCGCCGAGCTGCGCCGAATGCGCCGCCTGGCCTTTGGACAGCACGACGTCGTCCCCGCCGCTCTCCTCCTCCGTCTCCTCCCCCATCAGCTCCCGAGCCATCAGCGTCGCCCCCGCCACCGCGCCCGGCATCAGGAACACCGCGACGAAGGGCACCAGGAAGGCTGCCGCGAGGGGGGCTCCGAAGCCCCAGATCAGGGTCTTGCGGGAGCGGAGCATCGTCAGGCGGTCGCGGAGTTCCACGCGGCGGCGCTGGAGGGCCACTGCCGTGAGCTCCTCGGTGAGGAAGAAGCCGGTGACGAAGACGCCGATCACCGGGACGGCCGTCTGGCCGATGACCGGGATGAAGCCGAGGGCGAAGAGCAGGACGCCCCAGAGGGCGGCGCGCAGGACGATCCGCAGGCTGTCGCGGCCCGAGATCCACAGTTCGCGCCAGAGCGGCAGGCCGGACTCGGGGGCCGTGCCGTCGGGGGAGACGTCCCGGTCGACCTTCTCGGAGAGGTTCTCGTAGAAGGGCTGGCCGATCAGCAGCGTGACTGCCGTGAAGGTGATGACGGAGAGGAGCAGGCCCAGCGCGAACAGGACGGCGGTGAGGAAGCCGCGGAACAGGCCCTGCCACGGGCTCGACCAGTCGTCGGCGAACGGCGTCGACCAGGACACGAAGTCCTCGCCCCAGAGCGCGAGCCCGACCAGCGCGGCCACGTAGAGCAGCAGGGTGATCAGGCCGGGGATCAGCCCGAAGCCGTACTGCTTGCCGTGCCGGGCCACCCACCGCTGGCCCCTGAGGAGATACCTGAACCCGGTCCCGAGATCGCGCATGGTTCGCACTCTAGTCGGGCCGTGTCACACGGCAGTCACGGTCGCTTCGGGGCCTGGTCACCGCTGCCCCCGGACGCCGCTCACCCCGGCGTCACCGCCACCACGACCCCCCGGTCGGCCGCCGGGCTCACCGCCGCCGACACCCGTACCGCCATCGCCCGTGCCACCCGCCCCGTGCGCGACGCCCCGGACAGCAGCAGGGGCTGTATCCGTTCCAGCCCGGCGACGAGGAACTCCTCGCCGGCGATCAGCGCCGGGCGCGCCGCCTTCGTCGTCGCCGCCGCGGCCTCGGTGAGGTCGGCGAGGGGCGGCAGCGTCGCCCGGACGACGTTCGCGCCGGCGGCGGCCGCGCGTTCGGCCAGGGCCACCTGGCGCGGCATCAGAGGCGCGAGCGCGGCCGTCAACGCGTCGGCGATGCGGTGGAGTTCGGGGGAGGAATCGCGCAGGATCTCGGCCGCGGAACGGAGCAGTGGGGCGAGCGCGAGCAGCATGCCCGCGGCCACGCCCGCCGTCGCCGGCAACAGGGGCGACGTCGCCTCGACCAGTTCGCCCAGCGCCGCCGCGAACTCCTCGACCGCCGGCTCCACCGCGTCCAGCACCGGCAGCAGGCTGTCGCCCAGGGCCGCCAGCAGGGCCTGCGCCGGCTCGCTGACGGGGTGGACAGCGAGGGGCGCGCCGCTGGCGCCGAGCCGGGTGAGGGTCTCGACGATGCGGTAGAAGGCCTCCTGGGCCTGCGGCGAGGCGCTCGCCTCGGCCAGTTCGGCGGTGGTCTGCCGCAGCACCCGCAGGACCTCGGCGCCCGATCCGTCCCTCGGGTCGAAGGTGTTGATCGCGATACGGGTGAGGTTCTGGGCCGTGTCGAGGAGTTGGCCGGTGATGTCGGTCGTGCCGCGTGCCATGCGCAGTACGTCGTCCCTGCTGGGGATCGAAAGGATCGTTGCCATGGGCTCTGCTCGCCTCCTGCCGCCGCCGGTGCGCTCTCAGCATGCCCCGTCCGGCGGCCCCCGCATGGGCCATCCGGGGCACCGGTGACACCAACTCCCTCTTGTTGCGGTTGAGTCGAACAGGTACACCTCGCCGTACCGATCTCAGGAAGTTCCGAGGAGGTACGCGTGCGCACGACGAGAACCGTTCCCGCGAGACCCGTTCCTGCCAGGCCCGTTCCCGCCCGACCTGTTCTGCTCACCGCCCTCGCCCTCACCACGGCGGGCTCCCTGCTCCTCACCCCGCACACCGCCGTCGCGGATCCCCAACCCCCGGGCCACCACCCCCCGGTCCATCGCGAGGCCGCGCTCGACCGGGATGCTGCGCGCACGCCCGCGAGCGCCGCCCAGCGGGCCCTGGACACCGCCGAAGCGCCCTCCGCGGCGATCGGCGACGACAGCCGCGGCTACCCGCGCCGGCAGATCCTCACCCCCGACCCCGAGAACCCGGCCGACAAGTCCATCAAGCTCGGCCTCACCCCGTACCACGCCATCGCGCCGAAGCTGAACGCCCTGCAGGCCCTCGGCGACCGCGTGAGCGTCGAGGTCGCGGGCCGCTCGGCGGGCGGGCACCGGCTCTACCTCGTCACCGTCACCGCCCCCGAGACCGCCCGCCAGGCGCGCACGCAGGCGCGGATGCGCGAGCTCATCGAGAACGCGCCCGCCCTCGCCGCCAAGTCCCCCGAGGTCAGGAAGAGTTACAAGGCGCCCGTCTTCCTCAACAACAACATCCACGGCAACGAGTGGGAGGGCACCGACGCCAGTCTGAAGCTCATCGAACGGCTCGCCACCGCCACGGACGCCAGGACGCGCGACCTGCTCGCCCACAGCCGCCTGTACTTCAACATCACCGCCAACCCGGACGGCCGTATCGCCGGGACCCGCGCCAACGCGGGCGGCTTCGACATGAACCGGGACTTCGTCACCGCCTCGCAGCCCGAGACGCGGGCGATGCGGCAGATCATGGTCGACAAGCAGCCGGCCGTCATGCTCGACCTGCACGGCTACGTCAACGGCACCCTCATCGAACCCACCACTCCCCCGCACGGCGAGAACTACGAGTACGACCTGTTCCTGAAGAACACCTACGCCAACGCCCTGCGCATGGAGACCGCCGTCAACGGCCTCGGCCACACGCCGGCTAAGGACGGGGTCGAACCCGCGCAGATTCCCTTCCGGGACCAGGAGGAGGGCTGGGACGACTGGCCGCCCATCTTCACCCCGCAGTACGCGGCCTTCCACGGCACGGTCGCCGCGCACACGGTGGAGATCCCGATGCAGGTGAACAACAACGCCTACAACACGCTGCCGCAGGCCGAGCTGCGGCGCCGCTCCGCGATCAACGTCGACGTCGCCGGGGCCGCCCTGCGCGCCACCCTCGACTTCGTCCGGGAAAGGCGTACGTCACTCGTCGCCGACCAGATCGAGGTCTTCCGGCGAGGAGCGGCCGGCGCCGCGCAGGTGCCGGTGTCCGAGGAGACCGTCCCGGGCGTCCCCGGCATCGGCGCCGAGGACGTCTACACGACCACCTTCCCCCGCGCGTACGTCATCCCGGCCGGCACCGGCGCCCAGCGCTCGGCCCCTGCCGCCGGCCGCCTCGTCGACCACCTCCTGGCCAACGACGTACGGGTCACCCGCGCGGCCCACTCCTTCCGGCTGGGGGGCCGGACGTACGCCAAGGGCTCGTACGTCGTCGACATGCGTCAGCCGAAGCGCGGCCTGGCGAACGCGCTGCTCGCGGACGGGCGGGACATCAGCGCCAAGGTCTCGGCGATGTACGACATCTCGGGCTGGAGCCTCGGCCGCCTGTGGGGCGCGGCGGTCGAGAACCTGCCGCGTATGCCGTACGGCACTGCCCTGCGCCCCGTCCGCGCGGCGGCCCCCGTGGCGTACGTCGCCCCGCGCGGTGACCTCCGGCTGAGGCTCGACGACCCGAACGAGGTCGCCGCCCTCAACGCCCTGCTGCGGCAGGGCGTCGAGGTGCGCCGTGCCGCCGACGGCAGCGCGATCGTGCCGGGCTCGGCGCGGCGACAGGCCGTCGCAGCCGCGCGTGCGCACGACGTCGCCTTCCACGCGACCCCGCTCACCGGCACCGCCCCGCTCCACCGCACCCGCGTCGCCGCCGCCGTCACCGCCGGCGAGCTGTTCGCGTTGCGGGAGATGAACTTCGAGGTCACGCCGGTCTCGACGGACGTGCTGAACGCCGGGTTCGACTGGTCGTCGGTGGACGTGCTGTTCGTGTCGGCGGGGTTGGAGTACGGCGACCTCACCGCCCCCGCCCGTACGGCCCTCGACGCCTTCCTCGACGGTCACGGGCTCGTCGGCAGGGGTGCCACCGGCGCCGCGCTCAACACCGCGACGGGACTGCTGGCGGCGAAGCCGGTCGAGGGCAACGGGGACGCCAACGGTGTAGTACGCGTGGTGAATTCGGGCAGCACTCTGATGTCCGGCGCTCCGGGCCACGGTTTCGTCTACGCGCCCGTGTGGTTCACCGACCTCGGTCCGGACGTGCGGGTCGAGCAGGCGTACGCGACCGGGAACCCGCTCGTCTCCGGGCACTGGCGAGCGGCGGCGGACGGCTCCGGCGGGCCGGCGGACGCGGCGGGGCAGGCTTCGGTGGTGAGCGGGCCGGGAGCCGTGCTGTTCGGCACGGAGCCGCTCTTCCGGGACCACCCCAAGGGAGAATTCGCCCAGGTCGGCAGGGCATTGTTCAGCATGGCGCAGGCCAGTGGCACCAGATGAGGAGAGCGGATGACACCAGTGATCCACGGCACCGTAGTGGACGGCTTCGAGCGGGTACGTGAGGAGTTCGCCGCGTTCGTGTCGGGTGAACTCCCGGACTACGAGGGCCAGTTGTGCGCGTACGTGCACGGCCGGAAGGTCGTCGATCTGTGGGCCGGTGACGGTTGCGAGGCCGACTCCCTCTACGGCGTGTTCTCGTCCAGCAAGGGCGCCGCTCACCTCGTGGTCGCCCTTCTGATCCAGGACGGCACGCTCGAACCGGACCGCAAGGTGACGTACTACTGGCCGGAGTTCGGTGCCGAGGGCAAGGGCTCGCTGACCCTGCGCGATCTGCTCGCCCACCGGGCCGGGCTGGTCGGGCTCGACGCCGGGTTCACCGACGAGGAGCTGGCCGACGACCGCGCCATCGCCGAACGCCTCGCCGACCAGCGGCCGTTCTGGCGCCCCGGCACGGCCTTCGGCTATCACGCGCTCGTCATCGGCGCGCTCACCGGCGAGGTCGTCCGCCGCGCCACGGGCCGTACGCTCCAGGAGGTGTACGAGGAGCGGGTCCGGGCGCCGTACGGCCTGGGCTTCCACCTCGGGCTGCCCGCCGAGCTGGATCACCGCTACCGCTCCGTGCAGCCGATGGCCCCGACGCCGGAGCAGCAGGCGGTGCTGGACTCGGTACCGCAGGGCCCGCACACGCTGTCGTCCATCGCCTTCAACACGCATGTGCCGGAGCCGGGGGGCCTCGCGGACTACCCCAACTCCCGTACCGTGCGCGCCAACGGTCCCGCGTCGGCGGGCGGCGTCGCCTCCGCGCGCGGGCTCGCCGGCATGTACGCGGCGGCGATCAGCGAGCTGGACGAACGGCCGCCGCTGCTCAAGCCGGACACCATCGCCGAGGTCGGCCAGATCCACTCGACCGGGTACGACCTGGTGGCCCGGGCCCACAAGTCGTACGCCCTCGGCTTCCAGGCGACGGCCGACACCTGGTACCCGTTCCTGGGCGCCGGCACCTTCGGCCACAGCGGCGCCGGCGGTTCCCAGGCCTTCGCCGACCCCCGCAGCGGCCTGACCTACGGCTACACCCGCCGCCGCTGCGCCTTCCCGGGCGGGGCGGCACCGGAGAACCAGAGGTTGGTGAGGGCGGTCCACTCGGCAGCGCCGGCGAGCTGAGCAGCGGGCACGACAGAGGCCGCACCCCATGTCCAGGGGTGCGGCCTCCTGCCGTACGGATCGAGCCGGCTCAGACCAGCGTCACGGTGATGTTGCCGCGGGTCGCCTTCGAGTACGGGCAGACCTGGTGGGCCTTCTCGAGCAGGTTGCGGGCCGTCGCGGCGTCGACGTTCGGGATGGCCGCCGAGATCTCCACGATGATCCCGAAGCCGTCGTCGTTCTTGCCGATGCCGACCTTCGCGGTGACGCTGGAGCCGGTGATGTCGGCCTGCTCCTGGCGGGCGACGACGCCCAGGGCGCCCTGGAAACAGGCGCTGTAGCCGGCCGCGAAGAGCTGCTCCGGGTTGGTGCCGGCGCCGCTGCCGCCCATCTCCTTGGGCGGGTTCACGACGACGTCGAGCTTGCCGTCGTCGGTGGCGACGCGGCCGTCGCGGCCGTTCTCGGCGGTGGCGACGGCGGTGTACAGGACCTCGGACTGCTGGATGGACATGCGGTGTCTTCCTCCTCGGTCCGCCGCGACTCGCGCCCACGATCGCGACGGATTTCGGAAAGAAGTTACCGCATGTCGGAAATCCAGCACAGGGCCCGGCCCATCCCTACAGCTTGACGATCATCTTCCCGGTGTTGTCACCGCGCAGTACTCCGAGGAACGCCTCCAGGTTGTTCTCGATGCCCTCGACGAACGTCTCGCGGTACTTGAGCTGACCCGAGGCGACCCAGGGGCCGACCTCCTGGACGAACTGCGGCTGCAGGTCGTAGTGGTCGCCGACGAGGAGGCCCTCGATGCGGGCGCGGGTCGCGATGAGGCGGGCGAGGTTCTTGGGGCCGGGAGCGGGCTCGGTGTTGTTGTAGACCGAGATCATTCCGCAGACGGCGATCCGGCCATGGAGGTTGATCTGCCCGATGGCGGCCTCCAGGTGGTCGCCGCCGACGTTGTCGAAGTAGACGTCGATGCCGTCGGGGGCGGCCTCGCGCAGCTGCTCGGCGACCGAGCCGTTCTTGTAGTTGAAGGCGGCGTCGAAGCCGTATTCCTCCACGAGGAGCTTGACCTTCTCGTCGGACCCCGCGGAGCCGATGACCCGGGAGGCGCCCTTGAGCTTGGCGATCTGCCCGACCTGGCTGCCGACGGCACCGGCGGCACCGGACACGAAGACGGAGTCGCCCTCCTTGAAGACGGCCGTGCGCAGCAGGCCCGCGTAGGCCGTGAGGCCGGTCATGCCGAGCACGCCCAGGTACGTGGACAGGGGCGCGGCGTCCGGGTCGACCTTGACGGCGTTCTTGGCGTCCACCGCGGCGTACTCGCGCCATCCGAAGAAGTGCAGGACGTGGTCGCCGACGGCGATGCCCTCGGCGTTGGACTCGACGACCTCACCGACGGCGCCGCCCTGCATGACCTTGCCGAGCTCGAAGGGGGCGACGTAGGACTTGGCCGCCGACATGCGTCCGCGCATGTACGGGTCGACGGAGAGGTACTTGTTCCGTACGAGCACCTGGCCCTCGCCGGGGGTCGGCATCTCGGCCTCGACCAAGGCGAAGTCCTCGGGCTTGGGCCAGCCGACGGGGCGGGAGAGGAGGTGCCATTCGCGGTTGATCATGGGGGGTGCGCCTTTCCGGTCCGTGCGTTTTTACTTCAGTACCTGAAACAACCATGCTCCTGAATATTTCAGGATGTCAAGTAATGGGGGTACCCTGAGAGCATGGCCACCACTCCGCAGAAGACCCACCGTCCCGATGAACTGACCCTGGAAGTCGTCGACCTCATCGGCTCGGTCGTGGCCCGCTATCACGAGGAGTACGAGGAGGCCGCCGCCGAGCACGCCCTGACCGGCGCGCAGGCGCGGCTGCTGAGCCTGCTGTCGCTGGAGCCGCTGCCGATGCGGAAGCTGGCGCAGCGGCTGCGCTGCGAGCCGTCGAACGTGACCGGCATCGTGGACCGCCTGGAGTCCCGCGGGCTGGTGGAACGCCGGCCGGACCCGGCGGACCGGCGCGTGAAGCTGGCCGCGGCGACCGAGGAGGGCCGCCGGGTGGCACGCAGCCTGCGCGATTCCCTGCGCTTCGCCCGGGAGCCGCTGGCCGGGCTGTCGGACCAGGAACGGCTGGCTCTGCGGGACCTGCTGCGGCGGATGCTGGACGCCTAGGCCCGTGGTGAACGCCCGTGATCGCTTGCGGGCGGGCCGGTCCGGGGTGACGATCGGAGGGTGGGTGTTGAGGGTGTCGTGTCGCTCGGGCATCCACGAGGCGTGTGATGGACGCGAAGTCACGCTCCGCCGACGGGAGCCACGGCGATTCCGCCATGAGGGCGGTGACCCCGGGCGGTGACCCGGTTCTCGCCGCACGGTTCGCCGTGCCGACGGTCCCCCGGACGTTCGTGCGCAGGGCCCGGCTCCTCGATCAGCTGGCCGAGAGCCTGCGCACCCCCCTGACGCTGGTCAACGGGCCCGCGGGAGCCGGCAAGACCCTGCTGGTCGCCGACTGGATCACGGCACGCGAGCCGGGGGACGTCGCCTGGCTGACGGTGGAGCCGGAGGACAGCGCCCCCGGCGTGTTCTGGACCTACGTCCTGCATGCCTTCCGGCATCACGAAATCGCCCTGCCCGCGGACATCGGCAGCCCCGCCCGCCCCGGCGAGGTCGACCACTCGCTGCTGGCGCGGGTCGCGGCCTGGCTGGACGGACGGGACAGGCCGGTGACCCTGGTCCTGGACGAGTTCGACCGGGTGGCCGGGTGTGCCGAGGTGGCCGACGGACTGCAGTTCGTGCTCCGCCACGCGGGCGACGGCCTGCGCCTGATCGTCGTCAGCCGCACGGAGCCGCTGCTGCCGCTGTACCGCTATCGGGCCGCCGGTGAGCTCGTCGACATCCGGGGCGCCGATCTGGCCTTCCGCGCCGAGGAGACGGCTGCCCTCGCCGGCCGGCACGGGCTGGCGCTGTCGGGCGCGGGCGCGCGCCTGCTGACCGCGCGCACCGGCGGCTGGGCGGCGGGACTGCGGCTGAGCACCCTGGCCGCGCAGCGGGCCGACGACCCGGAGGGCTTCCTGGCGGAGTTCGAGCCGGGGCACAGCACGGTGGCCGACTTCCTGCTCGGCGAAGTGCTCCGCGCCCACCCGCCGGAGACCCAGGAGCTGCTGCTGCGCGCGAGCATCCTGGAGAAGATCCACCCCGATCTGGCCAACGCCCTCACCGGCAGGGTCGACGCGGAGCCGATTCTGGAGGGCCTGCAACGGGCGAACGCGTTCGTCGAGCCCATCGGGCACTCCTGGTACCGGCTGCACCCGCTGTTCGCCGAGATCCTGCGGGTGCATCTGGGCGTACGCCACCCCGGCCTGGCGCCCGAGCTGCACCGTACGGCCGCCCACTGGCTGAGCCGGGCGGGGCTGCTCGACGAGGCCCTGTCGCATGCGGCGGACGCCGGTGACTGGGAGCTGGCCGCGAACGAGTTCATCGGTCGGCTGGCGATCGGCCGGCTGCTGACGGGACTGTCCGCCGAGCGGCTGGACGGCCTGTTCGCCAGGATGGCGCCGGAGACGTCCGGGCCGGCCCCCGATCTGGTGCGCGCGGCGCGCGAGTTGGCCCATCACGACGTCGACCGGGGGGTCACCTACCTGGGACGCGCGGAGCAGAACCTGCCCGACGGCGACTCCGGCGACGCGGCCGCGGTGCGGCTGAGCTGTGCCGTGCTGCGGGTGCTGGCCGCCCGCGTCGCGGGCTCGGCGGACCTGGCCGAGCTGGCGGCGAAGGCCGCCGCGGAGGCGGAGCGGGCCCTGCCCGCCGACCGGCTGGAACAGTGCCCGGAGCTGACGGCCCTCATGCTCACCGACCTCGGATCGGCGCAGCTGTGGGCGGGCCGCTTCGATGCCGCGCGCTCGACGCTGTCCGACGCCGTCCGCTCCCCCCAGGAGCCCTCGACGGCATTCGCCCGGCACGAGGCGCTCAGCAGGCTGGCGCTGATCGACTTCCTGCAGGGCCGTCCAGGGCGGGCCGAGTCGCATGCCAGGGACGCGGTCGCCGAGGCGGAGCACTCGGGGCTGCCCGAGTCCGACCGGTCCGGGATGGCCCAGCTCGTGCTGGCCGCCGTGGCCATCGACCGCGACGACCTGGCGGAAGCCCAGGGCCACCTCGACCGGGCCGCCGCCACGTCCGCCGCCCCCCGCGATCCCGTCGTGGCCGTGGAACTGGCGATCCTGCGTTCCCGGATGCTGTTCGCGAAGGGGGACCCCCGCTCGGCGCTGCTGGCACTCGACGACATGGCGAAGCAGCCCCTGGTGTCCGCCGAGCCCTCCCCGTGGGTGAACGACCGCATCGCGATGGCCATGGCCGCGGCGCATCTGGCCGACGGCGATCCGAAGGCGGCGGTGAAGGTCTTCGAGGACCGGCCGGCCCACGGCCCGGAGAGCCTGGTGGCCGAGGCCCGGGCGCGGGTCGCCGCCGGCGAGGGCGAAACGGCCCTGCGCATCCTCGACGAGCTCGAACTCCCCGAGCACCGCGACCCCGGACCCGTCATCGACGTATGGATTCTGCTGACCCGTGCGCAGGCCGCCGACGCGCTCGGCGACTCCGCCGCAGCCGAGAGCCTGCTGCTACGGGCCCTGGCCGCCGCGCGCCCGCATCATCTGAGGCGGCCGTTCCTGGACGCCGGGGCCTGGGTCAGGCGGCTGCTGCTCCACCGGCCCGCGCCCGCCCGGGAGCACGCCTGGCTGACCGGCACACTCGCGCCCGGGCAGGAGGAGTCCGTGGGCCCGAGCCCGGAAACGCTCAGCGCGCGGGAGCGGGACGTCCTGGAGCGGTTGGCGCAGCTCATGTCCACCGAGGAGATCGCCGCCGACCTGCATCTGTCGGTGAACACGGTGAAGACGCACCTCAAGAGCATCTACCGCAAGCTCGCCGCCACCCGGCGCGGCGAGGCGGTCCGCCGGGCCCGTGAGTTCGGGCTGCTCTGACGTGTCACCTCGCCCGGGTGATGCCACCCGTGCCCCAGGTCGCCGAGCATGAGGTCATGCGCTACGAAATCCGCGTCGACGGGCAGATGTCGGATGAGTTGACCACGGCGTTCCCCGAGTTCGACAGCTTCGTCGTCCCCAACCAGACGGTGCTGTACGGCCAGGTCGACGACGAGGCGCACCTGTACGGCCTGTTGATCCGTTTCCAGTCGCTGGGGCTGCGCGTGGCGGAGTTCCGCCGGCTTCCGGAGTGAACCTTCCTCAGGCGGGTGCCGGTCCGGGCGTCGTACGGCTCAGCCCGCGAGCACCTTCGCCTTCGCCCGCGCGTACTCGGCGTCGCTGATGTCGCCGTGGTCGTGCAGCCCGGCGAGCTTGGTCAGCTGGTCCGCATGGGACGGCCCGGTGTGCGCGCTCGTCCCGGTCGTCGTCCCGGTCGTCGCGGTGGCCCCGGTCTCCGGGGCATCGGCGGCCACCTCCTGGACGTAGGAGCGGAACGCCTCCTCCTGGCGCCGCTGCTGGCGCGCGTCACGCTCACCCATGCCGCGCCCGCGGGCGACCAGATAGACGAACACGCCGAGGAAGGGCAGCACACAGACGAAGACCGCCCAGCCCGCCTTGCCCCAGCCGCTCAGGCTGTCGTCCCGGAAGATGTCTCCGAAGACCCGGAACAGCATCACGAACCACAGCACCCACAGGAAGAACCAGAGCATCGTCAGGAAAGCGTTGAGCAGCGGATAGTCCACGGTCGCCTCCACCTGCCGGCCGTCGTGCGGCCACGGCGGCACTCCAAGCCTGATGTGTTCCACGCTGCGCCTGTCGCCCCGGGACGGCATCACCCGGAGCGGGTGGGGTGCGGCCGCCGACCGCGGCAGCGCGGCGGTCCCCCGCCCGGGCGGGCCGCGCGCCGGCTGCCGCGGGGTTTCACCTGTCAGGGGTGAAGCCCCGCTCCGAACGCTCTCGAACGATGAATGTGGAGCCGTGTCATGCGTGCTTCGGCAGACCGCGTGCGTACCGGTGGAGGGAGGCAGGCATGGTCGACCGCTATCCGCCCATCGCCGAGCACGGAATGGTCGGCGACCTGCAGACCGCGGCTCTGGTCTCGTCCGCCGGGACCGTCGACTGGTGGTGCACGCCGCGCTTCGACTCGCCCAGCGTCTTCGCCTCGCTGCTGGACAGCGAGCGCGGGGGCCACTGCCGGTTCGCCGTGGACCTCCCGGAGGGCGAGGGGCTGACGGTACGACAGCTGTACCTGTCCGACACGGCGATCCTGATCACGCGGTACATGGCGCCCGGCGGCGTCGGCGAGGTCGCCGACTTCATGCCTCCCATCGACTCCCCGACGCCGACGGACCGGCACCGGCTCATCCGGATCGCCCGCGTCGTCCGGGGCAGCCTGCCCTTCACCGTCGCCTGCCGCCCCCGCTTCGACTACGCCCGCGCCCCGCACACCCTCACGCTCCCGTCGGACGAAGACCGCTCGGCGGTCTTCCACGGCCCGGGTACCGACCTGCACCTCCAGTGCACCCCCGGGGTCGCCTTCCACGCGGACGGCGACGACGTCACCAGCCGCTTCACCCTCTCCGCCGGGCAGGCGGCGGCCGTAGTGCTGACCTCCACCGCGAGGGGCGGCGTCCCCGGACCCGAGCCGACCCTGCGCAGCCTGATCGACGACATGGGGTCGTGCCGCACCTTCTGGCTGGCCTGGCTGCGCTCCTGTTCCTACCGAGGGCGCTGGCAGGACGTGGTGAACCGCTCCGCGATCACGCTCAAGCTGCTCACCTACGCCCCCACGGGCGCACCCGTCGCCGCCGCCACCATGGGACTGCCCGAGCAGATCGGCGGCGAGCGCAACTGGGACTACCGCTACACGTGGGTCCGCGACGCCTCGCTCTCCGTGCGGGCCCTGATCGACCTGGGCTTCGAGGCGGAGGCGTACGCGTACCGCCGCTGGCTGCGCGAACGCGTCGAGGCCGGCGGCACCGCCACGGGCGACCCCCTGCAGATCATGTACCGGGTGGACGGCGACCCCCAGCTGACCGAGGAGACCCTCAACCATCTGGAGGGCTACCAGGGCTCACGGCCCGTCCGGGCCGGCAACGCGGCCGCCGGCCAGCTGCAGCTCGACATCTACGGCGAGGCGGCCGACGCGCTGGCGGTGCGCGGCGACATCGGGGCGATCCGCGGCTGGGACGCCATGCGTGACGTCCTGGACTGGCTCTCCGAGCACTGGGACCAGCCCGACGAGGGGATCTGGGAGACCCGCGGCGGGCGGCAGAACTTCACCTACAGCCGGCTGATGGCCTGGGTCGCCTTCGACCGCGGTATCCGCGGGTCCATCGCGCACGCCCGCCCGGGCCGGATCGGCCGCTGGACCGACACGCGCGACGCGATCTTCCGGCAGATCGTCGAACGCGGCTGGCACCCCGGGCGCCAGGCCTTCGTCCAGCACTACGACACGGACGTCCTGGACGCCTCGCTGCTGCTGATGCCCCGGGTCGGCTTCATCTCACCGCACGACCCGGACTGGCTCAGCACCCTCGACGCCATGGACGAGGAGCTGGTCAGCGACAGCCTCGTCTACCGCTACGACCCCCAGGCCTCGCCCGACGGACTGCGCGGCTCCGAGGGCACCTTCAACCTCTGCAGCTTCTACTACGTCGAGGCCCTGGCCCGCAGCGGCCGGCTCGGGCAGGCCCGGTACGCCTTCGACAAGATGCTCACCTACGCCAACCCCGTCGGCCTCTTCGCCGAGGAGATCGGCCCCTCGGGCGAACAACTCGGCAACTTCCCCCAGGCGTTCACCCACCTCGCCCTGATCACCGCGGCCACGTCCCTGGACGAGCAACTCGGCCGGGCCGAGGCGAGTCCGACACACGGCGACGGCCAGTACGCGACGCCCCACGGCTACACACCGCCCGTCCCACGGGCCGGCGCAGGCGAGGACGGCGGCTGATCCGGACCGGCAGCTCGGGCATGCGTGTCAGGCCGTGAGGACCTTCGACTTGGCCTGCTCGTACTCGGCGTCGGTGATGTCGCCCTTGTCGTGCAGCGCGGCAAGCTTGCCGAGTTCGTCCGCCTTGGCGCCCGGCGCCTTGGGCCGCGGTGCGGCGGCCTCCTGGACGTAACTGCGGAACGCGCGCTCGCGGTCCTGGGCCATGCGCAGCTCGCGCTCGCCCATGCCGCGTCCGCGGGCGATCAGGTAGACGAAGACACCGAGGAACGGCAGCACGCACACCATCAGCGTCCAGCCCGCCTTCGCCCAGCCGCTCAGTGCGTCGTCGCGGAAGATGTCCATGACCACGCGGACCAGCAGCATGATCCACATGATCCACAGGAAGAACCAGAGCATGGTGAGGAAGACGTCGAGCAGGGGGTAGTCCATGGTCGCCTCCGCTTGCCGGCCGCCGCGACGACCGCGCGGCTGACGGGGCCCCGGTGGTCCCGTGGCCTTCACGATGCGCCGCGCCGGTCCGCCGGGCATCACCCCTCACGGGTGGGCCTTGTCCGAGGTCGGCCCTGTCACGGGTGCGCCTCGTCGAGGGCGGGTGGCGCGGCTTCGGCCCGGCCGCCGGCCGCGAGCAGCGCCAGGACCGCCAGGGTGCCGAGCAGGACGAGCGCGAAGGCCAGGATCGTGAGCGGGGTGGGACGGTTCCACACGGCGAAGATGAAGGCCAGGACCGCCAGCGCGGACAGGGCGATCGACCGGCGGTGGGTCTGTGCCCACGCGCCGACCCGGCCGGCCCGGATCTCGTGCCGGTAGGCCCAGGTGGCGAGCGAGTCCGCGGTGCGGTCGCAGGCGCGGCGGATCGCGACCGGCAGGCGGCCGGGGCCGATCAGATAGGCGCCGAGCGCGACCACGATGCCGAGCACGATCGTGGTGCGCAGGGCGGCCTTCAGGAAGCGCAGCAGCGTGTCGAAGACGGCCGCGGCGGCCGCGTCCGACTGCACGGCGGCCGGGAGGTGGTCCAGGTAGTAGCGGCGTACGACGACCAGGGCGATGACCACCACCAGGCAGGCGAAGGCGGCGCCCAGCGCGGTCCAGGCGAGCGCCCGCCGCCGGCGGCGGGCCACCAGCACCCCGGCTGCGCCGATGACGACGGTGAGGACGGGCAGCCAGTAGCCGACGGTGTCCAGCAGACGGGCGCCCTCGCGGACCTTCTCCAGTTCCTCGGACTGGAACAGCACCAGCTGCTTGTCGACCTGGGGGATCGCCTTCGCCGGCGACAGACCGGCGTTGACGAGTTCCGTCTTCACCTGTTCGACGAGCGTGCCGACGTCGAGTGTGACCGTGCCGCCCGCGACCCCGACGGCGCCCCGGCCCTCTCCGGTGAGGGCGTGCACGACGGCGTTGTGGGCCTGTTTGTTGGCGTTGCGCCACACGGTGTCGAAGGCGCCGCTGTGCACGATCCGCGTGACGATCTCCTTCACCGCGCCGTCCACGGCCGAGTCGATCTGCGGACCGAGCCCCTGGATGGCGGCCGCTGCCTGGGGCGGCAGGCCCTGGGAGCGCAGCCAGTCGGCGAGCTGCGCGGCGGCCCGGTCGCCGTCGATGCGGACGTCCACCGCCTCGGAGATCCGGTCGACGGCCGCGTCCTGGATGGCCGGCTCGGTCGCGAGCGGGGCAACGGTCTTCACATAGCGGTCGGTGTCGAGCGCGATGTCGTGGACCCACACCGTGATCAGTGCGACGGGTACGAGGATGCAGGTGACCACGATCAGCACCGCGGACGCCGTCGCTCGGGCGATGCGCCCGGGCGCGGAGGGCTTGTGCGCGGCGCTCATGCGGACTCCAGGTCTTCCGGGGTCCCCGCCCTCCCTTCCATTGCGTCCGCGCACCACGGAAACGGCATGCCGAGTTGGCCCATACGGGCCCCGAAAGGGGTCCTAATCGGCGAAGGAGTCCCGCTTCACCACGCACAGAGCCCAGATGATGAACGCGTACAGCGCGATCAGCGTGAGCGACCAGACCGGGTAGTACGGGATGGACAGGAAGTTCGCGATCAACAGCAGTCCCGCGATGGCGACTCCGAGGACCCTCGCCCACATCTTCGCCCCGAACAGGCCGATGCTCACGACCACGGCGAGCGCCCCGAACACCAGGTGGATCCAGCCCCAGCTCGTCAGGTCGAACTTGAAGACGTAGTTGGGGGTGGAGACGTACACGTCGTCGTCGGCGATCGCCATGATTCCGCGGAAGACGTCGAGGATCCCGGAGATGAAGAGCATCACTCCGGCGAACAGTGTCAGGCCGGTGGCGGCTGTCTGCTTCCCCTCACCGTGGCGGGTAGCGGTGGTGGCCATGTCCGGCCTCCTTTCCTCACTGGGCTGCTGCACGCAGCCGTACACCACCGAGCGTGATCCCTTGGGGGCATGCCCGTCGTCACCCACGAAGGGTGAGGAGGGCTGTCACGCCGCCAGGTCGCTCCGGGCCGTGACGCGGCCCGTGCTGACCGCGTCGGTCAGGGCCTGGTGGTCGCGTTCGTTCTGGTTGGCGTAGGAGTGGGCGAAGTGGGCCAGGGCGCGGTCGAAGGTGTCACTGCGGCCGAGGTAGGCGGCGATGGCGATCGGGTCGCCCGAGCGGGCGTGGGCGCGGGCCAGAGATGCGCCGCACAGCCGGGCGAACAGTCCCAGGGTCCGGGCGTCCATCGTCTCGGGGCGGGCGATGCCCTTCCAGTCGCGCAACTGCCGTACGTAGAAGTCGCGTGGGCGGTCGTCGATGCCCGTGACGTGCTCCCAGCCCAGGAAGATGTCACCGGCGGCCTGCATGAGCCGCTGCCCGGCGACCACCCGCTCGCCCTGGTTCTCGTACGTGCTGGCGCCGCAGTGGGGGGCGAGGACCGAGTCGCCGGCCTCCTTGGCCTGGAGCAGGAGCGGGTCGTCGTCGTCGCGGCCGAGCAGCAGGATGATCCAGCAGCGGGTGCCGACGCTGCCGACCCCGACGACCTTGCGCGCCACGTCGACCACGCGGAACCGGCTCAGCAGATGCCGCCGCTCCGACGACAGGCTGGTCCGGTAGTCGTTGACCAGCCCCCGCAGGGTCTGCGCCACATCCTCGCCCTCCGTCCCCGGCAGCAGCTCCGAGAGCGGTGTGATCAAGGGGGGATCCGAGATGATCCGGGGTACGCCGTCCACCACCCGGGTCAGTTTCGCGGCCGCCTGCAGACTCGTCCGGGCACGGGCCTTCTCCGCCGCCCGCACGGCCCGCTGCTTGTCCTGCTTGCCCGGCCGCTCGGGCAGCAGCACCTCGATCTGGTCGAAGTCGTCCCGCGCGTACCAGACGTCGAGGGTGCGCAGCCCGGCGAACTCGCGCATGCGCTCCCGGTAGGACCCCACGCCGGCCCGCACGACGGCGTCGCACTCCTTCGCCGAGAACCCGTTGGCCCGCCCGGCGATCACCAGACTCGCCGCCAGCCGCTTGACGTCCCACTCGAACGGGCCCGGCAGGGTCTCGTCGAAGTCGTTGATGTCGAAGACGAGGTTGCGTTCCGCGGAGCCGAGGAGCCGGAAGTTCAGCAGATGGGCGTCCCCGCACAGCTGGGCGTACAGCCCGGTGTGCGCACCGGCGCCGAGATCGGACGCCATGATCGCCGCGGCCCCGCGGTAGAAGCGGAACGGCGATTCGAGCATCCGCCCGTACCGGACGGGCACCAGCTCGGGAACCCGGTCGGCGGACTGCCGCTCGATG
The DNA here is from genome assembly GCF_041051905.1 of Streptomyces sp. R11. Classification (NCBI taxonomy): domain Bacteria; kingdom Bacillati; phylum Actinomycetota; class Actinomycetes; order Kitasatosporales; family Streptomycetaceae; genus Streptomyces; species Streptomyces sp. R11. The sequence continues at coordinate 2,830,606 of NZ_CP163432.1, forward strand.
ATGTCGATCGGATCGGGCCGCTTCTCGTCGGGCGCGAAGACGGCATGCTCGGAGCGCGGCACCCGGGCCCGCGCCTCCTTGCCGAGTGCCGCGCGCTCGGCCGGGGTGAGCGGACGGTCGTGCATCACCGAGAGCGGACCGCGGTGCGTGACGGCCATGGTCGGACCTCCTTGCCCGCAGGGGTCGACCGGCCCCCTCCCTGCCCGCATGGTCGACCGCCCCCCTGACCGCATGCTCACAGCCCCGCGCTGCGGTGGGATCACCCGGAGCAGGTGATGCGGGGCCCGGGCGCGGGAGGTGGGATGCCACTGTGGGCGGTACGCGAAAGCCCGCCGGGACGTCCGGCACGGCCGATCGTCCCCGTGCGGCGGCTCAGCGGTGGGCGGCACGCCTGGCCCTGCTCGTCGCTGCCGCCGCCATCGCCGTGCTGCTGGCGGCCGCCGGTATCAGGAGCCTCGCGCTGCTGGCAGTCGGCTTCGCGGGCCTCGCCGCGACAGCCGCAGCCCTGTGGTGGGCGCTCTCCCGGCGCGGCCTGGCCCGGCTGCTCGCCGCCGCACTGGCCGCCCTGCTGCCGATCGCCGTGCTGCTGAACTACGCCGTGGTGGGCCTGCTCTGGGCCGCGCTGGCCGCCGTGGTGCTGTGGATCGCGGCGCTCCTGATCGGGCGGGCCGCCCTCGCCGCGGACGCCGGCCGGACCGGCCCCCGGGAACACCCGACCCCACCGCCGCGGGCACCGTTTTTCATCATGAACCCGCGATCCGGCGGCGGAAAGGTCGGCAGATACGACCTCGTGGCCAAGGCCCGGGCCCTGGGCGCCGAGGTCGCCGTACTCGACCCGGCTCACCCGCAGGACGTCGCCGAGCTAGCCGAGCGGGCCGTGGCGCGGGGCGCGGACCTGCTGGGGGTCGCCGGAGGGGACGGCACCCAGGCGCTGGTGGCGGGTGTGGCGGCCCGGCACGATCTGCCGTTCGTGGTCATCTCCGCGGGCACCCGCAACCACTTCGCCATGGACCTCGGCCTCGACCGGACCGACCCGTCGACCTGTCTCGACGCTCTCACCGACGGCGTCGAGGTGCGCATCGACCTCGGTCTCATCGGCGAGCGGGTCTTCGTCAACAACGCGTCCTTCGGCGTGTACGCGGCGGTCGTGCAGAGCCCCGCCTACCGCGACGACAAGGTGCCGACCATCCTCCGGGAGCTCCCGGACCTGCTGACCCATCAGGTCGGGCCCCGTCTGACCGTCCGTGCGCGGGACGTGGTCCTAGACGCTCCCCAAGCAGTCCTGATCAGCAACAACCCCTACCAGTTGGGCGATGCCGCCGGCCTCGGCCGGCGCGCGCGGCTGGACTCCGGTGCCCTCGGCGTCCTCGGCGTGAAGGTCGACAACGCCGCGCAGGCGGCCGGGCTGCTGCGCGGCCATCAGTCGCGCGAGCTCACGGTGCTGGCCGTGCACGAGGTGGTGGTCGAGGCCGACGCTCCCGACGTCCCGGTCGGTGTGGACGGCGAGGCCCTCCTGCTGCCCACGCCCGTCATCTGCCGCATCACACCCGGCGCCCTGCGGGTCCGCGTACCGCGCGACCGTCCGGGAGTGCCCCAGGCGAAACCCCGGATGGACTGGCGGACGCTGGGCCGGCTGGCGTTGCCCCGCGCTCGTCCCCCAGGCGGTCACGAGCACCCGTATTCGCGGAAGTGAACGACTCCTGCCAGCTACGGCCGGTTCACGTGCACCACCACAGGAACCGATTGCACGTCTCCGTGGGCGTCGGGTCCGGAGTCGGGTCCGACGTGGCCGGTTCCTCGGTCGGGGTCGTGGGATCGGGGTCCGACGGGGTGGTGGGGGCCGAGGTGGCGCCGCCCGGGCCGCCGCTGCCCGCCGGCGCCGACTGGCCGTCCTTGTCGGGGGTCTTGTCCTCGTCCTTCTTCTCGTCCTCGTCCTTGGGCGACTTGGAGGACGAGGGAGACGCCGAGGGATCCGCCGACGGCGAGTCCCCGTCCGTCCGCGGTGTCCCGTCCGTCGCCTCCGGGGACGCGGTCACCTCTTCCGACGCCGCGCCCTCCGCCGATTCGTCCCCGGCGGCCGCGGGCTTGGGGCTCGTGCCCGGGGCGTCCATGCCGAGTTCCGCGAGGCTCAGACCCCCGGCGGCCAGGACGAAGCCCGCGGTCACCAGCAGGACCCGGCGACGGCGGCGCCGGTGCGCGGCGGCCTTGCGATCGCGACGGCTGGCGCCCGACGAGGACCCGTCGTCCGGGTCGTCACCGTCGTCGTCCACTTCTTCGTCGTACGCGTCGTCCTGCGCGTCGTCGTACTCGGCGTACTCGTCACGGCCACGACCCCTGCCACGCCGCTGCGCCGCCCGCCGCGCGGCCCGTCCGCCGGCCGGCGCGACCGGCGCCGCCTCCGAGGACACCTCACCGGCGTCCGCGACCTCGGCGGCCTGCGCGGGGCGCGCTTCGTCGTAGCGGTCGTCGTGGCCACTCGCGCCGTACTCGCCGCCGCCGTACCGCCCGGCGCCGCTCCCGTACTGCCCGGCGCCGCTCCCGTACTGCCCCGAGCCGTCCGCGTACTGGCCCGTGCCGCCGCCGTACTGGCCCTCGTACCCCTCGTACGCCCCCCGGCCCTGCACACCTCGCTCGGCCATCTGCGGGTACACCTCGTTCGGGGCGCCCGCGTACACGCGCAGCTCTTCGACCGCGGCGCCGCACCCCGGGCAGGCGAGGGCGCCATTCAGGTGCCGTCGGCACGGGTGGCAGTAGTCCATGACGCGGGAAGACTAGGTTCCTCACAGGCACCGTTGATAGTCACAGGTGTGAAAGTTGTGTATGGAACTTTCCGTTCCGGCATGGCGAGTTGACGGATATGCCGGGACTCGCCAGACACGCCCCCCACACTCCGCGACCGACTGCCCGAAATCCGTATCGAAAGCGGTGTCGAAACCGTTATGTGTTCGACCCATTGACACTCCCGGCGCCGCCTCCCTACTGTCACGTCAGCATTTCGAACGTGTGACGAAATTTCGAACACGCCGGGGTGCGACGCCAAATGAGCCGACGACGCAGCAAGGGGCAACTGCCGTGCGCATCACCGGAATCAGCACACACGTGGTCGGGACGCCGTGGCGCAACCTGACATACGTCCTGGTGCACACCGACGAGGGCATCACCGGAGTCGGCGAGACCCGGATGCTGGGCCACACCGACGCGCTGATCGGCTACCTGCGGGAGGCCGAGGCCAACCACATTCTGGGTTCCGACCCGTTCGCTGTCGAGGACCTCGTCCGGCGCATGAAGTACGGCGACTACGGGCGGGCCGGCGAGATCGTGATGTCCGGGATCGCCGTGGTGGAAATGGCTTGCTGGGACATTAAGGGCAAGGCTCTCGGCGTGCCCGTGTGGCAGCTGCTCGGCGGCAAGGTCACGGACAAGGTCAAGGCGTACGCCAACGGCTGGTACACCACCGAGCGGACGCCGGAGGCGTACCACAAGGCGGCCCAGGGCGTGATGGAGCGCGGGTACAAGGCGCTCAAGATCGACCCCTTCGGCACCGGCCACTTCGAGCTCGACCACGAGCAGACCCTGTACGCCGTCTCCCTGATCGAGGCCGTGCGGGACGCCATCGGCCCCGAGGCCGAGCTGATGCTGGAGATGCACGGCCGCTTCTCCCCCGCCACCGCCGTACGGCTCGCGCGCGAACTCGCGCCCTTCAGGCCGGCCTGGCTGGAGGAGCCCTGCCCGCCGGAGAACCTGAAGGCGCTGGAGAAGGTCGCCGCCAAGGTGGACATGCCGGTCGCGACGGGCGAGCGGATTCACGATCGCATCGAGTTCCGTGAGCTCTTCGAGAGCCAGGCCGTCGACATCATCCAGCCCGACGTCGGCCACATCGGCGGCATCTGGGAGACGCGCAAGCTCGCCGCGACGGCCGAGACCCACTACGTGCTCGTCGCGCCCCACAACGTCGGCGGCTCCGTCCTCACCGCCGCCTCCCTCCAGGTCGGGTTCACCTCCCCGAACTTCAAGATCCTGGAGCACTTCAACGACTTCGCCGACGCGGAGATCAAGAAGGTCGTCAAGGGCGCCCCGCAGGTGAATCCGGAGGACGGCTGCTTCCACCTCTCCGACGCCCCCGGCCTCGGCGTCGAGTTCGACGCCGACGCCGCCGCCGAGTTCCCGCAGCAGCAGGCCCGGTTCGACCTGTGGGCCGAGGGCTGGGAGCAGCGCAAGCCCAAGGGCGCGCAGTGAGCACCGCCGTCGTCATCGAGGCGCCCGGCGAGCACCGGCTCACCGAGCACACGCCGCGCGAGCCGGAGGCCGGTGAGGCGCTGGTCCGCGTCCACGCGGTCGGCATCTGCGGCAGCGACCGCGAGGTGTACCAGGGCAACCGGCCCGAGGGGTACGTCCGTTACCCGCTCACGCCGGGCCACGAGTGGTCCGGGACCGTCGCGGCGGTCGGTGCCGGGGTGCCGGACTCGCTGGTCGGCCGCAAGGTCGTCGGCGAGGGCTTCCGCAACTGCCAGGTCTGCGACCGCTGTCACGCCGGTGAGACCACGCTGTGCAGCGCGGGGTACGAGGAGACCGGGTTCACCCAGCCCGGCGCCATGGCCGCCACGCTCACACTCCCGGCCCGGCTGCTGCACGTCCTGCCGGACGACTGCGACCTCACCGCCGCCGCCCTGCTGGAGCCCGCCGCCTGTATCGCCGCCGCGGCGATCAAGGCCAACGCGCTGCCGGGTGAGCGCGTGGCGGTCGTGGGGACCGGGACGCTGGGCATGTTCGCCGTTCAGTTCCTGAAGGCGGGCTCGCCGGCCGAGCTGCTCGTGGTGGGCACGCGGGGCGACCGGGAGGCGCTGTCGCGGCAGTACGGGGCGACCGACTTCCGTACGAAGGACCGGCTGCTCCCGGACGACTTCGACGTCGTCATCGAGACCGCCGGGTCCGCCGACGCAGCGCGCACCTCCGCCGCCCTGCTCAGGCGCGGCGGGCGCCTCGTCCTCACGGGGATCCCGGCGCCTGGCGCCCCTGGACTCGACCCGACCGATCTCGTCGTACGGCAGCTGGAGGTGCACACCGTGTTCGGGGCGCCGCCGGATGCCTGGGCGCACACGGTGCGGGTGTTCGCGGCCGGGCTGCTCGATCCGCTGCCGCTGGTCACGCACGAGTTGCCGCTTCAGGAGTTCCCGCAGGCGATCGAGCTCGTCGGGTCCGGTGATCCGAAGGTGGGCAAGGTCCTCCTTCGCCCCTGAGTGCCCCTCAGCCGTACGCCGGTACGGGGGCAATCTGACGGTCCCCGTACCGGCGTACACCAAGCCCCGCACACCCTGAGCCGCGAACCTCGTCCGACATATCGAACAAGAAGGACAGCTTGTGACCGACGCTTCCGCAGCCCGCCGACCCGGTGAGCAGGTTCTCGCCGCCCTCGGCCTGGCCGCGCCCGACCTCTCCCCCGCCGACGCCTCGCCCCACACGTTCCCGGGCGGCGGCCGCTGGCGCACCGAGATCCCCTCGTGCGAGGGCCCCGAAGCGCTGGCCGTCGTCCTGAAGGAAGCCTCGCTGCTCGATGTGCCGATCCACCGGATCAGCCAGGGCAGCGGTGTGTGGATGCTGACCGACACCGAGATCACCGAGATGGTCGAGGCCACGGCCGAACGCGACATCGAGCTCTGCCTGTTCACCGGCCCGCGCGGCACCTGGGACATCGGCGGGTCCACGCGCACCGACTCGCGGGGGGCCGGACTGCGCGCCCGGGGCCACGACGCCGTCGCCGGCTGCGTCGAAGACGCCGTACGGGCAACGGAGTTGGGCGTGAAGTGCCTGCTCGTCGCGGACGAGGGCGTGCTGTGGACGCTGCACCGGGCGAGAGCCGCCGGGATCATCCCGGCCGACACGACGCTCAAGGTGAGCGCACTGATCGGCCCCGTCAATCCGGCCGCGTACGCGGTGTACGAGAACCTCGGCGCCGACTCGGTCAACGTTCCGAGCGACCTGACGCTCGATCACCTCACCGAGATACGGCGGGTCTCCGCCGCCCCCATGGACATGTACATCGAGGCCCCCGACGACCTCGGCGGCTATGTGCGGATGTACGAGGTCGCCGAGCTGATCCGGCGCGGCGCACCGCTCTATCTGAAGTTCGGACTCTCCAAGGCCCCCGGCATCTATCCCTACGGCCACCACATGCGGGATCTGACGCTGGCCACCGCCCGGGAACGCGTACGGCGCGGCCGGCTGGCCCTGGACCTGCTCGCACGGCACGGAGCTGACGGCGACATGGCGCCCCTCGGTTCACGGCTGCCCGGAACGCTGAAGCGATTCGAAACTCCCGCATAACGTTCCGGACAAACCCCCTTCACAGAAGAAGACGCAGTCGAACACAATCCCACACACCCTTGTTCTACTCCGTTCAGTACTCGAAGCGTCTTCGCACCGCCCGACCGAGCCCTGCTCACACACATCAAGGATGATGATCATGCGTACTCGCAGAGCCGCACTCGCCGCCATAGCCTCCGCCGCGTCCCTCGCGCTGACCCTGACCGCCTGCGGCCAGAGCGGCGAGGGCGGCTCCAAGGAGGACTCGGGCAGCTCCGAGGGAGCCACCATCGGCGTCGCGATGCCGACCAAGTCCTCCGAGCGCTGGATCGCCGACGGCAACAACGTCGTCGCGGACCTGAAGTCCAAGGGCTACAAGACCAAGCTGGTCTACGGCGAGGACGACCCGGACCAGCAGGTCTCGCAGATCGAGAACCTGATCACGCAGGGCGTCAAGGCGCTGATCGTCGCGGCCATCGACAACAAGTCGATGAACAACGTGCTCCAGCAGGCCAAGGACGCGAACATCCCGGTGATCTCCTACGACCGCCTGATCCTCGGCACGGAGAACGTCGACTACTACGCGTCGTTCGACAACGAGAAGGTCGGCGAGCTCCAGGCCGACTACATCGTCGAGAAGCTCGGCCTGAAGGACGGCTCCAAGAAGGGCCCGTTCAACATCGAGCTGTTCGCCGGCTCCAACGACGACAACAACACCCGCTACTTCTTCGGCGGGGCGATGAAGGTCCTGCAGCCCTACATCGACAAGAAGCAGCTCGTCGTCCGCTCCGGCCAGACCAAGCTGACCCAGGTCACCACCCTGCGCTGGGACGGCGGCACCGCCCAGAAGCGCATGGACGACATCCTGACCTCGGCATACAAGAGCGAGCGCGTCGACGCGGTCCTCTCGCCGTACGACGGCATCTCCATCGGCATCCTGTCGGCGCTGAAGTCGGACGACTACGGCTCGGGGAGCAAGCCGCTGCCGGTCGTCACGGGTCAGGACGCCGAGGTCGCCTCGGTGAAGTCGATCATCGCCGACGAGCAGTCGATGACCGTCTACAAGGACACCCGCGAGCTCGCCAAGGTCGCCTCGGGCATGGTCGACGCCCTGCTCAACGACAAGAAGCCCGAGGTCAACGACACCAAGACCTACGACAACGGATCGAAGGTCGTCCCGGCGTACCTGCTGGAGCCGGTCGCGGTCGACAAGACCAACTACCAGAAGGAGGTCGTCGACTCCGGCTACATCAAGGAGAGCGACCTCAAGTAACCGCCGGCCCACTCTGATTGGAAGGCACGACCATGGCGGGACCCGTCCTGGAAATGCGCTCGATCGTCAAGACCTTTCCCGGCGTCAAGGCGCTGTCGGACGTCACGCTGACCGTCCGGCAGGGCGAGGTCCACGCCATCTGCGGGGAGAACGGCGCCGGCAAGTCGACCCTGATGAAGGTCCTCTCCGGCGTCCACCCGCACGGCACCTACGAGGGGGACATCCTCTTCGAGGGGGAGGTCTGCGAGTTCAAGGACATCCGGGCGAGCGAGCACCGCGGCATCGTCATCATCCACCAGGAGCTGGCGCTGTCGCCGTTCCTCTCCCTCGCGGAGAACATCTTCCTCGGCAACGAGCATGCCAAGGGCGGGTTCATCGACTGGCGGGAGACCCTGCGGCACGCCACCGAACTGCTGCGCCGGGTCGGCCTCTCAGACCACCCGGACACCCGCGTCGCCGACATCGGCGTGGGCAAGCAGCAGCTGGTGGAGATCGCGAAGGCGCTGTCGAAGAAGGTGAAGCTGCTCATCCTCGATGAGCCGACCGCGGCCCTGAACGACGAGGACAGCGGCAAACTCCTGGATCTGATCCTGGAGTTGAAGAAGCAGGGCATCACCTCGATCATCATCTCCCACAAGCTCAACGAGATCCGCAAGGTCGCCGACTCGGTGACGATCCTGCGCGACGGGCAGACCATCGAGACGCTCGATGTGAAGGCCCCGGAGACCACCGAGGACCGGATCATCAGCGGGATGGTCGGCCGGGACCTGGAGCACCGCTTCCCCGAGCGCACCCCGCACGAGCCGGAGAAGGGCGCGGCCCCGGCCCTGGAGATCCGCAACTGGACCGTGCACCACCCGATCGACCAGCAGCGCAAGGTGGTCGACGATGTGTCACTGTCGGTGCGGCGCGGGGAGATCGTCGGCATCGCGGGCCTGATGGGCGCCGGCCGCACCGAGCTCGCGATGAGCGTCTTCGGGCGGACGTACGGCCGTTACGCGGGCGGCACGGTCCTCAAGGACGGCACGGAGATCCGTACGAAGTCCGTCCCCGAGGCGGTCAAGAACGGCATCGCGTACGTCACCGAGGACCGCAAGCACTACGGCCTCAACCTCATCGACACCATCAACCGCAACATCTCGCTCAGCGCGCTGGGCAAGGTCGCCAAGCGGGGCGTGGTCGACGAGCACGGGGAGCGGCAGGTCGCCGAGGGCTTCCGCAAGTCCATGAACATCAAGGCGCCGACCGTCTTCGAGCCGGTGGGCAAGCTGTCCGGCGGCAACCAGCAGAAGGTCGTCCTCAGCAAGTGGATCTTCGCGGGTCCCGATGTGCTGATCCTGGACGAGCCGACGCGTGGCATCGACGTCGGCGCCAAGTACGAGATCTACACGGTCATCGACCAGCTGGCCGCCCAGGGCAAGGCGGTCGTCTTCATCTCCTCCGAGCTGCCGGAGCTGCTCGGCATGTGTGACCGCATCTACACGATGGCCGCGGGGCGGCTGACCGGCGAGTTCTCGCGGGCCGAGGCCTCGCAGGAATCGCTGATGCGTCAGATGACAAAGGACAAAGAGGTATCCCGATGAGCACGGATGTGACCGCCAAGAGCCCGGCCCCCGCGCCGCCGGGCAAGAGCTCTGGGGCCGCGGGCGCGGGCCTGCTCCAGCTGGTGATGGACGGTATGCGCCGCAACATGCGGCAGTACGGCATGCTGATCGCGCTCGGCCTGATCGTGGTGCTGTTCGCCGTGTGGACCGAGGGCGACCTGCTGCTGCCGCGCAACGTCTCCAACCTGGTGCTGCAGAACAGCTACATCCTGATCCTCGCGATCGGCATGATGCTGGTCATCATCGCGGGCCACATCGACCTGTCGGTGGGATCGCTGACGGCGTTCATCGGCTCGATGGCCGCGGTGTTCATGGTGAGGAACGACCTGCCATGGCCGGTGGCGGTGATCCTCTGCCTCGCCATGGGCGCCCTCGCGGGTGCGGCACAAGGGTTCTTCATCGCGTACGGCGGCATACCATCCTTCATCGTGACCCTGGCGGGCATGCTGATCTTCCGCGGTCTGACGGAGATCTTCCTGGAGGGGCAGACCCTCGGCCCGTTCCCGGAGGGCCTGCAGAAGGTCGCCAACGGCTTCCTGCCCGAGGTCGGTCCGAACACGAACTATCACAACCTGACTCTGTTGCTGGGCTTCGCGATGATCGCGTTCGTGGTCTTCCAGGAGTTCCGTGACCGCCGCCGCCAGCAGGAGTTCTCCCTCGAGGTCCCGCCCTTCAACCTGTTCCTGCTGAAGCTGGTCGCGCTCGGCGCCGCCATCCTCACGCTGACGATGCTGCTGGCCAGCTACAAGGGCGCCCCGATCGTGCTGCTCGTCCTGGGCGTGCTGCTGGTCGGCTTCGGGTACGTCATGCGCAACGCGATCATCGGCCGCCACATCTACGCCATCGGCGGCAACCTGCCCGCGGCCAAGCTGTCGGGTGTGAAGGACAAGAAGGTCACCTTCCTGGTCTTCCTGAACATGGGCATGCTCGCGGCCCTGGCGGGTCTGGTCTTCGCCGCCCGCTTCAACGCGGCCTCTCCCAAGGCCGGCCTCAACTTCGAGCTGGAGGCGATCGCGGCCTCGTTCATCGGCGGCGCGTCGATGAGCGGCGGCGTCGGCACCGTCCTCGGCGCGATCATCGGTGGCCTGGTCCTGGGCGTGCTGAACAACGGCATGAACCTCGTCGGCATCGGCACCGACTGGCAGCAGGTCATCAAGGGTCTGGTGCTGCTGGCGGCGGTCGGGTTCGACGTGTGGAACAAGCGCAAGGTCGGTTCGTAGGTCCAGACAGGGCCCCGCCGAAGAGGCGGGGCCTTCAACTTCCTGAGCAGGAGCCGCACATGGACATGAGCAGACGTACGGTCATAGCCGGAGCCGCGGCGGCGGGGATCACCGCCGCGACCATCGGCAGCGCACACGCCGCGGGAGGCAGGACGCCGGTGAAGTCGCTCTTCGGCAAGCTCGCCGACGGCACCAAGGTCTACAGCTGGTCGCTGGCGAACGGCGGCACCCGCATGAAGGTCCTCTCCTACGGCGGCGTCGTGCAGTCCCTGGAGATCCCGGACCGCCGCGGCCGGCTCGCCAACGTCTCCCTGGGCTTCGACAACATCGAGGACTACGTCGCGAAGAGCCCGTACTTCGGCGCCCTGATCGGCCGGTACGGCAACCGCATCGGCAAGGGCAGGTTCACGCTCGACGGCAAGACCTACCAGGTCAACGTCAATGACGGCGAGAACAGCCTGCACGGCGGCGCCCAGGGCTTCGACAAGCGCGTGTGGGACGTCGAGCCGTTCACCAAGGGCTCCGACGTCGGCCTGCACCTGTACTACACGTCCGTCGACGGTGAGATGGGCTACCCGGGCACGCTCAAGGTGAAGGTGACGTACACCCTCACCAAGCACGGCGACTGGCGCATCGACTACGCGGCCACCACCGACAAGGCCACCGTCGTCAACCTGACCAGCCACGTCTACTGGAACCTCGCCGGCGAGGGCAGCGGCACGATCGAGAACCACCAGCTGAAGATCGACGCCTCCCGCTACACCCCCGTCGACTCGGGCCTCATCCCGACCGGTCAACTGGCCCCCGTCGCGGGCACCCCCTTCGACTTCCGCCGCACCAAGGCGATCGGCGAAGACCTCCGCGAGGCCCATCAGCAGCTGCTGTACGGCAAGGGCATCGACCACAACTGGGTCCTCGACAAGGGCATCTCGCCGCGCCCCGAGTGGATCGCCACCCTGAAGGACCCGTCCTCCGGCCGCACCCTGCGGATGGCGACCACCGAGCCGGGCCTGCAGTTCTACTCCGGCAACTTCCTCGACGGCACCCTCGTCGGCACGAGCGGCCGGACCTACCGGCAGGGCGACGCGCTGTGCCTGGAGACGCAGCACTTCCCGGACTCGCCGAATAAGCCGTCGTTCCCCTCGACGGTGCTGCGACCTGGGCAGACGTACCGTTCGACGACGGTTCACTCGTTCAGCTGCTGACAGCTGCCGACCCCGCTCGACCGTCCCTTCTGACGGTTCTTCACAGGTGGCACACAAGTTCTCACCGGTTTCTCAGTGGTTGAACAGCGTCACCCCAGCCTCCGTATGTAAGGGCGGCCCGTGCTCCCCCGCGCGGGCCACCCAAAGACGACGGGCCCGGTCGTCCCCGCCGGGCCCGCCCCATACGGAGGTTCCATGGCCGACAACGTCACCTCGCTGTTCCGCAGCACCGCGGCACACAGCCCGTCGATGGCGGCGCTGACGCGTGAGGGCGGCGACGGGGCCGGTCCGGTCGACTTCTGCATCCCCTGCAACCCGTACTTCCCGACGCCGGAGATGTTCCAGGACATGGGGGCCCGGCTGCGGGACATCATCACGTACTACCCGAGCAGCGCGGACACGATCACGGCCGAGCTGTGCAGTCTGCTCCAACTCCCGCCGCAGTGCGTGGCGATGGGCAACGGCTCCACGGAGCTGATCACCTGGATCGACCACCTGATGGTCCGGGAGTCCCTCGCCATCCCCGTCCCCACCTTCGGCCGCTGGACCGACCAGCCCATGGAGACCGGCAAGCGGGTCGACATGTTCCCGCTCCAGGAGTCCAGCGGCTTCGCCCTCGACCTCGCCCAGTACGCCGAGTTCATCCGCGCCCGGGGGACGCGGGTGGCGGTCATCTGCAACCCGAACAACCCCGACGGCGGCTATCTCCACAAGCACGCGCTCGTGCAGTTCATGGACGCCATGGCCGACCTGGACCTCGTCATCATCGACGAGAGCTTCCTGGAGTTCGCCGACGCGGAGCAGGAACCCTCGGTCGTCCAGGAGGCGATGCTGCGGCCGAACGTCATCGTCCTGCGCAGCCTCGGCAAGAACTTCGGGCTGCACGGCATCCGCTTCGGCTACCTGGTCGCCAACCCGGCGCTCGCGGGCATGGTCCGCTCGATGCTGCCGAAGTGGAACCTCAACGCCTTCGCCGAGCACGTGGTGTTCATGCTGAAGAACCACGGCGCCGAGTACGCGCAGAGCCTGCACCAGGTGCGCCGGGACCGCCTCGACATGGCCAGCCAGCTCTCCTCGCTCCCCGGCCTGACGGTCTACCCGTCCCAGGGCAACTTCCTCTTCGTGCGCCTCCCCGTGGGCGCGGAAGGCACCGTGGTCCGGGATCGGCTGCTCACCGAGCACCGGATCCTGGTCCGCGAGTGCGGCAACAAGATCGGTTCGTCCAGCCGCTTCCTGCGACTCGTGGTGCGCCCCCAGGTGGACGTGCGTCGCCTGGTGTCCGGCCTGGAGCAGGTGCTCTACGGGTCCAGGAGGGGAGCCGCCGTACCCGAGCTGGGTACAGGGACCAACTACAGCTCGGGTACGGCGGCCGTGGACCGGTTGGTCAGTTCCACGAACGGTGCGGGGATGCCGGGGCTCGCCGCGCAGGCCATGGGTACGCCCATGCCTGCGCCGGCTCCGCCTCAGCCACAGCCGCAGGTGGTGGCGCCGGCCGCCGCCACGGTGCCTCCGCAGGGCACGGGGATGCCCATGCCGGCGCCGGTTCCGGTGGCACCGGCCCCGGCACCGATGCCCACACCTGTGCCTGTGCCGGCGGCTGCGCCCGCTCCTGCTCCGGCGCCCGCTCCGACGCCGTTCCCGTCGCCCATGGCGCCCATGGCACCCGCCGCGGCGGCGATGCCCGGGCCCACGCCGCCCGGAGTGCCGGCTCGGGGTGGCCTTACGGCCGCGCAGGTACGGGGCACTACTGGGCCGGGGCTTACTCCGGCGCCGGCGACCGGGTGGCCCAACAGTCAGTCCTGGCCGAATGCGGCGGGGATGGGGGCGGCCGGGTAGCGCCCTCTCGCCGTAGGGGTGCGGGTGTATGTGCGGCTGCGAGTGCGTCGTGGCTGGTCGCGCAGTTCCCCGCGCCCCTGAAGGCGTTGCAGCCAGGTCGGCTTCAGGTACACCTTGATCAATACGCCACGGGCCAACCGCTGCTCCAGTTCAAGAGGTTGATGCCCAGCTTGGGTGTGCCGTTGTCGTTGGCGTCGTAGTAGTGGTAGACGATCAGGTCGCCGTCGACGTCGTTCATGATCGACTGGCCGCCGGGGCCGATGATGCTGCCGTGGGACTCCAGGACCGGGGTCCCGCCGTTGTTCATCATCGAGACGCCGCTCTTGTCGACGTACGGGCCGGTGATGCTGGTGGCGCGGCCGACTTTGACCTTGTACGTGGAGCTGGTGCCCGCGCAGCAGGTGTCGTAGGAGGCGAACAGGTAGTAGTAGCCGCCCCGCTTCACGATGAAGGGTGCCTCCACGGCCTTGGTGCCGGTCGGGCGGGAGGCGAGGGAGTGGCGGGTGGTGTTGGAGGAGAGCTGCTTCCCCGTGGACGGGTTGATCTGGATCATCTTGATCCCCGTCCACCAACTGCCGAAGGACAGCCACCACTTGCCGTCGTCATTCACGAAGAGGTTCGGGTCGATGGCGTTGTAGTCGCTTGAGGAGCCGGACGTGTAGACGGTGCCCTGGTCTCTCCAACTCCCGGGCTGCCCGGTGCTGGACGTGGCGAGGCCGATGGCGGACGTGTTCGAGCCGAACTTCGAGACGGAGCAGTACATCAGGTACTTGCCGCCGTGGTACGAGATGTCCGGCGCCCACGCCTCCGGCACGGAGGAGTAGGTGGACCACCAGCCCGGCCGGGAGGAGAACGCGTCGGCGCCGTTCCTGAAGGCGGTGCGGTCACTGGAGGTCTTGTTGGCGATGCCGCCGCCGGTGGCGTACAGCAGGTACTGGCCGGACGAGGTGCGGAGCATCGTCGGGTCGTGGGTGACGATGTCGCCGGTGACACGGCCGGGGTTGGGGTACGCAGTCGCCGAGGACGGGATGAGGGCGAGGAGAGCGGCGGCGGGGAGTGCGATCAGGGCTGTGCGCTTACGGAGGGTGCGGGGCATGCGGGTCCTCCTTGCGGTGGGGGTGACAGGCCGGACTGTCGGCCGATATACCGAACAGCGCTCGCAAGTTCGAACGGGACCGTAGAATCGAACCCCTTGCGCGTCAAGGCCATTGACCGCTTCCGCGCATCCTGACCAGGGCCAGCCACCCGGGCAGGTCGACCTCGGCACAGACGGTCTTGCCGGGCGAGTCCCCTCGCTCCACCACCTCCCACCGGTCGGCCAGCGCCTCGACGAGGACGAGCCCGCGGCCGTGTTCGTCCAGGAGGTGTGGACGTCGTACGTCGCCGGGCTTCGGGGGGTGGGACTCGGTTCGGGTGTCACCGACCTCCACCCGGATGCTGCCCGTGGGCAGGGAGAGCCGCAGCTCGAAGTCCCGGCCGGGGACTCGGCCGTGGGTCACTGCGTTCGCGGCCAGCTCGGCGACGATCACCGCGACCGCGTCGGAGGCGTCACTGCCGTGCGGGATGCCCCAGGCGTGGAGCTGGTTCAGGGCGAGGTGCCGGGCGAGGCGGGCGCCGCGCGGGGTGGCGCTGAGACGCTGGGTGAACACACGTACGGTGACCGGGGGTTGGGGGGTGTGAGGTGCGGGCATGTGCTCAATCTGGCGCGTGGGGCAGGCAGTTCACCAGGTGAGAGGCGCGTACGCTGCGGCAGCGTACGCGGTTACGGACTGGACAGTACTCATCACCACCCGTGACCATGAGCGCGGGAGGTGACCGACCGTGGTCGATGGCGTGGTGGGTACGGGTGGCGAGCCGGAGTCGTCGGACAGTCTGCGGACGTTCGGCGCGGTGGTCCAGGCGCTGCGGGAGCATGCGGGGTTGAGCCGGGAGGAGTTCGGGGACCTGGTGGGGCTGTCCAAACACACGGTGGCGTCGGTGGAGTTGGGACGCCGTATGCCGGACCCGACGTTCGCGGACCGCTCGGAGCCGGTGCTGGGGAACACGGGGGAGTTACGGAAGTCGGCGCCGTGTCTGAGTCGGCAGCCGGGGTTGGCGGCGTGGTTTCGGCGGTGGGCGCGGTTGGAGAAGACAGCAATCACGTTGTGCACGTACGAGTGCCGCATGATGCCCGGGCTGTTACAGACGGAGACCTACGCCCGACAGCTGTTCGACGACGAGTTGCCGCCGCTGACGGACGAGCAGATCGAGGCGCAATGGGTTGCACGTGCCGAACGGCAGCAGCTACTGCGGGCACGGCCCAACACCGAGTTCATCTTCATCCTCGAGGAGCACCTGTTCCTCCGGCACACGGGCGGTGTCGAGGCCACACGAGGGCTTATCGATCACGTACTGGACATCTCCGCGCTGCGGAACGTCGAGGTCCAGATCATGCCGCTGGTACGGGAGGCGCATGCCGGGCTCCATGGCCCCATGCAGTTGCTGGAGACCCCCGAGAACAAGTGGTTCGCATACGTCGAGGGCCCGGAGTGCGGCCAGTTCATCTCCGACTCAAAGGTGGTGAGCGTCCTCCAAAGGCGGTATGCCAGGATGCGTGCGCAGGCTCTCTCCCTCGAAAACTCCGTGAGCCTGTTGCAGCGGATGCGAGGAGACCTATGAACACCAGCGAACTGACTTGGTTCAAGTCGAGCTACAGCAGCAGTGGTTCCGGCGACTGCGTAGAGGTCGCCCCCCTCCCCCACGCCATCCACGTCCGCGACTCCAAGAACCACGCGGGCCCCCACCTCACCCTCTCCCCCACCACCTGGACGGAGTTCATCGCGCACGTCCGTCCAGCAGGGCAAGCCCCAGTGGCGTAACGGAGTGCAGCGCCGCCTTCCCCGCCCTGCACGTGCTCAGTAACCCCGCCTTGCGCAGGATGCCCACGTGATGGCTGGCCGCGGCCGGTGAGATGCCCGCGTCGTGGGCGAGTTCGGTCGTCGTCACGCCGTGGTCGGCGACCGATTCGAGGATCCCGGCGCGGGTGCGCCCGAGGAGCGCGTTCAAGGAGCGGAGCCCCGGCGTGCCGCCGTTCAGGGCGGTCTCGTGGGTCATCGGGTAGACGACGACGCACGGTAACGCCGGATCCTTGAGCAGCGTCGGCTTGCGCCAGCAGAAGTACGACGGGAGGACGAGGAGCCCGCGTCCGTCGAGGCGGACGTCACGGTCCGCGCCCAGCCCCGTCACCTCCAGTACGGGCCGCCGCCAGACGAGACCGGGGTGGAGGGCGCCGAGGAGCGCGCCGAGGTCACCGCCCGGCCAAGTACCGCCCGTGGACGGCACGTTCGGCGCCGAAGCGCGTGCGCACGCGACCCCACCAGGGGGCCAGCGCGGTCGTGAAGTACGCCCGGAAGACGCGCGCGAGGTGGCCGACGGCCTTCTTGTCGCCGTCGGCGAGGGAACGCGCCCAGGGCGGCAGCCGTCGGCCCGCGCGGGACAGTTCCACCAGGTCGCCCCGCAGCCGCTGCCGCGGCGTCGACAGCAGGGCACCGATCCCGGCGTCCAGGCCTCCCGTGCCGGCGGCCGGGGTGCGGAAGTCGGCCGAGTACCCGACGGGCGGAGCCATGCGGAGCAACGGACCTACGGCGGTGGGCAGTTCGCGTCGTACCCGGCGCCGCCAGCCGCCGAAGACGGCGGAACCGGTGTCCGTCTGAAGCATGTGCATGCTGAGCAGCGCCTCCCACATCGGGTCGGGAGCCTGCGCCAGCCTGACCTGGGCGAGATCGTCGTCGGTGAAGTGAATGCGTACGGCCATGTGAGCCATCCCCGTTCGGCACGTCGTGCACTCACATGCTGCGGGGTTCGTCGCCTCTTGACACCCTCAGAAGTCATGGGGCGCCCCGCCGCACCGCAAGGGTGCGACGGGGCGCTCGTCGTCCGTCAGGCCCGACGGGGCTCCTCAGCACTCCCCGACGGAGCTGACCTGGTCCCGGACCGGCGAAGCCAGGTCCAGTGCCTGTCCGTCCAGGATCACCTGGATCTCGTTCTCGTAGTCCGCGTCCCGGTACAGGCACCACGAGTCGCCGGAGATGTTCTTCACCGACCACACGTGGTCGTTGAGACCGCCCGCCAGCTGGCCCAGGTTGGACGCGCCGTCCGCCAGCGAGTAGTGCGCGCCGCCGCCCTGCCCGTCGTGGTAGATGCAGAACTCCGACGGGTCGCAGGGCCAGGTCGCCGGGTCCCCGGCCGCCCGGGCGGAGGTGGGCACGGCGAGCATGGCGGCGGTGCCGACGAAGGCGGCGAGGCTGAGAGCGAGTCGGCTCTTGCGGATGGACATGAGGTACTTCCTTCCCCGTTGTTCCCCGTTGCTCCTCGTACGCCGACCAGCCTGGGCCCGGGCGGCCGTACCCCGCGAGCGCCTTCGATCTCCGTCGAATCGAAGTCACGGCAGCACACCCAAGTGACGTGTCCGACAAAAAACTTGACGGATGCTCACTTTGCTCAACTGACAGCCCAGCCCCCACAGCCCGAGGCGGCCGACCCGGCCCCCGTCGCCGCCGCGGCCGTCTGCACACTCACGAAGGAGATGACCGACTGAACAGCGCCCTGGTGGAGATCTGGCACTGCGACGCCCTCGGCGAGTACTCCGGCTTCGTCGGCAACAACGGCCACGACGAGCCCGACAACGGCACCTTCCTGCGGGGCGGCGTGCTCACGGGGTCGGACGGCGTCGCGCGCATCACGTCCGTGTACCCCGGCTGGTACCGCGGCCGGTGCGTCCACATCCACGTCAAGGTGCACACCGACGTCACGCTCACCGACGACGGCTCGTTCACCGGCGGCCAGGAACTCCACACCGGCCAGCTCTTCTTCGACGAGACGATCACGACCCGCGTCGCCGCGCTCGCCGGCTAAGCGGGGACGCTCACCCTGGG
This sequence comes from Streptomyces sp. R11, assembly GCF_041051905.1. Lineage (NCBI taxonomy): Bacteria > Bacillati > Actinomycetota > Actinomycetes > Kitasatosporales > Streptomycetaceae > Streptomyces > Streptomyces sp. R11. Next base: position 2,848,957 of record NZ_CP163432.1, read on the forward strand.
AGTGGAGAGCTGACCCGACACCCACACCGACGCCAAGCCGCGCCCGCCGCAATGGGCGGGCGCGGCTCGGCTCGCGTACCGGTGCGGCTACTTGTTGCCCGGGCACTCCTTCCACGCCAGGTGGTACACCGTGCTGATGTCACCGTCGGTCGAGTCCATGGTCATGAAGCTGACCTTGCTCGGAGACGACGAGCCGGCGTTGACGCGCAGCTCGGTGTTGATGTTGAAGTTGCGCTGCTTTCCACAGGGCGCCCAGATCAGCTGGGCCCAGTCGGTCTCGTCGGTGGCCTGCCAGTTGTCGTTGAGGGGGCCGCTGAACGGGTGGCTGCGGAACTGCGTGTTCGGTGAGCCCTGGAAGTAGTACGAGGCTCTCTGCATGGCATTCGCGCCGGACTGGAGGGAGGCGAAGCCGCGGTAGTCGGCGCTGGCGATGGCGTAGGTGAAGCCACCGGGGACGTGCACGACCAGGCTGAGCTGGCAGTTCTTACGGAACGCCGTGGGGTCGGAGTTGCCGCCGACCTGGGCGAGGTAGTCGCTGTACGTCACGGTGAAGGCGGTGTTGTCCTCGGAGACGGCGACGGCGGTGGTGCCCTGGGGGCAGCCGGAGCCGTTCACCGTGGCGACCTTGATGACGATCTTGTCCGGCGGCGGGTCTTCGAACGCCGGCGCGGCCTGAGCGGGCAACGTCGCGGTGAGCAGAGCGGCCAGCGCGCCGCCGCTCAGCAGGAGTCGCAGGAGTCCACGTGCCATGGAGCTCTCCCTTGGGGATGGGGGGTGGCTGCGCCTCCGACCCCGTTTTCAAGCCCGTTGAATCTTTGAAGAAACAGTGACTTTTCTGTGAAGGTCGAAGGCGTTCGCATCGTAGGGGGCCGCGCATGGCATGGCCACGACGAACTCCGGCCATTCACAGGTGAGTTGAGGCATGTGGGCGTGTCCGCCCGGTCGGTCAGGTGCCGACCGGCTGACGCTCGTCGGCGGACTCGGCCGCGGTCGCGTTCCGCTCCTTGAGGTGGGCGCTGACCGAGTACGCGAGGGCGGCGGCCCACAGCGCGTACAGGGCGACGTAGAGCACGTCACTGGTCAGCAGGGCGCGGGCGTTGGTCACGACGATCACTCCGCCGACCGCCGACCCCAGCTCCCTCTGCGGCAGCAGCCGCACCAGCCACGCGGCGAGGGGCGCGGCGACCAGGCCGCCCAGCAGGAACGCGGCTGTCACCCCGTACGCCATGCCGAGGCTGCCGTCCACGAGCTGGGCCCCCGAGGCCCGCGAGGGCGAGCAGGATCAACGTGCGCGTGGGCGGCGACGGTAGGGCCCCGAGCTGAGCAAACCCTCAGGGAAGCTGAACGCAGTCTTGGGGCCCTGTGAAGATCGTCCGTCCGGTCAGCTCAGGCGGATCACGTTCCAGGACAACGGTTCCAGTACGGCGGTGAGGCTGCCGTCCTTGAGTGCCGTGCCCTCGACGGCGTGCGGGGTGACCCGTTCCGGCTCGTCGAGGGTGTTACGGGCGTCCGGGTCGGCGTCCGCGAGGGCACTGTGCTCGACGACCGCCGTCAGGTCGAGGCCGTTCAGGGCGACGTCGAGGGGCAGGGCGTCGGTGCGGCTGCGGTTGACCGCGAAGACGGTGACCGTGCCGTCCTCGGCGCGCACGGCGGTGGCGTGCAGCAGGTCGGCCTCGCCGTACTTCTTCGTCTCGTACGTCGGGGAGTCCACCCGGACGTCCAGCACCTGGCCACGGCCGTACTTCGAGGCCTGCGCGAACGGGAAGAACGTCGTCTGCCGCCACGCCGGGCCGCCCGGCTCGGTCATGATCGGCGCGATGACGTTGACCAGCTGGGCGAGGCAGGCGACGGTGACGCGGTCGGCGTGCCGCAGCAGCGCGATGAGGAGCGAGCCGAAGACGACCGCGTCCATCACGCTGTAGTTGTCCTCCAGCAGCCTCGGGGCCTCGGGCCAGTCCCGCTGCTCGATGCCGTCCGCGTGCTCGTGCCAGTCAGGGATGTACCAGACGTTCCACTCGTCGAAGGAGAGGTTGATCCGCTTCTTCGACTTGAGGCGGGCGCCCACGTGGTCGCAGGTCGCGACCACGTTGTCGATGAAGGACTCCATGTCGACGGCGGAGGCGAGGAAGGAGTCGATGTCGCCGTCCTCGGGCCAGTAGTAGGCGTGCAGCGAGACGTAGTCGACGAGGTCGTACGTCTCCTGCAGGACCGTCGCCTCCCACTCGGCGAAGGTGGGCATGCCCTGGCTGGAGGAGCCGCACGCCACGAGTTCGACCTTCGGGTCGATCTGGCGCATCGCGCGGGCCGTCTCCGCGGCGGTCCTGCCGTACTCCTCCGCCGTCTTGTGGCCGGTCTGCCAGGGGCCGTCCATCTCGTTGCCCAGACACCACAGCCGGATGCCGAAGGGGTCCTTGTCGCCATGGGAGACGCGGAGGTCGGAGAGTGCCGTGCCGGCGGGGTGGTTGGCGTACTCCTGGAGTTCGAGGGCCTCGGCGACTCCGCGGGTGCCGAGGTTGATGGCCATCATCGGCTCGGACCGGGGGCCGATCTTGCGGAGGAAGTCGATGTACTCGGACAGGCCGAAGCGGTTGGTCTCCGTGGAGTGCCAGGCGAGGTCGAGGCGGCGGGGTCGGTCCTCGGCGGGACCGACCGAGTCCTCCCACTTGTAGCCGGAGACGAAGTTGCCGCCGGGGTAGCGGATGGTGGTGACGCCGAGTTCGCGGACGAGGTCCAGGACGTCCTGGCGGATGCCGGTCTCGTCGGCCGTGGGGTGGTCCGGCTCGAAGATGCCGGTGTAGACGCAGCGACCGAGGTGTTCGACGAAACTGCCGAAGATACGGGGGTTGACCTGGGCGATGGTGAAGGCGGGGTCGAGGGTGAAGCGTGCGGTTTGCATGGTCGCCTTTCGAAGGGGGTGGTTCTGAATCGTTGGCGGCTGCGGGTGGGTGGGGGTTGATCGCGCCCACGCGGCGGAGCCGCACATTGCGACGGCCCCGCGCCCCTTGAGGCGCTACTGGCCGGCCAGGCCCGTATGGGCCACGCCTCTCACGATCTGGCTCTGGAACAGGACGAAGGCGGCGATCAGGGGGAGGCCCGCGATGATGCCGCCGGCCATGAGCTGGGGCCAGACGATGCCGAAGGCGTTCTGGACGGTGGCGATGCCGTTCGGCATGGTCATCAGGTCGGGGTTGTTGGTCACCATGTACGGCCAGATGAAGTTGTTCCAGGAGGCGATGAAGGTGAAGATCCCCACCGCCGAGAGGGACGGCTTCGACAGGGGCAGGACGATCGTGAAGAAGATCCGCCAGCGGCCCGCGCCGTCGATGAAGGCCGCCTCCTCCAGTTCGCGGGGCAGCGACTGGAAGAACTTGTAGAGGATGTAGACCATCGCCGCGGGCGCGCACTGAGGCAGGATCATGCCCCAGTAGGTGTCCACCATGCCGAGCGACTGCACGGTGGTGAACAGCGGGACGCCGAGGACGGCCGGGGAGAACATCAGGCCCGCCATCGTGACCGCCATCAGAGCCGACTTGCCGCGGAACTCCGTACGGGCGAAGCCGTATCCGGCGAGCGACGACACCAGCAGCACGATGAAGGTGACGCAGACGGACACCACGACCGAGTTCACGAACCAGTTGGGGATGTTGCCGGCGTCCAGGACCGCCTGCCAGGACTCCAGCGTGAAGTCGTCGGGGATCCAGTGCGGGGCGGCCACCGATTCGGTCGGGGTCTTGAGGGAGGTGGACAGGGCCCAGAGCAGTGGGGCCACCCAGATCGCCGAGAGGGCCGCGGCGACCAGGGTGAGAGCGATCTGGCCCGGGGTCCACGTGCTGCGTGGCCTGCGGGGTACGGGAGTCGTCGGGGTGGTCATCGGGCGCCCTCCTCGCGGCTGCGCAGCAGCCACATCCGGCCGAGGGCGACGACCGCGATGATCAGGAACAGGATGAAGGAGATCGCGGAGGCGTAGCCCACGCGGTAGCTGGTGAAGCCCTGTTCGAGGGTGTACTGGACGAAGGTGCGGGTCGATTCCTCCGGGCCGGGCCCGAACTGGTACATGACCACGGCCTGGTCGAAGACCTGGAGCGAGGCGAGGATCTGGAGCGCGATCACCAGGCCGGTGATGTTGCGCAGGTTCGGCACGGTGATGTGGCGCAGGCGCTGGAAGGCGTTGGCACCGTCCAACTCGGCTGCCTCGTAGAGGTGTTGGGGGATGTTCTGGAGGGCGGCCAGATAGAGCAGGAAGCTGAAGCCGACCGTCCACCACAGGGTGGCGACGACGACGGCGAGCAGGGCCGTGGACTTCTGGGTGAGCCAGGGGGTGTCCAGGCCGAGGACGTGGTTGACCATGCCGTTGGTGGGCTGGAAGAGCCACCACCACAGGTTGCCGATGACCGCGGACGGCAGCAGGAAGGGGGCGAAGAAGCAGAGCCGCCACAGCCACTTGAAATGCACGGTGTGGTGGGCGACGAGGGCCATCAGCAGGGCCGTGACGACGATGGCGGGGACGACGTAGAGCGTGAACTGCACGCTGTGCGACAGGGAGTCCCAGACCAGGTCGTCCTTGAGCGCCTCGCGGTAGTTGTCGAGGCCGACGAAGCTCGTGTGGTCGCCGGAGATGTTGGCGTCGGTGAAGCTGAGGTAGAGGCCACGGACGACCGGCAGGACGACGAAGAGGCCGTACAGGGCGAAGAACGGGGCGACGAACCAGCCGCCGTGCTGGAAACGGTTGCCCCAGCGCACTCGGGCGGAGTCGGCGGCGGCGGTGGCGCGGGGGCGCAGCACCCCGTGGGCGACCGTGGTGGTCGTAGTGCTCATGCGCCCGCTCCCTTCAGTTCCTGGGCCGCCGTCAGGCCGGTCATGGGGTTCTCGGCCGTGAGCAGTTGGTCCAGGAGGGACCTCATCCGGCGGGCCGCCGTGTCGGGCTTCGCCGAGCCCAGGGTGGACGAGGCGATGACCGGGCCGAGGCGGGTGGCGAGGATGCCGGTGGAGCCCGCGAACCAGATGTGGGGTTCGGTGGCCGGGTGCTCCATGGCGGATCCGGAGTACTCGTTCTGCGGGGTGAGTTCGAGGTAGCCGGGGTCCTTGAAGGTGGGCAGATAGGCGGGTACGTGGCCGCCGTTGGCCCAAGTGGTGGCGTGGGAGACCATGTAGGCGGCGAGTTCGTAGGCGCCCTCGTTCGGGGCGCCGCCGCGGTCGGCCTGGTGGGGCAGGACGAAGGCGTGCGACTCGACGTGGGTGGCCGGGGTGCCGAAGACCGGGGGCAGGGGCTGGGCGCCGTACTCGATCTTCTCGCCGTTGAAGTACGGCACCGACCAGTTGCCCTCCCAGGTGAAGGGCGATCCGGCGATGAAGGCCTCGCCGTCCGCCTCGCCGACGGTGACGTAGCCCTCGGTGACGTTCCTGCGGAGGAACTCCAGGACCTGCGTGGCCTTGTCGGTGTCGAAGGTGACCTGGGTCTGGCCGTCGTCGAAGTAGGTGCCGCCGAGCTGCTGGTAGAAGGAGACGATGAACCACCAGGCGAAGTTCTGGTCGTTGGCGTGCAGCCCCAGGGTCTGCTGCCCCTTCTTCAGCCGGCCCTTGGCCGCCGCGAGGATCTCGAACCACTCGTCGGGGGACCCGGCGGCGGGCAGCCGCCCGTCGGAGTCCAGCAGGCCGGCCTTCTCGCACACGTCCTTGCGGTAGAAGTTCAGCTGGACGTGGATGTCGAGGGGCAGGGCGTACAACTCCCCGTCGACGATGCCCCGGCGCCACAGCACGGGGTTGAAGTCGGCCTCCCGTACGCCGTACTCGGCGAGCAGCCCCACGTCCCAGGGGTCGAGCAGGCGGCCCGGCGCGAAGCCGGGGATACGGCCCTGGTGCATCACCGCGAGGTCCGGCGCGCGGTTGCCCGCGGCGGCCATCGCGAGCTTGGTGTAGTAGGGGCCGCCCCAGGTCAGGGTGGAGTCCTTGACGGCGACGTCCGGGTTCGCCCTGCGGAAGGCGTCCACCATCGCGACCTGGTTGGTGCCGTCGCCGCCCTGGAAGAGGTTCCAGTACCGCACCCGGGTACGGGCACCGGACGCGAGCGCGTCGGCCCCCGTCCCGAGCGCCGCAAACCCAAAGCTGCCGGCCACCGCCAATCCGCCTGCGGTGGCCAGAAGTTGCCTGCGATTGAGGTCAGGTCGTCCCATTCCCTGCCCTTACTGGTCGAGTGCGTGGACGGTACGTTTCAAGATGCTCGAAATGTTCGAAATATCGGCTCCTGCCCGCAACTTCGAACGGGACCGTAGGCTGCAAGCGCTTTCCAGTCAATGGCTTGTGCATGAAATGGGGGGCGGGGTGGAGGGGGTGGGCGAGCCCGAGCGGTGGCCCCCCGGAGGCCCGGCAGCGACAGCGGCTGCGCTGCCCGTTTCGTGCGGAACCGGTCGTTCCGCGTTGAACTACGGTCGCCGGACCACATGACGGGGACACTTCCGGACGCGTAGGCTCGAACAGCCCGCCGACGGGCGGAGGAACAGGGGGTGCGATGGACATCGCGGGCGCGCGCACGAGGGCGGCCCGGGTCGCTGCGGTGCTGCGGCTGCGGCGCTCCCGTTCCGGTTCCGGGATGCGTGAGCTGGCCTCCGATCTGAGCGCCGCCCTGCGGTCCGGACCCCACCCCCCGGCCGACGTACGCGAGTTGTGCCAAGCGCTGTGCGCGGAAATGAGCGCGCGGCGCGGCGGACGGCCCGTCGAGCTGCGGTTCGAGCGGTTTCCCGACGAGATCGAAGTGACCGGGCTGTGGGTGGAGTTCCAGGACTTCGACCTGGTCATCGTCGAGGAGCGGGCCGAGGCGATGCAGCAACTGGTCATCCTGGGCCATGAGTTGTGGCACATGCACGCCGGCCACGGCCACCACCACACCGACGGTACGGCGGCCGCGCACGCGCTCGCCGGCACCCCCGGCTGGAAGGGCATCGCCCTCGCGGTCGCCGCCCGCAACGGCTCCCGGGAGCGGGACGAGGCCGAGGCGGACGACTTCGGGCACCGGCTGGCGGCCGCCTTCCGGCCGCTGTTGTCGGGGCGGGAGGCGGATGCGCCGCTCGGGCCGGTGCAGCGTTCGATGGGCTACCGCGGGAGTGGGAGCGGGAGCGGGAGGACGGCGCGGTGACCGTGCTGGCGTCGACCTCCTCAAGGCTCTTCGGCGATGTCCACATCTCGTTCTGGATCCCCACCATCGCCCTGGGCGCCGCCCTGGCGATCAAGCTGCCCAGCATCCTCAGGATGTGGCGGGACCCCCTGCTGCGCGCCGTCGGCGGCCTGCTGCTGTTCGCCTGCGCGGTGTTCGTATTCGCCGCCCCGGGCACCATCGCCTGGACCAACCGCGTCACCGGGGTACCGAACATCTCGGCCCCCTGGGTGTACTCGCTCATCACCGCGCTGTGCGCGTCCTGGCTGCTGATGATCATCGCCTGGCGCAACGGCCTGTCCAACCGCTCGGCCGCCACGCGCCGGGCGACCCGCTGGGTCGTCTCCGTCTACGCGGGCGTGGTCATCACGCTGTGGGCGCTCTTCGCGCTCGCGGACGCTCCCGTGGAACGGCTGCGGGACCTGGACACGTACTACGCCACAACGCCCTTCATGCGCGAGCAGATCCTGCTCTACCTGCTCGCGCACACCGTGGCCTGCACGATCACGGCAAGACTGATCTGGAACTGGATCCGCACCGAGGGCCTCGACGCCTGGCTGCGCTGGGGCCTGCGGTTCCTGGGCGTCGGCTACGCGACGAACCTGCTCTTCGACGCGTCCAAGCTCACCGCCGTCGTCGCCCGGTGGACGGGCCACGACCTGGACTGGCTGAGCACCGACCTGGCGCCGTCGGCCGCCTGCGTCTCCGCCTCCCTGGTCGCGGTGGGCTTCATCATCCCGCACTCCGGCCAGTACCTGCATGAGCGCTGGCGCATCCGGCGACGCCACCGGCACCTGCGTCCCCTCTCCGTGCTGATGCGGTCCGTCAACGGCGCACGCGAGCCCTTCACCCTGCGCGGCACCCCGGAACTGCGCCTGATCCGCCGCGAGACGTTCGTCCGCGACGGGCTGCTGCAGGTGTCACGGCACCTCGACGAGAAGCTGCGCGGACGGTCGTACGACGCGGCCCTCGCCCTCGGCTTCGAGCCCACCCGGGCGGAGGCCCTCGCCGCGGCCGTGACGATCCTGGACGCCGTCGACGTCAGGCAGCGGTCCCCGAAGGCCGACGCCGACGCCTCCCCGTCCGGCCCGGACACCGCATATCTGCTGCGGGAGATCCAGGCCGTGTCCCGAGCCCTCCGCCATCCCAACGACATCGAGGCGGTACGCGCCCGAGCGACCGCCCCGGCAGAGAGTGCCCCCGCATGAATGAACGCCCCGCCCCAGACGTCAGAACCGCCGTCGTCCTGGGGGGATCCCACACCGGCATGCTCGCGGCGCGCGCGCTCGCCGGATTCGTCGACCGTGTGCTCGTCGTGGACCGGGACACCCTGCCCGGCGACCCGGGCCCTCGCAAGGGGCTGCCGCAGGCGCGTCACGCGCACATGTTGTGGTCGGGCGGGGTCCGGGCCATGGAGGAGTTGCTGCCGGGAGTCACCGACGTGCTCCGGGACGCCGGGGCGCGCCGACTGCCGGTCACGACGGACGTGGTCGCCATGTCGGCGCGGGGCTGGTTCCGGCGCTGGCCCGAGTCCCACCATGTGATCCTGGCCGGCCGGGATCTGCTGGACGCAACGATCCGGGCGCGGGTCCTCGCCGACGAGCGGATCGAGCTGGTCGAGCGGGCGGAGGCGGTGGGGCTCGCCGGTACGGACGCCGCCGTGACGGGAGTACGGATCCGGGCGCACGACGGCGCCGAGCGCATTCTCCAGGCAAGCCTGGTCGTCGACGCCACCGGCCGCGGCTCCGGGGCGCCCCGGTGGCTCAGGGCCCTCGGTCTTCCCGCACCTCAGCGGCGCGAGGTCGACTCCGGGCTGGCGTACGCCAGTCGGCTCTACCTCGCCCCCGAGGACGCCAGGGACGGCTTCCCGGTCGTCAACGTGCAGCCCGACCCGCGCGCCGGAGGGCCGGGCCGGGCGGCCTTCCTGCTGCCGATCGAGAACGGCCGGTGGATCGTCACCCTGTCCGGCACCCGGGGCGGCGAACCCACCGACGTGGCCGAGGACTTCGTCCCGTGGGCCCGCGAGAAGCTGCGGCACCCGCTGATCGGCGAACTGCTCGAGAACGCCGAGCCGCTGTCCGACGTGTCCGTCACCCGCGCCACCGTCAACCGCCGGTACTTCTACGAGCGGATGCCGGTGTGGCCGGAGAACTTCGTCGTCCTCGGCGACGCCCTCGCCGCGTTCAACCCGGTCTACGGCCATGGCCTCGCGGTGGCCGCCCAAAGCGCCCTGATCCTGCGGAATGTGATACAGCGTCAGGGATGGGCCGCACGGGGCCTGTCACGCCGCGTCCAGAAGGCGGTGGCCCGCCCGGTGGGCGCGGCCTGGGACCTCGCCATCGGGCAGGACGTCTTCTACCCGGGCGCAACAGAAACCGGCCCCACCCTCCGCGAACGGCTCGTCGCCGCCTACGTGGACCGCCTCATGCACACCGCCACCGGAAACGGCCGAATCGCCCGCCGAGTCACGGACGTGACGTCCCTGGAGCGCACCGCCGAGGTGCTGCTGTCCCCGTCCGTCCTACTGGCCGCGGCAATCGGCCCGCTCAAACCGGCGCTCAACGGACCGCCGTTGACCGCGGAGGAGCGGAAGGCTGCGGGGTTGGAGTAGGGCTGTTGGGACAGGAGTGTTGGGGCTGCGCGGGCGTGGCGGGTCGCCGTCGGTGTCGCGCACCAGGCCGCCGGGAGCCGGGACGCGGTCACCCGCGCAATCCCACGCGATATTCCCGGCGGCGTGGACGGTCGATCGGGATACTCGTCGCCCATGGATGAGGTCAAGGTCGTCGTCGCCCATTCCGAGCGCGCGACCCTGCGCGTCGGCGACGTGTTCCTGAAGGTGGACGCCGATCAGGCGCGCATCGACGTCGAGGTCGAGGCGATGGCCGTGGCGCCGGTCCCGACCCCGAAGGTGCTGTGGCGCAAGCCGCCCGTGCTCGCCATCGCCGCGGTCCCGGGGACGGCGCTCGGCCGCCTCGGCGAGCCGTCGACCGCGTCCCCGGCGGCGTGGGCCGCCGCGGGTGCCGCTGTCCGGAAGCTGCACGACGCGCCGTTGCCTCCCTGGTCCGGCCGGGCCGGCCGGAGGGTCGACGAGTTGGTGGCGGAGCTGGACCGCGAATGCGAGTTGCTCGTGACGAACGGCCTCCTGCCGGCCGACCTGGTCAGGCGCAACCGTCAGGTCGCCGAGGCCGCGCTCCGGCCGTGGACTCCGGCGTTCACGCACGGCGATCTGCAGATCGCTCACGTGTTCGTCGACAGTGACCAGGTCACGGGCATCCTCGACTGGTCGGAGGCGGGCCGGGGTGATGCCCTGTACGACCTCGCCACCTTGACGCTCGGACACGCGGAGCACCTCGGCGACGTCATCGCCGGGTACGGCACCGACGTCGACCTCGACGTGATCCACGCGTGGTGGTCGCTGCGAAGCCTGCTGGTGGTTCGCTGGCTGGTCGAGCACGGCTTCGACCCGTCCGCGCCGGGCTGTGAAGTCGACGTGCTGAGATCCCGGATGTGAGGCTGCGCGGGCCCGACCGCCCGTCAGGCACCGACGGCACGGGCAACCCGACCTCCCGTGGCAACAGCCCGCCTCAGCCCCTGAACGCCGGCTGCGCCAAGCCCTTCCCCGCGCCCGGCACCACGAACACGGACCCCGACAGCGCGGGCGGCGAGGCGAGGCCGACGCGGGCGGTGGTGATGTACAGGTCGGTCAGGTCGGGGCCGGCGAAGGTGCAGGCCGTCACTCGGGGGACGGGGAGTGGGATCACACGGTCCAGCTCGCCGGCCGGTGTGTAGCGCCGTACCGCCGAGCCCTCCCACAGGGCCACCCACACGCAGCCCTCGGCGTCGACGGTGAGCCCGTCCGGGAAGCCGGCGCCGTCCTCGATCTCGACCAGCGGGCGCCGGTTCAGGGGCCGCCCGTCGGCGAAGTCGAAGACGTCGACGCGGCGCGTCGGGGAGTCGATGTAGTACATGAGCTGCCCGTCCGGACTCCAGCCCGTGCCGTTGCTCACGGCCACGTCGTCGAGGACCACCTCGACCAAGGCCTCACCGGTGATCCGGGACAGGGTGCCGCCGCCCGGCGCCTCGTCGTAGCGCATGGTGCCCGCCCACAGGGAACCGTCGGGCGCGACGGCGGCGTCGTTGGCGCGGCGGCCGGGGACGGGTTCGTGGTGCAGCCAGCGGAAGCTGTGGTCCGGGTCGAGCACCGCCACACCGTCCCGGAGGTTGAGGACGAGCCCGCCGCCGACGCGCGGCTTGACGGCGCCGATGTGCTGGTGGGTCGTGCGGACCGTGCGACGCCCGGAGACGGGGTCGTAGGTGTGTATCCGCGCACCGAGGATGTCGATCCAGACCAGCCGGCCACTCGCCGGATCCCAGGTCGGCCCCTCACCGAGCTGCGCCTCCGCGCGCACGGCCACCTCGTACGGCGCGGTCACGCAACGCTCCGGTGCCCCAGGCGCTCCGACAGCTCGGCGGCCCCCTTGGCGGAGAGCTGCTCCAGCTCGGCACGCCGCTCGTCGCTCCAGCGGATCATCGGCACGGAGATGGAGAGCGCGGCGACGACCTGCCCGGTCCGGTCCCGCACGGGCGCGGCCACGCACGACACGTCCGGGTTGGACTCCCGGCTCTCGACGGCGATCCCCCGCTGCCGAATCTCGGCGAGGGCCTCGCGCAGGGCGCCGGGGTCGGTGATGCTGTTGGGCGTCATGGCGACGAGCTCGGCCCCGTCGGGGATACGGGACGACAGCTCCGAGTCGGGAAGGGAGGCCAGCAGCATCTTGCCGACGGACGTGCAGTGGGCAGGCAGCCGACGCCCCGCCGCGGACACCATCCGCACCGCGTGCGTCGAGTCGACCTTGGCGATGTAGATGACGTCCGTGCCCTCCAGGATCGCCACGTGCACGGTCTCGTCGCAGGTCTCCGCGACGGACCGGGCGACCTGCTGGCCCTCGGCCGCGAGGTCGAGCTGCTCGGCGTACCGGCTGCCGAGCTGGTACGGCCGTACGCCCAGGCGGTACCGTCCCGGCTGACCCGGCACCTGGACGATGTACGACCGAGCCGCCAGAGTGGTCACCAGCTCGTGCACGGTGGTCCGCGGCAACTGGAGCTTGCGCACGATGTCGGGGGCGGAGAGCGTCCCGTCCCCGTCGAGGAAGAGCTCGAGAATGTCGAGAGCCCGGGTCACGGCTGGTACGAGGCGTCCCACGTGCGGCCCCCTCCCTTGCATGCGAGGCTGCGTTCGAGATTTCAACAGCCGATCGGAATAACGAACACAGGCTACTCAAAGTGCGTTTCCCCCGGCAATGGCCTTGCGCGGACCGGCTGGAAAGCTCCGCAGACGCGATGCACGGCCAGTACCGTTACCTATGTGCGGCACGTCACACTGTGCCGTATGGGGAGGCGCCTGGGGTGGCCGCATACGTATGCCCTCAGGCGAGCGATATGGGGGTTTTGTGTGCGCGAAATGACCAAGGGCTCGAACGTGGCCCTGAGTGCGCTGAGTGAAGACGTCGGCTCGGTGATCGTGAGCCTGGGCTGGGTCAGCCCGACCGGTGAGGGCGACGCCGATGTGTCCGTCTTACTGCTGGACACGAACGGAAAGGTCCGCAGTGACGTCGACTTCTACTTTTACAACAACCCGGTGGCTGCCGACGGCAGCGTGCAGCTCCTGGGGAAGACGCCGACGGAGGACGGCAACGAGGACCGGATCTGCTTCGATCTGACAGCGGTCCCGCCCGAGGTCGACCGCATCGTCGTGGCCGCGAGCCGGTACGGCGAAGCGCGCTTCGGAGAACTGGACGCCCTGCAGGTGAGGCTGGCCGACGCCGCGGGGGAGAGCCTCCTCCGCTTCGCCATCGACGACGCCGACGAGGTGAGCGCGATCATCTTCGGCGAGGTGTACCGGCGCGGGGAGGAGTGGAAGTTCCGGGCCGTCGGCCAGGGTTACGCCACCGGTCTGGCCGGCCTGGCGACGGACTTCGGGGTCGACATCGACGACGACGCGGCCGAGGTCGAGGCCGGGTCTCCTGGCGAGGAAGAGGCGAGGCCCACGGCGGAGACACCGGCCGTGGTGAACAGCAGCGGTCAGCCGGATCCCACGGTCCCGGCCACCACACCGGCCACGCTGGAGGCGGTCCCGGCGCCCCGCCGCCCGGACATCGCCGAGACCGAGCCGACCAGGCAGCCTGCAGTGCGGGCCTCGCGGCCACGTACGGCCAAGAAGAAGGTCGCCCTGCCCAAGGTGGTCAGGACGTCGCTGGCGGAGAACGACTCCTGGAGGCCTGCCAGGCTCTTTCCCGTGTCTGCGCTCAAGAGCGACCGGGAACGGGAAACCCGCGCCACCTCGGTGCTGTTGTCGGTGATGGCCCAGGTGCCGCGGTTCGGCAGGCGCCTCACGGCCGCGTTCGGGGCACCCTCCGGCCGGATGGAGACGTTCACCGAGGTGTCCCTGCCGCACGGCGACACCCCTCGGCGCCCGGACGGAGTGATTCGCATCGAGCGGGCGGGCAAGCTGTGGACGGCACTCGTCGAGACCAAGACCAACGGCAACCCTCTCAAGGCCGATCAGGTGCAGGCCTACATGGACATCGCCGCCCGGCGCGGCTACGAGGCCGTGATCACGGTGTCGAACGACGTCGCGCTGGAGGGAAGTCCGCTGGTCGACGTCAAGATCGACCGACGGCGCAAGCACAAGGTGGCGCTCTGGCACCTGTCGTGGGCCGAAGTGGCCTACCAGGCGCAGCTGCTGATCCGGCACGAAGGGGTCGGCAACGCGGCGCGCACCTGGCTGCTGGAGGAGTTGCTGCAGTACCTCCAGCACGAGAACTCCGGCTGCCACGGTTTCCAGAACATGGGCTCGGCCTGGGTGCCGGTACGCAACGGCATCAGCGACGAGACCCTGTGCCAGGGTGACCCGCGCTCCCTGGAAGTGATCGAGAGTTGGGAGCGGCTCGTCCGCCAGGTGTGTCTCAGGCTCGGTGGCGAACTCGGGCAGAAGGTGCTGCCGGTCCAGCGCGCCAGGCGTGGCACCGATCACGGAACCCGCCGAATTCAGCTGGCCGACCAACTGTGTCTGGAGGGGCGGCTCCAGGCGGAGCTTCGTGTCGAACAGGCCCCGGGCGTGCTGACGATCGGCGCCGATCTACGCACCGGCAAGCTGCGTACGTCCGTCGAGATCCCTGCGCCCGAGCAGGGCTATCCGCTGACCTGGGCCAAGCGTCTGATCCGCCGTCTCGCCGAGGCACCGGCGGACCTGCACGTCGAGACCCTGCTGGAGGGCGAGACGGGCGGCCCGCGCGGCACCCTGGAACGCCTTCGCCCCGAACCGGCGGACCTGCTCCCCAAGAACACGGCGACCCCGATCAGCGGCTTCCGGCTGTCCCTCTTCAAGGGCATGGGAAGCAGCCGGGGCAACACCGAGTCGGGCTTCATCCGCAGCGTGGACGAAGCGGTGCACCGCTTCTACACGACGGTCGTGGTCCACCTGGACCAGCCTGCCCCGCGACGAGCTGCGTCGAAGGAGCCGGCGCGTACGTAGCAGCGGGCGGGGGCGTCCTGATACGGCCCCCGTCACCAGGTCTGTCCGTCAGCTACGGGACTTCCCGACGCGGGTGTACGTCACGTCGAAGTCCGTGGTCCACTGCTCACCGTCAGAAGACTGTTCCCACTCGCCCTCGATCATGTTGCCCTCGGGACTGACGGTGGCGGTGAGGCGTTGGTGGAAGCCGGGGGCCGAGCGCCATTGGCGCCAGGTGCGGTCGGTCATGGTGGCCCGGTAGGTGCGGGCGACGGCGCGGCCGTCGGCGTAGAGGGCGGTGAACTCTTCGGCCGCGTCGTCGTAGCCGATCAGGGAGACGGTGGGGAACGGGGCGTTCGGGCCCCACTCGCCCGGGAGGGTCGTCTCCGGGACGACGTCCGAGCGCTGGACCAGGAAGGCGCCGCCCTCCAGCCAGGCGAACTCCGTCCTGAACGGGCCGACGCTGCGGTCGAGGGCCCACAGGTTCCACTCGCCGACGAAGGCGTCGAGCTGTCGCAGGGCGGGGTGCGGTGATGGTTGGCGCATCAGGGTCTCCTCTGCTCGGAAGCGGGCGCTTCTCCTCGTATCCCCGCTACTGCGGTGACGACCTGCCCCGGCGGCCGGAATCATCGCCCTCGCGTGGCGAACGGAGCAGGGCGGGCGGCGCCGGGTACGCCGACGTCAGTACGCGGGGTTACTCCCGCCGTCAGACGTCCTCGGCGACCTGGCCCGGCACGGTGGTGTCCATGCCTTCCACGTCGTCCACGTCGTCCACGTCGTCCGGGAAACTGAGCCGGCCCGCCCGCCGGGCCGCCCTCGTCGTCCATGTCATCGCCTCCGCCGGCTGGCTCGGGCTCACGCTCGGGCTGCTCGCGCTCGGGATCACCGCGGCCACCACCGGCTCCGCGGTGACCGTGGAGGCGTCCGTGCGGGCCATGAAGCTGTTCGCCGACTGGCTCCTGCTGCCGCTCGCCTTCCTCACGCTGCTCAGCGGGCTCGTGCTGGCGCTCGGCACGCGGTGGGGGCTGGCGCGGCACCGCTGGGTCTACGTCAAGTTCTGGGTGACCCTCGGCACGACCGTCGCCACCGTCTTCGCCCTGCGCCCCGGCGTGAACTCCGCCGTCGAGGCCGTCGCCGCGGGCGGGCCGCTGCCCGACGCCGGGGACGTCCTGTTCGGGCCGATCGTGTCGCTGTCCGCGTACGTCTTCATGACGGTGATCTCGATCCTCAAGCCCTGGGGACTCACGCGTCGAGGCCGACGCCTGCGCGCCGCGTCCGCCCGCACCCCATCGCGCCGCACGGAGCCCGCCCGCCG
This sequence comes from Streptomyces sp. R11, assembly GCF_041051905.1. NCBI lineage: Bacteria > Bacillati > Actinomycetota > Actinomycetes > Kitasatosporales > Streptomycetaceae > Streptomyces > Streptomyces sp. R11. The sequence continues at coordinate 2,864,932 of NZ_CP163432.1, forward strand.
GACCGCCGCCTGACGGGGTCCACAGCGCCGCCCACGCGCACACGTTGCGCACATGAGGGCCGGATCCGCCGTGCACCTTCTACCTGCGCGCCTCCCCCAATGCCCCCCTCAACCGCTGGGCCCGCAACACCAGCTCCAGCTCGAACCGTCGGTCCGGGTCGTCCATCTCGTCGCCCCACAGCTCCCGGATCTGACGGAGGCGGTACCGAACCGTCTGGGGGTGGACCCCCAGGCGGGCCGCCACCTCCGGCGCCCCGCCCCTGGTCTCCAGCCACGCCAGCAACGTCTCCGCCAGCCGCCGCCCGTGCGTGGGCCCGCAGTGCTGCAGCGGTGCCAGGCACCGCACCGCCAGGTCGTCGATCAGCTCCTCGGGCTGCAACAGCACGAGAGCTTCCGTGTGCTCGGTGCAGTACAGGACGTCGCCGGCCGGCAGCAGCCCCCGTTCCATCAGGCGTACGGCCGCCTCGGCCCAGCGCAGCGACTTCGCCGCGTCGGCGAGGGGCACCGGGGGGCCGATCGCGCCCGCCCAGCCGGCCAGGGCCCGGTGCAGCAGTTCGGGGCGGCCGCCGGCGTCCGGCTCGGGGACGACCATGCGCGGCTGCTCATACTCCATGTCGAGCAGCACCCCCTGCCCCACGGCCGGCGCCACCGCCTCCCGCGCCGGGCGCAGTAACACGCCCACGGCGACCTTCTCGGGCAGCGGCCAGCCGATCCGGGCCGCCCGCTCCGTCAGGGCGTCCGCCGGATCGCCCCGGTGGTGCTCGGCCAGCAGCAGTTCCATCAGGCGGCGTTGGAGACGCAGCCGCTCGCCCGCCTGCCGTGCCGCCGCCTCGGCGTAGCCGCGCACCGACTGGTCGACCAGGCCGTCCAGGTACTCGTAGCCCGCGTCCACCAGCTCGTACATCGCGGGCGGCGGAATGTCGACGATCTGGCCGATCTCGGCGAAACGGCGCCAGGCCAGCCGTACGCCCAGCCGGTAGATCGCCTGGAGGGAGTCCAGGGAGCGGCCGTTGTAGCCCTCGCCGCGGCCGAAGTCCTGGAAGACGCCCGGCGGTACGGTCGGACGGCCTTCCGACTTCTCCAGGTGCTCGACGAAGACCTCGATCGCACGCCGTATGCCGACCAGGGCCATCGGCTCGCCCGACTCGTCGAGGACGACCGGCAGTTGGGGGTACTCGCGCTGGATCTCACGCAGGATCTGCTCGGCGAGGGCCGGGGCGTCCGCCATGACCAGCTCCGCGAACCGGCGGACCTGGAACCGGGGTACGTCACGCCAGGCCGAGCGGGTGGGGGCGGCCGGGGTGTCAGGGGAAGCCGGGACGGCAGGGGATGCCGTGGCTGCCGGGGAGCGGGGCGCGGCCACGGTCAACTCCCCTGGCCCGCTTGCTCGTACGTGATCAAAGGTGTGTTCGGCTGGTCGGGTGTCGCTTCCAGCAGTGCGACGACGCCGAGCGCGGCACCCACCGCGAGTACGGCGGCGAGCGCGACGGTCAGCGCGGCGGCGAGCAGTCTGGACATCGCAGGGTCAGCCTCTCTGCATCCGGAGGTCGTCCCCACCCCGGTGGTGCCAGCCTGTACCCGACCCCTGCCTGTCGGCTTCAGTCTCGACAAGCCGGGACATCCCGTCAAGACATTGACACTTCGTCAAGGAAACGCCTACGGTTCCCGGCCCAAGAACGGCCAGGCATCGACCACGCGTCAACCCCACAGGAGTGCCGGATGCGCCGTACAGCCTCACCTCTCTCGTTGATCCTGCTGGGCATCGGCACGTTTCTGCTGGTACTGGCGCCCATGCTCGCCTGGTACGTGGCCCCGCGTGCCGCCGTGAACCCCATCGACATCGACACCACCGCCGTCTACAAGGGCACCGGCAGCGTCTTCGACACCGACAAGGTCGAGACCGTGCCGGACCAGAACATCACCGTCACCCAGCGCGTGCGCGGCAACGTGGCGGAAAGTGAGCGCAGCGGCAACGCCGTCTGGGACGTCATCACCACCGTCGACACCGACAAGTCGCTGCCGGCCGACGACCCGCACGACGCACTGGACTTCACCCCGCACCGCTGGGTGATGGACCGCACCACGACGAAGCCGGTGCACTGCTGCGAGGAGACGCCGTACATCGAGGGCGAGGCGTATCTGAAGTTCCCGTTCGACGTGGAGAAACGCTCCTACCAGTGGTGGGACAACACCGGCGGGACCACGATCACCCTGCGCTACGACGGCACCGAGAAGATCCAGGGCTACACGGGATACCGGTTCACGGGGACGGTCGCGCCCCGCAAGGTCGGCACCCGGCTCGTCCCCGGCACCCTCGTCGACGAGCCGGACCGGCCGCAGGTGCTGGCCGAGGAGTGGTACTCCAACCACGGGTTCAGGCTGGTCGTGGATCAGGCCACGGGCCGTGTGATCTACGCGCAGACCGGCCCGCGCCGCACCCTGCGGGCGCCCGGCGGCGAGAAGGACGCGGCAGTGCTGCTGGACAGCGAGAAGATCGCGTTCACCACGGCCACGCAGAAGGAGGCCGTGCGGCAGGCGAAGCGGGACAGCGGTCTGCTGCGCATGGTGGGCGGGACGCTGCCGATCGGGACTGCTGGGGCGGGATTCGTGCTTGCGGTGGTGGGTGGCGTTCTGGTGGTACGCGGCCGGAAGCGCCCGGAATCCCCCGCTACGGTCGAGATGCCCCAGCCGTCGCTCACAATGTGACGTGACGTCAGCTCTAATAAAGCCGGAAATTGTCACGTCGGTGAGTAGCCGTGGCGAACTGCTGGGCGAAAACTGTCCAACCCCACCCGGACACAGCCTGTCCACACCCCACGCACAACGACCGTAAGCAGTCCAGGACCTTTGATACTCCCCACAGGAACCCAAACCCTCCCTCCCCCACGCTGAGTTCCGCACCCTGAGACGAGTTGGAGCACGCATGCCCCAGCACGTGCCCTCCCCGCTGCGCGCCACTCTCCCCTGGGCGTCGCAGCAGCACCCTCCGGCGCTTCCCCCACATCCGCGCCGAATCGTTTTTCTCGCCCACCGTGACCTGGGCAACCGGTCCGCCGGCGGCTCCGAGCTGCTGGTCGACCGCCTCGCCGACGGCCTGACCCACCTCGGCCACCAGGTCACCCTCCTGTGCGGGGGCCCCGCGGCCTACCGCGACTACCGGGTCGTGTCCGCCGGCGGTTCCTACGGCCACTACCTCCGAGCCCGGTCCGCCTTCGCCCGTCAGGTCGGTGACTGCGATCTGCTGGTCGAGGTCTGCAACGGGATGCCGTACTTCGCCCCCCTCTGGCATCGCGGGCCGACGTTGTGCCTGGTCAACCACGTACACACAGATCTGTGGAAGATGCGGTTCGGCGGGGCGCTGGCGCCTGCCGCACGTCTCGGGCGAAGACTGGAGCACTGGGCGCTGACCGGTGCTCAGCAACGGAGTCTGATGGTCGCCGTGTCTCCGTCGACCGCGCAGGCGCTCCGCGGGATCGGCGTCGACCGGGAACGTATCCGTGTGGTGCACAACGGGGTGGAGGAGCCCGGCCCCCTGGGTGACCGCTCGCCGGAGCCGCTGTTCGTGGCGGTCGGACGGCTTGTCGAGTACAAGCGGATCGATCTGCTGCTGCGGTTGTGGGAGCGGGTGCGGCCCGTGACCGGGGGGCGGCTCGTCATCGTCGGGGACGGGCCGGAGCGGGCGTCTCTCGAGCAACTCGCCGGACGCGGCGTCGAGTTCGTCGGCCATGTGTCGGAGGCGGAGAAGCACCGGCTGCTGTGTGCGGCCTGGCTGCTGCTTCATCCCTCGGCCGTGGAGGGATGGGGGCTCGTCGTCACCGAGGCCGCGACCCGGGAGACGCCGACCATTGCCTTTGATGTGCCTGGGCTGCGGGATTCCGTCGTGGACGGGGAGACGGGGGTGCTTGCCGCCGGGGAGTCGTCCTTTGCCGCCGCCTGGTGCACGCTCGCGTTGTCCGGGCATCGACGGGAGTTGATGGGCAAGGCTGCGCGGGATCGCGCCGCGCGCTATCGCTGGGATCGGACTGTGCGGCAGTTCCTGGCGGTTGCCTCGGAGGCCGTGCGTCGTGACGCCTAAACGCCGTGGCGGGTCGGCCGGCTGGCGAGTGCCGGTGCGTCGTGGCTGGTCGCGCTCACGCGGCGGAGCCGAAAGAGTCACGGCCCCGCGCCCCTATGAGGCGTTGCCGCCCCGGGGTTTCAAGGATCCGTCACTCCGCCGCTCCCTCACCCTCTTCCGGGCCTTCCTCCATGAACAGGACGACCCCGAAGCCTGCTATTCGCTGCTTGCCCGTGACGCCGTCGATCAGGTCGAGGCCTACGACGGTCCCGTCGCCGGCCGTACCGTCGTGGACGTCGGTGGTGGCGGCGGGTACTTCACCGACGAGTTCCGGCGCCGAGGTGCGTACGCCTACCTCTTCGAGCCCGACGTGGCGGAACTCGGTGCGAAGCCGCCCGAAGGGGCCGTCGTCGCCGACGGGTACTTGCTCCCCCTGCGCGACGGCGTCGCCGACGTCACCTTCTCCTCCAATGTGCTGGAGCATGTGGCCGATCCGCAGACGTTCCTCAGTGAGCTGGCCCGGGTGACCCGGCCCGGTGGGCTGATCTACGTGTCGTTCACGAACTGGCTGTCCCCGTGGGGCGGTCATGAGTGGGCCCCCTGGCACTACTTCGGTGCCGAGCGGGCCCGCGCCCGCTACCGGCGTCGTACCGGGCGGGCCGCCAAGCACACCCTCGGCGAGAACCTCTTCGCCGTGCACATCGGCGCCACCCTGCGTCAGGTCCGCGCCCGTGACGACGTACAGGTCGTCTCGGCGCGCTCCCGCTACTGGCCGTTCCTCGCGGAAGCCGTCGTGAAGGCGCCCGGCATACGCGAGTTCGCCACCTGGAACCTCCTCCTCATCCTCAGGCGGTGCCCACCATGACGACGACCACGGTCCAGGCTCCTCCCCCGGCAGCCGTGCCCACCTCCGCGCCCGCCTCGGGGCCGCCGGAGGGGCCGCGCTCGCGGCGCTGGCTGCTGGGGTTCTGGGCCGTGGTGTTCGTGCTGTTGCTGGCGGTGCAGCCGGGGCGCCAGACGTTCGACACCAAGCTGGGTGTGACCGTCGATCCGGGGCAGTTCCTCGCCGATCTCGGGCAGTTGTGGCAGGACGAGGGCAGTTTCGGCGGGATCCAGAACCAGTACACGGGCTATCTGTGGCCGATGCTGCCGTTCTACTGGCTGGCCGATGTCGTACGGCTGCCGGTGTGGCTGGCGGAGCGGCTGTGGCTGTCGCTGATCGTGTCGGTGGCCTTCTGGGGTGCGCTGCGGCTGGCCGAGAGGCTGCGGGTGGGGAGCGGGGCGTCGCGGCTGGTGGCGGCCGTGGCATATGCGCTGTGGCCCGTCTTCACCGTCGTCGTCGGGTCCACGTCCGCTGCCGCGCTGCCCGGTGCCCTTCTGCCCTGGGTGCTGCTGCCGCTGACCGACGAGCGCTATGCCGCGCGGGTCGCCGCGCTGCGGTCGGCGCTGATCATCCCGTTCATGGGTGGCGTCAATGCCGCCTCCACGCTGGCCTCGCTGCTTCCCGTCGGGCTCTATCTGCTCTCCCGGCCGCCCGGCCCACGGCAGCGGAAGCTGATCGCGTGGTGGGTGCCGGGGGTCATTCTGGCGACCGCCTGGTGGGTGATCCCGCTTCTGCTGCTCGGCACGTACGGCGAGAACTTCCTTCCTTACGTGGAGAGTTCGCAGACCACGACCGAGACGATGGCGGCGACGGAGGCGCTGCGCGGCGGTGGCAACTGGGTCGCCTATCTGCACTTCGGTGAGGCCTGGCTGCCGGCCGGCTGGACCGTTGCCGCGTCCGTCGTCGTGATCGTCTGCTCGGCGCTCGCGGCCGGGCTGGGGCTCGCGGGGCTGGCCCGGCGGGACATGCCGGAGCGGCGGTGGCTGGTGCTGACCATGGTGACGGTCGCGCTGATCCTGCTCGCCGGGTACGGCGGGACGTTCGGGGCGCCCTTCCACGGGGTCGTGCAGGACTGGCTGAACGGCGGCCTCGTCCCCTTCCGCAACATCTACAAGTTCCAGACGGGGCTCGCCCTGGCGCTGGTGCTCGGCCTCGCCCATCTCGCGGGCGTGGCGGCCGAGGCGCGCGGGGCACGGCCGGTGCGGGGGCGGCGGTTCGCGCCGCTGATCGCGGCCGTGCTGGTCCTGCCGGGGCTGATGTGGCCGTACCTCAACGGCTCGATCCTCAACCCCGGGTCCTTCAAGGAGATCCCCAAGTACTGGCAGGGCACGGCCGACTGGCTGGAGAAGTACTCCCCCGACGCCCGCGCCCTCGTCGTGCCGGCCACCGCGCACGGCATCTACACCTGGGGCTCGACCATCGACCAGCCCCTGGACGTCCTCGCCGACTCGCGCTGGGCGCAGCGGGACTACGTCCCCTTCGGCACCCCCGGCAACCGGCGCGCGATGGACGCCGTGGAGCAGGCGCTGGTCAGCGGCGGACAAGTGCCGGGCCTGGCAGACTACTTGAGTCGCGCCGGGATCCACTACGTCGTCGTCCGCAACGACCTCGACCCCGACCAGATCGGCCACGTGCCGACGACGACGGTGAAGCGGACCCTGGAGCAGTCCGGGTACGAGCGGGTGACGGGCCTCGGGCCGGTCACGACCGGCGGGACGATCGCCCCGGGCACTCCGCTGCAGGTGGAGGGGCTGTATCCGCGACAGCGGGCGGTGGAGATCTACAAGCCGGCCGGCGCGGACGTGCCGCGCCCGCACCAGGCCGGGCTGCAGCCGGTGGCCGACACGGCCGTCGTCTCCGGCGGTCCGGAGGCGCTGCTGCCGCTGGCCTCCGAACTGCGTGGCAGAGCGAGCGTGTTGACCGGCGACAACCACCCGGGGCTCGGCTCGCCTCCGGTACAGGTGATCGGCGACGGGCTGCGGCGGGCGGACACCCGGTTCGGGCTGGTCAACGCCAACACGTCGTACACCTACACGCGCGACGAGCGCAACGCGCCCGACGCCGCGCAGGACGCGGGCGAGGAGCCGCACCAGATCCTCCCGACGACCGGCCTCGGCCACCAGACGGTGGCCGAGCTGCGCGGCGCGCGGTCCGTGACGGCCTCGTCGTACGGCAGCTGGCTCTTCCATCTCCCCCAGTTCGACCCGGTGAACGCCTTCGACGGCAACCCGGACACCGCGTGGACCGAGGGCTCGGAGGGGTCGCCGGTCGGGGAGTGGCTGCGGATCGCGTTCGCGGGCGGCTCGTACGACATGCCGTCGTCGGTCAAGGTCAGGCCGCTGCCGCAGGAGGGTGTGCGGGAGGCGGCGACGCGGGTGCGGGTGGAGACGGAGAAGGGGGCGGCGAGCTCGGTCCTGCGGCCCGACGGAACGACGCAGACGGTCAAGGTGCCTGCGGGTGAGACGAGTTGGATGAAGCTCACGATCACGGACTCCGTCTCCCGGCGGCCCGGACTGACCGGGGCGGGCTTCTCAGAGATCGATCTGCCGGACGTTCAGGTGACCCGGCTGCTGCGGCTGCCCACCGACGCCGGGAAGTCGGGGGCCGCCGCCGAGATCGTCTCCCTGTCCCGTACGGCCGACCCCACGGGCCTCTCGCCGACGGGCACGGAGGCGGGCCTGCACCGTCGCTTCACGACGTCGACGGCGGGGACGTACGAGGTGCGGGCGAGTGCGGTGCCGGTGGCGGGCGAGGAGCTGGACCGGCTGCTGTACGAGGTGGCGCCGGAGCAGCAGAACCGGATCGTCGCCACCGCCGACTCCACCGCCCGGCTGGGGGCGGGGCTGTCGCCGCGCAACCTCACCGACGGCGACCTGACCACGGCATGGATCGCGGGCGACCGGCCCACGATCCACCTCCGCTGGCCCGGAAAGCAGGCGGTGGGGGAGATCGTGCTGGCGCCGGCGGGCGGCCTGGCCACACGTCCGACCGAGGTGCACATCAGCTCGCCGGACGGCGCGGTGATCGCCGGGGTCGACGAGAACGGCTGGGTCCGCTTCCCGCCCATCACGACCGACCGGCTGGACATCACCATCACCGAGACAGCCCCGCTCACCCTCTACAACCCGATGGTGGACGAGGACCTGCAGCTGCCGGTGGGCCTGACGGAGGCCTACGTCCCGGCGCTCGACCAGTACCGGACCCCGCAGCCGAGGGAGTCCCGGCCGTTCTCGCTGCCGTGCGGGAAGGGGCCGGTGGTCGCGGTGGACGGGGAGCTGTACCGGACGAGTGTGCGCGGAACGGTACGGGACCTGATGGAGCGGCGGCAGGTCGATGTGACGCTCTGCCGGCAGGGGCGTGACGACACCGAGCTGCAGCTGTCCGCGGGTGATCACCGTGTGGAGGGCGGGGACGCGGGGCCGCTCGCGCTGACCGCGGTGACGCTGACGCGCGGCACGGTTTCCGAGGCCTCGACCGCCGGGCGTCAGCTGGGGATACGGGACTGGCTCGGCGACCGGCGCGAGGTGACCGTCGGGTCGGGCGCGGCGAGCTACCTCACGACGTACGAGAACTTCAACGACGGCTGGCACGCCACGCTGAACGGCAAGGAACTGACGCCGGTACGGCTGGACGGCTGGCAACAGGGCTGGCGGATCCCGGCGGGCGCCGGTGGCACGGTCGAGCTGTCGTACGAGCCGGCGGTGATGTACGAGGGCGGGCTGATCGGCAGCGCTGTCGCGATCGCGCTGCTGGCCGGGCTGGTCCTGTGGCGCCGCCGCGCACCGAACCCCGACGAGGCGCAGCCCGAACCGCCGCTGCCCGGCCTGTGGCTCGGCACGGTGGCCGTGACGGTGGTGGGCGTACTCATCGCCGGCTGGTTCGCCCTGCTGGTACCGGCCCTGGCGCTGGTGGCGTGGCGCAGGCATGTGCTGCTGGTGCCGATCGCGTTCGTGGCGCTTGCGGGGGCGGGGATTGCGGCGGCGGTCGGCGCCGGGGAGCCGGTGGGCGCGGAGGAGGGCGCCTTCGGGCCCACGGCTCAACTGCTGGCGTTGATCGGGTTGTTCGCCGGTGTGGTGGGGGTTCGGGAGTCGGCGGGGACGGTCGCATCCGCGGGCGGCCCCGGCCATGGATCGGGCCTGCCCGGCTCCACGGCTGTGCTGCCGCCGGTAGCCGGAGGTGGCGGTGCTTCCGGCTCGGAGAACCCGGAGCGGCCGACGCGCCCCTTGCCGCAGCGGGAGCGGGGCCGCAGTCCCATGGGGACGGAGCCTCCCGGGCCCACGGATCCCCGTGCCGACTCGGGGCCGACCGTCTCCGCGCGCGGTCCCGGCGCGCCGGTTCCGGATCCGCCGACCGCGCGGATCGCGCCCCGCAAACCGCGCTTGCGGGCGCCCGGCTCCGAGAGCCCGCCGGAGTCGGACGACACCGGGAAGACCGGGAAGGGCGAAGCCACATGACCGCACTGCAGCAGCCCGCCCGCGCCGAAGGTCCGCTGCGGCCGCCGATACGCGTCCCGTTCCCCGTCGTGGACGAGGTCGCCCGGCACTGCCTCCAGGAGGAGGAGCCGGAGACGGTGCACATCGAGGTCCACCTGCCGGGGCCGCTGGACGCGGGGCGACTGCGTACGGCCTTCGGTCAGGCGCTGCGCCGGCATTCGCGGATCCTCATGCGGGAGGCGCCGGGGCAGTGGTACCGGCGCCGCTACGAGTGGGAGCTGACGGCGGAACCGGACGTGGAGGTGGTGAGCTTCCCGGCCCCGGGACGGGACGCGCTGCGGGACGCACGCACGCGGGCCCTGACCCAGGCGCCGCCGCTGTCGCTGTCACCGCCGATACGGCTGGAGGTGGTGGAGGGGCCGGGGCCGGTCGAAGGGAGCGAGGCCACGGATGCCGTGGGTGACGCACGCGCGGCAGGTGCGCCCACCCGTGCCGCACCGAGCGGCACGACTGCCGGCAGGCAGGGCGGGTCGCACGGGACCGTGCTGTTCCTGACCATCAATCACACGGCACTGGACGGCCCCGCCTGTCTCCGTGTCGTCGCCACCGCCGCGGAGCTGTACGGAGGCGAGGACAACTCCCCCGCAGCCCCGCCCACCCGAACGATCGAGACCCAGCCCCTCACCGAGGAGACGCCCTCCAACTGGTCACCCCCCGCCCGAGTGCCCCCGGCACCCCCGAACCCTCCCCGGGCAACGGCATGCTGGTCACCGAACTCCCGCTCCCCCACCGCCCCAAGGGCTCCCCCTACACGGTCAACGACCAGCTGATGGTCACCACCGCGCTGACCATCGCCCACTGGAACCGCGAGCACGGCGCCCGACCCCGCCCCCTGCGCATCACCATGCCCGTGGACGACCGTCCCCGTGACGCCACCATGCCCATCGGCAACGGCACCCGACTCGTGGAAGTCCCGTTCAGCACAGCGGAGTTGGACGCACACGGCCCGGACGGCATGCCCGCCCTGCTGCACCGCACGGCCACCCGCACCCGTGCCCTCAAGTCCCTGCCCCGCCCCCAACTCGGCCACGGCGCCTCCCTCCTCACCGCACCCTGGGCGCCGGTCGGCGTCCGCGCCGCCCTCACCCGCGGCCTGCGCAGAGCCGCCGCGCCCTGGACCTCGACCACGCTGCTCAGCAACATCGGCCGTATCCCGTACCCCCTGGACTTCGGTGCGGAGGCCGGCCGCGCGCACGCCGTGTGGTTCTCGGCACCCGCCCGGATGCCCCGCGGCCTGACCGTCACCACCGCCTCCACCGCGGGCCGCCTCCACCTTGCCCTGCGCTGGTCGCGCGCCCTGCTCAGCCACGGCGACGGCGCCCACCTGCGGGACCTCTTCGAGCATTACCTGCACTGCACGGAGGTGACCTTGTGACGACCTCCCCCGTGAAACCCCCCGAGCTGCGCGACTTCTACGAGAACCCCGCCGTCCCCGTCGCCTCCGGCACCCCCCGCAGCCGCCGCCAGGCCCGCATGCTCGCCGAGGCCCTGGCATCAGGGCCGGAAGCGGAGGCGGGGGCAGCCGGCCGTACCCGCACGATCCTCGACATCGGCTGCGGCGACGGCACCGCCGCGGCCACGGCCGCGCCCTACCTCCCCGGCCACCGCATCGTCGGCATCGACTGGTCCCAGGACGCCCTGCGCCGGGCCCGCACCCGGATCCCGTACGCCGTCCGCGGTGAACTCACCGACGGCGGGCTGCCGTTCCTTACCGGCTCCGCCGACGCCGTGCTGTTCAGCGAGGTGATCGAGCACCTCGTCGACCCGGACGCCGCCCTGGACGAGATCCGCCGCGTGCTGCGCCCCGGCGGCCACCTGATGCTCTCCACCCCGAACCTGGCCGCCTGGTACAACCGCGCCCTGCTGCTGGCGGGGGTGCAGCCGGTGTTCTCCGAGGTCAGTCTGCGGGGCATCCACGGCCGGCCGGGGCGGGAGGTCGTGGGGCACCTGCGGCTCTACACCGCCCGCGCGCTGCGGGAGTTCGTGGCCGCGTCCGGATTCGAGGTCGTACGCCTCGCGGGCGCCCCCTTCCACGGCGTACCGCGCGCGCTGCGCCCCCTGGACCGGCTGGCCTGCGCCAGACCGCCGCTCGCGTCGATCCTGCTGCTGCACGCACGACGGACCTAGGGGGCGTACACCATGTGGTGGGGAGTGGGCGCGGCCCTGATGGCGAACACCCTGTACAGCCTCGGTTTCGTCCTGGAGAAACGGGCGCTCACCTCCCTTCCGCAGGTGAGCATCCGGCAACCCGCCCGGCTGCTGCGGCTGGTGCTCGGCAGCCCGCTGTGGATCGGCGGCTCGCTCGCCCTCGCCGCCGGATTCGGCGCGCAGCTCGTCGTCTACCGCACGCTGCCCATCGCCGCCGCGCAGGGCATCTTCGTCTCCGGGCTCGTGCTCCTCGTGCTGCTCTCGGCACGGCTGCTGGGCGAGGAGACCAGCGGGCGGGAGCGGTACGCGCTCGGCGCGATCCTCGCCGCGCTGCTGATGGTCGTGCTGTCGCTGCGGGAGGGACCGGGCGGCGGCGAGGCCGTCGGCCGGGCCGCCCCGTATCCGCTGATCCTGCTGGTGTGCGTGCCCTCGCTGGCGGCGGGCGTGTGGCTGTACAACTCCGCCGAGCGCAGGGCCCGGCACCGGCACCGGCTGCCGACGACCGGCGTCGAGTACGGAGTGGCGGTGGGGCTGCTGTACGGGGTCAGCTCGCTGGCCATCAAGGGGGTGTCGAGCTACCTGACGACGAGCGGAATCGGCGGCGCCGTGCTGGATCTGCTGCGCTCGCCGTACCCGTACCTCCTGCTGTTCACCGGCGCGTTCGGGCTGGTCATGTCGCAGGCGGCGCTGCAACGCTGCCGGGCCTCGCTGATCGTGCCGGTGTGCACGACGGTGACCTGCCTGTACACGGCCGTACTCGGCACGCTGTCGTTCGGCGAGGCGCTGCCCGAGGAACCGCTGCGGCTGGCGCTGCGGGTCGCGGGTACGGCGCTCGCCGTCGTCGTACTGCTGTCGATGCCGAGGCATGACCCACCGGCCGCACCGTCTCCCCAACCATCCATCGGCGCCAAGGAGTTGACCCCACCATGAAGCCCGACGACCCGTTGCTCCAGATCCTGGCGTGTCCGCTCGACAAGGGGCCGTTGCACCTCGTCGTGCCGGACGGGCCGGGCGAGGCGGAGGAAGCGGCCGAGGCGCTCTACAACCCGCGCCTGCACCGCCGTTACCCGATCGTGGACGGTATCCCCCAGCTGCTGCCGGCCTCCGGGGAGCAGGTCTCCGAGGCCGAACACGAGGAACTACTCAAACGGATGGCCCCATGACCCTGGCCGCGAGCATCGCCCCCCTGCTGCCCACCCGCCTGGTCGCCGCCGTCGCCCGGGCCGTGTACCCGCGCTTCGAGCCCGAGCTGGCCCGGCTGGCGGAGCTGTGCCCCGCCGGGTGCGGGACGGCCGTGGACGTCGGCGGGTGGTACGGCCCGTGGACGCGGCGGCTGTCGAGAAGGGCCCGCCGGGTGGTGACCGTGGAACCGGTCCCGCACCTCGCGCGGCTCCTCGCCGCGACGGCCCCGCCCAACGTCCGGGTCGTGCAGGCCGCGGCGGCCGAGCGCCCCGGCGCGGCCCGGCTCTGGCTGCCGCCGCACGACGCGGGCGACCGGGGGGTGTCCTCCCTGGTCCGCCGGAACATCCACGCCACGGCACTCCCGGTCAGCTGTGTCACCCTCGACGAACTCGGCCTCAAGGACGTCGGGTTCGTCAAGGTCGACGTGGACGGCAGCGAACTCGCGGTGCTGCGCGGCGCGACCGGCATCCTCGCCCGTGACCGGCCCGCCCTGTTCGTCGAGCTGGAGTCCCGCATCCAGCCGATCGCCCCGGTGCTGACGTATCTCTCCCTGCTCGGCTACGACGGCTGGGTCCTGCCGGGCCGCGACTGGATCCCCCTGTCCGCCTTCCCGCTGGAGGCCCACCAGGCCGAGGCCGCCCATGTCGTCACCCACGGCCTGCTGCGCCGCGTGCTGCCGTTCCGCGGCCCCCGGTACGTCAATTCGGTCCTCTTTCTGCCCGACGGCCGCCGCCCCGTGGGCGACGATGGACCGCATGCCCTCCGGAAAGCACCCCGCTAGCCCCTTCACCCCGCTCGACTTCCAGCTGGTGCTGCTGCGCCGCATGGCCGACCACAACCCGGACCTGGTGGACGGCGCCCGCCACGAGCTGGGCGTCTCGATCGCCGACATGCGCGAGGCCAACAAGCGCTGGCAGGCGATGGTCCGCTCCCCGCGAGCACGCGGGGCCGCCTCCCGCTACCGCTCGGTGCTGGGCGCGCCCGAGTCCGTCGTCACCCGCAAGGTCGGCGACCTGGACTGCGAGGCCTGGCTGTGGCCGGTCCCGCTCTGGCCGGACCTCCGCTTCGAGGTGCTGCTCGCCCCGAACGGCGCGGTCTGGAACGAATGGCTCGTCCGCGCCCCGGGTTCCGCGGCCCCGCCCCTGCGCACCCTCGCCGACCTCACCCCGTGGTCCTGCACGGTCGACGAGGCGGCCCGCGCCTTCGCCCCCGCCCGGCCCCTGGAGGGGACGGCCCCGACGCGCTGGGGCCTGGCTTTCGCGGCGCCGGACGGGGAGGGGGTGCGGCGGGAGGCGGTCGCGGAGTTCACGTGGGGGTTGCTGCAGCGGGTGGCGGTTCGCGGCTAGCCGACGGCCGCCGCGAGGATCGCCTCCACAACCCCCGGCACCGACCCGGCGTGCAGCGACAAGAACAGATTCGGCTCGACGAGTTCCAGCTCCATCACCCGCGGCTGCCCGCCCGGCCCGTCCTCCCCGTCGACGAGGTCCACGCGCGCGTACAGCAGCTCGGCGGTGTGCGGTACGGCGGCCAGGGCGCGTTCGGCGACGGTGAGTTCGGCCGGGGTGGGGGTCCAGGGTTCGAGGCCGGGGTGGGCGACCTTGTGCTCGTCGTACGGCGTGCCGGGGGTCAGGACGGCACCCTTGCGGCTGGCGTGCAGCAGGCGGCCGCCGTAGAACTGCAGGGCTCGCTCCCCGCTGACGTCGATGCCCTTCACATACGGCTGCACCATCGCCGTGAGCCCCTCGGCGTGCATGCGCGCGAGGTGCCGTACGGCCGTGTCGTGCCCGTCGGGCGTGTACCGGGCGGCGAAGCGGGCGCCGGCGCCGGAGGTGGGCTTGATGACGTACTCGTGGTCGAGGGGGAGGTCGGGGGTGTCGCCGGGGGCGAGGTAGCGGGTGGGCACCACGGGCACCCCGGCCGCGGCGAGGTCGCCGAGGTAGCGCTTGTCGGCGTTCCATCGGACCACCTCGGCCGGGTTCGCCAGCCGGGTGGCCTTGCCGCAGCGCTCCGCCCAGGCCAGGAACTCGGCCGCGCGCCAGCTGTAGTCCCACGTGGAGCGGATCACGGCGAGGTCGTACCCGCCCCACTCGATCTGCTCGTCGTCCCAGTACACGGACTCCGCCTCGGCTCCGGCCTCCCGCAGCGCCCGCAGCAGCACCGGGAGGTCGCGGTCGGCGCTGACCTCGGGGCCGGGACGGCAGGTGACGAGGGCGATGCGGGCCACGGCGGGTTCCTCCAGGTCGGACGCAGGCGGGACGACAGGTAGCACGGCTGTGCGATGCGCAGGCTAACAAGCGCGTTCCGGGCGGCGCTCCCGGAACCGGGGCGGGCCGCTTGACCTTCACCTTCGGTGAAGCCACAGCATCGGTGCCGAGGAACCGGAGGGGATCGGGATGCGCGAGGAAATGCTGACGATCGGGGCCTTCTCGAAGGCCTGCCGGCTGTCGCCGAAGGCACTGCGGCTGTACGACGAGCTGGAGCTGCTGAAGCCCCGCCGGGTCGACCCGGACACCGGGTACCGGTACTACGCCGTCGACCAGTTGGAGCGGGCCCGCCTGGTGGCGTGGCTGCGGCGGCTGGGCATGCCGCTGGCCCGGATCCGTCAGGTGTGCGCGCTGCCGGCGGCCGACGCCGCCCACGCGATCCATGCCTACTGGGCGCAGGTCGAGGCGGAGACGGCCGTACGGCGGGATCTCGCCGTGTTCCTCGTCGACCAACTCGTCGCAGCACCGAGGAAGGACACCACCATGCTGGAACTCCGCTACGCCGCCCACTCCGACCGGGGCCGGACCCGCCCCGCCAACCAGGACACCGCCTATGCGGGAAACCGGCTGCTCGCGGTGGCCGACGGCTACGGCCCGGCGGGTGTGCCCGCGAGCAGCGCGGCGGTGGAGGCGCTGCGCTTCCTGGACACGGCCGAACTCCCGGCGGGCGACGTCCTGAACCTGCTGGAGGAGGCGGTGCGGGGCGCCACGGAGGCGGTCCGGGACGCGGTGGACGGTGCCGATGACGCCGGAACGACTCTGACGGCACTGCTGTGGACGGGCTCCCGCCTCGCCTTGGTCCACATCGGTGACTGCCGCGCCTATCTCCTGCGCGACGGGGCCCTGTTCCGCGTCACCGAGGACCACACGGTGGTCCAGTCGCTGATCGACGAGGGCCGGCTGACGCCGGAGGAGGCCACGACCCACCCCCAGCGCTCCCTGCTCCTGAAATCCCTCTCCCCGACCACTCCCCCGGACCTCCGCCTACGCGACGCCGAACCCGGTGACCGCTATCTCCTCTGCTCCGACGGCCTCTCCACGGTCGTCCCCGACGCCCGCATCCGCCACCTGCTCACCAGCACCCCGTCCCCCGACACCGCCGTACACGCCCTGATCGACGCGGCGAACGAGGCCGGCGGACCGGACAACGTGAGTTGTGTGGTGGCGGACGTGGTGGAGGCGGCGGCCTGACAGATGCTCTCTGCGGCGGCCTGACAGACGTTCTCTGCGGCGGCCTGACAGACGCTCTCTACCGGCCCTCTTCCTCCGGCTCCCAGTCCAGCAACCGCACCTTCGCCACCGTGCGGACATGGCGGCGCATCGCCGCTGCCGCCCGCCCGGGCCGCCGGTCGGCGATCGCGTCCAGGATGGCCTGGTGCTGGGCGAGGGAGCGGGCGGGGCGGTGGGGCTGGCGGAGCGACTCCGTGCGGCTCTCGGCGATCTGCTCGGCGATGGAGCGCATGAACTCGGCGAGGATGCTGCTGTGGGCGGCGGCGGTGACCGCGGCGTGGAAGAGGCGGTCGCCCTCCACGCCGTGACCGTCGCCCTCGATCTCCTCGGCCATGTGCGCGAGGGCCGCACGCATCGCCGCCAGGTCGTCGTCCGTACGGCGCTCCGCGGCCAGTTCGGCGAGTTTCGTCTCCAGCGCCTCGCGGGCCTCCAGTACGTCGGGGAGGCGCCTGCGGCGCTCGACCAGCTTCTCGACCGGCTCCACGTCGAGGCTGTCGCGGACCAGGTACGTGCCGCCGCCGTGCCGCGCCTCCACCAGGCCCTGGACCTCCAGGACCACGATGGCCTGCTTCACCGAGGCCCGGCTGACCCCCAGCCGCTGGGCCAGGTCCCGTTCGGGCGGCAGACGGTCACCGGCATGCAGGCCGCCCTCGGTGACGTACTGCCGCAGCCGGTCGAGCACCTGCTCGTACAGGCGCTGTTTGGCCATGGGCCGCAGGGCGTCGGTCACGGGCTCCCCCTCTCGTCGGGAGCGTAACACCGGGCCCCCGAGTGGAAGAGTGGCTCAGCCAATTTGCGCGCGACCCCTTGACGCGCCCGGCCGGCGCACCCACGCTAACCAGCCAGGCGCCCCAATTGGCTCAGCCACTCGTCCACTCACTCCATCACTCGGGACCCAAAGACGGGAGCCCGCATGTCCCCCGAACTCATCTCGATCCTCGTCCTCGCCGTGGTGTTCGTCATCGCCACCACCCGCTCGATCAACATGGGCGCGCTCGCCTTCGCCGCCGCCTTCGCCGTCGGCACCCTCGTTGCCGACCTCGACGCGGACGGCATCTTCGCCGGCTTCCCCGGAGACCTCTTCGTCGTCCTCGTCGGCGTCACGTACCTCTTCGCGATCGCCCGCGCCAACGGCACCACCGACTGGCTGGTGCACGCCTCGATCCGCCTCGTCCGCGGCCGGGTGGCGCTCATCCCCTGGGTGATGTTCGCCCTCACCGGCGCGCTCACCGCCATCGGTGCCGTGAGCCCGGCAGCGGTTGCGATCGTCGCGCCGATCGCGCTGAGCTTCGCCGCCCGCTACGGGATCAGCCCGCTGCTGATGGGCGCGATGGTCGTGCACGGCGCCCAGGCCGGCGGCTTCTCGCCGATCAGCATCTACGGCTCGATCGTCAACGGCATCGTCGAACGGGAGAAGCTGCCGGGCAACGAGGTCGCCCTCTTCCTGGCGTCCCTGATCGTCAACCTCGTCATCGCGGCGGTCGTGTTCGTCCTCTTCGGCGGACTGAAGCTGTGGTCACAGGGCGCGGTGACGGCCACGGAGGACGGGACCTCCGGCGGCGGGAGCGCCGTGAAGGCGGACCCGGCGAAGAACCCGCCCGGAGGCACCGCCGGTGGCGGAACCTCACCCGCCGGTACGGCCGCGGGCGGTACCGCCGTCGCCGTCCGCCCCGAGGCGCCCATCGCCGCCCACCTCACCCCCGCCCGTACCGCCACCCTCCTCTCCCTGGTCGCCCTCGTCGTCGCCGTTCTCGCCTTCGACCTGGACGCCGGCCTGACCGCGATCACCCTCGCCGTCGTCCTGAGCACGGCGTGGCCGGCGGACAGCCGTACGGCGGTCGGCGAGATCGCCTGGCCCACGGTGCTGCTGATCTGCGGTGTGCTGACGTACGTCGGCGTACTGGACGAGATGGGCACCATCACCTGGGCGGGCGAGGGCGTCAGCGGCATCGGCGTGCCGCTGCTGGCCGCCGTCCTGCTGTGCTACATCGGCGCGCTCGTATCGGCGTTCGCCTCGTCCGTCGGCATCATGGGCGCGCTCATCCCGCTCGCCGTGCCGTTCCTGGCGCAGGGCGAGATCGGGGCCGTCGGGATGGTGGCGGCGCTCGCGGTGTCGGCGACCGTCGTGGACGTGAGTCCGTTCTCGACGAACGGCGCGCTGGTGCTGGCCGCGGCACCGGACGTCGACCGTGAGCGTTTCTTCCGACAGCTGATGGTGTACGGAGGGATCGTGGTGGCGGCGGTGCCCGCGGTGGTGTGGCTGGTGCTGGTCGTGCCGGGCTGGGGGTAGGTCGTAGACCTACGTGCACGACGCCACGGGCGACCAGGTGACAACAGGCAGAGACAGCTAAGGAGTACGACGCGTGTCCTCTCTCTTCCCGGCCCTGACGGCCGGTCCGGCGGGGCGGGTTGCCCTGCGGTTCGGTGACCGGGCCCTGACGTACGCGGAGCTCTCCGCCGCGACCGGTGCCCTCGCGGGCCGGATCGCGGGCGAGGCGCGGGTCGCCGTGTGGGCGACGCCGACCCTGGAGACCGCCGTCGCCGTGGTGGCGGCGCTGGAGGCCGGGATCGCCGCCGTACCGCTCAACCCGAAGTCGGGCGAGAAGGAGCTGGGGCACATCCTGTCCGACAGCACGCCGAGCCTCGTAGTCGCGGCACCCGGCGATCAACTCCCCGCACCCGTCGGCGAGTTGACGCGAGTGGACGTGGACGTACGGGCCGCCGCCCCCCGCCCGGCCGAGCAGGCCGGCGAGAGCGACCCCGCCCTCGTCGTCTACACGTCCGGCACCACCGGCCCGCCCAAGGGCGCGGTCATCCCCCGCCGGGCGATCACCGCCACCCTGGACGCGCTCGCCGACGCCTGGCAGTGGACCGGCGACGACACCCTCGTGCACGGGCTGCCCCTGTTCCATGTGCACGGCCTGGTCCTCGGCATCCTCGGCCCGCTGCGCCGCGGCGGATCCGTGCGCCACCTGGGCCGGTTCGACACGGAAGGCGTCGCGCGCGAGCTGAACGGCGGCGCGACCATGCTGTTCGGCGTGCCGACGATGTACCACCGCATCGCCCAGGCGCTCCCCGAGGACCCGGGGCTGGCGCAGGCGCTCGGCAAGGCCCGGCTCCTGGTCTCGGGCTCGGCCGCGCTCCCCGTGCACGACCACGAGCGGATCACGGCCGCGACCGGACAGCGGGTCATCGAGCGGTACGGCATGACGGAGACGCTGATGAACACCAGCGTCCGCGCGGACGGCGAGCCGCGGCCCGGTGCGGTGGGCGTACCGCTGCCGGGCGTGGAGCTGCGGCTGGTGGAGGAGGACGGGACGCCGATCACGTCGTACGGCGCCGAGACCGTGGGCGAGATCCAGGTGCGCGGCCCGAACCTGTTCACCGAGTACCTCAACCGCCCCGACGCGACGGCGGCCGCGTTCACCGAGGACGGCTGGTTCCGCACCGGCGACATGGCGGTGCGCGACCCCGACGGGTACGTCCGGATCGTCGGCCGCAAGGCCACCGACCTGATCAAGAGCGGGGGTTACAAGATCGGGGCGGGCGAGATCGAGAACGCCCTCCTCGAGCACCCGGGCGTGCGGGAGGCCGCCGTCACCGGCGAACCGGATGCCGACCTGGGCGAGCGGATCGTGGCGTGGATCGTCCCGGCGGATCCCCAGTCACCGCCGGGCGCCGACGAGTTGGCGGACCATGTCGCCGCCCGCCTGGCCCCGCACAAGCGGCCGCGCCGGGTCCACTACCTCGACGCCCTCCCCCGCAACGACATGGGGAAGATCATGAAGCGGGCCCTCACCCATGACTGAGCGGCGCCCGTCGGCACGCGAGACGATCGCGCTGGTCGCCGACGACTCGACCTTCACCGAACTCCCGTACCCGGCAAGGGATTCCGGACCGGACGGTCCGCTCGGCTGGCAGGGCTACGACGCCTCACGCGCGCGTGCCGGCGAGCGCACCGGCGAGGATGAGTCGGTCGTCTGCGGCACCGCGAGCGTGGCGGGCACCCGGGTCGTGCTGCTGGCCTTCGAGTTCGGTTTCCTGGGCGGCTCACTCGGCCGGCGCACCGGGGACCGCCTGGAGTCCGCGTACACCCATGCCCGCGCCCACCGTCTCCCGGTCGTCCCGCTGGTCGCCACGGGCGGCAGCCGGATGCAGGAGGGCATGTTCGCGCTGACCCAACTCCAGCGCGTGGCAGAGCAGTCGACGCTCACCCGGGAGGCGGGCCTGGCGCAGATCGCGGTCCTGCGGGACCCGACGACCGGCGGCGGCTGGGCCACCCTCGGCGCGGGCGCCGACGTGACCCTCGCCCTGCCCGGCGCCCAGGTCGGCTTCGCGGGCTCCCGGGTCCGCCCGCCCGACGCCGATCCGACGGCGTACACGGCGCAGGCGCAGCTGGCGGCGGGGGCGGTGGACGCGGTGGTCCGGCCGGAGGAGCTGCGGGCGGAGCTGGGGCGGTGGCTGCGGCTGCTGGCGGGACCGCCCGCGCAGGAGGCGCCGGTGCCCCGCGCCCTGGGCGGGCCCGACCTGCCGGCCACCGGCTGGGAGGCGGTCCGGCGGGCCCGTGCCCCGCAACGCCCGCACGCCGAGGCCTACTTGGACGCCTATTTCACCACCCGCGTCACGATCAGCGGCGATCGCTGCGGCGGCACCGACCCTGAGGGCATCCGCTGCGGCTTCGGCACCCACGACGGCCGTACGGTCGCCTACGCCGCCCAGACCGGCAGCGCCACCCGCCCCGCCGGCTACCGCACCGCCACCCGCCTGATCCGCCTCGCGGACCGGCTCGGCATCCCGGTGCTCACCCTGGTGGACACCCCGGGCGCCGCCAACGACGCGGAGGCGGAGCGGCAGGGGGTCGGCGCGGCGATCGCGGACCTGTTCACCGCGGTGGCCGGCGCCCGCGTCCCGATCACCACGCTGCTCATCGGCGAGGGCGGGTCGGGGGGCGCGCTGGCGCTGGCGGCACCGGGCAACACCTGGGCGACGCCCGACAGCTACTTCTCGGTGATCGCGCCGGAGTTGGCGGCGGCGATTCTGAAGCGGGGGGTGGAGGAGGTGGAGGCGACGGCGGATCAGCTGCGGATTCGGCCGCAGGATCTGGTGGAGCTGGGGGTGATCCGGGGAGTCGTCGAAGGGTAGGCAGTGTCGCAGGGAGGGGAAGGAAACCGGGACAACCCCAACTGCCGTCCAGAACAATGGGCATGCTTGACGGACGACGACGAGCAGCGGGATGACGGGGGCGTCATGACAGGCCTGAAGGGTGCCGAGTGGCACGCCCGGATCGAGTGCGGGGGCCGGGTGTCCGGCGCGGGCTTCCTGGTGGCCCGCGACAAGGTGCTGACCTGCGCGCATGTCGTCGACAACAGCGACCTCGACCCGGTGACGGTGACCTTCCCGCAGCGCCCGGGGGACGCCCCCGTGGCCGCCCGGGTCGTCGTGCACGGCGGCTGGGACGGCGGCGCCTCCGAACTGGGCGATCTGGCGGTTCTGGAGCTGGACAGCGAGGTGGCGATCACCCCGGCCTCGCTCGCGCCCGCCGACGTCGCGCTCAGCGACCGCAAGCTCGTTGCCTACGGGTTCCCGGCCGGGTACGACATCGACGGCACGATCGCCGAGTTCCGCGGCGTGGCCGAGTGGCTGATCAGCGGGGAGTGGGTCCAGCTGGAGGCCTGGAGCGGCCACGGCCAGCCGCTTGCCGTCGGCTTCAGCGGCGCCGCGGTCGCCCTGGTCGACACCGGTGAGGTCATCGGCATGGTCACGGCAGCGGCCCGCCCTCATGACGTGCGCACCGGCCGGATGATGCCCACACATGTACTGGCCCGGTACTGGCCCGACCTGAGCGCGCTCGTACCGCTGCCGGGGTCCGCACGCCCGTGGGGGACGCCGGGGCCGGGGTACGTCCGGGGCGCGCCGTTACCAGGCACCGGACACGCCCATGACGTGTCCGGGCAGCCCGCTCCACATCCGGTGCGCTCCCAGTGGCCCCCCGCTTCCGGTCCAGCGCGCCCGCCCGCAGCCCTCGAAATCCCCGCGCACTTCCGGAGCACGCCGACCGCGGACCCCACGGCCCCCGCACCCCACCACGGCGCACCCGCCCCGGGCCCCGGCCATCCCGACGGCCCCCGGCTGCGCGCCCTCGTCGAGAAGGCCGCCCGTGCCGGTCTCGATTGTGATCCCGTGCGGCTGTACGCCGGCGCGGCCGGGCCGTTCGATCCGTTGCCGCCGGCCGAGGGATTCGGGTCGTTGTGGTCGGCGGCGTGGTTCGTGCTGTGCGAGGTGGACGATCCGGCCACCGTGACGCGGTTCGCGGACCGGCTCGACGCCCTGCTCACCGCCCCGCCCCGGGCCGAGACCGGCGCCATCCTGGTCGAGCTCGGCCACAGCGGCGCCGGTGACGACCTGGTGCGGGTCGAGGTGTCCGCGTACAGCGCGGGGCACCGGCACCCGGTACCCGCGGAGACCGTCCCGAAGGCCCGGCTGCGGGCGTGCGTCCAGGACCGTATCGAGGACGCGTTCTGTCATCTGACGCCCGGCGCCGACGAGTTGATCGCCTTCGCGCTGCCCCGCGACTGGCTGGACTGGCCGGTCGACCGCTGGGAGAAGGGTCCCGACGACGACACCCCGCTGGGCTGCGTCCACCCTGTGGTCGTCACCGACCACGCCCGGCGCAGAACGAGCACCCGGCACGTCCTCACCAGCGCCTGGCAACGCCTGGACTCCCGCGCGGGCGGCCGCGTGCACCGCGTGTCCTGCGGCGGCGGCGAGGACCCCAGGAAGCTCCGGCTGGCCCTGCTGCAGTCCGAGATCTGCCTGGCGGGCTTCGGCGCGACGCCCCGCGCGGCCCGCACCCGCCCGCACTTCGAGACGTCGGTCACCGCGCCGGCGCCGGTGATCGTGTGGACGCGGCGGGGCTGCGACCCGGAGGAGGCGGACTGCGCGGGCAGCGCCGACTGCCCCGGTACGGCGTTCCTGGACGCCCTCGACGGACTCGTCTCCCGGGTGCCGCCGGCCCAGCTCCCGCGCCGCGTCCTGAGTCTGCGTCAGCGGGCCGACGCGGAGGACGACCACTGGGCGCGTGACATCCAGCTCCTGTGGGACGACCCACGCCGCTTCACCGACCCGCACGCCACGGCCGTACACACCCGATCACCGGTCGCCTGACACGTCCCGCCCCACCCCGCCCCCGGAGAGAGCGCACCATGCCGCACTGGTCCGTCTACACCGGCACCAACGAGCCGCACGACGGCATCGCCGAGCTGCCCGGCCCGCCGCCCTGGCGGGCCTTCGACGGCGGCCCCGCGCTGCCGCCGCCCGCCGACACCGACGACGAGTCGGCCGTCTCGCCGGACCGCGCGCACCGGGCGAGGACCTACGTGCCGACACCGGAGAGCATCCAGCTGGTCAACGCCGCGCTGTGTCTGCGCCGCCCGCTGCTGGTCACCGGCCCGCCCGGCACGGGCAAGTCGTCCCTCGCCTACGCCGTCGCCCGCGAGCTGCGCCTCGGCCCCGTCCTGCGCTGGAACATCACCAGCCGCAGCACCCTCGCCGACGGGCTCTACCAGTACGACCCGCTGTCCCGCCTGTACGCGGCGCGGCGGGACGGCGGCCACGGCCCGGCCCCCGACGGCGTCGAGGACCACCTGCGACTGGGTCCGCTCGGTACGGCCCTCCTCCCCTACGACCGCCCGCGCGCCCTTCTCGTCGACGAGATCGACAAGAGCGACCTCGACCTGCCGAACGACCTGCTGAACATCCTGGAGGAGGGCCAGTACGAGATCCCCGAACTGGTCCGCGCGGCCCGCCACTCCCCCGACGGCAGGGCCCAGGTCCTGGCCGACGGCACGGACACCCCCGCGCCGGTCCTGCGCGGCCGGGTCCGCTGCCGTGCCTTCCCCTTCGTCGTCCTGACCAGCAACGGCGAACGCGAGTTCCCGCCGGCGTTCCTCCGCCGCTGCGTCCGCCTGCGGCTGCGCCGCCCCGACCACACCCAGCTCACCGACATCGTCCGCGCCCACCTCGGCGAACCCGACGCGCAGGCACAGACACTGATCACCGACTTCCTGACCCGCGCCGGCACCGGCGAACTGGCCACGGACCAGCTCCTCAACGCCATCTACCTCACGGGCGTCGCAGGCCTCGAAGCGGACTCCCGCGAGAAGCTGGCCGAACAGCTGATGCCGTATTTGAGCGCGGCGGCTGAGGGCGATGGGGTCTGAGGGGCGGGGTCCGGAAGGGCGGGGGTCTGGGGCGACGGGTTCTGAGGGGCGGGACTCTGAGGGGCGAGGCTCTGAGACACACGGCCCTGAGGCGCAGCATCCCGAGACGCAGACCTCCCGACTCCCGCCTCCTGGCCGGCGGGGGTTGCCCGCCATTGGCCGACTGGCCGCCGTCCTGGCCGCCGGCGCGCATGCGGAGGCCTCCCCGGAGGCCGGGCCCACGTCCCGCGAGATCGCTGAACTGCTGTGGTTTGCCGAGCAGTTGACCGTAGGGGAGCGCGGGGGCCCCGGTCGGGCGACGGCGCCCCACGGCCATGCCCACCCCACGGCGCCCACCGATGCGCCCCGCACTCCCACCGCCGTGCCGCCGCGCCCCTCCCCGCCGCCGCCCCCCGAACACCCGCAGTCCCCCACCCCACCCCCCCGACGCCCGCATCCCCCTCCACCTCCCGGAGCCGCCGCACCCCGACCCGCAGCGCCCGCGCGCCGGTACCCCGTTGCTCGCCCCCGCGCCCCCGATGCTGCCCCACCCCCTCGCCCTGCAACGCGCCCTGCGTCCCCTCAAGCGCAAGGTCCCCGCGCCCCGTGCCCGGCTTCTCGACGAGTACGCCACCGCCGACCGGATCGCCCGGCTGGGCGCGCACCCGGATGTCTGGTTGCCGGTGCTGCGCCCCGCTCCGGACCGCTGGCTGCGCCTGAACCTGGTGTACGACGCGGGCCCGACGATGCCCGTCTGGCGTCCCCTCGTGCGCGAACTGCACACCGTGCTCGCCCAGTCGGGCATCTTCCGCACGGTCACCGTGCACCGCGCCGGCCCCGACGGCCGCGCGCCGCACGTCCCCGCGCTCGCCGACGGCCGCACCGTCACCCTGATCGTCAGCGACTGCATGGGCCCGCAATGGCGCCCCGGCCCGGCGGGCGACCGCTGGTACCGCACCCTGCGCCGCTGGGCGTCCCGCATGCCCCTGGCCGTCGTACAGCCGCTGCCCGAACACCTCTGGCACACCACAGCCCTGCCCGCCGCCCCCGGCCTGCTCACCACGCCGGCCTCGGCGGCACCGTCCACCGCGCTCACCTTCACGCCGTACGACCCGCACGACGCGTACGACCGGGCCGTCCCCCTCCCCGTCCTGGAACCGGCCCCGGCCTGGCTCGCCAACTGGGCCGCCCTGATCGCCGCGCCGGGCGGCGGCCACGCGCCCGGCGCCCTGGCCTGGCTGCCGCCCGCGCCCGTACCACCCGCCGAACCGGCCCCCGACGTCGCGTCGTTGCCGGCGCAGGACCTGGTGCTGCGCTTCCGGGCGACCGCCTCCCCGGAAGCCTTCCGCATCGCGGGCCATCTCGCCCTGGCCGACCCCTCCCTGCCGGTGATGCGCCTCGTCCAACGCGCCCTGGACCGCAGCCCCCGCCCCCAGCACCTGGCCGAGATCATTCTGAGCGGCATGCTGACGGCGACCGGCGGGCCGCCGGGGTCGTACGCGTTCCGACCGGGCGTACGGGAGTTGCTGCTGCGGTCACTGCCACGCACGGCTCGGACCCGGACGCGGGAGTTCCTGGCCCGGGTGGGCGGGCTGATCGACGAGCGGGCGGGTGCCGCGGCGGGCGAGTTCCGGGCGGAGGTCCGCCGGGGACGGGGGGCGGACGGAGACGGTGGGTCGGGGCCGGCGTTCGCGACGGTCAGTGCGGAGACGGTGCGGCGGCTGGGCGGAGGCGGGGAGGAAGGGCTCGTCGGTGGGCGGTATCGGACGCTGGGACGGCGGGGGCCGAACCGGCGGGTGTGGGCCGCCGTGGACGAATGGACCGGTGAGCAGGTGGCGGTGCACCTGTACGGGGCGCAGGCAGCCCCCCAGGAACGCTTCCTGCGGGAGGCGGTGGCGCTGGCCGGGCTGCGTCATCCGAACGTGGTCCCCATCGTCGACTTCGGCGTGGAGGACTCACGGCCTTATCTGGTCGCCGAGTTCGTGGACGGGGTGACGCTGGCCGAACTGCTGCAGGGCAGTGGACCGGCGGTCTCGTTCGGTGTGTTCGCTCGCCTGGTACGAGGTGTGGCGGCAGGACTGGACGCCCTGCACGGGCGGGGTCTGGTGCGGGGGCAGGGCGGCTGGGACGGGCTGCTGCTGCGACCGGACGGCGAAGTGGTGCTGAGTCGTTTCGAATTGGGCGAGCTGTCGGAGGCACACGACGAGTACTCGGATTTCCTGGAGTTCCGCGCGCTTGTGGCCAACCTGGCGTCACACAGCTCGGACGACGAGCGGTTCACTCGGGCGAGCGCGCGGCTGTCGGACTACCACAGCCCGGTTCCCGGCGTGCGAGAACTGGCGCTGTCGGACGACTCCGATCCCGCCAAGTCGGACGCGGACCGCCTGCACGTCACCATGCTCGGCCCGCTCAGCATCCGACGCGCCGACCGCTTCCTCACCCTCCCGCCCCCGGAGGCCCAGGCCCTGCTGTGCATGCTCCTCGTCCAGCACGGTCGCCGCGTCGGCCTCGACAAACTGGCCGCGGGACTGTGGGAGCAGCCTCCGCCGACCACGGAGGCGGTACACCGCTTTCGCGGGATGGCCTCGGGACTGCGCGAGTGCCTCGGCCCCGGCACCCTCGCCGAACTCCCCGACGGCTACGCCCTCCATCTGCCGGGCGACTACATCGACGTACAGCACGCCGAGGAGCTGATCGCCGAGCGGACCGAGGGCCTCACCACTGACGCCCAACGCTCCCTGATCCAGGACGCGTTGAGCCTGTTCCACGCCGAGCCGTTGGCGGGCATCCCCGGTCCCGCCGCGAAGGCGACCCGCGCCCGGCTCCTGGCCCTGCGCCTCACCCTGTGCATCACACGGGCCGAACTCGACTTGGAGCTGGGGGACTTCGAGCGGGCCGCCACCGACCTCACCGATCTGGTCCGGGACCATCCGGATCGCGAGGACATCCGCCGGCTGCACATCCTGGCGCTCAAGGGGACGGGCCGGATCACGGAGGCGATGGAGACCTACGAGTCCTACGCGGAGCTGCGCCAGCGGCAGCACGGCGATCCGATCGACCCCGCCCTCCATGAGCTGTACCTCGAACTGCGGGCCGCGCCCGGGCGGGAGCGGCCCACGATCGTCTTCGAGGCCGCGGGCCTGGACGAGCATCCGCAGACCCGGGACGCCCTGGGCCGCACGGTGACCCAGCTGCTGTCCCGCGGGGATCTGGCCTCGCACCAGTACGAGGTGCTGGCCCGCGACAACGGCTACGTCGTGCTGACCGAGCCGGACGCCTACGTCCTGCCCGTGCTGGTCGCGCTGCTGCGCAGTCTGCCGGATGCCCTCGCGGAGGTGGAGGACCCGCCGCGGTTGCGGGTGACGTTCTGGCACGCGCCGTGGTTCGCCGACTCGACCCGGCCGGTTGTTCCGGAGGAGGTTCGGGCCGTCCTCGACGCCGACGACGCGGAGGTGCTGGTCGTCGTCTCCCCCACCCTGTACGAGGAGTTCGCGGACAGCTCCGCCACCCTCGGCCCGGCGCACTTCGCACCGTTGCGCACGGGTACGGGGCCCAGCGCGCCCCTCGCCTGGTACAGCACCCTGCATGTGCCGGGCCGGGGCCCGGACGAGAGGCCCCAGAGCCTGGTGCGGGGCCCTTTCACCACCCCGGATGTGGGTCGGCTCGCCGCCCCGGACCCGGGCCGCACGGCCGTCGTCCTCGCACCGAGCGACGGTCCGATGACCGTCCTGTTCCCGACTCACCCCCTCGCGAGACGCCCCCTGCGGCTCACGGAGTACTACGAGGTCGACCTCACGGTGCACCGGACCGGCACCACCCTCTCCCTCCCCGGTTCCGGCGGCGACACCTTCGCCGCCACGGCAGATCTGTCCTGGCACGTCGAGGACCCGATCGCTCTCCTGCGCAGCGGGACCACGGAGGTCGCCGACCTCCTCCTCAGACACCTCGCCAAGGAGGCGAGCCGCATCACCCGCCGCTACCCGGTGCGCCGGGCCGGGGCCGCCCAGCGTGCCGTGCGGGCAGGGCTGCGCAGCTGGCCGGTACCGGGGTTGTCGGTGGCGTGCTCGGTTCAGCTGGCAGGAGATACACAGCCCGCCCCCACACCCCTGCAGCCGCCGTCCGTCTCCCGGCAGCCGTCCACCTCAGCCCCACCGACCCCGGCCGACCTCCTGCGCGCCGCCGATGTCGTCCTGCTCGGCTTCGAAGGCCCGCTGGCCAGGCCGTTCTCCACGAAGTCCGCCCGCAGCGCCGCCCTCGACCTGCTCTCCGTGGTCGTCGATCACCGAAACCCCGAGGATGCTCTGGCGGGCCGTCCGCTCACCGGCAGCACTGGCCCGATCCCCCTGCAGGAAGAGTTCGTCCACCCCCTCGACGTGCTCCGCGCATTCGCCGGCAGCAGCATCGGCCCCCTGCTCCGCGAGCGCCTCGACACCCTCGAACTGCGCACCGTCTCCCCCGCGGTCCGCCTGACACCGGACGCCTCCGCCCTGTTCAGCGCCCTGCACGACTCCGGTCGCCGGATCTCCGTGGTCACGGACTTCCACGAGCAAGGCGTTCATGGCCACCTGGCTCTCCGACGCCTTCCTTTGACACCCGTCCACGGCCGCAGCCACGACCTCGGCCTGTTGATGCCCGACCCCGACTGTCTGCGGCGCGCCCTGAAGCACGACCGCCGGCCCGCCTCCGCCGGCCTCCTGATCTCCTCCGCCGCGGCCGAGGCCACCGCCGCCCAGCGCATCGGCCTCCCGGTCATCGGCTACGCCGACTCCCCCACCGCCGACCGCCGCCTGCGCAAGGCCGGCTGCGACGTGATCGTCGACTCTCTGCGGCCCATACTCGATGCCGCCCGCTCTCTGTCACCCGACACACCGACCTGACCCTCCATCAGATTCAAAACCCCCCATTCAGCGGCACCCCACCCGGCCCCCTCCAGAAGGCGCCCTCGTCCCCGCCGCCCGCACGATCGATGTCACGGAGGCCCGCCACCCGACCCGGCGGACCCACGGTCTGCGCTCTCGGGAGGACCCCCATGACCGCCACACTGGAGCAGCTGCGCCGCTGCCACTTCGCCGTCGACCTGGGGGCTGCCAGGACCCGCGTCTATGTGAAGGGCGCCGGACTCGTCGTCGACCAGCCCTCGGCCGCCGCCGTCAACACCCGCACCGGCGCCCTCATCGCGGTCGGCGAGTTCGCGGAGAAGATGACCGGCCGCACCCCGGGCTACATCCGCGTCGTACGGCCCGTCTCCGGCGGCACCGTCGTCGACATCGAGATGGCGCAGCGCATGCTGCGGCACCTCCTCGGCGACAAGATGCGCCGCACCCTGCGCCGCAAGCCCTTCCTGCGCGCCGCCGTGTGCACGCCGCACGACGCCGACCCGCTCGCCCAGCGCGCCGCCATAGAAACCCTGGTCGGGCTCGGGGCCCGGCGCGTCGAGCTCGTCGACACCCTCATCGCCGCCGCGGTCGGGTGCGGTCTGCCCGTGGAGCAGCCCGAGGCCAGCATGATCATGGTGTGCGGGGCCGCCGCGACCGAGGTCGCCGTGCTCTCCCTCGGCAGCATCGTCGCCGCGGAACGCATCCGCGTCGGCGGCGAGGCCGTGGACCACGCGATCGTGCAGCACCTGCGCCACCAGCACGAGCTGATGCTGCCCAGCCAGAACGTACGGCCCCTCCAGCTCGCCCTGTCCGGCAACGGGCTCACCCCCCAGGGCCCGGCCTCCACCGAGATCCACGGCCGGGACGTCTGCACCGGCCTCGCCCGCTCCGTCCAGGTCGACACCGCCGCCGTACGGGACGCCATCCAGACCCCCCTCACCGCCGTCCTCGACAGCATCGGCAAGGTGCTGCGGGACTGCCCGCCGGACCTGGTCGCCGACCTCGCCGACCGCGGGATCATGATGGTCGGCGGCAGCGCGCTGCTGCCCGGGTTCGACGACATGCTGCGGCAGGCCACCAGCATGCCGGTGCACATCGCCGAGCGGCCCGACGTCTGCGCCGTACAGGGCCTCGGCACCATGCTGGAGGGCAAGGTCGAGCCCCTGGAGCTCGACCCGGTCACCTGAGTCAGTACGGCAGGATCCGCCCCGAAGGAGTGCGCCGGTCGATCTCGCCCCTCGTGTCACGCGGAGCGGCAGGCCGGCGGGTGACACGAACGCGAACGTGGGTCTGGCGGTTCATGGCGCCCTCCTCGTATCCCGGGTCCGTTGCGACCAGCCTTCTCTCCGCAACCTTTCGGCACATCGTGCCCACCGAGGCACTTGTCATGCCTCCGCGGCAGGAGCGGGTGCGCGCCGGGCTACTTCCGCGGGAGGAGGACACCCCCGGGGGCAATCGGCGACTCGCACTGGCCGGGCCAGGCAAACGGGCGCACCCTCGTCGGTGGGGTCCCCAACCCGTACGGAAGTGATCTCGATGGAAGACAAGCACTGGACCGTCCGGATCCACATCACCGAGGACGGCGACGACACCCGCGCCGAAGCCGTACTGACCAGTCAGGACACGCCCGATGACATGCAGGCCGTCACCGGCCGGGGCATGGCCCACCGCAACCCGGTCGACCGGTCCGTCCCCGAGATCGGCGACGAACTCGCCGCGAGCCGCGCTCTGCTGGACCTGGCGAGCAGGCTGCACGACATCGCCTCCGACGACATCGTCCAGCTGGCGGCCCCGGTCGATCAGGACGGCAGCCTGGCGTGGGAGAAGCCCTAACCGGCCAGCCAGCTGTACCGCCGCTCCGGCCGCCCCGCGTGCCCGTACCGCAGGGACACCTCCGCCTGCCCAGTGGCGCTGAAGTGCTCCAGGTAGCGTCGGGCGCTGACCCGTGAGACCCCGAGGCGGGCCGCGCACTCGGCGGCGGAGAGGCTGCCGTCGGCCGTGCGCAGCTCACGTTCGATCAGTTCGGCGGTCTCCACGCTCATGCCCTTCGGCAGGGTGGCCCCCGCGGCGGTCGGCGCCGCGCCCCGCGCCAGCGCCCGGTCCACGTCGGACTGCCCGCTGACCACGGCCGCGTACAGGTTGCTCCGCCGGGCGGCGTACTGCTCGAGCCGGGCCCTCAGGTCCTCCGCGTCGAACGGCTTGAGCAGATAGTCGACGACGCCCTGGCGTACGGCGTCCCGGACCGCCTCTGACTCGCGCGCCGCACTGATCACCATGACGTCGCAGTCGTGCCCGGCGCTCCGCAGCCGCGGGATGATCTCCAGCCCGAACATGTCGGGGAGGTAGAGGTCGAGCAGGACGAGGTCGGGCTGCAGTTCGGCCACCGCGGTGAGCGCCTGCTCCCCGCAGTTCGCCGTGCCGATCACCCGGAACCCGTCGACGCCGTTGACGAATCCGCGGTGGATCCGCGCCACCATGAAGTCGTCCTCCACGATCAGCACGTCCAGTACGTGCCGTGCGTCCCGTACGTCGATCATCGGACTGCCTCCGTCACTCGTTCGGCCGGGCGGCCGACGGACATCCGGGCGGTGAACATGGCACCCGCCCGAGTGTTGGTCACCGACACCTCGCCGCCCCGGCGTTTGCACACCAGCCGGGTGAGCGCCAGGCCGATCCCCCGGTCGCCGCCCTGCGCGGCCTTGGTGGTGAACCCGTGCGAGAACACCTCCTGCGCGAGCTCCGGAGCCACGCCCGGCCCCGAGTCCCGTACGACGATCTCCACGCTGGAGGCGTCCTGGCGCAGTTCCACCTCCACCCACGCCTCGTGGTCGTCGTCCCCCGCTCTGGAACCGCTCGCGGCGGCGTCGACCGCGTTGTCGACGAGGTTGCCGAGCACGGTCGCCACGTCCGCGGAGTCCGTCGGCTCCAGCCGGTCCAGTGCCGTGCGCTCGGAGATCTTCAACCGCACCTTGCGCTCCGCGGCGAGCGCCGACTTGGCCATGAGCAGCGCGGCGACGGCCCGGTCGCGGACCCGGCTGGTGAGGTTCAGATCGAGCGACTCGCGGTGTTTGCGCAGGGCGCGGACGTACCGTACGACTTCGTCGTGCTCGCCGATCTGGATGAGCCCGGAGATGGTGTGCAGCTGGTTGGAGAACTCGTGGGCCTGGGCGCGCAGCAGTTCGGTGGTGCTGCGGAAGGAGCCCAACTCCCGCTCCAACTGGGCCAGTTCGGTGCGATCGCGCAGGGTTGTCACCGAGCCCAGGCGGCGGCCGTCCTTGGTGACGTCCATCCGGTTCATCACCAGGACGCGACCCCGGCGTACGACGACCTCGTCCCGCCGTGCCGGATCG
The DNA here is from genome assembly GCF_041051905.1 of Streptomyces sp. R11. Classification (NCBI taxonomy): domain Bacteria; kingdom Bacillati; phylum Actinomycetota; class Actinomycetes; order Kitasatosporales; family Streptomycetaceae; genus Streptomyces; species Streptomyces sp. R11. Next base: position 2,897,611 of record NZ_CP163432.1, read on the forward strand.
CCGGGCTCCCCCTCGGGCGCGGTCCCGGCCAGGACGTCGTACAGCCGCCCCTCGATCCCGAGGTCGGCCAGGCTCATCCCGACGCAGGCCTCGGGCAGGTCCAGGAGTCTGCGGCCGACCGAGTTGACCAGCGTGAGCCGCTGCTGCGGGTCGAGCGCCACCACGCCCTCGGCGATCCCGAACAGCATCGCCTCCCGGTGTTCGGCGAGACCGGCGATCTCGCGCGGCTCCATGCCGAAGGTCTGCCGCTTGATCCGCCGGGCCAGCAGCCAGGAGCCGGCCACCCCGAGGACGCTGGCGACGCCGAGGTAGACCAGCAGATACGACGAGGCGCCCACCAGCCGCTGCCAGGCCGAAGGCGAGGCCCGCCCGATCATCACCGTGCCGAGGTGGTCCCCGGCGTTGTCCAACTCCGCGCCGAGCACCGGCGCCTGCGCCACCAGCTGGGTGACGCCGTTCACCGGCAGCTCGCCGGACCAGCCGCGGCCCCCGGCGACCTGCGGGCCGTCCGACGGCATCCGCGTGCCGACCAGCGTGGGGTCGGTGGCGGCGACGATCTCGCCGGCGGCGTCGGCGACCGCGGCGGAGGTGACGCCGGACCTGGTCAGCGTGGACTGCAGGAGGGGGGCGAGCATCTCGGCCGGTGCGGGCCGCACGAGCTGGGTGCGCACGAGCGGGTTGCCCGCCGTCTCCTCGGCGAGCGCGGTCACCCGACGTCCCTCGACCCGGTCGAACGTCGCCTTCGACTGCGCCAGCGACACCGCGGCCACGGCGGCCAGCACGATCACGACAATGGCGAGCTGCCATACGAGCAGCTCGCCTGCGAGAGTCTGACGCCGCAGTTTTCGGGACGGCGACCGTGACGTTATGACCACTATGAACTCAACCTTCAATGGTCACACAACCGAGACGGGGTGTCTCAGGAACCGCACAATCATGGCGCCGGAACGGGCCGAGCGAAAGAGATGAGCCATGAGAACTCGACGAGCCGCACTTGTCGGAGCACTGGCCGCCGTGTCGATGGTCGCGGTCAGCGCCTGTGGCGCCACCGCCGACAAGGAGGAGTCCGGAAGCGCAAGCGGGTCCGACAAGCCCGTGACCGGCCTCCGGCTCATGGTCCCCAACACCCCGGGCAGCGGTTACGACCTCACCGCCCGCACCGTCTCCCAGGTCATGCAGGACACCAAGGTCGCCTCCGGCATCCAGGTGTTCAACCTGCCCGGCGCCAGCGGCACCGTGGGCCTGCAGCGCCTGGTGAACGAGAAGGGCAACGGCAAGATGGCCATGCAGATGGGCCTCGGCGTCGTCGGAGCCTCGTACACCTCCAAGTCGAAGGCGACGCTGACCGACACCACCCCGGTCGCCAAGCTGATCGAGGAGGCCGGCGCGATCGTCGTGCCGAAGGGCTCCCCGTACAAGACGATGGACGACCTCGTCACCGCCTGGAAGAAGGACCCCAAGAAGCTCGCCGTGGGCGGCGGTTCGTCGCCGGGCGGCCCCGATCACCTCCTGCCGATGCAGCTGGCGAAGGCCGTCGGCATCAAGCCCAAGGACGTCAACTACATCTCGTACGACGGCGGCGGCGAGCTGCTTCCGGCCATCCTCGGCAACAAGATCGCCTTCGGGGCCAGCGGTTTCGGTGAGTTCCTCGACCAGATCGAGGCCGGGCAGGTGCGGGTCCTCGCGGTGACCAGCGAGAAGCCGATCGACGCGCTCAAGGACGCCCCCACCCTCAAGGACTCCGGAATCGACCTGGTCTTCACCAACTGGCGTGGCATCGTGGCCCCTCCCGGCATCACCGACGAGCAGAAGCAGACCTGGGTCGACTCGATGACCAGGATGCACGACTCCGAGGAGTGGAAGGCGCAGCTGGAGAAGAACGGCTGGGTCGACGCGTTCGCCACCGGTGACGAGTTCGGCACCTTCCTCACCGAGCAGGACAAGGCGGTCGCCGACCTGCTGGCAGAGCTCGGGCTGGCATGAGCTCCGAGGTGAAGGACGAACGGACCGTGGAGGACTCCCCTCCGCCCCGGGAGGGCGGGGACCGCGCACAGTACGGCGTGTGCGCGTTCCTCGCCCTGCTGGGCACCGCGGTGATCGTGGACGCCCTCGGCGTCCCGCACATCACCAGCGGCACCGACCCGGTCGGCCCGCGCGCGGTCCCGCTGATCCTGGGCGCGCTGCTGGTGCTGCTCGCCGTGCTGTACGCCGTCGACGTGGCCCGGGGCGGCCGCGGTGAGCCGGAGGCCGGCGAGGACGTCGACCTGTCGGGCGGCAGCGACTGGCGCACCGTACTCCTGCTGGTCGCGGTGTTCGTGGCGAACGCGCTGCTCATCGAGCGGCTCGGCTGGGTGATCAGCGGCGCCCTGCTCTTCTGGGGCACGGCGTTCGCCCTCGGCAACCGCCACTACATCCGCAACCTGCTGATAGCGGTGACGCTCTCCCTCACGACCTTCTACGCGTTCGCGATCGGCCTCGGCGTGAACCTCCCCGCCGGTGTCCTGCAAGGAATCCTGTGAGGCCGCGATGGACAACCTGAACAACCTCATGCAGGGCTTCGCGGACGTCATGGCCCCGCTGAACCTGCTGCTCGCCCTGGTCGGCGTGATCATCGGCACCGCGGTCGGCGTCCTGCCGGGCATCGGCCCGGCGATGACGGTGGCCCTGCTCCTGCCGGTCACCTACGGCATGGAGCCGGTGCAGGCGTTCATCATGTTCGCCGGCATCTTCTACGGCGGCATGTACGGCGGCTCGACGACCTCGATCCTCCTCAACACTCCCGGCGAGTCGTCGTCCGTGGTCACCGCCATCGAGGGCAACAGGATGGCGAAGGCGGGCCGCGCGGCCCAGGCCCTCGCCACGGCGGCGATCGGCTCCTTCGTGGCGGGCACGATCGGCACCCTGCTGCTGGTCCTGATCACCCCGTTCGTGGTCGACTTCGCGGTCAGCCTCGGCGCCCCCGACTACTTCGCGCTGATGCTGCTGGCGTTCATAGCGGTGACGTCGGTGCTGGGCTCGTCCCGCATCCGGGGCTTCATCTCCCTCCTCCTGGGCCTGACGATCGGCCTGGTCGGCATCGACTCGGTCTCGGGCCAGCAGCGGCTCACGCTCGGGATACCGCAGTTGGCCGACGGCATCGACGTCGTCGTGGTCGCGGTCGGCATCTTCGCGGTCGGCGAGGCCCTGTGGGTGGCCGCACACCTGCGCCGCAAGCCGACCGAGGTGATCCCGGTCGGCCGCCCGTGGATGGGCCGGGACGACTGGAAGCGCTCGTGGAAGCCCTGGCTGCGCGGCACGGCGTACGGTTTCCCGTTCGGCGCACTGCCGGCCGGCGGCGCGGAGATCCCGACCTTCCTGTCGTACGCCACGGAGAAGCGGCTCACCAAGCACCCCGAGGAGTTCGGCAAGGGCGCGATCGAGGGCGTGGCGGGCCCGGAGGCCGCGAACAACGCGTCGGCGGCGGGCACGCTGGTCCCCATGCTCGCGATCGGCCTGCCGACCAACGCCACGGCGGCCGTCATGCTGGCCGCCTTCCAGTCGTACGGCATCCAGCCGGGGCCCCTGCTCTTCGAGCGCGAGGCGAGCCTGGTCTGGGTCCTGATCGCGAGCCTGTTCATCGGCAACCTGCTGCTCCTGCTCCTGAACCTGCCGCTGGCCCCGGCCTGGGCGAAGCTGCTGCAGATCCCGAGGCCGTACCTGTACGCGGGCATCCTCTTCTTCGCCTCGATGGGCGCGTACGCGGTCAACGCACAGCCCCTGGACCTGTTCATCCTCCTCACCCTGGGCCTCCTGGGCTTCGCGATGCGCCGCTTCGGACTGCCGGTCCTGCCGCTGATCGTCGGCGTGATCCTGGGTCCGCGAGCGGAGTTGCAGGGCCGCCGTTCCCTCCAGCTCTCCGGCGGCGAGTTGTCGGGGCTGCTGGGCGGCCCGGTGTCGTACACGGTCTACGCGGCGATCGTGCTGGTCCTGGCGTGGCCGCTGATAGGCAGGTTCGTCGTACGCCCCCTGCGCACGCGCGGCAGCACCGCGTGACACATCCAGACACCCAGACCCGAGACATCCGAGACAGCTGGAGACCGAGATGACCATCCTGGTCGGCTACGTCCCCTCCCCCGAGGGTGAGGCGGCCTTGCGCGCGGGGATCGACGAGGCCCGGCGGCGCGGCGAGAAGCTGCTGGTGGTGAACACGACCCGGGGCGACGCGTACGTGGACCCGCGCTTCGCCCAGGAACCCGACCTCTCGCACGTGCGCGAGGACCTCGCGACGCTGGGCGTCGACTTCGACATCCGCCAGGTCCTCGGCGCCCGCGACGCCGCCGCGGAGATCATCGACATGGCGGCGACGACGGACGCGTCACTGGTGGTGATCGGCCTCCGCCGCCGCAGCGCGGTCGGCAAGCTGATCATGGGCTCGGCGGCCCAGCAGATCCTGCTGGGGGTGGACTGCCCGGTCCTCGCCGTGAAGGCGGAGGGCTAGCACCTGTCGTTTGGATCAGGTCGGCTGGGGAGGCAAGCGCCTTTCGGCCGACCCGAGCGGGCTCTGGTGGGTGCAGCGGCAATGGCGGAGGAGGCCGGCGACGCGGAGCGTCGACAACGCGGCAGATGCGCGTGCCGGACCCCCGCGACGCCGGCATGATCCAAACGACCGGCCCCGCCGCACACCCGCCACCCCAGCGGCACCGGCACCCGACGGGAACCCGACACACCAGCCCGGACCTGCCCGGCCCACCCCGCACGCCCCGGCGCAACACATCCACCACCGCCCTGGCCCGGCCGTGTGTGATCCCACACACCCTCCACCCTCCGCGGCACCGGGCCACGACCACGCGGAACGCGTTCAGCCGCCCCCGATGGCGCCCAGTCGGCGGCGTCCGTATGGCCCGTCGGTGAGACACGGCGCGTGATCCGAAACATACGTGGCCTGGGACATATACGTTTTCGCCCGATTGTGGCTAGCTGGATGCGTTTGCCTCGCGCACAGCGGCGCGTCATCCGACGCGTCGCCGTCCTGTCGATCGTCCGCCCGGGAGACCCATGCGCCTGCGCGCCCCCTCCGAACCTCCGAACGCCTCACCACCCCGCATCGCCGCCATTCCGCCCCTTGCCCTGGCCGGCGGCGCCCTGGCCCTGGGTGTCGGTGGGCTGTATCTCGCCGGGCTGCTGCTCTCGGGCGGCGACATAGATGCAGGGACGACGGTGCGCGGTGTGGACATCGGGGGCCTGAGCCGTGCGGAGGCCATCGAGAAGCTGGAGCAGCGCCTGGGCCCGGCCGGCTCGCGGGACCTGGCCGTGACGGTCGGTGACCGAAAGGGCACGGTCGATCCGCGGGAGGCCGGCATCACCTTCGACTTCGGGGAGACCGTCGACCGGGCGGCGCGCACTCATGACGCCGATCCGTTCACCGTGATCGGCGGCCTCTTCCGCTCGGGCGACTCCGTCGAGCCGAGCGTGGACGTCGACGAGGACAAGGCACACGCCGTCCTCGGAAGGCTGGCGAAGTCCCTGGACCAGAAGGTCCGCGACGGCGCCGTCACCTTCACGGACGGCGAGGTCCACGAGATCGCGCCGCACAACGGCTACGCGCTGGACAAGGACGCCGCGGTCGACCCCCTGCGCACGGCCTTCCAGAACGGCAAGGCCGACGCCGTCACAACCCTGCCCACCCGCGAGACGAAGCCCAAGGTCACCGACCGGGAGATGCAGCGAGCGGTACGCGAGTTCGCGCGCCCGGCCATGTCGGCACCGGTCACCCTCGTCGCGGCCGGCCATCGCTTCACGATCGACCAGCCCGTCCTCGGCGAGTACCTGACGATGCGCCCGGACGACGGCGGCCGGCTCACCCCGAGGCTGGACGCCAAGGGCCTGCGCGCCGACCCCGAAGTGGACCGTCCGCTGTCCCTACTGCCCAGCACGCCCCGGAACGCCGAACTGCGCCTCGTCGGCAACAGGGTCGCGGTGGCCGAGGACGGCCGGGCCGGCCACGTGATCACCGACAAGGCGCTGAGCAAGGCCGTCATGCCGCTCCTCAGGCGGACGGGCTCCGGCCGCAGCGGCGAGATCGCCACGAGCGTGAGCGAGCCGCAGGTGACCCGCGACAACGTCGAACGACTCGGGCTGCGCGAGCGGATGTCCTCCTTCACCGTCAACTTCGAGCCGGCGCCGTACCGCTCGCACAACATCGGCCGGGCGGTGGAACTCATCAACGGCTCCCTCGTCATGCCGAACAAGACCTGGAGCTTCAATCGCACCGTCGGCGAACGCACCGAGGCCAACGGCTTCGTCGACGGCGTCATGATCCTCAACGACGAGTTCCACAAGGCCCCCGGCGGCGGCGTCTCCGCCGTGGCGACGACCATGTTCAACGCGATGTTCTTCGCGGGGGTCGACCCCGTGGAGTACGGCGCCCACTCGTTCTACATCGAGCGCTACCCGGAGGGCCGCGAGGCGACGGTCGCCTGGGGCAGTCTCGACCTCAAGTTCAACAACGACTCCGGCAACGCCATCTACATCCAGGCCGAGTCCACCGACACGTCCGTCACCATCACCTTCCTCGGCACCAAGAAGTACGACGAGATCGGCTCGATCACGGGTCCGCGCACCAACGTGAAGGAGCCGGCGAAGAAGGTCAGCACCGACAAACAGTGCGTGCCGCAGACTCCGTTGGAGGGATTCGACGTCGCCGTGCAACGGGTGTTCGTCGCTGACGGCCGAGAGCTGAAACGAGAGCCGTTCCGCACCCACTACAAGCCGCGTGACGAGATCGTCTGCGAGTGAACTCCCGGCAACGGGCTGGTCGCATCGTTTCTGCACGGATGGTGCGTGGTGGGGCGGGTGGGACTCGAACCCACGGCCGACGGATTATGAGTCCGCTGCTCTAACCGGCTGAGCTACCGCCCCATAGCGGCGTGTCGCGTACAAGTGTGCGCGCCGTCTGCCGCAGCATAGCCGCTCATACGATCTCCTGCTTCGTATGGTCGACTTCGCATGCCCTCAAGGACTCCCCCACGACCTGCACGGTTCCCACGACAGGTGATCACACATGAAAAAGGACCCCATCGGGGTCCTCTTCAGCATGCTCCCCCGACTGGACTCGAACCAGTAACCTGCCGGTTAACAGCCGGCTGCTCTGCCAATTGAGCTACGGAGGACCGAGCTCCCCCGACTGGACTCGAACCAGTAACCTGCCGGTTAACAGCCGGCTGCTCTGCCAATTGAGCTACGGAGGAATGCCTCGTTTGCATCGAACGTACCTACCTGGGTATTCGCCAGGGGGCGTGCGCTCGCTGCGACACATACATTAGCGCAAGCAGGGGGGTGCTCCGCCAATCGGTTCCCCCCCGGCGCCGACGCCGCACCAGGGACCTACGCAAGGGAAGGGTGGCCGCCATGCGCTACCGACTCACGTTCGTCATCGGACTCGCCGTCGGTTACGTCCTCGGCACACGCGCCGGACGCGAGCGCTACGAGCAGCTCAAGAAGTCCGCGCGCCAGGTCGCGCAGAACCCCGCCGTCCGCAACACCGCGGAGACGGCGGCACAACAGGGCCGCGTCTTCGCCGGCAAGGCCTACCACACGGTGAGCGACAAGATGGGCGACCGAGTCCCCGAGTCCGTCGCCCAACGAGTCCGCTCCCTGCGCGAACGCAGCGCCCACAACGGAGGCGCGGAGGACGACTGGGGCACCAGCAACACGTAACGGGACCCGTCGGATGCCTGGGGTACCGGTACCTCTTGGGTGCCGGTCCCTGCCACGCCGCCAGGGGCGCGGGGGTGTATCGATGTGCGGCTCCGCCGCGTGGCGCGACCAGCCCCACTCAACCCGCACCCGGAATCCTGCACGCACCCGCTACGACGCCCACGGCCCGAGCAAGCGCAGCGCTACGGCACAATTTGGGCCATGGGGATAGTCGCCGGGTTGGACAGTTCGCCCGATTTCACTCGCATCGTCGTCTGCGACGCGGACACAGGGGCCGTGCTCAGGCAGGGTTATGCCCCGCACCCGGTGGAGTCGCCGGACGGAACCGCGCGCCCCTCCGACGTGGATCCGCAGGCCTGGCTGCTCTCCCTCGGTGAGGCGGCAGGCGGCGGGCTGCTCGAAGGTGTGCAGGCCATCGGCGTGTCGGCGCAGCAGAACGCGGTGGTGCCGCTCGACGCGCAGGGCAACACCGTGCGCCCCGCGATGGTCGGCGGCGACAAGCGGGCGCAGGTCGCGGCGGCCGATCTGATCGACGCGCTGGGGGGACGCGAGGCGTGGGCGCAGGCCGTGGGGTGTGTGCCGCAGGCCGCCCAGCCGGTGACGAAGCTGCGCTGGCTCGCCAAGACCGAGCCGGAGAACGCCGTACGCGCCGCCGTTCTCCTGCAGGCCCACGACTGGCTGGTGTGGCAGCTGCTCGGCCGGCCTGTGAGAAGGACCACGGACCGGGGCGGCGCCTCCGGCACCGGGTACTGGTCGGCGGCGACCGGCGCCTACCGCAGCGATCTCGTCGAGCTGGCGCTCGGCCACCAGGCGATGCTGCCCGAGGTGATCGGACCCGCCGAAGCGGCCGGTACGACGCCGGAGGGGCTGCTGATCTCCGCCGGGACCGGCGAGACCATGGCCGCCGCCTTCGGGCTCGGCATCGGGCTCGGCGACGCGGTGGTGTCGCTCGGCGCCTCCGGGTCCGTGATGGCGGTTCACCCCGAGGCGCTGGTCGACAGCAGCGGGATGATCACCTCGCTGGCCGACGCGACCGGCATGCACCTCCCGGTCGTCACCACCCTCAACGCCGTACGCACCCTGCGCGGCGCCGCCGAACTCCTCGGCGTGGCCGATCTGGAGGGTCTGTCCGACCTGGCGATGAAGTCGACGCCGGGCTCGCACGGCCTCGTGCTGCTGCCCTATCTGGAAGGTGAGCGGACGCCGCACCTGCCGCACACGGCGGGCATGCTGGCGGGGCTGCGGCGGGAGTCGATGAAGCCGGAGCATCTGGCGCGGGCCGCGTTCGAGGGCATGCTGTGCGGGCTCGCGGACGCGCTGGACGTGCTGCGCGGCCGGGGTGTCGAGGTGCGGCGGATCTTCCTGCTGGGTGCGGCTGCCGAGCTGTCGGCCGTGCAGGCGGCGGCGCCCATGCTCTTCGGCGCGCAGGTCGTCGTACCGCAGCCCGCGGACTACGCGGCGATCGGCGCGGCCCGGCAGGCCGCCTGGGCGCTGGGCGTGTCGCAGGGCACGCTCGACCCGCGCACCCCGCCGGTCTGGCAGGGCGCATCCGCGCAGGTCCTGGAGCCCGGTGAGGAGCTGGCGGTGGGGCAGGCGGTGCGGCAGCAGTTCGTGTCGGTGCGGGAGCAGACGCATCCGGGGGCGTTCCGGCCGTAGTGCTGGGGCCTGCGGCCCGTGGAACGTAGTGGAACGTAAGAGACCGGTAGGAGTTCGCACCCGGAAGGCCGTATGAAGCGGCTCTGACGGATTAATCGGTTGAGGTAACGCGGCCGGAGTGTTCGACGATAGGGGCCAGGGGCAACCAATCGCCCCGTCGTCGACTCCGAGAGAAGCAGCGTGCTCATACGACTTCTGCGGACCTACCTCAGGCCCTACCGAAAACCCATCGCCTGGCTGGTGCTGCTGCAGTTCCTGCAGACCTGCGCCACGCTCTACCTGCCCACGCTGAACGCGGACATCATCGACAAGGGTGTCGTCACCGGCGACACCGGCTACATCCTGTCCTACGGCGCCTTGATGATCGGCATCTCGCTGGCGCAGGTGGTGTGCAACATCGGTGCCGTGTACTACGGCGCCCGGACCGCGGCGGCGCTCGGCCGGGATGTGCGGGCCGCCGTCTTCGACCGGGTGCAGTCGTTCTCGGCACGTGAGGTGGGCCACTTCGGCGCGCCCTCGCTGATCACCCGTACGACCAATGACGTCCAGCAGGTGCAGATGCTGGCGCTGATGACGTTCACGCTGATGGTGTCGGCGCCGATCATGTGCGTGGGCGGCATCGTGCTCGCCCTCGGCCTGGACGTGCCGCTGTCCGCGGTGCTGGTGGCCGTGGTGCCGGTCCTCGGCATCAGCGTGACCTTGATCGTTCGGCGGCTGCGGCCGCTGTTCCGGGCCATGCAGGTGCGCCTCGACACGGTGAACCGGGTGCTGCGCGAGCAGATCACCGGCAACCGCGTGATCCGTGCCTTCGTGCGCGACGAGTACGAGCAGCACCGCTTCCGCAGGGCCAACGTCGAGCTCACCGAGATGGCGACGGGCACCGGCAAGCTGCTCGCGCTGATGTTCCCGATCGTCATGACGGTGGTGAACCTGTCCTCGATCGCGGTGGTGTGGTTCGGCGCCCATCGCATCGACAGCGGCGGGATGCAGATCGGTGACCTGACGGCCTTCCTCGCCTATCTCATGCAGATCGTGATGTCCGTGATGATGGCCACCTTCATGTTCATGATGGTGCCGCGCGCCGAGGTCTGCGCCGAGCGCGTCCAGGAGGTCCTGGACACGTCGTCGAGCGTGGTGCCGCCGGTCGCGCCGGTGCGGGAGCTGCGCCGGCACGGTCATCTGGAGATCCGGGGTGCCGGGTTCCGCTACCCGGGTGCCGAGGAGCCGGTCCTGAAGTCCGTCGACCTGGTCGCGCTGCCGGGCGAGACGACCGCCGTCATCGGCTCGACGGGCAGCGGGAAGTCGACCCTGCTGGGGCTCGTCCCGCGACTGTTCGACGCGACCGACGGCAGGGTGCTCGTGGACGGGGAGGACGTGGCGACCATCGATCCCCAGGTGCTCGCCAGGACCGTCGGGCTCGTGCCGCAGAAGCCGTATCTGTTCGCCGGGACAGTGGCGACCAACCTGCGCTACGGCAACCCGGACGCGACGGACGAGGAGCTGTGGCAGGCGCTCGAGGTGGCGCAGGCCAAGGAGTTCGTCGAGCGGCTGGAGGGCGGGCTGAACGCGCCCGTCTCGCAGGGCGGGACCAATGTCTCCGGTGGTCAGCGGCAGCGGCTGGCGATCGCGCGGACGCTGGTCCAGCGTCCGGAGATCTATCTCTTCGACGACTCCTTCTCCGCCCTCGACTACGCCACCGACGCCGCCCTGCGTGCGGCGCTCGGGCGCGAGACCGCCGAGGCGACCGTCGTCATCGTCGCCCAGCGGGTGGCGACCATCCGGGACGCGGACCGGATCGTCGTGCTCGACGAGGGGCAGGTCGTCGGCACGGGCCGGCACCACGAGCTGATGGCGGACAACGAGACCTACCGGGAGATCGTGCTCTCCCAGCTGACGGAAGCGGAGGCTGCCTGATGGCCGGGCCGATGGGGCGGATGATGGCCGGCGGCGGCCCCGATCAGCGCTCGCTGGACTTCAAGGTCTCGGGCAGGCGGCTGGTCGCGCAGTTCAAGCCCGAGCGGGTCACCATCTACGCGCTGCTGGTCTGCGTGGTCGTGAGCGTGGGCCTGTCGGTCGCCGGGCCGAAGATCCTCGGTGCCGCCACCGACCTGGTCTTCGCGGGCATCGTCGGGCGGCAGTTCGAGTCCGGGATGAGCAAGGAGCAGGTCCTCGCGGCCATGCGGGAGCGCGGCGACAACCAGATCGCCGACATGCTGCGCAGCACCGACTTCACGCCGGGCCAGGGCATCGACTTCGGCGCGGTGGGGAACGTACTGCTCTTCGCGCTCATCGTGTTCCTCGTCGCCGGTGTGCTGATGGCGGTGGCGACTCGGCTGGTGAACCGGGCCGTGAACCGGACGATGTACCGGATGCGTGAGGACGTCCAGACGAAGCTGTCGCGGCTGCCGCTGTCGTACTTCGACAAGAGCCGGCGCGGTGAGGTGCTGTCCCGGGCGACCAACGACATCGACAACATCGGGCAGACCCTCCAGCAGTCGATGGGCCAGCTCATCAACTCCGTGCTCACCATCATCGGTGTGCTGGCGATGATGTTCTGGGTGTCATGGCTGCTGGCGCTGGTCGCGCTGGTGACCGTGCCGCTGTCGTTCGTGGTCGCCACGCGCGTCGGCAAGCGGTCGCAGCCGCACTTCGTGCAGCAGTGGCGGACCACCGGCAAGCTCAACGCGCACGTCGAGGAGATGTACACCGGGCACACCCTGGTGAAGGTGTTCGGGCGGCAGGAGGAGTCGGCGCAGCAGTTCGCCGAGCAGAACGAGGCGTTGTACGAGGCCGGGTTCAAGGCGCAGTTCAACAGCGGGGTCATGCAGCCGCTGATGCTGTTCGTGTCGAACATCAACTACGTCCTGGTCGCGGTGGTCGGCGGTCTGCGGGTGGCGTCCGGCTCGCTGTCCATCGGTGATGTGCAGGCCTTCATCCAGTACTCGCGGCAGTTCTCGATGCCGCTGACGCAGGTCGCGTCGATGGCGAACCTGGTGCAGTCGGGTGTGGCGTCGGCGGAGCGGATCTTCGAGCTGCTGGACGCCGAGGAGCAGGACGCGGATCCCGTGCCGGGTGTGCGGCCCGAGGAGTTGCGGGGGCGGGTGGCGCTGGAGGGCGTGTCCTTCCGGTACGACCCGGAGAAGCCGCTGATCGAGGACCTGTCGCTGACGGTGGAGCCCGGGCACACGGTCGCGATCGTCGGTCCCACGGGGGCCGGCAAGACGACGCTGGTGAACCTGCTGATGCGCTTCTACGACGTGTCGTCCGGGCGCATCACCCTCGACGGGGTCGACATCGCCCGGATGTCCCGGGACGAACTGCGGGCCGGGATCGGGATGGTGCTGCAGGACACGTGGCTGTTCGGCGGCACGATCGCGGAGAACATCGCGTACGGCGCCTCTCGCGAGGTCACCCGCGGCGAGATCGAGGAGGCGGCTCGGGCCGCCCACGCCGATCGGTTCATCCGGACGCTGCCCGACGGGTACGACACGGTGATCGACGACGAGGGCAGCGGGGTCAGTGCCGGTGAGAAGCAGCTGATCACCATCGCTCGGGCGTTCCTGTCGGATCCGGTGATCCTGGTACTCGACGAGGCGACGTCGTCTGTCGACACCCGTACGGAGGTCCTGATCCAGAAGGCCATGGCGAAGCTGGCGCATGGGCGGACGTCGTTCGTGATCGCACATCGGTTGTCGACCATCCGGGACGCGGACACGATCCTCGTCATGGAGGACGGCTCGATCGTGGAACAGGGCGCGCACGGGGAGCTGTTGGCGGCCGACGGGGCGTATGCGCGGTTGTACAAGGCGCAGTTCGCGCAGGCGGTGGCGGAGGTGGACTGAGTCGCGTTCGGGGGTGCCACGTGGTGTCGCGGGGCGGCTGCGGGTCCGTTGTAGCTGGTCGCGCCCACGCGGCGGAGCCGCAAATTGATACATCCCCGCGCCCCTTCAGGGGCGCGGGGAACTGCGCGACCAACCCCCACCGGCCCGCAGACGGCATCAGTCCAGATAGCCCCTCAGCTGATCCGCGAACGCGTGGTCCCGCAGCTTGTTGAGGGTCTTCGACTCGATCTGCCTGATCCGCTCCCGCGTCACGCCGAAGATGCGGCCGATCTCCTCCAGGGTGCGGGGGCGGCCGTCGGCGAGGCCGTAGCGGAGTTGGACGACCTTGCGTTCCCGTTCGCCCAAAGTCGACAGCACCGCTTCGAGGTGCTCCCTGAGCAGCAGGAACGCCGCCGACTCCACAGGTGACGTCGCGTCGCCGTCCTCGATGAGGTCGCCGAGCGCCACGTCGTCCTCCTCGCCCACCGGCGCGTGCAGCGACACCGGTTCCTGGGCCAGCCGCAGCACCTCGCTGACCCGCTCGGGCGGCAGGTCGAGGTGGGCGGCCACCTCTTCCGGCGTCGGTTCGTAGCCGCGTTCCTGGAGCATGCGGCGCTGGACGCGGACGACCCGGTTGATCAACTCGACGACGTGGACCGGCACCCGGATGGTGCGGGCCTGGTCGGCGAGGGCGCGGGACATGGCCTGGCGGATCCACCAGGTGGCGTACGTCGAGAACTTGTAGCCACGGGCGTAGTCGAACTTCTCGACGGCCCGGATCAGGCCGAGGTTCCCCTCCTGGACGAGGTCGAGCATGGTCAGCCCGCGGCCGACGTACCTCTTCGCGACGGACACGACGAGACGCAGGTTGGCCTCGATCAGGCGGCGCTTGGCCATCCGGCCCATGACGACCAGGCGGTCCAGGTCGAGGGCGAGGCGGCTCTCCAGGTCGGGGGTGGTGCTCAGCTTCTCCTCGGCGAACAGGCCGGCCTCGACGCGGCGGGCGAGCTCGACCTCCTCGGCCGCGGTGAGCAGGGGGATGCGGCCGATCTCCCGCAGGTACTGGCGGAACAGGTCGGAGGAGGGTCCGCTGGTGTCGGCGGCGCGGGAGCGGGCCGGCAGCGGTGCTTCCACCGGCTCGGCGGCGTCGGCGCCGTCCAGCGCCCCGACGGGCGGCTCAGCGGGCTCGGGCGTGGCCTCCGGCTCCGACTCGGGGTGGTGCGCGACACGGCTCTGCGGCGGGACCGCGACAAGAACGTCGGTCTCCGCGTCCGGCTCCGTGCCGTCCGTACTCTTGTCGGTCTCGATCAGGGTCTGGGTCTGCACGGGGGCGACCTCCAGGATGATCGCTGCCGATGCATACGGCAGCGCTGCTTCGAGGGCGGAGTCGGCGGCCTCGCCGCTGTCCGTCCCGTACGCGATGAGCGGAACCGCGGGGGTGTGGGACCCGTGGGGAACGGGTCGGCCGCGCTCCGAGGACTCAGGCACCGGAACCCAGTGTGGAGTACGACACATCGCCGCCACGAGGGGCGTGCGGTGACTTTTTGCGTCCGGTCCGTGACCGCGTGGTCACCCTGCCGTACGCGGATGCCCGCGGAACCGTCAGAGCGCTGCGGCGCCCTGCCCCTGCAATGCCTGGTCGTACTGCTGCAGCACCCACAGTTCGTTCTGCACGGCGGCCAGTTGGGCGGGGTCGCCGCCCGTCGACAGGCGGGTCATCTGGGACTGGATGTCGCGGATACGGCGCTCCACGGCGCGGCGGCGGACCTGGACCAGCACCGTGCCCGCGTACACCTCGTCCACGGTGCGGCGCATGATCGGCTCGACCGCCAGCTCCGTGACCATCGCGCGGACCTGGTCGTCGGGGGCCGCCTCGCGGACGCGGACCAGGTACTCCTGCGGGTCCTGGATGCCGTACTCCGCGCCGCCCGCGTCCATGATCGTCTGGCGTACGGCGGCATAGGGCGCCGCGGTGAACTCGTCGACGCCGTACGCGTCGAAGGCCGGCGAGGCCAACTCGGGGCGCTGAAGGGCGAGTTTGAGGAGCTCGCGCTCGGTGGCGTAGACCGGGTTGCGCAGGGTGAGGGCCGGACCGGAGGCGCGGGGACCGGGGGCGGCGTCGTACCGCTGCGTGTCGCGGGACTGCGGGGCCGGGCCGCGGCCGCCCCGGTCGCGTGCCCAACGCGCCAGCTGTGCCACCCGCTTGACGACGAACTGGGTGTCCAGGATGCCGAGCAGGCCGGCGAGCTGGACGGCCACCTCGTGCTGGGCGCCGCTGTTCTTGATGCGGGCGACGATCGGGGCCGCCTCGTCCAGAGCGGCGGCGCGGCCCGCCGGGGTGTCGAGGTCGTAGCGCAGGACGATCTGGCGCAGCGCGAACTCGAAGAGGGGGGTGCGGGGTTCGGCCAGGTCGGCGACCGCGTCGTCGCCCTTCGCCAGGCGCAGTTCGCAGGGGTCCATGCCGTCCGGGGCGATGGCGATGTACGTCTCCGCCGCGAACTTCTGGTCGTCCTCGAAGGCGCGCAGGGCCGCCTTCTGGCCGGCCGCGTCGCCGTCGAAGGTGAAGATGACGCGGGCCGAGCCGTTGTCCATGAGCAGTCGGCGCAGGATCTTGATGTGGTCGCCGCCGAAGGCCGTGCCGCAGGTGGCGATGGCGGTGGTGACGCCGGCGAGGTGGCAGGCCATGACGTCCGTGTAACCCTCGACGACGACCGCGCGGCTCGACTTCGCGATGTCCTTCTTGGCGAGGTCGATGCCGTAGAGGACGTTGGACTTCTTGTAGATCGCCGTGTCGGGGGTGTTGAGGTACTTCGGCCCGTTGTCCGCCTCGTACAGCTTGCGGGCGCCGAAGCCGACCACGTCGCCGCCGATGTCGCGGATCGGCCACATCAGGCGGCCCCGGAAGCGGTCGATGGGGCCGCGGCGGCCCTCCTGCGACAGGCCGGACAGGAGCAGTTCCTTGTCGGTGAAGCCCTTGCCGCGCAGATAGCGGGTCAGGTGGTCCCAGCCCTGAGGGCTGTAGCCGACACCGAAGTGGACGGCGGCGGCCTGGTCGAAGCCGCGCTCGGCGAGGAAGATCCGGCCGGTGTCGGCCTCGGGGCTGCTCGCCAGCTGCTCGGCGTACCACTCGGCGGCGATCTTGTGGGCCTCGACCAGGCGGATCCGCTCGCCGCGCTGGTGCGACGGGCTGTACCCGCCCTCCTCGTAACGCAGGGTGATGCCGGCCTGGCCGGCGAGCCGCTCGACCGCCTCGGAGAAGGAGAGGTGGTCGACCTTCATCACGAACGTGATGGTGTCGCCGCCCTCCTGGCAGCCGAAGCAGTGGAAGAGCCCCTTGCTCGGGCTGACCTGGAAGGACGGCGACTTCTCGTCATGGAAGGGGCACAGCCCCTTGAGGTTCCCGCCCCCGGCGTTGCGCAGCTGGAGGTACTCGGACACCACGGCGTCGATCGGGACCGCGTCCCGTACCGCCTTCACGTCCTCGTCGTTGATCCGTCCTGCCACGTGGTGATTCTACGGGGCAGAACTGACACTCCTGGGGCGAGTCCGGCCTTCGGCCGGGGGTCCGGCCCGCCGCGCAGCGGCTTTCGATGCAGCCGCCCCGGGAATTGCAGCACGGGTGCGGACTGGCACCTACGGTGCGAGGGATTCGAGTGGAATGTGCGGGTCCGCCAAGGCGTCCGTGTTCACCTGCGCCTTCGAGCGGATCAGCTGCTGAATGGGGTCTGTGACGTCCCACACGTTCACGTTCATCCCGGCCAGCACCCGGCCGTCCTTCACCCAGAACGCGATGAACTCCCGCTTCCCGGCGTCCCCGCGGATCACCACCTCGTCGTACGACCCCGACGGCGCCCATCCGCTGTACTCCATCCCCAAGTCGTACTGGTCGGAGAAGAAGTAGGGCACGCGGTCGTAGGTGACGTCGCGGCCGAGCATCGCGCGCGCCGCCGCCGGGCCGCCGTTGAGCGCGTTGGCCCAGTGCTCCACGCGCAGCCGGGTGTCGAAGAGGGCGTGCGGGAAGGAGGCGACGTCGCCGGCCGCGTAGATGTCGGGGTCGGAGGTGCGCAGCCGCTCGTCGACCACTACGCCGCGGCCGTAGGTGCGGTGGGCGATCTCCAGTCCGGCCGACTCCGCCAGCGATGTACGCGGGGCGGCGCCGATGGCCGCCAGGACGTCGTGCGCGGGGTGCTCCTCGCCGTCGTCCGTGCGGACGGCCAGCACCATGCCGTCCTGGCCGACGATCTCCGTGAGCCGCCGCCCGAAGTGGAAGCGCACCCCGCGCTCACGGTGCAGCTCGGCGAAGAGCCCGCCCAGCTCGGGGCCGAGCACCCCGTGCAGCGGCGTCGGCTCCGGCTCGATCACGGTGACCTCGGCGCCGTACTCGCGGGCCGCCGCCGCGACCTCCAGGCCGATCCAGCCCGCGCCGGCGATCACGATGTGTCCGTTGTCCCGGCCGAGTGAGGTCAGGACGCCCTTGAGGCGCTCGGCGTGCGCGAGCCGGCGCAGGTGGTGGACGCCGGTCAGGTCCGTGCCCGGGATGTCCAGGCGGCGCGGCTCGGCACCGGTGGCCAGCAGGAGCTTGTCGTAGTGGACGACTGTGCCGTCCTCGCCGAACCGCACCGTCTTCGCCGTACGGTCGATGGCGTCGACGGTCTGGCCGAGGTGCAGCTCGATGTCGTTGCGCGCGTACCAGGCGGGTTCGTGGACGAAGACGCTGTCGCGCTCCTCCTTGCCGAGGAGGTAGCCCTTGGACAGCGGCGGCCGCTCGTACGGGTGGTCGCGCTCGTCGCAGATCAGTATCACCCGCCCGGTGAAGCCCTCCGCTCGGAGCGTCTCGGCCGCCTTCGCGCCGGCGAGTCCGCCTCCGACGATGACGAATGTCTGATCCGCGTCGACCACTTGATGCCTCCTCGTAAGGGTGCCGCCACATGAGCGTCCCGCACGCAGCGTGATGCGGGAAGAGGGGGTGACCCGATCAGGCCACGCAGGGTCACTTTCGAGTGCCCGTTCGCCACAGGTGTCTCACCCGCACCGGCCGGGTGAGCGCACCGCCCCTGTCCCGGCCCCTTCAGGCCCGCTGTGTGAACCGTGTGTGCAGGGTGCGGGCCGCCGCGTCCGTCAGGGAGGCGATCTGGTCGACGATCACACGCTTACGGGCGCGGTCGTCCTCCGCTTCGTCGAACAGGGCCCGGAACTGCGGGTCCAGCCCGTCGGGCGCGCGGGCGGTGAGCGCCTCGGCCAGTTCCGCGACCACGATGCGCTGGTCGGCGCGCAGCCGCTCCTGCTCGGCGCGCTGCATGACGTACCGGTCGGCGACGGCCTTGAGGACCGCGCACTCCAGGCGCGTCCGGTGCGGTACGACGAGTTCGGCGGCGTAGCGGGAGAGCCGGCCGGCGCCGTACGCGGCGCGCGTGGCGCTCTCGGCGGCCAGGCAGAACCGGCCGATGAGCTGGCTGGTGGCGTCCTTCAGGCGGGCCTGGGCGACGGCCGATCCGTCGTAGCCGTGCGGCCACCACGGTTCTTCCTGGAGCCGGTCGAGGGCGGCGGCCAGCTCGGCCGGGTCGGTGTCATCGGGGACGTACCGCCCGATGGCGACCGCGAAGATCTCCTGCCGCTCCGGCTCGGCGTGCAGGCAGTTGGGGTCGAGGTGGCCGGCGTGCAGGCCGTCCTCGACGTCGTGCACCGAGTACGCCACGTCGTCGGACCAGTCCATGACCTGGGCCTCGAAGGTGGTGCGGGTGCCGGGGGCGTCCTTGCGGACCCAGTCGAAGACGGGCCGGTCGTCCTCGTAGACGCCGAACTTCGGGGACTTCGGGTCGGTCGGGTGGGCGCCGCGCGGCCAGGGGTACTTGGTGGCGGCGTCGAGCGTGGCGCGGGTGAGGTTCAGGCCCACGGAGCCCTCCGGGGTGAACCGCTTGGGTTCGATGCGGGTGAGGAGCCTCAGGGACTGGGCGTTGCCCTCGAAGCCGCCGCAGTCCTCGGCGAATTCGTTCAGTGCCACTTCGCCGTTGTGGCCGAAAGGGGGGTGGCCGAGGTCGTGGGAGAGACAGGCCGCTTCCACGAGGTCGGGGTCGCAGCCGAGGGCCGCGCCGAGTTCTCGGCCGACCTGGGCGCACTCCAGGGAGTGGGTCAGACGGGTGCGGGGGCTGGGGTCCCAGGCCTGGCTGTGGGTTCCCGGGGTGACTACCTGTGTCTTGCCGGCGAGTCTCCTCAGGGCCGCGGAGTGGAGTACTCGGGCGCGGTCGCGTTGGAAGGCGGTGCGGCCGGGGCGCTTGTCCGGCTCGACAGCCCAGCGCTCGATGGCCGACTCGTCGTAGTTCATGCACCCGACATTAAAGGCAGGCGCTGACAAACGGAGGACTGCCTTGCGCCTAGTCGTCTGCCGAGACTTCCCGGGATGCGCGTGCGGGCTGTGGGGGCTGGTCGCGCCCACACGGCGGAGCCGTAAATCGATACGGCCCACGCCCCTTGAGGGAAGTCACCGTCCTGGGCGTTTCAAGCCGACGCCAATTCCGGTGCTGTCGTGACCGGAGTCGTCAGCATCTGGTCGTAGCGGTGGAGCAGCAGGCTTGCCATGGCGGCGTGGGTGCCCAGCGGGGCGGATGCGATCCACGGAGCCGCCGCCGCGCACTCCGTGGCGAAGCGGCCCGGGGCCGTGAAGTACGAGGCGACCGCGACCCGTGTGCGGCCCCGGGCGGCGAGGGCGCTGATGGCGTCGGGAACGGTCGGGGCCGCCGTGGTCGCGTAGGCCGGGATCACCGGGACGCCCAGGCGGTTGGCCAGGAGGTGAGCCGTGCGGGCCGTGTCGACCTTGGACTCGGGGTCGCGGGAGCCGGCCGCTGCCAGGACGACCGCGCTCGCGCGGCGGGTGGGCTCGTCCATGCGGTTGCGCCAGCCGGCCTCGACGAGGCGGGCGTACAGGGCCTCGACCAGCAGGGGGTGCGGGCCCAGTGCGGGGGCCACACGCGCGTGGACGTCGGCTTCGGCGGCCATCTCGGGGATGTCCCGCTTGACGTGGTAGCCGCGGCTGAGGAGGAGGGGGACGAGGATCGCCTCGCGGGTGCCGAGGGCGGCGAGGGTGTCGGGGAGCAGGGGCTCGTTCAGCTCGATGTGGCCGAGGTGGACCGGCAGGCCGGGACGCAGGGCTCGGACCTTGTCGAGGAGCGCGCGTACGGTGCCCAGGGCGCGCGGGTCGCGGCTGCCGTGGGCCACGACGACGAGCGCGGGCGGTTCGGGGCGCCGTCTGCCGTCGAGCGAGACGAGGCTGAGCTGGCTGGCGAGCTGGCTGCTGATCCGGTTCATGAGGTGCGCCGTACTGTCGAGGTGGACCGTCGTGGACTCGTTGTGAAGCGGGTTCGACGCCGTCATGAACCGATGGTGGCGCCGGGACGTTGCCTCCCCGTTGCGCGGGAATGACGGGTTTTTACACCGGGTTCACCGCGGGGGGTCCGGGGTGTGTGAGGTGGAGTGACCTGCGGTTTCACAGGGCGGAGTGAAGCTGGTCACGTCGGCGGGGGTGAACCGCGGGGGCTGACAGGACGTCCCTGAGTGTCGAGGACAGGCGGTTCGCCGACCGGGGAGGGACCATCCACATGCGCCGACCGAAGCTGCGAGGACCACGTCTGCCGCGCACCCGCGCCGGGCAGCGGCGGCTGGTGCAGGCCGTGATGTCGGCGTGCGTGCTGGGGCTTCTTCCGGCCACCTGGATGTACGTCGTGACCGGCGACCGGCTGCACACCACGGCCGACGTGCCGCGCACCGATGTCGCCGTCGTCTTCGGCGCCGGTCTGTGGGAGGGCGAGCCGTCCCCGTATCTCGCCCACCGGCTCGACGCGGCGGCCGAGCTGTACCGCGAGGGGCGGGTCGAGGTCGTCCTCGTCACCGGCGACAACAGCCGCGAGGACTACGACGAGCCCGACGCCATGCGGACGTATCTGACCCGGCACGGCGTTCCCGGCTCCCGCATCGTCAGCGACTACGCCGGTTTCGACACCTGGGACTCCTGCGTCCGCGCGAAGAAGATCTTCGGCGTCGACGAGGCGGTGCTGATCAGCCAGGGCTTCCACATCCGGCGGGCGGTCGCGCTGTGCCAGGAGGCGGGCGTGACCTCGTACGGGGTCGGGGTCGACGACCGGCACGACGCCACCTGGTACTACGGCGGCACTCGGGAGATCTTCGCGGCCGGAAAGGCGGCCCTGGACGCCGTGTTCGAGCCGGACCCCCGGTTCCTCGGGCGGCGGGAGGCGGGAGTGGCGAACGCGTTGGCGGCGGAGCGGTGAGGCGCCCGGGCGGGGCGGCGCACGCCCCTACGCGCAGGTTTTGACGCGCGCACGCCAGCCAACTGCGTGAAAGCCCGATGGAAGCCATCCGTAGTCGGTCAACTACCCATAGTGTCCACGGCAGTGCGGGGGCGGATCGGGCCGCCCGCCGCGACCTGGGGGAAAGGACACGTGATGACTCGTCTTCGCTCGCTGTTCGCCACGGCCGCCGTGGTGGCACTGCTCACCGGGGCGACCGCGGCGGGTACCGCCACCGCCGCCGAAGCCGATGACGCGAGGGAGCCGGGCTGCGCCCACGTCGTCGCCTACGGCTACGGCTGGGCGGACATCTGGAACGAGTGCGGGTACACGATCTACGCGACCGTCGAGGTCGACGGGTTCGACCCGCCGTGCATCCAGATCGGTCCGGGCGCGACCGAGAGGATCGGTCTGGAGCCCGGCGACACTCCGTACTACGCCTACGAGTGCTGACCCCGGGCGTCCTCTGACCAAGGACCGTCCCTGACCGGGCGGGAGCGGGGCCAATGCCCTGCTCCCGCCCTTCGGCATGCGGGGCCGTGTCGACAAAAACGGCTCGCCTCACGGCGCCACGACGCCGGCGAAGAGGGCACCGTCCCGGACGCGTAACAGGGAGCCGAGCCGCACGTAACACGCCCGAAGCACGCTGAACGACATGCCGAACTCCGCGACGCCCACGCACTGCCCGTACTGCGCCCTGCAGTGCGGAATGAACCTCACGCCGCTGCAGGGCGGGGGCGTCGCGGTGGTCGAGCGGCCGGACTTCCCGGTGAACAAGGGGGCACTGTGCGGCAAGGGCCGCACGGCGCCCGCGGTGCTGGAATCGAGCGTCCGTCTGACCTCGCCGCTGGTGCGGTCGGGTGGCACGCTCGTGCCGGCCACCTGGGACGAGGCGCTGGACCGCGTCGCGGAGGGGCTGGCCCGCACGCGTACGGAACATGGCCCGGACGCGTGCGGGGTCTTCGGCGGCGGCGGACTGACGAACGAGAAGGCGTACAGCCTCGGCAAGTTCGCGAGGATCGTGCTCGGAACCTCGCAGATCGACTACAACGGCCGCTTCTGCATGTCGTCGGCGGCCGCGGCCGGGATCAAGGCGTTCGGCCTGGACCGGGGGCTGCCGTTCCCGCTGGAGGACATCCCGCGGACAGGCTGCGTCATCCTCGTCGGCTCCAACCTCGCGGAGACGATGCCGCCCTCGCTCCGCTTCTTCAACGAGCTGCGCGAGAACGGCGGCACGCTCATCGTCATCGACCCGCGCCGCACGAAGACCGCCGAGCAGGCCGACCTGCACCTGGCACCACGCCCCGGCACCGACCTCGCGCTGGCCCTCGGGCTGCTGCACCTGGTCGTCGCCGAGGGACGGGTGGACGAGGAGTACGTCCAGGAGCGCACGGCCGGCTGGGAGGACGCGCGGGCCGCGGCGATGGCGCACTGGCCGGAGTACGTGGAGCGGATCACGGGGGTGTCCGTTCCTCAACTCCGGGAAGCCGTACGGCTGTTCTGCGAGCCGCAGCACGCGATGGTGCTCACCGCGCGCGGGCCCGAGCAGCAGTCCAAGGGCACGGACACCGTGGGCGCGTGGATCAACCTGTGCCTGGCGACGGGACGGGCGGGCCGGCCGCTGTCCGGGTACGGCTGTCTCACCGGGCAGGGCAACGGGCAGGGCGGGCGCGAGCACGGTCAGAAGGCCGACCAGTTGCCCGGCTACCGCAAGCTGGACGACCCGGCGGCGCGGCGGCATGTCGCCGAGGTGTGGGGAGTGGACCCGGACAGCCTGCCGGGACCGGGGCGCAGCGCGTACGAGCTGTTGGACGCGCTCGGCACGGACATCAGGTCGCTGCTGCTGATGGGCTCCAACCCGGTGGTGTCGGCGCCGCGTGCCGCGCACATCGAGGATCGCATCAAGTCCCTTGACTTCCTTGTGGTGTGCGACGTGGTGCTGTCGGAGACGGCCGCCCTCGCGGACGTGGTCCTTCCGGTCACCCAGTGGGCGGAGGAGACGGGCACGACGACCAACCTGGAGGGCCGGGTGCTGCTGCGCCGGCGCGCGATCAGTCCGCCGGAGGGCGTTCGCAGCGACCTGGAGGTCATGCACGAGCTCGCGGCGCGGCTGGGTGACGGAGAGGGAACGGCCCTGGAGAAGGGCTTCCCGACCGACCCCGAGGAGGTCTTCGAGGAACTGCGGCGGGCCAGTGCGGGCGGGGCGGCGGACTACTCGGGGATCACGTATCGCCGGCTGGCGGAGGAGAACGGGGTGTTCTGGCCGTGCCCTGCCGCGGCCGACGACGAGGGCTCCACGGACAGCGAGGACGCCTCGCTGGACTCGGCCGCAGCGGCCGGCGACGACGACCCGGCGCAGGACGGCGAGACCGCCGGCGCGGTGCACCCCGGCACGCCCCGCCTCTTCCTCGACCGATTCGCCACGCCGGACGGACGGGCGCGGTTCGTGCCCGTGTCGTACCGGGCGACCGCCGAGGAACCCGACGACGAGTACCCGGTCCTCCTCACGACCGGCCGGGTCGTGGCGCAGTACCAGTCCGGCGCCCAGACCCGCCGCGTCGACGAACTGAACGCCGCCGCGCCGGGCCCGTTCGTGGAACTGCACCCCCGGCTGGCGGCGCGGCTCGGGGCGGCCGAGGGCGACCCGGTGGCCGTGGTCTCGCGCCGGGGCCGTGCGGTGGCCCCCGCCCGCATCACGACCGGCATCCGCCCGGACACGGTCTTCATGCCCTTCCACTGGCCGGGCGAGGGCCGCGCCAACACCCTGACCAACCCGGCTCTCGACCCGACGTCGAAGATGCCTGAGTTCAAGGCGTGCGCGGTGCGGGTGGAGGCGGTGAAGTCTTAGGCGGGCGGGGGCCATTGAGGGGACGGGGCTCGGCCCGCTTGCGTGTGCGGGAGCTGTCGCGGCGGGGCAGCTGCCCGGCTCAGTCGGGGGCCCGACCGGTTGGGTGGGCACCTGGCTCGGGTTGGGTGGGCACGCCCGAATCGGTTGGCTGGGCGCTCGGCTCAGCCGGGCTGACACTCGCCTCAGCCGCGCCCACGCTCGGCTCAGCCGGGCGGACCTTTGAATCGGCAGCCGGACACCAGGCACAGCAGCACTGACGCTTGACACAGCCGCGCGGACCCGCGGCTCAGCCGCGCCGACGCTCGACACAGCCACACCTACGCTCAACACGGCCGCGCGGACCCGCGACTCAGCCGCGCCGACGCTCGACACAGCCAGACCGCCACGTCACTCAGCCGTGCCGCACCCGACTCAGCCAAGCGGCCGCCTCGCCCAATCGCCGCTCTCGATGAGCCTGCCGCGGGTACGCAGGCGAGCCGCGACCGGGGGTGCCGCGACATACACCCACGCCTGTACGGCCGTTCCGTCGGTGTCGCGTACCACCTCGCGTGCGACCCGTTCGTAGAGGCTGCGCGGGTCGTTCGGGGCGTACTCCTCCAGGTGGTCCAGGGCGGCGAGGAGCGCGGGGTACTCCTCGGGTCGGGCCGTGACGAGTTCGCCGTGCACCGTGCCGCGCCCGCCCAGGGCCTCGACGGCGTACGGGTAGCCGGGGCCGTCGTACAGCACCGCCCCGGCCAGTCGTGCCGGTTCCTCGGTGAGGGTGCGGCCGCGCAGGAAGGCGTCGTGGTTGGGCTCGCCGGGGCGGAGGGTGCCGTAGACGAAGAAGGGCAGGGGCGGCGGGGTCACTTCGGGCCGTCTCCTCGGCGCGGGCGCCGGCGCGGCGCAGGGCTGGGGCTGGGCGGGTGGCCGGGGGCCCGGCCTGCCGGCCGAGGCGCAGCGTACCGGCCGGGGGCGCGCGGTCGGGGTACCGGTCTCGGCGGCACGGTGCGCACGGGTGCGCACACCAGGATCACCGCCTTCGCAGAAACGGTCCTCTCCCCTCACACACCTGCACGTACTCACCCTGTCCACGGCATGCGCACGGCCCCTTGAATCTTGGTCATCTTCTGTGCTCCCGCCCGCTCGAAGGAGACCGATGAGCCGAATACGGCCGCACCTCCGTGCTTCCCGACTCACCACGGCCGGCATCGTCGCCGCCACCGCCACCCTGCTGGCCACCACGCTCTCCCCCAACGCCGGCGCGGACGACCGTCCGACCAGGGCCACCGCGCTGAGAAACGCGGCGTCGGCCCTGAAGGAGCACGCGGGGAGCCTGGGGCTGACGGCCGCGCAGGGCACCACCGTGCGGGACGTGATCGTGGACGCGGACGGCACCCAGCACGTCCGCTACGACCGCACCTACCGCCGACTTCCCGTCCTCGGCGGCGACTTCGTCGTCCACCTGGCGAAGGACGGTACGTACCGCAGCGCCTCCCGCGCGACGAAGGACGCGCTCTCCCTGTCGAGCGTGACGCCCAAGGTCTCGGCGCCCAAGGCGGCCGACCTCGCGGCGACCGTGCTGCGTGCGGCCAACGTCGGCGAGACGCTGAAGAGGCTCACGTCCAAGCCCGAGCTGGTGGTCGACGCCCTGCACGGCGCCCCGAAGCTGGCCTGGCGGACCGACGCCGTCGCCCAGGACTCCGCCGGCAACCCGGTCGCCCACACGGTGCTGACCGACGCCCGCACCGGGGCACGGATCGACGCGTGGGACAGCATCGAGAAGGCGTCGGGCGACGGGAAGTCGCTGTACGCGGGCACGGTGCCGCTGGAGACGACGGCGTCGGGGTCGACATACCAGTTGAAGGACGCCACGCGCGGAGGCACGTACACCGGGGACGCGGCGAACAAGACCGACCTGTGCGTCCTGACCATCTGCCTCAGCCGCGCCCCGTCGACGGTCTTCACGGACGCCGACAACCGCTGGGGCACCGGTGCGGCGAGCGACCGTGCGACGGCCGCGGTGGACGCCCAGTACGGCACTGACGTGACGTGGGACTACTACAAGAACGTCCACGGCCGTAGCGGCATCGCGGGTGACGGCAAGGGCTCGTTCAACCGCGTGCACTACGGGAACGACTACAACAACGCCTTCTGGGACGACAGTTGCTTCTGCATGACGTACGGCGACGGTGACGGCACCCAGCTCGGGCCGCTGGTGTCGCTGGACGTGGCCGGCCACGAGATGACGCACGGCGTGACGTCGAAGACGGCCGTGCTGACGTACTCGGGCGAGTCCGGCGGCCTGAACGAGGCGACGTCGGACATCTTCGGGTCGCTCGTGGAGTTCCACGCGGGCAACTCCGCGGACCCGGGCGACTATCTGATCGGCGAGAAGGTCGTCCGGTCGGGGCTCGGCCGGAGCGCCCTGCGGTACATGGACAAGCCCTCGAAGGACGGTGTCTCGGTCGACTGCTGGAGCACGGGGACGGCGGAGCTCGACGTCCACTACTCGTCGGGCATCGGCAACCACTTCGCGTATCTGCTGGCGGAGGGCAGCGGGGCGAAGACGGTCAACGGGGTCAGCTACAACTCGCCCACCTGTGACGGCTCTTCGGTGACCGGGATCGGTCGGGGGAAGCTCGGCAAGATCTGGTACCGGGCGTTGACGGTCTACATGACGTCCTCGACGAATTACGCGGGGGCGCGGTCCGCGACGCTCAGTGCGGCGAAGGACCTTTACGGGGCCGGGAGTGCGGAGTACTCCGCGGTGGGGGCGGCCTGGAGTGCCGTGAACGTGGGCTGATGGGCGGTTGAGAGCCGGGGCGGGGTGGTGCGTGGCCGGGTGCGGGTTGTCCGTGGCCGGTCGCGCCCGGGCGGCGGAGCCGCGGATCGACACAGTCCCGCGCCCCCAAAAGCGGTGGCCGTGCCGTCCCGGGCCCGGATACGCTCCTCCGCCGCCAGCCCGTTTTCCCCTCAGCCGTCACGGAGCCGTATGTCGTCCCCCGCGAAGATGCACGCCGACGAGCTGGACATCGACGAGGGGCTGGTGGCCCGGCTGATCGCGGAGCAGTTTCCGCGGTGGGCCGGGCCGGCGGTGGTGCGGGTCGGCTCCGCCGGGACGGACAACGCCATGTACCGGCTGGGCGACGACATGGTCGTACGGCTGCCCCGGCTTCCCGGCGGGGGACGCCAGGTCGACAGCGAGCACCGGTGGCTGCCGCGCCTGGCCCCGCATCTCCCCCTCACCGTCCCTGCGCCGATCGCGAAGGGCGCGCCCGCGCACGGTTACCCGCTCCCGTGGGGCGTGTACGAATGGCTGGACGGCGAGAACGCCCATGACGCGCCGCTGGCAGAACTGCGGGACGCAGCAGGTGAGTTGGGGCGATTCGTTGCGGCGCTCAGGAGCGTGGACGCGGGTGACGGCCCGCCGTCCTACCGAGGCGGTCCGGTCGGTGCAGATGACGCCGACGTCAGGGCCGCGATCCGTGACCTGGGTGCCGCGGGCACGCTGGACGCGACGGCGGCGACGGCAGCCTGGGAGGACGTCCTGCGTCTGCCCCAGTGGGACGCCGACCCCGTCTGGCTCCACGGCGACCTCCTCCCGGGCAACCTCCTGACCTCCGCCGGCCGCCTCACCTCGGTCATCGACTTCGGCTGCTTCGGGGTCGGCGACCCGGCCGCCGACACGATGGCGGCGTGGACGGTCTTCGACGCCGGTAGCCGCGAGGTGTTCCGCGCGGCGGCCGACGTCGACGAGGCGACGTGGGCGCGGGGGCGGGGGTGGGCACTGCGCTTCGGGTTGACGGCGGAGCACTACTACGGCGAGGTCTGCGGGAACGGCACGAATCCGGTGCTGGCGGCGGTGGGGCGCCGTGCGGTGATGGAGGTGCTGGCGGACTGGGCTTCGGGGGACGCGTCCGGCTGAACCGGCCGACCCCAAGTCACCCGTTCACACCCCCACCCCCCACCCAACCCATTTTCTTCCTCCAGCCCAGCCCGCACCCGGCACTGACCTGCTGAAACAGTGCCGGCCCCACGCTCTTTCCTCTCCCGCACGACACCCGTTCACCCCACTTCCGGCACCTTGTCGGGAAGCGCTCGCGGCGTGGTGGCCCTTTGCTCGGAAGGGCAGGGCTCGGCCGAGGCGGCGGCACTTGGGGGTGCCGCGGGTCGTGAGTCCGTGCGCTCGGAGGAGCTTCGATGCGACGTACCGCCCGTCTGCTGACCGGGACCGCGCTGGCGGTCGGCGCCGTCGGTCTCGTCGTCACACCCGCGTACGGCGGCGACGCAGGTGAGCTGAAGGTCTCCCCGGCCTCGGTCGTACCGGGCGGGCAGGTCACCGTGGACACGGCCGCCTGCCGGGACGGCGGTGCGGCGGGCGACGCCAGCGCGGTCGGTGCCGGTTCCTTCTCGCTGGCGCCGAGCACGAACGAGGAGGACGCGACCGGGGAGTTCCGGGTGCCGCCGAGCGCGCAGCCGGGGACGTACGAGATCGTCGCGACCTGCGCCGACGGCGGCCGGAAGGTCACGGGCGACCTGGTCGTCACGCTGACGGCCGCGCGCGGGCAGGTGCATCCGAAAGGAAGTGTGAAGACGGGGGTCGGCGGCGCTTTCGGCCGCGACCCCGTGCAGACCGCGGCCGGCGTGACGGCTCTCGCCGTCGCCGCCGCGGGCGGTACCTGGCTCCTGCATCGCCGGGCGAGAGGCGACGGGATCTGACGGACACCCTCCGCTGTCCGTCGCCGGTACCGCACGTCCCCTCCCCCTCCGGGTCCGACGCCCCTCGCGGCCCGGAGGGGGATGAGGGCGGACCTGAGGAGAGTCCCGGGAGGCTCACGTGCGCAGTCGCAGTCGTCGCAGTCGCAGGAGCGCCGGCAACGCCGCCATAGCCGCCGTCACCGCCCTCGCCCTGTGCTCCGGCGCCTGGCTCCTGACCAACGGCACCGAGACGCACGCCCCGCCGCAGCCGTCGGCCGCGCAGGCAGGTGCCAGGAAAGGTGCCGACGCGAGGGCCCACGCGCAGGCCCGCGAGACCGCTGCCGCCGACGAGACCCCCCGAGCCGACCAGACCGCCGCCGCACTGCCCCCCTCCCCTCCCGACCACATCCGCATCCCCTCGATCCGCGTCTCCGCTCCCCTCATGGGCCTCGGGCTGACGAAGACGGGCAGCCTCGATGTGCCGCCGGCCGAGCGGAAGAACCTCGCCGGGTGGTACGAGGCCGGCACCACGCCGGGTGAGGCCGGCACCGCGATCGTCGCCGGCCACGTCGACAACGCCGAAGGGCCCGCCGTCTTCTACCGCCTCGGCGCCCTCAGGAAGGGCAGCACGATCGAGGTGGACCGGCGCGACGGCGGCACGGCCCTCTTCTCGGTGGACGCCGTCGAGGTGTACGACGCCGAGGCCTTCCCCGACGAGAAGGTGTACGGCCCGGCACCGCGCCCCGAGCTGCGGGTGATCACCTGCGGTGGCGGTTACTCACGGACGACCGGGTATCAGGGCAACGTCGTCGTGTTCGCGCATCTCAGCGGCAGCCGCTGAATCCGGTGTCGCGGACCCGTGCGCCTCCTCGGCCGACTCCCGGGCAGGCTCCCCGGCGCCGCCCAGGATGTTCTCCCGGCCCCAGGCCCCGAGCGGACCCAGCGCCACGTTGAGCGAGACCCCGATCGGCGTCAGCGAGTACTCCACCCGCGGCGGCACCTCGTCGTACGCCTCCCGGTGCACGATCCCGTCCGCCTCAAGCTCCCGCAGCTGGGCCGCGAGCACCTTCTCCGTCACGCCGGGCAGCTCGCGCCGCAGCTCCCCGAATCGGTACGGCCGCTCATGCAGCGCCCAGAGGATGAGCACCTTCCACTTGCCCCCGACCACGTCCATCGCCGCGTCGATCCCGCAGACGTACGCCCCCGGCCGCCTTCCGATCCCCATGCTGCCGTCCTCCTGCCTGGACTCATTCCCCGTGGTAACCACCCACTCCAAAGTGCGTACTTGAGCAGACGATTCCCCTACCACGAGCCTAAACGCCATGACTGACAACGCCCCTGCGCCCAGCACGATCCCGACCCCCGCCCCGACCCCGCTCACCCTCCTCGGCACTGGCGCCATGGGCACCGCCCTGGCCCGCGCCTGGCTCGCCGCCGGTCATCCGCTCACCGTCTGGAACCGCACGCCCGCCCGGGCCGAACCCCTGGCCGCCGAGGGCGCGACCGTCGCCGCGAGCGCCGCCGACGCGGTGGCCGCGAGCCGGCTGGTCGTCGTCTGCCTCCTCGACGACGCCTCGGTCGGCGAGGCCCTCGACGGTGCCGACCTGTCCGGCCGTGACCTGGTGAACCTCACCACCGGCACCCCCGCCCAGGGCCGCTCCCGCGCCGCGTGGGCCGAAGCGCGCGGCGCCCGTTTCCTGGACGCCGGGATCATGGCCGTACCGCCGATGATCGGGGACGCGGGGTCGGGGGCCTACGTCTTCTACAGCGGCTCCCCCGAGCTGTTCGAGGAGCACGGCAAGACCCTCGCCGTCCCGGCCGGCACCCGCTACGTCGGCGCGGACCCCGGCTTCGCCGCGCTGCACGATGTGGCGCTGCTGAGCGCGATGGACGGCATGTTCGCGGGCGTGCTGCACGCGTTCGCGCTGATCCGCCCCGAGGACATCGCCCCGACGGACTTCGCGCCGCTGCTGGTGTCGTGGCTCGTCGCGATGGCGCCCGCCGTGCACCAGGCCGCCGAGCAGCTGGAGAGCGGCGACTACGGCAAGGATGTCGTGTCCAACCTCGCCATGCAGGTCGCGGGCAACGCCACCCTGCTGGCCACGGCCGAGGAGCAGGGCGTGAGCGCCGAGCTGCTGACGCCGTACACGACCCTCATGGAGCGGTGGCTCGCCGCGGGACACGGCGACGAGGACACCACCGGCATGGTCGAACTGCTCGACCTGCGGCGGAAGTAGCCCTCGGCTAGGCCAACCACTGCTCGTACGCCAGCTTCGCCACCAGCGCGAACACCACCGTCAGCAGCACCACCCGCACGAATCCGCTGCCCTTCTTCAGTGCCGTACGGGCTCCCAGCGTGCCGCCCGCCAGATTGAACACGGCCATCACCGCGGCCAGCTGCCACAGGACCGTGCCCTGCCAGGCGAAGGTGGCGAGCGCACCGGCGTTGGTGCAGCAGTTGACGATCTTCGCGGTGGCGGAGGCGGTGACGAGGTCGAGGTGGAGCATCGCGGTGAGGGAGAGGACCAGGAACGTACCGGTGCCGGGGCCGATCAGCCCGTCGTAGAACCCGATGCCCAGACCGGCCAGGCCGATCGCGGCGAGGGTCCGGCGGCGGGAGGCCGGGCCCGTCGCCGGCGCCGTGCCGAAGGCGGGGCGCAGGATCACGAAGGCGGCCACGGCGAGCAGCACCACCATGATCACGGGCTTCAGCACCTCGGTGCTCATGCCGGCCGCGAAGAAGGCGCCGCCGGATGAGCCCGCGAGCGCCGCGAGACCGATGCGTACGGCGAGCCGTACGTCCACCGGTGCCTTGCGGGCGTACGTCACCGCGGCGCCCGAGGTGCCGACGATCGCGACCGCCTTGTTGGTGCCGACCGCGTACGCGGCCGGGGTGCTCGCCGGGAGGCCGAGCAGCAGCGCCGGGAGCAGCAGGAGGCCTCCGCCGCCGACCACGGCGTCGATCCAGCCCGCCGCGAGGGCCGCGAGGCACAGGACGACGACCATGGTCAGCGATATGTCGGGCATGATCGCGACCCTAGGCAGACGATGCGTGTGCCGTCCATGTACATGAGGAGCTTCTGAGGTTCGGGCCACGGCGCCGGTCTGACCTCACAGCCCGCCCCCTTCGCGACCCCCGAACCCTCACACCGCCCCCGCGCCCCCGCTGAGGGCAGCGTTCCTCGTGGGAAACAGACGTGATGCGGTCGGGAAACACCCGCACCGCACGCTCGAAGCCATGACCTCGAATACGCGTGTGGTGGTGATCGGCGCCGGCCTCGCGGGCGTACGACTCGCCCGGCGGCTCGGCGAGCTCGGCACGCCCGTGACGCTCGTCGGCGACGAGGAGCACCGCCCGTACAACCGGGTGCTGCTCGCCGAGGTGCTGGCCGGACGGTACAGCCCCGACGTGATCGCCCTCCCGGCGCCGGCGGAGCTCACGCGTGGCCGGGTCACCGGCATCGACCGCGAGATGCGAGCCGTACACCTCGCGGACGGGTCGGAGATCGCATACGACACGCTGGTTCTGGCCACCGGCTCGAACCCGGTGCTGCCGCCCCTGCGCGGTCTGTTCACTCCGGACCACGTGCTGCCCGAGGGCGTGCACGCGTTCCGGACCATGGACGACTGCCTGGGCCTGTCCAAGGCCGTACGTCCCGGTGTCCGGGCGGTCGTGATCGGCGGCGGGCTCCTCGGGGTCTCCGCCGCTCGCGCCCTCGCGCTGCGCGGCGCGCAGGTCGTACTCGCCCAGCAGTCCGAGCGGCTGATGGAGCGTCAACTCGACCCGGTCGCCTCGAAGCTGGTCCGGCGCCATCTCCTCGACCTCGGCGTGGAGGTGCACACCGACCTGCGCGTGCGTGACGTGCGCTGCGTCGGCGGCGCGGTCCGCTCGGTGGACATGGCCGACGGATACGCCCTCGACGCCGACCTCGTGGTCCTGGCCTGCGGGGTGCACCCGCGCGCGGGGCTCGCGCAGCTCGCGGGACTGGACGTCAGCAAGGGGATCGTCGTCGACGACGAACTCCGTACGTCCGACCCGCACATCCGGGCCGTCGGCGACTGCGCGCAGCACGACGGGACCGTGTACGGGCTGGCCGCCCCCGCACTCGAACAGGCCGACACCCTGGCCGAGTTGCTGGCGGGCGACGGCACCGCCCGTTACACCGGCACCCGGGCGCTGACGCGGCTGACGCTTGCCGGTGAGGGCTTCTTCGACCTCGCCGCGTTCGGCGAGACGGAGGCCCGGCCCGGCGACGACGTCGTACAGCTGACCGACGCCACCCGCGGCACCTACCGCAAGGTCGTCGTCCGCGACGACCGCCTGGTCGGCGGGGTCCTCGTCGGCGAACTCGGCACCGTCGGCACGCTCGCCCGCGCCTGGGAGGGAGCAGAGCCGCTCCCCGACGACGCCCCGCTGCTCCACCTGCTCACCAACGATGGAGGCTCCTGATGACCGCCACCCCGGAGGCCACGGAGGCCACCCCCACGATCGTGCTCGTCGGCCACGGCATGGTCGGCCAGCGTTTCCTGGAGGCGCTCGCCGAGCGCGGCCTGACCGCCACGCACCGCGTGGTCGTACTGTGCGAGGAGCCGCGTCCGGCGTACGACCGCGTCGCGCTCACCTCCTATTTCTCCGGCAAGACGCCCGAGGACCTCTCCATGACCGACATGGAGTTCATCAAGGACCACGGCATCGAGCTGTACGTCGGTGACCCGGCGGTCTCCGTGGACCGCGAGGCCCGGCAGGTCACGGCCGCGTCCGGGCAGGTGTTCGCGTACGACGCCCTCGTCCTCGCGACCGGCTCGTACCCGTTCGTGCCGCCGGTCCCGAACAAGGACGCCGCCGGCTGTTTCGTCTACCGCACGATCGAGGACCTGCTCGCGATCGAGGAGTACGCGAAGACGAAGGCCACGACCGGTGCCGTGGTCGGTGGCGGTCTGCTGGGCCTGGAGGCCGCCGGCGCGCTCAAGGGACTCGGTGTCGAGGCGCACATCGTGGAGTTCGCGCCGCGGCTGATGCCGGTGCAGGTCGACGAGGGCGGTGGCGCGGCGCTGCTGCGCACCATCGAGGACATGGGCCTGAGCGTCCACACCGGCGTCGGCACGCAGGAGATCGTCGTCGACGCGGACGGCGCCGTCACCGGCATGAAGCTGTCCGACGGCTCCGAACTCGCCACCGACATGGTGGTGTTCAGCGCCGGTGTCCGCCCCCGCGACCAGCTGGCCCGCGACTGCGGCCTCACCGTCGGCGAGCGCGGCGGCATCACGGTCGACGAACAGTGCCGTACGGTCGCCGACCCGCATGTGTTCGCGATCGGCGAGTGCGCGCTGGCGTCGGACGGCCGGGTGTACGGCCTGGTGGCCCCCGGTTACGAGCAGGCGGAGACGGCGGCGGCGACGATCGCCTCCGACGAAGCCGCCTTCATCGGCGCCGACTTGTCGACAAAGCTGAAGCTGCTCGGCGTGGATGTCGCCTCCTTCGGTGACGCGCACGGCACCACCGACGACTGCCTGGACGTCGTGTACTCCGACTCCCGCGCCGGCCTGTACAAGAAGCTGGTCATCGGCCGCGACGGCACGCTGCTCGGCGGCATCCTGGTCGGCGACGCGGACGCGTACGGCACACTGAAGGCGTTCACCGGCTCGGTGCCGCCGGTCTCGCCCGAGTCGCTCGTCCTGCCCGCCGGTGCCGGTGCCCCCGCCCAGCTCGGCCCGTCCGCGCTGCCGGACGAGGCGGTGATCTGCTCCTGCCACAACGTCACCAAGGGCACGATCCGCGGTGCGGTGACGGAGCACTCCTGCACGACCGTGCCCGAGGTGAAGAAGTGCACCAAGGCCGGCACGGGCTGCGGCTCCTGCGTCAAGGTCCTCGGCCAGCTGGTCACCGCCGAGCTGGAGGCCTCCGGCGTCGAGGTCGACAAGGGCCTGTGCGGCTGCTTCTCGCAGACCCGCGAGGAGCTGTACGAGATCGTCCTCGCCCTGCGCGTCAACACCTACCAGGACCTGCTCGACCGCTACGGCCGTGACGGGGCCCGGGGCGGCGACGGCTGCGAGATCTGCAAGCCGGCGGTGGGGTCGATCATCGCGTCGCTGGCGCCCACGATCGGCGCGAGCGGCTACGTCCTGGACGGCGAGCAGGCGGCGCTTCAGGACAGCAACGACCACTTCCTCGCCAACATCCAGAAGAACGGCTCGTACTCGGTCGTACCGCGTATCGCCGGTGGTGAGATCACCCCGGAGGGGCTGATCGTGATCGGCGAGATCGCCCGCGACTTCGGTCTCTACACGAAGATCACCGGCGGCCAGCGCATCGACATGTTCGGCGCAAGGGTGGAGCAACTCCCTCTCATCTGGGCGCGGTTGGTGGACGCCGGCTTCGAGTCCGGCCACGCCTACGGCAAGTCGCTGCGCACGGTGAAGTCCTGCGTCGGGCAGACCTGGTGCCGCTACGGCGTCCAGGACTCCGTCCGGATGGCGATCGACCTGGAGCTGCGCTACCGGGGCCTGCGCTCGCCGCACAAGCTGAAGTCGGCGGTGTCCGGCTGCCAGCGGGAGTGCGCGGAGGCCCAGTCGAAGGACTTCGGCGTGATCGCCACGGCCAACGGCTGGAACCTCTACGTCGGCGGCAACGGCGGCGCGACCCCACGCCACGCCGACCTGCTGGCCCAGGACCTGTCGGACGCGGAGCTGATCCGCCTGATCGACCGCTTCCTGATGTTCTACATCCGCACCGCGGACCGTCTGGAGCGCACGAGCGTGTGGCTGGAGCGGATCCCCGGCGGCCTGGACCACGTACGTGACGTGGTCGTCGAGGACTCCCTCGGCATCTGCGAGGAGCTGGAGTCCCTGATGGCGGCCCACGTCGCGAACTACCGCGACGAGTGGTCGGAGACCATCAACGACCCCGAGAAGCTGGCCCGGTTCGTGTCCTTCGTGAACGCCCCCGACACCCCCGACCCGGTCGTCGGCTTCGTCCCCGAGCGCAACCAGATCAAGCCCGACCTGCCGCTGCTGACCATCGGCCACCGCCCCCTGGAAGGAAGCGCCCAGCGATGACCCTGGCACCCGAGACGACCGACCTGAAGGTCCAAGTACGACTGGGCACGGACTGGTTGACGGTCTGCGACCTCACCCACCTGCTCCCCGGCCGCGGCGTGGCGGCCCTGCTGCCGGACGGCGGCCAGGTGGCCCTGTTCCGCGACCGCGCCGGCCGGCTGTACGCCATCGACAACCGCGACCCGTTCGGCGGCGCCGCAGTCCTCTCCCGCGGCCTGACCGGCACCCACCAGGGCCGGCCGTTCGTCGCGTCTCCCCTGCTGAAGCAGCGCTTCGACCTGGAGACCGGTCAGTGCCTGGACGACGAGGGGGTGCGGGTGACTGCGTACGAGGTGCGGGCTGCCGGGTAGCGGGGCTCGTGGAGGAGGCCTCGCGCTCATACCTTCAGGTCGCCGTACACCACCCCGGTCAGCCGCTCCGAAGCCTGCCAAAGCAGCTCGCCCGCACGGTCGCTGCGGGCCCAGGGCGCACGCCGGGCCGGGGCGGGTGAGCCCCGCCAGCCGCCGAAGGACGACGGCCCGGTGAAGGAGTCGGGGCGGACGTCGGGGGCGGTGGCGGCGTACAGCGTGGGCAGTGCGCCGGCCTCGGCGGACTGGGCGAAGACACGGTTGCCGAGGCGCGCGAACCACTCGCTCGCCCGGCTCCCCGCCATCCGCGGCCCCGCGGTCTGCAGATTGGTGTCCGCGTACCCGGGATGAGCGGCGGCGGCCACCACGCCCGCCCCCTGCCCCTCGAGCCTGCGCGCCAGCTCATGCGTGAACAGCAGGTTGGCGGTCTTGGACCGGCCGTAGGCGATCCAACGCCGGTACCGGCGCTCGCTGTTGAGGTCGTCGATGTCGATGTTGGACAGGGCGTGCAGCGGACTGGAGACGGTCACCACCCGCGCGCCGGGCACACCCAGCAGCGCGGGCAGCAACAGCCCGGTGAGCGCGAAGTGCCCCAGGTGGTTGACCCCGAACTGCGTCTCGAAGCCGTCCGCCGTGGTGCCGTACGGCAACGCCATCACGCCGGCATTGTTCACCAGCAGGTCGAGACGGTCGTAGGGGAAGGACGCGGCGAAATCCCGCACGGAGCCCAGGTCCCCGAGGTCCAGCTGCCTCAACTCGACGTCCGCGTCAGGCACTTCGGCGTTCAACCGCGCCTCGGCAGCCGCACCCCGCGCCTCGCTCCGGCACGCGAGCACCACCCGGGCGCCCTTGCGAGCCAGCTCCCGCGCGGTGACGTACCCGAGCCCGCTGTTGGCACCGGTGACGACGGCGACGCGGCCGCCCTGGTCGGGGATGTGCTGTGCGCTCCAGCCGGGCATGAGGAGCTCCTTCCGGATGTGGACGGCTCCGGCCAGCCTACGAGCGGGCGTCCGTCCGGCGCAGCCTGCGCACCGCCACCAGCACCCCGCCACCGGCGAGCAGAGCGGCCGCGCCGCCCGCCGCCAGGTACGGGGTGCTGTCGTCGCCGCCGGTCGCGGCCAGGTCGGTGCCGTCCTGCCCCGCGGCCTCGTCGGAGGTGTCGTCGGCGGACGGGGCCGCGCCGCCCTCCGACTCCGCGTCGTCGGCCGGGACGAAGTCCGAGGGCGGGTTGTCGCAGCCGAGGCCGTCGCCGTCCCGGTCGAGGTGGGAGCCGTAGTGCTTGTCGCCCTTCGGGATGTCGGAGTACCCGTTGGCGTAGGCCTCGGCGCAGTTCTTGAACGGGTGGTCACCGTCATGGGCAGCGGCGGTGGCCGGCAGAGCGGCCAGCGCCAGCGCGGCGACGACGATGGCGCCGGGCTTGCGGAGCAGGTTCACGGGAGGGTCCTTCCCTGGTCGTGCGTGAGGTGACGAACGTAGCCAGGGGCCGCAGTTGCGGAGGAGTTATGAAGGACCCGTGATGCGAACGTGACGTGACCGGAAGGTAGCTCTCCGTATGCAGGATCACCGCATGCAGGGTCACGCATGCACGTGCTCAGCGCACGAGGGGTGAGCGCTCGGCATGGTCGCCGTAGTCGCCGTAGTCGTCCGGCACGGGCCGGGTGTCCAGGTAGAACCATTCGGCCCCGGGCCCCGGCAGCGAGGCCGTGTCGACGGCGACCGTCGGCCGGGGCGGGACGGCCGCGGGCGCCTCCGTCCGCGCCGGCCCCGGCATCAGCAGCTCCACCCGCAGCCCCAGCCCCCGCTGCTGCGCCGTGAACTCCTCCACCTGGCTGCGGCAGGCGTGGTCCAGATGGGTCACGCCGGTCAGGTCCAGACGGATGCGCGGCTTGCCCGAAGCGGCCGCGTTCTCCAGTGCCTCGATGACCTGCGGCAGCCGTAGGAAGGTGGCGTTGCCGGCCATGACGACCTTCGCCGTGTCGTCCTCGACGTGTTGCCGGATCACTGTCCGGGACATGCGCAGGGCGGCCAGTACGATCCCGGCCGCGAGGCCGATGAGGACGCCCTCCAGCAGCGCGGTCGCCACGATAACCAGCGTTGTCGTCGTCATCACCACGAACTCGCCGCGGTCCTGCCGCCACATCTTCGGGAACTCGTCCGGCGCGAACAGCTTCCAGCCGCTGTGGACGAGGACGCCCGCGAGCACCGAGATCGGGATCAGGGCCAGGACCTGCGGCAGCAGCAGCGCGAACGCCAGCAGCCACAGACCGTGCAGGGTACGGGAGATGCGGGTCTTGGCGCCGGCCTGGACGTTCGCCGAGCTGCGGGCGACGACCGCGGTGATCGGGAGGGCGCCGAGGATGCCCGCGACGGTGTTGCCGGCGCCCTGGGCGATGAGTTCGGTGTTGTAGCGGGTGCGCGGGCCGCTGTGCATACGGTCCACGGCGGCCGCGGTGAACAGGCTCTCCGCCGAGGCGATGACCGTGAAGGTGAGGATGGCCGTGATGACCGCGGGGTCCGCGAGGCCCGCGAACTGCTCGGCTCCCGGCACCTGCACCGAGGCCAGCAGATTGCCGACCTGGAGCGTCTTCACGTCCACGCCGGGCAGCGCGGCGACCGCGATGCCGATGCCGACCGCCACGAGCGCGGCCGGGACCCTCTTCGCCGGGCCCGGCACCTTCTTCCACAGGAAGCTCAGCACGATCGTGGCGACGCCGAGCAGCGTGGCGATCATCGCCTGGGGGTTGGTGAGGATGTCCGCGAACAGACCCGGGATGCCCGCCATGTTCTCGATCGGCGTGCCGGGGGCCTTGGCGTCGGCCATCGGGTAGGCCTGGCTGAACATCAGCGGCAGTCCGATGCCGGCCAGCATGCCCTGGACCACCGCGAGGGAGATCGCCTGGAACATCCGGCCGAGGCGTACGGCGCCGAGGATGATCTGCAGGATGCCCGAGAACAGGACGATCACGCCGAGCATCGCCACGCCGAGCTCCAGCACCGTCTCCGCGACCAGCGCGGCGAGCCCGGCGGCCGGCCCGCTGACCTGGAGCGTGCTGCCCCGGACCGCGCCGACGACCAGGCCGCCGATCACCCCGGAGATGATCCCGAGTTCGGCGGGAACCCCGGAGGCGACGGCCACGCCGATGCAGAGAGGAAGGGCGACGAGGAAGACGACGAGGGAGGCGGTGATCTCGTTGGCGAGGTCGAGCTTCGCGCCCCCGGCGGCCCCGTTGCCCGAGGACTTGGCGGCACCCCCGGCCCCCCCGACGGCCCCGTTGCCCGACGCCCTGGCACCACCCCCGCTCACCCCGTTGTCCGGCGGCGACTTCGCGGCGCCCCCGATCCGCGGCATGCTGACCTTCGTGCGGGTACGCCCGCGCGCGTGCGCCCCGCTCATCCGGCATGCACCCGGAACCGGCCGTCGTCCTCCAGCTCGTGCACCTGCCCGGTGTCGACCTCGTAGTACCAGCCGTGCAGCCGCAGCCGTCCCCCGTCCAGCCGCTGCCGCACCACCGGGTAAGTACGCAGTACGGCAAGCTGGTTGACGACGTTGCCCTGTGCCACGTCCGGCAGCGACGGGTCGTCGGAGGCGGCCGTGAGGACCGGCACCAGTTCGGGCCGGGCCAGCTGCAGCCAGGCGTCCACGCCCGGCAGCGCGGACAGGTCGTCACCGGACTTCAGCGCGCCCATCGCGCCGCAGTGTGAGTGACCGCACACGACGATGTCCTGAACCCCGAGCACCTCCAGTGCGTACTCGATGGTGGCTGCCTCGCCGGAGGCACCAGGGCTGCCGTACGGCGGCACGATATTGCCCGCGTTTCGCAGCTCGAATATCTCTCCGGGCCGTGCGCCGGTAATCAGGGCGGGTATGACCCGTGAGTCCGAGCAGGTAATGAAGAGTGCCTCGGGATATTGCCCTTCGGCCAGTTTCCGGTATTCACCGTTCTCGAAATCGACCCGTCGCTTGAACGAGCGGGCTCGGTCCAGCAGCGCCTTCAACGGTGCCTCCTCGGTGGGGAGTTCGGCCAGTTCACAGCACCGTAGAGGAGCCGACACCAGAGGAAGGTTAAGTAAAGGCCAGAGCGCGTCCAGCAATTGGACATTCTTTGTCGCAACTCCCTGCAAGCGCTTGTTTCTTGTAGCGTGTCGACGTCAGGGCAGAGAATGCAAATTCACGGAGAGACAGGACGCATGGGCATACGAGTGCTGCTCATCGAGGACGACGAGACGATCGCCGAACCGCTCGCCGAGGGCCTCGGCCACTTCGGCCTGACGGTGGATCACGTGACCACCGGCGCCGAGGGACTGAGAAGGCCGTACGGCGATGTCGTCCTGCTCGACCTCGGGTTGCCGGACATGGACGGCATCGATGTGTGCCGGGGCATCCGGCGGGTCTCGGACGTGCCGGTCATCATCCTGAGTGCGCGGGGTGAGGAGGCCGACCGGGTCCTCGGACTGGAGCTGGGGGCGGACGACTATCTGGCGAAGCCGTTCAGCGTGCGGGAGTTGGTGGCGCGGGTGCGGGCGGTGACCCGGCGGACGCAGCGCACCGAGGCGGTGGCGGAGCCGGTCGGCATGGCGGCGCCGGGCATGGCGGCGCCGGGCATGGCGGCGCCGGGCATGGCGGCGCCGGTGGACAGGGCGGCGTCGGTCGAGCGTGGACGTACCGAGG
The DNA here is from genome assembly GCF_041051905.1 of Streptomyces sp. R11. NCBI lineage: Bacteria > Bacillati > Actinomycetota > Actinomycetes > Kitasatosporales > Streptomycetaceae > Streptomyces > Streptomyces sp. R11. Next base: position 2,938,677 of record NZ_CP163432.1, read on the forward strand.
CGCTGGTGGAGCGGCTGCGCGCGGAGGCGGCGGCCTCATCGGCGGTCACCCCGCCACCGGCACCCCTGTCGCGCGAGACCGCGCCGGGCCCGTCGTACGAGGAACCCGCTCCCTCACCCTCGTACGCCCCCGGCCCCCTCGTCGTGGACCGCCGCACCCGTCAGGTCTGGGTCGGCGAGGTCCCCGTCACCCTCACCCCGAAGGAGTTCGAGCTGCTGGCGCTGCTGACCGAGGATCCCGGCGCGGTCTACTCCCGGCAGCAGATCCTGGACCGCGTGTGGGACCCGCACTACGAGGGCCCGACCAAGACGCTGGACGTCCATGTCGCGGCGCTGCGGAAGAAGTTGGGGCACCCGGCGTGGATCCAGACCCTGCGCGGGGTCGGTTTCCGGCTGGCGGTGCAGACCGAGCCGGGCGGGCCGCAGGTGTCCTCGCCATGACCCGCCGGCTGCTGCTCAGCTACCTCAGTCTCGCCGCACTCGTCCTGGTCTGCCTGGAGATCCCGCTGGGCTTCGTCTACTCGCGCAGCGAGCGGGAGCGGGTGGTGAGCGCGGCGAAGGACGAGGCGGAATCGGTGTCCGCGTACGCCTCGCTGTCCCTCAGCGCGGGGCGTGCCGAGCTTGATCTGCCGCGCCGGGTGGTGCGCTGTGCCGAGCGCATCGGCGGGCAGGTGGTGATCGTGGACGCCTCGGGCGCGCTGCTCGCCACCTCGCATCCGCGGGCCGCGGTGATGTCGTCCAACCTCGCCTCCCGCCCCGGTATCGCGGCCGCCCTGCGCGGCACGTCCACCGTGGACGTCCGTACGTCGACCATCGGCGGCGTCCAGTACCTGTCGGTCGCCGGGCCGGTCATGCGCGACGAGCGGCTGCAGGGTGCCGTGTGGCTGACGCTGCCGACGCGGACGGTGCACGAACGCGTGCATCACGTCTGGCTGTTGCTGGCACTGGGCGGGCTCGGGGTCCTCACCGCGGTCGCGGTGGTCGGGTTCGCCATCGCCTGCTGGGCCGGCCGTCCCATCCGCGAACTGGAGCGCGCCACCCATGAGTTGGCGGAGGGCGGACGGGCCCGTCCGGTGACGATGACGAAGGGGCCGCCCGAGGTCCGCCGGCTGGCCGCCGCGTTCAACCGTACGGCGGCCCGGCTCGCCCATCTCCTCGCCGCCCAGCGGGCGTTCGCGGGCGAGGCGTCGCACCAGCTGAAGACTCCGCTCGCGGCGTTGCGGCTGCGGCTGGAGAACCTGGAACCGAACGTCTCGGACCGCGGCATCGGCAGCCTCACCGCCGCCGTGACCGAGACGGACCGGCTCGCGCGGATGGTCGAGGGGCTGCTGGCGATGGCCCGCCTGGAGGAGGACTCCGCGACGCCCGCCCCGGTCGACGTGGGCGCGGTCTGCGCGGAACGGCACCGCACCTGGCTGCCGCTGTTCGAGCAGCAGCGGGTCTCCCTCGTCCTGTTCGCGGGCAGTGTGGGGCCGGTCCTCGCGGTGCCGGGCGGGGTCGAGCAGATAGTGGACAACCTGCTCTCCAACGCCCTGCGCGCCTCCCCGCCCGACAGCACCGTCGCCATCGAGCTACGGCTCCATGTGCCGGTCCGCCGCGCCCTGCGCGACGCTCGCCCCGCCTGGGTCGACCTGCACATCACCGACGAGGGGCCCGGCATGACCTCGGAACAGCGCGCCCGCGCCTTCGACCGCTTCTGGCGCGCGCCGGGCGCCCCCAAGGGCGGTACGGGGCTGGGCCTTTCGCTGGTCCATCGGCTCGCGCACGCGAGCGGCGGTGAGGCGAGCCTGCACGCCTCGGCCGCGGGCGGTCTGGACGCGGTGGTCCGGCTGCCGTCGGCGAAACCGCCGCGCGAGGTGCACGGGCCGGGTGTCGAGCGGCCGGGGCAGCGGAGGCGGGGGGTGCCGGCGCTGCGCGCGTGACCCGGCCCCATGGGCAACTCCCAGGTACGCCGTCCGACGGCCACCAACTGGCCACGGTCCGTCCACCATGCTCCCTTAGGTTCCATGCCGCCCCCCTGGCACGACCCCGTCGTCGACCGGCGGCGGGGCGGTACGGCACCTCTTGGAGTGAGAGTGGAACGTCGTAGCCTCCTGCGTGCGGCCGTCCTCGGCGGCTCGGCCGCCGTGTTCGGCGGAACCCTGTGGCGCGGCGCCGCGTACGCGGCCCCGGCCCAGCCCGGCACCGGCCCGTACGGGGCGCTGGGCTCCCCCGACGCCAACGGCATCAGACTCCCCAGCGGCTTCACCAGCCGCGTCATCGCCCGCTCCGGGCAGACGGTCTCCGGTACGTCGTACACCTGGCACAACGCCCCTGACGGCGGCGCGTGTTACGCGGACGGCAGTGGCTGGATCTACGTCTCCAACTCCGAGATCAACCCCTCCGGCGGCGCGAGCGCGGTGAAGTTCTCGTCGGCGGGCGCGATCACGGCCGCGTACCGCATCCTCTCCTCCACCCGCCAGAACTGCGCGGGCGGCAAGACCCCGTGGAACACCTGGCTGTCCTGCGAGGAGGTGTCCCTCGGCTACGTCTACGAGACGGACCCGTGGGGCACGCAGGCGGCGATCCGCCGTGCCGCGATGGGCCGCTTCAAGCACGAGGCGGCGGCCGCGGACCCGGTGCGCAAGGTGATCTACCTGACCGAGGACGAGACGAACGGCCGCTTCTACCGCTTCGTCCCGACGACGTGGGGCGACCTGTCCTCCGGCACCCTCCAGGTGATGGTCGCGGGCAGCGCCACCTCGGGCTCCTTCACCTGGGCCAACATCCCCGACCCGGACGGCTCCCCGACGGCCACCCGCTCCCAGGTCTCGGGCTCCAAGTCCTTCAACGGCGGCGAGGGCTGCCACTACGCCGACGACACGGTCTGGTTCACCACGAAGGGCGACAACCGGGTCTGGCAGCTCAACCTGGCCTCGAACACCTACGAGCTGGCCTACGACGACTCCCTCGTCACCTCCGGCACGGCTCCCCTCACCGGCGTCGACAACATCACCGGCTCCTCCTCCGGCGACCTCTTCGTCGCCGAGGACGGCGGCAACATGGAGATCTGCGTCATCACCCCGGCCGACGTCATCGCCCCGTTCCTCCGCATCGACGGCCAGTCCGGCTCGGAGATCACGGGCCCGGCCTTCTCCCCCGACGGCACCCGCCTGTACTTCTCCAGCCAGCGGGGCACGAGCGGGAGTTCGTCGGGCGGGATCACGTATGAGGTGAAGGGGCCCTTCCGGTCGTAGCCGGGCACACCCTGCAAAGGTCGAGGTACCCGGGCGCCGGTCTCCTTGCGAGGCCGGCGCCGCACCACACGAGCCCGCGGTCCCGACCGGCCTCCGCGTCCGCAGCCGTGCCGGGCACCCGCCGGGCGGCGGCAGTCGCCGCGGACGGCCCCGCCGGACGGTGCCGTGACCGTTGTCGCTGATCGTGCGGACCAACAGCCTGGAGAGCAGCCGACCCGGCGTCCGTACCGCATTCGGGTGCGCACCGCGTGCGGTCCCGGCCGTCGGGATGATCGGGGAAGGGGGAAACTGCCAGGCCGCGGGCAAGAGGGGGCCCGGCACCTCCCCTACGAACGAGCCGCAGCGCGGTACGGATGATCATGCCGGGCGCCGCCGTACCGGCCTCGAAGGTCACCCGCAGTCCGATTCCCGCCGGGTGTGGGCCGAAAGCCTCGACCTCCACCGCCTTACCGGTGGTCACCCGCGCGTCCGGGTAGTCGCGGATCCGGGGCGTCCCAATAGGCGCCCCGGACAGTTTGCCTGGTCAGCCAGCCAGCAGGCGACTTGGCATGCCTCGGGGAAGCCTTGTCAGCCCCTGAAGGAACCCTTGGTCCGTTCTTTCTCGCCCCGCAGCCTGCCCCGCGCTTCGAGAGCGGCGCCCTTTGCTGCGAGGGTTTCCTTGTGCACCGCGTGGGCCGCCTTCCGCACGCTCTTACCTACGACCTGCTCGGCTTTTGCCTTGGCTCTCTCTCCGGCACTCATCTCGGTACCTCCGCGGGGTCTCACCTGGCCGTGTGCCCTTGAGGCAGGGGGCAAAACGCAGTCCATTCCCTTGCCCCGAAGGTCGAGCACCAGGACCAGGAAACCGAGCAGGGCCGCGGTCTCGCCGTGACCGGTTCCTTCGAGCCGGTGTCGGCCGAGGCCCGTGGACCCAGACCTTGTCCTGCAGGGCGTAGCAGCAGGTGGTGTCGTTCTCCGCGTTCGTCACCAGGCCGGCCTCACTCAGGCCTGATGAACGAGGCGCCCGGTCAGTGCCCCGGCCAGCAACCCCCAGGCCAAGCCCGACCAACTCCCTCCCGTCACAGTGACGACCACCATCACTACGGCACCCGCGGCCACCGCCGTCCGGTCGCGGACGATGCCCCATGTGACGCGGGCGGAGCCCGGGGACCGGAGTTCGGTAACTGCGGTGCCGATCGCCAGGGCGACGGCGAAGACGACTGGTGCGATCAGCCCCGAGTCCATGTCATTCATCTCCTCGCGATCATGAAGGGCGCGCTGCCGGTGGCCGCTGCAACGTACGCGTCGGACGACTCGTGACGGAACCCATCCTCATCCGGAGGGCACATTCTCCCCTGGTCAGCGACGCAGCTTGACAGTCTCCGCAGACGAAGCAGGAAAGGGCGGCACCCCCGCACAGGGTGCCGCCCTCTTTGGTGCACCGGAGTCGCCGCCCATCGGTCTTGAGGGTCGGGGACAGGAGACGACTCCGGAGTTGCGTGGCCGTACGGCCTAGCGGTGGTCGCTGCCCACCGACTGGGAGGCCGCGCGGCCGGCCTCGAGGCGGGCGACCGGGATGCGGAACGGGGAGCAGGAGACGTAGTCGAGGCCGACCTCGTGGAAGAAGTGGACCGACTCGGGGTCGCCGCCGTGCTCGCCGCAGACGCCGAGCTTGAGGTCGGGACGGGTCTCACGGCCGGCCTTGGCCGCGGCCGCGACCAGGGAACCCACGCCGTCCTTGTCGATCGTCTCGAACGGGGAGACGCCGAAGATGCCCTTCTCCAGGTACGCCGTGAAGAACGAGGCCTCCACGTCGTCCCGGCTGAAGCCCCACACCGTCTGGGTGAGGTCGTTCGTGCCGAAGGAGAAGAACTCCGCTGCCTCGGCGATCTGACCGGCCGTGAGGGCGGCGCGCGGGAGCTCGATCATCGTGCCGATCGAGAGCTTCAGCTTCGTACCCGTCGCCGCCTCGACCTCGGCGATGACCTGGTCGGCCTCCTCGCGGACGATCTCCAGCTCCTGGACGGTGCCGACGAGCGGGATCATGATCTCGGCGCGCGGGTCGCCCTTGGCGTTCTTGCGCTCGGCGGCCGCTTCCGCGATCGCGCGGACCTGCATCGTGAACAGGCCGGGGATGACCAGGCCCAGGCGTACGCCGCGCAGGCCCAGCATCGGGTTCTGCTCGTGCAGTCGGTGCACGGCCTGGAGCAGGCGCAGCTCGTTCTCGTGGGGCTCCTGGCGGGACTCCGCCAGGGCCACGCGGACCGAGAGTTCCGTGATGTCGGGGAGGAATTCGTGCAGCGGCGGGTCGAGGAGACGGACCGTCACCGGCAGACCGTCCATCGCCGAGAACAGCTCGACGAAGTCCTTCTTCTGCAGCGGCAGCAGCTCCGAGAGGGCGGCCTCGCGCACCTCCTCGGTGTCGGCGAGGATCAGCTTCTCGACCATCTCGCGGCGCTCACCGAGGAACATGTGCTCGGTGCGGCACAGGCCGATGCCCTGGGCGCCGAAGCGACGGGCGCGCAGCGCGTCCTCGGCGTTGTCCGCGTTGGCGCGCACCCGCAGGCTGCGCTTGCGGTCGGCGAACGCCATGATCCGGTGCACGGCCTCGACCAGCTCGTCGGCGTCGTTGGCGCCCGCGTGCATCCGGCCCTCGAAGTACTCCACGACCGGGGACGGGACCACCGGGACCTCGCCCAGGTAGACCTTGCCGCTGGAGCCGTCGATGGAGATGACGTCGCCCTCCTCGACGACGTGTCCGCCCGGGACCGTCATCCGGCGGCGCTTGGTGTCGACCTCGAGCTCCTCGGCGCCGCAGACACAGGTCTTGCCCATGCCGCGCGCCACGACGGCCGCGTGGGACGTCTTGCCGCCGCGCGAGGTCAGGATGCCTTCGGCCGCGATCATGCCGTCCAGGTCGTCGGGGTTGGTCTCCCGGCGGACCAGGATGACCTTCTCGCCCGAACGCGACCACTTCACCGCGGTGTACGAGTCGAAGACGGCCTTGCCGACCGCCGCACCCGGCGACGCCGCGATGCCCCGGCCGACCTGCTCGACCTTCGCCTCCTCGTCGAACTTCGGGAACATCAGCTGCGCGAGCTGGGCGCCGTTGACGCGCTGGAGCGCCTCCGCCTCGTCGATCAGGCCCTGGTCCACGAGCTGGGTCGCGATACGGAAGGCGGCGCCCGCCGTGCGCTTGCCGACGCGGGTCTGGAGCATCCACAGCTGACCGCGCTCGATCGTGAACTCGATGTCGCAGAGGTCCTTGTAGTGGTTCTCCAGCGTCTCCATGATCTGCATCAGCTGGTCGTACGACTTCTTGTCGATCGACTCCAGCTCCGCCAGCGGCACGGTGTTGCGGATGCCCGCGACCACGTCCTCGCCCTGGGCGTTCTGGAGGTAGTCGCCGTAGACGCCCTGGTGGCCGGAGGCGGGGTCGCGGGTGAAGGCGACGCCCGTGCCGGAGTCCGGGCCCAGGTTGCCGAAGACCATCGAGCAGACGTTGACGGCCGTACCGAGGTCGTGCGGGATGCGCTCCTGGCGGCGGTAGAGCTTGGCCCGGTCGGTGTTCCAGGAGTCGAAGACCGCGTGGATGGCGAGGTCCATCTGCTCGCGCGGGTCCTGCGGGAAGTCCCGGTCGGCCTCCTTCTTCACGATCTTCTTGAAGGCGGTGACCAGCTTCTTGAGGTCGGCGGCCTCCAGGTCGGTGTCGACCGTGACCTTCTTGGCCTCCTTGGCCTTGTCGAGGGCCTCCTCGAAGAGCTCGCCGTCGACACCGAGGACCGTCTTGCCGAACATCTGGATGAGGCGGCGGTAGGAGTCCCACGCGAACCGCTCGTCGCCGGCCTGCTCGGCGAGGCCCTTCACGGACTTGTCGGAGAGTCCGATGTTGAGGACCGTGTCCATCATTCCGGGCATGGAGAACTTGGCGCCGGAACGGACGGAGACGAGCAGAGGGTTGTCGGCCTGGCCGAGCTTCTTGCCCATACGGGACTCAAGGGCGTCGAGGTGTGCACTCACCTCGTCACGCAGTGCCGCGGGCTCCTCGCCGCTGTCGAGGTAGACCTTGCAGGCTTCCGTCGTGATCGTGAAGCCAGGAGGAACGGGGAGCCCCAGGTTGGTCATCTCGGCGAGGTTCGCGCCCTTGCCACCCAGGAGGTCCTTGAGGTCCTTGTTTCCCTCGGTGAAGTCGTAAACGAACTTCGCTACGTGGGGTTCTTTGTTTTCCGACACGGTCTCGACTCCCTCGAGGACGCGGTGGCTGCCCTGACGGCGAGGAACATACCCAGATCGAAGGCGCCTGGGTACGTCTACTCACGCGTCATGCGCCTGTAACCACCCGTCCGCCAGTGGATCGAAAGTCAAAGCTTGGCAAGCCGTGACGGGCGGATGTTTTCACTTCTTGAACGCAAGAGGGTTCACGGGTGCGGTTTATCGCTCAGATGAGCGCCCATCCCGCACGTCTGATTTCGATCGATGAACGATCAAGGGGTGGCACCGAGTGCCACCCCTTGGAGAAGTGCAGCCGCTCAAGATCCGCTCATCTGAGCGCAACCCTTATCAAGGGTGGCGAGAATCACGCTGCCACAGCCGACCAGATTTCACCATGCGGACGTGCCCCGAGACGGAAACACGGACGTCACATCCCCAGTGCGAGCAGCCGTTCCTCCACCCGCGAGGGCGCGTACAGATGCTCCACGACCAGCGCCCCGGCACCCACGAGCCCGGCCCGGTCCCCCAGCCGGGAGGTCACGACGTTCAGATGAGCGGTGGAGCGCGGCAGCGCCCGCTGGTACAGCAACTCGCGTACGCCGGTGAGGAAGGGCGTCCCGGCCAGATCCCCGGCGATCATCAGCACACCGGGGTTGAGCAGCGTCACGACCGTCGCCAGTACGTCCCCGACCTGCCGCCCGGCCTCGCGTGCCAGCGCGGCCGCCCCCGGATGCCCGGACGCCAGCACATCCCGCACATCCGATCCGGACGCCGCGGGCACCCCCGCCTCGGCCAGCCGCCGGGCCACGGCGCCACCACTGGCGACGGCCGCGAGACAGCCGTACGAACCACACCGGCACAGCGCGTCCGCGCCCGCCGGCACCCGGATGTGGCCGATGTCGCCGGCACCCCCGTCGATGCCCCGGTAGATCGAGCCGTCGACCACGACCCCGGCGCCGATGCCGGTCGACACCTTGACCAGAACGAACGCCGAGCAGCCGGGGAAGCCGGTGCGCTGTTCGCCGTACGCCATGAGGTTGGCGTCGTTGTCGACCAGAACCGGGACCGGCGCGGCGCCGGTGGCCTCGGTGAAGGCCCTGGCCAGGCGCCCCGTTATGTCGTAGCCGTCCCAGCCCGGCATGATCGGCGGCTGGACGACCCGGCCGGTCCCGCTGTCCACCGGCCCCGGCACCGCGAGCCCGATGCCGCCCACCTCGCCGGCCCGGCGCCCGGTCTTCTCCAGCAGCTCGGCGAACCAGCGCCCGAGCTCGCCCAGCACCACGTCCGGCCCGTCCTCGATGACCAGCGTGCCGGTGTGCTCGGCGAGGATCTCGCCGGTCAGGGAGAGCACGGCGGCACGCGCGTGCCGGGTCTCCAGGTCGGCGGCCAGGACCACGGCGTGGGCGTCGTCGAACTCCAGGGTGATGGAGGGACGGCCGCCCAGCGGGGATTCCACGGGACCTCCGGCGCCCTCGCGCAGCCAGCCGGCCCGGAAGAGGCGGTCGAGGCGCTGGCCGACGGTGGCCCGGGAGAGGCCGGTGGCCTGCTGGAGCGCTCCGCGCGTGACGGCGCGTCCGCTCCGCACCAGTTCGAGCAGTTCTCCGGCACTCGCTTGGCCCCGTGCGCTCATGCACACCCCCTTGTGCTTCTCAACTCTGCATTACATATTGGGTTTTGCGTGTTAAATAGACGTAACCCTACGGTAGCCATGACCGAACCGGTCGGCCGGACGTCTTTCGGGGAGCCCCGAGTGGATCGCACTGCCCAGCTCACAGCCCGCCCCACGGAGCGTGACATTGCATACGATCCGCCTCCCATGGCGGATTCACTGCACGTCAGGGCTGCCCGGGTGCTGGAGGACAACTGGACGGGCGCCTCGACGGTGCCCTCGCGCAGTCTGTATCCGCACCAGTGGTCCTGGGACTCGGCGTTCGTTGCGATCGGCCTGAGGCACGTCTCGCCGCTGCGGGCGCAGACGGAGCTGGAGACGCTGCTCGGCGCCCAATGGGGTGACGGGCGGATCCCGCACATCGTCTTCAACCCCTCCGTGCCGCTCGACGCCTACTTCCCGAGCCCCGACTTCTGGCGCTCCTCGACCGCGGGGCGTGCTGCGGGCGCCCCGCGCACCGTACAGACCTCCGGCATCGTGCAACCACCGGTGCACGCGCTGGCGGCCTGGCTGGTGCACCGCGCGGACCCGGGTCTGTCCCGGGCGCGCGGTTTCCTCACCCGGATGTATCCCCGCCTCGCCGCCTGGCACCGCTATCTGCTGCACCGGCGCGACCTCGGCGCAGGCGGCCTGGCGTCCGTCGTGCACCCCTGGGAACAGGGTATGGACAACAGCCCCTGCTGGGACGCCCCGCTCTCCCGGGTCACCCCGGCCCCGGCCCGCTCCTTCCGCCGCGCCGACCTCGACCACGGGTCGGCCGAGGACCGTCCGACGGATCTGGACTACGGGCGGTATGTGCGGCTGGCGACGGACTACCGGGACGGGGGGTACGCCGATGGCCCCGGCGACTTCGCCGTCGAGGACCCGGCGTTCAACGCCCTGCTCATCGCCTCCGAACACGCGCTGGCCGAGATCGCCCGGGAGCTGGGGGCGACGGGCACGGCCCGGCACGCGCGCGCCGAGCGGCTGACAGCGGCCTTGATCGAGCGACTGTGGGACCCGGCGGAGGGCATGTTCTTCTGCCGGGACGTGCGGAGCGACGGGCTGGACGAGGGGCGGAGCGGCGGACCGGCGGCCGGGGAGCTGATCCCCGAGCGCAGCGTCTCCGGCCTCGTCCCCCTCCTCCTCCCAGCCCTCCCCCGCGACATCGCAGCCGCCCTGGTACGGACGCTGGGCGGACCGCACTTCGGCCTCGGCGGCACGACCCGCCTCGTGCCGAGCTACGACCTCCTGGGCGAGGCCTTCGAACCGCACCGCTACTGGCGGGGCCCGGCCTGGTTCAACACGGGCTGGCTGCTGGAGCGCGGGCTCCGGCTGCACGGTGAGCGCGGCCGGGCCGACGCCCTGCGCAGGGCGATCCTGCACACCGCCGACGCCTCCGGGTTCGCCGAGTACGTCAACCCGTACACCGGCGACGCCTGCGGAGCCACCGGCTTCAGCTGGACCGCCGCGCTCACGCTCGACCTGCTGCACGACCACCCCGCGTGGGACACGACCGCCGTCAGGGAACTCAAGGGAGGGGACCGGGGATGACGGACCGCCATCATCTGCTCGTGTACGGGGGAACGTTCGCCGCCGTGGGCGACGGCGGGGACATCAGCGGCGTACGGGCCGCCGGCTCCCCGGAGGGGCTATTCGTACGCGACGCCCGGCATCTGAGCCGCTGGCAGCTCACCGTGGACGGCGCGGTACCCGAGGCGCTCTCCCCGGTCGCCGACGGGGACACGGCCCGCTGTGTCCTGGTCCCGCGCGGCGGCCGCAACGAGCCTCCGGCCTACACGCTCTTCCGTGAACAGGCCGTCGGGGACGGCTCGTTCATCGAGTCCCTGCGCGTGACGAGCAACCGCCCGGTGCCGACGACGATCCGCCTGGCGATCACCGCGGACGCCGACTTCACCGACCAGTTCGAGCTGCGCTCCGACCACCGCACATACGCCAAGACCGGCGCCACCCGCTCCCGCCAGGTCCTGGACCACGGTGTGGAGTTCGCGTACCAACGAGGCGAATGGCGTTCGATCACGACCGTGACGGCCGACCCCGCCCCCGACGGCGTGGAGGAGACCGGCACCGGCGCCCGCCGCCTGGTCTGGACCCTCGATCTCGACCCGCACGGCACCGCGGAGCTGACCCTCCGGGTGATGGCCCGTCCCCACGGCGACAAACGCGCACTGCGCGTCCCCCGCTCCCCCGCCGCCCTGTCCTCCCAACTCCTCTGCCAGGAGGGCGAGTTCGTGGAGGGCGTGGCCTTCCCGACCGGCTGGCCCGAGCTGGCCGCCGCCTGTGCCCGGGGCCTGGCCGACCTGGCCGCGCTCCAGGTCCCGGCGACGGGCCCGGACGGCGAGGAACTGCGCGTCCCCGCGGCCGGTGCCCCCTGGTTCCTGACCCTCCTCGGCCGCGACGCCCTGCTCACCTCGCTCTTCGCCCTCCCCTACCGCCCCCGCCTTGCCGCCGCCACCCTCCCCGCACTGGCCGCGACCCAGGCCACGGAGATGGTCCCCGAGTCCGTCGCCCAGCCCGGCAAGATCGTGCACGAAGTCCGGCACGGCGAGCTGGCGCACTTCGGGCAGGTGCCGTACGGCCGCTACTACGGCTCGGTGGACGCGACTCCGCTGTTCCTGATCCTGCTGGGCGCGTACGTGGAACAGACGGGCGACACGACCACGGCCCGGCGCCTGGAGCCCAACGCCCGCGCGGCGATCGGCTGGATGCTGGACCACGGTGGGCTGACCTCCCGCGGCTACCTGGTCTACCGCGCCGACCAGGGCGGCCTCGCCAACCAGAACTGGAAGGACTCCCCCGGAGCCATCTGCTCCGCCGACGGCACCCGTCCCGGCGGCCCCGTGATGGCGGCGGGCGCCCAGGGCTACGCGTACGACGCCCTGCGCCGCACGGCGTGGCTGGCCCGCACGGCGTGGCAGGACGAGACCTATGCGGCCCTCCTGGAACAGGCGGCGGGCGACCTCCGTGACCGTTTCCAGCGGGACTTCTGGATGCCGGAGCACTCCTTCCCCGCCCTGGCGCTGGACGGCGGGGGCCGCCGGGTCGACGCGCTGGCGTCGGACGCGGGGCATCTCCTGTGGTCCGGCCTGCTGGACAAGGAGTACGGCGAGGCGGTGGGCCGCCGCCTCCTGCAGCCGGACTTCTTCTCGGGATGGGGAGTGCGCACCCTGGCCTCCGGCCAGCCTGCCTACCACCCCCTCTCCTACCACCGGGGCTCGGTCTGGCCGCACGACAACGCGCTGATCACCCTGGGCCTGGCCCGCTACGGCCTGCACGACGAGGCCCGCACGGTGGCCCACGCCCTGGTCGACGCGGCGACGACCACCGGCCACCGCCTCCCGGAGGTCCTCGCGGGCTACGGCCGCGACACCCACGCGGAACCCGTGCCGTACCCGCACGCCTGCGTACGCGAGTCCCGCTCGGCGGCGGCCCCGCTGGCCCTGCTGACGGCGGTGGGCGGGGCGTAGGGGGCGGCCACGGGCCTGTTGGCCTGCCGTTTGCCCAGCGTTTGCCGAGCGCTGGGGCACCGGAGCTGAACACCGGCCGGGGGCCGACCGTACGGGATGACGGCGGGCCCCCAGCCTCCCCAGCGAGGCCCGCCGCACCACTCCACCAGGGGCCTCGCACGGAAGGACCTTCGGGTGCCTGTCTTCACGCGCCTACGTCAACTGCCCGGCAAGAAGAACAACTTGCCCGACGAGACGGCCCCCAGCGAGCCCACGCCGGCCGACGCCGGGGACTCCCCGCAGGCCCCGCCCGCATCCGCCGGTGAGACCGCGACCGCCGACGGCGAGGACACGGCACAGGAACCCGCCGCCCCCTCCGTCGAGACAGCGGCGCCCCACGACACCGCGGGCACCGACAGCGAGGACACCTCGCAGGGACCACCCGCCCCCTCCGACGAGGCCGCACCACCCCACGACGAACCCGCGGCAGCCGACAGCGGGGACGCACCACACCCCGCCGACGAACCCGCAGTCGCCGACGGGGAGGACCCCCCGCAGGGGCCACCCGCACCCGACGACGAAAGCAGCACGGGTGGTGCGGGTCGGAACGACACGGGCGAAGGCGCGGCCGAGCCCAGAGCAAAGCCCCCGACCACCCGCGCCCTCAGGATCAGGCGCACCCTCCACTGGACGGCCACCACCCTGGCCGCCGCCCTGATCCTCGGCGCCCTCCTCCTCCCCAACACCCTCCCCGCCCTGCAGCCGAACAGATTCACCCGCATCCCCGCGGAGGCGATCATCGGCGCGGTCGTGATGCTCGCCCTCCCCCGCCGCCCGCGAACGGTCGCGGCAACGCTCTACGGCATCGGCCTCGCCGTACTCACCGTGCTGAACCTCCTCGACATGGGCTTCAACGAATACCTCGGCCGCGGCTTCAACGCCGCCCTCGACTGGGACCTGCTCCCCGACGCCCAGTCGTACGTCGCCGACACGATGGGCGGAGCCGTGGCCACCGGTGCCGCTGTGGGCGGTGTGATCCTGATCCTGCTGCTGATGGCCCTCATGGCAGCCGCAACGATCCACCTCAGCACCCTGCTCGCCCTGCACAAGGCAAGGGCCACCCAGGGCGCCCTCATAGCCGGCACGGTGTGGATCACCTGCACCGCACTCAACCTCCAGGCCTTCGGCATGCCGATCGCCTCCGACCACGCGGCCGGCGCGTTCCGGACCCACGCGCAGCGGACGGTGGACTCCCTCGAGGACGAGGCCCAGTTCGCCAAGGACGCCAAGGCAGACACCTTCGGCAACACTCCCCCCGACCAACTGCTGCCGGACCTGCGCGGCAAGGACGTCGTCTTCACGTTCATCGAGAGCTACGGCCGCAGCGCCATCGAGGACCCGATCATGGCGCCCGGCGTCGGCAGGACTCTCGACGCGAGCAACGAGGCCCTGGCTGAGGCGGGCTTCCACGCGAGGAGCGGCTGGCTGACCTCGGCGACGTTCGGCGGCAGCAGCTGGCTGGGCCACTCCACGACCATGTCGGGCCTGTGGATCGACAACCAGCGCCGCTACCGCACCGTCACCGCCGGCGAGCATCTCACCCTCACCAAGGCGTTCCAGAAGACCGGCGCCTGGGACACGGTCGGGGTCATGCCCGGCGTGCAGAAGGGCTGGCCGGAGTCGAAGTGGTACGGCTTGGACAAGATGTACAACGCCTGGCAACTGGGCTACAAGGGGCCGAAGTTCAGCTGGTCGACGATGCCCGACCAGTACGCCCTGGAGGCCTTCCAGCGCCGGATCCACGGCAAGAAGCGCGACAAGCCGCTGATGTCCTTCGTCATCCTGACCTCCAGCCACCAGCCCTGGGCCCCGATCCCGAAGATGGTCGACTGGGACGAACTGGGCGACGGCTCGGTCTTCGACGCGATCCAGAAGGCCGGGAAGAAGGCGGGGGACGTCCTCACCGACACCACGAAGTCCCGCGAGGAGTACGGCAAGTCCGTCGAGTACTCGCTGACCAGCCTCACGCAGTGGATGGAGCGCTACGGCACCGACGACACCGTCCTCGTCTTCCTCGGCGACCACCAGCCCATGGCGCGCGTCAGCGGCAACCACGCCGGCCGTGACGTACCGATCTCCATCGTCGCCAAGGACCCGAAGGTCCTCGACAAGATCGCCGACTGGAACTGGACTGACGGCCTCAAGCCCGCCAAGGACGCCCCGGTCTGGAAGATGAGCGCCTTCCGGGACCGCTTCCTGACGGCATACGGCTCGACACCGCACGCCTCGAACTAGCGCTCAGCCCCCGGACGTGTCCAGCTCCGCGTCCTCGCCCACGCCCGCGCAGTCGTACGGGTCCTTCAGCCAGCCGTCCGGCAGCACCACCCGGTTGTTGCCGGACGTACGGCCACGGGGCCCGTCGGCGCCGGTCGGCCACGGCTGGTCGAGGTCCAGTTCGTCCAGCCCGGACCGGAGTTCCTCCAGCGACGACGTGATGGCGAGCCGCTTGCGCATGTCGGAGCCGACCGCGAAGCCCTTCAGATACCAGGCGACGTGCTTACGGAAGTCGATGACGCCACGCGCCTCGTCGCCGATCCACTCACCCAGCAGCGTGGCATGCCGGACCATGACATCGGCGACCTCGCGCAGGCTGGGCCGCTCGATGTCCTCGTCCCGCCCCTCGAAGGCGGCGACCAGGTCCGAGAACAGCCACGGCCGCCCGAGGCAGCCGCGCCCGACGACCACCCCGTCGCACCCGGTCTCCCGCACCATCCGCACCGCGTCCTCGGCCGACCAGATGTCGCCGTTGCCGAGCACGGGGATCTCCGGGACGTGCTCCTTCAGCCGCGCGATGGCGTCCCAGTCGGCGGTGCCGCCGTAGTGCTGGGCGGCCGTACGGCCGTGCAGGGCGATGGCCGTCACGCCCTCCTCGACGGCGATGCGGCCGGCGTCGAGGTAGGTGATGTGATCGTCGTCGATGCCCTTGCGCATCTTCATCGTGACCGGCAGGTCACCCGCCCCGCTGACCGCCTCCCGCAGGATCGCCCGCAGCAGGTTCCGCTTGTACGGCAGCGCGGAGCCGCCGCCCTTGCGCGTCACCTTCGGCACCGGGCACCCGAAGTTCAGGTCGATGTGGTCGGCCAGGCCCTCCTCCGCGATCATGCGGACGGCCTTGCCGACGGTGGCCGGGTCGACGCCGTACAGCTGGATCGAGCGCGGCTTCTCGGTCGCGTCGAAGTGGACCAGCTGCATGGTCTTCTCGTTGCGCTCGACCAGCGCCCGGGTCGTGATCATCTCGCTGACGAACAACCCCTTGCCACCGCTGAACTCCCTGCACAGCGTGCGGAAGGGCGCGTTCGTGATCCCGGCCATCGGGGCCAGGACGACGGGCGGCTGCACGGTGTGCGGACCGATCGGCAGGGGCGGGACGACGGGCGTGACAACGGGCGGGGCGGTCATGGACATCCACCCATTCTCACGTACCGGACCGAGTGCGGCGAAATTCATTAGTTAGGCGTACTATTCAAGGATGCCGGAGCTCAGCCCTCGCCGCCGACTGCTGGTCCTCGCGATCTGCTGCATGAGCCTGCTGATCGTGAGCCTCGACAACACCGTGCTCAATGTCGCCCTGCCCGCCCTGCAGCGCGATCTCGACGCGAGCACGTCGGGCCTGCAGTGGACGATCGACGCGTACACCCTCGTCCTCGCCTCGCTGCTGATGCTGGCCGGTTCCACCGCGGACCGGATCGGCCGCAAGCGGGTCTTCATGGCGGGTCTGGTCGTCTTCACCATCGGCTCGGCCCTGTGCTCCCTCGCGCCGAACCTCGACGCCCTGATCGCCTTCCGGATGGTGCAGGCGGTGGGCGGTTCGATGCTCAACCCGGTCGCGATGTCGATCATCACCAACACCTTCACGGACCCGCGCGAGCGGGCTCGGGCGATCGGGGTGTGGGGTGGCGTCGTCGGCATCTCGATGGCCGCGGGCCCGCTGGTCGGCGGGCTGCTGGTGGAGTCGGTCGGCTGGCGGTCGATCTTCTGGGTCAACCTGCCGGTGGGTCTGGCGGCGCTCCTCCTCACCCTCCGCTACGTCCCCGAGTCCCGCGCCGCGCGGGCCCGCCGCCCCGATCCGGTCGGCCAGGTGCTGGTCATCGCGCTGTTCGGCGCCCTGACGTACGCGATCATCGCGGCGCCGACGGCGGCCGCGTCCGAGACCCTGCTCCTCGGCAGCGTGGCCCTGGCCGCGCTGATCGCCCTCCTCGTCTACGAACCCCGCCGCACCGAGCCCCTCATCGACCTGCGGTTCTTCCGTTCGGCGCCGTTCAGTGGGGCCACGGTGATCGCGGTCAGCGCGTTCGCGGCGCTGGGCGGGTTCCTGTTCCTGTCGACGCTGTACCTCCAGAACGTCCGGGGGCTGGACGCGCTGCACGCGGGGCTGTGGATGCTGCCGATGGCGACACCGATGTTCCTGTGCGCACCCCTGTCGGGGCGGCTGGTGGGCACCCGGGGGCCGCGGCTGTCGTTGCTGGTCGCCGGCACCGCGATGACCCTGAGCGCGGCCCTGTTCGCCGTCTTCGACGCCGAGACGTCCAACGCCACGCTGATCCTCGGGTACGCGGTGTTCGGCATCGGTTTCGGGTTCGTCAACGCGCCGATCACCAACACGGCGGTCTCCGGTATGCCGCGTGCGCAGGCCGGGGTCGCGGCGGCCGTCGCCTCCACCAGCCGGCAGTTGGGGCAGACGCTGGGGGTGGCCGTGGTCGGGGCCGTGCTGGCGGCCGGGGTGTCGGTGTCGTCGTACCGGGAGACGTTCGTCGACGCCGCCGTACCCGGCTGGTGGATCCTCACCGGGTGCGGGCTCATGGTCCTCGTGGTGGGGGCGGTCACGAGTGGGCCGTGGGCTCGGCGCACCGCTGAACGTACGGCTGAGCGGCTGGAGTCGGCGGAAGTTCGCGAAGGGTCTCGGGTCAGCGCGTAGTTTGGCGGCCAGGAACGTGGGCCAGTAGCCGGATAGCTGGGTCGTGAAGTTCAGGTGGCTGCGCCGGATCGTTCGAGGCGACTGCCGGTGTCGTCTCTTGGAGGACCTCCGTGACCGATCTTGCGCCCGCGTCGCTGCCCGAGCCGCCCTACTACGCCGTGGTGTTCACCGCCGTGCGGACCGCCGGCGACAACGGCTATGCGGAGGCGGACGAACGGTTGATGAAACTGGCTGCCGACCAGCCGGGATTCCTCGGTGTCGATTCCGCTCGCGGTGCGAACGGGCTGGGGATCACGGTGTCGTACTGGAGGGACGAGGACTCGATCGCCGCCTGGCGGGACGACGCAGAGCACACCCTGGCCCGTGCGCGCGGACGCGAGCACTGGTATGAGTCGTTCTCGCTCCACGTGGCCAAGGTCGAGCGCGCCCACGGGTTCACCCGCCCGGCAGATCTGTAGCTGCCGGCCCATGCGGCGGAGACGTACATTCACACAGCCGCGCGTCCCTTCAGGGCGATCTCGTGCAGCTTCTTCAGACGCACCCTCGACTCCTCGTCCGCCGGCACGTACGTCACCATCCTCGGCCCCACCTCCGGACTCAGCCACAGGTCCGTGTGGTCGACGACCACCCGCCCCACGTGCCGGTTGAGGAACTCCTTGCGCTTGCTGCGGTGCGCCACCACCTCGTGGCGGTCCCAGGCCTCGCAGAACTCCGGGGACTCCGCACGCAGCCTCTTCAGCAGCATCTTCCAGACGGGCTCGGCCAGGTGGCCGGCCATCGCGGCGCGGAAGCGGGCGGCCATGAGGCGCTGGACCTCCTCCAGGTGCACGATCGACGACTGCCACTCCTCGTGCGTGTACGACAGGATCATGCAGTTGCGGTCCTCGGGCGGTACCGCCTCCAGGTCGCACAGCAGCAGACCGTAGGTGCGGTTGTAGGCGAGGATGTCGTAGCGGCTGTTCTGCAGGCAGGCCGGGTAAGGCTCCAGTTGCTCCAGAACGGCCCGCATCGCGGGGGTCACCGACGGGCAGGTCGTCGCCGGCGTCGGATCCACCGCCCCGGCCAGCTGGAAGAGGTGGGAACGCTCGCTGGGGTCGAGCATCAGCGTGCGGGCGAGGGCGTCCAGGACCTGGACGGAGACCTGGATGTCCCGGGCCTGCTCCAACCACGTGTACCAGGTCACGCCGACCGCCGAGAGCTGGGCGACCTCCTCGCGGCGCAGGCCCGGTGTGCGGCGTCGGCTGCCGCGGGGCAGGCCGACCTGCTCGGGGGTGATGTGCTCGCGGCGGTGGCGCAGGAAGGCGGCGAGTTCGTGGCGCCGGATCTCCGACGCGACGACGGGGCGGGGAGCTTCGGTCGCCGTTTCCTGGGCCATGGTCGTCATTCCTCCAGGCTGCCGCTCCCCGGATCCTGTTTCCAGGTGCTTCCGCTACCAGGATAAGGACACTCTGGTACCCGTCTCCGAGCGGGAGCAGGCTCTTGACCGTGACCGAAACCATCACTTCACGCAAGGCCCCGGCCATCGCGGCACCACCCTCGCTCGGCGGCCTCGGGCTCTTCACGGTGCTGCTGGGCGCGGCACTTCCGCTCATCGACTTCTTCATCGTCAACGTCGCCCTGCCCACCATCGGCCACGACCTCGCGGCGAGCGAGGCCGTGCTCGAACTCGTCGTCGCGGGCTACGGGTTGGCGTACGCCGTGCTGCTCGTCCTCGGCGGGCGGCTCGGTGACCTGTTCGGCCGGCGGCGGCTCTTCCTGGGCGGCATGGCGGCGTTCGGGCTGACCTCGCTGGCGTGCGGGCTCGCGCCCAGCGCGTGGACGCTCGTCGCGGCGCGGGTCGCGCAGGGCGCGGCGTCGGCGGCGATGCTGCCGCAGGTGCTGGCCACCATTCAGGCGGCCACCAGCGGTCAGCGCCGCGCGAAGGCCATGGGCCTCTACGGCGCCACGGCCGGCCTGTCGATGGTGGCCGGGCAGATCCTCGGCGGCGTACTCGTCGCCGCGGACATTGCGGGCACCGGCTGGCGCTCGGTCTTCCTGGTCAACGTCCCCGTCGTCCTCGTCGGCCTCTTCCTGGCCGCCCGCGCGGTCCCGGAGACCCGTTCCCAGCGCCCCGAGCCGCTGGACGGACCCGGCACGGTCCTGCTCGCCGTCTCCCTCCTCGCGCTGCTGGCCCCGCTCACCGAGGGCCGGGCGGCGGGCTGGCCGCTGTGGACGTGGCTGTCCCTGGCGGCGTTCCCGTTCATGGCGGGCGCGTTCTACGCGGTGGAGCGCCGGGCCGACCGGGCAGGGCGCACTCCGCTCGTACCACCGAGCCTCTTCGCGCTCACGTCCCTGCGGCGCGGCCTGGTGATGATCGTGCCGTTCTCGATCGGCTTCAGCGGCTTCATGTTCGTGATCGCGGTGGCGTTGCAGCAGGGCGCGGGACTCGGCCCGGTCGCGGCGGGAGTGGCCCTCGTCCCGATGGCGGTGGTGTTCTTCCTCGTCTCACTGGCCGGCCCCCGGCTGATCGCCCGCTACGGCACCCGGGTGGTGACCGCCGGTGCGGTGATCCAGGGAGTGGGCGTGGCCCTGATGGCGCTGGCCGCCTGGCGCTTCTGGCCGGACTTCGGATTCGTCGAGCTGCTGCCGGGCGCGGCGATCGCCGGTGCGGGACAGGCCCTCCAACTCCCTGTCGTCTTCCGGATCGTGCTCTCCGAGGTGCCGGCCGCGCGGGCGGGTGTCGGCAGCGGGGTGATGATCACGACCCAGCAGTCGTCGCTGGCCCTGGGCGTGGCGACGCTGGGCACGCTCTTCCTCTCCCTAGCCGCCACGATGGGCATGGGCGACGCCCTGGTCACCACGCTCCTGGTCCAGTTGGCCGGAGTGGCGCTGACAGGCCTGCTCAGCCTGCGTCTGCCGCGCACGATCGGTTGAGCGCACGTTGAGATCGTCCGGTGAGGGTGTGGCCACAGGTTGGTCAACTCGCCGGGGAAAAGTCCCTGTTGATGTTGGTCTTGCTGCACACTCCTTGCTGCGCACGGCTGCTCCCGGCCGGGCACGCGGACTCGATGTCCTCGGACGCTGGAGGCGTCATGCTGGAGATCAACACGAGCAAGGTGAGCCGCTGGGACCACCACGGACGCGAGCACGTCGTGCGAGTACAGCGCAAAGGCGCGCAGCGCTCGATCAGATGCGACACCTGCGGCTGGCGCAAGAGCGCCCAGTTCCTGCCGTGGCTGAAGGCGGAGGAACACCTGGCGGAGGAACACCAGGCGACGGTGGACCCGACGGACACCCAGCCCGGCCGATGACCCACGCCCGATGACCGGCATCCGCCGTTACCGCCCCGGGGACCGGGCGGCCGTCGAGGACATCTGCGTCCGCACGGCCCACGAGGGCGGCGACAGCCGGCCGCACTACCGCGATCCCGGCATCTTCCCGGCGGCCTTCGCGCTCCCGTACGTCGTTCTGGAACCGGATCTCGCGTTCGTCCTGGACGACGGGGCGGGCCGGGCAGTCGGCTACATCCTGGGCGCCGCGGACACCCCGCGCTTCGTGACGGCCTTCCGGACCGAGTGGCTGCCCGTGGCCGCCCGTCGCCACCCCGAGCCGCCCGACCCCCCGACCACCCCGGACGAGCGGATGCTCGGCCTGCTGCACCACCCGGAGCGCATGCTCGTCCCGGAGGTCGCGGCCTACCCGGCCCACCTCCACATCGACCTGCTTCCGGCGTGGCAGGGCCGGGGCCACGGCCGCGCGCTCGTGCGCACCCTGCTGCAGGCCCTCCACGACAAGCAGGTCCCGGCCGTCCATCTCTGCATGGTCACGGCCAACACCCCGGCCAGGGCCTTCTACGACCGCCTCGGCTTCCATGAGATCGACGTCCCGGATCCGGGCCCGGTCACCTACCTCGGACGCACGACCGGCGAACCGGACCGCCTGTGACGGCTCAGCCCCGAGCCCGCAGCCCGCGCATCAGCAGGTCCAGGACCGCCTCGAACTCCGCCTCCACCCCGGGCTGTTCCCACTCCCCCGCGTAGTGCGGGTCGTGGAAGCGGTCGGTCGCCCGGAAGAGGGCGAGAGCCGTGGTGGCGGGGTTTTCGGCGGTGAAGGCGCCCGCTTCCGCGCCCGCGCGGACGATCTCGGTCAGCTGGCCGGTGAGCTCGGCGATGTGCTCGCCGACGACCGTCTCGACGGTCTCGGTGGTCAGCACCGAGTACGTGGCGAAGAGCTCCGGGTCGTCGAACGCCTTGCGGCGCTTGGCGGCGAACAGCGCCGCGAGCCACTCGCGCACCCGGGTCTCCGGGTCCAGGTCCGGGGCGGCGACGATGGCGGCCAGGACCCCCGTCGTCCGGTCCAGCCATCTCTTCGTCACCGCCTCCCGCAGCGCCGCCTTGGTACGGAAGTGCCGGTAGACGCTGCCATGGCTGACGCCGAGCGCGCGGGCCACGTCGACCACGGTGGCCTTGGCCGGGCCGTGGCGGCGCAGCACCTCCTCGGTGGCTTCGAGGATGCGCTCGGCGGTCAAGGTCGTGGGCGTCTGCGACATGCCCTAGACCGTACCCGGCCCAGGACCCGGCGCCGGTGCCACTACTTGCTGCCCAGGTGCGCCATCTGCGCGGCCGGGTAACGGTCGCCCGCCGCCGCGTCCGCCGGCACCGCCTCCTCGATCGCCGTCAGATCGGCCGCGTCCAGCGTGACGTCCAGCGCGCCCAGCGACTCGGTGAGCCGCTCCCGGGTGCGGGCGCCGACGAGCGGCACGATGTCGTCGCCGCGGGAGAGCACCCAGGCGATGGCGATCTGGGCGACGGAGACGCCCTTCTGCTCGGCGATCTTCCGCAGCGCCTCCACCAGGGTCAGGTTGTGCTGGAGGTTCTCGCCCTGGAAGCGGGGCGAGAAGGCGCGGAAGTCGTTCGCGGCGAGTTGCCGGTCCGGGGCGAAGTGGCCGGAGATCAGGCCGCGGGACAGCACGCCGTACGCGGTGATGGCGATCCCCAGCTCACGGGTGGTCGGCAGGACCGACTCCTCGATGCCGCGGGAGATCAGGGAGTACTCGATCTGGAGGTCGGCGATCGGCGCGGTCGCGGCGGCCCGGCGGATGGTGTCGGCGCCGACCTCGCTGAGGCCCACGTGCCGGACGTACCCCTTCTCGATCAGTTCCGCGATCGCGCCGACCGTCTCCTCGATCGGTACGTCGGGGTCGAGCCGGGCGATCCGGTACACGTCGATGTGGTCCACGCCGAGGCGCTGCAGTGAGTACGCGGCGAAGTTCTTCACGGCGGCGGGGCGGCCGTCGTAACCGACCCAGCCGCCCTCCGGGTCGCGCAGCGCGCCGAACTTCACGCTGACCAGGGCCTGTTCGCGCAGGCCGGCGGGCGCGGCGCGCAGGGCCTCGCCGATCAGCATCTCGTTGTGGCCCATGCCGTAGAAGTCGCCGGTGTCGAGCAGGGTCACGCCGGCCTCCAGGGCGGCGTGCACGGTGGCGATCGACTCGGCCCGGTCCGCGCCGCCGTACAGCGCGGACATGCCCATGCAGCCGAGGCCGAGGGCGGAGACCTGGGGGCCGGTGGTTCCGAGGGAGCGAGTTTGCATCGTCATGCCCTCCACCATGCCCTAACAGGTGACAGATTTCAATATCTGTCAGCCCATACTTGTCAGTCCGTGCAGCGACATGGTCCAGACCTATTGACGAGAGGTCTGGACCACGAGCACTGTCATGCCTACGACACCTCGCCGCACCCCCCACCGGGAGGCCCGTATGCTCCGCCGCGCCCTGAGCCTGCTCGCCGCCGCTCTGGCGACCGCCTGTCTGACCCAGCTCCCCGCCGCCACCCCCGCCTCGGCCGCCGACACCTGCGCCGTGAAATCGAAGCCGTCCGGCAAGGTCCTCCAGGGCTACTGGGAGAACTGGGACGGCGCCGCCAACGGCGTGCACCCGCCCTTCGGCTGGACCCCGATCACCGACTCCCGCATCGCGGCCCACGGCTACAACGTGATCAACGCGGCCTTCCCGGTGATCCGCTCCGACGGCACCGCACTCTGGGAGGACGGCATGGACACGGGCGTGAAGGTGGCGACGCCCGCGGAGATGTGCGCGGCGAAGGCGTCCGGCCAGACGATCCTGCTGTCGATCGGCGGCGCGACGGCCGGCATCGACCTCAGCTCGACCGCCGTGGCGGACCGTTTCGTCGCGACGATCGTCCCGATCCTGAAGAAGTACAACTTCGACGGCATCGACATAGACATCGAGACGGGCCTGGTCGGCAGCGGCAACATCAGCCAACCCTCCACATCACAGGCCAACTTGATCCGCATCATCGACGGGGTGCTGGCCCGGATGCCGTCGGACTTCGGCCTCACCATGGCCCCGGAGACGGCGTACGTCACCGGCGGCAGCGTCACCTACGGCTCGATCTGGGGCGCCTACCTGCCGATCATCAAGAAGTACGCCGACAACGGCCGCCTGTGGTGGCTGAACATGCAGTACTACAACGGCAGCATGTACGGCTGCTCCGGTGACTCCTACTCCGCCGGCACCGTCCAGGGCTTCACCGCCCAGACCGACTGCCTCAACAAGGGCCTGGTCATCCAGGGCACCACCATCAAGGTCCCGTACGACAAGCAGGTCCCGGGCCTGCCCGCCCAGTCCGGCGCGGGCGGCGGCTACATGTCCCCGTCCCTGGTCGCCCAGGCCTGGCGCCACTACGGCACGTCCCTCAAGAGCCTGATGACCTGGTCGCTCAACTGGGACGGCTCGAAGAACTGGACGTTCGGCGACAACGTGAAGTCCCTGCAGGGCCGTTGAGGCTCACCTGGTCGTGAGGGCGAGCTTCGCCCCCAGCGCCACGAACGACCCCGCGAAGCTCCGCCGCAGCCACGTCATCACCCTCGGCCGGGAGGTGACGTGGCTGCGCACGGACGCGGCCAGGACGCCGTACGCCGCGAAGACCAGGAACGTCGCCAGCATGAACACCCCGCTCAGCGCCAGCATCCGCATCAGCGCGTGCGGCTCGTGCGGGCTCACGAACTGCGGCAGGAACGCGAAGAAGAAGATCGTCAGCTTCGGATTGAGGATGTTGATCAGCACGGCCCGGACGATCACCTGCCGCGCCGAGTCCGGGGTGGTGCCCTCCTCGACGGCGATGGCGTCCTTGTCCCGCACGGTCGCCCACGCCATGTAGAGGAGATAGGCGACGCCGGCGTACTTGAGGACCTGGAAGGCAGCGGCGCTGGCATTCAGCAGCGCCGCCAGACCGGTCACCGTGGCCAGCACATGCGGCACGATCCCGAGCGTGCACCCGAGCGCGGCGACAACACTGGCCCGCCGCCCACGGGAGAGCCCGGCGGCAAGGGTGTAGACGACACCGGTGCCGGGCGTGGCAACGACAACAAGGGTGGTCAGCAGGAAGGCGATACTCATGCCCGCCACCTTCCGGCCACGGGCACCCCGCCAACAGGTCCAATCGCCCGCGCCCGAAGAGGACCAATCACCGGCACCCCGCAAACACCGAGTTCCCCGCACCCACCAAGGGGCGCGGGGAACTGCGCGACAAGCCACGACGAACCCGCGGCCGGCGAATCACCCAAGCAAGGCAGACGCAGCCCCGCTCAGCGGTCCAGCAACACCTAGCAACCGACGAGCCTCGCGGCGAGGTACCCCTCGATCTGGTCCAGCGACACGCGCTCCTGCTTCATCGAGTCCCGCTCGCGCACCGTGACCGCGTTGTCGTCCAGCGTGTCGAAGTCGACGGTCACGCAGTACGGCGTACCGATCTCGTCCTGGCGACGGTAGCGCCGGCCGATCGCACCGGCGTCGTCGAACTCGATGTTCCAGTTCTGCCGCAGCGCCTGCGCGAGACCCTTGGCCTTCGGGGACAGCTCCGGGTTGCGCGAGAGCGGCAGCACCGCGACCTTCACCGGCGCCAGACGCGGGTCGAGCCGCAGCACCGTGCGCTTCTCCATCTTGCCCTTGGCGTTCGGAGCCTCGTCCTCGACGTACGCGTCGAGCAGGAACGCCAGCATCGCGCGGCCGACACCGGCCGCGGGCTCGATGACGTACGGCGTCCAGCGCTCGCCGGCCTCCTGGTCGAAGTAGGAGAGGTCCTGGCCGGAGGCCTTGGAGTGGGCGTTCAGGTCGTAGTCGGTGCGGTTGGCGACGCCCTCCAGCTCGCCCCACTCGCTGCCGCCGAACGAGAAGCGGTACTCGATGTCGGCGGTGCGCTTGGAGTAGTGGGAGAGCTTCTCAGCCGGGTGCTCGTACCAGCGCATGTTCTCCTCACGGAGACCGAGGCCGGTGTACCAGTTCCAGCGCTCCTGCATCCAGTACTCCTGCCACTTCTCGTCCTCGCCCGGCTTGACGAAGAACTCCATCTCCATCTGCTCGAACTCGCGGGTGCGGAAGATGAAGTTGCCGGGCGTGATCTCGTTGCGGAAGGACTTGCCCATCTGCGCGATGCCGAACGGCGGCTTACGGCGCGAGGTGGTCTGCACCTGGCCGAAGTTGGTGAAGATGCCCTGGGCGGTCTCGGGGCGCAGGTAGGCGATCGAGCCGGAGTCCTGGGTCGGGCCGAGGTGCGTCGACAGCAGACCCGAGAACTGCTTGGGCTCGGTGAACTGGCCCTTGTTGCCGCAGTTGGGGCAGTTGATGTCGGCGAGGCCGTTCTCCGGGGCGCGGCCCTTCTTCTCCTCGTACGACTCCTCCAGGTGGTCCGCGCGGAACCGCTTGTGGCAGGAGGTGCACTCGGTGAGCGGGTCCGTGAAGGTGGCGACGTGGCCGGAGGCGACCCAGACCTCGGGGGCCAGGATCACGGACGAGTCGATACCGACCACGTCCTCGCGCGACGTCACCATGTAGCGCCACCACTGGCGCTTGAGGTTCTCCTTGAGCTCGACACCCAGCGGCCCGTAATCCCATGCGGCACGCTGACCGCCGTAGATCTCACTGCAGGGAAATACGAAGCCACGGCGCTTGCTCAGGCTGACGATGGTGTCGATCTTGTCGGCGGCCACGGTGCTCTCTTCATTACGACGACGGGCGACGAAGCGAGGCGCTTCACAGCGAATGCTTCAGGGTACCGGCGGGGCCTCCCCCTCAACCAAATCGGTAGCCCTCTGTGGACAGCCCCTCACGCTTGTTGACAATCGTTTCCACCTTTGCTGAAAATGACTGTCATGAACGTACGACGACATCACATATCCGGGCTTGCCCTGGCGGCCGTCACCGCTCTCGGTATCGGCACGCTCTCCGCCTGCTCCTCGGACAGCGCGGCCGCGGGCAACACGGACAAGTTCGACGTCGTCGCGTCCTTCTACCCCATGGCCTTCCTCGCCGGGCAGATCGGCGGCGACCATGTCAACGTCTCCAGTCTGACCGAACCCGGCCAGGAGCCGCACGACCTGGAGATCAGCGCACAGCAGCGGGCCCAGCTGGAGGACTCCGACGCGGCGCTCTACCTCAAGGGTCTCCAGCCGTCCGTCGACGAGACCGTCGAGCAGTCGGGCCTCAAGACGAAGATCGACGCTGCGACGCTCACCAAGCTGGAGGACCACGGCGACGTCGAGCACGAGCACGAGGGCGAGCACTCCGAGGAGGCGCACTCCGAGGAGGAGGGCGACGCCCTCGACCCGCACGTCTGGCTCGACCCGGTGAAGTACGCCGAGATCGCCAAGGGCGTCGGCGCGGCCTTCGAGAAGGCCGACCCGGACCACGCGGCCGACTACAAGAAGAACACCGACGCGCTGGTCAAGAAGCTCGACGGCCTCAACACGCAGTTCGCGGACGGCCTGAAGGACACCAGGACCAAGGTCTTCTTCACCAACCACGCCGCCTTCACCTACCTCGCCGAGCGCTACGGCCTGACCCAGGAGGCCATCTCCGGAGTCGACCCGGACAGCGAGCCCAGCCCGGCGCGGATCAAGGAGCTCCAGAAGGAGGCCAAGGCCGACGGCGTGACCACCGTGTTCTACGAGACACTGGTGTCCGACAAGACCGCGAAGACCCTCGCCGACGACGCCGGCCTCAAGACGGACGTCCTCGACCCGCTCGAAGGCATCACCGACAGGTCCAAGGGCGACGACTACTTCCAGGTCATGGAGGCCAACCTCAAGGCGCTGCAGACCGCGCTGGGAGCCAAGTGATCAACCTACGGAGGACGGCATGACCGAGCCCGTCATATCGCTGCGCGGCGTCCGCGCCGAGCTGGGCTCGCGCCCCGTCCTGCGCGGCATCGACCTCACCGTGGGCCACGGTGAGGTCGTCGCCCTGCTCGGGGCCAACGGCTCGGGCAAGTCGACCGCCGTGCGCAGCATCATCGGCCAGGTGCCGGTCAGCGCCGGCGAGATCGAGCTGTTCGGCACCCCGCGGGCCCGGTTCCGCGACTGGGCGCGGGTGGGCTACGTCCCGCAGCGCACGACGGCCGCGGGCGGCGTGCCCGCCACGGTCGGCGAGGTCGTCTCCTCGGGCCGCCTGTCGCGCACCCGCTTCGGCGTCTTCCGCAAGACCGACCACGCTGCCGTACGCCGCGCCCTGGACCTTGTCGGCATGACGGACCGGGTGAAGGACTCGGTGGGCGCCCTGTCCGGCGGCCAGCACCAGCGCGTGCTCATCGCCCGCGCCCTGGCCTCCGAGCCCCAGCTGCTGATCATGGACGAGCCGATGGCGGGCGTGGACCTGGCCAGCCAGGAAGTGCTCGCGCAGACGCTCAGGGAGCAGGTCGCCGCAGGCTCGACGGTCCTGCTGGTCCTGCACGAACTCGGCCCGCTGGAGCCCCTGATCGACCGCGCGGTCGTCCTGCGCGACGGCTGCGTGACGCACGACGGCCCGCCGCCGAAGGCCGTCGGCCAGCACGCGCTGCCCGGCCACGACCACGTACACCCGCACGCGGCTCACGACGCCGAACCGATCCGGACGGGGCTGCTGAGCTGATGGACATCCTGAACTACGACTTCATGCAGCGGGCGCTGCTCGCCGCCGTCCTGGTCGGCATCACCGCGCCCGCCGTCGGCATCTACCTCGTCCAGCGCCGCCAGGCCCTGATGGGCGACGGAATCGGCCACGTGGCGATGACCGGCGTCGGCCTCGGCTTCCTGCTCTCCTGGTCGCCGGTGTGGATGGCCACGCTGGTCTCCGTCCTCGGCGCGGTCCTGATGGAGCTGATCCGCTGGTACGGCCGCACCCGCGGCGACATCGCCCTCGCGATGCTCTTCTACGGCGGTATGGCCGGCGGCGTGATGTTGATCAACCTCGCGCCGAACGGCTCCAACGCCAACCTGACCTCGTACCTCTTCGGCTCCCTGTCCACGGTGAGCGAGTCGGACGTGACGGCGATCATCCTGCTCGCCGCGTTCGTGGTGCTGGTCACCCTCGGCCTGCGCCGCCAGCTGTTCGCGGTGAGCCAGGACGAGGAGTTCGCGAGGGTCACGGGCCTTCCGGTGCGCGCCCTGAACCTGCTGACGGCGATCACCGCGGCGGTGACCGTGACGGTGGCAATGCGCGTGGTCGGTCTCCTCCTGGTGAGCGCGCTGATGGTGGTGCCGGTGGCGGCCGCCCAGCAGCTCACCCGGAGCTTCGCGGCGACGTTCGCGATCGCCGTCGCGATCGGTGTCACGGTGACGATCGGCGGCACGGTCACGTCGTACTACCAGGACGTCCCGCCCGGCGCGACCATCGTGCTGCTGACCATCGGCGCCTTCATCGCGCTCACCGCCCTGGCGACGCCACTGGCCCGCCGCAGGGCCCGCGCCCTGGCGGCGGCGCACCCCGAAGGCGATCCGGCGGAGTGCGCGATTCCGGCCAGCCGGGATGCCACGGGCAAAGTCGGCGTCTGACTGCTGACAGTCCGGGCTGGCACAATGGCCCGGCAAGTGCAGACGTGAGGCGCGAGGGAGCCGAAGGGCGCGCCGGTGTCGAGGGCGCGAGCGCGCGGAGGCCCGAAGGGCTGAGCACGGTCGCGTCCTCGACACCGGCACGAAGCGCCCCGTAGGCGATCGAGCCATCAAAGGAGGAACCGGTGACGACCGCTGGACCGCCCGTTAAGGGCCGCGCGACTCGGCAGCGGGCCGCCGTGGCGGCGGCCCTCGACGAGGTCGATGAGTTCCGCAGCGCCCAGGATCTCCACGACATGCTGAAGCACAAGGGCGACTCGGTCGGGCTCACCACGGTCTACCGCACCCTGCAGTCCCTCGCCGACGCCGGCGAGGTCGACGTGCTGCGCACCTCCGACGGCGAGTCGGTCTACCGCCGCTGCTCGACCGGCGAACACCACCACCACCTCGTCTGCCGCGTCTGCGGCAAGGCCGTGGAGGTCGAGGGCCCGGCAGTGGAGAAGTGGGCGGACGCCATCGCGGCCGAGCACGGCTTCGTGAACGTGGCGCACACGGTGGAGATCTTCGGCACATGTGCGGAGTGCGCCGCGGGTTGAGCCGTCGAACGTGCGGGTCGGTGGGGGTGACCGTCTCTGGGGGCGGAGCCCCATGGCGGGGTCGAAGGGGCGGAGCCCCTGGGGTGGGACGGGTAGGGGCGGCGGGGGCGAGAACCCTCTCGCGCACCCCACCACACCGTCACTCCTCCGGCCGGCCCTCCATCGCCAGCAGCTCCTCGTTCGGGATCGCCCCGCCGAACCGCCGGTCGCGCGAGGCGAACTCCACGCACGCGCGCCACAGGTCACGCCGGTCGAAGTCCGGCCACAGGACGTCCTGGAAGACCATCTCGGCGTAAGCGCTCTGCCAGAGAAGGTAGTTGGAGGTGCGCTGCTCACCACTCGGGCGCAGGAACAGGTCCACGTCCGGCATGTCCGGGTAGTACAGGTACTTGGCGAAGGTCTTCTCGTTGACCTTGGACGGGTCCAGCCGCCCCGCCTTCACGTCCGCCGCGAGGGCCTGCGCCGCGTCCGCGATCTCGGCCCGGCCGCCGTAGTTCATGCAGAAGTACAGCGTCAGCTTGTCGTTGTCCTTGGTCTGCTCCTGGGCGATCTGGAGCTCCTTGGCGACGGACTTCCACAGCTTCGGCATCCGCCCGACCCACCGCACCCGGATGCCCAGCTCGTCGAGCTGGTCGCGGGTCTTGCGGATGAAGTCGCGGTTGAAGTTCATGAGGAAGCGCACCTCGTCCGGCGACCGCTTCCAGTTCTCGGTGGAGAAGGCGTACAGGGAGATCGCGCCGACGCCGATCTCGATCGCGCCCTGGAGGACGTCGAGCACCCGCTCGGCGCCGACCTTGTGGCCCTCGGTGCGCGGCAGCCCGCGCTCCTTCGCCCAGCGGCCGTTGCCGTCCATGACGATCGCCACATGGTTGGCGACCAGCTCGCCGGGGAGCTTCGGCGCGCGGGCACCGGACGGATGCGGCTCCGGTGTCTTGTACTCGCGGCGCCGGCGCCCCAGGAACCCACTCACAACCATGTGCTTTCCGTCTCCCTTACTTTTCCACGTACCGAAGCGAGCGCAGCCCGCGCTCCAGGTGCCAGTGCAGATAGGCGGACACGATCCCGCTGCCCTCCCGGACGTATCGCGACTCGCAGGCGTCCGCCGTCTCCCAGTCTCCCGTAAGGAGCGCGGCGAGCAGTTCGAGTGTCTGCGGCGACGGTACGACGCTACCGGGCACCCTGCAGTCGACACAGACCGAGCCCCCGGAGCCCACGGAGAAGAAACGGTTCGGACCGGGCATACCGCACTTCGCACAGTCGCTGAAGCTGGGGGCGTAGCCGTTGACGGCGAGCGACCGCAGCAGGAAGGCGTCGAGAACAAGGTGCGGGGCGTGCTCGCCGCGGGAGAGGGTGCGCAGGGCCCCGACGAGCAGCAGATACTGCTGCACAGCCGGCTCGCCCTCGTGGTCGGTGAACCGCTCGGCGGTCTCCAGCATGGCCGTCCCGGCGGTGTAGCGCGCGTAGTCGCTGACGATCCCGCCGCCGTACGGAGCGATGGTCTCGCTCTGCGTGCACAGCGGCAGCCCGCGCCCGATCAGCTCGCTCCCCCGAGCGAAGAACTGCACGTCGACGTGGGAGAAGGGTTCGAGCCGCGCCCCGAACTTCGACTTGGTCCGCCGCACACCCCGGGCCACGGCCCGCACCCGCCCGTGTCCACGGGTGAGCAGGGTGATGATCCGGTCGGCCTCGCCGAGTTTCTGTGTCCGCAGGACGATGCCGTCATCCCGGAAGAGACTCATTCCGCACCCCCGCGGGCTTTCGGCCGGGGGTCCGGGGGTCGTCCCCCGGGGCAGCACAGCATGATCCGGTCCGCTTCGCCCAGCTTCTGGGTACGCAGGACGATGCCGTCGTCGCGGAACAGACTCATGGGGTCATTCTCTCGTACGCCCGGAGGTGGGGGTCCCGCTCTGGCGAAGCCGAGGCTGGAAGAGGGCGCGGTCAGGGTGGCTGATGGTGTCCCAGGGCGCGAGGTTCCAAGGGCTGGAACGATTCGCCGGGTCCAACAGCGACCTCAGATGCGCGTCGGCGGTGGCCTGCGGAGCCGGGAGGTCCGAGGCGGACTCCGCCCTCGCTCGCAGCCCGTCCTGCCAGACCTGCCGGCCGAGCAGATAGTGATCGGCGTACTCGTGCCAGGAACCGTACGTCCCCACCACCGCCGGCACGATGTTCTTCAGCGCGGTCCAGGCGTCCGGCTCGTCGATCAGCCCGCAGGCGAAGCCACGGCGGGTGATGTCGACGTACAGCGCGGCGTCCCAGGCGAGCGGTGCGACGCCGGTGACCTGCAGCGCCCGCGCCCGGTACCCACTGCGGGCCAGGTCGTCGAGCCGGTCGACCAGCTCCCCACGCGAGGTGATCTCCCACTGCTCGGCCAGCCAGCGCCGGGCGCTGTCGTCGTCGATCCGCGTGTACGGGTAGAGGGTCTTCCGCGAGGCGCCGCTGTCCCGGCTCACCGGCGCGCTCAGCGACACCATCCACAGCTGGTGCGTGGTGAGCGGCACGGGATAGCGCCGGGACGTCTTCGCCCCTCGCCCCCTCCATCTCTTCCACAAGCCCATGCCGCCGCACTTTACGGGCCCGCCTTTACGTCAAGGAACCTCACCCCGGCTGCGTGCGTTGGCGTACGCCGTCGCCGCGCGCAGCCGCTCGGCGGGGGTGGCCGTACGTACGGCGCCCGGCTCGGCGTCCCACTCCTTCCCGCCCCCGTACGGTCTCAGCTGAACGTACGGCCCCTCATGTCCCATCACGACGCCGATCCTCCCTCTGCGTGTGTCCACGACGTACGACCCGATCGGTGGCTTCACCGCAACACCGCCGCGAGGCGCTGCGCGGTCTCGACCGAACACCGGCCCAATTCGACGAGCGGGCAAGGGGCTTCACGCGCAAGACTCGCCGGATCGATCCGGAGTGTCGGAAGCGTAATTCCTGCCTTCTCCAGCACCGCCCGCAATTCCTTCACTACTTCCTCCGCTTCTTCGACGCAGCGCGCCGAGTGTCGTGCCGTCACCTTGCTCCCCTCCCATTTGGGTTTCACGCATTTCATCTCCATGGTGACCTGCGACGCCTACACTCGGCAGGAGTCTGTGCCCTACAAGTGCAAGGCAGTACAAGGGGGTTGGCCATGGCCAATGGTTCGCGGCAGGCGGCCTGGGAGTTCTTCGGCGCGGAGTTGAAACGGCGAAGGGAGGACGCCGGGCTCACCCAGGTGGAGTTAGGGGCTCGGGTATTCGTCTCCGGCGGATACATCGGTCAATTCGAACAGGCCATTCGGAAGCCTCAGCGGGATGTCGCGCAGCGGATTGATGAGGCCCTGCAAACCGACGGTATTTTCGAGCGCCTTTGGCGAAAGCTCATCAAGGAGCAGCCGTATACGGAGTACTTCGCGCACGCGGCGGAACTGGAGCGGCTGGCGACGGAGATCTGTGAGTTCGCGCCGGCGGTGGTTCCAGGTCTTCTTCAGACGCGCGAGTACGCACGGGCGATGTTCCTCGCCAACAAGCCGCTGGCTGCCGATGAGTACATCGAGGAGCTGATCAGCGGGCGCATGGTGCGGACCCAGCTCCTCAAGGACGCTACACGGCCGGTGTATTGGGCCGTTCTCCACGAGACCGTCCTGCGCGTTCCGGTCGGTGGAGCAGCGGTCATGGCGCACCAGCTGAACCACATCGCAAGGCTGATGCGGGAGCGCAAGGCGGTGTTGCAGGTACTGCCGTTCGCGGCAGGAGCACACCCGGACATGGGGAAGATGATGTGGCTCATGGAGTTCGACGACGCCCCGCCAACTGTCTATACAGAAGGCGTGCTTTCGGGCAGCCTGCTGGACGAACCAGCTGTGGTGAAGCGGGCGCGGGCGTCTTACGATCTGATGAGGGCTGCCGCGTTGTCGCCGGAGGCGTCCCTCGCCCTGGTCGAGTCGGCGGCGGAGGACTTCAGACGATGCGCGAGTACGACCTGACGAACGCCCGCTGGCGCAAGAGCAGCTACAGCGGAGGCAACGGCGGAGAGGCCTGCGTCGAGGTCTCGGACGGAGTCCCCGGCGTCGTCCCCGTCCGAGACACCAAACTCGCCTCGGACGGGCCCATCCTTCTGGTCGGTACCGCCGCCTGGACGGAGTTCGTCAGCTGCGTCTCAGCCTTCGGGTAGTTCCGGGGGCTCCTCCAGACGGGCGCTCCAGAGAAGGTCGAATCGTTCCATGCGGCGAGTGAGGATCTCTTCCCGGTCATCCAGCTTGGCGTTGGGGTAGAGCTGCTCCACATCAGTGGTCATCTCGAAGCACAGTTCACCGTCAAAGATGACGAATTCGGGCGTTGGTCCCACCCTCCTGATGTCGCGCGGCAGCTCGGACAGGGCCACCACACCGGCCTCGATGCCGTTGCTCCGCTGGTCCCTGAGGATTTCCTTCAGCTTGTGGTCGACTTGCTGGTCCGCGAAGCGCTGAACGATGAACAAGCGCCTGACCTTCACGCCGTGCTCCCGAATCACGTCGCGCTGCACGCCGAGGTAGTGCTGAGCGGTCGCCGTCTCCCAGAAGGCCAGGTCGACGAAAGTGCTGGTGGCGTCCATGCTTTGGCGGGCGCAGTTCGTGAGAGCGATGAGCGTGTCGTTGTTCTCCCCCTCCCAGTGGGCAGTCCCCGAGACCAGTTCCGTCATCGTCTTGGCCAGCCGCGTGATCTCGGCCTGAGCGAACCTCTGCGTGAAGCCATGGCCCTGTGATCCCACTTGGGCAGCGCCCCGGGCCAGCCGCGCCACGTCCTCGGCGTTCATACCTGCCTGCTCCAGCCCGCTGAACAGCCCGGTCACCTCCCCGACCCGCTCGAAGCCCCGGTCCACCAGCTCTGTCAGCTCATGCCTGTGCTGTCGCTGGCCGGTCTCCACCGCCCCCAGGCGCTGCTCGAAGTCGACCAGATACTGGACGATCAGCGCCGCACCGCCCAGGACGACGGCCAAGGCGATTTGCCAGAGGTCCTCCTGGGACGGGTCGATCAAGTTGCTGATCACATAGGTCACCGTCCCCACAGCCACCGTGATCAGGATCTTCAGCACGACCGGGGGAACCCGCGGTCCGCCCGTCGCCGGACCGCGGGTTCCCTGCTGTCCGTCCATACCTCACGTCCCTGAAGTGACCGTCGGCTGCGGCGCGAGGCCCGCCTGCCGCTCCGCCTCCGCCCACAGCTCGGTGAACTGGGTGACGTGGTCCTCGATATGGTCCGGCTCGGCGTTCAGCAACGTGCTGTCCGGGTTGTTCTCCTGGTCCGGCTTGGTCTCGTGGCAGAGTTCGCCGTCGAAGACGATGAAGTCGCTCACCCTGGGGTTGGACTCCATCAGCGACCGCACCGCGATGCGCGCATCGATACCCCGCCTGCGATGGTTGTCGCACAGTGCTCTGAGCTCCGGCGTGACCTCGTCCTCGGTCCGCACGATGAACAGGCGCCGGATCTCCACGCCCCGCCTCTTGATCGCCTTCTCCTGTGCCGCGAGATACCGCTCGGCGGGCCCGCTGCTCCAGAACTCCCGGTCCACCGAGGTGCTGGTGGCGTCGAGGGTCATCTTGACGCAGTCGGTGATGTCGATCAGCCACTCGTGGTTCTCGCCGGGGCAGTCCGCGCTGCCGCTGCCGAGGCCTTCCATCATCTTGGCGAGCCGGCCCAGTTCCTTCTCGGCGAAGGCCTGCATGATGTCGCCGCCCTGCTCACGGACCTTGGTGTAGCCGAGGACCAGCCGCGTCACCTCGTCGGAGCGCAGCACCGAACCGTCGACCTGGCTGAACAGCGTCGTCGCGGCGAGGATCTCGTTGAAGCGCCGGTCGACCTTCTCGAACCGCTCGCCGAAGTCGATCAGGTACTGCACGATCAGGGCCGCGCTGCCGATGACGATGGACGCCACCCACTGCCAGATGTTCCCGTCGTCCTCACTGAGGATGCTGGTCAGCAGGAAGGCCCCGCCCGCCGCCCCGGCGGTGATCAGGATCCGCCAGAACATCTTGGGCATGCGCGGTTCCTGGCGCGGTACCACTTGCCCGTTGCCACCTGCTCCTAACGATGACGCTCCGCCCATTTCTCTTCCCCCGTCGGGTATCTGGTTCCGGTGGCGCCCCTCAGCGCGTGCTGAGCGCCTGGTGGGGCACCGCCACGGCCTGGAGGGCCAGTCGATCTCTGATGCGCCGGCTCAGGT
The DNA here is from genome assembly GCF_041051905.1 of Streptomyces sp. R11. Lineage (NCBI taxonomy): Bacteria > Bacillati > Actinomycetota > Actinomycetes > Kitasatosporales > Streptomycetaceae > Streptomyces > Streptomyces sp. R11. The sequence continues at coordinate 2,974,759 of NZ_CP163432.1, forward strand.
TCTCCCACTGGCGGGAGAATCCCGGTTTGTCTTCGAGCACGTCCCACAGGTGACCCAGCGCGGGGTCCACGTGTGCGCGAGGCATCCACAGATGCAGCAGATGAACCACGACCGGATGCAGCGCCTCGACCACCGAAGGTCCGTCTATGGCGCCGATCCGGTTGTTGTCCAGCATGTGCTGAACGGTCGTCAAAAGCCAGTCGTGCAGGGCGAGATCCTCACACAGACCGGCCGCGGCGGAGGCCGGGACGTCCTCCGGCAGCCGTAGCTCCACGGTCCGCAGCCCGCCCTCGGCGACGGTGAAGTTCGCCAGGGACGCCCGCTCACCGGCCGGGGTCCGCCGAGCGACCCAACGCAGCCGCGTCGGAGCGGACTTGAACGGCACCCGGCGGTCCAGCAGCGCATGACGGCGGAGCTGGGCGAGCAGTCCCTCGGAGATCATCCCGAGGTCGAGCTCGCCACGCCCGGCGCCGCGCAACACGCCCTCTGCGGTGGCTTGTTGGGGCAACTTGCCGAACGGCTCGACCAGGCCCGGCCGCACGAGGTACTGCCCCCAGGGGCGCCGCATGTCGGGGCCGGCGGCCGGGAGGCTGAAGTACGCGGTCGACTGGAGCAGCCGGCCCTCGGTCAGTGCCGCGCGGGCGGCCACCGTACCGACGCCCCGGACCTTGGTGCCGTTGGCGGCGGGCAGCCGGCAGTCCACGCCGGTCAGGATCTCGGGCGAAAGGACGTACATGCTGGGCCGCTCCGAGACCCGGACATGGACGTCGCCACGCAGCCTGAGCAGCTGGGCGGCGGCCCGGGCGTCGAGCGCCTGGAACGACGGCAGCAGACAGGTGCGCACCTCACCGCAGGCGAGGACCGAACGCGCCGGTTGTCCGGTGGCCGCCGTCATCTCAGGTCTCCTCGGGCCGGGAGGAGTCGCCGGGCTCCTCGTAGAAGACGTACGTGGCACGCTGCGCGACCGCCGCCGGGACCGCCATCCCCTCGTCGGCGGACCGCTTGGCGACCTGCTGCAGCGCGCCCGCGTCGACGTCCGTCTGGTCGAGGATGAGCCGGACGGCGTCCTCGACGGCGAGGAAGCGGTTCGGCATGAGCGTGCAGGTGCGGTACGCGCTGAAGGCCGCCTTGGTGTCGGTGAGCTTGACCAGCGGCGGCAGCCGGTCCCAGTCGTGCGGGAAGTCCTCGCCCTGCCAGTCCTTGGGCTCCAGCACGGGCTCACCGAGGTGCCGTAACAGCCCCAGCCGGGCGAGTTGCCATACGGCGGCCAGGAAAGGGCAGGACCACAGCCGCTTGCCGTCCTTCTCGGACCACAGCTCGACGTCCATGAAGACGGAGTGGTTGCGGGCGGCGGTCTCCTGGGGCGGCTCCCAGCCCTTGACCGCGCCCAGGGCGCTGCGGGACGTCGAGGGGGTGCGCTGGCCGTTGGCGAGCCAGCCGGTCTGGCTGACGGGCGGGCGGGAGCCGTAGCTGCCGGGCGGCGGCGACTCGACCAGGCGATGCATGACGGACTCGGCGAGCTCGATCCGGTCGGCGACCGCGCAGGCCGACTCGCGGGCGAGGTAGTCGATGACGAGGCCGGCCTTCTCCGCCTCCTTCAGCACCATCGGGATCAGCTCGGCCGGGGTGGAGAAGCGGGTGAAGTAGTCGTCGATCAGGAAGCAGGTGCTGATGCGGGGCCGCTTGCTGCGGCGGGCGGCCGAGGCGCGCACCGCGTCCGCCCACACCCGTACCTCCGCGAAGTGCTCGCCCAGCCGCTTGGGGCCCGCCTCGAAGTCCTCCATGTAGAGGTGGCCCAGCTCCAGGGAGAGGTGGGACAGCGGCACGGACTGGGTGCGCAGCTCTGCGGTGGTCTCCTGGAACACGGCTTCACTCACGCCTGCTCCCAGTACTTGTCGTCGGTCAGGCGTGCGGCGAGCTGACTCAACGCCTGCCAGGTCTCCTGGTTGGCGATCTGGCTGTCGAGCACGTCCTCGTCGGTGATGAGCTGCTCGCGCCACTGCAGGACCGGTTCGAGCGGCACCGAGCCGAGGACCTGGCTGTAGCCGATGCCGTGCGTGGAGGCGAGCTGCTTGAGGTCGCCGTCGGTCTTGCGCATCCACGCCGACTGGGTGGGCGAGACCTGCGACCACAGCGGCGATTCGGGGTCGGGCACGGCGGCCCGTACGAAGCGGATCGCGTTGCGCAGGGTCTCCTCGTCGTGGCCGCGGTCGGCGCCGCCCGCGACGATGCCGCGCTTGCCGAAGACCAGGCTCGCGGCGGCGGCGACATGCTGGCGGGTCCAGCGGTGGAAGACCAGCCAGCGGGCGGTGACCTCGCTCATCTCGGGCTGTGCGGTGGCCTCCAGGACCATGTCGACGGCGTAGGAGCGGCCGGCGCTGAGGTCGACGACGACCAGGTCGAACTCGTAGTACAGGTTCATCAGCAGGTCGACGCAGCGGCGCAGGTTGTCGTCGCTGGTCGCGAACTCGCCGCCGCTGACGTCGCCGGGCATCAGGACCAGCCGGCCGCAGCCGGGCGGAGGGAAGCGCAGCACCTGGTGCTCGGTCTCGGCCCACACGTCGATCCGGGCCGGTTCGCTGACCTCCCCTATCAGGTAGGCGTGCAGGCCGCGGTCCTCGGTGGCCTGGCGGGCGTCGCCCACGTCGAAGACGGCCGCCGCGGTCGGCGAGCCGAAGTCGAAGTCCAGATAGCAGACGTCGTCCCCGGCCATCGCCCGGTGGTAGGCGAGGTTGGCGCTCGTGACCGAACGCCCGGTGCCTCCTTTGTCGGAGGCGGCGAAGATCAGCACCGTGTCACACTCCCCGGTCCGCGGCTTCGCGGGCCCGGGCGAGCGAGTCGAGCTGTCCCAGCACGTCGAGCGTCAACGCGTAGGCCGTACCCGGCTGTTCGTCCACGAGACTGCGGGCTCGGCGCAGCTTGACCTCGATGTTCCGCAGTTCCATCCCGTGCCGGCCGGAGTCCGTGGGCGCGGGTTCCATCTGTTCGTTGCCCAGCAGATGGGCGGACTCACTGAGCAACGCCCTTGCCAGCTCGGTCAGTTCGAGGCTGCGGATCGGGGGCTGCCGGTACATGTCGTGGGCCTGGACCATCACCTCGGTGACCCGCTCGGTGATGCTCCACGACACCGGTACGCGCCGCTTGCTGATCTCCGCCTGGGGATAGGCGGCGTGGACGTTGTCCCAGAGGCCCACGCCCTCGCCCTCGCGGATCCGGCGCGCCCACATGTGGTCGAAGATGTCCTCGGCCAGCCTGAGCAGCCGGTCGTGCGAGGCGAGGCTGCGCGACAGCGTGCACAGCTGGACGGTGCGCTTCAGCAGCTGTGCCGAGAAGTCGGTCATCGACCAGGTCATCGGCGGGCCGAGCCGCTCGCTGCCCTGCAACGGCAGGGCGACGCCCAGGTTGTGCAGCTCCTGGACCATGGGGTCGTCGCGCGTCATCCGGCTGGTGATACGGCCGCGCTCGGCAAGGCGCTCCATGATGCCGACGGTGCGGGTCAGGTCGTCGTCGGTGGCCCGGCGCCGCATCAGGTCGTGCACGAGGATGGCGGCGACGGACAGGGAGAAGTACTCGGACTCCAGCTTCTGTCCCGTCGTACGCCAGGGAATGTCCTCCAGGGGCCAGCGCTCGTCGTCGAAGCGGGCGATGCGGGACCAGTACTGCTGGGTCAGCTCCCACCGCAGCCGCAGCGCCTCGGCGAGCTTTTGCTGCTCGGTGTTGAGCAGGCCGAGGGTGAGGGTGCGGTCGGAGAACAGGTCCTGGATGCCGTCGAGGGCGACCACGGTGAAGTACAGATACGGCACCGCGTTGGCGACGCCCTCGGGCTGCGGCCCGATGGGCTCGTCGGTCTCGACCTCGGGAGCGTCCTTCACCATGCTCCACGCCCAGCCGCACTCGAAGAGCTGGTTCTCGTCCTTGAGGCCTTCCTGGACGTCGATGCCGAGGAACACGCTCTCGTTGATCGCGGCGCGCAGCGAACGGAAACGGTTCTGGAACTTGCTCAGCACCTGTCGCTGCGACAGCCGCCCCTGGCCGAGGAGTTCGCAGAGCGTACGGCCCTGGGAGGCGTCGACGTCGAAGACGTTGACGGTGAAGGAGCGCAGCAGGCTCACCATGGCCGCGGTGAGCCGGTTGCTGGTGGCCAGGCGCAGTTCGGCGATCGTCTCCTTGACGTCGCTGCGCCGGGTCCTGGTCTCGTAGACCTTGAGGAAGCCCAGGGTGGCGAGGCACAGGGTGATCGACATGGAGAACGAGTCGACGACGCCGAGTTGGCGCTGTTCCTCGGTGACTTCCTTGGTCTTGTCGGCGGACCCGAAGTAGTAACCCCCGGCGAAGGTCGGTCTCTTGTCCTCGCCGGTGTGCGCCCGCATGAAGTCGGCCATGGCCGTGACGAGGTTGGCCGGGACCTCCAGCCGTCCGCCGGCCCGCTTGAGGACCTGCTGGACGTCCTCCTGTGTGGTGTCCGGGTCGTCCAGCCGGAAGGCGGGGATCTCGGTGGCCGGGTACAGCAGGCAGAGCAGCCGCTCGGCGTCGGCCACGCTGCTCTCGTTGCCCCAGTCGCCCCACTCCCACTCTCCCCCGTCGAAAGAGTGGCGGGCTACCGCCTGCCAGATGTCCAGCAGATGCTGGCGTGGCTTGATCTGCATTCCCTGCCCCTCACACAGACCGCACTGCCATCACTAGAGGAATATCGCTGTGCTGTTGTGAAGCTCCACCGATCAGCCGATCGGAATGAGCGCGTCCGAATTTCGCCAGCCGTAGGCGACGATCATTCCCGAATATCCGTCGCGCACCTCGGCCGCGGATTCGAGCCGCTGAACCTTGAAGTCGCCCGCGAATGCCTCGAGGCTCGCGCGCACCTCGGATTCTCCCACGTCACAGGCCGGGAAGAAATGCTCACCGGCGTGATAGCCCGTGGAATGCTCCATGAAGGCGGCCGCGAAGGGGGCGTCGGGGGCCAGGGCACGCATGAAACGCTCGACGCCGAGCGAGAACTCCTGGTGGGACGTGGTCATCGACTCGGCGACGAAGAACATGGTCCCCATGGACCACCGGCGCTCGTACCGTGCCAGGTCGAAGAGGTCGCCCTGCTCCACCGAGACGACCTTGCGGAATCTCTCACGCGGGTCCGCACCAAGGGAGTTGTACGCCTCGTGCTCGCACAGGGCCTCCCAGAACTGGTCCCAGTTCCGGTCGTAGGACTCGGCCTGGCGGGCGAGGTACCGGACGTTCGACGGCGAGCGCTCGAAGAGGGTGATCTCCTCGCACCACGGCATCATGGCGAGTGCGGGATAGAGATTGGCACCGGCACCTACGTCGATACCGGAAACCGGGCCGAAGCCCTGCTTCCGGAAATGATCGCCGAAATGATCCCGGATCATGTGCAGGATCTCCGCGTCCTCTGCCTGTAAGTCGCGGTAGTTGTGATCAACGTAGGCGATCGGGTCGAACGCCGCCCAGCGCACATCTTTGTTCTTCAACTGGACGTCCCCCGACGATCTCTGGGTCATTCACTCACGGTACCAAAAGAAGGCGCACTGGGAGCGCGTCGAGGCATAAGCATCTCGCACTCTTGAACCACGGGATTGCCCTGCTCAAGATGGGCGGATCTCGATCCGAGCGCCTGAAACGGCAGGCAACGGGTGCTCACCCGCATGAGTGACTCCAATCCATCACATAGGGGGCAGTCGATGGCTATGCCGGAGGAACGTTTCCCTGTTCTGGGCCGCCGCTCCGACCAGGCGTTCTTCGCCGGCAGCAGCGATCGGCCCTTGACAACACGGGGAGTCACCGAAGCGGACCTGCCCGAGCTCCTGCGGATGGACCGGGAGGTGTTCCCCGAGGAGCCGTACCCCTACTTCGTACTGCGCCAGCACTTCGACGTCCACGGCGACCGCATCCTCGTCCTCGACGACGGGGACTGCCTGCACGGCTACGTCCTGTTCGTCACCACGTCGGACGGCTATGTGTGCTGGGTCCTGAGCCTGGCCGTGAGCGCCGACCAGCGCGGCCGGGGGCTGGGCAAACGGCTGATGCTGGAGGTGCTGCGGCAGTTGCGCCGGGAGCGGGTGCACGAGGTGCGGCTGACCGTGGAGCCGACGAACGCGGCGGCGATCATGTTGTACCGGACCCTGGGGTTCTCGGCCGAGGGCGGGGTGCGCAGGGACTATCTGGGGCCCGGGGAGGACCGGCTCATCATGGTGCTGGGGCTGGCCTAGTGGGCGTATGGGGGTAATCCCCAGGGGAGATGCGGGAGGTAATCCCCAGGGAAAATACGGGAGTTGCCCGGATGTCACGCTCCGTGAAGGCCCGTCAGGCTGCTGTGCATGAAGCAGATCACGAAGAGTGCCGCCCTGATCGCTGCCGCCTCCGGAGTCGTCTTCGGGCTCGTCACCCCGCTGACCGCGTCCGCCACCGGCTCGCCCCCGCCGCTGAAGTGGACCAAGTGCGAGGGCGAGGGGCTCGATCGGCGCCAGCAGTGCGCGACCCTCGCCGTCCCGATGGACTACGCCGACCCCGGCGGCCCGAAGATCGACATCGCCGTCTCCCGCATCCGGAGCGAGGACCCGTCCGCCCGCCGGGGCGCGCTGCTGATGATCCCCGGTGGGCCGGGCGGGGACAGCCTCGGCCACCCCTCGGACGTGGGGCATCGGATGCCGCAGGAGGTGCGGGACGCCTACGACCTGATCGGGTTCGCACCGCGCGGCAACGCGCCCTCCACACCGGTCAGCTGTGACGTCGACAACGCCGACCTGGCCGTGGACAAGCGGCTGCCCTGGCCCGCCCCCGACGGCTCCGTCACCGAGAACCTGGCGATGGGCCGGCGCCTGGGAGACGCCTGCGCCCGTAACGGCGGCGAGCTGATCAAGCACATCAGCACGCTCAACAACGCGAGGGACGTCGACAGCATCCGGGCCGCCCTCGGCGAGCGCAAGCTGTCCGCCTGGGGCGTCTCCTACGGCACCTACATCGGCGCCGCCTTCACCGAGCTGTTCCCGCAGCGCACCGACCGGATCGTGCTGGACAGCAGCGACAACCCCGACCCCGTGGCGGCGGAGCGCGCCTGGCTCCGGGCGTTCGAGGTGGGCGTCGAGGACAACTTCCCCGAGTTCGCCAAGTGGGCGTCCCGGCCCGGCAACCCGGACCGTGTCGCCGGCACCCCGGCCAAGGTCCGCTCCCGCTTCCTCGCCCTCGCCGCCCGCCTGGACCGCGAGCCGCTCCCCTGGCCCGGCGCCAGCCCGGCGGAGCTGAGCGGCAACGTACTGCGCGCGACCATGCTGAACAGCCTCTACGACCCCGACGACTACCCGGTCCTGGCGAAGCTGGTGCTGGCCGCCGAGACGGGCACGCTGCCTCCGGCGCCGCCGAGCCCGCCTCAGTCGGCGCTGCAGAACTACATGGCGGTCGGCGCCGGGACGATCTGCAACGACGCCGCGTGGCCCAGGTCGGCGGCCGTGTACGAGAAGGGTGTCGCCGAGAGCCGGGCGAAGTACCCGCTCACCGCGGGCATGCCGCGCAACGCCCTGCCGTGCACCGCGTGGCCGTGGCAGCCGCGGGAGGCACCGCTGCGGGTGACGGACCGCGGGCCGTCGAACGTCCTGATGATCCAGAACGAACGGGACGTGGCCACACCGCTGAGCGGCGCCCTGAAGCTGCGGGAGGCCTATGGCCGGCGGGCCGTCATGGTGGTCAACGACTCCACCGGCCATGACGCCTACCTGAACAACGGCACCGCGTGCGGCGACGCCGCCGTCTCCCGCTTCCTCGCGACGGGCGAGCGGCCGGCCCGGGACAAGTACTGCAAGTAGGTCAGCGTTCGGTCAGGGGTGCCGGGGACTCCTGGACCGCCCAGCCGTTGCCGTCGGGGTCCTGGAAGAAGAGGAAGGAGGTCCAGCTCTCCTCGCCCCGGCCCTCCGCCCAGCCGGACGCGCCCACATGCACCACCGGGCTCACGTCGATCCCGCGCTCCACCAGCTCCGCCCTTGCCGCCTCGATGTCCGTGACGCACAGCTGAAGGCCCTGGAGCGAGCCGGGCGCCATCCGGGACTGGCCCGGTGCGTCCGGCATCCCGGCCTCCAGCACGATGGAGCAGCGGGAACCGGGAGGGGTGAGCTGGATGAAGCGTGCGCCGTCGAAGAACGGCGCGTCGATGTCGACGTTGAAACCGCACTGGTCCTTGTAGAAACTCTTGGCCCGGTCCAGGTCTGTGACCGGCACACCGATCAGCTCAAGGGTCCAATCCATACACGCGCACCTCCTCAGCCATGGTCACCCCGCCGGCCGGTCCCCGCCCGTCGGCCGTACTGCCGGGCCACCGCGTGGAACGCCTCCTTCGGTTCCCAGTGCCAGTTGGAGGACGGGTCGTCGGGGCGGTCCTTGATGGCCTTGGTGATGCCGTAGCCGGCCAGGTCGAGGTCGTAGCGCGGGTTGTCGGGGCGGTGCGGGGCGTCCGCGGTGACGAACTCGAAGGCCATCGCCGCGTACAGGCCCATCGACTCGAAGACCTCCAGCAGATCGACCAGGTAGGCCGCCTGGGTGCGCTCGCTGCGCACCAGGTCGCCCTTGATCTCGTTGGGCTCCTTCGTGTAGTCGACGATGTCCCAGCCCATGCCGCCCGCCTCGGGCGCCCCGACGTACGCGCACGTGCCGAACTCGGTGATGGCCAGGGGCTTGCCCCAGCGCAGATGGCGGCGCAACTCGCGGACGTAGTCGGCCGGTTGAGGGAAGTACGAGTAGTAGTCGATGCCGACGACGTCGAAGAGGTTCCAGTCGACCGGCTCGAACTCCTCGTCCTGGGCGGCGGCGTAGCTGAGGCGGCCGTGGAAGACGGAGCGGCCCACGGCGGCCGCTTTCTTGGTGAAACGGGCCAGGCGGCGCTGCATCTTCGCCATGTCGACATTGCCCTTCTGGAGGTTGTCGACGCGCTCCAGGACCGTCGCGCCGGGGACGATCCCCGGCACGAACAGCCAGAACTCGCAGCCCACGCTGAAGTCGACGCTCGCGCCCTGCCGGCGCAGCCGCTCAGCGAACCGGCCGCACTCCGCGATGCTGTCCAGGATCTCCCGCTCCGGCACATCGCCGAGGGTCGGCTGGAGCCAGACGTGCAGCCCGCGTTCGGCGGCCTCGGCGGCCGTGGCGGTGAGGCGCTCGACGCCGTCGCCGGTGACGTCGATGGTGTCGGCGTGCAGGTCGTCGCGGATCACCCGGACGTCCCTGCGCATCCGGGCGGCGCTCCACGCGGTGCCGGGTGTCTCGCCGGCGCCGACGGTGTAGACGACGCCCCGGTGCTTCAGCCCCCGCTGCTCGTGCCCTCGCCCGGTCGCCGCGGCCTGCCCGGCGGGCAGCACCGCCCCCGCCAGCCCGACGACCGCGGCCCCCGCCAGAAATCGTGCCCTGCTGATCCCCTTGGTGTGCTCCATACGGCCACTGTGGCGAGCGCGGCCCCGGCGCGCCGTCGGCCGTTGGTCTACGGCGTCGCAACCAAGGGATGACGGGCGGCGTCGATCAATGAAGAGATCGTCGACGACCCACGAGCGAAGGAGAGCAAGATCCGAGTCTCCGCCAAGTCCCCGATGACCCGACGCACCCTCCTCACGGCCGGCACCACCGCCACCGCCGCCGCCCTGCTCGCGAGCGCCCCCGCCCACGCCACCGGCGGCACCGGCCGCCTGCGCGCACTGGAGCGGCAACACGGCGCCCGCCTGGGCGTGTTCGGGCACAACCTCGCCACCAGGCGGACCGTCCGGCACCGCGCCGACGAGCTCTTCCCGATGTGCTCGGTGTTCAAGACCCTGTCGTCCGCGGCCGTCCTGCGCGACCTCGACCGCGACGGCGAGTTCCTGCGCCACCGCATCCACTACACGGAGGCCGACCTGCCGAAGGAGGGCTCCGACAGGACCAGGGAGAACCTCGCCACGGGCATGACGGTCGCCGAACTGTGCGAGGTCGCCATCACCTACAGCGACAACGGCGCCGCCAACCTCCTCCTGCGCGAACTCGGCGGCCCCACCGCCGTCACCCGCTTCGCCCGCTCCCTCGGCGACCCGGTGACGCGGCTCGACCGCTGGGAGCCGGAGCTGAACTCGGCCGAGCCGTGGCGGGTCACTGACACCACGAGCCCTCGCGCGATCGGCCGCACCTACGCCCGTCTGGTCCTCGGCGACGACGCCCTGAACCGCGCCGACCGCGAGCTCCTCACCCACTGGCTGCTGAGCAACACGACCAGCGGCAAACGCTTCCGCGCGGGCCTGCCCCCGACCTGGACGATCGCGGACAAGACGGGGTCGGGTTCCTACGGCACCACCAACAACGTCGGCCTCGCCTGGACCCCCGACGGCACCCCGCTCGTCCTCGCCGTCCTGTCCACGAAGCCCGCCCAGGACGCGGAGTGGGACGACGCCCTGGTGGCCGAGTCGGCCAGGCTGCTGGCGGAGGCGCTCACCTGAGTCGCCGCGCTTGTGCGGGTGACGGGCCGGGGGCGCCGCACCGGGGACGGCGCCCCCGGCCTGTCACGATGCCTGCGGCTCGCCGATCGGCGCCCTACCGGCGACCGCCGCCGCCCGGCTGAACGGCACTTCCCGGTTCCGCAGCGGCCTGGTCACCTGTTTCGCCACGCACGACGGAATCCCCGCGGTCTCGTCCGCCGCCTGCCGCCGGTAGGCGCTGGGCGTCATGCCGACCAGCTCCGTGAAGCGCGTGCTGAAGGTGCCCAGCGACGAACAGCCGACCGCGAAGCACACCTCGGTGACACTGAGGTCGCCGCGGCGCAGCAGCGCCATCGCGCGCTCGATCCGCCGCGTCATCAGGTAGCCGTACGGGGACTCGCCATAGGCGAGCTTGAACTCGCGGCTGAGGTGCCCGGCCGACATGTGCACGCCGCGCGCGAGCGCCTCGACGTCCAGCGGCTGGGCGTACTCCCGGTCCATCCGGTCACGGACCCGGCGCAGCAGCGCGAGGTTGCGCAGCCGCTGTTCCTCGGACGTCGAGTTTGATCGCACACCCACATTCTCGCGGGCCAGATCCCGGCCCGTCCAGAAGCACATCGCGGGTCAGCCGCCGACGTAGGCCGCGAGGTGCTCGCCCGTGAGGGTCGAGCCGTCGGCGACCAGGTCGGCGGGGGTGCCCTCGAAGACGATCCGGCCACCGTCGTGACCGGCGCCGGGGCCGAGGTCGATGATCCAGTCGGCGTGGGCCATGACGGCCTGGTGGTGCTCGATGACGATGACCGACTTGCCGGAGTCGACGAGCCGGTCGAGCAGACCGAGCAGCTGCTGGACGTCGGCGAGGTGGAGGCCGGTGGTCGGCTCGTCGAGGACGTAGACGCCGCCCTTGTCCCCCATGTGCGTGGCCAGTTTCAGCCGCTGCCGCTCACCGCCGGACAGCGTGGTCAGCGGCTGGCCGAGGGTGAGGTAGCCGAGGCCGACGTCCGCCATCCGCTCGACGATCTTGTGCGCGGCGGGGATCCGTGCCTCGCCCGCGCGGAAGAACTCCTCGGCCTCGGTCACCGACATCGCGAGCACCTCGCTGATGTCCCGGCCGCCGAGGTGGTACTCCAGCACCGAGGCGTCGAACCGCTTGCCCTCGCAGTCCTCGCAGGTGGTGGCGACGCTCTGCATGATCGCCAGGTCGGTGTAGATGACACCGGCGCCGTTGCAGGTGGGACAGGCGCCCTCGGAGTTGGCGCTGAACAGGGCCGGCTTCACGCCGTTGGCCTTGGCGAAGGCCTTGCGGATCGGGTCGGCCAGGCCGGTGTACGTCGCCGGGTTGCTGCGCCTGGAGCCGCGGATCGGGGTCTGGTCGACCGACACCACGCCCTCGTCGGAGGGGATCGAGCCGTGCACGAGCGAGCTCTTGCCGGAGCCGGCGACGCCGGTGACGACGGTCAGCACGCCGAGCGGGATGTCGACGTCGACGTCCTGAAGGTTGTTCGCGCTCGCCCCGCGGATCGCGAGCGTGCCGGTCGCCTTGCGGACCGTGTCCTTCAGGGTGGCCCGGTCGTCGAGATGCCGCCCGGTGACCGTGTCACTCTTGCGCAGCCCCTCCAGCGTGCCCTCGAAGCAGACGGTGCCGCCCGCCGTGCCGGCGCCGGGGCCGAGGTCCACGACGTGGTCGGCGATCGCGATCGTCTCCGGCTTGTGCTCGACGACGAGCACGGTGTTGCCCTTGTCCCGCAGGCGCAGGAGCAGGTTGTTCATGCGCTGGATGTCGTGCGGGTGCAGGCCGATCGTCGGCTCGTCGAAGACGTACGTGACGTCGGTGAGCGAGGAGCCGAGGTGACGGATCATCTTGGTGCGCTGCGCCTCACCGCCGGAGAGGGTGCCCGAGGCGCGGTCGAGCGAGAGGTAGCCGAGGCCGATCTCCACGAACGAGTCCAGGGTGTGCCGGAGCTTGGCGAGCAGCGGCGCCACCGACGGCTCCTTGAGCCCGCGGGCCCATTCGGCCAGGTCACGGATCTCCATGGCACAGGCGTCGGCGATGTTGATCTTGCCGATCTTCGAGGAGCGGGCCAGCTCGCTGAGGCGGGTGCCGTCGCAGTCGGGGCACCGGGCGAAGGTGACCGCCCGGTCCACGAAGGCCCGGATGTGCGGCTGCATCGACTCGCGGTCCTTGGACAGGAAGGTCTTCTGGAGCTTCGGGATCAGCCCTTCGTAGGTGAGGTTGACCCCGTTGATCTTGACCTTGGTCGGTTCGCGGTAGAGGAAGTCGTGCCGCTCCTTCTTGGTGTACTTCCGGATCGGCTTCTCCTTGTCGAAGAACCCCGACTCGGCGATGACCCGGACCACCCACCCGTCGCCGGTGTAGGTGGGGATGGTGAACGGGTCCTCGGAGAGCGACTTCGAGTCGTCGAACAGCTGCGTGAGGTCGATGTCGGAGACCGTGCCCCGGCCCTCGCAGTGCGTGCACATGCCGCCCGTGCGGCTGAAGCTGACCTTCTCGGTCTTCGTCTTGTCGGCACCCCGGTCGATGGTGAAACCGCCGCTCGCGGAGACCGAGGCGACGTTGAAGGAGTACGCGGCGGGCGGGCCGATGTGCGGCTTGCCGAGTCGGCTGAAGAGGATGCGCAGCATCGCGTTGGCGTCGGTGGCGGTGCCGACGGTGGAGCGGGGGTCGGATCCCATGCGCTGCTGGTCGACGGTGATCGCGGTGGTCAGCCCGTCGAGGACGTCGACCTCGGGCCTCGCGTTGTTGGGCATGAAGCCCTGCAGGAACGCGCTGTAGGTCTCGTTGATCAGCCGCTGCGACTCGGCGGCGATCGTGTCGAACACCAGCGAGCTCTTGCCCGAGCCGGAGACGCCGGTGAACACCGTCAGGCGGCGCTTCGGAATCTCGATGCTGACGTCCTTGAGGTTGTTCTCGCGCGCGCCGTGCACGCGGATCAGGTCGTGGCTGTCGGCAACGTGCGGCTCGGTCATCGTGAGGTCTCCATCTGCAACTCGGTCGGGAACGCTGCCGGCAAGGGCGGGGGTGGGGGCGGGCTGGGCCTCAGCCCCGCTCCTGGATACGGATCAGGTTGCCCGCCGGGTCGCGGAAGGCGCAGTCGCGGATGCCGTACGGCTGGTCGGTCGGCTCCTGGACGACCTCGGCGCCGCTCGCCTGCACCTTCTCGAAAGTGTCGTCGACGTTCGAGGTGGCGAGCAGGATCCAGCCGTAGGTGCCCTTGGCCATCATCTCGGCGATGACACGGCGCTCGTCCTCGGTGATGCCGGGGTCGGCGGTGGGGGGTGCGAGGAGGATGGACGTGCCGGGCTGGCCGGCGGGGCCGACCGTGATCCAGCGCATCTTGTCCTGACCGACATCGGTACGGACCTCGAAACCGAGCGCGTCGCGGTAGAAGGCGAGGGAGGCTTCGGGGTCGTCGTGCGGGAGAAAGCTGGCGTGAATGCTGATGTCCATGGCGGTCACGCTAGCGGCGCGCAGGTGCGGACGCTTCTCGATTCCTGACCGCTTCAGCCAGGGGGCTCTGCCTCTCGATGCCGGTCCAGGCATTCCAGCCCGTCCGGCGTTCGAGGACGAGGCCGTTCAGGCCGAAGCGGGGGTCTGGGGGCGGCAGCCCCCGGGGTCGGGAAGGGTAGGGGCGGCGGGGGCGAAAAACGCTCCTGCCCCGCCCGCGCCGCGATCCCCCGGAAATGCACCGCCATCGCCCGCTGCGCCCCCTCCACGTCACGGGCCCGCAGCGCCGTCACGATGTCCCGGTGCCGGCCGGCCGTGACGTCGGGTGAGGGGTCGTCGGCGCGGCCGCGGGCGCCGGACACCCGCCGGAAGACCGTCCAGAACGCGGCCAGCAGCTGCGGCACGAGGTCATTGCCGAGAGACGCGTACAGCAGCTCATGGAATTCGCGGTCGAGGTCGGGAAAGACCCGCCCCGCCCGCCCGGCCGCCTCCATCCGCCCCACGACCGCCTCCAGCCGATCCAGCTCGGCCTCCGTCACCGACGCCGCCACCCGCCGGATCAGCCCCTCCTCCAGCACCTCCCGCACCTGAAGGATCTCCGCGAGCGCCCCCGAGTCGTCATGGTCGTGCCGGGCGAGCGTGCGAAACGTCAGACCGTCGATCAGCGGAGTGAGCGAGGCCTGGCCGACATAGGTCCCGTAGCCGTGCCGGATCTCCACGATGTCGAGGGCCTGGAGCGCCTTGAGCGCCTCACGGACGGAGTTGCGGCTGACGCCGAGGTCCTCCATCAGCTCGGCCTCCGTGGGCAGCAGCGCGCCCGCCTGGAGCCTGCGGTCGATGATCAGCTGCATGACCTGCCGCTGGATCCGGCTGTTCCTGGACTCCTCGGACGTACGACTGTTCCTGGGCTGCCCGGGCATGCGGCGCATCGTACGCGCACCCGGACGTCCCACGTCCCATGTCTGCCCGAACGGCACCTGACGGGGGGTCAACTCGCGCCATTTCACAGCGTCATTGGTCCGACCTGTGGCAGATGCGCCATTCGTGTGAGATCCCTTGACCGCCCCCACCACCCCACCTATGGTCGCGCTGACCGTCAGGACGTAGGACGTCGTATCTCCTCACACCATCCATCGCCGGAGCACACCACCCCACCGCTGGAGGACCCGTGCGCGACGTGACCCACGACGTGCCGGCGCTGCACCGCCGGTCGTTCCTGAAGTACACCGGCGCGCTGAGCGCGGCCGCCGCCGTCTCCGCGTCGCTGTCGGCCTGTTCCTCGGGGCCCCAGTCCACGAACGAGACCGGCGGGGGCGGTGGCCAGAACCGGACGCTGACGGCTGTCATCGGCTACGGCAACGACGGCAGCTGGGACCCCACCCAGACCGCGTCCGCCTTCTGCATGGCCGCCAACAACCACATCTACGAGGGGCTGCTGGACACCGACCCGATCTCGCGGGAGCCGTACGCCGCGCTCGCGACCCAGGTGCCGGCCGACCCGAACGCCACGACCTGGAAGTTCACCCTGCGCGCGGGCGCGAAGTTCCACGACGGCAAGCCGGTCACGGCCGACGACGTCGTCTTCGTCTTCGACCGGATCCTCGACCCGAAGACCCAGACCCTCGCCAAGGGTTTCTTCGCGAGCTGGCTGAAGGAAGTCCGCAAGATCGACGCGCAGAACGTCGAGCTGGTCCTCAAGTTCCCCTTCCCGGACGGGATTTCGCGGCTGACCCTGGCCAAGATCATGCCCAAGCACGTCTTCTCCCAGCCGGGCGGCTGGGAGGACGCCATCGCGGGCAAGGCGATCGGCTCGGGACCGTACCGGCAGACCGCGCACCACCCGAAGTCCAACACCACCTTCGAGGCGTTCGCCGACTACAACGGCCCGCGCAAGGCGGCCTTCAAGAAGATGAACTGGCTGACGATCGTGGACGCGGCGCCGCGCGTGGCCAGGATCTCGGGCGCCAGTGCCGGTGCGCAGATCGCCGACAACATCCCGTACGCCAACATCGGGCAGTTGGAGGGCGGCGGGCTGACGGTGGCGGGCGGCGCCGGGATGAACAACCTCTTCCTGATGTTCAACACCAAGCACAAGCCCTTCGACGACGTACGCGTCCGCCAGGCGCTGCACTACGCCATCGACACCGGGAAGATGATCGAGGTCGCCCTCAAGGGGCACGGGAAGCCTGCGTCGTCCTTCCTCAACGAGGCCAACCCCAGCTACCGCCGCGCGAAGACCGTCTACGACTACGACCCCGACAAGGCGAAGGCGCTGCTGAAGGAGGCCGGGGTCAGCGGGCTGAAGATCGAGATCCTGGCCGTCAACGTGAGCTGGATCGTCGACTGCCTGCCGACCATCAAGGCGTCCTGGGACGCGATCGGCGTCAAGACCACCCTCTCCCCACAGGAGACGACGGCCGTCTTCACCAAGATGGACCAGAAGCAGGACTACCAGGTGGTCGCCGCGGCCTCGAACCCCAACCAGTTCGGCCTCGACGCCGACCTGATCATGCACTACAACTACGGCCCCGAGAACCTGTGGATGCAGTACACGCGGTGGGCGGACAACTCGATCGCCAAGGCGCTCTTCAAGGACATGGACCGGGCGACCCGGGAGCCGGACGCCGAGAAGAAGAAGACGATCGTGCAGGACTACATCGACGTCGTCGCCGAGCAGGCCGTGCTCTACCCGGTCGTCCACAACGAGCTGATGACGGCCTGGAACCCCAAGCAGCTCACCGGGATAAGGGCACAGCCGTACCCCGGCATCAACCTCCTCCAGGCCAAGTGGGCCTAGGAGCCCTTCTGTGATCACCGTCGTAAGGATCCTGGCCCGTCGCGTCGCGCTGCTCGTGCCGCTGATGCTGGGCATCGTGCTGTTCGTGTTCCTGGTCATGCGGTTCTCGGACGTCGACCCGGCGTCCGCGTTCTTCCAGGGCGCGAACCCCACCGCCCGGCAACTGCACGACTTCCGCGAGGAGAACGGCCTGCTGGACCCCCTCCCCGTCCGCTACGTCGCCTTCATCGGCGACCTGCTCCACGGCGACATGGGCATCAGCGCCCTGACCCGGGCGCCGGTCGTCGACCAGGTCATGACCGCGCTGCCGCTGACCCTCCAGCTGACCTTCCTGGGCCTCGGCGTCGCGGTCGTCCTGTCCCTGGCCGGCGGCGTGACGGCCGCCATCTACCGCGACCGCCTCCCCGACCAGATCATCCGGGTCGTCTCCCTCACCGGTGTCGCCGCCCCCGGCTTCTGGCTGGCGCTGCTGATGATCCAGTACCTTGCCGTCGACCTCGGCTGGTTCCCGACCGGCGGCTACATCAACCCGGCGGACTCCTTCACGGGCTGGCTCAAGACCATGACCCTCCCGGCGCTCGCCCTCTCGCTGCCGGTGGCGGCGCAGCTGACGCGGATCGTGCGGACGTCGGTGGTGGAGGAGCTGGACAAGGACTACGTCCGCACGGCGATCGGCAGCGGGCTGCCGCCGCGGGTGGTCGTCGGGCGCAACGTCCTGCGCAACGCGCTCATCAACCCCCTGACGGTGCTCGGTCTGCGCGTCGGCTACCTGCTGGGCGGCGCGGTCGTGATCGAGACGATCTTCTCCCTTCCCGGCATGGGGAAGCTGATGATCGACGCGGTGAAGAACGGTGACCCGGCCGTCGTCCAAGGGGTCGTCCTGACGACGGCGACCGGCTTCGTGGTCGTCAACCTCGTCATCGACATCCTGTACCTGCTGGTCAACCCGCGCCTGCGGGAGGCGACATGACGTTCAACCGCAAGCGTCTCGCCGAGGTGCTGTCCCGGCCCGGCATCCGGCTGCGCGGCTGGCGCCGGTTGCCGCTGCTGTCGAAGGTCGCCGTCTGCTTTCTGGCGGTCGTGGTCCTGACGGCCCTGCTCGCCCCGGTCCTCGCCCCGCACGACCCGCTCGACCAGCAGCCGCCGATCGACGGCACCGGGCATCCGTCCGCCGAGCACTGGATGGGCCAGGACAGCCTCGGCCGGGACATCCTCAGCCGGCTGATGTACGGCGCCCGCTGGTCGCTCGCGATCGGGCTCGGCGCGACCGGGCTCGCGCTCGTCGTGGGTGCCCTGATCGGCGCGATCGCGGCGACCTCCCGCAAGGCGGTCGACGAGACGCTGATGCGCTGCCTGGACGTGGTGATGGCGTTCCCCGGCATCGCGCTGGCCGCCGTGCTCGTCGCGGTCTTCGGCGGCGGGATCACGGTCCTGATCTGCGCGATCGCGTTCCTGTTCACGCCGCCGGTGGCCCGAGTCGTGCGGGCGAACGTCCTCGACCAGTACGGCGAGGACTATGTGACGGCGGAACGGGTCATCGGCGCCCGCACCGCGCACATCGTCATCAAGCACGTGGCGATCAACTGCGCCGCCCCGGTGCTGGTGTTCTGCACGGTGCAGGTGGCGGAGGCGATCGTCTTCGAGGCGTCGCTGTCCTTCATCGGCGCCGGCGTCCGTCCCCCCGACCCCTCCTGGGGCAGTGTCATCGCGGACGGCAAGAACATGGTGCTCACCGGCGGCTGGTGGGCGACCGTCTTCCCCGGCCTGCTGATGCTGGTGACGGTGCTCTCGCTGAACATCCTCTCCGAGGGCGTGTCGGACGCGTGGGCGGCGCCCTCGGCCCGTGAGGTCGATGTACGCAAACACGACGACCGCCTGGAGGCGCCGGAACCGGGCAGCGGTGAGGTGCTGCAGCTGCCGGGGCTGACGGAGGCGGCGGCGCGGCTGCGGGCACGGGCGCGGCCGTTGCCCCAGGGGCAGCTGCCGGTGCTCGCGGTGGAGCACCTGGCGATCGGGTTCGAGGGCCGGCACGGCGGCGTGGACATCGTCGACGGCATCAGCTTCGAGGTGCAGCCGGGTGAGGTGCTGGGGCTGGTCGGCGAGTCGGGCTGCGGCAAGTCGCTCACCGCCCTCGCGGTGATGGGCCTGGAGCCGAAGGGCGCCCGGGTGCGCGGCCATGTCCGGTTCAACCAGCGGCAGTTGGTGGGCGAGCCGATGCGGGTGCGCCGCAAGCTGCTGGGCCACGAGATGGCGATGATCTACCAGGACGCCCTGTCGTCCCTGAACCCGGCGATGACGATCCGCTCCCAGCTCAAGCAGGTCGTACGCCGCGGAGGCCACCGCAGCCCCCACGAACTCCTGGGGCTGGTCGGCCTCGACCCCGACCGCACCCTGCGCAGCTACCCCCACGAACTCTCCGGCGGGCAGCGCCAGCGCGTCCTGATCGCCATGGCCCTGTCCCGTGACCCCAAGCTGATCGTCGCCGACGAGCCGACGACCGCCCTGGACGTCACCGTGCAGGCGCAGATCATAGAGCTGCTGCTGAGGCTGCGGCAGGAACTGGGCTTCGCCCTGATCCTCGTCTCGCACGACCTCGCGCTGATCGCGGACGTCACCGACCGGGTGGTCGTGATGTACGGCGGCCAGATCGTGGAGACCGGCGTGACCGCCGACCTGGTGGAGGCGCCGGCGCACCACTACACGCGGGGCCTCCTCGGCAGCGTGCTGTCGCTGGAGTCGGCACAGGAGCGGATGACGCAGATCAAGGGCGTGGTCCCCTCCCCCGCCGACTTCCCGGCGGGCTGCCGGTTCGCGGACCGCTGTCCGCTGGCGAGCGAGGTGTGCCGGACGACACCGCCCGACCTGGTGGGAACACCGACTCATACGGCGGCCTGCCATCACCCGGCGATCGTGCTGGCGCCGACGGATCGCTCGGAAAGCGGGGTCGTCCAGTGAGCGCGCTGGTGGAGCTCTCGGACGCGCACGTCGTGCACAAGGCGCGCAGCGGCGGACTGTTCACCCGGGACAAGGTGTACGCCCTGACCGGCGCCGATCTCGTCATCGCGCCCGGCGAGACGGTGGGCGTGGTCGGCGAGTCGGGGTGCGGCAAGTCGACGCTGGCGAAGGTGCTGGTGGGAGTGCAGCGCCCGACGTCGGGCACGGTGGCCCTGCGGGGACGCGACCTGTGGACGATGGCACCGGCCGAACGCAGGACCGCGGTGGGCGCCGGCATCGGGATGATCTTCCAGGACCCGTCGACGGCACTGAACAGGCGCCTGACGGTCCGGCAGATACTGCGGGACCCACTGGATGTGCACGACCGGGGCTCAAGGAGCGAACGCGAGGATCGGGTACGGGAGCTGATGTCGTTGGTCGGCCTCCCGCGCGCCCTGACGGACGCCCTTCCCGGCCAGCTCTCCGGCGGCCAGCGCCAACGCGTGGCCATCGCCCGCGCCCTGGCCCTGGACCCCGACCTCGTGGTGGCGGACGAGCCGACGAGCGCGCTGGACGTGTCGGTGCGGGCGCAGATCCTGAACCTCCTCCTCGACCTGAAGGAGCGGCTGGGCCTCGCCCTCGTCTTCGTCTCTCACGACATCCAGACGGTGCGCCGGATGAGCGACCGCGTGATCACGATGTACCTGGGCCGGATCGTCGAGGAGGCCCCGGCGACCGGAGTCACCGACGGCTCCCGTCACCCGTACACCCGCGCCCTCTTCTCCGCGACCCCCGGCCTGCTCGACCCCATCGACCCGATCCCGCTGGTCGGCCCGGTCCCCTCCGCGACACGGCCGCCGAGCGGGTGCCCGTTCCGGACGCGATGCTGGAAGGCGGACGAGGTGTGCGCCGAGGCGATGCCGGACTTCTCGGCCGCGTCAACGCCCGAGCACCGTTACAGGTGCCACCATCCGGTGGAGGAGGGCGAGGCCACGCGCGACCTCGTACGACAGAGCCACAGTTCCAGGGAGCCTTGATCATGATCCCCACCCCGCTCACCGGAGTCATCCCGCCCGTCTGCACGCCCCTGACACCGGACCGCGAGGTGGACGTCCCGTCCCTGCTCAGGCTGGTCGACCACCTGATGGAGGCCGGGGTGCACGGCCTGTTCGTGCTCGGCTCGACGTCGGAGGTGGCGTATCTGACGGACGCGCAGCGGCGGGTGGTGGTGGAGGCGGTGGCCGGGCACGTCGGGGGCCGGCTCCCGGTGCTGGCCGGAGTGATCGACATGACCACGCCTCGGGTTCTGGACCACGTACGCGAGGTGACACGGGCGGGTGCCGACGCGGTGGTCGCCACCGCGCCCTTCTACGCCCGGACCCACCCCGCCGAGATCGCCCGCCACTACCGCCTGATCGCGGCCGCGTGCCCCGTGCCGGTGGTGGCGTACGACCTCCCGGCCGCCGTCCACGTCAAACTCCCCGCCGAGGTGGTCCTCGACCTGGCCGCCGAGGGCGCCCTGTCCGGCCTGAAGGACTCCAGCGGCGACCTCGCCGCCTTCCGCGAGGTGGTCATCGGCGCCCGCACCCGGTCCGACATCACCGGCTTCAGCGTCCTGACGGGCTCCGAACTCATCGCCGACACCGCGCTTGCGGTGGGGGCGGACGGGGCGGTGCCGGGGCTCGCGAACGTCGACCCGCGGGGGTATGTGCGGCTCTTCGAGCTGTGCCGGGCCGGGGACTGGGAGTTGGCCCGGGCCGAGCAGGAGCGGTTGTGCGGGCTGTTCGGGATGGTGACCGTCGGGGATCCCGGGCGGATGGGGGGTTCGTCGTCGGCGTTGGGGGCGTTCAAGGCGGCGCTGCATCTGCGGGGGGTGATCGACTGCGCGGCCACGGCGGAGCCGCAGGTGGCGTTGTCGACGGAGGAGGTTGAGCGGGTGGGGAAGTTCTTGGCGGGGGCGAAAAACCTACTCCAGCTCCGCCGTCGGCAACCTGCGGAACTCGATCGTCTCGTACGTCCCCTGCACCCCCGTCTCGTACAGAATCCCCACCGCACGCCGCCCCAACGGCACCAGATCCGAGTACGCCGCCCGCTGCTGAGACAGCGTCAGCGCCTTCGTGAAGGTCGCCCCACCATCCGTACTCCGCCACACCGCCATCGACTGACGCACAGTAGGCACGGAGGGACCGGAGAACAGCAACGCACCCCGAGAACCCGCGAGTTGGAGGACACTCCCCTCCACCACCGGCACCTCGTTCAACGCCGGCTGCACCGTGTACGGCCGGTCCAGCGTCTCACCGCCGTCGCTGGAGTGACTGTCGAGCCGGTTCCCCGCACTCGTGCCGTGTTGGTCCCGGGCGTTGAAGTACAGCCTGCCGTCGGGAAGTTCGGCCGCGGTGGACTCGTTCGCGTTGCTGAAACCGTCGTACGAGTCGTCGACGAAACCCGTCCGCCAGGAACGCCCGCCGTCGTCGCTGTAGATGGCATGGGCGCCGTAGTACTTGGGCTCCTGCCCGGTGTCCCCGGACCCCGGCGCCGGCGCGGCCGAGTGGTTCGACGGGACGACCAGCCGCCCCGCATGCGGCCCCCGCCGCAGCGCGATCGCGTGACCGGGGCCGGTGGCGTACCAGCGCCAGTTCGACGGCTTCACCTGGCCCGTGATGTCCCGCGGGGACGAGAAGTGGCGGCCGTCGTCCGCGCTCCGCTGGACGAACACCCGCCGGCTCTGCTCCGGCGTCGCCTCGCCCCGCATGATCTGCGCCTCCGTCACGTCCCCGCTGTTGTAGGAGGTGACCAGCACGACCGCGCCGGTGCGCGGGTCCACCACGGGAGCCGGGTTGCCCCGCGTGTCCCCGTCCCCCGAGGCGACCACGGTCTGCGGACCCCAGGTGCAGCCGCCGTCGCGGGAGCGTCTGAGGACGACATCGATGTCGCCGGTGTCGCCCGCCCCGTCGTGCCGGCCCTCGGCGAAGGCCAGGACCGTGCCGCGCGGGGTCGTGATCGCCGCCGGGATGCGGTAGGTGTCGTAGCCGCCCTCGCCCGAGACGTACGGCACGGAGGACGTGCAGCCGGCTTCCCCCGCCGAGGCGTTGCCGGTCGCGACCAGCGGGGTGGTCAGGAGTACTGCGGTGACTAGGTACGTACGGCTGAGTGAGCGCCTCAGGATGGTCATCGAGCTCCTTTGACGGAGGGTCAGACATTGCCCTGTCCGTCACAGGATCCCCGGTGTCACCATCCCTGACTCATAGGCCACGATGACCAACTGCGCCCGGTCGCGGGCTCCCAGCTTCCCCATGATGCGGCTGACGTGTGTCTTCGCCGTCAGCGGGCTGAGCCCCAATGCTTCCGCGATTTCCGTGTTGTTGAGCCCGCGGGCGACCAGCGTCAGCACTTCGCGTTCACGTTCGGACAGGCATTCGGGCCCGCCGGCCGTGGGTGCGGAGGGGCTGCGCAGGAACCGCTCGATCAGCCGTGCGGTCGGCCCCGGCGACAGGAGCGCCTCCCCCGCGGCCACCGTGCGGATGGCGTCGAGGAGTTCGGCCGGGCGGGTGTCCTTGACGAGGAATCCGGAGGCGCCGGCGCGCAGCGCGTCCACGATGTTCTCGTCGGTGTCGTAGGTGGTGAGGACCAGCACCCGCACCCCGGCCAGGTCCTCGTCGGCCGCGATCAGGCGGGTCGCCTCGATGCCGTCGAGGTCGGGCATGCGGATGTCCATCACGACGAGGTCGGCGCGGGTGCCACGGGCCAGTTCCGCGGCCTCCCGGCCGGTGGCCGCCTGGCCGACGACCTCCATGTCGGGGGCCGACTCGACCAGCATGGCGAACGCCTCCCGCACGAGCGTCTGGTCGTCCGCGAGCAGGACACGGATCATCTCTGTCCTCCCCCGTCGCTTCCGACAGGCAGTACGGCGCTCACCCGGAATCCCCCCTCGTCGCCCGGTCCGGCGTCGAGTGTGCCACCCACGCTGCGGGCCCGCTCCCGCATGCCGACGAGGCCGTAGCCGGGGACGGGAGCCCTGGGGGCGGGGCTGCTGCCGTCGTCGGTGACCGACACGCGCAGGGCGCCCTGCTCCTCGTACAGCTCGACCCGTACGGCGGGTTCGGGCCCCGCGTGCCGGACGACGTTCGTCAGCGCCTCCTGCACGATCCGGTACGCGGCCGCCCCGACAGCGGGCGGCGCCTCCCGCACCCGCACCTCGGACGCCACCCGCGCGCCGGCCAGCCGGGCCGCCGCCACCAGGTCCGGCACCCCGTCCAGCCCGGGCAGCGGTCCGCGTGCCTCGCCCACCGCGCCCTGCTCGCGCAGGAGTTCCAGCGTCGTACGCAGCTCGCCGCGCGCCGTGCGGCAGGTCCCGGCGATGTCGTCGAGCGACTTGGCGATCGCCTCGCGGTTCAGCCGCTCGGGGTCGGCGGCCAGGACGTGCGCGGCCACCGATGTCTGCACGCCGATGAGCGTGATGCTGTGGGCGAGCAGGTCGTGCAGGTCGCGGGCGATGCGCAGGCGCTCCTCGGCCACCCGGCGGCGGGCCTCCTCCTCGCGGGTGCGTTCGGCGCGTTCGGCGCGCTCGACGATGGCGGCGACGTACTGGCGGTAGTAGCGCACGTCGATGCCGCAGAAGAGGAACGTGAAGACCCAGCCGGAGATCCGCAGGATCTCCACCGTCCCGTCGGGGTTGGTCAGGGCGTTGAGGATCAGTGTCACGCCGAGGACGGCGGCGCCGGTGAGCAGCGTGCGGCGCACCGTGCCGGTCGCCGCGATCGTGTACAGCACCACCATGGTCGCGAAGATGGGCGCGGCGTGGTTGTTCTCGAGGGCGTGGTACGGGGCGATGCAGACCATCACCGCCAGCAGGACCAGCAGTGGCCGGTGGCGCCGCCACACCAGGGGCACATGGGCGGCGAGCAGCAGCGTCCAGCCGAGCGCGTCGGGGCGCGCCTCCTTGTCGCCGAGCAGGGCCATGGCCGTGGCGAGAACGGCCCAGGCCACGGCCAGCAGCGCGTCGTTGCGTGTGCGGTGCGGGGCGGTGAGGGGATCGCGGTTGATCGCCACCATGATCCGCTCGCCGGGGCGGGGCCGCGCCGCCTTCGTGGTTGCCTGCACGGAGTTCATCTTCCGGGACGGGGGCGCCCCTCCGGGAGGGAGGGGCGCCGGTCGGTCAGGACACGGAGACGGCCACGGGCTCCGGTTCCTTCGGCGGGACCGGCGGTCGGGGTCCCTCGGGTGCGCGGGAGAGCCGGCCCGGCCACCACATCCTGCGCCTCAGTGCCACGCTCGCGCTGGTGACCAGGTAGGTGCGGACCAGGAAGGTGTCCAGCAGCACGCCGACGGCGATGACGAAGCCCAGCTCGACGAGTGGGACGAGCGGCATGCTGGTGAGCACCGCGAAGGTGGCGGCGAGGACGAGCCCGGCGGAGGCGATGACGCCGCCGGTGGTGCGCAGCGCGGTGAGCGCGGCCGACGCCGGTTCGGCGCCGTTCAGGCACTCCTCACGCATCCGGTGCATCAGGAAGATGCCGTAGTCGACGCCGAGGGCCACCAGGAACACGAAGGAGAGCAGTCCCAGCCCCGGATCCGTGCCCTCGAATCCGAAGAGCGGCCCGAAGACGAGCCCGCCGATGCCGAGCGCCGCGCCCCACACGGCGACCACGGCCGCCACCAGGATCAGCGGCGCGACGAGTGAGCGCAGCAGGGCGATGAGGATCAGCAGCACGGACAGCAGCACGATCGGTACGACGACCAGGCGGTCGCGGGCGTTGGTGTCCTTCAGGTCGATCTGCTCGGCGCTCGGCCCGCCGACGTAGGAACCGTCGAGCTTGTCGCGCAGGGCCTCGATGGTGGCGGTCTCCCCGGCGGACTGGGGTGCCGCGGTGGCGAGGACGGAGATCTCCGTCCAGCCGTTTCCGGTACGGCCTTCCCGCGCGCTGTCGACGCCGTCGGTGCCGCGGACCGACGCGAGCGTCTCGGCGGCGCGGCCCTGGGGTGTGATGACGGTGATGGGCTGGGTGCCGCGCTCGGGGTAGGCCTTGCCGAGCGTCTCCATGGCGGCGACCGCGTCGGGCTTGCTGGTGAAGGAGTCCTCCTGTTTGAGGTTGCCGGGCAGGTTCAGCGCGCCGAGCGCGAGCGCGCCGAGCAGGACCGCGCCGCCCGCGAGGACGGTCAGGGGCCGGCGTCCGGCGGAGCTGCCCATCGCCGTGAACAGGGACCGGCGGGCCTTGGGCGTGCTGCCGTAGCGGGGCACGAGCGGCCAGAACACGCGCCGGCCGAGCAGCACGAGGATCGCGGGCAGCAGGGTCAGCATGGCGGCCAGCGCGCACAGCACGCCGACGGTGCCGAGCGGGCCCATGCCGCGGCTGGAGTTGAGGTCGGCGGCGAGCAGGCACAGCAGTCCGGCGGCGACAGTGCCGGAGGAGGCGAGCACGGCGGGCCCGCAGCCCTTGAGGGCGGCGGCCATGGCGTCGTACGGCCGCTCGATCCGCCGTAGTTCTTCCCGGTACCGGGAGACGAGCAGTAGCGCGTAGTCGGTCCCCGCCCCGAACACGAGGATCGTCATGATCCCGGAGCTCTGGCCGGAAACGGACGTTCCGAACCCCTGGTTGAGGCCGTAGGCGACGCCCATCGACAGATAGTCGGCCATGCCCGCGACGGCGAGCGGGACGAGCCACAGGAACGGGCTGCGGTAGATGAGGATCAGCAGCAACGCGACAACGGCGGCCGTGGTGTAGAGCAGCGGTCCGTCGAGCGAGTTGTAGACCTCGCTCGCGTCGGTCGCGAGCGCGCCGGCCCCGCCCACGTCGACGCTCAGGCCGTCACCGCCCCGCGCGATGTCCCGTACGTCGTTGACGAGCTCGTCACGGGCCTTCTCGTCCTGCCCCGGCTCGGTGCTGGCGACCGGGTACATCAGGGTGGTGCCGTCCTGGGACGGAATGCCTTCGGGTTTCCCGGTGAGCCGGTGGGCCCCCGCGATCCGCTCTATCTGGTCGGCGGCGGTCGCCCTGTCCTCGGCGGTGAGTCCCTTGTCCCGGTGATAGACGACCACCATCTCGGTGGCCTCACCACCCGGCAGCCGGTCCTCGATCTTCGCCACCTGCGTGGAGTCGGCGCTCGCGGGCAGGTAGTCGACGGCACGGTCCCGCTGCACATCCGCCAGCTTCGACGCGAACGGCGAGGCGAGTGCCAGCACGGCGATCCACAGCCCCAGCACGAGCCAGGGAACGGCCCGCCGCCGTCGCGTACTAGTCCTTGCGGCCCCCATGAGACGGGCCCCCCTCCGGGTCGGGTGTCTGAGTCGCTTCCAGACTCCAGGCGCGGGAGGGCCGATTCGTCGGGCGGGAGGGCGAGTTGGGGCCTACTGCCGGGGTGGGCACCACGGCGCGATTACTCCCGGGGGAGTACGGCGGGACGCCATGCCTGAGTATCCGTACTCAGGTACCGGCGCGGCTCTCGAGCAATGCTGGCCCTCATGACCGCCCCCGTCGGCCTCCCGCACTTCCGCGGTGCCAATGTGCCGCCGCCGCCCACCGGACGCCGACAGCTGCCCGTCGCGGCGGACATCGCCCTGGCGGTCGGGCTGCTCGTCCTCGACGTCATCGGGGCAGTCGCGGCCTTTCTGCTGGGCATCGACGTCAGCGGCGACTGGAGGCCGTTCGACCCGGGCGCGGACAATTCCGACGTCACGTTCGGGTTCAACTGGCTCTACGTGGGCATCGCCGGCGGCGTCGTGCTGCTGACCGCTGCTCTGCCGTACCTGTTGCGGGCCTACGTCAGCGTGGCGTTGCAGGTGCTCGTCGGCATGGTCGTCCTGGTCGTCGCGATGAGCGGCGCGCAGTACGACGAGGAGCGCGGCACCCGGGCCGACGCGGCCGTATCCGTGGCGTACCGCTGATGGCCAGGTCTACGACGGCGTCCGTGCCGCCGCGGCCAGCAGCCTCGTCACGTCCTCGGCGCAGATGGTGAGCGCGGAGCCGACCGTCGCGAGGACGTCTCGTTCGGCGGGTGTGTACGGGCCGTCGGCCAGGGCGATGCGTGCCCCCTGGAGCAGGATCGACTCGCGGCCGGGCGGCGCGAGGTGGGGGGCCAGCGGGTCCAGGGCCTCGTGGAGCTCTATGGCCAGGCCGGCACCGCAGGGCTCGGAGAAGACCCGCCCGGTGTCCGCGGCCAGGGCCTCGACCAGGGCGTTGAGCTGCTCCTCCGTGCAGTCGTCGAAGCCGGCCGCCCGCACGGTGGCCGCGGCGGCCTCCAGGGACGGACGGGCGCAGGTGCCGCCAGCGGCCAGCACCGCGAGGGCGACGGTGTGGACGGCGTCGCGGAGCATCGCGGAGAAGCGGGTGGTGGTGGGGTGATCGAGGACGTCGGTGCCGAAGTGGCGTTGGCAGGCCGCGCACTCCACGACCGGAGCGGTCTCGCCGCGCGGCAGGACCGGCACGCCGAGCAGGGTGAAGCGGCGGTGCCCGGTCAGCCGCTGGTAGTTGCGGTCACCCCCGCAGCCCGGGCAGAAGAACTCGCCGTCACCGACGGCCGACCATGCGGTGCGGGTCCCCAGGATGCGCGCAAGCCTGGCGGCACGGCCGTCTTGTCCCCGTCCTGGCAGCACGTCGCACCTCCGTAACCCCGCGGCAACATCGCCGCGCTTGCGTGATGTTAGCCACATCATGGAGGCGGAGTCAGCACCCCGGACGAGACCTTTCCGTGACCTGCACAGGTCAATGGCCGAAAACGGACGGGCCCCGCCCACCGAGAAACGGCGGACGGGGCCTTCAAAAGCCGGGCGCGACAACGCCCTCAAGGGGCGCGGGGAACTGCGCGACGAGCCACGGCGGCGCGGCAGTCGATCAACAACCCCTCGCGGCACTTCCTACTGCGGCTCCCCCGCGGAGCGCCCCGCCCGGTTGACGGCCGAGACGACCGCCTTCAGCGACGCACGCGTGGTGTTCGCGTCGATCCCGATCCCCCACAGGACCTTGCCGTCGATCGCGCACTCGATGTACGAGGCGGCCTGCGCGGAGGCACCCTCGCTCATCGTGTGCTCCTGGTAGTCCAGCAGCCGTACGTCGATGCCGATGGACTGCAGGGCGTCGAAGAAGGCCGAGATCGGACCGTTGCCGGTACCGGACAGCACGGTGTCGACGCCGTCGACCGTCGCCTCCACCTTCAGCGTGTCCACGCCGTCCGTGTCCGTCGTCGACTGACCGTTCTTGACCTGGATCCGACCCCACGGGTTCTGCGGGTTCGGCAGGTACTCGTCCTGGAAGACCGCCCAGATGTCACCGCCGGTGACCTCGCCGCCCTCGGCGTCCGTCTTCGCCTGGATGAGCTTGGAGAACTCGATCTGCATCCGGCGCGGCAGGTCCAGCTTGTGGTCGTTCTTCAGGACGTACGCGATACCGCCCTTGCCGGACTGCGAGTTGACGCGGATGACGGCCTCGTAGGAGCGGCCGACGTCCTTCGGGTCGATCGGCAGGTAGGGCACGGCCCACTCGATGTCGTCGACGGTGACGCCCTTCGCGGCCGCGTCGGCCTCCATGGCGTCGAAGCCCTTCTTGATGGCGTCCTGGTGGGAGCCGGAGAAGGACGTGTAGACCAGGTCGCCCACGTACGGGTGGCGCGGGTGGACCTCCATCTGGTTGCAGTACTCCCACGTACGACGGATCTCGTCGATGTCGGAGAAGTCGATCTGCGGGTCGACGCCCTGCGAGAACAGGTTCATGCCCAGGGTGACCAGGTCGACGTTGCCGGTGCGCTCGCCCTGCCCGAACAGGCAGCCCTCGATGCGGTCGGCGCCGGCCATCAGCGCCAGCTCGGCGGCGGCGACGGCCGTACCGCGGTCGTTGTGCGGGTGGACCGACAGGCAGACGTACTCGCGGCGGGACAGGTTGCGGCCCATCCACTCGAAGCGGTCCGCGTGCGTGGACGGCGTCGAACGCTCCACCGTGGCGGGCAGGTTGAGGATGATCTCGCGGCCCGGACCGGGCTGGTAGACGTCCATCACCGCCTCGCAGACCTCCAGCGCGAAGTCCAGCTCGGTGTCGGTGAAGATCTCGGGGCTGTACTGGTAGCCGAACTCCGTCTCCGGACCCAGCAGCTTCTCCGCGTATTCGACGACCAGCCGCGTGCCGTCGACGGCGATCTGCTTGATGTCGTCCCTGGAACCGCGGAACACCACCCGGCGGAAGACGGGGGCGGTGGCGTTGTACAGGTGGACGGTGGCCCGCTTGGCGCCCTTCAGCGACTCCACGGTCCGCTCGATCAGGTCCTCGCGGGCCTGGGTCAGTACGGAGATGGTGACGTCGTCGGGGATGGCCCCGGGGTCCTCGATGATCGACCGCACGAAGTCGAAGTCCGTCTGGCCCGATGCCGGGAAGCCGACCTCGATCTCCTTGTAGCCCATCTTGACCAGCTGGTCGAACATCCGGCGCTTGCGCTCGGGCGACATCGGGTCGATCAGGGCCTGGTTGCCGTCACGCAGGTCGGTGGAGAGCCAGCGGGGGGCGGTGGTGACACGCTTCTGGGGCCAGGTGCGGTCCGGGATGTCGACCTGCTCGTAGCGGCCGTACTTGTGGATCGGCATGGAACTGGGCTGCTGGCGGTTCGCCATGATGCTTCGGGCTCCTCAGGATGTCCGGAAGGACGGCCGACGACGCAACGCCAAGCTCCGCGGGGAGGGAGTCGACCTGGACTACAGGCCCTCGCCGCGGCAGCTAAGAAGAAGCAGCCCGAAACGCATGATGCGAAGCATGCTAGCCGAGCCGCTCCCCGTGCGGGGCGTCGTATCAGTATGCGGGACCCGAGGGACGAACAGGACAAAACGTGCGCCATACCACTTCGTCACAGAGCGTGCCGCTCCCTATCCGCATATTTCACCAATCATGGTTGCGACTAGTGACAGCCCGCTAACGCAGTGCAATGGTGCCGGTCATGACGACCAACGGGGGCTTCGAGCCCGTCTTCTGCACCGTCGTACCACCACACGTCCTGGACAAACTGGCCCGGAACGACGACCCCGCACTCTCCGGCCCGGCTCGCCGGACCCTGATGCGCGACAGCGAGCTGCGCGGCAGGCGCCGTGTCACGACCGAGTTCGCCCTCGCGGCCGCCCCGGCGGAGAAGGCACCGTCGGACCAGCCGCTGCGCACCATCTACGACGCCCGGCACCGGACCTCTCTGCCTGGCACCAAGGTCCGCGGTGAGGGCGCGGACCCCGGCCAGGACGCCACGGTCAACCGCGCCTACTCCGGACTCGGCGCCACCTTCGAGCTCTTCCTCAAGGCCTACGCCCGCCACTCCATCGACGGCGACGGTCTGCCCCTGGACGCCACCGTCCACTACGACGAGAACTACAACAACGCCTTCTGGAACGGCGAGCAGATGGTGTTCGGCGACGGGGACGGGGAGATCTTCCTCGACTTCACCATCCCGATCGACGTCATCGGCCACGAGCTCAGCCACGGGGTCACCCAGTACACGGCCAACCTCACGTACTACGGCCAGCCGGGCGCCCTGAACGAGTCCATGTCGGACGTCTTCGGCGCGCTGATCAAGCAGTACACGCTCGGCCAGACCGCCACCGAGGCCGACTGGCTGATCGGCGCGGGTCTGCTGGCGCCCAGCGTCTCGGGCAAGGCCCTGCGCTCCATGAAGGAGCCGGGCAGCGCTTACGACGACGACGTGCTCGGCAAGGACCCGCAGCCCGCGACAATGGACGACTACGTCCGCACCGGCCGCGACAACGGCGGCGTCCACATCAACTCCGGCATCCCCAACCACGCCTTCTACCTGGCCGCCACCGCGCTCGGCGGCAACGCCTGGGAGAAGGCGGGACAGGTCTGGTACGACGTCCTGACCGGCGGCGAGCTGTCGGAGCGGGCGATGTTCACCGACTTCGCCAAGCTGACCGTCAAGGCCGCCCGCGAGCGTTTCGGCGACGGCGGCGAGGAGCTCCAGGCCGTGTCGAAGGCGTGGGAGCAGGTCGGGGTGCGGATCCAGTAAGTCCGTACTAGACAGGGACCCATGCGGATTTTGGTACGGCGCACGGGTGGTTTCGCGGGCATCGAGCGGCACGCCGAGGTGGACACCTCGGGGCGGCCCGACGCCCAGGAGTGGCACGCCCTGGCCGAGCGCGCGGTCGCGTCCGGCCGGGGCACGCCCCCCGTCGGGGTTCCGGACGGCTTCAGCTACCAGATCACCGTGGACGGCAAGACGGTGTACTGCTCGGATCCCCGGCTCACGGACGAACAGCGCAAGCTGATCTCACGGGTACTGAAGGAGGGGGCGTGACCGGCGCTCGCGGCGGGCCGTAACCGCTTGTTCACGCCCGCCCGTTGACTTCAGTTACCGCTGGTACGGATGATCCGGCGCATGGCGACTGATGCGCGCGGCGCGACGAACCCGATACCTCAGTTCCCGGCCGGATTCCTGTGGGGCGTGTCCACCTCGGCCCATCAGATCGAGGGCGCGGCGGACGAGCGCGAGCCCTCCGTGTGGGACACCTTCACGGCCGAGCCGGGCCGGGTGAAGGACGGTTCCACGGCCGCGGTGGCCTGCGACCACTACCACCGCTACCCCGAGGACGTCGCTCTGCTGGCCGACCTCGGCGTCGACGCGTACCGCTTCTCGATCTCGTGGCCGCGGGTGAACGCGCCGAAGGGCCTCGACTTCTACGACCGTCTGGTGGACGAGCTGTGCGCGGCGGGCGTAAGGCCGGTGCCGACGCTCTTCCACTGGGATCTGCCGGTCGCGCTGGACTGGCTGGAGCGGGACACGGCGGCCCGTTTCGCCGAGTACGTGTCCGTGGTCGCCGAGCGCCTCGGTGACCGCGTGCAGAAGTGGATCACCCTCAACGAGCCCGCCGAGCACACCCTGCTGGGCCACGCCCTCGGCACCCACGCTCCCGGCAGGCAGCTCCTCTTCGACGCGCTGCCCGTCGCCCACCACCAACTGCTGGCCCACGGTCTCGCCGTACGGGCGCTTCGCGCGGCCGGCGCGAGCGACATCGGCGTCGCCAACTCGCACGGCCCGACCTGGCCGGCGTCGCACGAGCAGGCGGACCTGGAGGCGGCGGGCTTCTACGACGTACTGCTCAACCGGCTGTTCGCCGACCCGCTGCTGCTGGGCGAATACCCGGAGGGTATCGGCGAGTTGATGCCCGGGGACGTCGAAGGGGACCTGAAGGTCATCGCCGAGCCGCTCGACTTCTACGGCATCAACTACTACGCGCCGACCCGCGTGGGTGCCCCGCAGGGCACCGAGATCGAGTTCGGCGGGATCAGCATGCCCGCGGAACTGCCCTTCTCCGTACGCGAGATCGAGGGGGTGCCGACGACGGACTTCGGCTGGCCGGTGGTGCCCGAGGGCCTCACCGAGCTGCTCACCGGCTTCCGGGAGCGGTACGGCGACCGGCTGCCGCCCGTCGTCATCACCGAGAACGGCTGCAGTTACGAGGGCATCGACGACCAGGAGCGGATCGCCTACCTGGACGGCCACATCCGCGCGCTGCACCGGGCGGTGGAGGCGGGCGTGGACGTACGCGGGTACTTCGTCTGGTCGCTGCTCGACAACTTCGAGTGGGCCGAGGGGTACGCGCGGCGCTTCGGGCTGGTGCACACGGACTACGAGACGCTCACCAGGACCCCCAAGGCGTCCTACGGCTGGCTGCGGGACGTGCTCCGGGCCCAGAGGTGACGTCCACCCGGCCGTCGGGTGCCCTGGCCGAGCCCGTCGACCGGGTCGGCCGGGGCTGGACGGCGGCGCTGTCGCTGGCCAACGTGGCGATCTGGGTGGGCTGGTACGGGCCGTTGCAGATCCTGCTGGCCCAGCAGGCGGAGGACTTCGCGCCCGGCACGGGGATGTCGAAGGAGACGCTGCTGGCGTGGGTGACCGGCGTGGGAGCGGTCGTGTCGCTGGTGGCGAACCCGTTCTTCGGCGCGCTGTCGGACCGCACCACGGCACGCTGGGGCCGCCGTACGCCCTGGGTCGTGGCCGGCGCGGCGGGCGGTGCGCTGTCGCTGCTGCTGCTCGCCGGGGCGGGCGGGCTGTGGGCGATGGCGGTCGGCTGGTGTCTGGTCCAGCTGACGCTGAACGCGTCCTTCGCCGCGGTGACGGCGGCGGTGCCGGACCGCGTGCCCCGGCTGCAACGGGGGGTGGTGGGCGGCTGGCTGGGGGCCGCGCAGATCCTCGGCGCGGTCGTCGGCACGGGGCTTGCGACGGCGGCGGGCGGGATCGCGGCGGGGTATGCGGCGTGCGCGGTGTTCGCGGTCGCGGGTGTGCTGCCGTACGTCCTGCGGTACCGGGATCTGAAACTGGCGGCCGCGGACCGACCGGCGTGGTCCTGGAGTTCGTTCGCGCGCGGCTTCTGGCTGAGCCCGCGCCGCCATCCCGACTTCGGCTGGGCCTGGCTGACCCGCTTCCTGATCAACCTCAGCAACGCGCTGGTGATCCTCTACCTCCTCTACTACCTGCGGGACCGCCTGCACCACGACGACCCCGAGCAGGGCGTCCTGATCCTCACCGCGGTGAACAGCGTGACCCTGGTGGCCACGGTCGTGGTGGGCGGCGCCTGGTCGGACCGGGTGGGCCGCCGCAAGCCGTTCGTGATGTGGTCCGGGGTACTGATGGCGGCGGCCACGGGCCTGCTCGCCGCTTGGCAGACCTGGCCGAGCGCGATCGTCGTGGCGGCGCTGCTGGGCCTGGGCCTCGGGGTGTTCATGTCGGTCGACTTCGCGCTGATGACGGACGTCCTGCCCACGGCGCGGGACCGGGGCAAGGACCTGGGCGTCATCAACGTGGCCAACGCCCTGCCCCAGGTCGCGGCGCCCGTCCTGGCCGCGCCGATCGTCACCCACCTGGGCGGCTACCGGATGCTGTACCTGGTGGCGGCCGCGGCGGGGCTGGCCGGGGCGGTGCTGGTGGGGCGGATCAGGGGTGTGGACTAGGGGCGGGGCGGGAGGCGATCAGCTCAGCATTCGCGGCCCCACCGTGCGCTGTGCAGGGTGACGGGGCCCTCGAAGGTCACCGTGTTGGTGTCGTTCGGGTAGTGCAGGCAGCCCTTGAAGTTGCCGCCGTTCTCCGGCGTGGCGGTGAGGTTGTACCAGATGTGGTCGGCACCCGGCTGGCGCACGCCGTTGTTGACGATGGTCACCCCCTTTTCCGAGTGCAGGTCGTACAGATTCCCCTTCGACTTCCACGTCGGCTTGCCCGACGCCGTGTCGTTGTTCCACACGCAGACGTACTCCCGGGGGCAGTCCGCCGGGGCGGCCGCCGCCGGCGGCGCCGCAGCCACACCCATGGCGGCCGTCATCAGCACTGCCGCCACACCCATGCCGGCCTTCTCGCGCAACCGTGTCTTCACCATGTCGCCCCTCCGTTTGCGGTCACTCGGGGCAGCCGTGGTCAGTTGGGCCGCCCCCGAGTGACCCAGCATCGCGCGTGGTTCAGGGCGCCGGTCCCTGACATCTGTCAGGGAACCGGAGGCCGGTCACAGCGCTCCGGCGTCCCGCGCTGCATAAACCGACGGAAACAGCGGCCGATACCCCAGCTCCCTGCGAATCCGCTCCGTCGAGGTGATCGCGACCCACGGATCGGGATCGGCACGGGTGTACAACTCCGCCGGGATCTCGACCCCGTTGAGCTGATGCAGCTCGACCGCCGTCACGGGAACGTCGTCGGCGATGTTGTAGACCCGCCCCGCGATCCCCGGCGCGTGCAGGATCCGCAGCAGCCCCTGGGCCACGTCCGCGTGATGCCCCATGTGCAGCCGCTGGGTCGCCGCCCAGTTCCCGGCCCACATCAGGGACTGCGCGAGATGCGGATCGCCCTCGCCGTAGACGAAGGGGAGCCGGCCGACACGTACGTCCATGCCCTCCAGCGCGAGCAACTCCCGTTCGGCCGCCGCCTTGGACTCCGGGTAGGCACCCCACATCGCCCCGCCGGGCCGGCTCTCGTCGTCCTCGGTGAGCGGGCGGCCGCGTCCGGTGCCGTACACCAGCCCCGTGCTGACCTGCACGAAGCGCCGCACCCCGGCAGCCAGCGCGGCACGCCCCAGCTCCACGGCCGCGTCCCGGTTGACCGCCCACGCCTCCTCGTCGGGGACCCCGCGGAAGGAGGCCGCGACGTTCACGACCGCGTCGACCCCGGCGACCGCCTTGCCGAGCGACTCGGTGTCCCGCAGATCGCCGACCACGACCTCGGCGCCCAGCTCCGCGAACGGTTCACCGCGCGCCGCGTCCCG
Source organism: Streptomyces sp. R11 (assembly GCF_041051905.1). Lineage (NCBI taxonomy): Bacteria > Bacillati > Actinomycetota > Actinomycetes > Kitasatosporales > Streptomycetaceae > Streptomyces > Streptomyces sp. R11. The sequence continues at coordinate 3,010,599 of NZ_CP163432.1, forward strand.
CACCAGCACCCGTACCTGCTCCCCCGCCCGGGACTGCGCGATCAGCCTCGGCACGAAGCGCCGGCCGACCTGTCCCGTCGTACCCGTCACCAACGTCAGCATGTTCTGCTCCTCTCGTCACCGACCACCCTCGGACGAGGCCGGTGCGGGCGGGAGAGACCCGTTGATCAGGGGATCGGCAGTCCCTGGATAAGCCGGCCGGACTACCGCAGGCTGGAGGGGTGAACCGAGCCGAACTCGCCGACTTCCTGCGCCGTGGCCGCGCCCGGCTGACCCCGCCGGACGTGGGTCTGACCCCGGGCACCCGGCGCCGCACACCGGGCCTGCGCCGCGAGGAGGTGGCGCAGCTGGCGGGGATGTCGGTGGACTACTACACCCGGCTGGAACAGTCCCGTGGCCCGCGCCCGTCCCGCCAGATGCTGACGGCGCTGGCCCGCGCGCTGCGCCTGACCGCCGTCGAGAGCGACCACCTGTTCCACCTGGCCGGCGAGGAGCCCCCGCGCCGCGAGACGGCGTCGGCGCATGTCCGGCCCGGGCTGCTGCTGATCCTGGACCGGCTGCACGACACCCCCGCCCAGGTGGTGAACGACTGCGGCGAGGTGCTCGCGCAGAACGCGATGGCCAGGGCGCTGGTCGGTGACGTGATGTCCCGGCCGCGGCGCGAGCGCAACCTCACCCGCCGCTTTTTCCTGGACCCGACCGCGCGCTCGCTCTTCCCGGAGGAGGACCACGCGGGCCACGCGCGCGCCCATGTGGCCACCCTGCGCGCGGTGGCCGCGGCCCGCCCCGACGACCCGGAACCGGCCGCGCTGGTCGCCGAACTCCGGGCGTCCAGCGAGGAGTTCGCCCGGCTGTGGGAGGAACACGAGGTGTCGCAGCGCAACCGTGCGACCAAGCGTTTCCTGCACCCCCAGGTCGGCCTCCTGGAACTGGACTGCGAGGTCATGGTCAGCCACGAACACCACCACCTGCTGGTCGTGCACTCGGCCCGGCCCGGGACCGATGCCTACGAGCGCCTGCAACTCCTGCGGGTGGTGGGCCTGCAGGACATGTCGCCCAGCAAGGCCTGATCCGGTAGCTGACCTTCCGGTAATGGAGGCCGGAAATCACCCTTGCCGACCCTCGCCCCACGCGCATCAATGGAAACGGCGGTTCCGACGGACCGTCAGATTCAACTCTCCGCGCAGTGTGTCCGCATCCACCTGCCGAACAGTTCCCCCACCCCCCACACAAGGAACTCCCCCACCCTTGAAAGGGACTGAATCCCCATGAGACGCATGCGCATTGGAGCAGGTGCCGCGCTGGTGGCCGGGACCCTCGCGGTCACCGGGCTGGCCTTCGCACCCGCCGCCCTCGCGGTCGCCCCCGGCTCGGCGACGATCACCGCCGACTGCGGCAGCTTCGGCGGCGGCGAGGCCACCCTCACGGCGACGCAGGACGGCACCGCCGCCACCATCACCGTCAACTCCTCCGCGATCACCGCGCCGATCGCGCTCGGGGAGGACTCCATCTCCTCGACGCTCACCCTGGTGAAGGCGAGCGGCGGCACCACGAGCTTCAGCGGCACGGAGAACCCGGCGATGGCCGCCGGCGACCCCGTCCAGGTCGGCCCGCTCAGCGGCACCGTCGCCTCCGGGGACAGCCTGGAGGCCTTCGGCGGCTCGCTGACCATGACCGTCTTCGGCATCACCATCACCTGCACGGCGACCGGGCCGCAGTCCCCGGGCCCGTTCGTCTTCGACTGAGTCGCGTGAGGCACTGCCGCATCGAAGGGGGCGCGGTCCCGGCGCTGTTACGGCTTCACAGCGCGTCGGGGCCGCGCTCGCCCGTCCGTACCCGTACGACCGTCTCGACCGGCAGCGCCCAGACCTTGCCGTCGCCGATCTTGCCGGTCTGCGCGGCCTTCACGATGGCTTCGATGACGTCCTCGGACAGCGCGTCCTCGACGACGACCTCGATGCGGACCTTGGGCACCAGGTCGACCTGGTACTCCGCGCCCCGGTACACCTCGGTGTGGCCGCGCTGCCGGCCGTACCCGCTCGCCTCGGTCACGGTCAGACCGTGCACGCCGAGTTCCTGGAGGGCGGTCTTGACCTCGTCGAGCCGGTACGGCTTGACGATCGCGGTGATCAGCTTCATGCCTGCTTCTTGACCTTCTGCGCGGCGGGGAGGGAGGAGGAGACGGACGAGGCGAGGGACGCCGTGACCGGGGCACCGTGCCCCAGGACCCCGTGATCGTAGGCGGTCTCGGCGTGCACCGTAAGGTCCAGACCGGTGTGCTCCTGCTCCTCGCTCGCCCGGAAGCCCATCACCGTGTCGATCAGCTTGGCGATGCCGTAGGTGACGACGAAGGCGTACGCGCCCACGGTCACGATCGCCACCGCCTGCTTGCCGAGCTGCGCGAGCCCGCCGCCGTAGAGGAGACCCTCGGCCCCGCCGGTCATCGTGGCCGTCGCGAAGACTCCGATCAGCAGGGTGCCGATGACACCGCCGACGAGGTGGACGCCGACGACGTCCAGGGAGTCGTCGTAGTTGAACTTGAACTTCCAGCCGACGGCGTACGAGCAGACGACGCCTGCGGCGAGGCCGATGACGAGCGCGCCGAGCAGCGAGACCGAGCCGCAGGAGGGCGTGATGGCCACCAGACCGGCGACCGCGCCGGACGCCGCGCCCAGCGTCGTCGGGTGACCGTCGCGCTTCTGCTCGACGAAGAGCCAGCCGAGCAGGCCGGTGCAGCCGGCGGCGAGGGTGTTCAGGAAGGCGGCGGCCGCGAGGCCGTTGGCGCCGAGGGCGGAGCCGGCGTTGAACCCGAACCAGCCGAACCAGAGGAGACCGGCGCCGATCACGACCATGGGCAGGTTGTGCGGCCGCATGGCGTCCTTCTTGAACCCGAGCCGCGGGCCGAGGACCAGGGCCAGGGCCAGCCCGGAGGCGCCGGAGGTGATCTCGACGGGGAGGCCGCCGGCGAAGTCGAGGGCGCCGAGCCGGTCGAGGATCCAGCCGCCGGGGCCCCAGGTCCAGTGGGCGACGGGAACGTATACGAGCAGCGCCCACACCGGCACGAAGACGACCCAGGCCCCGAACTTCGCCCGGTCCGCGATCGCACCGCTGATCAGCGCGGCCGTGATGATCGCGAAGGTCAGCTGGAAGGTGGCGAAGAGGAGGGTGGGGACGGTCCCCTGGACGCTGTCCGGTCCGAGCCCGGCCATACCGGCGTGGTCGAGCCCGCCGATGAGTCCGCCGAGGGCGTCCTCCCCGAAGGCGAGCGAGTATCCGCAGGCCAGCCACACGACGGTGACCAGGGCGATGGACACGAAGCTCATCATCAGCATGTTGAGGACGCTCTTCGTGCGGACCATGCCGCCGTAGAAGAGGGCCAGGCCCGGGGTCATCAGCAGGACGAGGGCGGTGGCGGCGAGCAGCCAGGCGGTGTCGCCGGTGTCGACGCTTGCGGCGGCGAGGGTCACGGTCGTCTCCAACGGTGTGGGGGCTCGTCAGAGATTCACCGCTGTGCGTTTCCGGTCGTGCACGGGTGTGCTTCCGCGACGTTTCGTTGCGCGGGGGTTTCCGGAAGCTCACCGGACGGTTGGCGGTCGGTCTGTTGTGCGGCGAGGGTCTGTGGATCAGGGAGAATGGGCGCCATGAGCGTTCGCAGCCAGTCATCCGAGCCGTCCGAGGCCCCCCACCGCGCCGGCTTCGCCTGCTTCGTGGGCCGCCCCAACGCGGGCAAGTCCACCCTTACGAACGCTCTGGTCGGCCAGAAGGTGGCGATCACCGCGAACCAGCCGCAGACGACGCGGCACACGGTACGCGGGATCGTGCACCGGGAGGACGCCCAGCTGATCCTGGTCGACACCCCTGGGCTGCACAAGCCGCGCACCCTGCTCGGCGAGCGCCTCAACGACGTCGTCCGTACGACCTGGGCCGAGGTCGACGTGATCGGCTTCTGTCTGCCGGCGAACGAGAAGCTCGGCCCCGGTGACCGTTTCATCGCGAAGGAGCTGGCGTCGATCAAGAAGACGCCGAAGATCGCGATCGTCACGAAGACCGACCTCGTGGACAGCAAGCGGCTGGCCGAGCAGCTCATCGCGATCGACCAGCTCGGCAAGGAGCTGGGCTTCGAGTGGGCCGAGATCGTCCCCGTCTCCGCGGTCGGTGACCAGCAGGTGGGCCTCCTCGCCGACCTGCTCGTCCCGCTCCTTCCGGAGGGGCCGGCGCTCTACCCCGAGGGCGACCTCACCGACGAGCCCGAGCAGGTCATGATCGCGGAACTGATCCGCGAGGCCGCGCTGGAGGGCGTCCGGGACGAGCTGCCCCACTCCATCGCCGTCGTGGTGGAGGAGATGCTCCCCCGCGAGGACCGCCCCGCCGACAAGCCCCTCCTCGACATCCACGCCTTCGTCTACATCGAGCGCCCCAGCCAGAAGGGCATCATCATCGGCCCCAAGGGCAAGCGCCTCAAGGACGTCGGCATCAAGTCCCGCAAGCAGATCGAGGCCCTGCTGGGGACGCCGGTGTTCCTGGACCTGCACGTGAAGGTCGCGAAGGACTGGCAGCGGGACCCGCGGCAGCTGCGGAAGCTGGGCTTCTGAATCTCAGCCCGTCCGGCGTTCGAGGACGAGGCCGTCAGGCCGAAGCGGGGGTCTGGGGGGCGGCAGCTCCCAGGGACGGGTGGGGGCGGCGGGGGCGAGAAACCCGACCCGGGGTGACGGCGGGCGTACCGGACGTGCACGGACCGGGGCCGTGGGGAAAAGGCCTACGGCCTTGTCAGTCCCCCGGCGTACTCTGGAAATCGCCAGACCGCCCACGTGGCGGGCGAGTCGTTTCGAGGAGGACGAGCAAGGCCTACGAGCCGGCCCATGACTCAGACACCCACAGCTCACACACCCGCGCAGGGGCAGGCGAGAGCACATTTCACCGTCCCCGCCCAGCACCCCATGGTGACCGTGCTGGGGTCCGGCGACTCCCTGCTGCGCGTGATCGAGAAGGCCTTCCCGGCGGCCGACATCCACGTCCGGGGCAATGAGATCAGCGCGGTCGGCGACGCCGCTGAAGTCGCCCTCATCCAGCGCCTGTTCGACGAGATGATGCTGGTGCTCCGCACCGGACAGCCGATGACGGAGGACGCAGTGGAACGCTCGATCGCCATGCTCAGAGCGAGTGAGAACGGCGAGGGGGACGGCAAGGAGACCCCGGCCGAGGTGCTCACCCAGAACATCCTCTCCTCGCGCGGCCGCACGATCCGCCCCAAGACCCTCAACCAGAAGCGGTACGTCGACGCGATCGACAAGCACACGATCGTCTTCGGCATCGGCCCCGCCGGTACCGGCAAGACCTACCTCGCCATGGCGAAGGCGGTGCAGGCCCTGCAGTCCAAGCAGGTCAACCGCATCATCCTGACCCGGCCCGCGGTCGAGGCGGGCGAGCGGCTCGGCTTCCTGCCGGGCACGCTCTACGAGAAGATCGACCCGTACCTGCGTCCGCTGTACGACGCGCTGCACGACATGCTCGACCCCGACTCGATCCCCCGGCTCATGGCCGCCGGGACCATCGAGGTCGCACCGCTCGCGTACATGCGTGGCCGTACGCTCAACGACGCCTTCATCATCCTCGACGAGGCCCAGAACACCTCGCCCGAGCAGATGAAGATGTTCCTGACCCGCCTCGGCTTCGACTCGAAGATAGTCATCACAGGTGACGTCACCCAGGTCGACCTCCCGGACGGCACCAAGTCCGGTCTGCGGCAGGTGCAGGACATCCTGGAGGGCGTCGAGGACGTCCACTTCTCACGGCTGTCCTCGCAGGATGTCGTCCGGCACAAGCTGGTCGGCCGTATCGTCGACGCGTACGAGAAGTTCGACAACACGCACGGCACCCAGAACGGCACGCACAAGGGCCGCGGCGGCAAGGCCGGGCACAAGGGGAAGTAGAGAACACGCGCGACCATGTCGATCGACGTCAACAACGAGTCCGGAACCGAGGTCGACGAGCAGGCGATCCTCGACATCGCCCGCTACGCACTCGCGCGGATGCGCATCCACCCGCTCTCCGAGCTCTCGGTGATCGTCGTGGACGCCGACGCCATGGAGCAGCTTCACATCCAGTGGATGGACCTACCGGGCCCGACGGATGTCATGTCCTTTCCCATGGACGAGCTGCGGCCGCCTTCGAAGGACGACGACGAGCCCCCGCAGGGGCTCCTCGGTGACATCGTGCTGTGCCCCGAAGTCGCCGCGAAGCAGGGGACCGAGGCGCCCACGCAGCACTCCATGGACGAGGAGCTCCAGCTGCTCACCGTCCATGGCGTGCTGCATCTGCTCGGGTACGACCACGAGGAGCCCGACGAGAAGGCCGAGATGTTCGGCCTGCAGGCCGCCATCGTGGACGGCTGGCGCACGGAGAAGGGCCTGACCGGCCCCTCCCCGGCCCCGACCGTGTCATGAGCCTCCCCCTCGTCTCCGGCGCGATCGCCCTGGTGGTCGTCGCCTGGCTCGCCGCCTGCGCGGAGGCGGGCCTGGCGCGCGTCTCCAGCTTCCGCGCCGAGGAGGCCGTACGCAGCGGCCGCCGCGGCAGTGAGAAGCTCGCGCTCGTCGCCGCCGACCCGACCCGCTATCTGAATGTGGCGCTGCTGGTGCGCGTGGCCTGCGAGATGGCCGCCGCCGCGCTCGTCACATACGCCTGCCTGCAGGAATTCGACAGCACCACCGAGGCCCTCCTGGTCGCGATAGCGGTCATGGTGCTGGTGTCGTACGTCGCCGTCGGTGTCTCCCCGCGCACCATCGGCCGCCAGCACCCGCTGAACACCGCGACGGCGGCGGCGTACGTGCTGCTGCCGCTCGCGCGGATCATGGGGCCGATCCCCCCGCTGCTGATCCTCATCGGCAACGCGCTCACGCCCGGCAAGGGCTTCCGCCGCGGCCCGTTCGCCTCCGAGGCGGAGCTGCGGGCGCTGGTCGACCTCGCCGAGAAGGAGTCGCTGATCGAGGACGAGGAGCGCCGGATGGTGCACTCCGTCTTCGAACTGGGCGACACGCTGGTGCGTGAGGTGATGGTCCCGCGCACCGACCTGGTCGTCATCGAGCGGTACAAGACCATCCGCCAGGCCCTCACCCTCGCCCTGCGCTCCGGTTTCTCGCGTATCCCGGTCGTCGGGGAGAGCGAGGACGACGTGGTCGGGATGGTGTATCTGAAGGACCTGGCCCGCAAGACGCACATCTCCCGGGACGCGGAGAGCGAGCTGGTGTCCACGGCGATGCGGCCCGCCGTCTTCGTACCGGACACGAAGAACGCCGGTGACCTGCTGCGCGAGATGCAGAAGGAACGCAACCACGTCGCCGTCGTCATCGACGAGTACGGCGGCACCGCCGGCATCGTCACCATCGAGGACATCCTCGAGGAGATCGTCGGCGAGATCACCGACGAGTACGACCGTGAGCTGCCGCCCGTGGAGGAGCTCGGCGAGGAACGCTACCGCGTCACCGCCCGCCTGGACATCACCGACCTCGGCGAGCTGTACGGCCTCGACGAGTACGACGACGAGGACGTCGAGACGGTCGGCGGACTGCTGGCGAAGGCACTCGGCCGCGTCCCGATCGCCGGGGCGTCGTCCCTGGTCGAGCTCCCGGACGCCCGGGAACTCCGCCTGACCGCGGAGGCGGCGGCCGGCCGCCGGAACAAGATCGTGACCGTGCTGGTGGAGCCGGTGGGTCCGGTCGGTCCCCTGGGCGAGGAGACGAAGGCCGAGTGACGGAGTGAACCCTCAGGAGCTGCGCGCGTTCTGCCTGTCCTTCAACGCGACCGTGGAGGACTTCCCGTTCAATCCGGAGACCTCGGTCTTCAAGGTGCTCGGCAAGCTGTTCGCCCTGACGAACCTGGACGCGCGGCCCCTGACGGTCAACCTCAAGTGCGACCCGGAGGACGCGGTCCGGCTGCGCGGCGAGTACCCGGGGCTCATCGTCCCCGGCTATCACATGAACAAGCGGCACTGGAACACGGTGACCGTCGACGGTGAGCTCCCGGACCGTTTCGTCCGGGAGCTCGTCGAGGACTCGTACGACCTGGTCGTGGCCGGTCTACCGAGAGCCGACCGGCTCCGCCTCGACCGCCTCTGAGCCGCCCTCCCTCGATCCGCCCTCCCGCCCGGTCCGCAGGCCGACGGCGATCAGGGCCGCGGCGGCCAGGACGATCGCCGCGTCGAGCGCCAGGACCGTGCGGGTGCCGGAGAGCAGGTCACCGGAGGTCGTCGCGAGGACGCCCAGCAGCGGGATGCCGATCGTGATGCCGACCTGCTGGGTCGAGGTGACCAGGCCGGTGGCCAGGCCCTGCTCCTCGTCGGGGACGCCGGAGGTCACGGTCAGGCCGTAGGAGATGATCGCGCCCAGGTGGAACATGCTCGCCAGCGAGACGGCGGCCGTGACGAGCCAGACGGACCAGACGTGCGCGTTCAGGAACAGCAGCGCGACGCCGAAGGCGCCCTGGCCGGCGAGCGAGACGACCAGGATGCGGCGCGCGCCGAGACGGCTGATGAACCTCGGCGTGAGCGAGCCGGCGATCACCGACATGACGCCCTGCACGCCGAAGACCAGGCCCGTCTCCCAGGCCGACAGACCGAGCACTTCCTGCAGGTACAGGGTGAGGACGAAGACCACCGTCGACATCATCGAGAAGGTGACCAGACCGCCCAGGTTGCCCCACGCCACCGTGCGGCGGCGCAGCATGGGCAGGGAGACGAGCGGTGACTCGGTGCGGGACTCGACGACCGCGAAAGTCGCCAGGAGCGCCAGGCCCACGATCAGGGTCGCGATGACGTCGGCGCGGGCGAAGCCGTGGTCGGCGGCCGTCGTCAGGGCGTAGATCAGGGACAGCAGACCGCCGGTGACCGTGATCGCGCCGGGCACGTCCAGGTGCGGGCGGTCCGGGGTGCGGGACTCGGGCAGCAGGCCGGGCGCGAGCGGCAGCACGACCAGGGCGAAGACGGCGAGCAGGCCCATCGTGGAGCGCCAGCCGAGCGCGTCGGTCAGGACGCCGCCCGCGACCACGCCGATGGTGAAGCCGAGGGACATCAGCGTCCCGGAGATGCCGAGGGCGCGGTCCCGGGCGGGGCCCTCGGCGAAGGTGGTGGTCAGCAGGGACATGCCCGTCGGGACGATGAGCGCGGCGCCGAGGCCCTGCAAGGCCCGTCCCGCGAGGAACGACGCGGGGTCCCAGGCGAACGTCGCGAGCACCGAGGCCGCGGCGAACAGGGCGAGTCCGGTGAGGAACAGCTTGCGGCGGCCGTACAGGTCGCCGATGCGGCCGAAGAGGAGCAGGAAGCCGCCGGACGGCAGCGCGAACGCCGTCACCGCCCACTGCAGCGCCGAGGGGCTCATGCCGAGGTCGGCGCCGAGGACGGGGAGGGCGACGTTCAGGACGGAGAAGTCGAGCGCGACCATGAACTGGGCGGCGCACAGGACGAACAGGACGAGTTTGTCGCGCGTCGACATCCGGGGGGACCGGGGGGAGCCGAGCGGTGGAGTGGGTGGGGCAGTGGGAGTGGTGGTGTCGATCGCCATGGGCAACAGCCTGCGGGCACCGGAATAGCCGTGGGGAGCGGGAAGTTGTCCTGGTGGTGGCACCACCAGCCACCGGGATGAGGGGGATCCGTACGTGTCCGACGTGTCCGGGAGCGCGCTGAAGAGTCATCGGCGGCGCGAGCTGCGCGAGTTCCTGATGAGCAGGCGGGCCCGGGTGACTCCGGGCGAGGCGGGACTGCCGGACGGCGGGGCGCGGCGCCGTACGCCGGGGCTGCGGCGCGAGGAGGTCGCCGTGCTCGCCGGAGTGGGCGCCTCCTGGTACCAGTGGCTGGAGCAGGGGCGGGACATCTCCGTGTCGCCGCAGGTGCTGGACTCGGTGGGCCGGGTGCTGCGGCTGAGCAACGCCGAGCGCCGGCATCTGTATCTGCTGGCCGGGCTGAATCCGCCGGCCCCCGAAGTGGCGCCCGAGAAGCGGGACATGTGCGACGGGCTGCGGCGGCTGATCGACGCGTGGATGCCGTATCCGGCGCACATCATGGACCGGTACTACAACGGCGTGCTCTACAACGACGCGGCTGCGACCGTGCTCGGGATGCGGCCCGGCAAGCGGTGGAACTGCCTGATCGACTTCTTCACGGACCCGATGTACCGGTCGCGTTCGAGGAGTTGGGAGCAGAACGCCCGCACGGTCGTGGCGCAGTTCCGTGCGCTCTGCTCGGCCTCTCCCGACGACGAGGGCTTCCAGTCCGTGCTGGCCGAGGCGAAGGCGTCCAGCCCGGAGTTCACCGCGCTGTGGGAGCGGCGGGACATCGAGGACGCCGGGCAGATCCGCAAGGAGCTGGACCATCCGCTCGTCGGGCTGCTGTGCATGGAGTCGAGCGTGATGCAGATGCCGGTGCGGCCCGACCTGTCGATCGTCCTGCACACGCCGCTGGACGAGGCGAACACGGCGGCGAAGCTCGAGTGGCTCGCCTCCCCGGAGGGGCGGCGCGGGGCCATGTACCCCGTGGCCGGTTAGCGCGGGCGCCGCTACGTATGCTCAGGTCATGACCGACAACAGCGCGCTCGACCCCGAGGACCGCAAGATCGTCACCCTGGCCCGTTCCGCGCGGGCCCGCAACGGAGTGCCCGAGGGTGCGGCCGTACGGGACGAGACCGGCCGTACCTATGTCGCCGGGACGGTCGCCCTGGACTCCCTGAAGCTGAGCGCCCTGCGCACGGCGGTGGCGATGGCGGTGGCGTCGGGCGCGAAGTCGCTGGAGGCGGCGGCGGTCGTGACGGAGGCCGAGGGCGCGTCGGACGAGGACCGAGCGGCGGTACGGGACCTCGGCGGACCGCAGACGCCGGTGCTGGTGGCGGGGCCGGACGGGGCGGTGCGGACGACGGTGACGGCGGGCTGAGGTTCGGGAACCCCTCGCCCTCCCGGGAGTTTCAGGAGGCCTCGGCGTCCGGCGGGTTCAGGTCCGGGCCGCCGGTGTGATGTGGCTGAGCACGCAGCGCCAGCGGTCGTCGCGCCGTACGAAGACGTCCGTCGTCCACTCGTCGGCGTCGAAGCGCTCGCCCTTGTAGTGGGCGGTGTTCGTGATGCGTGCCGTCACGACCGCCGAGTCGCCGTGCAGACGGATCCTGGGCTCGCCGACGAGTTGGAACGACGAGTGGGTCAGCTCGCCGGACTCGACGAACGACAGGAACTGCTCCCGGGTCGAGATGCCCGACTCGGAGACGATGGCCCAGTCGTCGGCCATGAAGTCCGCGATCCGCGCGGGGTCGTCGGAGACCATCGCCGCCGCCCAGTCGTGCGCGACGGCGGCGAGCACCTGCCGGTCGTGAGACGCGTCGTCGCTCATGGCCGGATCGTAACGAGAGCCGGCCGGCACGGCATCCCGTCGGGCCACGACGGGCGGTTGTCAGTGCCGGGTGTCACGCTGAGGTCATAGCGGATCTGCGAAGGGACTCGTCATGATCACCACTGACCTCGCTCCCGGCTCCCCCTGCTGGATCGACCTCGGCGCCCCTGACGTCCGGGCCGCCGCGGCCTTCTACGGCGCGGTACTCGGCTGGGAGTACGAGTCCATGGGCGAGGGCGGCGACATGGAAGGCGGGATGTTCAAAAAGGACGGCAAGACCGTCGCCGGGCTCGGCAAGCTCACCGAGGAAGGCGCCCGCTCGGCCTGGATGATCTACTACACCGTCACCGACGCGGACGCCACGACGCAGGCCGTGGAGGGCGCGGGCGGCACGGTGCGGGTGCCGCCGCGGGACCTGGACGACTGGGGACGGATGGCGCAGTACGACGACCCGCTGGGCGGCCAGTTCGCCGTCTGGCAGCCGGGGAAGAACTCGGGCTTCGAGCTGGCGGACGAGACGGGTTCGCTGTCGTGGACGGAGCTGTACACGACCGACGCCGCGGGCGCGAAGGAGTTCTACGGCGGTGTCTTCGGCTGGCAGTTCAGCGACATGCCGATGCCGGGCGGCGGGGGCGCGTACACCCTCATCACCCCGGCCGGACAGCCCGAGGAGCGCATGCAGGGCGGTCTGATGGAGCTCCCCGTGGAGAACCTCGTACTGGCGGGCGGGCGGCCGTACTGGCACCCGGTCTTCAACGTCACCGACTGCGACGCCGCGGTCGCCAAGGTCACCGAGAACGGCGGCAGTGTGCAGATGGGGCCGGAGGACGCGGAGGGCGTCGGCCGGCTGGCGGTGTGCGTGGACCCGTCGAACGCGGACTTCGTGGTGCTTACGCCGGCCACGCCCAGCTGACCCACCCGCTCGGTCCTGCTCGTCGTCCGTCCTGGTCGTCACGCCGACCGGCGGAACCCGATCGTCGGCACCGCCCGCCGCAGCGGCCAGGGTCTGCCCTGCTCCTGCGGCACCAGATCCGCGAGGAACGCGTACCGGCGCAGGGCCTCGGGGTCCTGCCGGTCGAGGGACTGGACCTGGCGCCACCAGGCGCCGATCTCGGCCCAGCCGGGAGCCGACAGGGAGCCGCCGAACTCCTGGACGGACAGGGCGGCGGTGAGGCCCGCGAAGGCCAGCCGGTCGGCCAGCGGCCAGTCGGCCAGGGTGCCGGCGACGAAGCCGGCCACGAACACGTCACCGGCGCCGGTCGGGTCCAGGGCCTCCACGGCGATCGCGGGGACGACCGCCGTCTCCCCGGTCCTGCTGTCCACCGCGTACGCACCCTCCGCACCGAGGGTGACCACCGCGACCGGGACGTGCTCGGTCAGGGCGTGGGCCGCCTCGCGCGGACAGTCGGCGCCGGTGTACCGCATGGCCTCCTGCGCGTTCGGCAGGAACGCCTCGCAGTGCTCCAGGTCGGCCAGCCCCGCCAGGTCCCACGCCCCCGTGTCGTCCCAGCCGACGTCGGCGAAGATCCGGGTGCCGTTGCGCGCGGCCTGCGCGATCCAGGGTGCACGCGTGCCCGGCACCAGGGAGGCCACGGCGGCCCGCGCACGGGGCGGGCAGTCCGGCGCGGGCTCCTCGGGAGGCGGCTCGTGGCCGTGGGAGACCATCGTGCGCTCCCCCTCGTACGCCATCGAGACCGTCACCGGCGAGTGCCAGCCCGGCACCGTGCGCGACGGCGAGAGGTCGATGCCCTCGCCGTGCTCCAGCGCGTCCCAGCAGTACTCGCCGTAGTGGTCGTCGCCGAAGGCGGCCGCGAGCGACGTCTTCAGGCCGAGGCGGGCCAGGGCGGTGGCCATGTTCGCCACGCCGCCGGGGCTCGACCCCATTCCGCGCGCCCAGGACTCCGTCCCGCGCACCGGGGCGGAGTCGAGGCCGGTGAAGATGATGTCGAGGAAGACCGGGCCCGTGAGATACACGTCCCACGGCGGGTCGGCGGCCGTGCGCAGGCCGACGAGGGGGTCGACCTGGGCCCGGCGATACGGCCCCCCTGCTCTGGACGACGGCCTCTGGGGCGAGGCTCCCTTTCCTGTCGGCGCGGTGGGCGTGGTCACGGTGCGCTCCCTGACGTGGTGCTGATCTGGCCAGTCTGCCCCACGTCACTGACAACGCCACCGCGATCCGGTCCGTGCCCCTACCAGCGAGGCACGGACGGCGTGACCCAGCCCGGCTCGGCGACCCGCATCGCGGCCGCGTCGTCGCGATCCCGCAGCGAGCCGTCGTCATCGAGCCACCGCCGGTGCAGCTCCGCGAGCCGGTCGCGGTCCAGTTCGACGCCCAGGCCGGGCGCGTCCGACACGGCGATCTTGCCGCCCTCGAAGGTGAGGCGCTCGGTGAGGACGTCCTCGGACTGCCAGGGGTAGTGGGAGTCGCAGGCGTGGTGGAGGTTCGGGACGGTCGATGCCACGTGGGTCATCGCGGCCAGGGAGATACCCAGATGGGTGTTGGAGTGCATGGACACCCCGACGCCGAAGGTGCGGCAGATCGCCGCCAGTTGCTGGGTGTTGCGCAGGCCGCCCCAGTAGTGGTGATCCGAGAGCACGACCTGCACGGCTTCCTTGGCGAAGGCCTCCTGGATCTCCGCGAACGCCGTCACGCACATGTTGGTCGCCAGCGGTACCCCGCTGCGCGCGGCCACCTCGGCCATACCGGCCGTACCCAGCGTCGGATCCTCCAGGTACTCAAGGACGTCCCCGAGCTCCCGCGCCACCTTCAGCGAGGTCTCCACGGCCCAGGCCCCGTTGGGGTCGAGACGCAGGGGATGCCCGGGAAAGGCGTCCGCGAGGGCCCGTACGGCGGCGATCTCCTCGTCCGGCGGGAAGACACCGCCCTTGAGCTTGAAGGAGGTGAACCCGTACCGCTCCGTGAACCTACGCGCCTGCTCGACGACCCCGGCCGGGTCGACGGCGGCGCCCCAGTCGTCCTTCTCGGCCGCGACGCCCGCCGGATGGTCGGCCCACTTGTAGAAGAGATACGCGCTGTACTCGACCGCGTCGCGCACCCTGCCGCCGAGCAGCGCGTGCACGGGCAGCCCGAGTGCCTTGCCGAGGGCGTCGAGGCAGGCGACCTCGAAGCCGGAGACGACGGACAGCCGTAGCTTGTCGGCGGTCTGGACACCGCGCAGCCCGCCCACGTCGACCTGTCCGGACACCCGGGACCGGTCGACGGCCACTTCGTCCGCGACGGCGAACAGCCCGTTGAGGTCGCTGACTTGACGGCCGATCAGTTTCTGCGCGAACGGCCGGGCGAGCTCCAGGTACTTGGTGTCGCCGTACGTCTCGCCGACCCCCGTGATCCCGTCGGCCGTCACGACCTGCACGATCAGGCGGGGCGTGTACGGCTGGTGGACGCCCTGGGTGTTCAGCAGCGGCGGGTCGGCGACCAGGATGGGCGTCAGACGGACATCGGTGATCGTGAGGTTCACAGGGCCGCTCCTACGAGGTCGAGTCCGGTGGCGAGGAGGGTGCGCAGGTCGGCCAGGTCGCCGTCCGACGGGTCGGCGAGCGGGGCGCGTACGGGGCCGACGGGGCGGCCGCGCATCCGGGCCGCCGCCTTCACCAGGGACACGGCGTATCCGGGCACCCGGTCGCGGAGTTCGACGAGGGGGACGTAGAAGTCGCGCAGCAGCTTGTCGACGGTGCCGTGCTCGCCGACCTGGAGTGCGGCGAAGAAGGCGTTCGCGATCTCGGGGGCGAAGGCGTGGACGGCGGAGGAGTAGGCCGGGACGCCGACGGCGGCGTACGCGCGGGCCTGGATCTCGGCGGTGGCGGCCCCGTTGAAGAAGAGGAAGTTCTCGGGGGCGGCGAGGGTGAGGCGCTGGAGCCGGTCGAGGTCGCTGTGGCCGTCCTTGAGGCCGATGACGTTCGGGATGCGCGCGATCCGCTGCAACGAGTCGGCGGTGAAGGCGACTTGGCCGCGCTGGTAGGCGATGAGCGGGAGGCGGGTGCGGGCCGCGATCCGTTCCAGCTGGGCGACCAGTCCGTCCTGCGGGGCGGCGACGAGGTAGTGCGGCAGGACGAGGAGGGCGTCGGCGCCGGCCTCCTCGGCGATGCGCGCGAACCGTGCGGCCTGCGCCCAGCCGTACCCGATCCCGGCGACCACCGGCACTTCTCCGCCCGCCTCCTCGGCGGCGATCGACACGACCTGCCGGTACTCGTCCTCGTCGAGCGAGAAGAACTCGCCGGTGCCGCAGGCGGGGAAGACGGCGCCGGGTTCGGTGGCGACCTGGGCGGCGACATGGGCGCGGAAGCCGTCCGGGTCCAGCGAGCCGTCCTGGTGGAAGCTCGTGAGGGGGAACGACAGCACGCCGTGCGCCATGCCGTCCCGCAGACGCCGGGTCGTGTCGGTATCGAGGCTCACCCGGTCCGTATCAAGGCTCACCTTCGTCATCTCCCCATGTAGATGTCATCCATGTATGAGAATCGAGATTAGATACGCGAACCGCGGCCGTCAATGCCGCGGCCGCTCCGAGGCGCTTCCGGGACGCTTTCGAGGCGCTTTCCGAGGCGCTCCGATTACCATCGCCCCATGTCAGAGACAGGCGGCGTCCGCGAGGTGAAGTCCGCGGCGCGCACGGTGGAGTTGCTGGAGCTCCTCGCCGCGCGCGGCGACCGTCCGGCACGCCTCCAGGAGCTGGCCGACGCACTGGACGTGCCGCGCAGCTCCATGTACGCGCTGCTGCAGACCCTGATCTCCCGCGGCTGGGTCCGCACCGACGTCACCGGCTCCCTCTACGGCATCGGCATCCACGCCCTGCTGACCGGCACCAGCTACCTCGACTCCGACCCGCGCGTGCGCGCCGTACGCCCGTATCTCGACGAGGCGTCGGAGGCGCTGGGCGAGACGATCCACATGGCGCGGCTGGACGGCCGGGACGTGGCGTATCTGGCGACGCGCGAGTCGCACGAGTACCTGCGGACGATCAGCCGGGTCGGGCGACGACTCCCCGCGCACGTCGGGGCGCTGGGAAAGGCACTGCTCGCCGAGCGCCCGGACGACGACCTCCCCGAGGGCCCGTACGAGCCCCTCACCGCCCACACCCACACCACCCGGGACTCCCTCGCCGCCGACCTCGCCGAGGTGCGGGCACGCGGCTACTCGATCGACCGCGAGGAGGGCGTCCCCGGCATCGTCGGCTTCGGCTTCGCCCTGCGCTACGACTCCCCGGCCCAGGACGCGATCAGCTGCTCGGTGCCGGTGGCACGACTGTCGGCCGGACACGAGGAGCGGATCGTCGCGGTGATGCGGGAGGTCAGGGCGAAGATCGAGGCGACGGCGCCTGCGGCGGGCGGGTCGGTGCACTGGCGTTAGCGCCGGCTCGCACGGCACCCGGCGTGAGCGGCACCGCCTCGCCGGGGGCCGCCCCCAGACCCTGCTTCGGCCCTGAACGGCCCTCGTCCTCAAACGCCGGACGGGCTGGATTTCCGGGACCGGCGCCGAGAGTGACCACCGGAGTTCGGGGTGGGGCGGCCTCGCCCTCAGACCTCGGACGGGCCGAAGAATGACTGCCCCGACGCCATCAGGAAAGCCCTCGTTTACCCGGCCCTCCCCACCCCAAACACAACGTGCGCCAGATCACACCCTCCCCGCTTCTTCTCCGAACCGTGTGCTTGATACAAATTCTCCGCGCGTTCCTGTCCGTCGACGGCCTGCGCTCCTCCCCCTCTTGAGCCGCTCCTTTCGCATGCCCTGGGAACGCCCGTGTTCGCCCCTCGCACCACTCCCTGGCCCCTCGTCGCCCTTTTCACGGCCGGGTACCTCGCTCCGTATCTGCTGCCGACGGTCGTCGGCAGGCTCGACTCCGGTCTTGCGCTGTCCCCCACCCAGGCCGGCGCCGTCGGCAGCGCGCTGCTGCTGAGTTCGGCGTCGGCGGGCTTCCTGCTGGCCTCCCGCGTCGAGCGGATCGGGGCGCGCAGGCTGGCCCGTATCGGCCTCACGCTCGCCGTCCTCGGCTACGGCGTGGCCGCGCTCGCGCCTGCCGTACCGTCCGTCGTCCTGGGCGTCCTGATCGGCGGCTTCGGATCCGGCACGGCCACCGCGGTCGCCGCCACCCGCATCGCCGCCCAGCCGGACCCGCACCGGGCCACCACGCTCGGCCTCCTCGGCGTCTCCGCCCTCGCGGGCGGCGTCTATCTGACGGTGCCGCACCTCGGTCCGGGCCACGGCCAGCCGCTGGCCGCGATCGCGCTCACCGCGCTGGCCGCATGGCCACTGACGGGCCGGCTCCCGGCCGCCACGGCCACCTCGCACCAGTCCGGCTGGGACGGCTCCGGCCTCCCCCACCTGCGCCGCGGCCTGACCCTCGCCGCCTGCATGCTGTGCTGGTCGCTCGCCCAGAACTCCCTCTGGGGCGTCAGCGGCCGAATAGGCCTGACGCAGGCCCAGTTGACCGAGACCACCGTCGGCGCGGTGTTCGCCGTCGGGCTCGGCGCGGGCCTGCTGGGCGTGACCGGGGCGGGCGCGCTCGGCCCGCGCCTCGGCAAGGCGCTGCCCATCGGCGCGGGTACGGCACTCATCGCGGCGTGCATCGCGCTCAGCGCGTCCGCCACCGACCTGACGGCCTTCGCGACCGGCGAGATCGCCTGGAACACCTTCTACCCGATCGTCCTGTCGTACCTCATCGGCCTCGCCGCCTCCCTCGACACCCGCGGCCGCTGGGCCGTCCTCGTCGGCTCGGCGTCGTCGCTGGGTACGGCGGCGGGACCGCTGACCGGGAGCGTCCTGTCGGCACAGGCCGGGTTCCCGGTCATGGGCGCGGTCCTCGCGGTCGGACTGCTGATCGTCGCCGTACCGATGACGGCGGTGGCACTGGGCCTGCGGAGCCGGCGGACGGTCGAGGTCGTGGAGCACGTCGAGATCGTCGAGGTCGTCGAGATCCCCCTGGACACCGCCAAGGCCGGCCCGGCAGCGCCCGATCGCCTCACCGCGGCCACATAGCCTCGGTGGCTACCCGAACTCGTAGGCCTCGACCTCGGCCAGGTACCGCGCCCGCAGCTCCTCGTCGTCCTCCAGGAAGGAGGCGAGGAACGAGTTGCGGGCGAGCTCCCGGAGCCGTTCGTCGGTGAGGCCGAGGGTCTGGCGTACGGCGTCGAAGTTGTCGCCGGCGTACCCGCCGAAGTAGGCCGGGTCGTCGGAGTTGACCGTGCAGTGGAGCCCGGCGTCGAGCATGGCGGGCAGCGGGTGGTCGGCGAGGACGTCGACGGTGCGCAACCGCACGTTCGACAGCGGACACAGCGTCAGCGGCACCCGCTCCCGCACCAGCCGCTCGACCAGCGCCGGGTCCTCCATGCACCGCAGCCCGTGGTCGACGCGCTCCACGCCGAGGACGTCGAGGGCCTCGGTGATGTAGGCGGGCGGGCCTTCCTCGCCGGCGTGCGCGACGCGCCGCAGACCGAGCGCGGCGGCGGCCTCGTAGACCTCGCGGAACTTCACCGGCGGGTGGCCGACCTCGGCCGAGTCGAGGCCCACGCCGGTGATCCGGTCGAGATACGGCTCGGCGGCCCGGAGCGTGTCCATGGCCGACTCGGCGGGGTCGTCGCGCAGGAAGCACATGATCAGCCGGGTGGAGACCCCGTGGTTCGCCTCGCTGCTCCCCAGCGCCCGCCACAGCCCCTCGACGACCGTGCCCAGCTCCAGGCCCCGCTTGGTGTGCGCCTGCGGGTCGAAGAAGATCTCCGCGTGCCGCACGCCCTGTGCGGCGGCGCGGGCGAGGTAGGCGTTCGCGAGGTCCTCGAAGTCCCGCTCGGTGCGCAGGACGGCCATGAGCTCGTAGTACAGGTTCAGAAAGGACTGGAGGTCCTCGAACTGATAGGCCTTGCGGATCTCGTCGGTGTCCAGGTACGGCAGCTCGACGCGGTTGCGTGCGGCCAGTTCGAAGGCGAGCTCGGGTTCGAGGGTGCCTTCGATGTGGAGGTGCAGTTCAGCTTTGGGGAGGGGCATCGAAGCATCGTACGGCGGTGTTATCGCCGTTTCGGAAGGGGCACCCGCAGCAGGTCGTGCGCGACGGTCAGCTCCCCCTCGAACCCGGCGGCCCGCGCCTGCCGCTCGAACTCGTCCGGCTCGGAGTAGCGCTGGCTGAAGTGGGTGAGCACGAGGTGCCGCACGCCGCAGTCGAGCGCGACCCGAGCGGCCTGGCCGGCGGTCAGGTGGCCGTGCTCGACCGCGAGTTGCACGTCCTCGTCCAGGAAGGTGGACTCGATGACGAGCATGTCGCAGCCGTCGGCGAGGGTGTACACGCCGTCACACAGCCGTGTGTCCATGACGAAGGCGAACCGCTGCCCGCGCCGGACCTCACTCACGTCGTCGAGCGAGATCCCGTCCAGCACCCCTTCCCGCTGGATCCGTCCGACGTCCGGCCCCTTGATGCCGTGCGCGGCGAGCCGTTCGGGCAGCATGCGGCGGCCGTCGGGCTCGACGAGGCGGTAGCCGTACGACTCGACGGGGTGCGAGAGCCGCACGGCCTCCAGATTGTGGCCGCCGGTGGCGGCGATGACGCCGTCCTCGCTGATCGGGGCCTCGGCGATCTCGACGGTCTCGCGGTAGGCGGTGGCGTACCGCAGCCGGTCGAAGAAGCGCTGCCCGGAACGCGGGTAGTGGGCGGTCACGGGATGCGGAACCTTGTCGAGGTTGATCCGCTGGATGACCCCGGCCAGTCCCAGCGAGTGGTCCCCGTGGAAGTGGGTGACGCAGATCCGGTTCAGGTCGTGCGCGGCCACCCCGGCCCGCAGCATCTGCCGCTGCGTGCCCTCGCCGGGATCGAACAGGATTCCCTGGCCGTCCCACCGCAGCAGATAACCGTTGTGGTTCCGGTGCCGGGTGGGGACCTGGCTCGCGGTGCCGAGGACCACCAATTCACGTACGGACACGGCTGCTACGACCTATCCGGGGGGCCACTGCATGCCGCGGCCGCCGAGGACGTGGGCGTGCGCGTGCCAGACCGTCTGGCCGGCTCCGGCGCCGGTGTTGAAGACGACCCGGTAGCTCTCCAGCTTGTCCTCGTCGGCGACGGCCTGGGCCTCCCGCAGAACGTCCGCGGCAAGGGCCGGTTCGGCGGTGGCGAGGGCGGCGGCGTCCTTGTAGTGCGCCTTGGGAATGACCAGGACGTGGGTAGGCGCCTGGGGGTTGATGTCCCGGAACGCGACGGTCGTCTCCGTCTCCCGGACGATCGTCGCCGGCACGTGCCCCTCGACAATCTTGCAGAACAGACAGTCGTCCTGCGGCTCGCCTGCCATGAGGGTTCCCTCCGGGAGTTGGGCGCGTCTTTACGGGGGGCATCGTATCGTCGTCGGCCGCGAGTGATCGGTTTCCGGTCACCGGAGTTGCTTCTCGGTGACGACCGCGGAGGAGCACAGGGGCGTCGCGGTGGCGAGGCTGCCCCAGAGTGCGGCCGGGCCGTGAGGTGCGAGCGCGGTGATGACGGCCGGGGAGACGGCGAGGCCGAAGCCCGTGGAGAGCTCGAAGCGGGCGAGGGAGCGCGGCACCGCCTGCCGCAGGTCGGCAGCGCCTGCGGTCGGCCTCAGCTCGGCAGCGCCGGCGGTGTCTTCGCCGGCCGTTCCTCCAGCCCCGCCAGCGCGATCCGGATCGCCTCGTCCAGCTGGGCGTCCCGCCCCGCCGCCCAGTCCTGCGGGCGCTGGAGCACCTCCACGTCCGGGTCGACGCCGTGGTTCTCCACGTCCCAGCCGTAGCCCTCCAGCCAGATGGCGTACTTCGGCTGGGTGATCAGCGTGCCGTCGACCAGGCGGTAGCGGCTGTCGATGCCGATGACGCCGCCCCACGTCCGCGTGCCCACCACCGGGCCGAGCCCCAGCGCCTTGATGGCCGCGTTCACGATGTCCCCGTCGGAGCCGGAGAACTCGTTCGCCACCGCCACGACGGGTCCGCGCGGGGCGTCCGCGGGGTAGCTGTACGGCCGCATCCCGCGCGGCAGTTCCCAGCCCACGATCCGCCGGGCCAGCTTCTCGACGACGAGCTGCGAGGTGTGCCCGCCGCCGTTCTCCCGCACGTCCACGACGAGCCCTTCGCGTGCCACCTCGACGCGCAGGTCACGGTGGATCTGGGCCCACCCGGGCGCCTGCATGTCCGGCACATGGAGGTAGCCCAGCCTGCCGCCGGACTTCTCGTGGACGTACGCCCGCCGGTCCGCCACCCACGCGTGGTACCGCAGGGGCTGCTCGTCCGCGATCGGGACCACGACGGCATGCCGTACCTCTCCGCCCCCGGCCGGCGAGATCGTCAGCTCCACCGCCTTGCCCGCCGTGCCGACGAGCAGCGGTCCGGGCCCGGTCACCGGGTCCACCGGCGCCCCGGCCACGGCCACGATCGCGTCCCCGGCGCGCACGGCGACCCCGGGCGCGGCCAGCGGGGCCCGCGCGTCGGGGTCGGAGGTCTCCGAGGGCAGGATCCGGTCGATCCGCCAACTCCCGTCCGCGTGGCGGGAGATGTCGGCGCCCAGCAGGCCCTGCCGGGCCCCGCTGCCGTACCCGCCGCGCGGGGCGACGTAGGCGTGCGAGGTGCCCAGCTCGCCCTGCACCTCCCACAGCAGGTCCATCAGGTCGTCGTGGGTGGCCACCCGGTCGAGCAGCGGGCGGTAGCGGTCCAGCACCCCGGACCAGTCCACCCCGCTCATGTCCGGCCGCCAGAAGTGGTCCCGCATGATGCGGCCGGTCTCCTCGAACATCTGCCGCCACTCGGCCGACGGGTCGACCGTCTGCCGTACGCGGCTCAGGTCCACGGTGATGTTCGTGTCGCTGTCGTCGTCGCCGGAGGCCCGCCGGTCGCTCGGTACGACCTTCAAGCGGTCGCCCGTCCATAGCAGCACCCGCTTGCCGTCGCCGCTGACCTCGAAGTCGTCGGCGTCGTCGGCGAGATGCTCGACGCGCCGCTGGAGGAGGTCGTAGCGCTCCAGCTCGGTCTTGGGCTCGGGGTCGTCCGGCGTGGCCCGGGAGGCACCCAGGGCACCGCGCACGGGGTGCCGCAGCCACAGCACGCCGTCCCTGGCGGTCCGCAGAGTGCTGTAGCGGGCCGCCTCGACCGGGAACGGCACGATCCGGTCGGCGAGTCCTTCGAGGTCGATGCGCGTGGTCGGGATGCCCTCGCTGTCGGGTGTCTCGTCCTTGTCGGGGGCGTCGAAGGGGCGGCCGTGCCGCTGCGGGCCGAACGGGGACGGGGTGGTCGCGGCGAGGGTGATCAGGTGCGGGCGCGAGCCGACCACGAACGCGAGGTCGAAGACGTGCTCGTCGTAGACCGGATCGAAGGCCCGCGTCGACAGGAACACCAGGTGCTTGCCGTCCTGCGTGAACGCCGGCGCGTAGTCCTGGAAGCGCAGCGGGGTCGCCTCGGACACCGACAGGTCGGTGGTGTTGGCGAGCTTGAGCTGGGACAGCGGGCGCGGGCCCGGGTGCGACCAGGCGAGCCAGGCCGAGTCGGGCGAGAAGACCAGCCCGGAGACGTCCCCGTCCGCGCTGCGGTCCACCTCGCGCACCTCGCCGGTCTCCCGCTCGACGAACAGCACGCGGCCGTCGTGCGCGGCGACCGCTGCCCGGCTCCCGTCGGGCGCCATGGCGAGTTCCAGGACGCGGCCCAGTTGCCCGCCGCCGAGCCTGCGCGGGGTGGATCCCGGCGCGAGCCCGGTCGCGGGCGCGAACTCCAGCGCGTCGTCGCCCTCCGCGTCCGTCACCCACACCACCCACTCCTCGCCCTCCGTGCGGAAGGTGCGCGGCAGCCGGGCGCGTACCCCCGGCTCGGCGGCGAGCGCCCGGGCGGGGCCGGAGCGGTGGGTGACCCAGTGCACGGCACCCCGCACGGAGACCGCGCTGCCGCGCGCGGTGTGGTCGGGCGCCGCCTCCCCGAACGCGCGGGCGGCGTTCAACGGGTACGTCTGCCGGTCGGTGCGCTGCCCGCCGAGCCGGATGTCGAGCCGGCGCGGCTCGGCGCCGTCGAGGTCGTCCAGGACCCACAGTTCACCGGCGGAGGTGTAGACGACCCGGGTGCCGTCGCTCGCGGCGTGCCGGGCGTAGAAGCCGTCGACGGGGGTGTGCCGTCGCAGGTCGGCCCCGTCGGCGAGGGACGAGTACACGGCCCCCACGCCCTCGTGGTCGGAGAGGAAGGCAACACGATCCCCCACCCACATCGGGTACTCGATGTTCCCGTCCAGCTCCTCATGCAGCCGTACGAAGTCCCCGTCACCCTCGAGCCCGATCCACAACTTTCCCGCCGTACCGCCCCGGTAGCGCTTCCACCGGGCCGCCTCCAGCCCCATGGGCGCGGACGCGAGCAGCATCCGAGGCCCGTGGACGACATCGGCGACGGGGCCGTACGGCAGGGTGGTCGCCGGTCCGCCGTCGAGCGGGACCGTGTGGGCCCAGGTGCGGCGGCTGCCCGCCTGGCCCTGGGTGCTGATCGCGAGGACCTGGCCGTCGGGGGTCCAGCCGCGCACCCGGGTCTGCCCGCTGCCCCAGTGGGTGAGGCGCCTGGAGGGGCCGCCGTCGACCGGCGCGATGTGCACCTCGGGGGCGCCGTCGCGGGTGGAGGTCCAGGCGACGGTCGTACCGTCGGGCGAGATGCGCGGCAGGGAGACCGGCACGTTGTCGGCGCTGACCCGCCAGGCCCGGCCGCCGTCGAGGGGGGCGAGCCATACGTCGTCCTCGGCGGTGAAGGCGACCAGGTCGCCGTGCAGATGCGGATACCGCAGATACGACGGCGAGGGGACGGGGGCCGAAGGCGGAGCAGGCGTCGCGGGCTGTGTCACCCGATCACCCTAGGCAAGCGCGGCGCCCGCGAACAGGCCTTTGGATCACTTGCCGCAACTCCCGCCGGGAGGCGGTCACTTGCCCTCCGGCCAGCAGTTCGGATGCTGCTTGCAGTAGACGGTCTTGGTGACCGTCACCGTGACGGTGGGGCCGGGCTGCTGGCCGCCCCCGGACGGGCTGACGGGCGAGGGCGTGGCGTCGCAGTCGCCCAGCCCGTTCACGTGGAACCACTCCTTGCCGTCGATCTTGGCGACGAGGTCCCCGCGCACACAGGAACCGCTGACGGCCCGGGTGATCCGGCCGGTGACGACGATGTCCTTGCCGTCCTTGGTCTCACCCTCGCAGTCGACCTTGACGACGGTGTTCTCACTGGCGGTCGGCGAACTGCCGTTGCCCCTGTCGTCGTACGAGCCCGTGCAGTTGAGCCACTGCACGTCGGCCTTCTGCCGCTCCAGCTCCTCGGTCACGGTCTGATCGGTCGTGAACGCCACGGTCGCCGAGCTCAGCCCACCCGGATCACAGCCGACCACCGAGCCGACGGCGACGACCGCGAGCCCCGCGACGGCGGCCATCCGCGCACGACGCCCGGCACGCCGGTCGACGCGAGACCGAACCCTCCTGAATGCCCCCATGGGACCGCAGCCTGCCACTGTCCCGGCCGCCGCGGTAGAGCGCATACGGCCACTCCCTGCTCGCGCAGTTCACGCCGGGAGGCGGTCGACCTCAGGTGCGCAGCAGCAGCCACTCCTGAAGTTCCACCAGGTTCCCCTCCGGGTCCTTGAGGTGGGCGACGCGCATGCGGTCGGTCAGCGGGGTGGGATCGTGGAGGAGGGTCGCGCCGCGTTCGGTGATCTGTGCGCAGTAGGTGTCCAGATCGTCGACGCGCAGGACCACCAGTGAGCGATGCCCCCTGGCCTCGTCGCCGAGTTCGCCCAGGACCTCGGCCATCATCGCCCGGTCCTGGAGGGCGATGCCCGCCGAACCGGTGGCGGGGCTGAACTTCTCGTAGGGCCCGTTCGCCGCGCCCGACTGCGGCTTGAGGCCGAGGACGTCGGCGTAGAAGCGGTAGCAGGCGGCGAAGTCGCCGACCAGGAGCCGTACTTGGGCGAGTTCCACGGCGGACGTCCCTCCTGGTCAGGCCCAGCGGCCGGTGCGGCCGAGGAGCAGTGCCGTCGCCGCGGTTCCGGCGGTGGAGGTGCGCAGGACGGTACGGCCCAGACGGTACGCCTTCGCGCCCGCCTCCTCGAAGAGGGCGAGTTCCTCGGGGGCCACGCCGCCCTCGGGGCCGACGACGAGCACGATCTCGCCCTCGGCGGGCAGTTCGGCCGTCGCGAGCGGCTCACTGCCGTAGTCGCGCTCCTCGTGCAGTACGGCGGCGAAGGCGGCGTCGGCGAGCAGCGCCGCGACCTGCTTGGTCGTCGCCGCCTCCGCGACCTCCGGGAAGCGCACCCGGCGCGACTGCTTGCCGGCCTCCCGGGCGGTGGCCCGCCACTTCCCGAGAGCCTTCGCGCCCCGCTCGCCCTTCCACTGCGTGATGCACCGGGCGGCCGCCCACGGCACGATCGCGTCGACGCCGGTCTCGGTCATGGTCTCGACCGCCAGTTCACCGCGGTCGCCCTTGGGGAGGGCCTGGACGACGGTGATACGAGGCTGTACCACCGGCTCCTCGGCCACCGCACCCACGCCCACGACCAGCCGGTCCTTGCCCTCGGCCGCCTTGACGACACCCTCGACCCAGCGCCCGAGCCCGTCGGTGAGGACGACCTCCTCGCCGGCCCGCAGCCGCTTCACCGAGACGGCGTGCCGCCCTTCGGGACCGTCGAGTACGTACTCGCCTCCGGAGAGGTGGCCCCGCTCCAGCGACTCGACGACGAACACCGGCGCCGTCATCCGACCGCACCCCCCTTGGGTGCCGCCGACAACGCTGTCGCCGCGGCGTCCAGCTCGGCGGCCAGCACCTCCACCAGCTGCCCGGCGGGCAGTTCGCGTGCCATACGGTGCCCCTGCCCCGCCCACAGGGCCATGCCCTGCGCGTCACCGGACGCGGCGGCCTTCTTGCGCAGGGGGGAGGTCAGGTGGTGGACCTCGGGGTAGGCGGCGGGCGCGTAGGGCCCGTGCTCGCGCATGAAGCGGTTGACCAGGCCGCGGGCGGGCCGGCCGGAGAACGCGCGCGTCAGCTCGGTCCGCACGAACAGGGGGTTGGTCAGCGCCTGCTTGTGCAGGGCGTTGGCGCCGGACTCCTGGGTGGCGAGGAAGGCGGTGCCGAGCTGGGCGGCACTGGCCCCGGCCGCGAGGGCGGCGGCGATCTGGCTGCCCCGCATGATGCCGCCGGCGGCGACGATGGGCAGGCTCACGGTCTCCCGGACCTGCGCGAGGAGGGAGAGCAGGCCGATGCCCGACCGGTCCGTCTCCGGGTTGTCGCGATGCGTCCCCTGGTGCCCGCCGGCCTCCACTCCCTGCACGATCACGGCATCGGCGCCGGCCTGCTGCACGGCGAGCGCCTCGTCCGTGGTGGTGACGGTGACGAGGGTGACGGTTCCGGCGCGGCGCAGGGACTCCAGCACATCGGGCTTCGGCACCCCGAAGTGGAACGAGACGACCGGCACCGGGTTGTCCAGCAGCACGGCCAGCTTGGCGTCGTACCCATCGTCCCGCCCGCTGTCCGGGTCTCCCAGCTCGGTCTCGTACCAGGCGGCCTCACCGGCGAGCTGATGCGCGTAGACGTCCACGGCCGCGGCGTCGGCGTACTCGGGCTGCGGCATGAAGAGGTTGACCCCGAAGGGCCGGCCCGTCAGCCCCCGCAGCTGCTTGATCTCCTGGTACATCCCGTCGGCCGTCTTGTACCCGGCGGCGAGAAACCCCAGCCCACCGGCCTCGGACACGGCAGCGGCGAGCTGCGGCACGGAGACGCCGCCCGCCATGGGGGCCTGCACGATCGGATGGGGGAAGAGATCGGTCAGCGCGGAGGACATGACGGCATGTTGTCACGTCCTCCGAACAAGTCCGAATCGGCCCTGTGCCGCGGCAATGGGCCGAGGAAAATCAGCCCGTCCGGCGTTTTGCGGACGCGGCCCGTTCAGGGCCGAACCGGGGGTCTGGGGGGCGGCAGCCCCCCAGCCACGGCAGCAACCCCACACACCGGTCAGCGCCCGTTGAACGCATCCTTCAACCGCGAGAACAACCCCTGCTGCCCCGGCTGACTGTGCCCGCCCGGGGACCGACCCCCGGACCCCCAGCAGCCCCTCGCAGCTCACGTCAGCGCCCGTTGAACGCATCCTTCAACCGCGAGAACAACCCCTGCTGCCCCGGCTGGAACTGCCCTTGCGGCCGCTCCTCGCCTCGCAGCTTGGCCAGCTCGCGCAGCAACCGCTCCTGCTCGGGGTCCAGCTTGGTCGGCGTGGTGACCTCGACATGGACGATGAGATCGCCGCGCCCGCCACCCCGCAGATGCGTCACACCGCGTCCGTGCAGCGGAATCGACTGACCGGACTGGGTGCCGGGCCGGATGTCGACCTCCTCGAGGCCGTCCAGCGTCTCCAGCGGCACCTTCGTGCCGAGGGACGCCGCGGTCATCGGGATCGTCACCGTGCAGTGCAGGTCGTCGCCGCGCCGCTGGAAGGTCGAGTGCGGCAGCTCGTGGATCTCGACGTACAGGTCACCGGCGGGACCGCCACCGGGCCCGACCTCGCCCTCGCCGGCGAGCTGGATCCGGGTGCCGTTGTCGACACCGGCCGGGATCTTGACCGTGAGCGTCCGACGGGACCGGACGCGTCCGTCGCCGGCGCACTCGGGACACGGCGTGGGAACCACCGTCCCGAATCCCTGGCACTGCGGGCAGGGCCGCGACGTCATGACCTGCCCCAGGAAGGACCGCGTCACCTGCGACACCTCACCGCGACCGCGGCACATGTCACACGTCTGAGCGGAGGTGCCGGGGGCAGCCCCCTCACCGCTGCAGGTGGTGCAGACGACGGCCGTGTCGACCTGGATGTCCTTCGTCGTGCCGAAGGCCGCCTCGTCGAGCTCGATCTCCAGCCGGATCATCGCGTCCTGGCCCCGACGGGTGCGCGAGCGCGGGCCGCGCTGGGACGCCGTACCGAAGAAGGCGTCCATGATGTCCGAGAAGTTCCCGAAGCCGCCCGCACCGAAGCCGCCGGCTCCCGCGCCGCCCGCCTGGGACAGCGGGTCGCCGCCGAGGTCGTAGACCTGCTTCTTCTGCGGGTCCGACAACACCTCGTAAGCGGCGTTGATCTCCTTGAACCGCTCCTGGGTCTTCGGATCCGGGTTGACGTCCGGGTGCAGCTCGCGCGCGAGCCGCCGGAAGGCCTTCTTGATCTCTTCCTGCGACGCGTCGCGACGCACGCCGAGAACGGCGTAGTAGTCCGTGGCCACTTACGACTCCGCCAGGATCTGTCCGACGTACCGTGCCACTGCGCGTACCGCTCCCATCGTTCCCGGGTAATCCATGCGGGTCGGTCCGACCACGCCGAGCTTGGCTACTGCCTCGCCGCCCGAACCGTAGCCGACCGACACGACAGACGTTGAGTTGAGTCCCTCGTAGGCGTTCTCGTGACCGATGCGTACGGTCATGCCCGAATCCCCTGCCTCGCCAAGGAGTTTGAGGAGCACGACATGCTCCTCGAGGGCCTCCAGGACGGGCCGGATGGTGAGGGGGAAGTCATGTCCGAAGCGGGTGAGATTGGCGGTGCCGCCGATCATCAGCCGCTCTTCGTTCTCCTCGACCAGTGTCTCCAGAAGGGTGGAGAGCACGGCCGAGACCGTGCCGCGGTCCTCCAGGTCGAAGCCCTCGGGGAGGTCCTCGACGAGCCTCGGCACATCGGTGAAGCGCCGCCCCGCGACCCGGCTGTTCAGCCGCGCGCGCAGATCAGCGAGCGAGGCCTCGCCGAAGGGCGCGGGACAGTCGATCATCCGCTGCTCGACCCGCCCGGTGTCCGTGATCAGCACGAGCATCACGCGCGCGGGTGCGAGCGAGAGCAGCTCCACATGACGGACGGTGGACCGGGTCAGCGACGGGTACTGCACGACGGCGACCTGCCGCGTGAGCTGCGCGAGCAGCCGCACGGTGCGCGCCACGACGTCGTCGAGGTCGACGGCGCCGTCGAGGAAGTTCTGGATGGCGCGCCGCTCCGGCGGGGTCATCGGCTTGACGCCGGCGAGCTTGTCGACGAACAGCCGGTAACCCTTGTCGGTCGGGATGCGCCCCGCGCTGGTGTGCGGCTGGGCGATGAAACCCTCGTCCTCCAGGGCGGCCATGTCATTGCGGACGGTCGCCGGGGAGACCCCGAGGTTGTGCCGCTCGGTCAGCGCCTTCGACCCGACCGGCTCCTCGGTCCCGACATAGTCCTGGACGATGGCGCGCAACACCTGAAGCCTGCGTTCACTCAGCAACCGCGCACACCTCCAGAAGTCGCCCCTTGACATCTCGCCTGGCACTCTGCGCTGGTGAGTGCCAACCGTCCCCGGCCAGTGTACGGCGGTGGGGTACGCCCCCGGCAAGGCCGGTCCGGCACCACCGTGCCCGACGGCGGTGTCTTGGTTAGCGTCGCCGTATGACGGTGACTTGGGAAGAGCTCGGGTGGGAACGGCTGGCGGCCGGGGTCGGCAGGTGCCGGCTTCCGGGCTGGGACTGCACCGCGGGGCTGGTCGTGGGCCGGGACACGGCGCTCGTGATCGACGCCGGGTCAAGCCTCGGGGAGGGCGTGCGGTTGCGTACGCAGGCGCAGTGGCTCGCGGGTCACCGTGTGACTCATCTCGCGCTGACCCATCCCCACTTCGATCATGTCTTCGGGGCGGCGGCGTTCGCCGGGGCGGAGGTGTACGGCCCGGTGGGCATGGACACGGTGTCCGCGCACGCGCGTGCGGAAATGCGCTCCGACGCCGTGGGCAACGGCCTGGACCCGGACGCGGCGGACGAGGCGCTCGACGCCCTGGTCCACCCCCGCCATCAGGTGAGCGGCGAGTGGACACTCGACCTGGAGGACGGCCGCCAGGTCCTGCTCGCGAACGTGGGCCCGGCCCACACGGCCCACGATCTGGTCGTCCTGGTGCCCGGCGTGGCCTCCGGCGATCGGGAGGTCGTCTTCTGCGGCGACCTGGTGGAGGAGTCCGGTGAACCCCAGGCGGGCCCCGACGCCGTACCGTCGCACTGGCCGGCCGCCCTGGACCGCCTGTTGGACCTCGGCGGCGAGGACGCGCTGTACGTGCCCGGTCACGGAGCGGTGGTGGACGCGGAGTTCGTACGGCGCCAGCGGGACGCCCTGGCGGCCCGCTTCGGCGTGTCGCCCTGATCCGCGAGACGTACCCACGGGGCTTCTCCTATCGTCATCCGAATGCGCCAGTACTCCCCGGACCTGACCCCGCCCTGGAAGAAGCCCAAGCCCGCCCCCGAGGTACCGGCGGACCCGGGCCTGGTCGTGGAGGAGCCGGGCACGGGTTTCTGCGGCGCGGTGATCCGCTGCGAGGCGGGCACGGTGACGCTGGAGGACCGATTCGGCAAGCACCGGGTGTTCCCGCTGGAGCCGCGGGGGTTCCTGCTGGAGGGCAAGGTGGTGACGCTCGTACGCCCGTCGTCCCCGGCCCCCGCACGTCCCAGCCGTACGGCGTCCGGTTCGGTCGCCGTCCCCGGCGCACGCGCGCGCGTGGCCCGCGCCGGTCGCATCTACGTGGAGGGCCGCCACGACGCCGAGCTGGTCGAGAAGGTCTGGGGCGACGACCTGCGCATCGAGGGCGTGGTCGTGGAGTACCTGGAGGGCGTCGACGACCTGCCCTCGATCGTGGCCGACTTCGCTCCGGGTCCGGATGCACGCCTGGGCGTCCTGGTGGACCACCTCGTCCCCGGCACGAAGGAGTGGCGCATCGCGGAGTCGGTGACCAGCGAACACGCGCTGGTCGTGGGCCACCCGTACATCGACATCTGGGAGGCGGTGAAGCCGTCGGCCCTGGGCATCGAGTCCTGGCCGCGCGTCCCGCACGGACAGGACTGGAAGACGGGGGTGTGCCGCGCCCTGGGGTGGCCGTCGGAGAACACCGGGGCGGTGTGGCAGGCGATCCTGAAGCGGGTGGGGTCCTACAAGGACCTGGAGCCGGAGTTGCTGGGGCGGGTGGAGGAGCTGATCGACTTCGTCACGGGTAGCGGTGGGGCCTGACGTTGGGGTAGATGCCGAACTCGCTGGTCTCCAATTCGAGTTCCAGATCCTCCAACGGAAGCGGCGCCCCGAACTTGGTGATCTGCTGCCTCTGATAGTCGGCGTTCTCCCCCTTACCGACTGGCATGGTCAGCAGTACGCAGTGCGCCATGATCGGATCCACAATGAGGTAAGCGGGTACCTCACCGGCGGCGTAGATCGACCGCTTGATCTCGTAGTCCCGCTGGATGCTGGTCTTGGAGGCGACTCGACCACCATGGTGACCAACCGGGACGGCAGCAGACGGCCTGAGTCCGGGGCAACACCCCGTTCCAACACGACCAAGTCCGGAATCGGCTCGCTGGTCTCATCGATGATGTCCACGTCTGTCACCTGAAGTCGTTCCCAGCGCTTACGCGGGAGCTGGTCCACCACGTCGGCCACGATCCGGTTGCGCACCAGATCGGGAGTGGCCGTCATCACGATTTCCCCCCGGAGAAGCTCGGCCTTGATGCCCTCGGGAGGCTCGAACTCCTCGAAGAACTTGGCAATCCCACGCTCGTCCACGGGGGTCATCTCCGTGGCCTCCACATCCGCCGCGTCCTGCCGGCGGCAGCCTACGAACCAGGTTAGGGACCGAACCGGCGTTCCGGGGTGATCCACTCGCCCGAGTGATCAGTCCACCAAATCCCTGACCACCGCGTCCGCCAGCAAACGCCCCCGCAAGGTCAGCACCGCACGCCCGTCCTCGTACGGCCCCTCCTGAAGCAGCCCCTCCGCCAGCGCCCGGCGAGAAGCCGCAAGCCCGTCCTGCCTCAGCAGCCCCAGCGGCACCCCTTCCAGCAGCCGCAGCTCCAGCAGGATCCGCTCGACCCTCCTGTCCTCCTCGGACAGCAGCTCGCGCCCGGCCCCCGGCGAGCGGCCCGCCGCCAGTGCCGCCGCGTACGCGCCCGGATGCTTCACGTTCCACCAGCGGACCCCGCCCACGTGCGAGTGGGCACCCGGCCCCGCGCCCCACCAGTCGGCGCCCCGCCAGTACAGCTCGTTGTGCAGGCAGCGGCCCGCCTCCGAGGTCGCCCAGTTGGAGACCTCGTACCAGTCGAAGCCCGCCTGCGACAGCACCGACTCCGCGATCAGGTACCGGTCCGCGTGGACGTCGTCGTCCGTCATCGGGACCTCGCCCCGGCGGATGCGGCGGGCCAGCTGGGTGCCCTCCTCGACGATCAGCGCGTAGGCGGACACGTGGTCCGGGCCGGCGCCGATCGCCGCCTCCAGCGAGGCCCGCCAGTCGTCGTCCGACTCGCCCGGTGTGCCGTAGATCAGGTCCAGGTTGACGTGTTCGAAGCCCGCCGCGCGGGCCTCCGCGACGCACGCCTCGGGGCGGCCCGGGGTGTGGGTGCGGTCCAGGACCTTCAGCACGTGCTGCTTCGCGCTCTGCATGCCGAAGGAGAGCCGGTTGAAGCCGCCCTCGCGCAGGGTGGCCAGATACGCCGGGTCCACCGACTCCGGATTCGCCTCCGTCGTGATCTCCGCGTCCGGTGCCAGCCCGAACTCGTCGCGGATCGCCCCCAGCATCCGTACGAGATCGTCGGCGGCCAGCAGCGTGGGCGTACCGCCGCCGACGAAGACCGTGCGGACCTCGCGCGGGTCGTCGCCGAGGACCTTGCGGGCGAGGCGGATCTCGTCGACGAGGGTCTCGGCGTAGTTGTCGCGGGACGCCAGCACTCCGCCCGTGCCGCGCAGCTCGGTCGCCGTGTAGGTGTTGAAGTCGCAGTAGCCGCAGCGGGTCGCGCAGTACGGGACGTGCAGGTAGAAGCCGAGGGGGCGGTCGGCGGACCCGGCGAGGGCGGACGCGGGGAGCGTGCCGTCGTCGGGGACGGGCTCGCCGTCGGGGAGTGCGGAAGGCATGGGTTCTATTGTCCAGCACGCGCGCGTGCCCGCCGGAACCCGGGAGAACCGCTACTCGGCCTGGAGCACCAGCAGCGCCAGGTCGTCCTCCGGCGGACGGCCGCTGAACTCGTGCACGAGCCTGCGGATCCGTTCCGCGATCAGTTCGGCGTTCAGCCCCGCGCACCCGGCGAGCGCGGTCGCGAGGCCGTCGCCGTCGTCGAACTGGCGGGTGCCGCTGCGCCGCTCCGTCACCCCGTCGGTGACGCAGAGCAGGGTGTCCCCGGAGCGCAGTTCGAAGGTCTCGCTGGTGTACGTGGCGTCCTCGACGACCCCGAGGATGGTCTGCGGGTGCGCGGCGGTGTGGACCTCGCCGCCGGCGCCCAGCAGCAGCGGCAGCGGGTGTCCGGCGGAGGCGAGGGTGCAGCGGATACCGCCGTCGAAGGGGGTGAGCTCGCCGTAGAGGAGGGACAGGAAGCGGGTCTGCGGGCCGTCGCCGGGCGCCACCGGGACCGGCCCGACGAGGGCGCGCGCGGCGGCGTCGGCGGCCTCCGTGGCGTCGTCGAGGAGGAGTTGGTTGAGGCGGTCGAGGACGTCGGCGACCCGGTAGCCCTCCCGGGCGAGGAGCCGCAGCCAGGGGCGGGCGATGCCGATCACCACGGCCGCCTCGGGGCCCTTGCCCTGGACGTCCCCGATGGCGAAGCACCAGCGGCCGTCGCCGGCCGGGAACAGGTCGTAGAAGTCGCCGCTCGGGCCGCCCTTGTCGCACGGCTCGTACACCAGCGCGCTGGCCACGCCGGGGATCTCCGCGACGGCGCCGGGCAGCAGTCCGCGCTGCAGGACCCGGCTGATGGTGGCCTGCCGGGCGTACTGGCGGGCCGCGCCGATGGCGAGGGCCACCCGGCGGCTGAGGTCCTCGACGAGACCGGTGACCTCGTCGGGGAAGCGCATGAGGTCGGCCCGCCCGATGACCAGCGTGCCCAGCGGGCGGCCCCCGGCGATCAGGCGGTACGCGAGCGCCGTGCCGCGCACCCCGCGCGCGCCGAGCGCCGCACCGGGCCAGGGGTAGTCGACCGGGCCGGTGCGGTGGTTGTCGGCCGGGAGCGGCGGCTCCTTCTCCAGGACCTGGCGCAGTTCCTCGATGAGGTTCTCGGAGCCGTGCCAGACGCGGGCCAGCCGCGGCCCGGTCCCGGCAGCGCCCTCCGCCGCCCAGCCCGCCCCGCCCCCGGCCTCACCCGATCGTGGGTATCCCCAGCGCCCGGCGATCTCGTCCTCCAGCCACACCGCGCACCAGTCCGCCAGTCGCGGCACGATCAGCTGGCCGGCGAGCGCGGCGACCAGGTTCTCGTCGAGCTGCCCGGCGAGCAGGTCGGAGGCCTCGGCGAGGAAGGACAGGGCACCGCGGTTGAGCCAGTCCCTCTCCCGCTCGGCGCGATGGGGTTCGGGGGCGAGGATCTCGGCTACGCGCAGCCCGCGCTCCAGCGCGCGCTCCTCGGCGTACGCCTCGACGTCGTCCTTGGCCGCCACGGGGTCCTCGGCGGGCAGCCGCGCCCACACGGTCTTGGCGCCGGTGCGATAGGTGACGCCCCAGGACTCGGCGAGCCGGGACACCAGCCGCAGGCCGCGCCCGTATTCCGGTGTCTCGTACGGCGCCTCGACCTCACCGTCGCGCGGGGCGCGCGAGGGGTGGTGGTCCAGGACCTCGACGAGGAGGGCGCCGGTGTCCTCCAGTCGGCAGGTGAGCTCCAGATCGGTGCCGGCGTGCACGACGGCGTTGGTGACCAGCTCGCTGACGGCCACGACGGCGTCGTCGACGAGACGGGCGCTGAGGTGCTCGGTGCCGGGGAGTCCGGAGGCGGCCCATTCGGTGAGGGCGTTGCGCACGAGGGTGCGGGCGGAGCCCGGGGAGATCGGACTGCCGGGAAGGATGGCGCGGGTTTCCGCGCCCACGCTCTCCGGCGCAGGCGCATCAGAGGCACGGGAAACGGTCTCCCGTTGCGCCGGAATGGCCCCCATGGACAGCTCCCCGAACGGTTCGGACGAATAGGCCTCAGTCGACGCCGACAGAGTGACAGACTGACCACGCCCATAAGCACCGAGTTACCGAAGTGGGCCGCCATGAGTGAGAACCGTGCTACGCGTGTGCTCGAAGACGGACAGAAAGACGGTCAAATTCGAGCATCGGAACTGCGCCCCCTGCTCGCCGCGATGACCGCGGCGAGGGACGGCGACTTCCGGAGGCTGCCGGAGACCGGTGAGGGAGTGGTGGCCGAGCTGACGGCCGTCTTCAACCAGATCATGGACCGGAGCACGCACTTCAACCGCGAAGTGCAGCGGGTCAAGCGGGAGTTGGTACGGCACGGCAGGCTGGACGAGCGGCTCTCGGCGAGCCCGGGCCCCGGCGACTGGACGACCCGCGTCAACGACGTCAACCAGGTGCTCGACGCCCTGGTCGCCCCGGCGGCGAACGCGACGCGCGTGCTCGACGCGGTGGCCGGCGGTGACCTGACCCAGCGCGTCGATCTGCACGACGGCAGCCGCCAGTTACGCGGCGACCTGCGGCGTCTCGGCCGCGCCGTGAACAAGATGGTCGACCAGCTCTCCCTGTTCACCGGCGAGGTCACCCGCGTGGCCCGCGAGGTCGGCACCGAGGGCCGGCTCGGCGGTCGGGCCAAGGTGCAGGGTCTTTCCGGCAGTTGGCGGGACGTGACCGAGGCCGTCAACACGATGGCGTCCCGGCTGACGGCGCAGGTGCGCGACATCGCCCTGGTGACCACGGCGGTGGCCCGCGGCGACCTGACCCGCACGGTCACCGTCGAGGCGACCGGCGAGCTGCTCGAACTCAAGCTGACCGTCAACACGATGGTCGATCAGCTCTCCGCCTTCGCCGACGAGGTGACGAGGGTCGCCCGCGAGGTGGGTACGGAAGGGCAGCTGGGCGGCCGGGCGCAGGTGCGCGGCGTCTCCGGCGTATGGAAGGACCTCACCGACAACGTCAACTTCATGGCGTCGAACCTGACCTCCCAGGTCCGCAACATCGCCCAGGTCACCACCGCCGTCGCCAACGGCGACCTGAGCCAGAAGATCACCGTCGACGCCCAGGGCGAGATCCTCGAACTCAAGTCGACCATCAACACGATGGTGGACCAGCTCTCCGCCTTCGCCGACGAGGTGACGAGGGTCGCCCGCGAGGTCGGCACCGAAGGAAACCTCGGCGGCCGGGCCCAGGTACGCGGCGTCTCCGGCGTATGGAAGGACCTCACCGACAACGTCAACTTCATGGCGGACAACCTGACTTCCCAGGTCCGCAACATCGCCCTGGTCTCCACCGCCGTCGCCCAGGGCGACCTGGGCAAGAAGATCACGGTCGAGGCGAAGGGCGAGATCCTGGAGCTGAAGTCGACCATCAACACGATGGTGGACCAGCTCTCCGCCTTCGCCGACGAGGTGACGAGGGTCGCCCGCGAGGTCGGCACCGAAGGAAACCTCGGCGGTCAGGCCCAGGTACGCGGCGTCAGCGGCGTATGGAAAGACCTCACCGACAACGTCAACTTCATGGCGCTGAACCTGACCTCGCAGGTCCGCAACATCGCGCAGGTGACGACCGCCGTGGCCAACGGCGACCTCTCCAAGAAGATCACCGTCGACGCCCGCGGCGAGATCCTCGAACTCAAGGACACCGTCAACACGATGGTGCAGCAGCTGCGCGCCTTCGCCGACGAGGTCACCCGCGTGGCCCGCGAGGTCGGCACCGACGGCCGGCTCGGCGGCCGGGCGCAGGTGCTGGGCGTCTCCGGCGTCTGGCGGGACCTGACGGACAACGTCAACTACATGGCCGACAACCTCACCTCGCAGGTGCGCAACATCGCCCAGGTCACCACCGCCGTCGCCAACGGCGACCTCTCCAAGAAGATCGACGTGGACGCGCGCGGCGAGATCCTGGAGCTGAAGACCGCCATCAACACGATGGTCGACACCCTCTCCTCCTTCTCCTCCGAGGTCACCCGCGTGGCCCGCGAGGTGGGCTCCGAGGGCCAGCTCGGCGGCCAGGCCCGGGTGGAGGGCGTGTACGGCACCTGGAAGCGCCTGACGACGAACGTGAACGAGCTGGCGTCGAATCTGACCACCCAGGTCCGCGCGATCGCCGAGGTCGCCTCCGCGGTGGCCCAGGGCGACATGTCCCGCTCGATCACGGTCGAGACGCGCGGCGAGGTCGCCGAGCTGAAGGACAACATCAACCTGATGGTGGCCAACCTGCGCGAGACGACCCGCGCCAAGGACTGGCTGGAGTCCAACCTGGCTCGCCTGGCCGCCCTGATGCAGGGCCACCGCGACCTGATGGAGGTCGCCGACCTGCTGCTGCGCGAGCTGACGCCGCTGGTCAACGCCCAGTACGGCGCGTTCTTCCTGGCCGACCCGGACGAGGAGAGCGCCGCGCTGCGCACCACGGTTCCCACGAAGGGACTGGCCTTCATCGCCGGATACGGCTCGGCCCAGGGCACGACCATCGAGACCGGCGGCCTACCGGTGCACGGCCTGGTCCGGCAGGCGGCCCGGGAGAAGAAGCGGATCCTGGTCGAGGAGGCCCCACCGAACTACATCAAGATCAACAGCGGGCTCGGTGAGGCGGCTCCCAGCAGCGTCGTCATCATCCCGATCCTCTTCGAGGACAAGCTCCTCGGCGTGATCGAGCTGGCGTCCTTCTCCCGCTTCTCCGATGTGCACCTGGCGTTCTTCGACCAGTTCGTGAACACCATCGCCGTCGCGATCAACACGATCATCGCCAACTCCCGTACGGAGTCCCTGCTCGGCGAGTCCCAGCGCCTGGCCATGCAGCTCCAGGAACGCTCGGACGAACTCCAGATGCAGCAGGCGGAGCTGCAGCGCTCGAACGCCGAACTGGAGGAGAAGGCGGCGCTCTTGGCGACTTCGTCGCAGTACAAGTCGGAGTTCCTCGCGAACATGTCCCACGAGCTGCGGACGCCGTTGAACTCACTGCTGATCCTCGCGAGGCTGCTCTCCGACAACCCGGACGGCCATCTCTCCGACCAGGAGGTCCAGTTCGCGACGACGATCCACCGCTCCGGCTCGGACCTGCTCCAGCTGATCAACGACATCCTGGACCTGTCGAAGATCGAGGCCGGCCGGATGGACGTACGCCCGAAGAAACTGCCGCTCATCAAGCTGCTCGACTACGTGCACGCCACCTTCCGCCCGCTCACCCTGGACCGGGGGCTCGCCTTCGAGGTGGCGGTCGGCGAGGACGTACCGCGCGAGATGTACTCGGACGAGCAGCGCCTCCAGCAGATCCTGCGCAACCTCCTGTCCAACGCCATCAAGTTCACCGCGTCGGGCAAGGTCGAGCTGCGGGTGAACCGGGTGAAGGACCCCGACCACCACTACGTCCTCGAGGGCGACGAGGTGATCGCCTTCTCGGTGTCCGACACCGGCATCGGCATCGCGGCGGAGAAACTCCCGGTGATCTTCGAGGCGTTCCAGCAGGCCGACGGCACGACCAACCGCAAGTACGGCGGCACGGGCCTGGGCCTGTCCATCAGCCGCGAGATCGCCGGCCTGCTGGGCGGCCGTATCGTCGCCGAGAGCGAGCCGGGCAGGGGCTCCACGTTCACGCTGTACGTCCCGGTCGTCAGCCCCGGTCACTCCGCCACCGGGCCGGTGCCCGAGGACCGTCCGCTGCCGGTGCCGGAGCAGATGTCCACCGAGACGTTCTCGACCTCCCACGACGCGGACGAGTCCTGGCCGACGCCGACCAAGCTGGAGGCCTGGCAGACGGGCCGGGCGGGGCAGATCCTGCCGGGCCGGCGGGTGCTGATAGTGGACGACGACATCCGCAACGTCTTCGCGCTCACCCATGTCCTGGGCCGGGTAGGCATGCCGGTCCTGTACGCGGAGAACGGCCGCGAGGGCATCGAGACACTGGAGCGCACCCCGGACGTCGAACTCGTCCTGATGGACATCATGATGCCGGAGATGGACGGATACGAGACGATCTCGGCCATCCGTCGCACCCCGCGCTGGACGGACCTGCCCATCGTCGCCCTCACCGCGAAGGCGATGCCCGGAGACCGGGAGAAGTCCATTGCGCGGGGCGCCAACGACTACGTACCGAAGCCGGTGGACGTGGATCAGCTGCTGACCGTCGTCTGCGACCTCCTGGACCCCGAGGTCGCGAACAAGACCGTAGTACCGGAACCGAGCACTTCCAAGGAGGAAGAGGTTCCGCCGACCATCACCGAGTGAGGCCACTTCATCATGAGCGCTGAGGCAACGACCGACGAGCGTGCCGGCATCCTCCTCGTCGATGACATGGAGGACAACCTGATCGCGCTGGAGGCCGTACTGGGGTCCCTCAACGAGCCGCTCGTCCGCGCGCGTTCGGGCGAGGAGGCGATGAAGGCGCTGCTGCGGCAACGCTTCGCCCTGGTGCTTCTCGATGTCCGCATGCCGGGCATGGACGGCTTCGAGACCGCCACCAACATCAAACGACTTGACCAGACCAAGGACGTCCCGATCATCTTCCTGACCGGCGCGGAGGACGACCCGGGCTACGCCTTCCGCGGCTACGCGACAGGCGCGGCGGACTACCTGACCAAGCCGTTCGACCCATGGGTACTACGCGCGAAGGTGTCGGTCTTCCTGGACCTGTACCGCAAGAACAGGCAGTTGGAGCGTCTGCTGAGCCGCGAGCACATCCACAGCAAGCAGCTGAGCGCTCAGTTGGCGGCACTGGAGGAAGAGCTCTCCGAGGACACACCCCCGAACCTGACGGACCTACGCGCCAGGGTCCACGAGATACGTCGGCTGGTCGGAAAAGGGTGAGCGTGCCGAGCTGAAGGGGCGCGGGGAACTGCGCGACAAGCCACGACGAACCCGCAGCCGCCAACGGCCCCCGCCACCCCTCCGCTGGCGCGCTACGCCTCCCGCGTTCCCGCGTACATCTCCTCGATCAGCGCCTTGTACTCCCGCTCGACAACCGGCCGCTTCAACTTCAGGCTCGGCGTGATCTCCCCGTGCTCCACATCGAGATCCCGCGGCAGCAGCCGGAACTTCTTGATCGTCTGCCACTTCTGCAGCCCGGTGTTGAGCTGCTGCACATACCCGTCGACCATCTCGATGGCGGCCGGCGAGGCGACGATCTCCGCGTACGACTTCCCGCCGAGCCCGTTCTCCTCGGCCCACGCCACGATCGCGACCTCGTCCAGCGCGATCAGCGCAGTGCAGAAGTTCCGGTCGGCGCCGTGCACCAGGATGTTGGAGACGTACGGGCACACCGCCTTGAACTGCCCCTCGACCTCGGCGGGCGCGATGTACTTGCCGCCCGAGGTCTTGATCAGGTCCTTCTTGCGGTCGGTGATGCGCAGGTAC
This sequence comes from Streptomyces sp. R11, assembly GCF_041051905.1. Taxonomy (NCBI): domain Bacteria; kingdom Bacillati; phylum Actinomycetota; class Actinomycetes; order Kitasatosporales; family Streptomycetaceae; genus Streptomyces; species Streptomyces sp. R11. The sequence goes on from NZ_CP163432.1 coordinate 3,051,177, forward strand.
CCGTCCGGGGACAGCTCCCCGATGTCACCGGTGTGGAACCAGCCGTCGGACTCCAGCACCTCGGCGGTCTTCTCCGGCAGCCCGTGGTAGCCCTCCATGATGCCGGGGCCGCGCAGCAGGATCTCCCCGTCGTCGGCGATGCGCACCTCCGTGCCGGGCAGCGGCTTGCCGACCGTGCCGGTGCGGTAGGCCTCGCCCGGGTTCACGAAGGAGGCGGCCGAGGACTCCGTGAGGCCGTAGCCCTCCAGGATGTGGATGCCGGCGCCGGCGAAGAAGAAGCCGATCTCCGGGGCGAGGGCGGCGCTGCCGGACACGCACGCGCGCAGGTTGCCCCCGAAGGCCTCGCGGATCTTGGCGTAGACGAGCGTGTCGGCGACCTTGTGCTTGGCGGCGAGTCCGAAGGGCGCGGAGTGGGTGCCGGTGCGCCGGAAGTTGTCCTGGGTGACCTTGGCGTACTCGCGGGCGACCTCGGCGGCCCACTGGAAGATCTTGTACTTGGCGCCGCCGCCCGCGCGGGCCTTGGCGGCGACCCCGTTGTAGACCTTCTCGAAGATGCGCGGCACGGCTGCCATGTACGTCGGCTGCACGACCGGCAGGTTCTCGATGATCTTGTCGACACGGCCGTCGACGGCGGTGACGTGGCCGACCTCGATCTGACCGGAGGTGAGCACCTTGCCGAAGACGTGCGCGAGCGGCAGCCACAGGTACTGCACGTCCTCCGCGCCGACCAGGCCGGTCGCGGCGATCGCCTTCGCCATGTACGACCAGTTGTCGTGCGGCAGCCGCACGCCCTTGGGGCGCCCGGTGGTGCCGGAGGTGTAGATCAGGGTGGCCAGCTGGTCCTTGGTGATCGCGCCGACCCGCTGCTTGATCAGCTCGGGGTCCTTCTCCAGCCGGGCAGCGCCACGGGCCTCCAGCTCGGCGAGGCTGAGCACCCAGTCACCGGTCTCGACGCCGTCCGCGTCCACGACGATGACATGCGTGAGGTTCGGCAGCTCCGCGCGCTTCTCCAGCGCCTTGGCCACCTGGGCCGCGTCCTCGGCGATGAGGACCCGGCTCTCGGAGTCGGCGAGGATGAACGCCGACTCCTCGGCGTTGGTCTGCGGATAGACCGTGGTGGTGGCCGCGCCGGCGCACATGATGCCCAGGTCGGCGAGGATCCACTCGATCCGGGTCGAGGAGGCGAGGGCCACGCGCTGCTCGGGCTGCACGCCCAGCTCGATGAGCCCGGCCGCGATCGCGTAGACCCGTTCGGCGGCCTGCGCCCAGCTCAGCGACTTCCAGTCGTCCGCGCCCTGTCCCGCGGCCGACGGCACGGGATAGCGGTACGCCTCAGCGTCCGGCGTTGCTGTCACGCGCTCCAGAAAGAGGGTCGCCACGCTCGGCGGACGGTTCTCGATCAGTGTCTGTGTGCTCACGACATCCTCCGGGGGCCCGCGACTGTGCGGCTGGTTCCACTCGCGTTGTTTAACTCGCGAGTAACTATCGAGCAGGGATCAGGGTAGAGGCCGACGGCCCACTGCGTAAGGGCCTGCGCCCTGTCACTTCCTCCAGACAGTCACGTGTCGCGCACAAAGGGGTCCGTCGCGCTTTCGTACGACGGACCCCTGATGCGGCGATTTGCCGGGTCACCTGGTGCTACCTGCGGTTACTTCTTGGCCTTGCCCGAACCCGCGCTGTCATCACTGCTCAGTACGGCGATGAAGGCCTCCTGCGGAACCTCCACGGAACCCACCATCTTCATTCGCTTCTTGCCTTCCTTCTGCTTCTCCAGCAGCTTGCGCTTACGGGAGATGTCGCCGCCGTAGCACTTGGCGAGGACGTCCTTGCGGATGGCGCGGATGGTCTCGCGGGCGATCACCCGGGAGCCGATGGCGGCCTGGATGGGCACCTCGAAGGCCTGCCGCGGAATGAGCTCGCGCAGCTTGGCGACAAGCCGCACGCCGTACGCGTACGCGGCGTCCTTGTGCGTGATCGCGGAGAAGGCGTCGACCTTGTCGCCGTGCAGCAGGATGTCGACCTTGACCAGGCTGGAGGTCTGCTCGCCGGTGGGCTCGTAGTCCAGCGACGCGTATCCGCGCGTCTTCGACTTCAGCTGGTCGAAGAAGTCGAAGACGATCTCGGCGAGGGGAAGCGTGTAGCGGATCTCGACCCGGTCCTCGGACAGGTAGTCCATGCCGAGGAGGGTGCCGCGCCGGGTCTGGCACAGCTCCATGATCGAGCCGATGAACTCGGTCGGCGCGAGGATCGTGGCGCGTACGACCGGCTCGTACACCTCGTTGATCTTGCCCTCGGGGAACTCGCTGGGGTTGGTGACGGTGTGCTCGGTGCCGTCCTCCATGACCACCCGGTAGACCACGTTCGGCGCGGTGGCGATCAGGTCGAGGCCGAACTCGCGCTCCAACCGCTCCCGGATCACATCGAGGTGCAGAAGCCCCAGGAAGCCGACGCGGAAGCCGAAGCCGAGGGCCGCGGAGGTCTCCGGCTCGTAGACCAGCGCGGCGTCGTTGAGCTGGAGCTTGTCGAGGGCCTCGCGCAGCTCCGGGTAGTCGGAGCCGTCGAGCGGATACAGACCGGAGAAGACCATCGGCTTCGGGTCCTTGTATCCGCCGAGCGCATCCTCGGCGCCCTTGTGCTGGCTGGTGACGGTGTCACCGACCTTGGACTGGCGGACGTCCTTCACACCGGTGATGAGATAGCCCACCTCACCGACGCCGAGCCCGTCGGCCGCCAGCATCTCCGGCGAGTTCGTCCCGATCTCCAGCAGCTCGTGCGTGGCGCCGGTGGACATCATCCGGATCCGCTCGCGCTTGTTGAGCTGGCCGTCGATGACACGGACGTACGTCACGACACCGCGATAGGAGTCGTAGACGGAGTCGAAGATCATCGCGCGGGCCGGAGCGTCCTTGACGCCGACCGGCGCGGGGACCTCGGCGACGACCTTGTCGAGCAGGGCATCGACGCCCAGGCCCGTCTTGGCGGACACCCTGAGCACGTCGCTCGGCTCGCAGCCCACCAGGTTGGCGAGCTCCTCGGCGAACTTCTCGGGCTGCGCGGCCGGCAGGTCGATCTTGTTCAGCACGGGGATGATCGTGAGGTCGTTCTCCATCGCCAGGTAGAGGTTGGCGAGGGTCTGGGCCTCGATGCCCTGGGCGGCGTCGACGAGGAGGATGGTCCCCTCGCAGGCGGCGAGCGACCGCGAGACCTCGTACGTGAAGTCGACGTGCCCCGGGGTGTCGATCATGTTGAGGATGTGCGTGTTGCCGGAATCGTGGGTGGGAGCCCACGGCAGTCGCACCGCCTGGGACTTGATCGTGATTCCGCGCTCACGCTCGATGTCCATCCGGTCGAGGTACTGAGCACGCATCTGCCGCTGCTCGACCACACCGGTCAGCTGGAGCATCCGGTCGGCGAGCGTGGACTTGCCGTGGTCGATGTGCGCGATGATGCAGAAGTTGCGGATCAGTGCCGGGTCGGTACGGCTCGGCTCGGGCACATTGTTAGGGGTCGCGGGCACGCAGGGTCCTGTCTCTTGAGGCGCCTTATGCCTCGGGTCGGATCTATACGTAGGTTCCATGGTCCCATGGGCGGCGACCGGCGACCGTTTTGGGCCGTCGGCCCGGCCACTGGTAGCCTGGGTGGCTGTGTCTCATGCCCTCTCAGCACGAGGCACACTCCAGAAAATCACCGGTACGGGTCCCACGCGGCCCCGTGCCAGAACCTGAAAAGGCTCATCAGTGGCGAACATCAAGTCCCAGATCAAGCGGATCAAGACCAACGAGAAGGCTCGGCTGCGCAACAAGGCCGTCAAGTCCTCCCTGAAGACCGCGATCCGCAAGGCCCGTGAGGCCGCTGCCGCGGGTGACGTCGAGAAGGCCACCGAGTACCAGCGCGCTGCCGCGCGTCAGCTCGACAAGGCCGTCTCGAAGGGCGTCATCCACAAGAACCAGGCCGCCAACAAGAAGTCGGCGCTTGCTTCGAAGGTCGGTTCCCTCAAGGGCTGAACCCCTTATCTGGTCTGATCGGATCCGGTCTGCCGGATCCAGTCGCCGGAAGGACCCCGAGCGGGCCCTCTCTCTTCCGCTCCCGACCGGCACCCAGGAGTCACGCGCGGCCTGCGTTCGCCACGCGGGCGTGACTCCGGCACCTTGAACCGAAGGCCCCGGCGCCTCGCCCTTCCCCAGGGCGGGTGCCGGGGCCTTCGGCATGGGCGGGGGTGCGGGGCCTACGACCAGAACTCGTTGCCCTTCTCAATGTCCTCAACGCACTCGTCGATGTCGGTGACCTTGTCACCGACGATGCGGAAGATGAGGGCTCCGTTCTCGTCTATGCGCTTGCCCTGACGCTCGGCGGTGAAGCGGTGCACGGACACGGCATGGCCTCGGCCGTCCACGAGGATGTTGCGCGTTTCGACGCGAAACGTCCCGTTCGTCTCGGTGAAGAGCCGCCCGTACATGTCGATACACGCGTCCTGCCCCTTGAAGTCACCCGAGAGCGGGTGGCTGCCTGGCACGTGGTGCGTGCAGTCTCCGGAGAGCAGGCTGCGCAGGGTGTCCATGTCACCCCGCGAGAAGGCCTCGTAGCCCTTGCGGACGAGAGCAGCGTGCGGGTGTTCAGCCATGGTGGTCGCCACCTTTCCCAGTCCGGCGATATACGGACGATACGACCCATTCTCCTCTCTCGTCCCTAGCCTCGCCCTCTGGACCGAGCGGCCCGCGCGATCGTCACGACCGCCTTCTCCAAGGCGTACTCCGGGTCGTCCCCGCCGCCCTTCACACCGGCGTCCGCCTCGGCCACCGCGCGCAACGCCAGCGCCACTCCGTCGGGCGTCCACCCCCGCATCTGCTGGCGGACGCGGTCGATCTTCCAGGGCGGCATGCCGAGCTCCCGCGCCAGGTCGGCGGGACGGCCGCCCCGGGCCGAGGAAAGCTTTCCGATGGCCCTGACGCCCTGGGCGAGCGCACTGGTGATCAGGACGGGCGCCACGCCTGTCGCCAGCGACCAGCGCAGCGCCTCCAGCGCCTCCGCGGCCCGCCCCTCGACCGCACGGTCGGCGACGGTGAAGCTCGACGCCTCGGCGCGACCGGTGTAGTACCGCCCGACCACCGCCTCGTCGATGGTCCCCTCGACATCGGCGACCAGCTGACTCACCGCGGACGCCAGCTCCCGCAGATCACTGCCGATGGCATCGACGAGCGCCTGACAGGCCTCGGGCGTCGCGGACCGCCCGGTCGCCCGGAACTCCTGCCTGACGAACGCCAGCCGGTCCGCCGGCTTGGTCATCTTCGGACACGCCACCTCCCGCGCCCCCGCCTTCCGCGCGGCATCGAGCAGCTTCTTGCCCTTCGCCTGCCCGGCGTGCAGCAGCACCAGGGTGATCTCCTCGGCCGGTGCGCCCAGATACGCCGTCACGTCCTTGATCGTGTCGGCCGACAGATCCTGCGCATTGCGCACGACCACGACCTTGCGCTCCGCGAACAGCGACGGACTGGTCAGCTCGGCCAACGTGCCCGGCTGCAACTGCTCCGGAGTCAGATCCCGCACATCCGTATCGGCATCAGCGGCCCGGGCGGCCACCACCACCTCCCGCACGGCACGGTCGAGCAGCAGCTCCTCCTGCCCCACGGCGAGGGTCACGGGGGAGAGGAGGTCGTCATTCGCAGATTTCCTGGCCATCGCGACAAGGATGGCACGGGCCACTGACAGTGGCCGCCGACGAGACTGTCGGGGGCCAGGTGCCGGTCAGGTCGGAGGTCGAGGACCGGAAGCCGGTTCGGCCGGGGAACAGGATGCCGGGCAGGCCGGGGACAGAGTGCCGGTCAGGCCGGGGACGGGAAGCCGTTTCGCCCGGGGACAGGGTGCCGGTCAGGTCGGTCACTCCGGTTGCGGCTACGGCTCCTCCCGCCACCCGTCCCACTCCCCCACGAACTCATCCAGCTCACCCGGATCGAGCCGCCCCGCCTCGTCCCGCAGCACCACCAACCACTGCGCGTCCTCGGCATCGTCCTCCCCGGCCAGCGCGTCCCGCACCAGCCGCGGCTCCTCATCGGTCCCGAACCGGTCCCCGAGCGCGCCCGCGACCTCCTCCGCCGCGTCACGATCAGGCAGCACCAGCACATGTCTCACATCGCTCACGGAGCAATTCTCGGGCACCGACGGGAGACGACCGTGCGCCGGGTCCGCTCGCCCAGACCGAGCCCCCTGCCGGATCAGCCGTCCCGGTTGGGCTTCCGTACCGTCGGCACCCGGTCCAGCTCGATCCCGAACCGCTCCCGGTACACCTCCAGCACCTCCTCGTCCGTCCCCAACTTTCGCTCCTCACGCGTCCCGTCGGCCGCCGTCGTCTTGAAGGTGCGGCCGCTGAGGGTGATCCGCCCGCCTTCCTTCGTCACCCGCGAACACACCAGCGACTGCGTGAAGTGCGAACCCGGCGAGGTGCTGTGCCACCACGCCCCGGCCACGAAGTCGCCGAGCGCCCGCGGCCGCCGCTCCAGCCGGTACTCCGCCCTGCCGTCCATGACGACCTCCAGGTCCGCCGCCTCCTCCGCGTCGGCCCCGCCGCGCACCCCCGCCGCGTCCGGCCCTGCCTCGACGATCCGGAACACACCCGCCGGATCCACCTGCTCACCCCGCTCCTCGAACGCCAGCGGATAGTGGCTGTGCGCCCCGAAGCCGACGTCCGCCAGCCACGCGCCCCCGTCCACCGTCCGCACCTTCAGCGCCATGTGGTCGTAGGGAATCCCGACCTCCTCCTCCTTCACATGGACCCGCCCCGCGAGCAGCGTCACATCGAAACCCAGGGCGGCGAGCAACGCCCCGAACGCCCCGTTCAGTTCGTAGCAGAACCCACCCCGTCGCGCCCCCACCACCTTGTCCAGCAGTCGCTTCTCCTCCAGGACGATCTCCTCGCCGAGGTGGATCGAGAGGTTCTCGAAGGGCACGGTCTGCAGATGGCGCAGATGCAGCTCGCGCAGCAGGTCCACGGTGGGCCAGGCGGGGTGCTCGACCCCCAGGCGGCGGAGATAGGCATCAACCTCAACGGAATCCATGCCCCCAGTCTCCCGCCACCCGCAACTCCGCGCCCGTACCCGCGACCGCCAGCGCCCCGTCCTCGTCCGTCCGCAGCACCACGGCTCCCTGCGCCCGCAGCGCCGCGAGGGTGCTGGGCGCGGGGTGGCCGTAAGGGTTGTCCTCGCCACAGCTGATCAACGCCAGCCTGGGCGCCGCCCGGCGTATGAGCTCCGGGTCCTGGTACGCCGAGCCGTGATGGGCCACCTTGAGCACGTCCACGCCGCCCAGCAGCGCCCCCGCCGGCGATCTCAACAGCGCCCGCTGGGCCGGGGGTTCGAGATCCCCGAGCAGCAGGACCCGCAGGCCGGCCGACCGGACGAGCAGAGTGACACTGGCGTCGTTCGGACCCTCCGGGCCCATGGCCGGGAGTGACGGGTGGGAGGGCGGCGGCCAGACCACCTGCCAGCTCAAGTCTCCGGTACGCCGCTCCTCCCCGGCGGCGGCCCGCGTCACGGGAACACCCCGGGCGGCCGCCTCCCTCCGCACGAACTCCACCTGGTCCACAGGCTCTTCGTGCTCTGTCGTCTCGATCGCGCCCACCGCGCGACCGCGCAGGACGCCGGGCAGGCCCGCCACGTGGTCGGCGTGGAAGTGGGTGAGCACGACGAGCGGAATCCTGGTGATCCCCAGCGTGCGCAGGCACCGGTCGACCAGCGTCGGATCGGGGCCGGCGTCCACGACCACGCCCGTCCCCTCGCCCGCCGCGAGCACCGTCGCGTCGCCCTGCCCCACATCGCACATCGCGAACCGCCACCCTGGCGGCGGCCACCCCGTGACCACCCTGGTCAGCGGCGGCGGCTGCACCACCACCAGCAGGAGCAGCGCCCCGCAGACGCCGCACCACCAGGGGTGCCGCAGGAGCCGCCGACCGGCAAGCAGGGCGACCACCGTGGCGAGGGCGAGCAGCGCCGCCCCGGTCCAGTTGCCGGGCCAGTCCACTCCCGCGCCGGGCAGCGCGGCGCCGGTCCGGGCGACTTCCGCGATCCAGCCGGTCGGCCAACCCGCGCACCAGGCCAGCACCTTGGCCACCGGCATCGCCAACGGCGCCGTCGCCAGTGCCGCGAAACCCAGCACCGTGGCCGGTGCGATCGCGAACTCCGCGAGCAGATTGCACGGCACCGCCACCAGGCTCACCCGAGCCGACAGCACCGCCACGACCGGAGCACACAGCGCCTGCGCGGCAGCCGCGGCCGCCAGTGCCTCGGCCAACCTCGGCGGCACCCCGCGCCGTCGCAACGCCGCGCTCCAGCGGGGCGCGAGGGTGAGCAGGGCACCCGTGGCCAGGACGGAGAGCAGGAAGCCGTAACTGCGGGCCAGCCACGGGTCGTACAGCACCAGCAGCAGTACGGCCGTCGCCAGCGCCGGGATCAGAGTCCTGCGGCGTCCGGTCGCCAGGGCGAGCAGCGAGACGGCTCCGCAGGCCGCGGCCCGCAGCACGCTCGGATCCGGCCGGCACACGACGACGAACGCCAGGGTGAGCGCCCCGCCGAGCAGCGCGGTCGTCCGCAGGGAGATGCCGAGGCGGGGCGCGAGGCCACGGCGCTCGGCGAGCTGAGCCAGGCCCGGCGGGCCGATGAGCAGGGCGAGGATGATCGTGAGGTTGCTGCCGGAGACGGCGAGCGTGTGCGCTAGGTCGGTCTCCTTGAACGCCTCGTCCAGCTCCGGTGTGATCCGTGAGGTGTCCCCCACGACCAGCCCCGGCAGCAGCGCCCGCGCATCCGCCGGCAAACTGTCGGTCGCCTCCCGCAGCCCTGCCCGCAACCGCCCCGCCAGCCGCTGCGCCCCCGACGGCTCCCCCACGACCTCCGGCACCGCCGGGTCCCTCACCCGCAGCACGGCCGCCACCCGGTCCCCGTCCGCGAGGGCGGGCGCGAACCGCGCGGTCACCCGCAGCCGGGTGGAGGGGAGCAACTCCAGCCAAGGAGAACGCCCGGCACCGGAGGCCTGCGACGCCCCTTCGTCCTCACCGGACGACCCCCACCCCGCGTCGACGATCATCAGCACCGGCGCCCGTGTCACCACCGCCGCGCCGTCAGCGTCCTCGACTCGTCGTACATCCGCATTGATCAGCACGGAGGTCGGCGCCATGTGATTCCCCCTCACCCGGGGCCGGGTGAGCCGGGGATCGGAGGTGACCTCTACCTCGGCGGTCACGGTGGCGTACTCCCGCGCCAGCTCGGGCACCGGCCCACGCCGCAGGTCGGCCCCGTGCAGCCCGGCGGAGACGGCGGCCGCGGCGACACAGAGCAGCACGGCGGCGACCGAGGCTCGCGGCCGGCTGATGCGCGTGGGTGCGGTGCTCGGCCTGTGCGGTCGGGTGGGGTGCCAGGGTGGGGAATCCGGACCGGGTCCGGGCCGGTGCCGGCAGTCTGTCGGGCGCCCCGGACGCCTGGGCGGATGTTCGGGCTCGACCGGATGCTCGGATTCGGTCATCCGCCCAGGCTCGGTCCGGTGGTCCGGCTCGGTCCGATGGTCCGCCTCGATCAGACGCCCTCGCCTGGCCGCACGGCCTTCGCCACCCCCGCCGTCGGAAAGCTCGCTTTCGACGACCCTGCCATTGGTGCGCCCGACTTCAACGCCCCCGCCACTGGGAGGTCGGCCTGCAACGCCCCAGCCTCGCCCCACGACCAGCAGTACGCCTGCCGCAAGCAGACAGACAACCGCCGCCCCGACCGCCCGCCCCTCTGGGGCCCCCAGCATCAGTGCCGCCGTCGCCCAGGCGGCGAGCGCGGGCGGGACGAGTCGGAGGTCCGTCGGTCCTTCCTGACGGGGGTGGGAGGCGCCGAGCCGGCTGCCGGACGCGGCGTGGACGGCGGCGCGGGAGGGCGCGAGGTCGGTCGACCGGACGTTGTGAGTCATGGCCGCACGAGATTCCGTAGATCGGCGAAACGGCGGTCACCGATGCCGTTGACCTCGCGCAGCTCGTCCACCGAGCGGAAGCCGCCGTGCTGGGTGCGGTAGTCGATGATGTGCTGGGCCAGGACCGGGCCGACGCCCGGGAGGGTGTCGAGTTGGTCCACGGTGGCTGTGTTGAGGGCGACCGGCGCACTGGGTGCCGCCCCCGCGACCGCCGCACCGCCCGTGCCCGGAGCGGGCCCGGCAACGGCGGCCGGACCGCCGACGATCACCTGCTCGCCGTCCACCAGGAACCGAGCCCGGTTGAGGCTGTCGGTCTTCGTGCCGGGGCGCACCCCACCAGCCGCGCGCAGGGCGTCGGCGACCCGCGAGCCTGCGGGCAGGCGGTGGATGCCCGGTTCGCGCAACTTGCCGCTGACGTCCACGACGATCTCGGCCGTCGCCGTGGCCCCGGCACCGGACGCACCGACGGCCGCGGGGGTACCCGACCCGCTCGCCCCTCCCTGCCGCTGTCCTCCCTGCGACTCTCCGCCGTACGAGGCCGCCGTCCGCACCACCTCCGGAGCCCGCACGGACCGCGCCCGCCCGTCCCAGAAGTGCTGTACCGCGAACCCGGCAGCGAGGACGAGCACCACGGTGAGCGCAACCACACTCCGCCGCTCCAGCCCACACCTCGCCTGCAACCACACCGGCATCCGCTCCCGCAGAGCCAGCCCGGCCCGCGCCCGCCACTCTGCGGCACCGGCACCGGCACCACCCGCACCACCAGTCCCGTCACTCACGACAGCACCTGCGCCACCACCCGCCTCGCCCGCACCGGCATACGGCACGTCCGCGCCCGGCGCCCCATCGCCGCGCGGAACATCGGAGCCCAGCAGCCCCTCGGCACGCGGGACATCAACACCGCGCGGCCCCTCAACGCCCGGGACATCGGTGCCCCGCAGCCCATCAGCGCGCCGGCCATCGGATCCCAGCAGCCCATCAGCCCCCGGGACATCCGGACCCGTCACCCCTCCAACCCGCAGCGCACCCCCCAGGTCCGCCGCCGGCTCCCCAGGCCCAGGCCCACGCCCCGCACGCCAAGCAGCCCCCTCACACGCGCCCCCGCCCACCGGCGGCCTCGCCCCCGACTCCCCCCACTCCCCGGCCCGTTCGGCGAAGATCACCTCCGCCCTGCGCCGCAGATCCTCCGCCGCTCGCGCGGACGCATGGCGCGGCCGTGCCCGCCCCGGGGCGTGCATGTGTCGCCGTCGGCGGGCACGGACGTCGGAGTGAGGGCCGCGGCCCGGGCCGCTGGTTGCCGTCGTGGTGCGTGTACGTGATCGAAGTGCCATGCGACGAGGATCGGACACCTCGGCACACTCGCGATGATCTTGCTCAATACCCGGGGATTACCGGCAAGTTGTGGATAACTCCGCCACCCACACGAGTGACTCACTCGCCAAAAGGGCCGTCATCGCGGCGAAACGACAACCCCCAACAACCCAGGCCCTGTATGTGCCCCGATTACCGCCCCGACCTCACTCACATGCAGATCGGCCAGCCCCGGCACCCGCGCCCGCAAACGGTCCGCCAGCGCCGACGCCCGGTCGGGGGCGGCGAGATGGTGGACCGCGATGTCGACCTGCGCGCTGCCTGCCCGATCGGCCGCGATCTCCTCGAGGCGGGCGATCGCCTTGGAGGCCGTCCGTACCTTCTCCAGCGGACCGATCCTGCCGCCCTCCAACTGCAGCAGCGGCTTCACCGCGAGCGCGGAGCCCAACAGCGCCTGTGCGGCGCCGATGCGGCCGCCGCGGCGCAGGTAGTCGAGGGTGTCGACGTAGAAGTAGGCGGCCGTGGCCCCGGCCCGCTTTTCCGCGGCGGTGACGGCCTCATCCACCGTGCCGCCCGTCTCCGCTGCCTCGGCCGCCGCAAGGGCGCAGAAGCCCAGCGCCATGGCGACCATGCCGGTGTCCACCACCCGCACCGGCACCGGCGCCTCGCGCGCCGCGAGGACGGCCGCGTCGTAGGTGCCGGAGAGCTCGGCGGACAGGTGCAGGGAGACGATGCCGGTGGCGCCGGACTCGGCGACCTTGCGGTAGTGCTCCGCGAAGACCTGCGGGCTGGGGCGCGAGGTGGTGACCGGGCGTCGCTTCTGCAACGCCTGGGCGAGGGATCGGGTCGAGATCTCGGTGCCCTCGTCCAATGCCTGACCGCCGACGACCACCGTCAGGGGCACCGCTGTGATGTCGTGGCGCTCCATCGTCCGCTGCGGCAGGTAGGCCGTTGAATCGGTGACGATCGCGACATGGCGGGACATGAGCTGGAGGTTACCTGGCGTAGCGCCCGGGCGGCAGTCCGACCCCGCTCACCGGGGAATGCCTTGACCGATCAGTGCGGGCCCGCCCGGCCTCAAGTCGTGCTCTCGGGACGGGGTTTCTTCTGCCAGGGGTACGTAGGGCGTGGGGCTGCCGGGCTGATGGCGGGCCGGGGCGGCTCCTCGGCCCGCTGCGACTGAGGGGTGTCCGGCCAGGTCTGCTCGGCCGTCGCGGCGCCCTCGCCGGCCGGGGCCTCCGGCCACGGGGGCGGCGTGGAGGACAAACGTTCCGACGGCGGCGTCGACGAGGAGGAAGGAGAAGAGGCCGAGGAGGAGGACTCCGTCGTCTGCCAGTGCCGCAGGGCGCCGGCCTCCAGGTCGATCTGCGCGCTGAGGGTGTCCAGGTCGTCGGCGGCGAAGCGGCGGGCCCGGTCGCGGGCGGCCCAGCGCAGCGCGTCCGCCGACTTGACGACGCGCTCGGTGCGCTCGCGCAGGTCGGGCAGCCGCTCGGCGAGGGTCGCGCGGTCCGGCTCGGACTCCAGGCGCCGCATCTCGGCGTCCAGTTCGTGCCCGTGCGCGCTGAGGCGCTGGAAGAGGCCGAGGGACTCCTTGAGAGACTCGTCCTCCGTCACGCCCGCGTGCAGCGCGTCCTGGGTGGCCCTCATGGAGGTGCGCAGCTTCAGCCGCAGCTGGGCGAGCTCGCCGGCCACGCCCGGCTGGGCGAAGGACTTGGCCCGCAGGGTGCCGTCCTCGACGGTGCGCCGGGCATGGGTGATGGTCTCGTCCACGCGGCGCTTTGCGGCCCCGACCACCTTCACCGTGGCGTACGCGCCGAGCACCACGAAGAGCACGAAAAGCAGGGCGACGACTGCGATCACTGCTTCCACGAGCTCCTCCTCCGACCGGTCGCGGCACACACCGCGTCACTCTTCAACGGTAAACGCAGCAGGCAGGCCCGGAGTTCCAGAAGAACCCCGAACCTGCCCGTAGGGGATCACCCCGAGCCCACATCAGACCCGGCCGAACCGCCGAATCGCCGCGCCAATGCCGAGGCGCCTGCGCGTGCACGCCTACACCTGCGGCTACGGCTACGGCTACGGCTACGGCTACGGCTACGCCGGAACGATGTTCACCAGCTTCGGCGCCCGCACGATCACCTTGCGGATCCCGGCCCCGTCCAGCGCCGCCACGACCTTCTCGTCGGACAGCGCGACCTTCTCCAGTTCCTCGTCGGAGATCGCCGGCGAGACCTCCAGGCGGGCCTTGACCTTGCCCTTGATCTGCACGACGCAGGTCACGGTCTCGTCGACGACGTACGCCGGGTCGGCGACCGGGAAGTCCCGGTGCACCACCGAGTCGGTGTGCCCCAGCTTGCGCCACAGCTCCTCGGCGATGTGCGGGGCCAGCGGCGCGGCCATCAGCACCAGCGACTCGGCGACCGAGCGCGGTACCGCGCCGCCCGCCTTCGTCAGGTGGTTGTTCAGCTCCGTGACCTTGGCAATGGCGGTGTTGAACCGCATGCCCTCCAGGTCCCCGCGCACCCCGTCGATCGCCTTGTGCAGCGCACGCAGCGTGTCCTCGTCGGGCTCGGCGTCCGCCACGGTCACGGCACCGGTCGTCTCGTCGACGACGTTGCGCCACAGCCGCTGCAGCAGCCGGAACTGGCCCACCACCGCGCGCGTGTCCCACGGCCGGGACACGTCCAGCGGGCCCATCGCCATCTCGTACAGACGCAGCGTGTCGGCGCCGTACTCGGCGCAGATCTCGTCCGGAGTGACCGCGTTCTTCAGGGACTTGCCCATCTTGCCCAGCAGCCGGGAGACCTTCTCGCCCTGGTAGTAGTAGGCGCCGTCGCGCTCCTCCACCTCGGCGGCCGGCACCGCGATGCCGCGGCTGTCGCGGTACACGTAGGCCTGGATCATGCCCTGGTTGAACAGCTTGTGGAACGGCTCCGCGGAGGAGACGTATCCCAGGTCGAACAGGACCTTGGACCAGAAGCGCGCGTACAGCAGGTGCAGCACGGCGTGCTCGGCGCCGCCGACGTACAGGTCGACGCCGCCGTGCGGCCGGCCCTCGCGCGGACCCATCCAGTACTGCTCGATCTCGGGGTCGACCAGCTTCTCGCTGTTGTGCGGGTCCAGGTAGCGCAGCTCGTACCAGCAGGAACCGGCCCAGTTGGGCATGGTGTTGGTCTCACGCCGGTAGCGCTTCGGACCGTCGCCCAGGTCCAGCGTGACGTTGACCCAGTCCTCGTTGCGCGACAGCGGCGTCTCGGGCTGGGTGTCGGCGTCGTCCGGGTCGAAGGTGCGCGGCGAGTAGTCCTCGACCTCGGGCAGCTCCAGCGGCAGCATCGACTCGGGCAGCGCGTGGGCGATGCCGTCCTCGTCGTAGACGATCGGGAAGGGCTCACCCCAGTAGCGCTGGCGGCTGAACAGCCAGTCGCGCAGCCGGAAGTTGACCGTGCCCTCGCCGACACCGGACCGCTCCAGCCACTCGGTGATGCGCGCCTTGGCCTCGGCGACGCCGAGGCCGTCCAGGGAGATGTCGTCGTTGGAGGAGTTGATGATCTTCGCGTCGTACGACCCGAAGGCGTCCTCCCAGGTCGAGGTGTCCGTGCCCCGCCCGTCGGTCGGCTCGACGATGCAGACGATCGGCAGCTCGAAGGCGCGCGCGAACTCGAAGTCGCGCTGGTCACCCGCCGGAACGGCCATGATCGCGCCGGTGCCGTAGCCCATCAGGACGTAGTCGGCGATGAAGACCGGGACCTGCTCGCCGTTGACCGGGTTGGTCGCGTACGAGCCGATGAAGACGCCGGTCTTGTCCTTGGCCTCGGCCTGGCGCTCGACGTCGGACTTGGAGGCGGCCTGCGCGCGGTAGGCGGCGACGGCCTCGGCCGGGGTCGCGTGGCCGCCGGTCCAGACGTCGTGGGTGCCCTCGGGCCAGGCGTCCGGGGTGAACTTCTCGACCAGCGGGTGCTCGGGCGCCAGCACCATGTAGCTCGCGCCGAACAGGGTGTCGGGGCGGGTCGTGAAGACCGTGATGTTCTCGCCGTCGATGGGGAAGTCGACGCGGGCGCCCTCGGAGCGGCCGATCCAGTTGCGCTGCTGCAGCTTGATGGCCTCGGGCCAGTCCAGCTCGTCCAGGTCGTCCAGCAGCCGGTCGGCGTAGGCGGTGATCCGCATGTTCCACTGGCGCAGCTTGGCCTTGAAGACCGGGAAGTTGCCGCGCTCGGAGCGACCGTCGGCGGTGACCTCCTCGTTGGCCAGCACAGTGCCCAGGCCGGGGCACCAGTTGACCGGCGCGTCGGAGGCGTACGCCAGGCGGTACTCGCCCAGGACGTCCGCGCGCTCGGCGACGCTCAGCTCGCTCCACGCGCGCGTGGAGCCGTCAGCGCCCGGTACGGCACGCTCGCCCGACTCGAACAGGGCGATCAGCTCGGAGATCGGACGGGCCTTCTTCGCCTCGTCGTCATACCAGGAGTTGAAGATCTGCAGGAAGATCCACTGGGTCCACTTGTAGTAGTCCGGGTCGATCGTGGCGAACGACCGGCGCTTGTCGTGGCCCAGACCCAGCCGGCGCAGCTGGCTCTGCATGTTCTTGATGTTGGCCTCGGTGGACACACGCGGGTGCGTGCCGGTCTGCACGGCGTACTGCTCGGCGGGCAGGCCGAAGGCGTCGAAGCCCAGGGTGTGCAGGACGTTGTGGCCGGTCATGCGCTGGAAGCGCGCGAAGACGTCGGTGGCGATGTAGCCCAGCGGGTGACCGACGTGCAGGCCCGCTCCGGAGGGGTACGGGAACATGTCCATGATGAACTTCTTGGGCTTGGCGACCAGCTCGGGGTCGCCCGCCAGGTCACCCTTGGGGTTCGGCGCCGCGTACGTGCCCTCGACGTCCCAGAAGTCCTGCCAGCGTGCCTCGATCTCGGCCGCCATGGCGGCCGTGTAGCGGTGCGGCGCGGCCACCTCGGCGGTGGCAGCGGGGTTCGTCTCGCTCATGATCCTCAAAGCTCCATCGATCGTCTCTGCAAGCGGCTGCGGTTCTCCGGAAACGAAAAATCCCCTCGCACAGGAGGGGACGCCGCGCCGATTCCGACCATCCGATTCGCCCGGTGGTCGGGACTGATCAGCGCGGCCCGCTAAGCAGAAGGCGTACGGCACGCATGGCGTCAGGGTACCGCAGCGCCCGAGCGGGTCGCGACGGACTTCCGGCGGGGGGCGCGAGGGGCTTCTTATAGGGGGCGCGCGTGAACATCGGCGCCCCGAGTTCCGTACCTGAGAGTTGTGAAGAGCTCGAAAAGTTGAACAACACTCAACTGTTACCTGGCGTAACAGTCGCTAAGGGACAACACAAGCCCCTCGCAGCCCGTAGATAACAACGCAATAACTCAAACGCCGTACCCCCTGGTATGGAGCCACTTAGAGTGCGGCAACGGGACCGCCTTCCCGAACCGTTCGGAGTTGCCCCCATGAACCCTCGTCCCCACAGCAGCCCGCCCCCCAGGCCGGACCTCCCGGGCCGGGGGGCGTCGGTCGCTGACACTCGGTCGCCCATACCCCTCATCGCGTTTTCGGGAGGAATGCCGTGACGACGGATCCGAACGACAGCGTGGCGGACGACGCCTTCTTGGAGTTCCTCAACTTCGGCGCCGGCGTGCTGTCCCTGGTCTGCCTCACCTGCTCGGTGATCTGGGGGCTCGTCGCCCAGGACCGGATGATCCTCAACACCCGGCAGCGGCTCATCGCACAGGCCGTCCACCGAGTGACCGCTGTGGCGTCGATCGCCTTCCTCCTGGTGCACATCGGTGTCAAGCTGGCGCTGGAGCACGCCAGCCCGATTGCCGTGTTCATCCCCTTCGGCCTGCTGTTCGCCGGCGGCAGCGAGATCCCGGGCAGCGCCTTCCTCATCGGCCTGGGCACCTTGGCCGCCATGCTCATGATCTTCGTCGGCGTCACCGGCGCGCTGCGCAACCGCTTCGCGTCGCCCGCGCCGGTCGCGGCGCGCTGGCGGGCGATGCACATGCTGGCCTACCCGGCCTGGTGCGCGGCACTGATCCACGGACTGTTCGCGGGCCGCCCGGCGAAGACGTTTTTCATGGTGTGCTACGAGCTGTGCGTCGTCGCGGTTGCCGCCGCACTCGCCCTGCGGGCGGCACCGCGCCCGTACAAGCGCAAGGTCGCCGACCGGATCGCCCAGCTCATCGGCAACGGCGAGCCCGCGGGCCGCGAGGAACTGGACGCGAGCAGGGCCCGGTCGTCGGAGTCCTCGCTGCCCGGCTACGGCGGAAGGGGGAGGCGGTCGAGGCGGGCCGACCCGACGACGGGATCCCAACCCCGGGCAACGCCCTCTTCCGATCCCCTGTACCAGGCTCCCCCGGCGCAGGCGCCCGGTGCGGGCTTCGCCGCCGCCTATCGCGCCGTCTCACCCCGCTCCCGGGGGCAACAGCAGCCCTATGCGCCCGACCAGACGTCACGCATGGACCTGCCCCTGGACATGCAGCCGACGGAGGCGATCCCGCGTGTCGACGGCGGCGGCAGCACCTCGGGCAGCTGGCCGATCCCGTCCCCACCGCCGGTCGGAGAGGCGCCCCCGTCGGCCTATGACCCGCTCAACGACACCGGATACAACATCCCCGTCTACGGCAATTCGGGCACCCCGGGCTACGACTCGGGGGCTTCGGGCTACGGTTCGAGTGATGTGTACGACACCGCTGAGACAAACGCCGTCTTCGGTACGTACAACCAGAACGACACGTACAACAACAGCGGTCCCGCCACTGAAACTTTCCCCGGTGCCAACTACGACTTCGACGCACCGGGTTCGGGCGAACCTTGGAACACGCCTTCCGGAGGCTTTAAGTGAACGAGGCCCTGCCCGACGTACCAGAAGTCCGCGTAGTCGGACTTCCGCAGCTCACGTCGGGCTTCGACCTTGTCGAAAGACTTGATCTGCCCATGCACCTGAAGGTGCACGGGCCGCTCGAACCGATGGGCGGCGAGCAACTCGCCAAGCTCGCCGAGAACATCAACCTGAAGGGCCGCGGCGGCGCGGGCTTCCCCTTCCACAAGAAGCTGCGCGCGGTCGCCGAGTCCGCGATCAAGCGCGGGGTACGGCCGGTCGTCGTGGTCAACGGCAGTGAGGACGAACCGGCCTGCCGCAAGGACACGGTGATGATCAACCGTGCCCCCCATCTCATCCTGGACGGGGCGCTGCTGTGCGCCGAGGCCCTGGGTGCCCGCACGCTCGTGATCGCGGTCACCCGGGAGTCCACCCAGCGCTCCATGGAGGCGGCCCTCGTCGAACGCGGACTCAGCAACAGCCGTCGGTCCGCGCTACGCGCGTTCGTCCAGCGCAACCCGGTGCGCATGGTCACCGGCGCCGCCGCCTCCGTGATCCGCTCCATCGACGGCGGCCCGGCGATCCCGGCCGGCCGCAAGGTCAGCGCCTCGCAGAACGGCGTGGGCGGCGCCCCCACCCTGCTGTCCAACGCCGAGACATTCGCCCAGCTGGCCATCGCCGCCCGCATCGGCCCGGAGCGCTACGGCAACACCGGCCTGTACGACGAGCCGGGCACCGTCATGCTCACGGTCTCCGGCGCGGTCGCCCGCCCGATGGTCATCGAGGTCCCCACGGGCGTGCCGCTGCGCTACGTCCTCCAGCTCGCCGGCGCCCCGCCGGTCCCGCAGGGCGTGCTGACCGGCGGCTACCACGGCAAGTGGATCGACGCGGCGACGGTCAACGAGACGATCGTCTCGCGCAACTCCCTGGACGCGGTGGGCGGTGCGCTCGGCGCCGGCGCGATCCTGCCGATCACTCAGGAGACCTGCCCGCTGGGCGAGTCGCTGCGGGTGGCCCAGTGGCTGGCGGAGGAGAGCGCGGGCCAGTGCGGCCCCTGCTACCTCGGTCTGCCGGCCGCCGCGCGCGGTCTGGAGGACATCCTCAACGGCGGTGGTCCGGCCGCCCTGGAGGCACTCAAGCAGGTCGCCAAGAACGTGAAGCGGCGCGGCGCGTGCTCGCACCCCGACGGCTCCGCGATGTTCCTGGAGTCGACCATCAAGGCGTTCACGGACGACCTCGCGGCGCATGT
Organism: Streptomyces sp. R11; assembly: GCF_041051905.1. Lineage (NCBI taxonomy): Bacteria > Bacillati > Actinomycetota > Actinomycetes > Kitasatosporales > Streptomycetaceae > Streptomyces > Streptomyces sp. R11. The sequence goes on from NZ_CP163432.1 coordinate 3,070,484, forward strand.
CCTCGGCAACGGCTGCGGACGGCCCGTGGAGGGCGTTCTGCCGCTCTTCGAGGGAGGCCGGGCTCCGTCGGGCATCCCGGGCGGCGGCGAGTCGGAGGAGAACGGTCCCAGCCGCCAGAAGATCTACGTCGACTGGACGCTGTGCCGCGGCCACGGCCTGTGCGCGGACATCCTCCCTGAGGTCTTCCAACTGGGCGCCGACGGCTTCCCCACCGTCGCCCAGGCGAAGGTGCCTCGCTACGCCGAGGCCAAGGCCCTGCGCGCGGTGCGCCGTTGCCCGGCCCTCGCCCTGCGCCTGGAGGAGGACACCCGCGCGCAGGAGTCGTCCCGCAACCTGCCGGTCCTCTCCCAGGGCCGCGGGAGGCGGGCGCTGGGCCGCTGAGGCAGGGCACGTACGCGTAGGGGGGCCGTCCGGACCGGACGGCCCCCCCGTTCACACAGCGCGGAGCACACAAAAAGATCCCGCCGGATCGAACCGATTCGGCGGGATCTGCTGTGGAGCTAAGGAGAATTGAACTCCTGACCTCCTGCATGCCATGCAGGCGCTCTACCAACTGAGCTATAGCCCCTTGCGGCCACCCGGCGGAGCCGCATCTTGACTGCGGCGCCCGTTTCCCCGGCGGCGACGCCAACATTACCGGTCGACCTCGCGCAGCACCAAATCGTTTCCGACCCGGCCCAGTACGGCCACTAATGTCGCACTTCGTGACCGCGATCGCGCCCCGGGCAGTCCGCCACCGAGCGCCGGTCGCCGTGGGTGCCTGCCTGGTCTCCTTCGCCGCGTTCTGGATGGCCCAGCGGGCCGCACACGTCTCGATGATCGACCTGATGGTGTACCGGGCCCAGGGCGCGACCGTACGCGCCGGAGGCGACCTGTACGCCCTGCGGGCGACGGCCGCCCGACTGCCCGCCACCTACCCGCCGTTCGCGGCCCTGCTGTTCACGCCGCTGCCGCTCATCGACACGGTCACGATGCGCACCCTGGCCGCGGCCGGGAACCTCGCACTGCTCGTGGTGTTCGTACGACTGTCCCTGCGCCTGGTCGGGCACGCGCGCGTGGAGAGCGTCTGGTGGGTCGCGGCGGTGGCCGTGTGGTGCGAGCCGGCCTGGACGACGCTGCGGTACGGGCAGATCAACCTGCTGCTCGCCGTCCTGGTGCTGTGGGATCTGTCACGCCGGCCGGAGGACCGCTGGACCGGCGTCGGGATCGGGCTCGCGGCGGCCGTGAAGCTGACGCCGGCTCTGTTCGCGGTGTTCCTGCTCGCCACCGGTCTCGTGGCCCGGCGCCGGCACGGCCACGGCGGCCCCTGGCTGCGGCACGCACGCGTGGCGGCCGCCTCGTTCGCCGGGGCGACCCTGTCGGCCGCGGCTGTACTGCCGTACGACTCCTGGCGTTTCTGGACCCGCGTCGTCTTCGCGGCCGGGCGCGTGGGGCACGCCGAGGACACCGCGAATCAGGCCCTGCGCGGCGTTCTCGCGCGTCTGCTGCACACTGCGGACCCCGGGGCCGCCTGGGCCCTCACGGCGGCCGTAGCGGGCGCGACAGGGCTCGGCGTGGCGGTGGCGGCGGAGTTGCGCGGAGGGCGGGCCTGGGCGGTGACCGTCTGCGCGGTGACGGCGCTGCTCGTCAGCCCGGTGTCCTGGTCGCACCACTGGGTGTGGTGCGTGCCGATGGTCCTGCTCCTCGGCACGCACGCGTACCGGCTCGCCGCCCTCGGCACGCTGCTGGCCTTCTCGTCGTACGCGCTGTGGTGGGTGCCACACGGCCCCGGACGGAACGAACTGCACCAAAACGGCATCGAGTTGATGATGTCCGCCCTATACGGGATGTTCGGGTGCCTCTTCCTCGTGATCGCCGGGGTCGCCGGTGTCGCCCTCAGGACACCCAGGGGCCCCGGCCGCGGTCAGGCCGTGACGGCCGGTCAAGCCGTGACGAAGGAATAGAAGCGCTTGAGCGTGCAGTGCTCTTCGAGGAGACGGCCGTAGATCGGCTCACCCTCGAGTTCACGGTAGGTCTCGATCGGGTCGCCTTTTATGATCAGCGCCCGCGCGCATTCCTCGCACCAGTACTGGTAGTCGGGGTTCACCGGTTCCATGTCACGGACGATCGGCGTTCCGCTGCCGCACCAGTCGCACTTTCGCCTGTGTGCACCCATCGATCAGCTCCAGCTGTGGCCGCAGGCCGTGCACACGTAGGAAATTCCGCCGTTGTCCCCAAGGAGCTGGGCGACGTGGACGGAGCCGCAGGAAGGGCAGCTGAGGCGGGTGATGGTATCCCGTGCCAACGCTGCTCCGAAGAGGCCACCGGCCTCTCCGAGGATGCTCGCAGGCATCGCAACTCCCTCCCGTCGGGCCGCGCCCCCTTCCGGCCGTTTGATTCTGCCACGGCCGGACCAATACGGTCAGCGACGCCTCAGTACCAGTCCGGACACGGCAGCCTCCGCGGCCGAACGAAGCATGCGAACACGCACCCCAAAGCGCCTCTTGAGAGGTATACGCCTGCGAGGCCCAAGTGACTCAAGCCGGACCCGAACAGTTCGGATACCAGAAGATCCCGCCGATCGAAGCGATCGGCGGGATCTTGTTGTCTCACTGTGGAGCTAAGGAGAATTGAACTCCTGACCTCCTGCATGCCATGCAGGCGCTCTACCAACTGAGCTATAGCCCCTTGCACCACGCGGACGAACCGCAGTGGTCTTTCGCCCCGCTCGGCGGGGCGAACAAGAAGAACTTTAGCCTGCGACCTGCCGGAAAGTGAAATCCGGGTCCCGGGCCGTCCCGGCCGGGACCACCGGCGTCAGTCGCCCTCGGCGTCAGTCGTCGTCGCCGAGCACCGGCTCCGGCAGGGTGCCGGCATTGTGCTCCAGCAGACGCCAGCCGCGGGCGCCCTCGCCCAGGACGGACCAGCAGCAGTTGGTCAGGCCGCCGAGGCTCTCCCAGTGCCTGGGCTCCAGGCCGAGGAGGCGGCCGATGGTCGTACGGATCGTGCCGCCGTGGCTGACCACGACGAGCGTGCCGTCCTCCGGGAGCTTCTCGGCGTGCCGAAGCACCACGGGCGCGGCGCGGTCGGCGACCTCGGTCTCCAGCTCGCCGCCGCCGCGACGCACCGGCTCACCGCGCTTCCACGCCGCGTACTCCTCGCCGTACCGGGCGAGGATCTCCTCGTGCGTCAGCCCCTGCCAGACGCCCGCGTAGGTCTCCCGCAGGGCCTCGTCGTGCATCACCTCCAGGCCGGTGAGCATGGCCAGCTCGGCGGCCGTGTGTGCGGCGCGCTGAAGGTCGGAGGCGATGATCGCGTCGGGCTTGAGGCCCGCGAGCAGCCGGGCGGCGCGGCGGGCCTGGGAGATGCCGGCCTCGGTGAGGGGGACGTCCGTGGAGCCCTGGAAGCGGCGCTCCACGTTCCAGGAGGTCTGGCCGTGCCGCCACAGGATGACGCGGCGGCCCTTGCCGGGCCGGCCCGCGGCCACCTCACCGGTGGCACTCATCGCCACTCACCGCCCAGCTCGGCCGCCTCCTCGGCGGCCTGGTGCTTCGCGTGCTCGGCGGCCTTGCCGCGGGTGGCCTTGGCGTCCTCGGGCAGCTCCAGCTCGGGGCAGTCCTTCCACAGCCGCTCCAGGGCGTAGAAGACGCGCTCCTCGCTGTGCTGGACGTGGACGACGATGTCGACGTAGTCGAGCAGCACCCAGCGGGCCTCGCGGTCGCCCTCGCGGCGCACCGGCTTGACGCCGAGCTCCTTCTGGAGCCGCTCCTCGATCTCGTCGACGATCGACTTGACCTGGCGGTCGTTGGGCGCGGAGGCCAGCAGGAAGGCGTCCGTGATCGACAGCACGTCGCTGACGTCGTAGGCGATGATGTCGTGCGCGAGCTTGTCGGCGGCCGCCTGGGCGGCGGTGTTGACGAGCTCGAGGGAACGGTCGGTAGCGGTCACTACAAGGCTTTCGGTCGGCGGACACTTGAGGTCAAGGGTCTCACGGACCGCCGACAGCACCCCACGTGATTATCGGCTCACGTGGGGTGCCCCGGGTGTCGTGCCCGCTAGGAGGACGGCTTGTAGTCCTGGCCGAGGACCACGGAGACGTCCGCGTTCCCGGACACCTCGCCCTTGCTGACCGATCCGGAGGACAACCCCAGGGTCTTGGCGACCTCGGTGGCGTCGTCCTTGTCGGCGGCGTCGGCGTAGACGACCTCGGAGGTGGCCGCGGTGGACCCGGTGCCGCCCTCCAGGAAGGTGAAGCCGCCGTTCAGCAGCACCACGCGGGCCGCGTTGGTGTTGTCCTTGACGCCGCTGGCGTTGCGGACGGACACACGGATCGCGGCGTCCTTGTCGGGGCTCTTGGCGGTGCCGCCGAGGACGTCCTTGACGACGCTCGCGCTCGCCTGTGCGCTCAGTGTGCCGTCGGTCTGGACGGGCAGCATGGCCGTCTTGTAGTCGCCGCCCTTGGCGAGGTCGGCGAGCTTGGCGAGGAAGGCGCCGAGGTCCTTGTCGGTCAGCGGCGGCTCGATGATCATCCCGAGCGTCTGCACGGTGGTGGTCGCGCCCTGCGGGTCCGAGGTCAGCTTGCGCAGCACGGCCTGCATGACCTGCCCGAACCGCTCCAGCTGGGCGTTCTGCGCCTCGCCCGAGCCCTGGTAGGTGGCGTAGGCGACGGCCGTCTTGCCGCTGAGGGTCTGCGCCTTGCCCTTGCGGACGAGGGGCGCGGCGCCCTTGGACTTGGCGTCCGGGTCGGGCACGTCGGCGTTGGTGTCGACCTCGATGTTGCCGACCAGGTCGACGAGGTTCTGCAGATACGGGGTGTCCAGCCGCCAGGTGCCCTGGATCTCGGTCCCGAGGACGGTGTCGATCGCGTCGCGCGTCCCGGAGGAGCCGTCGTCGTCGACCGACTTGGCCAGAGTGGTCGTACTGCCGTCGTCGCCGGTCAGGGCGAGGGAGTTGGGCATCAGGACGGTGGTGCCCTGCTGGGTGGTGGCGTTGTCGACGAGCAGCGCCGTGGAGGTGCCGCCGCTCTTGGTGTTGTGCAGATGGACGACGATCACGTCACGCTTCTGGGCGCCCACGGGCGTCGCGGTGTCGGCCTTCTCGTCCGACGCCGTGAGGCCGGGCAGCTTCCCGGCGTACCAGAGGTAGCCGACGCCGCCGGCCGCGGCGATGGCGAGCACGACCACGAGGGCGATGACACGCGCGCGTGCCCGTCGCCGGGCCTCCTCGCGGCGCTCGGTGCGGTTCTCGGTGAACTTCAGCCAGTCGATGACGTCCTCGGAGTCCTGGTCGGGCTCCTCGACGAAGGCGAACTGTTCGGTGCGGTAGTCCGCGTCACCGCGGCCCTGGGCCACCGGTTCCTCGACCGGCCCGGCCTGCTGCGGGATGTAGGCGGTCTGCTCGGCGACCCGCTGCTGCCGACCGCTGGTCGCGGTACGGCCGTACGGGTCGTACGGCGCCGACTGCGCGCCGCCGTGATGCTGCTGCTGGTGCGTGCCGGTGCCGTACGGGTCGTAGCCGGCCGTGGGCGGCTGTTGACCGGTGTCGCCGGACCCGTAGGGGTCGTACGGCGGCGCCTGCTGCTGCCGACCGGTCGCGTACGGGTCGTAGCCGTAGCCCTGCTGTGCGTAAGGGTCGTACTGCTGCTGGGGCTGCTGTTGCTGCGGCGGGATCTGTCGGTACACCGGCTGGCCGTACTCGTCGTAGCCGACCAGTTCGTACTGGTCGGCCTCGTATCCCGCGGCCCCCGCGTCGTATCGGTCGTTCACCGGTAGCCCCTCTCGGCTCACTGCCTCACTCGCCGCGGTACAGCTCGCGCTTGTCGATGTAGCGCACGACTCCGTCCGGCACCAGATACCAGATGGGGTCTCCCTTTGCGACTCTCGCGCGGCAATCGGTGGACGAGATGGCCAGCGCGGGAACCTCGATCAACGAGACACCGCCTTCCGGAAGCCCCGGGTCGTTGAGGTGATGGCCGGGCCGGGTGACCCCGATGAAGTGCGAGAGGGAGAACAGCTCCTCCGAGTCCCGCCACGTCAGGATCCGGTCGAGTGCGTCGGCGCCGGTGATGAAGAACAGGTCCGTGTCGGGGTTGAGCGCACGCAGGTCGCGCAGGGTGTCCACGGTGTACGTCGGGCCGCCGCGGTCGATGTCGATGCGGCTGACGGAGAACTGCGGGTTCTCGGCCGTGGCGATGACCGTCATCAGATAGCGGTCCTCGGCCGGGGAGACGTGCCGGTGGCTCTTCTGCCACGGCTGGCCGGTGGGCACGAACACGACCTCGTCGAGGTGGAACTGCGCGGCGACCTCACTGGCCGCGACGAGGTGGCCGTGGTGGATCGGGTCAAACGTTCCACCCATGACGCCGAGGCGGCGCTTGGCGCGGTCCGACGGGCCGTTTCCGGGGCCGGTAGGCATGTCCTGCTCTCCCATGCGTGCAGACCCTACCGGCCCCGCCTGGGGGCTCCGGCCGGGCAGCTGTCGGCCGGACCGGGAGGGACCTGGCCGGGACTCAGCGGTCGCGGTTGAAGCGGGTGGTGATCCACAGCAGGAGCAGCAGGATGACGAAGGCGCCACCCCCGGTCAGCCACGGGCTGATGCTGTTGTGGTTGCCACCGTGCTCCTCGCCCTCGGCGGCGAGGGTGACCAACTGGGCAGCGGCGCTGTGGAAGCTCATCTTCGGCGTGACCTATCGGGTGTGGGCGGGATAAAGATGTCGGCCCATCGTAAGCGGGCGCAATGACGGCGATCACGCCGACTCCACCGTTGGGGCGCCTTCGACGGTCCGCGGGGAACCTTCCCGGCGGCTCAGTCGTCATTCCGCCTGTAGCCCCGCAACAGGAACCACGCGGTCAGCACACAGCCCACGACCATCACGATCAGTACGACCCGGAGCAGATTTCCCGCCCCCTGCTGCTCGGCCGCGCTTGCGGCCTCGGTGAGCCAGGTGGCCGGAGGATTGTGCTCCATGACGCGGAACTCCTTCGCTGTAGTGCCCGTCCACGGTAACTCCGCCTAGGCTGGGCCCTGCTTCGGGGGCGCAAAGGGCGGAACAAGGCTCCGCAAAGAGCCGCAGAGAGCCATCCAGACGCACATGGGGGAAGACATGTCCGAAGGCCACGAGCACACCGGGCACGAGAACGTACCGAGCAGGCAGCGCAGGCGTTTCCCGGGGATCTCCTCGCGTGCGTACGAACACCCGGCGGACCGCTCGGCCCTGGTGGCCCTGCGCAAGCTCAGCGGCTTCGACACGGTCTTCAAGGCCCTGAGCGGCCTGCTCCCCGAGCGCAGTCTGCGGCTGCTCTTCCTGTCCGACTCGGTGCGGGTTTCGGACCAGCAGTTCGCGCACCTCAACGACATGCTGCGGGACGCGTGTTACATCCTGGACCTGGAGAAGGTCCCGCCGATGTACGTCAACCAGGACCCGGTGCCGAACGCGATGTGCATCGGCCTGGACGAGCCGATCATCGTGGTCACGACGGGCCTGGTCGAGTTGCTCGACGAGGAGGAGATGCGGGCGGTCGTCGGCCACGAGGTGGGCCACGCCCTCTCCGGCCACTCGGTCTACCGCACGATCCTCCTCTTCCTCACCACCCTGGCGGTCCGGGTCGCCTGGATCCCACTGGGCAACATCGCGATCATGGCCATCGTGACGGCGCTGCGCGAGTGGTTCCGCAAGTCGGAGCTCTCCGCCGACCGCGCCGGCCTGCTGGTGGGCCAGGACCTCCAGTCCTCCATGCGCGGCCTGATGAAGCTCGCGGGCGGCCACCATCTGCACGAGATGAACGTGGACGCGTTCCTGAAGCAGGCCGAGGAGTACGAGGCGGGCGGCGACCTGCGCGACTCGGTCCTGAAGATCCTGAACGTCCTGCCCCGCTCCCACCCCTTCACCACGATCCGCGCGGCCGAGCTGAAGAAGTGGGCCGAGTCCCGCGACTACCAGCGGATCATGGACGGCCACTACCCGCGCCGCGACGAGGACAAGGACGCCTCGGTCACCGACTCCTTCCGCGAGTCCGCCTCCCACTACGCCACCCACGTGAAGTCCTCCAAGGACCCCCTGATGAAGCTGGTCACGGACATAGCGGGCGGCGCCGGCGACCTGGGCGGCCGCGTACGGCGGGGCTTCGGCGGCTTCGCGAGCGCACCCCCGAAGGACGAGCCGAGGCGCGACGACACGGGCGGGGACGGCACAGCCAACAACTGACGGCCTGCGTCCGGTACGGGACGGGCAGGGGCGGTGGGGGCGTGAAGACCCCCGGCGCTCAGACCTTCGGCTGGGACCCTGTGGCCAGCGACCCGCACAGCGCCGTCGCCCCACCCGTGGCGTAGGGGTCGGTCCCCGCAGGGCCGCCTTCCTTCGCCGTCTGCCCGGCCAGCAGCGGATGCAGCCGGTTCGTGGAGTCCTCGGCGCACGACAGCGGCCCCGCCTGCACGTAGGACACGACCAGCTGTGTCTGATGGAGCCGCAGGTCCTCCCGGTCGAACCGGAAGTGCAGCTCCCGCCGCACGGTGAACAGCGAGGCCTCGGCCGCCTTCTCCCCGGCCCCGGACCCCGCCTGCACCGCCCGCAGCGCGTACACGAACGTGTGATCGGCCGTGACCTCCAGCGTGGACGAGTCCGTCTCCGCCGCCTGGAGCGTCCCCTGCACCCGGATCTTGCGATCCGCCAGCTCGGCCTGGGAGGGGTCGAAGCGCACGAGCCACCCGGTCGGCGCATGCCGCCCGTCCGCGGCGGGCCGGCGGAAGCTCTGGTCGAACTGGTCCAGCTGGTCGGGATCGAGCAGCACCCGCACCGGACGGACCTGCTCACCGGTGAGCACCTCGGGATACAGCGAGGAGCGCACGATGTAGTCCTTGGCGATGCTCAGCGCGTTCGTCACCTGGCTGTCCGAGAAGTGCGCGGTACGGCGGGCGGCCGGCAGCGGTATGCCCTCCGCACCGAGGCGGAACTGAGCGGCGGGGCTGCGCGCGTACAGATTCTCCGTGTCGCTCGCCCCGGGCACCTTGCCCTCCGGGGCGAGCGGGATGACGGTCATGCGCAGCGGCTCGGCGGGCGGTCCGGAGTTCGCCGGCGTCTGGTACGGGTGCCGTACACCCATGTAGATGGCCGTGCCGAAAGCCACGGCGATCAACACGACCAGGATCAGTGCCTGCCGGGACAGGCCGCGCCGCAGTGGTGCACGGCGGCGCACGGCCGGGGCGTGGTCGGCAATGCGCTCCTGCGCAGAGAACTCCTGGAGGCGGGCAGCACGGACGAACGACTCGTCGAAGACGACGGATCGGTACTCGTCCTCGCCACCTCCGGGGCCGCCCTCGGGTGTCCCCTCAGGTGGGTCTCCTGGCCCTCCCATATCTTCAGGGTAGGTCGCCGGGAGCTCAGGTAAACGCCCTGCTGCACGACAAGTTCTGACAGGTTCTCACCAGGTTCGTCAGACAGCTTTGAGTAGCGTTCAGGCCATCGATCGGGGCCATCGACCGGGTCCGATCAGGGCGTGCGCGGGGTCGCCGAGATGGCCGGTTGGGAGTGGTCGGCGGAGGCGGAGGGAGCCGCCGCGCTGCCCTGTTCCAGCCCGGTCGACGCGGGCGCCGGGACCTGCTCCCGGCCGCTGGAGGAGGCGCCGCGGTAGACCGCCGTGAAGGCCAGCGCGACCATGCCGATGCCCATCACGAGGGCGAGCATCCAGGCCACGGGACGGTGCCAGCGGACCTGTTTGCCGTACGTCCCGGGAGCGCCGTAGCGGCCTTCCAGGATGTCCGTGTCGTCCAGATCGTCCAGCTCGGGATCATGGCCGAAAGAGGCGCGGTCGTCGGGGCCGTACCTGTCGTCGTACCGCTCGCCCCGGCCGTGTGCCCGGCGGGCCTCCGCCTCGGAGGCCTCCGCTCTCGCCTGGGCGGCGGCCAGGAGGCGCTCGACGGCGGTCGGCTCGTGCACCGCGGCCGCCCGTACGAAGGCCTCGTCGAAGACCACGGAGGCGAACTCTTCGTCCGACACCCCGCGGTCGTGGTCGTCGTCGGGCTCCCAGCCGTCAGGGAACGGCGTGCCCCCCACGTCCTCCGGCACGGCTCCAGAGTAGACCTGGGGGGTCAATTTGGGCAGACGGTATGGAAATTCATCTGCCTGGTGAGACACCTGTCGTGCGGCACGGAGGCTGTCCGGGGGCGCGTGTCTGACGCATATGCCCTGGCCGCGCGCCCCTACGCCGTACGGGTCAGCGGCGTACGTGCCCGTCGCCGGTGACGATGTACTTCGTGCTGGTCAGCTCGGGCAGCCCCATCGGCCCGCGGGCGTGCAGCTTCTGCGTGGAGATGCCGATCTCCGCGCCGAAGCCGAACTGGCCGCCGTCCGTGAAGCGGGTGGACGCGTTCACCGCGACCGTCGTGGAATCGACCAGCTGGGTGAAGCGGCGGGCGGCCTGCTGCGAGGTGGTGACGATGGCCTCGGTGTGGCCGGAGGTCCACAGGCGGATGTGCTCGACGGCCTTGTCGAGCGAGTCGACGACCGCGGCGGCGATGTCGTACGACAGGTACTCGGTCTCCCAGTCCTCGGCGGTCGCCTCGACGACGGTCGCCTTGGAGTCCTTGCCGTACGCCATGACCCGCTCGTCGGCGTGCACGGTCACCCCGGCCTCCGCGAGGGCGTCCAGGGCACGCGGCAGGAACTCGGGGGCGATGTTCTGGTGGACCAGGAGGGTCTCCGCGGAGTTGCAGACGCTGACGCGCTGGGCCTTGGAGTTGATCAGGATCTCGATCGCCATGTCGAGGTCGGCGTGGGCGTCGACGTAGACGTGGCAGTTGCCCGTGCCGGTCTCGATCACCGGGACGATGGACTCGGTGACCACCGTCTGGATCAGCGAGGCGCCGCCGCGCGGGATCAGCACGTCGACGAGCCCGCGGGCCCGCATCAGCTCGCGCACGCTCTCGCGGCTCTCCCCGGGCACCAGCTGCACGGCGTCGGCGGGCAGCCCGGCCCCGCCCACGGCGTCGCGGATCACCCGGACGAGTGCGCTGTTCGACTCGTACGCCGAGGCCGAGCCGCGCAGCAGCACGGCGTTGCCGGACTTCAGGCAGAGGGCGGCGGCGTCGACGGTGACGTTCGGGCGGGCCTCGTAGATGATCCCGACGACGCCCAGCGGGACGCGGACCTGGCGCAGGTCGATGCCGTTGGGGAGGGTCGAGCCGCGCACCACCTCACCGACCGGGTCGGGCAGCGCGACGACATCCCGCACGTCGGAGGCGATGGCCCGCACGCGCTCCGGCGTCAGCGTCAGCCGGTCGATGATCGCCTCGCTGGTGCCGGCCTCGCGGGCCTTGGCGATGTCCTTGGCGTTGGCCTCGACGATTTCGCTCGTACGGACCTCCAGCGCGTCCGCGATGGCGAGCAGCGCGTCGTCCTTCTCGGCCCGCGGCAGCGGGGCGAGGTCGGCGGCGGCGGCCTTGGCGCGGTAGGCGGCCCTGTTGACCGGGGACATGGAGTCGTACGGCGAAAGCGTGGTCATGAAAGAAGGGTAGTGCGCCCGCGAGGGCGGTCCATCGTATGTTCCGAACCGCGAGACGGAACCGAAACGCGGTCCTCGCCCTCTTTTGCCGGCCCCCCGCTAGTACGCGCTAGAACGGGTGGACACCCACCGGAGTCGCCGGCGGTGGTCCGAAGCCTTCCGCGAGCCGCAGGTGGTAGGTCTCGCGGTCGATGACCTCCAGCCCGACGATCTCCCAGGGCGGCAGCCCCGCGCTCTGCCGGTGCTCGCCCCACAGGCGCAGGGCGACCGCGGCGGCGTCGTGCAGGTCGCGGGCCTCTTCCCAGTAGCGGATCTCGGCGTGGTCGCCCGCGTAGCGGCTGGTCAGCAGAAAGGGGTGGTCGTGGGCGAGCTGTTCGAGGGCGCGCCGCACCTCCTTCAGCGGGGCCTCCTGACCGGAGACGCTGAGGGTGACGTGCCACAGGCGGGGCAGGTCATGGGGCTCCTCGTAGCGGTCGCCGGCCGCGACGCTCGTCAAGGCGCGCTCCTCACCGGCCGCACGGGACGAGGCCCCACCGGCACTGCGGGACGCCGCCCCAGGGCGCACTCGTCTCACGACGGCCTCCTTTACGCAGTGACCGACTCGGTGGTCGTGCGGAATGTGTCCCGTAGACAAAGTTGAGCAGGCCGCAAGGGCTCGCGGGGCGGTTTTGCGGAACGTCCACCTCAGGGCGACGTCTGCAACGGGGCGTTCCCCCTGTTTTCGGCACCCTGAGCACCGGAGGGGCTCAGAACTCCGGGATCACCCGCCTCTACGGCTCCAGGATCACCAGGTCGTCCCGATGCACGACCTCCCGCTCGTACTCCGCCCCCAGCTCCCGCGCGAGCTCCCGCGTCGACCGCCCGAGCAGCTGCGGCATCTCCTTGGCGTCGAAGTTGACGAGCCCGCGGGCGACCGCGCGCCCCGCGCTGTCGCGCAGCTCGACCGGGTCGCCCGCGCTGAACTCGCCCTCGACGGCGGCGATCCCGGCCGGCAGCAGGGACATCCGGCGTTCGACGACCGCCCGCACCGCGCCGTCGTCCAGGGTCAGCGAGCCCTGGGGGGTGGAGGCGTGCTGGAGCCACAGCAGGCGGTCGGCGGAGCGCCTGCCGGTGGCGTGGAAGTAGGTGCCGGTGTCGCCGCCGTGCAGCGCCTCGGCGGCGTGGATCGCGCTGGTGAGGACGACCGGGATGCCCGCGGCGGCCGCGATCCGGGCGGCCTCGACCTTGGTGACCATGCCGCCGGTGCCGACCCCGGCCCGGCCCGCGCTGCCGATCTCCACCTCCGCCAGATCCTCCGGACCGTGCACCTCCGGTATCCGCGAGGTGCCCGGCTTGCTGGGGTCGCCGTCGTACACGCCGTCCACGTCGGACAGCAGCACCAGCAGGTCGGCCCGCACCAGATGGGCCACGAGCGCCGCGAGCCGGTCGTTGTCGCCGAAGCGGATCTCGTCCGTGGCAACGGTGTCGTTCTCGTTGACGATCGGGAACGCGCCCATCGCGAGGAGCTTGTCGAGGGTGCGGGAGGCGTTGCGGTGGTGAGCGCGGCGGCTCATGTCGTCGCTGGTCAGCAGGACCTGGCCGACGCGGACGCCGTGGCGGGCGAAGGAAGCGGTGTAGCGGGCGACGAGAAGGCCCTGGCCGACGCTGGCGGCGGCCTGCTGGCGGGCCAGGTCCTTGGGACGGCGACGCAGGCCCAGCGGGGCGAGACCGGCGGCGATGGCGCCGGAGGAGACGAGGACGACCTCCCTCTCCCCGCCACTGCGGCTCTTCGCGAGGACGTCGACGAGCGCGTCGACGCGGTCGGCGTCCAGGCCGCCGGACGCGGTGGTCAGCGACGAGGACCCCACCTTGACGACGATCCTGCGGGCCTCGCGCACACCCTGCCTTGCCCCTGCCACCTGTGTTCTTTCCCCTCGCGTACGTCCGGTTCCCTGCCCGGCAATCTACGCGAAGAGGATCGTGCGGCGCGCGGCGATTCCAGCCCCCGGACAGCCGGGCGGTAACTACCTGCTCACGCGTTGCATACGGCAAAAAGGTTGCACTGGTTGCCTGTAGAAGTAAAAGACGGCGCAAACTTATTTTGAACGCTGTGCCACACGATGCTCTCCACGTTCACCGCGCGAAGCGGCTTCTCCTCCGTTCGGGCAAGAGCCCCTACGACGTCGTCTCCATCGAGGAGGCGCTCCATCGGGACGTCATTGCCACCAACGCCGGCAACCTGATCTTCAGCGACGCCACTCACAAGATCCTTCAGACCCCGCACACCGAGGTCGTCTCGAACGGCATCCGCACCGATGTCTCGGCGGCGGGCCGGATCAACGAGGAGTACGACGCCTTCGTCGTCCCGCTCGCGAACGCGTTCCGACCTTCGTTCGAGGGGCAGCTGAAGCGGCTGACGCGGCTGATCACCAAGCTGCGGATTCCCGTGGTCGTGGTGGGGGTCGGCGCGCAGGCCGGGCTCGGCTACAACGCGGCAAGGCTGAAGGGCATCGAGCCCGCGGTGCGCGAGTTCGTCTCCGCCGTGCTCGACCGCAGCGCCTCGATCGGGGTGCGCGGCGAATTCACCGAGAAGTACCTCAAGGACCTGGGGTTCCGGGACGTCGAGGTCATCGGCTGCCCGTCGCTGTTCCTGTACGGCAAGGAGCTCACCGTCACCAAGCGGGAGCCCGTCCTCGGCGCCGGCTCCCGGATCGCGGTCAACGGCTCGCACAGCGCGGTGAAGTCGCAGGGCCTGGACCGGGTCATCACCCGCGCCCACGCCCGCTACCCGTACCTGCGTTTCATCGGCCAGAACCTCAGTGACGCACGGCAGTTGCACTGGCGGGACCTGTCCGACCCGAACGGCACGGTGACCGCGATGCCGACGCACCCCGACCACCCGATGTACCGGGAGGACAAGGTCCGCGTCTACGTCGACCCGGTCACCTGGATCGACGACCTGCGCACCTTCGACTTCTCCTTCGGCTCCCGCATCCACGGCAACATCGCCGCGCTGCTGGCGGGTACGCCGGCGACCGTGCTGTGCGGCGACTCGCGCACGCTCGAACTGTGCCGCTACTTCGACATCCCGCACCGCCGGATCGACAAGCTGACCGAGGACGTGGACCCCGCGGCGCTGTACGAGGAGGCCGACTTCGGCGCCCTGACGAGCGGCCACCAGGAGCGGTTCGAGCGGTTCACGGCGTTCCTGGACAGAAACGGCCTGGAGAACACGTTCACGCACGGCGACGGCGGCGCCGCCTTCGACGAGCGTATGAGGTCGCTGTCCTTCCCGGCGGGCATCCGCCCCTGGAACGACGCCGACCTGACCTCGCTCACCACCAGGTTCGGCTGGCTGCAGAGCCGTATCACCGAACTGGCCACGGACAACGACCGGTTGCGGCGCGACCTGGCCCGCACCGCCAAGGGCGGCGCGGCGGTGCCGACGGCGTCCGTCTACCGCCGGGCCCGCCGCGTGGTCGGCGGCCCCATCCGCAGGGCACTGCAATCGGGACGGTAGGGGGCCGGGGTGTCCGGCCGCCTCGGCGGGGGCCGGGGCACGCGGCTGCCCCGGTCACTCCAGGCCCCCAGGACACATGCGTGTCGTCCGCAGGCCGCCGCGCGTTAACCCGGGCGCACCACGACCCGTAACCCGACGCCAGCGTCCCGCGCCGATCTTGGAGTGACCGCAGTTGCCCGCACCCCTGTCCCACATCCCGGCGAGAGCGCTCGTCACGGCTCTCCTGGCCGCCGCCTTCTGCGCCCAGGCCGTGGCGGCGCTGCGCCCGCACGTCCCGCTGCTGCTCGCCGCGACGGCCCTGTCCCTGGCCGTCGAGGGCGTGCTGCTGCGCTGGCAGCGCGGCATGCTGTCGGTGTTCGCCAAGACGCACGCGGACATCACCGTGCGACACGTGCTGCGGGACCTGCTGCTCGTGGTGGGCCTGCTGCGGCTGGGCGAGCAGCACCAGGAGCCGGTGTACACCCCGCTGGTCGCGGGTCTGCTCGCCTTCTACGTCCTGCACTGCGCGATCCAGGCGGTGTCAGTGCTGGTCCGCCGCACCCGCACGCTGCCGGTGGTCACCCGCAACATCGACGCCGCCGCCCTGCGCCTGTCCCCCGCCCCGCCCATCCTGCTGCGCCGCCCGGGGCCCCGCCTGCTGGTCTTCGGCCTCCCGGCCACGGCCGGCCTGCTGGCCACGGCGGCCACCGACGACCCCCGCTGCGCCGCCCTGGGCATCGCGCTCTCCCTGGGCCTGGCCCTGGTGGGCCTGTTCGACCTTCTCGTACGGCTGCTGCCGAGCCGTCGCCCGGCGGGTGAGCGGGAGACGCTGGAATGGCTCGACGCCTGGCTGGCGGAGTACCGGCCGACGGTCGGGCTCTACTTCTCCGGCGGCGCCTCCTCGGCGTACCAGGCGAACATGTGGCTGGAGCCGCTCGCGAAGCTGGAGGGACGGCCGCTGATCGTGCTGCGCGAGCGGTTCATGGTGCCGAAGATCGCGCCGACCGACGTGCCCGTCCTCTGCCTGCCGAAGGTCTCCACGCTGATGCGCCTGGAGGAGTCCTCGCTCCAGGTCCTCATCCACCCCTCGAACTCCGGCAAGACCTCCCAGGTCCTGCGCATCCCCACGCTCAAGCACACCTTCGTCAACCACGGGGAGAGCGACAAGCTGTCGTCGTGCAACCCGTACGCGAAGGCCTACGACGAGGTGTGGGTGGCCGGTCCGGCGGCGCGCGAGCGGTACGCGTACGCCGAGGTCGGCGTCGAGGACAAGGACGTCGTGGAGATCGGCCGCCCGCAGCTGGACGACGTCCGGCCGTACGCGGGCCCGCCGAGCGGGGCGTGCACGACGGTGCTGTACGCGCCGACCTGGGAGGGCTGGGACGGCAACCCCGGCAACACCTCGGTGATCGAGGCCGGCGAGAACCTCGTACGGGCGCTGCTCGCGGATGCGGGCGTACGGCTGCTGTACAAGCCGCATCCGCTGACAGGGTCGGTGGATCCGCGGGCGGGGGCTGCCGATCTGCGCATCCGGGAGCTGATCACGGCGGCGAACCGGGGGCGGACCGGCGAGCGCCCGCGTGACACGGGTGAACTCGCCCTCCTCACCGAGGAGTTGGACCGACTCACCACAACCGCCGTGCGGGCGTCCGCCGATCAGCTCGAGCGGATGCTGCTGCAGTCGGCGCCGGAGCCGGGGCGGGCGGACGCGGTGGCGCGGGCGACGGCTGCCTGGGAGGAGGCGTACTGGGCCTCACTGCCGGAGTGGGAGCACCAGGTCGTCACGGCCGCCCGGCCGACGCTGTACGCCTGCTTCAACGAGGCGGACCTGCTCATCAGCGATGTGTCCAGCGTGATCAGCGACTTCCTGGCGAGCGGGAAGCCGTACGCCGTGGCGAACACCAGCGGCCTCGCGGAGGACGTGTTCCGCAAGGCCTTCCCGACCGTGCGCGCGGGGACGGTGCTGACGCCGGACGCGGCCGGGGTGCCGGAGCTGCTGGACGCGGTGCGGCACCCCGAGAAGGACCGACTGGTCGAGGCGCGGGCGGAGTTGAAGCGGCACCTGCTGGGGCCGGACGAGCCATCGTCACAGGTGCGCTTCAACGAGGCCGTGCAGTCGCTGTGTTCAGTGGCCGGGGAGCACCGCGCCCGGATGGCGGAGCGGCTGGCGGCGGAGACCCCCGAGATCCCCGATCAGCGACGGTCCTTCACGCCGCAGCGGCCCGCCCACCCGGCGTAGCCCCGCCCCTCAGCACCCGGCGCGCCTTGCGCACCGCCCGCCGCAGGAACGAGTCCAAACCGCCCTCCCGGTATCCGGGGAAGGCACGGGCCTCGCGCGGTTCGGCGAGGTACACGGAGTCGGGTACTCCGGCCGCGGCGTCCCGGAAGTGCGGGTAGGCGAGGTAGACCCGGCGGCCCTTCTTCTCCAGGAGGGCCGCCGCCTGCTTCTTGGCCTTGACGAACTCCACGACGTCCAGCAGGAGTTCGGGGCGCTGCTCGGCGACCAGGTGCAGCCGCAACCGCTCGTGGACCTTGAGCCGGCCGGCGATGCCAGGGGTCCAGTAGGCGTCCATGAGGGGCTTCGCCAGTTCGAACTTGTGCTGCCGGACCTTCTCGCTGTCCTTGGCGTACTGGGGCCCGAACTGCGGCAGCAGGGTGATGAGGAAGGGGCGGAGCATGAGCTGGTCGCGCCGCGGGCCCGCCGGGACGTGCTCGGCGATCAGGTTCATCAGGGCGCGCGCGGAGTCGAAGCGCAGGGTGTAGCCGCCGCTCTTGGTCACGTGCTTGCCGTCGTCGCGGCCCACGAGGTAGTAGCAGGTGTGGTCGGCGACCACGGAGACGCCGTCGGCCCGCAGGTAGGCCTCCATCGTGAACAGCGCGTCCTCGCCGGTCCACAGGGACTCGTCGAAGCGCATGTTGTGCCGGGTCAGCAGGTCCCGACGGAACAGCTTCTGCGCGCTCAGCGTGAACTTGATGTTCGAGGAGAAGACGTCGGTACGGTCCAGCGTCTTGCCCCACATCGACTTGGGCGCGGTGCGGTTGACCCCCTCGATGCGGCCGAGCACCACGTCCGTGCCGTTCCTGTCGGCCATCGCGACCATGCGCTCCAGGGCCTCGGGGCCCAGCCGGTCGTCGGCGTCCAGGAAGAAGACGTACCGCCCGGCGGCCTTCCCCAGACCGACGTTGCGCGGGCCGCTGGGGCCGCCCGAGTTCCCCTGCCGGATCACGGTGACCGGCATCGCCGCGCGGGCGGCGAACTCCTCCAGGCACTCCCCCGTGCCGTCCGTCGAACCGTCGTCGACGGCGATGACCTCGATGCGCCCCGGGCCGATGGTCTGCGCCTCGACGGAAGCCAGGCACTCGACCAGGTACGGCATCGCTTCGTACGCCCCGATGATCACAGTCACATCAGGCTGCGTGACGGTCACGTTTCCCCCTTGTCAACGGGATATTTCCCCCGTATCGCCTCATTCGCTACTTGGTAGACGGCTGGGTGTTGCAAGCGGTTGCCTCAGGCCCGTGATTTGGTGGTCCAGATCACATCGCGAACTGACATGGGCTCAGGTGATTCGGGAAGCGGAAGGGGCCCGTCAGAAACGACGAAGCGGCCCCCGAGGATCGCTCCTCGGGGGCCGCTTCGTCGGGTCCGTGGGTCAGGCGGTCAGGTCGTCCTCGGCCGCCGACGCCCGCGGCACGGGCACGGTCGCCGGCACGGGGTCGGGCTCGGGCTCGGGGTCCATGTCGGCTCCGGCCGCCGTCCGCGACTCCTGGCCGACGTTGCGCGTCTCGGCCTTGATCGCGAGGTTCCCCACCGCGGTGTTGAACTGGTCGATGGACCTCGGCTCGTCCGGGCCGAGCAGGTACCGCTTGAGTTCCTCACGGTCCGCGGCCAGCGCGTCGGCGGCCGGATCCCGTACGGCGTCCAGCAGCTCGCCCAGCTCGGCTGCGCTGTTGGACAGGATCGTCGCGGCACGCACCGCGGTGTTCGCCCGCTTGAACTCCTCCACGCCCACCTCGGCGGAGTCCGTGACGGCGTACGGCTTGCCGCTGGCGATGAAGTCGGAGACCACGCTGGAGATGTCGGAGACCATCGCGTCGGAGACGTTGAAGCAGTCGTACAGGCGCGGCTCGGGGCCCGTGATGACGCGGTGCTCGTGGCCGGGGAAGGAGCGCCAGTACGCGGTGTTCCACTCGGCGCGCAGCCGGGCGACCTCCTCGTGCTTGGCGATGTCGACGAGCCCGTCGCGGGTGGCCTCGGCCTCGTCACCCTTGCCGTTGCCGTTGCCCTTTCCGTTGCCCCTCCCGTTGCCCTTGCCGGACAGCTCGGCGAGGCGGGCCTCGATGCGGGCCAGCTCGGCCTTGGCGGCGGTCAGCGCGGCGGTGTCGGCCGTGAAGCGCGCGTCGGTGACCCGCTCGGCGGCGGCCTGCTCGACCAGGGCGATGATCCGCCGGTGCGCGGCGCCGGCTTCCTTGCTGACGGTGCCGGTGAAGGGGTGCGGCTTGTACAGGACGCGGACCGGCGGGTCGGCCGACACCAGCTTCTTCACGATGCTCTCGCCGGCCAGCACGATCGAGGTGTTGCCGGGGTTGCCGTCCCAGCCCTCCCAGGTCGGGGCGTACAGAACCGTCGGGATCCTGCCCTCGGGGACACCGCTCCAGCCCTGGATCGGCGCCAGCTGCGGGCGGCCGACCTCGACGATGTCGGCGTCGCGGACACCGACGTCGGCGATGGCATAGCGGTCGCGGCCCGCGCGCCCGGCGGTCCACACCTCGTCGTAGACCTTGCTGTACGGGTTGACGCTGGCCAGCTTGTCGCTGTCGCCGTGGCCGATGAAGACGTGCTTCATGGTGGGGACGCGCAGCAGGTGGATGTTCTTGCCGACGTTCGCCGCGTACAGCGCGACGCGCACGTTCGACAGGTCCAGGTTCATCAGGTGCACGCCGCCGGGCACGCAGATGACGGGGACCGTGGTGGGCGCGAGGTTGTTCAGGATGACGCGCTCACGCAGGATGATCAGCGGCTTGGAGTCCAACTGCTCCATGGTCTCCAGCCACATGTTGACCTGGTAGGCGGAGTCCTTGGAGCCGGAGAAGTACAGCACCGTCTCGGGCCGGTACTCGCTCAGCCAGTCGTCGACGGCGGCCAGCACGGTGTCGGCGTTCGGCGGGATCTTCGCGCCGCGGACGTACGGTACGAGCGCCAGCACATAAAGGCAGCCAACGCCCACCGTGATGCCGATGCCGATGAAGCCGACGACGGCCGACTCCAGGGAGGCGGAGACGAGGATGCCGGCGACGGCCGCGAGGTCGAGGTGCAGCATCTTCTCGGCGGAGCGGTGCAGCAGCCTGCGCGGCGGGGCGTCCGGGATGCGGATGCGCGAGGCGAGGTCGACGTTGCGGGTGGCGACCGGCATACGGCGGCGGTTGCGGATCAGGGTGACCAGCGCGCCGTGCGGGGCCTGGAGGCCGTAGAAGGCGATGAAGCAGGCGATCGCGCCGTAGTAGATCAGGTCGTCCGCGAGGCCGAGCCGGGCCAGCAGCAGGATCAGCAGCAGTTGCCTGATCAGGAAGCGGATCGACAGACCTGCCCGCACCTTGCTCAGGCGGTTGACCAGATAGCTGCCCTTGCGGTGCAGATAGTGGTCCGCCAGGTACGTCACGGCGGCCGCGGCCGCGAAGGCGGGAACGCTCGGGACGAGCGCGGCCAGCATGAGTGCCGGGAAGCCCAGCATCATGAGGGCCGCCGCGGCCAGCTCGGCCGCGCTGCCCACCCGGGCGACGCGAATAGCGGTGGATATCACGGAGAACCTGCTCAGGGAGAGGGGCCGGTCTGAAGGGGGAAGGACTCAGGCCCCTGTGAATTCTTCGTTAACGAAGAATCGCAGAGGCCTGAATTCCATAAGGCTATTAACTGATGATTATGCCATGCCGTCCTGGCGGTCCAGAACACTGGCCAGCGCCTGCTCGAAGCCGGACGCCTTGCCGGCGGCCGCCGTCGGGTCCTGCTGGCGGACGTCGATCACATGGCCGGTCAGCTCGGAGAGCAGCACGTCGAGGGACGTGCGGGCGACGGCCTCGGAGGAGAGCAGGCTGCCCGAGGGCTCCTGACCGAAGGCCTTGGTGCGCATCGGGGTGGCGGTGCGCTCCGGGTTGATGCAGTTGACGCGGACGCCGTCGCCGGCCCACTCGTCGGACAGGGCCTGGGTGAGGTTCACCATGGCGGCCTTGGTCGAGGAGTACAGGCTGTACTCGGCGCGACCGCGGGTGTAGCTGCTGGAGGTGTAGAGCAGCAGCTGGCCCTTGGTCTCGGCCAGGTACTTGTACGAGGACCGCGCGATCTGCACCGGGGCGAGGTAGTTGACCTTCAGCGCCTCTTCGATGGTGGCGTTGTCGGTCTCGGCGAGCTTGCCGATGCGCAGGACGCCGGCGGTGTTGACGACGTAGTCGATGCGCCCGGTCTCGGCGTACGCCTTGGACAGCGCGTCGTCGACCTCCTCCGGGTTCTCCACGTGGGTACCGGTGGTGGAGCGCCCCAGCGCGTACACCTTGGCGCCGTAGGACTCGGCGAGTTCGGCGATGTCCTTGCCGATGCCGTAGGAGCCGCCGAAGACGACGACGGTCTTGCCGGTCAGCAGCTCGCGGTAGGCCTCTTCGCTGACCTGCTCGGGCGTGGCGGTGGAGGCCAGCTGGAAGAGCTTGTCGGCGATGAAGACGTCGACGGGCTGGGTGACCTTCATGTTGTACTCGTCACCCGCGACGACGTGGATCGGCACGTCCGGCAGGTACTTGAGCACGACGGAGCAGTCGTCCGTGGCCTGGAAGTTGGGGTCACCGGCGGCGACCTCGTAGGCCCGCTTGATCGTGGACAGCTTGAACGCCTGCGGCGTCTGGCCGCGGCGCAGCCGGGAGCGGTCCGGGATCTCGGTGATGAACTCGCCGTCCTCGCCGTGCGTGCGGGTCACGATGATGGTGTCCGCGGACGGGATGGCGACGTCGACGGCCTGGAAGCGCTCCAGCGCCACGACACAGTCGTCGATGACACGCTGCGACAGCAGGGGGCGCACGGCGTCGTGGAAGAGGACGTTGACGTCCTCGCCCTCGGCCAGTCCCTCGCCGAGGGCGGCGATGGCGCGCTCGGTCGTCTCGTTCCGGGTCGAGCCACCCTCGATGATCTTCTTGACCTTCTTGAACCCGGCCTTGGCGACGATCTTCTCGATGTCCGGTACATAACCGGGCGCCATCAACACGATGATGTCGTCGATCGAGTCGGCCTTCTCGAAGGTGGTCAACGTGTGCTCGATGACTGCCTTGCCGGCGATCTTCAGCAGCTGCTTGGGGATCGACAGACCCACGCGCTGGCCGGTACCACCCGCAAGGATCACTGCGGTGGTACGGGGCTTGGCTATGTGCTGGGACACAGGTGACCTACCTTGTGGCGACTGGGAACTTGGAAATGGTCCCACTTGGGGTTACCGCAGTGCAAGGTGAGCGTCCCCGTCTGCATATGTGCGCGCAACCTGTCATTCACCTTGTACGCATGGTCATTGCGATGAAGCCCGCCGGAAGTTCCCGGCCGTTGCCGTGAGTAACGACACAGGCTCACCGAAGCCTCAGCCGCTTGAGGCAACGGTGGCCGAGTACCCGCACCAACTCCCGGGACGACGTCTGGTGCACGGTGCGCGACTTGGCGGGCGCGGCGTGCCGCACGGGAGCGCCCGCCGCCGCGGCGAGAGCCCCGTACAGCGCATGCCCCGCCACCTCGGGAGCGATGCGCGCCGCGGCGTCGATCCGGCCTGCCGGCTGCTGCACGGCGGACAACTGCACAGCGGACAAAAGGGTTATGTCGCCGATAATCCGCACCCCCGTCGACCCGATCCGGTCCGCCATTTCGGCACCGATCCCGGCGGCGGCCTCCACGGCCCACTGCGGGGTGCAGATCTTCACGTCACCGGGACCGGGAGCGCACGTGTTCTTCATATGCATCACGGCGCCGTTCCGGACGAGCTGTGAATAGAGCTCCTCGGGCAGTTCATTGGCGCGGAATTCCTTATTAAGATTCCGCAGCATTTCGGTCTCGGCGAGGGTGAGCGAGCGGTTCGCGGCGTCCGGAATCGGCCACAGAAGGTGCGCAGGCAGCCCGAGCAGCGCCTCGAAGGCGCGCAGCAGGCCCTCCCGGTCCCGGTCGTCGACCACGACGACGGTGACCCGCTCCGCGCCGACCACCCCCGCCCAGCGCTCGACGAGCCGGTCATGCCGGTGCCGGCGCCAGAAACTGGGGGTGGGCCTGTCGTACGGCGGCTTCCTGAGCAGGTGCTCCAGCCAGTCCTCGTAGCCCATGCGCAGGCCGTTCTGCACGTACTGCTGCCACTGCGAGGGCATGATCCGCGCGAGCGGGCGCAGCGTGACCAGGACGTGCACGCGCTCGCCGCCGAGTTGCTCGACGATCCGCTCGACGGTGTCGTCGTCGGGGGCGTCGGCGAAGAACTCGCTGCTGATCACCGACGTACGCCGCCCCGTGCCGCGCACCTGCTCCAGCAGCCGCGCCCAGTGCCGCTCGGTGGGCGCGGGGTCGCCCATCATGCCGGTGCGGGCGCAGGCGGCCAGGACCGCCTCCATGGGGTGCCGGGTGGCGGCCGGCCACTCGACGCCGTGCCGGGCCATCTCGGCCCTCGCCTCGAACAGGGCGCCCTGGATCGAGGTGGTGCCCGTCTTGTGCGGGCCGATGTGCAGCAGGCGGGTCCCGGCGGCGAGCGGGGTGATGACGTCGCCGTTGGCCGGGAGTTCAGCTCTCGTACAGTCCGTCTCCATGGTCACAGGACGGTAAGAGGGCTTGCTGAGAGAGCACTGAGAGTGACCTGGGACACGGATGAGCCCCAGGTCCTCCAGCAGGCGTTACGGAAGTGACAGAGGTTGCGGGAGTTACACGACCTCGACGCCCGGCCGGCCCGCGTCGACCCGCAGCCGGGCCAGCGTGCTCGGCGTGGCCGTCTGCGCGCGCACCGTGTCCACGATCCGCACCTGCGCGTCGATGCCGTCGCGGCGGATGTCGAAGAGGTGGTAGCCGCGGTGGGCGTCGAGGAGCTTCCAGTGCGGGTTGTCCGGCAGGCGCGGGTCCCACTCCTTGTGGAAGGCGTCCTGGTCCTGGTCGCCGTTGCTGGAGATGGACGTACCGACGAACTCGGCGCCCACGACGTCGGAGCCCGGGTCGGTGTAATTCTCCTTGAGGTCGCTGATCATCGTCAGATGGCGGTCGCCGGAGAACACGACCGGGTTGCGGACCTGCTTCAACTCCTGCATCAGGGCGTTGCGTTCGACCTGGTAGCCGTCCCAGGCGTCGTAGTACCAGAGCTTGCCCTCGCCGACCTTGAGGTCGGTCTCGGCCATCATGATCTGCGAGCCGATCATGTTCCAGCGGGCCGGCGAGTGGCGCAGTCCGTCGATCAGCCAGCTCTTCTGCTCGGCCCCCAGCATGGTGAGCGACGGGTCCTGGGCCGCCTCCTGGCTCTTGACCTGGTCGCTGCGGTACTGGCGGGTGTCCAGCACGCTGAGCCGGGCCAGGCGGCCGAACTCGAGACGGCGGTACATCTGGATGTGCGGGCCGTTCGGGATGGCGCTCGCGCGGACCGGCATGTGCTCGTAGAACGCCTGGTAGCCCGCGGTCAGCCGCGCCACGAACGCGTCGTGCGGCTGCTTGTCCGGGTCCTGCGGGATCTCACCGGCGAAGTCGTTGTCGACCTCGTGGTCGTCGAAGGTGACCACCCAGGGCGCGTTCGCGTGCATCTTGGCGAGGTCCGGGTCGGTGCGGTACTGGGCGTACCGGTTGCGGTACTGGACCAGGCTGTACGGCTCGCCCGTGCCCTCGTGCCGGCGCACACCCGTAGCCGACGGCGTGGACTCGTAGATGTAGTCGCCGACGAACAGGACGAAGTCGGGGTCCTGGTCGAGCATGTCGGCGTACGGCGTGAAGTAGCCGTGCTGCCAGTTCTGGCAGGAGGCCAGCGCCATGCGCAGCCGGCCGCCGGAGCTCGTCGGGTGGGGCGCGGTGCGGGTGCGGCCGGTGGGCGAGAGCTGGCCGCCGGTGCGGAAGCGGTACCAGTACGTACGGCCAGGGCGCAGCCGTCGTACGTCGACGTGAACGCTGTGCCCCAGCTCGGGCCGGGCCTGGGCGACCCCGCGGCGCACCGGTTTGCGGAACCGCTCGTCCTCGGCGATCTCCCACTCGACGGACACCACGCGATCGGGCATGCCGCCGCCGTTCAGCGGGTCCGGAGCGAGGCGCGTCCACAGCACGATTCCGTCGGGCAACGGGTCACCGGATGCGACACCGAGGCTGAACACGCCGTCGGGCAGCGGGGTTTCGGCGGCCCGGGCGGCGCTGGGCAGCCACAGCTGGGCGGAGGCCGCGGCGCCGAGCACCGCGGCACCCGCGGTCAGAAAGCGGCGTCGGTCGGGCGATACGGATCCGGAAACACCGGTCATCGGCGAACTCCCCTGCCTCGCTGGCCTCTTGGACACTTCGGATGCTCACGCCCGAGGGCGGTCCGGCTGCTGAACTGCGAGCTTCGCGTGCATGACAACTAGGGAGACAACGGAAGACCCGCTGCGGCACGGCAACGTGCCCTTGCCACAACGGGTCTGCCGGTCGATCAGTGAGTGAATCCGGCTCGATCAGTAGTTGAACCCGGAGCCCAGCCTCGCGTTCGCCGCTACCGTGCCGAGCGTCCCGGCGCCGAAGGTGAACGAGCCGGTCGGGGTGGTGCCGGCCGAGGTGGACTCGAACACCCACACCGACCCGGCGTTCGCGTTCTCCCCCGGTGCGCCGACGACGAGTTCCGCGCGGCCGTCGTGGTCGGCGTCCACCAGGTGGGTGGCGCCGCCGAAGGCATCGTTGGTCTCCGCCGCGCCCGGCACATCCGCGGTGGCCTGGTTGACCCCGTGGGCACCGGTACCGGTCAGACCGTTCGCGCCACCGCGCAGTACGACGGCGCCGCCGGCGTTGCTCAGCCCGTCGAAGTCCTCGCCCGGCACGCCCGTGGAGACGTCGGCGTACCCGTCGCCGTCGACGTCGGCGACCGAGACGTCGGAGCCGAAGCCGTCGCCGCGCTCGGCGGCGCCGGGGACTCCGGCGCTGTCCTGGTTGACGTACATCGCCTTCGTGCCGACGGGCCCGTTCGCGGAGCCCGGTATGAAGGCGACCCGGCCGCCCGTGGGGATCGGGGTGTCGAGGTCGCTGTCGTAGCCGTCGACGGAACGGCCCACGACGATGTCCTCGTACCCGTCGCCGTTCACGTCACCAAGGTCGAGGGACTCGCCGCCCTGCACCCGCCAGTCCCTGGCGTCACGCAGCACGACGCCCTCGGCAAGCCCGTCCCGCGTGCCCCGCCAGTACGTGACACGGCGGGCGTCGTACTCGTCGCCGTCGTGCATGGTGCCGACGACGTCGTCGATGCCGTCAGCGTTCACGTCGCCGGTGGCCAGGTCCAGGAAGCGGGGATCGGAGTCGTCCAGGACGATCTGCTCCCCGCCGCTCGCGGAGCCGTCGCGGCCGAAGGGGCCCTTGATGACCCGCAGTTTGACCTGGCTCTCGACGACGACCAGGTCCGTCGCCCCGTCACCGTTCACATCGCCGACGGTCAGCTGCCCCTTGGCGCTCAGCCGGTCATAGGTCTCGCGCCCGTACGCCAGCGCCGCCCCGCCGGACAACCCGTTCGCCCCGCCCCAGACGACCTGGACGAGCCCGGTCTCGGCACCGCCCTCGACGGAGTCCTCACCACTGGCACCGACGATCAGGTCCGCGTATCCGTCCCGGTCGAGGTCGGCGGTGCTCACCGCGCTGCCGAACAGGTCCTCCGTCTCGGCGGAGTCGGTGACGCCGGCCGTGTTCTGGCTGACGACCTGCTTGGAGGCGGTCCTCAGCCCACTCGCCGACCCGTACACCACGGCGACGTATCCGGCCTTCGACTTCCCGTCGACGGTCGCCTCGGGCGCCGCGACCGCGAGGTCGGAGTAGCCGTCGCCGTTGAAGTCGTCCCGGAGTTCGACCGCGGGCGGAGTGTCCCCGGCCGCGTGGGCGGCGGGCAGCGCGGCCGCTCCCGTCACCGCCATGACAACGGCGAGTCCCGTGCGCCAGGTTCCTCTGCGCCTGTTCATGGTGCTGTCTCCTGTCGTTTTCGTGGGGGGATATCGGTACGGGGCTGTCGTCGCTCTCAGTCGGCCAGCCACGATCCGAACTGCGCCTGGGTCACGGTCAGGCCCATGGTGGCCGGACCGAACGAGAAGGAATGGGCGGCGGTGACACCGCTGGAGGTGGCGGAGAAGACCCACGCGGATCCCATGCCGAAGTTCTCGGCCGGGTCCCCGACGACCAGACCGTGCCTCCTGTCACCGTCGCCGTCGACGAGAGCGGTCTCCTGGCCGAAACGGTCCTGCCCTTCGGCGGTACCGGGCACCTTGCCGGTGTTCTGGCTGAACGACTTGTAGCCGGTGGCGGTCAGCCCGTTCGCGCCGCCACGCAGCACGAGCACGGTGCCCGCGTCGGTGAGGCCGTCGAAGTCCTCGCCGGGCAGGCCGGTCGCGACGTCGAGGTAGCCGTCGCCGTCGGTGTCGCCGATGGACAGCCCCGATCCCATGCCGTCGCCCCGCTCGCCGGCGCCGGGCACACCGGCGGTGTCCTGGTTGATCCACACCGGCTTGCGGGTGCTGGAGACGCCGCCGGGACCGCCGTAGACGACGGCCAACGCACCACCCTTCGTGGGAAGTTCGACGTCGCTGTCAAGGCTGTCGACGGAGTGGCCGACGACGATGTCGCCGTACCCGTCCTTGTTCAGGTCGCCGATCCTCGCGTCCTCGCCGCCGACGATCCTGCCCTGGGCGTCCTTGAGATTGCCCTGGTAGGTGAGACCGTTGGGGCCGCCCGTGAGCAGGGACACCGCGCGCGAGTCCGGCTCGTCCTGGGAGGAGGTGCGCACGGCGAGGTCAGCAGTGCCGTCGCCGTTCACATCACCGGCCGTCACGGAGTGGTACGACGAGTGCCCGTCGGGGTCGATGTCGAAGGAGTCCTTCTTCGCGGGCTCGCCGGCGCGGGTGAACGGGCCGTGCCACACCCTGCCGGGTGCCTCGCTGTCCGGCCTGTCGTCGCTGACCATGACCACATCCGGTCGCTTGTCGCCGTCCACGTCCGCGACGGTGAACCGGCCGCCCCACTCATAGCCGGTGCTCCAGGTCAGTCTCGTCGGCGTGGCCGACAGCCCCTTTGACCCGCCCCAGTTGACGACGAGGGCGAACCCGGAGTCGACGTACGGCATCTCCGACTCGGCCGTCGACAGCAGGTCCGCGTATCCGTCCCCGTCCAGGTCCGCGCTCGTCAACTGGGCTCCGTAATAGCCCTCGTTCGTACGGTTGGGCCACGTCAGCACCTGCTTGCGCGAGGTCGACAACCCGCTGGAAGAGCCGTACAGCACACTGATCGCGCCGCGCAGCGGTTTCCCTCCCACCGTTGTGGACGGGGCACCGATCGCCGCATCGGGGTACCCGTCGCCATTGAAGTCGTCGTGCAGCCGCTTGCTGCTCGGCGTGGCGGCCCTGGCCTCGGTGGCGGCGTTGACGGCGGGCACCACCAGCGCCCCGCCGACAAGCGCGACGCCGGTGGCGAGGACGATCCCCACGCGGCGGGAGCGCGGAGCACGGCGGTGGGAACGCGAAGTCATGTGATTCCTGACGTAGGGAAGATAGGGGTGGAGGCGTGGGAGGGGGCGGCTGATCAGCGCGGGAACCGGTCACCGAGCCGGGCGCCGCTCGCGACCGTGCCGAGGGTGCCGGCGCCGAAGGCGAAGGAGCCCTTCGCGGTGACACCGGCCGAGCCGGACCGGAACACCCACACGCCTCCGGCACGCGCGTCCTCCCCGACCGCGGCCACGACGGGTTCGGCCCGCCCGTCGCCGTCGGCGTCGACCAGATGCACGTTCTCGCCGAAGCGGTCGTCCTTCTCGACGGTGCCGGGAACGTCCGCGCTGTTCTGGGCGAGGAGTCTGCCGCCGGCCCCGGTCGGCCCGTCCGGTCCACCGGGTACGACGACGAAGGCGCCGGCCTGCTGGACCGTGCCCAGGTCCTCGTACGGGTCGCCGGCCAGGACGTCGCCGTAGCCGTCGCCGTTGATGTCGCCGACCGCGAGGTCGTAGCCGAGCACGTCCCCGGCCTCGTCGGCGCCGGGCATGCCCGGCGTGTCCTGGGTGATGGTCCGGGGGGCGACGGAGTCGGCCGGGCCGCTCGCCGTGCCGTAGAGGAACCTGAGCCGCCCATGACCCATGACGATGTCCTCGCGGCGGTCGCCGTTGACGTCACCGAGGGCCAGCGTGTGGCCGGGTCTGATCCTCTCGCCCTGGGCGTCCCTGAGGACGACGAGGGGGCGCAGGCCGTGGCGGCTGCCGCGCAGGAAGTTCAGGTGCTCGCCACGGTTGCCCTCGTCGTCCGCGTCGAACGAGCGGGCCAGGGTGACGAGGTCGGTGATGCCGTCACCGTCCACATCGCCGGCCACCACCCTGACCAGGTCGAGGTCGCCGTCGACGAGCTGTGCCCCGGTCGTGCCGGCCGGCTGACCGCCGCGCCCGAACGGCCCGTACTCCACACGGCCGTTGTCGAGCAGGTCCTGATGCCCGTCGCCGTTGAAGTCACCGGTGACGGTCCCGCCGCCGCTCTGGTACGGGCTGTCTCCGACAGCGGGCCGCACCTTCCCCGAGGTGAGGCCGCCGGGGCCGCCCCACAGCACGGTGCGGCTGCCCTCCCGGGCGATGCCGCCCTGCTCCCACCGCTCGTCATCGGCGGACACCTGCAGGTCGCTGTATCCGTCGCCGTCCAGGTCGGCCGTGACGAGGTCCGAGCCGAAGCGGTCATCGGCCTCGACGGTGCCCGGAATCCCGGCGGAGTCCTGCGTGTACACCTTCTTGACCGTGGTGCGCAGTCCGTTCGCGGATCCGTACAGCACGGCGACGTAGCCCGCCTTCGCCCTGCCGTTCACGGTGGCGTTGGGAGCGGCGACGGCCAGATCGCCGTACCCGTCACCGTTGAAGTCCTGCCGCACGGTGGCGGTCGCCGCGTGGGCGGACCCCGTCGGCAGTACACCGACGCTCGCGGCCACCAGGGCGGCAGCCATGGCGGCGGTACGCCGCGTCCTGCGCGAAACAGCCTCGACCACGTCGACTCCGGGAATTCGATGGGCAGTTGACGGTGGTGAGGCCTCGAAAGTTCAAGATCCTCATCCACGCCGCCCAGTACGACTCACCGGGGATCGAAGGGGTTGCCCTGGGATACGCCGCGAATTTTCCTGGAGTTAACCAATCCGGCCAGCGGCACACACTGGCGCCGGGACACCGGCCCGGGCATCCCAGCCCGTCCGCGGTGCACTCTGAACGCCGGCCCAGGCAAGGTCAGCCTGTCCGGCGTTTTGAGGACGAGGCCGTTCAGGCCGAAGCGGGGGCCTGGGGGCGGCAGCCCCCAGTCGACGGCACCGACAACGCCGCACGCCCCCCAGGCCTCAGAACGGCTCGAAGTCGTCGAACTCCCGGAGGGCCTCGTCCCGTTCGGCCTCCTTGTCACGCCGCCGCTGCGCAGCGGGCCGCGGTGCCTCGAAGCGGTGGTCCTCGCCACGCCGGCCGAGCATCTCCGCCCCGGACATCAGCGTCGGCTCCCAGTCGAAGACGACGGCGTTCTCCTCGGGCCCGATGGCCACGCCGTCACCGGACCGGGCGCCCGCCTTCATCAACTCGTCCTCGACACCGAGCCGGTTGAGCCGGTCGGCGAGATAGCCCACGGCCTCGTCGTTGTTGAAGTCGGTCTGCCGCACCCAGCGCTCGGGCTTCTCACCACGCACCCGGAACAGCGGCTCGCCGCCGGAGTCCTCACGCGTCACGGTGAAGCCGGCGTCGTCGACGGCCTTCGGCCGGATCACGATCCGCGTCGCCTCTTCCGTCGGCTTCGCGGCCCGCGCCCTGCCCACCAGGTCGGCCAGCGCGAACGACAGCTCCTTGAGGCCGAGATGCGCCACCGCGGACACCTCGAAGACCCGGTAGCCACGGGCCTCCAGATCCGGCCGCACCATCTCGGCGAGGTCCTTGCCGTCCGGTACGTCGATCTTGTTCAGGACGACGATCCGCGGGCGGTTGTCGAGCCCGCCGTACTCCTGCAGTTCCGCCTCGATGATGTCCAGGTCGGAGACGGGGTCCCGGTCGGACTCCAGCGTCGCGGTGTCCAGGACGTGCACGAGCACACTGCACCGCTCGACGTGCCGCAGGAACTCCAGGCCCAGGCCCTTGCCCTGACTGGCGCCCGGGATCAGACCCGGGACGTCGGCGATGGTGTAGACGGTCGAGCCCGCCGTCACCACACCCAGGTTCGGCACCAGCGTCGTGAACGGGTAGTCCGCGATCTTCGGCTTCGCGGCGCTCAGCACCGAGATCAGCGAGGACTTGCCGGCACTCGGGTACCCGACCAGCGCCACATCGGCGACGGTCTTCAGCTCCAGGACGATGTCCTGGAGGTCCCCCGGCTCACCGAGCAGCGCGAACCCGGGTGCCTTGCGCCGCGCCGACGCCAGCGCGGCATTGCCGAGCCCGCCCCGGCCGCCCTGCGCGGCGACGTACGACGTGCCCTGCCCGACCAGGTCGGCGAGTACATTGCCCGCCTTGTCGAGCACGACGGTGCCGTCCGGCACGGTGAGGACCAGGTCCTGCCCGTCCTTGCCGGAGCGGTTGCCGCCCTCACCGGGCTTGCCGCTGGTGGCCTTGCGGTGCGGGGAGTGGTGGTAGTCGAGCAGCGTGGTGATCGACTGGTCGACGGTGAGGATCACGTCCCCGCCGCGCCCGCCGTTGCCGCCGTCGGGCCCGCCGAGCGGCTTGAACTTCTCACGGTGGACGGAGGCACAGCCGTGGCCTCCGCTACCCGCGGCGACATGCAGCTCGACGCGGTCCACGAAGGTGGTCATGGGATGTGCCTCCAGTTACGTACGGGGTGTTCTCTGAGAACTAACACGCGAAAGGCGGACCCGCTTCCCGTGAGGGAAGTGAGGTCCGCCTCGCGAAAGTTTCCGATCAGGCGACCGGAACGATGTTCACGACCTTGCGGCCACGGTGGGTGCCGAACTGCACCGAACCGGCCTCCAGGGCGAACAGCGTGTCGTCGCCGCCACGGCCGACGCCCGCGCCCGGGTGGAAGTGGGTGCCGCGCTGACGGACCAGGATCTCGCCCGCGTTGACGACCTGACCGCCGAAGCGCTTCACGCCGAGGCGCTGAGCGTTGGAGTCACGACCGTTACGGGTGGACGATGCGCCCTTCTTGTGTGCCATCTCTCCTCAGTCCCTTACTTCGCAGCCGCGGGGATCTCAGTGACCTTGATCGCCGTGTACTGCTGGCGGTGGCCCTGACGACGGCGGTAGC
This sequence comes from Streptomyces sp. R11, assembly GCF_041051905.1. Taxonomy (NCBI): domain Bacteria; kingdom Bacillati; phylum Actinomycetota; class Actinomycetes; order Kitasatosporales; family Streptomycetaceae; genus Streptomyces; species Streptomyces sp. R11. Next base: position 3,102,864 of record NZ_CP163432.1, read on the forward strand.
CGGTCTTGTTCTTGTAGCGCAGAATGTCGATCTTCTGGCCCTTGTGGTGGTCCACGACCTCGGCCTGGACCTTGATGCCGGCCAGCACCCACGGGTCACTGGTCACAGCGTCGCCGTCGACAACGAGCAGGGTCGAGAGCTCGACCGTGTCGCCAACCTTGGCAGTGGAAATCTTGTCAACCTCAACGATGTCGCCGACAGCAACCTTGTGCTGGCGACCACCGCTGCGCACGATGGCGTACACGCGGATCTCACTCTCTCGCTCGGGAACGGCACCCCCGCAGTCCAGCCGCCCGGCACGCGGACAGCCTCTCCGGAACACCCTGTGCTCAGGAGGGATGAGGTTTACGGGGATGTGGCGTGCCTATATCCACGGACACGCCGACGGTCAAGGTTACGGGGCCATGGCCAAGGGGGTCAAACCGGGCCGGGCTCCAACGCAGTGCGGCCGGTCACATGGACCGGCCGCACCACGCATCAGTTGTCGCCCATCAGTGGCGCATCACTCGTCGGTGGCAGCCGAGACGGTGGTCTTCTTCGCCGTCGACTTGGCCGCTGCCGTCTTGGTGGTCTTCGCCGCCTTCTTGGCCGTCACCTTCTTTGCGGCCGTCTTCTTGGCCGCGGTCTTCTTGGTGGTGGCGGCCTTCTTCGCCGTGGCCTTCTTGGCCGTCTTACGGGCCGTCTTCTTGGCCGGAGCCGCCTCTTCGACGTCCTCGTCGGCTGCCGGGGCCTCCGCGGCGCTGCCGGACTCCGCCTCGGCGGCCGGGACGACCACGACGGCCGTCTCCTCGGACGCGGTCGGCGCGGTGGCCTTGCGCACGGCACGGCGCCGCGCCCGGGCCGGAGCGGCGCTCTCGACGACCGCCTCGGCCGGAGCCGGCTCGGCCTGCTCCGAGAGAGCCTCGGCCGGGGCCTCCGCCACCTGCTCGGACGCGGCCTCGCCGACCGTCACGACGGCGGCCTCGGACCCCGCCGGCGACCCGGCGGGCGCGGACACCTTGCGGGTCGCACGACGCCGCGTACGCCCCTTGGGCGCGGCCTCCTCGGTGGCCGGGGCCTCGACGACCGCGTCCTCCACGGCCATCGGCTCGGCCTTCGCCTCGGCGGCCGACTCCGGCTGCACCGGACGCTCGACCTCCTGCTCGACGGTCACGTCCTGAGCCGTGGGAACCGTCTCGGACTTCCTCGGCGCACCCGCCGGAGCGGACGCCCGCCGACCGCCGCGGCGACGCGAACGACCGCCACGCCCGGCCGCGGCCTCGGCCTCGGCGACGCTGCTGTACAGCTCCTCGTCGGGCGCGAAGGCAGGCTCCGGAAGCGCGGCGGGCTGTGCGGCCTCGGCAGCGACCTCGGCCTCGGACTCCGCCTCCTCCTCGGCCGTCTCGGCCGGCTCGACGGCGACGGCGCCCTCGTGCACATGGTCCGGACCGGCACCGGCCCGCGCGCGCTTCTTGCGCTTGCCGCCGCCTCCGGCGGAGGTCGGCTGCTCCATGTGCACGATGACACCGCGGCCGTTGCAGTGGACGCAGGTCTCGGAGAAGGACTCCAGCAGGCCCTGGCCGACCCGCTTGCGCGTCATCTGCACGAGCCCCAGCGAGGTCACCTCGGCGACCTGGTGCTTCGTCCGGTCCCGGCCCAGGCACTCCAGCAGGCGCCGCAGAACCAGGTCCCGGTTGGACTCCAGCACCATGTCGATGAAGTCGATGACGATGATGCCGCCGAGGTCGCGCAGCCGCAGCTGACGGACGATCTCCTCGGCCGCCTCCAGGTTGTTCCTGGTGACGGTCTCCTCGAGGTTGCCGCCCTGGCCGGTGAACTTGCCCGTGTTGACGTCGACGACGACCATCGCCTCGGTCCGGTCGATCACCAGCGAACCACCGCTCGGCAGCCAGACCTTGCGGTCCAGTGCCTTGGCGAGCTGCTCGTCGATCCGGTACGTGGCGAAGACGTCGACCTCGCTGGTCCACTTCTGCAACCGCTCGGCGAGGTCCGGCGCCACGTGCGAGACATAGCCGTGGACGGTGTCCCAGGCCTCGTCACCGCTGACGACGACCTTGGAGAAGTCCTCGTTGAAGATGTCCCGGACGACCCGGACGGTCATGTCCGGCTCGCCGTACAGCAGCGTCGGCGCGTTGCCGTTCTTGGCCTTCTTCTGGATGTCCTCCCACTGCGACTGCAGTCGCTCGACATCGCGGCGCAGCTCGTCCTCGCTCGCGCCCTCGGCGGCGGTGCGCACGATGACGCCCGCGTCCTCGGGGACGATCTTCTTGAGGATGGTCTTCAGCCGCGCCCGCTCGGTGTCGGGCAGCTTGCGGCTGATGCCGGTCATGGAGCCCTCGGGGACGTACACGAGGTAACGGCCCGGCAGGGAGACCTGGCTGGTCAGACGCGCGCCCTTGTGCCCGATCGGGTCCTTGGTGACCTGGACGAGCACGGACTGGCCGGACTTGAGGGCGGACTCGATGCGGCGCGGCCCGTTGGCCATGCCGAGCGCCTCGAAGTTGACCTCACCGGCGTACAGGACGGCGTTGCGGCCCTTGCCGATGTCGATGAAGGCGGCCTCCATCGACGGCAGCACGTTCTGGACCTTGCCCAGGTAGACGTTGCCGACGTACGAGGTCGACTGCTCCTTGTTGACGTAGTGCTCGACGAGCACGTTGTCCTCGAGGACGCCGATCTGCGTACGGTCGCCGTGCTGGCGGACGACCATCACGCGCTCGACGGCCTCACGACGGGCCAGGAACTCGGCCTCGGTGATGATCGGCACGCGACGACGGCCCTGCTCACGGCCTTCCCGGCGGCGCTGCTTCTTGGCCTCCAGGCGCGTGGAGCCCTTGATGGACTGCACCTCGTCGGACGGCTCGGCCTTCGGGCGGGGCTCGCGGACCTTGACGACGGTGCGCTCGGGGTCGCCCTCGCCGGGCTCGGTGTCCACGGAGGAGTCACCGGCGCGACGACGACGGCGCCGGCGACGACGGCTGCTGGAGCTGGAACCGCCGTCTTCGCCTCGGGCGTCCTCGGCGTCCTCTTCGTCCTGCTCGGCGGTGTCCTCGGCGTCCTGCGCGGCCTGCGCGGCGGCGACCTCGTCGCCCTCGGCGTCACCGCCCTCGGACTCGGAGTCCGCGGACTCACCCCGACGACGACGCCGGCCACCACGCCTGCGGCGCCGACGCGACCCGGACTCCTCGGAGTCGTCACCGTCGGCGACGTCCTCGGTCTCCGCGTCCTCGGCTTCCTCGGTCTCGTCCTCGGCGGCGGCCTCGACGCTCTGGGTGGCCTCGGCCTCGTCGCCGTACCCGGCGCCCCGGCGCCGGCGACGACGCCTCGACGCGGCGGGCTGCTCCTCCGCGAACTCCTCGACGTCCTCGGTCTCCGCCTCAGCGGCGGCCTCGGCGGCGGCGCGCTGGGGCGTCTGGAACTGCGGCTCGGTGAACACGGGCGCCTGGAACACGGCCATGGCGGGCCGCGCGGGGCGCGGCGCCTCGTCGCCCTCGGCGGCGGCGGACTGAGCCGGCGCCGCGAAGCCGGTGGCCGCCCGCTGGACGACACGGCGACGGCGGCGGGGGGCGGCCTTCTCCTCGGCTTCGGCGGCGGGTGCCTCGGCGGGCTCGCCGACACCGGCCACCGCGGCGGTCACGGTGTCGATACCGGGGGTCACGGGCGTCGCCGCCGTCACCGGCGTCTCGGCGGGGGCCTCGGCGGCCACGGCCTCGGAGGTCTCGTCGGCAGCAGAAGCCGCACGCCGTGTGGCGCGCCGGCGGGTGCGACGCGGGGCGGCCTCGGCGGCCTCCTCGGCGTCGGCGGAGATCTCGGCGGAGGCCTCGTCGCTCACGGGCGCCTCGGCGCTCTCCTCGGCCACCGCAGGGGCAGCGGCCTCGTCGGTGGAGGGAGTACCGGCGGGCACGGAAACCCGACGCGTGGCACGCCGACGCGTACGACGCGGCGCAGCGTCCTCGCCGGCCTCGGCCGGGGCAGCGGCTTCAGCGGCGGCAGGCAGTTCAGCGGCCGTACCGGAGGCATCGGAGACCGCGGCCTCGGCGGCCTCCGTCGGCGCGGGAGCACCGGCGGGCGCGGACGCCCGACGCACCGCACGGCGACGCGAACGGGGCGGCGCCGACTCCTCGGCCACAGCACTCTCGGCCGCGGGCTCTTCGGCGGCGGCCGGGCTCGCCTGCTCGGCGACTGGTGCGGCGGCAGCCACCGGCACCACGGTCTCGGCGGTCTCGGCAGCCGTAGGCGATCCGGCAGGCGCGGACGCGCGACGCACCGCGCGCCGACGCGTACGACCGGCAGGGGCGGCCTCCGCCGTCCCCTCCGCCTCTTCGGCGTCCTGGGTCTCTTCGGCGTCCGCGGCCTCGGAATTCGCCTCGGCAACGGCGGCCACGACGGCGTCGATGCTCTCCTGGCGCTTCTCGGCCGTCTCGGCGTCTTCGGTCAGGGCCGCCACATCGGAGGCATCGGCGACCGGTATGGCCGGCTCGACCACCTCTGTGGGCTGCGCCTCGGCGGCAGCCGTCGGCGGGCCCGCCGGGCGGGACGCGGCACGGCGCCGCCGCCTCGGCGGCAGGGTGTCGCTGGGAGTGTTCAGTTCGGAACCCTCATTGGGTTCGGTCGGTTCGAGCATGCGGGCGTTTCTCCCGTCAGGCTCCCGGGCGCCGCGCCTGGTCCGGCGGTATGCCGGTGACGTCCGCGGCTCGCGCATTGCGCGACTGCCGCCGTCCGGGGCGCGGGCGCCGCACGGGAGCTCTCTGTGTCCTGTCTCGCCGGTTCCGTACGCCGAATGCGTACGGCCTGGCGAAAGTCTTCTGGTCGGTGCGCTGCCCGACCCAGGTGGCTCCCGAGTACGAGGGCGGCGCTTCGACGACCGTCCCTACGCGGAACCTTCCTTACGCCGGCGCCGTCGCGGCGGCAGCGGTCTCGGCCTCGGTTGGGGCCGTCGCTGCCTCGCGGTCGGGCGCGAGCGGGTCGGTCACCGTGCCGGTCTCTTCATCGAACAGCCCCTGCGCCAGCCTGGTCACCGCTGCGGGGACCGGCGGCGCCAGGTCGGCCACGGCGCGGAGACCGGACAGGACGTCGTCGGGTCGTACGGCAGGCGTCACGTGCCGAACAACCAGCCGCAGTATCGCACAGGGCTGGTCGGTCGGCCTATCAGCCGTTTCACTCTGTGTTTCAAGTTGTACGACCGCGGGGCGGGCGTCGAAGGTGCGGAGGCCGTTCTTGGTCATCCGCTGGACCTCGACCGCCTCGGCGGCGTTGAAGGCCGCCACGGCTCGCTCGGCCTCGGCCGACTCCACGCCGGCCAGCCGCAGCTCCCACACGGAAGCGGTGAGCCGGTCGGCGAGCCCCGAGGTCCGGGCCTCGACCGCGTCGACGATGTCGAGGCCGGTGGGCAGCGACTCGTCGAGAAGAACCCGCAGCTTCTCGGGATCCCGCGCTGTGGTGAGCGCGATCTCCAGATACTCCGCCTCACTGCCCGTGCCGGTGGGTGCGGCATTGGCGTACGACACCTTCGGATGCGGCGTGAACCCTGCCGAGTACGCCATCGGCACCTCGGCACGGCGCAGCGCACGCTCGAAGGCGCGCTGGAAGTCACGGTGGCTGGTGAACCGGAGGCGGCCGCGCTTGGTGTAGCGCAGTCGGATGCGCTGCACCGCGGGTGCGGGCGGCGGGCCTTCGGGCTGTCGCTTGCCCAGTGTCGTTCAGTCCTTCGTGAGAGCGGTCGTACTGCTACCAAGAGTACGTGTCTCACGGCCCAGAGGTTCCCGTCGGGCCACGGCTTCCCGCTTCTTCGGCTCCCCGAGCAGCATCCGCCGGAAGTCGGCCCGCGCCTGACGTACGGACTCCCGGACGTCGGCGAGGGCCTGCCGGGTGGCCCGCCCCACGCTGCGCGCGGCCTCGGCGGCGGGCCGTAGCACCGCGTCCCGGACGAGGTGCCCGACCGGTGTGAGCACCGTCCGGTACACCCATCGCACCGGCTCCACGAAGATCCACCGGAAGAGGCTCGCGAGGAACCGCCCGACGGCGAGCGAGATCCGCCCGGCGACCCGCCACGCATGCCCGAGCGCCTCCCAGATCTCCCTGCCGATGACGGCGAGCACACGGCCGACGGGCGCGAGGACCCACCGGTACACGCCCAGCGCGGGCAGCACGAACAGCACGCGCCCGATCCAGTACAGCCCGATCCCGATTCCGGTGACGACCGTGCTCACGACCCACAGCAGGCCCCTCGCGCACCAGGCGATCGCCCGCCCGAGGGGCGCGAGGACCCACTCGTACACCCACACGGCCGGGACGACGAGGAGATACCGCACCAGCCACGCCACGACGGCGAACGCGCCGAGCCCGAACGCGGCGAGCAGCGCGCCGAGCCCCCTGAGGACCCACATCGCCGCTTGCCCGATCGGTGCGAGCACGCGCGCGTACAGCCATCCCAGCCCGGCCCCGACCCCTCGCGCCAGCCAGGCGCACGCGTGCCCGATGCCACGGGCCACCCACGCACACGCGTGCCCGAGGGGAGTGAGCACGTACCGGTACAGCCACACCAGCGGAACGACCACGAGTACGTTCCCCAGCCAGGCGAGCCCCTGTGCGACGGGCACGACGACGTATCGCCACAGCCCCACGAACGGCCACACGAACAACGCCCGCCCGCCCCACAGCAGCGCCCGCCCCAGCGGCCGCAGCATCGTGTCGTTCAGGAAGCGCCCGGCGACGACGAGCGCGTCCCACACCATCCGCACCGGCACGACCAGCAGTAGCACGACGATCCGCACGGGCAGCCGTATCGCGACGACGAGGCACCCGTCCGGCGCTGCCGGCTGCTCGTGCCTCGCAGGCGGCTTCTGTGGATCCGCGGTCGGCGGCTTCTCAAGGTCCATATTCGTGTAGACGCCGCTCTCGCCCGTCCGGATCCCACTCCTGCGCACAACCTCCGGCCCGAGGCCGGGCGTTCGCATTGCGCGATGCGCAGGCCGGGTGAACAGTGGATTCGTAGGGTCGAGTCGGCCGAGTCGGCAAGCAGATGATGCAGTACACCGCACAGCGCATCTGGGATCACCATGGCCAGAACAACTCGGCGGTACGCCTTCCACAGGCTCAACGCGTCTCTCCTGGCCGCGGCACTCGCGTTGCCGGCAGGCCTGACGAGTGCGGTGGCAGCACAGCAGACGCCCACCGCGTCCGGGCACCACGCACCCGCACAGACAACGCCTCCGCCACCCCCCTCGCCGCCCTCCCCACCTTCGCCGACGCCGCCTCCCCCGACGACGCCAGCCACCACCCCTACGCCCCCACCCCCTGCGCCGACCACGGCCACGACCACACCGACCGATACCGATGCGTCGGATTCGGACCGCACGCCGACGACGACTGATGAGCCGTCAGGTACCGCCACCCCGGACCAGCCCACGCCCGAACCACCGTCGGAACAAACGAAGGCGATCGACGAGGTGACGGCGACCCTGAACAAGACGCGGGACGACGTACCCGCGGAACTCACTTCGACCGTGGACACCTTGACCGCCGCGCTCAGGGCAGCGACGGACCCGGCGACGACACCCCAGGACAGGGAAGCGGTCACCGAGAGCGCGAGGAAGCTTGCCTCGGCACTGTCGGTCATCAGCAAGGACGGCACGCCTCGCGAGCAGCGGGACCGGTTGACCGTGCTCGTGAAGCAGATGACCTCCACCCTGGTGGTGGGCCAGCAGCCTGATTTGCCGGCCGAGGACCGGTCGCGGCTCCTGCTGGTGGTGGAGCGGACGACATCCGCCCTGGACACGATCGGGGATGCCGGGACGCCGAAGAAGTTGCGCGGGGAGCTGGCGGCAATCGTGGAGGAAGTGAATTTCGCCCTGGAACAGAGTCGTGGCCAGGGGGAGATGGGCCGTGCTGCTTTGTGGGTGAGCTCGTCGCAGGGGTTCCTCACGGGCGCAACCGCACAGCCGGAGCACTCGAGCGCACCGGGACAGCACTCGCGCAATCCGCAGGATCAACGGGACGAACTCGCGGATGCGACACGGCGGGTCAGTCGGCCGATGAAACAGGCGACCGACCCCAGGACCTCACCGGAGAAGCGAGACGAAGCCCGGAACGAGATGGAAGACGGGACTGCTCGTATGAAGGCTGAGCAGGACAAAGCCGCCTCGGAGCAGGAGCAGCCCCAGGCCCCCCTCGGGAAGGCCGCCGAAATGTGCACCAACGCCGTGCTCAAGGCTCTCTCTGCCCGGACACTCGAAAAGGGGCTGAAAGACCTGACTCCCTCGAGCTGGGACAGCGCAGGGGTCAAAGATTTCTGGAAGGCCAGGGAGCAGAGTAACGACGTGCTCGTCGTCCGCGCCCAGTTGAAGAACGACGAGCACGCCCACGCCCCCTTCGGCATCGCACCGCTCATCACGAAACTCGCCGACCTCCTGCCGGGGAAAGAACTGATTTGGACCCTCGGAACGCCCAGCGGTCTCCATTGCAGGCAGACAGCTGCGTACCTCGATGAGGACGGCGTCACGGCAGGAACCTGGCTCACGACGGGCGACCAAGGGTAGAGAGCTGAATCCCCGTCATGCACCGGAGGATCTCAGCAATTCCGCGACGGACACCTCCGCACCGGCCCGGATTCTCGCAGCGCCGTACCTGTCCAGCTCCCTCCTTACCTCACCGTAGGCAACCTGCCCCCTCTTGACTTGACCTGAAGAAATAGCGGAAATGGGCACAGCGCCCGGCGACCAGACCGCCTTCACAAAGCGTGGTTTACGCGTCACGTTGATGAGGTTGTTGTTGTGTCGCACCCGCCCTTGATAGATGAGTTGCTGCCCGCACAGCTGCCATGCGCAGTAGTAATCGTCATTTTCATTCCAGGTATAGTGCGCAGTGCTGAATTCGTCGACATCCAGCTTCCCTCGATCCTTCCTCATGTATGAGACCTGCACGTCGACGCTGACTGTGTCATACGTTGCATCTTTGGGGACTTGGAACACACGCTCGAGAGCGTATTCCTGCCCGACTTCGAGCCACTTGCCGGGGCCATAGAAATGACTACTGCTTATGGTGGTCTTCTTGAGATCGTCGACATAGAGCTCCGCCTCCCCGGTCAGATAGCCCGACTTTCCTGCACTCTCCCTCCACTCCCTCAACAAATCTCCATTCTGAGAGAATCTGGAATAATTGGCGCCTCGGCCGCGGACCGTGTAGATGTCATTGAGGATGTAGACGGGGATCCCGCCGGTGTTCTTCATGCGCAGCGACAGCGGAACGTGGACGAACGGCAGCCCACGGTCCGCCTGCGCAGCCCCGAACTTCGCCTGCAAAGTGAAGTGCATCGGCGCTGCGGTGGGTTGATACATGGTCGAGTACGCCAGACTGACACCAGTCAGAAGCGCGGTGGCGACCACTCCGGCGGCAAACCTCTTCGGCTGCGGCACTCCTCCCCACGATCTCTCCCGAACAAGCAGGAAGAGCGCCCACAGAGACCAGCACCAAAGCGGCAGGAAAACCAGCGCATAGGGCGTGTACTCCGTTTCCTCCAGCCACATGAAGAGAAGCAGACTGTCCGTGGCCAGCGAAATGAGCACCCCCAGCAGAACAAGCGCCCCGGAAATCTTGAACTGCCGTCTCCCCCAGTAGTCGAGCGCCATCAACGCGGCCGCACCCTGCACCAGGCCGGACAGCACGAAGAGGATCCCAGTCAGCCGTTGCGCAAAAGTCAGCGCACCGGCCGCGTCCGGCCATCCGACAACCGCGTTGAGCCCCATGGAAGCCAACAGTCCGACCGTCATCAGCACGAGGATCGCGCGTCTTCTCCACGCCCGGTCGGGCCACGTGCCGCTGTCACCGCCGCGCCAGCAGATGAGTGCCGGGTCCTCCAGATCCGCATCCTCCGGGTAGCCGAGACGGCCGAGTATTCGGCGCAGCTCCCTCAACGACCAGGCGCTGCCCACCGTCTCACTGCCCACGGTCACCCGGCGAAGCCCACGGGTGTCCGGCGACTCGACAACGACCCATGGACGCAGACTCATGCCCCCAGCCTCGAACGCACCCCACCCCTGCGCACGTGGGGCTCCCCCGTTCGGCCCTCAACGGCACCCAAGTCGACGACCTGCGGTCTCATCGTCCCGCTAGCCGGCAGTCCGGTTGAAGCAGGTGATGTTGAGTCTGACGCCGTTCGCGCTGTTGAGCGCCGTGGGGGAACCACCCCGGGCCGTCTGCCCGGGTCGGATGGCCGTCTCCAGCTCAGTGCCGTTCCCCAGTCGAGTGCCAGTGGCATCGACGGCTTCCCACTCCCATGAGTTGTCGCACTTCTCGCTGCTGGTGTTCTTGATCGTCCAAACGACCAGACATCGGTGAGGCCTGCTACCGAGCGATCGTCCAGCTGGAACCTGACCAGGTCTGCCCGCTCGCCCTGCGGGTCCTTCTCTCCCCGGGACGCGTTCTCGCTCGCCGCGTCGGTGGGAGCGGATGTGGTGCTCTCGTCGTCATTCGCCGCCGCGACCACCAGCACAACCACGACGATGACAGCCGCCACGGCCGCAGCCAAGGCGCCGACGCATCCCCACCATGAACTCCCAGCGGTGGTGCCTACCGGGTAGCGGCAGTGTCACGCCCGGACGGTCCGGGTTACCGGTGAACTGGACGGACGTGACGTCGGTCAACGGGGCATCGAGCTTGGCGTCGACGACGAGCCACGGCTGCGCGTAGGTGGAGCCGGCGAACTCGCTGGCGCGAAGGCCGCGGACGGTGCTGCGCCCGCCGTCACAGGCCACGACGTAGCGCGCGCGGGTCGCGGTCTGGCGCCCACGATCACCACATCGGTGTTCTCGGGGTCGTCGGTGACGGCGCCCGCGTTCGACTCGGTCTGAGCTTTCAGCAATATTCACGACGCCCTCAGTCGACCGCTCAGGCAAGTCACCGGCCCACAGCGAGCGACTATGAAGCCGCATGATGCTGTTGTGCGCGAGGCGTAAAGGTCGCTGTGTTCATGCCACCGGCCCCTGCTACATTGCGCCCTCAAGATCAGAAAAACGGGGGCCGGACATGACCGTGCAAGGGCACGCCGGGGGCTATCAAGTCCAGACGAGCGCGATGAACAGCGAGGCGCAGACACTCGACACGGCGGGTGACGACGTCGGTGCCATCGCCAGGGCGGTCAAGGACACCGCCTGCTACCCCTCGGACGTCCTCGGCGGCTCCGACGCGGGCCCCGCGTACAACAACTTCGCCGGTGACTGGCAGGCAGAAGCCAAGGTCCTGGAGAGCGCCCTGCACGAGCTGGCCGACAAGGTGCGGGTGTCCAAGGCGAACTACCAGGGCGCCGAGCACGCCTCCATCCGGGGCATGAGCGCCGCGGGCGGCGAGGGCGTGACGACGATGCCCGCGCCCGCGGGGGATGCTCCCGCGCCGGGCTACCGCACCATGCCCGCGCCCGGCACGCCGCCGCGCGGCCTGTCCGACTTCGGCTGAGCGCCCTACGTACCGCTTACGCGTCCGCACTCCTGCCCTCACCACGACAGAAGGCCGCACCCGTCATGCCCGACGCAGGCGAATCCACCACCGACCGCCGCCAGAAGCTCGCCGAGTACCACGACTCCATCTCCTCGGCCGACAGCAAGAACGATCTCATCGGGGCCATCAACAACGCCTTGGGCGTCTCGGCTCCGGTAGGTGACCCCGGGGTCATCGAGGGTCTCGCCAAGACGTACCGCAAACAGATCGACGACGTCGCCGACGTGCACCGGCGGGTGCAGAAGGTCGCCAACGAGGGCCTGCCCGACGCCTGGGTGGGCAGCACCGGGGCGCGGGCGTCCGAGGTGGTGATGGCGGCGGCGCGCTCCGCCGAGCAGATGGAGCAGGCGTTCAGCGGCGCGGCCGGCGCCCTGTTCCGCTTGGCCGACGCGCTGACCAACGCCAAGGCCCAGGACAAGGGTGGCCGCGAGCAGGTGCGCGAGGCGCTCGGCATGCTCGGCGGTGAGGACGGCTTCTTCGACGACATGGTGGAGAAGGACGCCGAGGAGGCGGAGCGGCTGCGGGCCCGCAGCATCGCGGCTGCGGGCGCCAAGACGATGCACACCGCCGCGGAGGTGGCCGACGACGCGGCGCGGGCCGCGGCGCGCGACCTCAACAAGCTGGCGTCCGAGGCCCGGGCGGGCCAGATGAAGACCGACAACATCTCCGCCGCCGACCGTCTCGTGCTCGCCGACATCGCGGGCCCCGGCGGCCCGGCGGAGATGAACGAGCTGCTGACCGCGAACGACCTGGAGCGCTCGGGCCGCGCGATGGAGCGCCTCGACGCCCGTGAGGAGGCCGAGTTCGAGCGGATGCTCGCCGAGGCGAAGACCCCGCAGGAACGGGCGTACCTCGTGAAGGCACTGGCCGCCGGGTACGACCTCAAGGAGGTCGGTGAGTTCCGCGACAAGATCCACGGCAAGGACCCGGACTGGCTGCAGCGGCACTTGACGCCGGTCACCACGGCCGGGGACAGCATGAAAGACGAGGGGATCAACACCAGCGGCCCCTACGAAGGTGCCAACAAGAACACGGACCAGCAGACGTTCAACGGCGAGAGGTGGTCGCAGGAAGGCAACACCTGCGTGCCCTCGACCGTCGTCACCGGGCGCGCCATGGTCGATCCGGTGTACGCCCTCGAACTCACCGGCGGCCCGTCCGGGCAGGAGGACGACCCCGGCGCCTTCCGGGACCGGCTGCGCGACGAGCAGCAGCGGATGCACGACGAGGGCGACGGCGACAACGCGTACGACTTCCCCTTCGGCTCGACACCCGACGGCATGGACAACGACGGCAAGACCGAGATCTCCAACAAGGAGATCAGCCCGCACACGGGCGGCGAGTACGAGTTCCAGGAGGTCAGGAGCGCGGACGACCGCCGGGACGCGCTCCCCGACATCCAGCGGGCCGTCGCCGAGGGCAGACCGGTGCCGATCGGCGTCGAGGGCAAGGACGGGAACGGCGACCGGGTCGGCCACTCCATGATGATCGTCGGTCAGGAGGGCGACATGCTGCAGGTCTACAACCCCTGGGGAACGACCACATGGGTCAGCGAGGACGACTTCGTCAACGGCAACATGGACAAGGCCTCCGACAAGGACTTGCCCGACGCCTACGGCGTCCACCTGCCCGCCCAGTGAACGGAAGGCCGATCCCCGTGAAGTCCAGCCACCGCCTGTCCGCCGCCCTGGCCTTGCCGCTGACGGCCGTGATGCTGTCCGGGTGCGGCCTCTTCGGCCCCGAGACGTTCGAGGCCGACGAGCGGTCCATCGAAGTGGACGCGGGCGACACGTTCGAGCTGACGCTCCCGGCCAACCCCTCGATGGGCCAGGACTGGAGCATCGTGCGCCCCGGTCCCGACCATGCCACGGTGCGCCAGGAGGGCGGCCGGGAGGAGGACTTCGAGGGCGACAGCGGTGTCGACGGGGGTGGTGACGGCACGCAGACCTTCACCTTCCAGGCCATTGCCGCGGGCACCACGAAGATCAAAATGAGCTACTGCGTGCTGGGCGACTGCCCCGACGGCGACGACCGCACCGCGACGGGCAGCCCCGGCAACGACCCGGCGTACTTCATCTACACGGTCACCGTGCGATGACCGGACCGGAGGTACCGATGAACCCCAGCAAGACCGACGAAGAGTCGGCGCAGGCCGACGTCGCCATGCTCCTGCGCTACGGCATCGGCGCCCCGGGCCCGCGTCGCAGCGCCCTGTTCGGCGACGGAGCCGTGGGTGCCGCGGTCACGCTCGACCGCCTCGGGGTCCAGCCCCGGTCGGTGGCTTTCCTCGGCAGGACCGTCCGCAGCGGTGGCACCGGCTACACCGCCCGGCTGCCGGAGCTGCTGCCCGATCCGGCGGCCTCGGACCTGATGCGCGGCTGGCTGGATGCGGCCGCGTCGGTGGCCCGGCCCGTGGAGGGCGACGAGGTCGTGGCCCGCTGGCTGGAGGCCGTCGCCGAACTCATCGGGCTGCGCCGCACCACCCGGGAGCGCGCCGCCCGCTGAGCTCAGCACCCTGGGGCCCATGGGGACTGCGTCCGCATCGGTTGTCAGCCGCGACCCGACTGTCGCTCCTGTGCCCCGAGCGGCTGGTCGGGGAAGCCGCCCGGGGTCACCGACATCTCGGACCGAGAAACCGCGGTGACCGTCCCGTGGCAGACGTCACCGACGCGGAGCGCCGCCAGAAACCTTCGGACGACCTGTCCAGCCGACGCATCCCCCATGGAACAAAGGCTCTCGCGGAAAGATCGCCAGACCCACTCCACCTCGGAATTGAATGGCTGCGCTGCTCCCCAGCACGGGCAATGGCGTACGGGAGGAGACCGTCGGCACTGGCGGACGCGGACGCGGAGCACCCGTCGCGGCCATCAGCACGGCCACCTCCTCCTCGCTTGCCCCCGCCAACACCTCAATCACCCGATCGAGCGCCTCGCCCGATTCAGTGCGAGTGCCCACTCGAAGCCGGCGTCGGACCGCCGTTCTTGACCGTCAGAGGCAGCAGCTTCTTACCGGTCGGGCCGATCTGGATGTGGGTGTCCATCTGCGGGCACACCCCGCAGTCGAAGCACGGTGTCCACCGGCAGTCCTCCACCTCGGTCTCGTCGAGGGCGTCCTGCCAGTCCTCCCAGAGCCAGTCCTTGTCGAGGCCGGAGTCGAGGTGGTCCCAGGGGAGGACCTCCTCATAGGTGCGCTCGCGGGTGGTGTACCAGTCGACGTCGACGCCGAACGGGACCAGCGCCTTGTCGGCGCACTGCATCCAGCGGTCGTAGGAGAAGTGCTCGCGCCAGCCGTCGAAGCGGCCGCCGTCGTCGTAGACCGCGCGGATGACCGCGCCGATGCGGCGGTCGCCGCGGGAGAGGAGGCCCTCGACGATGCCCGGCTTGCCGTCGTGGTAGCGGAAACCGATCGAGCGGCCGTACTTCTTGTCGCCGCGGATCTTGTCGCGGAGCTTCTCCAGGCGGGCGTCCGTCTCCTCGGCCGACAGCTGCGGGGCCCACTGGAAGGGGGTGTGGGGCTTCGGGACGAAGCCGCCGATCGAGACCGTGCAGCGGATGTCGTTCGAGCGGGAGACCTCGCGGCCCTTGGCGATGACCTTCGTCGCCATGTCGGCGATCTGCAGGACGTCGTCGTCGGTCTCGGTCGGCAGGCCGCACATGAAGTACAGCTTCACCTGGCGCCAGCCGTTGCCGTAGGCGGTGGAGACGGTCCGGATCAGGTCGTCTTCAGAGACCATCTTGTTGATGACCTTGCGGATGCGTTCCGAGCCGCCCTCGGGGGCGAAGGTCAGGCCGGAGCGGCGGCCGTTGCGCGTCAGCTCGTTCGCCAGGTCGATGTTGAAGGCGTCCACACGGGTGGACGGGAGCGAGAGGCCGATCTTGTCTTCCTCGTAGCGGTCCGCCAGGCCCTTCGCCACGTCGCCGATCTCGCTGTGGTCCGCCGAGGAGAGGGAGAGCAGGCCGACCTCCTCGAAGCCGGTCGCCTTCAGGCCCTTGTCGACCATGTCGCCGATGCCGGTGATCGAGCGCTCACGCACCGGGCGGGTGATCATGCCGGCCTGGCAGAAGCGGCAGCCTCGGGTGCAGCCGCGGAAGATCTCGACCGACATGCGCTCGTGGACCGTCTCGGCGAGCGGCACGAGCGGCTGCTTGGGGTAGGGCCACTCGTCCAGGTCCATGACCGTGTGCTTGGACACACGCCACGGGACACCGCTCTTGTTCGGTACGACACGGGCGATACGGCCGTCCGGGAGGTACTCGACGTCGTAGAACGCCGGGATGTAGACCGAACCCGTCCTCGCCAGGCGGAAGAGGACCTCTTCGCGTCCGCCGGGGCAGCCCTCGGCCTTCCACGCGCGGATGATCGCCGTCATGTCCAGCACGGCCTGCTCGCCGTCGCCGATGATCGCCGCGTCGATGAAGTCGGCGATCGGCTCGGGGTTGAAGGCCGCGTGGCCGCCCGCCAGGACGATCGGGTCGTCGATGGTCCGGTCCTTGGACTCCAGCGGGATGCCTGCCAGGTCAAGGGCCGTGAGCATGTTCGTGTAGCCGAGCTCGGTGGAGAAGGACAGGCCGAACACGTCGAAGGCCTTCACCGGCCGGTGGCTGTCCACCGTGAACTGCGGGACGCTGTGCTCCCGCATCAGTGCCTCCAGGTCCGGCCACACGCTGTACGTGCGCTCGGCGAGGACGCCCTGCTGCTCGTTGAGGACCTCGTAGAGGATCATGACGCCCTGGTTGGGCAGCCCGACCTCGTACGCGTCGGGGTACATGAGCGCCCAGCGGACGTCACAGGAGTCCCACGGCTTGACCGTGGAGTTGAGCTCTCCGCCGACGTACTGGATCGGCTTCTGCACATGCGGGAGCAGAGCTTCGAGCTGCGGGAAAACCGACGCAGCGACTTCGGCAGGCATCTCGCGAACCTTCGTGAGCGGGACTGAACTGACAGGGGTGACCATCTAGCCTAACGCGACTGCGGGCACCCCCAGCACGTCCCACGGCTCAGAGGACGTCCGCCCCGCCCTTGACCCCGTCCCAGACTCCGGGCAGCTGGTCCTCCACGGCAGCCGCCCGCCGCTCCTCGCGCCCGTACAGCAGCCCGTAGGTGAAGGCGCTCTCTCCGGCCCCGTGCGCGACCGCGGACAGCTCGCACAGGGTCTGGCGGGCCATGACGCTGTCCTGGTGCTCGCCGAGCAGGTTCTGCAGTGACTTCATGGTCTTGACCAGGCTCTTGGCCGGCTTGCCGAGCGCCGGAGCGGCCGCCTCCGCCGCGTAGCGGGTGCGCTTGGTCTTCTTGCGGGCCTCGTGGATGGTGACGTCACGCTCGCTGCCGGGCTCCAGCTCCAGAGCCCGCTCGACGAGCGCGGACACCTTGCCGAAGTCCTTCCGCACGGCCTTCGGCAGCGCGTTCCCGGGCTCTTTCCCGGCCGCCTTCAGCAGCGGCGGGTCGGCGAGCAGCCCGTCCATGGCGTCGAGCAGGGCCAGGTAGCGGTGGGAGTCGAGGACCCCGATCAGTCGGCTGCTCGCCCCGCCGGGCCTGTCCCCCGCCCAGTGGCTCAGCCGCTCGGCGACAGGGCCGTAGACCAGGCCCCGGGGCACCTCGTCGAGCGCCGCCGACAGACGTTCGTTCAGCACCTCGCGGTCCCGGTCCACGCCCAGTTCGCCGGCGAGCCACTTCAGCTCGTCGCCGATCGGGTCGGTGACCGCCCGGTCCAGGACCTTGCCGAAGGACTTGAAGGTGCTGCGCATCCGGCGGGTGGCGACGCGCATGCTGTGCACGGAGTCCTCGACGTCCTGGCGCACGGCGGGGTCGAGCTCGACGATCGCGTCCCGCTGTGCGCGGACGTACGCGAGCACGTGGTCGCCGGCGGTCACGGGGTCCTCGACGGACACGGGGGCGAGCTTCTGCGGGGCGGTCTCGGCCAGGGCGCGCGCGAGCTTCGACGCCGACTTCGACGGCCGGACGCCGGCCTTGCGCAGCCGTTTCTCCACCTTGTCGAGCAACACCGGGTCCACGCCGTCGGCCAACTCCACCTCGATCTCGGTCCACTGCGCGGTACCGCTGCCACCTGCGAGGCGGTCGGCCTGCACGGCGTCCACACTGACCTCCGCGAGCAGCCCGCCGTCGGCGTCCACGAGATGCCGCACGTCACGCTCGGAGCGAAGCCGGACCATGGGCACCAGGTCGGTGCCCCGAACCCGGGAGCGGACGAGCCCGGCCAGGGTGGCGGGCAGCGCGTCGGCCAGCGGCGCCTGGACCTCGTCCCGCACGCCGGGGGCCACGGGGAACTTCAGATGCCAGCCCGCGTCGGCCCCGCCCGTTCGGCGCCGCAGAGTAATCGAGGACGTGGCGAGGCGCTCGTCCGCGGTGTCGTAGTAGGTGGCGTCCAAGTGCGCTACGCCCTTGTCGATCACGGCATCGACCCCGGCGACCCCGGTCAGGTCGGGCAGGCCGCTGTCGTCGGATTCATACTTCCGCTCGATTTCGCGCTTCGTGTCCGCCATGCACTGAATCTAATGGCAGTCACGACGCGATGACAGGGCTTACCAGCCATGAACGCAGGGACAACAAGAGGCGGCGACTGGGAAACGGGCAGGTGGAGTCCAATTCTGCCGCTGGCCACCGGGCGGCCGGCGCACCGCCGTGCCAGTCATGCGGACGGCGCGGAGCCCATTCGGCCGACCACCCCAGCCCGATACGACACCGCACCCGCCGCACCGGCCCAGCCCAATGCTCACGCCGACAACGGACGTTGCACCCGGATCGACTGCAGCAACCCCACCGCCACCCAGACCGCGAACATCGACGACCCTCCGTAGGACACGAACGGCAGCGGCAGACCGGTCACCGGCATGATCCCCAGCGTCATCCCGACGTTCTCGAACGACTGGAAGGCGAACCACGCCACGATCCCCGCCGCAACGATCGTCCCGTACAGCTCGGTGGTCTCGCGGGCGATACGGCAGGCTCGCCACAGGATCACGCCGAGGAGGACGATGATCAGGCCACCTCCGAGGAAGCCGAGCTCCTCCCCCGCCACGGTGAACACGAAGTCGGTCTGCTGCTCCGGCACGAACTGGCCGGTCGTCTGCGAGCCGTGGAACAGCCCGGCGCCCATGAGCCCGCCGGAACCGATCGCGATGCGCGCCTGGTTGGTGTTGTACCCGACGCCCGCCGGGTCGAGCTCCGGGTTGGCGAAGGCCGCGAAGCGGGCGATCTGGTAGTCGTCCAGGACGCCCAGTTGCCAGACCGCGATCGCCCCCATGGTGCCCGCGCCGATCAGCCCGAAGACCCAGCGGTTGGAGGCGCCGGACGCGAGCAGCACGCCCAGCACGATCACCACCATCACCATGACCGAGCCGAGGTCGGGCATCAGCAGCACGATCAGCATCGGGACGGCGGCCAGGCCCAGCGCCTGCACGACCGTGCGGTGGTCCGGGTACTGCTTGTCCCCCGCGTCCACTCTCGTCGCCAGCAGCATCGCCATGCCCAGGATGATCGTGACCTTCACGAACTCCGAGGGCTGGAGCGAGAAGCCGCCGGGGAGCTTGATCCAGGAGTGGGCGCCGTTGATCGTGGAGCCGAGCGGGGTGAGCACCAGCAGGATCAGGAACACCGAGACGCCGTACAGGATCGGCACGGCCGTGCGCAGGGTGCGGTGCCCCAGCCAGACGGTCCCGAGCATCAGCGCGATCCCGATGCCGGTGTTCAGGATGTGCCGGATCAGGAAGTAGTACTGGTCGCCCTGGTTGAGCTCGGTGCGGTTGCGTGTCGCCGAGAAGACGAGGATCGAGCCGATCAGCGACAGGGCGATCGCCGCCAGCAGTATCGGCCAGTCCAGTCGGCGGGCGAGCGAGTCGCGGGCGAACAGGCGGGTCCAGCCCGCCCGTTCGGGCCCGTACCCGGAGACCTGGAAACTGTTGGCGCCGGTCATGTGAGCATCCTCCGGCTTCCGCGCCCGCGGCCCCTGCGTCGTCTGCGCCGGGTGTCCCGGTTCTCGGTCGTCGGCGGCGCGACCGTCCCGGCGAGCTGCTGCTCGTCCTGCTCGGCCTCGCCCTTCTGGCCGGCCCGCTGCTCCTTCGCCGGGTCCTTGGAGACCTTCGGCGAGGCGATGGTGCCGTCGGTGCGGACCTTCGGCAGGCTCTTCTCCGGGGTGGGCAGCAGCGCCTTCTTCTTGTTGATCGCGCCGTCGTCGGAGACGCCGTACAGCGCGTCGTAGATGTTGCGCACGGCCGGACCCGAGGCGCCGGAACCCGTACCACCCTGGGAGATCGTCATGACGACCGAGTAGTCCTTGGTGTACGTCGCGAACCACGAGGTCGTCTGCTTGCCGTAGACCTCGGCGGTACCGGTCTTGGCGTGCATCGGGATCTTGTCCTGCGGCCAGCCGACGTCCGCGAACCGCCAGGCGGCGGTACCGCGGGTGGCGACTCCGGCGAGGGCGTCGTCCATCGCGGCCAGCGTCTGCTTGCTTATGGGCAGCTTGCCGTGGGACTTCGGCTTGATCTCCTCGACGGTCTTGCCGTCGGGGCTGACGACGGCCTTGCCGACCGTCGGGTTGTAGAGGGTGCCGCCGTTGGAGATGGCCGAGTAGATGGTCGCCATCTGGATGGGGGTGACGAGGGTGTCGCCCTGTCCGATGGAGTAGTTGACGGAGTCACCGGCGCGCAGCCGGTTGCCTTCGAGGCAGTTCTCGTAGGCGATCTTCTCGGCGTAGCTGCCGTCCTTCTTGCCGTACTTGCACCAGGCGTCCTTGTTGGCCTTCCAGTAGTCCTGCTTCCACTGGCGGTCGGGGATGCGGCCGGTGACCTCGTTGGGCAGGTCGATGCCGGTCTCCGCGCCGAGGCCGAACTGGTGGGCGGTCTTGTAGAACCAGTCGCCCGCGTTCTTCTTCGGCTTGGTGCCGCCGTCCCGCTTCCACTCCTCGTGGGAGAGCCGGTAGAAGACGGTGTCGCAGGAGACCTCCAGGGCGCGGCCGAGGCTGATCGGGCCGTACCCCTTGGACTCGAAGTTCTTGAAGACCTGGCCGCCGATGGAGTACGAGCTGGAGCATTCGTACGGGCCGTTGAAGGAGTAGCCCGCGTTGACCGCGGCGGCCGTCGGGACGACCTTGAAGATGGAGCCGGGGGCCGACTGGCCCTGGATCGCCCGGTTGAGCAGCGGGTAGTTGGAGGCCTTGCCCGTCAGCGTCTTGTAGTCCTTGGCGGAGATGCCGCCGACCCAGGCGTTCGGGTCGTACGACGGGTTGGACGCCATGGCGACGACGCGGCCGGTCTTGGCCTCCATCACCACGACCGCGCCCGAGTCGGCCTTGTACCGCTCGTTGGTGTTGCGGTCCCACTCCTTGCGGGCTGCCTTCATCGCCTCGTTCAGCTCGTACTCGGCGACCCGCTGCACGCGGGCGTCGATGCTGGTGACGAGGTTGGCCCCGGGCTGGGCGGCATCCGCCTTGGCCTGGCCGATGACCCGGCCGAGGTTGTCGACCTCGTAGCGGGTGACGCCGGCCTTGCCGCGCAGCTGCTTGTCGTACTCCCGCTCCAGGCCGGAGCGGCCGACCTGGTCGGAGCGCAGGTACGGCGAGTCGGTGTCCTGGGCCTGCTGGAGCTCCTCGTCGGTGACCGGGGAGAGGTAGCCGAGGACCTGGGCGGTGTTGGAATTGCCGGGGCTCGGGTACCGGCGCAGGGCCTGCGGCTCGGCGGTGATGCCGGGGAAGTCCTCGGCACGCTCGCGGATCTGCAGGGCCTGCTTGGGGGTGGCCTCGTCGGTGATGGGGATGGGCTGGTACGGCGAGCCGTTCCAGCAGGGCTGCGGGGTCTCGGCGTCGCACAGCCGGACCTTGCCCATCACGTCCTCGGTCTCCATGCCGAGCACCTTGGCCAGCTTGGTGAGGACGCCCTTGCCGTCGTCCTTCATCTTCAGCAGGTCGGTGCGGGAGGCGGAGACCACCAGCCGCGTCTCGTTGTCCGCGAGCGGCACTCCGCGCGCGTCCAGGATCGAGCCGCGCACGGCGGGCTGCACGACCTGCTGGACGTGGTTGCCGGACGCCTCCTTGGCGTACGCGTCGCCCTCGCGGATCTGCAGGTACCACAGGCGCCCGCCGAGGGTGCCCAGGAGGGAGAGGACGAGGATCTGGATGACGACGAGCCGGATCTGGACGCGTGGCGTCCGGCCGGTCTCGGGGATGTTGCTCACTGCGGCTGCCTCCCCCTCTCAGTACGAGTACCAGTGCGGATACGACTGTGTGTGTACGACTCTTCGTACGACCGTGTGCACGACGCCGCCTACGACCGCGTGTACGAGTGATGAACGTCCGGCCCGCGGGGCCCGGTTCCTCCTGGACTCACCCGTCCGGGTGAACTCCCCTGCCCTCACAGCCGCTTGACCCCCTTGATGCGCCCGGCGCGCGCCGTCCGCGCCCGCACCGCCTTCACCTTCAGCCCGCCCTTGAGTCCGCCCTTGAGGCCCCCCATCCCGCCGCGCTGGCCGCCGATGCGCAGACCGGTGCCGCCGGAGAGCCAGCCGGTGGAGATGTCGGCCTTCTTCGCCTGGGACTTGGTGTCGGCGAGCGGATCGTTCTCGGCGCGCCT
Source organism: Streptomyces sp. R11 (assembly GCF_041051905.1). Lineage (NCBI taxonomy): Bacteria > Bacillati > Actinomycetota > Actinomycetes > Kitasatosporales > Streptomycetaceae > Streptomyces > Streptomyces sp. R11. The sequence continues at coordinate 3,124,937 of NZ_CP163432.1, forward strand.
GGCCAGCGCCATGATCCCCGGGACGACGAACGGGGCGAGCAGCAGGTCGTACAGCGCGGCCGTGAACAGCAGACTGCCGAGGCCGACATGGCGGGCCGCGGTGTCCCCGACGAGGGCGCCGACACCGGCGTACAGCAGGGTCGTGCCGATAGCGGCGACGACCACGACGACCATCGGCCCGGTGGCCGACTTGAGCCGGCCGTTGTCCGGCTTGATGAGCCCGGCGAGATAGCCGATGACGCACAGCACCAGGGCATAGCGGCCGGCTGCGTGGTCGGCGGGCGGGACGAGGTCGGCGAGCAGACCGGCGCCGAAGCCGACGAGGGCGCCGCCGACATGGCCGTACACCATGGCGAGGCCCAGGACGGTGAGCAGCAGCAGATCGGGGACGGCGCCCGGGAGGTGGAGGCGGGCCAGGACGCTGACCTGGATCACCAGGGCGACGACGACCAGGGAGGAGGAGAGCAGGACTCGGTTGACGCGCATCTGGCTTCAGCTCCTACTGCTCTTGCTCGTACACGTCTTGCTCGTACTGGTTCCGGCCGTCGGCCGGAGGCGGATCCTGGCCGTCGGCCTGCGGCTGGTCCTCACCGTCGGCCTGCGGCTGGTCCTGACCATCCGCCTGCGGCTGGTTCTGACCGTCGGCCGGGTCCTCGGCGCCCGGCGTGACGGTGACCGTCACGGTCGGCGTGGGGGTCGGCTCGGGCTTGTCGGGGAGCACCGTGTCGCGCGGGTCCTTCGCGGGGGCCTGAACGACGACGCCGACGATGTCGAGCTTGCTGAAGCCGACGTACGGCGTGACGTACAGGGTGCGGGTCAGGTTTCCCCCGGACGGGTCGACGCGGGAGACCACGCCGACGGGGACGCCGGGCACGAACGGCTTGTCGGCCTGCGAGCCGAAGGTCACGAGGCGGTCGCCCTTCTTCACCTCGGCCTTGCCGTTGAGGAGTTCGACGCGCAGCGGACGGTCGCCCTGGCCGGAGGCGAAGCCGAGTTCGTCGCTGGACTCCATGCGGGTGCCGACGGTGAAGTCGGGGTCGTTGGCGAGGAGCACGGTCGCGGTGTTCGGACCGACGGTGGTGACCCGCCCGACCAGCCCGTCCCCGTTCAGGACGGTCATGTCGCGCTGGATGCCGTCGTTCACGCCGACGTCGATGGTGATCGTCCAGGAGAAGCCCTGGGCCGCTCCTATCGCGATGACCTCCGCGCCCTTGATGCCGTACTGGCCTGCGCCCGCGACCTTCAGCACCTTGTCCAGCTGCTTCAGACGGCTGCGGTTGCGGTCGTCGCTGCCGAGCTTGGCCTTGAGGGCGGCGTTCTCCTGCTCCAGCCGGGCGAGCCGGTCGTGGCGCTCGCCGGAGTCGCGGATCGCGGCGACCGCGTTGCCGACCGGGTTCACCGCGGCCGACACGCCGTCCTCGATCGGACCGAAGACCGTGGCGGCGGCATGGCGGGCACCGTCGACCGGCGAATCCTCACCGCCGCGGATGTCCACCGTGATCAGCGCGAACGCGATGGCGATCAGCAGCACCAGGAGCAGCCGGCTCTCTCGTGTGTCCCTCACGTGCGGCGGCCGTGCCCTTCCTCAGTAGGAATTCGGGAAACCCCCGGCAAACCCGAGGGGCTCCCTATGCGGAGTTTGGCTACGAACTTGTAAGCGGAGCTTGTGTGCGGAGCTTGTGTGCGGAGGTTCCCTGCGAAGTGTCGAAGTCCGAAGGTTCGAAGTATCGAGGCTCTTCAGGGAGCTTATGCCTCCATATCAACGATCCGCCGTACGAGAGGAGATCATCCCGTACGGCGGAATCGAAGAGTTACGTCATCTGCGCGGCTGGGCGTCCAGCACCTGCTGCAACGCCTCGAACTCCTCGACGCACTTGCCGGAGCCGAGCGCCACGCTGTCCAGCGGGTCCTCGGCGATGTGGATCGGCATGCCGGTCTCGCGGCGCAGCCGCTCGTCGAGGCCGCGCAGCAGGGCGCCGCCGCCGGTCAGAACGATTCCTCGGTCCATGATGTCGCCGGACAGCTCCGGCGGGCACTTGTCGAGGGTCGTCTTCACGGCGTCCACGATCGCGTTGACCGGTTCCTCGATGGCCTTGCGTACTTCGGCCGCTGAGATGACGACGGTCTTCGGCAGCCCGGAGACGAGATCCCGGCCGCGGATTTCGGTGTGTTCGTCAGCATCGAGGTCGTACGCCGAACCGATCGTGATCTTGATCTGCTCAGCCGTCCGCTCACCCAGCAGAAGGGAGTATTCCTTCTTGATGTGCTGGATGATCGCGTTGTCCAGTTCGTCGCCCGCGACACGGATGGACTGGGCGGTGACGATGCCGCCGAGGGAGATGACCGCGACCTCCGTGGTGCCGCCGCCGATGTCGACCACCATGTTGCCCGTGGCCTCGTGGACCGGCAGGCCGGAGCCGATGGCCGCGGCCATGGGCTCCTCGATGATGTGCACCTGGCGGGCGCCGGCCTGGGACGACGCCTCGATGACGGCGCGGCGCTCGACACCCGTGATGCCGGAGGGCACACAGACGACGACCCGCGGACGAGCCAGATACCGCCGCTTGTGGATCTTCAGGATGAAGTAGCGGAGCATCCGCTCGGTGATCTCGAAGTCGGCGATGACGCCGTCCTTCAGCGGACGTACGGCAACGATGTTGCCGGGCGTGCGCCCGATCATCTTCTTCGCTTCGGCGCCGACCGCGAGAATGCCACCGGTGTTGGTGTTGATCGCGACGACGGACGGCTCGTTGAGTACGATCCCGCGACCCCTGACGTACACCAGCGTGTTGGCGGTCCCGAGGTCGACAGCCATGTCACGGCCGATGAACGACATTGAGTTCCCCATCAGGATTCGTCTGGCCTTCCTGGGAGCTTTTGATGGCTTTTCAGGTCGGCGAAGTGGGTGCTGTGACGTGAAGGGTTCTATCGTAGACGCGCCTTCGCGAACACTGCGGGAGGGTCTTCGCCATTGTCAGCAGATGGCGAGTCGCCTCGCTTGTGGAGACGGGCCATCGGGGGCACTCGTTCCCTCGATCGCCACGCATATGCCGCTGGGCGGCCGGGTTTCTTCGACCGCCCCAGTTCGGGCCGGGTGTGGGGGTCAGGCGCGGCCCGGGAAGAAGATCTTCACCTCGCGCTCCGCGGACTCCTCGGAGTCGGAGGCGTGGATGAGGTTCTCGCGGACGATCACGCCGTAGTCACCGCGGATGGAGCCGGGCGCCGCGGCGATCGGGTCGGTCGGACCGGCCAGCGCGCGCAGCCCCTCGATGACCCGCTCACCCTCGACGATCAGGGCCACGACCGGGCCGGAGGCCATGAACTCCACCAGCGGCTCGTAGAAGGGCTTGCCCTTGTGCTCGCCGTAGTGCTGCTCCAGGGTCTCCTGGTCCAGGGTGCGCAGCTCCAGCGCGGTGATCTGCCAGCCGGCCTTGCGCTCGATCCGGCTGATGATCTCGCCGGTCAGGCCGCGGCGGACTGCGTCGGGCTTGAGCAGGACGAGGGTGCGCTGGGTCACGACGAGCTCCTTATTACCTACAGGTGTGCGGTGGGACGAGGTTACAGGGCTGAGCTGGGCGCTCGTCACGGAGTGTCAGCCTGTGCAGGTCGCCGGGCCCGGGGGCTGTCCCCCGGGGCCGCGATCGGCCTCGACGACCGCGTCCTCAGGCTCCGGAAGGGCTGGTTTTGTCCCCTTGCGCCGCAAAGCGCGCCTTCGCCTCGTCGACCTTTCTGCCGTAGTGCACCGACGCCCACCACAGCGCCGCGAACACCGCGCCCAGGAAGAACATCGTCGGGACGATGAAGCCGGAGGCGATGAGGGCGATCTGCAGGGCCCAGCCGAGGGCGACGCCGCCGGGCCGGGTCACCAGGCCGCACAGCAGCAGGCACAGGAACATCGCGATCCCGCTGACCGTCCACACCGTCGACATGGACAGGTCGGGATCCTTCATGGCGACCAGACCGGCGAAGCCGATGACGAAGAACTCACCGATCAGGGTCGAGGAACAGAGCGTACGCATCTTCGGATTCAGCCCTTCCCCAGCAGCAGCCGGGCTTCGCCGACCGTGATGACGGACCCGGTGACGAGCACACCGCCGCCCGCGAACTCGCCCTCCTCCTCGGCCAGCGTGATCGCGGCCTCCAGGGCGTCCGGCAGCCGCGGCTCGACCTGCACGCGATCGTCGCCGAACACCTCGACGGCGATGGCGGCCAGTTCGTCGGCGTCCATGGCGCGGTGGGAGGAGTTCTGCGTGACGACGATCTCGGCGAAGATCGGCTCGAAGGCCTCCAGCAGCTCCCGCACGTTCTTGTCGCCGCTCGCGCCGACGACCCCGATCAGCCGGCTGAAGTCGAAGGCCTCCCCGATCGCCTCGGCGGTCGCCCGCGCACCCGCCGGGTTGTGGGCGGCGTCGAGCACGACGGTCGGCGAGCGCCGTACGACCTCCATACGGCCCGGAGAGGAGACGGCCGCGAACGCCTTGCGGACCGTGTCGATGTCCAGCGGCTCGGCCCGTGCGGCGCCGACGCCGAAGAAGGCCTCCACGGCGGCGAGGGCGACGGCGGCGTTGTGCGCCTGGTGCGCGCCGTGCAGCGGCAGGTACACCTCGGGGTACTCACCGCCCAGACCGCGCAGGGTCGCCAACTGCCCGCCGACGGCGACCTGACGCGACACCACCCCGAACTCCAGGCCCTCGCGCGCGACGGTGGCGTCGACCTCCACGGCCTTCTTCAGCAGCACCTGCGCCGCGTCCACCGGCTGCTGGGCCATGATCACGGTGGCGTCCTGCTTGATGATCCCGGCCTTCTCACCGGCGATCTCGCCCGGAGTGCCGCCGAGCCGGTCGGTGTGGTCGAGGTCTATGGGGGTCACGACGGCGACATCACCGTCGATGACGTTCGTGGCGTCCCAGGAACCGCCCATCCCCACTTCCACGACGGCCACATCGACGGGCGCGTCGGCGAAGGCGGCGTAGGCCATGCCCGTCAGCACCTCGAAGAAGGACAGCCGGTACTCCTGCTGCGAGTCGACCATCTCGATGTACGGCCGGATGTCCTGGTACGTCTCGATGAACCGCTCCGCCGAGATCGGCGCCCCGTCGAGGCTGATCCGCTCGGTGATCGACTGGACGTGCGGAGAGGTGTAGCGGCCTGTGCGCAGCTCGAAGGCGCCGAGCAGGGCCTCGATCATGCGGGCGGTCGACGTCTTGCCGTTGGTGCCGGTGATGTGGATGGAGGGGTACGCCCGCTGCGGGTCGCCCAGCACGTCCATGAGCGCGGCGATCCGGGTGACGGACGGCTCCAGCTTGGTCTCGCCCCAGCGGGTGGCGAGCTCCGCCTCGACCTCACGCAGCGCCTTGTCGACCTCGGGGTCCTCGGGGCGTGCGGGCACGTCGGCGCCGGGCGGGCCGCCCTGGGTGCGCAGGGTGCGGCTGCCGGCCTCGATCACCGCGAGATCCGGGTCGCGGTCGGTCTCGGCCGCGATGATCTCTTCGAAGGGGTCGAGGGGGTCGGGCTCGTTCTGGTCGCTCACGGGGTCAGTCTACGGAGGGCAACTGACAGTGCGCCCATGGAGTGGGGTGTCCTGGGCCGTCGGGCGGCTGCTGGTCCGTTGTGGCTGGTCGCGCCCACACGGCGGAGCCGCACACCGACACGGCCCCGCGCCCCTGAGGTACGCGCAGGCCCCCGGCGCCGGAACAGCACCGGGGGCCTCATGGCCGTGGAACCGCCTACGCCTGCGGCAGGCGGTCCAGCTGCGCGGCGATCCGCGCGATGTCCTCGTCCGCCTTCGCGAGGCGGCCGCGGATCTTCTCCACGACATTGTCCGGCGCCTTCGCGAGGAACGCCTCGTTGCCGAGCTTGGCGTTCGCCTGGGCCTTCTCCTTCTCGGCCGCCGCGAGGTCCTTCGCGAGGCGCTTGCGCTCGGCCGCGACGTCGATCACGCCGGAGAGGTCGAGCGCGACCTCGGCGCCCGCCACCGGCAGGGTCGCCGTGGCCGTGAAGGACTCGCCCTCCGGCTGGAGGCGCAGCAGCTGGCGGATGGCCGGCTCGTGCGGGGCGAGGGCCGTGCCGTCGAGGGTCAGGCGGGCCGGGACGCGCTGGCCCGGCTGGAGGCCCTGGTCGGCGCGGAAGCGGCGGACCTCGGTGGTGACCTGCTGGAGAACGGCGATCTCCTGCTCGGCCGCGGCGTCACGGAAGCCGCTGTCCTTCGGCCACTCGGCGATCACGATCGACTCGCCGCCCGTCAGCGTGGTCCACAGCGTCTCCGTGACGAACGGGACCACCGGGTGGAGCAGCTTGAGGGTGACGTCGAGGACCTCGCCGAGGACGCGCTTGGAGACCTCGGCCGCCTCGCCGCCCGCCTGGAACGTCGTCTTCGACAGCTCGACGTACCAGTCGAAGACCTCGTCCCACGCGAAGTGGAAGAGCGCGTCGGAGAGCTTCGCGAACTGGAAGTCCTCGTAGAACGCGTCGACTTCGGCGACGACGGAGTTCAGGCGGGACAGGATCCAGCGGTCCGTCGACGACATCGCCGACGGCTCCGGGAGCGGCCCGTCGACCGTGGCGCCGTTCATCAGCGCGAAGCGGGTGGCGTTCCAGATCTTGTTGGCGAAGTTCCGGGAACCCTGGACCCAGTCCTCGCCGATCGGGACGTCGACGCCCGGGTTGGCGCCGCGGGCCAGGGTGAAGCGGAGCGCGTCGCTGCCGTACTTGTCCATCCAGTCCAGCGGGTTGACCGCGTTGCCGAAGGACTTCGACATCTTCTTGCCGAACTGGTCGCGGACCATGCCGTGCAGGGCGATGGTGTGGAACGGCGGGGTGCCGTCCATCGCGTACAGGCCGAACATCATCATCCGGGCGACCCAGAAGAAGAGGATGTCGTAGCCGGTGACCAGGACGGAGTTCGGGTAGAACTTCGCGAGCGAGTCGGTCTGTTCGGGCCAGCCGAGGGTGGAGAAGGGCCACAGGCCGGAGGAGAACCAGGTGTCGAGGACATCGGTGTCCTGGTGCCAGCCCTCGCCGGTCGGGACCTCGTCGTCGGGACCGACGCAGACGACCTCGCCGTCCGGGCCGTACCAGACCGGGATGCGGTGCCCCCACCACAACTGCCGCGAAATGCACCAGTCGTGGAGGTTGTCGACCCAGTCGAAGTACCGCTTCTCCATCTCCTGCGGATGGATCTTGACCTTGCCGTCGCGGACGGCGTCACCGGCCGCCTTGGCGAGCGGGCCGACCTTGACCCACCACTGCATGGACAGGCGCGGCTCGATGGTGGTCTTGCAGCGCGAGCAGTGGCCGACGGAGTGGACGTACGGCCGCTTCTCGGCGACGATCCGGCCCTCGGCGCGCAGCGCGGCGACGATGGCCGAGCGGGCCTCCAGGCGGTCCAGGCCCTGGAAGGGGCCGTGGGCCGTGATGACGGCGTGCTCGTCCATCACCGTGAGGGACGGCAGGTCGTGACGCCGGCCGATCTCGAAGTCGTTCGGGTCGTGGGCCGGGGTGACCTTGACGGCACCGGTGCCGAACTCGGGGTCGACGTGCTCGTCGGCGACGACGGGGATACGGCGACCGGTGAGCGGCAGCTCGATGTCGCGGCCGACGAGGTGGCGGTACCGCTCGTCGTCGGGGTGGACGGCGACCGCGGTGTCGCCGAGCATCGTCTCGGCGCGGGTCGTCGCCACGACGATGGCGTCGTCGCCGTCGCCGTACCGGATGGAGACGAGCTCGCCGTCGTCGTCCTGGTACTCGACCTCGATGTCCGAGATGGCCGTCAGACAGCGCGGGCACCAGTTGATGATGCGCTCGGCGCGGTAGATCAGCTCGTCGTCGTAGAGGCGCTTGAAGATGGTCTGGACGGCCTTGGACAGGCCCTCGTCCATGGTGAACCGCTCGCGGGACCAGGCGACGCCGTCGCCGAGGCGGCGCATCTGGCCGCTGATCTGCCCGCCGGACTCGCCCTTCCACTGCCAGACGCGCTCGACGAAGGCCTCACGCCCGAGGTCGTGCCGGGACTTGCCTTCCTTCCCCAGCTCGCGCTCGACGACGTTCTGCGTGGCGATGCCGGCGTGGTCCATGCCGGGCTGCCACAGCGTCTCGTAACCCTGCATGCGCTTACGGCGCGTCAGGGCGTCGATGAGGGTGTGCTCGAAGGCGTGCCCGAGGTGCAGGCTGCCGGTGACGTTCGGCGGCGGGATGACGACGGTGTACGGCGGCTTGTCGCTCTTCGCGTCCGCCTCGAAGTAGCCCCGCTCCACCCAGCGCTCGTACAGCGGCCCCTCTACGTCGGCCGGCGCGTACTGGGTCGGCAGTTCGGTGTCGGGCGCTGGTGGCTGCTGCTGAGCGTTCTCGGTCACCCGCTCAGTTTAGGGGTGTCGCGGGCGTGTCCCGAAACGCGTTTGTTCTGTAACGGTGGGCACCCCGATGCCATGCGTTGCCTGAGTCTGGGCCAGGATGTCAGGAACACATAAGCATCTGGAGGGGAACCCAGAAATGAGCTACAACCAGCCGGGCCCGTACGGCGGGCAGCCCCAGCAGCCCGGTCCGTACGGCGGGCAGCCTCAGCAGCCCGGTCCGTACGGCCAGCAGCCGCAGGCGCCCCAGCCCGGCTACGGCTACCCCCAGCAGGCCCCGCCGGCCCAGCCCCAGCCCGGCTACGGCTACCCGCAGCAGCCCCCGGGCGTCCCGCCCCAGCAGCCGAACCCCTACGGCCAGCAGCCCCAGTACGGCCAGCAGCAGCCGTACGGCATGCCCCAGCCCCCGGCCCCGGGCGGCGGCGGCAAGAAGGCGGGCCTGATCATCGGCGCCGTGGCCGTCGTGGTCGCGATCGGCGTCGGGGCGTACTTCGTGCTCGGCGGCGGCAGCGGTGGCGGCGCGGGCAACCTCGAGGACGACGGGGCGCACAAGCTGGCTACGCCGGCGACGGTGCTCAGTGAGTACAAGCGGGTCGGGGAGGGCAACCAGACCAGCGACTCCGACACCGTGAAGGACATGGAGAAGAGCGGCGTCAAGAACGGGACGGTCGTCGTCGGGAGTTGGTCCACCGCCGACCTGAGCAACTACGACCCGCAGGACCCCAGCACCATTCCTGACCAGGCGGAGCTGCTGGCCGCCAAGGGCGTCACGATGGTGGGCGGTTACGGCGAGATCGCGGACCCTCAGTCGACCCTGGACAAGTTCTTCGCCTCCATCCAGAAGGAGGTCAAGGAGAGCTCTTCGAGTGACTCGCCCACCATGCAGAATGCCGAACTGGTGGGCGAGCCCGAGGAGGTCGAGATCGACGGCGCGGTCGCCAAGTGCCAGTCGACCAAGGCCACCAACGCACTCACCAAGAAGCAGTCCACCGACTGGTTCTGCGCCTGGGCCGACTACAGCACCGTCGCCATGGTCTCGCCCGGCGACAACACCGGCACGGGCGTCCCCAAGGACACCGCGGTCGACCTCACCAGCAAGCTGCGCCAGGAAGTCCGCGAAAAGGCCTGACGCCGCACGCGCCAACTGAGAAGGGGCCCCGTCTCTCGACCGGGGCCCCTTCTCACGTCTGTCGGGCGGCTACGCCGACTTCTGCTCGCCCGGCCCGCGGCCCCGCGCGTCCCGCGGGATCAGGGTCGGGTTCACGTTCGACTGAACGACGTCGGCCGTGATGACGACCCGGGCGACGTCCTTGCGGGACGGCACCTCGTACATCACCGACATCAGGACCTCCTCCATGATGGCGCGCAGGCCGCGCGCGCCGGTCTGGCGGAGGATGGCCTGGTCGGCGATGGCCTCCAGGGCCTCGCGCTCGAAGTCCAGCTCCACGCCGTCGAGTTCGAAGAGGCGCTGGTACTGCTTCACCAGCGCATTGCGGGGCTCGACGAGGATCTGGAGCAGGGCCTCGCGGTCCAGGTTGTGGACCGAGGTGATGACGGGGAGGCGGCCGATGAACTCGGGGATCATGCCGAACTTGACGAGGTCCTCCGGCATGACGTCCTCGAACTGGTCCTTGGCCTCCAGCTCGCGCTTGGAGCGGATCGTCGCGCCGAAGCCGATGCCCTTGGCGCCGGCCCGGGACTCGATGATCTTCTCCAGGCCCGCGAACGCGCCGCCCACGATGAACAGGACGTTCGTCGTGTCGATCTGGATGAACTCCTGGTGCGGGTGCTTACGGCCGCCCTGCGGCGGGACCGAGGCCGTGGTGCCCTCCAGGATCTTCAGCAGGGCCTGCTGGACGCCCTCGCCGGACACGTCACGCGTGATCGAGGGGTTTTCGCTCTTCCGGGCGACCTTGTCGATCTCGTCGATGTAGATGATCCCGGTCTCGGCCTTCTTGACGTCGTAGTCCGCCGCCTGGATCAGCTTCAGCAGGATGTTCTCGACGTCCTCGCCGACATACCCGGCCTCCGTCAGCGCCGTCGCGTCCGCGATGGCGAAGGGGACGTTCAGCATGCGGGCCAGGGTCTGGGCGAGCAGCGTCTTGCCGGAGCCCGTGGGGCCCAGCAGCAGGATGTTGGACTTCGCCAACTCGATGGCGTCCTCGCGGCTTTGACCGCCGCCGTTCTCGCCGGCCTGCACACGCTTGTAGTGGTTGTAGACGGCGACGGAGAGCGCCTTCTTGGCCGCTTCCTGGCCGACCACATAGCCCTCGAGGAACTCGTAGATCTCGCGCGGCTTGGGCAGTTCCTCCCAGCGGACCTCACTGGTCTCCGCGAGCTCTTCCTCGATGATCTCGTTGCAGAGATCGATGCACTCGTCGCAGATGTACACACCAGGGCCTGCGATGAGCTTCTTGACCTGCTTCTGGCTCTTGCCGCAGAACGAGCACTTGAGCAGATCGCCGCCGTCACCGATGCGTGCCACGGTGTGCTTCCCCTTCGCCTGGGAGACGACTGGACGTTTTAGAATCCAGCGGCTCCTCGTGCTGCCTTATGTCGACGGTACCTTGCCTGGCCCCCCGTTCGGGCCCCCCTTGGCGCGGTTCACTTTGACGTGCACCGTCCCAAACCGTGCCAAGGGGCAGCAGACACTACCGGGTCCGCGTCAGCGAACGTCGGCGTTGTTCATCTTCCGGGTGGAGATGATCTGGTCGATCAGCCCGTACGACAGCGCGTCCTCGGCGGTGAGGATCTTGTCGCGCTCGATGTCCTCGCGGATCTTCTCGATCGGCGTGGTGGAGTGCTTGGCCAGCATCTCCTCCAGCTGCGAGCGCATCCGCAGGATCTCGTTCGCGGCGATCTCCAGGTCGGAGACCTGACCGCGGCCGGTCTCGCTGTACGGCTGGTGGATCAGCACACGGGCGTTCGGCAGCGCCATGCGCTTGCCGGGCGTGCCGGCGGCCAGCAGCACGGCCGCGGCGGAGGCCGCCTGGCCCATGCAGACCGTCTGGACGTCCGGCTTCACGAACTGCATCGTGTCGTAGATGGCCGTGAGCGCGGTGAAGGAGCCACCCGGGCTGTTGATGTAGACCGAGATGTCCCGGTCGGGGTCCATCGACTCCAGGCACAGCAGCTGCGCCATGACGTCATTGGCGGAGGCGTCGTCGATCTGCACGCCGAGGAAGATCACGCGCTCCTCGAAGAGCTTCGCGTACGGGTCGTACTCGCGGATGCCCTGCGAGGTGCGCTCCACGAACCGCGGGATGACGTAGCGGGACTCGGCGGCGGGACCCGTGTACTCGGCGCGCGTGCGGTCGTACAGGCTGCTGCCGGGGAAGTCGTTCACTGTCTGTCTCCTAGGGGCTTGGACGGTCGGCTGGGGGCGCTGCGGGGGGGTGTGTGCCCCGCGGTGGGGCTCAGGCCCCGGTGCCGCCGCCGCCCGGCATACCGGCGGCCGTGGGCATCACGTCGTCGATGAGGCCGTACTCCTTGGCCTCGAAGGCGTCGAACCAGCGGTCGCGGTCCGAGTCGCGAGTGATCTGCTCGATCGACTGGCCCGTGTGCTGGGACGTGAGCTCGGCCATGCGCTTCTTCGTGTGCAGCAGCCGCTCGGCGTGGATCTTGATGTCGGAGGCCGAGCCGGCCAGGCCCGCGGAGGGCTGGTGGATCAGGATCTCGGCGTTCGGCAGCGCGAAGCGCTTGCCCGGGGTACCCGCGCTGAGCAGGAACTGTCCCATCGAGGCGGCGAGGCCCATGGCGATGGTCACCACGTCGTTCTTGATGTACTGCATGGTGTCGTAGATCGCCATGCCGGCCGTGATCGAACCGCCGGGGCTGTTGATGTACAGGAAGATGTCCTTGTCCGGTTCGGCGGCAAGGAGCAGCAGCTGCGCAGTGATCTTGTTGGCGATGTCGTCGTCGACCGGCTGGCCGAGGAAGATGATCCGCTCGCCGAGCAGCCGGTTGTAGACCTGGTCGCCGAGGCCACCGCCGATGGAGGGCTCGCCGGCGGCGGAGGGCATCAGATTCGTCACGTATCCACCTGCTCGTCTTACGACGGCGCCGGGCCGTCTTACGTGTTCTGCGGGCAACGGGGGCTTCCCTGCCCTCATACTCATGGACCCTAACGCGGTGGCCCTGTGCTGCAATCCCGGTTCTGCGGGTGTTCGCTGTGAGCGCATGCACTCCGCCGGTTGGCCGTTCCCGCTCGCCGAGGCCACCGGGTAAGCGAACGGGCCCCGGGTCATCCAATGACCCGGGGCCCGTCCGTACGGCTTACAAGGTGCCGTGGGCTCAGCCCTCGGACTTCTCCTCGGCGGCCTCGTCGGCGGTGCCCTCGGCGGCCTCCACCGTCTCGGTGGCCTGCTCGGTCTCGTCCTCGTCGTCCAGGTCGATGACCTCGCCGTTGGTGTCCTTGACCACGGCCTTCTCGACGACGACGGCCAGGGCCTTGCCGCGGGCGACCTCGCCGACCAGGAGCGGAACCTGGCCGCCCTCGACGACCGCCTGGGCGAACTGGTCGGGGGACATGCCGGAGGAGGCGGCGCGACGCATGAGGTGCTCGGTGAGCTCCTCCTGGTTGACGTTCAGCTTCTCCTGCTTGACGAGCTCGTCGAGGACGAACTGCGTCTTGATGCCCTTGACCGCGGCTTCCTTGGTCTCGGCGTCGAACTCCTCGACCGTCTTGCCCTGGATCTCGAGGTACTTCTCGAGGTCGAGGCCCATCTGGCCGAGCTGGTGGTGCTCGAGGTTGTGCTTACGGGTGTTGATCTCGTCCTCGAGCAGCTTCTCGGGGACGGGCACCTCGACGAGCTCCAGCAGCTTCTCCAGGACGCGCTCCTGGGCCTGCGTGGCCTGGTCGTACTGCTTCATGTTCTCGAGGCGCTTGCGGCTGTCGGCCTTGAGCTCGTCCAGCGTGTCGAACTCGGAGGCGAGCTGCGCGAACTCGTCGTCCAGCTCGGGCAGTTCGCGGGCGGCGACCTGGGTGACCTTGACGGTGACCTCGGCCTCCTTGCCGGCCGCCGAGCCGCCCTTGAGCTCGGAGGCGAAGGTGGCCTCGCCACCGGCCTCGAGGCCCTTCACGGCGTCGTCGATGCCGTCCAGCAGCTCGCCGGAGCCGATGGTGTAGGAGACGCCCTCGGCGACGCCGTCCTCCAGGACCTCGTCGTCGACCTTGGCCTGCAGGTCGATCGTGACGACGTCGCCGTCCTCGGCGGCACGCTCGACCGGGGAGGTGGAGGCGAAGCGCTCGCGGAGCTGCTCGACCGACTTCTCGACGTCCTCGTCGGTGACCTCGACCGCGTCGACCTCGACCTCGATGCCGGAGTAGTCCGGGATCTCGATGGTCGGGCGGATGTCGACCTCGGCGGTGAAGTTCAGCGTCTCGCCGTCCTTCAGCTCGGTGATGTCGACCTCGGGCTGGCCCAGGACGTTGAGGTCGGCCTCGTTGACCGCCTCGGTGTAGAACTTCGGCAGCGCGTCGTTGACGGCCTCCTCCAGCACGGCGCCACGGCCGAACCGCTGGTCGATGACGCGGGCCGGGATCTTGCCCTTGCGGAAGCCCTTCACCGTGACCTGCTGGTTGATCTTCTTGTACGCCGCGTCGAGGCTGTCCTTGAGCTCCTCGAAGGGCACCTCGACAGTGAGCCGAACCCGAGTCGGGTTCAGGGTCTCCACGGCGCTCTTCACGGTTCGGTCTCCTTGTGGCTGACTTCTTGGGTTCTGCCGGGACCAGACTGGCCCGGCGGATTTCGCCGCCCGGGAGGACTTCATCAGATGGAGAGACACACGGGCGTGCAGCTTGCATAGTAACGGCAGCGGCGACACGCCCCAAAGGCGATCACTGGACGCGATCACACGAGGTCGTCACGCATGTGGCCGGTCTTGACCGGTCCTGGTCGGGGTGGCGGGATTTGAACCCACGGCCTTCCGCTCCCAAAGCGGACGCGCTACCAAGCTGCGCCACACCCCGTGCTGGTGCGACACGTAGGGTACATGCCCACAGGCAGTGCGGCCGCCGCATTAACGGGGTGTGCGGTGAGGGGTGCCGACCCGCTACGATGCCTTCTGTGCCGCGGTCACCTGACCTGCGGCGCGTCCTGTGCGGGCGTAGCTCAATGGTAGAGCCCTAGTCTTCCAAACTAGCTACGCGGGTTCGATTCCCGTCGCCCGCTCTGTACGGCTCAGGGCCAGGCCGGAGGGTTTCTCCTCCGCCTGGCCCTGATCGTTTTCCGGGGCGGTGTTCAGCCCGCCGTGCCCCCTGCGTGCCCCTTCGGTCTGCGTCCTCTGTCGACCAGGCCGCTCAGCGCCTCGGCGATCAGCCGGTCACGGTCGGCGCTCGCGTGCTGATAGATCAGTGCAGCGCGCGCCGTGCTGTGGCCCATTCGCGCCATCAGCTCACGCGTGCTGGCTCCCGTGGACGCCGCCAGGGTGTTGCCCGTATGCCGAAGATCATGGAAGTGCAGGCCCTTGACCCCAGCGGCCTCGCACGCCTGGTGCCACAGCCGATTGAAGTGGTTCCGGCGCGGGGTCGCGCCCTTGGCCCCGACGAAGACGCGGCCGTCAGCTCCAGGCTCGGCGTAGTGCTCCAGGTGATCACGGATGTCCGGCACGATGACGGCCGGGATCGAAACTGTCCGCTTGCCAGCAGCGCTCTTGGGTGCCTTGATCTCACGCTCGCCGTTGTTCAGCTCTGCGACCGCGCGGCGGACCCGCAGGGCGCCGGCCTCCAGGTCGATGTCCCGTCGGTGGAGCCCGATCAGCTCGCCCCAGCGCAGACCGAGGAACCCGGCCATCAGGACGAGCGCCCGGTAGCGGGGTTGGATCGCGTCGGCCAGGTCGTAGACCTCCTGGACCGTGGCGGTGGGGCGCTCCGGGGTGTGCACCGTGCTGGCGCCCTGGATCGTGCACGGGTTGCGCCGGATCATCTGGTCGGCGACCGCCGTGCCCAGGATCGCCCTCAGCAGGGCGTACGCCTTGGCGACCGTCGTCGGGCCGGTACCGGAGGCGAGCTTGTCCGCACGCCAGCGCCGCACGAACGGGGGCGAGATGTCGGTGACGTTGACGTTCCCGAAGGTCGGCTCCAGGTGGTGCCGCAGCAGCGAGCCGTAGAGCTGGCGCGTGGTGTTCGTCAGCTCCCGCTCAGCGATCCATGCGGCGGCGTACGAGCCGAACGGCACCTTCCCGGAGTCAGGGTCGTGCCAGTCGCCGCGCCGCATCTCGGTCTGCTTGTCTGCCAGCCAGGCGTCCGCGTCTCTCTTCGTACGGAAGGTGTCCGGGGCAGGCCGCAGGACGCCGTCAGGGCCGACGTACCGGGCTTGGTAGCGGCCGGACGGGAGCTTGCGCACACGGCCGAACTGTCGGCGCTTCGCAGCCATCAGGCAGCCCTCCTGAACGTCCCCGGACGAGCGCTGACCGGCTGGACGGTGTTCTCCGCGATGAAGGCCGCAACGGCACTCTCCGGGATACGGACGTGCCGACCGATCTTGACGAAGGCGATCCGCCGTTCCTCGATCAGGCGCCGAGGGAACCGGACGGTGGTGCCGAGCAGCTCGGCCACCTGGTGCACGTCGAGAAGGCGTTCCATGGTCACCACTCCCCCGCGGTCTCTCGGTCTTGCAGTTCGGTCAGGGCTTCGCGTGCTGTCTCTCGGTTGAGGCGGATGTCCCGGGCGATGGTGGCGGCGAGCCAGGATTCACCGGGGCTGTGGCCGTGCCCCGCATAGGTCCAGTGCGCGAGGGTGAGCGTGCTGCCCTCGGTGTCGTCCGGGTCGGGTAGGCCACGTTCACGGCGTTCCTGGCGGGCTCGGTAGTCGGCTCGGACCTGGCGCCGCTCGGTGAGCGTGGTCGAGTAGGCGCGGGACTTGGTCATGAAGTGGCCGCGGAAGCCGAGCATGTGAGCCCAGCGCCACAGCAGCCGGTCCGGGTAGGCGTCGTCCAGGTCCCGGCAGGCTTCGATCAGGCGCCGGGTGTGCGCGGGCAAGGCCAGCTTGTCCAGCTCTGACAGCTCTCCGATACGTCGGTCCACGGTCTCGGTGGCTTCGGCGGCTTTGGTGGCGTACTTGGCGACGTAGGAGGCGACCGCCTGATCCGTCAGCTCCACCCCGTCCATACCGCCGATCGGCTGGACGTCGACCTGCGATCCCCACCGCAGAACGCGCCCGGCGAAAGCGCCGGCGGACGGGACGGGCACCGCGACCCGAGCAGCCGCCGCCCGGATCGCCGCCTCGAGGAGAGCGACGGTGGCCCAGGCCGGGGGCGGGGCGTCGGGGCCTTCCGGGCCGTCGAGGCGCACCACGGCGTGGAAGTGCACCGCGCCCCGCTTCTGGAACTCGGCCACCTTGCCGAAGGAGACCCGGCAGGTCTCCCGTAGGGCGGCCTGGGTGATGCCCGCGCGGGCGGCGACCTCCCGGCGCAGGTAGATGGTGAAGCGCCGCCACAGGTCCCCGGCGTGGTTGTTCCACAGCACCGCCCCCGCGTAGTCGTACGACTCGGGATCGAGGGCGGTACCAAGGACCGGATCGTGGGCGGGATGCTGGACGCCGCAACGGCAGCGCCCCGAGGCGGGCCGGTTGTGAACCGGGCCGAAGGAGGGGGCGGTGAGGGTGGCGAACACGCCGGGGTGGTGACGCACCCGACCTGGGATGCCCATGCGGCTGTCGCCAGTGATCCCGGCACGGATCAGGTGATAGACGTCGCCCGCGTAGGTCCAGGCGCAGGCCGGGCACCGCGAGGCACGCCGGTTGCCGCAGGCCACGCGCAGGCGTCCGCCGGGCTCCTGGTCGGTGGAGTAGGAGTACAGGACGTCGCCGGTCTTCGCCTCGCGGGTGACCGTCGAGCCTTGCAGGTGGATCGGGTTGGAGCAGCCGCCCGTGCGGCGTATCTGCTCCTGCCAGCGGTCGAAGCCCGGGGTGTTGGCGACCCGGAGCAGGTCGGCGAGGGTGAGCGGATCGGTGCCCACAGCTGCCGCCACGTCAAAGACGGCAGCCGTGGGAACGGGCAGGTGGGTCATGCGGCCACCGCCCGCAGGTGCGAGACCGGCCGGGCGGGAGTGGCCGTGGCGAAGAGGTGGTCGAGGGTGGCCAGGTAGCCGCCGGTCATGGGGGCGGGGCCTAACCGGCGTAGGTGCAGGACCGGAGCCAGGGCAGGGGTGAGGCCGTCGATCGGTGTGGTGACCAGCAGGTCATCATCCGCGCGCAGGACGTCGGCCCGCAGTCCGGGGTGCGTGGACATTCGCAGGCCGGGAACCGTCAGCAGTGAGGGGAAGACGTCGCCCAGCCCGGTGACAGGTCCGGCCCGATCTTCCGGGGTGACGATGCGGACGCGGACGCCGGCCGATGCCTTGTCCGCCAGCAGGGTCGGCAGGTCCCAGACCGCGTCGGCCAGGAACAGCAGGTTGGACACCGCCAGGTCGATCACCGTCGTGGCACCGGCCAGCGTCGAGCGCCACAGGCCGTAGGGGACGGTTGAGCGCATCGGGTAGCAGGCGACGACCTCATCCTGAGCGGTCGGCGCGGAGCGGTGACGCTCGCCGAGCCTGGGCCACAGGTGATAGGCGTCCGCGTGCAGGTACTTGGCGGCGGCCTCGGCGTTGCGGGCGTGCGGGGTCCGGTCCGTGTTCAGCCACCGATCCACCGACTTCGGGTCGATGCCCAGGTGGTCGGCCAGGCCCTCGATGGTGACGTTCGCGGCGACCATGGCGGCACGCAGCCGCTCATTCCCGTTGATAGCTGCGGAGGTCATGCGGCAACCACCTCAGCGAGCGAGGTCACCGGCTGGCCCGTCTTCCAGATGAAGGGCTCCGCGACCGGGCAGCGTTTCTGGCCGTGGACCAGGACGCCGATGCCGTCCACGTTGATCCAGTCGAGTCCTCCGAGTGCGCCGCAGCCCCAGCACGGCGAGGGCAGGACTACGGCGTCATCGCGGCGGGACAGCGGGGCAGATAACGGCGCCGGGTGCGCGTCAGCAAGCGTCACGGGCATGATGGGACTTCCCTTCGAGGGAGCCAGGGGCGGCGAATCTTCTTGGCGGTTGAGGCGCCGTCCCTGGGCAGACGTGGGTCGTGCCGAGTTCTCTCATTCATGCGGCGGTACATCCCTAAGGTTCCCTAGGGCACCTTAGGGTGTCAAGCGGTACGCTAGGGAAGTAGCCACAGAGACAAGGGAGCCGACGCGATGGCGGACCAGGCAGACAATCGAGCGCCCTACGCGCAGATTGCCGCCCACTACGCGGAGCTGATCACGTCCGGAGAACTCCAGCCGGGCTCACTGCTGCCGAGCATCAAGAACCTCTCGCAGGAGTGGAGCGTCAGCGCCGCGACCGCCGAGAAGGCGCTCCGGAAGCTGCGCAACGAGGGTCTTGTCCGAGGCATCCACGGCATCGGCACCGAGGTCCTGGACCGCCCCGCCCCGATGTCCTCCGGATCGCAGCGCCAGGACCGAGGGCGCCGCACCGGCTCCAGTTGGGGAACCGGCGAACGGTCCGACTCACACGAGGCTTCGGTAGTGCCGGCGCCCGCAGAAGTGGCACAAGCACTGGACATCAAGCCGGGCTCCGAGGTGATCCGGCGCAGCCGGGTCTACCGAGACCGGCACGGCATCGTCGCCCACTCGACGTCATGGATTCCGGTCCGGTACGGAGAGCTGATCCCGCAACTGACGAGCAGTGAGCGGCTGACGGGCGGGACGTCGCTCCAGCTCATCGCGCAGGCCACCGGCCGACCCATCACGCACCGGTTCGACACCGCATCGGCGCGACTGCTCACCCCCGAGGACGCGGAGCTCCTGGAGCTGGACCCCGCGAAGGCCCGGCGGGAACCTGTGGTCGTCATGACCGCGAAGTTCGTCGACAGCGAAGGCACCGTCGTCGAGTACGGCGTGGACCTCGGCGGCCCCGGTCGTACGTGGCAGACGGAATCGGAAGTCACCCAGTGACGGACGTGAACACCGCTCGCCGACCGTTCTGCGTCCTCATGGCAGGACTGCCCGGCTCGGGGAAGACCACTCTTGCCCGTGAGCTGACAGCCCGTGGCTTCGTCAGGCTCTGCCCGGACGAGGAGATGTTCCGCCGACACGGCGTGTACGGGGTCGACTTCCCCCGAGGGACGTTCCCCACGCTTGAGCGACCGATCCTCGAAGAGACCTCAGTCCTACTCCGCGAGCAGCTTCAGGCCGGACACGACGTCGTGGTGGACCACGGCTTCTGGACGCCGGAAGACCGCGCTCACTGGCGATCCGTCGCCGCCGAAGGTGGCGCAGTCTCGGTACTGGTCTATCTGGAGGCCAGCCACGAGGAGTTGTGGTCCCGCGTGAGCAAGCGCAACGCCCGGCACGAGGACGACCCGAACTCGATCTACTTCGCCGAGAGCGACCTGATCCGCTACCGGAAGCGATTCGTGGCCCCGAAGCCCGACGAGCCGCACCTTGTCTACGACGGGGACCCCGAGTCCGTACTCAAGACTCTGCAAGCGGAGTTGGACCGCTCATAGCCGGGAGCGCGAGGCCACCAGGGCACGAGTTACAGGTTTCTCTACCTCATCAAGTGCCCGCGCGAGGCGCGGGCTGGCCCCTTGGGCCCGACCCCTCTGCGCCTTCGGCGCCGGGGTCGGCCCATGGGGCCGCAGCGAAGCAACGGCCCGAAGGTAGAGACCGCATAGCGGGCGACGGTCAAGACGATGCCTCCGGCGGGGGATCGGCCGGCACCGGGATGGAGGGGGCGCCGTTCCCGACTGCGGGCCCGTAGTGGCGTGCGCGGGGAGCTCCCATCCCGTCCGCCATCGACCCAGGCAGAGCCGAGCAGACGCGGCCCATGGCGTCCAGGTCGTTCGTACAGTGGCGCGCTCCACCTGGACGCCATGAACCACGCCCGCTCCACGGTGTGTGGGTCGACGGCGGACGGGATGGGAGCTGGGGTAGGTGTGGGTTGGTGAGATTCCGTCGGCCAATGGGCGGCATTCCGGCCAACCTTGGGACCGTCCAAATCCGGCGCAACGCCCCACCAACGCCCCCCTAAGGCACCGCCAAGACCCCACCAGTGCACCGCTCAGACCAAGCGCTTCGTTGCTGGAAGTGGGCGCCAAGGAAGTCGGCTGGATCCGGACTCTATTGCCGCGCTGCTACGGTCTCCGACAAGCAGCCAGGCCCACCGATCCAACCTCACGTGACACAGGGGCAGTTGTGGGACCACGCCTGCTAAAGTTGCCCAACTGCACACCGAAGACCCGTATGGCGCTTGTGTCTTGGCGGACGCGCCGTACGGGTCACTCGATATGAGGAGCAGAACGTGCCGAAGCACGACCACCCAGAACCCGATGCACCATTGCTATGCCATGGAGTATGGGTTACAACGGCGAACAGTACACCAAGGGAAATCGTGGATCCAACCCCCAGGGGCCACCAGGCGGCTGCGCTGATCACGGCAATCGCCAGTCTGATCACAGCCCTGACCGGGGTGGTAGCCCTACTCCTGTACCGGATGTAGCTAGACAGCCAAGCGTGCCCCCCACGTGCCCGCACAGGCGGCATCGAGCAGGGAGCAACGGGAAGCCACGGGGAATGTCACGGAACCTCGCAGGTCATCGCTAGGCCTGCTCAGCCGACCAACGGTTACGCGATCTTCCAAACTAGCTACGCGGGTTCGATTCCCGTCGCCCGCTCCATACGGCTCAGGGCCAGGTCACAGGGTTAGTCCCCGACCTGGCCCTGATCGTTTTCGCGGCCGTCTCCGGGCCGCCCAGGCACCGACAAGCCTCCCGGTCAGAGGTCGCGTACGTCCACGGTGTAGACCGAACGGATGCCGTACGGGACGTAGAGGGCGTCGCCGACGAGGACGGGTGAGGCGGAGATGCCGGGGAAGTCGACCGTGCCGCTGTCGTCGCGGCCCGGCAGTGCGGCCTTCAGGGCGCCGGTGCGGACGTCCAGGGCGGCCAGGCGGCCGCTGGGGGACGCCAGGTAGAGGTGGGTGGCGGAGGCGGTCGGGGGGCCCGAATGCTCCACGGTGGAGTTGCTCTCCCAGAGCTGTCTGCCGGTCCGCGGGGAGACCGCGCGGACGCCGCCGCTGGGGAGCGTGAAGTAGAGGGTGCCGCGCAGGAGGACCGGGGTGGAGCCCTCGGGCTGGGCCTTGGACAGCCGTACGGTCGTCAGGACCGCCGACGACGCGTTGAGCAAGGTCATCGTGCGGTGCGTGCCGCCCGTGTCGAGCAGTATCAGGCGCCCGTCGGTCTGTCCGACGAGGTCCTGCTCCCCCTTGACCTGCACGGTCCAGCGGGCGCGGCCGGTTGCCGGGTCGAGGCGGGTCACGCTCGTGCCGGTGATGTCGTCGCCTGCGAACTTCTGGCAGACCACGTACCCCTCTCCGGCGGCGCTGCGGAGCAGGCACATCTGATCGTTCGGGTCGGGGTAGGTGCGCTTCCAGCGGACCGTGCCGTCGTCGGCGGCGAGCAGGGCGTACTGCTCCCCTCGCTTGCCGTAGGTGGCGATGACCCCCTCGGTGACGGCGATGGAGTCGCCCTGGTCGCTGCTGGGCTCCGTGGCCTCTTCGCTGTCGCCGGTGACCGTCGTCCAGATGACCTTGCCGGTTTCGGCGTCCAGGGACCGGATCGTGTAGCGGGTCGGGGTCGTCACGCCGTCGGCCAGGGACCTGTCGTCGGAGCCGTAGACGTACACACGGCCTGCGCGGGCCCCGATGATCGTGCCCCCGTTGGAGCTGCTGCTGCCGATGTCGTCGGGGGTGGCGTCGACGGGGCGGGCCCAGGTGTTGGTGCCGTCGGCCAGGGCGAAACGGGTCGCCATGACCTCGTCGCCGGCGCACACCAGCGACGTGCCTGAGGCGATACAGCGGTTGAAGGGGCCTCCGGGGCCGATCGGCTCCTTGTCGACGCTCGGGTCCTTCGACTTCTTGTGCCAGGCCTGCCAGCCGGCCGGCAGGTCGGCGGGAGCGGAGCCGTCATCCGTCACGGCGACGGTGGTGGCGGTGACGGCGGTGAGGAGCGCGGCGCCCAGCGCGACGGCCGACCAGAAGCGTCTGCGGCGCCTGGGCGGTCGTACGGGTGAGGTCTCCTCGTCCGCCTTCGTCGGCTCCGGCGGCCTCGGCTCCGGGATGCGGCCGTCGCGCAGCAACCCCAGCAACTCGTCGGGTGTCGGGCGGGACTTGGGGTGCTTTTCCAGGCAGAGGTGGACGAAGGTGAGCAAGTCGGCCGGCACGTCGTCGAGTTCCGGCGTGCCGTCGACGACGCGTACGGCCGTCTCGTAAGGGCTCGGACTGTCGAAGGGACCGTGGCCGGTGGCGGCGTAGGCGACGACCGAGCCGAGGGAGAAGATGTCCGCGGCCGGGCCCACGTCCTGCGGGGACGAGAACTGTTCCGGGGACATGAAGGGCGGTGTGCCCATCACGCGCCCGGTCTGGGTGAGGACGTCCGAGGCGCCGAACTCGGTGGCGCGGGAGATGCCGAAGTCGATGACGCGGGGGCCGTCCTCGGCGAGCATCACATTGGCCGGTTTCAGGTCCCGGTGGACCATTCCCGCGCGATGGATGTCGCGCAGGGCCTCGGCGAGGCCGGCGGCGAGTTCGCGCAACTTCGGCAGCGGCAGGGGGCCGTGGCGGCGGATGTGGGTGCCGAGGTCCTCGCCCGGGATGTAGAGCGTGGCCATCCAGGGGCGCGGCGCGTCGGCGTCCGCGTCCACGACGGGAGCGGTGAAGGCGCCGCTGACCTGGCGGGCGGCGGCCACCTCGCGGCGGAAGCGGGTGCGGAACTCGTCGTCGTCGGCGTACTGCGCGTGCACGACCTTGAGGGCGAGGCGACGTCCGGAGGCGGAGCGGGCCAGGTAGACCACCCCCATGCCGCCGGAGCCGAGACGGTCCTCGATCCGGTAGCCACCCACCTCCGCCGGATCGGTCTCGCGCAGCGCCATCCCGTACGTTCCCCCGTTCCGTACCGTTCGACGAACTCGAACGAGGGTATCCGTACTCTTCCGGGCCGCCCCACGGGCCCCGGAAGCCGCCTGCCGGACCCTAGAACTGGATCGAGTTGATGGTCTCCGCTATCGAGTTGAGGAACCGCTGGATGTCGTCGGCCATGCCCGTCGAGGCCAGGAAGAAGCCGAACAGCACGGCGACGACGGCGGGGCCGGCCTTCAGGGATCCGCCACGGATCAGCACCACCAAGATGATCGCCAACAGCAACACCACTGACAGCGAAATGGCCACAACAGATCACACCCTCGGTCGGTCCGCTCTCCCGGCCCGGGGATGCAACCCCGCGCACCCCCGCCAGAACCATCGTGCCACCAACCGGGCCTGGCTATGCGGCACGTGACGTTTCGTTCGCCACACCTGTGCCGGATCTGTGCGGGCGCGCCGGACGCGGTCACCTCTCGCGTTGCGTGCGTACAGCAATTCGAGGGAACACCGGCGAAGAGAATTCGACGGGTTCGTTTCCATCGGCACACAACGTGTTCGCCGGTAATTCGAATTGTGGGTGAGTTGATCATTCCATCAGAGTCGGCTCCTGACCATATGCACCTTTTAGTCGGGATGAATCCGGACAAGGCGGGTGCCCAACAGGTGTCTGCCAGGTGCATGTTCGTTGTACACGCGAGTTCGAACGCAATAACCGGGAACGACCTCGCAGGTTTTACGAAATCCCATAGGCAACGCTAGGGTGCCTCAGATGTTCCATGCTGCCTCGTCCCCCGCATGCGCAGCGAGGGCCTGGATCTACTCCCCCGGCTTCCGGTGGGAGGGTCTGTGAACAACTCGCTGCGACCGCACGGCCACAACAGAGCGCCACTCCCCCCGGCAGAGTCGTCGGCGGACGGAGTGCCGAGTCCGCGCTCGCCCCACAACAAGAAGGCTCAGGCGGACAACAGACCCGCGTCCGGCGGTGCCAAGCAGCGCGACGCGTTCTTCGACAACGCCAAGTACCTGGCGATCGTGCTCGTCGCCATAGGCCACGCCTGGGAGCCGATCAAGGGCGACAGTCGCATCCTGGAGGCCGTGTACACCGTCGTGTACACCTTCCACATGCCGGCGTTCATCATCATCTCCGGCTTCTTCTCGCGCAGTTTCGACGCGAGCCCCAGCCGGCTGAAGCGGCTGATCACCGGTGTCGCCGTGCCGTACATCGTCTTCGAGACGGCGTACCCGCTCTTCAAGCGCTGGATCGACGACGACCCCAGCCAGGACATCAGCCTGCTGGACCCGTGGTACCTGACGTGGTTCCTGTGCGCGCTGTTC
This sequence comes from Streptomyces sp. R11, assembly GCF_041051905.1. NCBI lineage: Bacteria > Bacillati > Actinomycetota > Actinomycetes > Kitasatosporales > Streptomycetaceae > Streptomyces > Streptomyces sp. R11. The sequence continues at coordinate 3,149,514 of NZ_CP163432.1, forward strand.
ATCTGGCGGATGACCACCCCCATCTGGAAGATGGTGCGCTGGCCGCTGCCGATCGCGCTCGGCCTCGCCATGGCGGGGACCGTCACCCCGGAGATCGGTGACGACCTGGATCTGCAGCGGGTTCTGCAGTTCCTGCCGTACTTCGTGCTGGGTCTGATCATGAAGCCCGAGCACTTCCACATGGTGCGCACGCGCACGGTGCGGATGCTGTCCGTGCCGGTGTTCGCGGTGGCGCTCGGCTTCGGCTGGTGGGCGGTGCCGCGGATGAACACCGCGTGGTTCTACCACCGGGACGCCGCGCAGGAGCTGGCCGCGCCGTGGTGGAGCGGGCCGGTCATGGTGCTGGCGATGTTCGGCTGCTCGCTGCTGCTGACGGCCTGCTTCTTCGCGTGGGTGCCGCGCCGGCACATGTGGTTCACGGCGCTCGGCGCGGGCACGCTGTACGGCTATCTGCTGCACGGCTTCGTGGTGAAGGCGGGCGACTACCAGGGCTGGTTCGAGCACGCCTGGCTGCAGCGGCCGCTCGGCGAGATCTTCGTCACCGTGCTCGCGGCCGTCGGCGTGACGCTGTTGTGCACCGCGCCCGTGCAGCGGGTGTTCCGGTTCGCGATGGAGCCGAAGATGGAGTGGGCGTTCAAGCGGGATGCCGCGGAGTTGGCTCGGGAGCGGGAGAAGCGGGAAGGGTCCGCCTCTCGCGAGAAGGTCAACGCCTGAGTCGACGCCCGACCGGGCCCATCGGGGTTTCGCCGTGGGACATCAGTCGGCTTTCAGACCGAGAAGTGCGCGCATCCGTGCGTACTTCTCGGTCAGTCGTTTACGGGTCGGTTCGTCGAGGGTGGCGAGGCGGTTCGGGTCGGCGTTGTGGGCCAGATCTGCCTGCTTCACGAGCAGGGCGCCGGGGGTTTCGAGGATGCGGGCGGCGTAGGTCTCGGGGGGTTCGCCGGGGCGCTTGGTGAGCGCCAGCACGATGGCCTTGGTGCGGGGGCTCAGGGGGGCCTGTGCCAGCCACTGGTCGGACAGGGCGTCGTCCTCCACGGCGTCGTGCAGCCAGGCTGCGGCGATCTGGTCTTCGTCGCCGCCGTGTGTGCGGACGCCTTCGGCTACGGCTGCGAGGTGCTCGGTGTAGGGGCGTCCTGCCTTGTCGGTCTGGGACGCGTGGGCGGTTCGGGCGATGTCTTCGACGGCGGTCAGGGACAGCGGGGTTCGGGAGGTCTCGGTCACGCGTCCAGTGTCTCGCCCCCGCCGCCCCTACCCTGCCCGTCCTCCAGTGGCTCCGCCCCTTCGACCCCGGTCCCCTGGGGGCTGCCGCCCCCAGACCCCCGCTTCGGCCTGAACGGCCTCGTCCTCAAACGCCGGACGGGCTGAAGTGCCTGGACCGGCGCCGACAGGGACCGGCCGGTATGCGTGCGCGCCCCCAGCGGGTGGGTGGGGGCCAGGGACGAAACACAACCGCCCTCAAACGCCGAAGCCGGGCCGGAATACCTGGGCCGGCACCGACAGGTACATCCGGTGCGGGCTGGGACGGCGCAGGGCCCTCGACGGCGGGGCGGTCAGCGGGGTGTTGTTTGGGACGTTGGGCCCTCTCGGCAGATCAGTAGGAGGGCTCGGTCGTCGTTGACGTCCTTCGCCACCGCTTCGATCAGGTGCCAGGCTGCGCCGTGGAAGCCGCCGGCCACGTAGCGGTCGGCCTCGCCGGTGAGGCGGTCGATGCCCTCGACGATGTCTCGGTCGGATGTTTCGACGAGGCCGTCCGTGAAGAGCATCAGCACGTCTCCGGGACGGAGGGAGCCCTTCACGGGGTCGAACTGGGCGCCGTCGTACACGCCGAGGAGGGGGCCCTCGGCGGCCTTCTCCTCCCAGCGGCCGCTGCCCGCGCTGAGCTGGAGGCCCGGGGGGTGGCCCGCGGAGTAGAGCTCGTAGTCGCCCGAGTCCAGGTCCAGGACCAGGTGGATCGATGTGGCGAAGCCCTCGTCCCAGTCCTGGCGGAGCAGGTAGCCGTTGGCCGCCGTGAGGAACGCGTGTGGGGGCAGGCTGCCGAGCAGGCCGCCGAAGGCTCCTGAGAGGAGCAGGGCTCGGGAGGCCGCGTCCATGCCCTTGCCCGAGACGTCCGTCAGGACGACCTCCAGGGTGCGGCCGCCGTTCGTGCGGGCCGCGACCACGAAGTCGCCCGAGAAGGACTGGCCGCCTGCCGGGCGCAGGGCCATCTCGCGATGCCAACCGTGCGGCAGCTGCGGCAGCTTGCTCTGGACGCGGATGCGTTCGCGCAGGTCGAAGAGCATCGTGCCGCCGCGCCGCCAGGGCACGCCCACGCGGCTGCGGAACTGCGCGATGAGCAGGCCGAAGAACCCGCACGCCGCCACGACCAGGACCACGCCCGGGGTGACGCGGGACGGCCCCTCCGTGTACGGGCCCAGCTGCACCGACTCGACGATGAGGGCGGTGGCCGCCGCCGCGTACAGGCCCAGCAGGCTCGCCGGGCGCAGCAGCAGTCCGCCCGCGACGATGGGGAGCACCAGCGCGGCGGGCGAGAACCACACCGGGTTGGCCATCGTCACGGCACAGATCAGCGGGACCGTCAGCAGCAGGCCGGCCAGTGCGATCCAGTCGGAGCCGTCACCGCGGAAGTAGTCCACGGCGCTTCTGCGCACGCCGACGCGGGCCCGGTGCCACTGCATCTTCAACCGGGCCGTGAACGTCTCGGCCACCGTGCGCCGCTCTCGTCCTGCTGCCATTAGTTCGGGACCCTATCCATCGGACCAGCTGCTTGGCACGGGAGGTCCCACTTGTCCCCCGTCCGAGGTTCGACTTCACAGTGAACTTCACGGAAAGCCGCCTTGCCGCGGGCACCGAGAAATTCCCTCGCTCGTCCCGCAATGCCCTGGTAGGCATGTTTCATGGCGAAAGACAGTGCGAGCGACTTCGGCCGTCCGGACCCCGCCGGCCCCGAGCTGCGGGTGCTACGGAAGGACGAATGGGGCATCTGGTACGACACCCTGATCCGCGCCTTCAGTGGAGTCCCGGAGGCGGCCGAGGAGCGGGAGTTGTGGGACTCCCTCACCGAGCTCGACCGTTCCCTCGGCGCCTGGGACGGGGACGTGTGCGTGGGGACGGCCGGCGCGTTCAGCTTCCGGCTCACCGTGCCCGGCGGAGCCGCCGTGCCCGCCGCCGGCGTCACGATGGTCAGCGTCGCCGCCACGCACCGCAGGCGCGGCGTGCTTACGTCGATGATGCGCCGGCAGTTGGACGATGTGCGCGAGTGGGGTTGGCCGGTGGCGGTGCTGACCGCCTCCGAGCCGGAGATCTACGGCCGGTTCGGCTACGGCATCGGCACCTACCAGGTGAGCGCCGAGATCGACACCGCGCGCGTGCGGCTGTCCGTGCCGCCCGGCACCGACGACGTACGGCTGCGCTACGCCGTACCGGCCGACGTCCTCGACGCGTGCGAGGCGGTGTACGCGCGCAAGGTGTCCGGCCGGCCCGGGATGCTCGCACGGCTGCCCGGCTGGGAGCGGCTCGGGCTGCTCGACCCGGAGAGCGACCGGGAGGGCGCGTCGCCGCTGCAGTGCGTGCTGGCGGAGCAGGGCGGCGAGGTCGTCGGGTACGCGCGGTTCCGCGTCAAGCCGGAGTGGGACGGCAACGGCCCCTGTGGTGCCGTGCAGCTGCGGGATGTTCAGGCCCTGACCCCGGTGGCGGAGGCCGCCCTGTGGCGGTTCCTGTTCGGCATCGACCTGACGTCCAAGGTGACGGTGCGGTCACGTCCGACGGACGAGGCGTGGCTGCACCAGGTCTCGGACCTCCGACGGTGCGTGGTGCGGGTGAAGGACGCCCTGCACGTACGGCTGGTGGATGTCGGGTCCGCACTGGCGGCGAGGACGTACCAGGCGCCGGTGGACGTCGTGTTCGAGGTCGAGGACGCCTTCTGCCCCTGGAACACGGGGCGTTGGCGCCTGATGGGGGATGCCAAGGGTGCGTCGTGCGAGCGTACGACGGACGCCCCCGATCTCTCCCTGTCCGTAAGGGAGTTGGGGGCTGCCTATCTCGGCGGCGTGAGCCTGGGGGCGCTGGGTGCCGCCGGGCGCGTGCGGGAGGTGCGGCAGGGGGCGTTGGCGGAGGCGTCCGTGGGGTTCGCCTCCACTGTGGCTCCGTGGTTGCCGCACGGGTTCTGACGCCCGGTCAATTCGCTACGGGGATTGCTTACGGCGTCTGGCAGTTCGGGCACCAGAAGAGGTTGCGGGCGGCCAGGTCGGCGGTGCGGATCTCGCTGCCGCAGATGTGGCAGGGCAGATTGGCCCGGCGGTAGACGTACACCTCGCCGCCGTGGTCGTCGACGCGGGGCGGGCGGCCCATCGCCTCCGGGGTGTGCTCGGGGCGGACGGTGTCGATGCGGTTGTTGCGGACGCCCTCGCGCATGAGGTCGACGAGGTCCGTCCAGATGGCGTCCCACTGTGCGGGGGTGATGTCCTTGCCCGCGCTGTACGGGTCGATGCGGTGCCGGAAGAGGACCTCGGCGCGGTAGACGTTGCCGACGCCGGCGATGACCTTCTGGTCCATGAGCAGGGCGGCGATGGTCGTACGGCTGCGGGAGATTCTGCTGTAGGCGGTGTGCGGGTTCGCGTCGGCGCGGAGGGGGTCCGGGCCCAGGCGGTCGTGTATCGCCTGCTTCTCCGTGTGCGTGATCAGGGCGCAGGTGGTGGGGCCGCGCAGGTCGACGTATGCGGTGGTGTTCGCGAGGCGGAGGCGGACGGTTTCCGTGGGTGGGGGTGCGGGTGCGGCACCGAAGTTGACCTTGCCGAAGAGGCCGAGGTGGATGTGGATCCAGTCGGTGTCGCGGAAGGCGAGGAAGAGGTGTTTGCCGTGGGCCTCGGTGTGGGTGAGTTCTGCGCGGTCGAGGAGGGCTGCGGCGTCTGAGAACTTGCCCTGGGGGCTGGTGACGTGGGGGGTGGTGCCGAGGAATGCGGTGGCGTAGTCCTGGGCCAGACGGTGGATGGTGTGGCCCTCGGGCACGGTGGCTCCTTGTTGGTGTGCGGGTGCCTGCCGGCGGCGGTGCAGCGGGTTTCTCGCCCCCGCCGCCCCTACCCTTCCCGTCCTCCAGGGGCTCTGCCCCTTCGACCCCGGGACCTGAGTGCTGCCGCCCCCGGACCCCAGCTGTCGGCCTGAAGGGCCTCGTCCTCAAACGCCGGACGGGCTGAAGTACCTGGACCGGCGTCGAGAACGTGCCGCCGACGCGCGCAGCCCCCGGCAGCCCCCGGCATCGAGGGGCGGAGCCCTGTGGCGCTACCGCTGCGGGTGGTGCGGCGGGATCGGGGGGAGGTCGCCTGTCGTTTCGTAGGCGGAGAGCATTTCGATGCGGCGGGTGTGGCGGTCCTCGCCGGAGTACGGGGTGTTGAGGAAGGTCTCGACGAACTTGGTCGCCTCGTCCTGGGTGTGCATGCGTGCGCCCACGGCGACGACGTTGGCGTTGTTGTGCTGGCGGCCGAGGGAGGCCGTCTCCTCGCTCCAGGCCAGCGCCGCGCGGACGCCCTTGACCTTGTTGGCGGCGATCTGCTCGCCGTTGCCCGAGCCGCCGATCACGATGCCGAGGGCGTCGGGGTCCGCGGCCGTCTGCTCCGCCGCGCGGAGGCAGAAGGGCGGGTAGTCGTCCTGGGCGTCGTAGATGTGGGGGCCGCAGTCCACCGGGTCGTGGCCGGCCGCCTTGAGCCAGTCGACGAGGTGGTTCTTGAGTTCGAAGCCCGCATGGTCGGAGCCGAGATACACGCGCATGGAACGAGTGTGACATGGCTGATAAGGGGCAGCAGCGCCGGGTGTCGATCGTGTTAATTGTGACCCAGGCCATGGAAGCTCAAGGAAACCTCAAGTAACAATCCCGAATCAAAGGTTCCCGAATCCGTTCTCCTCCGATTCACTGGTCCGACTCGTACGCCTCATGCACCCCGCTAGTACGAGAACCGCTCACCACGGCGCAAAGGAAATCCGTTCCATGACTTCGCAGCCGACCCAGAAACCGGCCGGACCGGCCGAACCGGCCGCAGGCGGCCACGGCCTACAGGCCGGGCTCAAGAACCGCCATCTGTCCATGATCGCCATCGGTGGTGTCATCGGCGCCGGGCTCTTCGTCGGGTCCAGCTCCGGTATCGCCACCGCGGGCCCCGGCATCCTCCTCTCGTACGCCCTCGTCGGCACGCTCGTGGTGCTGGTGATGCGGATGCTCGGTGAGATGTCCGCGGCGAACCCGACCTCCGGATCGTTCTCCGCCCACGCCGACCGCGCGCTCGGCAGCTGGGCCGGGTTCTCCATCGGCTGGCTGTACTGGTTCTTCTGGGTGGTCGTGCTGGCGGTCGAGGCGACCGCCGGTGCGGTGATCCTGGAGGGCTGGATCCCGTCCGTCCCGCAGTGGGCCTGGGCCCTGATCGTCATGGTGGTGCTGACCGCCACCAACCTGGTCTCCGTCGGCTCGTACGGCGAGTTCGAGTTCTGGTTCGCCGGGATCAAGGTCGTCGCCATCGCCGCGTTCATCATCATCGGCGGGCTGGCCGTGTTCGGGCTGCTGCCGGGCGTCGACAGCGAGCAAGCAGGGCTGAGCAACCTCACCGAGCACGGCGGATTCCTGCCGAACGGGCCCGGAGCCATCCTCACCGGTGTGCTGCTCGTCGTCTTCTCCTTCATGGGCAGCGAGATCGCCACCCTCGCCGCGGGTGAGTCCGAGAACCCGCAGCAGGCCGTCACCAAGGCCACCAACAGCATCATCTGGCGTGTCGCCGTCTTCTACCTCGGCTCGATCTTCGTCGTCGTGGCCCTGCTGCCCTGGGACAGCAAGTCCATCGCCGACGACGGCTCGTACGTCGCCGCGCTCGACTCCCTCGGCATCCCGCACGCCGGTCAGATCATGAACTTCATCGTGCTGACCTCGGTGCTGTCCTGCCTCAACTCCGGCCTCTACACCGCCTCCCGCATGGCCTTCTCCCTCGGCCAGCGCGGGGACGCGCCGAAGTCCTTCGCCCGCACCACCGGCAACGGTGTGCCGCGTACGGCGATCCTCGCGTCCGTCGCGTTCGGATTCGTGGCCGTGTTCTTCAACTACAAGTTCCCGGACTCCGTCTTCCTCTTCCTGGTCAACTCCTCCGGTGCGGTCGCCCTGTTCGTCTGGCTGGCCATCTGCTTCTCGCAGCTGCGCATGCGGAAGATCATCAAGGCCGAGGCGCCGGAGAAGCTGGTCGTGAAGATGTGGCTGTACCCGTATCTGACCTGGGCCACGGCCGCGCTGATCGTGTTCGTCCTCGGCTACATGCTCACCGACACCGAGCACGACGGTCGCAAGACCGTGCTGCTGTCGCTGCTGGTGGCCGCGCTCGTACTGGCCGTCGCCTTCATCAAGCAGAAGGTCCGCGGCGGACACCGTCCGGCGGTTGTCGAGGCCGCCGCCGCGTCGGATGTGCAGCACGACGAGGTCAAGACCGGCTGATCTCTGCCCCACCTCCTCGGCCCAGGGCTGAGAACTGGGCTGAGAACGAGATCGAGGGGCCCTCGGAACGCTTGCGCGTTCCGAGGGCCCCTCGGCTTTCGTGCTCACAGCACGGTGAAGCCGTCCCTCACCTTCTCGTAGGTCTTCAGCGCCTGCTCTTCGATGTCCGGCTGGTACCACGTGTTGATCTGGTACGACTTCCCGTCGACGGTGAAGCCCAGCAGGCGGGCGTGCCAAGGCAGATCGTCGAGGGTGAAGGTGTACTCCCAGACCACCGCCGGGTGTCCGCGGAACGTCGTCCGCTCCAGGCGGATCTTGTTGTAGTCCCGGCCCTGTTGGGCGTTCTGCTCCGACTTCTGCCAGGAGTCCATCAGGTCGTCGCGGGCCAGGGACGACTTGGCGGCGAGTTCCTGCTTGGCGTCCGGTGACGTGTAGTGCACCTCCGACCCGGTCTTGACGTCCCGCTGCCAGCCCTCGGGCGGCACCCACGCGAACCCGCCCGCCTCACGGCGCGAGCCGGGCGGCAGGCTCTGCGGCCTCGACGTGCCCTCCACCGTGGACGAGGGGCCGGCGCCCGGGGAGGACGCCGCCGAGGAGAGCGGCGACGGCGAGGAGCTTGCCTTGTCGTCCTCGGGCGAACCGGAGTTGGCCACCAGCACGACCGCTACGACGGCGCCGGCGGCGACGCTTGCGACGGCCGCGATGAGAGTCGTACGGCGATGCCGCCCGCGTCGGCGTTCGGCCGGGACGGCGGGGCCGGGGAGTTCGCCGGGCGGCATGGAGGGAGGGGTGGGAGGCCTGGCGTTGTGGGGCCCCGTACCGCCGTGCGCCGGCCCCGGCGCCGGCCGCCTCTCGGTCACCGCTTCGGAGCGCATCAGGGAGACGCCGTTGCGGCGGGGCGCCACGCTGCCGGAACGACCGGCCGGGGTGGGTGAACGCACCTCTGAACTTCCCTGGGAGGCGAGCTCGGTGGAGGCGTTGGGGGCGCGAGGGGGCTCCGTCGCTGGGGGCGGGGTGGCGGTGGAGGGAGCAGAGGTGGCCGCTTCGGGTGCGGGCACCTCGGCGTCGGGTGTGGCCGGGACTCGGGTCGTCGGGGTCGGGGTCGGGGTGGAGGTGGGGTTCGGTGGCGTTGGCGGGACGGCGTCGCGTACGTCGTCCGGCCGGCGGGGATCGGGCAGGGCCGGGAAGCGGGGGGCCTCCAGGTAGGCGGGGGTGGGCGATTCCCCTGGGGGCTTCGGGCTCCAGGGGAGGTGGGGGGTTGCCGTTGCCGATGCCGATGCAGGGTGGTCGGGGTTGGCTGCCGCTAGGTCTGGGGCCGCTCCCCGTTCGGGCTCGGGTAGAGACTCGGGGCGGGCAGGTTGAGGGTGCGGGCCGGGTATGGGTTCGGGTCCGCTGTGATGCTCGGGGGCAGGGCTTCGTGCAGGGGCAGTGCCTCGTGCGGAGTCGGCGCTGCGTGCGGGATCAGGGGCGGGTGCGGAGTCGGCGCTGCGTGCGGGATCAGGGGCGGGTGCGGAGTCAGAGGTCCGGGCGGGGTCGGAGACCCGTGCGGGATCCGAGGCGCGGACGGAGTCAGAGCCACGTGCGGAGTCGGAACCGCGTGCAGGATCAGAGCCCCGTACGGAATCAGGCCCACCTTCAGAGTCAGGACCCCGTACGGAATCAGGCCCACCTTCAGAGTCAGGGCCCCGTACGGAATCAGAGCCGCGTGCGGGGTCAGGGCCCCCTACGAGGCCAGGGCCACGTATTGCTTCAGGCCCATGCGCTGCGTCCCGCTCGGGACCAGGCACTGGTTCGGGCCCTTTGCCGACCGCCGGGCCCGCTTCCGGCACGGACGTGCTCGGCGGGGCCGGTTCGGGTGCCGCACCAGGCGTGGGCCACGCGGTCCCCTCGCCCCACGTTCCAGAGCCGGCGACAGCCCCCGCGCCCAACGCGCCGGGATCGACCGCGCTCTCCGCGTCCAACCGCCCGGCCTCGGCGCCAGCCCCCGCGTCCAATTCCCCGGAGCCGGCAGCAACCCCCGCGCCCGATCGCCCGGGGCCACCGGCAGTCTCCGCGTCCAACCGCCCGGCCTCGGCGCCAGCCCCCGCGTCCAATCCCCCGGAGCCGGCAGCAACCCCCGCGCCCGATCGCCCGGGGCCGGCAGCAACCCCCGCGCCCGATCGCGCGGAGCCAGGAGCCGTCTCCGCGCCCGATCGTCCGGGCCCGGCGGCAGTCTCCGCGTCCGACCGCCCGGGCCCGGCGGCAGCCCCCGTGTCCAACTCCCCGGGGCCGGCAGGAGCCTCCGCGCCCGGCCGGCCGGGGCCCGCCATGGTCTCGGGCTCCCCTCCCCCCGGCGCACGCGTGACCGGCGCGGGCGCCGCCACCGGCATCGTTGGCGTAGGGGCAGGGAACGCCACCGGCTCCAGGGCCGTTTCCAGGGTGTCCAGGCCGGGGCGGAGGGTCGGGTCCTTGTCCAGGAGGGCGGCGAGGATGTTGCGCAAGGGGCCTGCCGTGGGCGGGAGTTCGGGCTCCTCGTACAGGACCGCGTGCAGGGTCGCGAGGGTCGTGTCGCGGGAGAAGGGAGAGCGGCCGGCGAGGGCCGCGCACAGGGTGGCGCCCAGGGACCAGATGTCGGACGGTGGGCCCTGGGGGCGGCCGGAGATGCGCTCGGGGGCCATGTAGTCGGGCGAGCCGACCAGCATGCCGACCATGGTGAGCGCCTTCGCGTCCTGGATCGCCGCGATGCCGAAGTCCGTCAGGACCACCCGGCCCCGCCCGCGCGCGACCTCAGTCTCCACCAGGACGTTGCCCGGCTTGATGTCCCGGTGCAGCACCCCGCGGTCGTGGACCTGGCGCAGAGCCGCGAGCAGGCCGATGCCGATCCGGGCCGTCTCGCACGGGCCCAGCGGGCCCTCCTCCGCCATGATGCGCTCCAGGGAGCGGCCGGCCACCAACTCCATGACGATCCACAGGCGTTCGCCCTCGTCGACCACGTCGTAGACCCGTACGACGTTGGGGTGGTCGATCCTCGCCGTCGCCCGCGCCTCACGCAGGGTGCGTTCACGACGTGTGCGTGTGTCCTCCGGGTCGAGGCCGTCGATGCGCATTTCCTTGACGGCGACCAGACGATCGAGTATTTCGTCGACCGCTCGCCACACGCGCCCCATTCCCCCCTGGCCGATACTCTCGACCAGTCGATAGCGCCCCGTCACCAGTAAACCTGGAACCCCACCGCTCCTCGTATTTCCCATATTCCCCGGCAATCCACTGCACCCCCCTCGATGCCGCACCAGACATTCGCCATTGAAACACAATGGTCACACTTCAGGCTGTACCAGCATAGTGCGGAGAAATCTTGTGGTACCTCTTCAAGTACTGCGAATTCAGGCGCAGGCAAGGGGGACGAACATGAGTTCTCGTCGCACGACGGCCATCGCGGGATCGCTGGTCGCGACATCTTTCTCGGCGGTGATGATCCTTTCCTTCACTGCCAGTGCGGACGACCAGGGGCCCGGGAGCAGCAAGGGGGGAAAGGTCATCGACGAGGCACCGGCGGGCGTGCAGCTCACCACCGAACTGCCCGAGAAAATCTCGGTGAACAACAGTTCGGAGGAAACCGAGATCACTGCCACCGTCAAGAACGAAGGGACCAAGGACAGCGGAAAGATCCAGCTTTTGGTCGTCGGGTTCGACGGCCTGACGGTCAAGAATGTCGAGGGCTGCTCGGCAATCGAGAAGAACAGTCTTCCGGAGGGCTCGAACAGCGGTTTCGCCTGCCCCGTCGACAATCTCCCCGCCGGTGAGTCGAAGTCGTATGCCGTGGCCGCGACGTACGACCTGGGCAAGGAGGGCAATATCTGCCTCCCCGTCCAGACCGGTGACGGCAAGAAGACCTACTGGCAGCAGGGCCCGGTGCCGTTCGGTACGACGAACCCGTCACCGGACGCTCCGGCCACCCCGCTGTTGCTCGGCACCGACAACAAGCCGGTCGCACCGGGTGCCGACAAGCTGCCCAAGACCGGCCTCGGCCGGGACGTCCTGCCGCTGGGCGCGGCCGGCGCGACACTGATCGCGGCCGGCGCGGCCGGGCTGTGGTGGTCTCAACTGCGGCGGCCGCGGCGGTCGCAGGAGGTCTGACCCGGCGGGCCCTGTGCGACGTGGAAACGGGCCCTGTCCGGCGCAGAAGCGCACGGAAACACGAAGAGGCTCGCCGGGTGCAGTACTCACCCGGCGAGCCTCTTCCGCGAGGACTGCGGCGTCAGCGGTTGGCGAACTTCCAGGCGGTGGGCAGCGCGCCCATCGCGAGGGCCGCCTTGAGGGCGTCGCCGATCAGGAACGGGGTGAGGCCGGCCGCGATCGCGGCGGTCGCCGACATGCCGGTGGCGAGGGCCAGGTAGGGGACGCCGACGGCGTAGATGATCGCCTCGCCCAGCAGCATGGCGCCGGCGGTGCGCAGGGCGGTGCGGTCGGCGCCGCGGCGGGCCAGGGCGCCGACGACGGTGGACGCGAGGATCATGCCGAGGATGTAGCCGAAGGACGGGGCCGCGGCGCCGGAGGTGCCCTCCGCGAACCACGGAACACCCGCGATGCCCGCCAGCGCGTACAGCGCGAGGGAGAGGAAGCCGCGACCGGCGCCGAGGGCCGTGCCGACCAGCAGCACCGCGAGGGTCTGGCCGGTCACCGGCACCGGGGAGCCCGGCACGGGCACGGCGATCTGGGCCGCGAGGCCGGTGAGCGCGGCACCGCCGACGACGAGCGCGATGTCGCGAACGCGGGAGGCCGGGAGCAGGTCGGCGAGGACCTGTCCGGGGCGGGCGGGGGCGGCGGCAGCGGTGCTCATGGGGACTCCGCGAGGTGAGGGCAGTACGGGACGCTGCGACGCTATCCCAGCGTGTGCATGCCGATCACCGTCAGTGGTCGACAAAGGGCGGATCACGGGGTTGGTGGGCTCCGGACAAAGGATGGGGGTTACACCGGGTACGAGGTGATGCCGGTCACTGAGGCGAGGACGTCCAGCTCACAGGCCGGTCTCCCGTCTCGCCCATCGGTCTGCCGCTCTCGCCCGTCTCGCCCGTCGGTCGCCGTCTGGGCAGCGGTGGGCCGTTTTGCTAGCTTCGAGCACATGGTCGCCCAGTCCCGGAACTTCTCGTCGCGTCGCCACGTCGACCTGCGACGCGTGGGCGCGGCCGCCTGTCGCCGTCCGGGGTGAGTCGGCCGTCGGTTCGACTCGCCCGCACCAGACGGCGCAGTGTCGGACCGGCTCCCGAGGAAGTTCCCCATGCCCCGTATCGCGGCCCCCACCCTTTCGACTTCGACTTCGACTTCGACCCCGACTTCGGCTTCAAGCGCGACTTCGACTCCGACTCCGAGTTCGACCTCAACCTCGACCTCGCATTCGTCTCCGATCCCCCGTGTCTCCGACAGCGACCGGCGCCGTACCAGCGCCAGCGTCATCCTGCGGTCCGTCCTTGAGCACGGGCCGGTGGCGCGCAGCACCATCGCCCGGCTGACCGGCCTGTCCCCGGCCTCGGTGACCGACCACTGCGCCCGCCTCACCGAGCTCGGGTTCGTCCGGGAGGCCGCCGCACCCCGGCGGTCCAAGGGCGTCGGCCGGCCGCACGTACCCATCGACCTGGACCACTCCCGGTTCGTGGTGGGCGGGGTGCATGTGGCGGTGCCGTACACCACCGTGGCGCTGCTCGATCTGCGTGGACGGGTCGTCGCCGAACGGGAGTTGAAGCACTCGGGGGCCATCGATCCGTACGGCGTCCTGGCCCGCGCCGCCGACGGGCTCGCCGCGCTGCTGGACGCGGCGCCGGGCAGCCGGGCGCTCGGCGTCGGCTTCGCCGCGGGCGGCTGGGTGGACCGGGACTCCGGGACCGTCGTCGAGCACCCGATGCTGGGCTGGCGCGAGGTGCCGGTGCGGGAGGTGCTCGGCGCGCACACCGGGCTGCCGGTCCATGTGGACGGGCACGCGCGGGCGTTGGTGAACGCGGAGCGCCTCTTCGGGCGGGCGCGCGGCAGCCGGAGCGTGCTGCATCTGTTCGTCGGCAATGTGGTCGACGCGGCCTTCGCCACCAATGACGAGGTGCACCACGGCCCCCGCTCCCAGGCCGGCGCGATCGCCCATCTGCCGGTGCCGGGCGGTACGGAGACCTGCGACTGCGGGCGGGTCGGCTGCCTCCAGGTCGAGCTGAGCGAGCGGACGTTGTGCCGGCGGGCGCGGGCTGCGGGCGTCATCGACGGGGCGAACCCCATGCATGTCGTGCACGCGGCGGCGGGCGGGGACCCGGTGGCGGTACGGCTGTTGACCGACCGGGCGCGGATGACCGGCCGGGCGGTGGGGCTGCTGCAGGACGTGCTCAACCCGGAGACCGTCGTCGTCACCGAGATCGGCGTCCTGAGCCGGGAGGACTGTCTCGGCGCGCTGCGCAAAGCGGCCGGGACGGAGCGGGCAGCCGCGGTCGTGCCGACGAGTTTCGCGGATTCGGTCCTCGCTGTGGCGGGCGGATCGGTGGCGCTGGACGTGCTCTACCGGGATCCGTTGGCCGCGTCACCTGAGGCTATTTAATTCAGAAACTCGGAATATTGACAGGGACCACCGATGACCAGGAACATCCTGCTCATGAGCCCGTTCGTGAGCTGTCGCACCCACTGTTGCTGACACGTTGCCGCGTGTGAAGCGCTCATTTCCTCCTGCGTGAATTCCCTTTCTCCGGCTTCTCCTGCCCGGAATTCCGCATGCTTTCTTGCCCTTTTTCTCACTCACGGAGTCCTCCCATGTCTTCTTCTCCTGTGCCGGGTGTCGACCGACGGCTCTTCCTTACCTCCCTGCTCGGCGCCGCGGCCGGCGTCGCCGGACTCAGCGGCTGCGCCGACGGCAGCACGGCCGCCGCCGGCGAGGGCGCCTCGACCGCCCCGCTGGCCAAGAACGTGCCCGCCGGTACGAGCCTGAAGATCGCCTCGTACCAGAACACCCAGCAACTCCAGTTCAGACTGGCCAAGTTGGGTGATCCGCCCTTCAAGGTCAGCAACTGGCTGAACATCGGCGCCGGGCCCGATGTCATCAACGCCTTCCGGGCCAAGTCCCTGGACCTCGCCAACAACGCGGGCATCCCGCCGATCCAGGCGTACTACCAGGGCTTCGACGCGAAGATCGTGGCGATCAACATCACCCGCAAGCCCAACTACCTCTTCGCCACCAAGCCCGGCAGCGACATCCGGTCGGTCGACGACTTCAAGGGCAAGCGGCTCGCCTTCTCGCAGGGCCAGGCACAGGGTGTCGTCCTGCTGCGCGCGCTGAAGAAGGCCGGGCTGAAGTACGACGACGTGGAGCTGGTCCCGCTGACCAGCAACCAGTTCCTCACGGCCCTGCAGTCCGGGCAGGTCGACATCGCCCCGCTCGCCAACAGCCAGGCGCCCGCCTATCTGAAGCAGTACGAGGGCAAGGGCGCCCGCGTCGTCACCACCGACGTCGTCGACCTTCTCAGCCTGCTGTGGGCGCCGGTCTCGGTGCTGAACGACTCCGCGAAGGCCGCCGCGATCGCCGCGTACATCCCGTACTGGGCCAAGGGCCAGGTGTGGACGTACGAGCACCCCGACGTCTGGAACCGCGAGTTCTACGTCAAGACGCAGAACCTGACCCTGCCCCAGGCCGAGGCGATCACCGAGCTCGCCAACAAGCCGCTGTTCCCGCCGAGTTGGGACGAGGCCATCAAGTGGGAGCAGCAGACCGCGGATCTGCTCGCCGAGGGCGGGTTCGTGAAGAAGTTCGACGTAAGCGAGCTCTTCGACCACCGCTTCGAGGGCATCGCCGCGAAGTCCGTACCGGCCGAGTACCGGAAGTGACCGCCATGACCACGACCACCCTGCACAAGGCCGCCGACGTCGTCGTCGCCGACGAGCGGCCCCGCAAACGACGCCGCGGGCTCGCCCCCGGCAAACGCCTTCCCGCCGCCCGGCTCGTCGGGCCCCTGCTGGTACTCGCCCTGTGGGCCGTCGCGTCCGCAGCCGAGGCGCTCGACCCCGCCGCGATTCCCGCGCCCTGGACGGTGGTGGAGACCGGCGCCCAGCTGTGGAGCGACGGGACCCTGATCACCGACATCCTCACCTCGCTCCAGCGGGCCGCGTCCGGCTTCGCGATCGGTCTGACCGCCGGCGTCGTGCTGGCCCTGGCCTCCGGGCTCACCCGCACCGGGGAGGCGCTGATCGACGGCACGGTCAACCTCAACCGGGCCATCCCGACCCTCGGTCTGATCCCGCTGTTCATCCTCTGGCTGGGCATCGGCGAGACCTTCAAGATCGCGATCATCGCCATCGTCGTCTACATCCCGATCTACCTCAACACGCATGCCGCCCTGTCCGGCATCGACAACCGGTTCGTCGAGCTCGCCGAGGTGCAGGGCCTGTCGAAGCTGCGCTTCATCCGGGAGATCGTCATCCCCGGCGCACTGCCCGGGTTCTTCGTGGGACTCCGGCTCGGCGTGACCGGCTCCTGGCTGGGCCTGGTGGTCCTGGAGCAGATCAACGCCACCAGCGGCCTCGGCTACATGATGTTCCAGGCCACGAACTACGGCCAGTCGGACGTCATCCTCGTCGGCCTGGTCGTCTACGGCATCTTCGGCCTCGCCTCGGACAGCACGGTCCGCCTCATCGAACGGAGGGTGCTGTCGTGGCGCCGCACACTGAGCAGCTGACCCGCCCCGCCGTCCAACTCCGGTCACTGACCCGCTCGTTCGACCGGCGCGTCGTTCTCGACGGCATCGACCTGGACATCCCCGCCGGCCAGTTCGTGGCCCTGCTGGGGCACAGCGGCTCCGGCAAGAGCACCCTGTTGCGAGCGGTCGCCGGTCTCGACCACGAGGTCACCGGCAGCGGACAGCTCACCGCGCCGGAGCGGGTGTCGGTCGTCTTCCAGGACTCCCGGCTGCTGCCCTGGCGGCGCGTCCTCGCCAACGTCCTCCTCGGGCTCGACGGCAGGGAGGCGGAGCAGAAGGGCCGCGAGGCCCTCGCCGAGGTCGGGCTGAAGGGCCGCGAGCGTGCCTGGCCCAACGAGCTGTCCGGCGGCGAGCAGCAGCGCGCGGCACTGGCCCGCTCACTCGTCCGCGAGCCCGAACTCCTGCTGGCCGACGAGCCGTTCGGGGCGCTGGACGCGCTGACCCGCATCAGGATGCATGCCCTGCTCAGGGAGCTGTGGGAGCGGCATCGGCCTTCGGTGCTGCTGGTCACGCATGACGTGGACGAGGCGATCGTGCTCGCGGACAGGGTGCTCGTGCTGGAGCGGGGCCGTATCGGCCTCGACCTCGCGATCGACCGGCCGCATCCGCGGTCGTACCGGGATCCGTTGCTCGGGGAGTACCGGGAGCGGTTGCTGGCCGCGCTGGGCGTGACGGAGGACGTGGGGTGAGCGTCGGCTGTCGTGACCGTCTGCTGGGGGCTGCCACCCCCAGCCCCCCGCTCCGGCCCTGAACGGGCCTCGTCCTCAAACGCCGGACGGGCTGAAATGCCGGGACCGGCACTCGCAAAATCCCTCCTTTGCCCAGATCAAGGGACCTCCATGCCCAGACAGCTCCACCTCAACGCCTTCCTCATGAACACCGGCCACCACGAGGCCTCCTGGCGCCTCCCCGAGAGCGACCCCTACGCCCACGTGGACCTGGCCCACTACGTCAACCTGGCCCGCGTCGCCGAACGCGGCACCTTCGACTCCCTCTTCCTCGCCGACGGCCCCCAGCTGTGGAGCAACCTCGCCCAGCGCCCCGCCGGCGCCCTGGAGCCGCTCACGCTGCTCACCGCGCTGGCGACGGCCACCGAGCACATCGGGCTCATCGCCACCGCCTCCACCTCCTACAACTCCCCCTACAACCTGGCCCGCAAGTTCGCCTCGCTCGACATCATCAGCGGCGGCCGGGCGGGCTGGAACATCGTCACCACGGCGGGAGCGGAGGCCGCCCGTAACTTCGGCCTGGACGCGGAGCCCGCGCACGCCGAGCGGTACGCGCGGGCCGCCGAGTTCCTGGACGTCGCCCTGAAGCTCTGGGACAGCTGGGAGGACGACGCGATCGTCGCCGACAAGGCGGCCGGCGTGTGGGGCGACGACGCCAAGATCCATCCGCCCCGGCACAGCGGGACGTACTTCAGTGTCCAGGGCGCCCTGAATGTGCCGCGTACGCCGCAGGGTTACCCGCTGCTCGTGCAGGCCGGTTCGAGCGAGGACGGCAAGGGCTTCGCCGCCCGGTACGCGGAGGCCGTGTTCACCGCGCAGCAGACGATCGAGGACGCGCGGGCGTTCTACGCCGACCTCAAGGCTCGTACGGCCGCGGCCGGCCGCGACCCCGAGCACATCAAGGTGCTGCCCGGCATCGTCCCGGTGATCGGCTCGACTCAGGCCGAGGCCCGGGCGGCCGAGCAGGTCCTGGAGGACCACATCGTGCACACGCACGGGGTGGACCGGCTGGAGAGCCTGCTGCAACTGCCCTCCGGTGTCCTGGAGCTGGACTCCGAACTCCCCGCCGATCTGCCGCCCGAGGACGCCATCGAGGGCGCCAAGAGCCGCTACACGCTCGTCGTCGAGCTGGCCCGGCGCGAGCGACTCACCGTGCGGCAGCTGATCGGGCGGCTCGGCGGCGGCCGTGGGCACCTCACGTTCGCCGGTACGCCCGAGCAGGTCGCCGACGCCATCGAGACCTGGTTCACGCAGGGCGCCGCCGACGGCTTCAACATCATGCCGCCGGTCCTGCCCTCCGGCCTCGACGCCTTCGTCGACCACGTCGTACCGATCCTCCGCGCCCGCGGTCTGCTCCGCACGGAGTACGGCCCGCGCCGCACCCTGCGCGAGCGCTACGGCCTCCCGCGCCCCGCCAACCAGTACGTCAGTGCCCCCGCAACCGGCACCCCCGCCCTCGTCTGAAAGGACCGCACATGTCCATCGAGATCCAGAAGGTCACCGCCAACATCGGCGCCCGCGTCTCCGGCGTGGACATCTCCCAGCCCCTCGGCCAGGAGACGGTCGCCGCGCTGCGCGAGGCCCTCACCGCCCACAAGGCGCTCGTCTTCGACGACGTGAACCTGGACGACGAGACCCAGCAGGCCTTCGTCCGTCACTTCGGCGACGTCACCACCGCCCACCCGACGGTCTCCTCCGTCGCCGGCACCCCGAACGTGCTGCCCGTCGACAGCGAGCGCGGCCGTGCCGCCAACCACTGGCACACCGACGTCACCTTCGTCCTCAACCCGCCGCAGGCCACCACCCTGCGCAGCATCACGATCCCGCCGTACGGCGGCGAGACCCTGATCGCCAGTTCGGCGGCCGCCTACCGGCAGCTGCCCGAGCCGCTGCGGAAGCTGGCCGACTCCCTGTGGGCGGAGCACACCAACGACTACGACTACGCCGTGGCGGACGAGGAGGTCGACGAGCAGCAGGCCGCCAATCGCGCCGAGTTCACGTCCATCAAGTACCGCACGGTCCACCCCGTCGTCCGCGTCCACCCCCTGTCGGGTGAGCGCGGCCTGTTCATCGGCGGATTCGCGCAGCGGATCGTGGGCCTCTCGCCGGGCGAGTCCCGCAGGATCCTCGACCTGCTCCAGGCGTACGTCACCCGGCCGGAGAACATCCTTCGCCACCGCTGGTCCGAGAACCAGCTGGTCGTCTTCGACAACCGCATCACCCAGCACTACGCCGTCGACAACTACGACGGGCTGCCGCGCCGCCTGCACCGGGTGACCGTGGCCGGTGACGTGCCCGCCGGCATCGAGGGCAAGGAGAGCTACTCGATCGAGGGGGACGCGTCGCACTACACACCCGTCGCTGCGTAGCCGACACGTCACAGCAGGTGCGGTAATTGTCCGCATAGTGGGCAGCCTCTCCTCCTGAGCGGAGAGGCTGCCCAGACTGTGGGCGTTTTTGCCCTCCTTCTGCATTGGACGAGCCGCGCCCATGCCCAACAGCACCACGGAGACGCCCCCGCAGGCGGACGACGTCTCCCCCGGACTGAATCACGGCCTCAAGCAGCGCCACCTGTCGATGATCGCCCTCGGCGGTGTCATCGGCGCGGGCCTGTTCGTCGGGTCCGGCGCCGGAATCGCCGCCGCCGGTCCCTCGATCGTCATCGCGTACGTCCTCTCCGGCCTCCTCGTGATGCTGGTGATGCGGATGCTCGGCGAGATGTCGGCCGCGTATCCCTCTTCCGGGTCGTTCTCCGCGCACGCCGAGCGGGCGATCGGCCCGTGGGCCGGCTTCACGGCCGGCTGGTCGTTCTGGGTGCTGCTCTGCACGGCAGTCGGCCTGGAGGGCATCGGCGCCGCGAAGATCGTCACGACCTGGCTTCCGCACACCCCGGAGTGGGCCTGGGTGGCCCTCTTCATGGTCGTCTTCTGCGGTGCGAACCTCGCCGCCGTGAAGAACTTCGGCGAGTTCGAGTTCTGGTTCGCGGCCCTCAAGGTCGGCGCGATCGCGCTGTTCCTGGTGCTGGGCGGGCTGGCGATCGCGGGCGTCCTGCCGGGCACGGACGCGCCGGGCACCGCGCACCTCACCGGTGAGGGCGGATTCCTCCCGAACGGCACCGAGGGCCTGATCATCGGCCTATTGGCATCGGTCTTCGCCTACGGGGGCATGGAGACGGTCACCATCGCCGCGGCCGAGTCGGAGAACCCGGTCAGCGGCGTCGCGAGCGCGGTCCGCACGGCGATGTGGCGGATCGCCCTCTTCTACATCGGCTCCATGGCGGTCGTCGTCACCCTGGTCCCCTGGGACTCCAAGGAGGTCGTCGAGAAGGGCCCGTACGTCGCCACCCTCGACCACCTCGGCATCCCCGGCGCCGGCCAGCTGATGAACGTCGTGGTCCTGGTCGCCCTGCTGAGCGCCATGAACGCCAACATCTACGGCTCCTCGCGCATCGCGTACTCGCTCGTCCAGCGCGGGCAGGGACCGAAGACCCTGGGCCGGGTGTCGGGCGGCGTCCCGCGCGTCGCGGTCCTCGCGTCCTCCGTGTTCGGCTTCGTGTGCGTGGTGCTGAGCTACTGGCGGCCGGACGACGTCTTCCCCTGGCTGCTGAACATGATCGGCGCAGTCATCCTGGTCGTCTGGATCTTCATCGCCGTCTCCCAGCTGCGGCTGCGCAGCAGGCTTGAGCGCGAGGCGCCGGAGAAGCTGGTCGTGCGGATGTGGGCGTTCCCGGTCCTGACCTGGGTCGCGCTGGCCGGCATGGCGGCCATCTTCGTCCTCATGGCACGGGAGCCGGACACGCGGGTGCAGCTGTACTCGACGGGCGGCATGACGCTCTTCCTGGCGGTCGTCGGGTTCGCGTGGCAGAAGGCGCGCGCCAAGAGCTGACGCATCCCGGACGGTCGTCCGACGGCATCAAGGCCCCCGTGTCATCCACACGGGGGCCTTTTGCTGTTAGCTTGTTGTTGCAAGCTACTTGCAACAAGGCGTCCTGCCTCGTGATCGTCTTCTCACCCTTCACGAACGGCAGGCGGAATGAAGGAAGCCCCCGCGAGGACCTGACTCGCGGGGGCTTTCCCGTGCTGGCGGAGGGCATCAGGGCTTGCGGCCCAGTCCGCCGTGCTGGCCGATCGGCTGAGGCTCCTCGTCGGCCGGCTCCGGGCGCCAGAGCGGGACGGAGACGATGCCGGGCTCGACCAGGTCCAGGCCCTCGAAGTACGCGGCGATCTGGTCGACCGGACGCAGGAAGTACGGGACGGCGCCGGTCTCGTTGTAGGCGTCCTGGGCCTGCTCGTAGGCCGGGTCGGTGCCCCGGGAGCCCTCGTTGAGGGAGAGGTAGCTGCCGGAGGGCAGGCCCGCCAGGAGACCGCGGACGATGCCGCGGGCCTGGTCGTAGTCGGTGACGTGACCGAGGATGCCGCTGAGGATCAGGGCCGTGGGACGGGAGAGGTCGAGGGTGCGGGAGGCCGCCTCGAGGATCTTCTCCGGCTCGTACAGGCTCAGGTCCTCGTACGCCGTCACGCCCTCGGGAGTCGAGGTGAGCAGGGCGCGGGCGTGGGCCAGGACCAACGGGTCGTTGTCGACGTAGACGATCTTCGACTCGGGGGCGAGGCTCTGGGCGACCTCGTGGGTGTTGTCGACGGTGGGCAGGCCCGTGCCGACGTCGAGGAACTGGCGTACACCCGCCTCCGTGACCAGGTACCGGATGCTGCGGCCCAGGAAGGCGCGGCTGCTGCGGGCGATGGTGACGATGCCGGGGAACACGGCGGTGTAGGCGTCGCCCGCCGCCTCGTCCACGGGGTAGTTGTCCTTGCCGCCCAACCAGTAGTTCCAGATCCTGGCCGAGTGCGGTACCGAGGTGTCGATCTCCGTCATGGGCACATGGTCCTACGACACGTCCGGCTCGCACGGCACATTGAGGGAGAGAAGTGCCGCAGAACCGCCGGTTTTCATGTGGAGTTCGCTGATCGCCACGTTGCGCAACTTCGGGAACACTCTGCGGTACTCCCCGGCCGGGATCGACAGCAGCGTGCACAGCACCAGCCGGAACAGGGTGTTGTGGGCGACGACGAGGACGCGTTCGCCGGGGTGGGCGGCGGCGATGCGGCGCAGGGCGGCGGCACCGCGCTCGGCGGCGGCGACGGGATTCTCGGCGTCCGGGAACGGGTGGGCCACCGGGTCGGTGCGGAAGGCCTCCGCCGCCACGGGATCCTCGGCCGCGAACTGAGCGAGGGTACGGCCCTCCAGCACGCCGAAGTCGCATTCGCGCAGGCCTGGTTCGCGGCGGGGGGTGATGCCGAGGGCCCGGCAGGCGGGGTCGGCGGTGGCCACGGCGCGGGACAGCGGCGAGGTCCAGATCGCGTCGACCGGGTGGGCGGCGGCCCAGCGGCCGAGGGCCTCGGCCTGGGTGCGCCCCGTGTCGGTGAGGGGCACGTCGCTGATCCCGGCGTAGCGGTTCTCGGCATGCCAGATCGTCTGTCCGTGCCGGACCAGCAACAGCGTCGTACTCATGCCCAACTCCATGCCCATGCCCGTTCCCCTTGCCCTTGCCCTTGCCCGCACCCGTGCCCGTGCTCATGAAGCCGAAGTATCCGCGTCCAGGCGCGCGAGTGCGTGCGCCGCGACCGGGGGCGGGAGCCAGCCTCGGGCGGTCAGTTCGTCGATGAGGCGCGCGTACGGCTGGGCGAAGCGGGCGGTGCGGTCGGGGCGGGGCTCGACGGTCGTGCCGATGCGGACCATGCCCTCCGCGGCCTCCGCCAGACCGGGCGCCGCGCCCGCTCCGTACGCCGCCAGCGCCGCCATCCCCAGGGCCGGTTCCGTCTGCTGCGGAACGCGGGCAGGGCGGCCCAGGATGTCGGCGCGCAGCTGGTTCCAGTACGGGCTGCGGGCGGCGCCGCCCGTGAAGGTGAGGGGGCCGTCGAGGGGTGCGCCGAGGTGGTGCAGATAGTCCAGGCACAGGCGTTCCGTGAAGGCGACGCCCTGCAGGAGCGCGGCCCACAGGTCGGCGTCCGACTCGGGTTCGCCCAGGACGAGCGCGGACGCCTTCGGGGCCAGGAACGGGAACCGCTCGCCGGGTGACACGAGGGGGTAGGTGATCGCGCCGGACGGCTCGTAGGAGGCGGCCAGCGTGTCCATGACCGCCGGGTCGGCACCTGCGAACGCCGCCGTGAGCACCCCCGCGCCCACACTGGAGGCACCACCGGGCAGCCAACTGCCGTCCGGGGCAAGGTGGTTGTAGACCACGCCGGTGGGGTCCCGGACCAGGGTCGGGGACGCGCCCTTGAGGACCAGCGTCGTCCCGAGCACCGAGTTCCAGGAGCCGGGGCGCAGGGCGGCGGAGGCGATCTGGGCCGCGCAGCCGTCGGTCATCCCCGCGATGACGGGGGTGCCGGCGGGGATGCCGGTGGCCTCGGCGGCGGTCGGGGAGACCTCGCCGAGGGGGGTGCCGGGGCGTACGACGTCCGGGATCACCGCGTCGGGCAGGCCCAGCCGGGGCAGCATGGCCGGCCAGGCGTCCCGCTCCAGGTCGTAGCCGGTCTTCAGGGCGTGGCTGGAGTCGGCCGGGGGCAGTTCGCCGGTGAGCAGGGAGACAACGAGGTCCGGCTGATGGGTGACCCGCCCCTGCCCGTACGTCTCGGTCAGCCACAGCGCCTTCGGCAGTGCCCAGGTGTCCTGCACGTTGAGCCCCGCCATCCGCGCCCGCGCCGCCTGAGCCGTCGCCCGCCCGTCGTCGTACATCAGCGCGGGGCTTTTCGGCCGCCCCGCCCCGTCCGTCAGCAGCACGGTCCCGGACGTCCCGCACACCGCGAGCCCGCCGATCCGCACCCCCCGCAGGGAACCGAGCGCGGCCCGGGACGCCGTGCACACCGCGTCCCACCACTCCCCGGGATCCTGCTCGTGCCGCACCCCGTCCCGCCGCCCGCCGAGGGGCGCCGAGCCGCTGCCGAGCACGGTGCCGTCCCCGGTGACCAGCAGGACCCGGACGCTCTGGGTGCCGAGATCGATCCCGAGCCACGCGTCGTCCTGATCGTGCGTCATACGGGGCTGTTCGTGTGCCATACCGGACTCCCGCACATCGCGATCCGTGAACTTCACACTCTGCCCTGAGATTTTCCCTTGCGCGAGGGATTGACGCCCAACTTCCGCCGTTCCACCCTCTGTTAACGAGTCGACTCGCCGTGTTAACCGAGCACCCGGATGGCCCAACCCCACGTGGAGGTCACGGATGGACATGCACGTGCACGACCGCCGGCGCTTCCTCGCCCTGACCGCCGCCGCAGCAGCGACCCCGCTGCTCGCGGCCTGCGGGGCCGGGTTCGGCGGTGACGACAGCAAGAGCGACGGCTCGGCGGCGGACGACGTCACCGGCTCCTTCGACTGGAGGCGGGAGAAGGGCACGACCGTCAAGGCGCTGCTCAACAAGCACCCGTACACGGACGCGCTCATCGCCGACCTGAAGTCCTTCACCGAGAAGACCGGCATCAAGGTCGAGTACGACGTCTTCCCCGAGGACAACTACTTCGACAAGCTCACCGTCGACCTGTCCAGCGGCCGGGCCTCGTACGACGTCTTCATGCTCGGCGCGTACATGGTCTGGCAGTACGGGCCGCCCGGCTGGCTGGAGGACCTCGGCCCCTGGATGCGCAACTCCGCGGCGACCGGCGCCGAATGGGACCAGGCCGACTTCTTCCCGAACCTCCTCCAGGCCGACCAGTGGTCCCTGAAGGCGGGCGCGCCGCTCGGGCAGGGCGGGCAGTACGCACTGCCGTGGGGCTGGGAGACCAACGTCGTCGCCTACAACACGGACGTCTTCAAGAAGCTCGGCCTCAAGCCCGCCGAGACCTTCGACGAGCTGCGCGACATCGCCGGGACGATCAAACGGAAGGCCCCGGGCGCCGGCTTCGACGGCATGTACGGGATCGCCGTCCGCGGGTCCCGGAGCTGGGCCACCATCCACCCCGGCTTCATGACGATGTACGCCCGCAACGGGCTCAAGGACTTCACGGTCAAGGGCGGGAAGCTCACACCGGCCATGAACACCCCGCAGGCCGTCGCGTTCACCGAGGACTGGGCCGGCATGGTCAAGCAGGGCGGGCCGCCGTCCTGGACGTCGTACACCTGGTACCAGTGCTCCAGCGACCTCGGCGCGAAAAAGGCCGGGATGCTGTTCGACGCCGACACGGCCGCCTACTTCCAGGCGGTCGAGGGGGCGAGCCCGGCCTCCGGGAGGATCGCCTTCCACCCCGGCCCGAAGGGACCGGACGGGTCACTGGCCACCAACATGTGGATCTGGTCGCTCGGCATGAACGCCAAGAGCAGGAAGAAGAGCGCCAGCTGGCTGTTCCTGCAGTGGGCGACCGGCAAGGAGCACCTGCGCAAGAGCGCGATCACGCACAACCACATCGACCCGGTGCGCAAGTCGATCGCCGACGACAGCGCCTACAAGGACAAGATGCGGCACCTGCCGGGCTTCATCGAGACCTTCGAGACCGTCGTCGACCAGACGAAGATCCAGTTCACCCCGCAGGCGCAGTTCTTCGACGCGACCACCAGCTGGGCCGCCGCCCTCCAGGAGATCTACGGCGGCGGCGGTGCCAAGTCGGTGCTCGACGGGCTGGCGGGCGACCTCGCCGACAAGGTGGGCTAGCCGATGGGATGGCGGCTCGCCCTTCGCCCGTACATCCTGATCGTCCCCGCCCTGCTCCTGACCTGCGGAATCCTCTACCCCTTCGGGCTCGGCCTCTACTACACCCTGTTCGACTTCTCGGCGAGCAGGCCCCAGCCGGACATGGTGCGGTTCGAGAACTACGAGACCGTCTTCACGCAGGAGGCCTTCTGGAACTCGGCGTGGGTGACGGTGCTGTACGCGGTGGGGGCCGCCGCCGTCGAGACGGTCCTCGGGGTCGCCGTCGCCCTGCTGCTGCACCGGTCGTCGATGGTCGGACGGGTGCTGGAGAAGATCCTCATCCTGCCGCTGATGATCGCGCCCGTGATCGCCGCGATCATCTGGAAGCTGATGCTCCAGCCGTCGGTGGGGGTGATCAACTACCTGCTGAGACCCTTCGGGCTCGGCGGAGTCCAGTGGACGGACACGCCGACCGGCGCGCTGCTGTCGTCGATCGCCGTGGACGTCTGGGTCTACACCCCGTTCGTGGCGATCCTCGCCCTGGCCGGCCTGCGTTCGCTGCCGACCTCTCCCTTCGAGGCGGCGGCCGTCGACGGGGCGGGCTGGTGGTACACCTTCCGGCGGCTGACGCTGCCGATGCTGTGGCCGTACGTCCTGGTGGCGGTGATCTTCCGGTTCATGGACTCGCTGAAGGTGTTCGACATCATCTACGCCCTCACGGAGGGCGGGCCGGGCGACTCGACCGTCGTGCTCCAGATCCGGGCCTACCTGGAGGCGATCCGCTTCCAGCGCTACTCGTTCGGGATCAGCTACACGATCGTGCTGTGGGCCGTGGTGTACCTCGCCGCGATGGTGCTGGTCAAGCACCTGGGGAAGATCCAGCGGAAGGCCGCGGAGGTGAAATGACCGTCAAGAAGCGTCTGTTGGGGTGGCTGGCCGACGCCGCCCTCATCCTCTACTTCGTCTTCGCGCTGTTCCCGATCGCCTGGATGGTGATCCTGTCGCTGAAGCCGACGAACCAGCTCTTCTCCACCTACTTCTCCTTCTCCCCCACCCTCGACGGCTACCGCACGGTCCTCGGCGACAGCGAGGGCATCCCGTTCGTACGGTTCTTCGTCAACAGCCTGGTGGTGTCGGTGGGAGCGGTCGTGCTGTCGCTCCTGGTCGGGCTGCCGGCGGCGTACGCCTCGGCGCGCTGGCGTTTCAAGGGCTCCGAGAACCTGATGTTCACGCTGCTGTCGTTCCGGTTCGCGCCCGAACTCACCGTGATCATCCCGCTGTTCGTGCTGTACCAGAAGCTCGGGCTGTTCGACACGTACGTCGGCATGGTGTGGGTGCTCCAGCTGGTCACGCTGCCGCTGATCGTGTGGATCATGCGGTCGTACTTCGCCGACCTCACGCCCGAACTGGAGCAGGCGGCGCTGCTGGACGGCTACACACGCAAGCAGGCGTTCGTGAGGGTGGCGCTTCCACTGGTGAAGCCGGGAGTGGCCGCCGTGTCCCTTCTCGCCTTCATCTTCGCGTGGAACAACTTCGTCTTCCCGCTGATCCTGACCTCCAACGAGGCGCAGACCGTGACCGTGGGCGCGCTGTCCTTCCTGGGCGGAGACCGGCCCAAGTACAACCTCACGGCCGCCGCCGCGCTCGTCTCCGTCGTACCGCCGCTGCTGCTGGCCCTCACCATCCAGCGGTATCTGGTGCGGGGGCTGTCGTTCGGGGCGGTGAAGTCATGATCCGCCTGCGGGAGATCCGCAAGACGTTCGGCAAGGTCACAGCGCTGGACGGGCTGGATCTGGACGTGTCGGAGGGCGAGTTCTTCTGCCTGCTGGGCCCGTCCGGCGCCGGCAAGACCACGGCCCTGAAGACCGTCGCCGGGCTGGAGATGCCCGACGCCGGCACGGTCGAACTCGACGGCAAGGACATGCGCGGCATCGAGCCCTACGACCGTGGCGTGGCGATGTGCTTCGAGAGCTACGCCCTCTACCCGCACAAGTCGGCCTACGACAATCTCGCCTCGCCGCTCCGCTCCCCCCGGCACCGCCTCCCCGCCGCGCAGGCCCGGGAACGGATCGGCGAGGTGGCCGAACTCCTGGGCATCTCGGCCCTGTTGGACCGTCCGGTCGGCCAACTCTCCAACGGCCAACGGCAGCGCGTCGCCCTCGGCCGTGTCCTGGTCCGCCCGGCCCGGGCCTTCCTCCTCGACGAGCCCCTGTCCCACCTCGACGCCAAGCTGCGCCAGCAGATGCGGGCCGAGCTGAAGGCGATCGGGGCGGTGCGGCGCACGACCACCCTCTACGTCACCCACGACTCCGTGGAGGCACTGGCGCTCGGCGACCGGATCGGGGTCATCCGGGGCGGGCGGATCGTGCAGACGGGAACGCGGGAGGAGATCTGGTACCGGCCCCACGACACGGAGGTCGCCCGCGCCTTCGGGCGGCCCCGCATCAACCTGCTGCCGGGAGCCCTCGCGCCCGACGGGAGCTTCCGCTCGGCGGACGGCAAGGTCGAGCTGCCGATGCGGGCCGACGCCGCCCCCGGTACCGAGGTCCTGGTCGGCGTGCGTCCGCGGGACATCGAGCTGAACGGCCGGGGACACGAGCTCACCGGCATTGTCTACGTCACCGAGGTGCTCGGCCGGTCCGTCGAGGTCACCGTCCGGCTCGGCGAGCAGCACGTGTCGCTGGTCGCCCCGCGCGGCGACGCGGCCGGCCT
Source organism: Streptomyces sp. R11 (assembly GCF_041051905.1). Lineage (NCBI taxonomy): Bacteria > Bacillati > Actinomycetota > Actinomycetes > Kitasatosporales > Streptomycetaceae > Streptomyces > Streptomyces sp. R11. Next base: position 3,177,732 of record NZ_CP163432.1, read on the forward strand.
TCGACCCGACGATCCGGTCCGGCTGTCGGTCCGGCCTGAGAACCTGCTGCTGTTCGAGGCCGACCGGCCGGAGCGTCCAGGACGACGGATCGAGACACGATGAGCAGCAACCACAGCGGCGGTCAGCAGGGCCCCGCGGCCCGCCAGGCCGCCATGGCCGAGCAGGTCCTCGCCGACGGCTCGGCGACGGCCGCCGAGTTGGCCGAGCGGTTCGGCGTGAGCCTGATGACGATCCACCGGGACCTCGACGAGCTCGAACGGCAGGGAATCGTACGCAAGTCGAGGGGCGGGGTGACCGCGCAGCCGTCCGGTGTCTTCGAGTCCAACGTCCAGTACCGGCTGAAGACCATGCGCGCGCAGAAGGCCGCCGTGGCCGACCGTGCTCTGAAGCTGATCGAGCCCGGCATGGCGATCATGCTGGACGACTCCACCTCCACCCTGGAGATAGCCCGCAGGCTGCGGCTCGGCGAGGTCACCCCACTCACGGTCGTCACCAACTTCCTGGAGGCCATCAACCTCCTCTCCGACCAGCGCGGCATCCACCTCATGGCCCTGGGCGGCGACTACGACCCGCTGCACTCGTCCTTCCTCGGCGTGTCCTGCGTCGAGGCGATCGAGCAACTGCGCGTGGACGTCTGCTTCGCGTCGACATCGGCCGTGCGCGGGGGTTACGCCTACCACCAGGAGCAGCACATCGTGTCGGTGAAGCGGGCCATGCTCGACGCGGCCGCCCGCAACATCCTGCTGATCGACCACACCAAGCTCGCCCGCGTCGCCCTGCACCGGGTCGTCCCCCTCTCCCGCTTCGACCTGCTCCTCGTGGACGACGGGGCGTCGGCGGAGGCGCTGCGGGACCTGGACGAGCACAAGGTCCGTTACGAGGTATGCGCGACGAAGGGCAGCGATGACCGAGCTGGAACTACGTGATCTGCGCAAGACCTACCGCGCCCGGGGCCGCCCGGCGGTGGACGCCGTACGCGGCATCGACCTCGCCCTGCGTTCCGGGGAACTGCTCGGCCTACTGGGCCCGTCGGGCTGCGGCAAGTCCACCACCCTGCGCATGATCGCCGGGCTGGAGACGGTGACCGGCGGGGACATCCTGGTGGGCGGGGCGTCCGTGACCGCGCGACCGGCCCAGCAGCGCAACATCGGGGTCGCGTTCGAGAACTACGCCCTCTACCCGCCGCTGACGGTGGCGGAGAACCTCGCATTCGGCCTGAGGGCACGCAGCCGGGCCGACCGGGCCGACGTCGACCGCAAGGTCAAGGAGATCGCCGAACGCGTCGACCTCACCGCCATCCTCGACGCCCACCCCGCCGGCCTCTCCAGCGGCCAGAAGCAACGCGTGTCCCTGGCCCGGGCCCTGATCCGCGAACCGGACGTCCTCCTCCTCGACGAGCCCCTGTCACACCTCGACGCCGCCCAGCGCGACACGACCCGCCGCGAACTCAAACGCATCCAGCGCGACCTGGGCCATACGACCATCCTGGTCACCCACGACCAGGAGGAGGCCCTGTCCCTCGCCGACCGGATCGCCGTGATGAAGGACGGCGTCATCCAGCAGCTCGGCACCCCGTACGAGATCTACGACAGCCCCGCCAACGTCTTCGTCGCGGACTTCGTCGGCGAACCCGCGATCAACCTCCTCCCCGGAATCGCGGACACCGACGCCCACGCCCGCCTCTCCGACACGGTACGGATCGCGCTGCCGGTACCGCTGCCGGCGGGCCGCGAGGTGGTGGTCGGCATCCGCCCCGAGGACCTGACCCTGACCGGCGAGGACGACGGCGGCCTGCCCGCCCGCGTCGTGGCCCACGAACCGCTCCTGGAGTCGGGCATCGCGACGCTCACCCTCGACGGCGTCGACAACCCCCTGGTCGTCCTCACCGACCCCGAGGTCCGCCTCGCCCACGACGACCGCGTCCACGTCACCGCCGACCCTGACCTCACCCATGTCTTCGACGCCGAGACAGGAGACTCCCTGAGATGACCAACGGGAACAGCGTGCGTGTGGTGGCCGCGGGCGACCGCTTCATCCTGCCGTCGCTGATCAGAGAGGCGTTGGACCCTGAACTCACCTGCGAGGTGGCCGAACTGACCCTCGGCTGGCCGCTGGAGCCCTTCGGCCCGGTGGCGGAGGTGACGGAGGCGAGTGACGCCGAGGACGAGCTGATCGAGGCGCTCGCCGGTGCGCAGGTGCTGGTCACCCAGATGGGCCCGGTCACGGAACGCGTCCTCGACGCCTGCCCCGACCTCCGCCTGGTCGTCGTCTGCCGGGGCGGCCCGGTGAACGTCAACCTGGACGCGGCCAAACGGCACGACGTCCGGGTCTGCTACGCGCCCGGCCGCAACGCCGCCGCCACCGCCGAGTTCACGGTCGGCCTGATGCTGGCGGCGCTGCGCCGCATCCCGCAGGCCCACGACCTCCTGGCCCGGCGGGGCAGTTGGGAGGGGTCGACCTACTACACCTACGAACACAGCGGCCTGGAACTGGAGGACCTGCCGGTCGGCCTGGTCGGCTACGGGGCCGTGGGCAGCAGGGTGGCGCGCGTGCTGGGCGCGTTCGGTGCCCGGGTCATGGTCCACGACCCCTACGTCCAAGGCGAGATCCACGGCCTGCGGGTCGCGTCCCTGGACGAACTCCTCCACCAGTCCCGGGTGATCACCCTGCACGCCCGCCTCACGGCCGAGACGCGCGGTCTGATCGGCGCCCGCGAGCTCGCCCTGCTGCCGCAGGGCGCGGTGGTCGTGAACGCGGCACGGGGGCCGCTGCTGGACGAGGACGCGTTGTGCGACGCCCTGGAGAGCGGGCGCGTGTCGTCGGCGGCCCTCGACACCTACGTACGGGAGCCGCTCCCCTCGGACTCCCGCCTGCACGCCCTCGCCGACCGCGTCGTCCTGACCCCCCACCTCGGCGGCGCGTCCCGCGCGGTCGCGGAGAAGGCGGCCCGCATCGCCGCCGGGGAAGTGGGCCGCTGGGCACGCGGGGAGCCGCTCGCGCACTGCCTGACCTGAGGTGGGGCCCGCCGGGAGCCCCGACTCCGGGTGCGAGCCCACCAACTTCCACTGGGCCGACGACACCGGCCGTGAGGGAGCCGTAGGGGTGCGCCGGTGTCGAGGCGCCCCGAAGGCGACCGCACCAAACAACCGCACCAAACATTCGGCACGCCAGCTGCGAAAAAAGGCACTGCACAGCCGACCGAGCCAAAGAGGTGGGTTGGAATGTACGTCGGTATCGATGTGGGCACGTCCACGGTGAAGGCTGCCGCGTTCGACTCGGGGGGCCGTGAACTCGCGGTCGCCGCCCGCCCGGTGGACCTCGCCCTGCAGGGCGGATTCGTCGAGCAGGACATGGAGGAGGTGTACGGGGCGGTGGTGGCCGTCCTCCGCGAGGTCACCGAACGGGTGCCGGAGCAGATCGAGCTGGCCGGCCTGACCGGCCAGGGCGATGGCGTGTGGCTGGTGGACGCGGACGGACACCCCGTGCGTCCCGCCGCCTCCTGGATGGACGGCCGGGCGCACGAACTGGTCGACCGCTGGCTGGCGGACGGCACGTTCGAGACGGTGTTCCGGCGGACGGGGGGCGCGCTGTTCCCGGGGTCTCCGGGGCCGCTGCTGGCCTGGCTGGACAGTCATGAACCGAAGGCTCTGGATGCCGCGAGGGCCGCCCTGTACTGCAAGGACATGGTGTTCCAGCGGCTGACGGGAACGGCGCCGGCGACGGACGTGTCGGACGCCTCCATGCCCTTCCTCGACCCCCGCACCCGGACCTACGACAACCGAGTGGTCGAACTCCTCGGCCTGACCCACCGCCGCGGCCTCCTCGCCCCTGTCAGCGACCCGGTCGCTACCGCACAGACCCGCGGCGAGGGCCTCCCGGCCGGGACCCGGATCGCGAACGGCCCGTACGACCTCCCGGCCTGCGCGCTCGGCGCGGGCGTGACGTCCCCCGGCGACGGTCTCCTCATCGTCGGCACCTGTCTGGCCAGCCTGGTCGCGACCACCGACCTGGACCTGACCGGTGAGCCGGCCGGCCTGTTCATCAACACCGACCGCCCGGGGCACTGGCTGCGCGCGATGCCCGCGATGGTCGGTACGGCCGCGCTGGACTGGGTGCTGTCGACGACGGGCGTCCGGCACGAGGAGGTCGACGGGCTGCTGGCGGAGACCCCGCCGGGGGCGCACGGCGTCCACGTCCTGCCGTACTTCGCGCCCTCGGGCGAACGCGCGCCCTTCGTCGAGCCACGGCTGCGCGCGGAACTGACCGGCGTCTCCCTGGAGTCGACCCGCGCCGACCTCGTCCGGGCGACCTGCGAGGGCATCGGCTACGCGGCCCGGCACTGTCTGGAGGCGGCGGGCCTCACGGGGACGCTGGCCGTGTGCGGCGGCGGTACCCGCAGCCCGGCCTGGATGCGGCTGCTCGCCGACGTCCTCGGGCGCCCGCTGCGGGTCGTCGAGGGCGAGGTGGGCGCGCGGGGCGCGGTGCTGGCGGCGGCCGAGCGGTACGGGGTGGCGCTGGACGCCCAGGCGTGGACGCGGCCGACGGCGGTCGTCGAGCCGGACGGAGTGCGGGCGGCGTACTACGCGAGGGCGTACGAGGACCATCTGGCCCGTCTGGCCGAGGCGCGCGACCGGGCACGACGTACCTGAAGAGCCGTACGAGGAAAGGGAGTTGCATGCATCCGAGACGTAGATCCCTGCTGCTCGCGGCCGCCGGCACCACGGCGGCCGCGGCCGTACCCACACCGGCGACCGCCGACCCCCGCCCTTGGACGCGGCCGGTCGTCATCGGCCATCGCGGCGCGGCCGGGTGGCGCCCGGAGCACACGGCGGTCTCCTACACGTACGCCGTCCAGACCGGCGCCGACTGGATCGAACCGGACCTCGTCCCGACGAAGGACCACGTCCTGGTCGTCCGGCACGAGAACGAGATCTCGCAGACGACGGACGTGGCGTCGCACCCGGAGTTCACGGACCGCCGTACGACGAAGACGGTGGACGGGCGCTCGGTGACCGGCTGGTTCACGGAGGACTTCACGCTGGCGGAGCTGAAGACGCTGCGGGCGGTGGAGCGGCTGCCGCTGGTCCGCAACCGCAACACCGTGTTCGACGGCCGGGAGGAGGTCCTCACCTTCCAGGAGGTGGTGGACCTGGCGCGCAGGCTGTCGAAGGCCTACGGCCGTACGATCGCCGTCTTCCCGGAGACCAAGCATCCGACGTACTTCCGCTCCATCGGCCTGCCCCTGGAGCCGAAGCTCGCGTACGTGATCCGTCGCAACCGGCTCGGCCCGCGCGAGTGCGTGGTGCAGTCCTTCGAGCCGACGAGTCTGAAGCGGATCGCGCAGGAGAGGCTGCGGGTGCCGCTGTGGCAGGCGCTGGGGACCACGGGTGGGCCGTACGACCTGGTCTCGGCCGGTGATCCGACGACGTACAAGGACATGATGAGCCCGGCGGGGCTGGCGCGGATCGCCGAGTACGCGGAGTGGATCGGGCCGGACAAGTCGTCGGTCGCCGGTACGTCGCTGGTCTCGGACGCGCATGCGGCGGGGCTGCGGATCGGGCCGTACACCTTCCGCGCGGAGAACCAGTTCCTGCCGGCGAACTTCCGGCGCGGTAGCGGAGCGAACGATTTCGGGGACGCGTTCGCCGAGTACGCGCTGTACTACGGGCTGGGGGTCGACGCCGTGGTGACCGACTTCCCGGACCTGGCGGTGATGGCGAGGAGGGGTTGATGAGGACCCGCACACTGGACTGCCCGACCTGCGGCACCATGCAGATCTTCCGGATCCTCGACAAGCAGGAGAGGGCGGCGGTACGGGAGAAGGAGGGGCCGGGCTTCTTCGTGGACAACCTGTGGCGGTGCACCGGCAAGGGCTGTCTGACGTTCTACCCGCAGTTCAACAAGGCCGGCTACGGTCGCCTCCCCGAGAAGTTCCTCGCGGAGGAGACCGCAGCCGGTGAGTGAGCCCTACAGGTTGCTGAAGTCCGGACCCTTCGTCCGCGTCCGCTTGATCTCGTAGAAGCCCGGCACGGAGGCCACGGCGAGGGTGCCGTCCCACAGCTTCGCGGCGTCCTCGCCCTGGGGGGCCGGGGTGACGACCGGACCGAAGAAGGCGATCTGCTCGCCGTCGGCGCCGGGAACGGCGATGACGGGGGTGCCGACCTCCTGGCCGACCTTGTCGATGCCCTCCTTGTGGGAGGCGCGCAGCTGCGGCTCGTAGGGGGTGCCGTCCCAGTGCTCCAGGAGGGACTCGGGCAGGTCGACGTCCTTCAGGGCGGCGGCCACGGTCTCCTTGCCGGGGCCCTCCTCCTGGTTGTGGATACGGGTGCCGAGCGCGGTGTAGAGGTCACCGAGCACCTCGGCGCCGTGCTCCTCCTGCGCGGCGATGACGACCCGGACGGGACCCCACGCCTTGGTCTCCAGCAGCTCGCGGTACTGCTCGGGCAGGTCGTCCAGCTTGTCCTCGTTGAGGACGGCAAGGCTCATCACATGCCAGCGGACCTCGATGTCACGGACCTTCTCCACCTCCAGCACCCAACGCGAGGTCATCCAGGCCCAGGGGCACAGCGGGTCGAACCAGAAGTCGACGGGGGTCTTCTCCGACATGTCTCTCCTCATGGGGCAAGCAGGTCTCAGCCGAACCTCTCGGGGAACACCGCTGCTCGCCGCGCCATTCCCCAGTGCCATGGGTCAGGGGCGCATGGCAGGATCAGGGCTGTCCGCATACTGAACACCATGTGAGGGAGTGCCGCTCGTGCCCGGTGAGAATCTGTCCCGCGACGAGGCCCGGGAGCGGGCCGCCCTGCTCGCCGTCGACGGGTACGACGTGTTCCTCGACGTGCGTTCGGCCCTCGGCGAGGGGGACCCCGACGGCGGGGCGCCGCGCACCTTCCGCTCGGTCACCACGATCCGTTTCCGGTGCGCCGAGCCCGGCGCCGCCAGCTTCGCGGACCTGATCGCGCCGAGCGTGACGGCCATCTCCCTGAACGGCAGGGACCTGGACCCGAGCGAGGTCTTCGACGGCTCGCGGATCGTCCTGGAGGACCTCGCCGCGGACAACGAGCTCGTCGTCGACGCGCAGTGCGCCTACTCCCGCACCGGTGAGGGCATGCACCGCTTCGTCGACCCCGAGGACGGCGAGGTCTACCTCTACACGCAGTACGAGCCGGCCGACTCCCGCCGCGTGTTCGCGAACTTCGAGCAGCCGGACCTCAAGGCGCCGTTCCGCTTCGAGGTGCGGGCGCCCGAGGGGTGGACGGTGTGGAGCAACGGGGCCGGTGAACTCACCGACGGCACCTGGCGGTTCGCGGAGACCAAGCCGATCTCGACGTACATCACCTGTGTGGTGGCCGGCCCGTACCACTACGTCACGGACTCGTACTCCCGCACGTTCGCCGACGGGACGACGCTCCGGATCCCGCTCGGCGCGATGTGCCGCAAGGGGCTCGCCCCGTACTTCGACGCCGACGACGTCTTCCTGGTCACCAAGCAGGGCCTGGACTTCTTCCACGACCACTTCGACTACCCGTACCCCTTCGGGAAGTACGACCAGGCGTTCGTGCCCGAGTACAACCTCGGCGCGATGGAGAACCCGGGGATGGTGACCTTCCGGGAGGAGTTCATCTTCCGCGGCAAGGTGACGCGGGCGTCGTACGAGGGCCGGGCGAACGTCATCCTGCACGAGATGGCGCACATGTGGTTCGGCGACCTGGTCACCATGGAGTGGTGGGACGACCTGTGGCTGAAGGAGTCCTTCGCGGACTTCATGGGCACGTTCGCGAACGTCGGCGCGACCCGCTTCAAGGACGCCTGGATCACCTTCGCCAACCGCCGCAAGGCGTGGGCGTACCGCGCCGATCAGCTGCCCTCCACGCACCCGATCACCGCGGACATCCGCGACCTGCAGGACGCGAAGCTCAACTTCGACGGCATCACGTACGCGAAGGGGGCTTCGGTACTGAAGCAACTCGTCGCGTACGTCGGCCAGGACGCGTTCCTGGAAGGTGCGCGGCGCTACTTCAAGCGGCACGCGTACGGCAACACGCGGCTCGGTGATCTGCTGTCGGTGCTGGAGGAGACCAGCGGCCGGGACATGGGCGTTTGGGCGCGCTCCTGGCTGCAGACGGCGGGCGTGAACTCGCTGACCCCGCAGGTGCTGCTGGACGCCGAGGGCCGGATCGACGAGCTGGCGGTGGTGCAGGAGGCGGCCGAGTCGCACCCCGAACTGCGCCCGCACCGGGTGGCGGTGGGCCTGTACCGGCGGTCCTCGGACGGGGCGCTGGAGCGGTACGCGCAGGCCGAGGTGGACGTCGACGGTCCGCGCACGGTCGTGGCGGAGCTTGTGGGTGCCGAGGCGCCGGAGCTGGTGCTGGTCAACGACGACGACCTGACGTACTGCAAGACCCGCTTCGACGAGACGTCCCTGGCGACGCTGCGGGAGCACCTGGGCGCGCTGACCGACCCGCTCGCCCGTGCCCTGTGCTGGTCGGCGCTGTGGAACATGACGCGGGACGCGCTGCTGCCGGCGCGGGAGTTCGTGGATCTGGTGCTGCGGTTCGCGGGGCGCGAGTCCGACATCGGCGTGTTGCAGATGCTGCATGCGTGGGCGAACTCGTCGCTGGTCAACTATGTGGCGCCCGAGTGGCGGCAGACCGGGGAACGGCTGCTGGCCGAGGGTGCGCTGCGGGAGCTGCGGGCCGCCGCGCCGGGCAGCGAGCAGCAGTTGGCGTGGGCGCGGTTCCTCGCGTCGGTGGCCTCGGGGCCGGAGGACCTGGAGCTGCTGCGGGGCCTGCTGGAGGGTGCGGAGAAGATCGAGGGGCTGGACGTCGACCAGGAGCTGCGTTGGGCGTTCCTGGAGCCGCTGGCTGCCCACGGTGCGGTCGACGGATCGGCGCTGGTGGCCGAACTGGCCCGCGACGACACGGCGTCCGGCAAGCGCCACCAGGTCCGCTGCCTCGCCGCGCGGCCGTCGGACGTGGTCAAGGCGCAGGCGTGGGCGCAGGTCGTCGAGTCCGACGCGCTGTCCAACGCCCTGGTCGAGGCGACCATCTCCGGCTTCGCCCAGCCGTCCCAGCGGGAGCTGCTCGCGCCGTACGCCGAGAAGTACTTCGCCGCGATCGAGCGGGTGTGGACCGAGCGGTCCATCCAGATCGGCATGGACGTGGTCCGGGGCCTGTTCCCGGCGCTCCAGCAGTCGCAGGCCACGCTGGACGCGACCGACGCGTGGCTCGCGGCCCACGAGGACGCGGCGCCGGCGCTGCGGCGGCTGGTGCTGGAGGCGCGGGACGATCTGGCGCGGGGGCTGCGGGGGCAGGCGTGTGACGCGGCGGCCGCCCACGCGTCAAGCACCGGATGACCTTTGGCCAACGATCACGGCCGTCCGTGACCGTTACGGAATTCAGGCAATAGCAGCCGTAACCCCTGGCCCCACCCGAACGGACCAGGGGTTTTCCGTGCCTACTCGGCATCCGAACACGCGTCCTTTAGTGCCATGTTGTCCGCATTTGTCGACGGGCGTGTAACAGCGGTTAAAGGGCTGATCCGACGCGGGAACCTCCGGGTCATGAACCACAACACCCCGGTCCCCCCGCTCTCCCCCCGCCCCCTTCGTCACCTCTCCGACGTACACCGCCGCGTCATGACGGCCGCACAGCTGAAGTCGCACGGCGTCGCGAACGCCGACATGAACGAGCAGTGCCGCCCGGGCGGCCCCTGGCGGCAGATCCTGCCCGGCGTCCTCCTGCTCCACCCCGGCCCGCCGACCAGCGAGGAGCGCCTGCACGCGGTGCTGATGTACGCGGCACGGGAGCGGACACCGGGCGTGCCGTCCCAGCCGAACGCGGACGAGGACCAAGCCGCCCCCCGCTACCCCGACGCGGTGATCACGGGCCTCGCGGCGCTGACCCTGCACGGCTTCTCCGCCACGCCGCCGCTCACCGCGCTGGACACGATCGACGTCCTGGTCCCGCGGATGCGCCGACTGCGCTCCACCGGCTGCGCCCGCATCCTGCGCACCCCCGCACTGCCCACCCCCCAGCAGGTGACGGGCCTCCCGGTCGCCCCGGTGCCGCGCGCCCTGGCCGACGCGGTCGCCGAACTGACGGACGCGGGCGCCGTACGCCGGCTGCTGACCGAAGCCGTCCGGGGCGGCCATTGCGAACCGGCCTCCGTGGTACGGGAGTTGAACCAGGCGAAGCTGCTGTCCCGCCCGCACGTGGTGGACGCGGTGGACTCCCTGCTCGCCGAGGGCCGCGCGATCGCGGAGGACCGCCTGTACGAGATGGTCCGCGACCACGCCCTCCCCGACCCCGTCTGGAACGTCGACCTGCGTCTGCCGGGCGGCCCCCACCTCGGCGGCCTCGACGCGTACTGGCCGGAGCACTCGGTCGCGGTCGAACTCGACACCCGCGCCCCGCGCCAGGGCGACCGGCAGGACGACGACGCCCTTTGGTCCGAGTACGCCCGCAAGCGCGAGCATTTGGAGCGCCTCGGCATCACGGTCGTCCACATCACCCCGAAGAAGCTGCGGGAGTCGATGGAACAGCAGGCGGCGGTGATCCGCACGGCACTGATGGCCGCGTTGGACCGCGATCCGGCCGCGTATGTCGTGGTGCTGCCCCGGTAGTGACGGACCGGGAAGGCAGCACCAGGAGGGGAGAGGAGGGGCCGCGGGGCCGGGGAGCCCCGCGGCCCCTCCTCATGCCGTCAGCTGAGGTTGGGCCCGCGTGCTCCGGTACGCCCGGCCGTCGTGCCCTCTCCCTCCACCTTGTCCTTCCCGCAGAACTCGGCCTCGATCACCGCCGCCGTGTCCCCCGACCAGTCGCCGTTGAAGTTGAAGGCGAGGGCGTGGCGGCCGTCGCGGGTCGCGACCCCCTCGGATATCGAGCCATGGATGCCGCCGCCATGACCCCAGACCGTGACGCCGCAGGTCAGCTTGGTCTTCATCAGGCCGAGGCCGTAGCTGTTGGCCTCGTCGAGGGGGATCGTCGTGGTCATCTCGGCCAGTTGCTCGCGCGGCAGGAGCTTGCCGCGCAGGAGGGCCGAGTAGAAGCGGTTGAGGTCGGCCGAGTTGGAGATCATCTCGCCGGCCGCGTAGGCCAGCGACGGGTTGATCTTCGTGACGTCGTACGTCGGGCCCGTCGCCGTCTCCGCCAGCTTGGAGTAGGCGCGGCTGCTGGGCCCGGGGACGCTCGCACGGGTGCCGGGGACGGACGTGGCGGTCAGGTGCAGGGGCTTGATGATGCGGTCGCGGACCTCGGCACCGTACGGGCGGCCCGTGGCCTTCTCGATCACCAGTCCGGCGAGCACGAAGTTGGTGTTGGAGTAGTTCCACGACGTCCCCGGCTCGAAGTCCGGCTTGTGGGTCATGGCGAGCGCGACCAGTTCCGCGGGTTTCTTGGTGTCGTAGCGGTGCTCGAAGAAGCCGTCCTTGAGGAAGTACGTACGGCCGAAGTCCTCGTCCGCCGTGTAGTTGTAGATGCCGCTGGTGTGGTTGAGGAGCTGGCGGAGGGTGACCCGGCTGCCGTCATGGCCGTTGCCCCGCACCAGGCCCGGCAGCCACTCCTCCACGGTGTCGTCCAGCGACAGCGTTCCCTCCGCCTCCAGCTGGAGCAGCACGGTGGCGACGAAGGTCTTGGTGATGCTGCCCACCCGGTAGCGGTCGTCCGCCGAACGCGGCTTGCCCGTCTTGAGGTTGCCGACGCCCGCCGTGGCCGACCAGGTGCCGCGGCCGTCCTTCGCGGTCGCCGTCACTCCGGGCACACCGGCGTCGACGGCGGCCTGCACGGCCTTGCGGGTCGTGCCGTGCCCCTCTCCGGCGGGCGCGGCCGCCACCGCGGGGACCGCGAGGGCCGCGGACAGTGTCACCGCCGTCGCCGCCACGAGGGCCATGCGGGTCGTACGTACGCTCATGTCTCTCCCCCATCTGTCCGCTCACTGCGAGCGTGGTCGAGGGGAGAGACCGGGCGGGTGCTGCGAAGGTTGAGGAGCGGGGCGGCAGTTGAGCGCGTTTCGGCCGTTGTGCGGCTCAGGCCTGCTTCGGAACCGGGTCAGGCCTTCTTCAGGACCAGTTCCGTGTTGCGGTCGCGCCGCGCACCCGCCAGCGTCGAGCGGGCGCCGGGGGCGTTGAGGGACAGCTCGCGGTAGAGGGCGGCCAGGCCCGTCTGGGAGAGGTCCGTGAAGTCGGTGGCGTGCGGGGCCGAGGACTCGATCAGGGTGGTGAACAGCGAGATCGTGCCGTCCTTGTTGTCCACCACCTCGATGATCCGGGCGAGTTGGGGGAAGTCGACGTGGGAGGCGGTGGAGATCTCCCAGAAGGAGCGGCCGCCGGAGGCCGAGTGCGGGGTGATGACGTTCTTGTGGATGTGGCCGTTCACCCAGGCCAGGACGTTGCGGTGGCCGCCCAGCAGCTGGACCAGCTCGGCGCCGCTCACGCGCCGCTCGTTCGGGCGGGCCGGATCGCGGCGGAGGTTGCCCATCGTCTTGCTGGTGTGATGGCTGAAGATGATCGCGTACGAGTCCTTGTTCTCCCGCAGCGTCCGGTCCAGCCAGTTGAACTGGGCCGCCCCGATGGACCCTTCGTAGTGGCCGCCCGGGTCGGTGGTGTCGAGGCTGATGCCGATGACGTCGTCGGCGATGCGGAAGCTGTAGTACTGGGTGCCCGCGTCCAGGTTGGCCGTGGAGTAGCCGTGGCCGACGGGGCCGAGGCCGCGGAAGGCCGGGTCCAGGTGGGCCCGCACGTAGTCCTTCGGCGTGAACGGCGCCCGCTTCTCGTCCGGCGTGACCGAGCGCATCGAGCGGGCGTGGGCCTTGAGGAAGTCCTTGAAGACCGTGCCCCGCGGGTCCTTGTCCTGCTTGAGGGAGTCCTGGAGCTTCTTGGCGTCCGCGGCCGACACGTTCATCAGCTTCTTGCCGCCGACGGCCAGGTCGGTCAGGTAGGAGTCGCTGTGCGAGGCGTACGTGCCGAGCGGCATCGCGTCGTGGTTGCCGACCGTCGAGTACCAGGGGATGTTCAGGCCGGGGCTGCGCGTCTCGCGGATCGCGGCGGCGAGGAAGCCCTCGATGTGCGGGAAGCCGACCTGCTTGTCGGCGTCGCGGACGCTGTCGTCGGCCTGCCAGTACAGCTTCAGGCCGCTGTTCTGGACGCCCTCGTACTGCCGCGGGTCACCGGTGTTCGGGGTGACGCGGCCGCCGCTCATCACCGTGAGGAACCACTCCAGCTCGGACGTGCAGTTGTTGTCCGTGTTGTCGCCGGTGGTCATCGCGAAGTGGAGCGGGGCGCCGGTGACGGGGGCGCCCCGCAGGGCGTTGAGCCGCTCGACCAGCGCCACCGCGCCGGGCACGGTCAGCGCCTCCTGCGGGCGCCAGGCGTGCACGTCCGTCGAGCGCAGGTACTCCAGCCGCAGCGGGTGCTGGGCGTCGATCAGGTGCAGGTCGGTGAGCTGCACGAAGGCGGCGAGCGCCGTACGCCGCTTCGCGCGGTCCGCCTTGGGGGCGGCCAGGTCGTCACGGACGACGCGGCGCCAGCCGGGGCCGTCACCGAGCCGGCGGTAGCCGGAGGTGCCGCGCGGGGTGGCGACGCCTGCCAGGGTGGTACCTCGCGTGTACGGCGCGAGCGCGACCGGCAGCTTGCGGGAGGCGCCGACCGGGGCCTCGGCCGCGGCGTTGCCCGCACCGGCGCCCTGCGCGCCCGCCGGGCTCGCGGTGGTGGCGGCCTGGCTGTCGGTGGGCCGCAGGGTGTAGCCGACCCCCGCGGAGAGGGTCACCGCACCGGTGGCGGCGAGCAGAGTACGGCGGTGGACCCCAGCGGAGCTGGCGACAGAGCGTATGCGCGACATGGCGCGATCTCCCCGAGTGCGAACGCGTCGGCAGTGGTCGCGGGGCGCTCGCCGAAGCGAACATCCCGCTCACTGTGGATCGTTGGCACCGGGAATGACCTGCGCATGAACAGGGCGGCAACGCGCAGCGCCGATCACCGTACGTGGATCTTGGGGCACCCTCCGCGTTCACGGCCGCTCCTCGAACGGCCGGGACGCGGTCACTCCGTGTTCATCTTGCGGGGTAGTGAAGCTATTTGCCCGCGACCTGGATGCGCCCCGCCGCCGGCCGCTCGCGCCACAGTGCCAGCCCCTTGTCGACCATGGAGATGCGGGTCAGGCCCGGCACGTCGTCCAGGGGATGCCAGGCCGCCATGTCGGTCGAGCCGTTGGCCTCGTAGCGGAGGTCGCCGCCGGTGATGCGGGCCTCGTAGACGAGGCGGACGCCGTGGTGGTCGACGCTGCGGCCGAAGCGGGCCGGGAAGGCGCGGTGGGAGGAGTCGAGGCCGAGCAGGCCGGTCGGTTCGACGAGGTAGCCGGTCTCCTCCTCCACCTCCCGCACGACCGTGTCGTAGGGATCCTCGCCGTGTTCCATGCCGCCGCCGGGCAGCACCCATTCGAAGCCGCCGCCGGGGGCCGGGGACCGGGCGAGGAGGAGTTGTCCGTCACGCACGCAAATGGCGTAGGCCGCCACCCTCAACTTCTTCGGCACGTAGGGACATTAGAGGGCCGGGCCCGGATCGGCAGGCGATTATTCGGCTTGCGGGCGACTTGCCCCCCTTAGGCCCCTCTCGCCGCGAATGAACAGCGGGTTTCCCCCATACCTCCATTTCGATTGGGTCAACTCTTCCCAAACATCCTTCCCTTGCGTAAGGCTGTGCGGTCGTCCGGGTTCACATACCGGACGACCCATGCTCCTTACCTGCAAGGGATGCTGATGACCCTCACCCCCCAGCGCGAACCGAAGCCGGGCGCGAGACGCGCGGCCCGCATAGCCGTGGCCGCGGGTCTCGTCGCCGCGCTGTCCGCAGCAGGGCCGATACCCATGGCCGTCGCCGCGGACCCCGCGCCCGCCGCGGACCCGAGCGTCAAGTCCGCGCACGACAAGCTCGGTTCGGACGACGCCGACCTGCTCGCCGAGGCGAAGGCCGACGGCGACAAGAACGTCACGATGATGATCGCGACCGCACCCGGCCAGACCGAGAAGGTCGCCGCGCAGCTGGACGCGGTCGGCTCTGTGGGCCGTACCTACGACAAGCTCGGCTACGTCCGGGCCACCGTCCCCACCGGCAAGGCCGACTCGGCCATCGCTGCGGCGACGAAGCTCTCCTCGGTGCACGGCATCGACCTGCGCGAGGAGATACCCCTGGACGACCCCGCCGTCGACACGAAGAAGTCGACGGCCGCCAGTACCTCCTACGCCGCTCCCTCCAAGAGCACCCCGGCCGAGAACCCGTACAACCCGTCCTTCGAGACGGGCTCCGTCGACTTCGTGAAGAAGAACCCGAAGGCGGACGGCCGCGGCATCACCATCGGCATCCTCGACAGCGGTGTGGACCTCGCCCACCCGGCGCTGCAGAAGACCACCACCGGCGAGCGCAAGATCGTCGACTGGGTCACCGCCACCGACCCGCTCGTCGACAACGACCGCACCTGGCGCCCGATGGTGACCTCCGTCTCCGGTCCCACGTTCAGCTACAGCGGCAAGACCTGGACCGCGCCGGCCGGTTCCTACCAGGTCAGTACCTTCCTGGAGTCGTACACCACCGGCGGCGACGCGGCGGGCGACGCCAACCGTGACGGGGACAAGACCGACTCGTGGGGCGTGCTCTACGACGCCGCGAACGGCACGGTCCGGGTCGACCTCAACAACAACAACGATTTCGGTGACGACACCCCGATGAAGCCGTACAAGGACGGCTTCCAGATCGGGTACTTCGGCACCGACAACCCGGCCACCGACGTCGCCGAGCGGCAGCCGTTCGTCGTGCAGATCCGCAAGGACGTGCCGATGGACCCGCTGGGCGGGGACTGGGTCGGCCAGAAGCGCGACTTCGTCAACATCGGCGTCATCGAGTCCGAGCACGGCACCCACGTCGCCGGCATCACCGCCGCGAACGGCCTGTTCGGCGGGAAGATGAACGGCCAGGCCCCCGGCGCCAAGCTCGTCGCGTCCCGTGCCTGCACCTGGACCGGCGGCTGCACCAACGTCGCACTCACCGAGGGCATGATCGACCTCGTCGTCAACCGTGGCGTCGACATCGTCAACATGTCCATCGGCGGTCTGCCGGCGCTGAACGACGGCAACAACGCCCGCGCCGAGCTGTACACGCGCCTGATCGACACCTACGGCGTCCAGCTCGTGATCTCGGCCGGCAACTCCGGCCCCGGCGCGAACACCATCGGTGACCCGGCCCTGGCCGCCAAGGTCATCTCGGTCGGTGCGACCGTCTCCAAGGAGACCTGGGCCGCCAACTACGGCTCGGTCGTGGAGAAGGAGTACGCGATGATGCCCTTCTCCTCGCGCGGCCCGCGTGAGGACGGCGGCTTCACCCCGACGCTGTCGGCTCCGGGTGCCGCGATCAACACCATCCAGACGTGGCTGCCGGGCGCCCCGGTCGCCGAGGCGGGCTACACCCTCCCGGCCGGCTACGGCATGCTCCAGGGCACCTCGATGGCGTCCCCGCAGGCCGCGGGCGCGTCCGCGCTGCTGCTGAGCGCCGCCAAGCAGAAGGGCATCGATCTGACGCCCGCGAAGCTTCGCACCGCGCTCACCTCGACCGCCGACCACATCAAGGGTGTGCAGGCGTACGAGGAGGGGGCCGGCCTCATCAACGTCCCGGACGCCTGGGACTCCATCCGTGACGGCGCGACCGCCCACGAGTACACGGTGAAGGCACCGGTCGACACCGCGATCGACCAGTTCCTGAAGACCCCGGGCTTCGGCACGGGCGTCTACGACCGCGAGGGCGGCCTCAAGGCCGGGCAGAAGAAGACGTACGACGTCACGATCACCCGTACGTCCGGCGCGGACAAGGCGATCCGGCACGAGCTCCACTTCGAGAACAACGCCGGAGGCACCTTCAGGATCGTCGGCTCCGACGAGATCAGCCTCGGCCTGAACAAGCCGGTCACCGTCAAGGTCGCCGCGAAGCCCTCCTCGGCGGGCATCAAGAGCGCGATCCTGGAGGTCGACGACCCGCGCACCGAGGGCATCGACAAGCAGGTCCTCAACACGGTCGTGGTCTCGGAACCGCTGAAGTACACGTACTCCGCGTCCGGTACGACCCAGCGCAACAGCAGCAAGTCGTACTTCGTGACCGTCCCCGAGGGCGCGAAGTCGCTGGAGGTCGCGATCGGCGGGCTGAAGGACAAGAGCCAGACCCGGTTCATCGCCATCCACCCGTACGGCGTCCCGTCGGACACCACCGGCACCCCGTACTGCTACAACAACTACCTCGACGGCAACGGCTGCAAGCCGGACGTGCGTTCGTACGCCGACCCGCAGCCCGGCGTCTGGGAGATCGAGGTCGAGTCGCGCCGTACGTCGCCGCTGCTCGACAACCCGTTCAAGCTGGACGTCACCGTCCTCGGCGCGGCCTTCGACCCGGAGACCGTGACCGTCCCCGAGGCCAAGGTCGGCACCCCGGCCGCCGCCTCCTGGAAGGTGACCAACAACTACGCCGCGATCGACGGCAAGCTGGCCGGCGGCCCGCTCGGCTCGTCGAAGGCGGCCCGTCCGACCATCGCCGAGGGCGCCACGCAGACCACCACGGTCGAGGTGCCCGAGGGCGCGACCTCGCTCGACGTCTCCATCGGCAACGTCTCCGACGCGGCCGCGGACCTCGACCTGGTCGTCTACGACGCGGCGGGCACCGAGGTCGGCAGCTCCGCCGACGGTGACTCGGAGGAGGCCGTCTCGGTCGCGAAGCCGGCCGCCGGGAAGTACAGCATCGAGGTCATCGGCTACTCGGTGCCGGCGGGCTCGACGGCGTACGACTACCTGGACGTGTTCTTCTCCGCCGCGCTCGGCACCGTCACGGTGGACGACTCGCCGGTGAAGCTCGGCACGGGTGACTCGGCCACGGTCACCGGCAGCGTCACCGCGCTGGCGCCCGCGCCCGAGGGCCGTGAGTTCTTCGGCCAGGTCCAGCTGCTCAACGCCCGTGGCACGGTCGCGGGCCTGGGCAACGTGAAGATCGAGAAGGTCACGCCGTAGTTGGCGTAGTACGGCTGGGCCGTACGGCGGTGAGGGCGGGCGTCCGGTTGCGGGCGCCCGCCCTTCGTCGTCAGCAGGTGAGTCCCCGCGACTCCGCCAGCGAGCCGGTGATCCAGGCCCGCTCGGGGGCGATGTTCCTCTCGCCGACGGCCCAGAAGTCGGGCCGGTCGGCGTCCTGCGGGATGCCGATGAGCACCTGGTCGCCCACGCGCAGGCCCGGGACGAGGTTCTCGTCGACCACGAAGGCCAGCTCCTGCTCGCCCTTGTCCGGCTTGTAGTAGCGGGTCATGTGCAGGGTGACGCGGATCGACCCCGTACCGGCGAGCTGTTCGACGGCGGTGGCCCTCCCCTCGGCCACCAGGCGGGAACAGGCGAGGTAGCGGGGGCTGCCGAAGGCGGTGCCGGCGGCCGGGGAGGCCATGTCCTTCTCGGAGCTGCCGGAGTCCGCTCCCGCGGTCATGCCGTCGCCGCCCCCGGCCTGCGTCAGCAGCCAGCCCATGCCGACCAGCACGGACGCGGCGGCCGCCACGGCGAGGCTGCCGAGGGCGAGGGTGAACACGCGGCGCCGGCTGCGGGAGGGCTGTCGTACGGGGGCGGGTTCCGGGGCCGGTTCGGGCGCAGGTGACGCGGGCATCGGCTCGGTGAGCGCGTGCCCGATGATCCCCAGTTGCTCGCGCAGCAGCGCCACATCGGCCGCCGCGGACCGGTGCTCCGCCATGAAGGCGGCGTTTGCGCGGGCCTCGTCGGTGAGCGGCTCGCCGGTGATCGCGGCCATCAGCGCGTCGACGCCGCCGCGGCCGTGGTCGTAGCCGTCGCGGCCGGTACGGCCTTCGTTCTCGGCGGTCACGTCACACCACCTCGTCCTCGTGCAGGCGGGCGCGCAGAGCCCGTACAGCCGTGTGCAGCCTGCTCTTGACCGTGCCCTCCGGGATGCCGAGCTCCTCGGCGATGTCGCGGACCGGAAGGTCGCCGTAGAACCGCAGGACCAGGACCTGGCGCTGGTTGTCGGGCAGTTCGTCCAGGCCCCGGGCGACGGCGAGGGAGAGCAGGCTGGTGTCCTCGCCGGAGGGGTGTTCGAGCTGGCGCAGGGAGGCGAGCCGCTCCCCGAGCCGCTCCTGGCGCTTCTTGGCCCGGTGCCAGTCCATGGCGAGGTTGGAGGCGACGACCGCCGCCCACGCCGACACGTCCCGCGGCGCCTCGCGGCCACTGGCGGCCCGCTCCAGCAGCCGCAGACGGACCTGCTGCACCCCGTCCGGCAGGTCCGTCTGCGGCACTCCGCCCAGGGCGAGCACAGCCCGCACCCGGCGCTCCTGGGCCGCGTCCAGCGGATCGTCCGGTACGCCCCGGACGGCACCGCCCCCCTGGTCGCGGCGGGCCCTTCTGCGCAGCACAGCCACCCCTCCCCTCCCCGTGTGGTGACTGTGACGCCGTGATGCGCCAAAACGTTCGGCCGGATGCCCGGCAATTTTTCGGCGCGGGACGGAGTTGTACG
Source organism: Streptomyces sp. R11 (assembly GCF_041051905.1). Taxonomy (NCBI): domain Bacteria; kingdom Bacillati; phylum Actinomycetota; class Actinomycetes; order Kitasatosporales; family Streptomycetaceae; genus Streptomyces; species Streptomyces sp. R11. The sequence continues at coordinate 3,197,258 of NZ_CP163432.1, forward strand.
TCACACCGCCGCGTAGCCCGGTCGCCGGTGGGCAGGCGAGCTTGCGGCGCAGGGCCGCCGTAGGACGAATTTCTCCAGCTCAGCATGGGTGTGAGCCGTAGAACCGGTGCCGCACCCGGCGCCCGTCGCGTCCCATTGGCCGGTCATCCATGCCAAACAATTGGACAGGCGGACCGAGGCTGACCGCATGATGGAAACGCCTCGGCCATGCAGCAGTCACAGACAAGCCACGTAGAAGGAGTCGCCGTGAGGGTCGGAATCGTCGGAGCCACCGGTCAGGTCGGCACGGTCATGCGCAGCATCCTCAAGGAGCGCGACTTCCCGGTCACCGAGCTGCGCCTGTTCGCCTCGGCCCGCTCGGCCGGCTCTGAGCTCGACGGCGTGACCGTGGAAGACGCGGCGACGGCCGACTACACCGGCCTGGACATCGTCCTGTTCTCGGCGGGCGGCTCGACCTCCAAGGCCCTCGCCCCGAAGGTCGCCTCGCAGGGCGCCGTCGTGATCGACAACTCCTCGGCCTGGCGCCGCGACCCCGAGGTCCCGCTGGTCGTCTCCGAGGTGAACCCGCACGCGATCACCGACCGCCCCAAGGGCATCATCGCCAACCCGAACTGCACGACGATGGCCGCGATGCCGGTGCTGAAGCCGCTGCACGCCGAGGCCGGCCTGGAGGCGCTGGTCGTCGCCACCTACCAGGCGGTGTCGGGCTCCGGTCTGGCCGGCGTCGACGAGCTGTTCGAGCAGGTCAAGAAGGTCGGCGACGACGCGCCCAAGCTGACCCACGACGGCTCCGCGGCGGAGTTCCCCGAGCCGCACAAGTACGTCGCCCCGATCGCGTACAACGTCCTGCCGATGGCCGGCTCGATCGTCGACGACGGTCTGAACGAGACCGACGAGGAGCAGAAGCTCCGTCACGAGTCCCGCAAGATCCTCGAGGTCCCGGAGCTGAAGGTCTCCGGCACCTGCGTGCGCGTCCCGGTCTTCTCCGGCCACTCCCTCCAGGTCAACGCCCGCTTCGCCCGCCCGATCAGCGTGGAGCGCGCCAAGGAGCTGCTGGCCGGCGCCCCCGGCGTGGCCCTCTCCGACGTCCCGACCCCGCTGCAGGCGGCCGGCCAGGACCCGTCGTACGTCGGCCGCATCCGTGCCGACGAGACGGTCGAGCACGGCCTCGCCCTCTTCCTCTCCAACGACAACCTCCGCAAGGGCGCCGCGCTGAACGCGGTGCAGATCGCGGAGCTGGTGGCGGCGGAGCTGAAGGGCTGACGCCCCGGCCTACGTCGAGAGGGGCGCCCACCGGTCGACGGTGGGCGCCCCTCTCGTTGTGCCGCTTCCGGGAGCTAGCCCCTGCGCACCTCGTAGAGGAAGCACCCGTACTCCACGGCCCGCACATGGACGAACGCCACACCCGGGTCGGCGAACGCCTCCGCGAACGCCATCTCGAAGTCCCCCGGCTCCACCAGCCGTCCCCCGAGGATCCGCCCGTCCCCCGAGTAGCGGCGGACGGTCCGGTGGGCGTTGGCGAAGGGCAGCGCGTCCCCGTCCGGGCCCCCGCACTCCTCGGCGTGGATGAACACCGGCCCCTGCTCGTCGTACGCCCCGGGATCGACCCCGTTCGCGGCCGACCGGCGCCGCTGCGGGGCGTACGAGACGAGGGCGATGCGCTCGCCGGGGGCGCTGCGGCGCAGGCAGCAGCGCAGGGGCGCCCCGCCCTCCTCATCGGTCACGGGAACCGTCCGGCGTCCCGCGTCGTCAGCAGAGCGAAGCTCCTTCAGGGCCGTCGGATCGATGGGGCGTGCGAGATGGGTCGTCATGCCTCCAGCGTCACGCGCGTACGTCCCGCCCACCGGCGGTAAACGGACATCGCGCTCCGTGCAGGTCCCATGGAAGGATGACCGAACCCACACATATCGAGGAGATGACCGCGTGCCTGGCACAAACCTGACTCGCGAAGAGGCGCAGCAGCGGGCGAAGCTGCTGACCGTTGACTCGTACGAGATCGATCTCGACCTCTCCGGTGCGCAGGAGGGCGGTACCTACAGGTCCGTGACCACGGTGCGCTTCGATGTCGCGGAGAACGGCGCCGACTCCTTCATCGACCTCGTGGCCCCGGCCGTCCACGAGGTGACCCTCAACGGCGACGCGCTCGACGCGGACGCGCTCTTCGAGGACTCCCGCATCGCGCTGCCCGGCCTGCTGGAGGGCCGCAACGTCCTGCGGGTCGTCGCCGACTGCGCGTACACCAACACCGGCGAGGGCCTGCACCGGTTCGTCGACCCGGTCGACCAGCAGGCGTACCTGTACACCCAGTTCGAGGTCCCGGACGCCCGCCGCGTCTTCGCGTCCTTCGAGCAGCCCGACCTGAAGGCCACCTTCCAGTTCACCGTGAAGGCCCCCGAGGGCTGGACGGTGATCTCCAACTCGCCCACCCCGGAACCCCAGGACAACGTCTGGTCCTTCGAGCCGACGCCGCGTATCTCGACGTACATCACGGCGCTCATCGTCGGCCCGTACCACTCCGTGCACAGCGTCTACGAGAAGGACGGCCAGTCCGTCCCGCTCGGCATCTACTGCCGGCCCTCGCTCGCCGAGTTCCTCGACTCGGACGCGATCTTCGAAGTGACCCGGCAGGGCTTCGACTGGTTCCAGGAGAAGTTCGACTACGCGTACCCGTTCAAGAAGTACGACCAGCTCTTCGTGCCGGAGTTCAACGCGGGCGCGATGGAGAACGCGGGCGCGGTGACCATCCGCGACCAGTACGTCTTCCGGTCCAAGGTGACGGGCGCGGCGTACGAGGGGCGTGCGGAGACCATCCTGCACGAGCTCGCCCACATGTGGTTCGGCGACCTGGTCACCATGGAGTGGTGGAACGACCTGTGGCTGAACGAGTCGTTCGCCACCTACACCTCCATCGCCTGCCAGGCGCACCACCCCGAGTCGCGCTGGCCGCAGGCGTGGACGACGTTCGCGAACCAGATGAAGACGTGGGCGTACCGGCAGGACCAGCTGCCGTCGACGCACCCGATCATGGCGGAGATCCGCGACCTGGACGACGTGCTGGTCAACTTCGACGGCATCACCTACGCCAAGGGCGCCTCCGTCCTCAAGCAGCTCGTCGCGTACGTCGGCCAGGACGAGTTCTTCCGCGGCGTCCAGGCGTACTTCAAGCGGCACGCGTTCGGCAACACGCGCCTGTCCGACCTGCTGGGCGCCCTGGAGGAGACCTCCGGCCGCGACCTGAAGACCTGGTCGAAGCAGTGGCTGCAGACGGCGGGCATCAACATCCTGCGTCCCGAGATCGAGACGGACGCCGACGGTGTGATCACGTCCTTCGCCATCCGCCAGGAGGCCCCGGCGCTGCCGGCCGGCGCCAAGGGCGAGCCGACCCTGCGCCCGCACCGGATCGCGGTGGGCCTGTACAACCTGGACGCCGGCTCCGGCAAGCTGGTGCGCGACGAGCGCCTCGAGCTGGACGTGGACGGCGAACTCACCGCCGTACCGCAGCTGTCGGGCAAGCGCCGCCCGGACGTCGTCCTCCTCAACGACGACGACCTGTCGTACGCGAAGGTCCGCCTGGACGAGGAGTCCCTCGCGTTCGTGACGGACCACCTCGGCGACTTCGACGCCTCCCTCCCCCGGGCCCTGTGCTGGGCGTCCTCCTGGGACATGACGCGCGACGCCGAGCTCGCCACCCGCGACTACCTCTCGCTGGTCCTGTCGGGCATCGGCAAGGAGTCCGACATCGGTGTCGTGCAGTCGCTGCAGCGCCAGGTGAAGCTGGCGATCGAGCTGTACGCCGCCCCGGGCACCCGTGAGGCCCTGCTGACCCGCTGGACGGACGCCACGCTGGCCCATCTGCGCGCCGCCGAGGCGGGCAGCGACCACCAGCTGGCGTGGGCACGGGCGTTCGCGGCGACGGCCCGTACGCCGGAGCAGCTCGACCTGCTGGAGGGCCTGCTGGTCGGCTCCCAGACGATCGAGGGGCTGGCCGTCGACACGGAGCTGCGCTGGGCGTTCGTCCAGCGCCTGGCGGCCGTGGGACGCTTCGACGAGGCGGAGATCGCGGGCGAGTACGAGCGGGACAAGACGGCCGCCGGCGAGCGCCACGCCGCCACGGCCCGCGCCGCCCGGCCGACCGCGGAGGCCAAGGCCGAGGCCTGGTCGTCGGTCATCGACTCCGACAAGCTGCCGAACGCCCTGCAGGAAGCGGTCATCGTCGGCTTCGTCCAGACCGACCAGCGCGAATTGCTGGCCCCCTACGCGGACACGTTCTTCGAGGTGGTCAAGGACATCTGGGACGCCCGTTCCCACGAGATGGCCCAGCAGATCGCCATCGGCCTCTACCCGACGATCCAGGTCTCCGAGGACACCCTCCGCAAGACGGACGCCTGGCTGACCTCGGCCGAGCCGAACGCGGCCCTGCGACGCCTGATCTCCGAGTCCCGGTCGGGTGTTGAGCGTGCCCTGAAGGCGCAGGCTGCGGACGCGGCTGAGCAGTAACCGACGTCGTACGTACGTCCTGGGGGGCGCCCGGTACACCACCGGGCGCCCCTGGTCGTCCCGCCCTCAGCCGAGCCCCGCGGCAAAGGTCGTCCGACACCTCCACTCACCCCACGTGCTCGGCGACCGCCGCCTCGGCCGCCCGGGCGTCGGTGGCGTCCGCCGCCCACGCCACGTATCCGTCGGGCCGCACGAGCATGGCCGTACGGCGGCCGCTCGCCCAACGCTCCACGCCGAGCCGGTCCTTACGGCCGCTCTGCACCTCGGACGCCTCCCCGGCCCGCGGGAGGATCAGCACGAACCGCCCACCCCGCAGGGCCTCGTACAGGCGGCCACCCCCCAGAGCCACGTCCGGGACGCGGGTGCCGACCAGACGGTGGGAGCCGCTTGGGGCGCCGTACTTGTACCCGATGCCCGAGATCTGGGCCAGGGCCTTCGCCTGGGCAGGCCGGGCGGCGTTGACGAAGGCGGAGAACAGGGCCCGGACGGCGCGCAGTACTGGGCTCTGCGCCCGAGCCAGCCGGACCAGCCCGCCGCTGCTGCGCAGCACCGCCTTGCCGACGGGGTGACGTTCGGCCTGGTAGGTGTCCAGCAGGCTCACGGGCCGGCGGCCGTTGAGGACCGCGGCGAGCTTCCACCCGAGATTGGCCGCGTCCTGGAGGCCGGTGTTCATGCCCTGACCGCCGGCCGGCGAGTGGACGTGCGCGGCGTCACCGGCGAGGAAGACCCGCCCGACCCGGTACTGCGGCACCTGCCGCTCGTCGCTGTGGAAGCGGGAGAGCCAGCGCGCGTCGTGCATGCCGTAGTCGGTGCCGAGGGCACGGCGGGTGACCTCCTTGACCTCGGCGAGGTCGAGCGGGGCGTCGTCGGGGACCTCGTGGCGGCGGTTCCAGCCCATGACGCGGTACCAGCCGTCGCCGAAGGACGCGATCATCGCGAAGGAGTCCCCCGCGCCGTTGACGGTGAGCACGCTCGCGGGCTGCTCGGCGAGCCGGACATCCGCCAGGAACAGGGACTTGATGACGGAGACGCCGGGGAAGGGCAGGCCGACCGCCTGACGTACGGCGCTGCGGTGGCCGTCCGCGCCGACGACATAGGCCGCGCGGTGCGTGACGGCCACCCCGTCCGGACCGCGCACGTCGAGGTCGACCCCGTCGTCGTCCTGCCGCAGCCCCACGACCTCGCTCTCGAAGAGGAACTCGACCCCGAGCTCGCGCGCCCGCCGCTCGAGCAATCGCTCCACCTCGTACTGCGGGGTGATGAGCAGGAACGGGAAGCGCGACGGCAGCGTGCCCAGGTCGAGGGATAGGCGACGGAAGAGTCGCAGCTCGGTGATGGTGCTGCCGGTGGCGATCAGCTCGTCGGCGAGGCCGCGGGCGTCCAGCTGCTCCAGGGTGCGGGCGTGCACACCGAAGGCGCGGGAGAGGTTGCTGATCCCGTGCGGGCGCCGCTCGACGACGGTGACGCGGACACCGGCGGCGGCGAGGTCGCCCGCGAGGAGGAGACCGGTGGGGCCGGAGCCGATGACGAGGATGGGGTGGGTGGAGCCGGTGCCGGTGCCGTTCTTGGCGGTCATGGGGGCCTCCCGATGCCAACACTTGTTGGCCAACATGTGTTGGTCAACGCTTGTTGGCAACCGTAGAGCTACCCCTCCAACCCTGTCAACACTTGTTGGCCCACACACGTTGGCATACGATTGTTGGCATGACGCAGAGCAGCCCCGGAGGCCCGACCCCCACCCCTCGCCGCTCCGACGCCACGCGCACGGCGATCCTCGACGCGGCCCGCGAGCGCTTCGCGGCAGACGGCTATGAGCGCGCCACCATCCGCGCGATCGCCAAGCACGCGAACATCGACCCGTCGATGGTGATGCGCTACTACGGCAACAAGGAGGGGCTCTTCGCGGCGGCCGTCGCCATCGATCTGAAGCTGCCGGAACCCGCGTCGCTGTCCCGCGACGACGTCGGCCAGGCCCTCGTGACCCACTTCCTGGCCATGTGGGAGGAGAACGAGGTGCTCACGGCCCTGCTCCGGGTCGGCGCGACCAACGAGGCCGGGGCAGAGCGCATGCAGGGCATCTTCGCGGACCAGCTGCTGCCGGTCGCCCGCCGGGTGTGCCCCGATCCCGAGCAGGCCCCGGCGCGGGCAGCGCTGGCGTCGTCACAGTTGCTCGGGCTGGCACTCACGCGCTACGTCCTGCGGTTCCCGCCCGCCGTGGCGCTGGCCCCAGAGGAGATCGCGGCCTGGCTCGCGCCCACCGTGCAGCGGTATCTCACCGCGCCGTACCCGGCGTGAGGGTCACCCGCCACGCGCCGCCCGGAGATCGCCCGCAGAACACACCGAGGGCGCCGGCCTCGTCCACGTACGGCGGATGCGCGTACGTACGACGGGGTCGGCGCCCTCGACGGAAGCGGGGTCGGTCGAGACCGCGCGGATCAGGCCTTCGCCTTGGCCTTCGCCTTCGGCTGGCGGTCCGTGGAGCGGTCCAGGACCATCACGAGGCCCGCGATGACCGCGAACAGCACGATCGGGGCAAGGACGAACTGGCCCAGCGTCTCCATCACGCTCAGGCCCTGACCGGGGTCGTCGCCGTCGTCACGCGTGAGCGCGAGCGCGGGGGACGACATGAGCAGCATCATCAGCGTCGTACCGGCAGCCAGGGCGCCGGCGCGCAGGGCGTTCTTCTTGTCCACGGGGCCAAAAGTACCGAACGCCGCCGGGGGCCGCGCGCCCGGGGGGTGCCGTAAGGAGCACCCGGCCCCGCGGACGCCGGACGCCGCAGGGCCGACCGCGCCGGTCAGCCGTGTCGGCGTGCGTCTCCCCGCAGCACCTCCAGCAACGCCCGCATCCTCGGCGACGCCGCCAGTTCCTCCAGCGTCATCGCCTTTCCCTGCGCGTCCGCGATCGGCAGCCGCCAGTTCGGGTACTGGTCCCATGTGCCCGGCAGGTTCTGCGGGCGGCGGTCGCCCACGCCGTCGGGGAGCCAGATGCCGACCATGCGGGCCGGGGTGCGCAGCAGGAAGCGGTGGACGGCCTGGATCTCGGCCTCCTCCTCCGAGGCGCAGTGCCCGCCGTGCGTGCCGCGCATCAGCCCGAGCCGGGACAGCAGCTCCAGCCACTCGCCGGTGTCGGCCGCGGCCTCCGCGCGCTCCTGCTCCAGGGGGCGGGTCAACAGGCCGAGGCTGTCACGGAGTTCGACGTGTTCGCCGGTGAGGCGGGCCGCGGTGGACGGCAGGTCGTGCGTGGTGGCGGTGGCGAGGCAGTCGGCGCGCCAGGACTCCGGCGGCAGGGGGCGGCCGTCGCCGTCCCAGTCCCGCTCGAACCACAGCACCGAGGTGCCGAGCACGCCCCGCGAACGCAGCGCCTCCCGCACGCCTGGCTCGACCGTGCCGAGGTCCTCCCCGATCACCACCGCTCCGGCCCGGGAGGCCTCCAGCACCAGGATCGCGAGCATGGCCTCGGCGTCGTAACGGACGTACGCCCCCTCCGTCGGCGCATGCCCCTGCGGCACCCACCAGAGCCGGAACAGCCCCATGACGTGGTCGATCCGCAGCGCGCCCGCGTAGCGGAAGAGCGCCCGCAGCAGGCGGCGGTACGGCTCGTACCCCGACTCGGCCAGCCGGTCCGGCCGCCAGGGCGGCAGCCCCCAGTCCTGGCCGCGGGCGTTGAAGGCGTCCGGCGGGGCACCCACCGACATCCCGGCCGCGAAGTACTCCTGCTGCGCCCAGGCGTCCGCGCCCTCGGGATGCACCCCGACCGCGAGGTCGTGCACGATCCCGACCGGCATGCCGGCCTCCCGCGCGATCCGCTGGGCGGCGGTCAGCTGCGTGTCGGTGAGCCAGGCGAGCCGGCAGTGGAAGTCGACCCGGTCCATCAACTCGCCCCGCGCGCGGGCGGTTTCGGGCGAGCGCGGATCTTGCAGGCCCGCCGGCCACCGCCGCCAGTCCGAGCCGTGCACTTCGGCCAGTGCGCACCACGTGGCGTGGTCCTCCAGCGCCTGCCCTTCCTGCGCGAGGAAGTCGACGTAGGCGGCCAGCCGCCCGGGCCCGAGCGGCACCTCGCGCACCAGCTCCAACGCCTCCCGCTTCGCCTCCCACACGGCGTCCCGGTCGATCAACTCCGCCTTCTCCAGCACCGCTTCCCGCAGCCGCCCGGCCCGCTCCAGCAGAGCCCGCACGCGCTCGCGGTCCTCGACATGGGCGAACTCGGGCACGTCCTCGACCCGCAGATGCACCGGGTCGGGGAAGCGGCGGGAGGACGGGCGGTAGGGCGAAGGGTCGGTCGGGGCTCCGGGTACGGCCGCGTGCAACGGGTTGACCTGCACGAATCCGGCGCCGAGCGCCCGGCCGGCCCAGGCGGCGAGCTCGCCGAGGTCGCCGAGGTCGCCCATGCCCCAGGAGTGGCGGGACAGGAGGGAGTAGAGCTGGACGAGAAGGCCGTACGAGCGGGCGGTGGGCGTGGGCAGCCGGGGCGGGGCGACGACCAAGTGACTCGTCGCCGTACGGCCATCGGGGGTGGTGACGGTCAACCGGTGGACGCCGGGCGGGAGTTGGTCGGCAGGCGGGAGTCGGTCGACGGCGGCGCGGGGGTCGCCCTGTTCGGTCTCGATGTGCAGTCGGGTACCGGACGGCAGCGCGCCCGGCGCCAGGGGCTCGGCGCCGGGCCGGCACACCACCGTCGGCGGCAGCAGCCGCTCGCGCAGCTCACGCTCGCGCGCGGCCAGCTCGGCACCGACGGCCGCGGGCGTGCTCGCGTCGACGTCGAGGGCAGCCAGGGCGAGGGTGAGTGCGGTGGCGGAGGCCGAGACCGTGCGGTCGGCGGACGGCTGGTAGGAGGTGGCGACGCCGTGCAGCTCGGCGAGCCGCGACAGGTCGTCGGAAGGGAGGTCCTCAGGGCCCTCGGCTGGGGCTTCGGCCGACCGCTGTCCTGTCATCTACGGCCTCGTGGAGTCCATGTCCATGTCCATACCGATGTCCATACCCATGTCCCAGGTCGCCGCCTCACTCGTCAGCGGTGCGGCGTCCGCGAGCGGCGGTTCGCTGGTGAGGGGCTCGGCGTCGGGCAGGGGTGGTTCGCTGGTGAGCGGGGTCTCGGTGCAGGCGCCCTCGGAGCTGAAGACACAGGCGTACATCTCGGGTTCGGTGAAGACGCCTTCGTACATCTCGGTCTCGCTGGGCGCCTCGGGTTTGGAAAGGGCCGATGCAGTGGCCACGGGGGCCTCCTCTTCGAGTACGGCGTGCGGGTTACCGCCGTCCCTACCCAGCGGGCGCAGTGACAGACGTACAGAGACGAACAACGTGCCTCTCCTCACATTCTGTTCCGCACATCCTGTTCCGCTCCCGCGGTTTTCCGGGCTTTCTTGCTGATCACTATTCACTCAGTACATGTACTCAGTACATAATGATCCGCATGAGCACCCGCCACATCCTGCTGGGGCTGCTCGCCACGGGGCCGAGCCATGGCTACGACCTCAAGCGACGCCACGACGAACGCTTCCCACAGGCCCGCCCGCTGGCCTACGGGCAGGTCTACACGACCTTGCAGCGGCTGGTCCGCGACGGACTCGCCGAGGTCGACGGCACCGACTCGGACGGCGGCCCGGAGCGCACCATGTACCGCGCGACGGACGACGGCGCGCACGAACTGGCCCAGTGGGCCGGGGAGATCGCGCCGCCCGCGCCGTTCGTGACGAACGAGATCTTCGCCAAGGTCGTCGTGTCGATCCTGTGCGGCGGCGATCCCGAGGCCTATCTGCGCGCCCAGCGTGCCGCCCACATGGAGCGGATGCGGCAGCTCACGGCGGTCAAGACCGCGCCGGGCACCGATCTCGCGACCGTGCTCTCGGCGGACTACGCCCTCAACCACCTCGACGCCGACCTCCGTTGGATGACGACCACGGCGGCCCGGCTCACCACCCTGACCGCGGAGGTCGACGCAGTATGAGCAACCCAGGGGGAAACCCGGTGCCGCTTCTGGCGGCCCGTGACCTCGTCAAGGCGCACGGCAGGACCGAGGCCCTGCGCGGCGCCTCCGTCGAGCTGCGGGCCGGCGAGATCCTCGCCGTCACCGGCGCCAGCGGCAGCGGAAAATCGACGCTGCTGCACTGCCTGTCCGGCATCGTCCGCCCGGACACCGGCTCGGTGACGTACGACGGGGAGCGGCTGGACCGGTTGCCCGAGGAGCGGCTGAGCGAGCTGAGGCGTACGGAGTTCGGCGTGGTCTTCCAGTTCGGGCAGCTGATCCCCGAGCTGACGGCCCTGGACAATGTCGCGCTGCCGCTGCTGCTCGCGGGTGCCAGTCGGCAGGAGGCGCGGGCGCGGGCCGGTGAATGGCTGGAGCGGTTCGGGGTGCGCGGGCAGGAGGAGCTGCGGCCCGGCGAGATGAGCGGCGGCCAGGCCCAGCGGGCGGCCCTCGCGCGGGCCCTGGTCACCGGCCCGAGAGTCGTCTTCGCGGACGAGCCGACCGGGGCGCTGGACTCGCTCGCGGGCGAGCAGGTGATGACGGCCCTGACGCACACGGCCCGCGAGTCGGGCACGGCGGTGCTGCTGATCACGCACGACGCCCAGGTGGCGGCGTACGCGGACCGCGAGGTACGGCTGGCCGACGGCACCGTGACGCCGCTGGAGGTGGCGGCATGAGCAAGCGCCTGGGCGCCGACCTCCGGCTGGCCTGGCTGCTCACCCGGGGGTCCGACCGGCGGGAGTGGTGGCGGGTCGTGCTGACCGCGGTGGGGGCGGGCGGCGCGACCGGGATCGGGCTGGCGGTCGCCACGCTCGCCGCACTGGACGGGCAGTACTCGGTGCCCTTCGGCGCCGGGCTCCTCAACCAGCCCAGCGACCGCCAGGGCGTGATCGTCGCGCTGCTGATGCTGCTGGTGCCGGTGCTCGGGTTCCTCGGGCAGTGCGCCCGCGTGGGTGCGGTGCACCGCGACCGACGCCTGGCCGCACTGCGGCTCGCGGGGGCCGCGCCCGCCCAGGTACGGCGGATCGCGGCGCTGGAGGCGGGGCTGGCCTGCTTGGTCGGCTCGGCCGTGGCCACCGTCTTCTGCGTCCTGCTCCTGCTGCGCCTGTGGCAGGCCCCCGAGCCCTTGGCGTGGCTCGGCATCGCCCTGGTCGCCGTGACCGTCCCGCTGCTGGGCGCTGCCGTGAGCGCGCTGTCGCTGCGGCGTGTGGTGGCCTCGCCGCTGGGCTGGGTGCGGCGGGTACGGCCGGCGCGGGGGCCGGGGCGGACGTTCCTCGTGCTGACGGCGCTGCTGGCGGCGACGGCCCTGCTCACGGGCCTGGCCACGGTCTACGGCAACTCCCTCGACCACGCCCTCGTCCCGCTGACGGTGTTCGCCGCGAGCCTGCTGACCGGCGTCTCGGCCGTGTGGCTGGCGGGCTGGTCGTCCCGGCGGCTGGGCGCCGCGCTCGCCGCCCGCGCCCAGCGCCCGGCGCTGCTGATCGCGGCGGAGCGGCTGCGCGACGACCCGTGGGCGGCGTCCCGTACCCATGCGGCGGTGCTGCTGGTGACGGTCGTCGGCACGGCCTTCGCCGGCATCCGCGAGGTGCTGTTGCACCTGGTGAACAGCGGCGACGACCTCGCCGGGAACACCTCGTACTACACCACCGGCCTCGACCTCTCCGGCGCCGCGATCCTCGTCGCGCTGGTGCTGACCCTGTCGGGCCTGGCCGTGGGCACCGCCGAGTCGCTGGCCACCCGGCGCCGGGGACTGGCCGCGCAGGCGGCGGCAGGCGTGCCGCGGAGCGTGCTCGGCCGGGCGCTGCTCCTGGAGACCGCGCTGCCGCTGGCACCGGCGGTGCTGCTGGCGGGCGCAGGCGGCACGGCGATCCATCTGGGCTGGGCCGGGATGCTCGACGAGGCCGCCGGGGGCGTACCCCTCGTGCCCGTCCTGGTGCCTGTCGCCGTCTACGCCGCCTGCCTGCTGGCCGCGGCCACGTCCCTGCCGTTGCTGCGGCGCGCGGTGCGGCCGGGGGAGCTGCGGTACGTGTGAGAACGGCCGCGGCCGCGTGAACGGACGGCCCCGGGGGCACGGGGGACCCTCGGGGCCGGACGCCGCACACCAGGTATGCGAAGGCCCGGGTCGTCAGGCGGAAATGCCGTCGATCCGGGCCATGGCGTCCTCGGCGCCGTACGGTTGCAAGTACGGCAGCCAGCGCGGGTCCCTATGCCCGGTGCCGATGATGCGCCAGGCGAGACCGGTGGGTGGAGCGGGTTTGTGGCGCAGCCGCCAGCCGATTTCGAACAGATGTCGGTCGGCCTTCACGTGGTTGCAGCGGCGGCAGGACGCCACCACGTTGTCCCAGACGTGCTTGCCCCCGCGGCTGCGCGGAATGACATGGTCGACGCTGGTTGCGACGCCACCGCAGTACATGCACCGGCCCCCGTCGCGCGCGAAGAGCGCCCTGCGGGTAAGAGGAACGGGCCCCCGATAGGGAACCCGGACGAATCGCTTGAGCCGGACCACGCTGGGTGCGGGGACTGTGACGGTTGCGCTGTGCATGAAGGCGCCGGACTCCTCGAGGCATACGGCCTTGTTCTCGAGGACGAGGACGAGCGCGCGGCGGAGCGGTACGACGCCGAGCGGCTCGTACGACGCGTTGAGGACCAGGACATGCGGCACGGATGCCTCCTTGGGCGTCGGCGGCGCGTGGCTCGCGCCGGGACGATCTGTAGTCAGTCTCCCCTCTCGCCTGGTGAAAGCGCCACCATGTCCCGGTAACGGGCTGAGAGTGTTTTCGACCACATCTGATTCATCCCCTGGGCGATGAACGGTTCATCCCACCAGTTCATCCCCACGTGGGCACGATTCCTCCCTCGAACATGGCGACGATCCACACACGATGCCCCGTTAGTGTGGTGGGTCTGCCCCGCCGGTGACCCTTTCGTGACCTTGACCATCTACCGACGGGGCGGGCCGCTGCACTGGAGGTACCTGCCGTGTCCCTGTCCGCCGTCCTACTGGCCGCCGGCCCTACTCCGTCGCCGACCCCCTCGGAGACGACCACCCCGGCGGTTCCCACGATCAAGGACGCTCACGAGAGTGCGTCCCAGGCCGCGACCTGGGTCGAGCAGAACTGGTCGACCTGGCTCGCGATAGGCCTGAGGGTCCTGCTGATCCTGGCCATCGCGGCGGTACTGAGAGTGGTGATCCGGCGGGCGATCACCAAACTCATCGACCGGATGAACCGCACCGCCCAGGCAGTGGACGGCACGGCCCTCGGCGGGCTGCTCGTCAATGTCGAGCGCCGCCGTCAGCGCTCACAGGCGATCGGCTCGGTGCTGCGTTCGGTGGCCAGCTTCGTGATCATGGGCACGGCCGCCCTGATGGTCCTGTCCGCCTTCGAGATCAACCTCGCCCCGCTGCTGGCCTCCGCCGGTGTCGCGGGCGTCGCGATCGGTTTCGGCGCCCGCAACCTGGTCACCGACTTCCTCTCCGGCGTCTTCATGATCCTTGAGGACCAGTACGGCGTCGGCGACACGATCGACGCGGGCGTCGCCGCCGGCGAGGTCATCGAGGTCGGCCTGCGCGTGACCAAGCTGCGCGGCGACAACGGCGAGATCTGGTACGTCCGCAACGGCGAGGTCAAGCGCATCGGCAACCTGTCCCAGGGCTGGTCGACGGCCGGCGTGGACGTCACCGTCCGCTCCTCCGAGGACCTGGACAAGGTCAGGGCCACCATCGACGAGGTCGCCGAGCGGATGAGCAAGGAGGAGCCCTGGAACGAGCTCCTCTGGGGCCCGATCGAGGTCCTCGGCCTGGACAGCGTGCTGCTGGACTCGATGGTCGTACGGGTCTCCGCGAAGACGATGCCGGGCAAGGCCCTGACCGTCGAACGCGAACTGCGCTGGCGCATCAAGCGCGCCTTCGACGCCGCCGACATCCCGATCGTCGGCCGGGCTCCCCTGGCCCTGGAGGAGGAGGCCGCGGCCGACCCGACGGCGGGCATGGCGGCCCCCTCGGCCTACGCCAGCACCACCTCCCCGCAGTCCGTGGCGGCCACTCCGCTGACGCCGCCGAGCGTGACGAAGTAGGGCCGAGATCGCGGGAACGGCTCAGCACACTCGTTCGAGTGAACGGTCGGGGCATTCCTGGCGCGGGGAGCGCACGGGGTGCCCCATCGTTCAGCCGGGGCACCCGGCGCGGGCTTAGCCTGGCATCAGCATGACGAGGAGAACCAGGGATGAGTGCCGAACCCCCCTTCCTCCAGGACTGAACGGCCCCGAACAGACCGCCACCGGCCTGCAGTAGGGTCCGGACGGTGACGAGCGGGCGGGGGCTGGGGCGGGCGTTCGGGTGGCTGTGGGCGGCGTACGCGGTCAGCGCCCTCGGGACGCGGTTGGCCTTCGACGCCTTCGCCCTGATCGCGGTCGTCGTGCTGCACGCCGGGGCGACCGAGGTCGCGCTGCTGGCGGCTTCGGGCCTCGCGGTGGGGGCCGTGGTCGCGGTGCCGCTCGGGGCGTGGGTGGAGTTCCGCCGGAAGCGGCCGGTGATGATCGCGGCGGACCTGATCCGGTGCGCGGCGCTGCTGAGCATCCCGGCCGCGTTCGCGCTGGACGGACTCGCCCTCGGCCAGTTGCTGGTGGTGTCCGTGGTGGTCGCCACGGCGGACATCACGTTCGGCGCGGCGAGCGGCGCGTACCTGAAGTCCCTGGTGCCGCCGGAGGACCTGCTCGCGGCGAACGGTCGCTTCGAGGCCACGACCTGGACGACCACCGCACTCGGCCCACCCCTCGGCGGGTTCGCGGTCGGCGTGTTCGGCCCGATGACGACGGTACTGGTGGACGCGGTCAGTTATCTGCTGTCGGCGCTGGGGATCCGGGCGATCGGCGGTAGGGAAGGGCAACAGAGCGACAGGCAGCAGGCGGGACGGCACCAGCCGCCCCCGGGCACCCCCTCAGGCCTGCGGATGAGCGACCTCCCGGCCGGCTGGCGGCACATCCTCGGCCACCCCACCCTGCGCCCGCTGTTCCTCAACACGGTCCTGGTCAACGCCCTGATCATGGCGCCAGCCCCGCTGCTCGCCGTCCTGATGCTCGGCCAACTCGGCTTTCCCCCTTGGCAGTACGGCCTCGCCTTCGCCGTGCCGTGTCTGGGCGGCCTGCTGGGCTCACGCCTGTCCCGGCGCCTGGTCGCCCGGCACGGCCGGCGCCGGGTCCTGCTGACCGCGGGAACCCTGCGCGCGCTCTGGCCCGTCGGCCTGGCCTTCATCGGCCCGGGCACGCCGGGCCTCCTCCTCGTCATGGCCGTCGAGTTCGGCCTGATCACCTGCATCGGCGTCTTCAACCCGGTGCTCGCCACCGCCCGCCTCGACCAGACCCCGCCGGACCGCACCACCCGCACCCTGACGGCCTGGTCGATCACCGGCAAGACGGCGACCGCGGCGGCGACGGCGCTGTGGGGCCTGCTGGCCGCGCTGACCGGCACGCGCGCGGCGATCGCCCTCGCCGGGGTGCTGCTGCTGGCGACCCCGCTCCTGCTCCCGCGGCACGAGCTCGCGGCCGACCGCAGCGTCCTCAAGTAACGACTCTGTTGCCTGCCGGACCACCTCTCTTGACGCCGCCTTCCTGCCGGGCTTACTTTCCTCGGCAGCAGATAGGAAACTTTCCTAACAGTGATCCTGGATGGACTTCCCTCGTAGATCGCTGAGAAGCTGGTCAGCCGAAAGGCAGGTGTCGATCCCATGGCAGGAACCGCCGGTACGCCGGGCACCCCGCGCGTCCTGCGCGCCATGAACGACCGTGCCGCCCTGGACCTCCTCCTGGAGCACGGGCCGCTGTCCCGCACGCGGATCGGCAAGCTCACCGGCCTGTCCAAGCCGACCGCCTCCCAGCTGCTGGCCCGCCTGGAGGCCGCCGGCCTCGTCCTGGCGACCGGCACCACGGAGGGCCGACCCGGCCCGGGCGCCCAGCTGTACGAGGTCAACCCGGCCGCCGCGTACGCCGCGGGGCTCGATGTCACCCCCGAACGCATCCTCGCCGCCGTCGCCGACGTCACGGGCCGCACGGTCGGGTCGTACGAACTGCCCACCCCCGGCAGGCGCCCGGCCCAGCCCGTCGTCCGGCAGGTCACCGACGCCCTGGACGGCGCCGTGAAGGCGGCGGGCCTCGCACGCGACGACGTCCACCGGCTCGTCATCGGCACCCCCGGCGCCTTCGACCCCAACACGGGCCGGCTGCGCTACGCCTCCCACCTCCCCGGCTGGCACACCCCCGCGCTCCTGGACGAACTCGCCGCGGCCCTGCCGATGCCGGTCGAGTACGAGAACGACGTCAACCTCGCGGCGGTGGCCGAGCAGCGGCTCGGCGCGGCCCGCGGCCACGAGGACTTCGTGCTGCTGTGGAACGAGGGGGGCCTCGGCGCCGCCCTGATCCTCGGCGGCAGGCTGCACCGCGGCTGGACCGGCGGCGCGGGCGAGGTGGGTTTCCTGCCGGTTCCCGGCACACCCCTGGTCCGGCAGGTCGCCAAAGCCAACAGTGGCGGCTACCAGGAGCTGGCCGGTTCGCAGGCGATCCCCCGGCTCGCCCGCGAACTCGGCATCGGCAACATCCCGTCGACGCCGTACGCCGAGGCCGCCGCCACCCTCGTAGAACGGGCCGCCACCGAGGACAGCGACCTGCACCGGCTGCTCCTGCAGACCTACGCGACCCGGCTGGCCACCGGTCTCGCCTCCCTGGTCTCCGTCCTCGACCCCGAACTCATCGTCCTCAGCGGCGCCTCCCTCACCTCCGGCGGTGAGGTGCTGCGCGCCCTCGTCCAGTCCGAGCTGGAGGAACTGGCCGCGGCCCGCCCCAAGCTGGTCGTCGGCGACGTACGTGAACACCCGGTGCTGCGGGGTGCGTTGGAGAGCGCGCTCGCGACCACACGCGACGAGGTCTTCGACACCACCCGCTGACGGCCCCGCTCCCCGGCTCACGCCCCCTCCGCCTCCCCTGACTCACCCCCCGCCTTCCCTCACCCACCCCGTTCCCGCCCTTGGGAGACCTCGCCATGCCCGGAAAGTCCTGGAACGTCATACCCTCACCCACCCGCAAGGCAGCCGCCGCCCTCGCCGCCACCGCCTCCCTGGCCCTCCTCGCCACGGCCTGTACCGGCCAGTCGGAGTCCGCCGCCACCGACGACCCCAACGCCAGGACCACGATCACCTTCTGGCACGGCTGGAGCGCACCCGCCGAGGTCAAGGCGATCCAGGAGAACGTCGACCGCTTCGAGAAGGCCCACCCGAACATCACGGTGAAGGTCGTCGGCAACATCAACGACGACAAGCTCAACCAGGCCCTGCGCGCGGGCGGTTCGAGCGGCCCCGACGTGGTGTCGTCGTTCACGACCTCCAACATCGGCAAGTTCTGCTCCTCGGGCGCCTTCCTCGACCTGAAGCCCTTCATCGAGAAGTCCGAGCTCGACCTCGACAAGCTCATCCCGAAGCCGATGCTCGACTACACCCAGTTCGAGGGCACCCGCTGCGCCCTGCCCCTGCTGGGCGACGCCTACGGCCTCTACTACAACAAGGACGCCTTCGAGAAGGCGGGCATCAAGTCCCCGCCGA
The DNA here is from genome assembly GCF_041051905.1 of Streptomyces sp. R11. Classification (NCBI taxonomy): domain Bacteria; kingdom Bacillati; phylum Actinomycetota; class Actinomycetes; order Kitasatosporales; family Streptomycetaceae; genus Streptomyces; species Streptomyces sp. R11. The sequence continues at coordinate 3,215,302 of NZ_CP163432.1, forward strand.
AGACCTGGTCGGAGTTCGCCACGGTCGCCAAGAAGCTGACCAAGGCCAAGGGCGACAGCTACGAGCAGCTCGGCTTCATGCCGACCTACCACGGCTACGAGACGGTCGTGGACCACTACATGTCCCAGTGGGACCACGCCTACTTCGACAAGGACGGCAAGTCCAACATCGCCAAGGACCCGGCCTTCGCGGAGATGTTCACATACCAGAAGAAGCTCATCGACGACCTCGGCGGCTTCGCGAAGCTGGAGAAGTACCGCAACACCTTCGGTGACGAGTGGGGCGCCAAGCACCCGTTCCAGACCGGCCAGGTGGCCATGCAGCTGGACGGCGAGTGGCGCCTGGGCATGACCCAGCAGGCCGGGGTCGACTTCGAGGTCGGCACCGCCCCGATGCCCGTCGCCGACGACGAGGCCGACGAGTACGGCAAGGGCTTCCTCTCCGGCACGATCATCGGCATCGCCCCGCAGAGCAAGAAGCAGAACGCGGCCTGGGAGCTGGTGAAGTACCTGACGACCGACACCGAGGCCGTCGTCTCCTTCGCCAACGCCATCCACAACGTGCCCTCCACGTTCGCCGCCCTGAAGTCGCCCGACCTGAAGGTGGACCCCGGCTTCAAGACGTTCCTGGACATCGCCCGGAACGAGCACTCGAACACCCCGCCTGCCTCCGTCAACGGCTCGACGTACCAGACGACCCTTCAGGACTTCGGCTACCAGTACGAGTCCGGCAAGGTGAAGGACCTCAAGGCCGGCCTGGAGAAGACCGCCGAGCAGATCGACACCGACATCGAGCAGGCGAAGTAGCTCCGTCGATGTCCACGCACACTCTCCGCGCGAAGCGCCGCAGGTCGGCGCTTCGAACGGTGGCCTTCCTGTCACCGTGGCTCATAGGTTTCGGCGTCTTCTTCGCCTACCCGCTGGTGTCCACCGTGTACTTCTCCTTCATGAAGTACGACGGCTTCGGCACACCGGTCTTCCGCGGCCTGGGCAACTGGGCCTACGTCTTCAACGACTACCCGATGTTCTGGCCGGCGCTGCGCAACACGCTCTGGCTGGTGCTGGTCATGGTGACCTGCCGGGTGGTGTTCGGCCTGGGCATCGGTCTGCTCATCACCAAGATCAAGACCGGCGCGGGCGTCTTCCGCACCCTGTTCTACCTGCCGTACCTGGCTCCCCCGGTCGCCGCGACGCTGGCCTTCGTCTTCCTCCTCAACCCCGGCACCGGCCCGGTCAACTCGGTCCTCGACGGCCTGGGCCTGCCGACCCCCGGCTGGTTCACGGACCCCGCCTGGTCCAAGCCGGCCCTCACCGCCCTGGCGCTGTGGGGCGTGGGCGACCTCATGGTCATCTTCATGGCCGCGCTGCTCGACGTACCGAAGGAGCAGTACGAGGCGGCTGAGCTGGACGGCACATCCGCCTGGCAGCGGTTCCGCTACGTGACCCTGCCGAACATCTCGCCGATCGTGATGTTCGCCGTGGTCACGGGCGTGATCCAGACGATGCAGTACTACACGCAGCCGCTGGTCGCCGGAAAGGTCGCCTCCGGCATCATCGGCGGCTCCGGCCAGCAGTTCGAACCGGGCTACCCCGACAAGTCGACCCTGACCCTCCCCCAACTCGTCTACAACCTCGGCTTCCAGCGCTTCGACTACGGCTCGGCCTGCGTGGTCGCCCTCGTACTGTTCGCCCTCGCCATGGCCTTCACCGCGCTGCTGATGCGGCGCCGGGGCGGACTGATCCAGGCAGGTGACTGACCATGACCCAAGTACTGGACAAACCGGTGCAGTTGGAGGCCCCGACCACCGCCGAGCGCACGGCCCGCCGCAGGGCTCTCCTGGAATGGATAGCGGTCCACTCCCTCGGCGTCGCGGCCGCGCTCTTCTTCACCCTGCCCTTCGTGTTCGTCGTCCTGACCTCACTGATGAGCGACCAGCAGGCGCTCACCCGCGACCTGGTCCCGGACACCTGGGAGTGGGGCAACTACGCCAAGGTCTTCGACACCCCCGGCTTCCTGACCTGGTGGAAGAACACCCTGGTCTACGCGGGCCTGGGCACGCTCCTCACCGTCGTCTCGTCGATCCCGGTGGCGTACGCGCTCGCCAAGTTCCGCTTCCGCGGCCGGAATCTGTCCCTGATGCTGGTCATCTCGATGATGATGCTGCCGCCCCAGGTGATCATCATCCCGATGTACCTGTTCTGGGCGAAGCAGCTGGACCTGTCGGGAACCCTCTGGCCCCTGATCATCCCGATGGCGTTCGGTGACGCGTTCTCGATCTTCCTCCTGCGTCAGTTCCTGATGACGATCCCGAACGAGTACCTGGACGCGGCAAGGGTGGACGGCTGCGGCGAATTCCGCACGCTCACACGCATAGTCCTCCCGATGGCGAAACCGGGCATAGCCGCGGTGGCCCTCTTCCAGTTCTTCTACGCCTGGAACGACTACTTCGGCCCACAGATCTACGCGTCCGAGAACCCGGGCGCCTGGACCCTCTCCTACGGCCTGGAGTCCTTCAAGGGCGCCCACCACACCGACTGGAACCTCACCATGGCCGCCACGGTCCTGGTCATGGCCCCCGTGATCCTCGTGTTCTTCTTCGCGCAGAAGGCGTTCGTCGAGGGCGTCACGCTCACCGGAGTAAAGGGTTGAACCACACATGCAGCATCTCCGCGGGGGACAACCCCCGAACCCCCGGCCGATGATCACCCTCCCCCGCACCGGGAAGCGAGGCATCTCGCAGTGAAACTCACCGTGGTCGGCGGCGGCTCGACCTACACGCCCGAACTCGTCGACGGCTTCGCCCGCCTCCGGGACACCCTCCCCATCGAGGAACTGGTCCTGATGGACCCGGCGAAGGACCGCCTGGAACTGGTGGGCGGCCTGGCCCGCCGCATCTTCACCCGGCAGGCGCACAACGGCAGGATCACCACCACCACCGACCTGGACGCGGCGGTGGACAGCGCCGACGCCGTCCTCCTCCAACTCCGCGTGGGCGGTCAGGCGGCCCGCGAGCAGGACGAGACCTGGCCCCTGGAGTGCGGCTGCGTCGGCCAGGAGACGACCGGCGCCGGCGGCCTGGCGAAGGCCCTGCGCACGGTCCCGATCGTCCTGGACATCGCGGACCGCGTCCGCCGCACCAACCCCACCGCCTGGATCATCGACTTCACCAACCCGGTCGGCATCGTGACCCGGGCCCTGCTCCAGGAGGGACACAGGGCGGTCGGCCTGTGCAACGTGGCGATCGGCTTCCAGCGGAAGTTCGCGGCCATGCTCGGCGTCCCGGCCGCCGAGATCCACCTGGACCACGTGGGCCTCAACCACCTCACCTGGGAGACGGGCGTACGCCTGGGCGGCCCCGAGGGCGAGAACGTCCTGCCGAAGCTCCTGACCGACCACGGCGACACGATCGCCGCCGACCTGCACCTCCCCCGCCCCCTCCTGAACCGCCTGACCGCGGTCCCGTCGTACTACCTGCGCTACTACTACGCGCACGACGAGGTCGTACGGGAGCTGCGCACCAAGCCGTCCAGGGCCGCGGAAGTGGCGGAAATGGAACGCCAGTTGCTCGCCCTGTACGCCGATCCGTCCCTGGACGAGAAGCCGGAGCTCCTCGCCAAACGGGGCGGCGCCTACTACTCCGAGGCGGCAGTCGACCTGGCGGCTGCCCTGCTCGGCGGGTCCGGCAGCCCCTACCAGGTGGTCAACACCCCCAACAACGGCACGCTCCCCTTCCTGCCCGACGACGCGGTGATCGAAGTGCAGGCAGCCGTGGGCGCGAAGGGCCCGGCCCCCCTCGCCGTACCGACCGTGGACCCGCTGTACGCGGGCCTGATGGCCCAGGTGACGGCCTACGAGCACCTGGCCCTGGAAGCGGCCCTGCACGGCGGCCGCGACCGCGTCTTCAAGGCCCTCCTGTCGCACCCCCTGGTCGGCCAGTACGAGTACGCCGAAGCCCTCACCGACCAACTGATCGCACACAACCGGGAGCATCTCGCGTGGGCCTGACCGCACGTGTCCTCGCCGTAGACGCGGGCAACAGCAAGACCGACGTGGCAGTGGTGGCCGCCGACGGAACCGTGCTGGCCACGGCCCGCGGCGGCGGCTTCCGCCCACCCTCGGTCGGCGTGGAGCCGGCGATGGACACCCTGGCCGCAGCCGTCGAACAGGCCCTCACCGCGGCGGGCGTGACGTCCGCCGACCACGTCTCGGCGTGCCTGGCCAACGCCGACCTCCCGGTGGAGGAGGAGCAACTCACCGCAGCCCTGCAGACACGCGCGTGGGGCACGACCGTCGAGGTCCGCAACGACACCTTCGCGATCCTCAGGGCGGGCGTGCCGGAACCTCGCGGCGTGGCCGTCGTCTGCGGCGCCGGCATCAACTGCGTGGGCATGCGTCCAGACGGCCGTACCGCCCGCTTCCCCGCGCTGGGCCGCATCTCCGGCGACTGGGGAGGCGGCTGGGGCCTGGCGGAGGAAGCCCTGTGGCACGCGGCGCGTGCGGAGGACGGCCGGGGAGCGCCTACGACGTTGACGCGCACGCTCCCCGCCCACTTCGGCCTGCCCACCATGTACGCCCTGATCGAGGCCCTGCACCTCGAACACATCGCCCCCGCCCGCCGCCACGAGCTGACCCCGGTCCTCTTCGCCACCGCGGCCGCCGGTGACCCGATCGCCCGTGATCTCGTGGACCGCCTCGCCGACGAAGTGGTCACCATGGCGACGGTCGCCCTGACCCGACTGGACCTCCTGGAGGAGTCGACTCCGGTGCTCCTGGGCGGAGGCGTACTGGCTGCCCGCCACCCCCAACTGATCGACACCATCCACGACTTGCTCACCACCCGCGCTCCGAAGGCCGTCCCGACCGTGGTCACGGCAAGCCCGGTCCTGGGCGCGGCCCTGCTGGGCCTGGACGCGGTGGGGGCACTCCCGGAGGTACACGTCCGACTCCGCCAGCACTTCGAGCCGTAACCGCACCCCCGCCAGGGGGGCTGCGCCCCATGGACCGGCAGTGCCGGGACCGGCGTCGCACAGTGGCCGTGGTGGCGCGCCCTCCGGCACGGCCCCGACCCACCCCCCGAACCCCCACACACAGCAACAGGCCGCCGCAGGCATCGACTCGAACCTGGAACCGAACAGATTCCCCCGGCGTATTCATGGGCAGGGGGCTCGTGCACAGCGGTTTCGGTGTGCCGGGATTTTGGGATCCGCACTGCGATCCGATCAAGATCCAGCGAAGGCCGGTGCGGATGTCAGTCCCGGCAGCGATACTTGCGGCACGGATGGCCACGGGGGAGGTCAACAGTGACACAGACGCCGAAAAGCAGCACGGCACCACCACCACCGGGAACCGACCCGGCACATGGCGCACCCACCATGCCGTCCGTGCCACCCCAGCCCGCACCCCCGGCACCCCCCACCGCCAACGGCCGACCCCTCGCCGCGGCAACCCCACCCCGCCGCACCGCCTTCGCCGAGGGCCTGGACCAACTCCGCGCGGCCGCCACCACCGAACCCGGCCGGCTCCGCATCATCGGCGCCCTCCTCGCCGCCCTCGTCATCGCCTTCGGCGCTGTAGCGGCCTGGCAGATGACCGACCGCGCAACGGCCGCCGACGACGTCCTCAACCGCAGCCAGCCCCTCAGCTCGGACGCGGCCGACATCTACCGCTCCCTGGCGGACGCCAACACCGCAGCGGCCAGCGGCTACCTCGCGGGCCTGCAGGAAAAGCCCACCATGCGCGAGGGCTACGAAAAGGACATCCGCACGGCCGCAGCGAAACTCGTCACAGCCGCGGCCAACTCCGAACCGGGCTCCCCCTCCGCGAGGACCATCGCGGAACTCAGCAGACTCCTCCCGCAGTACAAGGGCCTCGTGGAAACAGCCAGGGCCAACAACCGCCAGGGCTACCCCGTCGGCGGCGCATACCTGCGCGCCGCGAACGAGATGATGCAGCAGAACATGCTGCCCAGGGCCGAAAAGCTGTACAAGACCGAGAACCAGCGCCTCAGCGAGGACTACGCGGACGCGAAGTCCTTCCCCTGGGCCGCCGCAGGCCTCGGCATCGTCGCCCTGGCCGCCCTCGCCTGGGCCCAGCGCCGCAACTACCAGCGTACGAACAGGGTCCTGAACCACGGCCTCGTCACGGCCACGACCGCCGCCACGGTGGTCCTGCTGTGGCTCGCCGTCGGCCACACGATCGCCCGGGCGGGCCTGAATGACTCCTACGACCACGGCGTCCGCTCCCTGACCGTGCTGCACGAGGCCCGCATCGCCTCACTCACGGCCCGAAGCGACGAGAACCTGACCCTGGTCCGCCGCGGTGCGGACACGAAGACACTCGACGACGACACGGTCGTGGACGCGTACGAGTGGGGCTACGACCAGCAGATCGATCAACTGGGCAAGGCCCTCAACCGTGCCGCAGACCTCGCGGACGATTCGACCGGCAAGAAGCCCGTCCAGGACGCGAACGGTTTCATGAAGGTCTGGCAGGACCGCCACGACGTCGCCCGCGACGACAACAACAGCGGCAACTACCAGGCCGCCCGCGACCGCGTCATCGGCGCCGCGAAGGAGCCGACGAGCGTGTGCTTCGACAACGTCGACAAGGCACTGGCGGCAGCGATCGCGCACGAGCAGACCGAGTTCAAGCAGGCCGCGAGCGACGGCCGTGACTCGCTGACCGGCCTCCCGACCGGCGCCGCGGTCCTCGCGGTCCTGGGCGCGGCCGGCGCGGTTCTCGGCATCGGCCGCAGGCTGTCGGAGTACAGGTGAGAGGGGGCACGACGATGAACGCAAGCGATGACTCGGGTCACCTCCGGGGCACAGGCACCCCCACAAGGGCCCGCACAGGCAACCTCGGGCGGAGCCTGCGCACCGGCCTGCGCGGCTGGGGCGGCGTAGGCGCGATGGCGCTGGTCGTCGCCCTGACGGTGACCTTCGCCCTGTTGCTGCCCCTGTCACAGCACCGCGACGACGACGCGGCCACCGGGAGCCAGGGCCTCGCCCGGGTCAGCCAGGCGAAGGCGGAGGACTGCGAGAACCCGCAGGACCAGAGCCTCTCCCCGTCCGGCGGGAACGGCGGCACCCCGACCGTCGACGCCATCAAGGCCCGCGAGGACCGCCGCCTGATCGTCGGCGTCGACACCAACAGCTACCGCTGGGGCTACCTCGATCCGAACAACCCCTCCGGCGAGCTGGAGGGCTTCGACATCGACCTCGTCCACCGGATCGCCGAGGACATTCTCGGCGACCGCGACGCGGTGCAGTTCAAGGCCATCCCGACCAGCCGCCGGGTCGAGGCGATCCAGAAGGGCGAGGTCGACATGGTGGTCCGCACCATGACGATCAACTGCGACCGCATCGGACAAGTCGCCTTCTCCGCCCCGTACTTCGTCACCGGTCAGCAGGTCCTGGCCCCCAAGACCTCGAAGATCACCGGCTTCGACAAGACCCTGGCCGACAGGAAGGTGTGTTCGGCGCAGGGCTCCACGGCGTACGACAATCTGGAGGAGGGCCGGAAGTCCGGCGACCTCCCCGACTCCACCGACATCACGACCACCGTTCCCAACCAGCTCGACTGCCTGGTTAAGTTGCAGCTCGGCGAGGTCGACGCGGTCGTCACGGACGGCGCACTCGCGGCCAGCCAGGCCGCTCAGGACCCGACGGTGGAACTCAAGGGCGGCCTGTTCACGGACGAGTACTACGGCGTGGCGATGAAACTGGGCTCCGACGATCTGGTACGCCAGGTCAACCGGACCCTGGAGAACTACGTCGAGGACGGCGGCTGGAAGGCGTCGTACGAGAAGTGGCTGCATCCGACCATGGATCAGGGCGAAAAGAAGTCGGCGTCGGCGACCCCTCCCGACGCGAAGTACAAGTGACCGGCCATCAACTGACGCACGATTGACGGGAACAGACGGAACAGGCACAGCAGCACGAGCAGACCGATCCGATGGAACACGACAGCAGCGAGAGGTGATCGATGGGCGTCACGGACCCCGCCGGGCCGGTGATGGACCGGGACGAGGTGGACCGTGCGCTGGCGCGGCTCGGCGCGGAGCACGAGGCGATCGAGACCTCGCTCCTCGCGCTGCAGGACCACGCGGGCCGCAGACTTCTCGAGGGCGCCGAACTCACCGGCGTCACCAAGGAGCGGTGGACGACCGCGGAGGCGTCGATAACGCTGCTGTGGGCGTATTTCGACGCGTACACGGACGCGTTGCGCTCCGCCCGCGAGATCCGTTCCCGGCGCCGCTGGTCCAGCCGGGACGACCTGGTGGAGCTGACGGAACTGCTGCGGGGCGAGTCGGTGACCCTGGCGGGCTCGGCGACCGCCACGGCCAACGCGCCGACTCTGCATGGCGGTTCGGGCAAGCTCAGCGAACAGTTCACGCTCGTCACGCTCGTGGACCGGATGAACGAGCTGTACGCGACGTCGCTGGACATGGTCGTGGCCGCCGACGCGGTGTGGTCGGCGCTGCCCGCCCGTATCGATTTACTGGCCGCGGAGCTCCAGCGCACCCGCCGGCTCGCGCACTCCGTCGGCGTACGGCCCGGCGAGCACCCGGCCGGCGACGACCTGGAGCGCATCACGCGCACGCTCACCAAGCTGCGCTCGGAGGTGGTGTCCGACCCGCTCGCGTACTGGGTTCCCACGCAGGGGAGTTCGGCGCCGGGCGGCGGCAAGCCGGACACCACGGTCTACGACCGCGAGGCGCGCGCCCTGGAGGACGTACGCCGTGAGATCGACGCGGTGTTGACGGTCCGCCAGGACGCCGAGCAGCGGCTGGTCCGGCTGCGTGACGTGCTCTCGCGCGCGGACCGTACGCTCGCCGAGGCCCGCACCGCGCGCGGCGAGGTGCTGGCGAAGATCGCCGCCACGGAGGTGCCGGTTGTCAGCGGCCCGCCGACCGTGCTGCAGGAGCAGCTGGCGACGGCCGCCGAGTACCGCAGACACGCCCAGTGGCACCGCCTGTCCCCGCTCCTGGAGTCGCTGGAGCAGAAGGCGGAGGACGAACTGCTGCGCGCCCGTGAGTCGTTGACCGCGGTCACCGCGCCCCTGGCGGTCCGCGCCGAGCTGCGGGGCCGCCTCGACGCGTACAAGGCGAAGGTGGCCCGGCACGGCCTGGCGGAGGACAAGTTCCTCATCGAGCGCTACGACGCGGCCCGCCGCATGCTGTGGAGCGCGCCCTGCGACCTGCGCGTCGCCGAGCAGGCCGTGCTGCGCTACCAGCAGGCGGCCGCCGAACTGCTCGGCAGCGGGCGGGTGCCGGGGCCGCGCGCGCCCGAGGACCGGAGGGGGCCGGGATCATGAGGGTCAGGGGGGTGTCGTCGTCATGAGTCAGCCACAGCAGAGCTGTCAGCGACCGGACTGCGGCGGGGCGTACGAGGACGTGGGCGGCGGTGAGCTGTACTGCGACACCTGCGGGCTCGCCCCGGTCGTCTCGGCGACCGGCACGGTCGGCTCGCCGCCCACCGGAGTGACGGCCGGCGGCAAGGCGTCGCGCGGGTCGGCGGGCAACGGCAGCTCCCGCTCCAGCAGCCGGGGCAGCTCCCGCTCGTCGTCCCGTACGTCGTCCCAGTCGTCGAAGTCCCGGCGCTCGGTGTCGGGACGGCTGTCGCGTTCGCTGTCGGGCCGTGCCACGGGCCGCTCGGTGTCGGTGCGCAGTTCCGGCTCCACGTCCGGCTCCAGCGGCCGCGGGCGGCTCGGTGTCGGCCTGGTCCAGGTCCCGGACGTGCCGCGCCCCGACCCGCGCGCGATGGTGCTGGAGAACCCGGAGGTGCCCGAGCGCAAGCGGTTCTGCTCCCGCTCGGACTGCGGCGCGCCCGTCGGCCGGGCCCGCGGCGACCGGCCGGGCCGTACGGAGGGTTTCTGCACGAAGTGCGGACACCCGTACTCCTTCGTCCCGAAGCTGAAGTCCGGCGACATCGTGCACGGCCAGTACGAGGTCGCGGGCTGTCTGGCGCACGGCGGCCTCGGCTGGGTCTACCTCGCCGTGGACCGCGCGGTCTCCGACCGCTGGGTGGTGCTCAAGGGCCTGCTCGACACCGGCGACCAGGACGCGATGGCGGCGGCGATCTCCGAGCGGCGTTTCCTCGCGGAGATCGAGCACGCCAACATCGTGCGGATCTACAACTTCGTCGAGCACCTCGACCAGCGCACCGGCTCGCTCGACGGCTACATCGTGATGGAGTACGTCGGCGGCAAGTCGCTGAAGGAGATCGCCAATTCACGTCGTACGGGGACCGGCAAGCGGGACCCGCTGCCGGTGGAGCAGGCCTGCGCGTACGGCATCGAGGCGCTGGAGGCCCTCGGCCACCTGCACAGCCGCAACCTCCTGTACTGCGACTTCAAGGTCGACAACGCCATCCAGACCGAGGACCAGCTCAAGCTGATCGACATGGGCGCGGTGCGCAGGATGGACGACGACGAGTCGGCCATCTACGGCACGGTGGGCTACCAGGCGCCCGAGGTCGCGGACGTCGGCCCGTCGGTGGCCTCGGACCTGTACACGGTCGCCCGCACGCTCGCCGTCCTGACCTTCGACTTCCAGGGCTACACGAACGTCTACGCCGACTCGCTGCCCGACCCCGACAACATCGAGGTCTTCCACCGGTACGAGTCCTTCTACCGTCTCCTGGTCCGCGCGACCGACCCCGACCCGGCCCGCCGCTTCGCCTCCGCCCAGGAGATGACGGAGCAGCTCACGGGCGTGCTGCGCGAGGTCGTCTCCCTGCAGACGGGCCGCGCGAGGCCGTCCCTGTCGACGCTGTTCGGCCCCGAAGTGCGGGTCACGGACACCGAGTTGTTCCCCAAGCTGGACGGGGAGGTCTCGCGGTTGGGGGCGCGGATGGCACCGGCCGGGAAGGGGGCCGCCGCCTTCGCGGGCGCCCCTGCGAACGCCCTGGCCGCCGGTGCCGCCGCGGGCGCCGGCATCGTCAAGGCCGTCGACGGCCCCGTCGCCGCCCTCGCGCTGCCGGTCCCCCACGTCGACCCCGCCGACCCCAACGCCGGTTTCCTCGCCGGTCTGATGACCACCGCGCCGGCCGAGTTGCTCGGCGCCCTCGCCGCCGCGCCGGCGCCGTCGGCCGAGACACGGCTGCGGCAGGTGCGGGCCTGGCTGGAGAACGGCGACACCCGCACCGCGCACGAACAGCTGCTGGAGCTGGAGGACGAGCGGCCCGACGACTGGCGGGTCGTCTGGTACCGCGGCGTGGCGGCGCTGGGCACCGGCGACCACGAGGGCGCCGCGCTCGCCTTCGACGCGATCTACGACGCCTTCCCCGGCGAACCCGCGCCCAAGCTGGCCCTGGGCCTGTGCGCGGAGGTGCTGGGCCAGCTGGACAACGCCGCCGAGTACTACCGCCTGGTGTGGTCCACCGACCCCAGCTTTGTGAGCGCGGCCTTCGGTCTCGCCCGCGTGCAGCTCGCGACCGTCGACCGCCGCGGCGCCGTGGGGACCCTGGAGTCGGTTCCGGAGAGCTCAATTCACTACACGGCCGCACGCGTGGCGGCCGTCCGCGCCCGGCTGCGTCAACGCACGGCGGCCGCCGCCGACGTACCGTTCCTGGACGACCTGACCGCCGCCGCGGGCCAGGTCGAGGCGCTGGACGCGTATGGTCTGGACCCGGCGCGCCGGGAGCAGTTGTCGGCGGAAGTCCTCGGTTGCGCGCTGGACTGGATACTCTCCGGTGGCCAGGGTTCCGCCCCGTCTGCCGCCGCCGGAGGACGGACGCTGCTCGGCAGCGGCCTGGACGAGCGGGGACTGCGTTTCGGCCTGGAACGTTCGTACCGCACGCTGGCCCGGCTCGCGCGGGGCGGCGAGGAGAGGATCGACCTGGTGGAACGTGCCAACCGTTACCGCCCCCGGACGTGGGTGTAGTTGATGTCGCAGATGCCCCAGCTGTCCGCCTGCCCGAGCTGCGAATGGCCGCTCGAGTCGGGTGACCGTTTCTGCGGTGCGTGCGGATATGACCTGTCCGCCGTGCCCGTACGGCCGGACGACCATCCGACCATCGCCATGAACGGCTCGGTGCCGCCCCCTGCCGCGGGCGCGCCCGGCGCGGACTGGCCCGTCGCCGCCCCGGACGGCTCCACCTCCGAGGCCGCCCATCTGCCGACGGACCTCCCCGGCACCGACTCCGGCGGCCGCGACCTGCCCCCGGGCACGCCCCCGCCCCCGCAGTCACCGCCGCCCGCCCCGCAGGTCCCACCGGCGGCGACCGCTCCCGACGCCGCGCACGGCACACCGGGCGTCCCGGCGCCGGGCAACCACGGCGTCCCGGGCGCTTCCCCGGCCCCCGGCCACCAGGCACAGTCCGGCCATCACGCACCACCCGGCCACCCCACCGTCCCGGCCCCGGGCGGCCCCGCCGCGCCCAGCGGCCCGCAGCCGCCCCCCGCCCCCGCCGGCCCTCCGCCCCCGACCGGCTCACCCGACTCCCCGGCCTCCGGCGTCCGTTTCGACCGCCCCCCGCAGCCCGACGAGTACGCCCGTACGGAGCCCGACGAGTACGCCCGTACGGAGCCGGACGAGTACGCGCTGCAGGCGCCCGACCCTCGTGTGTCCCCCGCCGCGCCGACCCCGTCCGAGGGCACCAAGGTGTGCGTGGCGTGCCGCGCGGGCCGTGTGGACCACGACGGGTACTGCGAGAACTGCGGGCACGCCCAGCCGCGCGAGCGCGACCACATGGAGCAGGACGTCGGCCCCGTCGCCGCCGTCAGCGACCGCGGCCTGCGCCACCACCGCAACGAGGACGCGTTCGCCGTCGACTGCACCGCGCTGCCCGACGGCCGGCCCGCGGTCCTGGCGATCGTCTGCGACGGCGTGTCCTCGGCGACCCGCCCCGACGACGCCTCGATGGCCGCCTCCCGGGCCGCGAGCGAGTCGCTGCTGGCCGCCCTGCCGCGTGGCGCACACCCGCAGCAGGCCATGCACGACGCGATCATCGCCGCCTCCAACGCGGTCAACGCACTCGCCGACGAGCCGGCCACGGCCCGCGAGCACGCCCCGCACCAGAACGCCCCGGCCTGCACCTTCGTCGGCGCCGTGGTCACCGCGGGCCTGCTGGTGGTCGGCTGGGTCGGGGACAGCCGCGCCTACTGGGTCCCGGTGGACCGCAGCACTCCCCCGGCCCGGCTCACCGAGGACGACTCCTGGGCCGCGCAGATGGTCGCCGCGGGCCTGATGAACGAGGCCGAGGCGTACGCCGACGAGCGTGCCCACGCCATCACGGGCTGGCTCGGCGCGGACGCCTACGAACTGGAGCCGCACACCGCTTCCTTCAAGCCGGACCGGCCGGGTGTGGTGGTGGTGTGCACGGACGGGCTGTGGAACTACGCGGAGGCGGCCGACGACATGGCCGACGTCGTGCCTCTCGACGCCGCCGCGCGCCCCCTGCACAGCGCCCAGGTCCTCGTCGGACACGCGCTCGACGGCGGGGGCCACGACAACGTAACAGTGGCCGTCCTGCCGTTCCCGGCACCGCCGATGGGGGCAGGATCGGCCTGAGGCCAACTGCGGGGACGGCCTCATCGGACCGGAGGGGACCGGTCCGTCGACAGCCATAGCCCCATCACGGGGTTCTTTAGGGGGATTTGAGAACGTATGGCCAACTTCTCGAAATCAAATGTGCCGCAGTTCTCGGTGGACGTGTACCAGAACGAGTACCTCCCGGAGGGCGGTCGCGAGGTCAACGCGATCGTCACGGTGACCGCGACCGGCGGCGGCACGGTCGGCAGCGCGGTCGCCGCGCCCCACCTCTACTCGCCGGGACAGGGCCCGTCCGCGGGCGTGGCGATCATGGTCGACTGCTCGGGCTCGATGGACTACCCGCCGACCAAGATGCGCAACGCCCGCGACGCCACGGCCGCCGCGATCGACACCCTGCGCGACGGCGTGCATTTCGCGGTGATCGACGGCACGCACGTGGCCAAGGAGGTGTACCCGGGCGGCGGCCGTCTGGCGATCGCCGACGCCACCACCCGCGACCAGGCCAAACAGGCGCTGCGCAGGCTCAGTGCGGGTGGCGGTACGGCCATCGGCACCTGGCTGCGGCTCGCCGACCGCCTGCTGTCCTCGGCCGACGTCGCCATCCGGCACGGCATCCTGCTCACCGACGGCCGCAACGAGCACGAGTCGCCGGAGGACCTCAAGGCCGCCCTCGACGCCTGTGCCGGACGCTTCACCTGTGACGCCCGGGGCGTGGGCACCGACTGGGAAGTGAAAGAAGTCACAGCCATCGCCTCCGCGCTGCTCGGCAGCTCCGACATCGTCGCCGATCCGGCCGGTCTCGCCGCCGACTTCACGCAGATGATGGAGACCGCGATGGGCAAGGAGGTCGCGGACGTCGCCCTGCGGGTGTGGACACCGGTGGGCACGACCATCAAGTTCGTCAAGCAAGTCGCGCCGACGGTCGAGGACTTGACCGACCGCCGCACCGAGGCCGGCCCGCGCGCCGGCGACTACCCCACGGGCTCCTGGGGCGACGAGTCCCGTGACTACCACGTATGCGTCGAGGTGCCCGCCGCCGGCCTCGGCCAGGAGATGCTCGCCGCCCGGACATCCCTGGTCATCCCGCAGTCCGACGGCACCGCGCAGAACCTGGGCGCACAGGGCCTCGTACGGGCCGTATGGACCGACGACATGGTCGCCTCGACCTCGATCAACCCCCAGGTCGCCCACTACACCGGCCAGGCCGAACTGGCCCAAGTCATCCAACAAGGCCTCGATCTTCGCAAGTCAGGCGATATCGATGGAGCAACGGCCAAACTGGGCCGCGCCGTTCAGCTCGCCGGCGCCTCCGGAAATGCCGATACGGCGAAACTCCTTGCGAAGGTGGTGGACGTGGTCGATGCCGCGGCGGGTACTGTGCGACTGAAGGCAAAGGTCGCGGAGGCCGACGAGATGACTCTCGAGACGCGGTCCACAAAGACTGTTCGTGTAAAGAAGTGACCTAGCAGGACTCAGCAGGACCCTGAAAAGGATCGAGCCTGACCCCTTGGGGTTGGAGAAATCCGGTCGTGAGCGACCGGAAAGGAGAGGGGGAAGCGCCGACATGCCGACCTGCCCGAACGGACACCAGTCGGGTTCCGACGACTGGTGCGAGGTCTGCGGTCACCGCATGGCCGGTGCCGTACCTCCACCCCCTCCGCCGCCGCCCCCGCCCGGTGGGGGCTACGGCTTCCCGCCGCCCGGTGGCCCCGGCGGCCCTGCTCCCGGCGGTCCGTTCGGCGGCCCGAACGCCGGTCAGCCGGGCGGCCCCCCGCATCCTTCCGCCGTACCGGAGCCGGAGCTCTGCCCGCAGTGCCGTACGCCCCGTGAGGGCGGTGCGCCGTTCTGCGAGGAGTGCCGGTGGAACTTCCTGACGAACACGGCGACCTCGTACACCCCCGCCGCCCCGCGCCCCCCGGCGCCCGGCGGCCCGGGTCTGCCCTCGCACTTCCAGCAGCAGTCGGGGCCCCCGCCGTCGTTCGGCGGCGGTGACTCGTACGACTACCAGGGCTCGCGCCCGTCCCAGATGAACCGCCCCGCGGAGCCGATCCCGCCGTTCGGCGCGGAGCCTTCGGGACCGGGCGGCCCCGGCGCTCCGGGTGGTCCCGGCGGTCCTGGTCCCGGTGGCCAGGGCGGTCCTGGGGGCCCGGGTGGTCCCGGCGGTCCCGGCGGCATGGGTGGCCCCGGCCCTGGTCAGGGCTTCGGCGGCCCCGGCGGCGCCCCGGGCGGCTTCGGTCCGGGCCCCGGCGGCCCGGGTGCCACCAACCCCGGTGGCCCTGGCGGTCACGGCGGCCCCGGTGGCCCTGGAGGCGGCCCCTCCGTCTTCGGCGACCCCTCGCGGCAGGTTCCGCCGCCGCCCGGGCCCACGCCGCCCGGCGGTCCTGGCGCGACCAGCGGTGGTCCGCAGGCCTTCCAGCAGGCAAGCCCGTCCGCTCCGCCGGCCCCGCACGGGTTCCCGCAGGAGACGAACCGCCCGCCGCAGGGCGGCCCGTCCTTCGGCGGCGGTGACGACGACTGGGTGATCTCACCGCCCTCGTCGGGTCCCGGTGGTCCGGGCGGACCGGGCGCTCCCGGTGGCCCCGCTCAGGGCGGCTACGGCTACCCGCAGCCCGGCGCCACCCAGGCCCCGCCGCCCGGTCAGGGCTACCCGCAGCAGCCGACGACCTGGCTGGCGACGATCGGCCCGGACCGTGAGTACTTCATGGCGATGATGCAGCGCTCCGGCCCCGAGGCCGCGGGCCTGAACCTGCCCGCGTACTCGCCCGAGCAGCAGCGCACGCTCACCGGCAACCAGGTCACCATCGGCCGCCGCCGCCACTCCACCGGCGACACCCCCGACATCGACCTGTCGGTGCCGCCGGAGGACCCGGGCGTCTCGCACCAGCACGCGGTCCTGGTCCAGCAGCCCGACGGCACCTGGGCGGTCGTCGACCAGAACTCGACGAACGGCACCACGGTGAACGGCTCCGAGGAGCCGATCCAGCCCTTCGTGCCGGTGCCGCTGCAGGACGGCGACCGGGTGCACGTGGGGGCCTGGACGACGATCACGGTCCGGCGCGGCTAGCCCGACCGCGACCGGCCGGCTCCGGGCGCGGCTCGATCTTGAGACCGGTAGGGGGCGGTCGTACGGCGAGAAAGTGCCGTACGACCGCCCCCTACCGGCGTTTCAGCCGGGCAGCGGCCAGGCATACGGCCCCTCCGGGTCGTCCAGCCAGGCCCACTCGTGCTCGCCGCGCACCGTGATCCCGTACCGCTCCCGCTGCGGCTGCCCCTCGCGCTCCCACAGTGCGTACGCCTCCTGCGGATCGAGGCTGCCGCGGGTCAGGGCCAGCAGGAAGCGGAACAGCTCGTGCTCCCGGGCCCGGCGCGGCAGCCCGGCCACGGGCGAGGACTCCGGCTCGGTCCGGATCCCGCCGCGCAGCGGCACGAAGTAGGCGGGCGTGTGCAGGAAGCGCCCTTCGGCGTGCTCGGCGTCCTGGACGGTGAGGGCGAGCAGGCCGGTGGCGAGCGGTGTCAGGATGCGGGCGCCGGGGCGGCACTGGGCGAGCCAGGCGCGCGGGATCAACGGCAGGGCACACGTGGCGATGATGCGATCGAAGGGGGCGCGCTCGGGCACGCCGCGCGCGCCGTCGCCCGTGACGACGACGGGGTGGTATCCGGCCGTCGTCAGGTGCCGTCGGGCCGACTCGGTGATCTCCGGTTCCAGGTCGATGCTGGTGACGAGGTCGTCGTCGCCGAGCCGGCGGGCGAGCAGGGCGGCGTTGTAGCCCGTGCCCGCGCCGATCTCCAGGACGCTGTCGCCGTCTGTCACCTCCAGCGCGACGAGCATCATCGCCATCAGGGACGGCTGGCTGCTGGAGGAGAGCAGCTCCCCGTCGCGCAGCCGGGTGGCGAGGGGGGTGTCGGCGTACGCCCCGCGCATCCACCTCTCACGCGCGGCCGGGTCGGGGCTCTGGCCCCAGCGGCGCTCGTAGCCACCTGCGACGCCGACGTAGTAGTACGGCACGAACAGATGCCGTGGCACGGCGGCGAAGACGTCCCGCCACCGCGGGTCCGCGCGCCATGCCCCGTCGGCGTCGATCGCGCGCACCAGCGCGGCCCGTGCCGAGGCGGCGAGGTCGTCCAGGTCGTTGTCGAGAGCGTGCGCGCTCATACGTCCACTGTCCTGCGCCGGACGCCGCGAGGCGAGCACTCCGCCGGACGATCCGGAACGCGTCACTCGGGTCGGCCTGCCCGTCACGACCGCTGGTCCTAAGCCTCAGGTCCTCCGTCTGCGCGTCTGAGACCATGGACGGGTGAATGAGATTCGGCGCGGCACGCTTCAGGAGCAGACCTTTTACGAGCAGGTCGGCGGGGAGGAGACCTTCCGCCGCCTCGTCCACCGTTTCTACCAGGGTGTGGCCGAGGACCCACTGCTGAAGCCCATGTACCCCGAGGAGGACCTGGGCCCGGCCGAGGAGCGCCTCACGCTGTTCCTGATCCAGTACTGGGGCGGCCCGACGACGTACAGCGAGAACCGCGGCCACCCCCGCCTGCGCATGCGCCACGCCCCGTTCACCGTCGACCGCGCGGCCCACGACGCGTGGCTGAAGCACATGCGGGACGCCGTCGACGAGCTCGGCCTCTCCGAGGAGCACGAGCGGACGCTGTGGAACTACCTGACGTACGCGGCGGCGTCGATGGTCAACACCGCGGGCTGAGCCGACTGTCAGCGGACGCTGACATCCAGGGTGCCGAGTCCCGCACGCCGTACGGCGATCGACCCGTACGGCGTGCGCAGCCGTAGCCACGCACCGGACGAGAGCAGGGCCAGCTCCCTGGTGGCGCGCAGGAATCCCAGCGACTGGGCCGCGTGCACGGCCCGCACCGGCAGATGGGTGTCCCCGACGGTCCGGGACCAGATCTCCCGCCCGACCCGGTCGAGTTCGGCCCGGGTGCGCTGCTCGGCCGCCAGCTCCTGGGTACGCGACCGGAACTCCGCGACACCAGCACCGATCATCGCCC
Organism: Streptomyces sp. R11; assembly: GCF_041051905.1. NCBI lineage: Bacteria > Bacillati > Actinomycetota > Actinomycetes > Kitasatosporales > Streptomycetaceae > Streptomyces > Streptomyces sp. R11. The sequence continues at coordinate 3,233,801 of NZ_CP163432.1, forward strand.
GCAGGGCATCGGGCTCGGGCAGCCCCGGCACCGCCCGCCATCCGCCGCGCGGCGGGAGCACCCCGGCCCACGGCGGCCCGGTCACGGCCCCCGGCACGACCGCGGTGGCCGCCGACTCGTCGACGGACTCCAGGAGTTCGCCCGCGGAGACGGTCACGTCCAGGGTGACGTCGAGCCCGTTCTCGTACGGTTTCGCGAGCCGTGCCGTGCGGATCGCCAGCACCTCGAAGGACGGTGGCCGTCCGAAGACGGCGAGCGCGGTGCCGGCCGCCTGCAGGCGCACCGCGGCTCCACGGTCGTAGTGGAGCAGCCGGGAGAGGAAGGCCGCGAGATCCGCCGCCTCCCCCTCGTCGGCGAGGTGGAGCACCGTCATGCGGCGACGGCCTCCTCCTCGGAGTCCTTGTCGTCCGCGTCGTCCGTGTACTCGCGGAGGAACTCCTTCTCCTCCGCGGTGAGCCGTCGCGGCCGTTCCGCCTCGAAGTCGAACGGCACGACCACCGTCGAGGCCCGGACGTAGACCAGGTCGTCGTCCTTCACCTCGTAGGTGATGGTGAAGGACGCGGCCCTGATCTCACTGACCCACAGCTCGATGTCCACCGGGTGGTGCCGGTGCACGAGCTGCCGCTTGTAGTCGATCTCGTGGCGCGCCACCACCGACCCCTGCTTGAAGTCCTTCTCCGGACGGAACAGGAAGTCGATGCGGGCTTCCTCCAGGTAGCGGACGAAGACCGCGTTGTTGACGTGTCCGTACGCGTCCATGTCGGACCAGCGCAGGGGGCAACGGTAGATGTGGCGCAAGATCGATCAGCCCCGGGTCAGCTTCTTGTAGGTGGCGCGGTGCGGACGGGTGGCGTCCGCGCCGAGCCGCTCGACCTTGTTCTTCTCGTACGACTCGAAGTTGCCCTCGAACCAGAACCACTTGGACTCGCCCTCGTAGGCGAGGATGTGCGTGGCGACCCGGTCGAGGAACCAGCGGTCGTGGGAGACGACCACGGCCGCGCCCGGGAACTCCAGCAGCGCGTTCTCAAGACTCGACAGCGTCTCGACGTCCAGGTCGTTCGTCGGCTCGTCGAGGAGCAGCAGGTTGCCGCCCTGCTTGAGGGTGAGAGCGAGGTTGAGGCGGTTGCGCTCACCACCGGAGAGTACGCCGGCCGGCTTCTGCTGGTCGGGGCCCTTGAAGCCGAAGGCCGAGACGTACGCCCGCGAGGGCATCTCGACCTGGCCGACGTTGATGTAGTCGAGCTCGTCGGAGACCACGGCCCACAGGCTCTTCTTCGGGTCGATGTTCTCGCGGCTCTGGTCGACGTACGAGATCTTGACGGTGTCGCCGACCTTGATGCTGCCGGAGTCGGGCGTCTCCAGACCCTGGATCATCTTGAAGAGGGTGGTCTTGCCGGCGCCGTTGGGGCCGATGACACCGACGATCCCGTTACGCGGAAGCGTGAACGAGAGATCATCGATGAGAACCTTCTCGCCGAAGGCCTTGCTGAGGTTGTTGACCTCCACGACGATGCTGCCCAGACGCGGGCCCGGCGGGATCTGGATCTCCTCGAAGTCCAGCTTCCGCATCTTGTCGGCCTCGGCGGCCATCTCCTCGTAGCGGGCGAGGCGCGCCTTGGACTTGGCCTGCCGCCCCTTGGCGTTGGACCGCACCCACTCCAGCTCTTCCTTGAGCCGCTTGGCGCGCTTGGCGTCCTTCTGGCCCTCGACCTTGAGACGGGTCTGCTTGGTCTCCAGGTACTTGGAGTAGTTGCCCTCGTAGCCGTGGAGCCGGCCGCGGTCGACCTCGCAGATCCAGCCGGCCACGTTGTCGAGGAAGTACCGGTCGTGGGTCACGGCCACGATGGTGCCCTCGTACTTGGCGAGGTGCTGCTCCAGCCAGTTCACGGACTCGGCGTCGAGGTGGTTGGTGGGCTCGTCGAGCAGCAGCAGGTCAGGGGCTTCCAGCAGCAGCTTGCACAGCGCGACGCGGCGCTTCTCACCACCGGAGAGGTTGACGACGGGCCAGTCGCCGGCCGGGCACCCGAGCGCGTCCATGGCCTGCTCGAGCTGGGCGTCGAGGTCCCACGCGTTGGCGTGGTCGAGGTCCTCCTGGAGCTTGCCCATCTCTTCGAGAAGCGCGTCGGAGTAGTCGGTGGCCATCAGCTCGGCGATCTCGTTGAACCGGTCGAGCTTGCCCTTGACCTCGGCGACACCCTCCTGGACGTTCTCCAGGACGGTCTTCTCCTCGTTCAGCTTGGGCTCCTGCATCAGGATGCCCACGGTGTACCCGGGCGACAGGAACGCCTCACCGTTCGACGGCTGCTCCAGCCCCGCCATGATCTTCAGGATCGTCGACTTACCGGCGCCGTTCGGACCGACGACGCCGATCTTCGCTCCGGGGAGGAAGTTCAGGGTGACGTCGTCGAGGATCACCTTGTCGCCGTGCGCTTTGCGCGCCTTGCGCATGGTGTAAATGAACTCAGCCAAGAGAAACCGTCCGGCAGCTTGAAATCAGGCAGTGGGCAGATACACCCCATCTTGCCGGATCGCCACCCCTGGGGGGAAACCCGTATCGCCGACGGGTTCTGACCTGGGGCTTCGCTGCCGAAGGCCCGCGGGCCGGGCGCCGAGCTTCCCGGCCGGCCGACAGAAGCTCAGCGGGAGGTACCGGCGCCGCAGTTGCCGAGACGTGGCGGGTTCGGGCGTCCGCCTGGGCGCACCCCGGTATTGATTCCGGCGCGCCGTCGGGACATATAGGAATTTTTCACATTAACCTCCCGTAACTGTACGAAGTCGATCTCTCACGGATCGCACCCACCACACTCCATCGGAGATGACATGCACAACCTTCGCAAGGCTGCCGTCATGGCCGTCGCCATCGGCACCGTCGGACTCCTGGGCGCCGGCACCGCCACCGCTGACGGCCACGGCGGCAAGGGCGGGGACAAGGTCAGCGTCCTGCAGAGCTCGAACTGCAAGTCGCACGACCTGAACCTCGACGTCCTCGGCCAGGTCGGCATTCTCAACGGCGCGCTGGGCAACGCGCTCAACGGCGAGGGCGACACGGGCGCGCAGGCCACCCACATCGGCTCGACCATGGGCTGCGACAACAGCGCCTGGTAGACCGGGCTCCGAGACGGGGCCTCGCGCCACGTCTCACGCCGTGACTCTGGCGGGTGCGAATCGGTGCCCCATGGCGAGACCTACCGGTGGAGTACGGGCCGCGACAGACGGCCCATGGGTTGTTCCGCCGGCGGCAGCGCGCCCCCAGACACCCCGTGAACCAGTCAGGGGCTTGATCCGGCAAACCGGATCAAGCCCCTGATCTGGTGTTCTGCCAAGGCGCACGCGGGCGCCGGCCGGCTTGCCTCAGTCCTGTGTCGGCAGTTGCTTCTTCCGTACGACGATCAGTGCCGCGCCGCCGATCACGACCAGGCCGATGGCGATGCCCGTGATCAGGGGGGTCATCGCGGAGCCGCCGGTCGCGGCGAGGTTGGTGTCGTCGGCCGCCGTGCCGACCGTGGCGGGGCTCGGCTCGGCGAGGGTCTGGGTCATGTTGCCCGCCGCCTCGGCCTCACCCATCTGCGTCATGCAGTCCAGCACTCCGGTGAACCGCTTTTCCAAGCCGCCCGGCCCCTGGATGGTGAAGTCGTACGCCTGGTCCTCCTGCAGCGGGACCGTCACCGTCCGTGACTCGCCCGCCGGAATGGTGTGCTCGAACCCGAGCAGCTCGAAGGTGAACGCCTCGGTGCCCTCGTTGGCGGCGGTGATGTCGACGCCGCCCTTGTCGCAGTTCTCCGCGGCGGACAGGGCGGGTATCGCACCGGACTTCGCCCAGCCGGCGCTCGCCGTCGCCGAGACGGTCGACTCGCTGGAGCCGGCCAGGATCTGCGTCTGGCTGCGGCTCTCGGCGGCGAAGGCGCGCCCCACCGGCACGGTGGTCGAGGCCTGCACGGTCAGCTCGGCCTGGCCGGCCGCGGCGTTCTCGGGAACCTCGAAGAACACCTGCCCGCCGTCGACTGCGGACGTGACGGCCCTGCCGTCCTTGTCCACGATCCGCACCCCGCTGGTGGCGGCGTCCGCCGGGGGCGTCAGCGTCACGCCGTCCGCGTCGGTGTGCACCGTCACCGGACCGAGCCGCTCACCGGGGTGGCCGGAGACCGCGGGCGGGTCGAGTCGCAGGGACGCCTCGGGCTCCGCCACGCCCCGCGCGCTCTTCTCCAGGTAGTCCGCGAGCTGCTCGGCCTGCGGGTCGACGGCGTCGACGTCCGCACCGTCCGAGTAGCGCCAGATGGCCACCTGCGTACCCGCCGCCGCGTCCTGCTCGGTGAGGCCGCCCTTGACGCCCGCCTTGCCCGCGAGGGCGGCGAGATCGTTCACCTGCGGGTAGGAGTTCTGCAGGATCCAGCGGATCTTGCCCGCGTCCTTGTTGGCGCCCAGCGAGGTGCCGCTCCAGGGCGTCTCGTGATACTTGGCGTCGCGCTGTGTGGGGTTGTGGATGTCGACGCAGTACGTCTGCAGCATGCCGCCGCCGTCGACGGACATCTCGAACAGACCGGCCGAGATCTCCTGGTCACCGGAGTCGGCGTGGACGACGGCGCCGCCGTAGGTCTTGAGGCCACCTATCGTCGCGGTCGCCCCGCCCTGGCTCCCGGCTGCCCCGTCGGCCGCGGCCGTGCCGGCACCGGCCACCACCGAGGCGGCGACGAGCCCGGACACCAGGGTCGAGGCGGCCAGTCGAGCCGCCCCGCGCCCGCGCACCGACAGCGCAGAGAACGCAGCAAACACAGAATTCCCCTTCGAGCAGGACCCGTTGGCGTGGGGGGCACGGTCCCACCAGCAGAAGCTTCAAGCCCCAAGAGCTATGTCCGGCATCCTAGGTACGCGGCGCACCACGCTTCCCTGTGATCCCGTCGGAGGGCCGATCCGACTCGGAATCGTTATCGCCAAGATCCCTTGTGAGCAGGGCTTATCGACAAATCCACCGGGGTCGTTCGGAACGCATTCGCCGATAAGCCGCACTTCGGTCAGCCTCTGCGGGTGACTGACGTCACGTCACTGCCACCGGTTCCTGGGCCTGTTGGGAATCGGCGTCGGCGGGCGGTGTCTCCCACTCGGGCTCGGGCGGCGCGGATGCGGAGGCCGAGGAAGCGGGTGGGGCTGTGGCTCCTGCCTCCGGCCTGAGGGTGCGCCGGAAGGCCGACGTACCGCGCGCGAGGTCGTGGCCGATGGCCGTCGCGTCGATGTCGGCCGAGGTCCAGCTCTGTCCCTCGCGCACGTCCGAGCGCACCTTCAACCGGCCCTGCACCACCACGGGATCGCCCACGTTCAACGACCCGGCGGCGTTCGTCGCGAGCTGGCGATTGGCCCACACCGTGAAGAAATTGGTGTGCCCGTCGGTCCACTCGTTCTTCCCGCGGTCCAGGTAGCGCGAGGTCACCGCCAGCCGGAAGCGCGCGGACGGTCCCGTCGCCAGCTCCCGGTACACCGGCTGTGTCGCCACGTTGCCCACCGCGCAGATGGTCGTCTCGTTCATCTCGGTCCCTCCCCTCGCCCGGCCTCTCCCGCCGAGCGGATACGCGCACGGGCCCGTCCCGTACGGCTGCGTCCGACCGTCCATCGCGATCGCCGCGAAGCCAGACTGCCTCCGTCGGGACGAGCCCGCTGAGCCCTGTGGATCACCGCCCGCCTGTGGATAACCGCGCCACCCGGACGGGTGACCGCCGCACCCACCGGGCCCGTGGGGCCCAGGGCCCCACCCGAGGACACCACCCCCGCCCCGACCACAGTCGTCGCCGCTCAGGTCACCTCCCCGCGGACCCCACCCCCATGACCCGCCCGTACTGCTCGCGGACCTCCCGGTACCGCAGCAGCTCCGAGGCCACCGGATCCAGCACCCGGGCCCGACCGCACCCGGCCGCCGCCTCCCGCAACCGCCGTTCCGCCTCCAGGCCGTACCGCCGTGCCGGACCTCGAGCCGCCATCCGGCAGCCCCACTCGACGAGCGGGCCGCCGACGATGCCGGCCATCATCAGCAGCACCGGTACGCCCAGGTTGGGCGCCATCACCCCGACGATCTGCCCCACCAGCCAGAGCCCGCCGAGGACCTGAAGGATCGTCATGGACGCCTGCACCAGGACAGCCGCCGGCCACCAACCCGGCCGCGGCGGCCGCCCTGGCGGCAGTCCGGCCCGCGCGGCGAGCTCGTCCAGCGCCTCGGGCAGCCCCTGAGCGCCCCGTACGGCCGACTCGCGCACCGCCTGCGCCCACGGCGTGGGCAGCCCGGCCGACGCCCGGTCGGCGACCGTACGCACCGCCTGTTCGACGCGCTGCCGCGCGGTGGCCTCCTCGTCCGTCTGGGTCCGCACAGACAGGCGTCCCGTCGGGGGCTCGCCCCGGTCCTGGTACCAGCGCCACAGCCGCAGCCAGGGCGTGCCGCACGCGCGGTTGGCGTTGCGCAGCCACGCCCGCTCGGCGGCCTCGCCCGCGGCGGTGGCGCCGATCGCGTCCGCGAGCCGCGCGGAGAACTCGTCCCGCGCCTCCTCGCTGAGCCCGGTGCGCCGCCGCGCGGCGTACACGGGCCGCAGCCGCCACCCGGCGGCGTCCACGTCGGCCGAGATCCGGCGCGCGGCCGACCCGCGTTCCGCCACGAACTGGCCGAGCGCCTCACGCAGTTCGCCGACGCCCTCCCCCGTGAGAGCGGACAGCGCGAGCACGACGGCACCCGGTTCGCCGTGCTCGCCCAGCGCGATGCCGTCCTCGTCGAGCAGCCGCCGCAGGTCGTCGAGGACCTGGTCGGTGGCCTCCCCGGGCAGCCGATCGACCTGGTTGAGGACGACGAACATGATCTCGGCGTGTCCCGCCATGGGCCGCAGGTAGCGCTCGTGCAGGACCGCGTCGGCGTATTTCTCCGGGTCGACCACCCAGATGACCGCGTCGACGAGCGCCAGGACCCGGTCGACCTGCTCGCGGTGCTGCACGGCGGCCGAGTCGTGGTCCGGCAGGTCGACCAGGACGAGCCCGCGCAGCTGCCCGTCCGCGGCGGCGTTCTGCGCGGGACGCCGCCGCAGCCGCGGTGGGATGCCGAGCCGCTCGATGAGGCCGACCGCGCCGTCGCTCCAGCTGCAGGCCAGAGGCGAGGCGGTCGTGGGCCGTCGTACGCCCGTCTCCGAGATGGTCACCCCGGCGAGGGCGTTGAACAGCTGCGACTTGCCGCTGCCCGTGGCGCCCGCGATGGCGACGACGGTGTGCTGCCCGGAGAGCCTGCGCCGCGCCGCCGCCTCGTCGAGCACCCGGCCCGCCTCGGAGAGCGTCTTGTTGTCGAGCCGGGGACGCGACAGCCCGACCAGTTCACGCAGCGCGTCGAGCCGGGACCGCAACGCCCCGTCGTACGCGAGCGGCGTCACGACCTGCGCCCCGGACGCGCGGGGTTCCACGGCGGCGGGTTGTTCCGGACCAGCGTTCTCATTCACCCGCCTTGCGATCAGCCCGTCGTCCCAGGGGGGCGCCGAGTCCGTACCGGAGGAGGAGTCCGGGCGTGCGGCGTCCGACCGCGCGGAGGAATCCACCCGAGAGGCGGAATCCGTGCGCGGGGCGGTGTCCGTACGGGGGCCGGTGTCCGTACGGGACGGGGGCTCCGTACGCGCGGAGGAACCCGTACGTACGGAAGTACCGCCGCCCTTACGGCCGCCCGGGTCGGAGGCACCGCCACGCGCGGGCGTGTCACCGTCCCTGCGGCCCCCGGCGTCACGTCCACCCTCACGCGCGGGCGCGTCACCGCCCTCACGGCCGCCGGAGTCGGGGGCATCCTCACGCGCGGGCGAGCCGCTCTCCTTACGGCCGCCGGAATCCAGGGCGCCACCACGCGCGTGTGCGTCAACGTCCTTACGCCCCCCGGGTTCGGGGACACTCACCCGCATCTGTGCCTCACCATCCTCACGGCCGCCGGAGTCGAGGACCCCCTCGCGCGCGGGCGTGTCACTGTCCGTCAGGTCCTCCACGCGCGCGCGGCCGTCGTCCGCCCGGCCATCCCACTTAGCGAGCTTCCTCCAGAGCATGCTTCGGTTCTCCGGCTCCTCGACGGCTGCGGCACCCTCGCCCTCGCCGGGCGCTCCCGCCACGTGATCGCCCTCCACGGGGAGGCGGTTCCCGGAAGCGCCCTCCAGCGGGACCTTCCCCGGGGTGTTGTTCTCGCGCACGGCGTTCCTCGCGGCGCCGTCGTCCTGCTGATCGGCGTGTTCGGTGTGGTCCTGGTCAGTGACGGCAGTCACCGGTCACCTCTCCTTCTGCAGTACGGACAGCGCGGCGATGAGTTCGGCCTGGGGTTCCGGATTGACCTCCAGGGCGTCGAGTGGGGCGAGCCGCCGCTCGCGTTCGTTGTGCATGACCCGGTCCAGGTGCTCGGTGAGCAGCCGCCCGGCCCGGTCGCGCAGCCGCAGCGCGCCGTGCGCGCCGATCCGCTCGGCGAGCCCCTCCCCCGCCGACCGCGCCCGGCGTCCGCCCAGCAGCGCGGTGGCGACGAGGGCGGTGACGACTTCGGAATCGGGGGCGACGCTGCGGTCGAGGACGCTCACTTCGTCCTCCGCGTACTCCTCGAGTTCCCTGCGCCAGCGCCGTACGGCCATGCCGATGCGGTGCTCGACGCTCGCCGGGCGTGGGTCGCGGTCCATCAGCTCGGGTGCCGCGGCGGCCGGTTCGCGCCGCCAGATGTCGTCGACGCGCTCGTCGGCGGCGGTGACGGCGCACAGCAGGAGGGTGCTCAGGCTCTCCACCAGCGACTCGAGCAGCTCGCTGGCGGAGCAGTCGAGCGGGAAGGCGCGCCAGCGCTTCAGCGCGTCGCCGGCGAGCACGGCACCGGCCTGCAGCCGGCTCCGTACGCGCGCGTACTCGCTGTCGTACGCGCTGTCCACGGCGCTGGTGAGCCGTAGCGCTGCCGCGTACTGGGCGGCGGCGGCGTTCGCCAGCTCGGGCATGCGGACCTTGAGCGAGTCGAGCAGACCGTTGGCCGTCCGGATGATGGCTTGCTCCCGTGCCCCCGGGTCCTGGGCCTGCTGGCTGAGCCAGGTGCGCAGCGGCGCCACCGCGGTGGCAGGCAGCAGCCCGCCGCCCCAGGCCGACTCGGGCAGCTCGGGCACGGTGAAGCGGGGGACGTGGCCGAGGCCGGCCTTGGTGAGGAGCGCGCCGTACTGCCGGGACACCTCGGAGACGACCTGATGCGGAACCCGGTCCAGAACGGTCACCAGGGTGGCGTCGTACTCCTTGGCGGTGCGCAGCAGATGCCAGGGGACGGCGTCGGCGTACCGGGCGGCCGTCGTGACCATCACCCAGATGTCGGCCGCGCAGATCAGTTGGGCCGCGAGGACACGGTTGTCCGCGATCAGCGAGTCGATGTCGGGCGCGTCGAGGAGGGCGAGCCCGGGCGGCAGCGTGTCGGCGGTCTCGAGCCGCAGCACACGCGCGGAATCGTCGCCCGGCGCCATCAGTTCCTCCGCCGGATCCTGCTCGGGCATCCACACGCGCGTGAGGTCGGGCAGCACCCTCACTCCGCTGAACCAGTGATGGTCGTCCGGATGACAGACCAGCACGGGATTTCGCGTGGTCGGTCGCAGCACTCCCGCCTCGGTCACGCGCCGGCCCACGATCGAGTTGACGAGCGTCGACTTGCCGGCCCCGGTGGATCCGCCCACCACGGCGAGCAACGGCGCTTCGGGCTCTCTCAGGCGGGGCACCAAATAGTCGTCGAGTTGCGCTAGCAGTTCGTCGCGGTTGGCACGCGCGCGTGGCGCCCCCGCCAGGGGCAGCGGAAAGCGTGCGGCCGCGACACGGTCGCGCAGGGCGGAAAGTGCGTCGAGCAGCTGAGGCCGTACGTCCAAGGTCACCACATGCGAAGAATGCCCAATTTTAGGGGAATTCTGAAGCATATGAGCACGTCTGCGCGCCGACGGGACACAAGGGATGGAAGGGACGACTGGGACACAGGCATAGTCCAGGCATAACGAGTGCACAACACCCGGGGCGCGGGAGGCCAAAAGCGGTGCACGATTCGTACCTGCCTGCGATTATCAGGACCGCTTCACCGAACCTCCACATCGAGCCACGGAGGCGAAGCAACAGGGACACGGACGCGGGAGCCCTATCCTTGTCCCCGGCAACGTCACGGATCAGCCCACACCCGGGCGCACCACGACCGAGGCCACCACAACCGGCCCCCGTAGCTCAGTGGATAGAGCAGGCGCCTTCTAAGCGCTTGGCCGCAGGTTCGAGTCCTGCCGGGGGCGCCCAGTCTCCGCCCTCCTTCGGGAGGGCGTTTTTGCTGGTCAGGGCACATACCAGGTACCACGGCGAAGCCCCGGACCCCCTCTTGATGATCAAGGGCAGATTCCGGGGCTGTCCGGCTGTCACCGGGTTTTCGCGGGTGGCTGTGTCGAATACGTGTCGAAGTTCCGGGCCTCGGCGTCAGCCGGTGGACGGCCGCTCGGGAAGATCCCCGGCAGCTTCGAGCCGCCTCTTCAGGTCGGGCAGCTGACCCTCGACGCATCGGGCATAGGTCGCCAGGAGCACGGCCACGCTGTTCCCGGCCCAGTCGGCCACCTGAGCGGGCGGGATCCCGTCGTTCAGCCACTTCGTCAGGCGCGTGTTCCGGTTGTCGTAGACGCGCCGTCCGGTGGGCGACTCGAAGACGTGCGGGGGCAGTACGGCCTTACGGGCGCTGCGCCATGCCCTACGGATAACGGAGCCGGCGAGGACGCCGCCCGACTCGCCTTGGAACAGCAGGTCACCCGGCTTGAGTTCTTCGTCCTCGATGTGCTTCCGAAGGATGCGCGTCAGGGCGGGATGCCCTGGGACAGTGCGCGTCTCGCCCTCCGCGCGGCCCTTCAGGTCGCGTTGCTCGTGGATCTCTCCCGTGTCGGTCCACTGCTTTCCGACCTCGGGGGTCGCCGTGTGGATCAGCAGCTCACACCACTGGTCCTCGGCATCGGGCTTGGGCAGGGTCACGTCCTCCACCCGCATGGCTACGGCCTCCTCGGGCCGTGGTCCGCAGTAGTACAGCGTGGCGAAGAAGGCGTGCAGTCGCTCGCCGCCGCGTGGTCGTCGCCGTATCCAGTCGAGGACTGCGGCCGCCTGCTCGGGGTTCAGCAGGGACCGTTTGTCCACGGCGTTCGTGGTCTTCACGGCGGCCGTCGACTCCTTGCCCTTGGGAAGGGGATTGGCCCGCAGGATGCGCCTCCGGATGGCGTACTTCATGGCGACATTGAGGATGCGGCGGTTGCGCTTGCGGGACCATGCCGCCGCTTGCTTGCCATCGAGGCGGGTGTCGATGGCGCGCAGGACCTGGTCCACCTTCTCCGGGTCCTCCCAGGCCGAGACGGGCAGGGAGTTCCGCTCGACCCACCGGAGGATGGCAACCACGTCTCGGGGCGCGTCGGGGCGTCGGTTCGCATTGAACGCCCACTCACGCAGAGCGGTGCGCACGGCGGCAGGCGCGAACTGGGTCGGCTTGGCCCGCAGCAGCGCGATGGTGGTCGCGGTCAGGGTCTTGGCCATGTTCTTACGGCTGTTGCCGCCGAGTTGAAGCCAACGGGCGTCCACATACTCGACGGCGAACTTGTACCAGCTCATGGCAGCCGACTTGGAACGGTGGGACACTGGAAGACCGGTGGCCACGACGAACGCCTCGCCCTTACCCGTGGCCCCGATGAGTTCGGAGCGGAAGCCCTCTGCGAGCGCGACGGCGCCGAAGGGCTCACGCCAGCGCTTCCCCGCGACCACCCAGCGCACGGTGTACGTGGTCTTCCGGGCGCCCTTATAGGTGAGGATCTTGTAGACCTTGACGTCGTAGGTCGTCTCCATCAGGCGGCGTCCTCACGGTCGTCGAGCCAGTGATCGAGGTCGCTCCGCCTGATCCGGAGGTCGCCGTTCGGGAGCTTGATGCAGCGCGGCGCACGGCGCTTGGCTCGCCAGTCGTAGAAGGTCGAGCGCGAGACGGCCAGTTCCTCGCAGACCTCGGTCAAGGTGAGCATTGTGCGTGACCGGACGGCCGTGGTCATTCTGTGCTCCCTTCGATCAGGAGAGCGTCGCGGGCGGTCTCTCGGTTGGTCTGGAGGTCGCGGGCGATGGTCGCGGCGAGCGCGGCTTCGCCCGGTGTGTGGCCGTGGCCGGCGTACTGCCAGTCCGTCAGCACGAGGACGGTGTCCGGCTCGCGGTCGTCGAGGCCGAGGGCGTCTCGTTCTTGGGCGGCCCGGTAGTCGGCGCGTTCCTGGCGGAGGGCGCCGAGGGTGGTGGAGTAGGTGCGCGACTTGGACGAGAAGTGCCCGCGAAAGCCGAGCATGTGGGCCCAGGCCCAGAGGCGCCGGTCCGGATAGAGGCTGTCCAGGTCGCGGCACGCGGTGATCAGCCGCCGGGTGTGGTCGGGGACCTGGTGGCGATCGAGTTCGGCGAGTTCACCGATGCGGCGGTCCAGCGTGCCGGTGTTCTCAGCGGCTTTGGTGGCGTACTTGGCCACGTACGAGGCGACGGCCTGTTCGGTGATGTCCGAGCCGTCCCCGAAGGCCTTCACCGGGCGCACGTCGAGTTGCCGACCCCATCGGAACGTCCGGGTGGGCTGGTCACCGGCAGCCGAGACCGAGACCGACGTGTACGAATGCGCGGCGGCGGCGCGCAGGGCGTTGGTGAGGAGGCCGACCGTGGCCCAGGCGGGCGGCGGCGTCCCGGGCCCCTCCGGGCCGTCGAGGCGTACGACGGCGTGGAAGTGCAGAGCCCCGCGCTTCTGAAATTCGGCGACCTTGCCGTACGAGACCCGAAGGTGATCGGCGAGTTCCCGGCGGGCCAGGCCGGCACGGGCGGCGAGTTCGCGGCGGAGTCGAGTGGTGAAGCGCTGCCATAGCTGTCCGGCGTGGTTGTTGAACAGCACGGCGCCCGCGTAGTCGTAGGAGTCCGGGTCGAGGGCAGTGCCCAGCTCAGGGGCGTCGGACGCGTGTGGGGTGCCACAGCGGCAGGTGCCGTGATCGGGACGGTTGTGGACCGGGCCGAACGACGGGGCCGTGAGGGTGGCGAAGACGCGCGGATGGTCGCGGACGGTGGCGGGGATGTCGCGTCGGTCGTCTCCGGCGAGTCCGGCGCGGATGAGGTGGTAGGTGTCCCCCGCGTACGTCCAGGCGCAGGCCGGGCAACGGGATGCGCGGCGGTTGCCGCAGGCGAGGCGGAGGCGTCCGCCCGGCTCGTTCGCGGTGGAGTAGTGGTGCAGGATCTCGCCGGTGGTCTTGTCCTTCTGGAGGACCCAGCCGGTGAGATGGACGGGGTCGGAGCAGCCGCCGGTGCGGCGGACCTGCTCTTCCCAGCGGGAGTAGTCGGAGGCCGAGGCCACCCGGAGAACGTCCCCGAGGATGATCGGGTCAAGCAATGTGTCCGGCAAGGGCGCACTCGGTGTCGCGGGTGAGGCGCGGTGGGCCATGCTGGGTGTTCCTTCCAGTTCATCGGATCGGACAGGGACGGCGCCCGGGCGGCGGATGCTTGGCGGTATCGAGGCCGCCCGGGGGCCGGTCAGCGTCGCTTGGCTTCAGAGGCGAGCAGGGAGCGCAGGACGACCGCGCAGACGGCGACCGAGGCGCCGGTGATGGCGACCGCCAGGAGCAGCGAGACCAGGACGACGCCGAGGACCAGGACGACGGCCGTGCCGCCGCCGACGAGGGCGAGCGCGGTGCTGGGGGTGAGCTGGACCGTGGGCCGGGACGGCGTCGGAGTTGTCGGGGGCGCCGGCGGGGTCGCTTCGTTCGGGCTGACGGCGGTCGGCTCGACGACGACGGCAGGCGGCGTGCCAAGGCCCGTCGGCGTGGGCATGGTGGGGACTTTCGGGCGGAACATCGGTGGTCTCCTCTCGTGGGCGATTTACTTGACGAGGGCGTTGATGGCTGGAGCCAGGACGCTGTCGGCGAGGAGGAAGCCGCCCAGCAGGATTACGGCGATGAGCCAGGCGGGCGGCCGGATGAGCTTGACGCCGAGGTAGCCGACGACGAGCAGCGCGAGCCAGAGCGGGACCTGCATGGCAGTGGCCTCCTAGCGGATGCGGCAGCGGTGGGTACGGGCGGCGAGCTGAGCGGCGGACTGACTGGAGTAGTCGGAGGACCAGCCGCAGTTGTCGGAGGTGCACACGGCGGCGTGCTTGGTCTGGCCATGGCGGTCACGGTGGGTGCCGATCTGCACCGGACCGATGCGCATCACGGAGTGGAAGTGGTCGCGGGCGGGCATGTCAGTCGGTCTCCTCTTGGGTCGTGGTTGAGGTGGACACGGCCCGAATGCCGCCGCCCGTCAGGCGAGTTGGGCGGCGATGGCGTCGGCGAGGTGGGGCGGGACGCCGAGGCGGGAGCGCAGGGTGTCGGGGTCGATCGGGACGCCGGTACGGACGCGGTGCTCGTCGGCGACCTTGCGGGCGTGGTCGAGCAGAACGGCAGGCACCTGAGGAACGGAGGCCGGAGCGGGTTCTGCGGCCGGAGAGGTGGGGGCCGTGATGGAGCCGGGGGCCACGTCAGGTGCGGGCATGGCCTCCGTGGCCGAAGGGCGTTGGGCGTCCGGCACCGGCCCTTCGGGTGGGGTCTCGCTATCCGGCGTGTCCGCGGTGGGTGCCAGCGGAACCGGCTCCGACTCCACAGCCGCCGAGTGGGCGAGGAGCGTTCCGCCGAGGAAGGCGACCGCGGGCCATCCTGCGATGCCGAGGCGGAGGAGGGCGGGCGGGTCGGACAGGTCCAGGAACCCGGCGGTGGCCACGTTGGCGCCGAGCGAGGCGAACAGCGCGACGAGAAACCAGCACCAGGCCAGCCGGGACGGCCCCTCGCTGCGCAGGCGCCGCCAGGCGGCGACCAGGAGCAGGTCGACACTGACCGGATAGGCCCACGCCTTCCATCCGTCCTGCCCGGCAGCGGCGGCCAAGTCGTGCAGGTGGGCGAAGGACAGAGCACCGGCGATCACGGCCTGAACCAGGACCGCGTCGACGCGGAGGCCGTGGCGGGCGCCCATCAGCGGTCACCCGCGGAGGCGGGACCACCGTCGGTGTCGTAGCCGTCCGGAAACATCCCGGGTGGCGGCTCGGGCAGCGAGACAGCGAGGGACGGGCTGACGGCTTCCACGAAGTCGAGGTCGGCGCCGGCCATGTCCGCGTACAGGGCGAGTTGGCCGAGCAGGAGCACGGTCCGGGCGAAGTCCTCGCAGTTGGGGCACATGGCGGTTCTCCCTTCTTTGGGCATGGCGGGGGTAGGGACTTGGCGCGAAGGCGGTCACGCCGACCGGTGGGAATCCGAGAGATCAGGCGGTAGCCGGGGAAGGCTTGGCAGGCGGCAAGGGAGCGTCGGCCAGGCCGGAGAGTGCGGGCCGGTACGGAGCCAGCTCGGGCAGGTCCGGAGTCCGGTCGGCGTGCCGGTTGCAGATGTTCACGGCCTGCCGGAGCGAGGTGTGCGGGGCCCGTATGCGGTGCCAACCTCCGGTTGAGTCACCTGCGATGGCGAGCCCCCGCTTCTCGGCCGGGATCTGGATGGCGGCGAGCACGGCGTCCGGGGCGATGTCGCCGAAGGCCATGTTGGCGGAGGTCTCGTCGTTGACACGGTGGGCGGTACGGCCGGTGAGCTGGGCGCGCAGCATGGTGATGCCCTTGCCGAGTTCGGAACCGAAGCGCTGCCCGCAGATTTCGAGATAGATGCCGGCCGCACGGCCGAGCTGGGCGAGGCGGACCAGGGAGGTGATGATGCGGTCCCGGCGCTTCTCCTCCTCCTTGTTGGCGTACAGGGCGAGTTCGGCAACTTCGTCGACCAGGACCACAACCGGGACGGGACGGAGATCAGTCGGCAGGTCCCAGATGTCGGCGGCGATCTCCGCATCCGGCACGTCGGCGGCGATCCGCTGCTGAGCCCGAATCAGCTGATAGTTCCGCTCCATCCGGACCACGAGCGCGTCCAGCACTTCGGCCGCAGTGTCGGGATCGTCGGCCAGCGCGGAGAACCGCCGGGCCAGCGGGAACAGCTCAACCCCCTGCTTGCAGTCGATACCGACGAGGGCGACGTCCATAGGGGCGAGCCCGGCGACCAAGTTGCGCTGGTAGACGGACTTGCCGGACTCCGTGGCCCCGAGGGTGAGGGCGTGGGGTATCGCCCGGTAGTCGCGGTAGTGCACTGAGCCGTCCTGCCGCAGGGCGACCGGCACACGCATGGTCCGAGTATCGGTCTCGGCCGGCATCTGCACCCGCTTGAGCACGTCGTAGCCGGTCATCCGCACCTCTACGACACCAGAGCGCAGCTCACGCGAGGTCACGCCGTACATCGAAAACGAGTGCCGGAGCCGGTCCGAGGCGGCGGCGAGGTCGAAGGCGTCCTGTCCGGGGCGAAGCTTGAGCCGCAGGACCAGGCCGGTACGAGTCGGTCGGAGCCGGAGGATACGCGGTGAACGGGACTCCGGAAACGGTCGGTTGGTGGCACGAGCCAGGGCGAGCCGCCACCGCGCCGGTGGAACGGTCAGCCCGCACGCGTCCATGACCGAGCCGTACCGGACCAGGACCCGCACCACGGCCAGCAGGACCCCGAAGGTCAACCAGTACCAGGCGGGGCGCCGCCACCGCAGGAGACCCACGGCGGCGACGACCAGCACCAGAGTGACCGTGAAGGCGGTCATGATCAGGCCGCCTTAGGCCCTGCGGCGGCGTCGGCGAGCGAGGTGACCGCGACCGCGCGGAACGCGATGCCGTGCCGCTTCTGGCCGTTGAAGTCGTTCTCCCAGGGCCGCGCGATCAGACCGGTGAGCGCGACCGGCGTGCCCATGGACAGCTCACCGGTGATGCCGGGCTCCGGGACGGTGACGGACAGGATCTCCACCTCCTCGTTGGCCGCGAACATCACGTCGACCGTCATCAGCTTCGCCCCGGTCTCCATGTCGGTCGCGACCTCACCGGTCCGACGGTCACGGACCTTGACCTGCGGGGACTTGGCGACCATCACGACCGCACCGGCGGTGTCGACAGGGATCTGACGCACAGAGATCACTCCTCTATAGATGCTGAACTCCGTCACTCATGTACATGAGTGACATGAAGAAGAGTGCATCACTCCTGTACATGAGTCAACCCGCCGCGAAGAAGAACTCGCGACGGGTTGCGGGAAGTTGAGAGGGCGTCAGTCGGAGGCAGGGATCCGATACTCGAAAACGAACTGGTCAGCGGCCATTAGCGTGTCGCACACCTCGACCACGAGACCCTCGGTCGTACGGGCCTCACGGATCAGGTGAACCACCGGCGCACCCGGGCTCAACGCCAGCTCCGAGGCTTCCGCCTTGGAGGCCGGCCGCGCTTGCAGCGTCTCGACGAACTCCGCGAACTCATGCCCGTGGTCTTCGAGTCGGGCGTAGATGCCACCACCGCCGGGGTTCTCGGCGAACAGCTCCGGGATCTCCTTCACGACTTCCCAGGGGAGGTAGGAGGTGGCGGTCTCGACCGGAGTGCCGTTGCGGAAGTAGAGGCGCCGGCGGGCCAGCACCTGCGAGCCGGCGGGGACGCCCAGGCGTTCGGCGGCATCGTCGGGCGCCTCCATGGGCCCGATGTAGAGGACGCTGACCTTGGCGGTGGCGCCGGACTGAGCGGATTCGGCGATGTAAGCCGCCTGTCCTCCCTGCCGGAGCGAGCGCCGGAAGCGGTCAGAGGACCGGTGCCGCACGGGAGGCCGGTTCTTCACGATCGAGCCCTTGCCGTGCCGGGTCTCGACCAGCCCACTCGCCCGCACCTCGACCATGGCCTTACGGATCGTCCCGCCGGACACGCCGTAGCGGTCCACCAGCTCAGACTCACTCGGCACCATGTCACCAGGCTTCAGGACACCTGTCCGGATCTGCTGCACGATCTCGTCCGCGATCTGCACATACCGAGGCCCGGACCCGCCCCCGCCAGCCACAGTTCCCATAGTCCTTCTCTGCCTCCTAAGCTCCTCTACATGAGTCAACCACAGGAAGCGACGCCGTCTCCCCTGCACTCCGTGTCCGTGGCCGGAGTGGTGGTGCGCGAGGACGGGCGCCTCCTGGCGATCCGTCGGGCCGACAACGGCACCTGGGAGCTCCCCGGCGGTATCCTCGAACTCGACGAGACCCCCGAGGCCGGCGTAGCCCGCGAGGTCCTGGAGGAGACGGGTATCCGCGTCGAGGTGGACGAACTAACCGGTGTCTACAAGAACTTGACCCGCGGCATCGTGGCCCTGGTCTTCCGCTGCAAGCCCTCCGGTGGCACCGAACGCACCTCAAGCGAGTCCACGGCCGTCTCCTGGCTCACGCCCGAGGAAGTCAGCGCGCGCATGTCCGAGGTCTTCGCAGTCAGGCTCTTGGACGCCTTGGACGGCAACGGCCCCCACGTACGCAGCCACGACGGGAAGCACCTCATCCCAGCGGGATAAAACCTTCTCTCCTTCATCAAGGCGGCTCGCTCCGCTCACCGCGCGGCCCGGCCCCCGGCCGGGCCTGCGCTCCTGCCTTCGTCCCGCTCCAGCCCGGCCGGCGCCCGTACCGCGCGCACAGCAATCAGCCGCCGCTTGCCGGAGAGGAGATACGTCGTGGCTGGGGCGGTCGGCTCCACGGCTTTAGCCACCTCCCCGGTCCGGGTCCCGCGTCGAGCAAGACCAGGGGGCCACTCGTGCACATTGCGGGCAGGTCCAAAGCCTGCCCGAGTTGCCAACCAGCGTACGGCCCCTGATCATGCTCGACCCCAGACCGGGCAGGCCACCGGCCAAACCCATTCCGCCGACCTACAGCACCGGGCCTACCTCATATAGCCGTCCGTTCCTCCAGGGCTATGCACGCGGCGTCCAGTTGCGATCTCCACATTGCAGTCGTGTAGTGGAAGGTGAGGTACTCAGCACATACTCAGCGTGGTGAGGAAAGTGTCGACGACTCCAGCAGTATCCGTCCTCTGGGGGATTCCTGGAACGGCAGAGTCAGAGCGCCTGCTGCCGTCCACTACGCCAGAGTTCGTGGGCTTCCTCAGACAAAAGGGTGTGACGACGCTGGCACCCGACTTTAGCCCCGCACAGCTCGCCGCCCCTAAGGGCGTCTGGGTTCTGCCTATTCTGGAAGCCGCGAACCATCTCTCAATTGCCGTTCTAGGTGGCTTCATAGTCGAATTCATCAAGCAATCAGTGAAGACCGCCAGGCAGCCGAAAGCAATTCAAACCGTCAGAATAGCGATCAATCGACAAAGGGCCGACGGTACCATACAGCAGATACGTATTGAGAAGCCTCCCGACGACGCTATTACTTGGCTAGCCGAACTGGACAAGATACTTGACGATTGACGAGCCGCTGAGAATCAATGCACTGCTTGTCGGAGTTTCCGGACCAGGCCTAAGCGGTGCACAAGAGGATGTCGCATCGATTGAAACAGTCATCACGGGCGCGGCGCCAGAGGTTGAAATTAAGCACCTTACAGAAGATGACGCAAAGATACCTGCAATAAACCGCAACATTCGATCCCTCTCCGAGAATATCTCCGGATTGAACCTCTTCTACTTTAGCGGACACGGCACCAAGACAAGGGCGGAGATATTCCTGGAAACTTGGGATGGAGAGCCAGGAAATGAGGGAATCCCGCTTTATCTTCTCGTGCGTGAGATGTCGACAGCTACCGGGGCGTGGCTAGCTATTCTGGATTGCTGCCACTCCACCCCGAAAGTGTTGTTTGGTCGGGATGACCTTCGCGCGGAAATCGAGACTGCGCTGGCTCAGTATGGCGGTAGCCGCGCTGTTCTCGCCGCGTGTGGCCCTCAGGGCGAAGCACTAGAACTGGGCGGACAAAGCCCATTCACCGAAGCCATTGTGCAGGGCCTCCGCGGATCCGCCGCAAATGCACGTGGGGCCGTCACGCTTGGCGCTCTATACGAATACGTTGAAGCCGATCTAAAGAGTCACGAACTGCCGCGCCCCGTTCTTAGGGGCGACCTAGCTGACAGCTTCATTATCGGAGTTGGACTTCCACCGCGTGGCACAGAGCCCCTGCATACCGAATCGAAGGAAAAGCTCCTGGAAGAGGCCACCAGGTACGCCTCCGCATTGCGATCACACTTGACGGTGCCCGCGAGTAAGTGGAAGCAAGAAGGCTGGCTTGCAGCTGAGCGCGGCCTGAAACCTATAGCACGATGGTTCAAGAGGCAGTCATCGGAACACGGTGAGCTTCTGGGTGAGGAGGCGTTCATCCAGGCAAGGACAGAAGTGAAACAAGCTGTGGCTCAACTTGCGCGGGTTTATTCCGGGGTCAGGACGCCACATGGAACCATTGGAGAACAAATCGGCAAGGGCGGCTTCGGCACCGTATGGACTTTGACTACAGAAGAAGAGAGCACAGCCTCACGCGCTATAAAGATTTACCATGCGGATGAAATAGCCGAGATGGGTAAATCTGTCGAAAATAGCAAGGTTCAGCGCTTCCATCGCGGGTTCCGCGCCATGGAGCAACTCAAGCATGATGGCATAGTTCACGTTGTCACTTACACTGAAATCCCGCCGGCCATCATAATGGAGCTTATCGACGGGATGAATTTGCGCACCCATTTGCGGGAATATGGGACGTTTGGCCCCGTCGAGGAACGCATACGGATACTCTCCAGTATCTCGGATATTCTGCAATACGCTCATTCGCAGGGCATAGTGCACCGCGACATTAAGCCAGAGAACGTTCTCCTTGCCCAGCGGGATGGCGCTTTTGTCCCAGTGCTGACAGATTTCGATTTGGCATGGTTCCCAACGGCTACGGAGCTTACTGGCGATGCCGTGATCGGCCACAAGGAGTACGCCGCTCCAGAGCAGATAAATGTTGCCGATACAGGACGTGCGCGCGACGAACGAGTCGATGTCTATGCGTTCGGGCAGCTGCTTTATTTCCTGCTCACAGAAGCCGACCCTAAACAGCGCAACACTCTAGGGAACGTCCGCTATATGGCTGATAAACTATCAAGAGATGGCATATCGGAGGGTGCACGTGCTTCGATAGTCGAAATATATTCGACAGCCACCCATATGGAGAAAAAGGCTCGCTTCGGACACATGTGGGAGATAAGCAAGAGGTTGCGTGAACTGTCACTAGAGCGAGAAGAGGGGTCGGCGAGTATTAGTTTCAGAACCTTCTGTGGTCAAGTCTGCGCGCGTGCAAAGATCAAGGTGCTGGACATGCCTGAAGCGTGGAAAGTGATGGGCGAGAGCTCTACTGGTCGAACGACAGTAGAAATGATTTCCCGTTGCGATCGAGAGGCTCCGCAACCCTGTGTTGTGCAAGCTCGATTCAAGGTTTTCGATCTTCCTGGACAAGTCGTTGCACGCAACTCTCACGTAGCAAAGAAGAAGGCCAACATGCGCAGAGTAGAAGCCATGGAAGCAGCGGACCCTGAAGTGTCTTCAGTGGTCATCGGCAAGGGGTACCGCCTCGCTGAGTTGCGGACCGAGGTCCCAGAATTGTCGCTTACCGAGGCCGAGAAACTAGGCAGGAGAATGCAAGCGGTCGTCTCGGCCGGCGAGCGGGTGTGAGCTTGGAGGCCACCTTGATCATGGGCCTGCGATGGCCGGCTCTCGGTGGCTGTCCGGGCGAGCCGTCCGTACTAGCCGCGATGGGACACTTTCTGACATCTGCCGTCCCCGCCGCCTGACGGCCCTGCCTGCCTTGCGGCAGGGGGGCACTCGACCTTACGTGCGAGCGGGGCACCGGGGTAGTGCCCACCGCGGTCAGCCCGAGCCTTCCTGCGCTCCACTAGTTGGTGTCTCGGGCGGCGACGCCGGATCACTCGCGCTTTCTTCGGCTGGTGTCTGCGGAGATAGCGACGGAGCCACACCAAAGGCTGCTCGGATTTTTGTTCCAACTCCGGCGGCTGTGGCATTACCAGCTTCGGCAACTACTGGGGTAACGAACTTAACGAGAAAAATCCCCCCGATGTAAGCTCCAAGCAGCGCTGGAATACTACTGCCGCCCCACGTGACCCCAATGCCGATAGCGGAGGCCTGCTCCGCGGCATTTCTCAAGGGCACCCATGCCGAGGGCGGGGAATTGAAGCTCGGCACCAAGGCCTCGCCGCTATACAACAGATCAACGAGTTGGCGCTCCCGGTCTGACGAAAGGCCACCGTGCACGTCTGAAGTCAGCGAGATGAAGAAGTCGATTGCTTCGCTCGTACTCTCGAATACACGAACACTATTCTGAATAGAGGTAGCCGATTCCCTAGGGAACGGCAAACGGCCCGCGTCGGCCGCGATCCTCGCACGCTGAATCTTTTCCGCTTCTGCATGGGATAGTCGACCATCCGAGCCACTTATCTCCAGGACGCCCGAGAAATGATCACCAAAGCTTGGGAAATCAACGTCGACACGTAGTGTCACAGATCGGCGAGGTGCGACGACTCCTCGCCAACCCAGAACGGCTGCGGCTCGCCGCAAAGCCTCCCGATCGGATACGCCACGAGCGGGTCCGGGCACTGCACGAGAGGTCGCCTCTCGTTCTGCTCGGCTAGACCGCCCGAAAAACGGTTCCGACATGCATCCCCCTTGCCTGACACAGCGCAGAGCTGCGAGCTCCCCATCAGGAGCGCCCTCGTGCTGGGAGGAACATCATGCCCATCCATTCCTGACGCCACCAGGTACCCGCTGACTGCGCGCGGGCATACCGGATGCCGGAGCCCATTGTGACGCGCAGGCCGTCACTCGTACATGCCTTCCATGACCTCTCCGTACGCGTGCTCTACTCGCCGAGCCCAGGCCATGCCGCCCTCTTCCGCTGGCAGCGGCTCGTCCCGTACGAAGGCCCCCAAGCAGTCCAAGGCGTGATCACAAAGCGCGCTCAGGATAGTGACCGATCCTCCGAGCTGCGGCTCAGTGACGTCGGACCACGCCAGGAACTCGGCGACCTGGGTGAGCCGGAGCCGGAACTCACGGTCCCGAATCCGTAGCAGGATCGGTTCCAGCTTGCTGACCTGATCCTGGAGGGACTTCTCCCATCGCTGGATGCGCTGATGCCCTTCGGTCTCACCCTCAGGCGGTCGCCCCCGCACATGCTGCTTGATCTGGAAGAACATCTGGATAACTGAGTCTGCTGCAGCGTCCACCCGCTGTGACACCACGAGCTCGCGGGCCGCCTTAGCCTGGTGCCTCTGTGCCGAGATCGACGCCCAAATGGAGAGCCCACCGCCGAGCGCGGTGCCACCCAGTCCGAAGATTGCCCCGACCCATACCCCCGCATCCACGGCGCCATCATGCCTCTGGGACCAGCCCTCATGACGCTGATCCCGTCAACTGCCTCGTAAACGCAGCCAAGCTTGGTCAACCGCGAGATGAAGAGGTCGTGCCAGACCCGTGCCAGGTTGTGCGGGGAACCACGGGGAACACTGGGGTATCGAGCGGCAGTTCACTAGGGCGCCAGCGCCCTTGGACGCAGGTCAGCAGAGGGACCCGGGCCAGAAGAGCCGAGCTTCCCAAGCTGCCGTCTCCAGAAAGTCCTGCCCACCGCCCTCAGAGTGTCCTACCGTTGTCGATCATGGATCCGATCAGCTGTGGGAACCCGCTGGGCCGCAGCAGCTGCCCCGGCTGCTTGCCGTGCTGTCGGCCTGGATATGACCCCTGCAACAGATGCTGGCGAGTTACGGAGTCGCGCACATGACCGAGCGGACTATCTATCTTGACCCTGATCCACGTAACTGGCGCTCCAGGAAGATCCATGTCCGGGCTTCCCGTTGGTACGCCGCCGTCGAGCTCAACCGTGATGGATACGTCGGCGCAGCGAACTCGCTGGGATACGACCCTGAGTTGCCCACCGCTTACGTAGAGGCCGTCGACAGAGCACGTGACGCTTTTATCGACCGCATCTGGTACGACGGCTACCCGGGCGACTTCTCTTGGGGAAGCGGCCCGAGTTGGGTCACCTTGTTCGTTCCGTTCCCACATGTCGAGGCCACCATCGAGGCCCTGCGTGTCGCCGAGTTGGACAATAAATACAGCAGACTTCACGCACTCGCCGACCGACTGGCACTCCCCGTCGATGACTGGCTCGCGCCTGGTGAGCGGGAGCTGATCCGTGGCATCGACTTTGACGCGCCGCCTGGCGCATTTCTGAGGTTTCTGCGGGGCAAAGCCAAAGGCCGTGGAGTGCGTCTCAATGGTCGGGCGACCGCCGGAAGCGTGTGGGTTCGTCCGACGCTGTCGCCCGTCGAAAAGCAGATACGGGAGCGGTATCCCGACAGGTACCCAGGGTGGGTGGACCGCTGGACGGGGTATGTCGAGCCGGAGGATGCGCCCATCCGGCCCTGGGTGGGAGGCCAAGACCAGGACCTCAGTTACGGCGCAACACCTGTTCAGTTCCGCACGGTGGAGTTGGCGAGCCGCGAAAAGTGCCCCTGTGGGATGAGCCTGCGAGAGACCTGGGGCAACGGTAAGGGGCACACCACCCACCACGCGGCGTGGGCTTTCGGCGTCACGGTCCCCAAGAACCTGGAGTGGTGGGGCGACCTGGCCGTCGTGACATCGCAGTCCCCCATCGTGTGGCGGAGGCTCGCTTACCAAGTGGGGCGGATACCCCAGAAGGAGAACGGCTACGACTTCAACTCCTGGTCCCACCTTGGTGAGCCTGAATCGACCCCGGACAACGTGCGGGCGTACCTGTTGAAGGCGAACGGGTACGTCATCGGCTACCTCAACGCCCACGACACCAGCCAGCACCGCCGCTGGGATCTCATCGACGGGTCGCGGTACGGCAACGAGGACGACACTCTGCGCCCGCGTATCGGCCTCGTCTGGGTTGCGGATGTCTATCGCCGGCAGGGCATCGGCGCCAAGCTCGTGCAGAATCTCGCCGACGACTTCGGATGCCAGGTTGCCGATGTGTCCTGGTCGACCCCAATCAGCGACGCCGGCCAGCGCCTCGCACGGCGGCTCTCGCCCGAGGGCATCTGGGTCAGTTGACCCGCCGGGAGCCTTCCGCACCGCCAATCGGCCGGGAGCATCTGTCAGACGTCATGTCTGCTGGCGAGCCACCGCCGTCCGTCTCAGTTTCCGTCTCATTCAAGGCCGTTCACGACCGTTCAGCCGAGAATCCGAGCCATGACCATGCCGACTCCCAGCCGCCCATGAACGCAGGTGAACGCCCCCCAACAACGCCCATCACCCCACCACCTCAGTTGGAAAGCGTGTTGGCGGGTGTGCAGGAGCGCGAAGCACGGCGACCTGCAGTACTCCGCGAGAGGCTTGGAGGAGTCGCACCCAATGCCGGCGATGAAGCCCACCACAGCCCTTCGCTGCGCTAGAAGTCTTCCGTGCGTAGTCTCCTGCAAGGGCTCATCGAGAGCCGAGCGTGGCGGGTCGCTCGGGTCGTGGCCTACGCCCTGGCGGGCCTTATCGGCGTGGGGATCTTCGTCGTCCTCCCGGTCATAGCCCAACTCAGTGGGTGGAACGATGATGACGAAGATCTGCCCGTCAGTTCTGCAACTCCAACCGCCACGTACAGGCCAGTGCGCTGGACTTATCAGGGCTACGAATGCGCAGACGGGTGGCCGTCAGACTCCATCGGCCGCCGAGGAGCTTGTAGCCATCACGGGGGTGTCGTCTCCGTGTTTGAAGGAGACGACGGAACTGTCCTCCGGTGCGGGAACGACGAGCACGCACCTCGCCCAGACGAACAACAGCAGCAGCTCGAAGACTATGGGCGCGTGGTCTGTGTGTTCAGGTGACACGGGGTTCTAACGCGTGCGGTTACGGCCGCACCACAAGCGCACCAGATCCAGCGGGGAACAGCGGGGAATCACGGTGAAAGCAGCCCGGCCTGAGGAGACTGCCCCCTGACCGTTCGCCCAGGTCAGCGCCCAAGCGAGCTTCAAATGCCCGCAGCTTCCCAGGCTGATGGCTCAGGCAGTATGCTCACGGACCGGCCGTCCTGGCTTCTCCCGCCGACGACACCGCGACAGCATGGCTGAGGTCTGTGGGAATGCGGCGAGGCACACGCGCGCCTGCTCGGTCGGCAAACTCGCCATCGTGGCTGACTGTCGTCGGTTCAGGTGTCCACGGTGCACACCGTGCAGTCCGACTGAGGCCACGACTCTGCGCTGCGTGATTCTGCAATCTACTTCTTGATCAGAAGAGTGGCCGTTGGATAGGCTCCCCCGATACGGTGTGTGACGCTTGGGGAACATCCTGTGTGCAGCCACCGGTGCAGGGGGTGGGTTGTGCCTGACTCGATAGCCGTGCCGACGGGTGTCCAGCCAATCAGCTTCGACGTGCACGCAGTCCGCGGGGGAAGCCCCGGCGGAGCTCGCGACGACTTCGAAACGATGATCGCTCAGCTTGCCGCCGCGACGACTCCAAACGTACGATCCGTCGCTGCCAACCCGGGCGACTGGGGTATCGACGCTTTCGCCGGAAACCTCGGCGGAGCAATCACAGTGTGGCAGTCCAAGTACTTCATGCCGGTCACCACCAAGAAGCACGTACAGCAGGTCGAAGACTCACTCGACAACGTGCTGAAGGCAGCCGTGAAGAACGGCCACACCATCGCCAGCTGGATTCTGTGCATCCCCTCCAGCATGGACGGCCCCATGACGGCATGGTGGGACACGTGGACGAAAGCGAGGGAGAAGGAACACAGCCTCGTCATCCAGCTCTGGGACGAGACCGCCCTCCGGAAGAAGCTGCTTAGCCCCGAGGGCGACGACGTGCGTCGCGGCTTCTACGAGACGTACGCTCAGGCCGCCCCCGCCCCTGTGGAGCAGCTTCGGCTGGTACTCGAAGTCGAGGACGACAAGGCAGCCGCCCTTGGCTCCGCCTTGTTCATTCGGCAGATGACCGAGGCCGGCCACGTGGAGCTGGACTCGGCCAAGAGGCAGTTCTTCAACGCCGATCTGGTGGCTCGCGAGATCGCGCACAAGGATGTTCCGGCGGAGGTGGCGGCGCTCAGTTCCGCCGATGCGACGCTCCACGGGCTATGGGAGATGCAATTCAACGAATGCGCGGCCGAGGACGCGCTTCGGGTTCTCCATACCCGTGTCTGGCGGGATGTCCGCAACGAGCACGACAAACTGCCGAAGTCGCTCCGCCTGGAGCTGGTGCACAGCTGGGGGCTGGTCCACCGGCTCGTGGACAACCGCAAGGCGGGCTGGGTCAAACACTGGCGGCAGATCGCCGCCGAGCACTCCGACGGCTGACCGCCGTTGCCTGTCCTGTCAGACCTACGAGGAGTTCGCTGTGGAAGCACACCGGCCGGTGATGATGCCGGAGGACGAGGTGACCTTCCGGTTGGCGCAGCTGCTGCTTCTTCTCGACGCTGTCGCCGGACAGGATGCGAAGGGGGCGAGCCTGGAGCGCATCGGCTACTACGATTTCCTGTCGGCGAATCCCTTCCTCGTCGTCGATTCCGACGGTCGGGAGGGCAATATGCTCAGGCTGGCCGGGTTCGATCCGCAGGTGCTTTCGTACGCGTCCTCCTCGCAGCGCTTCACCAGCCGACGCGAGCGGATCCAGCACGACCTCGGACTGCTCGTGGCTTACGGGTGTTGCGAGGTCCACAACCGCAACGGCGCCTTCGCCTATTCGATCAGCAACCGCGGTCGGGAACTCGGGGCTCGCTTCACCGCCACCTACGCCGCGTCGTTCACCACTGCGGCGTCCATCGTCGTGCGTAGCCTCCGCAAGCTCAGCGACAAGGCGCTGCGGGAACAGACCGCACGGTGGCTGAGGCCGGATGGAGAGGGCGGTCCCGGTGCCGCGCTCCTCAGCGTGCTGGGTCCGGGACCGCAGGCACCTGACGTGCCCTGGGAGGGATGACCACCATGCAGCCTCTGCCTGGCATCCGGGTCCGGCGTCTGCGCCTTGCTGGCGTCAGCCGGAACTACGACGTCGATTTCACGCAGGACCAGCGGGTGCGGGGCCTCTCTGTGGTGGCCGGGGCATTCAGCTCGGGTAAGACCGCAGTGTTGGAGTTCATCGCCTACGGCCTCGGGGGGAAGCGCCATCCACGGCATCCTGAGGTGCTGCGGAAGGTCCGTTCCTGCCTTCTGGAAGTCGAGCTGTCCGGCGAACCGCACGTCATCGAGCGGCCCGTCGGGGAGCCGTCGAAGGTCGCCTACGTACGCCGGGGGACGCTGGACAGCCCGCCGCTCTCCAAGCCTGAGAGCAGGACCATCGAGCCGGCGGGAGCGCCCGAGAGCCTCTCCGCTCTGCTGCTGGGGCACTGCAAGCTCGAAGGCGTCCAGCTGCGGGAGGCCCCCTCCAGCCGTGAGTCCCGGACCGACCCCTTGAGCATCCGCGACCTCATGAACCTCGCGTTCCTGCCCAACGAGCGCATTGCCTCCAAGAACTTCCTGTTCGAGAACGAGTACATGAAGAAGCACAAGCTGAAGCAGGTTGTCGACGTCGTCTTCGGCGTTCACGACGACCGCGCGGTCGAGCTTGGGCAACGCATCAAGGAATTGGGTGCCCGACTCACCCAGGCACGCTCCGAACTCGCCGCAGCACGGGCGTTCGTCGACGAGCAGGACGTTCCCGCGGTTGGCGCGCTGATCGCTGAGCAGTACGAAGGCGAGCTGCGGGAGCTGACCGAGCAGCTACGGGCACTTGACGAGGCAGCGCAAGCCGGCACCACGTTCGCCGGGCGTCTGCGCCGCGAGCACCAGCAAGCTGCCCAGCGCGCCCGGCGCGCCGCTGGCGTGGTACGTGACTGCGAGACGCAACTCGCTCGGATGATGCCGCTGCGGGCGCAGTACGCGGACGACCTCGTCAAGCTCAATATGCTGGCCGAAGCGCAGCGCTTGTTCGACCCTCTCAGCGTCACGACCTGCCCGGCGTGCCTGAATCGGCTGCCCGCTCCCCCGTCGGTGGAGAACGGCTCGTGCAGTCTGTGCAGCCACGAGCTGCCCCAGGACAACGGGTACCTGACGCTCGGCACCGCCGCAGCCGAACACTCGTCGGATGAAGGGCGGCTGAATGTCGCGGCGGAGATCAGAGCCACCAAGGCCCGTTTGAAGGAGATCACTGCCTACGTTGAGGGCCTGGACAGCTCGCTCGCCACGTTGAAGCTCCAGGCAGAAGACGCCGCCATCGACGAAGAACGCGCCGCGGCCGCGGTCGACGAAGCCACTTCGCCCAGCGTCACCCCGTTCCTCGCCGCTCGCGACAGCCTCCAGCGCCGGCGCGAGGAAGTCCTCCGTCATCTCCAGCACGCCGAGAACGCGACGAAGCTTCAGGCTGGCCTGGAGAAGCGCGCCGCGCTCGTGGAGCGGCAGGAGGCACAGATCGAACGCCTGCGGGAGGAACGCGACCGGCTGGGAGATGCCGCACAGGACCGGGACCTGGTCGTCGGCCGAATCAGCGGCCGGTACAGCGAACTCTTGCGGCAGTGGCGCTACCCGAAACTCAGCCAGCCGATGATCGACACGAATCTGGTTCCTCACGTACGCGGCGACTCCTACCGCGAGGCGTCATCCGGCGCTCGAACGCTTCTGACCCTGGCCTGGCAGCTGGCCGTCTTCGAGGTGGCCGTCGAAACATCGGCCGCCCACCCCGGCTTCCTCATGATCGACAGCCCGCAGAAGAACCTGGGCCACGGCGCTACCCGGGACGCGGTAATCGCAGACGCGATCGCCATCGACGACTTCTACCGCCACCTGAGCAGCTGGCTGGCTGAACAGGGGGCGGGTGCCCAGGTGATCATCGTCGACAACAGTCCGCCCGTGCTCGTGGAAGAGAACGTCGTGGTCCGGTACAGCCGCAACGAGGACCGGCCCCCCTACGGGCTGATCGACGACGAGACCACTACAGACGAAGGCAGTCCCGAATAACCTCACCCCACCGGCGCGGGTCTGGCGCTGACCGGCCTCGTCGTGGCCGCCGCCAGGTACGTCGCCCACCTCACCGCCCAGCACCTCAACGCCTGCGCGAAGTTCGAGCACGCCGTGACCATGTGGTTCCTGGACCTGGACACGGACCTCTCCTCCCCGCTGTATCTGAACAGGGACGGGGATGAATGAGCCACGCAGGGCGACGGGGACGTCTTCGACGCCGAGCAGCCCAAGCCTTAGCCGTGGACTACTTGTGGACTAGCGAAGCGCAATCTCTCCGCTTCGAACCTCTGACCTGCCCGCACGTCTCGTGACGAAGGGGCCTCCGGAGCCGTTGCAGCGTCCGGCAAATGTTGTGGCACCACTGAGTACAGGTGAGCACCATAGGCGCATGACAGAAGAGTACGATCTGGGCGAACTCCCCGATGACGTAGTACACATGGGGCGCTTCTTCGAAGCCTCGTCCGCCTGGCCTGAGAGCGCCTGGTTCGGGCGCGCCATGGCGCTCCTTCACTTCGGCACGTACCGCGTTGATCGCTTTCCGTTCGAGGAGACCTTCGAGAATGATCTCGCTGCCGCAGCGGCACTGGCTCGAAGCTTCACCCAGCTGCGGGCGGCTTGGGTGGTCACGAGCCACGGCTTTCTAGCAGAGATGCGCAACTTGCTACGTTCGGTGTATGAGTCTGCCGGCCTTGCCAGAGTGTTGGCCAAGGACCCCAAGATGGCCGATCAGTGGCTTCGTGACGGCAAGTGGTTCCCTGACGTGCGTGTACGACAGTGGCTCAGCGACGTACGAGGGGACTCCGCGCATGAGGTTGAAAAGTACAAGAACTTTTACGCGGAAGCTTCGGCTTGGGCCCACCCGACGGCTGAGTCCTGCATGGGGCAGTTCACGGTAGAGGAAGATCATTTCTTCCTGAACTCCGCGATCGCATTCGACGAAGAGGCCTGTCGGCAAGCGGTCAGTCTGCTCGCATCCACAGCACTCTTCGCGTGCTTCGCCTTCCGTAACGCGGTTGTCAACGAGCGGGCCATCGACCCGGCCTGGCGAAGGGATCTGTATGACCTCGCCCGCGAGATGTCGGACGAGGCGATGCCCCACCTCGACCGAGACTGGGCCGCTGAGCAGGCTCACTACGACGCTGTCATGACTAACCTGCGTGATCGGCGCTACCTCAAAGGGCAGTTGCGCACCCATCCCAGGGCGTACGACAACCTCAAGCCTCAGGAGTCGAACCACCGTAGCTAGGGGCGTGTTCCCTCTTAATTGTCACGCCTGTGCGGTACTGCGGGCCAGATGCCTCTTGCAGCCGCCACTGCCGGGCAGGCCTGCCGGGTCAGCTGCGGAAACGGGAGAGCCAGGTGCCGCCGGCCCTCTGCTCGGGCACGGCCTGCTCCTGCTCCTGGTGCCCGTGCTCGGCCTGCTCAATTTGGACAACCGTGACGACCTCGCAGCAGGTCACCGCGTTGATCGCTTACAGAGTCGCAGGTCTGTAAGCCAGTCAACCACAGCCCTCCACAGTGGAGACATAGGTTAGGCGGCGGCCTTTTTGTCGGTAGGGGTTGTTCCTACGGAGGGCTAAGTCCCACACTCGCATGACGTGGGGGACAGCGGACTATGGGTTGCAGTGCTGACAGCTGCCACGGCGGTGCTCGCCAGCTGGGTTACGAGCCGCGGACATACGCGAGCTGCCCGATTACAGGCTGAGATTTCAGCGTCAGCTGAGGAGGGGATACGTCGGCGGGAAGTTCGGCGATCTTCTTACCTTGCCTTCCTCGAGCAAGCACACCTCATGGGTGTCGAGTATCGCCAGACTCCAGACATCCTGAGCGCTGAAGACCCGGAGCAGCGCCGGGCACGCCTCCAAGAACACCGAGCACGCTTACGTGAAGCCTTCGGTCCCTTCCGCCACACTTGTCAGGTTGCCACCGTCCACGCCTTGAGTGCTGAGGCGAGAATGGCATGCGACCGCGTCTTTGCCGCGTCCAGAACGGTGTATATGGCGCTGGGCGATATCGCGGAGGGTGTCACTGACGCCTCAGCGTTCCACTCAGCCCTCGATGTCTACTGGAACGCGGTCGACGAGCTGGGCGAAGCCGTGCGCCTCGAAGAGCCGTGATGAGGCGGGGTGTCAACGGCTCTGTCAGCGCAGCTTCGAATCCCACCTGGGGCGCCGATGCACGAGGCGGAGCGCCTCGGATCCGGGCCGAAGTGCCATCACTGTTGTGCTGGGTGAGCCGCCTTACGTCGGTCGATCCTTCTGAGGGTGCCTCTCTCGACGTAGGCACAGTGAACGGGGGGGGAGGGGAGGAACCTGGTACGAAACCGGGCTCCTCCCTCCGTCGGCAAGGAACGGAAGGTCGTTGCTGGCCGCTAAAACGCAGCCATCTCCTCAGAGGCAGTGAGGGTCGCTCACCGCTAGGAGGTCACCGCGGCTGGTCGCAACGCGAAGCACATCGCGCAAGGCCCCGGTCAGGTCCATGGCCAGTCGTCGCATGTCTTCCGAGGCCGTGCCCTGGTCGTCGAGCTTGTTCGACGCTTGCTCCAGCAGCTTGGCGGCCGTTCCCAGTTGCACGGCCTCGATGTTGTCCGCCAGGCGGGACATGTAGCCCTCCCCGTCGTCAGTGCTCAGGTAGCAGGGCTTGCCCTCCGGCCCCGACCATGGGAGGAGTCGAAGTTCGTTCGGTGCCGTCATCCTTGCGTCTGCCTCTCATCGGTCATGTGGTGGGTGGTGAAGACCGCGTCGACGCGGTCCCCCGGGAACACCAGAAGCGCGGCCTCGACGACTCGCCCGATGGCGTTGGTCGCGACGCGTGTGACAGCGAGGACTGCCACGGTGGAGCGGAGCCGGAGGGCCGTCGCTTCGTCCGGTGTCGGTGGGCGGGCACTTACCGTCTCCCGGACGGTTGGCGGCGGCGAGCTCAGGACGGCGAATCGCGTGGCCGTCTCCCGCCACGAGGACTCGTCGTCGAGCACGCCGGCCGGTGCCAGGTCGCGCGGGATGTAGATGCGGGCCAGCCCGTGCGGTGACTCTCCCTCGTGGCTGATGCAGAAGAACTCGGCGAGAGAGCTGCCTGTCGGCACCTTCAGCAAGGTCGCCAGATGCCCCGCTGCCGGAACCGTGCTGGTGCGAACCGTGACACTCAGGGCCGTTTCAGCGGCGGTCCACGGGTCCAGCGTCCCCCATCCCCCGACGTACACGATCTTCCGCGGTGGGCGGCGGACGAAGTTGCCCTTGCCGTGGATCTTCTCGACGAGGCCTTCGCCCTGGAGGAGCGCGAGGGCACTCCGCAGTGTCACCGTGCTTGCCTTGTATCGGTCGGCGAGGCCGGCCTCAGACGGCAGGCGGTCGCCGGGCTTGATGCCGCCTGTCGTGATTTGGTGCCGCAGATCGTCGGCGATCTCGTGATGGCGTGAGGGCACGGACCGGATCACCGCCTTCTCTGCATGCGAACGGCAGCGAGCCGGGTTCGCCTGTGCATGGTCAGCAGCTCGCCCGACTCGAAGAGGAGTTGCTTGGCGCCTTGAGGGAGCTGGAAGAGATCGCTCACCCGGCATGCTTGGCCACCGAGTTGGATGATGTCGCCACGTTGCACGGTGGTCGCGGTGACCTCGATGTTGGATGCCAGCGCGCCGCCGGGTGCCCAGCCGCTCACCGCTCTGCCTCCGTGGGCGTGGAGTGGTGGGACGCCGGGTGACACGGGCAGGCGCATGTCTCGTAGACAATCGGTACGTCTACCGGTGCGGGGGCCGGGGAGGACTCTTCGCAAGCAGGGTGTGTGCCGATACGGCAGGCGGTCGACCGGTAGGGAACGGCCGAGACCTCGACAGTGTAGGGCTGTTGGCGAGAAGGCATCAGCGCACCCCCGCGAGGAACAACCATGCTTCAGCGGGCAACTGAGGAGCGACTACCACCGCGCGCGGTCGTGCTCGTCGCTCCCAAGGGAGCAGGTACGGTCGGATGAGCGCGTTTTCCTCCCCCGCGAGCCGGTGACGGTGGTTCGCGGTATCGAGGGTCCGGCCCAGGACGGCCGTTGACGCGTCAGCAGACGCAGGGACAACGAGGGCGGCCGTCGGCCGGGACGACCGTAAGGGACGGCGGTGCCTGCCCTTAGGGAAGTACCGCGCTCTGGTGAGCGAGGCGGCGCGGCGGATACGGTTGAGCACGCTGCTCAGCTCCTATCGCTGATGGCTCGGTCCCCCGACATCGCCCGTCGTGGGGACCGCTTTGTGTACGACCGCCCAGAGGGTGCGGTCGTTCAGGCTGGTGGCGAGGAGCCCGAACCGATCGGCCTCAGCCACCACTTCCAGGACCTCCCGCCATAAGTCGGCGGAGAGCGATTCCGGCACCTCCGCTTCGACTGACGTGTACCGGTCGTGCTCCTCCACCCGCGTGGGAAGCCCGACGTCGGACAGCCGGGCAGCGATGGCCGCCGCGCTAACTCCCGAAGCGGGCACAGGGCAGCCTCCGTTAACCGGCGATCACTTTGAGTGAAGCTAGTTAACTAGGTTAGAGCTAGTGGACTAGATTTTCCATATGCCTGAGCAGCCGCCCTACCTCCGCATCGCTGACGAACTCCGGCGGCGGATCGCGGAGCACGTGCGGGAACCCGGGGACCGCCTGCCATCCCGCGCCCAGATCGGCCAGGAGTGCGGGGTGGGCGAGAACGTGGTCCGTCGGGCACAGGAGCTGCTGATCTCCCAGGGTGTGCTGGAGGGTCGCGCCGGGTCGGGCACTTACGTCTCCGAGCCCCGGCAACGGGTCCGGGTCGTCCGGTCGTCGGCGCGAGAGCGACCCGACGCTTCACCATTCCAGGCCGACATGAAAGCCGTGGGCAGGCAAGGGGATTGGGAGAGCCGGACCGAGGCCAAGGTGCCGGCTCCGGCAGACATCGCTGCGCGGCTCGGCATCACCGAGGGCGACCTGTGCGTCCGGACGACGTACGAGTTTCTGGCCGACGGCAGGCCGGTGCAGCTGTCGACGAGCTGGGAGCCGTACGACCTCACCGCCGGCACTCTCGTCGTCCTCCCCGAGGGAGGGCCGCACGCCGGGGCGGGTGTCGTGAACCGCATGGCCGCGATCGACATCACCGTCAGCCACGCCGTGGAGCAGCCGGAGCCGAGGCAGGCGACCGCCGAGGAGGCGTCACTTCTCGGTATCCAGAAGGCCGCGCTCGTGACGCACATCCGGCGGACGTACTACAGCGACGAGGGGCGGCCGGTGGAGACGGCAGACATCGTGGTGCCCGCCGCTCACTGCGAGATCGTCTACGAGATCCCTATCAACCGCTAGCAGGACAGCCCCGCGTCAGGTCGTAGCTCCTCCGCTCGTATCGTGACCGCATGCGCAACGAGCGGCACGATGAGCGGCTGTCGGACGAGGAGTTGGAGCTGTTCCTCCAGTACCTCCACAGATTCGCGAACCATGACCTTGATCTCTACGCCCTCATTCAGGTTGGAGACCCTGAGCACCCCGCCTACGTGTCCTTCAGCAGGACGCCTGAAGCGGGTGTCGACCCATCGGCCTACCGGAGGCCGTGAGCCAGCTCCGGGCCGTGTCGAATGTGTGTCGACGGCAGGTGACGAGCTGCCAGCGGAAGGGGTGGCTGCCCAGGTCAGTGGCCGACCCCCGGCGAACACACCAAGCGCCTTCTAAGCGCTTGGCCGCAGGTTCGAGTCCTGCCGGGGGCGCCCATGCTCCGCCCTCCTTCGGGAGGGCTTTTTGCTGTTCAGGGCGAGTGCGGCGACCCTGAAAGATCACCGGGTGCTCCCCCGAGGATCACAGAGAGGGTCCGGCACTGTCCGACTGTCACCGGGCCTCTGCGGGTGGCTGTGGTGAATACGCGGGGAAGTTCTCCAGACCCCGACTGTGCTGCTCGCTCAGGGGGCGTCGCGGAGCCATACCCAATTTGCTGCGCGGCTCCACCCTTGGAAGTGGGCCCCCGTGCGGGTCGGAGAGTCCGTCGCTCACACCGAAGGGAAGGCCAGGGTAGGGATGCGCCAGAGCGGCACGCGCCGGCGTGTCGATTCTGCGCCTGGATCCTCAGTCGGACGACCTCTCACCATGCGCAATGAAGGTGGCTCAGCTGCACTACAGAGCTGGGTACCCCGGATGCCGACCGCCTGCCGCTGAGCGTACTTGTCCGTTGCCAACAACCTCAGGACACAACCCCGCCCGGAACCGTGCTCGGAATCTCCCCTACGTAGGATCGTGCCAGTTAGAAAGGTCTACCCATGCCAGACAACACCTCGCCACTGTGGTGGCTCTTCGCCGTGCTCAGCGCGTTGATCTTCCTCGCCCTCTGGTACCCGGGCATGGTCAACAATCGACAGAAGGCGGTCATCTCGTGCGCTCCGCTGCTGAGCATTGTGGTGCTGTTCGGCTACAGCAGGGCGAACGATGAGTCGATCATCGAATGGCTTCCGATCTACTGCGCGATGATTCTGGGCTTCGCCCTAGCGGCCGTCGGGCACTGGAAGGCGCTGCGTACCTTCATGGCCTGGCGCGCGGAGAACCCCGGAAAGCCGGACAGTGAAGGGCCGAGTACGCCCTGGATGCTGCAGCTAGCCGTCACCCTTCCCGGGCTCTCGATCCCCGCATTTCTCTTGTTCAGGTGAGACGGTGGGCGCCCGGCCTGCGCCAGTCATCGACTGCAAGAACCCCTGCACAGGCTCAGAGGCCAAAGACGAAGGGGGCGCCTTGCGCTCGCAAGGCGCCCCCATCAAAAGCCCGGCTCAGTGGATGTGCATGGGGAGGTCCCCCCGAGCCTCGATTCGCTTCTTGAGGTCCGAAAGCTGCCCCGCGATGCACCGGGCGTAGGTGGCGAGCAGGACTGGGACGCTGTTACCCGCCCACTCCGCCACCTGCGCGGGCGGAATGCCGTCGTTGAGCCAGTTAGTCAGGCAAGTGTGACGTAGGTCGTACACCCGCTTGCCGAGCGGTGACGCGAACTCCTCCGGGTGAGCACTTCCGCGCGAGCGGTCCGCCAGGCCTGGCGGATGACGAGCCCGCGAGCATGATGCTGATCGTCATCGCCGTCGGCTACAGCGTGATCGCCGTCGCCAACAGCATGGCCATGGCCGCCCACGGCCGGCGCCGCGACTTCGGGGTCATGAAGTGCGCCGGCGGCACCGTCCGCCCGCTGCTGCTGGTCTCGGTCGGCGAGACGTCCCTGGTCATCGTCACCGGCGCCGCCCGCGGCATCCTGGTGACCCTGCCCCCGCTGGCGGGCATGCCTCCGGCCTCTCCCAGGCCATCTCGTCCGACGTGAGACTGCACCTCAGCACCGGCTACCCTCACCGTCGCCGTCACCGGCACCCTCGTGGCCGCCGTCCTCGCCGGACTCGCGGTCACCGCGAAGACGCTGCGCAGGCAGGCGGCGTGACAGACACACACCGCTGCTGAGCGGCGCAAGCGCGGTGGGAGGCGATGGCTGTGGCGGTTCCGGGCCTGCACACCCTCAACCTCGTCCCGGCGGTCGGCCAGGCCGCGCGACTCTCCGCGGCGGCCTCAGTCGACGACCGGCAAGTTGCCCAACGCCTCTCCAAGTTCGAGCTCGGTCGCGCCGCGGGACTGGAGGCCCTGCTTGAAGAGCTCAGCCGTACGCTGCGTGGCCTTCTCGCCCCGGACGAGTTGCTGGAACAGAGCGGCGTCTGCGCGCACTTCGGCGGGCGTGGGCAGGCTGATGGCGTTGATGGCCGACTTGGCGGCGATCAGGGCGTCGCGGGGGAAGCCACCGATCCGTGTGGCGATGCCTGCCACGAGCTCGTCGAGTTCGGCGTCGGGGACCGCACGGTTGACCCATCCGTAGCGTTCGGCGAGATCGGCGTCGAAGTCCGATGAGGTCAGTACGGCCTCGAGTGCTCGGCCGCGGCCCAGCAAACGGGTGAGGTGCTGAATCGCGCCCGCGCCCGGAGGTGTTCCGATTCCCACCTCCGGCTGGCTGAGGACGGCGTTCTCCCGCGCGGCGAAGCGCATGTCGCAAGCCAGGAGGAACTCACTGCCCGCTCCCCGGGCGCGGCCCCGCAGCTTGCCGATGGTGACGGCGGGGAGCCGGCTCAGCTTGCGGAACAGCATTCCCAGGGACGCGTCGCCGGGGCCGCCGGCCTTGGCGGCCTCCGCGGTGTACTCGGCGACTTTCGTCAGGTCGACGTGCGGGAAGAAGAAGTCGGCGTCCGCGCTGTCGAAGACCACCACGCGGGGGGCGGTCGGGTGGGACAGTTCGTCGAGCAGTGCGACCAGGTCCCGCACGACCTCGGGACCGATGAGGTTCATCGGCGGTGCGTTGAACGTTGCGGACAGGACGTTGCCGTCCAGCCTGGTGGTGATGGTTTCGTACGACGCGGTCATTCCGACATCCCCGTCCCGTCATCGCTCGTCCTGGCTCGGTAGCCCACAGCAGGTCACAACATATCGGGCTATTACGGTCAGCGCCGGTCACAGATCCGTGCCGCCGCTGACGTCGAGGTACTGGCCGGTGATCCAGCGAGCGGCGTCGGAGGCGAGGAACGCCACCACGTCCGCCACGTCGGCAGGCCGTCCGATCCGGTCGAAGACGGACCGTGCGGCCAGGGCGGCCCGCGCCTCGGGCGTCGTCCTGCGGCGGGCGTTCATGTCCGTCTCGATGAACCCGGGCCCGACCGTGTTGACGGTGATCCCGCGGCCACCGAGCTCCTTGGCAAGGCCCAGGGTCATCGTGGCCAGCGCGCCCTTGGACATCGCGTACGCGAGGGATTCGGGAAAGGCGCGCTGCGAGGCGAGCGAGGAGACGTTGATGATGCGCCCGCCGTCCCGCATCCGCGGCAGCGCGTTCTGCACGAGGAAGAACGGCGCCTTTGCGTTGACGGCGATCATGCGGTCGAAGATCTCGGGAGTGGCCTGACTCACCGGCCCCGAACCGCTGGTGCCCGCGTTGTTCACCAGGATGTCGAGCGAGCCTTCGGCGGCCGGCGCCGATTCACCCTCCTCCCCCTCGCCCTCCTCCCACGCGCCGTACCCCCGGTGCTCCTCCCGCTCCTTGCGCAACCCCGCGTCGAACGCCTCGAAGACGGCGCCGGCGTCCCCCGGCACCCCCAGCTCGGCCCCGAGCGCGAAGGCACGCCCGCCGTTGTGCCGTATCTCCTCGACGAGTTCCAGGGCGGCGGCCTCACTGCGGCCGTAGTGGACGCCGACCAGCGCCCCGTCCTGGGCGAGCCGCCCGGCGATGGCTCTGCCGATGCCCCGGCCGGCGCCGGTGACCAGTGCGATCTTGCCCGTCAATGCGCATGCGATGTTCACGAAGTTCCTGCCCCTACCCCTCAGCGGCCCAGGAACCGCCGATACCACGACGCGTGTTCCGCCATGCCCTGCGCGAAACCCACCCCGGGTTCCACCCCCGCGCCCGCCCAGAAGCCGTCGTCCGCGAACCAGTGGTCCACGGCGAGCATGTCGAGGTGGTGCAGTGCGCGCGGCTGCCCGTCGAGGCGGGCCCGCGCCTCGTCGATGTCGACGGGTACGCCCGGCAGGTGCGGGGCGAGGCGGTCGGCCACCGTGCCCAGCAGTTCCGAACAGGCCACCGGATCCGGGTGGTTGACGTGATGAACGCCGGCCAGGTCCCGGTCCGACAGGCCGGCGGCGACCACCGCGCGTCCCAACGCCCGTACGTCGACGATCGAGTGCCGGGCGGCGCCTCCCTTCAGCGCCGCCGACAGCAGCCCCATCAGGCCGACCAGGCCGGGCACCACCCATCGGTCGCCGGCGCCGAGCACAAGGTGCGGGCGCAGTACGACGCCGCCCGCGTCCAGCACATACCGCTCGGCGGCGGCACGGGCACGGCTGGTCGGCGAGGCCGGTGCGAGCGGCAACTCGCCCGCGAGCGCGCCGGTGAAGGGCCCTCGGCCGTACACGGCGGCCGTACTGACGTAGACGACGCGGGAGACACCGGCGCGGGCCGCTTCCTCGACGAGGGCTCGGCTGCCGTGGTCGTTGACGGCCTCGGTGAGCCGTATGTCGTCGCCTATGTGGGAGGCGCAGTGCAGTACGACGTCGACGCCGTCGCAGACACCCCGCAGCGACGGCGGATCGGCCAGGTCGGCCCGTACGACGTCCACGTCCGGCGCGGGGGCACCGTCAGGGAGGCCGCCCGGCGGCAGGCTCCCCGGGTCGCGCAGCAGGAGCCGGACCGGGGCCGACGTGTCGCGCTGCGACTCCCGGAGGGCGGTGACGACATGGCCTCCGACGAAGCCGCTGCCTCCGGTGACGAGGATGCGTGGTGACAAGGTGGACCCCTCCCGTGTGGACACGACCGCGGACAACGGATCCGCGCGCATGATCGCGTGCGTGATCAACGGTCGGTGACGGACCCGCCGCCGGTCAATCCGCCCTCGCGCCACCCGCCGTAGAGTCGGTCCGGTCCGTGCCCCGGCCATGGAGAGGAACCACCGTGCGGCTGCGCTGTGCTGTGCTCGACGACTTCCAGAACGTCGCGACCGAAGTCGCCGACTGGTCGCCCCTCGCGGACGACGTGGAGGTCGTCCAGTTCACGAGTCACTTCCCCGGCGAGGACGCTTTGGCCGAGGCCCTCGCCGACTTCGACATCGTGGTCACCCTGCGCGAACGCGTCCCCTTCCCCGCGTCCCTGATCGCCCGGCTCCCGCAGTTGAAGCTGCTGATCGCCTCCGGCATGCGCAACACGGTCATCGACTACGCCGCCGCCGAGGCGCACGGCGTCACCGTCTGCGGTACGGCGAGCTCCTCCACGCCGCCCGTCGAGCTCACCTGGGCCCTGCTGCTGGGCCTCGCCCGCGGCCTCGTGCAGGAGAGCAACACCCTGCGCTCGGGCGGCCCCTGGCAGCACACCGTCGGCGCCGACCTGCACGGCCGCCGGCTCGGCGTGCTCGGCCTGGGGAAGATCGGCAGCCGGGTGGCCCAGGTCGGCCTCGCCTTCGGGATGCACGTCAGCGCTTGGAGTCAGAACCTCACCAAGGAGTACGCGGACGAGGTCGGCGTCCACCTGGCCCCCTCCAAGGAGGTCCTGCTCGCCGACAGTGACTTCGTCTCCGTCCACCTCGCCCTGAGCGACCGCACCCGCGGCCTGGTCGGCCCCGACGAGATCGCCCTGCTCAAGCCAACGGCGTATGTGATCAACACCTCACGCGCGGCGATCGTCGACCAAGCCGCGCTGCTCTCCGCCCTGCACGAGGGCCGCATCGCGGGCGCCGGCATCGACGTCTTCGACACCGAGCCGCTCCCCGCCGACCACCCGATGCGCACCGCGCCGCGCCTGCTCGCCACACCCCATCTGGGCTATGTCTCGCAGGCCAACTACGCGACGTACTACGGCCAGGCGGTCGAGGACATCCAGGCGTACCTGGCGGGTTCACCGGTACGACGGCTGCCCTGACGGCCGCGGTCAGGCGATGCCGACCGCCGGGGTCTGCTCGGCCTCGGCCGGGCGCCGGTAGATCCCCTCGCTCCGGCGCAGGTGATGCAGGTCGACCAGGTAGCGCCGGAGCGTCACATGGTCGATGTCGTCGCTGTCCTCGCACCAGGCGCGCAGCTTGTCGTTGACGGTCCGCTCCGGGTATTCGACGCCCGGCTCGAAGGTCTGCTCGGCGATGTGCCGCAGCACCAGCTTCTTGCGGGTCCACCGCGCCGGCAGCCGGACCAGCCGCCCGTCCCGGACGAAGGTCCGCAGGACCATGTCGGTGGGCCCGTCGCCGGAGGCGGGGCCCGTGGCGGCCCCGTCGCCGTTCTCCCGCTGCGCCGCCGCCCGCGCGTACTCCTTGAACAGGCCGTACGCCACGCCCAGTTCCCCGGTGTCCCCGGCCGTCACCACGCCCTGCTCCCGCAGCCGCCGCAGCGACACGGCCGTCTCCTTCGCGGACAGCCCCGCCGCCAGGGCGACCTGCTCGGCGTCCTGCGCGCCCAGCGCCACGGCGGCGAAGGCGCGCACCCGGGTCTCTTCGGCGAACAGTCGGACCAGTTGTTCCGTCGGATCGGTTGCCATGTCCGGAGGCTAGTGGACACGGGCCGCGGGGCTGAGTGATTTTTCGGCGGGCCCGGGCGTCAGGCGTACCGGTAGATCTTGGACACGTCCTCCAGCTCGTCCGGGGTCACGTCCCAGGGCGGCAGCCGTTCGTCCCGGGCGACGATCCGGCGGTACTGCACGCTGTCCCGGCCGGGCGGCTTCGCCGGCAGATAGCGGTGTTTGCGGTGGCGCCGCTGCCAGCGCTGCCACTGCATGTCCACGAAGGCGTGGTGCAGCCAGAAGACGGGGTCGTTGACGGACGCGCCGCCGAGCATCGCGCCCCCGACCCAGCGGTGCACCCGGTTGTGGTTGCGCCAGGAGTCCCTGCCGCTGCCCCACCCCTCCAGCTTGTTGCGGAAGCCCTTGGTGACCGTCGAGTCCCAGGGGGCGACGTCGTAGACCGGGTCGTCGAGGGCCTGCTTCAGGTCGGCCTTGGTGGGCAGGGCCATCGGGTTGCGGGAGCGGCCCAGGTCCCGGGTGAGGAAGTCGCCGTCGGTGACGCTCGCCCGGATGGTCCAGTTCCCGGTCCGGTAGGCGAACGGCCCGGTCATCACCTGCCGGTCCCCGGGCCGCCCGTTGCCGCCGAGCAGTTCGTCGGTCCACGGCAGCGAGGTGGTCTTCCGGTCCCGGGTCCAGTCCCAGTACGGCACGGTCACCGAGGAGTCGACCCGCCGCAGCGCGTTCTCCAGATCCAGCACGAACCTGCGGTGCCAGGGCAGGAAGGAGGGCGCCATGTGAGCGGCGCGCAGACCCCGGTGACCGTCCCCGACGAAGTGCGCGATGTGCAGCCGTACGAACTCGTCGTACTCGCCGCGCCGTTTGATCTCCAGCAACGCCTCGACGAACCGCCGCCGCTCGATGCGCGTCAGCTTGGTCACGTTCTTACGCACGTACGCCATGCTGCGCCTCCCTGTGCGGATGTCCACCGCCGAACGGCCCGGGAGCCAGGTCACGCAGTCGCCCGCCGGACCCGAGTTCGTCGACGGCCGCGCGGGTCGCCTCCAGCGGGGTCCGGTACCAGCCGTAGTGGTCGACCATGCTCAGCCAGGTGCCGTCGGCACGGCGCATCAGGTGCAGCGGCCGGCCGTCCACGGTGACGTGCCAGGCGACGTCGAGGGCGGTGAGGCCGCCGAGCGACATGGGGGCGCCCTTGATATGGCGGCCGCGGTAGGTCTCGTCGAAGGCGGTGTCGGTGTCCGGCGGTCGCTCCGCGGACCGGGAGGGCCGGGAGGCGGTGACGACCGGGGCGAGCGCCACCGCGGCGGAGGCGAACAGCAGCCGCCCCAACTCCCGCCGTGTCCGCCCCTCCGGCCCGCTGCTCACCGCGGTGCCCGCCCCCTGCACCGCACCCACCGAGACCCCGTCTGCGCTGACGGCCATCGCTCACTCCTCGTACGGTTCGGCTGTTCGTACGAGTAACCGCGCAGGTCGCTCCGCGGTCACCACCGAAGCGCCCATACGGTGCAATGGTCAGCTCGTCCAGAAGTCCCACCAGCGGGTCAGGATCAGCATTCCGACGATGCCGATGTGCAGCACCGGAAGGACCCAGGTGAACTCGGCGAAGAAGGTCTTCACCGGGCCCGGCGCGGGCAGGAAGCCGTTGCGCACGGTGAAGGACGCCACGTACCAGAACAGCGGGATCGTCGCGAGCCAGGCCAGACAGCACCACAGGCACAGGGCGTTGATCCGGTACAGGGACTCGAACTGCAGCCAGGAGACGAACCCGACCCCGAAGAGACAGCCGGCCGCGAAGGTCAGCCAGTACCAGCGCGGGAAGGCCGCCCCGGCCAGCAGGCTGACACCGACGCAGATCACGATGGCGTAGGCCGCCAGGCCCAGCATCGGGTTGGGGAACCCGAAGGCCTCGGCCTGGTCGCTCTCCATCACGCTGCCGCAGGAGACGACGGGGTTCAGGCTGCAGCCGGGGACGAAGTCCGGGTTCTCCAGCAGCTTGAACTTGTCGAGGGTGATGACCCAGGAGGCCAGCAGCCCGGCCGCTCCGCAGAGCACCAGCAGCAGGGCGAACGCCCGGCTGCCGCCGACGGTCCGGCGCATCGGCCGCGCAGCGGCGCTTGAGTCAGGGGCCACCGCGCGACCTTATCCACGGCCCCCGCAGCGTTCCGGCGCACGCTCACCCGACCGGCCGACACCGCGCAGGGCCGTCCGCCCGAACGAGGGACGGGGACCGCGTCTCGATGTCGTCAGCGGTGGCCGGTGATCAGCAGGGGACGGTGATCAGCGGTAGACGCGGAGGTAGTCGACGTCGAAGGTGATCGGGGCCGGGTCACAGGGGGCCGCGTGGTACTGGCCGGCGCACAGCGACAGGTTGAGGATCGGATACGCCGACCAGGCGGGGCCGACGCCGGTGCCGTCGGCGAAGACGCGGTCGCCGTTGACGTACCACTCGACGCAGGTCGCGCCGAGGGCGGTGCCGATGGTCACCCACCTGCCGGGGCCGATCGCGTCGACATCGGTGTAGTACGTGGCGGCGTGGTTGACGTGGTTGGACAGCTCCAGCAGGTGCGGGTTGTCCGAGTGGTACTCGAAGCAGTCGACCTCGTTCTCGCCGTCCTTCCACGTCCACAGCGCCGGCCAGGCTCCGGTCCCGCAGGGCAGCCTGACGCGGGTCTCCATGTAGTCCCCGGCTCGCACCCGGA
Organism: Streptomyces sp. R11; assembly: GCF_041051905.1. NCBI lineage: Bacteria > Bacillati > Actinomycetota > Actinomycetes > Kitasatosporales > Streptomycetaceae > Streptomyces > Streptomyces sp. R11. The sequence continues at coordinate 3,278,250 of NZ_CP163432.1, forward strand.
ACTCCTCGGCGGAGTACTCGGTGGTGAGCAGGCCGGTGTGCCAGGCCTGTCGGCCGTTCTCCAGGGTGCGGCCGGCCGGTGTGGCGGTGAAGGTGGCCACGCCGTTCGAGACGGTCACGGCGCTGGTGGTGAGCCAGTCGAGCTTGTTGTCGTCGGGGTTGTGATCGCAGTAGCGGTAGGCGCTCGATCTGTCGCCGGTCCATCTGGCGCCCCAGGCGACCGGAGCGGTGAATTCCTCCGCCCAGATGAGCGACCTGCCCAGGGCCGCGGCCGGCGTGAAAACGTCGCTGTCGGTGGTCATGGCGGCGAGGGTAGGCCGCGGGACGTCCCGGACCGGACCGGCTCGACGAAGGTTCCGCTCGACAATTCCGAAATTCATCTTTTTGATAGCGCAGGCGGCCCAACCGGACCGTGGTCACCATACGATGAATTGATTCGCCGACCAGATGCCAATCCATCCGAATCCCGTTGCACATTCCATTCTTCACTCCACCGACTTTCATGCGTATGGAGTAACGCGTCGCTTTTGAAGCGCTGTTGGACTGCTATGTTCTCCAACCGTCGGATCAGAGGTACTTTCAAGCGAGGTGAATGATGAAGAAGGCAGTTTTCACCACTGCGGCTTTGGCCATCGGTGCGGGTCTTGTGGGTGGCTCGGCCGCCGCGGCGGTGGCCGCCGGAGGATCGGGAAGCCCTGCCGGGCCGCTCGGTCTCATGTCCCCGACCAAGGTGACGCCGGCGGTGGTGCCCGCGGCCGACACCGTGGCGCGTCTGGCGCGCGACGGCGGGATCGCCAAGGGCAGCGCATTCGACAAGAAGAACCCGGGTGGCATGTCCGGCGTATACCTGGACGGTATGGACCCGGACGCCGCCAAGCGGCCCACGATTCCGGTGAAGAACCCGGCCGGAAGCGGTACCGTCCAGGTCCGCCCGCTGCAGGCCCCGACCGCCTCCGGGCTCGGCACCTTGCTCCCCAAAAAGTGACGACCCGGCAACCTTACGAGTCGCCCGTACCGGCGAAAGCCGGCCCCGGAATTCTGAGACTCTGATCCGGTTCTCGACAGCCGGAGGCCTTCGGCGGCCCGGACATTCGGTCCGGACCGCAGCTCCATCTCCGCACCCGGCGGGCCCGCAGGCCCCCTGGCGCACGCGGACCAAGCGTCCCGGCCCACCGGCCCACCCCTTGCCGGTGGGCCGGACGCATGTCGGCAGCCCGTTCCGGACGCGCCATTCGGCAAACGATCCGAAGCATTTCACGGAAGACCGTGCGGATTCCCAATCGGCTCCCGGCGGGCACTCGGCATTGCGCCATCCGATGGAATCTAGCCGCGTTTGAATGTTCCCACCGTGACTTATGCGTGCATATACGGGTTTCCTTTTCGTAAGCGTGCGCAACCGTGAATTCAGGAAGGAACCAAGTTGCCCAAGAAGTTCGCGGTCATCACGGCCCTCGCCCTCAGCACCGTCGTCGGCAGCGCCGGCATTGCCTCTGCCGGCGGCTACCCGAGCAGCAACGGCGACACCACCACCGTCAAGGGCGGTAGCGGTTTCTCGTCGTCCCCGGTCGTCGTGAACGAGCCCCAGCAAGGCGTTCTCATCGCCAACGGCACCGTCGTCGACCTTCGCTGCGCCGTGCCGTGGTCCAACGGAGCCGTTCTCGCCGCCACGATCGCGCCGAACTCGAAGTACGTCGGCTGCAACACCGGCAAGATCGAGCAGGCCCGCAACTCCGTCCACAAGGGCGGCCTGCTGTTCTGACCCCTGCTCCGAGCAATTCGCAGCAGGTAAACACCAAGCGCAGCCCGGAAAGGCTCAGCTCATGCTTAACAAGGTTACGGCCATTTCCGCCCTCGCCGCGGGCATCGCCCTCGCGACCGGCGGCACCGCCGCGGCCGACAGCAACACCACCACCGTCAAGGGCGGCACCGGCTTCTCGTCGTCCCCGGTCGTCGTGAACGCGCCGCAGCAGGGTGTGCTCATCGTCAATGGCACTCTCGTCGACGCTCGCTGCGCCGTGCCGTGGTCGAACGGAGCCGTCCTCGCCGCCACGATCGCGCCGAACTCGAAGTACGTCGGCTGCAACACCGGCGAGATCCAGCAGGGCCGCAACGAGATCCACAACGGCGGCCTGCTGTTCTGACCCCTGCCGCGAACCATTCGCAGCAGGTAATCCTCAACGCAGCCCGGAAAGGCTCAATCATGCGTAACAAGGTTACGGCCATTTCCGCCATCGCCGCGGGCATCGTCCTCGCGACCGGTGGCACTGCGGCGGCCGACACTGACACCACCACCGTCAAGGGCGGTAGCGGCTTCTCGTCGTCCCCGGTCGTCGTCAACGACCCGCAGCAGGGTCTTGCCATCGTCAACGGCACCCTGATCGACGGTCGCTGCATCGCCCCGTGGTCGAACGGCGCCGTCCTCGCCGCGACGATCGCGCCGAACTCGAAGTACGTCGGCTGCAACACCGGCAAGGTCGAGCAGGCCCGCAACTCCGCGCACGTCGGCGGCTTCCTGTTCTGATCAGTGCTTCACCCATGGCGGTCCACCGGTGAGCCGGCGGGCCGCCATCGGCTTGCCCGCACCCTTTCCGGCGCAAGACCTTCTGATGCAAAACCGTGGGCCCTGTCTGCGTCAGCGTGCAGACAGGGCCCACGGTCAAGGAGCGCCGGCAAGGAGGAAAGAGCGCCCATTCAATTGGTCCAACGGAGTTGCCACGCCCCAGGTCACCCTGAATCGTCCGTTCGGCCCAATGGGAATTTGCGTTCCCGCGTACATGCCGAAGGGCCGGCTCCGCACTCGGAGCCGGCCCTTCGGCGTAAAGGAACGAATGGTCTACCTGATGCCTACCGGAGCGGAAGTCCACCGAGCAGCTGGCCGTCGACGGGGTTCGGCAGGGCACCGCCGATGACGGGGGTCTTCACGACGCCCTGCGACTTCATGCCCTTCTTGACGTTGTCCGCCGTGCGCTTCACGTTGTTCCCCACGTAGCCCGTCGGCACCTTGGCGGCCGAGGGGAGGCTGCGGGCGACCGTCTTCCCGTTGTCCACGAGGCCCGACGCCGGCATGTTCACCGCGGAAGCGGCGGGCACGGTGGCACCGGCGATGGCGAGGGAGCCGACGACGACGGCAGCAGCCTTCAGGTTCTTCATCATGTTCCTTTCCAGGAAAATCATCTTCGGTAACTCGCGTTCTCCTGGGCTAACGATGGCCACGCCGCAGGGGAAACTCTGCCGCCGCCAACTTCCGGGAACTCATACGAGACGACCGATCGACGACCGCCGCGCAACCGCAGCGGGTCCGAATGGGTGATCCCCTGCGAGAAACAACTCCGAAAACGTCATCATTCCAACACACTTGACTGCTTCTCGGATAAGTATGGATAAGTGGCTGGTGTTGCTCGTCTCTTTGGTCCAGTAAGCCACACGTCGTGTCGCTGGTTCGGACTCTTTTCCTCGGAAGGGCAGCCTCGGTCATGCGCATTACGCCGCACATCCTGCATGTGGCGCAGCCCGTCGAGGGCGGTGTCGCGCGGGTCGTGACGGACCTGGTGGCGGCTCAACTGGCCGCGGGGCTGCGGGTGACCGTGGCCTGTCCGCAGGGCGGCACCCTGACCGACGCCCTGCGCACGCTGGGCTGCACGGTGCGCCGCTGGGACGCGACGCGCTCTCCGGGGTACCGACTCCCGGCCGAGGTACGGCAGTTGGCCCGGCTGTGCCGTGACGTGCGGCCCGACCTGGTGCACGCGCACAGCGCGAAGGCGGGGCTAGCGGCAAGGCTCGCGGTGCGCGGCAGCCTGCCGACCGTATTCCAGCCGCACGCCTGGTCGTTCGAGGCCGCTGAAGGACTCGTCGCGCGCGTGGCGCTGGACTGGGAGCGGTTCGGGGCGCGTTGGGCGGCACGCGTGCTGTGTGTGAGCGAGGCCGAGCGGCTCACCGGGGTGCGGGCCGGCATCACCGCCCCGTGGCGGGTGGTTCCGAACGGGGTCGACACCCTCAGGTTCCGGCCTGAGGGAGACAGCGCACGGTCCGGGGCCGGCCCGCTGGTCGTGTGCGTGGGCCGGCTGTGCCGTCAGAAAGGGCAGGACGTGCTCCTGGCGGCCTGGCCCGAGGTGGTGCGGCAAGTGGCCGGCGCGCGGCTCGTGCTGGTCGGCGACGGCCCGGACGCGGACCGGCTGCGTGCAGCTGCGCCCGCGTCGGTGGAGTTCGCCGGCACGACGAGCGACACCGCGCTGTGGTACCGGGCCGCCGACGTCGTGGTCCTGCCGTCGCGCTGGGAGGGCATGGCGCTCGCCCCGCTGGAGGCGATGGCGTGTGCCCGGCCGGTCCTCGTCACGGACGTGGACGGAGCCGGCGAGAGCCTTCCGCCCGGACATCTGCCGTCCTGCCTGGTGCCGCCGGACGACCCGGCCGCACTGGCACGGGCGCTCACCGCGCTGCTGCTCGACGAGCCGCTGCGCGCGGCGCTGGGCGCCCAGGGCCGCGCGCATGTGCTCGCCGGCCACGATCTGCGGCACGCCACGGACGCCGTGAGCGACGTCTACCGCGAGCTGCTCGACCTCGTCACCGCGCAGGTCGTCGGACCCAACGAGGGCAGGAAGTGCATCACCACATGACCGCGGACAGCACCGTTGCCTCACCGGGGCAGCAGCGGGCGCCCGAGGGCGCCGTCACCGTCCTTGCCCCGCGCGGCTTCTCCGCCGGACGCCGGGGGCCCGCCGGACGGGAAGCCCGTAGTCCGCGCCGGACCTCCCGGGTGTCCCTGGGGCTCGTCGACGGCGGCGGCGTCCTGCTGGGGGCGCTGGTCCTGCCCGTGTCCCACAGGTCCCCGCTGGTCATCGCTCTGCTCGCCCTCGGTGTGGTCGTGCTGAACCGGCGGGCCGCACTGTACGACACCCTCGTCGTCCCCGGCGCGCTCGACGAACTGCCCGCCGTCTGTGGCCGGATCGCCGTCGGCTGGGCGGCCGTCGTCGCGCTCTCCCCGCTGCGCTCGCTCGCGCCTGCCGTACTGGTCACCGCCGTGGTCGTGCACTGCGCGGCGGCCTGTGCGGGCCGGGCGGCGGTGCACGGGTTCCGGCGCCGGGCACTGCGGCGCCGGCCCTCCCCCGCTCTGGTGGTCGGCCCCTTCGCGACGGCCCGACGGGTCTCGGCCGCGCTGCTGCGCCAACCCGACTGCGGAGTACGGCCGGTGGGTCTCGTCGCCGACGACCCGGAGTTCCTCGGCGAGACCGACGGCGAGCCCGAACTGCCGGTGCTGACCACGGCGCTGGAGGCGCGCCGGGCGGCGATCCAGAACGGGGTGGAGGAGGTGCTCGTGGTGGGCGCCGGCACCCGGGAGGAGAAGGCCGCCGTGCTGCGGGCGCTGGCCGCGTACGGATGCGTGCTGTGGGAGCTCGACGCGGACCCGGCGTCGTACGGACTCGGCGGACACCGCCCGGGGGCCGGGCAGTTGGCCGGGTTCTCGCGCAGGTTGCTGGGCTCGGGGCACGGGCCGCGGCGCGGGAGCGTGGGCAAGCGGGTGCTCGACGTGGTGCTGTCGGGGGCGCTGCTCGTACTGGCCGGACCGGTGCTGCTGGTGTGCGCGGTCGTGCTGCGGGTGATGGACGGTCCCGGCGTGGTGTTCCGGCAGGAGCGGATCGGCAAGGACGGGCGGCCCTTCACGATGCTGAAGCTGCGCACCCACCGGCCCGCGAGCGACCACGAGGCGGCGACGCGCTGGAGCGTGGCGAACGAGCAGGACATGAGCCCGTTCTGTCACTTCCTGCGCCGCACCTCGCTGGACGAGCTGCTGCAGCTGTGGAACGTGTTCCGCGGGGACATGAGCCTGGTCGGGCCCAGACCCGAACGGCCCTTCTTCGTGGCCAAGTTCAGCCAGGCCCACCCGGGCTATCCGGCCCGCCACCGGATGCGGACCGGCATCACCGGGCTCGCGCAGATCCACGGGCTGCGCGGGGACACCTCGATCGAGGACCGGTGCCGCTACGACAACGCCTACATCGACAACTGGTCGCTGTGGCAGGACGTCTGCATCCTGCTGCGCACGGCGGCACAGTTCGTCCGGCCGACGGGGAGCTGAGCACCGGTGACCACTTCCGCGGCACCTTCACCCGCATTCGCGCTGCCGTGGCCGGCGGTGCGCCGGGTCCGGTCCGTCCTGCCCGTGCTGCCGGTCGTGGCGGTCGTCGTCCTGCTGGGGCTTCCCGTCACGCCGGGCAGGGCCGCGACGCCCGCCGACGCCGCCTCCGCACTGGCCGTGCTGTGTGCCGTCGTCCACGCCGTGCGGCAGGCACGGGCGCCGCTGACACGGACGGCCGCGGTGGTGTTCGGGCTGCCCGTGGTGGGCATCGCGGTCGCCGCGGCGGGGGCGGTGACCACCGGCGACGCGGTCGCCGGACTGGCGCGCTATCTGCAGGTGTTCGTACTGGTCCCGATCGCCGTGCTGCTGCTGGTGCGCGACCGGCAGGGCGCCCGGCTGGTGCTGTGGTCGCTGCTCGGCCTCGCGCTGTGGCAGGGCGGGATCGGCGTGCGCCAGTACCTCACCGGGACCGGGGCGTCGTATCAGGGAGCCGACATCCGGGCGGTGGGCACGTTCGGGCCGTCCGACGTGATGGGCATGGCGACCGTCGTGTCGCTCGGGATGGTGGCCGCGATCGGGCTCGCCCTCGGGACGAGGGCGCGGCGGCAGCAGGTCCTGGCAACCGCGTGCGCGCTCGCGCTGCTCCTGCCGCTCGCGCTGTCCTTCAGCCGGGGGGCCTGGATCGCGACCGCGCTGACCTGCGGGGCGCTGCTGTTGATGGCCGGGGTGCGGCGGGCGGCGCAGGTGTTCGCGGCGGTGGCCGCGGTCTGCGTGGTGCTGGTGGGCGGGTTCGGTCTGGGCGCCACGGCGTTGGAGGAGCGGCTGACCAGCATCACCCAGGTCGCCGACGCGCCGGACCAGTCGGTCGTCGACCGCTACACCATGTGGGCTGCGGCGGGCGACATGTGGAGCGGGCACCCGGTGACGGGCGTGGGGCTGAAGGCCTTTCCCGCACACCGGGACGGCCACGCCTCGCTCGCGCTGTCGTCCGGCAGCGAGACGGGGGGCGCGGGCCAGGCCTACCGGCGCCAGCCGCTGCTCTCCCCGCACAACATGTACCTGCTGATCCTCAGCGAACAGGGCCTGCTGGGCCTGCTCACGGTCGCGGGCAGCTGGCTGGCCCTGCTGCTGTACGCGCTGCGCCGCCTGCGCCGCACCGTTCGCGCCCGTGACTGCGCGCTCCCGGCCTGCGGCCTCCTGCTCTGGCAGCTCGTCAACTTCCTGTACTCCGACATCGGCGGCCCCGCGACCATCCTGACGGGGGTCTGCCTGGGCCTCGCGGCGTGGTGGGCCCTGGCACGGGACGGGGCGCCGACAGCCGAAGCGGGACCGCGATGACCGCCCACCCGGCGACTACCGGAGGCGCCCCCGACCGCGCGCCCGACGCCGAGGGCGCACTTGCGCCGGACGGCCGCGGCGGCGACCCCACCGACATCAGCGATCCCCCACCCGCGATGACCGCGCACGCCACCGACCCCGCGGTCGGCGCCGATGCGCCGGCCATTCCCGAGGGCCGCCGTGAAGCCCCGCCGGCCGGCCGGGTCAGTGCTCCCTCGGGGCGGTTTCTCGCCGGGGCGACCTTGTTGTCGGCCGGGTTGGCGATGGCCGCGGCGCTCCTGGGGCTCGGGCGGGATCAGGCGCTTGCGCATCTGTTCGGGGCCGGGGCGGAGACCGACGCGTTTCTGGTGGCCTGGACGTTGCCGGAGATGGCGTCGACGCTGCTGATCGAGGACGGCATGGCGTTCGTGCTGGTGCCGGCGTTCAGCATGGCGTTGGCGCGGCGGGCGCGCGGGAGCGCCGGGCCCGACCCCGTGCAGGCCCTGATCGCCGCCTCGTTGCCGCGGCTGTGCCTCGTCCTCGCCGGTACGGCCGCCGCGCTCGCGGCCGGGGCGCCGCTGCTGGTCTCCGTCCTCGCGCCCGGCCTGCCCGACCCGTCCCTGGCCGTGTCCTGCACCCGGCTGACCGCTACCTGCGTCCTGAGCTTCGGGCTCGCCGGGTACTGCAGTGCGGCGCTGCGGGCCCACCGCAACTACCTCGCGCCGGGCGCGATCTACATCGCGTACAACATCGCGATCATCACCACGATGCTCGTCATCGGCGAGAGCTGGGGCGTACGGTCCGCCGCGCTCGGTGTCGCGATCGGCGGGTGCCTCATGGCCGTCGTACAGGCACCGTCCCTGTGGCGGCGGATCGCCGGGCGCAACGAGCGGCCCGCGATCGCGTCCGGGGCCGGGTACGACGGGGACCGTGGCCGGTCGATCGTGCCGGCCCTCGTCTGTGCCGTCCTGCTCTTCGCGCTGTGCCGGCAGTCGCAGGTGCTCATCGAGCGGTACTTCGCCTCCGGGCTGCCCGCCGGTGCCATCTCGCACCTCAACTACGCCCAGAAGATCGCCCAGTTGCCGATGTCGCTGTCGATGATGGTGTGCGTCGTCACCTTCCCGGTGGTGGCGCGGGCCATCGCCGAGGGCGACACAAGGCGGGCCGCGGACCGGGTCGAGCGGGACCTGGCGCTGATGGCCTGCATCGTGCTGCTCGGCGCCGCCGTGGTCGTGGCCTGCGCGCCGCAGATCGTCCAACTGCTCTTCCAGCGCGGCGCGTTCACGGCGCAGGACACCGCGGCGACCGGCGCCGTCATGCGGGTGTACGCGGTCGGACTGCTCGGGCACACGCTGGTGGGGGCGCTGGTGCGGTCGTACTTCTCGACCGGCCGGATCACCTGGTTCCCGCTGGGCGCGATGGGCGCGGGCGCGCTCGCCACCGTCGTCCTCAGCGCCTGGGCCGTCAACCCGTGGGGTGCGCGCGGCATCGCCGCGGCCAACGCCGCCGGCATCACCCTCACCGCGCTGCTCCTGCTGCACGGGCTGGGGGCCCGCGCCGTGCCCGTGCACGTGCGACGGGTCGTCGCCGAACTGGCCCGGCTGGTGTACGCGGCCATGTCCGCAGGCGGGGCGGGACTGCTCTGCGCGGAGCTGTTCGACTCGCCCGCGGCGGCCGTCGCCGCCTGCTGCATGTGCGTGACCGTCGTGTTCCTGCTGCTGGCCCGGCTCCTCGACGCGGCCGGCGTCCGGCCCCTCCTGCTTCCCGTCACGCACTTCGTCCGTAGCTCCGTCACACGAAAGCCTCGCCATGGTCGCTGACATCTCCGCCGCGCCCCGCGCGGACGCACCCGACACCGAAACAGCCGTGGGGGGACGCCCGAGACGGCGGGCCGCCGCCTGGGTGGCCATGTACCACTCGGTCTCGGACTGCCCGGACGACCCGTACAACATCACCGTCACACCGGAGCGACTGGACAGACAGCTCGCCTGGCTGGCCGGCCGCGGCCTGCGCGGGGTGAGCGTGCGCGAGTTGCTCGCGGCGCGCGCCCGGGGCACGGAGCGCGGCCTGGTGGGGCTCACCTTCGACGACGGGTACACCGACTTCGTCACCACGGCCATGCCGTTGCTGCGCCGCCGGGGTTTCACCGCCACCGTGTTCGTGCTGTCCGGGCTGCTCGGCGGCGAGAACAGCTGGGAGCGCACCGGCCCGCGCAAGCCGCTGCTAGACGTGGACGACATCCGACGCGCCGCTGCCGCAGGCATGGAGGTCGCCTCGCACGGGCTGACCCACGTCGATCTGACCATGGCCACGGACGCGGTGCTGCACAGCGAGGTCAACGACAGCCGGCACCGGCTCGCCGCCGTCACCGGCGCCGACGTCGAGGGCTTCTGCTACCCGTACGGCTTCCTCGACCAGCGTGCCGCCGACGCCGTGCGCCGGGCCGGCTACCGCTACGCCTGCGCCATCGCCCCCGGCCCGGCCGGCTCCGGCGACTTCGCGCTGCCCCGCATCCACATGGGGCAGGCGGACACCTCGGTGCGGCTGGAGCTGAAGCGACGGCTGGCCCGGGTCCGCGGCCGCGCCCTGGAGGCCGTGTGAGGGCCCTGCACGTCATCACCGGCCTCGGCGTGGGCGGAGCGGAGCAGCAGCTGCGTCTGCTGCTGCGGCATCTCCCCGCGCAGTGCGACGTGGTGGCACTGACCAACCCCGGCCCGGTCGCCGCGGGTCTGGCCGCCGACGGGGTCCGCGTCACCCACCTCGGGATGGACGGCAACCGCGACCTCGGCGCGCTGCCGCGGCTCGCCCGGCTGATCCGCGCCGGCCGCTACGACCTGGTGCACACCCACCTGTACCGGGCCTGTCTCTACGGCCGGATCGCGGCGCGGCTCGCGGGAGTCGGGACCGTCGTGGCCACCGAGCACTCGATCGGCGACACCCGCCTGGAGGGCCGCCCGCTGACCGCCGGCGTCCGCGCGCTGTACCTGGCGGGCGAGCGCCTCGGCCACACCACCGTGGCCGTCTCGCCGACGGTGGCCGAACGGCTGCGGCACTGGGGCGTGCCCGGGCCGCGCATCCGGGTCATCCCGAACGGCATCGACGCGCCCCGGTTCCGCTACGACGAGGTGCGCCGCAAGGAGGCCCGGGCGTTCCACGGGCTGCCGCCGGACGCGTACGTCGTCGGCGGGGTGGGCCGCCTGACGCCGGGCAAGCGCTTCGACCTGCTCGTGCAGGCGCTGCCCCAACTGCCCCGGGACGTACGGCTGTTGCTGGTGGGCGGCGGCCCCGAGGAGGCGGCGCTGCTGCGTACCGCGCGGGCGCTGGGCGTCGTGGACCGGGTGGTGCTGGCGGGCGAGCGGCCGTATCTGCCCGGCCCCGGCGACGAAGCGCCCGGACTGGTCGCCCTGCTGTCCGCCATGGACGTGCTCGCCTCGCCGTCGCCGCAGGAGTCCTTCGGCCTGGCCGTGGTGGAGGCGCTGGCGGCCGGACTGCCCGTGCTGTACGCGAGCTGCCCCGCGGTCGAGGACCTGCCGCCGGACGCGGCACCCGGCGCCCGGCGGGTCCGGGGCGGCGCCGAGGCGTACGCGCGGGAACTGCTGCGGCTGCGGGCGGCGGGACCGGCCGAGCGGACCGTCCCGGACGTGGTCCACCACTACGACATCGAGCGCACCGCACGCCAACTGATGGATCTGTACACGGACGCTCTGTCCGGCTCGAACCTGGAAGTGAGTTCCTCATGACTGACAACCCCGAAGAGGGTGCCCGGCCGTTCGACCGCACGCGCGCACGCGTGACGCGGCTGTCCTCGTGGTGGTGGCTGCCGGCCGCCGCGCTGCTCGGTGCCGCGGCAGGTGGCGCGTACGGCCAGCTCAGGCCGCCGCAGTACACGGCCACGAGCTCCGTCGTCGCCGTGCCGAACGGCACCACCGAGGCCGACTGCACCGACGCGCTCGGCTTCGCCCAGGCGTACGGCCGGGTGGCCACCCAGCTCGCCGTGCTCTCGGACGCGCAGATGTGGGCGGGCGTGCCGGTCTCGACGCTGCGCGAGAACGTGGAGGTGGCGACCTCGCCGGACGCGCCGATGGTGGCGATCTCGGCGACCTCGTCGAAGCCCGGCCAGGCCGTCGACATCGCCAACGCCGTGTCCCGCGCGCTGATCACCGAGGCGGACCACACCAAGGCCCGCACCGGCATCCGGCTGGAGCGCCTCTCCCGTGCGCTGAAGCCCACCGATCCGTCCTCCGCGTCACCGGCGCTGACCTCGCTCGTGGGCGCGAGCGCCGGGGGCCTGCTGGGCGGCCTCGCGCTGCTGGCCCGGCCGCGGCGGACGCCCGACGGGGACGACGACGACCACAGCCGCGCCTCCGTACCCGGACCGGCCGGTGCCGCCGACGCTCGCGGGACCCTTGGATGACCGGGCACGGGCGCGCGCTGTCGGTGGACGTCTGCACCGACGAGCGCGCCTTCGGAGAGCTGGCCAAGGACTGGGAACGACTGCGCGGGGCATGTCCGTCCGCGACGGCGTTCCAGAGCCACGCCTGGCTGCACTCGTGGTGGCTGTCGTACGGCAGACCGGGCCGGCTGCGGGTCGTCCTGGTCCGCCGGCACGGTGAACTGGTGGCGGCGGCCCCGCTGATGCGGGTGCACCACCCGCTGCCGGCGCTGGTGCCGATCGGCGGCACCATCACCGACTTCTGCGATGTGCTCATCGACGAGGAGGAGGCCGCAGCGGGCGCCGGGGCACTGGCCGACGCCCTGGCCGGTCTGGCGCGCACCGCCCTGATCGACTTCGGTGAGGTGCGGCCGGGCGGTGCGATGGAGCGGGTCTACCTGTGCTGGCGCGGCCCGCGGCACCGGATGAGCGACTCGGTGTGCCTGGACCTGCCCGCCGTCCCCATGACCGACCTGATCGGGCGGCTGCCGACGGGGCGCGCCCGGCGGATCCGCAGCAAGGTGAACCAGTTCACCCGGCTCGGCATCGAATGGCGCGTAGCGCGCCACGACGAGACCGAGGCCGCGCTGCGCCGGCTCCTCGAACTGCACCGCAAGCAATGGCAGGGCAGACAGGTGACGTCGGAGCACCTGCGGCCGAGGTTCCTGGAGCACCTGGTCCGGGCGGCGGTTCCGATGGCCCGCTCAGGTGCGGCCGTGGCGACGGAGTTCCTGCTCGAAGGCACGGTCGTGGCGGTCAATCTGACGCTGCTTTCGAGCCGTCTGACGGGCATGTACATGTACGGCTTCGATCCGCTGCTGCGAGAGCGCAGGGTGGACGTGGCGACGATGCTGCTGCACGCGGCCACCCGGGACCTGGAGTCGGGAGGGCAGCTCGCGCCCGACTCCATGCCGAAACTGAGCCTGCTGCGCGGGGAGGAGGCGTACAAGTACCGCTGGTGTCCCGAGACGGTCGTCAACCAGCGGTTCCTGCTGGCCCGGCGCCGCACGGCCCCCCTGCTGGCGGCGGCCGTGGCCGAGGCGGCGACGCGGCGCCGGGCCAAGCGGCTCCTGCGGCGCGACGCCGCTCCGGCGGAGGCGGGTGGCGCCGCGGCCGGTTGAGGCGCGGGGCGGCTCGTGCCGGTCAGCTTCCGTACAGCGCCTCGATCTCGGCCGCGTACGCCGTCGTCACCGCGTGCCGTTTGACCTTCAGGGACGGGGTGAGCATGCCGTTGTCCTCGTTGAACTCGCCCTCGATCAGGGCGAAGGCGCGAATCGACTCGGCGCGGGAGACGGCCTCGTTGGCGTAGTCGACGGCCTTTTGGACGTCGGCGCGCATCCGGGGGTCCTGGACGACCTCGGACATCGGGGTGTCGGCGGGCATCTTGCGTACGGCGAGCCAGTGGCTCACCGCGTCCGGGTCGAGGGTGATCAGGGCGCCGATGAAGGGGCGGTTGTCGCCGACGACGAGGCACTGGCCGATCGGCGCGCGGCTGCGCAGGCGGTCCTCCAGGACGGCCGGGGAGACGTTCTTGCCGCCGGAGGTGACGAGGATGTCCTTCTTGCGGCCGGTGATCTTGAGGTAGCCGTCCTCGTCGAGGGCGCCGAGGTCACCGGTGGCGAACCAGTCGTCCTGGAGTACGGCGTCGGTGGCGGCCGGGTTGTTCCAGTACGAGCCGAAGACGATGCCGCCCCTGATGAGCACCTCGCCGTCGTCGGCGATGCGGACGGCGGTGCCGGGGACGGGCTGCCCGACCGTGCCGGGGCGGGGCCTCAGGGGCGGGACGATGGTGGCGGCGGCGGTCGTCTCCGTCAGGCCGTAGCCCTCGTAGACGAGGATTCCGGTGGCGTAGAAGAACAGGTTGAGGTTGCGGTCGAGGGGGGAGCCGCCGCTGATGGCGTAGCGCATGCGGCCGCCGAGTTCCTTGCGGACCCGGCGGTAGACCAGGAGGTCGTACAGGGCCCAGGCGGCGTAGAGGCCGAGGCCGGGGCCCTTGCCCGTGCCGAGGAACTTGTGCAGGTAAGCCTCGCCGAAGCGGACGGCGGTGCGGTCGGCGCGGTCGAAGGAGGCGGCGCGGCCCATCTTCTCCGCCGTGGCGCGACCGGTGTCGTGGATCTTCTCGAAGAGGTACGGGACGCCTACGAGGAAGGTGGGGCGGAACTGCCTGAGTGCCGGGCGGAGTTCGTCGGGCTTGATGCTCGGGCAGTGGCCGATCTCGATGCGGGCCATCAGGCAGGCGATCTGGAGGGTGCGGCCGAGGATGTGGGCGAGGGGCAGGAAGAGGAGGGTCGAGGCGGTCTGGCGGGTGACCTCCTTGAAGATGGGGTGCAGCAGTTCGACCGTGTTGGCGGCTTCCGCGTGCAGGTTGGCGTGCGTGAGGACGCAGCCCTTCGGTTTGCCTGTGGTGCCGGACGTGTAGCAGACGGTGGCGATGCTGTCCGGGGTCAGGGCCGTGCGGCGCTTGGTGACCTCCTCGTCGGGGACGTCGCGGCCGAGCGTGATGAGGTCGGCGAGGCCGTCCGCGTCCAACTCCCAGGTGTGCGGGGGGTGGGGGTGGGCGGCCGTGCCTGTGGTCACCGTGGTGGTGTTCTCGGCGGTCTCCGTGACGATGTGGCGGACGCCGGAGTCGCGGACGATCCACTCCACCTGCTCGGCGGAGGAGGTGGCGTAGATGGGGACGGTGTGCGCGCCGGCGGCCCAGATGGCGAAGTCCAGGACGGTCCACTCGTAGCGGGTGCGGGACATCACGGCTACGCGGTCGGCCTGTTCCACGCCTGCGGCTATCAGGCCCTTGGCGACGGCGGTGACTTCGCGGGCGAAGGCGGTGGCGGTTACGGGGTGCCAGGTGCCGTCGGGCTGGGGGCGGCGGAGGACTGTCGCGTCGGGGTCCTCGGTTGCGTTGGTGAAAGGGACGTCGGCGATGCTGCCGGATTGCGCCTGCGGCGCGAGGGGCGGCGTGCTCGCCTCGCGGACCACGCCCTCGGCGTCCTTGACGACCTCGACCCTGGTGCGGTCCATCAGGTCGGTGCGCTGTTTCGCCCGCTTCAGGTCCTTGCGTACGCCCATGTCGGCTCCCGGTGCCAGGTGGACTTACTGGGGGGTCAACTTACTCGTGCGTAACGGAAGGTCAATGCCTTCGGCGGCCTGTTGCTGCGTGGTGGGTCGGGGCGGCGCCGCGCGGGGCGCGCCACCGCCAGGGCCACTGCGCGGCGCCGGTCCGGGTAATCCAGCCCGTCCGGCGTTTGAGGACGAGGCCGTTCAGGCCGGTGGGGGTCCAGGGGGCGGAGCCCCCTGGCGGGGGCGAGGAACCCTGAGCCGGGTCAGTCGGTGGGGGTCAGGTTGGTGGCCTGGTGGATGGCTGTCGCGAGGTGGCGGACCGCCGAGTCCTCCGTCGTGGTGGCCAACTCGTCGGCCCGATCGGCCAGTTCGGGCAGACGGGTGGCGCCGGGCAAAGAGGGCCGGTCGTCGCCCAGGCGGAGGGCGTCGGCGAAGTAGGCCGCCGTGGCCGTGACCTGGAAGCGGGGGCTCGCGTTCCAGACGGAGTCCTCCAGGGAACCGGTCTCCAGTTGGCCGGACTCCTCGTGTG
Organism: Streptomyces sp. R11; assembly: GCF_041051905.1. Lineage (NCBI taxonomy): Bacteria > Bacillati > Actinomycetota > Actinomycetes > Kitasatosporales > Streptomycetaceae > Streptomyces > Streptomyces sp. R11. Next base: position 3,293,657 of record NZ_CP163432.1, read on the forward strand.
GGGCACGGGACTTCGGGTCGAGCCAGCGCACGCTCGCCGTGGCGAGGTGCCCCTGCGTACCGGGCTCGGTGCGCACCGCGTAGAGGGCGGTGACCGTGTGCCCCGGACCGATCTCGCCGCCGTCGACGCTGTCGTCACGGAAGTCCTCGTCGGCGACCTGGCGGTTGTCGTAGCCGACGAGCCGGAACTCCCGCACCGTCTCGGGGTCGAAGGCGACCTGGGCCTTGGCGTCCCGGGCGGTGAGGTCGATGTTCCGCGGGAGTTGGCGGCTGAAGACCTCGTGGGCGTCGTCCTCGTCCGAGACGTACACCGTGTGGCCGTCGCCCTTGTCGGCGAGGCGTTCCATCAGGGCGTCGCCGTAGTCGCTGCCGACGCCGACACCGAAGAGGGTGATGCCGTGCTCGCGGCGCTCGGTGGAGATGCGTTCGAGGATGGTGTCCGCGTCGGTGTCGCCCGTGTTGGCCAGGGCGTCGGAGACGAGGACCACACGGTTGGTGGCGCCCTTGCGGAGGCCTTCGACGGCCGTTTCGTAGCCGGTCTCCATACCCGCGCCCAGGTTGGTGGAGTCCGTCGGTTCGAGGGTGTCGATGGCTTCGTGGATCTCGGCGCGGTTGTCGTTGACGCGGGTCATCGGCAGTACCGTCTCGGCCTCGTCGCTGAAGGTGACGATGGCCACCGAGTCGTCGTCGCGCAGCCGGTTCGTCATGACGCCGAGGGAGTCCTTGGCGAGGTCCAGGCGGCCCGGTTCGGCCATGGAACCGGAGATGTCGATGACGAAGGTGAGGGCGGCGGGCGGGCGTTCGCCGGGGTCGGAGGCGGGGCGGGTGGCCAGGCCCACGCGGACCAGGGACCAGTCCTCGCGGTCGGTGCGGGCACCGTCGACGGTGACCGAGAAGCCGTTGCCGTCGGGGCGGTCGTAGTCCTGGCGGAAGCTGTTGACGAACTCCTCGGGGCGGACCGTCGACGGGTCGGGCAGCCGGCCCTCGGCGAGGGTGCGGCGGGCGTAGCCGTAGGAGGCGGTGTCGACGTCGAGGGCGAAGGTGGACAGGAGGTCGGGCTCGGGCGCGAAGTCGCGGGAGGTGTCGCCCTGGTCGCCGTCGTGCCGGTCGTCCCCGTTGTATTCGGGGGCGGGGAAGGCGCCCCGGCTGTCGCCGCCTCCCTTGTTGGCGTCGTCCGCCGAGTAACCCCCGCTGTCGCTCCCGCCGCATCCGGTGAGCAGCAGGGCGCCCGCCGTGGTGAGCGCGAGCAGGGTGACGTTCAGCCTGCGTGTTCGGTACCGCTTCATCGTCCGTGCCCCCTTGGTCCGTTGACGTCGACTTCTGCGACTGTGACGGGCCAAGGGGCCGGAACGTGCGCTACGGAGCGTTGCGGATGAGTCTCGAAGAGGGCACGGGGACGGCCCGTCGAGACCGGTGGGTGATCTTCCGGTGACCTACGACACCACGTCCTTGCGGGCGAAACCGCGGAAGGCCAGGGCGAACAGGATGAGGGCGTACGTTACGGAAATCGCGGTGCCCTGGATCATGCCGGACCACTCGGGGCGGGGCTGGACGGCGTCCGCCCAGGCGAACTGCCAGTGCGCGGGCAGGAAGTGGCGCCAGTCGCCGAGGGCGGTCACGGCGTCGAGGACGTTGCCGACGATGGTCAGGCCGACCGCGCCGCCGACCGCGCCGAGCGGGGCGTCCGTCTTGGTCGACAGCCAGAACGCCAGGCCCGCCGTCACCAGTTGGGACACGAAGATGTACGCCACCACCACCAGCAGGCGCTGCGCCGCCGTGGCCGTGTCCAGCGAGCCGCCGGTCGGGATCTGCAGCGGGCCCCAGCCGTACGCCGCCGTGCCGACGGCCAGTGCGACCAGGGGCAGCAGCACCATCGCGGCCAGGCTCAGGCCGAGGGCGACCACGAGCTTGGACCACAGGAGGCGGGCCCGGGGCACGGGGGCCGCGAGGAGGTAGCGCAGGGAGGACCAGCTGGCCTCGGAGGCCACCGTGTCCCCGCAGAACAGCGCGACGGGGATGACCAGCAGGAAGCCCGCGGAGACGAACAGGTTCACGGCGGCGAAGTTGGCGCCGGACGCCGTGGCCGTGTCCATCAGGGTGATGCGGTTGCCGCCGCCGTCCGGTTCGCCGCCGATCGCGAACGCGGCCACCAGCACGAACGGCAGCACGGCCAGGATGCCGAACATCACCAGCGTGCGGCGGCGCTTGAGCTGGCGGACCAGTTCGACCCGGAGGGGCAGCGTACGGCCCGCCCGGTAGCCGGAGGCGACCTCGGTGCGCTCGGTGAGCGTGCTCATGCGGAGCCTCCGATCAGGGTGAGGAAGGCGTCTTCCAGACGGCGGTGCGGGCCCACCGACTGGACGGGCACCTCGAGTCGGACCAGTTCGGTGACCAGGCGCTGTGCGCTGCCGTCCGCGTCGAGCCGGACCAGGATCCCGTCGTCGGTGCGCACGGCCGAGGCGACGCCCGCGAGGGCGGCGACCTTCTCGACGACCGGCTCCTCCACGGCCGTGGCAGTGCCGACGAGGAGCGTGTCGCCCGAGCCGATGATCTCGGCGACCGGGCCCGCCTGTACGAGGCGGCCGCGGTCCATCACCACGAGGTGGGTGCAGGACTGTTCGACCTCCGCCAGCAGGTGGCTGGAGACGATCACCGTGCGGCCCGCGGCCGCGTAGCGGATCATCACCTGGCGCATCTCGCGGATCTGGGGCGGGTCGAGGCCGTTGGTCGGTTCGTCGAGGATCAGCAGGTCCGGGAGGCCGAGCATGGCCTGGGCGATGGCCAGACGCTGGCGCATGCCCTGGGAGTACGTGCGCACCGCGCGGGCCAGCGCGTCGCCGAGGCCGGCGATCTCCAGGGCCTCGTCGAGGTGGGCATCCTCGGCCGGGCGGCCGGTGGCCTGCCAGTACAGCTCCAGGTTCTCCCGGCCCGACAGGTGCGGCAGGAAGCCCGCGCCCTCGACGAAGGCGCCGACCCTGGACAGGACGGGCGCGCCGGGACGGATGGCGTGGCCGAAGACGCGGGTCTCGCCGGCGTCCGGCTTGATCAGGCCCATCAGCATGCGCAGTGTCGTCGTCTTGCCGGCGCCGTTCGGGCCGAGGAGGCCGAGGACCTGGCCCTTCTCGACGCGGAAGGACAGGTCCCGTACCGCGAAACGGTCCTGCGAGCCCGCGTACCGCTTGCTCAAGTCGGTGATCTGGAGCGGGACTTCGGCCAGCTCCGGGTCGGGCGCGGGGGTGGCGGTGCGGCGGCGGGCCGTCAGCAGCAGGGCCAGGGCGACGCCGGCGCCCGCGAGCGGCAGCCACCACACCCAGGACGGCAGCGGGGCGGCGGCGGTGCTCACGCCGGGGGCGGTCGGGACCGACAGGTCGCCCTTCAGGGAGACCGTGTACGTCGCCGGGGAGGCCGGGGAGGCGTAGCCGAGGTCCGTGGAGGACAGGACCAGGCGCAGGCTGTGGCCCTTCTCGATGTCGTGGTCGATGGCGGGGAGCGTGACCGTCACGTCCTTGCCGGCCTTGGCGCCTTCGACGCGCAGGGGCGTGACCAGCTGGGACGGCAGCACCTGCTGGGTGCCGTCGGGGCCGACGTCGTAGACCTTGCCGAAGAGCACCGCGTCCTCGCTGGTCGACCTGACGTGGACGGTCGCCGTCGGGGAGCCGGTGATGTGCAGGTTGTCGGCGACCGGCGCCGACTCGAACGCGGCGAACTGGCCAGGGAAGTCCAGCGACACCCCGACGCCGAGCGAGGACAGCTGGGCGAGGCCGCCGGAGCCGCCGAGGCCGGGCAGGGCGGAGACGGCGGGCGGGTTGGCGCCGGCCGGGTTGGCGAAGCTCTGCTCGCGGCCGGTGAGGGCGATGGACTTCCGCCCGCTCTCCAGGCCGGGGTAGGAGTCGGCACTCGCGCCCCGCAACAGGGCCTGACCGTCGGTGGAGTCGACACCTCCGGTGCGAGTGACGCGGAAGGCCGGGCCGGTGTCGGCGCTCTTGTCGTCCTTGAGGTAGCGGTCGAACCAGGACTGCACGCGCCCCTGGATACGGCTCGTCTCCATGTCGCCGCCGTCATGGCCGCCGGAGATCCAGTCGACGTCGACGGGGGCGCCGTTGGCGCGGATCGCCTTCGCCGCCCGGTCGGCCTGGCCGAGCGTGAAGAGGGAGTCGGACTGGCCCTGCATGAGCAGGGTCGGCACGTCGATGCGGTCGCCGACCGCGGACGGTGAGCGCTCCTCCAGCATGGTGCGGGCCGGTGCGTCCGGGGTGCCGGACTCGGCGACCCGTTCGTACATCTCGCAGATCTGCGTCTCGAACTTGTCGCAGCCGCCCGCCGTGTTGACGAAGATGCCCGCCCAGAGCTTCTTGAAGACGCCGTTCGGGAACAGGGCGTCCGCGAGGTTCCAGTACGTGATCGCCGGGGCGATGGCGTCCACCCGGTCGTCGTGGCCGGCGGCCAGCAGCGAGATGGCGCCGCCGTAGGAGGCGCCGGCCATGCCCACACGCGGGTCGCCGGCCTTGTCGAGCTCGACCTGGGGCTGCTTCGCCAGCCAGTCGAGCAGTCGGGAGACGTCGGCGACCTCGCCCTTCGGGTCGTTCAGGCCGACCTTGCCGGTCGACTTCCCGAAGCCGCGGGCCGACCACGTCAGGACCGCGTATCCGTCCCGGGCGAGGTCCTCGGCCTGCTGCCGTACGTCGTCCTTGCTGCCGCCGAAGCCGTGCGCGAGGAGGACGGCCGGGCGGCGGCCGCCGGACCCCGCCGTGAAGTACGAGGTGTCGATGCGCACCCCGTCGCCCATGTCCATGACCCGGACGGTGCTGCGCACCGGCGGCACGTCGTCGTCGGCGACGGCCGTCCATGTACCGGCGCCGGCGAGGACGACGACGGAGGCCGCGACGGCGATCCACCGTCGCGGCCTCCGCACGCGCCCACGCAGTCCGGGCAGTCGAAGATCCATGCTTCAACGGTACGGGGTGAACCTGTCGGCAAGTTATCGACCGAGGGCTGAATCGCGGGACCTTCCCTGGAGGTACGGCGGGGATTTTGTCTACCGCGTTCGTGGTACGACGGCGCCTTCCCCGCGCCCCTTCAGGTCTGTTGGTCTTCCGGAATTGTCACGAGCCACCGTGTCTCCCTGCGGGGGCGCAGGTACAGCGCCCAGTACAGGGTGGCCACCGCCGTGATGCCGCCCGTCCAGAGCAGGTGACTCGTCTCCTGCTGGCTGAGGATGTACACGAGAACCACGATCAACAGCACCGGCATCGCCGGCCACAGCGGCATCCGCCATGCCGGTGTGTGCTTGTGCGGGGTGCGGCGGGCCGCCAGCGCGGCGACCGCGACGAGGAGGTACATGCCGGTCACCGAGACGCCCGTCACGCCGTACAGGGTGTCGAGGTTGACGAAACACAGCGCGGCGCCTGGCACTCCGACGGCGAGGGTGGCGACCCACGGGGAGCCGAAGCGGCCGAGCCTCGCGAGGACGTTGTTGACCGGCTCGGGCCAGGCCTTGTCGCGGGCGGAGGCGAACAGCACGCGGGAGTTCTGGATGACCATGACGATGCCCGCGTTGATGATCGCCAGGGCCACGCAGAGGCTGACGAAGGTGCCGACCGCGGAGTTGGACCAGGCGGTGACCATGGTGCCGATGTCGCCGCCGGTCAGTTCCCCGATGTCCGAGGCGCCCAGGGTGATGGCGGCGACCGGGACCAGGATGATCACGGCGGAGATGGCGAGGGTGGCCAGCACCGTGCGGGCGACGTTGCGGCGCGGGTTCTCCAGCTCCTCGGAGAGGTAGACGGCGGTCGAGAAGCCCTGGGTGACGAAGAGGGCGATCGCGAGCCCGGAGACGACCAGCAGGCCCGTCACGGTGTCCGTACGGCCGTCCGCGCCGGCCACCTCCATCGAGACCAGGCTCGCGGGGCCGCGCTCGGCGTGGGCGAAGCCCAGCACCGCCACCACGGCGGCGGCGATGACCTCCAGGACCAGGAAGACGCCGGTGATCCAGGCGTTGGCACGCAGGTCGAGCAGCCCGGCGAGGGTGGCGAGCAGCATGACGCCGGCGCCGGCCATCGACGGGTCGAGGTCGACGATCGGGGCGAGGTAGTCGGCCGTGCCCATCGCGATCACCGGCGGGACGACCATGACGACCAGCAGCGACAGCACGAAGACCAGCCAGCCCGCCAGCCGTCCGGCCAGCGTGGACACCATCGCGTACTCGCCGCCCGCGCTGGGGATGAGGGTGCCCAGCTCCGAGTAGCAGAACGCCACGGCGATGCAGAGCAGGGAGCCGATGGCGATCGTCAGGGCGGTGGCGGTGCCGAGCGAGCCGAACAGGTCGGGGACGACCACGAAGAGGGTGGACGCCGGGGTCACGCAGGAGAGCGTGAGGAGCGTGCCGCCGACGACGCCGATGGAGCGCTTGAGCTTCTTGGGGCTGTGGGACGCCTCGACGACGGCGCCCTCGACAGGGGTGAGGGTGTCGGTCACGAGGGGGATGCAACATCGACGGAAACCATCGCGTCAATGGGTGTTCACCTACGGAATCCGTGGCCGCGTGACGCCATTTCACGCGTTAACGTTGCGCAAGGCCGTGCACAGCGCGACTTCCGGGCGTGCGGGAATCGCAGCGCGGGTCCGCAAAAAAATGGGGCCGTCCGCGATGCGGACGGCCCCGAAGACAGGCGTCGGTGGTTGCGCTCGGCGTCAGTGGTTGCGCGGGAACCCGAGGTCGACGCCGGAGGGGGCGTCGGCCGGGTCGGGCCAGCGGGTGGTGACGACCTTGCCGCGGGTGTAGAAGTGCGTGCCGTCGTTGCCGTAGATGTGGTGGTCGCCGAAGAGCGAGTCCTTCCAGCCGCCGAAGCTGTGGTAGCCGACGGGGACCGGGATCGGGACGTTCACGCCGACCATGCCGGCCTCGATCTCCAGCTGGAAGCGGCGGGCGGCGCCGCCGTCCCGGGTGAAGATCGCGGTGCCGTTGCCGAAGGGCGAGGCGTTGATCAGCGCCACGCCGTCCTCGTACGTCTCGGCGCGCAGCACGCACAGGACGGGGCCGAAGATCTCGTCCTGGTACGCCTTCGCGGTGGTCGGCACCTTGTCGAGCAGGGAGATGCCGATCCAGTGGCCGTCCTCGAAGCCGTCGACGGTGTAGCCGGTGCCGTCGAGCACGACCTCGCAGCCCTCGGCCGCCGCGCCCTCGACGTAGGACGCCACCTTGTCGCGGTGCACGGCCGTGATCAGCGGGCCCATCTCGGAGGCCGGGTCGTTGCCGGGGCCGATCTTGATCTTCTCGGCGCGCTCGCGGATCTTCTCGACCAGCTCGTCGCCGATGGAGCCGACGGCGACGACGGCGGAGATGGCCATGCAGCGCTCGCCCGCGGAGCCGTAGGCGGCGCTCACGGCCGCGTCGGCGGCCGCGTCGAGGTCGGCGTCCGGGAGGACCAGCATGTGGTTCTTGGCGCCGCCGAGGGCCTGGACGCGCTTGTGGTTGGCGGCGGCGGTGGTGTGGATGTAGCGGGCGATCGGGGTCGAGCCGACGAAGGACACGGCCTTGACGTCCGGGTGCTCCAGAAGGCGGTCGACGGCCACCTTGTCGCCGTGCACGACGTTGAAGACGCCGTCCGGCAGACCCGCCTCGGCCAGCAGCTCGGCGATCTTGATCGACGCCGACGGGTCCTTCTCGGACGGCTTCAGCACGAAGGTGTTGCCGCACGCGATGGCCATCGGGAACATCCACATCGGGACCATCGCCGGGAAGTTGAACGGCGTGATGCCGGCGACGACACCGAGCGGCTGGCGGATCGACGAGACGTCCACGCGGCTGGCGACCTGCGTCGACAGCTCGCCCTTCAGCTGCACGTTGATGCCGCACGCGAGGTCGACGATCTCCAGGCCGCGCGCCACCTCACCGAGGGCGTCGGAGTGCACCTTGCCGTGCTCGGCGGTGATCAGCTCGGCGATCGCGTCGCGGTTGGCGTCCAGCAGGGCGCGGAACTTGAACAGGATCGAGGTGCGCTGCGCCAGCGACGACTGGCCCCAGGTCTCGTAGGCCTCCTTGGCGGCCGCGACCGCGGCGTCCACCTCATCGACCGAGGCGAACGCGACCTTCGTGGTGACCGCGCCGGTCGCCGGGTCGGTGACCGGCCCGAACGTGCCCGACGCGCCTTCGGCGGTCTTGCCGCCGATCCAGTGGTTGACGATCTTCGTCATGCCCAGTAACTCCTTCACAGATGGCGGCGTCGGGTCGAGACGTGCCGTTCGTACAGCTCCCGTGCCTTGACCGCCGACGGTCGGGTCGCGGTCTCGGCCACAGGAACATCCCACCAGGCATGCGCGGGCGGCGCGCCCGACACAGTGTCTGCCGTTTCGGTCTCGACGTAGACACATGTGGGAGTGTCCGCCGCGCGGGCCTCGGCGAGCGCCTCGCGCAGGTCACGTACGGTCTTCGCGCGCAGCACCCGCATGCCCAGGCCGGCCACGTTGGCGGCCAGGTCGACGGGGAGCAGGGCGCCCGTGAAGGTGCCGTCGGCCGCGCGGTGGCGGTACGCGGTGCCGAAGCGCTCGGCACCCGTCTCCTGCGACAGGCCGCCGATGGACGCGTACCCGTGGTTCTGCACCAGCAACACCTTGATCGCGACGCCCTCCTGCACGGCGGTCACGATCTCCGTCGGCATCATCAGATAGGTGCCGTCGCCGACCAGCGCCCAGACATTGCGCTCGGGCGCGGCCATCTTCACGCCGATCGCGGCCGGGATCTCGTAGCCCATGCAGGAGTAGCCGTACTCCACGTGGTACTGGTCCCGGGAGCGGGCCCGCCACAGTTTGTGCAGGTCGCCGGGGAGGGAACCGGCCGCGTTGATGATCACGTCCGACTCGTCGACGATCGCGTCCAGCGCGCCCAGGACCTGCGGCTGCGTCGGGCGTACGTCCGGCTCGTCGGCCTCGTAGCAGGCGTCGACCCGCTGCTCCCAGCGTTCCTTGTCCTCGGTGTACTCGGTGGCGTAGGAGTCGGCTACCCGGTGGTCGTGCATCTCCAGCCTCTCCGTCAGCTCCTCCAGGCCGGTGCGGGCGTCGGCGATCAGCGGCATGCCGGCGAGCTTGTGGCCGTCGTAGGGCGCGACGTTGAGGTTGAGGAAGCGCACGCCCTCGCCGGTGAAGAGGGTGCCGGAGGCGGTGGTGAAGTCGGTGTAGCGGGTGCCGACGCCGATCACCAGGTCCGCGGTGCGGGCGAGTTCGTCGGCGGTGGCGGTGCCGGTGTGGCCGATTCCACCGACGTCCTGGGGGTGGTCGTGGCGCAGGGAGCCCTTGCCGGCCTGCGTGGAGGCGACCGGGATGCGGGTGACCTCCGCGAACTCTGCGAGGGCCTCCTCCGCACGGCTGTGGTGGACGCCGCCGCCGGCGATGACGAGCGGACGCCGGGCGTCACGGATCATCCGTACGGCCTCGGCGAGTTCGGTGGGGTCGGCGCCCGGACGCCGTACGGCCCAGACGCGCTCGGCGAAGAACTCGTCCGGCCAGTCGTACGCCTCGGCCTGGACGTCCTGGGGCAGTGCGAGGGTGACCGCGCCCGTCTCGACCGGGTCCGTGAGCACCCGCATGGCATTCAGGGCCGACGGGATCAGGGCCTCCGGCCTGGTGATCCGGTCGAAGTACTTCGACACCGGGCGCAGACAGTCGTTCACCGACATGTCGCCCGCGTACGGCACTTCGAGCTGCTGGAGGACCGGATCGGCGGGGCGGGTGGCGAAGATGTCGCCGGGGAGGAGCAGGACCGGGAGGTGGTTGATGGTCGCGAGGGCGGCGCCGGTGACGAGGTTGGTCGCGCCGGGGCCGATGGACGTGGTCACGGCGTGTGTGGAGAGGCGGTTCGACTGACGGGCGTAACCGACCGCCGCGTGCACCATCGCCTGTTCGTTGCGGCCCTGGCGGTACGGCATGACCTCGCCGTACTCGACGAGCGCCTGGCCGATCCCGGCGACGTTGCCGTGGCCGAAGATGCCCCAGGTGGCGCCGATCAGGCGCTGCCGTACGCCGTCACGCTCGGTGTACTGGGCGGACAGGAAGCGGACGAGCGCCTGTGCGACCGTGAGCCTCGTCGTTGAGGTCATCGGTAACCCCCTGTGCCTTCTACGTGGTCCGGATGGAAGCAGATCCGCCCCTCCTGTACGGCTCCGCCGCCCCCTGTGACTCGACGGCCTGCACCGCACCTCAGGTGATCAACGCCGTTGGGAAGCCGTCTCCTTTGGCCGTCAGGCCGAGTTCGCGCCTCCGGGGCTCGGCGCCGGACGCACACGGCACGCCACAGCCGGTGGCGACCGCGCTGCGGGCCCGAAGCTCTGCCATAGGTCGGGTGACGTAGGGCATGTCGTGGCCGCAAAGGCTCTTCGACGGAAACCTCCGGCGCGGGGCCGTAGCGGGCGGGGAGTCTTCGCTCGCACTTCGCTCCTGCCAAAGCAAAGCGGCCACCCGCGCCGGAGGCGATCTGTGCCCGGGCGTCACGGGGCACGTAGGCGAAGTCGGTGACTTCACTGAATACGCTGTCCCGGCCCAGGAATTGGTACTTCTCGTTCTCGATGTCCACGGTGCATCCGCCGTTCAGCGGAAGCACGATCCATTCACCGTCCCCGGTGGTGAACATGTGCGTGCCACATGGCTCCAACTCGACGATCGGCAGGCTGCCGTGGGTCCACCCGGCCCGTTTGGGGCCGACGTCGAGCACGTGGTTCGCGTCGGCGGTGGTGCCCGTCGGGACGTACAGCCCGTTGCCCGTCCCGGCATGCGGCCCGTTGCCCGTCCCGGCATGCGGCCCGTTGCCCGTCCCGGTGTGCGGCCCGTTGCCCGTCCCGGTGTGCGGCTCGTGGTTCGTCATAAGGCCCTCACAGCAGTCCTACGGCCGTGTCGACGGCGCCTGCCACGTCCCCGTCCGCCGGGTAGAGCAGCGACCGTCCGACCACCAGACCGCGCACGGTGGGCAGTTGGAGTGCGCCGCGCCACTTCTCGTACGCCCCGTCCTGGTCGTCGCCGACCTCGCCGCCGAGCAGAACGGCCGGCAGCGTGGAGGTCTGCATGACCTCGGCCATGTCGTCGGGGTTCTCGGTGACCGGGAGCTTCAGCCAGGTGTAGGCGGAGGTGCCGCCGAGACCCGAGGCGATGGCGATGGACTTGGTGACGGCCTCGGCGGACAGGTCGTTGGCGACCTTGCCCTCGGGGGTGCGGTGACTGATGAACGGTTCGACGAAGACCGGGAGTTGACGCGCCGCCATCTCGTCGACGGCGCGGGCGGTGGACTCCAGGGTGGTGAGGGAACCCGGGTCGTCGTAGTCGATCCGCAGGAGCAGCTTGCCGGCGTCGAAGCCGAGGCGCCGGAGGTCCTCGGGGCGGTGGCCGGTGAAGCGGTCGTCAAGTTCGAAACTCGCGCCCTGCAGGCCGCCGCGGTTCATGGACCCCATGACGACCTTGCCGTCGAGGGCGCCGAGCAGCAGCAGGTCGTCCAGGATGTCGGCGGTCGCGAGGACGCCGTCGACGCCGGGGCGGCCGAGCGCAAGGCACAGGCGTTCCAGCAGGTCGGCGCGGTTGGCCATGGCGAGTCTGCGGTCGCCGACACCGAGGGCGCCACGGGCCGGGTGGTCGGCGGCGACGATCATCAGCCGGCCGGAGTCGCCGAGCAGCGGGCGGCGGGCGCGACGAGCGGCCGCCTCGGCGATCGCCTCGGGGCGCTGGGTGCGCAGGCGGACGAGTTCCCCGATGTCTACGGTCACTTGACGGCCCCCGCGGCGATCGCGGCCTCGATCTCGTCCGGCGTCGGCATCGCGGAGGAGCACTCCAGACGGGAGGCCACGATGGCGCCGGCCGCGTTGGCGTGCCGCATGATCTTCTCCAGGTCCCAGCCTTCGAGCAGGCCGTGGCAGAGCGAACCGCCGAAGGCGTCACCGGCGCCGAGCCCGTTGAGCACGTTCACGGGCAGCGGCGGCACCTCGGCCTGGTCGCCCTTGCTGTTGACGGCGAGGACGCCCTTGGGGCCCTGCTTGACGACAGCGACCTCGACACCGGCGTCCAGCAGCGCGCGGGCCGCGGCATGCGGTTCACGCACGCCGGTCGCGACCTCCACCTCGTCGAGATTGCCGACGGCGACGGTGGTGTGTTTCAGGGCCTCGGCGTAGAAGGGGCGGGCCGCTTCGGGGTCGCTCCAGAACATGGGGCGCCAGTCGAGGTCGAAGACCGTCGTACCGGACTTGGCGCGATGGGCGAGCGCCGCCAGCGTCGCCGTACGGCTGGGCTCCTCGCTCAGGCCGGTGCCGGTGACCCAGAAGATACGGGCGTCGCGGATGGCGTCGAGGTCCAGCTCGTGGGCGTCGATCTCCAGGTCCGGGGCCTTGGGCTGCCGGTAGAAGTACAGCGGGAAGTCGTCCGGCGGGAAGATCTCGCAGAAGGTGACCGGAGTGGGCAGGCCGGGGACCGGGGCGACCCAGCGGTCGTCGACGCCGAAGCCTTGGAGGGCCTCGTGGAGGTAGGTGCCGAAGGGGTCGTCGCCGGTGCGGGTGATCACCGCGGTACGGCGTCCCAGGCGGGCCGCGGCGACCGCGACGTTGCTCGCCGAGCCGCCGAGGAACTTGCCGAAGGACGTGACCTGCGGCAGCGGGACGCCGGTCTGCAGGGGGTATAGGTCCACTCCGATCCGCCCCATGGTGATCAAGTCGTAGGCCATCGGCTTCCCTCGGTCTCCCTTGTGGCGGCGCTTCCGTCAGCGTTGCGCTTCGGCTCTCTTCGGCTTTCTAGCCTGCCCGGCGAGGGCTGTCAATATTTTGTCCGGACATTCGAACCAGGCCCTCCGGGGAGAGGCGGGGCGCCTGGGCCCTGTCGTTTGGATCATCTCGGCGTCGCGGGTCAACACAGCCCCGCGCCCCTTGGGGGGTGCGGCAGGCGTTGGCTGTCAATGCGCCGCGCCCTGTACGACTCTGGTGCCTTTGCAGCACTCGTGTCACAAAGGCACCTTCCGTGTCACACATGTCGCATGTACGCAGGCCTTGCGTCACACCCGGTGCACAGGCACTGTCCCCTTCTCACGGTGCGTCGTTGACGGGGCACAGGCTTTGTGATCGCCAGCGCAGCGCACGGTCCCCCCGACGACCGCCCCCGGTCGCCGCCGCGGCGCGCGCAGGGAGGTGCAACCGATGACCGACCGAAGGCTCTGGTCCTACAAGGAGATCGCGGCTCACATCAAGGTGCAGCCGGACACCGTACGGTCCTACCGCAAGCACGGCTTGCTGCCGCCGCCCGACCATGTGGAGGGCGGCAAGCCCTTCTGGTACGCCGACACCGTCCGGGCCTGGGTCGCGTCCCGCCCGGGCAACCGCGGGCGCAGATCGGATTGACCTCCCGGAAAATCGGCTGTGCCCCCACCGGCCTGTGGGGCACAGTCGCCCCATGAGTCTCTCCGTCAAACCCACCCTGACCGGCGACAGAACCGTGCTCCGCCCGTTCACCGAGGCTGACGCCGACGGCATGTGGGAGATCATCGGCGACCCGGAGGTCCAACGCTTCACCGGGGATTCGCCCGGCGAGCTCACCCCTCGACGACTGCGCTCCTGGTACGGCACCCGCTCCGACCAGCCGGACCGCCTCGACCTCGCCGTCATCGACCGCGCCACCGGCGAACTCGTCGGTGAGGTCGTGCTGTACGAGTGGGATCCCGACGCCCGCAGCTGCACCTTCCGCACCCTGATCGGACCGCGCGGCCGGGGCCGGGGCCTGGGCACCGAGGCCACCCGGCTCATGGTCGGCCACGGCTTCGAGCAACTCGGGCTGCACCGGATCCAGTTGGAGGCGTATGCCTACAACCTCCGCGCCCTGCACGTCTACGAGAAGGTCGGATTCGCGGTCAAGGGGATCCGCCGGGAGATCGAGCTGCGGGACGGCGAATGGGTCGACGAGGTGCTGATGGCCCTCCTCGACCACGAGTGGGCCGCGCTCAACTCCACGGCTCGATGACCGTCACTCCCGCCCCCGGCGCCGTCCCGAGCGCCGTCAGTGCCGACGGCACCGCGTCCAGCGTGATCGTCGACGTCACCAGCAGATCCGGCCGCAACGCACCCGCCCGCACCAGCTCCAGCATCGGCGGATAGGTGTGCGCGGCCATGCCGTGGCTGCCCAGCAGTTCGAGTTCGAGGGCGATCGCGCGGGCCATGGGGACCGGGGTCGTGCCGGACTCCGAGGGCAGCAGGCCCACCTGGATGTGCCGGCCCCGGCGGCGCAGGCTGTTGACGGAGGCGGCGCAGGTGGTGGGTGAGCCGAGGGCGTCCAGGGAGAGGTGGACCCCGCCGCCGGTCAGGGAGTGGATCGCGGCCGCCGTGTCCGGTGTGCTCAACGCGTCCACGCACTCCGCCGCCCCGAACTTCCGCGCCAGGTCCAGGGCCTGCGGGGACACGTCCACCGCCACGACCCTCGCGCCCGACGCCGCCGCGATCATCACCGCCGACAGGCCGACCCCGCCGCAGCCGTGCACGGCGACCCACTCCCCCGCGGCCACCCGGCCCTGCTGCACGACCGCCCGGAACGCCGTGGCGAACCGGCAGCCCAGCGAGGCCGCCGTCGCGAACGACATCTCCTCGGGTACGGCGACGAGGTTGACGTCGGCGTGGTCCAGCGCCACGTACTGGGCGAAGGAGCCCCAGTGGGTGAAGCCGGGCTGAGTCTGGCGCTCGCAGACCTGCTGGTCGCCGGCTGCACACGCCGCACAGCTGCCGCAGGCGCACACGAAGGGCACGGTGACCCGGTCGCCGGGGCGCCAGGCGGTCACCCGGTCACCCACCGCCTCGACCACGCCGGCGAGTTCATGGCCCGGCACATGCGGCAGCCGGATGTCGGGGTCGTGGCCCTGCCAGCCGTGCCAGTCACTGCGGCACAGTCCCGTCGCCTCGACCCGCACGGTCACTCCGTGGGGGGCCGGGTGCGGGTCGGGCACCTCGCGCACCTCGGCCGCTTCGCCGTACCGCTCGAACACCACTGCCCGCATGCCGGTCTCCTTTCGGCCGCGCCCCTTGCACGGAGATCATCAGGAACGCTAGACGCTCCACCGGGTTTGCGGTACGACACCCGCGCCCCCTCGCAGGTCAGCGGTGCGCGCTCACCTTGTCCCGCTCCTGAGTGGGCTCGGTCGCCGGGGCCGGCGTCGCTTCGTCGCCGGACTCGCTGACTCCGAACCGCTCGTGGAAGCGCCGCAGCGGTCCCGGGGCCCACCAGGTCGCCCGGCCCGTGAGGCGCATGACGGCCGGGACCAGGAGGCTGCGGACGATCATCGCGTCCATCAGCACCGCCAGGGCGATGCCGAGGCCGAGCATCTTGGTGTTGGTCACCCGCGAGGTGCCTATCGCGACCATCACCACCGCGAGGATCACGGCGGCCGCGGTAATCAGTCCTCCGGTGCGCTGCAGACCGTGGCGGACCGCCTGGTCGTGGTCGCCCGTCTTGGCGTACTCCTCCTTGATGCGGGACAGCAGGAACACGCCGTAGTCCATCGACAGGCCGAAGGCGACGCAGAACATCAGCACCGGAAGGGTCGTCTCGATCGAGCCGGGGGTGGTGAAGCCGAGCAGGCCGGACAGATGGCCGTCCTGGAAGATCCAGACCACGGCGCCGAACATCGCCGTCAGGCTCAGCGCGTTGAGCACCACCGCCTGGATCGGGATCAGCACGCTGCCCGTCAGCAGGAACACCAGCAGCAGGGTGACGATCGCGATGAAGGCGGCCGCCAGGGGCAGGCGCTCGGCTATCGCGTCCTTGGAGTCGACCAGGACCGCGGCCGCGCCGGTCACCTTGGTGTCGAACGGCGCCTGCGTGGCGCGCAGTTCGTCCACCAGGCGCTGAGCCGGGTCGTCCACCGCCTCGCCCTTGGGGAGCACCGTGAAGTACGCCGAGTCACCCTGCACCAGCGGCCCGTCGACCCGGAGCACCTCCGGGAGGGCGGCGATCCGCTCCTTGTAGTCGGCGTACTGCGTCTGCGTCGCGCGTCCCTCGGCGAGCACCTCCAGGCCGCCGCCGGGGCTGCCCGGGAAGCCGTCGCGGATGTGCTGCTGCACGACATGGGACTCGGCACTCGACGGCAGCTGGCGGTCGTCCGCGGTGCCGAACTTCACGCCCAGGAAGGGCAGTCCGAGCAGGACCAGGACGGCGGTGGTGCCCAGGGCGAAGAAGGGGGCGCGGCGCATGACGAGGTTCGCCGTGCGGGCCCAGGCCTTGCCTTGCGAGGCGCTGGACGGGCCGGTCGCGCCTGAGGTGCCGGACGTACCGGATGTGCCGGACGTACCGGGCTCCTGAGCGGACGTCTTCGGGGCCTGCGGCCCGCTCGCGCGCCGTCCGCGCCGGAACAGGCGGCGCAGGTCCAGGGAGTTGACCCGGTGGCCGAGCAGGACCAGTGCCGCCGGGAGGAGGATCAACGCGGCCGCCGCGGCCAGCAGCACCACCGCGATACCGGCGTAGGCGAAGGACCGCAGGAAGTACTGCGGGAAGAGCAGCATCGCCGCGAGGGACACCGCGACCGTGAGGGCCGAGAAGAGGACCGTGCGGCCGGCCGTGCGCAGGGTCGCGCCGACCGCGGTCAACGGTTCGGTGTCGGCGGTGAGTTCCTCACGGAAGCGCCGGACGATGAAGAGGGCGTAGTCGACGGCCAGGCCCAGGCCCAGGGCCGTGGTGAGGTTCATCGCGAAGACCGAGACGTCGGTGACCTCGGTGAGGCCGCGCAGCACCGCGTTCGTGCCGAGGATGGCGACGATGCCGATGCCGAGCGGCAGCAGGGCCGCGACCGCACTGCCGAAGACCATCACCAGCAGCACCAGGGTGACCGGCAGGGCGATCACCTCGGCCCGGATCAGGTCCTCCTGGATGATGGTCTGCATCTCGTGGCGCACCGCGACCGGGCCGCCGACCCTGACCTCCACCGGGCCGTGCGCCCCCCGGAACTCGGGCGCGATGCGGTCCAGGGTCTCCCCCGCCGCCTTCTCCTCGCCGGTGATGCGGGCGGCGATCAGCGCCTCATGGCCGTCCTCGGCACGCAGGGCAGCAGCAGCCGAGGGGTCCGCCTGCCAGTAGGAACCGACCCCCGTGATCCCCTTCTCGCCGGCCAGACGCGCGGCTATCCGCCGGGCCTCCGCGGCGACCGCGGGGTCGTCCACCGAGGCGTCGCCCGCGTCCACGAGAAGCAGGAGGTTGGGCTGGGAGGCGGGGAACTCGCGCTCCAGCGCCTTGGTCGCGTACGTCGACTCGGCGTTCGGGTCCTCCCAGCCGCCGCTGCCCAGCCGGTCGGCGACGCCGCTGCCGGCGAGCACGGCGAGCGCGGTGATCACCAAGGCAGCGAGCAGCGACAACCGGGGGCGGGCCGTCACGAAACGGGTCCAGCCCCCGACACGGGGCGGCCTGTTGACTTCGGTCATTGTGCGGTGTCCCCTTCACCCTGATCCATGCTGAGCGCAGCCCGGGCTGCATGAAGCCGTCACTGCCATAGACTGGCAAACACGAGAGATCACTCGCGTTTCTCCAGAATGCGAGCGACCGCTCGCGTTTGTCAATCGCGTTCGGAGAACTGGGGATAACGCGTGTCCGCCAACCGGGAGAAGGACGACCAGGTCCACCAGGACAAGGAGCAGCCGCGCCGCCGCCAGGCCCGCGGCGAGCGCCGCATCGCCCAGCTGCTCGAAGCCGCGGCCACCGTCTTCACCACCACCGGCTACACGGCCGCCAGCACCAACGCCATCGCCCGCGAGGCAGGCGTGTCACCGGGCACGCTGTACCAGTTCTTCCCGAACAAGGAAGCGATCGCGATCGAGCTGGGCGACCGCCTCATGCACGAGATGCGCGAGACGTACGGCGAGGCACTCGCCCCGGTCGACCCCGCGACACCCCTGGACGAGGCGGTCGGCTCGGCCGTCGACCGGTTCATCGCCTTCAACTGCGAGCACCCGGTGTTCTTCGCGCTGATGCACGGCCCCGACATCCCCGGCCGCATCACCGAGGAACACGACGCCCTGCACGCGACCCTGCTCTCCCGGATCGAAAACCTGCTCTCCTCGTTCCTGCCCGACGCCGTCCCGGCCGACCTCACCCGGACCGCCCATATGTGCCTGGGCATGTACAAGGCGGGCTTGGAGCTGGTCCTCGGCCACGAGGGCGCCGAGCGCGACGCCTACGTCCAGGAACTGAAGAACGCCCTGATCCGCTACCTCGACCCGCTGGTGGGCGATCTCCCCGGCCGCCCCGACCCGGCCCGAACGGCGACGTGACGCAGCACTGCCACAAGGTGCGCATAGATCAGCTCCGGAGTACGAAAGCCCCCCGCCTCGACCCGCTCCCCGTCGCCCGGCGTCGCCCCGCGTCCCCGGCGAAGACGCCGCAGGCACGCATGTTCGGCCGCACCTCGGGCGGTTCGCACCGCCCCCACGGACGTTGCACGCCGTACCGTCAGGCGCCGACCCCCCTTGGGGAAATACCCCACAGGGGTATAACTTGGAGATGAGGGGCCCCTGGGTCCCGTCAGCCCCACATGCCTCGACGAGGAGAACCACATGACCGCCCACACCGACACCCCGGGTTCCGTCACCGCCGTCTACAAGGTGAGCGGCATGAGCTGCGGGCACTGCGAGGGCGCCGTCTCCGGCGAGCTCTCCGAACTCCCCGGTGTCAGCTCGGTGAAGGCCGTCGCGTCCACCGGCGAGGTCACGGTCGTCTCCGCGGCCCCGCTGGACGAGGAGGCCGTACGCGCGGCCGTCGACGAGGCGGGCTTCGAACTGGCCGGCAAGGCCTGAGCCTGGCCATGACCCGCGCCACCGACCAACCTCCGATAACCGAGGCACCGGGCGCGCCCGCGACGGCCGCCCCCTCGGAGATCGAGCTGCTCATCGGCGGGATGACCTGCGCTTCCTGCGCGGCCCGCGTCGAGAAGAAGCTCAACCGCATGGACGGCGTGACCGCCACGGTGAACTACGCGACGGAGAAGGCGAAGGTCAGCTTCCCCGCGGGCATCCAGGTCGCCGACCTGATCGCCACCGTGGAGAGGACGGGGTACACGGCCGAGGAGCCGGCTCCCCCGGAACCGGCGCCCGAGGAGTCCCCTGAGGACCCCGAACTGATCGGCTACCGCCGACGTCTGACCGTCTCCGCCCTGCTCGCCGTACCCGTCATCCTGCTGTCGATGATCCCGGCCCTGCAGTTCGACAACTGGCAGTGGCTCGCGCTCACCCTCGCCTCGCCGGTCGCCGTCTGGGGCGGACTGCCCTTCCACCGGGCGGCGTTCACGAACGCCCGGCACGGCGCGGCGACCATGGACACGTTGATCTCGATGGGCACCCTGGCGGCGTACGGCTGGTCGCTGTGGGCGCTGTTCCTCGGCGACGCGGGCATGCCCGGCATGCACGACACCTTCGAGTTCACCGTCTCGCGTGTGGACGGCGCCTCGCAGATCTACCTCGAAGTGGCTTCCGGGGTCGTCACCTTCATCCTCCTCGGCCGCTATCTGGAGGCCCGCTCCAAGCGCCGCGCGGGAGCGGCCCTGCGCGCCCTGATGGAGCTCGGCGCGAAGGACGTCGCCGTACTGCGCGACGGGCGCGAGGTCCGCGTCCCGGTCGGCCGGCTGGCGGTCGGCGACCGGTTCGTCGTACGGCCCGGCGAGAAGATCGCCACCGACGGCACCGTCGCCGAGGGCGCCTCCGCGGTGGACGCGTCCATGCTGACCGGCGAGTCCGTACCGGTCGACGTGACGGTCGGGGACCCGGTCACCGGTGCGACGGTCAACGCGGGCGGGCGGCTGGTCGTCGAGGCGACCCGGATCGGCGGCGACACGCAGCTCGCACGGATGGCGAAGCTGGTGGAGGACGCACAGAACGGCAAGGCCGAGGTGCAGCGGCTCGCCGACCGGATCTCCGCGGTGTTCGTACCGGCGGTCATCCTCCTCGCGGTAGCCACCTTCGGAGCGTGGCTCGGCCTCACCGACGACACGGTCGCCGCCTTCACCGCGGCCGTCGCCGTACTGATCATCGCCTGCCCGTGCGCACTGGGCCTGGCCACGCCCACGGCCCTCATGGTCGGCACGGGACGCGGCGCGCAGCTCGGCATCCTGATCAAGGGCCCCGAGGTGCTGGAGTCCACCCGCCGGGTCGACACCGTCGTCCTGGACAAGACCGGCACGGTCACCACCGGCCGCATGACCCTCCAGAAGGTGTACGCAGCCGAGGGCACCGACGAGGACGAGGTGCTGCGGCTCGCGGGCGCCGTGGAGCACGCCTCCGAGCATCCCGTCGCGCGGGCTGTGGCCGTGGGCGCGGAGCAGCGGGTCGGGCGGCTGCCGCAGGTCGAGGGGTTCGAGAACGTGCCCGGGCGTGGCGTACGCGGGCGCGTGGAGGGCCGTGACGTGGTCGTGGGGCGCCTCTACGACGTCCTGCCCATCGGGCTGGCCCGCGCCAAGGAAGCGGCCGAGAGGAGCGGCCGTACGGCCGTCGTGGTCGGGTGGGACGGGGCGGCCCGCGGTGTCGTCGCCGTCGCGGACGCGGTGAAGGAGACCAGCGCCGAGGCGGTGCGCGAGCTGCGCGCGCTCGGGCTCACTCCGATGCTGCTGACCGGGGACAACCGGGCGGTCGCCGAGGCGGTGGCGAACGCGGTCGGCATCGGTACCGATCAGGTGATCGCGGAGGTCCTGCCCGAGGACAAGGTCGAGGCCGTACGCCGGCTGCGGCGCGAGGGGCGGTGCGTGGCCATGGTGGGCGACGGCGTCAACGACGCGGCCGCGCTTGCCACCGCCGATCTGGGTCTTGCCATGGGGACGGGGACGGACGCGGCGATCGAGGCGAGCGATCTGACGCTGGTGCGCGGTGATCTGCGAGTGGCGGCGGACGCCATCCGGCTGTCGCGGCGGACGCTCGCCACGATCAGGGGCAACCTCGTGTGGGCCTTCGGGTACAACGTCGCCGCGCTGCCGCTGGCCGCGGCGGGGTTGCTGAACCCGATGATCGCGGGGGCGGCGATGGCCTTTTCGTCGGTTTTCGTGGTGTCGAACAGCCTGCGACTTCGGGCTTTTCGGTGAAGGCTACGGACTTTTCGGCGAAGTCCGAGTAAGAACCCCTCTGGAGTCCGGCGCCAGGCTCACATAAGCTCTTCACAAGACTCGCGCATCGTCCTTACGCTTGGGTCCCGATCGCCATATCGGGGCTCTTGCGTATCTAACGGACATATGCAAGAGACGCAGATCACAGTGATGTGAACGTAACCATCGAAGGGGTTCGAAGGTCTAAGTTGACGATGTCAGGCAGCGTCTTGGGGGGCGTTGGTTGGCATCTGAGGATGTCTTGGGGGACTTCCTCAGAGTTGCGTTGCCGGGGCACGTACGTCGGGAAGCTTTGAGCGGCCCTCCCGCCCGTGCGCTGTCCCGGCAGACCGCACACAGCAGTAGTACGGCGAGTTCTGCTCGTTTTGCTCAACTGCACGGCAGTAACACAGCGATTCAGGCGCTGTTCTCTCAGACGCCCGGCCGGATCCCGTGGGGGGAATCCGCACCGGGACATGGGAAGGCGCCCTGGACGTCGGCCCGTGGGGGGACCGCCGCCAGGGCGCCTTCTGCTGTCCGCACCCGCCCGGAACGAGTCGCGCTCCACGACGCCCGTGGCCATGCCGACCACCCGGCGGCCGGCCTCCGGCCAACCCGCCCGGCACCGACCCTGCCGACGCTGCGGACCCCCGGGGCACACCACCGGCGAGACACCGAAGAAGTCGGCCTCCCATCGGCATCCACCGGCACGCCCCGCGAGGACCGGCCCCCGTACTCGCCACCCGCCATGAGGCACCCCGCGCCCGACGCGGGGCACCGAGAAACACACCGCACGCGCGAGGGCACCACGCCCGACCGATGCCGCGCGTTGGGCTCCGCATACGAGACCCGAGTTGACCAGGGCGACGAGAAGCGCCGCGCCCCTCGCCGGCAGATGCTGACACTCCCGGCCCGCAACTCAGCCACGCCCGCCCAGCCGCAACCGACCGTGACCACGCCACCGCCCGTCGGCCAGGCACCAGAGGACGGGCGCCCGAACCCGTCGGCAACCAGCCACCGACGGCACGCTGGCGGGCGGCACCGAGAGGCGCACCGCCAGGGGCCTTCCGCCGCACGCGCCCCCAGAGCCCCACCGACCGAAGTCGTGCGCCGGTCTCCGCATGCGCCATCCGAACGACCGTGCCGCGCCACTGACCGGCAGGCGCCGCCCTTCCCCGCCCACACCCCAGCCCTGGCCGCAACCGACCGTGACCCCGCCGCCGACCGCGCAGAGGACCGGCTCGCGCACGCGCCCCCGCCCACACGCCACCCGAGACGCCCCACACCCAGACCGGACACCGCTAACCGCCCCGCACGCACAAGAGCCCCACGCCCGACCGAAGCCGCGCGCAGGGCTCTGCATACGAGATCCGTGTGACGGCGCCGTCCGACACGGCGCCCCACCGGCAGGTGTCAGCGCTCCTCGACCGGAACGAAGTCGCGCTCGACCACGCCCGTGTAGATCTGGCGCGGGCGGCCGATGCGGGAGCCCGGCTCCTTGATCATCTCGTGCCACTGGGCGATCCAGCCCGGGAGGCGGCCGAGGGCGAACAGGACCGTGAACATCTCGGTCGGGAAGCCCATGGCCCGGTAGATCAGGCCGGTGTAGAAGTCGACGTTCGGGTAGAGGTTGCGCGAGACGAAGTACTCGTCGGAGAGCGCGTGCTCCTCCAGCTTCAGGGCGATGTCCAGCAGCTCGTCGGACTTGCCGAGGGCGGAGAGGACGTCGTGCGCCGCAGCCTTGATGATCTTCGCGCGCGGGTCGAAGGACTTGTACACCCGGTGGCCGAAGCCCATCAGGCGGACGCCGTCCTCCTTGTTCTTCACCTTGCGGATGAAGGAGTCGACATCGCCGCCGTTGGCCTGGATGCCCTCGAGCATCTCCAGGACGGACTGGTTGGCGCCGCCGTGCAGCGGGCCCCAGAGGGCCGAGATGCCGGCCGAGATCGACGCGAACATGTTCGCCTGCGACGAGCCCACCAGGCGGACCGTCGACGTGGAGCAGTTCTGCTCGTGGTCGGCGTGCAGGATGAGGAGCTTGTCGAGGGCGGAGACCACGACCGGGTCCAGCTCGAACTCCTGGGCCGGGACCGAGAAGGTCATGCGCAGGAAGTTCTCGACGTAACCGAGGTCGTTGCGCGGGTAGACGAACGGGTGACCGATCGACTTCTTGTACGCGTACGCCGCGATCGTCGGAAGCTTGGCGAGCAGGCGGATCGTGGAGAGGTTGCGCTGACGCTCGTCGAAGGGGTTGTGGCTGTCCTGGTAGAACGTGGACAGCGCCGAGACCACCGACGACAGCATGGCCATCGGGTGGGCGTCGCGCGGGAAGCCCTTGTAGAAGTTCTTGACGTCCTCGTGCAGCAGCGTGTGCTGCGTGATCTCGTTCTTGAACGTCGAGAGCTCGTCGACGGTGGGCAGCTCACCGTTGATCAGCAGGTAGGCCACCTCAAGGAAGGTGGAGCGCTCGGCCAGCTGCTCGATCGGGTAGCCGCGGTACCGGAGGATCCCCTGCTCGCCGTCGAGGTAGGTGATGGCGGATTTATAGGCGGCGGTGTTGCCGTATCCGCTGTCCAGCGTCACCAGACCGGTCTGGGCGCGGAGTTTGCCGATGTCAAAGCCCTTGTCGCCGACGGTGCTGTCAATCACCGGGTAGGTGTACTCGCCGTCGCCGTACCGCAGTACTACAGAGTTGTCGCTCACGTCTTCCCTCACCGACGTTGTGCCTCATCTTCGAGGTTGCCCTGACTGTCTCTACCCTCCCCCATTCGGCTCAGGAGAGTGCACTCGGGGTCGACCATTGGGCCTATTGACGGCACTGAGTGCCGCCAACCTGTCATCCTGCCCCTTGTTTTCCTCATCTGGAAGTGCTCTGTGACCTTCACGACTCGTTTGATCGATCATTTTTTTGAAAACCTCACGAATCGCCAGGTCAGAAGGGTGTCCGACGGCGACCCGAAAACAGGTTCAGGAGCCCGCCAACCGGAAGTCGAGCGCCGTGCAGCGCCGCCCCGCCGACACCGTGCGCACCGCCTGGCCGATCGCCTTGCGCGAACCGACGAGGACGACCAGCTGCTTGGCCCGGGTCACCGCCGTGTACAGCAGGTTCCGCTGGAGCATCATCCATGCTCCCGTGGTGACGGGGATCACCACTGCGGGATATTCACTTCCCTGTGAACGGTGGATGGTCACCGCGTACGCATGCGCCAGCTCGTCCAGTTCGTCGAATTCGTACGGAACCTCCTCGTCCTCGTCCGTCAGCACCGTGAGGCGCTGGTCGACCGGGTCGAGCGAGGTGACCACGCCGACGGTGCCGTTGAAGACGCCGTTCTTCCCTTTCTCGTAATTGTTGCGAATCTGGGTGACCTTGTCGCCGACGCGGAAGACCCGGCCGCCGAACCGCTTCTCCGCGAGATCGGGGCGCCCGGGGGTGATGGCCTGCTGGAGCAGGCCGTTCAGCGTGCCCGCGCCTGCCGGCCCGCGGTGCATGGGGGCCAGGACCTGGACGTCCCGGCGTGGATCGAGGCCGAACTTGGCCGGAACTCGACGGGCCGCCACGTCCACCGTGAGCCGTCCGGCCTCCTCCGTGTCGTCCTCGACGAAGAGGAAGAAGTCCTTCATGCCGTCGGTGACGGGGTGCTGCCCGGCGTTGATCCGGTGGGCGTTCGTCACCACACCCGACTGCTGGGCCTGACGGAACACGCGCGTGAGGCGGACGGCCGGGATGGGGCTGCCGTCGGCGAGCAGGTCTCTGAGGACCTCTCCCGCCCCGACACTGGGCAACTGGTCGACGTCGCCCACGAAGAGCAGATGGGCACCCGGCGGTACGGCCTTCACCAGCTTGTTGGCGAGCAGCAGGTCCAGCATGGACGCCTCGTCGACCACCACCAGGTCGGCCTGGAGCGGGCGGTCCTTGTCGTACGCCGCGTCGCCGCCGGGCTTGAGCTCCAGGAGGCGATGGACGGTGGAGGCCTCGGCGCCGGTCAGCTCGGCCAGGCGCTTGGCGGCGCGGCCGGTGGGGGCGGCCAGCACGACCCTGGCCTTCTTCGCGCGGGCCAGCTCCACGATCGAGCGGACCGTGAAGGACTTGCCGCATCCGGGGCCGCCGGTGAGGACGGCGACCTTCTTCGTCAGCGCCAGCTTGACGGCGGCCTCCTGCTCGGGGGCGAGGTCCGCGCCCGTACGGCCCTTCAGCCAGCCGAGCGCCTTGTCCCAGGCCACGTCGTGGAAGCCCGGCATCCGGTCGTCGTCGGTGCGCAGCAGGCGCAACAGCTGGGCGGAGAGGGCGAGTTCGGCCCGGTGGAAGGGGACGAGGTAGACGGCCGTCACGGGCTCCGAGTGGCCGTCGGGACCGGGCACCTTCTCCCGTACGACACCGGGGTCGCCGCCGTCCTCCGGGACCTGGGCGAGTTCGGCCAGGCACTCGATGACGAGCCCCGTGTCGACCTGGAGCAGCTTCACCGCGTCCGCGATCAGGCGCTCCTCGGGGAGGTAGCAGTTGCCCTGGTCGGTGGCCTGCGACAGCGCGTACTGCAGGCCTGCCTTGACCCGCTCCGGGCTGTCGTGCGGGATGCCGACGGACTGGGCGATCTTGTCGGCGGTGAGGAAGCCGATGCCCCAGACGTCGGCCGCCAGCCGGTACGGCTGGTTCTTCACGACCGAGATCGAGGCGTCGCCGTACTTCTTGTAGATCCGCACGGCGATGGAGGTGGACACCTCGACGGTCTGGAGGAAGAGCATGACCTCCTTGATCGCCTTCTGTTCCTCCCAGGCGTCGGCGATCTTCCTGGTCCGCTTCGGTCCGAGGCCGGGGACCTCGATGAGCCGCTTCGGCTCCTCCTCGATGATCTTCAGGGTGTCCAGGCCGAAGTGCTGGGTGATGCGGTCGGCGAAGACCGGGCCGATGCCCTTGACCAGGCCGGAGCCGAGATAGCGGCGGATGCCCTGGACGGTGGCCGGGAGGACGGTCGTGTAGTTCTCGACGGTGAACTGCTTGCCGTACTGCGGGTGGGAGCCCCAACGGCCCTCCATCCGCAGGGACTCGCCGACCTGGGCGCCGAGCAGCGCGCCGACGACCGTGAGGAGGTCGCCGCCGCCCCTGCCGGTGTCCACGCGGGCGACCGTGTAGCCGTTCTCCTCGTTGGCGTACGTGATCCGCTCCAGGACGCCTTCGAGCACCGCCAGTCGCCGCTCGCCCGTGGAACTCCCTGCCTGATTGGACATGATCCGACGCTACCGGTCGGGTACGACAACGCGGGACGACTGTGGACACGGCGGCCGGCAGCCGTCAGCCCGCCTGCGACCTCACGTGGTCGATGACCCGCTGGAAGTCCTCGTCCGGCGAGAACTCGACCAACTCGCAGTCCTGCAGGGCGATCGGGACATGGCCGGGTCCCCAGTAGTACGCCTGGCCCGCCTCGTAGTGCTCCTCGCCCTCGGGCGTCAGCATCCGCAGCCGGCCCTTGAGCAGGTAGCCCCAGTGCGGGCACGGGCAGGCGTCGCCTTCGAGGCCCTTGAGGGCCGGGCCCATGTCCGTGCCCTCCGGCAGGCTGATGTAGCCGACGGACATGCCGCCGCCGATCGTCTTGGAGCGCACCTCCACGCCGTCGCCGCCGAGGACGACGGGCACGTCGTCGCGAGTCGCTGCCGTCATGATCCCTCCGCTCCGGCCCGCACGGGGCCTGGGAAACACCCCCGCACTTCCAGCCTGAACCGCCCCGGAGCCCGCCGCGACATCACCGGGCCGACATCACGATCCGGTTTCGGGATGTGGTTGAGGGGTTGATTAACGGGCGTGTAATCGATTCCAATCCTCCGTACACGTCGATGTAATCGATTCCACGACCATCGGCGACGAACGATCCACGAGGAGGTGGAGCGGCGATGGCGAGCATCAAGGACGTCGCTGCCGAGGCGGGCGTGTCCGTCGCCACGGTCTCGCGCGTCCTGAACGACCATCCGTCGGTCAGTGCCGAGGCACGCGCACGCGTACTGGCCGCCGTCGAGACCCTGGGCTACCGCCCGAACGCCGTCGCCCGCTCCCTGCGCACGGACCAGACCCACACCCTCGGCCTGGTCATCAGCGACGTGATGAACCCCTACTTCACCGAACTGGCCCGCTCCGTCGAGGAGGAGGCCCGCGCGCTCGGCTACAGCGTCATCATCGGCAACGCCGACGAGCGGCCCGACCTGCAGGACCATCACGTACGGAACCTGCTGGACCGGCGCATCGACGGACTCCTCGTCTCCCCCACCGACGGCGGCTCGCCGCTGATGCTGGACGCCGCCCGCGCGGGGACGCCGATGGTGTTCGTGGACCGGTGGATCCCGGGAGTGGACGTGCCGGTGGTGCGGTCGGACGGGCGCACTGCCGTACGGGATCTCGTGGCGCATCTGCACGGGCTCGGCCACCGGCGGCTCGCGATCATCGCCGGCCCGGCGGCGACCACGACCGGCCGCGAGCGCGTGGAGGCCTTCCGCGAGGCGCTCGGCGCCTACGGCCTCGAACTCCCCGACGCCTACATAGGCCAGGGCGACTTCCAGGCCGAGAGCGGGCGCCGGGTCACCGAGGGCTTCCTCGACCTGCCCGAGCCGCCCGAGGTGGTCTTCGCGGCCGACAACCTGATGGCGCTCGGCGCGCTCGACGCCGTACGCGCGCGCGGCTTGCGCGTGCCCGACGACCTCGCGCTGGCCGCCTTCGACGACATCCGGTGGTTCGTGCACACCGATCCGCCGATCACCGCGATCGCCCAGCCGACGGGCGAACTGGGCCGAGCCGCCGTACGGGCCCTGGTCGACCGCGTCGAGGGACGGCCCGGCGAGTCCGTCACCCTCCCCGCCCGTCTCGTCGTACGCCGCTCGTGCGGCGAGCAACCGGCTTCACCGGAGCCGTCCCCCGTAACGAACAGGAGCCAGTCGTGAGCAACGCGGACGAGTTGCTGCGCATCGAGGGCATACGGAAGACTTTCCCGGGCGTGGTGGCCCTGGACGGTGTCGACTTCGACCTGCGCCGCGGCGAGGTGCATGTGCTGCTCGGTGAGAACGGCGCGGGCAAGAGCACCCTCATCAAGATGCTCTCCGGCGCCTATACGCCCGACGCCGGGCTGATCCTGGTCGGCGGCGAGGAGACGCGCATCCACGGCGCGCAGGACTCCGAGCGCCTCGGGATCGCCACCATCTACCAGGAGTTCAACCTCGTCCCCGATCTGACGGTCGCCGAGAACATCTTCCTGGGGAGGCAGCCGCGCCGCTTCGGGATGATCGACCGCAAGCGGATGGAGGCCGACGCCGAGGTCCTGCTCAAGCGCGTCGGCGTCAACGTGTCCCCACGCGCGCGGGTGCGTGAACTCGGCATCGCGCGGCTGCAGATGGTCGAGATCGCGAAGGCGCTCAGCCTGGACGCGCGCGTGCTGATCATGGACGAGCCGACGGCCGTGCTGACCTCCGAGGAGGTCGAGAAGCTCTTCGCGATCGTGCGCAGGCTGCGCGAGGACGGCGTCGGGATCGTCTTCATCACGCATCACCTGGAGGAGATCGCCGCCCTGGGCGACCGGGTGACGGTCATCCGGGACGGCAGGAGCGTCGGGCAGGTCCCGGCCGCCACGCCCGAGGACGAGCTCGTACGGCTCATGGTGGGCCGCTCGATCGAGCAGCAGTACCCGCGTGAACGCGCCGACCGGGGCGCCGCGTTGCTCACCGTCGAGGGACTGACCAGGGACGGCGTCTTCCACGACGTCAGCTTCGAGGTGCACGCCGGAGAGGTGGTCGGCATCGCGGGGCTGGTCGGCGCCGGACGTACCGAGGTCGTGCGGGCGGTGTTCGGAGCGGACCCGTACGACAAGGGGGCCGTGAAGGTCGCCGGGTCCTCCGTCCCGAAGCACGACGTCAACGCGGCGATGACCGCGGGCATCGGTCTCATCCCCGAGGACCGCAAGGGCCAGGGCCTGGTGCTGGACGCGTCCGTCGAGGAGAACCTCGGCCTGGTGACGCTGCGGTCCGCCACGCGCGCGGGTCTCGTCGACCTCAAGGGCCAGCGTGCGGCGGCCGCGCGGATCGCGGGGCAGCTCGGTGTGCGGATGGCGGGGCTCGGGCAGCACGTGCGCACGCTCTCCGGCGGCAACCAGCAGAAGGTCGTCATCGGCAAGTGGCTGCTCGCCGACACCAGGGTGCTGATCCTCGACGAGCCCACGCGCGGCATCGACGTCGGCGCCAAGGTCGAGATCTACCAGCTCATCAACGAACTGACCACGGCCGGCGCCGCCGTCCTGATGATCTCCAGCGATCTGCCCGAGGTCCTCGGCATGAGCGACCGGGTCCTGGTGATGGCCCAGGGCCGGATCGCCGGCGAACTCACGGCCGACGAGGCCACCCAGGACTCCGTGATGGCACTCGCCGTCAGCAACCCCACCACCGACAAGACCGGAACGGAGGCCCCCCGTGGCCACTGACACGCTCAAGAGCACGCCGGGCGCGAGTGGCGCCTCGGGGCTTCGCCGACTCCTGCTCGACAACGGCGCGCTGACCGCGCTGATCGTCCTCGTCATCGCCATGTCGGCGCTGTCCGGCGACTTCCTGACCACCGACAACCTCCTCAACGTCGGCGTCCAGGCGGCCGTGACCGCCATCCTCGCCTTCGGCGTCACGTTCGTGATCGTCTCGGCGGGCATCGACCTGTCGGTCGGCTCGGTGGCGGCGCTGTCGGCCACCGTCCTCGCGTGGACCGCGACCTCGCACGGGGTGCCGGTCTTCATAGCGGTACTGCTGGCCGTCGCGACCGGCATCGCGGCCGGTCTCGTCAACGGCTTCCTCATCGCGTACGGCAAACTCCCGCCGTTCATCGCGACACTGGCGATGCTCTCGGTGGCCCGCGGTCTGTCGCTGGTGATCTCCGAGGGCTCCCCCATCGCTCTCCCCGACTCCGTCTCGCACCTGGGTGACACGCTCGGCGGCTGGCTGCCGGTGCCGGTGCTCGTGATGATCGTGATGGGTCTGATCGCCGCCTTCGTGCTCGGCCGGACCTACATCGGCCGCTCGATGTACGCGATCGGCGGCAACGAGGAGGCCGCGCGCCTGTCGGGGCTGCGCGTGAAGAAGCAGAAGCTCGCCATCTACGCCCTGTCCGGCGTCTTCGCCGCCGTCGCGGGCGTCGTCCTCGCCGCCCGGCTGTCCTCCGCGCAGCCGCAGGCCGCCGACGGCTACGAGCTGGACGCGATCGCCGCGGTCGTCATCGGCGGTGCCTCGCTCGCGGGCGGCACCGGCAAGGCGTCCGGCACCCTGATCGGCGCGCTGATCCTGGCGGTGCTGCGCAATGGCCTGAACCTGCTGAACGTGTCCGCCTTCTGGCAGCAGGTCGTCATCGGCGTCGTGATCGCGCTGGCGGTCCTCTTCGACACGCTGCGCCGCAAGGCCGGGGCCACCCCGGTGGCGTCCGGCACGGGCGGCGGCAAGGGCAAGCAGGCGGGGACGTACGCGCTCGCGGCGGTCGTCACCGTGGCGATCGTGGGGGCGACCTCCTTCCTGCACAACGGCTCGTCCTCGTCGTCGAACCCGAAGATGGGGCTGTCCCTGTCCACCCTCAACAACCCCTTCTTCGTGCAGATCCGGGCGGGCGCCCAGGCCGAGGCGAAGAAGCTCGGCATCGACCTGACCGTCACGGACGCCCAGAACGACGCCTCCCAGCAGGCCAACCAGTTGCAGAACTTCACCAGTTCGAGCGTCGACGCGATCATCGTCAACCCGGTGGACTCGGACGCGGCCAGCAACTCCGTGAAGGCCGCCGACAAGGCGAAGATCCCGGTCATCGCCGTCGACCGGGGGGTCAACAACGCGCAGACCGAGGCCCTGGTCGCCTCCGACAACGTCGCCGGCGGTGAGCTCGCCGCCAAGACGGTAGCCGAGAAGCTCGGCGGCAAGGGCAAGATCGTGATCCTCCAGGGCCAGGCGGGCACCTCCGCCGCCCGTGAGCGCGCGCAGGGCTTCGCGAACGGGCTCAAGGCCTACCCGGGCATCCAGGTCGTCGCCCAGCAGCCCGCCGACTTCGACCGCACCAAGGGACTCGACGTGATGTCCAACCTGCTCCAGGCCCACCCGGACGTCCAGGGCGTCATCGCCGCCAACGACGAGATGGCGCTGGGCGCGATCAAGGCCCTGGGCTCCAAGGCCGGCAATTCGGTCTCCGTGGTCGGCTTCGACGGCACGCCGGACGGTCTGAAGGCGGTGGAGGGCGGCTCGCTGTACGCGTCCGTGGCACAGCAGCCCACCCAGCTCGGCGAGATCGCGGTGGACAACGCGCTCAAGGCACTTCAGGGCAAGAAGGTCGAGCAGATGGTGAAGGTGCCGGTGAAGGTGGTCACGAAGGAGAACGTGGCCGGCTTCGGCGGCTGACGTCCGGCCGGGATCCGGCCGACATCGGGGAACGGCGAACGGGCGGGCGGTCGTTGCAGGAGCATGGACCTGGTGACGACCGCCCGCCGCACGTCACCACGGGGACCTATCAGGGGAGCAACCTCATGTACGACTACGACCTCCTGGTCGTAGGGTCGGCCAACGCCGACCTGGTGATCGGCGTCGAGCGTCGGCCGGGGGCCGGCGAGACCGTGCTCGGCTCCGATCTTGCCGTCCACCCTGGCGGCAAGGGCGCCAACCAGGCCGTCGCGGCCGCCCGGCTCGGGGCCCGTACGGCCCTGCTGGCCCGGGTCGGCGACGACGCGCACGGCCGGCTGCTGCTCGACTCGCAGCGGGAGTCCGGCGTCGACACGGTGGGCGTCCTGGTCGGCGGCGCGCCGACCGGCGTCGCGCTGATCACGGTGGACCCGTCCGGGGACAACAGCATCGTCGTCTCGCCGGGGGCCAACGGCAGGCTCGCCCCGCAGGACGTACGGGCCGCCGCGAGCCTCTTCCAGGCGTCGCGGGTGGTGTCGGTCCAGCTGGAGATCCCGCTGGAGACGGTCGTCGAGGTGGTCCGCAGCCTGGCGGACGGCAGCCGCTTCGTGCTGAACCCCTCGCCGCCCCGTCCGCTGCCGATCGAGGTGCTGGCGGCCTGCGACCCGCTGATCGTGAACGAGCACGAGGCGAAGGTGATCCTCGGCGACTCCGCGGTGGGCGACACCCCCGAGGACTGGGCGCGGATCCTGCTCGCGAAAGGGCCCCGCTCGGTCGTCGTGACCCTGGGCGCCGAGGGCGCTCTGGTCGCCTCCGCCAAGGGCGTGACGCGGGTTCCGTCCGTGAAGGTGGACGCGGTGGACACGACGGGGGCGGGCGACGCCTTCACGGCGGCGCTGGCGTGGCGGCTCGGCACGGGCGCGTCCCTTGCGGCGGCGGCGGCGTACGCGGCCCGGGTCGGCGCGGTGGCCGTGACGCGGGAGGGCGCGCAGGTGTCCTTCCCGACGGCGGCGGAGGTCGAGGCCCTGTGAAGCGTGCCGGAATCCTGAACCGCCACCTCTCCGGCGCCCTCGCCGAACTGGGCCACGGCGACGGCGTGCTGGTGTGCGACGCGGGCATGCCGATACCCGACGGCCCCCGGGTCGTGGACCTGGCCTTCCGTGCCGGGGTGCCGTCGTTCGCCGAGGTCCTGGAGGGCCTGCTGGCCGAGCTGGTGGTGGAGGGCGCGACGGCGGCAAAGGAGATCCGCGAGGCGAACCCCGCGGCGGCCGCGCTGCTGGACGGGGAGTTTCCCGAGCTGCGGCTGGTCACGCACGAGCGGCTCAAGGAGCTGTCGGCCGGGGCGCGGCTGGTCGTACGGACCGGCGAGGCGCGGCCGTACGCGAATGTGCTGCTGCGCTGCGGGGTCTTCTTCTAGGAAGGCTGCGAGTTCCGGAGATCCCAGGAACGTTTCGAGGGGCCCGGTCCGTCGACCGGGCCCCTCGGGTTTCCCCTCCCCATCAGAACCCCCGCGATCCCCCCAGATCCCCCTCCAAGAGTCCTGATGCCAAGTACGACCGGCGAGGTGCGGGAAGGGTTGCACGGTCTCCGCGGAATTTTTTTCGGACTGTCTTCAGCGCGCCCGGAAACCGGGACAGTCGTAGCGTTTCAGACATGTCAGAAGTAGATGCAAACCCCCTCACATCCCTCCAGGACGACGTGCTCGACGAGCTCGGCGACCACCGGATCGGGGACATCGCGGGGCTGCTGGGCACGGACGAGGCGGGGGCCCGGCAGATGGTCGGTACGACGGTGGCGGCGCTGTCCGGCGAGGCGGAGGCCGTCGCCACGCCGCACGACGCCCCGCTCACCGGCGTGGTCACGGTGGGCGGCTTCGCGACCGGCGGCCTCGTGGCCGGGCTGCTGGCGGAGGAGGCCGAGCCGGTCGCGGACGCGGTGGCGCGCAGGACGGGGCTGCCTCGGGGTGCCGTGTCCCGGGTGGTCGAGATCCTGGTTCCGGTGGTGCCGGCGGTGCTCACGAAGCGGGCGGCCGGCAGGTAGCGGTGGAGAGGTGGCGTGGGCTGTCCGAGAAGCCGATGATTGAGAAGTCAGGCGAGAAGGTGAATGATCACGAGCGATCGCGAGCCGCGGAAGGCGCGTTCCTCATCACGGCAGGCGTCCGCGGGGGCGCGGATCTCCCTCGCCGATGCGATGCGGTCCGCGGTGGAACAGCTCAGTGAGTTGCTGGGGAGGGTTCCCGAGTCGGTTTCCGCGGTGAAGCCGACGGATGAGGGCTGGGAAGCCGACGTTGAGGTCGTGGAGCTGGAACGCATCCCGGAGACGACCAGCGTGATGGCCAGCTACCAGGTGGTTCTGGACCCGGAGGGGAAGCTGCTGGCCTACAAGCGCGGGCGTCGCTACACGCGCGCGCAGGTGGACAGGACGGATCGCCGCTAGGTCATGACCCTTTCGTCAGAAATTCTCCGATAAGCCGGTTTTGTAAGTGATTCTCCGGGAAGTCGGGTCTCGCTGGCTTCACCGTGAGTCGGGCCGGAAGGGAACACACCGTGACTGTGGTGCCACAGGGCAACGGCGGTGGTGGTGTCCCCGGCGCCGCCGGAGGCGGCTCGGGGAACCTCTACGACGTGCTGGAACTCGTCCTCGACAGGGGCCTGGTCATCGACGCGTTCGTGCGGGTGTCCCTGGTGGGCATCGAGATCCTGAAGATCGACGCTCGGGTGGTCGTGGCCAGTGTCGACACGTATCTGCGCTTCGCCGAGGCGACCAACAGGCTGGATCTGGAGTCGGGCAGCAAGTCGCCCGCGCAGCTGACCGACCTCGTCGGAGGTTCCGTCGAGAGCGGGGCACGCGGCAAGAGCAAGGGGGCGCTGTCGGGCGCGGTCGAGGCGGTCACCGATTCGTTCAAGGGCGACGGTGACGAGGACGAAGCGGCAGACGAGGACGCGGATACGGAGGGCGAGCGGGAGCGCCGGCCGGCGCGCGGAAAACGGCGTGAGCGTTCCGAACGCCGTTCGGAGCGCCGCTCCGCACGGGACCGGGAGGAGTGAGCGAGCCGATGTCCGTGTATGTGTACGCGATCACCAAGGACTCGCACCCCCTCGATCTGAGCGATGTAAAGGGCGTGGGCGAGCCGCCCGGCGAGGTGCGCGTGGTGCGCGGCGACTCCCTGTGTGCCGTCGTCAGCGAGGCCCCGGACGACCTCTCGGTCGCCCGCCGGGACCTGCAGGCGCACAACGACGTGCAGGAGCGGTTGTGGGCCGCCGGCCCCACCCTGCCGCTCAGCTTCGGGTTCGTCGCCGCGGACGAGGAGGCCGTACGCGGCGTCCTGGAGGAGCGGGCGCAGTTGTTCGCGCAGCGGCTGGACGAGCTTGCCGGGCAGGCGGAGTTCAACGTCAAGGGCGTCCTCGACGAGGACAGCTCGCTGCGTGCCGTCCTGGAGCAGAGCCCGCAGGCCCGTGAGCTGAACGAGCGGACCCGCGAGGGCGGCGGGACGTACGAGGACCGGCTGGCGCTCGGCCAGGTGGTGGCCCAGGAGGTGCAGGCCCGCGAGAACGCCATCGCCGAGGACATTCTCGCCGCGCTGCGGCCGCTCGCCTCGGCAGAGCAGATCGCGCCGGCGTCGAAGCAGTACTTCGTGAGCGCGTCCTTCCTCGTGGCCGACGAGCAGTTCGAGGAGTTCGGCCGGACCTGCCGGGAGCTGGCCGAACGCTACGGCGCGGGCATGGAGTTGCGGCTGCGGGGGCCCCTGCCGCCGTACAGCTTCGTCTGACGTGAGGCGCGAGGAGGTGCCGTGGGACTGGTCACCGGGATTCTGACGCTGCCGTTCGCTCCCGTCAGGGGCGTCGGCTGGGTGCTCGACAAGGTGGTCCGGACCGCCGAGGACGAGTACTACGACCCGACCCCCGTGCAGGAGGCGCTCGTGAATCTGGAGCGGGCGCTCGACGAGGGCCGTATCGACGACGAGGAGTTCGCACGGCAGGAGGAGGCACTGCTGCACCGCCTGGAGGAGATCAGGGCCTATCAGCTGCGAAAGAGCGGACAGCCTCCTGGGCTGTGACGCGTGGGTCGCGGGCTGCCGCCCGGGGGAGGAAAGGATCTGCCGGGCCGACGAACGCGCCGAGGAACGACTGGGAGGACCAGGAAAAGGACGAAGACCGAGAGCCTGACGACCGCAACGACGACACCGACGAGCAACCCCGCCCCAAGCGCCACCGCCGTGTCTGGCCGTGGCCGAGCGCGCGGCCGGGAGTGACCGTGGGTGCTTCCGGGAAGCGAGGTCGAGTACGCCGTGACCGAGCCCGTCCCCAGCCGCTCCACCTCCCCGGCGCTGTCTCCGTACGGCGGCGGCGGAGGATCCAGCGCGAACCTCGCCGACATCCTTGAACGCGTGCTCGACAAGGGCATCGTCATCGTCGGCGACATCAAGATCAACCTGCTCGACATCGAGCTGCTCACCATCAAGCTCCGTCTCCTGGTGGCCTCGGTCGACAAGGCCAAGGAGATCGGCATCGACTGGTGGGAGCACGACCCCGCGCTGTCCTCCCGAGCCGACCAGCGGCACGACCTGAAGGAGCAGAACGAGCGCCTGCGCGAGGAGGTGGAGGAGCTGCGCCGCAAGGTGGAGAAGGCGGAAAAGGCCGAGAAGGTCGAGAAGGCGGAGTCCGCGGGCGAGTTGCCCGAACGCGGCTCGGGCGGTCGCCGCCGGTCGCGTGCGGCGGAGCGCGAGTCCACCGCCGAACCTCGACGCACCCGGCGCAGGAAGGACGACTCCGAGGACCGGGAGTCATGACCGGGCAGCGGCTGAGCTACGCGTACGCCGTGGTCCGCTCGCCCGGCGCGGAGACGCGGGCTCAACTGGCCGGTCTGCGCGGGGTGACCGGCGCCCCCGTCACCCTGGTCAGCTCGGGCGCGCTGGCCGCCGCGGTCAGCGAGGTGCCCGGGGAGGAGTTCTCGGAGTCGGCCCTGAAGTCGCGCCTGGAGGACCTCGACTGGCTGGAGTCGACGGCCCGCGCCCACCACCTCGTCATCGAGACGCTGGCCGCCCGAGTGACCGTCCTCCCCCTGCGGCTGGCCACGGTGTACCTCGACGACAGCCGGGTCGAGCGGATGCTGAGCGAGCGTCAGGAGGCCTTCGCCGAACTGCTCGACCGGTTCGACGCCCACGTGGAGTGGGGCGTGAAGGTGTACGCCGAGGCCCCGCCCGCCTCCGAGTCGGCGACCCCGTCCGCGGCACCGGGCTCGTCCACCGCCGACGGGGCGCCGGGACGCGCGTATCTGCGCACCCGCAGACAGCACCGCCAGGCGCACGAGGACACCCGGCGCGCCGCCGAGGAGGCCGTGCGCCGCACGGAGGAACGGGCGCGCGGTCTCGCGGTGGAGCGCTCCCGGCACCGCCCGCAGCAGGGGACCCTGGCCGACGCCCGCGGCGAGAACCTGGCCAATGACGCCTACCTCGTACCGCGCCACCTGGCCGCGGAGTTCCGCGAGCGGATGCTGCACGCCGCGGACGACCTGCCCGGCGTACGGGTGGAGGTCACCGGCCCCTGGGCGCCGTACTCCTTCGCGACTCCCGCCGAAGGGACGCGACCACGGTGACCGGGTACTACGACGACGACCGCCCCCTGGCCGGACGCCAGGTCGCGCTGATCGACCTGCTCGACCGCCTGCTGAGCGGCGGGGTGGTGCTCACCGGCGATGTCGTGCTGTCCATCGCGGACATCGACCTGGTACGGATCTCGCTGCGCGCGGTGGTGATCGCCATCCGCGAGCAGATGGAGGAGCAGTGGGCGCCCGTGCTGCAGGACCGGACGCCCACGGAGCACGGCGGCCACGATGTCGAGCCCGGCTGACCGCCCGTCCCCCGACCGGCTGCGCGAGGTCGCGCAGGCCGCTCACCGGGCGTTCTCGCTGCTGCCCGCGAGCCCGGACGACATAGCGTCACCGCCCGCGGGACGGTCCGCCGCCCGCCGCCTCCACGCCGACCCCGACA
Source organism: Streptomyces sp. R11 (assembly GCF_041051905.1). Classification (NCBI taxonomy): domain Bacteria; kingdom Bacillati; phylum Actinomycetota; class Actinomycetes; order Kitasatosporales; family Streptomycetaceae; genus Streptomyces; species Streptomyces sp. R11. Next base: position 3,331,071 of record NZ_CP163432.1, read on the forward strand.
CCGTGGAGCGCGACCTGGTCAAGCTGGTCCTGACCATCGTCGAACTCCTGCGCCAGCTGATGGAGCGCCAGGCCCTGCACCGCGTCGACGAGGGCAACCTGACCGAGGACCAGGAGGAACGCCTCGGCCTCACCCTGATGCTGCTCCACGACCGCATGACCGAACTCTGCGACCGCTACGACCTCACCCTGGAGGACCTCAACCTCGACCTGGGGCCCCTGGGCACCCTGCTCCCTCCGCCGTGAGGCGCCCTCGTCACCGCGAGGCCGGTTCGGGGTCGGGAGCGTCGAGGACCGCTCCCCAGCTGTCGTCGTCCCCGATGCGGACGGTGAGGTCCTGGGTGCGGCGGGGTCCGGCGAAGTGCAGCACCACGTCCTGGCGCACAGAGCCCTCGTCGAGGAAGTCCGCGGTCACCTCCCCGTGGGCCGCCTTGCCGTACGCCTCGACCCAGTCGCGGGCCGCGGAACGGGCGTCGCCGCCCTCCGTGTCCAGCGCGGCCAGCCCGTCGACGTCCCCGTCCGCGAGCTGCCAGACAACCTGCTGCACCGTCTCCAGGCTCCCCGTCGACGGGTACCCGGTGACGCGCAGGGGCGGGTGATCGGCATAGTCGGCCTGGTAGCCCAGCCGTGCCCCGTCGTCGGAGCATGCCGTCAGCGGGGCACCCGCGGCCAGGGTGAGGAGGGCGGCCAGGGCGGCCCTCGGGATCTTCCTGCTCATGGTCAGCTCGTCGGGGAGTCTCGGGCGATGCGACGGCAAAGCCTAGGAGCTGCGGCCGGGGCGCACGTTCCGCAGATGGTCGGTACAGCCCGATCTGCCCGGCTTTTGCCCAAGTGATATCGATCATCACGGCCATACGGAACGCCGACGACCCGAAAGCCGTCGGCGTTCCGCCGAATCCCGTCTGCGCTACCCCACGTGCGCCACGAACCGCGCCGCCGTCTCCGCCAGCACCTCACGGCCGTCGCGTGCCCACAGGCCGTCGTTGAACAGCTCGACCTCGATGGCGCCGGTGTAGCCCGCCGCCGCCACGTACCCGAGCCACGCCCGCATGTCGATCGCCCCGTCCCCGATCTGCCCGCGGCCGTTGAGCACGCCCTGCGGCAACGGGGTGGTCCAGTCGGCGAGTTGGAAGGTGTGGATACGCCCGCCCGCGCCCGCGCGGGCGATCTGTGCGGGCGCGTTGTCGTCCCACCAGATGTGGTACGTGTCGACCGTGACGCCGACCTGGTGGGCAGGGAAGCGTTCCGCGAGGTCCAGGGCCTGCGTCAGGGTCGAGACGACGCAGCGGTCCGAGGCGTACATCGGGTGCAGCGGCTCGATGGCCAGCTGCACGCCGTGGTCCTCGGCGTAGGGGCCGAGCACGGCCAGCGCGTCCGCGATCCGTTCCCGGGCGCCGTGCAGGTCCTTGGAGCCGGCCGGCAGGCCGCCGGACACCAGGACCAGTACGTCCGTGCCGAGCGTCGCCGCCTCGTCGACCGCGCGGCGGTTGTCGTCCAGGGCCGCCGCACGCTCCGCCGGGTCGATCGCCGTGAAGAAGCCGCCGCGGCACAGGGTGGTGACGGTGAGGCCGGCGTCCCGGACCAGTTTGGCCGTCGCCTCCAGGCCGTACGCCTGGACGGGCTCCCGCCACAGGCCGACGTTGGCGACGCCCAACTCGCGGCAGCTGTGGACCAGTTCCGGCATCGACAGCTGCTTGACCGTCATCTGGTTGATGGAGAAACGCGCGAGCTCTGTCACTGGTTCACCCCGTACAGGGACAGCAGGTTCTTCATCCGCTCCTCGGCGACCTTGGGGTCGGGGAACAGGCCCAGTCCGTCGGCGAGTTCGTAGGCGCGGGCGAAGTGCGGCAGGGAGCGGGCCGACTGGAGGCCACCGACCATGGTGAAGTGGGACTGGTGGCCGGCCAGCCAGGCCAGGAAGACCACACCCGTCTTGTAGAAGCGGGTGGGTGCCTGGAAGAGGTGGCGGGACAACTCGACCGTGGGGTCGAGGAGTTCGCGGTAGCCCGCTACGTTGCCCGTGTCCAGGACCCGGACCGCCTGGGCCGCCAGCGGTCCCAGCGGGTCGAAGATGCCGAGCAGGGCGTGGCTGAATCCCTGCTCGTCGCCCGCGATCAGCTCGGGGTAGTTGAAGTCGTCGCCGGTGTAGCAACGGACGCCCTGCGGGAGGCGGCGCCGCAGGTCGATCTCGCGCTGGGCGTCCAGCAGGGAGACCTTGATGCCGTCGACCTTGTCGGGGTGGGCCGAGATCACCTCCAGGAAGGTGTCGGTCGCCGCGTCCAGGTCGGACGAGCCCCAGTAGCCCTCCAGCGCCGGGTCGAACATCGGGCCCAGCCAGTGCAGGATCACCGGCTCGGCGGACTGCCGGAGCAGTTGGCCGTAGACCTCCAGATAGTCCTCCGGGCCCTTCGCCGCGCCGGCCAGCGCGCGCGAGGCCATCAGGATCGCCTGCGCGCCCGACTCCTCCACGACCGCGAGCTGTTCCTCGTACGCCGCCCGGACCTCCTCAAGAGTGCCCGCGGCGATCTGGTCGGTGCCGACACCGCAGGCGATACGGCCGCCCACGGCACGGGCCTCGGCGGCCGACCGGCGGATCAGCTCGGCCGCGCCCGCCCAGTCCAGGCCCATCCCGCGCTGGGCGGTGTCCATGGCCTCGGCGACGCCGAGCCCGTGGGACCACAGGTGGCGGCGGAAGGCGAGGGTGGCGTCCCAGTCGACGGCGGCGGGCGAGTCGGGCGACACATCGGCGTACGGGTCGGCGACGACATGCGCCGCGGAGAAGACCGTACGGGAGGTGAAGGGGGTGCCGGGGGTCACCACCAAGGGTTCCGGGCGGGGATCGTACGCCCGCAACCCGCCCTTGAGGTCGGGCAGTCGGATCGTCACGGCTGGATCTCCGGTACGTCGATGCGGCGGCCCTCGGCCGAGGACTTCAGGCCCAGCTCGGCGAGTTGCACGCCGCGGGCGCCGGCGAGGAGGTCCCAGTGGTAGGGGGCGTCGGCGTAGACGTGCTTGAGGAACAGCTCCCACTGGGCCTTGAAGCCGTTGTCGAACTCGGTGTTGTCCGGGACCTCCTGCCACTGGTCGCGGAAGGAGTAGGTGGCCGGGATGTCCGGGTTCCAGACCGGCTTCGGGGTGAGGGAGCGGTGCTGGACGCGGCAGTTGCGCAGGCCCGCGACCGCGGAGCCCTCGGTGCCGTCGACCTGGAACTCGACCAGTTCGTCGCGGTTGACGCGTACGGCCCAGGAGGAGTTGATCTGGGCGATGGCGCCGCCGTCGAGCTCGAAGATGCCGTAGGCGGCGTCGTCGGCCGTGGCGTCGTACGGCTTGGCGTTCTCGTCCCAGCGCTGCGGGATGTGGGTGGTGGCGATGGCCTGCACGGACTTCACGCGCCCGAAGAGCTCGTGCAGCACGTACTCCCAGTGCGGGAACATGTCGACGACGATGCCGCCGCCGTCCTCCGCGCGGTAGTTCCAGGACGGGCGCTGCGCGGCCTGCCAGTCGCCCTCGAAGACCCAGTAGCCGAACTCGCCGCGGATGGAGAGGATCCGCCCGAAGAAGCCCCCGTCGATGAGGCGCTTGAGCTTCAGCAGGCCCGGGAGGAAGAGCTTGTCCTGGACGACGCCGTGCTTGATGCCGGCCTCGCCCGCGAGACGGGCCAGTTCCAGGGCACCTTCCAGACCGGTGGCGGTGGGCTTCTCGGTGTAGATGTGCTTGCCGGCCGCGATCGCCTTCCTGATCGCCTCCTCGCGGGCCGAGGTGACCTGGGCGTCGAAGTAGATCTCGACAGCCGGGTCGGCGAGCACCGCGTCCAGGTCCGTCGAGACGTTTTCCGCGTCCAGGCCGTGCTGCTCGGCGAGCGCCTTCAGGGCGTACTCGCGGCGGCCGACCAGGATCGGCTCCGGCCACAGCACGGTGCCGTCGCCGAGGTCGAGCCCGCCCTGCTCACGGATGGCCAGGATGGAGCGGACCAGGTGCTGGCGGTAGCCCATGCGCCCTGTCACACCGTTCATAGCGATACGCACCGTCTTGCGTGTCACGTCGTTCCCTTCGTACGCGGGGTCTGCGCCGCGTACGCCCCGTCTTTCACTGGTGAGCGTCGCAGCAAGCGCTTTCTACATGGTGAGAAGCTAGCCTCTGAGCAGCGCTCCGGACAAGACCGTGACCGGGTTGAGTTGTTCGAGGGGACGAACAACGGGGGTTTCTGGCCGTAAGGTCTGCTCGACATACACGGAACCGTGACCGCGGATGACCTGTCTACGAGGAGGCAGGCCTGTCTGTGAGCACGTACGAGGTGGTACGACGAGATGCGCGACCGGAGGACGACGAGATGACGGTGACCCTGGCGGACGTGGCGGCCCGCGCCCAGGTCTCCCCCGCGACGGTGTCGCGCGTGCTGAACGGCAACTACCCCGTGGCCGCTTCCACCCGGGAACGGGTGCTGCGGGCGGTGGACGAGTTGGACTACGTGCTCAACGGTCCCGCGAGCGCGTTGGCCGCCGCCACCTCCGACCTGGTCGGCATCCTGGTCAACGACATCGCCGACCCCTTCTTCGGGATCATGGCGAGCGCGATCCAGTCCGAGATCGGGGGTCCGGGCGGCCGGGCCGGCGGTGAGCGGCTGGCGGTCGTCTGCAACACGGGGGGTTCGCCGGAGCGCGAACTGACGTACCTGACACTGCTGCAGCGGCAGCGGGCCGCGGCGGTCGTCCTGACCGGCGGCGCCGTCGAGGACGCACCGCACGCGGCCGCGGTCGCGGCGAAGCTGCGGAAGCTGACGGACGCCGGGACGCGGGTCGTGCTCTGCGGCCGACCGCCGGCGCCGGACACCGGGGCGATCGCGCTGACCTTCGACAACCGCGGGGGCGGGCGTGAACTGACCGAGCACCTGATCGGGCTGGGGCACCGGCGGCTCGGCTACATCGCGGGGCCGGAGGAGCGGACGACGACCCGGCACCGGCTGGAGGGTCACCGGGCGGCGCTGGAGGCGCACGGCATACAGGAGGACCCCCGGTGGACGGTGCACGGCCGCTATGACCGGCAGTCGGGCTACGAGGCGACACTGGAACTGCTGCGCCGGGACCCCTCACTGACCGCCGTGGTCGCGGCGAACGACTCCGTCGCCCTGGGCGCCTGTGCGGCACTGCGCGACTCCGGGCTGCGGATCCCGGAGGACGTCTCGGTGGCGGGATTCGACGACCTGCCGTTCAGCCTCGACACGGTGCCTTCCCTCACGACCGTGCGGCTGCCGCTGTCGGAGGCGGGGGCGCGGGCCGGACGGATCGCGATGGGGCGGGAGGAGCCGCCGCTGGGGGAGATCGCCACGATCCGGGGGGAGTTGATGGTTCGGGGGTCTTCCGGGGGGCCTCGGGAGGCCTGAGGCCCCCGTGCGAGCACCTGGGCAGCATCGGGAATCAGGTGCAGGGCGAACTGCTCAACGTGCGGGCACCACAGCCGGGGCCGTGACGTCGTCGATCTCCTGGTCGTGGTCGTCGTAGTCCACGGTGCTGCTGACGACATGGCCGGCCAGGCCGAGCAGCAGGAAGAGCACGACGAGGACCTTGGCCGCGGTGTCCAGGAGCAGCGGCCGGGTGCCGGAGCGGACCGCGTCCTGAGGAACCGGCTCATCGCCGAACAACCGCTTGGGATAGGCGGGGGTCAGCATCGTGACGTACGCGGTGAAACGCATCTGGTAGCGGGCGACGGCGGCCGTGGCGGCGAAGACCGGTGCGGGCAGCCGCCCCAGCACGATTGCGATGAGCCAGAACACCCAGCCCACCGCGAACCAACCCGCCTGCGCGAGGTTGTTGATGATCGCTGCCGGGATCATCAGGATCAGGCGGAAGAACACCGCGAGCCGATTCAGCGGCGTGGCGCGCAGTTCGATCTGCACGGGATGTCCGGGAGCCGAGAACGAGAACGGCGGATAGCGGTCGACCAGCAGCATCGCGCTCGCGCCGACCCGCGTCCGGTAGGCGAGGACCGAGCCGAGGAAGCGGAAGATCCCGTCGGGCAGCCGTCCCGTGAACAGGGCGGCGAACCATCCGACGATGGTCACGAAGAACGCCGCGACGGAGAGCAGCCAGACCACCACGAACTGCGGCAGGAGCAGCAGCCAGCGCAGCAGGACGGTCCAGCGCCGCTGCCGTGCGACAGCGGGGATGTCGAGGACGGGCAGCCACTCACCGCCCTCGTCACCGTGAGCGGCCCGCGGATCCCAGCCCGTCGCCATGAAGACTCCCAGTCGTGCCGATGATGCCGCCTGACACGACCATGCTGCGGCGGCGAAGCGGCCCCCGCGCCCTGCGCAGGCCCAAACGGAGGTAGCCCGCCCCGACCCCTGCCGAATGCCCGGTTCCGCGTCTTGACTCGACCCACCGATGATTTCCGGGCTCCACCCCGGTCTTCCATGCCGTGAAGACCGGCTCGCCCGAGCCCCAGCGGACCACAGGAGCGAATCCCATGCGCATCGCCATCACCGAGTTCATCAGCCTCGACGGTGTCGTCCAGGCCCCCGGCGGTCCCAAGGAGGACACCGACGGCGGCTTCGCGCACGGTGGCTGGTCGCATCCGTACTTCGACGCCGAGGTCCTCGGCGGGGCCTTCGACGCGGGGATGCAGAACGCCGAGGCACTGCTCTTCGGGCGCCGGACGTGGCAGACCATGGCTGCGGCGTGGCCGGAGCGGGCCGGGGACCCCTTCGCCGACCGGATGAACTCGATCAAGAAGTACGTCGTCTCCGGCACTCTCACCGATGCCGACCTGACCTGGAACAACACCACCCTCATCCCCGGCGCCGAGGCCGTCGCCCGGGTGCGGGAGCTGCGCGAGGCGGAGGGCGGCGACCTGGCGATGATGGGCAGCCCGACCCTCGTGCGGACCCTCATCCAGGAGGGGCTGGTCGACGAGCTGCAGCTCATCGTGATGCCGGTGCTGCTCGGTGGCGGGAAGTCGATCTTTCCGCAGGACGGGGGGAAGCGGCCGCTGGAACTCGTCTCCACCACCGCCGCCAAGACCGGCGCGCAGGTCTGCGTCTTCCGGCCCGCCAACGAGGGCTAGCGACGAGGGCGCGGACGTCCTAGGCTCGACTCAGCGAAAACCTCTGACTGAGTCAAACATCCGGAACCGGGGGCCCAGCGGCCCCGCGGGGAGCCTTCGGGATCGACCATGACCGTGCATGACATCCGCGCCTTCAACCGCTTCTACACCAACGTCATCGGCGCCCTCGACTACAGCCGCCACCTGTACGCCCCGTACACCCTCACCGAGTCCCGCGTCCTGTACGAGCTCGCGCACTCCCCGCGTACGGACGCGGCCGACCTGCGGGCCGAACTCTCCCTGGACGCGGGGTATCTGAGCCGGATCCTGAACAAGTTCGAGCAGGACGGGCTCATCGAGCGCACCCCCTCCCGGGAGGACCCGCGTCGCCGGCGCGTCACGCTCACCGCGCGCGGCCGGGAGACCGGCAAGCTGCTGGAGGAACGGGCGACCGAATCGGTCGGCTCGCTGCTGGCGACCGTGCCGGCCGCCGAACGGCCGCGCCTCGCCGAAGCGATGACGACGGTCCGTACGATCCTGTCCGACGGCCGCCCTCCCCGCCGCGAGGACGTCCTGCTGCGCGAGCCCGGCCCCGGCGACCTGGGCTGGATCGTGCAGCGCAACGCCGCGCTGTATGCCGCCGAGTACGGCTGGAACGCCGACTACGAGGGGCTGGTGGCGAGGATCGTCGCGGACTTCGCGGAGGATCACGATCCGCATCTGGAGCGGGTGTGGATCGCCGAGCTGGACGGCCGGCCGGTCGGCTGCGTGATGTGCGTACGCGACGAGGCGCCCGCCACGGCCCGGCTGCGGCTGCTGCTGGTCGAGCCCTACGCGCGCGGCCTCGGCATCGGCGACCGGCTCGTCTCGGCCGTCGTCGACTTCACGCGCGGCGTCGGCTATCGCGACCTCGTCCTGTGGACCAACGACGTGCTGGCCGCCGCCCGCCGCCTCTACCAGCGCCACGGCTTCGTCCTGTCCGCCGAGAAACCCCACCGCTCCTTCGGCAAGGACCTGACCGGGCAGGACTGGCGACTGAATCTCCACGGCACGCAGGAGTGAGGTGCCGTGCGGCGGGCAGGAGGTGACAGATCCGGAGCGTCCCCCGGCCCGCCTGCCGGATGGGCGCACCCCCTTTTCCCTGGCAAGGTGGGATGCATGAAACTGGCGTTCTCCACCCTCGGCGTCCCCGGTCTCCCCGTCCCCGACGTGCTGCGGCTCGCGGCCGCGCACGGTTATCACGGCGTCGAGTTGCGCACGCACGCCGAGGAGCCGGTGCACACGGGTCTCGGTCCCGCCGAACGGGCCGACGTGGCGGCCGAGTTCAAGGCCGCCGGCATCGAGCTCCTGGGCCTGGCCGGGTACGCCCGGGTCGCCGCGCCCGGTGACGACGGGCCCGTGATCGAGGAGATCCGCACCCTCGTCGACCTCGCCCACGACCTCGGCGCTCCTTACGTCCGCGTCTTCCCCGGCGCCGACCCCGAGCAGAGCCCCGAGTCGGCGGACGCGATCGCCGCGCGGCGGCTGGGTACGGCCGCGCAGTACGCCGCCGACATGGGCGTGCGGATCCTGCTGGAGACCCACGACTCGCACCGCACCGCCGCCGACTCGATCCGCGTCCTCGGCCTGGTCGGCCACCGCCACGTCGGCTCGCTGTGGGACGTCATGCACACCTGGCTGGGCGGCGAGCAGCCCTCGGAGAGCTACGCGGCCCTCTCCCCGTACCTCGGCTACGTCCAGGTCAAGGACATCGCTTCCGTCGACGACACCACCCCGCTGCCGCTGGGCACCGGGGTGCTGCCGCTCGCCGAATGCGTGGAGGTGCTCTCCCGGCACGGCTGGGACGGCTGGCTGTGCTGGGAGTACGAGAAGCGGTGGTACGAGGAGGCCGCACCCCTTCCCGAACTGCTCGGCGCGGGACGGGACCACCTGGCGCGGCTGCTCAACGAGTCGGCGTAGCGGCCGGCGCCGGCGCTACTCGGGACGGGCCATGATCGGCGCCGTGGGGTCGAGGCACCAGCCCAGTACGGCGGGCCACGGCCCGTACCCGGCGTCCAGGTCGAGGTGGGCGGCGCCCGGGAGGATGTCGGTCGGGACGGCGAGGGGGGTGCCGTAGACGGTGTCGGCGCCTTCCTCGCAGTACGGGTCGTCGTCGCCGGCGACCAGGCGGGTCTGGCCGGGGAGGGTGAACTCCAGGGACGGCAGGGCGAATCGGGCGACCTCCGGGTGCCGGGCGAGCACGGCGCCGGACGGCGGGGCGACGAGCAGCACCCGGTCCACGTCGAGCCCCGGCATCGCGCGCGCGGCAGCGTGCAGCCACAGCACCGCGGACAGACTGTGCGCGACCACGACCCGCTCCGCCCCGCCGTCGAGCCCACCGAGATGCCGCCCCAGCTCCCCGAGCCAGACCTCCAGGTCGGGGTCGTCCGGCTCGGGGAGCTGCGGATATTCGACCTGATGCCCGAACTCACCGAGCCGGTCGGCGAGCCAGTGCTGCCAGTGGTCCTTGGGGCGGCGGTTCTGCCAGCCGTGGAGGATGAGGTAGGCGGTCATGAGGCCGATGGTTTCCGATCACTGCCGTGACGGTCCAGTACCGGCGTCTGCCGGGGAGACGACGCCCAGCTCTCCACCAGGAAGAACGCCGGCCCTACGGCAAGAACCCGGCGACTCTCTCCTCCAACCGCCCCCGGCACTCCGGCCACTCCTCCGCCGTGATGGAGAAGATCGCGGAATCCCGCAACCGCCCCTCCTCCCCCGGCGCCCAGGAGCGCGACCAGTTCCGCAGCACGCCCTCGAAGCGGGCTCCCACGCTCTCGATCGCCGCACGCGAGCGCTCGTTGCGGGCGTCCGTCTTCAGATCCACACGGGACACGTCCCACTCCTCGAAGGCATGCCGGAAGAGCAGCAGCTTGGCCTCGGCGTTGATGCCCGTGCCCTGGGCCGAGCGGGCGAGCCAGGTGAACCCGACCTCGACGGCGTCGAGACGATCGTCGGAGCGCCAAAAGCGCGGCTCCCAGTACGAGGTGGCGCCGACGGCCCGGCCCGATACGACGGACACCTGCGCGTACGGCGCCAGTCGCCCCGTCGCGGCACGGACGAGCTGCGCGTCGATGTAGTCCCCCACCTCATGGGCCCTCGGCACCCACGTGAACGAGTAGCTCCCGCGGCCCTCCTCCACCGCGACCGCCAGATCGGCCGCGTGCCGGTGATCCAGCGGCTCCAGCCGCACCAGAGCACCCTCGAGGACCGGCCCCTCCAGCTTGAGACCCACCCGGCGACCCCCGTCACAACCTCGCGCTCAGCGCCCCGAACTCCTCATGGAAACCCGGGAAAGTCTTCCGTACGCACCCTGGGTCGTCGAACGAAATACCCGGCACCCGGAGCCCGGTCACCGCGAAGGACATGACGATGCGGTGGTCGCCGTACGACTTGATCTCCGTCCCCGCGAGACCCGAGGCGGTGGCGCCGGGCCGGATCTCGATCCAGTCCGGGCCGGTAGTCACTCCCGCCCCCAGCCGCCGCAGGTTCTCCGCGCAGGCCTCCAGCCGGTCGCACTCCTTGACCCGCGTGTTCGCCACGTCCTCGATCCGCACCGGCCCGGAGGCGAACGGCGCGATGGCCGCGAGGGTCGGCATGGTGTCGGAGATGTCCCGCATGTTGACGGTGACGCCCCGCAGTTCACCGGTCCCCCGGACCGTCGTCGACTGCGTGCACACCTCCACCTGCGCCCCCATTCGCCGCAGTACGTCGACGAAACCCAGGTCGCCCTGGAGCGCCCCCTCGCCCAGGCCCGGAACCGTCACCTCGCCGCCCGTGACGGCCGCCGCCGCGAAGAAGTAGCTCGCGGTCGAGGCGTCCGGCTCCACCGCGTACGTCGTGGCGCGGTAGCCGCCGGGCGGGACCAGGAAGGCGTTGCCCTCCCGGCTCACCTCCACCCCGAAGGCCCGCATCATCGCGATCGTGATCTCGACGTACGGCACCGAGACCAGGTCGGTGACCGTGATGCGCAGGCCCCTGCGGGTCAGCGGCCCGAGCAGCAGCAGCGCCGTCAGGTACTGCGAGGACTGGCCCGCGTCCAGCGTCACCTCCCCGCCCTCGACGCCGGCCGCCGTCACGGTCAGCGGGTGGTGGCCCTCCTTCTCCTCGTGCCGCAGGTCCACGCCCAGGTCGCGCAGGGCCCGGGTCAACGGCAGCAGGGGCCGGCGGCGCATCTGGGGCGAGGCGTCGAAGCGGTACGTGCCGGTGCCGGTAGCGGCCAGGGTCGGCAGGAAGCGGGCCGTCGTCGCGCCGTCCCGGCACTGGACGTCCGCCTCGGTGACCACGGGACCCTGCGGCCGGCCGTCGACCTGCCAGGTGTCCGGAGTCCGCCCCACCCGATAGCCCAGCCGCCCCAACCCCTCGGCGAAGCCCTCCGTGTCGTCCGAACGGAGCGGGCGTACGAGGGTGGTGACACCGTCGGCGGCGGCCGCGAGGAAGAGAGCGCGGGCGGTGACGGACTTGGAACCGGGGATGTCGACTACGGGCATGCCCACATGATCGCCCGGTCGGCGGCTGCGACGCGGGGGTGTCCATGGGGTGGACCTGCCTGGACCTGTCACCGGGGGCTTACTCGGGCCCGTGGCCCGTGGCCCGTGGACCGCAGCCCGTGGACCGCAGCCCGCAGCCCGCAGCCCGCAGCCCGCAGCCGCCACGGTCCCGCCCGTCGGCCGCCACCAGCACGCTCCCTCGCTCCGGCCGCCCCTCGCCTCTGCCCGTCCTACTGTGGCCCATTCGGCCGCTCGCCCGTCGGCCACAGCCTTCGCCTGCCCACCCCTCACCCCCACCCGCCACCCGCCGTCGGCCGTCCGCCGTCCGCCGTCCGCCGTCCGCCGTCCGCACGACCTTTCACCCGCTACCCGTCGCCCCCGGCGGCCCAGCCAGACCCTCACCCGCCGCCCGGCGCACCCGCGCCGGCGCGCACCCACCCCGCACGCCCTCCGAGCCCCTCCCCCTCCCCCACCCGCCCCACCACCCCCCACCTCACCAACTTCCCGATTTCCGGTCATCCCGGGAACCCAGCCCCACCCCGCTCGTCCAACCCGCAAGCTGCCGGAGAGTCACCGTGGTGCGGTGTCGGCCCTCGCTGCTGGCTGCGATCGCTGACCAACCCTCTCCGCCGTGCCGCGGCCGGCAGCACGCCGTCATCGGCGCGCCCCCCTCCAACTGCGCCGATGGCGGCCCCTCCTTGGTTACCGGATACCGTGCACTCCCTTGACTGGCAGAAACTTCCCGGTTATTGGTGACTTCTCGGAAGTTTCCTTCAGCGCACCACCTCCGGAAGGAGCGCACGTGCCCGACACCAGCACGGGAAGCATGGGAAACACGTCGGTCCCCTCCAGACGTACCGTCCTCGCCGCCACCGCCGGCATGACCTCCGCCCTCGCCCTCGGCGGCACCGCCCACGCCGGCCCCGACGGCAAGCACGACGACAGGAAACTGCGGGCCCTCATCGCCCGGATGACCCTGCCGGAGAAGGTCGGCCAGCTCTTCGTCATGCGGGTCTACGGCCACTCCGCCACCGCCCCCGACCAGGCCGACGTCGACGCCAACCTCAAGGAGATCGGCGTCCGTACGGCAGCCGAGCTGATCGCCAAGTACCGGGTGGGCGGCATCATCTACTTCACCTGGGCGCACAACACCCGCGACCCGCACCAGATCGCCGATCTGTCCAACGGCATCCAGCGGGCCTCCCTCACCCAGCCCCGCGGCCTGCCCGTCCTCGTCTCCACCGACCAGGAGCACGGCATCGTCTGCCGCGTCGGCGAGCCCGCCACCCTCTTCCCGGGTGCCATGGCCGTGGGGGCCGGCGGCTCCCGTGCCGACGCCCGCACCCTCGGGCGCATCGCCGGACAGGAACTCAGGGCGCTCGGCATCCGGCAGAACTACTCCCCCGTCGCCGACGTGAACGTCAACCCGGCCAACCCCGTCATCGGCGTCCGCTCCTTCGGCGCCGAACCGGCCGCGGTGGCCGGCATGGTCGCCGCCGAGGTGGCCGGGTACCAGCACTCCCGGCAACTCGCTGCCACCGCCAAGCACTTCCCCGGCCACGGCGACACCGCCGTCGACAGCCACTACGGCTTCCCGGTCATCACCCACACCCGCGAGCAGTGGAACCAGCTCGACGCGCCACCCTTCCGGGCCGCCATCCGGGCCGGCATCGACTCGATCATGACCGCGCACATCATGGTCCCGGCCCTCGACGACTCCGGCGACCCGGCCACCCTCTCCCGCCCCATCCTCACCGGCATCCTGCGCGAGGAGCTCGGCTACGACGGGCTCGTGGTGACGGACTCGCTCGGCATGGAGGGCGTACGGACGAAGTACGGCGACGACCGCGTCCCCGTCCTGGCGCTCAAGGCAGGCGTGGACCAGCTCCTCAACCCGCCCTCCCTCGACATCGCGTGGAACGCGGTGCTGAAGGCCGTCCAGGACGGCGAGTTGACCGAGGCGCGGCTCGACGAATCGATCCTGCGGATCCTGCGGCTGAAGGCGAAGCTGCGGCTGTTCGACGCGCCGTACGTCAGCCAGGGCGGGGTCGACCGGAACGTCGGCACCGCGTCCCACCTCAGGACGGCCGACCGTATCGCCGAGCGGACGACGACCCTGCTCGTCAACGAGGGCTCGCTCCTTCCGCTGTCCCGGCGCAGGCACCCCAAGGTCCTCGTCGTCGGCGCCGACCCGGCCTCCCCGTCCGGTACGACGGGACCGCCGACCGGCGTGCTCGCCGCCGCGCTCACCGAGCTGGGCTTCACGGCGACCGCCCTGTCGACGGGTACGGCGCCCTCCTCCGCCGCCATCGCCAAGGCCGTCGAGGCGGCTCGGGCGGCGGACGCGGTGGTGGTCGGGACGTACAACGTCACGGCGAGCAGTACACAGAAGGCGCTGGTCGAGCAGCTCCTCGCGACGGGGAGGCCGGTGGTGGCTGTCGCGGTCCGCAACCCGTACGACGTGGCCCATCTGCCCGCCGTGCAGGCCTGCTTGGCGTCCTACTCCTGGACCGACGTCGAGCTGCGGGCCGCAGCGCGAGTGATCGCCGGGCGGGTGGCACCGCGCGGGAAGCTGCCGGTGCCGGTGCAGCGGGCGGACGATCCGACGCGGGTGCTGTATCCGATCGGCCACGGGCTGACGTACGGGCGCGGTTAGCGCCGTGTAGCGCTCTGGACGTAGCACCCGTACGCCACACAACGGGCGCACTTACCCCCAATCGACGCAAAGGACCCCACACGTCTGGCGTGTGCCCGCTGCGGCGGGTCACGCTGGTCGGGGGTACCCGGGGGGAGTGCGATGCGTGGGAGAAGTGCTGTAGGGGTCGCCTGTGCGTTGCTTGCGCTGCTCAGCGCGTTGTTGACGGGGTGCCAGAGTCCGTCGGGGGCTGCGGAGCAAAGCGGGCGGCTCGGCCAGAGCGAGGGCCAGAGCAGGAGCCGGAGCGAGGGCTCCGGGGCCGGGACCGGCGAGCAGCTGGTGACACCGCCGACGCGGCCCGCCGGCTACGGCGCGGTGTTCCTCGGCGTCGACGAGTGCAGTTCCTTCGGGACGACGAGCTTCACCGAGGTGTCCTGCACCGGTGAGCGCGCGGCGGCGCGGGCCGTGGCCCGGCACGACGGCAAGGTCGGCGACGGGCCGCTGTGCCCGGGAACCACGGACTTCGTCCTGCACATCAGCGAGCAGAGCAAGACGTCCGACGAGGACGGCGACGGCGCGATCCCGCAGGGCTACGCCTGCATGCGCAACCTGGCGCCGCCCCACCCCGGCGATCCCGGCAGCGGAGGCGGTCCCCGCACGATCGTCGGCGACTGCGTCTACAGCTCCGGCGACGGACAGGTGCGCGAGACGGCGTGCGACGGCAAGGGCCGGCAGAAGCCGCAGTACAAGGTGACCAAGTCCGTGGACAAGCGCGCGAAGTGCCCCCTGTCGACGGCCCTGTACGTCCAGCTGGGCGGCGAGAAACCGGTGGGCTGCGCGCGGCCGGTGTGAGGCGTACTGCCCACCGCGTGCCCCACGAACTGACGCGACCCGACGGCGGGCCACCCGCACCCGCCGTCGGTCACCGGCCGAGGGAAGTCACGGGCGCAGCCCGAACTCCCGTTCCACGCCCCGTGCGTCGAGCTTCGCGTCGTACGCCGCAAGCGGCCTCTGCTGGGCCGTTGGTGACGCGACGCCCGCCCAGTTCAGGATGCGGGCCGTGGCCAGCTCGCGTTCGGTGGGCAGGAGGCCTGCCACGAGCGCCCCGTGGTTGGCTCCAGGTGCCGTGAAGACGTAGGCGTCACGCGCGCCCTTGTCGACTCGGAAGCGTTCCGCGCCCCAGGGGTCGTTCTCGCCGTAGACGAAGATCATGTGCCGGGCGTTGTGGCGGACCCAGCTGTCCACGTCACGCATGGCCCTTGGCTGGAATCGCGTCGGGATCTCACGTGGGACGAATTCGCGTGGCGGGAGGTAGCCGTAGCGGATCAACTCGCGCTCTATGTGCGGGAACCCGATCGCCGGTGCCCCCAGCTGCGTAGCCGCCTGGTAGTAGTACGGCGTGTACGGTTCCAGGCCCTGGTCCGTGTAGAAGGAGAAACCCCCGACCTGGTCGATGGAGTTCCAGATCGCCTCGTCGGTGGCGTTTGCCGCGTCCGCCGGGATCGTGTCGCAGTCGGAGAGCCGGCTGTACTGCCAAAAGCCCCAGACGTAGTCCAGGACGACCGCCTCGTACGCCTTGTCCAGGCCACCGAGGGTGTCGAAGCTGTAGCCGTTCTCGGCCGCGTACGCCGCGTACCGCTGCTTCAGCGGCTCCCGGCGCACCAGCGCCTCCCGCTGCACCGCGTTCAGCCGGTCCCGGCATGCCTTGGTGCCGACGTGGGCGAAGTGGCGGTCGTACGCCGAGTCCTCGTTGTCCACGACGTCGTTGGGGGCGACGTAGGCGACGACCCCGTCCATGTCACGGGGGTGGAAGCGCTCGTAGTACGTGGCGGTCATGCCGCCCTTCGAAACGCCGGTGGAGAGCCACTTCCTGTCGTAGATCGGCTTCAGCGCCGTGAAGATGCGGTGCTGGTCGGCCGCCGCCTGCCGGATGTCCAGCTTGGTCCAGTCGGCCGGTTCGGGCCGGGACGGTGTGAAGAAGCGGTACTCCATGGAGACCTGGTTGCCGTCGACGATCCGCGTCGGCTCGCGGCGGCTCGGTGTCGTGGAGACCTCATAGCCGCTGGTGTAGAAGACGGTCGGGCGGGAGACGTCCCGGTGCAGCACGGTGAGGCGCTGCTGGAAGGTGCCCGCGGACGGGTTGCGGTGGTCGACGGGCTGCGTGTACGCGAGGACGAGGAAACGGTAGCCGGGATACGGCTTCTCGTCGACGAAGCTCATGCCCGGTATGGACAGCAGACGTTGCTTGATGTCCGGCTCGGCGGCGGTGGCCGCCCCTGTCGAAGCCGTACCGAGCGCGCCCATGAACAGCGCGAGCGCCAGCAGCCATCTGAGGGTCTTGCGCGCCATGCACCCTCCCCTGAGAAACAGATGTCCGGCGCAAGCTACCGGTCAACTCAGCGGGACAACAGGGGAGATGGAGACATCAGGGGAGGCAGCGCAGAGGGAGGCGTTCGGACAGAGAGGAGCGGCCGGCGTGGCGCGCGGAGGGCGGCGGGCCGACCGGTCAGCACAGAATCCAGCCCTTGCTCACCGACCCCCGCCCCACCTTCCCCTTCACCCACACGCAGCGGTGCCCGGCGTGGACGGTGACCGGGCCGGCCCGGCGGCTGTACTGGCCCTCGTCGACGACCGGCCTTGCCCGGTAGGCTTGCACACTGACCATCATCTTCTGCCGGCGCCCGGGGTCCTTGGGCACGGTGATCGCGCAGATGTGGCCGCCCCGCTTGTAGACGTACAGCGTGCCGGTGGTGAACGGGTACGTCCTGACCTTGCGTCCCTCGCAGCGCGAGGCGGCAGCCTGCGCCTCGGCCGGGACCGCGACCGCGAGCAGTCCGGACGCGGTCAGCAACGCCAGGCCGACGGCCAGTCGTCGGCGTATCGCACCTCTGTCCACTTGGTTGTCCTCCCCGTACACCGGCAATGAGCGTACTGGTGTACGGACGCACGACGTATGCCGGATGGTTGCACGGCCGTCACGGCCACACGCCCCGTGGCGCCTACCGCGCCACCCCGACCGGCTCCTCCGGCTCCGACTGCCCGAGGAAGGTCCGCCACAGCTCGGCATACTGTCCGCCGCGCGCCAGCAGCTCCTCGTGCGTCCCGTCCTCCGCGACCCGCCCGTGGTCCATCACCACCACCCGGTCCGCGCGGGCGGCGGTCGTCAGACGGTGGGCCACCACGAGGGTCGTACGGCGGCCGGCGAGGCGGTCCGTGGCGTGGTTGACCTGGGCCTCCGTGGCCAGGTCCAGCGCTGCCGTCGCCTCGTCGAGGAGCAGGATGTCGGGGTCGACCAGCTCGGCGCGGGCGAGTGCGATCAGCTGGCGCTGCCCGGCGGAGAGGTTGCGGCCGCGCTCGGCCACCTCGTGGAGGTAGCCGCCGTCGAGGGTGGCGATCATCTCGTGGGCGCCGACCGCTCGGGCCGCGGCCTCGACCTCGGCGTCCGTCGCGTCGGGGCGGCCGTAGGCGATGGCGTCGCGGACGGTGCCCTGGAATAGGTACGCCTCCTGAGGGACGACCCCGAGCCGGTGGCGGTACGACGTGATGTCCAGGGAGCGCAGGTCCGTGCCGTCGACCGTGACGCGGCCGCCGGTCGGGTCGTAGAAGCGGGCCACCAGCTTCACGAGCGTCGACTTGCCCGCGCCGGTCTCACCGACGAACGCGACCGTCTGCCCGGCCGGAATCCGCAGGTCGACGTCGCTGAGCGCCGCCTCGTCGTCGCCGTACTTGAAGTGCACGTCCTCGAAGCGGACCTCGCCCCGCAGCGACAGCACCTCCAGCGGCTCCACGGCCGCCTTCGTGGAGGTCGGCTCCCGCAGCAGTTCCTGGATGCGGCCGAGCGAGACCGTGGCCTGCTGGTAGCCGTCGAAGACCTGGGAGAGCTGCTGGACGGGCGCGAAGAACAGGTCGATGTAGAGCAGATACGCCACCAGCGCACCGGTCGTCAGCGTCGCGTCGTCGATCCGGCCGCCGCCCACGATCAGCACCGCCGCCACGGCCCCCGACGACAGGAACTGCACGAAGGGGAAGTAGATCGAGATCAGGAACTGACCCCGGATACGGGCCTGGCGGTAGCTGTCGCTGCGCTCGGCGAACCGTGCGCCGCCGTCCCGCTCGCGCCGGAAGGCCTGCACGATCCGCAGCCCGGAGACCGACTCCTGCAGGTCGGCGTTGACCACCGACACCCGCTCGCGGGCGAGTTCGTACGCCTTCACGCTCGCCCGGCGGAAGTAGTACGTCGCGACGATCAGCGGCGGCAGCGTCGCAAAGACGACGAGGGCGAGCTCGAGGTCGATCACCAGCAGGGCGACCATGATGCCGAAGAAGGTGACCACGGAGACGAAGGCGGTGACCAGGCCCGTCTGGAGGAAGGTCGACAGCGCGTCGACGTCCGTCGTCATCCGGGTCATGATCCGGCCGGTGAGCTCCCGCTCGTAGTAGTCGAGCCCGAGCCGCTGGAGCTGGGCGAAGATCTTCAGCCGCAGCGAGTACAGGACGCGCTCGCCGGTGCGTCCGGTCATCCGCGTCTCGCCGATCTGCGCCACCCACTGGACGGTCACGGCGAGCAGGGCCAGCAGGGATGCCGCCCAGACCGCGCCGAGGGCGACCTGTGTGACACCCGAGTCGATGCCGTGCCGGATCAGGATGGGCAGCAGCAGCCCCATGCCGGCGTCCATGGCGACGAGCCCGAGGCTGATCAGCAGGGGCAGCGCGAAGCCGCGCAGCAGCCGTTTCAGGCCGTACGACTCCTCCGGCCGGACCGCGTCGGCCTCGTCGATGTCGGGTCTGTCGACGGCCGGGGGCAGTGCCTCCACCTGGGCGAGGAGTTCGGGCGTGGCCGGGGACTCGGCGAGCGCCAGGTCCCTGCGCTCGCGGTCACCGCTCCACAGCCTCGGGGTCACCCCGCGCTCGGCGTCGAACTCGGCGTCCAGCTCGTCGCGTACGGAGGTGTCCTCCTGGGGGCAGGCGGGCTGGGCGTGGCCGGGTGAGACGCCGCCGAGCTCGTCGGGGTCGGTGAGGAGGCGGCGGTAGAGGGCGGAGCGCTGCTGGAGCTCCTCGTGGGTGCCGATGTCGGCGAGGCGGCCGGCGTCGAGGACGGCGATGCGGTCGGCGAGGCCGAGGGTGGAGCGGCGGTGCGCGATGAGGAGGGTGGTGCGGCCCTCCATGACGTGCTTGAGCGCCTCGTGGATCTCGTGCTCGACACGGGCGTCCACCGCCGAGGTCGCGTCGTCGAGGACGAGGAGCCGGGGGTCGGTGAGGATCGCGCGGGCGAGCGCCACACGCTGACGCTGGCCTCCGGAGAGGGTGAGGCCGTGCTCGCCGACCGTGGTCTCGTAGCCGTCGGGCAGCTCGGCGATGAAGCGGTCCGCCTGGGCGGCGTGTGCGGCGGCCTCGATCTGCTCGTCGGTCGCGTCGGGACGGCCGTAGGCAATGTTGTTGCGGACGGTGTCCGAGAAGAGGAAGGAGTCCTCGGGGACCAGTCCGATCGCGGCCCGCAGCGAGTCGGAGGTCAGTTCGCGCACGTCGTGGCCGCCGACGAGGACGGCGCCGCGCGTGACGTCGTAGAAGCGCGGGAGGAGGAGCGAGACGGTGGACTTGCCGGAGCCGGAGGAGCCGACGACGGCGAGGGTCTCGCCGGGCTGGATCTCGAAGGACAGCCCGTCCAGCACCGGCCGCTCGTGGTCGTAGCCGAACGACACGTCGTCGAACTCGACGGTCGCCGGGGCGTCGGCGGGCAGCGTCTTGGTGCCGTCCTTGATCGACGGCTCGGTGTCGATCAGCTCCAGTACGCGCTCGCTGCCGGCGCGGGCCTGCTGCCCGACCGTGAGGACCATGGCGAGCATCCGGACCGGGCCGACCAGCTGGGCGAGGTAGGTGGAGAACGCCACGAACGTCCCCAGCGTGATGTGTCCGCGCACCGCCAGCCAGCCGCCGACCGCGAGCATGGCGACCTGCCCGAGAGCGGGGACGGCCTGCAGTGCCGGGGTGTACTTGGAGTTGAACCGGATGGTGCGCAGCCGCCCCGCGAAGAGCCGCCGGCTGACCTCCCGGAGCTTCCCGGTCTCCTGCTCCTCCTGCCCGAACCCCTTCACGACGCGTACGCCGCTGACAGCCCCGTCGACCACGCCGGCGACGGCGGCGGCCTGGGCCTGGGCGTACCAGGTGGAGGGGTGCAGCTTGGTCCGGCTGCGCTTGGCGATCCACCACAGGGTCGGCGCCACGGCGAGCGCGACCAGGGTGAGCGGCAGCGACAGCCACGCCATGACGATCAGGGAGATCAGGAAGAGCGCGAAGTTCCCGATGGTCATCGGGAGCATGAAGAGCAGGCCCTGGATCAGCTGGAGGTCGCTGGTGGCCCGCCCGACGACCTGCCCGGTGGACAGCTCGTCCTGCCGTCGCCCGTCGAGCCGGGTGATCGTCCCGAACATGTCCGTCCGCAGATCGTGCTGGACGTCGAGGGCGAGGCGGCCGCCGTAGTAGCGGCGGATGTAGGTGAGGACGTAGACGACGAAGGCCGCGGCTATGAGCAGCCCGGCCCAGACGGCCATGCTGCGGGTGTGGTCGCCGATGACGTCATCGATGATCACCTTTGTGATCAGCGGGACGACCGCCATGACGGCCATTCCGACGAGGGAGGAGCCGAGGGCGAGGATCACGTCCTTGCGGTAGCGCCACGCATAGCCCCACAGCCGTCGTGCCCATCCCCGTTGCACTGCCACGCCGGTGCCCTCCGTCCGTCCTGATCTACCGGAAGGCACCAACGCCGACGAGCCCCGATTTCATCCCGCCGCAACAAAGCCGGGGCGGTGCGCTCAGATGCGTACGCGCAGGTAATAGAACCGGGTCGTCTGTACGGCGTTCTGGTTGTCGTCGCTGACCAGCAGCACCTTCAGGCGGTCGCTCGTACGGCCCGTGATCGCCATGCCCTCGATGTTGTCGAGAAGCGGGTTCGCCTGTGGCTGCTTGGCGGTCGCTCCCAGTGACGGGCAGTTCACGATGTCGGCGAGGAGCGTCTTCTTGATCAGGCGTACGCCGTCCTGGCCCGTGAGCTTCTCGACACCGCTGGTGTCCGTGGCGCGGCGCGGGTCGGCCAGGTAGAGGCGGACCGTGTTGCCGACACCGGCGGTGAAGCCGCGCTCCAGGACGAGAAGGCGGCCGTCGGGGGTCGCCTGGACCTCGGGGACGCCGAGGCCGGTGTCGGCACGGTAGGCGTACTGGCGGCCCGGCTCGACGTGGCCGCCCTTGATCCGGTTCCAGGTCTGGAAGCGGACGATGTCCGCGCTGTCGCCGGTCAGGGCGTACTCCATCGACGCGAGCAGGGTGCGGCCGCCGGACAGGAGGGTCAGGCCCTCGAAGGTGCCGTTGGAGACGGCTCGGCCGGCCGGGGCGACCCTCAGCGCGTCCGGCACGGGGAGGCGGTCGAGGATCCGGCCGTCTCGGGAGTGGCGGCGGATGGAGGGCTCGGTCTCGGAGGAGATCAGCCGGGTGCCGTCCCGGTCGATGACGAGGCCCTCGGAGTCGAGGGCGGCGCCGTTCTCGTCGGCGAGCGGGACGGCCTTCTTCGGCGCGAGCGTCCTGCCGTTCAGGTCGAAGAGGGAGGAGCGGTCGGAGAGGGCCGCGAGAGAGCCGTCGCGGTCCACGGCGAGCGCGGAGAAGTTGCCGACGAAGGTGCCCTCGAACGTCGTCTTGTCGAGCGCGTCGGAGTAGCGGTCGATGGAGACGGAGGGCGAGCAGGCGTGGCGGCCCGGCGAGGTGACGTGGGCGTTCGCGGGGCCGGCGGCGGTGAGGCAGGTGGCCGCCGCCAGGCCCGCGGTGGCGGTCGCGAGTACGGTTCTCAGGCGCATGGGGGCCACCGTAGGGCGGGTGGGTGACGCGAGGTAGGCCGCCTCGTTAAGGCTCAGCTCGCGGCCAGGTCCTTGTGGATGACCTTGGCGACGCCCTGAATGGTCGTGATGCCGTAGTTCATGGTGCTGTTGCCATGGGTGAGCACCGTGATCACGTAGTCGTGGCCGCGCCCCTTGAAGGCGCCGACGCTGTGCACCCGCCAGCCCTGGGTGGCGCGTTGCAGCCAGCCGTTCTTGACCGCCACCGTGACGCCGGACGGCACTCCGTACGGTGTGCCCCAGCGCTGCGAGGAGACGACCTGGCCCATCAACTGCAGGATGTAGGCACGGGAGTTGTCGCTGAGCACCGCGTTCTTGGCCGTGATGAGCTTCAGCAGCTTCTGCTCGTCGGTGACGGTGATCTGGGTCAGGCCCCAATAGCCGTTCGCGCCGGGCTTGGTCTGGGTCATGCCGGCGGCCGTGAGGAAGCCCTTGATCTTCGTCAGGCCGAGCTGCTTCCAGAGCGTGCTGGTCGCGGCGTTGTCCGACTTGGTGATCATGGCTTTGGCGAGGGACGTCTCACGATCGGTGAGGTAACGGTTGTGCTTCTTCGCGTCCCACAGCAGCGCGGCCAGCACGGTGACCTTGACGACACTGGCGGAGTCGAAGGCGCTGGAGGCCCGCAGGGCGCAGGTGGTGTTGGTGGAACGGTCGTAGAGGCCGACCGCGATGGTGCCCTTGCGGTTGGCCAGGGCGGCGGTGATGTCCTTCGTCAGCTTGGCGGCGAGGCCGGCCTTGGCGGACGTACAGCTGACGGTGGGCGAGGGCGCCGCGACGGCGGGGGTGGCGACGGCTATGGACGCCATGACGACGCCGACGCCCACACCTGCCGCGACGCCCGCTCTCGCGCGTCCGGAAACGCGCCTTGCCTTCTTGCTCGTTGTCCCGTGGGTCATGTCCTTCAGACCAACGAGCACGTATGAAGGGTTGTACGCAGGATGACCGCTGACGGCGTACTGTCCGTCGCCTGATCGGGGAGCGGACCCGCGATCACCGCGACCCTGCGCCGGGCGTCAGCTCAGAGCGCTTTCCATAGCCGGAATCAGCAGCCGGAGCAGGTCGGTACCGATGTCGCCCTGCTCGTATCTCGGGTAGTCCCCGTCGCGTGACGGAACCACGGTCAGGCGGTAGTAGGCCGACCCAACGGTGAAAGCGAACCACATCGGCTCGTCATCGGCGGCCGGGTAAACCGCGAAGGAATCTCCCTCGCCGATGTTCTGGGGAATCACGTCCCCGCCAGGTGCCTTGATGTCGGGCGGCGGGAGCGGCCAACTGCCCGGTGGACAGGGCGGACAGGCCTCTGGTGGCAACGCCGAGACGGGCGGTACGCCACCGGGGGGGGCACCGGAGGCACCAACGGCACCGCGGGTACGGCCGACGGCGGCACCGGAACCGGCAACGACACGGGCGGCCGGCCCGGTGCCACGGCCGGTGGCGGGGGCATGGGCGGCGGCCCCGGCCGTATGGGCGGCGCCGCGAGCAGCGAGCTCATCACCTACCTCAGGAAGCACCAGAACGGCGCCAAGTGACTGCTGGCGGTGTCGAGTTCGCAGAGCGCGGCCCAGCTGATCGTCAGCAGCGGTGAGCCCGTCATCTCCATGTGGGGCTGGTCCGGCAGCGACAAGGCGATGACCCTGGCCAAGCTCAAGGAGCTGGTGAAGAAGGGCGAGTTGCACTGCATCCAGCTCGGTGGCGGCGGTATGGGCGGCGGCGGCAGCGACGTCAGCACCGAGGTCACTCAGTGGGTGCAGAGGAACGGGACGGCGGTGAAGGAGAGCGACTACGGCTCAACGTCCGGCTCCAGTTCCAGCTCCGGCTCCGGCTCCGGCTCCGGCGCGGACACCCCCTCGCAGAGCAACCAGTCGACGCTCTACCGTCTGGACCCCTCGGACGTCGGCTGACCCCGGCCCGCTCCACACCCAACGGGCCCCCGGCCCACCCGCCGGGGGCCGTTCCGTTGTGTCAACTCGCGTGGACAAGCCCCGTTTTGCCGTTTCCCGTCACCCAATGGACACGTGCAAACCCTCGACACGACCACATGTCCATGTCACTCTCCCGTTTGCCGCCTCCATTCAACCCGCGTAGATGGGAACCCCCACATGCTGGCGACACGAATACGCAGCTGGAAGTCAGTGGCGCTCACCACGGCCGCCGTTCTGGTCGGCCTCACCACCCCGGCGCTCACCGCGACCCCGGCCGCCGCGACGACGACGGAGTACGACGACACGTACTACGCCGACGCGATCGGCAAGACCGGCACGGCCCTGAAGGACTCGCTGCACGAGATCATCAGCGACCAGACCGAGCTCTCGTACTCGGCCGTCTGGAACGCCCTGAAGGTCACCGACCAGGACCCGAACAACAGCAGCAACGTGGTCCTGCTCTACAGCGGCATCTCCCGCAGCAAGTCCCTCAACGGCGGCAACACCGGCAACTGGAACCGCGAGCACGTGTGGGCCCAGTCCCACGGCGACTTCGGTACCTCCGCCGGCCCGGGCACCGACCTGCACCATCTGCGTCCCGAGGACGTGCAGGTCAACAGCATCCGCGGCAACAAGGACTTCGACAACGGCGGCAGCAGCTTCACCAACTCCGGCGGCAGCCTCACCGACTCCAACTCCTTCGAGCCGCGCGACGCCGTCAAGGGCGACGTGGCCCGCATGATCCTCTACATGGCCGTCCGCTACGAGGGCGACGACAGCTGGCCCGACCTGGAGGCCAACGACTCCATCAACGGCAGCGTCCCGTACCACGGGCGACTCTCGGTCCTGAAGCAGTGGAACGACGAGGACCCGCCGAACGCCTTCGAGGAGCGCCGCAACGAGGTCATCTACGACAGCTACCAGGGCAACCGCAACCCGTTCATCGACCACCCGGAGTGGGTCGAGGCGATCTGGTAGACCACCGGGCCCTGTTCGGTCGCCGTGACGCGCCAGGGGCCTCGCCGGCCCCCGGCGCGCTCGGTCACCACCTGTACAGCGGAATGACCTGCGCCGATCTGATGCCGTTGACCCGACCATGAAGAAGATCAGCGCGCTCGCCGCGCTCACCATGGCAGCCCTCGTACTCGCCGCCCCGGCCCACGCCGACGACGGCGACCGGGGTCGTATCAACATCGCCGGCTACACCACCGCCAACCTCTGCAGGGAGGCACTCGCGCTCGTCCCACTGGCCGCACCGTGGACCGGCGCCGCGGTGGACGACGCCTGCCGCAACCGCGACCACGTCGACGACACGCGCGACCAGGCGGCTGAGCCGGCCGTCAGGCCGTGAGGTGGGTGGGCGCGAACATCCGTAGCACCGCCGGGAGTACGACCACCGACGGGCCAGGGGTCTGAAGCGCCTTCGCCAGATCCGCCTCCAGTGTCTCCGGGGTCGTACGGACCCCGGGGACGCCGAAGGACTCGGCCAGGGCCACGTAGTCGGGACGGGTCAGCTCCGTCGCCGTGGCCTCGCCGAAGGCGTCCGTCATGTACTCGCGCAGGATGCCGTAGCCGCCGTCGTCGACGATCAGCCAGGTGACCGGCAGGTCGTACTGCCTGGCCGTCGCCAGCTCGGCGATCGAGTACAGGGCCCCGCCGTCGCCGGACACCGCGAGCACCGGGCGCGTCGGGTCCGCGGCGGCCGCGCCGAGCGCCGCCGGGAAGCCGTAGCCGAGGCCGCCGGCGCCCTGGGCGGTGTGCATGTGGTTGGGGCCCTTGGCGTCGAAGGCCGACCAGGCCCAGTAGGCCAGGATCGTCATGTCCCAGAAGGACGGCGAGTCGGCGGGGAGCGCCTTGCGGACGGACGCCAGCACGTCCTGCTCCAGGGTGAGTTCCTGGGCGGCGATGCGGTCGGCGACCTTCGCGAGGACGGCTCGTACCCGCTCGGACGCGGTGGGGTCCGTGCGCTCCGTCACCGTCTCCAGCAGCGCCTGCAACGCGAGCCGCGCGTCCGCGTGGATGCCCAGTGCCGGGTGGTTGGACTCCAGCTTGCCGAGGTCCGCCTCGATCTGGATGACCCGGCCCCGCGGCTTGAACGTGTGGTAGTTCGAGGAGAGTTCGCCCAGGCCCGAGCCGACGACCAGGAGGACGTCGGCGTCCTCCAGGAAGTCCGTCGTGTGCCGGTCCTCGATCCAGGACTGGAGGGACAGCGGGTGCGTCCAGGGGAACGCGCCCTTGCCGCCGGGGGTCGCGACGACCGGCGCCCGCAGCGTCTCCGCCAGCTGCCTCAGCTTGCCCGAGGCGTCCGCCCGTACCACTCCCCCGCCCGCGATGATCGCCGGACGCTCGGCGTGGGAGAGCAGGTGGGCGGCCACCGCCGTCAGTTCGGGGCGGGGCGGCAGCTCCTCGGGGAAGGCGTCGCCGCCCGTCACCACCGGGATCGACGTCTCGGCGAGCAGCACGTCCTGCGGGATCTCCACCCACACCGGGCCGTGCGGGGCCGTCAGCGCCGACTTCCAGGCCGCCTCGATGGCGGAGGGGATCTGGGACTGGGTGCGGACCGTGTGGACCGACTTCACCACGCCTCTGAAGGAGGCCGCCTGGTCCGGGAGTTCGTGCAGGTAGCCGTGCCTGCCGCCGCCCAGCCCCGCCGTCGGGATCTGGCTGCTGATCGCCAGCACGGGCGCCGACGCCGCGGCCGCCTCCTGCAGCGCGGCCAGCGAGGTCAGCGCCCCCGGGCCGGTCGACAGCAGCAGCGGGGCCGCCTCACCGGTGATACGGCCGTAGGCGTCCGCCGCGAAGCCCGCGTTGTTCTCCACGCGCAGGCCGATGTAGCGCAGATCGCTGCGGCGCAGGGCGTCGAACATGCCGAGGGCGTGCTGGCCGGGGAGGCCGAAGACCGTCGTCGTGCCGAGCGCCGCCAGCGTCTCCACGACCAGGTCCCCGCCGTTGCGCCCGGCGGGAGGATTCAGTGCAGCGTCGATCTGCGCCTGAGTCGGGCGGAGTACCAGGTCGTGGTCGTGAGTCACTTCGCTTCCGAGTCCTTCCGGGCCGCCGCGATCTGGCGGGACATGATCGTGGTGAGCTCGTACGCCGTGTGGGACGCGGCCACCGACGTGATCTCGGCGTGATCGTACGCGGGCGCCACCTCGACGACGTCCGCCGAGACCAGGTTGCAGGACGCCAGGCCCCGCAGGATCTCCAGCAGCTCGCGCGACGTCATGCCGCCCGCCTCGGGGGTGCCGGTGCCGGGCGCGTGAGCCGGGTCGAGGCAGTCGATGTCGATGGAGATGTACAGGGGGCGGTCGCCGATGCGCTGGCGCAGCTGGTCGGCCACCTCGTCGGCGCCGCGACGGTAGACGTCCGCCGAGGTGACGATGCCGAAGCCCATCTTCTCGTCGTCGGTCAGGTCCTGCTTGCCGTACAACGGGCCGCGGATGCCGACGTGGGAGAGCGCCTCGGTGTCGAGGATGCCCTCCTCCACCGCCCGCCGGAAGGGCGTGCCGTGGGTGTACTCCGCGCCGAAGTACGTGTCCCAGGTGTCGAGGTGGGCGTCGAAGTGGAGCAGGGCGACCGGGCCGTGCTTCTTGGCGACCGAGCGCAGCAGCGGCAGCGCGATGGTGTGGTCGCCGCCCAGGGTCATCAGGCGGGCGCCGGTGCCGAGCAGGTCGTCGGCGGCCGCCTCGACGGTCTCCACGGCCTCGTTGATGTTGAACGGGTTCACGGCGATGTCGCCGCCGTCCGCCACCTGCGCGAGGGCGAAGGGGGAGGCGTCCTGCGCCGGGTTGTACGGGCGCAGCAGCCGGGACGCCTCGCGGATCGCGTTGCCGCCGAAGCGGGCGCCCGGCCGGTACGAGACGCCCGAGTCGAACGGCACGCCGACCACGGCGACGTCGGCGCGGCCGACCTCGTCGAGGCGCGGGAGCCGGGCGAAGGTCGCGGGCCCGGCGTACCGCGGGATGCGGGAGGAGTCGACGGGGCCGCGGGGCGTCTCGTTGCTGCTCATGAGGAAATGCCTTCTTTCCTACGCTTCATCGCGTATGCGGGATATGTTCCTATGACTCTACTGGTGAGCGGGCACCGGTTCGGACACGAGTTCGGGAGCTCGCCCGGCAAGGCGCTCACGCCAGGCGTCGAGTACGGCCGCATCGGTCGGCCTCGTCATCAAGGAGACGGCGATGTACGCGGCGAGGGAAGACAGCAGGCCGTAGTAGACGGGCTCGTTGGCGAGAATGCCGTAGGTCGCCATCAGGGCGATGACGGCGAGACCGCCGACCGCGACGGAGGCGAGCGCGCCCTGGGCCGTGCCCCGCTTCCACAGCAGTCCGCCGAGGATCGGGACGAGGAGTCCGCCGACGAGCAGGTTGTACGCCACCGTCAGCGCCTCGACGACGTTGTTGAGCGCGATGGCCGTACCGATCACGGCGAGGCCCATGATGAGGATGAAGACGCGGTTGCCCTGCACCTCGTCCCGCTCACCGGTCGTGATTCTCCCCCGCAGCCGTGACCAGATGTCGTTGTTGGCGACGGTCGCGCAGGCGATGAGCGCGCCGGAGGAGGTGGACATCACGGCGGCGAGGGCGGCGGCCAGCACCAGCCCGCGCACGCCGACCGGGAGTTCGTCCTTGACGATGGTCGCGAAGGCGTCGTCCGGGCTGCCCAGCTTGGGGTAGAGCACCTTGGCCGCCGTACCGATGACGGCGCCGGCGAGGGCGTAGGCGAGACAGTAGGTGCCCGCCACGGTGCCGCCCCACTTGGCGGTCTTGTCGCTGCGCGCGGTGAACACGCGCTGCCAGATGTCCTGCCCGATCAGCATGCCGAAGGTGTAGATCAGGACGTAGGTGAAGATCGTCTCGCCACCGATGCCCAGCGGGTCGAAGTACTCGGTGGGCAGTTGCGCCTTCATCTCGCTGAACCCGCCGGCCTTGACGACGGCGATCGGCAGGAGCAGCAGGAGCACGCCGACGGTCTTCACCACGAACTGCACCATGTCGGTGAGGGTGATCGACCACATGCCGCCGAGCGTCGAGTAGGCGACGACGATCGAGCCGCCCAGGATGATCGCGACGGTGCGGTTCATGTCGAACAGGACGTCGAAGATCGTGGCGTACGCGATGGTCGAGGTGGTCGCGAGCATGAGGGTGTACGCCCACATGACGAGACCGGAGATGACGCCGGCCCGGCCGCCGTAGCGCAGGTCCAGCATCTCGGAGACGGTGTAGACCTTCAGGCGGGCGATGCGCGCCGAGAAGAAGACGGAGAGCGCGAGGAGCCCGAGGCCGATGGTGAACACCATCCAGGCACCGGAAAGGCCGTACTGGTAGCCGAGCCCGACACCGCCGATGGTGGACGCGCCGCCGAGGACGATCGCGGCCATGGTGCCGGAGTACATCGTCGGCCCGAGCCGGCGGCCGGCGACCAGGAACTCGCTCTTGGACTTGGCACGGCGCATCCCCCACCAGCCCATGGCCAGCATGCCGGCCAGATAGACGACGATGACTGCGTAGTCGACGGCCACAGAGACCTCCCTCAATCGGACACTCGAAATTCGGACACTCGAAGTCGCCGGCGGGTGACAGGGGTCGACACTAGGTGGCCGGAAAGCGACTGCGAAGTGTACGTTTCATCCATCCGCGGTCGTGCGACTGAAGGAAACATCCACATGCCGGAGCCGGCCGTTCCGCCCACCCCACCCGTGCCGCTCTCCGCGCTGCTGGCCAGAGAGGATCTGGCCCTGCGCCGGATCGCCGGCCCGGCCGACGCGGACACGGTGATCCACTGGGCGCACACCTCGGAAATGGCCGATCCGTTTCCCTATCTCCTGGGCGGCGAGCTGCTGCTGACGGCCGGCGTCCACGTACCGGAGGCGGCGGGGTCGGGCACGTACTTCGACGACTACGTGTCGAGGATCGTCGCGGCGGGCGGCGCGGCCCTCGGCTTCGGGCTCGCCCCGGTGCACGACACGGTGCCGCGCGCCCTGGTGGCGGCGTGCGACGCCTACGAACTGCCGCTCCTGGAGGTCCCGCCCCAGACCACCTTCTCGGGTGTGGCCCGCGCGGTCTGGCAGCTCATGGCCCAGGCCCGCCACGCCGAACTGCGCCGCGTGACGGAGGCCCAGCAGAGCCTGGCGGCAGCGGCGTCCCGCCCGGACCCGGTGCCCGCCGTCCTGCGTCAGCTGGCCCAGCGTCTGGGCGGCTGGGCGGTGCTGTACGGGCCGGAGGGAGCGGTGATCGGTGAGGCGGGGCGGGCGGCGCCGGCGGGTGCGGTGCGGGGGGCGTTGGCGGAGCTGGCGGGGGTGGTGCGGCCGGGGGTGCCGGCGGCGGGCGGCGAGACCGCACGGCAGCCGTCCGGCGCGCAGGGCACGCGAGCGCCGGCGTACCCGCAGCCCACGGTCACCGGCCCGGAGTCCGCGCGACCAACCAGCGGCGCGCAAGCCACCACCGGCCCGCAGCCCACCCGGCCGACCGGCGCCCCGGGCGCGGCACGAGCGGGCAGCAGCCCGCAAGCCGCCCGAGCAACGACATACCCGCAACCCGCGACCACCGACCCGGACTCCGCCCGGACGTCCAGCGGCCCGCAAACCACCCGACCGGCCACCGGCGCGCAGCCCGCGCGAGCCACCACCGGCGTCCAGGCCACCCGGCCGACCGGCACCCCGGGCGCGGCACGAGCGGGCAGTCGCATCCCCGCAGGGCAGAGCACCCGCGTCGAAGCCCCGCGCCCGGGTGCCGGGGCGCCCGCCACCCCCTCCTCCGCCTCCGACACCATCGCCGGCACCCACCTCTCCGCCTACGCCCTCGGTACCGGCCAGGGCTTCGTCCTCGGTGTCGCCACCCCGCGCCGCGACTCCGGCGACCACACCATCGCCTCCGTCGCCGCCGTACTCCTCTCCCTCCTCACCGGCGAGCACCAGAGCGGCTCGGGAGCGGCCCGCTCGTCCGCGCTCGTGCGGCTGTTGCTGGGGGCCGAGCCGGAGGCGGTGGCTCCGCTGCTGGGCGCCGAGCGTTGGCTGGTGGTCCACGGCAGCCCCGACACCCAGCCCTGCGACCCCATGGCCGCCTCCGCGCTGGGCGCGGCCCTGGGCTCCCCGCTGGTCGACCTGGCGCAGGACGTCGTACGCGTCCTCGCCCCGGCGGACCGCGAACCGGCCCCGCAGCCGGGCTGGACCCTGGGCGTCAGCGCCCCGGCGACCGCGCGGGACTGGCCGGCGGCCGACGCCCAGGCGGCGCGGGCCCTGTCCAGGGCGAGGGCCACCCGTACGCCCCTGTTCCGGCACGGCACCCAACGCCCGGCCCTCACCGACCTGCTCGCCCCGGACGAGGCGGAGGCCCACGCCCGCGACCTCCTCGCGCCGCTCACCGCCCCGCTCACGGAGACCCTTCGCACCTGGCTCTCCCTGCACGGCAGCTGGGACCGCACGGCCGTCGCCCTGTCCGTCCACCGCAACACCGTCCGGCAGCGGATCGCCCGGTGCGCGGCGCTGCTCGAGACGGACCTGGACGACCCGGACGTACGGATGGAACTGTGGTTCGCCCTGCGCCGGATCGAGCCGTGACCGGCAAGTGACCCGCGTCGCACGCGCCCCGGACGCGGCCGTTCCAGCAGTTGTCTGCCTCACAATGGGAACCATGCCGATACCCGGGACACCCAGCCGCGCCGAGCTTGTCGACCACCTCGTCAGAACCCGTATCGCGGGCGACGTCGCCACTCCCCGCGAGAACAACCTCTCCCACTACCGCAAGCTGGCGAACGGCGACCGCCACTACTGGCTCGGCCTGGAGCTCGGCGACCGCTGGACCGACGAGCAGGACGTGCTCGCGGTGATGGCGGAGCGCGTCGGCGTGAACGACGACGCGGAGCACCGCCACGGCCAGGACACCATCGACCCCGAGCTGACGGTGGCCGCGCTGGAGCGCATGGCGGCCCGGCTGCGCAAGGCGGCGGACGGCGGTCAGCGGGTCCTGTTCGCGACCGGCCACCCGGGCGGCCTGCTGGACGTGCACCGAGCGACGGCGGACGCCCTGCGCACGGCGGGCTGCGAGATCGTCGTGATCCCGGACGGCCTGCAGACCGACGAGGGTTACGTCATGCAGTTCGCGGACGTCGCGGTCCTGGAACACGGCGCCACCCTCTGGCACACCCACTCCGGCGACCCGATGAGGGCCATCCTTACGGGACTTGAGCGCGAGGGCCGTCCGCTGCCGGACCTGGTCGTCGCCGACCACGGCTGGGCGGGCTACGCCGGACAGCACGGGGTGGACTCCGTGGGCTACGCGGACTGCAACGACCCGGCGCTGTTCCTCGCCGAGGCGGAGGGGACGGTCCAGGTGGTGGTACCGCTGGACGACCACGTGGTGAGCCCGCGCCACTACGACCCGATGACGGCGTTCCTGCTGGCGGAGGCGGGGCTCGGCTAGAACGGGCAGGGGGCCCCGTGCTGTTGCGCAACGTCTCACCGGACGACGTCGACGCCTACGTCCGTATGCGCTGCGATCCCGTCATGATGGCGGACCTCGGCGGACCGCTCCCGCGCGAGGGCATACGGGAGAAGGTCCTGCGGGACGCCCGGGAGGCGGCGGCGGACCTCGCCTGGATCAAGATGATCGTGCCGGCGCCGGACGCGCCCGACGTGGTGGCGGGGAACGTCACCCTCTGGTCGCACGACACGGACGACGGGCCCGTCTCCGAGATCGGCTGGATGGTCCTGCCGGAATTCCAGGGCCGGGGACTGGGAAAGCGCGCCGTCCGGGCCCTGCTCGAACAGGCCCGGGACGAGGACCGCTGGGGTGTCGTGCACGCCTTCCCGGCCACGGGGAACGGAGCCTCGAACGGCATCTGCCGCTCGCTCGGCTTCCGGTTGCTCGGCGAACGCGAGGTGACGTTCGCCGACCGGGTCCTGCGAAGCAACCACTGGACCGTCGACCCTCGCGTCGATCTGGCCTGACGTCAGGGCCGCCGGGCAGGGATCGGGCGGGTCACCGCGGGATGCGGACCACGCCCTCCTGGATGACCGAAACCGCCAGCTGCCCGTCCTGGGTGTAGATGCGGGCCTGCCCGAGGCCGCGTCCGCCGTGCGCCGACGGTGACTCCTGGTCGTACAGCAGCCACTCGTCCGCGCGGAAGGGGCGGTGGAACCACATCGCGTGGTCCAGCGAGGCGCCGACCACGTCGCCGACCGCCCAGCCGCCCCGCCCGTGCGCGAGCAGCACGGAGTCGAGGAGGGTCATGTCGGAGACGTAGGTGGCGAGTACGACGTGCAGGAGGGGGTCGTCGGCCAGCTTGCCGTTGGTGCGGAACCACACCTGGGAGTGCGGTTCGCGGGGCTCGCCGAACCTGCCGTACGGCGGCTCGTCGACATAGCGCAGGTCGACCGCCTCGCGTGCCTCCAGGAACTTCTCCACCACCGCCGGATCGAGGTGGTCGTAGTCCCGCAGCCGCTCTTCGGAGGTGGGCAGCGTCGCCGGGTCGGGCGCGGGGGGCATGGGGGCCTGGTGGTCCATCCCCTCCTCGTACAGCTGGAAGGAGGCCGACAGGGCGAAGATCGGCTTGCCGTGCTGCACCGCGACCACCCGGCGGGTGGTGAAGGAGCGGCCGTCGCGCATGCGGTCGACGTTGTAGACGATGGGCGCGCCCGGGTCCCCGGCGCGCAGGAAGTACGCGTGGAGCGAGTGGGCGTGGCGGTCCTCGGGGACCGTACGCCCGGCGGCGACCAGCGCCTGGGCCGCGACCTGTCCGCCGAACACGCGCGGGACGACGGCGGACCGGGACTGGCCGCGGAATATGTCCTCCTCGATCTGCTCCAGGTCGAGCAGATCGAGGAGTCCCTGTAGTGCCTGGTTCATGGCACCTTTTCTACTGGCAGGTAATTGCGCGGACCTTACAGGCCCATGTCCTTCGCGATGATCGACTTCATGATCTCGCTGGTGCCGCCGTAGATCCGGTTGACGCGGTTGTCCGCGTACAGGCGGGCGATCGGGTACTCGTTCATGAAGCCGTAGCCGCCGTGCAGCTGGAGGCAGCGGTCGATCACGCGGTGCGCGACCTCGGTGCAGAAGAGCTTCGCGGAGGCGGCCTCGGCGGGGGTCAGCTCGCCGGCGTCCAGGGCCTCCAGCGCGCGGTCGGCGACCGCCTCGGCGGCGTCGACCTCGGCCTGGCAGGCGGCCAGCTCGAACTTGGTGTTCTGGAAGGACGCGACGGTCTTGCCGAAGACGGTGCGCTCCTGCACGTACTGCTTGGCGAACCGGACGGCCGCCTTGGCCTGCGCGTAGGCGCCGAAGGCGATGCCCCAGCGCTCGGAGGCGAGGTTGTGGCCGAGGTAGTAGAAGCCCTTGTTCTCCTCGCCGAGCAGGTCCTCGACCGGGACCTTCACGTCGACGAACGCCAGCTCGGCGGTGTCGGAGGTCTTCAGGCCGAGCTTGTCGAGCTTGCGGCCGACGGAGTAGCCCTCGGACTTGGTGTCGACGGCGAACAGGGAGATGCCGTGGCGGCGGTCCTCGGCGCTGGGCGCGTCGGTGCGGGCGCAGACGATCACGCGGTCGGCGTGGACGCCGCCGGTGATGAAGGTCTTGGCGCCGTTGAGGACGTAGTGCGTGCCGTCCTCGCTCAGCTTGGCGGTGGTCTTCATGCCCGCGAGGTCGGAGCCGGTGCCCGGCTCGGTCATCGCCAGCGCCCACATCTCCTCACCGGAGACGAACTTCGGCAGGAACCGCTTCTTCTGCTCGTCGCTGGCGAGCATCTTGATGTACGGCAGGCCGAGCAGCACGTGCACGCCGGAGCCGCCGAACTGGACGCCCGCGCGGGACGTCTCCTCGTACATCACGGCCTCGAACTTGTACGAGTCGATGCCGGCGCCGCCGTACTCCTCGTCGACGCGGATGCCGAAGACGCCGAGCTCGGCGAGCTTGTAGTAGAAGTCGCGGGGCGCTTGGCCCGCCGCGAACCACTCGTCGTAGACCGGGACGACCTCGGCCTCGATGAAGGCGCGGATGGTCTCCCGGAACGCCTCGTGATCCTCGTTGAACACCGTACGGCGCACCGCCGCCACCTCCACACGTCCATGTCTAAGCGCTTGCTCACTCAACCGTACCGGCGGGTATCCACAGGCGTCCAGAGGTCAAGGTCCGTAACGCTCGTCACTCCAGGACCGGCTAGCGGCGCCTCTCGGAACCGGACCCGACCGGGCGCCGCCGCTGTCCGCGCCCCGCCCGCAGCAGCCGTACGCCCACGAACGCCAGGGCCGCCACGACCACGATCACCAGGATCGCCTTGGAGTAGAGGCCGACCAGGTCGGTGACCTCGTGCCAGCGGGCGCCGAGGGCGTAGCCGGCGGCGATGAAGGCGGTGTTCCAGATGAGGCTGCCCGCCGTGGTGAGGGCGAGGAACACGGGGAGCCGCATGCGTTCGACTCCCGCCGGTATGGAGATCAGGCTGCGGAAGATGGGCACGAAGCGGCCGAAGAACACGGCCTTGGTGCCGTGCCGGAGGAACCAGGCCTCGGTCCGTTCCACGTCCGCGACCTTCACCAGCGGCAGCCGCGCCGCCACGGCGATCAGCCGGTCCCGGCCCAGGAGCGCGCCCAGCAGGTAGAGGGCCAGTGCGCCGACCACCGAACCGGCCGTCGTCCAGGCGACGGCCCCGACGACGTCCATCCGGCCCTGACTCGCCGTGAACCCCGCCAGCGGCAGGATCACCTCGCTCGGCAGCGGCGGGAAGAGGTTCTCCAGGGCGATGGCCAGTCCGGCGCCGGGGCCGCCCAGCTTCTCCATCAGGTCGGCGGCCCAGCCGGCGACTCCACCGACGGGCGCCTCGGACGCAGCAGCAATGATCATGCGGGTCACTTTACGAAGTCTTGACCTAAGGACGGTATGAGGAGGGCCTCATATCGGGCTGTGGGAACTCGCACAGGTACCGGCGGCGCCCCCCACCGTCCCGCCACCGGCGGCCTCCTCGGCCTCTCCCGCCGCATCGCCGCCCTCGACGGCCACCTGAACCATCCACAGCCCACCCGGCGGCCCCACCCTCATCACCGCGGAGCTCCCGTGCGCGTCATGATCGCCGAGGACTCGGCACTGCTGAGCGAAGGCCTCGTGCGGCTGCTCGCCGAGGAGGGGCACGTCGTGGCGGCGGCCGTGGGGGACGCCGAGGCGTTGCTGGTGGCGGTGGCGGCCGAGCCGCCCGACATCGTCGTCGTGGATGTCCGGATGCCGCCCACGCACACCGCCGAGGGGCTGCGCGCCGCGCTGCGGTTCCGGGAACGGCATCCCGGCACTGTGCTGGTGCTGTCGCAGTACGTCGAGCGCCGCTACGCCACCGAGCTGCTCGGCGGCAGCAGCGAGGGCGTCGGGTACCTGCTCAAAGGACCGGGTCATGCAGGTGGAGGAGTTTCTCGCCGCACTGGAGCGCGTCGGCGCCGGGGGCACCGCCTTCGACCCCGAGGTGGTCCGGCGGCTCCTCGCCCGCAGCGCCCGCACCGACCCGCTGCACGGGCTCACGCCCCGGGAGCGCGACGTCCTGGCACTGGATGGCGCAGGGCTGTACCAACGCGGCCATCGCGCGGCAGCTCTACGTCTCACAGAGTGCGGTCGAGAAGCACACCAACGCGATCTTCGACAAGTTCGGCCTGACCGGCACGACCGGATACAGCCGCCGCGTCCTCGCGGTACCGCGCCATCTGAGCGCCCCGGCCGAGGGGTGGCACCGGTCCGCCGTACGGCTCACTCCGCCCCGGCCGCCCCGAACGCCCCCCGCGCCATCCGGTGCAGCAGCACCGCTGTGACGCCCCGCCCCGGCAACGCCCCCGGCCGCCCCAGGTGCGGTGTCGAGTTCAGCAGCCCGAACACCGAGTGCACGGCCGACCGGGCCGTCGGCTCCGTGAGCTCCGGGTACACCTTGCGCACCACCTCCACCCACAGCTCGACGTACTGCCGCTGGAGCTGCCGTACGAGCTTGCGGTCGCTGTCGCGCAGGCGGTCCAGCTCGCGGTCGTGCAGGGTGATGAGGGGACGGTCGTCGAGGGCGAAGTCGATGTGGCCCTCGATGAGCGAGTCGAGCACCGCCTCCGGCGGCACGCCGTCGGCCTCCGCGAGGCGCCGCTTCGCGCCGGTCAGCAGCTGGCCGCTGATGCCGACCAGCAGTTCGGCGAGCATCGCGTCCTTGCCGGCGAAGTGCCGGTAGAGACCGGGGCCGCTGATGCCCACGGCGGCGCCTATCTCGTCGACACCGACGCCGTGGAATCCACGCTCGGCGAAGAGCCGCGCGGCCTCCTTGAGGATCTGTTCGCGGCGGGTCGGGGCGTCGGTTCTGGTGGCCATGGAATCAATTCTAGACAGGGAGGTTAGCGGTCGTTAACCTGAAGGAAATGCGTTAACGCTCATTAACTGGTCGACCACTGGGTGAGGGGACCGCACGATGCACGAGGCACCGGAGCTTGCGAGCGCGGCAGATCCCGCGTCCCAGGCCTGGCAAGCCAACGAGGAGGCCCACCGGGCGCTCGTGGAGGAGCTGCGCGGCAAGCTCGCCGCCGCCCGGCTGGGAGGCGGTGAGAAGGCCCGCGCCCGGCACACCGCGCGCGGGAAGCTGCTGCCGCGCGACCGCGTGGACGCCCTCCTCGACCCCGGCTCGCCTTTCCTGGAGCTCGCTCCGCTCGCCGCCGACGGCATGTACGACGGGCAGGCCCCGGCCGCCGGTGTCATCGCCGGGATCGGGCGGGTCAGCGGGCGCGAGTGCGTGATCGTCGCCAACGACGCCACGGTCAAGGGCGGGACGTACTACCCGATGACCGTGAAGAAGCACCTGCGCGCGCAGGAGGTGGCCCTGGAGAACCGCCTGCCGTGCCTGTACCTCGTCGACTCCGGCGGCGCCTTCCTGCCCATGCAGGACGAGGTCTTCCCGGACCGGGAGCACTTCGGGCGGATCTTCTACAACCAGGCCCGCATGTCGGGCGCCGGCATCCCGCAGATCGCCGCCGTGCTGGGCTCGTGCACCGCGGGCGGCGCCTACGTGCCCGCCATGAGCGACGAGGCCGTCATCGTCCGCAACCAGGGCACGATCTTCCTCGGCGGCCCCCCGCTGGTGAAGGCCGCCACCGGTGAGGTCGTCACGGCGGAGGAACTGGGCGGCGGTGAGGTCCACTCCCGGGTGTCCGGCGTGACCGACCACCTCGCCGAGGACGACCCGCACGCGCTGCGGATCGTGCGGAACATCGTCGCGACGCTACCCGCGCGCGGCACCCTCCCCTGGGAGGTCACTCCGGCCACGGAACCGAAGGTCGACCCCTACGGCCTGTACGGCGCGGTCCCCGTCGACTCCCGCACCCCCTACGACGTACGCGAGATCATCGCGCGCGTGGTCGACGGCTCCCGTTTCTCGGAGTTCAAGTCCGAGTTCGGCCAGACCCTCGTCACCGGCTTCGCCCGGATCCACGGCCACCCGGTCGGCATCGTCGCCAACAACGGCATCCTGTTCTCCGAGTCCGCCCAGAAGGGCGCCCACTTCATCGAGCTGTGCGACCAGCGCGGCATCCCGCTGGTCTTCCTGCAGAACATCTCCGGCTTCATGGTCGGCAAGGACTACGAGGCGGGCGGCATCGCCAAGCACGGCGCCAAGATGGT
The DNA here is from genome assembly GCF_041051905.1 of Streptomyces sp. R11. Taxonomy (NCBI): domain Bacteria; kingdom Bacillati; phylum Actinomycetota; class Actinomycetes; order Kitasatosporales; family Streptomycetaceae; genus Streptomyces; species Streptomyces sp. R11. The sequence continues at coordinate 3,369,683 of NZ_CP163432.1, forward strand.
CACGGCGGTGGCCTGCACACGCGTGCCGAAGCTGACGGTCGTGGTCGGCGGGTCGTACGGCGCCGGGAACTACTCGATGTGCGGCCGCGCCTACTCCCCCCGCTTCCTGTGGATGTGGCCGGGCGCCAAGATCTCCGTCATGGGCGGCGAACAGGCCGCCTCCGTCCTCGCGACCGTCAAGCGGGACCAGTTGGAGGCACGCGGCGAGGACTGGCCGGCCGGGGAAGAGGACGCGTTCAAGGCGCCGATCCGGGAGCAGTACGAGCGGCAGGGCAACGCCTACTACGCGACGGCCCGCCTCTGGGACGACGGCGTGATCGACCCGCTGGAGACCCGTCAGGTGCTGGGCCTCGCCCTGACCGCCTGTGCCAACGCGCCCCTGGGTGACCCCCAGTTCGGCGTCTTCCGGATGTGAGGGGGACTGTGCAGATGACGCAGACCATGTTCGACACGGTCCTCGTGGCCAACCGGGGCGAGATCGCCGTCCGCGTGATCCGTACGCTGCGCTCGCTGGGCGTGCGCTCGGTGGCCGTCTTCTCCGACGCGGACGCCGACGCCCGCCATGTCCGGGAGGCCGACACGGCGGTACGGATCGGTCCGGCGCCGGCGGCCGAGAGCTATCTGTCGGTGGAGCGGCTGCTGGAGGCGGCGGCCCGCACCGGCGCCCAGGCCGTCCACCCGGGATACGGCTTCCTCGCGGAGAACGCCGGGTTCGCGCGCGCCTGCGCCGACGCCGGGCTGGTCTTCATCGGACCGCCCGCCGACGCCATCTCGCTGATGGGCGACAAGATCCGGGCCAAGGAGACGGTGAAGGCGGCCGGCGTCCCGGTCGTCCCGGGCTCCAGCGGCAGCGGGCTCACGGACGCCCAACTGGCCGACGCCGCCCGTGAGATCGGCATGCCCGTGCTGCTCAAGCCGTCGGCCGGCGGTGGCGGCAAGGGCATGCGGCTGGTGCGGGACGCGGCCGTGCTGGGCGACGAGATCGCCGCCGCCCGCCGTGAGGCCCGCGCTTCCTTCGGTGACGACACACTCCTCGTGGAGCGGTGGGTCGACCGGCCGCGGCACATCGAGATCCAGGTCCTGGCCGACGGCCACGGGAACGTGGTCCACCTCGGGGAGCGCGAGTGCTCCCTCCAGCGCCGGCACCAGAAGATCATCGAAGAGGCGCCCAGTGTGCTGCTCGACGAGGCGACCCGGGCGGCGATGGGCGAGGCGGCCGTACAGGCGGCGCGCTCGTGCGGCTACCGGGGCGCGGGCACGGTGGAGTTCATCGTGCCGGGCGGCGACCCGTCCTCGTACTACTTCATGGAGATGAACACCCGCCTCCAGGTCGAGCACCCGGTCACCGAGCTCATCACCGGACTCGACCTGGTGGAGTGGCAGCTGCGGGTGGCGGCGGGCGAGCCGCTGGCCTTCGCGCAGGAGGACGTACGGCTCACCGGGCACGCGGTCGAGGCCCGGATCTGCGCCGAGGACCCCGCGCGCGGGTTCCTCCCCTCGGGCGGCACGGTCCTCAAGCTGCGCGAGCCCCAGGGCGACGGCATCCGCACCGACTCCGGGCTCAGCGAGGGCACCGAAGTCGGCAGCCTGTACGACCCGATGCTGTCCAAGGTGATCGCCTACGGCCCCGACCGCGCCACGGCGCTGCGCAAGCTCCGGGCGGCTCTCGCGGAGACGGTCACGCTGGGCGTGCAGACGAACGCCGGGTTCCTGCGGCGGCTGCTCGCGCATCCGGCGGTCGTCGCGGGCGAGTTGGACACCGGGCTCGTCGAGCGCGTGGTGGACGACCTGGTCGGCACCGACGTACCCGACGAGGTCTACGAGGCGGCGGCGGCCGTACGTCTGGAGGCGCTGCGGCCGACGGGCGGCGGCTGGACGGACCCGTTCTCGGTGCCGAGCGGCTGGCGGCTCGGCGGGACCCCGAAGCCCGTCGGCTTCCCGCTGCGGGTGCAGGACCCGGTGGAGTACGCCCCGCGCGGCTCCGCCACCGTCACGGGCGGCCGCGTGTCGGTGACCCTGGACGGCGTCCGGCACACCTTCGACCTTGCCGCCCTGCCGGACGGCACCTGGCTGGGCCGGGACGGCGACGCCTGGCACGTACGCGACCACGACCCGGTCGCCGCGTCCCTCACCGGAGCCGCGCACTCCGGCGCCGACTCCCTCACCGCGCCGATGCCGGGCACGGTGACGGTGGTGAAGGTCGCCGTCGGGGACGAAGTGGCCGCCGGGCAGAGCCTGCTGGTCGTCGAGGCGATGAAGATGGAGCACGTCATCTCCGCCCCGCACGCCGGCACGGTCGCCGAACTGGACGTCACACCGGGCACCACCGTCGCCATGGACCAGGTCCTGGCGGTCATCACGCCGGTGAGCGACGCCGCGCAGGAGGAGCGATGACACTGCCCATGGTCGTGCCGGCGCCGGGGCTGCCCGCCCGCGTGCGCATCCACGAGGTCGGGGCACGCGACGGCCTGCAGAACGAGAAGTCGACCGTCCCGACCGAGGTCAAGGCGGAGTTCGTGCGCCGCCTCGCCGAGGCGGGGCTGACGACGATCGAGGCCACCAGCTTCGTCCACCCCAAGTGGGTGCCCCAACTGGCCGACGCGGAACAGCTGTTCCCGCTCGTCAGCGACCTCCCCGTGGCGCTCCCCGTCCTGGTCCCCAACAACCGCGGCCTGGACCGCGCCCTGGCCCTGGGCGCCCGCCGGGTCGCCGTCTTCGCCAGCGCCACGGAGTCCTTCGCCAAGGCCAACCTCAACCGGACGCTCGACGAGTCGCTGGCGGTGTTCGAGCCGGTCGTGGCCCGGGCCAAGGCCGAGGACGTCCATGTCCGCGGCTATGTCTCCATGTGCTTCGGCGACCCCTGGGAGGGCGCGGTCCCGATCCACCAGGTGGTCCGCGTGTGCAGGGCGCTGCGGGACATGGGCTGCGACGAGCTCAGCCTGGGCGACACGATCGGCGTCGCCACGCCCGGACATGTGCTGGAACTCCTCTCCATGCTCAACGAGGAGGGCGTCCCCACGAACGTCATCGGTGTCCACTTCCACGACACCTACGGCCAGGCACTGGCCAACACCTACGCCGCCCTCGAACACGGCGTCACCACCGTCGACGCCTCCGCCGGCGGCCTCGGCGGCTGCCCCTACGCCAAGTCCGCCACCGGCAACCTCGCCACCGAAGACCTCGTGTGGATGCTGCGGGGCCTCGGCATCGACACCGGAGTCGACCTCGACCGCCTAGTCGCCACGAGCGCGTGGATGGCCGAGCAACTGGGCCGACCCAGCCCTTCCCGCACCGTACGAGCCCTGTCCCACAAGGAGCAGTGAACAGCCATGGACCACCGTCTCTCCCCCGAACTGGAGGAACTCCGCCGCACGGTGGAGGCGTTCGCCCACGATGTCGTGGCGCCCAAGATCGGCGACTTCTACGAGCGCCACGAGTTCCCGTACGAGATCGTGCGGGAGATGGGCCGCATGGGCCTGTTCGGCCTGCCGTTCCCCGAGGAGTACGGCGGCATGGGCGGTGACTACCTGGCGCTCGGCATCGCGCTGGAGGAGCTGGCCCGCGTGGACTCCTCGGTCGCCATCACGCTCGAAGCGGGCGTCTCCCTCGGCGCGATGCCGATCCACCTCTTCGGCACCGACGCCCAAAAGCGGGAGTGGCTCCCCCGCCTCTGCTCCGGCGAGCTGCTCGGCGCCTTCGGCCTGACCGAGCCCGACGGCGGCTCGGACGCGGGCGCGACGCGCACCACGGCACGCCTGGACGAGTCGACGAACGAGTGGGTGATCAACGGCACCAAGTGCTTCATCACCAACTCCGGCACGGACGTCACCGGCCTGGTCACGGTCACGGCGGTGACGGGCCGCAAGCCTGACGGCAAGCCGCTCATCTCGTCCATCATCGTCCCGTCCGGCACGCCCGGTTTCACGGTCGCGGCCCCCTACTCCAAGGTCGGCTGGAACGCCTCCGACACCCGTGAGCTGTCCTTCGCGGACGTCCGCGTACCGGCGGCCAACCTCCTGGGCGAGGAGGGCCGCGGGTACGCCCAGTTCCTGCGCATCCTGGACGAGGGCCGCATCGCCATCGCGGCGCTCGCGACGGGCCTGGCGCAGGGCTGTGTGGACGAGTCGGTGAAGTACGCGAAGGAACGTCACGCCTTCGGCCGCCCCATCGGCGCCAACCAGGCCATCCAGTTCAAGATCGCCGACATGGAGATGAAGGCCCACACGGCCCGCCTGGCATGGCGCGACGCGGCGAGCCGCCTGGTCGCCGGGGAGCCCTTCAAGAAGGAGGCGGCGCTCGCGAAGCTGTACTCCTCCACGATCGCCGTGGACAACGCCCGTGACGCCACCCAGGTCCACGGCGGCTACGGCTTCATGAACGAGTACCCGGTGGCCCGCATGTGGCGCGACTCCAAGATCCTGGAGATCGGGGAGGGCACGAGCGAGGTGCAGCGGATGCTGATCGCGCGGGAGTTGGGGCTGGTGGGCTGAGTCTCACCGCCGGGCGGGCCCGCTGTCCCGGGAGCCTCGGCTCCCTTCGACGGTCCAGTGGGCCCCGCTCGGGGGCGATGCCGACGGCGTGCCGGGAAGCCGGACCGTGACGAGGAGACCGCCGGCGGGGCGGGGGACGAGGTCGAGGGTCCCGTCGTGGGCGCGGACGACGCTGTGCACGATGGCCAGGCCGAGGCCGACGCCCGCGTGCTCGTCGGTGCGTACGCGTTCCGTGCCGCGCTGGAAGGGTTCGGTGAGGGTCGGCACCAGTTCCGGTGGGAGCGGACGGCCCGTGTTCTCGACCCGCAGCACGCTCGTGTCGCCGTGCGCCTCGGTGTGGACCGTCACGGTGCCGCCGGCGGGCAGGTTGTGGACGATGGCGTTCTGGACGAGGTTCGTCACCATCCGCAGCAGGAGCTCCGCGGAGCCGCCGGTCCGTGTCGCCCCGCCGGTGACGTCGAGCGTGATCCCGCGCTGTTCGGCGAGGGGGAGCAGCGTCTCGGCGGCCTCTTCGGCGACGAGGGAGAGGTCGACGCTCTCGCGGGTGACGTTCCCCCGGTCGCTGCGGCTGAGCAGCAGCAGGGCCTCGGTGAGGTCGATCGCGCGCGTATTGGCGGCCTGCAGGCGTTCGATGAGTTCGCCCCGGTCCCGCGTGGGGTCCTTGCGGGCGACGTCGAGGAGCGTCCGCGAGATGGCCAGCGGGGTGCGCAGTTCGTGGGAGGCGTTCGCGGCGAACCTCTGCTGCTCGGCGACATGGGACTCCAGTTGCTGGAGCATCGAGTCGAACGTGTCGGAGAGTTCACGGAACTCGTCCCGGCGGCCCTTCATGCGGATCCGGTGGGACAGCGACCCGTTCCCGGCCCTCCGTGCCGCGTCCGTGATCCGGGTGAGCGGTGCGAGCATCCGGCCGGCGAGGATCCATCCCCCGACGAGGCCGAACACGAGCAGGAGGACCATCGCCACGGCCGCGGCGGGGGCGAACGTGCGCACAAGCAGGTAGCGGTTGGGCGAGATCCCCAGGAGACCCTGGGAGTTGTCGGGTACGTAGCGCAACAGGAACCACCACACCACGGCCAGCAAGAGAGCGCCAGCGACGGCGAGGAACCCGGCGTAGCTGAGGGTGAGCTTCAGTCGGGCGCTGAGCCCTGGGCGTCTATTCACGCGTGGTTCCGGTGTCGATCCGGTAGCCGACGCCGGGCACCGTGGCGATGATCCATGGTTCGCCGAGCCGTTTGCGCAGTGCGGAGACGGTGATGCGCACGGCGTTGGTGAGGGGATCGGCGTTCTCGTCCCAGGCCCGTTCCAGGAGTTCTTCGGCGCTGACGACCCCGCCCTCGGCGGCGACGAGTACTTCGAGGACGGCGAACTGTTTGCGGGTGAGCGCGACGTAGCGTCCGTCGCGGAAGACCTCCCGGCGGAAGGGATCGACCCGCAGGCCCGCGATCTCGCGGACCGGGGGCCGGGCATACGCGCGTCTGCGGTCGAGCGCCCTCAGCCGCAGGACGAGTTCCCGCAGTTCGAAGGGTTTGGTGAGGTAGTCGTCGGCGCCGAGCCCGAACCCGGAGGCCTTGTCGTCGATCCGGTCGGCGGCGGTGAGCATGAGGATCGGGATGCCGCTGCCGGAGGCGACGATGCGCAGGGCGACCTCGTCGCCGGAAGGGCCGGGGATGTCCCGGTCGAGGACCGCCAGGTCGTAGGAGTTGACGCTGAGCAGTTCCAGGGCGGTGTCTCCGTCGCCCGCGATGTCGGCGGCGATCGCCTCCAGCCGTAGACCGTCACGGACGGCTTCGGCCAGGTCGGGCTCGTCCTCCACGATCAGTACGCGCATGTGCGGAGCCTAAGCAGCGGAACATATCGCCGACGTATGGTCCGACGGCGCTTGTGCCGTGGTGCGCCACCAGCGGCGCGACGCCAGCGCGGCCAGCACCGCGCCGACCGCGTTGACCAGCACGTCGTCCACGGACGACACCCGGTCGAGGCGCAGCACGTACTGTGCGGTCTCGACCAGGACCGAGCAGCCCGCCCCGAGCGCCAGGATCCGCGGCACGGACGCCAGCGCCGCGAACCGCATCGGGGCGAAGAACCCCAGTGCCGCGAAGACCAGCAGGTTGCCGACGATCCCGAGCGGCCCCATCGTGACCAGGTCCCGCAGCGGCACCAGACTCACCCGGGCGGGGGCGGTGCCGGGTGCGGCGCCCGGCATCATGGTCAGCCACAGGAACGGCACCGTCCCGTGGACCATGCCCACCTCGGCCAGCGACCTCCGCCAAGCCGAGGTAGCCCCCGCGGCACGCCGACGCCGCGCCAGTGCCCACGCCACCAGCACGGCCAACGGCAGCGCGACCAACGTCATGAGCACCACACCGTTGAACGTGTCGAAGCAGCCGTGCCACCGCCCCGCCATGCACCTCGGAGCCGACATCATGAGCGGCCCCCGCACGACGAACAGGGCACTCGCCAGGCCGAGGACCGCCAGGCCGAGGAACACGATCCTGCGCGTACGGCGGGGTGCCGACAGGGATGCGTTGGGGTTCATGCCCCCATTGAGACGGAGGTCCCGTTGCCGTGGCGTACGCGATTTTCGATACGCCCGCGATACACGTACACGGCGTCAACCAGCCCTCAATGCAAGGGAGTTGAAGCTTGCTGGTTCAGGTACGCATCTCTCAGGGCACGCACGGCTTCGATCACAAGGGCCCCACCCCTGGGAGATCAGCTCAGGTTAGGCTAACCTACCTTCGAATTGTCCGGCCGGTGATCCGCCCTGTTCGAAAGCAGCGTACCCATGTCCAACGCAAGAGCCACCCACCTCACCCGTCGCGGCATCCTCGCCGCGGGCGGCGCCCTCGGCCTCGGTGCCGTGCTCGCAGCCTGCGGGGACGACGACGCGAAAAACGGTGGCTCGGACGAGGCCACGACCGCTGCCAAGTCCGGCCCCTGGACGTTCAAGGACGACCGCGGCACCGCCGTGAAGCTCGACAAGGTTCCCACCAAGATCGTGGCCTTCGTCGGCGTCGCGGCCGCTCTCCACGACTACGGCATCGAGGTCAAGGGCGTCTTCGGTCCCACCAAGACGCAGGACGGCAAGGCCGACGTCCAGGCCGGCGACATGGACGTCAGCAAGCTGACCGTCTTCGGCAACGTCTGGGACCAGTTCAACGTCGAGGAGTACGCGGCGTTCGCCCCCGAGGTCCTCATCTCCACGACCTTCGACAGCGCGGGCACCCTCTGGTACGTCCCGGAGGCCTCCAAGGACAAGATCGCCAAGCTCGCCCCGAGCGCCGCGATCTCCGTTTACGACCGCCAGATCACCCAGCCGCTGCAGAAGATGTGGGAGCTGGCGGAGTCCCTCGGCGCGGACATGAAGGCCGACAAGGTCGCCCAGTCCAAGAAGGACTTCGAGGCCGCCGCCGAGCGCCTGCGCAAGGCCGCCAAGGCCCGCCCCGAGATCAAGGTGATGGCCGGTTCCGCGAGCCAGGACATCTTCTACGTCTCCGGCACCAACCTCTCCATCGACCTTGAGTACTTCAAGGCCCTCGGCGTGAAGTTCGTCGAGCCGCCGGAGAGCGCCAAGAAGGAGGGCGGCGGCTGGTTCGAGAGCCTCAGCTGGGAGAACGTCGACAAGTACCCGGCCGACATCATCATGATGGACGACCGCTCCTCGACGATCCAGCCGGCCGACATCACCGAGGCCACCTGGAAGAAGCTGCCCGCGGTGAAGGCCGGTCAGGTCATCGCTCGCTCCCCCGAGCCGATCCTGTCCTACGACAAGTGCACGCCGCTTCTCACGAGCCTCGCGGAGGCCATCGAGAAGGCCAAGAAGGTCAGCTAGGAGTCACTGTGACGACCGCCGTAGCCGCCCCGTTCCGTTTCTTCTCCCTCCAGGTCGTACGGACGAGGCGGCTCGGCCCGTCTCTGGTGCGGGTCTCCTTCGCCGGGGAGGACCTCAGGCACTTCCTGTCCGACGGGTGCGACCAGTCCCTGTCGCTGTTCCTGCCGCACCCGGGCCAGAGCGAGCCGCAGGTGCCGATCGAGCTCGGCGACGGCTGGTGGCAGGCGTGGCGTGAACTCCCGGACGACGTACGGGCCGTGATGCGGTCCTACACGCTCCGCGCGCTCAGGCGTGACGCCTACGGGCACACGACGGGGATCGACATCGACTTCGTGCTGCACGGCGTCGAGCCCGGCGCCGCAGCCCCCGCCGGCCCCGCTTCCCGCTGGGCCTCCCGCGCCGGCACCGGTGACCGCGTCCTGCTGCTCGGTCCGGCCATCGCCGACAACCGCGCGATCCGGTTCCGGCCGCCGCAGGACACCGACCTGGTCGCCATCTGGGGCGACGACACCGCCGTACCCGCCGTCTCCGCCATCCTCGAGACCCTGCCAGCCGGCACCCGCGCACGGGTGTGGCTGGAGGTGCACGACGCCGGGGACATCCAGGACCTGGTGACCGAGGCCGACGCCGAGATCACCTGGCTGGTCCGGGAGGGCACGCGCGCCGAGGGGTCCCCCATGGCCCTCGACGCCATCCGCGCCGCCCAACTCCCCGCCGCCGCAAACCCGTACGTCTGGATCGCGGGCGAGTCCGGCTGCGTGAAGGCGCTGCGCCGACACTTCGTCGGCGAGCGCGGGGTGGACCGGCGCCGGGTGACCTTCGTGGGGTACTGGAGGCAGGGACTGAGCGAGGAGCAACTGCGCGAGCAGGCATAACTGCCCCTGAAACCAAGGCAATCGGATGGCTACCACTGCGTAAGTGATCGCAGTCACCCTTGACGCTGCCATGATCCAAAGTAACTTAGGTTAGGCTAACCTAAGTTGCACCCCACCTCGTACGTCACGGCAACCCCGCACTTCACGGCCCGTCCCCACCGGAGGACCTCCCCATGCGCTCGCACCTGCTCAATGACACGACCGCGGAGCAGTACCGCCGCTCCGTGACCGAAGGTATAGAGCGGGTGGCAGCCAAACTCGCCGCCACCGACCGTCCGTTCACCGGTGTCACCGTCGACGCCCTCGCCCCGACCATCGACGCGATCGACCTCGACCAGCCGCTCCTCGACCCCGCCGCGGTCCTCGACGAGCTGGAGGACGTCTACCTCCGGGACGCGATCTACTTCCACCACCCCCGCTACCTCGCCCACCTCAACTGCCCGGTCGTCATCCCGGCCGTGCTCGGCGAGGCGATCCTCTCCGCAGTCAACTCCTCCCTGGACACCTGGGACCAGTCGGCCGGCGGCACCCTCATCGAGCGCAAGCTCATCGACTGGACGACCGCCCGAATAGGCCTCGGCGAGAACGCCGACGGTGTCTTCACCTCCGGCGGCACGCAGTCCAACCTCCAGGCGCTGCTGCTGGCGCGCGAGGAGGCCAAGACCGACAGCCTGGCCAAACTGCGCATCTTCGCCTCCGAGGTCAGCCACTTCAGCGTGAAGAAGTCGGCGAAACTGCTGGGCCTCGGCCAGGACGCCGTGGTCTCCATCCCCGTCGACCAAGACAAGCGCATGCAGACCGTCGCGCTCGCCCATGAGCTGGAGCGCTGCAAGAAGGACGGCCTGGTCCCCATGGCCGTCGTCGCCACCGCCGGCACCACCGACTTCGGCTCGATCGACCCGCTGCCCGAGATCGCCGAGCTGTGCGAGCAGTTCGGCACCTGGATGCACGTCGACGCCGCCTACGGCTGCGGTCTGCTCGCCTCCGTGAAGTACCGGGGCCGCATCGACGGCATCGAGCGCGCCGACTCGGTCACCGTCGACTACCACAAGTCCTTCTTCCAGCCGGTGAGTTCGTCCGCCGTGCTGGTCCGGGACGCCTCGACGCTGCGCCACGCGACCTACCACGCGGAGTACCTCAACCCGCGCCGTATGGTCACCGAGCGCATCCCCAACCAGGTCGACAAGTCCCTGCAGACGACCCGCCGTTTCGACGCCCTCAAGCTGTGGATGACCTTGCGCACCATGGGCGCCGACGGCATCGGGCAGCTCTTCGACGAGGTCTGCGACCTGGCGGTGGAGGGCTGGAAGCTGCTGGCCGCCGACCCGCGCTTCGACGTCGTGGTCGAGCCGACGCTGTCCACCCTGGTCTACCGCTACATCCCGGCGGCCGTCACCGACCCCGCCGAGATCGACCGCGCCAACCTGTACGCCCGCAAGGCCCTGTTCGCCTCCGGCGACGCGGTCGTCGCGGGCACCAAGGTGGGCGGTCGCCACTACCTGAAGTTCACCCTGCTCAACCCCGAGACGACGACCGAAGACATCGCCGCCGTCCTCGACCTGATCGCCGGCCACGCCGAGCAGTACCTGGGAGAGTCCCTTGACCGCGCGTCCTGAAAACCCGACCAAAACCCATGACTTCGTGGGGATCGGGCTCGGCCCGTTCAACCTCGGCCTCGCCTGCCTGACCGAGCCGATCGACGAGCTCGACGGCGTCTTCCTGGAGTCGAAGCCGGACTTCGAGTGGCACGCGGGCATGTTCCTGGACGGCGCCCACCTCCAGACCCCGTTCATGTCGGACCTGGTCACCCTGGCCGACCCGACCTCGCCGTACTCCTTCCTGAACTACCTGAAGGAGAAGGGCCGGCTGTACTCGTTCTACATCCGGGAGAACTTCTACCCGCTGCGGGTCGAGTACGACGACTACTGCCGCTGGGCCGCGAACAAGCTGAGCAGCATCCGCTTCAGCACGACGGTCGCCGAGGTGAGGTACGAGGACGACCTGTACGTCGTGACGACGACCGCCGGTGACACCTACCGCGCCCGTCACCTGGTCCTCGGCACCGGCACCCCGCCCTTCATACCCGAGGCCTGCCAGGGCCTGGGCGGCGACTTCATCCACAACTCCCGCTATCTGCAGAACAAGGCGGAGCTGCAGAAGAAGGAGTCGATCACGCTGGTCGGCTCCGGGCAGTCCGCGGCGGAGATCTACTACGACCTGCTCAGCGAGATCGACGTCCACGGCTACCGGCTGAACTGGGTCACCCGCTCCCCGCGCTTCTTCCCGCTGGAGTACACCAAGCTCACGCTGGAGATGACGTCGCCGGAGTACGTCGACTACTTCCGCGAGCTGCCGGAGGCGACCCGCTACCGCCTCACAGCCGAGCAGAAGGGCCTGTTCAAGGGCATCGACGGCGACCTGATCAACGAGATCTTCGACCTGCTCTACCAGAAGAACCTCGGCGGCCCGGTCCCCACCCGACTGCTCACCAACTCCTCGCTGAACGGCGCGACGTACGAGAACGGCACGTACACGCTGTCCTTCCGCCAGGAGGAGCAGCAGAAGGACTTCGACCTCGACTCGCAGGGCCTGGTGCTGGCCACCGGCTACAAGTACGCCGAGCCGGAGTTCCTCGCGCCCGTGAAGGACCGCCTGGTCTACGACTCGCAGGGCAACTTCGACGTTGCCCGCAACTACGCCATTGACGTCACCGGCCGCGGCGTCTTCCTGCAGAACGCCGGCGTCCACACGCACAGCATCACGAGCCCGGACCTGGGCATGGGCCCGTACCGGAACGCGTACATCATCCGCGAACTGCTCGGCACCGAGTACTACCCGGTCGAGAAGACCATCGCGTTCCAGGAGTTCTCCGTATGAGCATCGGCACCTTCACCGTCCGCGCCCTCGATCCCCTGAAGGACGCCGAACTGCTGCACCGCTGGGTCACCGACCCCAAGGCGGCCTTCTGGATGATGCAGGACGCGAAACTCCAGGACGTCGAGCGCGAGTACATGCGCATCGCGGCCCACGAGCACCACCACGCGTACCTGGGCCTGCACGACGGCGAACCGGCGTTCCTGATGGAGAAGTACGACCCCCGGTACGTCGAGCTGGTCGGCCTGTACGACCCCGAGCCCGGCGATGTCGGCATGCACTTCCTGGTCGCCCCCACCGACCGCCCGATCAGCGGCTTCACCAGGGCCGTCATCACCGCCGTGATGGACGAGCTGTTCGCCGACCCGCGCACCCGCCGGGTCGTCGTGGAGCCCGACGTGGGCAACAAGGCCGTGCACGCCCTGAACGAGGCCGTCGGCTTCGTGCCCGAACGTGAGATCGACAAGCCGGAGAAGCGCGCGCTGCTGAGCTTCTGCACGCGCGAACAGTTCCTGGCCGCCCGAGGAGTAGCTGTATGACCCTGTCCGACGCCGTAGCGCATCTGTCCCCCCACCGCTGGGCGCGGGCCAACCGCCTCCTGATCCGCAAGGGCCTCGCCGAGTTCGCCCACGAGCGGCTCATCACGCCGGAGGCCACCGGCGCCGGCGAGTACGCCGTCCGCAGCGACGACGGTCTGACGCGGTACACCTTCAAGGCGGTGATCCGGGCCCTCGACCACTGGCAGGTCGACGCCGACTCGATCACCCGCCACCGGGACGGCGCCGAACTCCCGCTCGCCGCCCTGGACTTCTTCGTCGAGCTGCAGAAGTCCCTGGGCCTGAGCGACGAGGTCCTGCCGGTCTACCTGGAGGAGATCTCCTCCACCCTCTCCGGCACCTGCTACAAGCTCACCAAGCCGCAGGTCCCGGTCGCCGAGCTGGTGAAGAGCGGCTTCCAGGCCATCGAGACGGGCATGACCGAGGGCCACCCCTGCTTCGTCGCCAACAACGGGCGGCTCGGCTTCGGCATCCACGAGTACCTGTCGTACGCCCCCGAGACCGCGAGCCCGGTCCGGCTGGTGTGGCTGGCGGCGCACCGCGACCGGGCGGCCTTCACGGCCGGTGTCGGCATCGAGTACGAGTCCTTCGTACGGCAGGAGCTGGGCGAGGAGACCGTCGAGCGCTTCAACGGCGTCCTGCGCGACCTGGACCTCGACCCCGCCGACTATCTCCTCATCCCCGTCCACCCCTGGCAGTGGTGGAACAAGCTCACCGTCACCTTCGCCGCCGAGGTCGCCCGCCGGCACCTCGTCTGCGTCGGCGAGGGCGACGACGAGTACCTGGCCCAGCAGTCGATCCGGACCTTCTTCAACCGGTCCAGCCCCGAGAAGCACTACGTGAAGACGGCCCTGTCCGTCATCAACATGGGCTTCATGCGCGGCCTCTCGGCGGCGTACATGGAGGCCACCCCGGCCATCAACGACTGGCTCGCCCAGCTCATCGACAACGACCCGGTGCTGCGGGACACCGGCCTGTCGATCATCCGCGAACGCGCCGCCGTCGGCTACCGGCACCTGGAGTACGAGGCGGCCACGGACCGCTACTCGCCGTACCGCAAGATGCTGGCCGCGCTCTGGCGCGAGAGCCCCGTCGCCTCCCTCCAGGAGGGCGAGTCGCTGGCCACCATGGCCTCCCTCGTCCACGTCGACGACGAGGGCGCGTCCTTCGCGGGCGCGCTGATCGCGCAGTCGGGGCTGACGCCGGTGGAGTGGCTGCGCCGCTACCTGAAGGCGTACTACACCCCGCTGCTGCACAGCTTCTACGCCTACGACCTGGTGTACATGCCGCACGGCGAGAACGTGATCCTGGCCCTGAAGGACGGCGTGGTCCAGCGCGCGATCTACAAGGACATCGCCGAGGAGATCGCGGTCATGGACCCGGACGCGGTGCTGCCGCCGACGGTCGAGCGGCTGCGCGTGGACGTCCCCGAGGACAAGAAGCTCCTGTCCATCTTCACGGACGTCTTCGACTGCTTCTTCCGCTTCCTCGCCGCGAACCTCGCGGCCGAGGGGATCCTGGAGGAGGACGACTTCTGGCGTACGGTCGCCGAGGTCACCCGGGACTACCAGCACTCGGTGCCCGAACTCGCCGACAAGTTCAAGCAGTACGACATGTTCGCCCCCGAGTTCGCCCTGTCCTGCCTCAACCGCCTCCAGCTGCGCAACAACAAGCAGATGGTCGACCTCGCGGACCCGGCCGGCGCCCTCCAGCTGGTCGGCAACCTGAAGAACCCCATCGCAGGGCTGTAGTCCACGGCCCCACAAGACAGGCGTGCACCCCCGGAGTACGGTCCTCCGGGGGTGCACGTCCATACGTGCGGGGCGTGCGCGCCCCTTGTTCTCAGGGGCGCGGGGCTGTGTCAATTTGCGGCTCCACCGCGGGGCGCGACCAGCCCCCACCGGCCCGCAGACGAATCACCACCCTCACGCCGTGGGCCAAGGCACCTGAGGCGACCGGTAGAACCCGATCCCCAACGCCTCCCACCGCTCAGCCTGCGCAGCAAGCCGCACCTTGTAGGCATCCCAGTCATGCGTGGAAGCCGGCGACCAGCCCAGCTCGGCCACACCCGGCAGCCTCGGGAAGGCCATGTACTCGATGTCCGCGGACTTGGTGAGCGTCTCGCTCCACAGCGGCGCCTCGACACCCCGGATCGCCGAAGCGGGCGCCCCGGAAAGGTAGTTGCCGGGATCCCAGTCGTACGACCGCTTCACCTCGACCAGACCGGCCCAGTCCAGCCCCAGCGGAGTGTCCGCCGTGTACTTCATGTCGAGGTAGATCCGGTCGGCCGGGGACAGCACGATCCCCGTCCCGTTCTGCGCGGCCTTGGCGACCTGGGCCTTCTCCTCGGCGCTCGTACCGTCCAGCCCCCAGTACTGAGCGAGAGCGCCCTTCGCCGGAGTCGCCCCGGTCAGCTGATGCCAGCCGACCACCGTCTTGCCGTACTTGGCGACGAGCGGCTGCACCCGGTCCATGAACTTCACATAGTCCTCGTGGCTGGTCGAGTGCGCCTCGTCCCCGCCGATGTGGAGGTACTTGCCCGGCGTGAGCGCGGCGAGCTCCCGGATCACGTCGTCCACGAAGTCGTACGTGATGTCCTTGCCGACGCACAGCGAGCTGAAGCCGACCTCGGTGCCGGTGTAGAGCGGAGGCGCGACGCCGTCGCAGTTCAGCTCGGCGTACGAGGCGAGGGCGGCGTTGGTGTGGCCGGGCATGTCGATCTCGGGGACGACCTCCAGATAGCGGGAGGACGCGTACCGGACGATCTCCTTGTAGTCGGCCTTGGTGTAGTGGCCGCCGGGCCCGCCGCCGACCTGGGTCGAGCCGCCGTACGTCGCAAGGCGCGGCCAGGAGTCGATGGCGATGCGCCAGCCCTGGTCGTCGCTGAGGTGCAGATGGAGTTTGTTGATCTTGTAGAGGGCGAGCTGGTCGATGTAGCGCTTGACCTGGTCGACGGTGAAGAAGTGCCGGGAGACGTCGAGCATGGCGCCGCGCCAGCCGTAGCGCGGGGTGTCCTTGATCGTGCCGCCCGCGACCAGCCAGGGGCCCCGCTGGACGGAGTCCTTCTCGACGGCCGCCGGCAGCAGCTGGCGCAGGGTCTGGACGCCGTGGAAGAGGCCCGCCGGCTGGGCCGCGGTGATGGTGACGCCCTTGCGGCCGCTGTCGAGGCGGTAGCCCTCGGCGCCGTACGAGCCCTTCGCCAGGCGCAGTTGGATGCCACCGCCACCGTGGGCGGTGACGGGGATGCGGTAGCCCGTGGAAGGACGCAGGACGGCCGCGAGGTACTCGCCGACGCGGCGGGCCTCGCGGGAGGCGTCGACGCGTATGTGGGTGTCGCGGGTGATGCGGTAGGGGGATCCGCTCGCGGCGACCGAGGCGGGCGCGGGGACCACCCGGTCGAGCGGGGTGGTCGATGCCGCCGGCACGGGAGCGGCCCCCGTCACGGAGACACCCATCGCGACCAGCAGCAGGCAACCGAGAAGGCGAAACGATCTGTGGCGCTGTCTCACAAAGCCGTCCCTTCCATGAGCCGTTGAGCCCTTGAGCCGTTGGCCTCGGGGCTCCAAGAGGTCTGGACCACTCTCTCGTGAGACTGGTGGAACAATCCACCCCATGGCGGAAATCATCCAGAAGGACGGCACGTGGGTCTTCGACGGCGATGCACTGCGGCTGACTCCCGGACGGGACAAGAACGTCAGCCTGTTCCGCAAGACGCTGGGTGAACTGGTCGTCCCCCTGGGGGCGTTGGCGGGGGTCTCCTTCGAGCAGGGCAAGAAGGCCGGGCGGCTGCGACTGCGGCTGCGCGACGGCGCCGACCCGCTGCTGCACGCCACCGGCGGCCGGCTCACCGAGCCCAACGACCCGTATCAGCTGATCGTCGAGTCCGACCGCTACGGCGTCGCCGAGTACTTCGTGGACGAGGTGCGCAACGCCCTGCTG
The DNA here is from genome assembly GCF_041051905.1 of Streptomyces sp. R11. NCBI lineage: Bacteria > Bacillati > Actinomycetota > Actinomycetes > Kitasatosporales > Streptomycetaceae > Streptomyces > Streptomyces sp. R11. The sequence continues at coordinate 3,386,250 of NZ_CP163432.1, forward strand.
CTCGACCAGGTCCCGGCCGACCCGGTCGACGCGTACCTGCTGCCGGGCCCGTCGGTGCCCCTGTCGGTCTCCGCCGGGGACGGCACCGCGACCTTCGACGGCGAGAACATCCGCCTGGAGTGGAACTGGAAGACGGAGGACGCCAAGGCCGCCGCCGGCAGCCGCTCCCTCACGGTCACCGACATCGCGGCCGTGGAGTGGCATCCGGCGGCGGGCCTGGAGAACGGCCACCTCCGCTTCACCGTCAGGAACGCGCCCACCAAGGCCCCGCCCAAGTACGACCCGAACGCGGTGGAGCTGTGGGGCTTCAAGAAGGACCCGCTGATGGCCCTGGTCGCGGCGGCGGTGCAGGCCCGCCTCCCGCACCCAACCAGGGCCACCGGCGCGGACGTGGCGGACGCGCGACCGGAGCTGCCTTCCCCTCCGGTCGCGGCCGCCGAGGACGATCACGACGCCCTCCTGCGCCGCCTGCGCGAACTCGGCGAGCTCCATCGCACGGGCGTGCTGACGGACGAGGAGTTCGCCTTGGCCAAACAGGCGGTTCTCAAGCGGATGTAGCGGACCTGCCGGGCCCTGCGCGGGCCTACTTGGCCCGGCGGGCCACCGTGAAGTGGTCGATCCGGTCACCGGTCTCGGCGATGCCCTGGACCTTCAGCGTGGCGTATCGGCCCCGCGGGGCGGGCTGGACGTCCACGCGCAGGAACGAGTAGTTGAGGTAGCGCACCCGCGACCAGGTGACCGTCTCGTTCTGCTTGCCGTCCTTGAGGTTGACGAAGGAGGCCACGGAGTCGACCTCGTTCTCGTGCCCCTCGTAGGAGTCCGGAGCGCTGAACGCGTACAGGCTGCGGCCCGCCGCACCCGCGGTCACGTACACCACGCCCTCGGTCTCGGGGTACGCCGTGCCGCCGATCTCCAGCTTCTTCGCGACCTTGTCGCCCTTGATCACGTCCGTCCGCTCGTACTGGTGGTTGTGGCCGTTGATGACCAGGTCCACCTGGTACTTCTCGAACAGCGGCACCCACTCCTGGCGCACACCCCCCTCCGAGGCGTGCGCGGTGGAGGTGCAGTACGCGCAGTGGTGGAAGAACACGACGACGAAGTCGATGTCGTGGGCCGCCCGGAACTTCTTCAGCTGCGCCTCGAACCACTTGGTCTGCGTGCCGCCGGAGATGCCGAGGTTGGCGGGGATCTCGTACGACACGTCGTTCGGGTCGAGCGAGATGACCGCGGTGTTGCCGTGGACGAAGGAGTAGACGCCCGGCAGGTTCTTCCGGTCCGGCCCGTTGTCGGGGAGCGTGAAGCGGGCCTCCTCGCCGCCGTAGCCGTTGGGCGAGTACCAGGCCTCCATGTCGTGGTTGCCGTAACTCACCATCCACGGAACCGACTTGGCGACGGACTCGGTCTGGGCCAGGAACTGGTCCCACACCCGCGAGTCGAAGCCGGTGTCGGCGGACTTGCCCTGGCCGGCCGGGTCGGCGTACGCGATGTCACCGGCGTGCAGGTGGAACGCCGGGTTCTGGCCGAGGAGCAGGCTGTCGTTGGCGAGGCCGTGGTAGCTGACGCCCTGGTCGCCGAAGGCCGTGAAGGTGAACGGCTCCTTGTGGCCCGGCGCGGTGGTGAAGGTGCCGAGGGTGCCGAGCAGGTGCGACTCGGCGGGGTCGAAGCCCTGATGGCCGACGCCGTAGTAGTACGTCCGGCCCGGGCGCAGGTGGCTGAGCCTGGCGTGGACGTAGTACTGCGTGTGGTCGGCACTCGCCCCGACGCCGGCCGGGGTGTGGAGGGTGCGGACCTCGGCCTCGATCTTGCGCGAGAGGTCCCAGGGGTGGGCGCCGATCCGGACGAACGGCTTCTTCACGGCGACCGGGACCTGCCACGAGACGGTCATCTCGGTGCGCGCGTCGTTGCCGTAGGCGAGGTGGCGGCCGAAGGGGGCGACGAGGGCGCCGTCGACGGTCTCGGTGCGCGGGGCCGTCTGCGTCGGCACGGCGGCCTGTGCGGTGGCGCCGGGTACGAACGCGCCACCCGCGACGGCGCCCAGCGTGACGGCGCCGCCTCTGATCATCGTGCGCCGCGAGAACTTGGCGCGCAGGTACTCGTGCTGCTCGGCCATGCTCATGCGCTCGGCCAGCTGCTGGGGTACTCCCATGCGAGGAATGTCCATGGCGTCCGAAACTCGTCCCCTCAGGCAACGGGATACGGACCGCGGTATGGACGGCTCCGGAACAGGCTCCCATGAGACCCTCAATGTTCTTCCAAGGAGTTTCAACAGGAGCTTGCCAGCCGATTACCGGGCAGCTGCCCGAAATCGGGCAGGATTCTTGCGAAGCGCTCCCCGATACCCCAGGATCTACCGAGTGCACGACGACCTTGTTGATCACCTGACCCGCAGCACGCCCCTCAGCCGGGGCGAGGCACTGCGGGTGATCCAGGACGTGCTCGCCTACTTCGACGAGACGACCGAGGAGGTCGTCCGTCGCCGCCACCGCGAGCTCCAGGCCCAGGGCCTGGTGAACGCGGAGATCTTCGAACGGATCGAGGCGGACCTGAAATACCGGGCGGTGGCACCTCCGGAGCTCACGCTCCGCCAGCTGCGCCGCATTGTCTACGGCTAGGGATACCTATATATATGTGCGGAATCGTCGGATACATCGGGAAGCGTGACGTGGCGCCCCTGCTGCTGGAGGGCCTGCAGCGTCTGGAGTACCGCGGCTACGACTCGGCCGGCATCGCCGTCACCTCTCCGAAGACGGCCGGTCTCAAGACCGTCAAGGCCAAGGGCCGGGTGCGCGACCTGGAGGCCAAGGTCCCGGCGCGCTTCAAGGGCACGACCGGCATCGCCCACACCCGCTGGGCCACCCACGGCGCCCCCTCCGACGTGAACGCCCACCCGCACCTGGACGCCGAGGGCAAGGTCGCCGTCGTCCACAACGGCATCATCGACAACGCCTCCGACCTGCGCCGCAAGCTGGAGGCGGACGGCGTCGAGTTCCTCTCCGAGACCGACACCGAGGTCCTCGTCCACCTCATCTCCCGCTCGCAGGCGGAGAAGCTCGAGGACAAGGTCCGCGAGACCCTGCGCCTCATCGAGGGCACGTACGGCATCGCGGTCCTGCACGCCGACTTCCCGGACCGCATCGTCGTCGCCCGCAACGGCTCCCCGGTCGTCCTCGGCATCGGCGAGAAGGAGATGTTCGTCGCCTCGGACATCGCGGCCCTGGTCGCCCACACCCGGCAGATAGTGACGCTGGACGACGGCGAGATGGCCACCCTCAAGGCCGACGACTTCCGTACCTACACGACGGAGGGCACCCGTACGACGGCCGAGCCCACGACCGTCGAGTGGGAGGCCGCGTCGTACGACATGGGCGGCCACGACACGTACATGCACAAGGAGATCCACGAGCAGGCCGAGGCGGTGGACCGCGTCCTGCGCGGCCGCATCGACGACCGCTTCTCCACCGTGCACCTCGGCGGCCTCAACCTGGACGCCCGCGAGGCCCGCAAGATCCGCCGCGTGAAGATCCTGGGCTGCGGCACCTCGTACCACGCGGGCATGATCGGCGGCCAGATGATCGAGGAGCTGGCCCGCATCCCCGCGGACGCCGAGCCCGCCTCGGAGTTCCGCTACCGCAACGCCGTGGTGGACCCCGACACCCTCTACATCGCGGTCTCCCAGTCCGGCGAGACCTACGACGTCCTCGCCGCCGTCCAGGAGCTGAAGCGCAAGGGCGCGCGGGTCCTGGGCATCGTGAACGTGGTCGGCTCCGCGATCGCCCGCGAGGCCGACGGCGGCATCTACGTGCACGCCGGCCCCGAGGTCTGCGTGGTCTCGACGAAGTGCTTCACGAACACGACGGTCGCCTTCGCCCTGCTGGCGTTGCACCTGGGCCGCACCCGCGACCTCTCGGTCCGCGACGGCAAGCGCATCATCGAGGGCCTGCGCAAGCTGCCCGCCCAGATCGCCGAGATCATGGAGCAGGAGGGCGAGATCGAGAAGCTGGCCCAGCAGTACGCCGAGGCCCGCTCGATGCTCTTCATCGGCCGCGTCCGCGGCTACCCGGTCGCCCGCGAGGCCTCCCTCAAGCTCAAGGAGGTCTCCTACATCCACGCCGAGGCCTACCCGGCCTCCGAGCTCAAGCACGGTCCACTGGCCCTGATCGAGCCGGCCCTCCCCACGGTCGCGATCGTCCCCGACGACGACCTCCTGGAGAAGAACCGCGCCGCCATGGAGGAGATCAAGGCCCGCAGCGGCAAGATCCTCGCGGTGGCCCATCAGCCCCAGGAAAAGGCCGACCAGACGATCGTCGTCCCCAAGAACGAGGACGAACTGGACCCCATCCTGATGGGCATCCCCCTCCAACTCCTCGCCTACCACACGGCCCTGACCCTGGGCCGAGACATCGACAAGCCGCGCAACCTCGCCAAGTCGGTAACGGTCGAGTAGAGGCTTTTGGCTTTCAGGCTTTTAGGGGCGCGGGAACTGCGCGATCAGTCCCCACGCACCCGCAGAGGCCAGCGAAACAGCGACGAACCCCCCGTGATGCCACCACTAACGGGGGGTCCGTCATTTCGCCGGGGAGCCGCCCAACCCCCCAGCCGGCGCAGCTAACCGGTGGCCGTCACCCCCCGGCCCGCAGCGCGTCGCGGAAGTGCGGTCGGCCAGTGCGCGAGAGCCGCAGTCGCGGCGTACCAGGCCACCGCACCCGCGGCGACGGCGAACCAGCCACCCACCTTGGTGAGCCCGTCGTTGTCCGCGAAGCCGGCGATGGCCATGAGCAGCAAGGACACGAAGAACAACCCGTACGCGGCCTGACCGAGCTGGTCGCCCCCCGCGAGGGTCAGCGTCAGCGCCACGAGGGCGAACAACAGCAGGAACAACCCGGCCGCGTTGGCGGACACCTGGTTGTCGGCGGAGACGGCCCACGTGAACCACAGGGCGCCGAGCGTCACGAACGCGGTCCCGTTCGCGGAGTCGTGGTCGCGCAGGGCCATCAGGCCGGCGACGAAGAGGGCAATGCCGCCCACGTACTGGGCGATTGATACGGCGTCAGCAGCTGACACGCCGTCGATCACATCGGCGTACCCCAGCCCGAAGGCCAACAGGGTGACACCGAGGGCGAGTCGGCCGACCACGGTGGTTATTCCGCTTCCCGCAGAGACGTCGTTGTCCACGGCGGGCTCCCTTCATGCATGTGCAGTTGTGCAGTGAGCGATATATGCCCTTCACAAAGGCACAAACACCTCTACGCGCGAGTAAGTTCACGCATTGCAAGAAGGGGGCGACGTCCCGAACGGCTCATCTCACCTGGGACAGCGGCAAGTTACGGAATGACAACGACGGGACGCTTGGCCCGCTTGGCGAGCCGCCCCGCCACGGAGCCGAAGATCCGCCCGACGATGCCGTGCGTGGAGCCGACGACGATCGCGTCCGCCTCGTACTCCCGCCCGACCTCTTCGAGTTCGTGGCAGATGTCCCCACCGCGCTCGACGAGGATCCAGGGCACCTCGGCGAGGTACTCCGCGCAGGCGAGTTCGAGGCCGAGCACCTCGGTGCGGTGGTCCGGCACGTCGACGAAGACCGGCGGCTCGCAGCCCGCCCACACCGTGGTGGGCAGCCGGTTGGCGACGTGGACGATGATCAGGCCCGACCCGGAGCGATGGGCCATACCGATGGCGTACGCGAGGGCGCGCTCACTGGAGGTGGAGCCGTCGAAACCGACGACGACGCCGTGCTTGAAAGCGGGGTCGCAGGAATGGCGTGGCTGTTCCGCCGCCAGGGGCTCGGCCGCCGTGGGGTCGGCGACAGGCCGCTTGCGGTCCGCGGGTTCGAAGAATTCGTGACCGGCCATGGCTGTCTCGGCGTATTGATCCTTTATGGGTGGGCCCGCGAGCGGAGCTCGCTGACGGATCCAGCAGTCTGCGGCGGAGCTGTGTCCGGGAATGGTCTTCCCAACCCCATACCCCAAGGGTACGGCGGCACGCCTCCTTCGCCCAGATCCCCGCTCTCGGTCGGTGCGGGTTCCAGGGAGCATGCACGAGGGGGCGCCCGTAACGCAATGGTTGCTGCGGTGTACAGGCGGTTTGCACAGGGTTCACCTGCGTCGGAGGTCATGACCGCCGCGTACCAGTGACCGACCGCTCGAGCACGCGTTGATCACCACGAGCCACCGCCCAGGGAGCCCAGGGAGCACGCACCCAATGTCCGCACCCCGCACACCCACCGAGGACAGCGTCACCGACGTGGTCCGCTGGGCGGCCTTCAGCTGCGTCCTCGTCCCCGTGGTGCTCCTCTGGTACGGCACCTCGCTCGCCGGCGCCGCCGGCACCGCCTTCGGCCTGGCCGCCGTGACGGCCGTGTGCCGCCTGCTGCTGCGCCAGTCGGAACGCGGCGCGGCCCGCCTGAAGGCCGGGGAACAGTTCGGCCCGACGCCCCGGCGCCGCGGACGTCACCACCGGACCGGAACGGGCGCACATAGAGGCGGACGTCACACTGGGGGAAATACACCGGTCGGTTGACCGGTTTCCGCGCACGGGCACGCTGCTTTTCAGCCAACTTCTGGCGCGCATGCATCCCCCGCCCAGAACACCCCCCAACCCCCGTTCCACCTGCACGGAAAGGGCCTCAGGGGCCCTGCGCACCCTACGTGGATTGGCCACTGCGACAAGGCGCACTTCCCTGCACGGCCCGCGAGTGCAACGCTTCGTGATCGAATGCTTCACGCCAAGTTGCCAAGTCGACAATCTACCGAGTGCCGAACCGGCCACTCAGGCGTGACGCGACACAGTAGATTCGATCTTGACTGTCTACGGCGGGGGACTCGTGCAGGACCGAGGGGAAACGTGCAGGAGCGACACAACCGAGGAGCCGCGACCACCGAGGGGGGCTTAGCAGTATGAGCCACGACTCCACTGCCGCGCCGGAAGCCGCGGCCCGGAAACTTTCCGGGCGACGCCGCAAGGAGATCGTCGCGGTGCTGCTGTTCAGCGGCGGCCCCATCTTCGAGAGTTCCATACCGCTGTCGGTGTTCGGGATAGACCGCCAGGACGCCGGCGTGCCGCGCTACCGCTTGCTCGTGTGCGGCGGCGAGGAAGGCCCACTGCGGACCACAGGGGGCCTGGAACTCACCGCACCACATGGCCTGGAGGCGATCTCGAGGGCGGGCACGGTCGTAGTACCGGCCTGGCGCTCGATCACTTCGCCACCGCCCGAGGATGCGCTCGACGCCCTGCGCCGAGCGCACGAGGAGGGCGCCCGCATAGTCGGGCTGTGCACCGGCGCCTTCGTCCTCGCCGCGGCGGGCCTGCTGGACGGCCGCCCCGCGACGACACACTGGATGTACGCACCGACGCTGGCCAAGCGCTATCCGTCGGTGCACGTGGATCCGCGAGAACTCTTCGTGGACGACGGCGACGTACTGACGTCGGCGGGCACGGCTGCCGGCATCGACCTCTGTCTCCACATCGTGCGGACGGACCACGGCAACGAGGCGGCCGGGGCTCTGGCCCGCCGCCTGGTGGTCCCGCCGCGCCGGACCGGCGGTCAGGAGCGCTACCTCGATCGGTCTTTACCAGAGGAGATCGGCGCCGACCCGCTGGCCGAGGTCGTCGCCTGGGCGCTGGAGCACCTGCACGAGCAGTTCGACGTAGAGACGCTGGCGGCACGCGCGTACATGAGCCGCCGCACCTTCGACCGTCGCTTCCGCTCCCTCACCGGGAGCGCCCCGCTGCAGTGGCTGATCACCCAGCGGGTGCTGCAGGCGCAGCGGCTGCTGGAGACGTCGGACTACTCGGTGGACGAGGTGGCGGGCCGCTGCGGCTTCCGCTCCCCGGTGGCACTGCGCGGCCACTTCCGCCGTCAGCTCGGCTCGTCGCCGGCCGCGTACCGGGCGGCGTACCGTGCGCGCCGACCGCAGAGCGAGCGGCCGACGGACGCGGAGCCCACGGTCGGTCCGGGCGCGGGCCCCCCGCCCAGCCCGTACGGGGAGGGCGGCCCGGTCCCGCCCCAGACCCGCCGCACCCCGGCCCCCGTAGGCCCGCCCGCTCCCTCGGAGAACGGGCGCGAGCTGTACATCGGAGGCCGGGCGACCCTGCCGGGGCAGCGCAGCGGAGCGTGACCTCATGACGCCGGACGGGCATCTCGGCCCGTCCGGCGTTCGTGCGCCCACTGCGACGCGGGGCACCCAAAGACGGACGTCAGCCTTAGGGTGGTCGCATGAACGATCGCATGGTGTGGATCGACTGCGAGATGACCGGCCTCTCGCTGTCCGACGACGCGCTCATCGAGGTTGCCGCCCTCGTCACCGACTCCGAGCTGAACGTCCTCGGCGAGGGAGTGGACATCGTCATCCGCCCGCCGGACGCGGCGCTGGAGACGATGCCGGAGGTGGTGCGTCAGATGCACACCGCGTCCGGACTGCTCGACGAACTCGCCGGCGGCACGACGCTGGCGGACGCCGAGGAGCAGGTCCTGACGTATGTACGCGAGCACGTGAAGGAACCCGGCAAGGCCCCGCTGTGCGGCAACTCCGTCGGCACCGACCGCGGCTTCCTGCTGCGCGACATGCCGACGCTGGAGGACTACCTCCACTACCGGATCGTCGACGTCTCGTCGGTCAAGGAGCTGGCCCGGCGCTGGTACCCGCGCGCCTACTTCAACAGCCCCGAGAAGAACGGCAACCACCGCGCCCTCGCCGACATCCGCGAGTCGATCGCCGAACTCCGCTACTACCGCGAGGCCATCTTCGTACCGCAGCCCGGCCCGGACTCGGACACCGCGAAGTCGATCGCCGCGAAGCACGTTCTGCCTGCTCAGTAGGAGTCCTGGAGGGGTGCGAGGGCGCCGCTCGGCCCCGCCGCGAAAAGCTGTGCGCGAGCACCCCTTCGGACCCTGTACACTTTTTCTCGGCCGGTCGGGGATTCCACGGAAGACATCGCCGGTCATGGTGGGTGTAGCTCAGCTGGTAGAGCACCTGGTTGTGGTCCAGGATGCCGCGGGTTCGAGTCCCGTCACTCACCCTGAGCAGTCAGCCGGTGACCTCGACACAGAGGTCACCGGCTGATCGCGTTCTGCGGCACCGACAGGACCCGGCACGCTGAGGCGAGTTGAGAGGACCCCCGTGCTGACCGAACCGATCCGCACGCCCCGCATGGATCTCCTCCCCCTCCGGGCCGACCACGCGGCGGAGATGGCCCCGGCCCTGTCCGACCCGGCCCTGCACACCTTCATCGGCGGCTCGCCCCTGTCGCCCGAAGCTCTGCGAACCCGGTACGAACGCCTGGTCGCCGGCTCCCCGGACCCGTCCGTCACCTGGTGCAACTGGGTCCTGCAGCTGCGCACGGACTCCCGCCTCATCGGCACGGTCCAGGCCACGATCAGCGATACGACCGCGGAGATCGCCTGGGTGGTGGGCACCCGGTGGCAGGGGCGCGGGTACGCCCGCGAGGCGGCGCAAGGGCTGGTGGCGTGGCTGCGGCAGCGGGCCGCCGTGCGTTGCGCACATGCCGCCGCCCCTCCCGTCCGCACGGTCGTGGCCCACATCCACCCCGACCACCTCGCCTCCGCCGCCGTGGCCAGGGCCGCGGGGCTGCTCCCGACGGACGAGGAGCAGGACGGCGAGACCAGATGGCGACGGGTGCTACGCCCCTGAGGTCACCACGCCCGTGACGTCACGACGCCCGTGACATCACCGCACACCCCGAGACGCCCGCTAGGACGACGCCCGCTCCACCAGTTCCGTGGCCAGCACCACCTGTCTCCTCTCCAACCCCCGTGACACCGCCGGACGGCGGTCCGCGATCTCGGTGAGGAGGAGGTCGATCATGCGGCGGCCCATCTCCTCGATGGGCTGGCGGACGCTGGTGAGCGGCGGGTCCATGTGGCGGGCGATGGCGGAGTCGTCGTAGCCGACGAGCGCGACGTCGTCGGGGATGCGGCGGCCCACCTCGCGCAGGGCCTGGCGGGCGCCCGCCGCCGTCACGTCCGACCCCGCGAAGACCGCGTCCAGGTCGGGGCGGCGCGCGAGAAGGGCCTCCATCGCTCGCCGGCCGCCCTCCTCCGTGAAGTCCCCCGGCTCGATCAGCTGCTCGTCCACGCCGGCCCCCGCGTCACGCAGGGCGTCGCGGTAGCCGTCGACGCGGCGCTGGGCGCCGTAGACGTCGAGGCGGCCGGTGATGTGGGCGATTCGGCTGCGGCCATGGGACATGAGGTGCTCGACGGCCGAGCGGGCGCCGCCGTAGTTGTCCGAGTCCACCGACGTCAGGGTCTCGGCGGCCGAGCGCGGGCCGCTGATCACGGCCGGGATCTCCAGCTGGGCCAGCAGGTCCGGCAGGGGGTCGTCCGCGTGCACCGAGACCAGCAGGACGCCGTCGACGCGGTGCGCCGCCAGGTACTGGGCCAGGCGGCGGCGCTCCTTGTCGCTGCCCGCGAAGATCAGCAGCAACTGCATGTCGGTGTCGGCGAGTTCGGCGCCGACGCCCTTCAGCATGTCCGAGAAGTACGGTTCTGCGAAGAAGCGAGTCTCCGGCTCGGGCACTACCAGGGCGATCGCGTCCGTACGGTTGGCGGCCAGGGCGCGGGCCGCGGTGTTGGGGACGTAGCCGAGCTCCGCCACCGCCGCTTCCACCGCAGCGCGGGTCGCGTCGCTGACCCGGGGCGAGCCGTTGATCACCCGGGAGACGGTGCCCCGGCCCACCCCCGCACGGGCGGCCACCTCTTCGAGGGTGGGCCGACCGCCGCTCCGGCCCCGCGCTCCGTGGGTTGCCATGGGCTCCGCCTTCCCGCCGTTGTCTTTGCGCCGGCCTGGAATTTAACAGTCCTGCCAGGGAGAGTGACCGTTGCCGACGGCCGGCGCCCCTGTCCCGGACGGGCTCAACTTGGTCCAGTTAACGGCCCGATAACTGAACGCAGAACTCCGCGTCTGCTCCCTTGACACCCCCGCCCGGACCGACGACCCTTCAACACATCACCTGTGGGAGCGCTCCCACAGTACCTGACACATACACATCCCGCACGTTCCCCGCCCGAGCCGCAGCGAGAACAAAGAACGGGCCCAACAGTGCAGTTGGCCGGGGGGTCGGCACGTCAGGCAACAGGAGGACGCAATGCGCACGAGTACCCGCGGGTCCCGCCGGGTGATGGCCCTCGCGGTCGCAGCCGCGCTGACGACAGGGCTGCTCGCCGGCTGCGCCGAGGACTCGGACGACGGCTCTTCGGGCGAAGGGGGAGGCAACGGCGGAGGCGGCAAGACCACGCTCACCATCGGCACCTTCGGTGTCTTCGGCTACAAGCAGGCCGGTCTCTACGACGAGTACATGAAGCTCAACCCCGACATCACCATCAAGGAGAACGTCACCACCCGTACCGACGTCTACTGGCCCAAGACCCTCACGCGCCTCCAGGCCGGTTCCGGCACCGACGACATCCAGGCGATCGAGGTCGGCAACATCACCGAGGCCGTGCAGACGCAGGCCGACAAGTTCGTCGACCTCGGCAAGGAGGCCGACAAGTCCCAGTGGCTGGACTGGAAGAACGCCCAGGCCACCACCAAGGACGGCAAGCTGATCGGGCTCGGGACGGACATCGGGCCCATGGCGATCTGCTACCGCAAGGACCTCTTCGAGAAGGCCGGTCTGGAGACCGACCGCGCCAAGCTCGCCGAGCAGTGGAAGGGCGACTGGGGCAAGTACGTCGACCTCGGCAAGGAGTACATGAAGAAGGCGCCCAGCGGCACCAAGTTCGTGGACTCCGCCTCCTCCGTCTACAACGCGGCCCTCGGCGGCGAGGTCGAGCGGTACTACGACAAGGACGGCAACGTCGTCTGGGACAAGTCCGCGGGTGTGAAGAAGGCCTGGAACGTCGCCATGGAGGTGGCGACCAGCGACATGTCGGCGAAGCTGAAGCAGTTCGACAAGCCGTGGGACCAGGGCTACGCCAACGGCACCTTCGCCACGGTGGCCTGCCCGGCCTGGATGATCGGCTACATCCAGGAGAAGTCCGGTGACTCGGGCAAGGGCAAGTGGGACGTGGCGGCGGCGCCGACCGCGGCCAACTGGGGCGGTTCGTTCGTCGGCGTGCCGACGGCGAGCAAGAACCAGAAGGAGGCCGTCAAGCTGGCGAAGTGGCTGACCGCGCCCGAGCAGCAGGCGAAGGTCTTCGCCAAGCAGGCCAGCTTCCCGTCGACCCCGTCGGCGTACTCCGGTCTGAAGCCGGCGACCGCGACGCAGGCGTACTTCTCGGACGCCCCGATCACGGAGATCTTCTCCGCCTCCGCCGAGACCATCCCGACCCAGTACCTGGGCGCCAAGGACCAGCCGATCGGCACCGCGATCACGGACATCGGCATCCTCCAGGTCGAGCAGAAGGGCAAGTCCGCCGACGAGGGCTGGGACGCGGCCACCGCGGAGATCAAGGACGTGCTCGGCCAGTGACCAGCTCCAAAGAGGCCCTCGCGCATCCCGCGTCGAGCGCCGACGCCGCGCCCGGTGACCAGCCGGGCGCGGCCGGCCGCGCGCACGGTCGCGGTACGCCGCCGCCGGGGAGCAGTTCCTGGCGGAGCCGGCTGTACCGCTGGGACATGAAGGCGTCGCCGTACGCGTTCATCGCCCCCTTCTTCATCGTCTTCGGGGCGTTCTCGCTGATCCCGCTCCTCTATACGGCCTGGTACTCGCTGCACAACGTGCAGCTGGCGAACCTGGACGGCCAGTCCTGGGCGGGCCTGGACAACTACCAGAACCTGCTGTCCTCGGACTTCTTCTGGAACGCCCTGTGGAACACCTTCACCATCGGCGTGATCTCCACGGTCCCCCAGCTGCTGATGGCGATCGGCCTGGCCCACCTGCTCAACTACAAGCTGCGCGGTTCGACCGTGTGGCGGGTCGTGATGCTCACCCCGTACGCCACCTCGGTGGCCGCGGCGACGCTGGTGTTCGTGCTGCTGTACTCCTGGGACGGCGGCATGATCAACTGGCTGCTGGAGTTCGTCGGCGTCGACCCGGTCAACTGGCGTGAGTCCGACTGGGGTTCGCAGTTCGCGGTGTCCTCGATCGTGATCTGGCGCTGGACCGGCTACAACGCGCTGATCTATCTCGCCGCCATGCAGGCGATCCCGGCCGACCTGTACGAGTCGGCGGCCATCGACGGCGCCAACCGCTGGCAGCAGTTCATCCATGTGACGATCCCGCAGCTGCGGCCGACGATCCTGTTCACGGTCGTCGTCTCGACGATCGGCGCGACCCAGCTCTTCGGTGAGCCCCTGCTGTTCGGCGGGGTGAGCGGCTCGAAGGGGGGCTCCGAGCACCAGTACCAGACGCTCGGTCTGTACATGTACGACCAGGGCTGGATCATCGGCAACCTCGGCAAGGCGTCCGCGATCGCCTGGTCGATGTTCCTGATCCTGCTGATCGTCGCCGTGATCCAACTGCTGGTGTCCCGACGGCTGAGGAAGTCCCAATGACAACAAGTGAACTGACGACTCCTCAGGCAGCGAAGCAGAAGGTACGACAGCCCCGGAGCACCCGTGTGATGGGCGCGGGCAAGCAACTGCACGCCGGCCCGCTCACCTACGTCGTCCTGGCCGTCTTCGCGCTCGTCTCGCTGGCCCCGCTGGTGTGGACGGCGATCGCGGCCTCGCGCACGGACCGGCGGCTCGCGGAGACGCCTCCGCCGCTGTGGTTCGGCGGGAACCTGTTCAAGAACATGGACCGGGCGTGGGAGGAGGCCGGGCTCGGAAAGGCGATGTTCAACACCATGTTCGTCGCGGGCACGATCACCATCAGCACGGTGCTGTTCGCCACGCTGGCCGGCTTCGCCTTCGCCAAGCTCCGCTTCCGGTTCTCCGGCGTCCTGCTGCTGCTGACGATCGGCACGATGATGATCCCGCCGCAGTTGGCGGTCGTACCGCTGTATCTGTGGATGGCGGACCTCGGCTGGTCGAACCAGCTCCAGACGGTCATCCTGCCGACGCTGTGCACGGCCTTCGGTACGTTCTTCATGCGGCAGTACCTGGTGCAGGCGCTGCCGAGCGAGTTGATCGAGGCGGCTCGGGTGGACGGTGCGAGCAGTCTGCGGGTCGTCTGGCACGTGGTGTTCCCGGCCGCCCGGCCCGCGATGGCCGTCCTCGGCCTGCTGACCTTCGTGTTCGCCTGGAACGACTTCCTGTGGCCGATCATCGCCCTGAATCAGGAGAACCCGACCGTGCAGGTCGCCCTCAACTCTCTCGGCACCGGCTATGTCCCCGACCAAGCGGTGATCATGGCGGGCGCCCTGCTCGGCACGCTGCCGCTGCTGATCGCCTTCCTGCTGTTCGGCAAGCAGATCGTGGGCGGCATCATGCAGGGCGCGATCAAGGGCTGACGCTTGGTCATATCGCCCTTTCAGTACGTCACTTGGGGCCGGGTCATTGCCGCCTCGGCCCCTCTTCCCCTCGCCCCCTTCCCTCATCCCCCTCCCCCTTCTCCCCTTCTACCCGTCGGTCTCCACGACCCCCTATGGGAGCGCTTCCATGCCTGAGCCCATGACCTCCGTGTCGTTTCCGCCCGCCTTCCTCTGGGGCGCCGCGACGTCCGCGTACCAGATCGAGGGGGCGGTGCGGGAGGACGGCCGTACCCCGTCGATCTGGGACACCTTCAGTCATACGCCGGGGCGGACCGCCGGCGGCGAGCACGGTGACATCGCTGTCGACCACTACCACCGCTACCGCGACGACGTGGCGCTCATGGCCGAGCTCGGCCTCACCGCGTACCGCTTCTCGATCTCCTGGTCGCGCGTGCAGCCCACGGGCCGGGGCCCGGCGGTCCAGCGGGGTCTGGACTTCTACCGCCGGCTGGTGGACGAGCTGCTCGCGCACGGCATCAAGCCGGCCGTCACCCTCTATCACTGGGATCTGCCGCAGGAGCTGGAGGACGCAGGCGGCTGGCCGGAGCGCGACACGGCGTACCGGTTCGCCGAGTACGCGCAGATCGTCGGCGAGGCGCTCGGCGACCGCGTGGAGCAGTGGATCACTCTGAACGAGCCGTGGTGCAGCGCGTTCCTGGGCTACGGGTCGGGCGTGCACGCGCCGGGGCGTACGGAACCGGCGGCCTCGCTGCGGGCGGCCCACCACCTCAACCTCGCGCACGGCCTGGGCACCTCGGCCCTGCGTACGGTGATGCCGGCCCGCAACTCGGTGGCGCTCAGCCTCAACTCCTCCGTGGTCCGGCCCCTTTCGCAGGATCCGGCGGACCTGGTGGCGGCCCGGAAGATCGAGGATCTGGCCAACGGGATCTTCCACGGCCCGATCCTGCACGGCGTCTACCCCGAGACGCTCTACGCGGCGACGGAGCTGGTGACGGACTGGTCGTACGTCCTGGACGGCGACCTCGCGGCGATCAACCAGCCGCTGGACGCCCTGGGCCTGAACTACTACACCCCGGCGCTGGTGTCGGCGGCCGAGACGGACGTCAGCGGCCCGCGGGCGGACGGCCATGGGGCGAGCGAGCACTCGCCGTGGCCGGGCGCGGACGACGTGCTGTTCCACCAGACCCCCGGTGACCGCACGGAGATGGGCTGGACCATCGACCCGACCGGGCTGCACGAGCTGATCATGCGCTACTCCCGGGAGGCCCCGGGCCTGCCCCTCTACATCACCGAGAACGGCGCGGCCTACGACGACAAGCCCGACCCCGACGGCCGCGTCCACGACCCCGAGCGCGTCGCCTACCTCCACGGCCACCTCTCCGCGGTTCGCCGCGCGATCGCCGACGGCGCCGACGTCCGCGGCTACTACCTGTGGTCCCTGATGGACAACTTCGAGTGGGCGTACGGGTACAGCAAGCGGTTCGGGGCGGTGTACGTGGACTACTCGACGCTCGCCCGGACGCCGAAGTCCAGTGCGTACTGGTACGGGGAGGCTGCTCGGACGGGGACCTTGCCGGCGGTGGAACCGGAGATCTAGACGGATCCGCCCCGGCCGGATGGGGGAAAGACCGGCCGGGGCGCGCCCCCGTGGGCTCGATGGACCCGCTTGGTGGGTCAGTTGTAGGCCGCGAACGCCTTCGAGAACGCGAACTTCTCCTGGAGGATCGAGCTGCACGTCGCGTCCGCCGCCGGCTTCTCGCCGCCCGCGCACTGCTTGTCGCGGGTCGCCGACCACATCGACAGCCAGCCGAGGCCCTTGGACTTGGCGAAGTTCACCAGCTGGGTGGCGTCGTCGACCTTGAAGATCTCGGTGACGACGTCGTTGACGCCGATCATCGGGGTGACGGCGACCGTCTTCCAGGCCGCGCTGTCGGAGAGCCCGAGCACGCTCTTGACCTGGGCCTGGGTTGCGGTGGCCGCCTGCTCGGCGTAGGTGCCCATGTCGTCGCTGTACGCGGGGCCGTAGTCCATCGCCATGATGTTGACGGTGTCGATCTGCACGCCGTTCTTCTCGGCGTCGGCGAGGAGGTCGACGCCGGGCTGGGTCAGGCCCTCGGGCATCACGGGGAGGGTGAAGGAGACGTCCAGGTCGGGGTGGTCCGCCTGGAGCCGGGCTATCGCCTGGGCGCGGCGGGTGTTGGCCGACTTGTCCGGCAGGGCGCCGCCCTCGACGTCGAAGTCGACCTTGGTCAGCTTGTACGCGCTCACGACCTTCTCGTACGCCGCCGCCAGCGCGTCCGCCGAGGAGCAGGTCGTCGCCAGCTCGCTGCCGGCCGCGCCGCCGAAGGAGACACGGACGTCGCCGCCCTTGGCACGCAGGTCACCGATCTGCGCGGCCACCGCGTCGCCGCCGAGGTCGGTGACGCCGCCCCACTTCGGGGTGCAGCCGCCGCCGTCGGTGACGAAGGCGAGGTTGTAGTCCTTCACGCCGGTCGCCTCGGCGCTCGCGACCATGTCGAAGGCCGGGTGGAGCGAGGTGTCGATGTACGGGGCGAAGCCGGCGGTGGCGGCCGTTCCGGATCCGGGGGTCTGCGAGGGCTCGGCGGTGGGGGTCGCGGACTGGGTGGGCGACGCGCTCTGGGTGGGGGTGGCCGTCGGCTTCGGCGGGGCGGATTCGGTGGCCGTCGGGCGGCCGCTCGGCTCGGGTGTCGCGCTGTCGTCCGCGGAGCACTTCGCGTCGTCGATCAGACAGCCCGCCGGAGCGCCCGTGCCGTTGACGACGAAGCCGACCGTCACCGACTCCCCGGCGGCCAGGCCGTCCTTGTCCCACTTCGGCGGCGTCGCGGTGACGTGCTGCCCGCTCACGCTCGACTCGGCGTTCCACAGCGAGCTCAGCTTCGAGCCCGACGGCAGGTCGAACTCCAGCTTCCAGTCCTGCTGCGCCTGCCCGCTGTTGTTCGTGACGACGTACTGCGCGGTGTAACCCGTCGACCAGTCACTGGTCTTGGTGTACGCCGCTCCGATCCCGGCGGCCTGCGCGGTGCCGGTGAACACGAGCGCGGCACCGCCGACCACGGCCGCGGCGACGAGACCGCCGATCGCCTTGTTCCTGCCGCTGATCTTGCGCCGGTGCGTGCTCATCGCGTGTCTGCCTTTGCTGTTCGGGGTGGGGGTGCGGCAGCACGCTAGCGATCTCGAATCGGGCAAAGCGCCTGATCCGGGCGGGGGTTGGGGACCTTAGGGTGCGCTTAAGGAAGGGATCGGGGGCGGTTAAAGGTTGAGACCAATCTGCCCGGCCGGCGACGGCGTACCGAACCCCGGTGGCCCCTGCGCACCGGCGCCCGGGCGTCCAGCTGGATCCAGATCCGCACCTCGGTCCCGCCGAGCACCGACGACCCGATCCGCACGTCCCCGCCCGTCGACTCCGCGAGCTGCCGCACGATGTCCAGCCCGAGCCCGGTCGACCCGGCGCTGCCCGAGCCGCGCCCGCGTGCCATCGCGGCCTCGGGGTCGGATATGCCGGGCCCCGCGTCCGAGACGAGCACGATGACCGCGTCCTCGCCGTTGTGCACGTCGACCGCGAACGCCGTGCCCTCGGCGGTGTGCCGGAAGACGTTGCCGAGCAGGGCGTCCAGCGCGGCCGCCAGATCCGCCCGGGCCACGGGTATCCGCACCGGCCGGTCCACGCCGGCCACCCGCACCTTACGGCCCTCGTCCTCCGCCAGCGCCGACCAGAACGCCATGCGCTCGCGCACCACCTCGGCCGCGTCGCACCCGGCGCCCGGGCCCGCCGCCACCGTCTGCGGCTTGGCCTCCCGGGCCGTACGGATGATCGTGTCGACCTCGCGCTCCAGCTGTGCGACGGCGGCCCTGGTCTGCTCGGCGGCCGGACCGTCCCCGAGCGAGGCCGCGTTCAGCCGCAGCACCGTCAGCGGCGTCCGCAGGCGATGGGACAGGTCGGCCGCCAGCTCCCGCTCGTTCGCGAGGAGTTGAACGACCTGGTCGGCCATCGAGTTGAACGCGACGGCCGCCAGCCGCAGTTCGTTCGGCCCCTCCTCGGGCACCCGGGCGCCCAGCTTGCCCTCCCCCAGCTCGTGCGCGCCCTCGACCAGGCGCTGCGCGGGCCGCACCATCCGCACGCCGAGCCGGTCGGCAACCGCGACTGATCCGACGATCAGGGCGAGGCCGACCCCGGCGAGCACCGCCCAGGCCGTGGTGAGGCCGTTGGTGACCTCCGCCTCGGGGACGTACACCTCGACGACGGCGATCTCCCCGGAGCTCAGCGCGACCGGCTGGAGCAGCGTGGAACCGCCCGCGACCTCGGCGGTCGAGGCACGGCCCAGCCGTCGTACGGTCGCGATGTCCTCGGCGGCGGCGCGCTGCCGCCCGAGGTCGACGGCGGCCGCGTCACCGGAGGCCGGTATGTGCACGGCCATGCCCGCGTCCGACCCGGCCGAGGCGACGACCCGCTCCAGCTGGTCCCGGTCGGTGGTGATGGACAGCGCCGGGGCGACTGCGGCGGCCTCCCGCTCGGCGTTGGAGAAGGCACGGTCGCGGGCCATCTCCCTGATGACCAGGCCGAGCGGGACGGCGAAGGCGACCACGACCATGGTGGTGACCGCCAGGCAGACCTTGACCAGTGCCCATCTCATCGCGGCGGCTCCAGCTTCACGCCGACGCCCCGCAGGGTGTGCAGATAGCGCGGGTTGGCGGCTGTTTCGCCCAGTTTGCGGCGCAGCCAGGACAGATGGACGTCGATGGTCTGGTCGTCGCCGTACGACTGCTGCCACACCTCGGCGAGCAGTTCCTTGCGCGGGACGACGACCCCGGGCCGTCCGGCCAGGAAGGCGAGCAGGTCGAACTCGCGGCGGGTGAGGTCGAGGCTCGCGCCGTCCAACTCGGCCTGGCGGCGCAGCGGGTCGACGGTCAGGCCGCCTACGCGCAGCACGCTGGAGGGGGCCGCTTCGCCGCCGCTCGACCGGGCCCGGCGCAGGACCGCGGACATCCGGGCCGACAGGTGCTCCACCGAGAACGGCTTGGTCAGATAGTCGTCCGCCCCCGCGTTCAGCAGCCGGACGATCTCCGTCTCGTCGTCCCGGGCGGTGGCGATGATCACAGGCACGTCCGTGATGCCGCGCAGCATCTTCAGGGCCTCGGAGCCGTCCAGATCGGGCAGACCGAGGTCCAGGATGACCACGTCGAAACGGAAATGGGCGACCTCGCGCAGCGCCTCCAGTGCCGTGCCGACGCTGCGCACCGTGTGGGTGGCGTCGGTCAGGTGCCGGATCAGCGCCGAGCGTACGAACTGGTCGTCCTCGACCACGAGCACACTTGCCATGCGCCGCACCGTACGCCATGCGACCGAGCCCGGTCCGGGCCTGTGGACAACTCGCCCCCTGTGGACAACTCGGCGCCCAGGGGCGCCCGTGCGGCAACCGCGCGACACGTCCGGGACGCGTGAGGCAGTATGGCCCGCGATGCGCAGAGGACTCGTACACGTACTGGCTTGGTCGCTCGCCACGGGCGCGGCGGTCACGCTGTCGTGGTGGGGTGTCCACACGGTGATGGCCGGCACGGTGTACGACCGGCCGCGCGCCCTGCCCATCACGGCGGCGGACGGGACGACCCAGGAGTCGAAGCCGCTGGCGTCGTCCACGAACCGGCCGACCCCCTCGAAGACTCCCTCCACCAGTCCCTCGCCGAAGCCGACGGGGACGCCTCGGACGCCGGCCCCGTCGAAGACACCGCCGAAGAGCACCGGCCCGTCCCCCACCACCTCCGGCCAGGTCAAGAGCTACGACACCGACGGCGGCCGCGCGGTCTTCGACATCGGCGAGACCTCCGCGACCCTCGTGTCGGCCACCCCGGGTGCGGGCTGGTCGATGCAGGTGTGGAAGACGGAGACGTGGATCCGGGTGGAGTTCGGCTCCGGCGCCGACCGGGTGTCGGTGTTCTGCACCTGGCACGACGGGCCGCCGCGGGTGGAGATCGGAACCTACTGACCGCCCCCGCGCCCGCGCCGGCTCACCTGAAGACGGAGGCCGGCGGCGCCGGTGAGGCGACCGCCGCCGCGTCGGTGACGGCTGCGGCGCCGCCGGTGAAGTCGGTGAGGGACCTGCCGTGTTCGACCCGGCCCGGGTGCGGGTCGGAGGCGGCGAGGCGGGTCAGTTCGGCGATCGGGAGGGGCCGGTCGGCGGCGACCAGAACCGCGTTGCCGAAGCGCTTGCCGCGCAGCACCGTCGGATCGGCGATCAGCGCGCACTCGGCGAACCGGGCGGCGGCGGTGGCGATCTGGCCGCGCAGATGCGCGAGCGGCGGCCCGTCGGCGAGGTTGGCGGTGTAGACGCCGCCGGGTCTCAAGGCCCTGCGTACGTCGTCGAGGAACTCCGTCGAGGTCAGGTGGGCGGGGGTGCGGGCCCCGCTGAACACGTCGGCGATGACGAGGTCGGCCCACCCGTCGGGCACCTTGGCGAGGCCGTCCCGGGCATCCGCCGACCGCACCCGGATCCGGGCGTTCGGATCCAACGGCAGTTCCCGCCTGACCAGTTGGACGAGGGCGCCGTCCCGCTCGACGACCTGCTGGGTGGAGCGGGGCCGGGTGGCGGCGACATAGCGGGCGAGCGTGAGGGCGCCGCCGCCGAGGTGCACGGCCTGCACGGGTTTGCCGGGTGCGGCCACGAGGTCGATGACGTGCCCGAAGCGGCGCTGGTATTCGAAGGAGAGGAAGGCGGGGTCGTCGAGGTCGACGTGCGACTGGGGAGCGCCGTCGATGAGGAGCGTCCAGGCCCGGGCACGGTCCGGGTCGGATATCAGCTCGGCGAGCCCTCCGTCGACCTGTTCGACGACGGCATCGACTGCGGCCGACCGGCGCCGGGCTTTCCTGGGCTTCCTCATTGGGTCATTGTCGCAAGTGGGAGGCGGTGCCGCCCGGGCAGCGGCGTCAGCTGCAGTTGTCGGCCGCCTCGATCAGCCGCGCGGCCTCCCCCAGCGCCTTGCGCAGCACGGCGGGATCCGTCGCCAGGTCCGCGTCCCCGGGCGGCAGGAGCCAGTCCGAGCCCTCGACGGGCGGCTCGGGGTTCAGGTTCAGGCTCATCCCGCGGCCGTCGGTCTCCGTGCAGGTGCTGCCGGGCACGTCCCAGGCGGCCGCGGTGCCCGGCGGGACCACGAAGCCGAGGGTGTCGCAGTCGTCGTCGTGCAGGACGGGGCCCACCGCTTCCCCGGTCGCGCCCCGCCGCAGGATGTCGACCGCCTCCAGGCCCTGCCGCGCCGGAACCGTGACCACGTCGCAGCCCGCCTCCGGCGGCTCACTGCACTGTGCGGTCGGCGCGTGCCCCACCGTCGTCGACGGCGTATGCGGAGCGATGCTCTGGCTGGTCTCCATCTCGACCTCCACCACGGAACCCCTTTTGCAGTCCGAAGAGTTCAACGCGGCACGGCGTCAACGGCTACGGCGGAAGTCCGCCGCAAAGGATGGCAGTTCATGGCAGATCCTGCATGAGATATCCGTTTTGTAGCCAAACACTGCGTGGCGGCTCCGCTACAGCAGGTACGTTCTTGCCCGCTGGAAGCAAGGGCACCACACGGATTTTCGGTATGGATACCCGGTACGGACATTCCGTTCAACTCGCCCGGATTCCGGCATGGTTCGACGGTTCGCACGAGAGGACCCGGCCATGGCGTCGTCAGAGCTGACCTCGTCCCAGTCCCCCAGGCCGCCACGGCCGAATCTCGCGTTCCGGCAGTTGCGCGGACAGCGCTCGCCGGCCGAGTTCGCCGCGGCGGTACGACGGGCCGCGCGCGAGATCGGCGAGCGGGTCAGCTGTGACGCGCGTTACGTCGGGCGAGTCGAGGCAGGCGAGATCCGCTGCCCCAACTACGCGTACGAACGGGTGTTCCTGCACATGTTCCCCGGCCGCACGCTCACCGACCTCGGCTTCGCGCCCCGCTCGTCCGTACGCGGACGCCGGGCGCACGCCGACGAGGACGCGCCCCTCGTGCACATCACGAGCCCGGTGTGCGCCACGAGTGAGACGTCGGGGGCCCACGAGCCGTATGACCAGAAGGACTCGCTGAACCCGCAGGACCCGTACGACCCGTACGCCGCGTACGGAGCACAGCAGAACCACGAGAACGACGAGATCCACGAGGAGAGCGACGTGCTGCGTCGCGCATTCATGACCGGCGGGGGCGCCACGATGGCCGCCGCCTCGCTGACCCCCCTGGGGCTCACCTTCGACGCCGCGGCCGCGGAGCGTCCCGTCAGACGTGTCGGGGGCCGAGAGGCGGACGCGCTGGAGGAGGCCGTGCGCCGCATCCGGCTGCTCGACGACCGGCACGGGGCCGACGGCCTCTACCGGCGCGCGGCCGCTCCGCTGCGTGCCGCGTACGAACTGCTCGACGCCGGTACGACCCGGCAGGCGACCGGCGAACGGCTCCACTCGGGCGCCGGTGAACTGGCCATCTCGGTGGGGTGGCTGGCGCACGACTCGGGGCGGTTCGATGACGCGCGCTCGCACTACGCGGAGGCGTTGGCCACGGCCCGGATGGCGGGCGACGCGGCGCTGGAGGCGCACGCCTTCTGCAACACCTCGTTCCTCGCGCGGGACGCGGGCCGGCCGCGGGAGGCCGTGCGGGCGGCGCAGGCCGCGCAGCGCGTCGCGCGGCCCCTGGGCTCCTCACGCCTGATGTCGCTGCTGGCGCTGCGCGAGGCGGGCGGCTGGGCGGGGCTCGCCGACCGCACCGGCTGCGAGCAGGCCCTCGCCCGCGCGCAGGCCCTCTACGACCGGGGCCGCTCGGACGCCGACCCCGAGTGGATGAGCTTCTACGGAGAGGCCGAGCTGGAGATCCTGGAGGCGCAGTGCTGGTCGATGCTGGGCAACTGGCAGCGGGCCGCGCGGCACGCAGGGCGGGCGGCCCAGCTCCAGGACCCGCACTTCACACGCAACATCGCCCTCTACACGGCGGAACTGGCGGACGACCTGGCCCGCGGGGGCCGGCCCGATGAGGCGGCGACGGCCGGGATGCGCGTGCTGGACCTCTTGGACCAGGTGCAGTCGTCTCGGGTGCAGACGATGCTGGCGGGGACGGCGCGGGTGCTGCTGCCGCACCGCAGGGCGCGTGGGGTGTCGGCGTTTCTGGAACGCCACGCGAGCGTGCCGCGCACGGTGTGACTGCCCGCGGGCCACGCCACGGGAAAGCGCTATCCGGCCAGATGCCCCAAGTCGTTCCAGCTCTCGATCGCCGGCTCCCCGTAAGCCCACCCGAGTACTGACAGCGACGTCGGGTTCAGCCGTATCCGTGCCGCGAAGTCGAGCGGCAGCCCGAGCCAGCGCGCGCCTATGGACCGCAGGATGTGCCCGTGCGCGAAGACCAGCACGTCACGGTCCTCACCGCGCGCCCATGCCACCACCTCGTCGGCCCGGGCCGTCACCTCGGACAGAGTCTCACCCTCGGGCACGCCGTCGCGCCAGATGAGCCAGCCGGGGCGGACGGCCTGGATGTCCGCCGGGGTCATGCCCTCGTACGCGCCGTAGTCCCACTCCACGAGCGTGTCCCAGGAACGCGCGCGGTCGCCGAAGCCGGCGAGTTCGCACGTCTCACGCGCGCGTGACAGCGGGCTGGTGCGGATCTCGACCCCCGCCAGCCCGTCGTACGGCGACCCGTGCAGGCGTTCGCCGAGCAGCTTCGCGCCCTGGCGGCCCTCCTCCAGGAGCGGCACATCGGTCCTGCCCGTGTGCTTGCCGGACAGCGACCACGCCGTCTGTCCGTGCCGGGCGAGCAGGATGCGCGGTGCCATGAAGGAGCCTTTCCCGGGAGAAATGAGAAGCGGAACCCATCCATCATCGCGCACGCTGTGCCGGGGCAACCCGGTGGGCGATCTCTGCGTCTTGAGGGCCGGGGCGCCTGAAGGGGGCTCGCGCATACACCGTAAAGTGGTACGACCGGTCAACCGGGCGCTGACAAGAAGGGGGAGGCGATCGGATGCCACACGCCGAAATAGCTGGCGTGGAGGCGACGCCGCGGACCCGCCTGCGCTGGTGGACCGAGCTGCCGCTGATACTGCTGGTCTACGCCTGCTACTCGGCGGGCCGGCTGCTCGCCCGGGGCGATGTCTCGCACGCCGTCGACCACGGCCTGGCGATCCTGGACATCGAAAAGGCCCTGCACCTGAACGCGGAGCACCCGCTCAACCGCCTCTTCACGCGCGAGCCCTGGATCGGCGTCCCGGCGGACTTCTGGTACGCGTCGCTGCACTACCTGATCACGCCCGTGCTGCTGGTCTGGATCTTCAGGTCCCGCACCGTGCACTACCGCGCGGCCCGCACCTGGCTGATGACGTCTACCTTCATAGGCCTGATCGGCTTCACCCTGCTGCCCACCTGCCCGCCCCGGCTGCTCGCCGGGAGCTACGGCTTCGTGGACACGATGGCGCAGTACAGCTCGTACGGCTGGTGGGGCGGCGAGGCGAGCGCGCCCAAGGGTCTCGGCGGCATGACGAACCAGTACGCGGCCATGCCGAGCCTGCACGTCGGCTGGGCCCTGTGGTGCGGAGTGATGCTGTGGCGGTACGGCGGGACGCGCCTCACGAAGGTCGCGGCCGTCGCCTACCCCCTGATCACGACGATCGTGGTGATGGGCACCGCCAACCACTACTTCCTCGACGCGGTGGCGGGCGCCGCCGTCATGGGCGCCGGGCTGCTGCTGACGCCGTACGTCATGCGGACCGCGGACCGGGTCCGGGCACGCTTCGGGACGGTGGCCGCACCCGTCGCGACCGCCTCCGTCGGCACGGTCACGACGACGGCCGGTGCCATGGTCCCGAGCCGCGCCGGTGCCACGGTCACGAGCGGCTCTGCCGACGCTTCTTCCTCAATTGTCAGTGGCGGATGCCAGACTTCCGCGGGTGAGCGAATTCCACGGCAGCGCGAGTCCCGGTTCGGATCCGGAGCCGAGCCGAGTGCCTCTCCCCAGGACGCGGGGGACGGCGCTCCGGCACCGGCTCGCTGAGCTGCGCGGTCCCGAAGTCCCGGCCAAGGCGCTGGACGCGCGCGCCCTGGCCGCCCTCGCCGCCAACCCCGGCTGCAAGCGCAGAGCGATCCTGGACGGCGCCGGGGTGAACAAGGCCGCACTGGCGAGCGCGCTCGGCTCGCCGGCGGTCTTCGGGCAGTCACAGTTCGCCTTCACGCGCGGCAACGCCTTCGAGGCCAAGGTCAAGGCGGACGGCGGCGCGGAGCTGCTGCGCCTGGTCCACGAGAAGCTGGACCGCGCTGCCGAACCGCCCGCCCACGCACGCGTGCCCGAGCTCGTGGCCTCCGGCCCCGAGGGCCGCACGGCCCGTACGGCACTGGCGCTGCGCGAGGCCACCGAGGCACGCGGCGAGTGGACGCTGCTCGACCACCCCATGCTCGCGCTGGACGTCGCCGGGTCGCCCGCCTTCCTGGAGCCGGACGCGGTCGTCGTGCACCCGGACGGCAGCTGGACGGTCGTGGAGATCAAGTCCTTCCCGATGCTGGACGGTTCCGCGGACCCGGCGAAGGTGGGCGCGGCCGCACGGCAGGCGGCGGTGTACGTGATGGCGCTGGAGCAGATCGCCGCCCGTCTCGGCGCGGAGCCGGGGGGCGGGGCCGAGACCGCGGAGGCCCGGAGGCAGAGCGCCTCGAACAGCGCTCCCGCCCCCCGCGTACGCCACCGGATCCTGCTCGTCTGCCCGAAGGACTTCTCCAACCTCCCCACCGCGTCGGCCGTCGACGTCCGCAAGCAGCGCGCGGTGACCTCCCGCCAGCTGGCCCGCCTCACCCGCATCGAGGACATCGCCGACACGCTCCCGGCCGGCACCTGCTTCTCACCCGAGTTGCCCGAGGCCGACCTGACGGCTGCCGTCGAGTCGGTCCCGGCGACTTACGCGCCCGAGTGCCTGTCCGCCTGCGAGCTGGCCTTCCATTGCCGCGCCCGTTCGCGCGCGGCCGGCGCGGTGACGTCGCTGGGCCGTTCGGTGCGGGCCGAGCTGGGCGGCCTGACGACGGTCGAGGACGTCCTGTCGGCGGCCCGCGGCGAGTCCGGCGACCCGGACGACCCGGCGGTGGCGGCCCTGCGCAGGGCCGCGCGGCTGCGCGCCGAGGCCCTCGGCCGGGACGCCCGGGACCTCGGTCGGGATACCGGTGCCTTCGGCGAGGAGGCGGTGGCCGCGTGTCACTGATCTCCACCCTCGCCCGCCTCGAAGCCGTCAGCACGGGCCGCGCCCAGCCCGCCGCCACCGTCCGCCACCGGCGCCTGTCCGAGCGGCCCCTGGTCTTCGTGCCCCTGACCACCGCCGGTGAGGCCGGCGCCCCGCTCGGCGCGCTCGTCGGCACGGACCGGGACGCCCCGCACCTGCTGGTGGTACCGCAGCCGCGCGACCGGGACCTCAGGTTCGCCTTCCTGTCCGAGCTGGCGGACGTCGTCCTGCCGTACATCGATGCCTTCGCCGAGGACGTCGAGGCCGCCGAGCGGGGCGAGACCGATCCGGAGACCGGCAAGCGGGTCAAGGTCGAGGTCGAACTGTGCGCGGACGCCCCGCAGTTGATCGTGCCGAGCCGCGCGGGCGTCGACTTCGTACGACTCCTCGGCCGCTCCATGCGCTTCAGGCGTACGGCGGAACAGGACCCGGAGACCCCCTATCCCGCGCCCCCGCGCGTGCCGCTGCTCGGCCGCTGGCTGACCCACTTCGGCGAGCGGGCCCGGGTGCCGGGCTCCTCGCTGCTGCTGGCCATGACCGACGTTCTGGCCCGGCACTGGGCGACCGGGCAGTCCACGCTGGAGGACCAGCACCTGGGCGCGCTGCTGGCGTGGATCGCCCCGCCGCAGGGTGAGACAGGCGCTGAGGCGGCACTGCGCGCGGAACTCGCGCGGGACCGCGACGGCCAACTGCTGTGCCCGCCCGCCGGTCCCGCCACCGACCCGGCCTTCGACAACAAGCTGCTCGCCCCCGCCATCGAGCGCTACGACCGCGCGCGTACGGCCCTCGCCGCCGCCGAGGACGGGCTGGAGGCCGACGACCGGCTCGGGGACCTGACCGGCGCCGAGCGGGAGATCCGCGCCCTCGTCGAGAGTCGGACCAGGCCCACCTGGGACGCGGTGTGGCGGGGCCTCGACCTGGTGCGGGAGCTGCCCGAGGCCGGGCGGGTCGAGGAGCGGTGGACCCGGGACCGCTGGTCGTTCACCGGCCACCGCGACCGCGTCGTGGCCGGCGAGCCACCGCAGCCGCGCCGCGACGACGCGGTCACCGCCGCCAACAAGCTCGCTGCGCGCGAGCGCGAACAGGCCCGGCTGGAGGCGCAGGAGGCGCTCGACGACCCGCTGGTGATGGCGGGGCGGCGGCTGGCCGGGGAGGCGTTCGCGGGCGAGGTCACCGATGTCGTCATGGCGTACAGCGAGGGCAAGCGCCCGAGTCCACGCCCCCTGGTCACCGTTCGCACGGATGACCGGCCGCATTTGGGCGAGCGCGCCAAGGTGTTCCGGTCGCTGGGTGGGAAGCCTCAATCGGCGGAGTTCGTCGGCTATGAAGGGGACTTCGGGGATGACGGAGCGCTGATGGTGCTGCGGGTGCTGGACAAGATGGGCCGCGGCAAGGAGCCGGAGGAGGGGTCGGTGCCGGAGAAGGGCGACCTGGTCTGCTTCACGCTGTTCGAGCACGAGCAGCGCGGCGGCGCGAAGCTGCCCGACCCGGAGGAGACGCCGTGGACGCACGGGGGGCCGCCCGGGGAGCAGGTGTCCGAGGCCGCCGATCCGCTGACCCAGGAGGACGTGCTGTGACGGTTGTGTTCGACCCCGGCGCCGCGGCGACCGAGGCCACCGACGCGATCCTCCACGACACGCTGCAC
Organism: Streptomyces sp. R11; assembly: GCF_041051905.1. Taxonomy (NCBI): domain Bacteria; kingdom Bacillati; phylum Actinomycetota; class Actinomycetes; order Kitasatosporales; family Streptomycetaceae; genus Streptomyces; species Streptomyces sp. R11. The sequence continues at coordinate 3,414,441 of NZ_CP163432.1, forward strand.
GGCACCGCGCGCGGTGTCGTCGTCGACTCCCCGCCCGGCGCCGGCAAGTCCACGCTCGTCGTCCGCGCGGCACTCGAACTCGCCGACGCCGGGCGCCCGCTGATGGTCGTCGCGCAGACCAACGCCCAGGTCGACGACCTGGTGCTCAGGCTCGCCGAGAAGAACCCCGAGCTGCCGGTGGGACGCCTGCACAGCAGCGACGCCGACCCGTACGACAAGGCGCTGGACGACCTGCCGAACGTACGCAAGTCGGCGAAGGCCGGCGACCTGAGCGGCCTGGCGGTCGTCATCTCGACGGCGGCCAAGTGGGCGCACGTCAAGGTCGACGAGCCCTGGCGGCACGCGATCGTCGACGAGGCGTACCAGATGCGCTCGGACTCGCTGCTCGCGGTGGCCGGCCTCTTCGAACGGGCCCTGTTCGTCGGCGACCCGGGTCAGCTGGACCCGTTCTCCATCGTCGGCAGCGAGCAGTGGGCGGGCCTGTCGTACGACCCCTCCGGGTCCGCCGTGACGACTCTTCTGGCCCACAATCCGGAACTGCCCCAGCACCGCCTGCCGGTCTCCTGGCGCCTCCCGGCGTCGGCCGCACCTCTGGTCTCCGACGCCTTCTACCCCTACACGCCCTTCCGCAGCGGCACGGACCACGGCGACCGCAGCCTGGCCTTCGCGGTCCCGTCGGACGGCTCGGGCCCGGACCGGGTGATCGACGAGGCGGCTCAGTCGGGCTGGGGACTGCTGGAGCTGCCCGCCCGGCACACCCCGCGCACGGATCCCGAGGCGGTACGGGCGGTCGCGACGGTCGTGCGGCGCCTCCTGGACCGGGGCGGCGCGGCGACGTCGGAACGCTCGCCGGATGCCGCGCCCCTCACCTCCGACCGGATCGCGGTCGGCACGGCCCACCGGGACCAGGCGGCGGCGGTCCGGGCGGCACTGACCGAGCTGGGGGTGACGGACGTCACCGTGGACACGGCGAATCGCCTCCAGGGCCGTGAGTACGACGTGACCGTGGTCCTCCACCCCCTCTCCGGCCGCCCCGACGCCACCGCCTTCCACCTGGAAACGGGCCGCCTGTGCGTCCTCGCCTCCCGCCACCGCCACGCGTGCATCGTGGTGTGCCGGGCAGGGGTGAGCGAACTGCTGGACGACTATCCGTCGACGGAGCCGGTGCAACTGGGGACGGTGGTGAAGTTTCCTGATGGGTGGGAGGCGAACCATGCGGTGCTGGCGCGACTCGCCGAGCATCGAGTGGCGTGGCGGCCATGAGCGAAACGGCACCCACACCACCGGGCCCGAACCGCAATGCCGCCCCTGCTCCGGACGGAGTCCGGCACGCCGCCGGAGGCGGCCAGATGAATACAGCCCTGATGGGTGGGAGGCGAACCATGCGGTGCCGGCGCGACTCGCCGAGCATCGAGTGGCGTGGCGGCCCGGGTAGAACCCGGCGACCGTCCCTCTGACCTGCGTCCCGGTGCCCACTTGCGTGGGCGCGGGACAATGGACGGTGGGCCGGTCCGCTGGGGATGCCTCCGCTCGCGGGGGAGGGGGACGGTGACCTACGAGATCGGTGACGTACGAGGAGGACAAGACATGGCGGAGCCCACGCCGCGTCGGAACGAACCGCGGCTACGCCCCGCGCCCCTGCTCTTCGAGCCCGCGCAGGCGGCTTCCGATCCGGAGCACTTCTTCGACCTGGAGTCGATCGACGACCCGCGGGCGCTGCTGGCGCGGGCGACCGAGCTGACGCAGGCGTTCCGGGCGGCGACGGACCGTGCGATGGAGTTCCAGGCCATCGCGGCGGCCCAGCTGGCGGATCCCCGGCGCTTCGACCGGCTGACGCCCGCCGACATCGCCGCGCAGGCCGAGTGGACCGAGGACTACGCCAAGAAGATGGTGGAGTTCGGCAGGGATCTGATGCGGGGGGTCGAGGGACCGGGGCACGTCGACCCGGTGTGACCGACGGGACGGACGGGACGGGTGGGACCGATCCCCGCGTGCCCCCATGGCATATGCCAGGCGGGCGGGCAAGATACGCCCTGCCACCCCGCCCTGTCCCGGTTTCCGGGAACTCTTGGGAACGAAGCGCTCACCGTCGGTAGATGTATCTGCCATGAGCAGCACAAGCAACGCCCCGTTCTCGCCCGCCTCCCTCACCGCGGACGGCGCCGCCTGGCTCGCTTCCGCAGAACCGTATCCGCGCAGCACCCGGGCGCTCTGGGACGAGCAACCGACGGCCCCCGTGGTCCTGGGCTGCGGTTCCGTCTTCGACATCGTGAGCGCACCCGCGATCTTCGGGCGACGCATGGTCGACCAGCTCTGGGAGGAAGGCCCGGGATCGGGGCCGGTGGCGATGCTCCGGGGCCGGATGCTGCTGTTCGCCGCGCCCGGCACGGCCCAGCGGCTGCCCTCGCTGCTGCGGTGGGAGGAACTCGGCCGTGTGGGCGACGTCCCACCGCTCCTGTGTCACGGCACCGGAGACGCGGTGACCGTCCCGGGCGGCTCCGCCGCCGACACCCCCTCCGGTGCCCGCTGGCTGGTCGCCCCCGACACCCGTAATCCCTGGTTACCGGGCCCCGAGGTACTGCTCTGGGCGGCCGTGCGGGCGGCTCGCGCTGCCGTTCGGATATCGATTTTTCCCCACCCCGATCAGGGTGCTAAGGTCTACGACGTCAGCAGGCGCCGCTAGCTCAGTTGGTTAGAGCAGCTGACTCTTAATCAGCGGGTCCGGGGTTCGAGTCCCTGGCGGCGCACAGACAGTGAAGGCTCCTCGCCAGTGCGGGGAGCCTTCGCCATTGAAGAGGGATCTCCCGGTCTCGCAGGGGCGGCTGGGGGTCCGGGGGTTATCCCCCGGGGAATGCAGCATCGGCGGGTCCGGGGTTCGAGTCCCTGGCGGCGCACAGACAGTGAAAGCCCCTCGCGGAAGCGAGGGGCTTTTCGCATGTCCCCGGCGCACAACCCGCTCTCCGGGCGCACAACCGGTCGGCCCGGCACACAACCGGCCCACGGCACGTACCGCTACCGCCCCGGCACACCACCAGGCACCAGGCGTGCCCGTACCACCCCGGCGCACACCCGGCCCGCCGCGCGACCCCGCACTCGGCGCACGCGCTACCTGACCGCCGTGATCTTCACCGTCCACGCCCCCGCAGCCGTCCGTCCCTCCACGTCCACCCGCACACCCTCCTCCCGCACCGTGAAGCTCTCGCCGAGCCCCACCGGCGCGTCCGCGAGCGGTGGATACACGGACTCCTCCCAGCAGGCCTCACTGTGCGGATGGGCGTCGATCACCTCGACCGGCCCACCCCCGGACTCGGTCTCGCTGCGCACCCGGTACACCAGGACCCCCTGCCGGCAGCCCTGCACGTCGCTGCCCACCGAGCCGCGTACCTCGAAGGCGAGGGCGCTCTCCGGCCCGGTGGGGACGACGGCGAGCTTGATGCCGCGACCCAGCCCGAAGCCCGGGACGGCGGCGCCGGACGAACTGCCGTAGGAACCGCCGTACGCCCCTTCGTACGCCCCGTACGTACCGACCGCTTCGTACGGGCCGGGCGCCCCGGCCGCCCCCGTCTGCGCCGGGACCCCCGGCCCCGCCGACAGCGGCTCCAGCGTCAGCCGCGTGGAGCCGGAGCCCTGCCCCTGCACGCACACCACCTGCCGCGACTCCAGCCACCCCAGCTTCCACTTGTGCCAGCCGAACAGATCCGGCGCCATGCCGAACTGGCTGCCCATCAGGTCCCAGTCGCCGACGTAGGTGTCCCAGTCGCCCTTGCCGTCCACCGGGCGGTGGTACAGATCCGGCAGGTCGAAGACATGGCCGGTCTCGTGGGCGAGGACCAGCCGGTCCGGCGGATGGTTCTCGAACACCGTGACGACGCGCCGGATGTCGGTGCCGTCGGCCCGCAGCGGGGTGTCCAGGTTGACGACCTTCGTGGCGTCGGAGTCGACGCCGGGCGCGTCCGGGTCGGCGACGAAGTAGACGATGTCGTAGCGGGAGAAGTCCACCGCCCGGTCCGCCACGGCGAGCGCGTCACGCAGATAGGCGGCCCGGTCGGTGACGCGCCAGTCACGCTGTATGGCGTACGCCGTCGACGGGCGCGGCATGCGGAGCCAGTGCCGGAGCGGATGCGGGCGCAGGGTGAATCTGCCGTAGGAAGCGCGTTCGAAGAAGCGGGTGGTGGCCGGGAAGTGGTCGGCCGTCAGTTCGGCGGGTGTCGTCAGGGGTGCCGAGTCCGGGAAGGACAGGAACACCATGACGGCGTCGAGTTCGCTGGTCGGGCGCGGATAGGCGGCGTTCCAGGTGTCCAGGCCCTCGGAGTGGTGGGCCGCGGTGCGCTTGAGGGCACACGGGGCGGGGTCGAACGGTTCGGCGACCGAGGGGCCGGCGAACAGGGAGGTCGCGGCGAGAGCGGACATCGTGGTGAACACCGCGGCGGTGCTGCGCAGTCGGGGCCGGTCCCGCAGCAGGCCCATCCCACGGAGCAGGGGGAACTGACGCGGCACGTGGACCTCCGGGAGCGGTTCGCGGGACACCGCACCCAGCCTGTGTCGGATTGTCGTACTACGTCCTGTTCAGCTGCACCAGACGGGTGAGAGGGACGAGGGATCGTCAGAACCGACACCCCCGAATCGCTCACGGAACGTCACAACTGGTCGGGGGGTCTAAGAAGCCGTCCACGTGCGGGCAGAAACGATCTGTCAGAAGCGCGCGTCACGCGGGAACACTGAACAGTAGGTGGAAGGCCCTCGGGCCAGCCTCTATGATCGGCACACTTTCCTGACACTTTCCTGCACGGACACGGCCCGGTGGCCGCCCCCAGGGCTCGACTTCGCTCGAGCAGGGGGGCACACCCTCCACCCGGTCGGCCATTCCGATGAGACCCATCCGAAGAACGAGTGCACTGCGGGAGCGAGCGGTGAGCGGAACGTCCGAAGGGCCGACGCCCGCGGCAGACCTCATCGGGGCAGCCGTGACAGAGAGTAATCAACAGCCTTCCCCCGGTACGGCGGCGCCGCCCCACCCCGCCGCCTCAGCCGCCTTCAGCGCCGCCCCCCTGGCCATGGCCGTGGTCGACCGCGAGGGCCTGGTGACCGGCGCCAACCCGTCCTTCGCCGACCTGCTCGGCACAACCCCCGAGGACCTGCCCGGGGCGGTCGCCGCCGATCTGGTGGACCTGGCCTCCGACGCCCGCACCTGGCACACCTACCGCGAGGTACTGCGCGGCCGGCAGGCCGAACTGAGCTGCACGCGCCGAATCAAGCACCCGGACGGAAGCTCCCTGTGGGCGCAGGTCACGGTCGCGCCCCTGCCCGGTGCGGAGCCCGGCGGCGTCCTGCTGTCCGTCGCCGACATCAGCTCCCAGCGTGAACTCCAGGCGCGGCTGCGGCACTTGCAGATGCACGACCTGGTGACCCGGCTGCCCAACCGCACCCTGTTCTTCGAACGGCTGACGGCCGCGCTGGAGGTGGAGTCGTACGACGAGAGCGGCACCACCGGCCGAATCGGTCTGTGCTACCTGGACCTTGACGGTTTCAAGGCGATCAACGACACCCTCGGCCACCGGGTCGGCGACAAGCTGCTGGCCGCCGTCGCCGAGCGGCTCACGCACTGCGCCGAGGAGGCGGGACACACCAGGACGATCCCACCGCTGGTGGCCCGGCTCGGCGGTGACGAATTCGCCCTGCTCGTCGAGGACTCCACGGGCACCGAGCAACTGGCCGACCTCGCCGAGTCGGTGCTCGAATCCCTGCGGGCCCCCTTCGACATCTCCGGTCGGCGCCTGTCGGTGTCCGCCTCGATCGGCGTCGTGGAACGCCACGCGGCCGGCACCACCCCGACCGCCCTGATGCAGGCCGCCGACACGACGCTGTACTGGGCGAAGGCCGACGGCAAGGACCGCTGGACGCTCTTCGACCCCGAACGCAACGCCCACCGCATGACCCGCCAGGCCCTCGCCTCCACGCTCCGGCCGGCCATCGAGCGCGGTGAGTTCGCCCTGGAGTACCAGCCGCTGGTGAGCATGGACGACGGCCGGCTGCGCGGTGTCGAGGCGCTTGTCCGCTGGAATCATCCTCAGTTCGGCGTACTGGCGCCGAATCGGTTCATCGGACTGGCCGAGGAGGACGGTTCGATCGTGCCGCTCGGCCGCTGGATCCTGGAGACCGCCTGCCGCCAGGGGCAGTCCTGGCAGCAGGCCCACCCCGACGACCCGCCGATCTTCGTGAGCGTGAACGTGGCCGTCCGCCAGGTCTGGGACTCCGACCTGGTCGCGGACGTGGCCCGGATCCTCGACGAGACGGGACTCGCCCCGCATCTGCTCCAGTTGGAGCTGACCGAGTCGGCTGTCATGGGCTCGGCGGGACGACCGCTCCAGGACCTCCAGGCCCTCAGCGACATGGGCGTACGCATCGCGATCGACGACTTCGGCACGGGCTACTCGAACCTCGCGTACCTCAGCCGGCTGCCGGTCTCCGTCCTGAAGCTGGACGGCTCCTTCGTACGGGGCTTCCAGTACGAGAGCGACAACAGCGCGGCCGTTCCCCCGAACCCGGCCGACGAGGTCGTGGTCGAGGCGATGATCCAACTGGCCCACCGGCTGGGCCTGACGGTCACCGCGGAGTGCGTGGAGACGCTGGCGCAGGCCTCACGACTGCAGCGGATCGGCTGCGACACCGGCCAGGGGTGGCTTTACTCGCGGCCGGTGTCGCCGGATCGTATCTCCGAGTTGCTGGGCGTGCGGGTGTGACGGACCGGGTCAGGCTCCCGGCAACCCGTAGGCATCCGCGATGAGTTCGTACGAGCGCAGGCGTACGTCCATGCCGGGCGCGTTGCTCGTGATCATCAACTCGTCCGCGCCGGTGCGCTTTTGGAGGTCGTCGAGGCCGGAGCGGACCTCGTCGGGGGTGCCGTGGATGACGTTGGCGTTCCAGGAGTCGGCGAACTCGCGCTCCATCGGGGTGAATTCGTAGGCCTCGGCCTCTTCCGGCGCCGGGATGAGGCCGGGGCGGCCGGTGCGCAGGCGGACCATGCCGAGGGCGGCGGCCTCGACCTGGCGGCGGGCCTCCTTCTCCTCGTCGGTGGCGAGCGCGGAGACGCCGATGAGGGCGTACGGGCGGTCGAGTACGGCCGAGGGCCGGAAGGACTCGCGGTACAGGTCCAGGGCCGGGATGGTGTTCCGGGCCGAGAAGTGGTGCGCGAAGGCGAAGGGCAGGCCGAGGACGGCGGCGAGGCGGGCGCTGAAGCCGGAGGAGCCGAGCAGCCAGATCGGGGGGCGGTGCGGGGACTGGACGCCGCCGGGTGACGTCGCCTGGACGGGGCCGGGAACGGCGTGGATGCGGCGGTAGGGGTGGCGGTCCGGGAAGTCGTCGTCGAGGAAGCGGGTGAGCTCCGCGAGCTGCTCGGGGAAGTCGTCGGCGCCCTCGTTCAGGTGGTCCGTGCGGCGCAGGGCGGCCGCCGTGGCGCCGTCCGTGCCGGGGGCCCGGCCCAGGCCGAGGTCGATGCGTCCGGGGGCCAGGGCCTCCAGGGTTCCGAACTGCTCCGCGATGATCAGCGGGGCGTGGTTCGGCAGCATCACGCCGCCTGAGCCGAGGCGGATGCGGGTGGTGTGGGCGGCCAGGTGGGCGAGGATCACCGCGGGGGAGGACGAGGCCACGCCCGGCATGGAGTGGTGTTCGGCGACCCAGTAGCGGTGGAAGCCCCGGGCCTCCGCGAGGCGGGACAGCTCGACGCTGGTGCGGAGGGCTTCGGTGGCCGTGTGGCCGGAGCTGACCGTGACCAGGTCCAGTACGGAGAGGGGTACCGGGGCGGTGCCTTGTGCTGTGCCCCGGATCTCGTCTGCCGGGCCCCGGGTCTCGTCTGCCGCCACGCGTGCCTCCTGCGGTTGTGCCGTGCGGTGTCCGTCCGGCGTTAACAGGAGGGTGACTCCGGTTTATTCCCGGCCCCTGTCCCCCGCCCCTGTTCCCCCGCCCCCGTCCCTGGGGGCGGAACCCCCGGGGACGGTGACCGAAGAGGCGGCGCTATGCCTGGACGATCGGCTCCCTGGTGAACAGCTCGCCCAGGGCCGGGGCGTTCACGCGGCGGTCCGTGAGGCGCAGGGCCTCCCAGACCGTGACCTGGTTGGCGGTGAGCACCGGCTTGGAGAGGTGCTGCTCCAGGGCCGGGATGTGGGAGGCGGTGTGGAGGGCCGTGTCCGGGAGGAGGACCGCCTCGGCGTCCGGGTGGTCGGCCTCCTTCGCCAGGGCGAACACCTCCTTCTCGCCCCAGGTGCCGACCTCCGCAGCCGTGATGATGCCGGACCCTCGGACCGACACCACCTCCACCTCCGCGGCGCGCAGGAAGTCCGAGAAGAGACCCGCCACGTCGTCGGGGTACGTCGCGCCGATCGCCACCCGCCGCACCCCGAGCTCGCGTACCGCGTGCGCGAAGGCGAAGGACGTCGACGACGCCGGCATGCCCGCCGCGACGGCCAGGGTGCGCACCTGCTCGTGGGCGCCCTCCCAGCCGTAGACGAAGCTGCCGCTCGTGCACGCCCACACAACCGCCTCGGCGCCCGTCAGCCGCAGCGCCTCCACGCCCGCCGCGAGCCGCTCGGCCGAGCCCATCCGCAGCAGCGCGTCCACCCGGTGCGCGTCCTCGCCGATGTCGGTGTGCACCAGGTCGAGCCGGATGTCGCTGCCGATCAACTGCTCGATGCGTGGATAGTCGTCCTCGGCGGAATGGCCCGGGTAGAGGAATCCGAGTGCCGTCATGTCAGCCTTCCTGCTGCTTGCTGCTCCTATTGCTGTTCCTGCTCTGGTACATCCGGTACTTCCGGAAGTGCCGCACCGCCACGCGCCGCCGGATCGATCAGCGCCTGATACGGCCCCACCGCTCGGGTACCCAGTCGGCGCAGTGCAGCCCACATGGTCACCTGGTTGGCCGAGAGCACCGGGATGCGCAGCTCCGCCTCCAGCTGGGGGATCACGTCGTACGTCGGGAGGTTGGTGCAGCTGATGAAGAGGGCGTCGGCGGCACGGCGTACGGCCTGGCGGGCCATGTCGGCCACATCGCGGTACGGCACCTTCCAGATGTGCCGGGTCAGGCCCATGAACGCGCACCCCGTGACCACGGTCCCGGCCTCCGCCACGTACTCCTCCAGCGCCCGCGTCACCGACACGGTGTACGGCGTCACGAGCGCCACCCGCCGCACGCCGAGCTCGGACAGTGCCTCCAGGAGCGCGCCGGACGTGGTGATGGCCGGCACCGCGCCCGCCCGGGTCATCGCCTCGCACATCGCCCGCTCGCCCGCGATGCCGCCGACGAAACTGCCGGAGGTGCAGGCGTAGGCGATGACCTCGGGGGCAATCGCGTTCAGGGTGCGCACGCCCTCGTTCAGCGTCTCGTGCTCGCTGACCAGACGGGCCAGGTCGAGACTGACCTCGACCGGGACGAACGGTGTTCGGGTCAGGTGCAGCGAGACCTCGTCCGGCACCCAGCGCCAGAGTTCCCGGTCCAGCGCGAAGTCGAAGGGGGCGACGACTCCGACCCCGCGCTGGGGTCGAGGTCCGCCGAGGAAGGAGATGTCCAGGGAGCTCATTGCAGGCACCGCCCTCACTACGAGAAACAGGTGAGCAACGGACCGTACGCACGCCCGTGTTGACGAAGGTAGGTTCGGGTGCGAGCGTGGTCAAACCTCGCATGTCAGACGGCCATCCGATGCAGCAGAACTCCGAGAATCGCCCCGCAAACCCCGGAGAGACGACCCCGTATGACGGCACCCACCCCCGGTCCGACACCCGCCTCCGACCCCCGCTCCGGCACCCCGCCGACACTTCTCGTCCTCGACGCCGAGCCCCTCCCCCGCCTCGGCCGCCTCACCGGTCGCGCCCGTGTCGAGCACGCGGACGAGTCGACCCTCGCCGAGCGGCTGCCGCACGCCGACGTGCTGCTGGTCTGGGACTTCAGCTCCCACGCCGTACGGCACGCGTGGCCGGGTGAGGGACCCCGGCCGCGCTGGGTGCACACGGCCAGCGCGGGAGTGGACCATCTGATGTGCCCGGAGCTCACCGAGTCCGACACCCTGGTCACCAACGCGCGCGGAATCTTCGACCAGCCGATCGCCGAGTACGTCGCCGCGCTGGTGCTGGCGATGGCGAAGGACCTGCCCAGAACCCTGGAGCTGCAGGCCGCCCGGGAGTGGCGGCACCGGGAGGGGCAGCGGGTCGCCGGCACGCGCGCCTGCGTGGTCGGAACCGGCCCCATCGGCCGTGCGATCGCCCGCACGCTCAAGGCCCTCGACATCACGACCGCGCTGGTCGGCCGGACCCCGCGCACCGGCATCCACGGCCCCGACGACCTCGACCGGCTGATCGCCCGCGCCGACTGGGTGATCGCGGCCGCGCCGCTCACCGACCGAACGCACGGCATGTTCGACGCCCGCCGCTTCGGCGTCATGCAGCCCTCCGCCCGGTTCATCAACGTCGGGCGCGGGCAGCTGGTGGTGGAGGACGCGCTGGCCGAGGCCCTGGCCAAGCGCTGGATCGCGGGGGCCGCGCTCGACGTGTTCGAGCACGAACCCCTCACCCCCGAGAGCCCGTTGTGGCAGGTCCCGAACCTGATCGTCTCGCCGCACATGAGCGGGGACACGATCGGCTGGCGGGATGAACTCGGAGTTCAGTTCGTGGAGTTGTACGAGCGCTGGGAGGCGGGCAGACCGCTGCTGAACGTGGTCGACAAGCAGCGCGGGTACGTACCCGGACGCTGATGTCTACGGCTGGAGGGCGACGCATGACGGATCTCACCGAACTGACCGCCGTACAACTCCTCGACGGCTACCGCAAAGGAGAGTTCAGCCCCGTCGACGCCACCCGCGCGACCCTGGAGCGGGCCGAACGGATCCAGCCGGAGGTCAATGCCTTCGTGCGCCTGACCGCCGAGGAGGCCCTCGCGCAGGCCGGCGCGTCGGCGGACCGCTGGCGGCGCGGCGAACCGGCCGGGCTGCTCGACGGGGTTCCGGTCACCGTGAAGGACATCCTGCTGATGCGCGGCGGACCGACGCTGAAGGGCTCGAAAACCATCTCCGAGACGGGCAGTTGGGACGAGGACGCCCCCTCCGTGGCCCGGCTGCGCGCGCACGGCGCCGTCTTCCTCGGCAAGACGACGACCCCCGAGTTCGGCTGGAAGGGCGTCACCGACTCACCCCGGTCCGGCGTCACCCGCAACCCGTACGACCCGACCCGCACCGCGGGCGGTTCCAGCGGCGGCGCGGCGGCGGCCGTGGCGCTCGGCGCGGGGCCGCTCGCGCTGGGCACGGACGGGGGCGGCAGTGTCCGTATCCCGGCGGCGTTCTGCGGCATCTTCGGCCTGAAACCGACGTACGGCCGCGTTCCGCTGTACCCGGCGAGCGCCTTCGGCACCCTGGCGCACGTCGGCCCGATGACCCGCGACGCGGCCGACGCGGCCCTGCTCCTGGACGTCATCGGCACGCCCGACTCCCGCGACTGGTCGGCCCTGCCGTCGGCGCCGGGTTCGTTCGTGTCGGGCCTGGCCGGCGGTGTGCACGGGCTGCGCGTCGCCTACTCGCCCTCCCTCGGCGGCCAGGTGGCGGTGCGCCCGGCGGTCGCGGCGGCGGTACGGCAGGCGGTGCAGCGGCTGGCGGGGCTGGGCGCGTTCGTCGAGGAGACCGACCCCGACTTCACCGACCCGGTGGACGCCTTCCACACGCTGTGGTTCACCGGGGCCGCCCGGGTGACCCAGCATCTGGGGCCGCACCAGCGGGAGTTGCTCGACCCGGGCCTCCGGGAGGTCTGCGACACGGGCGCCCGCCTGTCCGCGCTCGACTATCTGGCCGCGGTGGACGTCCGTATGGAACTGGGCCGCCGCATGGGCCACTTCCACGACACCTACGACCTCCTCGTCACCCCGACCCTCCCGCTCACGGCCTTCGAGGCGGGCGCCGAGGTCCCGAAAGGCTCGGGGCATCGCAGGTGGACGGGCTGGACGCCGTTCACGTACCCCTTCAACCTGACCCAGCAGCCGGCGGCCACCGTCCCTGTCGGCACCGACGGGGACGGCCTGCCGATCGGCCTGCAACTCGTGGCCGCCCGGCACCGGGACGATCTGGTGCTACGGGCGGCTCACGCGCTGTACGAGACCGGTTGGGCCGGGCTCACACCCTCCGGGAACTGACCGTCGTACCGGTGTCGATCACTTCGAGGGGCGCGCCCGGGCGACGCGTCACTCGAGCCGCCGAAACCTCAGCGACTCTCCGAGCGCTCCCGCCCGCCACAGGTCGTTGCAGCCCTGGGCCAGCTCTTCCAGGCCCTCCACGATCTGGCCCCAGACGATGCCGGGCACCCAGCCCACGTCGCCGTTCAGGAGCAGGTTGTTGCGCTCGTAGAACAGGGCCAGGTCGACCACCGTCGTGCCGGGGCGGACCTCACGGTCGTAGCCGTAGGACTTGGTGCCCAGTTCCGTTCCGGCGAAGGCGAAATAGCACAGATCGCCTGGAATTGGGGTGACGGTCGGGTTTTCCAGCGGCGGCTCCGTTTCCGCGAAGGGCGGGAAGAGGGCGTAGATCTCGTTGCGGGCGTACTTGGCGTGGTAGACGTCCCCGGCCAGGGGCAGGGCGTCCCAGACGGCCGCGCAGGTGAGCGGGGCGCGATCGTCCAGGAGCTTTGCGGTGCAGTGGATGCCCCGCTTGACCAGCGACACCTCGATGAACCGTTCAGTCATGCATTCCAGGGTGCATACATCGCATGGTCTCGGGTAGCCGCGCCGCCATGGCTCCACCTATGGAACATGTCCGAACACAAGTCGAACACAGATCTGGGACCACACGCCGGTCGCTGCTCGCGGGGGTGGCGGCGCTCGGCGCGCTGGGTGCGGCGGGCTGCTCGCGTGTGGCAACGGCCTCCACCAAGGAAGGCGGCGAGCTGCTCGACCGGCTGCGCGCCGCCGGTGTCGTACGGCTCGGAATCGCGGGTGAGATTCCCTTCGGGTACATCGACAAGAACGGTGAACTCACCGGTGAGGCCCCCGAGCTGGCGAGGGTCATATTCAAGCGGCTCGGCGTGGACCGGGTGCAGCCCGTGCCCACCGAGTTCGGGTCGCTGATCCCCGGACTGAACTCCCAGCAGTTCGACGCGGTCGCCGCCGGGATGTACGTCAATCCCGAGCGCTGTGAACAGGTCATCTTCTCCGACCCCGACTATCAGATGCTCGACTCCTTCATCGTGCGCAAGGGCAACCCGAAGGGGCTGCACAACTACAAGGACGTCGTCGAGAAGAAGGCCAAGTTCGCCACCGGGACCGGCTATGCCGAGATCCAGTACGCCGTCGAGGCGGGGTACAAGGAGAGCGACATCCTCATCGTCCCGGACCAGGTCGCGGGGCTGAACGCGGTCGAGGCAGGACGCGTGGACGTCTTCGCCGGTACGGCGCTGACCACCCGTGAGGTCGTCAAGAAGTCGGCCAAGGCGGAGTCCACCAAGGCCTTCGCACCCCTCGTCGGCGGCAAACCGCACGTCGACGGCGGGGCGTTCGCGTTCCGGCAGACCGAGACCGCGCTGCGGGACGCCTTCAACGTCGAGCTGCACAAGCTGAAGAAGAGCGGCGAACTGTTCCGCATCCTCAAGCCCTTCGGCTTCACCGAGGCAGAGATGACCGACCTCACCGCGAAGGAGCTGTGCGGCGGAGGGAAGAGCGGATGACCTCGGGACTCTGGGAACTCGTACTCCAAGGAATCTGGATCACCGTCCAGCTGCTGGTGCTGAGCACACTGGTGGCAACGGCGGTCGCCTTCGGGGTCGGCATGGCCCGCACGCACCGGCTGTGGATAGTCCGCTTCCTCGCGGGCGTCTACACCGAGGTGTTCCGCGGGACCTCCGCCCTGATCATGATCTTCTGGGTGTTCTTCGTGCTGCCGGTCGCGTTCGGCTGGCAGTTGGTGCCCCTGTGGGCGGGCACGCTGGCACTCGGGCTGACCTACGGGGCGTACGGTGCCGAGATCGTGCGCGGCGCCCTCAACTCCGTCGATCCGGCACAGCGTGAGGGCGGCATCGCGCTCAGCTTCACGCCGTGGCAGCGGATGCGGCTGATCCTGCTGCCGCAGGCGGTGCCGGAGATGATCCCCTCGTTCAACAACCTGCTGGTGGAACTGCTCAAGGGCACCGCGCTGGTGTCCGTCATGGGCATGGGCGACCTGGCCTTCAGCGCCAACCTGGTGCGCCTCGCGCTCCAGGAGAGCGCGGAGATCTACACGTATGTCCTGGTGATCTACTTCGTCATCGCCTTCCTGCTCACGCGGGGCATGCGCGGACTGGAGCGCAAGCTCAAGGCCGGTGTCGGCAAGTCCGTCGGGCGCACGCCCGACCAGGAGCTGCACCGTCCTGAAACGACCGGCGTCGGCGCGGGAGGTGCTCTCTGATGACCTGGGACTGGGGCGCTGTCGCCGACTTCATGCCGCGTTTCTGGGACGGACTGCTGCTCACCCTGCAGATCCTGGCCCTCGGCTCGCTGATCTCGTTCGCGCTGGGTCTGGTGTGGGCGCTGCTGATGCGCGCACCGAGCCGCTTTGTGCGCTGGCCGGTCGGGGCGGTCACGGAGTTCATCCGCAACACCCCGCTGCTGGTGCAGCTGTTCTTCCTCTTCTACGTGCTGCCCGAGTGGGGCATCACCGCCTCGGCGCTGACCACCGGCGTCTTCGCGATCGGGCTGCACTACTCGACGTACACGATGCAGGTCTACCGGGCCGGCATCGAGGCGGTGCCCGTCGGCCAGTGGGAGGCCGCGACGGCACTGAACCTGCCGGTGACCAGGACGTGGCGGGTGGTGATCCTCCCGCAGGCGATCCGCCGGGTCGTGCCGGCACTCGGCAACTACGTCATCGCGATGCTCAAGGACACACCCATCCTGATGACGATCACGGTCATGGAGATGCTCGGCCAGGCGCGGCTGTTCGCGCAGGACACCTTCCAGTTCACCGAGCCCCTGACGGTCATCGGTGTGGCCTTCATCTTCATCGCCTACCCGGCCTCCCTTCTCGTACGAGCCCTGGAGCGACGCCTTGTCCGCTGACACCCCTCTGATGAAAGATCCCGACGCGAGCGCCAACCCGCCGGTGGACGGCAGCGAACTGATCCACTTCGACCACGTCACCAAGCGCTTCGGGTCCAACACGGTCCTCGACGGCCTCGACTTCTCGGTCGAGTCCGGCAAGCACGTCACCCTGATCGGCCCGTCCGGCTCCGGCAAGACGACGATCCTGCGGCTGCTGATGACCCTGCTCAAGCCGGACGAGGGCAGCATCACGGTGGCCGGGGACAAGCTCTTCCCGGCGCCGGAGAAGCAGGTCCGCGAGGTCCGCAAGAAGATCGGGATGGTGTTCCAGCAGTTCAACCTCTTCCCGAACATGACCGTGCTGCGGAACATCACCGAGGCTCCGGTCACCGTCCTCGGTCTGCCCAAGGACGAGGCGGAGGCGCGCGCCCGCGAGCTGCTCGACCTGGTCGGCCTCGCCGACAAGTGCGACGCCCGCCCGACCCAGCTGTCCGGCGGCCAGCAGCAGCGGGTGGCGATCGCGCGGGCACTGGCGATGCGGCCGCAGATCCTGCTGCTCGACGAGGTGACCTCCGCGCTGGACCCGGAGCTGGTCGCAGGCGTCCTCGACGTGCTGCGGGACATCGCCCGCACCACCGACATCACCATGCTCTGCGTGACCCACGAGATGAATTTCGCCCGGGACATCTCGGACCAGGTCCTGATGTTCGACTCCGGCCGGGTGATCGAGTCCGGTAGCCCGGAGAAGATCTTCAACGACCCGGAGAACGACCGCACGAGGGAGTTCCTCAGCGCTGTGCTGTGACTTCGGGACCTGCCCATGACGTGGGCATATGTCAGAGTGCTGGTACCGCAGTTGAGGGCGTCGCAATCTCGTCAACAACCGCTCACTACAAGCCTCTTGCCCGTTATCGTGAAGGAGATTGGCTGACACGAACCCGGCCCAATGAGAAGCGACGTGCGACCGCAGGGGGAACCGTGGCGCTGCAGCACGAGCCGACGACGCCGTACCACTCGGCCCAGGACGCCCTGCGCGTCCTGGAGACCGTGGCGCGGCACAGCACCGGAGTCACCGACGTCGAGCTCGCGCGGCACACGGGCATCGACCCCGAGCGCCTGCCCGGCCTCCTGCTGATGCTGCGCCGCGAGGGCTACGTCGAGCAGGTCGCCGACGGGGCGTACGTCACGGGCGAGGCCCTGGCCCGCCTCGGCGCCGCGCAGGGCCGCGAGCAGGCCCTGCGCGAGAACCTCCAGCGCACCCTCGACCGGCTGCGCGACTCCGTCGGCGCCGCCGTCTACATCAGCCGGTACGTCGACGGCGAGATCAAGATCGACCAGTACGCGGCGGGGCCGGCCACCCCCGTGGTCAACGAGTGGGTCGACTTCCGCTTCTCCGCCCACGCCACCGCGATCGGCAAGAGCCTGCTCGGACAGCTCGACCACAACGGCCGGCGCGATCACCTCTCCCGCCACAAGATGGCCCGTCTCACCTCGCGCACCATCACCAGCGACCGGGTCCTGCTCTCCCGCCTGGAGTCCCAGCCGCCGACGGTCCCCCACCTCGACCTCCAGGAGTACGCGGTGGGCACGGTGTGCGCGGCGGTCCCGATCACGGCCGGATCGTCGGTGGGCTGCCTGGCCCTGTCGCTCCCGCTCGAGCACGCCCACCGACTGCGCCAGGCGGCGGACGCGCTGAACCGGAACGCGGCGCCGGTGCTGCTCTCCCTGGCGATCTAGGCCTCGCGGGCCCGGTGATCCGGGGGCGCTCAGGGTGGTCAGAAGCACCCCCGCGGACCGGGTAGTATTTTCTCCGTCGCCAGCCGCGAGAGCACAGTGAACGCGGTCGGCGCGAGTCATGCGCCGCTAGCTCAGTTGGTTAGAGCAGCTGACTCTTAATCAGCGGGTCCGGGGTTCGAGTCCCTGGCGGCGCACCGGTGAAGGGCCTCTCGTGGGAGCGGGAGGCCCTTCGGCGTCTTCCAGTCTGCGATACGTCTGCTCTCCGGTCGGCCGCCACCACACCGGGTCGGCGCACCGTACGCCTTCCCTCCGCAGCCCCGCCCGGTGAATCTTGTTCGTGGCCGTGACCGGCATCCGCTCCACCACCCGCACGAACCGGGGCGCCATCTTGGTCCCGAGATCGGGCTGAGCGGCCAGGAAGTCCGCGAAGGCCTCCGGATCGAAGGTCCCGGCGATCGTCGCCATCACCTGGTCCCCGGTCACCGGATCGGGCACGGCGTACACGGCGACGGCCACCGCCCCCTCGTACCGCGCGAGGATGTCCTCGATCATCGCGGCGGCCAGGTTCTCGCCGTCGACGCGGATCCGGTCGTCCGTGCGGCCGGCGAAGTAGAGATAGCCGTCACGGTCCCGGTAGAAGAGATCACCGGTCCAGTACCAGCCGTCCCGCCGCCGCTCGGCCTCCGCCTCGGGATTGCGCCAGTACCCCTCGAAGGGGTTCGGCCCCCGGTTCACCAGCTCCCCTATCGCATCCTCGCCGTTCAGCAGCCGCCCGGCCGGATCGAAGACCGCGGGCGGGCACTCCTTCCGCGTCTCCGAGTCCAGTACGACGAGTCCGGGCCCCGCCCGACCCACCGACCCCCGGGGAGTCCCGGGCGCCCACGGGATCGCGGCCCCGCCCTCGGAGGAGCCGTAGCCCTCGACCAGCCGCACCCCGAATCGCCGCTCGAAAGCCACCGCGTCCTGCGCCCCCGCCTCCGTCCCGAAGCCGAGCCGCAGCGGATTGTCCCGGTCGTCGGGGTGCGGCTCGGTGGCGAGGAGGTACTGGATCGCCCGGCCGACGTAGGTGAAGTACGTCGCCCCGTACGCCCGTACGTCCGCCAGGAACCCGGACGCCGAGAACCGCCGGCGCAGCGCCACGCCGGCGCCGGCCGCGAGGGCGGGCGCCCAGTCGGCGATCACCGCGTTGCCGTGGAACATCGGCATGCAGACGTAGTGCACGTCGTCGGGCCGGACGCGGAACTGCTCGGCCAGTGAACGTCCGGCGGCGGCCAGCCGTCCCTGGCTGCAGATCGCGGCCTTGGGGGCGCCGGTCGATCCGGACGTGAAGTAGAGCAGGAGCCGGTCGTGCGGGGCGGCACGGGAGGCGTCGGGCCGCGCGTCGGCGTACGGGGCGAGCAGGGCCTCGTACTCCGCCGAGTCGGTCAGCAGCAGGCGCAGGCCGGGCAGGTCGAGGCCGGTCAGGAGGGGCAGGTGGGCCCGCTCGGTGATCAGTACCCGGCACTCCGTGTGCAGGATGTCGCGGGCGAGCTCGGCGCCGCGGCGGGTGGGGTTGATCCCGGCGACGGCGGCCCCCGCGAGCGCGGCCGCGCTCAGCCACAGGGGGTACTCGGGGGTGTTGTCGAGCAGCACCCCGATGTGCGGCTCGACTCCGGGCGGCAGCAGGTCGGCCAGCAGTGCCGCCCGGACGGCGGCCCCGGCCGCCATCTCGTGCTGCGTGAGCATCCCGCCCTCGAACCACAGCCCCGGCCGGTGGTCGCCCCACCGCGCCGCCACGAGCTCCGCGACCGTGCGTCCCGTAGTGGACTCCATGGCCGCGCACGATAGTTGATGGATCGTCAGATATGGAGCATCAGAAGGCGCCCATCGGGTCCATGCCCGAGGACATGTCCGAGTAGGAGGACATGAAACCGACGCAGAACAGCACGACCACCCCGAGGAACACGAGGATGCCGACGGTGGCCGCCGCCTGCCTGGCGTGCCCCGGCGCATGGGCCGTGGCCACCACCTGCTCGCCCTCGGCGTAGTGGACGGTGACGAGGTCGCCCTCGACCCGCGTGCCCGGCCCGCCCTCCTCCTCGAACCGGACGAGGCGGCCGTCGCGTGCGACGAACTCGTACACGTGGTGCAGGGTGGTGCGCACGGACGTGCTGCCGTGGCCGCCGCTCACGGTCGTGTACGACCGCAGACAGCGTGCCTGCGCGGTCAGTCCGCTGTTCCACGCACTGCGCATCTGCAGTGAGCGGTGGACCACCCGGTAGGCCACGAAGAAGGCCACGGCCATGACGAGGCCGGGTATGACGTAGAAGATCGCGTCCATGGTTCGTCCCCCCGAGATCGGCGCGCCGACCCCGATCGGCCGGCGTGGGAGTGATCTACCCACGCCGGCCGGGGCGCTGACTCAAGAGAACCTCAGAACGTGACGTCCGAGCAGGCGTAGAACGCGTTGCTCGTGTCGGCGATCGTCCACACCGCGAGGATGACGTGGTGGCCGCTCAGCCCGGACGGCAGCCTGCCACTGTGCGAGAGCGTGGACGGCGGCCGCTGCCCGTTGTACGGGACCGTGAAGAACGGCGTGAGGTTGAGGTCGGAGCGGGACAGGTTGTGGTTCTGGTTCCAGCCCGGCTTGGTGACGTAGTACCGGAAGTCGGTCGTGGCATGCATGGCCGTGAACTGCCAGCGGAAGGTGTAGTTCTGACCGCCGGTCACCTTGGTGGTGGGCCAGGCGCCGCCCGACGGCGTCTTCGGCGCACTGAGCTGACTGAACTGGCCCAGCCCGCCGTTGCATATCGACCCGTCGGCCGGACCGGAGCCCGGGAAGCCCTTGGGGCCCTCGACGCTCTGCGGCTCCCACTGGATGGAGCCGCAGTTGGTCACGGTGCCGTTCTGACAGAGCTTCTGACGGCTGATGGGGAGGTCGGTGTAGCCGTGGCCGGACGCGCCCCCGGCGGAGAGCACGAGGGCTCCGGCCGTGGTGAGTCCGAGTACGGCGGCGGACAGCTTGGTCTTTCTGCGCATGCTGCTGCTCCTGGGAACGTGGGGGAAGTTCGGCGAGCTTGCAGGTCTAGACCAAGTCTCAGATTATTGCTGACTGTTGAACATGTCCATACCAATCGACGAACATGTTCGACGTGCCGTCAGGTGCACGCCGTGGGAATCGCGCCGTCAGACGGCCGTCTCCCCCCGCCCCGAACAGAACGCCACCGTCAAGTCCTTGACCAGCGCCTTGCGTTCGTAGTCGTCGAGGTCCACCAGGCCCCGCATGGTCAGCGTCGTCACCGTGTCCTCCACCGAGTCGACGACCGAGGTGAGCATGGTCGCCCGGGCCTGCGCGTCCAGGGCGGCGATACGGCGGCGGTGCATGGCGGCGGCGACCTCGGGGGCGTACTCCACCCGCACCGGCCGCACCGAGAACACCTCCAGCCCGACCATGCCCGCGTCCCGCGCGACCGTCCGGGTCAACGCGTCCGCGGTCATCTCGGCGGACCCCCGCGTGGCACCCGGCATCTCCACCGGCACCCGGGCGAGCGCCGCCTCGACGCACTCGCGCAAGTAGAGCTCGTGGTCCTCCACCCCGAGCGCCGCCTTCGCAGTGTCCTTCACCCGCCACACCACCAGGACGACCACCCGCAGCGCCACCCCGTTGCCGTCCGCCGCCTGCATCGCCTCACTGCGCCAGTGCCGCAGCCGTACGTCGACCCGGCGGCGCAGCAGCAGCGGGTTGACCCACAGCAGGCCGGTGCGCCGGACCGTCCCCTGATAGCGGCCGAACAACCCGAGCACCCAGGCCCGCCCGGTACGCCCCCGCGCGAGCCCGCCCAGGCCTACGCACCCAAGAGCTCCGGCCCCCGCGTACGCCGCCCACTGCGCCGGCCCCAGCCCCGCTCCCGCGGACGCCGGCAACCGCAGCGCCTCCACCGCCAGCTGCGGCAGCACTCCGGCCCACCACGAGGTGGCCAGGCACCCGGCCGCCCCGAAGGCACCGGCGAGCACCCCCGCCGCCCCGGGCAGCACCCGCGCGGGCCGCTCCACCAGGTCGGGGTCGACCTCCGGAGCGGGACGCGGCTTCGACTGCATCGGGCGGCGCAGCCGCGGCTGCTCCCCCGTGCCCTGCCGGCGCGCCACGACCGTCGGTCTCAGCGGCACCGACACCGGGCCCGCCTCGTCGCGGAACAGCAGATGGACGGGGATCTCGGTGGTCACCTCGTTGTGGATCAACCGCGCGGGCCGGGCGGGTACGTCGGCCGGCCCCTCGAGCCCCGCGAGCCCCTCGGGTTCGGGCGTATGAGAAGTGGTCGTGGCCATGGGTGCCTCCAGCCTCCGCGCCAGATGCGTCACAACAGTGGTTGTCGGATTGCGGCGTTACGAGAAGAGCCGCCGCCAGGTCTCCGGCCCCGGAAGGCCGTCCGCCGCGCCGCCCCGCCAGCCCTGAGCACGCTGGAAGGCCTCGACGCCCCGCCGGTCCGCCTCGCCCCAGCGCGGTCCCGGCCCGTTCTTGTAGTGCTTGCCGAACCCCTTCTTCACCAGCTGTCTGCCGAGCCGGGTTACGTACTCGTTGTCGGCGCCCGGCCGGAACATCGCCCGCCCGGGATAGCCCGGCACCCCGTGCGACGCCGGCTGCGCGGGCCCGGCCGCGCCCACCGCCCCGCCCGGCACGTCCTTGCCCTTGCCCGTCACCAGCAGCAGCCACGTCCGCGGCCCCGGCAGCCCGTCCGCTTCCTGGCCCCGCCAGCCCTGCGCCTGCTGGAAGGCCTGCGTGGCCCTGCGGTCCGCGTCCGTCCAGCGCGAACGGGGACCGGAGGGGTGGTGCCGGCCGGCGCCGCGCTCGACGAGGAGGCGGCCCAGCCGGTCGACGTGCTTGTTGTTGGCCCCTGGGCCGAAATACGCCCGCCCCGGGTACGCCGTCGCGCTCCGCGGGGCTCCGGGGTTGGGGGTGGCCGGCTTGGGGGTGGCCGGCTTGGGGGTGGTGTCCGGCTCGGGGGTGGTGGGCTCAGCCATGGCCGGCTCGGTGGTGTCCTGCTTCCCGGTGGCCGGCTCGGTGGTGGTGGCCGGCTTCGCGGTCTCCTGCTTCCCGATGGCCGGCTCGGTGGTGGTAGCCGGCTTCGCGGTCTCCTGCTTCCCGATGGCCGGCTCGGTGGTGGTAGCCGGCTTCGCAGTCTCCTGCTTCCCGATGGCCGGCTCGGTGGTGGTAGCCGGCTTCGCGGTCTCCTGCTTCCCGATGGCCGGCTCGGTGGTGGTAGCCGGCTTCGCGGTCTCCTGCTTCCCGATGGCCGGCTCGGTGGTGGTGGCCGGCTTCGCGGTCTCCTGCTTCCCGGTGGCCGGTTCCGTAGCCGTCGTGGCGCTCTTGAGCCCCTTGTAGCGGTAGGGCACATAGCGGTCGGAATGGCTCGAGTAGGCGTACGGGGTGGTCTTCCGGCGGGCGTGCGGCGGTGTCGACTCGTAGGCGACGTAGTAGGTGTGGGTGTGGTCCGTCCAGCCGCCGAAAATGACGACGTGCGAGCCTTTCTCAGGGTTCGCCGGATTGTGGAACAGCAGAATGTCGCCGGGCTGCAGGTCCTTCTTGGTGATGCGTACGCCGTACTCGTGGAGGCTGCCGGTCCATTCGTTTCCGGGCAGGTTCCAGGCCATCGAGACGAAGCCCGAGCAGTCCTGCCGGTATCCGTCCGACCAGTACTTGGACATGCTGTACGGAACCTTCGCGGCGACCCATTTCTTGGCCCGCGTGATGATCTCCGCGCGGGTGGTCGCGGGCGTCTTGACCGGGCCGGCCGGTGTGACCGGCTGCCCGCCCGGGCCGTGCAGCGGGGCCCGGCCTCCTTGGGGGGTATTGGGCTCGTCACCTGCGGGAACGCCCGGACGATCGGTGACGTGGGGGGCGGCGAGGGCCGGGGCCGTATGGCCTACGGCGAGGGTCGTGGAGGCGGCTGCGGCGAGGATCAGCGCCCGGTGGGCGGCCGGGTGGCGGCCGGTCGTGGAATGTGGCAGAACGCGTCTCCAGTGAACGCATCCCGGGCAGTCGCAGTCACTCGCAGGGTCGAATTCCTCGAATACCGGAGTCCGAGTCTCCATGCGATTCCCCTCACACTCCAGGTGGATATCTCCGCGGCAGTACACCCCGCCAGTCTCACAACTGTCTTCCGGACTCGCATGTTGACGGTCCGAATGGTTTACGCCCGCCCCGGAGCCCCCCGGCCACCCCGCGCCCGGGGTCAGGACCACCCCCGCAGGTCATGTAGAGTTACGCCGTCAGCAAGCGCCGCTAGCTCAGTTGGTTAGAGCAGCTGACTCTTAATCAGCGGGTCCGGGGTTCGAGTCCCTGGCGGCGCACAGACAGTGAAGGCCCCTCGCAACTGCGGGGGGCCTTCGCACGTGGGGTTGCCCCTTCTGGGCCCTGCAGGTGCGGCTGGGGGTCCGGGGGTCATCCCCCGGGATAATGCAGCATCAGCGGGTCCGGGGTTCGAGTCCCTGGCGGCGCACGCTGACGATGGGGAGCCATGATCGCGCTTTCTGCGATCATGGCTCGCCATCGTCGTTCCTGCGCGGCTGCCCCGCGCGTCGTGGGGGCTCCGCCACCCACACCCCCTTCGGACTGGAAGCCCCTCGTGCAAGCGGGGGGCTTTTCGCGGGTTTGGCCGGATACTCTCTGGCCATGGCAGCGCGTGACCTCCAGGAGCGGATCAAGAAGCTCATCATCGACCGCCGGCTGGCCTCCGGGGCCCCGCTGCCGACGGAGCCCGAGCTGATGGCTCATCTGGGCGCCAGCCGCAACTCCGTGCGCGAGGCGCTCAAGGGGTTGCAGGCGATGGGCATCGTCGAGATCCGGCACGGCTTCGGCACCTACGTCGGCACGATGTCCCTGGCCCCGATGATCGAGGGCCTCGCCTTCCGCACGGTCGCCGGACACTACCGGGGCGAGGACACCCTGCTCCAGCTGGTGCAGCTGCGGGAGGCCGTGGAGACGGGGCTGGTGTCCCGGCTCGCGGGGCGGATCCCGGATGCCGACCTCATTGAACTGGATGCGCTCGTCGACCGTATGGAAGAGCAGGCCGCGCGCGGCGGTGACGGCATCGCCGAGACCGACCGGGCGTTTCACGCCACCCTCTACCGGGGGCTGGACAACGCGCTGCTGGGCGAGGTCATGGAGGCGTTCTGGGACGCCTTCCACCGCGTCCACACAGATCTCGGGGGTGCTCCGCAGGATCCGCTGGTCACCTGCCGGCAGCACCGGGAGATCGTGGACGCGGTGCGGTCGGGTGATGCGATACGAGCAGAGGGGGCCATACGGGAGCACTTCGGCAACATCCGTGCACGGGTATCCACGGCGGGTACACAACACCCCCACAGGTGCCACAATGAGCGCGTATGACCGGTAAACACCTCGTTTCGCATCTTGCGATCATGCGGAACGGCGTAGAACTCTGGTGATTGGTTTTTCAAGATGCTGCGGATACGCGGCAGTTGGGGGGCAAGGAGCCGGTTGCCGGTTTTCGCCGGGGAGTAGGGGCCCCGTTCATGACCGCATGCCGAGGGGGGCATGATGCAACCGGAAGGTCGCTGTTCCATGTCTAAGGTGTGGAAGACGTGGTGACTGCGGCCCACCACTGATACGTCTGTGAAGGTCGAGGGGGACCGGAGCAGTCGTCAAGGAACCGACAGACACGTGGGGTTACCCGCGTGTGGGGGGATGACTCATGACGTCGACGCCGACGGGCGCCCGGCAGAACTTCGACCCGTCTCAGACCACCCAGCTAAGGGTGCCGTCACATACCCGGACCGGCGCGTTCCGCCGGATCAAGAAGACGCTGCCGAAGTACGACTACGAGCACTACAGCCGGCTGGCCGGTCCCCTCACCCAGCCCGACCCGAACAAGCCGTACCGGGTCGAGTACCGCTCACTGATCTCGCAGGAGCCGCACCGGATCAGAGTCGCGCTGATGCTGGCGGCCGCTCCGCTGCTGTCGCTGGTCCTGCTGTTCTGGCTGCTGCAGCCCGAGCACTGGACCGAACGCGACTATCCCGCCTTCGACTTCCTGCCCGCGCTCGACATCGTGATGCTCGTCTCGATCGGTCTGATCGAGTTCTTCCGCTGCATGAACGTGCTGTCGAACGCGCACGCCACGCTGGTCGCCCGCGACCCGATCCCGGTGGTTCCCGAGACCGGCACGAGAGTGGCCTTCCTGACCTCCTTCGTGCCCGGCAAGGAGCCGCTGGAGATGGTGACGAAGACCCTGGAGGCGGCCGTCAAGCTGCGCCACCGGGGCCTTCTGCACATCTGGCTGCTCGACGAGGGCGACGACCCGGAGGTCAAGGAGGTCTGCAAGCGGCTCGGCGTGCACCACTTCTCCCGCAAGGGCGTCGCCAAGTGGAACCAGGCCAAGGGCCCGCACCGCGCCAAGACCAAGCACGGCAACTACAACGCCTGGCTCGACGCCCACGGCGACGACTACGACTTCTTCGCCTCGGTCGACACCGACCACGTGCCGCTGCCGAACTACCTGGAGCGGATGCTCGGCTTCTTCCGCGACCCGAACGTCGGCTTCGTCATCGGCCCGCAGGTGTACGGCAACTACGACAACTTCGTCACCAAGGCCGCCGAGTCGCAGCAGTTCCTCTTCCACGCCCTCATCCAGCGCGCCGGCAACCGCTACGGCGCCCCGATGTTCGTGGGTACGTCGAACGCCGTACGCATCAAGGCGCTCAAGCAGATCGGCGGTCTGTACGACTCGATCACCGAGGACATGGCGACCGGCTTCGAGATCCACCGCCACAAGAACCCGGCGACGGGCAAGAAGTGGCGCTCGGTCTACACGCCGGACGTGCTCGCCGTCGGTGAGGGCCCCAGCGCCTGGACGGACTTCTTCACCCAGCAGATGCGCTGGTCGCGAGGGACGTACGAGACGATCCTCAAGCAGTACTGGAAGGGCTGGTACTCGCTGCCGCCGAGCAAGCTCTTCAACTACACGATGATGATCATCTTCTACCCGATGTCGGCCCTGAACTGGATCCTGGCGGCGCTGAGCTGTGCGCTGTTCCTGGGCCTGGGCGCCTCGGGTGTGAACATCGACCCGACGATCTGGCTGATGCTCTACGGCAACGCCTCCGCGCTCCAGATCGGCCTGTACGTCTGGAACCGCCGCCACAACGTCTCGCCGCACGAGCCCGAGGGCTCCGGCGGTGTGGCCGGCATGGTGATGTCCGCACTGTCGGCGCCGCTGTACGCGAAGGCGCTGATCGATTCCGCGCTGCGCAAGAAGAGCAAGTTCGTGGTCACTCCCAAGGGCGATTCCGCGAGCCCCGACCGGTGGTTCGGAACCTTCCGGTACCACTGGTACTTCATCGGGATCTTCGGCGCCTCGATCACCGCCGGTTTCGTGTACGGCCACTCGCACCCGGCGATGATCATCTGGGCGACGTTCGCCATGCTGATCACCGCGACGCCGATCTTCGCCTGGCGCTACATGCTGCGGCAGGAGAAGAAGAAGCCCGCCGCGGCGGCCCCGGCGCAGCCTGTGCCGGCGCAGCCCGCGCCGTATCAGCCGGAGACGCAACCGCTGCCCGCGCAGCACGCGTCCCATGCCCCGCACGCGGCGCACGCGCCGCAGCACAAACCGAGTTGGGCCGCCTCCGGCAGCGGCACCGACCAGACCATGCAGATCGCCCTTGGTGGACTTGGGGGACGTAAGGAATGAACGACCGTGCAGGCCGCCGCCGCGCCCGTCGACTCGCGATAGGTACGGCGGTGGTGCTCGCGCTGGCCGGAATGAACGGGCCGTGGCTGTATCGCGTCGGCACCGAGAAATACCACCAGTACCAGATCAACAGACCCGAGTACAAAGCCGAGAACGGCAAGTGGGAGATCGTCGACTTCCCCGAGGAGTACCGCCAGAACACCATCCACGCGGCGCTCCTGCACACCGGCAAGGTGCTGCTGATCGCGGGCTCGGGCAACAACCAGGACAACTTCGACGCGAAGAAGTACGACACCCGGATCTGGGACCCGGTCAAGGGCACGATCAAGAAGGTGCCGACGCCGAACGACCTGTTCTGCACCGGCCACACCCAGTTGTCCAACGGCAACCTGCTGATCGCGGGCGGTACGAAGCGGTACGAGAAGCTCAAGGGTGACGTCACCAAGGCCGGCGGCCTGATGATCGTCCACAACGAGAACCCGGACGAGCCGATCACGCTGCCCGCGGGCACCAAGTTCACCGGCAAGGAGAACGGCAAGACGTTCGTCTCCAAGGACCCGGTGCTGGTGCCGCGCGCGAAGAAGGTCTTCGACAAGGCGACCGGCGAGTTCCTGCGCAACGACCCCGGTCTCGGCCGGATCTACGTCGAGGCGCAGAAGAAGGGCGCCAAGTACGAGACCGGCACCCAGGACAACTACCGCGTCCAGGGCCTGACCGGCACGGACGCGCGTAACACGTACGGCATCGCGCAGAAGCTCGCCCTGGACAAGAAGGACTTCCAGGGGATCCGGGACGCCTATGAGTTCGACCCGGTCGCCGAGAAGTACATCAAGGTCGACCCGATGCACGAGGCCCGCTGGTACCCGACGCTCACCACCCTGAGCGACGGCAAGATCCTCAGCGTCTCCGGCCTCGACGACATCGGCCAGCTGGTGCCGG
Organism: Streptomyces sp. R11; assembly: GCF_041051905.1. NCBI lineage: Bacteria > Bacillati > Actinomycetota > Actinomycetes > Kitasatosporales > Streptomycetaceae > Streptomyces > Streptomyces sp. R11. The sequence continues at coordinate 3,441,837 of NZ_CP163432.1, forward strand.
GCAAGAACGAGGTGTACGACCCGAAGACCAAGAAGTGGACGTACCTGACGAAGGTGCGGCAGTTCCCGACGTACCCGGCGCTGTTTCCGCTGGAGAACGGCAAGATCTTCTACTCGGGTTCGAACGCCGGCTACGGTCCCGACGACGTGGGCCGCGACCCCGGCATCTGGGACGTCGACACCAACAAGTTCAGCAAGCTGCCCGGGCTGAGCGACCCCAAGCTGCTGGAGACCTCCGGCACGGTGCTGCTGCCGCCCGCGCAGGACGAGAAGTACATGGTGATCGGCGGCGGTGGCGTCGGTGAGTCCAAGGAGGCGAGCGAGAAGACGCGGCTGATCGACCTGCAGGCCGACAGCCCGAAGTTCGTGGACGGACCTTCGCTGGAGAAGGGCACGCGGTATCCGCAGGCCTCGGTGCTGCCGGACGACACCGTGCTGGTGTCGGGCGGCTCCGAGGACTACCGGGGCCGCGGCGACTCCAACATCCTCCAGGCGCACCTCTACCGCCCCGGGGCGAAGTCCCTCGACCGGGTCGCCGACCCGCTGGTGGGCCGGAACTACCACTCGGGGTCGATCCTGCTGCCCGACGGCCGTGTGATGTTCTTCGGCTCCGACTCGCTCTACGCCGACAAGGCCAACACCAAGCCCGGCGAGTTCGAGCAGCGGATCGAGATCTACACGCCGCCGTATCTGTACCGGGACGCGCAGCCGACGCTGTCGGGTGGTCCGCAGACCATCAAGCGGGGCGGGACGGGCACGTTCACCTCGCAGCACGCCTCGTCCATCGAGAACGTACGGCTGATGCGGCCGAGCGCCTCCACGCACGTCACGGATGTCGACCAGCGGTCGGTGAAGCTGGACTTCAAGAAGTCCGGTGACAAGGTCACGGTGACTGTGCCGACGAACCGGAACCTGGTTCCGTCGGGCTGGTACATGCTGTTCGTGACGGACGACCAGGGCACGCCGAGCAAGGCGCAGTGGGTCAAGGTCCCGTAGCGGAACCGTAATTGGGGCGCCATCCGCGACGGAGGGCGCCCCAATTTCATTCAGGAGCTACTTGCTGGCCTTCGCGAGCTTCAGGGCGTAATCCCCCCACCACTCGCCCGCCTTCGGTCCGCCCTTGCACTCGCCGTCCGACTCGCCCGGGCGCTTGACCCACACGAACGCGTCGACCAGCGGGTCGGTGGTCTTGGTCGTGGGCGTCTCCCCCAGCGCACGGCCCGGCGGGTTGCACCAGCGCTCGTCCGGGTTGCCTTCGGTGTAGGGGCCGTTGCCGTTGCGGCTGGTGTCGATCACGAACGGCTTGTTGCCCACCTTGGTGGAGAGCTCCTTGCCGTACTTGATCGAGTCCTCGGTCGTGTAGAAGTTGGAGACGTTGACGGAGAAACCGTCGGCCTGGTCGATGCCCGCCCGCTTCAGCGGCTCGAAGATCTGGTCGGGGTGTCCCCAGCCGGCGTTGCCGGCGTCGACGTAGACCTTGGTGTTCTTCAGGGACTTGAGCTTGGTGATGGCGCCCTTGAGGAGGTCGTAGCGCTCCTCGTGGAACTCGCCGGGGGTGCAGCCGTCGACCAGGTGCAGTACCGCGTCCGGCTCCAGGATCACCGTCGTGTCCCGGTCCCCGATGCCCTTGGCCACGCCGTCGATCCAGCTCCGGTAGGCGTTGCCGTCGGCGGCGCCGCCCTGCGAGTACTGGCCGCAGTCGCGGTGCGGGATGTTGTAGAGGACCAGCAGGGCCGTACGGCCCGCCTTGTCGGCGGCCTCGGTGAAGCCGCGTGCCTCTTCCTCCGGGCTCTCCGGGCCGATCCACTCGCCCGTCGGCTGCTCCGCTATCTTGCGGATCTCCTCGGCGTCCTCCTTCTTGCCGGCCTTCACATAGGCCGCCACCTGCTCGGCCGCGTTCCCGTCCGGGTTCACCCAGAACGGGTCGGTCTCCTTGGGCTGTTGAGTGATTCCGGCGCCGGCGTTGTCGTCGGGGTCGTCGCCGTCCCCGGAGGACGAACAGCCCGCCACCAGCAGTGCCGCCCCCAGCACCACCGCGGACGTCCGCGCGCGAGCCCCCCGCCAGGCCCCCCTGTTCAGGTACATCCAGCTCCCCCTCGGGTGCACTGTTCCAAGTCTCAATCCTGACATACGTGTCGTGGGGCACACGAGTTCGCCGAACCTTGTCGGGGAGCTGTTACAGCCACTGTGACGGCTGCCACGACGACTGGGGAAAAGGGCGCCAGGGGAAGGGGAGGGTGCGGTCATGCACCGGAGCACCCGGGAGATCCGGCTGGCCAAGGCGTTGGTGGAGTCGGTCGGACACGCTCGTCGACGGCTTCGAGGCCGCGCACTGCTTGTCGGGCGTCGCCGACCACTGCGTGGGGGTGCTGGGGCGCGGGGTTCATGCTGATCGACGACGGCCGCGCGGTGTCGCTGGCGGCGGGCGGCGCGGACCGCGAGGTCGCCTAGGAGCTGCTGCGGGCCCAGTACGGCGGCGGGCCCTGTCTGGACAGTTACAGCTCCGGGCGAGCGGTGCCGGTCTCGATCAGGACGGCCCGGACGGACTCCCGCCGGCCCGGGTTCACGGAGCGGACGCTCGCCCACGATACCGCCACGACGTACGCGGTCCCGCTGCGCCGCCGGACCGGCTGCTCGGCGCGCTCAACGTCTTCGGCGCCGACCGCACCGGCGGCTCCCCGTCCGAGCACGGTACGACGCTGCGGCTGGCCCGGCTCCTCGCCGACTGCGCGGCCCTGGGCCTGGAGAACAACACGACGTACGTCCAGTGCCGCACCCTCGCCGGTCAGTTGCAGCAGGCGCAGTCCAGCAGGGTGCGCATCGAACAGGCCAAGGGCATGCTCGCCGAGCGCCGGCACACTCCCGCCGATCACGCCTTCGTGGCGATGCGGCAGTACGCGCGCCGGCGCAGGCTGCCGCTGGACCGGATCGCGCAGGAGGTCATGGAACGGGTCGCGGACGGCGCCGGGCGGCGGAGGGCGCGGACGGCGAAGGACGCGCGTAGTACCCCCGCGAACTTTCTCTAGGCCCCGGCCGCCATCCGCTCTAGAGTCATTGCCGGACGACCTCAGCCCCCGGTCGGACGAGCCCCCCAACTCTGGTCACACAAAGCCTCCCGCGCCGGTCGCCGGGTTACTCCCGCAGCCCGTGCGCGCGCGGTCGAGGACCGGCCCGGTCGGCGACTTCGGGGGAGCGGTCGTCGGCCGGGCCAGGTGAACGGCCGCGCCCGTCACAGCCCCGACCCCGTGAGGTACGCCGACACGATCACGTTCGCCGTGTAGGTGCGGGTCGTTCGGTCGAAGGTGCCGCCGCAGGTGAGCAGGCGCAGTTCGGCGCGGCCCCGGTGGTGGGCGCCGTAGGCCTGGTGGGCGTCGAAGTGGTCGCGGGGGACGACGTCGACGTCGTCCACGGTGAACTCGGCGACCTTGCCGTCGTCGCGGAGCACCCGGACCGTCGCGCCCGGCTTCAGCGCGCGGAGGCGGTGGAACACGGCCGGGCGGCTCTCGGTGTCGACGTGGCCCACCATCAGCGCGGCCCCGACGGCTCCCGGCTTCACCCCCGCCGCGTACCAGCCGACGTCGCCGGCCTGGGCGTAGGGCGGTGGATCGATGGCGCCGTGGCGGTCGAGGCCCCGGGCGACCACCGGGGCCTGGATCCCGAGTCCGGGGACGTCGAGGCGTTGCGGCAGCGCGTCGCCCAAAGGACGTGCGGCGGGCGGCAGGTCCACCTGCGGCGGCCGGCCGACCGCGGCGACGTCGCCGGCCACGGGCGCGGAGATGCCGTGCTGTACGTCGGTGACCTCGCGCCCCCACAGCCACAGTCCGAGGAGCAGCACGGTCCAGGCCACGCCCATGAGAAGGCGGCCCCCGTAGCCGGGGCCTTCGTGCTCGGCCATGGTCAGCGCGGCCTGCGCTGCTCGCGGCTGCGGCGGGCGCTGCGCAGCGCCACGGCGGTCGCGGCGACGCCGGCGAGGACCAGTCCGGTCACGGTGTGCGCCGTGCCGGGACCGGCCTCACGGGCGTCCACGACGGCGAGCCGGGCGGTGCCACCGCCGCCGGCGGGGACGGGTGCCACGGGAGAGGCGGGGCCCGACGGCTCCGCCCCGTGCCGCGCGCCCTGCGGTCCGGCGACCGTGACCGCGCCCGTGCGGGACAGCTCCCCGCAGGCGATCTTTACGTCGTACGTGCCCGCCTTGAGGGTGGAGCGGATGCGGCTCTCGCCGGTGAGGGTGCCGTCGGCGCCGACGGTGAGGCGGGCGTCGGCGACGAACGCCTCGGAGACGGCCTCGGCGGCCCGCTCCGGGCATCCGCTCACTCGCAGCGCGATGTCCGCGCCCGGGCGGGGGGACGACGGGCTGACCGAGACACCCCCGTCCGCCGCGTATGCCGCCGGAGCGACGGCGGCCGCGCCCAGGGCGGCCATCGCACAGAGAGTGACCCGCAGTGATCCCATCGTGAACCTCCAGTTACCTGGAGACTCCCCCCGGGGCACCGGCCACGCATCCTCAGCGGGGCCGCACTGCTCCGTACGGGTCGTGTTGCGCCCCGTTTCCCCGTCCCCGGGTTTCAGATCCGGTCGACGAGGTCCGCGATGGAGTCCACGACCTTGGACGGCCGGTACGGGAAGTTCTCCACGTGTTCGGGCCTGGTCAGCCCGGTGAGCACCAGGAACGTCTGCATCCCGGCCTCCATGCCGGCCAGCACGTCGGTGTCCATGCGGTCGCCGATCATGGCGCTGGACTCGGAGTGCGCCCCGATGGCGTTCAGGCCGGTCCGCATCATCAGCGGGTTCGGCTTGCCCGCGAAGTACGGCTGCTTGCCGGTCGCCTTGGTGATCAGCGCGGCGACGGCGCCGGTCGCGGGCAGCGGACCCTCGGTCGACGGACCCGTCTCGTCGGGGTTGGTGCAGATGAAACGGGCGCCGGCGTTGATCAGCCGGACGGCCTTGGTCATGGCCTCGAAGGAGTAGGTGCGGGTCTCACCGAGGACGACGTAGTCCGGGTCGTGGTCGGTGAGGATGTACCCGATGTCGTGCAGCGCGGTGGTCAGGCCGGCCTCGCCGATGACGTACGCCGAGCCGCCCGGGCGCTGGACGTCGAGGAACTTGGCGGTGGCCAGCGCCGAGGTCCAGATGTTCTCGATCGGCACCTCCAGGCCCATGCGCTTCAGCCGGGCGTGCAGGTCACGCGGGGTGTACATCGAGTTGTTGGTGAGGACGAGGAAGGGCTTGCCGGACTCGCGCAGCCTCTTGATGAAGGCGTCGGCGCCGGGAATCGGAACGCCCTCGTGGATGAGCACGCCGTCCATGTCGGTGAGCCAAGAATCGATGGGCTTGCGGTCTGCCATGTTGCTGTGCTCCTGGCCTGCGTACGGGATGAGCTGGGGCGCCGGAACCACGGCGTACCGACGCCCCCAGAGTAGTCAGGAGTGGCTGATCCTGACCCCGTCGATCACCCAGTACCAGTTGTTGGACCCGGTGTAGCGGAACCGGAAGCTCACGCTGGAGGCCCCGGAGGGGACGTCGACGGAAACGGACTGCGGCTGCGAGACGACGTCGGAGTTGTAGCTCTTGACGACGGTGGGCGTGCCGCCGTTGAAGGACGCGAGGATCTGGGCCGTCTGGGAGCCCTCCTGCCGGTAGAGGGTCGTGAAGTCCAGCCGCACCCTGGTCTGCCCGGTGACGTCGTACGCCGGGGTCACCAGCGTCGAGTCGTACGTGCCGGAGAAGCTCTTGTCGGCCCACTCGTCGGAGTCGGCGACCGCGAAGACGCCGCGGGCGCGGACGTTGAGCTCACGCCACTGGTCGCGCTGCGTGCGGGACCAGAACTCGTCGGTGGCGAACGCCCAGCCGCGCCACTCGGTCATGCCGCCGGTGCCCATGGCGTTGTTGATGACGGACCAGCCGCTGGGCGGCGTGTGCGTGTAGCCGCGGACGGTCGACGGGATGCCCGTCTCGTCCGTTCGGGTGGACAGGGTGAGCGCGTCGAAGGGGTCGCCGGAGCGCTCCTGGACCGGCTTGCCGTCCAGGCCCCAGGCGGGGTCGACGGGGATGCCGAGCTGCTTGAGGACGGTCGGTACGACGTCGACGAGCCGGGTGTCGATCGGGCGGGCGCTCGCGGCGATGCCGGGGCCGGTGGCGAGGACGAACGTGCGGCGCTCCTCGATCGAGGACCCGCCGTGGCCGCCCGGGTCCGTGTGGCCGTGGTCGGTGGCGACGATGACCGTCCAGCGCTCGGTGCCATGGCTGGGCCGGGCCTTGATCGCGGCTCGCAGCCGGCCGACGAACGCGTCCTGGACCGCGATCTGGTCGAGGTAGGCCTGGCTGCCCGCGCCCTGGTTGTGGCCCACGATGTCGGACTGGCCGAAGTAGACGAACAGGACGTCCGGGTTCTGGTCGCGCAGCAGCGCCTCGGTCTCGGCGGCGATGGTGGCGTCGTGCCCGGTGTAGCCGTCGGCGTCGCCGTCGAGGACCAGCTTCGCGTCCGCGCCGGGGGTGATGGTGCCCTGGGTGTCCAGGGGCTTCCAGTCGACGGCTGCGTACGTGGACAGGGCGGGCCGGACCTGGGCGAGGCGGGCGAGGAAGCCGGGGTAGCGGGCGTAGTTCTTGCCGATGAAGGTGTTGTCCTTCACGCCGTGTTTGTCGGGCCACACGCCGGTGGCGATGGTGGACCAGCCGGGGCCGGAGGAGGTGGCGGCCATCGGCCCCGAGTACAGCAGCGAGGTGCCGTACGTGCCCTCGCTCATCATGGCCTTCAGGTGCGGGGCGTTGGCCGCGTCGATGCGGTCGTGCCGCAGGCCGTCCATGCCGATGACGAGCACCTTGTCCTTGCTGGTGCCGTTCGGGAGCGTGGGCAGGGCGTGGGCGCCGGGCGCGGTGGAGGCGCCGAGCGCCAGGGTGGCGGCGGTCGCCGTGGTGGTGGTGAGGACGGTGCGGCGGGACAGGTGTGACGTCACGTGATCCTCCTGAGCGGGTGCGAGCGGGCATGGCGACGCCCCCGGTGTGGTGCCAGGGGCGTTGCGTGGAGCGGTCCGTACGGGGTGGGTCAGCTGTCGGTGGCCGACTTCCAGGCGTCTACGTACGAGGTCAGGTTCTTGTCGATGTCGTCCCAGTCGGGCTCGAAGACCTCGACACCGTCGATGATCTCGGCGAGCGCGGTGGCGTTGGCGTCGGTGGCCTTGACGTCCTGGCGGGCGCTGAAGCCGCCGCCGATCTCGCTGACCTGCTTCTGGGCTTCCTGGCTCAGCATGAAGTCGAGGAGCTTCCTGCCGTTCTCGGTGTGGGGGGCGTCGGTGACGAGACCGGCGGCGTAGGGCAGGGCGAAGGTGGTGGGCTTGCCGCCGTCCTTCGCAGGGAACCAGATGCCGAGGTTCGGCATGGTCTTGGACTGGGCGAAGTTCATCTGGACGTCACCGTTGGCGACGAGCAGTTCACCCTTGTCGACCTTGGGCGCCAGCTTGCCGGTGGAGGCGGAGGGTCCGACGTTGTTGGACTGGAGCTTGCGCAGGTAGTCCATGGCGGCCTTCTCGCCGCCGAAGTCGTGCATGGCCTTGATGAGCACGGCCGTTCCGTCGCCGGCGACGCCCGGGGTGGAGTACTGGAGCTTGTTCTTGTACTTGCCCTCCAGCAGCTCCTCCCACGTGGTGGGCGCCTGCTTCAGCTCGTTCTTGTTGTAGATGAACCCGAAGTAGTTGTTCACGACCGAGGTCCAGGTCGCGTCGGCGGCCTTGTCGGCGGCACTGACCTGGTCGGAGCCCTTCGGGGCGTACTTCTGCAGCAGGCCCTTGCCGTCGGCCTGCTGGATGAAGGGCGGGAGCGTGACGATCACGTCGGCCTGCGGGTTGCCCTTCTCGCGGGCGGCGCGCTGCACCATCTCGCCCGAGCCGCCCTCGACGTACTCGACCTTGATGCCGGTCTGCTTCTCGAAGTCCTTGAAGATCCGGTCGTACCAGCCGTCGCCCTTCTCGCCCTTGAGGCCGTCGGCGCTGTAGACGGTGACGACCTTCTCGTCGGCGGCGGCGGAGTTGCCGCCGCAGGCGGTGAGCAGCGGGGTGGCGGCGAGCGACACCGCGAGGGCGGTCCTGATCGTGTTTCTGGGCATGACGAGGTGAACTCCTTGCACTGAAAGGGGGTTTGCCAAAGAGGCGCTGATCAGCGGTACGAGGCTCGGGTGCGGATGCGGGAGACGGCGAACAGCGCGAGCAGCGTCGCCGCCATCAGGACCACCGCCAGGGCGGAGCCGGCGAACAGGGCACCGCGGTCGGTGGCCGCGTAGATCAGGACGGGAAGCGGGGTCCAGTCGGGCGGGTAGAGCATCATCGTGGCGCTCAACTCGCCCATGGACAGGGCGAAGCAGAGGCCGGCGGCAGCGGTGAGGGACGGCAGCAGGAGGGGGAGCCTGACCCGCCACAGCACGTACGCGGGCCGGGCGCCGAGGGAGGCGGCGGCCTGTTCGTACGCCGGGTCGAGGCGGGCGAGGGCGGCGGACACGGACTGGTGGGCGAAGGCGGTGACCAGGACGGTGTGGGCGAGGATCACGATCTGGCGGGTGCCGTTGAGCAGGAGCGGCGGCTGGGAGAACGCCACCAGGATCGCGAGGCCGACGACCACCGAGGGCACCGCGACCGGCAGGACGAACAGCGCGTCCAGGACCCTGCGGTACCGCCTCTTCAGCCCGGCCGCCGCGAGGGCCGCCCAGGTCCCGGCGGCCAGGGCGAGCAGGCTCGCGGCGGCGGCCGTGACCAGGCTGGTGGTGAGGGCCTGGAGGGCCTCGCCGCGGGTGGCCGCGCTGTAGTGGCCGGTCGTGAAGCCGGAGGGCAGCACGCTGGACCAGCTGGTGGCGAAGGAGGCGCCGAGGACGACGAGGAGCGGAAGGGCGAACAGGGGCAGGAACAGGACGAGGAACAGGGCCCATACGGCCCACTTGGCCCCGCGGCTATGCACGAGCACGGCGGCTCACCACCCGGTAGAGGCCGTAGAGGCCCACGGAGATCAGGGCGTTGACGACGGCGACCACGCACGCGCCCGGGTAGTCGGACTCCAGGATCGCCTTGCTGTAGACGAGCATCGGCAGGGTCGTGACGCCTTTGGCGCCGGTGAACAGGACGATGCCGAACTCGTTGAGGCACAGGACCAGCACGAGGCTCCCGCCCGCGGCGAGGGCGGGCAGCGCCTCGGGGAGGATCACCCGGCGGATGATGCGCAGCGGGCGCGCGCCGAGCGAACCGGCCGCCTCCAGCTGGGCGGTGTCCAGCTGGGAGAAGGCCGCGAGCAAGGGTCGTACGACGAACGGCGTGAAGTACGTGATCTCGGCGAGCAGGACCCCCCAGGGCGTGGCGAGGAACTGGAAGGGGCCGTCCTGGGCGCCGGTGACGTCGGTCCACAGGCCGTTGGCCATGCCGACCGTGCCGTAGATGAACAGCAGGGCCAGCGTGATCAGGAAGGACGGGAAGGAAAGGAAGACGTCGATGAAGCGGGCCACCGCCCGTGCCCCGGGGAAGGGCACGAAGGCGATGACGAGCGCGATGACGAACCCGAGGACCAGACACCCGACGGTTGAGCCGACCGCCAGCCACACCGTGGTCCACAGCGCCTCACGGAAGGCGTCGGAGGCGAAGACGTCGGCGTACGGCTCGAGGGAGGTGCCGCCGGTGTCCGGCTGGAGGGACTGCTGGACGACGAGGGCGAGCGGGTAGAGGAAGACGAGGGCGAGGAGGGCGACGGGTGGGGCGGCCCACAGCAGCGCTCTGGACGACCGTGGCGATGTCGGCTGCGGTCCGGCGGCGCCCCTGAGGGGCGCGGGGAACTGCGCGACCAGCCACGACCGGCCCGCGGACACTCGCCGACCGATCGCGGCACTTCCCGCGGAGCGCTCAGTCATGGGTGACTCCGGCGGTCAGGAGTACCGCGTCGTCCGGGGAGAAGTGCAGGGTCACCTCGTCGCCGTGGGCGGGCGGCTCCTTGAGCTCGCGCAGGTCCGCGATGACCGGGTGGCCGTCGACCTCGACGTACAGCCGGTGGGTGGCGCCGCGCCACTGGATCTCCTTCACGGTCCCGGAGAGCCGGTTGGGCCCGTCGCCGAGGCCGACGAGGTGGGGCCGTACACAGAGCGTCGCCTTCGCGCCGGGCGTCGCGCCCGCCGTGCCGACCTCGATCTCGCCGCCCCCGAAGGCCACCCCGCCTCCCGAACCCACCGTCACCGGCAGCAGGTTGGCGTTCCCGACGAAGGAAGCGGTGAACTCGTTGGCCGGCGCCCGGTACAGCTCCCGCGGGATGCCGCAGGCCTGGAGGCGGGCGCTGTCCATCACCGCGATCCGGTCGGCGAGGGTGAGGGCCTCGACCTGGTCGTGGGTGACGTACAGGATCGTGACGTCGGGCAACTCGCGGTGCAGACGGGCCAGTTCGGCGAGCATGCCGGAGCGCAGGCGGGCGTCGAGGGCGGAGAGCGGTTCGTCGAGGAGGAGGACGCCTGGACGGATGGCGAGCGCGCGGGCGATGGCGACGCGCTGCTGCTGGCCGCCGGACAGCTCACGCGGGTAGCGGCGGGCGTAGGCCGCCATGCCGGTCATCTCCAGGGCCTCGGCGGCGCGGGTGCGGATCTCGGCCTTGGAGACCTTGGGGGCCTTCTGCGCCTTCAGTCCGAAGGCGACGTTCTCCTCGACCCGCATGTGCGGGAACAGCGCGTACTGCTGGACGACCATCCCGATGCCCCGCAGGTACGGCGGCAGGTCCGTCACGTCCCGTCCGCCGAGGAACACCCGCCCGGAGGCGGGCCGTACGAACCCGGCGACCGCCCGCAGCGCGGTGGTCTTGCCGGATCCGGAGGGCCCGAGCAGCGCCATGACCTCGCCGGGCTCGACGGTGAGGTCGAGGGAGTCGAGGACGACGTTGCCGTCGTAGGCGACGCTGACGGAGTCGAAGCGGATGCCGCTCATGTCAGCACTCCTGGCAACTCCGCGACGGAGCCGAGCACATGGGTGGCGCCGGCCGCCCGCAGCGCGTCCGCGTCGTGCGCGCCGGTCAGGACACCGGCGACCAGGCCCGCGCCCGCGCGGACGCCGCTGAGCATGTCGTAGGAGGTGTCGCCGACCACGGCGAGCTCCCGGACGTCTTCGGCGGCCGCCGTCCGCAGGAGCGCGGTGAGGACCATGTCGGGGTACGGCCGCCCCCGGCCCCCGGCGTCGGCCGGGCACAGGGTGAGGGGGACGAGGTCCTGCCAGCCGAGCGCGTCGAGGATCGCGTCCTGGGTGACCCGGGCGAAACCGGTGGTGAGGACGACGGTACGGCCGCCGGCCTGGAGCTCCTCGATGGCCTCGCGGGCGCCGCGGACTGGTGCGACGAGCCCGCCGTCGACGAGTTCGCCGTACGCCTTCTCGAAGGCCGCGTTGGCGCGCTGAGCCCGCTCCTCGTCGCCGAACAGATGGCGGAAGACGGAGATCTTGGACTCGCCCATGGTGGCGCGCACGTAGGCGAGCTTGTCGGCGTGGTCCGGGGAGCCGGGCTCGACGCCCAGTTCCGCGGCGGCCGCCGCGAAGGCCCGCTCGACGAGGCCGCCGTCGGCGACGGTCGTTCCGGCCATGTCGAGCACGACCAGCCGCGTCTGCTGATGGTTCGTCAATTTCCTCACCAACCCAGTTCGTTCGCGGTCGTCTCGGCTATCGCGGGCGAGCAGGTCATCCCGCGCCCGCCGGGCCCGGTCACCAGCCACACCCCGTCGCGCACCTGCTGCCGGTGCACGACCCGGGAGGTGTCCGTGCACTGCGCGTACACCCCGGCCCAGCGGCGCCGGATCTTCGGCAGCGGGCGGCCCAGGAGGGACTCGACGACCTCGGTGAGGTGGTCGTAGGGGTCCTCCAGGGTGTCGAAGGCGAAGGGGTGCTCGTACTCGTGGGTGTCACCGATGGTCAGCCCGCCGTCGGCGCGCTGCACCATCAGCAGCTGCATCCGGTGGGCCGCGGCGGTCTCCGCCTGCGCCTGACCGGCGTTGAGGGCGTCGAGCGCTGCGGAGGCGTACGCCGGGTAGTAGCGGAAGCTGTCCGAGTCGGCGACCGAGGTGGTCAGCGGCTCGCCCAGCGGGTCGGTCTGCATCATCTGCAGGCGGACGCGGCGCACGGGCAGGTCGGGGCCGGCCAGCTCGCGGACCAGGCCGCCGAGCCAGGCACCCGTACACAGGACGACGACGTCGCCGCTGTGCACGTCCCCGTGGTCGTCGCGGACGGCACTGCCGCCGATGACCTCGCGGACCTCCCGGCCGGGCCTGAAGGTGTAGTTCGGGGACTTCAGCAGTTCCTCGCGCAGGGCGAGCTGTGCGGTGCGCGGCTCGACGGCGGCGTCCCGTTCGCAGTACAGGGCGGCGGTGAAGTCGCCGCGCAGGGCGGGGTTCACGGCGCGCGCCTCGTCGGGCGTCAGCAGCTTGTGTCCGCGGGCGGCGGCGTCCTCGCGCGCCACGGCGGCCTCGGCGACGGCGAGCTCCAGGTCGCCGCGGACGGGGGTCAGGGAGCCGTTCGGCCGGAAGCCGAGGCCCGGCACGCGGGCTCCGATCTCCTCCCACATCTCCCGGGCCCTGAGCGCGGTCCGCAGCTCCTCGCCGCCCGCGCGTCCGCTGACCCAGATCTGTCCGAAGTTGCGCAACGACGCGCCGCGAGCCTCCGCCTCGCGCTCGATCTGTACGACCTCGTGGCCGTGCTCCACTGCTTGCCAGGCGTGCATGGTGCCCACCACGCCGGCTCCGACGACTATCACTCTCACGACGGCCACGCTCCTCGGGATCGGGTAACCGGAAGGGTCCGGCTGACAACGAGAGCGTGAACTGGCCATCACGTTTGGGCTAGACCCGTTATCTCTTCGTGACACTCGACAGCATGGCGAACAGGTCGAATTCCGGACTCTTCAGCCGCGCAGATGAGTGGTGAACGAGAACCGGTCCCCCCGGAACAGCGTCCGCACCCGCTCCAGCGCCTCCCCGTCGGTGTCCCGTGAGACCCGGTGGATCAGCAGCATCGGGAGGGCGGGCGGCGTCCCGATGAGCAGGGCCTCGCGCGGGGTCGCCAGCACGGTCTCCAGGCGCTCGTCGGCGTCGCCGAAGACGATGCCCTGTCCGTGCAGGAAGGCGTAGAAGGAGGAGTCGGGGTCGAAGTCGGCGTCCAGCCGGGGCACCCGGGCGACGGCGACGTACGTGCTCTCCAGGCCGACCCGCTCGTCGTCGGCGAGCAGGACGCGCTCCATGTGCCAGACGGGCTCGCCGCGCACGAGGCCGGTCTCGGCGGCGAGGGCGGCGGGGCACGGGAAGCGGTCGAGGGTGACGAGGCTACGGCCGGGGGTGCGGCCCTGCCGCCGTACGCCCTCGGTGTAGCTGGCGAGGGAGAGGGGCTGTTCGAGCTTGGGCCCGGCGACGACCGTACCCCGCCCCCGCCGCCGCAGCTTGCCCTCCAGCACCAGTTCGCGGATCGCCTGCCGGACGGTCTCGCGGGCGACCTCGTACTCCTCGGAGAGGTCGCGCTCGGTGGGGAGGGGGTCGCCCTCGCCGAGTTCGCCGACGAGGAGGTCGAGCCGGGCCTTCACCGCGTAGTACTTCGGGATCCGGCCGTGCTCCGGGATGCCCTGGCGCACGGGGGCGCCGGGGGCCTGGTTGTTCGGGTAGTCCACGCAGGGATCGTCGCAGACGGGGCGGGCGTCCTCAGCGGCGCCTCCGCGCGACCAGCAGCGTGATCCCGGCCAGGACGAGGGCCGCGGTGGTGGCGAAGGTGGCGCCGGGGGGTGTGAGGCCGGTGCGGGCCAGTTCGTCGGCCAGGGTGAGATGGCTGCGGGGGTTGTCGGCGCCGGGGGTCGCCGAGGGGTTCGCGGCGGCGGAGGCGGCCGGGGAGGCCGAGGACTCGCGGTCGGCCGGGTCGCTGGGGGCGGCCGTGGCGGCCGGCTCGGCCTCACCGGTCCGGCGGGCCGGGTCGGCAGGGTCGGCAGGGTCGGCGTCGATGGTGAAGCGGTAGTCGTTGGACTGGCCGACCCAGTCGCCGTCGCCCTCGTGACGCTGGACGACGGCCGCGTTGGCCGTGACCTTGTTCGGTACGGCGTCCGAGGTGACGGCGAGCCGGACCTTCACGGTGACCGTCTTGCGGGGGCCGACGGTGAAGCCGGGGAAGTCGCCGGACCCGCCGAAGGCGCCGACGAGTTCGTCCTCGTCGGTGGTCTCGAAGCGGACGGGGTGGGGGCGGGCGCTGTCCGCGCCGCCGTCCGCCCCACCCTTCGGACTGCTGCTCGGACCGCTGTCCGGGCTGCCGCTCGGGCTCCCGTAGAACTCCAGGCGGGGCTGGGACGGCTTGAGGGCCCGCTCGGCGTCGATGAGGACGACGACGGGGTGGATGCCGGTGCAGGTCCGGCCGGTCTTGTTGGTGAGGTCCAGGTACCAGGTGCCGAATCCGCCGCCGGCCACGTAGGAGTCGGGGCCGCCGTGGAGGCGGGTCGTGAGGGGGAAGGCCCGGTCGTCGGTGGCGCAGCTGGGCAGCTCGGCCGAGGACTCCGCGCGCACCGGGGGCGCCACGGCGAGGAGGGCGGCTGCTGCGAGGCAGAGGGAGGCGGGTGAGTGCAGTCGCATGAACACATGACCATGCCGGGTGGGGGCGGGTTCCCGGCGCTGCCATTCCGTACGGCTTCGCAAATCCGCTCGATCAGCGGACGCCCGCCGTGGGGACCGAGGGCACGGCCACTCGCCTCAGCGCCGCCGCTTCACCCCTCGGCCCGCCCGAACAACGGCGCCAGCAGCAACTGGGCCGCCCCCTCGGCGACCCCGCGCTCCCCGCCGGCGGCGACCCGCACCGGCACGGCGTCCTCGCCCGCGCGCCGGGCACGCTCGTCGAGAACGGCGGCGACACCGCGCACGAAGGTCTCCGGCGCGGCGGCGACGGTACGGCCGCCCAGCAGCACGAGGTCGACGTCGAGCAGCGCGACCAGGTTGCCCGCGGCCGTGCCGAGCACCCGGGCCGCCTCCGCCAGGTCACCACGCGCCACGGCGGCCAGGCACAACGCCTCGACACAGCCACGGTTGCCGCACCCGCAGGGCGGACCGTCCAGCTGAACGACCTGATGCCCGAACTCCCCCGCTCCGGTACGGGTCCCGCGGTGCACCGCTCCCCCGATGACCAGCCCGCCGCCGAGTCCTGCGCCGAAGTGGAGATAGGCGAAGGAGGCGGCGGAGGGGGTGGGGGCGGGTGAGGTGGTGACGGGAGTGGCGCCGGGCGCGGCGGCCCTGGGCGCGCTCGTGCCGGAGGCGCTCATACCGGACCCGATCGTGCCTGCCCCGGCAATGACGGGCACGGCGCCGCCGGACCTCGCCGTCGCGGGCACGGCTGTGCCGGACCCCGCCCCACCCCCGACCGCACCCCCCACGGCAAGCCCGAGCGCCGCCGCGTTGGTGTCCTTGTCGACCACGACCGGCAGCGAGAGGCGCCGGGCGAGCACGTCGCGCAGCGGGAAGCCGTTCCACTCCGGGAACCCGGTGACCCGGTGCAGCACACCGCGCCGGTGGTCGAGCGGTCCGGGCAGCGCCACGCCGACGCCGAGCACGGCACCCGGTCGGCCGCCCCCGGCCACCAGCTCCCCCACCTCCCGCACAGCGCGCTCGACGACCGTCTCCGCACCGGCCCCCAGGTCCAGCGGGGTCCGGCGCCGGGCGATCACGGCACCGGTCAGGTCGCAGAGCACGGCCGTCAGCTCGTCCCGGTCCAGATGCACGCCGACCGCATGCCCGGCTTCCGGTACCAGCCGCAGCACCGTGCGCGGCTTGCCTCCCGTCGACGCCCGGCGCCCGGCCTCCGCCACGAGCCCGTCCTCCCGCAGCCGGGCGGTGATCTTGCTGACCGCCTGCGGGGTGAGGCCGGTGCGCTCGGCGAGCTCGAGCCGGCTGATGCCCTCGGGACCGGCCGTGCGCAGCAGGTCGAGCACGAGCGCGGTGTTGTGACTGCGCAGGGCGCCCAGATTCACGCCACCAACCACGCCACCGTTCAGGCCACTGTCCACACCATGCTTCACGCACCCCATTGTCCCCGGCGCTTGCACTTTGGCAACAGCGTTGCGAAAGTGGGATTCATGAGTGCTACTCCCCTCCGCGTCGGCCTGGTCGGCTACGGCCTCGCAGGCTCCGTCTTCCACGCCCCGCTGATCGCCACCACCGAGGGGCTCGCCCTGGACACGGTGGTCACGTCGAACCCCGAGCGGCAGAAGCAGGCCCGCACCGAGCACCCGGACGTACGCGTCGCCGCCACGCCCGACGAGTTGCTCGCCCGCGCCGACGACCTCGACCTGGTCGTCATCGCGTCCCCCAACAAGACGCACGTCCCGCTGGCGACCGCCGCCCTGAAGGCGGGCCTCCCCGTCGTCGTCGACAAGCCGATCGCCGGAACCGCGGCCGAGGCGCGCGAGCTGGCGGCACTGGCCGAGGAGCGCGGCCTGCTCCTGTCGGTCTTCCAGAACCGCCGCTGGGACAACGACTTCCTGACGCTGCGCCGGCTGCTGGCCGAGGGCGAACTGGGCGACGTATGGCGCTTCGAGTCCCGCTTCGAACGCTGGCGTCCGCAGCCCAAGGGCGGCTGGCGGGAGTCCGGCGACCCGGCAGAGATCGGAGGTCTGCTGTACGACCTCGGCAGCCATGTCGTCGACCAGGCCCTGGTGCTCTTCGGCCCGGTCACGCAGGTGTACGCCGAGGCGGTCGTCCGCCGCGCCGGCGCGGAGACGGACGACGACACGTTCATCGCGCTCACCCACGCGAACGGCGTCCGCTCCCACCTGTACGCCTCCGCGACGACAGCCCAACTGGGCCCGCGTTTCCGGGTGCTGGGCTCGAAGGCCGGCTACGTCAAGTACGGCTTGGACCCGCAGGAGGCGGCACTGCGCGAGGGGCAGCGCCCGGACACGACTTCCGGCTGGGGCACGGAACCCGAGTCGCTGTGGGGCCGGGTCGGCTCCGGCGAATCCCCCCTGACGGGCGGCGGCCGCGTCGAACCCACCCTCCCCGGCGACTACCCCGCCTACTATGCGGCCGTGGCAAAGGCCCTGCTGGACGGCGGCCCCAACCCGGTGACCGCCCTGGAGGCGGCATCCGCCCTCGACGTACTGGAAGCGGCACGCCGTTCGGCACGCGACGCAGTGGTGGTGAAGCTGTGATGACCAACAAGAAGCACAACCCGGAGATCACCCCGAAGTTCCACCCGGAGATCACCCCCTCCCTGGAGGAGCTGGAGACCCAGGAACGCGGCCTGGTCTTCCGACAGTTCACCTACGAGGACGCGTGGGCGCTCGGCTCCCTGCTGGTCGAGATGGCCCGCGAACGCCAGGCCCCGGTCGCCATCGACATCCACCGGGCCGGCCAGCAGCTCTTCCACGCGGCCCTGCCCGGCTCCACCCCCGACAACGACGCCTGGATCGCCCGCAAGCGCCGGGTGGTGGAGCGCTACGGCACGTCGTCCTACGTCGTAGGCGCCCGGTTCCGCGCCAAGGGCACGACCTTCGAGGACTCCTCCCGCCTGGACCCCGACACCTACGCGGCCCACGGCGGCTCCTTCCCCATCACCGTCGAGGGGGTCGGCGTGATCGGCTCGGTGACGGTGAGCGGGCTGCCCCAACTGGAGGACCACCGCTTCGTGACGGAGGCGCTGGCGCACTTCCTGGCGAAGCAGTAAGGGCAACGCCCTGCCTTCAGGGGCGCGGGGAACTGCGCGACCAGCCACGGACGGCCGGCAGCCGCCGTACCACGCGCAGTCCCCACCCCTCAGGCGTCTTTGAGTTCCTGCCGCTGCCGACCGAGCCCCTGGATCTCCAGCTCAACAACATCCCCGGCCCGCAGGAACGGCTTCGGCTCGGGCTGCCCCAGCGCAACCCCCGCCGGCGTACCCGTGTTGATGACGTCACCGGGATACAGCGTCATGAACTGGCTGACGTACCGCACGACTTCGGCGACCGGAAAGATCTGCTCGGCCGTGGTGCCGTCCTGCTTCAGCTCGCCGTTGACCCACAGCCTCAGCGCGAGGTTCTGCGGGTCCGGCACCTCGTCCGCCGTCACCAGCCAGGGCCCCAGCGGATTGAACGTCTCGCAGTTCTTGCCCTTGTCCCAGGTCCCGCCCCGCTCGATCTGGAACTCCCGCTCGGACACGTCGTGCGCCACCGCGTACCCGGCGACATGCGCGAGCGCCTCCTCGGCCGACTCCAGATACCGGGCCGTACGTCCGATGACGACCGCGAGCTCGACCTCCCAGTCGGTCTTCGTCGACCGGCGAGGTACCAGCACCGTGTCGTTCGGCCCGACGACCGTGTCCGCGGCCTTGAAGAAGATCACCGGCTCGGCGGGCGGCTCGGCGCCGGTCTCGCGGGCGTGGTCGTGATAGTTCAGCCCGATGCACACGACCTTGCCGATGCGCCCGAGGGGCGGTCCGACCCGCAGCCCGGTCGCGTCCAGCTCGGGCAGCTCACCGGCGTCCGCCGCGGCGCGGATCCGGCCGAGCGCGGCGTCGTCGGCGAGCAGCGGTCCGTCGATGTCCGGCACGACGCCCGAGAGGTCCCGCAGGGTCCCCTCGGCGTCGAGCAGCGCGGGTCGCTCCGCTCCTGCTGTACCGACTCGCAGCAGCTTCATGATCACAATCTCCCTCGATCGCGGGCGCCCGCCGACGGGTGCAGCCATCGGAGGACTGGTCGATCCTCCAAGGTCCACGGCCAGTCCGCAATACCCGGTTCACGTACTGGACCGTAGGCTCGGAGGACGGCGGGCCGCGAGACGCGAGGCACGAGGCGCCAGCCGCGACGGGGCCACGCGATCAGCGGTAGAGCGCGGCCCGCTCCACCGCGCTCCACGTCGTACTGGTCACGACGTACAGCGCGGCCGCCAGCGGCACCACCGCCACGGTGAAGAGCGTGAAGAAGGACATGAACGGCATGACCTTGCTCACGGCCCCCATCCCCGGCACCGGCTCCCCGTCGACCACCGGCACCGCCCGATTCGCGGCCATCATCCGCTTCGTACGGCCGTAGTTGAACGCGGCGACGCAGGCGACGACCACGAACAGCCCGACGTACACGAGCCCAGCGCCCCCGAATGCCCCACCGTCGCCGAGCGCGTCCGCCCACCGGTCCCCGAGGGGCGCCGCGAACAGCTGGTGCGACAGCAGTTCGTTCGCCTGCCCGCCGATCGTCGTGTTCGAGAACAGGTGGTAGAGGAGGAAGAAGGCGGGTAGCTGGAACAGGCTCGGCAGGCACCCGGACAGCGGCGACACCTTCTCCTTGGTGTGCAGCTCCATCACGGCCTGCTGGAGCCGCTCCGGGTTCTTTGCATGCTTCTTGCGCAGCTCGGCGATCTTCGGCTGGAGCTCGGCCCGCGCCTTCTGCCCGCGCGCGGAAGCCCGGGACAGCGGATGCACGAGCAGCCGTACGAACGCGGTGAACAGGACGATCGCGGCGGCGGCCGCGGAGGCGCCGAACAGCGGTTGGAGCAGGTCGGCGAGTTGCTGAACAAGGTCGGCGAAAACGGACATGGGTGAGCCCTCCGGGGGTCTCGTCGTGCCGGTGGAGTGAGAGAAATGCCGGAAATCGGCATGGCGGCATGACGACCCGCGCGGGGTCACACGTGGAGCTGTCTCGGGTGCGTGCCCTACGCGGCGGTCGCCGGGAGGGCGTGTCCGGGTGCCCTGGGCCGGGGCCGGCCCGAGGCGTCGGGGTCGCGTTGCGGCAGGAATGCCGTACGGCGGGCCCGGTCGCGGATGGCGGTGCGCACGCGCGTGGGCGCCACCGCGGGCGCGGCGCGCGAGGCGAGAAGCGAGCAGACGGCGAACGCGGAACCGGCGGCGGCGGTCGCGGCCAGCGCGACGGTCGCGGAGAGGCTGCCGGTGTCGAGCAGGGCGATCTCAAGGAAGAGCAGCACCAGCACGGCGGCGGGACGCAGACGCGTCCAGCTGCGGATCATCGACGGCCCTCCCCTCGCGAGCACTTGCCCTGACGAACGCGTCCTGTCGAACTTGTCGTGACGAACGCGTCCTGACGTTCGTTATACAGGATGCCCAGGATCCGTCACGCCGGCCGGTTCGGCCTCGATGGGCTGCAGCAGGCGCTTGGGCCCGAGCAGGGCCCGGCTGACCGGATCCGCCGGGTCCGGATCGAGTCCGGGGCCCGGCACCATCTCGACGTCCGGAACGGGTACGACGGTTCCACAGGCCGGGCATTCGCCGTACGGGCCGAGTTCCGTGCCGCAGTCGGCGTGCCGGAAGACGCGCAGCTTCTCCTCGCCGAAATGCTCGCGGCCCCACAGGCCGAGCGAGCGCAGGGTGGGCCACAGCGCGATGCCGCGGTCGGTGAGGACGTACTCGTCGCGCGGCGGCGACTGCTGGTACCGGCGCTTGTCGAGGATGCCCTCCGCGGTGAGCGCCTGGAGGCGGGCCGCCAGGACGGCACGCGGGATGCCGAGGTGGACGAGGAAGTCGTTGTAGCGACGGACGCCGTACAAGGCGTCGCGGACGACGAGCAGCGTCCAGCGTTCGCCGACGATCTCCAGTGCCCGGGCGATCGAGCACTCCTGCGTCGCGTAGTCCTTGCCCAGTGCCATGGCGCCCACTGTAACGCCTTTCCACCTTCTTGGTTCAATGAACGAACCTACGGTGTTACGGTGGGGGCCATGCCCCGGTTCAATGAACGAACTCTCACTGCGGCGGCCGCCGACACACAGGCCGCGCCCTCCCCCGCCCCCGCCGCGGAGCAGCCCGCGAACCCGCGCGCCACCCTCGCCCTCACCAGCGCCGCCACCGCCGTGGCCCTGATGACGTACACCGCGCCGATGGTCACGCTCCCCCAGACCGCCGCCGCCCTGCACACCCCGCTCTCCGCCCAGGCCTGGCTCCTGAACGGCACCCCGCTCGGTCTCGCCGCGCTCCTCCTGGTGGCCGGCAGCCTCGCCGACGACTACGGCCGCCGCCGGATCTTCGTCGCCGGCACCTTCGCCCTGGGCATCACCACGGCCCTGGGCGCCCTGACGACCACCACCTGGCTCTTCACGCTGGCCCGCGTCGCCCAGGGCGCGGCGAGCGCGGCCCTCCTCGCCAGCAGCCTCGGCCTGATCGTCCACGCCTTCCCGACCGCGCGCGGCCGCCTGCACGCGACCGGTGTCTGGGGCGCCTTCGTGAGCGGCGGCATCGCGCTGGGACCGGTCGTCGCCGGCGCGATGCCGAACTGGCGGATCGCGTACGGCGTCCTGGGCGCCGCCGCGCTGATCGTGGCGGCCCTGTCCGGGCGCACGCTGACCGAGTCCCGCGCCCCGCGCGGCGGCCGCCCCGACCTCGCGGGGGCCGTCACCTTCGGACTGGCCCTGGTCTCTCTGGTGGCGGCGCTGACCCTGGGCCGGGACGGCTGGCTGCGGGCACCCGTGGGCCTGCTGCTCCTGGCGAGCGTGGCCCTGCTGGGTCTCTTCGTCGCGGTGGAGCGCCGCACGGCGACCCCGATGATCGACCTGTCCCTGCTCCGCCGCCCCCGCTTCCTCGCGTCCTCCGCCGGCGGCCTGTTCACGGGGCTCGCGGTGATCGGCCTGTTCAGCTTCCTGCCGGCACTGCTCCAGCAGACGCTCGGCCTGTCCGCGATGGACACGGCGTGGCTGTTCCTTCTCTGGTCCGGCCTGTCCTTCGCGGTCGCCCTCCAGGCCCGCAGACTGTCCGGCCGGGTGTCACCGCGGTGGCAGCTGGCGATCGGTTTCGTCCTCCACGCGGGCGGCGCCCTGGCGATGCTGGGCGCGCTCGACGCGGGTTCCTGGCCCCGGCTGCTGCCCGGCCTGCTGCTGGCCGGCATCGGCAGCGGCCTGCTGAACGCCGCGCTGCCGCTGCTCGCGGTGGAGTCCGTACCGGCCCAGCGCGCCGCGATGGGCTCGGGCGCCCAGCAGACCTTCCGCTACATCGGCTCCTGCGCCGGAGTGGCCCTGACCATCGCCCTCGCCACGTCCGCCGGGGGCGGCCTGGCACGGGGCGCGGACATCGCGATGGTGGTGTCGGCGGGGCTGGCGCTGGTGGCGGCGGTGAGTGTGGGGGTGCTGCGGGAGCGGGCGGCGTGAGGCCCGCTCGGCGCGACCGCGTCGAGACGCGGCGGTGAGCGGCCGCCTAACGCGGCCGCATCGAGACGAGCTTGGCCCACACCACCAGCCGGTACCTCGACGTGTACTCCGGGGTACAGGTGGTGAGCGTGAGGTAGTAGCCGGGATCCTCATACCCGTAACCAGGCTTGACGCCGGAGCGCGGGATGGGCCGGATGACGCTGCCGTCATGGGCGGCGGTCCGCGGCAGGGTCTGGTCGACGGCGTACGTGTACGTCGCGCTCCGCGTCTCGACGCGCACGATGTCCTTGCGCGCGAGCCGGTTGATGTACCGGAAGGGCTCACCGTGGGTGTTGCGGTGCCCGGCGACGGCGAAGTTGCCGGCCTGGCCCGGCTGCCCGGTGCCGGGATAGTGGCCCACGTAGCCCTTGTTGAGCACACCCGTTTTGCTGACGCCCTCGGCGACGGGCACGCGGAGGCCGAGGCGCGGGACGCTGAGGATGGCGTAGGCCTGGGACCAGTCGGGGGCGGGCGGGGCCGCGGTACGGCGCGGGGTGTCGGCGGTGGGCTCGGACGCCCCGGTGCCCGCGGGGACGCCCGCGAGCGAGGGTTCGGCCGTGACCGACGGCGCCGATACGGCCGTACGGGAGTCGCCGCCCGCGCCGTCCCAGGCCCGCTCCAGGGCACGGACCTCACGCCCGGCGCCCTCCTTCGCCTCCCGGTTGGTCCACCACATCTGGTGAACGACCAGCAGCAGAAGCACCACCCCGACGGTGACGAGCACCTCCCCGCCACTCCACAGCACGCGGCGCCGAAGGGCCCGCCGCCGAAGCCCGCTGTGCTGCACGACGCGAACCCGCACCATCCGTGAGCCTCCTTCGCCGGGGCCGCCCGCACGATAAGGGGCGGGGCGCGAGGTCTCCAGAGCCGTACACACACCAGTCGCGGCGCCTGCCCGAAACGTTGGTCCCCGCGCCCGTCTCAACACCCGCCCGTGGCCGCGGCGTCCGACCCTCCGAACACTTTCCCCGCCCCTTCCTCCACAGGTTTGAGAAAGGGCTGTCGGAACCCTCGACAACCTCACACGCCACACCCGATGCTTCCTGACGGCATGAACGGGACAAGCCACTGAGCCGGTTCGACGACGACAGCGCCGACACCGGCCGTTGAGCGAAGCGGAGAAGTCATGATCCGACGTAGAACTCTGCTGGCGGCATCGGGCGGCGCCCTCCTCGGCAGCGCCCTGGCGACGGGCACCGCCCACGCGGACGCCACCATCGCCGTCAACCCCGGCACGTCGTACGGCACCTGGGAGGGCTGGGGCACGTCCCTGGCCTGGTGGGCGAACGTCTTCGGCAACCGGAACGACTTCGCCGACCTGTTCTTCACCACCAGCTCGGTGACGTACAACGGCACGACCCTCCCCGGCCTCGGCCTCAACATCGCCCGCTACAACCTCGGCGCATGCAGTTGGAACAGCGTGAACGGCGAGACGATGGTCGAGTCGCCGAACATCCCCGGCTTCAAGCAGATCGAGGGCTTCTGGCAGGACTGGAACAACGAGGACCCCGCCTCCTCGGCCTGGGACTGGAGCGCGGACGCCAACCAGCGCGCGATGCTGGTGAAGGCGACGGCTCGCGGCGCGACCACGGAACTCTTCGCCAACTCCCCCATGTGGTGGATGTGTTCCAACCACAACCCGTCCGGCGCGGCTGACGGCGGCAACAACCTCCAGACCTGGAACTACCGCCAGCACGCCTCCCACTTGGCGGCCACGGCCCTGTACGCGAGGAACAACTGGGGCGTGAACTTCGCCACGGTCGACCCCTTCAACGAGCCGGCGTCGAGCTGGTGGACGGCGACCGGCACCCAGGAGGGCTGCCACCTGGACCCGGCGGTCCAGGCGGCCGTACTCCCGTACATGCGAAGCGAGTTGGACAACCGGGGCCTTACGGGCATCCGCATCGCGGCCTCGGACGAGACGAACTACGACACGGCCCGCTCGACGTGGGCATCCTTCGGTACGTCGACGAAGGCCCTGGTGTCGCAGGTCAACGTGCACGGCTACCAGGGCTCGGGCGGCCGCAGGGACCTCCTCCACACGGACGTGGTGACGACGTCCGGCAAGAAACTCTGGAACTCGGAGACGGGCGACAGCGACGGCACCGGCCTCACCATGGCTTCCAACCTCTGCTACGACTTCCGCTGGCTGCACCCGACCGCCTGGTGCTACTGGCAGGTCATGGACCCCTCGACGGGCTGGGCGATGATCGCGTACGACGCGAACACCCTCCAACCCACCACAATCCAGACCAAGTACTACGTAATGGCCCAGTTCAGCCGCCACATCCGCCCCGGCATGCGGATCCTCGACACGGGCGTGAGCTACGCGGCGGCGGCCTACGACGCGTCGGCGCGCCGCTTGGTGATCGTGGCGGTGAACACGTCGACGTCGGCCCAGACGCTGACCTTCGACCTGTCCCGCTTCACGGCGGTGAGCGGCGGCTCGGGCGGCCTGGTCCCGCGCTGGAACACGGTGACGACGGGCGGGGACCAGTACCGGGCGTACTCGAACACGTACCTGAGCGGAAAGTCGGTGGCGGTGCCGTTCGCGGCGAAGGCGGTGCAGACGTTGCAGATCGACGGGGTGGTGATCTGACGCCGTGCGGCAACCGCGGGGGCATCCGGAACGTCGTGTGTCACGTGACGAAAGCAGCCACGCAAGCGAAGGATGACGAGCGCGGGCGCCGGTCCCGAGCCGACCGCCGTTTCGGCCTGTTGGCGCCCGCACTGGCGAACCTGGCCCTCGGCGTACCCGCGATCATCCCGCTCCACCTGACGTACTGGCTGCTGACCGACTACCTCCCCTCGGACTGCGACGCCTTCGCGACCGGTCCGGAGCTGAGGGAGATGTCGAACTGCGACTACCACACGCTCGATCACGCCCCCGTGGTGGTGTTCCTGCTGGTGGTGACCGGAACGATGCTGCTGATCGCGCTGCCGGCTGTGAACGTACGCGGCCCCCGGCGCCGCAAGGACACCCGCCCGGCCCACTGGCCGGCCATGGCGCCCTTGATCACGGTGCCCTTCCTCGTGCTCCTGTGCATGGCAAAGGCATAAGGCATGGCAAAGGCATGAGAGCCGAGGCCCCTCGACCAGGCAATATCTGTCCCCTCTTCCACCCTCTCCCCTCCGCTCCGTCATCCACGGGCAGTACGGTGTCCCCCATGCGCCCCGACACGCCTGCCGAAAACGTCGACCACACCGCCGAGGCGGCACGCCTGGAGCGAACCGCCGGCCTCTACCCCGAGGACGCCGAGGCCCTGCTCCTCCAGGCCGCGGCCCACCTGGAACTGTCCGGCGACCGCCCCGCCGCGACCGCGCTCTACGACCGTCTGCTGTCGTCGCCGACCACCCTGGACAACCCCCACCTGGTACGAGCCCTGAAGGCATCGAACCTGTGGGAGTACGGCCACGAGGCAGAGGCCCGCGCGATCATCGAGGGCGTGCGCTCGTCCTCCCCCCGGGACCCGGCAGCATGGGTGATCGTCGCCGAGGCCCTGGAGTCCCACGACGAGTTGGAACAGGCGCAGGAAACCTTCACGGAGGGAGCCCGCCTCCTCCTGACGGACGTCCCGGAGCCCCCGTACGCCACGCATCCGCTCCTGTTCGGCCGGCACCGGGTCCGGCGCATGCTGGGCGTGTCCCACGACGAGTGGGACACCCTGGCGGACACCCTCCACTCGATGCCGATCTCCCTCGACGAACTCCACGACCCGAAGCGCGTCTGGTCCCTCGGCTCGGACAACCCGGCGGAGCTGGAGGCGGAGATCTCGCGGCTGCGGGCGGAGCTGGGTGCGTACCGGGAGGCGTTGTCCCGCCCGTTCCCGGTGGCGGTGCTGCACTGGACGGCGGACGAGCTGACCGAGCTGCTCTCCGCGTATCCCTCACTCTCGGCCGAGTACCCCTCCCACGAGGAGCACCTGGCGACGATAGAGGGCTCCCTGAGGGAACTGTCGGCCTCCGGCACCCCGAACCTGGGCATCGTCACGGGCACGGTCCCGTCCTACGAAGCCTTCGCCGCCTCCGAGCTCTCGTCCCCGGAGGACACGACCCTGCTTCCGCAGTACGCGACGACGCTGGCGGCACGGGGGCGGGCGGTGGCTTGGCCGCCGCAGCGGGGGGCTGCGTGCTGGTGTGGGGCGGGGCGGGTTTATGGGGAGTGCCATGGCGCGGGGCTGCAGGCCTGAGGCCTCCACAACCCCACGGCCTTGGCCAACGCGCGTCTACGTCCACGTAGCCCTCAACAGCACGACGGAACCCCACTTGGCTACGGCGCCCTTGATCCGCGCGCCGTACCTGCCAGCGCCCTCAGGTCTCCCCCAGGCTCTAAAGGGTGTTGCACAAGGCCGTGATCAGGGCATCTCCGTTGTATGGCTGGGGTGTTGAGGGCTGAACGGGTGTGGGTGGAGACGTTCACGGGGCTGCGCTTGACGCAGTTTTCGCGGTTGCTCAAGGCAGTGCGGGAGCGCGGTGGCAACGGCACGATGCAGGGCCGGCCGTGGAGCCTGCCGCTGGCGGAGCGGGTGCTGCTGGTCGCGGTGTACTACCGGACGAACCTGACCATGCGGCAACTAGGACCGCTGTTCGGAGTGTCCTCGTCCACCGTGTGCCGGGTGATCCAACGTCTCGGTCCGCTGCTCGCACTGGAACCCGTCTCCCGCCCTGCCGACGCCGCGGACCGGTTGTGGATCGTGGACGGCACCCTGATCCCGGTCCGCGACCGCAAGGTCGGCGCGTCCAGCCGCAACTACCGCTTCTCCGCGAACGTGCAGGTCATCGTCGACGCCGACACCCGCCTCGTGATCGCAGCGGCCCGACCGGCACCGGGCACCACGGCAGACGCCCACGCCTGGCGCGCTTCCGGCCTGGCCCAGCACTGCCAGGGCGTGACCGTCCTGGGCGACGGCGCCTACCTCAACTGTGGGATGGTCGTGCCGCACCGCAAACGCCCGCGCCGGCCCCTGCTGGCAGGCGAGGAAGCGGACAACGCCGCCCACCGCAAGGTGCGTGCCCGGGTGGAGCATGTGATCGGACGCATGAAGAACCACAAGATCCTCCGCGACTGCCGACAGCACGGCGACGGCCTCCACCACGCCGTCCAAGCCGTCGCCCACATGCACAACCTCGCCCTCGCATCATGACCAGAAGACCGCAGTCACACGCCCTGACCTGCCCAAACACGGCCTTGTGCAACACCCTTTAGGGTCTGTTGCGAAAGTGCTGGTCACAGCCACTCGTTGAGGACTGCGATCAGCACGGTTGCTTCGTAGCGGACGGCGAGTTTGTCGTACCTCGTGGCTACAGCCCGGTGGCGCTTGAGGCGGTTGATCCCGCACTCGACCGCGTGCCGCTGCTTGTAGTCGTCCTTGTCGAACTTGGGCGGCCGTCCGCCTCGCGATCCGCGCTTGAGCCGGTTGCGGACGCGGTCCGTCGGGACCGGGATCGTGGCCTTGATCCCACGTCTGCGCAGGTAGGCGCGATTGCTGCGGGAGTCGTACGCCTTGTCGGCCCGGACCCGGTCCGGCCGTTTGCGCGGTCTGCCGAGTCCGGCTCAAACTGAGGCGAATCACCGCGCTGTCCGGCGGTGATCACCACCGACAACGGCTTCTGACCCTGCTCGACGGCGAGGTGGATCTTGCTGGTCAGGCCACCCCGGGAGCGTCCGAGCCCGTGGTCGGCCGGCTCGACGGTGATCCCGCCGGGCGGTTCCTTTTGGAGATCCCCTTTTTCGCCGCCCCGGCCGCGTGCTGGTGGGCCCGGCAGACGGTGGAGTCGACATTCACATCCCAGGCGATCAGGCCCTTGGCATCCGCCTCGGCCTGCAGCTGAGTGACGATCCGGGCCCAAGTGCCATCGCGCTGCCAGCGCCGGAACAGGTCATAGACCCGGTCCCACGGACCGTAGCGTTCCGGCACATCTCGCCAGGGAGCACCGGTCCGGGTCCGCCACCGTATGCCGTCTATCAGCTGCCGCCGCGTCCATACCGGCGGACGGCCCGACTTGGTGCCTTGAGGCAACAGCGGTTCAAGTCGGGCCCACTGGCCGTTCGTCAGATCCCCACGTCCCACAGGACATGATCATCAACGATTAAGATCAACTTTCACAACAGGCCCTAGAGCAGCAGACCGAGCTCCTCGTGCCCGATCCCCGGCGCACTGAGCGCGAGCCACCCATGCCCGCGCACACGGGTCCCGCCGCCGATCTCTGCGGGGTCGACGGAGAGCGCACCGCAAGCCTCCTCGGCTCCTGCGGTCCCCTCGACATTGGTCCCGTCCCCGTCGAAATCCTCCCCGTCGGTGCCTAGTTCCTCCCAGGGCAAGGGCGCGCCGATCCACTCCGGGTCGCTCTCGGTCGCATACCGCCGACGGATTTTTCCCTGCTCGGCTACCACCCAGACGTCCGACCCGCCAGCGCCGTCCACGAAGAACATCTGGGCCCGGCCGCAGCGTGCACTGAGGCGTTCCACGGTCCCCATCCAGTCGTCCCAGTCCACTCCCACGACGCTGTCGAGATTCCCGAACACGAGTCGCCACCCGTCCAGTTCGGGGGTGATGAACACGGGCATCGCGCCCCGCCGGTGCGGCATGTCCTCCACATCGGCGCCTTCTGCCAGGGTGCAGGGGAAGCGGTCATACAGCCCCAACACCTCGAAGACGCCCTCGTATGCGTCCGCGGGCACCGCGTACCACCAGCCGCGGGGATCTACCGGTGAGGCCTCCTCGTCCGCACCGGCGAGGTCAGCGCGCCGCTCAAGGACTCTCTTGTCGCGAGCGTCGAGCTGGTCCATGAGTCCGGTGGCGAGGAGGGCGCGAAGGCGGGTGCCGTGGATCATGGGGCAAGCCTAGGGCGTGCCGGGCGTCGCGCGGCAGGCGGGACTTTCGCAACACGCCCTAAAGGGTGTTGCACAAGGCCGTGTTTGGGCAGGTCAGGGCGTGTGACTGCGGTCTTCTGGTCATGATGCGAGGGCGAGGTTGTGCATGTGGGCGACGGCTTGGACGGCGTGGTGGAGGCCGTCGCCGTGCTGTCGGCAGTCGCGGAGGATCTTGTGGTTCTTCATGCGTCCGATCACATGCTCCACCCGGGCACGCACCTTGCGGTGGGCGGCGTTGTCCGCTTCCTCGCCTGCCAGCAGGGGCCGGCGCGGGCGTTTGCGGTGCGGCACGACCATCCCACAGTTGAGGTAGGCGCCGTCGCCCAGGACGGTCACGCCCTGGCAGTGCTGGGCCAGGCCGGAAGCGCGCCAGGCGTGGGCGTCTGCCGTGGTGCCCGGTGCCGGTCGGGCCGCTGCGATCACGAGGCGGGTGTCGGCGTCGACGATGACCTGCACGTTCGCGGAGAAGCGGTAGTTGCGGCTGGACGCGCCGACCTTGCGGTCGCGGACCGGGATCAGGGTGCCGTCCACGATCCACAACCGGTCCGCGGCGTCGGCAGGGCGGGAGACGGGTTCCAGTGCGAGCAGCGGACCGAGACGTTGGATCACCCGGCACACGGTGGACGAGGACACTCCGAACAGCGGTCCTAGTTGCCGCATGGTCAGGTTCGTCCGGTAGTACACCGCGACCAGCAGCACCCGCTCCGCCAGCGGCAGGCTCCACGGCCGGCCCTGCATCGTGCCGTTGCCACCGCGCTCCCGCACTGCCTTGAGCAACCGCGAAAACTGCGTCAAGCGCAGCCCCGTGAACGTCTCCACCCACACCCGTTCAGCCCTCAACACCCCAGCCATACAACGGAGATGCCCTGATCACGGCCTTGTGCAACACCCTTTAGGGCCATGCAGACCCGCACCTCACCCTCGCCCGCCCCCTCATAGGCTCGGTGCCGACTCCGAGCCACTATCAGCAAATCCTTCTGAAGGCCCTTTCGGTTCTGCCCCCGCGTCTTGAGTGCATGACAGTTGGGGCAGAGGGCGATCATGAATTCAGGCGTATCTTGCCCGGTGTGGGCCAGACCATTGACGTGGTCGACCTCGAGTATGGGCTGATTAGAATCGGTGCGCTCCAGCGGATGCCCCGTACACGAAGGGTTCTCACAGCGACCCTCGCTGCGGATTACCACGGCATCCCGAGCAGCGGCCGAGCGCAAGTACCGCTCGACCTTCGTCATGGAGGAGCGCCGAGTTCGACGGCTTGCCGTCCGACGGGCAGCCGCTGATAGCTTCCGGTACCTCTCCTTGGGAGTGAGAGGCTCGGAAAGTCCCGGCTCTGGCACAAGTTCCACATCTATAGGCACAACATCGATCGAGTCATCGTGGACTCGCCCGTCATCCTCTGCGAGAGCCTCAATCACCTCCGATGGCCACGTCTCCCGCAACGGCGACGGGACAGGTGCCAGCACCCAAACGTACTCTCGTCGCTGGTCACCGTCCTCCCCCTTCCCCCAACGTCGGCGGCACTGGACGATGACCGCCCAGGTCTCGAAGGTCCATTGCCCCTTGAACGGCTTATGCCAGTAGCGCAGGGCTTTTCGCTGCTCCTGATAGGCCTGCATGGAACGGTTGCCAGCAGTCAGCGTCTGGTCGCCGGATAGCCCATCACCTGTGTAAGCAATCCATCCCGTCTCCGGGATGTGATGATCGCCGTAGGGCCCCTTCTCATCGGAATAAACCGTGAGGATTCCATCCGCGAGCGGAGTGATCCCTAGAACACGGTTACCTCCGTAGACCTCGGCTATCACTGTGCGATTCGCACGAGGCTCGCCAACTAGAGGCAGCAAGTACGCATCTATTCGCCCCGGTACGTCGCCTCGTATACCTAGAGAGTCCAGCAAAGGCTCGTAGGTCGAGGCGAAGAAGCGCACTAGCAGAGTACTGACAGCGCGTATCGCCAACTCCCGGTCCTCGATGAGGAGGTCGTAATCTTTCTGCGGCAGCCCGGCAAGAGGGTTCGCCCCATCAAGAGCAGATAGCGTCGGTCGTCGTCCCTGGCTCGTCAGACTCAGGTCGGCGGCCCCCACCACTTCCCACAAGTTGTCGCTCTGAAGGTGCCAGAAGGGATAGAGCGCGCTCTGCTCACCCTGGGTTGGTCCGCAGAACTCGGCGATACGGGATCCAACCTCCTCCTTCACCACCGACCAGGACTGCTCCCGCGGGCGTCCCTGTATGGCCTGAGCGAGGGCCCACAGGAGCAACAGCGGACGGTGCAGATGCTGCCCCGTACTCCGCTGAGCAGGCCGCAGCTTCCCAATTCGCTCAAGCAAGTCCCGCCCGTCAGCCATACCTTCTCCACCCTCTAGCACCACCAGTAGGACTATCTGATCAGACGGCACTGACAGGGCGCCCCTGAAGCTCGTCCCGTGAAAGCCCCAGGTGCCTAGAGGCAGGGGCACGCAGGCCGAAGGGTCAGGCTCGTCGAGCTGCCACAGCGTCCGTGTAGGTCTCCCGAGTCAGATCCTCGAGGTCAACGCCGAGCTCAGAGATGACCGAGCCGATATCGCCCAACGCGGCGCTCAACTCGCTTTCTTCGACGAGCGTCTCGACCTCGAGGAACGTCCCGTCGAGCTCAGGTACCCGCACAAGAGTGGCGAGCATTCGCCGGCCGCGCGCCTCGAAGTCGTAGTTCCGACATTGCTTCTCGAAGGCGATGACTTCCACATGTCCAAGGCCGAGCAAGATGGCATGTGCCGCTTCCGCATCTGCGACTGCAGTCTCGTACTCAGGTTTTGAGCCGGAGTCCTCATCGACGGAGGCTTCCTTGAAGGTGAGCACTGTTCGTGCACTACTCGCACCGAGAACCGTCCGGACGCGCAACTCCTGATCCGCCTTCTCCAGCGAGCCGTCCGGCCGGTCATAGTACGTGTCCCGGTACACCTCAACACGAGCCTCAGCGCGCTGGTCAAGCAGCTGCTTGACAGCTTCGGGTGTGCGAACCCGAGCCTTCAGTTCTGCCTCGATCACGACTCGTTTCCCCCTCTTTGAATCAGACTGCGCGCTGCGCAGCGTCGATGATTGCCTCGAACATCCTCCGGAACCCTCGAAACAGAGGCCCATGCGGCGTCTCCACGACCTTGTACATCGCCGACTCGTGGCCTTCCCACCCTGCGTCGAAGGCGCCGACAAACAGGGTGGAGTCCGTACGCATGAGCCGCCAGGTGGGCAACATGCGGTAGCGCCATACGCCGATGTCACACGAGTCTGCTAGCTCCCGCAGCCTCGCCTCGGTCAAGCGCACACCGTCGGCTAGAGACGCTGCGGACTCTCCGATCTCGGCCGCGCGTTGGACCAGAGTCTCGCTGTTGGGATCGAGGAGCAACACCCGGACTCGCAGTCCCTTCCCGCTTTGCTCTCGAGGCAGAAAGGCTCGTAACAGACTGTCGTTCAGCCCGATCAGGCCAAGGCCACGTACGGCCAGGACATCCAACTCCGATGCTTCGCGTACCTGTTGTTGGATCTCCTCGGCCGCCGAGCTCTGGGTCGCGTAGACACGAACGACTTCTGGGAACGCAGCGAGATCGAAGGCAGCACCGCCCGAGCGTTTCTCCCTGCTGGCAGCGAGGCCGAGCAGATGACGCGCATCGTCGGGCATGCGAAAACCGTCCGCGATGCGTTCATACACGTCGAGTCGCGAGACCTCGCGACGCCCGTTGATGATCTCGTTGACGCGTGCCTGCGTCATTCCCACCGCTGCGGCGATACGTGACTGACTGGCACCCGCGTACTGCTGTGCGAGCCGGAATACGGCTCCCATGTCTCGTGTACGCAGGGCCCTCCTGACTTCGGCGCGCTCCCACGCCCAGCCCGGTAGTTCGATCGGCCCAAGCACCGCCGCCATGGCTCAACCTTCGGTATCCGCAGATGAGATGGAAATGCATCTCACGGTGAGATTACCGGTCGGGTATCGAATCAAGCCCTCCCGTCACCCGATGGTGTCTGCATGAACACTCTCTCTGGCGACTGGATGCCTTCCTGCCGCTCCGTATCGCTTCTGCCCGCAGGCAAGTGGTGGGACGCGGTCAAGGTCCCTCAAGCAATCGGCCTGGAGGCACTCGAGCAACTCCGCGACGAGACAGGGGCTGTCATCGAGGACCCCTGGTCCTGCACTTTCTACTGGCTGGTGCCTGCGGGGAGGGCGACCGCTTGGCAGTTGTTGGAGGCCGCGCAGATCAAGGTTCTCGGCGACACAGCCCACATCGCCGTGCCCGGGCCTGAGTGCACGGTTGGCCCTCAGTGGCGTGTCCCACCTACCGGGTCTAATGCCCTTACAGATTCCAAGAGGCTGCACGACGCACTGGCTCGCGCAGTCGCCGTCGTCAGTCGGCAATCGCCGGACACGGCGTACAGGTTGCTTCTTGCCCACTACGGCGCGTGCGCTGGCTGCGCCCACGACGGCAAACCGTGTGGCGCGGAGTGCACGCACGAGACGACACCGTGCGCACGCGGACGGCAACTGCGTCAGGCCGGGGTGGGTGTCCGATGGTCGTGAACGTCTGGTCCAAGGAGCCGGAAGGCCGCCGCGGGGTGGCAGTGCCTGAACGGGTGTCAGCCGCCAGGTGACCGCGCCCGGCTGATTGAGCCTCACCCCTGCGTGGCCCATATGGCAGCCCCAATGAGCGCCACGGCGCATATCGGATTAGCCTCCCAAATGAGCGCAATGTGGATCTTTAGGTGTGCGCTCTACTCGACCCAAGGAGGAGACATGCGCAAGCTTCAGAAGGCCGCTGTTGCGGCCGCGATGGTCGGGACCCTCAGCCTCATAGCCACCGGCACCGCCACCGCACTGCCCGCCGACGGCCATGGTCATGGGCATGGGCACTGCAAGTCCCACGACCTGAACGTCGACATTCTCGGTCAGGTCGGGGTGCTTCCCGGTTTGCTGGGCAATGCGGTCAACGGTGAGGGCAACCCGGGCGCGATGTACAACGACGTCGGCTCCGATTGCCACCACTGAGCGACGGCTTTCCGTCGCGCAGATATGCGAAAAAGGGCCACGGTGCCCGGGCCGCAAGCCCGGGCGCCGGGCCCTACGTCTTGTTATCACCGGGCGACCCTCTCCGGACAGACGGACCAACGGCCAACGGGCCAACGGGCTATCGCAGGCAACCAAAGTCGCAGCGCCGTAGACCATCGGACGATGACAGGACATACGGGCTGTCATCAGACTCGCCGCTACGCCGTGCCGGTTATCGGATCGGACGCGGGAGATCAGTGGCAGCAGCGGATACACGGACGGACGGGGGACATGGAGGTTACGGGGGATGCGGGGCACGCGGGGATGGGGCGGCCTGCCGTCGGCAAGGGCACTGTGCTCGCCGAGTCGGCCTGGCTTCTGACGCTTTTCTGTGTCGCGTGCGGGGCCGGTGTCGGATGGCTGGTCACTCTTCTGGCGAAGTGGCTTGTGACGTTGGCCTGGGCGCCGTTGCAGGGGCCGGCCAAGCTCGTGACCTCCGTTCCGGAGCCGTGGCTCAGCGTCGGGGGCGTTGGGGTGGGGGCGCTGGTGGGGCTGGTGGTGGGGTTCATCGCCGTGCATGAGTCGTTGGCGGTGAGGGTCTCCGCCGGTCATGTCGTCCTCAGTGTCAGGGACTCTTCGCAGGAGTTCGGGCGGGATGAGATCGCCCTGGTGGTGCGGGACGGTAAGCAGCTCGTGCTGCTGGGGGCGGACGGCATGGAGATCGCTCGGGAGGAGTGCGGGCTGTCCTGGCAGCGGGTCGCCGATGCCTTCGCCGAGCACGGTTACCGGTGGGCCGATGAGGATCCGCACCGGGAGGAGTTCCGGCGATGGGTTCCAGGGATGCCCGGGCTGCCCGAGGGGGCGGACGCGCTGCTCAGGGCTCGTGCGGCTGCGCGGGAGAAGGACGAGGACGCCGACGACGCCCGGGAGCTGCGTGGCGAGCTGCTGCGGCTCGGCGTGGTCGTACGGGACGAGAAGCGGCGGCAGTACTGGCGTATGCCCCCTACGCCCCAGACGCCTCAGACTCCTCAACAGTCCTGAAGCGTCGGCGCATCTGGGCCGCCCTGCAGGTGCTGAGCGTCGGCTGGGAGTATTGCGCGGACCACAGAGGAAGAAGGGGGATGAGCATGATCGTGCTCGTCTTGGTCGGCGTTCTGCTGCTCGCCGTCGCGGGGTGCGTGTGTGTCGTGTGGGCGTCTCGGGGCGGACCACGCTGGGTGCGTGGGGTGGCCGCCGTGACCCTGGGACTGGGCGAGGTGGTGCGGGTGTTGGGGCGTTCCGGAAGTGGGTCGAGGTCCGGCTCGAACTCCGGCTCGGACGACTGAGGCCGTACGGCCGCGAGGCGAGCGCGGGCCGCGCCGACGTGGGTGACGGTCGGCGCGGCCCGCGCGACGTCAGCCGGTCGCCCTTGTCGACGGCGGGCCGGTCGTCGCCTCGCCCTTGCCCTCCGTCAGGAGCCACTCACGGTTCAGGGCCCCCAGCGGGATCTTCTTCTGGAAGATGGGCGTGCCGAAAATAGTCAGTTGCAGCTGGAGGGAGCCGGTGAGGTCCACGCCGCCGTAGAGGGCGTAGGAGCCGGCTGCCGAACCCGTGCCGTCGGAGGAGCCCTCCGCCGATGCCTCGGCGTGGGCGCGGACGTACGGGGCCACGTCGGCGGTAACGCCTACGGTGCCGTAGAGACCCACGGTGGCCTCGGCGCCGAGCGCGGCCTTGACGTCGCCGGCCGCGGTGACCGTGGCCTTGAGGGGCTTGCCCGTCATCTCGGACTCGCTGACCGGTGTCCAGCCCTCGGCCCAGGAGAAGGTGCCGCCGACGCGGAAGTCGCCCTTGATGTCCTGTTCGACGTCGACCGTGACGCGGCCGTCCGCGTTCACCTGGATGTAGCAGGTGAGGTCCAGGTTGACGACCACGGGGATCGGGCCGACCTGGATCACCGGGTCGGAGTGGAGCTCGGCGAAGGGGATACGGATCGGCTGCCCGTTGGTCGAGCCGGCCGCGCGGCCCTTCAGGGACCACTTCGAGGCCCAGTCACCGGACAGGCCCAGGAAGGCACCGCCGGGCGAGGCACCCGTGCCGTCGCCGGAACCGTCGTACGAGAACGCGACCTCGGGCGCGAGCTGGACGAAGCCCTCCACGGACGCCGCCGCCGACGCCGGGGCGCCCTCGGCCGTGGCGACCGCCGCACCCACGTCGATACGGAGGCTGCCCAGCGGGAGTTTCGCGCCCTCGGGGCCGAAGTGGAGGTCGCCGGTCTTCGCCCAGGAGACCTTCACGCCCTTCAGGAGGGGCTCGACCTCCATGGCCGACGGGTCCACCGGGACCGTGCCCTTGGCCTTGCTCTCGCCGAGCACGGAGTTGAGCTTCGCCGGTTCCGTGTCGACCGTCGTGTCGCCGTCCTCCGTGGCGCCCACGACCTGCGTGACCTCGGCCAGCACACCGTCCGGCGCGCCGGGGGCGGGGGCGCTGGCGATGAAGTCGCCGACGGATACCGCGGGTTGACCGGAGGCGGACGGGCTGGTCGAGGGCTTCGCGGGCGCGGTGGACGCGGTCGGCGAAGGGCTGGTGCTGGTCGACGGGTCTGCCGTCGGGTCGGTCGACGCGTCGGCGGGCGGCTTCGTGACGGACGGCGACGAGATGACGGCCCGTCCCGACTTCCTGTCGTACGAGGCGACCTTGAGGGACGACTTCTTCGCCGTGCCTGCTTCACCTCCGTCGGCGACGGCGGTGGGAGTGGCCGTACCGGACGGGGCCGACACAACGGCGAGTTGTTCCTGGACCGCGGCGGGGTCGGGGGTCTCGGCCGCCGACCTGGGCGCCGGGTCGGCAGTGGTCGGGGAGCTGGACGAGCAGCCCGTGATGAGCACGGCCGCGATGGTGGCAGCCGTCAGTAAGGCATGGCTCTTGAGCTTGGGTCTGTGCACGCGTGTTCCTCGGGAGCGGAGTATGGGGGTGCGCTTCAGGAGGTGACACATGGGGAGCGGGCACTCCGGTCATCCAGGCGTGCCCGTACGGCCGTTGCTGCGCTGTGCGCAGACGGTGGTTACCCCCCAGTAGTCACGCATGAGCATGCCAGCACCGCGGGGGCAGCACCCGCTTTCTTTTCCGGGGGTGGCGGTGACGTGAGTCACAGCCGATTGCTGATCGGCTCCTGTAGTCGTTGCCGAGGTTCTGGGTGCGAGACGAGTGAGGGCCGGCGGTGTGCGGACGGTCGTATGCGGACGCGTCTGCTCACGGCCGGCCCCCTCCCCTCCTGGTGCCCCGGCGAGGTCAGGACTCGTACCAGAACACCCCGTTGAGGCCCTGCTTCGCGATGGTCTGCGCCATGACGTTGCCGTCCAGGGCGTAGCGCCTGTGCTTGTCCGTGAGGAAGAAGTCGAGGGCGGCCACGGGCGTCGTGGCGTCGCACGCCAGGTCACCGCGGATGCAGAAGCGGGCGACCGGGACGCCCGGGAACTCGTCGGGGCCGGGGCCCGTGGAGGTGAAGCCGAGGGCGCCCAGGCCCTTGGGGACCTTGGCCCACATGCCGGTGCCGGGCTGCTTCGGGTCGGCGTACAGCTTGCCGTCGACCAGCTCGCGCGGGATGGCGGTGCCGCCGTTCGCGATCGTCTCCAGTACGGCGTCGGCGGCCTGTGCGCCCTGGGAGTAGCCGACCGCACAGGGCAAGGCCTGGACGGCAGGGCTCCCCGGCGGAGCGGCACCGATCCCCGCCGTACCCAGGCAGGTGCGGCGTGAGCTACGAGAGTCACCGGGACGCTTCCGCCGACCGCCCGGGCGATCGCTCCGCCAGCTGCGGGGATGACCGCTCCGCCGACCGCGCGAGTGACCGCTCCGCCGCAGGCAGGCAACCCCTCCACCGCCGACCCAGACGACCGCTCCACCGACCGCACGAGTGACCGCTCCACCACCGACCCAGGCAACCCCTCCACCGCCGACCCAGACGACCGCTCCACCGCCCGCGCCGACCAGTTGCTGTTGGCCAGGGTCTCCGAAGCCGCAGGTCGGGCCCGGCTCGGCAGGCGGTACGCCACCTATGGGGCGCCGTTGGCCGGGCCCGGGGTCCGGGGAGCCGCAGCTGTGGCCGCGCGTCGACTGCTTCGGGGCGGCGGCCCGGCGGGGGCCAGGGCACGCGCTCGGCTGGACTTGTACGAGCGCGGGCTGACGGTCGCCGGCGCCGGGCGGATTCATGTCGTGCGGTACGACAGCACGGTGGTGCGGCGGCGCCGGGTGGTGTCCCGGCAGGGCCTCGCCCGCGCCTACGTGCTCGTCGACGTCGACGGTGAGCGGATCGTGCTGCGCTGCGGCGACTTCGGTGACCCGGAGGTGTGGGGGCCGGAGATCCGCCGGGCCGTGACCGATGCCCAGCTGCCGCGGGCCCTGGCCGCGCCGGCCGAGGGGGCGCGGCTCGTCTTCGGCCCCGTGTGGATCACCAGGGACGGGGTCGGCTCCCGGGGGGCGTTCCTGGGCGGGGAGCAGGTCCGGCGGGTCGAGGTCCGCAACGGATCCTTCGCCGTCCGCACCGCCGCCGGACGGTGGCAGGTGTGGGGAGCCGTCGCCTCCGGAATCCCGAACCTCTGCGTCCTCCAGGCACTCGCCGAACACCTCGCCGCGACCGCGCCGCACCAGCGGGACGACGACCGGCACGACGACGACCAGCGGAACTGAGCCCAACCCACCGAGCACACAAGGAGACCGACATGGCCGTCAGCTACCGCTACCGATGCGGCGAATGCGGGCACCGCACCCCCTGGGGCAGTGAGTCCCAGGGCGAGCACGCGATGGAGAGCCACTACGCCCGACGCCATCCGCACATTGCCCCCGGAGGGATGGTCGAGTTCCGCAAGGGCTCCTCCGGCGGCGGCGCCGGGTGTCTGATCGCCCTGGGGATCGTGGTCCTGCTCCTGATCATCGCTTCCCGCCAGTGAAACGATCTGCCCTGCGCAAATGGTTTGTCCCGCGAAACCGGCCCGTTCTACAGTGAGTTCACTTCGAAGAGACGTTCCCCTGGAAGCAAGCCGCAGAGCGGGAACGTCCCACCTCACCGAGCCACTGAGCCACACCGAGGTGCCGAAGGGGCGGCAGTCGTCTTTGTCGACCCCTCTTTCGGAGGCCCCTTCATGAACGTCGGTACGAACGTGGGCATCGGCCTGCCCATCGGCGACCCGGCCGCCCTGCTCACCTGGGCCCGGCGCGCGGACGCCGGTCCCTTCAGCACGATCGGCCTGCTGGACCGGCTCGTCCACGACAACCCCGAACCGCTGGTCGCCCTCGCCGTCCTGGCCGGCGCCACCACCCGCATCCGCGTGCAGACCGAGGTGCTGCTCGCCCCGCTGCGCGACACCGCCCTGCTGGCCAAGCAGGCCGCCACCCTGGACCGGATGACCGGGGGCCGTCTCGTCCTCGGTCTGGGCGTCGGCGGCCGGGAGGACGACCACCGGGCCGCGGGCACCGACCTGCGCACCCGGGGCCGGCGTATGGACGCGCAGATGGCCACGATGTGCCGCCTGTGGTGGGGCGACCCGTACGGCGACGGCGTCGGCCCCATCGGTCCGTCGCCCGCTCGCCCCGGCGGCCCGGAGATGCTGTTCGGCGGCTTCCAACCGGCCGCGCTGGAACGCGTCGCACGCTGGGGCGACGGCTTCCTCGGGGCCGCGCCGCCCTCCTGGGCGGGCGGCCTCTTCGACACCGTCCGCGAGTTCTGGAAGGAGTACGGCCGCGACGGCGAGCCCCGCCTCGTCGCTCAGGTCAACGTCGCTCTCGGCCCACCGGACGTGCTCGACGACGCCCGCGCCCGCATGCACGAGTACTACGCCTTCACCGGCATGGCCGACCGCATGGTCGCCGGCCTCCTCACCACGCCCGCCGAGATCCGCGCCGCACTCACCGCTTTCGCCGACCTGGGCGCCGACGAGGTCATGCTCTACTGCTACGGCCTGGACCCGGACCAGGTGGACCGGCTGGCGGATGTGCTGTGATCCCGGACCTGTGACGCCGTGTCACCGAGCCCGTGAGACCACTGTCTGGAGGACATGTGTTCCTGCTGTTCCTGCTGTTCGTCGTCATCGCGGTGATCACCGCGTTCGGGCTCTGCGGCTACGGCGCCCGCACCCTGGCCGACCGGCGCGCACAACGCACGGGCGCCCCCGGCTTGCTGCGCGGACTCGCGGCCCTCGCGGGCGCCGGTGCGTTGGCCATGTACGCCTGGGGGCTGCTCGCCGTCACAGGCGCGGTGATGACGGCGGAGGACGGCGGAACCGACTCGTCGCCGCCTCGGTCCTGCCGTACAGGGGGCTGGTGGGAACGGCATCAGCAGGGCATCGAGATCGTCGACTACACGGTCACGTACGTCCCTCTCGGCTTCGTCTGCGAGACCAGCGACGGCGGGAGTTACGACAACGGCGACGTGCCCGGCTACGTCAACCCGGGCGTCCTGGCCCTCGCCCTCACCGCCGCAGGGTGCGCCATCGGGGCGGGGTACGTGTCGGAGCTGCGTGCCCGGGCCGAGCTGCGGAAGGGGGAGGCCGGTTAGCCTCGGTCCATCGAGGCCGGCAGGAGTTGCCGGCTGAAGTGGTGGGAGGCAGACATGGCGAAGATCCCCAGCGCGGCGGTCGCCGCAGGCGGACTCGTCGGCGGCTACGGCGTGGCCCGCTGGACCAGGAAGCGGCAGCTCGGCGGGGCCGTACTGGCCGTCGCCGGGGCCGCGGCCGCGCAGCAGTGGCGGCAGCAGGCGGGCGGGAAGGCCGCGGGCGCACTGACCGCCGCGTACGTCGCCGCCTTCGCCGGTTCGCACCCGCTGGCCAAGAAGGTGGGCGCCTGGCCCGCCGTGTTCGGGGTCGCGGGAGCGGTGGCCCTGGCGTCGTGGGCGGTGGCGGACCGGCGGGGCTGACCCGAGCCGCCCCCGGCCCGACGCGGCCGGGCGCGGGACCTCGGCACGATTCACCTCCGGCCGCCCGACGCCGCTAGGAACGGTGGCTCAGCACATTCACCACCCGCCCATTCGGGTCCCGTACGAAGAACCGCCGTACGCCCCACTCCTCGTCCCGCAGCTCCCGTACGATCTCCGCGCCCGACGCCAGCACCTGGGCGTACACGGCGTCGACGTCCTCGACCTCCACGCTCAGGTCGGGGACGACCGGAGCCGTGCGTTCCTCGGTGAAGAAGCTGATCTGGGCGGTGGGGTTGGCGGGGGACGCCAGGGTCATCACCCAGCCCATGTGCATCACCTCCTCGAAGCCGAGCAGGCCGTAGAAGTCCCGGCTGGTCTCCATCTGTTCCTCGGACCCGACCTGGAAGTCGGGCATGATCCTGCGGATCGTCATCGAATGCGGCTCCTGATCGGTGGCCGGAGTCATCGGTGGCCGGAGTTTCTGTTATCCCCGGCAGTGTCTCCCCGTCTCCTCACCGTCCCCAGCCCCAGGCACGCGAGGAATGAGCCACGTGACACGACAGATCAGCCGCCGGAGCATGCTCAAGGCCACGGGTGCGACCGCCGGAGCCGTCGGAGCCGCGACGGGCGCCGGGATCGGCATCGGTACGACCGCTCTCGTGTCCCCGGCAGCCGCGGCCGGCGCCTCGTTCGCGCACCCCGGCCTCCTGCACACCCGCGCCGACCTGGACCGGATGGCCGCCAAGGTGAAGGCCGGCGCCGCTGTCCACACCGCCGGGTTCGCCAAGCTGACCGCCAACCGGCACGCCCAGCGCGGCTGGGCGGCCAACCCGCAGGCGACCGTGGTCCGGGGAGGCGCCGGCCAGAACTACGCGATCCTCTACAACGACGTCCACGCCGCCTACCAGAACGCCCTGCGCGGCCACGTCAGCGGCGACAGCGCGCACCTCGACACCGCCGTGGCGATCCTCAACGCCTGGTCGGCCGAGCTGACCACGCTGGCCGGCAACGCAGACCGCTTCCTTGCGGCCGGGATCTACGGGTACCAGATCGCCAACGCCGCCGAACTCGTCCGCGACCACCCCGACTTCGAGCTCGGCCGGTTCCAGGAGATGCTGACCTCCGTCTTCGCGCCGCTCAGCGACGGTTTCCTGGTCAAGCACAACGACGCCGTCGTCTCCAACTACTGGACCAACTGGGACCTCACCGCCATGTGCTGCGTCCTGGCGACCGGCATCCTCTGCGACGACAAGGCCCAAGTCGCCCGCGCCGTCGAGTACTTCAAGCACGGCGAGGGGCTCGGCTCGATCCGCAACGCCATTCCCGTCGTACGCGACGACGGCCTCGCCGAGTGGCTGGAGGCCGGCCGCGACCAGGGGCACGCGCTGCTCGGCGTCGGCCTGATGGGCACCTTCTGCGAGATGGCCTGGAACCAGGGCATCGACCTGTACGGCTACGACGACAGCCGCTTCCTCAAGGGCGCCCAGTACGTCGCCAAGTGGGCGATGGGCGAGGAGGTGCCCTTCACCGCGAACACCCGCAGGAAGGGCGCGATCAACGGCTGGTCGGGCTCGGAGACCGTGACCGAGGCCGCACCCGTGGACCCGGCGATGACCCGCCCCATCTGGGCGATGATCGCCAACCACTACACCAAGCGCCGGGGCCGGCCGGCGTCGTACCTCACCCGCATCGCCGCGAAGGCCTCGCCGGAGGGCGGCGGCGGGGACTACGGGCCCAACAGCGGGGGGTACGACCAACTGGGCTTCGGCACGCTGGCGTTCACGCGCGACAAGGCCGCCGGGGCAGGGCCGGGCACGGGCGGATCCCGTCCTGCGGCGTCGGGGGCGGCGTCCCCGGCAGCCGGGGCGGGGGCAGGGGCGGGGTCGGACGCCCGGCCGCAGACGGGGGCGGCCACGGCATCCCCCTCCGCGTCCGCCGCCCCCTCCACCACCGGCGACCTCGCCGCCACCGGCTCGAACGACGTCCTCGGCTGGACCGCCGCCACCGGCGTCACCGCCCTCGCCGGCGGCCTGCTCCTCCTGCGCCGCAGGGAGCGGGTCCGGCGCGCATCCCGGTAGGGCTACGCCCCTTGTCCCACCTCGCCCGCCCGAGCGGGCTTCGTCACCGCCGTGAGCGGCCGGGCGATGTCCTCCAGCGACCGGCGTTCCGCGCGGACCGCGAGGAAGGCCGCCACCAGGCCCGCCAGGCACATCAGGGCCGCGCCGATCTGGAAGGCGAGGACCGTGTCGCCGACCTTGCCCGTCTCGGTGAGGTCGGCGAAGAGCAGGGGGCCGCTGATACCGCCGGCGGCGGTGCCGAGGGCGTAGAAGAAGGCGATGGACATCGCGCGGGTCTCCATCGGGAAGACCTCGGAGACCGTGAGGTACGCGCTCGACGCGCCGGCCGACGCGAAGAACAGCACCGCGCACCAGCAGGCCGTCAGCGTGCTCGCGCTGAGCGTGCCCTGGTCGAACAGCCAGGCCGTGCCGAACAGCAGGATGCCCGAGAGCAGGTACGTCGACGAGATCATGATGCGGCGGCCGACGGTGTCGAACAGCCTGCCCAGCAGCAGCGGGCCCATGAAGTTGCCGACCGCGATGACCGCGAAGTAGTAGCCGGTGCTGCCGCTCGGGACGTCGTAGAACGTGGTCAGGATCGCGCCGAAGCCGAAGGTG
The DNA here is from genome assembly GCF_041051905.1 of Streptomyces sp. R11. Classification (NCBI taxonomy): domain Bacteria; kingdom Bacillati; phylum Actinomycetota; class Actinomycetes; order Kitasatosporales; family Streptomycetaceae; genus Streptomyces; species Streptomyces sp. R11. The sequence goes on from NZ_CP163432.1 coordinate 3,485,375, forward strand.
ATGGCGTTGTAGAGGAACGCCTGGCCGATGAACAGGGAGAAACCGAGGATCGCCCGCCTGCGGTACTTCGAGAAGACCGTGCGGCCGATCTCCATGAACGTCACGCTGCGGCGCTGGCGGATGGTGAGCTCGCCCTCGGCGGGCGGCAGCGGCTCGCCCCGCTCGGCCTCCACCCGTTCCTCGATGGAGGACACGATCCGTTCCGCCTCGTCGTCGCGGCCGTGGATCAGCAGCCAGCGTGGGCTCTCCGGGACGTGCCGCCGGACCAGGAGGATCACCAGGGCGAGGACGGCGCCGAGCGCGAACGTCAGCCGCCAGCCGACGTCCGCCGGGAAGATCGCCGTGTTCAGCGCGACGATCGACAGCAGCGAACCGCCGACCGCGCCCAGCCAGAAGCTGCCGTTGATCATCAGGTCGACGCGGCCGCGGTACTGCGCGGGGATCAGCTCGTCGATCGCGGAGTTGATCGCCGCGTACTCGCCGCCGATGCCGAAGCCGGTCAGGAAGCGGAACAGGAAGAACCACCAGGTGTGGAAGGAGATCGCGGTCAGGGCCGTCGCCGCCAGGTAGACCGCCAGCGTGATCATGAACAGCTTCTTGCGGCCCCACCGGTCGGTCAGGCGGCCCCAGAACAGGGCGCCCAGGCAGGCACCGGCCACGTACAGCGCGGCGGCCAGGCCGGTGACCTGGCCGGAGGTGATCGGCAGTCCGCTGCCGGGCTCGGACAGGCGCGGCGCGATGTTGCCGACGACCGTGACCTCCAGCCCGTCCAGGATCCACACGGTGCCGAGACCGATCACGATCGTCCAGTGCCAGCGCGACCACGGGAGGCGGTCCAGGCGGGCGGGGATGTCGGTCGTGACGGTACGGCCGGTCTCGGCTTCTGCGGTGGTCATGGGCTCCCTCCCCATCGAGCGGAACCCGTGACGAGTGCCCTGAGGGGGGCGGTTCCACGCCCCCGGCGCTTGTGGGGGCGCCGCTAGGCCCCCAGCGCCCGCGACACCGTGTAGATCACCAACCCGGCGAGCGACCCGACCACCGTGCCGTTGATCCGGATGAACTGCAGATCGCGTCCGATGTGCGCCTCGATCTTCTTCGTCGTGTGCTCGGCGTCCCAGCTCGCCACGGTGTCCGTGATCAGGGAGGTGATCTCCTTGCGGTAGGTGGTGACGACGTACACGGCGGCGCCCTCCACCCAGCCGTCGACCTTGGCCTGCAGCCGCGGCTCGACCGCCATCCGCGCGCCCAGCGACAGCAGCGAGGCACGCACGCGCAGGCGCAGCTCGCTGCGCTCGTCCTCGGCCGCCGAGACGATCATCGACCGGACGGCGGTCCACGCCGAGGCGATCAGGTCCTGGACCTCGCCGCGCCCCAGCACCTCGCCCTTGAGCCGCTCGACACGCGCGCGGGTGTCCGTGTCGGACTGGAGGTCGGAGGCGAAGTCGGTGAGGAAGCGGTCGAGGGCGCCGCGGGCCGGGTGGGAGGGCATGTCGCGCATCTCGGTGACGAAGCGGAGCAGCTCCTTGTAGACGCGCTCGCCGACCCTCTTGTCGACGAACTTCGGGGTCCAGCCCGGGGCGCCGCCCTGGACCGCGTGCATGATCTCCTCGTCGTGCAGGATCAACCAGTGCTGGGCCCGCGCGACGATCAGGTCGACGGCCCGCTTGTGGCCGCCGTCCGCGACGATCTTGTCCAGCATCTTCCCTATGCCGGGCGCGATCTCCTGGGCGTCGGCCCGACGGGTGATGGCCTCCCCCACGACCGCCTGGACGTCCGCGTCGCGCATGACCGCGAGGGCGCCTCTGAGCGCCGCCGACAGCTCGGCCGTCACGCGGTCCGCGTGCTCCGGGTCCGCCAGCCACACCCCCAGCCGGCTGCCGATGCCGACGGCGCGCAGGCGCTGGCGTACGACGTCCTCGGAGAGGAAGTTCTCCCCGACGAACTCGCCCAGTGAGACCCCCAGCTGGTCCTTCTTGTTGGGGATGATCGCGGTGTGCGGAATGGGGATGCCCAGCGGGTACCGGAACAGGGCCGTGACCGCGAACCAGTCGGCGAGCGCGCCGACCATGCCGGCCTCGGCGGCCGCCGCGACATAGTCCGCCCAGTCTCCGGCGCCCTGGTTCGACGCCACCTTGGCGAGGACGTACACCAGGGCCACGAACAGCAGCAGTCCGGTCGCGGTGAGCTTCATCCGCCGTACGCCGCGCTGTTTCTCCTCGTCGGCGGCGGTGAACGTCGTCATCGCACGTACGGCCGATGCGGGGACGCGCCGGTTACCGGCAGCGCCCGGCCGGGCATGCTGCTCTACGTCACGCGTTCCCGTTTCTTCCGGATTCGTACGTTCCATTCCGCTCCACCCGTCCAGGATCCCCCGTACTCATTGTCCCTACCTGACCGACTCCTGGAACGAAACAAGAGTTCCCGGCGTCTGTTCGGTGGGGGGAGGTCGATGACGAACTCCGGATGAACGCCGGCGGCCCAATGGGGGGTCCGTGCAACTCCCCTCCGCCTTATGACGCATCATGAGGTGATCACATCGGAGCCTCGGGCTCCCATCCGCCCGAGGAGACACGCACCGCATGACCAGGCGTAACGGTTATGCCTTGCTCGCCGCGATCGTCACCCTGATCGTCACGCTTTCCGCGGCCATATACGTCGGAGTCGCCTCCGACGACGGCAGCGCCACCAGCAAGAGCACCCCCACCAACGAAGGCGCCCACCGGGGCCCCGCCGCCCCGGCCTCCACCGGCATCTGGGTCGGCGCCTGGTCGACCTCCCCGGTCGGCTCCGAGCCCGGCACCGAGATAGAGGGCCTCGCGGGCCGCTCGGTGCGCAACGTCGTGCACACCAGCGTCGGCGGTACGAGTGCCCGGATCACGCTGTCCAACCTCTACGGCCAGTCCGCGCTGACCATCACGCACGCGTCGGTCGCCGTGGCCGCCGGCACCGGGACCGCGGCGGCGATCGTGGACACCATGCGCAGGCTGACCTTCGGCGGCAACACCACGGTCGTCATCCCGCCCGGGCAGCAGGTGCTGAGCGACGCCGTGCGCATCGCCGTACCGGCGGACACCGACATCCTTGTCACCACCTACTCCCCCACCCCGTCCGGCCCGGTCACCTACCACCCGCACGCGCGCCAGATCAGCTACGTCGCCGAGGGCGACGTCACCGAGGACGCGACCGGCGTGGCGTACACCGGGCAGGTCAGTTCCTGGCGCTACCTGACCGCGCTGGACGTCCTCAGCAACGAGTCCCACGGCACCGTCGTGGTCTTCGGCGACTCGCTGACCGACGGCATCACGTCCACCGAGAACGCCAACCGGCGCTGGACGGACGCCCTCTCGCGCCGGCTGCGCGCGGCGATCACGGCCCGTCAGGACGTGCCGCGCTACAGCGTCGTCAACCAGGGCATCAGCGGCAACCAGATCCTCGTCAGCGGCACCGGGCGCCCCGCGAACAACGAGGCCGGCCTCACCCGCTTCGGCCGCGACGTCCTCGCCCGTACGAACGTCAAGGTCGTCGTCATCGACCTCGGCGTCAACGACATCCTGCGCAACCCCAGGCTCGCCGATCCCGACCGCATCCTCGACGGCCTGCGCGCCCTGGTCCGCCAGGCCCACGCCCGCGGCATCAAGGTCGTCGGCGCCACCCTGATGCCCTTCCAGGGCCACCGCGGCTACACCGACGCCCGCGAGAACGTACGCCAGCAGATCAACGCCGAGATCCGCAGCGGCCGGGTCTTCGACGCGGTCGCCGACTTCGACGAGGCCCTGCGGGACCCGTACAACCCCCGCAAGTTCCGCCCCGACTACGACTCCGGCGACCACCTCCACCCCAGCGACAAGGGCTACGACCGGATGGGGGAAGCCTTCAACCTGGAGGACCTGAGGGGCGCGGCCCCGGCGAAGCTGTAGGCCGGCCGCCGGCGCCGAGGCCACGCCGCCTGCGGCCATCGCATCGCCGACGCGGGCTGAGGGCGGCAGCATCCGCCCCAGCAGCAGCCACCCCGGCCTGGAGGCCGCATATCCCCGGAGCCTGCGTGCAGTCGTCCCGCTAGCCGCAGCTCCCGTCCCGAAGAAGCGCGGGCCCCCGCAAGTCGCGGGCGGGCATCCCCACCGCCGCCTCAGCCCAGACGCCGGGCGCCACGCGGCGGACGGCGCTCAGTCCTCGTCCCGCGCCCTTCGCTTCCCGTGCCGGTCATGGGCGTTCCGCCACATCTCCCGGTGCTCCTCGAGCATGTCCCGATGCGCCTCGTACTGCTCGTCGCGGCCCGAAGCCCGCAGCTCCCGCCGCTCGGCCCGTCGCTCCAGCTTCTCCCGCCGCCGCTCCTCCCGAAGGGCCTGCCGCTGCGCGCGGGTCTGCTTCCGCTCCACCCCCACGCCACCCCAGAAGGCGAACCCGGTCACGATCACGCGAGGGGCGCCCGGATCCCCCGGCACGCCCTCCTCCCGTTGGTCGAACCCGCCCATGATCCCGACCCCCCGCACCACGACCTCGACCCCGGGCGGCACGGTCACCTGCATTCCGCCCATGATCGCGACGCAGTTGATCACGACCTCGCGGTCCGCGAAGTCGGCGTCGCGCAGATCGATCTCCCCGCCGCCCCAGAACGCGAACGCGTTGAACCGCCGGGGCACGGTCCACCGCCCCTTGCGCTGGAACCCCGACATCACGGCGACACCCCCCGTCGACGACCCCTCGCCGCCGACGATCCGATCCGCCCAACTCCCGTCCGGCACCTCGGACTTCTTGACCATGTCGACCTTGGGCACGGCCACGGCGCCGACAGGCAGATCCCGGGTCAGCGGCGCCAGTTCCCCGTACGTACGAGCCTTGTATGCGGCGTCCAGGCGTTCCCCGAACTCCTCCATGTCGAGACGCCCCTCCGCAACGGCGTCCCGCAGGACCTCGGCGACTCGTTCACGATCTGCGTCGGAGGCACGAAGCTCCGGGACGTCGTCGGTCATGCAAGCAGCCTACGAGCAACCCCGCCCGTGGGCTACGAGATCGCTCGCTCGGCCTGTTCCGGCGGGGGCTTGGGGGTGTCCCCCAACGAGTGCAGCATCTTGGCGATCACAGCCTCGATGTCCGGCTCTCGCACCGACAGGTCCACCAGCGGATACTCCGCCGCGATCCGCGCCACCAGCACCGCCGCCGACTCGGCCGCCGGGAACGCCAGCCACTGCCGGGGCCCCTCCACCTTCACCACCCGCGCGGGCGGCGCCTCGATCGGCGGCAGCTCCCGCTCCAGGTCGACGACCAGCGTGCGCTCGCTCTCCCCCACCTCGTGCAGCCCGGTGAGCGGACCGTCGTACATCAGCCGCCCGTGGTCGATGACCATCACCCGCGAGCACAACTGCTCGATGTCCTGGAGATCGTGCGTGGTCAGCAGCACCGTCGTGCCGCGCTCCCCGTTCAACTCCCGTAGGAACGCCCTGACCTTCGCCTTCGAGATCACGTCGAGTCCGATCGTCGGCTCGTCCAGGTACACCACCTCGGGATCGTGCAGCAGCGCCGCCGCGATGTCGCCGCGCATCCGCTGGCCGAGGGAGAGCTGACGCACCGGGACGTCCAACAGCGCGCCCAGGTCGAGCAGTTCGACGAGCCGGTCGAGGTTCTCCCGGTAACGGCCGTCCGGGATGCGGTACATGCGGCGCATCAGCTTGTACGAGTCGATCAGCGGCAGGTCCCACCACAGCGTCGTACGCTGCCCGAACACCACCCCGATCCGGTGCGCGAGCCGCATCCGCTCGCGGGACGGGTCGATGCCGGCGACCCGGAGCCGGCCTCCGCTCGGGGTCAGGATGCCGGTCAGCATCTTGATCGTCGTCGACTTGCCGGCGCCGTTCGGCCCGATGTAGCCCACCATCTCGCCGCGCGCCACACGGAAGGAGATCGAGTCGACGGCCCTTACCTGGCGCCGCTCCCGCTTCAGGAAACCGGTCTTCTTGCGTACGTCGAAGACCTTCTCGACGCCGTCGAGTTCGATGAACCCGTCCGTCATGCCGTCCATGCCATCCACCGCTGCCCCTAACTCCCCGTACTCCGATACGACCGCAGCCCGGCCCGCCACGCCAGACCGGCCAGTGCACAGCACACCGCCGCCACCAACGGCGACGCGAAGGCCGCCCATGGAGGCAGGCCGAGCGGATACGGGCGCTCCAGCACATAGGAGGCCGGCACCCAGTTGACGAAGGCGAGCGGCAGCACGAACGTCACCCCGCGCACGAAGTCCGTCCCGAACACCGTCGGCGGGTACTGCAACAGCGTGGTGCCGCCGTACGTGAACGCGTTCTGCACCTCGGCGGCGTCCTGCGCCAGGAACTGGAAGGACGCGCCCGCCACGAACAGGGCACAGAAGATCACCCCGCCGCAGACCAGCATCACCGGCACCAGCAGCACCTTCGCCGCGGTCCAGTCGACGTCGACGGCCAGCAGCCCCCAGCCCAGCACCAGCGCGCCCTGGGTGATCCGGCCGAGGCGGCGCAGCGCGAAGTGGTCCGCGGCGACCTGGGCCAGCACCGGGACGGGCCGCACGAGCAGCGTGTCGAACGAGCCGTCGCGCATCCGGCCGCCGAGGACGTCCATCGAGCCGAAGGTCAGATCGGCGATCCCGAACGCCGTCGCGGACAGCCCGTACAGGAAGGCGACCTCGGACAGCGACCAGCCGCCCAGCGAGTCGACCTGCGAGAACATCAGCAGGATCGCCACGAAGTCCAGGCCGGTCACCAGCAGGTTGCCGAAGACCGTGACGACGAAGGAGGCGCGGTAGGTCATGGCGGACCGGATCCACATCCCGGCGATCAGCCGGTAGGCCCGCAGCCCCTCACCGGCCCGGGACACCCTGGTGGCCCCGGGGATCTCACCCACCCTGCACCACCACCCGCCGCGTGGCCGCCGACTGCACCAGCCGCCCGGCCGCCAGCAGCACCACCGCCCAGGCCGCCTGGAAGGCGTACGCCCGCAGCGGATCGGTCTCCCCCATGAGCACGTCCGCCGGCATCTGGAGCTGCGCCGCCCAGGGCAGCACCCGCACGATCTCGCCGAGGACGCCCGGGAAGGCGTTCAGCGGCAGCACCATGCCCGAGAAGAAGATCCCCGTGATCATCAGGGCCTGGTTGACGCCCATGCCGTCCATCAGCCAGAACACGCTCAGGGCCGCCAGATAGCGGATCGCGAAGCTGACGAGCGTGGCGAGCAGGAGTGTGACCGTGAAGGCCGCCCAACGGGTGACGTCCGTCGGCAGTGCCATCGGGAAGAAGAGCGCGCCGAACGCGAACGGAATCACGCCCCGCCCGAGCATCTGGAAGAGCGCCCGCCCCACGTCGCCCGCCAGCCACCACAGCTGCAGATCGGCCGGCCGGTACAGGTCGACGGCGATCTCACCGGTGCGGATGCGCTGCATCAGGTCCTTCTCGGCGCCGCCGCCCTGGATGGCCAGCGTCGCGTACAGGCACTGGCCCAGCCACACATAGGTGACGGCCTGGGTCTGGTCGTAGCCGCCGAGATGCGGCTTCTCGTCCCACAGGGCCAGATAGGTGTGGACGAGGATCACGCCGAAGACCGTGTTGGTGAACACCCCGGCCGCCGTCGCCGCCCGATAGGTCGCGTACCTTCTGAACCCGCCCACCGCGACGGCTAAGTACAACCGCCCCGATCCCACATCCACAGCCCTCCTCGCCCGCGCCCGGCACCGAAGCGCAGGAGCCTAGTGCGCGCGCGGCGGGGGCTGCCAGCCGATTTCCGGGCCCCGCCCGGCGCGAGAGTCTGCTCACTTTCCGCAGACACGCGCCGGTTTCCGGGAACGGAACGCCCGGTGCGAGAGTCTTCAGCAATGGGGGCGCATTAGGCGTACGAGGCGTACGGGAACGTACGACGCGAAACAGGAGTCCGTGCACGAGATGAGTGACGAGCCGCAGCCGCAGCCGCAGGGGCAGGCCCAGCAGCCGAACGAGAAGCCCAAGCGGCCGAAGAGGACGGGCTGGCGGCGGATCGTCCCGACCTGGCGGATGGTCCTCGGCACCTTCGTCATCGGCACGCTGCTGCTGTTCGGGCTGTTCTTCCTGGGCTACTCCCTGGTCAAGATCCCGCCGGCCAACGCGCTCGCGACCAAGCAGGCCAACGTGTACATGTACGCGGACGGATCGGTGATCGCCCGCGACGGCCAGGTCAACCGGGAGAACGTCACCTTGGCGCAGATGTCCAAGGACGCCCAGCACGCGATCCTGGCCGCCGAGGACCGCGACTTCTACACCGAGTCCGCGATCGACCCCAAGGCGATGCTGCGCGCCGGCTGGAACACGGCGACCGGCAAGGGCAAGCAGTCCGGCTCCACGATCACCCAGCAGTACGTGAAGAACTACTACCTGCGTCAGGAGCAGACCGTCACCCGCAAGGTGAAGGAGTTCTTCATCTCGGTCAAGCTGGACCGCGAGAAGACCAAGAACGAGATCCTCGAGGGCTATCTCAACACCAGCTTCTTCGGCCGCAACGCCTACGGCATCCAGGCCGCCGCCCAGGCCTACTACGGCATGGACGCCAAGGACCTCGACCCGGGCCGCGCCGCCTATCTGGCCGCGCTGGTCAACGCGCCCAGCGAGTACGACGTCGTCGCCCACCCGGAGAACAAGTCCGCGGCCCTGGCCCGCTGGAACTACGTCCTGGACGGCATGGTCACCAAGGGCTGGCTCAGCGAGTCGAAGCGGGCGGGCATCAAGTTCCCGATGCCGAAGGAGGCGACGGCCTCCACGAGCCTGTCCGGGCAGCGCGGTTACATCGTGCAGATCGTCAAGGACTATCTGACCCAGAACAAGATCGTCAGCGCGGAGGAGCTGCAGGCGGGCGGCTACCGCGTCACGACCACCCTCCAGAAGAACCGGCAGGACGCCTTCGTCGACGCCGTCAACGACAAGCTGATGTCGAAGCTGGACAAGAAGAACAACAAGGTCGACAACTACGTCCGCGCGGGCGGCGCCTCCGTCGACCCGAAGACCGGCAAGGTCGTCGCGATGTACAACGGCATCGACTACGTCAAGCAGTACACCCCGAACGCCACCCGCCGGGACTTCCAGGTCGGCTCCACCTTCAAGCCGTTCGTGTTCACCTCGGCCGTGGAGAACGGCTCGACGACGCAGGACGGCCGCCGGATCACCCCGAACACGATCTACGACGGCACCAACAAGCGCCCGGTGCAGGGCTGGACGGGCAGCTACGACCCCGCGAACGAGGACGACGTCTCCTACGGCGACATCAGCGTCCGCGAGGCCACCGACAAGTCCGTCAACTCGGTGTACGCCCAGATGGCCGTCGACGTGGGCCCCGAGAGGGTGAAGGACACCGCGGTCGAGCTGGGCCTGCCCGCGGGCACCCCCGACCTCCAGCCGTACCCGTCGATCGCGCTCGGCACGGCCACCGCCAGCGTGCTGGACATGGCGGAGGCCTACGCGACGCTCGCCAACCACGGCAAGCACGGCACGTACACCATGATCGAGAAGGTCACCAAGGACGGCGCCGACGTCATCGAGCTGCCGGAGCGCAAGACCTCCCAGGTCGTCAGCCGCGAGGCGGCCGACACCACGACGTCCGTCCTGCAGAGCGTCGTCGACAACGGCACCGCCACCGCCGCGCAGGCCGCCGGCCGACCGGCGGCGGGCAAGACCGGTACCGCGGAGGAGGACACCGCGGCCTGGTTCGCCGGGTACACCCCCGACCTGGCCACCGTCGTCGCCGTGATGGGTCAGGACCCGGTCACGGCCAAGCACAAGTCGCTGTACGGCGCGATGGGCCTGGACCGCATCAACGGCGGTGGGGCGCCCACCGAGATCTGGGCCCAGTACACCGAGGAGGCGCTGAAGGGGAAGCCGGTCAGCGACTTCGACCTGGAGCTCCAGGAGGGCTCTGACGTGCCCCAGTACCCGACGACCGACCCCACCGGGGGCGACGAGGGCATCGGCGGCCAGGACAACGGCGGCACCACCGGGGAGCCGACCACCGGCGGCCAGGACACCGAGGGCCAGACCGGCGGTGAGACGCCGGGTGAGACGGACGGCGGCACGACCGGCGACACGACCGGCGGCACCACCGACGGCGGCACCACGGACGGCGGCACGACCGGCGGGACCGACACCGGCGGCACCACCGACGGCGGCACCACGGACGGCGGCACCACGGGCGGGACCGACACCGGCGGCACCACCGACGGCGGCACCACGGACGGCGGCACCTCCACCGGCGGTACCGACACCGGCGGAGGCGGAGGCACATCCGGGAACACCGGCGGCCCCGATCAGTGACCGCTGGTCGCCTTGAGCCCCACCACGGCGACCAGCAGCAGACAGACGAAGAAGATCCGCGCGGCGGTGACCGGCTCCCCCAGCACCACCATGCCCACCACCGCCGCGCCGGCCGCCCCGATGCCCACCCAGACGCCGTAGGCGGTACCGATGGGCAGGGACTTGGCGGCGTACGACAGCAGCACCATGCTGGCAACGATGCCGGCGCCGGTGAACAGGCTGGGGACGAGCCGGGTGAAACCGTCGGTGTACTTCATGCCGATCGACCAGCCGACCTCGAGCAGACCGGCGACGACGAGCAGGACCCAGGCCATGGGGACGCACCTTTCGCAAGGACGGAAACCATTCGGTGCGTCGTCTTTGCGTTCACCCGGTACGGCGCGTCTCGTCGGGGTCCCTTCAAAGATAGCAAAAAGGACAACGAAAAGGGCTGGTGACAAAGGCCACCAGCCCTTTGGAGCCGTTGAATCAGAGGTACAGCCCCGTCGAGTCCTCCGACCCCTCGAACCGGTCCGCGGCCACGGCGTGCAGATCACGCTCGCGCATCAGCACGTACGCGACCCCGCGCACCTCGACCTCGGCACGGTCCTCCGGGTCGTACAGGACCCGGTCGCCGGGCTCCACGGTCCGTACGTTCTGCCCCACCGCGACGACCTCGGCCCAGGCCAGCCGACGGCCGACGGCCGCGGTGGCGGGGATCAGGATGCCGCCCCCGGAACGCCGCTCGCCCTCGCTGGTGTCCTGCCGCACGAGCACCCGGTCGTGCAGCATCCGGATGGGCAGCTTGTCGTCGTGGGTGCTGTGCTCGTTTCTGTTGGCGCTCACACCATTGAACCTACCTGCCTTTGCCGCCTGGGTACGCCGCCGGGTCCGCCGCCGCTCAGCCCCTGCGGCGCCGGGTGCCGAGGGCCAGCAGGCCCACGAGACCGACGGCGACGAGCGCGACGGGGACGATGCGCTCCAGCCGGGGCGCGCCCTCCTCGTCGGTGAACTTTGCCCGCACATCGGTCACGGCCCGGTTGACCCCGACGTAGGCCCGTCCGAGCGTGTGATCGATGTTCGAGACGACCTTGGCCTTGGCGTCGCCGACGATCGTCTTCGGGTGCACCCGCACCCCGATCTCGTCGAGCGTCTCGGCCAGCACAGCGCGGCGGGCCTTGATGTCCGCCTCGATCTGCGCGGGGGTTCTGGTGTCCGACGTGTCCGCCACCGTACGGCCTCCGAAGTGAAGCTGATGCTGTTTCCGGACAGTCTGTCAGTTCCACGCCGGACCGCACTGTCAGGCTCCCCGGTTACGCTGGTTCGATGAGCGAGCGACTCCAGCCGGGGGACGTGGCCCCCGCCTTCACCCTGCCCGACGCCGACGGCACCGAGGTGTCCCTGTCGGACCACAAGGGCCGCAAGGTCATCGTCTACTTCTACCCGGCCGCCCTGACCCCCGGCTGCACCAAGCAGGCCTGTGACTTCACGGACAACCTGGAGCTGCTGGCCGGCGCCGGCTACGACGTCATCGGTGTCTCCCCCGACAAGCCGGAGAAGCTCGCCAAGTTCCGCGAGCAGGAGTCGCTGAAGGTCACGCTGCTGGCCGACCCCGAGAAGGCGGTCACCGAGTCCTACGGCGCCTACGGCGAGAAGAAGAACTACGGCAAGACCTACATGGGCGTCATCCGCTCCACCATCGTCGTGGACGAGGAGGGCAAGGTCGAGCGGGCCCTGTACAACGTGCGGGCGACGGGACACGTGGCGAAGATCATCAAGGACTTGGGTATCTGAACGAAACCCAGAGGTCAGGAGCCAGGTCAGGCCGCCCGGGCACGGGCCTGCGCTCCTCTTTCCATACTCCCGGCGCCATTTCCTCCGCCACACGCCTCCAGAAAAGGCCGGCGCCCCTGTTGGCGTCCTGAAAGGCGATCTCCCAACGCCCCGGGTGCAGGGCGACGACGTCCCGAACGGCTTGCAGCCCGATTCCCGTACGCCGGATTCCGCGCACGACGAAGAAGCTGTTCAGCACCCGTGTGGGCCCGGTGAGACCCCGCACGAACGCAAACCCGGCAGCACTCTCGCCACTGCCGACGAAGTACGGCGCCCAGTCGGCGGAGCCACTGAAGGCGGCCTCCAGCCGCTCACTGCGGAACGTCCCGTCCGGGTTGGGCAGGTGCCCGCCGAACTCCGACATGTCGTGCCTGAACATCAGCCAGAGCCGTTCGACGGCGGGGCGGTCGGCGGGAGCGGCTGGACGGACCGTGATGTCGCCGGGTGGGGTACGCCTGCTGGGCTGCGCTGGGTGAATGGTCATGAAAAAAGCCTCCCGGGGCGCTCGGTTGCCCGAGCCCGGAAGGCTTGCCTGGTGATCCACACCATATCAGCCCGGCCATGACCGTCCGATAAGCGGTTCGTTGCTCCGTGCGAGCCATGAACATGTGGGCGAGGACGGAGACGGGCTTTGGGGGCCGGTGTGTACACGAAGGAGCGGTTGGAGGAGGCGGCTCGGGGGGGCTCGGACGTTGTCGGAGGCGTGCGGGAGGCTGGGGGTGGACCCGAAGAGCTGGAAGCGGCGGTACATCCACGAGCGGCGGAACAATCAGCGCCGCCGGACGCCCGAGGAGATCCTCGTCGAGGACACCTCGACAGGGGCAACGCGCGTTCCGAGCAGCCGACCCAAGCGAGCCATGCGCGCGCTGGGCGTCGCGGAGTGCTGCGCTCCGTGCTCGATCGAATCGGTATGGCTCGGCGAGCCGCTTCCTCTTGAGGTCGACCACATCGACGGCAACTGGCGCAACAACCGAATCGGAAACCTGAGGCTACTGTGCCCCAACTGCCACTCGACAACCGACAGTTACCGTGGGCGAGGCAAGCGGGGCGCCAAGGGCCGGGCCTCATGACCAGCGGCACCCAGTACACCCGTGAGGGACTGATCCAAGCAGCCCGCGCGTGTCACGACATCGACGAGGTCATCGTCTACTTCGGCACCCGACCGTACGGTAATCTCCGTCGCTACCTCGCCGGCCGTTTCGCTCACTTCGGTATCGACATCTCGCACTTCCGCCCGTGCGGCAGGCGCCCGCGCCCGACAGAGTGCGAACTACGCGCAGCGGTACACGAGTCGACCTCCATCGCAGAAGTACTGCGCCGCCTGAACCACCCGGGCAACGGCACCCAGCGCACCCAGCTGCACAAGTGGATCGCCGAGCACGAGATCTCGACCGCGCACTTCCTGGGGCAGGCCCATCAACGGGGCAAAACGCCAGTAAACGCCAAGCCCTCGCACGAGGTGCCGGTCCAGCACAGCGGCACACATCGGACAACGACCAAGCGGCTGCGTCGTGCGCTTCTCGAAGTCGGTATTGCCGAGGAGTGCGCCCGGTGCGGGCTGGGCCCCGAGTGGCTCGGCAAGCCCATGACGCTGGAGGTCGATCACATCAACGGGGACCGGAGCGACGACCGGCGCGAAAACCTGCGGCTCCTCTGCCCGAACTGTCATGCCGTCACGAGTACCTGGTGCAGAGGAGGGAAGAGACATCAAGCACCTCCCGGTACGATGGCAGGCAACGAGCGGCGGTGGTGCAACGGTTGACACAGCAGGTTTAGGTCCTGTGGCCCTGATAGGGCTTGAGGGTTCGAATCCCTTCCGCCGCACATGAACGGCCTGCGAATCGAAGGATCGATGCGCAGGCCGTTGCCGTGTGGGCCTCAGCCCAACAACTCCCGAACCACCGGCACCAGCGCCCGGAACGCCTTCCCCCGGTGGCTGATCGCGTTCTTCTCCTCGGGGCTCAGCTCGGCGCAGGTCCGGGTCTCGCCGTCCGGCTGGAGGATCGGGTCGTAGCCGAAGCCGTGCGTGCCGACCGGCGTCTGGCGCAGGACGCCCCGCAACTGCCCTTCGACGACCCGCTCCGTGCCGTCCGGCAGGGCGAGCGCCGCCGCGCAGGCGAAGTGGGCGCCGCGGTGGGCGTCGTCGATGTCGCCCAGCTGGGCGAGGAGCAGCTCCAGGTTGGCCCTGTCGTCACCGTGCCGGCCTGCCCAGCGGGCCGAGAAGATGCCGGGGGCGCCGTTCAGGACGTCGACGCACAGCCCCGAGTCGTCGGCGACCGCCGGCAGACCGGTGGCCTGTGCCAGGGCGTGGGCCTTCAGCAGAGCGTTCTCGGCGAAGGTGACACCGGTTTCCTTGACGTCGGGGATCTCCGGGTACGCGTCCGCGCCGACGAGGTCGTGCAGCAGGCCTGCGTCGGCGAGGATCGCCCTGAGCTCGGTGATCTTTCCGGCGTTACGGGTGGCGAGGATGAGGCGGGTCATGGCGACCAGTATCGCGCCGGGGCCCACGCCTCTTGACGCCCCCCTCGCCCGCACCCCGCAAGGGGCGCGGGGCTGTGACATGTGCGGCTCCGCCGGGTGGGCGCGACCAGCCACACTGAACCCGCAGCCGCCCACCGGCAGAACCCGGCAGACGAGATGCACCGCCCAGCCGGCGCAGCGTTACGGCGTGCAGACCTTGGTCAGCTCGCCCGCCGCGTCGGTGACCGGGCTGATGTCCGGGGTCTCGTCGCCGTTCTTGACGGAGTCGCGGACGTTGGTGACGGCCTCCTGGAGGTCGTCCACCGCCTTGTTGACGTCGGCGTTGTCCGTCTTGTCGCCGATCTTGTCGAGGTTCTTGTCGATGGAGGTCAGCGACTCCTCGAGCTGCGTCGGGTCGTTCGCGGCGCTCTCCACGGCCTGCTGGAGTTCCGTCACGCTGTCGGCGATGGCGTCGGCGGTGCTGACGCAGTCCAGCGCCTTGTTGACGGCATCGCAGCCGGTGGTCAGCCCGGCCGTCAGCCCGACAGCCGCAATGGCTGCGGCGGCTATGGCGATTCGGCTCCGGCGGCGTCGGCTCGTGGCCATGCTTGACGTTCCCTCCCTGCTCAGGCCTCGCAGGCCCCCGTTGTGCATTGGCCGGGCGCACAGCGGTGTGCCGTACGCCCGTACCCCTACTGACGCCAGGAATGGCAGCACGGTTGCCCGAAGCCGCAACTGCTCTTGGTGCGCCCTTTACTTTTCGAGGACCGTATCAAGAGCCTTGCGCTGCAGGTCCGCCAGCTCACCGCAGCCCGAAACCGCCAGGTCCAGCAGGGAGTTGAGCTCCTCCCGGGCGAAGGGCTCGGCCTCGGCGGTGCCCTGGACCTCGACGAAGCGGCCGTCGCCGGTGCAGACGACGTTCATGTCGGTGTCGGCCTTCACGTCCTCCTCGTAGCGCAGGTCGAGCAGCGGCACGCCGCCGACGATACCGACCGAGACGGCGCTGACGGTGCCGGTGAGGGGCTTGCGGCCGGGCTTGATCAGCTTCTTGCCCTGGGCCCAGGAGATGGCGTCGGCGAGGGCGACATAGGCGCCGGTGATGGCCGCGGTGCGGGTGCCGCCGTCGGCCTGGAGGACGTCGCAGTCGAGGACGATCGTGTTCTCGCCGAGCGCCTTGTAGTCGATGACCGCGCGCAGGGAGCGGCCGATGAGGCGGCTGATCTCGTGCGTACGGCCGCCGATCTTGCCCCGGACGGATTCGCGGTCGCCGCGGGTGTTGGTGGCGCGGGGCAGCATGGCGTACTCCGCGGTGACCCAGCCCTCGCCACTGCCCTTGCGCCAGCGCGGGACACCTTCGGTGAAGGAGGCGGTGCACAGGACCTTCGTGTCGCCGAAGGAGACGAGGACGGAGCCCTCTGCGTGCTTGCTCCAGGCGCGTTCGATGGTGACCGGGCGGAGCTGTTCGGGAGTGCGGCCGTCGATTCGAGGCATTGAGGACATGGCGTTGAGCCTAGCCGCACCGATGGAAGGGCCCCTCCCGTGGTGGGAAGGGGCCCTCAGTGGTGACGCGGAGGGTCCGTCAGGGGCTGAAGCCCGGGACGATGCCCGCGCTTCACATCATGTCTTCGATCTCCGCCGCGATCGGGTCGGCGTCGGTGCCGATGACGACCTGGATGGCGGTGCCCATCTTCACGACACCGTGGGCGCCGGCGGCCTTCAGGGCGGTCTCGTTCACCAGCGAGGGGTCGCTGACCTCGGTGCGGAGCCGGGTGATGCAGCCCTCGATCTCCTCGATGTTGTCGATGCCACCGAGCCCGGCGACGATCTTCTCAGCCTTGCTGGCCATGTTCCTTCTCCCTGATCCGAACCGCTTTGTCGCAGTAACCCACAGTTGGCCCATCTTTGCGAGCGGTCATGCCGTACGTGCCGAAGGATGGCGTTCACGACAGCGGAACCGTCCGACAACTGGTCTACACCACCTTACCGAGGGGCGTCCATGAGTGCCGACAGCTCCGCCATCAGCCCCGCGCGCGCCCGCTGGAACACAGCCTTCCAGGGCCTGCAGAAGATGGGCCGCAGCCTTCAGCTCCCGATCGCCGTCCTGCCCGCCGCCGGCATCCTCAACCGGCTCGGACAGCCGGACGTGTTCGGCGACGAGGGGCTGGGCTGGGACAACGTTTCGAAGGTGATGGACGGCGCGGGCAGCGCGCTGCTCGACGGTTCGCTCGGCCTGCCGCTGCTGTTCTGCGTGGGCGTGGCCATCGGCATGGCGAAGAAGGCCGACGGCTCGACGGCGCTGGCGGCGGTCGTGGGGTTCCTCGTCTACTACACCGTGCTGCGCGAGTTCCCGGAGGACTGCCCGGGGGGCTCGACGGCGGTCCCGAACGTCGGCTGCCAGGTGGAGGACGGGACGGTGACCGTCTTCGAGTACCAGAACCCCGGCGTCTTCGGCGGCATCGTCATCGGCCTGCTGGCCGCGTTCTTCTGGGCCCGCTATCACCGTACGAAGCTGGTGGACTGGCTCGGCTTCTTCAACGGGCGGCGCCTCGTCCCGATCATCATGGCGTTCGTCGCGATCGTGTTCGCGGTGCTGTGCCTGTGGGTCTGGCCGCCGATCGGTGACGCGCTGGAGAGCTTCAGCGACTGGATGAGCGACCTGGACGCATGGGGCGCGGGAGTGTTCGGCATCGCGAACCGTGCACTGCTGGTGGTGGGTCTGCACCAGTTCCTCAACGTGCCCATCTGGTTCCAGTTCGGCACCTACACCACGCCCGACGGCGAGGTCGTGCACGGCGACATCAACATGTTCCTCGCGGGCGACCCGGACGCCGGCCAGTTCACCTCGGGCTTCTTCCCGATCATGATGTTCGCCCTGCCGGCCGCCGCCCTGGCCATGACCCACTGCGCCAGGCCGAGCCGCCGCAAGGAGGTCGGCGGCCTGATGACCTCCGTGGCCCTGACGTCCTTCGTCACCGGTATCACGGAACCGATCGAGTACTCGTTCCTCTTCATCGCGCCCCTGCTGTACGCGGTGCACGCGTTGCTGACGGGTGTGTCGATGGCGGTGACGTGGGCGCTAGGGGTCCATGACGGGTTCAGCTTCTCGGCCGGGCTGATCGACTACATCATCAACTGGAACCTGGCCACGAGACCCTGGGCGATCATTCCCATCGGTCTGTGTTTCGCCGTCGTCTATTACGCGATCTTCCGGTTCGCGATCACGAAGTTCGATCTCAAGACTCCGGGTAGGGAGCCGGACGAGGAGGTCGAGGACGCGACGAAGGCGTAGCCGGTTCGCCGGGGGCGGCGTAGCCGATTCGTCACAGAAATCGCGGGTTCCTTATCCGCCCTTCACCGTGCTACAACAGGTCTACACCACTAAGTGGTGTAGACCATGCGGCGTTTCCGCATGGCGATGAGACGCCGCCGTCCCCAGCCTTGTTCCCCGGGCGGCGCCATGCCCTCTGGAGGAAGTTGTGACCACGGCCAGCGCCGCTCCCGCGGCCGACAAGAAGAAGGGCGCCGGCGCGATGGCTGTCCTGCAGCGCATCGGCCGCAGCCTGATGCTGCCGGTGGCTGTGCTGCCCGCCGCCGCGCTGCTGGTCCGCTTCGGCAACGCCGACATGCTCGGCGACCCGGAGTACCCCGCCTTCCTGACGAAGATCGCGGGCTTCATGACCGCCGGCGGCAACGCCATCCTCGACAACATGGCCCTGCTCTTCGCGGTGGGCATCGCGATCGGCTTCGCGAAGAAGTCGGACGGCTCGACCGCGCTCGCGGCGGTCGTCGGCTACCTGGTCTTCAAGAACGTGCTGGGCACGTTCACCGACGGCAGCCTGCCCAAGAAGGAGGCCATAGTCGACGGCAAGATCGTCATGGTCGAGCAGGCGGTGGACGCCAAGGTCCTCGGCGGCGTGGTCATGGGCATCGTCGTCGCCCTCCTCTACCAGCGCTTCTACCGCACCAAGCTGCCGGACTGGGCGGGCTTCTTCGGCGGCCGCCGGCTGGTCCCGATCCTGTCGGCCTTCGCGGGCCTGATCATCGGCATCGTCTTCGGCTACATCTGGCCCGTCCTCGGCACCGGTCTGCACAACTTCGGTGAGTGGCTGGTCGGTTCGGGCGCGGTCGGCGCCGGCATCTTCGGTGTCGCCAACCGTGCGCTGATCCCGATCGGCATGCACCACCTGCTGAACTCCTTCCCCTGGTTCCAGGCGGGCGAGTACGAGGGCAAGAGCGGCGACATCGCCCGCTTCCTGGCCGGTGACCCGACGGCCGGACAGTTCATGACCGGCTTCTTCCCGATCATGATGTTCGCCCTGCCGGCCGCCTGTCTGGCGATCGTGCACTGTGCCCGCCCCGAGCGCCGCAAGGTCGTCGGCGGCATGATGTTCTCCCTCGCGCTGACCTCGTTCGTCACCGGCGTGACCGAGCCCATCGAGTTCACGTTCATGTTCATCGCGCCGGTCCTGTACGCCATCCACGCGGTGCTGACCGGTGTCTCCATGGCGCTGACCTGGGCACTCGGTATGAAGGACGGCTTCGGTTTCTCGGCCGGCGCGGTCGACTTCTTCCTGAACCTCGGCATCGCCACCAACCCGTGGGGCCTGGCCCTGGTGGGCCTGTGCTTCGCCGCGGTCTACTACGTGGTCTTCCGCTTCGCGATCACGAAGTTCAACCTGCCGACGCCGGGCCGCGAGTCCGACGAGGAGCTCGCCGAACTCCAGAAGGCCGAGGCGAAGTAGCCGGACGGCTCGTAACCACGGCGAAGGCCCCGGAACCCAAAGGTTCCGGGGCCTTCGGGCGCATACGGGCCTGAACCCCGTACGGGCCGGTGCTCGACCGGGCTAGATCTCGTACGCCTGCCTCGGCGCCGCCAGTTCCACCGGACCGTCGTAGACCTCACGCGCGTCGGCCAGGTTGACCTGGGGGTCGGTCCACGGCGGGATGTGGGTGAGGACCAGGCGGCGGGCACCCGCGCGGGCCGCCGACTCACCCGCCTCGCGGCCGTTGAGGTGCAGGTCGGGGATGTTCTCCTTGCCGTGCGTGAACGCGGCCTCGCACAGGAACAGGTCGGCGTCGCGGGCCAGTTCGTCCAGGGCCGCGCTGACGCCGGTGTCGCCGGAGTAGGTCAGCGTCCTTCCACCGTGTTCGATCCGGATGCCGTACGCCTCGACGGGATGGGCCACGCGTTCCGTGTGCACCGTGAACGGGCCGATCTCGAAGGTGGACGGCTTGACCGTGTGGAAGTCGAAGACCTCGCTCATGGACGAGGCGGTGGGGGTGTCGGCGTAGGCGGTGGTCAGGCGATGCTCCGTGCCCTCGGGTCCGTAGACCGGGAGCGGGTCGCAGCGGCCGCCGTCGTGCCGGTAGTAGCGCGCCACGAAGTACGCGCACATGTCGATGCAGTGGTCGGCGTGCAGATGGCTGAGGAAGATCGCGTCGAGGTCGTAGAGACCGCAGTGGCGCTGCAGCTCGCCCAGGGCGCCGTTGCCCATGTCGAGAAGCAACCGGAAGCCGTCGGCCTCGACGAGGTAGCTCGAGCAGGCCGATTCCGCGGACGGGAACGACCCCGAGCAGCCGACGACGGTGAGCTTCATGAAACAGAAACCTCCGCTGGCGGAAAATGAGAAGATCGAGAAGTTTGGGCGTCGGGGGTCGTGCGGTTTGTCGAGCGTAAGGCGCAAAACCTTTGGTCGCTCCTCCGCCAAGGGCTGTTGTGGGCGAACTCACCTGTGGTGTCACGCGTTCGGCTGGATGCGGGGCGTATGAGGCGGGAGTGACGGCGCGCGGGGTGGGCGCGCGCCGGTACCTTCGTGCGTATGGACACGTCCTGGTGGCTCGCCCTCGCGGCGGTGGTACTGCTCGCGCTCGTCGCCACGCTCGTGGACGGGTGGGGGCGCAGACGGCGGCCCGAGGGGCGGCGGACCCGGCCGCCGGGGCGGCCGGGGGGACGTACGCGGGGGCTCGCCACCGCTCGTCCCGAGCCCGCGGAGATCTGGTGGGCGAACGTGCCCTACGAGGACGGGCCGGGCGCCAAGGACCGGCCCTGTCTGGTGCTCGCGGTGCGCGGGAAGCGGGTCACGGTCGCGAAGATCACCAGCAAGTACCGCGACGAGCGGTACGGCGTCATTCCGCTGCCGCCGGGCTCCGTCGGGGACGCGCGCGGGCGGGCGAGCTTCCTGGAGACGGACGAGCTGCGGGACGTCCCGGTGTCGGACTTCCGGCGGCGGGTGGGGGTGATGGACCCGGTCGTCTGGGACCAGGTCCGTCACCTCGCCACATAGGGCGCCGTCACTCGCCCCGTCAGGGCCTCGCGGACCCCGAGCCGGCAGGTCGTGCGCACCGGCTCACGCCCAGAGCTGCCCCTGGAGCGTCTCGATGGCCTCTTCGGTCGTCGCCGCGGTGTAGACGCCGGTCGAGAGGTACTTCCAACCGCCGTCGGCGACGACGAACACGATGTCCGCGCTCTCGCCCGCCTTCAGCGCCTTGTTGCCCACGCCGATCGCCGCGTGCAGGGCGGCACCGGTGGAGACGCCCGCGAAGATGCCCTCCTGCTGGAGCAGCTCGCGGGTGCGGGTGACCGCGTCGGCCGAACCGACCGAGAAGCGGGTGGTCAGGACCGAGGCGTCGTACAGCTCGGGCACGAAGCCCTCGTCGAGGTTGCGCAGGCCGTAGACGAGGTCGTCGTAGCGGGGTTCCGCGGCGACGATCTTCACGCCCGGCTTGTGCTCGCGCAGATAGCGGCCGACGCCCATCAGGGTGCCGGTGGTGCCGAGGCCGGCGACGAAGTGGGTGACTGAGGGGAGGTCGGCGAGGATCTCCGGGCCGGTCGTGGCGTAGTGGGCGCCCGCGTTGTCCGGGTTGCCGTACTGGTAGAGCATCACCCAGTCGGGGTGCTCGGCGGACAGCTCCTTGGCCACCCGTACGGCGGTGTTGGAGCCGCCCGCGGCGGGGCTGGAGATGATCTCCGCGCCCCACATGGCGAGCAGGTCCCGGCGCTCCTGCGAGGTGTTCTCCGGCATCACGCACACGATCCGGTAGCCCTTGAGCTTCGCCGCCATCGCCAGGGAGATGCCGGTGTTGCCGCTGGTCGGCTCCAGGATCGTGCAGCCCGGGGTGAGGCGGCCGTCCTTCTCCGCCTGCTCGATCATGTGCAGGGCCGGGCGGTCCTTGACCGAGCCGGTGGGGTTGCGGTCCTCCAGCTTGGCCCAGATGCGGACGTCCTCGGACGGCGACAACCGCGGCAGGCACACCAGAGGGGTGTTGCCCACCGCGGCGAGCGGGGAGTCGTAGCGCATGTGGATCAGGCCATACCGCCGGCCACGGCCGGCAGGATCGTGACGTTGTCGCCGTCGGCGAGCTTGGTGTTGATGCCGTCGAGGAAGCGGACGTCCTCGTCGTTCAGGTAGACGTTGACGAAGCGGCGCAGCTGGCCGCCGTCGACGATGCGTGCCTGGATGCCCGCGTGCCGGCTCTCGAGGTCGGTGAACAGCTCGGCGAGGGTGTCACCGCTGCCCTCCACCGCCTTCTGACCGTCGGTGTAGGTGCGGAGGATGGTGGGGATGCGGACCTCGATGGCCATGGCTCAGGGCTCCTGTCGGGAGTTAGTCAGTCGGGGGCGCGCGGCAGCGCAAGTACAGCGGGGGTGGTGCGTGTGAGGCGCCGCGGCTCACGGCCGTACGGCGGCAGGGGCAGCGTCAACAGATGGCGCTGGCGAGCCTGCACAGGTCGACGTGCAGCCGCGCCACGAGCAGCATGCCCGGCGTCTTTTCGCTCACGTCGTGGAAAACCATGGGGTCATCGTATCGATTCCCGGTCCGGCTTTTGGAATGTGATCCCACATCGCGGACGCTTTGCGGCCGGAGAGTGAGACCGCGCTGTTCAGACCGGCTCGGTCCGCCGGTCAGTACGCCTCGACAACCTTGACCTCCTCCTCCGTCACCTCGCCGTCGACGATCCGGTAGGAGCGGAACTGGAACTCGCCGAGGCCGTCGGTGTCGGCCGTGGAGACCAGGACGTAGTGCGCGCCGGGCTCGTTGGCGTAGGAGATGTCGGTGCGCGAGGGGTAGGCCTCGGTGGCCGTGTGCGAGTGGTAGATGACCACCGGCTCCTCGTCGCGGTCGTCCATCTCGCGGTAGAGCTTGAGCAGGTCGCCCGAGTCGAACTCGTAGAAGGTGGGCGACATCGCCGCGTTCAGCATCGGGATGAAGCGCTCGGGGCGGTCCGAGCCGGCCGGGCCCGCGACGACGCCGCACGCCTCGTCGGGGTGGTCCTTGCGCGCGTGGGCGACGATCTGGTCGACGAGGGCCTGGGTGATGGTCAGCATGCTCGTCAGGATAAACAGAGGGGCCGCTCCGTACCGAGGGATGGTACGGAGCGGCCCATATACCGGACGCCCTGAGCGGCAGCCGTCGGGAGCGCCACGAGTGCTCCCGACGGCGGGACGTCCTGGACAAGCAGCTCGGCAACGCCCTAAAGGGGCGCGGGGAACTGCGCGACCAGCCACAGCGGCGCCGCAGACAACGGACGGCCTTCCGCGGCGATCACCTCACGGGCTCTTTCAGCGAAGCGTCCAGCTCGGGCTCGTCGCCACCGCGAGCGGTGAGCTGCGGGTTGCGCTTCTTGAGGATCGACCAGCCGACCCCCAGGGCGACGGCCCAGCCTGCCGCGACGTACAGGCAGATCCGCGCGTCCTTGTCGTACGCGATCATGAAGGTCACGCCGATGAGGAAGAGCAGCGCGACCCAGCTGAACAGCGCCCCGCCGGGAGCGGGGAAGGACGAGGCACGCAGCCGGCCCGCGTCGACCGCCGCGCGGTAGCGGATGTGGCTGACGAGGATCATCATCCAGGTCCAGATGCCTGCCGCGGTGGCGACGGAGGTGACGTAGAGGAACGCCTTCTCCGGGACGACGTAGTTCAGGACCACGCCGATGCCCATGAGCGCCACGGAGACCGAGATGCCGACGGCGGGCGTCTTGCGGGCGTTGAGCTTGCCGAAGGCCTGCGGGGCCTCGCTGTTGGACGCGAGGTCGCGCAGCATCCGGCCGGTCGAGTACATGCCGGAGTTGCAGGACGACAGGGCCGCGGTGAGCACCACGAAGTTGACGATGCCCGCGGCGAGCGGGATGCCGATCTTGCCGAACGCGTGGACGAACGGGCTCTCGCCCGCGGAGAACTCGGTCCACTTGACGACGGAGAGGATCACCAGCAGCGCACCGACGTAGAAGACGATGATGCGCCAGGGCAGCGTGTTGATGGCCTTGGGCAGGGTCTTCTCGGGGTTCTCGGACTCGCCCGCGGTGACGCCGACGAGCTCGACGGCGAGGTAGGCGAACATGACGCCCTGGAGCGTCATCAGGCTGGAGCCGATGCCGTTCGGGAAGAAGCCGTCGTGCGACCAGAGGTTGGAGACGGTGGCGGTGTCACCGGCGTCGGAGAAGCCGAGGGTGAGCACGCCGAGGCCGATGACGATCATGCCGATGATGGCCGTGACCTTGATCATCGAGAACCAGAACTCGACCTCGCCGAAGATCTTGACGGAGATCAGGTTGACGCCGAAGAGCACCACCAGGAACACCAGGGCGCTGACCCACTGCGGGATCTCGGGGAACCAGAAGTGGATGTAGATCGCGGCGGCCGTGAGCTCGGCCATGCCGGTGACCACCCACATGAGCCAGTACGTCCAGCCCGTGACGAACCCGAAGAACGGGCCGAGGAACTCGCGGGCGTACTCGGCGAAGGAGCCGGAGACAGGCCGGTAGAGGAGCAGTTCGCCCAGGGCCCGCATGATGAAGAAGATGACGACGCCCGCGAGGGCGTACATGAGGATGATGCTGGGGCCGGCCTTGGCGATGTTCGCCCCGGCACCCATGAACAGGCCGACGCCGATGGCGCCGCCGATCGCGATCATCTGGACCTGACGGCTGCCGAGTCCTCGCTCGTACCCCTCTTCCGGGGCACCCGTGGCCTTCTCGTCAGTGACCTTCGCAGAGGTCATGTGTAGTGCGCCTTTCTCCATGCCGACCCGGGCCTTCGTCGGCCTCGGATCGGGTCTCGATCCCCCCGGATTGCTGGAGCTGTGCCCGGCCGACGATCCGTCGGCTTCGTGGCGCACCCGGCCGAACATTCGGGTGGTGCTCGTCGGGCGTCGTGAAGATTTATCACGGCCGTCACACTGATCGACTAAAGGACATGTGGCGCATCGCACAAGAAGAACCGGACAAAAGGAACGCCGCCCCCCAAGGCGGGTGGCGGCGGTGACGCGATCGTTATCCGGATTTGAGCGTCCGCTGAGCGAACACAGAACCGTCACATATCGCTACAGAAGCGTCGCAATCTAAGGCATCAGCGTGGCGACCAGCGTCTCCTGGAGACCGCCCAGCCACAGATACGCCATCACCATCGGCTTGCGCGGGTCCTCGTCCGGGAGCCGGTAGAGCAGGTCGGTGTCGTCCTCGTCGGCGATGTCCAGGCGGGAGCCGATGGCCAGACGCAGGTCGTTGAGGGCGCCGAGCCACTGCTGGGACTCCTCGACGGAGAGCTTGAGCACCGCGCCCCCCTCACCGGCGGAGGCGGAGCTGAGCCCGTCCAGGGAGCGGACCACCATGAGTGCGTTGTCGCGCTTGCCGGCGCGCAGGTCGTTCTCGGTGTAGCGGCGGAACTCCGCGGAGTACGCCCGCTGCTCCTCGGCCTCCTCGGCCTGCGGGGTGCCCTCGGGGTCACCGTAGGCGTCCGGGAAGAGGCGCTTGAGGACCGGATCGGCGGGCGGTTCGCTCGGCCCGTCGCTGAACAGTTCGGCGAGCGGGTCGTCGGGGGCGTCCTCGGCGGGGCCGGGGCCGATGAGCTCCAGGAGCTGGACGGCCAGCGACCGGATGATGGAGATCTCGACGTCGTCGAGGGCGACGGCCGCACCGCCGCCGGGGAGCGGTTCGAAGGTTCCTGGCATGGAGGAGATTCGCTACTTCCGGTCCTGTCGGTGGTTCCGGGGCTGCGGGCGAGCGGTCATTTGCGGTCCTGCTGGAGGGTGGCCCACAGCCCGTAGCCGTGCATGGCCTGCACGTCGCGTTCCATCTCCTCGCGGCTGCCGCTGGAGACGACCGCCCGGCCCTTGTGGTGGACGTCGAGCATGAGCTTGGTGGCCTTGTCCTTGGTGTAGCCGAAGTACGACTGGAAGACGTAGGTCACGTAGCTCATCAGGTTGACCGGGTCGTTGTGGACGATGGTGACCCAGGGGACGTCCGGCTCGGGGACGGCGAAGACCTCCTCCGCCGACTCGGTGCGTTCGATCTCTAGGGGAGCGGGTGACGTCACAGTGCCCATGCTGCCACCGCAGGGGGGTGGTCGCACAAACGGGCTGCGCAGGCGCGCCCGTTGTGACGTCCACCCCACAAATCGTCAAACTGACGAGATGGGGGTACCATCGGTTGCCATGAACACAGCGGACCTTGGGCTGCCGGTGGACGTTCCCTCGACGGCGCTCTTCACGGATCAGTACGAGTTCACGATGCTGCAGGCCGCCATGAAGTCGGGCACGGCCGAGCGGCGGAGCGTGTTCGAGGTCTTCACCCGGCGGCTGCCCGAGGGGCGGCGCTACGGCGTCGTGGCCGGCACCGGCCGGGTGCTGGACGCCGTCGAGAACTTCCGCTTCGACCCGGACGTCCTCGCCTTCCTGCGCGAGCGGAAGATCGTCGACGAGGAGACCCTGGACTGGCTCGCGGACTACCGCTTCTCCGGTGACATCTGGGGCTACCCCGAGGGCGAGGTCTACTTCCCGGGCTCGCCGATCATGCGGGTCGAGGGCACCTTCGCCGAGTGCGTGCTGCTGGAGACGGTGATCCTGTCCATCCTCAACCACGACTCCGCGATCGCCGCGGCCGCCTCCAGGATGTCGTCGGCCGCCGGTGAGCGCCCGATCATCGAGATGGGCGCCCGGCGCACCCACGAGCTTGCCGCGGTGGCCGCCTCGCGTGCCGCGTACCTCGGCGGCTTCACCTCCACCTCCGACCTCGCCGCGGGCTTCCGCTACGGCATCCCCACCGTCGGCACCAGCGCCCACGCCTTCACACTGCTGCACGACCGGGAGCGGGACGCCTTCCGGGCCCAGGTGAAGTCCATGGGCCGGGGCACCACGCTGCTCGTGGACACCTACGACGTCGCCGAGGCGGTCCGTACGGCCGTGGAGGTCGCCGGGCCCGAGCTGGGCGCCGTCCGGATCGACTCGGGCGACCTGCTGCTGGTCGCGCACCGGGTCCGGCAGCAGCTGGACGAGCTGGGCGCGACGGACACCAGGATCATCGTGACCTCCGACCTGGACGAGTACGCCATCGCCTCACTGGCCGCGGCACCGGTGGACGCGTACGGCGTCGGCACCCAGCTGGTGACCGGGTCCGGGCATCCGACCTGCTCGATGGTCTACAAGCTGGTCGCCCGCGCCGAGTCCGCCGACCCCACGGCACCGCTGGTGCCGGTCGCGAAGAAGTCCAGCGGCGGCAAGACCTCCATCGGCGGCCGCAAGTGGGCGGCCCGGCGCCTCGACGAGTACGGCGCCGCCGAGGCCGAGGTCATCGGCACCGGGCCGGTTCCGGACGCTCTCGCCGACCGGCAGCTGCTGGTCGAGCTGGTCAAGGGCGGTGACGTGGTGGCCCGCGAGTCGCTGGATGTCGTACGGGACCGGCACACCGCCGCTCGCGCGAACCTGCCGCTGTCCGCGACGCAGCTCTCGCGCGGGGAACCCGTCATCCCGACGGAATATGTCAACGGGCGCTCGGGGGGCCTGACGGGGTCGTGAAGCGAGTGCGCCCGGCGCGCTCACTCCATGCCCCCTCCCGCAGTGCACCCGAAGTCTCTAGGCTCGGAGGTTCACGGCCGGGCCCGCACGCTTTCACCGTCCCGACCTCAGCGTCCATAACCGAAGGACACCGACCATGCGCCGCGCCTTGATCGTCGTAGATGTGCAGAACGACTTCTGCGAGGGAGGCAGCCTCGCGGTGGCCGGCGGTGCCGACGTGGCCGCCGCCGTCACCGAGCTGATCGGGCAGGCGGCCGGGTCGGGCTACCAGCACGTCGTGGCGACCCGCGATCACCACATCGCTCCCGGCGGCCACTTCTCCACCAACCCCGACTTCGCCCACTCCTGGCCGGCGCACTGCGTCGCCGGCACGGAGGGTGTCGGCTTTCACCCGAACTTCGCCCCCGCCGTCGCGTCCGGCGCGATCGACGCCGTGTTCGACAAGGGGGCGTACGCGGCGGCGTACAGCGGGTTCGAGGGGGCCGACGAGAACGGGGTGCGGCTGGCGGACTGGCTGCGGGCCAGGGAGGTCGTGGAGGTGGACGTGGTGGGCATCGCCACGGACCACTGTGTGCGCGCGACCGCGCTGGACGCGGCGCGGGAGGGCTTCCGTACGCAGGTGCTGCTGGATCTGACCGCCGGGGTGGCCTCGGAGACCACGGACCGGGCGCTCGAGGAGATGCGCGAGGCGGGCGTCGAGCTGACGGGCAAGCCGGTCGTCGCCTAGCGGCTCACACCGACCCTGGCCCACCGGCTCGCACGGGACCTCCTCCAGCGGCTCACGCCGGTGCCGCCGGGCGCCTCAGCAGTGCCCGGATCGGGTGCCACAGCTCCTGGGCGAGTTCAGGGCCCATGACGACACCGTTGTCAGGTGCCGTTCGCCATATCAGGCCGTCGGGGTGGTGCAGGACCGCCGTGATCTCGTCGGGGGTCGGCGGGGCGGCGTTGCCCCGCAGATAGACGGCGCGCATGCCCAGGTTGCGGAGCCTGGTCAGGGCTCGGGCGCGGTTCTGGGCGTGGACGAGGACACGGACGCAGCCCGTGCCGTCGGTGGTGGGTCTGGGCAGGTTCAGCGCCACCACGACACTGCCGGTCGGCAGCTTGCAGAAACCTCCTGCGGCCATGCGGTCACACCCCCGTGCGAGTCGGTGTCAGGGTCGATGTCAGTTCCGGTGTCAATAACGGAAGCACAGGGTGCACCTAAACACGATCGGCGGCAACCCGCCAGGGGGTTGCCGCCGATCACGCCTTGACCTGCATATATGCGGTCTACTTCACCGCGGGACCGACCTCGACCGTGATCGTCGAGCCGTCCTTGGGCTCCTTGATGATCTTGATCTTGGTGTTGGTGTCAGTGATCTTGACACCCGCGGTCGGGGTCTCCGCGCTGTAGTACGTGCTGGTGTGGTCGTTGAAGACCGGCACCCCCGCACGCGACGGGATCCGGGTCGCGACGTCCGCGTTGTGCAGCGTCATGCCGTCCGTGCGGTACGTGCTGAACGGCGCGTCGTAGGACTGGATGCGGTTGCGCATCAGCGTGCCGTCGGACCACTTCAGCGGAGCCGGGTGGGAGTCGACCGGGAGGACGAGGCCGACACCGGGGTGCTTGCTGGTGTTGTTGTCCGCCTGGGAGGTGTCCCACTTCCAGATCAACAGACCGTTCTGGTACGCGTAGTGCTCCACCCAGTCCGGGCGGGTCGTCGAGAAGCCGAAGTTGTACGGGCCCGTCTTCAGGGTCTTGTCGTACGACACGTACTGACGGTTCTCGGCGATGTAGTACTGCGCGTAGTCGTCCGTGATGGACGCGCCGATGCGCGAGAAGCCCTTCGTCTTCCAAGCGGCGTCCGCGGTCTCGGCGTTGTCCGAGAACACGGCCGTGCCGTCGGCGGTCACGGTGATCTGGTCGGCCGCGAAGCCCTTCTGGGCCACGCCGCCGTCCGTCTGGTAGCGGAAGCGCAGGTCGAACTTCTTGCCCGCGTAGGCGTCGAGCGGGAAGACCAGCTTCTTGTACGCGTCCACCGTGCCCGTGATCGCCGGCTTGCCGCTGGCGTCCTTCGGGATGGCCGCGCCGTCGACGGTGCCGTCGATCGCGGTCCAGTTGGCGCCGCCGTCGGTCGAGACCTCGGTGTAGAGGTAGTCGTACTCGGCCTCGATGTCGTACCAGCCGTCCAGCGTCAGGGATGCCGCCGACTTGCCGGTGAGGTCCACCGAACGGGTCAGCGTGTTGGCGAGGTTGTCGCCGCTGCCGCTCCACCACTGGTTCGCGCCCTGCGCCGGGGCGACGATCTCGGTGGTGACCTTCTTCTTGGGAAGCTCGACCACGAGGGCCTGCTTGTGCCGGGTGTTGTACTCGGCGAGGCCCAGCTTGTGCTCGGACGTCGTCGCGGCCTTGGCCGTGTCGTACTTCAGCCAGCCCAGCTGCAGCTTGTCCCAGCCGGTCATGTCGCCGGGCAGGTCACCGATCTCCTTCTTGCCGGTGCCGAGCCAGGAACCGGAGGACATCAGGGTCCAGAAGCCGGTGGAGTTCTCGCCGCCCTGGGTGTCGTAGTGGTCCGGCAGACCGAGGTCGTGGCCGTACTCGTGGGCGAAGACGCCGAGTCCGCCGTTCTCCGGCTGGACGGTGTAGTCGCCGACCCAGACGCCGGTGGAGCCGATCTGCGCGCCGCCCAGCTTGTTGCCGTCGGGGCCGGTGGCACCCGCGTCGGTGCCGAACGCGTACCAGCGGTGGGCCCAGATCGCGTCGGTGCCCTGCGCGCCGCCGCCCGCGGACTCGTCCTCACCGGCGTGCACGATCTGGAAGTGGTCGATGTAGCCGTCGGCCTCGTTGAAGTCGCCGTCGCCATCGAAGTCGTAGCGGTCCCACTGGTCGAACTGCGCGACGTCCGCCTTGATCTCGGCGTCGGTCTTCCCAGCTGCCTTCTGCTGGGCGACCCACGAGCTCAGACCGTCGCTGACGACGTTCCAGACGCTGGAGCAGTTGGTCTGGCCGCAGGCGTTGTTGCCGTAACGGGCCTCGTTGTAGGGGACCTTGACCCAGTCGGTGACCTCACCCTCGACCGAGTAGCGGCCCGAGGACTGCTTCTCGTAGTACTTCTTCAGCGACTCGGTCTTCTTGCCGGTGCCGAAGTAGAGGTCCTCGTAGTGCTTCTTGTTGTAGTCCGCCTGCCAGGCGGTCGAGTTGTCCTTCTTGCGCTCGGGCTCGGCTATCTGGTTGTGGGCCGGGCCGGGCGTGCCGCCGAACTCGCTGATCTTGTCGCCGAACTCGACCAGGATCGTGAAGATCTTGTCGGTCTTCTCGCGGCCCAGCTCGACGTACTTGCTGTCGCCCTTCTTGCTCTTGAGCTCGACGACCTGCGAGCCGTCACGCTTCTTGGCCTTGGCCCGCCCGGATATGAGCTGGTTCAGGGCCTCCTCGCGCTGCGCCTCCTGAGTCTTGCTCATCGGGCCGTCGAGGTTGTGGTCGGCGTGAGTGTGCTCCGCCGGGTCGTGCCGCTCGACGGACGCCGCCGGCGCGCCTTCGTCGGCCTGAGCCACCGCGAAGGTCGAGAACGTCGCCGCTGCGGTCGCGAGCGCGACGGCGGTTGCCGCCGTTCGGAACGTCCAGGGTCTGCTGGTCACTTGCTTCCTCCCCCGCGTCCGGGCACGCGGAAGGAAGGGTCCTGGTCGTGGAGTTCCGCGGGCGCCTGATCAACGCGTGTAGTCAAGTGACGACATTTGACTAGAGGTTAAGCAGAAAAAACAGACCTTGACTTGCACAGGTCAATTGCATTATGCGGAGTTGATGTTCGTTTAGCGGACAACGACCTTTCCGGCAATGGGCGCGTGTCGCTGTCCACTTGGTGGACGAGATGACTCCGTGCGCCCCCCGTGCACCGGCACTGTTGGTCAGGTCACGCTTACGGTTTGTTCCACTCGGGCATGCACGCCGTTAGAGTCGGATGGCGGAACGCCCGGACGTCGGCGGAAAGCCAGGCCGAGACCCCCGTGCACCCCTGATTCCGAGGACACGATGATCATGCCTCGTCCGACTGCCGCACAGCTCGCCTACGGCTCGTGCACCGTGATCTTTTCGACGCTCGCCATGCTGCTGCTGTCACAGACCAGTTCGGGCGTGGGGATCGCGGTCATCGCCGTATCGGCGCTTCTGCTCGGGCTGCTGGTCGCCATGACGGTGCCCATGCCCAAGAGGCCCCGCGTGGTGGTTGTGCGCAAGCCCGCCCGCACTGAACGGGAGCAGGCTGAGGAGCCTGTCCTGACCCAGTCCTGACGTACGCCGGCCGTCGGCACCGACTCCGGTCGCCGGCGCCGACGTCAGCTGGTGCTGACCACCACAGTCTTCGCCGACTTGTCGTGCAGGCCCTGCTTGTAGGGCCGGTCGAAGTAGCTCCAGCCACCGCAGATCAGGGTCCAGATGCAGGCGCAGCAGAACGCGAACGGGATCCACAGCACCGCCGCACGGATCAGCGAGGTCTGCACGGACGGCGTGGCCCCGTTGTCGAGGTTGGCCACCCGCATGTTGAGCAGCTTCTTGCCGAGCGTCTGCCCCGTTCTGGCGGTCAGGTAGGTGTCGTAGCCGATGAAGAGCACGGCGGCGACCAGTGACTGCAGGAACGACTTGCCGTACTCGACCTTGTCGGTGTCCACGTCGTACTCGGTGACGCCGAATCCCCACGTGAGCAGCCAGACGACGACGCCCACCAGGATCATGTCGATGATGCGGGCCAGCGTGCGCTTGCCGCTGTCGGCGAGCGGCGGCATCCCTGCGAGCGGGTCGGCGGGCTGACCGCCGCCGCCATAGGGGTCGCCTCCGTACGGGCCGCCGCCGCCGTAGGGGGGCGGGGGCTGGCCGCCGGGGGGAGGCGGAGGCTGGCCGCCATACGGTGGCTGATCACCGTACGGCGAACCCGAGCCCCCGTCCGGCGGGGGCTGCTTCTTGAACGGATCGTCTTCCGGGGGCTGCTGACCGGGGCCGGGAGGCGGTTCGCTGCTCATGGCCCGAGTCGATCGCGAACCGGGCGGCTCCGCATCCGGCGCGGGGCCGTCCGGGGGTACGGAATCTTCCGGGCCGTTTGCCGTATGCGGTCAGCCCGCAACGAACGTACGCGCCGCCTTGTCGTGCCAGCACTGGTGCCAGGGCCGGTCGAACAGGCACCACAGGACGCCGACGACGCCGACGACGAGCAGGCCGGGGATGCTGTAGACGAGCCAACGGCGCAGGGCCGCGCCGAACACCGGGGGTTCGTGGGCCTCGATGTCCCGCACCTCCAGCCCGAGCAGCTTCTTGCCCAGCGTGCGACCCCACTTGGCGGTGGGCAGGACCTCGTAGACCACGCCGAACAGGAGCAGCACGGCCAGGATGACGCCGAGATACGCCGAGGTCGTGCCGTCCAGGAGCCAGACGGTGACCGTCTCGCCGGAGAGCTTGGCGGCGTCGATCTTTTCGTTGACGTGGTCGAGGGCCTTGGTGCCGAGCGGCACGGCGGCCACGGCGGTGACGGCGGCCAGCACGACGGTGTCCAGCAGCCGGGCGGCCAGCCGCTTGCCGAGGCCCGCGGGGCGGGCGGCGGCCTGACGCATGGCGGCCGCCTGGAACGGGTCCAGGGTCGGCGGCTTCCACGGGGCGACCGGCTGGTCGTCGCCGGGGCCGGCGAGCCGGTGCACCTGCTGCGCCCAGGAGGACTGGCCGCCGCCGGAGCCCGACGTCAAGGGCGTGCCGGACGCGGCCGCCGCCGGCTGCGATCCGCCGGACTGCTGGGGGATGCTCGGGGAGGCCTGCTGCGGGCCGGAGAAGGCCGCGGGGGCGCCGGTGGCGGCCTGGGCGGCAGCCGCGGCCCCGGCGGCCGTCTGAGCCTGTCCCTGGGCCACTGCGGCCCGTTCGGCGGCGGCCTTCCCGGCGCCGAAGCCGGGGCCCTGCGGGGCGCCGGCCGCGGAGGGGCGGTCAACGTCCGGACGTGCGGCGCCCGAACCGGCGGACGCGCCCGTGCTTCCGGACTGCGCCCCGGCCGCCCTGCCCTGCTGCCCCGTGCGCGGGGACACCGCGCGGATGGCCATGGTGCCGTCGACGGGGGCGGGGGCGCCGGACTCCGCCACGGGCCTGCGCATCATGAACGTGTCATTGGAGGCGACGCCCCCGGCGGGCGCGTCCGGCTCGGCGGGCGGGATCGGGGCGGCGCCGTCCGTGCGGGCGGTGCCGCCCGTGGCCGCCGCCGCGCGCGGGTCCCTCGGGTCGGGCTCCTGCGGGTTGCCCCAGGAGACGCGGTGGTCCTGCTCGCCGCCGAAGCCGGCCTGGTGGGCCGGGTCGGCGCCCCACGCGGACGCCGGCTCGGGCCGGCTGCCGTGCTGGGCGTCGGCAGGCGAGGGCCCCTGCACCGGCTCCTCGTCGAAGAAGTGCGGGCCGGTCTCCTCGACCGAACCGGCCGAGGGCACGTCGGGGTTCGCGCCCGGCGGAGGTGCGAGCGATTCGCCGTCCGTCGGTGCCGGACGGCTGGTGCCCGGCACCCAGGAGGCGCCGTTCCAGTACCGGACATATCCAGGAATGGACGGGTCCGGGTAATACCCTTCGCGGGGCCTGTCGTCACCCGGGGCCGGGGTTGGGGCGCTCATGTCCGTCGTCCGGTATCTGCTCGTGGGTCAAATAGGGGCCTCCACATCTATCAGACCGGCGCAACAACCACCGCCAGTCCCGTAGGACCCACCCCTTTCCGGGCAACCTCGTACACCTGCTTCACATGTGCGGTACGGCCGTGGGAGCTGGGCCGGGAAAAAGTTCTGTGAACCCGCGTAATGGTCCACCCCTCGCCCCCCTCTCCACTCGTACGGGCCCGCCCGCAGAGGGCCGTACGCGTCACGAGAGAGGAACGCACGCCATGGAGCACACCGTCGTCGAGCGTGAGCTGGAGCTCAGGCTCATCCTGTCGCCCGAGCGCAGCGTCTGCGTGCCGGCGCTGTTGAGCTATCACAGCGACGATCCGTTCGCCGTCCACATCGCCTTCCACATCAACTCCGAGCACCCGGTGCACTGGACCTTCTCCCGCGAACTGCTCGTGGAGGGGGTGTTCCGGCCGTGCGGGCACGGGGACGTGCGGGTGTGGCCGACGAAGGTCGAGGGCCGCAGTGTGGTGCTGATGGCGCTGAGCTCGCCGGACGGGGACGCGCTGCTGGAGGCACCCGCGGCGCAGGTGTCGGCCTGGCTGGAGCGGACCTTGCGGGTGGTGCCCCCGGGGACTGAAGGCGGGCAGCTGGGGATCGACGACGCGCTCGACCAGCTGCTCGCCCAGTGAGCAGTGCCCGACGGACGTATCAGAACAGCTTGCCCGGGTTCAGGAGGTCCAGCGGGTCGAAGACCTGCTTGATGCCCCGCTGCATCTCGATCCCGACGGGACCGATCTCGCGCGCCAGCCACTCCTTCTTCAGGACTCCCACGCCGTGCTCGCCGGTGATCGTGCCGCCGAGTTCCAGGCCGAGGGCCATGATCTCGTCGAAGGACTCGCGGGCGCGCCGGGACTCGTCGGGGTCGGTCGCGTCGAAGCACACGGTCGGGTGGGTGTTGCCGTCCCCGGCGTGGGCGACGACCCCGATGGTGAGCTGGTGCTTCTCGGCGATCCGCTCGACACCCTCGATCAGGTCGCCGAGCCGCGAGCGGGGCACGCACACGTCGTCGATCATCGTCACGCCGCGCACCGCCTCCAGCGCGGTGAGGGACAACCGCCGTGCCTGGAGGAGGAGTTCGGACTCGGCCGCGTCGTCCGCCGGGACCACCTGGGTGGCGCCGGCGGCCTCGCACAGGGCGCCCACGGCGGCGAGGTCGGAGGCGGGGTCCGGGGTGTCGAAGGCGGCCAGGAGCAGGGCCTCGGTCGTCTCCGGCAGCCCCATGTGCGCGAGGTCGTTGACGGCCTTGACCGTCGTACGGTCCATGATCTCCAGCAGCGACGGCACATGCCCGCCGGCCATGATCCGGCACACCGCGTCACAGGCGGCCGCCGCCGACGCGAACTCGGCGGCGAGGACCAGCTGCTGCGGCGGCTGCGGCCGCAGCGCCAGGACGGCCCGTACGACGATGCCGAGCGAGCCCTCGGAGCCGACGAAGAGGCGGGTCAGGTCGTATCCCGCGACGCCCTTGGCGGTACGGCGGCCCGTGGACATCAGCCGCCCGTCGGCGAGGACGACCTCCAGGCCGAGCACGTACTCGGCGGTCACCCCGTACTTCACGCAGCACAGGCCGCCGGAGGCCGTGCCGATGTTGCCGCCGATCGTGCACATCTCCCAGCTGGAGGGGTCCGGCGGGTAGTACAGGCCGTGTTCGCCCACCGCGCGCGAGAGGGCGGCGTTGATGACGCCGGGCTCGACGACGGCGATGCGGTCGACGGGGTTGATCTCCAGGATGCGGTCCATCTTGGTCAGGGACAGCACGATGCAGCCGTCGGAGGCGTTGGCCCCGCCCGACAGGCCCGTGCGGGCGCCCTGCGGGACGACAGGGACGCGCAGGGCGGTGGCGGTGCGCATGACGTGCTGGACCTCTTCGACGGTCCGCGGCAGGACGACGACGGCTGGGGCGCCGGCCGGGCAGAAGCTGGCCATGTCGTTGGCGTAGGCGGCCGTGACGTCGGGGTCGGTGAGGACGGCCTCGGCAGGCAGACCCGCGAGCAGCCGCTCGGTGAGGTCACCCCGGGCCTGGTCGGGTGCGGCTTCGGTACGGCTCATGATCACAGCGTCGCACTCGGGGCCATCGGTGTGAACCCCGTGTACGGCGGTCGGGTTCGAACGGGTGTGGTCGTCGTATTGACGCATGGCTTGACGCACAGTGAGCGCCATGGAGAACAGCGCCACGGGGAACAGCGCCACGCGGACCGACGCCTCGGATGACGCATCGAATGACCCCTCGAAGAACACAGCGAAAGACGCTGCGAAGAACGGACCGGGCACGCCGGCCCGCCGGCCGCGCATCCGGGGGCGGGTGCTGATCGCCTCGGTGGCGGGGTGTGCCGTGCTCGGCGGGGTGCTGGTGCTGCTGCCGTGGGGTCAGGGCGGGACGCGGGCGCCCGGACCGGCACCGGGAGCGCAGGCGCTCGCCGCGGTCACCACGGGCGTGCCGGCCGCGCTGCCCGATCTCGCGGTGCTGATCGACGAGCGGGAGAGGCATCTGCGGGCCCATCCGGAGGACGCCCGTTCGTGGGCGGTGCTGGGCGCGGCGTACGTGGAGCAGGGGCGGCGCACCGCCGAGCCGGAGTACTACCCGAAGGCCGAGAAGGCGCTGCGTACGTCGCTGAAGGTGCGGGACCCGAATGCCGAGGCGCTGGCCGGCATGGCGACACTGGCGAACGCGCGGCGGGACTTCGGAGCGGCGCGGACCTGGGGCGAGGCGGCGCTGAAGACGGACCGCAAGCGGTGGACGACGTATCCGCCGCTGATCGACGCCTACACGGGGCTGGGTGACCACAAGGCGGCCAAGCGGACGCTGGACCGGCTGCTGGAGCTGCGCTCCGGCCCGGCGGTGCAGGCCCGGGCGGCTGCCGTCTACCGGGACCGCGGCTGGCGGGAGGACGCGGCGGTGGCGCTGTCCGACGCGGCGGCGGGCGCGCAGGCCCCGGCCGAGCGGGCCGCGTATCTCGAACGGGCCGGGCAACTCGCCTGGGAACGCGGCGACCTGGACGTGGCCCTGCGGCACTTCAAGGAGGCCGTACGCCTCGACCCCGACCAGCGGGCCGCGCTCGCCGGGCAGGGGCGGACGCTGGCGGCACTGGGCCGCACGACGGAGGCGCTGAACGCGTACCGGGCCGCCCTCGCCAAGCAGCCGCTCCCCGAGTACGCGCTGGAACTGGGCGAGTTGTACGAGTCGCTGGGCCTGGGGCAGGCGGCGCGCGTGCAGTACGACCTGCTGCGGGAGCGGACGGCACGGGCCGCGGCCGGCGGGGTGGACGACGAACTGGTGCTGGGCCACTTCGAGGCGGATCACGGAGACCCGGAGTCCGCCGTGCAGCGGCTGCGGACCGAGTGGCGGCGGCAGCCGGGGGTCGCGGTGGCCGACGCGCTGGGGTGGGCGCTGCACCGGTCCGGGCAGGACAAGGAGGCGCTGAGGTTCGCGAGGCTGGCGAACGACAAGAAGCGCGGGGGTGGGGTGCGCAGCGCGCTGTACGTCTATCACCAGGGGATGATCGAGCGGGAACTGCAGATGCCGGGGGCCGCGCGGCGGCATCTGCAGGAGGCGTTGCGGATCAATCCGCACTTCTCACCGACGCGGGTGCCGCTGGCCGAGGCGGCGTTGGAGGAGTTGGGCGAGCCGTCGGTGGAGGACGTACCGGACATGGACGCCAAGCCGAAGCGGCGGTGACCCGCCCCTAGAGCACTGCCGTGCCGATCAGCGCGTTGCGGCTGACCAGCCCCGCCAGTTCCGCCTCCGGGATCCCCTCCGTGCCCTCCGGCCGGCGCGGCAGCACCATGTAGCGGGTCTCCGCGCTGGAGTCCCACACCGTGATCCGGGTGTCGGCCGGCAGGTCGAGGCCGAACTCGGCGAGGACCGCACGGGGTTCGCGGACCACGCGGGAGCGGTACGCCTCGGACTTGTACCAGCTGGGGGACGGGCCGAGCAGGCGGATGGGGTAGCAGGAGCAGAGGGTGCAGACGATGACGTTGTGCGTCGACGCCGTGTTCTCGACGACGCGCAGGCGCTGGTAGCCGCCCTCCATGAAGCCCAGCTCGCGCACGGCCGCCGTACCGTCCGTCAGCAGACGGGACTTGAAGTCCTCGTCGGTCCAGGCCCGCGCGACGACCCGCGCCCCGCTCGCCGGTGAGGCGCCCGCGAGGAACGCGTCGATCGCCTCGTCCAGTTCCCCGCCCGTGAGCACGCCCTTGTCCTCCAGGAGGGTCTCCAGGCGCCGCACCCGGCGGGCGATCGTCGCGTCGGAGTGGTCACCGCTCATCGCCACGGTCCTCTTCCAAGTAGCTTTCCCACAGATCCAGTACGACGTGATGGTCGCCCTCGCCCCACAGGTCACGCGCCTGGAACCGCACCGCGTACACCTGCTCCACCGGCACGTCCGCACGCCCCTGCGCGCTGATGTCGGCCAGTTCGGCGGGCCCCTCCGGCTCGATCACGACGCCCCGCTTGCCGCGTGCGTAGCGGGGCAGGCGGGTGTGGTGGGCCGGGTCGTGGAGGTACGTCACCACTCGCGACCCCGGGGCGAAACGGTCAGCCATCGAGCTCGTCCCGATCCAGCTCGCCGGGCTCCAGGACGCCCTTGCGTTCGAGGAGGTCGCTGATCGCGATGAACCAGCGTTCGTAGTACGACGCCGCCAGGTAATCGCGCGGCGGGATCGACTCGATCGCGTCCCGGAACTCGTTCAGATTGAAGATCTCCTGCGCGCGCAGGGCGTTCCAGATCCCGAAGACGCGCGCCTCCCAGTCGGCGTGGAAGGGCTCGGAGTCGTCCGTGGTGTCGACGGGACCGAATCCCTCGACGCCGCCGACGTCGTTGATCCTGGCCATGGGTTCAGCGTACGGCGCGCTCGGGCACCGCGCGGGCGGGCGGCAGGCGCCCCGGCGTGCGGGTCCCCCCGTGGAACCCGCACGCCGAAAGAGGATCAGCCGGCCGTCAGAGGTTTCCGCGCTTGGCCTGCTCCCGCTCGATCGCCTCGAACAGGGCCTTGAAGTTGCCCTTGCCGAAGCCCATGGAGCCGTGGCGTTCGATGATCTCGAAGAAGACCGTCGGGCGGTCCTGGACCGGCTTGGTGAAGATCTGCAGCAGATAGCCGTCCTCGTCGCGGTCCGCGAGGATCTTCAGCTCACGCAGGGTCTCGACGGGGACGCGGGTGTCGCCGACCCACTCGCCGAGGGTGTCGTAGTACGAGTCCGGGGTGTCGAGGAACTGAACCCCGGCCGCGCGCATGGTGCGTACCGTCTCGACGATGTCGTTCGTGTTGAGCGCGATGTGCTGGACGCCCGCGCCGCCGTAGAACTCCAGGTACTCGTCGATCTGGGACTTCTTCTTGGCGATGGCGGGCTCGTTGATCGGGAACTTGACCTTGAGCGTGCCGTCGGCCACGACCTTCGACATCAGCGCGCTGTACTCGGTCGCGATGTCGTCGCCCACGAACTCCTTCATGTTCGTGAAGCCCATGACCTTGTTGTAGAAGCCGACCCACTCGTTCATGCGGCCGAGCTCGACGTTGCCGACACAGTGGTCGATCGCCTGGAAGGTGCGCTGGGCGGGCGGCTCGACCATGGGGCTCGCCGCCACATAGCCGGGGAGGTACGGGCCGTCGTAGCCGGTGCGCTCGACGAGGGTGTGGCGGGTCTCGCCGTACGTCGCGATGGCTGCCAGGACGACGGTGCCGTGCTCGTCCTTCAGCTCGTAGGGCTCGGTCACGGACGTGGCGCCGTGCTCGAGCGCGTACGCGTACGCCCGCCGCGCGTCCGGCACCTCGATGGCGAGGTCGACGACGCCGTCGCCGTGCTCGGCCACGTGCTGGGCGAGGAAGTGGCCCCAGGTGGTGGCGGGCTTGATGACGGAGGTGAGGACGAAGCGGGCGGAGCCGTTCTCCAGCACGTAGCTCGCGGTCTCGCGGCTGCCGTTCTCCGGTCCGGAGTAGGCCACGAGGCGCATGCCGAACGCGGTCGAGTAGTAGTGCGCCGCCTGCTTGGCGTTGCCCACGGCGAAGACGACCGCGTCCATTCCCTTGACCGGGAAGGGGTCGGCCTGCCGGGCGGTGTCGGGAGTGTGGTGTGTGGTCTGCGTCATAAGCGCAGCCTCGTGCCATGCGGCAAGGTGCGCAATAGTTTGGTTCTCAGCTGGGCAATCTGCTCAGTAGGGAGCCCGTCTTACCGGGCTTTCTGTACAGGATGACCACCACCACTGGCGAGAAGAGGCGGGCTGTCGTGGCGATCGATCATCTGGATGGACGGATCATCGTGCTGTTGGCTCGGGAGCCGCGGATCGGGGTGCTGGAGATGTCCCGGCGGCTGGGGGTGGCCCGCGGGACCGTGCAGGCGCGGCTGGACCGGCTTCAGTCGAACGGAGTCATCCGCGGGTTCGGTCCCGAGGTCGATCCGGCGGCACTCGGATATCCGGTCACCGCCTTCGCGACGCTGCAGATCCGGCAGGGGCAAGGGGCGGACGTACGGGCGCACTTGGCGACCGTGCCGGAGGTGCTGGAGCTGCACACGACCACCGGGACCGGGGACATGCTGTGCCGCCTGGTGGCACGCTCCAACGCCGATCTTCAGCGTGTGATCGACCGGGTTGTCGGTTTCGATGGGATCGTCCGGGCCTCCACGGCGATCGTGATGGAGAACCCCGTTCCCCTACGGACCATCCCGTTGGTGGAGCAGGCGGCGGAGGACCGGGCGCGCAGCTAGCCCGCGACCTGGTGGGGTGAGTCCGTGTGAATTTCTGGGAGTACGTGGGCAACCGCCACCAGCAGCTGCTCACCGACGCCTACCAGCACGCCAGCGCCGTCTTCCAGTGCATGGTCGTGGCGACCCTGCTCGGGGTGCTGATCGGCGTGGCCACGTACCGCAGCGAGTGGGCCGGCAACTTCGCCACGCTGACCACCGCGGGCATCCTGACCATTCCGTCGCTCGCCATGATCGGTCTGCTCATCCCGATCGTGGGGCTGGGCGTGCCGCCCACGGTGATCACGCTGACGCTGTACGGCCTGCTGCCGATCGTGCGCAACTCGATCGTCGGGCTGCGCGGCGTCGATCCGTCCCTGGTGGAGGCGGCCCAGGGCATCGGCATGTCCCGGCTCACCCAGCTGCTGAAGGTGGAGCTGCCGCTCGCCTGGCCGCCGATCCTGACCGGGATCCGGGTCGCGACGCAGATGCTGATGGGCATCGCGGCGATCGCGGCGTACGCCTCCGGCCCCGGCCTCGGCAATGTGATCTTCCGCGGGCTCGCCTCGCTGGGCAGCGCGAACGCGCTCAACCAGGTGCTCGCGGGCACGGTCGGGATCATCATCCTGGCGCTGCTGTTCGACGCCGCGTACGTCCTGATCGGACGGCTGACCATCCCCAGGGGGATCCGTGTCTGAGCACGAGTCCGACAGCGGCCACCACGGAGCCTCCATCGAGCTGGAGAACCTGACCAAGCGTTATCCCGGCAGCCCGCAGCCGGCCGTGGACAGCGTGAACATGGAGATCAAGGCGGGCGAGGTGGTCATTCTCGTCGGCCCCTCGGGGTGCGGGAAGTCCACGACGCTCAAGATGATCAACCGGCTGATCGAGCCGACCGGTGGCCGTATCCGCATCGGCGGCGAGGACGTCACCGACATCGACCCGGTGAAGCTGCGCCGCAAGGTCGGTTACGCCATCCAGTCCGCCGGCCTGTTCCCGCACATGACGGTCGCGCAGAACATCGGACTCGTACCGAAGATGATCGGCTGGTCGAAGACGCGGATCGGCTCGCGGGTCGAGGAGCTGCTCGACCTCGTCGGACTCGACCCGGGCGAATTCCACGGCCGCTATCCGCGCCAGCTCTCCGGCGGGCAGCAGCAGCGCGTGGGCGTGGCGCGGGCGCTGGCCGCCGATCCGCCGGTGCTGCTGATGGACGAGCCGTTCGGCGCGGTCGACCCGATCACCCGTGATCACCTCCAGGACGAGCTGATCAGGCTGCAGCACGAGCTGCACAAGACGATCGTCTTCGTCACACACGACTTCGACGAGGCGATCAAGATCGGTGACCGTATCGCCGTTCTGCGCGAACAGTCGCACATCGCTCAGTTCGACACCCCGGAGGCGATCCTCACCAACCCCACCGACGACTTCGTGTCCGGGTTCGTCGGAGCCGGTGCGGCGCTGAAGCGGCTGAACCTGACCCGGGTGCGGGACGTGGAGATCACCGACTACCCGACGGTGACCTTCGACGATCCGCTCCAGGAGATCTTCAACCGGCTGCGCTCCAGCGGCACCAACGAGATCCTGCTGCTCGACAAGCGGGGCCGGCCCTACAAGTGGCTGCGGCGCGGCGATCTGATGCGGGCCAGGGGTTCGCTCGCGCGGGCCGGGACGCTGGTGACCGACACCGTGACGCGGGACGGCACGCTGCGGGACGCCCTGGAGGCGGTCCTCACCGACAACGCGGGGCGGGTGGTGGTGACCGGGCGGCGCGGTGAGTACACAGGCGTCGTCGACATGGAGACGCTGATGAACTCGGTGCACGAGCTGCTGGAGGCGGACCGGCTGGAGGCGCTGGAGGCCCAGCACGAGCTGGAGGGTTCCCGGGCCGGGCGCACGCACGCCGAGCAGGAGGGCGACGGAGGGGAGAACAAGGCGTGAGCGCTCCCGAGACCCCGAGGTCGTCCCGGGTTCCGGAGACGTCCGAGTTCGCCGAGGCGCCCGAGAACAGCGGGCCGGACGGGAGCGACGAGGCCCCCTCGCGCGTCACCTCGAAGCGCCCGGCCCGGAAGCTGAGTTGGCAGCGGCTCACCATCGTGCCGGCGATGCTGGTGGTGCTGCTGCTCGCGACCTGGCTGTGGTTCCAGCAGGCCGACCTCGACCCGGTCTCCGAGAACGCGCTGTCGAACGGTCAGGTCTCGCAGGCCCTGCGGGAGCAGATCGAACTCACGGTGATCTCCACCTTCTTCGTGCTGATCATCGCGATCCCGTTGGGCATCCTGCTCACCCGGCGGGCGTTCAGGAAGGCGACACCGGTGGCCATGGCCCTCGCCAACATGGGCCAGGCGACCCCCGCGATCGGTCTTCTCGCTCTGCTGGTGATCTGGCTGGGCATCGGCCGGAAGGCGGCCCTGATCGGCATGATCGCCTACGCCGTCCTGCCCGTGCTGTCCAACACCATCGCCGGCCTCAAGGCGAACGACCCGACCCTGCTGGAGGCGGCGCGCGGTATCGGCATGTCCGCGACGGGAGTGCTGACGCGGGTGGAGTTGCCGCTGGCGGTCCCGCTGATCCTGGCGGGCGTGCGCACCGCCCTTGTCCTCAACGTCGGTACGGCGACCCTGGCGGTCTTCGGCGGAGGCGGCGGGCTGGGCGTGCTGATCACGGCCGGCATCACCAACCAGCGCATGCCGGTCCTGGTCCTCGGCTCGATCCTCACGGTCGCCCTCGCCCTGCTGGTGGACTGGCTGGCATCGCTGGTGGAAGTGCTGTTGCGGCCACGGGGGCTGGACCTATGAGGCGGCGGACGGTCCTGCTCGCGGCCGGGGTGCTGGTGGCGGCCGCCGGGTGCGGTCTGACCAGCGGCTCCCCCATGGTCGACGACGTACGGCCCGGAAGCATCGGACAGGGCGAGCCGCTGAAGGGCGCCCAACTGACGGTGACGTCGAAGTCGTTCACCGAGCAGCTCATCCTCGGCGCGATCATGGGCATCGCCTTCGAGGCGGCGGGCGCGGACGTCCTCGACCGCACCGGCATCCAGGGATCCATCGGCAGCCGCGAGGCGGTGCGCAAGGGCGACGCCGACGCCGGGTACGAGTACACGGGCACGGCCTGGATCACCTACCTGGGGCACAGCGAGCCCATCACCGACCCGCACGAGCAGTGGGAGG
Source organism: Streptomyces sp. R11 (assembly GCF_041051905.1). Classification (NCBI taxonomy): domain Bacteria; kingdom Bacillati; phylum Actinomycetota; class Actinomycetes; order Kitasatosporales; family Streptomycetaceae; genus Streptomyces; species Streptomyces sp. R11. Next base: position 3,529,227 of record NZ_CP163432.1, read on the forward strand.
CGGTGCGCAAGGAGGACGCGAAGAACGGGCTGACCTGGCTCCCGCCGTCCGCGCTGGACAACACGTACGCCCTGGCGATGAACCAGGCGAACCACAAGAAGTACCGCACGAACGACCTCTCCGAGGTCGCCGCGCTGTCCAAGTCCGACCCGTCCGCGGTGACGCTGTGCGTGGAGGTCGAGTTCGCCAACCGGGCGGACGGGCTGCCGGGGATGCAGAAGGCGTACGGCATGAACGTACCGGCGAAGAACATCACCCAGATGGACACCGGGATCATCTACACCCAGGCCGCGAAGGGGAACTGCACGTACGGCGAGGTCTACACGACGGACGGCCGCATCAAGTCCATGAACCTCGTGGTGATGGACGACGACAAGCACTTCTTCCCCAACTACAACGCCGCCCCGGTGATCAACACCAAGACCCTGAAGAAATGGCCGGCCATCCCCGACGTCCTCGACCCGATCACCAAGAAGCTGAACAACACGGTGGCGCAGGACCTGAACGCGAAGGTGGACGTGGACGGGGAGGATCCGCATCAGGTGGCGTTGGACTGGATGAAGGAGGAGGGGTTCGTGAAGTAGGGGTTGCGGTCCGACTTCCAAAGAACTCGTTGCAAAGCAACCTTTGCATAGCTACCTTTGTACGCATGCCGGAAGAGCACAACGTACGGAAACTCGACGCGCGTTCGCTGCGTGGGCTCGCTCATCCCCTGCGGATGGAGCTGCTCAACGCGCTACGACGGAACGGACCCGCCACGGCCTCGATGCTCGCCGAGCGGCTGGGCGAGTCGAGCGGAGCCACCAGCTACCACCTGCGCCAGCTCGCCGCGCACGGGTTCGTCGAGGACGCCCCTGAGCACGGCAAGGGGCGAGAGCGCTGGTGGCGGGCCGTGGACTCAGGGATCGCGATGGACGAGAACCTGTATCAGAGCCCGGACCCGGCAGTCCGCGGCGCGGCCGACCTACTGCTGCACGAACTCGTGAACCAGCACACCCGCGAGCTGTCCTCCTGGCTGTCCACCCGCGACAGATGGTTCCCGCGATGGACGGACCACTCGATGGACCTGAGCGACTTCACGCTACGGCTGACACCCGAGCGCTCACGCGAACTCATCGGCAAGGTGCACGAGTTGCTCAACAGCTACCAGGCGCACGAGGCCGCCGAGGACGACCCGGACGCGGAGCAGGTCCGCCTCCACACGCACGTCTTCCCCATCGCCACGGACCCGGAGGAGCTCCGATGACCGACCCCGAGACGCATCTCTCCCTGCACCACCTGCACGCGGCCGACCTCCAGGCCCAAGCCGACGCCCACCGCCTGGCCGTCCAGGCCAGACAGCCCCGCCACCTACGGGCCCGCCTCGGCTGGACGTTAGTGGAGATCGGCCTGCGCCTCGCCACCCCTCCGCAAGCGACCGTGGCCACCAGCTAGCAGCTCGGCACAGCGCCCTTCCCCGACTCCAGTGCCTCCAGCGCCCCCACCGCCCCCTTCAGCGTGGTCACCGGCACCAACCGCAACCCCTCCGGCAGTTCCGCCTTCGCGTCGCCGCACTCTGCCTTCGGCACCAGGAAGACCGTCGCCCCGTCGCGCTTGGCGGCCTGGGTCTTGAGGGAGACGCCGCCGACCGCGCCGACCTTGCCCGCCGCGTCGATCGTGCCCGTGCCGGCGATGCTGCGGCCGCCCGTGAGGTCGCCGCCCTCGCCGTTGCCGTTCAGCTTGTCGATGATGCCGAGGGAGAAGAGGAGGCCGGCGCTGGGGCCGCCCACGTCCGCGAGGGTGAGGGTGACCTTGATGTTCTTGTCGTTGAGGTCCAGGTAGTTCAGCGCGGCCTCGGTCGCGGCGTCCTGGGACTCCTTCATCTGCTCGGTGTTGTACTGCTCGATCTCCCGCGTGCTCTGCCCGCTCGGATAGACCGAGTCACGCGGCATGACCGCCTTCTCCGTGCTGAACCAGGCGTCGATCACGTCACCGAACCGCACGTCCGTGTCGGGGGACGTCGCCTCGATGGTCGTCATGCGCAGCTGGCCGCTCGTGTCCCGGGTCGGCGCCCCGGTGATCGTGATCACCGGTGCGCCCTTGTTGTCGCCCAGCACGTTCGCCGTCAGACCGGGCTGCGTCAGCGAGAACGGCAGCGGCGCGAAGGCGGCCGTGGCGAGCAGGGCCACGACCGGCAGGGCGCAGACGGCGATGGCCCGGGGGCGCGTGAGACGAGAGAGCACGGGATCAATCTAACGTGGCGGCGGGTTCCGGCCAGGCGCAGGTCGGAGCTGCCCAGGTTGCCCCATTCAGGTCACGTACAGGTCTCGCCGTTCCTTCGTGAAGCGCCGCAGTGTCTCCGGCACCGGCGCCACCCCGATGCCCGGCGACCGTGGCACCGGAAGATGGCCGTCGACCAGCACGAACGGCTCCGTGATGTCCTCGGCGAAGTAGCGGCTGGACGCCGACGTGTCCCCGGGGAGCGTGCAGCCGGGCAGGGCCGCCAGCGCGAGGTTCGGGGCGCGGCCGATGCCCGTCTCCAGCATGCCGCCGCACCACACCGGCGTCCCGTGCGCGTACGCCACGTCATGCACGCGCCGCGCCTCCAGGTATCCCCCGACCCGCGCGGGTTTCACGTTCACCACCCGGCAGGCGTCCATCGCGATCGCGGACGCGGTGTCGGCGGCGTTGTGCAGGGACTCGTCCAGGCAGACGGGGGTCGCGATGCGCTGCTGGAGGCGGGCGTGGGCGTACAGGTTGTTCTCCGCGAGCGGCTCCTCGATCAGCAGCAGCCCGAACTCGTCCAGCCGCCGCAGATGCTCGGCGTCCGCCAGCGTGTACGCCGTGTTGGCGTCGACCTGGAGCGGCAGGTCCGCTCCGAAGCGGTCGCGCACGGCCCGTACCGGCTCCAGATCCCAGCCCGGCTCGATCTTCAGCTTGATCCGGACGTACCCCTCGGCGAGATACCCCTCGACATCGTCCAGCAACTCGGCGACCGTCCCCCTGATCCCGACCGACACCCCGGCCGGCACCCGCTCGCGCACCGACCCGAGATACGTGGCCAGCGGCATCCCGTACGACCGCAGTTCCGCGTCGAGGACGGCCGTCTCCAGCGCCGCCTTCGCCAGCTCGTGGCCCTTGATCCCCGCCATCGCCGGGGCGAGGTGGGCCGTACCGAGCACGGGCAGGGCGGCGACGCGCGGCAGCAGGAAGTCACGCAGGACGATCTCCGCGCCGGCCACGAACTCCGAGCAGTACAGCGGCTCGGGGTCGGCCGCGAACTCCGACCAGCCCTCGGCCGCGTCCGTGACGACGTGCAGCAGGAAGGTGTCCTTCGTCGTCATCGTGCCGAAGGACGTACGGAAGGGGCTGACCAGCGGGATCGCCACGTGGACGATCTCGACGCGTTCGAGTTTCACGAGGTGGCCTCCCGGCGGGTGAGCGTGTACCAGCCGTCCCGGGACATGTCCGTCGCCGTGAACCCGTCGGCGAAGGCCTTTGTGAACACCTCGCGCACGGCCCGCCGCCAGCCAAGCGCCAGCTCCGGGTCCGCGGCCCGCAGCGCCACTATGTCGTCCGGTACACGGCACCAGACATACCGGTCCTGCGGGTCCCGGCGGGCGAGCGGCCCGCCGTCGGGGGCCGTGTGGGTGGCGGGCGCGGCCTCGCGATCCGGCGTGCCGGGCCCGGCATGGTCCGACTGCCCTTGCGGTGGCCCGATCAGGTCCCAGGTCACCTCCAGTCGGTCGCTCTCGTCGCCGTCGTTCACGCCGTCCGCCATGGGGCCGTAGAAGTCGACGAGATAGCCGGTGCCGTTGGCGCCCAGTTTGACGAAGTTGAACCGGGCGTTCCGGCCGACCAGCGGATCGAAGGTCCAGCGCATGGTGAGCGCCCCGAGCTCCACCGCCCAGGCCCGCTGCGCCCGCTTGATCTGCTGCCCGAGCCCCCGCTCGGCGGCGGCCAGCAGCGAGTACGTCTCCCGCGACGCCGGCGGCCCGAACACGGCGACACAGGCACCGGCGAGCCGTTCCCCGTCGTACGCGGCGTGCACCGCCCCTCCCGCGTGGGCGAGGCTGTTCAGCGTCTCGGGCAGCAAGGGCGGTGCGGTGCGGGGCGTCTGCCATACGTCACTGAAGTAGTCGGCAACAGCGGTGAACCCGGCGGGCTCGTGGACGGTGCGGATGCTCAGTGAGGTCATGACACGAGTGTCGGAGGTGGTGCGGGGCCCTGCCTAGTGCACCCGCGCGTCAACGCAACGCCTCCGCCACCTCCCGAGCCGCGTCAGCGCAACGCCTCCGCCACCTCCCGAGCAGCGTCCATGACCCGCGGCCCCACCCGCTCCGGCACCGCGTCGGCCAGCATCACCACGCCCACGCTGCCCTCGACGCCCGTCACGCCTATCAATGGCGCGGCGGCCCCGCTCGCTCCCGCCTCCAACTCCCCGTGGGTCAGGGTGTATCCGGGCTCCTCCATCGGCTGCTGCCGGGCGGAGAGTATGGCCCGGCCCGCGGCACCGCGGTCCAGCGGGTGCCTGAAACCGGCCCGGTAGGCCACGTGATAGTCCGTCCACGTCGGCTCGACCACGGCAACGGCCAGCGCCTCCGTGCCGTCCACCAGCGTCAGATGGGCCGTCGCCCCGATGTCCTCGGCCAGCGAACGCAGCGCGGGCAGCGCGGCCTCCCGTACCAGCGGATGCACCTGTCGGCCCAGGCGCAGCACACCGAGTCCGACGCGGGCGCGGCCGCCCAGGTCACGGCGTACCAGGGCGTGCTGTTCAAGCGTGGCGAGCAGCCGGTACACAACGGTCCGGTTCACGCCCAGTTTGTTGGAAAGCTCGGTGACGGTCAGCCCGTGGTCGGTGTCGGCCAGCAGCTTGAGGACGCGCAGTCCCCGGTCGAGCGTCTGAGAGGTCTCCGCGGTCACGACGCCCACTCCTTAGTGGTGAGGTCGGCAGCCCCCTCGCGGCGGGTGCGTCACCGAGTCCCGTCAGTGACGCGCTTCAGAGGCCGCCGATCGGCCGGCGGCCCGGACTGACTGTCCGGACCGCGTCGCTTCACGGCTGCGCTCCGCGGCGGCGCTGCCACGGGGCGTGTGCGTAGCGGGACATTAGCGAAGCCGGTTCGCTGAGCGGAAGGCTCCGTCCAGAATCCGGGCAACGACCGGTACGGACCACACCTGTTTGCCCTGAAACGCGCAGGGCGTGATGCGCCGCCCAGGGGCGCGGGGAACTGGCGACAAGCCCCCACCGGCCCGCGGCCGGAACACGACAGCACCCCAGCCGACACCCCGGCCAAGGCACAGCGCCCAGCGTCACCGCATCCGGGTGGCCCACTCCTGGACCTTGGCGATGCGCTGCCGCAGCTGCCCGGCCGTGGCCTCGGCGCTCGGCGGTCCGCCGCAGACCCGGCGCAGCTCGGTGTGGATCACCCCGTGCGGCTTGCCGCTCTGATGGACGTACGCGCTCACCATCGTGTTGAGCTGCTTGCGGAGCTCCATCATCTCCTTGTGCGAGACGACGGGGCGGCGCTCGGCGGGCAGCTCCAGCAAGTCGGCCTCGGCGTCCGGCTTCTTGCGGCTGTGCGCGATCTGCCGGGCCTGCCGCTTCTGGAGGAGCATCTGAACCTGGTCGGGTTCGAGCAGGCCGGGAATCCCGAGGTAGTCCTGCTCCTCCTCGCTTCCGGGGTGGGCCTGCATGCCGAACTCGGCGCCGTCGTAGAGCACCCGGTCGAAGACGGCCTCGGACTCCAGCGCCTCGAAGGAGAACTGCTCCTGCTCGCCGGTGTCCTCGTCCTGCTCCTTGTTCGCCTCCTCCATCTCCTTCTCGGATTCGGCGTACGGGTCCTCCTCGCCCTCCTTCTTCGGCTTGTCGAGGGCGTGGTCGCGTTCGACCTCCATCTCGTTGGCGAAGGTGAGGAGGTCGGGGACGGTCGGCAGGAAGACGGAGGCGGTCTCGCCGCGCCTCCTGGATCGCACGAAACGGCCGACAGCCTGCGCGAAGAAGAGCGGGGTCGAGATGGTGGTGGCGTACACGCCGACGGCGAGCCGCGGCACGTCGACGCCCTCGGACACCATGCGTACGGCGACCATCCACCGGTCGTTGTTGCCGCTGAAGTCGTCGATCCGCTTGGACGCCCCGGCGTCGTCGGACAGGACGAGGGTCGCCTTGTTGCCGGTGATCTCACGGATCAGCTTGGCGTACGCGCGCGCGGAGTCCTGGTCGGAGGCGATGACGAGCGCACCGGCGTCCGGGATGGCCTTCCTGACTTCGGTCAGCCGCTGGTCGGCGGCGCGCAGCACGCTCGGCATCCACTCGCCGCGCGGATCCAGCGCCGTACGCCAGGCCTGGCTGACGGCGTCCTTGGTCATGGGTTCGCCGAGCCGCGCGGCGATCTCGTCGCCCGCCTTGGTGCGCCAGCGCATGTTGCCGCTGTAGCTCAGGAAGATGACCGGCCGGACGACGTGGTCGGCCAGCGCGTTCCCGTAGCCGTAGGTGTAGTCGGCGGCCGACCGCCGGATCCCGTCGTTGCCCTCCTCGTACGTCACGAAGGGGATGGGGTTGGTGTCGGACCGGAACGGCGTACCGGTGAGGGCGAGTCGTCGCGTGGCGGGCTCGAAGGCCTCCAGGCAGGCCTCGCCCCAGGACTTGGAGTCACCGGCGTGGTGGATCTCGTCGAGGATGACGAGGGTCTTGCGCTGCTCGACCCGGTTGCGGTGGAGCATGGGCCGCACGCCGACACCCGCGTAGGTCACGGCGACGCCCTGGTAGTCCTTGCCGAGCGGGCCGGCGCTGTACTCGGGATCCAGCTTGATGCCTATGCGCGCGGCCGCCTCCGCCCACTGCTTCTTCAGATGCTCGGTCGGCGCGACCACGGTGACCTGCTGCACGACATGGTGATGCAGCAGCCAGGAGGCAAGCGTCAGCGCGAACGTCGTCTTTCCGGCGCCGGGCGTGGCGACCGCGAGGAAGTCACGCGGCTGCTCCTGGATGTACTTGTCCATCGCCCCCTGCTGCCAGGCACGCAGCTTGCTGGCGGTGCCCCAGGGGGCGCGGCCCGGGAAGGCGGGTGACAGGTGGTGGGAGTGGGAGGCAGAGCTGGAGCTGGCGGCGGTGGTAGTCACGGTCTCCGGGGACTGGGTCGGGCGGCTCGGCGTACGGGTGTTGGTGACTCGGCTACGTATGACAACCGGGCCACCCTACCGGCGGCCCGACCGTGTCCATGGGCGAGCGGGGCCGGGTCACACGTGGGTGGGACCGACGTCACAACCGCCGCAGCCGGCCCGCGATCACCGCGATGTCCCCCTCGTCACCGGAGGCGACATCGATGACCAGGTCGTAGGCGGCGTCCTGGTCACAGCCCGCGAGGTCGACGCCGTTGACACCGAGAGAGGTCGCGGCGGCGAGCCAGGCCGTGCGCTTGTTCCCGTCGACGAGCGGGTGGTTCGTCGCGATGGCGTGCAGCAGCGCGGCAGCCTGCTCATACAGGTCGTCGTAGGCCACGCTGCCGAACATGCGGGCGCGGGGGCGGTGCACGGCGGAGGCGAACAGCCCGGTCTCCCGGACCTCGGGGGCCCGCCCGCCGAAGGCGATCCGGGCGATCGCCGCGACCTCCGCGACCGTGAGGTGCCTGGTCATTCGCCGAGCCTCCGCAGCAGATCGGCGTGGGCGTCGGCCAGCGACTCCGCCATGACCCGCACCGGTGACGACTCCCGCGCCAGCCGATGCCGTACGGCTTCCAGCGCGATGTCCTCGGGGGCACGACCCGTGGCATCCGCCAGGTCTTCGAGTTCCCGCCGGACGTCCGGCGGGAGGAAGACGGTGAAGTCGTTCATGCGAGGACGATAGGGAGCGGGCCGTGGAGCGGGCGAGCGGTTTACGGCTCACGCCCGCCGGGTCTCACCGCTCCCGCAACCGAGTGGTCACCCAAGCCCCGACCAACGCCACCCCCGCCATCGGCAGGAACACCGCCGCGAACGCCGCCGGATGCGACCCGGCGCCGGAGGCCCCCGCGACCGCGTGGCTCACCGTGCCGCCGCCCAGGGCGGCGAAGGCGGCGCCGCCGGCCGCCAGGAGCACGACGTTGGACAGGCCGTCGGAGATCTGGAGGGCGGCGGAGTTCGTGCCGGCCTCCTCGGGGGCGGAGAGATGGAGCAGCAGCACGCTGGTGGAGGAGATCACCAGCCCCATCCCGAAGCAGCCGAACGCCCACGCCACGGCGACGGTCCAGGCGGGCACGGAGTCGATCAGGACGCTCGGCGCGGCGGCGATGGAGGCCGCCACCAGCACCATCCCCAGCGTCATCAGCCGTTCCCGGTACGGCTCCACCCGCGGCCGCGACTGCATCCAGGAACCCAGCGCCCACGTCCCGCCACCGGCGGCGAGCGAGAACCCGGCGAGCGTCGGCGACAGCCCTCGCTGGGTGACCAGCATCAACGGCACGAAGGACTCGGCCGCGATGAACGACCCCGCCGCGACCCCGCGCAGCAGCACCACGGACGGCAGCCCGCGCGCCGCCCGGTACGTGCCGCGCGGGAGCAGGCCGAGCACGGCCGGCACGAGGAGCGCGGCGCCCGCGACGCCGGGGACGAGGGAGAGCCACCGCAGGTCCTGGGCGGCGTACTGGAGCAGCCCCGCGCCGAGTGAGATGCCGAGGGCGAGCCGGATCCGCCGCCGGTCGAACGAGGTGCCGCGGGCGGAGGCGTCGACCGGTCCTCCCGCCCGCCGCCGTATCTGCGGCAGCGCGAGCGCGAGCGGAAACACGACGAGCACCGGAATCCCGACGAACACCCAGCGCCAGCCCAGATGCTCGGTCACCGCCCCGGCGGCCAGCGGTCCCACGATCGACGGCACGACCCAGCTCGCCGCGAACGCCGCCATGATCGCCGGCCGCAACCGCTCGGGGTAAGCCCGCCCGACGACGACGTACAGCGCGACGATCACCAGCCCGCCGCCGAGCCCCTGCACGGCCCGCCCGAGGATGAACAGCCACATCGCTCCCGCGGTCCCGGCCAGCAACAGCCCGGCCCCGAAGGAGGCGATCCCGGCGGTGAGCGCGCCGAGCGGCCCCCGCCGGTCCGACCACTGCCCCGCGAGCACCATCCCGAACAGGCTGGTGGTGAAGTACCCGGAGAACGCGAAGGCGTACAGCGACACCCCTTGCAGCTCCCGCGCCGCCACCGGCATGGCCGTCCCGACGGCGGTCGCCTCGAAGGCGATGAGCAGCACGACGGAGACGATCCCGATGCTCAGGGCCCGGTGGTCCCGGCTCAGCACGGTCTCCTCGGACTCGGGGACCAAGGGGACATCGGATCTCTTCGCGACACCGGCGTCGCGCGGCTCGAGGGCAGTCATGTCCGCCAGCGTAAGGGCCACAACTGACATTGACCCCTGTCGGAAGACGGCCACGGGCTGGGACCTTGGTCGTACGACCGACGGCGTTCATGAACGCGGTGTGGCAGTCCCATTGCAGGGCCACCCATTCCCTTGATCGGCCCGGACACCCCCGCCTACGGTCGATTCACCGACCAGGGCCAACCGCCCGAAGCCGGTGCAACGGCCGTGTGCCCGAGTGGTTCAGGGGCTCGCCTGCAAAGCGAGTTACGTGGGTTCGAATCCCGCCACGGCCTCCACCCCCTCGCCGTCGTCCTCGTCGGCCTCAGTGCGCGGCTCGCCGTCCGTCCCGGGACATGGCTCCGATCACTGCGGAAACCGCGGCGGTCGCGGCGAGGCTCCCCAGCATGACCATCACCACTCCGACCATGTACAGGCCGGAGGCGTCGTCCGACCAGTCGTGGAAGGCGGCGACGGTCAGGCCGATCGTGGGGCCGAGCACGGCGGCCGGGCCGTGGTGCCGGGAGGCCGCCCAGTACACCGGCATCAGCAGGGTCAGTACCAGGCCGATCACCTGCCACGCCTCGTACGGGCCGGTCGTCGTGCCGTCCGGCTGTATGTCGCGGTGCTGGTCCCAGCCCAGCCAGGCGGCCCACACCGCGAGCGATATGCCGACCGTCACGAGGGTCGGCAGCAGCGAGGAAGCGGGTCTGAGTGGTCCTTGGCTCATGGGCCAAGCGTCGCGGCTCGCCCGTCGCGCGAACAGGGCTCATGTACTCAGCTGCAGCCGAGTACATGAGACCGGAGAAAGTCCGCCCAGCATGTCCAATACGGACAATTCCTCACGGCCCAGCGACGGTTCCTCGTACGGAGAGCACAACCCCGGGCGCCCTCAAGGTGTCCAGTACATGACTGGAGGGCAAACCTCCGGTCGCCGTACTTCCCGCCCCACGAGGAGACCCATCCGTGCGCCAGCGCATCCGCCCCTCACACATCCGTCACTCGGCGGCCCTCGTGGCCGCTGCCGCCGCCGTCGCGGCGCTTCCCGCAGTCGTCGCCCCCGCGGCGCACGCGGAGGAGGGTGACCCCTCCCTGGTGATCTCGAGCCTGCCGAGTGCGTCTCCCAAGCCCGGCGACGTGTACGACGAGAAGGTCGTCATCACCAACAAGGGCACCGCGGCCGCGGACGGCGTCACCTTCCGGGTCCGGCTGACCCGGGGGCTCGACTTCCCGGGGGCCGTCGAGGGCTGCACCTACTCGACCGTCGGGGACAAGGTCCGCCAGGCGCTCTGCGAGCTCGACACCGTCATCGAACCCGGCGCCTCCGTCGAGACGCCCGTGCGCTTCAAGGCGCTGCCCAAGGCCCTGATGGAGGCGGTCGAGTACGGCACCTCGGCCACCGGTGAGGCCCCGGGCGAAGGGTTCGACGACAGCAACCGGCGCCTGACCCTGACCGCGGACAGCACCGCCGACCTCGTCGCCGTCGGTGAGGACACGGAGGCCCTCGCGGGCGACAGGCAGTCCATCACGGTGAAGCTCCGCAACGGCGGCCCCGGCTGGATCCAGAACCAGGAGAGCGACGACCAGCCGGCACTCATGGTGCGGATCCCGAAGGACACGGTCGCCGCCGAAGTGCCCGAGGACTGCGCACCGTTCGGGATCGACGGTCCGTCCGGGCCCGCCGGGACGCCGGGCAAGTCCACGTACGTCTGCTGGCCCGCCGACCACACCATGGACGTGGGCGAGTCCCTCTCCTTCACCTTCATGCTGAAGATCGAGGAGGACGCCCGGACCACCACCGGCGAGGTGAAGGCGACCTCCGTCTACGACATCCACCCGGCCTTCGACAAGAACCCCGCCAACGACAAGGCCGAGATCCGCATCGCCATCCCGACCGACTACGAGCCCGGCCCGTCCACGTCCGGTGGCTCCTCCACCGGCGGCGGTTCCACGGACGGCGGCTCCACCACGGCCGGCAACGACCCCGAGGGCCAGTCCACGGGCGGCAGCGGCAGCACGGGCGGCTCAGGCAGCACCGGCTCCGCGTCGGCCGGCACCTCGACGGGCGGCTCCACCGGATCCGTGAACGGCAACCTGGCGAGCACCGGCTCCGACGGCACCCCGCTCATCGCCGGCGCCGCAGCCGCCGCGGCGGCCCTCGGCGGTGTCCTGGTCCTGGCCGTGCGCCGTCGTCGGGCCGTCGGCAAGTCCTCCTGACGACGCCTCAGCGATACGGCGTCGGCCGCGCGACGTGGGTCCGGAGCAGGCGGGCCCTTCCAGGGTCTCGGTGCTCAGCCGGCCGCCCAGCCCCGCGTCGCGTGCCTCACCACGCCCCGCCCACCGACTCCAGCACCCCGCTCGACTCGTCCTGGAACACCTCGGTCCAGTAGTGCCGCCCGTCCCCGCCCGCCGCTCTGATGCCGGTCGGGTCGACCGTCGACAGGACCTGGAGCATGGTCATGGCCAGCTGGTCGTAGGTGTCGGTCGTCAGGGCGTGGCCCGACTGCTCGTCGATCGCCTGCTCGCGGTGCAGCAGCCAGAGCGTGAAGGCGAGGGTGGAGACGTCCGTGTTCAGGGGGAACAGTCTCGCCTCGGGCTCGCTCCAGTTCAGGACCGCGCCCGTCGCGCCGTCGATGACCAGGCTGTTGTCCTCGACGAGATGGCCGAGGCGTATCAAGTGGCCGGCCCCGAGCGGCAGTTCCGACGACCAATCGTCGTCGGCGTAGTACTCGGCCAGCGTCTGCAGCGGCACATCGGTGTCGAGGGAGAACAGGAAGCCGTCCTCCGGCAGGCCGACCTCGCGCAGGAAGTGGCGCGTCGGCTCGTGCGTGAGCGTGGCGGGGAAGTCGACCTCCTCGAAGCGCACCACCTTGCCCTGGCCGAACTCCTGGTCCAGGAGGCGCCGGGGCAGGTCCAGGGCGAGGCCCGAGTGCCCGGCGCGGCCCGCGACGAGTGCCAGGGGGCGGATCAGGGCGGCCATCCTCCAGAACGGCGCCGGCTCGCCGCCCGCGCCCTCCTCGAACACCGCCAGCAGATGCCGGGACGCGTCCGCCACCGCCTGCGGGCCGTAGCGGCCGACGTAGGAGGCGAACTGGCCGCGCAGACCCGCCAGTTCGTCCGTCGCCTCGGCGAACCGGACCAGCGTCCGCAGTGACGGTGCCAGCGCGCGGCGGTCCATCAGGTCGGGGCGGTCGTGCAGGAAGTACGTGGTCGAGACCTCGCCCGTCGCGCCGTCCAGCAGGACCGACTCCGTCTCCAGGCCGCCGGGACCCAGCAGTCCGCCTATCACCAGTTGGTCCCGCAACTCCGCCGCCAGCCGGCCCGCCGGATCGCCCGTGGAGTCCGCCACCGTCCGCAGGCCGTCCCGGCACAGCTCGGCGAAGCTCAACACCCCGCTGTCGCCCGGCAGTCCGGGTCCCGTCAGCCAACGCCGCGTCGACGCGTGCGTGACGTACGGATCCAGCGCTGCCTCGCTCAGAATGATCGCCGTATCACCGGCGTGCGTCGTGATCGTCGTGCTCATGGCTCCCCCGCATGCGCTTTCCCACCACCCCGGGGCACGACACGGCCGACCGACCGGCCCGCCGACCCCGGCCGCCGTCCCCACTGCCCAGAACACTACGCGCCACCACTGACAACGCCCGCTGAATCAGCCCGACCCATGACAGCGCTTCACATCAGTAGACGCTCGGCCCACCCTTGAGCGTTCCCTTCACCGGGGTTTCCGTCACGGCGAGAATCGCCGCCACGGTCTCCCGCACGCTCAACTCCGAGGGGCCGCCCACAGCAGCGATCCACGGCGAGGGCGGGCCCCGTCCGTCAGAGCAGTCGGCAGGACGGTCGGCAGGACAGCCGGAGCCGGCTCACTGGCCGGTCACCACCGCCGCCTGCGGCCGGATCGGGAGGCGGTTGACCGGGCGGCCCGTCGCGGCGCGCACGGCCGACGCGATGGCCGCAGGTGAGGTCACCACCGGTACCGCGCTCACCGCCTTCGCGCCGAAGGGCGCGACCACGTCCCGCTCCTCGACCAGCTTCACGATCCGGATGTCGGGGGCGTCCAGGGCAGTCGGCAGGGAGTAGCCCGTGAGGTCCGGGTGGCGGATCAGGCCACGCGCGGAGCGCAGGTTCTCCGTGAGCGCTATGCCCACACCCTGCGTCACGCCCGCCTCGATGCGCGCCTCCAGCTGGGCCGGGTTGAGCACCCGGCCGACGTCCTGGGCGAGCGCCAGCTCGACCACGCGGACCGAGCCCAGTTCGATGTCGACGTCGACGACCGCGCGGATCGCGCAGAAGGCCATGCCCACGAAGGCGTCGCCCTGGCCGGCGTCGTTGAGCGGTTCGGTCGGGTGGGGGCGGCACTGGGCCGTCGCCCACAGCTCCTTGCCGTCCAACGCCTCGGTGACGGTGGTCGACAGGACACCGTCGTACGACGTGATCTTGCCGTCCGTGATCTGGAGCAGCTCCGTGGACATGCCGAACTTGTGCGCCAGGGGCTGCAGCAGCTGCGTACGCACCATCTTGGCGGCCCGTTCCACCGCGCCGCCCGACACCCAGGTGTGACGGCCGCGGCAACCCGCGCCCGCCGGGGGCTGGTCGGTGTCCACGGGCGCCACGTGCACCTCGTCGATGCCCAGCGTGTCCTGGACGATCTGCCGCGCCAGCGTCGCGAAGCCCTGGCCCGTCTCGACGGCCGCGCACAGCACCGTCGCCACGCCGTCGTGGACCTTCACGGTCGCCGTGGAGACCTCGTCCGCACCCTCGGCGCCGAGCATGTGCACCATGCCCAGGCCGTAGCCCACGCCCCGTCGCACGGCGCCGGGTTCGCCCGCGCCCTCGGGGCCGCCGGGCAGCAGCCACTCGTCCTCGGGTGTGTCCTTGGGGAGCGCCGGCAGGGGGTGGTCCTGTACGGCCTGGAGCAGTTCCGCGACGGGGGCCGGGCATGTCACGGTCTGGCCCGTCGGGAGTACGTCGCCCGTCGCCAGCGCGTTGCGCAGGCGCAGTTCGGCCGGGTCGACGCCGAGCTTCTTGGCCAGCTTGTCCATCTGCGCCTCGTAGGCGGCGCACACCTGCATGGCACCCTCGCCGCGTACGTGACCGGACGGCGGGTTGTTGGTGCGTACGGCCCAGCCCTCGATGAAGGCGTTCGGGACGACGTACGGGCCGCAGGCGAAGGCGACCGCGGCGGCCAGGGCCTCGGAGGACGTGTCGGCGTACGCGCCCGCGTCCAACAGGATCTGCGCCTCGACCTTGACCAACCTGCCCTCGGCGTCCGCGTGGTGGCGGTATCGCAGCAGGGTGGGATGCCGGTGCGTGTGGCCGAGGAAGGACTCCTCGCGCGTGGCCGTGAGCTTCACCGGGCAGCCGGTCTTGAGTGCCAGCAGGCCGAGCGGGAGCTGGAAGCCCTGGTCCTCGCGGTCGGCGGTGGCGCCGGGGACGCCGGTGACGACGACCTTGACGCGCTCGGGCTCCAGGCCGTAGCAGGCGGCGGCGCGGTCGCGGTCGGTGTGCGGGTCGGTCGAGGCGAGGTAGAGCTCCACGCCGCCGTCGGGGCGCGGTACCGCGAGGCCCGCCTCGGCGCCGATGGGGGCCGGGTCCTGGCGGCCGATGCGGTACAGGCCCTCGACGACGATGTCGCCGGCCGCGTCGGGGTCGCCGTGGCGCAGCGGGATGTGGCGGATGAGGTTGCCGTCGGGATGCAGCGGCTCGGCCTCGAAGGCCTGCTCGGGGTCGGTCACCGGATCGAGCAACTCGTACTCGACGATGACGGCCGCGGCGGCCAGGCGCGCGGTGTCCGGGTGGTCGGCGGCCACTGCGGCGATGGGCTCGCCGTGGTGGCGTACGACCTCGGAGGCGAAGACCGGGCGGTCGGCCCTGCCACGGCCCAGCAGCGGGCTGCCCGGCACGTCCTCGTGCGTGACGACGGCCCGGACGCCGGGCATCTCGCGCGCGTGGGTGGTGTCGATGGACGTGATGCGCGCGTGCGGGTGCGGCGAGCGCAGTACGGCCGCCCACAGCAGGCCCTCGGCCCACAGGTCGGCCGCGTACGGGAAGGTGCCCTCGGTCTTGGCACGGGCGTCGGCAGCCGGCAGGGACGCGCCGAGGCCGTGCGGGATCTGATCGGGGGCGGGGGCTGCCTCCGCGGCTGTGGTCGCGGTGGCGGCTTCGTTGCTCACGCCTGGCCTCCGTCCTGGCCGTACGCCTGGTCATGCGGTCCCATGGCACCGGGGGCCTCGAACGCCGAGCGGTGGACCCCGCCGGCTCCAGGGCCTGCCTGGTGAGGGATACGCGGCTCGTCGCCGTCCTGTTCGCCGCCGTCGGCCGCCGAGTGGGCCTCGCGTTCGGCTACGACCTCCTTGACGGCCTCCACCACGCCCCGGTAGCCGGAGCAGCGGCACAGGTTGCCGCACAGCGCCTGGCGGGTCTCCAGCTCGGTCGGGGCCGGATTGCCTTCGAGGAGGTCGTGCACGGTCATCGCCATGCCGGGCACGCAGAAGCCGCACTGCACCGCGCCGCACCGCGCGAGCGCGCGCTGCACGTCGGAGGGCTGCCCGTCGGCGGCCAGGCCCTCGACGGTACGGACCTCGCTTCCGGCGGCGGTGACGGCGGGCACCAGGCAGGACGCCACGAGCCGTCCGTCGACCTGCACGTTGCACGCCCCGCACTCACCCTGCGAGCACCCGTCCTTGGCGCCCGCGAGGCCGAGTCGCTCACGCAGCACGTAGAGCAGCGACTCGCCGATCCAGGCGTCCGAGACGGGCCGGTCGACGCCGTTGACGCGCAGCACGTAGGAGGCGAGGGGGTGTTCCTCGCCGGAGGGCGCCGGTGCGTCGTCGGAGCCGGCGGCCCGTTCGGTCTCCTGGGCGGCCTCGGCGTCGGAGTGGCCCTCCTCGGCCGGCCCGGGCGCGGCGGAAGCCTCTGCCGGGCCCTCTGCGGCCTCTGCGGCGGCCCCGGCGTCCGTGGCGGGGCCGGCGGGCCCGGAAGCGGCCTGTGGGGCCTCTGAAGCGTTTTCGGCGGAGTCCTGGGCGGGCGGCTCGGCGGCGAAGTCGGGTGCGCCACCGGCGGGCTGGTCCTGCGGGTGCGCGGCCGGGCGCTCGCCGGGCTGGTCACCGGAATACGCGCCGGGGTGCCCCGGCCGTCCGGGCACGTGCCCGGCGTCCGTCGGGTGCCCGGCCGCGGGCCCGGCTTCCACCGCTTCCCCGGTCGCCGCCGCGGCGTCCGCGTGCGGTGCCCACGGCTGCCCGGCCGGCTGCGTCGCCCACGGCGCGGGCGCGCCGCCCGGCAGCGTGGCCGGAGGCGTTCCGCCCCACTGCTCGACAAGGGACGATGTGGTGAACTCGCCCGATTCGTCCGGAAGGTCACCGTCGGCGACGGGGATCGACCACTGCCCGGTCACGTCGTGCCGGGGCGCGGCAGCGGCCTCCTGGCCCGCGGCGGTCTCCGAGAAGTTCCACTGCTGGGTGGCCCCGGGGTTGTACTGGAACTGGCCGGTGCCGCCGTCCTGCGGCACGGCGTTGGGGTCGGGCCACTGGGCGCTGCCGTCGGGCGCACCCGCGACCGGCCAGCCGCCCGGGGCGGCCGGGTCCGCACCCGCTCCCGGAGCGGTCGTTATCTGCGGGGGCACATAGCCGTGGCCGCGCGCGGCGAGCGGGCTGTCGGCGGAGGCCAGGAGGGCGTCGATGCCCCCTTCGGGGAGTTTGACGAAGGCGGTCGCGCCGTCGTCGTAGTCTCCGTGGGGCAGCGGGTCCCAGCGGCCCGCGCCCTGGGGCGTGCCCTCTCCGTGCTGGTCGTCGGTCACGACAGCGCCCTCCCCAGTGCTCGTCGGGCCAGCGCGGCGACGGTGCGCCGCAGGTGCAGTACGGCGGGCGGATGCTGCGGTACGGAGCCGTCCTCGGCCGGCGTCGGGTCCGGGATGCAGGCCGCGGAGACGTACTCCCCGAAGGCGTTCAGCGCCTCGGGGACGATCGCGCGGTTGTTGTCCCAGTCGATCAGCTGGGCGACCCAGTGCTCGGCGTCCAGCGGCCTGAGCGGCATCGGCGCTATGGCGCCCACCGCGCACCTGATGCCGCGCCGGGCGGGGTCGAGGACGACGGCGACGGACGCCATGGCGCGCCCCGGGCCGGTGCGGCCGGTGGCCTTGAGGAAGACCTGCGGGGCGTGCAGCAGCGGCACGCGCACGTAGCCGATGAGTTCGCCGGCGCGCAGCATCTCCATGCCGGCCAGCAGGTGCGACACCGGGATCTCCCGGCGGGCTCCGCCCGGGCCCGCGATGATCAGGGTCGCTTCGAGGGCGGCGAGGACCGGCAGGGCGTCACCGGTCGGGGACGCCGAGGCGATGTTTCCGCCCAGGGTGCCCGCGTTGCGGATCTGCGGCGGGCCCGCGGCTCGTGCGGCGGCGGCGAGCGCCGGGATCAGCGCGGCGAAGTCGGGGCGGCCCATGCGCGCGTGCGTGAGGCCTGCACCCAGCAGGGCGTGGCCGTCCTGGTACTGCCAGCCGCGGATCTCGCTGATCTTGCCGAGGCCGACCAGCGCGGCGGGCCTGAGCTGCCCGGAGTTGACGGCGGCCATGAGGTCGGTGCCGCCCGCGACGGGCACGGCGGCGGGCATGGCGGCCAGTGCCGCCACGGCCTCGTCCAGCGTCGTGGGCAGCGTGACGGACTGCGCCGCCTGCGGTGCGTGCGTGGTCAAACCGGCTGCCCCTTCCCGCTGCCCCACCTGGTCCCACCTGTGCTGCCGTACGGTACGTGCTGACAGGGCGGACGTGGCAACTCTGGCACATCTTCGCAGGACCCGAGGACACGGGTCCGCTAGGAGGCATTCGCCCACCTCATCGGGGAGATGGTCCGTTTTCGCACGGCATCACCGGTGAGTACCGATTGACACTCTTCGGTGACACCTTGCCGGTTTTTTTCAATTACCTGTTCGGGGGCGGGCCGTCGATCGGGCGCCCGAGGACCCCGGGGCGCCGCTGCCACGGCCGCGGTCCGGTCGGCGGACGGTACGCGACTCCCAGGGCGTCAAGTCGCCCGTAGTGGGCTGCCATCCGCCGCTCGAAGCCGGCGAAGTCCCGTTCCGCCGGGGCCGGGAGGCTGCTCCAGGCGACCTCGGCGAAGGCGGCGAGGCGCGGGAAGGTCTGGTAGTCCACGCGCGCGTGGTCCTCCATCACCTCGGTCCACACGTTGGCCTGCGTCCCGAGCACGTGCCGGGCCTCGTCCGGCGTCAACTCCGCGGGAACGGGCTCGAACCGATAGACGTCCTCCAGGGTGCGGACGTACCCGATCGGCACCGGCTCGTCGTCGCCCCCGTCCTGACGGTGGTCCAGATACACCTGCTGCTCGGGGCACATGACGACGTCGTGGCCCGCGCGGGCCGCCGCGATGCCGCCCGCGTAGCCGCGCCAGGACGACACGGCCGCGCCCTCCGCGAGCCCGCCCTCCAGGATTTCGTCCCAGCCGATCAGCCTGCGCCCGCGCGCGGCCAGCCACTTGTCGAAGTGGCCGATGAACCACGCCTGGAGCTCGTCCTCGTCCTTCAGACCGAGTTCCCTGATGCGCTCCTGCGCGGTCGGCGACTGCCGCCACTGGTCCTTGAGGCATTCGTCGCCCCCGACATGAATGAACTCCGAGGGGAACAGCTCCAGGAGTTCCTCGAACACCCCCTCGTAGAAGCGCAGGGTGTTGTCAGTGGGGGCGAGTACGTTCGGATTGATCCCCCAGGTGTCCCAGACGGTGAGTGCGGAGGTGTCGATGACGTCGGTGTTGCCGAGTTCCGGGTACGCGGCGATCGCGGCCTGCGAGTGGCCGGGTACGTCGATTTCGGGGACGACGGTGATATGCCGCTCGGCGGCGTACGCGACGATCTCGCGGATGTCGTCCTGGGTGTAGAAGCCACCGTGCGGCTTGTCGTCCCACAGCGGGGAGGCCCGGTGGCCGAATTTGGTACGCGCGCGCCAGGAGCCGACTTCGGTGAGCCGGGGGTACTTCCTGATCTCGACGCGCCAGCCCTGGTCGTCCGTCAGATGGAAGTGGAAGACGTTGAGCTTGTGGGCGGCCATCAGATCGAGATAACGCAGGACGCCGTCCTTGGGCATGAAGTGCCGGGAGACGTCGAGCATGAGGCCGCGCCAGCGGAATCGGGGGGCGTCCTCGATGGTCTGGTGCGGGATTCCGTAGGTGACGCCCGGCCGGACAGGGGCACGCCGGTAGGCGTCCGGCCCGAGCAGCTGGCGCAGCGTCTGGGCGCCCCAGAAGACGCCGGCCGCGCTGCCTCCGCGGATCTCCACGCCCCAGTTGACGACGACGCTGAGTTTGTACGCCTCCGGCTCCAGGGTGTCGTCCAGGTACAGCCGTACGGAGTTGGGGTCGTCCTCCGTCCCCGGCGCCAGCGGCAGACCGAGGGCCGCGCCCACGGTGGAGCGCAGCCAGCGTTCCACGGTCCCCGTACCGGGAGCGGCGTACACGGTGGTGGCCTCGTCCAGCGGGACACCGCAGCGCGTGGGCCCCTCGATCACGCGCGGCGAGGGAATCAGGTCCGTCTCAGGAGTCACGTCAGTCCTTTACCGCTCCGCCCAGCCCCGACACCAGCCGTCGCTGCACGAGCACGAAGAAGATCAGCACCGGAATCGTCATCACCGTCGACGCCGCCATGACGCCGCCCCAGTCCGGCTCGTCCGGCTTGTAGAAGACGAGCAAAGCCATGGGGAGGGTCGACTGCGAAGTGTCGCTGATGATGAAGGACTTGGCGAACAGGAAGTCGTTCCAGGCCGAGATGAAGGAAAACACGCTCGTGGCCACGAGCCCCGGGAAGACCAGCGGGAAAAGGATCTGCCACAGGAATCGCGACCGGCTCGCCCCGTCGATGTACGCGGCCTCCTCCAGCGCCTCGGGAACCGCCTTCACAAACCCCCGCAGCATCCAGATCGCGAACGGCAGCGAGAAGGCGATGTGCGGCAGGATCAGCGAGCCGAGCGTGTTCAGCTGGCCGAAGTCCCGCATGAGGAAGAACAGGGGGATCGCCAGGGCCTCCACCGGCACCATCTGGGCCACCAGAAACATGATCAGCAGGGTGGTCCGGAAGCGGAACCGGAATCGTGTCACCGCGGTTGCCGCGAGAAACGCGATCAGCGCCGAGACGATCACGACCGTGCACGCCACGGCAAGGCTGTTGAGGAAGTAGCGGCCGAATTCGTTCTGCTCGAACACCCGCCGGAAGGAATCCAGGGAAGGGGCCAGCGTCCAGGGCCGCGGCTCGCTGGACTCGATCTCCCCGGTCGGTTTGAAGGCGCTGAGCACCATCCAGTACAGCGGAAACGCCACCACGACGGCGATCAGCAGCGCGGACACCTCCGCGAGCAGCCGCCAGGGCCGCCGTACGAAGGGCAGGGAACCCACGGACTTCACGGACCTCACAGTTCCTCCCCCTGCCTGCGCAGCAGCCGCAGATACACCAGCGTCACCGCCAGCAGGATCAGCAGCATCACGATGCCGATCGCCGAGCCGAGGCTGTACTGCGAGGACGCGAAGGCCTTCTGGTAGGCGTACACGTTCAGCACGAGGTTCTGGCCCGCGATGCCGCCGCCGTTCGTCATGACGTAGATCTGGGTGAAGACCTTGAAGTCCCAGATGACCGACTGGATGGTCACCACCACGAGGATCGGCCGCAGCATCGGCGCCAGCACCGACCGCCAGATCCGCCACTGCGAGGCACCGTCCAGCGCGGCGGCCTCCAGTACCTCGGCCGGTACGGAGCGGATGCCGGCGTACACCGTCACCATCACGAACGGGAAGGAGCACCACACCACTTCGAGCAGGACGAGGAAGAAGGCGCTGAAACGCCCGTACGTCCACGAGTGGTCACCGAGCCCCAGGATGCGGTTCACAGGCCCGAAGTCCGGGTCGAACAGCAGCAACCACACGGTCGACCCGGTGATGGCCGGCGTCGCCCACGCCCCCAGCGCCGCCAGCATCAACGCGAGCCGCGGCACGGCACGCACGCGCGTGAGCAGCACGGCGAGCGCACACCCGACGGCGAGGGTCGACACGACACACGCCGCCGCGAACACCACCGTGGCCAGCAGCACCTGCCAGAACTGGGAGTCCGAGAACAACTCCGAGTAGTTGCCGAACCCCTGGAAGGTGGTGGGCTCCCCACCACTGACCTGCGCCTGCGTGTACTCGAAGAACGAGATCAGCCCGAGCTGATAGATGGGATAGACGAGCAGCCCACCGAGGACGACGAGTGCGGGGGCGAGATAGAGCCAGGGTGTCGTCCGACCGCGCCCACGCGGACGCCCCTGGGGGCGCGGGGCCTTGCTGAATTTGCCGCTACCGCCGCGCGGGCGCGACCAGCCACGATCCACCCGCACCCGCCGACGCTCCACCACCCCCGACCCACTGGGCACCCGCGTCACCCGGCGGAGCCGAACGCGGCGTCCATCTTCGTGGCCGCCTCCCCCGCAGCCGCCGCCACGTCCTTCTTGCCGCTGATGACCTCCTGGAGCATGGTCGGCAGCACGAGCGAGGAGTCGATCTGCGCCCACGCGGGCGACGCGGGGACGAACTTGGTGCCGGCGGACAGGGTCTGCGCGAAGGGCTTGACGTACGGCTCCTCGGCGGCGACCTGCTGCCGTACGTCCGAGAAGGTGGGCAGGAAGCCCATCGCGTCGAACATCGAGGTCTGGGTCTTCTTCGAGGCCAGCTGCTCCATGAGGTCAACGGCCAGCGTGCGGTGCGAGGTGCTCTTCAGGACCCCGATGTTGTTGCCGCCCGCGAACGCCGGCGCGATGGAGCCGGCCTTCACGCCCGGCAGCGGCACGACCGCGTACTTGCCCTTCGCCTTCCCGGCCTCCACGGCCGTGTGGCTGAAGTCGCCGCCGATCGCCATGCCCGCCTTGCCCGCAGCGAACGCGGTGATCGTGTCGTTGCCGCCCATGCCGGCGCACTTGGCGGCGGGACAGTTGTCGTCGCTGAACAGGGACGTGTACGCCTTGATGCCCTTCTGGGCGGCCGCGCTGTCGATGGCGGAGGCGTACGAGCCGCCCTTGCCGGTGGCGAGTTCGCCGCCGTTGGCCCACACGAACGGCATCGCGCCGTACGTGTACGCCCCGCCCACCACGAGTCCGTACAGCTCGGGCTTCGCTGCGCGGATCTTACGGGCCGTCTCGGCCAACTCGTCCATGGTCTTCGGCGCTTCGAGGCCGAGCTCCTCGAAGACGTCCGTGCGGTAGTACAGGGCGCGGACTCCGACGTAGAAGGGCGCGCCGTAGATCCTGCCGTCCACGGTGACGGACTGCTTGGCCGTGGGGTCGGTGTCCTTCGCCTCGCTCCAGGCGCCGAACTCCTTGGTGACGTCGAGGAGTCCGCCGTCCTTCACATAGCCGGCGGTGTCGGTGTTGCCGTACTCCATGACGTCGGGCGCGGACTTCGGGTCGTTGAAGGCGGCCTTGACGCGCTGGGCGCGGGTCTCGATCGGTATGTACTCGACGTCGACCTTCGTGCCCTCGTGGGCCTTCTCGAAGGCGGTGACGACGGAGTCGACGACCTTCTCCTTCGGCTTGTTGCCGACTTCCTGGAAGAGCCAGACCCGCAGGGTGCCGGTCTTCTCGTCCTTGTCGGAGGAGGAGTTGGTGGACGTCTGCGGGGCGCAGGCGGAGACGATCAGGGTGGCTGCCGCGAGAGCGGTGGCCCCAAGGAAACGGACGGACGGCTTCCTGGCGTTCATGGAGTGCTCCTCCGATGGAGTGTTGCAACATGCGCAATGACGGTTTCGCTGTGCACAACACTCGGAGGCTAGGGACTTCATGAACGCGATCACAAGAGGTCTCAACCACTCTGTGACCGGCGAACGCACTCCCTGCAACGCACGGACAGCACAAAGGCCCTCAGGGCGCGCAAAACGCACTCTGAGGGCCTTACGTCTGCCGAACGGAAGGGACCGCTACTTCTTGTCGCCGTCCTTGCCCTTGTCGCCGCCGGCGCCCATGGACTCGTAGATCTCCTTGCACATGGGACACACCGGGTACTTCTTCGGGTCGCGGCCGGGCACCCACACCTTGCCGCAGAGCGCCACGACGGGGGTCCCGTCGAGGGCGCTCGCCATGATCTTGTCCTTCTGGACGTAGTGGGCGAAGCGCTCGTGGTCTCCGTCGCCGTGGGACGTCTGCGGCGTCGGCTCTACGAGGGTTCCCGTACCAGTCCCGCGCTCGGGCTCGAGAGTGCTCATATCGCCAAGGGTACTGAAGCTCACAGGCATCAGTTGAGCGAAGGGTCGTCCGGGTACGTTGCCACCATCGCGAGCTCGTTGCGCTGCCTGCGCAGGACCTCGCGCCAGAGTCTTTCCGGCGACGGCGAGGAGACGTCCCCGGGCTCGGACTCGACGACGTACCAGGCGCCCTCCACCAGCTCGTCCTCCAGTTGGCCGGGCCCCCAGCCGGCGTACCCGGCGAAGATCCTCAGACTGCCCACGGCCGAGGCGAGCAGCTCCGGCGGCGCCTCCAGGTCCACGAGCCCGATGGCGCCGTGCACCCGGCGCCAGCCCAGCGGGGCGCTCTCGCCGTTCGCGTCGCCGGGGATGACGGCGACGCCGAGCGCGGAGTCCAGGGACACCGGGCCGCCCTGGAAGACGACACCGGGTTCGCCGGCGAGGTCCGCCCAGCCCTCCAGGATGTCGCCCACGTCCACGGGCGTCGGACGGTTGAGCACGACACCGAGGGAGCCCTCCTCGTCGTGGTCGAGGAGGAGCACCACCGCGCGGTCGAAGTTCGGGTCCGCCAGGGCGGGCGTGGCCACGAGCAGCCGCCCTGTGAGCGAGGACACCTCGGTCATGCCAGACATGATCCCGCATCTTCCCTTCGCGTGGGGAGGCAATGCCGGTTCGTCGGTGAATGCAGCTCAGGGCGGAAAGGAGCGTCCCCCGGCGCACGGCCGGGACGGTGACCGCTCGTACCCGTGATGGAACGGTTCGTGTTGTGACAGAGCTATGACGTTCCTGAGCCGTACTTGGGCTTACAGAAGGGGGGCCCACGGCGATTACCCTTTCCCTCCTGGCCCCTGCCCAACTCATCGGAACGCGAGATACATGACCGTCAACGACGATGTCCTGCTTGTCCACGGCGGAACCCCGCTGGAGGGCGAGATCCGTGTCCGCGGTGCGAAGAACCTCGTACCGAAGGCCATGGTCGCCGCCCTGCTGGGCAGCGCACCAAGCCGACTGCGCAACGTACCCGACATCCGTGACGTCCGGGTCGTACGCGGTCTGCTCCAACTGCACGGGGTCACGGTCCGTCCGGGTGAGGAACCCGGCGAGTTGGTGATGGACCCCTCCCACGTGGAGAGCGCGAACGTCGCTGACATCGATGCCCACGCGGGTTCGAGCCGCATCCCGATCCTCCTCTGCGGCCCTCTCCTGCACCGCATCGGGCACGCGTTCATCCCCGGCCTCGGCGGCTGCGACATCGGCGGCCGGCCCATCGACTTCCACTTCGAGGTGCTGCGGCAGTTCGGCGCGACCATCGAGAAGCGGGCGGACGGGCAGTACCTGGAGGCTCCGCAGCGGCTGCGCGGCACGAAGATCCGGCTGCCGTACCCGTCCGTGGGTGCGACCGAGCAGGTGCTGCTGACGGCGGTTCTCGCGGAGGGCGTCACGGAGCTGTCCAACGCGGCCGTGGAGCCCGAGATCGAGGACCTCATCTGCGTTCTGCAGAAGATGGGCGCCATCATCGCGATGGACACCGACCGCACGATCCGCATCACCGGTGTGGACATCCTCGGCGGCTACACCCACCGCGCCCTCCCGGACCGCCTGGAGGCGGCCTCCTGGGCGTCCGCGGCGCTCGCGACCGAGGGCAACATCTACGTCCGTGGCGCCCAGCAGCGCTCGATGATGACGTTCCTCAACACCTACCGCAAGGTGGGCGGTGCCTTCGAGATCGACGACGAGGGCATCCGGTTCTGGCACCCCGGTGGCCAGTTGAAGTCCATCGCCCTCGAGACGGACGTGCACCCCGGCTTCCAGACGGACTGGCAGCAGCCGCTGGTGGTGGCCCTGACGCAGGCGACCGGCCTGTCCATCATCCACGAGACGGTCTACGAGTCCCGGCTCGGCTTCACCTCCGCGCTGAACCAGATGGGCGCCCACATCCAGCTCTACCGCGAGTGCCTCGGCAGTTCCGCCTGCCGCTTCGGCCAGCGCAACTTCCTGCACTCCGCGGTCGTCTCCGGCCCCACCAAGCTCCAGGGCGCCGACCTGGTCATCCCCGACCTGCGCGGCGGCTTCTCCTACCTCATCGCGGCCCTGGCGGCCCAGGGCACGTCCCGGGTCCACGGCATCGACCTCATCAACCGTGGCTACGAGAACTTCATGGAGAAGTTGGTCGAGTTGGGCGCGAAGGTGGAACTGCCCGGCAAGGCACTCGGCTGACGACACCTCACGACCCCGGGCGGCCTCAGAGGCTGTCTGCAGGCGCGAACCACGATGGGGCGGCACCCGGTTCCGGGTGCCGCCCCATCGGCGTTTCTACAAGCCGCACGCCGTCCCGTGGCGTACAGACGGCAAGGTCACTTGCCCTTCGCGGCTTCCTTGAGCTTGGAGCCCGCGGAGACCTTCACGCTGTAGCCGGCCGGGATCTGGATCGGGTCGCCGGTCTGCGGGTTGCGCGCGGTGCGAGCGGCACGGTGGGTGCGCTCGAAGGTCAGGAAGCCAGGGATGGTGACCTTCTCGTCGCCCTTGGCGACAACCTCGCCGACGGTCTCGGCGAACGCGGCCAGCACGGCGTCGGCGTCCTTGCGGGTCACCTCGGCACGGTCGGCCAGCGCGGCCACCAGCTCACTGCGGTTCATGTTGTTACTCCCGTGTTCTTCTTGCTGTTGAGGCGTGCCACGCGGCGGAGCCGCATTGGGCACAGCGAAGCCGATGCTGCCAGGGTCCTCGGACAGTCCCCGGACCCGGGTCCGTCCTCGGACCCTCGCGCCCAGAGACGCATCCTGCCCCTACCTGCGGCGGGAAAGCCAATCCGGCACCCGGAGGAGTCGTGAGAACACCCTTGGGAGTCACACGAAGAGAGGGCCTGAGCTTTTCGCGTCACGATAAACGGCAGCAATAGGCCCCAGGTTCCACGACGCGCCGTTACAAGGGCTTGCCGTGGCGATCCTCACAGCCCACACACACTTTTCGGGGCTGTGAGGCAGCGACACCCGGTGATTACTCGACGATTACTCGGCCGAACCCGCCGTGGTGGCGGACTTAGCCGCCTCCCGCACCGCGCCGGCGACCGCACCCGCGACCTTGTCGTTGAACACGCTCGGGATGATGTAGTTCGGGTTCAGCTCGTCCTCGGTCACCACGTCCGCCAGCGCCTTCGCCGCCGCCAGCATCATGTCGGTGTTGACCGTGCGGGACTGCGCGTCCAACAGACCGCGGAAGACGCCCGGGAAGACCAGCACGTTGTTGATCTGGTTCGGGAAGTCGGAGCGGCCCGTGGCCACAACTGCGGCCGTCTGGCGGGCGATTGCCGGATCCACCTCGGGGTCGGGGTTCGCGAGCGCGAACACGATGGCGTCGTCGGCCATGGCGGCCACGTCGTCGCCGTCGAGCACGTTCGGGGCCGAGACGCCGATGAAGACGTCCGCGTCGCGCACGGCCTCCTTCAGCGTGCCCGTCAGGCCCTCGGGGTTGGTGTTGTCGGCGATCCAGCGCAGCGGGGAGTCCGCGGGGGCCTGGCGCAGGTCATCGCGCCCGGCGTGCACGACGCCGTGGATGTCGGCGACGACGGCGTTCTTCACGCCCGCAGCGAGCAGCAGCTTCAGGATGGCCGTACCGGCCGCGCCGGCACCGGACATGACGACGCGGATGTTCTCAATCGCCTTGCCCGCGACACGAAGTGCGTTGGTGAGGGCGGCCAGGACAACGATCGCCGTGCCGTGCTGGTCGTCGTGGAAGACGGGGATGTCGAGGGCCTCACGCAGCCGCGCCTCGATCTCGAAGCAGCGGGGCGCGGAGATGTCCTCCAGGTTGATGCCGGCGAAGCCGGGGGCGATCGCCTTGACGATCTCGACGATCGCGTCGGTGTCCTGGGTGTCGAGGCACAGCGGCCAGGCGTCGATGCCGGCGAACCGCTTGAAGAGGGCCGCCTTGCCCTCCATGACGGGCAGCGCGGCCTTCGGGCCGATGTTGCCCAGGCCCAGCACCGCCGAGCCGTCCGTCACAACCGCAACGGAGTTGCGCTTGATCGTCAGGCGCCGCGCGTCCTCGGGGTTCTCGGCGATCGCCATGCAGACCCGGGCCACACCCGGCGTGTAGATCATGGACAGGTCGTCACGGTTGCGGATGGGGTGCTTGGACTGCATCTCGATCTTGCCGCCGAGGTGCATCAGGAACGTACGGTCGGAGACCTTGCCCAGGGTGACGCCCTCGATGCCGCGCAGCTGCTCGACGATCTCGTCGGCGTGCGCGGTGGAGGTGGCGGCGATGGTGACGTCGATCCGGAGCTTCTCGTGCCCGGAGGCGGTGACGTCGAGGCCGGTGACCGAGCCTCCGTGGGACTCGACGGCCCCGGTGAGCTGGGAGACCGCGGTTCCGCTCGCGGGCACCTCCAGCCGGACCGTCATCGAGTAGGAGACGCTGGGCGCCGTTGCCATGGCCGACTTCCTCTGCTTTCACCTGTGACGCTGGATGCCGTCCGATCGTCGCACCTACCGCCGAGTAGGAGTTAGCCGGGCTTGAATTGCGAACGTATTGTTCGCCACGCCTTCCCATGAAAAGAGACCCACGTCACATTCGTGACGTGGGTCTCTCCAACGTTCATGACACCGACCCGCCATGCTCGCCTCGCGGCAAGTGGTCGCTCGTAGCGACGAAGGTTGGGCCCGGGGGCTTGGATCGAGCCGGTGCCACACCCAGGCTAACAAACCGATCCCGTAGGGCCATTCCCGTACCGGTGGTTCATCCGGATCAATCTCGGAGCAGGTCCGGCACCCCGCTCGCGTCGGGCTCGTCGCGCTCCCCCGACACCACCGTCAGCTGCTGGGTGGCCCGGGTCAGTGCGACGTACAGCACCCGCAGGCCGGCCGGGGACTCGTCGGCGATCTCCGCCGGGGAGACGACGACCGTCGCGTCGTACTCCAGCCCCTTCGCCTCCAGGCTGCCGAGCGCCACGACCCGGTCGCCGAGCCCGGCGAGCCACTTGGCCGCCTCCTCCCGCCGCTGCATCGCGACCACGACGCCGACCGTGCCGTCGACCCGGTCCAGCAGTCGGGCGGCCTCCTCGCGGACCGTCTGCGCGAGGGAGTCCCGCACGACGGTGAAGCGTGGCTCGACGCCGGTCGAACGCACCGCCGACGGGGCCGTCGAGCCCGGCATGGCGAGGGTCAGCACCTTCGCCGCCAGCTGGGCGATCTCGGCCGGGTTGCGGTAGTTCACAGTGAGCTGGAAGCGGCGGCGCGGGCGGGTGCCGAGGGCCTCGTCACGGGCCTCGGCCGCCTCGTCGACGTCGGACCAGGAGGACTGGGCCGGGTCGCCGACGACCGTCCAGGTGGCGTGCCGGCCGCGGCGGCCGAGCATGCGCCACTGCATCGGAGTGACGTCCTGGGACTCGTCGACAATGACGTGGGCGTACTCGGTGCGCTCGGCCGCCAGCCGCTCGGCGCGCTCGCGCTGCGACTCCTCGCGCACCGGCATCAGCTCCTCCAGGCCGGTGAGCTGGTCGAGCGGGTCCAGCTCGCGCCTCTTCTTCGGGCGGGCCGGGGTGCCGAGGATCGACTGGAGCTCGTCGAGCATGGCGATGTCGTGCACGGAGTACCCGTCCCGCTTCAGCGAGCGGGCGACCTTGCGCACCTCGCCGGGGTTGAGGACCCGGCGGGCCCATCGGCCGAGGCGTCGCTCGTCGGCCATCGCCGTCAGGACCGCCTTCGGGGTCAGCTCCGGCCACCAGGCATCGACGAAGGCGATGAAGCTGTCCTCCGACATCACGTCCTCGTCGAAGGAGGCGCGCAGCTCGGCGGCGAGCTCCGGGTCGGTGTGCCGACTGGCGCCGCCCGACTGCGCCCACAGGGCGTCGAGCAGCAGCTTGCGGGCGCGCGGGCGCAGCAGGTTCACGGGTGCGGTGCCGCTCAGCGCGGTGCGGCGGATACGTTCCAGCGCGTCGGCCTCCAGCTCAAGACGGCGCCCGAAGGCGACCACGCGCAGCCGGGTGGGGGGTGCGGCGGGGGGCTGTGCGGAGGGGTCGTCGTCGCCGAAGGCGAGCTGTCCCGTCCGGTTCACCGCCGTGTCGCCGACGGCGGGACGACGCGCATCGGCCCCGCTGCCCGGCCCCAGCTCCAGCGCGCCCCGCGCCGCTTTTCGCAGCACCTTGAGCATGCGGTACGAGCCCTTGGCGCGGGCCGTGGCCGGGGAGTCGTACAGCGTGGCCTCGGCACCGTCGACGAGGGAGCCGATCGCGCGGATCGCGACCTGGCCCTCCTCGCCCAGCGACGGGAGGACGCCCTCGGTGTACGCCACCAGCAGCGGGGTCGGCGAGACGATCAGGATGCCGCCCGCGTACCGGCGCCGGTCCTGGTAGAGCAGATAGGCGGCGCGGTGCAGTGCGACGGCGGTCTTGCCGGTGCCGGGGCCGCCCTCGACGTACGTCACGGAGGCGGCGGGCGCCCGGATGACCAGGTCCTGCTCGGCCTGGATGGACGCCACGATGTCCCGCATGGTGTGGCTGCGGGCCTGGCCGAGGGCGGCCATGAGGGCGCCGTCACCGATGACGGGCAGTTCGTCGCCGCCGAGGAACGCCTTGAGCTCGGGGCGCATCAGGTCGTCCTCGACGCCGAGTACCCGTCGCCCCTTGGAGCGGATGACCCGGCGCCGTACGACCCGCCCGGGGTCGACCGGCGTGGAGCGGTAGAAGGGCGCCGCGGCCGGGGCCCGCCAGTCGATGACCAGCGGGGCGTAGTCCTGGTCGAGCACGCCGATGCGGCCGATGTGCAGGGTCTCGGCGATGTCGGCGGTGTTGTCCTCGCGGATCGCGCCCTCGGCGGGCTCGACGGCGGTGTACGCGCCGTCGGGCCCCTTCTTGCCGTCCTTGCCGGGCAGCAGGTCGATACGGCCGAAGAGGAAGTCCTCGAACTCGTTGTTGAGCCGATTGAGGTGGACACCTGCGCGAAAGACCTGCGCGTCCCGTTCGGCGAGCGCACCGGGCGTGCCGACCTGGCCGCGCTGGGCCGCGTCGTTCATGAGGAACTCCGCCTCGTGGATCTTCTCCTCGAGGCGCTGGTACACCCGGTCCAGGTGTACCTGTTCGACGCCGATCTCCCGATCTCTCAGGGAGTCTTCGAGCGCGGTTTCCTGTGGAGCCTGAGCGGCCACCGGGCCCCCTTCTGACGTGCTGGGCAGCCGTCAACCGTACGCGAAGGGGACCCGGAATTGCTACGGCGACTACACGTCCACCTCGACGATCTTCTTTCCGTCGAAGTCCATGACCTCTACGTGATCGACATCGTCGGGGGCCATGGACACGCCGCCGCTGACGTAGAGCGGGTTCCTGGCCTGCTCGGTCTTGGCGTCCGGGATGCCGTAGCCCCACTTCGGGACGGACCAGGAGGCGGCCGTCTCGCGCTCGCCGTCCTTGCTGACGAAGATCAGGGAACACTTGAGCGGACCCTTGACGCCCTTGAGTTCAAGGGCGGTCTCGGTGCCCCACAGCTTCTCCGACATGGCGACGGTCGCGCTGGCACCGGTCGTCGCGTCGGTCCCCGAGACCTTGTTCTCGATGCCCGCGAACAGGTCCTTGGCGGGGTTGGCCGCCTGCACGGTCCGGTTGCCCTCGCTGTCCCCGGCGCCGTCGCTGCCGTTCGTCGCCACGGCCACGAACGGACCGCCGACGATCAGCGCGGCCGCCGCGGCCACCATGTAGAAGCTGCGCCGGCGCTTCTGGGCGCGGCGCTCGGCGACCTCGTCGACAAGCTTGTTCACCAGGCGCGGGCTGGGCTTCGCCGACAGGGACTCGCCGATCGCGGGTGAACCGGAACCGGGCAGGTCCGCGAGCGCGGCCAGCATCGGTTCCATCCCGGCGAGTTCGTCCAGTTGCTGGGCGCACCATTCGCAGGTCGCGAGATGTGCCTCGAAAGCGGTTGCCTCGGCGTCGTCGAGAATCCCGAGGGCATAGGCGCCGACGGTCTCGTGTTCGCTCGGAACCGGATGTCCCGTCATGGGTCCAGACATACCCGAACCGCCCATCCCGAATCCCTGGTTTCCCCCGTAAACACTCATCACGCCGTCACCCCCCGCTCCTCCAGTGCCAGCTTCATCGACCGCAGGGCATAGAAGACCCTTGAGCGAACAGTGCCGCTGGGTATGCCCAGCGTCTCGGCCGCCTCATTGACCGTACGCCCCTTGAAGTACGTCTCGACCAGGACTTCCCGGTGGGCGGGCGTCAGGTCGTCGAGTGCGTCCGACAGCGTCATCAGCCACAGCGCCTTGTCGATCTCGTCCTCCGCGGGGATGACCTCCAGCGGCGACGGATCGACCTCCTGCGGCCGGGCCTGCCGGCTGCGGTGGCCGTCGATGACGATGCGCCGGGCGACCGTCACCAGCCAGGGGCGTACCGATCCGGTCGCTCGATTGAGCTGTCCGGCGTTCTTCCAGGCACGGATGAGCGTCTCCTGCACAACGTCCTCTGCTCGTTGCCGATCACCGGCGACCAGTCGAAGGACATACGCAAGGAGGGGTCCGGCGTGCTCTCTGTACAGCGCACGCATCAGCTCCTCATCAGGTTCCGAGGGCTGGGACATGCGATGTCGGGCCCTCGATCCACGTTCATTGGCCACGACGGAATCCTTGCGCACGCCCACCTCCGATGTCCGGGGGTTCCCCCAGTCGGTCGCTCGACTACCCGTACGCAAGCGGCGCTTTGAGTGTTCAAACAGAGGCGACAGTTTTCTTCGGAGTGACGTGACGAGCGGGACATGGCAGCACATTCCCACCGTGCGATCTTTACATTTCCGTCACATCGGCAAGATCGAAAGAGCTCTTCCCTACGGCCCCGTAGGTAAACGACGTGTAATCGAAATCACTTCGACAGCCGTTCCACAGAAGCCGCATAACGGACTGTCAGGCTCGGGTGAGTGCCGCGCGGCGACGGTGCCTGGCCACTCTTTCGCGGTTCCCGCAGACCTCACTGGAGCACCAGCGCCTCCTGCGCCCCCGGGACGTATCGACATAAACGATCGGACAGTTGTCGCCCTCGCACTCCCGCAGCCCGGCCCGCGCGGCCGGATCGGTGAGCAGTTCCAGGGTGTCCCGCGCGATGGCGCCGAGCAGGGCGGCACACTCGGGCGGGTGATCCAACTGCCGTACGAGGGTGCCGTCTTCCCCCCTGACGGCACGGGGGGCCGGTGGCGCCACGCGGGC
The DNA here is from genome assembly GCF_041051905.1 of Streptomyces sp. R11. NCBI lineage: Bacteria > Bacillati > Actinomycetota > Actinomycetes > Kitasatosporales > Streptomycetaceae > Streptomyces > Streptomyces sp. R11. The sequence continues at coordinate 3,561,916 of NZ_CP163432.1, forward strand.
GATGTCGTTCACGCGGGCGAGCGCGATGTCGTACGACGGTCTGTCGTACGACGACCAGCGCTCGGGGGCGAGTCCGCCGCGCACCAACTGGCCGATACGTTCGCGTAGTTCGCAAAAGCCCGCGAGCCAGGAGGCGTCGGCGTGGGTCAGAGGCGTGCCCGGCGGGGCGAGGCCGGCCCCGACGATCCAGGCGCACAACACCTCGACGGACTCGAACCGTTCCTCGGGGTGCGTGGTCGCGAGGAGATCCAGACAGATCCGCCCGGCGTCGAACCGCAGCTCGAACGCGCCCGTGGCCGTACCCAGTGCCATGTGCCTGTCACCGCCTAGGGGTCACCCCGGTCATGAGGGGTCGGTGAGATGCCGTGAGGAGAGCTGGGGAGAACCGTTCCCCCTAACAGTGCCTGCCCGGAGGCGGGGCCGGAACCCCTCGTACCGCCTGCGGGCCTGGACGTCCGCGTATGGAGCTGCGCGGGACGGCCATGTCCGGTGCGCCTGCGGGCCCGTTGACTGGAGGGCATGACCACAACACGGAACAGCAAAGTCGTGGGGACCGTGCTGGGCGCGGCCACGGTCGCGATGGGGCTGATCGCCGGGGCCTTCCACATCTTCGCCTGCGGGGTGATGCCGGGGTTGGCGCGCAGCGATGACCGGGTGTACGTCGAGGTCATGCGCGACATCAACGACGCGTTCGAGAACCCGGTGTTCTTCCTGAGCTTCTTCGGGGCGCTGGTGCTGACGGGCGTATCGGCGTGGCAGGTCCGCGGGACGTCCTACCGGGGGTGGGTATGGGCGGCGGCGACCGCGTACGGGCTGGCCTTCGTGGTCACCGTCCTGTTCAACATCCCGCTGAACGACAACCTGAAGGGGGCCGGTGATCCGACCGCCCTGCGGGAGGAGTTCGAGGACCCGTGGCTGGCGTGGAATGCCGTACGGACGGTGCTGTCGACGGTGGCGGTGGGGTGCCTGGGGCGGGCGCTGGTGGAACACGGGCGTTCCCAACGCAGGTCAGCGCCACTCAGCCCGTCCGGCGTTTGAAGGGGGGACTTGAGGGGGCTCCGACGCCGAGTGCCTCCCTACACGTCGGCGTACTTCGCGTCCGCCGCTGGGTCCAGCGCCAGCCGGTACCCCCGCTTCACCACCGTCTGGATCAGCTTCGGCGCCCCCAGGGCCGTACGGAGCCGGGCCATCGCCGTCTCCACGGCGTGCTCGTCGCGGCCGGCACCCGGCAAGGCACGCAGCAGCTCCGCGCGGGACACCACCCAGCCAGGCCGTCGGGACAGGGCCCGCAGCAGGGACATGCCCGCGGGCGGTACGGGGCGCAGCGCACTGTCGACCAGGACCGCGTGGCCCCGGATCTCCACCCGGTGCCCGGCGATCGGCAGCGACCGGGCCCGCCCGGGCAGCTCCTGGCACAGCAGCTGGACCAGCGGTCCGAGCCGGAAGCGCTCGGGCTGGACCGTGTCGACGCCGAGCGCCTGCAGGGGCAGTGCGGTGACGGGGCCGACGCAGGCCGGCAGGACGTCGTGGTTGAGGGCGGCGAGCATTTCGGGAAGCAGCCCGCGTTCCTCGGCCCTCGACAGCAGGGACGCCGCGGCCGGGGCGCTGGTGAAGGTGAGGGCGTCCAGGCCCCGGGAGACGGCCGCGTCCAGCAGCCGGTCGACAGGCCCGATGTCCTCCGGCGGCAGCCACCGGTACACCGGCACCCCGAGCACCTCCGCTCCCCCGGCCCGCAAAGCCTCCACGAATCCGGGCAGCGGCTCACCGTGCAGCTGGATGGCGACCCGGCGCCCCTCGACGCCCTCCTCCAACAGCCGGTCCAGCACCTCTGCCATGGACTCGCTGGACGGCGACCACTCCTCCGTCAGCCCGGCGGCCCGTACCGCGCCCTTGACCTTGGGACCGCGCGCGAGCAGCTCGACGCCGCGCAGCCGTTCCAGCAGGTCCTCGCCGAGCCCCCAGCCGTCGGCGGCCTCGATCCAGCCCCGGAAGCCGATCGCGGTGGTGGCGATCACGACGTCCGGCGTCCGCTGGATGATCTCCTTGGTGGCGGCGAGCAGTTCACTGTCGTCCGCCAGCGGCACGATGCGCAGGGCAGGGGCGTGCAGTACGGCGCCGCCGCGCCGCTGAAGCAACGCCCCGAGCTCGTCGGCGCGGCGCGCGGCGGTCACGCCCACGGTGAATCCCGCGAGGGGCCCGTGTTCGGGTTGCTGCTGTTTGTCGTACATAACTCTCGTCCCGCACTCGAGTTGTGATGCCTGCACCAGGGTCTCCCACCGGGGTCGGCGGGAGCGGCTCCTGATCTTCCGGCTCCAGATCTCCTGACTCCTGGTCTTCTGACTCCTGGTCTTCTGGTTCCCGATCGCGCCCTTGGTGTTACACCTGTATGCCGAGCGAGCCTGTCAACGGTGCGTGACAGGCTCGGTTCGGCTTGATGTCGGTGGTGTTACGTCACACCTCGGCGTAGCTGAGCTGCGGCTTTGCCTCGGCGGCCGGTGTCGTGTCGGTCTGCGCGGCCGCCGGGCGGCGAAGGTATACGGCCCAGGTGACCGCGAAGCAGAGGCCGTAGAAGGCGAGGAAGGCGACGAAGGCGCCGGTACCGGAGCCCACGGTGAGGAAGGACTGGCGGAAGGCGAGGTTGATGCCCAGTCCGCCGAGCGCGCCGACCGCGCCGATGAGCCCCATGGAGGCACCGGAGAGCCTGCGCCCGTAGGCGGCGGCCTCCTCACCTTCGAGCCCCTTGGCGACGGCCTTCGCGTGGAAGATGCCGGGGATCATCTTGAAGGTCGAGCCGTTGCCGAGGCCGCTGAGCACGAACAGGGCGATGAACGCGGTGGTGAACAGCGGCAGCGACTTCTGCATCGAGGCCACGATGATGACCGCGGTCGCGGCGGCCATGGCGACGTAGTTCCACAGCGTGATCTTGGCACCGCCGAACCGGTCGGCGAGCGAGCCGCCGAGGGGCCGGATCAGGGAGCCGAGCAGCGGGCCGATGAAGGTGACGTAGGCGGCCTGGAGCGGCGTACGGCCGAACTGGGTCTGGAGCACCAGCCCGAAGGCGAAGGAGTACCCGATGAACGAACCGAAGGTGCCGACGTAGAGGAAGGACATGATCCAGGTGTGGGCGTCCTTCGCGGCGTCCTTGGCGGCGCCGGTGTCGTTGCGCACGGACGAGATGCTGTCCATCTTGAGCCACGCAAGGACGGCGGCGATCACGATGAACGGGATGTAGATCCCGAGCAGCAGGCGCGGCCCGCCACTGGCACCGATGACCGCGAGCCCGACGAGCTGCACGACGGGCACGCCGATGTTGCCGCCGCCGGCGTTCAGGCCGAGCGCCCACCCCTTCTTACGGAGCGGGAAGAAGGCGTTGATGTTGGTCATGCTGGAGGCGAAGTTGCCGCCGCCGACGCCGGCCAGCATCGCGCACAGCAGGAAGGTCGTGAACGACGTCCCCGGCTCCATCGCGACGAACGCGGCGACCGTGGGTACCAGCAGCAGGCTCGCCGAGACGACCGTCCACATCCGGCCACCGAAGACGGCGACGGCGAAGGTGTACGGGACGCGGACGATGGCACCGACCAGCGTGGCCATCGAGACGATCGTGAACTTGTCCGCGGGGGTGAGCCCGTACTCCGGCCCCATGAACAGCACCATCACCGACCACAGGGTCCAGATCGAGAACCCGATGTGCTCGGAGAGGACGGAGAAGAACAGATTCCGCCGGGCGACCTTCTCCCCGGTCTCCTCCCAGAAGGTCTCGTCCTCGGGGTCCCAGTGATCGATCCAGCGGCCTCCCCTGCTCGCGGCGGGGGCTGTGCTCGGGGCTGTCATGACGCCTCCACGGTTCCTTCGGGGCTCGATCGCTCTCGATCGCTCTACGAGTGGCTGATCCCGAAGGTAGGGAGGGCTCGTTTCCGGGCTGTGGCATCGGGTGACCGGAAAGGAACTTTGCTCTCACGCTGGGGGGAGGGGGGATGAGAGGTTCTGGTAGCCGTGCCCTGTGTAATCCCTGTGTAAGGGGAGAGCGAGCGGGCCACGTGGACGTCAGGGCTGCTGCGGGGCTGCCGGTGGGGTTCTGCTGGGGGGTGCGGGGCTGGGATGCGGCGCCTGAGGGGCGGCCTGAGGGGCCCGCTGGCCGCGTCCGTGACCGGCAGGAGCACCGGCAGGTGGGGCGGCCGCCGAATCCGACATCACTCAGCTCTATCCAGCTGTCCAAGCTTGCCCAACTGCGCCCTCACAAGATCATCCGGAATGCCGGCCGGACTCGCGTCCTCCACCCCACTTGGCCTGTTGAAGTCATAGAAGGTCGCGACCGTTGCGTCCTTTCGGGCCACCACCACCGCGAAGGGAACCTTCAACGACTCGCCATCCGGGTACGGCACGACCTGCACGAGCCGCAGGGAGAGGGATTCATCCCCGTAGCCGGGGTCGGGCTGGACGTCGACTGCCTCGTAGTCGTACGCCTGCTCCACGTCCCGAAAAGCCGTACACTTTTCGGCCGCCGCACGGAACGCCTCCACCACAGCTCTCGCATCCTCCGTGCTGTGCGACGCGAGAGTCATGGTTGCCCCGGAGCCCGACCCCGCGGAGCTGAAAATCCGGCTGATCCGCGCGCCGGCGGCATAAGTGCTGCTGCTCTTGCCCAGTGCTTGGAGGATCGGGCTGCACACGGCAGGGTTCGCTCTTCTGGTCGAAGGGCCGGCGCTCATCGGCACGCGGCCGGAGACCTCGTATCCGTCCCGGTCACTGAGCGCTACCTGGTTCAGCTCCGCCTCAGTCCATGGCCTGCCGGGAGTGCTGTCCAACGACGGACCAACTCCTGCGGAACCCACAGCATCCGCTCCGGTCTTGTCCCCGCATCCAGCAAGGGGCAACAGAACCAGCACGGCGCCCGCCGACATGCGGGCGAACCCGCCGCCGATCTCCTTCATGAAGGTCTCCAGCCCCCGTCCTCGATGCGCCCTCAGCCGTCGGCGAGGCGCCAGGCCCTGGGGTGGCGGACCCCCTGGCAAGCCGCCTGCCACAACGCTCGTCCCCTGACGTTACAGTCAGCGTTGCCGTCAAACACCCGGGAGCCCCCGCCGCTTACCGACTCGGTGGGGCTCCCAATGTGCGCCCAAATGAACTCAGAAATCTCGGCAATTTACCCTTCGGCGCGCCGGTGACGTCGGCGCCTACGACAGGTTGTGCCAGGCATGGCTACAAGTTCCTCGGCACTCCGTTTCTCTGCGTCGCATGTCCGCTTCTGCGAACGTAGACACGAGGATGCGAAAGGACTTTATGTACTCACCGGGGGGCAGATTTATGATCTTCCCCATCTGTTCGAGAATTGGTTCCCGGACTATCAACACTGCCGGGGTCATGGTCGGCTTGACGCCTGATCGCCGTAGCCCCTCACGCGCGTCATTCACCGTTGCATGGGCCTGCATGGAGTATCGAACAACCTCGTGCAGCACCGCTTTCTGCTGAGCCTGTTCCAGTGAGGAGAACCAGGCCACAGCATCCTCCAGGGCGCGGAGCCCTTGAGCAACCTCGTTGATGATCCGCTCTGATGCTCGCAATTGCTCACCTGCTCCGGGGCTCGAATATTACGTACGGCATATTTCGATCCAGCTCAGCATAGTCGGGGCGATTCGGATTGTAGCTCTGCCAGAAGTCTCGACCGCGCCCGCCCCCTTCACCATCGCCTGTTCCTCTAGGCAGCGAATTCTTGACGCTGTGACGAGTTCTGGACGGACCAGACAAGATGTAGTCCCAGTCTGACGTCGGGTTAGGTGTTCCGTTTGCACGACTTCCGACCACGATGATTGGCTGCCCCGCCTTGTTAGCTGCATTCTGAATTCGCTTGGCATCATTGGGGCTGATACCAGCTTCCGATGCCGTTCTCAGACCAGGTCCACACCACCCATTGGAGTTATGAACCAGGACCGGCGTTTCGCCCGCCAGCACATAGTACGTATGCAGGTCATCAACCGTGAGGTTGTACGTACGGGCGTGCTTGGTGAATGAGCGGTTGGCGGTGACGATGACGGTGTCGCCCTCATCGGTGAGCAGGGTCAGGCCCGGCTTGAGGTCTCCCGCTTCAACCCAGTCTCGCTCCGAAGGCGACCAGAACGGGTGCTCGTGCGTGGCCGTCAGCTTCTCGGTGCCGACCGGTGTTGCGATGGACAGCTCGTTGAAGTGCTTGTCGTCCTCGGTGACGATGAGGCGGGTGACTTTTCTGGGGCCCGACTTGCCGGTTTCCGGGTCAGTGGCCAGGACCTTGTCGCCGAGTTCGACGTCCTCGATGTCTTTGGTGGTGCCGTCGGCCATGAGGACATCCGTGCCGGCCAGGAAGCACTTGGGGCAGCCCCACTTCACTTTTCCGACCCCGCGCGCGCCGACATAGGTCATGATCGACTGGAAGCCGACATTGCCGCATATCGGGCATGTGTCAACGGTGTTGATCTCGTCGACGTGCTTCCAGCCGCCGTAGAAGTTGCGCAGGGCGCTGCATTCGTCGATTGCGCTGGTGCCGGCGGTGCATCGCTCTCGGAAATAGAGCTCCACCATCAGCTCATAGCTGAGATCACTGAAGTAGACGTTGGTCCGCTTGAGCTGGCCAATGCTTGGAAGCTTCCTCTGGTACTCCTGGTAGATCTTCTTCGGCGGCAGAGTGGGCTTGCCGTCGCCGAGGTCGACGACAACGGCCTGCCCACCACCGCCGCCGCCGCCACCACCACCACCACCGTGCGGCGTACCTCGCACCGTGCCGTCAGAGTTCAGCCCGCCGCCAGGATCCCCTTGGGTTCCGCCGTCGGGGCGGGTCCACCCCTGGCCGTCGTTGCAGCTGGAGCACCAGAGTCCGCTCGGGTCGCTGTCGCTGACCGGGCTGTTGTTGCTGTACGCGTAGCCGTTCATCTGGAGCGGATCCGCGATGTCCATGATCGGATCCACCGACAGGAAGCGGCCGGAGTTCTGGTCGTACTCACGGGCGCCGATGTGGGTCAGGCCGGTGGCCCCGTCGTCGATGCCCACGCCCAGGTAGCCGCGCTTGTTGGGCCAAGTGGTCGGCTTGGGGCCTCGAGCCTCGCCGTACGGCTTGGACTCGCGGCGAGTGACGGGCTGACCGCTCGACACTTCCACGGTTGTGTTTGCCGTGCCGAGGTGATCCGCGAGCAGGACGTTCAGCTTGTGTCCCGTTGTCGCGCCGCCCGTCGCGGTGCGGACGACCGTCGGAGCACCCGCCTGTGCGTAGGAACGGGAAGCCTTGGCGATCGCGCCCGTGGAGTTCGTCGTCACCTCCGCCTCGCCCAGGTAGAGCGTCGAGCCCGACGGGGAGTTCTCCAGGATGCGGTTGCCGGCGGCGTCGTAGACGTACGTCGTCTTCTTGCCGTCGTCGGTGATCGTGTCGAGCTTGTTCTCGGACGTCCAGGTCAGGTTCTGGGTGGTGGCAGGTAGGTCGCGGAGCTCGGTGTTGCCCACGGCGTCGTAGTCGTAGGCGCTGCCCTTGCCCGACGGGTTGGAGCTGATCGACTTCATCGTGTGCGGCTGCTCGGTGGTGCCGTAGCCGTACGTGTAGGTGACGTTCTTGGTCGCGTCCGCCGGGTCGTGTTCCGTCAGTGTGGCGCGGTTGCCCAGCCAGTCGAAGGTGAACGACTGGCGGTACGCCGTCGCGCCCGTGGCCACGGTCGCCGTGTCGGGAGCCGTGGCCGCCAGGGTCGACGACAAGGAGGTGTCCGGGCTCGATTTGTCGCTCGCGGTGTCCGGGGCATGGGCCACCGGGCCGGAAGAGTTCCGGTAGTCGGTGCGGTAACCCCACGTCGTGCCGTTCGACGCCTTGCACCCAGTGCCGTTGCCGGCCGGGGTGATCTTCGATGTCCAGGCGTTCACCAGCTCGCCCATGACGTCATACGTGAAGCACTGGGTGTCCCATGCATCACCCGAAGCCGCCGACAGCTTTCGGGCGTTCGAGGTGATGGTGCCGGACGCGTCGTACGAGTAGTAGCTGTCCGTGATGCGGTGCGGTCCGGAGGTCTCGCGGTCGGTGACCGTGCGCTGGAGGGTGCCGGTGTGCGGGTCGACGAAGTTGGTGGTCCAGACCCGGTGGGGCTGGGAGCTGGAGACCGTCCGCAGGGCTTCGCCATACGGCGAGTAGGTCACGTCGGACGTGTACCAGGCGAGGCCGGAGGTCGACTCGGGCAGGCCGTCGCTGTTGTAGCGGGTGACGACCTTCTCCTTCGCCAGTCCGCCCACGGCCGGCAAGGTGACCGACTGCGGCTTACCGGTCTGGGTGTAGGTGTACGCGGAGGCGTACGTGCCCGACAGCCCCGCGGTCAGCGTGTTCGACGGGATCACCGTCTCACTGCCCGTGGGCCGGTAGTCGGTGTCGTATCCGGTGACCTTGTTCGTGTAGTCGCCGCCCGACGTGTGCCGGGTCGACGCGACCGGCTGGCCCAGCGCGCCCGGCAGGCTGTCGTATGTGAACGACTTGACCGGGGCGGCGGTCGCCGAACCCTCACGGACGTGCGTGACCCGGCCGAGCTCGTCGTAATCCGTATACGTCGACCGCGACTTGGCATCCGTCGTCCTGACCGGGCGGTCGGCGTCGTCGTACCAGGTCTCCGTCCTGCCGGTGTCGGGATCGGTAGTGGAGGTCACGCGGCCCCGGGCGTCATACGTGTAGGCCCAGGCGTTGCCCGCCGGGTCGGTGACCTTCGTGCGGTAGCCGCGGGCGTCGTACTCGTATGTCGTCTTGCGGCCGCTGTTCTCGGAGGTGGCGGGTTCCCAGTTGACCGTGGCGACGTTGTCCTTGTAGTGACGGATCGCGGTGATCCGGCCCAGGGCGTCGGTGTACGTGCGCGTCTGAGGCGCGGTCGACCCCGCCGGGTCCGTGAAGGCGCCGGTGTCGGTGTAGAAGGTGTACGAGACGTAATCGGCCCTGTGTGTGTTGCCGTGGTACGTCAACTGGATCGACGGGCGTTCCAGACCGTCGTAGAGGTACTGGAGCCGGCTCGGGATCAGCGCATTCGATCTCGGTGCGAACAACTCGGCCACCGGCTCTCCCTTCGCGAGGTAGCCGCTCGACTGCTCGAGGACCAGGCCGTGGTCGTCGTACTTCGTGTCGGTGATGATCCGGCCCGTGCCGTGTGCTTCGGACTGGGTCTGGACCTGGCGCATCAGGCCGTCGTAGATCGTGACCTGACGGCTGTATGTGCCGTCGTCCTTCAGCGTCTTCATGGTGACGGCGGCGGGCCTGGTCTCGGCCGATGTGGCCACCGCAGCGTGGTACGCGACCTCCACGTCCGGGGACTTGCCGCCCGAGGAACGCGACGGCGACCAGCCCTTCACCATGCGGCCGAGTGCGTCGTACTCGCTGCGCGTGACCCGGCCATTGGCGTCCGTGACCGTCAGCGCCAGGCTTCGGCCCGGGTCGAAGGTCGTTGTGACGGCGTGGCCCTTGGCGTTGATCGTCTTCACCGAGGTGACAGGTCCGCCAGCGTCCGCAGGGGTGTACTGCGTTTCTGTCGTACCGGCGCCCGGCTTGGTGACGGTGCGGATGCGCCCCAATGGGTCGTACGTGGTTTTGGTGACGACCGAGTACGAGGTTCCGGCGCCATTGACACCGGCAGCGGAGGTGACCCGCCCCTTCGTCGGAGTCTCGCCGTATCCCAGACCGTCGTAACTGTTCCGCCCCGCCTTGATGAGCTTGGTCGCCGGGTCGGCCGTGTCGTGTGCCGCGCAGGACGTGCCTGTACTGCGCTGCTCCGTCAGCAGGCCGATCAGCCACGCGGATGTGTTGTGCACATACGACGTCTTGGTGCAGGTCTGGTCGGAGACGGTCTCACCCGTGCTGCCGTTCGGCTTGACCACGGCGGTCTCCACCTGGATCGGCAGGCCGTACGTGTCGTCGACCGTCGTCAGCGTCCGAACGGCTCGCCAACTGTTGTCGACAGGCTGGATCTCCTCCGTACGCTCGATACCGGTGCGGTGCGCGAGCAGCGGATCCATGCCGGTGCCGTTCTCGGCCTCCCGCGGGCGCGACGCGGTCTGCTTCGACCAGGGGTAGTTGAGCGTGCGCTTGTGGATCCGCTTGTCGGCGTCCCGGTATGTGATCGTCTCCGCGGTCATTCCCGCGTACTGCACCGCGTCGTCGGCAAGCAGCGTGTGCGTGCCCGTGGAGTCCTTGACCGCACCGCCCACCCCCAGGAAGTACCGGGTCTCGGAGTACGACTGGGCCTGCGGGAAGTTCTGCTGGTTGCTGGTTCTGCTGCCCTTGGTGACGGCCACCTGGCGGTAGCCGCGCCAGACGCTGTACGTGCGCAGGGACGGGCGAGTGAACTCGTCGTCGCTCTCGGCCCAGGCGGGATCCGTGTACTTGTACGTCGTGCGGACAGGCTTGCCGCGGGACGTGACCTTGTCGGTCTCCGTCACGGAGTCGACGACGTACTTGTTGAACCAGGCCTTCGCAGGCGTCTTCTCGTCGCCGTCGGGAGACCAGCGGACGGGATAGCAGGTGCCGTTCTTCTCGCCCTTGTCCTCGGACGGCTCGGTGGCGCAGCCGCCTGTGTACTCGACCTCGACGTCACCGCCGTGCTCGGTGGCGACCGTGCCGATACGCGGGCGCGTGAACGCGGGACGCTGGTCGTTCGGGCCGCTCGGCACCAGGTTCGGCAGCTGGCGGTCCTTCAGGCGGCCCCGCAGGGGCGAGGTGGATCCGACCGAGTACTCGGCGAAGCTGACGCCGTCCTTGTGCTGGAGGGTGCCGGTGGTGTCGCCGGGGGCGAAGCCGCGGCGGGTGATCGAGTTCAGCCAGAGGCCGGGAGAAGTGTCGTACCAGTCCTCGGGGAAGGACTGGTGAAGTTCGTACGTGTCGACCTTGCCGAGACCCGTCTGTCCTGCGCGGGCGGCCTTCGTCGTCACCGAGTCCAGGCGCATCTGCGTCCAGAAGGACGGGAACGACGGGCACAGCTTCGACGTGGACTTGCAGTTTAGGTTGCCGGGCGTGTCCCACCAGGGGCGGTACGCGCCCGGGTCATCTGTCTTGGCGAAGTTGGCGGCATCGCAGGCCGTCTCCGACTTCAGGCAGCGCTGCTTGACGCCGAACTCAACGGTGGCGGACGGCTTGGTCAGGTCGGACGGGCGCATGCCGTACTCGATCGAGGTCGGGTAGGCGTACCGGTCGTAATGTTCGGGCTTCGTGAGCTTCATCTTGACGGCGTAGTAGTTCGTCTCCTGCTTCCAGTTGACGACCATCGTGTTGCCGTGCACGTCGACGACCTTGTCCAAGCCCCAGCGCCACGCCTGCTTCTTACCGGCGCCACAGCGGGAGTCGGCGAAGGCGGTGCCGTGGCAGGGCTCCCCGGGGTGGTTACCGAAGACGGGGACAGTGGAGACGGAATTGGTGTCGGCGTGGCCGCCGCCGACCTGGTTGAGCCCGAAGTAGTACTTCGTCCCGTCCTTGTGCGTGACGATCCAGTACTCGCCGTTGTTGTCGCCGTTGGTGCCGCCCGTCCGACGCTCGACGCGGGTTCCGTCGTCGCTCTGAGGGCGGTAGATCTCTGTGTCGGTCTCGGGGTTGCTGCCGGCGGGCGCGTCCCGCACCAGCTCCACGCTGCGGCCGCCCAGCGACATGACCGCGTTGTACGAGACCCAGCACAGGTCGGACGTCTTGTCCTTCTTCGCTGTGTTGTTGGGCGTGCCGGACTTCTGCGCCTTGCGGTCGTCCTGGCAGGTTCGGTACTGGCGCTCGATGTGGCCCGGGTCGTAGTCCCAGCCCTCTCCGATCCAGGAGGCCTGGGGAGAGGACACCGCGACACGGCCATCCACCGTCTGGGAGTTGTAGTTGAGGGAGACGGTGGGGGCAGGACCGGCCGGAGCCGCAGGCACCATCAGCGGGTAGGACCAAGTGAACCCGCCGGAGGAACCGCCGGCCTCCCACTTGCCGCTGGAGACCAGGGGCGTGGCCTTGAAAGTACCGCCCGCTCCGCGACCGGAGTCGATCGCGCCGAGGACCGCGGCGCCTCCGGTCGCGGCGACCGGGGTGACCGAAGTGCGGTACGCAGCCCTGGCAATGGACGGACCGTCGGAGTCAGTGGCCGCCGCCGAGGCCGGGGTCACCGTTCCGTCCGCCGACGTATCGACCGTCGCCGTGATCGACTGAGACTTGGTGTCGTTGGTCGTCTCCAGTTCCTCGTACACCTGGCACGCCTCGTTGTCCGGCGTGGTCAGGTAGCACTCGGGGAACTGGACGAAGCGCAGCCGGGAGGCCCAGTCGGCGCCGTACAGGTTCTTGAACTTGGCGTAGTCGAGTTTGACCGAGATCGGGACCGAACCGGTCGCGGGCGCCTGCACCTTGACGACGGCGCCGTCGACACCCTGGGAGACGGGGGCGGTGCGGTCGAAGACCTGGACGGACCACGCGCCCGTCGGGGCCTGCTGGTCCGGGGCCTGCCCGAGGCTGACGGGAAGGTCGTCGACAGGGGTCAGGGCTGCCTGCCGGGCGGTCGTGCCCGCGCGTGCCGAGGCCGGCGTCGTGGCCGACGCCGTAGAGCCGAAACTGACCGTCCCGGAGTCGGCGACCGGCGCGGTGGCCGTGCCCGCGGGAGCCGCTTCCTGGTCCTGCGGGACCTCGACCTTCAGGGTCTCCAGGTCCCGCTCGAAGGTCTCACCGACGACCGGCTCGTCCTGGTCGAGCGTCTCCAGGTCCAGGGTCTCGCGACCCTTCTCCTCGACCGCCGGGTCGGGCGGCAGCGCCAGCGACTGCGCTGGCAGCAGGCCCACCAGCAGGGCGGCGCCGAGGACAGGTACGACGGCCGTACGCAGACGACGCAGATGACGGCGACGGACATGCGAAAAGCGACCGAACACGACGAAGTCCCCCCGGACCACCGAGGCGGGACCGGGTTCGGACCACGCGTGATGGCGTATCAGATAGCGCAGATTTTGTGACCACTCCGTGGAGTTCCGCTAGATCAGATGTGCTGATGTGATGATCACCACGGTGCGTAACGATCCATAGCGGTACGTGATGCCCGGGTTTGGCGTCTTTCCGAGATAGCGGAAGGTATTGCACCTTCGCGATCAACCGCCTGATTCGTAAATCCCTTGGCAAATGGCAGTCAAATCAAGCGCGTTAATCAAGGGTTCGCGGTGTTTTACCCGCAAGTCAGCAGTGACGTATGCAAGTTATTGCGCCCCACGCACAACCACCCTTACGGCCGCAGATGTTGATCGGCTCAAACCCCTTCACCGCTCGCGAAGCGTGACGACTGTCCGCTCATGGGTCATCATCGGCTCGCCCGGCCGCGCCCTGTCCCGCCGCCGGTTCCAAGGGGGAAGGGGAGCTCGCCCGATGACGCGCAAGACGCGTAACTGGCGCCGTGCGCCCGGACGGCGGACCACCGCCGCCATAGTGACCGCGGCGCTCGCCGCTACCGGCATCGCCTTCATCGGCCTCGGTCCGGACGGCCCAGGTCCGCGTGACGCGTCCGCCCGAGAGGCGAAGGCGAAGCCCGTAGCCGAGGCTGCCGCGATCGCGCGGGCGGTGAAGACCGGCAAGTCCGTCGAGGTCACCGCGCTGCGTACCGCGCACTCCAGCACGTGGGCTCGGCCCGACGGTCTGATGGCCAAGAAGCTTTACTCGTCACCGATCTGGGCCGAGGTGGGCGGCGAATGGAGGGAGATCGACTACGACCTCCACCGCACGAAGGCCGGTTGGCAGCCCCGGGCCACGAACACCCGAGTCGTCTTCTCGGCCGGCTCCGCGTCGGGCGGTGGAGAACAGCGCGCCTCACGCTCCACCGTGCGCCGGGCCTCCCTGGTGCAGGGGCTGAAGGGCGCCGCCGCTGACGAGACCGCCAGCCCCCTGGTCACCCTGACCGCCGACGGTCAACAGATCCAGCTCACCTGGCCGGGCACGATCCCGGCCCCGATCATCGACGGCTCGCGCGCCCTGTACCCCGAGATCTTCCCGGGCGCCGACCTGGTGCTGACGGCCGACGACGACGGGTTCGCCCAACTCCTGGTCCTCAAGAACCGGCAGGCCGCGGCCGATCCGCGGGCCCGGCAGATCTCGTACGGCATCACCTCCCCGACGCTGAACTTCCGGCTGGATCCGATCACGGGCATCCTCACCGCCGAGGACGTCTTCGCCAACGAGGTCGCGATGTCGCCGACCCCGCTGATGTGGGACAGCAGCGGCCAGCCGGCCGTCACCGACGGATCGGTCGGCGCCACCGCCCAGCCCACCACGTCGGAGAGCCCCGCACCGGCCGAATCGGCCACCGACGGGCCGAGCGAGAGTCCGAGCCCCACCGAGGAGCTCATCGAGACCGACGAGCAGGCGGACACCGCCCCCGAGACGCTGCCGGCGGCCACCGACGGACCCGAGCCCTCGGTGCCGGAGTCCCCGCTGCCGTCCGCCCCGGCCGAACCGACGCCCGCGCCCGCGCAGACCGGCTCGGCGGCCACGCTCAGCCTTCCGGGGCTCGACGGTCCCTCACCCGACTCGCGCGGCGAGCTGGTCGAGCCCAGCCTGACGGGCCCGAACTGGAAGCTCACCCCCGACCTGGCCTTCCTCGACGACCCGGCCACCACGTACCCCGTCTTCATCGACCCGTCGGTGAAGAAGCACACGCAGAACTGGACCACCGCCTACAGCCGTCATCCGAACGCCACGTTCTACAACGGCAAGGGCTTCAACAAGGGTGGCACGCACGAGGCCCGTGTCGGCTTCGAGTCGGACACCTGGGGCACCTCCCGTTCGTACTTCAACATCGCCTTCGACAAGGACCTCAAGGGCACGAAGATCACCAGCGCGAAGCTGCGCATGCTGGAGACCTACTCCTGGTCCTGCAGCGCCCGTTCGATGAGCGTGCACCTCACCGGGTCGATCAACGGCAAGACCAACTGGAAGAACGCACCCAAACTGCACGACGGCAACAAGTTCGCGACCAAGAGCTTCGCGCACGGGTACAAGTCCGGATGCCGGGACGCGTACGAGACGTTCGACGTGCGCAAGGCGGCACAGAAGCAGGCCGATCAGGGCAAGGAAACCATCACCTTCGGCCTGCGGGCACGGGACGAGCACTCGCAGTACTCGTGGAAGAAGTTCCAGGCGAACGGCGACAACGCGCCGGTCCTCGAACTCGTCTACAACCGCAAGCCCACCATCGACTCGAAGTCGCTCGACCTCGGCCCGGACGCCAAGTGCACCACGACCGAGCCGTACGTCCGCATGGGCTCGGGCGACCTGACGTTCACCGCGCGGGCGTCCGACAAGGACAACAACCTCGACTACCTCGACTTCGACCTGTGGCCGCACGGCAAGTGGGAGACGAAGGGCGACCTGCTGGGCTCCACCGGCAAGGTCTCCGTCGGTGGTGACAAGGGCACCGCACTGCGTACGACGACAGGCTTCTCCACCAGCAAGCTCACCAACGGCACCCTGTACTCGTGGCGGGTGCGCGCCGTCGACGACACCGGTGTCAGTTCGAGTTTCGCACCGGCCAAGACGCCCTGCCGCTTCGTCCTCGACACCACCGTGCCGAAGCCGCCGAAGGTCAGCTCCACCGACTTCCCCAACGCCGACGGCGGTGAGAACGGCTTCGGCAACGACGCCGAGGACGCCAACTGGTCCACGAAGAAGTTCGGCACACCCGGATCGTTCACGGTCCGCGCGCTCAACAGCGACGTCGTGCGCTACGAGTACGGCTTCAACTCGGCCAGCTACACCGGCAGCCTTCCCCGCACCGCCGGCACGGCCACCAGCGTCAGCGCGATCATCTCCAACGCCAAACCGCCGACGGCCGGGCCCAACGTGCTCTACGTGAGGGCCGTGGACAGCGCGGGTAATCCCTCGGATGCCACGAAGTACTTCTTCTACGTCACGCCCCGGGACCAGGCCGACTCGCCCGGCGACTTCACGGGCGACAAGCTGCCCGACATGATGGTGGTCACCGAGGCCGGCAATCTGGGCATGTATCCGTCGCAGGCCACCGCCACCGACCTCGCCAAGGGCAGTGGCGACCTGGACTACTCGATGCCCGGCGCCTACCGGGCCAACCCCGACAAGGACCCCAACGGCGACGAGCTGCCGCCCTATGCAGCCGCGCCCAATGGCCACTTCAAGGGCGCCCTGATCACCCACAACGGCGACATCTACGGGGGCGACGGCCTCCAGGACCTGGTCGTCCGCGTCGGGGGCAAGCTGTGGGTGTACCCCGGTGACGGCTACGGCGCCGTCAACATCGACAAGCGCCGCGAGATCCTCCTCCCGGAGGGTGCCCCCAGCCCCGCCGACCTGACCCAGTTCGTGTCGGCGGGCGACGCCACCGGGGACGGCCGGACCGACTTCTTCGCCACCATCGGCGACGAGCTGTGGGTCTTCACCGGATACCACGGAGCGACCATCGACCAGGCGACCCGGCTGTGGGCCTCGGGCTGGACCAGCCGGGACATCATCAGCGCGCTGGACATCAGCGGCGACGGGGTCACCGACCTCGTCTACCGGTCCGACTCGTCGGGCAGGCTCCTGCTGCGCAAGGGCATCGCCGCATCCGGTGGCGGGGTGAGTCTGACGTCACTGGGCAATGCCGGAAGTTCGGCCGGGGGCGATGACAGTGAGTACGGCGCCTCGGGGTGGGCGGTCAGCAACTTCCCGCTGCTGATGGGCACCCCCGACGCCAACGGCGACACCGTCCCGGACATATGGGGCGTGCGGTCCGACGGATCCGTGCGCTTCTACGCGGGCGGCAAGGCCACCGTCGTGCCGGGGTCGGGCGCAGAGATCATCGGTGCGGCGAGTTACTGGAAGACCCGCATCGCCATCGGGTGACCCGGTCCCTGGCCGCCGGTGGACGACACCGGCGGCCAGGGGGTGGCACGGATCAGGTGCGGTACGCGTAGTACAGGGCGTTCGGGTACGACGCGATGATGCTCGCCACCGACCTGCTGTAGGTGTTGGTGGAGTGGTACGTCAGATACGGCACGCCGCGGCTGCGGGACGTGACGATCATGGTGTGGTCCTTCGAACCGTCCTTGTCGAAGTCGAGCTGGAGGACGTCGCCGACGTCCAGCTGGTAGACGTTCGCGAGGCTGGTCGTGCGCTTCGAGTTCTGGGCGAACCAGGACCACTCGTTGACGCCGATGAACGAGTGCGACTGGATGTCGGCGTTGCCGAACCACTTGGTGTAGTCGTACACGTAGCCGGGGACGTGCTTCCAGCCGCCCGCCTTCAGGGACTGGCTGACGAAGTTGGTGCAGTCGCCTCCCGCGCCCTGGCCGTTGAAGTTCGGGTAGGCCGGGTTGTAGTTGGACCAGTACTGCTTGGCGTAGGTGGCCATGGCCGGGTAGTCCAGGCCGGACGCGGTGAAGTTCTTCGGGTTGGCCGGGCCGGGGTACGAGGTCGACGCCTTGGGCGCCGACGGCGTGGTGCTGGCGACCTTCGCGGTCATGGGCTCGACGGCCGGCCTGGCCGTCGAGTTCACGGCGAGGTCGCCCTCGTCGGTCGCGCGGATCCCCGTCAGCTGCCAGTCGCCCCGCCGGTCGGCGCTGAAGGTCAGCTCGTGGTGGGCCTGGAAGCCGGTGGTCCCCGGCTCGCTGCCGCGGACCTTCTCGTAGGTGAGGGTGGTGGTCTCGGTGACCGCGACCTTGGCCTTGCGGCCCTTCACGCTGGTGGCGTCCAGAGTGACGGTGGTGCTGCCCTTGCTGTACTTCTCGCCCAGCTTGGCCAGCTTGTCCTTGCGCTGGTCGAGCGCGGACAGTGCGGCGTCCTCGCTGCGGGCCGTACCGGCAGACATCCGGACGTCCCCCGAGAAGCCGTCGGTCAGCGGCTTGTCCCGGTTGCCCTGCCCGCCGTCGACCAGCGCTTCCGTGCGGTCGGTGAAGACCGCGTCCGCCAGCCGCTGGAAGGTGGCCTTGGTCCTGGCGTCCACCGTGGGGTCGTCGACGACGGCGGCGCCCGCGCTCCAGTTGGGCAGCATCGCCGCTCCGGCGACGACCGAGGCGGCCGCCGCGCCGAGTATGGTGGCGCGTCGCCGCGTACGGCTCAATTTCCTTGTCTTCACTGATGGTTCCCCTCTAGTCCCGGCGGACGGATGCCGGGGGCAGCGCATCTTCGCATGACATGTGTGGCTGTTGTGAAGGGGGATGCGTGCGTGATTCAAGGACGTTATGCGAACGTCACTGCACGACGGTCGACCAGTCCGGGGACTGCGCCGGATCGAGGGTGCGCAGCCGCTCCAGCGTCGCCGGCTTCTGCACGTCCATCCAGTCGGCGAGCTCCTTGAAGGACACGCACTTGACGTCCTTCTTGGTGCACACCTCCTCGATCATCCGGTCGACGGCCCGCATGTAGATGCCGCCGTTCCAGTCCTCGAAGTGGTTGCCGATGAACAGGGGCGCCCGGCTGCCGTAGTACACGCGGTTGAAGCCCGCCAGGTAGGTGCCGACGGTCTCCTCCTCCCACTCGGGGTACCGGGCCGGGTCGCCCTCGGTCTCGCCGTCGGACTGGTTGTAGAGGAAGTTGAAGTCCATGGAGAGGCCCTGGTACTTGCCCCCCTCGTAGGGGAGCATCTGCAGCGGGAAGTCCCAGATGCCGTTCTTCTTGGTGGGCCATATCTGGAAGTCGCCAGCGGAGCTGGCGTCGTAGCGGTAGCCGTAGTCCTTGGCGGCCTTCAGCAGGTTCTCCTGGCCCTCCAGGCAGGGGGCGCGCCCGCCGGTGACCGCCTTGGAGACGTCGAACGGCAGCGGGGGGAGATCCGTGGCGCCGGTGTTGGTCTTCCACTTCGACACGAACGAGTTGAACTGGTCGATCTCGCTCTTCCACTCCTCGACGCTCCAGTCGCCGCCGCCCTTCTCGCCGCAGAAGTGGCCGTTGAAGTGGGTGCCGATCTCGTTGCCGTCCTGCCACGCCTTGCCGAGCTGCTCCACCGTGGTGAGGATGTGCTCGTCCGTGGGGTAGCTGATCGCCGCGGCTCCCCTGTCGTGCTGGGGCGGGTCGTACAGCGCCTTCTTGTCCTTCGGCAGCAGGTAGATGCCCGTAAGGAAGAACGTCATGTGGGCGTCGTACTTCTTCGCCACCTCGCGGTAGTGCGAGAAGAGCTTGTCGTCGCCCTCCAGCGCGCCGTCCCAGGAGAAGACGACGAACTGCGGCGGCTTCTGTCCGGGCTTGAGCGGCACCGGCTTCAACTGGCCCTTCTGCGGACCCGTATAGGAAGTGGAGCCGTCCCCCAGGATCTTGGTCCTGCCGTCCCACTGCGGCTCCTTGGCGCCCGACCCGCCCCCCTTGCGCTCTTCCCCGGAGGACGCAGTGGGCTCGGTGCTGCCCGTGCGGTTCAGCACCAGGTAGCCCGCCGCCAGCGAGGCGACGACGAGGAGCGCCGCCAGAGCCAGGAACCCCGGGCGGCGGGCGGCGGCGGTGCGGCGCGATGCCCGGGCCTTGCGGCGACGCCCAGACGGTGGCTTCATGTGCGGCTCATTCTCCTGACGGTTGGACTGCGGTACCGGGTCGGTGGTCAGCCGAGGGGTCTCATGGCACCGGACCAGATGCCGTAGGGGACGCTGTCGTCGGCGGTGCCGGCGAGGCCCTTCAGCGGCAGCGGTTCGAGGCTCTTGGCGAGGTCGATGCGGTAGACGACGACCGCCGTGGAGACGGACTTGTTCGTGCCGACGTACCAGGAGGCGGTGTCCTTCGGCGTCGTCCCGGCCTTCCCGGCCACCTGCGCGGTGGCGGGCGCCGCGTCGGGGTGGGCGGTCCGGAAGGCGTCCGTGAGCGCGGAGGTGACCTCCTCGGCCACGTCGGCGCCGAACGCCCGGCGCGGGTCCGGCAGGTTCAGGGAGATCTTGTCGCCGTTGTGGGTGATCCGCCGCACCGAGTACGGCTCGGTGTGCTTGCCGGCCGCGGCGAACGTGGAGTAGCCGCTGGCCATGCGGATGGCGCTGGGTGTGGAGCTGCCCGTGGCCAGCGCCGGCACCTGGGCCCCGATGCTGGAGCTCAGCAGACCCGCGGCCTCGGCGGTGGCGCGCACCTTGTCCAGGCCGGTGTCCATGCCGAGTTGCATGAACGGCGTGTTCACCGACAGCGCCATCGCCCGGTGCAGGGAGATCTGCCCGTACGACTTGTTGCCGTCGTTGCTCGCGGCCACCTTGCGGCCGCTGCGGTCCCAGTACGGTCCCTCCGGCGTGGTCACCGGCACGTCGTCGTCGCCGTCGTAGACGGAGTCCCCGGTGACGGAGGTCGTCTCCCCGTCGCGGGTCTTGCGGACGCCGTGCTCCAGACCGGCCGCGTACACGAACGGCGCGAAGGCCGAACCGGCCGGGACGGTGGTGGCGTTGGACTCGTTGTAGCCCTGCTTACGGTGGTCGGGCCCGCCGTGGACGGCGAGTATCCGGCCGTCCGAGGCGACCGACGCCGCGCCGTAGTGCACGCTCTTCGCGGCCTTCGGGTCGTCCTTCAGAGCCTTCTTGCGCGCCTTGGTGACGGCTTCGGTGAGCTGGTCCTCCCGTCGCTTGTCGAAGGTCGTGTAGATCTGGTAGCCGCCGAGGTCGAAGTCCTTGTCGGAGATCTCGGCGGCCTTCTTGGCGTACTGGGAGGCGAGTTCGACCAGGTAGTCGCTCTGCTCACCGGTGTCGTACAGCGGGTTGCGCTTCAGCGGCTCGGGGAACTTCCTGTAGGTGTCCCGCTCGGCCTGCGAGAGCTTGCCTATCTGGACCATCCGGTCGAGGGTCCAGGACCAGCGCTCCACGGCCCGGGCGCGGTTGGCGCCGCTCAGGGTCGGGTCGTACAGGCCGGCGCCCTTGAGCAGGGCGGCCAGGAACGCGGCCTCGCTGGCGTTGAGCTCGCTGACGTCCTTGCCGTAGTAGGCCTGGGCGGCGCGCTGGATGCCGTAGGTGCCCCGGCCGAACCAGCTGGTGTTCAGGTAGCTCTCGAGGATCTCGTCCTTGCTCATCCGGTTGTCCAGCTTGAGGGCGATCATCGCCTCGCTGAGCTTGCGGCGCAGTGTCTGGTCCTGGTTCAGGTAGACGTTCTTGACGTACTGCTGGGTGATGGTCGAGCCGCCCTGGGTGTCGCCCTGGCCCAGCGTGCGGAACAGGGCGCGGGTGATGCCCTGGAAGGAGATGCCGGGGTCGCTGTAGAAGCTCGCGTTCTCCGCGGCGAGGACCGCCCAGCGCACGTCGTCCGGGATGTCCTTCAGCGGCATCGCCTGCCGCTGCACCCAGCCGGTACGGGCCATGGGCGTCCCGTCGGCCCAGAAGTACACGTTGTCCTGCTGGGTGGCGTACGAGTTGAGGTTGTCCGGGATGTCGGTGGCCGCGTAGGCGACGGCGAGGAGGAGGCCGCTGAGGCCGACCCCGGCGAGTGCGCCGCCGAGCCACTGCCGCCAGGACGGCAGCCACCGGCGCCACCCGGTGCGTCCGGGCCGGGGGTACTCCGGCCGCATCCGGCGGGCGTAGGGCGCGAGGCGGGCGACCAGGGGGGTGAGGCGAGCGGCAAGGGGAGCGAGGAAGGCCAGTACGGGCGCCAGATGGAGCGCGGCTACGAGGCGGGGGCCCAGAGGCGGGCTGGGGGCTTTGCGGCGGTTCCGGTTTCTGCGGCGATTCTGCTGGTCGGGCGTGTCATCGCCGGGTATTCGCTGCGACGAGTCCGCCTCCGCGGAAGCGGATATTTCGGATATCGACGATTGGCTTTCGGCGTCGGATATGCGTTGTGACGGCACCCGCAACTGAACGGTTTGGTCCACCGGAAACAAACCGGACACTTTGAGCTGCATGGTGGCGTCCCGCTCTTGCGGCTCCTCCCCATCCCCCCTCGGCGCCACGACCTCCCCCTCGCATTCGGTATATGCCGACCTCACAGTCCAGCGCGCCTACAAATTACCAGCGCCCTTCACAAACTCTCCACGGAGGAAAGTGTTATGTGACCCAGCACATTGGCGAATAAGGGACATTGGCGTACAAGTGATGACGCTCACGTTCGGGCCCTCGGACGCTCACGCCAGCCCCTTAGACGCGCATGTCGGGCCGTTGGTTGTATACACCCAGGATGCCGAGTCCACGTCCGAGACCCATCCCTCGGCGGGCGGCTCCAACCACCCCTCCTCGGCCGCGAGCCGCGCCGCGGCGTGTCGCAGGGCGTCGAACGCGGGGTGTGTCAGGCCCTTTCGCCACACCAGGGACACGGGGGACAGGGGCACGGGGTCGACCAGTGGGCGCAGCACGGTCCCGGGCATGGCCGGAAAGTCGACCACGGCGAGGACGGGGTGGCGCAGCTTGGCCATGATGCGCCGGAACTCCTCGTCGCCGACGGCGAGCGGCGCGGGCGGGGCGACCTCGATGCCCCGCCCGTCGAAGAGCCGGTGCGCGAGGTCGGTCCACTCCGGAGTACGGGGGTTCCCGGCACCGGCGTACACCGTCTCGCCGGCCAGCGCGGCCAGCGGCACCCGCTCCAGGGCGGCCAGCGGATGGTCCTCGGGCAGCACGATCGCCATCGGCTCGTAGCGGACCGGCTGATGGTCGAGGCCGGCCCGCAGCGCCGGGGCCAGTCCCGCGAACCGTCCGAAGGACGCGTCCAGCCGCCCCGCGACCAGCTCGGCGGCCGCACCCGTCAGGCCGCTCTCGTAGCGGGCCATCAGCTCCTGCTCGGGGGCGAGTTCGCGGGCCCGGTGCAGGACCCGGCGGCCGGTGCCCAGGCCCGGCGAGTTCAGGTCCACCAGCAGGGGCCGCGCCTGGCCGAAGACGGCGAGCAGGTCGTCCTGGGCCTGGAGGGCACGGCGGGCGTACGGCACCAGCCGCTCGCCGTCGGCCGTCAGCGTTACGTGCCGGGTCGTCCGCACGAACAGCTCGGCGCCCAACTCCCGCTCCAGCCGCCGTACGTCCCGGCTCAGCGCCTGCTGGGCTACGTACAGGCGGGCCGCGGCGCGCGTGAAGTGCAGCTCGTCCGCCACGGCGAGGAAGGCGCGCAGGAGGCGGGGGTCGAGGTGGGCGGGGGCGGCAGCGGGCATGCGGAGAATTTACAGCTCGCGCGTCTCTCACAACACAGGTGCGTGAATCCGTCCCGAACAGGTGTTGGACCCCTTGATCCACTGCGGGCGACGGTGGGGCCATGCCGCAATCGCCGTCCACGAACGCCCCGACGCCCTCCGCCGGTCACCCCTCCCGCCCGTACCGCCGCCTCTTCGCCCACCCCGGCGCCCGCGCCTTCACCCTCGCGAACCTGGCCGCCCGCCTCCCCATGGGCATGTTCAGCGTGAGCGCGGTCGTGATGATCGCCGGTACGCGGGGGTCGTACGCCCTCGCCGGCGCCGTCACCGCGACCGGCCTCGCGGCGACCGCGTTGGTCGCCCCCTGGACGGCGCGGCTCGTCGACCGGTACGGCCAGGCCCGGGTCGCCGTACCCGCCACGCTCTGCGCGGCGCTGGGCAGCCTCGCGCTGCTGCTGTGCGTCCGCTACGACGCCCCCGCCTGGACACTCTTCGCCGCGTACGCCGCCACCGCGACGACCCCCAACACCGGCGGCATGTCCCGCGCCCGCTGGGCGCACCTGCTCAAGGGCGACCCCGAGGCCCTGCACACCGCGAACTCCTTCGAGCAGGCCGCGGACGAACTGTGCTTCATGCTGGGCCCGGTGCTCGCAGCCTTCCTGTGCGGGGCGTTCTTCCCGGAGGCGGGGACGCTCGTCGGGGCGGTGCTCCTGGTGGCGGGCGTGCTGGCGTTCGCGGCCCAGCGGTCGACGGAACCGCCGCCCTGGGCCCCCGCCGCCGGGGCGGCCGGCACCTCGCTGTTCCGCGCGCCCGGGATGCCTGCGCTGCTGGCCGTCTGCCTCGCCATGGGTGCGGTGTTCGGGTCGACGGAGGTCGTCACGATCGCGTTCGCGGACGCCCAGGGTCACCGGACGGCGGCGGGTGCGGTGCTCGCGCTCCAGGCGGCCGGTTCGTGTGCGGCGGGGCTGCTGTACGGGCGGCTGCGGCTCTCCGGTCCCGCCGAGTACCGCTACGTGTGGTGCATAGCGGCGATGACCGCGCTGCTGACGCTGCCCCTGCTCGCCGCGTCCCTCACCGGCTCGCTCCCGCTGCTGTGCGTCGCGCTGCTGTTCGCCGGCATGGCCACGGCTCCGACCATGATCACCAACATGGCCCTGGTCCAGCAGCGCACCCCGGAAGGCCGCCTCAACGAGGGCATGACCCTCGCGGTGACCGCCCTGCTCGGCGGCATCGCGTGCGGCAGCGCTACCGGCGGCTGGCTGGCGGAGCACCTCTCCCCCGCGGCGGCCTACGGCGTGCCGGTCACGGCGGCGGCCGCGGCACTGCTCATCGCCCTCGCGACAGGGACCGTCGGCTCGGTGCGCGGTCGCGTGAACAGTGGGTGATCGTGCTGCCGGGTGGGGGGCCGTTGTGCTGTACTTGGGTGCAGAAGGACCCTCGCCCGGCCGTGTGACCGGACGGTGGCCCGAGCTCAGCAAGAGCCTGTCGGATGTCCCCACGTGATTTGGGGACATCCGGCTACCTGCTGTACCACCAGAGCACCCACCTCCTCGCGTGCCTCGCCGCTCGTTCCGGCAGAAGCCGGATCAGCCGCATGACGAAAGTCAGTTTCTGCTCCTCGTGACCGCCGTCCGGGGGCGCCCTCCCTTCGACGTGAGGCGGCCAGCCACGGTCCCGGAGCCGCTCTCGTCGGGCCGGGCCCCGACGAGGTGGGGCCCGGAATGAAGGGAGGACGCACCCATCGGGTGCGTCACGGGGGCAACCATACCGGCTACGGCGTGCTGTCGTACGACAACGGACAGCGACGGAAGGCCAGTTGGCGCCTCAGCCGTGCCAGGCCCGAGGGCAGGCGTAGGCGCGCAGGCGTTCCGGGCGGGTCCAGTGGGCCGTGGCGGGGCGTTGCGGGGTGGGGGCGTGGGTGGCGTCCGAGGTGGCCAGACGCAGGGTCAGGACGGCCGTGAACGCGGCGAGTTCCTCGGCACTCGGCTCGCCCCGCAGGACCTTGAAGGACGTGGCGGCGAGCAGGTCGGAGGTCGACGGGCGCGGGATCGGGGTCCGGGTCGTGGTCATGCGGGCTCCTACTGGGGCGGGTTGCCGTGCTTGCGGGTGGGCAGGGCGGCGGACTTGGTGGCGAGCATCGCCACGGCACGGCTGAGGATCTGCCGGGTCTCGCGGGGGTCGATCACGTCGTCGACGAGGCCGCGCTCGGCCGCGTAGTAGGGGTGGACGAGTTCGTCCTTGTATTCCGCGATCTTCTGGCGGCGCATCGCCTCGGGATCGTCGGCGGCCGCGATCTCCCGGCGGAACACGACGTTGGCAGCGCCCTCCGCGCCCATCACGGCGATCTCGTTGGTGGGCCAGGCGAGGGCGACGTCGGCGCCGATGGAGCGGGAGTCCATGACGATGTAGGCGCCGCCGTAGGCCTTGCGCAGGACGACCGAGACGCGGGGCACGGTGGCGTTGCAGTACGCGTAAAGGAGCTTCGCCCCGCGGCGGATGATGCCCTCGTGCTCCTGGTCGACGCCGGGCAGGAAGCCGGGCACGTCCACCAGGGTGACCAGCGGGATGTTGAACGCGTCGCAGAACTGCACGAACCGCGCCCCCTTCTCGCTCGCCCGGATGTCGAGCACGCCGGCCATGGAGGCGGGCTGGTTGGCGACGATGCCAACGACGTGGCCGTCGAGACGGGCCAGCGCGCAGACGATGTTGGTGGCGAAGGCGGCGTGGACTTCCAAGTAGTCGCCGTCGTCGACGAGTTCCTCGATCACCTTGCGGATGTCGTAGGAACGGTTGCCGTCCTCGGGGACCAGGTCGAGCAGCGCGTCGCCGGGGCGGTCCGCGGGGTCGTCGGTCGGGTGGGCGGGCGGCAGTTCGCGGTTGTTGGAGGGGAGCAGCGACAGAAGGTAGCGGACCTCTTCGAGGCAGGTGCGCTCGTCGTCGTAGACGAAGTGGGCCACGCCGGAGATGCCGCCGTGCACGTCGGCGCCGCCCAGGCCGTTCTGGGTGATCTCCTCGCCCGTCACTGCCTTCACCACGTCCGGGCCGGTGATGAACATCTGGGAGATGTCGCGTACGGCGAAGACGAAGTCGGTCAGGGCGGGCGAGTAGGCCGCGCCGCCCGCGCACGGGCCCAGCATCACGCTGATCTGCGGGATGACGCCGGACGCCTTGGTGTTGCGCTGGAAGATGCCGCCGTAGCCGGCGAGAGCGGAGACGCCCTCCTGGATGCGGGCGCCCGCACCGTCGTTGAGGGAGACCAGGGGCGCGCCCGCCGCGATGGCCATGTCCATCAGCTTGTGGATCTTCTGGGCGTGGGCCTCGCCGAGGGCGCCGCCGAAGATGCGGAAGTCATGGGCGTAGACGAAGACCGTGCGGCCCTCCACCGTGCCCCAGCCGGTGACGACGCCGTCGGTGTACGGCCGCTTCGCTTCCAGGCCGAAGCCCTGGGCGCGGTGCCGGCGCAGGGCCTCGACCTCGGTGAACGAGCCGGGGTCGAGGAGGAGTTCGATGCGTTCGCGGGCGGTCAGCTTGCCCTTGGCGTGCTGGCGGTCGGTGGCCTTGGGGTCCGGGCCGTTGCGGGCGCGTTCCTTGATGGTCCGCAGTTCCGTGAGCCGGTCCGCCTCGGTGGCGTCCGGGGCGGTGTCGAGCACGGGAGCTTCGGGAGCTCGGGGTTCGGTGACGGTTACGGTCATGATGCCTGGGCCCTTTCCTTCCTGTTCCTGGTGTCGATGAGGGCGTGCGTCCGGACGGCGGACGGGTCGTGGGCGCGCAGCACCGTGCGCAGGGCCGGCTGGACGGCGGAGATCCGCCGGTCGGCGTCGCGAGTGTGGAGCCACTCGGCGGGCACCGGGTGCAGGGCGGCCCGCCAGTCCTTGTCACCGGCCAGTGCGGCGGCGCCGACATGGCCGTCGCACAGGGGCATGTTGCGCACCGTCCAGCCGGTCGGGCGCCAGGACTCGGCGGCCTCGCCGAGGTAGTCGAGGTCGGCCGCGCGGGCGAGCCCGGTGCCGAGGCCCTTCAGATACGCCTCCTTGCGGGACCACAGCCGTGCGAAGGCCGTCTGGCGCCGGTCGGCGGGGAGCCGGGTGATCTCCTGCCGCTCAGCCGGGTGCAGCAGGGGCAGACAGGCGTCGACGGTCTGCGGCGACGGCAGGGCCTGGACGTCGACGCCGACCCGGGTGCGGGCGACCGCGACCAGGGCCAGGCCGTGGCTGTGCGAGAGCGAGAACTCGGGGGCGCCCGGCAGATCGACCAGGACCGGTCGGCCGTGCCGTTCCCCGCACTCCTCGCACCACTCCCGGCCGAGGGGCAGGAGCCGGGGTGCGACGCCCGTGTAGACCGACAGAACTCGGCGCAGGCCCACGTGGGCGGCGACGTACAACTGCCGGTCGCTCTGCCTGCGGTAGGAGGCGGCTCGGCGCCGCTCGTGCTCGTCGAGTTCGCCGTCCGGTACGTCGCGGGGCGAGGCGGGGGGCGGCAGCAGCCAGACGTGCACGTCCGACGGGCCCAACTCCCGGGTGCCACGCGGGGTGTTCGGTATGTGAGGGAGGTTCATGGGCGGCTCCCGGTGCCGGGCGTGGGTTCGGATGTGGGCTCGTCGACGGTTGCTGGGTCGGTTGCGCGGTCCGTGGGGTGGGGGTGTTCCCGGGGCCGGTCGGCCGGGGTGGTGGCCGCCGCTCGTGCGTCGCTGCGGTCTGCCACCGCCGCCACCAGGGCGGCCGTAAGGGAGATCAGGCCGCCCGCCCACAGCGCGGAACGGGTGCCGAGGTGCGCGGTGACGGCGCCGACGAACAGGGCGCCGAGCGGGGCGCTGCCCTGCAGGATCAGGGTGTAGAGGGCCATGACCCGGCCCCGGTAGGCGGGGTCGCTGCCCAGCTGGACACGGTGGTTGGCGGCCTGCGCGAAGTACAGGGAGGCGAAGCCGGTCGGTACCAGCAGGACCAGCGCCGTCGCCAGGTTCGGCGCCCATCCGGTGGCCGCCGCGAGGGCGCCGAAGGCGCAGGCCCAGCCGATGACCAGGCGGGCCCGGGGGCGGCCCCGGCGCAGGGTGCCGGTGAAGGCGGCCAGCAGTGATCCGGCGGCGAGCGCCGCGGTGAGCAGGCCGAAGGCGGCGGCGTCGGTGTGGAAGACGGTACGGGCCATGAGCGGCAGCGTCAGCTGGAGGTTCAGGCCGAACAGCGACACCGCCGCGAGCAGGGCCAGCGTCGCCACCAGGTCGGGCCGGGACCGCAGATGGGCCAGCCCTTCGGTGACCCGGGCCGGGCCCGCCGCCGGGCGGTGCGGCCGGTGCAGTTCCCCGGGCCGCATGGCGCGCAGCCCGGCCACGGTCGCCGCGTAGCTCGCCGCGTTGAGGAGCATCACGGTGCCGGTGCCGGCGGCCTCGATCAGCAGCCCGGCCAGTGACGGGCCCAGCACCCGCGCGATGTTGAAGTAGGCGCCGCTGAGCGCGGAGGCGTTGGGCACCAGGTCGGGTCCGACGAGTTCGGCGATGAAGGACAGCCGGGCCGGGACCTCCACGGCGTTCGCGACGCCGAGGGCGAGTGCGAAGACGTAGACGTGCCACAGCTCGGCCGCGCCGCCGGTGACCAGCAGGCCGAGCAGCAGCGCCAGCACGCCGGAGACGACGTTGGCCCCGGTCAGCAGGGCCCGCTTGTCGTACCGGTCGGCGATACGGCCGCCGTAGAGCGTCAGCAGCAGCATCGGCGTGAACTGGAGCGCGGTGACCGTGGCGAGTGCCGTGCCGGAGTCGCCGGTCAGTTCGAGGACGAGCCAGTCCTGGGCGACGACCATCATCCAGGTGCCGGTGGCGGACGCGATCTGACCGCCGGCGAAGAGACGGAAGTTGCGTACGGTCAGGGAGCGCAGGCTGGTGGCGAGCAGTCGGCGGGGCGGTCGCCGGCGCTTGCTCGGCGTCCTGCTCTTGCGTGGTGTTCCGGCCGGGGTCATGGACCGTCCCGCTCCGGCAGGCCTTCCTCGAAGTACAGGCACTCCTCGAAGAAGGCGAGCGCGCGCAGGTGGTAGGCGCGGGCCGTGCGGCCCAGGCTGATGTTGTGCCCGGCGTCCGGCTGCCGGTCGACGACCACGCGCGGCGCGGCGTTCAGCCTCGCCCGCAGGTCGTCGAGGGCGTCGGCGTCGTGCCGCCACCACAGTTCGTGCTCGGCGAAGGTCAGGCGTACGGGGACGCGCACGCGCGGGGCGAGCGCGTCGAAGACGTCCGGCCAGTCGGAGGCG
Organism: Streptomyces sp. R11; assembly: GCF_041051905.1. NCBI lineage: Bacteria > Bacillati > Actinomycetota > Actinomycetes > Kitasatosporales > Streptomycetaceae > Streptomyces > Streptomyces sp. R11. The sequence continues at coordinate 3,591,111 of NZ_CP163432.1, forward strand.
GCCCGCAGCTCCAGTTCCGGGATGGGCTTCACGAAGGCGGCGCTGCGCTTGAAGGTGGCGGGCGGATAGAGGCCGAGCCGGCCCCAGTTGTGCTTCCAGCGGGCCCGGTCGGGACCGGTGAGCAGTTCCGCGGAGCGCGGGGCGTAGCGGTGCCCGCAGCCGGAGATGTCCAGGCCCAGCAGCTCGGCGGGCGGGGCTTCGGCGGCGAGGGTGAGGGCGAGTTTGCCGCCGAAGGAGTGCGCCAGCAGGAACGTACCGATGCCGATGTCGTACTCGGCGTCGAAGTGGTCGAGCGCGGCCCGCAGGACGCGGGCCTGCCCGGCGAGGTCCAGGCCTTCGGGGAGCCCGGCGGCGGAGTCGCCGTAGCCGGGCCGGTCGACGGCGAGGACCGCGTACCCCAGATGCGCTCCCAACGCGCAGAGGGAGGCGTCCGGTTGGGCCCCGCCGTCGAAGTACCCCGCGCTCATCCCGGCGCCGTGCAGCGCGACCACGGTGGCACGCGGCGGCGTGCTCTGCGGTGCGCTCAGCAGGGCCGACAGGGTGTGCCCGGCGGCATCGAGCGTGATCCGCCGCACGCGCGGGCCGACCGACAGGGACGTGGCCATCGTGCTACGCCACCTCCGGGGTGCCGAACCAGTGGTGCAGGGCGATCACGAGGGCCTCGATGCCGGTCGGGTCGTCGGCGAAGGGCCAGTCGGCCTCGGGCGTCGTGGCCTCGGCTCCGGCGCCGCGGGGGGTGCCGGCAACGGGGCCGCCGGCAGCCGTGGGGCTGGGGATGCGACCGCCGGCGGGCGAAGGGGCGGGAGCGGCCACGGCACCGGAGGCAGGAGCGTCCGCGGCCACGGGGCCGGAGACGCGGCCGTCGGCGGTCACGGGGCCGGAGGTGGGGGCGGGGGCGCCGACGGTGGCCGGGCGCCGCCGTGTGGAGGCTCCGGTGCTCTCGCCGACGGCCGCCCAGGCCACATGGCCGTCGGGGCGGACCAGCAGGGCCGTCGCGCCGGCGAAGACACCGAAGTGCTCGGGGGCGGCCGTGACGACGGTGACCCGGTCGGCCCAGGTGGCCGCGGCCTCGCGGACGGTGGCGTCGTCGGTCAGGTCGAGCAGGACGCCGCGGGCCGGGTGCAGCAGGGCGGTCGTGGTGGTCCGGGTGCCGTCGGACAGGTGGAGCGGGCGCGGCGGGAGGCGGCGGCCGACGAGGGGGTGGGTGCCGGGGCCCAGGTCGTAGGTGATGTCGAGGTGGCTGACGACACCGGCCAGTCGGCGGCGGACGTCCTCCAGCTCCATCAACTCGCCGAACACCTTGCGCACCGGGTCGGCCTCGGCGCCGCCGAGGAAGATCATCCCCTGCGCGCGGGTGTTCATCAGCAGCCGGGCGCCGACGGGGTGCCGTTCGTCGTGGTAGCTGTCGAGGAAGGCGTCCGGCAGCTCCCCGCGGATCACCGCGGCCAGCTTCCAGCCGAGGTTGACCGCGTCCTGCACGCCCGTGCTGAGCCCCTGTCCCCCGGCCGGGAGATGGACGTGCGCGGCGTCCCCGGCGAGCAGCACCCGGCCCCTGCGGTAGGCGGAGACCTGGCGGGTGGCGTCCGTGAAGGAGCTGACCCAGTCGGCGCCGCCACCGGCCAGCGACTCGCCGGTGATGCGCTCCCAGGCGGCCGCGACCTCGTCGAACTCCACCTCCTCCGGGCGGTCCCCGGCCGGCGTGCCGTCCTCGCACACGATGATCCGGTCGACGCCCGGCGCCAGCGGCGCGGCCATCACCATGCCGTTGTCCAGCCGCTCCCCCAGGAAGCGGGGCCGGATCTCGCAACCGGTGACGTCGGCCAGGTACATCCGGCGGGTGGCCGCGAGCCCGGGGAAGTCGAACCCGGCCGCCTTGCGCACGACGCTCTGCCCGCCGTCGCAGCCCACCAGGTACGCCCCGCGCACCCGCTGCTCGCCCTCGGGCGTGACCGCCACGATCTCGACGCCGTCGCCGTCCTCGGCCAGCTTGGCCAGTTCCCAGCCGCGCCGTATGTCCGCGCCCAGTTCACCGGCCCATTCCTCCAGGACGGCCTCCGTCTGGGACTGCGGAACGCCCCGCGCGCCGAAGTGGGCGTCCTCCAGGACGGTGTAGTCGAACTGCACGCCGCCGAAATGGCCCATCGGGCTCTTCTCCAGCGTGCCGAACCGCGGCAGCAGCCCGCGCTGGTCGAACACCTCCATCGCGCGGGCCGTGAACCCCAGCCCCCGGGACTGCCCGGTCGGCCGTGCCAGCTTCTCCACGACGACGACCCGGGCGCCGCCCAGGCGCAGTTCCCCGGCCAGCATGAGGCCGGTCGGCCCCGCGCCGACGACGATCACGTCCGTCACATCCGTGTCCACAGCGCTTCCCTCTCTGAACCTGAATTGAGATGATTTCATCCGAATTGCCAAGACTGTGGTGTCCGGTGGCGCGTCTTCCGGTCACAGCCCGGGATCGGGCCGTCCGAACCAGTGGCGGATCGCCGCCGACGCCGCCCACGGGTCCTCCCCCGCCCAGGCGACATGGCCGTCCGGACGGACCAGCAGCCCGTCGGCACCGTGCAGCGGCTCCGCCGAGTCCGGTCGTACCGCCACCGGAGTGACACGGTCGGACCAGACCTTGCCGAGCCAGCGCAGTTCGGCCCGGGCGGAGTCGGCGACCAGCAGCAGTCCGCGTCCGTCGCGCAGTGCTTCGGCGACGCCGACCGGGCCGTCCGGCGTCGGCAGCGTGCCGAGCGGGAGCCGGGCGCCGAGCAGGGGGTGGGTGCCGCCGCCCACGGGGTAGCGGATGTCGAGCCCGGTGATCATCGACGCGAGGTGGTCCCGCGTGGGGCCCGCGGCGATGAGCTCGCCGAGCAGGGTGCGCGCCGGTTCCACCTCCGGCCCGCCCAGCAGCAGCAGCGCCTGGGCCCGGATGTTGGCGAGCACCCGGCGCCCGACCGCGTGCCGCTCGTCGTGATAGGTGTCGAGCAGCCCCGCCGGGACCCGGCCGCAGGCCACCGCGGCCAGCTTCCAGCCCAGGTTGGCCGCGTCCTGGAGGCCGAGGTTGAGCGCCTGGCCGCCGCTCGGCATCTGTCGGTGGGCGGCGTCCCCGGCGAACAGCACCCGCCCGTGCCGATACCGCTCCAGCTGCTGGTTCGCGTCGCCGAAGGCGTTGAGCCACACCGGGTGCCCACCGCTCAGGTCCTCGCCGGTGACGCTTCGCCATACGTCCACGACCTCCGCGAAGTCCGGCGGTCCCGTCCGCGGCCGGGCCGGACGTCCGAAGGCGTGCACCATCACCCGCGTGACGCCGCCGGGCATCCGGGCCGCGATGGCCAGCCCGTGCTCCCGGCGCTCGAAACGCCGGTTCGGGATGTCGATCCCGGCGATGTCCGCGCGCAGCAGTTCCCGTCCCGCGGGCGAGCCGGGGAAGGCCGCCCCGGCCAGCCGCCGCACGGTGCTGTCCTCGCCGTCACAGGCGACGGTGTACGCCGCCCGCAGCCGGCGTACACCGTCCGGGGTGTCGGCCGTGACCTCCACGTACCCGTCCTCCTGGACGAGTTCGCGCACCTCCCAGCCGCGCCGGACGTCGGCGCCGAGGGCGCCGGCCCAGTCCTGCAGCAGTTCCTCGGTCCTGGTCTGGGGCACCTTCCACTGGCCTGAGTACGGGCCGGGCATGGTCAGGTCCATCGGTACGCCGCCGAAGTGGCCGCGGGGCTCGCGCGGCGGGTCGCCGAGCGCGTCCAGGAGACCGCGGCAGTCGAAGAGTTCCGCCGTGCGGGCGTGCAGCGTGGAGGCCCGGGACTCCGTGGTGGGGGTGCGCAGCCGTTCCAGTACGACCACGTCGGCGCCGCCGAGGCGGAGCTCGCCGGCGAGGAAGAGGCCGACGGGGCCCGCGCCCACCACGATGACCCGGGTGGCCGGGGAGGCGTCGTCGCCCGTGGCCCGGGAGGTGTGGTCCGCCGCAGCCCGGGAGGTGTCGTCGGCCATGGTCAGCGGCTCTTCTCCGCGTGGTCCCTGGCGTGACCCAGCGTGGCGCGGCTGTTGGTGCTCAGGGCGCCCTGGACGTACTCGCGGGCGTCCTCGACGGTCGCGTCGGGGCCGAGGATCCGCTCGATGTTGTCCGGGTTGAGCACGACCGTGTGCTGCGAGGTGGCGGCGACCCCGCGCGGGTACTCCTCGAACGTCCACAGGCCCGTGTGCAGCGTCATCAGGGCCGGCAGGGTGACCTGCTTGTAGGCGATCGCGCGGTGCGGGAAGGTCACCCGGTACGACTTGGTGGTGTGCGTCGAGCCGTCCTTGGCCCTGGTGTCCATCTCCAGCACCTGGAGGCCGGGCGTGGGCTCCTCGAAGCCGACTCGGGCCACGTGCGGGAGCCGGTCCACCCAGAGGTGGGCCTCGTTGATGAAGTCGTAGACGTCCTTGGCGGCGCCCTCGATGAGCACCGTGTCCTCGAAGGAGAAGGTCAGCTCGCGGGTGGCGTGGGCCCGCTCGACGTTCTCCTTCAGCGCGGCCAGCTCCGAGTGGGAGTTGCGGTCGACGGCCTCGTCGATCCAGGCGAGGCCCTCGGGGTCGTCGTCGACGGCGCGGTAGTCGTGCAGCAGCCGTACGAGGGAGTCGCCGCCCGGCAGTTCCTCGATCACCCAGGCGCCGCCCATCGCGGCGACCGGGGGCGCGGAGACCTCCTGGCGGAAGGTGATCCGGCGGTTCTCGGGGTCCAGGGTGCGGCGCGAGGTCCAGCTCTTGGGGGCGCCGTTGGCGGTGGCCCAGATGCGGATGCGCTCCTCGCGCTCGCCCTTCTCCAGGTGGTCCACGTAGATGGTGGGCGGGAAGATCCGGGGCCAGTTCTCCACCTCCGCGATCAGCCGGTAGACGGCGTCGGCGGGGGCCGAGACGGTGATCTCGTGCGCCACCTCGCGGGTTGTTTCTTCCGTCGTGGTCACGTCCTCGTCCTCATCTTCCTTTGTTGGTCCGGCAGGCGGGTGTCGGCGCCGGCGTCGGCGTCAGCAGCCGGCGGGGGTCAGAAGTTGCCCAGGCCGCCGCAGACGTTGATCGCCTGGGCGGTGACGGAGGCGGCGGTGTCGGAGGCGAGGTAGCCGACCATCCCGGCGACCTCCTCCGGCGTGGAGTAGCGGCCGAGCGGGATCTTGGCCTGGAACTTCTCGAGGATCGCGTCCTCGGTGGTGTCGTAGGCGGCGGCGTAGCCCTGGCGGACGCGCTGGGCCATGGGGGTCTCGACGTAGCCCGGGCACACGGCGTTGACGGTGATGCCGGTCGGGGCGAGTTCGTTGCCGAGGGCCTTGGTGAAGCCGACGACTCCGTGCTTGGAGGCGGAGTAGGGGGCGCCGAGGACGACGCCCTGCTTGCCGGCGGTGGACGCGATGTTGATGATCCGGCCCCAGCTGCGGCCGCGCATGCCGCCGGTGTTGAGCACCTCGCGGGTCATCCGGAAGACGCTGTTGAGGTTGGTGTCGATGACGTCGTCCCACAGCTCGTCCGCGATGTCGGCGGTCACTCCGCCACCGCTGCGGCCGGCGTTGTTGACGAGGACGTCCACGGCGCCGAAGCGGTCGACGGCCGCCTGCACGAACGCCTGGACGGCATCCGCCGAACGGACGTCCACGGCGGCGCCGTCCGCCTCCAAGCCCTCCTCCTGGAGCTGCTTGACCGTCGCGGCCACGTTGTCGGCGTCACGCGCCCCGATGAACACGCGGTGCCCGGCGGCACCCAGCTGCCGGGCCGCGGCCAGGCCTATGCCACTGGTGGCTCCGGTGATCAGCGCGACGCGCTGCGTCTGGTGCTGCGGCATGCTTTTCCAACTCCCTTGGGTGGAGCACTACGAGGACTGTGTGTGGGGGGTGCGCCGCCGCCGGGTGACATGCTGGATGCGCCGACGGCGGCGAGATCACGAAATGTCGGGTACGACGAGACGTCAGGCGGCGGCCTGGGTTCCGCCGCCCAGCTGGGCGTTGACCGCATCGATCAGGGCGCGCGGCGTGTTGCTCTCCGACAGGACGTCGTCGTCCAGGACGATCCCGTACTCCCGCTCGATCCGTCCGCCGGTCTCGAGCAACGCCAGCGACTCGTAGCCGAGGTGCTCGAAGTCCGCGTCGAGGATGTCGCCGTCGAGATCGACACTCTCCTCGGCGCCTGCGCCCTCGATGAGGATGCGCTTGAGGTCGTCGAGGGTGAACTGCTGCGGTTCCACGTGGGGTTCCTTTCGGGTGCGTGTTGTTGCTGACTGGTGGTCGGTGATTGGTGGCCCTGGTGGGTGGTGGCCCGATGGTCGGGGGCTGCTGATGGTGGGCGGTGGCCAGGGTGGCTGTGGTCGCCGTTCGACGGCCTGGGGCCGAGGCCCGGTAGCCGTGATCGGCAACCCCGCCCGGAGACGGGTGGCCGAGGTCGAGGTCGAGGGTCCGGTCGTCGGTGGCCGAAGCCCGGTGGGCCCGGAGGCCGAGGGGCAGCAGCCTGGTGGGTGGTTGCCGTTCAACTGCCGGGGGCCAAGGTCCGGTTGCCAGTGATCGGCAACCCCGCCCGGAGACGGGTGACCGAGGTCGAGGTCGAGGGTCCGGTCGTCGGTGGCCGAAGCCCGGTGGGCCCGGAGACCGAGGGGCAGCAGCCTGGTGGGTGGTTGCCGTTCAACTGCCGGGGGCCAAGGTCCGGTTGCCAGTGATCGGCAACCCCGCCGGGAGACGGGTGACCGAGGTCGAGGTCGAGGTCGAGGGTCCGGTCGTCGGTGGCCGAAGCCCGGTGGGCCCGGAGACCGAGGGGCAGCAGCCCGGAGGCCGGTGGGCTACAGCCCGGAGGCCGGTGGCCGAAGCCCGGAGGCCCGGAGGCCGGTGGCCGAAGCCCGGAGGCCCGGAGGCCGGTGGCCGAAGCCCGGAGGCCCGGAGGCCGGTGGCCGAAGCCCGGAGCCTCTTGAGAGGTGGCCCGTTGGCGGAGGTCGGTGGCAGTCGGCCGCCGGTCAGATGCCGGCCGGCCCCCGGGCCGCCGACACGTGGCGGCCGCTCAAGCCACCCCCCGCACCACCGCCGCCGAGTTGAAGCCCCCATGACCGCGGGCCACGATCAGGGCGGTCCGCAGCGCGGTCTCGCGCGGGCGGTCGGTTACCAGGTCGAGGGGGTGGTCGGGGGGCGGGGTCACGTGGACGGTCGGGGGGATGATGCCGTCGCGGATGGCGAGGAAGGCGGTGGCCAGGTCCAGGGGGGCCGCGCCCGAGTAGAGGCGGCCCGTCATCGTCTTGGGGGCGGTGACCGGGACGGACCGGGGGCCGAAGACCGCCGTGATCGCCTCGGTCTCGATGCGGTCGAGCTCGGGATCGGCCGCCGCGTCGGCGAAGACAACGTCCACCTGGTCGGGGCTCAACCCGGCATCGTCCAGGGCGAGTTCGATCGCGCGACGCAGGGCCGGCGGGCGCTCGGTGCCCGGCGCAGGGTCGAACGTCGCGGCGTACCCGGCGATCTCGCCGTAGATCCGCGCGCCGCGCGACCGTGCCGACTCCTCGGACTCCATGACGAGCAGCGCACCGCCCTCGCCCGGCACATACCCGTCGGCCGCCCCGTCGAAGGGCAGATACGCCTGGCTGGGCTCGTCGCGCGTGGTCAGCCGCTGCGCGGCGAGCTGGGCTACCCAGCCCCACGGGCAGATGGAGGCATCCACGGCGCCGGAGACCACGATCGGCGTGCCCTTACGGATCTGGCGGCGTGCCTGCGCCACCGCGTCCAGCCCGCCGGCCTGGTCGCTGACGACCACGCTGCTCGGGCCCTTCATGCCGTGCCGGATGGAGATCTGGCCGCTGTTGACCGCGTAGAACCAGGCGAACGACTGGTACGCGCTGACGTACTGGCTGCCCCGGCTCCACAGCGCCTGCAGCTCGCCCTGGCCGAACTCGAAGCCGCCCGACGAGCTCGCCGTGACCACGCCCATGTCGAACCCGGGCAGGTCCTGCGGCCGTATCCCCGCGTCCGCGAGCGCCCAGTCGGCGGCGACCAGTGCCAGCCGGGTCATCCGGTCGGTCTGCGGCAGCAGCCGGCTCGGCAGGTGCTCTTCGGCCGCGAAGCCGGGGATCTCACCGGCCAGCCGCGCCGGGTACCCCGACGGGTCGAAGCGGGTGATCCGCCCGATGCCGCTCTTGCCGGCGAGCGTCGCCGCCCAGTAGTCCTGAACTCCCAGGCCGTTGGGGGCCGTGACACCGAGGCCCGTCACCACGACCGCGTTCATGCCATGCTCCTCTCGGGACGGGCGAGCACCATCGCGCTCTGGAAACCGCCGAACCCACTGCCCACCGACAACACCGCGTCGGTCAGTTGCTCGCGGGCGGTGAGCGGCACGTAGTCGAGGTCGCACTCCGGGTCCGGGGTGTGCAGGTTGGCCGTTGGCGGCACCACGTGGTGCTCCATGGCCAGCGCGGACGCGGCGATCTCGATCGAGCCGATCGCGCCGAGCGAGTGCCCCACCATCGACTTGATGGAGCTCACGGGAGTGCGGTAGGCGTGCTCACCGAGGCTCTTCTTGAAGGCGGCCGTCTCGTGCCGGTCGTTCTGCTTGGTGCCGGAGCCGTGGGCGTTGATGTAGTCGATCTGGTCCACGTTCATGCGGGCCTCGTCCAGCGCCACCGTGATCGCCTCGGCCATCTCCGCGCCGTCCGGCCGCAGACCGGTCATGTGGTACGCGTTGCTGCGGGTGGCGTAGCCGGCGATCTCGGCGTAGATGTGCGCCCCGCGCCGCCGCGCGCTCTCCAGCTCCTCCAGGACGAACACCGCGCAGCCCTCGCCGAGCACGAACCCGTTGCGGGTGCCGTCGAACGGCCGCGAGGCCTGCTCGGGGTCCTCCCGGCGCGGGGTCGTCGCCTTGATGGCGTCGAAGCAGGCCATGGTGATCGGCGAGATCGGCGCGTCGGACGAACCGGCGATCATCACGTCGGCCGAGCCCTCACGGATGAGCTCGACGGCGTAGCCGACCGAGTCGATGCCGGAGGTGCAGCCGGTGGACACCACGGTGTTGGGGCCCTCCGCGCCGACGGTCCAGGCGACCTCGGCCGAGAAGGAGCTCGGGACGAAGTAGTTGTAGAGGTGCGGTACCGCGTACTCGTGGTCGACCAGGTGCAGCCGGCCGCCGTCACTGACGATCCGGTACTCCTCGTCCAGCCCCATCGTGGCGCCGACCGCGCTGCCGATGGTGACGCCCACCCGGTGCGGATCGTGGGCGGCCAGGTCGATGCCGCTGTCGGCCACCGCGCCGCGCGCCGCGACCACCGCGAACTGGGCGGCCCGGTCCATCCGGCGGACCTCCTGCGGTGTGAGCCCGTGCCGGTCCGGGTCGAAGTCCATCTCCGCGGCGACCTGCGAACGGAACGGGCTCGGGTCGAAGAAGGTGATCCCGCGCGTCGCGGTACGGCCCTCGCTGAGCATGTTCCAGAAGCTGTCCTTGCCGACGCCGCCGGGCGCGAGGACCTCGATCCCGGTGATGACGACCCGCGCGGGGCTGTCCCGACGGCCGCTCATCGGGAGGCCTCCCAGTTGTAGAAGCGCGTCGCCATGGCGTCGGCCGGGGAACGCCAGGTGGCCGGGTCGTACGCCTCTATGTAGGGCTTCAGGTCCTCACTGATGCGCACGAAACGCTCGTCGGACTTGGCCTTCTCGATCAGCTCGCCACCGTTGTCCGTGTCGAAGTCCTGCAGGTGGAAGTACAGACCTCGGTAGTGGAAGAGCTGGCGGCGTCGCGTACCCATCAGATGAGGCATCTCGGTCTCGTCGAACGCGCCGAACAACTTGGCGACATCGACCGCGGAGCCCGGTTCCATCCGAGCCACGATCAAGGTGCTGTGCATGAGCTCTCTCCTTGGAAAAGGTGCGTGGGAAAAGGGGGGCACGGAACGCGGAAAGGGAAGTCGATTTCCGTCAGTCGATGCCCCGGCAGATGTGCGGGTGGTCGCTGTCGTTCTCGTCGTCCTCGCCGGCCAGGAGCCAGGCGGGCGCCCGGGGCGCGGGCGCGTCGTGCCCGTCGTACGACTCGGAACACGTCGGGGAAAAGGTCCCGGAGTACGTCTGGGAATAGGTCCCGGAGTACGTCTTGGAATACGTCTTGGAATACGTCTCGGAGTACATCTGGTCACACCTCCCTGGGACTTCCTCAGTCCTTGATCTCGCAGATGGCTGCGCCGGAGGTGAGGGAGGCGCCGACGACGGCGGACAGGTCCTTGACGGTGCCGGACTTGTGGGCGTTGAGGGGCTGTTCCATCTTCATCGCTTCGAGTACGACGATGAGGTCGCCTTCCTTGACCTCCTGGCCTTCCTCGACGGCGACCTTGACGACGGTGCCCTGCATCGGGGAGGCGAGGGTGTCGCCGGAAGCGGCCGGGCCGGAGTTGCGCGCCGCCCGCCGCTTCGGCCTGGCCCCGGCAGCCAGCCCGGTGCGGGCCAGGCTCATGCCGAGGGAAGCAGGCAGGGAGACCTCCAGGCGCCGGCCGCCGACCTCGACCACCACGGTGTCGCGACCGGGCTCGTTCTCCGTGTCGGTGTCGGCGGGGGCGGCGAAGGGCTTGATCTCGTTGACGAACTCGGTCTCGATCCAGCGGGTGTGGACCGTGAACGGGCCGTCCTGACCATGGACTTCGGGCGCGAAGGCCGGGTCGTTGACGACCGCGCGGTGGAACGGGATGGCGGTGGCCATGCCCTCGACCTGGAACTCGGCGAGGGCGCGGGCGGCGCGTTGGAGGGCCTGCTGGCGGGTGGCGCCGGTGACGATCAGCTTGGCCAGCAGGGAGTCCCACGCCGGGCCGATCACGCTGCCGGACTCCACGCCCGCGTCCAGGCGGACGCCCGGGCCGGTCGGCGGGGCGAACGTGGTGACCGTGCCGGGGGCGGGCAGGAAGTTGCGGCCCGGGTCCTCGCCGTTGATGCGGAACTCGAAGGAGTGGCCGCGCAGCTGCGGGTCGTCGTAGCCGAGTTCCTCGCCGTCGGCGATGCGGAACATCTCGCGCACGAGGTCGATGCCGGCGACCTCCTCGGTGACCGGGTGCTCGACCTGGAGGCGGGTGTTGACCTCCAGGAAGGAGATCGTGCCGTCCATGCCGACGAGGAACTCCACCGTGCCGGCGCCGACGTAGCCGGCTTCCTTGAGGATGGCCTTGGAAGAGGAGTACAGCTCAGCGACCTGGGCGTCGGACAGGAACGGGGCCGGCGCCTCCTCGACGAGCTTCTGGTGGCGGCGCTGCAGCGAGCAGTCACGGGTGGACACGACCACGACGTTGCCGTGCTGGTCGGCCAGGCACTGCGTCTCGACGTGGCGGGGCTTGTCGAGGTAGCGCTCGACGAAGCACTCGCCGCGCCCGAACGCGGCGACGGCCTCACGGACCGCCGACTCGTACAGCTCGGGCACCTCTTCGAGGGTCCGCGCGACCTTCAGACCGCGTCCGCCGCCACCGAAGGCGGCCTTGATCGCGATCGGCAGGCCGTGCTCCTCGGCGAAGGCGACGACCTCGTCGGCGCCGGAGACCGGGTCGGGCGTGCCCGCGACGAGCGGGGCACCCGCCCGCTGGGCGATGTGGCGGGCGGCGACCTTGTCGCCGAGGTCGCGGATGGCCTGCGGGGGCGGGCCGATCCAGATCAGACCGGCGTCCAGGACGGCCTGGGCGAAGTCGGCGTTCTCCGACAGGAATCCGTAGCCGGGGTGGATGGCGTCCGCGCCGGACTCGCGTGCCGCGTTCAGGACCTTGTCGATGTCCAGATAGCTGCTTGCCGGGGTGTCACCGCCCAGGGCGAACGCCTCATCCGCGGCGCGGACATGCGACGCGTCACGGTCCGGATCCGCGTAGACGGCCACGCTCGCGATCCCGGCGTCCCGGCAGGCCCGGGCCACGCGGACAGCGATTTCGCCACGGTTGGCGATGAGCACCTTGCGCACGACTGGCCCCCTCCTCAATCGGCAGGAATTCTGGGATGATCAAGCGCGGCCGGGGGAATTCCACTCCCGGGCAGGCGCCGAATACCTGTCCATACTCCGTGCGGGACCTCGGCACTTTCAACAGCCGACCATTAAGCCTTCGGACCAGATCCTCAGCTGGGATACGGCTTTGTTGGCGCAGCGCCAGGCAAGTGTCAGGGAATTGTCAGAAGTCCCGTCGAAGCGCGCACGGCGGCAGAACAGTTGACCGCCACCCGAAAGGGCATGGGCATGCGAAAGGGCGAGCTCCCCCCGTCAGGAGCCCGCCCTTTTCGAAGTCGGCGGCGATGTGGTGACATCGCGCCGGATGCGAGATCAGCCGCTACCGAAGCGGAACCCCACTCCGCGTACGGTGACGATCCAGTCGCTGCCCCCCAACTTGCCGCGGAGGCTGCTGACATGGGTGTCCACGGTGCGACGGGACCAGGACCCACCCCAGACCTGCTGCATGATGCGCTTGCGCGAGATCACCGTCTCCGGATGGGAGGCGAGCAGATAGAGCAGATCGAACTCCTTGCGGGTGACCTCCACGACCTGGCCGTGCAGACTCACCTCGCGCGAGGCGGCGTCTATGCGCAACGGCCCCCGCGAGACGACCTGCTCGCTCTGCACCTGCGGACGCGAGCGACGCATGACGGCGTCCATCCGGGCCATCAGCTCCCGGAAGCCGTAGGGCTTGACGAGGTAGTCGTCCGCGCCGGCCTGGAGACCCAGGACACGGTCCAGTTCCGTCCCCCACCCGGTGACCGCTATGAGCGGGACGTCACTCAGGGAACGGATGGAACGGCACACCTCCAGACCGTCCAGGTCGGGTAGTTCGAGGTCCAGCAGAACGATGTCCGACACCTGGTAGGCCTGCAGGGCCGCGTTGCCCGTGCCGACCCCCTCGACCTGGTGGCCGTGTCGCCGCAGGCCGGCGGCGAGGGCCTCCATTTCGCCGGTGTTGTTCTCGACCACCAGGACCCGCCAGTTGGTCGACGGCTTCCGGATCTGCGAGGTGACGGGCTTTCGGAACTCCAGAGTGCTGCTCATTGCGCGTTGGCTCACTGCTCTCCCCCTGAACGTGTAGTTCCCGCTCGAGCGCTCTTGGCTTGTCGAGCCTAAAAACCTACCTCTCGGTTTGTCAAAAAAAAACTCGGTAAACTCACCGTCTGTGACAACTGATGCCACTTTTGCCGGAGTTGCCAGCACATGAAGGATCAATTCCGCCGCGAAACGTAACCGAGATCGTTGTTCTGGATCTTGAAAGTGGTCAAAATTCGCCCCCAGGCCATGAGAAAGTAATCACTGACGGCGGCTGCGGTTTGTTCTGGGTCTCAACAACCGGGCCTACTCGTCCGTAGATCGAGTACGGAGGGCGGCCCCGCCCGACGCATTGCGCATCCCCTGAGGCAGTGGTAGACCGTCCAGGATGTTCTCGGCTGGCTGATTCCCTGCTTCCACTTCTCCCCTGCCCTGGTCATGAGGTGGGAAAGTGTGATCTTCTGGGCAGTACTGACGGTGTGTCGATAGAAAACGAGAGCCGCAGCCGGACCGACGCTCCCGGCACTCGGGCATCCACACCCCACAAACAAACCTTCAAGTCCGTTTCCTGGACTGCGGGATGAAAGGATTCAGGCAGGTGGGACTACAACAGGAGAGGGCGATCCGCACCCGCCGACTGATGCTGAAGTCGGCGGCGGAGGTCTTCGACCGCGAGGACTATGCCTCGGCCAGGCTCTCCGACATCAGCGCGCGGGCCAACATGAGCACGGGCGCACTGCACTTCCACTTCGCGAACAAGGAGGACCTGGCCCAAGCGGTCGTGAGCGAGGCGCGAGGCATCCTGTGGCGCGCCGCGCGCCTCGCGTACGAGAAGAACTCCGAGCCGCTGCAGGCCCTCACCGACATCTCCCACACCCTGAGCCAGTTGCTGTCCTGGGACGTGGTGTCGAGGGCCGGGCTGCGGCTGGACAACGACCGGTCCCGCAGGGGGCGGGAGCAGTTCGCACACGCGTGGCACGCCTGCGTGCAGCGCCTGCTGGACCGCGCGCGCCAGGAGGGCGGGGTCGCCGCGCAGGTCCAGCTGCCGGCGCTGACCTGTGCGATCGTCGCCGCCACGACCGGTATAGGAGTACTGATAAAGGGGGGTGAGGGCGACCGGACCCGGCTGGCTTTCACGGGGTTCTGGCAGGGCTTCCTGCCGGGGCTCGCCGCGCCTGGACTGCTCGCCACGCTGAACCCCGGCGGCACACCGGACGTGGTCGACCACGCGGTCTCCGTCTCGCGTTACCTGCCCTACGCCACGGACGAGGAGGTCGACGCGGAGGCTGCGACCACGGGGGTGAGGTGATGCGTGCCCGATGCCGAGTCCGGGCCGGCCCGTCGGAGCCGTCGCGGGAGCGGCCCGTGGGAGCGGCCCGTGGAACCGGCCCGTGGAACCGGCCCGTGGAACCGGCCCGTCGGAACGGCACCTGGGAGCGGACGTCCGACCGGCCCGCCGCAGCGGCACGTGAACCCAGCCCGTGGGAGCGGCTCGTGGAACCGGCCCGTCGCAGCGGCCCGCGCGCCGGCCGTCGGAGCGGCCCGTGACACCGGCCCGTCGCAGCGGCCCGTGGGAGCGGCCCTGGAAGACCGGCCGTCGCAGCGACCGTGTGACCGGCCCTGGAACCGGCCCGTCGCAGCGGCCCGTGACACCAGCCCGTCGCAGCGGCCCGTGGGAGCGGCCCTGGAAGACCGGCCGTCGCAGCGACCGTGTGACCGGCCCTGGAACCGGCCCGTCGCAGCGGCCCGTGACACCAGCCCGTCGCAGCGGCCCGTGGGACCGGCCCTGGAGACCGGCCGTCGCAGCGACCGTGTGACCGGCCCTGGAGACGGCCCGTCGCAGCGGCCCGTGCGACCCGCCGTCGGAGCGGCCCGTGACACCAGCCCGTCGCAGCGGCCCGTGGGACCGGCCCTGGAGACCGGCCGTCGGAGCAACCGTCGGAGCGGCCGTGGGGCGGCCGTGGGGCGGCCGTGAGTTGGGGTGTCCGTGCCTTCGCATCCTGGCGGTTCCGTCAGCGGCGGACCGCCGGCCCGGGGAGACCGCGCGGGAGTTGCCTGCGGCAGTGCGCGGATCCGCCACGGCCTACGCCCCCGCGACGCAGGCCATGGCGACCGTATGTCCGCCGCCCGGGACGGACGGGATGACCGGCGAATCCGCCGGAACCCCCGGCACCGCCGCCAGGACGTGCCGGCTCAGCCGCCGGCCCTCGTCGCGTCGTCGCCCAGGGTCACGGTGAAGACGGGTTCGTCCTGCTGGAGGCCCTGCACATGCATCACGGTGCCCTGCTCCGCGGACCGGTCGGGGCCCGCCAGGATCCAGCAGGGCTCGGTCAGTTCGCAGTACTTGTGGAAGGCGATCCGCATCGAGGCGGGGTGGAAGTCGTGCCCGGGCGTCAGGACGTTGGCGGCCTGGCGGGCGGCTTCGAGGAGCACCATGCCGGGGACGTGGTCGTTGGGACGGGCGAAGAGTGTGGGGTGCGTGGTGTCCAGGCGGAGCCGCCAGCCGGGGCGATGCCTGGAGGGGGCGAGGACGACGTCCTTGCGGTCGCCGCGGCCGGCCTCGCGGGGCGCGACGGCGGTCAGCAGCGGCAGTGCCCGACCCGTGACGGCCGTCCGCTCGCCGCGCAGCCGGCGGTAGACGCGGGCCGAGGTGCAGCCCAGGATTCCCATGCTCGTGGCGAGCAGCCGGCCGAGGCGCTGGAAGCGCAGGTCGACCCGCATGCCGACGAGGCGCCCGGCGCGTAGCTGGACGTCGCTGCACTCGACCACGACGTCGATCGCGCCCGAGGCGCCCGCCACAGTGAACTCCGTTGTCTCGACCCGGTATCCGAGCTCCCGCATCAGGAACTGGTCGCCGATCGGCACTCCGAACTCGGCGTGGGCCAGCATCATCGTCGCCTGCCGGGTGGTCTCGGCGACGAGCAGCGGATCCTGACGCCCGCCGGGCAGCGGAGCGAAGAAGCGGTGTGCGGCGGGCCAGTTCACCGAGACCAGGAACCGGTGCTCGGTGAGGCGCAGCCACTCGACGGGGAAGCGGTCCTCGGGGTCCGGGCGGTGGCACAGCTCGGCGGTGGCCCGGCCGTCGGGAATCAGAACCGGGGAGTCGGTCCGGTATGCGGGTCGTGGGGCGGACTCGTCCGAGGGGATCGGTGCGGCCTGTCCGGCCGGCGGAGCGGTGTGCCGGGCCGTGCTCGCCACGCCGGCGGGGTCGGGTCGCTTCTGTGCCGGGTACATACCCGCACTGGACTCAACAAATCGGTCGACTACAGATATCGCGCCATCAGGCATGGATTGCCCCCTGAGTCGATAAATGAGGGGATCGTTCCCCTCTCGACAAAAGACTGGCAGTCCGGTTCTCTTTGCGGGGGAACCTGACCAAGCTCTGACATAGAAACAGGCACGGACGCATGGCACGTCAAGCGAGAGCCATCCAGACCCGCAAGTCGATCCTGCTGGCGGCGGCCGAGGTGTTCGACGAGCGGGGCTACAGCACCGCCACCATCACGGAGATCATCGCGCGGGCCGGTGTCACCAAGGGGGCGCTGTACTTCCACTTCACCTCCAAGGAGGACCTGGCCCTCGGGGTGATAGCGGCGCAGCTGGAGCTCGGCCCGTTGCCTCCGCAGCGCACGAAGCTGCAGGAACTCGCGGACCAGGGCCTGTTGTTCGCGCACCAGCTGCAGCACGACCCCCTGACCCGGGCCAGCGTCGGACTCGCCATGGACCAGTGGAGCGAGAGTGCCGAGAGCGCCGAGAGCAGCAATCCCTTTCACGGCAGGCCGTTCCAGTCCTGGGCGGACCGGCTCACCGGACTGCTCGTCGAGGCGCGCGGACGCGGCGAGTTGCTGCCGCACGTGGATCCGGCGGAGACGGCGGAGTTGCTGTCCGGGTCCTTCACCGGCATCCAGTGGACGTCCCAAGTGCTGTGTCAGCGCAGGGACTTGACCCGCCGCGTGATCTCCATGTTCCGCCACCTCCTGCCGACCATCGCGATGCCGCAGATCCTCCCGACGCTGGAACTGACCCCCGACCGAGCCGTGTCGCTGCTCGCATCGCGCGATGCGGCACTGGAGGGGGAGGACGCACCGGCCGACGAGGAGTACGACGCCGCGGCCGAGGGCGCCTCCGCCTCGGAGGCCGGCACGGCCTGGGAGCCCGACACCGCCCCCACCCGGGTACGGGAAGGGAGCGCTGCCCCGGAGGGGGAGGGCAGCGCTGCCTGATCGGCGGTCCGCAACGGCCCCCGTGGAACCGGCATCGCACATCACCGGAGAGGGGCGGAGGGCGACGTTTCCTCCAGGCGGTAGCCGACGCCCCGGACCGTGGTGATCCAGCCCTCGCCCAGCTTGGCGCGCAAGGCGCTGACGTGGGTGTCGACCGTGCGGGTGGAGATGGCCCACTCGTCCGCCCAGACCCCGGCGATCAGATTCCGGCGCGAGATCACCGTCTCCGGTGCCGAGGCCAGCAGCAGCAGGATGTCGAACTCCTTTCGGGTCAGCTCCAGGGGCTGCTCCCCCACCCACGCCTCACGCGTCCCGGGGTCCAGCCGCAGGGCCCCGCAGGACACGCCGGCCGGTCCCCCGCCGGTGGCGACGCGCCGGGTCACCGCGTTCATCCGGGCGATCAGCTCCCGGAACCCGTACGGCTTCACCAGACAGTCGTCCGCACCCGACCGCAGACTGAGCACCCGGTCCAGCTCGGTGTCCCGGCTGGTGAACGCGATCAGCGGGGTGGTGCCCCGGGCCCGGATCTCGGCGCACACCTGCAGACCGTCGACGTCGGGCAACTCCAGGTCGAGCAGGACGACTTCGGCCTGCTCCCACGCCTGTAGGGCCGCCCGCCCGGTGCGGGCCCGCCGGACCTGATGGCCGTTGCGCACCAGGCGGCAGACCAGGGGCTCGGCGGTCCCGTCATCCGGATCGATCACAAGTACGCGCATGTGCACTCCACTCCGGGCCGCGTCCGGGCGGCGCCAGGCACCTCCCGGTCGGCGGCCCGGACCGTCACTCGCCCGCCGACCGGGTGTGCACCACGCGGTAGGTGTTGGAGTCCCGCCAGATGGCCAGCGCGTCCACCGTGGCGTCGATCTTCTGCCGCTCCGCCGACCGCTGCGCCGCGGGCTGCTCACGGAAGGCGTCGTACGCCTCCTTGCTGTCCCACTGCGCGTAGACGACGACCCACTTGCCCTCGATGCCACGGCCGCGCAGACCGCGCAGCACCGTGTGACTGCGGTACCCCGGGACCTTCTGCAGCCAGTCCTGGGCAGCCCCGAGCGTGTCGACCAGGTCGTCCTGGTGCTTCTCGGCGACGCCGTACAGGTCGATGACCGTGTAGTCCTCGCGCTCCGGCCCGATCTCGGTGTCGCCCGCGCCCGGCTTCGACTGGGTGAAGACCGCTTCGTTCTGCAGGAGCCGGATCGCGGTGGTGATCTCACCGAAGAGCGGCAGGGTGCGGTGCTTGAACTCCTCGCCGGCGTACCGGGCCTCCAGGTCCTCGGTGGAGCGCCACTGGATGAAGTTGGCGGTGCCGAACTTGGTCTGCCCGCTGTGCACGGTGCTGGAGATCCAGCCGTCGTAGGCGGCGGCGTCGACGATCTCGCGCATCGCGGCGAGCAGGCTGTCCTGCTTCTCGGCGGAGTCGGTCGAGAACAGGTTGAGGACGGTCAGGTTCTTACCATCGGCTGCGATCTTCGGCATTCTCTTCTCTTCCGGTAGATCGGGTGATGAAAGGTTGACGAAAGAAGCAGAACTCGAATTTCCGGCTCAGCGGATCAGTGCTTCCCGACCAGCATGACAAGCCATCAACCCCTGCTGAAGGGCGCTCTGTTCAGGACTCCGCGCGGATTGTCAGGTCTTTTCCGCCAGCGTCAGATCTTCCGCAGCTACGTCAGGTCTTCGACAAGTGCCCTTGGGTGCCCATTGGCCACCGCGCGATGCTCGGGCAATGAATTCCGTCACGTCAACAGCCGAAATCAGCACCTTGCTGGACCGATATCTATTGGGCCTCGACGAAGACAAACTCGACGACGCCTGGGCGCGCACGCTGTTCAGCGACGACGCCCGCGTCGAGTTCCCGATGGCCCGGCACGAGGGCATCGAGGGACTCGCCGCCTGGCACCGGCAGGCACTCGACGCGTTCGCGCGCACCCAGCATCTCAACTCCCCGGCGGTGGTGGACCTCTCCGGCGAGGAGCGGGCGGTGCTGCGCGCCAACCTGGTCTCCACCCACGTACACCATCCGGACGCGCCCGGCGATCCGCTGTTCGTCTCCGGCACCCTCGTCCACGGCGAGGCCCGGCGCACCGAGCAGGGCTGGCGTCTGACGGAGCTGTCGTTCCAGCTGGTCTGGTCGACGGGCAACCCGCCACGACCGGAGGGCTCGCGATGACCGCGCTGGCGGCGGGGGGCGGCGAGCAGCAGATGGCCACCATGCTGCTCGGCATCGGCGTGATCCTGCTGGTCGGCGCCGCCCTGGGTGCGCTCGCCCGGAAGCTGGGCCAGCCGAAGGTGATCGGCGAGATCACCGCCGGCATCGTGCTCGGCCCGAGTCTGCTCGGTCTGTTCCCCGGCAACCTGACGGAGCGCCTGTTCCCTGGCGACGTACGGCCGTTGTTGTCCGCGGTCTCCCAGGTCGGCCTGGTCCTGTTCATGTTCGTGGTCGGCTGGGAGTTCGAGAAGCGGCTGATACGGCCGCACGCGCGTCTGGCGGCGGGCGTCTCGCTGTCGTCGATCGTGCTGGCCTTCGGACTGGGCGTCGCCGCGGCGGTCGTGCTGTATCCGCACCACGACACCGTGGCCGGCAAGCACATCTCCTTCCTCGCGTTCGCCACCTTCATGGGCACCGCGATGTCCGTGACGGCGTTCCCCGTGCTGGCACGGATCCTCACCGAGAACAAGCTGATGGACACCCGGGTCGGCGCCCTGTCACTGGCCAGCGCCGCGATCGACGACGTCCTCGCCTGGTGTCTGCTGGCGTATGTGTCGGCGCTGGTCAGCTCGGACGGCAACTACGCGGACCTGGCCCGCATCGGGGTGCTGAGCGTGGTCTATGTCGCGCTGATGTTCATGGTGGTACGGCCGCTGGTGGCCCGGCTGGTGTGGCGTTGGGCGGCGACGGAGCGCTGGAGCGCGCTGCTCGCGGTGCTGTGCGCGGGCGTGTTCGCCTCGTCGTGGCTGACGTCGTGGATCGGCATCCACCAGATCTTCGGCGCGTTCCTGTTCGGCTTCATCATGCCGCGCGAACCCAGGAGGGTGCTCGCGGCGAACCTGCGCCGGCCGCTGGACGACGTCAGCGTCGTGCTGCTGCCGGTCTTCTTCATCGTCACCGGCCTCGGTGTCGACCTCGGCTCCCTGACCGCGACCGACTATCTGTCACTGGCCCTGGTCATCACCGTTGCCTGCGCGGGCAAGCTGCTCGGCGCGATCGTCCCGGCCCGGCTGTCCGGCCTGTCCTGGCGTGAGTCCAAGGACCTGGGGGTGCTGATGAACACCCGTGGCCTGACCGAACTCATCATCCTCAACGCCGCCGTGAGCCTCGGAGTGCTCGACGGACGGATGTTCACCATGCTGGTGATCATGGCCCTCGTGACGACGGCGATGGCGGCCCCGCTGCTGTCCCGGCGCGAGCACCTCACGGCCGGCGTGAGTGAGAAGGCACGTACACCCGTCGCGGACGCGACCGCGCCGCGCACCTGACGAGGGGGCTCACGTGATACCCGTCCAGCCGTTGTCCCAGCACGGCCGACAGCTGCCGCAACCGCCGGTCGACGGCCGCGCGTTGCGTACGGTGTGCGGCAACTTCGCCACCGGCGTCACCGTCATCACCACCGGGGGTCCCGAGGACGGCGCCGCCACCACGGTGAACTCCTTCACGTCCGTCTCACTGGAGCCGCCGCTGGTGCTGTTCTGCCTGCACAAGCAGTCGCGGCTGCGCCCCGTCCTGGAGAAGGCCGGCGGCTTCGTCGTCAACTTCCTGACCCGCAGCCAGGAAGGCCTCGCCTGGAAGTTCGCGGGCCGCGAGTCGGCACGTCTGGCGGAGGTGCCGCACCACCGCTCCACGAGCGGACTGCCGGTCCTCACCGAGGCGCTGGCCTTCCTGCAGTGCCGTCTCGCCGACGAGTACGACGGCGGTGACCACGCCATCCTGCTCGGCGAGGTCACCGCCCTGGGCACGTCGACCGAGGAGGCCGACCCGCTGGTCTTCTACAAGGGCTCGATGCGCGTCCTCGACACCGATGTCCCCGCGCCGGCCAGGGGTTAGCAGCCGGTCCCGGCGCAGGTCAGCGCGGTACGGCCGTCGGTTCGTCCGCCGTGTCGAACTCCCGCCTGGCCCGCTCCACCTTCTGGAGGTTCTCCGCGGACCACTCGGCGAGGTGGGCGAAGATCGGCGCCAGGCTGCGGCCCAGCTCGCTGATCTCGTACTCGACCCGGGGCGGCACCTCGGGGTGGTACGTGCGCACGACCAGGCCGTCGCGCTCCATCTGGCGCAGTCGCTGGGTGAGGACCTTCGGCGTGATGGTGCGGATGTTGCGCTGGAGCTCGACGAAACGCTGCCGGCCGAACTCGTGCAGCGTCCACAGGATCGGTGTCGTCCAGCGGCTGAAGACGATGTCGACCACCGGGGAGACCGGGCACGCCAGCTCCGAGTCGACCTGTCCGCCACGCGTGGTGGTGCTGCCCATGGCGCCGGTGCTGCCCATTCGGACCCTCCCAGGAAGTCACTTTCCTCTAGGTACCTACTTTACCCAGGATGCTAGCTTCCCGGAAGACGGTGAGCGGGCTCCCGCTCCCGGCCTCGCGCCATGTCCTTTCCCTCCGGATGTCCGTCCCTACGGAACCCTTCCGTCACCTCCACTAGGAGCGACATGTCGACCCAAGAGTCGCTGCGCCTTCCCCGCCACTCCGATGCATCGGCCCCGCCGCACCGCCCGGGACTCATCCTGGCGTTCCTCTGCCTGGCCGGCTTCATGACCTTCCTCGATGTGTCCATCGTCAACGTGGCCCTGCCGACCATCGAGGACGAACTGCACATCTCCCAGACGTCGTTGCAGTACATCGTCACCACGTACGGCATGCTGCTCGGCGGCTTCCTGCTGCTGACCGGCCGGCTGGCCGACGCCTTCGGCCGGCGCCGGATGCTGCAGACCGGCCTGATCCTCTTCGCCCTGTCCTCGCTGCTCGCCGGGTTCGGGCAGAGCGCGGCCATGCTGATCGTGGCGCGCGGCGCCCAGGGCCTCGGTGCCGCGTTCATCGCGACCGCCGCGCTGTCCCTGCTCGCCAACAACTTCGCGGAGGGCGCCGAGCGCAACAAGGCGCTCGGTGCCTGGGGCGCGCTCAGCGGCATCGCCGCCGTCGCCGGTGTCACCCTGGGCGGTCTGCTCACCGACGGTCCGGGCTGGCGCTGGATCTTCTTCATCAACGTGCCGATCGGCCTGGTCTGCGCCCTGATCGCCCCGAGGATCGTCGGCGAGAGCCGCGCCGCGGAGCGCCGCAGTTCCTTCGACGTCGCCGGTGCCGTGACGCTGACCGCCGGTCTCGTGCTGCTGATCTTCAGCCTCGGCCAGACCGTCGACGACTCGGACGTCCCGATGGCCCGCGTCTACGGCGGCTTCGCCCTCTCCGCGGTCCTGCTCATCACGTTCCTGCTGATCGAGCGCCGCGCCGAGGCACCGCTGATCCCGCTCGGCGTCTTCAAGCGCAAGTCGCTGCGGGCCTCCAACATCGTCGCCGTCCTGCTGCTCGGCACCTGCGTCACGCTGTTCTTCTTCGCCAGCCTGTTCATGCAGCAGGTCCTCAACTGGTCGGCCCTGAAGACCGGTCTGGCCTACGTCCCGCTCGCCGTGATCGTCGCGGTCGGCGCCGGTATCGCCTCCCAGCTGGTGACCAAGGTCGCCGCCAAGCCGGTGCTGATGGTCGGCCTGACGCTGACCAGCGTCGGCATGTTCCTGCTGTGGCGGGCCCCCTCCGACGCCTCCTACGTCGTGGACCTGCTGCCCGCCTTCCTGATCTCCGGCCTCGGTCTCGGCCTGTCCTTCGTGCCGGTGCAGGTCGCCGCGTTCACCGGCACCCAGGAGGACGAGTCCGGTCTGTCCGCGGGGCTCATCAACACCGCGCAGGAGGTCGGCGGCGCCCTCGGCCTCGCCGTGGCCGCCACCTACGCCTTCCGCCAGGTCGAGCAGCTGACCGAGTGGGCGGACGGGGTGCCCGCGCGGGTGACCCAGGCGCGCACCGAGGTCTTCCACGACGCGTTCCTCGCGGGCGCCTGCTTCGCCGTGGCCGGACTGCTCCTCACGCTGCTCCTGCTGCCCTTCACCAAGGCGTCGGAGCAGCCGGCCGACGCTCCCGCCAAGGCCTGAGATCGGAAACCCGCAATAGATCGGAAAGCCGCCATGCCGACGTCACCACGGTTGTCCCCCGCGGCCGAGGACTTCCTCGCCGAGAACCATCTGTGCACCTTCACCACGCTGCACCCCGACGGCTCGCCCCATGTGACGCCCGTGCGGTTCACCTGGGACGGGGAGGCGGGCCTGGCGCGGGTCATGACCGCGGTGACACGGCGCAAGGCCAGGAACGTACTGGCCACGCCCGCCGGCCGGGCCTCCCTCTGCCAGACGGTGGGGCCCCGCTGGATCACCCTGGAGGGCACCGCCGCCGTCCACGACGACCCGTTACGGGTCCAGGAGGGCATCCGGCGGTACGCCAAGCGGTACTGGACGCCGCCGCCGGAGCCACCGGGCCTGGTCGTGATCGAGATCCAGGTCGACCGGGTGCTGGGCCTGCTCTGAGCCGGGTCCGAACCGGCCGAGGGCGTCGGAACTTCCTTCCGGCGCCCTCGCGTATTTCCACCGCCTGACGCAGCTGCAGAATCTCTGACGAAACTTGTCAGAGACCTGTACTTGCGGCCATTCAGCTTCCCCAACTCCCCCGGAATACTGGAGAAAAATCCACTGGGAGAGGAAACATGGATAACTTTCATGCCGACGTGATTGTCGCCGGGGCCGGCCCCTCCGGACTCATGCTCGCCGGTGAACTCCGCCTGGCCGGACGGTCGGTGGTCGTACTCGACCGCCTCGCGGAGCCGATGCAGCAGTCCCGGGCGCTCGGGTTTTCCGCCCGCACCATCGAGGAGTTCGGTCAGCGCGGACTTCTCGAGAAATTCGGTCAACTCGAGACGATACCCTTCGGGCATTTCGGTGGACTGCCCATTGACTATCGTATCGTCGAGGGCGGCAATTTCGGCGTCCGCGGTGTTCCGCAGTCGCGGACCGAGGCCATTCTGCTCGAGTGGGCGACCGGCCTCGGCGCCGAGATCCGCCGCGGGCACGAGGTCGTCGGCATGACCCAGGACGAGCAGGGTGTCGTCGTCGAGGTCGGCACCGCCGACGGCGTCGAGACGCTGCGCGCGGCCTACCTGGTCGGCTGTGACGGTGCCCGCTCCACCGTGCGCAAGCTGGCCGGCATCGACTTCCCCGGCACCAGCGCCACCATCGAGATGCTGATGGCCGACGTCGCCACCAACGAGCTGCGCATCCGCCCGACCGGCGAGGTCGGCGAGTCCGGCATGGTCGTGGTGCTCCCGCTCGGCCCGCAGGCCACGCGCGTCGTCGTCTTCGAGCGCGGCGCCGGTGTCCGCCCGACCCAGGAGGCGCCCACCTTCCCCGAGGTCGCCGCCGCCTTCCAGCGCGTCACCGGCGAGGACATCACGGGCCACAAGCCGCTGTGGACCAGCTACTTCACCGACGGCAGCCGGCAGGCCGCCGAGTACCGCCGGGGCCGGGTCTTCCTCGCGGGCGACGCCGCCCACATCCACCTGCCCATCGGCGCCCAGGGCATCAGCGCCGGCGTCGGCGACGTGGTGAACCTCGGCTGGAAGCTGGCGGCCGAGCTCAACGGGCACGCCCCCGAGGGCCTGCTGGACACCTACCACACCGAGCGCCACCCGGTCGGCGCCCGCATCGTCGCCAACACCCTCGTGCAGCGCTCCCTGTACCTCGGCGGCCCCGAGATGGAGCCGCTGCGCCGGCTCTTCGGCGAGCTGGTCGGCATCGAGGCGGTCCGCCGCCACCTGGTCGGCCTGGTCACCGGCCTGGACATCGGCTACGACATGGGCGAGGGCGGCCACCCGCTGCTCGGCCACCGGCTGCCCGACCAGGAGCTGCTGGTCGGCGACGAGAAGAGCAGCACGTACGAACTGCTCACCCGCGGCCGTCCGCTCCTGCTGAACCTGCGCGGCGGCGACGCCCTCACCGAGGCCGCCGCGGGCTGGGCCGACCGCGTCGACGTGGTCGCCGCCTCCCGCCCCGACCCCGCCGCCCCGGCCGCCGACCTGCTGGTCCGCCCCGACGGCTACATCGCCTGGGTCGGCACGGACGGCTCCACCGACGGCCTCGCCACCGCCCTCGAGCGCTGGTTCGGCGCCCCGCGCTCCGCTTGAGGTGCCGCGACAGGTCGTTCGTTGTCTGCGGCGCCGTCGTGGCTGGTCGCGCAGTTCCCCGCGCCCCTGAGGGCGCTGCCCCGAACGTACGTCAGAAGAGGAGTCCCGAGTTGACCGGCAAGGCCGAAACAGAGATGCCCACACCGAAAGCCGGCGAGTGGAACGAGTGCGACGTCATCATCCTGGGCGCCGGAATCGGCGGCTCGATCACCGGCGCGATCCTGGCCCGGCAGGGCGCGAAGGTGGTGCTCGTCGACGCCGGGCAGCACCCGCGGTTCGCGGTCGGTGAGTCGCAGAACCCGCAGCTCGTGGAGTGGCTGCACATCCTCGCCGTGCGCTACGACGTCCCCGAGATCAAGCACCTGCTCGACATCAAGGCGGTCACCAAGTACATCGGCGCCCACCACGGCAGGAAGCAGAGCTTCGGATTCGTACGGCACGTCCCGGACCGGGAGCCGGACCCGCGCGAGGCGACGATGTTCGTCATCCCGAAGATGCTGACCGAGGCGTCGCACATGTTCCGCCAGGACACCGACACCTACTACTTCAACGTCGCCGCCAAGTACGGCTGCACCCTGCGGCAGAACTGGCGCGCCACCGACCTGGACTTCGACGACGACGGCGTCACCGTCACCGGCCAGAGCGGCGAGGTCTTCCGCGCGAAGTACCTCATCGACGCCAGCGGTTTCCGCTCGCCGCTCGCCCAGAAGTTCGACCTGCGCGAGAAGCCCTCCCGGCTCAAGCACCACGCGCGCTCCCTGTTCACGCACTATGTCGGCATCAAGCCCTACGACGACGTGTGCAACTACCCCGAGGCGCTGCGCCCGCCGGCCGAGTCCCCGTTCCACGGCGGCACCCTGCACCACCTGATCGAACGCGGCTGGTTCTGGATCATCCCGTTCGACAACCACAAGGACTCGCGCAACCCGATGTGCAGCGTCGGCCTGACCTTCGACGAGCGGCTCTACCCGCAGCCCAAGGACAAGACGCCGGACGAGGAGTTCAACCACTACCTCGACATGTACCCGGCCGTGAAGCGCCAGTTCGACGGCGCGCGGCGGGTGCGGGAGTGGATCTCCACGCCGGACCGGATCCAGTACTCGTCGAAGCAGACGGTCGGCGACCGCTGGTGCCTGATGTCGCACGCGGCCGGCTTCGTGGACCCGCTCTACTCGCGCGGTCTGTCCAACACCTTCGAGGTGGTGGACGCGCTGTGCTACCGCGTCCTGGAAGCACTGCGCGACGACGACTTCTCGGCCAAGCGCTTCGAGTACGTCGAGCGTCTGGAGCAGGGGCTGCTCACCTACAACGACATGATCGTCAACAGCTCCTACATCGCGTTCTCCCACTTCCGGCTATGGAACGCGGTGTTCCGGGTCTGGGCCTGCTTCACCACGCCCGCCACCATGCGGCAGATCCAGGCCCGCCAGGAGTTCGTCCTGGACGGCGACGACCGGCACTTCCGCGAGATGGAGAACTCGCCCTATCCGGGCCTGTGGTGGCCGGACAGCCACGCCTTCAAGCACCTGCTCGACGTCACCAACGAGACCTGCCTCAGCTACGAGGCCGGCGAGATCGACGGCGACAAGGCGGCCGACATCGTCTTCCAGGCCATCAACGACTGCGAGTCGGTCAACACGCCCTTCGGCTGGAAGGACGGCGAGGACCACCGCTTCTACCGGGCCACCACCCCCACGATGATCAAGTTCATGTGGTGGGCGAGCACCAACGGCCCCAAGGAGATGCGCGACCTCGGCCGCTCGATGCTCAAGGGCGTCGCCAAGTCCGCCGTACGCGGCAAGAAGGTCTCCTGACCCGCTCCGGACCACCGCCGCACCCCCGAGACCGGCCCGCACAGGGCGTGGTGCCACCCCCACGCGCAGCCCTGTGCGGGCCACCGGCCACCGACCCCCGGCCCCCCGAACCCTCACCGAACCTCCGTCCACCACACCCGCATCGACACTGGGACACCGTGTGATCAGTCGTAGAACCCTGCTCGGCGCCGGCTCGGCCGCAGCCGGCATCGCCCTCGTGCCCGCCATCCCCGTCGCCGCCGAGGGCTCGGGGACACCGTGGAACCAACTCGCCGCCAAGCTCTCGGGCCGGCTCGTGCTGCCCACCGACCCCTACTACTCCGTCGCCCGCCAGCTGGAGCTGGGCCAGTTCGACGCCGTCAACCCGCAGGCGGTGGCCTACTGCGCGAGCGCGGCGGACGTCTCGGTCTGCGTGCGCTTCGCCCAGGACAACGGCGTCCGTACGGCGGTCCGCAGCGGCGGCCACAACTACGGCGGCTGGTCCACGACGCCGGGCATGATCATCGACGTGTCGAGGCTCAACGCCGTGACGGTGAAGAGCCCCTCGTCGGTGGAGATCGGCCCGGGCGCGCAGAACGTCAACATCCTCAACGCGCTGGCCCCGCACCACCTGGTGGTCAGCGAGGGCGGCTGCCCGACCGTGTGCGCCGGCGGCTTCCTGCAGGGCGGCGGCTTCGGCTTCCTGACCCGGCCGACGGGCATGGCCAGCGACGCGGTGACCGCCGCCCAGGTGGTGCTCGCCGACGGCCGTGTGGTGACCACCTCGGCGAAGCAGTACCCGGACCTGTTCTGGGCGCTCCGCGGCGGCGGTGGCGGCAACTTCGGCATCGTCACGAAGTTCACGGTCACCCCGCACAGCGGCGACCAGATGGCCATCAGCAACCTGATCTTCCCCTACGACCGGATGGCCGACGTCCTCGACGGAGTGGCCCGGTGGCTGGTAGACGCCCCGCACACCATCGGCGGCGGTGCCTACGTCGTGCAGCCCGACGCGGCGCCCGGCTCCGTTCCGCAGGCCAACGTCTTCCTCGCCTCCCGCGGCACCCCGACCGAGCTCGCCGGCGAGGCTGCCCGGTTGATCGCCCTGACCGGCGCTCCCGTGCAGCGCCAGGACGGCGTCATGACGTACCAGCAGCTCATGATGATGATCTTCGGGTGCGCCACCCTCACCGAGGCGCAGTGCCAGCGCTCCGAGAAGACCCCGCAGGGCACGCTGTCCCGCCCGGCGTACGGCCTGGAGCGCACCCGGATGGGCAGCGAGCCGTACCCGGCGAGCGGCTGGGCGGACGTGATGACGGCGTTCGACGCGAACCGCAGGGCGGGGCAGGCGCGTTACCTGGACTTCCACTTCTTCGGGGGCGCCGCGAACGACATCGCGCGCACCGCCACCGCGTATGTGCACCGCGACTCGCTCTTCTCGGTCAACTACCGGGTCCTGATCAACGACCCGGCCCAGGTGACCGACGAGGCCAAGGCAGTGGCGAACACCTGGGTCGACAACGGCTTCGCGACGGTCGACCCGCTGTCGAACGGCGAGACCTACCAGAACTGGATGGACCCGTCGCTGGAGGACTGGAAGGCGTCGTACTACGCCGAGAACTACTCCCGGCTGACCCGGATCAAGTCCAAGTACGACCCGTACCGGTTCTTCCGCTTCCCGCAGTCCATAGGCAGCGCCTGACCGCCACGGCCCGAACCTCGAAAGGCCGCCGGACAACGGGGTCCGGCGGCCTCGCGGGGAATGTGCGGTACGGGCTCAGGGCTTGCGGCCGTACCAGCCGACCAGGCGGTCGATGGCGGGGGCGTCCTCCGGGACGTCCACGACGGGGCCGAACGGCACCTGGCCGCCGCGCGGCTCGCGGGGCACGGCACGCTGCATGGCGGCGAGCGGTGCGGCCAGGACGTCGTCGTCCCAGGCGGGGCTCTGGCCGGTCGCCTTGGCCAGGTCCCAGGTGTGCAGCACGAACTCGTTGGTGTAGATGACCGCGGCGGCGGCGCCGGGGACGGGCCCCCAGGGCAGCCCGATCTCCCGGCCCAGAACCGCCGGGTCCGTCCAGACGGACCGCAGCTCCTTCGTCCCGGCGGCCCAGGCCTCGGCCCAGGCACCGTCGGCGACGTCCTCGGCGAAGTGCGGAACGCTGAAGAACTGTCCGCCGGCGCCGATCACGGCAACCCGGCGGAGCACGGAGACAAGGTGATTGGACAGTTGGCGCACCGAGTAGTCCGGACACGGCGTGGTGCGGTCGTAGTGCTCGGGCCGCACCGAGGCGAGCACGTCACCGGCCAGGTCGACGGCCTTCAGCAGTCCGTTGCGGGGGTCGTTCATCGAGTTCGTCATGTCGTCGAGTCTTCCGGCCAAACAGGCCATCCTCCGGCCACTTTCCAGGAAAGGCTGATCACTGATGCGAGCTGACCGATTGGTGGCGGCTCTGCTCTTCCTCCAGGCGCGCGGCCGGGTGACCGCCGCGGAACTCGCCGCCGAGCTGGAGGTCTCCGAACGCACCGCACGGCGCGACCTGGAGGCCCTGATCGCCTCCGGCGTCCCCGTGTACGCCCAGCGCGGCCGGGGCGGCGGATGGCGGCTGGTCGGCGGAGCGCGCACGGATCTGACCGGGCTCACCTCGCCGGAGGTGCAGGCGCTGTTCCTGGCCGCGGGCTCCTCCGCGGCCTCCCCCGAACTGCGCGCGGCGCTCCGGAAGTTGCTGCGGGCGGTGCCGGAGCCGCTGCGGCCGCACGCCGAGGCGGCGTCCCGGGCGCGGATCGTCGACGACCAGGACTGGTCGCGCACCGCCGTGATGGCGAGCGGCCCGCACCACACGGCCCTGGAGCGAGCGGTGCTGGACGGCGTACGGGTCCGCCTCGGCTACGCCCGCCCAGGCGGCGTACCGCACGAGCGCACGGTGGACCCGCTCGGGCTGGTCCTCAAGGCGGGCCACTGGTACATGGTGGCCGGCACGTCGGACGGGCTGCGTTCCTTCCGGCTGGGCCGGGTGACCTCGGCGGAGGCGACCGACGAGCCGGTGCGCCGTCCCGCCGACTTCGATCTGACGGCCGCCTGGCGGACGTTGGTCACCCAGCTGGAGGACCGCCTCCTCGCCGCGACGGTGACGGCGCGGGCCGACCAGGACGCCCTGCCCGTGCTCCAGCGCCTGCTCGGCGGGCGGCTGAGCATCGGCCGGTTACTGGAGGACGGCAGACGGGAGATCGAGGCCGCCGGGCCGTCGGTGGAGGTGCTGGCCGCGCAGCTGGCGGCTCTGGGGGCCCGGGTCGAGGTGGTGGGCCCGCCCCAGGCACGCGAACACCTGGCCCGCCTCGGCCGCGACCTGATGGCGCGCTACGAGGTGCTCCAGGAAGCAGCGACGACATAGTCGCTTTCCTCTAGGTACCTACTATACGGAGGATGCTAAAGTCGCAGACATCGCGTTGATCCGCCCCAACTCCACCCTCTTTACACACCTTTGGGAGTCCTCATGTTCGTTGTCACCGGAGCCTCCGGAAACGTCGGCCGCCCGCTCGTCGAGACCCTCGCCGCCGCCGGCGAGAAGGTGACGGCCGTGTCCCGCAATCCCCTCTCCTACGACCTTCCGGAGGGAGCGCGGCATGTCCGCGCCGACCTCGCCGATCCCGCCACCCTGGGCCCCGCCCTGGACGGCGCCGCGGCCCTGTTCATCCTGCTCGCCGGTGAGCTGCTCGGCGGCGGCGCGCCCGCGGTCGACGTGCTGGCGGCGGCCAAGGAGGCCGGCGTGCGGCGCGTGGTGCTGCTCTCCTCGCAGATCAACGGCACCCGCCCGGACGCCCTCTCGCACGGCCGGCTGCGGGAGTTCGAGGAGGCCGTGCGCTCCTCGGGCCTGGACTGGACGATCCTGCGCCCGGGCGGTTTCGCCTCCAACGCCTACGCCTGGATCGAGAGCGTCCGCACGAAGCGCGCGGTGATCGCCCCGTTCGCCGACGTGGCGCTGCCGGTCGTGGACCCGGCGGACATCTCCGAGGTCGCCGCCGTGGTCCTGCGCGAGGAGGGCCATGTCGGCCGGACGTACGAGCTGACCGGCCCGGCCGCCGTCACCCCGCGCGAGCAGGCGGCGGCGCTGGCCGAGGCGATCGGTGAGCAGGTCGGCTTCGTGGAGCTGACGCGTGAGCAGGCTCGCGAGCACATGGCGCAGTTCATGCCCGAGCCGGTGATCGACGGCACGCTCGACATCCTCGGCGAGCCCCTGCCCGCCGAGCAGCGGGTCAGCCCCGACACGGAGAAGATCCTCGGCCGCCCGGCCGGCTCCTTCGCGGGCTGGGCCCGGCGCAACGTCCACGCCTTCAAGTGACGCCGACGCCCGGCGCCGCGGAGTAGCGCGCCGCCGCGGCCCCCTCAGCACCGCCCCGGATCCGGAATTCCCCCGTACGGGTCCGGGGCGGGCCATTCGGCCTCAGCACAGGGCAGGCTTGCGCCAAGCACACTCGACGTCCGTGTTGGTCCCGCCCCCGCGGATCGACGCGGAACCGGCGACCTCGGCGGTCGACCGGGCCAGCGTCACCACGATGGCGTCCTCCAACGGCTTCACGGACGAGGCCAGGTAGTTGTTGAGGACGATGCCGTAGACGAGTTCACGCCCGCCGGAGTCCGTGACGTACCCGGAAAGAGCCGAGGCGCCCGTCAACGACCCCGTCTTGGCACGGGCGTTGAGCGCGGCCGGCGTCCCGCACATCCGTGACCGCAGCGTGCCGCCGACGAAGCGGTCGGGGTCGCAGGCGACCGGCAGCGCACGGTGCCAGTCGGCGTACCAGGGCTCCGCCCGCACGGCGAGGAGCAGCTCGACGAGTTGCCCGGCGGCGAAGTTGTCCATCCGCGACAGCCCCGAGCCGTCGACCTGCCGCACCTTCCCGGCGTCGATGCCCACGCCCTTGAGGTAGCCGCTGATCGCGTCCAGCCCGGCGCCCCAGCTCCCCTGCCGCGAGACCTCGTGGCCCATGGCCTTGGTGAGGATCTCGGCGTGCATGTTGTTGGAGAGCTTCATGAACGGGATGAGCAGGTCCTTGAGAGCCATGGAGTCGTGCGAGGCCAACTCCGTGGCTCCTGCGGGAGTCGGGCGTCCCAGGCGGGTCGGCCCCACGACCTTGACGCCATGGTCCGCGAGCGCGACCCGGAAGACCGCGGCGGCGTACCCGGTGGGCCCCCACACGCTGACCCACTCCTTGGCACCGGCGCCCCCGACGGGTGTCGTACCGCTGACCACGACGGTGTTCGTGCCGTGCTCGCGCTCGACGGTGAGATCGTTCGCCCCGCCGGCGGCGACCGTCGTGGCCCGCACGTCGATGTCGACGTAGTCGGTGTCGGGCGTGACGGTGACGACCGGCTCGTCACCCGCCTCCTCCCCCGGCCCGACCGTGACGATCACGGTCCCGGTGTCGTAGTCGGTGTCCGGCGCCACGCTCAGCGCGCTGATCTGGGCCGAGTAGTACGACGACTCGTCATCGGCGGCCCAGGACCGCCCGAGCCGCACGCTGTCGAACCGGGTGTCGTCGGCGATCAGCCGCCCGTCCACGCGCCTGATCCCCGACGCGGCGAGACGCGCGGCTAGCCGGTCGTAGTCACCGGCGAGCAGGGTCGGGTCCCCGGTGCCACGCAGATACAGGTCGCCCCGCAGCACGGATCCGTGCCGGCGCCCGGTGGTCAGCACGTCGGTGGTGAACCGGTACTGCGGCCCCAGGATCTCCATGGCCGCGGCCGAGGTGGCGAGCTTGGTGTTGGAGGCGGGCATCAGCCGGGTGGCGGGCAGATGCTGGTAGAGGAGCTCACCGGTACCGGCGTCCGCCACCACGACGCTCGCCACGCCGCCCTCCATCCGCGCATCGCCCAGGATGGTGTCGACGGCCTCCGGCAGGCCGCTACGGTCCGAGTCCGCACCGGCCTGCGCGCCGGGCCCCAGGACGGCGGCGACGAGCGCCACGGCGACGGGCCATGTCCACAGTCTGCTACGGGAGTTGACGCATCTCCCGGAAGTTCTCACGGGTCCGCTCATGCTTCAGCAGCATCCCGGACAACCGCCCGCGGCGACAGAGCGCCCTCGACTCACCCCAGTCCCCAGGCCCGCCCCATCCGATACGCGGCACACAGGTTCACGTCGAGGACATGCGCCCCGGCACTCCCGCACTGCTCGCTCCCGCTCCCCGGATCGACGGGCTGCCCGTGCCCCATCCCGGTGACGCTGTACGTCTCCACGACGGCACGCCCGCCCGCGTCCCGGAAGACCTGATGCGGATACCCGGCCACGGTGTCTCTCACATCGGCGGCCTGATCGCTCCCGTGCACATCGGTCCACTGCTTCACCAGGTCGGTCATGTTGACGGGCTTCACGGTGTAGTCGGCCGTGCCCTGGAATGCGACGAGGGTCGGCCAGGGCCCGGCGTACCCCGGCCGGGCGGCCCGCACCCGGTCCCCCCACTGCTTCGGGGTCTGTGTCGCCCCGACGTACATGCACACATACGGCGACCCGGCCGCCTGCGCACACCCGTACGGCAGCCCGGCGACGATCCCGCCCGCCGCGAACTTCTCCGGGTACGTCGCCATCATCACCGCGGTCATCCCGCCCCCGGCGGACAGCCCGGTGGCATACACGCGCGAGGCGTCCGCGGAGGTGTCGGCGAGCTGCCGGTCGACCATCTGGGCGACGGACGCGGCCTCGCCCTGGCCGCGCGCGATGTCGCCGCTCTGGAACCAGTCGAAGCAGGACGAGGCGTTGTTGGCGCTCTGCTGCTGCGGCAGCACGACGGAGAAGCCCCAGCGGTCGGCGAGTTGGAGCCAGCCGCTGCCGGTGCCGTATCCGGAGGCGTTCTGTGTGCACCCGTGCAGCGCGACGACCACGGGCCGTCCGGCGGGCAGCCCGTCGGGGACGTACCGGAACATGCGCAGCGCACCGGGGTTGGGACCGAACCCCGTGACCTCCTGGAGGGAGGCGGCCTCGGCTCGGCCCGGCGTGAGGAAGGCGGCGATCAGGGCGACGAGAAGGCTCGCGCAGACGGCGATTCGACGGCTTGCGGCTCTGGTCTGTGTCATGCGGAGGGACCGTAGAAGCATGAACGACCCGTCGATATGGAGTGGGACACCACAACGGACGCCTCACCCATAGTGGTTCATCGAGCGGGCGAGGGTGCCGTCCGGAACTGCCGCACGAGCCTGCGCGGATCCCGCACGACCTCCCACAGCCCGACCGCGAGCAGCAACAGGCTGCTGACGAAGCAGACCCAGAACACGACCTGGGCGCCCGCCGCGAGGTTGTGCGTCCCGCCGTCCTCGTAGAGGCAGTACGCCTGCGGGGGAAACGCCTTGGAGACGCCGACGCCGCCGTAGCGCACGGAGCACGGGTCCTCGCCGGGGTCCTTGATCGTGTCGTCCGCCATGACGATCAGCAGCCAGGCCGCCGCCGCGACCGGAATCGTGACGAACGCCGTCGCCCTCGCCCAGGCCGGAAGGCGGGGATGGCCGATGAGTCCGTTCAACGCGACCAGCACGACGACGTACCCGGCGACGACGGTGACGGCGACGACGGTCCGCCCGATCACCTCGTCCAGGAGCC
Source organism: Streptomyces sp. R11 (assembly GCF_041051905.1). Lineage (NCBI taxonomy): Bacteria > Bacillati > Actinomycetota > Actinomycetes > Kitasatosporales > Streptomycetaceae > Streptomyces > Streptomyces sp. R11. The sequence continues at coordinate 3,625,870 of NZ_CP163432.1, forward strand.
AGGCCACTCCCACCACCGGAGGCGCGGTGAGGACGAGGACCCTGACGCCGGGCGCGATGCGCGGATGGACGAGCAGGCCCAGCGCCAGGGCACCCGCCAGGACGGCGAGAAGACCGGTCACCGGTACGTCTCGTCCTTCTTCCACGGCCCCACCCCGAGCTTCCCGGTCGTCCCGAGGTCCAGTTCCGGCATCACCGTCACGGGGTCGGCACCCTGCTCGGCCCGCACCCGGACGTACGGCGCGTTGACCGGGTCACCGAGGCCGGCCTCGGTGGTGTTCCGCCAGGCCAAGGTCGACTGGGCGGCCTCACCCGGCCGCAGCACCACGGGTTGCGGCCGGCCGGTCCCACCGGTGCCGGTGCTGATCTGATCGGTGCCCTGGAGGATCCGCACGCCGTCGACGATGTCGTGGTCCGCGTCGAGGAGTTCGAGCTGCGGGTAGCCGTTGAGCTCGTAGGTCCGGGTGCCGCAGTTGACGAGATGCAGGCCGACGACGCGCAGCCCCATGGCGGCGTCCCCCTTGTCCGCGTAGACATGCACCCCGGACGCCGGACACGGTCCCGAGGCCGAGGACCCCTCGCCGACGGGAACGCTGCGCACCTTGATCACCTTCGCACCCGTCACCTCGGGTACCTGAGCGGCGGGTTCCGTCATGACGACGGCCGCCTTGACGGTCCGTCCCGGCTCGACCGACGCGACGGTCTGCTCGACGTTGTCGACGGAGCCGCCGGACGCCGACAGGAACCCGATGGTCACCGTGTAAGTGGCCGCCTCCGTCCCCTGGTTGGTGACCTCGAACGCGGCGGAGAAGTCGGCGTCGCAGCCGCTGCCCTGCCCCCAGGCGTACAGGCCGGTCACCCTGACCCCGTCCTCGCCCGGACCGTCGCCCGAGGAGGGCAGGGGCAGCGGCGTCGGCGTACCGGAAGGGGTGACGGCCGCTTCAACGGACGGCGGCGGGCTGCCGTACTGCACGAAGTCCGACGGGCACAGCGACGCGGCGCTGACCGGGGCCCCGGCGCCGCGAGCCCTCGTCGCGTCATCGCCCTGGGAACCACACGCGGCCAGCAGCAGAACACCGGCGAGGGCAGCGGGGACGGTGCGCGAGGCGGTAGGCATCCGCTCACCTCACCAGGGGCCGCGCCAACGGTCTGTGGCGGAACCCACACCTCCGGTCACAGGGGTGTCACAGATCACTCCGGCCTCACAGGGCCTGGCCTGAGAGTCCCGCCATGACAAAGGCCCCGCTGCCCGGAGGCGGCGGGGCCTTTGCCCACATGGGTTAGGGAGGTTCGGAAACCTCCCGATCGTGGAGATGGCGGGAATCGAACCCGCGTCCAACGGTGCAGAATCAGGGCTTCTCCGTGTGCAGTTCGCTGCGATTTTCTCGGCCCCGGCGATCACGCGAACAAGTCGCCGACGGGCCCAGTCACTGTTTGGTTTCCCTCTTCACCCCGTGACCGGGATCAAGGTTTAGTTCCCTAGCTGATGCCAGGATCCGGGTCGGGAACAGCCCCGGGCTGACACTTCGCAAGTCGCTACTTAGGCAGCGAGGGCGAAGGAATCGCGCTTGGTGTTGGCGATTATTTTTTGCGACATATGGTTTACGAGATCATTGCCGCTTCCTCGACACGCTTCCCCTGCTTCAACAGCCGCTGTCGAAACCGATCATCCCCATGTTGTTTTTTCAATTCCCCTCCGGAAACCTCCGGCGACCGGAGAGGGGCGCGCACCCTCTGTGAGGTGCAGTGCCATCGTACGTGACCAACGCACGACCATGCCAGCGTATTCCTTGCAGCGCGCTACTGGGCGCGCTGCCGCCGCTTCGCCGCCGCGATCGCCCGGTCCGACTCCCGCCGGTCCTGCTTCTCCCGCAAGGTCTGGCGCTTGTCGTACTCCTTCTTGCCTCGCGCCAGAGCGATCTCGGCCTTCGCGCGACCGTCCTTGAAGTACAGGGCGAGGGGCACGATCGTGTGACCCGTCTCCTGGGACTTCGCCTCCAGCTTGTCGATCTCCTCGCGGTGCAGCAGCAGCTTGCGCTTGCGGCGCGCGGAGTGGTTGGTCCAGCTGCCCTGGTGATACTCGGGGATGTGGGCGTTGTGCAGCCACGCCTCGCCCCGGTCGATCTGGACGAAGCCGTCGGTCAGCGAGGTCCGACCCTCACGCAGCGACTTGACCTCGGTGCCCATGAGGACCAGGCCGGCCTCGAAGGTGTCGATGATCGCGTAGTCGTGCCGGGCCTTCTTGTTCTGGGCGACGATCTTGCGCTTGCCGCCCTTCTCACCGTCTCGGCCCGCTTTGCCGGCCGCCCCACCGCCCTGCTTGGGCTGGGACTCCTTGGGTACGTACATTCCCTTGCTCATAGTGCCGTCCATTTTCGCACTACGGAGGGGGTGCGGGGAAAGCCGATTTACGAGTCGCCGAGGCCGCTGAGGACCGTCTCGGCCCGCTCCAGGACCTGTTGGTCGGCCTCCAGGTCGGGGGTGATGCCGCGGCCGTCGACGGTTCGCCCGGAGGGGGTGCGGTAGTGCCCGACGGTCAGCTCGGCGACGGAGCCGTCGGGGAGGCGGCTCGGCATCTGGACCGAGCCCTTGCCGAAGGTGCGGGTGCCCACGACGACCGTGCGGCCGCGGTCCTGCAGGGCGCCGGTGAGCAGCTCGGCCGCGCTCATGGTGCCGCCGTCGACGAGCGCGACCAGGGGTCTGGCCGTGTCGCCGCCGGGTTCGGCGTGCAGCGCGCGCTGGTCGCCGTCGACGTCGTAGGTGGCGACCAGGCCGCCGTCGAGGAACGCGGAGGCGGCGGTGACGGCCTCGGTGACCAGACCGCCGGAGTTGCCCCGCAGGTCGAGGACGACGCCGGTGGCGGCCGGGGCGCGTCGTACGGCCTCGCGGACCGCGTCGCCGGAGCCCTTGGTGAAGGAGGCGATTTTGATGACGGTGACGCCGTCGGCGAGTTCCCGCACGGTGACCGAGTCGGTGGACAGCCGGGCCCGGCGCAGCGTGAGGTCCCACGCGTGCGTGCCGCGCTCCAGGCCCACGGCCACCGCCGTACCTGCGTCCGCGTCGGTAGCGTCGCCCCGCAGTAAGGAGACGACCTCGGTGACCGGACGCCCGTCGACCTTCTGGCCGTCGATGCTGCGCACCAGGTCGCCCGAGCGGATCCCGGCGACGGCGGCGGGCGACCCCGCCCGCACCCTGGTCACCTCGATACGCCCGTCACGCTCGCGGCGCGCCCACAGCCCGACGCCGGTGTACTCGCCGTCGAGGGCCTCCTCGAACTCCTCGTACTCGCCCTGGGAGTAGACGGCGCCCCAGCGGTCCCCGCTGCGGCTGACCGCGCGCTCGGCGGCCTCCATGGGGGACTTGCCCGCGGCCATGGCCTGGGCGGCCGCCTCGGCGACATCCACGTGCCGGCCCGCCGGAGCGGCCGAACCGGCGGCGTCGGCGGGGGTTTTCCGGTCAGGGCCGGGCAGCGAGCCGGTCGCGGCACCGGCGACGAGCACGCTCGCGAAGACCAATGTCAGGGCGGCCCCGCGGCCGAAGCGGCGGGGCTGACAGAACAGGTCACGACCTGACATGCCGGTGAGTCTAGGACAACGCGAGGGGCCGTACGGTCCGTTGACCGGACGGCCCCCTTGGCGTTGGTCACACCTTCAGATACTTGCGCAACGCGAAGAACGCAGCCAACGCGGGCATCAGCAGGCTCGTCGCGAGGATGAGCGGCAGCTTCGTCAACACCGCGTCCCAGCCGATGAAGTTGATCAGCGTCAGCTTCTCCGACAGGGCCAGACCGTGGTCGATGATGAAGTACCTCGCCATCACCAGGAAGGCACACGCGACCGACCCGCCGATGAGTCCGGCGACCGCGGCCTCCATGATGAACGGCGCCTGGATGTAGAAGCCGGAGGCACCGACCAGCCGCATGATGCCGGTCTCACGCCGTCGGCTGAACGCGGACACCCGCACGGTGTTGACGATCAGCATGAGCGCGACCACGAGCATCAGCGCCATCACGGCCCGCGCGGCCCAGTTCATGCCGTTCAGCAGCCCGAAGAGGTTGTCCAGAATGCCCTTCTGGTCCTGCACCGACTGCACACCGTCGCGCCCGTCGAAGGCGGTCGCGATGACCTGGTACTTCTCCGGGTCCTTCAGCTTGATCCGGTACGACTCCTGCATCTGGTCCGGCGTGAGCGAGGCGGCCAGCGGGGAGTCGCCGAACTGCTCCTTGTAGTGCTTGTACGCCTGGTCCTGCGACTCGTAGGTGACCTTCTCGACGACCGTCATCTTGTCCAGGTCGGCGAGGATCTCCTTCTTCTGGTCGTCGGTCACCGCGCCCTTGGCGCAGTTGGGGTCGGACTCGGCGTCGCTCTTGTTGCAGAGGAACACCGAGACGTTGACCTTGTCGTACCAGTAGCCCTTCATGGTGTTGACCTGGTCGCTCATCAGGAGCGACCCGCCGAACAGAGCGAGCGACAGGGCGACGGAGACGATGACGGCGAAGGTCATCGTCAGATTGCGGCGGAGACCGACACCGATCTCGGAGAGTACGAACTGGGCGCGCATGGCGTCTTCTTCAGGCCTTTCCGTGGACGGTCGCGGTCAGTGCTGGTAGCCGTAGACGCCGCGTGCCTGGTCGCGGACGAGGCGGCCCTTCTCCAGCTCGATGACGCGCTTGCGCATCTGGTCCACGATGTTCTGGTCGTGCGTCGCCATCACCACGGTGGTGCCCGTCCGGTTGATCCGGTCGAGCAGCTTCATGATGCCGACGGAGGTCTGCGGGTCGAGGTTGCCGGTGGGCTCGTCGGCGATCAGCAGCTTGGGCCGGTTGACGAAGGCCCGCGCGATCGCCACCCGCTGCTGCTCACCACCGGAGAGCTCACCGGGCATCCGGTCCTCCTTGCCGCCCAGCCCGACGAGGTCGAGCACCTGCGGCACGGACTTGCGGATCTCGCCGCGGGACTTGCCGATGACCTCCTGTGCGAAGGCCACGTTCTCGGCGACCGTCTTGTTCGGCAGCAGCCGGAAGTCCTGGAAGACGGTCCCCAGCTGGCGGCGCATCTGCGGCACCTTCCAGTTGGACAGACGCGCGAGGTCCTTGCCCAGGACGTGCACCTGCCCGTGAGTGCACCGCTCCTCGCGGAGGATCAGCCGCAGGAAGGTGGACTTTCCGGAGCCGGAGGACCCGACGAGGAACACGAACTCGCCCTTCTCCACTTCCAGGGACACATCCCTGAGTGCGGGGCGGGTCTGCTTGGGGTAGACCTTGGAGACGTTGTCGAGTCGGATCACGGGTGCACCATGGGTCGCCGGGGTTAGATGAGCGTGACCATACGCGAACCAGGGGTAGGGGCGCAGGCACCGGGAGGGGTTGCGTGAGGCTTGTGCAGTTTGTGCCGGGTTGGCAACCACCCCTCCGAGAGCGCCCGCGCCCTTTCCCGGGGAACCTGGCATTGTGGAGGGGGGAACGTTCTCGGGGCCGAACCCGTTGAACCCCCGGAGGGAACTGGCTAGGAGGGTGGCGCATGACGTACGACCGGCTGGTGTGCGCGAACTGTGCCGCGCCCGTGAGTGAGGGCCGCTGCCCCGTGTGCCGGGCGAACCGTGAGCGGCTGCAGCAGGAGAACCTGTTTGCGGGTCTGAACCCGATGACGCTGATCGCCCTGCTGGCGGTGCTGATCGCGGCTGTGGCACTGCTGGCGCACCAGACGGCATAGGGCGACGCCCGCACCGTGTACTGACGTGCGGACATGGCGAGGGGCCCGGAGCGAATTGCGCTCCGGGCCCCTCGGCCGTACGGCGTGAATCACGCAGCGTGGACGACCGGCTACCGTCAGGCAGCCGCACCGCCACGGCCGCCCACGAGGCGCGGCAGAATGCGGAAGCCGATACCACCGGCGATCATCGTGGCGGCGCCGACCAGCAGGAACGTGGTCTGAGCGGCACCGGTCTCGGCGAGCTCCTCACCGTTGCCCTGGGCGGACGTGTTGGCGCCGGTGCCCGTGCTGTCGGTGTTGGTCTCCGTCAGGGAGGAGGAACCCTCTTCCTGGGTGGAGGTGCCACCATCGGGGTCGGTGTTGTTGTTACCGCCGCCGTTGTTGCCGTTGCCGTTCCCATTGCCGTTGCCGTTCCCGTTGCCCGGGTCGGTCGGCTCGGTGGTCGGGTCCTCGGTGGGCTCCTCCGGCTCGGTCGGCTCGACCGTCGGGTCCGTCGGAACCGTGGGCTCCTCGGTCGGGATGTCCGTCGGGATGTCGGTGGGGACATCGGTCGGCGGGTCGGTCGGCACCGGCGGGTCGGTCGGGTCGTCCTCGCCACCGATGCAAATGCCGAGCAGGCAGTCCTCCGCCGGCGCGGCCGAAGCGGCACCCGCAGCGGTCAGCGACGCACCGGCCGCGATCACGGCACCGGCCGCGAGGCGCGCGATACGGATCCGCGTCTTCTTCGTCATGTGGTTGCTACCCCCAGTAGCTGAATCGTCAGTGAGGCGGCGCTCGGGGGCCGTGATCGACGGAGGACGTCGCTTAACTCGAATCCCCCGGTTCACATGCGCCCCAGAGATACGCATGCCACGCTTTACCCTTCCCATTTTTCAAAGACACGTCAAGGCCGTTTGCGGGCGCCATGTCCAAATACGGGAGCTATGCCAGGGGTTGGAGCCTGTGAGTGTGATGTAAAACCCAGACATGCAGGCACAGAAAAGGCAACTGCCGCTGAAGTTGCGGCAGTTGCCTTGTCGACAAAGTTACTTCTCCTGCTGCTTGCGCCAGCGAATCCCGGCCTCCAGGAACCCGTCGAGCTCACCGTTGAACACGGCCTCGGGGTTGCCGACTTCGAACTCGGTGCGCAGGTCCTTGACCATCTGGTACGGGTGCAGCACGTACGACCGCATCTGGTTTCCCCAGGAGTTGCCGCCGTCGCCCTTCAGGGCGTCCATCTTGGCCTGCTCCTCCTGGCGGCGCCGCTCGAGCAGCTTGGCCTGGAGGACGTTCATCGCGGTCGCCTTGTTCTGGATCTGCGACCGCTCGTTCTGGCAGGAGACGACGATGCCAGTGGGGATGTGGGTGAGGCGCACCGCGGAGTCGGTGGTGTTGACACCCTGACCGCCCGGGCCGGACGACCGGTACACGTCCACGCGCAGCTCGGACTCGTCGATCTCGATGTGGTCGGTCTGCTCGACCACGGGAAGGATCTCGACGCCCGCGAAGGAGGTCTGGCGGCGCCCCTGGTTGTCGAAGGGCGAGATCCGCACGAGCCGGTGGGTGCCCTGCTCGACCGAGAGCGTGCCGTAGGCGTACGGCACCTGCACGGCGAAGGTGGTCGACTTGATGCCGGCCTCTTCGGCGTACGACGTCTCGTAGATCTCGGTCTTGTAGCCCTTCTGCTCCGCCCAGCGCAGGTACATCCGCTGCAGCTTCTCGGCGAAGTCGGCGGCGTCGACGCCGCCCGCCTCGGCACGGATGTTGACGAGTGCCTCGCGGGAGTCGTACTCGCCGCTGAGGAGCGTCCGGACCTCCATCTCGTCCAGTGCCTTGCGGACGGCGACGAGCTCGGACTCGGCCTCGGCGCGGGTGTCCGGGTCGTCCTCCTCCTCGGCCATCTCGAACAGCACGGCGAGATCGTCGATCCGGCCACGCAGGGCTTCGGCCTTCCGCACCTCGGCCTGGAGGTGGGACAGCTTGCTGGTGATCTTCTGCGCCTCGTCCGGGTTGTCCCACAGGGACGGCGCGGCCGCCTGCTCCTCGAGCACGGCGATGTCTGCCCTCAGCTTGTCGAGGTCCAGAACGGCCTCGATCGACTCCATGGTCGAGGAGAGGGACTTGAGCTCTTCGGATACATCGACGACTGCCACGCCTCCAGCGTAACGGCTCCGCCAAGCGGGCCATGCCGGGTGACCGTGCCCGACGGCGTGCCCGGCGTCACCGCTGACGTACCAGGGGGCTCCCCCTGGACCCCCGGGCCTTCGCCTCTCGACGCCGGTCCAGGCATTCCAGCCCGTCCGGCGTTTGAGGACGAGGCCCGTTCAGGGCCGAAGCGGGGGTCTGGGGGCCGCAGGCCCCCAAGGGACGGGACGGGCGACGGGGGCGACGAAACTACGGGGTCGCCGGAGCCGTGTTGTTCGTGTCCTGGGGTGTGGCCCCGGCGTCGTCCTCCGAGGTCGCCAGCCACGCGCCCACCCCGGCCGCCGCGACCAGCGCCACCGCGGCCGCCCCCACCGCCACCCGGCGCCGGCGCGTCACGGCGCGATGGCGGGCGGAGCCGGGGCGCGGGGCGCCCGCTGCCCGAGGCACCCGCGCCGTACCGCGCGCACCCCCGGCCAGTTCGTCGGGCCCCGGCACCCTCATCGACGTATGCGTGTCCCGGTTGGAGTCCGCCGGCTTCGCGCCCGGCACCAACGGGACCGCGCCACGCCGCCGCACCCGCTCCCCCGCCGGCGCCGCCTCCTCGGCGGCCGGAGCCTCGTCCTCCGCAGGCTCCGCGTCCGGCTCGTCCACGTCCAGCGGCGGCATCCCGGCCACCAACGGCAGCAGCTCCCGCAGCCGCGCCCCGAGCTCCGACGCCCGCAGCCGCGAGGCCGGTGCCTTCGCCAGGCACTGCACGAGCAGCTGCCACAGCTCGTCGGGGATGCCGGGCAGCGGCGCCACGCTCTCCGTGACGTGACGGCGGAGCACCGCGCCCGGGTGGCCGCCGCCGAAGGGGGTGAAGCCCGCGAGAAGCTCGTACAGGACGGTCGCCAGCGCGTAGATGTCGACCGCGGCCCGCGGCGGCAGCCCCTCCACGATCTCCGGCGCCAGGTAGTCCGGCGTCCCGATGATCTTCGTGGCGCGGGTGCGACGCGGCGAGTCGATGAGCTTCGCCACGCCGAAGTCCGTCAGCAGGGCGGGATGGGCACCCCCGGGACCCAGCGGCCCCTGCATGTCCAGCAGGACGTTCTCGGGCTTGACGTCCCGGTGCACGACCCCGGCCGCATGCGCCGCCGCCAGCCCGTCGGCGACGTCCGCGACGATCGCCACGGCCGCCTCGGGCGCGAGTCGCCGCTCGCGGTCGAGCCGGGTGCGCAGGTCCGTGCCCCGGACCAGGTCCATGACCAGCGCGAGGTCATTGCCGTCGACCACGAGGTCGCGTACGGAGACCACGTTCGGATGCTCCAGGCCGAGCAGGGCCGTGCGCTCCTGCACGAAGCGTCCGACGAGTTCCTGGTCGGACGCGAGGTCCTCGCGCAGCAGCTTGATGGCGACGGGCCCCTCGGGCCCCTCGCCCAGCCACACCGTGCCGGCGCTGCCCCGCCCCAGGATCTGGTTGGCGGTGTACCGGCTGCCGATCTTCCGTGCCAAGGCTGCTCCTACAGACGCGTGTGTCGCTAAAACTACGCGTCCGAGGAGCCAACCTTCACCGCCGAGGCGGAAATCACCCGCCAGGTGTCGACAAATAACCAAACCAGCCGACGCCGTACCGCGTCGGCCCCGGGTCAGCTCGTGCCCGAACCGCCACCCGAGCCGCCCAGGTCTCCGATCCACCCGCTCACGGTGCTGACCCAGTCGCTGAGCTGCTCCCAGTAGCCCTTGCCCGTGCCGATCCACTCCTGCAAGGGGCTCAGCTCCCAGACCAGCCAACCCGCGACGAAGAGGATGACGATCGTGAAGAGGCATCCCTTGAGGCAGCCGAGGCCGGGGATCCGCATCGGGTTGGCGCTGCGCTGGCGCGGCTGACGCGGCTCGCGCCGGGGCCGCTGCGGCTCCGGCGTGGGCGGCGGTGCGTACCGCTGGGGCTGCTGCTGCGGCTGACGCTGCGGGGCGTACTGCTGCGGCTGGGGCTGCTGCGGCTGGTGCTGCTGCGGATGGCCGTAACCCTGCTGCCGGCCCTGCGGCGGCCGCTGCTGCTGGGGCTGCTGCTGCGGGCGGGCGACCTGGCGCTGGGGGCGCCTGCGCAGCGGGTCCTGGTTGGGATCGAGGTACTGGACCTGCGTCTGCTCGTTGCGGTCCCGGGCCGCGCGCAGCTGGTTCTGCCAGGGGTGCGGGTCCTCGGGGCCGGGCTGACCGGGCTGTCCCGGCGGCATCGGCGGCATGACGGCCGTCGGGTCGGCGGCGCCCCGTCCACCGGGGCCGCCCGTGTTCGGCAGTACGGCCGTGGGGTCCGCGGCGCCCGCCGCGCCGGTGTGCGGCAGGACGCTGGTCGCGCCGTTGGGGTCGTACGCCCCCGGGGCCGCGCCGTGCTGCAGCACCTGGGTGGGGTCGGCCGAGCCCGGCACGGCCGCCGGCGCGGGGTCGGGCGCGAGCAGCGCGGCGACGCCCTCGGCCGCCGCGATCTGCGCGGAGTTCGCGTGCACGCCGATGCCCTCGGCGACGACGCGCAGGCCGCGGGCGAGGTTCTCGGCGCTGGGCCGTTCGTCGGGGTTCTTGCGCAGGCAGCGTTCTATGACGGTCCACAGCGGGTCGGGGACCGTGGAGGGGCGGCGCGGCTCGGCACTCAGGTGCTGGTGCAGGACCTCCAGGGCGGAGCCGCCGCCGAACGGCGGACGGCCGGTGAGCAGCTCGTAGAGGAGGATTCCGGCGCCGTAGATGTCGACGGCGGACGTCTGCGGGCGGCCCTCGGCGGACTCGGGCGCGATGTACGCGGGCGTGCCGACGAACTCGTGGGTGCGGGTCAGGCCCGGGGAGTCGGCGAGGCGGGCGATGCCGAAGTCGGTCAGCATCGGGTGCATCTGGCCGCCGTTCTGCTGGAGCAGGACGTTGGCGGGCTTGAGGTCGCGGTGGACGACGCCGTCGGCGTGGCTGCACGCCAGCGCGTCGGCGATCTGCGCGGTGAGCAGGGACGCGGCGACCGGGGTGAAGGGGCCGTTCTCGCGCAGGTAGCGGTGCAGGTCGGGGCCGTCGATGAGGTCCATGACGAGCGCCAGCAGCTCACCCTCGACGACCAGGTCACGGACCCGGACGATATTCGGGTGGGTCAGCCGGAGCAGGACGGACCGCTCCCGCAGGAACCGCATGACGATGTCCGCGTCGCCGGCGAGCTCCTCCTTGAGGACCTTGATCGCGACGGTCTCGCCGGGCTGCCCCTGCACCGCGGCCTCGGCGCCCGCGGTCTCCCGCTGGCGGGCCCGCCAGACGGTCCCCGTGGCGCCGCGACCCAGCGGCTCCTCGAGGAAGTACTTGCTGCCTACCGGCCGCACGTCGCGCTCCCTGCTGCTTGCCTACGTTCCGACCCACTGTAGTGCCGTGCCCCGGGGCACCGGCCTGTCCTCTTTCTGTGCGTCTTACGTACGGCTTCCCGTACATGTTCGAAGGAAAGACGCTCGGCTCTGTCTCGTGGTTGCCGCAAGCGGACGTGACCGATCTCAAGCGGTCGTCGGTAGGTCATCTGTCAGGCACTTTTGCGGGCAGAGCCGACCAATCAAGATCACTTGTCTTCGGGCGGGGGGCGCGTTGTCAGTGGCAGGTGCGAGGATGCCTGCAGTACTGGCCGATGTGCTCGTGTGGGGTGGGGAGGGCCGTGTTGGAGGGCCCTGGTCCGCGCCCGCGCAGAAGGGACCGCTGACGCCGATGCAGATCCGGCTGACCGTCGTAGACCCGCTGGCCCCACCTGCCCCGGCGCGTGGCCGCGCCGCGAGCTGCGACGTGCTGGTCACGGCACCAGCGGGCACGGCCCTGGCCGCGGTGGCCTCGGCACTCGCCTCGGCGGTGTCCGGGGGCGACGGCCCGGTCGTGCTGTACGCGGGCGCGGAGCGCCTCGACGACCGGCGCAGCACACTGGGTGAGCCCCCTCTGATAGACGGCGCCGTGCTCTCGCTCGGCGCCCCGGCGGCGCCCGAGCCCCACCCCGAGCTGGACGACGCCCCTACCCAGCTCCATGTCGTGGCGGGCCCCGACGCGGGCGGGGTCCACCTGCTGCACGGCGGCGAGATCCGCATCGGCCGCTCCGCCGAGGCCGACGTACCGCTCGACGACCCGGACGTCTCCCGGCTGCACTGCGCGGTCACGGTCGCCGCCGACGGCCGCGTCTCGGTCGCCGACCTGGGCTCCACCAACGGCACGACGCTGGACGGCACCCGGCTGACCACCCGCCCGGTGCGCTTCGTACCGGGCGCGCTGCTGCGGATCGGTGAATCGGCCCTGCGGCTGGCTCCGGCCGGCGGCCCGGGGGCACGAGTGCGGACCGAGCCGGACGGGGAGGGGCACACCCGTGTCCCCGGCGCAGGCGACCGCGAGGTCGACGGCCCGGCGGCACCCGCGCGGGGTGACGCGGCAGTGCCGCACGCACGCGTGGCGGACGGAAGCGGCGCTGACGCCTCCTCGGGAGCGCGGCCGACCGCTCAGGGGCACGGCACCGGCGAGCCGCCCGTCGTGCCCGTCCAGGGCGGAGCACCGCGGATCGAGCGGCACGGCGGGTCGCAGCCGCCGCTCCCGGGACCGCGGGCAGGCGACACGCACGGCGCGGGCTTCGGGGTGGGCGCGCTCGACGGGGGTCAGGGCGAGGAAGACGCCCGGGACATGTTCCCCGGTGCGTCCCCCACGGCCGCCGGGGCCGGGCTCACCGACGGCACAGCGGCCGGCAGCACCCGCAAGGGCACCCCGCTGCGGGGCACCGACATCCCGCCGGGCGTGCGCAGGCGCGGCGGTCTCACGGCGTGGGCGCGGCGGCTGGCCGGCGGGCGCGGCGAGCAGGACGAGGTCCGGCGCGGGACGTACGACGTCGACGAGCCGGCCGAGGCGACCGGCCTCCCCTCGGCGACGAGCCGGTCCCGGTTGCCGGAGGCCTGGCCGGATCCGGCGTCCCTGCTGCTGACCGCGCTGGGGCCCGGGCCCCGGCTGTGGGAGCGCTCACCGGGTCACCCGGAGGCGCTCACGGTGCGGCTCGGCACGGCCGACCGTGCGGCGCCCGACGGCTCGGGGCTGCTGCCCGCGGTGCCGGTGACCGCCGATCTGCGGGAGGTCGGCGCGCTGGGCCTGGCCGGTCCGCGCGAGCGGCTCGCCGGGCTGGCCCGAGCGGTGCTCGCCCAACTCGCCGCGCTGCACTCGCCCGATGCCCTGGAGGTGGTCCTGCTCAGCGCGGACCGCTCCCGCCCGCTGGAGGAGCGCACCGCCGAGTGGGCGTGGCTGGGCTGGCTCCCGCATGTCCGCCCCGGTCACGGCCAGGACTGCCGCCTGCTGCTGGCCTACGACCGCGAACAGGCGACGGCCCGCACCGAGGAGTTGCTGCGCCGGCTGGAGGACCTGACGGCGCAGCCGCGGGGCGCGGTCGCCGCAGCCGTGCCGGACGGGCAGGTGCCGGCGCAGCGTGCCGCACGGCGGCCGTCGTGGGCACAGGACGACGGGCCCGGCGACGGGGCGGACGGGTTCCCGGGGCCGTACACCGTGGTCGTCGTGGACGGCGATCCCGGGGGCGCCGATGTGCGCGAGGCGGTGGCGCGGCTGGCGTTGGAGGGGCCGCGGGCCGGGATCCACGTCGTGTGCCTCGCCGAGACGGCTTCGGCGTCGCCCGCGTCGCCGGTGACGGAGACCTACGAGGCGGCGTGCACGGTGGCGCCGGTGTTCCGGGAGTGCGGGGCGGTCGGGCTGCTCAGCGGGGACGTGGCGACGGCGCTGCGGCTGTTGCGGGTGGCACGGGGCGGGTCGTCCGAACAGGGCGCCGTCGGACGCGAGACCGCCGCAGCTCACGGCACGGCCGGCAGCGCCCCGCGCGGGCACGACACGGCCGACACCCCGGCCGGGCCCGGCGCCGCGACACCCGGCCCCACTCCCCCCGCAGCCACCCCGCACGGCCCCATCGGACACGGCACCGTCGCCGCGGTGGACGCCGTCTCCCTCGCCTGGGCGGAGCGGTTCGCGCGGGCCCTGGCGCCGTTGCGGACGGAGGGGGCCGTCGGGGAGGGGCACGCGCGCTTGTCCGTGCCGTTGCCTCAGGCGGCGAGGCTGCTCGACGAGTTGGGGCTGGCCCGGGCCACCCCGGCGTCGCTGATGGCGCGGTGGGCCGACGCGGCCGACGACCCTCAGGCCCTCGGTGGGCGGGCCTGTGCCGTGCTCGGGGCCGGGCCGCGCGGGCCGGTCGGCGCGGACCTCGGCGCCGACGGACCGCACCTGCTGATCGAGGGGCCGCCCGGCAGCGGGCGTACGGAGTTGCTGCGGGCCCTCGTCGCGTCGCTCGCCGCGGCCGAGCGGCCGGACCGGCTGGGCGTCGTGCTGATCGACGGCCGGGACAGCGTCGGCGGGAGCGGCGGGCACGGCGAGGGGCTGCGGGCGTGCACGGACATACCGCATGTGACCACCCACCTGACCGCCAACGACCCCGTCCGCATGCGGGAGTTCGCCCAGTCGCTCAGCGCCGAGCTGAAGCGGCGCGCGGAGCTGCTCGGGCGGTCCGACTTCGCCGAGTGGCACACCGGGCGTGAGCTGTCGGGCCGGATGGTGGCACAGCGCGCGGCGGGGGCCGGTGCCGCTGATCTCACGGGGGATCTGGACGCGCCGTCCAGTTCCACGATCAGGCTGCGGCCGGGGGCGGCCCGTCGGCAGGCCGAGGCCGTGCCGCCGCTGCCCCGGCTCGTGGTGGTCGTGGACGACCTGGACGCGCTGGTCTCGCCCGCACTGGGATCGCCGGGCAGGCCGGCGGCGGGCTCGGTGATACGCGCGCTGGAGGCGGTGGCCCGCGAGGGCGAGCGGCTCGGCGTGCATCTGGTGGCCGCGGCGGCCATCGGTGGCCGTACGGCGGAGTCGGAGCCGGCGCGACTGGCGACGCTGCGGGTGACGCTGGACGCGGTGACGGCGGGCCCGGACGAACCGGCGCCGGGGCGCGGCCGGTTGACCTGGGCGGACGGCAGAGCGGTGCCGTTCCAGGGCGGGCGGGTCACCGGACGTATCCCGCGGACGGCGACGCTGCGGCCCACCGTCGTGCCGCTGGAGTGGCACCGCATGGGTGATCCGCCGGCCCGGCGCCCGGTCCGCGAGCTGGGGAACGGGCCTACGGACCTGGCGTTGCTGGCCAGCGCGGTGGAGAGGGCGGCGCGGGAGGTCTCGGCGACCGAGGTGCCCTCGCTCCTGTGACGCCGGTCGGCGCAATCCAGCCCGTCCGGCGTTTGAGGACGAGGCCGTTCAGGCCGATAGCGGGGGTCTGGGGGCGACAGCCCCCAGGGACGTTCACCCCAGCGCAGGGCCCCTGGTCACGAGCCGGTCACGATCTCCCACTTGACAGCGGACGCGGTCTTGCCGCCCCCAAACCCAAGGCGTAGACCAGATCGCACGGGACAGCGCTCGAACGTTCGACGAGGCACGAAGAACGGGGCAGTGATGCGCACCAGCACGAGCAGCAGGAACCGGACAAGCAAGGCCGTCAGGGCCGCGGCGGCCGTATGCGCGGGCGCCCTCGCACTCTCGCTCACCGCATGCGGAGGCGACGACAACGACAGTGGCAACGAACAGGGCGGATCCGGCCAGGAGACCGCCGACACCGTCACCCTTCCCAAGCTGAACGGCGAGTCCCTCGAGGTCGCCGCCGTATGGACCGGTGCCGAGCAGGAGAACTTCAAGAAGGTCCTCGCGGAGTTCGAGAAGCGCACCGGCGCCAAGGTCACCTTCGTGCCCGCCCAGGACCCGATCATCAACTTCCTCGGCTCGAAGGTCGCGGGCGGCCAGCCGCCGGACATCGCGATGCTTCCGCAGCCCGGCGCCATCAAGCAGGCCGTCGACAAGAAGTGGGCCAAGCCCCTCGGCGCCGAGGCGATCAAGGAGCTCCAGGAGAACTACTCGCAGGGCTGGCAGGACATCGGCAAGGTCGACAACAAGCAGTACGGCGTCTACTACAAGGCCGCCAACAAGTCCCTGATCTGGTACAACGCCCAGGTCTTCGAGAACGCGGGGGCCACCGAGCCCAAGACGTGGGACGAACTGCTCACCACCGCGCAGACCGTCTACGACTCCGGCGTGACGCCGTTCTCGGTCGGTGGCGCGGAGGGCTGGACCCTCACCGACTGGTTCGAGAACGTCTACCTCTCGCAGGCGGGCCCGGAGAAGTACGACCAGTTGGCCAGGCACGAGATCAAGTGGACCGACCCGTCCGTGAAGGACGCGCTCACCACGCTCGCGCAGGTGTGGGGCAAGAAGGACTATGTGGCGGGCGGCGCGGACGGTGCGCTGCAGACCGACTTCCCGGCCTCCGTCACGCAGGTCTTCACCGGCGGCGACCAGCCGAAGGCCGCCATGGTCTACGAGGGCGACTTCGCGCAGGTCAACATCACGCAGGCCAAGGCGAAGGTCGGCACGGACGCCAAGGTGTTCCCGTTCCCGACCGTGGGTGACACCGCACCCGTCGTCTCCGGCGGCGACGCGGCCGTCATCCTCCAGGACTCCAAGGCGGCGCAGGCCCTGGCCACCTTCCTGGCCTCCCCGGACGCGGCGACGATCCAGGCCAAGCTCGGCGGTTACCTCTCGCCGAACAAGAACGTGGACAACTCGGCGTATCCGAACGAGGTGCAGCAGAAGATCGCCAAGGCCCTGATCGACTCGGGCGACGACTTCCGCTTCGACATGTCCGACCAGGCCCCGCAGGCCTTCGGCGGCACACCCGGCAAGGGTGAGTGGAAGGCTCTCCAGGACTTCCTGAAGAACCCGTCGGACGTCGCGGGCACACAGCAGAAGCTGGAAGCCGACGCGGCCGCGGCCTTCGGACACTGACGCCGTGGCGTCGACGGACGCGGCAGGGGGCACCGCGCCCCCTGCCGCACCCAAGTCGCGCGGAAGCGTGACCGGCACGCGCAGGACCGTGGTGGTGCTCTTCCTGCTGCCCGCTCTCGTGCTGCTCGGCGCGCTCGTGGTCTACCCCATCGGGTACTCGGTCGTGCGCAGTTTCTACGATCAGTCCGGCGGCGGCTTCGCAGGATTCGACAACTACGAGGCGCTGTTCACGGACGAGGGCATCCGTACGGCACTCAAGAACAACATCATCTGGGTGGTGTTCGCCCCGACGGTCGCCACCGCGCTCGGTCTGATCTTCGCGGTGCTGACCGAACGGGTGCGCTGGGGCACGGCGTTCAAGCTGGTCGTCTTCATGCCGATGGCGATCTCGATGCTGGCGGCGGGCATCATCTTCCGACTGGTGTACGACCAGGATCCGGACAAGGGCGTCGCGAACGCGGTGTGGGTGGGCGTGCACGACACCTTCGCGCAGGCGTCGGCGTTCCCGAAGGCGCACCCGGGGCGGGAGTCGCCACTCGAAGCGGCACCGGGCGGCGGCTTCATCACCAAGGACACCGTCAGCGCCGGCACCCCGGTCAGCCTGCCCCTGGTGGGCGTCGCCCCCGACCAGATGCCGGACGACTCCAAGGCGGCCGTACCGGCGAAGGCCGATCCGGCCGGGATCACCGGCACCACCTGGCAGGACTTCACGCGCGGCAAGGGCGTCGGCACCCTCGGCGGGGTCGACGCGGCCGAGCTGGGCTATGCCGGGATGAAGATCGAGGCCGTCAAGGACGGCAAGGTCGTGGCCGCCACGAAGGCCGCCGACGACGGCACCTTCACACTGCCGGCCGCCGCCGAGGGGGCCCAACTGCGGCTCCCGCCGGACAACTTCAAGGAGCCGTACAACGGCCTGGACTGGCTCGGCCCGTCCCTCGTGACGCCGGCCATCATCGGGTCGTACATCTGGATGTGGGCCGGTTTCGCGATGGTGCTGATCGCGGCCGGGCTCGCGGGCATCCCCCGCGATCTGCTGGAGGCGGCCCGCGTCGACGGCGCCAACGAGTGGCAGGTGTTCCGCCGCGTCACCGTGCCGCTGCTGGCGCCCGTCCTCGCGGTGGTCACCGTCACCCTGATGATCAACGTCCTGAAGATCTTCGACCTGGTCTTCATCATCGCCCCGGGCTCCTCCCAGGACGACGCGAACGTCCTGGCACTGGAGCTGTACCGCAAGGGCTTCTCCGAGGACCAGCCGGGCATCGCGAGCGCGATCGCGGTGTTCCTGCTGCTCCTCGTGATCCCGGTGATGTGGTTCAACATCCGTCGGCTCAGGCGGGAGGGGCGGCGATGAGTACGCATGCCGGTGGGCCCAGCAAGGCGGCGGCGCCGCCGTCCACGACCGTCAAGGCCGAGCAGTCCCTCGGCGGCCGGATCGCCTCGTTCGTCAGCGGCGGGGTGGTGCGGGTATTTCTCATCCTCGTGGGCCTGTTCTGGCTGGTCCCGACGATCGGGCTGTTGCTGTCGTCGCTGCGGCCGCCGGAGGAGATGACCGCGAGCGGCTGGTGGGAGGTCTTCAGCAAGCCCTCCCAACTCACCTTCGACAGCTACGACAAGCTCCTGAGCAACAGCGACATCACCGACTCGATCCTGAACACCGTGCTGATCACGGTCCCGGCGACGGTCCTGGTCGTCGTGATCGGCTCGCTCGCGGGATACGCGTTCGCTTGGATGGAGTTCCCGGGCCGCGACTGGTGGTTCCTGGGCGTGGTCGGCCTGCTGGTCGTACCGGTGCAGGTGGCGCTGATCCCGATCGCCGAACTGTTCGGCAGGATCGGCATCTTCGGCTCCCTGACCGGCGTGATCCTCTTCCACGTCGGCTTCGGACTGCCGTTCGCGGTGTTCCTGCTGCGGAACTTCTTCGCCGAGATCCCTAGGGAGCTGCTGGAGGCGGCCCGGCTGGACGGCGCCGGTGAACTGCGCCTGTTCTTCCGCGTCGTGATGCCGCTCGGCGGTCCGGCGATCGCCGCGCTCGGCATCTTCCAGTTCCTGTGGGTGTGGAACGACATGCTGGTCGCGCTGATCTTCACGGACTCCGGGAGCCAGCCGATCACGGTCGCCCTGCAGACGCAGGTACGGCAGTTCGGCAACAACATCGACGTCCTGGCACCCGGCGCGTTCATCTCCATGGTGATCCCACTGGTCGTGTTCTTCGCGTTCCAGCGGCAGTTCGTGTCCGGCGTGATGGCGGGCGCGGTCAAGTAGGCGCAAGCGCAACACGCTTGAGGGGGCGGACCGTCATCGGTCCGTCCCCTCACGTTCATTCATGATCCCCCGTATGCCGTACCGCGGCGTAACCAAGTCACTCCATTGGCCGTTGCCGGGCAAGGCGCTGTCGCCGCCTACCGCCCCGGCCGACCCAGTGGATGTCCCTTGCCCAGGTTCAGTGTCATTGTCCCCGCGTACAAGGTTCAGGCGTACCTGCACGAGTGCCTGGAATCGGTGCTCTCACAGTCGTACCCCGATCTCGAACTGATCGCCGTCGACGACTGCTCGCCGGACGCGTGCGGCGCGATCATCGACGAGTTCGCGGCCCTCGATCCGCGCGTACGCCCCGTGCATCTGGCGCAGAACCAGGGCCTGGGACCCGCCCGCAACGCCGGCACGGCCGAGGCCACCGGCGACTACCTGGTCTTCCTCGACGGCGACGACACGCTCACCCCCGACGCCCTGCACGCGATCGCGGACCGGCTGAAGGAGACCGGTGAGCCGGACGTCCTGGTCTACGACTACGCGCGCACGTTCTGGACGGGCGAGACGATCCGCAACCAGGCCGCCGCCCAGCTCACCGAGGAGGGCCCGGCGCCGTTCCGGCTGGCGGACCGTCCGGGGCTGCTGCGGCTGCTGATGGTCGCGTGGAACAAGGCGTACCGGCGGGAGTTCGTCGAGGAGGAGGGCTTCGCCTTCCCGGCCGGCTACTACGAGGACACGCCCTGGACGTATCCGGTGCTGATGACGGCGGAGTCGATCGCGACCCTTGACCGGGTGTGCGTGCACTACCGGCAGCGCCGCCGGGGCGCGATCCTCGGCACGGTCAGCCCGCGGCACTTCGACATCTTCGAGCAGTACGACCGCGTCTTCGCCTACGTCGACCAGAACCCCGAACTGGCGCGCTGGCGCCCGTTGCTGTTCCGCAGGATGGTCGACCACCTGGTCGTGGTGTTCGCCCGCCGCGACCGCCTCCCGCGCCGCAGCCGGGCAGCGTTCCTGCGCAAGGCCCGTACCCACTACCGCCGTTACCGCTCCCCCGGCGCGCCCGTCCCCCCGCGCAATCGCCTGCGACACGGCCTGATCCGCCTCGGCCTGCACCGCACATGGCGCGCCCTGCAGCTGGCGTCGGCCCTGCTGCGGCGCACCCGCAAACTCGCCGACCGCCTGCTGAAGGGCCTGCGCTGCGGCGCCCTGCGCGTGCACTACCGCGTCCAGCGGCGCCTCCCCCTGCGCGCCGACCGCGCCACCTTCGCGGCCCACGGAGTCCGCGGCCCCGGCGACAGCCCGGGCGCCCTGGAGCAGGCCTTCCGCACGCACGCCCCGCACATCCGCACCGCCTGGATCACCGACCCGGACGCAGACGCCGGGCAGCAGGACACCGCCCCGTCCGGCCCGCGCCGCCTGCGCCCCGACACGGCCGCCTACTGGACGGCCCTGGCCCGTTCCAAGTACCTCATCCACAACGACGGCTTCGACCGCCGTCTGGTCAAGCGCCCCGGCCAGGTCCTCGTGCAGACCCAACAGGGCACCCCGCTCGGCCACATGGGCCTGGACCTGCGCGAACGCCCGGCGGCGGCAGGGGGCATGGACGTCGTCGAGCTCCTCGACGACGTCGACAAGTGGGACTACGTCGTGTCCGCCAACCGCCACTCCACCCTGACCTGGGAGCGGGTGCACCCGGGCGGCTACACGACCCTCGAATACGGCAGCCCCCGCAACGACGTCTTCCAGCAGGCGACTTCGGCGGACGTGGCCCGGATCCGCGAGCGGCTCGGCATCCCCGATGGCACGGTGGTGATCCTCTACGCTCCCGCCCACCGCGACTACCGCCGCACCCAGCGCACCACGCTCGACCTGCACCGCGTCCTGCGCCGCCTGGGCCCCCGCTTCGTCGTCCTGGCCCGCGCCGACCCGCGGCACGGCGGCCCCCTGACGCCCACCGCCGGCCGCGTCATCGACGTCACCGACCACCCGGGCGTCGAGGAGCTGTGCCTGGCTTCGGACGCCCTGGTCACGGACTACTCGTCGATCATGTTCGACTACGCCAACCTGGACCGGCCGATCGTGCTCCACACCGACGACTGGGAGGCGTACGAGGCGGCCCGCGGCACCTACTTCGACCTGCGCTCCTTCCCGCCGGGCGCGGTGGCGCGCGACGAGGACGAGCTGATCGACATCTTCGCCTCCGGCCACTGGCGGGGCTCGCGCTCCGCCCAGCTGAGGTCGGCGTTCCGCGAGCGTTTCTGCCCGCACGACGACGGACGCGCCGCCGAGCGGGTCGTACGCCATGTGGTGCTGGGCGAGACCTGCCGTCCGCCCGTCGTGCCGCTCGACAAGCGCCACCCCGTGCCGTCGCCGGCCGCGTCGCTCACGCACTCCCCGCTCGCGACCGTGCCGCAACCGACGGGGCGCCGGACCGTCACCGAGAGCCTCTGAACGCCGTTCTCACGGAAACGGAAGAGGAGTTCCCATGCCCTCCAGCCCGTCACGGCCCACACCGACCCGGCCGCCCACCTGGCGTCCGGCCGGTCGGCCCGGCCGCACTCGCGCCGGCTGAGGCCGACCCCGGCCTGCTGAGGAACCCGGCCGCCAGACCATCGACAGAAAGAGCAGTATGCCCCGCTTCAGCATCATCGTTCCGTCCCATGGGGTCGCGGGCCGGCTGTCCCAGGCGCTGGACTCGGTCCTCTCCCAGTCCTTCGGCGACTTCGAGCTGATCCCGGTCTGCGACGCCCTCGGTGCCCCGGCGGCGGCCGTCGCCGCCGGGTACGCGGAGCGGGACTGCCGGGTGGCGCCGGTGAACTCGCCGCCGACGGCCGGTCTGGCCGGGGCGCGCAACACCGGGCTGCGGGCCGCGATCGGCGACTGGCTGCTGTTCCTGGACGGCGACGACGAGCTGGTGCCGGGCGCTCTGGCGGCGCTGGATGCCCGACTGAGCGAGACCGGTGACGTGGACGTCCTGTACTTCGAGCACGAGCGGACCCCGTGGTGGGTGGGCGAGCCGACCAACCCGGCCGCGCTGGTGCTGGCGCGGACGCCGGGCGCGGTGTTCGCCCCCGAACAGGCTCCGCAGTTGACGGGGGTCCAGCTTCCGGCGTGGAGTGCGGCCTACCGGCGGGCCTTCCTCGCGGCACAGCAACTGCCCTTCCCCGACGGCCACTTCACCGACGTCGGCTTCGGTGGCCTGGTCGTGCTGGGCGCCGAGCGCATGGCGGTGCTGCGCCAGGTCGTCGTACGGCATCTGCTGCGGCGGCAGGGCAACCGGCTGAACCTGCCCGGGGAGCACCACTTCGAGCTGCTCGACCAGGCCGAGCTGGTGCTGGCGCGGGCCGTGGAGCAAGGGCTGCCGGAAAGCAGGCTCGGGCCGTTGTTCGAGCAGCTCTTCGCCGCCGTACTGAAGACCGCCGCCCATCCGCGACGGCTGCCACGCCGGCGCCGGGCCTTCTTCCGGCGGGCGAGCGGGCTCTACCGGCGGTACCGGCCCGCCGGGTTCCGGACACCGGGCGGGAGTCTCGGTGTGCAGCACCGGCTGCTGGCGAGGGGGGCGTACGCGGCGTTCCGGGCGCTGCGCGGCGCCAACCGGGCGGCGACTCGGGTGGCTTCGGGGGTGCCGCGGCCGCGCGGGCTGCGCACCCGGCTGCGGTACGGGTGGCAGCTGCGCCGCCGCCTGGACCGGAACCTCGCCGTGTACTGCGCGTACTGGGGCCGCGGCTACGTCTGCAACCCGGCCGCCATCCACGCCAAGGCGCGGGAGCTCGCCCCACATCTGCGCTCGGTGTTCCTGGTGGAGGCGGAGCAGGCGCACACCGTGCCGGAGGGCGTGGAGTACGCGGTCATCGGCAGCCGCAGGTACTGGGACGTGCTGGCCCGGGCCAAGTACCTGATCAACAACGCCAACTTCGCGGACGCCGTCGTCAAGCGCAGGGGCAGCGTGCATCTGTCGACCCAGCACGGCACCCCGCTGAAGAAGATGGGCGCCGACCAGGCGACGTACCCCGTGGTGGCCGCGGCGACCGGCAGCTTCGCCAGGCTGCTGGCCCGCGTCGACCGCTGGGACTACAACCTCACCTCCAACCGGCACTCGACTCAGATGTGGGAGAGCGCCTACCCCGCCGCGCACGAGACCCTCGAGTACGGCTATCCGCGCAACGACGCGTACTACACGGCGACCGCCGCCGACGTGGCCCGCATCCGCCGCGAACTCGGTGTCCCCGACGGCAAGAAGGCCCTCCTCTACGCGCCCACGCACCGCGACCACGCCACCGGCTTCGAGTCGAGCCTCGACCTGGAGGCGCTGTGCGAGGAGATCGGCGACGAGTACGTCGTGCTGCTGCGCGCCCACTACTTCTACGACCGCGGCGCCCGGCGCGGCACCGGCCGGATCATCGACGTCACCGCGCACCGCTCCTCCGAGGACGTGTGCCTGGCCGCCGACGCGCTGATCACCGACTACTCGTCGATCATGTTCGACTACGCCAACCTGGACCGGCCGATCGTCGTGTACGCCGACGACTGGGACGTCTACCGGGAGGTGCGGGGCGTCTACTTCGACCTGCTGGAGGCACCGCCGGGCCGGGTGACGCGGACACCGGGCGAGCTTGCGGCCGTCCTGCGCGACGGCTCGTGGGCGGACGAGGAGGCCACGGCCCTGCGCGCCGCCTTCCGGGAGCGGTTCTGCCAGTTCGACGACGGGCGCGCCGCCGAGCGCGTCGTACGCCGCGTCCTGCTGGGCGAGCCGCCCGAGGCGATCCCGCCGGTGACCCCCCTGGCCGAGCGCATCCCCGCCCCCGCCGCGACGACCCTCGTAAGGAACTGAGGTACCGACGTGCCCCGCTTCAGCGTCATCGTCCCCGTCTTCAAGGTGCAGGGCTTCCTGCGGGATTGCCTGGACTCGGTGCTCGGGCAGTCGTACACCGACTTCGAGGTGATCGCCGTCGACGACCGCTCCCCCGACGGCTGCCCCGCCATCCTCGACGCCTACGCCGACCGCGACGCACGCGTGCGTGTGCTGCACCTGCCGGAGAACGTCGGCCTCGGCCGGGCCCGCAACGCCGGTCTGGAGCAGGCGAGCGGCGACTACGTCCTCTTCCTCGACAGCGACGACCAGTACACGCCGGGCCTGCTTGCGGCCGTCGCCGCGCGCCTGGAGTCGGCCGACGAGCCGGACATCCTGGTCTTCGACCACGTCCGCACCCACTGGTGGGGCCGCGGCGGCCGCAGCACGGCGGCCGACCTGCTGGCCGCGGCCGGGGCGGGCACCTTCAACGTCCGCGAGAACCCGGAGTATCTGCATCTGTTCCTGGTCGCCTGGAACAAGGCGTACCGGCGGGACTTCTTCCTGAAGCACGAGCTGCGCTACGCGCCGGGACTGTACGAGGACGCGCCCGTCACCTACCGCTCTATGGTGCTGGCCGACCGCGTCGCCGGTCTGGAGCGGATCGGGGTCGAGTACCGGCAGCGCCGGCAGGGCGCGATCACCAAGACGCCGGGGCGGCGGCACTTCGACATCTTTCCGCAGTACGAGGGCCTGTTCGCGTTTCTCGCCGAGCGCCCGGAGCTGGCGTGGGCACGGCCGCCGCTGTTCGAACGGGCCCTGGACCACATGCTGTTCGTGCTCGCGCGCGAGGACCGGGTGCGGCCCGCGGACCGGCCGGACTTCTACCGCGAGATCCGCTCCTTCCACGCCCGCCACCTCCCCGAGGGCTTCACGCCGCCCGACGGCTGGCGCGGCAAGGAGATGCGGCTGCTGGCGACGGCGTCCTACCCGTCGTACGCCGTCGCACGCGGTCTGCGCGATGTGCGCAGGGCGGCGGGCCACGGCAGGCAGCGCGTGACGCGCGCGGCGTCGAACCGGGCCCAACGCGTCTGGTACGGCGCCCAGTCGAAGCTCCCGCTCGATCCGCACCTGGCCGTCTACTCGGCGTTCTCCCATGGCGGAGTGCTGGGTGATCCGGCGGCGATCCACGCCAAGGCCCGCGAGGTCGCCCCGCACATCAGGGGCGTGTGGGTGGTCCAGGAGGACGCGGTGGACGCGCTGCCGCCCGGCGTCGACTTCGTGACGCCCGGCTCGCGGCGCTACCACGAGGTCATGGCGCGGGCCACGTACTGGGTGAACAACGTCAACTGGCCCGGCGCTCTGGGCAAGCGCCCCGGCAGCGTCCACGTCCACACCCACCAGGGCACCCCGCTCAAGTACATGGCGGCCGACCTGCTGACCAAGCCCGGCGCCCGGCACGGCTTCGACGTGCCGAAGATGCTGTGGCGCGCCGACCGGTGGGACTACAGCCTGGTGGCCAACCGGCACTCGGAGCTGGCGTGGGAGCGGGCGTATCCGTGCCACTTCACGTCGCTCAGGACGGGGAGCCCGCGCAACGACGTGCTGGTCAACGCGGGCCCCGAGGCGGGCGAGGCCGTGCGGGCGCGGCTCGGCGTCCCCGCCGGCAACACCGTCGTGCTGTACGCGCCGACCCGCCGCGAGTACCGCCGGGGCGGCCACGTGGACCGGATCGACCTGGCCAGATTCGCCCGGGATCTCGGCACCGGCCACACCCTCGTCGTACGGCTGCATCCGTCGCTCGCGAAGGGCACGGCCCGCGGGATGGGCCTGGCCGACCTGCACCGGCGGGGCGTGCTGATCGACGCGACCGGCGAACCGCATGTCGAGGACGTGCTGCTCGCCGCCGACGTGCTGGTCACCGACTACTCCGCCCTGATGTTCGACTACGCCAACCTGGACCGGCCGATCGTGATCCACGCCGACGACTGGGGGGCGTACGCGGCGAGCCGGGGCGCCTACTTCGACATCACGGCCGACGCGCCGGGGCATGTGTCGCGCTCGTACCGGGAGTTGGCGTGGCTGTTCGCGTCCGGGACCTGGCAGGACGGGGAGTCGGCGCGGTTGCGGGCGGGGTTCAGGGAACGGTTCTGCGAGTTCGACGACGGGCTGGCCGCGGAGCGGGTCGTGCGGACGGTGATGCTGGGTGAGCGGATGCCGGAGCGTCCGGGCGGGGTGGAGCGGGTGCCTGCGCCGGCGGCGGCGAGGTCGTCGCTCATGGACGCCCGCTGAAGCGTTCCACGACGGGTTCCCCGGATGGTGGGCTCACTCGATGAGGTGACGTGAGGTAGAGGTGTTTACCTTGCCGGGAACATACGGCAAATGCCTCAAACCAGCACAACCTCCACGGCCAGAGCCGCGGGCGCCGCTGTCGGTGTCCTCGTCCGGAGGACCGTGCGTGGCGCGAGTGCCCTGCGCGGCGGCCGCAGTTGGCGTCCGACGCCGTACCAGGTCTACGGCTTTCTGTTCTGCCTGGCGATGCTGCTGGCGTACTGGGCCGTGCCGCTGTGCTGCGACGCGGGCCAGCACGCGGCGGTCGTCGAACGCCTCAAGGCGGACCTGCTCCACCCGCGCCACCCGATGGCGGACCTGCCGGGCGCGGGCAGCCCGTACTACTCGCCGTACGCGGTCGCGCAGGGCGTGTTCGCCCGGCTGACGGGGCTGGGCGGCTGGGAGATGCTGCGGCTGGCCGGCGCGCTGAACCTGCTCGTGCTGCTGACCGGCATCGGCCGTCTGGTGCGGGTTCTGTCGCCGAGACCGTGGGCGCCGGTGCTCGCACTGGGGGCGATGACGCTGCTGTGGGGGACCGAGCGGGCCTGGTGGAGCGGCTATCTGAGCCTGATGTCGATGACGGGGAATCTCGGCTATCCCTCGGCCTTCGCCATCGGCCTCACCTTCTGGGCCTGGGCCCTGACGGGGACGCGGGCACGGGGACAGGGACAGCAACAGGGGGAGGGGGAGAGGGAGGACCGGCGGCAGGGGCTCGTCCGGTACGTCGGGCCGAGCGGGCTGCCGGGGCTCGCCGGGTACGCGGGGATCGGGGTGCTGTACGGGCTGATCCTGCTGACCCACCCGATCACCGCGGTGGCGGCGGCGCTGGGCGCGGTGGCGTTCGTGGCGGGGTGGCAGCGGGGGTGGCTTCGGGGGCAGCGGGGTGCCCTGGCCGTGCGGTGGGGGGCGATGACGGGCACGGCGGTGCTGCTCGCCTGGTCCTGGCCGTACTACGACGTGTTCGCGCTGGCCGGGGACGACAGCGTGGACTGGATGCACGAGCGGCTGTACGAGCAGCTCGGCGGGCAGTTCTGGCTGGCGCTGCTGGGGCTGCCGGCGCTGTGGCTGCGGTGGCGGCGCGGCTCCTGGCGGGATCCGCTGGTGCTGCTCTTCGCCCTCGAATGCCTGCTCGTGGCGTGCGGCTGGGTCAGCGGCCACTACACCTACGGCAGGATCCTCGGGCTCACCCTGGTGCCGCTGCAGTTCGCCCTGGCCGTGGAGCTGGCGGCGCCCCGGCCGTGGGGCAGGGCGCGCCGGGTGCTGGGCGGGGCCGCTGTCGCCGGGGCCTGTGTCGGGTTCCTGACCGTGCAGGGCGGGGCGGTGGTGCCGCGGGCCCTGGATCCGATCGGGCTCGAACAGCCCTCGCTGTGGCCGTCGTACGCCTGGGTGGCACGGCATGTCGGGAAGGGCGAGGTGGTGATCTCCGACGGGCACTACGCCCCTCGCTCGATCCCCGGGTACGGACCGAACCTCGCCGCGCCGATCTGGCCCGACCCCGCCCTGGACGAGCGGGAGCGGGAACGCCGGCTCGCCGATGTCCGCGCCTACCTCTCCCCCGCGTCGACCCGCGCCGAGCGCACGACCGTCGCCCGGCGCTACCACGCGCGCTGGCTGCTGCTGACGCGGTGGAAGCGGGTGCCGGAGGAGGCGGTGGTGGTGGCGTGGAGCCGGGAGACGGGGGAGGTGTTGGCGCGGATCGGGTGACCGCCGCTCTTGCGTGTGGTTACTCGATGACGAGGTCGACCTCGATGTTGCCGCGGGTGGCGTTGGAGTAGGGGCAGACCTGGTGGGCCTGCTCGACCAGCTTGCGGCCGGTGGCCTCGTCGAGGGTGTCGGGCAGCTCCACGCGCAGCGTCACCTTCAGGCCGAAGCCCTCGCCCTGCTTGCCGATGCCGACCTCGGCGGTGACGGCGGCGTCGGAGACGTCCACCTTCGCCTGGCGGCCGACGAGGCCGAGGGCGCTGCCGAAGCAGGCGGCGTAACCGGCGGCGAACAGCTGCTCCGGGTTCGTGCCCTGGCCGTTGCCGCCCAGCTCCACCGGCGCGGCCAGCTGCAGGTCGATCTTGCCGTCGTTGCTGACGGCGCGACCCTCGCGGCCGTGGGTGGCGGTGGCGACAGCGGTGTAGAGCGCGTCCATGGAAACCATCCCTCTCAAGTCACGTCCGGCGGCTCTCTTTGCGGCCGCCGACGACGACAAGTAGAGCACACAATTCAATTGCGCACAACTTAATGACGGGCGCGAGCTACCCTGGAGTCATGACGAGCACGCCCACTGCGGACTGGCTCCGCCTCGACCAGCAGATCTGCTTCTCCCTGAACGCCGCGTCGCGCGCCTTCGGCGGCGTCTACCGCGTGGTCCTGAAGGACCTGGGGCTCACCTATCCCCAGTACCTGGTGATGCTGGTGCTGTGGGAGCAGGGCGACCTGCCCGTGAAGAAGCTCGGCGAACACCTGCGCCTCGACTCCGGCACCCTGTCGCCGCTGCTCAAACGGCTGGAGGCGGCCGGCCTCGTACGCCGTGAGCGCAGCGCCCGCGACGAGCGCTCGGTGGAGGTACGGCTGACCGAGGAGGGCGCCGCGCTGCGCGAGCAGGCCCTGCAGGTGCCGCGCCGGATCGCCGCGGCGACGGGCTTCGACGTCGACGAGATCCGCGAGCTGCGGGCACGGCTGGACCAGCTCACCTCGGCGCTGGACACGGCGGCGGTGGAGGGGGCTACCGGTTAGGGGACTGCGAGGTGCGTTCCGTGGCCAGGCGCGCCATCCGTTCGGCGGCCGGGCGGCGGACGTACAGCCGTAGCGGACCGTCGGACGGCCCCTGGGACAGCGGCCGGAACTCCTCGCCCACGACGGCGAGCTTGACGCGCTCCGTGGGGTTGCTCGGATACCAGGGGGAGTTCAGCGCGTACGGCTCGGCGACGACCCAGAGCCGGTCGACCGAGGCAAGCCTGCGACGCAGTTCGCCGGCCCCGACCTCACGGCCGTAGAGCGTCCCGGAACGCGGCCCGGACTGCCGCAGCGCGATGTCCCACGCCTGCCGGAACCCCTTCGGATACGCGAGGACCGCCCGCCGCCCGATGGACGGCACGAACAGCACCGGGTCGCCGGGGCGCAGATGCCGGGCGGCGTAGGCGGAGGTGGCGGCGAGGTTGTCGGGGCGGTGGGCCGGGGAGCGGTCCTGGCGGTGGAGGGGGAGGTGGTGGAGGAAGACGAAGGTGATGGCGAGGGTTCCGACGAGGGGGGTCAGGGGGGAGGGCCGGGATCGGACGGCGGCGGCGGAGCAGCCTTCGCCGGGGTCGGGTTCGCGGGGAGGGCGGTCAGCGTAGGGCCGCACACGGCACACAAGGTCGGCCAGCCGGTCCGCCCCGGCGGCCACGAGCAACGGCACCCCCGCGAGCGCGTACAGCACGTACCGGTCGTCGTACATGGGCCGGACCTGCGACGCGGCGATGAGGAGCCCGGGCGGCACCACCAGCAACGGCAACGCGACCCCCGCGACCCGACCCGCTCCCAGCCCCGCCACCATCAGCAGGACGCACCCGCCGAACACCACACCCGTGGGCCCGGCGGCGAACTCCCGCAGCAGCCGTTCCGCACTCCCCCACCCCGGCACCGGCAACCACCCCACCTGCCCGGCCTGCGCCCGTGACA
Organism: Streptomyces sp. R11; assembly: GCF_041051905.1. NCBI lineage: Bacteria > Bacillati > Actinomycetota > Actinomycetes > Kitasatosporales > Streptomycetaceae > Streptomyces > Streptomyces sp. R11. Next base: position 3,655,542 of record NZ_CP163432.1, read on the forward strand.
CCAGCAGCAACGGCAGCAGGGCGACCCCGGCGGCCGCCACGGCACGTCCCCACGCGGCCCACACCCGCCTCGGCGCCCGCCCCACCCCCAACGTCACCGCATGCGCGCACACCACCGGCGCGGCCAGCTCGTGCAGCAGGCAGGTGACCGTGAGGACCACGCCGTACGCCCACCACACCCTCCGCACCAGCAGCAGCGTGGCCCCGGCCGCCCCCGCGGTCACCAGCGCGTACGACCGGCCCTCCTGGGCATAGTGCCCGACCAGCGGCGTCACCGCGTACAGCAGGCCGGCCCACAACCCCACCCGCGGCCGCGCCAGCCGCACCCCGAGCGCCGCGATCAGACCCGCCGCCGCGGCCGCCGCGAGCACCGACGGCAGCCGGAGGGCGATCTCGCCGGGATGTACGGCGAGGACGGCGTGCATGAGCAGGTAGTACAGGGCGTGCACGGCGTCCACGCCCTGCACCAGCCGCAGGATCTCCGGCACCGACCGCCGCGCGACCTGGAAGGTCACTCCCTCGTCCCGCCACATGCCGTCGCGGTCGAGGCCCCACAGCCCGAGCCCGAGCATGACGACCACGGGGACGCACACGGCGAGGACCGCGGCCGCGCCGCCCTCGCGATCGCTCTTCCCCGGCTCCCGGTCCCCGATCACCACGGGAATGAGTTTGTACTATTAACTGATACTTATTGGTCATTGACGGCATATCACCGTGTATCACCACCGATATGCCACTCACCCGGCATACGATCCCGCGGTAATGAATCACAGTGAACCGGGCCCCTGCGCCGGCCGTCTTCCGGAGCGGTCCCCAAGCCCCGCTCAACGGGTGACCACCCATCAGTCCCGCGATTCCGGACCGTGCCCCTGATGCACCCTCACGCCGCCCCCGCTGCCCGCACCGCGCGCGACCCGCAGGTCGGCGTCGTCGTCATCGGCTACAACGACGCCGCGCATGTGACGACCGCCGTCCGCTCGGCGCTGGCGCAGGGCCCCGCCGTCCGCGAGGTCGTCGTCGTCGACGACTGCTCGACGGACCGCAGCGTCGAGTTGCTCACCCGTCTCGCCGCGACCGAGCCGCGCGTGAAGGTGGTCCGGCGCCGGGTCAACAGCGGTGGCTGCGGCAGTCCGCGCAACACCGGGCTCGACCGGGTGACCTCGCCCTATGTGATGTTCCTGGACAGCGACGACGTGCTTCCGCCGGGGGCGGTGGACGCGCTGCTCGCGGCGGCGACGGGGGCGTGTGCGGAGGTGGCGAGCGGCCTGTGCGTGCGGCGTGAGCTGCCCGGACGGCGCGAGGTGCCATGGCAGGCGGCCCTCTATGCCTCGCATGCCGTGTTCGAGCGCCCCGCACAGCGCCCGCGCCTGGTCCACGACACGCTCTGCGTCAACAAGCTGTACCGCACGGACTTCCTGCGCGAGCACGGCATCCGCTTTCCCGAAGGCCGCTTCCCCTACGAGGACTTCGTCTTCACCGCGCGCGTGCTCGCCGCCCGGCCGCGCATCACCCTCGTCCCCGACCGGGTGTACATCTGGCACGTGCGCCGCTCGGCCGACCGGCTGTCCATCTCCCTGGACCGCGCCGACATCGCCAACTGGCGGGCGCGCACGGAGGCGAGCCGGCTGGCCCACGACATCCTGCTGGGCGCCGGGCAGAAGGAGCTGGCGCGGGCGACACGCGCCAAGTTCCTGGACCACGAGGTGCGGATATACGCGCGCGAGTTGGGGTTGCACGACGCCCGCTACCAGCGCGCGTGGTGGGCGCACACGCGGGCGTACCTCGCGGAGTACGACGCGTCCGACTGGGCCCACAACCCCACCGCACCCGGCCGCCTCATCGGCCGCGTCGTCCTGGCATCCTCCGAGCCGCGCGACCTGCCCCGCCTCAGGGACCTGGCCTCCCGCCCCGCCCGCCTCCTCCCGCCTTACGCCCACGCCTCCGACGGCACCCCCGTCTGGTCGGCCGACCTCCCCGAACCCACCCTGGACGCCCTGCTCACCCGCCCCGTCCGCCTCCTCCCCCTCGCCGTCGACGCGGAACTGCACCCACGCGCGCGCAGCGCCCTCCTCCGGCTTCGCCTGCACGAGCTGTACGGCAGGGTGGCGCGGGCGGGGCCCGAGGCGCTGGAGGTGGACTGGCGGTGCCGGGAGACGGGGCGGGCGGCGGGGCCGCGTACGAGGCTGGCGCTCACGCCGTCGCCCTCGCCCGACGGCGTCTGGTCGGCCGAGACGACGGTCCACTGGGCCGCGTTCTCCGGAGTCCCCGGCCCGTCCGGGCCGTCCAGCGCGTCCCGCACCTGGGATCTGCGCCTGCGGGTGCGTTTCCAGGGCGGCGCGTACCGCGAGGTCACGGCGCACGCCCTCACGAGCGCCGGTCCGCTGCGCCGACGCGCGGTGGTCGGTTCTGGCCACGCCGTAGTACTCGTACAGCCGTACGTCACACACTCCGGAGCGCTTGCACTGCGCGTGGCTCCCGGTTCACGAGGAGTTCTGTCCGTGGTCCGCAGCAGACTCCGCCGCCTGCTTCACTGGCAGACGCACACTTGAGACAGACCAGCAGCGCAGACCAGTAGTGCAGACCACGGATGACCACAGGGCCCACTGACGAGGGGAACGGCCGCACATGACCTGGCTGATCACCGGCGGCGCCGGTTACATCGGAGCGCACGTCGTACGGGCGATGACCGAGGCGGGCGAACACGCCGTGGTGTACGACGACCTGTCCACCGGTATCGCAGACCGCGTGCCCGACGGCGTCCCGCTGGTCGTCGGCTCGACCCTGGACGGCGAGCGCGTCGCCCGCGCCATCGCGGCGCACCGCATCACCGGTGTCGTCCACCTCGCGGCGAAGAAGCAGGTCGGCGAGTCCGTCGACCTGCCGCTGCACTACTACCGGGAGAACGTCGAGGGCCTGCGCGTCCTGCTGCAAGCCGTGACGGCGGCGAACGTACGATCCTTCGTCTTCTCCTCCTCCGCGGCCGTGTACGGCATGCCGGACGTGGACCTGGTGACGGAGGAGACGCCATGCGCGCCGATGTCGCCGTACGGCGAGACCAAGCTGGCCGGCGAGTGGCTGGTCCGGGCCACGGGCCGCGCGACAGGCCTGTCCACGGCGTCGCTGCGCTACTTCAACGTGGCGGGCGCGGCCACCCCCGAACTCGCCGACACCGGCGTCTTCAACCTCATCCCCATGGTCTTCGAGAAGCTCACGGAGAACGCGCCCCCGCGCATCTTCGGCGACGACTACCCGACCCCCGACGGCACGTGCATCCGTGACTACATCCACGTCGTCGACCTGGCCGAGGCCCACGTCGCCGCGGCGAGAGCCCTGCAGTCCTCCCCCGGCCACTCCCTCACCCTCAACATCGGCCGCGGAGAGGGCGTTTCGGTCCGCGAGATGATCGACCTGGTCAACGCCATCACCGGCTACGACCGCCCCCCGACCGTCACGCCCCGCCGCCCCGGCGACCCGGCCCGCGTCGTCGCCTCCGCCGACCGCATCGCCACCGAACTGGACTGGAAGTCCAAGCACGATGTACAGGACATGATCGCGTCGGCTTGGGAAGGGTGGGTCCGGCTGCACCCGGGGGCGGCGCGGAGCTGATTCGGGGCGCGGGGAGGGTTCGGCGCCCCGCTGCGCACCGACCGCCTACGAGTTGTTCAGGTACGTCAGCACCGCAAGCACCCTGCGATGGCCGCTGTCACTCTGCGGCAGGCCCAGCTTGAGGAAGACGTTGCCGATGTGTTTGTGGACGGCGCGTTCCGTGACGACCAGGGCCTCGGCGATGGTCGCGTTGTCGTGGCCCTCCGCCATGAGGGCCAGGACCTCGCGCTCGCGCGGGGTGAGGGAGTCGAGCGGGGACTCGCGGCGCCGGGCCAGGAGTTCGGTGACGACCTCGGGGTCCAGGGCGGTGCCGCCGGCCGCGACCCGCTCCAGCGCGTCGAGGAACTCGTCCACCCGGCCGACCCGGTCCTTCAGCAGATAGCCGAGGCCGCTCGCGCCCCCGGCGAGCAGTTCGGCGGCGTACGACTCCTCGACGTACTGGGAGAGCACCAGGACCGGCAGCCCGGGCAACTCCTTGCGGGCGGTGAGCGCGGCGCGCAGACCCTCGTCGCGGAAGTCCGGGGGCATCCGCACGTCGAGCACGGCGGCGTCGGGGCTGTGCCGCTGCAGTGCGGGCAGGATCTCGGGGCCCGTGGTGGCGGCGGCCACGACCTCGTGCCCGGCCGACGTCAGCAGGAGGACGAGGCCCTCGCGCAGCAGGGCGTTGTCCTCGGCGATCACGACTCTCACGGCAGTTCCGCCTCTACTTCGGTCACCGCGCCCGCGGTGACACCGCCTCGCTCAGCCGGCGGTCGCTGCGCGCAGCCTACTCACAGCGCCTTGAGCGCCTCGGTCGTGGCCCGGGCCAGCGCGTCCAGGTGGCCCTTGGGCAGCTTCGGACTACGGGCCACGACCATCCGCCAGTACAACGGGCCCGAGATCAGATCGAGCGCGAGCTCGTTGTCGATGCCCGCCCGTACCTCGCCACGCTGTTCCGCCCCGGTGAGGATCTTGCTGGCGACCCCCTCCTGCCCCTGCTCCAGCGCCTTCTGCAGCGCCTCGGCGATCTCGGGGTTGCGGGCCGCCTCGGCCTGGAGGTCGGGGATGATCTGCGACACGACGGGGTGACGCAACGCGCGCGAGGTCACCTCGTACAGCATCCGCAGGTCCCCTTCCAGGGAGCCCGTGTTCGGCGTCGGCAGCCCCATGACCGCCACCGCCGACACCACGTCGAGCACCAGGTGCAGCTTGGAACGCCAGCGCCGGTACACCGCGGTCTTGCCGACGCCCGCGCGGCGCGCGATGCCCTCGATCGACATCCGCGCGTAGCCGACCGCCGCCAGTTCCTCGAAGACGGCCGCCCGGATGGCCTCCGTCACGTCCTCGCGGAGTACGGCCGCCCCGGCGGGGGTCCGGCGGCGCGGACTCGTCTGGGGCTGGTCGGCGTTCGTCGTCATGCGGACCAGCATAGGGGCGTTGCGACGAAACGGTTGCGTTCCGACGCTCATAAGACCTACGCTCACGTTGCGACGATACGGTCCCGCCCGACGTAAGAATTCGTGAAGAGAAGAGTAAGAACCCACCCGCACCCACCCCGCACCCTCCTCCCACCCGAGCGAAAGCAGCGGATGTGACCCAGGCCCTCCACACACCCGCCCCCACCGGCCCCGCCCCGCCACCACGAAGCCGACCTCGCGGCCCTCGCCGCCCGGCACGGCCTCACGGTCAGCGGGGCCCGCCCCTCCCTGCGCGAGTACGTCGGCCGGCTGTGGGCGCGCCGGCACTTCATCGGCGCCTTCTCCACCGCCAAGCTCACGGCGCAGTACAGCCAGGCGAAGCTCGGCCAGCTCTGGCAGGTGATGACGCCGTTGCTGAACGCGGCGGTGTACTACCTCATCTTCGGCAAGCTGCTGGGCACGAGCCGGGGGGTGCCGGACTACATCCCGTTCCTGGTGACGGGGGTGTTCGTGTGGACGTTCACGCAGAGCTCGATCATGGCGGGCACCCGCGCGATCTCCGGCAACCTGGGCCTCGTGCGGGCCCTGCACTTCCCGCGGGCCGCGCTGCCGATCTCCTTCGCGCTGCAGCAGCTCCAGCAGCTGCTGTTCTCGATGGCGGCCCTGGTCGTGATCCTGCTCTTCTTCGGCATCCCGGTCGCCGCCTCCTGGGCCCTGGTGGTCCCGGCGCTGGTGCTGCAGTCCGTCTTCAACACCGGCATCGCGATGATCATGGCCCGGATGGGGGCGAAGACACCGGACATCGCCCAGCTGATGCCGTTCGTGCTGCGCACCTGGATGTACGCGTCGGGCGTGATGTTCAGCATCAGCCACATGATGGCCAAGCACACCGACTGGCCGTCCTGGCTGACCGCGGCACTGCAGGCCAACCCCGCGGCCGTCTACATCGACCTGATGCGCTTCGCGCTGATCGACAGCTTCCACGCGAGCCAGCTCCCGCCGCACGTGTGGGCGATCGCGACGGGCTGGGCGCTGCTCGCCGGCGTCGGAGGCTTCATCTACTTCTGGAAGGCTGAGGAGACCTACGGCCGTGGCTGACACCGCGCAGATCGCACAAGAGCAGATCCAGCTGGTCCAACAGGGCGAGGAGGTCCAGGGGGTCCAGCAGGTCCCCACCGTCATCGCGGACGGCGTCGACATCGTTTACCGCGTCAACGGCACCGGCGCCGGCCGCGGCTCCGCCACCGCCGCGCTCAACCGCATCCTGCGCCGCAAGCAGACCGAGAAGGCGTCGGGCGTGCGCAAGGTGCACGCCGTCAAGAAGGTCTCCTTCGTGGCGTACAGGGGCGAGGCTATCGGGCTCATCGGCACCAACGGCTCCGGCAAGTCGACCCTGCTGAAGGCGGTCGCCGGACTCCTCCCGGTCGAGAACGGCCGTATCTACACCGACGGCCAGCCCTCCCTCCTCGGCGTGAACGCGGCCCTGATGAACGACCTCACCGGCGAGCGCAACGTCCACCTCGGCGGCCTCGCGATGGGCATGTCCCGCGAGCAGGTCAAGCAGCGCTACCAGGAGATCGTCGACTTCTCCGGCATCAACGAGAAGGGCGACTTCATCACCCTCCCCATGCGCACGTACTCCTCCGGCATGGCGGCCCGCCTGCGCTTCTCCATCGCCGCCGCCAAGGACCATGACGTGCTGCTGATCGACGAGGCCCTCGCCACCGGCGACCGCTCCTTCCAGAAGCGTTCCGAGGCCAGGATCCGTGAGCTGCGCAAGCACGCGGGCACCGTGTTCCTGGTCAGCCACAACAACAAGTCGATCCGGGACACGTGTGACCGCGTGCTGTGGCTGGAGCGCGGCGAGCTGCGGATGGACGGGCCGACGGACGACGTACTGAAGGAGTACGAGGCCTTCACGGGGGACAAGTCGGCCAAGCCGAGCCCGAAGCCCAAGCCGAAGCCGGCACCCGCGACGGCCGCTGCTGCGGCCGCTCTTCCCTCTTGAGGTGTCCCTCTTGAGGTGTCCCTCATGAGCCGTCCCTCGTGAGGCCCAACCAGAGGTCACCCTTTCACCCCATTAGTGTCACTATGACCTAGGTCGGTAGATCCCGGGAGTGAAGGAGTCCCCGCGATGCCCGAGCTCAGCGTCGTCGTCCACGGGCCGAACACCCAGGACCGTCTGACCGGACTCCTCGCCTCCCTGGCCGCGCACCCGCACCCCGATGCCGAGGTGATCGTGGCCGCGGTCGGGCCGTGGGCCCAGGAGACGGCCCGGACGTACGCCCCCGAGATGCTGGTGCTGCCGCTGCCGGAGGGGACGGACGACGCCGCGGCCCGCTCGGCCGGGGCGGCCCGGGCCTCCGGCCGCTGGCTGCACTTCGTGCACGCGAAGGACGGTCTGCCCCCCGGCGCCCCGCGCACGGTCGCCGAGCGTGTCGCGCAGTTGCCGGACGAGGTGGACGTCCTCCTCTTCGACCACGTCCGCTCCACCTGGGAGACCTCCGGCCTGCCCTCCTCGGACGGCCCGCGCCTGGCCCGCGCGGGCCGCGCCGCCCACCCCCTCGGCGACATCGCCCGCAGCGCGCTCCGCGTCACCCCGCTGCTCGGCAACCGCGCGCTGCGCACCTCCTTCTGGCAGGCGCACGAGGCCCGACTCACCACCCCCGACGAGCCGTACGCCGCCTACGCCGCCCTCCTCCTCGCCGACCACGTCGCCGCCCTGAACCAGGTGGCGTACGAGCACCACGAGCTGCGCCCCGAGAGCCTCCCCCCGGTCGCCCCCGAGCAGCACGACGCCCTCGTCGACCGCTACGAAGCCCTCCTCACGCTCGCCACCGGCCCCGCAGGCCGCGCGATCCCCGCAGGCCACGCACGCCGCACCACGCACGCCGTCCTGTACGACGTGATGATCCGGGACTGTCTGCGCGCCTTCGCCCGCACCCCCATGCCGGACGCCGTGGCGAGGGAGTTCTTCCACCGCGCCGCCGAAGCCGCCGTCCGGCAACGCCCGCCCGGATACCGCCGCCCCGCCGGCCCCGAGGGCATCCGCCGAGCCCTCCTGGAGGAGAACGCGTACACCGGGTACCGCGCCTTCCAGACCGCCAACCGCGCCCGCCGAGCCGCCAAGTCGGCCGTTGGAGCCCGCGCACGCCAGGTCTCCGCCGCCCTCGGCGACCACCACTACCGCAGGTCCCTGTCCCGGCCGGTCAACCCCAACCTGGCCGTCTTCGCGGCGTACTGGAACCGCGGAGTGGCCTGCAACCCGGCGGCGATCGCGGCCAAACTCACCGAACTGGCCCCGCAGATCCACCCGGTGTGGGTGGTGACGCCCGACAACGCGCCCCTCCTCCCACCCCACACCGACCACGTACTCCCCGGCACCCGCCGCTACCGCGAAGTGCTGGCCACGGCGAAGTACCTGGTCAACAACGTCAACTTCCCCAACGCGGTCGTCAAACGCCCGGACGCGATCCACCTCCAGACCCATCACGGCACCCCGCTCAAGCGCATGGGCGTGGACCAGATGGAGTTCCCGGCGGCGGCCAAGGGCCTGGACTTCCAAGCGCTGCTGTCCCGTATCGACAGGTGGGACTTCAGCGTCTCCGCGAACAGCCACTCCACCCGCATGTGGGAGCGCGCGTACCCCTCCCGCTTCGTCTCCCTCGACCACGGCTATCCGCGCAACGACGTCTACTACACCGCCACCGCGGCCGACATCCGCACGATCCGAGACCGTCTGGGCATCCCGCCGACCTACCGCGCGATCCTCTACGCCCCCACCCACCGCGACTACGAAGCAGGCTGGACGCCCCGCCTGGACCTCGCCACCCTCGCCGAGCAACTCGGCAAGGACACGGTCCTGCTGGTCCGCGGCCACTACTTCTACGACCACGCCCCGTCCCCGCTGACCGCCCTGCGCCGCACGGGCCGGGTCATCGACGTCTCCGCCTACGACCCGGTCGAGGACCTGGCCCTGGCCGCGGACGCGCTGGTCACGGACTACTCGTCCATCATGTTCGACTACGCCAACCTCGACCGCCCGATCGTCGTCTACGCCGACGACTGGGAGACCTACCGCTCCACCCGCGGCGTCTACTTCGACCTGATGGCCGAGCCGCCCGGCCAAGTGGCCCGCACCCAGCAGGAACTGACCGAGATCCTCACCACCTCGGCCTGGCACGACGAGGGCGCGACGAAGGCGCGGACCGCCTTCCGCCACCGCTTCTGCGAGTACGACGACGGACGCGCCGCCGAACGCGTCGTACGCCGGGTGTTCCTGGGCGAGAGCGAGGACGCCCTGCCGCCGGTGACCCCACTGGAGGAACGCACACCGGCACCGAGCCCGAGGGAGTCGGTATGACGCCGGACGTCACACCCCGGGACGTCACACCCGACGTCACCGTCACGGTCATCGTCTACAACGACGCGAAGCGCCTCCCCCGAGCCGTGGGATCGGTACGCCGCCAGACCCACGCCAACATCGAGATCATCATCAGCGACGACCACTCGACGGACGAAACCCCGCAGGTGGCACGGCACTTGGCGGCCCAGGACGCCCGCATCCGCCATCTCCGGCTGCCCGAGAACAGCGGCGGCTGCAGCGCCCCGCGCAACCGCGCCCTTCAGATCGCGCGAGCGCCGTACGTGATGTTCCTGGACAGCGACGACGAACTGACCGACGACGCCGTGGAGTTGCTCCTGTCCGCCCACCGTGAGCGGGAGATCGACTTCGCGATGGGCGCGGTGGTGCGGATCCGTGAGGACACCGGCCGACGTACGCAATGGATGCCGCACCTGGTCGCCGAGCGCCGCACGGTCATCGGCATCGAGTCCGAACCCCGGCTGCTCTTCGAGCACCTGTCGACGAGCAAGATGTACGCCCGTGCCTTCCTGGACCGCCACGACCTCCGCTTCCCCGAGGGCATCCACTACGAGGACCAGCTGTTCTCGGCGCAGGCGTACTGCCTGGCCAAGGAGTTCACGATCGTCCCGGAGCCGGTGTACCGCTGGCACATCGCGCCCTTCGCGGCCACCGACGCGGCATCGATCTCCAACCAGCGCGACCGACTCGCCAACGTCCGCGACCGCGTCCGCGTCCAGCGCCTCATCGACGACTTCCTCGCCGAGAGCGGGCACGCGGGGCTGCGCGACGACAAGGACTACAAGTTCCTCAAGCACGACTTCCGGATGTACGCCGGGGATTTGCCGTACCGCGACGAACCATGGCTGACCTCCTTCGCGGACCTCATGAACCCCTACCTGGAGACCCTGTCCCCCACGGCCTACGCCCGCCTGCCCCGTACGGAACGCGTGGTCCTGCAACTGGTCCGCGAACGCCGCTTCCGGGAGGCCGGGTCGGCGGCACGGGGCCTGGGCCACGCAGTAGCGCCGAGGCAGGTGACACCAGACGCGAAGGGCCACACGTACTGGGGCGAGACCATCCCTACAACCGACTGGTCCCGCCGCGAACTGGACGTCACCGACCTCGAACTGGACACGCGCCCCTTCCGAAGCGCCCAGTTCCGCCACGAGATCACCGAGCTCACCCGCGGCCCCGGCGCCTCGATCGACCTCACCATCCGCACCTACGACCCCGGCCTACGCCTCCCGGTCGGCCCCCACCGCGCCGCCCTCCTCCTCACTCCCGGCCGACACCGCCTCAAGGCCCCCTTCCGCCTCACCCCAACCCGCCCCGGCATCTACGAGGGCCACGTCCACCTCGACCTCGCCACCGCCCCGGTCCCCCACCACGGCTTCGCCGGCGTCCGCCACCCGCTGCTCCGCATCGAACACCAGGGCCAAGCCCACACAGCCGTACTCCTGGCCCCCCTGGACTTCCCCACCCTGACCACCCGCATCCCCTACCGCACCGGCACGGCACCCCACGAAGTAACCGTCGAGCCGGAGGGCCGAGGCACCGGCCGCCTCCAAATCCGCTGGCAGCCGGTGGGCGTAACGGCAAAACTCCTCCACCCCCTGGCACGCCACGCGGCCCGACCGAGGGTGAGAAGGGCGGCACGCTTGCTGAGGAGCGCGTTGCGGTAGGGCGATATCGGCATCCAGCCCCGTCCGGCGTTTGCCGACGACACCTCTCGGCGCCGGTCCACACAACTCAGCCCGTCCGGCGTTTGAGGACGAGGCCGTTCAGGCCGACAGCGGGGGTCTGGGGGCGGCAGCCCCAAGGGACGGGACGGGTAGGGGCGGCGGGGGCGAGCAAACCCGGACACCTCACCGCACCACCTCATACAACACCTGCCCACCCGGCCCCCGAGCCACCACCCGCACCCCGGAACCCACCCCACCCCCCTGATCCACAACCCACCGCACGCCATACCCCGCACAATCCCCCGCCGCACCCCCCCCGACGCCCCCACCGCGAAGTACCGCCGCACAGCCTCCCCCCGCCGCCCCTCATCCGGCAGAAAGAAGTCGGGATACCCAGGCGCCACGGTGTACGCCCCGTACGCCGGAATCTGCCGCGCAGGAATGGTCCGCGCCATCACGACGTCCCCGTACTCAACCCACGGCGTGACCCAGTGATACCCCACCCAAGGCACCCGGTACTTCGCCGCGACCACCCCCGGCAACACCTCCCGCGGAACGACGTACCCGACGGTCCCGACCTGCGTCCAAACCCCCCACAACCAACGCCCCGCCAAGCACTCCCACCGCCACCCCACCCACCACGACGACCCCGCCGCTCCCACACCTCCACCGCCCCCACCCCCGCAGCGATCTGCGCAGGAATCACCACCGCCGGCACAGCCCGCCCCCACGAGTAGTGCCCACTCACCCCACCCCCCCCACGACCACCACCCCCAGCGCGAAGAACAGCACCAGCGGATCCCACCGATCCCGCCACCACCCGCACCCCGAGCGCCACCACCCCCACCGACACCAGCCAGTACCGCCCCACCAATCCCGGTACAGCCCCCTATGCACCGCCTCCAGATCGCCTCCCCGCCCCGAACAACGCGAAGAAGTCGTAGTACGGCCACACCCACAGAACCCCCACCCCCCCACCAGCACGCCCACCCCCAGCCGCACCCACACCCCACCCCTCACCCGCGCGGCGACCACAGTGGCCAACGCCCCCAGCGAGGCCACCACCCCCGAGAACTGATGGCACAGCAGAATCACCGCCCACAGCACACCGAGCCCGACCCACACCCCCCACCCCCGCGCCCAGCCCGCCCCCGCCGCCGACCCGCCCCGCACCGCCCCCGCCAGCCAAGCCCAGAGGTGAAACGCCAGGCCCAACGCGAACACGCTCGGATACGACACCGTCAACGCCAGCGAGTTCAGCCCGAGAAAGCCGCTCCAGGTGAACAGCGACGTCCCCCACAGGAACACCAGACACAGCAGGGACAGCGCCGGCGCGGCCGGATGCGGGCTCAGCGTCCGCACGTACCGCCACACCCCGCTGATGAACAACCCGAGCCCGACCACCGCACCGATCCGCAGCACGACGAAGACGGAGAACCCCGTCACCCGGGCGACACACCCGAGCACGAGCATCCAGGGCGAGTAGTACGGACTCGGCGTGTCCGCGTCGACGAGCGGATTGCCGGGGTCGACCAGGTCGTGCCGCAGACGTTGCACGGTCGCCGCGTGCATACCGAGGTCGCCGGCCCACGGAAGCCGGACGACGACCGCCACGAGCAGCACGACAACCAGCACGGCGCCGACCTGCGCAACGACCGAAGGTCTCCGCAGCGCACCCCGCATCGTGCTCACGCCAGCACTGTAATTCCCGTTATGCCCCAAATGCGCGAGCGCCCCGGACTGTCATAGTCCGGGGCGCCCTGGCTCACGTATGAGCCACGTACGACCTACGTGCGATCAACGAACCCGCACGGCTACGAGTGCTGCCGCAGCAACGTCCGCATCGTCCGCATGGCCACCGACAGGTTGGCCAGATCGAACGCCTCCGACCCCTGGATCTCCTCCAGCGTCGTACGCGCCCGTCCCAGAATCGCCGTGTTCTTCTGCTCCCACGACTCGAAGCGCTGCTCGGGCGTCGCGGTGCCGTTGCCGGCCGCCAGGATGTCCGAGGTCAGGGCCGCGTGGGCGGCGTAGAGGTCCTCGCGGATGGAGGCGCGGGCCATGGACTGCCAGCGGTCCGCGCGGGGCAGCTCGATGATGCGGTCCATGAGCTGGGTGATGCGGAGCCGGTCGGCGAGGTCGTAGTACACCTCGGCGACGTCCATCGGGTCCTTGCCGAGGCGGTCGGCCACCGAGACGATGTCCAGCGTCGGGAAGGCCGAGGAGAACCCGGACACCCGCGTGGCCAGTTCGGCCGGGACGCCGACACCGGTCAGCTCGTCGTAGATCTGCTGGTACCACTCCAGGTCCGCGCCCTTGAGCAGCTTCGGCAGCTGCGACCACACCTGCTCGACACGGTCACTGAAGAAGTCGATGGTGTCGGCGAGCTCCAGCGGCTGCGGCCGGTTGTTGAGCAGCCAGCGCGTACCGCGCTCGACGAGGCGGCGCGAGTGCAGCCGGATCCGGGTCTGGACGGCGGCCTCGACCTTGTTGTCGAGCGCCTCGACCGCGTCCCACACGGTCGACGAGCGGAAGATCGCGCGGGCCACGGTCTGCGCCCGGACGATCTCCTCCAAGGAGGCCCCGGTCTCCTCGCGCAGCCGGTGCAGGTACGTCGTACCGCCCGTGTTGACCGTGTCGTTGACCAGCACGGTCGTGGTGATCTCGCGGCGCAGCGGGTGGCTGACGAGGTTGGCCGGGAACTGCTCGCGCAGCGCGGTCGGGAAGTACGCGTGCAGCAGCGTGCTCAGGTACGGGTCGTCCGGCAGCGTGGTGTGCAGCAGCTCCTCGGCGACCGTGATCTTCGTGTACGCCATCAGGACGGCTGTCTCCGGGCCGGTGAGGCCGTGGCCGCTGCCGAGGCGTTCGCGAATCTGGCGGTCGGTGGGCAGGAACTCCAGCGCCCGGTCCAGGTGCCCCTCCCTGACCAGGTGCTTCATGAAGCGCTGCTGGGCGTGGAGCATGGCGCTGGACTGCTCGAGGGCGTTGGCGATCGCCGTGTTCTGCGCGTAGTTGTTGCGCAGGACCAGACGGCCGACCTCGTCGGTCATCTCGGCGAGCAGCTTGTTGCGCTGCTTGACGGTCATGTCGCCGTCGCTGACCAGGCTGTTGAGCAGGATCTTGATGTTCACCTCGTGGTCGGAGGTGTCCACGCCCGCGCTGTTGTCGATGGCGTCGGTGTTGATCCGGCCGCCGTGCCGCGCGAACTCGATCCGGCCGAGCTGGGTCAGACCGAGGTTGCCGCCCTCGCCGACGACCTTGACACGCAGGTCGGCGCCGTCGACGCGGATGGCGTCGTTGGCCTTGTCGCCGACGTCCGCGTGGGACTCGGTCGAGGCCTTGACGTACGTACCGATGCCGCCGTTCCACAGCAGGTCCACCGGCGACTGGAGGATCGCCTTCATCAGGTCGGCCGGGGTCATCTTGGAGACCTTGCCCTCGATGCCCAGGGCCTCGCGGATGTGCGCGTTGACCGGGACGGCCTTGGCGCTGCGCGGGAAGACACCGCCACCGGCCGAGATCAGCTCGGTGTTGTAGTCCTCCCAGCTGGAGCGCGGCAGCTCGAAGACCCGGCGGCGCTCGGCGTAGGAGGTGGCCGCGTCCGGGTTCGGGTCGATGAAGATGTGCCGGTGGTCGAAGGCGGCGACCAGGCGGATGTGTTCGCTGAGCAGCATGCCGTTGCCGAACACGTCACCGGACATGTCGCCGATGCCGACGACCGTGAAGTCCTCGGTCTGCGTGTCCACGCCCAGCTCGCGGAAGTGCCGCTTGACGGACTCCCAGGCGCCGCGGGCGGTGATGCCCATGCCCTTGTGGTCGTAGCCGGCCGAGCCGCCGGAGGCGAAGGCGTCGCCGAGCCAGAAGTTGTACTGCTCGGCGACCCCGTTGGCGATGTCGGAGAAGGTCGCGGTGCCCTTGTCGGCGGCGACGACGAGGTAGGTGTCGTCCTCGTCGTGGCGGACGACGTCCGCCGGGGGCACGACCTCGCCGGCGACCATGTTGTCGGTGATGTCGAGCAGAGCCGAGATGAAGGTCTTGTAGCTCGCGACCCCTTCCGCCAGCCACGCGTCCCGGTCCACGCTCGGGTCGGGCAGCTGCTTGGCGACGAAGCCGCCCTTGGCGCCGACCGGCACGATGACGGTGTTCTTCACCATCTGCGCCTTGACCAGGCCGAGGATCTCGGTGCGGAAGTCCTCACGCCGGTCGGACCAGCGCAGGCCACCGCGCGCGACCTTGCCGAAGCGCAGGTGCACGCCCTCGACACGCGGCGAGTAGACCCAGATCTCGTACGCCGGTCGCGGTGCCGGCAGGTCGGGGATGGCCTGCGGGTCGAACTTCATGGAGACGTAGTCGTGCAGCTTGCCGCCCGCCGCCTCCTGGAAGAAGTTCGTCCGCAGCGTCGCCTTGATGACGGTGAGGAAGGACCGCAGGATCCGGTCCTCGTCGAGGCTCGCCACCTGGTCGAGCGCCGCGTCGACCTCTTCGAGCAGCGCGTCCACGATCTCGCGGCCCGCGCGCTGGCGGTCCGGCGACATCCGCGCCTCGAACAGGGAGACGAGCAGCCGGGTGGTGTGGACGTTGTTGCGGAGGGTGTCCTCCATGTAGTCCTGCGAGAAGGTGGAGCCCGCCTGTCGCAGGTACTTGGCGTACGCCCGCAGCACCATCGCCTGCCGCCAGGTCAGCCCGGCGCTCAGGACGAGGGCGTTGAAGCCGTCGTTCTCCGCCTTGCCGGTCCAGGTGGCGGCGAAGGCCTCCGAGAACCGCTCGCGCGCGTCGTCGCCGAGGTAGTCACCGGCACCTCCGCCCGCCGACTTGGGCAGGCGCAGACCGAAGTCGTAGATCCAGGCGACGCTGCGGTCGGAGCAGCGCAGTTCGTACGGCCGCTCGTCCACGACCTCGACGCCGAGCCGGCTGAGGACGGGCAGGACGGCGGACAGGGAGACGGCCGGGCCCTTGCGGTAGATCTTGAACCGGCGCTCCTCGGGGGACGCGCCGACCGGCTCGTACAGGCTCAGCGAGAAGTTGTTCTCCTCGGTGAGCTGTTCGATGTGGACCAGGTCCGAAACCGCGGAGCGCGGGCTGTGGTCGGCCTTGTAGCCCTCGGGGAAGGCGTTGGAGTAGCGACGCAGCAGCTCGGCGGCGTGCTCCTCACCGAGTTCGGCGTTGAGCGCGTCGGTGAAGCCGTCGGCCCAGGAGCGCGCGGCCTCGACGAGGCGCGCCTCGATGCGCTCCTTGTCGCTGTCGCTGAGCTCCGGCAGTTCGGTGCCCTGCGGCACCCGCACCACGAAGTGCAGCCGGGAGAGGATCGACTCGGTGTTCCAGGCGGTGAAGTCGACGCTGGTGCCGCCGAGCTCCTCCTTCAGGATGTCGATGATCCGCAGGCGTACGCCGGTGGTGTAGCGGTCGCGGGGGAGGTAGACGAGGGCCGAGTAGTAGCGGCCGTACTCGTCCTGCCGCAGGTACAGCCGCAGCCGGCGCCGCTCCTGCAGGTAGAGCACGGAGGTGGCGATGCGCTGGAGTTCGGGGACCGGGGTCTGGAAGAGCTCGTCGCGCGGGTACGTCTCCAGGATCTGCAGCAGGTCGCGCCCGTCGTGGCTGTTGGGCGAGAACCCGGCGACCCGCAGCACGTCGTCGACCTTGCGCCGGACGACGGGCACGCGGCGGACGGACTCGGTGTAGGCGGCGGAGGAGAACAGGCCCAGGAAGCGGCGCTCACCGACGACCTCGCCGTTCTCGTCGAACTTCTTCACGCCGACGTAGTCGAGGTACGACGGCCGGTGCACGGTCGCCCGGCTGTTGGCCTTCGTGAGGATGAGGAGCTTGTGCTCGCGGGCCTTTGCGCGGGCGTCGGCGGGCAGCCGCTCGAAGGAGGGGCTGACGGGGTGGCTTTCGGTCTCGGAGTGCTGCGGGTCGGCGCGCAGGATGCCGAGGCCGGTGCCCGGCACGGCGGCGAGCGAGTCGTCATCGCGCAGCTCGTACTCGCGGTAGCCGAGGAAGGTGAAGTGGTCGTCGGCCAGCCAGCGCAGCAGCTCGCGGGCCTCCTCGAACTCCTGCTCACGCAGATCGGAGTGGGGCTCCTGCGGCAGCTCGTCGGCCATACGCAGGGCCAGGTCCCGCATCTTGCTCCAGTCCTCGACGGCCTCACGGACGTCGGACAGGACGCGCAGCAGGTCGGCGGTGATCTGCTTCAGGTCGCCGCGGTCGGTCTCGCGGTCGATCTCGACGTGGATCCAGGACTCGGTGTGCGTGTCGTGCGGCACCTCGCCGGTGGGCGGCGCGGTGAGCACCTCGATGAGCTTGCCGGTGACATCGCGGCGGACGAAGACCTGGGGGTGGATGACCACATGGATCCCCCGGCCCTGCCGAGTGAGCTCGTTGGTCACCGAATCGACCAGGAAGGGCATGTCGTCGGTGACGACTTCGACGACGGAGTGGCTGCAGGTCCACCCGTTCTCTTCCACGGTGGGCGTGTGGACCCGCACGTTGGCCGTGCCCTGGGGGCGGTTCTCGGCCAGCCGGTAGTGCGAGAGAGCGGCTCCGAAGATGTCGACCGGGTCGCGGTCGGTGAGGTCCTCCGGGGCGGTGTGCAGGTAGTAGCGCTGGAGGAACGCGAGCACGGTGTCGTGGTCCGGGGTGCCGGGGCTGCTCTCGTCCGTCGTCCCAGTCGGTAGGTGCCCCCCGACCGGGCTGTTCTCAGCTACCCGAGCGGCCCTCTCGAGCAGCTCGGCCTTGGCTTCGTCCAGCTTGGTCTGCATTGTCCTCTGGCTCCTGTCGCGCGCCGTTGCGTGACGTAGAAGGAAGTACGGTCTCTTCCCCTCCGGTATAACGCCGCGACGCGGGGTGTCCGGTCTGCTTCGACGCTATGCCGCGAGGTGAGATGAGCGGGGGTATATGAGCCAATCTTGAGCTGCCCAAGGGGTGTGACGCTGCTCTCTGCGACGTCCGGGCCCGGGGTGTGCATGACGTCCCGGGAGCCCTTACGCCCCCCTCCCGCCCGCGAAGACCAGCGACCGCCACCCGGTCACGGATGTGGTCCGTGCTCTCCGGGCGCAGGGCAGGGGCAACACTGCCCCCGCGAGCTATCGCGCTGATCACGCCACTAAGGCTATCGCTCCTTACAGGGGGGCCGTCATGAGCCGTATGTGTACAAAACCAGGGGTGGAACTTTGACGTTCTGCACAGGGGCAAACGGGGCGGTGAGGGCGTAACTGGCGGGGTCGGGTATACAGGGGCAGCCTGGGGTGAGGGACTGTGACGACGACCGGGGCCGGGTTCCGAGAACGGAAGCAGGCCATCCGGAGGCGACGGGTGTCCGAAAACAGCCGCCGACAATGGCGCCCCGTGCGGCTTGGCTGTCCGCGACCCACCGAGCAGGCGGGCAGTCGCGCCGCCGGGGCGGCCCGGCCGGACGCGGCGGCCCGTCCCGCCGTGGCGGCACCTCACACCGCCGGGCAGCGCACGCCCCCTTGGCAAGCGCCCCACTCCGAGGCACGTTGCCCCTAAGGCCCGACGGACGCAGCCCCCGGCCCAAAAGAGGAGCGCACCCGACATGACAGCGAAAATCCTCATCGTCACCGGCGACGCCGCAGAGTCACTGGAGGTCCTCTACCCCTACCAGCGCCTCCGCGAAGAGGGCTACGACGTCCACATCGCCGCCCCCGCCCGCAAGAAGCTCCAGTTCGTCGTCCACGACTTCGAACCCGGCTTCGACACCTACACCGAGAAACCCGGCTACACCTGGCCCGCCGACCTCGCCTTCTCCGAGGTCGACCCCGGCGACTACGCCGCCGTCGTCATCCCCGGCGGCCGGGCCCCCGAGTACCTCCGCAACGACCCCGAGCTCCGCAAGATCCTGAAGTCGTTCTTCGATGCCGACAAGCCGGTCGCCCAGATCTGCCACGGCCCCTTGCTCACCGCCGCGATCGACAGCCTCCACGGCCGCCGCGTCACGGCGTACCCCGCCCTGGAACTGGACATGCAGGCGGCCGGCGCCACCTTCCAGGACGCGGAGGCCGTGGTCGACGGCACCCTGGTCTCCTCCCGCGCCTGGCCGGACCACTCCAGCTGGATGCGCGAGTTCCTGACGGTGCTGCGAGCGAAGGCACCGGTGACCTGACCGACGCCCAGGTCCCCATGCGGGTCCGGCGAGCACAGGCGCGGCGTTCCACCGGGGCGCCGCGCCCGTGATGGGCGCCGACGCTCACGCGGCCAGCCGCTCCGCCTCCGCGACCGCCTCGACCAGTGTGTCCACGACCGGCACCCCGACCCCCTCGAGGCTCGCCCGGCTGTGCGACCCCCCGGTGTAGAGCACGGCCTGAGCGCCCACATGGAGCGCCGCCACCGCGTCGTCCGCGGCGTCCCCGATCACGACCGTGCGAGCGGGATCGACGCTCGCGAGCGCCTTGATGTGCCGCACCATGTGCTCGGCCTTGCTGCCCCCGGACGGCCCGGTCCGCCCGTCGACGCGTATGAAGTGCTGCTCGATCCCGAACCCTTGCACCAGCGGGAGGAGTTCGTCATGCACGTACATGCTCAGGATCGACTGGCTGCGCCCGGCGGACCCCCACTCCACCAGCAGCTCCGCCACGCCCGTGGTGAGCCCGCACGTCACCCGGTGCTCGGCGTAGTACCGGTGGAAGGTCTCGTCCATGACCTCCCACTCGGCCTCGGTCGGCAGCCGGCCGAGCAGCCGCTCGTAGAACTTCGGCACCGGGACGCAGTACAGCGCCCGGTACTGCTCCATCGTGATCGGCTCGAGCCCCAGCTCGCCGAACGCCGCGTTCGTCGCCCCGATGATCGCGTCATTGTCGTGGAACAGCGTCCCGTTCCAGTCCCAGACGATGTGCGCCCCTTCTCGCTTCCCCATGCCAAAAACCGTACCCGCCCTCACTGACAATCAAGAGAACGGCGGGTCAAACAGCAGGTCAACGAGGGCAGCGCCGGGTCAGTCGACCAGGCCCACCAGGTTCGGGATCTCCTGGGTGGCGAACCACAGCAGCTCATGGTCCTCGGCTCCGTCCACGACGAACTGCGCGTCGTCGTCCCCGCCGTCCGCCGCCGCCAGCGCCTCCGCGGCCGCCGCCACGTCCGTCTCCGCATCGTCCGAGTCGACGTGCACGGCGGCCGCCTTGGCCAACGCCACGCTCCCGGCGATTCGCACCTCGCCCAGCGACGCCGGGTCCAGCCCCCGGTCCGGGTCGGCGACGGCCGCCCCGTCGGGCACGTCGACGGCGACCACCACCCGGCGCCGAGCCGCCCCGCTGTCCGCCGCCAGCAGCCGCAGCGAGGCCAGCGCGGCCCGGTTGAGCGCGGCGTACTCCA
Source organism: Streptomyces sp. R11 (assembly GCF_041051905.1). Classification (NCBI taxonomy): domain Bacteria; kingdom Bacillati; phylum Actinomycetota; class Actinomycetes; order Kitasatosporales; family Streptomycetaceae; genus Streptomyces; species Streptomyces sp. R11. Next base: position 3,675,913 of record NZ_CP163432.1, read on the forward strand.
GCTCCTCGATGTCGTCGGAGAGGTACCACTCGCGCAGCGCGGGCGTGACGGCGTACGCGACGAGCGACTCGGCCTCCAGCTCGCCCGCCTTGTGCGCCTCGGCGAGACCGGGGAGGGTCAAGGGGACGTAGACGCGCATTACTGACCGCTTTCTTCGAACTCGTAGCACTCGTAAGGCTCTGCAAGGGCCCGGAGAGGGGCGATCCCCGCACCTCCGGAGGGCCTTCAGGATACGTGCGGGCGATACCCGGGGCGTCCCCTTTCGAGCCCCGTCCGCCACCCCGCCGAGCGTCCACCCCGGTACACGAACTCACCCGGTGCGCCCTTGCCGGCACAGGCTTCCACGGCCCTCGATCACCCGGATAAGTGAAGATTCCGGCCGCCCGGCCCGAGTCCCCGCTGCCTTGCTCCCGCCCCCCGCAGCCCCGTACAAGATCACCAACCACGAAGTTACCGACCGGTATCTATCCGGGTTCACCGAACGGGGACTCCATGAACAAGGTCATGACCAGGGCACAGCGCCGCCCCGGCACCCGCCCGCCGACCCGCCGCGACACCCGCCGCCCCGCCGGCAGCCCGCCCCGCACGCCGAGCGGCGGCACGGCCCGTACGGCATCCCCGGGAGGCCGCCCACCGGGCTCGTCAGGCTCCACGGGAACCGTCCCGCGCACCAGGCCCACGGACACCCGCCCAGCCACGGCCCCGGCCCCCACGCCGCGCACCTGGCGCATCCCGGCGGCCGCAACCAGCACCCTCGACAGGCCCGCCGTCCCGCAACCCCGCCCCACCGACGTCTTCGCCGACCGTCTGCTCCTCGTGCTGAGCGGCCAGCGCCCCGTCCACTGGATGCTCCGCCACACCGCCGGCCGTGCTTACGACGAACTGGCCTGGCTCGCGGAGCGCGGCCTCCTGCGCACCCGCGGCACCCGCCCCGTCGTCCGCGACATCGGCTACTTCGAACCCCGCCCGGGCGCCATCGAGGCCTTCGCCCGCATCGGTGCCGGAGACCAGCTGCGTGCCATGGCATTCCGCCTGGAACAGGGCGGAGACCTCCGCTGGCGCTGCACGGCAGTGGAACTGGGCGGCCCACGCAGGCCCCGCCCGGACGACGACTGACCGCCACCACCCCCACAACAGGCCGCCGGCGGGCCGAGCAAGCCGAAGGGCCGGGTTCCCCGAGGAACCCGCCCCTTCCTGACTGCTACGGCGTCACAGCCACCGTCACGTCACTTCTTGCGGCGCCGCCCACCACGCGCCTGCTTGCGCCGCTCCGCGCGCGTGAGGCCGTCGGCCTCCGAGCGCACCGGCTCGTCGCCGTTGTCGAAGTCACCCTCGACGATGTCGCCCTCACCGTCCACCTTGGGCGCGGTGTAGTGCAGCCGGTCCGGGCGGCGCGGAGCCTCGAGGCCCTTGGCGCGGATCTCGGGACGCGCGCCCGCCTGCGCCGGCACCGCGTCCCTCTTCTCCAGGTCGGCCACCGGCTTGGTGTCCTCGACCGGGACCTCCTCGACCTGCTGCTCGACCTGGACCTCCAGGTTGAACAGGTAGCCGACGGACTCCTCCTTGATGCCCTCCATCATGGCGGTGAACATGTCGAAGCCCTCGCGCTGGTACTCGACCAGCGGGTCCTTCTGCGCCATCGCGCGCAGGCCGATGCCCTCCTGGAGGTAATCCATCTCGTAGAGGTGCTCGCGCCACTTGCGGTCCAGGACCGACAGCACGACCCGGCGCTCCAGCTCACGCATGATCTCGGAGCCGAGCTGCGCCTCACGCGCCGCGTACTGCTCGTGGATGTCGTCCTTGATGGACTCGGAGATGAACTCGGCGGTCAGCCCGGCACGGTCGCCGGCCGCCTCCTCCAGCTCGTCGACGGTCACCTTCACCGGGTAGAGCTGCTTGAAGGCGCCCCACAGCCGCTCCAGGTCCCACTCCTCGGCGAAGCCCTCGGCGGTCTCCGCGCCGACGTACGCGTCGATCGTGTCGTCCATGAAGTGCTGCACCTGCTCGTGCAGGTCCTCGCCCTCCAGGACACGGCGGCGCTCGCCGTAGATGACCTCACGCTGGCGGTTGAGGACCTCGTCGTACTTCAGGACGTTCTTACGGGTCTCGAAGTTCTGCTGCTCGACCTGCGACTGGGCGGACGCGATCGCGCGCGTGACCATCTTGTTCTCGATCGGCACGTCGTCCGGGACGTTCGCCATCGACATCACGCGCTCGACCATCTGGGCCTTGAACAGGCGCATCAGGTCGTCACCGAGGGAGAGGTAGAAGCGGGACTCGCCCGGGTCGCCCTGACGGCCGGAACGACCGCGCAGCTGGTTGTCGATACGGCGCGACTCGTGCCGCTCGGTGCCCAGGACGTAGAGACCGCCGAGTTCCTTGACCTCCTCGAACTCCGCCTTGACCGCCTGCTCGGCCTTCTCCAGGGCGGCGGGCAGGGCCGCGGCCCACTCCTCGATGTGCTCCTCGGGGTCGAGGCCGCGCTGGCGCAGCTCCGCCTCGGCGAGGTCCTCGGGGTTGCCGCCGAGCTTGATGTCCGTACCACGGCCGGCCATGTTGGTGGCGACGGTGACGGCGCCCTTGCGGCCGGCCTGGGCGACGATGATCGCCTCACGGTCGTGCTGCTTGGCGTTCAGCACCTCGTGCTGGACGCCGCGCTTGGACAGCTGCTGCGACAGGTACTCGGACTTCTCGACCGACGTCGTACCGACGAGGATCGGCTGGCCCTTCTCGTGCTTCTCGACGATGTCGTCGACGACCGCCTCGAACTTGGCGACCTCGGTGCGGTAGATCAGGTCCGACTGGTCCATGCGGATCATCGGCCTGTTCGTCGGGATCGGGACCACGCCGAGCTTGTAGATCTGGTGGAACTCGGCGGCCTCGGTCATCGCCGTACCGGTCATGCCGCACAGACCGGGCTGTTCCTTGCCGTCGTGGTCGTGGCGCTTGTAGAGGCGGAAGAAGTTCTGCAGGGTGATCGTGGCGAGCGTCTGGTTCTCGTCCTTGATGTCCACCCCTTCCTTCGCCTCGATCGCCTGGTGCATGCCCTCGTTGTAGCGGCGGCCGGCGAGGATACGGCCGGTGTGCTCGTCGACGATCATGACCTCGCCGTCGATGACGACGTAGTCCTTGTCCTTCTTGAAGAGCTCCTTGGCCTTGATGGCGTTGTTCAGGTAGCCCACCAGCGGCGTGTTCACCGACTCGTAGAGGTTGTCGATGCCCAGCCAGTCCTCGACCTTGGAGACACCGGCCTCGTGGATGGCGACCGTGCGCTTCTTCTCGTCGACGTCGTAGTCGCCGGTCTCCTCCAGGCCCTTGAGCGGGTTGCCCGCCTCGCCCTTCTTCAGGCGCGTGACCAGCTTGGCGAAGTCGCCGTACCACTTGGTGGCCTGGTCGGCCGGGCCGGAGATGATCAGCGGCGTACGGGCCTCGTCGACGAGGATGGAGTCGACCTCGTCGACGATGGCGAAGTTGTGGCCGCGCTGGACGAGTTCGTCCTTGGACCACGCCATGTTGTCGCGCAGGTAGTCGAAGCCGAACTCGTTGTTCGTGCCGTACGTGATGTCGCACGCGTACTGCTCGCGGCGCTGGGCCGGCGTCATGTTGGCGAGGATGCAGCCGACACTCAGACCCAGGAACTTGTGGACGCGGCCCATCATCTCCGAGTCACGCTCGGCCAGATAGTCGTTCACCGTGATCAGGTGGACGCCCTGGCCGGACAGCGCGTTCAGATAAGCGGGCAGCGTGCCGACGAGCGTCTTGCCCTCACCGGTCTTCATCTCGGCCACGTAGCCCAGGTGGAGGGCAGCGCCGCCCATGATCTGGACGTCGTAGTGACGCTGGCCGAGAGCGCGCTTGGCGGCCTCGCGAACGGTCGCGAAGGCCTCGGGCATCAGGTCGTCCAGGCTCTCGCCGTCTGCGTAGCGCTGCTTGTACTCATCGGTGAGGGCCCGCAGCTCGGCGTCGGAGAGGTCGACGAAGTCCTCTTCGATGGAGTTGACCTGGTCCGCGATGCGGTGCAGCTTGCGCAGGATCTTGCCTTCGCCTGCACGCATGATCTTCGAGAGGACGGACACGGGGGTTGGTCTCCTTGCCGGTCGGGCCTAGGACGGTCGGTTTCCATTTGACTTGACTGAGCAACGGCCATCGTATGCGAGGACCCCGCCACGCCGGGAGCCTGCCGTGGACGTCGAACGTCCGCTGCTTCAAATCTCCGTCAAAGGGACAACGGCCGGGGGCTGCGGTTGGTGCCGCGTTCCGCCGACGAATTGCGCGAAATGCGTTCGCTCGCTCACACACCGCTTATAAGGATGGCGCATGCGACGCCCCCCGAGCAGAATCGGCCGATGGAACCCGTCACGCTCGCCACCAGCCGTCTCCTCATGCGCACGGTCGGCCCGAAGGACACGGACGCGGTGTACGAGGCCGTACAGGACCCCGACATCCAGCGCTGGACCACGATCCCCTCGCCCTACCTCTACGAGCACGCCCAGAGTTTCGCGGAACAACTGGTCCCCGAGGGCTGGGCGAACGGTTCGATGCTCACCTGGGGACTCTTCCTCCCCGAAGGGGAGGACCTGGTGGGCATGCTCGGCCTCACGATGCGTTCCATGAGCGAGGCCGAGATCGGTTTCTGGGGCACGAAGGAGCACCGCGGCAACGGCTACATCACCGAGGCCGTACTCGCCGCGTCGCGCTGGGCCTTCGTCCACCTGTCGCTCGACCGCGTGGAATGGCGCGCGGAGGTCGGCAACGGGCCCTCCCGCGCGGTGGCCGAACGCGCCGGCTTCGCCCTTGAGGGCACCCTGCGCTCCGCCATGGTCAACCAGGGCGTACGCCGGGACTGCTGGGTGGGTTCCCTGCTCCCGTCGGACCTGAGCCTGCCGTCGACGGCCCCGTACCTGCCGACGAGGAACCAACCCGCATAACTGCGTCCCCCGGCACCCGCGTGCAGGCCCACCCCGGACAAATCCCCAGCTCACCCCGCACTGTCAGTGCCACCGCCTATCGTGCCGACCATGACGACCCTGCGCCCCACCACCGACCTCTCGGCCGACGAGGCCCGCCGGATCGCCCTCCGCGCGCAGGGGTTCCTCGGCACCCCCGACCGCAGGTCAGGCGTCCGCGGCATACTGCGTCACCTCGGCGCGGTCCAACTCGACACCATCTCGGTCCTGGCCCGCTCCCACGAGCTCATCCCGTACGCCCGCCTGGGCGCGGTGGGTCGCAAGACGGTCGAGAAGGCCTACTGGACGACTGCGGCCGCGGGCGAGCCGTCGCCGCAGCCGCACGCCTTCGAGTACTGGTCCCACGCCGCCTGCATCCTCCCCGTGGAGGAGTGGCCGCACTTCGCCTTCCGCCGCCGCGCCTACCGCAACCGGCCCCACTGGAACCACGAACTCCCCGACGGCGCCTACGACCAGGTGATCAAGCAGCTCCACACCGAGGGCCCCCTGACCGCGACCGAGCTGGGCGGTGCGAAGCGGACCAGCGAGTGGTGGGACTGGTCGGGCGCCAAGGTCGCCGTCGAACGCGCCCTGATGTACGGCGAGGTGGTCTGCGTCGAGCGCCGCGGCTGGAAGCGCGTCTACGACCTGGCGGAACGCGCCATCCCGCAGGCACTGCTGCACGACGATCTGGACGACGCCGAGTGCCTGCGCCGCCTGGTCCGCCTGGCGGGCCAGTCCCTCGGCGTGGGCACGCGCGCGGACATCGCCGACTACCACCGGCTCAAGGGCGAACAGGTCGACGCGGTGATCGCCGATTCGGGCCTGGTGCCGGTCACTGTCGAGGGCTGGGGCAAGCCGGCCTGGGCCGACCCGGTGGCCCTGGAGACCCCTCCGCGCGGCCGCCACCGTACGACGCTGCTGTCCCCGTTCGACTCCCTGATCTGGGAGCGGGCACGCACGGAGCGGATCTTCGGCTTCACCCACCGCTTGGAGGCGTACGTCCCCAAGCAGAAGCGGATCTACGGCTACTTCGCCATGCCGGTCCTGGCCGGTGGCCGCCTGGTCGGCCGCGTGGACCCGGCCCGCGAAGGCAGCACCCTGGTCGCCAAACAGGTCACCCTGGACGGCCCGAAGGCGGTCCCGGCGGTGGCCCAGGCGCTGGTGGAGGCGGCGAGCTGGGTGGACTGCTCGGACGTACGCGTGGAACGGGTCGACGCACCCGACCTGCGCGAGCCGCTCGCCACGGAACTCACTCGCCTGCTGGCCTGACCCCAGGGCCGGTCATCCGGCCTCAGCGGATCTCGAGGATCTTTTCCCGCATCGCGTACACCACGGCCTCCATCCTGGAGTGCAGCTGCAGCTTCTCCAGGATGTTGCGCACGTGGTTCTTCACGGTGTTCTCGGAGATGAACAACTCCTTGGCGATGTCCCGGTTGTTCATCCCCGTGGCCACGAGCTTGAGCACCTCCAGCTCACGGTCCGTCAGCCGGGGCGCGGGCACGAGCCGACGCTCGTCCGTGCGCTGGATCATCGACTTGAACTCGGTGAGCAGCTTCGACGCCATGGACGGGCTGATCTGCGACTGCCCGTCGGCCACGGCGCGAATGGCGGTGGCCACCTCGTCGGTGGAGATCTCCTTCAGGAGATAACCGGTCGCGCCCGCCTTGATCGCGTCGTAGAGGTCGGCCTCCTCGTCGCTGATCGTCAGCATGATGATCTTCGCGCTGGGGGCGACCTCCTTGATGGAGGTGCAGGCCTCGATCCCGCCCCGCTTGGGCATCCGCACGTCCATCAGGACGATGTCCGGCAGCAGGTCAGCGGCCTTGTCCACGGCTTCCGCGCCGTCGCCCGCCTCCCCGACGACCTGGATGTCCTCCTCGGCCGCGAGCACGATCTCCAGTCCACGGCGGAACAGGGCGTGGTCGTCGACGACGAGGACTCTGATCGGCTCCTTGCGTGGAGAGCCCGCGTCCGGGCCCATGCCGACGACATCGCTGTCGGCATCCTCATCCCGCATCGGTCCGAAGCTGTCCGCCATCGTTCCTCCCCCTGAAGGCTGTGGCTGGTCGTCTGCCATCGCCAACCCAAGGCAGCGGCCCAACGGTTGGGCCGGTGCGGCCATGATTCCATGCCCGGCCGACACTACGGTGACGAGCAGGGCGCGAAGAGGTCGCACACCGGTGCCCCTGGGGGCGCACACCGCGCTCCAGGGGCACCGGCTCAGCTGTCAGCCGGGTGGCTCAGCCGCCCAGCGTGCCGCCTGCCGCGGGGGCCTGCGCCTGGGTGACCATCGGGTCCGTGCTGAGGTGAATGACGCCGTAGTCGTAGGCATGACGCCGGTAGACGACGCTTGGTTCCTTCGTCTCCGAGTCGACGAACAGGTAGAAGTCGTGCCCGACCAGCTCCATCTCGTAGAGGGCCTGATCGAGGGTCATCGGGGAGGCGACGTGCGTCTTCTCGCGTACGACGAGGGGGCCTTCGCCCTTTACTTCCAGCGAGCCGATCTTCTTGGTGGGAATTCCGTCCGGCTCTTCTTCCTGGAACGTGCGGCCATTGCCGTTGAGCGTCGCCGCGCCCGGTACGTGGTCGGGGACCTCGGCCGCCGTGAGTCGGCGTGCGCCTCGGCGCGAGAAACGCTTGTCGTGCTGCTTGCGCAGCCGGGCATCCAGCTTTTCCGCCGCGAGGTCGAGCGCCGCGTACGGATCGCTGGCCGCTGCCTCCGCCCGGATCACCGGACCGCGCGAGCGGAGCGTGATCTCCACTCGGTCACAGCGGTCGGCCTGTCGCGGGTTGGGCTCCTTGGACACCTCGACGTCGAGGCTGATCACCTTGGCATCGAGCCTCTGGATCTTCTCCAGCTTCAGCTTCTCGGCCACGTGCTTGCGGAACCGCTCGGGCACCTCGGTCTTGCGGCCCTTGACGACGATGTCCACGCAGAACTCCGTTCCCGGATCGCCCCGCTCCATCGGCGGAGCATCTCCCTTTTGCACCAGGCTCCGGGGAACCCCGGAACCTCGGACTCGGTGACTTCCACCTCCTCCTCCCCCATGGGCAAGATCTCCACCCCATGGCCGCGGGTGATTGCGCAAAACCCACGGCACGGCATTCGGATATGACGGGGATGGCCTGCGCCTTTCCCTCACAACCGAACATATCTCGCCCGGACGGATGTCGTCACCCTCTACTGCGGCGTACCTCCGTTCAGGTGAATTGACCCTCTCGTTACCTGCAACGATGCAAGTTCTCAGTCAGTTCCGGTTTATTTCGAAAGAATCCGGCGACGCCGCGACCACGGCCGCGCAGATCAGGTCACGGGTCAGTCCTGAGCCCATGATTCCCGGCCTCTCACGCAACTGCCGCACACTGCCCTCCGTCGATCCGGCTCTCCGTTCCCATCTGCTTTCCCGAGTTCCCGGCCGGTACACGGCTGTTGTCCGGCCAACGCGTGCACCGGGCTGCGCTGTACGACTGCTGGGGCCCACCCTCCCCCTACCACCGGAGCCCACCCCCTCCGCCGCCGCCAACACCACCCGCACAGCCCTCGCCGCCTCCGCCAGCGACGCACCCGTCGTCATCAGGTCGTCGACGAGCACAACGGGACCACCCCCGGCGAGCAGCCGACCACCCCCAGGCGCCACCACCAGCGCGCCCGCGAGATTGTCCAGCCGCTGCCGCGAGTTGAGCCCCGACTGATCGGCCACCCCACGCCCTTGCCGCAGCACCGCAAGCACGCGTGCCGGCGTCCCCGCCCGCCGCAGCTCACCCGCCGCCGCGAGCGCGATCCGCCGCGCCGGATCATGTCCTCGCGCCCGCACCGACCCACGCGCGGACGGAACAGGGACGAGCAGCACAGGCGCCTCGGCGCCCTCCGACCGCCGCACCCCGTCGACCCGCGCCTGCGAGCCCCGGAGCCGCACATCCCGCCCCGACGCCCCGCTGTCCCGAGACGTACAGGCCTCCCGGAGCCCGGCCCGCACAGCCCCCGCCAGCGCCGCCCCGAGCGGTGCCGTGAGCGCCAGCGCGCCGCGCTCTTTGTGGGCGAGCAGCGCCGCCCGCGCCTCGTCCGTGTACCGGGCCGCCGCGTGCACGACCGGCAGCCCGGGCGGCTCCGGCACCGGTCGCACCCGGCTCGGTACGGCCCCGTTCAGGACGGCACGGCACTCCGGGCAGAGCACCGTGCGAGGCCTTCCACAGCCTCCGCACTCGGCCGGCAGCACCAGGTCGGTCAGGTCCTGCCACCACCCCCGCATGCCCACCACTGTGCCAACGCCCGTCCCGACCGACCACCCCTGTGGATAACTGCCTGTGGATAACTCGGCCCGATGGCGGCCTGCCCCATTTCCGTCCCGGAACGGAGCCGCGTTCCCACCATTCACCACGGCACGACACGCACCACCCACGCACCACCCACGCACCAAAACGAAGCGGCCGCCCCCAGCCGGAGACTCACCCCGGCCGGAAGCGGCCACCACACTCCCCGCACACTCCCCGTCCCGCACCCAACGGCGGTCCGGGCAAAGCCTCACCCCGGATAGACCGGAGCTGCCCCGTCCGTCACCACTTTCTGCCACTGCGCCCCCGACGGCAGCCGCACGATCCCGTCCTCCGAGTAACCGACCAGCGGCAGCCGCGCGTCCTCGGACGCGGTGATCTCCTTGACGCCGCTGAGGGCCGCGGGCGCCGGCCCCTCCGGTGTGGAGCCGTCGACCTGCACGTACCGCATGGTCTGCACCCCGCCCTTCTCGCGCCCGACCACGACGAGCCGGCTGTCACCGGCCCACGACATGGCCGAGACCTCCTCCAATTCGGGCGTCGCGGAGCGCAGTTCGTGCACCGAGACGGCCGAGGGCTCCTCCGCCTTGTCGTCCTGGCTCCGTTCGATCCGCCCGATGAGCAGCGACGACTTCTCGCCCTGCTTCACCACGAGCGCAATGCGCACACCGTCGGCGGCCACCTTCACCGACTCGATGCGCCCCTCGAGGCCCGGCGGCGTCTTCACCACCAGAGGCTTGCCGACGCCCTCCTCCAGCAGGAGGAGCCGGGGGTTGCCGGGATTGCGGTCGGCCACCCACAGGTCGCCCTGGGCGTCCCAGCTGGGCGCCGAGAGCCGCTCCTCCGCGGTCGGGCCCGCGCTGCTCAGCTCCGGCTCCCCGAGCGGACCACCCGACACCAGCGCGCCGACGTACAGGTTCTTGCCGTCGAGGCCGACCCCGGCCGCCATGTCCTCGTCGCGCGACACCGCCACGGACTTCAGCTGCACATCGCCGTCGCCCAGGGCGCCGGGCACAGGGTCGGGCTCCGTGTCACTGGTGGCGGCGGGCAGCCGTACGAGCCGGTGCTCGGCGTTGAGGAAGTACAGATAGTCGGCGCGCTCCACCGACCCGCGCGCGGCGACGGCCTCCGCATCCTGTTCGGTGAGCGAGCACAGCTGCCTGCCGTCGGACCGCAGGTCGACCTCGTCCACGGTGGGGGTGAGGTTCTGCAGGGTGAACAGCAGCTGGGCCGCCATCTCCTTGCACTGGGTCAGCCCGACCCGGGCCGCCTTGTCGTTCAGCTGCACGGTCAGCCTGTTCTGATCGTCGGGCGTCAGCGCGGTGACGCCCTTCCTCAGTGCCGTGCCGGTGGGGAAGCTCGACCTGACCACCGGGTTGAGCCAGCTGGTGGGCCCCGTGAGCAGGGAGCGGACCATCTGCGTCATCGGGTCCACGTTCCTGCGCACGTAGACGGGATCGGCGACGGCCGCCGTGTGCGGCGAGGTCCCGAGGGTGGTGTTCGAGGCGAAGTAGTACTTGTCGACGGACATGTAGTTGCGCTGGAAGTCCGACTTACCCATGACGACGCCGCGCGGCGGGATGTCGATGCGCCACTGCTTCGTCTTCTTGTCCCGGATGAGGTGCATCGACTCGCTGTAGTCCCCGTCGGCGGGCGCGTACGACTGCTGCGCGTCGACCAGGGCGACCTTGGTGCCGGTCAGCGTGTAGGAGAGGCTGTCGGTCTCCTCCCGGCCCCCTACGCGCTCGACATCGGCACCCGGCCCGTCGGCGAGCACCGTCGTGGACAGCAGGGGCTGCCACTTCTGCGACGCTTCCTCGGTCAGGTACTTGCGCGCGATCTCGTAGTCCGGATCGTCGCTGGTCAGTGCCTCCAGGAAGCCCGACACGATCTCCGAGGACGAGGCGTCCTCGTGCGGCGGCATGGCGAAGACCCGCACCTGCGTGTCCTGTCGCGGCGTGGACTCGACGCCCCGCAGATCGCCGCTGTCGGGCATCGAGGCGCACCCCGCCAGCAGTACGGCGCCACAGGCGGCGTACGCCACCGCGCGCCCCGCCCCGCGCCGGGTGGCGCCCCTCTCGCGGTCAGCGGCCACGAGATGCCTCCCCATGCTTGCTCGACTCCCCGTCCTGACCGGCTTCCTCGCTCGCCGGCTCTTGCGCACCGGGCACCTCCTCCTGCCGCCGCGCGCCCGAAGTGGGCCGGGGCACCACACGTGCGCCGTTGCCGGGCAGCGCCGTCGGGTCGGCTTTGGGGGCCGCCCCGCCCATCCGCGTGACGATGGGGTCCCTGGACGGCATCGGGGGCGCCTGGTCCCCGTTGGACTGGACCGGCACAGTCGCCGCCTTCTCACCGCCACCGCTGGGCAGTCCGGCGTCATCGAGACCGCGATTGCGCCGCGAGTCCTTGGGTTCCAGGGGTATCGGAGAGCCTCGCAGCGGCTCGTCCGCGGTCCTCGGCAGGGTCAGCCGGAACTGCGAGCCGCCACCGGGCTCGCCCCACGCCTGGAGCCATCCGCCGTGCAGCCGCGCGTCCTCCAGCGCGATCGACAGCCCCAGCCCCGTACCGCCCGTCGTACGCGCGCGTGCCGGGTCGGCCCGCCAGAAGCGGCTGAAGACCCGGGTCGCCTCGCCGGGCTTGAGTCCGACGCCGTAGTCGCGCACCGCGACCGCGACCGCCCCGCCCGCCGAGGCGAGCTTGACGACGACGTCCCTGCCTTCGCCGTGTTCGACGGCGTTGACGACGAGGTTGCGCAGCACCCGTTCGACGCGGCGGGCGTCGGCCTCGGCGACGATGGGCTGCTGGTCGCCGACGACGCGGATCTGTGTGCCTTTGCGCTCGGCGAGCGGCTCGGCCCCGCTGACCACGCGCCGCACGACCTCCCTGAGGTCGATCGGCTCGGCTTCCAGTGCCGCAGCGCCCGCGTCGAAACGGCTGATCTCCAGCAGGTCGGCGAGCAGTGACTCGAACCGGTCCAGCTGGTCGGCCAGCAGCTCCGCCGACCGCGCGGTCACCGGGTCGAAGTCCTCCCGCGCCTCATGGATGACGTCGGCGGCCATCCGTACGGTCGTCAGTGGCGTCCGCAGCTCATGGGACACGTCGGACACGAACCGCCGCTGCATCCGCGAGAGGTCCTCCAGCTGCTGGATCTTCAGCTGAAGGTTCTGCGCCATCTTGTTGAAGGCCTCGCCGAGCCGCGCGATGTCGTCCTCGCCGGTGACCTTCATCCGCTCCTGCAGTCGCCCGGCGGACAGCCGTTCGGCGATACCGGCCGCCATCCGCACCGGCGTGACGACCTGGCGCACCACGAGCCAGGCGATGGCTCCGAGGAGTACGACGACGAAGAGCCCGGCGGTGGCCAGCGTCCCCTTGACCAGGCTCAGCGACTTCTCCTCCTGGGTGAGCGGGAAGAAGTAGTAGAGCTGGTACGGGTCGCTGTTGGGGTCGTTGACCTGCTTGCCGATGACGAGGGCCGGCTGGGGCTCCTTGTCGGCGGTGCGGTTGTAGACGATGCGGGTGTAGCTCTGGAACGCCCCCATGTTGCTGTCGATCCGCTCGCGCAGGTCCTCGGGCACGCTCGCCGTCGGGTCCACGCCACCGGAGGCTCGTGGCCCGCGTCCACCGCTGTCTCCTGCCGCGGAGGCCGGAAGGGTCACCACGTCGAAGGCGCCCTGGCCGCCGCTGGAGAGCGAGGAGACGAGGTCACTCATCCACTGGATGACGTTCTGCTCGGAACGCCCGTCGACCGTCGCGCCGTCGTCGGCGGCCCCGGCCGCGGCTTCGTCGGCGCTCTTCTTGGCCGCGGCGAAGCCGCCGGTGGCCTGGCTCTGCGAGGCCTTCACCTTGGCGTCCAGCAGGCCGTTGCGCACCTGCCCGATGACGACGAAGCCCAGCAGCAGGACGACGCCGAGCGACATCAGCAGGGTGGTGGCGACGACCTTGAGCTGGATGTTGCGCCGCCACAGCCGCATGACGGGCAGCAGCGGCCGGCGCACCCAGCGCAGCAGGAGCCGAAGGACCGGACTGCCCTGCACTCCGCCCTGCAGCAGTCCGCCCTCGAGGAACCGTCCCCAGCGGGAGCCCGCCTTCTTCCGGCCGACAGGCCGCTCCGGGCGGGCCCCGGTCCGACCGGGGGCCGAAGCGGCACTGTCCCGGGACATGTCAGCTCGGCCCTGCCTTGTAGCCGACGCCACGTACGGTCACGACGATTTCCGGCCGCTCCGGGTCCTTCTCGACCTTGGAACGCAGCCGCTGCACATGCACATTGACCAGGCGCGTGTCGGCCGCGTGCCGGTAGCCCCAGACCTGCTCGAGGAGCACCTCACGCGTGAACACCTGCCACGGCTTGCGGGCCAGCGCGACCAGCAGGTCGAACTCCAGCGGCGTCAGCGCGATCGACTGCCCGTCCCGCTTCACGGAGTGCCCGGCCACGTCGATGACCAGGTCACCGATGGCGAGCTGCTCGGGCGCCGGCTCCTCGGACCTCCGCAGCCTCGCCCGGATCCGGGCGACGAGCTCCTTCGGCTTGAACGGCTTGACGATGTAGTCATCGGCGCCGGACTCCAGGCCCACGACGACATCGACGGTGTCGCTCTTCGCCGTCAGCATCACGATCGGCACGCCGGACTCCGCCCTGATCAGACGGCACACCTCGATGCCGTCCCGCCCGGGCAGCATCAGGTCGAGCAGCACCAGGTCGGGCTTGGACTCACGGAATGCGGCCAGCGCCTTGTCGCCGTCGGCTACGAAAGACGGCTCAAAACCTTCACCACGCAGCACGATGCCGAGCATCTCGGCCAGTGCGGTGTCGTCGTCGACGACAAGGACTCGTCCCTTCATAAACGACATCATCCCATTCTCATAACAGTGGCGAAGGCTCAGGTGAGATAGGTCACCGGCCAGTGACCTTAGTCGTACGCCGTCGCCACTGTCTGCCCTGGCTCAGATCACAGCGAGTGACAAATGAGGGGGTTCACCCCGCTCTGCCCGAACTGATGACACCAACCTCTCCTCACGATGTCGGCGTCACCTGCCGTGACCTGGCGCACAGCTCGGCCAGCGCCTCGGCCGTCACGGGCGATGCGGCTCCCTCCTCGGTGACGATCGCAGTCACCAGCTCGGGCGGCGTCACATCGAACGCCGGGTTGTACGCCTGGGTCCCCAGAGGCGCCACGGGGATGCCGCCTCCCGGCTCCCCTCCCGCCACCGGTACCTGAGGCGCCGCGATCTCCGTCACCTCGAACCCAGGACGCTGCTCGACCTCGATGGACGCCCCGTCCGGTGTCTCCGGGTCCACTGTCGTCAGGGGCGCCACCACGATGAACGGCACATGGTGGTAGCGCGCGAGCACGGCGAGCGGATAGCTCCCCACCTTGTTCGCCACCGACCCGTCGGCAGCGATCCGATCGGCCCCGATCAGCACCGCGTCCACCTCACCGGCAGCGAACAGGGACCCCGCCGCGTTGTCCGTGAGCAGCGTGTACGCCATCCCGTTGCGCGCCGCCTCGTACGCCGTCAGACGAGCCCCTTGCAGCAACGGCCGTGTCTCGTCCACCCACAGCCTCCTCAGCCGCCCGGCCCGGTGCGCCGCGAGCGCCACCGCGAACGCCGTGCCCTCCCCACCTGACACCAGAGCCCCGGTGTTGCAGTGCGTGAGGATGCGGTGCCCACCGCCGGGCAACAGTTCGTCCAGCAGTGCCAGCCCCCGCTCGGCCATGCGCGCGCTGGCGTTGGCGTCCTCCCTGTGCAACGCCCGCGCGGCACCCAGCGCCGCGGCAGCGGCCCGCTCGACGTCCCCACTCCCGGCGAGCACGTCCCGGTACGCCGCCTGTGCCCTGCGCACACCGAGTGCAAGGTTCACGGCGGTGGGCCGGGCGCCCGCGAGCGACTCGGCGGCGTCGTCCACGTCGAAGCCGCGCACGGCGGCGAGCGCGACGCCGTACGCCCCGGCGATCCCGAGCAGCGGCGCCCCGCGTACGGCAAGCGAACGGATCGCCTCCACCAGCGCGGGCGCGTCCGTGCAGACCAGCTCGACCTCCTCGGCCGGCAGCCTTGTCTGGTCGAGAAGGACCAGTACGGGACCTTCGGGTGGTTCGTCCCATCGGATCGCCGGGATCTCGTGCTGCTTGCTGTCCTCGCCGGATTGCGCGTGCTGATCAGCCATGCGGTCAGTCTGCCCCTTGTCCGGCGGACAATTGAAGGTGTGCAGCCGATACCGCGGCCGGTACCTCCGCGGCCACCCCATGGCACGATGGCTGCCAACCTGCCGCCGCGACCGCGGACGGGCACCGTGAAGGAGCGACGATGAAAGACACTCCGGGCTGGGCCTCGCCCGGATCCGCCCCGTCCGACGGCCAGGAACCCGGCGCGTCCGGCCCTGCCGAGCCCGCAGACCGTCCCGACCCCGCGCAGCAACCGGGAACCGACCCACAGGGCCCCGGCTCGAAGTGGTCCAAGGAGCAGCCGCCGGCCGCCCAGTGGTCCGCCCCGACGGGCCCCGAGGCCCCCGGCCAGACGCCGCCACCCCCACCGCCCGGCCCGGGCTGGGGCACTCCCCCTCCCGCCGGCACCGGCGGATACGGCGGCCCCGGCGGAGGCCCCCAGGGCTACGGCGCCTGGGGCAGTGGCTGGGGCGGCCCGCCGCCCGCTGCCAAGCCCGGCGTGATCCCGCTGCGCCCCCTCGGTGTCGGCGAGATCCTCGACGGCGCGGTCTCCACCATGCGCACCTACTGGCGCACGGTCCTGGGCATCTCCCTGACCGTCGCGATCGTGACGGAAATCCTCGTCATCCTCCTCCAGGGCTTCGTCCTGAACGACCTCGCCGGCAGTGAGGCCCTCAACGACCCGGACGCCACCCTCAGCGAGGTCACCCGGGCCACCGGCGACGCGCTGCTCAGCTCCAGCGTGATCTTCTTGATCTCGGTGATCGGCGCGATCATCGCGACCGCCCTGCTGACGACGGTCACCAGCCGCGCGGTGCTCGGCAAGTCCGTGACCACCGGCGAGGCCTGGCGCGACGCCCGTCCTCAGGTGCTGCCGCTGTTCGGCCTGCTCCTCCTGCTGCTGATGATGACCTTCGGCCTGGTGCTCGTGGGTGCCCTGCCCGGCATCCTCGTGGTCGTCTCGGGCTCCGGTGCGGCGGGCGGGGCGCTCGCGATCCTCGGCATCCTCGGCGCGGGCATCGTCGCGATGTGGCTGTGGTTCCGCTTCTCCCTCGCCTCGCCCGCACTGATGCTGGAGAAGCAGGGCATCATGAAGGCGCTGAGCCGCTCCACGAAGCTGGTCCGCGGCTCCTGGTGGCGCGTCTTCGGCATCCAGCTGCTGGCCACACTCATCGCCAACATCGTCGCGGCGATCGTCGTCATCCCGTTCACCTTCCTCGCCGCCGCCTTCAGCGGCGACGGCGCCACCGCATTCCTCGACGGCGCCGGCGACTTCGGCTGGACGTTCCTCATCATCAGCGGCATCGGCTCGGTGATCGGCTCCATGATCACCTTCCCGATCACGGCCGGCGTCACCGTCCTGCTCTACATCGACCAGCGCATCCGCCGCGAGGCCCTCGACCTCGAACTGGCCCGGGCAGCCGGCGTCCAGGACCACGGCACCGGCACTCCGGGGAGCTGAATCGGTGAGCCTGGCGGGGGGAGTTCTCACAACAGCGTCGGCACTGTCACTGACGGCACGCTCGGACGACGAGCCACCACTGACGATCCCGCGCGATCCCGCGCGGGAGGCGGCCCGTCGCGAGCTGTCCAAGCAGATGTACCACGAGAACGAACCCAGCTGGTTCCAGCGGGCCCTGGACGCCTTCTGGAACTGGGTCGCGGACTTGTTCAACAGCGCCTCGACCGTGACGCCCGGGGGACCGCTCGGCCTGGTCGTCGTCATCCTGGTCGTCGTCGCGGTCCTCGGCGCCCTGTGGTGGCGCCTGGGCACCCCGCGCCGCCAACCCACCTCCTCCGCAGCCCTGTTCGACGACCGCCCCCGAAGCGCCGCCGAACACCGGGCCGCCGCCGAGGCACACGCAGTCCAGGGCCACTGGAACCAGGCCGTCCAGGAACGCATGCGCGCCATCGTCCGCTCCCTCGAGGAGCGCGCACTTCTCGACGTACGCCCCGGCCGCACCGCGGACGAGGCCGCCGCCGAAGCAGGCCGCTCACTGCCCGCCCACACGGACCGACTGCGCGCCGCCGCACGGGACTTCGACGACGTGACGTACGGCGGCAGGACCGCGACCCGGCAGGCGTACCAGCGCATCGCGGAACTCGACCGCGACCTGGAGAACAGCAAGCCACAACTCGCCGGCAGCACCCCCAGTAAGGCCCCCAACGCCCGCCAGGGAGCCGCCGAATGACCACCGAGGCCACACTCCCGTCCACCTCGGCCTCGCCCACCGCACGCCAGGTGTGGACCCGCGCGCGAGGCGTCGCCCTCGCCGTCGTGGTCCTGCTCGTGGCGGCCGTCGTGATCGCCACGATCCGCTCCGACTCCCGGCACGGCACCCTCGACCCACGCTCCGCCGACCCCAAAGGCAGCCGGGCCGTCGCCGAACTCCTCGCCGACCGCGGCGTGGACACGCGCGTGGTCACCACCCTGGACGACGCACGCGCCGCAGCCGCCCCGGACACCACCCTCCTGGTCGCCTCCCCCGACCTGCTGACGCACCGTCAACAGACCTGGCTGCGCTCGTCGACCGCCGGCTCCGGCGGCCGCACCGTACTCGTCGCCCCCGGCAGCTGGTCCGTCGAACGGCTCGTCCCCGGCGTCACCGCAGACCCCGCCACCAGCCTCGACTCGGAGCTCTCCCCCGACTGCTCCCTGCCCGCCGCCCAGCGCGCGGGCACCGCCGACCTGGGCGGTGTCCGCTACACCACCACCCACCTCGACGCCGACGAGTGCTACCCGAGCGAACGCCTCGCCACCCTGCTGCGCATCCCGGACTCCACCGGGGACGGCACCGGCGACACGGTCGTCCTCGGCGCGCCCGACATCCTGAGCAACGACCGTCTCGACGAGCAGGGCAACGCCTCACTCGCCCTCCAACTCCTCGGCTCCCGCCCCCATTTGGTCTGGTACCTCCCCTCGCTCTCCGACACGTCGGCCGCCGACACGGACGACGAACGCAGCTTCCTCGACCTGCTCCCCGCGGGCTGGCTCTGGGGCACACTGCAGCTCTTCATCGCCGCAGCCCTGGCGGCCCTCTGGCGGGCACGCCGACTCGGCCCCCTCGTGCCCGAAAAACTCCCCGTGGCGATCCGCGCCTCCGAAACCGTCGAAGGCCGCGCCCGCCTCTACCGCAAGGCGAACGCCCGCGACCGCGCGGCCGCCGCTCTTCGCTCCACCACCCGCACGCGCCTCGCCCCCCTCGTAGGTGTCCCCGTCACTCAGGCGCACACGCCCGAGGCCCTGCTCCCCGCCCTGTCCGCCCACCTCCACCACCACGGAGACGGACAGACCCTGCACACCCTCCTTTTCGGCCCGCCGCCCAGCGACGACGCAGCACTCATCGCCCTCGCCGACCAACTCGACGCCCTCGAAAGAGAGGTACGCCGTCCATGATGGACCCGACCACTGACAACGCCGGGACCACCGGGGATGCGGGCACCGCCCGCGCCTCCCTGGAAGCCCTGCGCACCGAGATCGCCAAAGCCGTGGTCGGCCAGGACCCCGCCGTGACCGGCCTCGTCGTCGCACTCCTGTGCCGCGGCCACGTCCTCCTCGAAGGCGTCCCCGGCGTCGCCAAGACCCTCCTCGTACGCGCCCTCGCCTCAGCACTCGAACTCGACACCAAGCGCGTCCAGTTCACCCCCGACCTCATGCCGAGCGACGTGACGGGCTCCCTCGTCTACGACACCCGCTCCGCCGAGTTCTCCTTCCAGCCCGGCCCGGTCTTCACCAACCTCCTCCTCGCCGACGAGATCAACCGCACCCCGCCGAAGACCCAGTCGTCCCTGCTGGAGGCCATGGAGGAACGCCAGGTCACCGTCGACGGAACCCCCCGCCCGCTCCCCGACCCGTTCCTGGTCGCAGCCACGCAGAACCCGGTGGAGTACGAGGGCACGTATCCCCTCCCCGAAGCCCAGCTGGACCGTTTCCTCCTCAAGCTCACGATCCCGCTCCCCTCCCGCCAGGACGAGATCGACGTCCTCACCCGCCACGCCGAGGGCTTCAACCCGCGCGACCTGCGCGGCGCCGGCGTACGCCCCGTAGCGGGCCCGGCAGACCTGGAAGCGGCACGCGCTGCCGTGGCCAAGACGACGGTCTCCCCCGAGATCACGGCCTACGTGGTCGACATCTGCCGAGCCACCCGAGAATCCCCCTCCCTCACCCTCGGAGTCTCCCCCCGCGGCGCCACAGCCCTCCTGGCCACCGCCCGCGCGTGGGCATGGCTCACAGGCCGCGACTACGTCATCCCCGACGACGTGAAGGCCTTGGCCCTGCCCACCCTCCGCCACCGCGTACAACTCCGCCCGGAGGCCGAGATGGAAGGCGTCACAGCCGACTCCGTGATCAACGCGATCCTCACCCACGTCCCCGTCCCACGCTGATGGCACTCACCGGACGAGCCGCACTCCTCGCGGCCCTGGGCTCCCTCCCCGTAGGCATCTGGGACCCCAGCTGGACGGGCATCCTCGCGGTCAACGCCCCCCTGGTAGCGGCCTGCGCCTGCGACTTCGCGCTGGCCGCACCCGTACGCCGCCTGGGCCTGACCCGCTCCGGCGACACCTCCGTACGGCTTGGCGAAACGGCCGACGTCACCCTGACGATCACCAACCCGTCCAACCGCCCCCTCCGCGCCCACCTCCGCGACGCCTGGCCCCCCAGCAGCTGGCAGCCGGGCACGGAGGTAGCAGCCTCCCGCCACCGCGTGACGGTCCCCGCAGGCGAACGCCGCCGCATCACCACCCGCCTGCGCCCCACCCGCCGCGGCGACCGCCAGAGCGACCGCGTGACAATCCGCTCCTACGGGCCTCTCCGCCTCTTCTCCCGCCAGGGCACCCACAACATCCCCTGGACGGTACGGGTCCTCCCCCCGTTCACAAGCCGCAAGCACCTCCCCTCCAAACTGGGCCGCCTGCGCGAACTCGACGGCCGCACCAGCGTGCTCACCCGCGGCGAGGGCACAGAATTCGACAGCCTGCGCGAGTACGTCCCCGGTGACGACACCCGCTCCATCGACTGGCGCGCCACAGCCCGCCAATCCACGGTCGCCGTGCGCACGTGGCGCCCCGAACGCGACCGCCACATCCTCCTCGTCCTGGACACCGGCCGAACCTCAGCAGGCCGCGTCGGCGACGCTCCCCGCCTGGACGCCTCCATGGACGCGGCACTGCTCCTGGCCGCCCTCGCCTCCCGCGCCGGCGACCGCGTGGACCTCCTCGCCTACGACCGCCGAGTACGAGCCCTCGTCCAGGGCCGCAGCGCAGGAGACGTCCTCCCCTCCCTGGTCAACGCGATGGCCACACTGGAACCCGAGCTGATCGAAACGGACGCCCGAGGCCTGACAGCCACGGCTCTCCGTACGGCGCCCCGCCACTCCCTGATCGTGCTGCTCACGACCCTCGACGCGGCCCCCATCGAAGAGGGCCTGCTCCCGGTGCTGTCCCAACTCACCCAGCGCCACACAGTTCTGCTGGCATCAGTAGCGGACCCCCACATCGCGCGCATGGCAACCGCACGCGGAAACACAGACGCCGTATACGAGGCCGCAGCCGCCGCCCAGGCCCAAAGCGATCGCCACCGCACGGCAGAACAACTCCGCCGTCACAGCGTCGTCGTCGTCGACGCGACACCAGAAGAACTCGCGCCGGCACTGGCAGACGCGTATCTGGCCCTCAAAACGGCGGGACGCCTCTAAACGTAAACAGGGGAATGGGGAGCTCTCCTACCTACGGAGCGCCCCGCCTTGCAGTCGTTGCGGTCGCCGGTCAGGGGCCTGCCGACGGCGACGACGAGTCGGGAGTCGGCGTCGATGACAACCTGGTGGTTGGTCGCGTAACGGTAGTTCTTCGACTGCTCGGCGATGGTGTGATCGCGAGTGGGCACCAGGGTGCCGTCCACAATGAGCACGGTGTCCTTGCGGAACCGCTTGCGCTGTTGCAGAGCCAGCAGGACCCGATCCTCCAGCGGCAGGCTTCATGGCCGACCCTCGCGAACGGGGTCAGTGCTCTTACGCCGTAACGCGGTGATCAGCTAGCCGAACTGCCGCGGGCTCAGTCCGCTGAACGGGGCCATCCAGGAAGGACCCGACGCCGTGATCACACCAGTCACTGCGTGATCATTCCACTGCTTCAGGTGCTCCCTGCTCGAACGTGCGGCGGCAGCTTTCAACCTGCTCGGCTACCTGCTCCATGAACCAGCGCATGATCTCGTAGGGGATGACGTGCTCGTCGCGGCTGTGGATGTGGACGGTCGGCTCCAGGCGCGGGTCCTCGTCGGGTATCACCGCAACCACGAAGGCAGCTCCAGGCAAGTGCGTCTCTGCGTTGGGAATCTCAGCCCACGCAGTCGGCGCCGGGACGGCCTCGCTCAGCTCCACACACCAGGCGTCGTCCGGCAAGGCGTAGTGGAACTGGATGGCGTAGTGGCGGCCTGCATGAACGCGCAGCTCTGGCATGTCCGCAGGCTGCCACAGCTGCCACGTCGGAGTCTCACGAGTATCCGGCCTCAGCACCTGGTGCCGCCGCGCGCCCCGCCGGCGACCATTTGCGGGACAGCTTTTAATCAGCGCGCGACCCTGAAATGCAGAAAGCCCCCGTGCCGGTATCCCCGGCCGGGGGCTTTCTCTAAAAGGAGTTCGGCGGCGTCCTACTCTCCCACAGGGTCCCCCCTGCAGTACCATCGGCGCTGTAAGGCTTAGCTTCCGGGTTCGGAATATAACCGGGCGTTTCCCTCACGCTATAACCACCGAAACACTATGAAACTGTCGAACCATGCCGCACCATACCGTGGCCTGGCATGGGGCTGTTCGTGGTTTCAGAACCAACACAGTGGACGCGAGCAACTGAGGACAAGCCCTCGGCCTATTAGTACCGGTCACCTCCACACGTTACCGTGCTTCCAGATCCGGCCTATCAACCCAGTCGTCTACTGGGAGCCTTACCCCATCAAGTGGGTGGGAATACTCATCTCGAAGCAGGCTTCCCGCTTAGATGCTTTCAGCGGTTATCCCTCCCGAACGTAGCCAACCAGCCATGCCCTTGGCAGAACAACTGGCACACCAGAGGTTCGTCCGTCCCGGTCCTCTCGTACTAGGGACAGCCCTTCTCAATATTCCTGCGCGCGCAGCGGATAGGGACCGAACTGTCTCACGACGTTCTAAACCCAGCTCGCGTACCGCTTTAATGGGCGAACAGCCCAACCCTTGGGACCGACTCCAGCCCCAGGATGCGACGAGCCGACATCGAGGTGCCAAACCATCCCGTCGATATGGACTCTTGGGGAAGATCAGCCTGTTATCCCCGGGGTACCTTTTATCCGTTGAGCGACGGCGCTTCCACAAGCCACCGCCGGATCACTAGTCCCGACTTTCGTCCCTGCTCGACCCGTCGGTCTCACAGTCAAGCTCCCTTGTGCACTTACACTCAACACCTGATTGCCAACCAGGCTGAGGGAACCTTTGGGCGCCTCCGTTACTCTTTAGGAGGCAACCGCCCCAGTTAAACTACCCATCAGACACTGTCCCTGATCCGGATCACGGACCCAGGTTAGACATCCAGCACGACCAGAGTGGTATTTCAACGGCGACTCCACGAACACTGGCGTGCCCGCTTCAAAGTCTCCCACCTATCCTACACAAGCCGAACCGAACACCAATATCAAACTGTAGTAAAGGTCCCGGGGTCTTTCCGTCCTGCTGCGCGAAACGAGCATCTTTACTCGTAGTGCAATTTCACCGGGCCTATGGTTGAGACAGTCGAGAAGTCGTTACGCCATTCGTGCAGGTCGGAACTTACCCGACAAGGAATTTCGCTACCTTAGGATGGTTATAGTTACCACCGCCGTTTACTGGCGCTTAAGTTCTCAGCTTCGCCAGGACGAATCCTGACTAACCGGTCCCCTTAACGTTCCAGCACCGGGCAGGCGTCAGTCCGTATACATCGCCTTACGGCTTCGCACGGACCTGTGTTTTTAGTAAACAGTCGCTTCTCGCTGGTCTCTGCGGCCACCCCCAGCTCGAGGAGCAAGTCCTCTCACCAAGCGTGGCCCCCCTTCTCCCGAAGTTACGGGGGCATTTTGCCGAGTTCCTTAACCATAGTTCACCCGAACGCCTCGGTATTCTCTACCTGACCACCTGAGTCGGTTTAGGGTACGGGCCGCCATGAAACTCGCTAGAGGCTTTTCTCGACAGCATAGGATCATCCACTTCACCACAATCGGCTCGGCATCAGGTCTCACCCTGTATGAATGGCGGATTTACCTACCACTCGGGCTACACCCTTACCCCGGGACAACCACCGCCCGGGATGGACTACCTTCCTGCGTCACCCCATCACTCACCTACTACAGGTCTGGTCCGTCGGCTCCACCACTCCCCTTTGCCCGAAGGCTCCAGGGCGGCTTCACGGACTTAGCATCGCCCGATTCAATGTTTGACGCTTCACAGCGGGTACCGGAATATCAACCGGTTATCCATCGACTACGCCTGTCGGCCTCGCCTTAGGTCCCGACTTACCCTGGGCAGATCAGCTTGACCCAGGAACCCTTAGTCAATCGGCGCACACGTTTCTCACGTGTGAATCGCTACTCATGCCTGCATTCTCACTCGTGAACCGTCCACAACTACCTTCCGGTGCTGCTTCACCCGGCACACGACGCTCCCCTACCCATCACGATCCCCGTTGGGGGTACATATCGCAATGACACGA
>NZ_CP163432.1:3705000-4352500 GCF_041051905.1 Streptomyces sp. R11
GGGCCGATCGCGGTCGAGACACTCAGTCATGGGCGCTCGCTCGGGAAGATGGCGTGCGGCTTGAGGGTCGTACGTGACGACGGGGGGCCGATCCGGTTCCGGCACGCGCTGGTGCGTGGCCTCATAGGCGTGATCGAGATTCTGATGACGCTCGGTGTCGTCGCCGTCATCGCCTCGCTGGTGTCCGCGCGCGGGCGGCGGCTCGGTGATGTCTTCGCCGGGACTCTCGTCGTGCGGGAGCGGGTGCCCCTCGCTCGGACGGGGTTCGTGCCGCCCCCTCCGCCATGGCTGGTCGGGCGGTTCTCGGGGCTTGATCTGTCGGCGGTTCCCGATGGTCTGTGGCTCGCCATTCGCCAGTATCTGACGCGGATGCAGCAACTCGACCCGCAGGTCGGCTGGAGCATGGCGGAGCAGCTGGCCACGGACCTCGCGGCGCGTACGGGCACTCCGGCGCCTCAGGGTGTTCCGCCGGCGGCATATCTGGCGGCAGTTCTGCAGGAGCGGCAGGCGCGGGAGGCGCGGCGGGCCTTCAGCCATGGGTCGTTCGAGGGTGGTGCGCCCACTGCGAGTGATGCGGGGACTGGGACCGGTGGGGCTGGCGCGTACGGTCCACCGGTTGTGCCGACCGCCGCTGCTGCGGCGCCTCCGCCTGCCCCGTATGGCGCGGAAGGGGATCGTTCCTCGGCGCCGTATGACGCAGTGCGGCAGCCGCCGGCGCCGCAGGACGCGCCGCCGGACGACCGGCCCTCCACGGGCTTTGCCCCGCCGGCCTAGCTCCTCCCAAGCCGGGGCCGTCGCTCAAGTGAACGTCGACGGCGGCGATTCCAGGTCCTCGAGCTCGATGCCCGGCGCCGCGAGGACCACGTCGCCCGTGATGTGTACGGCGTGCTGCTCGCCGGTGTCCAGGGCTGTGACCTGGTATTCGTCCACGGTCAGGGGGCCGTTGTCAGTGCCGTGTGTTTCTCTGTTCACCAAGGCCCAGGACTGGTCCACGGTGCGGGGGGCGAGGACCGGGTCCGTGAAGGCCAGGAGGCGTACGCGGGTTGCCGAGGCGGAAGGGGTGAGGCGCAGGAGACGAGTGGTGGCGATGAGGAACGCGGGGGATGTTCCGGTGAAGGCATGGGCGCGCACATTGCCTTCCGTGGCCTGAACCCCGGTGGGGTCGGTACGGACCCAGGTGACGCCGTCGATTGCGGCACCGCGGACCTGCCAGCCACCGGCGTGGAGTTCGAGGCGGATGGGGCGGCCGAGTTCGTCCAGGGCGAGGTCGACGGAGCCGCTGTGATTGCCCTCAGGGGTGGTCAGCTGGGAGACGTAGCGCCAGCCGGAAGGGCCGGGGGCGCAGTGGAAGTGTTCTTCTGCGAGGGGGGTGTGATCGTGCGGATCGTGGAGCGAATAACGGCCGCGGGGCATCGGGGTCCTGGGTCTTGACGGGCTGGTCCACCCACGCGGGCTACGGGGGTCGCGCGGGCTGAAAGGGCCACACGGGCCAAAGGGGCAGGCCCCCGGCACGGGGGTGCGGGGGCCTGCCTCGGAGGATCTGCTGCCGACGGAGCGCGTCGCCGGCTGAGCAGCTACCCGGTTCGGCAGCGGCTCAGCGGCGGCTCGGCTCAGTAGCGGTAGTGGTCCGGCTTGTAGGGGCCCTCGACCTCGACGCCGATGTACGCGGCCTGCTCGGGGCGGAGGGTCGTCAGCTTCACGCCGAGCGAGTCCAGGTGCAGGCGGGCGACCTTCTCGTCCAGGTGCTTGGGCAGCGTGTACACGCCGGTCGGGTAGGCGTCCGGCTTGGTGAACAGCTCGATCTGGGCCAGCGTCTGGTCCGCGAAGGAGTTGGACATCACGAAGGACGGGTGACCGGTGGCGTTGCCCAGGTTCAGCAGGCGGCCTTCGGAGAGGACGATCAGCACCTTGCCGTCGGGGTAGGTCCAGGTGTGGACCTGCGGCTTGACCTCGTCCTTGACGATGCCCGGGGTCTTGGCGAGGCCGGCCATGTCGATCTCGTTGTCGAAGTGGCCGATGTTGCCGACGATCGCCTGGTGCTTCATCTTGGCCATGTCCGAGGCCATGATGATGTCCTTGTTGCCGGTCGTGGTGATGAAGATGTCGGCCTTGTCGATGACCTCGTCGAGGGTCGTGACCTGGTAGCCGTCCATCGCCGCCTGCAGGGCGCAGATCGGGTCGATCTCGGTGATGATCACGCGGGCGCCCTGGCCGCGCAGGGACTCCGCGCAGCCCTTGCCCACGTCGCCGTAGCCGCAGACGACCGCGGTCTTGCCGCCGATCAGGACGTCGGTGGCGCGGTTGATGCCGTCGATCAGGGAGTGGCGGCAGCCGTACTTGTTGTCGAACTTCGACTTGGTGACGGCGTCGTTCACGTTGATCGCCGGGAAGAGGAGGACGCCGTCGCGCTGCATCTCGTACAGGCGGTGGACGCCGGTCGTGGTCTCCTCGGTCACGCCTCGGATCTCAGAGGACAGCTGGGTCCACTTCTGCGAGCCGTCCGTGATGGTGCGGTGCAGGAGCTCGAGGATGACGCGGTGCTCGTCGGACTCGGCGGTGTCGACCGAGGGGACCTTGCCGTCCTTCTCGTACTCGACGCCCTTGTGGACGAGGAGGGTGGCGTCACCGCCGTCGTCCAGGATCATGTTCGGACCGCCGGTGGGGGTGTTCGGCCAGGTCAGCGCCTGCTCCGTGCACCACCAGTACTCCTCCAGGGTCTCGCCCTTCCAGGCGAAGACCGGGATGCCCTGGGGGTTGTCGGGCGTGCCGTTCGGGCCGACGGCGATCGCGGCGGCGGCGTGGTCCTGCGTGGAGAAGATGTTGCAGGACGCCCAGCGGACCTCGGCGCCCAGGGCGACCAGGGTCTCGATGAGGACGGCGGTCTGCACGGTCATGTGCAGGGAGCCGGTGACGCGGGCACCGGCCAGCGGCTGCGTCTCGGCGTACTCCTTGCGGATCGCCATCAGGCCGGGCATCTCGTGCTCGGCGAGGGTGATCTCCTTGCGGCCGAAGTCGGCCAGGGAGAGGTCGGCGACCTTGAAGTCCTGTCGGTTCTCGACAGTCGTCATTACGAGCTGCTCCTCGGGGTTGGGTCGAGGGTGGGTACGGCTGGTCTGCACGGCGGCGGACACCGGGGTGCCCGAAGAGGACACAGGCATGCCCGCGTACGCGCAGCGCAGTCCGTCGGAGGCCCTCTCTCCCTCGGCCGGTCCGCGTCGGGACCGCCCGACCGCCATCAGCAGCGACGTCTGGCTCTGTCCCAAGCTACACCGGGACGCCCGGGAGCCACAGCGGGAGGCCTGGGCGTTCCCGGACCGTCTCGTCCGGCTCCGTACAGATCGCGCCATCAGGGCACCTGGGGGCGGGAGGGCAGCGGCAAGTTCACGGGTCGGCGGTCGGGGCCGGCGGCGGTCGTGGCGGGGAGGTGCTGCGCGGGAGCGATAACAGGACACCAACGAACGGCGCACAGGAGGCGGCAAACCGGGGCAGAGCTCCACTTTCGCCCCTTTGAGGCTGCGGCGAGGTGGGGCAGGATGCCCGGAAGATCTGAGCAACTGATCGATCTTGCGGGCCGTCCGGGACGGCGGTCCGCACGAACAAAGGCGTTAGGAGATCGACGTGACCAGTACGGCCGGCCCTCCCCCCACGGGCGGCGGCAGCGGCGAGCAGAAGCGGTTGAAGCTGCTCGCGGTGACCGCTTGCCCGACCGGCATTGCCCACACGTACATGGCGGCGGAAAAGCTCGCGCAGGCCGCCGAGAGCCGCGGTATCGACATGAAGGTGGAGACGCAGGGATCCATCGGGGCTGAAAATGTCCTCGATGACAACGATGTCAACACCGCGGACGGCATCATCGTCGCCGCGGACAAGGACGTGGACCTGAGCCGTTTCGCGGGCAAGCGGGTCCTTACGGTCGGCGTGGCCGAGGGCATACGCCATCCCGAGAGGCTGATCGAGCAGGTGCTGTCGGCGCCCGTGCACGAGGCGGGGGCGGTCACCGCGGCCTCGGGGGCCGGCGGTGGCAAGGAGCGGAGCGTCGGGTACAAGGCGCTGATGAACGGGGTCAGTTACATGATCCCGTTCGTCGTGGTCGGCGGGCTGCTGATCGCGATCTCGCTCTCGCTGGGCGGCCACACCGACCCGTCGGGCGGCCTGGTCATCCCGAAGGACTCCTTCTGGATGGACGTGAACAACATCGGCGTCATCGGCTTCACGCTGATGGTGCCGATTCTGTCCGGTTACATCGCGTATGCCATCGGGGACCGGCCCGCGCTCGTGCCGGGCATGATCGGTGGCTGGATCGCCAACACCGGGGAGTTGTACGACTCCAAGGCGGGCGCCGGGTTCATCGGGGCGATCGTGACCGGGTTCCTCGCCGGGTATCTGGTGTTGTGGATCAAGAAGGTCAAGGTTCCGAAGTTCGCGCAGCCGATCATGCCGATCATCGTGATTCCGATCGTGGCGTCGACGGCGCTCGGGCTGTTCTTCATCTATGTCATCGGCAAGCCGATCTCCTGGGTGTTCGAGAACCTGACCGACTGGCTCAGCGGGATGACCGGCACGAGCGCCATCCTGCTCGGTGCGATTCTCGGCCTGATGATCGCGTTCGACATGGGCGGGCCTGTCAACAAGACGGCGTTCCTGTTCGGAGCCGGGCTCATCGCGACCGGCAACCAGACGGTCATGGGCATGTGCGCGGCGGCGATCCCGGTCATGCCGTTGGGTCAGGGCCTCGCCACGCTGATACGGAAGCGGCTCTACACCGAGCAGGAGCGGGAGACGGGGCTCGCCTCGCTGTTCATGGGCTGCTTCGGCATCTCCGAGGGCGCGATTCCATTCGCCGCGGCACGGCCCGCTCAGGTGATCCCGGCCAACATGCTCGGCGGCGCGGTCGCCGGCGCGATCGCCGGAGTCGCCGGTGTGGAGGACGCGGTGCCGCACGGCGGGCCGATCGTGGCGGTGCTGGGCGCGGTGAGTGGCGTGCCGATGTTCTTCGTGGCGGTGGTGATCGGCACGGTCGTCACCGCGCTGACGACGGTTGCCCTGGTCGACGTCAGTGGGCGCAGGAGGCGCGGGGAGGCTCTCGTCGGCACGGGCATGGGCACGGCCGGGCTCGAGCCCGCGCTGGTCGGTGCGGGTGCCGGGGTGCCGGGCGCCGGCGCGGCTGCCGTCGTGGCGCAGGCTGCCGTACGTGAGGCGGCGGCCGGCTCGAGTACGTCGCCGACGGGGTCGCGGGCAACGTCCGTAGGTGCCGCGGACGAGACCGCAGCCGACGATGCCCCTGCCAAGGTCCTCTGCGGCCACCTCACCGAGCAGACCGTGAAGGTGCGGCTCGACGCCGCCGACAAGGAGTCGGCGATCCGTGAGATGGCTGAGCTGCTGGCGGGGACCGGCAAGGTCGCGGACGTGGACGAGCTCGTGGCGACGGCACTGCGGCGGGAGGCGCAGGGTACGACCGGGCTCGGTGAGGAGATCGCGATTCCGCATGCCAAGACCGATGCGGTGACCGCGCCGGTCGTCGGTTTCGCACGGTCCGTGCAGGGCGTCGAGTGGGACTCGCTGGACGGTACGAAGGCGAGGCTGGTGTTCATGATCGCCGTACCGGAGGCGGCCGTGGGCGACGAGCATCTGCGGATTCTGTCGCTGCTGTCGCGGAAGTTGATGGACGCGGGGTTCCGGGAGCGGCTGCTGGCCGCGCCGGACGAGTCGGCCGTCCTCGGGGTGCTGCGCGAGGTCGGGTAGCCGGGACAACTGGCAGCGGGGCCCGCCGAGTCGCTCGGCGGGCCCCGCTGCCAGTTGTCCGTTGTCCTACGAAACGTCAGTGGTCGGTGCCTTGGGGCGTCGGGCCGCCCGGCGCTGCCTCGCGGTCGGCGCCCTTGGCTGCCTCGGCCTCGCTGTAGATGTCCGGCTCGAGGTAGATCACGCGGGCGATCGGGACCGCCTCGCGGATGCGGGCCTCGGCGGCGTCGATGGCGGAGGCGATCTTGGCACCCGTGTCGCCCTGCGGAACCGCGATCTTGGCGGCTACCAGGAGCTCCTCGGGGCCGAGGTGGAGCGTGCGCATGTGGATGACGCGGGTGACCACGTCGCCGTCGACGATGGCGGCCTCGATCTTCTGCTCGTCCTCGGCGCCCGCGGCCTCACCGAGCAGCAGCGACTTGGTCTCGATGGCCAGGACGACCGCGATCAGGACGAGCAGGACGCCGATGCAGATGGTGCCGATGCCGTCCCAGACGCCGTCGCCGGTGAGCAGGGCCAGGCCGACGCCGCCCAGGGCGAGGATCAGGCCGACCA
The DNA here is from genome assembly GCF_041051905.1 of Streptomyces sp. R11. NCBI lineage: Bacteria > Bacillati > Actinomycetota > Actinomycetes > Kitasatosporales > Streptomycetaceae > Streptomyces > Streptomyces sp. R11. Next base: position 3,711,295 of record NZ_CP163432.1, read on the forward strand.
GCGCGCCGAGGTCCTCCAGGAGGACTACGGGCAGCTCGGGCGCCTTGGCGTGGCGGACGAACTCCTTCCAGGACTTCTTGCCCCGCAGGAGGTTGGACTCCTTGATGGCCGTGCGGAAGGAGAAGGTCTCGGCGATGATCGCGAAGACGAGCACGCCGACCGGCCAGTACCAGTGCTCGATCTCGTGCGGGTGCTTGATCTTCTCGTAGCCCTCGTAGAGGGCGAACATGCCGCCCACGGAGAACAGGATGATCGAGACGAGGAAGGCGTAGATGTAGCGCTCGCGGCCGTAGCCGAAGGGGTGCTGCGGGGTCGCCTCGCGCTTGGCCTTCTTGCCGCCGACCAGCAGCAGGGCCTGGTTGCCGGAGTCGGCGAGCGAGTGCACGCCTTCGGCGAGCATCGACGACGAGCCGCTGAACGCGAACGCGACGAACTTCGCTGCCGCGATCGCGAGGTTGGCGGCGAGTGCCGCCACGATCGCCTTGGTACCGCCTGACGCGCTCATGTGTCGCGTTGTCCCTTCGCCTTCGTCTTCGTACGCCTGTACGTCCGTACGCCGTTCAGGGCGTTGCCGAGAGGGCGTGCGGCCCCCGTTCGGCTTTGCCCGTCCTTTGCCGGTGGGCCATTGTTGCAGCACGGTCCGACAACGGCGCGCCGGGTCGTCGGATGCCCTCGGTCAGGCGACGACCGTGGCGCGGAAGACCGTACCGGCACCGGACACTTCGGCCTTTTCACCTGCCGGTACGAAGACGGACCGACCGGGCGTCAGGTCGTGCTCGCCGATGCGGACGGAGCCCGCCGTGCAGAGCAGGATCTGCGGGGTCGCGCGCGTGAGGTCGTGGGCGGTGGTGCCCTCCGGGAGGACGTACCGCGACAGCCGGAACTCATCGATCGGGGTCTCGTAGACCTCCTCGCCGTCCGGGGACGCCTCCGGACGCAGCACCCCGGGGTCGCCGGCCTCGAAGCGGACGACGCGCAGGAGTTCGGGGACGTCGACGTGCTTGGGGGTCAGGCCGCAGCGCAGGACGTTGTCGGAGTTGGCCATGATCTCGACGCCCAGGCCGCTGAGGTAGGCGTGCGGGATGCCGGCGCCGAGGAACAGGGCCTCGCCGGGCTGCAGGCGGACGTGGTTGAGCAGCATGGCGGCGATGACACCGGGGTCGCCGGGGTAGTGGTGGGCGAGGTCGGCGTACGGGGCGTAGTCGCCGCCGAGGCGGGCGCAGGCGGCCGCGGCGTCGGCGACCGTGCGGGCCATCTCGTCCGGGTCGGCGGTGAGGATCGCGGTGAGCACCTCGCGCAGGGCCGCGTCCTCGGGGTGGGCGTGCAGCAGGTCGACGTACGGCTTGAGGGAGTCGACGCCGAGTCCGTCCAGCGCGTCGGCTGCCTCGATGGGGTCGCGGAAGCCGCACAGGCCGTCGAACTCGGTGAGCGCGCAGATCAGTTCGGGCTTGTGGTTGGCGTCCTTGTAGTTGCGGTGACCGGCGTCCACCGGGATGCGCCGGCGCTCCTCGTCCTCGTAACCCTCCTTCGCCTGCTCCAGGTTGGGGTGCACCTGGAGGGAGAGCGGGGCGCCGGCGGCGAGGATCTTGAGGAGGAAGGGCAGGCGGGGGCCGAACTTCGCCACGGCCGCCTCGCCCAGCTCGCGCTCCGGGTCGGCCTCGATGACCTCGACCAGCGTGCCGCGCTCGGTGCGCGAGGGTGCGCCCGGGTGTGCGCCCATCCACATCTCTGCCTGCGGTTCGCCGGTCGGCTCGGCCCCGAGGAGCTTCGGGATCGCGGTGGTGGAACCCCAGGCGTAGGGGCGGACGGTGTTGTCGAGGCGGTCCATGCGGTTGTCTGCCTGTTCTCTGCGGGTAGGCGGGTTCTCTTCGTGGGGGACGCCGGTTCGCCTTGTGTACGCCTGCCGGTTCCATCGGCGTACGGCTGCCAGGGCCCCCTGGGACAGATCAGGCTCCCGAAGCGAGCGCCAGGTAAACGGCGGCGAAATCGGTGATGGCGATCAGTTCCGCGAGGGTCTCCAGCTCGCCGCCCGTTTCCGGCTCGAGTTCGCTGATCGGCGTGTCATGGCTCAGGGCCAGGTCGCGCGCGGCGGGCGCGGCGGTGAGGCCGCCGATCGGGCGGTCGCGCAGCAGCACCACGCGCGCGTGCAGGGCCGGTGTCTCCTCCACGCGGTCGCGGAAGAAGTCGTCGGGGTCGGCGTTCGCCGCGAGTCGGCCGGCGAGCAGGGCGCTGTGCGCGGCGAGTGCCTCGGGCAGTTCGGCGACGAGGGAGGGGTGGCCGGAGAGCTCGGCGAGCGCGGCGGCGAAGCGGCGGCCGGCCGGGCCGGCGGAGACGCCCTCGGTCCAGATCAACGGGAGCGAGTCGGCGAGTTCCGCGGCGAGGGTCTTGGCGGGGTTGCTGTAGGTCGCGATGGCGGGCCCGCAGCGTTCGGCGATGTGGTCGAGGCGGTCGGCGACCTTCTCGACGGCGTCGGGCGGAGCGGTGAGCATGCCCGTGCGGTCGAGGAGTGCCAACAGCGGGGTGAGCAGGGCCCACAGGACGCCTGGGGCGGAGGCGGCGGGGACTTCCTCCTCCCCCTCGTCGTACGGGGCGGTCGCCATCGGCACGAACAGGCCGTGGTTGTTGTGCACGGCTTCGGTGAGCGGGGAGCCTGCGGGGGCGACGGCTACGACTGTGAGGCCGCGGCGGTACGCCTGCTCGGCGAGGAGAGACAGGCCCGGCTCGCTGCCGTCGGGGGTGGTGATCAGCAGCAGGTCCACGGAGCCGGCCCAGCCGGGGAGCTCCCAGCGCAGGGCGCCGGCGGCGGGGGCGACGCCGGCCGGAGCCAGCCGGGTGACGGGGCTGGTGGCGCCGGCGAGTGTGCCGAGGAGGTCGGCGACGCAGATGGCGGCGGCGCCGGGGCCCGCGATGAGGATGGCGCGGGGGCGGCCGTCGGGTTTGAGGTCGTTGATGCCGGCCTCGGCTGCGTGCCGGGCGGCGGTGCGGACACGGGCGCCTGCTTCGGCCGCGCCGCGCAGCAGAGCACGGCGGTCGGCCTCGGCGAGTGCCTCCGGCGTGTCCAGCAACGATTCGTCGAGCATGGGCGGCAGCCTCCGATCGCCGGTTTTTTGGGGGGCGGGGGTCTTGCGCGGGGGCGGGCTGTGCGTCGGGGGGGCTTGCTCGGTCGTGGCGTGCGCAGGGGGCTTGGTGCCGGGTGGTGCTTGGCTCCGGGCGTCCTGGTGGCGGCATCCGTCCGCGGTCGTCTCCTGCCGGTGGCCGAGTCCGTGCGCCGGGGGCCGGACGGTGCGGCGTCGGGGGCAGCGGGGCCGGACGTCTGTGCGGCGGGGGCTGCTTGGTCCCGGACGGTGACCGGTCGTTGCGTCGCCCTTGCGCCGGTGCCGGGGCGGCCCGTTACGCGGGGCGGCGGGCCTCGTCCACGAGCAGGACGGGGATGCCGTCGCGGACGGGGTACGCCAGGCCGCAGCCCTGGCCGGTGCAGATCAGCTCGGCGTCCTGCTCCTTGAGAGGGGCGTGGCAGGCCGGGCAGGCGAGGATCTCCAGGAGGCCGGCTTCCAGCGGCATGAGGTGTCCCTTCTGGGGCGGGTGGGTGCGGTACGTGCGTGCGTGCGTGCGGATGTGCCTGGTCAGCGTACCGCCGGTGGGGGCGGGGTGCCGGGGTTGGGCGGTGGTGGGGCTGGTGGGGGTGGTTTCGCCCCCGCCGCCCCTGCCCTTCCCGTCCTTGAAGGGGCTCTGCCCCTTCCACCCCGACCTGAGGGCTGCCGCCCCCAGACCCCCGCTGTCGGCCTGCACGGCCTCGTCCTCAAACGCCGGACGGGCTGAAATACCCGGACCGGCGTTGAGAAGCAGCGTCGCCACTCGTGTGCAGCCGCCGGCGGGTGGGTGGGGCCGGGCAGGGAGGCACGGGCCGGCGCTGACACGCAGCGCCGGAGTACGTGCGCAACCCCCGCCCCTCACGTGACCCCCTCAGCCCCTGATGATCGCCAACGCCTCGTCCCGCACCTTCGCCATCGTCGCCTCGTCCCGTGCCTCCGCGTTCAGGCGCAGCAGCGGCTCCGTGTTGGACGGGCGGACGTTGAACCACCAGTCGGCGGCCGTGACGGTCAGGCCGTCGAGTTCGTCGAGTTCCACGCCCTCTCGGGCCTCGTAGGCGGACTTGATGGCCGCGAGGCGGCCCGCCTGGTCGGCGACGGTGGAGTTGATCTCGCCGGAGCCGGCGTAGCGGTCGTACTGGGCGACCAGGCCGGACAGGGGGCCGTCCTGGCCGCCGAGGGCCGCCAGGACGTGCAGGGCGGCCAGCATGCCGGTGTCGGCGTTCCAGAAGTCCGCGAAGTAGTAGTGGGCGGAGTGCTCGCCGCCGAAGATCGCGCCGGTCGTGGCCATCTCGGCCTTGATGAAGGAGTGGCCGACGCGGGTGCGGACCGGGGTGCCGCCGTTCTCCTTGACGACCTCCGGGACCGACCAGGAGGTGATCAGGTTGTGGATGACCGTGCCCTTGCCGCCGTGCTTGGCGAGCTCGCGCGAGGCCACCAGGGCGGTGATGGCGGACGGGGAGACGGGTGCGCCGCGCTCGTCGACGACGAAGCAGCGGTCGGCGTCGCCGTCGAAGGCGATGCCCAGGTCGGCGGACTCTTCGCGGACCCGCTTCTGGAGGTCGACGATGTTCGCCGGGTCCAGCGGGTTCGCCTCGTGGTTCGGGAACGTGCCGTCCAGCTCGAAATACATCGGGACGACGTCCAGCGGGAGGCCGCCGAGCACGGTCGGCACCGTGTGGCCCCCCATGCCGTTGCCCGCGTCGACGACGACCTTCAGGGGGCGGATGGAGGTCAGGTCGACGAGGGAGCGCAGGTGGGCCGCGTAGTCCTCCAGCGTGTCCCGCTGGGTGATCGTTCCCGTCTGCGCGGCCGCTTCCGGGGCGCCCGACTCGGACCAGCCCTCGACCAGTTCGCGGATCTCCGTGAGGCCGGTGTCCTGGCCGACCGGGGCCGCGCCCGCGCGGCACATCTTGATGCCGTTGTACTGGGCCGGGTTGTGCGACGCCGTGAACATCGCGCCCGGGAGCTTCAGCGCGCCCGAGGCGTAGTACAGCTGGTCGGTGGAGCACAGGCCGATCTCGGTGACGTCGACACCCTGGGTCGCCGCCCCGCGCGCGAAGGCGCGGGACAGACCGGGGGACGAGGGTCGCATGTCGTGCCCGATCACGATCGCGCTCGCACCGGTCACCCGCACGAAGGCGGCCCCGAAGAGCTCGGCCAGGGACTCGTCCCACTGGTCCGGGACGACCCCGCGCACGTCGTACGCCTTCACGAGCTGTGACAGATCAGCAGCCACGGCCAACCCTCCTGAAAGTCCTATCGGTCACCCCAAACTACCCGCCCGGACGGCCACCGCGCTGGGTGACCGCCTAGTGGACTCCCAGCCGTAACCTCAGGTCAGCGCGGAGGTCAGGGCAGCATCCAGCCCAGCACCGGTGAACTCTGGCCGACCACGATCAGGCACATCACCAGCAGCAGGCCCAGACTCCACGGCAGCACGCGTCGCAGCAGGTCCCCCTCCCGGCCCGCGAGCCCCACGGCAGCGCACGCGATGGTGAGGTTCTGCGGCGAGATCATCTTGCCGAGCACACCACCTGAACTGTTGGCGGCGGCCAGGAGTTCCGGCGACAGCCCCGACTCGCGGGCCGCCGTCACCTGCAAGGCGCCGAACAGCGCGTTGGCCGAGGTGTCCGACCCGGACACGGCCACCCCGAACCAGCCCAGCACCGGCGACAGGAAGGCGAGCCCGGCGCCGGCCGCCGCCACGAAGTAGCCGATGGTGGCCGCCTGTCCGGAGAGGTTCATGACGTACGCGAGCGCCAGCACGGACGTCACGGTCAGGATGGCGAACCTCAACTCGTGCACGGTCGCGGCCCACTCCTTGACCGCCACGCGCGCGTGCACCCCCAGCACGACCGCCGTGCACACTCCGGCGAGCAGCACGAGCGTGCCGCCGGTGGACACGATCGGCCAGCTGAAGACATTGCCGCTGACTGGCTCCCCGTCCGGGTTGGCGACGTTCAGGAAGGGCCAGTCGAACGTCCGGGTCGCCTCGGCCAGCCAGTCCTTGACGACAGGAATCTGCGCGATGGAGAAGATCACGACGATCAATGCGTACGGCGCATAGGCCCGTACGACCTCGCGCCGCGGATCGTCCTCGTCCAGTTCCTCGCTCCGCGACCCGGTCAGTACGGACGCGCGTACGGCCTCGGTGGCGGGCACACGCGCGTGCGGAACGGCGACCAGGGCGCCCGCACCGGCCAAGGCGGCGCCGATGTCGGCGAGTTGTGCGGAGACGTAGTTGGAGGCGGCGAACTGGGCGACGGCGAAGGCGATTCCGCAGACCAGTGCGGGCACCCAGGTCTCCCGCAGCCCACGGCGCCCGTCCACGAGCCCGACCAGCACGAGCGGAACGACCAAAGCCAGCAAGGGCGTCTGACGCCCCACCACGGAAGCCACGTCGTCCAGCGGCAGTCCGGTGACCTGCGCCAGCGTCACCACGGGCGTTCCCATCGCGCCGAAGGCCACGGGCGCGGTGTTGGCGACCAGCGCGACGACCGCCGCGCGCACCGGATCGAACCCGAGCGCCACCAGCATGACCGCGCAGATCGCGACGGGCGCCCCGAACCCGGCCAGGGCCTCCAACAGTGCCCCGAAGCAGAAGGCGACGACGAGTGCCTGGATCCGGGGATCGTCGGAGAGCCGCCCGAACGACCGGCGCAGGATGTCGAAATGACGCGTGCGGACGGTCATCCGGTACACCCACAGGGCGTTGACGACGATCCACAGGATGGGGAAGAGCCCGAAGAGCGCTCCCTGGGCGCCGCTGGAGAGCGTCTGGCCGAGCGGCATGCCGTACGCGAGCCAGGCGACCAGCACGGCCGCCCCAAGCCCCGTGAGCCCCGCCAGGTGGGCCTTCATCCGGACCCCGCCCAGCAGGACGAGGACGATCACCAGCGGCAGGGCCGCCACGAGCGCGGACAGTCCGAGCGAGCCGGCGACGGGTTCCAGTTCCTGCACATACACGGGCGCCTCCCCGGATTCCGCCATGCGGAAAGCGATTTCTCGTTCCGACATGCGGAATGGTCGTGTCCGCGCCAACGACACGTCAATGCTTGTGCATCACTCAACGAAACAAGCACACGAGAAACAGGAAATCCGACTGTTGCGACGGTCAGTTGTCGGGCGACCGCAGCACCCGCAGGTGCCCACGCCGCGCGACCTCCATCGGGTCGGCCCCACGGCCCCCGCCCCCGCCGGCCTCGGCCGCCCGCTCCTGCGGACGGGCCGCCTCACGCACGGCGTTGGCAAGCGCTTCCAGGTCATCACCGCTGGGACGGGCCGGAGCCGAACCGTCCAACAGCCGTACGACCTCCCACCCGCGAGGGGCGGTGAGGCGCTCGGAGTGCTCGGCGCACAGGTCGTAACAGTGGGGTTCGGCGTAGGTTGCGAGCGGGCCGAGGACCGCGGTCGAGTCGGCGTAGACGTACGTCAGCGTCGCGACGGCGGGACGGCCGCAAGCGGTGCGCGAACAGCGACGTACAGGGCTCACGACGTTGGACGGTACCGCACTCTTGAGCGGGCCGCGACGACTCTCCCCCGGCTCACTCCACCGTGTCGTGTTGTGAAACACCCCACACGCCCCTTTCACCCCACCTCGCTGACCTGCAGTGAAGCCTCGCCCCAAGATCCGGCACACGTCTGAAACCGGTCACCACTCATCACAAACCCCGTCATTTACCTCGCCATCGACGGTCTCGGAGGGATACGGAAACGAGCCCAACCTTGGCTGGAATGGTCATCTGCAGACATGCCGTACGAGCGGCCGGCCGTCACCCTCACCACTCCATGGAGATCGGACAGGCACCGGCCACGAGGACTACCCTTCATCAGTGATGGACACCCCCGTACCGCCCCGCGCCGCCGGCCCCGGGCCCCGCCGCCGTGATCGACACGGCCGGGGCATGCGCGGCCCGATCGCACCGCCCCAGGTCCCCCTCGCCGCGAGCCGCGCCGACGTCTTCGCCGACCTGGTCCAGGACTCCGTGGAACGCCTCGAACGCCGCTGGCCCCAACTGGCCGACATGGACTTCCTGGTCCTGGAGGTCCCCCGCCTGGACGGCCCCGGCCGAGCCTGGAACGACGAGGCGGTCCCCCTGGGCGGCACCATCCCCGCCCGCGAGGGCCGCCCGGCACGGGTCGTCATCTACCGCCGCCCGGTAGAGATCCGCACCAAGGGCCGCGACGAACGAGCAGCCCTGGTCCACGAGGTGGTCGTAGAGCAGGTGGCCGAGCTGCTGGGTCTCACACCGGAGACTGTGGACCCCCGCTACGGCGAGGACTGAAGCCACCGACGGAGAGGTGCCCAGGGCTGGGCGGTGATGGGGACAGTGGCCCCGCGGACCGCCAGTCGCGTACGGCGCGAAGCGGACGTGCCGGGGGGTGTCCGCCCGCAGTGGCCGACGTCAACACGCGGTTCCTCCTGGCCCAAGGGGACCGCCGGTCCGAGGACGGACGCCCCCCGGCACGGCCTCGACCCCCAACGCGCCCGCAGGCGCTACGCGAACCCCCACCGAACAGCAACAGGCCGCAGCAGGCCCCCCCAACCGCCGGAGGCCGCCGCAGGCACCGCCGGCCTACTTCTGCAGGACCGACAAGTCCTCATCCGCCTCCGGCACAGCCACCATCCCCCGATCGTCCGGCAACGTCTGCACGGTGAACCCGGCCGCCCCGTCCTCCGTGACCGCCAACGTCCGGGACGCGTACACCGGCCCACCCGACACCGACTCCACAGTCAGCGCGTACGTGCCCTTCAGCCCGCTCGGCACCGGCACCTCCACGTCCTGAGTGGTGCCGGACTTGACCGTGTACGACTTCGACGCCGCAGCACCGCCCTCACTACCCGCAGAAGCCGTCACCTTGACCTCCGCGGCACCGAAGGGCGCCGTCACGGACAACGTCGTTCCCTTCGCCCGGTTGTCCACCGCCGTCGCGCGCGTGCCCACCGCCCGGCTCGCCGGGATGAACGCCGTCTCCTGCTTGTCCCCCTTCCCACGAACCACCCGCACCGCCGCGACAACCGGCACCGACCGGTCCGTAGGAGTCAGCACCAGAGACCCCGCCTCGCCCTGCATGACGTCACCGAGATCCACCGCACTGGTCATCCCCGCCTTGACGTGCAAGGTCTCGTTCCCGGCAGGCGTGATCATCCCGGACGGCGAGGCAAGCCGCACCTTCAGATCCGCGTCGGCGTCCCCCGGCGTGAAGGCGACCAGCCGCACAGAGGTGGCGTCCTTCGGAATGCCGGGCAGCACCAGACTCCCCGCGGGATCGGCGGACGCCGCCAGCCAGTCCCCACCGAGCTTGTCGTCCAGCGCCTGCACCGAGGCCCCCACCCGACCGCTGCGCACACTCACATGCACGGTCACGTTGTCCTGCTTCTCACTGGTGAGCGTGGACAGCAGAATCGGCTCACCGGAGTGCGGCTGAACCGTGATCCCCTCCCCCACCGTGGTCTCGAGCGCACCGTCCTTGCCGTACAGCTCGATGTCGACGACGGCGGCGGAGTCGTCGGGGTTGGTCAGATGGACGTAGTCCGTGCGGTCGGGAGCCGTGCTGGCCCCGGGGAACCAGAACTCGGTGTCGGGCGCGGTGCAGTTGACGCCCTGCAGACCACGCCCGGTGCCCGCGGCGACCTCGGTGGTCTCCTGCACGGTCCAGCCGGGCGCGAACTTCCCGTCGGCGGTTCCGACGAGCGCGGGCGAGTCGGCCCCGGACGCATCACCACTGACCGGCGTCCCCGGCTGCTTGCCCTCCAGAACCGGCTTGTCGGCCTTCCCGGCCTTCCCGGCGCCATCGCCCTTGTCGCCCTTGCCGTCCGCCGCGTCGTCCTTCTCCTGCGCCGCGGACTGCAGTTCGGCCTTCCCGGCACTCGCCGTCCCCTTCGTGACGGGGGTGAACGAGGTGTACGTCGTTTCGGCGAGGTCCGAGATACTCGGCGCCGGACACACCAGGCTCGTACGCTCCACGGGCAGCTCGGCGGCCGCCTTGGCGGTGTTCGCACCGGACGCGTCCGGCGTCGTGAGCGCCGCGAGCCCGGTGACGGCGGCGAGGGCGGTGACGCCGGCGATCAGGGACAGGGTGGTGCGGTTCACTGCTGGCTCCCGTCGGGACGCTCACTGCCGTGCGGATGCTGCTGCGCCGGGTCGTACGTGCCGTCGTAACCCTGCTGGTACGTCTGGTCGTACGACGTGTCGTACGCCGCCGTGGAGGACTGCCCGCCGTACGCGTACGGGTCGTACTGGCCGCCCTGATACGGATCCGCCTGATACGCCTGGTCGTAGCCGCCGCCCGCCGGGTACTGCTGCCCGCCGTAGTTGCCGTACTCGGCACCCGCGTAGCCGGGCGTGTCCCACTCGCCGTAGGACTGCTGCTGGGGAATCGCCGCAGCCGGCGGCTCCGACGGAGGAGCCGGGAACTCGCCTTGCTGACCGGCCTCTTCGGCGTCGGCCTCGGCCTGGGCGCGCAACCGGCGAGCCCGCCGCCCCTCGCCGGCCATGGCCTCGGCCGGGACGACCGGCTCCTCGGGCAGGTCGTCGTCGATGTCGCGGCGACGTCCGGGAAGGGCCATCACGACGAGTACGAGGGCGAGGAAGCCCTGGGCCCACAGCCACACGCTGTGGCCGATCGGGTCGTCGTAGGTGACGTCAAGCTTGCCGCCGCCGGCGGGCAGTTCGAAGCCCTGCGCCCAGCCGTCGACCGTGGTCGCGGTGAGCGGCTTGCCGTCCAGGGTGGCCGTCCAGCCGTCGTCGGCACTGTCGGCGAGCCGTAGGACCCGCCCCTCGGCGCCACTGGGGATCGTGGTGTGGATCTCAACGGGCCCCGCGGCAACGGGCTGCGGCTCACCGGCCCCGGCGCCGCCACCGGCCGCAGACCCGGAATCAGCCCCTGAACCGGACTCGGACTCGGCCCCGGCGACGATGGCCGCCCGCGACACCTGCCGGTCGATCCGCCACAGCGCACTGCCGTTCTGCTCGCTCAGCCGCGACAGCCCGGGCGTGGCGTCCAGGACGCGTGTGACCTCACGCGGCGCGCCCTTGTGGACGAGGACATAACGCACGGCGAACGCGCCGAGCTGGTCGGCCTGGTCGGCGCCGGAGCCGGCTACGAGGTTGGCGACGATCTTGTCGAGCTTGGTGTTCTCCCCGTCGGCGGCGGCGAGCTCGGCGTCGCCGAGGCGGGCGCCGGAGCCGCGGACGAGCATGTAGCCGACATGGGCGGAGGATTCGCTGTCCAGGACGAGCGTGCGGGCCTGGTCGCGGGTGCCGCTCTCCTCGGCGACGAACGCGGGCACCTGTACGGGGTCGCGCCGCTCCAGCGGTCCGTCGGCGCCGCGGATCATCCAGCCGGCGGCGACGAGCAGCGGGCCCGCGGCAGCGGCGAAGGCGATCAGTGCGGCGACCGGCTGGCGCCAGCCGAAGCTCTGCTCGGCCACCCGCGCGCGTGCCCCGTCGGCGCCGAGCAGGGCGGCGGCCAGGAGGGCGATGCCGTAGACGAGGGTCGCGGGGCCGGCCCAGGTGGAGCTGTTGGACAGGACCGCGAAGACGAGGCCGACGAGGGCGACCGCCCACGCCGTCCGGATCCCGAACTGGCGCTCGGAGCGCATCAGGGCGGCCAGTGCGGCCAGCACGATGCCGATGAGCATCAGCCCGTCGACCGTGCCGGGCCCGCCGGGGCTGACGCCGAGCAGGTCCAGGGAGGACGCCGCGGAGGAGCCGTACTCCAGGCCGGCCTCCTGGAAGAAGCCGAACGGAAGCAGCGACAGCGACCAGGGCGCGAGGACCAGCAGGGGCACGCCGAGCTGGGCCAGGAAGCGCAGGCCGTACGCGGTGATGTCGGCGCGCCGCACCGCCAGCACTCCGAGCCCGAGGAGCAGGGCGATGGGCCACACGATCGGCGTGAAGGCCGTGCTGATCGTCAGCAGCAGCGCGTACGCCCAGGTGGCGCGCCAACTGCCGCGCGCGCCGGAGCCGTTCGTCAGGCCGCTCGCCGCGATGCCCGCGCGCGCGATGAGCGGCAGCAGGACGGCGAGGACGGCGGTGCCGATGCGACCGCCGGCGAGCGCGCCGGTGGTGGCGGGCAGGACGGCGTAGACAACGGCGCCCCACGCGCGCAGCAGGCGCGACTCGACGAGCGGGCGGGAGGCGAAGTACGCGGTGAAGCCGGCCAGCGGCACCGAGCAGACGAGCAGGACGGTGACCGCGAGCCCGGTCGATCCCAGCAGTACCGAGGCAAGCATCGCCACGAGCGCGAGATACGGCGGCGCGGACGGGGTGCCGCCTGCGCCCACCGGGTGCCAGGCGTCCACGTAATGCGACCACAGCTCACCGGAGTCGGCCGGAGCCGGCAGCAGTGCCCCGCCCGCGAGCGCGCCGCCGCCGAGGAGTTGCCGGCAGGCGATCAGCGAGACGAACAGCAGCACCAGGAAGAGCACCGGGCCGGGCTTGCGGGCGATGCGCTTGAGGCGGGCGAACTGCTCTATCTCCAGGAAGTCGGCGTCGTCGCCGCCGGGTCCGGACTCGATGGCGCTGCCGTGCCGTCCGGCGCCGGAGGTGGCCTCGGGATCGGAGCGGCCGACGAGGCTGCCCGCGACCTGTTCGACGGTGGCCCGCACGGTCGCGCCGGGCGGCGGGAACAGCGCCCGCAGCTCACCCTTGTCGATGACGGGACTGCCGCGCCTGCGCCGCCCGGCGATGATCCGCTCGGGCCGCAGCAGCGTGCCCATGAGGCCGCGGATCTCGTCGAGGGCCTGCCCGGGGACCTTGCCCACGAGGTAGGCGAGGGTGCGCAGGACCGTGCCGAGCAGGAGGCGCAGCAGCACCCAGGGCAGCACGGCCGTACGTGTGTTGACGAGCAGGGTGTAGACGGCGCCTGCCTTGTCGACCTTGTGCGGGGAGGCCGCAGTGCGGCCCACGCAGTCGACGGTGCGGCGCTCACGGGAGGAAGCCTCGGCGTGTCGTACGACTGCCTCGGGGGCGACGAGGACGCGGTGGCCGGCGGCCGTGGCGCGCCAGCACAGGTCGACGTCGTCACGCATGAGGGGCAGCCGGCGGTCGAAGCCGCCGAGCTGTTCGAAGATGTCGCGGCGGATCAGCATGCCGGCGGTGGACACGGACAGCACGGGCCGTACGTGGTCGTGCTGGCCCTGGTCCTGTTCGCGGCGGTCGAGGCCGGTCCAGCGGCGACCGGAGTTGGCGATGGTGACGCCGACCTCGAGGAGCTGCCGGCGGTCGTACCAGCCGCGCAGCTTGGGGCCTACTACGGCGACGTCGTCGCGGCCCAGCTCGTACTCGTTCTCCACGACGCGCAGCAGCTGGGCCAGGGCGTCGGGTTCGGGGGCGCAGTCGTCGTGCAGGAGCCACAGCCACTGCACCGGGTCCCCGTGGGGGAGTTCGGGCATGTCGTAGGCGTCGTCGCGCCATGTGCGCGTGACGGGGTCCCAGCCGCTCGGCCGCTTCAGATACGCCAGCTCGTCCGGCGTGAGGACGGGGGCGGTGCGGTTGGCCTCCTCGACGGCCTGGCCGAATCCGGTGCGCCGGGCGAGGTGCAGTACGCGGTCGGCGCCGAGGGCGTCGGTGACCAGCTGGGCGGAGTGGTCCCCACTGCCGGTGTCGGCGGCAACGGCGAACTGGACGGGGCGCTCCTGGCCGAGCAGCCCGGCGAGCGCGTCGGGCAGCCAGCGGGCGCCGTCGTGGGAGACGAGGACCGCGGTCACCACATGACGCGGGAACTCAGGTGTGGCAGCGACGTCGTGATGGGCTGCCGTGTGGCTGTGCACGGACATCGAGGTACGGGCCCCGGTTCGATGGACTGCGGTGGACGCCCGTGCCCCGTGGGGACAGTGCGGCGTCTCGGACGAGCGACCACACTATCGGCTGGGCATCACGGCGGCCCGCCGCCTGTGGATAACCCACCCGCGACGGGCCGTTCGAAACGTATTCGAGACGTATGTGCGTGCGTTGTCTGCGTGCGACGACCGTCGGTCGGGCGGTCGGTGCGACGCTCAGACGGCCGCCTTCTTCAGCCGGCGGCGCTCCCGCTCGGACAGGCCGCCCCAGATGCCGAAGCGCTCGTCGTTGGCGAGGGCGTATTCGAGGCACTCGGAGCGGACCTCACAGGCGAGGCAGACCTTCTTGGCCTCACGGGTGGAACCGCCCTTCTCGGGGAAGAAGGACTCGGGGTCGGTCTGGGCGCACAGCGCGCGCTCCTGCCAGCCGAGTTCCTCGTCCGCGTCGTCGACCAGCAGTTGCTGCACCAGCTCGGTCATGTGCGCCCCTCGTCTGTCTTTCGCGTCCCCGTGATGTAGCCGTTACCGATTCCGGCTGAACGACACGAGTGAAATTACAAGTGTGCTGCTCCGGGCGAGTCAAGCCGAGATCTGCTATTGAGCCCCTTATTCACTCTGCGGAACCAAGGCCTAGCGGAAAGTGTTCAAATCGGCATAAACCTTGACAAGCGGACGAGGCCCGGGAGGGCGTCCAACCCCGCCCAGAGCCTGTACGGAAAAGGACGCCCAGAAGTTCGATCTCGTTGCACACACGCGCAGATGCGAACCGGATCACAGTCGGATCACAGGATCACAACGACGCCGCGCGCCCGGTTGTGCGCCATGTGTCCCGGCCAACCCATGAACAAACCTTTCGCCACGGAGATGAACCGGATGAGGTGAAACATGTCCCACATAACGGGCGTCGAGTTGACACTGAAGGTGCAAACCGATGTCCTTGTGGGCATGCTCGCGAACTCGGCACTCACCTCGACCCGCACCGCCGGGTCCCACGGTGCTGCCCGCGCTCGCTGTAGCTGTTGCTGTCCCAGCTGTTGAGCCACACCTGCTCCAGCTGTAGGCCGAGCCACCCTTTTCTCGGCTCTCGTTCCCTCTGACCTTCCTTCACTGAGGAACCACCGCACCCCATGAACAGCGACAGCGACCTCCAGATCGCCGGCGACATCCTCGAAGTCCCGCACCTCCTCCAGACACCGCGCGAGCACCCGGCCACCGTCGCCGAGTTCGTCGGCCTGGCCCGCTCCATCGCCGCCGACCGCTCCCAGTGGGAGCACCTCGTCCGGTACGACGCCACCACACGCTGGTACCACCGGCTGAGCACGGGCCCCGGCTACGAGGTGTGGCTGCTGTCCTGGGTCCCCGGACAGGGCAGCGGCCTGCACGACCACGGCCCGTCCTCCGGTGTCCTCACGGTCCTGGACGGCACGCTCACCGAGCGCACGGAACGCGGCACGCGCGTGTTGGAGGCGGGCGCGCAGCGAGTGTTCGCGCCGGGATACATGCACGAGGTCGCGAACGACGCGCTGGAGCCGGCGGTGAGCCTGCACGTGTACTACCCGGGTCTGACGGAGATGCCGATGCTCCCCCAGTCCCAACTTCGTTCGACCGCGCAGACCCCCGTGGCCTCGGCCTGCGAGGCGCGTCCGCAGCAGCGTCCCGTGACTGCCTGACGCGTTGTCGTACCCGCCTGCAAGACTGCTCCCATGCGCATTGTGGTTCTGGCAGGCGGCATCGGTGGTGCCCGGTTCCTGCGCGGTCTGAAGCAGGCCGCACCGGACGCGGACGTCACGGTCATCGGCAACACCGGGGACGACATCCACCTCTTCGGGCTGAAGGTCTGCCCGGACCTCGACACGGTGATGTACACGCTGGGCGGCGGCATCAACGAGGAGCAGGGCTGGGGGCGGGCCGACGAGACCTTCCATCTCAAGGAGGAGCTCGCCGCGTACGGCGTCGGGCCGGAGTGGTTCGGGCTCGGCGACCGGGACTTCGCCACGCACATCGTGCGGACGCAGATGATCGGCGCCGGATATCCGCTCAGCGCGGTGACGGAGGCGCTGTGCGACCGCTGGAAGCCGGGAGTCCGGCTCATCCCCATGACCGACGACCGCGTCGAGACGCACGTCGCGGTCGAGGTGGACGGCGAGCGCAGAGCCGTCCACTTCCAGGAGTACTGGGTGCGGCTGCGGGCCTCGGTGCCGGCGCAGGCGATCGTGCCGGTCGGCGCGGAGCAGGCCAAGCCGGCGCCGGGTGTCCTGGAGGCGATCGCCGACGCGGACGTCATCCTCTTCCCGCCGTCCAACCCGGTCGTCTCGGTCGGCACGATCCTCGCCGTACCCGGTATCCGCGAGGCGATCGCAGACGCCGGCGTGCCGGTCGTGGGCCTGTCCCCCATCGTCGGCAACGCGCCCGTGCGCGGGATGGCCGACAAGGTGCTCGCGGCGGTCGGCGTGGAGTCGACGGCACCGGCGGTCGCCGAGCACTACGGCTCGGGGCTCCTGGACGGATGGCTCGTCGACACCGTGGACGCGGGCTCCGTCGAGCAGGTCGAGGCGGCCGGGATCCGCTGCCGGGCCGTACCGCTGATGATGACCGACCTCGACGCGACCACGCAGATGGCCCGCGAGGCGCTGACGCTGGCCGAGGAGGTGCGAGCGGCTTGAGCGACGTGTCTGCCGACGGCTACCGCGTCTGGGCCGTCCCCGGGATTCCCGAGGTCCAGCAGGGGGACGACCTCGCGAAACTGATCGCCACCGCCGAACCCGGCCTCGCCGACGGGGACGTGCTCCTGGTCACCTCGAAGATCGTGTCCAAGGCCGAGGGACGGATCGTCGAGGCGACCGACCGGGAAGCCGCCATCGACGCGGAGACCGTACGGGTCGTGGCGCGCCGCGGCGCCCTGCGCATCGTCGAGAACCGGCAGGGGCTCGTGATGGCCGCCGCCGGGGTCGACGCCTCCAACACGCCCGCCGGGACCGTGCTGTTGCTGCCCGAGGACCCCGACGCGTCCGCGCGGGCGATCCGGGACGGGCTGTGGGACGCCCTCGGGGTCGACGTCGGGGTCCTCGTCACCGACACCTTCGGCCGCCCCTGGCGCGCGGGGCTCACCGACGTGGCGATCGGCGCCGCCGGCATCCACGTACTCGACGATCTGCGCGGCGGCACGGACGCGTACGGCAATCCGCTCAGCGCGACCGTCGTGGCGACCGCCGACGAACTCGCCGCCGCCGGTGACCTGGTGAAGGGCAAGGCCGCCGGGCTGCCCGTGGCCGTGGTACGCGGGCTGGCGCACACCGTCGCCGAGGAGCACGGCGAGGGCGCGCGGGCCATGGTGCGCGGCGCTCGTGACGACATGTTCCGGCTGGGCACGTCGGAGGCGCTACGGGAGGCGGTGACCCAGCGCCGTACGGTCCGGGCCTTCACGGACGAGCCGGTCGACGCCGGGGCCGTACGAAGAGCGGTCGCGGCGGCGGTCACGGCACCGGCGCCGCACCACACCACACCGTGGCGTTTCGTGCTGCTGGAGTCGCAGGAGTCGCGGACGCGGCTGCTCGACGCGATGCGGGACGCCTGGATCGCCGACCTGCGGCGTGACGGCAAGAGCGAGGAGTCCATCGCCAAGCGGGTGCGACGCGGGGACGTGCTGCGCAACGCGCCGTATCTCGTGGTGCCGTGCCTGGTCATGGACGGATCGCACACCTACGGCGACGCACGGCGGGACGGTGCCGAGCGGGAGATGTTCGTCGTCGCCACCGGGGCCGGGGTGCAGAACTTCCTGGTCGCGCTGGCCGGGGAGCGGCTGGGGTCGGCGTGGGTTTCGTCGACGATGTTCTGCCGGGACGTGGTGCGGGAGGTCCTCGGGCTGCCGGAGGACTGGGATCCGATGGGGGCCGTGGCGATCGGGCATCCGGCGGAGAAGCCTCGGCCTCGGGCGGAGCGGGATGCGGGGGCTTTCATCACGGTGCGGTAGTGCGCGCCGTGGAGCGCCTACGCTCGTAGGGGTCTCTCCATACCGGTTTTCTTAGGACTTCACTCGTGGCAGGACGCTTCACTCCGCAGTCCACGCGTACGACGGTGCGCGGCGGACATGTCCCCGTGCCCGCCGGGATACCGCGTCAGGCGCCGGCCCCCGGGCGGGTGCGCACCTGGGTGCCGGAGTGGCCGCTCGATCTCGGGCTGGTGCTGGGGCCTCTGCGGCGTGGGCCCGGGGATCCGACGTTCCGGGCGATGCCGGACGGGTCGGTGTGGCGGGCCTGTCTCACGCCTGCCGGGCCCGGGACGCTGCGGGTCGGCATGCGGGGTTCCGAGGTGCGGGGCGAGGCCTGGGGGCCTGGAGCCGAGTGGCTGCTGGAGCAGTTGCCCGAGCTGCTCGGAGCCGCCGATGATCCGTCCGCCTTCGTGCCGCGGCATCGGCTGGTGGCGCTCGCTCGGCATCGGCGGCCGGGGCTGCGGTTGACGCGGACCGGCCTGGTGCTGGAGTCGTTGATTCCGTCGATTCTGGAGCAGAAGGTCACGACCGATGAGGCGTATCGGGCGTGGCGGTTGCTGGTCCGGAAGTACGGGGTGGCGGCGCCGGGGCCCGCGCCCGGGCGGATGTGCGTCATGCCGGACGCGGCGACCTGGCGGATGATTCCGTCCTGGGAGTGGCATCGGGCCGGGGTGGACAACAAGCGGGCGTCGACGATTCTGCGGGCCGTACGGGTCGCTGCGCGGCTGGAGGAGGCGGTGGGGATGGCTCCGGCTCAGGCGCAGGCGCGGTTGGAGGTCGTGCCGGGGATCGGGCCGTGGACGTCTTCGGAGGTTGTGCAGCGCAGTCATGGGGCGGCGGATGCGGTGACCGTGGGGGATCTGCATCTACCGGGGATCGTGGGGTTTGCGCTTGCCGGGGATCGGGATGCGGATGACTCCGTGATGCTGGAATTGTTGGAGCCGTACGCGGGGCAGCGGCATCGGGCGGCTCGGTTGATTCTGTTGAGCGGGCGGGTGCCGGGGCGGCGGGCTCCGCGGATGCCGGTGGGGGATATCGGGCGGTTGTAGGGGGCGGGGTTTTTCGCCCCCGCCGCCCCTGCCCTCCCGTCCTTGAAGGGGCTCCCGGCCCTTCGACCCCGGACCTGGGGGCTGCCGCCCCCAGACCCCCGCTTCGGCCTGAACGGCCTCGTCCCAAACGCCGGACGGTCTGAAATGCCTGGACCGGCGCCGAGAGGCACCGTCGGCATGCGCGCGGCCCCCAGCGGGTGGGTGGGGGCTAGGGATGGCACAGCCTCGCCCTCAACGCCGGACCGGGCTGAATGCCTAGGCCGACGCTGGGAAGTGGCCGGCGCTCCTACAGGTCTGGCGAGAAACGTACCGACCCCGCCGGGATCCGAGCGTCGCACCACACCCGTACCCCGTCCCTCAGCTCGTTGTCGGCGCCGATGACCGCGCCGTCGCCGATGACCGTGCCGGTGAGGACCGAGCGTTGGCCCACACGGGCGCGGGTGCCGATGAGGGAGTCGGTGATGATGGCGCCGGGTTCGATGACGGCGCCGGGGAGGATCGTGCTGCCGAAGACGCGCGCGCCCTCGGCCACGAAGGCGCCCTCGCCCACCACCGTGCCGCCGGTCAGCTTGGCGTCGGGGGCGACGCTGGCCGTGGGGAGGATCAGGCGGTCGCCGCAGCGGCCGGGGACCGCGGGGGACGGGGCCCGGCCCAGGACGAGGTCCGCCGAGCCGCGGACGAAGGCCGCGGGGGTGCCCAGGTCGAGCCAGTACGTTGAGTCGACCATGCCCTGGAGGTGGGCGCCGGCCGACAGGAGGTCGGGGAACGTCTCGCGTTCGACCGAGACGGGCCGACCCGCCGGGATCGTGTCGATGACCGAGCGGCGGAAGACGTACGCCCCCGCGTTGATCTGGTCGGTGACGATCTCCTCGGGGGTCTGCGGCTTCTCCAGGAACGCCGTCACCCGGCCCGTGTCGTCCGTCGGGACCAGGCCGTACGCCCTGGGGTCCGTCACCTGTGTGAGGTGGAGGGAGACGTCCGCGCCCGTCGTCTCGTGCGTACGGACCAGGGCCCTGATGTCCAGGCCCGTCAGGATGTCCCCGTTGAAGATGAGCACCGGGTCGTCGGGCGCGGAGTGGAGCCGGGAGGCCACGTTGCGGATCGCACCGCCCGTGCCGAGGGGCTCCTCCTCCGTCACGTACTCCAGGTGGAGACCGAGCGCCGAGCCGTCCCCGAAGTACGGCTCGAAGACCTCGGCCAGATACGAGGTCGCCAGGACGATGTGTTCTACGCCCGCCGCTCTCGCTCTCGCCAACTGGTGCGTGAGGAACGGGACCCCGGCCGCCGGGACCATGGGCTTCGGCGTGTGCACGGTGAGCGGACGCAGCCGAGTGCCCTTGCCACCGACCAGGAGGATCGCTTCTGTCACCTGTCGTCTCTGCTTCCTGCCGGGACCGGCCGAACTGTCTTTCGGCCGGCCAGTGTATGCAGACCGTTGTGCGACGCCTTCGACGGCAGTGCGGCAATCCGCCTCATGCCCCCCGACGGCGGTGAATGCGACCCCATGCACCTCATGCCCCCCATGAGTCCAGCTACGAGCGCTACGAGTCCCCTACGGTCCCCGAGTCCCGCATGGTCCCGCATGGTCTCCAGACGCTTGCCCCGCCCCCCTCAACTCCGCGCCCGTTCAGCGCCCCTGGTAGCGGGCCGCCGACGCGCGGGCGGAGCCGAGCTTGCTGTAGAGCTGCTTGCCGGGGCACTCCGTGGAGAAGCCGTCCCGGTGGCCGGAGATCACATTCAGTCGTACGTTCTTTCCCTTTCGGTAGAGATTGCCACCGCCGGACTTCAGGTATGTCTTTCCGCGCGGATTGGCACCGTAGAGCCCCAGTTTCCAGGCCGTGAGCCGCGCCACGGCCTTCACCGAGGCGGCGGTCGGCTTGGTGACGCCGTAGCTGCCGAGGACGGCGATCCCCATGCTGTTGGTGTTGAAACCGCGAGTATGGGCACCCAGGACCGGCTTCGCCACTCCCCCGGCGCGCCCCTCGTAGATGTTTCCGCACTTGTCGACGAGGAAGTTGTAGCCGACGTCACGCCAGCCCATGCTCACCACGTGGTAGCGGTAGATACCGCGAATGAGCGAGGGGACCTGCGAGCAGGAGTACTTGCTGCCGGAGGCCGTGTGGTGCACGAAGGCCGCCTGCACCTTCTTCGTGTAGACGAAACTCCGCTCCCGCCAGCTCTCGTTCGCGCCCCAGCCGCGCCGCGTGACGATGCGCGGCCGCGGCCCGATGTACGGCTTCGCCCGCTGCTCCTGCGTCAACTCGGTACCGCGAAGCGCCAACAGCTCCCGCTCGGTGGCGGCCCGGCCGAGCTCGGGGATCTCGGCGGCACCGACGGGCGCGAGGTCGACGTTGGCTGCGGAGGCGGCCAGGGACTCGGCGGTCTCGACGGTCTCGGGGTTGAGCGTTCCGGGGCGGGGTGCGCCGGCGGTGTCGCCGCCCTGCGCGGGGGCTGGGTCGCCGGGGTCGACGAGTTCGAGGCGAAGGCCGGCGGGAAGCGTCGAGGCGGCCTCGGGGCGGGCTGTCGTGTCGTCACCACTGCCCCCCACGCCGTCCTCGGGCTCCTCGGAGGCCTTCTCGGGTTCCCCGGTCGGCCGCGGCCCGGCGGCCTCGGTGGCCTCCGGGGTGACCCGTACCTCCACGCCGTCCGACTCCCCGACCCACAACGGCGCCGTGGAGCCGCGGACCCGGCCCGAGGTGCGTTCGGCGGTGCCCGGGTCGGCCGCGTGATCGGCATTGTGGGTCTCGACGTCCTGCCAGCCGGACCAGATGCCCGTGCCGACGGCGCGGGCGCGGACCTGGACGCGGCCGTGCAGTTCGACGTCCGGGTCGTCCCAGATGACGCCGACGAGGGAGAAGTGCCCTACGCCGCGGGGTGACAGGCCCTGTTCGGCGGGAGCACCGCTGACTCGGTCACCGTCGAGGGGGGCGAGGGGCAGCGACTGGGTGCTGCCGGGGACGTACGACTCACCGCCCGGCTGACGCACCGCCGGCCCGGCCATCGTCCCTGCGCTCGTGGCGGCTTCCGCTCCGAGCGCCGGTCTCGCGGTCGCCGCGACGGCAGGTGGGGTGAGCGGGAGGGCCAGAGCGGCCGCGCACGTGACACCGATTGAGGAAGCAAGGAATCCACGCATAGCAACGATGTTGGACATAGTCATACAAACCTGTCCATCGGGGAGCTGACGGGGCGTCGGCCTGCGATTCGTCCGAACCGGTGGCGGTCGGACGGCCCCGGTGGGGGGTGCGCGGGCGCGTGTCCGCGTACGCTTGCGCGGGTGAATGCCACCGATCGCACCCCTGCCGACCTGCTGCGTTCCGCGCTGACCGCGGATCCGAGCCGTCCCCTGGTGACCTTCTACGACGACGCCACCGGGGAACGCGTCGAATTGTCCGTGGCCACGTTCGCCAATTGGGTGGCCAAGACCGCGAATCTGCTCCAGGGGGACCTGGGGGCCGGCCCCGGCGACCGCGTCACGCTCTTGCTCCCCGCCCACTGGCAGACCGCGGTCTGGCTGCTGGCCTGCTCGTCGGTCGGCACGATCGCGGACGTGGGCGGGGATCCGGCGGCGGCCGACGTGGTGGTGAGCGGGCCGGACGGGCTGGAGGCGGCGCGGGCGTGCCGGGGGGAACGGGTCGCGTTGGCGCTACGGCCGCTGGGGGGCCGCTTTCCGCAGCCGCCGGCCGGCTTCGCCGACTACGCGGTGGAGGTGCCGAGTCAGGGTGACCGTTTCGCGCCGTACGCGCCGGTGGATCCCGAGGATCCCGCGTTGATCGTGGCCGGGCGGGAGTTCAGCGGTGCCGAGGTCGTGGAGCGGGCGCAGGCCGAGGCGACGGGGCTGGGGCTCACGGGGCCGGGGTCGCGGATTCTCTCCGCCCTTCCCTACGACACCTGGGAGGGGCTCAATGCGGGGCTGTACGCGGCGCTGGCGACCGGGGGGTCCGTGGTGTTGTGCCGGCACCTCGAATCCCTGGGCGAGGACGCCCTGGCCAAGCGCATCGAGGCCGAACGGGTGACGGTGACCGCGCGGTAGCCTCCGGCAATTCCGGGAGTCTCGTCATCCGGCCCTGCGAAGATCCCCCTCCTTCCTCGCCCCCGCCGCCCCTACCCTTCCCGTCCTTGAAGGGGCTCCAGCCCCTTCAACCCCGGACCTGAGGGCTGCCGCCCCCACGCCCCCGGCATCGGCCTGAACGGCCTCGTCCTCAAACACCGGGCGGGCTGAAATACCTGGACCGGCGCCGAGAAGTGCCGTCGGCACGGTGCGTAGCCACCCGCGGGTGGGTGGGGGCTAGGGATGGCACAGCCTTGCCCTCGACCGCCAGACGGGCTGAAACGCCAGGACCGGCGCCGAGAGGAACCGTCTGCACGCGTGCACCGCGCCCCTGCGAGTGGGCCGGGGTCGGGGATGGCGCAGCCCCGCTCCCACCGCCGGAGGGGCTGAATTACCTGGACCGGCGTCGCACAGTGGCCCTGGCGGTGGCGCACCCCCGCGGCGCCGCACCCACCCACGCCGGCAAGGGGACGTGCCGGGGGTGTCCGCCCGCAGTGGCCGGCGTCAAGGAACGGCACCTCTCAGCCCGACCCCCAGCCGCCGGTCCGAGGACGGACACCCCCCGGCACATCCCCGACCCACCCACACACCGGCAGGCGCCACGCGAACCCCCACCCACCAGCAACAGGCCGCCGCAGGCACCCCCCCCCCGCCCGACCGCCGGAGGCCCCGTCACCCATTCAGCCCCCCACCACCCCCCCCCCACCACTCATCCGCGCCACGGTGGTAACAGCAGCCCACACCGCACGCACTACGCACTGAGGGGTGGACCCAGCCGTGACCGACTCCGCACGTGCGCGCCCCGGGGCGTCGGGCAGTAAGGCGGGCAGGGACAACAGGTCCGTACGGCGGTGGGTGCGGCGGGGGGCCCTGGGGCTCGGGCTGGTGGTCATTGCCGCCGGTGGTGCCGGATGGGCCGTGTACGCGAAGCTCAACTCCAACATCACGCCCGACGAGGCCGCCGCGGCCGAATTGGCCCGGTATGAGAAGGAGCGCCCCACCGCACGCGTCAGCGGCGCCCAGAACATCCTGCTCATCGGGTCGGACTCGAGGGCGGGCCAGGGAAACCGCCGCTACGGACGCGACTCCGGCACCGAGCGCTCCGACACCACCATCCTGCTGCACCTCTCCGGCAAGCGCCGCAGCGCCACCGCCGTCTCGATACCCCGCGACCTGATGGTCGACGTCCCCGGGTGCCGGAAGTCCAACGGCTCCCGCAGCGAGCCCATGTTCGCGATGTTCAACTACGCCTTCCAGATAGGCGGTTCGGCCTGCACCATCCGCACCGTGGAGCGGATGACCAACATCCGGGTCGACCACCACATGGTCGTCGACTTCCACGGCTTCAAGGAGATGGTCGACGCCGTCGACGGCGTGGAGATCTGCCTCAGCAAGCCCATCAACGACAAGGCCGCCAAGCTGAGGCTCCCGGCCGGCAAGGTCACCCTCAACGGCGAGCAGGCACTCGGCTACGTCCGCGCCCGCAAGACCCTCGGCGACGGCAGCGACACCGACCGCATGGACCGCCAGCAGCGCTTCCTCGCCGCGCTCGTGCACAAGGTGCAGAGCAACGACGTACTGCTGAACCCGGTCCGTCTCTATCCGGTCCTGGACGCCGCCACTTCCTCCCTCACCACGGACCCGGCCCTGGCCAGCTTGCGTGGTTTGTACGAACTTGCGCGTGGGGTGCGCGACATCCCCACCGAACGCGTGCAATTCCTCACGGTCCCGAGGGAGTCGTACATCTACAACGCCAATCGCGACCAACTCGTGGAACCCGAAGCCGAGCGACTCTTCCAGCGACTGCGCGCCGACGCCCCGGTGGAAGTCGTGAATTCGCCCGAAACGTCCCAGGGGCCCGAGCCCTCGGATCCCGTTTCCCCGGCACCCACCTTCCGCGGCAACACCGCCGCCCAGAACCCCTGCGGGTAAAGCGCTCACCAAGTCGACGAACCCCAGTTCAAAGAAATGCGCCGGATTGCCCAGTTGTAGGGACGTGGAATTTGTCACCGTCGTCGCTTGACGCTGAACTGGGCGGATAGTGTGAGCGACCCGGTGCACCCGGCCGTAGTTAGGCTTGCGCACTGTTTGACCGAGACCCGAGCGCCTTGGAGGGGGTAGGCGCCGCGTGGCCCCGACGGAGGATTCAGACAACCGTGGACGCGCAAGGCCGTGGGCGGGCGGACGACATCGATCCCGCAGACCAGTGGGTGCTCAATCCGAACACCGGCGAATACGAACTGCGACTGGCTCCTTCCGCACCGCAGTCGTCGGTGCCCGGGCCCCGCAGATCCGCCTCCCGGGCGGGAGCGGCTTCCCGTGCCGGTGGCACGACTGCCGGGGGGACTTCCGCCGGGGGTGCGGGTAGCGGCGCGGGCGCCGGGGGTGCCGTACGCAATCGCACCGCCGCCCCCGCACGCGAGACGCGTCCCGCGCCGGGCCGTGAGGTCCCGTCGCAGCGCAGACGCAGGGGTGCGCCGGAGGAGCCGCCGGGCCGGCGTGGCCGGCGGCCGGTGAAGAAGAACAAGGCGAAGCGGGCCCTGCTCTGGACCGGCGGAATCACCGCGTTCGTGGTGGTCGCCGCCGCCGCGGGCGCGTATCTCTACATCGAGCACCTCAACGACAACATCCAGTCCCTCTCCGACGACGGCGCGAGCACCGGTGGCTTCTCGAAGGACAAGGCCATCAACATCCTGCTCATCGGCACGGACAAGCGCACGGGCGCGGGCAACGACAAGTACGGCGACTCGGGCAGTGCGGGGCACGCCGACACCACGATCCTGCTGCACGTCTCCAAGGACCGCTCGAACGCGACCGCGCTGAGCATCCCGCGTGACCTGATCGTCGACATCCCGGACTGCCCGACCACGCAGGCGGACGGCTCCTCGAAGGTCATCGCGGGCGAGACCGACGTCCGTTTCAACACCAGCCTCGGCCAGGAGGGCCGCACGCCCAGTTGCACCGTGCGGACGGTCACCGAGCTGACCGGAATCCAGGCGGACAACTTCATGGTGGCCGACTTCAACGCCGTGAAGACGCTGACATCTGCGGTCGGCGGCGTCGAGGTGTGCCTCGCCAAGGACATCAACGACCCCGACTCCAAGCTCAACCTCCCCAAGGGCGAGCATGTGATCGAGGGTGAGCAGGCGCTGGCCTTCGTCCGCACCCGGCATGCCGTCGGCACCGGCGGCGACCTGAGCCGGATCGGGCTCCAGCAGCAGTTCCTCAGCGCGCTGATGCGCAAGTTGAAGTCGAACGACACCCTCACCAGCCCGTCGAAGATGATCAAGCTGGCCGAGGCGGGCACGAAGGCGCTCACCGTCGACTCGGCGCTCGACACCATCGACAAGCTGAAGGACCTCGGCCTTGAGCTCGGCAAGCTCAACACCAAGAACCTGACCTTCACGACGGTTCCGGTGATAGACAACCCGACGGAGAAGGTCCGGGCGACGGTCGTCCCCAACCCGACCACGGCACCCCAGGTCTTCCAGGCGATCCAGAACGACGTCTCCTTCACCGCGGTCAAGGAGCAGAAGAAGAAGGAAGCCGCCGCCGTGGCCGCCCGGCTCAAGGGCACCAAGGCCGACCCCGCCGATGTGCGGGTGCAGGTCTACAACGGCGGAGCGCCCGCGGGCAGCGCCCAGGAGACCCTCACCTGGCTGCAGACCGAGGAGGGCGTGGAGAAGTCCGAGAACGCGGGCAACGCCCCGGAGTCGCTGTCGAAGACGACGCTCGAGTACGCGCCGGACCAGGCGGACCAGGCACGCCGACTCGCCGCGATCATGGGGCTGTCCGGATCCGCGCTGAAGCCCGGCAAGAGTGTGACCAACTCCCAGGGCCTGCCCACGATGACGCTGACGCTGGGCAAGGACTTCAAGGGTGCGGGCGTATCGCTCACGACTCCGAGCAAGGCGCCCGACGTGGAGAAGTCCACGGCCGACAAGGTGGAGTGCGCGAAGTAGTCACTCAACGGGCCCGTCCGACCGTCTGCTTGGCGTGCGGCGGGCCCGTTCCGCTCGGCAGCGTCGGCAGGGCATCCGTGGCCCGCATCCGCGGTGCGGCACCGCGGCACGGAATGTCCGGTACGGAAACTCGGGCGGGGAACGCAACTGTGGCCGACTCTCGTTGGTCTGACACAAGACACGGTTGTGTCAGGCGGCGTTGGCCCGACACACCACGCGGCCGTGCCGTGCGTGGATTTTGCCGACGCGTGGCCAACCGGGCTCGGACCCACAGGGGTCTGACAGGTTGCGAACCGGCGTCGGACAGGGTGGTCCGACATGGTTCGCTCCACACCGGACAGGGAGGTCCGGCGCGGGGCGGAGCCGTGTCGGGCAATGGGTGGGGAAGGGCAGACAGTTGGCGCAGAGCAGTGTGCGAGGGGATGCCCCCGCGGTGGAGGACACCATGTCCCTCACACCGCAGGCCGACCATGACACGCCGGCCGACCAGGGCGGCCGCCACGGTGGCGGGGGTTCCGGGGGCGGCCGTGGGACCGACGGCAGACCCCGCAAACGACGGGTGCTGCGCTGGTCGGCGACGGTTCTGGCGGTGGTGATAATGGGCACCGCGGGTGCCGGATATCTCTACTACCAGCACCTCAACGGCAACCTGAAGAAGGACGACCTCAACATCGGCGACGCCAAGGACCGCGCTGCCGAGACCGAGGCGAACGCGGCCGGTCAGACGCCGCTGAACATCCTGCTGATCGGCTCGGACGCCCGGGACAGCAAGGAGAACCAGAAGCTCGGCGGCGCCAAGGAGACCTTCGGCGGCACCCCCCTCGCCGACGTCCAGATGCTGCTGCACGTCTCGGCCGACCGCACCAACATGTCCGTGGTGAGCATGCCCCGCGACACGCTGGTGGACATCCCCAAGTGCACCGACCCGGACAGCGGGGACGTCTACCAGGCCCGCAGGCGCGCGATGACGAACCAGTCGCTCGGCCGCGGCGGCCCGGGGTGCACGGTGGCGACGTGGGAGAAGCTGACCGACATCCACATCGACCACTTCATGATGATCGACTTCTCGGGCGTGGTGTCGATGGCGGACGCCATCGGCGGCGTCCCGGTCTGTGTGAACGCCAACATCCACTCCAAGGACAGCCAGGGCCACGGCTCCGGGCTGAAGTTGGAGAAGGGCACGACGTACGTCAAGGGCGAGCAGGCCCTGCAGTGGCTGCGCACCCGGTACGGCTTCGAGGACGGCAGCGACCTGGCCCGCGCCAAGGCGCAGCACCAGTACATGAACTCGATGGTCCGCGAGCTGCGCAAGAACGCCAAGCTGAGCAACCCGGGCAAGCTCCGCGCCCTGGCCGAGGCGGCCACCAACGCGCTGACCGTCGACCCGGGCCTGGGCACGGTGGCCAAGCTCTACGACCTGGCCGGGGAGCTCAAGAAGGTTCCGACCTCGCGCATCACCATGACGACGATGCCCAACCGCTACGTCGGTTCGCGCGTCGAGCCCACCGAGGACGCGACCAAGCTGTTCCGGCTGGTGCGCGAGGACATCGCCCTCGACGGCAAGGACAAGAAGAAGGCCACCGAGGAGAAGACCTCCACCGATCCGGCCGCGGCGGACGACGAGATCGCCGTGCAGGTGCAGAACGGCACCCGCACCGACGTCCTCGCCCCGGCCCAGGGCCGCGCGACCACCGTCGCCGGACTGCTCGTGGACGAGGGCTTCACCCAGGCCGTCGCGGACGCCTCGGCCACGCCCACCGCGGACACGACCCTCGTCCGTTACCCGAGCGCCGACCTGGAGGGCGACGCCCAGCGGCTCGCCAAGGCCCTCGGCATCCCGGCCGACGCCGTCGAGAGGTCCACGGACGTCTCCGGCGTCACCCTCGTCGTCGGCGCGGACTGGCGGGAGGGGACGGCGTACAAGGCCCCGAAGCAGGACGACAGGACACCGGACACGGCGGAGGCGCTGAACGCCTCCGACACCAAGGCCTGCATGAAGGTCGACCCCGACTTCACGTGGTGACGGGCACCCCGCCCGGCGGGCTCAGCCGGCGCTGTCGACGCTGAGCACGGCCGGGCGGCGGGAGGCGATGACCTTCCTCGCCAGGGCCCGCGGGCTGGTCAGGAAGCCGTAGCCCCAGGACATGTGCATGGTGGCGAGGGCGACAGGGATCTGGAGGCGTGCCTTCAGCGGGAGGCCCTTGCCGGCCGGGAGCGAGCCTGCGGTGATGGCCGCGAGGTAGCCGCCGGGGACGACCAGCGCCCACGGGGTGACCAGGGCGCCGAGCACGAGGCCCGCCGCGATCGCGCACACCGCCGTCGGCGGGGCGAGGTAGCGCAGGTTGATGGAGCCGGCGTGGTAGCGGGCGACGACGTGACGCCAGCGGCCGTAGTCCTTGTACTGCTTGGCGAGTGCCTTCACCGACGGCCTCGGGCGGTACGACACCTTCAGCTCGGGCGAGAACCAGATCAGTCCGCCCGCTTCCCGGATCCGGAAGTTGAGCTCCCAGTCCTGGGCGCGGATGAACTCCTCGTTGTAGCCGCCCTGTTGCTCCAGCGCCTCACGCCGGAACACACCGAGGTACACGGTCTCGGCCGCCTGCGCCTCGCCGCCGGTGTGGAAGGCGGCGTTCCCGACGCCGATCCTCGACGTCATCGCGGCGGCGACGGCGTGCTCCCAGTCGTTCTCGCCCTCGGCGTGCATGATGCCGCCGACGTTCTGCGCGCCGGTCTCCTCCAGGAGCCGTACGGCGGTGGTGATGTAGTTCGGCGAGAGCATGCCGTGGCCGTCGACGCGGACGACGATCGGGTGGCGGGAGGCCTTGATCGCGGCGTTGAGGGCGGCGGGGGTGCGGCCGGTCGGGTTCGGGACGGTGTGTACGCGCTTGTTCTCGGACGATGCCGTCTCGGCCACGAGCTCGGCGGCGATCTCGTCCGTGCGGTCCGTGGACGGACCGAGGGCGATCACGACCTCCATCTCGCCGGCGTACTCCTGCGCGAGGATCGCTTGGACTGCTCCGCGCAGATGCCGCTCCTCGTTGAGGACGGGCATGATCACGGACACGGCGGGGAGCTGCACGTCGGGATTGGCGTTCATAGGGGGCTCACGTTACCGCGAACGGGGGACACCGGTGCGCCCCGCCGGGGCCGGTGCTCCGGGCAGCAGATCGTATGGGCCTACGGTGCTCACGGATCCCACGTACGGCCCCCAGGGCAACCCCAGCGGAGGTATCCCCCCATGCCCACGCCGCCCCGCCGCTCTTCCGCCCCGCCGCAGCGCAGCCCGCAGCCGCCCCGTGGCGGAGCGCGGCCGGTCGCGCCTGTACGGCGGAGGCGGCCGCGGTGGGCCATGCGGGCGGTGACCACGCTGTCCGTCGTCGTCCTCGCGTCCGCCGGGATCGGGCACGCGGTGGTCACCAGCCTGGACGCGAAGATCGCGCGGGTGGACCCGTTCAAGGACATGAAGAACCGGCCGCAGGCCGGGCACGGGATGAACGTCCTGCTCGTCGGCACGGACGGCCGCGACCGCATCAGCGAGGAGGAGCGGCGCAGGTACCGGCTCGGTGGCGCCCCGTGTCACTGCACCGACACGATCATGATCGTGCACATCTCGGAGGACCGGGAGCGGGCGAGCGTGGTGAGCCTGCCGCGCGACTCGTACGCCGAGGTGCCCGCGGGTGAGGGGCGCAAGGCCCATCCCATCAAGATCAACGCGGCGTACGCGGAGGGCGGGCCGAACCTCACCGTGCGCACCGTCGAGCACATGACGCACGTGAAGATCGACCACTATCTGGAGGTCGACTTCACCAGCTTCATGAAGACGGTCGACGTGGTCGGCGGTGTGCGGATCTGCACGGCCGAGCCGCTGAAGGACTCCTACACCGGGCTGGACCTGCCGGCCGGCACGCATCGGCTGATGGGCGGGGAGGCGTTGCAGTACGTCCGCGCGCGGCACGTCGACAGCGACTCGGATCTCGGCCGGGTGCACCGTCAGCAGCGGTTCATGGCAGCGCTGATCGAGCGGGCGACGTCGTCCGGGATCCTGCTGAACCCGATGCGGTTCCGGGACGTGACGCGGGCGGTGCTGGGGTCGGTGCGGGCGGACAAGGGGTTCGGCACGGGGGAACTGCTCGACCTCGGGCGGGCGATGCGGAACTTCTCGCCGTCGTCGTCGGAGTTCACGACCGTGCCGATCGGGCAGCTGGCATACGAGGTGAAGGGCCTCGGCTCCACCGTGAAGTGGAACACCTCACAGGCCGAACGCCTCTTCCGGGCCCTGCGCGAGGACAAGCCGCTGGCCGCGCAACGGCCGAAGAGGAGGGCCGTGCCGGTGGAGGTCGCCCCGCAGCAGATCCGCGTCCAGGTGGAGAACGGCACGGCGACGGCGGACCTCGGCAAGCGCGTCGACGCCGCGCTCGCGGCGGCCGGGTTCCGTACGACGGGCCGTCCGGTGAACGCGGCGGACCGCTCCGTCAAGCGCACGGTCGTCGCCCACGACCCCGGCTGGGACCGCTCGGCGAAGTCCCTGGCAGCAGCACTCCCGGGGAGTCAACTGCGCCCCGTGAAGGGGCTGGGTCCCACCCTGAAGGTGATCGCCGGGACGGACTTCAAAAAGGTGCGCAAGGTACGGGCCGAGGACCCGACACAGGGCCAGGCGACGGTGGTACGGGGCGACGAGGCGGGGTGCTCCTAGTACGGCGGATGCCCCGCCCGGCAACCCTCGGCAGCGCCCTCAGTCCTCGTACCCCTCCGCCGCCCTCTTCTCGCGGAGTTCCTTGATGGCTCGCCTGCGGGCCAGACGGTGGGTGCGGCGGATCTGGGCCTCCTGGTTGCGGCGCTTGTCGCGTTCGGTTTCCGGGAGAACCTCGGGGACGCGCCGTGGCTTGCCGTCGGCGTCGACCGCTGCGAAGACCAGGTAGGCCGAGCCGACCTGGGTGGGCGGGGCGGACTCGTTCCAGCGTTCCGCAAGGACCCGTACGCCGACCTCCATCGAGGTCCGGCCGGTCCAGTTGACCTGGGCCTTCACATGGACGAGGTCGCCGACGCGGACCGGCTCGAGGAAGACCATCTCGTCCATGGACGCGGTGACGGCGGGGCCGCCACTGTGCCGGCCGGCCACCGCGCCCGCGGCGTCGTCGACGAGTTTCATGATCACACCGCCGTGCACCGTCCCGAGGAGGTTGGTGTCGTTGTGGGTCATGATGTGGCTGAGGGTGGTGCGGGATGCGGAGGTGGGCTTGCCCGGGATCTCCGGAGTGCCCGACTCTGCGGCGGTGACCTGGTCTGTCATGGCCTCCACCTTATGCCGCGTCGACATTCGCGGACTTTGTGTTGGGTTCGCAACAGCCGTGCCTCTATTTTCCGCCGAACCTTGTAAGTGACCTGGCCATGCCCTGCACACTGGGGCGCATGAATGACTGGCCCCAGGCATGGTCCGACGACAACCGCGGCAACCGCTACGGACGCGGCAGCGCGAGCGCACAGCCCGAGAGCGCGCGCGTGATGCGGCAGGTCCGCCGCGGTCAGGCGGCGCCGCCCGGCCAGGGCTACGGCGGGGTGCCGCAGCAGCAGTCGTACGTCAACGGCCAGGGCCACGGCGGCTACGGCGACGACGGGTACGACAGCGGTTACAACACCGGCCAGGTGTACGGCGGTGGCGGGGGCGGCCGTGACGGCGGGGGGATGCGCGAGCCGCGGCCCGCGCCGAACTGGCGGCGCCGTATCAAGGTGACCACCATCACGCTGGTGACGGTGCTGGTGGTGACGTCCGTCGCGACTTACTTCTGGGCCGACTCCAAGCTCAACCGTGAGGTCGACCTGTCCATGGTCATCGACCGACCGGAGGCGGGCGAGGGCACGAACTACCTCATCGTCGGCTCCGACAGCCGTGAGGGGCTGTCCGACGACCAGAAGAAGAACCTGCACACCGGGTCCGCCGACGGCAAGCGCACGGACTCGATGATGATCCTGCACGTCGGCAGCAACGGCGACACCCTGATCTCGCTCCCCCGCGACTCGAACGTCACGATCCCGTCGTACAAGGGCTCGGACTCCGGGAAGCTCTACCAGGGCACCGGCCGTCAGGTGAAGCTGAACGCGGCGTACGCGGAGGACGGTCCCGAACTGCTGGTCCGTACCGTCGAGTCCAACACCGGTCTGCACATCGACCACTACGTCGAGATCGGCTTCGCGGGCTTCGCGAACATCGTGGACTCCGTCGGCGGTGTCGAGATCGACATCCCGCAGGACATCAAGGACTCCAAGTCCGGCGCCGACTTCAAGAAGGGCAAGCAGACCCTGAACGGCGAGGAGGCGCTCGCCTTCGTCCGCACCCGGTACGCGCTGGCCGGCTCCGACCTGGACCGTACGAAGAACCAGCAGAAGTTCCTCTCGGCCCTGGCCAACCAGGTGGCGACCCCGAGCACCGTCCTGAACCCCTTCAAGCTGTACCCGACGATGGGCGCCGGCCTGGACTCGCTGATCGTCGACAAGGACATGGGCCTGTACGACCTGGCGTCCATGTTCTGGGCGATGAAGGGCGTCAGCGGCGGCGAGGGCAAGTCCATGAACATGCCGATCTCGGGCAACTCCGCGAACGGCAACCTCCAGTGGGACACCGCGAAGGTGAAGACGCTGGTGGAACAGCTGAAGAACGACGAGAAGGTCACCGTCTCGGGCAACTGAGGCACCGACGGCAGCGGCGAGGGCACTCCGGCGGGGTGCCCTCGACTGTTGTCGGGCGGTCGTCACATCACGGCGCCCGCCATCGCGCGGCAGGTCGTGGCACAGCGGCGACACGCCTCTGCGCAGCGCATCATCTGGGGATCGTCCGGCATGGACATACACGCCTCCGCGCACATCTCGCAGGCCTTGGCGCACATCGCGCACATCTCGGCCGACATGGGCGAGCGGCGCATCATCATGTCCGCGCACATACGCGTCGTCTCGGCGCAGTCCATGAGCGCCCGCATGATCTGCATCTGAGCCTGGCCGCCCATCTGCATGCAGGAGCTCATGGTCTCCTCGCAGATGCTGTGGCAGGTCATGCACGCGTCGACGCAGTCCTGCATCTCCTTGCTCATCGCGGGCATCGTCTGGGGCTGGGTCATGGCTCCTCCTGGGGGTGCGGGAGCCCGGGTGCGGGCCCCGTGCCCTTCCGTCCTACGCCCGCCCGCCGCGCCGCGCCATCGGGCGGACGCGAACAATTCCCATCAGATGCCACACAGGGCACGGTCGCCCGGGTTCCGCTGCAAGACGGTGCAACAGGTCCAAATGAGTGAAGGGTGCCCGGAGAACCGGACACCCTTCGCCTTCAAATCCCCTGGGGTTACGGCAGGTTGCGCGCCATGACGATGCGCTGGACCTGGTTCGTGCCCTCGTAGATCTGCGTGATCTTGGCGTCGCGCATCATGCGCTCGACGGGGTAGTCACGGGTATAGCCGTAACCGCCGAGGAGCTGGACGGCGTCCGTGGTGACCTCCATCGCCACGTCCGAGGCGAAGCACTTGGCGGCGGCGCCCAGGTAGGTCAGGTCGGCGTCACCGCGCTCGGAGGCGGCGGCGGCCTGGTAGGTCAGGGCGCGGGCGGCCGAGATCTTCATGGCCATGTCGGCGAGCATGAACTGGATGCCCTGGAAGTCGGCGATCGGCTTGCCGAACTGCTTGCGCTCCTGGACGTAGCCCTTGGCGTAGTCGAGGGCGCCCTGGGCGATGCCGAGGGCCTGCGCGGCGATGGTGATGCGGGTGTGGTCCAGCGTCTTCATCGCGGTGGCGAAGCCGGTGCCCTCCTCGCCGATCATGCGGTCCGCCGGTATGCGAACGTTGTCCAGGTAGACCTCGCGGGTCGGGGAGCCCTTGATGCCGAGCTTCTTCTCGGGGGCGCCGAAGGAGACGCCCTCGTCGGCCTTCTCGACGACGAAGGCGCTGATGCCCTTGGAGCGCTTCGTCGGGTCGGTGACCGCCATCACCGTGTAGTACTCGGACTCGCCGGCGTTGGTGATCCAGCGCTTCACGCCGTTCAGCACGTAGTGGTCGCCGTCGCGGACGGCCTTCGTCTTCATGCCGGCCGCGTCGGAGCCGGCGTCGGGCTCGGAGAGGCAGTACGAGAACATGCCCTCGCCCTTGGCGAGCGGGGTCATGTACCGCTTCTTCAGGTCCTCGGAGCCGGAGAGGATCACCGGGAGCGAGCCCAGCTTGTTCACCGCCGGGATGAGGGAGGAGCTCGCGCAGACGCGGGACACCTCCTCGATGACGATCACCGTGGCAAGGGCGTCCGCGCCCGCGCCGCCGTACTCCTCGGGCACGTGGACGGCGTGCAGGTCGTTGGCCACCAGGGCGTCCAGCGCCTCCCGCGGGAAACGGGCCTCCTCGTCCACGGCGGCGGCGTACGGCGCGATCTTCGCCTCGGCCAGCGAGCGAATGGCGTCACGGAGCATGTCGTGCTCCTCGGACGGGCGGTACAGGTCGAAGTCAGCCGATCCGGCCAAGGTCTCTCACGCTCCAAGGACGCTGTGTGGTCAGTGCGAAGCTGGCGCTAATTACCGTTAAGTAACTCAAATTTTAGGGGGCGGCCCACGGGAGTGATACGTGAGCTTCGCGACAGCTGGGAAGTTGCCCTTCAGACCCTCCGACTATGCTCGGGGCCGCATGTCCCCGTCCTTCTCCCTGGAGTCCCCATGGCCCTCAAGATCACGGTGATCGGCACCGGTTACCTCGGCGCGACGCACGCCGCGGCCATGGCCGAGCTCGGCTTCGAGGTGCTGGGGCTCGACGTGGTGCCCGAGAAGATCGAGATGCTCGGCGAGGGCCGGGTCCCGATGTTCGAGCCGGGCCTGGAGGAGCTGCTGCGCAAGCACGTCGCCGGTATCGAGGGTTCCACCGGGCGGCTGCGCTTCACGATGGACTGGGCCGAGGTCGCCGAGTTCGGCGATGTGCACTTCGTCTGTGTGAACACCCCGCAGAAGCACGGCGAGTACGCCTGCGACATGAGCTACGTGGACGCGGCCGTCGAGTCGCTCGCCAAGCACCTGCGTGGGCCCAGCCTGGTCGTCGGCAAGTCGACCGTGCCGGTCGGCAGCGCGGACCGGCTCGCGGCCCGCATCCTGGAGCTCGCCCCTGGCGGCGGTGAGGTCGAGCTCGCCTGGAACCCCGAGTTCCTGCGCGAGGGCTTCGCCGTCCAGGACACGCTGCACCCGGACCGGATCGTGGTCGGCGTGCGCAGCGAGCGGGCCGAGAAGCTGCTGCGCGAGGTGTACGCGACGCCGATCGCGGACGGCTCCCCGTTCGTCGTCACCGACTTCCCCACCGCCGAGCTGGTGAAGACCTCCGCCAACTCCTTCCTCGCCACCAAGATCTCCTTCATCAACGCCATGGCGGAGGTGTGCGAGGCGGCCGGCGGCGATGTGGCCAGGCTCGCGGAGGCCATCGGCCACGACGACCGGATCGGCAAGAAGTTCCTGCGGGCCGGTATCGGGTTCGGCGGCGGCTGCCTGCCCAAGGACATCCGCGCCTTCATGGCCCGCGCCGGTGAGCTGGGTGCCGACCAGGCGCTGACCTTCCTGCGCGAGATCGACTCGATCAACATGCGTCAGCGCGGGCAGATGGTGGAGCTCGCCCGGCAGGCGCTGGGCGGCGGTCCCTTCCTGGGCAAGCGCGTCGCCGTGCTCGGCGCCACCTTCAAGCCCGACTCGGACGACGTCCGCGACTCCCCCGCCCTCAACGTCGCCGGCCAGATCCACCTCCAGGGCGGCCAGGTCACGGTGTACGACCCCAAGGGCATGGACAACGCCCGCCGCCTCTTCCCGACCCTCGGTTACGCCGACACCGCGATCGACGCGGTGCGCGGCGCCGACGTCGTACTGCACCTGACCGAGTGGCGGGAGTTCCGCGAGCTGGACCCGGCGGCGCTCGGCGAGGTCGCGGCAGCGCGGGTCATTCTGGACGGACGCAATGCCCTCGACCCGGAGGTGTGGCGCAAGGCCGGCTGGAACTACCGGGCGATGGGCCGACCGACGGCCTAGACCGCGGGCCACACGGCCGACGACCAGGCCACGGGACGCAGGGGGACCTGACCTCTCCGACGCACAGAGCCGGAGCGCGTGAGCCACGGGGCCGGAGCGCGTGAGCCACAGAGCCGGAGCACGTGAGCCATGGGCCGGAAAGTCCTGATCCACGGCGTCGGGGGTCGCGCTCCACGGGACCGGAAAGCCCTGACCCACGGGGCCAGAAGGCTCTGACCCACCTCGCCGCAACTCCCTCTGCCCGGCGCCGCAATGACCCGCCGACGAGACAGACGACGCCGTTTCGGCCGAGGCTCAGTCGGCCGAAACGGCGTCTTGTCGCATTCTGCCCCACCCGGACCACCCGGCGCCGAGCGGTCGTCCAACCCCACTGAGAAAGGGCTTACTTCGCCCGATACCTCCGCATCTTCGCCCGCGCACCGCACACCTGCATCGAGCACCACCGGCCACGCCCCGCCGGACTGCGGTCGTAGTACGCCCAGTGACAGTCGACCGCCTCGCACGCCTTCAGCCGCGCCCAGGTCCCGTCACCGAGGGCCTGGGCAATCGCCATCGCCACCCGGGACAGCAGCGAGCCCCCGTCCGCGGCGAGCAGATCGGCGGAGCCGTCGGCCGCATCGACCGTGACGACCAGCGGACCCGCCGCCAGCAGCTCGCCGAGCGGCGTGGCCGCACGGTGCGGCGGATGTCCCGCGTGGGCGAGGAGGGCCACCCGCAGGGACTCCCGCAACTCCCGTGCGCCGGGTATGTCCTCCTCGGCCAGCCCGAAGCGCGCCCGCCCCTCGGCCGTGTCCAGCGAGTCCGCGCCCGACTCGAGGTCCAGCGTGTTGACCAGGGACTCAACCAGCTCCAGGCCCCCGGGCGCGGGCGATCTCTCACTCATGAATGCACGCTACCTCCCGAATCCCCTTGCGACGTTACCCCCAATGCGGGACTATGCGGTAACCGCGTTACCTGTTGACGCCAAGTACAGGTAACCACCGCTTCGAGGAGGAAGCCATGGCCATCGCAGAACTGGGCGCCGTCGTCCTGGACTGTCCCGACCCCCGCGCCCTCGCCGACTTCTACGCGCGCGTGCTCGGCGGCAGCATCGAGGACCAGGAGGACTGGGTGGACGTGAAGGTGCCCGGCGGGCCGACCCTGGCGTTCCAGGCCGCCCCCGGATACGTACCGCCGCAGTGGCCGTCGCCCGAGCACTCGCAGCAGTTCCATCTGGACCTGACCGTCGAGGACTTGGACGCCGCCGAGAAGGAGGTGCTGGCCCTGGGTGCGAAGCCGCTGGACACCGAGGACCGCTCGCGGACCTTCCGGGTTTACGCGGATCCGGCGGGGCACCCGTTCTGTCTGTGCGCCTGCTGAGTGCCGAGCACCCCGTGACCCTCGGGAGGAACCCATGGCCCCCGTGACCCGTCTGCGTTCCGTCGTCATCGACTGCCCCGACCCGCGCGCCCTCGCCCGCTTCTACGCCGGCGTCGGCGGCGGCACGGTCGAGGACGACGACCCCGACTGGGTCGTGCTGCGGCTCCCCGACGGACCTCGGCTCGCCTTCCAGCCGGCGCCCGGGTACACCCCGCCGGAGTGGCCGCGGGCCGACCGCAACTCCCAGCAGTTCCACCTGGACTTCGACGCGGGGTCCACCTGGGAGGAGGTCGAGGCGGCCCAGGAGAAGGTGCTGGGGCTGGGCGCTAGGTTGCTGCACGCGGAGGACAAGGAGGACTTCCGGGTGTACGCCGATCCGGCGGGGCATCCGTTCTGCCTCTGCCGGATCGAGGAGCCCTGAGCCCGCCGGCGGCCGTCCCCGGTTCCCCCGTTACCCGTCCAGCTCGGAGATCTTCATCGTCGACGGCGCCCGGCGCCGCTGTGCCTCCCGGGCGGTGAAGTCGGCCTCGCGCAGGACCCGCTGGACATTGCCCCAGGTCAGCAGGGCGATGTCGGCCTCGGACCAGCCCCTGCGCAGCAGCTCGGCGACGAGGTGCGGGTAGCAGGAGGCGTCGGTGAGGTCCTGCGGGTGGGCGGTGCCGGCGTCGTAGGTGCCGGACAGGCCGACGGACTCCGCGCCGGCGACCTCACGGACGTGGTCGAGATGGTCGGCGACGTCACGGACGGACGGCCCGGTCTGCTCGGCGGTGAGCGGCACCATGCACAGGCCGCGCACGGCGCCCAGCTCGGTGAGCAGGTCGTCGGGGAGGTTGGCCGGATGGGGGCGCAGGGCGCCGGCGGCGGAGCGGGCGCACAGGACCGGGGCCTTGGACACCGCGCACGCCCGGCGCACGGTGTCCGGCGAGGCGCCGGAGAGATCGGCCAGCACACCGAGACGGTTCATCTCGCGCAGCACCTCCTCGCCGAACCGGGTCAGCCCCGCCTCGCTCGCCCAGGCCACGCCGGACAGCGTGAGGGCGCGCAGCCCCAACCCGTGCAGGGAACGCAGGATCCCGAGCGAGTCACCGAGGGCGGCGGCCCCGGCCGGGCCCGGTAGGACGGCGATTCGGCCGCAGTGGCGGACGTCGGTGATCGGGCCCGGGTTGTCGGCCAGGCGCAGGCCCTCCGGGTGGGCCCGTACGACGGTCTTCACAAGGTCCAGCTGGTCCAGCGTGGCACCGACGGCCCGGTCGCCGGTCAGCCCGTCCGGCAGGTGCAGCGCCCAGAACAGCGCGCCGACGTGTCCCTCGCGCAGCCGCGGCACGTCGGTGTCGACGGCGCTCTCGCCGAGCTCCAGGTCGAACCAGGGCAGGCGGCGCAGCGCCCACGGCAGCCCGCTGTAGCCGTCGGCGACGGGATGGGCGGCAAGGAGGGTGTGGGCACGGCCGAGGAGATCCGCGTCGGTGCCCTCACCCGGGCCGGTGACGGAGTCGGACGGCTCCTCTTTGGGCAGGGGGGCGGGCAGGTCATCGAGTTCGCCGACCTCGGG
Source organism: Streptomyces sp. R11 (assembly GCF_041051905.1). NCBI lineage: Bacteria > Bacillati > Actinomycetota > Actinomycetes > Kitasatosporales > Streptomycetaceae > Streptomyces > Streptomyces sp. R11. The sequence goes on from NZ_CP163432.1 coordinate 3,751,146, forward strand.
GCTGGTGTCCGCTTCGTACTTGAGGTCTGCCATGGCGGTCTCCGTACGTGATCGGCCTGATGATCCGCAGTACGGTTCACCGTCGCACGGGCCCGGACGGGCTTCCTGGTGGACGGGGCGTTCGGGGGTACCGCGTGCCGACGGGCATGGAACGGCGTGCGCGGGGGTATCTGCGCGCGTCAGCTCTCCCGCGCCGCCTCGATCACCTCGTCCAGGGTGTCGCGGGAGCGGACCAGGTCGGCGATCATGCCGTCGATGCGGTCGCGCTCGGCGGTGAGGTCCTCGACAAGCCGGGGCGTGGCGATCGCGGAGGGGCCGCCGTCGGTGTCCCGCATGCAGGGCAGCAGCTGCGCGATCCGGCTGCTGTGCAGCCCGGCGGCGAACAGCTCCTGGATCCGGACGACCCGGTCGACGGCCGCCTCGGAATAGTCACGGTGGCCGCCTGGGGTGCGCTCGGCGCGCAGCAGCCCTTGGGCCTCGTAGTAGCGCAGCGACCGCTCACTCACGCCGGTGCGCCGGGCCAACTCACCGATCCGCATGCCGTGCCCCCCTGGTTCCCTGGTCCGTCCGGGCTTGAACCTGACACTGATGTCAACTTCTACGGTACGGCCATGACGCACTCGACGGACAAGACGGCAGCCGTACGTCCCCTCCTCGCCCCGGCCCGCCTGGGCCCCCTGCACCTGCCGAACCACCTGGTCATGGCCCCGCTGACCAGGAACCGCGCGGCGGCGGACGGTACTCCGACGCCGCTGATGGCCACCTACTACGCTCAGCGCGCGACGGCCGGGCTGCTCATCGCCGAGGCCTCGACGCCGAACGCGGTCGGGCAGACGTATCCGAACATCACCGCGATCCACACCCCGTCGCACGTGGCCGGCTGGCGGCGGGTCACGGACGCCGTGCGGGCCGCGGGCGGTGGGCCGATGTTTCTCCAGCTCCAGCACGGTGGCCGGGTCGGGCACCCGGCCACCAGCGGACTGACGCCGGTCTCGCCCTCGCCCGTGCCGCTCCCGGAGACGATCTTCACGCCGGACGGGCACCGCCCCGCCGTCGTCCCGCGGGAGATGACCGCCGACGACATCCGCGCCACCGTCGCCGACTTCGCGACGGCCGCCCGCAACGCCGTGGCCGCCGGTTTCGAGGGCGTCGAGGTGCACTCCGCCAACGGCCATCTGCTGCACCAGTTCCTGGCCGGCAACACCAACCGCCGCACGGACGAGTACGGCGGCTCGGTGGCCGGGCGGATCCGGTTCGTGCGGGAGGTGGTCGAGGCGGTGGCCGCTGCGATCGGGCCGGAGCGGGTGGGCGTGCGGATCTCGCCGCGGAACACCGTCAACGGCATCGACGAGACCGACAGCGACACGCTCCACCCGGCGCTCGTCGAGGCGCTCGGCGGGCTCGGACCGGCGTATCTGCACCTCGTGTACGCCGACCCGGCGGACCCGCTGTTCGGCCGGATCCGCGCCGCCTGGCCGGGGACCCTGATCGCCAACCCGGTGCTCCCGGAGCTGTCCGCCGAGGCGATCGGCGACGCGTCGGCCCGGCTCCTCGCCGCCGGTGCCGATCTGATCGCCCTCGGCCGCCCGTTCCTGGCCAACCCCGACCTGGTGCGCCGGCTCGCGCTCGGGGCGCCGCTCAACCCGGTGCGGGACAGGTACCTGATGTACACGGGCGGGGCGACCGGCTACACCGACTACCCCGCCCTCGACGATCAGCCGTCCAGTGCCTCGACGGTCGCGTTGGACGGGCCGCGCGTGGCCTGAAGGTCACGGGCCACGTCCTCCGCCGCGCCCAGCACCCGTACCGCGTTCTGCCAGGTCAGCTTGGCCAGGTCGGGCTTCGACCAGCCGCGGTCCAGCAGTTCGGCGATCAGGTTCGGGTAGCCGGAGACGTCGTTCAGACCGTCCGGGGTGAAGGCGGTGCCGTCGTAGTCGCCGCCGATGCCGAGGTGGTCGATGCCGGTGACCTCGCGCATGTGGTCCAGGTGGTCGGCGACCGTGGACACCGTGGCGATCGGGCGCGGGTTGCCCTCCTCGAAGGCGCGGTGCACCTTCATCGCCTCGGCGGTCGTGTCGAGGTGGTGGAAGCCGTGGGCGCGCATGTTCTCGTCGGCCGCGACCGTCCAGTCGACCGCCGCCTGCAGCACGAACTTCGGTACGAACGTCACCATCGCGACGCCGCCGTTGCCGGGCAGGCGCTCCAGGACGTCGTCGGGGATGTTGCGCGGGTGGTCGCAGACCGCGCGGGAGGAGGAGTGGGAGAAGATCACCGGGGCCGTGGAGGTGTCGAGCGCGTCGCGCATCGTCGTCGCCGCCACGTGCGAGAGGTCGACGAGCATGCCCTCGCGGTTCATCTCCCGCACGACCTCGCGGCCGAAGGCCGACAGACCGCCCACCCCGGGCTCGTCCGTCGCGGAGTCGGCCCACGCGATGTTGTCGTTGTGGGTGAGGGTCATGTAGCGCACGCCGAGCGCGTACAACGCCCGCAGCGTGGCGAGGGAGTTGGCGATGGAGTGGCCGCCCTCGGCGCCCATCAGGGAGGCGATACGGCCCTCGGCGCGGGCCGCCTCCATGTCCGCCGCCGTCAGCGCGGGGCGCAGGTCGGCCGGGTGGCGGGCCAGCAACTGCCGTACGCAGTCGATCTGTTCGAGGGTGGCGCTGACCGCCTTGTCACCGGCGTAGTCGGAGCGCACGTACACCGACCAGTACTGCGCGCCCACGCCGCCCTCGCGCAGCCGGGGGATGTCGGTGTGCAGGTGGGCGCCCTGGTCGGCGGCGATGTCGCGGGCGTCGAGGTCGTAGCGGACCTGTTCGCGCAGGGCCCACGGCAGGTCGTTGTGGCCGTCCACGACCGGGAACTCGCGCAGGAGTTCCCGGGCTGCCTCCAGGGAGGTCATCGGCGTCACTTCCCCGAGCCGAAGCCGAAGCCGCTCGCGCCCTCTACCTTGGCGCGCAGGCGCTTGCCCTTCTCGGTGGCCTGGTCGTTCAGCTCCTGCTGGAACTCCCGCATCCGCTGGAGCAGGTCCTCGTCGTGAGCGGCGAGGATGCGGGCGGCGAGCAGACCGGCGTTGCGCGCGCCCGCGACCGAGACCGTGGCCACGGGGACGCCGGCCGGCATCTGCACGATGGAGAGCAGGGAGTCCATGCCGTCCAGGTACTTCAGCGGGACCGGGACGCCGATGACGGGCAGCGGCGTGACCGAGGCGAGCATGCCGGGGAGGTGGGCGGCGCCGCCGGCCCCGGCGATGATCGCCTTCAGACCGCGCTCGGCCGCCTGCTCGCCGTAGGTGACCATCTCGCGCGGCATCCGGTGCGCGGAGACGACGTCGACCTCGTACTCGATCTCGAACTCGTCGAGGGCCTGCGCGGCGGCCTCCATGACGGGCCAGTCGGAGTCCGACCCCATGACGATGCCTACAACGGGGCTCATTCGGTGATGGTCCCTCTCAGGTAGCCGGCAGCGTGACGGGCGCGCTCCAGCACGTCGTCGAGGTCGTCGCCGTAGGTGTTGACGTGACCGACCTTGCGACCGGGCTTCACGTCCTTGCCGTACATGTGGATCTTGAGCTGGGGGTCGCGGGCCATGCAGTGCAGGTACGCGGAGTACATGTCGGGGTAGTCGCCGCCGAGGACGTTGACCATGACCGTCCACCCGGCGCGCGGGCGCGGGTCGCCGAGGGGGAGGTCCAGGACGGCCCGGACGTGGTTGGCGAACTGGGACGTGATGGCGCCGTCCTGGGTCCAGTGGCCCGAGTTGTGCGGGCGCATCGCCAGCTCGTTGACGAGGATGCGGCCGTCGCGGGTCTGGAACAGCTCCACGGCGAGGTGGCCGACGACGTCCAGTTCCTTGGCGATCGTCAGGGCGAGCTTCTCGGCCTTGAGCGCGAGGACCTCGTCGAGGTCGGGGGCGGGCGCGATGACCGTGTCGCAGACGCCGCCCACCTGCTGGGACTCCACCACGGGGTAGGCGACCGCCTGGCCGTGCGGGGAGCGGACGACGTTCGCCGCGAGCTCGCGGACGTAGTCGACCTTCTCCTCGGCGAGGACCGGGACGCCGGCGCGGAAGGGGTCCGCGGCCTCCTCGGCCGACTCGACGACCCAGACCCCCTTGCCGTCGTACCCGCCGCGGACGGTCTTGAGGACGACCGGGAAGCCGTCGCCCTCGGCCGCGAAGGCGACCACGTCCGCTGGATCGGTCACGATGCGGTGCCGCGGGCACGGCACGCCGATCGCGTCGAGCTTCGCCCGCATCACGCCCTTGTCCTGGGCGTGCACGAGCGCGTCGGGGCCCGGGCGGACGGGGATGCCGTCCGCCTCCAGAGCCCTGAGGTGCTCGGTGGGTACATGTTCGTGATCGAAAGTGATCACATCGCAGCCCCTCGCGAAGTCGCGCAGCGTGTCGAGGTCGCGATAGTCGCCGATGACGACATCACTGACGACCTGCGCCGCGGAATCCTGAGGGGTGTCACTGAGGAGCTTGAACCTGATGCCCAACGGGATGCCCGCCTCGTGTGTCATACGAGCAAGCTGACCCCCGCCGACCATGCCGACTACCGGGAACGTCACGCCCCTAGGGTATCGGCCACTTCGCGGCGGCCGGTTTCCGTCCCCTGCCGCCGGCCCTCGCCGGTCTTCTTACCCGAGTTTCCGGGTCTCTTCCCCGCCTATGAGCTTGCGCACAGGCAATCGTCGAGGGGGGTGGTTAGCATGGCTGGGTTGACGAAACCAACCGACAAACCGACCGACAGGAGCCTTTACGACCATGGGACGTGGTTCCTCGGGGCTTCATACGGCGCCTCCGGCACCCCGCAGTGCCGTGCGGCAACGCTTCGACCGGCTGGTGCGTGAGGTCGCCAAGTTCGGTGCGGTGGGTGGGGCGGGACTCCTTGTCAACCTGCTCGTGTTCAACCTGGTACGGCATGTGACCGACCTGCAGGTGGTGCGCGCGAGCGTCATCGCGACGGTGGTCGCGATCATCTTCAACTACCTCGGCTTCCGGTACTTCACCTACCGGGATCGCGACAAGGGCCGCCGCACGAAGGAACTGGGCCTGTTCCTGCTGTTCAGCGTGGTCGGCCTGGTGATCGAGAACGGTGTCCTGTACGCGGCGACGTACGGCTTCGGCTGGGACAGCCCGCTGCAGAGCAACATCTTCAAGTTCCTCGGCATCGGCATCGCGACGCTGTTCCGGTTCTGGTCCTACCGGACGTGGGTGTTCCGCGCGCTTCCCTCGGAGGAGCCGGTGGCCGGAGCGGAATCGTTCCTGGAGACGCCTCGGAGGGGTGCGAGGGGTACGGAGAAGCCGGAGAAGCCGCGGGTCCGGGTGGGCTGACGCCGACGCGTCACCGGCCCTCTCGGGGTCACCCCCGGACGGGCCGGAGTGTCACCTGACCGTCGTGCTCGATTCCTGGCCCGGCTTCTTCGGCGGGGGCGTGCGGGAGAGGAACAGGGCCAGGACCGGGGGCTTGGTCTGGAGCATTTCCAGGCGGCCGCCGTCCGCCTCGGCCAAGTCGCGGGCCACCGCGAGGCCGATCCCGGTGGAGTTGCGGCCGCTGATCGCGCGCTCGAAGATGCGAGCACCGAGGTCCGCCGGGATTCCGGGGCCCTCGTCCGTGACCTCGATGACCGCCTGGTTGCCGGTGACTCGGGTGCGCAGCGCCACGGTGCCGCCACCGTGCATGAGGGAGTTCTCGATCAGGGCTGCCAGGACCTGAGCAACGGCGCCCGGCGTGCCGACGGCCTCCAGGTGCCGCTTGCCCGAGCTGACGATCGCCCGGCCCGCGCTGCGGTAGGCGGGGCGCCACTCCGCCAGCTGCTGCTGGATGACCTCGTCCAGGTCGAAGGTGACGGCCGAGCCGGTGCGGGGGTCGCGGGAGTTGGTGAGGAGGCGTTCGACGACGTCCGTGAGGCGCTCCACCTGCGTCAGGGCGATCGTGGCCTCCTCCTTCACCGTGTCGGGATCGTCGGTGAGGGTGATCTCCTCCAGGCGCATGGACAGTGCCGTGAGCGGGGTGCGGAGCTGGTGGGAGGCGTCAGCGGCGAGGCGGCGTTCCGCCGTCAGCATGCGCCCGATGCGCTCGGCGGATGAGTCGAGGACGTCCGCCACGCGGTCCAGCTCATGGACGCCGTACCGCTTGTGCCGGGGCCGCGGGTCGCCGGAGCCGAGACGTTCCGCCGTCTCCGCGAGGTCGGTGAGCGGCGAGGCCAGCCGGTTCGCCTGGCGCACCGCCAGCAGGACCGCCGCGATCACCGCCAGCAGAGCGACCGCGCCGATGATCAGCAACGTACGGCCGACCTCGCGCGTCACCGACGAGCGCGGCTCCTGCACGGTGACCGTCTCGCCCTCCTCGCCCGTCTCACTGGCGCTGATGACGTCACCGGTCGGCCGCTCGCCCACCTCGATCACGGGCTTGCCCGGGATGCGGATCCGGGCGTACCGATCCCCCTGGATCTGGTCCCGCAGCACCGCCGCGTCCACGGTCTCGTCGCCGAGCAGCCGGCTGTCCACGATGCTGACCAGCCGCACCGCTTCGGTGTCCACCCGCTCCTGGGCGGTGCTGGTGATGGTCCGTGTCTCGACGATGACGAGTGACACGCCGAAGACGGCGATCACCACGAGAACCACGGCGAGGGTGGACTGGATCAGTCGGCGGCGCATGTCCTCTTACTTACCTGTGTGCCATGCCGGTACGGCAGCGGCTCAGCTCTTCTCGAAGCGGAAGCCCACGCCCCGCACGGTCGCGATGTAGCGGGGGTTCGCCGCGTCGTCGCCGAGCTTCTTGCGCAGCCAGGAGATGTGCATGTCGAGCGTCTTGGTCGAGGACCACCAGGTGGTGTCCCAGACCTCCCGCATCAGCTGGTCCCGGGTGACGACCCGCCCCGCGTCGCGCACCAGCACCCGCAGCAGGTCGAACTCCTTGGCGGTGAGCTGGAGTTCCTCGTCGCCCATCCACGCGCGGTGCGACTCGACGTCGATGCGCACCCCGTGCGTGGCGGGCGGCTGCTGCGGCTCGGCGGCGCCGCGCCGCAGCAGGGCCCGGACCCGCGCGAGCAGTTCGGCGAGCCGGAACGGCTTGGTGACGTAGTCGTCGGCGCCCGCGTCCAGGCCCACGACGGTGTCCACCTCGTCGGCACGCGCGGTGAGGATGAGGATCGGCACGGCGTGAGCGTCGGCGCGCAGCCGGCGGGCCACCTCCAGGCCGTCCATGCCGGGCAGGCCGAGGTCCAGCACGACCAGGTCGATCCCGCCCTGCAGTCCTGCGTCGAGTGCGGTGGGGCCGTCCTCCCGCACCTCGACCTCGTACCCTTCCCGGCGCAGTGCGCGGGCCAGCGGCTCCGAAATGGACGCGTCGTCCTCGGCGAGCAGTACACGGGTCATGAGCTGATGGTAGTCCGCCCATGACAAGAGCCGGGGTGTGATCGGACGCCTTGGTTCTTACCCGGCTCGGGTGAATCTCTTACCTTCGGCCGCAGTGGTACAGACCATGTCTGCGAAGTGCGATCCTGGGAAGGACCTTCGAAAGGGCGGCTGCGGTTCCCTCGACACCTGTGATCCGTGTCTCAAGTCCTTCCATTTCAGGCGGTGTCCTGACGTATGGTGACTCTACGCCTGTAGCACTGCGGGGACCTTCGGCGCATTTGACGCTGAGGGTCTCTTTTATGTGCGCACCGAAAAAGGAATGACCTGTGGGCCGGGCCCCCGAAGGCGGGGGTGTGGATCCCGGCGGTCGCCGCCCTCCGCTTCGCGACCCGGAGCGGGACTCCCCCCGGGCGTGGGGCCGGCGGCCGTCCCGCCGGTGCCGGCCGCCCCCACCGGGCGCGTGACCGTATCTACGTCGCCGCGCGTCCCGACCAGCAAGGATCGACCATGGCGTCCAGCCTGACGAAGGACTCGGCCCGCCCGGGCACCCCCGGCTCCGAGAAGACCTTCTTCGGCCACCCCCGCGGACTGGCCACTCTCTTCATGACCGAGATGTGGGAGCGTTTCTCCTACTACGGCATGAGGGCTCTGCTCCCGCTGTACCTGGTCGCTCCGGGCGGCCTGCACCTCAACGCGGCGACGGCGACCGCGATCTACTCGGTCTACGTGTCGATGGTGTACCTGCTCGCCATGCCCGGCGGCTGGTTCGGCGACCGGGTCTGGGGGCCGCGCAAGACCGTCGCCGTGGCCGGCGGCATCATCATGCTCGGCCACCTCACGCTGGCTCTGCCGTCCTCCGGCACGTTCTACGCCGGCCTCGGCCTGGTCGCGATCGGCTCGGGTCTGCTGAAGGCCAACATCTCCACGATGGTCGGCCACCTCTACGACGGACCGGACGACCCGCGCCGCGACGGCGGGTTCACCGTCTTCTACATGGGCATCAACCTCGGTGCCTTCGCGGCCCCGCTGATCATCGGCACCATCGGTGAGAGCGTCAACTGGCACCTGGGCTTCGCGCTCGCCGCACTCGGCATGGCGCTGGGTCTCGCCCAGTTCCTGATCGGCTCCCGCAACCTGGCCGAGCGCTCCAGCGTCGTCCCGACGCCGCTGTCCGCCGAGGAGAAGACGTCCACGCTGCGCAAGGCGGCGATCTGGGCCGGTATCGCGGTCGTCTTCTACGCGATCGTCGGCTTCTCCGGCAGCTACACGCTGAACTGGGTCCTGGTCCCGCTGACCCTGCTCGGTGTGATCATCCCGACCATGGTTCTGGTCCGCATCAAGCGCGACAAGGACCTGGACCGTCCCGAGCAGTCGAAGATGTCCGCCTACATCTGGTTCTTCGTCGCCGCCGCCGTGTTCTGGATGATCTACGACCAGGGCGGCTCGACCCTGTCGATCTTCGCCGAGGGCTCCGCCGAGAACAGCGTCTTCGGCTGGGACTTCCCGGTCTCCTGGTACCAGTCGGTCAACCCGGTCCTGATCATGGCGCTGGCCCCGGTCTTCGCCTGGTTCTGGCTCGCGCTGAACCGGCGCGGCAAGGAGCCGAGCACGATCGTGAAGTTCGCCTCCGGTCTGGTGCTGGTCGGCGCGTCCTTCTTCCTCTTCCTGGCCCCGCTGACGATCGCCGAGGGCGGGCACAAGGCGGCCGCGATGTGGCTGGTGGCGATCTACTTCACGCAGACCGTCGGTGAGCTGCTGCTCTCCCCGGTGGGTCTGTCGGTGACGACGAAGATGGCTCCCGCGAAGTACGCCTCGCAGATGATGGGCGTCTGGTTCCTGGCCGTCACCGCGGGTGACGCCACGACCGGCCTGCTCTCCATCGCCGGGGTCGACCTGAACAAGACGAACATCGTCGCCCTGGAGGCCACGCTCGCCGTGCTCGCCGGTGTGGCGGTGTGGATGTACCGCAAGAAGGTCAAGGAGCTCATGGGCAACGTCCGCTAGCGCGCTGCCGGAGCCGACGAAGGCCGTTGCACCCGGGTGGGTGCAACGGCCTTCGTGCGTTGCGGATGGGTTCGCGGGCGGGCTAACGCGCCCTGCGTCCGGGCATGAACGTGAACACCGCCCCGCCCAGCAGCAGCGCCGTCCCCGCCACCAGACCCAGCGCCTTCAAGGACCCCTGGTCCTCCGCGCCGGTCGCCGCCAGGCCGCCGTCCGTCGACGAGCCGCCCGCCGAGCCGCCCGCTGAACCGCCCGTCGATCCGCCGCCGGACGCGCCGCTCGCCTGCTCGCTCGTGTCCAGCGTCAGTGACACCTCCGACTTGGCCGGTGTGCAGGTCGTCGTCGTGCCGAGGGCCTCGATCGTCAGGACTCCCGGGGAGAGGGTCGACTCGCCGCTCGCGCCCGGCTTGTACGTGCCCGTGAGGTCGGGGATCTCGATCGGGTCGCCCGACTTGACGGCCTCGGAGTTGGTGGGCCCCTCGACGTGGACCGTGCCCTTGTCGGCGCCGCCCAGGGCGACCTCCATCGACGGCTTGACCGAGTCCTTGGGGATGTCGGCGGGGCTGTCCATCACCGACTTCTTGAACTGCACCGTCAGATCGAAACTCCCGCCGTTCTTCTTGGCGTTGATCTGGACCGGCGAGGTCGCCTCCTTGTCGCCGATGGGCGTCTTGCACTTGTACGGGACCTGGACCTCCTTGCCGGTGAAGTCGGTCTGGCCGCCGTCGCCGCCCCCGGTGCTCGTACCGCCGGTGCCCCCGCCCGTCTCGCTCTCACTCGGCGCCGGGTCCGAAGGGCTCGACGACCCCGTCGGCAGACCGGTCGGCACGCTCGTCGGCAGCGTCGGGACGACCGTCGGCAGGCCTCCCGTCGTACCGCCCGAAGTCCCGCCCCCGTCCGTCACCTTGATCGTCGCGGCCTTCTGCACCGTCTCCTTCGGCGCGCACTTGGTGTCCGTGGAGATGGGCTTGTTGACGTTGATGTTGTACGCGCCCGGCGTCAGGGTCACCTCGCCCGGTGCCGTCAGCTTCAGCTTGCCCTTCATGTCGGACAGCTTCATGTCGCTGCCCTTGGGGATCGCCGGGTTCTCCCGGGGCCCCTGCATGGCGACGTCCGCGGTCTGCGCACCGGCCGCCTTCAGCGTTCCCGACGGCTGGACCGTGTTCGCCTGCAGGTCGAGGATGTCGGGGTTCTTGGACGCGGCCTGGACGAACTTCCAGACGATCTCCACCTCGTCGCCGACCTTCGCCTCCGCGGGCGCGGTGATCTCCACCTTCGTGGTGCCCTGGACCGGCGGCAGCCCGGAGATGGCGGGCGGAATGCACTCGGTCGCGTACGCCACCTCAGCGGCCTGGGCGGGCGCGGCGGACACGCCGAGCAGGATGCCCGCGCCGCCGAGCATCAGCGCGACGCCCGCCGCGCCACCTCTTCCCGGGCGTGCCGGTGTGACTCTCCTTCGCTTGCTCACGGGGGTCCCTTCCTGGTCGGAGCCGACGGAGTCGTGGGGCCCGTCGAACTCGTCGGGCTGTCGTCGTGCGGTGCGGAGAGCCGACCGGCCGTGCCCGGATCGCTGTCCGGGGTGAACCACGGCAGGGCCGAGGAGGAGGAAGAGGGGAGGGCGTGCCTCGCCTCTTCGCGGGGCTTCAACCCCGGTAGGCGCAGGGCAGGTTCGGGCAGCCGGAACCCACGGCGGCGGGCCGTCTGCCGCGGCCGTACCCGGTCCACGACCGCCAGCCCGACGCGGAACAGCGCCGCCGGTACGACCAGACAGACCAGGATCCAGAACAGCGTCACGCCCCAGGGCCGGCCCACGCCCCAGGGCTGTTCGGCCATCACCTTGCCGCCGTACTTCAGGGAGACCGCGTAGTCGCCGTGCGCGCCGGCGGCGAGTTCCACCGGCAGCTCGATCCGCGCCTTCCTGCCCGGCTGGATCGTGCCGCGCCACTGCTGTTCCTGCCACTGCGGTGCGAACACGCCGTGGGAGGTGCCGACCTGGAAGACCGGGTTCCTGACGGGTGAGGTGCCGACATTGCCGACCGTGAACACCAGCGTCCGCGCCGGCGGTGCGCCGAACCAGGTGAGCAGACCGCTCGAACCGTCCAGCCGGGTGTCCGTGAGGACCGACAGGCGTCCCCCGGCCGGCTCTGCGGGCAGCGGCTCGACCGCGTGCCCGGCCACCTGGAAGATCGCGTCGGCCTCGGCCTTCGCCCCGGTCACCGTCGCCACGTGCACCACGCACGGGCACGGAACGGGCGGCTCGGCCACCGGAAGTTTCCGGCTGAAGCGTCCGTCCGCGTCGGTCGTCACGGCCCTGCCTTCCGCATTGGCGCAGGAGTTGGTGCCGCCGCTCACGCCGGTCGACGGCACGGACCGGCCGCAGATGAGGATCATCAGCAGGGTGCGGGCCCGCCAGCCGCTGCCGGTCACGGTGATCGAACCGCCCGTCCCGGCCTGGGACTTGGACAGCTTGACGGTGGGCGGGTCGTCCGCGGCCGACACGTTCACGGCCGTCACCGGCGACAGCAGCGCCAGCACGGCAAGCAACACCGCGATCCGCACCCTGGCGTTCACGTCCCCGCTCCCGTCAACTCGGCTTGCCTGTAGGCATGTTCCGTTTCGGCCGACTCGCCGTCGTCGGGCCTACGGCGCCCTCGATGCCGTACGACGAACAAGGCGCCCACCACCGCCACCACGAACCCCCCGACCCCGGCCACCGCATCCCACAGCACGAACCGCGCCGACGCCCGCGCCGTGTCGCTCGCCCCGCCCGCCGCCGTCACCGTCAGGCGCACGTCGACCGCGTCGAGCGCGGGCCGGTCGGGCCACGGCTCGGTGAGCTTCGTACGGCTGCCCGGGGGCAGGTCGACGGAGAGGGGGCGCGGGGCGCGGTCGAGGAGGCGGCCGAAGACACCGTCGGCGCGGATCGCGAGGCTCGGGGCGAGGGCGGTCGTACCGCGGTTGACCAGCTCGTATGTGATGCCGTCGGGGTGCACCCGGACGTGTTCCACCGTCAGCGCGGACAGCTCCGGGCCGGTCACGCGAAGGCGGAGCGGGACGGTCCGCGCGCGGCCGTCGGCGTCGCGGGCGACGATCTCGCCGGAGCGGTCGCCGGGGGCCGTGCCCGGCGGGACGGTCACCGTGAAGGGGACCTCGGCGCGGGTGCGGGCCGGGATCCGTATCGCGCCGGCGGCGAAGGCGATCGGGACGCCGGCGCCGTGCAGCCGTACGGTGACCGGCTCGCCGCCCCGGTTCGTCACGGACACCGTGTCCTGCTGGACCGTCCCGGGCGCGCCCTCGGCGTAGAAGGACGGCCGCCCGCCGCCGGAGGGCGCGACGGTCCAGGCCCCGGCGGCGGTCGCCACGGGAGCGGCCGCCACCAGGAGCAGCAGGGACAGGCACAGGACACGGACGGCTGACGACATCGGCGGCTCCAGCGGTGATCAGGCGTGAAGGTCAGCGGCGTACCGCCTGACCCCTCCGCGTCAGCCACAGCGCGCCTGCCGCGCCGGCGAGCAGCACCGTGCCGCCGAGGGTGCCCAGGGCGATGGCCGAGTCCTCGGGGCCGGTCTGCGGGAGCTCGGCGCCGGAGCCGGAGCCGGAGCCGTCCTGGCCGGAGCCGCCCGTGCTGCCGCCGCCGGCCGCCGCCGTCACGTCGAGGTCGAGCGAGGGCCCGGGGCTGTTGCTGGGCGTGCACGTGGTCGTCGTGCCGAGCGCCTTGATGGTGAGCACGCCCGCCGTGAAGGTGACCTTGCCGGTCTTCTTCGGGGTGTACGTGCCCGTCAAGTCGTTGATCTTGATGGGGGTGTTGGCGGGAATCGCCTCCTGGTTGGCCGGGCCGGTGACCGCCAGGGTGCCGCTGTCGGCGCCGCCCAGCTTGATGGTGGCGCTCGGGTTCATCGCGCCCTTGCCCAGTTCGACCGGGCTGGACGAGACGCCCTTCTGCCACGACATGGTGATCTTGTAGCCGCTGCCGCTCTTGACGCCCTTGATGTCGATGGGCGAGACGGCGCTCTTGTCGCCGATCGGCGTCTTGCAGGCGTAGTTGACGTCGACGACTTCGGCCCGGGCCGCGGGGGCGGCCATCAGCACCGCCGAGCCGGCCAGGGCCGCGGCCGTCGCGAGCGCGGCGGTTCGCTTCTGCTTCGACACGGTCCCCTCATTTCCTGACGGCACATCAGATCGGCCGTCAAGGTACGCCCGGCGCCTTGAGGAGGGAAGACACGGCGCACGCCGGAGTTGTGACGATCCGGCGTGCGCCGCAGGGGGTTCGGGTGGAGAGCCGACCCCTCAGGGTGACCCTGGGTAACCCAGGGTCAGGCCGGGCGCAGCAGCTCGGGCAGCCCCCAGCGCCGCAGCACCTCCGGCACGAGCACCGTTCCGTCCGCTCGCTGGTGCTGCTCCAGGATCGCGGGGAGCAGTCGGCTGGTGGCGAGGCCCGAGGCGTTGAGGGTGTGGACGTACGCCGCCTTGCCGCCGCCGGCCGGGCGGTACCGGATGCCGCCGCGCCGGGCCTGGTAGGTGCGGGCGTTCGACACCGAGCTGACCTCGGCGTACGCGCCCAGGCTGGGCAGCCAGACCTCCACGTCGTAGGTCTTGGCCTGCGCGGGGCTGGTGTCGCCGGCGGCGAGCTTGGTGACGCGATAGTGCAGCCCGAGCTCGGCGACCAGCTCCTCGGCGCGGGCGAGCAGTTCGAGATGCGCGGCGTCCGAGTCCTGCGGCCGGGCGAACTGGAACAGCTCCACCTTGTTGAACTGATGCCCGCGCAGCGTCCCGCGCTCCGCCGTGCGGTGGCTGCCGCTCTCCTTGCGGTAACAGGGCGTGTAGGCGACGTACCTGCGCGGCAGCTCGCGCTCGTCGAGCGTCTCGCCGCGATGGAGATTGACCAGGGCGGTCTCGGCGGTCGGCAACAGGAAGTGGTCGTCGTCCGTCCGGAAGACCTCGTCGGCGAACTTGGGGAACTGCCCCGCCGTGTACCCCGCCTCGTACGTCAGCAGGTGCGGCGGCAGCACGAACTCGTATCCCGCCCGGCGATGCGCGTCCAGGAAGTGATTGAGCAACGCCCACTCCAGCGCGGCGCCCTCCCCCCGGTAGACCCAGTGGCCGCGCCCGGCGAGTGCCGTACCCCGCTGGTAGTCGACCAGCCCCAACTCCTGCGCGAGCCGGACGTGGTCCCGCCCCTGGAACCCGAGGTGCGGCGGCACCCCCACGGTGCGCACGACCTGGTTGCGCTCCTTCCCCCCGGCCACCACGTCGTCGTCCGGAAGGTTGGGCAGCGCGTCGAGGAACTCCTGGTGCCGAGCACCGAGCTCGACGAGGCGAGCCTCGGCCCGGGCCAGCTCATCGGTCAGGGCCTTGGCGGTGGCGTGGAGTTCCTCGGTGGGGAGCAGGGCAGCAGCCCGGTCCTCCGCCGGCGTTCCCTCCCGCCGCAGCGCAGCGATCTCCGTCGAGATGCGGCGGCGTTCGCCGCGGAGGCGCTCCACGGTTGTGCGGGCCTCGCGGAAGGCGGTGTCGAGGGTGAGGAAGGCGGGGATGTCGGGGGCGACGGCGCGTTTGCGCAGGGCTGCCCGGACCTGGTCGGGGTGGGTTCGGATGAGGGTGACGTCGAGCATGGGGTGCGCTCCGTCCGGTCGGCCGGAGCGGCAGAGGTCGCCCCGGGGTGGTCCCTCGGGGCGTGGGCGAGAGGGTGCTCGCGGTGCCACCACGCCTTCACCGCCGTACGGCGGACTCGTTCGGGCCCGGTGACGGGGGCCGGCCGGCGGGGCATTTCCTCCCCGCACTCGGGAGTGGATTCACCTGGGCGCGAGGCCGCTTTCACAGCGAACGGCGGCTCTCTCGACTCGCGGACCCGGGCTACTTGTCTCCGTCAGCGCGTTGCAGAAAGCGTAGAGCCGCGCCTCGGCGGTGCGGAAACGAATTTCCGGTACGGCAGGCCGAACGGGTGAGCTACGCCGGTGCTCCCAGTTCCGCCCACACCGTCTTGCCCGCTACCCCCGGCGTCCGCACGACGCCCCAGTCCAGGCACAGCCGCTGCACGATGAACATGCCGTGGCCGCCGGGACGCCCCGCGCGGTGCGGTGTGCGCGGCGCCGGCTGGCCCGTGCCCTTGTCGGAGACCTCGACGCGGATCACCTTGTTGTCGCAGGCGATCCACAGCTCGTCCGGTCCGTCGGCGTGCAGACAGGCGTTGGTGACCAGTTCGGACACGACGAGCAGCACATCCTCCGCGGCGGCCCGCTGGTCGGCGGTGGCCGCGGGGAGCCAGCCCCACGCGTACAGCGCCTGGCGGGCGAAGTCACGGGCGAGCGGGACGACGCCGCTCTGGCCTCGGAGGACCAGCCGGCGGACCTGCCGCCCCGCCGACACCTCGGCGGACGCCGCGGCTTCCACGGACTCCACGGGCCTCAGGGACGGCACGGTGCCCCCGCCGGACCCTCCAGCCGCCGCAGAGCCCTCGTCGGGGCCCTCCGTGGCCGGCACGCCGCTCTCGGACGCCCCCGAAGCGCCGCTGGGCTCAGGGCCGCGGTCGCCCGGCGAGAAAGGCCGGGTGGTGCTCATCAGCGCTTCACCTCACCGATTCACCAGTTCAACGTTCACACGATTCAGAAGTCAGTACGTAGAGTCAGTACGCCAGTACACGGTCCTTGCCTGATACGTCGGTCACAGTCCCCCACCCCGGTGGCCGACATCACAGCCGACGGGCTTCAGGATGTCTCCTGCCCGACCGAGCCGAGGGAACACCCCTGTATTCGGCACGAATGATGTGACGTCTGATGCGGGGCCGGACGCGAGGGGTCAACCCGCCCCGTCGGCCTCGTCGGCCAGGGCGGCGTCGAGCGAGTCGTGGACCGTGAAGACGGCCTCGGCTCCCGTGATCTCGAACACGCGTGCGACTACGGGCAGCATCCCGGCGAGATGCACACCGCCACCGGCGGCCTCCGCCTTCAGCCGGGCCCCGAGCAGCACGTTCAGACCCGTGGAGTCACAGAACTCGAGTCGCGAGCAGTCGACGACCAGCCGGCTGAAGCCCTTCTCGAGGCAATCCTCGAGTGGCTCGCGCAACAAATCGGCGGTGTGGTGATCCAACTCACCCGCCGGGGTCACGACGGCGCTGACGCCCTCTTCCCGCACCTCGACCAGAAGTCGGCCAGACTGTGCGCTGCCGACCGTGCCGCGGTCCATGCCGTCTCTCACTCCCGACGTCGTGGCTGCTGACTGACGCTGTCGAACACTACGCCCTCCCCACGCCTCCCAACACCCGAACATCCACCTAGAATCGGACATTTCGGACCAGAGCGCACTTGCGGTGAGCTCCTGAAAGCGGGTAGGGCTAGTAGGGACACGTAACCGACTCGGCCGGCTTTGGAGGCGCCGCACACCGCAGTGCACGCAGGCTTCGGCAGCCGTATGCCGAGAACGATGGAGGACATCATGTCACCCCGGCTCGACGCATCGCATACCCAGAGCGCGACGTCGGCATCCCAACCGGAACAGCTGGATCCCATCGAGTTGAGCGCCGACGTACGTCCCGAACTGGACTTCGGTCAGGAGTTCGGTCAGGACGACGCGCTCGCCGGGCTTCCGGACATCCCGCCGTACGACGAGGTGGGGCCGGTGGACGCGCGGGCCCTGTCCAAGACCCTCTTCGAGCGGCTGGAGTCGCTGGAGGAAGGGACCCACGAGTACTCGTACGTCCGCAACACGCTCGTCGAACTCAACCTCGCGCTGGTCAAGTTCGCCGCCTCCCGCTTCCGCTCGCGCAGCGAGCCGATGGAGGACATCATCCAGGTCGGCACCATCGGCCTGATCAAGGCGATCGACCGCTTCGAACTCAGCCGCGGCGTGGAGTTCCCCACCTTCGCGATGCCGACGATCATCGGTGAGATCAAGCGCTTCTTCCGCGACACGTCGTGGTCCGTGCGGGTACCGCGTCGGCTTCAGGAGCTACGGCTCGACCTGGCCAAGGCCGGGGACGAACTGGCCCAGAAGCTCGACCGCGCCCCGACCGTGGCGGAACTGGCGGAGCGCCTCGGCCTGACCAACGACGAGGTCGTCGAGGGCATGGCGGCGTCGAACGCGTACACCGCCTCGTCGCTGGACGCCCAGCCCGAGGAGGACGACGCCGAGGGCGCGCTGGCCGACCGGATCGGCTATGAGGACCACGGGATCGAAGGCATCGAGTACGTCGAGTCCTTGAAGCCGCTCATCGCCGAACTGCCGCCCCGCGACCGGAAGATCCTGTCCCTGAGATTCGTGGCGGGCATGACCCAGTCGGAGATCGGCGAAGAACTCGGTATCTCGCAGATGCATGTGTCGCGACTGCTGTCGCGGACGTTGGTCCGGCTCCGCAAGGGGCTCACGGTCGAGGAATGACCGATCCAGGAGTGGCGCCTCCTCCGCGCTGACCTGCGCTGTGCCCGGTGCCCCGCCGAATTCCGTCGGCGGGACACCGGGCACAGCGCGTTCGGGGACCGGATGCGTCCCACGCGGCAGTGCACGCGCGACTCACGGGTTACCCACAGAAAGGGTTACCCGCAGAAACCCTTTCCCCACGGCTTCCCTTCCTCCACTATGAGCCGTCATACCCGCCGGTAGGTCAGGACTCCGGGCGGGTCGCACGGCTGCAAGGAGGCAGGCGGATGGCTCGGGCCGACGACGGTGGGGACCGTGACCGTGGGATCCACGCGGGCGCGTCCGACGCACGGCTCACCGAACTGCTGCGTGCCGACACGGCCACCGCGTATCCGGCGCTCCAGGAGCTGCGCTCCCGCCATCACGCGCCCGTCCTCGCCTATGCCCGCCTGTGCACCCCGAACGACTCCATGGCCCGACAGCTGGCGGCCCAGGCATTCACCCTGGCGGCCCGTCAGACCGCGCGGGGCATCGACCCCGGACTGCCGTGGCGGCACCAACTGCTGATGCTGACCGCCCGGTTGGCCGGGACCTGGGCCATGGACGAGCGGGCCGCGGGCCTCGACGCGGGACTGCTGCTCGTGCTGAACACGGCCGGCCCCTCCGGCCCGGTCCCGCCCATGCTGACGGCGTTCCAGGCCCTTCCGTCCCGTACCCAGGGCATGATCTGGTACGGCCTCGTGGAGCAGGAGCCGGCGGACCGGACGGCCGGCCTCCTGGGCCTCACCCGCGAGGACGTCACGTACGGCACGGACCCGGCGCTCCAGCAGCTCGCCCGGTCCTGCCTGCGCGCCCGTCTCACCGCCTCCGACGACCCCGACTGCTCCGACTTCGGCCGCCTCATCGAGGAGTCCGTACGGCCGGACAACCCCCGCGACAGCGCCGATCTGCACGCCCACATGGCGCACTGCCCGCATTGCACGACGGCGTACGAGGAACTGTCGGCCCTGCGGGACTCACCGCGCGCGGCGCTGGCGGAGGGGCTGCTGCCGTGGGGCGGGACGGCTTACGCGGCGGGCGTTCCGGGAGAGCGGGAGGGTGCGCGGCGCGGGGGTGCCGCCGCCCGCCTTGCCGCGAAGAGGAGTTGGCCGGTGCCCGGATGGCCGTCCGATCGGCGCCGGGTGGTGCTGGTGTCGGCGGCGCTCGGGGTGGCGTTGCTGCCGCTGGTGGCGTTCCTGGTCGCCCAGGGCGGCTCGTCGTCGCAGGATCCGGTGGGCGCGGTCGGCACTCCGGTGAGCGTGCCGCCGGTGGCGGTCACGGTGACGGCCACCGTGTCGGCGACGCCGTCGACCTCATCGCCCTCGCCGTCGCCGTCGCCGTCGCGGAGCTCCAAGTCGCCGTCGCCCACGAAGAGCGCGACGCCGACGAAGACGGCCCGCCCCAAGCCGCCGCCCTCCCCCACGCACCCGCCGAGCGGCACGTATGCCCAGGTCGTGAACGTCGCCTCGGGGCTGTGCCTGGACGTGGGCGGCGCCTTCTTCAACGGGACCGATGTGATCACGGCTCCCTGCTCGTCGTCCGGCACCCAACGCTGGCGGGTCGACGCGGATCGCGGTGTGCTCCAGTCGTCCGCCGATCCCGACTACTGCCTGGACAGCCGTGGTTCGACGGACCGGGGCGTCGGGGTCTGGACGTGCGACTCGGTGGAGGGGCGCAACGGTCAGAACCTGATGTTCGTGGTGGACGGCGACGGCGTGATCCGCCCCGCCATCGCCTTCGGGACGGCGGTGACCCCGGCGGGGGGTGCCGGGGACGGCCTGTCGCTGGAGTCGGTGAGCGGGGGCGGCGGGCAGCGCTGGAAGGCGGGGGCCGCCTAGGCCCTGGTGCAAGGGCCCCGGGCTGGGCGGCCCTTCGGGCTCAGGCCTCGCGTACGCCCCGTCGCCACACCTCGCTGACCAGCGGCACGCCCGGGCGGTAGGCCAGGTGCACATGGCTCGGTGCGTCGAGCAGGAGCAGGTCGGCGCGGGCGCCCGGGGTGAGGCGGCCGATGTCGTCGCGCCTCAGGGCCGCCGCGCCGCCCGCGGTGGCCGACCAGACCGCCTCGTCCGGGGTCATCCCCATGTCCCGTACCGCGAGCGCGATGCAGAAGGGGACGGAGGAGGTGAAGGACGAGCCCGGGTTGCAGTCGGTGGACAGGGCGACGGTGGCGCCCGCGTCGAGGAGGCGGCGGGCGTCGGGCCACTGGGCGCGGGTGGAGAACTCGGCGCCGGGGAGCAGGGTGGCGACCGTGCTGCCGTTCGCGAGGGCGTCGACGTCCGCGTCCGTCAGGTGGGTGCAGTGGTCGGCGCTGGCGGCGTCCAGTTCGACCGCGAGTTGCACGCCGGGGCCGTAGGAGAGCTGGTTGGCGTGGACGCGGGGGTGCAGGCCCTTGGCCTTGCCCGCGGTGAGGATCGCGCGGGCCTGGTCGCCGTCGAAGGCGCCCTTCTCGCAGAAGACGTCGACCCAACGGGCGTACGGCGCACAGGCGTCGAGCATCTCGCCGGTGACGAGGGCGACGTAGGCGGCCGGGTCGTCGGCGTGGTCCGGGGAGACGATGTGGGCGCCGAGGAAGGTGACCTCGTCGGTGTGGGCGGCGGCGATGCGCAGGGCGCGGGCCTCGTCCTCGACCGTCAGGCCGTAGCCGGACTTGGTCTCGAAGGTGGTGGTGCCCTGACGCAGGGCCTCGGCGAGGTAGTGCGTGAGGTTGCGCTCCAGGTCCTCGTCGCTCGCCGCCCTGGTGGCCGCGACGGTCGTGCGGATGCCGCCGGCGCTGTACGGCCGCCCTGACATCCGGGCGTTGAACTCCTGCGTCCGGTCGCCCGCGAAGACGAGGTGGGAGTGGGAGTCCACGAAGCCCGGGACGACCGCCCGGCCACCGGCGTCGACCCGATTGTCAGTGGCGGGTGCTTTGCTTTGATCACCGGTCCACGCGATGCGGTCGCCCTCGATGACGACGGCCGCGTCCTGGATCAGTCCGAGGGGGGAATTGTCACCGAGGGAGGGGTCGTTGGTGACCAGGGCGGCGATGTTGGTGATGAGCGTGCTTGCGGTGCTCGCGGAGTGGGCGGGGCTGACGGTCGTCGCGTTGCTCATGGCGTCCTTGGTTGCCTGGTCGGCGGTGGGGTCGGGTTCGGGGGCGGAGGCGGGCCGCGCCGGTGGGCGGCCCCGCGTCATCCGCGCAGGACTTCGACGGCGTCCGCGAGGGCTTTCGGTACATCCGGTACGAGGGTGTGGACCCCGTCGCGTACGACGTGCCGACCTGCCACGACCGTATGCGACACGTCTGCTGCCGACGCAGCGAATACGGCCGTCTCGGCCCCGAGCCGCGCAAGCGGCCCTGCCGTCCTGACCGAGTCGAGCGCGATCGTCGTGAGGTCGGCGAGCGCGCCGGGTTCGATGGCGCCCGCGCCGTCCCAGCCGAGGGCCGCGTGGCCGTCGGCCGAGGCCGCCCGCAGGAGGGCCGCCGCCGTCCAGTGACCCCGCGTCCGGGTGCGCAGGCGCTCGTTCAGCTCCATGGCGCGCGCCTCTTCGAGCAGGTCGATCACGGCGTGGCTGTCGGAGCCGAGGCAGAGCGGGGAGCCGGCCCGCTGGAGGGCGACGGCGGGTCCGATGCCGTCCGCCAGGTCCCGTTCGGTCGTCGGGCACATGCAGGTGCCGGTGCCGCTGCCGCCGATGAGGGCGATGTCCTCGTCGGTGAGGTGGGTGTTGTGGACGCCGGTGGTGCGCGGCCCGAGGACACCGTGGTCGGCGAGCAGCGTGGTGGGCGTGCAGCCGTGGGCCTCCCGGCAGGCGTCGTTCTCGGCGGTCTGCTCGGACAGGTGCACATGCAGCGGCGCCCGCCGCTCCTCGGCCCACCGCGCCACGGTCGCCAGCTGGTCGGCGGGCACGGCCCGTACGGAGTGGATCGCCGCCCCGATCCGTGCGTGATCCCGGTCCTTGAGAACTGAACAGCGTTCGGCCCAGGCCTCCGCGCTGCCGTCGGAGAAGCGGAGCTGGTGGTGGTTGGGGGGCTGTCCGAAGCCGGAGGACAGGTACACGGTGTCGAGGAGGGTGATGCGGATGCCGGCGTCGGCGGCGGCCTCGACGAGGGCCTCGCCCATGGCGTTGGGGTCGGCGTAGGGGGTGCCGCCCGGCGCGTGATGCACGTAGTGGAACTCGCCGACGGACGTGATCCCCGCCAGCGCCATCTCCGCGTACACCGCGCGGGCGAGCTCGCGGTAGGTCTCCGGGGTCAGCCGGTCGGCGGTGGCGTACATGACCTCACGCCAGGTCCAGAAGGTGCCGGAGCCGACCTGGACCGTGGAGCGCAGGGCGCGGTGGAAGGCGTGGGAGTGGGCGTTGGAGAGGCCGGGGAGCGTCAGGCCGCGGAGGGTCTCGGCGCCCGGAGGCGGGGTTTGCGTGCCGGTGCGGACGGCGGCGATGCGGCCGTCCGCGACCTCGACGGCCACTCCCGGCTCGACGTGGGTGCCGAGCCAGGCGTGTTCCAGCCAGTAGGTACGGGTCTGCTGGGTGGGCGTCACGTGCAGGCCAGTCCTTCCAGTACGTCGGCGAGGGCGATGACTCCGGCCACGCAGTCGTCCTCGGCGGCGAACTCGGCCGGGGAGTGCGAGACGCCCGTGGGGTTGCGTACGAACAGCATGGCGGTCGGGATGCTCCCTGACAGGATTCCGGCGTCGTGTCCGGCGCCGGTGCCCAGGACGGGGACCTTGAGCTCGGGTTCCCTCTCCTGGCCGAGGATGCGGGCGAGTTCATCGCGCAGGGCGTGGTCGAACTCGACGACCGGCGTGAAGGACTCGCGGACGACGTCGAGGTCGATGCCGTGGGCTGCCGCGTACTCGCGGGCCGCCTTCTCGACGCCGCCGACGACGCGGTCCAGGCTCGCCTGGTCCTCGGCACGGGAGTCGAGCCAGCCGCGCACCAGGGAGGGGATGGCGTTGACGCCGTTGGGCTCGACGGCGATCTTGCCGAAGGTGGCGACGGCACCGGCGAGTTCGGCCTCGCGGCGGGCGGCGAGCACGGTCTCGGCGTACGACAGCATGGGGTCGCGCCGGTCCACGAGCCGGGTGGTCCCCGCGTGGTTGGCCTCGCCCCGGAAGTCGAAGCGCCACCGGCCGTGCGGCCAGATGGCGCTGGCGATGCCGACCCGGTCGCCGGACAGGTCGAGGGCACGGCCCTGCTCGACGTGCAGCTCGACGAAGGCCCCGATGCGGGCGAGCCGCTCCGGATCGGCGCCGATGGTGTCGGGGTCGTAGCCGGCGGCCTCCATGGCCCGGGGCAGGCTGACGCCCTCGCCGTCGGTCAGCTTGTGGGCGCCCTCTACGGTGAGCTGCCCGCCGGTGAGCCGGGACCCGACACAGGCGAGCCCGAACCGCGCGCCCTCCTCGTCGCCGAAGTTGACGATGGCGAGGGGCTTGGTGAAGTCGGCGCCCCTGCCGCGCAGTTCATCGAGCGCGGCGAAGGAGGACACTACGCCGAGGGGCCCGTCGAAGGCGCCTCCGTCCGGCACCGAGTCGAGATGCGACCCGGTGACGACCGCGTCCCCGGCAGCGGGGTCCCCGAGCCAGGCCCACTGGTTCCCGTTGCGGTCGACCTCGTAGGCGAGCCCGCGCGCTTCGGCCTGCTCCTTGAACCAGGCCCGGCATTCGAGGTCCACGCCGGTCCAGGCGAAGCGCCGGTACCCGCGGGAGGCGGGGTGGCGGCCGATGGGGAGCAGGTCGCGCCACATGTCGTGGAACGTGCGGCCTTGGCCGGGCTGGGGGCAGTCGTTCCGCAGGGCGGAACGGGTGGGCACAGCCGAACCCGCATCCGGCGACGAGACCTCAGCCCCCACCGAAGAGTTGCCGTGCCCGCCCGAATGCTGAGTCACGCGTCGTCACCTTCGCGCATCGGGACGCGGACGTCCCGCTCGTCGGCAACCGACTCCGCGATGTCGTACCCGGCGTCGACATGCCGGATGACGCCCATCCCGGGGTCGTTCGTGAGGACCCGGCGAATCTTCTCGCCGCCGAGCTTCGTGCCGTCGGCCACCGTCACCTGGCCCGCGTGAATGGACCGCCCCATCCCCACGCCGCCCCCGTGGTGCAGGGACACCCACGACGCACCGGACGCCACGTTCACCATGGCGTTCAGCAGCGGCCAGTCGGCGATCGCGTCGGACCCGTCGAGCATGGCCTCGGTCTCGCGGTAGGGAGAGGCGACGGACCCGCAGTCGAGGTGGTCGCGCCCGATGGCCAGCGGTGCGGCGAGCTCACCCGACGCCACCATGTCGTTGAAGCGCTCGCCGGCCTTGTCCCGCTCGCCGTAGCCGAGCCAGCAGATACGCGCGGGCAGACCCTGGAAGTGCACCCGCTCACCGGCCATCTTGATCCAGCGGGCGAGGGACTCGTTCTCCGGGAACAGGTCCAGGATGGCCTTGTCGGTCTTGGCGATGTCGGCCGGGTCCCCCGACAGGGCGGCCCAGCGGAAGGGGCCCTTGCCCTCGCAGAACAGGGGGCGGATGTAGGCCGGCACGAAGCCGGGGAAGGCGAACGCCCGGTCGTACCCGGCGAGTTGGGCCTCGCCGCGGATCGAGTTGCCGTAGTCGAAGACCTCGGCGCCGGCGTCCATGAAGCCGACCATGGCCTCGACGTGCTTGGCCATGGACTCGCGGGCCCGGGTGGTGAAGCCGGCCGGGTCCTTGGTCGCGTAGGAGGCCATGCCGTCGAAGTCGACGCCCAGCGGCAGGTACGCCAGCGGGTCGTGGGCCGAGGTCTGGTCGGTGACGATGTCGATGGGGGCGCCCATCGCCAGGAGCTGCGGGAGCAGTTCGGCCGCGTTGCCGAGGACGCCGATGGACAGCGGACGGCGGGCGTCACGGGCCTCGGTGGCCAGCTGGAGGGCGTGGTCGAGGGAGTCGGCCTTCACGTCGAGGTACCGGTGCTCGATGCGCCGCTCGATGGCACGCGGGTCGCAGTCGATGCAGATCGCGACGCCGTCGTTCATGGTCACGGCGAGCGGCTGGGCGCCGCCCATGCCGCCGAGACCGGCGGTGAGGGTGATGGTCCCGGCGAGGGTGCCGTTGAACTTCTTCGCGGCGACGGCGGCGAAGGTCTCGTAGGTGCCCTGGAGGATGCCCTGGGTGCCGATGTAGATCCAGGAGCCGGCCGTCATCTGGCCGTACATGGTCAGACCCAGCTGTTCCAGGCGCCGGAACTCCTCCCAGTTGGCCCAGTCGCCGACGAGGTTGGAGTTGGCGATGAGGACGCGCGGGGCCCACTCGTGGGTCTGCATGACGCCGACGGGGCGGCCGGACTGGACGAGCATCGTCTCGTCCTGCTTGAGGCCCTTCAGCGTGCGCACCATCGCGTCGAAGGAGCGCCAGTCGCGGGCTGCCTTGCCGGTGCCGCCGTAGACGACGAGCTTGTCGGGGTGCTCGGCGACCTCGGGGTCGAGGTTGTTCTGCAGCATCCGCAGGGCGGCCTCCTGCTGCCATCCCAGGGCACTCAGTTCCGTACCGCGCGGTGCTCGGACGGGGCGGGGTCCTGACATGGTCTGCCTCCCAGCGGACTGTGACTGCGAACTGTTGAGGTGGGTATTCACATCCTGGCCGCCTGAATAGAACTAGTCAATACATCCGTGCGCCAGCATCGGCACGTCCCGGATGTTTGGCTGGATGCGTGGGCTCCTACGACGACGTGGCAGGGGGCGACGACATGACGGGGGATGTTGTGGGCAACGGAGCGGGCAGCGGAGCCGGGATCCCGGCGTATGACGCCGAGCGGGTGGCCCGGCGGGACGACGCGGTGCGGGCGGCCGTGGAGCAGGGGCTGCTCGGGCCCGGCTCCCCGATCGTCGGCCTGCTCGACGTCACCGGCATCCGGGAGTCGGCGGCGGCGCTGCGGGCGGCGTTCGACGCGGTGGTGGCGCCGGGCACGCCCGTGCTGCACGCCTTCGCGGTGAAGGCGACCCCGCTGGTGGCGGTGGTGCGGCTGCTGCGCGAGGAGGGCATCGGCGCGGAGGTGGCGAGCCCGGGCGAGCTGGCGCTGGCGCAGGCGGCGGGTCTGGGTCCGGAGATGACGGTCCTGGACTCGCCCGCCAAGACGCCGGCCGAACTGCGGGAGGCGCTGGCGCTGGGCATCGCCGTCAACGCGGACAACCCGCAGGAGCTGGACCGCATCGACGCCCTGATGAGGTCGGCGGCCAGCCGCTCGCCGCTCGGGATCCGGGTGAACCCGCAGGTCGGCGGGGGTTCCATCGAGGCGACGTCCACGGCCACGGCGACGTCGAAGTTCGGGGTGGCGCTGCGCGACGAGGGGGCGCGGGAGTGGGTCGTACGGGCGTATCAGGACCGCCCGTGGCTGACGCGGCTGCATGCGCACACCGGCTCGCAGGGCATCCCGCTGTCGCTCATGGCCCAGGGGGTCGCCGAGGCGTATGCGCTCGCCGAGGAGATCAACCTGCGGATCGGGCGGCGCCAGATCGACACGCTCGACATCGGCGGCGGGCTGCCGGTGAACTTCGCCTCGGACGTGACGACACCGACGTATGCGCAATACGTGCGGCTGCTGGGCGAGGCGGTGCCCGGGCTGTTCGACGGGCGGTACGGACTGGTCACCGAGTTCGGCCGGTCGCTGCTGGCCAAGCACGGGACGGTCGTGGCGCGGGTCGAGTACGCCAAGAGCGCGGGCGGGCGGCCGGTGGCGGTGACGCACGCGGGGGTGCAGGTCGCCACGCGGACGGTGTACGCGCCGGGGAGCTGGCCGCTCAGGATCGCCGCGTACGACGGCAAGGGGCGCGCGAAGGAGGGTCCTGCCGTGGTGCAGGACGTGGCCGGGCCGGCCTGCTTCGCGGGGGACCTGCTGGCCGAGGGGGCCGCGCTGCCGTTGCTGGAGCAGGGGGACTTCGCGGCGGCGCTGGACACGGGGGCGTACTACTTCGCGCACCACTACGCGTACAACTCCCTGGCCCGGCCCGGCATCCACGGTTTCGTGCCGGACGGGGCCGGGGGCATCGCCTTCGCGACCGTGCGCGAGCCGCAGTCGCTCGACGAGATCGTGGCCGAATCGGGAGGGGCGCACGCGGCCTCGCTCACCACCCTGGCCACGCCGGAGCGCGGTTGACGTAGGTCAACACGCAGCAGTACGCCATATGCGATCAAGCCACGTGAAAACAGGGTCAGTTGACCCACCCTAGTCACTCGGCGCATGTTCCACTGGAAAATGCCCGAACGCTCACTCGCCGCACACACGTTGCGTAGTTTGGCGGTCACTCAGCCGGACCCCGAGGCGGGAGGGGAGCGACGGTGCCCGGAATCGACGAGTGCTTGCTGGAGACGATGCGGCTGCCAGGTGCGCGTGGTGCCGCGTTGGTCGACTGGACGAGCGGGCTGGCCCTGGGCACGGTGGGCGATCCTCCGGGCGGCGACCACGAGACGGCGGCCGCCGAGGCGGCGGAGCTGGCACGGCTGGCCGCCGAGCAGCACGCCTTCGGGCCGGAGGACGGCTCCGACGCCACGGATCCGCCCGTCGAGGACGTGATCCTCAGCAACCGGGACAGCTACCACGTGCTCCGGTTCGTGCCGACGACGTTCGACAGCAGCGTGTTCCTGTACCTGTGGCTGGCCCGCGCGGACGGCAATCTCGCGCTGGCCCGCATCCGGCTCGGCGAGATGGCCGAACGGCTGGTGCTGGGATGACCGTGGTCACGCCACCACCGCGGCTGCCGGTACGGGACCGGCAGACGGCGCACCAGCGGGCCGGCGGTGTCTCCCCGATGCTGACCCGTCTCGCGGACGAGCGGGCCACCGGCGTCCTGGACCGCGAGCACGGCACGCTCCACCTCGCCGAGGGCCGGGTGGTGCACGCCGAGAGCCCGCTCGCTCCCGGGCTGGACGAGCTCCTCACAGCCCACGGCATCCTCGGCGCCGAGGCCTGGCGGGACGCCGAGGACAGCGCCGACGAGGGGCGACTGCTGGGACACGGTGTCACGCCGGGGGCGCTGGAGCTGGCGCAGGTGAGCGCCCTGTACGACGCCGCGTACTTCGCGCTCGCCCCCAGCAGCACGCCCGGCCGCTTCCGCTACGGCACCGCGCACTGGCTCGCCTCCGTGCATCCCGTGCCCGTCGTCGCCGTGGAGCGCGAGACGCTGCGCCGCCGGGCCCTGCTGCTGGGCATCTGGCCCGACCCGGCGACGGACGGCGCGCCGCTGATCCGGGCCGACCCGGTCGCGGCGCCCGCGGTGCCGCCCCGGCAGGCCGCCGTACTCGCCCGGGTGGACGGCGTACGGCGGGCCACGGACATCGCGCGGGAGCTGGGCAGATCGGCGTTCCACACGCTGGTGCACATACGCCGGCTGGCCGCGGCGGGGCTCGTGGCCCCACAGCCGCCGCCCGCAGTCGAAGACCCCCCGTCCGACCCAGCCGATCCCTACATCGCGCTGCTGAAGAGGGTCAGGGATGCGCTGGAGGCCCTTTGACCGCAAACCCTTCGAGGACCGCGAGCCGCCCGGGCCGCCCGAGCCGCGGCGCCCGCCGCAGCGGTCCCGCGCCGAGAGGAGACACCTGATGGCGGCCGAGGCCCCGATACTTGACGAATTCCGCCGGCTCAGAGCCCGCGTGCCCCAGCTGACCGGAGCACTCGCGGCCGGCGTCGACGGCCTCGTCCTCGCCCACGACACCCCCGGCGTCGAACCGGACGGCCTCGCCGCCCTCACCGCCGCAGCGCTCGGCGTCGCGGTCCGGGTGACGGACGCGACCGGCCGCGGCGACTTCCGCGAACTGCTCATGCGCGGCACGGAGGGCTATGTGGCGACGTACGCCGCGGGCCGTACCGCCGTGCTGACGCTGCTCGCCGAGGACGGCGTCAACGTCGGCCGGCTGCACCTGGAGGGCCGCCGCGCGGGTGCCCGTATCGGGGAGCTCGTCGACGCGGAGGCGGCACCTGTGCGCCGCAGCCCTGCCAAGAGCGCCGCCAAGGAGCCCGCCAAACCCGTGCCCACCCGCACGAGAACCGCGCGCGCCGCACGCACCAACGCCAACGCGCGTACCACTACTGAGAGTTGAGAGGAACACACGTCATGGCCAACACCGAGACCACGCTGAAGGAATGCCTCGCTTCGATCGAGGGCGCGACAGGGGTCGCGCTCGTCGACTACACCAGCGGAATGGCGCTCGGCACGCTCGGCGGCAGCAAGACCTTCGACCTCAATGTCGCCGCCGCCGGCAACACCGACGTTGTCCGCGCCAAGATGCGCACGATGGAGCACCTCGGGCTGAAGGGCGGCATCGAGGACATCCTGATCACTCTCAGCGACCAGTACCACCTGATCCGGCTGATCGCCGGGCGCGGGGGGAACGGTCTCTTCCTGTACCTGGTCCTCGACGCCAAGCGCGCCAACCTGGCCATGGCCAGGCACCAGTTGCGGAAGATCGAGGAGGACCTGGAGGTCTGACCTACACGAGCGCCGCGGTGCGGCGGCGGGCTCCTCCGGGGGCCGCGTCGCCCGCGGCGACTCCCGTGGTGCGGTAGCCCTTCACGGCCTTGCCCGCGGGGCGGCCGCCCCGGCCGTCGAGCCAGTCCACCCGTACCCACAGCAGGGCGTTCTCGGCTCGCTCCAGCCGTCCGAGCCACGCGGCCTTGAGCCGGAGCCCCGCCCCGCACCCCGCCAGCAGCATCCCGCCGGCCGCCGGCACCGCGAACGCGCTGCCCAGCGCGGCGAGGAACGCCAGGACCAGCCACCAGCGGTGGCCCCGGCGCCAGTTGCGCACGGCCACCGCGCGGTCCTGGAGCACGTCGTGCTTGCCGGCACGGGTGGCCGAGCCGATCAGCGCGGTGTAACGCTTGCGGCGCGCGGACGCCACCACGACCGCCGTGCCGATGAACAGCACGGCGCCGGCCAGGACACCGATCCTGCGGCCCGTGATGCCCGGCACCAGCACGCCGATCCCCGCCGCGAACACCCCGAGCCACCACAACGGCACCGCCCCGGCCCGTACGACGACGGCCACCCGAGCCAGCCCCTGCCCTCCACCGCGTGCCACGTTCCGCCTCCTGTCTCAGCACTGTCCAGCCGCTGTGCGCGCACGCTAGCCAGCCAACGTGAGACAAGCCTTAAGAAGCTCTCAGGGCTTCACTCGACGAACAGCCCCCGGGCCACCGCCCGCGCGTCGAACTCCTCCAGCCGCGCCTGCGCGTCCGGCAGGTCGTCGGCCATCGCCTCCAGCAGGACCCGGCCCAGCAGCATCGGCGCGCACGCCGTGTCGAAGGCGAGGCCCGTGCCGACGGCGGCGGGCAGCAGCAGGTCGGAGACCTTGGCGACCGGAGCGAAGGCGGAGTCCGCGACCGTCACGACCGTCAGCCCGGCCTCCTTGGCGTAGGCCAGGGTGTCCACGACCTCGCGCGGATGCCGGGGCAGCGCGAAGCAGAGCAGGGCCGTCGCGCCGGCCCGTACGGCGGCGTCGATCCGGTCGTGGATCATCGTGCCGCCTTCGTGCAGCAGCCGTACGTCCGGGTGGACCTTGGCGGCGAAGTAGGCGAAGCCGTACGCCTGGGAGGCCGCGGCCCGCAGGCCCAGCACGGGCAGGGGGCGGGAGGCCGCGAGCACGCGTCCGGCCTTCTGCACCGGGCGCGGGTCGGCGAGCACCTCCGCGAGGTGCCGCAGGTTCTCGATCTCGGCCTCGACAGCCTGCTGGTACTCGTTGTACGAGCCCGCGTCCGCCGCCGGCTCCACGGGCGCGACCTCGCGCAGGTGCCTGCGCAGGGCGGGATAGCCGTCGAAGCCGAGGGCGACGGCGAAGCGGGTCACGGACGGCTGGCTGACCCCGGCCAGCTCGGCCAGCTCCACGCTGGACAGGAACGGCACGTCGGCGGCCCGCCGCACCATGCTGTGCGCGATGCGCCGCTGGGTCGGGGTGAGCCGGTGCCCCTCGAAGAGCGCCTGGAGACGCGCGGCGGGGCTGTCGGCCCCATGGGACGTTCCGTGGGCCGTCCCGCTCGTGGTCCTGTCCGCGCTCATGCGGCGC
Source organism: Streptomyces sp. R11 (assembly GCF_041051905.1). Taxonomy (NCBI): domain Bacteria; kingdom Bacillati; phylum Actinomycetota; class Actinomycetes; order Kitasatosporales; family Streptomycetaceae; genus Streptomyces; species Streptomyces sp. R11. The sequence continues at coordinate 3,781,894 of NZ_CP163432.1, forward strand.
TCCCCCTCCAGATGTCCGTGAACCGGTCCAGCAGTGCTGCCGCCGCCGTCACGTCGTCGGTGAGCGGACGGTCGGCCAGGTCGTCGTCGAGCACCGACTCGGCCAGCTCCAGCGCCCGGCTCACGCCGAGCTCCGGTTCGGGCCTGAGGCCGCGCAGCCGCAACGCCCGTACGGCGGCGACAAGTTCACAGCCGACGACGAGACGGTACGCGTCGCACGCGCGCAGTGTCTGCCGCGCGGCGAGCGAGGCGAAGCTGGCCTGCTCCTCCACGCCCCGGGAGAGTACAGCGTGGCCGAGCGAGGCGGGGGCCGAGAACGCGCGCAGGTCGCCGAGGGCGGCACCGGCGGCGTACTCCAGGATCATCACGCCGGACGAGGCGGGCTCCTGGTCGGCGAGGAAGGGCTTCAGGCGGGTGTAGGCGGGCTCGTTGAGGGTCGACAGGCGGGACGTCGACAGCCGCGCCACCTGGGTCAGCGCCAGCCTGAAGTGGTCCAGGGAGAGGGCGAGTTGGGCCTGGTAGAAGCCGCCGTGGTGGTAGGCGGCCATGTCCTCGGGGGAGATGAGGGGGTTCTCGGCGGCCGCGTTGATCTCGACCGCCAGCACCTGCTCCAGGGCGTCGGCCGCGTCGTGCGCGGGGCCGTGGATCTGCGGCAGGCAGCGGAAGCCGTACGGGTCCTGGAGCCGGCCCAGCGGAGGGGTGGGCCGGTCCTCGGCGCCGATGAACTCCCGCATCCCGCGGGCGACTTCGGAGCTGCCCCGGTGCGGTCGGGCGGTGTGCACGGGAGCGGCGTACGCCTCGTGGGAGCCGTCGACGGCCAGCAGTGACAGCGCGGCGACGACCTGGGTGGCGGCGATCAGCCCGCGCAGTTCGTGCATGGCGAGGGCGGCCTGGCCGAGGGTGAGGGCGTTGCTGCTGATGAACGCGAGGGCGTCGTTGTTGTCCAGCGGCTGCGCCTCGGGGGCGCCGGGTCCCCGCCACGGATGTTCGCCGGCCAGCGCGAGGCCGGTCTGCGCCAGTGCCGCGAGGTCGCCGGTGCCGACCGAGCCGAACTCGTTGACGACCGGGTGGGCGCCGCTCTCCAGCGCCTCGCACATCGCCGTGATGACGGTGGGCCTGAGGCCCGCGCCGCCGGCCAGCAGCTGGTTGGCCCGTACGGCGAGCATGGCCCGCACCTGCCGGGCCGGCAGTTCCGCGCCGATGGCGCCGGCGTGGCTGCGCAGCAGACGCAGGCCGTGTTCGGCGGCGGCCTCGGTGGGCACGTCCTCGTTCCGGTTGGCGCCCACGCCGGTGGAACGGCCGTAGACCCGCCCGGTCGCGGCGATGAGGCGGGCGGCGTCCCAGGACTCCTCGGCGCGCTTCATCGCGTCGGTCGCGGGGACCGGCCGCGCGGTCCCGTCGGCGAGGCGTACGACGTCCTCGACGCCGAGCCCGATCCCGTCGAGGACGACCAGGGCGGTGTGCCCAGAAGTCACAGCACTCGGCGCGTCCACGATCCGAGACGACATAAAGCCCAAGCTCCCCTCAATCCGGACATCGGGTCTTGCCTATCGGCCATCCGTTACTTCGGATTTACACCAACCCGTTGACAACCTATTCAGCTACCAAGAACTCTGCATGACGTTATACAGCCGGGCAAGGGACAACTCATGATCCAGTTCGACGCGGTCCACAAGCGCTTCCCCAACGGCACGACAGCAGTCCACGATCTCTCCCTCGAGATGCCGGAGGGCGGCGTGACCGTCCTGGTCGGATCCTCCGGTTGCGGCAAGACGACCACGCTGCGGATGATCAACCGGATGGTGGAGCCGACCTCCGGCACCATCCGGGTCGGGGGCAAGGACGTCACCCGGCAGGACGCCGCCGAGCTGCGCCGCTCCATCGGGTACGTCATCCAGCAGGCGGGCCTGTTCCCGCACCGCACGGTGCTCGACAACGTCGCCACCGTGCCGCTGCTGCTGGGCCACGGCCGCAGGAAGGCCCGGGCCCGCGCGGCCGAGCTGCTGGAGACCGTGGGCCTCACCCCCGACACCGGCAAGCGCTACCCGCACCAGCTCTCCGGCGGCCAGCAGCAGCGCGTCGGCGTGGCCCGCGCGCTCGCCGCCGACCCGCCCGTGCTGCTGATGGACGAGCCGTTCGGCGCGGTCGACCCGGTGGTCCGCACCCAGCTCCAGGACGAACTTCTGCGCCTGCAGCAGGAGCTGAGCAAGACCATCGTCTTCGTCACGCACGACATCGACGAGGCCGTACGCCTCGGCGACCAGATCGCGATCTTCCGCACCGGCGGCCACCTCGTCCAATGCGCCTCCCCCGCCGAGCTCCTCGCCCGCCCGGCCGACGACTTCGTGGCCGACTTCCTCGGCGCCGAGCGCGGCCTGAAGCTGCTGTCGCTGCGGACCCTCGCGGACGTCCCGCAGGGCCCGGCGCCGGAGGGCGGCGACTGGAGCCTCGTACGCGACGAGGCCGGCAAGCCGCTGCACTGGCGTTCCACGGACGGCGCCGAGATCCCGGTACGGCCGCTCAAGGACTCCGATTCCCTCCTCGCGGCCCTCGACGAGTCCATCGCCTCGCCCGTCGGCCTGATAGCCCGCGTCGACGCCGACGGTGTCCTCACCGGCGTGTCGTCCCGCGACGACATCCACGAGCACGCGGGCCAGGCGCACACCGAGGCCCGCGCCCACTCGTCTCAGACCGAGGTGGCCGCATGACCATCGACTGGTCGTGGATCGGCGACCACACCGACGACCTCACCACCCTCACCGTCTCCCACCTGCAGGCCGCGCTCACCGCCGTCCTGCTCGGCGTACTGATCTCGCTGCCCCTCGCGGTGATCGCCCACCGGGTCCGACCCCTGCGCGGCTTCCTGCTGGGCCTGTCGAACGTACTGTTCACGATCCCGTCGATCGCGATCTTCGTCCTGCTGCTCCCGGTCTCCGGCCTCACTCGCACCACGACCGTGATCGGCCTGACGGTCTACACCCTGGTCGTCCTGCTCCGGAACACGGTCGAGGGCCTCGACTCGGTCCCCGCGAAGGTGAAGGAGGCCTCGAAGGCGATGGGCACGCGCCCCCTGCGCACGCTCCTCACCGTCGAGTTCCCGCTCGCACTCCCCGTGATCATGGCCGGGGTGCGGATCGCGACGGTCATGTCCATCTCGCTCGTCTCGGTCGCGACCTACATCGGTGACGGCGGCCTCGGCCAGCTCTTCACCGACGGCTTCCAGCGCAATTTCCCCACCCCGGTGATCGCCGGAGTGGCCCTCACCCTCCTGCTGGCCGTGGTCGCGGACGCGGCCCTGGTCGCCCTGCAGTACGTCCTGACCCCGTGGCGGAGGCGGCGAGCCTGATGTACGAACTCTTCAAGAACCTCGGTGACTGGCTGGTCAGCGGCGAGCAGTGGTCCGGCTCGGACGGCATCGCGCACCGCCTCGCCGAGCACCTGCAGTACTCCCTGCTCGCCACCCTCATCGCGGCTGCGATCGGCCTCCCCCTCGGCCTGCTCATCGGCCACACCGGCAAGGGCGCCTTCGTCGCGATCAACCTCGCGTCCTTCGGCCGCGCGCTGCCGACCGTCGGCCTGGTCGTCCTGGTCTTCCTGGCCGGCGGGCTGTCCATGCTCCCGGTCTACGTCGCCCTGGTCGCCCTCGCGGTCCCGGCGATCGTCACCAACACCTACGCGGGGATGACAGCCGTCGACCCGGACGTGAAGGACGCGGCGCGCGGCCAGGGCATGCGTGCCCACCAGGTCCTCTTCCAGGTGGAACTCCCGCTCGCCCTCCCCCTGATCATGACCGGTCTGCGCCTGGCCCTGATCCAGGTCGTGGCCACGGCGACCATCGCCGCGTACGTCTCCTTCGGCGGCCTGGGCCGCTACGTCTTCGACGGCCTCGCCCAGCGCGACCTCGTGCAGGTGCTCGGCGGCGCGGTGCTGGTCGCCGTGGTCGCCGTCGCCCTGGACCTGCTGCTCTCCGGCCTCCAGCGCTTCCTCTTCCTCCCCCACTCTCGACTTCGCTCGAGCGGGGGGACCCCCACCCGCACTGCCTAGGACCCCCTCGATGAACCGACGCTCGACGAACGGACGCGCGATGAACCGACGCACCCTCCTCGGCGGCCTCTTCGCAGCGGCCTCCGTCCCCGCCCTCGCCGCCTGCTCCAGCGGCATCACGTCCCTCGAGGGCCAGGGCTCCGCCGGCTCCGGCGGCGGCTCCAGCAAGGGCGGCCTCACCATCGGCACCGCCAACTTCACCGAGAACCAGGTGCTCGGCTACCTGTACGCGGCCGTCCTGGAGGCGGCCGGCGTGAAGGTCACCGTCCGCCCCAACCTCGGCACCCGCGAGATCCTGATCCCCGCCCTCAGGGGCGGCGACATCGACCTGCTCCCCGAGTACCAGGGCGCCCTGCTGCACTACGTCTCCCCCAAGGCGACGGCCACGGAGGAGGGCGAGATGCAGAACGCCCTCACGATCGCCCTCCCCAGCGGCCTCCAGGTGCTGCCGTACGGCATGGCCGAGGACTCGGACGCCTTCGCCGTCACCCGGGAGACGGCCGAGAAGTACGGCCTGACCTCTCTCGCCGACCTGAGGAAGCAGAACGGCAAGCTGGTGATCGGCGCGGCGCCCGAGGTGAAGAAGCGGGAGGTCGGGGCCGTGGGCCTCAAGGAGGTCTACGGGGTGGAGTTCAAGGAGTTCAAGTCCCTCGACTCCTCCGGTCCGCTGGTCAAGGGCGCCCTGAAGAAGGGCGACGTGGACGTGGCCAACCTCTTCACCACGGACACCGACATCCAGGCCAACGACTGGGTGGTCCTCACCGACCCCAAGAACCTCATCCCCGGCCAGCACGTCGTCCCCCTCATAGCCGACCGCAAGGCCGACGCCACGGTCCGCAGGGCCCTCGCCCGCCTCGGCAACACCCTGACGACCGCCCAGCTCACGGAGCTGAACCGGCTGGTCGACAAGGACAAGAAGGATCCGGAGGACGTGGCGGACGAGTACGCCAGGGAGCACGGGCTGGTGAAGTGACGGCGCACTGCCGTACACCCCCATCCGAACAGGGGGGCTAACCCCAGTGCGGCCCCCGCCGCCGCTGCCTACCTTGGATCCCATGACCGGAATGGACGCGCGGGACACCGAACTCAAGAAGGAACTCAACGCCACCCTGCAGGCCCGCAGGGAGCTGGGCGAGGAGTACGAGTCCGCGCTGGTCGACTCATTCATGGAGAAGGTCGACCAGCGCATCGACGGGGCGGTCGAGCGCCGCATGCGGCGTCAGATGGCCGAGCAGCAGATGGTGGCGGCCCGCGGCTCGCGGTCGCCGAGGCCGACGGACTCCTTCGGCGAACGCTTCGGCTTCGCCATCGTCTCGCTGGTCCTGGCGATCCCGCTGTCCGGGATCGGCGCGGGCGTCGCCGACCTCCCCGGCCTGCTGGTCAGCTGGGTCGGCATCGTCGGCGTCAACGTCGTCCAGGCGGCCCGCACCACCCCCGGCCTCTTCCAGGGCTGGCGCCGCAAGGCCAAGGACGAGGACCGCTGGGAGGGCTGACCCTCGCACCGGCCCATGAGGTTCACGCCTGCCGGGTCGGCATGGCCATGATCTGCCGCAGGTTCACATGCCGGGGCCGGCTCGCGGCGTAGGCCACCACATCGGCGAGCTCCGCCGCCGACAGCGTGCCCATCGCCTCGACCATGCCGTCGACCTGCGCCGAGATCTCGTCGTTGTCGGTGTGCGACCGCAGCTCGCTCTCCACAAATCCGGGCTCGATGTTGGTGACCCGTACGTCACGCGGGCCGAACTCGGTGCGCAGGCACTGCGAGAGATGGGTGATCGCGGCCTTCGTCGCCCCGTACACCGCGTAGTTGGGGAAGGCGAGGTGCGCGCCGATGGACGAGATGTTCACCAGGTCGGCGGTGCGGCCCTCGGCGGCCGCCGCCACCAGGTCGCCGGTGAACGCCCGGACGACGCGCAGCACCCCGGTCACATTGGTGTCGATCATCCGCTGCCACTCGTCGAGCCGTCCCGCCTCGACGGGGTTGCCCAGCATGACGCCGGCGTTGTTGACGACGAGGTCCACGGCCCCGTACGCCTCGTGGACCCGCTCCGTGGCCGCGGCCACGGACGCGTCGTCGGTGACGTCGGCGACGACGCCCAGCGCCGCGCCTCCGCCCGCGGTGATCTTCGCGGCGAGCTCGTCCAGCCGCTGCCCGCGCCGGGCCAGCAGCGCGACCCGCGCCCCCTGCTCGGCGAGCAGCACGGCGACGGCCTCGCCGATCCCGCTCGCCGCTCCGGTCACGACGGCTGTACGGCCGGTCAGGTTCTCGTACGACATGGGATTCCTCCAGGTGAGGGAGCCGCCGGGCGTGTCCCGACAACTCGCGGACACCACTCACCCTCCGCCGCCGTGCCCGCCCTACCCAGGGCTGCGTTGTTCCTGTGTCTGGCAGTACCAGGCTCACGGCCCGCCACCCGTCTACGCTCGAAACCATGGACGGGGACCTTGGAGACTTCCTGCGCTCACGCCGCGGCCGCATCCAGCCGCAGGAGGTGGGGCTGCCCTCGTACGGGCGGCGCCGCGTTCCGGGTCTGCGCCGCGAAGAGGTGGCGCAGCTGGCCGGAGTGAGCGTCGACTACTACGTCCGCCTCGAACAGGGCCGGGGGCAGAGCGTCTCGGATGCCGTCCTGGACGCGATCGCGCGGGTCCTGCGGCTGGACGAGACGGAGCACGACTATCTGCGTACGGTGGCCCGTCCCCGCGACCGAGCCCTCCGCCGCCCGGACACGGCTCGCGTCCGCCCGGGCGTCCAGACCCTGCTGGACAGCATGGACCGCACGCCCGCCTTCGTCATCGGCCCCCGCATGGACGTCCTCGCCTGGAACGCCCTCGCCGACGCGGTGAGCGACTACGGCCGTACGGCTCCCGCCGACCGCAACATCCCCCGCCACGTCTTCCTCGACCCCGACTCCCGGGCCCGCTACCCGGAGTGGCCCGCGATCGCCGCGCAGGCGGTCGCCCACCTCCGCCTGAACGCCGGCCACCGCCCGGACGACCGCAAGCTGTGTGCCCTCGTCGGCGAACTGTCCATCCAGAGCGAGGACTTCCGCCGGCTGTGGGCGGACCACCAGGTCGAGGCCTGCATGTCCGGCACGAAACGCATCCAGCACCCGCTCGCGGGCCTGCTGACCCTCCCGTACGAGACCATGACCATCCAGACGGAACCGGACCAGACGATGGTGGTCTACACACCGGAGCCGGGCTCGGAGACGGCGGAGAGGCTTGCGCTGCTGGGGAGTTGGGCCGCGGCGGAGGCGGGCTGAGGCTGCCGGCGGCCCGACCGACCGCCGAACAGAGCTATGCGCGGGGACCGCCGCACCCCCGTTTCCGGGGGGCGGGACGACGGCGGTCCCCGCGAAGGACGTCGACCGGGTCAGGGCCAGGTCTCACGTCCGGGCGTCCATGGAGGTCCGGGAGCCGCTCCGGAGGTCCTTGGACGTTCGGCGCCGGCTGGGGCGGGGAGCCGCTCCCGCCCTGCCGACACCCACTAATGTGCCCGACCCGTGTTAAGCGGGTGCTGCGTGGACGTGACGCGCTCGTACCAGTTCCGCGACGGTCCGAGCGACGCCGGTCACCGCAAGTTCGCCGCGGACACGGGCCGTTCACCGCAGGTTTGCCGCTACTTCCCGCCCTTGGCGAGGAAGGCCAGCAGGTCCTGACGGCTGATCACACCGGTCGGCTTGCCCTCGACCAGGACGATCGCCGCGTCGGCCGCGCCCAGCACGGACATCAGGTCCGCGACCGGCTCACCGGAGCCGACCTGCGGCAGCGGGGCCGACATGTGCTTCTCCAGCGGGTCCTCCAGCGAGGCCCGCTTGGCGAACAGGGCGTCGAGCAGCTCGCGTTCGACCACGGACCCGACGACCTCCGCCGCCATGACGTCGGGGTGGCCGGCGCCCGGCTTCACGATCGGCATCTGCGAGACGCCGTACTCGCGCAGCACCTCGATGGCCTCACCGACCGTCTCGTCCGGGTGCATGTGGACGAGGGACGGGATGGCGCCGTGCTCCTTGTCGTCGAGGACGTCACTGACGCGCGCGCTCGGGCCGGTGTCCTCAAGGAAGCCGTAGTCGGCCATCCACTCGTCGTTGAAGATCTTGGAGAGGTAGCCGCGGCCGCTGTCCGGCAGCAGCACGACCACCACGTCGTCCGGGCCGAGCCGCTCGGCGACCCGCAGCGCGGCCACGACGGCCATGCCGCAGGAACCGCCCACCAGCAGGCCCTCCTCCTTCGCCAGCCGCCGGGTCATCTGGAAGGAGTCCTTGTCGGACACGGGGACGATCTCGTCGGCGACGGTCCGGTCGTACGCCGTCGGCCAGAAGTCCTCACCGACGCCTTCGACGAGATACGGCCGGCCGGACCCGCCGGAGTACACGGAGCCCTCGGGGTCGGCGCCGACGACCTGCACCTTGCCGTCGCTGGCGTCCTTGAGGTAGCGGCCCGTGCCGGAGATGGTGCCGCCCGTCCCCACACCGGTCACGAAGTGGGTGATCTTCCCCTCCGTCTGCTCCCACAGCTCGGGGCCGGTGGAGTGGTAGTGGGAGAGCGGGTTGTTCGGGTTGGAGTACTGGTCCGGCTTCCAGGCGCCCGGCGTCTCACGGACCAGCCGGTCGGAGACGTTGTAGTACGAGTCCGGGTGCTCGGGATCGACGGCCGTGGGGCAGACGACCACCTCGGCGCCGTAGGCCCGCAGCACGTTGATCTTGTCGGTGCTGACCTTGTCGGGGCACACGAAGATGCACTTGTACCCCTTCTGCTGCGCCACGATGGCGAGGCCGACACCGGTGTTGCCGCTGGTCGGCTCGACGATGGTGCCGCCGGGCTTGAGCGCGCCGCTCTCCTCCGCGGCCTCGATCATGCGCAAGGCGATGCGGTCCTTCACGGAACCGCCCGGGTTGAAGTACTCCACCTTGGCCAGGACGGTGGCCCGGATGCCCTTGGTCACGTTGTTGAGCCTCACCAGCGGGGTGTTGCCGACGAGACTGATCATCGAGTCGTGGAAATGCACCGTTGTCTCCGGATGCTGCAAAAGAAGTGGTCTTAGTGGTTCCGCCAGCCTATGGCCTGCACGGGGCCCATGACGGTCGTTCACTCCTCGTTGGGATTGGGCCACGGTCCGTGCGGGGCAAGCAGTTGATGTACGGCTATGAGGAGGTGGCGGCGACGCATGACGAGCATGTCGAGGGCGAGGGTGGCACGGCGGATCGCGGCGGGCGCCGCGTACGGCGGAGGCGGCATCGGTCTGGCGGGGGCGGCGGCCGTGGGCCTGGTCCTCGCCGAGGTGCGGATGGCCCGGCGCCACGTGGGCAACGGCACGAGCAACCACGTACCGAACGCCGACGGCCGGTACGGCCGCCTGTACGCCACTCCTGGCGAACCGCCCCTGCGTCTGACCATCCTGGGTGACTCCACGGCCGCGGGGCAGGGCGTACACCGGGCGGGGCAGACCCCGGGGGCGCTGCTGGCGTCGGGGCTGGCGGCGGTGGCGGAACGCCAGGTGGTGCTGCGCAACGTGGCCCTGCCGGGCGCCCGCTCGGACGACCTGGACCGCCAGGTGGCCCTGGTGCTCGCCGATCCGGCTCTGGTGCCCGACATCTGCGTGATCATGGTCGGCGCGAACGACGTCACGAACCGCATGCCGGCGACCCGCTCGGTGCGCCACCTGTCCGCCGCGGTACGGCGCCTGCGCACGGCCGGCGCGGAGGTCGTGGTGGGCACCTGCCCCGACCTCGGCACGATCGAGCCGGTCCAGCAGCCGCTGCGCTGGCTCGCCAGACGGGCCTCACGCCAGCTGGCGGCCGCCCAGACGATCGGTGTCGTCGAACAGGGCGGCCGCACGGTGTCGCTGGGCGACCTGCTGGGCCCGGAGTTCGCGGCGAACCCGCGTGAGCTCTTCGGCCCCGACAACTACCACCCCTCCGCGGAGGGCTATGCCACGGCGGCGATGGCCGTCCTGCCGACGCTCTGCGCGGCCCTGGGCCTGTGGCCGGCGGAGGAGGAGCGCCCCGACGTCACCCGCCGCGAGGGCTTCCTCCCGGTGGCGCGCGCGGCGGCCGAGGCCGCTTCGGAGGCGGGCACGGAGGTCACGGCGGCCATGCCGACCGGCCCGAAGGGCCCCTGGGCCCTGCTCAAGAGGCGGCGCCGGCGGCGGGTGCAGGAGGCCGAGCCGACGTCCACGCCGTCCAGCCCGTCCGGCGTGTGAGGACGAGGCCCCACCAGCGCCGCCCGGGGCCTGGGGCGCGGCCGGGCGGGGACGACTCCCCCAACCCACCGGCGCCGCGACGCGGCGAAGGCGGGCACCGAGCCTGGGAGCGAGCGAAGCCCCAAGGGACGGCGGCCCCGTCCGCCCGCACGCCTTCCGGCTCAACCGCCGGAGGCCCAAGCAAGCGCTTAGAAAGCTGCGGCCAAGGTCACATGCCCATCCCCGTGACCCGATGGGTACGTACGGGTAACTTCCCTCACAGCCCTGCCCGACCCCCCGGTATGCCCACCCGTCGCCCGACCACCACCCCTCAACGAGGCGCTGCGCGCCGCACCTTTCAACTGGAGCCGTGATGCCCGAAGCCGTGATCGTCTCGACCGCCCGCTCCCCCATCGGCCGCGCCTTCAAGGGCTCCCTCAAAGACCTGCGCCCCGACGACCTCACCGCCACGATCATCCAGGCGGCTCTGGCCAAGGTCCCCGAGCTGGACCCGCGCGACATCGACGACCTGATGCTCGGCTGCGGCCTCCCCGGCGGCGAGCAGGGCAACAACCTCGGCCGCATCGTCGCCGTGCAGATGGGCATGGACCACCTCCCGGGCTGCACGGTCACCCGGTACTGCTCCTCCTCCCTGCAGACCTCCCGCATGGCCCTGCACGCCATCAAGGCGGGCGAGGGCGACGTCTTCATCTCGGCCGGCGTCGAGACGGTCTCCCGCTTCACCAAGGGCAACTCCGACAGCCTCCCCGACACCCACAACCCCTTCTTCGCCGAGGCCGAGGCCCGCACCGCCGAGGTCGCCCAGCAGGAGGGCACCAACTGGCACGACCCGCGCGAGGACGGCCTCGTGCCGGACGCGTACATCGCCATGGGTCAGACGGCCGAGAACCTCGCCCGGATGAAGGGCATCACCCGCGAGGAACTGGACGAGTTCGGCGTCCGCTCGCAGAACCTCGCCGAGGAAGCCATCAAGAACGGCTTCTGGGAGCGCGAGATCACCCCGGTGACCCTCCCCGACGGCACCGTCGTCAGCAAGGACGACGGCCCCCGCGCCGGCGTCACCGTGGAGGGCGTGGCGGGCCTCAAGCCGGTCTTCCGCCCCGACGGCCTCGTCACCGCCGGCAACTGCTGCCCCCTCAACGACGGCGCCGCCGCACTCGTGATCATGTCCGACACCAAGGCCCGCGAGCTCGGCCTCACCCCGCTCGCCCGCATCGTCTCCACCGGTGTGTCCGGCCTGTCCCCCGAGATCATGGGCCTCGGCCCGGTGGAGGCCTCCCAGCAGGCCCTGCGCCGCGCCGGTCTCACCATCGACGACATCGACCTGGTCGAGATCAACGAGGCGTTCGCCGCCCAGGTGATCCCCTCCTACCGCGACCTGGGCATCGACATCGACAAGCTGAACGTCAACGGCGGCGCCATCGCCGTCGGCCACCCCTTCGGCATGACCGGCGCCCGCATCACCACCACGCTCATCAACTCCCTCCAGCACCACGACAAGCAGTTCGGTCTGGAGACGATGTGCGTCGGCGGCGGCCAGGGCATGGCGATGGTCATCGAGCGCCTGAGCTGAAACCGGCCATTTCGAGCCCCTGGGTAGTCAACTCGCGACCCAGTGTGAGCCTTCGGCCCAGAACCCGGGAAACCCCGCGGTTCTGGGCCGTTTTGTGATCCAATCTCCCCCAGGATGTGACCTATCTCCCTCGACAGAGGGATTCACGCAGGTCAGAGCCGTTCACCGCTAAACATCAGGCCCAAAGTCCTGTCCGTTTGGTGACGTTACGCACTGACAGCTGGATAGTCCGCCCTTCAAGCTGATGTAGGAAGTCGGGGGTCGACTTTGAACCGGGAGTACGTCAGTGAGCGCCATGCCGATTGCCTTGCTGCTCACCACGGCCGCCACCGGCGCCGTGGGCGTCGCCGTCCTGCGCACCCTCTTGGTGCTGCGCCGACAGGTCGCGGCCCTGCACACCGAGCTGGAGCGGACCAACGCGGGCTCGGCCCGCGGCCTCGTCCCGCAGGCCCGCCTCTCCGCGGACGCCGATGAGATACGCGCCGCGGTGGCCGAGGCGCTCGCCGAGGAGCGCGAGCGGGAGCTGGCCGAGGCGCGGGCCTTCTGGGCCGCCCAGGAGTCCCGTGACGCCGCCGACGCACCCACCCTGCTGGGGCTGTCCGACAGTGAGCTGTTCCTGCCCCGCCAGGCCGATTTCGCGGGCCTGGAGCACCTGGAGCCGGTGACCGAGTCGACCGCGGACGCCGACGAGTTCGCCGGGGAGTCCCCCGAACTGGCCGCGGCCCGCCGCCGGCACCCCTCCCACCCGGACTTCGTCCCGGTCTCCTCACCGGCCGTGAACGATCACGAGCGCACCGTGGCCACCCTCGAGGACCTCGCCGCCTCCGCCACCGAACTGACCGACGTCCGCCCGGGCCCGCTGGGCACCCTCGACGTGTACGTCTTCGCGGACGGCACGACCCTGTGCATGACGCCGGGCCACCGCGAGACCGCGGAGCGGCTCGCGACCGCCCTGCGCGCCGGCGAGACGCCGGTACTGCTGGGCGGTTCGGGAGTCTCGGGCGCGTACACGCTGACGTTCGCGTGCGGCGAGGAGAACGTCTACATCCTGGCGGACCGGGTCATAGCGTCCCTTTAGCCTCTGCGGCGCCGGGGACCACAACGCGCTCAGGGGCGCGGGGAACTGCGCGACCGGCCTCCACGCACCCGCGGCCGCCGACGGCGCTCAGACCCCCGCCCTCTTCTGCGCCTCCTCCACCAACCGCACGGCTTCAGTGACCTGGTCGTCGCTCTCAAGAACAACTGCCAAGTCATGCACGGCAACGGTGATCTGATCCGCCGCAGCGAACATCCCGGCATCAGGCATCACTCGAGGCTCGACCCCGGGCGCCTCCAGAACCTGCGCCCACCGAGCCAACTCCCTGGCCAGCGCCAGCGCCTCCGCGGCCGCGCTTCTCTGCAACCGACTCTGCGGTGCCGCCCGCAACCGGTCGGCGAAGTGATCTACGGCTCGGGTCAGACGCGTCGTATCAACCACGCCGTGAGCGTACGCGACTGTTGCCAACGGGCGAACGCTCAGGCACGGTGACCTGAAGGACCGGCTTACATCCCCTTTGCGTCCGGAGGCGCCGATGTCCCACGTCCTCTCCGAGGAGACCCACCGCAACATGCTCGCCCGCATCCCCCACTGCACCGGTCGTGAAGTCTCCGACTGGCTCCGCACGGTAGAAGAAGGCCCGGCCCTCGTCCGCTTCGAGGAGAAGGTCAGCTGGCTTCGCCACGAATACGACCTCGCGTACGGCCACGCGAAGGCGATCGTCCACGAGTACGACCTGAGGAGGGCGGCGCGCAAATTCCTCTAGGCGCGCACACACGACGAAGGGCCCCGGAATGATCCCGGGGCCCTTTGCTGCAAAGCCGTCGCAGGCTAGTCGCTGCTGTTGAGGATCGAGATGAGCCTCAGGAACTCCATGTAGATCCACACCAGCGTCAGCGTGAGACCGAAGGCGGCGAGCCAGGCCTCCTCGCGCGGCGCGCCGTAGGCGAGGCCGTCCTCGACCTGCTTGAAGTCCAGGGCGAGGAAGCAGGCGCCGAGCAGGATGCCGACGATGCCGAACACGATGCCGAGCGGGCCGCTGCGGAAGCCGAGGCCGTCACCGCCGCCGAAGACGGCGAACAGCAGGTTGACCGCCATCAGCAGGATGAAGCCGAGCGCGGCCGCCATCACGAAGCCGACGAAGCGGCGGTTGACGCGGATCCAGCCCGCCTTGTACGCCACCAGCACGGCGGCGAACACCGCCATGGTGCCGATCACCGCCTGCATGGCCGCACCGCTCGCGATGCGGTTGTCGACGACGCTGGAGACGACACCGAGGAACACACCCTCGAGCGCGGCGTACGACAGGATCAGCGCGGGCGAGGCCTTGCGCTTGAAGGACTGGACGAGCGCCAGAACCATGCCGAGCAGACCGGCAACGATGGCGATGCCGTACGACCGGCTGATGTTCGCGTCGTCGACGGGCAGCAGCGCCCAGGCGAGCGCGGCCGTGACGATCAGAGTGCCGAGCGTGGTGCCCGTGCGCAGGATGACGTCGTCCATCGTCATCCGGCCGGTGGTGGCCGGGGCCTGCGGCGGTGCGCCGTGCTGAAGGTCCGTCTGGGCGTAAGGGTTCTGCGCATACGGGTTGCCGGCCTGCGGCTGGGCGTACGGGTTGCCCTGCGTGCCGACAGCGGCGCCCCCGGCCTGCGGCGCGGTGTTGAAGCCCGCGTAGCCGTTGTCGCGGCTGAACCCCCGTCGCGAGAAGACCGGGTTGCTGCTCCTCATTTCACTCCTCCATGGCCACCGTGCGTGGCCTTGGCTCAAGAGTAATAGGTTGGCAAAGGATCGACCCTAATACCTGCGGAGGATCTTTCCTTCTTCGTGCTGCGCAACACGGTACGCGGCTGGGTGATTCCCGGCCATGGACGGGATCATTCATGACCAACCTGGGACGTGGCCGGAACCCGTCGGAGATCACTCCTCCGGCCCCGCCCCCGCACTCACCCGAACGGAAAGCCCGTGTACCCCTCGGCCAGGTCCGCCTCGGCGGCCCGCGACGACGCGAACCGCTCCAGTCGCGCCAGCTGGAGCCGGTCCTCGAAGGGCGTCGCGCCGGGGGCCCGGTGCAGCAGCGTCGTCATGTCGTACGAGAACCGCTCGGCCTGCCAGACGCGGCGCAGACAGGTCTCGGAGTAGGCGTCGAGCAGCTCCGCCGAACCCGTCTCCCGTTGATGCGTCAGCGCCCGAGCGAAGGTGACGACGTCCCCCACGGCCAGATTCAGCCCCTTCGCGCCCGTGGGCGGCACGATGTGCGCCGCGTCACCCGCCAGGAACAGGCGGCCGTACCGCATGGGTTCGTGGACGTAGGAGCGCATGGGGGTGACGGACTTCTGGGTGATCGGGCCGCGCCGGAGCCGCCAGTCGTCGTCCGTCTCGAAGCGGCGCTCCAGCTCCGCCCAGATCTCGTCGTCGCCCCAGTGCCCGGCGTCGGTGCCGTCCGGCACCTGGAGGTAGAGGCGGGAAACGGACGGGGAGCGCATGGACAGCAGGGCGAAGCCGCGGTCGTGGCGGGCGTAGACCAGCTCGTCGTGCGAGGGAGGTACGTCGGCGAGGACGCCGAGCCAGCCGAAGGGGTACGTCCGCTCGAAGACCCGGGTCAGCTCGGCGGGGATCGCCTTGCGGGACACGCCCCAGAAGCCGTCGCAGCCGACGAGGTAGTCGCACTCCAGGACGTCCTCGCGCCCCTCGTGCCGGAAGCGCACGCGCGGGCTGCCGGTGTCCGCGCCCTCCACCGCGAGCGCCTCCGCCTCGAACAGCAGCGGGCCGCCCTCCTTCAGTTGGAGGGCGATGAGGTCCTTGCAGACCTCGGTCTGGGCGTAGACCATCACCGACCGGCCGCCGGTGAGTGCGGGGAAGTCGACGCGGTGGCGCTTCCCGGCGAACCGCAGCTCGACGCCGTCGTGCCGGAGGCCCTCGCGGTCCATCCGCGCCCCGGCGCCGGCCGCGCGCAGCACGTCCACGGTGCCCTGCTCCAGGATCCCGGCGCGCTGGCGGTGTTCGACGTAGGCGCGGTCGCGGCTCTCCAAAACGACCGAGTCGATGCCGGCGTTGTGGAGCAGACGGGCGAGGAGGAGGCCGGCCGGGCCCGCTCCGATGATGCCGACGGAGGTGCGCATCGGTCGCCTTCCCTTCGATGTTCGCCAGGTGAAGTTTCATTCACCATTTCCTGACGCGAGTCTCCGACCGCACACGCCCGCTGTCAACGGTTCGGCGAAGACTTGAAGGGAGCTTGCAGGAAGCTCAAGGGGAAGGAGAACGTCGGAAGTGCCCAGAGCCGGACTTGAACCGGCACGCCCGCGAAGGGGCAGCGAGGTTTAAGCTCGCCGTGTCTGCATTCCACCATCTGGGCAGGCCATGGGCTCCGCATCGAGGTTCCGAGCCTATCGGGATACATCCCCCGAACAGCGGACGGGCGGACCGATGTTGTCTTATTTTATTGACGTCTGAGGGTGCATCAGCCCACGGAACACGCCATCCGCACTTGCCAATAGCCTTACGTGCGGCGGTCGACGGCGCATACGGAATGACGGAATTTCACCGTCCGAACGAGGACGCTCCACCTGTTCTTGACACGAGGGGCCGTCAGGGGTCCTCGTCATCCTCAGGTATGACGCGGCGAGGTCCGGTCCATCCGCAGTCTGCCTTCGGAACCGGAACAGCGACTGACTACACGGCGCACTCCGGCCGGGACGATGGACTACGTCCCCTCGTACACACCGTCGTCCCTCAGGAGTGCCTTCTCGTGACCACCGCATCCATCGCCGGCCGGGCCACCTCCGTGGCCGCGCGCGCCACGGATCTGTCGAAGATCTACGGACAGGGCGAGACCCAGGTGGTCGCCCTGGACCGGGTCTCCGTCGAATTCCGGCAGGCCGAGTTCACCGCGATCATGGGCCCGTCCGGCTCCGGCAAGTCCACGCTGATGCACTGCGTGGCCGGCCTGGACACCTTCTCCTCCGGTTCGGTGCGCATCGGCGACACCGAGCTCGGCTCCCTGAAGGACAAGCAGCTGACCAAGCTGCGCCGGGACAAGATCGGCTTCATCTTCCAGGCGTTCAACCTGCTGCCGACGCTGACGGCCCTGGAGAACATCACCCTCCCGATGGACATCGCGGGCCGCAAGCCCGACAAGCAGTGGCTGGACTCGGTCATCCGGATGGTGGGCCTCGCCGACCGCCTCAGCCACCGCCCCGCCCAGCTCTCCGGCGGTCAGCAGCAGCGCGTCGCCGTCGCCCGCGCCCTGGCATCCAAGCCCGAGATCATCTTCGGCGACGAGCCCACCGGAAACCTCGACTCGCGCTCGGGCGCCGAGGTGCTGGGCTTCCTGCGCAACTCCGTACGGGAGTTGGGGCAGACCGTCGTGATGGTCACGCACGACCCGGTGGCCGCCGCGTACGCGGACCGCGTGGTCTTCCTCGCCGACGGACGGATCGTCGACGAGATGTACCGGCCGACCGCGGACAACGTCCTCGACTTCATGAAGCAGTTCGACGCGAAGGGCCGCACCAGCTGATGTTCCGCACCGCCCTGCGCAACGTACTGGCGCACAAGGCCCGGCTCCTGATGACCGTGCTCGCCGTCATGCTCGGCGTCGCGTTCGTCTCCGGCACCCTGGTCTTCGCCGACACCCTCTCCAACGCCTTCCGCAACCAGTCGGCGAAGAGCTACGACAACGTCGCCGTCTCCATCACCTCGTACGCCAACCCCGACGACGCCAAGGAAGAGCCCGGCCTCTCCCGGAAGACCCTCGACAAGATCGCCGCGGTGGACGGCGTCGACGCCGCGTACGGCCGCGTCGAGGGCTTCGCCGGGGTCGCCGACCCCGACGGGAAGCTGATCGGCGTCGGCTGGTCCAACAAGGGCTCCAACTTCGCCCCCGGCAAGGACGGCAAGGACACCGCCTACACGTTCACCGACGGCTCGGGCCCGGTGAAGGACGATCAGATCGCCCTGGACAAGGAGTCCGCGACCAAGGGCGAGTACCAGGTCGGCGACCGGGTCCGGGTCGCCACGAACGGGCCGGTGAAGGAGTACACCCTCAGCGGCGTGTTCACCACCGAGGACGGCGCCGTGAACGCCGGCGGCAGCCTCGTCCTCTTCGACACCGCGGTCGCCCAGAAGCAGTACCTCAAGCCGGGCTACTTCGAGAGCGTCACCGTCACCGCCGCCGCCGGCGCGGACGACAAGAAGATCCTGGACGCGGTCAAGCCGCTGCTGCCGGACAGCGCCGAGGCCCAGACCGGCCAGGCCCTCGCCGACGAGCAGGCCGAGCAGATCGAACAGGGTCTGGGCTCGCTCAAGCAGGTCCTGCTCGGCTTCGCGGGCATCGCGCTCTTCGTCGGTATCTTCCTGATCTCCAACACCTTCACGATGCTGGTCGCCCAGCGCACGAAGGAGATCGCCCTGATGCGCGCCGTCGGTGCGTCGCGCAAGCAGATCACCCGCTCGGTGCTCGCCGAGGCCGCGGTGGTGGGTCTGGTCGCCTCGGTGATCGGCTTCGTCCTCGGCATCGGGCTCGCGGTCGGCCTGCGGTCCGGGATGGCCGCGTTCGAGATGAAGATTCCGGACGGCCCGCTCGTCCTGTCCGCCACGCCGGTGATCGCCGCGATCAGCGTCGGTGTGCTGATCACCATGTTCGCCGCCTGGCTGCCCGGCCGCCGGGCCGCGAAGATCCCGCCGGTGGCGGCCATGAACAGCGTCCACGCGGCGGCCACCACCAAGTCGCTGGTGCTGCGCAACTCCATCGGTACGGCCATCACCGGCCTCGGCGCGGCCGGGATCGTGCTGGGTGCCTCGACCGGCGGCGACGACGGCCGGATGTACATCGGGGCGGGCGCGTTCTTCGCGCTGATCGGCGTGATCATCCTGATCCCGCTGCTGTCCCGGCCCGTGATCGCGCTCGTCCGTCCGCTGCTCGTCGGCCCGTTCGGCGTGGCCGGCAAGCTGGCCGGACAGAACGCGGTCCGCAACCCGCGCCGCACCGGAGCCACCGCCTCGGCGCTGGCGATCGGACTGACGCTGGTGACCGGCCTGTCGGTGCTCGGCATCACGGTCGGCACGGCCATCGACAAGATGACCACGGACAACATCAAGGCCGACTACATGGTCTCGATGGCGAACGGCGGGGACCTCGACCAGTCCGCGCTGACGGCGCTGGAGAAGGCCAAGGGCGTCTCGGCGGTCTCGCCGCAGCAGAGCGTCTACTTCCAGGCCGGTGACGAGGACTACGTGTCCGCCTCGGCGGTCACGCCGGGCGACATCCAGCAGGTCCTGAACGTCGACGTCGTCAGCGGCAACATCGACTCGCTCGCCGAGGGCCAGATCGCGGTCGCCGAGAAGACGGCCAAGAGCAAGGGCTGGAAGCCCGGCGACAGCGTCCCCGTCACGTTCAACGACGAGAAGAAGGGCACGCTCAAGGTCGGCGCCGTCTTCAAGGACAGCGAGTTCCTCTCGCCCGTCCTCGTCGACACGAAGGTCGTGAACCCGCACGAGGTCCAGCCGTACATCCAGCAGATCTTCGTGAAGGTGGACGGCGGCCAGTCCGCGGCGAACGAGAAGGCCCTGATCAACGCGCTGGGCGACAACCCCGCGATCAAGGTGATGGACAAGCAGGACATCCGCAACGAGTTCGGCGGCGTCATCAACACCCTGCTGAACATCATGTACGGCCTGCTGGCGATGGCCCTGATCATCGCGGTGCTGGGTGTCGTCAACACCCTCGCGATGTCGGTCTTCGAACGGCAGCAGGAGATCGGCATGCTGCGTGCGATCGGTCTCGACCGGCGCCGGGTGAAGCGGATGGTCCGGCTGGAGGCAGTGGTCATCTCGGTGTTCGGCGCGGTGGTCGGCATCGGTCTCGGCTCGTTCCTCGGCTGGGCGATCGGCGAGACCTTCGCGGACCAGATCCCGGGCTACGCTCTGGTCCTGCCCTGGGACCGGATCGGGATCTTCCTGGTGCTGGCCGGACTGGTCGGCGTCCTCGCCGCGCTGTGGCCGGCCCGCAACGCCGCACGGCTGAACATGCTGAACGCGATCAAGGCCGAGTGACCACACTCCGGCACCCCGAAGGGCCGGGCTTCCCCACCACGGGGAAGCCCGGCCCTTCGGCTTGCGTCCTCTCGCGTCCCCTCACATCCGGATCAACGGCCTCATCCGGATCAACGGTGCTCGGGCTCACTCCACTTGCGGGCCCGCAACGGCATCCCGGAGTCACCGGAGTCGGGCGTCCTGACGGCCAGCACCTGGTTGACGCCGATGCGGTTGCGCTCGAAGGCGAGCACGCAGGCGGCCATGTACAGCCGCCAGACGCGGGCACGTCCGACGCCGGTGAGCTTGACGGCCCGCGGCCAGTCGGCTTCCAGGTTGGCGACCCAGCGGCGCAGCGTCAGGGCGTAGTGCTCCCGGATCGACTCGACGTCACGCACCTCGAAACCGGCGCGTTCGAGCTGGGTGACGGTGACGCCGATGGGCTGGAGCTCGCCGTCGGGGAAGACATACGCGTCGATGAACGCGTCGACCTCGTACGTGGATTCGTCCCGCTGCGGCCGACGCCCGATCTGGTGGTTGAGCAGCCGCCCACCGGGCTTGAGCAGCCGGTGCAGCATGTCGGCGTACTCCAGGTACCGCTCGGCGCCGACGTGTTCGGCCATGCCGATGGAGGAGACGGCGTCGTACGGCCCGTCGCCGACGTCCCGGTAGTCCTGTACGCGGATCTCCACCTTGTCGGTGAGCCCCTCGTCGGCGATGCGCTTGCGGGCGTAGGCCGCCTGCTCCTGGGAGAGGGTGATGCCGACGACGCTCACGCCGTACTCGCGGGCCGCGTGCATGGCCATGGAGCCCCAGCCGCAGCCGACGTCGAGCAGCCGCAGGCCGGGCCTCAGGTCGAGCTTGCGGCAGACGAGGTCGAGCTTGTCGCGCTGGGCGGCCTCGAGGGCGCCGTGCGGGGGCGGGGCCGGCCAGTAGGCGCAGGAGTACACCATCGACGGGCCGAGGACGATCTCGTAGAAGTCGTTGCCGACGTCGTAGTGGTGGCTGATCGCGCGTCTGTCGGTGCGCTTGGTGTGCAGATGGGCACGGGCCCGGCGCACCTCCTCGGGAGGCGGCGCGGGCGGCAGCGGCAGTCCGCCGAGCTTGACGAGGCCGCGGACGGCGGCACGTACGTCGGGATCCCGGAGCGCCTGAGCCAGGCTGCGGGCATCCTCCCCGCGCTCCCACACGAGCTCCGCGAGCAGATCGAGGCCGGCGTACAGGTCGCCCTCGATGTCGAGGTCCCCGGCCACCCAGGCCCGGGCCAGCCCCAGCTCGCCGGGCTTCCACAGCAGCCGCCGTACGGCGCGGCGATTGCGTACGACGAGGGTCGGCGCGCCCGGCGGACCCGTCTGCGAACCGTCCCAGGCGCGAATGCGCACCGGGAGCGGAACCCCCAGCAACTGTTCGAGCAGGCCCTTCAGCCGCCCGGCGGCGTCTGGCATGGCGCACACCTCCGTGATGGGATCCCGGAATGTCCAACACCACGTAAACACCTGCGAGCCCCGGGCGCAGTCCCCCACGCGCGTCACAGCTGGGCAAACCCTGGGAAGGCGTACGCGACCGGCACCCGCGCAGGGCTCCTGGACAGCCCGAAGGGGGCCTCCCGCACCACGGATGGCGGGTGGCCCCCTTCGGGGTCGTTCAAGTGACCGGAGGTCAGGAGGCCTTGGCCTTCTCGCCCTTCTCGGCGGTGCTCGCGGGAGCGACCGGGGCCGGCTTCGCGGCCTCGTAGAACTCCTCGCGCGGGGACTCCAGCGCGCCCAGCGCCACGACCTCACGCTTGAGGAACATGCCGAGGGTCCAGTCGGCGAAGACGCGGATCTTGCGGTTGAAGGTCGGCATCGCCATGCCGTGGTAGCCACGGTGCATGTACCAGGCGAGACGGCCCTTGAGCTTGATCTTCATCTTGCCCATGACGATCATCGCCACGCCCTTGTGGAGGCCGAGGCCCGCCACCGCGCCCTTGTTGGCGTGCGAGTAGTCCTTCTGCGGGAAGCCCCGCATACCGGAGATCACGTTGTCGCCGAGGACCTTGGCCTGACGCAGCGCGTGCTGGGCGTTCGGCGGGCACCAGGCGTTGGGGTTGCCGGCCTTGCGGCCGACGAGGTCCGGGACCTGGGCGTTGTCGCCGGCGGCCCAGATGTAGTCCGTGCCCGCGACCTGGAGGGTCGGCTCGCAGTCGACGTGACCGCGCGGGCCGAGGGGCAGGCCGAAGCGGGTGAGGGCCGGGTTCGGCTTGACGCCGGCCGTCCACACGATGGTGTTGGAGTCGACCTCGAGCCCGTTCTTCAGCACGACGTGGCCGTCGACGCAGGAGTCCATGGAGGTGGAGAGGTAGACCTCGACCCCGCGGGCCTCCAGGTGCTCCTTGCCGTACTGGCCGAGCTTCGGGCCGACCTCGGGCAGGATCTTGTCGGCGGCGTCGACGAGGACGAACCGCATGTCCTCACGGGACACGCTGGTGTAGTACTTCGCCGCGTCGCGGGCCATGTCCTCGACCTCGCCGATGGTCTCCGCACCCGCGAAGCCACCGCCGATGAAGACGAAGGTGAGCGCCTTGCGGCGGATCTCCTCGTCGGTCGTGGAGTCGGCCTTGTCGAGCTGCTCGAGGACGTGGTTGCGCAGGCCGATGGCCTCCTCAATGCCCTTCATGCCGATGCCCTGCTCGGCGAGGCCGGGGATCGGGAAGGTGCGGGAGACCGCGCCCATCGCGATGACCAGGTAGTCGAAGGGCAGCTCGTACGCCTCGCCCACGAGCGGGGCGATCGTGGCGACCTTGCGGTCCTGGTCGATGGTGGTGACCCGGCCGGTGAGGACCTCCGCCTTGGGCAGCACGCGTCGCAGCGGGACGACGACGTGGCGCGGGGAGATGCTGCCGGCGGCGGTTTCGGGGAGGAAGGGCTGGTAGGTCATGTACGACCGGGGGTCGACGACCGTGACGGTCGCCTCTCCGTAGCGCATCTTCTTGAGGATGCGCCGAGCTGCGTACAGGCCTACGTACCCACCGCCTACTACGAGGATCCTGGGACGCTCCGTGGTGCTCATGCCATCGAGTATCCACCTGCCCCAGGGGGGTCGCTCGTGCGCCCCTTCACAAGCTCTTGCAGCCCCTGTGCTACACTCCCCGGCCCGCGTGACGCAGGTCATGGTCACGATCGGGAACCGGGAAGCGATACGCCCCGTTGTCAATGCCGCGTGAGCTGCCTCTCTGTCGCTCCGGAGCCCCTGTGAGCGTCTCGGAACACCCTCGGGCGAGAAGCTCCCGGAGCCTCTTTACACCGGCCATCTGAACATGTTCAAGGGGTTGTTCACCCCTCGGAAGGGTCAACCGACACCGATCTGTGGTCCGACAGGGCCGAATTCCTTGTGAAGAACTTCACGAACTTTCTCGGACGCGCGCTCGTGGCGGGTCGACGAGGGCCCCGAAAGCCCCCTTGGAGGCGCTCATACGCTAGCCGACCTGCTCAACCGAAGCTACCCATCAGTAGCGAATCGAGACCCGGCCCACCCCCGTACGGCAAATCTGAGGGACCGTCACCCGGTCGGCCACACTCCGCGCGAAATTGATCAGAAGGCCACATAACGTGCAGCCATGATCACCTCACAGAAGGCGCCCCTGCGGGCTGCCAAGCGAATAGTCTCGGTCGGCGCTGCCCTCGGCATCGCCCTTGCATTGGGGACGGCTGCCGCATCCACTGCGGTAGCGACGCCCGCCGCCACGAACGCCTCTGCCGTACAGTCCAGTCCGGCCCACGGCGGCCATGGCGACGACGGAGGGTGCAGCGGCCTCCTCGTTCTCCTCTGCAACTGACGGACAGCCCGCACGGGCTTTGAGGCAACGGCCCCGGTCCCTCTTCACGAGGTACCGGGGCCGTTCCGCGGCTTCGCGCATCCGCGGGTGCACCACGGCTCAGTGGCTGCGCCCGCCCTACCGGGCCGCCGCCGCCACCTTGAAGGCGATGCCGTCGAGGATGTCGTGCTCGCTGACGACGACCTCCTCGGCGCCGATCCGTTCCATGATCGCCAGCAGCACCAGCGCGCCCGCCGCGATGACGTCAACTCGCCCCGGGTGCATGGACGGTACGGCGGCGCGCTCGGCGTGGGTGGAGCGCAGGAGCCAGTCGGTGATCTCGCGGACCCGCTCGTGGCCGATCCGGGAGTGGTGGATGCGGGCCGAGTCGTACTCGGGCAGGTCCTGCGCGATCGCCGACACCGTGGTGACCGAACCGGCAAGCCCCACCAGCGTCCTGGCCTCGCGCAGCGGCACCGTCTCCTCGGCGAGGTCGAGGGCCGCCTCGATGTCGGCCCGCATCGCCGCGATCTGCTCCTCGGAGGGCGGGTCGGAGACGACACCGTCGCGGACCAGATGGCGCTCGGTCATCCGCACGCAGCCGACGTCCACGGAGCGTGCCGCGCGGACGTGCTCCTCGCCGACCACGAACTCGGTCGACCCGCCGCCGATGTCCACGACGAGGTAGGGCCGGTGCAGGTCCTCGCGCCCCACGAGTTCCTTCGTGGCGCCCGTGAAGGAGAACTCGGCCTCCTGGTCCCCGGTGACGACCTCGGGCTCGACGCCCAGGATGTCCATGACCCCGCTCACGAACTCGTCCCGGTTCTCGGCGTCCCGGGAGGCGGACGTGGCGACGAACCGCAGCCGCTCTGCGCCGTGCTCCTTGATGATCGCCGCGTAGTCACGGCAGGCGGCGAAGGTCCGCTCCAGCGCCTCGGGCGCGAGCCGCCCCGTGCGGTCGACGCCCTGGCCGAGCCGCACGATGGTCATACGGCGGTCCAGGTCGACGAGTTCCCCGGTGTTCGGGTCGACGTCGGCCACGAGGAGCCGGATGGAGTTCGTACCGCAGTCGATGGCGGCGACGCGGGTCACTGGCCGCCCTCCTCGGACTTCTCAGGGAGCGTCACGCACGCGCCCTTGCTCCACCACTCCGGCAGCATCGCGATCGCCTCGTCGCCCAGCGGGTTCACCCCCGGCCCCGCGGCCAGCGAGTGCGCGACCAGCACATGCAGGCACTTCACCCGGTCCGGCATGCCACCCGCGCTCGGAAAGCCCGTCAGCTCCTCGATCTCGTCGCGCCGCCGGATGTAGTCCTCATGCGCCGAGCGATATGCGGCGGCCAGCTCCGGGTCGGACTCCAGCCGCGCCGTCATCTCCTTCATCACGCCGTTCGCCTCCAGCGTGCCGATCGCCGACGACGCCTTCGGGCACGTCAGGTAGTACAGCGTCGGGAAGGGCGTGCCGTCGGGCAGCCGCGGGGCCGTCTCGACGACGTCCGGCTGCCCGCACGGGCACCGGTGCGCGATCGCGCGCAGCCCGCGCGGGGGACGCCCGAGCTGCTGCTTGAAGGCCTCGACGTCCGCGTCGGTGGGCTCGGTGCGCGGGGTGGGCGGCGGGGCGGTTTCCATGCCTGTCTTTCTGTCTGTTCTCGTCGGCGGTCTGTCGACCGGTCCGGACGATCGGTTCACTGGCGGGACGCGTCGGCCTTGTCGACCCCGTCCCAGATGTTCGCGTACCAGGGGCGGTCGGCCGCGCCCAACTCGGCGCGCGACTGCTTGGCCGCGTCCGGGTCGATCACGACGTATCCGGTCTCCCCCGGCATCACATAGTGCAGCCGCAGCCGGATCTGCTGCTCGGCGTAGGCGTCGTCCTGCCAGCGTGCCTTGACGTCGCGCAGTTCCTCGACCCGCCGGGCGGCCTCTTCCTTCTCCCGCTGCATGTCGGCGATCTCGGCGCGCTGGGAGACGTACTGCCTTATCGGGTAGGCGAGCGCCACGACCATGGAGCAGACGACCAGCGCGAGCAGCGCGGCGCGTCCGGTGAGCCTGGAGCGCCGGGCCTGCCGCTTGGTCTGGGAGCGGTAGACACGGGCCGCCGTCTGCTCGCCGAGCAACCGGATCCTGGTCGCGGTGGAGAACCGGTCCCGATCCTTGACGGCCATGTCCCGCCTCCCGTTTCACATGCGTACGTCCCCGCACACGGTACGGGACCGAGTACGGGGACGTACGTACGACTGGCTAAGGCTCACCCAAGGTTGGGTTCGGCCCGGTCAGCCCTTGAAGCGCGGGAACGCGCTGCGGCCGGCGTACACCGCCGCGTCGTCGAGGATCTCCTCGATGCGCAGCAGCTGGTTGTACTTGGCGACGCGCTCGGAGCGGGCCGGGGCGCCGGTCTTGATCTGGCCGCAGTTGGTGGCGACGGCCAGGTCGGCGATGGTGACGTCCTCGGTCTCGCCGGAGCGGTGGGACATCATGCACTTGAAGCCGCTGCGCTGGGCCAGCTCGACGGCGTCCAGCGTCTCGGTGAGCGAGCCGATCTGGTTCACCTTCACCAGCAGGGCGTTGGCCGCGCCCTCGTCGATGCCGCGGGCCAGGCGCTCGGGGTTGGTGACGAACAGGTCGTCGCCGACGAGCTGGACCTTGTCACCGAGCTTGTCGGTGATGGTCTTCCAGCCGTCCCAGTCGTCCTCGAACAGCGGGTCCTCGATGGAGACGAGCGGGTACGCGTCGACGAGCTCCGCGTAGTACTCGGTCATCTCGGCGGCCGAGCGGTCCTTGCCCTCGAAGGTGTAGACGCCGTCCTTGTAGAACTCGGACGCGGCGACGTCGAGCGCGAGGGCGATCTGCTCGCCGGGGGTGTAGCCGGCCTCCTTGATCGCCTCAAGGATGAGGTCGAGGGCCTCGCGGTTGGAGCCGAGGTTCGGGGCGAAGCCGCCCTCGTCGCCGAGTCCGGTGGCCAGGCCCTTGCTCTTCAGGACCTTCTTCAGCGTGTGGTAGACCTCGGCGCCCCAGCGCAGGGCCTCGGAGAAGGACTCCGCGCCGATCGGGGCGATCATGAACTCCTGGATGTCCACGTTGGAGTCGGCGTGCGAGCCGCCGTTCAGGATGTTCATCATCGGCACCGGCAGCAGGTGCGCGTTCGGGCCGCCCAGGTAGCGGAACAGCGGGAGGTCGCTGGCCTCGGACGCGGCGTGGGCGACGGCGAGCGAGACTCCGAGGATGGCGTTGGCGCCGAGGGAGCCCTTGTTGTCGGTGGCGTCCAGGTCGAACATCGCCTGGTCGATCAGGCGCTGCTCGGTGGCGTCGTAGCCGACCAGCTCCGGGCCGATCTGCTCGATGACGGCGAGGACGGCCTTCTCCACGCCCTTGCCGAGGTAGCGGTTCGAGTCGCCGTCGCGGAGCTCGATGGCCTCGAAGGCGCCCGTCGAAGCGCCGGACGGAACGGCGGCACGACCCGTGCTGCCGTCGTCGAGGCCGACCTCGACCTCGACCGTGGGATTGCCTCGGGAGTCCAGGATTTCCCGGGCTACGACGACGTCGATGGACGGCACGAGTATCTCCTTCTTGGGATGTGAAGCACTGTGTCGCTGGTGGTGCGGGGCTGTGAGCCTTGCGACTAGAGCCTAACCGCCCCGGGGACATCGGCAGCCGACCGACCGTCCCGTGGACAGGACCGAACCGTACCCATTGTTTCCTACCGGAACAAAGGGCGGGTGACTTACAGGGAAAGAAAAAGCCCCGCCCCGGTGCGTACGGGGGAACACGCACCGGGGCGGGGAGCCCGTGGGGGACGGGGGTGACCCTCACGAGGTCTTCATGATGAGTTCCACGGATGTGAGGGCTCTGCGGTTCAGCTTGTGGCCGCGTATTACTTCAGGTGCAGCTGCTGACCCGGGTAGATCAGGTCGGCGTCCTCGACGATGTCCTTGTTCAGCTGGAACAGCTTCTCCCAGCCGCCCTTGACCTTCTTCTTCTCGGCGATCGAGCTGAGGGTCTCGCCCTTGGCGACCTTGTACTCGCCGTCGCCCTTCTTGACCTTCTTGCCGGTCGGGGTGGTGACGGTCTTGGTCGACTTCTTCTCGGCCGCCGGACGCTCGGCGGAGCGGGAGGCCGGCTGCTCCTCGGTGGCGCGAGGGGCGTCCTCGGTGCTCTGCGAGGAGCCGGAGCCGTTGTACGCGGCGCTCGACAGGCCGGTGCCGCAGTGCGGCCAGGCACCCTTGCCCTGGCCCGCGAGAACCTTCTCGGCGATCTCGATCTGCTGGGCCTTGGTGGCCTTGTCGGCGGTGGAGGCGTACGCCGTGCCGCCGTACGCGGCCCAGGTGGAGGCGGAGAACTGCAGGCCGCCGTAGTAGCCGTTGCCGGTGTTGATCGACCAGTTGCCGCCGGCCTCGCACTGGGCGACGGCGTCCCACTCGGAGGCGGTGGCGGCGGAGGCGCTGCCGGCCGCCATCAGCGGGGCGGCGACGGCGGCGGCGCCGGCGACGCCGACGACGGCTATGGCGCGGGCGGCCTTGGACGGACGACGGTGCTTGCCCTTGCTGGAAAACAGCATGGTTGGATCCCCTCACCGACGCCTGCGAGGTGAGCTGTCGGGTTCGGGCCGGTTGAGTTGCCCGGCCGCGCTCGTCCGCCTTTCGGCTCGCGTTGCGCGGCTTCACCCCAAGCCGACTCCGGCGTGCGGCCCCGAAAGGCCTCAACTGCCGGACCCGGCGCTTACCTTGGGTCCCCCGCTCCTGCCTACGGCGCTTGACGCGACGACTGTTCCCGTGCGGCCGCTGGCAGGATTCGGCGTTGCGGCAGCCGGGGCTCGTGGTGACGAGCGATCACGACCGTAGACACCCGATTCCCGGAATTACAAAGACGATCAGGGCTTCTGAGATCTATCTCTCACTGCATTTAAAACGGACATTCAGGTGCGAAAGGTGACGCGAACTCCCGCTGTTTTTCGCCCCGTTCGGCCCTTATTCGACGGGGACGTCCAGGGTCTGACCGGGGGCGATGTCGTTCGCGTCGGCACCGATGGCGCCCTTGTTCGCGTCGTACAGCGCCCGCCACCCGCCGTCGAGGTCAAGGGAGTCGGCGATGGAGGCCAGAGTGTCGCCGGCCCGGACCTTGTACGAGGCATGGCGACCGGAGGGCTCGGCGGCCGGGTCGGCAGCCTCACTCTCGTCGGCACTGGACCCGCGGTGACGCCCGGAGCCGGCCGCCTCGCCGGTGAGCGTACTGGTGTCGACGAGGCTCCAGGCGCCCACATCTTGCACCCAGTTGTCCTGATTGTCCCCGTCCGGGGTCTCCACGGGGGAGCTGTCGGGCGACTGTGAGGCCTTGGCGTCAGGTGACGCGTCAGGCTTCGCCGAGCTGTCCGCCTTGGCCGACGAGGAAGGGGAGGAAGAGGGAGAAGAGGATGAATCCCGGGGCGATTCGGACGAAGCACTGGGGGATTCACTCGACGAGCTCGATGAACTCGACGGTCCATCGGTCGAGTCCGACGAGTTCGAGGAACCCGAGGAGTCAGACGAATTGGATGAACTCGACGAGCCGGACGAATCGAGCAAGCCGGAGGATCCGGACACCTCGGAGGGTGAGTCGTCCCCCACTCCGGTGTCGAGGTCGACCAAGCCGTTCTTCGGGGTGAGCCCGTTGAGCACCGCACAGGTACCCCAGGGCTTGGTTCCCTGGTCGGCGAGGATCTCCTGCGCCACGGCGATCTGCTGGGAACGGCTCGCCAGGTCGGGGCGCGGGGCGTAGTCGAGGCCGCCGTACTGCTCCCAGTCGCCCTGGGTCAGTTGCAGGCCGCCGTAGCGCCCGTCGCCCTCGTCCGTGCTCCAGGAGCCGCCGCTCTCGCACTCGGCCACCTTGTCCCACACGGTGCCGTCGGCGGCGCTCGCGCTCGCGGCGCCGAGCAGCGGGATGGCGATGGCGGACCCGGTCACTCCGGCCGCGACGAGGAGAGCCGGAGCCTGACGGGGGCGACGGTGACGACCGTTCCCGGAGAGCATGCGGGGACCTTTCACGAGGCAGCAGTGAGCGCGGCGCGTGAAACCTGGCGCCGTCGTTGATCCGTGAACGTATAGGCAGACGATCACTTGTCACAAGTTAATGCCGCGTAGATCACGTGAAGATCACAGACTTGAGCGCGTGTCACGTTTGACTAGGTGGACGCACTCACCTAACTGGTGTGAAATCCACCGGAAGTGTGCGCAGCCCTCGCATGATGAGACCTCCGCGCCACCTCAACTCCCCCGGGTCCACGGCGAGTCGGAGATCCGGGAGACGGGTGAGGAGGGTGGCGAGGGCGGTCTGGCCCTCCAGTCGGGCCAACGGGGCGCCGAGGCAGTAGTGGATGCCGTGGCCGTAGCCGAGGTGCTGGTTGTCGCGGCGGCCGAGGTCGAGGACGTCGGGGTCGGCGAACCGCTCCGGGTCCCGGTCGGCGGCGGCCAGGACGACGAGAACGGGGTCGCCGGCCGCGATTTCCTGCCCGCCGATGGTGAGCGGCTCGGTGGCGAAGCGCCAGGTGGCGAGCTCGACGGGGCCGTCGTAGCGCAGGAGTTCCTCCACGCCGGTTTCGAGGAGGCCGGTCTCCTCGGCAGCCAGGGACGTCTGCAGCCGGGCGCGCTGCTCGGGGTGGGTGAGCAGCGCGTAGACGCCGTTGCCGATCAGATTCACGGTCGTCTCAAAACCGGCAAAAAGGAGGATAAAGGCCATCGCCGCGGCCTCGTTCTCGGTGAGGTGCTCTCCGTGGTCGGAGGCCCGGATGAGACCGGAGATGAGGTCCTCCCCGGGCGTGGGCTCCTCGGGCAGGGCTTCCCGCTTGCGGTGGATGAGGTCGGCCAGATAGCCCCGCATCTTCTTCACCGACCGCGCGACACCGCCGCGAGGGCCGCCCTGGTGACGGATCATCATGCCCGCCCAGTCCCGGAAGTCGTCCTGGTCCTCGCGGGGGACGCCGAGCAGGTCGCAGATGGCGTAGATGGGGAGCGGGAAGGCGAACTCGTGGATGAGGTCGGCGCTCCCCTTCGCCGCGAACTGGTCGATCAGACGGTCCGTCAGCTCCTGCACCCGAGGCTCGAACTCGGCGACCCTGCGGGGCGTGAAGGCCTTGGAGACGAGCCTGCGCAGCCTGGTGTGGTCCGGCGGGTCGATGTTGAGCAGATGCGTCATGAGCTCGGCCTTGCGCTCACCGGGGATGCCGGTCTTGCCCTTGGCGTGCGCGGGCTCGTCGTGGTGGGCCGGGTTCTTGGAGAGCCGGTTGTCGGCGAGGGTCTGCTTGGCATCGGCGTACCGGGTGACCAGCCAGGCCTCCACGCCGCTGGGCAGCCGGGTCCGGTGGACCGGGGCGTGCTCGCGGAGCCAGGCGTAGGCGGGGTACGGGTCGGTCGCGAACTCCCAGGTGAAGAGGTCGGGGGGTTCGGGGGGTCCGGAGGTGGTGCCGGTGGGGGTGGGCTGGTTGGTGGGCTGGTTGGTCACTCCCTGACGGTATCCGTTGCCGGCGCGGCTCCCGCGCCCTGATCCGGCCCCCTCCCCCTCCCTTACCGGCCCCCTCTGCCTATCAAGGGGACACCCCCTCAGCAGCCCGCACCGCGTCCCGGTAGGTCCGAGCCGCGACTCTCAGGGCCGCCTCCGGGTCCACCCCGGCGGCCTCCGCGCGGACCGCCATCGCGAGGAGCTCGTAGCCGAGGCCGTCCCCCGTCGGCAGCGGCACCTCCAGGCCCGCCGTACGCACCCGCGACGCCAGCTTCGCGGCCAGTGCCAGGCCCGGCTGTCCCAGCGGGATTCCGTCGGTCACCGACTCGCGCTGCTTCTCCGCCGCCTTCGTGCGCAGCCAGTGCTCCTTGACCTCCTCGGGGGTCGTCGCCGTCTCGTCGCCGAAGACGTGCGGGTGGCGGTGGATGAGCTTGGTGACGATGCCGCCGGCCACGTCGTCGATGGAGAAGGGGGACTCCGGGTCCTCCTCGGCTATACGGGAGTGGAAGACGACCTGCAGCAGGACGTCGCCCAGTTCCTCGCGGAGTTCGTCGCGGTCGCCGTCCTCGATCGCCTCGACGAGTTCGTAGGCCTCCTCGATGCCGTACTTCGCCAGGCCCTTGTGGGTCTGCTGGGAGGACCACGGGCACTCGACGCGGATCCGGTCCATGACCTGGACCAGGTCGAGGAGTCGGGCGCCGGGCAGGTCGTAGGAGGCGGGGAGCAGTTCCAGTTCCGGCATGCTGACACGTCCGGAGCCCGCGAGGCGTGCCAGGCCGTCCGTCAGGGCCGGCTCGCCCTCGCCCGTCGCCACGACCACGACCGTGCGGCCGCCGGCGCACGCGTCGATCAGCTGCTCGGCGGTCGGGGCGTTCTCGTCGACCGCTATGCCTGCCTCGCGCAGATACGGCAGCTGGGGGTGCGCGCCGTCCGCGCACAGCACACGGTCGGCCGCGTGCAGCGCCTGCCAGGCGGGCCAGGACAGCAGGCCGGGCGCGACACGGTGGCTGGTGGTGAGCAGGACGATGCGGCCGGGGGCGGCTTCGGGACTGGTTGCGTTCACGATCCGAACGTAACCCACCTCGCCGACGGCCCCCGAGTTGTCCACAGGCAAGTTGTCCACAGGGTGGGGAGGCCAGGTGGGTCCGCCCTCGCCTGTTCACGGGGGCGGCTGTGGCGGCTGCCCCCTCGCCTGTTCACCTGGGGGCGGCTGCCCCTTCCGCTACGCCGTCTCCTGCGTACCCGTCGCCGTCACCTCGCGCACCCACGGCGTCTTCGCGTCCGCCCGGCCGCTCTTTTGGACGTCCCAGGTGCCGTAGCGCGGATTGAGGTCGATGTCGAGCTTCTTGGACGCCTCGGCCAGGGCGTTCCAGAAGGCGGGCTTGCCGGTGTCGGTGCCGAGGGAGGTGGCGAGTTTCTCCGCTTCCAGCTGGAGGCGGAGGTTCTCGTCGAGGCGCTGCGGCGGGATGCCGTACTGCTGGAGCCAGGCCGTCTCCAGCGCCTTGGCGCCACCGACCTGCTTCTCCAGGCCGCCGCGCATCTCCTGGAGCTCCTTGCGGGTGACGGTCACGCCCGCGTCCTGGGCGGCCCGGTGCAGCACCTGGTCGAGAACCATGGTGTGCAGGACGTCCCGCGGAAGGGTCCCGGACTTGGCGATGACCTGCGCGTACTGGGCGTCGTCGGGGACGGCCTCGCGCTGTGCGGCGCGTACCTCGCCGACCCGGTTCTCCAGCTGCGCGACGGTGATCCGCTGGCCGCCGACGACGGCCGCCGCACCGGGATGCGCGTCGCTTCCGCAGGCGGTCAGCAGGGGCGCCGCGGCGATCGCGGCGGAGAGAAGGAGCGCGGTACGACGGCGGCGGTGCAAGGAGACCTCCTGAGGGAGCTTGTGCGGCGGTGCACAAAGTCTTGCGGTGATCGATGGTAGGCAGTGGGCAAGCTCTGGCCAACCCATTCGACCAACGATTCGCCAGGACTTCGGGCACCGAAGCACCCCCGCCCGGCCCACTTGCGCCGGGCAGCCACGCAGCCGAGCAGCCGGGCGGGAACCAGGCCCTGTCGTTTGGATCATCTCGGCGTCGCGGGCCCTGGCACGCACATCTGCCGCGTTGCCGTCGGTCACCGACGCTCCGCGTCGACAGGAACCGACCCTCACAGCCGAGCTGATCCAAACGACAGGGCCTAGCCGCGCACCTGCCCCAGCCACTGCAAGGTCCGTCGTACCTCCGTCGCGAGCGGGTGGCCGGGGCCGTGCAGGCGTTCCACGTCGTGCAGCAGGCGGGCCAGGGTGTCGTGGGCGGCGGGACGGTCGCCGAGGGCGAGCAGAAGGTGGCCGATGCGGCGGCGGACGTCGTGGGCGAGCTGGGGGTCGCCGGAGACGTACTGGTTCTCGTAGTAAGGCAGCAGGCGGCGGTACTCGGCGAGCGCGGCCGCCGGTTCGCCGAGCTGTTCCAGGCACTGGGCGGCGTCGTAGCGGAAGCGCAGGGACTGCGGGTCGGCCTGACCGGCCTCGGCAGCGCGCTCGTCGGCGAGGCGGCGCAGCTCGGGCAGCGCGCGCCGGTACTGGCCGTCGTCCATGAGCGTGGCCGCGTACTGCTTGCGCAGGCTGCGCACGACCGGGGAATGCTCGCCGTGCTGTTCGGCGGCGGCCGGCAGGATCGAGCCGAGGATGTCGACGGCCTGGGTGATACGGCCCTCGCCGAGGAGGCGCTTGACCTCGTCGACGGCGCGCGCGACGTCCGGCTTGTCGGTGGCGGGCGGGCCGGGTGTGGCCGGGGCGGGCTGCGGCGCGGGGGTGCGGGCGCGGTCCGGCCAGGGTGCGTGCGGGCGCAGGAAGGGGCGCGTGGGGTCGAGGGGCGAGCCGGTGGGCATCCCGCGCGCGGGCAGGAGCGGCGCCAGATCCTCGTACACCTCCTGGGCGGAGGCGGGGCGCTGCTGCGGGTCCTTCGTGAGCAGGCGCAGGACCAGGGCCTCGAGTGCCTCGGGGACCTCGGGGCGGATCCGGCGCACGGGCAGCGGCGGCTCGTACAGGTGCCGGTGCAGCACGCCGAGCGCGGTCGAGCCGGAGAACGGCACGTCGCCGCTGAGGAGTTCGTGCAGGACCACGCCGAGCGCGTACAGGTCGGTGTACGGGCCGACCGCGCCGCCCATCGCCTGCTCGGGGGCCATGTAGGCGGGCGAGCCGATGGGGGTGCCGGTGTGGGTGAGGCGGGTGGTGTCGGCGTCCATCACGGAGGCGACGCCGAGGTCGAGGACGGTGACCGTGCCGTCCTGCTTCACCATCACGTTGCGCGGCTTGAGGTCGCGGTGGACGATCGGCACGGCGTGCACGGCGCTCAGTACGGCGCACAGTTGCGCGGCGACCGCCACGGCCCACTGCCAGGGGTAGGGGTCGTGCTCGGCGAGATGGCCGGCCAGGTCGACGCCGTCGACGTACTGCATGACGAGGAACAGCTCCTCGCCCGCGCTGCCCGCGTCGTGCACGGTGACCAGCCCGGGGTGGTCGACCTGCGCGGTGACCCGGCACTCGCGCTCGAACCGGCGGCGCAGTTCGCCCGCCTCCTGCCCGGCCACCTTGTCGGGGCGCAGCAGCTTCACGGCCACGCGCCGGTCGAGCCGCTGGTCGTACGCCGTCCAGACCTGTCCCATGCCGCCCTGTCCGATGAGCGTGGACAGTTCATAGCGGTCGGCGACGACACGTCCTGTCGTCACGGTCACCTGTCGCCCTCGGGGTCGCCGTCCTGGCGGCCGTCGTGCTTGCGCAGGTAGTCACTGAGCTCGTCGAGCTCGGCGCGCACCTGGTCGATGCGTGCGGGCGCGGGGCGCTGCGGGGGCGGCGGGACGGGGGTCCGGGGCATCGGCGTCTGGGATGTCGGGGTCTGGGGGCCCGGTGCCTGGGGTATCGGAGTCCCGGGTATCGGCGCCGACTGCGACACCGTCGTGGCGGTGTACGGCGACCCGGCCTGCGGATAGCCGTAGGACTGGCCCGGGACGGAGGGCCGCTGGGCGCCGTAGCCCGGGAAGCGGAGCTGGTGGAAGTGGCGTATGTCCGCGGAGAGGTAGTACGCGATCGCGGCCACGAGGCCGCCCAGGAGGAGGGCTAGGCCCAACCAACCGCCCGCGGTGTGGATCTCGTCGCCGGGCTCGGAGCCGATCATGTACAGGCCGAGGAACTCCACCACGATCGAGGCCGCGAACAGGGCCCAGTCGAGGGGCTTGCGGGTCACGATGGCCAGCCGCAGCATCATCGTCCACGTCAGCAGGCCGAAGCTCAGCACGGAGATCACGACGAACAGCAGGCGCAGGAAGACCAGCCACCCGGTGGGCGGCGGCTGCTTCACCGGCTGCGTGTAGCCGTGGCCTTGCATGGCTGCTCCTGTTGCCTGAAGTGGGCGTACGGACGGCCGGTCCTGCCCGGTGCGGGGCAACCTCGGTCGTGCGATTGTCGCTTCGAGCGTATAGGCCGACACCGACATACGGTCACCGGTTGTACCGAACCGTTGCCGAGCTGATCACTTCGTATAACGGCGGAGGTCGCGGAGGCCTCGCTTCCGCGTCACAGCGGGTGTCGCATCCACACGTTGGGCTCGACATACACCGCGCAGTCCCGCTCCGGCTCGCACCGCACCGGCACCAGCGCGCCCGGCACCTCGATGTCGCCCGCCGTGTCGAAGGGCAGTCCGGTCCAGCGGCGCCACTGCTCCAGGGAGCCGGCGACGGTCATGGAGACCGGCGCGATGGAGTCGATGGTGGCGCCGGCGCGGGCATGGACGCGCAGCCACGGGTCGTGCGGCAGGCCGTCGGGGCGTACGCGGTGGGCGTACTCCTCGATGGGGGTGTGCGGTTCGAGGTGCTTGGCGCTGGGGCGGACCGGGGCGACGACCTCGCTGAAGCCGTGGGCCCGGGCGTTGTCGCGCATCGCGGAGAGCATCCGGGCGGACAGACCGCTGCCCTGGGCGTGCGGGGCGACGACGACGGAGGTGGCGCTGACCGTGTCGGGGCGGACGCCGGCGCGCAGGTCGGCGAAGGCCCACACGAGCACCTCGTCCCAGCCTCGGGCGGGCAGCCGGCCACGGCCCTCGGTGGCGAGGGCGAACGGGACGCTGAAGGCGTGGGCGACGACCTCGCCGCGCTCGTCCTCGGCGAACAGCGCGTACTGCGGGAGTTCGCGCGGGATCCGGCCGTAGTGGGCGCTGCCCACCAGGTCCTGGGTCGTGAACTTGTGCCAGGTGTCCGGCATTTCCATGACCCGTTCGAGCATCTCGGGGCGCTCTGCGAGGCTCGATACCTTCAGCTCCATGCCGGTCACCGTAGGCGTAACCGGCCGCACCGGGAAGCTGTTTTCGGGGGCGCGGACCAGGGTGTCAGCCGCCGCACTGGCGGAGCATCATCTCCTTGTCGGCGGCCGTCACCGGAAGTTCGTACTTCAGCGAGACCTGGGCGAAACGCACCGCGTACGAGCAGCGGATCCGCTTGTTCGGGGGCAGCCAGGACGCGGGGCCGGAGTCGCCCTTGGAGCTGTTGGTCGGGCCGTCGACCGGTATGAGGTTGAGGGGGTCGTTGGCGATGTCCTGGCGCTTGCCCTTGGGCCAACGGGCGGCGCCCATCTGCCAGTCGTACGACAGCGGCATGACGTGGTCGATCTGTACGGTCGTGGCGCGGGACTTGGCCCACTCGATCGTCCGGCCCGTGTACGGGTCGTGCAGGGTCATGGAGGCCACGACACAGTCGGAGCCGGAGCGGTGACGGACGTCCTCACCGTCGCGCTTGAGCAGGTCGTTTCGGGTGTCGCAACCGTTGCGGGAGAACGGGACGCCGCCCGGGGCCGAGTCCATCCAGGCGTAACCGAACTCGTCGCGGTCGTAGCCCGTCTTCGGGCCGCGGCCCTTGGTCGCCACCTTCTCGATCAGGACCCGCGCCTCGGCCCGGTCGGCGTCCGAGGTGAGGGGCGCGAGGCCCGCCTTCGTGCCGTCCGGGTTGTCCAGTGGGCTCACTGCCCGGCCGCTGCCCGCGGCCGGGGCGGAGCCGGAGGGCTCCTCGTCCACGCGCAGATCGACGTTCTCGCACCCCGCCAGTACCAGCACCATGCCGAGCACCGCCGCGGCGCCGGCCGCCCCGCCCCTTCGACGCATCACGATGCGTCCCCTCCCTTGCCGCCCGTTGAGCCCGTTCCGCCCCGCACAGGCGGCATTCCCCGGTACACCGTCGTGCACACGGTAGCGACCCGGCGCACGGCGGCACTCGAGAGGTCCAGACCACCTCGGAGCCAGGCAGGCATACTTCACAACCCGGGCGTATCGTCGGTGGTGAGTCACCTCGGGAAGGAGCTCTGCATGGGCATCTTCGACAAGTTCAAGAACCGTCACGCGCAGGACAAGACCAGGGACATGTCCGACACCGCGGAACGGAAGGCGAACGAGAAGACGGGCAACAAGTACGAGAGCCAGGTCGACGACGCGCAGCAACGGATGGAGCGCGGAACGGGCATGGATCGCGACCGGCCG
This sequence comes from Streptomyces sp. R11, assembly GCF_041051905.1. Taxonomy (NCBI): domain Bacteria; kingdom Bacillati; phylum Actinomycetota; class Actinomycetes; order Kitasatosporales; family Streptomycetaceae; genus Streptomyces; species Streptomyces sp. R11. Next base: position 3,819,536 of record NZ_CP163432.1, read on the forward strand.
CCCGAGCAGCCATAGGCAGCCGTAGGGCTTGAGGCCCACGGAGGCCCACGCGACCGTAGGGCAGGGCGCCGACGCCGGGGCACAGGCACACCTCAGCGCACCTGTCGGCGCCCGAGCCACAGGCTCTCAGCGCACCACCTCAGACCCAGAGGCCGTCCGCGGGACCCAACTCCCGCGGGCGGCTTCACGGTTGTCGGGTTGCGTCCAGGCCCCCTGCCCCTCGGCTCCCGCTCCCCCAGCGGGCTCCCCGGAACTCCTCAGACCCTGCCGATCCCCAACGTAGTCTCCGACGGCAGCAGGCCGGAGGACAGCACGGCCACCCAGAACTCCCCCAGCAGCTCCACGAGGCGGTCGATCTCGTCCTGAGTAAGTGACTGCCAAGGTCCGGCGGCAAGTTGGTCGGTGTGCTCCTCGACGGTGCGGCGGAGTTCGCGGCCCGCCTCCGTGGCCGTACCGTCGGCGTCGATCAGACCCCGGGCGGTAAGGCGTTCCCGGGCTGACGTCCATTGCGCCGGGGTCCAGCCGCGACTCTCGAAGCGCTCGACCGACGCGGCACCTATCGCGGCGAAGGACACCAGGGACTCGACCGGGTCGAGGCCGGCCACCATCAGGGCAGCTATGTGGCCGTCACCTCGGTGCTCGCGCAGGATTGTCGCCGCGTGCCAGAGCTGGAGGTGCGGGGCCCGCGGCCACTCCAGGGCGGCATGGGCCGCGGCGAGCGGGCGGCCCGCGATGTCCGCCGCCTCGGCAACCCGGCGGGCGAGGGCTGCGGCTTCCGCCATCTCGGGGCTGTCCGTCCGGTCGCCGAGTATCGCGCGGTAGGCCCGGTCGATCCCCCGCACCCGCGCCTGAAGCAGCGCCTCGGCACTCGCGATCTTCCACGCGGGGTCGATGTGCTCGGCGACCATGCGAGGGCTGAAGCTGTAGAACGCGGACGCGACCCGTTCCGCACCGATCGCCCCCAACGGCGCTGCACGGTAAGGGAAGTAGCTCGGCCAGCGCTCCTCGGTGTCGTAACCGAGCGCCGCGGCCTCCTCGAAGACTGCCGGCGCGTAGTACAGCACCGCGTGAAGAGGCTCCAGCAGGTGCCAGAGCTGACGTACGCGATCCAGCCCCAGCTGCCCCTCGTGCTTGACCATGACGCAATCCCCCGTTCGAAGTTCCGGATCCCCAACCCAGTGCAACTTGACACTGACAAGATTGCCGGACGCGCCAGAACTTGTCAATGCCTAGATTGTGCGTACGCTGCTGCCCATGCCCCCCGCACCGCAGCCACCCCGTTCCCAGCAGCCGCCGCCCCGCGGCGCTCATGCCCCCCGCCGCCCCTACCACCACGGCGACCTGCGCCGCGCCATCCTCACCGCCGCGCTGGATGTCATCGCCGCCGACGGCCCCTCCGCACTGAGCCTGCGTGACCTCGCCCGGCGCGCCGGTGTCTCGCACGCCGCACCGGCCCACCACTTCAAGGACCGCACCGGACTGCTCACGGCGATCGCCGCAGAGGGATTCGGTCTGCTCGCGGGCACGCTCAACGAGGCCGCGGATTTGAAGGACGCCGGCGTGCGCTACGTCCGCTTCGCACGCGAGCACCCCGCACACTTCCAGGTGATGTTCACACCCGAGCTACTGCGCACCGACGACCTGGAACTGACCACGGCGCGCACCCTGGCCGGCGACGCGCTGCGCGGCGCCGTCTCCGCCGTACGGCCCGAGAGCCTCGGCATCGACGCCCGCCTGGCCGGCGTCGCCGCCTGGTCCCTGGCGCACGGCTTCGCCACGCTGCTCCTCGGCCACAACCTGGACGGCCCGGTCGGCGACAAGGACCCCGAGGAGGTGTTCCGGACACTGGCGGCGATGATGTTCCGGACCGGACCCTGAGACATGGCTTGACCTCAAGTCCACTTGAGGTCTCAGAGTGGTCGGCATGACCACTGAAACCGCAGACGACAACTCCCTGCAGCCCGCCGGTAGCGAGGCCGCCCGGATCGGCGAGACCGAGTCCGTCCGGAACGCCGACATCAAGGCTGTCGAAGAGGCGGACCTCAAGGCCATCGCACGGGTCGTCGCCACCGTCGAGCGCACCCAGCGCGCCAAGGACGCCGAAGGCTTCCTCGCGCTCTTCCACTCCGACGCCCTGTGGACGACCGCCCACGGCAAGGTCCTCATCGGCTTCGACGCCATCGCCGAGTTCACCCGCGCCGTGCTGCCCGCTGCCACCTGGGACGGCGAGGTCACCTACGAGGTGGCGCACGCGCAGTTCCTGCGGCCCGACGTGGCGGCCGTCAAGGTCCGCCAGGTGTACCACTCACCGAGCGGCGACACGGAGGGCGCCCCGCTGTACGTCATGACCAAGCAGGGCGACGGCCGGTGGCTGCTGCACGCCTGCCAGAACACCGAGGTGCGGGTCGACTAGGGCCCGCCCGCGCCGGCCGCCCGCCCGCCCGTCCACGGCCCCGGGATCGCCCGCTCGCGATCCCGGCACCGCCCCGCTCACGACCCCAGAATCGACGCCAGGAACTCCCCGACCCACCCCAGCAGCTCCCGTCCGACCAGCGGCTTCCCGCCCACCTTGGCGGTCTTCGGGCGCGGGACCAGCAGTTGGTTCACCGCCGGCTTGATGACGGTGCCGGGGTAAAGGCGCTTGACCCTGAGCTCCTGGGACTCGCGCAACTCCACGGGGGCGAAGCGGATGTTGTTGCCCTGCAGGACGATCTCGCCGACGCCGCACGCGCGGGCCAGCATGCGCAGGCCTGCCACGAGGAGGAGGTTCTCGACGGGCTCGGGCAACTTGCCGTAGCGGTCGACGAGTTCCTCGCGTACGGACTTGACGTCCTCCTCCGTGTTGGCGGAGGCGATGGCGCGGTAGGCCTGCAGGCGGAGGCGTTCGCCGGGTGCGTAGTCGTGGGGGACGTGGGCGTCGACGGGGAGCTCGATCTTGACCTCGAGCGGGGGCTCCTCCTCGATGCCGCCTTCCAGGGACGCCCGGTAGTCCGCGACGGCCTCGCCGACCATGCGGACGTACAGGTCGAAGCCGACTCCGGCGATGTGCCCGGACTGCTCGCCGCCGAGGAGGTTGCCCGCGCCTCGGATCTCCAGGTCCTTCATCGCCACGTACATGCCCGCGCCCATCTCCGTGTGCTGGGCGATGGTGGCGAGGCGCTCGTGGGCGGTCTCGGTCAGCGGCTTCTCCGGCGGGTACAGGAAGTACGCGTACCCGCGTTCGCGCCCGCGTCCGACGCGGCCGCGCAGCTGGTGCAGCTGGGAGAGGCCGAAGTTGTCGCCGCGCTCCACGATCAGGGTGTTGGCGTTGGAGATGTCGATTCCGGACTCGACGATCGTCGTCGAGACGAGCACGTCGAACTTCTTCTCCCAGAAGTCGACGACGACCTGCTCCAGCGCCTGCTCCGACATCTGGCCGTGCGCCGTCGCGATGCGTGCCTCCGGGACGATCTCGCGCAGGCGCGCGGCCGCCCGGTCGATCGACTCGACCCGGTTGTGGATGTAGAAGACCTGGCCCTCGCGCAGCAGTTCACGGCGGATCGCGGCGCCGATCTGCTTCTCCTCGTACGGGCCGACGAAGGTCAGGACCGGGTGCCGCTCCTCGGGCGGGGTCGTGATGGTCGACATCTCCCGGATGCCGGTGACCGCCATCTCCAGGGTCCTCGGAATCGGGGTCGCGGACATCGTCAGGACGTCGACGTTCGCGCGCAGCTTCTTCAGCTGCTCCTTGTGCTCGACGCCGAAGCGCTGCTCCTCGTCGACGATGACCAGGCCCAGGTCCTTGAACTTGGTCTCCGACGAGAACAGCCGGTGCGTGCCGATCACGATGTCCACCGAGCCTTCGCGCAGGCCCTCCAGGACCGCCTTCGCCTCGGTGTCGCTCTGGAAGCGGGACAGGGCCCGGGTGTTCACCGGGAACTGCGAGTAACGCTCGGAGAACGTCCCGAAGTGCTGCTGCACCAGCAGGGTCGTGGGCACCAGTACGGCCACCTGCTTGCCGTCCTGGACCGCCTTGAAGGCGGCGCGGACCGCGATCTCCGTCTTGCCGTAGCCGACGTCGCCGCAGATCAGGCGGTCCATCGGGACCGACTTCTCCATGTCCTCCTTGACCTCTGCGATGGTCGTCAGCTGGTCGGGAGTCTCGGCGTACGGGAAGGCGTCCTCCAGCTCGCGCTGCCAGGGGGTGTCCGAGCCGAAGGCGTGCCCGGGGGCCGCCATGCGCGCGCTGTACAGCTTGATCAGGTCGGCCGCGATCTCCTTGACGGCCTTCTTGGCCCGCGCCTTGGTCTTCGTCCAGTCGGCGCCGCCCAGGCGGTGCAGGGTGGGGGCCTCGCCACCGACGTACTTGGTGATCTGCTCCAGCTGGTCGGTGGGGATGTAGAGCCGGTCGCCGGGCTGGCCGCGCTTGGCGGGGGCGTACTCCACGACGAGGTACTCGCGCGTGGCGCCCTGTACGGTCCGCTGCACCATCTCGATGTAGCGGCCGACGCCGTGCTGCTCGTGGACGATGTAGTCGCCCGCCTCCAGGGTCAGCGGGTCGATCGTCTTGCGGCGGCGGGCGGGCATGCGGGCGCCGTCCTTGCCGGCCGCCTTCTGCCCGGACAGGTCGGTCTCGGTCAGGACGGCCAGCCGGAGCGCCGGGTCCACGAAGCCGTAGTCGATCGAGCCGCAGGCGACATGGACGACCGACGGGGAGATCTCCCCGAGGTCGGACTCCAGGCGGGCCGCCACGCCCTCGCCGCCGAGCACCTCGACCGTGCGGGCCGCGGGGCCGTGCGCCTCGGTCACGAAGACCGTGCGCCAGCCGTCGGCGAGCCAGCCCTTGGTGTCGGCGAGGGCCTTCGCGGTGTCGCCGCGGTACGACTCGGGCGCGTGCATGCCCAGCTTGAGGGTGTCCGCGTCGAGCGTCTCGTCAGCGGCGAACGGCGACACCGACCACCACATCATCTCCAGCTCGCGCGCCCGGTCCCGGACGTCCGCGATGGACCAGAGGGAGGCCGCGCCGACGTCGATGGGCGCCTCGCCGCCGCCGGCCGTGGCGGCCCAGGAGGCATGCAGGAACTCCTGCGAGGTCGCCACGAGATCGGCGGCACGCGTGCGCACCCGCTCCGGGTCGCACACGACGGCCATGGCGCCCTTGGGCAGGACGTCGAGCAGCAGCTCCATGTCGTCGACGAGGACGGGGGCGAGGGACTCCATGCCCTCGACCGCGATGCCCTCGGCGATCTTGCCGAGCAGTTCGCCGAGCTCCGGGTGCTGTTCGGCGAGGGCACGCGCGCGTGCGCGTACGTCGTCGGTGAGGAGGAGCTCGCGGCAGGGCGGGGCCCACAGGCCGTGCTCGGCGACTTCGAGGGAGCGCTGGTCGGCGACCTTGAAGTAGCGGATCTCCTCGATGTCGTCGCCCCAGAACTCGATGCGCAGGGGGTGTTCCTCGGTGGGCGGGAAGACATCCAGGATGCCGCCTCGTACGGCGAACTCGCCCCGCTTCTCGACGAGCTCCACGCGCGCGTACGCGGCGGCCGCGAGGGCCTCCACGACGGCGTTCAGGTCGGCGGTCCGGCCGGTTCTCAGGGCCACCGGTTCCAGGTCGCCGAGGCCCGCGACCTGCGGCTGGAGGACGGAGCGTACGGGCGCCACCACCACGGAGACCGGGCCCGTCTCGGGGTCGTCGGTGCTGGGGTGGGCGAGGCGGCGCAGGACCGCGAGGCGGCGGCCGACGGTGTCGCTGCGGGGGCTGAGGCGCTCGTGCGGGAGGGTCTCCCAGGACGGGTACTCCACGACGCCCTCCTGGGGGAGGAGGGAGCGCAGGGCTGCCGCGAGGTCCTCGGCCTCCCGGCCCGTCGCCGTCACCGCGAGGACCGGGCGGTCCGTCTCACGGGCGAGGGCGGCGATCGCGAACGGACGGGCCGCCGGGGGGCCGACCAGGTCGACGTGCATGCGGTTGCCGTCTGCGGCCGCCGTGATCGCTTCCGCGAGGGCGGTGTCCTTGACTACGGCGTCGAGCAGACCGTGCAGGCTCATGGAGGGGGGCTTTCCGTCCTGGGTGGGCAACACGAAGGGCCCGACACGTGTTGCGGGCCGGGGGCTTCCAGCGTACGTCGCTGCGCGGGCGGGCGCCGGGGCTGTGGATAACGTCCGTTCTCCGGTCGCCGGCGTTGACGTGACGTCGTGAAGGGGCTTCGCCCCTTCGACCCCGCCGGGGCCGCCGCCCCGGACCCCGCTTCGGCCCTGGACGGGCCTCGTCCTCAAACGCCGGACGGGCTGGATCGTGCGGACCGGCGCCTCGCACGTCCGACCGGCCGGAGCGCGCGGACCGGCGCCATGAAGCGACCGACTCGCACGGGTGGGCGAATACCCGAACGCCCGCACCACGTAGGGTCCCTCCATGCCCACCCCCGCCACCTCCCCGACCCGGGACACGTCCTCGGACCCCCACATACCGGCGCCCGGCCCGCGCGAGCCCGGGCACGCGCAGCCCGGTCCCGGGCGGCGTGATCCCTGGGTGCTCGCTGTCGTGCTGTTCGTCGGGTATGCGGTCGTCTCGGTCGGTCGTTACCGGCATCTGGGGCAGCGGTCGTGGGATCTGGGGATATTCGAGCAGGTCATCCGGTCGTACGCGCATCTTCAGGCGCCCGTCGCCGATCTGAAGGGGCCGGGGTTCAACATCCTGGGGGATCACTTCAGCCCGGTGACGGTGCTGCTGGCGCCGGTGTACCGGGTCTTCCCCTCGTCGGTGACGCTGCTCGTCGCGCAGGCGGCGCTGTTCGCGCTGTCCGCCGTGCCCGTCACGCGCGCCGCGGCCCGGCTGCTCGGGCGGCGGCGGGGGCTCGCGATCGGTATCGCGTACGGGCTGTCGTGGGGGCTTCAGCAGGCCGTCGACTTCGACTTCCACGAGATCTGCTTCGCCGTCCCTCTCATCGCCTTCAGCCTCGAGGCGCTTCTCGGGCAGCGCTGGCGCGCCGCTCTGCTGTGGGCGGTTCCGCTCGTCCTCGTGAAGGAGGACCTGGGGTTCACCGTCACCGCCATCGCCCTGGTCGTCGCCTGGCGGACACGCCACCTCTCGCCGCGCGCGTTCCGGTACGCCCTCGGCGTCGCCGTGTTCGGCGTGGTGGCCGTCGCTCTCACGCTGCTCGTGGTCATACCGAGCTTCAACTCCGCCGGCACCTACGACTACTGGAACAAGGTGAGCGAGTCCGGCGGCGGCGGACCCCTCGACGGCCTCGACACCAAGCTCCGCACGCTGTGCTGGCTGCTCATCCCCACCACCGGGCTGCTCGCGCTGCGCTCCCCGATCCTGCTCATCGCCCTGCCCACCATCGGCTGGCGTTTCGTCTCCTCCTACTCGCAGTACTGGGGCACCGACTGGCACTACAGCGCCGTCCTCATGCCCGTCGTCAGCCTCGCGCTCGTCGACGCCCTCGACACCGCCCGGCACAGCACGCGCGCGTGGCTGCGGTCGTACGTCCAGCACCTGCCGGCCGCCGTCGCCGCGGCCTCGGTCGCGCTGACGACCTCGCTGCCGCTGTCCGCGCTGGCCGAGGGGGAGATCTATCGCAAGCCCGCGCGCGTGAGCGCCATCGAGCGGCTGCTGGGCACGGTTCCGGACGGCGCCTCCGTCGAGGCGAACATCGCCCCGATCAGCCGGCTCACCTCACGCTGCCGCGTCTTCTGGGTCACCAACACGCAGGGCATCGAGCCGGACTTCATCGCCCTCGACAACTCCCGCAAGCGCTACCGCGATGTCGAGGCCTACGCCCGCACCCTGCACCCCGACGCCCGGTACACGATCAAGGGCACCGCGTACGGAGTCGTGCTCCTGGAACGCCGGACGGGATAGCGGACGGAGCATCAGGGGGCGCCCCCGCACACGTCCGGGCCCGGTCCGAAGGTGTCGCCCTCGGACCGGGCCCGTCCCCCGCAACCCCCGTGTGCGGTGGCTATTCGGTCGCGATCGCGTTGAGTACGTTCATCCGGCCCGCCCGGAACGCCGGCACCAGGGCCGCGAACAGGCCCACGAAGGCCGAGCCGATGAAGACCCCGATGATCGTCGGCCACGGGATGTCGAGGACGTTCAGGCCCTCCAGGGCGAGCAGCCGCTGGGCCGTCGCGCCCCAGCCCATGCCGAGCCCGAGGCCCAGCAGGGCGCCGAACAGGGCGATCACCACGGATTCCATGCGGATCATGCGGCGCAGCTGGCGGCGGGAGAGGCCGATGGCGCGCATCAGGCCGATCTCGCGGGTGCGTTCCACCACCGACAGGGCCAGGGTGTTCACCACGCCCAGGACCGCGACGATGATCGCCAGGGCGAGCAGGCCGTAGACCATGTTCAGCAGCTGGCCCATCTGGTCCTTCAGCTCCTCCTTGTAGTCGGTCTGGTCGCGGACCTGGTACTGCGGGTAGTCGTGCAGCGACTTCTTCAGGGCCGCGTACGCCGCTTCCTCCTGGCCCTCCTTCGCCTTGCCGAACATGATCTGGCTCTGCGGGATCCGGTCGGCGGGGAGGTACTTCTGCACGGTCTCCATGCTGATGTAGCGCGCGCCCTGGTCGAACGCGGTGTCGTCCTTCGTGATCGCCGCGACCTTCAGCTTCGCCGTCTCGCCGCCCTTGAAGGCGACCGTGATGGTGTCGCCGACCCGCACGCCGTGCTTCTTGGCGTAGTCGGAGCCGACCGACATGGCGTCCTTGCCGTAGGCGGCGGACAGGGTGCCCGCCGTGGTCGCACGGCGCAGGTCCTCGGCGTACGTCGGGTCGGCGGCCGTGAGCCCGGAGTCGTCGGTCTTGCCGTCCGGCGAGGTCAGGGTGGCGTCGATCTCCTTGTTGCGGGTGACGTGGGCGAGGCCCGGCGTCTGCTGCATGGCCTTCTCGGCCTGCGCCACGATCAGCCCCTGCTGCGGCATGACGATGAAGTCCGCGCCCACCGACTTGTCCAACTCGCTCGTGGCCGAGGCGACCATCGAGGAGCCGACCACCGACAGACAGGCGACCAGCGCGAGGCCGATCATCAGGGCGGCGCCCGTGGCACCGGTACGGCGCGGGTTGCGCAGGGCGTTGCGCTCGGCCAGGCGGCCGACGGGGCCGAAGGCGCGCAGCAGCACCGCGCTGATCACGCGGACCACGACGCCCGCGAGGAGCGGGCCGATGACCACGAAGCCGATCAGGGACAGCACCACGCCGCCGCCCAGCATCAGCGCGCCGTCGCCGGCCTTGTCGGCGGTGGCGGCCGCGTAGAGGGCGAAGACACCGGCGCCCGTCAGGACCAGCCCGACCAGGCCGCGGATCCAGCCCGCCTTGCCGTCGGCCGGTGTGCCGGCGTCGCGCAGGGCGGCCATCGGGGAGACCTTGCCGGCGCGGCGGGCCGGGAGGTAGGCGGCCAGCACCGTCACCACGACGCCGAGGATCAGACCGACCAGGGGGGTCGTGACCTTGACCGTGAGGTCGTCGGTGGAGAGGTTCATGCCGGCCATCGACATGAGCTTCATCAGGCCGACCGCGATGCCGACGCCGGCGCCCACGCCGAGGACGGAGCCGACGAAGCCCAGCAGCAGCGCCTCCACCAGGACGGACCGGTTGACCTGCCGGCGGGAGGAGCCGATCGCCCGCATCAGGCCGATCTCGCGGGTGCGCTGGGCGACCAGCATCGAGAAGGTGTTGATGATCAGGAAGATGCCGACGAGGAACGCGATCCCGGCGAAGCCGAGCATGGCGTACTTGATGACGTCCATGAACGCGCTGACGTCCTTGCGGTTCTCGTCGGCGGTCTCCTTGGCCGTCTGGATCTTGTACGTGCCGTCCAGCGACTGTGCGACGTTCTGCTTGAGCTGTGCGTCGCTCACGCCGTCCGCCGCGGTGACGGAGACCTGCGTGAAGCGGCCGGTGGCGCCGAGCAGGGTGCGCTGGGCGGTCTCGGTGTCGAAGTAGACGACGGCCGCGCCCGGGTTGGTGACCTTCCAGGAGGCGATGCCGACGATCCGCGCGCGGATGTCGCCGGTGGCGGCGATGGTGCGCAACTCGTCGCCCAGCTCGAGGTCGTGCTTGTCGGCGGTGTCCGCGTCGACCATGACCTCGGTGGGCCCGCGCGGGGCGTGCCCGGAGGTGATCTCCATGGACTTCTTGTCGTTCTCGGTCCAGTTGCCGGCGAAGGTGGGCGCGCCGGTGGAGGAACCCATGTTCTTGTTCTCGGAGTTGACGACGGTCACGCTCATAGAGGCGACCGCGCCCTCCGCCTTCTTGACGCCGTCGACGGCCGCGACCTGTTCGACGGCCGAGGCGGGCAGCGAGACGGGCTTGCCCGTGCCGCCGCCGTCGTCCTCGTCCTCGGCGTCCTTGGGGCTGACGGTGACGTCGGAGGACGTGACGGCGAAGAGCTTGTCGAAGGTCGTGTTCATCGTGTCGGTGAACACGAGCGTGCCGCACACGAAGGCGACCGACAGGAGCACCGCCACGGCCGAGAGGGCCATGCGCCCCTTGTGCGCGAAGAAGTTGCGCATCGAGGTCTTCAGGACGGTCATGACGTACGTCCCCGGGCGTCGAAGTCCTTCATGCGGTCCAGGACGGCCTCGGCGGTCGGCTTGTGCATCTCGTCGACGATGCGCCCGTCCGCGAGGTACAGCACCCGGTCCGCGTACGAGGCGGCGACGGGGTCGTGCGTGACCATCACGATGGTCTGCCCGAGCTCGGTGACGGACCGCCGCAGGAAGCCGAGCACTTCGGCGCCCGCGCGCGAGTCGAGGTTTCCGGTGGGCTCGTCACCGAAGATGATCTCCGGCCGCGCGGCGAGCGCACGGGCGACGGCGACACGCTGCTGCTGGCCGCCGGAGAGCTGGGTGGGCCGGTGCTTGAGCCGGTCGGAGAGCCCCACGGTGTCGACGACACGCCCCAGCCAGGCCCGGTCGGGCTTGCGGCCGGCGATGTCCATGGGCAGCGTGATGTTCTCGATGGCGTTGAGCGTCGGCAGCAGGTTGAACGCCTGGAAGATGAAGCCGATCCGGTCCCGGCGCAGCTGCGTGAGCTTCTTGTCCTTGAGCCCGGTGATCTCGGTCTCGTCGAGGTAGATCTGGCCGCTGGTGACGGTGTCGAGCCCGGCGAGGCAGTGCATCAGGGTGGACTTGCCGGACCCGGAGGGGCCCATGATCGCGGTGAACTGGCCACGCGCGATGTCCACGTCGACGTGGTCGAGAGCGACGACCCGGGTCTCCCCCGAGCCGTACGCCTTGACGACCTGCCGCGCCCGCGCGGCAACGGCCGTACGCCCTCCAGTACCCCCGTGCCTGGGAATGGTCACAGCCGATGTCACGGTATGTCTCCTATGTCTTGCGACGGTCGGTCATTGCTACGACCGTCAGTCTCGTGGTGGGAGAGGGGCCGGCGCGCTGGTGCCCAGCCCCCTCTTGTGCGGGGGAAAACCCCACCCCCGCCGGTTCGGTGAGCCGCCCCCCAGCGGCGTAAAGCCAGGTTAAGGACGGACACCGGGGCGTCTCGTCCTCCGCCGGTACGAACCCTCCCCGACCCCTGGTACGGAGGTACCCCTAGGGGCACTCCACCCTTCGATGGAGAGCGTCTCGGGGTCGTCTCCTCCCTCGGACCCACTGAGGCTCCACCCTCCCGCCGCGTGAGGGTCAAGTGGGAAGCTGTTCGGCGGCAGATAGGTGCAAGGGGAAAGCAACAGGAGAGGACCCCGGTGGGCAGTACGAGACCCGCTATACGCGAGACCGCACAGCGCACCGGAACAGCGAAGCGGGGAGCCGTGGTCGCGGCCCTGATGCTCGCGATGGCACTGGCGGCACTCGACGCCACCATCGTCTCCACCGCCGTACCGCAGATCGTCGGCGACCTCGGCGGCTTCTCCGTCTTCTCCTGGCTGTTCTCCGGCTATCTCCTGGCCGTGACGGTGACCCTCCCGGTCTACGGCAAGCTCTCCGACACCTTCGGCCGCAAGCCGGTGCTGATCGCGGGCGCGGCGCTGTTCCTGCTGGGGTCGCTGCTGTGCGCGGTGGCCTGGAACATGGGGGCGCTGATCGCGTTCCGGATCGTGCAGGGGCTGGGCGGCGGGGCCCTGCAGGGGACGGTGCAGACGCTGGCCGCCGACCTGTACCCGCTCAAGGAACGCCCGAAGATCCAGTCCAAGCTGTCGACGGTGTGGGCGGTCTCGGCCGTGGCCGGGCCCGGGGTGGGCGGGGTCCTGGCGGCGTACGCGGACTGGCGCTGGATCTTCCTGATCAACCTGCCCATCGGGGCGGTGGCGTTGTGGCTGATCGTGCGGTACCTGCACGAGCCGCAGCGCGCCAAGGACGCGAGTGCGGACACGACGGCCACGCGCGCGCGTGTCGACTGGGCGGGCGCGCTGGCGGTGTTCGCGTGCGGGGGCGTGCTGCTGACGGCGCTGGTGCAGGGCGGGGTGGCGTGGCCGTGGCTGTCGGTACCGTCGATCGCCTTGTTCGCCACGGGACTTGCGCTCGCGGCGGTCGTGGTGATCGTGGAGCGCCGGGCGGCCGACCCGATCATCCCCGGGTGGGTGTGGCGGCGCCGGACGATCGCGGCGGTGAACCTGGCGCTGGGCGCCCTGGGGCTGTTGATGGTGGCGCCGGCGGTGTTCCTGCCGACGTACGCCCAGTCGGTGCTCGGTCTGGCGCCGGTGGCGGCCGGATTCGTGCTGTCCGTGTGGACGTTGAGCTGGCCGGTGTCGGCGGCGCTGAGCCAGCATGTGTATCGCAGGATCGGCTTTCGCAACACGGCGATGCTGGGCATCGGGACGGCGTCGCTGGTCCTGCTGGCGTTTCCGTTCCTGCCGTATCCCGGGCAGGCGTGGCAGCCGACGCTGCTGATGCTGTTGCTGGGGGCGGCGCTGGGGTTGTTCCAACTGCCGCTGATCGTGGGCGTGCAGTCGACGGTGGGCTGGTCGGAGCGGGGTACGGCGACGGCGTCGGTGCTGTTCTGCCGCCAGACAGGGCAGACGCTGGGCGCTGCGATCTTCGGCGCGGTCGCCAACGGGGTGCTGGCGTCGCGGCTCGGCGGGGCGAGCGACCTGGACTCGGTGACACGGGCCCTGGATTCCGGCAGCGCGGCCCCGGAGGCCACCAGGCGGGCCATCGCCGACGCGGTGCACGCCGTGTATCTGGGGGCGTCCGGTGCGGCGGCGCTGGCGTTTTTGGTGCTGTTGCTGCTGGCACCGAGACGGTTCCCGGTCCTCAACGAGGACGACTCACGGAAGACGGACGTGGACCTCGGGGTTGGCCGGTGACGGCCCGTCGAGGACGGGCTGCGGGACGCCCTTCAGGTGCAGGTCGAAGAACGCGGCGACGTACGCGCGCGTGAGGGCCAGTGAACGCCCGTAGGGCAGCGGCGCGGTGTCCGGGATGCCGAGGAGTTCCCCGAGCAGAGGCGCGTCGGTGAACGAGCCGTGGTCGGTTCCGTCGAAGGTGAGCCAGCGCTTCCAGCCGTCGAGCTCGGCCCAGGTCTCGTCCCATGTCGTGTCGCGCGGGGGCCTGTTCGCGGCCCCGATCATCAGGAAGGGCCGGCCGTCGAGTCCGCCGGCGGGCACCGGGGAGAAGAAGGTGCCGTCCATGTTCACGCCGGCCCGCACGCGCGCGTCGGCGGCCATCGTCGCGGCGGCGGCGTTGCCGCCGATGGAGTGCCCGGCCATGCCGATCCGCTTCGCGTCGATCACGCGCGCGTGCCGCCACGCGGGGTGCCGCCCCGTCAGCCGGTCGAGCACGAAGGAGACGTCCTCGGCACGGCTCCGAGCAACGGCCGAACCGCCGATCGAGGAGAACTCGTCGCAGATGGCGCAGGGCAGCGTCCGCCCGTCGGGGAGGGTCGTACCGGCGTTCTCGTACGGGTGGTCGACCAGCGCGACGACGTATCCGCGGCTGGCGAGGTCCTCGGCGAGACCGGTCAGGGTCGCGCGCGGCAACGTGAACCCGGGCGAGAGCACGAGGAGCGGGAACCGGCCGTGCGCCGGACGGGCCTCCATGTGCGCCCAGGTGCGTACGCCGCTGATCTCCTCCGGCGGAACCGTGGTGTCCGGGACCCTCGACTCCAGCAGCAGACGGGCCTCTTCGGTGGTCATGTAGGGGGCCGTCGCTCCGCCCGTGCCGGGGCGGGCGGGGTAGTACATGGACACCATGAGCTGACGGGCACCGGCGGACGGCACCCAGGGGTCCGGTCGGTCGTGGTCGACGAGGTGGAGGGTGTTGCGGCCGACGGCATGCGGGCCGGTCGGACGCGGGAGTCGGGCCGACGCGGCGGGGGTGGCGGAGACCGCGGAGTCGGTGAGGGCAGAGCCAGCGGACACGGGCGCGGCAGAGGCGGGCCCCGCGGCGTCGGCGGACACGGTCAGGGCGGGCCCGAGCGCGAGGACGGCGGACGCGGCGACCGCTAAGAAGCGTGATCGGTTCATGCAAACGACGCTAGGCCGCGGCCCCTGACCGGGCATCGACCCGGAGTCCCCTCCTCCGGACGCCCGGTGGTACCGCGGACGGACACATACCCTGGCCGTCATGCTGACGTTGGAACGCCTGCGAGCCGACCACGCGCCCGCCCTTCTCGCCTTCGAGGCGGAGAACCGGGAGTACTTCGCGCGTACGATCCCGGACCGCGGCGACGCGTACTTCGAAGCCGCCGGGTTCGCCGCCAGACACCAGGCCCTGCTGGCCGAACAGGACGCCGGAATCTGCCACTTCCATGTCGTACTGGACGACGAGGGCCAAATCGTCGGACGGGTCAACCTGATGGACGTCGAGGACGGCTGCGCCGAACTCGGGTACCGCGTCGGTGAGCGGGCGGCCGGCAAGGGCGTCGCCACGGCGGCGGTGGCACAGTTGTGCCGGATGGCCGCGACGACGTACGGACTGAAGTCCCTGGTCGCCATCACCACCCTGGACAACCTCGCCTCCCGGACCGTCCTGGAGAGGAATGCCTTCACCGTGGTGGAGGGCATCACCATCGACGGACGGCCCGGGGTCCGTTACCGGCTCTCGCCCGACGCACTGGTTCACCTGAAGTAGCGCGGCCGTCGCCTGCTGTAGCCCATAGCCGACTCAAAAGTCTGAGTTAACGGCGGTAACACTCCAGGTCAGACACGGTTCGGTGAAGGAAGTGCGTACCGACCACTCAGTTTGACGAAACCCTCGCGTTCGGACGTACTCCGAAGTAACGTGCGTGGCTCGCCCGCCCCCCACACTCCCTGCGGTCCGCCGCACCGGACCCGAGTCACGCAAGGAGCACGGGATGTCCTCCCCGTACGACCCATACGCCGGCTACCCCTGGCAACCCCCCGACCCGCCAGCACCCCCGCCCCCACACCACCGAACCCCCGATCACCCACCCCTCGGGCACCACCGTGACCTGCGGATCCTGCGCACCGCCTACCGCTGGCAGCGGCGCGTGGCGACGCTCACCGCGCTCGGCTACTTCACCCTCTTCCTGATCCTGTCCGCGTTCGCGCCCGGGTTCATGTCGAGCACGGTCACCGACGGCCTGCCCGCGGGCCTGCTGCTCGCACTGCTCCAACTGCCGGTCACCTGGCTGGCGATATGGCTGTACGAGCACACCGCCCGGCGTTACGTCGACCCGCTCGCGGACCGCATCCGCAAGGAGGCCGCGGTGGACGCCAAGCGGGAGGCGGGCAGGCAGGGCACGGGGCAGAGGGAGACGTGGCGATGACGGAGTTCAGCGATAACGCGCAGGCGATGTCGCTGGTCGCCTTCTGTGCGGTGGCCACCGTCACGCTGCTGTTGTGCGTGATGACGGGCCCGGACCGGGACGACCTCGACGAGTTCTACACGGGCTACAGCTCCCTGTCCCCGATGCGCAACGGCCTGGCGATCGGCGGCGACTACATCAGCGCGGCCACCGTGCTCGGGACCACCGGTGTGGTCGCGCTGTGCGGTTACGACGGGATCGTGCTGGCCCTGAGCACCGCCCTGTCGCTGATGCTGCTGATGTTCCTGCTGGCCGAACCCCTGCGCAACGCGGGTCGGTTCACCATGGGCGACGCGCTCGCGCGCCGGATGCCGGGGCGGGGCGTACGGATCGCGGCCTGCGCGGTGACGCTGGCCGCGCTGGTGCCGCTGATGCTCGTGCAGCTGGCCGGGACCGGGCAGCTGCTGGCGTTCATCCTCGGATTCTCGAGCGACACACTGAAGACGGGGTGCATCGTCGGCCTGGGCGTGCTGATGATCAGCTACGCGGCGATCGGCGGGATGAAGGGCACCGCGCTCATCCAGATCCTGAAGCTGGTGATGCTGCTCGGATCGGGCGCCGTGGTCGCCGTACTGGTGCTGGACCGGTTCGACTGGGACCCGGGCGCCCTGTTCAACGCGGCGGCGGACCGCAGCGGGGTCGGCTCGGCGTTCCTGGAGTCGGGTCTGCAGTTCGCGGGTGGTCCGCATCCCCGGCTCGACATGATCAGCTCCCAGCTCGCGGTCGTCCTCGGCGGTGCGGTCCTGCCGCACATCACCATGCGCATGTACACCGCGTCGGGCGCTCGTCAGGTGCGCCGCTCCATGTCGTGGGCGGTGTCGAGCGTGGCGCTGTTCGTGCTGGTGATCACGGTGGTCGGCTTCGGCGCGACGGCACTGATCGGGCGCGAGGTGATCGCCGGGGCGGACCCGCAGGGCAACACGGCGTATCTGCTGGGCTCCAGGGCCGCGTTCGGCGCCGAGGTATCCACCGCGGAGACGCTGCTGTTCACGGCGGTCACCACGGCCATCTTCCTGACCGTGCTCGCCTCGGTCGCCGGCATGATCCTCGCCTGCGCCAACTCCCTCGCCCACGACGTGTTCGCCACCCGGCTGCGGGAGCTGTCCGGCCGCCGCGAGATGATGGTGGCGCGGCTGGCGGCGCTGGCGGTGGGCGTCCCGGCGATCGTGCTGGCGACGATGGTCCAGCACCGCAGCCTTCAGCCGCTGGTGACGCTGTCCTTCACGCTGGGCGCCTCGGCGATCGCCCCGGCCCTGGTCTACAGCCTCTTCTGGCGCCGGTACACGCGGACCGGTCTGCTGTGGACGCTGATCGGCGGCTCGCTGGTCGTGCTGGTGATGATGCCGGGGACCAATCTGGTCTCCGGGTCGCCGGTCTCAGCCTTCCCTGAAGCCGACTTCAACTGGTTCCCGTTCACGACGCCCGGGCTCGTGTCGATTCCGGCCGGGTTCCTCCTCGGCTGGCTGGGGACGGTCGTGTCGGGGCGGAACAAGTCGGAGGAACAGCGACGGCAGTACGAGGCCGTCGAGGGGTGGATTCTGGCGGGGGCGGTACGCAGGGGGAACTGAGCCTGCCTCACGGGGCCGGGGTCGGGGTCCGTTGCGGATCCCGGCCCCCCTTCACTCCAGGGCCGCCTGCCGCTCCAGCGTCGAGAGGCTGTTGCGCATCTGGTCCATCTGCATGCGCACCTCGTCCCACGTCTCCCCGTGCTCGCGCAGCACCTGCTCGGTGTCCCGGGCGATCTCCTCCGCCCGCTTCCGAGCCTGCTCGACCACCTCCTCCGCACGCGCCTGCGCCTCCTCCTGCAGGGTTTTCGCCGTGGTCTCCGCGTCCGCGAGCTCCTGGCGCGCCTCGGCCAACGCGGCCTCGGCCCGCGCCACCCCCTCCGCCTCCGCCGCCTCCACCGCGGCCAGCCCCTTCTCGGCCTCCCGCTCGGCCTCCTCCTCCCGCTCGGCATGTTCCTTGGCCTGCTGGGCGAGCAACACCTTGGTGCGCTGGCGCGCCTCGCGCATCGGGCCGAGCGCCTCCCCGCGCTCCTCCTTCACCTCACGCCGGGCGGCGATACGGATCTCGCCCGCCTCACTGCGCGCGACGAGCAACCGCTGACGGGCGTACTCCTCGGCCTCGGCGCTCACGGCGTCGGCGTGCGCCTGTGCCGCGTCACGCACCTCGTCCGCGTACGTCTGAGCCTCCTCCATCAGCCGCTTCGCCTCCTTGTGCGCGCCCTCCCGCACGGCGGCGGCCTCCTCCTGCACCATCTCGAACAGCCGCCACGCCCGATGCCCGAGTTCCTCGTACGTCTGCGGGTCGAGTTCCTCCACCACCTCGCGCAGCCGCTCCGCCTCCGCCTCCATCTCCCTGGCGAGCACGGTGAGCCGGGCGGCCCGCTCCCAGGCGGCGTCACGGTCGCGAAACAGGTCATCGATGTAGGCGTCGACCTGTTCGGGACGGTAGCCACGCCCTCGTACGACCACGAAGTCGTAGAGCGGGACCGGTGCGCTGCTCATCCTTGACCCCTCTCCGCCGAACGGATGCGAAATGATGATTTAGCGCACATCTTGATGTATCGGACGGAAGCGTTCATAACGCGACACTCCGCGCAGGAGGCACGGCACGGTGGGCACAGAGGCACAAAGGCGCGGCGAGTAGCGCATACGCAAAGGGCCGGCCCCGGTCGCACAACCGGGAGCCGGCCCTTTCACAACCCGCACGCCGCCGTCAGCGGCAGTCGGGTGACATCACCTCACATCGAGCGGACGCACGGCGTCACAACAGCCCGTCCCACATCTGCTCCAGCAGCACCGACCACCAGCTCTCCGGCGACCCGAGCGCAGCCGGGTCGAGCGAGGCGAGCTGGGCCTGGAAGTCGACGGTCCAACGGCCCGCCTGCTCCTGGTTCAGGCCGAAGCGAAGGCGCCACATCCGGCCCAGCAGCGCCAGGCAGCGCTGGAACTCGGGCAGGCCCGTGTTCACGAACTGCGGCGGTACGGGCGCGCCGCCCGGGCCCGCCTCCACGGGCACGGCGACGATGTTCGCCGTCCCGTACTGGACACAGATCGCCTTGCCGAAGTCGCTGCCCATCACCAGGTACGACCCCGCGTCCGACGCCGGCTGCACCCCGCGCTCCTGCGCCAGCTCCGCCAGCGTCGGAACGGGCCGTCCCGGCTGGGCCTGCGCCCAGAAGAACGGACCCATGTCCATCGGCAGACCACCGACCACCAGGCAGTGCGCCACGACCGGCGGCACGCCCTGCCGGGACACGGCGGCCTGCTCGAACCGGAAGAGCCCCGGCCCGAACGCCCCCGCCAGCTCCTGCGCCACACCCTCCGGCGGAATCGGCGGCACCGGCTGCACCGGCTGCACCGGGACACGCACCGGCGCCGGCCGGGCGGGCCCGTCGGCCACCTGGTGCAACTCTCCCTGATGGGCGATCAGCTGCTGCATGCCCTGCTGCCGGCTCGCGTGATCCGTGCCGTACGGCGCGATCGACGTGATCCGCGCCTGCGGCCACTGCTCCCGGATCATCCGCGCGCAGTACGCGCCCGGCAGCTCACACGACTCCAGCTCGGTGTGCAGCTCCAGCACCTGGTCCGGGGGCACGTTCATGCCCCGCAGCTCGTGGAAGATCTGCCACTCCGGATGCGGTGTACCCGGCGCCGAACGCCGGATCAGCTGCTGCTCCGAACCGTCCTGCGCGCGGTAGCGGAGAACGGCCTGGTAGCCGGGGCCCACGGTCGGCTGACCGGCGGGCGGCTGCGGGTAGCCGTACGCAGGGGGCTGACCCGGACCTGACTGGCCGGGCGGGGGGATGGCGCCGGGCGGCATCGGGGGCTGGGGGGCGCCGGGCGGAGTGCCCATGGCGCCGGGCGGCATGCCCGGAGCTCCGGGCGGGGCTCCGGGAGCGCCGGGCGGAGTGCCGAGTGCGCCCGGCGGAACACCAGGAGCTCCGGGTGGCCTACCCGGGGCGCCCGGCGGCATGCCTGGAGCGCCGGGCGGCTGCGGCGCGCCGGGCGCCGACGGCGGAGGCGGCACACCGGGTCCGCCCACCGAGGGTGCGGCGAGCACCGTCTCCGCGTGGTGAACACCATCGCGAGCGCCGCCGGGGGCACCCGGAGCACCGGGCGCGCCAGGGGCACCCGGAGGCTGCGGCGCACCAGGCATACCCGGAGCGCCCGGAGCACCGGGCGGGTTCGGGATGCCGGGCGAGTTCGGCGCACCGGGCATACCCGGAGCGCCGGGAGCACCAGGCGGGTTGGGAAGACCGGACGGATTCGGCGCACCTGGCGCCCCAGGGGGTCCAGGCGGCTGCGAGGCGCCGCCCATCTGGCTCGGGTCGGCCAGCACGGTCGCGGCATGGTGCACACCGCCCGGGGGCGTACCGCCGGGCGTACCGGGCGGGTTGGGGGTGCCCGGAGGCTGCGGCGCGCCGGGTGCCCCGGGCGCACCCGGGGTGCCCGGCGGCTGCGGAATGCCGGGCCCGTCGGGGCCGAGCGACGACACCAGCTGCGTCGGAACGTACCCGCCCCCCGGCGTACCCGGAGCGCCCGGTGTCCCCGGAGCCCCGGGCGGAGGCGGCGGCGTGGCCCCACCCCGCGCACGAGGAGGCGCCGCCTTACTGGTCGCGGCATCGGCGATGTCCCCGGCGTTGGGCGCAAGCGACCGCCCGGGCGCCTCCGGAGCCTGCGGCGCACCCTGCGGGTAGCCGTAGGAAGGGGCAGGCGGCGGCGTGGCACCCGCTCCAGGGACACCCGGCGCGGGCGTACCCGGCGCACCCGGCCCCTGCGGATAGCCGTACGAAGGCGCACCCGGCGGCGGAGGCGGCGTACCCGGCCCGCCCGCACCCTGCGGATACCCGTACGAAGGAGGCGTCCCCGGCGGCGAAGGCGGCGCGCCCGGCGCGTCGGAACCGTCCAGCGCCGGCGAGACCGCGGTCTTCGGAAGCTGGCTGCCGCCCGACATCAGCGCCGTCTTGGCGTCCGGCGGCGTGGCGTCGTCACCGCTCAGCGGCGGCGCGAACACCGTCTCCGGCAACGGCACCGACCGGTCCTCACCGGGATCGGCGTTGGTGTCCGTACCGGCCCAGGGAGTCGCCCCTTCAGGCACCCCGGGCTCCCGCGGCGGAGGAGTCGACGCCGACGCGGCACCCACCGGCACCCCGCCCTGCGTCTCGGGCAGCGACCCGGCACCCGACGTACCAACGCCCGCACCGGTGTCGAAGTCCGAAACCGAGGCCGAGCCCGAACCGGAACCCGAGCCCCCGTCCCGCCGGTCCGGAACCCCTATCCGGTCCGCCGCCTCCTGCAACCACTCCGGCGGAGTCAGCAGGAACGACGTCTGGTTCAGATCCACCCGCGCCGGAGCCGCCGGCGCCGGTTGCGCAGCCGCGTCCCCACGGCCGTACTCCTCCTCGTACCGGCGAATCACCTCACCCACCGGCAGCGCGGGCCACAACGTGGCCTCCCCGCTGTCCCGGGCGATCACCAGCCGCTGCGCGCCCCCGTCAGAACGCGGACCGTCCGCGCGGTCCTCGGCCCACACCACGAACCCGAGCCCGAACTCCCGTACCCGCACCTCACGGTGCTGGTACGCCGGCACCTCACCGTTGATCCACTCTTCCGCACGCTCCTGCGCCTGTGCGAACGTCACCATCGCGAAGCTCACTCCCCCACAGCCGCGGCAGCAACGGGCACCGCACGCGCGAACCCGCCGTCCACCATCAGATTCGCCACCGTCTCCAACTCCGGCGGAGAACCCGCCAGCCGGGACAGAAACGCGTCGAAGTCCTCACCGCAGGGCATCAACAGCCGCTCCACACGCTCCGCCGGCGGCCACGAGGGATCGACGTCCCGCGCGTCGTCGTACGCGCAGAACCACACCGAACCCAGCCGGTCGCCCTTCACCTTCACGGCCAGCAACCCGCCCTGCACGAACCCGACACCCAGGTAGTCCTTGGTCAGATGGTCGCGCAGACACTTGTTGACATAGACCAGGTCATTGACCGCGGCCTCGTCCCGCACCGTGAACAGCGGCTGGTCGACCAGCAGACCCAACTCGGCGTCCAACGCCGTCCCCACCGGCGCACATCCGCCCGCGGCCTTCAGGAACGATCGATACGCCCCCGGCAACCGGTACCCGAGATCCTCCTCGACCCCCAGTGCCTGCGCCTCCGTCACCGCCACACCCGACTTCGGCAGCCGGAAGTGCGCCGGCCGCGTCTCCTGCAACGGCCGTGTCCCCCGCTTGTCGTGGTCCACCGCCGACGTCGCGATACCGCCGTGATGCCGCAGCAACGCCTTCACCTCGACCGGAACCAGCTCCAGCCGCCGCGAACCCACCACGTGATGCCACGTCCAGCCGTGCGGCGTCGCCACCGCCGGCACCGTGTCCCACAACGCGTGCCCCGACGCCGCCAGCGCCGCGTTCGCCGACACATAGTCCGTCAGCCGCAACTCGTCGACCCCGAAGCCCTCCGGCGGCTCCGCGATCTCCACCGCCGCGCGCGCATACGGCGAGAAGTCGGGGTGTCCACGCTCGTCCACCCGTACTCCTCTCGGGTGACGCGACGCGCGAACCGGATCCGGGAAATGCACGACCTGCCCGGCGTAGGCCGCGTTCGGCGGCGCGGCGTGTCCCCCGGCCTGGCGGCCGGGAGGTGCCCCCAGCCCGAGCCGACCTGTCGTCATGGCGGTTGCCCCCTGCGGCGCTCAGATACGGTCCGCCATGACCACTCTCGGTCACAACGCCCCGTATCAACTGTCTCGTCCCCGTCCACGCGTCACTGCATGGAAAGCGGTGCCGACAGCCTATGCGGTACGACGACACCGGTCACCGGCGCCGGTTGTGACCCCCTCCGCTTCCGTGACCAGCCGTCACCCTGCCGTGACAGCCCGCCCAAACCCGGGCGTGTCGCGACGCCCCAGCTTCCGCACCCGCCACGCCATTTGGCACTCTGTGACGTCCGAGAGCATGCCCGGGGGATGCTCGGGAGGGGATGAGAACATGAACGCGACGCAGACAGGCCAACCCGCCGCCAGGTCCGGCGACCCCCGCATCGGCTGGAGCGCCACCGAAAACCCCCACGCGCCCGCCCTCCGCCACCGCCGCGACGGCATACTCCCCACCGTCGCCGCCGCCCTCTCCGTCCGCGGCGAAACCCTCACCGGCACCGCGGCCCGCGGCGACCAGCCCCCCGCACTGCACCACCTCGTCCAGGACTTCCTCGACACCCTCACCAGCGGCCAACGCGACCGCTTCACGGGCCGCTGCGCCGAGACGATCCTGATCTCACGCCACATCGCCGCGGCCGACGCCACCCGCAGCAAACGCGCCGCCCGCAAACCCATGACCAACGGCGAAGCACGCAAAGCCCTCAAACAGGCCAAACTCACCGCCCGCCGCATCCGCGAGGACGGCGACCCCCTGCACGGCAGCTTCGCCACCCCCTGCCGCGCCTGCACCGCCCTCAGCGCCCACTTCGGCGTCCGCATCGTCGATCCGGCAGCGGCAGACGGCTGACCTCACCCCGCCACAGACTGCCGACCCACCCCCCACCACACTCACCCCGCACGTCCCATAGGCACCGACGAACGAAGGGCAGATGCACACCGACCGCACCTCCACCACCCGCTTCCCCGTCCCCGTCGACGCCGCGCTACGCGCCGCCGGCTGGCAACCCGGACGCTGGGACATCAAGCAAGCGGAGATCTGGGCCGACACCCTGCGCGAACACGCCTCACCCGCAGGCCACCGCCACGCCGTCTTTCCCGCCGCGGTGGAAGCCTGGGCCGAATTCGGCGGCCTGCACCTCGCGCCCACCGGCCCCGGCCGCCAGGTCGCCCCCGCAACCCTGCACTTCGACCCGCTCCACGGCCTCCACATGGCCCGAACCCTCGGCGACCTCGGCCGCGCCCTCGACACCGAGGTCTGCCCCCTCGGCGCCGAAACCGACACCGATGCCCTCCTCGCCATCGACACCGAAGGCCGCATCTACGCCCTCGACCACACCGGCGACTGGTACCTCGGCCCCGACATCGACCAGGCCCTCGCCGGCCTCGTCGCCGGCATAGAACCGGCACGGCTCACAGCGGGCTGACACACGGCCGCACCGGCACCACCGGCCCAGCGACCGTGGACCGCGGCTACGCCGCCGGAATCACCGCCGACACCCGGAAACCCCCGGCATCCGTCGGCCCCGACACAAACACCCCGCCGAGCGCCACGACCCGCTCCTTCATCCCCACCAGGCCGTTACCCCCCGACGGCAGCCGCGCCAGCGACGCCGACGACAGCTCCGGCGGCGGCTCGTTCTCCACCTGCATCGCGATCTCCGACACCCGATGCGCGAGCCGTACATGCGTCTTCGCGCCCGCCGCGTGCTTGTGGACGTTCGTCAACGCCTCCTGCACCACCCGGAACGCCGTCTGCTCGATCTCCGGCGCATACGGCCGCGAGTCCCCCTCCACGGACAGATCCACCACCATCCCCGCCGCGGCCGACTGCCCGATCAGCTCGTCCAACTCCGACAGGCAGGGCCCCTCGGCGCCGACGTCGTCCCCGCCGACACCACGCCCCCGATCGGCCGCCGCAGCGGCAGCGGCCCCCACAGCCGCAAGCGGTACGGCAGCCCCCCGAGGCCGCTCCGCATCCGACGGCTGCCGCACGGCACCCCCACTGCGCAGCACCCCGAGCATCTCCCGCAACTCGGTCAACGCCTGCCGCCCCATGTCTCCCACGAGTGCGGCGTTCTTCACGGCCTTCTCGGGATCCTTCCGCGCCACGGCCTGGAGCGCCGCCGCGTGCACCACCATCAGGCTCACCCGATGCGCGACCACGTCATGCATCTCCCGCGCGATCCGCGTCCGCTCCTCGTTCCGCGCCCACTCGGCACGCTCCTCCGCGCGCTCAGCGAGCAACTGAAGCTCCCGCTCGAGACTGTCCGCCCGCTCCCGCAAGCTCTCCATCAGCCGCCGCCGGGCGCCCACATACAGCCCGAGCAGCAGCGGAGGCGCCGTCACACCGAGAGCCGTGGTGACCGACGCGAACGGAATCACCCAGTCCCCGAAGGTCAGATTCCCCCGCGCCACGTCCTGCCGCACCCACACGAACGTCACGATCAACATCCCGACGAACGACATCCCCGCGAGCGACGCGATGATCCGCCGCGGCAGCTCGGACGCGGCGAGGGTATAGAGGCCTACGACGCCCAGCAGGATGCCCATCTGGGCGGGCATGACGGCGATCGACACGAGCACGACTGCTATCGGCCACCGGCGCCGCACCAGGAGCACCGACCCGGCCAGAACCCCGAACACCACCCCCGCGGCCACCGGAATCCCGGCATCCCGCGCGAACCGAACCCCCTCCGCTCCGCACTCCAGCGCGGACACGACGGCCAGACTCACGTCCAGCACGGCACTGCGCAACCTGCCCCACCACCACGGCCCCGCCCCCGGTGGCGGTTCCCCGGCCTGCTCTTCCCCCGTCGTGGTCATGCCTCCAGCCTACGGGCGGGCAACCGTGGTTTTCCGGCGACTTTTGGGGACTGGGCCACACCACACTCCGTGACCGGGCGTAAGCGAAACAACCCGATATCCCTCGAACTGCGAAGCCGGCCGCAGACGCCGCCCCGACAGCGCCGGCGATCGCCGTGCCGACCTGTACCGTCGCGTGGAAGGCGCCCGGTACGGCATAGTGTTGGGTGCCGACTCGGCGACCTGACCAAGCGTCCGGTCCAGTCGAGTCAATTCCCCCGTGGTGTAATTGGCAGCACTGTGGCTTTTGGTGCCATCTGTCCGGGTTCGAGTCCTGGCGGGGGAGCACATGCTCGGTTCGGGCCCTGACTGTGACAGCTCAGTCAGGGCCCGCTCCCATGTCCCCCACGAAACACCCCGGTATCCTGCGGATGTCACCCCACCCCCTCCACAGCCGAAGGGCATCCCGTGAGCGCCATTCGCCCGGCAGCCGTCGTCGTTCTCGCAGCGGGTGAGGGCACCCGTATGAAGTCGGCCACACCGAAGGTCCTGCACGAGCTCTGCGGACGCAGCCTCGTGGGTCATGTGCTCGCCGCCGCGCGTGAGTTGCAGCCCGAGAACCTGGTCGTGGTCGTGGGGCACGCCCGCGAGAAGGTCTCCGCGCACCTCGGTGAGATCGACCCCGGCGTACGCACCGCCGTGCAGGCGGAGCAGAACGGCACCGGGCACGCCGTACGGATGGCCCTGGAGGAGCTCGGCGGGGCCGTCGACGGGACCGTGGTGGTCGTCTGCGGCGACACTCCCTTGCTGACCGGCGAGACCCTGACCCACCTCGCCGCAACCCACTCCGCCGACAGCAACGCCGTGACGGTGCTGACCGCCGAGGTCCCGGACGCGACCGGGTACGGGCGGATCGTGCGCGACGGCGCCTCGGGTGCCGTGACGGCCATCGTGGAGCACAAGGACGCGAGTGAGTCGCAGCGGGCGATCCGGGAGATCAACTCGGGTGTGTTCGCCTTCGACGGGCAGCTGCTGGCCGACGCCCTCGGGAAGGTCCGCACGGACAACTCGCAGGGCGAGGAGTACCTGACCGACGTGCTCGGGATTCTGCGCGAGGCCGGTCACCGGGTCGGCGCCTCCGTGGCCGGCGATCACCGCGAGATCGCCGGGATCAACAACCGGGTGCAGCTGTCCGAGGCCCGCCGGATCCTCAACGACCGGCTGCTGGCCGACGCGATGCTCGCCGGCGTCACCGTGGTCGACCCTGCGACGACCTGGGTCGATGTGACCGTCACGTTCGAGCAGGATGCCGTCGTCCTGCCGGGTACGCAGCTGCAGGGCTCCACCCATCTCGGCGAGGGCGCGGAGGTCGGCCCCAACAGCCGGCTGAAGGACACGCGTGTCGATGCGGGTGCCCGTGTGGACAACACGGTGGCCGAGGGTGCGCATGTGGGCGCGAACGCGACGGTGGGGCCGTTTGCGTACTTGCGGCCGGGGACGCGGCTGGGCGCGAAGGGCAAGATCGGCACGTACGTCGAGACGAAGAACGCCTCGATCGGTGAGGGGACGAAGGTGCCTCACCTCTCTTACGTCGGTGACGCGACCATCGGCGAGTACACGAACATCGGTGCCGCGAGTGTCTTCGTGAACTACGACGGACAGGACAAACACCACACGACGGTCGGCTCGCACTGCCGTACCGGCTCGGACAACATGTTTGTGGCGCCTGTCACGGTCGGGGACGGTGCCTATACGGCGGCCGGGTCCGTGATCACGAAGGACGTGCCGCCCGGTTCGCTGGCTGTGGCCCGCGGTCAGCAGCGGAATATCGAGGGTTGGGTGGCCCGCAAGCGTCCGGGCAGTGCGGCCGCGAAGGCGGCTGAGGCGGCGTCTCGCCAGGAGGACGGAGAGGGCTGACCGGAAACGGCTGCGTCAAACACGGCGTACCGTGATAAGTGCACACCCGCACCCCACCAGCTGAGACGGCCTCCACCATGCCCAGCCGAGGTCGCTCTACAGGCAGCTGAGACACCTCTGAGGAGACAGTGCTGTGACCGGGATCAAGACGACCGGCGAGAAGAAGTTGATGTTCTTCTCCGGCCGCGCCCACCCCGAGCTTGCCGAGGAGGTCGCCCAGCAGCTGGGTGTCGGGGTTGTCCCGACGAAGGCCTTCGACTTCGCGAACGGTGAGATCTACGTTCGCTATCAGGAGTCGGCGCGTGGTGCGGACTGCTTTGTGATCCAGAGCCACACGGCTCCGATCAATCAGTGGATCATGGAGCAGCTGATCATGATCGACGCACTGAAGCGTGCGTCGGCGCGCTCCATCACCGTGATTGTGCCGTTCTACGGTTATGCACGTCAGGACAAGAAGCACCGTGGGCGTGAACCGATTTCGGCGCGTCTGATCGCGGATCTGATGAAGACGGCGGGTGCGGACCGCCTCCTGACCGTGGATCTGCACACGGACCAGATCCAGGGCTTCTTCGACGGCCCTGTCGACCACCTCTTCGCCCTGCCGCTTCTCGCGGACTACGTGGGCCGGAAGGTGGACCGGGAGAAGCTGACGGTCGTGTCTCCCGACGCGGGGCGTGTGCGGGTGGCCGACCGGTGGTGCGACCGGCTGGGTGCGCCGCTCGCGATCGTGCACAAGCGTCGCGACAAGGACGTGGCGAACCAGGTGACCGTCCACGAGGTCGTGGGTGAGGTCAAGGGCCGGGTGTGCGTGCTGGTCGACGACATGATCGACACCGGTGGGACGATCTGTGCCGCGGCCGACGCGCTGTTCGCGCACGGCGCCGAGGACGTCATCGTGACGGCGACGCACGGTGTGCTGTCGGGTCCGGCGGCGGACCGGCTGAAGAACTCCCGGGTGAGCGAGTTCGTGTTCACGAACACGCTGCCGACGCCGGGTGAGCTGAGCCGTGATCTGGACAAGCTGACGGTGCTGTCGATCGCGCCGACGATTGCCAGTGCGGTGCGTGAGGTGTTCGAGGACGGCTCGGTGACGAGTCTGTTCGACGAGCAGTAAAGATCCTTTTGGGAACGGCCTCCCGGTCCGAGTAGACTGCTTCAGTTGCTCGGCGAGGGAGGCCGTACCTGTTCGCGCAGGTGTCGGCGATCCGTTATCGACGCGCTCTTCGTAGCAGGCCGTTCGTGGCCGGGTGACCACGTCCGTCTCTAGTTCTACGAGGAGTGATCATGTCCGAGGTCAAGATCTCTGCCGCGACCCGCACCGAGTTCGGTAAGGGTGCCGCCCGTCGTATCCGTCGTGACGCGAAGGTTCCGGGTGTCCTGTACGGCCACGGCACCGACCCGCTGCACCTGACCCTCCCGGGTCACGACCTGCTGCTCGCCCTGCGTACGCCGAACGTCCTGATCGCTCTGGACATCGACGGCAAGACCAACGAGCTGGCGATCCCGAAGGCTGTTCAGCGTGACCCGCTGAAGGGCTTCCTGGAGCACGTCGACCTGCTGCTGGTGAAGCGCGGCGAGAAGGTCACCGTCGAGGTCCCCGTCCACGCCGAGGGCGAGCTGGCCCCGGGTGGCAACCTGCTGGAGCACGTGCTGAACGCGCTGCCGGTCGAGGCCGAGGCCACGCACATCCCCGAGGCCGTCACCGTGTCCGTGGAGGGCCTGGAGGCCGGCGCCTCCATCCTGGCGAAGGACATCAAGCTGCCCAAGGGCACCACGCTGGCCGTCGAGGAGGACGCTGTCGTCCTTCAGGTCCTGGCCGCACAGGCCGAGGAGGCCCCGGAGGGCGAAGAGGCCGCCGAGGGCGAGGAAGTCGCCGAGGCCTGATCCTCAGCTCTGGCAGAGGCGTGATCCTCGGCTCTGTCATCGGTTCGTCAGCCGCTGTTCCCGATGGGGGCAGCGGCTGGCGCGTATCAAGGAGACATGGACGTGACGACCGACCCGAGCGCCCCTTGGCTGATCGCCGGCCTCGGCAATCCCGGACCGGAGTACGCCAGGAACCGGCACAACGTCGGGTTCATGGTGGTGGATCTGCTGGCCGAGCGGATCGGCGGGAAGTTCAAGCGGGCCGGCCGGGCTCAGGCACAGGTCGTCGAGGGACGGATCGGGCCGCCGGGGCCGTTGAACCGGCGGGTGATCGTGGCGAAGCCGATGTCGTACATGAATCTCTCCGGCGGTCCGCTGAACGCTCTTCGGGATTTCTACAAGGTGCCGGTGGGCAATATCGTCGCGGTTCATGACGAGTTGGACATCGACTTCGGCACGCTGCGGTTGAAGCTGGGCGGCGGGGACAACGGGCACAACGGGCTCAAGTCGATGACCAAGGCGATGGGTTCGGAGTACCACCGGGTGCGGTTCGGTATCGGGCGGCCGCCGGGGCGCATGCCGGTCGCGGACTTCGTGCTGAAGGATTTCTCGGCGGCGGAGCGCAAGGAGCTGGACTACTTCGTGGACCGGGCGTCGGATGCGGTGGAGGCTCTGGTGATCGAGGGGCTGGAGCGAGCGCAAAGCACGTACAACTCCTGACTTGTCCGCCCACCCGAACGGGCCCAGGTTGACCGGCAGTAGGGGCATGGCCAAGGATCGCGGCCATGCCTTCTGCCGTTGTCTCCAGTCAGGGCGCTTTCACCGCGCTGCGGTTCGGACGGCTCGCGGCGATGGGTACGGTCGCGGTGCTGATCCTGATCGCGGGTGTGTGGGCGTCGTGGGGCAGCGCGCAGCATGTGATGCTCACGAAGGGCCGGGAGAGCGGCACGATCGAGGTGACCCGGTGTGGTGCGGACTCCTGCACCGGGCCGTACACGCCGATCTCGGCGGGGTCGCAGCCGCGCAGGTCGGTCGTCATCGAGAAGAACGTGGCCGTGCGCAAGGGGCAGACGTACACGGTCGTGATCAAGCCGAGTGGTGACACCGTCGTGCGGTCCGGGCCCGCGGGGATCCTGTACTCCTGGGTGCCGCTGGGCGGCGCGCTGCTGCTGGCCTCGGTCGTCGTCGCGGGCGGGCTGCGGCGCACGCGCCTGGCGTGGGCGATGGCGGGGTCGGGGGTCGCGCTGCTTACGGCGGCGTTCGTGACGGTCTGAGGTGTGTGCCGTTCTCCATGTCTGTGGAGGATCTGAGTGTTGTCTGTCCGTGATTGACCAGAGGTCAGCGCGGGCTGGATGCTGAGCCGCCCCCTCCACATCTTCCCGTTCCTTCTCGAAGATGGACTACTGCCTCATGCGTACCCTCAACCGCGTCGGTGCCCTGTCCGCCGTCGCCGCGGCCGCCTTGCTGTCCGCTCC
Source organism: Streptomyces sp. R11 (assembly GCF_041051905.1). Classification (NCBI taxonomy): domain Bacteria; kingdom Bacillati; phylum Actinomycetota; class Actinomycetes; order Kitasatosporales; family Streptomycetaceae; genus Streptomyces; species Streptomyces sp. R11. The sequence continues at coordinate 3,849,960 of NZ_CP163432.1, forward strand.
GGCCGCCGCCCACGCCACAGCTCCCGGCGACAACGGGACCGTCAAGATCCATGACGCCTCCACTGGCGAGGAACTGCGCAAGAACGAGCCGCACGTGTGCGAGTTCTACGTGGACGCCTTCGGTTTCGACAGCGTCCAGCAGGTCTCCTGGCACATCGAGGCCTGGGCCCCGACGGCCGCCGTCAAGGGCGAGACCGTGAAGTCAGGTGCGATCACCCTGGACGGCGAGGGTCATGGCCGGACCGGCGACATGACGCTGCCCGACGGGCACTACAAGCTGTTCTGGAACTTCGAGGGCGAGAAGGGGTCCGCCAAGCACAAGGTGTTCTGGACGGACTGCGAGGACGAGGAGCAGGGCGGCGGCAGCACGCCCACGCCGTCCGCCCCGTCGTCCACCGCACCGTCCGGCACCGAGTCCGATCCCGGCACCCCGGGCGACTCGACCGAACCGGCTGCCGCCCCGTCGTCGTCCCCGTCTCCGCAGGGCGGCGCCGAGGGCGACCTCGCCGAGACCGGGAACGGCGCGCCGGTGGGCCTGCTGTCCGCGGCCGCCGCGGCGCTGCTGGGTGCGGGCGGGTACATGGTGTTCCGGCGTCGCAGGGCCTGACCGCCACGGCGGTGAAACGAACGGTGCCCCCGTGCTCGTACGAAGCACGGGGGCACTGTCATGTGCGGGGGCGCTCAGCCGGTGTTGCGCAGGCCTGCCGCCACGCCGTTGACGGTGAGCAGCAGGGCGCGGGCGAGGAGCGGGTCGGGCTCGGCGCCGGCGGCCGCCGCGTCGCGCTGGCGCTTGAGCAGGGTGACCTGGAGGTAGGAGATCGGGTCCAGGTAGGCGTCGCGGATGGTGAAGGTCTGCTTGAGGACCGGGGCGGCGTCGAGGAGTTCCTTCTCGCCGGTGATCTTCAGGACCTCGGCGACGGTGAGTTCGTGCTCGGCGCGGATGGTGTCGAAGACGTGCTTGAGGTCGTCCGGCACGAGGGTGTCGACGTAGTGGGCGGCGATCCGCAGGTCGGTCTTGGCGAGGGTCATCTCCACGTTGGAGATGAAGTTGCGGAAGAAGTGCCACTGCTCGTGCATCTCGTCGAGCACGGTGTCCAGGCCCGCCTCGCGCAGCGCCTTCAGGCCGGAGCCGACACCGAACCAGCCGGGCACGATCTGCCGGGACTGGGTCCAGCCGAAGACCCACGGGATGGCGCGCAGTCCGTCGAGCGAGACGCCCGAGCCGGGGCGGCGGGAGGGCCGCGAGCCGAGGTGCAGGTCGGCGAGCTGGTCCACCGGCGTCGACGCGAGGAAGTAGGACGGCAGGTCCGGGTCCTCGACGAGCTTGCGGTAGGCGGCGTGGGCCGCGTCGCTCGCCACGTCCATGGCGGCGTCCCAGCGGGCGAGAGCCTCGTCGGACTGGCGCGGCGCGGTGTGCAGGGCGGAGGCCTGCAGGGTGGCCGCGACGGTCAGTTCCAGGTTCTCCCGGGCCAGTGACGGCACCAGGTACTTGTCGCTGATCACCTCGCCCTGCTCGGTGACCTTGATCTCGCCTTCGAGGGTGCCCCAGGGCTGGGCGAGGATCGCGTCGTGGGAAGGGCCGCCGCCGCGGCCGACGGTGCCGCCGCGGCCGTGGAAGAGGCGCAGGCGGACGCCGTAGCGGTGGGCGACGTCACGCAGGCGGCGCTGGGCGCGGTGGATCTCCCACTGCGAGGTGGTGATGCCGCCGAACTTGGAGGAGTCGGAGTAGCCGAGCATGACCTCCTGGACGTCGCCGCGCAGGGCGACGAGGCGCCGGTACGACGGGTCGGAGAGCATGTCCTCCAGGATCGTGTCGGCCGCCTTGAGCTCGTCCGTGGTCTCCAGGAGCGGCACGATGCCGATCTTGGCCCAGCCCGCGTGCAGGTCGATCAGGCCGGCCTCGCGGGCGAGCACGCTCGCCGCGAAGACGTCGTCGGCGCCCTGGCACATGGAGATGATGTACGACTCGATGACCTCGGGTCCGAAGACCTCGAGGGCCCGCTTGACGGTCTGGAACACGCCGAGGGTCTTCTCGCCCGCCGCGTCCACGGGTGCCGGGGTGGGGGCGAGGGGGCGGCGCGAGCGCAGTTCCTTGGCCAGCAGCTTGGCGCGGTAGTCGCGGGGCATGTCGGCGTAGCGCCAGGACTCCTCGCCGAGGCGGTCGAAGAGCTGGCCGAGGGCGTGGTGGTGGGCGTCGGCGTGTTCGCGTACGTCCATGGTGGCGAGCTGGAGGCCGAACGCGGACAGGGTGCGGATGGTCCGGTTCATGCGGCCCTCGGCGAAGAGGCCGCCGCGGTTCTCCCTGAGCGAGGTCTGGATCAGCTTCAGGTCGTGCAGGAGCTCGCCGGTGCCGAGGTAGTCGCGGCCGGCCTCGTGCGGGATGCCCTTGGCGAGGCGCTGCTTGGTGTTCTCCAGCTTCTGCCGGATGCAGGTGGCCTTGAGCCGGTAGGGCTCCTCGGCGTTGAGGCGCTTGTAGCGGGGGCTGATCTCGGGGAGGTTCTCCAGGTCGGTCTGGAGGGAGGTCAGCAGGTCCTCGGTGGCGCCGGTGTAGCGGATGGAGTTCGACAGGAAGCCGCGCAGCTCGTCGATCATCTCCAGGGCGTCGTTGATGCCGTGCTCGTGCTGGAGGATGAGGACGTCCCAGGTCACCTGGGGGGTGACGTTGGGGTTGCCGTCGCGGTCGCCGCCGATCCAGGTGCCGAAGGTGAGGGGGCGCGTGGCGTCGGGGAGCTTGTGGCCGACGCGCTCCAGCTCCGCGGTGAGGTCCTCCAGGACATCGCCGACGGCGCCGGCGTGCAGCTCGTCGAGGTAGTAGATGGCGTTGCGGGCCTCGTCGGCGGGCTCGGGGCGCACGACGCGCAGCTCGTCCGTCTGCCAAACGAGGTCGATGTTCTCGGCCAGTCGGGTGTCGTGCCGGCGCCGGTCCCCTTCGAGCACGGGGGTCTCCAGGAGCGCGGCGACACGCCGGAGCTTGTTGAGGACGGAGCGGCGGGCGGCCTCGGTGGGGTGCGCGGTGAAGACGGGGCGCACGTTGAGGTGCTGGATGGTCTGGCGCAGGTGCTCGGGGTCGGCGTCCTTGAGGCGGTCGGCCGTACGGGCGAGGAGGCCGCCCTCGGCGGCGCGGCGGGCACGCAGCTCACGGCCGCGGTGGACCTGCTCGGTGACGTTGGCCAGGTGGAAGTAGGTGGAGAAGGCGCGGACCAGCTTGGCCGCGGTGTCCAGCTCCGTGCCACGCAGCAGTTCGGCGGCGGCCTCGCCGTCCTCGCGGGTGAGGCGGCGGACCTTTTCGACGAGGTCGAGGAGCTCGGGGCCTTCCTGCCGGACGAGGCTCTCCCCCAGGAGGTCACCCAGTCGGCGGATGTCGGCACGCAGCTCACTGCTGGTCGTCGTGGTCTGGTCGTCGGCACTGCTCACAGGTGCGGCTCCTTGCAGTGTTGAAGCTCGTCCGGGAGGGAACTCGGCGCCCGGGGGCCGCGCGGCGGGGGCCGCATACGGCTCCTGGCATCCGGGAAGAATTCAGAGCGGACCGCGCTGTCCGACCGACTCCAAGGATAGGTGTCCATGAGGACGCGCAGACTGTCGGGCTCTTGCCGCCGGGCGACGCACTGCCATACTTACGACGCCGTAGGTTACGTAGCCGTAGGGACCGATGTAACGGAACCTGGGAACAGTTCCTGCGACCCCGGCACCTGCCACAACCCTCGACCCCACAGGGGACGCCCATGACCACGAGCTCCGATGTGATCGAAGACGCCCCGAAGGCGAACGACGACACCACTCCCTCTGCCACGCTCGGCGGTGAGAAGAAGGGATCGCTCGAGCAGTTCGCGCTCCTCCTCTTCATCGTCGTCCCGTTCCTGGCGCTCGCCGCCGCGGTGCCGCTGGCCTGGGGCTGGGGCGTGAGCTGGCTCGACCTCGGTCTGCTGGTCTTCTTCTACTTCTTCGCCTGCCACGGCGTCACGATCGGCTACCACCGCTACTTCACCCACGGCTCCTTCAAGGCGAAGCGCCCACTGCGCATCGCTCTCGCCATCGCCGGCTCGATGGCGGTGGAGGGCCCGCTGGTCCGCTGGGTCGCGGACCACCGCAAGCACCACAAGTTCTCCGACGCGGAGGGTGACCCGCACTCCCCGTGGCGTTACGGCGAGACCGTCCCGGCTCTGATGAAGGGCCTGTGGTGGGCGCACATCGGCTGGATGTTCGACGAGGAGCGCACATCTCAGGAGAAGTACGCGCCGGATCTGATCAAGGACACGGCGATCCGGACGATCTCCCGTCAGTTCATCTACTGGACGATTCTGTCGCTGGCACTGCCCGCCCTGATCGGCGGTCTGGTGACGATGTCCTGGTGGGGCGCGTTCACGGGCTTCTTCTGGGGCTCGCTCGTGCGGGTGGCGCTGCTGCACCACGTGACGTGGTCGATCAACTCGATCTGCCACGCGGTGGGCAAGCGCCCGTTCAAGTCGCGTGACATGTCCGGCAACGTGTGGTGGCTGGCGGTCCTGTCCTGCGGTGAGTCCTGGCACAACCTGCACCACGCGGACCCGACGTCGGCGCGGCACGGTGTGGAGCGCGGGCAGATCGACTCCTCGGCGCGAATCATCCGCTGGTGCGAGCAGCTCGGCCTGGCCTACGACGTGCGCTGGCCGTCACGCTCGCGTATCGATTCGCGCCGGAACACCGGGGAAGGCGGCTCCCGGCGCCGGAAGGAACCCGTAAAGGCGGCATGATTGACGCCGTGGCGACCGACTCCGGCAATAACCCCGGCAATGAGAAGCAGCGGCGGACGCGCCGTACCCGGATGACCGGTGCGGAGCGCCGCCAGCAGCTGCTGGAGATCGGTCGGACCCTGTTCGCCGCGAAGGGCTTCGAGGGCACGTCGGTGGAGGAGATCGCGGCGAAGGCCGGGGTGTCCAAGCCGGTGGTGTACGAGCACTTCGGCGGCAAGGAGGGGCTGTACGCGGTGGTGGTGGACCGCGAGATGCGGCGGCTGCTGGACATGGTGACCAGCTCGCTGACGGCCGGGCACCCGCGTGAGCTGTGCGAGCAGGCGGCGTTCGCTCTCCTGGACTACATCGAGGAGTACACGGACGGCTTCCGCATCCTGGTCCGTGACTCGCCCATCCCCCAGTCGACGGGTTCGTTCGCGTCGCTGATCTCTGACATCGCGACCCAGGTGGAGGACATCCTGGGCCGCGAGTTCAAGAACCGCGGCTTCGACTCCAAGCTGGCCCCGCTGTATGCGCAGGCCCTGGTCGGGATGGTCGCCCTGACCGGCCAGTGGTGGCTGGACGTCCGCCGCCCGAAGAAGGCGGAGGTGGCCGCCCACCTGGTGAATCTGGCGTGGCACGGACTGGACGGGCTGGAGCCGAAGCCGCGGCTGATTGGGCACCGCAAGAGCTGACAGCTCCACGGAGCCGGCGCGCTGAGCGCTCGGACGCGCTCAGTGCCTGACGTGCTCAGTACCTGACGTGCCTGACATGCTCAGTGCTTGAAGGTGTCCTTCCCCTTCTCCTTCGCCTGGCGCGCGTCGCCCTTCATCTGGTCGGCCTTGCCTTCGGCGGTCATCCGCTCGTTGCCGGCCATGCGACCCATCGCTTCCTTGGCCTTGCCCTTGAGCTGTTCCTTCTTGGCACGGGTCTTCTCTTCCTTCGCCACGTTTCTCACTCCCGCAAGGTCGACGTCTGTTGCACCCCGGGTGACCCGCCCCACGGCCCTCAAACAGGGGCCCCCGGCCTCGCGGCGATCGGCTCCAGGAACTCCAGCCGGTTCCCCACCGGGTCGTACGAGTAGAACCGGCGGTGCCCCGGCAGGTCCTCGTCCCAGGTCACGGCCGCTCCCCGGGCCGCCAGCCGGGCGGCGTACGCCTCGATGCCGGTGACCCGCAGCCCGGGGTGGGCCTTCCTGGCCGGCCGGAAGTCCGTCTCGATACCGAGGTGCAGCTGTACGGGTCCCGTCTGGAACCAGCAGCCTCCGCGCGCGGCGAGCACGGGCGGCTTGGGGATCTCGGTCATCCCGAGGACGCCCGCGTAGTACGCCCGCAGCCGCTCCTCCGAGCCGGGCGGCGCCGCGAGCTGGACATGGTCGACGGCGGCGATCATCACGCTCCCCTGCGTGCCACGGCGAAGATCCGCCGGAACGGGAAGGGTGTGCCGTGGGCGCCGGGCGGATAGGCCTCGCGCAGGGCCGCCCGGTAGTCGTGCAGGAAGGCTTCCCGCTGGTCGGGGGCGTCGGCGAGGGCTGTCAGGACGGGACGCAGTCCGGTGCCCTTCACCCAGTCGAGGACGGGGTCGTCGCCGGTGAGGAGATGGATGTACGTCGTCTCCCACACGTCGGCCGTGCAGCCCAGGCCGGTCAGGCGGGCGAGGTAGTCCTGCGGGGTGAGGACGGCGTCGGTGTGGCGCAGGGTGTCGGTGAGGCCGTGACGGCGGGCGAGGTCGCGCATCAGGCGGTGGCTCGGGGCGTCGAAGTTGCCGGGGACCTGGAACGCGAAGGTGCCCCCGGGGCGCAGGCCCCGCACCCACTCGCCGAAGCGGTCCGCGTGCCCCGGCACCCACTGCAGTGTGGCGTTGCTGATGATCAGGTCGTACGGCTCTTCGGGCGTCCACGTCCGCACGTCGGCGTGGGCGAAGTCGAGGCGGCCTCCACCGGCTGTCGGCCCTTCGTGGTCGACGTGGGCCTTGTCGAGCATCTCGTCGGAGTTGTCGTGGCCGGTGATGTGCGCGGTGGGCCAGCGCTCGGCGAGCACAGCGGTGACGTTGCCGGGGCCGCAGCCGAGGTCGGCGATGCGCGGCCGGTCGCCCGGGAGGTCGGGGATGCGGGCGAGGAGGTCGGTGAAGGGGCGGGCGCGGTGGTCGGCGTGGCGCAGATACTGGCCGGGATCCCAGGTGGGGGTGACGGCAGCGGACATCGCGGCGTCTCCTGTCTGTCGCTTCTGTCGCTCTCCAGCCTGCCCCTCAAGTATCTTGACGTCAAGAGACTTCACGTCGACACAACCACTACACTGATCGTCATGGAGGACGAGGTCGATCGGCTGGTCGCAGCATGGCGCCGGGAGCGCCCGGACCTCGACGTGGAACCGCTCGAGGTGCTCAGCCGGGTGAGCAGACTGGCCCGGCATCTGGACCGCGCACGCCGGCTGGCCTTCTCCGAGCACAGCCTGGAGCCCTGGGAGTTCGACGTGCTGACCGCGCTCAGGCGCGCGGGGACGCCGTATCAGCTCTCCCCGGGGCAGTTGCTGACGCAGACCCTGGTCACCTCGGGCACGATGACGAACCGCATCGACCGGCTCGCCAAGAAGGGCCTGGTGGAGCGCCTCCCCGACCCCAGCGACCGGCGCGGAGTGCTGGTCCGCCTCACGGACGAGGGCCGCGACCGGGCGGACCAGGCGCTCGCCGGGCTGCTGGACCAGGAGCGGGCGATCCTTGCGGAGCTGTCGCGGGCACAGCGGGGTGAACTGGCCGGGTTGCTGCGGCAGCTGACGGCGCCGTTCGACAACATCCCTGGCTAGGCGCTGGGCGCTCCGCTGGGAGAGCCGGATGGGTAGTGCAGGGTTGTGTCGTTGGTTGTCTTTGGTTGTCTGCGGCGCCGTCGTGGCTGGTCGCGCGCACGCGGCGGTAGCCGCACATAGGCACAGCCCCGCGCCCCTTGAGGGTGTCGCCGCTCGGCGGCGTTGATCAGGCGCTGCTGCTTTCCTCCGGCAGGATTCGGGCGGCTGGTCCCAAGTCGACCGGACCGACCCCCGCCCGTCGCGCGAGCGCCACCGCGGCCAGTGTGGAGTGGACGCCCAGCTTGCCCAGGACGTTCTGCATATGGGTGCGGACGGTGTGCGGCGAGAGATACAGGCGCTCGGCGACGGCCTTGCGCCCCAGCCCTGCCACCATGCACCGAAGCACTTCCCGCTCGCGCGGGGTCAGCGACTCCACCAGCCGTTCGCTCTCGGTGCGGTGCTTGCGCGCGGCCGTCAGCTCCCGCAGAACCCCTGTGAGCAGGGCGGGCGGCAGATGTGTCTCGTCGCGCAGCACCCCGCGGATGACGGTGAGCAGCCGGGACAGCGAGCAGTCCTTGGCGACCCACCCGGAGGCGCCGGCCTGCAGGGCGAGCGCGGCCCGGCGCGGATCGTCCTTCTCGGCGAGGACGACGATCCGTACGGCCGGCTGCGCGGAACGGACGCCGACGACCAGCGAGATGCCGTCGACGAGCCCGTCCTCGCCCACCTCCTGAACGGGTACGGCCGGCCGTATGCCCGGCGCGTTGCCGCCCAGGTCGGCGTCGACGAGCAGCACGTCGTACCGGCGCCCCTCGGCGGCCGCGCGCTCCAGGCTGCGCAGCGCGGCCGGACCGCTGCCGGCGGCGGAGACGTCGACATCGGGCTCGGCCGCCAGCGCGGCGGCGAGTGACTCGGCGAAGATGCGATGGTCGTCGACGACCAGGACTCGGATGCGAACCACGAAACCCCCTTCCCCAAGCTCCCGAAGAGCAGGGGATACCCCATCGTCATGAGGACGACACCGGGAGACGAACACCGTCGCGGGCACGGCGCCCGAAGCGTGGATGGCCGCACGGCCGCCGCCGTGCAAGAACTGCTACCCCCACTTCGGGCGTCGTACCCGACCTGTCTCGCCCCCTGATCAGCACCGGCCCCCACCGGTGCTGCTCATCAGAGTACGGGCGGGGGGCAGGAGCGGAAGGTAATTTGCAGAACTGGTTGGCCGACGCGTTTATGGTGAGCCGCATGTTTCGTCTGGAGACAGAAGTCGACAAGTCTCGCCAGGATCTGCTCCGCCGGCGGCTGCGGGACACCAACACCGCGGCCTCCCCGATCCTGCGCGCCCTGCGCGGAACCCCAGGTGAACGCGAACATCCGCTCCAGGTCTGGGCGTTGGACGACTCAGGTGCCGTGGCCGGCGGGCTCGTGGGTCACACCTGGACCACCTGGCTCCATGTCACGTACCTCTGGGTCGACGAACGCCACCGCGGTGCCCGCCTGGGTTCGCAGTTGCTCGCAACTGCAGAGCGCATGGCCCGCGACGAACGGGCCTGCACGGCCGTACGCCTGGAGACATGGGACTTCCAGGCGCCGGAGTTCTATCGCAAGCGCGGGTACGACGTGGTGTGCGTGATCCCCGACTATCCGCCGGGGATCACGGAGTACACGCTCACCAAGCGACTGGGGTGAGCGTGTCAGCGCACCCGCCGCGCACCCGCCGCCGGCACCGCCTCGAACACCCGCGGCGCCGTGAACCCGGCGGCGGCGAAGGCCTCCTCGACGGACTTGGTGACGGTCTCGACGTCGGCCGCCTCCGCCAGGACGATCGCCGAGCCGCCGAAGCCGCCGCCGGTCATGCGGGCCCCCAGGGCGCCGTTCGCCAGGGCGGTGTCCACGACCAGGTCCAGTTCCGGGCAGGAGATGCGGAAGTCGTCGCGCAGTGAGGCGTGGCCGGCCGTCAGGACCGGGCCGATCGCGCGCGTGTCGCCCGACTCCAGCAGCGCGACGACCTGCTCGACGCGCTGGTCCTCGGTGACGACGTGGCGCACCAGCCGGCGCACCTCCTCGTCGTCGCCGAGCCGGTCGAGCGCCGCGTCCAGCTCGTCGTACGCCACGTCTCTGAGCGCGTCCACACCCAGCAGCGCCGCGCCCTTCTCGCAGCCCGCGCGCCGCTTGCCGTACTCCCCCTCGCTGTGGGAGTGCTTGACCTGGGTGTCGACGACGAGCAGGCGCATGCCCTCGGCAGCCAGGTCGAAGGGGATCTGCTTCTGGGAGAGGTCCCGGGTGTCGAGGAACAGGGCGTGCCCGGCCTCGCAGCAGGCGGACGCCGTCTGGTCCATGATGCCGACGGGGGCGCCGACGTAGACGTTCTCCGCGCGCTGGCACAGGCGGGCCAGCTGCCAGCCCTTCAGGCCGAGGTCATAGAGGTCGTTCAGGGCGAGCGCCACGACGACCTCCAGCGCCGCCGACGACGACAGGCCCGCGCCCGCCGGGACCGTCGAGGCCAGGTGGATGTCGGCGCCCGTCACCGCGTGGCCGGCCTGGCGCAGCGCCCAGACCACACCCGACGGGTACGCCGTCCAGTTCCGGTCCGACTCGGGCTCCAGCTTCTCGACACGCAGTTCCACGACGCCGCCCTCGACGTCCGCCGAGTGCAGCCGCAGGGCGCCGTCCGTGCGCCGTGAGACCGCGGCGACCGCGGTGTGCGGCAGAGCGAACGGCATGACGAAGCCGTCGTTGTAGTCGGTGTGCTCGCCGATCAGGTTGACCCGGCCCGGCGCGGCCCACACCCCCTCCGGCTCCGCCCCGTACAGCTCCCTGAACCGCTCGGTGACCGCGGCTGCCGTGTCGACGCTCATCCCCTGACCCTGACCTTCCCTGCTGAACCGGCCGAAGCGGCCGGTGAGTTGACCGGCCGAACAGCCGTAGAACGTACGGCCGTGCTGACCGGCCGTAGAACTTAGCTTTCGCGCCGCTGGGCGAACTCCCACGCGTCGGCGACGATCCCCGCGAGATCCGCGCGGGACGGGTTCCAGCCGAGCCGCTCGCGGGCGGTGTCGGCGGAGGCGACCAGGACCGCCGGGTCGCCGCCCCGGCGCGGGGCCACGACCTCGGGGATCGGGTGCCCGGTGACCTGGCGGACGGTCTCGACGACCTCGCGGACGGAGAAGCCGTTGCCGTTGCCGAGGTTGCAGATGAGGTGCTCGCCCGGCTCGGCGGCCTTGAGCGCCAGCAGGTGGGCGTCGGCGAGGTCGGCGACGTGGATGTAGTCGCGCACGCAGGTGCCGTCCGGCGTCGGGTAGTCGTCGCCGAAGACGGAGATCGCGTCGCGCCGGCCCTGGGCGACCTGCAGGACGAGCGGGATGAGGTGCGACTCGGGGTCGTGGCGCTCGCCGCAGTCGCCGTAGGCACCCGCCACGTTGAAGTACCTGAGGGACACGGCACCGAGGCCGTGCGCCGCCGCCTCGCCGGAGATCATGTGGTCGACGGCGAGCTTGGAGGCGCCGTACGGATTCGTGGGCTGCGTCGGGGCCGACTCGACGATCGGCACCTCCTCGGGCTCGCCGTAGGTGGCGGCGGTGGAGGAGAAGACGAGCTTGCGCACACCGGCGTCACGCATCGCGCCGAGCAGCGCCATGGTGCCGCCGACGTTGTTGTCCCAGTACTTCTCCGGCTTCACGACCGACTCGCCGACCTGCGAGAACGCGGCGAAGTGCAGCACGGCGTCGAAGGAGGAGTCCAGCCACTTGGCGGCGTCGCGGATGTCGCCCTCGATGAAGGAAGCCCCGGCCGGCACGCCCTCGCGGAATCCGGTCGAGAGGTTGTCGAGGACGACGACCTCGTCTCCCGCCTCCAGCAGATGCTGGGCGACCACGCTGCCCACATAGCCGGCGCCACCGGTGACCAGGTACTTCCCACTCATGAACTCGCTACCTCTCGCAGTCGCTCGGCCGCGCGCTCCGGCGGCACGTCGTTGATGAACACGTTCATGCCGGACTCGGAACCCGCGAGAAACTTAAGCTTGCCGGAAGTGCGTCGGATGGTGAAAAGCTCGAGGTGAAGAGCGAAGTCCTCACGCACCACGCCCTCGAATTCCTCCAGTGTGCCGAACGGCGCCTGGTGCCAGGCGGCGATGTACGGCGTCGGAGGCTCACCCGCGGAGTTCTCCCCTCCGTCCCGTCCGTCGAAGATCCGGTCGAAGCGCCTCAAGAGTTCCAGATAAACCTTGGGGAACTCTGAGCGCGCCTCTTCGTCGAGCGCGAGCAGATCGGGCACCCGGCGCTTCGGGTACAGGTGGACCTCGTAGGGCCAGTGCGCGGCGTACGGCACGAAGGCCGCCCAGTGTTCACTCTCCAGGACGACCCGCCGGTCGGCGAGTTCACGCTCCAGGACGGCGTCGAAGAGGTTCCCCCCGCCGGTGGCGTCCTTGTGGGCGGCCAGCGAGCGCAGCATCAGGGCGGTACGCGGGGTGGTGAAGGGGTAGGCGTAGATCTGCCCGTGGGGGTGGCCGAGGGTGACACCGATCTCGGCGCCGCGGTTCTCGAAGCAGAAGACCTGCTCCACGGAGGGCAGGGACGACAGTTCGGAGGTCCGGTCGGTCCACGCGTCCAGGACCAGCCGGGCCTGCTCCTCGGTGAGGTCGGCGAAGGAGGCGTTGTGGTCGGAGGTGAAGCAGACGACCTCGCAGCGCCCGGAGTCACCGGCGAGCGAGGGGAATCGGTTCTCGAAGACCACGACGTCGTACGACGAGTCGGGGATCTCGCTCAGTCGCTCACCCTCCGAAGGGCACAGCGGGCACTCGTCGGCCGGCGGGTGATAGGTCCGCCCCTGCCGATGCGAGGCGATGGCGACCGCGTCCCCGAGCAGCACGTCCCGGCGGACCTCGGACGTGGTGACGGTCCGGTCCAGCGGCCGCCGGTCGACGGCGTCCCGCACGGTGTCGTCGCGCAGGTCGTAATAGACGAGCTCACGACCGTCGGCCAGCCGGGTCGAGGTCTTCTTCACGCTGGACTCCTCCATCAAACATAACTAAACACAGAGAAACACAACTCACCACCTCAGTCAACATCACAATCAAACAAAGACCATCATCTGACGTGTTCAGTTACTGAAACACGGCGGCGTAGGTTCCGCTCTGTATCGGTTCGCGCAACGAAGCGAGTACTTATGCAAACCCCCACACATTCCCCCACCTACCTCGCCGCCGAGCTACGGCTCCCCACGAACTGGCTCGACTACACGCTGCTGGGTATCTACTTCGTCGTCGTGCTGGGCATCGGCTTCGCCGCCCGCCGCTCGGTGAAGACCAGCCTCGACTTCTTCCTCTCCGGCCGCTCCCTGCCCGCCTGGGTCACCGGCCTCGCCTTCATCTCCGCCAACCTGGCCGCCACCGAGATCCTCGGCATGGCCGCCAACAGCGCGCAGTACGGCGCCTACACCGTCCACTGGTACTGGATCGGCGCCATCCCGGCCATGGTCTTCCTCGGCCTGGTGATGATGCCCTTCTACTACGGCAGCAAAGTCCGCTCGGTCCCGGAGTTCCTGCTCATGCGCTTCGACAGGGGGGCGCACCTGCTCAGTTCGATCCTGTTCGCCTTCGCCGCGATCCTGATCGCCGGGGTGAACCTCTACGCCCTGGCGATCGTGGTCGAGGCACTCCTCGGCTGGCCCCAATGGGTCGCGATCGTCGTGGCGGGCTTCTTCGTCCTCGCCTACATCACCCTCGGCGGCCTGTCGTCGGCGATCTACAACGAGGTCCTGCAGTTCTTCGTGATCCTGGCCGCGCTGATCCCGATCACCGTGCTGGCGCTGAAGAAGGCGGGCGGCTGGGACGGCCTGACGGACACCCTGACCAAGTCCCACGGCGACGACTTCGTCACCGCCTGGGGCGGCACCGGCATCGGCGACGCGAACCCGCTGGGCGCGAACTGGCTGACGATCGTCCTGGGCCTGGGTTTCGTGCTGTCCTTCGGCTACTGGACGACGAACTTCGCCGAGGTCCAGCGGGCGCTGTCGGCCAAGAACCTCTCAGCGGCCCAGCGCACTCCGCTCATCGCGGCGTTCCCGAAGATCTTCATCGTGTTCCTGGTGATGATCCCGGGTCTCGCGGCGGCGGCCCTGGTCCCCGGCTTCGGCACCGAGGAGTCGGGCTATCAGTACAACGACGCCATCCCGTACCTGATGGAGGGCCTGCTGCCGAACGGCGTCCTCGGCATCGCGGTCACCGGCCTCCTCGCCGCCTTCATGGCGGGCATGGCGGCGAACGTGTCCTCCTTCAACACGGTGTTCACGACCGACATCTGGGCGCGGTACGTGGTCACGGACCGCGAGGACGGCTACTACGTCCGCTTCGGCCGCCTCATCACCGCGATCGGGGTGCTGGCGTCGATCGGCACGGCGTTCCTGGCGTCGTCGTTCTCCAACATCATGAGCTACCTCCAGACCCTCTTCTCCTTCTTCAACGTGCCGATGTTCGTGGTCTTCATCGTCGGCATGTTCTGGAAGCGGGCGTCGATGAAGTCGGGCTTCTGGGGCCTGCTGGCAGGTACGACGGCGGCGATGGTCAACTACTTCGTCCTCTACAAGCAGGACATCATCTCGATCCCCTCCGACCAGGGCGCGAACTTCGTCTCCGCGATCGCGGGCTTCGTGGCCGGCGGAGTCGTCATGGTGGCCGTCTCCCTCTTCACGGCCCCCAAGCCGACGGAGGAACTCCAGGGTCTGGTCTACGGCACCCGCTCGCCCGGCATGGCCGAGCCGCCCGCGCCGGGGGACGAGGCGTGGTATCGCAAACCGGCGTTGCTGGGCTGGGGCGCGGTGGTCCTCGCTGCGGCCTGCTACATCCCGTTCTCCTTCTGACGACGGAGCTCTGAGAACTCATGACCGACCACCACTCCGAACGCCCGGGCTCCTCCGAGAAGGATCTGCTGCGGCAAGTCACGGACCTGGAGGGCAAGTCCGCGACGGCCGCCCGGCTCTTCGACATCCGGCGCATCATCGGCGGGCTCTTCGTGCTCTACGGCGTCATCGTCACGATCACGGGCCTCACCGACGACGACGCCGCGATCGACAAGGCCCAGGGCATCAACATCAACCTCTGGACCGGCCTCGGCATGCTGCTCCTGGGCCTGTTCTTCCTGACCTGGCTGAAGCTACGGCCTGCGGCACCGCCTCCTCCGGAGACCTCACCGGAAGACGAGCCGGCCCCGTAACGCCGCCCCCGGCGGGGTCAACCCCCAACTCCTCGCCCCCGCCGCCCCTACCCGTCCCGTACCTGGGGGCCTGCGGCCCCCAGACCCCCGCTTCGGCCCTGAACGGGCCTCGTCCTCAAACGCCGGACAGGCTGAACGATGCCCACCGGCGCTGAAAGTGACCGGCGCAGTGGCCGTGGTGGTGGCGTACCTCCGCGGCGCCGCAGTCGCCCGCGGCGGCAAGGGGACGTGCCAGGGGGTGTCCGTCCGCCCGCAGTGGCCGACGTCAACACGCGGTTCCTCCTGGCCCAAGGGACCGCCGGTCCGAGGACGGACACCCTCCGGCACGGCCCCGACCCACCCAACGCACTGCAGGCGCTACGCGCACCCCCACCGAAACAGCCACAGGCCGCCGCGGGCAGCGCACCCGTCACGCACCGCCCTCCCCCGCCCGATCCAGCAATCCCGTCCGCGCCGCCAAGGCAGCCGCCTCCAGCCGCGACCCCACACCCAGCTTCATCAGCACCCGTTGGACATGGGTACGCGCAGTCGACGGTGCGATGCCCATGCCCGCCGCGATCAGGCGGGTGTCCTCGCCGTCGGCCACGCGCACCAGGACCTCGACCTCCCGGGGCGTGAGCATCTGCAGCAACCGCTGCCCCTCGTCGTCCGGTTGGGCGGCAGGGTTGAGCAACTCGCTGAACGCCCCCTGCAGCAGCTGCGGCGCCACCGCCGCCTCCCCCGCCCTGGCCTTCATGATCGCCCGTTCGACACCCTCTATCCGCTCGTCGTGCCGCACATAGCCGGAGGCCCCCGCCGCAAACGCCGCCGCAATCCCCCGCGGACTCGGCACCGGCCCCAGCACCAGCACAGCCACCTGCGGCCGCTCCCGCTTGATCCTCACCACCGGATCGAACATCCCCGGCTCCGCGGGCGTCGCCGTCCCCAACAGGCACACCTCAGGCGCCCGCGTGATCACCAGCTCCGCCGCCCCCGCGGCCGGCGCCGCCGCGGCCAGCACCCGGTGCCCCCTCAGCTTCAGCGCCGAGGCCAACGCCTCCGCGAGCAATCGGTGGTCGTCGACCACCATGAGCCGCACTCCCATCGAGCAACCCCCCAAGTCCCCCCAGTCCCCCCAATGGAATCCGGCCAGCGCCCACTACGGAGCCCCACCACGGATACCCACTGGCCGCGCGGACAGAAGCCCCCTCCTGGCTCCCCCGCCCTTCATGCCCCCGGAAGCTACACGCTTGTTCGACGTTCCGCTCCCCCTACTGGTGAGAAGTGCCCCGGAACGGCGGATTTTCTGGCTTTCCCCGCATTCGAGGACGATGAGACGGTACGACGGTACGCACATGGCCCCGCTCCTGAACAGGAACGGGGCCATGGTCGTCGGCGGGGTCAGCTCACTCGACCGTCGTACCGAACGCGATCACATGAGCCTTCGGGTCGGCCGAACTCGTCAACTCGCTCGCGTATACGGCGGACATGTACAGATGCCCCTGCGAGTAGATGAACTCGGAGTACTCCGGAGACATCCGCGTCTCCACATCCCGCACCGCCCGCGCCGCCGGATTCTCCAGCAGCTTCGTCTCCTTGAAGCTGCCACCGTCCACACTGACGATCTGCCCGCCCTTGTCGTACGGCGGCCGCTTGTACGCGATCACGTTGCCGCCGTCCATCCGCAGCGGCGTGATCGTGTACCCGTCCCCCGCGTCCGCCCGCTGCCCGGTCTGCTTGCCGGTGGTCAGGTCGAAGGCGACGATCTCGTTGGTCCGGCCGCGCTCCCCGCCGCTGCTGTGCTGCTCGGTCTCCACGTAGAGCCGGTCGTTGCCCACCACGACGCCCTTGCACTGCTCGATCGTGGTGACGCCGGAGCACTTGGCCGCGAACTGGTCGGCCGGCACGGAGATACGGATGCGCAGCTTGCCGGTCTTGTTGTCGATGGAGAAGACGTCCGAGATGCCGATGGCGTCCGACTGCCCGGCCTCGGCGGCCACGACGAGCGGCTCGGTGGACACCACACTCGCGTACTCGACGCCCTCGGCCATCTTGTACTCGGAGATCACCTTCCCGGACTTCGGGTCGATGGTCTGGATGTGCAGCTGAGGCTGGTCGTAGGAACCGCACTTGCGCACGGCGACCAGCTTCGCGCCACCGGCGTACCCGAGGTCGTAGCAGCCGTCCTCGGCCTTCGGCACCCACAACTGCTTGCCGGTCTCGAGGTCGAACGCGGTCCCGCCACTCGTACCGCCGGCGGCGACCGTGCCGCCGCTGACGGTGAGGTTGTCGAAGCGCAGCGGCCTGCCGTCCACCTCGGTGCTCTTCGTCCACAGCTTCTTGCCGGCGTCGAGGTCGATCGCCGCGACCTCGCTGCAGCCGTGCGAGGGCCGTTCCTTGGTCGGCATGTCGGGCTGGAAGGCGACGGCCGTCAGCCCGTCCTCGTTGACGTGCTTACTGGCCTGGCAGACCGGCCCCGGCAGCTTGACGGTCCACAGCTTGGTGCCCTTGTCGCGGTCGTAGCCGACGATCTCGGCGACGCCGCTCTTGACGTACGCGTCGTCGGTCAGCCAGGAGCCGGACACCACGACGCTGGTGTCGTCCTCCACGTCGGGCGCCTTGACCTGGAAGAGGACATCGGAGTTGGTGTCGGCGGGCACCTTCTCTGTGCCGTCGGGGGCGTCGACGCCGCCGCCCCCGTCGCCGTTGTCCCCGCCACCGGTGCCGCCGCTGGAGCTGGCGGTCTCGTCCTTGCCGCCCTCGTCACCGGACTTGGCGTACAGCACGCCACCGATGATCAGCGAGATCACCACGACGGCCGCCGCCACGATGACGGCGAGCTGCCCGCTGGACCGCTGCCCGCCACCGCCCGGCCCGGTGGCCTGGGGGTGCATCGGCACGGTCTGCTGCGGATAGCCGTAGCCGCCCGGCTGACCGTAGGGGTTCTGCTGCTGGCCGTACGGGTTCTGCGGCTGCCCGTACGGAGCGGGCTGCTGGCCGGGGTAGCCGTACCCGGCAGGCGGAGTCGGAGGTTGACCCCCCTGGCCCCCCTGGGGTGCCTGCGGATAGCCGTACCCCGGCTGCTGGGCCCCGGACGGCGGACCCTGCGGGGGCGGCGGCGTCTGCGCAGGCGGCGGCGGTGTCGGCGGGCCGAAGCCGCCGCCCCCCTGCTGCTGGGGCGGCTGGTCCTGCGGCGGGCCGAACCCGCCCTGCGGGGGCTGGTTGGGCGGCGGAGGCGGCGGCTGGGTCATGGCGTGGGTACCTCAGGGGAGGGGGACGACGGGCACGGCGGGGACTTGGGGGACGACGGCGAAGGGAAGGTCTGCCGCTCGCCTCACTTGCCGAAGGCGAGAATCAGCTTCTCCTTGGATTCGTCGTTGCCGCTCAGCCGGGTGCTCGAGAGGTAGAAGCGCCCGTCGGCCCAGTCGAACGCCTTCGAGAAGAAGCCGTTCTCGACGTCCGCGGCGCCGGCCGGGTTCCGCAGCAGCGTCGTCGGCTTGGGGTTGCTGCCGCTGACCGGGATGGACACGACCTGGCCGCCCGCGTCGTACGACGGGTCGACGTACGCGATGAGCTTGCCGTCCTCGACCTTGATCGGCAGCATCGGCTCCTCGGCGGGGGACTTGACGCGCCACTTCTCCTTGCCGTTGGCCAGGTTGATCGCGACGATCTCGTTGGCCCCGGTGGTCGCCTTGGTCGGCATGTAGAGGGTGTCGGCGTCGGAGGCCACACCGGAGCAGCCCTGGAGGTCACGCTGCAGGATGGCCCAGCCGCACTGGGCGCCGATCTCCAGAGCGACCTCGACCTGCGAGCGGCGCTTGCCGTCGTCGCCGAGCGTGGAGATGTTCCACTGCTTCTTGTCCTCGTTGGTGCTGTAGAGGACCAGCGGGTCGAGGGAGAAGACGCGCGCGACCTTCCACCCCTTGTCGAACTGCCAGGTCCACTTGGCCTTGCCGGTCGCCGGGTCGAGCTCCTGCACCTCGTCGTGCTCGTTGCTGCCGGTGGCGTCGCAGCCCGCCACGGCGATCAGCTTGTCGCCGCCCGCGAAGGCGTCCGGGAAGCACTTGTCGCCGAACCTCGTCTTGTCCCACAGCTTCTTGCCGCTGTTGACGTCGTACGCCGTGCCGGACTGCGAGCGGCCCACCATCAGCGTCTTGCCGGTGATGGACAGTTCGACGTCGAGGGTGCTGTCGAACAGCGCGCCGTTGGCGACCGAGGCCTTCCAGCCCTTGGCGCCGGTGTTGAGGTCGACCTGCTGGAGCTGGTTGCACTTGGCGCGGTCGCTGCTGCCGCTCATGTAGGCGACGACGATCTTGTCGTCGGACGACTTCTGCGGGGTGACCGCGCAGATTTTCTGCGGGAAGGTGATCGGGTCCCAAGTGGCCTCGCCGTCGCCGACGTTGTAGGCGAAGAGCTGCTTGTACGCCGCCTTCACCGCGGCCTTGTCGGTGATCCACATGCCGGGGGCGTCGGCGCCGGAGGCGGGCGCGTCGGGCGCGGGCTTGTACCAGAGCACCTTCGCGTCGCCGGACTGGCGGCCGCCGTTGAGGTTCTCCGGGTCGGCGCCGCCGCCACTGCCACCGCCGCCCTCGGGGTCGTCGGACGGGGACTCGGTGTTCTTCGAGTCGCCGCTCTCCTGGGCGACCGGCTTCTTCGGGTCGTCGTCGCCGCTGGTCACCGCGTACACGCCGCCGCCGATGACGAGCAGCGCCGCCACCGCGGCACCGATGGCGAGGGCGGGCTTGCCCTTGAAGGGGTTGCGCGAGCCGGGCTGCGGGGCGCCGGGCGCGCCCGGGTACTGCGGCTGCCCCGGGTAGCCGTAACCCTGGGCGGGCTGCTGGCCGTAGGGGCCGGGCTGCTGCTGATAGCCGTACGGCCCCGGCTGCTGCTGCGGCTGTGCGTACGGGCCGGACTGGTACGGGCCCGGCTGTGCCGGCTGCTGCTGCGGGTAGCCGTAGCCGGGCTGCGGGGCGCCGGGCGGCGGGCCCTGCGGGGGCGGCGGCGTCTGCGGCGGGCCCTGCGGCGGGGGCGGGGTCTGCGGCGCGTCCTGCGGAGGCTGCGGGGCGCCGAAGCCGCCCTGCCGCGGGTCCTGCGGTGCGCCGAAACCACCCTGGGGCGGCTGGTTGGGCGGCTGGCTCATGAGCGGTTCCCCCTCGTGACCGGTGTGGTGCCACGTCATGTGCCGTCGCGTTTCCGCCACACCGACGGTTCTCAGACTGTTCTCAGACGGCTCTTTCTATCACCCGCCGACGACAGTGCACCGGGCCGTCTCGCCCCCTGTTCCCAAGGGAGGACCGGCCTGTGATGCCCCCGTTATGCGCCTTCACGCGCCCTTCACGCGGGCGCGGAAGGGCGCCAAAGGGCGCGGACGCGCCCTGAAGGGGCGCGGGACTGCATCGATATGCGGCTACCGCCGCGCGAGCGCGACCAGCCACAACGGCGCCGCAGACGACAGCCGACACACAGCGGCACCTCGGTAGTCGCGCCCTTCCCGGCGAAACGCTACGCGTCCTCCGCAAGTTCCAGCCAGCGCAGCTCCAGCTCGTCCCGCTGGCCGGCCAAGTCGCGCAGTTCCGCGTCGAGTTCGGCGACCTTTCCGAAGTCGGTGGCGTGCTCGGCGATCTGCGCATGCAGCTTGGTCTCCTTCTCGGAGACCTTGTCGAGCTGGCGCTCGATCTTCTGCAACTCCTTCTTGGCGGCGCGCACATCGGCGGCGCTCTTCTCCGGTACGGCCTTCTCGGCGGCCGGAGCGGACACCGCCCCGGCGGCGACCTGGGCCTCCATGCGGTGGCGGCGCTCCAGGTACTCGTCGATTCCGCGCGGCAGCATCCGCAGGGTGGCGTCGCCGAGGAGGGCGAACACCCGGTCCGTGGTGCGCTCGACGAAGAACCGGTCGTGGGAGATGACGATCATCGAGCCCGGCCAGCCGTCGAGGACGTCCTCCAGCTGAGTGAGGGTCTCGATGTCGAGGTCGTTGGTGGGCTCGTCGAGGAAGAGGACGTTCGGCTCGTCCATCAGCAGGCGCAGCAGCTGGAGCCGGCGCCGCTCACCACCGGAGAGGTCCCCGACCGGCGTCCACTGCTTCTCCTTGCCGAAGCCGAACGTCTCGCACAGCTGCCCGGCGGTCATCTCCCGCCCCTTGCCGAGGTCGACGCGCTCGCGCACCTGCTGAACGGCTTCCAGCACCCGCACGTGCGGGGCGAGTTCGGCGACCTCCTGGGACAGATAGGCGAGCTTGACGGTCTTTCCGACGGAGATCCGCCCGGCGGCCGGCTGCGCCTCGCCCTCCGTCCGTGCCGCCTCGGCCATGGCCCGCAGGAGAGACGTCTTGCCGGCGCCGTTGACACCGACGAGGCCGATCCGGTCCCCGGGACCGAGCTGCCATGTCACATGCTTGAGCAGCACCTTGGGGCCGGCCTGGACGGTGATGTCCTCCAGGTCGAAGACGGTCTTCCCGAGCCGGGACGAGGCGAACTTCATCAGCTCGCTGCTGTCCCGGGGCGCGGGTACGTCCTTGATGAGCTCGTTGGCGGCCTCGACACGGAAGCGAGGCTTGGACGTGCGCGCGGGGGCGCCGCGGCGCAGCCAGGCCAGCTCCTTGCGGACCAGGTTCTGCCGCTTGACCTCTTCGGTGGCGGCGATGCGCTCGCGCTCGGCGCGGGCGAAGACGTAGTCGGAGTAGCCGCCCTCGTACTCGTAGACGTCGCCCTTCTGCACGTCCCACATGCGCGTGCAGACCTGGTCGAGGAACCACCGGTCGTGGGTGACGCACACGAGCGCGGAGCGGCGCTCGCGCAGGTGCTGGGCCAGCCAGGCGATGCCCTCGACGTCGAGGTGGTTGGTGGGCTCGTCCAGGACGATGAGGTCCTGCTCCTCGATGAGCAGCTTGGCGAGCGCGATCCGTCGCCGTTCGCCGCCGGAGAGGGGGCCGATGACGGTGTCGAGGCCCTGCGGGAAGCCGGGCAGGTCGAGGCCGCCGAAGAGGCCCGTGAGCACGTCCCGGACCTTGGCGTTGCCCGCCCACTCGTGGTCGGCCATGTCCCGGATGACCTCGTGCCGGACGGTCGCCTCGGGGTCCAGCGAGTCGTGCTGGGTGAGCACCCCGAGCCGCAGCCCGCCGGAGTGCGTGACCCGGCCGGTGTCGGCCTCCTCCAGCTTGGCCAGCATCCGGATCAGGGTCGTCTTGCCGTCGCCGTTGCGACCGACGACGCCGATGCGGTCCCCCTCGGAGACGCCGAGCGACACACCGTCGAGCAGGGCACGGGTGCCGTACACCTTGCTGACGTTCTCGACATTGACCAGATTGACGGCCATTACTCTCCTGCCCAGGGGGTCGGTCAGCCTCCCAGCCTAGTCGGCCCGTACGACAGCCTCGTGCGCCCCGGGGATCGGCAGCCCCGGGGCGCTTCGCCGTGGAGGCCGGCGTCAGCGGCGGGCGGCCGCCGCGCGGACCTCGGCGAGGAGGTCGTACATGACCTGGCCGGGGCACTCGGTGTCGAAGTAGTCGCGGTGACCGCCGACCGTGTTCGTGTCCTTCTTGGTGCCGTTGACGGGGTTGGTGTACGTCACCCTCGCCCGCGGGTCCAGGCCCTCGAACCGGGATATGACCTTGATCAGCCGGATCAGGGAGGCCTTGGCCTCAGCCGCCCCACGGGTACTGCGATCGCAGTACTTCCGTGTGGAGATCGGGCGAAGAACGCGTACTTGTGAGTACGTCGTCACGCTCCGGCGGACCGCACCACCGTGGCCCCCTGCGCGGGCCCGGACGTCGTGCGCACCGCCCGGCAGGTGCCCGACGACCGCAGGGTGTCGGCCACCTTCTCCGCCGACTCGGCGTCCCGGGCGAGGAACGCCGTCGTCGGACCCGAGCCGGAGACCAGCGCCGCGAGCGCACCGGCGGCGCGGCCTGCGGCGAGGGTGTCGGCGAGCTCCGGGAAGAGGGAGAGGGCCGCTGGCTGGAGGTCGTTGGAGACGGCCGCGGCGAGCGCGTCGGGGTCACCCTTCGCGAGGGCGGCGAGGAGCGGCTCGGAGGCGATGGGCTCGGGGATGTCGGTGCCCTCGCCGAGCCGGTCGAACTCACGGAACACGGCCGGCGTCGACAGCCCTCGGTCGGCCATCGCGAACACCCAGTGGAAGGTGCCGCCCACGTCGAGCGTACGCAGCCGCTCGCCCCGCCCGGTGCCCAGAGCCGCCCCGCCGACCAGGCTGAACGGCACGTCACTGCCCAACTCGGCGCAGATGTCGAGCAGTTCCTCGCGGGAGGCGTGCGTACCCCACAGCGCGTCGCAGGCCAGCAGCGCGCCCGCGCCGTCCGCACTGCCGCCCGCCATGCCGCCGGCGACCGGGATGTCCTTGGCGATGTGGAGGTGGACGTCGGCGTCGAGGCCACGGCGTTCCGCCAGGGCGAGCGCCGCGCGGGCGGCGAGGTTCGTACGGTCGAGCGGGACCTGGTCGGCGTCGGGCCCGTCACAGGTGACGCGCAGCCCGTCGGGCGAGGGGGTCACGGTGACCTCGTCGTACAGCCCGACCGCCAGGAAGACGTTGGCCAGGTCGTGAAAGCCGTCGGGCCGCGCGGCGCCGACCGCGAGCTGGACGTTGACCTTGGCGGGGACACGTACGGTGACGCTCGCGCTCACTTACTCGGACTCCTTGTGCTGGGCGCCGGCCGCCTTGTGCTCGGCGATCCGGACGAACTCCTCGACCGTCAGCGCCTCTCCGCGGGCCTGCGGTGAGACGCCGGCGGCGACGAGGGCCTCCTCGGCCGCGGCCGCCGAGCCCGCCCAGCCGGCGAGTGCGGCCCGCAGGGTCTTGCGGCGCTGGGCGAACGCGCCGTCGATGACGGCGAAGACCTCGCGCCGGGAGGCGGTGGTCTTGAGCGGCTCGGCGCGCCGGGTCAGGGAGACCAGCCCGCTGTCGACGTTCGGGGCGGGCCAGAAGACGTTGCGTCCGATGGCGCCGGCCCGCTTGACCTCGGCGTACCAGTTGGCCTTGACCGAGGGGACGCCGTACACCTTCGAACCGGGCGACGCCGCCAGTCGGTCGGCGACCTCCGACTGCACCATGACGAGGGTGCGTTCGATGGTCGGGAAGGTTTCGAGCATGTGCAGGAGGACGGGGACGGCCACGTTGTAGGGGAGGTTGGCGACCAGCGCGGTGGGCGGCGGGCCCGGCAGTTCGGCGACCTGCATCGCGTCGGAGTGCACCAGCGCGAACCGGTCGGCGCGGTCCGGCATGCGGGCCGCGATGGTCGCGGGCAGCGCGGCGGCGAGGACGTCGTCGATCTCGACGGCGGTGACGCGGTCGGCCACCTCCAGCAGCGCCAGGGTGAGCGAGCCGAGTCCCGGTCCCACCTCGACCACCACGTCGTCGGGGCGGACGTCCGCGGTGCGGACGATACGGCGGACCGTGTTCGCGTCGATCACGAAGTTCTGGCCGCGCTGTTTGGTGGGGCGCACACCGAGGGCGGCCGCCAGTTCACGGATGTCGGCGGGGCCCAGGAGGGCGTCGGGGGTGGGGCTGCTCACCCGACAAGGGTACGGGGCCGTACAGCCGGCACCGGCCGCCCGTCACCACAGGTGGCTCACCCGTGCAGCCGCTCCCCGCAGTGCGGCCAGGGACTCGCTCCCTGCCGCACATACAGCTTCTTCGCCCGTGCCGTCTGCTCCGCCGCCGGCGCGTCCTGCGGACGGCCCTTCCCGCCGAGGCTGCGCCAGGTGTGCGTGTCGAACTGGTACAGCCCGCCGTACGTCCCCGACGAGTCCACCGCGTCCGCCCGGCCCCCGGACTCGCACGCCGCGAGGCCCTGCCAGTCCAGACCTCCCGCGCCGCGCACCGACGTCGGCAGCGGCTTGGTGCCGACCTTCACCACCTGCGTCTGCGGCTCGCGCACCACCTCGGACCCGGTCCGCCGCGGCTTCTGCCGGACGCCGTTGACGGTACGCAGCGAGTACGTGACCCGCCGCAGCCCCAGCTGCCCCGCCCGCTCGACGACCTCCGTGCCCTTGAACACCGAGGGGTCCTCGATCCGCTGCACGGCGAACTGGATCGCCTCGTCGCGGATCTCCTTGCGGCCGGTGATCCGCAGGACCGTGACCGTCTGCCCGTCGCGCGGGAAGCTGTCGAGCGGGACGGACGTCGCGTCCTGGCCGCGCAGGGTGATGCCGGCCTGCTCCACGACCTCGCTCACGGTCGCCGCGTTCGTACGAATCGTGCGCGCCCGCCCGTCCGCCATGACCGTCACCGCGCGCTCGGTGCGCACATCCAGCGCGAGTCCTTCACGCCCGATGCTTTGGGAGCGCGACGCCGAGACGTACGCCCCCTCCGCGCGCACCCCGATCTGCCTGAGCGCCGCCTCCACCGTGCGCTCCGTCGTCCACACCTCGCGCCGCTGGCCGTCGAGCGTGAGCCGCACGGGGCGGCCGTAGCGCACCGCGACCTCGTCACCGCTGGTGAGCGCCGCATCGGGTGCGGGCGCCACCACGTCGTGCGCGCCGACGTCGACACCCTCCTCGGTGAGCAGCTCGGTGACGTCGTCCGCGAAGGTGTGCAGCGTGCGCGGCTTGCCGTCGACGCTCAGCTCGATCGCCTTGTCCTCGGCGACGAAGGCGCTGGTGCCGCCCGCGAGGAACGCCACGACCAGCGCCTGCGGGACGAGCCGGCGCATGGGCCCGTCCCCCCGCTCGGCGACCTTCCCCCTGCGCCGGTGCGCGGCCCGACGTCCGCTCCTGGGGCGCACCACCGGCTCGTACGCCGCCTCGTGCGCCGTCTCGGACGCCTCGTAGGCAGGCCGGTAGGTGTCCTCGTACGTGGCGTAGGCGGTGCCGTATGTGCTGTATGTGCCGTACGCGTCGTGCGTCTCGTACGGCCCCGGCACCCCGTACCCCAGCGTCTGCGCGCTGTGCGGGTCGAAGCCGCCGTACGCCGGGGGCTCGTGGGCCGGGCTCGGGCCATACGTCTCGAACTGCGCGTTGCTCACGACGACACGCTCCAGCGGAGGGGTCCGTTTAGGGCCCCCAGAACCTAGCGGAGCGCCGATTACTCTCCAAGGCGACGCGACTACGCACAGTGGCGACCACGTCGAGGTGGACCCGGGCGAGCGTTATCGAGCGGTTATCCGTCAGTAGCCGAAGGCATGTGCAGTGTTCGAGCCCAGGGCCTCCGCCAGCGCGTCCTCGTCGATCCCCCGTACGGCAGCCATGGCACGCACCGTGATCGGAATGAGATACGGAGCGTTGGGCCGTCCGCGGTACGGGGCAGGCGTGAGGAACGGCGCGTCCGTCTCCACGAGGAGCAGCTCCAGCGGGGCCACCGCCACCGCGTCCCGCAGATTCTGGGCGTTCTTGAAGGTGACGTTGCCGGCGAAGGACATGAAGTACCCGGCGCGGGCGCACACCTGGGCCATCTCGGCGTCCCCGGAGTAGCAGTGGAAGACGGTCCGCTCCGGGGCGCCCTCCTCCTTCAGCACCCGCAGCACATCCGCGTGGGCCTCGCGGTCGTGGATGACCAGCGCCTTGCCGTGCCGCTTGGCGATCTCGATGTGGGCGCGGAAGGACGCCTCCTGCGCCTCCTTGCCCTCGGGCCCGGTGCGGAAGTAGTCGAGGCCGGTCTCGCCGACGCCCTTGACCTGCGGGAGCGCGGCCAGGCGGTCGATCTCGGCGAGCGCCTCGTCGAGCGCCCGCGCACCACCCGGCTCACGCGCCCCCTGCCGCGACCAGCCGTCGGGGTCCCCGTGCACGATGCGCGGCGCCTC
This sequence comes from Streptomyces sp. R11, assembly GCF_041051905.1. Lineage (NCBI taxonomy): Bacteria > Bacillati > Actinomycetota > Actinomycetes > Kitasatosporales > Streptomycetaceae > Streptomyces > Streptomyces sp. R11. The sequence goes on from NZ_CP163432.1 coordinate 3,876,388, forward strand.
GTTCGGGTGCAGGGCGACGGTCGCGTGCACGGCGTCGTACTGCGCCGCCGTCTCGGCCGCCCACTGCGAGCCGCGTACGTCACAGCCGACCTGCACGACCGTCGTCACGCCCACCGACGCCGCCTTGGCGAGCCCCTCCTCCACCGTGCCGGACTGCATGTCGAGGTGGGTGTGCGAGTCGGCGACCGGCACCCGCAGCGGTTCCGGGAGCGGCGGGGCGGCGTGCTTGTCGGCGGCGTTCGAAGGCATGCCCCGATCCTACGAAAGGGGTCTGCCCGAGCGGCCGGGTGATCGGCTCAGCTCGCCTTGCGGTGGAAGACGTGCAGCAGATCGGACAGCTGCCAGTGGTGGTGCGGCTCGGCCGGCGCCGACTCCGACGCCGACTCGGGCTCGGCCTTCGGCTGGGTGGGGATCGGGCCGGCGCGGTGCAGGGAGTTCTGCACGGAGGACACCTGGCCGGGCCGCATGATCCGCACGACGTGGCCGTCGCAGTTCTGGCACGTGGGCCGGCTCAACGGGGACGGCACCACCTGGCCGTTCGCGACGTACATGACGAACTCGCGCCCGTCACCGTCCAGGTGGTGCTCTATCTCGTACGACTGCTCCCAGCCGTGCCCGCAGCGCATGCAGGCGAACGAATACGACTCGTGGACGACGGCGGTCGCGGCGCTGCGAAGGCCCGTGGTCTGCTGTGCGATCTCACTCATGCCAGCTCCTGTGGTCCGCTGGGTGGGACGGGTCGCGTCCCTCAACCCAGTGGACTCCTCCGCAGGAGTGAACGCACGGAATCTGTCCAGTGTTGGCGCCGACTTGGACGTTCCTTGCCGAAAGGGCCGGGTCCCTTTACCCCGGCATGGGGCGCCCGCTCATGCGATATACGCCCTGCTCACACGGCACTTCACGCCCCCGCCTTCTTCGCCGCCACCACGGCGTCGAAGACCTCCCTCTTGGGCACCCCGGCCTCCGCCGCCACCGCCGCGATGGCCTCCTTGCGCCGCTCTCCCGCCTCTTCGCGGATGCGAACCCGCCGTACGAACTCGGTGGCGTCGACCTCCTCGGCCCCCTTCTCGGGCGCCCCCTCGACGACGACGGTGATCTCCCCGCGCACGCCCTCGGCCGCCCACTCGGCCAGCTCCCCCAGCCCGCCGCGCCTGACCTCCTCGTACGTCTTGGTCAGCTCCCGGCACACGGCGGCCCGCCGCTCGGCGCCGAACACCTCGGCCATCGCGGCGAGCGTGTCGTCGAGCCGGTGCGGCGCCTCGAAGTAGACGAGGGTGCGCCGCTCCTCGGCCACCTCCTTCAGGCGCGAGCGCCGCTCCCCCGCCTTGCGCGGCAGGAACCCCTCGAAGCAGAACCGGTCGACGGGCAGCCCGGACAGGGCGAGCGCGGTCAGCACCGCGGACGGCCCCGGCACCGCGGTGACCTTGATGTCCTTCTCGACCGCCGCCGCGACCAGCCGGTACCCGGGGTCGGACACGGACGGCATCCCGGCGTCGGTCACCAGCAGCACCCGCGAGCCCTCGAGCAGCGCCTCGACCAGTTCGGGCGTACGGGCCGACTCGTTGCCCTCGAAGTACGACACGACCCGCCCGGCCGGCTGCACGCCCAGCGCCTGGGTGAGGCGCCGCAGCCGCCGGGTGTCCTCGGCGGCGACCACGTCCGCGCCGGCCAGCTCCTCGGCCAGCCGGGGCGGGGCGTCCTTGACGTCGCCGATGGGAGTGCCTGCCAAAACAAGGGTTCCTGTCACGTTTCCATCCTCGCAGGGCGCATCCACGCGACTGTCACAGACGTGTTCCCTACGATGGCGCGGTGACCAGTACCGCGTCCTCCACGGACACCCGGCAGGGCCAGGCGATCCACGAGCAGCGGCCGTCGTGGCAGCAGCGGCTGCGCCGTTTCGGCTACACGGCGACGCCCGTCAGCGACGTCCGCGACCGGCTCGTGCCGCCTTACGTCCAGCCCAGCCCGCGGATGTGGCAGTTCCTCGGCGTCCCGCGCCCGCTCGCCGAGCGGATCGCGCGCTGGTCGGGCTGGATCGGCCCGCTGCTGGTGACGCTGCTGGCGGGAGTGACGCGGTTCTGGAACCTGGGCAACCCGAAGGCGGTGATATTCGACGAGACGTACTACGCCAAGGACGCCTGGGCGCTCGTTCACCGCGGTTTCGAGGTCAACTGGGACAAGAACGCCAACGACCTGATCCTCAAGGTCGGCGACCAGGTCCAGATCCCGGCGGACGCGGCGTACGTGGTGCATCCGCCGGTCGGCAAGTACGTCATCGGGCTCGGCGAGCTGATGTTCGGGTTCAACCCGTTCGGCTGGCGGTTCATGACGGCGCTGCTGGGGACGCTGGCCGTGCTGATGCTGTGCCGCATCGGGCGCCGAATCTTCCGCTCCACCTTCCTCGGCTGCCTCGCGGGCACGCTGATGGCGGTGGACGGGCTGGCCTTCGTGATGGCCCGCACCTCGCTGCTCGACGGGGTGCTGATGTTCTTCGTGCTGGCGGCGTTCGGCTGTCTCGTCATCGACCGGGACCGGGCGCGCGCGAAACTCGCGGCCGCGCTCCCGGCCGACCCCGACGGCAGGTTCCGCCCCGACGCGCACATCGCCGAGACCCTGCGCCTCGGCTGGCGCCCCTGGCGCTGGACGGCGGGCCTGATGCTGGGCCTGGCCATCGGCACCAAGTGGAACGGCCTGTACTTCCTGGTGGCGTTCGGCCTGCTGACGGTCCTGTGGGACGTCGGCGCCCGCAAGGTCGCCGGTGCCCGTCACTCCTACATGGCGGTGCTCAAGCACGACCTGGGCTTCGCCTTCCTGGCGACCGTGCCGGTGGCGATCGTCACCTACATCGCCTCCTGGACCGGCTGGATCCTCTCCCCCACGAACGGCAGCGGCGGCTACTACCGCGACTGGGCGAGCGCCGACGGCCGCAGCAGCAGCTGGTCCTGGCTGTTCCCCGACTGGTGGCTGAGCCTGTGGCACTACGAGCACCAGGTGTACGACTTCCACGTCGGCCTGTCGTCGCCGCACACCTACCAGTCCAACCCGTGGAGCTGGCTGGTCGTCGGCCGTCCGGTGTCGTACTTCTACGAGTCCCCCGCACCCGGCAAGGACGGCTGCCCCGTCGACGCGGGTGAGAAGTGCGCCCGCGAGGTGCTGGCCCTCGGCACGCCGCTGCTGTGGTGGGTGGCCGCCTTCGCGGTCCTGTACGTCCTGTGGCGCTGGGCCTTCCGCCGTGACTGGCGCGCCGGCGCCATCGCCTGCGGTGTCGTGGCCGGCTACCTCCCCTGGTTCCTCTACCAGGAACGCACCATCTTCTTCTTCTACGCCATCGTCTTCCTGCCCTTCCTCTGCCTCGCCGTGGCCATGCTCCTGGGCGCCATCATCGGCCCGCCACGCGCCGGAGACACCCGCCGGGTGGCGGGCGCCACGGGCGCGGGCGTGCTGGTGCTGCTGATCGCCTGGAACTTCATCTACTTCTGGCCGATCTACACGGGCACGGCGATCCCGGTCGACGACTGGCGGTCGCGGATGTGGCTGGACACCTGGGTCTGATCGGCCAAACGGCCACTCTTCGGTCAATAGTTCGGCCAACAAAAGAAAACACCTCTCACACCTTTCCCTCATGCCACTTACAGTGCGGTGGACGAAAACGGGGAGGGGACCATGTCCAAGGGGGTCAAAGTCGCCGTCATAGGCGGCGTGTTCGCCGCGATGGTGGGCGGTGCCGGATACGGCGCGTACAACATCATGTCGGCGTTGAACGGCGGTGGGGCGACGGGGGCGAGCGGGCCCGCGCCGGTACGGTCCGGGCCGCCGAGCGCGGACGAGGTCGAGGAGACCACCGAGAAGTTCTTCGCGGCCTGGGAGAAGGGGCAGGCCGCGCAGGCGGCAGAGCTGACGAACAACGACGCGGCGGCCGCCCCGGTGCTCAGGTCCTACGGCCAGGACGCCCACATAACCGGCGTGAAGATCACACCCGGCAAGGCGAACGGCGACACCGTGCCCTACACGGTGAAGGCGAAGGTGTCGTACGACGGCGAGTCCGAGCCGCTGTCCTACAGGAGCGAGCTCACCGTCGTCCGCGGCCGCACCACCGGGCGGGCCCTCGTCGACTGGCAGCCCACCGTGATCCATCCGAAGCTGAAGAGGAACGATCGCCTCGTCACCGGCGAGGCGGCCGCCCCGCCCATCGAGGCCGTCGACCGCGACGGCACCGTGCTGACGAAGGACAAGTACCCCTCACTCGGCCCGGTCCTGGACACCCTGCGCGACAGGTACGGCAGCAAGGCGGGCGGCTCGCCCGGCGTCGAGCTGGCGATCCGGCACGCCGACGAGTCGCCGGACACCTCGCTGCTGACCCTCGCGAAGGGGAAGCCCGGCAAGCTGCGAACGACGCTCAGCGCGAGCGTGCAGGCGGCGGCCGAGAAGGCGGTGCAGCGGTACGCCCAGTCCTCCGTCGTGGCCCTCAAGCCGAGCACCGGCGAGGTGCTGGCGGTGGCGAACCACCGTGAGGACGCCTTCAACGCGGCCTTCGAGGGACGCGTCCCGCCCGGCTCCACGATGAAGATCATCACCGCGGCGATGCTCATCGACAACGGCGTGACCACGATGAACGGCCCCGCGCCCTGCCCGGACACGGCGACCTGGAAGAGCCAGACCTTCAAGAACCTCACGGGCCTCGAGCCCGACGAGACCGCCAACGCCACGCTCGCCAACGGCTTCGCGCGCTCCTGCAACACGGCCTTCATCAAGCTCGTCGACGAGGAGCCGCTGACCGACGCCTCGCTGACGACAGAGGCCCAGGAGCGGTTCGGGCTCGGCGGTGACTGGAAGACCGGTATCAGCTCCTTCGACGGCAGCGTCCCCGCGGCCACCGGCCCGGACCGCGCCGCGGGCGCCATCGGCCAGGGCCAGGTCCAGATGAACCCGCTGAACATGGCGTCGGTCACCGCCACCGCGATCACCGGCGAGTTCCGGCAGCCGTATCTGGTCTCACCCGACCTCGACGACCGTCAACTCGCCACCGCCAGGGGGCTGCCGGCGAGCACCGCCTCCCAGCTGAAGCAGATGATGCGGCTGACCGCGACCGCACCCCAGGGCACCGCAGTGCAGGTCATGTCCGGGCTCGGCGGCGACATCGGAGCCAAGACCGGGTCCGCCGAGGTCGACGGGGAGGCCACCTCCGACAGCTGGTTCACCGGATTCCGCGATGATGTGGCGGCCGCGGCCATGTCCCAGCAGGGCGGCCACGGCAGCGACGCGGCCGGGCCGATTGTCGCAGCCGTGCTACGAGCGTCCGGGTGAACTTATCCCTCGCGGCACGGGACTCTAGGGTGGTCGTCGTCGTTGGTATGCGTGAGGCTGGCGGGGCGGCGGGGGCCCCCGGAATACGCGAGGGAACGGAAAGCAGTGGGCAACAGAAGGCGCGTCGCCGAGCGACGGAAGACCAACCCCGCCGTGCTCGGCGGGATGATCGCCGTGGTCCTCGGCGGCGCCGGGATCGGTGTCTACGCGCTGCTCGGCAGCGGAGCCGCCGCCGAGAACGGTGCGCAGTCGTCGAGCTCGGAGAAGGCCAAGGCCGTCAAGACTGGCCCGCTGTCGGCGACGGAGGTCAAGACCGCGGCCCGGGAGTTCCTCACCGCCTGGCAGCAGGGCAAGGTGACCGAGGCGGCCGCCTCCACGGACGACACGACGGCCGCCAAGGCCCTGCTGACCGGCTACACCAAGGAAGCCCACATCAAGGACGTCACCCTCACCGCCGGCACCCGCACCGGCGCCAAGGTCCCCTTCTCCGTGAAGGGCACGGTGACGTACAAGGGGACCAGCAAGCCGCTGACGTACGACAGTTCGCTGACGGTCGTGCGGCGGGCCGAGGACGGCAAGCCGCTCGTCGAGTGGCATTCCGGGGTCGTCCACCCCGACCTGAAGGACGGCGACACCCTCGTCACCGGCGAGTCCGGCACCCCGCCGGTCAAGGCCCTCGACCGGGACGGCGGTGAGCTCACCGAGGACGAGTACCCGTCGCTGGGCTCGGTCCTGGACGGGCTGCGCGAGAAGTACGGCGAGAAGGCGGGCGGCAAGGCGGGCATCGAGCTCCAGGTGGTCCGGGGCAAGGAGTCCAAGAAGGCCGAGCTGTCCGACAAGACCCTGGTGGAGCTGAGCAAGGGCACGCCGGGCACGGTGGAGACGACGCTGAGCCCGACGCTGCAGGCCGCCGCGGAGAAGCAGGTGGCCACGAAGTCGAAGGCGTCGGTGGTCGTGCTGCGCCCCTCGACCGGCGAGATCCTGGCGGTCGCGAACTCCTCGCACGGCTTCAACATCGCCTTCCAGGGCTCCCTCGCGCCCGGCTCCACGATGAAGGTCATCACCTCGTCGCTGCTGATCGAGAAGGGCCTGGCCGGGGCGGACAAGGAGCACCCCTGCCCGAAGTACTTCACGTACGGCCACTGGAAGTTCCAGAACGACGACAAGTTCGAGATCAAGGGCGGCACCTTCAAGGCGAGCTTCGCCCGCTCCTGCAACACCGCCTTCATCAGCCAGGCGCCCGAGCTGGAGAACGACAGCCTGACCAAGCAGGCCCAGCAGGTCTTCGGCCTCTCCCTGAACAACTGGTCCGTCGGCGTGCCCACCTTCGACGGCTCCGTCCCCGTCCAGTCGCAGGCCCAGATGGCGGCCTCGCTGATCGGCCAGGGCGGGGTGCGGATGAACCCGCTGAACATGGCTTCGGTCTCCGCGACCATCAAGACGGGCACCTTCAAGCAGCCGTACCTGGTGGCTCCGAGCGTCGACGGCCGCACGCTCGCCACGGCCTCCCGCACGATGTCCGCGTCCGCGCTGTCGCAGTTGCGCGAGCTGATGTCCTACACGGCGGCCTACGGCACGGCGGCCGAGGCGATGTCCGGGGTGACCGGCGACGTCGGCGCGAAGACCGGTTCGGCTGAGGTCGACAACCAGAAGAAGCCGAACGGCTGGTTCACCGCGTACCGGGGCGACCTCGCCGCGGCGGGCGTCGTCCAGGCGGGCGGCCACGGCGGCGAGACGGCCGGCCCGATCGTGGCGGAACTGCTGAAGCTGGGCGACTGAGCCTCAGCTTCTCAGCTGGGCCTCACGCTCGACGGGTGCGGCGGGTGCAGCCGGTGCGGCGGCCAGGTATGTCCGCCGCAGGAACCTCATCAGGGCCTTCGTCTCGAACTGCACCACCGAGACACCCTGCGCGGAGTGGAACTCCACCACGGCCTGCACCCGGCCGCACGGCCACACCCGTATCTCCCCGCTGCCCGCGGGGGCGCGCAGCCCCTGTTCCAGCAGGGAGCGCGAGAAGGTCCACTCGTGTGCCTGGCGGCCGGGCAACCGGACGCGTACCGAGCGCGGGTCGATCTCGGGGTCGTACTTCAGGACGACCGGCACGGCGTCCTGTTCCTCCACCAAGAGGTCCGCGTCCGTGACGATATGAGCTCGTGCGTACTGTTCGACCACAGACATCGGCCGACCCCTTACACTGCGTCACCTATGCGAAAGCTGTGCTTCCGCTCCCCCTCCAATGTCGCATATCTTCCGGGAAGCGCCCGCCGAGACCGGCGTATATCACATGTGCGATACACGAGCGCCTCGCTCTTGCAAGGCGTTCGCATTAAGCCACTATCATCGAACGGTGCATGTACCTGACGGATTCATAGACGCCCCCACCTCCGCCGTCACCGGAGTGGTCGCCGCGGCCGCGGTCGCCGTGAGCCTGCGCGGCGCGCGCCGCGAGCTCGACGAGCGCACTGCTCCGCTGGCCGGCCTGGTGGCCGCGTTCATCTTCGCGGTGCAGATGCTGAACTTCCCCGTCGCGGCCGGGACCAGCGGTCATCTGCTCGGCGGCGCCCTGGCCGCGATCCTCGTCGGCCCCTTCACCGGCGCGCTGTGCATCTCCGTTGTCCTGCTGATGCAGGGCATCCTCTTCGCGGACGGCGGCCTCACCGCGCTCGGCGTGAACATCACCAACATGGCGATCGTCGGCGTCGTCGTCGCCTACGTCGTCTTCCGGGGCCTGGTGAAGGTCCTGCCGAAGACCCGGCGCTCCATCACCGCCGCCTCCTTCGTCTCCGCGCTGGTGTCGGTGCCGGCCGCGGCGCTCGCGTTCACGCTGCTGTTCTGGATCGGCGGCACCACCGACGTCCCGATCGGCAAGGTCGCCACCGCCATGGGCGGCGTCCACCTCCTGATCGGCATCGGCGAGGCCGCAATCACCGCGCTGACGATCGGCGCCGTCATCGCCGTACGACCCGACCTCGTGTACGGCGCCCGTGATCTGCGGCAGCCGCTGAAGCTGCGGGTCGGCGGCGAGCTCGTCGACGCCCCCGGGGCCGGGGCCGAGCAGCCGGTCGCGGCCCGGACCTCGCGCCGCACCCTGTGGATCAGCGGTCTGGCCACCTCCCTCGTCCTCGCCGGCGTCGTCAGCTTCTACGCCTCCGCCAGCCCCGACGGTCTGGAGAAGGTCGCCGAGGACAAGGGCTTCGCCAAGTCCGCGCAGGAGCACGCCAACGCCGACTCGCCGCTCGCCGACTACGGCGTCAAGGACATCGACAACGTCCGGCTGTCCGGCGGCCTCGCCGGCACGATCGGCGTCGGTGCCACGCTCGTCGCGGGCAGCGCGGTCTTCTGGGCGGTGCGCCGGCGTCGTGGCAGCGAGGCGGCCGACGTGTCGCCCACGAGCACGAACGTCTGAGACCCGACATGGGCGCCGGGCACGCACACAGGCTCTACCGGCACGGGCACTCGCCCGTGCACGGTCTGCCGCCGCACACCAAACTCGCCGCGACGTTCGCGTTCGTGGTGGTCGTGGTGTCGACACCGCGGGAGGCGATGTGGGCGTTCGGCCTGTACGCCGCACTGCTCGCCATCGTCGCCGGTGTCGCACGCGTGCCCGCCGGGTTTCTCCTCAAGCGGCTGCTGATCGAGGTGCCGTTCGTCGCGTTCGCCGTGCTGCTGCCGTTCGTGGCGGAGGGCGAGCAGGTCGAGGTGCTGGGCATGTCGCTGAGCGTCAGCGGACTGTGGGGCGCCTGGAACGTGCTCGCGAAGGGCACCCTGGGCGTCGCCGCCTCCGTGATCCTCGCCTCCACCACCGAGCTGCGCGAACTCCTGCTGGGCCTGCAGCGGCTGAGGCTCCCGCCCCTTCTCGTGCAGATCGCGTCCTTCATGATCCGGTACGGCGATGTCATCGCCGACGAGATGCGGCGGATGCGCATCGCACGGGAGTCGCGCGGCTTCGAGGCGAAGGGCGTGCGGCACTGGGGTGTGCTCGCGAAGTCGGCGGGCGCACTGTTCATCCGCTCCTACGAACGTGGCGAGCGCGTACATCTGGCCATGATCAGCCGGGGGTACGCCGGTTCGATGCCGGTGATCGACGAGGTGACCGCGTCCAGGGCGCAGTGGTCGTACGCCCTCGCGCTGCCCTTCGCCGCCCTTGTCGTCTGCGTGTTGGGATGGGCCCTGTGAGTACTGCTTCCCTGGAGGTCTCCGGCCTCGCCTTCGCCTACCCCGACGGCCACCAGGCCCTGTTCGGCGTGGACTTCACCATCGCCCGCGGCGAGCGGGTCGCGCTGCTCGGCCCGAACGGCGCCGGCAAGACGACCCTCGTCCTGCACCTCAACGGCATCCTGACCGGCGGCACCGGCAGCGTGAAGGTCGCCGGACTGCCCGTCGGCAAGCAGCACATGGCCGAGATCCGGCGCCGGGTCGGGATCGTCTTCCAGGACCCGGACGACCAGCTCTTCATGCCGACGGTCCGTGAGGACGTCGCGTTCGGGCCCGCGGCGGCCGGGCTGAAGGGGCCGGAGCTGGAGGAGCGCGTCGACCGGGCGCTGGAGCGGGTCGGCATGGCGGAGTTCAAGGACCGTCCGCCGCACCACCTCTCCTTCGGCCAGCGGCGCCGGGTCGCGGTGGCCACCGTCCTGGCGATGGAGCCGGAGATCCTCGTCCTGGACGAGCCCTCCTCCAACCTCGACCCCGCCTCCCGCCGCGAACTGGCCGACATCCTGCGCTCGCTGGACGTCACCGTCCTGATGGTCACGCACGACCTGCCGTACGCCCTGGAGCTGTGCCCGCGCTCGCTGATCCTGAGTGAGGGCGTGATCGCGGCCGACGGGAAGACGGCCGAACTCCTCGCGGACGACGAGCTGATGCGCGCCCATCGCCTCGAGCTGCCGTTCGGATTCGACCCGCGGTCCGTGACAATGGGCGCGTGACGCATCAAGAGGACGCGGGGTCGCTGTCCCTGGACGACCAGCTCTGCTTCGCGCTGTACGCCGCCCAGCGGGCGGTGACGGCCGCCTACCGCCCGCTCCTCGACGAACTCGGCCTCACCTACCCGCAGTACCTCGTGCTGCTGGTCCTGTGGGAGCGGGGCGAGACGACGGTGAAGGAGCTGGCCGCCGCGCTGCGGCTCGACTACGGCACCGTCTCCCCACTGTTGAAGCGGCTGGAGGCGGCCGGCCTGGTACGGCGTGAGCGGTCGGCGCGCGACGAGCGGTCCGTGCTCGTGGCCGTCACCGGGCGCGGTCAGGAGCTGCGGGAGCGCGCGAAGTGCGTGCCAGGCTCACTGCTCACCGCGACGGGGCTCGACGCGGCGGGAGTCGCGCGACTGCGCGAGGAGTTGTGGCAGCTCGCGCACCGAGCACACCCCACCGCGGACCCCACCCCCTGAACTCGGGTTACCCCCGGTTCCCACCCCCTGGTAACGGCAACCGACCTACCGGCCAGTACCTTGTGCGCAATGTACTTGTGCGCGCCCTTTCGATGCGCGCTGTCTGGGGGGAGGGCCAACCATGACCGACGAGGGCACCGTCGTCGACACCCGTCCGACGAAGATCATGTACGTCGCCGAGGCCACCGCGCACGGCGGCCGGGACGGCTATGTCACCAGCCAGGACGGCCAGATCGAGCTCAAGGTCGCGATGCCCCCGGAACTGGGCGGCGACGGCAACGGCACCAACCCCGAGCAGCTGTTCGCCGCCGGCTACAGCACCTGCTTCCACAACGCGCTGATCCTCGTCGGCAACCGCGAGGGCTACGACCTCACCGGCTCCACGGTCGCCGCGAAGGTCGGCATCGGCCCCAACAAGCAGCGCGGCTACGGCCTCGCGGTCGCCCTCAGCGTCTCCCTGCCGGTGCTGGACGCGGATATCGCCGCCAAGCTGGTGGACGCGGCGCACGAGATCTGCCCGTACTCCAACGCCACCCGCGGCAACATCGACGTCACGATCCTGCTCGGCTGAGGTCCCGCTCTCAGCACCTGGAATTCGTTCGTGACACACGTATCCGGCAGCTAGCCTGCCGGGCATGACGTCCTCGGAAGCATCGGAATCACCTGCCCACCCCCGTTTCGCCGAGGCTCTGCACGAGCTCGGGCTGAGCGACCTGAACGCCCGGATGCGCCGGTTCCCGGACGCGACCCGTACCGCGGCCGAGGCCGCCGCCGCGATCGGGTGCGAGCTCAGTGAGATCTGCAAGTCGCTGATCTTCGCGGCGGACGGGATCCCCGTGCTCGTGCTGATGGACGGAGCGTCCCGGGTCGACCTGGACCTCGTGCGGAAGGAACTCGGCGCCGAGAAGGTCACCCGGGCCAAGGCCGACGTCGTACGGGAGACCACCGGGTACGCCATCGGGGGCGTACCGCCCTTCGGGCACCGTACGAAGACGCGCGTGCTCGCCGATCGTTCGCTGCTCGGGCACGACGTCGTCTGGGCCGCCGCCGGGAACCCGCACGTGGTCTTCCCCATGGCGCCCCTGGACCTGGTCGCCCATGCGGGTGCCACTCTGGTGGACGTGCGCGAGCAGACTTCGTGACTCCGCTGGTCACGGCCGCCGTCCTGCTCGCGGCCGTGACGCACGCCGGCTGGAACGCCATCGCCCACAAGATCACCGACAAGCTGGTGGGGTTCACGCTCATCGCCGGCGGCGGGGTGGTGATCGGGCTGGCCCTCATGCCCTTCGGGGAGTTCCCGGCGGCCGAGGCGTGGCCGTATCTGCTCGCCTCCGCCCTCGTCCACATCGTCTACTTCGCGCTGCTCATGAAGTCCTTCCGGCTGGGCGACTTCGGGCAGGCCTACCCCATCGCACGCGGCACCGCGCCGCTCGTGGTCGCCGTACTGGCGGCCGTGTTCGCACACGAGGTGCCGAACGGCTGGGGGGCCGCCGGCATCGCTCTGTCCTGCGCGGGACTGACCGGCGTCGCCCTGTGGGGGCTGCGCGGGCGCCGGCCCAACTGGGCCGCGATCGGGGCCGCGCTGGCGACGGGGCTGAGCATCGCGGCGTACACCGTCATCGACGGTCTGGGCGTACGGGCCTCCGGGTCGTCCCTCGGTTACATCGCCTGGCTGATGGTGGTCGAGGGGCTCGTCATCCCGGCGTACGCGGTCTGGCGCTGGCGCGGACAGACGGTCGCCGTACTGCGGCCGTTCGCCGCGCTGGGACTGCTCGGTGCCGCGCTGTCCGTCACCGCGTACGCACTGGTCCTGTGGGCACAGACGAAGGCCGAACTGGCGCCGATCGCCGCCCTGCGGGAGTCCTCCATCATCGTGGGGGCCGCGATAGGGGCGGTGTTCTTCAAGGAGCGCTTCGGGGCGCCGCGGATCGCGGCGGCCGCGCTGCTGGTCGTGGGCATCGGGCTGATGCTGCACACGGGTTAGGCGAAAGCCCCGGCCGTGGGCCGGGGCTTTCACCAGTCAGGAGGTCAGCCGCCGAAGGCGCTGTTGTTGCAGCCCATCGTCGAGCCGAGGTGCGTGCTCTGGCTGCCCGAGTCGCCCTCGCCGTTGAGGCCGTTGCCCAGCACGCCGTTGAGCAGACCGACGACGCCGAGGATGTCGATGTTCAGGTCGTGGGACTTGCACTGGGTGCTCTGCTGGACCTTGTACTGGTCCCCGCCGTCGGCGTGGGCCGCGCCGGCACCCAGGAACCCGACGGTGCTCAGGGCGGCGACCAGGACGGCGGCCTTGCGAAGCTTCTGCATGTCATCTCCGGTGGAGTGAGGTGGATGCAATGCGTGAAGGGGTGACCCCTTACGATTAAGGGAGATTAAGTAAGAAATGCCCCAAATAATCCTGCGGCGCGCCGAGTTTCGAGATCTTGCGCCAGAAGTGCGGCGCCCTAGGCGAGCGCCGGCTTGCCCACCCGGAACGCGAACTGGCCGCAGTAGGTGAGCTTCCGCAGGTTCACCAGGGCCGTCCTGCGGCGACCGTGCCGCGCCCACTCGTCGATCTCGGAGTTGAGCGGGGACTGCTCGTCCCAGTAACGGCTGTACTCCGGCGGCCTGCCGAGGTAGCTCCGCATGATCAGCGCCACCCCGTCGAGCGAGGGCCGGATCTCCTGCAGCACGAGCCCCGCCTCCTCGACCAGCCTCCGGAAGCCGTACGGCGTGTAGTTCCACAGGCTGAAGGAGTGGTACGGCTCGAACTGGGACGTCGATCCGATGAAGCAGCCGCCGGGCGCCAGCACCCGGGCGATCTCCGCGAGCAGTTCGCGCGGGCGGGCGACGTGTTCGAAGACCTGGTGCGAGTAGATCAGCGGCAGTGAGTCGCAGGCGAGCGGGAGACGGACTCCGTCGTAGTGCACCACCGGGTCGCCACCGGGCGTGCGCTGGCCCGCCTCCGGTGAGTCCCGGATGTCGATCCCGACCCACCGCACCTCGGGGTCGTGCTTGCGGAAGAGCGCGGCCGACGTGCCGCGTCCGCATCCCAGGTCGACGACCAGCCCGGGCGCACCGGGGGCGCCCATCACCTCGTCGACGTAGTACCGAGAGGTGACCTGACGGGCATGGTCGTCGGGGATGCAGTCCCGCATGAGGTCCCAGAGGGTCGCCATGCTCCGATGCTACGGACACTCACCGTTGCTCGCGATTCACGCTCCGTGAGAGTCGTGAGAGCGGTGTGACGCCCGAGAGGTCGTGGGCCGCGACGCTGTTGCGGTCGGTGACCGAGCGGCCCAGCGCGTGGTGCGGCCACAGGCCCGCGGCCACCCGGCGGCTGCGCTCGCTCCACTGCCGGGCCGCCAGGCCGCCGGCCTTGTAGTGGTTGAGCGCGTAGCCGCCGGAGTGGATGCGCAGCAGGGTGAAGCCGCCGGGGTACTCCTTGGCGGCGGCGACCTCCTGCTGGGTGACGTGCGGGGCGCGGACCAGCACGGTGCGCTTGTTGCGGTGGGTGTGGCCCGCGTGGTGGAGGAAGACGCCGGGCGCGGACGCGTAGGCGTCGACGACGGTGCGGGCCTGGCGCCGCTCCAGGCACTGGCCGCGGGTCACCGGGAAGACGGAGTCCCGCACGGTCAGCGGATGGTGGCCGAACACCACCGTCGGCTGATCAGGAGCCGCCCTCAACCCGGCCTGGAACCAGGCGAGTTGCTCGGGTCCGAGGCCGCCCGCGTCGGCGCCGTTGCCGGTCTTGACGTACGTGTCGAGGCCGATGATCCGCAGCCCGCCGAGGTCACGGGCGAAGTATCCGGGTCCGGCGCCGCCCGGGAGGCCCGGGAAGGCGGTGCGGAAGGTGGAGTTGTCGGCGGAGCGGTCGTGGTTGCCGCGTACGACGAAGTAGTCCTGCCCGTGGGTGCCGAAGCCGTCCAGGATCCGCCGTGCCTCGCCCAGGTCGTGCGCCGCGCCGCCGGCCGAGATGTCGCCCCCGGCCAGCAGCAGGTCCGCCCCGCGTCGCCGGGCCTCCTCGACCAGGGCGCGGCTCATCAGCTCCGGGTACGGCGCGCGTCCCGGCTGCTGCGGCACCCCGCGCAGCAGGGGCAGGCCGCCGACGAGGCCGGCGGTGGTCTCGCCGAGGTGCAGGTCGTTGCAGAGCGCCACCGACAGCAGGTGCCGGCCGGGCGGGGGCTGCGGGGTGGTGAAGGAGTACGGTCCGCCGCTCGCGCCGAACCCGAATGTCGACGTACCCACCGCGTTGCCGCGCACCAGATGCAGCGGCGTGGGTGTGGCGGTCACGCCCCGTGAGCGGGCCTGGTAGTAGTACGTCTGCCCCGGCTCCAGGTCCGTGAGCTCGACCTGGTGATGGGCGGTCGGCAGGTCGACGGACGCGGTGCGGTTGAGCCGGGAGGGGTGGGTGCCGTAGACGACCTCGCCCTCGGTGATCGCGGGGAGCGGGTGGCCCAGGCCGTCATCGGTGCCGGGGATGCCGGTGTACCAGGTGATGACGGCACTGTCCTCGGTGAGGGTGACCAGTTCGAGGTTGACGGCGGTCAGGGCGTCGGGGTGGTGCGAGCGGGCCCGCTGCACGGCGGCGGAGGCCGAGCGCAGCAGGGCGGGGGCGAGGCGGGCACCGGAGCGCAGCACCTCGCAGGGGCCGGGGAAGGCCGACAGTGCTGCGAGAGCGGGGATGTGGGCGGAGAAGCAGCAGCGCATGTCCTCGATATGGCCCTGTGCGGTTAACGGGGGAGGTGGCGGTGACGGCGGGGCCAGGTCCGGCGCACGACATCTCCATGGAACGCGACATCTCCATGGAAGCAGCGCGAAGCCGGTCCTCGAAACGGATGTGCCGAGTCTCACTGATCCCGAGTTGCGCTCTTTGCACCCAGGCATCCCCTCCGGCACCAGGCGCCCCATTACCGGCCGTGCGGCGTGAGGAGTTCGCAGACCTCGGCTATGCGGCGGCACCCTCCGAGGCGCACCCTGGAAGCAGAGATTCCGGAGGTGATCGTCATGATGCACACCACTGTGGGATGGCACGTCGAGATGGAGTTCCAGGAGGACGAGACCCACACCAGGGCGGTCGCGCTGGTGCGGCTCCCCGACGGCAGCGAGGTACGCGCCCACGGCCACGCCACACGGCACCACACGGACTCGAATCAGCCACGTGTCGGCGAGGAGATCGCCGCCGCCCGTGCGCTGAACGAGCTCGCGATGCAGATGCTCACCAAAGCGCACAGTGAGATCGACCAGGCGTCGGGGCGAACGTCCCACCCCATCCACGTCTGACCTCACGCCGCGCGAACACTGCGCGCGACGCGACCACCGCACGCTAGGCGAGCGCCGCCCGCACCGCCCGTATCAACGCCTGCGCCCTCGGATCCGCCGTCACCGTCTTGCGGAAGCCGTTCGTCACATAGCCGAAGGCGATCCCCGTCTCCGGGTCGGCGAAGCCGAGGGCGCCGCCGCGGCCGGGGTGGCCGAAGGAGCCCGGACCCAGCAGCGGGGACGCGCTGCCGTGCAGCATGTAGCCCAGACCGAAACGGGTGTTGACCACCAGGACGCGGTCCGGACCGGCTGACTCCTGCGCCCGCGCCAGTTCCATCGTCGCCGGGTCGAAGAGCCGCACCTCGTCGACCTCGCCGATGAGCGCGGCGTAGAAGCGGGCGAGACCGTCGGCCGTCGCGATTCCGTTCGTCGCGGGTAGGGCGGCGGCGAGGTAGGCGGGGTCGTTCTGGTCGGGGAAGGGGGTGATCGCGGCGAAGGCGCGGCGCGTGAGGGAGGTCGGGTCCTGATAGGCCTCGGTGACCGAGCGCTTCGGACGTGCGCGGAGCCCGCCCGCCGGATCGGGTCCCTCGACCCGGCCCGTACGGCCCACCCGGCCCGCCTCGGACTCCGGCAGCCCGAGCCACAGGTCGAGGCCGAGCGGACCGGCGATCTCCGCCGCGAGCCACTCGCCGGCCCACCGCCCGGTCACCCGGCGCACCAGCCCGTCCAGCAGCCAGCCGTACGTCAGCGCGTGATAGCCGTGGTCGGTGCCCGGCACCCACGCGGGCGCCTGAGCGGCCACCGCCTCGGGGCCGCGGTGCGGGTCGAGCGCTTCCTCGGGCGTGAGCGGGCGGTCGAGCACCGGGAGCCCGGCGCGGTGGTTCAGCACGTGCCGGACCAGCAGCCGCTCCTTGCCGCGCGCCTTGAACTCCGGCCAGTACTCACCCACCGGCGCGTCCAGGTCCAGTTCTCCACGCTGCCGCAGGATCAGGGGTACGGCGGCGGCGACGCCCTTGGTCGCCGAGCGCACGACCTGCGCGGTGCCGTGCTGCCACGGCTGCGTGCCGTCGACGTCCTTCGTGCCGGCCCACAGGTCGACGACCTTGCGCCCGTCCCGGTACACGGCGACGGCCGCGCCGCGCTCCCCGAGCGTGCCGAAGTTCCGTATGAACGCCTCCCGGACCGGCTCGAAGCCCTCGGCCACTGTGCCGTTCACGTCCACGCCCGTGCTCCCCTGCGACTGTCTCGTTCCGCGGCCGGCCGGCTCTGCCCCGCGACCGGCTCGTGCGCCTTCGACAGTCATCCCAACACGTGTTCGCGGTCTTCGA
Organism: Streptomyces sp. R11; assembly: GCF_041051905.1. NCBI lineage: Bacteria > Bacillati > Actinomycetota > Actinomycetes > Kitasatosporales > Streptomycetaceae > Streptomyces > Streptomyces sp. R11. The sequence continues at coordinate 3,893,641 of NZ_CP163432.1, forward strand.
TTCCATTGTGTGGCCGACGTCTCGGCCGCTCGGGCCGGTCGAGAAAACGCAGTTGGACACATGAAGAAGCCGGTGAGGGCAACCCGTCCCCACGGAGCCCTCACCGGCCGGCCTGTCACTTCAAGGGTGGTACTTCAGAGGCGGCCCGTCAGGCGCGCACCAGCGCCCGGTCCTCGTCGGGGTCCTCGGACCCCTTCGCCTCGGCGTCCGTGCGCAGGCCCTCGCCCTCCACGTCCACGTTCGGCAGGGCACGGTCCAGCCACTTCGGGAGCCACCAGGCCTTCTTGCCGAGCAGGGCCAGGACCGCCGGGACGATGGCCATCCGGACGATGAAGGCGTCGAAGAACACCGCGATCGCCAGGCCGAAGCCGATCATCTTGACCATGGACTCGCTGGAGCCGATGAAGCCCGCGAACACCGCAATCATGATCACCGCGGCCGCCGAGACCACCCGGGCGCCGTACTTGAACCCGGTCACCACCGCCTGGCTCGGCTTCTCGCCGTGGACGTACGCCTCGCGCATCCGCGTCACGAGGAACACCTCGTAGTCCATCGCCAGGCCGAAGACGACGCCCACCATGAAGATCGGCATCATGGACATCACCGGGCCGGTCTCCTCCACGCCCATGAGGCCCGCGAACCAGCCCCACTGGAAGACCGCGACCACCGCGCCCAGCGCCGCCATCACGCTCAGCAGGAAGCCGAGCGCCGCCTTCAGCGGGACCAGGATCGAACGGAAGACCACGATCAGGAGCAGGAAGGCGAGGCCGACCACCAGCGCCAGGTACGGCAGCAGCGCGTCGTTCAGCTTCTCCGAGACGTCGATGTTCATCGCCGTGCTGCCGGTGACCAGCACGGTCGCGTCGGTGTCGGCCTTCACCTCCGCGCCCTTGTCGCGGATGGCGTGGACCAGGTCCTCGGTCGTGACGGAAGACGGCTTGGCGTCCGGGATCACCGTGATCGTCGCCGTGTCGCCCGCCTTGTTGGGCGCCGCCGGCGTCACCGCCACGACGTTCTTGATGCCCTTGATGTCGTCGCCGACCTGCTTGAAGGCGGCGTCCGGGTCCCCGCTGCCCTTGGCGTCGACCACCACCATCAGCGGGCCGTTGAAGCCGGGCCCGAAGCCGTCGGACAGGAGGTCGTACGCCCGGCGCTGCGTGGTGGACGTCGGCTGCGAGCCGTCGTCGCCGAGACCCAGTTCGAGGGAGCTCGCGGGGATGGCCGCGGCGCCGAGGCCCACGACACCCAGCAGGAGGATGGCGATCGGGCGGCGTACGACGAAGCTGGCCCAGCGGGTGCCCAGGTTCGGCTTGGCCGGCCTGCCCGCCTCGCTGCCGGAGGCCGCCTTCTTGTCGGCCCGCTTGCCGCCCATCCACCGGCTCTTCTTCCCGGCGGGCTGCACCTTCTTGCCGGCGTACCCGAGCAGGGCCGGGATCATCGTCAGCGCGATCAGTACCGCGATCACGACCGTGCCGGCCGCCGCGATGCCCATCTTCGTCAGCATCGGGATGTTGACGACCGACAGGCCGACCAGCGCGATCACCACCGTCAGACCGGCGAAGACCACCGCCGAGCCGGCGGTGCCGACGGCCCGGCCGGCCGCCTCCTCGCGCTCGCGGCCCTCGGCCAGCTCGGCGCGGTAGCGGGAGACGATGAACAGGGCGTAGTCGATGCCGACCGCCAGGCCGATCATCATCGCCAGCGTCGAGGTCGTGGAACCCAGCTCCAGCGTGCTCGCCAGGGCCGTGATCGTCGAGATGCCGATGCCGACACCGATCAGGGCGGTCAGCAGCGGGAGCCCGGCCGCGATGAGCGAGCCGAAGGTGATGACGAGGACGACCGCGGCGACGCCGATGCCGATGATCTCCGTGGCGCCGGTGTGCGGCACCGTCTGCAGCGCGTCACCGCCGATCTCCACGGTCAGCCCGGCGTCCCGCGCGTCCTGCGCGGCGTCCTCCAGGGCGTCGCGCGAGGAGTCCTGCAGTTCCATGCCGGAGACGTCGTACTTCACCGACGCGTAGGCGACCGTGCCGTCCTTGCTGACGGCCTGCGCGGTGTACGGGTCGGCGACGGAGGCCACCTCGGAGCCGTCGGACAGCTCCTTGACGGTGTCCTCGACGGTCGCCTTGTTGCCGGCGTCCGTCATCTTCTGCCCGTCCGGCGCCTTGAAGACGACCCGGGCGGTGGCGCCGTCGGCGCTCATGCCGGGGAAGCGCTGTTCCAGCAGGTCGAAGGCCTTCTGCGCCTCGGTGCCGGGGATCGAGAAGGACGTCGTGCCCGCGGCGGGCGCGCTGGCCGCGCCCACACCGGCGAGGGTGAGCAGCGCGACCCATATGAGGGCGACGAAATGCCGTCGCCTGAAGGCGAGCCGGCCGAGTTTGTAGAGGAACGTGGCCACGAGGGCGTCTCCCGGTCAGGTCGTGGATGGTGCGTGGGCAGGGGTCATCAGCCCGACGACGTGAGCGGTTACGTCAGGTGGAGGGCTTGCTCAGGGGACTGTCAGGGGGTGGGCGCGCCGAGGGCGGGGAGGACCACGGCGTCGATGTACGACATGAGGAACGCCTGTGTCGGCGGCTGGTCGTCGATCAGGGTGCGGGTGGCGAACGCGCCGACGAGCATGTGCACCACGTACTCCAGCGCGGGGCAGTCGGCGCGGATCTCGCCGCGGTCGACGGCCCGCTGGACCACCCGGTTGAACTCCTCCATCTCCGGCTCGATGAGCAGTTCCTTGAAGGCCCGGAGAAGGTCGGGGTTGGCGTGCACCGCCATGAACAGACCCCGCATCAGCGCGGCGTTCTGCTGCATGTGGCAGTCGTCCTCGCGTGCCGTGAGGGCGTGGAGGTCGCCCCGCAGGGACCCGGTGTCGACGTCGGCGATGCTCCCCGGCTTGTTGTGCCGGATCGCCTTCGCCACCAGCTCCGGCTTGCCGCCCCACTGGCGGTAGAGCGTCGCCTTGCTGGACCGGGTGCGGGCCGCCACGGCGTCCATCGTGAGGGCGTCGTAGCCGACCTCCCGGAGCAGGTCGAGCACGGCCTCGTACAACTCGGCCTCGCGCTCAGGGGTGATCCGACTGCGACGCGCGGTTGCCGCCTCGGTCACGGTCCTTCACCTCCCACTCCGAACGACACGGTTTCGTACACCTAGAAGGTACCCCATTCCGCGAGCGAAACGAAACGGTTTCGTTCGTGTCCTGGGTCACGCGCACCCTTATGCCGGGCATGTCACGAGTTGCTGAGGTCCGTCCCCGGGAAAAGCATGGGTAGGTGAGCTATCTGCGCCTGCCGCACCTCCATGACGACCTGCTGTGCTTCGTGGCCGAGGACGACCTGTGGCTGGCTCCCCTCGACGGCCCGGCCCGCGCCTGGCGGCTCACCGTGGACCGCACCAAGAGCGGCCACCCCCGCTTCTCCCCCGACGGCCGCCACATCGCGTACACGAGCTGGCGCAGCCTGGTCCCCGAGATCCACCTCGTCCCGGTGGACGGCGGCCCCGGCCGCCAGCTCACCCACTGGGGCTCGGCCGACACCCAGGTGTGCGGCTGGACCCCCGACGGCGTGATCCTCGCCGTCGCCTCCCACGGCGAGCCCTTCTCCCACTTCACCTGGGCCTACAAGGTCCGCCCGGACGGCGACCCCGGCCGCAAACTCCCCTGGGGCCCGTGCTCCGACCTCCAGGTCGCCGACCTCGACGGCGAGCGCAAGACCCTGCTCCTGACCGGCACCCCGCCGCACGAACCGGCCGCCTGGAAGCGCTACCGGGGCGGTGCCACGGGCAGGCTCTGGCTGCACGGCGAACGCCTGCTCGCGGACATCGGCGGCCACCTCGCCTCCCCCATGTTCGTCGGCGGCCGGATCGCCTTCCTCTCCGACCACGAGGGCGTCGGAAACCTCTACTCGTGCGCGTACGACGGCTCCGACCTGCGCCGGCACACCGACCACGACGCCTTCTACGCCCGGCACGCCGCGAGCGACGGCACCCGCGTGGTGTACCAGTGCGCGGGCGACCTGTGGATCGTGGAGGACCTCGCCGCGGGCTCCGAGCCGCGCCGGCTCGACGTGCGCCTGAGCGGGCCGCGCGCGGGCCGGCGTCCGTACCAGGTGCCGGCCGCCCAGCACGTCGACGGCATCTCCGTGGACGAGACGGGCCGCGCGAGCGCCGTGGTCGTGCGCGGCAGCCTGTACTGGCTCACCCACCGGGACGGCCCCGCCCGCACGATCATCGACACCCCGGGCGTACGAGTCCGGCTCCCGGAGATGCTCGGCTCGGTCGGCCAGGTCGCCTATGTGACGGACGCGGAGGGCGAGGACGCCATCGAGATCGCCTACCTGCCCAGGGCGACCGGCGACCGCGAACCCCGCCGACTCGCCTCGGGCGAACTGGGCCGGGTCCTGGAGATGGTCGCCGACCCGCAGGGCGAGCGCCTCGCCATCGCCGCGCACGACGGACGCCTCCTGCTCCTGGACGTGACGGAGGACTCCAACGGCGAGGTCACCGAGCTGATCCGGTCCGACAACGGCCCGGTGCGGGACCTGGCCTTCTCCCCGGACGGCAGCTGGCTGACGTGGTCGCACCCCGGCATCGGCCGCACCCTCCGCCAGATCAAGCTGGCCCGCATAAAGGACCGGATGATCGTCGACGTCACCAACGGCCGCTTCGAGGACGAGAATCCGGTGTTCACGCGGGACGGCCGCTACCTCGCCTTCCTCTCCTGGCGCGGCTTCGACCCCGTCTACGACGTCCACACCGGCGACCTGTCCTTCCCGCTGGGCTGCCGCCCCTACCTGGTCCCCCTGTCCTCCGCGACCCCCTCCCCCTTCGCCCTCAACCCGGAGGGCCGCCCCGCGGCCGGCGGCCTGGACCCGGTGGAGGACGAGGAGGGCGGGGACGGCGGCGCGCCGACCGTCGAGATCGAGGGCCTGGAGAGCCGGGTCACCCCCTTCCCGGTCACCGCCTCCAAGTACTCGGCGCTGTACCCCGTCGCGGGCGGCGGACTGGTCTGGCTGCGCTGGCCCATCTCGGGCGCGCTGGGCGAGACGTTCGCCAACCCCGACGACATGACCGGCCGGCCGACCCTCGAACACTTCAACATCAGCAAGGCGAAGAAGTCCGAACTCGTCGACCACCTCGACTGGTTCGCGGTCAGCGGCGACGGCACCCGGCTCGTCCTGGTCGACGAGAACGACCTGCGCGGTGTCCCGGCCTCCGAGTCCGGCGACAGTGACACAACGGTGTGGATCGACCTGCGCCGCATCCTGCACCAGGTCGACCCGACGGCCGAGTGGAGGCAGTCCTACGCGGAGGCGGGCCGGCTGATCCGGGCGTACTTCTGGGAGCCGGAGATGTGCGGCATCGACTGGGACGCGGTCCTCGCCCAGTACCGCCCGCTCGTCGAACGGGTCGCCTCCCCCGACGAGTTCGCGGACCTGCTCCGCGAGGTCCTGGGCGAACTCGGCACCTCACACGCCTACGTCTCCGCAGCCCGCCGCAACGAGGGCCCGGCCCACTACCAGCGCTGGCAGGGCCTGCTCGGCGCCAACTTCGTACGCCGCGACGAGGGCTGGATGGTCAAGCGCATCCTCCCCGGCGAGTCCTCCGACTCCAAGGCCCGCTCCCCCCTGGCAGGCACCGGAATCCGGGAGGGCGCGGTCCTCACCCACGTCGACGGCCGCCCCGTGGACCCGATCACCGGGCCCTACCCCCTCCTGGCCGGCGCCGGCGGCACGACGGTGGAGCTGACGTTCACGCCGGCGGAGGGCGAGGCCGGCCGGGCGCGCCGCGTGGCCGTGGTCCCCCTCATCGACGAACGCCCCCTGCGCTACCAGGACTGGGTCGCCAAACGCCGCGCCGTCGTACGGGACTTGAGCGACGGCCGCTGCGGCTACCTCCACATCCCGGACATGGGCGGCTCGGGCTGGGCCCAGTTCAACCGGGACCTGCGCATGGAGATGTCACGCCCCGCACTGATCGTCGACGTACGAGGCAACGCCGGCGGCCACATCAGCGAGCTGGTCGTGGAGAAACTCACCCGCACGATCCTCGGCTGGGACCTCACCCGCAACGCCCAGCCGGTGTCGTACGCCTCGAACGCCCCGCGCGGCCCGGTCGTCGCCCTCGCCGACGAGGCGACCTCCTCCGACGGCGACATGATCACGGCCGCCTTCAAACTCCTCAAACTGGGCCCGGTCGTCGGCCAGCGCACCTGGGGCGGAGTCGTCGGCATGACCGGCCGCCACCGCCTCGGCGACGGCACGGTGATCACGGTCCCGATGAACGCGGCCTGGTTCGACGCGTACGGCTGGAGCATCGAGAACAAGGGGGTGAGCCCCGACGTCGAGGTCCTGCGGACACCGCTGGACTGGGCGGAGGGCCGCCACGCCCAGCTGACGGACGCGGTGGAACTCGCCCTGGAACTCCTGGAGACGAACCCCCCGGCAACGCCCCCGGGCTACGCGCACGTACCGGACCGGTCAAGACCAAAATTGCCGCGGCGTTCTTGAGAGGCGGCGGCACCAACCCCCTGGAGGCGCGGGGAACTGCGCGACCAGCCCCCACCGGACCCGCACCCGACAACACAAACGCGGGGCACCCACCAATGAGGGGGCACCCCGCGTCGTGTTCAGCGAACCGACTGACTACCGGTCGTAGTCCTCGTCGAACCGCTCCTCGTCCTCACGCTCACGCATGCGCTCGGGCTCCCCGTCACGCTGCGGCCGCTGACGCTCACGCTCACCGTGCTGGCGCGGACGCTCCTGCTGACCGTGCTGGCGCGCACGCTCCTGCAGCTGCTCGGACTTCTCCTTGAACTGGTCCTTCATGCCCATGTGGGTTCACTCCCGTAGTGAGTGGGGGGTTGGCCCCTCGGTGGGGCCTCGACCAGATTCACACGGGCGATAACCCTGCGCATGTCGATCAGTCACGCCGCGTAATGCGCTCCTGCTCATCGGCGGCGCCGCCCGCTCCGACCAGCCCCGTCCGCACCCCCACCAGCCGGTCCCCGAAGCGCCGCATCTCCCGTTGCCCCACGGTCCCGATGATCCCCGGCAGATACCCGCGGACCCCCTGCATCCCGCGCAGCCACCACTGCGCGTAGACATGGCTGGAGCGCCGCTCGATACCCGCCACGATCCGGTCGACCGCCGGCCCCAGCGGATACGTCTTGTTGGACGGCCACGGCAGCCGCTTCCTCAACTCCCGCATGACGTCGTCCTGATCGGCGCCGCGCACCATGTCGGTGTCGGTCCACGACAGATACCCGACCCCCACCCGCACGCCCTTGTAACCGACTTCGGCCCGCAGGCTGTGCGCGTACGCCTCCACACCCGACTTGGACGCGCAGTACGCGGTCATCATCGGCGCCGGGGTGATGGCCGCGAGCGAGGCTATCTGGAGCAGATAGCCCCGGCTCTCCATCAGCACCGGCAGGAACGCGCGAGCCGTCACCGCCGACCCGATGAGGTTGACCTCGATGACCCGCCGCCATGCCTCCGGGTCGGAGTCCACGAACGGTCCCCCGCTGGCGACACCCGCGTTGGCGACGACGATGTCGACCTTCCCGAACCGTTCCTTCACCTCCCGCGCCACCCGCGCCATCGCCTCGTGGTCCGTCACGTCGGCGTACCAGTGGTCGCTGTCGCTGTGCAGCCGTGCGGAGACCTGCTTGAGGGCGTCCGCCTCCAGCCCCACGAGCGCCACCTTCGCGCCGCGCGCCGAGAGCTTGCGGGCGAGCAGCTCCCCGACGCCCCGCGCCGCCCCCGTGACGACGGCGACCTGTCCTTCGAGGCTCACCCTGCTCATGCGCCCTCCTTGACCTGCGTGTACGTCTTGGCCTGCGGGTATGTCATTGCCAGTTCGCGTATCTTCCCGGTCACCAGCTCGGGCGCCTCGACCGGTGTCATGTGCCCGAGGCCGGGCAGTTCGGTGACGCCGAGGCAGTGCGGCAGCGCGGCGGCCAGCGAGCGGGCGTGCACCGGCGGAGTCAGGCGGTCGGCCGTGCCCACGACCACCGCGGTCGGCACCGTCAACTGCCGTACGCCATGGTCGAGATCGAGCAGATCCAGCACGTTCGACCAGGCGTGTCGCACCCTGCGCGGGCACGCGTGCACGATCCGCGCGCACGCCTCGACCATGTGCGGGGCCGAACCGGGGCCCATCGTCGCGTACTTGAGGATCGACCTGGCGACCGGCGTGACCGGCCCGAGCGGCGCCCGGGAGCCGAGGATGTGCTTGGTCAGCCAGGTCCGCAGCCGCCCCGGCCGCATCGGTACGACCGTGGACTCGGCGACCAGCCGCGAGGCGCCCGTGCTGCACAGCAGGACCGCGGCGGCGTGCGCGCGGAGCCCCGGGCGGCCGGCGGCGGCCATCACCGTCATGCCGCCCATGGAGTGCCCGACGATCACGGCCTTCTCGCCGGGTGCGAGCGTGGCCTCCAGTACGGCTTCGAGGTCGTCGGCGAGAGCGTCGCTGCTGCACGCCGGGCTCGCCGGACTGCGTCCGTGGCCGCGCTGGTCGTAGGCGATGACCCGGTGGTCGACGGCCAGCTCCCGGATCTGCGCCGCCCAGAAGGCGGTCGAACAGGTCCAGCCGTGCGCGAGCACGACGGCGGGCGCGGCCGTGTCGTCGACGGGGCCGTGCACCTCCACGTGCAGGCGGGCGCCGTCGGCGGATATCGCCGTCAGCTCGCGGGCGGGGGCGGGCGGGGCGTACGGCCCGGTCGCGACGTGCATCAGCCGGCTCACGCGGTCACCCCAGACTTGGCGTCCTTGGACTTGCCGCTCTTCGCGTTGCCATCCTGCGACTTGCCATCCTGCGACTTGCTGTCCTTGGACTTGGCGTCCTCTGACGTGGCGATCTTCTCGGCCGGCGCTCGCAGGAGCTCGTACTCCGCCAGATCAACCCGCCGCGTGGCCCGCCGGAACTCGGTCGTCGTACCGGGCCAGACGGTCGTGTTGCGGCCGCTGGCGTCCAGGTACCAGCTGGTGCAGCCGCCCGTGTTCCACACCGTCCGCTTCATGCGCTCCTGAACGCGCCGGTTCCAGGCGTGCACGGCGCTGGGCCGGGCGTCCAGAGCCGCGCGTCCGCCGAGGACGTTCAACTGCTTCACGAAGTCGGCCATGTAGTTCAGCTGGGACTCGATCATGAGGATCATGGACGAGTTCCCGAGCCCCGTGTTGGGCCCGATGATCGTCATCCAGTTCGGGAACCCGGCGGCGGACGCGCCGCGCAGCGCCTCCATCCCGCCCTTCCACGACTCGGCGAGGGTCTGCCCCTCCGGGCCCACCACCCGGTCCGCGATCGGCATGTCGGTGACGTGGAACCCGGTACCGAAGACGATCGCGTCGACCTCGGCCTCGCTGCCGTCGGCGGCGACGAGGGTCGAGCCGCGAATCTCGCTCAGACCGCTGGCGACGAGGTCCACGTTGGGCTGGGCGAGCGCCGGGTAGTACTCACTGCTCAGCAGGATCCGCTTGCAGCCGATGCGGTAGTCGGGGGTCAGCTTGGCGCGCAGGGCCGGGTCCTTGATGGAGCGGGCCATGTTGCGCTTGGCCAACTGCTCGATCAGGCCGAGCTCGTTGGGGCGCTTGGTGAACGCCTGGACCTGCAGCTCCCGGATGCCCCACAGCAGTCCACGGCGCAGTTGCGCGGTGAGGGGCAGGGCCCGGTGCAGGGAACGCTCGACGCCGCTGATGGCACGGTCGACGCGGGGCAGGACCCACGGCGGGGTGCGCTGGAAGAGCGTGAGCCGCTCGACCTGCGGCTGGATGGACGGCACGATCTGGATGGCGGAGGCGCCGGTGCCGACCATCGCGACCCGCTTGCCCCGCAGGTCGAAGTCGTGGTCCCAGCGGGCGGAGTGGAAGACCTTGCCCGGGAAGGAGTCGAGCCCCGGGATGTCCGGCGTCTTCGGGTCGGACAGCGGCCCGGTGGCGGAGACGACGAGGTCGGCCGACAGATTCCCCGCGCTGGTCTCGATGTCCCAGCACAGCCGCTCGGCGTTCCAGGTCATCCGCTGCACCTCCGAGTTGAAGCGGATGTGCGGCCGCAGCCGGAAGACGTCGGTGACGTGCTCCAGGTAGGCGCGGATGTGCTGCTGGCCGGAGAAGGTACGCGGCCAGTCGGGATTGGGCGCGAAGGAGAAGGAGTACAGATGGGACGGCACGTCACACGCACACCCCGGATAACTGTTGTCCCGCCAGGTGCCGCCCACGCTGTCGGCCCGCTCCAGGACGACGAAGTCGGTGACGCCCTCGCGCCGCAGCCGTACGGCGGCCCCCAGCCCGCCGAACCCGGACCCGACCACCGCGACCCGCACATGTTCGCGTTCGGCCATGCCTGTGCCTCCCTGCTTCCACCCGGAACCCGGAACCATGCCAGTGAACACTGGCACAATGGGGAGAGTAGAGGAGGTCCGTACCGACCGGTAGGGGTCGGATCGAGGAAAGTTACCGCCGGTACGAATTAAGGTTCCCGGGTGACCCAGAAGCGTGAATACCGCATGGAGGAACTGGCCCGCCTGGCCGGCATCACGGTGCGCACCCTGCGCTTCTACCGCGAACGCAAGCTGATCCCGCCACCCCGCCGCGAGGGCCGCATCGCCTGGTACGACGACCAGCACCTGGCCCGCCTGCGCACGATCTCGGCCCTGCTGGAACGCGGCCACACCCTGAACGGCATCGCGGAACTGGCCGACGCCCTCGACCACGGCCGCGACGTCGCCGACCTCCTCGGCGCCGCACCCACGGAGGAGGAGCCGGTCCGCCTCACCCCCGAGGAACTCGCCGCCCGCTTCGAGGGCCAGGTCACCCCGGAGAACCTCGCCGCCGCCCTGGACCTCGGCTACCTCGGCACCGACGGCGGCGAGATCGTCCACATCAGCCGCCGCCTCCTGGACGTCTCCTCGGCCCTGGTCCGCGAGGGCATCCCCCTCGCGGAGGTCCTGGCGGCGGGCAAGCAGGTCCGCGAACACGTCGACGACCTCGCGGAGATGTTCGCCGAACTGGTACTACGCCACGCCCGCGAGGACGACCTCCACCGCCTGCGCCCGCTTGCGCGGAGCGTGGTGGAGGCGGAGCTGTCGTTGGCTTTGGACCGGCGGCTGCGCAAGCAGAGCGAGCGGGACTGACGGCGAGGGCCGGGCTAGCGGCCGTAGACCACCGTCACCGGCGCGTGGTCCGACCATCGCTCGGCATGCGTCGCCGCGCGCTCGACGTACCCCTTGAGCGCCCTGTCGGCAAGCCCCGGCGTCGCCACCTGGTAGTCGATGCGCCAACCCGTGTCGTTGTCGAAGGCCCGCCCCCGGTACGACCACCACGAGTACGGCCCCTCCACGTCCGGGTGCAGTGACCGTACGACGTCGACGTAGCCGCCGGCGGCCGGGGCGAACACCTCGGTCAGCCACTCCCGCTCCTCGGGCAGGAAGCCGGAGTTCTTGGTGTTGCCGCGCCAGTTCCTCAGGTCGGCCTGCTGGTGGGCGATGTTCCAGTCGCCGCAGACCAGGACCTCGCGGCCGTCGGCGGCGGCGCGCTCGCGCAGGGCCTTCAGGTAGGCGAGGAACTCGCCCATGAAGCGGACCTTCTCGTCCTGCCGCTCCGTGCCCACCTCGCCGGACGGGAGGTAGAGCGAGGCGACCGTCACACCCGGCAGGTCGGCCTCGACGTAACGCCCGCTGTCGTCGAACTCACTCGACCCGAAGCCGACCTGGATCCGGTCGGGCTCGCGGCGGGTGTAGAGGGAGACGCCTGCGCGGCCCTTGGCGGCGGCGGGCGCGTGCACGACGTGCCAGCCGTCGGGCGTGCGGACGGGCTCGGGGAGCTGCTGCGGCTCCGCGCGCACCTCCTGAAGGCACAGCACATCGGCCTCGGTGCCGGCGAGCCACTCCACGAAGCCCTTCTTCGCGGCGGCCCGCAGCCCGTTCACATTCACAGAGGTCACAGTGAGCACTCGGGCACCTTACCGGCACACTGGACGGTGTCCGATTCTGGAACCTCTTGATCTTGAACCGATATACGGAACCTAGCATGCATATACATCCTGTCCCGTTCGACCACCCCGACGCCGTCAAGCTCAACGACCAGGTGCAGGCCGAGTACGGCGTCCGCTACGGCGACGCCGGCGACGCCACACTCCTGGACACGGCGGACTTCAGGCCGCCGAACGGTCTCTACCTGATCGCGTACGACGCGCTCGGCACCCCCGTCGCGTCCGGCGGCTGGCGGTCACAGGACGAGAACGGCGAGGGCAACGAGGACGGGGACGCCGAGCTCAAGCGGATGTATGTCATCGAGCAGATGCGCGGGCGAGGCCTGGCGCGACGCATCCTGGCCGCGCTGGAGGAGGACGCGCGGGCGGCGGGCCGTACGCGCATGGTGCTGGAGACCGGGACGAAGCAGCCGGAGGCGGTGGCACTGTACACGTCCAGCGGCTACGAGCCGTGCAGGAAGTTCGGCTATTACCGCTTCCACGAGCTGAGCCTGTGTTACGCGAAGGCGCTGTGAGCGCTCAGTTCCGTGTGGCGTTGACGCGGTAGAGGTCCCGCACACAGAGGTTGAGGACGGTGGCGGCGACGACGAGCCCGGCGCACGCCAGCAGCACCGTCCGGTTGCCCCAGCTGCCGGCGGCGAGCGCGGTGAGCAGGTAGCCGAGCGGAATGGCCAGCCGCTCCCCGACGCTGTTGAACGCGCTCATGCGCCCCAACTCGCCCTGCGGAACGTGCTGCTGGAAGGCGGTCGTCCAGGCGACGATCGCCACGTCCAACGCGACTCCCGCGAGCAGGGTGGCCAACAGCAGCCAGACCAGCGGCAGTCCCCACGCCATGACCAGCAACGGCCCCGCGAGCGGCGCGCCTGCCACGACCGCCACGGCCATCAGCCGGTACGGCCGCCAGCGCAGGCACACCACGGTTCCGACCAGCAGCCCCGCGGAGAACGCGGCCGCGACGAGCCCCCAGTCACGGGCCCCCGCGTACTGTTCCGCCGCCACGACCGGCCCCAGCAACTGGAAGCCGGCCAGCCAGGCGGCGACCAGGACGGCCCCGGCGACCGTGTAGGTCCACAGCCACGTCCGCGACCAGAAGCCGGTCCAGCCCTCCCGCAGGTCACTCAGCGCACTGGTGGCGGTGACGGGCGCGTCCAGGCGCAGCCCGAGCAGCAGGACGGCGGCCACGGCGAAGGTGAGCGCGTCCCAGGCCAGCGCCCAGGCCGGGCCGCTGGCCGCGACGACGACTCCGCCGATGGCCGGCCCGAGCACTTTGACGGCGTTGCTCGGCAGCCTGAGCAGGGCGTTGGCCTGCTGCAGCTGCTCCGCCGGCACGATCTGGGGCACGGCGCCCTGGGTGGCGGGCACGGTGAAGGCCATGGCCGTGCCCGAGACAAAGCCGCAGACCGCGATGGAGGTGGTCGTCGCCTGGCCGATGGCGACGGTCACGGCCAGCGCTCCCTGAGCGGCGGCGGCCAGCAGATTGCCGAGGAAGAGCAGCCTGCTTCGGGAGACCCGGTCCGCGAGCACTCCGCCCACGAGAAGGAAGACGACGGTCGGCACGGTGTTCGTGGCGAGCACCACACCGAGGTCGCCTGCTCCACCGCCCTGCTCGATCACGGAGTAGGCGAGCGCGAGGGGCGCCATCGCGGATCCGGTGGCCGAGATGAGACTGGCGGTCACGAACCGCCGGAAGCGTGTGTTCCGCAAGGGCGCCACTCGCCTGGCCGGTAACTCCGCGGTGGCCTTCTGCACAGTCCCCCTCAAGACGTGACCCCTTGGGAACAACAAAGATCCCGCCCGATCAACCGATCGGACGGGATCTTTCAACTGCCCAGGTTTCCCTGGAAAGTTGTTGCGGTGGACCTGAGGGGATTTGAACCCCTGGCCCCCTCGATGCGAACGAGGTGCGCTACCGGACTGCGCCACAGGCCCTTGCAACGAGTGAAACTTTAGCACCCCGATCGGCCTGCTTGGAAATCCGTTCCCTGGCCGGACGGGGGCGGCTACTCGTTCGCGGCTCGTGGCCTCTCGCCGTCCTCGAACTGGTCGAACAGTGGCGTACGGCCCCGCTCACGCGCCCGGCGAGCGGAGGCGGCCCGGCGTGCGTCGCTACGACCGCCCCCCTCGGCCTTCTCCTCCTCGTGACCCGCGTCGCCCGGCTCGGCGCCCCGCGCGGACCCGTCCGCGGCCTCGGCGCCCGCCTCCCGGTCCCGGCCGACGGGGCTCGACCGTGCCGAGCTCCAGGCGTCCGGCGCGCCGAGGTCCACGTCGGAGGTGGCGCGTGGCGCGACCGGCGCGGTCACGTACGTCGGCAGGGGCACCGGCACCGGGTCCCAGCTGTCGCCGTGGCCGGGCCTGCGCTGCCGCTCGCGCTGCTGGTCGACCCATTCGGCGTGGTCGGTCTGCTCGACGAGGGCGCGCCGGTCCGCGGCGAGGGCCGAGAGCCCGGGGTCGGTACCTGGTTCGGGCCCCTCGTCGGACTCGTCGAGGCCGGCGTCGGCGGGGCCGCGCCGGCGCGACTGGCGCGCATGCTCGCGGAGCCGCTGCGCGGCGACCTCGGCGCGGCGCCGGTCCATCTGGTAGGCGAAGCGGCGGCGCTCCTGGGAGCGCAGATAGGCGATGTACCCGCTGAGCGTCACGGCGGGAACGCCGGGCGCCCAAAGGAACGCGAGCCCGCCGACCGCGGCGACGATCGCGCCGAGGGTGAAGGCGAGGAAGAGGACGACGGTGGTACGCCGACGGCGCGCGAGCACCTTCAAGCGCCGGGCACGCGCTGCTGCCGCCTCCTCCGAGGCCGAGGGCGCCCGGCGAGGGGCGGGTACCCGCTTGCGCGCCTTGGGGCCGGGGCCGGCTTCGGCCGCGGGCGCGCCCGCGCGTTCGGGGGCCTGCCTGGACCCGTGTTCGGGTGCCGGTTTGCCGCCCGGTTCTCGCGAGGATTCCCGGGCCGGCTCCGGGCGCCCCGGTGCCTGCTCCTGTACCGCAGCCTGGGTCTGCGGACGGGTCGGAGGCACGGCGAAGGCCCGGACGTCCACCGACTCGGTGACGTCGCCCGGGTCATCGGCGCTGGGCTCCCCCTCCTCGGTGGAGCGCGCGCGCAGGTCCTTGGCGTACCGGCGCTCCATCCCCGCCCGTCCGGACAGCAACCGGATGGCTGTGCTGAAGCGTTCCGTCGGACGGGCCTCGTTCAGCTCGTCCTGCCTACGGAGCCACATCGGCACCAAGTAGGCGGCCCAGGCCCCGACAATGACTGCGTAGATGAGGCCGCTGCTGCTCACGTCTCACACGGTAGAGGGGTTTGCGTGAGGCCATCCGCCAATTGAGCCGGTGTGTCGCACGATCTGGCTGATATTTCGAACTTTTTTTGTGACCGATGCGATCAGCAGCCCGCCGAGGCGCGAATTTAATGCCCTGAGCCGGTCATCCGGCGATCAATTTCGAACACTTATTCAATTTCCGGGCCAGGCGGGATTCCCCTGGCTGTTCTGGCGGGTGTCCTGCGGGTTCGACTGCGATGTCTGCTGCGAGCGCGCCCGTCGCCAGCGGGCGACCAACCCTTCCGGCACCTCTTCGGCCGTGAGCGCGAAGACGAGATGGTCGCGCCAGGCTCCGTCGATGTGGAGATATCGCGGACGCAGCCCCTCCTCGCGGAATCCGAGTTTCTCCACGACCCGCCGGCTGGGCGCGTTCTCGGGGCGAATGCAGACCTCGATGCGGTGCAGACCGACGGTGCGGAAACAGTGGTCCACCACGAGTGCCACCGCGGTCGGCATCACGCCGCGGCCCGCCACCGCCTCGTCCACCCAGTAGCCGACGTGTCCCGAGCACATCGAGCCCCAGGTGATCCCGGCGACGGTCAACTGCCCGACCAGCCGCCCCTGGTACTCGATGACGAACGGCAGCATCCGGCCCGAGTGCGCCTCGGACCGCAGATGCCGGACCATCTGGCGGTAGGTCGGCCGGTGCGTGATCGGTCCGCTGGGCGTGGGCGGCGGAATGGTCGCCTCCCAGGGCCGCAGCCAGTCCCGGTTGCGCCGGTTGACCTCGCGCCAGGCCCGTTGGTCGCGCATCTTTATCGGCCTCAGAACGACATCGCCGTCCCTCAGCACGACGGGCCAGGATGGGCTGTTCAGCTCGCACCCCCACTGCCGGGTCTGGGGTGGTCGCCGCCGCGGATCTGGTCGACGGCGTGGATCAGGAGGGGTTCGAGGACGGTTAGCCCGTCCTTCACCCCGCCGCTGGAGCCGGGCAGGTTGATGATCAGCGTGCGCCCGGCGACTCCGGTGAGTCCTCGGGACAGTGCCGCCGTGGGCACCTTGTCCCGCCCGAACGCCCGGATCGCCTCGGCGACGCCCGGTACCTCGAAGTCGAGGAGGGCACGGGTCGCCTCGGGTGTGCGGTCGGTCGGCGAGATGCCGGTGCCGCCGGTGGTCACGATGACGTCGTACCCGGCGTCGACTCCGGCGCGCAGGGCGGCGGCCACGGGGTCGCCGTCCGGGACGACCTGCGGTCCGTCGACCGCGAAACCGAAGCCCTTGAGGCCGTCGGCGATCAGCGGGCCGCCCTTGTCCTCGTAGACCCCGGCGGCGGCCCGGTTGGAGGCGGTGACCACCAGGGCGCTGTACGGCGCGAGCAGTGCACCGCCGATCGACGCGTCCAGTGTCATGCCCGGCTCCAGTCGCCCGACTTGCCGCCCGTCTTCTCCTCCACCCGTACGTCCGTGATCACCGCTCCCTTGTCGACCGCCTTCACCATGTCGATCACGGTGAGCGCGGCGACGGAGACCGCGGTGAGGGCCTCCATCTCGACGCCCGTGCGGTCCGTCGTCTTCACGGTGGCCAGGATCTCCACCGCGTCGTCCGCGACCGACAGGTCCAGTCTCACACCGGACACCGACAACGGGTGGCACAGCGGGATCAGGTCCGGTGTGCGCTTGGCGCCCATGATGCCCGCGATACGCGCGGTGGCGAGGGCGTCGCCCTTGGGTACCCCCTCGCCGCGCAGCAGCTCGACCACGCGGGGCGAGACGAGGACGCGTCCGCTGGCGCGGGCGGTGCGCGCGGTCACGTCCTTCTCGGAGACGTCGACCATGCGGGCCGCGCCCGCGTCGTCGATGTGCGTCAGCCGCTCCTGCGTGGGTCGGTCGTGCTCATGGGGTCCGGGGGTCTCCCCCCGGGAAGGCACAGTCATGATCGTGTGGCGCTCCCGGTCCGGGCCCGTCGCGGTGCGGCGCACGGGCCTGCTGTGCGCGACACGGTATCGCGGGCCAGGGCCCCTCAGCGGAGCAGGACCACCTCGACCTCCGCGCCGGGCTCGACGCTCTCCACGTCCTCCGGGACGACGATCAGCGCGTCGGCGTGTGCGAGGGCGGCGATCAGATGGGAACCGGCGCCGCCGACCGGCCGCACCTCGCCGTCGGCGTACGTCCCGCGCAGGAACTGTCTGCGTCCCTTGGGCGAGCTCAGCGCCTTGTCCGCAGCAAGGGTCGCCGTCATCCGCGGCCGGTGGACGTCCTCCAGGCCCATCAGGGTACGGATCGCGGGGCGCACGAAGAGCTCGAAGGAGACGTACGACGACACAGGGTTGCCCGGGAGCGCGAGCAGCGGGGTGTGGTCGGGGCCGATGGAGCCGAAGCCCTGGGGCTTGCCGGGCTGCATGGCGAGCTTGCGGAAGTCGATGCCGCTACCGGCCTCGTCCTCGTCACCGACGTGCGACAGCGCCTCCTTGACGACGTCGTACGCCCCGACGCTCACGCCGCCTGTGGTGACCATGAGGTCGGCGCGCACGAGCTGGTCCTCGACGGTGGACCTCAAGGTCTCGGCGTCGTCGGCGACGGCGCCCACGCGGTAGGCGATGGCGCCGGCGTCACGGGCCGCGGCGGTGAGGGCGAAGCTGTTGGAGTCGTAGATCTGGCCGTGGGCCAGGTCCTCGTCGGGCTGGACGAGTTCGCTGCCGGTGGACATGACGACCACACGCGGGCGTGGGCGCACGCGCACCGTGCCGCGTCCGATCGCGGCGAGCAGGGCGATCTGGGGCGGCCCGAGGATCGTGCCCGCCTCGAGGGCCCGGTCGCCCGCCTTGACGTCGCTGCCCTTCGCGCGCACATGCGCGCGTGCCTCGGCCGGCCGGTGGATGTGCACCTGGCCACGGGCACCGTCGGGGGCCAGGCTGCGGGCGCGCATCCCGGTCACCGGGCCCTCGCCGAGGCCGCCGTCGGTCCACTCCACGGGAACGACCGTCTCGGCGCCGGGCGGCAGCGGGGCGCCGGTCATGATGCGGGCGGCCTGGCCGGGGCCCACGTGGAGCAGGTCGGCCTGGCCCGCCGCGACGTCCCCGACGACCTCCAGGACCGCCGGGAACTCCTCGCTCGCGCCCGCGACATCCGCGACCCGCACCGCATACCCGTCCATGGAGCTGTTGTCGAACGGTGGCAGGGAGACCGGCACCGCGACGTCGTCGACCAGGACACAGCCCTGGGCGTCGAGCAGTTGCAGCTCGATGGGTTCGAGGGGGCGGACGGTCGCGAGGATGTCCTCCAGGTGTTCGTCCACCGACCAGAGGTGGTCCTGGCCGGCGGGGCGGGGCGCGGCGGCGGTGCTCAACTCGCTACATCTCCTCGGCTACGTAACTGCGAAGCCAGGTCCGGAAGTCCGGGCCCAGGTCTTCACGTTCGCACGCGAGTCTGACAATGGCACGGAGGTAGTCGCCACGGTCTCCGGTGTCATAGCGACGGCCCTTGAAGACGACGCCGTGCACCGGGCCGCCGACCTTCTCGTCCTGCGAGAGCTGCTGCAGGGCGTCGGTGAGCTGGATCTCACCGCCGCGACCGGGCTCGGTCTTGCGCAGTATGTCGAAGACGGCCGGGTCGAGGACGTAGCGGCCGATGATCGCGTAGTTCGACGGGGCGTCCGCGGCGGCCGGCTTCTCGACGAGGTCGTGCACCTTGACCACGTCGCCGTCCTCGGTGGGGTCCACGGCCGCACAGCCGTAGAGGTGGATCTGCTCGGGCGCGACCTCCATCAGCGCGATGACGCTGCCGCCGTGCTGCTCCTGCACCTCGACCATCCGCTTGAGCAGCGGGTCGCGCGGGTCGATCAGGTCGTCGCCGAGGAGGACGGCGAAGGGTTCGTGGCCGACGTGCGGGGCGGCGCACAGGACGGCGTGGCCGAGGCCCTTGGGGTCGCCCTGGCGGACGTAGTGCATGGTCGCGAGGTCGCTGGACTCCTGCACCTTGGCGAGCCGGCCGGCGTCACCCTTCTTCTGAAGGGCGGATTCCAGCTCGTAGTTGCGGTCGAAGTGGTCCTCCAGCGGGCGCTTGTTGCGGCCCGTGATCATGAGGACGTCGTCGAGACCGGCCGATACGGCCTCTTCGACCACGTACTGGATCGCCGGCTTGTCGACGACCGGCAGCATCTCCTTGGGAGTGGCTTTGGTGGCCGGCAGGAAGCGGGTACCGAGGCCCGCTGCGGGGATGACAGCCTTGCTGATCCGAGGGTGCGACTGAGTCATGCCCGACACCATATCCGGTGCCTTTGCAGTGAATCTGAGGCTCCGGTTAATTCACTCTCATATGAGCGCATTAGGAAGGGTACGGGTGCGACCAGTGACTCACTCCGGACGTCCGGCCGACACTGACAAGCGCAGGTTGCGGCGAGAGTTCATCTCGGTGAGAAGCAGGTTGACGGCCGATGACCTGCGGGAAACGGCGACGGCGTTGGCGGGTCGGGCGCTGGAACTGCCCGAGCTCGCGCACTCGCGCGTGGTGGCGGCGTACGTCTCCGTGGGGAGTGAACCCGGCACGCTCGCGCTGCTGGACGCGCTGCGCGCCCGGGGCGTGCGCGTCCTGCTCCCCGCCCTCCTGCCCGACAACGACCTCGACTGGGGTGCCTACTTGGGGGAGGACTCCCTCGCCCGCGTCCAACACGGCGGAAAGATGGCCCTCTTCGAGCCCGTCGGCGAGCGCCTCGGCCCGGACGCCGTGACCGGCGCCGACGTCGTGCTGCTGCCGGGCCTCGCGGTCGACGCGCGCGGGATGCGTCTGGGGCGCGGGGGTGGGTCGTACGACCGCGTCCTGGCCCGCCTCGAGGGCGCGGGGGCGCATCCCGCGCGCGTGGTGCTGCTGTACGACTCCGAGGTCGTCGAGCACGTCCCCGAAGAGCCGCACGACCGTCCGGTGGATGCGGTGGTGACGCCGTCGGGGGTGCGCAGGTTCCGCGAGGTCTGAGTCCCCCGACCCGCACAGGCGAAGGGCCCTCCACGCGTGCGTGGAGGGCCCTTTCGGCGTTCGCGTCAGCTGTGCGCCGTCAGCGGCTCACGGCTTGAGCACCAGGGTGTCGCTCGTGCTCTCGTCGACGGCTCCGTTCGAGAAGGACCAGTCGAGCAGTTCGCCGTCGGCCCACTTGTCCGTCTGGTCGGTGTAGTGAGCGTTGTAGGCGTGCCCAGAGGCGCCGGTGAGGTTGATCCACTTCGACTTGTCGAGGTCACCGAGGTTGACCACCATCCGCATCGACGGCACCCAGACCACGCCGTAGCCACCGGCCGCGTTCCAGCCGCTGGCGTTGACCGTGGCCTCGCCGCCGCTGAGCTTCCAGGGGCCGCGGTTGAGGGCGTACTGGAGGAACCCGGGGCCGTCGGTGCCGAGGGTCTGGTTCTTGAGGAACAGGCGGTGCAGCCGGCCCCAGCTCCAGGTGTCGATGTCCTTGCCGAGCTTGGCGGTCAGCTCCCAGCGGGCGTCGATCATGGCGCGCTTGAACAGGCCGTCACGGTCGGTGGCCGCGGGGCGGGTGCCGTTCTTCGGCGTCGTCCACCAGTCGCTCTTCTCGTCGTCCAGGAGACTGCGCACGACCTCGAACCAGCGGTCGCCACCGTCCGGCTGCGCCTGGTCGGCGTCGCGCTCACCGCACTCGCGGACCTTCTCCGTGTCGTCCGCGGGGCCGGTGGTGTTGACCGGGTCGATCCACAGGCACTGGCCCTTGACCCGCAGCTCCTTGGGCAGCTTGTTGCCGAAGGCGAGCTTGAGGATGTTGCGCCAGACCGAGTTGAAGTAGGCGGCGGCCGCCGAGTCGGCGTCCTGGGTGTAGTCCCAGCCCTCCAGGAGCTCCTGCGCCTCCCGGACGTCGTCCGCGTCCCGGACCGTCTTGTCGTCGATGTCGATCTTCAGCAGCTTGGGCACCAGCAGCTTGGCGATCTCGCTGCTGTTGTCCAGCTGCATCTGACGCATGTCCTCGGTGGAGATCTTGCCGCCGTCGTCGATCTTCGACTGGATCAGATCGGTGATGCGCTGACTGCGGGCGCCGTAGCCCCAGTTCGTGGTGAGCGTGTAGGGGTACTTGGCCTTGTCGACCACCGCCTGGTTGGCGGTGACGATGTAGCCGCGGGACGGGTTGTACTCGTACGGCAGCTCGTCGTCGTCGATGTAGCCGGTCCAGCGGGACTTGGAGTCCCAGCCGGGCGCCGGGACGGAACCGTCGTAGCCCTGCGCGCGCGTGGGGATCCTGCCGGGCAGCGTGTAGCCGATGTTGCCGTCGGTGTCGGCGTAGATCAGGTTCTGCGAGGGCACGTCGAACAGGGCGCCCGCGGCGCGGAAGTCGGTCCAGTTCTTCGCCTTGTCCATGGCGAAGACGGCGTCCATGGTGGTGCCCGCCTGGAGCGCGGTCCAGCGCAGCGAGATGCCGTAGCCGTCGCCGCGGTCGGGGGCGGCGGTGTCGACGGTGGCCTTCTTGCCGACCTTCACCAGCTCGCTGCTGCGGTCGGACAGCAGCGGTCCGTTGCCGGTCTCGCGGACGACGATCTTCTTGGGGGAACCGCCGGCGACCTTGATGGTCTCCTCGCGCGTGGTGAAGGGGCGCGTCTTGCCGTCGTACAGGTAACCGTCGCCGGAGAGCTTCTCCAGGTAGAGGTCGGTGACGTCGACGCCGGAGTTCGTCATGCCCCAGGCGATGCTCTTGTTGTGGCCGATGATCACGCCGGGCATGCCCGCGAAGGTGTAGCCGCTGACGTCGTACTGGCACTTGCTGGAGACCGAGCGGCAGTGCAGGCCCATCTGGTACCAGACGGACGGCAGCGCGGCCGACAGGTGCGGGTCGTTGGCCAGCAGCGGCTTGCCGGTGATGGTGTGCTTCCCGCCGACCACCCAGGAGTTGGAGCCGATGCCGTTGCCGTTCACGCCGACGGCGGTCGGCAGGTCGTCCAGGACGTCCTGGAGGCCCGACAGCTGACTCTGCAGGCCGGTGCCGTCCGAGCCGGCGGCCGTTCCCGTGCCGCTCGTGGAGCTGTCGGCGGAGGAACCCGCGGTGGACGCGGAGCCCTGCTCGAAGGTCCTGGTGACCTCGTCGTACTGGCCGGCCTGGACGATCGTCTTGTTCCGGCCGTAGGGGTAGTCCGGGTACAGGTCCTGGATCTCCTTGGGGCCCAGGCGGCTAGTCATCAGGGCGCGGTCGATCTCGTCCTGCATGTTGCCGCGCAGGTCCCAGGCCATCGCCTTTAGCCAGGCGATCGAGTCGACCGGGGTCCACTTCTGCGGCTTGTAGTCGTTGGCGAACCCGAGGGCCGCGTACTCCAGGGAGATGTCCTTGTTGCCCTTGCCGTCCAGGTAGGCGTTGACTCCCTTGGCGTACGCCTGGAGGTACTTCTTGGTGGAGTCGGACAGCGTCTTCTCGTACTCCTGCTCGGCCACGCGGTTCCAGCCCAGGGTGCGCAGGAACTCGTCGTTGTCGACCTGGCTCTTGCCGAACATCTCCGACAGACGCCCGGAGGTCATGTGGCGGCGCACGTCCATCTCGTAGAACCGGTCCTGCGCCTGGACGAAGCCCTGCGCCATGAACAGGTCCTCGTCGGAGGAGGCGTAGATCTGCGGGATGCCGTAGCCGTCGCGCTTCACGTCGACGGGCCCGGACAGCCCGTCGAGCGTTATCGACCCCTTGGTCTGCGGGAAGGAGGCGCGCACGGTGCTGATGGACCAGTACGCCCCGCCGGTGACGCCCGCCACGACGGCCAGGACCAGCACGATGACGATCAGGCGGCCTCTGCGCCCCTTCTTCCTGCCGGACTTGCCGGGCTGCTGACCCGTGGAGGCGGTGGTGTTGGGGGGCATCGCTGTCCTTGCTGTCCTAACGCGAGCGGCAGGCGGTCCTGGAGTGCTGGAGCAACCATAGGCGCAGGGCCCGCTCCACCTTGACGCGGAGTGGGGAACCAGCGCGGACGGACGTTCGATCACGCCTGCCCGAGTGTCAAGAAATCGTCAAGAGTTAGGTAAGGTAACGAAGTAGTTGGGTGCGGAGACCCGCCACTTCGTGTCCTATGTACGTGAGCCCGCGCGCGCGTGCGTGCCGGCCAGGGAAGGGAACGGCCGCTGACTGTCCACGACCTCAACCAGCTCCTGCTCGTCTGCTCGCTCGTCCTGCTCGTCGCCGTCGCCGCGGTCCGGATCTCCTCGCGCAGCGGGCTCCCCAGCCTGCTCGTGTACCTGGGGATCGGCGTCCTCATGGGCCAGGACGGGATCGGCGGCATCAGCTTCAACGACGCCGAGCTGACCCAGGTCATCGGGTACGCGGCGCTGGTCGTGATCCTGGCCGAAGGCGGTCTGGGCACGAAGTGGAAAGAGATCAAGCCGGCCCTTCCGGCGGCCACCGCGCTGGCACTGGCCGGGGTCACGGTGAGCGTCGGGGTCACGGCGGCGGCAGCGCACTATCTGGTCGGGCTGGAGTGGCGGCAGGCGCTCATCATCGGGGCGGTCGTCTCCTCGACCGACGCCGCCGCGGTGTTCTCGGTGCTCCGGCGGATTCCCCTGCCCTCGCGCGTGACCGGCACCCTGGAGGCCGAGTCCGGCTTCAACGACGCCCCCGTGGTCATCCTGGTGGTCGCCTTCTCCACGCACGGTCCGATCGAGCCCTCGTACGTGCTGCTGGGCGAGATATTGCTGGAGCTGGCCATCGGCGCAGCCATCGGCCTCGCGGTGGGCTGGCTGGGCTCGTGGGGCCTGCGGCACGTGGCCCTGCCCGCCTCCGGTCTCTACCCGATCGCCGTCATGGCCATCGCCGTCGCCGCGTACGCCGCGGGCGCGATGGCGCACGGCAGCGGCTTCCTGGCCGTGTACCTCGCCTCGATGGTGATGGGCAACGCCAAGCTGCCGCACTGGCCCGCCACGCGCGGGTTCGCCGACGGGGTCGGCTGGATCGCGCAGATCGGCATGTTCGTCCTGCTCGGGCTCCTGGTCACCCCGCACGAGCTGGGCGACGACATCCTGCCCGCGCTCGTCATCGGGCTGGCGCTGACCATGGTGGCCCGCCCGCTGAGCGTCGTCCTGTGCCTGACGCCGTTCGGCGTCGCCTGGCGGGAGCAGGCCCTGATGTCCTGGGCCGGGCTGCGCGGCGCCGTGCCCATCATCCTGGCGACGATCCCCATGGTCGGCGGCGTCGAGGACAGCCGCCGCATCTTCAACATCGTCTTCGTCCTGGTCGTCGTCTACACCCTGGTCCAGGGCCCGACCCTGCCCTGGCTGGCCCGCAAGTTGCACCTGAGCCAGGGCCCCGGGGCCGACGACCTGGGCATCGAGTCGGCGCCGCTGGAGCGGCTGCGCGGGCACCTGCTGTCCTTCGTGATCCCCGACGGCTCGAAGATGCACGGTGTCGAGATCAACGAGCTGCGGCTGCCCGCCGGGGCCGCCGTCACCCTCGTCGTCCGCGACGGAAAATCGTTCGTTCCGCTGCCGACCACGGTGCTGCGGCACGGGGACGAACTGCTCGTCGTCGCCACGGACCCGGTACGGGACGCCGCCGAGCGCCGACTGCGCGCCGTGGGCGCCGGGGGCAAGCTGGCCGGGTGGCTGGGGACGAACGGGCCGGCCTGATGGGGCGGCCCGAGGGGCGACCTGAGGCACGGCCGGAGAGGGCCTACCCAATCGCAGGTGGAGCGCTACGTAGTGCTCATTTTCACAGGATCAACAGCCGCTTTCCCCTGTACTATGCAGGAGCACCCAGATCGAACCAACTCTGCCTGACGCAGAGCTGGCGCGACCGTATGGCGGCCGGGACGTCCCTCCTCAATCGGGCGCCGGTATCTACCGCAGTTCCGCGCAAGAGGACAGCTCTCGGCGCCGCCCCCCACCCGTAGGGGCCGCGCTACCAGGCGGCAGAAAGGCACGGGCCGTGGCATCCACGGTCACCACCGAGCCGTCGAAGGACGCGCCGGCCTCCTCCCGCCCGGGATACGGACAGCTGCTGCGCACCCGCGGCGCCTGGACGTTCCTGCTCCCCGGCTTCGCGGCCCGCCAGCCGTTCGCGATGCTGACCATCTCCATCGTGCTGCTCGTGCAGCACACCACGGGTTCCTACGGTGCGGCGGGCGCCGCCGCTGCCGTCACCGGCGTCTCCATGGCGCTGTTCGCGCCCTACAGCGGCCGCCTCGCCGACCGCTACGGCCAGCGCGCCGTCCTGATCCCCGGCGTCCTGCTGCACACCCTGTCCGGTCTGACCCTGACGACGCTCGCCCTGACCGACGCGCCCCTGTGGGCCCTGTTCGTCGCCGCCGTGCCCACCGGCGCCTCGGTGCCGCAGGTCGGGCCCATGGTGCGGGCCCGCTGGGGCGTGAAGCTCCAGGGCTCCCCCCTGATGACGACGGCCGCCGCCTTCGAGTCGGTCACCGACGAGCTGACCTTCGTCGTCGGCCCGCTGCTGGCCACCGCCCTGTGCACCGCCGTCGACCCGGCCGCGGGCCTGGTCACGGAGGCCGCGCTCACGCTGCTCGGCGGTCTGCTGTTCGCCGCGCAGAAGAGCACGCAGCCCTCGGTCACGGCCGTCGGCCACACGCGCGTGGAGCACACGCCCGCGCTGCGCATCCCCGGCGTGCGCGTGCTGATCGTGACCTTCCTCGGCATCGGCTCCGTCTTCGGCGGCATGCAGGTCTCGCTGACCGCCTTCTCCGAGTCGATCGGCGAGCCCGGCCTGAACGGCGTCCTGTACGGCACCTTCGCCGCGGGCAACATGCTCTCCGGCATCGCCTGTGGAGCCATCGCATGGAAGATGGCCCCGCAGCGCCGCCTCCTCGTCGGATACGCCGCCCTCGCCCTGACCGCGTCCGGCCTGTGGGCCGCGCACTCGGTGCTCGTCCTGGCAGGCCTCGGTCTGCTCGTCGGCATGTGCATCGCGCCCGCGCTGATCACCGGCTACACGCTGGTCGAGAGCCTGGTCCCGGCCGGCGCCCGCACCGAGGCCTTCACCTGGCTCACGGGTGCGGTCGCGCTCGGCCAGGCCGCCGCCGTCACCGTCGCCGGTCAGCTGGAGGACCGCTTCTGGGGCGGCGCCGGGTTCCTGGTGCCGATGGGCGGTACGCTCCTCGCCCTCGCGACCCTGGTGGCGCTGCGCTCGCGACTGGAGACACGGTCCGGCAGCCGCACGGTCGCACGTGGCGTGGGTCACCGCGTGCCGGTGGCAGTGGACTGAGCGGCTGGAATACGTCACTATGGACCGTCGTTAGCACTCATCGAGTGAGAGTGCCAGGAGGAAGACAGTGCCCACCTATCAGTACCAGTGCACCGAGTGCGGCGAGGGTCTCGAAGCGGTGCAGAAGTTCACCGACGACGCCCTGACCGAGTGCCCCAACTGCCAGGGCCGCCTCAAGAAGGTGTTCTCCGCGGTCGGCATCGTCTTCAAGGGCTCCGGCTTCTACCGGAACGACAGCCGCGGCTCCTCGTCGAGCAGCTCGCCGGCGTCGTCGAAGTCGTCGACGACCTCCTCGTCCGACTCGTCCTCGTCCTCGTCGTCGTCCTCCTCGGACTCGAAGTCGTCGAGCGCCGGCACCTCCTCCAGCAGCTCCGCCGCGTAGGACTCATTCCTTACGGGACCCTGTCGTCATCCGACGACGGGGTCCTCGGCGTTTCCGGGTGCGGTTAGGGTGCGGGCATGGCGAACAAGGCGAACGTGGAACTCGGCGTGATCGGCGGCTCCGGCTTCTACTCGTTCCTCGACGACGTGACCGAGATACAGGTGGACACCCCGTACGGGCCGCCGAGCGACTCCCTCTTCCTCGGCGAGATCGCCGGCCGGCGGGTGGCCTTCCTGCCCCGGCACGGACGCGGCCACCATCTGCCACCGCACCGGATCAACTACCGGGCCAACCTGTGGGCGCTGCGCTCGCTCGGCGCGCGCCAGGTGCTCGGCCCGTGCGCGGTGGGCGGGCTGCGGCCCGAGTACGGACCGGGCACGCTGCTGGTGCCGGACCAACTGGTCGACCGTACGAAGTCCCGCGTGGGGACGTACTTCGACGGACTGCCGCTGCCCGACGGCGCCGTGCCGAACGTCGTACACGTCTCCCTGGCCGACCCCTACTGCCCCACCGGTCGCGCGACCGCGCTGAAGGCGGCGCGGGGGCGGGACTGGGAGCCGGTGGACGGCGGCACGCTGGTCGTGGTCGAGGGGCCCCGCTTCTCGACCCGTGCCGAGTCGCTGTGGCACCAGGCTCAGGGCTGGTCGGTGGTGGGCATGACCGGCCACCCCGAGGCGGCTCTCGCCCGTGAACTGGAGCTCTGCTACACCTCGTTGACGCTGGTCACCGACCTGGACGCGGGTGCTGAGACCGGCGAGGGGGTCTCGCACGACGAGGTGCTGCAGGTGTTCGCGGCGAACGTGGACCGGCTGCGGGGCGTGCTGTTCGACGCGGTGGCCGCGCTGCCGGCGAACGAGGAGCGGGACTGCCTGTGCACCAAGGCGCTGGGCGGGATGGATCCGGGGTTCCAGCTTCCGTAGGGAATCTCAGTTCCGCGGGAGGGCGGAACTCCTCGTTCGGGCGAGGGAGTTCTCCACAACCGGCCGGTAGTCCACGGGCTCCGACGGGCAGCGGCGCGATGACTCATCGTGGCTTCGCAAGCCGTTCCGTCGTCGCAGGTGGTGGTCCACGTGTCCGTTGCTCCCTCGTCCCCTTCCCCTTCCCCTTCCTCCTTCCCCGTTGCCCCGCTCCCGCCGGGCACGGATGCCCCCGCCGTCTGCGAGGTGCCGCACTTCGCCCCCGTGCGGGTGCGCGGCGGGCGGTACCGGCTGCGCCGACTGGTACGGCAGCGCAGGCGGGCCGTGGCGGCAGGGCTGGCGGTTACCGCGGCGGCGCTCGTGGCGGCGGGCCCGGGTGAGGCCGACCGGGCCCGCGGGCATCCGGTGGCTGAGCCGATCCGCCCGCACCGGACCGTCGAGAGGGCGCGTGCCGTCGAGACGGTGTCCGCGCCGGTGCGGATCTCCGACGGGGCCACCGTGCGGCTGCTGCGGCCCGGCGACCGGATCGACGTGATCGCCGCGGAGGAGAACGGGGTGGGCGAGGCCCGGGTGGTCGCACGCGGGGCGCGGGTGACGAAGGTGCCCGAGCCGCTGGACACCGCCGGCGAGAGCGGGGCGCTGGTCGTGCTGTCGGTACCGCGCTCCACCGCGGCACGCCTCGCGGGCGCGAGCGCTACGGCACGGCTGGCGGTGACGCTGTGCTGAGCCGGATCACGCATGTCGTGCACATGGCACTGGATGCCCTGTCAAGTCCCTCGTTCAAGTGGCCTGATTGGACAGGATGGCGTAGCCCTGACGTAGGTTGCGGAGCTGTTCGTTCCATGACCTGCGTACGCGAGGAGAGGCTCCGCGGTGAGCGAGAAGAAGGATCCGGGCATCTGGGACGGCTTCAAGGCCTTCCTGATGCGCGGGAACGTCGTCGATCTGGCGGTCGCGGTGGTCATCGGCGCCGCGTTCACCAACATCGTCAACGCGGTGGTGAAGGGGATCATCAACCCGCTGGTCGGAGCGATCGGCACCAAGAACCTCGATCACTACAGCTCGTGCCTGAGCTCGACGTGCGAGGGCGAGCAGGGCATCCAGATCCTGTGGGGGACCGTCCTCGGCGCGACCCTCAGCTTCGTGATCACCGCGGCCGTCGTCTACTTCCTGATGGTGATGCCCATGGCGAAGTACCTGGCCCGCGCGGAGGCTCGCCGCAAGGCCAAGGAGGGTGCGCAGGAGGTCATGGAGGTGACCGAGCTGGAGGTACTCAAGGAGATCCGCGACGCGCTGGCCGCCCAGCGCGGCTCGGGGCACAACCAGCAGTAGGGGCTCAGAGGTGGTGGGGCGGCTTCTCGTCGAGGAAGCGCTTCAGGTCGGCCGCGCTGTCGCCGCCGGTACCGGGCCGCTCGCCCCAGCCACGGTCCGTGTCGTCCGAGGACTGCTGGTCCAGCGGGTCGTCGAAGACCAGCGCGGGCTTCGGCTCGCGCGGTTCGGGGGCGGCGGGGGCGGTGCTCATGCGTCCAGGGTACGGCCCGCGCGACGCTGACCCCCGCCCTGGCACACGGGTGATCCCTTACAGGAGAAATTCCCCGCTCCATCTGCTGTGCTTGTCCCCATGACGTCCAGTTCCACTCCCGCGTCGGGCTCCCCCCGCCCACCCGGACAGCGCCGCCCGCTGCGCAGGCTCACCGCCCGTGGCCGGGGTGAGGAGCACCGGGTCGCCACTCCACTGGAGCTCTTCTTCGACCTGTGCTTCGTCGTGGCCATCGCCCAGGCGGGCATCCAGTTGGTGCACGCGGTCGCCGAGAGCCACGCGGGCCAGGGGATCCTCGACTACGCGATGGTCTTCTTCGCCATCTGGTGGGCCTGGATGAACTTCACCTGGTTCGCCTCCGCCTACGACAACGACGACATCCTCTACCGGGTCGTCACCCTGCTCCAGATCGCCGGTGTGCTGGTCCTGGCGGCCGGGATCTCCCGCGCGTTCGAGGAGCACGAGTACCTCGCGGTGCTGCTGGGCTATGTGATCATGCGGCTGGCCCTGGTCGGGCAGTGGCTGCGGGTGGCCAGGTCGAGTGAGGGCCCGGAGCGGACAATGGCCCTGCGGTACGCCGGCGGCGTGCTGCTGTGCCAGATCGGCTGGGTGGGACTGGTGCTCCTGCCCGAGGACGCCAGACCCTGGCTGTTCCTGGTGATGGCGATCCTGGAGATGTGCGTGCCTCCGTTCGCGGAGCGGGACCACCCCACGTCCTGGCACCCTCATCACATCGCCGAGCGGTACGGGCTGTTCACGATCATCGTGCTCGGCGAGACCATCGCGGCGGCCACGGTGGCGGTGAAGACCGGCATCGACGAGAACGACGCGCTGGGCGATGTGCTGCCGATCGCCGCGGGTGGGCTGCTGATCATCTTCGCCGCCTGGTGGATCTACTTCGTGGTGCCGATCCACGGCCATCTGCGCTCCAACAGACAGGCGTTCCTGTGGGGCTACGGCCATTACGTGGTGTTCGCGTCGGCGGCCGCGATCGGCGCGGGTCTGGAGGTGGCGGTGGAGCAGACCGTGGGCAAGGCGCACATCTCGACGCTGGCCGCGTCGGCCGCGGTGACCCTGCCGACGGCGCTCTATCTCCTCACGGTCTGGCTGCTCCACTCGCGCTACTTCAAGGTGGGCATCGCCCAGCAGTTGGTGCTGCCGACCACGGCACTGCTGGTGATCTGCTGCACGTTCCTGGGCGACTGGGCGGTACTCGTGGCCGGCATCGTCACGGCGCTGGCGGTGGTGACCGGGGAGACACTGACGGCCAGAAGGTCCGCCCGCGGGCGCGGGACGACGGCGGAGACGCCGCTCACCTGACACGTGGGGCCGGTCGGGCGCCGGTATCGCCCCGGCGGCCCCGTCCGGCCGGACTTCGCGGGACCGCACCGGTGGCTGGACGAGACTGGGCCCATGACAGTTGACGCACTGACAGATGTCGCCGGGCTGCGGGTGGGCCATGCGACGCGCACCGGCGACGGTTGGCTGACCGGCACCACGGTCGTCCTGGCGCCCGAGGGCGGGGCCGTCGCCGCCGTGGACGTACGCGGCGGCGGCCCCGGCACCAAGGAGACGGACGCACTCGATCCGCGCAACCTCGTGCAGAAGGTCGAGGCGATCGTGCTGACCGGGGGCAGCGCGTACGGGCTGGACGCGGCGTCCGGGGTGATGGCCTGGTTGGAGGAGCAACGGCGCGGGGTGCGGGTCGGGGTGGATCCGGCTCATATCGTGCCGGTGGTGCCCGCCGCGTGTGTCTTCGATCTCGGCCGGGGCGGCGACTTCCGGGCGAGGCCGGACGCGGCCACCGGGCGGGCTGCGGTCGAGGCGGCCGCGGCGAGCGAACCGGGCGCCCCGGTGCGGGAGGGCTGCGTGGGCGCCGGTACGGGTGCGACGGTGGGTCCGGTGAAGGGCGGGATCGGCACCGCGAGCGTCGTCCTCGACTCGGGGATCACGGTGGCCGCGCTGGTGGTGGCCAACGCGGCGGGGTCGGCCGTGGATCCCGAAACCGGGGTTCTGTACGGGGAGTTGTTCCAGGGGCGCGTGGACTACCCGGAGGAGAGCGTCCACGAGGCCGCGCGGCGGCGCCTCGCCGAGAGCGCGGCGAAGAACGCGCCACCCCCGCTCAACACCACGCTCGCGGTGGTCGCCACCGACGCGGAACTGACGAAGGCGCAGGCGCAGAAGCTGGCCGGGACGGCGCACGACGGCATCGCGCGGGCCGTACGGCCGGTGCATCTGCTCAACGACGGGGACACCGTGTTCGCGCTGGCCACCGGGGACCGCCGGCTCGACGCCGGGCAGCCTCTCGCGCTGAACGAGCTTCTCGCGGCGGGCGCGGACGCGTTGACGCGCGCGATCGTGCGGGCCGTGCGGGCGGCGGTGTCGGTGGACGGTCCGGGTGGATTGTGGCCGTCGTACGGGGAGTTGTACGGGGAAGGGTGACGGGGACCGTTGTCGGGAAGCGGTAGCGAGGGGCTCCCGGGCGGGCGCCGCGGGCGATTGTCCCGGTTGTGTCACGTGATGGCGTTCACGGCGCACGTTGGGAACCCGGTCCCGTGGCGGTGGCCTCTTCCACCGTGGAACGGAACGGATCCCGCAGATCGCATGAAGATGGAGTAAATCGTGACAACGCCGAACATAGCAGCGCGGCGCGCAGTGGGGGCCTGTGCCGCCCTGATGATCGGCGCTCTGACGCTCACCGCCTGCGGTGGGAGCGCCAACGCCGATCACGAGGACGGAAAGGGCGGCAATGGCTCGTCCAAGACTTCCGCAGCGCAGATCGCGATCTCGGCGAAGGACGGCTCGACGGGGGCGTCGATCAACTCGACCGGTGTGAAGGTCAGTGACGGCAAGCTGACCGAGGTGAAGATGACGGTGGCCGGGACGGGGCAGGCCGTGCCGGGCTCCCTGACCGCCGACGGGGTCAGCTGGAAGCCGAAGGAGCAGCTGGAGCGGGGGACGAAGTACCAGATCTCGGCCACCGCGAAGGACGCCGACGGGCGCGGTGCCGCGGCCGACTCGACCTTCACGACGGTGTCCAAGGCCAACAGCTTCATCGGGACGTACACGCCCGACGACGGCACCACGGTCGGCGTGGGCATGCCGGTGTCGTTCAACTTCGACAAGGCGATCACCAACAAGAAGGACGTCCAGTCGCACATCACCGTCACCTCCAGCAGCGGCCAGAAGGTGGTCGGGCACTGGTTCAACGGGCAGCGGCTCGACTTCCGGCCCGAGGAGTACTGGAAGGCCGGCTCCAAGGTCACGATGAAGGTCGACCTGGACGGGGTCGAGGGCGCGAACGGTGTCCAGGGGGTGCAGAAGAAGACGGTCACCTTCACCGTCGGGCGCTCGCAGGTCTCCACGGTCGACGTCAGCACGCAGACGATGACGGTCGTGCGTGACGGCAAGACGGTCAAGTCGGTGCCGATCTCGGCGGGCAGCTCGGAGTTCTCCACCTACAACGGGCAGATGGTGATCTCCGAGAAGTACAAGAAGGTCCGTATGGACAGCCGCACGGTCGATCTCGCCAACGCGTACGACATCAAGGACGTGCCGAACGCGATGCGGCTGACGCAGTCGGGGACCTTCCTGCACGGCAACTACTGGTACAACCAGGGCAACCCGCCCTTCGGCCGCCAGGGCACCAGCCATGGCTGCGTCGGTCTGCAGGACATGAAGGGCGGGCAGGGGGACACCCCCGCCAAGTGGTTCTACGACAGCTCGATCCTCGGTGACGTGGTGATCGTCAAGAACTCCCCCGACAAGACCGTGACGCCGGACAACGGGCTCAACGGCTGGAACATGTCGTGGAACGAGTGGGTCGCCGGCAGCGCCGCGTGACCCACTGAAGTACCGTCCGAGCAGGGATTCTTGACAGTTCGTCGGGCCGCGCGGGAACTTCTCGCGCGGCCCGCGCGTTTTGCCGGACGTACGTTTTCTCGGTTCCCGGACATGATGTCCGACCGAGGGGCTACGGTATGCACCCACAAGGTGACATGCAGCAACGCCGGGAGAAACCTTGAGCGTTCCGTACGAGACGGCAGCGTACGAACCCCCCGAGTCGCCGGAGTCTCCGGAGGAGCACCTCGCGCGACTCCTGGGCCGTGCCCTGAACTCGTTCGAGCTGCCCGACGAGACGATACGGCGGCTCGACTGCGCGCTGGCTCACGACAGCTCGCTGCACTCCGCGCACCACAGCGCGGGGCTGCATCGGGAGACCTACCGGCATACCTGGCTGCTCGCCGACGGGTCGGCGCTCACGCTGTGGGAGCTCGTCCACAACACCGCGCGGGGCCGGGCCCCGCAGCACGAGGTGTACGTCGACGAGGAGGAGCTGCGCGCGGCGACCGGGCGGCTGCCGCTGCCGCCGGACGCGCCGGACTTCGAACTGCCGGTGACGGTGCAGCTGTCGCCGATCCCCGCGCCCCGGCACGCCTATGTGCCGGACGACTCGGCGGACCACGCGCGCCGGCTGCTGCGCCGCGCGGAGAACCCGGACCGGCCGGACGCGGCCACGGCCGCCCTGCTGACCAAGGCGTTCGCCCACCAGATCACCCAGGCCTTCGGCCGCCCGAGCCGCGCAGGCCGCCCCGGGCTCTGCTTCTCCCTCTACGAGCACGCCTTCCTGCTCGGCGACGGCAAGGAGATCTCCCTGTGGGAGGTCGAGCACACGGCCACGCCCGACGGCCGGCACATGTGCGAGGTGTACACCAGCGAGGACGCGGCCCGCGACGCGATGGAACGGCGGGCTGCGCAGGTGCCGTAGGGGTGGGGCGGGGGCCGTGGGGGCGGCGCAGGTGCCGGAGGCGGCAGCGTGGTGCCGCAGGCGGTGGGCGCAGATGCCGGAGGTGGCGAGCACAGGCCCCGATGGTGGCGAGCGCAGGTGGCCGAACCAGGCGCCGACGGAGCCGCCGGCCCGTCCCAGCGGCGCAGCCGTTCAGGCGGCGCCGGCCCTTCAGCGGCTGTCGTCCAGTTGGCGCACCAGGCCGGCGAACGCGTCCCGTTCTGCCGGGGTCAGTTCCACGGCTTCCAGGGCGGGGGCGGTCTGCCGTTGGGGAGGGAGGCCGGGGAGTGCCCAGGGGGTGGTCTCGGGGCGGGTGCGGCGCAGGAGGCGGGCCAGCCCCATCACCCACAGCACGGCCGCCAGGGCGAGGACGACGGGGCCCAGCAGCTGGATGATCGAGACGTTCTCAGGCATACGCTCCAGTAGACAACACGGTCCGGGCCATTGGGCCCGGACCGTGACGTATCTCGCAGGTGCCGTGAACAACTCACAGCGCCCCAAAGGGACAAGCCGGAGGCCTGCCCGGCGGACGGCTTATGCCGCCACCGGCTGCTTCGCCGCCGGGGTCGCCGCCGACGGGGGCTCGGCGGCTGCGGTGCCCCCGGGGGTCGTCCCGCGCATGCCCTTCAGGACGATGACCAGGCCCGCTGTGACCGCCGTACCGGCCGCGATGGCCAGCAGGTAGAGGAACGGCTTGCCGATCAGGAAGGTGACCCAGATGCCGCCGTGCGGGGCGCGCAGGGTCGACCCGAAGGCCATGGTGAGCGCACCGGTGACCGCGCCGCCCGCCATGGAGGCGGGGATCACGCGCAGCGGGTCGGCCGCCGCGAAGGGGATCGCGCCCTCGGAGATGAAGGAGGCTCCCAGGACCCAGGCGGCCTTGCCGTTCTCACGCTCGGCTGTGGTGAACAGCTTCTTGCGGATCGTGGTGGCGAGGGCCATGCCGAGCGGCGGGACCATGCCGGCGGCCATCACGGCGGCCATGATCTTCATCGCGGAGTCGCTCGGCGCCGCGACCGAGATCCCGGCCGTCGCGAAGGTGTAGGCCACCTTGTTGACCGGGCCGCCGAGGTCGAAGCACATCATCAGGCCGAGCAGGACGCCGAGCAGGATGGCGTTGGTGCCGGAGAGGCTGTTCAGCCAGTCGGTCAGGCCCTTCTGCGCCTCGGAGATCGGCTTGCCGATCACCACGAACATCAGGAAGCCGACGACCGCCGAGGAGACCAGCGGGATCACCACCACCGGCATGATGCCGCGCAGCACCGGTGGGATGTTGATCCGCTGGATGCCGAGGACGACCCCACCCGCGATGAGACCGGCGACCAGACCGCCGAGGAAGCCCGCGCCGATCGTCACGGAGATCGCACCGCCGACGAAGCCGGGCACGAGTCCGGGGCGGTCCGCCATGCCGTACGCGATGTATCCGGCGAGGACCGGGACGAGGAAGCCGAAGGCCGCCGCGCCGATCTGGAACAGCAGCGCGCCCCAGCTGTCGACCTGCCCCCAGTCGAAGTGCTCGGTGACCGACTTGGCCTCGTTGATCTGGTAGCCGCCGATCGCGAAGCCGAGGGCGATCAGCAGACCGCCCGCCGCGACGAACGGGACCATGTAGCTCACGCCGGACATCAGCCACTTGCGCAGCTTGGTGCCGTAGCCCTCGCCGGGCTCGCCCGCGCGCTCGACCGGGGTGCCGCCGCCGGGCCGGGCGGCGCCGGTGACCTCGCCGCGCTCTGCTTTGGCGCGGACCTCGGAGATGAGTGCGGCGGGGCGGTTGATGCCCGCCTTCACGCCGACGTCGACGGTCGGCTTCCCGGCGAACCGGTCCTTCTCCCGTACGGCCACGTCGTGCGCGAAGATCACGCCGTCCGCCGCGGCGATCACGGCCGGGTCGAGCCGGGTGAAGCCGGCCGAGCCCTGCGTCTCGACGACCAGTTCGACGCCCGCCTCGCGGCCCGCGTTCTCCAGGGACTCGGCCGCCATGTAGGTGTGGGCGATGCCGGTCGGGCACGAGGTGACGGCGACGATACGGAAGGGGCGGTCGCCGGGGGCCTCGGCGGGGCCTTCGGATGAAGCGCCCTCGGCGGGGGTGGTGGTGCCCGTGGCGTCGTCGGCGGAGGCCGCCACCGACGACGCCACGGAGTCTTGGGAACCTCCGGAGACTCCGGAGCCTGCGGAACCGGCGGTGTCGCCCGTCCCTCCCGCCGTGGCCGCCGCTTCCGCCGTGGCCGCCGCTTCCGCCTCAGGCTCGTCCCCCCGAATCAGCGCCGCCGCCGACGCCGCATCCCCCGCCGACCGCAGCGCGCCCGTGAACTCGGGGTTCATCAGTTGCCGTGCCAGCGACGACAGGATCGTCAGGTGGGCGTCGTCCGCGCCCGCCGGAGCCGCGATCAGGAAGATCAGGTCGGCAGGGCCGTCCGTGGCGCCGAAGTCGATGCCGGCGGCACTGCGCCCGAAGGCGAGCGTCGGCTCGGTGACGTGCTCGCTGCGGCAGTGCGGGATGCCGATGCCGCCGTCGAGGCCGGTCGGCATCTGTGCCTCGCGGGCGGCCACGTCGGCGAGGAAGCCCTCCAGGTCGGTCACCCGGCCCAGGGCCACCATGCGCTCGGCGAGGGCGCGCGCCGCCGCGTCCTTGGTGTCGGCGGACAGGTCGAGATCGACCAGGTCCGCGGTGATCATGTCGCTCATCGCGGGCTCCTTCGCTCGCGTATCGCCCGGGGAGTCTGGTGGGCGGTGAAGGGGACGGGGGTGCCGTGGGGGGCGGCATGAATGCGGTGGGGGGAGGCGGGGACAGGGGAGGCGAGGCCGGGGAGAACCCGCCTCCCCCGGGCGGCAGAGCGGCTCAGGTTGCCCTGCCGTCCGTCGGTGGCCGTGAGTAACGCTGAGCTTCGCCGGTCACGGTCCGGATCGGCAAGAACTGTGACAACCGCGACATTCGTCATGACGCCGGCTCCTTCAGTACGCGGTCCACCGGCACCTCGGCCGTGACCGTCACTGCGGACGGGTCCAGATCGGCAGGCGAGGGCATCACGCTGCCGGGCAGCTGTACGGCTGCCGCGCCGTGCGCGACGGCGGAGGCGAGCGCCTCGGGCCCCGCTCCCCCGGCGATCAGAAAGCCGGCGAGGGATGAGTCACCGGCGCCGACATTGCTGCGTACGACGTCCACGCGCGCGCTGCCGAACCAGGCGCCCGAGCCGTCCACGAGCAGTTGCCCGTCGGCGCCCAGGCTCGCCAGTACGGCGCCGGCGCCCATCTCGCGCAGCTCCTCGGCGGCCTTCAACGCGTCGCCCACGGTGGTCAGGGGGCGTCCGACGGCCTCCGAGAGCTCCTCGGCGTTCGGCTTCACCACGTCGGGCCGGGCACGCAGCGCTTCGAGGAGGGCGCGTCCGGAGGTGTCCAGCGCGATCCGCGCGCCGCCCGCGTGCGCCCGGGTGACGACATCGGCGTACCAGGACGCGGCGAGCCCTCGCGGCAGGCTGCCGCAGCAGGCGATCCAGTCGGCGTCGGGCGACTGCTCGCGGACCGTCTCCAGCAGGAGTTCCTGCTCGGCGGCCGACAGCTGCGGCCCGGGCGCGTTGATCTTCGTGAGCACGCCGTCCGACTCCGCGAGCGCGATGTTGGACCGGGTGGCACCGGCGACCGGCACCGGTGCGACCTCGATGCCCTGCGCGTCGAGCAGGTCGGCGACGAGCGCGCCGGGCGCACCGCCCAGGGGCAGAACCGCGACCGTGCGCTGCCCGGCGGCCGTCACGGCGCGCGAGACGTTCACGCCCTTGCCGCCCGGGTCCATGCGCTCGCCCGTGGCGCGTATGACCTCGCCGCGGTCGAGGGCCGGGACCTCGTAGGTGCGGTCCAGGGACGGGTTCGGGGTGACGGTGAGGATCATGCGCGCACTACTTCCGTGCCGCCGCGCTCGATCGCGGCGGCGTCTTCGGGGCTCAGCCCGCTGTCGGTGATCAGCAGGTCCACATCGCTCAGGTCACCGAAGCGGGCGAAGTGCTCCTGGCCGTGCTTGGAGGAGTCGGCGAGCAGCACCACGCGGCGGGCCGCGGCCACCGCGGCCCGCTTCACCGCCGCCTCGGCGAGATCCGGGGTGGTCAGACCGTGCTCGGCGGAGAAGCCGTTGGCCGCGACGAACAGGACGTCGGCGCGGATCTCGCCGTACGCGCGCAGCGCCCAGGCGTCCACGGCGGCGCGCGTACGGTGCCGTACCCGCCCCCCGACCAGGTGCAGCTGGATGCCGGGGTGGTCCGCGAGGCGGGCCGCGATCGGCAGGCTGTGCGTGACGACGGTGAGGGATGCCTCCAGCGGCAGCGCGGCGGCCAGGCGGGCCACCGTCGTACCGGCGTCGAGGATCATCGTGCCCTCGGTCGGCAGCTCGGCGACGGCCGCCTTCGCGACCCGGTCCTTCTCGTCGGCCGCCGTCGACTCGCGCTCGGCGAGATCCGGCTCGAAGTCCAGGCGCCCGGCCGGGATCGCGCCACCGTGCACTCGACGCAGGAGCCCGGCGCGGTCGAGGGCCTTCAGATCACGGCGGATCGTCTCCGCCGTGACCTGGAACTCCTCGGCCAGCGACAGGACGTCCACTCGGCCGCCGTCACGGGCGAGGCGGAGGATCTCCTGCTGCCGCTCCGGTGCGTACATGTCCGTTCGCCTCCGAACTGTGCCCGAACTTGTGGTTTCAGCGGGAGGCTACGCCTGGATTTCCGGAAAGTAAACAGGTTCGGGCTCAATCGGGCATGAACGGGAATGCCGAGGGGCCCGGCACCGAAGTGCCGGGCCCCTCCCCCGCTCTCGGGATCTGCTCCGAGGTTCTACCGGCCGGTCCCGCTCTCAGGGCACCAGCACGGGCTCCTTCTCCGGTGCCGACGACGGCTCCTGAGCCGCTCCCTCGACATGCTGCCCGGGCCGCTTCGGCAGCGCGAACATCAGCAGGAAGATGACGGCCATCACCGCGGCCACCCAGCCCAGCGCGTGCTGGAAGCCGTCGGCGAAGGCCGCGCCCACCGCCGGACCCTGCGCCGACTCGGTCAGCTGATCGTCGATGACGCCGAAGAAGACCACGGACACCAGGCCGAGGCCGAGCGCGTTGCCCATCTGCTGCACGGTGTTGATCAGGCCCGACGCCGAACCGGAGTGCTCGCGCGGCACCTCCGACAGGATCGCGTCCGTCAGCGGGGCCACGATCAGGCCCATGCCGACACCCATGACGATCAGGGGCAGGGCCATCTGCCAGGGCGCGATGGAAAGGCCGTAGTGGTCGGACTCCCAGATGTAGAGCAGGACGCCGAGCGCCATCACCAGCGCGCCCGCCTGCAGCACCTTGCGGCCGAAGCGCGGCACCAGCGCCTGCACGGACATGCCGGCCGCCACCGAGACCGCGATCGAGAACGGGATCCCGGTCAGGCCCGCCTTGAGCGGGCTCCAGCCCAGCCCGAACTGCATGTACATCGTCCAGACCAGGAAGAAGATGCCGAGCGCCACACCGAACACGGTCTGCACCGCGATGCCCGCCGCGAAGCTCTTCACCTTGAACAGCGACAGTTCGACGAGCGGGGAGCCGTCGCGGCCGGCCTTGCGCCTCTCGTACGCCACCAGCACCGCGAGGACGACGAGCGCGCCCGCCATCGACACGTACCCCCACAGCGGCCAGCCCAGCTCACGGCCACGGGTCAGCGGGTACAGCAGCATCAGCAGGCCGAGCGTGACGAGGGCGACGCCGACCAGGTCCAGCTTCAGTGCCTTCGGCGCCTTGGACTCGGTGATGTAGCGGCTGCCGAGGATCAGGCCCGCGATGCCGACCGGGAGGTTGATGAGGAAGATCGGGCGCCATTCGAGGCCGAACAGGTTCCACTCCGTCAGCAGGGCGCCGAGCAGCGGGCCGGTGACCGCGCCGAGTCCCACGACCGCTCCGAACAGGCCGAAGACCTTGCCGCGTTCGTGCGCCGGGAACGTGGCGTGCACGATCGACAGGACCTGCGGGACCATCAGCGCCGCCATCGCGCCCTGCAGGATGCGGGAGGCGACCAGCATCTCCGGGTTCGCCGCGAAGCCGCACAGCGCCGAGGCGACCGTGAAGCCGCCGATGCCGATGAGGAACAGCCGCTTGCGGCCGTGGATGTCGCCGAGACGGCCACCCGTGATCAGACCCGCGGCGAAGGCGAGAGCATAACCGGCGGTGATCCACTGGATCTGGCTGAAGCTCGCGCCGGCCTCCCGCTGGATCGAGGGGATGGCGATGTTGACGATCGTGACGTCGACGAGGTCCATGAAGGCCGCGGTCATCACGATCGCCAGGGCGAACCATCGGCGGCGATCGCCCGGGGCGGGCTGAGGTGTGGGTGACGTTTCGGAGGAGGTCATGCATCGAAGATAGGACCCCATTAGGTCAGGTCGTGTCCTACTTGTAGGGGATCCTCGGATGCATGACGACGGATACTCCGGCACGGCTCCTGACTCTTCTCTCCCTGCTTCAGACGCCCCGCGAATGGCCCGGCGGCGAACTCGCCGACCGGCTCGGGGTGTCCAGGCGTACGGTGCGGCGGGACATCGACCGGCTGCGGGAGCTGGGATATCCCGTGCAGGCGACCATGGGTGCCGACGGGGGCTACCGCCTTGTCGCCGGCAAGGCGATGCCGCCGCTCGTCCTCGACGACGAGGAGGCCGTGGCGATCGCGGTCGGGCTGCGGGCGGGGGCCGGGCACGCGGTGGAGGGGGTGGAGGAGGCGTCCGTGCGGGCGCTGGCGAAGCTGGAGCAGGTGCTGCCCTCGCGGCTGCGGCACCGGGTGTCCACGCTGCAGGCCGCGACCACGCCGCTGACCAGTGGGGACGGGGCGAGTATCGCGCCCGAGACGCTGACCGTGATGGCGGCGAGCGTGGCGGGGCAGGAGCGGTTGCGCTTCGCGTATCGGGCGGGGGACGGGACGGGGTCGCGGCGGCTGGTCGAGCCGTATCGGCTGGTGTCGACGGGGCGGCGCTGGTACCTCGTCGCGTACGACCTCGACCGGGGGGACTGGCGGACGTTCCGGGTCGACCGGGTGAGCGAGCCGTTCGCCACGGGGGCGCGGTTCGCTCCGCGGGAGTTGCCCACGGGCAGTGCGGCGGAGTATCTGCGGCAGTCGATGTGGCGGCGGCAGGGGACGTACGAGTTCGCGGTCACGTTCGCCGCGTCCGCCGAGGTGGTGAGCGCTCGGTTGCCGGGGTGGCTGGGGGTGCCCGAGCCGCTGGGGGCGGAGCGGTGTCGGTTGCGGGGGACCACGGGTGATCCCGTTGAGTGGATGGGGGTGCGGTTGGCGATGGTGGGGTGTGAGTTCGTGGTGGAGGCGCCGGAGGAACTGGTGCTGTGCGTACGGGAGTTGGGGGGGCCGGCTGGGGCGGGGGGGGGGCGCCCGGGGCCGGGTGAGTGGAGTGCCTGCGACGGCCCGCTCGGGTGAGTGGGGGTGCGGGT
The DNA here is from genome assembly GCF_041051905.1 of Streptomyces sp. R11. Taxonomy (NCBI): domain Bacteria; kingdom Bacillati; phylum Actinomycetota; class Actinomycetes; order Kitasatosporales; family Streptomycetaceae; genus Streptomyces; species Streptomyces sp. R11. Next base: position 3,935,118 of record NZ_CP163432.1, read on the forward strand.
AGCGCCTGCGGGTGTGGGGTGGTCGGGGCCGTGCCGGGGGTGTCCGTCCTCGGCCGGGCGGTTGCTGTCGGGCAAGAGGGGCTGTCTCTTGACGCCCGCCGCTGCGGGCGGACACCTCCCGGCACGTCCCCTTGCCGCCGTACGCGGGTGCCGCGCCGACTCACCTCAGCTTTGCGGCTGTACGTCGTCCCATGGGAAGTCCCTCAGCGACTCCAGGTTGTGCATCGCCAGGGCCGCCGGGCCCTCCGGGCCCTCGGGTGGGGCGTCGCCCGCTGCCCAGGCTTCTACGGCCACCCGCATTGAGGCGGCGGCCACCGCGGCTGCGAAGTGGAGGGAGGGAGAGGGGCGTTCGGCAACGTTGTCGTCGTTGCCTGGGCCCGCTGCTCTCGCGGCCAGTACCTCCGCCAGTGTCGTCTCCGACTCGTGGCAGACCTCCGCCCATACCTTTCTGAGCGCGGGGCTTGAGATGGCCAGGCGGACCAGGGTGCGGACCCAGTCCCAGGAGGCTGCTGAGACTGCCGTGCCGGGGGTGAGGGTGTGGAGGGCCGCGTGCTCCAGGGCCTGGGGCAGAGGGAGGTCGGGTGGGGCCGCGCGGACTGCTTCCGACCAGCGGGCGGCGCCGGCCGCGTAGAGGGGGGCCACCGCCTCTTCCTTGGTGGCGAAGTAGCGGTAGAAGGTGCGCGGGGCGATGCCGGCGGCCTGGGCGATGTCCTCGGCTCGGGTGGACTTCAGGCCGCGTTTCACGAAGAGGCCGGCCGCGGCGCGGGCGATCTCCATACGGGTTGCTGCCTTGCGCCGCTCCGTGAGGGACGGGGAGGAAGCGGGGGTGGGACTGCTCACGTTCGGCAGGCTATGCCCATGTGACACAATCTGCCATTCGGGTGGGCCACCCCGTGGTTCAGGTACGGGGTGGCCCGCCCTTCCAGGCCTGCCCCGATGTGAGAAAGAGCCGGGCCCGGCACCCAGGGGGGTTGGGCGCCGAAGCCCGGCTCGGGGAAAGTCCCGGCGCCGGGGGGAGTGCGTCGGGACTTGGTCGGTGGGACCCGGTGCGTTGCGGGTCAGTGTCCTCGGAGGCTGAACTCCCTTGCCTTGAGGTCTTGTTCCCGGGGTCCTGTCGGTTGAAAGCGGCGTTACGCGCCATGTTTGCGCGGTCTTTCGCCACCCGGCGTACGCGGCCGCACCCTATGCACGCCCTGTGCCCGTGACGTTACGCGGCGGCGTCGAAGCCGGTGCTGCGCGCCAGCTTCTTCAGCTCCAGCAGGGCGTGCTTCTCGATCTGCCGGATGCGCTCGCGGGTGAGGCCGTGTTCCTTGCCCACCTCGGTCAGGGTGCGCTCGCGACCGTCCTCGATGCCGTACCGCATCTTGATGATGGACGCCGTGCGCTGGTCGAGGCGGCCGATCAGGTCGTCCAGCTCCTCGCTGCGCAGGAGGGTGAGGACCGACTGCTCCGGGGAGACCGCGGAGGTGTCCTCCAGCAGGTCGCCGAACTGGGTCTCGCCCTCGTCGTCCACCGACATGTTCAGGGAGACCGGGTCGCGGGCCCAGTCCAGGACGTCCACCACGCGGTCCGGGTTCGAACCGAGCTCGGCGGCGATCTCCGCGGGCTCCGGGTCGCGGCCGTGTTCGCGGTTGAACTCGCGCTGCACTCGGCGGATGCGGCCCAGCTCCTCGACCAGGTGGACGGGGAGGCGGATGGTGCGGGACTGGTCGGCTATGGAGCGGGTGATCGCCTGGCGGATCCACCAGGTGGCGTACGTGGAGAACTTGAAGCCCTTGCGGTAGTCGAACTTCTCCACCGCGCGCACCAGGCCGGCGTTGCCCTCCTGGATCAGGTCGAGGAGGGGCAGGCCGCTGCGCGGGTAGCGGCGCGCCACCGCGACGACCAGGCGGAGGTTGGAGCGGATGAAGATGTCCTTGGCCCGCTCCGCGTCGGCGACCAGGGCTTCCAGCTCCTCGCGGGTGGCGTCCGCCCTGGCCTCCTCGTAGCCGTCGAGGACCTGCCTTGCGAACACACCCGCCTCGATGATCTGTGACAGCTCGACCTCTTTGGCTGCGTCGAGAAGCGGCGTGCGCGCGATCTCGTCGAGGTACATGCCGACCAGGTCGCGGTCCGCGATCTCGCCGCCATGGGCGCGAACACTGCGTGCCTTGTCGACGGTCTCGCCGGTGGCGGACTGACGACGGGCGACGGCACGGGTTGCCATGCGTGCTCCCTTGCGATGTGGGCGGGCGGGTGATTCGTAAACGCTTGGGACTCTTCTCGAGTGCCCTGCATCCGATGGAAACAACGACTGGAATCAGGACAGAATTCCCAACCCACCCCCATATTTTTCTGATCTTGCAGTACCCTGTCCGGCCACACGAGGAGGCCCGATGCCGTCGGCACGTACAGAGGTGCAGGTCAGACCGGGAGTCGAGAGTGACCTCGAAGCCCTCACCGACATCTACAACCACTATGTACGTGAGACGCCGATCACATTCGATACCGCGGTCTTCACGCCGGAAGAGCGCCGCCCTTGGCTGCTCTCCCACCCTGAAGACGGCCCGCACAGGTTGATGGTTGCCACGGAGAGGGCTCCCGGGGGCGACTCACAGCGGATTCTCGGCTACGCCACATCCAGCGCCTTCCGGCCGAAGCCCGCCTACGAGACCTCCGTCGAGGTGACCGTCTACGTCGCGCCGGACGCCGGCCGGCGAGGTGTCGGCACCCTCCTCTACAAGGCCCTCTTCGAGGCCCTGGCCGTGGAGGACGTGCACCGCGCCTACGCTGGTATCGCCCAGCCGAACGAGGCGTCCACCCGGCTGCACGAACGGTTCGGCTTCCGGTACGTCGGCACGTACCGCGAGGTGGGCCGCAAGTTCGGCCGGTACTGGGACGTCGCCTGGTACGAGAAGGAGCTGTGAGCCGGGCCGGAAGGCCGCACCCTCAGCCGAACTGCACCGAGCGCTTCGCCAGCCCCATCCAGAACCCGTCGATCACCGACTTCTGCGTCGCCTCCAGCTCACCGGCCGCGTCCGCCGCGCCCATCGTCACGAACAGCGGGGCGAAGTGCTCGGTGCGCGGATGGGCGTAGCGGCCGGCCGGAGCCTTGTGCAGGAAGTCCAGCAGGGCGTCCCAGTCGCGGTTCTCCAGCGCCCGGCGGCCCCAGTCGTCGAACTCCACCGACCACGCGGGTATTCCGCCCTGCCGCAGGGCGGCCAGGTTGTGGGTGAAGAAGCCGGAGCCGACGATCAGCACGCCCTCGTCGCGCAGGGGCGCCAGCTTGCGGCCGATCTCCATGAGCCGCACCGGGTCGAGGGTCGGCATGGAGATCTGCAGCACGGGGATGTCGGCGGTGGGGTACATCTCGACGAGGGGGACGTACGCGCCGTGGTCGAGGCCGCGGTCCGGGATGTCCTGCACGGGGATGCCGGGGGCGCGCAGCAGCTTGCGTACGGACTCGGCGAGTTCGGGAGCGCCGGGGGCCGCGTACTTGACCTGGTAGTAGTGCTCGGGGAAGCCCCAGAAGTCGTAGACGAGCGGAACGGTCTCGGTGGCGCCGATGGCGAGCGGGGCCTCCTCCCAGTGGGCGGAGACCATGAGGATCGCCTTGGGGCGCGGCAGGTCGGCGGACCAGGCGGCGAGCTCGGCGGGCCAGACCGGATCGTCCGCGAGTGGCGGGGCGCCGTGGCTGAGGTAGAGGGCGGGCATGCGCTCCTGAGTGGCGGCGGACATGACGGCGGCTCCCTCCGGGACTTGAAGCCATTTGCTTCAAATCTAAAGCTTCTCTACCCAAAAGACGGTACGCCGCGGTAGTTAAAATTTCAAGGAGAGCTCTCGTACAGTGGAGTACATGAATACGGCATCGACCTCCGCGCCACCCTCGCCCGACCCCGCATCCGCGGCGCAGCCGCGCTGGCTCACCGACGAGCAGCAGCGCGTCTGGCGCACCTATCTGGATGCGACCACCCTGCTCGAGGACCATCTGGACCGTCAGCTGCAGCGGGACGCGGGCATGCCGCACATCTACTACGGGCTGCTGGTCAAGCTCGCCGAGTCCTCGCACCGCCGGCTGCGGATGACCGAGCTGGCGATGTACGCGAAGATCACCCGCTCCCGTCTCTCGCACGCCATCGCCCGGCTGGAGAAGAACGGCTGGGTCCGGCGCGAGGACTGCCCCGACGACAAGCGGGGCCAGTTCGCGGTGCTGACCGACGCGGGCCTCGAGGTGCTGCAGCAGACCGCGCCGGGCCATGTGGAGGCCGTGCGACAGGCGATGTTCGACCGGCTGACCCCGGAACAGCAAAAGGCCCTCGGAGAGATCATGCGGATCGTCGCCGAGGGCCTGCAGCCCAGCGAAGCGGGTGCGGACCTGCCCTGGCTCCGCTGAACCGCTCATTCAGGGAGCCGGGGCAGGTCCTGGGGGTCGTACGTACGGAGCGTCCCCATCCCCGTACGTACGCCTGGCCCGAAGGGGTGGGCCGACGGTGGCCGTCGGCCTCGGTGCGGCGTCAGTGCGCGACGACCGGCACCGGCACCTCGTCCTCGGCGCCCTCCTCGGAGGACGCCACCGTCGTGCCGCCCGGGCGGCCGGCGTTGACGAAGGTCAGAGCGATGACCGCGGCCGCGACCAGGATGCCGACGGCGAACCAGATGGCGCTGGTGTAGCCCTGCACCATGGCCTCCAGCTGGACCAGCTGCTGCTGGGACCGGCTGGTGGCACCGGCGATGTGGTCGGCGACGTACGCCGTGGTGGCCGAGGCGGCGATCGTGTTCAGCAGCGCCGTACCGATCGCGCCGCCCACCTGCTGCGAGGTGTTCACCATCGCGGAGGCGACACCGGCGTCCTGCGGCTTGACGCCCTGCGTGGCCAGCGACATCGCCGGCATGAACGCGGTACCCATACCGAGGCCGAGCAGCAGCATCGCCGGCAGCAGGAGCGCGGCGTACGAGGAGCCGATCTCCAGCTGGGTCAGCAGCAGCATGCCGAGGGCGGCGACCAGGAAGCCGGGGCCCATCAGCAGCCGCGGCGCGACCCGGGTCATCAGTCGGGTGCCGATCTGGGTGGAACCCGTGATCATGCCCGCGATCATCGGCAGGAAGGCGAAGCCGGTCTTGACCGGCGAGTAGCCCTTCACGATCTGCAGGTAGTAGGTCAGGAAGAGGAACAGGCCGAACATCGCGATGATCGCGAGGCCGAGTGAGAGGTAGACACCGCCGCGGTTGCGTTCGGTGACCACGCGCAGCGGCAGCAGCGGGGCCTTGACCTTGGCCTCGACCAGGACGAAGGCCGCCAGCAGCACACCGGAGGCGACGAACATGCCGACCGTCAGGGAGTCGCCCCAGCCGTTGGACTCGGCGCGGGTGAAGCCGTAGACCAGCGCGACCAGGCCGAGGGTGGACAGGATCACGCCCGGGATGTCGAGCGCGGAGCGGTTGCGGGCGCCCTTGGGCTCACGGATGACGAACCAGGCACCGGCCGCGGCGAGAACGGCGAACGGGATGTTCACGAAGAACGTCCAGCGCCAGTCCAGGTACTCGGTGAGGAAACCGCCGAGGATCAGACCCACGGCACCGCCACCACCGGCGATCGCACCGTAGATACCGAACGCCTTCGCACGCTCCTTGGCGTCCGTGAACATCACGGCGAGCAGCGACAGCGCGGCCGGGGCGAGCAGGGCGCCGAAGACACCCTGGAGGGCGCGGGCGCCGAACATCATGGCCTCGTTGGTGGCCGCGCCACCCAGTGCGGACGCGGCGGCGAAGCCGGCCAGACCTATGACGAACGCCCGCTTGCGGCCCCAGAGGTCGGCGATACGGCCGCCGAACAGCAGCAGACCACCGAAGGCGAGGGCGTAGGCCGTGACGACCCACTGCCGGTTGCCGTCGGAGATGCCCAGGTCCTGCTGGGCGGAGGGCAGGGCGATGTTCACGATGGTCGCGTCGAGCACGACCATCAGCTGGGCCAGTGCGATGAAGACGAGCGCTTTCCAGCGGTTGGGATCGACGGCACCGAGGGTGCCGCCGGGAGCCTTTACGGCCGTTTCAGACATGGGTCTACCCACTTCGGGACTTCGTGACGGAAAAAGTGAAAGAAAAGGGGACGGCTCGTCGGCTGTGACGGCCGGTGAGAGTTGGTGGCTTTGCGATTCGGTCTATCGGCTGCTGTGGTGCTCTGATGACTGCCGTTGTGCTCTGAACTGATCGGTCAGGCCTGGCGCAGGTCCTCCATGGTCAGCGGCGTGCCCGGCAGGGCGGAACGGGCCGGGGCCCGCAGTCCGTCCAGGAACAGCTGCAGATGGCGGTGGACGTAACGGTCGGCGATGTCGCAGCCCGTTCCGGCCGGGGGCCGGCTGAGCTGGGCGGCGGCGATCATGAGGTCGCCGACGTCCACGTCGGAGCGGAGCTGGCCGGCCGTCTTGGCCCGGTCCATGATCGCCCCGATCAGCTGCTCGACCCGCTCCCGCGAGGCCTCCAGATCCGGGTGGTGCTGGTCGAACGTGCTCTGGACCATCGGGCACAGCGCACTGATCCGCTCATCGGCGGCCGTGTGCACGAAGCGCTCCAGAGCCTCGAAGGCATCCCCCGTCTGAGCGAGCGCGAGCTCGGCCGCCGCGGCCGTACGGTCCATGACGGAGCAGACGACCTCGCGGACCAGCGCGTCGCGGTCGGGGAAGTTGCGGTACACCGTGGCATTGCCGACGCCGGCCCGGCGGGCGATGTCGTCCAGCGGCACATCGGGGCCGAGCTCGACGAACATCTCCCGGGCGGCGGTGACGATCCGCTCCCGGTTGCGCAGGGCGTCGGCGCGCGGCCGGGTCGCCTTGCGCGGTGCGGGGGTTGCGGTCTGCACGGCGTACTCCTGAGTTCTGCTGGTGGCGATCCGGGGAGGCTGTCCCCGTTTCGCTCGGACACATGACTAAACGGGGAGGGGATCCCCGGTTATTTCCCAAACCCTCAATGAATCTCTTGTGACCTGAGTCACAATCTCGCTCGCCTCCCGCGGCCGCGGACCCACGTTCGGTCTCCTTCAACGCGCGCACGCGCAGCCCCCGACACAGGGTGATCGAGAGGGTGCAGTACGCAGTCGGCGGCTGCCATGGACGAGAGGCCCATGCATGCAGCCGAGCAGTCGGATACGCCCCCGCCGTGTGGCCGCCCTTGCCTCCGTGACCGCCCTCACCCTGGCGGTCAGCACCTCGGCAGGCACCGGGCACCTCACGGCGGGGACCTCCACGGCGGCCGGAGCGAGCCCGATCCCACCGGGCCACTCCGCGGCTCTCGGCCCTTGCATGATCAGCGGCCGGCCGACGGTCCAGATGTCGGAGGGAGTACCGACACCGCGCGGTTACGCCCGCTCCACCGGAACCGTCCGCGCCCTCACCCTGATGGTCGACTTCCCCGACGCGCCCGGCACGGGCAAGGCGCTCGACCGTTTCGCGGAGTTCTTCCCGCAGACCCAGAAGTGGTTCCGCACCAGTTCCTACGGCCGCCTCGACTACCGCCCCGACACCCCGATACCCCGCTGGCTGCGCATGCCCAAGTCGTTCCGGGCGTACGGCATAGAGCGCGGCGCGCCCTTCGACCCCGGGTACCGGCAGCTGGTCCAGGACCTCGTGGTCGCGGCCGACCCCAAGGTGGACTTCCGGTCGTACGACTTCCTGAACGTCCTGGTGACCCCGAACGCCGGCCCGTCGGCCCTGGACACGGTCCTGTCGGTGACCTTCGCGGGCAACACCGAGGCCCCGGTGGCCGACGGCGTCTCGGTGACCAACGCGTCCTTCGTCTACTCCCGCCAGGACGACGGCTCCGGTACCTACCACCGCACCGGCTACCGGGTCCTCCCCCACGAGAACGGCCACGTCTTCGGCCTGCCCGACCTGTACACCGCCGAGGGCGGGGGCGCGGTCGGTCACTGGGACATCATGAGCGAGGACTGGGGGGCCAACAACGACCTCCTCGGCTGGCACAAGTGGAAACTCGGCTGGCTCGACTCGGCCCAGATACGGTGCGCGGCCACCCCCGGCAAGGCCGAGTACACCCTCACCCCGCTGGCCCGCACGGGCGGCCCCAAGCTGGTGTTCGTCCCCCTGAACCGCCGCACCGGCTACGCCATCGAACTACGCACCCGCGAGGGCAACGACGAGGCCGTCTGCCGCCCCGGCATCCTGATCTACAAGGTCGACGCCGACGTCGACACCGGCATGGGCCCGGTAAAGGTCCTCGACTCCCACGAGGACAGCGGCGGCTGCACCCGCAGCCCGAACGTCCACGCCGAACTCTCGGACGCGACGTTCGTGCCGGGGGAGGAATTCCGGGCGAGGAGAGGGGGGTGCGGGTGGCGGTGGTGGGGGCGGATTTGGCGGGGGGGGTATCGGGTGCGGGTTTCGCGGGGGTAGGGGACTTGGGGGTTGGGGGGTGTTGGGGATGGGGGCTGTTGGCTTGCGGGGGGGGTGGGCGCTGGGCTTGAGGATCCGGTGCTGGCGGTCGGGGCGCTGGGCTTGAGGATGGGTGCTGGCGGTCGGGCGCTCGGCATGAGGATGGGTGATGGCGGTCGGGGCGCTCGGCATGAGGATGGGTGCTGGCGGTCGGGGCGCTCGGCATGAGGATGGGTGCTGGCGGTCGGGGCGCTCGGCATGAGGATGGGTGCTGGCCGGTCGGGGCGCTCGGCATGAGGATGGGGTGTGGCGGTCGGGGCGCTCGGCCATGAGGATGGGTGCTGGGGGGCCTGGACATGGGGGTGGACCGAGTCGCCGCCGTACGCGCGCGTGAATCGAACCGAATCGGTTCGCATTACGGTTAGGCCTGCCGCGACCGCCGTACCGGAGAGCCGATGCCAGCGAAGACGACCTGGACGACCGTGCCGTGCCGGTGGAGGCGGTCACGCCGCTGATCCGTGGGGTCGGGGTGCTGTGGCGGCTGACGGAGGCGGGCGGGACGCTGAGCGCGAGCGGTCTGGAGCGGGCGACCGGACTCGCACGCTCCACGGTGGACCGGATCGCGTCCACGCTCGCGCGCATGGGATAACGTCCGCCTCGACGGCCGCGACGTGATCCTGGCGCCCCGAGTGATGGAACTGGGGCAACGCCTACCTGGCCGCCCTCGGTCTGCCCCGCCTCTCTCACCTCCCACGCGGACGCCCTCGCGGACGAGTTGGACGAGTCGGTGTCGCTGGCGGTCGCCGACCGCGACGGCATCCGCTTCATCCACCAGGCGACCCGCCGCCGCGCGATGTCCCTCAGCTTCCGCATCGGCGACCTGCTCCCGGCCGAACGCACCGCGCCGGGCCCGCTGTTCGCAAACCGAGTGGACGGCCGCGGCAGTGGCAGGCCTGGCGCGAGCGCCGGGCGGCGGGACCCGGAGGACCGCGGCTATCCCGCCGTACCGCCGCAACCGCACCCGTCCCCCGACGAGGACTTCGAACGCCGGTCGGCGCGGGCGCGGAAGGACGGCTGGGCGCTGGACGACCAGTTGATCGAGCCGGGTCTGGTCGCCGTGTCCGTACCGGTGAGGGACCCCCGGGCGGGCGGCGGTATCGCCTGCGTGGCGAACGTCGTCAGCCACACCAGCCGACACACGGCCGCGGACCTGCGCGACACGCTCCTCCCCCGCCTGCGGGCCACGGTGGCGAAGATCGGAGCACGAACTGCGCGAGGCGCCGCAGCCGCAGTCGCAGCGCGGGGCGGCGCCGGCGGGGCTGGCGGCCTGGACCGGTGCCTCCAAGCAGGAACTGGGCAGGGAGTTCGTCGAGTCGCTGGCCCGCGGGCTGACCGTACTGACGGCCTTCGGCGAGGGCCGGGCTGAGCTGACACTGACGGACGTGGCACGGGCGACAGGACTGGCGAGGGCCACCGCACGCAGGGCCCTCATCACCTACGAGCACCTGGGCCTGGTACGCCAGTCCGGCAACCGCGCCTTCGCCCTGACCCCACGCGTACTGTCTCTTTGGCTTCCCACCCCTGTCCGCACCTCCCTCCCCCAGATCGCGGCCCCGCACCCTGACCGAACTGGCCACCCGCGGCCACGAGTCGACGTCCCTGTGCGGTGCTGACGCCGTCGGGCGACGAGATCCAGTACACGGCCCGCGCCGCGACCGGCCGCGTGATGAGCGTCGACGTCACGGTGGGCACGCGGCTGCCGGCGTACGCGACATCGCTGGGCCGGGTCCTACTGGCGGATCTCCCGTCCGCAGACCGCCACTTGGGCCCCCTCGCCCCCCTCACACCGCACACCACAACCGACCCCGCGACCCTGACGGCCACGCTGGACGACGTCCGGACGCAGGGATACGCCCTGGTCGACGAGGAGTTGGAGGCCCGGTCTCCGCTCGGTGGCAGTACCGGTACGCGACCGCACCGGCCGCGTCGTCGCCGCCGCCCTGAACGTCGCGATGCATGCGGCTCGGCGGTCGGTGGAGGAATGCGTGCGGGAGGTGCTTGCCGGAGTTGGTGGGGGCGGCGGGGCGGGTGGAGGGGGATCTTCAGGTGGCGGGGAGGTTTGCTCGGGTGGGGGTGAGGTGAGGGGGGGCTGGGGTTGGGGGGTGTGATGGTCGAGGGCCGGGGGTTGAGGTGTGAGGTCGAGGGCGGGGGTTGAGGTGTGAGGTCGAGGGCCGGGGGTTGAGGTGTGAGGTCGGGGGCCCGGGGTTGAGGGTTGAGGGTTGGATCAGGTGGCCGGGCTCGGGGTTGAAGCCGGCGGCCAGGGGGCCGGGGGCCGGGGGGATGATCGGGCGCCTCAGCCGTCGTACGGCCTGGCGGCCCGGCCCTCCCGCAGGGTCAGCCCCCACCAGGCGAGCTGGTCCAACAGCACGGCGGCAGCCTTGGCGGTGCCGTCCTGGTCGTGCGGGCGCCCCTCGTCGTCGAACTGCTCCCAGGCCATGTGGAAGCTGACGGTGTCGCGCAGCGTGACCGCGTGCAGCTCTGCGAAAACCTGCCGCAACTGCTCAACCGCCCGCTGACCGCCGGCCATACCGCCGTACGAAACGAAGCCGACCGGCTTGGCTCGCCACTCCCGGTAGACGTAGTCGATGGCCAGCTTGAGGGAGGCGGGGTAGCCGTGGTTGTACTCGGGCGTCACGACAACGAACCCATCGAGCCCACCGATCCGCTCGGCCAGCGTCGGAGCATCGCCGGGCCCCGCGGCCCGCTCCAGCGTGAGCTTGAGCTCGTCGGCGAGGGCGGGCTCGGACAGATCGATGACATGCGTCTCCATGTCATCACGCCGCCCGATCTCGGAGACGAACCACTGGGAGACCTTGTCGGCGAAACGGCCGGGGCGGACGCTGCCGATGAGGACGCCGATCCTGAGTGGGGGCTGGGATGACTGGTGGGTCCGGGACATGGAGGTGCCTCGTTTCGGTAGCCGGGAGTGACCGCGATCGGCCCTGTGTGGGGCCCGCGCAAGAAACGTAAAATCTCAAGTCAACTTGAGGTCAAGGGCGACTGAGGCCGGGACCCGAGGAAGATCGACAAGGCGCGCCGCCGATCCCCCACAACCGGGGCGAACCCCGAGGGACGCATCCGCTACGCTGTCAGGGCACCTTCCGCCTTCGTAGCTCAGGGGATAGAGCACCGCTCTCCTAAAGCGGGTGTCGCAGGTTCGAATCCTGCCGGGGGCACAGCTTGCGTAGCAGGTCAGGGCGTTACAGGCCCCTCGTTCAATTCGAACGGGGGGCCTGCTTCATGATCGAATGCCACATGGATGCCACATCCCCACACGATCTTGTCCGGCCTCACCCATTCGGGGACTGGACTTCGTGCACGCGGCACGTAGAGACGCGCCGACGGGAAGGGCTGGTACCTCTCCCCACGCGCGCCAGTGACGCGCTTCCCGTACTCCTGTGAGATCCGGCGGGGAGGCCGGCCTAACGGGCGAAGGCCCTCACCGGGATTATCGATGAGGGCCTTCGTACGTACCAACGTAGACCGCCCCGGGGGCATTCACTCCCGGGGCGGGACGCCTTGACTGAGTCTTAGCGTCTAACGACCGAAAAGGCGGAGACGCGTACGCCAATCCGGTCGCTCCTGTAATCCGGGGGTGACCGCCCGTCCCGCTGCCGGCGCCGTCGGCGGTGCAGCCCCAGCCAGGCAGAGACAACGAGTCATGATCGTTACAACTTGGGCGGGTGCCCCTCGATCCCGAACCCGACTGGTTACTCCCACGGCGACGGGAGATCGGGGCGCGCATCCGGACAGCTCGGCTCACGGCCAACCTGACTCAGGTGCAACTCGCCGAGCACATCGGCCGCGACCACCGCACCGTGCACCGATGGGAGTACGCCGAGCGCGTACCCAAGGGCTAAAATGCTGCTCGTCGCGGCCACCGTCGGCATGCCGATCGAGGAGCTGGTCAAATGAGCGGTCGCCCCCGCGGGGGAATGTCCGGGGACGACCGCCCGTCCCGCTGCCGGCGCGGTCGGCGGTGCAGCCGGGAGCAGGGGCTACATGCGGGTACCGATCGCGACCCGGTCGTTGGCCGCGAGGACTGGCAGGGCCCTCATCAGGATGAGCAGGCGGCGCTCGTCCAGGCTTTCGAGGGCGGTCAGCGGCGTGATCCCGATGCCCACCATCGACAGCACCAGGCCCAGGAACGCCCGCTCCTCCTCATTGAGGCCGAGGGTGTAGACGCGCCCCATCAGCCCCTCCCAGTTGGCCTTGAGGCGTCCGGCCTTCTTGACGACGAGGGCCGCGCGCACGCTGTCCCGGGCGAGAATCCCGCCCTCCTCGGCCATGGCCTGGGCGGCTGCCCGGCCACGACCGCTCTGGGCTGATTCGACGAGCAGCTGGCCGAGCGTAGGGACGTCCGTCTCATTGGCTGGCTCTGTTCGGGTCTCGTTCATCGTCACGATGCCTCCGCGGGGACTCGGTACCCGCCAGGGCCGAACGCGGCGGCGAGTACGACAGGGTCAGTGAGTTGCCCGGAGCCGTCAGGGTGCGTGATCCACATGCGACCCTCGACCTGCTGACCGGTCGGCGGGCAGTCCAGGCACCAGCCCGCCGGCTTCACTACCAGCCCCCGCACGTCGGCCAGTTCCTCGGCCGCATCCAGGGGGACCAGCCACCACAGCGCATCCATCAACTGGTCAGCGAGGACCGGCCCCCGCTGCTCTGCGCGGATTCGGACCAGCTTCGGATACCCGGACGTGAGCCGGGCCTCGGCGACGAGCCACTCCTCACCGGAGGGGATGGGGGCGAGTGTCTTGGCGTCCCATACATCTCGGACGAGGTTCGGGTGCGGGCAGCAGTTGGCGAGCCACGTGTCCCCGGCCTCGTACTGCTGGGTGAACGTTAGTAGGGCCATGACCTGGACCGTAGGCAGGGCCATTGTGGCAACGCGTGCCGATTGCGCGCGATTGCGAACGTGCCCGGGGAGTTGAGGCGGATTGCCTACGTGAGCTCGAGGGCGGCCCGTGCGCGGGCGATGAGCCGGTGGGCCTGTGCTCCCTCCACGGCGCTCTTGTCGAGGCGATCCCACACCCGCCCGTACAGGGCGACGTCGTCGTCGGATTCGAGCGTGAACTCGGTGTTGATGGTCTCCACGATCACGCGGTCCTCGTCGAAGATCCAGAACCCGTGTTTGGGGGTGAGCGTCAGCTGGACGCCGAACGGGATGATGCCGAGTGAGACGGAACTCATGCCGATCAGGCCGACCAGTCTGTCCAGTTGCCCCGCCATAGCCTCAGCCGGACACACCAGGGCGTGCAGCGCGCCCTCCCAGATGAGGACGCGGAAGAGCTTGCCCGGCTGGTAGAGCACTTCCTGGCGCTGCATGCGGGCGTTCACGGCCGCCTCGGTATCGCGAGGCGACTGCATGAGCTCGGCGTTGTGGATCAGCAGATGACGGGCGTACTCCGGGGTCTGGAACAGTCCCGGAATGACGGTGGCCTCGTACCCGCGGATGATGGCGGTCTGCCGGTACTCGACGACGTACCGGTCCTGCACGGCGCGGTGCCCCTTGGTCAACTGGCGGCGCCAAGAGCGCTGCTGGGACTCCATCCCGCGCAACCGGCTCTGAAGGTCGGCGGCCTCGGCCGGGGCGCCAGCGGCCTGCGCCCACGCATCGAGGTCGGCGGCTGTGGCGGTCTGCTTGCCGGTCTCCAGCCGGGAGACCTTCGAGCGCTGCCAGCCGAGGCGCTCGGCCATGTCCTTGCCGTTGAGGCCGGCCTCGGCGCGCAGCTCTCGGAGCCGCGCGCCGAGGGCGACCCTGGCGCTCTGAAAGTCCGTGCTCACACAGACGAACGTACCTGCGCCCACACCTCAGCAGTAGGGACAGCGGCGCGCCACGCAGCGTCGCGCGCCCGGCAGGCGGCGAGCACTTCCGCGGGGTCGTCGACCAGCTCGACGCCGGTGGTGGTGTCGGTGTCGTCGATGTGCATGCGGACCAGGGTGCGCGAGTCGAACAGCCACAGGTCGTAGTCCGGCAGGTCCAGCTGTACAGCCTCGGCGCGGGTGAGTACGCGGATGTCCTCACCCGCGGCCACGTTCCCAGCCGCTGTCGCCATGAGGAACCGCTGCCCGTCCGTGGGCGGCTCGTCGATGATGCGCACACGGGAGAACCGGGCACCTCGCCCGGCCTTCGCACGCACGTTGACGTTCCACGGATGGTCCGGCTCCGGCTCCGGGAGGACACCGCGCATGAACGCCTGGAACCGGGCTCCCTCCCGGTCGGAGGCGTAGGCGCGGCGCGTCTCCAGCCGGAAGGCGGTGTGCTCGAACTCCGTGAACAGGTGGGTGATCTCCTCGAAAGGGATCAGCGGCACGGTTACTCCTTGGGGGCGAAACGGGTGAGCAGCTCGCGCGGGATGACGACGAACGTCTCATGCTCGCCGACGTCGCGCAGCTGCGCGAGGTGCTCAGGGTCGGTGAGGTGGTCGCCCTGGACGACGATGTCGCCAGTCTCCTCGACCTCGTACAGCGTGGGGCAGTTCCCGTGCTCCGATGTGGTGCCGATGAACCTGAGCGTCATGTCGCCCTCCATCTGGGGTGGTTGGGGACCAGCATGCGCGAGCGGCCCGGAGTGCGGGCACGGATTGCGGCAGATTGCTCGGGCTGCACGGCAGTCCTTGGCTGGCGCGCAATCGGGCATGACAAAGCGGCCCCGCCCTCCGGGAAGAGCGGGGCCGCTGTGGCGGTCAGGCGGTTGTGTTGTCGGTGACGAGTCCGAGGTTGGCGAGCGCTGTGAGTAGGGATGCCAATGCGGCGTTGCCGCCTCGGGAGCCGGTGACGACCGGTTTCGTGGTGGCTGCGGCGCCGTAGAAACCCAGCGTGGTGCCGAGGTGGCGGAGCATCAGGGTCACAATCACCGAGTCATCGGTGGTCCACTCGTTCGCTGCGGAGCGGCGCCAGTTGGTATCGCGCGCCGTCGATCCGGATCCCGCCTCGATAGTGCCGTTGGCGAGGATCCGCCACCGGTCGAACGTATCCCCTGTGACGCCTCCGCCGAACGCGGGAGTCCCGGCCGCAGCCACGTTGTTAGTGACGGTCCCGGTCATCGTCCCGCCCGTCAGCGGCAGGAAGGTCCCGCCACCCACGTGCCGGGGGTCCCGCTGGTGGTGCACAACCACCACGTCCCAGCCGAGTCCTGCACGGTGTCGCCAGCTGTCCACGCGCCCGCGGTAGGGGCGCCGGCCGCGGTGCGGCGGCCCATGATACGGACCGCTGCCAGGCCACTGCTCGCGACATCGACGGGCCCGGTGTAGTGGCCGCCCGCGAGAAAGGCATTCCCCTGCTCGATGTTCTGCACGCGGACCAGGCAGTCGCCAACGACGGTGTCAAGGTTGGAGACGTCGCTCGACAGAGTCGCCACGGCGGCCGTCGTCGCCGCGCCGATCGCAGCCGGGCTGACCGGGTCCGTGCCGCCGCTCGCGTGGGAGCTGGCGTGCGCCGTCGGTGTGCGGGCGTTCGTTGTGGTCGGGTCGTCGGAGCGCAGTGCCACGTCCGGCCCCGCCCCGGCCGCGCCGAGCGGCGGCTGAGGACCAGCTGGCCCCTGCGGCCCGGCCGGGCCGGGCGGACCTTGCACGAGGACGTACTCCCCGTCGTCCGCCCCGGCCGGGGTGAGGTCGGCGATGTCGACAGTGCCGAGCGCGGCAGGCAGCGAGATGTATAGGGCGTCGTCGCCCGTCTCGACGCGGTACGTCCAGCCCGTCGGCGTGAACCCTGCGGCGTCTGTCGCCACAAGCTCACGGGTCCAGTGACCAGCGGCGTCGGGGGTGACGACGGGATCGTTGTCGACGACGACGTCATGTTCGGCGGAGCCGACGCGTCCCGGCACGGGCCGGATACGGATGGGTACCGGGTTGCCCGCGCCGTCAGCGAGGGTCTGGTGTCCGGTCAGGGTGACGGCCGGTCCGGGCGGTCCTTGCTCACCCCGCGGTCCCTGCTCACCTGCTGCACCCTGCTCCCCCTGGGGACCTTGCTGACCTTCCGGTCCGGGCGGGCCCTGCTCGCCGGGCTCACCCGGTGTGCCGTCCGTACCGTCGGTCCCGTCCGTTCCGGGCGTGCCGGCCTCGCCCGGAGTACCGTCCTGCCCATCGCGGCCAGGGGTGCCCGGCTCACCCTTCGGGCCGGGAATCGGCACCAGCACCTCGGCCCGGTCGGGCAGGTCGTCCACTGCCACAGACGGGTCAGGTGCGACGGGCGTCTTCCCCTCGCCCTTAACCTGCTCCCGCAGCTCGGCTACCGCTTCCTCACGCGCGGTTGCCTCGGCGTCGATGCGGCCCCAGATGATGACGACCGCGCCGGACAGGGCGACCAACCAGCACAGCACCGCCACGGGGCGCCAACGGCGGGCCAACGCCCGCTCTGTCCGGGTCACGCTTGTCCTCCGAGTTGGATAACCAGAGAGCGGAGCCGGGCGATCTCCGCCTGATCTACGGCATGTTGTGCGCTGAGCTGCGCGCGCTCTGCTTTCAGCTCGGCGCGCTCAGCCTTGAGTTCGGTTCGCTCCTCTTGGAGGTCGCCAGTCAACGAGGTGTAGCCGGTAAGGGCGTTCTCGCCCCTCCTGCCGAGGTACGCCACCAGCCCGCCGACGACCACGCCTACGCCCACGAGGAGGCTGCCGAGGGTGGTGGGTCCAACAGGTGTCTCCTAGACGCCGCGCGCCAGAGGCGCTGTTCTTTGTGCCGAACGCCCGCGCCATCATGCGCTTCAGCAGGGTGCCACCGGCAGCGATCCCGGCCGCCGCCATCGTTTCCCAGAACGAGGCGCGGAACATGTCGGCCGGGCCCGCGGCGACCGCGATGCCGCCCGCGGCGACAACGGCTGTCGCGAGGGTCCGCTCAGCGAGGTCTCTCGCGTACGTCTTCGCCGTCTTCACGACGGTCTCGGCGTCGGGCAGGTTGATGCTGCTGGACATAGGTTCCTCACTTGGATTCAAGCCCCGTCGGTCCGGCGGGGAATGGGTAGTCCCGCCACCGCAGCCCGCAGGCCCCAACGCAGCCCCCAGCCGTCGCGCACTTGGGATAACAGGACTTGACAGCACCCCTAAGGTCCCTCAGCTCCCCCATGCTTTACAGCCCCTCAGTGCTTGAGCTTCCATCCCCTTGGCCACCGGCACCAGGTCGTTCGTACAGTGGCGCGCTCCACCTGGACGCCATGAACCACGCCCGCTCCACGGTGTGTGGGCCGACGGCGACGGGATAGAAGCCGAGGTGAGTAGTGGGTTGAGGCATGGAGGATCTGTCACCGTCGGGGATTGTTGCACTTGGCCAGGTCACGACTGCGACCATTGAGGAGTGACTTCAACTCCCCTATGGGTACCGCTAGTAGTCGCTGGTGTCGGCGTCGTAGCGACGCTGGTCGCAGGGACCGTTGGCGCTTTGATCACGCAGCGCTGGTCAGACCGCCGCGAAACAGTCGCCTGGGAGCGGGAGCGACAGCGCGAACGCGAAAGCTGGGCTCATGAGGACGAGGCCCGCACGTTCGAGCACCGCCGACGGGCGTATGTGGAATTCTATGAAGCGGTAAAAACGCTGGCCAGGACCGCCTACAACCATTGCTACGGCTTCACAGAAGAGCCTGAGCTGGAGGAGGGCTGGCAGTCTGATGCTTTCGCCAAGCTCGCGCAGTTGCAGTTCTACGCCGATCGGGCCGTAGCCGCTGCTGCTTCCGCTGCCTACAGCGCCGCCTGGTCGTGGGGTCAGTACGGTGTACACGATGCTCCCGACGACCCTAGCTTCTACGAACGGCAGCAGAAGTTCGACGATGCTGAACTTGAGATGCTCCTCCTTATGCGAGAGAGCCTGTCGATTCCGGAAGCTGACCTGACACTTCCACCTCCTGGCTACAGCTACCAGGGGGACCAAGGCGGAGACGGGCATCGGGGGGGCCATGGCTGATGACAGTGACGTCCTTATTGAGTTCTGGAAGTCGCAGTGTGACCAGGCGCGGCAGGTGGAGAACCAACGCGCGGTCCTGACCAACATCGTGATTCTGGTAGCAGCGGCCGGGCTGGGGTTCATCGCACAACAAGGGCTGCGACCCTCAGTCCTGGTCGTCACGGTTCCCATGACGTTGCTTGGGTCGTACGGGGCATTGGCATGCATGAAGTACCGGGAGCGGAATGCTCTACACAACGCACAAGCCGTTAGCCTCCGGAAGAAGCTTGACACTCTGCACCCCGCCGTTTCTATAGGTGCAACGTGGGCCGAGGTCCAACGCGATCAACAAGCGAAGTTCCCTCGGCTATTCAGAGTGCGTCTATTCATGCTGTGGGTGGCTCTTCACACAGGCATCGCCGTGGGGGGCTGCTTGTTGAGCGTTTGGGCGCTGCTGCTGTAACCGGCCCAGCCCCCAACCGCTCGAACCGTGACACCGGCTCTGCCGTTCTTCCCCGTGCCACAACCGCGCCAGATGGGGCGGGGACTCACGGGCAACCGCGGTCGCCGACGGGGCGGCAGAAAGTAGACGCCGAAGTCATTATCCCGCAGGTCAGGCTTCAACTCGCCCCACCTCGCTTCTAAAGCGGGTGTCGCAGGTTCGAATCCTGCCGGGGGCACCAGCCGAAAGGCCCCGGACCGATCATGGTCCGGGGCCTTTGACATCTACTTCTGACATCAGCGGGGTCGGTCACTGACGACCGGGCCGCCGCTTTCGCAATAGCCGGTCCACCTACGCAGCGGTGGTGCAAAGTCCCGCCTACCGCGACGACAAGGTCCGCACCATCCTCCAGACGCTTCCCGACCTGCTGACCCACGGACGCGGGCCCCGGCTGACCGTCCACGCTGCGGACACAGCCATCGACGGACCCCAGGCCGCGCTTGTCAGCAACAACCCCTACGGGATGGGCGACCTCGCCGGCCTCGGACGCCGTGAGGTCCTGGATTCAGGTGCCCTCGGCGTCCTGGGCGTCGACGTCGACAACGCCGCGCAGGCAGCCGAGTTGCTCGCGAAGAGGCACGTGCCCGGCCTCACCAGCCTGACCGCCCAGGAGGTCGTCATCGACGCGGACGAGCCCGAGTTCGAGGCCGGGGTCGACGGTGAGGCACTGACCCTGCCGACGCCCGTACAGTGCACGATCCACCCCCGGGCTCTGCGCGTACGCGTACCACGCCACCGGCCCGGCGTTCCCCGGACGAGGGCCGACATGGACTGGCGGCGACTGGGAAGCTGGCACTGAGTTGAGGAGCCGTCGTCCTTCCGGACGTGATCGGTAGGCCCGTCTGCGAACGCCACCGACTGACCAGCCTGCAACGAGGTCGGTTGCGCGCCGAACAGGGCGTGGTGGTCAGCCGGAGGTCCCCGGCACGACTCAGGGCGTTTTGCAGCGGACCGCTTCGCACTCATGTTCCTGTTTGGTGCCCGTGCTGCTTCGACCGGGCTGGGCGGGTTCGTTCTTTCGCCCCGTGGCCTTCTCGGTGCTGCGACCGTCCGCGGTGAGGCTGTCCGGGTCGGTGCGGTCGGCACGGCCGGCGGGGCCGCTTGCTCGATACTGCCCTGCGCTGCTGACCCACGCTCCTAGCGGTGGATCTATTCGGGGGGCTGTGCGCCGGAGACGCCTCCCGGTTTTCGGCTCCGACCGACAGCGCCCATGATGATCTTGATCGCAAGCCCGAGGATGACGAGATCAGCGATCATCTGCCCGGTGACCACGAGCCGAGCAGCCTCGCTCTTGGCCGTAACGTCACCGAACCCGACCGTCGCGAAGACGGTAACGGCGAAGTACAACCCGTCGGCGTGCGTCAGTGGCCCGCCGAAGTTGCTGGCCGACATTGCCGCCATGACGACATAGGTGCTGGCGAACAGCAGCAGGAAGAACGGAACACTGGTGGTCAGGGCTTCGACGGCCCGCAGTCCCGGGAACGTTGACCGGAAGATCGAGCGCACTTGAAACGCGACCAACCCGGTGAACACGATCAGCCCGACCACCAGCATCGTGACGGCGAACCAGGCCGAGGAATGGTCCAGGGGCAGCAGAAAGTACAAGGTCACCAGCGCGGTGGCGGATCCCGCGATCCGCAGAACAACCCGCACGATCATGCGGCGCGGGAGTCTGGCCTCACGCCGGGTGTCCGGCCCGGGGCCGGCGCTGTCAGTCACTGGTCGCGGTGTGTGGGGGAGGGCTCACCGACAGCGGCGCGCAGCCAATCGTGAGCACTACCGGGGTCGAGGGTGGCGAGAAACTCTGTGAGCGAGCCATCCCAGCTCTCTTTCGCACGTTCGGCCGCTGCAGCAGCGACCATCTGCCGTGTGTCCGTGTCCTTGCAGCGAACCAGCGTGATGGCGGCATCGGGGCCGGCTTGCGCGAGGATCCTGTGGGCTTGCTGCGCGTTGGATCCGACGTGACCTTTGCGCACTCCAGCGGCGTGGGCCCCGACCCTTGCCCCTTTCAGCGTCGCGAACAGACCCATGAATCCGACCATCCATGCGAGGGAAAGGCGGAACAGGGCGTTCACGAAACCGTTGGCCGTCAGCACGCGAGACTGGGTCACCCTCAGCGAGCCGTCGGCGTTTCCTCTGATCACAACAGCAGTCGTGCCGCCCGTGCGGGCCTTCCTGCGGAAACCTCGCCCGAGTGACACCAGCATGCGTTCGGCGCGATGGCGGTTGTCGAAGCTGGCGATGACTACCGATTCCTGCCCAGGTTGCGCGACCGAGGTGGTCTCCGACGTCATGGGGAGTCCTTCGCAGCCGAGGGACCGAGATCAAGACCTGGCTGAGGGCACAGCCACGCCTGCTCGATGGGCTTGCTGTCTCATTTTAGCTGCTCAGAAGCCCTTCGCTCTATCGATCATGCACCGGTTCGAGCGTGG
This sequence comes from Streptomyces sp. R11, assembly GCF_041051905.1. Classification (NCBI taxonomy): domain Bacteria; kingdom Bacillati; phylum Actinomycetota; class Actinomycetes; order Kitasatosporales; family Streptomycetaceae; genus Streptomyces; species Streptomyces sp. R11. Next base: position 3,956,344 of record NZ_CP163432.1, read on the forward strand.
CGGCTCGGCCGGGTGCTTCTCGCGCTGATCGACGCCGTGCTCATCTTCACCGGACTGGTGATCCTCGGCGTGCCCGGGGCTGCCGGGCTGCTCGCCCTGGCCGATGGCGGCACATGGCACGGCTTGCGGGCCCTGGGTGTGGTCGTGGCCGTCCAGGCCATGGAGGGGAACTTCCTGCAACGGTTCATCCAGAGCCGCACGGTGTCCCTGCGCCCGGCCACGGTGATGACCGCCAGCGAGGCAGGTGAACGGGATGCGGGGAGTGCCGCGGTTCCACACCCGAAGGCTCAGGTCAGCAGACCCGGGTTTCCGAGTGCCGCCGTCGCTGCCAGAGCCGGCGTCCGCTACGTCACCCGGGTGCGGCGTCCTGCTGGTACGGCTGGCCGGGTTGGCTGACGCTGGACGGAAAAGTGCCGGCGAGGTGGGAGAAGCAATGGAGCGCCAGACCAACCGATGTGTTGCTGTCGGGGTGGCCGTCATGCTCGGCTGGGCCGGTCTGACCGGCTGCTCGTCGGACGACGAGTCTCCGATCTCCCCCGCCTCCTCGGCGGCTTCTGTTGTGAAGTCGGGGGCGTCGGAGCTTGCCTCTGCGGCCAGCAGCGCGGCAGCGTCCGCGGTGGCTTCTGCGGCCGCTTCCGCGGAGGCGGCTGCCTCGTCTGCGCTGAATGAGGTGAAGGGCGGCCTGGACGCCAAGTCGGACGTCACCCTGGGCAGCGTCGCGACGGACTCCGACGGCAAGGCAGAGGTCCCGGTGACCATCGCCAACCACGACTCGAAGTCGAGGAGCTACATCATCGTGGTCAATTTCAAGGACCAGTCGGGCAACTTGGCCGACGTGGTCGTCCTCGACGTCTCCCAGGTCGCCGCAGGCAAGACCGCCAAAGCCACAGCTCGGAGCAACCGCGACCTGACCGGCACGGTGACCAGCGAGGTCCGCGACGCATTGCGGTACTGACACCACCCAGCCGACCCGTCGGGCGGTGACGCAGGCGGGCCCGCGACGCGTGTCGGTGCCGCACTCGGGATCCGGCCTCGCGCCACACTGATCCTTGATCGGCCGTCGCGGTGCCCGAGGCTCCGATGCCCCCGTGCAAGAGCAGGTGCGAGGTGAGCGGGTCCGCGCAGCACGCTCCCTCTGCTCCGTGGGCAACGGCTGTGCGTTGCTACAGGAAGCGTGGGCGTCATGAGTGGTGGCAGCGCATGGACCGGAGCCGCGGTCGCGGCCGTCACCGCAGGCTACGCACTGTTCTCGCGCCGCCTGGCCTCGACGCCGGTGTCGGCTCCGATGGTGTTCACCGGCTTCGGCGTGCTCATCGGACCGATCGGGCTCGACGTTCTCGACCTGGGCCACGACGCCGGCCCGGTACTGACGTTGATCGAGGCCGCCCTGGCCCTGCTGCTCTTCACCGACTCGATGACGGTACGACGACGCGACCTGCGCACGGGCGGCTTCCTGCCCCTGCGTCTGCTGGCGATCGGCCTGCCGTTGAGCATCGGAGCGGGGTGGCTGCTGGCGTGGCCCTTGTTTCCCGGCCTGACCCTCTGGGAGTTCGCGCTGCTGGGCGCGGTTCTCGCCCCCACCGATGCAGCGCTCGGCAAGACCGCCAGTTCCAGCCCACGTGTCCCGGCTCTGGTGCGCCACGGGCTCAACGTCGAAAGCGGGCTGAACGACGGCCTGGCGCTGCCGTTCTTCCTCATGTTCCTCGCCGCGATCCCCGGCACGATCGCCTCCGAGGAGGGCGTGGAGGGAGTGTTCTGGCGGGCACTGGCGGTCAGCACCGCGGTGGGGCTGACCTTCGGTTGGGTCGGAGGGTGGCTGCTCACCCTCGCGCGGGCCCGGGGCTGGGTGACGGGTGAATGGCAGCAGGTGGTGGTCCTAGCGGTGGCGTTCTGTGCGTACAGCGTGGCGACGGCCATGGACGGGAGCGGCTTCATCGCCACCTGGATGGGCGGGTTCGCGTTCGGCGTCGCACTGCGCCAGGGCGAGCCGACAGGTGCGGAGTCGGCCAAGGAGCGGCCCGCCGGCCTGGCCGAGTACGCGGGCGGGTTGCTGGGGACCCTGAGCTTCCTGGTCTTCGGCGCGGTCCTGCTCGGCCCCACACTGGAGCACCTCGACTGGCGGATCCTCACATACGCCGTGCTCAGCCTGACGGTGGTCAGAATGCTCCCGGTGGCCCTCGCGCTGGCCGGCACCGGCATGCGGCTTCCTACTGTGGCCTACGTCGGCTGGTTCGGACCCCGCGGCCTGGCCTCCGTGGTCTTCGGGCTCCTCCTGGTGGAGGACCACGTGCCCGGGATCGAACTGATGGGCCGGGTCATCGCGGTCACCATCGGCCTCAGCATCCTGCTGCACGGTATGTCGGCCCCGTACTTCGCCGACCGCTACGGGAACTGGTACGACGCCGTAAAGACCACCACCCCCGGCCTGCGCGAGGCCCAGGACGCGTCGGAAGGCTTCGGCAGACAGCACGGCGGCTCACGACGCCTGCGCTGACCGGGCGGGACCTGTCGGCGCGGTCCGCCACCGTCAACCCGGGTGGCCACGGTCCCGCATCCGGCCGGATGATCACCGGCGCGCCCTCCCTCAGGCGCCAGGCCCGGATGAGTTCTAGGGTTGAGGGAGTCCCGAGGGCGCGGAAATCCGTTCCCTCCGTCCGCCTCCTCCACTCGGGCCCTGAAACAGACCAGGAGGGCATGTGACATGTCCACTGCATCGGAAACCCCAGTCCTGGACACCCTCGCCGCCATGACGGTCGACTCGATCGAGCGATGCGGGCTGGCCCCGGACATGCTCCTGCTCACGCGTATCGCGGCACTCGCAGCCTCGGACGCCCCGCCGATCTCCTACGCGGCCCATATCGACCCTGCCCTCAGGACCGGCGTGACCGCAGACCAACTGCAGGACGTCCTGGTCGCCATCGCGCCCATCGTGGGCACGGCCCGCGTCATGACGGCAGCGGGCAACATCGCCGCAGCGCTCGGCATCGCCATCGCAGTCGCCGATGCCGAGATCGAGACACAGGGCTGAGGAGCAGACACCTACCCGGCATCGACGATCCGTACGGCCGGCATCGGGCAGAAGGTCACAGAGCTGCCCCTTCTGCCCGACGTGCCCCGTGCCGGGCGTCCCTACGGCCGCAGGTCCAGGCAGGAGGGTCTTCGATGTCCCAGAACGCGACCACGGCCATGCGCGCCACACCTCACACCACGCCCGAGGATCGCGCAGCTCTCGGCAAGGCGGCGCGGCGCCGCTCGCCGCGGTCGGGCCACGGCGTGTTCAAGCCGTATCCCGACCGGCCGGACCCGCTGGCGATCCTTCAGGCGCAGTCCGCGGCACGGGTGCCCGAACTCGTCCCGATCCGCTACGGCCGGATGATGGAGTCCCCGTTCCGCTTCTACCGGGGCGCCGCCGCGATCATGGCGTCCGACCTGGCCGACACCGCGGTCTCGGGGGTCACGGCACAGTTGTGCGGGGACGCGCACATGCTGAACTTCCGTCTGCTCGCCTCGCCCGAGAGGCAGTTGATGTTCGACATCAACGACTTCGACGAGACGCTGCCGGGCCCCTGGGAGTGGGACGTCAAGCGACTCTCGGCGAGTCTTGTCATCGCGGGCCGGGAGAACGGCTTCGACGACGACGAGCGCGCCCGCATCGTGAGCTCCACGGTCCGCTCGTACCGCGAGGCGATGATCCGCTTCGCGGGCATGGGCAACCTCGACGTCTGGTACGCGAAGATCGACGCGGACCTCCTGGAGTCCCTGGCCACGGGCCGGCTTCACAAGCGTGGCCAGAAGAACCTGGCCCGCGCCATGGCGAAGGCTCGTACCCGCGACAGCCTGCAGGTTTTCGACAAGCTCACAGAGATGGTCGACGGCGAGCCGAGGATCGCGGCGGATCCCCCGCTGCTCATCCCGGCCGGCGACCTGCTGCCGGACGTCGAACGCAACGCGCTGGAGCGCCAGTTCCGCGGTCTCATCGAGCGGTACGGCCGCACTCTCGCCTCCGACCGGCGCGCACTCCTGGCGGATTACCGACTGGCCGACGTCGCCCGCAAGGTGGTCGGCGTCGGCAGCGTCGGCACCCGATGCTGGATCTTCCTCCTGCTCGGCCGGGACGACCAGGACCCGCTCTTCCTCCAAGCCAAGGAGGCCGACACCTCCGTACTCGCCGAACACGTCGGCACCAGCCGGTACCGCAACCAGGGAGAACGGGTGGTCTCGGGCCAGCGGCTGATGCAGGCCACGAGCGACATCTTCCTCGGCTGGGAACGGGTGGACGGCATCGACGGCAAACAGCGCGACTTCTACGTCCGTCAACTGCGCGACTGGAAGGGCATCGCCATGCCCGAGAGGATGCGACCGAAGGACATGCAGGCATTCGGCGAACTGTGCGGGGTCACCCTGGCCCGCGCGCACGCCCGGTCCGGCGACCGCATCGCGATCGCCTCCTACCTGGGCAGCGGCGACTCGTTCGACCGGGCACTGGCCACCTTCGCCGAGGCATACGCCGACCAGAACGAACGCGACCACCAGGCCCTGGTCGACGCCGTGCACGCGGGCCGGCTACCCGCGGAGGAGCTACCGACTGCCTGACCCGGGGGCACGCTCGGCTCGCCCTGCCCGCTCCGCAAGATCGGCTGGGTTGAAGTGACTCACTCCTATCAGGGCTACAAGCGCTGCGGCCTCGCCTCATCCGCTCTTCGGTCCCTGCGCCACGCCTATCCCGGAGTCCAGTGGCACGCGGCAGGCGGGCACTTCCGCGAGGCCGAGCCCTTCTGGGATTCCGTCAGCCTTGACGTTCCCGGCAGTTGCACCGAGCGGAAACGGTGTCATCACATCGAACCCCGATGAGCACGATGCGCGTGCACGCGACCTCACACCAGGGCCGTGGATAGAGGCCTCAACCGCAGGAGTCCGGTGACGCGGGCTGCACCACAACCGCACCAGAATGTGCGGGGACCAGCGGCGAATCACGTGAAAGCCAACGCCAGCGGCGAGACCACACCCCCGATCGTATGCCCAGGTCAACGCCCGAACCACCCCCAAGTGATCGCAGCTTCCCAAGCTGAGAGCGCGAGTTCGCCCAGCTAAGCGATGTCCCGTAAATGATCGCTAGCGCGCTGGGTGATCTGTGTGTTCCTCAGTCACCCGGCGAGGATCAGGTTGTGCAGGCGAGCGATTCCGAGCATTGCGTGGTGGACGCCGTCGCCCTTGAGGCGGCAGTCGCGCAGGATCCTCCAGGTCTTCATGCGAGCGAAGGCATGCTCAACGCGGGCCCGGACTTTGCGGTGGGAAGCGTTGTGTTCCTCTTTCCAGCCGGGGAGTTCGGGCTGGCCCTTCTCGCGGCGGTGCGGGATGACCAGACCGGTGCCCCGGTAACCGCCGTCCGCGATCACCGTGGTCTTCCCAACAGCATCCTTGGCGCCGGACAGTTCCCATGCCTTGCAGTCGTTGCGGTTGCCGGGCAGCGGCCGGCCGACGGCGACGACGAAACGGGTGTCGGCGTCGATGACAACCTGGTGGTTGGTCGAGTAGCGGTAGTTCTTCGACTGCTCGGCGATGGTGTGGTCGCGGGTGGGGACCAGGGTGCCGTCCACGATCAGAACGGCGTCCTTGCGGAACCGCTTGCGCTGCTGGAGCGCGAGCGACGGACCGAGGTGGTTGATGATGCGGTTAGCGGCCGACTTGGACACCCCGAACAGCGGCGCCAGCTGCCGCAGCGTCAAGTTGGTCCGCCAGTACGCAGCAACCAGCAGAACCCGGTCCTCCAGCGGCAGACTCCACGGCCGACCCTTGCGGACGGAGTCCGCACCCTCGCGCCGCAACATGGTGATCAACTTGCCGAACTGTCGCAGGCTCAGCCCGGTGAACAGGGCTATCCAAGACGGCTCCGCCGCCGTAATCACACCAGCCACGGCAAGGATCATCCTCCGTCAAGATCGCCAGTGGCGGAGGTCAGTCGATCAACAACTCGTCAAGGCGCTGGACGGAATGCGGCGTGTCCATCTCATCGGCCATAGCTACCAGGCTCGCGTGGTACTGCCGGGTGATGGGTAGAGCGTCCTCGTAGATCCATGAGCACATGGTGTCGAACGCCAACGCCTCCTCACCATGTGACAGCAGATGGCGCACATCCGTGATGACCGCCTCCGAGGTCAGCGGCGAGTCCTCAAGCAGCGCCGCCACCCGCGCGCGATACGAAAGGCTCACGAGCTGCCCCCATGCCATGGACGAAGGGATCGGTGACCCCACATCCTCGCTGGGCAGCCGGTGGCTGTCGACTCTCCTGATCAGTTACGGGACAGCCCTTAAAGGGTGTTGCACAAGGCCGTGTTTGGGCAGGTCAGGGCGTGTGACTGCGGTCTTCTGGTCATGATGCGAGGGCGAGGTTGTGCATGTGGGCGACGGCTTGGACGGCGTGGTGGAGGCCGTCGCCGTGCTGTCGGCAGTCGCGGAGGATCTTGTGGTTCTTCATGCGTCCGATCACATGCTCCACCCGGGCACGCACCTTGCGGTGGGCGGCGTTGTCCGCTTCCTCGCCTGCCAGCAGGGGCCGGCGCGGGCGTTTGCGGTGCGGCACGACCATCCCACAGTTGAGGTAGGCGCCGTCGCCCAGGACGGTCACGCCCTGGCAGTGCTGGGCCAGGCCGGAAGCGCGCCAGGCGTGGGCGTCTGCCGTGGTGCCCGGTGCCGGTCGGGCCGCTGCGATCACGAGGCGGGTGTCGGCGTCGACGATGACCTGCACGTTCGCGGAGAAGCGGTAGTTGCGGCTGGACGCGCCGACCTTGCGGTCGCGGACCGGGATCAGGGTGCCGTCCACGATCCACAACCGGTCCGCGGCGTCGGCAGGGCGGGAGACGGGTTCCAGTGCGAGCAGCGGACCGAGACGTTGGATCACCCGGCACACGGTGGACGAGGACACTCCGAACAGCGGTCCTAGTTGCCGCATGGTCAGGTTCGTCCGGTAGTACACCGCGACCAGCAGCACCCGCTCCGCCAGCGGCAGGCTCCACGGCCGGCCCTGCATCGTGCCGTTGCCACCGCGCTCCCGCACTGCCTTGAGCAACCGCGAAAACTGCGTCAAGCGCAGCCCCGTGAACGTCTCCACCCACACCCGTTCAGCCCTCAACACCCCAGCCATACAACGGAGATGCCCTGATCACGGCCTTGTGCAACACCCTTTAGGCAGCAAGAAGGGCCGCGCGAGGCCGTGACCGGTCCCCCGTGCCGGTCACGGCCTCGCTGGTGTGAAGGTCGGTCAACGCCCGGATCAGCAGCAGCCGCCCGCAGCGACCGGTTCCTTCGAGTCGGTGTCGGCCGAGGCAGGGATGCAGCAGGTGCTGTCCTGCTGTTTGGCCAGGGAGTTGGCGTCGGCCTTGACAACGTAGACCTCCCAGGGTTCCTGGCCGGGGCCGTGGACCCAGACTTTGTCCTGGAGGGCGTAGCAGCAGGTGGTGTCGTTCTCCTCGGTCGTCGCCAGGCCGGCCTCGCTCAGGCGGGCGGTGGCGGCGTGAACGGCCTCCGTCGACGCCACTTCGACGCCGAGGTGGTCCAGGCGGGTGTCCTGGTCCGGGGTGCCTTCGATCAGGACGAGCTTGAGCGGGGGCTCGGTGATGGCGAAGTTGGCGTAGCCATCGCGGAGTTTGGCGGGCTCGGCGCCGAAGAGTCGGCTGTAGAAGGCGATGGACGCGTCGAGATCCGGGACTCGCAGGGCCAGCTGTACACGGGACATGGCGATCCTCCTTGTGCAGGTGTGGGGGTCAGCAGCCGCCGGACGTGGATGCCGGGGCGCCGACTCCGATCTGGAGGGTGGTGGGGGCGGCGCAGCATCCGCCGCCGGACTCCTCGGAGTTCTCCGGCTCGTCGAACAGGCCCGCGCCGCCGCACACGCCCGTTTCCGGGAGGGTGAGTTCGACGCGCTCGGCGGCCTCCTGGTCGCCTGCGATGGAGGCGGTGATGGAGCGGACCTGCTCGTATCCGGTCATGGCGAGGAACGTCGGGGCGCGGCCGTAGGACTTCATGCCGACCAGGTAGACGCCCTGTTCCGGGTGGGAGAGCTCGTTGACGCCGTGCGGGTAGACGGTGCCGCAGGAGTGGACGTTGGGGTCGATGAGCGGGGCGAGTGCGGTCGGGGCCTGGAGGCGCTCGTCGAGGCCGAGGCGGAGCTCGCAGAGGAAGCCCAGGTCGGGGCGGAAGCCGGTGAGAACGATGACCTCGTCGACCGGGTCGAGGCGTCGGCCGTCCTCCGCGACGAGGACGAGCAGTTCGCCGTCGCGTGCCACCGCCTGTGTACGGAAGCCGGTTACCGCGCTCGCGTGGCCGGCTTCGACGGCGGCCTTGGCTCGCAGGCCGAGTGCGCCGCGGGCGGGGAGCTGGTCGGCCTCGCCGCCGCCGAAGGTGTTGTCACTGATTCCGCGACGCAGGATCCACACCGCGTGTGTGCCGTCGTTCTCCTTCGCGAGGTCGGCGAGGAGGGCGAGGGCGGTGAAGGCGGAGGCGCCCGACCCGACGACAGCGGTGCGCTTGCCCGCGTACCGGGCGCGAACGGCCGGGTCGCTCAGGTTGGGGACGCGGTAGGTGATGCGGTCGGCGGTCTTCTTCTCGCCGAGGGCGGGCAGGCCGTCGGCGCCCATCGGGCTCGGCACGGACCAGGTGCCGGAGGCGTCGATGACCGCGCGGGCGGTGATCCGCTCCTCATCCCCGTCGGAGGACCGGATGTGCACGGTGAACGGCTGCTCGTCGCGGCCGGAGTCGACGATACGGTCGCGGCCGGCGCGGGCGACGCCGGTCACTGTGGCGCCGTAGCGGACCTTGTCGCCGAGGATGTCGGCGAGGGGCTGGAGGTAGCGCTCGGCCCAGTCGCCGCCGGTCGGGTAGCTGGAGGCGTCGGGGCGGATCCAGCCGGTCGGGGCCAGGAGCTTCTCGGCGGCCGGGTCGACGAGTTCGCCCCAGGTCGAGAACAGCCTCACGTGCGACCACTCGCGTACCGCGCTGCCCGCAGCCGTGCCGGCCTCCAGGACCAAGGGTTCGATGCCGCGCTCGACGAGATGGGCAGCGGCAGCCAGGCCGATGGGACCGGCGCCGATGACCACGACGGGCAGCTGGTCGGTGGTGAGCGCGTTCACGAGATTCCCCTTTGTTTCGACATCCGTCGATCTCTTGCGCTGCCAAGCATTACACCTGTATCGATGAGCGTCAACATAGACATTCATCGAATCTAGAGACCAGCATGGAACGGCTCGGCGTAGCGGCGCTCGGGACACGCCACCTCCAGGACCTGAGACTTCCGACCCTCGCATCACTAGTTCGACATGTGTCAACATAGATGCATGTCGAATGCGAAGGTGCTGCCGCTGTTGGAACCCGCCCCCGGCGAGGCTGTGGCGGCGTGCTGCCCACCGGTCACCGAGCGCCCCTTCACCGCGGAGGAGGCCGAGACGGCTGCACGGATGTTCAAGGCGCTCGGCGACCCGGTGCGGCTTCGGCTTTTCTCGGCTGTGGCCTCGCACGAGGGCGGCGAGGCATGCGTGTGTGACATCTCCGACGTGGGCGTCTCCCAGCCGACCGTCTCCCACCACCTGAAGAAGCTCAAGGAAGCCGGGCTGCTCACCTCCGAGCGGCGCGGCACCTGGGTGTACTACCGAGTCGAGCCGACGGTCCTCGCGGCGATGGGGCAGCTGCTGATCAAGGCCGCGCCAGCCGCCTGAGCTGCGGTAACGCAGGGGCGATGTCGCAGGCTCAGTCGTGACGGACCAGTTTGGCCGCGGAGATGAGCAAGATCAGGGCCAGGGCGGGAATGAGGACCAGGTCCGGAACACGCCGAGCAACAGCCCACCCAGCATCGCGCCTGCGATCGAGCCTGCGGCCATGACCAAGGTGAAGCGAAGGTTGGCGCCCAGCACCGCGAAGCTGCCGTCACGGCTGTAGCGGGCGAAAGCCACCAGCATGGTCGGCAAGGACACCAGCAGTGACAGGCTGCCTGCCGTTTTGATGTCCACCGCGAACAGCAGGACGATCGTCGGGATCAGCAATTCACCCCCGGCCACGCCCATGATCGCCGCCACCACTCCGATCCTGACAGCAACTCCCCAAGCTGATGGTGCTGAGCGGCGATCACCCTGATTCTTCAAGGCCATCGTCGTAGGCCGTGCAGTGTCTGGCGCTCTCATCGACGAAAGCGCAGAGCTGACCGATGAACTTCCGGTAGCTCTCGGGAGCGCCGCAGTCCTTGGTAGGCGGTCCGTTGATCCACTGCTGCCAGAGGCCGCCCGGCGTGAGGAATCGGGCCGCATGGTCGGCACCGATCCTGGCATCGAGCAGGAGAAGCGTGCCAAGGGCGGCTGCCCGGTCCTAAAGGGTGTTGCACAACGGCGATCTCGCTCAGATCCAGCCACCGACAGCAAGGTCAACTGCCCGAATATGCATGCCTTCCTGCCGTCTTGGAACGCCGCATGAAGGAGACCCGGAAGATCGACCAGGCGTTGTGCAACAGCCTTTAAGGCTTGTCCCGCAATGCGCATGAGGTGGCAGGGGCAGGCGTGGGAGCAACAGCCATACTCAACGTGTGACGATCACGGATGCTGACGATCTGCTGCCAAACCCATGGGATCTGTTGGCGGGGGCCGACTGGGCTTTGCTCGAGCATGCCTGTGGGTCGGCCGCAGGAACCCCTGCTCTGCTGGCCGGACTGTTGGCGGACGACGCCGGCGCGCAGGCCAGGGCTCTGCGGCACCTCAACGACCCGGTGCATCACCAGAACACTATCTACTCCGCGACCGTGCCTGCGGCACTGTATGTGGCGGCGATCCTCAGCGACCCGCGCACGGGCACCGTTGTAGCCGACCGTGACGGCCAAGCCCTTCCGCTGCGCGCTGCCTTGTTGGCCTGGGTGACGTCGGTGGCCATCGAGGTCGACAGCGAGGCAGAGGCGAAAATGGCAGATGTGGGGCTTTGCCTGGAGGAGCATCCAGAGTCCGTCCAGGTCCGGGCACTGCGTCCCAGGCTCTTCCAGGCTGTCTCTGCTTTCCTCCACGCTCCAGACCTTGCTGTTCAGGAAGCGGCCATTGCTGCGGCTGTTTCGCTCCTGGACGCCCCGGAGCTCGTTCAGCAGCGTGCCCTTCTTACGCCGCTGGTCCGTGATGTGTTGGTCTCCAGCGACAACCGTTCGTATCGCTTCATTGCTGGCCGTGGTCTCAAGTCCTGGGGAGAAGGCACAGATGTGCTGCCTGACGATCAAGACGCAGATCTGTGGGCGGGCGGCTGCAGCAGCGGACCGCCCTTTTGACCGCGATCTCCACGGAGGGGTGATCGCCTCTCCTCGGCCAGTGTGATGCCATGATCACGCTGTGAAGGGCTCCGCCCGCGGGTCTACCGGATGACGATCTGGGCGGGTGGCAGCGAGCAGCACGCAGCCACGTCCTGGCCCGAAAGGCTCAGCCCTCGCTCTCCTTCACCCCCATCCCCTCGGCCTGTGCGCGAGGGGAGCGTTTCTCGAGGACTGCCGTGACCATCGTGCGCAGCACACCGGGCCTCGCCGTGTCCATGCTCGGGAGCCCTGACATCTGTCAGGGTCCCTCCCGCCTGCCTGTCTCCTAGCCTTTCGCGCAGGACGCCCGGCACAGGGCGGAACAGAAGGGCAGGACATGAAGATCCTCTGGAAACGCGCACTCGTCACCGGAGCAGCGGGGATCGCTCTCGCTGGCGGAACCGGTCTTGTGACCGCCTCACCCGCGGCGGCCGCGGAGGGAAATGTGCTGCAGTGCAGGGCCTGGGTCGCGGACAATCGCGCCTACGGCGAGTGCTTCAACCCCGGGACGCAGCTGCATGCGTTCTCCGTACACGCCATCTGCGGCTGGTCCCCGGACGCTTACTCGAATTGGTACTACGTGACGCCGGGCGGGACCACCACTGTCAGTATCGGCTGCGGCCCGTTGAGCACCGGCGTCGGCGGCGCGGCCATCGAGTACGGCGGCTGAGCGTCCCGGAACACCCAGATCCATCAAAAGCCCCCTAGACGGTCGATGAAGATCTTGGGTTATGGCCCTGCCACGTGAGCGGCAGGGCCAGACTCGTCATGTGGCCATAGGCGAGTGGGTCGGCGAGATGGTCGGGCCAAACGTGTGGGAGACCTGACGGGATCTGGTCCCGGCCGGGGGCGTGTTCGCGTTCCCGACCGAGCATCGTAGCGAGCTCTTCCCGGCTGAGATGTCCGCGGACACGTATCCGTCGACGAACGGACGCCCGAACGTGCCGCCACAGACCCTGCTTCCGCCACGATCATCTTGCAGGCCCTGCACAGGCTGTCGGACTTCGAAACGGCCCAGGAACTGCGGTTCTCCCGTTCGCTGTCACTCTCTTCGACTAAAGGGTGTTGCACAAGGCCGTGATCAGGGCATCTCCGTTGTATGGCTGGGGTGTTGAGGGCTGAACGGGTGTGGGTGGAGACGTTCACGGGGCTGCGCTTGACGCAGTTTTCGCGGTTGCTCAAGGCAGTGCGGGAGCGCGGTGGCAACGGCACGATGCAGGGCCGGCCGTGGAGCCTGCCGCTGGCGGAGCGGGTGCTGCTGGTCGCGGTGTACTACCGGACGAACCTGACCATGCGGCAACTAGGACCGCTGTTCGGAGTGTCCTCGTCCACCGTGTGCCGGGTGATCCAACGTCTCGGTCCGCTGCTCGCACTGGAACCCGTCTCCCGCCCTGCCGACGCCGCGGACCGGTTGTGGATCGTGGACGGCACCCTGATCCCGGTCCGCGACCGCAAGGTCGGCGCGTCCAGCCGCAACTACCGCTTCTCCGCGAACGTGCAGGTCATCGTCGACGCCGACACCCGCCTCGTGATCGCAGCGGCCCGACCGGCACCGGGCACCACGGCAGACGCCCACGCCTGGCGCGCTTCCGGCCTGGCCCAGCACTGCCAGGGCGTGACCGTCCTGGGCGACGGCGCCTACCTCAACTGTGGGATGGTCGTGCCGCACCGCAAACGCCCGCGCCGGCCCCTGCTGGCAGGCGAGGAAGCGGACAACGCCGCCCACCGCAAGGTGCGTGCCCGGGTGGAGCATGTGATCGGACGCATGAAGAACCACAAGATCCTCCGCGACTGCCGACAGCACGGCGACGGCCTCCACCACGCCGTCCAAGCCGTCGCCCACATGCACAACCTCGCCCTCGCATCATGACCAGAAGACCGCAGTCACACGCCCTGACCTGCCCAAACACGGCCTTGTGCAACACCCTTTAAAGGGTGTTGCACAACGGCGTGACCGCTAGATTCCCGCCATGATCCGGCCTGCCAGACTCTTCGCTTTGTCCGGTTTCCTGCCGACTGGCAGCGCACATTGATCTTGCTTGCGAGCTGCTGCCCGATCTTCCCGGCCCTTGTGCAACACCCTTTAAAGGCTGTCCCGCAACCCTCCTGCGCGGTGTCAGGATTCGTTGCAGTCCCGTGTGGCGGCCAATTCGCGCTGCTGGGCGTCGGTAGCCTGACGCCACTCGTCCGCGACGTCGCGGGTTTCATCCAGGGCTGGATCACGACTCCCGTCGGGTGCATAGGCCGGGGATCGATCTGCACGTAGCGGCACGTGGGCGCAGTACCACGCCCGCTTGGCGCCTGCTCGCTCCGCTTCCGTGCCCGTCCGGAGATAGCCGAGCAGTGCCGTCAGGACCCGACGGCGCCCGAATGCGTAAACCGCCGGCTCGACGAACCAGCGGCAGAAGCTGGGGTCCGGGTCGTAGACAGCTGCGGCCATGAGCGGGGCGAAGAACTCCTCAGACAGGCCGGCGCTCTCCAGCAGCGGCTTGCGGACCGCATGTGCCAGGTGCCGAGCACGGCGATCTTCCGGCATGTCTGCCCCGGTCCCCAGGTCTAGCAGTCGAGCCACTTCGGCGGCGCAGGACAGGAATGAACGTGCTGCCTTCTCATGGCGGTCGTCTTCGGCCATGACACGATTCTGGACTGATCAACGCCTATGTGACACCAACGCGTTGGTCTCCGCTTCGTGATCTACAGCCTGTCGTTAGCTGCTTCTCCAAAGTGAAACGATCACTTTGTGGCTGGTGTGATCACGGCGTCGATGCCGTCCTGGATAGAGCCCTTCACCGGGCTGACCCCGCGCTGCTTCGCCAAGCTGGTAGCCGAGGTAAGACGCCAGCAAGTTGCAGATCGACAGCGCGGGCGTCCCTGGAGCCTGCCGCTGGAGGACCGAGTCCTGCTGGTCACGGCATACTGGCGCACGAACTTGACGATGCGACAGCTGGGACCGTTGTTCGGGATTTCCCAGTCGGCCGCAGACCGGATCATCGACCACCTCGGTCCGCTGTTGGCACTCCGGCAGCGAAGGCGGTTCCGTAAGGACACTGTGCTCATCGTGGACGGAACCATGGTGCCGACCCGCGACCGCACGATTGCCGAGCAGTCCAAGAACTATCGCTACTCCACAGCCCACCAGGTCGTCATCGACGCCGACACGCGCCTGGTCGTCGTGGTCGGTCGGCCCTTGCCCGGGAACCGGAATGACTCTCGCGGTTGGGAAGAGTCCGGAGCTAAGGCTGCTGTCGGTACCACCATGACGATCGCCGACGGCGGCTACCAGGGGACCAGCCTGGTCATCCCACACCGACGCGAAAAGGGGAGCGACCTGCCAGCCTGGAAGAGGGAACACAACCGGTCCCACAAGCGAGTTCGCGCCCGCGTCGAGCACACCTTCGCCCGAATGAAGGGCTGGAAGATCTTGCGCGACTGCCGCCTCAAGGGCGACGGCGTCCATCTCGCCATGCTCGGCATCGCCCGACTGCACAACCTCGTCCTCACCGGATAGGCAACGACCTTCGCATGGCAGCCGAGCCCGCCCGCACCAACTCGAAGATCACTTACGGGACAACCTTTAAAGGCTGTTGCACAACGGCGATCTCGCTCAGATCCAGCCACCGACAGCAAGGTCAACTGCCCGAATATGCATGCCTTCCTGCCGTCTTGGAACGCCGCATGAAGGAGACCCGGAAGATCGACCAGGCGTTGTGCAACAGCCTTTAGCAGAGGTCGGGGCGCAGCAGGTAGCGGTCGAGGTAGGCGACCAGGAGGCCAGCGTCTGCGGAGGCGCCGAAGGTGGCAAGAGCTACGCAGTATGCCTGCCCTGCGTAAGGTCCTTCGCTGGCGAGCAGGAGTTCGCCGAGGCGTTCACGGAATTCGGTCCTGTGGGCAACGGCGATGAGCCAGGCGGCCGTAGCGAGCGAGGTACAGCAATCGCAGCAACTGACGATGACCGACAGCCATTCTGCCGGAGCAGAATGGGGTCGAACTCCTAAAGCGGGTGTCGCGGGTTCGAATCCTGCCGGGGGCACCAGCCGAAAGGCCCCGGACCGATCATGGGCCGGGGCCTTTTGACTGCAGGTGTGACGGCTGTGGCTCTCAGCGCACGTCGACGAAGTCGCCTGTGGCGCTGACCGCCGAAGTGGTGGACGTGCCTGCGAAGGACCAGCGCCAGTAGCCGTCTGCCGCTGCCGTGACCTTCGTCGACAGGTTGCCTGTCGAGTTGGTGTAGACCGTCTTCAGGGTCGTGTAGGTCGTGGTGCCCGCCTTGCGGAACTGCAGCTTCACGGGCTGGTTGGTGTAGCCCGCGTAGACGCGCTTGTCCCAGTTGGCGCGGGCCAGCTTGCCCGTGACCGTGATCGCCTTGCCCTTGGCGACCGGCTCGGGACCGGCATTGACACTGAGTGTGCCCCGCCGCAGGACCGAGTGCTTGGTGGCGCCGCCGTTGTTGTAGAGGTCGCCGTCCTTGGACTGGAGTTGGACGGTCACGTCCCACCTGCCCGCGAGGGTGTTGCGGGGCACGCCCCAGCCCGAGTCGAGCTTGAAGGTGAGCTTGCAGGTGGAGGTGGTGGCATTGACCGCGGTGCAGGTCGGGGCGCCGTGGTACGACCAGTAGTCGTCGCCGACCTCCCGGTCGATCTGGAGGAACGCGAGGTCCTTGCTGATGCCAGAGTCGTCCGAGGCGGTCACCGAGATGGTGAACGACTCGCTCTGGGAGGTGCCGAGGACGATGGGCTTGCCGCCGTTCACGGACAGCTTCTGGATCACCACGCCGGTCTCCGTCGCGTAGGCGGCCGGGGCGGTGACGGCGGAGGCGGAAAGCGCCAGGGCGCCGGTCAGGACGGCACCTATGGATTTCATGCGCATGAATCCCCAATTGGTTCGGGCCTGCCCCGGCCGTGATTCCCCCCCGGCCGCAGGCATGGCAGATGGGGCGAGAATAGGGCACCCGCGCAGCTCAGCCGACGTCGGAGTGCGGACCCCGACCCCCTTGTCCGATGCATCGCAAGGCGTAGGCGGCTGCGGGCTTGTGTTCGCAGGAGGCGTTCGAGCGCCGTACGCCCTCGACTACGGGCGACAGGAAGGTCTCACACCCGCTGGCTGATCAGGCGGGCGCTTCTGTGAGACACCCGCTGACCAACTCGTCGATCCATGGGACTGCCGTCAAGCTGCGGGCAGAGGGTTGCAGCGGCGCCAACTCCACCCTGCCCGTGAATCGGCCACCCACTTGACCGGCGAGCCAGTGGACGCGGGCGATCTGGTCGCCGTTCCGGTCTCGGGCGTGAACGTGGACGGTGTGGTCCTGCGACGGTTCGTCCTGGTAGAGGTCCCGGCAATTGACCGTCGGCGTGAGGTAGGCGTACTTCTGCGAGATCGCTTCCAGCCCGGCTTCGGGAACCGCAGGCCATGCGTCACCTGCCAACCGGGCTGCGCTGGACGGGATTCCCCCCGAGTTGCACATCTGAATCCGCCCCCCCGGGCAATGCCTTGGGTGATCGCGCCACTCGATGCGAAAAACTCGCATCACCCATCCGAGGGACCGTGAGCCTAGTCCGATGCGCCCAACATAGGTCCTGACAAAAGAGGCGCCACTATGGGTCTCAAGCAGGAGGCCCGCACCACCGAACGGGCTTGGCGGCAAGATCGGTGGGGCGGGCACTGAGTACCAGGAGGTACCGCTATGAGTGTGACTCCGACCCGCTCCGTACTGTCAATCGCTCGCCCGAGGGACTGGGCGGCCCTGCTCATCGTCATCGTGATCGTCTATGTCCCGACGACGCAGATCCAGGACATCCTGACCAGCCTGATCGCCCTGTCAGGAGTACTCGTCTCGGGCTCGGCAGTAAGGGCCGTATCAGCGCGACAGCCGCTGTCGACCACCTGAGACCGAATGGGCTCGATCGGGCCGGCACGGGGTCCCACCCGGAAAGCCGGGAGAAGGGCCGGCGTTCCCCTTGCGTGCCCGATCGAGCAGGCGGTGTGTCTGGTTCTGCTGTGGCGTGCGGTCCGAGCAACACGCGTGCCACTAATGCTGCGACCGCCCTGCAGACAGTGCAGATTCGCCCACAGCGGCGAGGGCGGTGAGGACGGCGGCGGCAGGCCAGGTCACGGTCTCTTGTGCTCCGTATTCCGGCTGACCCAGCACCGTGCGATCCGCGCGGCGCCTTCGGTGGCGCGCCACGTGGTGAAAGGGGACGCTGGGTGCGGGGGTACGTGATGGAAAGGCACCCCATGGCCGAGACCAGCGCAGACCACAAGGCTCACACGCCGTTCTTTTCCCGCCCCGGTGTCCGCCGCCTCATACCGTTCGCTCTGATCACCGCGATCGCTCTGGTCTTCATCTTCGAGAACAGCGCGAGCGTCGAGATCCGCCTTCTCATCCCGAAGGTGACCATGCCGCTGTGGGGTGCCCTTTTGATCGCCTGGGGCCTCGGCATGCTGGCCTGCGCCTTCACTGTGCGTCGACGGCCGAAGCGGCATTCACGACAGCAGCGGTAAAGGTGCGCGGGTGTTGCACGAATGGCCCGCCCCGAAGTGCCTGGTAGGCCCGAGCTACTTAGCGTCGTCGTGCGCGCCCCGCGCAGAGGGCAGCGCGGCGCGGCTATTGAGAGGCACCTTCATGGCAGTCGTGATGACTTTCGTCTGGCCCGAGATCACGCCCGAGTTGTACGACGCGGTGCGCAAGCGGGTGCGCTGGGAAGAGGAGTCCCCGGACGGGTGCGTGCTGCACGTGGCGTGGTTCGCGGCCGATGGCTTCCACGTGCTCGACATCTGGGAGTCGGAGGAGCACTTCGCCCGGTTCATCGCCAGCCGGATCGAACCTGTACTCAAGGGCGAACTGGGGGTGAAGAGCGACCCCCAGCCGGAGTTCTTCCCGCTGCACAGGCGCTTCGTCGCCCCGGGCGTCAGCGGTGCTGCCTGACGCCCGCGCCAGCGAACTCCGTCCGCTCTCCCGTGCCAGGGCCCGGGCCTTCGTCGCCGTGCGAGGACCCCGGCGCGCCACGCTGCGCCCCCTTGGCTGACGACCGTTACGGGCCCTCACCTTCCCTCACGCCGGCCGGGAAGTCCGCTGTCGCTGGTCCATGGACGCGCAGCACCCGGCTTCGGGCATGCACGGGTGCTACGTAGCGCCTGCTGGAGAGCGAGGAGGGCCTCCCGGAGCCATGTCCCCTCGCCCCAAGCCTCTTGTGGCGGCGGGCGTTTGGGGGCGACATGCTCGTTGCCTCGGGGCACCGCGAGCCGGGACACCGGGCAAACACCCTATGGACAGAGCCGCCCATTGAGCGCCCCATCCCTCCGGGACGAAGGGAAACAGAACAGCGATGACGGACGGTGGGCGGAAGCCGGACCGGAGCGGGGTGGACCGGTCGGAGGGGTTTGGCGAACGACTGCTGGGTGTGCTGCTGGACCGGGCGCACGAGATGCCGCCGGAGTTGATCGCCCCACTCGTCGCGGAAGAGGTGGCCAGAGTCGGGGGGCGGGACGTCTCCATCCTCCTGCAGGACTACGAACAGGTGCTGCTGGTGCCGCTGCCGGGCCGGAGGCTGAGGGTCGGCAGCCCCGAGCCGGTCGAGGACTCCCCGGCCGGCGAGGCGTTCCTGAGCCGCAGAGCGGTGGAGGTGCCGCAGGACGGCAGTGTGCGGATGTACCTGCCGCTGCTGGACGGCAGCGACCAGATCGGCGCGATGGCCGTCACTCTGGACGACGTCGATGACGACGACCGGCGGTTGCTCCGCAGACTCGCCGGTCTGGTCGCGGACATGATCGTCACCAAGGACGCCTACACCGACCTGTTCTTCCAGACCCGTCGCAGCGCCCCGATGAGCGTGGCCGCGGAGATCCAGTGGTCGTTGCTGCCCCCGCTCTCGATGACTGTTCCGCAGGTTGAGGTGGCCGGAATCCTGGAGCCCGCCTACGACGTGGCCGGCGACAGCTTCGACTACGCCCTCAACGGCGACATCCTTCACGTGGCCATGATCGACGCGATGGGCCACGGGCTGGACGCGGCGACCATGGCGACGGTGGCCATCGGCGCCTATCGCCACACGCGACGGGCCCATACGGACCTGTCCCAGGTGTACGCGTTCATGGACAGGGCCATCAATGAGCAGTTCGGCCACGACCACTTCGTCACCGCACAGATGATGTTTCTGAACATCGCCACAGGCAGGCTGCATTGGGTCAACGCCGGCCACCCGGCTCCGTTCCTGATCCGCGACCGCGCTGTGGTGGACCGACTGGAGAGCCCGACGACCTTGCCGGTCGGCTTCGGCGGTGAGACGCCGATGGTCAGCGAGCGGATGCTGCAACCCGGGGACCGGCTGCTGTGCTTCACCGACGGCCTGATCGAGGAGCACCAGACCGGCGGGGAACAGTTCGGTGAGGAGCAGCTCATCGAGTGGACCAACCGCGTCCTCCGCGACCGCACCGAAGTACGGGCGGTGGTGCGGGCGCTCTCCCACGCCCTGAAGCAGGAACGTGGCGGCAGCACGAGCGACGACGCGACCATCTTCCTCATCGAGTGGCGGGGCGGCGACGCCGATCATCTCGCCGCCCTCGATTGAGCCCGCTATATCCAATGACCCGTCTCTGTAGAGCTACGGACCGGACGGGCGCCCCTCCCCAGCCTCACTCCCGAAACGGGTACCGCAGGTTCGAAGCCTGCCGGGGGCACAGAGATGCACCAGCTCAGAGGAGCTTCCGTCCGTCGGGCGGATCGGCGCGCCTGGACGACAGCCCCGCGTGGGCCGGGCTTGGCCTGGGTCTGTATCCGGGCTTCCCCACTGCACCCGGGCTTCGCGGCCGGGCACCGGCGCCCGGCGCTGATCTACACGATTCGGGCGTGACCCGACTGGCCGCTGATTCTTGGGGGCGAGCGACTCCAGAGGGCCTCACCAGATGAATCCCCTGGTCAGCGGCATTGAGCTCCATCTCATCCGAAAGGTGATCGCTCCCGTCCGCGTCCGTGCCGGGCATTGGACGTGGACAGGGGCAGCGAAGGGGTTGCTCGTAGGCGCATACTGGGTCCGATGACAAAGCCTGCTGCTCCGAAGCGTCACTTGCCCACCAGCCCCTTCAAGGCCCCGGTCGCGCCTGCACCCAAGCACTTCGCAGTGGGCGACAAGGTCACCCACGACATGTACGGCCTCGGTCGTGTGATCGGTATCGAGGCCGGAATCGCCGCGCTCGTCGATTTCGGATCCACGCCGATACGGATCTTGAGCCCGTACGCCAAGATGACCAAGCTGTAGTACCGCTCTGTGCCCGGACACGGCACAGCAGGTCCCCCGCAGGGACCTGTGACGAAGGAGAGACCTCTCATCGAACTGACCTCGCTGTTCTCCGCTCCGGAAGGGCAGCCCCGCCGTTCCGACGCGGCATCGCCGCCTCCGGCGACCAACCCCTTCCAGGCCCCGGACTTCGGGGAAGACGAGAGCTTCCCGCTCGACGACGCACAGGAGCCCGCCTCGGGCACGCGTGCCACCGGGCCCAAGGCGGCTTAACAGCGCTTCACGGGCTCTCCGCCTCCAGCCCCTCCACCTCACCCGCAGCTCCCTCCGCCCGCCGCCGAACCTCGCGAAGCCGGCGGTCGGCTGTGCGGGCCTCGTTGCGGGCCTCCTGTTCGGCGGTGCGGGCCCGTTGGTGTTCGGTTTTGGCGTGTTGTAGCTCGGCGGTCAGTTCGGTGACGCGCTGTTGCGTCTCGTCGAGGTGCTTCTTCGCTGCGAAGGCCTGGCGGGTTGCGGTTGCCGTCTCGTCTTCCTGAGCCCGGAGTTCTCGTGCGGCCTTGTCGGCGGCCTTGCGGGCCTGGGCGAGGCGGCGGCGGTGTTCCTTGTCGGCCTTGGTGTCGCGAGGGGTGGGCCGCCGAGTGCGGGACTCAGCGGTCGGAGACGGTGGGGTACGGCGGGCGGTCGCGGGGGCCGTCACCGCCGGGAAGTCCGTCGCCGAACTGAAGGGCTTGGTGAGTCTGCCGCTCGCCCATGCGCGGGCCGCCTCGGGGTCCGCGAGGGCGGCGTGCAGGGTGCTCTCGACCTCGTGGCGGGCGGCGTCGCTGATCGGGTGGCCCGCCTGAGCGGCGAGTTGTCCGGCCTGCCGGGACAGCTCGCCGATCAGGATCCGTTGCTGTCGGCCGAGCTCGCGCAGCTGCGCCCCGTCCAGGTCCTGGTGGGCCTGCCTGAGGCCTTCGCCGAGGCGGAGCAGCGGCTCGACCTCGCTGCGGCGCTCGCGGACCAGGAGGTTGCTGGCCCAGGCCGACAGGCTCGGGCGGCGTAGCTTGCCGATCTCGGTTGCCAGGGCACGGTCACCGGACGTGCGCGCTGCGGCCGCCCGTGCGGCGCGGGTGGGGATGAACTCCTCCGGTCGCAGGCCGTACAGCTCGTCGGCGACAGCGTCCAGGTCCACGTCCCGGTCCCGGTCCATCGGCATCCCTCCCTGCGTCCCTCCTCCCTGCGCCCCTCGCCACGTCACAGAGGTCAACAGAGACCCGTGTCGATTTTCGCACCTTTAGCGCCTATTTGCGGCAACGGTCGAACGGCGGGCACGGGCATCGCAGACACGCGCATGGCAGGCACCAGGCATGACGGGCGCCGGCATGGCGGGCACCGGGCACGGCCGGCACCGGCACGACCGGCCCGGTCACCTCACTTCCAGGCGCGGTCCGCGAAGTCCGCGATCAGCGGGGCGATCTCCCCCAGGTGGGTCTCCAGAGCGAAGTGGCCGGTGTCGAGGAGGTGGAGTTCGGCGTCGGGGAGGTCGCGGAGGTAGGCGCGGGCGCCCAACTCGGTGAAGAAGGGGTCGCGGGCTCCCCAGGTGATGAGGGTGGGCGGGGTGTGGCGGCGCAGCCAGGCGTGCCAGGTGTCGTAGCGCTCGACGTTGGAGTGGTAGTCGAAGAGCAGGGCCTGCTGGGCGTCCTTGCGGCCCGGCTGGTCCAGGAAGTGCTGGTCGAGGGTCCAGCCGTCCGGGGCGACCAGGTCGGGGGTGGCGACGCCGGTCTCGTACTGACCGCGGGTGGTCTGGAGGGTGAGCATGTCCTGGATGGCGTCGTGGGCGCCGGGCGTCTGCGGGGTCAGGCTGAGCAGGTCGCGGGCCATCTCCGAGAGGCCCTCCTCGTACGCGTTGCCGTTCTGGACCACCAGTCCCGCTATCCACTCGGGGTGGCGTTCGGCGATACGGAAGCCCACGGGGGCGCCGAAGTCGAAGACGTACATCACGAAGCGGTCCAGGCCCAGGCGCTGGACGAAGGCCTCGGTGATGTCGGCGAGCCTGTCGAACGAGTAAGTGAAGTCGTCGGGGGCCTGCGTGTGGCCGGAGCCGGGGTAGTCCGGGGCGATCAGCCGGTAGTCCGCGCCGAGCGTGTCGATGAGGCCGCGGAACTGGTGGGAGCCGGATGGAAAGCCGTGCAGGAGGAGCAGTACGGGGGCGTCGGTGCGGTCGGGGAGGGACTCCCGGTAGAAGACGCGGACCCCCTCGATCTCCAGGTGGCGATGGACGGTGCGGGCGGTTGCAGCAAGCACGCCTGACCCCTTCCTAATTGCTTCTTCGGCGGTGGATGCATTAGTTACAGCTCCGGTATAACCCTGAGTCGACTAACGCGTCAACCTGCTCATGTAGCATTAGCCCTATGAGCGATCCCCAACCGCTGACCGGAGAACCCCTGGCCCTGGACCTGGTCAACACCCGCACGGCCGTCGGCGACCTGCTGACCACGCCGCGCGACCTGCGGGCCTGGTGGGAGCTCCAGGACGACCGCCTCCCGGAGGCCGTACCGCAGGAAGGCACCGGAGTCACCGCCGCCGACCTGGCCGCGGTGCTCGCCGTACGGGAGCACACCGCCCGCGCCCTCGATCACGTCCGCCGGGGCGAGCAGCCCCCGGCCGCGGACGTGGCGGCGCTCAATGACGCGCAGCGGGCCGCGCCCGCGATCCACGAGCTGGCGTGGGACGGGTCGGCGGTGGTCGCCACGCGGCGGCGAGAGGGGGCGCCGGGGCTGCGGCTGGCCGCCTGCCTCGCGGAGGCTGCCGCCGAGCTGCTGGCCGATCCGGCGGTCGCCAGGATCCGGAAATGCGAGGCCGACGACTGCGTGATGGTCTTCCTTCCCACCCATCCGCGCCGCCGCTGGTGCTCGGCCGCCCGCTGCGGCAACCGGATGCGCGTCGCCCGCCACTACCAGCGCCACAAGACCGGCTAGGCGACCGAAGCCGGAGCAAGGCGGCCGGAAACGCGCGCACCGCGCCTCAGAGCCTCCGCGCCTCAGAGCCGGCGCACCACACCTCAGAGCTTGCGCACGTCAGAGCTTGCGCACCGCGCCTCAAAGCTTGCACCCCACCCCGCAGTACGCGTCGACCGCCGCCGTCGCCGGGTCCGTCGGGCCCTGGGTGTCGGGGCGCCACTCGGGGACCTGGACGATGCCCGGGTCCACCAGGTCCAGGCCGTCGAAGTAGGCGGCGATCTCGCCGATGCTGCGTACGTGGTACGGCACGGCGCCGCTCGCGTTGTACGCCTGCGACGCGGCGATCATGCCCTCGCTGGTGGCCGTGCTGTCGCTGACCACCAGGTGACTGCCCGAGGGCAGGCCGGCCAGGAGGCGCCGCACCAGGTCGCACGCCAGGTCGTGGTCGGCGACGTGGCCGAGGGTGTTGAGGATCATCAGGGCGACCGGGCGGGAGAGGTCGAGCGTGGCTCCGGCGGCCTCCAGGACGGCCTCGGGGTCGTACAGGTCGGCGTCCAGGAACGTCGTCATGCCCTCCGGGGTGCTGGTCAGCAGGGCGCTCGCGTGGGCCAGCACGACGGGGTCGTTGTCGACGTACGCGATCCGGGCGTCCGGGGCCACGCGCTGGGCCACCTGGTGGGTGTTGTCGGCGGTCGGCAGGCCGGTGCCGACGTCCAGGAACTGCCGTATGCCCACCTCGCCGGCCAGGTGGCGTACGGCACGGCCCAGGAAGTGGCGGCTGGTGACGGCCACGTCGGCCAGCCCCGGGAAGATCTTCTTGATCTCGTCCCCGATCCGCCGGTCGACCTCGTAGTGGTCCTCGCCGCCGACGAAGTAGTTCCAGAAACGGGCCGAGTGCGGCTT
Organism: Streptomyces sp. R11; assembly: GCF_041051905.1. Lineage (NCBI taxonomy): Bacteria > Bacillati > Actinomycetota > Actinomycetes > Kitasatosporales > Streptomycetaceae > Streptomyces > Streptomyces sp. R11. The sequence goes on from NZ_CP163432.1 coordinate 3,980,718, forward strand.
GGCGGTGTCGATCCTGGCCCGGGCCTCCGCAGCGGCGGCGCCGATCGGGGTGGTGGGGTCGTCGGGCACGGTGGGGCCTCCTGCGGGGTCGGTGGGGGACGTCGCCGGTGATTCAAACAGCAATCAACGTAGGCCAACTCGCCGTGCCCATAGGGAAGTTGAGCAGATACGCCTCACACACCGTGAAGTTTTGGCCACACCCCCCGGCCCTCCGGCCGCCCCTCACTGATCCAGATACGCCAGCACCGCCAACACCCGCCGATTGTCGGCGTCCGCCTGCAGCAACCCCAGCTTGGTGAAGATGTTGCCGATGTGCTTCGCGACGGCCTTCTCCGTGATGAACAGGCCTTGCGCGATACCCGCGTTGGAGCGCCCCTGCGCCACCCACTCCAGAACCTCGCGCTCGCGTTCGGAGAGGCTGCCCACCGCCTCGTCGCGCTCCTTGCGGACCAGGAGCTTGGAAATCACCTCGGCGTCCATCGCGGTGCCGCTCTCGGCCACCCGGCGGATGAAGTCCAGGAACTGGGCGCCGTTGGTGACCCGGTCCTTCAGCATGTAGCCGACGCCCCGGCCGCCGTCCGCCAGCAACTCACGCGCAGCGGCTCCACGTACTGCGACAGCAGCAGGACCGGCAGATCCGGCATCCGCTCACGGGCCGTCAGCACAGCCCGCAGCCCCTCGTCGGTGAACGTAGGCGGCAGCCGGACGTCGACGACCGCGACGTCCGGCCGCTCGCTGACGAGCGCGTCCAGCAGTTCCGTACCGTTGTCCACGGCGGCGACGACCTCGTGGCCGTGGGCGCCGAGCAGGCGGATGAGTCCGTCCCTCAGGAGGAAGTGGTCTTCGGCGAGGGCAATACGCACGGCAGCTCCATCGTCACCATGGTCGGTCCGTTGACGGGGCTGCTCACGGCCAGCACCCCGTCGAAGGTGGCGAGCCGGTGCTCGATGCCCCGCAGGCCGCTGCCGCGCGAGGCGTCGGCGCCGCCGTGCCCGTCGTCGGTGACGGTGACGCGCAGCATTCCGCGATCGTAACGAAGTTCGATCCACGCCCGTTCGGCGCCGGAGTGCTTGGCGACGTTGGTGAGGATCTCCGAGACGGCGAAGTACGCGGCGGACTCGACCGGCATCTCGGGGCGGCCCGGCAGGTCGACCTCGACCTCGGTGCGGACCGGGCAGACCATCGCCAACGCCCGTACCGCGTCCGCGAGTCCGCGGTCGGCGAGGACCGGCGGGTGGATGCCGCGGACCAGGTTGCGCAGTTCCTCCAGCGCCTTGGAGGAGGACTCGCGCGCCTCGATGAGCAGGGCGCGGACCGCCCCGGGGTTGGTCTCCAGCAGGTGTTCGGCGGCGTTCAGGGTCATGCCCATCGCCACCAGGCGGGCCTGGGCGCCGTCGTGCAGGTCGCGTTCGATACGGTTCGCCGACTTCCTCACCCCGACCCCGAGGGACGGCGAGACCATCGAGGAGGGCGTCGCACGGGTGCGCGCGGCCGGCCCCCGCCAGGCCCGCGCCAACCTCACCGTCTCCCTCGCCGGCCCCCTGCCCGCCGTACTGGACCGCGACGACCTGCCGGAACGCGCCGCCGCGCTCCTCGAGTGCGTCTGGACCGAGACCGTACGGCCGGACTGGGACCGGCGCCGGCGCGTCCTGGAGGCGGACGTGGTCGCCCGGACCGCGCAAGTGAGCCGGGGCGCTGGGCGGCCTGGACTCTCCCCCAGAGGGGGACCCCCAGCGCCTTGGGCGCACCCGCCGGCTCGGTGACAACCGGCTCCAGGTGAACCTGCACGAGTACCCGCCCCGCGAGATCTCCGGCGCCGAGCTCGTCTTCGTGCCGGTCACGCCGAAGGGCGGCTGGGTGCCCTGGGAGGCGCCCGAGCGGTACGCCGTGGTCTACCCCTGTGCGGGCGCGCTCACCGACCCCGGCGCCCGGAGCGTCCCCGCGGGCCTCGGCGCGCTGCTCGCGCCCGCGCGCGCCGAGGTGCTCGTCCTCCTCGACTCCCCGCTCAGCACCACCCAGCCGGTCGCGGTGACCGGGCAGGGGCTGGGCTCGGTCGGGCGGCATGTGCGGGTGCTGCTGGACGCGGCGCTGGTGGAGCGGCGGCGGGCGGGGCGGTCGGTGCTGTACGAGCGGACGGCCGCGGGGACGTCCTCGTCGAGGCCCGGCACCTGCCCGACACGTACCGGAGTTAGCATCCGTTTCATGACGACCACTGACAGCAGCTCCCCCCTCGACGTCGACATCGATGCCCTCCAGGGCGGCACCGCCGATCTCGCCCAGTACGCGGGCAAGGCCGTGCTCATCGTGAACGTGGCCTCCAAGTGCGGCCTGACCCCGCAGTACTCCGGCCTGGAGAAGCTCCAGGAGCAGTACGCGGAGCGCGGCTTCACCGTGCTCGGCGTGCCGTGCAACCAGTTCCTCGGGCAGGAGCCCGGCAGCGCCGAGGAGATCGCCGAGTTCTGCTCGGCGACGTACGGCGTGTCCTTCCCGATGACCGAGAAGGTCGAGGTGAACGGGGAGGGCCGGCACCCGCTGTACGAGCGGCTCGTCGGCCACGCGGATGCCGAGGGGCACACCGGGGACATCCGCTGGAACTTCGAGAAGTTCCTGATCGGCCGCGACGGCAAGGTCGTCGCCCGCTTCTCGCCGCAGACCGAGCCGGAGGCGGCGGAGGTCGTGGCCGCGGTGGAGTCCGCGATCAAGTAGCACGGGTTGACCTTGCCCCTGGGGCAGAGCCGAGCGTCCTTGTCGCCGGGCGGAACAGGCCGCCCGGTGACGGAGGATGAGGCCGTGGACGACGAACTGCTCACCATCGGCGCGTTCGCCGCGCGGGCCAGGCTGTCGGCCAAGGCCCTGCGGCTGTACGACCGCCTCGCACTGCTGGCCCCGGCGCACGTCGACGAGCTCAGCGGCTACCGCTACTACCGCGCCGACCAGGTCGAACGTGCCCGTCTGGTGGCGCTGCTGCGCCAGCTGGACATGCCGCTCGCACGGATCGCGGAGATCGTCGAGGCCCCGGACGGGGCCGCGGCGGCCGCCCGGCTCGACGTGTACTGGGCGGATGTCGAGGCGCGGGTGGCGGGGCAGCGGACGCTGGCCGAGTACCTCCGTGGACGACTGTCGGGGAGGAGCTCCGAGATGTACGGGAAGTTCGTGGTCGAGACGGTCGAGGTGCCCGAGCAGGTGCTGATCACCGAGACGCGGCATGTGCTGGCAGGTGAGTTGCCGGCGTGGATCGGAACGTCGCTGGGCCGGCTGGAGTCGGCGGCGCAGGAGTGCGGCGGCATCACGGCGCCACCGTTCGTCGTCTACCACTCCGACGTGTCGACGGAGAGCGACGGGCCGGCCGAGTCGTGCGTGCCGGTGGCCGACGAGGCGGCGGCGCGGGCGTGGCTCGAGAAGCAGGGCCGGACGCGGGAGACGACGGTACGGGTGGAGCCGGCCCAGCGGCTCGCCTACACCCGGATCACCAAGGCGCAGGTGGCCCATCCGCAGATCCTGGCCGCCTTCGAGGCGGTGGAGGAGTGGATGGCGAAGGAGGGGCTGTGGCAGGCGGGCCCGTGCCGCGAGGTGTACTTCGTTCAGGACTGGGACGGTGCCGGGGCACAGGACCCGGTGTGCGACGTGGCGTTCCCGGTGAGGTGATCCGGCCCGCCCTCGGGTGAGGGCACGGCCGAGCCCTCTCGGCAAGGACGGCGGGCTGGTCGAGAGGGCTCTTCCTGTGGTGCTTGTGCAGTTGTCGATCGTGCGGTCGGTTGAGGGGTGAGGATCAGCTAGACCCGCCCCTTACGCCTTGACCGACGCCACGAAGGTGTTCCACGCGTCCGCGGGGAACGCCAGGACCGGGCCCTCGGGAACCTTGGAGTCCCGTACCGCCATGGCCGCAGCGACCGGTGACTTGACCTCGACGCACGCGCCGTTCCCTGTGGAGTACGAGGACTTGGTCCACGTGTCCGTGGCACCCTGACGAATTGCCATGTTTGCTCCGAATTGCCAGATGTTGAGTTGCTGTCACCGCGCCGCGTGTCCGGATCGGACCCCGCAGCGCGATTCGCGCCAACCTTGTTGCTCGGTGGCGTGATCGACGCTACTCGCCAACATCGGCCGACGAAGCGACTATTCACTCGGCTGGGTGGCATATTCCAGTGGAGTCTTCCGCCCCGGCCCGGGGACGGTGTACCGTACGGCGCTTCTCAACGCGCGTACTCCTTGGCGATGTCCGCGATGAACTGCCGCGACTGCTCCACGTTCAGGGCCTGCGCCCTCAGGTGCTCGTACATCACGCTGTACTTCTGGACGTCGTTCGCCTTCTCCAGGTACAGGTCGCTGGTGACGCCCTCGATGTAGACGACGCTGGAATCGGCCGCGTCCGGGAACTCGAGGATCGCGTACTGCCCGTTGAGGCCCGGGTGGGCGCCCATGTCGAAGGGGATCACCTGCACGGTGACGTGCGGCAGCTGGGACTGCTCGACGAGCTGCTCCAACTGGTCGCGCATGAGGGAGCGGTTGCCGACGACCCGGCGCAGGGCGGCCTCGTCCAGGACGGTCCACAGCCGGAGCGGGTTCTCCTCGGTGGAGATTCGTTCCTGTCGGCGCATCCGCACCTGGACCCGCTTCTCGATCTCGGTCTGGGCCGTCTCCGGCAACGCCCCGGCGATCAGGGCCTCCGCGTACTGCTTCGTCTGCAACAGCCCCGGAACGACCTGCGGGTCGTACACCCGCAGACTCGCCGCGTCCGTCTCCAGCCCGATGTAGACGCTGTAGGGGATGTCGCCGAAGGAGTGCCACCATCCTTGCTGGCGCGAATCCTTGGCCATCTGCATCAGGGAGTCGACGATCCGGTGGTCCTCCACCTCATAGACCCCGCACAGATCGCGGACGTCGCGCTGGCTGATGCTGCGCCGGCCGTTCTCCAGCCGGCTGATCTTCGACTGCGACACCAGCAGCCGCTCGGCCACTTCTTCGGCCGTCATGCCCTTGAGCTCCCGGAGCCTGCGCAGCTCCTGGCCCAGCCGGCGTCGCCTGACGGTGGGATTGACATTGGACGCCACGGGACGTGCACCTCCGGCTGCCTGCCTGCGATTGCCACTTTGCGTATCTGCTGTTGAGCAGACTGCCACCAAGGTGCTTACTACCGCTGGGAAACGGTGGATATGCGCTGGATACACGCCAGTTCGCCAGGACCCCCGCACATGCGGCCGCGCGGGGCGGCGGGACCGATGCCGTCGTCCGGGCATCCGGTCCCGTCACCCCGCGCGGACCAGCGGCTCCCGAACCGGTCTCGGTGACTGCGGTGCGGCGCTGCACGTGGCGTGCGAGTGCGTGCGAGTTCGAGCGTGTGAAGCGTGGCGGTGCGTGGTGGTGCGTGGTGCGTGGTGCGTGGTCGAGCAAGCCGGGCGCGGAGCCCGGGTGATCCGGTGGTGCGGGTCGTGGAACTGCGGCTCAGTGGGCCACGACACGCGCCATGGATCCGCGGCGCGGCTGCACCGGAACACCGCGGGCGGGTTCCGCTGCGGCCCTGCCTCCGGGGGCGGCCTGACGGCCGGCCGGGGCCGGGCTGCGGCGCGGCTGTGCCGCCGCACCGTTCTGGACGTCCATCACTGCGTGCGCGACGAGACCGCCCATGGGGTCGTGCCTGATCAGGTCCCTGAGCCGGGACCGGGACGACCGTCCCTCGTTCCCCGGATACAGGTGCTTGCCGAGGCCGACCGCGTGTGCCAGTGCGGCGAGTGCCGCGGTCCGCGGGTCCGGCGGTACGCCGGTGCGGATCGCGGAATCCAGCCGGGCCCTGATCTCCCGGCTGATGGCGTTGTCCGTCGCCTGATAGCGAGTCGTCGGCAACACCCCGCACATCTGACCGGCCACGGCATGCACCATGCCGCACCGCTCCAGATGCGAGAGGTAGGTCTGGCGCAACCCCAGTCGGGGCCCGCCGATCCAGTGGACGGCACGCACGGGAGCGCCACGCCTTCGCAGCAACTCCAACGCACAGTCCAGTGTTGGATCTCCAGTCGGCCGTGGGGCTACCACGGCGATACGATCCCCGTCTGGGGCTATCCGTCCGGCCAGCGCCAGCTCCACTAGCTGTGCTCCGGCCAGACCGAGGTCGAGCGACTGCGGCTGTGCGGTGGTACCCGTGGTCGGGTCCAACGCCAGCAGCAGAAGCTCCTCCGGAAGTGTTCTGCGGCTCCTGCCCATCCATGCCTCCCCGCGTGGATGAAAGACAGGGTGACCCCTCTCACATTCATCTGTCGAGGGTGCGTGACCGGTTCGTAAGGGAACCGGTAGGTATGTCGTTCTCGTCTACCGGATGAGTTGAGTGCCGCGCACAGGACACTGGTACATGGTTCGGACAGCGGCACGGGGGGTCGTACGGGCACGGTGTCCGAGTGACGGCTCACTGTTCGGACGCCGCACGGAGGCCGTGCGGCGGCACATGGAGGAGGCATCGGTGGCGGGCGAGTCCCCCGACAGGTCGAAGCAGCGCGAGTCGTCGGCAGAACCGACGTCGGGGAGCGCGGTCCCGGTTCCCGAACCCGAGGGTCCCACCCGGCAGGACGCCGGCGAACGACGCGACCCACGCCTCGCGGTGGCCCGCGAGGCCACGGCGCCGCGCGGTGGCGTCGATACGGCGACGAGGGTCCTGTCACGAGAGGACCTGGACGCGGTGAGGACGCGGCTGGAGGAGGCGGGGGGCACCGCCGAGGACGCCGAGGGCGAGGACGCTGCCGCGGGCAGCTCCGAGGGCGCGGACACGGTGGCTGACGACGCCGCGAGCGCGGACGCTTCGGCGGACAGCACCGAGGACACGGACGCTTCGGCCGACGACGACGCGAGCGAAGACGCTACGGCCGACAGCACCGAGGACACGGACACCGCGGCCGACGACGACGCGAGCGAAGACGCTACGGCCGACAGCACCGAGGACACGGACACCGCGGCCGACGACGACGCGAGCGAAGACGCTACGGCCGACAGCACCGAGGACACGGACACCGCGGCCGACAGCACCGAGAGCGGGGACGCTTCGGCCGACGACGCCCGCGAGGCGGGGGCGGTGGTCGGGGCCGCGGAGGCGGAGAGCGAGTCCTCCTCGACCGTCGAGGGTGCGGAGCCCGCGGCCGGGAAAGACGCGGGGAGCGCGGAGGACATCTCTGCGAGCGCCGACGCGACGGACGCCGACGGCTCGCCCGCCGAGGGTGACGATCGGCTGAGGGCGGCCGTGGCGGCTTGGGTGGCCTCCTCGGACGACGACGAGGCCGAGGGTGAGGACAAGGGCGCCGCGGACGACTCGGGTGAGCCCTCCGATGCCTCCGAGGCTTCCGACGCCCACGAAGCCGCTGACGCCGACCCGGACGACTCCCCAGAGTCCGCCGAGGGCAGTACGCCTGACGCACCCGCAGCCGCAGCCGCCGACGGCGAGGACGCCCCCGCGGGGCCCCCCGCAGCCGACGACGAGAGCCGCACGGGTGGCGCGGGTGGGAACACGAAGGCCGAAGGCGAAGCCGAGGCCAAGGCCGTCGATCAACCCACCGCCATCTTCAAGACCGTCCGCCCCGCCAAGCAGCCCCCGGTGGACCAGCCCACCACCACGCTGAAGGCCCCCGCGCCGGAGACCCCCTCCGAGCGCACCAGCAAGTTCGTCGCACTCAAGCCCGACATCAAGCCGGACGCCCCCAAGGCCCCGACCTCGACCCCGACCCCGGAAACGCCGAAGGCCCCCGCGCCGGACGCCACCGCCGTGGTCCCCCAGATCGGCCCCGAGCGCACCACCCAGCAACCCCTGCCCCCCAGGCCCCCGCTGGACCTGCTCGCCGAGCTGACGAACACGCCGCCGCCCCCGGACACCCCGGTCCGCACGGCCATCCGGCGGGTCAAGATCTGGACCCCGCTGGTCCTGCTGCTCGCGATCGTCTTCGCGGTCGTGCAGAACGTGCGCCCGCTCCCGGACCCCACCCTCGACCTCACCGCGAAGGACAGCTACACCTTCGACGGCAGCAAGGTCGACATCCCCTGGCCCACCGCGGGCCAGGCCGCGCTGGACGTCGACGGCATCGGCAGCTTCGGCTCCTCCGGTGACCAGAAGCCCGTTCCGATCGCCAGCGTCGCCAAGGTCATGACCGCGTACGTCATCCTCCGCGACCACCCCCTCAAGAGCGGCGCCGAGGAACCGAAGATCAAGATCGACCAGGCCGCCGAGGACCAGTCGGACGCCGGCCAGGAGTCCACCGTCGACGTGACCGCCGGCGACGAGATCTCCCAGCGCGAGGCACTGGAGAGCATCCTGATCGCGTCCGCGAACAACGTGGCCCGTCTGCTGGCCCGTTGGGACGCCGGTTCGGAGAAGGCGTTCGTCGAGAAGATGAACGCCGCCGCCGAGGACCTCGGCATGACGAACACGACGTACACCGACCCGTCCGGGCTCAACAACACCACCGTGAGCACGGCCGTGGACCAGGTGAAGCTGGCCAAGGCGGCCATGAAGTACCCCGCCTTCCGCGAGGTCGCCGCGATGATGTCGTACGACGACTACAAGGGCAAGAACCACGGCAACTGGAACCAGTTGGTCGGCAGGAACAACGTCGTCGGCATCAAGACCGGCACCACCACCTCCGCTCTCGGCAACCTCGTGTTCGCCGCGAAGAAGGAGATCGGCGGCGAGACCCGCACCATCGTCGGCGCCGTGGTGCGCCAGCCCGACACGGGCAGCGGCATCCTCGCCGCCGCTCTCGACTCGGGCGACAAGCTCATCCGCGCCGCGCAGGACACGCTGGAGTCGGCGACGATCCTGAAGAAGGGCGACGTCGTCGGGTACGTCGACGACGGCCTCGGCGGCCGCACCCCGGTCGTCGCCACCAAGGACGTCACGGCGGTCGGCTGGTCGGGCCTGAAGGTGAAGCTGACCTTCGCCTCCGACCCGGTACCGCACACCGCGACGGCCGGCACCAAGGTGGGCACGCTCACCGTGGGTGACGGCAGCAGCGGCGCGGTCAAGATCCCGGTCGCCCTCCAGTCGGAGCTCACCGAACCGGGCTTCACGGACAAGCTGACCCGCATCGCCTGACGCGGGGGCGACATCACGGCACCCTGACGCAGCCCGCCGACAGCGCCTGTCGGCGGGCTGCGTGCTAGCGTCACGAATCGGGCAGGTCGTCGCCCACAAGGCGCGGCCGGGGAACCTTCAGGGACATGGCCGACAACACGCGGGAAACGGGACGCGGCCAGAACAGAAGACGGGACAGCACGGGGAGTGCCTCACACGTGGCCACTGCGGAGCCGACACGCGCCGACGACGCCGATCCGGGACGGGGAGCCGGCCCGCGAATACGCGTACCCGCGCCACGCTCGGGAGATGGTCCGAGCCGCACGGAGGACAGACCGCCCTCGCGTCTGACCGCCGCTTTCCTCACCCTGCGTGAGCGCCTGCTGCGCCACCCGGTGCTGTCGATCACGACCCTGGCCGGGCTCCTTCACATCCTCTGGTTCTTCACGTTCGCAAGCAGCGGGGGCGACCTCGCGGCCCAGGACGCGTGGGCCGAGTTCGTCGGCCGGCATCCGGACTCGGCGTACAACCTCGCCTGGTACGGCGGTATGCACCCGGTGTCGTACAGCGTGGTGTCGCCGTATCTGATGTCGGTGCTCGGTGTCCGTACGACGATGATGATCGCGGGGACGATCTCCGCGGGTCTGCTGACGCTGGTCCTGCTGCGCAGCCGGGCGGTGCGCAATCCGCTGTGGGCCTCGTTCGCCGGGGTCCTCGGGCTGACCGCCAACGCGATCTCCGGGCGGGTGACGTACGGGCTCGGCACGATGTTCGCGCTGGGCGCGGTCGCCGTCGTGTTCTGCTGGCCGTACCGCTGGCGCTACAAGCGCTGGGCGAAGGCGCTGTGCGCGGCGCCGCTGGCCGCGCTCGCGACCATGTCGTCGCCGGTCGCGGGGCTGTTCGTGGGCTTCGTGGCGGTGGCGCTGTTCCTCCAGAAGCGGCGGCCGGGCGCGTGGGCGCTGGGGCTGGCGCCGGCGGCCGTGGTCGCGGTGTCGGCGTGGCTGTTCCCCTTCTCGGGCACCCAGCCGATGGTGATCGGCTCGGTGCTGCTGCCGCTGCTGTTCGCCGTCGTCACCTTCTTCCTCGTGCCCGAGGAGTGGAAGACGGTCCGGCTGGTGTCCGCGGTCTACGGCCTCGCGGTCGTGCTGGTCTGGGTGGTCAGCTCGCAGATCGGCTCCAACATCACGCGCCTGGCGATGCTGTTCGCGGGGACGGCCCTGGTGGCCGTGCTGCCCTACACGGTGCCGCGCTCACGCAAGTGGTACACGGCGGTGCTGGCCCTGCTCACCTTCGCCGGGTGGATCGGCTACAAGACGGTCGACGACATCATCCACGCCGCCCCCGCCGCCTCCTGGGCGCGCGAGCTGGCGCCGCTGGTCAACGAGCTCCAGGAGGTCGGCGCCGAGAAGGGCCGGGTGGAGGTCGTGCCGGCCCGCTCGCACCGCGAGGCGTCCGCGCTCGCCCCGTACGTCAACCTGGCCCGTGGCTGGAACCGCCAGGCCGACATGGAGCGCAACCCGCTCTTCTACGACGACACCCTCAACTCCGCGAACTACCGCGAGTGGCTCAAGCGCTGGGCCGTGCACTACGTGGTGCTGCCCAAGGACGAGCCGGACGGTTCGGGGGCGGAGCGTGAGCGGGAGCTGGTGCAGCGCGGGCTGCCGTATCTGAAGCAGGTGTGGGGCGACGCCAACTGGCAGCTGTTCGAGGTGACCGCCCCGGCGCCGCTCGCCGAGCCGAACACCGTCGTCGAGCGGGCCGAGCAGGGCGAGATGACGATGCGGGTGAGCAAGCCGGGGCCTGTCCTCATCCGCATCCCCTACTCGCCGTGGCTGAGCCTCGTCGACGCCGACGGCAAGAAGCTCGACCCGCCGAAGGAGACGGAGGCGTCCAAGAGCCGTCCCGAGGGCCGGCCGAAGTCGTACGACAACGTCAACGGCTGTCTGATGGAGACGGAGGAGGACGCGCTCGGCGACAAGTGGACGATGCTGCTCGCTCCGCGGGCGGGCGAGTACCGGCTCGCGGCGCCGTACGCGTTCTCGCGCGGGACGACGTGTCCGGAGGAGCTGCGCTGACCGGCCTGCGCTGATCAGCGCAGGTCGGCCACATACCGGTCGGTGCCGGGCACCGTGGGGATGAACGGCGCCACGAGTTCCACCCGCCCCAGCCCGGCCTCCTCCACCACCGTGTCCGGGCCCGTGAAGTGGGCTTCCCAGCACTCCCTCGGGTCCGCCTCCAGGAACCACAGCAGGGTCAGACGGGTGTCGACGCCCTCGACCTGCTTGACGTACGACATGCGGTCGAGCGGCAGGGGCGTGGGCCGGAAGATCGTCACCATCGCCGTCGGGGAGCCCGCCAGACGTTTGGGGAGGTGACGGGAGCGCAGCCACTCCAGCAGTTCGGTGCGCTGCTCCGGTGAGTCGGCGTCGATGACCTGCACCACCAGGCCCGCGTAGGGGTGGTCCAGGGCGTGGAAGTCGCGGGGGCCCGCCGCGCCGTCGCGGTACACCGTCGCCTCGTGGTCCTGGAACGCCGTGAAGACGTGGGTGCGGTCCTGGTAGACGCGGGCGTCGCGGTTGAGGCGCTTGTTGATGCCGACGGTCCAGCGCATGTGGTCGGCGTAGCGGCCCGCGGTGATCCAGTACGTGGAGATGTAGCAGCCGGCGGTCACCGGCTGGGCGATCGCCGACTTCTCGGGGTGGCGCAGGAGCTGGAGGTCCCTCGTCGCGACCCAGCGGCGGCCGGCGTACATCCAGGGCATCGCCATCGCGCCGGCGTAGTAGTGGTCGTCCTCGTACCAGCGGTTGTAGGCGTACTCGTGGCCCGGGTGCGGTTCGACCATGGTGATCAGGGCGTGGCCCGGGTGGACTCCGTACGGGCCGACGGCGGCCAGTTCGGCGTACGTCTCGCTGCGGGTGTCCTCGCTCATGCCGTTCCCTTCCTTCCGGTGGCTTCCGTCCTCCCTCGGACGCCCATACTCTGACGCTCCGTCAGATAATCCGCCAGAGCCTGGGAGGCCTTGATGTCACTGCTCAACGGCAAGACCGTCGTCGTCTCGGGAGTCGGCGCCGGGCTGGGCCATCAGGTCGCCGCAGCGGTCGTACGGGACGGCGGGAACGCCGTGCTCGGGGCGCGCACCGAGGCGAACCTGGCGAAGAGCGCCGGCGAGATCGATCCCGACGGGGCGCACACGGCGTACCTGGCGACCGACATCACCGACGAGCGGCAGTGCGAGGCGCTGGCCGCGTTGGGGCGGGAGCGGTTCGGCGGGATCGACGGCGTGGTGCACGTGGCCGCCTGGGACTCCTACTTCGGCGGGCTGGAGGACGCCGACTTCGCCACCTGGCAGTCGGTCATCGACGTCAATCTGCTGGGCTCGCTGCGGATGACGCGGGCCTGTCTGCCCGCGCTGAAGGAGGGCGGCGGGTCGGTGGTGTTCATCGGGACGCAGTCCGCGGTCGCCGCCCCCTCGCAGGTGCGGCAGGCGGCGTACGCGGCCTCGAAGGGGGCGCTGACGAGCGCGATGTACTCGCTGGCGCGGGAGTTGGGCCCGCACCGGATACGGGTGAACACCGTGCTGCCGGGCTGGATGTGGGGGCCGCCGGTCCAGGCCTACGTGCAGTTCACCGCGCACACCGAGGGCGTCGAGGAGTCCGAGGTGCTGGGGCGGCTGAGCGAGCGGATGGCGCTGCCCGACCTCGCCACGGACGGGGATGTGGCGGACGCGGCGGTGTTCCTGGCCTCGGACAGGGCGCGGGCGATCACCGGACAGTCACTGCTGGTCAACGCAGGGGAGCTGATGCGATGAGTTCACATAGATGAACCAAGACCAGTATGCCGAATGATTTTGCCTCCCCTTGACCTGACGCCAGCTTGTCGTGTTCACGCGACAGCGCCCACGATGAGCGCCGGGCTGAACCCTGGGAGGGCGCACATGAACGGTCTCGACTGGGCCGTGCTCATCGGCTATTTCGGCGTGATGGTGGCGATCGGCGTCTGGTCGCACAAGCGGGTGGACAACGTCAGTGACTTCTTCACCGCGGGCGGCAAGATGCCGTGGTGGCTGTCCGGCATCTCGCACCACATGTCCGGATACAGCGCGGTGATGTTCACCGGGTACGCGGGCATCGCCTACACCTACGGCGTCACGTCCTTCGTCACCTGGTCCTTCCCCATCGCGCTGGGCATCGCCATCGGGTCGAAGCTGTTCGCACCGCGGATCAACCGGCTGCGGTCGCGGCTGCATGTGGCGTCTCCGCTGGAGTATCTGAAGAACCGATACGACCTGAAGACCCAGCAGGCGCTGGCCTGGTCCGGCATGTTGCTGAAGATCGTGGACGTGGGCGCGAAGTGGGCCGCGATCGCCACCTTGTTGTCGGTGTTCACGGGTGTGTCGCTGAACCAGGGCATCCTCATCACCGGCACCATCACGGCCATCTACTGCACCATCGGCGGCCTGTGGGCGGACGCGCTGACCGAACTCGGCCAGTTCATCATCCAGTTGCTGGCCGGCGTCGCGATGTTCATCGCGGTCATCATGGAACTGAACGACAAGGGCATCGGCTTCTTCGAAGCCTGGGACCGGCCGGAGCTCCAGGGCCACGGTGAGCCGCTGGTCGGGCCGTACGGAACCGTCTTCCTGCTCGCGTTCCTCTTCATCAAGCTCTTCGAGTACAACGGCGGCATGCTCAACCAGGCCCAGCGGTACATGGCCACGGCCACCCCGCGGGAGGCGGAGCGGTCGGCGCGGCTGTCCGCGGTGCTGTGGCTGGTCTGGCCGGTGGTGCTGTTCTTCCCGATGTGGATGTCGCCGCTGCTGGTCGAGTCGCAGAAGGCGGACGGCTCGGACTCGTACGGGCTGATGACCGAACAGCTGCTCCCGCACGGCCTGTTGGGCCTCGTCATCGTCGGCTTCTTCTCGCACACCATGGCCATGTGCTCCTCCGACGCCAACGCGATCGCGGCCGTGTTCACCCGGGACGTGGCGCCGGTGCTGTCGAAGCAGGCGCGGGCGTGGGGCGAGCGGTCCGGCCTGATCGCGGCCCGGGTCACCACGGTCGTCTTCCTCGGCCTGTCCATGGCGGTGGCGACCCAGGTCAACTCCCCCACCTTCAAGGACATCATCACCGTCGTGATCAAGTGGGTCGCCGGACTCATGGGCCCGATCGCCATCCCGATGATGCTGGGCCTGCTGCGCCAGTTCCGCCGCTCCGGCCCGACGGCGGCACTGACCAGCTGGTCGATGGGCCTGCTCGCCTTCTGGCTGGTCAACTACCCGATCAGCTGGCAGATCGAGGGCGGGGTGCCCCTCCAGTACCAGGTCTCCATCCCGCTGGCCGTGTCCTTGGTCCTGTACATCCTCATCGGCTTCATCAAGCCGGAGGACACCCCGGAGCGGCTCGCGATCGTCGAGCGGATCAACACGGACGGGGACGGGGGCGCCGCGGCGGCGGTGCCGGCGCAGGCGGACGCGGACACGGACGCGAGGGAGGACGTGGTCCGCACGAAGGACTGAGGGGCGGGAGGCCCCGGGAAACGGGCAGAGCCGGGCCCAGGGGAACGGGCACAGGCAAGGGCGGTCACCGCGCACAGGTGGCCGCCCTTGCCGCTGCCCGCCGCCGGGACGGCATACCCGAAGGAAGCTGCGCATCCGCTCAGCCGCGCGGATACCTCGCCAGCCACCCCGGGGACGCTCCCGCCGGGCTGTGCAGTGCTGGGCCCTGGGTCATTTCCATGGCGAAGTCGTCGGCGAGTTCGAGGATGGTGGGGCGGCCCTCCAGTTCGGCGAGCCAGGCCGGGGGGAGGGCCGTTTCGCCGTGGAGGGCGCCGAGGAGGCCGCCGGTGAGGGCGGCCGCGGCGGCGGAGGGGCCGTCGTGGTTGACGGCGAGGCAGAGGCCGTGGCGGACGTCCTCGCCGACCAGGGCGCAGTACACGGCGGCCGCAAGCAGCCCGTCCGCCGAGCCGTCGGCCGCGAGTTCCTCCACCCGGGCCGGGGTGGGCATGCCCTGTCGTACGGCACCCAGCGCGTGCTGCAGCGCGTCCGACACGGGCTCGTGTCCGGGCCGCACGGCCAGCAGCGCGAGCGCCCGCTGCACGGCCCCGTCGAGGCTCTCCCCGCAGGCGAGCCCATGCACGATCACCGCGTACGCGCCCGCCGACAGGTAGGCGACGGGGTGGCCGTGGGTCTGCGCCGCGCACTCCACGGCGAGCTGCACGACGAGTTGCGGCTCCCAGCCGACGAGCAGTCCGAAGGGCGCGGAGCGGGCGGCGGCCTCAGGCCCGAGCTCGGTGGCGTTCTTGGGCGCCTCCAGGGTGCCCATGGCCTCGTCGCCAAGGCCGAGCAGGAGCGCGCGGGTGGGGTCGCGGCGGGCGTACAGCCACTCCTCGCGGGCCAGCCAGCCGTCGTCCTTGCGGCGCTCGTCGGGGCCCCAGTCGTGTTGCGTGGCGGCCCACCGCAGATACGCCCGGTGCAGATCGGTCGGCGGATGCCAGGCCCCGGTGTCCCGCCGGACCTGCGCCCTTATCAGCCCGTCCACACTGAACAGCGTGAGCTGCGTGAGGTGCGTCACGGCACCGCGCCGCCCGTAACCGAACCCCAGATCCAGGAGACCCTCGGCGCCGTACTGCTCCCGGATCTCGTCCAGCCCCAGCCCGTCGACCGGCGCCCCGAGGGCATCCCCGACGGCCACGCCGAGCAGCGTGCCGCGCACCCGGCTGCGGAAGTCCTGCTGCTCGGTGCGGCCCCAGACGGCGCCGGCTATCGCACCCATCAGGACCTCCCCGTTGCAGCGACCGTGTGTACGACGGTTCGCCACTGTAATCGACCGGGGACGGTCGGTTCAGGGGGCAGATCGGAATGCGGAATGTGCCCGAGGTGGACCTGAGTGGTCCGGAGTGATCAGTTATGACCCGTACAGGGCTGACGTCCGACTCTCTACGCCGCCACACCCACCGGACGGCAGTCCCGGCAGCGGCCCGGGCCTGGTGAACGGAACGCCCGGTCGCATCCCTCGCAGGTCTGGAGTGGGTCCGGGCGGACGGGGGTCGGGGGGTGTGCCGGGGCGGGGAGCGGTGGTGGCAGCAGCGCTCGGAGGCGGTGGGCGAGGAACGCCGCCGGGTTGAGGATGGGGTCCTTGGGCAGGGCGTTCGTCAGGGTGCGCTGCACGGAGGTGGGCGGGACGCCCCTGTCCAGCCAGGCGGAGACGGCCGGGGCCAGGCGGTGTACGTCACGTTCGGCCAGCAGCAGGCGGGGGTCGTGGGCGCGCAGTCCCGCGAGGACATCCAGGGCGGCATCGAGGACGGCATCGGAAGCGGCACTGGATGCGGAGGCCGACGTCTTCGAGCCGGGGGACAGCGGAGCCGGGCGGGGTGCGGCGGGCTCCATCGCGGCTCGGGCCGCGGCGACGCCCGGCCTGTTGTACGAGATCGTCCGGGTCACGACTCGCCCCGATTGAAGACGCTCCTTGGTGCGTGCCAGGTATCCGTGTGCCTCCAGCTCCCGCAGGGCGGCGGCGACACGGATCTCCCCCTCCGGGAACTTAGCGGCCAGCGTCTTGATCCCGACCGGGGTCCGGGCGGGCAGCGACTGGATGTGGACCGCCAGCCCGATCGCCGTCAGGGACAGCTCGGGGTGCTGGGCGAGGTGGTTTCCGACCACGACGAACTGGTCGTGGTGGGGTTCGTTGACGTGCTCGACGCCTCCGGCGGAATGGCCGGACTTGGCGCGCGCGGGCGCGCTAGGCTGAATCTCAGTCATTGGGGAAGGTGTCGACTTCCTCGGTGTCAGGCCCTCGCATTGGGATGCCAGTCCCGGCGGGGGCCGATTCATGTGTGCGGTTGTCTCTGGGTGACGCTGCACCACCAAAACCCCTGCGCGCCAGCCGAGTTGGCGATATTCACCCCTGCGGGTGATCGACGGGGGCGGTGGGGGTGGGTTCGGTTCTTTCCCCGGTTCTTTGGTCTTTGCGTCGGGAGCCGCCGGGTCACACCCCTCCGCGATCCGGTGTCACTTCAGCCCACACGGTCTTGCAGTTGGCCGGGGCCTGATCGACGCCCCAACGGTCCGCGTACGCCGCCACGATCAGCAGCCCTCGACCCGACTCCCTCTCGCCACCCGCCGCGTCCCGGACCTGCGGGATCCGGTCGCCCCGGGCGTCGGTCACCTCGATGCGGAGGGGGCCGTCGGTGTGCAGCTTCAGCCTGAGCCGGAAGTCCCGTCCCGGGACGCGGCCGTGGAGTACGGCGTTCGACGCCAGCTCGGCCACGACGTGCACCGCACCCTCGAACGGCATGCCCCAGTCGTCCAGTTGGCGCTCGGTGAGCAGGCGCGCGAGTCGAGCACCTCTTCGAGTCGCGGACAGCTGAACCGTGAAGTGGCGCGTGGGGCAGGTGACTTGGGCGAGGGATTTCTGGCTCATGTCACCCAGCGTGGCGAACCGACTCCTACGCTGAACAGCGATGGCCTCCGTACGGAGCGTGACTGTACGGATGGCCGACGGGGTCGTACGGCTCGTACGTCGGGAGGGGAAGACGTGGAGGACGAGGAAGCCGAGGCCGTTCTCAGGACGGTCGGCCGGCAGATCAGGATGTGGCGCGAGGCCGCCGGGATGACCCAGGCCGAACTGGGCGCCGCCATCGGGTACGGCGAGGAGATGGTCTCGTCGGTGGAGCGGGGCCGGCGGATTCCCAAGCCGGACTTCCTGGACAAGGCCGATGAGGTGTTGGGGGCGGGCGGGAAGCTCTCGGCGATGAAGGACGACGTGGAGAGGGCCAGGTATCCGAAGAAGGTTCGTGATCTGGCCAAGCTGGAGGACGAGGCGGTCGAGTTGGGCGCCTACGCCAATCACAACATGCACGGCCTGCTCCAGACCCCGGAGTACGCACGGGCGTTGTTCGCCATGCGCCGACCCGCGCTCTCGGAGGAGGAGATCGACCGCCAAGTCGCCGCCCGCATGGCGCGGCAGCGCGTTTTCGAGCGGATGCCCGCCCCGCTCCTCACTTTTGTCCAGGAAGAGGTAACACTGCGGCGGCCTGTCGGAGGCAGAATGGTGCTACGACAGCAGCTCGAACACTTGTTGGAGATCAGTGCGTTGAGGCACGTCGCGATTCAGGTGATGCCCACGGACCGTGAGGACCACGCAGGAATGGGCGGGCCGATCAGGCTGCTGAAGCTCCAGGACGGCAAGACCTTGGGGCACTCCGAGGCACAGCTGCACAGTCGCGTGATCAGCGATCCCCGGGAGGTCCAGATCCTGGATATGCGCTATGGAATGATCCGGGCGCAGGCTCTGACGCCACGTGAATCGCTGGCCTTCATCGAGAAAGTCCTGGGAGAACAAACATGACCTCCACCCTGGAGTGGTTCAAGAGCAGCTACAGCAGCAACGACGGCCCTGATTGTGTCGAGGTCGCCATATCCCCCGCCGACGCCGGTGTCCACGTCCGCGACTCAAAGGACATGGACGGCGCACGGCTCGCATTCGAAGCGAGTTCCTGGGCGGAGTTCATCGGCAGCATGAGCACGATGCCGTGACCGACGAGTCTCAGGCACAGCGCGCCGCTGCCGTCTTCGACGCGCTGGGGCTCGCCTACGAGAGGGCGTTCGCGGGCTCGGAGACGCACCGGGCGTCGCTGGCCTGGCTGGTCGGGCGGCTCGAACCGGGCAGCAAGGTGCTGGACGTCGGTTGCGGGACCGGGCGCCCCACGGCCGAGACGCTCGCCGCGGCGGGCCATGGCGTGCTGGGGATCGACGTGTCTCCCGTCATGGTGGACCTCGCCACCCGGCAGGTGCCCGACGCCGCCTTTCAGCACGCCGACATCCAGCAAGTCCCGCTCCAGGACGGTGCGTTCGACGCGGTCTGCGTGTACTTCTCCCTGCTGCAGATGTCCCGCACCACGCAGGAGACTCTCGTGCGGCGGCTGGCACGGGCGCTGAGAGCGGGAGGCAGCATGGTGCTGGCGACCGTCCCGGCGGACGTGGAGGACGTCGAAGTCGTCTTCATGGGGCAGAAGGTGCGGGCGACCAGCTTCGCGGCCGAGGACTTCACCGGCATGGTCGCCGCGGCGGGACTGACGGTGCTGTCCGCGGAGACCGTACTGTTCACGCCTGACCATCCCGATGCCGGGCACGAGCCTCATCTGTTCCTGCACTGCGTGCGGGAGTAGCCGGTTCGGCCGCCAGGTGACGGAGCACGGCGGCCCGCTGGTCCGCGGCCCAGGCGTACGACGGATTGGCTGCCAGCACCCGGTCCAGATCCGCGAGCGCCTCCTCGTGGCGGCCCAGGTTGGCCAGCGAGGCGCCTCGGCTCGCGCGGGCGGAGTTGTAGTCGGGTTCCCGGGCGAGCGCGTGGTCGTAGTCGGCGAGGGCGTCCTCGTCGCGGCCGGCGGCGCGCAGGGCGTCACCGCGCTCGCAGCGGACCCAGGCCCAGTCGGGGTCCACCGCCACGGCCCGGTCGAGGTCGGCCAGCTGCCGTACGGGGTCGCCCATGGCTCGGTGGACCCGGGCCCGGCGTGTCAGGGCCCAGGAGTAGTCCGGCTTCAGCCGAACGGCCCCGTCAAGGTCCGCGAGCGCCTCGTCGAGATCCTCGCGACTGAGCCGGGTGGCACCGCGGGAGGCCAGCGCGAAGGCGTCGGCGGGGTTCAGCTCGAGGGCCCGGTCCAAGTCGCTGATCGCCTCGTCGTGGCGCCCCAGCACACGGTGGTACTCCCCGCGCAGGGCAAGGCTGCGGGGGTCGTCCGGAACCAGTTCGAGGGCCCGGTTCAGGAGGGCGACGGCCGCGCGCCGATCACCGGCGAGGTCCTGGGCGATGGCTCGGGCGCGGTAGGCACGGGCCGCCACGACGGGGTCCAGCGCGACCCGCCAGCCGGCATCGGCGGACGCGGCCTGCCAGGGGGTACCGGGCGAGGTCGTGGAGTGCGGCAACGCCTGGGCACGCTGATCCTGCGGCTCGGCCTGCGACGGCCGATCAGTTCGCTGCCCCGGCGGCTCGATCTGCGACGACTGGGCACCCTGACCCGGCGGCTCGATCTGCCACGGCTGGGCACGCTGACCCGGCGGCTCGGCCTGCCACGGCTGGACGCCCTGACCCTGCTGCTCGATCTGCGACCCCTCAGTTCGCTGCCCCGGCGGCTCGATCTGCCACGGCTGAGCGCCCTGACCCTGCGACTCGGCCTGCGGCCCCTCACTACGCTGCCCCGGCGACTCCGCCCCCGACGGCTGAGCACCCTGACCCTGCGACTCGGCCTGCGGCCCCTCACTACGCTGCCCCGGCGACTCCGCCCCCGACGGCTGAGCACCCTGACCCTGCGGCCCCTCACTACGCTGCCCCGACGGCTCGACCCGCGACGGCTGAGCACCCTGACCCTGCGATGCGGGCTGTTGCGTCCCACGTGACTGGGCGCCGGCCGAACTGCCCGGCCGGGTGGTCGCCGTGTCGTCCGCGGTGGCGGACCGCCTCCTGGCCAGCGATCCCCTTGCGGCGCCCCCGGTAACGGACCCTGCGGCCCCCAGCGAGGAAGCCGCGGCGCCCAGCCCGGAAGCCCTCGCGCGCCTGCGCCCGACAGCCCCCGCGCCCCTCCAACCGTAGCCCCCCACACCACTCCGCCCGGCTGCCCCCGCACCCAGCCCGGTGGCAGCCGCAGCCGCCATGCCGTACCCCGTGCCGGCCGCCCCCGCCCCCGCGGGCACCGGCGTCCGCTCGAAGCCCGTCGCCCGTAGTACCAGTTCGAGGGCCGCGGGCGTTCCGCCGCTGCCGAGGGCCGTCGCGAGCCGTCGGCCCCACTGGGACACCGCCCGGGTCTCGGCGTCCGATCCGGCCTCCACCAGGACCCAGGCCCACCGCTCGGCGACGGACTCACCCTGCTCGCAGGCGTCGACGACATCCCCGAGGACGCTCGTCAGCGCCGCCCGCTCCCCGGCGCACAGCAAGTGGTACAGCTCCGCCAGCCGAAGCTCCCGCCACGCCTCGTCCGCCCACAGCTCCTCGGCGTCCCTTCCGGCTTCCGCCTCGGCCCGCCATTCCCGGAACACGGCGGCGAGCGCCTGCTGCCGGGCCGCCCAGGTCCGGGGCGCCTCCTGCCGCTGCAACCGCAGCATCGGCGCCCGTACGACGTCGTGGTACCGGACCAGGCCGCCCCGCTCGCTGACGAACGGCAGTCCACGCAACCACGCGTACAGCCCGTCCAGTTCGGCGTCGGAGTCGGAGGCGCCCACGACCGCCCGGAACACATCCGCGTCCAGCCGCCGGGGCAGCGCGCACGCCAGCGCGACCGACCGCTGCACCGCGTCCTCCGCCCGCTTCAGGAACCACTCGACGGCCGTGGCGCTGGGGTCCCGCACGTCGGCCGGATCGGTGGGGCGGCTCTCCGCGAGGGTCGACACCAGCACCGGCAGGCCACCGGTCAGACGCAGCACCTCCCCCACCACGGGCTCGGCCACCACTCCCCTGCCCGCGAGCAGGTCGCGCGTCTCCGCCTCCGTGAACGGCAGGAGCGGAACGTCGGTCATGAAGTCGCCGAAGCCGCCCCAGCGGGTGGCGTCGAAGGGGAGTTGGCCTGCCGTCACCACGACGACCGTGGCCGGCAGCGGGCCGTACAGGTCCGAGGTCATCACGGCGTGCAGCCACGCGTCGAGGAACCGGCCGGTGCGCTCGTAGGTGTCGAAGAACAGGACGATCCACGGCACGGCGGAGGCAGCCTGGGCGAGTTCCTCCAGCAGCACCGGAGTGAGCACGCTCTCGGGGGCGAGTACGAGTCGGGCGTCCTCGTGGGTGCGGAAGCGGGCACCGAGTCCGGACCGCAACCGGTCCGCGCCCTGGGCGAGTTGTGCGGCGTCGACCGCCCCGGCGAAGGCGCCGACACCGGGCACCATGCCCAGTCCCACCAGGCCGGCCCGCGCCACCGCCATGCTGCCCGCCGAGGGTGCAGGCGGCTCGGACGGCGGCGCGGTGATCGCCGCCAGCTCCGCCTCGTGCCTGCGCTCCCGATGCGCGGCCAGCAGCCGGTCCAGATCCTTCAACCGCCGTCCCTGCGCGGCGAACTGCCGGCTCATCGCCTCCAGCGACTCCGGCACACTTCCCGCGTTATCGTCCACGAACGCGGTCAAGGCGCCGCGCTCCCGGGCGACTTGCTCCAGTTCGCGCAGCAGGAAGGACTTGCCGACACCGGCGTTTCCGTGCACGTGGAAGAGGAACCGGTGTCGCTCGTCCTCCGGCGGGATGTCCAAGTTCGCGCGGAAGGCCGCGCGTTCGGCACCGCGGCCCACGAATCCGGCACGACTGCGCCGGCCGATCAGCTCCTGCATCGACGGCCGCGCCTGTCCCACGCGTGGATCCTCCCGCTCGGCTGCCCTACGCCATCATTCTGGCTCAATGCCTATGGAGCACAGGGCCTCCACAGGGAAGATGACCATCATGTCAACGACACCCCCACGCAACGCACTCCATCTCGCGGCCACCCTCCTCACCGCGACCGTCGCCCTCTACACGGCCCTCGTCGCCTTCGGGAACATCACCGACTTCGGGACCAACCAGCAGTTCGTGCGGCACGTCCTGGCGATGGATACGACGTTCAAGGACGAGGACCTGATGTGGAGAGCCATCACCAGCAAGGGCCTTCAGGACGCTGCCTACGTCGCGATCATCGTCTGGGAGACCGTCGCCGCGCTCGTCCTCATATACGGCACCTGGCTGTGGCTGCGCCGCGACGACCTCAGTGCCCGGCGCTTCTCCACCTACGGTCTGCTGATGCTGATGCTGCTGTTCGGCGGCGGGTTCATCGCGATCGGCGGGGAGTGGTTCTCGATGTGGCAGTCGGCGGACTGGAACGGGCTCGACGCGGCGACGCGGGTGTTCCTGCTGAGCGGGGTCGTGCTGCTGGTGGTCAACCTGGCGTCCGGCAAGGAGAAGTCCGCCGGCTGAGCGGCCGGCCACCGGCTGACCGGGATCACCACTGCTGGAGCGGGATCGCCGCTACTTGACCACGACCACCGTCGTGCCCGTCTCCCCGAACGTCCACAGCGCCGCCCCGTCCGCCGCGCGCATCCGGACCCCGCCGGTCTGTTTGCCCGCGGCGGGCGGGGGCGAGGAGCCGTCGACGGCGTTGGAGAAGGCGATGGAGATGCCGGACTTCGCGGCGAAGTAGATGATGTTCTCGATCTGCACGCCGTCCGAGCCCGTGGTGGCCTCGTTGCGCGAGGACACCGTGTAGGTGCCGGGGTCCGGGTTCACGGTGCCCGGCCAGACGGTGAAGGTACGGCGGCTCGCGTCGCTCGCGTCGACCAGCCAGACCCGTTTCTCGGCGAGGGAGTAGACGACCCGGCGCCCGGTGCCCGAGCCGTCCGGTACGGCGGCGGGGGCGGCGGACTTCGTCGGGGCGGGAGTGGCCCCCGCCGCCGCCGACGCGCTCGGGCGGGCCGCCGCGGCCGTCGGGTGCGGCCCCTTGTCGGCCTGCATGGCGAGGACGGTGACGGCGGCTATCGCGCCCACCGTCAGACCGGTCACCCAGACCTTGGGAGCAGGCACGGGCACGCATCTCCTCAGCTACGGAACCCCTCCAGCGGGGGTCGGATCATCGTACCGACCCCCGCGACACGGTCCTGTGCCGTCTCCGTCTCAGTCCAGCACCGGCAACAGCTCCGGCAGGTGCCCGTCCGAGGCCGCCGCCGCCCGCTGCCGTTCCTGCGACACCTCGCCGTACAGCGTGGTGCGGGGCCTGGCCGGGCGCCCGGCCGCGTCGGCGACCGCCACCAGGTCGCGTACCGACTTGTACGAGCCGTACGACGACCCCGCCATCCGCGAGATCGTCTCCTCCATCAGCGTGCCGCCCAGGTCGTTCGCGCCCGAGCGGAGCATCTCCGCCGCGCCCTCGGTGCCCAGCTTCACCCAGCTGGTCTGGATGTTGGGGATCCAGGGGTGGAGCAGGAGACGGGCCATCGACGTCACCGCCCGGTTGTCCCGCATCGACGGGCCGGGCCTCGCGATCCCCGCCAGGTACACCGGCGCGTTGGTGTGGATGAACGGGAGTGTCACGAACTCCGTGAAGCCACCCGTGCGTTGCTGGATGCCGGCCAGGGTGCGCAGGTGGCCGAGCCAGTGGCGGGGCTGGTCGACGTGGCCGTACATCATCGTGGACGAGGACCGGATGCCGAGTTCGTGTGCCGTGGTGATCACCTCGATCCACGTCGCCGCCGGCAGCTTGCCCTTGGTCAGGATCCAGCGGACCTCGTCGTCGAGGATCTCGGCGGCGGTGCCGGGGACGGAGTCCAGCCCGGCTTCCTTGGCCGCCGTCAGCCACTCGCGGACGGACATGCCGGTGCGGGTGGCGCCGTTGACGACCTCCATGGGCGAGAAGGCGTGCACGTGCATGCCGGGGACCCGCTCCTTCACCGCCTTCGCGATGTCGAAGTACGCCGTCCCGGGCAGGTCCGGGTGGATGCCGCCCTGCATGCAGACCTCCACCGCGCCCACGTCCCAGGCCTGCTGGGCGCGGTCGGCCACCTGGTCCAGGGAGAGGGTGTAGGCGTCCGCGTCCGTCCTGCGCTGGGCGAAGGCGCAGAAGCGGCAGCCCGTGTAGCAGACGTTGGTGAAGTTGATGTTGCGCGTGACGATGTACGTGACGTCGTCGCCGACCGCCGATTTACGGACGTCGTCGGCGACCTTGCACAACGCGTCCAGCGCCGGGCCGTCCGCGTGCAGCAGCGCCAGCGCCTCCCCGTCGCTCAGCCGGGTCGGGTCGTCGGCCGCGGTCGCCAGTGCCTTGCGCACATCCGTGTCGATGCGCTCCGGCGCCATCCCGGGCGCCGCCGCCTCGCGCAGGGCACCCCAGTCGCCGTACACCTCGTCGAAGTCGTCGCGGCGGTCGGACGTACGGCCCTCGGTGTCGATCGTGGAGTGCAGATCCGTACGGCCGGAGGCGACGAAGACCTCCTCCGGCTCCTGCCACGGGTGTCCCTGGACGACGGCGTCCGCACGCGCCAGGCCCGTCTCCGGGTCGGCGAGTGCCCGGACGTGCGGGCGCAGTCGCGGGTCCAGCCAGGGCTCGCCGCGCTGGACGAACTCCGGGTAGACGCAGAGGCGTTCGCGCATTTCGAAGCCGGCCGCCGCCGAGCGCTCGGCGAGCTCCTCGATCTGCGGCCAGGGGCGCTCGGGGTTGACGTGGTCGATCGTGAGCGGCGAAACGCCGCCCCAGTCGTCGATGCCGGCGTGGATGAGGCGCTCGTACTCGGAGTCCACCAGGTTGGGCGGGGCCTGGAGGCAGGCGCTCGGGCCCATGATGTGCCGGGCGACGGCGACCGTGGCGACCAGTTCGTCGAGTTCCGCGTCCGGCATGCCGCGCATCGCGGTGTCCGGCTTGGCGCGGAAGTTCTGGATGATCAGTTCCTGGATGCCGTGGTAGGCCCGGGAGACCTTCCGGAGCGCGAAGAGGGACTCGGCCCGCTCCTCGTACGACTCCCCGATCCCGATCAGGATCCCGGACGTGAAGGGGACGGAGGAACGGCCGGCGTCCTCCAGGACGCGCAGCCGGACGGCCGGCTCCTTGTCCGGGGAGCCGTGGTGCGGGCCGCCCGGCTCGGACCACAGGCGGGTCGCCGTCGTCTCCAGCATCATGCCCATGGACGGGGCGACCGGCTTCAGACGCTGGAAGTCGGTCCAGGTCATGACGCCGGGGTTGAGGTGCGGGAGCAGGCCGGTCTCCTCCAGGATGCGGATGGAGATGGCGCGGACGTAGGCGATGGTGTCGTCGTAGCCGTGCGCGTCGAGCCATTCGCGGGCCTCGGGCCAGCGGTCCTCGGGCTTGTCGCCGAGGGTGATGAGGGCTTCCTTGCAGCCGAGGGCCGCGCCCTTGCGGGCGATGTCGAGGACCTCGTCCGGCGACATGAACATCCCGTGCCCGGCGCGGCGCAGCTTGCCGGGGACGGTGACGAAGGTGCAGTAGTGGCACTTGTCCCGGCACAGCCGGGTGAGGGGGATGAAGACGCTCTTCGAGTACGTGATGACACCGGCCCGGCCCGCCGCGTCAAGGCCCGCGTCCCGCACCCGGCCGGCGGACGCGACGAGGTCGTCGAGGGCCTCGCCGCGGGCCTGGAGCAGTACGGCCGCCTCGGAGACGTCGAGGGCGACGCCGTCACGGGCGCGTTTGAGGGCGCGACGCATGGAGTTCTCGGTCGGGCCGGTTCCGCCGGGGCGGTCGGTGGGGCCGGTTCCGGAGGTCTCGGGAGTCGTCATCCTTCGAGCATACGGTCGAGCTCCGCCAGTTCAGCGGGGCCGGGGTTGGTTCTGGGGAGCCGCGGTACGTTGCCGGGTGCGGGCCGGTCGTGGCTGGTCGCGCAGTTCCCCGCCCCCTGGGTTAGCTGCCCGCCCAGTCGGCTACACGTACTCGGCATACTCGTCCAACACCCGCAGAACGTCCGTCTCCGTCGCCGGAGGCAGCTGCACCACGACCTCCTCGATGCCGAGTTCCGCGTAGTGCCCGAGCTTGCCGGGGGTGGGGAACACGGCATACGGCACCACCTGGAGGGCGTTCGGGTCGCGGCCGGCGTCGGCCCAGACCGCGCGGAGCCGGGGTAGAGATTCGGACAGTCCGCGGCCACCGATCGGCAGCCACCCGTCGGCGTACTCGCTGATATGCGCGAACAGCTTCGGGCCGGCCGCTCCGCCGATGAGCGTGCGGGGGCCGTTGACCTTGGGGGCGCGCGGCTTCTGTACGGGTTTGGGGTAGGCGAGGCTCGCCCGTGCGGCGTCGAACTCACCGTCGTACGCGGTGGGTTCGTCCGCCCACAGGGCCCGCATCAGGGCCATCCGGTCCCGGACGAGGTCGCGGCGGGTGGCCCACTCGACGCCGTGGTCGGCGGCCTCCTCCACGTTCCAGCCGAAGCCGAGGCCGAGCGTGAAGCGTCCGCCGGACAGGTGGTCCAGGGTCGCGATCTGCTTGGCCAGGTCGATCGGGTCGTGCTGCGCGACCAGCGTGATGCCGGTGCCGAGGCCCAGCTGTTCGGTGACGGCGGCGGCCTGGCCGAGGGCGACGAAGGGGTCGAGGGTGCGGCCGTACTCGGGCGGCAGATCGCCGCCGGCCGGGTACGGGGTGGTCCGCTCGACGGGGATGTGGGTGTGCTCGGGCAGGTACAGCCCCGCGAACCCGCGCTGCTCCAGCTCACGCGCGAGCCGGGTCGGGGTGATGGTCTCGTCGGTGAGGAAGATCGTGACGGAGATGCGCATGACTGCATCTGTACCGTGCGGATGCCGCAATGTCGATACCGACCGGTCGGCACATACGGTTCTCCCCCTTCGGGCGCCCCGCGGAGCTTGGACAGCTCCCGATTGGCTGCCGATTCCCTTCCCTTGCACGGCAGTTCACGGCTGAATACCAGAGTTGCACGCACCACCCTGCACCACCCATGCCAAGTCCTTCACGACGACCTGGGGAGCAGCAGCATGTGCGAGGACGAGTACGCGGGCGCCGGCCTGGGAAGACGCGCTCTGTTCGTGACGGGCGCCGCCGCCGCGCTTACGTTGGGAAGCGTGACCTTCGCCAGAGGTGCCGACGACACCCAGGACGCCGAGACCCGTACCGTGCGGGGCACCCTGCCGCCCGGGTCCCCCGACTTCGTGTATCTGCCGGTCGAAGTGCCGTCCGGGGTGCGGGAGATCAAGGTCTCCTACTCCTACGAGAAGCCGTCCGTCCCCGCGGGCACCCCGGGCAACGCCCTCGACATCGGCATCTTCGACTGGCGCGGCACCGAGCTCGGCGGCCGTGGCTTCCGCGGCTGGTCGGGCGGGGCGCGCACGGAGTTCTTCATCCGGGCGGACGAGGCGACGCCGGGGTACATCCCGGGGCCGGTCCGGGAGGGCACCTGGCACATCGCCCTCGGCCCGTACACGGTGGCCCCGCAGGGGCTGCCGTACGAGGTCACCATCACGCTCGCCTACGGCGAGCCCGCCGAGCCCGTCGAGCCGACGTACCCGCCGGAGCGGGCGAAGGGGCGGGGGCGGGCCTGGTACCGGGGCGACTGCCATCTGCACTCCTGGTACTCAGACGGCCGCCGTACGCCCGCCGAGATCGCGGCCCTCGCGCGCGCGGCCGGCCTGGACTTCATCAACAGCTCGGAGCACAACACGCACTCGGCGCACGCGCACTGGGCCGACGCGGCGGGCGACGACCTCCTGATCATGCTCGGCGAGGAGGTCACGACCCGAAACGGCCACGTCGTGGCGCTCGGCATCGACCCCGGCACCTTCATCGACTGGCGCTACCGCGCCCGGGACAACCGCTTCGGCAAGTTCGCCCGCCAGATCCGCAGGTCCGGCGGTCTCGTCGTCCCCGCCCACCCGCACGCCACCTGCGTCGGCTGCAACTGGAAGTTCGGCTTCGGCGAGGCGGACGCGATCGAGGTCTGGAACGGGCCGTGGACCCCGGACGACGAGATGGCCCTGGCGGACTGGGACAGCACGCTGGTCGCGTCCGTGCGCTCGGGTTCGGACGCGTGGATCCCGGCGATGGGCAACAGCGACGCCCACCGCGACCCCGACCCGGTCGGCACGCCCCAGACGGTCGTGCTGGCGGACGACCTGACGCGGGAGGCGATCCAGGAGGGAATCAAGGCGGGGCGGTCGTACATCGCCGAGTCGAAGAACGTCTCGCTGACCTTCGGTGTGTCCGGTGGCAAGGGCGAGCACGCCGGCATCGGAGAGCGCCTGGAGGTCCCCCGCAGCACGCCGGTCACCGTCCGCCTGGAGGCCACGGGCGCACCGCGCTGCACGGTCCGCTTCGTCACCGACCAGGGCGTCCTGTTCACGAGCCCCCCACTGCCGGTCTCTGGCTCGGGTGTCGTGGAATGGCGCACGACCCCGGCCTACGCGGCCTACGTACGGGCGGAACTGCGCCACGAGACAGCGGTGGGCCCGCTGCCGGGGGCACTGGCGGCGGTCACGAACCCGATCTTCCTGGGGCGTTCGTAGGAGCTGTCGGCCCGTCGGCCGGGCGACCTGCTGTCAAGGCGTGGGCTCGGTCGCGAGGTCGGCGACCACGGCCGCGTGGTCCGAGGGCCAGACGCCGTCGACGGGGGCGGCGCCCGCCCGCCGGACGTCACGTACGTGGCCCAGGCCGTCCCTGCCGGGCGGGCCCACGTGGATGTAGTCGATCCGCACGCTCGGCTCCCGGCTGTCGGCGACGTACGGGTTCGAGCGGTCCCAGGTGGCGGCGGGGGCGTCCGGGGCGGCGTACTGCCAGGCGTCGAAGAAGACCTGGCCGGGTACGACCGGCGCGGTCCGGTAGCCGCCGAAGAGGCGGACCTCGTCGGAGTCGGGCCAGGCGTTGAAGTCGCCGGTGACGACCGTCGGAAACGGCGTGTCGCCCCGGTTCTCGGCGACGAACTCGGCGAGCGCGGCCACCTGTCGGCAGCGTACGGCCGAGCCGTGCAGGGCGGAGGTGAGGTGGGTGGTGCAGAAGGGGATGTCGTACGAGGGGGTGGCGAGGCGGGTGAACAGGGCGAGGCGGCCGTCGTCGACGGCCGGGGGCGCCGGCAGCCGCAGGGTCCGCTGAGCGACGACCGGCCAGCGGCTCAGCACGGCGTTCCCGATGTCGACCGTGTGGTCGCCGATCCGCCGGCGCCAGCGCTCGGGGGCGGGGGACGGGGCCCACGCCCAGTGCATGCCGAGTTCGGCGGCCAGCCACTCGGCCTGATTCTCGCGGTCGTCGGCCCACACCTCCTGCAGGCCGACCACATCGGGGCGCAGATCGCGCAGTTCGGCGAGAATCGCCTTCTGCCGGGCCTCCCAGGGCCCGAAGCGCCACCACAGGTTCCAGGTCACCACCCGCATGGGCCACCGTCTCTCATAGAGGAACCGTTCGAGTCCCCACCGTTCGTTCGATCTCCCGTGAGAGACATTGAAGAGCATCAGCACCGCCACGAGTCAGGAGAACGGCACACCATGTCCAGCCGCGCAGCGACGAAATACCGGAACGTCACGGCCTTCCAGCGGCGGCTCAACGCCGTGATGCGCCGCCTGCCGACCCAGACCCTGCTGGAGACCGCGGGCCGCACCTCCGGCCTGCCCCGCCGCACCCCGGTCGGCGGACGCCGGGTCGGGGACTCGTTCTGGCTGGTGTCGGAGTTCGGGGAGCGGTCGCAGTACGTGCGCAACATCAAGGCCGACGCGCGGGTACGGGTGCGGATCAGGGGACGGTGGCACACGGGCACGGCGCATCTGCTGCCCGACGACGACCCGATCGCCCGCCTGCGCGGCCTGCCCCGCGTCAACAGCGCCGGAGTGCGGGCGTTCGGGGCGGATCTGCTGACGATCCGGGTGGACCTCACCGACTGACGCGTACGGCGCCGGTCAGGCCGACGCCCGTTCGCACAGCTCCGTCACCAGCCGTGCGACGTCCCGCGGCGCCCGCAGCGTGGGGAAGTGGTCGCAGTCCGGGTGCCGGACCAGCCGGCAGCCGGGGATACGAGCGGCCATCGCCTCGTTGCAGCGGATCACCTCGGGCTGGTCCCGCTCGCCGAGCAGGAGCGTGCAGGGCAGGTCGAGTTCGCCCAGCCGGTCGAAGGCCCGCCCGCCCTCGGTCTCGTGGCCGTAGGTCGTGAACCAGGCGGGAATCGCCGCCCGCAGCAGGGGCTCGGCCTCGGTGTCGGGGTCGGCGCCCGCCGCGCCCCAGGTCCGCAGTGCGAAGGCGACCAGGCCGTCCATGTCACGGGCGGTGGCCAGCCGGCCGATCTCCTCGGTCACCTCCGGCGTCTCCAGGCCCTCGTAACCGTTGACGCCGGGCACCAGCAGACCCAGGGCCGCCACCTGGCCGGGGTCGCTCAGGGCCAGGTCGATGGCGGTTCTGGCGCCCATGCTGGAGCCGACCAGGACCACCCGGGTCAGTTCGAAGTGGTCCAGGACGCTCCTGAGGTCGTCGAGCTGGGTGTAGGAGACGGTGGGCGCCGGTGACCGGCCGAAGCCGCGGGCGTCGTACCGGATCACCCGAAGACGTCCGGCCGCCAGGCCGGTCAGTACGGGCTCCCACAGCCGGGAATCGCCGACTCCCGAGTGCAGCAGCACCACGGGCGGTCCGGCCGCGGCCCCGCCGTCCGGGCCCGCGTCGTCCACCCAGACCTCGCCGCCCTTGACCTGCACCATGTGTCCCATACGGATGACCCTGCCCGGTATACGGCTCCGGTGACAGCCTGCGTCCGGTCAATCCCCGCGGCTCACCCCGGCCACACGATCGCCTGCACCTCGCTGTAGGCGTGGAGCGCATACGAGCCGACGTCGCGGCCGACCCCGCTCTTCTTGAACCCGCCGAACGGCGCCTCCATGTTGCGGCCGACGGTGTTGATCCCGACACCGCCGGCCCGCAGCCGGCGGGCCACCCGGAAGGCGCGGGCCACGTCGCCGGACCAGACGTAGTCGATGAGGCCGTAGTCGCTGTCGTCGGCCAGGGCCACGCCCTCGTCCTCGTCGTCGAAGGGGATGACGACGACCACCGGGCCGAAGATCTCCTCGCGGGCCACCCGCATGTCGTTGGTGCAGTCGGCGAGCAGGGTCGGCGTGACGTAGAAGCCGGTGTCGAGGGAGGGACGTTCGCCGCCGGCGACGACCACCGCGCCTTCCTTGCGGCCGAGTTCGACGTACGACTCCACGCGGTCGCGGTGTGCCGCCGAGATCAGCGGGCCGACCACCGTGTCCGGCTCCCGGGGGTCGCCGACCTTCAGGCGTCCCGCGTAGCCGGCCAACTGCTCGACCAGCCGGTCGTACAGGCCCCGTTGGGCCAGCACCCGCGTCGGCGCCGTGCAGATCTGCCCGCTGTAGAAGGAGAACGTCGTCCCGATCCCGGCCACGGCGGACCCGAGGTCAGCGTCGTCGAGGACGACCGCCGCGCCCTTCCCGCCGAGCTCCATCAGCTGGCGTTTCATGTCCCGCCCGCAGACCTCGGCGATGCGCTGCCCGACCGCCGTGGAGCCGGTGAAGCTCACCATGTCGACGTCCGGGGAGGAGACGGCCGCCTCGCCGACCTCCACGGAACGCCCGCAGACCACGTTCACCACACCCGCCGGAGCCCCCGCCGCCTCCAGCGCCTCCGCCATCCGGTAGACGGACAGCGGATCCTGCGGGGCGGGCTTCACGACCACGGTGTTGCCCATGGCCAGCGCGGGCGCGATCTTGCCCGCCGGGTTGGCCCACGGGTTGTTGTACGAGGTGATGCAGGTGACGACCCCGACGGGCTGGCGGACGGCCAGCGCACCCATCACACCGGCCTTCCCCATCGGCCCCGCCTCGTTGATCTGCGGCGGGATCGCCCACTCGGCGGGCTCCACGCGCGCGTAGCGCCGGAACCGGGCCGCCCCGACGCCCACCTGCATGCCCCGGGCCGTCCCCGTGGTCGCCCCGGTCTCGGCCTGGGCCAGTTCGGCATACGGCACCAGGTGGCCGCGGATGATGTCCGCCGCCCGCCCCAGCACGGCCGCCCGTTCCTCGGGCGACGTACGCGACCACGGCCCGAAGGCCTCGCGGGCCGCGGCGCAGGCCGCGTTCACCTGATCCCGCGAGGCCTCCGGAGCCCACCCGACGGTCTCCTCGGTCGCCGGATCGACGACGGCGTAGTACCCGCCGTCCGGCTCCAGCCACGAGCCCCCGACGAACAACCGCTGCCGGTCGACCGGCTTGTGGCTCATCGGGTGGCCACCGTCCTGGTGTCCCGCCCCGAGCGCAGCACGCGCCCCGGCACGGCCCCGGTCACCACGTCGTCGCGGATCGCCTCGACGCCGTTGACCCAGACCGCCCGCACACCGATCGCCCTGGAGTCCAGCCGCGGGCTGTCACCCGGCAGGTCGTGCACCAGGGTTGCCTTGCCGGCGTCGATCCGCTCCGGGTCGAAGAGGACCAGGTCCGCATGGAAGCCCTCCTGGACACGTCCCCGGTGACGGAGGCCGAAGAGCCGGGCGGGGTCGTCGGTGAGCATCCTCACCGCCTGCTCCAGGCCGACCAGTTTCCGCCCGCGCAGACAGTCCCCGAGGAACCGGGTCGTGTACGGCGCCCCGCACATCCGGTCCAGATGCGCCCCGGCGTCCGAGCCGCCCAGCATGACGTCCTCGTGCCGCCACGTCTCGGCGCGCAGCGCCCAGGAGTCGGGGTCGTTGTCGGTGGGCATCGGCCACAGGACCGTACGCAGATCGTCCGCCGCGCAGATCTCGACCAGGCACTCGAAGGGCTCCTGCCCGCGCTCGGCCGCGATGTCCTGAACGACCCGTCCGGTCAGCCCCCGGTTCGCCTCGCTGTAGGTGTCCCCGATGACGTACCGCCCGAAGTGGGTGAGCCGCCGGAAGACTCCCGCCTCCTTGGACCGGGCCCGCAGCAGCATCTCGGCCCGTACGTCCGGGTCTCGGAGCTTGGCGATCCTCTCCTTGACGGGCAGCCCCAGGACCGGCCCCCACCCGGGGATCAGGTTCAGGGCGCAGAAGGTTCCCAGCGACATGTTCATCGGCGTGAGGATCGGCATGGTGAGCGCCACGATCCGGCCACCGGCCTTGCGGGCGCGCTCACTTGCCTCCAGCTGCCTGGGCACCCGCTCGGGAACCGCCGCGTCGATCGTGAGCACGTTCCAGTTCAGGGGGCGGCCGGCGGCGGCCGTCATCTCCACGAAGAGGTCGATCTCGTCGTCGCTGAACTGGTCCAGGCAGCCCGCCACGATGGCCTCGATCTGCGTGCCCTCGTGCTCCCCGACGGCCCGTGACAGGGCCAGCAGCTCGGCCGGTCCGGCGTGCCGGGAGGCCACCGGCTTCCCGTCGCCGTCGGAGTGCGAGGTCGACTGGGTGGTGGACAGCCCCCAGGCCCCCGCCTCCATGGCCTCCCGCAACAGCCCCACCATCGCGGCAAGCTGCTCCGAGGAGGGCTGCCCGCCCACCGCGTCCGGCCCCATGACGTATCGGCGCAGCGCGCAGTGCCCCACCATGAACCCCGCGTTGACGGCGATCCGCCCCTCCAGGGCGTCCAGATACTCCCCGAAGCTGCTCCAACTCCAGGGCGCCCCCTCCTCCAACGCCACCAGCGACATGCCCTCGACCTTGGACATCATCCGCCGCGTGTAGTCGGCGTCCTCGGGCCGCGCAGGGTTGAGGGGGGCCAGGGTGAACCCGCAGTTCCCCCCGGCGACCGTGGTCACCCCGTGGTTCAGGGACGGGGTGGCATACGGATCCCAGAAGAGCTGGGCGTCGTAGTGGGTGTGGGGGTCGACGAACCCGGGGGCGAGGATCAGCCCGGCGGCGTCCTCACTGGTGCGGGATTCCTCGGTGATCGTGCCGATGACGGCGATACGGCCATCGCGCACACCCACGTCGGCGGTGTAGGCGGGCGCGCCCGTCCCGTCGACGACGGTCGCGCCTTTGATGACGTGATCGAGCATGACGGTTCCTCCTCAGATTCCGAGTGCGGGCCGCGCCCGTTCAGGGCGTGGGGCTGTATCGATATGCGGCTCCGCCGCGTGGGCGCGACCAGCCCCCACAAACCCGCACCCGCCAACGGCGATCAGACACCCCTGCGGAACCGCGAAGTCCGATGCACGGGATCCGTGTCGATCTTCGGAATCACGTGCTCCCCGATCAACCGAATCGTCCGCAGCGTCTCCTCCTTCGGCACCCCCACCGGCAGCCCGAAGCTCAACTGATCGGCCCCGGCCTGCTCCCACCGCTTGCACTGCGTGAGCACCTCGTCCGGATCCCCGCAGATCAGCAACTCCTCCTCGATCAGCAACTCCACGAACTCCGGCGTGTACGGGGGCAGCGTCTCCGGCCACACCGGGAACCCCTCGGGGCGGGGAAACGTGTCGTGGTACCGGAACACCAGCGACGGCAGATAGTGCAGCCCGCCGTTCACGGCGGTCTCGATCGCCTCGGCGTGCGTCGGCGCGCAGATGGCCGTGGTGGTCACCATCACGTTGTCGTTGACGAAGTCACCGATCGGCTCGGCGTTCACGACAGCCGTCTTGTACTGCTCCAGCACCCACTCCATGTCGGAGACCTTCTGCACGCTGAAGCCGAGCACCCCGAGCCCCTTCTTCGCGGCCATCGCATACGACGGCGGCGATCCGGCGGCGTACCACATCGCGGGGTGCGACTTCCCGTACGGCTTGGGCAGCACCTTGCGCGGCGGCAGCGACCAGTGCTTGCCCTGGAAGCCGGTGTACTCGTCCTGGAGCCACATCTTGGGGAACTCGGCGATGGTCTCTTCCCAGATCTCCTTGGTGTAGTTCATATCGGTCACGCCCGGTATGAACCCGAGGATCTCGTGCGACCCTGCGCCGCGCCCGCTGCCGAACTCGAAGCGGTTCTCGGTGAGGTGGTCGAGCATGGCGACCTTCTCGGCCACCTTGACCGGGTGGTTGACCTGGGCGAGCGGGTTGAAGATGCCGGACCCCAGATGGATCCGCTCCGTCGCGTGCGCCAGGTACCCCAGGTACACGTCGTTGGCGGAGAGGTGGGAGTACTCCTCCAGGAAGTGGTGTTCCGACGCCCAGGCGTACTTGAAGCCGGACTTGTCCGCCTGGATGACGTATTCGGTCTCCTCCATCAGCGCCTTGTGCTCGGCGAGCGGGTCGGTTTCGGCGCGCTTGCCCACGTATCCCTGTACAAAGAGCCCGAATTCCAAGGAGGTTCACCGTCCCCACATAGTTTCTGACGTACCGTCAGATTCACTTTCCGCCGACTGTGGCACCGCTCCCGTGCACCGTCAATAGCTGACTGGCCATCAGATGAGGGCGGTGCATCAGATGACGCTCACCCCGGCCAGCCAGCCGCCGTCGATCACGAACGGCTGGCCGGTGATGTACGACGAGTCGTCCGACATCAGGAACAGCGCGAGCCGGGCCACCTCATCGGGCCGCCCGATCCGCCCCAGAGGCACGAGCTTGCGGTAGAGCCCGTCGAGGGCCTTCGAGGTCTCCTCGGGGTCCGCGCCCGGGTCCAGATGGGCCGGGTTGGACATGGCGGTGTCGATCGCGCCCGGGCACATCGCGTTGACCCGGATGCCGCGCGGCGCCAGTTCCAGCGCGGCGACGCGGGTGAGGCCGAGGATGGCGTGCTTGGTGGCCGCGTAGGTGCCCACGGCCGCCATGCCCGTCACGGCCGTGTAGGAGGCGGTGTTCACGATGGTGCCGCCGTCCTCCATCTCCGGCGCGACCGTCTTGACGCCGAGGAAGCAGCCGACCTGGTTGACCCGCACGACCTGCATGAACTCGTCGAGGGGCGTGTCGACGAGGGAGTTGAAGCGCAGGATGCCGGCGTTGTTGACCAGCCCGTCGACCCGGCCGTACGCCCTCTTGGCGGCGGCCACCGCGGCCTGCCAGTCCGTCTCCTCCCCCACGTCGAGATGCGCGTACAGCGCGCCGATCTCCTTCGCGAGTGCCTCGCCCTGCTCGTCGAGCACATCGGCGACGACCACCTCGGCGCCCTCCTCCCGGAAGAGCCGCGCCTCCTCCTCGCCCTGTCCGCGTGCCGCGCCGGTGACGATCACGACCCGGCCGTCCAGCTTGCCCATGGCTCACTCCAGTCACTGGTCGAGGTACGGGGCGACCTCGGCCCCGAAGGCGGTCATCTGGTCCACGAGTTCGTCCCGGCTCCGGCAGCGGAAGCGCACCTGGATCTGGTGCACGCCCATCGCGCGATAGGCCCGCAGGGACTCGGCGAGCGCCTCCGGCGCACCGGTGATCGTCCGCCGGCCCACCTCCCAGCCGGGCCGGCCCACGTAGAGCGGCTCGGTGATGGCGCCCACGACGATCGGCTCCTCGATGCCGGCCTCCGCGCGCAGCCGCCGCAGCGTGGCGATCTGCTCCGGCAGCCGGTCGCGCGGGTCGCCCTGCGGCAGCCAGCCGTCGCCCTTGAGCGCGGCCCGGCGTACGGCGGCTGGCGAGGATCCGCCGACCCAGACGGGTAGGCGCGGCTGGGCCGGCCGGGGCAACTGGCCGAGTCCCTCGAAGTCGTAGAACTTCCCGTGGTGCTCGGGGAACTCCTCCGGCCCGAGTGCGGCGCGCAGGGCGTCGATCGCCTCGTCGAGGACGGCCCCGCGCTGCCGGAAGTCGTGCCCGAGCGTCTCGAACTCCTCGCGCACATGCCCGGCGCCGACACCGAGGATCAACCGGCCGCCCGACAGGTGGTCCAGCGTGGCGTACTGCTTGGCGGTGGCCAGCGGGTGGCGCAGGCCGACGACGGCGACATGGCTGAGCAGCCGGACGCGCTCGGTGACGGCGGCGAGGTGGGCGAGGGTGGCGACGGGGTCGTACCAGATCGTGCTCATCGCGGGCGCGAGGCGGCGCGGAACGCCGACGTGGTCGCAGCTCGCGATGTAGTCGAAGCCGGCCCGGTCGGCGGCGACGGCGATCGCCCTCAGGTCGCCCGGGCCGGCGGCGGCTTCCCAGGGCTCGGCGTAGATCGTGCTCTGGGACTGGATCGGGAGTTGCATCCCGAACAGCGTCCGCCCGTCCGGCGGGACTTGGATGGACACGCACCCTCCTCGATCTGACGAACCGTCATATCTGTTCCGGGCGTCATCGTCGGGGCTGGCGCCGCAACAGACAAGGGGTGGAGGCGGAACTGCTGCGGCCCTCGCGGGGCGCTCGCCGGACCGGTGGAATGTCGCGAACTTCGTCCGATTGACCGCGATCCGTCGTGTTCGTGTCTCAGGCACGTCACCGGGTGAGGGCGGTCGGCGAGGGGTTCGTACTGGGCGGTGGCTGCCCGGGAGGTCCGGGCGCCGGGACAACGGGGAGACCGAGAATGATCCGCAACCGCATCGCCGCGATCGCCGCCACCACCGCCGCCGCGGCCCTGCTGCTGACCGCCTGCAACGGCACCGGCAACGCCGCGTCCGCCGCCCGCGAGGGGGCCGCCGCCGCCCAGGGGAGCCTGAGCTTCACCAGCGGTTCGGCCAAGCAGAACAATGCGGCCCCCGGCACCGGCGACTGGGCCAACAGCCCGGGGAAGCCGGCGAGCAAGCCGGTCGCCAAGAAGTGGGTGCAGCTGAGCGCGGCCCGGGCGGGCGACCTGAACCCGGTCGTCGTCAACGGCGCCGGCTTCACCCTCTACCGCTTCGACAAGGACACCGCGAACCCGTCCCGGTCGAACTGCGCCGGCGAGTGCGCCACCACCTGGCCGCCGGTCCTGGTCGCCCCCGGCGGCAAGATCTTCATCGACGGTGTGGACAAGTCCGACGTGGGCGTCGTCAAGCGCGCCGACGGCAACCTGCAGGTGACCGTCGGCGGCTGGCCGGTCTACCGCTTCAGCAAGGACCTCAAGCCCGGTGACACCAACGGACAGGGTGTGGGCGGCACTTGGTTCGGCGTGACGCCGGACGGCCAGAAGGCGGGAGCCGGGCAAGAGGACGGCGCCGGCGACGAGCAGGGTGGTGTGGCCCCCGCGACCAGCGTCACCCTCTCCGACGAGCGGAACTTCGGCGACCCCTCCGAGGGGCTGGCCGGTGCCGGATGCCAGAACGTCGGCCGCGACGACTCCGCCTCCTCCCTCCAGGCCGCCGGCACCCTGAAGATCTGGTCCGAGAAGGACTGCAAGGGCGACTCCAAGGTGGTTCAGGGCAACATCGCCGACCTGGCCTCGGTCGACTTCGACGACAGGATCTCGTCGGTGTTCCTCGGCTGACGCCGGCTGCCACGAGTTGCGGCCGCGGCCCCTTGACGGGACCGCGGCCTGCTCATGCCCTCCCGGGCCACAGCCCGTCGTCCGTCAGGCCCAGCAGATCGATCGCGTTGCGCC
The DNA here is from genome assembly GCF_041051905.1 of Streptomyces sp. R11. NCBI lineage: Bacteria > Bacillati > Actinomycetota > Actinomycetes > Kitasatosporales > Streptomycetaceae > Streptomyces > Streptomyces sp. R11. The sequence goes on from NZ_CP163432.1 coordinate 4,019,501, forward strand.
GTACGATCCGCTCGACCACGTCCGCGTCCAGGTGCCCCATCTGCGCCTCGCCGACCTCGCGCGACTTCGGCCAGGTGGAGTCGGAGTGGGGGTAGTCGGTCTCGTACAGGACGTTCCCGACGCCGATCGAGTCCAGGTTCCGCAGCCCGAACGCGTCGTCGAAGAAACAGCCGTAGACGTGGTCGGCGAACAGCTCGGACGGCGGCCGGTGCACCTTGTCGGCGACCCCGCCCCAGCCACGGTTCTCCTCCCACACCACATCGGCGCGCTCGAGGATGTACGGGATCCAGCCGATCTGCCCTTCGGCGTACATGACCTTGAGGTTCGGGAAGCGCTCGAACTTGCCGCTCATCAGCCAGTCGACCATCGAGAAGCAGCAGTTGGCGAAGGTGATGGTGGAGCCGACGGCGGGCGGGGCGTCGGCCGAGGTGGAGGGCATCCTGCTGGACGAGCCGATGTGCATGGCGACGACCGTGCCGGTCTCGTCGCAGGCGGCGAGGAACGGGTCCCAGTAGTCGGTGTGGACGGACGGGAGCCCGAGGTGCGGGGGTATCTCGGAGAACGCGACGGCACGCACGCCGCGTGCGGCGTTGCGGCGGACCTCCGCTGCCGCCAGCTCGGCGTCCCAGAGGGGGATGAGGGTGAGCGGGATGAGACGGCCCTGCGCGGCGGGGCCGCACCACTCCTCCACCATCCAGTCGTTGTACGCCCGGACGCCCAGCAGGCCCAGCTCGTGATCCTGCGCCTCGGTGAAGGTCTGGCCGCAAAAGCGGGGGAAGGTGGGGAAGCAGAGCGCGGACTGGACGTGGTTGACGTCCATGTCGGCGAGGCGGGCGGGGACGTCGTACGACCCCGGGCGCATCTGCTCGTAGGTGATGACCTCCAGCTTGATCTCGTCCCTGCTGTACCCGACGGCGGTGTCGAGGCGGGTCAGCGGCCGCTGCAGGTCCTCGTACACCCACCAGTCGCCGATCGGACCGTCGTCGCCCGGCCGGCCCATGACGGGCTTGAACCGCCCGCCCAGGAAGGTCATTTCCTTCAACGGCGCGCGAACTATGCGCGGGCCGGTGTCCTGGTACTTCTTCGGAAGCCGGTCCTGCCAGACCGTGGGCGGCTCGACCGTGTGGTCGTCGACGGAGATGATCAGGGGAAACGCGGTCTCGGTGTCCATGTCCGCCACGGTAGCGCCGATCTGACGGTCCGTCAGCTATGCAGAGGCGGCCCCGGGTGCGGCGGGGAGTGCCCAACGCCGTGCGGAGAGCACGTGAGGACCTTGTGATATCCCGCGCGCCTGGCTGTGATCACCCCCTCCACAGCTGACGCAACTGCCATGAACAAGGCAAACTGGCGGGGATGTAAACGGGTCCTAGGGGGACTGCGATGGACGGGGTACCGCGAGTGCCGGAGCAGAGGCGTCCTGGCTCCTCGACAGATACGGCGGAGCAGGCGGGTGCGCTGCGCTTCGGTGTGCTCGGCCCGGTACGCGCGTGGCGCGGCGAGGAACAGCTCCCCACCGGTTCTCCCCAGCAACGCGCCCTGCTCGCGGCCCTCCTGCTGCGCGAGGGCCGCACGGCGACCGCGGCGGAGCTGATCGACGCCCTGTGGGGCGAGGAGCCGCCCTCGCAGGCGCTGGCGGCGGTACGAACGTACGCCTCCCGGCTGCGCAAGGTGCTGGACCCCGGGGTCCTGGTGAGCGAGTCGGGCGGCTACGCGGTGCGCGGCCTGGCCGAGGGCGCGCTGGACCTGGCGGCGGCCCAGGAGCTGGCGGCGGAGGCGGAGAAGGCGCGCAACGCCGGGGATCTGTGCCATGCCCGGGAGGTGCTGGGCCGGGCGCTGGCGCTGTGGGACGGGGAGGTGCTGGCCGGGGTCCCCGGGGCGTACGCGGAGGCCCAGCGGGTCCGCCTGGAGGAGTGGCGGCTGCAGTTGCTGGAGTCCCGCCTCGACATGGACCTGGAGCAGGGCTGCCACGCCGAGGCGGTCTCGGAGCTGACGGCGCTGACGGCGGAGCACCCGCTGCGGGAGCGGCTGCGTGAGCTGCTGATGCTCGCGCTGTACCGCAGCGGGCGGCAGGCTGAGGCGCTGGCGGTGTACGCGGACACCCGCCGCCTGCTGGCGGACGAACTCGGCGTTGACCCACGTCCGGACCTGAAGGAACTCCAGCAGCGGATCCTGCAGGCCGACCCCGGCCTCGCGGAACCGTCGGCTCCGGTGGCCGACCCGCCGGTGATGCCGGTACGTCCCGCCCAGCTTCCGGCGACCGTGCCCGACTTCACGGGCCGTTCCGCCTTCGTCTCCGAGCTGAGCGACGTCCTCGCCTCGTCCGAGGGCCGGGTGATGGCGGTGTCGGCGCTGGCGGGCATCGGCGGGGTCGGCAAGACGACACTCGCCGTGCACGTGGCACACCAGGCCCGCTCGGCCTTCCCCGACGGGCAGTTGTACGTCGACCTGCAGGGCGCCGGCCCGCGGGCGGCGGAGCCGGAGACCGTGCTGGGGTCCTTCCTGAGGGCCCTGGGCACGGCGGACTCGGCCATTCCGGACTCACTGGAGGAGCGCTCGGCGCTGTACCGCTCGGTCCTGGACGGCCGCCGGGTCCTGGTGCTGCTGGACAACGCCAGGGACGCCGCCCAGGTACGACCGCTGCTGCCGGGCACCGAGGGCTGCGCGGCGCTGGTGACCTCCAGGGTCCGCATGGTCGACCTCGCGGGCGCCCACCTGGTCGACCTGGACGTGATGTCCCCGGACGAGGCGCTGACCCTCTTCACGAAGATCGTCGGCGAGGAGCGGGTGGCGTCCGAGCGGGAGGCGGCGCTGGACGTGGTCGCGGCGTGCGGCTTCCTGCCGCTGGCGATCCGCATCGCGGCGTCCCGCCTCGCGGCCCGCCGCACCTGGACCGTCTCGGTCCTCGCCGCCAAGCTCGCCGACGAACGCCGCCGGCTGGACGAGCTCCAGGCCGGCGACCTCGCGGTCAAGGCCACCTTCGAACTCGGCTACGGCGCCCTGGACCCCGCCCAGGCCCGCGCCTTCCGCCTCCTGGGCCTCGCGGACGGCCCGGACGTCTCACTGCCGGCGGCTGCGGCCGTACTGGATCTACCGGTGGCGGAGACGGAGGACCTGCTGGAATCACTCGTCGACACGTCACTGCTGGAGTCGGCGGCGCCCGGGCGGTATCGGTACCACGATCTGGTGCGGCTCTACGCGCGTGCGTGCGCCGAGCGGGACGAGTGGCCGCCGAGTGAGCGGGATGCGGCGCTGTCGCGGCTGCTGGACTTCTATCTGGCCACGGCGGCGGGGGTGTACGCGATCGAGCGTCCGGGGGATCGGCTGGTGGATCATCTGGAGCACGGGGAGTTCCCGGGCCTGCGCTTCAGCACGCGCCACGAGGCTCAGGACTGGCTGTACTCCGAGGCGAACTGCCTGCTGGCCTGCGCGGGTCAGTCCGTGCGCAGCGGCAACCTGCGCAGGGCTGTCGATCTCCTCTGGGCGGCGAAGGACCTGGCCGAGTCGGGCGCCAACTCCCGTGACTACGAGGCAGCGGCGACGGCCGCTCGCGATGCCGCTCAGGCGGCGGGCGACGTCCAGGCGGAAGGGCGCGCCCGGACGACGTTGACGGACGCCCATCTGGCGGCAGGGCGATTCGCCCAGGCCGACGAGGAAGTGAGCCGGGCCGCGGCTCTGGCACGGCAGATCAGCGATCCAGCCCTCAACAGCTGGGTGCCGAATCATCGCGGCGTGATCGCGGTCTACCGAAGCCGGCACGCCGAAGGGGCCGCCCATCTTCAGGAGGCCCTGACCAACTTCCGGGCGGACGGCAACCTGGCGGGTGAGGCCAACGCGCTGTGCAACCTCTCCCGTTCGCACCTTGCCATGGGACAGACGAAGAGCGCGATCGAGCTCGCGCGACAGGGCGTCAGTGTCTACGACCGCCTGGGCCACACCCTGCGGGGCGCCAACGGCCGCTACGCCCTGGGGCTGGCTCTTGCCCAGGCAGGAGAACCCACTCATGCCGTCGAGCAGTTGAGAGAGGCGCTTGAGGTCTTCCGAGACAGTCGCCAGCGCCTCTGGGAGGGCATGACGATCTTCCGGATCGCCGAGATACTGCTCACCGAGCGAAAGCCGGCCCAGGCCGCCACGCTCGCCGAACAGTCACTCGCCGTACTCCGCGACATCGGCGGGGACTGGCGGCGAGGGAACGTGCTCACCGTCCTGGGGCGCGCCCTGTACGGCATCGGGCAGCTCGACCGTGCGCAGGCCTGTTGGCGTGAAGCCCTGTCCATCTACGAGGATCTGGGCTCCCCGGAGGCCACGGAGGTCCGAGGCCTGCTCAGCCCCGTCGCCGCCGCTTAGCCCACCCGGCCTGCGTTCATCGTTCGTTTATCGCCTCCCGGCACTCTGAATGCCGTCGATCCGTCGCGTCGGGGGGCAGACGGATCGTCATGGAGGCCCACCGTTAAGGTGAACGGCCCTGACCAGCCCGTCCGGCGGCCCTCGGGGGAGTCGCCGGGCGGGCCTCGTCACCCAAGCCACAGGAGTTGAACAGCATGGCCGAAGAGAAGAAGTCCAACGGCACCGTCAAGCCGCTCGACACCCACATCACCGATGCCGACGACGGCACCGTCAAGCCGCTCGACACCCACATCACCGATGCCGACGACGGCACGGTCAAGCCGCTCGACACCCACATCACGAGCGAAGAGGCCTGACGGACCAGCACCCCACGGGAATCGGCCGCGGCGGCGCGGAGGGGAAGCCGCCGCGGCCGAGGCGTGTCAAGGGGCAGGCGCAGGCCAGCAACGCCAAGCCGTAAAGCGACTCCTCACGGATGGGGCCGAGCCCAAGCTCGGCCCCATCGCCGTGTCGTCTCACCCCTCACCACCCACCTCGCACCACACCGTCTTGCCCGACTCCCCCTGCACCACACCCCACCGCAACGCCACAGCGTCCAGCAACGCCAGCCCCCGGCCGGACTCGTCATCCCCCTCGGCGTACAGCAGAACGGGCCAAGCGCACGGGTCAGCGTCGGCGACCTCCACCCGGATGCAAGGGCCCGCGCGAGCCACGCGCACGGAAACAGGGGTGCCCTCCCCCACATGGCGGACGACATTTCCCACCAGCTCGGTCACACACAGCTGCACCTCGCCGCCGATGTCCCCAAACCGCTCCCGCACCGCGCGCCGCAACTCGGGCACCGCCTTGGACAACGCGAGCAGATCGACCTCCAGGCCCGCATCGTTCACCGGCCGGCCGCCTTGCGCAGCGCCGCGGCCAGCTGCCGTGCGGTTTCCGTGTTGCAGTTGCCGAGGGCGATCAGGCCGACCGGAGCGTGGTACGCGCCTGCGAAGGTCGGCAGGTCCACACGGAGAGACGGGAGGGTGATGTCGTGGGCGGCGAGAGCGTCGCGCAGTTCCTCGATGCATAGGGTGATGTCGTAGGCGGTGGGGGGATTCTGACGTGGCCTCATGCACGTACGCCTTCCTGTGCACTCTGTGACGATTCACTCACACAGTGACGCGGCGCGACGTACCGTGAAAGAGGTTCAGGTTCCCGAGCGTGAACTGTGGAACAGAGCACGGCACTTGTGGAGTGGGGGCGGCAGATCATGGTGCGGCGCAAGGACATCGACGGCTCGGAAAGCGTCCCGTGCTTCTACGGCAAGGAGTTGCGGTGGAAGCGGGAGAAAGCAGGGCTCACACTTCAGCAGTTGGTCGAGGGTAGCTTCTACGGCCAGAGTCACCTGAGTGAGATCGAACGCGGCGAGCGCCGTATGCCACGCGATCTGGCCGAGCACGTGGACCAGGTGCTGCAGACCGACGGCTTCTTCGAACGCCGCTGCGAGGACGTGCGTAAGGCCCGACGGAAGGGACACGCCTCGTACTTCGAGAAGGTGCTGGAGGCCGAGAAGCACGCCGAGGCCATCGAGGAGTGGTGCCCGACCCTCATCCCCGGTCTGCTTCAGACCAAGGCCTACGCACACGCGGTCGTACGAGCGACACACCCTCTCGAAGCGCAGGAGAAGACGGACGCGAAGGTGAACGCCCGTCTCGAGCGGGCCCACCTCTTCGACGAGGACCACGCGACACCCGAGTACTGGGCGATCCTGCACGAGTCGCTGCTGCGGCTGGCGATCCTTCCGCCGGAGCAGATGGCCGAACAGCTCGACCACATCGCGGCGTTGGCGCGTCGTCGCCGGATCACTCCACAGATTCTTCCGTGGAACTGCGGGGCGCATCCTTTCATGCTCGGCATGGCCAAGCTCATGACCTTCCCTGATGCCCCTCCCCTCGTATACACAGAGTCCCTCCACACTGGGGACACCATCGACGATCCGGCCCTCGTGAAGGAGTACCGCAAGTCGTACGATCGGCTCAGGGCCGCCGCTCTGCCGCCGGAGGCGTCCCTCGCCATGATCGAGGAAGCGGCTGAGGACTACCGAAATGGCAAGCACCGCCTTTGACCTGAGCACTGTGCGCTGGAGGAGAAGCAGCTACAGCAACGGCAGCGGCGGAGACTGCGTCGAGGCCGCCGAGGGCCTCCCCGCCATGGTCCCCGTCCGTGACTCCAAGACGGCCGAGGACGAGGGCCCCGTGCTCGTGTTCCCCCTGTCCGCCTGGACGGCCTTCGTCGCGGAGATCAAGCGCTGACGCGGTGTGACTGGCAGGTCCGTGCCACGCGGGTGACGTGATGGCCCAGGAACTGGCGCTGTGGTGGAACACAACTGCCTTTCTCCCGCTCATCTCCGGTTCCTCAGGACTTCGCCGCCGGGTTATCCACAGGGCTGGGCGGGAGGGGTCCTGCCTTCGGGACAGTGGGGCGTGGAACGCAAGGACTTGAGGGCGCTCGTCGACGGCGGTGTGTTGCTGACCTCGCGGGCGCTGGAAGCCGGCTGGCCTCGGGCGTCCCTGTTCCGGCGGCTCCGCTCGGAGGGGTGGGCCCCCGTTCAGGGCGGGGCATGGGCAGAACCGGGGAGGCAAGTCGACCTCGTCGTACGGCTGAAGGCGGCCCAGCTGGTCAGGCGGCAGCTCGTCGTGAGCCATGGCTCGGCTGCTCGCCTTTGGCAGATCGAGACGCTGGACGGCGGGAGGCCGGGCCGCGGGAGGCCGGCCGAGGATCCACGGCGTCCATTCCCTCTGGAATTCACCGACCCCGGGCTCAGCGCCCGGCAGGGCTTCGCCGGGGTACGGGTCCACCGCATCCCCCTCCCGCAGGTCGAGGTCGTCGAGCGGTCCGGCCTGCGCGTCACCGAGGTCCCTCGCACCCTCGCCGACCTCCTCCGAGCCGGCCCGAGGGACGATGCGCTCGTTGCTGTGGAGTCCGCGCTCACCTACCGCAGGGTCGGCGGCGCACGCCGCGCCCCGCTCATCGCGCCGGCCACCCTTGCCGTGGCCTTGGAGGCCCCGCTTCTCGGTGCCGGCAGGGCCCAGGAGTGGCTGGTGCTGCTCGACCCCCGTTCCGGCTCACCCGCGGAGACGATCGCCCGCCTGCGCATGCACGACGCCGGCCTCCATCCCGAAACTCAGGTCGAGGTGCGTACCCCCGACGGCCGTCGCCGCTATCTCGACTTTCTCTTCAGGGCTGAGGGACTGGCGATCGAGATCGAGGGCTACGCCTATCACGGCACTCGTGACGCCCATCGCCGTGACGTGGCCCGCTTCAACCAGCTCGCCCGGAGTCCGGACGTGCGGAGCCTACTGCGCTATACCGCCGAGGACGTCTTCCATCGGCCTCTACAGATGATCCGCGAGATCCGTGCCGCACTGAATACCGGTGGAGGCCGCTTCGGTCCTGGTCCGTGCGACCCGCCAGGTTGATTGGCGGATCTGTGTCAGCGTCAGTCCCAATTGCCCACTCTGGCGGGATGCTCGGTGGGACTCTCCTGCCAATCGCCCCCCTCCCGAGCCCGAGGGGGATCCGGCAGCCGTCAAGGATCCCCGGGCCGTTCGCCCGTCCGCAACCCGCCCGTCGTACCCGCCCGCCACGCTCGGGTGCCATGGCATCCGACCAGAGCTTGCCGGCCGGTCCCGGGCGGCCGTCGGCGATTGTCAGGTTCGTTCAGTTCGTGCCGCTGGGCGCGGTGGCCGTCGTGCTGCTCGACTCCGGCACCGACTTCTTCCCCGACGACCCCGTCGAGTCGGTCGTCGGGATCGTCACGCCGACGCGGCTCGCCCTGCTGGCCGGCCTGATCGCCCTCGTCGTTCCCGTACGGGGGCGGCCGCGGGCCCGGCTGCGGGACTTCCGGACGCGACTGGACGTGCCGATCGGCCTGCTGGTCGTGGCCGCGGGGGCGGCGACGTACCACGGCGGGCACGCCACGGCGCCGCTGCGCGGCCTGCTGACCGCCGTGTGCTGCTACTACCTGGTGGTCGGAGTGCGCCGTACGCAGACCGAGTCGTGGCGGGCGATCGGGATCCTCGCGCTGGCCGGCGTCGCGGCGGCCTCCACCACTGCCTTCTCCCAGGTGACCAACGAGACGCCGACCGGCTTCTGCCGGACCGGGCTGCTGACCGACGTCGCCTGTGACGCGGGCGGCGACGGCATCCTCATCCGGGCCACCGGGACCTTCTCCAACCCGAACCTGCTGGCCGCCTTCCTGGTACTGCTCCTCCCCTTCGCGCTGCTCGCCGCCGTGTGCGTGGACGAGCGCACGGCCCGTACGGCGATCGTGGTGCTGGTCGTCATCGGATACGGGGCCCTGCTGGCCACCTTCTCGCGGGCCGGGTACGTCGCCGCCGCCGCCGGGCTTCTCGTGCTCGGCGGCGCCTACTGGCCGGCGCCCCGGCTCGCCGACCGGGCACGGCGCCGGCTGTTCGCCGCCCTGGGTGCCGTGGCCCTGCTCGTGGTGGCCGGCGCCATCTGGGCCGTGTCCCGGGCCGGGAACTCACTGGGTGTGCGGGGACAGGCCTGGGAAGCCGCCCTGCAGATCGCCGCCGACAATCCCCTCGGCGTCGGACTCGGCCGCTCCGGCGCCGTCATATCCGCCACCGCGCCCGGCGACCGGGTCTTCGTGCACGCACACAACCTCTGGCTCAACCGGCTGGTGGAAACGGGGCCTCTCGGGCTCCTCGCCATGACCGCCGTGGCCGTCGTCGCCCTGTCCTGCGCGGCCCGCGCCGCCCGCGCCAAGTCGGTCATCGGGACGGTCGGACTGGCCTCGCTGACCGGGTTCTTCCTGGCGAGCATGATGGACCACCCGGCCAACCTGGACCGGATCGATGTCCTCCTGTGGTGCGTGCTCGCCGTCGTCCTGGCCGAGGCGCCGGCCGGGTGGCGCCGCGGCTCCGGTGCGCCCACGACCGTGGTCCCGGCGCAGGCGAAGCGGCCCCGGCACGGGCCCCAGCGCGTCGGTGCGGCGAGCTGAGGGTCGGGACTCGGGCGGCCAGAGCCTCTTGCCGGGCGACACTCCGGCTCCGATCCCCTTCCGGCCGGCCGTCCCCGCCTGAGTCCACGGACGGCCCCTGCCGCCGAACGGCCGGTGCGGCAACAGGCGGCTCCTCGTTCCGCGTGCGTGGCGGCATCCGAGGCCTGCGGAACTGCCGCCACGAGCCGCGTGCGCGTACGGCGGAGTCGATCACGTCGGGAACATGGTCCGGCAGACCCTTCAGAGCGAAGCCGCGGTGCGGGCTCGGGCTCCGCCCGAGGGCCGCCCGCGGTCCTACCCCGCGCGGCGCCCCGCCTTGCCCCGCAACTCCCCCTTCACCACCTTGCCGCTCGCGTTCCGCGGCAACTCCCCCAGGAACTCCACCGTCCGCGGCACCTTGTAGTTCGCCATCTCCCGCCGCGCCCACGCGATCAGGTCGTCCCCGGTGAGCACCGCACCGGGCCGCCGCACCACGTACGCCTTCCCGACCTCGCCCAGCCGCGCGTCGGGTACGCCGATCACCGCCACGTCCGCCACATCGGGATGCAGGCCCAGGAGCTGTTCTATCTCCGCCGGGTAGGCGTTGAAGCCGCCGACGATGTACATGTCCTTGATGCGGTCGGTGATGTGCAGGTTGCCCGCCTCGTCCAGCACGCCCACGTCGCCCGTGCGCAACCAGCCGTCCTCCGTCAGCACTTCGGTGGTGGCCGCCTCGTCCTCGTAGTAGCCGCGCATCACGTTGAAGCCGCGGACCAGGACCTCTCCGGGTGTGCCGGCGGGCGCCGGTACGCCCGTCGGGCCGACCACCCGCACCTCCGTGCCCGGGATCGCGCGGCCCGACGTCGACGCGATGACCGACGGGTCGTCGCCGCGCCGGCACATGGTCACGATGCCGCTGGCCTCGGAGAGGCCGTATGCCGTGAGGACCGTCTCGACGCCGAGTTCCCCGCGCAGTCGCTCCACCAGTTGCAGGGGCACGACCGCCGCGCCCGTCACCACGAGCCGCAGCGCGGAGAGGTCGTGGGCGTCGCGGGCCGGGTGGTCCAGGAGGGACTGGTGCAGGGTGGGCGGGCCCGGCAGGACCGACACCCGTTCCGCCGCGATGTTCGCCAGAGCCGTGCCGACGTTGAAGACCGGCTGGGGGATCATCGTCGCGCCCCGCATCAGGCAGGCGATCACCCCGGCCTTGTAGCCGAAGGTGTGGAAGAACGGGTTCACGATGAGGTAGCGGTCGCCCGGCCGCAGTCCCGCCAGGTCGCTCCACACCTCGTAGGCACGCAGGGTCTGTGCGTGGGTGATCACCGCGCCCTTCGGGCGGCCCGTCGTGCCGGACGTGAAGACGATGTCCGAGGGGCAGGAACCGTCCACGGCCTCGGCACGCGCGCGCACGTCCGCGGCGCTCACCCCGTCCCCGCTGGCCAGGAAGTCCTTCCAGGTACGGAAGTCCGCCGGGGCGTCGTCCGACAGCACGACGACCTGCTCCAGCTCCGGCAGCCCCGGTCCCTCCGCGACCGCCCTGCGCAGGGACGCCACATACGACGTTCCCAGGAACGTGCCCGTCACGAACAGCAGCCGCGCCCCGCTGCGCCGCAGCACATCGGCCGCCTCGGTGCCCTTGAAGCGGGTGTTCAGCGGCACCAGCACCGCCCCGGCCGACACCGCGCCCAGCGCCGACACGATCCAGTCGAGCGTGTTGGGGGCCCAGATGGCGACCCGGTCGCCCGGCGCGACGCCGTTCGCCAGGCAGGCCGCCGCCGAACGCTCGACGCGGGCGCCCAGTTCGGCGTACGAGATCCGCGTACGGCCCTCGACCACGGCCTCGACGTCCGCGTACCGCTCGGCCGCGGACCGGACGAGTTCCGGGATGCTGGCCCACTCCAAGTCACCGCGCACCACAGCCTCCAGACCCAGTAGCTGACTGACCGTCAGATTAGCTGTAGCCTGACGCCCTGTCAGCAGCCGCTTCAGCATGCGGAGGTGCTCGCAGCATGACCGGAGTCAACGGACTCAAGGACGCCACCGCGATCGTCGGCATCGGACAGACGCCCTTCGCCAAGCGGCTCGGCGAGGACGAGAGAACCCTCGCCTGCCGTGCCGTCGTGGCCGCCCTGGACGACGCCGGAATAGCGCCGGGCGAGGTCGACGCGCTCGCCAGCTACACCATGGAGGAGACCGACGAGGTCGAGCTGGCGAAGGCCGTCGGCTTCGGCGACCTCACCTTCTTCAGCAAGGTGGGGTACGGGGGCGGCGGTTCGTGTGCCACCGTCGCGCATCTCGCCGCCGCCATCGCCGCCGGGCAGGCGACGGTCGGGGTCGCCTGGCGGTCCAGGAAGCGGGGCAGCGGGCCCCGGCCCTGGCGCAACACCACCGCCCAACTGCCCACGCCCGCCCAGTGGACCCGGCCGTACGGCCTCCTTCGCCCCGTCGACGAGATCGCCATGCTCGCCCGCCGCTACATGCACGAGTACGGCACGACGCGGGATCACCTCTTCAACGTCGCCCTCGCCTGCCGGAACCGGGCCAACCAGAACCCCGCCGCGGTGATGTACGAACGGCCCCTGACCCGCGAGATGTACATGACCTCCCGGTGGATCAGCGAGCCCCTGTGCCTCTTCGACAACTGCCTGGAGACCGACGGCGCCCTGGCGTGCGTGATCGTCAGCCGGGAGCGTGCCCGGGACTGCCGGCACACCCCCGTCTATGTCCACTCCGCCGCCCAGGGGCTGCCCGCCCAGCACCACGGCATGGTCAACTACTGGAACGACGACCCGCTCACGGGGCCCGCGTGGACCGCGGCCCGGCACCTGTGGAAGCACGCCGACTTCACTCCGCAGGATGTGGACGTCGCCCAGATCTACGACGCGTTCACCGCGCTCATACCGCTCTCGCTGGAGGGGTACGGCTTCTGCGGGCGGGGCGAGGGCGGGGCGTTCACGGAAGGGGGCGCCCTGGAGATCGGCGGGCTGCTGCCCCTCAACACCGGGGGCGGCGGGCTCAGCGAGGCCTACGTCCACGGCTTCAACCTCATCAACGAAGGCGTCAAGCAGCTGCGCGGCACCAGCACCGCACAGGTCCCCGACGCCGCCACCTGTCTCGTCACCGCCGGCGAAGGCGTCCCCACCTCCGCGCTGCTCCTGAGGAGTTGATCGAAGGATGCTCTCCCCCGTCACCGACCCCGACGGCGCCCCCTTCTGGCAGTACGCCGCCCAGGGCGAGCTGCGTGTCCAGGCCTGCGCCGACTGCGGCGAACTCCGCTTCCCGCCCCGCCCCTGCTGCCCGCACTGCCAGTCCTTCGCGAGCGAGTGGCGGCAGGTCGGCGGGCACGGCCGGATCTGGTCGTACGTCGTCCCCCACCCGCCCCTGCTGCCGGACTACGCGGAGCAGGCGCCGTACAACGTCGTGGCCGTCGAACTCGCCGACGCGCCCCGCATCCGCATGGTCGGCAACCTCGTCACGGAACCCGGCGCCCCTCTCAACTCCCTCCCCCTGGACCGGATCCGCATCGGCGCAAGGGTCCAGGCCGTCTTCAGCGGGGCCGGCCTTGTGCAGTGGGTCCTGGAGCGGCCGTGAGCCCCGCTGTCAGGACCGAGACCGACAAGGACACCGGCGTCGCCGTCGTCACCCTCGACCGGCCGGATCGCCTCAACGCCATCGACCTCGCCATGCGTGACGAACTTGTGGCTGCGTGGCGGGCGTTGCGGTTCGACGACACCGTACGGGCCGTCGTGCTCACCGGGGCCGGGGAGCGGGCCTTCTGCACCGGGCTGGACCGGGAGGCCGTCGTCCCGCAGCCCAACTCGCCGTACATGACCGACGATCCGCTGCTGCGGGTCGGGCCGAAGGCGAACGACCTGTGGAAGCCGGTCGTCGCCGCCGTACGGGGCATGGCGTGCGGAGGCGCCTTCTACCTCCTGGGCGAGGCGGACTTCCTCGTCGCCGACCCGAGCGCCGCCTTCTTCGACCCGCACACCACCTACGGCATGGTCAGCGCCTACGAGTCGATGCTGACGGCGCTGCGCATGCCCTACGGAGAGGCCGCGCGGATGGCGCTCATGGGGAGCACGGAGCGGATGTCGGCGCGGCGGGCGCACGAGATCGGGTTCGTGTCGGAGGTCACCGAGCCCGGCGGGGCATTGGCCGCCGCGGTCGACTGTGCCGCCGTCATCGCCGGGTATCCCCCGGAGGGCGTGCAGGGGACCGTACGCGCGCTGTGGGCGGCCAAGGAGGCCGCCCTGGCCCACGCCTTCGCGCAGGCACCGCACCTGATCGCCCTCGGCAACCTGCCGGGCGAACGGCAGACGGAGCTGTTCCGGGCGCGGGGCCGCGAGTTCAGGACAAGGTGACCTAGTAGTGGTCGGACATGCGCATCGCGTCGCCCAGCTCGCAACTGCCGCCCGCGACGCTCTGCCTGGCGACGACGTCGATGGTGTCGGTGGCGCCGGCGTCGACGGTCAGGATTCCGGCGTTGGCCGTGTCCACCGCTGTGCCGGCCGAGTCCTTGAAGGTGACGGTGAACGTGTAGGAGTACGTCGTTGTCGTACTGCTGTTGGTGGCGCGGACGCGCGCGACGAGCCCCTTGGCCGCGTCGTACTCGCACTTCTCGATCTTCACGTCCGCGGTGTCCTCCGCGGACGGTCCCTCGCTCTCCACACCGCCACTGGATGACGAGCCCGTGTCGTAGTCGTCGTCATCGTCGTAGTACGTACTGCCGTCACTCGTGCCGCCCGAACTGCTCGACGAGCTGCTGGAGTTCGAGTTGCTGTCGCAGCCGCCGCCACTGGAGTGCCGTGCGCCCGTCAGGGCCACGACGACCCCCACGCAGACGGCCACAGCGCGGACATGGCGAAGCTTCACGTGGTCAACCCCCGTTGTCGTGATCGTGAGCACGTCACGTTAGCAGCGGCCGCATGGCAGGAACCGCTTACCCGGCGTAGCGTCTCGTGCAAGAGCGGTGAAGATGGCCGCCCTTTGTGGACGGCCGCCGTCCGGATCCCTTCCGTGCGCCGGTACGACGGCCGTCACAAGCGATGCCTACGCGGTGCGGGCTGTCCCCGTGCCCTTCTCGGCGTCCAGGGCGTACACGCAGCGGTCCTTGCTGCACGCGTACACGACGCCGTCCTGGACCACGGGCGAGCCGGTGATCTCGCCGCCGGTCGCGAGCTTCCAACGCAGCCGGCCGTCGTCGGCCTTCAGGGTGTACAGCAGGTGGTCGGTGGAGCCGAAGTGGATCCGGCCCTCCGCCACCGAAGGCGCGCCCACGATGTCGCCGCCCGCCTGGAAGCGCCACTTCGGCGTCCCGGTGACCGCGTCCAGGGTGTAGAGCCCCTTGCCGCTGCCGACATGGACGTGCCCCCCGGCCACCAGCACCGGATCGATCGAGGCGCGGGCCTCGGTGGCGATGCGCCAGCGGTCGCGGCCGTCGGTGGCGTCCAGGGCGTAGACCGTGCCGAGGTAGTCCGCGAGGTACACGCCACCGCCGGTCACCGCCGGGCCCGGCACGAAGGCCGGCGGGCACAGGAAGACCGCCGGGGCCTCGAAGTGCCAGCGGACCAGGCCGCTCACCACGTCGAGCGCGAGCACCCTCGTCCCCGCGGACACGTACACGTAGCCGTCGTGCGCCTGCGCCACCCGCACCGGCACCCCACCGCAGGAGGCGGCGTCGCCGATGGGGTACGACCAGCGCTCGTCGCCCGTCCGGGCGTCCAGGGCCTTCAGCCGGGCGTCCTGCCAGACGTACACCGTGCCGTCGTACAGCGCCGGTCCGGCCTCCGGGGACTCGAAGTCGCTCTGCGCCCCGGTGATCTCCCACAGTTTCTGGCCGTTGGATGCCTCCCAGGCCTGGACACCGCCGCCGCGCGTGCCGGTGATGACCGTGCCGCGCTCGGCCTTGAGGGAGTACACCCACGCGTCCGTCTGCAGACGCCAGAGGTCGGCGCCCTCGCGGCAGTCCAGGGCGAACAGGGTCGGGCCGTCGGAGGCGTGGATACGGCCGTCGGCGACTGCCATCGACCAGGCGACGTCCCGGGTCTTGAAGCGGCGGCGGCCGGTGGCCACGTCCAGGGCGTGCACCTCGAAGGAGGTGACGTAGACGAGGTCGTCGGCGACGGAAGGGGTGCCCCAGACGTCGTTCGACATGCGAAAACGCCAGGGCCGCCAGCCGGCCGCCGGTTCGGGGGCCACCGGCGGCGGTGCCGGTACGGCGGGGCCGACGGCAGGGTCCGTGCCGTTGACGCCGGGGCGGGGCTTGGACCAGGAGGCGACAAGGCCGGCTTCCGGCGGGGGCGCCTGCATGGCGGCGGCGCGGGCGTCGGCGACGCGGGGGCCGGGGCCGATCGGGACCGCGCCGCCGGCCAGCCGCACCGGGCCGGTGTCGGGGGCGCCGATCGGTACGGGCGCCGGCTGCGGGCCCGGAACCACCGGGTCGCGCGGGGGCGGGGGCGGAACCGGCGCGGGGGCGTTGCGGCCGCCGCTGCGGCCGGAGGACGGCGCGGGCTTGGCCGCCGGGCGGCCGCCTCGGCGCGTCTCGATCAGGCTCACCGCCCGCTCGGGCAGCCATGCGGACGCCGTACCGCTGTCGTCGGTGCCGGAGCCGAAGAGGTGGGGGGCGAGCTGGGCCTGGAGGTCGGCCGGGTTGGGGCGGGCCGTGGCCTCCATCTGCATACAGGACTCGATCAGCGGGCGCAGCTCGTCCGGGAGGCCTTCGAGGTCGGGGCCCTCGCGCAGCAGCATGAACACCGTCTCGACGGGGTTGGCGCCGTGGAAGGGCGGGTGTCCGGTGGCGGCGAACACCAGCATCGAGCCGAGCGAGAAGACGTCGCTCGCGCCGGTCACGCTGCGGGAGTCCTTCGCCTGCTCGGGCGACATGTAGGCGGGGGTGCCGACGGCGACGTTGGTCATGGTCAAACGCGTGTTCGACACGCCGGACGCGATACCGAAGTCGATGACTCTCGGGCCGTCCTCGACCACGAGCACGTTGGACGGCTTGAGGTCGCGGTGGACGAGACCGGCGCCGTGGATCGACTGCAGGGCCTCCGCCACGCCCGCCGCCAGCCAGCGCACCGCCTGGGCCGGGAGCGGCCCGCACTCGTTCACTATCTCCTCGAGGGAGGGCGCGGGGACGTACGCGGTGGCCAGCCACGGCACGGCCGCGCGCGGGTCGGCGTCGACGACCGCGGCCGTGTAGAAGCCGGAGACCGCGCGGGCCGCCTCCACCTCACGCGTGAAGCGGACGCGGAACAGCTGGTCCTCGGCGAGCTCCGTACGGACCGTCTTGATCGCCACGCGCCGCCCGGACGCCGAGCGCGCAAGATAGACCAGCCCCATGCCGCCGGCACCCAGCCGTCCGAGCACCTCGAACGGCCCGATCCTGCGCGGATCGTGCTGCGTCAGCTGATCCACCACTTTGCCTGCCACCTCCCCGTACGGGCCCCGTCACCCGCTTATGTACGCGACCCCGTGCAGCGTCTCACCACCGCACCGCCTCGGCGGCACGCACCCCGATTCTTCCTGTCCGGAGGCGTGGTGGCGAACCCGCGGGCGGAACGGGGTGTCTTGGGACAAAACCACAGCCTGCCACCCCACGGAAGCGCGGTTTCGCATAGTGGGACGCCTGAGCCACCGGAGGCAGGAGTGCCGTCACTCCTGGGGGACCCGCTCCAGAACGGCGAAGGACGCCCCCTGATCGTCGGTCACCACGGCGGCCCTCCCGTACGACGTTTCGAAGGGCGGCACCTGGATCCGCCCGCCGAGCCGGTTCACCGTGCCGAGGATCTCGTCGCAGTCCGTGACCCGGAAGTGGACGAGGAAGTGGGGCGGCATCATCGCCGAGAACCGTTCCGCGACCGCCGCCCGCCCGAAGTCCGGCTTCGCGTCCGGCCCGAACAGGGCGTCGGTGAAGAGCCCGCCGTAGAAGTCGTTGGCGACCTCGATGTCCCGCGCGTACAGCTCCACCCAACCGAAGGTGCCGACCTCGTGCCGGCGCCCGAACCCCGGGTGCTCGCCCTCCTGCCACAGCCCGAAGACGGCGCCCTCGGGGTCGGTGACCAGCGCGGCCGTCCCGAGATCCGCCCCGACCTCCACGGGCGCGGTGACCACCTGTCCCCCGGCGCTGCGGATCCGCCCGGTCAGCGCCCGCGCGTCCGGGGTGGCGAAGTACACCGTCCACACGGTGGGCATCCGCCCGTCCGTCTTGCGGGAGAGGGCGGCCACACGCTCGCCGTACAGCCGGGCCCATACGGTGGAGTCGTAGGCCTCCTCGAAGTCCCACCCGAAGAGCTCACCGTAGAAGCGCTTGCCCGCCTGCACATCGGCGAGCTGCGCCTCGACCCAGCACGGAACGCCCTCCGTGTATCCCGTTCCGTTCGCGGATGCCCTGTTTTCGGCCATGCGGCAAAAGTAACGGTGTCCTACGCACCTCGCAGACCAGGCACACCAGCCTCGCGATCCCCGTGCACCCCATTTGCAGTCGGCCGAATCGCGCCCCGATCACGCCTCGGTAAGCTGACGACATGACAGGACAAGTGCGTACCGTCGACGGCCGCGTGGCCGGTCGGCGTGGGCAGGCGACCCGGCAGAAGCTGCTCGACTGCCTCAGCGAGATGCTCAGCTCCTCCCCGTACCGGGACGTCAAAGTCATAGATGTCGCCCGGAAGGCGGGCACTTCGCCCGCCACCTTCTACCAGTACTTCCCGGACGTCGAGGGTGCCGTCCTGGAGATCGCCGACCAAATGGCCACCGAGGGTGCCGGGTTGACCGAGCTCGTGGAGGGCCGCAGCTGGGTCGGCAAGGCCGGCTGGCAGACGGCGCAGGAACTCGTCGACGGTTTCCTGGAGTTCTGGCGGCGAAACGACGCGATCCTGCGGGTCGTCGACCTCGGTGCGTCCGAGGGGGACAAACGCTTCTACAAGATCCGCATGAAGATCCTGAACTCGGTCAACAACTCCCTGGCCGAGTCGGTCACTCAGTTGCAGGCCAAGGGCAAGGTCGACAAGGACGTCAACCCGGCGGCGGTCGCGGGTTCGATCGTCGCGATGCTCGCGGCGGTGGCCTCGCACCAGAAGGGTTTCCAGACCTGGGGCGTCAAGCAGGCCGAACTCAAGCCGAACCTCGCCCTGTTGGTGCATCTGGGTGTGACCGGAAAGAAACCGACGAAGTAGCTCCCCGATTTTGAGCAAGTCCTGTCTGGCAGGCGGTGGTTCACCCGACGTGGGCCGCCGCCTGCCGTCCTATGCGGGCAGCGGACGGTCCCGTACGACGTGCTTCATCACCAGCGTCGAGGTGAGCCGCTGCACCCCCGGCAGGGTCGCCAGCCGCTCGTCGTACAGCCGCTGGAAGGCCGCGAGGTCGGCGGTGGCCACCCGCAGCAGGTAGTCGGGTTCGCCGAACAGCCGTTGCGCGTCCAGGACATGGGGGATGTCCGCGATCGCCCGCTCGAACTCGGCAACCGTGTCCCGGTCCTCCTGCCGCATGGACACGAAGACCAGCGCCTCGAAGGTCAGCCCCACCGCCGCCGGCTCCACCACGGCCCGGTAGCCGCTGATCGCCCCCGAGCGCTCCAGTTCCCGCAGCCGCCGGTGACACGGCGAGACGCTCAGCCGCACCCGCCCGGCCAGCTCGGTCACGGTCAGCCGCCCGTCCTGCTGCAGCTCAGCAAGAATCTTCCGGTCCACGTCGTCCATAGAGAAGATATTTGCCCACAACTCGCGATCATGAGCAAACTTCGACAACACTTTCGGGCCATTCCCGCCTAATGTCCCCACTATGGACTCCGGGCTGCTCCTTTCCTTCCTCGCCATCGACCTGCTGCTCGTCTGCGTGCCGGGCGCCGACTGGGCGTACGCGATCTCCGCCGGGCTGCGCGAGCGGTCACCGGTGATGGCGGTGACGGGTCTGGTCACCGGGTACGCGCTGCACACGGTCCTCGCGGTGGCCGGCCTCGCGGTGCTGGTGGCGAGCGAGCCGGGTCTGCTGACCGCGCTGACGGCGGCCGGCGCCGCGTACCTGGTCTGGCTGGGCTGGAGCGTGCTGCGCCGCCCGGGCACGCCGGGGACCTCCGAGGAGGCCGCGGCCCCGAGCAGTCCGGCCCGCGTCTTCCTGCGCGGCGCCACGATCAGCGGCCTGAACCCCAAGGGCCTGCTGCTCTACCTCTCGGTCCTGCCCCAGTTCCTGGTGGCGAAGGGCGACCACCTGCCGGTCCCCGCCCAGACCGCCGTACTCGGCCTGCTCCACATGGCGTGCTGCGCCGCCGTCTACCTGACCGTGGGCCTGGCCGCCCGCGCCGTCCTCGGCGCCCGCCCGGCCGCGGCGCGGGCAGTCACCCGCACGTCCGGGGCGGCGATGCTCGGAATCGGGGCCTTCCTGCTGGTGCAGCGCCTGGCGACGCTGTAGCGGTCACGGCGGTGCGGGATCCTCGCCCCGGCGGACGATCCTGAAGAGCCGGATCTCCCGCTCCACCCGGGCCTGATACGTGGCGTACGGCGGCCAGAACCCGAGCACCGTCTTCCAGGTGGCGGCCCGCTCCTCGCCCTCCAGCAGCCTGGCCGTGACGGGGATGTCGGTGCCCTTCCAGCTCACCTCGGCGTCCGGGTGGGCCAGCAGGTTGGCGGTCCAGGCCGGGTGGCCGGGACGGCCGAAGTTGGAGCCGATGAGGATCCAGGTGCGGCCGCCGTCCTCGGGCATGCACGCGAGCGGCGTACGGCGCGGCAGCCCGCTGCGGGCGCCCGTCGAGGTCAGGATCACGCCGGGCAGCATCTGGGCACTGAGCAGCACTTTCCCGCGGGTGAGCCGGTGCACGGCACGGTCGAGCGCGGGGATCAGATGGGGAGCGACCTTGGCGAAGCCCCGGGTCGAGGACACCTTCTGCACGAGCCGCACGCCGATCACACCGCCACCTCCCGCGCCCCGGGCGTCTCGAAGAGCCGGGCTCCGGCGGCGGCGTGCGCCCGCAGCCGGTGCACCGGCCCGAAGAGCAGCTCGTCGCCGGCGGCCCGCTTGAAGTACAGGTGCGCCTCGTGCTCCCAGGTGAAACCGATGCCGCCGTGCAGCTGGATCCCCTCGGCGGACGCGATCCGCAGCGCTTCCAGGGCCTGCGCGAGGGCGAGGCGCCCCGCAGGTGGGGCCGCGCTGGGTTGTTCGTTGTCCGCGGGTCCGTTGTGGCCGGTCGCGCCCGCGCGGCGGAGCCGCACATCGACACGGGTCGCGCCCCTCAGGGGCGTGGCAGCCCAGGCTGCGTAATAGGCCGCCGAGCGTGCCGCCTGCACCTGCACGTACACATCCGCCAGCCGGTGCTTCACCGCCTGGAACGACCCGATGGCCCGCCCGAACTGCTCCCGCTGTCCGACGTACTCCACGGTGCGCTCCAGCGCCCGGTCGGCGGCGCCCACGGCCTCACAGGCGAGGACGGCGGCGACCGCGTCCCCCGCACCGGCCAGGGCGCTCAGCACGTGAGCACCGTCCTCCTCGCCCAGCAACTCGGCTTCCACGTCCCGCAGTTGCACCCGCCCCTGCGGCCGGGTGGCGTCCAGGGCGGTCTGCCGCACCCGGACGACCCCCGCCGCACCCCCCGGCACCAGGAACAGCAGCGTGCGCGACCGGGCGAATCCCCCGGCGTGCGCGGCGACCACCAGCAGCCCCGCGCTGTGCCCGTCCAGCACCTGGTCGACCTGCCCGTACAGCCGCCAGCCGCCGTCCACCCGCCGCGCCTGCACGCCGCCGGCACGTCCGCCGCCGGCCCAGTCACCCCCGTTGCCTCCGGTCAGGGCGAGCGCGGCGGCCAGCGCGGTGCCCGGGACCGCGAGGGTGGCGGTGAGCGTGCCGGAGGCCAGGCGGGGCAGCAGGGCGGCGCGCTGGGTCTCGGTGCCGAGGGCGGCGACCAGGGGCGCGGCGAGGACGGCGGTGGCGAGCAGCGGGGAGGGCGCCAGCGCGCGGCCCGTCTCCTCGCAGGCGAGGGCGAGTTCGGTCGCCGTACCGCCGATGCCGCCGTACGCCTCGGGAAGGGCGAGCCCGGGCAGGCCGAGCTGCTCGGCGAGGGCGTTCCACAGGGCCGGGTCGTGTCCGGCGGGGGTGTCGACGGCGGCGCGCAGTTCGCGGGGCCCGCAGCGGCTGTGGAGCAGCTCGCGGAGGGTGCGGCGGATCTCGTCCTGCTCGGGGGTGAAGCTGGCGTCCATGACTCTTCCCTCCGTATCTGACGGGCCGTCATATTAGGAGGGTCGCAACGATATGCACAGAGGTTGGCCACAGAGAGGTTGGAGGCCTCGCATGACTCCCGGGAGCCGGAAAGTCGCCGTGGTCGGGGTGTCCCTCTCCGACTGCGGCCGGGTGGACGACGCGACCCCGTACGCCCTGCACGCCCAGGCGGCCCGCCGCGCCCTGGCCGACGCGGGGCTCGGCCGGGAGGTGGTGGACGGCTTCGCGTCCGCCGGGCTCGGCACTCTCGCCCCCGTCGAGGTGGCCGAGTATCTGGGGCTGCGCCCCACCTGGGTCGACTCCACCTCCGTCGGCGGCTCCACCTGGGAGGTGATGGCCGCCCACGCGGCGGACGCGATAGCGAGGGGGCACGCGAACGCCGTCCTTCTCGTCTACGGCTCGACGGCCCGCGCCGACATCAAGGCGGGGCGGCGGACGGGGAACCTGTCCTTCGGCTCCCGGGGCCCCCTGCAGTTCGAGGTTCCGTACGGTCACACGCTCATCGCCAAGTACGCCATGGCCGCCCGCCGCCACATGATCGAACACGGCACGACCATCGAGCAGTTGGCGCAGGTGGCGGTCCAGGCGAGGGCCAACGCGGCACTGAACCCGGACGCGATGTTCCGCGACCCGATCACCGTCGACGACGTCCTGGACGGGCCGGTGATCGCGGACCCCTTCACCAAGCTGCACTGCTGCATCCGCTCCGACGGCGGGGCGGCGGTGCTGCTGGCGGCCGAGGAGTTCGTACGGGACTGCCGTACGGCTCCGGTGTGGGTGCTCGGCACCGGGGAGCACGTCTCGCACGCGGCGATGTCCGAGTGGCCCGACTTCACGGTGAGTCCGGCGGCGGTGAGCGGACGGCTCGCCTTCGAGCGGGCCGGGGTGCGCCCGGAGGAGATCGACTTCGCCGAGATCTACGACGCGTTCACCTACATGACCCTCGTGACGCTGGAGGACCTCGGCTTCTGCGGGAAGGGCGAAGGCGGGGCGTTCGTGGAGAAGGGGCGGCTGCTGGTGCGGGGCGGGGAGCTGCCGGTCAACACGGACGGGGGCGGCCTTTCGGCCCAGCATCCCGGGATGCGAGGGCTGTTCCTGCTGGTGGAGGCGGTGCGGCAGCTACGGGGCGAGGGCGGGGAGCGTCAGGTGCGGGGGCCGGGCGGAGCGTTGCCCCGTCTGGGTGTCGCTTCGGCGACCGGGGGATGGTTCTGCTCGTCGGGGACGTTGGTACTGGGGAGGAATTGAGCCGATCGAGAGGACTGCAGGCATGGCCCTGACCCGAGAAGAACGCGAACAGTTCCTTGCCGAGCCCCATGTCGCCGCGCTGTCCGTCGACGCGGGCGCGGGGCGCGCTCCACTGACCGTGCCGGTCTGGTACCAGTACGAGCCCGGCGGCAACGTATGGGTCCTGACCGGGCTGGATTCCCGGAAGAACCAGCTGATCCAGGCGTCCGGCCGATTCACCCTGATGGTGGACCGCGTCGAACCCACCATCCGGTACGCGTCGGTCGAGGGCCCGGTCATCGACACGACCCCCGCCACCCTGGAACAGCTCCGGGAGGTCTCGGCCCGCTATCTCCCGGCCGAGAAGGTCGACGGCTACGTCGACTTCGCCTGGAAGAACCACGGCGAGCAGATCGTCATCCACATGCGGCCCGAACGCTGGGTGTCGTCCGACCTGGGTCAGCTGTGAGCCGGTACGGCCGCCGCGGCACGTGACAATCGATGCATGGGAGATGACCTTCTTCATGAGCTGCTGAGGTCGCTGCGGGTGTGGGACGCGGCGGTCACCGAGCTGCCTGCCTTCGACCCGGCCACCGCACCCGCCGACCCGCTCGCCCTGTTCACGGCCTGGTTCGCCGAGGCGGTGGCGGCGGGGCAGGTGGAACCGCACACCATGTCCCTCGCCACGGCCGGCGAGGACGGCCTGCCGGACGTGCGGACGGTGATGCTGCACGGCGCGGACGCCTCCGGCTGGTCCTTCGCGACCCACGCCGACAGCCGCAAGGGCCGCCAGCTGACGGCCCGCCCGTACGCGGCACTCGGCTTCTACTGGCCCGCCCAGGGCCGCCAGGTGCGGGTGCGGGGCCCCGTGACGGCCGCCCCCGCCCAGGACGGCCAGGCCGACCTGCACGCCCGCTCGACCGGCGCGCTGGCGGCGGCCCTGACCGGCCGCCAGAGCCAGGTCCTGGGGTCACTGGAGGAGTTGGCGCGGGCCTCCGAGTCGGCCTGGGAACGGGCAGGCCGCGAGCCCGACGCTCCCGTGCCGACGTGGACGCTGTACCACCTGCGCCCCGACGAGGTGGAGTTCTTCCAGGGCGACGCGAGGCGTCGGCATGTGCGGCTCGACTACCGGCGGACGGAAGGCGGTTGGGCCAAGGAGCTGCTGTGGCCCTAGAGGCCCGGCGGGCGCGTCAGGCGGGGTACTACTGCGCCTGCTCCCGTAGGTCGGATTCCGTTGACCGCGGTGTCACGGCGAGTGCGCTCGTGGAGCCGCTGGACCTCGTCGTCGTGCAGGTGCGGCGGGACGTGCAACTTCTTGAGGGCGACGTGCCGGTTGAGCAGTTCGTCCTCGGCCCGCCACACGGTGCCCATGCCGCCGCGTCCGACGCGCTCCACCAACCGGTAGCGGTTGGCAACGAGCCGCCCCAGTTCGGACACCCTCCCCAGATCGGACACCGCGAGACCTACTTCTGCCCGTACACCTGAGCACTCTTCGAACAGATTGCAGATGCACCTTAGCGGGCGTGGATTCGACGGCCCGGGACGCCTAGAAGCCCCGGGTCCCGCGGAAGTCGTACGCCGCGAAGTCGGCCACCGCCCGGTAGCCGATGCGCTGGTAGAGGCTGTTGCTCGTCTGGTTGGCGAGGTCCGTGAAGAGCAGTACCTCGCGCACCCCGGAGGCGAGCACGGCCCGGCTGACCTGGGCCGTGGCCGCGCCCGCGTAGCCGCGTCCGCGCAGGTGGGCCGGGGTGTAGACGGGGGCGACCCGGACCTGTCCGGCGACCACCGGGGTCACGCCGGCCATGGCGAGGGGGGTGCCGTCCGCGTCCTCCCAGAAGGTGATGCCTCCGTAGGAGATCCGTGAGTCGGCCCATGCTGCGGCGTCACGGGCGGCGTGGTCGCCGACGGCCTCGATGAACTCCTCGTACCAGCACGTCAGTTGCTCCCGGTCCTCCTTGCCCGCGACCCGCGCCCGGCCCGCCGGGAGGGGCTGCGGCAGGGTCAGGTTGCCGAGTCGGTACAGGCGTTGGCTCTGGCTGACCGAGGCCCGGCCACCCGCGTGCCGGCGCCAGGCGGTTGCGAAGGCCTCGGCGGTCTCGCGGGCCGCGATCACACCGGGGACCGAGTGACCCAGGGCGACCAGGTGGGCGGCGAGGGAGTCGGCCTCGTCGGGGGTGAGCGGGGTGACGTTCAGCCGGTAGGGCGGGGTGCGGAAGTAGGCGGCCCGTACCTGCCCGCCCACCTCCAGCACCCCGAAGACCGGCGCCTCGTCGCCGTACGCACGCAACCCGCTGGTGCGCAGCGTCTCGGTCACCGTCAGGACGACGGTGTGCAGATCGGGGCGTGAGCGCAGAAAGCCACCGGCGTGGGCGAGGAAGCCGGTGAGATCCTGGGTGCAGTACCAGTCGTCCGGGCGCATACCTCATGATCCCGCGCCCCGGCGCCGACTGTGCACCCTTTTCCGCTGTGGACACCAAGCCGACACAAGACCCCACTCCCAGGCGGGGGTTGAGAGGCTCGGGGTTCACGGGTCTACGGGTCCACAGGTTGACGTCCGGGTCGGGATCGCGGTCCGGTTCCGGGGTTGGATGCGGGCCGAGGCCTAGGCCCTGTCCGGGTCCGAGTCCGTCGCCAGTCGTGCGTGCAGATGTACGTCCCGGTACGCATCCTGCCGCCCCGCCTCCCACATCGCGCCCCGCAGGGTCCCCTCGTACCGGAACCCGCACCGCTCGGCGATACGGCAGGAGGAGTCGTGCCCGACGGCATGGCCGAGTTCGAGCCGGTACAGGCTCAGGCCCGGCTCGGCGAGGGCCCACTGGGTGACGAGGGTCAGCGCGTGGGTGGCGACACGGCGGCCGCGGGCCTCGGGGAGAACCCAGTAGCCGACGCGGGCGGAGCGCATGACCCGGTCGATGAGGTTGACGCCGATGTGCCCGAAGGGGGTACCGGTCGACGCGTCGGTGACGCAGTACGACACGGAGGAGCCCTCCCGCATGTTCCGTGCCGTGTCGCGGAGGGATTCCAGGGCGCTGGCGGGATCGGTCCCGATGCTCAACGGCGTGTTCCAGCGCCGGAACTCCGGATCGCTGCGGCCCCGGAACCAGGTCGCGGCGTCGGCCTCGGAGTCCGGGTCCCAGGGGCGCAGGCGCAGGCCGTGGCCGTGCAGGTCGGGGTGGGGGTGCGGGTGGCCGGCGGGGCGTATGTCGGTGTGAGGCATACGGCCATTGAAACCCGCGCCGGTCAGCCGGCAGCGCGGAACACCGGTACGCCCTCCCGGAAGACCACCGACAGCTGCATCCCGGCCCGCAGCCGCCCGGGGTCCCCGCAGTCCACGACCTCGGTCATCATCCGCGGCCCCTCGGCGAGATCGACGACGGCGGCGACGTACGGCGTCCGCTGCCCGAAGGGCGGCAGGTCGTTGCGGTGCACGACGGACCAGGTGTAGAGGGTGGCCCGACCGCCGGCCGGCTCCCACGTCACGTCCTCGCTCCAGCAGTGGGGACAGAACTCGCGGGGGTAGTGGTGGGCGCGCGCGCAGGCGCGGCACCTGCGGATGAGCAACTGCCCCTGCGCCGCGGCGTCCCAGTAGGTGCGGGTGAAGGCGTCGGCCTCGGGGATGTCGTACCGCTGCCCGCTCATCGGAGGTCCCTCATCGGAACAACCCCAGCGCGCTGTCCACCGACCACGACTGCCACGACATCCCGAACAGCGCGACCACCGAGATCAGCGCCATCATCGAGTTCTGCCCCTGCTCACCCCAGTCGTGGATCATGAGGGTGAAGTAGAGGACGTTGAGCAGCAGCCCGCCGACGAGGGCGATCGGGGTCAGGAACCCGAGGATGAGCCCGAGCCCGAGGGCGAGCTCCGCGTACAGCACGACGTACGCCATCGTCCGCGGCCGGGGTGACACGACGGCCTCGAAGCCGGACCGTACGGCGTTCCAGCGGTGCTTGGCCGCCACCTCCGCAGCCCAGGAGATCCCCGCCCCCTCGAACCAGCTCTTCTTGTCCTTGTGCCGCCAGCTCTCCAGCCACCACAGCCCGAGGCCTATTCGGAGCACGGCCAGCCATTCCGCACCTGTGAGCCAGATCGCGTCCATGGATCTGACGGTACGTCAGATAAGAGGAGCCTGACAATCGCCTGTGCACCCCTGATGAGTCCCACGGATTGTTGGCAATCTCGTCCACAGTTCGGCTGGGTTCACAGACGCAAGCCCAGGACACCGAGTGAGCCGAGGGCAAGCGGGTGGCGAGCGACATCCCCGCCACGTTGCGCCTGATGAACCCGATGTCCTTCCTGGTCTCGAAGCCCAACCCCCACCGCACCAAGCACTGGTGGATCCGCCTCGGCACCAACGGCTCCGACACCTCCCACACCGTCTCCACCAACCTCGCCGCCGCCGCACACACCCTCGGCGACGACGTGAGCCATCTCTACTACTGGGACGAGGGCCACGGCGCCAACTCGGACCCGGGCGACTTCATCGCGCGGGTCGCCGGGATCAGCGGCCGCAAGACCGAGCGCGCCACCGGTCGGCCCCCTCGGGCAGCCCTTCCGCGGCCGGGCGGCCGGCCCCTCAGGACGCGGTACCGGTTTCCCGTCATGACTCCGGCCACCGCCCCGGGACGCCGAGCTCCCGCCTACCTGCGGGGCCCGGCGTCCTGCCATGCCCCCCATCCCCAACCCCCACGCCACCCCCACAACCAGGAGACCTACGCCACAGATCCCACCCGCCCCTCCTACAGCCGTGATCGATCCGCAACCAATTCCGGGCTTGACCGAGACCCATCAACCGGCTGCGTGATTACGCTCCCGAACATGGCCGACTCCATAGCGTCCCCGACCCCCACGGACCGCCCCGTCTACGTCATCGGCGGCGGCCCCGGCGGACTCTCCGTCGCGCACACGCTGCGCGCTCGGGGACTGCGTGCGGTGGTGCTGGAGAAGTCGGACCGGGTCGGGGCCTCCTGGCGGCGCCACTACGACCGGCTCCATCTGCACACCACCCGACGGCTGTCGGGCCTGCCCGGGCTGCCGATTCCGCGTCGGTTCGGGCGCTGGGTGGCCCGGGACGACGTGTCGCGCTACCTGGAGCGGTACGCGGAGTTCCACGACCTGGAGATCGTCACCGGCGTCGAGGTCTCCCGCATCGAGCCCGCCCCCGACGGCTCCGGCTGGCTGCTGCACGCCACCGGCGGCCGTGAACTGACCGGCGCCGCCGTCGTCGTGGCCACCGGCCACAACCACACCCCGCGCATCCCGGACTGGCCCGGCCTGGACACCTACAGCGGTGAGTTCCTGCACGCCGGCGAGTACCGCAACCCGGCCCCCTACGCCGACCGCGACGTCCTGGTCGTCGGCATCGGCAACACCGGTGCCGAGATCGCCGTGGACCTGGTGGAGGGCGGCGCCTCGCGGGTGCGGCTGGCCGTGCGTACGGTGCCGCACATCGTGCGCCGCTCCACCGCCGGGTGGCCCGCCCAGCGCACCAGCATCCTCGTACGGCGGCTGCCGGTCGGTCTCGTCGACCGGCTCGCCAAGCCCGTGGCGAAGCTGAGCGTGCCGGACCTGTCGGCCCAGGGGCTGCCGCGCCCCGAGACCGGGCTCTACAGCCGGGTCAAGGAAGGCGCGATCCCGGTCCTCGACGTCGGCCTCATCGACGCCGTACGCAAGGGCCGTATCGAGATCGTGGCCGCCGTCGACGGCTTCGAGGACGGGAAGGTCCTCCTCGCCGACGGCACTCGCGTCTCGCCGGACGCCGTCATCGCGGCCACCGGTTACGTCCGTGGACTCGAAGGCCTCGTCGGCCATCTCGACGTACTGGACAGCCAGGGCAGACCAGTCGTCCACGGCGCCCGCGCCCCGAAACACGCGCAGGGCCTCTACTTCCAGGGCTACACCAACCCCATCAGCGGCAATCTCCGCGAAATGGCGATCGACGCGGAGAAGATCGCGAAGGCAGTCGCCCGCGGCGCTGACGGTGACAGGGACGGCGGCCGACGGGTCTCCCGACTGCCGGTCTGACGCTGGGCCCTCCGGCCTCTTCCTCCCTCGAACACCTCAACTCCCTTACGTGGATCCCGCGTTACTTGAGAGCCAGAAGTTACGCAAGGGCTGTACCGCGCCACCGCACGGAGCCAGAATGTGAGCCCTGTTCACCTTTCCGGCTCCACTCCCTCTCGCAACGACGGAGGACGCACGTGGCAAGCGAAAGACAACACCCCCGGGTTTCCGGGGCTTCTCCCGCCCCCAAGACCCCCAATCTCTCCCGCCGCTCCCTCCTCGGCAGCGCCGCCGCCGCAGCCGGTGCCGCGACTCTCACCGCGACCGGCGCCGGCACCGCCTCCGCGGCCACCCGCGACGTGGATGTCGCGATCGTCGGCGCCGGCCTGGCCGGCCTCACCGCCGCCCGCGATCTGGTGGCAGCCGGCAAGTCGGTCGTCGTCCTGGAGGCCCGCGACCGCGTGGGCGGCCGGGTGCTGGGCCTCGACCTGGCGGGCGGCGGCGTCACCGAGGGCGGCGGTGAGTTCATCGGCCCCACCCAGGACCGCATCAGGGCCCTCGCCGACTCCCTCGACGTTGAGACCTTCACCACCTACAACACCGGCAACAACCTCCTCTACAAGGACGGCAGGAAGACCCCCTACGCCACCGACGGCATCCTCGGCGCGGTCCCGCCCATCGACGCGGCCGGCCTCGCCAACGCCGCGATCGTGCAGGCCACGCTCAACGACCTGGCCAAGAAGATCCCGGTCGACGCGCCCTGGACGGCGGCGAAGGCCGACGAGTGGGACCGGCAGACCTTCGAGACCTGGCTGCGCGCCAACGCGGTCATCCCGTCGGCCAAGTTCCTCTTCGACGTGGCCTGTACGTCGATCTTCTCGGCCGAGCCCCGTGAACTCTCCTTCCTGTTCGTCCTCTTCTACATCGCCGCCGCCGGCAACGCGTCCACCCCCGGCACCCTGGAACGCCTCACCGAGACCGCGAACGGCGCCCAGGAACTGCGCTTCGTCGGCGGCTCGCAACTGGTACCGGTCAAACTCGCCGCCACCCTTGGCGACCGTGTGGTGCTGAGCGCCCCGGTGCGCACGATCGTCCGGTCCGGCGGCAGTTACGTCGTCACGGCCGACGGCATCACCGTCACCGCCAGGAAGATCGTCGTCGCCGTGCCCCCGCCCCTCGCTGCCCGCATCACCTACGCCCCTCTCCTCCCCGCCGCCCGCGACCAGCTCACCCAGCGCCTGCCGATGGCCTCGGTCGGCAAGGCGATCGCGATCTACGACACCCCCTTCTGGCGCGCCGACGGCTTCAACGGCCAGGTCGTCAGCGACACCGGCGTCATCAGCTCCACCTTCGACAACTCCCCGCCCGACGCCTCCTACGGCGCCCTGATGGGCTTCATCGAGGCCGACGAGGCCCGCAAGCTGGACGCCGCGAGCGAGGCGGAGGTCCGGGCGGCCGTGCTGAAGGACTACGCGACGTACTTCGGTGAAAAAGCGGCCTCCCCCACCTCCTTCGTGCTGCAACGCTGGAACAACGAGGCCTACACCCGCGGCGGCCCCGTCTCCATCGCCGCCCCCGGCGTTCTGACCCAGTACGGCCCAGCCCTGCGCAAGCCCGTCGGCGGTATCCACTGGGCCGGGACGGAGACCTCCACGCACTGGATGGGCTTCATGGACGGGGCGGTGCGGTCGGGAGAGCGGGTGGCGAAGGAGGTGCTGGCGGTGCTGTGAGCGGAGGCCCGCAGACCGGCGCCCCGACATCGATCCCGACATCGCGTCCAACTTTGTGTGCACAGCCGTTCCTGACATGGCGTCAGTTCCTTTAATCTGACACTGCGTCAGTTAATCGCTGTCACACAGGAGCGGGCGGACCGATGCTTGGATCAACCCACGGCACCCTCACCACCGACTCCCGCCGGGCCCGGGTCATCGCCTGTGGCGAGCAGCCCGGGCCCGCCGTCCACGGCCGGCCGGCCGAGGTCGACGATCTCGACGTCAGCGGCCGTCCGCTGTACTCCGACGTGCCCGATCTGGGCCGCTTCTTCCGGCCGGAGTCGGTCGCCGTGATCGGCGCCTCGGACGCCGAGGGCCGGCCGAACACCGGCGTCACCCGCCAGCTGATCGCCTGGTCCGAGCGGGTCGGCGCCCGGCTCCACCCGGTGCATCCGAGCCGCGCTTCCGTCTTCGGCATCCCCTGCTTCCCTTCCGTCGCCGACCTGCCCGAGCAGATCGACCTCGCCGTACTGCTGGTCGCCGACCCCCTTCCGGTGGTCGAGGAACTGGCCGAGGCCAAGGTGAAGTTCGCCGTCGTCTTCGCCTCCGGGTTCGCGGAGACCGGCGAGGAGGGCGCCGCCGCACAGGACCGGCTCACCACCGCCGTCGAACGGTCCGGCATGCGGCTGCTCGGCCCGAACACCAACCTCAACGCCTTCGAGCGGTTCCGGGACGACCTGGAAGGTCCCGCGATCGCCCTGATCACGCAGTCCGGCCACCAGGGCCGCCCCGTCTTCGCCCTCCAGGAGCTCGGCATCCGCCTGACCCACTGGGCGCCCACCGGCAACGAGGCCGACCTGGAGACCGCCGACTTCATCTCCTACTTCGCCGAGCAGCCCGACGTGGGCGCCATCGCCTGCTACGTCGAGGGCCTCAAGGACGGCCGCTCCTTCCTCCTCGCCGCCGATCGCGCCGCCCGCCGCAAGGTGCCCGTCGTCGCCGTGAAGGTGGGCCGCACCGAGACCGGAGCCCGCACGGCCGCCTCACACACCGGCAAGCTGACCGGCGCGGACACGGTGGTGGACGCGGCGATGCGGCAGTACGGGGTGATCCGGGTCGACGGCCTGGACGAACTCCAGGACACCGCAACCCTGCTGGCCCGCGCGCGGCCGCCCCGCGCCGACGGCGTCGTCGTCTATTCGATCTCGGGCGGCACGGGCGCGCACTTCGCCGACCTGGCGACCGAGGCGGGGCTGCCGCTGCCCGTGCTTTCGCAGGCCAAGCAGGCCGAACTGCACGAGTGGATACCCGAGTACCTGAGCGTGGCCAACCCGGTCGACAACGGGGGGCATCCGGTCGGGGACTGGCGCGGCCGGAAGATCATCGACGCGATCCTCGACGACCCGCAGGTCGGCGTCCTGATCTGCCCGGTCACCGGGCCCTTCCCACCCCTCAGCGACCGGCTCGTCCAGGACCTGGTGGACGCCGCCGAGCGGACGGACAAGCTGGTGTGCGTGGTGTGGGGGTCGCCGGTCGGCACCGAGCCGGCGTACCGCGACGTCCTGCTCGGCTCCTCGCGCGTGGCCACCTTCCGGACGGTGGCTAACTGCATCACCGCCGTCCGCGCCTACCTCGACCACCACCGCTTCGTCGCCGGCTACCGCTCCCCCTTCGACGAGGCCCCGCGCATGCCCTCGCCTTCCTTCCGCAAGGCGCAGGCACTGATACGCCCGGGCGAGCAGCTGAGCGAGCACTCGGCGAAGCAGCTGCTGCGGGCGTACGGGATCCGCGTCCCGCGCGAGCAGTTGGTGACCAGCGCGGCGGCGGCCGTACGGGCCGCGGGACTGGTCGGCTACCCGGTGGTGATGAAGGCGTCCGGCGCACGGATCGCCCACAAGACCGAGCTCGGCCTCGTCAAGATCGGGCTGACCTCCGCCAGCCAGGTCCGGGACGCCTACCGCGAGTTGACGGACATCGCCCGCTACGAGGACGTCTCCCTGGACGGTGTCCTGGTCTGCCAGATGGTCGAGCGGGGCGTCGAGATGGTCGTGGGCGCCACGCACGACGAGCTGTTCGGACCGACCGTGACGGTCGGGCTCGGCGGGGTGCTCGTGGAGGTGCTCGGCGACACCGCGGTACGTGTGCCGCCCTTCGGGGAGGAGCAGGCCCGCGACATGTGCGCCGAACTGCGCGGGCGGGCCCTCCTCGACGGGGTCAGGGGGCGGCCCCCGGCGGACCTCGACGCACTCGTGGAAGTCGTCCTGCGTGTGCAGCGCATGGCCCTGGAACTGGGGGACGGCCTCGCGGAGCTCGACATCAATCCGCTGATGGTGCTGCCCAGAGGGCAGGGCGCGGTGGCGCTGGACGCGTTGGTGGTGTGCAGCTGACATGAATGCCGACCGCAGGGATACCGACGGCAGGAATGCCGACCGCACGCATACCGACGCTGAGATGGACATGCCCGACTCCCCCCGTGTGCCCGGAAATTCCGTCGATTCATTGGTACAGCACGCCACTGACAACCAGGTCGGCCGCATCACCCTCAACCGCCCCGAAACCCTCAACGCCATCACCCCTGACCAGCGAGAACGCATTATCGAGCTGCTCGCGGACGCCTCCGCGGACCCCGACGTACGGGCCGTCGTACTGACCGGAACGGGCCGTGGATTCTGCGCCGGCGCGGATCTGCGGGGCGGGTCCGCGGCCGGTGAACGGGTCCCCGGCGATGTCGCCCGCACGATCCGCCTCGGCGCCCAGCGGCTGATCTCGGCCGTGCTCGACTGCGAGAAGCCGGTGATCGCCGCGGTGAACGGCACCGCGGCGGGCCTCGGCGCGCACCTCGCGTTCGCCTGCGACCTCGTACTGGCCGCCGAATCCGCCAAGTTCATCGAGGTGTTCGTACGACGCGGCCTCGTTCCCGACGGCGGCGGCGCCTACCTCCTCCCCCGCCTCGTCGGCCCCCAGCGGGCGAAGGAACTGATGTTCTTCGGCGACGCGCTCACCGCCGGCGAAGCGGAGCGGCTCGGCCTCGTCAACCGGGTGGTACCCGACGCGGAGTTGGACAAGACGGCCAGAGACTGGGCGGCCCGCCTCGCCACCGGCCCGACCCGCGCCCTCGCCCTCACGAAACAGCTCGTCAACACCTCCCTCGACTCCGACCGCACCACCGCCTTCGCGGCGGAGGCGGCCGCGCAGGAGATCAACATGGCGACGGAGGATGCCCGGGAGGGGGTGGCGAGTTTCGTGGCGCGCAGGAGCGCCGAGTTCAGAGGGCGGTGAGTGCGGGACTCAGTCCCGCACCAGGATCCACACCTCACCGGCGTCCGGGTCACCGAACTGGGCGAAGAGCTCGGGGGCCCCCTCCGTGCCACCGATCTTCCAGTACGTCTGCCGCCCGCATCCGCTCTCGAGTCGGACCACCACGGCCTCACGGTCACCGAATTTGCCTGTCGACCAGTTACCGGTGCCGTCGCACACGGTGTAGGGCGGGTCGGCGAGCCGGTCGCCGGACTCGGACTCGGACTCGGACTCGGTGGGCAGCTTGGTGAGCTCGGCCTTTCCGCCGGGTTCCAGCCGCAGCGCGGTTCCGTCTGCGCCACGCCAGACCCCGGTGAGCTGCCCGGCGGACAGCACGGGGGGCTGGTACCCGACGAGCCCCGTGAGGGTGCCCAGCACACCGCCGACGAACACCACCAGGAAGAGGGTGACGGAGGCGAACAGCGAGGGGAGCCACACGGCCCAGAACCCCTGTGGGCGGCCCTTGACCCGCGCGCGTCTGCGGAGGTACCCGAGGCCGAGCACCGGCATCACGCCGAGGGCAGCGAGGAGAGCCGCCGTGGTGGTGAACGGCCAGCCCCACAGCAGGCCGGCAAGTACCGCCCAGACCAACGCGAGCGCCACGGTGCACACCAGGTGCCAGGCCCATACAGGTCCGCGTACGTGACGAGCGGTGAGACGCGCGAGATGGTCCGCAGGCACGATGTGCGCGACGGCGTGCACGAGGCCGACGAACGGCATCACCAGCGGCGCCACGAAGAGCACGAAGCCCAAGGCGAGAAGATAGATGAGGCCGTACGAGCCGCCGTGGTCGCCGCCCTGCTGTGTCCCGAACCACCAGATGAGGCCGATCGCCGGAAACTAGCGCACACCGCGCCGGCCGCGTTCAGTTCGGCAAGCGACCGGATCGCACCGTCGGGTCTGTCACCCTCCGGGTCATCATCAGCTCCGTTTCCCCACCCCATACGCGCAGCGTACGCACGGTACGCCTGCGGCTTCGCACACCCCTTCCAATCTGACATACCGTCAGCTTCAATGGATGGCGTGATGGGACACGCAGGAATGGCCGCCGCCGCCGTCCGCTACCTCAGGTCGGCCGACGCACCGCCCGTGGAGGCGCTGCCGCGCCCGGCGCTGCGCTGTGTCGGTGAGGACGAGCGGGCACCGGTCCCGCAGGCCGAGTTCCGGCGGGTGCTCGGGAACTTCGCGTCTGGGGTGGCCGTTGTCACGGCACCTGCCACCGACCCACAAGTCACCGCCGACGCCCCCCAGGGCGCCGCCCCCGCCGGTTTCGCCTGTCAGTCCTTCTCCTCCCTCTCCCTCGACCCGCCCCTGGTCGCCTTCATGGTCGGCCGTACGTCGACGACGTGGCCGCGCATCGCCCGCGCGGGCGTCTTCTGCGTCAACGTCCTGAGCGCCGGCCAGGGCGAGTTGTGCCGTGCCTTCGCGATGAGCGGCACGGACAAGTTCGCCGGGGTCACGTACGACGCGGCCCCCGTGTCCGGCTCGCCCCGCCTGGCGGGCACGCTCGCGTGGATCGACTGCACGATCCACGCGGTGCACACGGGCGGCGACCACCTCATCGTCGTGGGACGGGTGGACGCCCTGGGGGCGAGCGACGGCGACGAGGCGCCGCTGCTCTTCCACAAGGGGCGGTTCCTCTAGACCGGCCGCCGCACCGACGCACCGCCGGTCGACCCATCCGGCACGCCACGGCCGCCCCTGGCAAGGCCGTCACGCCACCGCCACCACCGGCGAAGCCGGTCGCCGGATCACCAGCGCCATCAGCGCCGCCGCAGCGCACAGCGCGCCCGAGGCGTACCAGACCATGTCGTACGTCCCGAAGACGTCCCGCGCGACCCCGCCGAGGAAGGCCACCAGCGCGGCGCCGACCTGGTGGGAGGCGAGGACCCAGCCGAAGACGATGGCGCTGTCCTCGCCGTAGTGCTCCCGGCACAGGGCGACGGTGGGCGGGACGGTGGCGACCCAGTCGAGGCCGTAGAAGACGATGAAGAAGAGCATCGACGGGTGGACCGTGGAGGAAAGCAGCATCGGCAGGAACAGCAGGGAGATGCCGCGCAGGGCGTAGTAGACGGCGAGCAGTCGGCGGGACTCGAAGCGGTCGGTGAGCCAGCCGGAGGCGATCGTGCCGACCACGTCGAACACGCCGATGACCGCGAGCAGCGAGGCGGCGGCCGGGACGGGCATGCCGTGGTCGTGGGCGGCGGGCACGAAGTGGGTCTGGATGAGACCGTTGGTGGAGGCACCGCAGATCGCGAAGGTGCCGGCGAGCAGCCAGAAGGGGCCGGTGCGGGCCGCCGAGAAGAGCACCGTCACCGCCCGGCGCGCGGCGCCTCGTGCGGGGGGCGGCTTGGGCACGAACTCCTTCGCGCCGTACGGCTCCACGCCCACGTCGGCCGGGTGGTCGCGCAGCAGCAGCCAGACGAACGGGACCACCGCGAGGGCCGCGAGGGCGACCGTGACGGCGGCCGGGCGCCAGTTGCCCGCCTCGACCATCAGGGCCAGCACGGGCAGGAAGATCAGCTGGCCGGAGGCCGAGGCGGCGGTGAGGATGCCGGTGACCAGACCGCGCCGCTCGGCGAACCAGCGGTTGGTGACCGTCGCGGCGAAGGCCAGCGCCATCGAACCGGTACCGAGGCCCACCAGCAGGCCCCAGCACAGCAGCAGTTGCCAGGCGGCCGTCATCCACACCGTCAGGCCCGAGCCGATCGCGATCATCGTGAGCGCGACCGCGACCACGCGCCGCATGCCGAAGCGGTCCATCAGGGCGGCGGCGAAGGGGGCGGTCAGGCCGTACAGGGCGAGGTTGATGGAGACGGCGGCCCCGATCGTGCCGCGCGACCAGCCGAACTCCTCGTGCAGCGGGTCGATGAGCAGCCCCGGCACGGAGCGGAATGCGGCGGCCCCGATGATCGTCACGAAGGCGACGGCGGCGACGAACCAGGCACGGTGGATACGGTTACGACGGGGCTTCGGCGGGGTCCGGTCGACGGCGGCGGCTTCGGTTGTCTGCGTCACGACAACGAGCTTCGGGCCTGCGCCGCCGCGGATCCATTGGCCCGAAGGACAGCATTCGTTAGGATCGGGCCATGAGCCGAGAGCCGGAGTTCCGACCGCATCGCGTGGCCGTCCTCGCCCTGGACGGGCTGCTCCCGTTCGAGCTGGGCATCCCGCACCGCATCTTCGGCCGCCCCAAGGACGCCGAGGGACGGCATCTGTACGAGGTCGTCACCTGCTCGATCCGGCCACCCGGCCCCGTCAGGACGGACGCCGACTTCGACATCCAGGTGGGCAGCGGCCCGGAGGCGCTGGCCACCGCCGACACCGTGATCATCCCGGCGTCGTACGAGCTCGGCCCGGTCTTCGAGGAGGGCGTCCTCACCGACGAACTGGCCGCCGCGCTCGCCCACATCCGCCCCGGCACCCGGCTCGCCTCCATCTGCACCGGCGTCTACGTCCTCGCCGCCGCCGGCCTGCTCGACGGCCGCCCGGCCACCACGCACTGGGCCGACGCAGAGCGCTTCCAGCGACTGTTCCCGAAGATCAAGGTCGACGCGGACGTCCTGTTCATCGACGAGGGCGACGTGCTGACCTCGGCCGGCGTCGCGGCCGGGATCGACCTGTGCCTGCACATGGTCCGCCGCGACCACGGCACGGCGATCGCCAACGAGGTGGCCCGCCGCACGGTCGTACCGCCCCATCGGGACGGCGGCCAGGCCCAGTACATCCACCGCCCGGTCCCCGACCCGCAGCAGGCGTCCACGACCAACGCCCGCGCCTGGGCGCTGGGCCGCCTCCACGAGCCGATCCAGCTGCGCGACATGGCCGAGCAGGAGTCCATGTCCGTGCGGACCTTCACGCGCCGCTTCCGCGAGGAGGTCGGCGTCAGCCCCGGCCAGTGGCTCACCCAGCAACGCGTCGAACGCGCCCGGCACCTCCTGGAGTCCACCGACCTCTCGGTCGACCAGGTGGCCGCCGACGCCGGCTTCGGCACGGCCCAGTCGATGCGCCAGCACCTACAGACGGCGCTCGGCGTCACGCCCACCAACTATCGCCGCACCTTCCGCACCGGAAGCCAGACCGACGTCCAGGTCGCCGGCCGCACTTGAGCCGTCCCGCCGCGCCTCGCCCCACCAGCCGAGCGCCGTCAGGAGCAGGGTGAGCGCCACGCCGGCCACGATCGCCGTGGACGGCGTCACCACCTGGAGCAGGCCGCCCGCGAGGGAACCCGTCGCCGCGTAACCCGCACCGGCGGCCGCGTACATCACGGAGTAGCCCGCGGCCAGAGCGACCGGCATACGGGAGGCGACCGCGGTGCAGGCCCAGATCAGGACCTGCTTGGAGGCGACGTCTCGGTAGGTCATGAGATGACGGTAGGTGCCGCCGCTGACAACGCGGCAGCCGATTTCCGGGCCTGTGGAAAACGTCGTTCAGCCGGCCCCCGCAAGCGAACCGCCCCGCACAGACCGGAGCTCAGAAGGTGAGCACCCCCCGCGCCACCTTCCCCGCCTCCGCATCCGCCGCCGCCCTCTCGAACTCCTCGACCGGATACGTCTGCGTCACCAGCTCGTCCAGCAGCAGCCGCCCGTCCCGGTACAGCTCCGAGTACAGCGCGATGTCCCGCTGTGGCCTGGACGACCCGTACCGGCAGCCCAGGATGGACTTGTCGAGGTACATGGAGGACACGACGAAGGAGGCCTCGGCGCCGGCCGGCGGAACGCCCAGCAGGATTGCCTGCCCGTGCCGGTCGAGCAGGTCGACGGCCTGCCGTATGAGCTCCACCCGCCCCACGCACTCGAAGGCATGGTCCGCGCCCGTGGGCAGCAGTTCCCGCACGCCCTCCGTCGAGGTCAGGAAGTCCGTCGCCCCGAACTGCCGCGCCACCGCCTCCTTCGCCGGATTCGCGTCCACGGCGACGATCCGCAGCGCACCCGCGAGCCGCGCGCCCTGAAGGACGTTGAGGCCGATACCGCCGGTACCGATCACGAGCACGCTGTCCCCGCGGTCCACCTTCGCCCGGTTGAGCACGGCGCCCACGCCCGTCAGCACCCCGCACCCGATGAGCGCGGCCGAGGGCATGGGAATGTCCTTCGGGATACGGACCGCCTGGACGGCCTTCACCACGGTTCGTTCCGCGAAGGCGGAGTTGGACGCGAACTGGAACACCGCCTGCTCACCCCGCCGGAACGGCCGCCCCGGCCGCCCGATCGCATGCCGGCACATCGTCGGCCGCCCCCGGTCGCACTCCGCGCACGTACCGCAGTTGGCGAGCGTGGACAGAGCCACATGATCCCCGGGCTCGACATGGGTGACTCCCACACCCACCGCTTCCACGACTCCCGCGCCCTCATGGCCCAGCACCACAGGAACCGGGAAGGGTATGGTCCCGTCCACCACGGACAGATCGCTGTGGCACAGCCCGGCCGCCGAGATCGCGACCAGGACCTCGCCGGGCCCCGGTTCCCGCACCTCCAGATCGTCCACGACCTGCACCTGCTTGCCGTCGAACAGCACCCCGCGCATCAAACGACCCCCTTGGGCTCCCTGGGCAGACCGAGCACGCGCTCGGCGATGATCGTGCGCTGAACCTGATCGGACCCGCCGTAGATGGTGTCGGCCCGGGAGAAGAGGAACAGCTGCTGCGCCTCGTCGAGTTCGTACGGCGCCGAGGGCGACCACTCCCCGGGCCCGACCCCGGCAGCCGCGCCCCGCACCAGCACCGCCAGTTCCCCGAGCCGCTGATGCCAGCCACCCCACAGCAGCTTGGCCACGCTGGGCGCGCCCGCGTCCCCGGACCGCCCCAGGGTGCGCAAGGCGTTCCACCGCATCACCCGCAGCTCGGCCCACTGCCGCACAAGCCGCTCACGCACCACGGGATCCTCGACCGCCCCCGACTCCACGGCCGTCCGCACCACCTGCCCCAACTCGGCGGCGAATCCGACCTGCTGGGCCAGTGTCGACACCCCCCGCTCGAACCCGAGCAGACTCATCGCGACCCGCCAGCCACCGCCCTCGCCCCCCACGACGTGCTCCACGCGGGCGTGCGCCCCGTCGAAGAACACCTCATTGAAGTCGCTGGTCCCCGTCATCTGCCGAATGGGCCGCACCTCGATCCGCCCCGGCTGGTCCATCGGCACAAGAAGAAACGTCAGCCCGTGATGCCGACTCGATTCGGGATCCGTACGGGCCAGCACAAAACACCAGTCGGCCTCATGGGCCAGAGACGTCCAGATCTTCTGCCCGGTGACCCGGTACACCCCGTCCGGCCCGAGCTCGGCCTTGGTCCGAACCCCCGCCAGATCCGACCCGGCGCCGGGTTCGCTGTACCCCTGGCACCACAACTCGTCCCCCGCCGCGACCGCCGGCAGAAACCGCGCCTTCTGCTCCTCGGTCCCGTGCGCGACAAGCGTCGGCGCCAGAAGCTTCTCCCCGATGTGCCCGGTCCTCGGCGGCGCCCCCGACCGCGCGTACTCCTCGGCCCAGACGACCTGCTGGGTGAGGGTGGCGCTCCGGTTGCCGTATCCGCGCTCGGTCCAACCGAGCCCTATCCACCCGGCTTTGCCGAGCGTCCTTTCCCAGCTGCGACGATCCCGAGCGTCCTTGGCGTACTCATCGAGCCACGCCCGCGCTTCCGCACGAAACGCTTCGTCCTCCGCCGTGAACCCGAAGTCCATTGGGGTCTCCTCGTCATCTCCGGCATCTCCGGCATCTCCGGCATCTCCGGCCAGGAACAACGCCCCTTGTTCAGGGGAGCTCTCAGGCGTTGGGCCGCGCCCCCTCCGCCGCAGCCCGAGCCATCGCCTCCACCCGCTCCAGCATCGGCATCGGGTCCACCCCGACCGACCCCGGCAGGCACTCGGCAATCCGCTCCGGCGTCCAGCCCCCCTCGGCATACGCGGCACGCAGCTCCCGCGGCTGTGCCCATACCGCGATCTTCGGCCCGGCGACCGTGTAGACCTGCCCGGTCACCCCCTGCTCCCGAGCCCCGTCCGAGAGCAGGTAGACGACCAGCGCCGCGACGTCCTCCGGCTCCCCGATCTCCGCCAGTTCCATGGGAACCCCGGCCGACATCCGCGTACGAGCCACCGGCGCCACCGCATTGGCGGTCACCCCGTACCGGTGCAGGCCCAGCGCGGCGCTCCGCACGAGCGAGATGATCCCGCCCTTCGCGGCGCTGTAGTTGGCCTGCGACACCGACCCCTGATGGTTCCCGCTGGTGAACCCGATCAGGGTCCCGGACCGCTGCTCGCGCATGACCGCCGAAGCGGCCCGGAACACGGTGAACGTGCCCTTCAGATGAGTGGCGATCACCGGATCCCACTCCTCCTCGGTCATGTTGAACAGCATCCGTTCACGCAGGATCCCGGCGACACAGACGACCCCGTCGAGGCGTCCGTACGACGACAGCGCGACGTCGACCAGCCGCTGCCCGCCCGCCATCGTGGAGATGTCGTCGGCGACGGCGACCGCTTCCCCGCCCGCCGACTCGATCTCCTTGACCACGGCCTCGGCGACCGTGCTCGTGGGCGAGCCGCCCTCCACCGACACCCCGTAGTCGTTGACGACGACCCGCGCACCCTCGGCGGCGGCCGCGACCGCGACCGCCCGGCCGATGCCCCGCCCGGCGCCCGTGACGGCGACGACCTTGCCTGCCAAGAAGTTCCCCATGCCCCGGCCCCTTCCCGCAGTTTCTGACGGTCCGTTAGATTCGACTTGATTCTACGACCCGTCAGATACGCGGAGACAAGCCCCCGGGGAGGACTCATGTCACTACCGGACGCGTTCCACGACATCGCCAAACGCGTGAACAACTGGGGCCGTTGGGGAGCCGACGACGAGATCGGCACCTTGAACCTGATCACCGACGAGGTGGTCCGCGAGGCCGCTGCCTGCGTCCGCACGGGCCGTCGGATCCCCCTCGCACTGCCCCTCCAGCAGGACGGCGTGCAGACCGGGATGATCCCCGGACGCATCAACCCGCTGCACGCCATGGTGCAGATCAACCAGGAGATCTTCGGCCCGGGAACCGTCGCCTGCAGCGACGACGCCGTGACCATGGGCCTGCAGACCGCTACCCACTGGGACGCGCTCACCCATGTCTCGCACTCGGGCCGGCTGTACAACGGCCGTCCCGCCGACACCATCACCCCGCACGGCGGCGCCGAGTTCAGCGGCATCGACAAGGCGCGGCACATCGTCTCGCGCGGGGTACTGCTGGACGTGGCGCGCGCGCGTGGCGTCACGCGACTGGACGGGGAGCACGCGGTCACGCCGGAGGACCTGGAGGCGGCCGAGGAACTTGCGGGCACGCGCGTGCGCCGCGGCGACATCGTGCTGGTGAGGACGGGGCAGGTCCAGGTCTATCTCGCCGGCGACAAGCACGCGTACGGCTATCCGTCGCCGGGCCTGTCGATCCGTACGCCGGAGTGGTTCCACGCGCGCGATGTGGCGGCCGTCGCGAACGACACCCTCACGTTTGAGATATTTCCGCCCGAGAAAGATGATTTGTGGCTGCCCGTGCATGCGCTGGACCTGGTGGAAATGGGGATGATCCAGGGTCAGAACTGGAATCTCGAAGAGTTGTCCACAGCCTGTGGACAAGAGGCCCGCTATGCGTTCCTGCTGTCGGCGATGCCCGAACCCTTCGTCGGCGCCACGGGGACTCCGGTCGCACCCGTGGCCGTGCTCTGACGAGGTCGGCTGGCGGCGCGGCTTCCCCAATCGGCTCCACCCGAGCGGGAGGTGCCCCCATCCGCCCCGAGCACGGCACCGCGCGCCGCCATCCGACTCCGGCGTACCCGCCCCTGCCCTCCTGACCCCCGGGAGAACCGACGCCGAATCACGACCCACACTCGGCAAGGACCTCCGTCACCGAAGCCCTCGTCGTCCCCTCGCGGCGAATCGCTGACCACCAGCGTGATCAACCCAATACGCGGCGTCAACACCCAGTCGGCGATTTGTTACTTACGCCCTATTTGCAGGAGACGCGCATGGAAGCATGTCCAGGCGCACCGATGCTCCCCCCGAGCAGGAGGCACAGCGCGTTCTGCAACCGTGCACCGGATCCGGCGGAATTGCAGCCATGTGCGCCGTCACACCGCTTCGTACGCGAGCCCTTCGTAGGCCGAGGCCCCGCTCCCGTAGGCGGACGTCGCCCCCTGCGCCTTCGCGCCACGGTCCAGTTCGCACCAGATCCGCTTGCCGGCACCCTCGGAGCTCCAGCCCCACCGGTCGGCGAGGCCGTCGACGAGGGCGAGTCCACGGCCGCCCGTCGCGTCGCCGTCGACACATCGGGGCACGGGCGCACGGTCACTGCGGTCGGCCACCTCGAGCCGCACGGTGGCGCAGCCCTGCGCCGCTCCCTGCAGCGACAGCCGGAGCACGGCCGGACAACCGGTGTGCACCACGGCGTTGGTGACCAGTTCGGAGACGAGCAGGATCAGCGTCTCGGCGAGCGGCTCGTCAGCCTCTATCCCGGAACCCGCGAGCCGCGAGCGGGCCCACCGCCGGGCTCGTCCCACCTCAGCGGGATCGGGCCGGATCTCCAGCTGCACTTGAAGCACCTGCACCGCTCACACCATCCGAACCGGCGGACACATAGCCCCGCG
Organism: Streptomyces sp. R11; assembly: GCF_041051905.1. Taxonomy (NCBI): domain Bacteria; kingdom Bacillati; phylum Actinomycetota; class Actinomycetes; order Kitasatosporales; family Streptomycetaceae; genus Streptomyces; species Streptomyces sp. R11. The sequence continues at coordinate 4,062,880 of NZ_CP163432.1, forward strand.
CCTCACGAGGGCCACGATCCTAGCCATTCTTTTCATGGCCAGAACAATGGCCAAAGCCAGGGTCACGGAACGTGAATCCCTTAGCTGACAGCATGGTTGACGTACAGTCACCCCAACAAGCGCTTCGGGCATATTCCAGCGCGAAGGAGTACCCCTGCGGCATACTGTGCGACGCTTGTCGTGGGGAGTCGAACAGGCGGGGACAGAGCGCCCTCCCGCCCCGCAAGCAGCGGCGAGCACCGCCGGATCCGGGGCCGCCTCAAGGGCAACTCCGGGATGGCTCGTGCTCGGAACCACTCGCATCTCACACAAGGTACCGGAGCGGACGGCCGACTCCAGGCCGTGACGAGTCACACGTAGGACACAACCCGATATCAACGCTCCGTAATTCCGGTATGCCACAATCCGCGACACTCGCGCAGGCGCCTTCGGCGATGTCGCAGACCAGGAGCGCTTAGATCGGCTGTGCGAGGAGTTCGGCGGCCAGACTCTCCTCACTCACCGTAGTGTCGCCCGCACGGTGAGTCCGGACCCACGCACGCTTGAGATGCAGGTGGAGCTCGAACTCCCAGGTGAACCCCATGCCGCCGTGCACCTGGAGGCAGTCGCGGGCGCCGCGCACGGCGGCCTCGTCGGCGAGCAGCCGGGCGGTGTGGATGTCGGCCGGGTCGGCCGTGACGGCCGCCGCGTAGACGGCGGCACGGGCCGTCTCGGCGCGCACGAGCATCTCCGCACACAGGTGCTTGATCGCCTGGAAGGCTCCGATCGGCTGCCCGAACTGCTCACGCGTCCGGGCGTGTTGCACGGCCAGCTCGCACGCGCGTGTGGCGCCGCCCAGTTGCTCGGCCGCGGTAAGGAGGACGGCGACGGGGTCCACGGCGACGACCCCGGGGACCCGGTGCAGGGGCGTCAGCGGGTCCACCGACCGCAGGGGTGCGGCCCCCGCCGCGTCCCCCCGTACGACGTCCGCCTGCTCCAGCCACTCCACCAGCCCGTTGCCGACGGCCGCCACGACCGCCTTCCCGGTGGCCGCTCCAGGCACCGTCCCGGCCGCGAGGTGCGTCGCCACGAGGGGCCCCGGCAGCAGCGTCCGCCCTGCCTCCTCGAAGGCCAACACCGCCTCGGGCAGCCCGAGTCCGACGCCGCCTTGCGCCTGCGGCAGCCGCAGTGCGAAGAACCCGGCCGCGCCCAGCTCCCGCCACAGGGCACGGTCCAGACGGCCGGGCTCCTCGACGCCGGACCTGAGCTCCTGCGGGCCGAAGCGCCGCGCCAGCAGCTCGCGCACGCCGCCCCGCAACGCGAGCTGGTCCTCGGTCAGTTGGAAACGCATCCGTCACCGCCCCTTCGGCAGTCCGAGGATCCGCTCGGCCACGATGTTGCGCTGGATCTGCGAGGTGCCGGCGGCGATCGTGTACGACAGCGAGGACAGCCGGTCGAGCACCCATGACCGGTCCAGGTCCAGCGAGTCCGGGCCCAGTACCTCGGCCGCGGTGTCGTAGAGCTCCTGACGGGCGTGCGAATACCTCAGTTTGAAAACCGAACCCCCAACGCCGGGCACCCCACCGGTCCGCTCCGCCTCGCTCACGTTCCACTGCGTCAGCCGCCACAGCGCCCGGAACTCGGCGTTCAGCCGCCCCAGCCGCCGCCGGAGCGCCGGATCGTCCCAGCGCCCGTTCTTGCGTGCCTCGACGGCGAGTTCGCGCAGTACCCGCCGGCACGCGACGACCTCGCCGACGAAGGCCGTACCGCGCTCGAAGGAGAGGGTCACCATCGTCACGCGCCAGCCGTCGTTCTCGGCCCCGACCCGGTTGGCGACCGGCACCCGCACCTCGTCGAGGAACACCTCGGCGAACTCGGCCGACCCGGCGAGGGTCTTCAGCGGCCGCACGGTGATGCCCGGCGCGTCCATGGGCATGGCCAGCCAGCTGATGCCGCGGTGCTTGGGCGCCTCGGGGTCGGTGCGCACCAACAGCTCGCACCAGTCGGCCACTTCGGCATGGGAGGTCCAGATCTTGGACCCGCTCACCACATAGTCGTCGCCGGCCCTACGCGCGCGCGTGCGCAGTGCCGCGAGGTCGCTTCCGGCGTCCGGTTCGCTGAAGCCCTGGCACCAGACCTCGTCACCGCGCAGGATCGGCGGCAGCCAGCGGGCCCGCTGCTCGGCGGTTCCCTCGGCGGCGATGGTCGGCCCCGCGTGCAGCAGCCCGACGAACCCGGCGCCCACATAGGGCGCGCCCGCCTTCTCGGTCTCCTCCAGGAAGATCAGCCGTACGGTCGGGGAGGCGCCCCAGTGGACGTCGCCGTACCCGGCGTCGTGGAGCATGCGCTGCCAGCCGAGGTCGTAGGCGCGGCGCCCCGGCCAGTCGTCGGGGGACGGCTTCGGCGGCAGCTTGGGCAGCGCCTGGCGCAGCCACTCCCGCAACCGGGCGCGGAACTCCTCTTCCTCGGGTGTGTACGCCAGGTCCACGGACCGGTCCCCCTCCGCCGGAAGAGCACGTATCTGACGTTCCGTCAGATTCCATCACCACAGGAAGGCTAGACCCGCACCCCTGGACCGACAAGGCGGTGAGCCCTACGCTCTGCCCACGATCTGACTGACCGTCAGCTGATGCAGGGGGCTGTCATGAACGACACCGCTCACGCCCTGAGTTCCTCTCACACCCTCTGGGACCTGGTCACGGGCCGCGCCGACCGCACCCCCGACCGCCCCGCCCTCCTCCAGGAGGACCGCGAGCTGTCCTTCGGCGCCCTGCGCGCGCGTGCCGAGCGCGTGGCGGCCGGCCTCTACGACATGGGCGTACGCCCCGGCACGGTCGTCGCCTGGCAGCTGCCCACCCGTATCGAGACGGCCCTGCTGTCCTTCGCCCTGGCGCGCCTCGGTGCCGTGCAGTCGCCGGTCATCCCGTTCTACCGGGACCGCGAAGTGGGCTTCGCGCTGCGGGAGTCGAAGGCGGAGTTCTTCGCCGTGCCGGGCGAGTGGCGCGGCTTCGACCACACGGAGATGGCACGGCGACTGGGCGCGAAGGGCGTCTTCGAGGCGTACGACACCCTGCCCGACGGCGATCCCGCGGTACTGCCCCCGCCACCCGCCGAGGGCACCTCGGTGCGCTGGATCTACTGGACCTCGGGGACGACGTCCGACCCGAAGGGCGTCCTGCACACCGACCGCTCACTGATCGCGGGCGGCTCCTGCCTGGCGCACGCCCTGCGCCCCACGTCCGCCGACGTGGGCTCGATCGCCTTCCCGTACGCCCATATCGGCGGCCCGGACTACATGGTGATGCTGCTGCTGTACGGCTTCCCCGCGGTGATGTTCGAGCAGTTCGCGCTGCCGGACGCGCTGGAGGCGTATCGCCGGCACGGGGTGACGATGGCGGGCGGGTCCACGGCGTTCTACTCGATGTTCCTGACGGAGCAGCGCAAGCTCCCGGCCGGCGAGAAGGCCGTCCCCTCGCTGCGGCTGCTGGCGGGGGGCGGGGCGCCGAAGCCGCCGGAGCTGTATCACGCCGTGGTGCGTGAGATGGGGGTGCAGCTCACCCACGGTTACGGCATGACCGAGGTACCGATGATCACGATGGGGGCGCCGGACGACACGGCGCAGAACCTCGCGGCGACCGAGGGGCGGCCGCCGCGGGAGATGGAGATACGGATCGTGGACGGGGAGGTGCGGCTGCGCGGGGAGGCGGTGTGCCGGGGCTATCTGGACCCGGCGCAGACCGCCGCGGCCTTCGACGAGGAGGGGTTCCTGCGGACCGGCGACCTCGGGCGGCTGACGGACAGCGGGCATCTGGTGCTCACCGGCCGCCTCAAGGACGTGATCATCCGCAAGGGCGAGAACATCTCGGCGAAGGAGATCGAGGACCTGCTGCACCGGCATCCGGCGGTCGGGGACGTGGCGGTCATCGGCCTGCCGGACGCGGCGCGCGGGGAACGGGTGTGCGCGGTCGTGGAACAGCCGCCCGGCGCCGACGAGCTGACCCTGGAGGCGCTGACGTCGTATCTGCGCGGGGAAGGGCTGTCGACGCACAAGCTGCCGGAGCAGCTGGAGGTGGTGGACGCCCTTCCACGCAACGAGACCCTGCGCAAGGTGCTCAAGTACAAGCTCAGGGAGCGCTTCTCGAAGTCCGTCTAGATGTCACTCGGGAACGGTGAAGTAGCGGGCGAACGCGGTGACGGTCTCGTCCTCGGTCACCTTGCCGTCGCCGTCCGTGTCGAGCGTGGCGGCCGCCGCCTGGGCGACGTCCTGCGCCACACCGAGGCAGCCGAGCACGCGCGCGGTGTCGGTGACGGTGGCGGATCCGTCGCCGTCGGGGTCGGCCACGGCGAGGGCGGCGTGCAGGAAGGGGCGGGCGATCTCGGCGAACCGGTCCGGGTTGTCGCGCAGCCGCTTGACCGCGCCGTTCACGAACTCCTCGCGGGTGATGCGCTGGTCACCGTCCCGGTCCGCGATCCCGGCCATGCCCTGCCAGAACGCCTCGGCGCCGATGTAGAGCGCCTGGCCCTTGTCGGAACGGGCGGCGGTGTCGAACTCGGCGAGCACGGCCTTGGCCGCCGCGTTGAAGTCCTCGCGGTCGATGTAGCCGTTGCCGTCCTGGTCGAAGCCGGCGAACCGGGCCGCGATCCTGCGCTCGTACTCGCTGCTGACCATGTCTTATCAGGCCGCCTTACGTCATGTGGGGTGCATCTGCCACGGAGCGTACGACGCCGGGGGCCGCCCGGGCGCCGGAAAGCGGCGGTTGTGCCAAGACCGGGGGAATTTTGGGACAACGGTGTGGCACTTCCGAGGGCTTTCGGCAGGCCGACCTCAGGGAACCGGGGGCTGCTCAGGCCGACAGCGGCCGAGCGTCGTCCGCGACCGCCGCCGCCACGTCCGGGTACACCTCGAAGAGCCGGCGTACACCCAGCGCCCCCAGCACGCGGTTCACGTGCGAGCCGTCCACCGCGCCCTGCGCCGGGAGTATCAGCCGCAGGCTGCCCTGGCACGAGCGGATCAGCCGACGGGCGGCGATGAGGACGCCGACACCGCTGGAGTCGCAGAACAGGACCTCGGAGAGGTCCAGGACGAGGCTGTGGCGCCCCTCGGCCACCACGTCATGGATGTGCTGACGCATCACCGGCGAGGTCACCAGATCCAGCTCGCCCGACACCTGGAGCACAGCCCAGTCGCCTCGCTCGCCGCCGGTCACTTTCAACGTCACCACCACGCCCCTCGCTCGCCGAACCGGAAGCGATACCTACGCTTCCTTGCAGCCCGGCTGCCCAGCGGCTGTTCCCTGAAACACCGTCCGGAAAACGGTCACCGATCAGAAAAGGCTTGTTTCAATCGCATTCGATCCTGTTCGATCGAGTCTGATCGCACGATGGTCGGGTAGCCGACGAGTGCGAAGGCCGGGCGCGAGCTCCTCTATCACGAGTGCGAGGTACGTCACCAGCCATGACCGTTCAAGGGGCGCACATTGCGACAAAGGGGCGTGCGCTGTCAGACGTGCCGACTACATTCGGGGGGACGAAGGACGCACGCTGGACGGGGCGGACCGGTGAGGGGGGCCTGATGGCGAAGAAGGACGCACTGCCCCGCTGGGACCGCAAGATGCAGCAGCGTCTGGCGCGCGGCGAGGCGGCGGCCCTCGGCGAGCTCTACGACCGGTTCGCCTCGCTCGTGCACGGCCTCGCCCACACCGTGCTGGGCGACGAGCATGCCGCCGACCACATCACCCGTGATGTCTTCGCCCACGTCTGGGAGCACCCGGACAGCTACGACCCAAGGCAGGGCCCGCTGCGCTCCTGGGTCGCCACGCTGACCCACCGCCTGGCCGTGCAGCGGCTGCGCGCCACCGAGACCGCCGCCCTCGTCCAGGCCGGCCGGGGCTCCACCGAGGAGTTGGAGCGCAAGGTACGGCACGCCTCGGTCGCCGCCCGCGCCGACTACATCGTCCAGTCCATGCCCGTCCCGCTGCGCGCCGCCCTGGAGCTGGCCTACTTCCAGCGCCGCGACTACCGCCAGACCGCCACCGACCTCGGCGTCACCGAGGACGAGGCCCGCCGCCGCCTGCGCCTGGGCCTGCAACTGCTGTCCACCGCCCACGACGCGGGAGCCGCCCCCGGGGCGCCACCGGGATACGGGGGCGCGGTGTGAACGAGGCGCACGACAACTCCTCCCATGACCCCACCCCGGACAAGGATCATGAAAAGCACCAGGAGGAGAACGGCTTCGGAGAGGTCACCCGCGGAGCCGCCGGCATGAGCAGCGGCAACGGCGACGACCGGCACCCCACCCCGCAGCCGACCCCTGACCAGCCGCCCCGCATACCGCTCCCCCGCGCCTCCGTCGAGGACACCGGACGCCCTCTGCCCGCCCTGGAGGACCTCGGCGCTCCCACGCGCCCGGCCCCGCTCGTCCTCGAGCACCGCGTCCTGAAGGCACTCCTCGGCGCGTGGGCGCTGGCCGCCTGCTCGCCGGAGGAGACGGCGGCCGTGGAGGAGCACCTCGGCGACTGCGGTTCCTGCGCGGACGAGGCACGGCGGCTGCGCGAGGCCGTGGGCCTGCTGCACCCCGCCGAGAGCCTCGACCTGGACCCGGCCCTGCGCACCCGCGTCCTGCAGGGCTGCCTGGATCGCCGGCCGCCGCGCATCCCGGTGCCCGAGTGGGCGTCGCCGTACGACGCCGAGACGGCCCGCCTCGACGCCCTGCTGCAGGACTTCGGGGACGCCGAGTGGCACGCGCCCGTGCGGCTGCGGTGGTTCGAGAAGGACGAGCCGACGAGCCGCCGTACCACCGTTGCCGGCGTCATCGCCCATCTGCTGACGGTCGACGGGCTGGTGGCGCTCGCGCTGGGTCTGCAGGACCCGATGGGCGACGTCGCCGCGGACCGGCCGACCCCGTCCGGGCGCACGGAGGCGTACTGGCGGGCCTCGCACTTCCCGCCCACCCGCGCCGTGCGCGCACCCTGGCGCGAACAGACCCACGCCCTGGTCCGCACGGTGTCCTTCGCGGGCGGCGGCACCGGCAAACTGTCCGTGGCCTACGGCGACTTCGAGCTGCCGCTGCGCGACGCGATGCTGGACCGCGCCTTCGAGTGCTGGGTGCACGCGGAGGACATCGCCGACGCGGTGGACTATCCGTACGAGGCGCCGGTCGGCCGCGATCTGCACCACATGGTCGATCTGGCGGCCCGCATGCTGCCGACGGTGCTGGCCGCGCGGCGGCGGGCGGGGTTCGCGGCGCCGCCTGCCGACCGGCAGCGCCATCTCGTCCCAGCGGGAGAGCCTGGCCGTAGCCTGCGCCTGGAGATCGAGGGCTCCGGCGGTGGCGAGTGGCTGATTCCTCTGGACTCCCCGGCGGCGGTGGGCTCCGCCGAGCACGAGGTGGCCCACGTCGCTCTGGACGGGGCGGAGTTCTGCCGGCTGGCGGCGGGGCACGTGCCTCCGGCGGAAGCGGCGGCTGGGCAGGTCGGTGACCGGGAGGCGATCAGGGATGTGCTGTTCGCTGCGGCGAGCTTGAGCCGGATGTAGGGGGCGGCTGCGGTTTCGTCGGCGGCTGCGGGTAGTTCGTGGTTGCTCGCGCAGTTCCCCGCGCCCCTGAAGGCGCGTGCAGTGGACGCACCTCTTAGGGGCGCGGGGAACTGCGCGACCAGCCATCGACTGGCTGCAGCCGCCGGCGAGACAGAAGCCCCCGAGCTCCTAGGCGAACACGACCGTCCGCCGCCCGTTCAGCAAAATCCGCCGCTCCGCATGCCACTTCACGGCCCGAGCCAACGCCTGGCACTCCACATCGCGCCCGATCGCCACCAGCTGGTCCGGCGTGACGTCGTGCCCCACCCGCTCGACCTCCTGCTCGATGATCGGCCCCTCATCGAGATCCGCGGTGACGTAGTGAGCCGTGGCGCCGATCAGCTTGACGCCCCTGGCGTGAGCCTGGTGATACGGCTTCGCGCCCTTGAAACTCGGCAGGAAGGAGTGGTGGATGTTGATGATCCGCCCGCTCAGCTGCTTGCACAGGTCGTCGGAGAGGACCTGCATGTAGCGGGCCAGCACGACCAGCTCCACGCCCTCCTCGCGCACGATCTCCAGCAGCTGCGCCTCGGCCTCGGACTTGTTGTCCTTCGTCACCGGGATGTGGTGGAAGGGGATGTCGTACGACCCCACCAGCTCCGCGAAGTCCGTATGGTTGGACACCACCGCGGCGATCTCCACCGGCAGCGCGCCGATCCGCGCCCGGAACAGCAGGTCGTTCAGGCAGTGCCCGAACTTGCTGACCATCAGCACGACCCGCATCTTCTCCTCGGCCCGATGGATCTGCCAGTCCATCTGGAAGGAGTCCCCGATCGCCGCGAAGCTCGCGCGCAGCTTGTCCACCGTCACCGGCGACTCCGCCGAGAAGTGGACGCGCATGAAGAACAGTCCCGTGTCATGGTCACCGAACTGCTGGCTGTCCTCGATGTTGCAGCCGGTCATGAAGAGGTAGCTCGACACGGCGTGCACGATGCCCTGCTTGTCGGGGCACGACAGGATGAGGACGTACTGGTCGGCGGGGACCGCGGCTCGGGTGGACTGCTGGTTCATGCAGCACAGGGTCCCATATCCGGCCCCCTCGGCGGGCAGTCGTCCCGTTACGCGGACCGCTCAGCGGGCCCGGGCAGGTTCCTCACGCGGAGCGCGTCATGATCCGCAGCACCTCGAGGGTGCGCGGCGGGGCATCCGGGTCCTCGCCGTCGGCCATGGCCATCCGGACATGCGCGTCCCGCGCCGCCCGCACCGCCTCCGGCCACCCCTGGTTCTCGACGTACGCGGAGACCGCCGCGTCCGGGCCGACCTGGTGCATGATCCGCAGCACGCGCAGCACGGCGGTGTCGACGAGCGCCGCCTCCTGCGAGTCCCGGAAGATCGTGCCGACGTACTTCTCGGCGGACCAGTTGTCCAGCCAGGTGTCCTCGACGAGGCGGTACACGGCGTCGGTGACGTCGCCGTACCCGTCGACACCGGCCAGCCAGACGTCCCGCTGGAACGTCTGGTCGGAGAGCATGTGCAGCGCGGAGCGCACATTGCTGCGCCAGCGCCACCACGGCATGTCGTTGAGTGGCATGCCGCCCATGGTGGAGGAGCGACGGGCGCGACGGGAAGAGCTATCCGAACCTTGCACGGTCATCGATCGTACGTTCTCCTTCACAGCGGCCTCACCAGCCCCCGTAATTCACCTTCCGGTCACCCCGTGATAACCGAGGGTGATGCCGCGGTTTGTTGTGTGGCGGAATCGTGCGTGTCCATGACCGGCAGGCGACGCACCCGCAGCACGCTCCTCCCCACGATCACCGACCGGCCCGTCAGAGCAGCGGCTCGCTCCGCGGCTGCCGTGGTGGCGTGTGCGTCGCTCGCGGTCGGATGCGGGGTCATCCCCGGTGCCACGGGGGGCTCCGGGGATGACACGATCACGGTCATGACCTGGGCCCCGGAGGGCACCAAGGCGACCAACAAACCCGGCATGCCCGCCTTCGCGCAGGCGTACGCCCGCTGGATCAACGGCCACGGCGGCCTCGGCGGCCGCAAGCTCGAGGTCCTCACCTGCAACGACCGCAACGACAGCGTGGCCGCGGCCCGGTGCGCCGACCGTGCGGTCGAGGAGAACGTCGTCGCGGTCATCGGCTCCTACAGCCAGTTCGGCGAGACCTTCCTGCCCTCGCTGGAGAGCGCCGGAATCCCGTACATAGGCGGCTACGGCGTCACCAACGCCGAGTTCACCAGCCCGCTGTCCTACCCCGTCAACGGCGGCCAGCCCAGCCTCCTGGCGGGCCTCGGCAGGGAACTGTCCCGCTCGTGCGGCCCGGTGGCGCTGGTCCGCCCCGACAGCATCGCGGGCGACGAGCTGCCGCCGCTGCTCGACTCCGGGCTCCGGGCGGGCAGGCACCCGTCCTCGGCCGACCAACTGGCCGCGGAGGACGCCACGGAGTACGGGAGCCAGTCGGAGCGGGCGCTGGAGTACGCCACCACCGACCTGGCGGCGAAGGGCTGCGTGGTGCCCGCCCTCGGCGACCGCACCAGTACCTTCATGGACTCCTTCCGGCGCTCCCGCGAGGACTACCGCGACGTGCGCACCGCCACCGTCCTCGGCAGCGTCGACCAGACCGTGATCAACACGACCGGCGGGGCGTCGGTGTACGACGGTTCGTACATCTCCGGCTGGTACCCGGTCACGAGCGACCCGCGCTGGGACGCGATGAAGAAGGTGATCAGCGAGCAGGCCTTCGGCGACAACCGCATCGACCCCGCGGACGCCGGCGTGCAGACCACCTGGATCGCCTACACGGTGTTCAAGAAGGTCGTCGAGTCGCTGGGCGACGGCGAAGTGACCGCCAACTCCGTACGCGGGGCACTGAACAAGGGCCTGAAGGTCTCCACGGGCGGGCTCACACCGGCCCTCCAGTGGAAGTTCCAGGACGTCCTGGCCACCGTCGGCTATCCCCGTCTGGTCAACCGCAAGGTGACCCTCCAGGTCGTGCGGGACGGTCAGCTGGTGGCGGCCCGCAAGGGCTTCATCGACGTGACGAGCACGCTGCAGAACGCCGACGTGAACTGACCGCCCCGCCCTTCCGGGCGGTCGACGACCCCGCCCCCTACTACAGCTGGGTGGGCTGTCGCTCGGCCAGGCCGTACTTCTTGGCGATCGTGTTCCACAGCTGCGCGGCCGTCTTCTTCTCCGTGCTGGCGGTGCCGCTCGCGCGGTTGCCGGCCTGGGTCTGCCCGGTGGAGCGGGCCTGGCCCTTCTTGCAGAGCTGCCCCTTCTTGGCCGCCACCTGGTCCGCCCACGCCGCGTAGTGGTTGTCGGCGGACGCCGACGCCTGCCACGCCTTGTTCAGCGCGCTCGTCAGCTCGGTGTGGCTCGGGAGCTGGTCGACGGCGAGCTTGGACAGGTCGGTGACCAGCTGGTTGCGCTGCTTGGCCGCGCCCCGCAGGTCCGTGGCGGCCTGAGGGAGGTTGCTGCAGGACTTCACGTCGGCCACCGCGTTGATCACGGCGGTACGGCTGTCGCCGCTGTCGGCCAGCAGCTTGTCCAGGGCGACCGCCTGCTGCTCGGCCGGATCGTCGGACGGCGACGCCGAACCCTCGGTCGCCGGGGCCGTGGCGGAGACGGGCTTGTTGTCGTCGCCCTTCGGATCGTCCCCGCCCCCGCCGGCGAGCATCGCGCCCGCACCGATGCCGAGGACGGCGATCCCGATGCCGACGGCCGCGATGAGCGGCACCTTGGATCCCGTACGGCCGCCACCGCGGCCTCCGCGGCCGACGTCGTCGGTGCCCGGGCCGGACGGGCCGGGCGGGAAGTACCCCGACCCGTGCCGGCCCTGTGGCTGCGGTTGGGGATGCTGGATACGCGGCATCTGCTGGGTGGCACCGGCCGGGGCCGCACCGGCCGGCTCGCTGCGGAAGAGGTTGTCGAAGTCGGACAGCGGCTGCCGGCCCTGCCCCGCCTGCGGCGCCGCGCCCGGCTGACCCGTCACGGGCGGGATGAACTGCGTGGCGTCGGCATCACTCGCGGCAGCGGCCGGCAGCGGCCCGGCACCGCCCTGAGGACCGGCACCGCCGCCCTGCCGGGCCCGCCCCAGGATCTGCGTGTGCTCACTGGGCGCCTCGGGCGGCAACGCCCCGGGCCCCACCGGCGGGATGTACTGCGTCGCCCCTTCGTCGGCGGCGGGTGCGGCGACGGGAGGTATGTAACGGGTGGCCTGGTCCGCGCCCCCTGGGGCGGCGGCGACCGGCGGTATGTACTGGGTGGCGCCCTCGTCGGCCGCAGGCATCGGGGCCGCGTAGCCTCCCGAACCGGCCTGCGGGAAGGGCGCGTCGGCGCCCGGGGCTCCGTACTGCGTGCCCGGGTCACCGTGCCCGGCGGACGGCAGCGCGGCGCCCTGGCCGGGAGCGCCGTACGTCTGCGCACCGGCGGGCGGCAGCGCCCCGTGCGTGCCGTGCTGCCCCTCGGGCGGCAGCGGCGCGCTCGCGTACCCCTGACCGCCCGCGGGCGGCAGCGGCATCGACGACGGATCGCCGTGCCCGTACGGCTGCTGCGGCGCGGGCAGCTGCGACCCGGCCGGGCCGCCATGGCCGTACGACGGCGCGCCCTGCACGCCCCCGGCAGCGTCCGGCGCAGCGCCCCACTGCTGCGGGGGCGGCGACTGGTACTGCTGTTCCTGCCCGCCCCAGGACTGGTCGGGCGGGGTGCCCCAGGCCTGGCCCGGCGCGGCCGGCGGCGGAGCCGGGTGCTGGTTCTGGTCGGGTCCCCAGGGGGTGCCCCAGGCCTGCCCGCCGGGCGGTGCCGAGGGCGGGGGTGCGGTCGGCGGCGTGGCCGGTACCGACGTCGGCCGGCCGGCCTGCGCGCCCGTCATACCCGGCAGCAGCGGCTCACCACCGTCCGAGGGCAGCACGATGCCTTCGCGCGCGGGTCGCGCCGAGGGCTCCTCGCCCCGTCCACTCTGCGTCACCGGGACTCCTACTAATGGGGGACCTTGTGAATCGTCGGGTCACGCTACCGGCTCCGCCGAGCCGGGTGCCACGCCGCCCAGGACGTGACCTGGGTCCCTGTGACCGCCGTAACAATTCCGGGCCCCCATCCGCTATATACGTCCCCCTTTCGTCACCGTCGCCTTCATTTCCCTGCCGTTCACGCCCTGGTACCCCGCGGTTTCACGCCGCCGCCGGAAGGTCCAGCCGCGCCCCGAACTCCCTGACCACCGGCTCGTCCCGGTACGGCTCCAGGCGCTGCTGGAAGTCCTCCAGATACTCGGCGCCCCGGTTGGACCGCAGGGTCTCCAGCAGCTCCACGGCCTTCAGACCGGTGTGGCAGGCCTGCTCGACCTCGCGCTGCTGCACCTGTGCTGTGGCGAGCAGCACATAGCCGATCGCCCGGCGCCGCGCCTTCGTCTCCGGGAGGCCGGCCAGCGACTCCTCCGCGCGCCGCGCCGCCGCCTCGGCCTGGCCGAGGTCGCGGTGGCAGTGCGCCAACTCGTCGGCGAGATAGGCCTCGTCGAAGTGCGCGATCCACGCCGGGTCGTCCCCGGACTCCGGATCGGCCGTCTCCAGCGCGGTCACAGCACGTCCGGACGCCACCTGGGCGGCCCGTGCGTCGCCCATCAGCGCATGCCCTCGCGCCTCGGCCGCGTAGAACATCGCCTCAGCGCGCGGTGTCACGCGCCCCCGCGCCCCCTCCTGCGCCGCCCTCGCGAGCTGCGAGATCTCGCGCGGATTCCCGAGCTGCGCGGCGAGGTGACTCATGGAGGCGGCCAGCACGTACCCGCCGTACCCCCGGTCTCCCGCCGCCTGCGCCAGCCGCAGCGCCTGGATGTAGTACCGCTGGGCGAGCCCCGGCTGCCCGGTGTCGATCGCCATGTACCCGGCGAGCTCGGTCAACCGCGCGACGGCGGCGAAGAGTTCCCGCCCGATCGCCTCCCGGTACGACCCGGCCAGCAGCCCGGAGACGACACTGTTCAGGTAGTGCACGACGACCGGGCGCACATGCCCGCTGCCGTACTGATGGTCCAGGTCCACGAGCGCCTGAGTCATCGCGCGCACGGCCTGCACATCGGACTGCCCCACCCGCGGCCCCGCCGAGCGCGCCACCTGTGAGTCGGGCGACGAGATCAGCCAGTCGCGGCTGGGCTCGACCAGCGCGGACGCGGCGACGGACGAGCCGGACAGGAAGTCCCGGCGTCCGACGTCGCTGCGCCACAGCTCGCAGACCTGCTCGATGGCTCCCAGTACCGTCGGCGAGAACTGGAGACCGACGCCGGACGCGAGGTTCTTGCCGTTGGCCATGCCGATCTCGTCGATCGTGACCGTACGGCCCAGCTTGCGGCCGAGCGCCTCCGCGATGATCGCGGGCGCCCGTCCCCGCGGCTGCTGTCCGCGCAGCCAACGGGCCACGGACGTCTTGTCGTAGCGCAGATCGAGTCCGTGCTCGGCACCGCACATGTTGACCCGGCGGGCCAGCCCGGCGTTCGAGCAGCCCGCTTCCTGGATGAGCGCCTGCAGCCGTTCGTTCGGCTGTCGCGCGACGAGAGGCCTTGCGGCCATGGCGTACCCCCTGTGGCTGCGGTGCCTGCCCACGCACCGAGTTGATGTGTCTTCCACCACCGAATCCCACCCCGGGGCACTGGCTGTGCACCGCAAGATTCCGGCCGTGAAGATCAATGCCCCGTCGGCATACCGAAAATGCGAGGCTTGTGAGGATTGCCGGGGTAATGGCGGAAGCCGACCCCACAGTGGGCTACCCAGCTCCGACCACGGATCCTCCCGCGCGCCCCCACACGTGCACCCATGCGCCCCAGATGAGGAATCAATGCTCCTCCCCCGCGCGCGCTACGCCCGTAACTACAGGTGGGTGCGGGAGTTGTGTTCAGCGTGGAAGAGACGATCCCGGCCACCGAAGCCGCACAGATTCCGAAGCAGCGCGGCGAAACGCTGCTGGAGACCGCCGTTCGCTACGCCGAGGAGCGTCACTGGGACGTGTTCCCCGGGACCTGGCTGGAAGCCGTGGACGGCGTGCAGCTCTGTTCCTGCGGCGACACCGCCTGCCCCGCGCCCGGCGCGCACCCCGCACGCCCGGACTGGGCGACGCAGGCGACCGGGAGCGCGACGGTCGCCCGCCGGATGTGGCAGAAGCAGCCGAACGCGTCGATCCTGCTGCCGACGGGGCGCACCTTCGACGCGATCTCCGTCCCGGAGACGGCCGGGTTTCTCGCCCTGGCCCGTATGGAGCGGATGGAACTGACGCTGGGACCGGTGACGTTGACGCCGGACCGCCGGATGCACTTCTTCGTGCTGCCGGGGGCGTCGGTGAAGGTGGCGGAGCTGGTGCGCAAGCTGGGGTGGTCGGTCGGGTCGCTGGACCTGGTCGCGCTGGGCGAGGGGGCGTATGTCGCCGGGCCGCCCACGCGGTTCGGGTCTCGGGGGGCTGTGCAGTGGGCCTGTCGGCCCACGCCGGCGAACCGGTGGCTGCCGGATGCGGAGGAGTTGATCTCGCCGCTCGCGTATGCGTGTGGGCGCGACAGGTAGTACGGCGACTGCGGGTTGTTTGTGGCTGGTCGCGCAGTTCCCCGCGCCCCTTTAGTTTGGCCATCATGACGTCGGCCGTAAGTGTGCGTGGGCTCTGGAAGCGGTTCGGGCAGCAAGTTGCCGTTGCCGGGATCGATCTGGAGTTGCCCGCGGGGAAGTTCATCGGGCTCGTCGGTCCCAACGGCGCCGGGAAGACCACGACGCTCTCGATGGTGACCGGGTTGCTGCGGCCCGATCAGGGGTCCGTCTCGGTCGTCGGGCACGACGTCTGGCGGGACCCCGTCGAGGTGAAGGCGCGGATCGGGGTGCTGCCCGAAGGGCTTCGGCTCTTCGAGCGGCTCTCCGGGCGGGAGTTGCTCGCGTACACGGGGCGGTTGCGCGGGCTTCCCGGCGCCGAGGTCGACAAGCGGGCCACCCAGCTGCTGGACGTACTCGATCTGGCGGGGGCCCAGCACAAGCTGGTCGTCGACTACTCGACCGGTATGCGCAAGAAGATCGGCCTCGCGGGGGCGCTGCTCCACAACCCCGAAGTGCTCTTCCTGGACGAGCCGTTCGAGGGCGTCGACCCGGTCTCCGCCCAGACCATCCGGGGCGTCCTGGAGCGCTACACCGCCTCCGGTGCGACCGTCGTCTTCTCCTCCCACGTCATGGAGCTCGTCGAGTCACTGTGCGACTGGGTCGCCGTCATGGCCGCCGGGCGCATCCGGGCCCACGGCCCCCTCGCCGAGGTCCGCGGCGACGCGGCCTCGCTGCAGCAGGCGTTCCTCGAACTCGTCGGCGCGAACGCCCGCGACACCGGGTCCGACCTCGACTGGCTGGGCGGGGCCCGATGAGCGCCGACGTGACCGCAGTCGTCGTACGGCTGAAGCTGTCGCTGCTGCGGAACGGCCTGCGCCAGTCCGGTGGCCGGCGGGCCGCCTACATCGCCTCGGCCGTCGTGGTCCTGCTCTTCGCGGCGCTGCAGCTGCTCGGCCTGATCATGCTGCGCGGCACAGCGCACGCCGACTCGGTGGTCGTGCTCCTGGTGGCCGTCCTGGCGCTCGGCTGGGCCGTGATGCCGCTGTTCTTCCCCGGCGGCGACGAGACCCTGGACCCCACCCGGCTGGTGATGCTGCCGCTGCGCCCCCAGCCCCTGGTGCGGGCACTGCTCGCGGCCTCCCTCGTCGGCATCGGCCCCCTGTTCACCCTGTGCCTGTTCACCGGTTCGGTGATCGCGCTCGCGCGGGGCGGATTGGCGTACGTCGTCGCCGTCATCGCCGTCGTGCTGGCCCTGTTGGTGTGCGTGGCGCTCGCGCGGACCGTCGCCACGGCCAACATCCGGCTGCTGACCAGCCGTAAGGGACGCGATCTGGCGGTGCTGAGCGGGCTGGTCATCGCGATCGGGGCGCAGGTGGTGAACTTCGGGGCGCAGCGCCTGGGTTCGTCGGGGCTCGCACAGCTCGATCCGGTGGCGGATGTGCTGCGGTGGGTGCCGCCGGCGTCCGCGATCGGGGCGGTGGAGTCGGTGAGCGAGGGGGCGTACGGAACCGGTCTTCTCCAACTTGCCCTGAGTGTCGGCGCGTTGGTGGCCCTGATCGTCGTATGGTCACGCCACTTGAGCAAGCTGATGACATCCCCCGACGGTTCCACTCTCCAGGCGGTCACGGAGTCCGCCGTACGCGAACGGAACTCGACGGGCCTCGGCCGCCTCCTCCCGCCCGGCCGCACCGGCACCGTCATGGAACGCAGCCTGCGCTACGTCTGGCGCGACCCGAAGACCAAGGCGGCCTGGGTGACCTCGCTCGCCATCGGCCTGATCGTGCCCCTGTTCAACGCCCTGCAGGGCACCGGCTCGATCTACTTCGCCTGCTTCGCGGCCGGGATGCTCGGCATCCAGATGTACAACCAGTTCGGGCAGGACACGTCCGCGTTCTGGATGGTCGCGATGACGATCTCGTCCCCGCGGGACGCCTACGTCGAGCTGCGCGGCCGGGCGCTGGCCCTGCTGCTGATCACCCTCCCCTACGCCACCCTCGTCACCGTCCTGACGACAGCACTCCTCGGTGACTGGCCCAAGCTGCCCGAGGCCCTCGGCCTCTCCTTCGCCCTCCTCGGCGCCATGCTGGCGACCGGCGCGTGGACCTCGGCCCGCTTCCCGTACTCCATCCCCCAGGAGGGCTACAAGAACGTGGCCCCCGGCCAGACGGCCCTCGCATGGATCTCGATCTTCGGCGGCATGATGGCGGCGGCCCTCCTGTGCGCCCCCGTGATCGCGGTGACGATCTGGCTCAACGTGAGCGACGGCGGGGACGACTGGACCTGGCTTCTGTTGCCGGGCGGAGCGGCGTACGGGGCGGCGCTCACGCTGCTGGGCCTACGGCTGGCGGCTCCGAGGACGGCAGGACGCCTGCCGGAGATCCTGACGGCGGTGAGCAAGGGGTGACGGGGGCTTGATGGCGCAGAAGGCCTGCAACGCCCCCTGAGGGGCGCGGGGCTGTTTCGATATGCGGCTCCGCCGCGTGGGCGCGATCAACCACGTTCGACCCGCAGCCGCCGCCGAGCAGAAGGCCCCGAGCTCACAGGCGCCCGGAGTCCCCCGCGGAGCGCACCGCATCCAAGAACGGCTCGATCGCCGCGCGCCACCCCTCGGGCTGGTCGTAGTGCACAAGGTGACCCGCGTCGGCCACCTCCGCATACTCCCCCCGAGGCAGCACCCGCACCATCTCCTGAGCCTCGGCCCGCCCCAGCTCGCCATCCAGCCCACGCACAACCAGCGCCGGACACCGAACCTGGGCAAGCTCCTCCCAGTGCGCGTCGAACACCCACGTCTCCCGGGACCTGAGCATCTGGTCCGGATCGAAAACGGGCCGCCACCCGTCCTCGCACTCGTGCATCACCTCGGCGTAGAACTCGCCCCGCGCGGGATTCGGCCGCTCGACCCAGGGGTCGTCCTCGCCGAACCACTTGCGCACATCGGCCAGCGTGGCGAAGGGCACGGGCCAGGCCTTGAACCAGTCAGCCCACTCCCGCTGCGAGGCAGAGCCGAGCGCGGACGCCCGCATGTCGCAGATGATCACGCCCCCCACCAGGTCGGGCCGCCTCGCGGCGAGCTGCCAGGCGGTGAGCGCGCCCATGGCGTGGCCGATGAGGACGACGGGGGCGAGGCCCAGCTGCTCCAGGGCCGCCTCGGCGTCGTCGACGTACGCCTCGCGCGTGAAGGAGGCCTGCGAGGGCTTCTCGCTACGGCCGTGGCCGCGCTGGTCCAGCGCCACGGCACGGTGCCGCTCCGAGAGCCAGCGGGCGGTGGACGTCCAGTGCGAGGCGCGGCCCATCAGGCCGTGCAGTAACAGCACACCGGGCGTGCGCTCATGTTCCCTGGCGGGGTCGGTCTTGGGAGGGTCGCCGAACTCCCAGGCCGCGAGACGTACGCCGCCCGCGCCGGTCACGTCGATGCGCCGCACCATTGGTCCTGGCACCCCCCTAGCTCCGCTCGGACCGCTCGAGCCGACCGGTCCTGTGAACCGCGTCCTGCTTGCCGTACCTGTCGTGCCTGCCGTATCTGCCGCCGCTCCCGCGAGCACCACGTGCCACCTGCGTCGCACGCGTCGTGAATGCCCCCGGACGCGATGTGCATGTCCTGTGTGTCTGACGTGATCTTATGCGCACACTTCTGAAGCGCACGTTCCGCCTGACCTGTCACCGCAGACTATCGAACCCCTATTCGAAAATACGGCACTCGCGGCCAACACCCCTCATTCGAGTGACCCCCTTCAAGGATTGATCGCCGGCGTCGAGGGGAGATCTTCAGCGGGAGGCGGACCGCTCGGGGAAACCGGTCCGAGGGGATTGACCCTGAGAGCTCGGGGCTCCGGGTCAGCACAGGGGAGGACAGGCCCCGGCGCCATGTGGCGCCGGGGCCCTCTCCACACTCACGGCACATCGTCGCGCCCCCTCCCCGGCCGGACGCATCGCTGACGATGCCGGCCCAGAGATCTCAGGTCATATGCCTCATGCGACAGCCTCGCACGCGAATCGCCGGAGCGCTGCGATTCGACCTACTGGATCTTGGAATGGGCGAGATCCAGAATCGCCACAACTCCCGCTTGTTCACCGGGAGTTACACACCCGAGAAGCGAGAACGACCTGTCGTCAGCGCTTGGCGACGAACACATGGGAGGCGACGTCCGCCTCCAGCTCGGCCGCCTCGCCGCCGCTGCCCACCAGCACGCCACCCGCCGACTCGGTCACACTCACCACCGAGCCGGGCTGCACGCCGGCCCGACGCAGCGTGTACATCAGCTGCGCGTCCGTCTGGATCGGCTCACCGATCCGCCGCACGACGACCGTCTTGCCCTCGACGCCCGGGTCGAGGTCGGCCAGCGAGACCATGCCCTCGTCGAGGAACGGATCGGCACCGTCCTTCTCGCCGAGCTCCTCCAGACCGGGGATCGGATTGCCGTACGGCGACTCGGTCGGGTGCCGCAGCAGCTCCAGCACGCGCCGCTCCACGGCCTCACTCATCACGTGCTCCCAGCGACACGCCTCGGCGTGCACCTGCTCCCACTCCAGCCCGATCACGTCGACGAGCAGGCACTCGGCGAGGCGGTGCTTGCGCATGACGCGGGTGGCCAGCCGCCGGCCCTCGTCCGTCAGCTCAAGATGCCGGTCGGTCGCCACGGACACCAGCCCGTCACGCTCCATCCGCGCCACCGTCTGGCTGACGGTCGGGCCGCTCTGGTCCAGCCGCTCGGCGATACGGGCGCGCATGGGGACCACACCTTCCTCCTCCAGCTCGAGGATGGTGCGGAGATACATCTCCGTGGTGTCGATCAGTCCGGACATACGTGCCCCTCGATTAGCTCTGCGATTAGCTCAGCCGGAAGCGAGACAGCTCCACGGCGCGTGCGCTGGCCCTGCATTCAATTCTGCCGGATACCACTGACAACCGTGCCGCGCCGTTGAAACCAGCGGGTTACACGAGGGTATGCACCCGGCCCGGCCACCGGCGGCACACCGTATTGACACCACACTGGTCCAGACCGCACGGTGATCCGCAACACACGCCCACCCCCGAAGGGGCCCCGCATGAGCGACAGCAAGCCGGCCGACCAGTTCTTCGACGCCGCCATCGCCCTGCTCCAGCGGGCCCGCGACCAGGAGGCCGAGAACATCGAGGCGGCCGGCACCCTGCTCGCCGACACCGTCGCCGCCGGCGGCCGCCTCTTCGCCTTCGGCGCCGGTCACTCCTCCCTCGCCGCCCAGGACGTCGTCTACCGCGCGGGCGGCCTCGCCCTGATGAACCTGCTCGCCGTCCCCGGCGTCGTAGGCGTGGACGTCATGCCCGCCACCCTCGGCTCAGCCCTCGAACGCGTCGACGGCCTGGCAAGCGCGGTCCTGGACAGCTCCCCCCTCCGGGACGGCGACGCGCTCGTCGTCATCTCCCTCTCCGGCCGCAACGCCCTGCCCGTGGAGATGGCCATGAAAGCCCGCGCCCTGGGCGCGGTGGTCATCGGCGTGACCTCGGTGGCGTACGCCTCGGAGACGAGTTCCCGCCATGTCTCCGGCACCTACCTCAAGGACCACTGCGACATCGTCCTCGACTCGAAGATCGCGATCGGCGACGCGGAACTCACGCTCGACACCATCCCGGCCCCCTTCGCCCCCGCCTCCACGGTCGTCACCACGGCCCTCCTCCAGGCCGTCATGGCCACGGCAGCGGCCTCCCTCGCAGACCGCGGCATCGAGCCCCCGCTCCTGCGCTCGGGCAACGTCGACGGCGGTCACGACTGGAACGGCAAGGTGTTCGAAAAGTACGGCGACCGGATCTTCTACCGGCAGTAGCGACCGTCAGTAGCGACGCCGCACGACTAGACCCGCCCCACGACCTAGTCCCGCCCCACAACCCCCGCCAAATCCAGAGCGGCAGCGATCCGCACCGCCACATCCTCGGCATACACCGCATCGCTCCGCTCGAACGCACTGCGCCCGGCGCCCCGCAGAAACGTCACGACCCCCACCGTGCGCCCCCGACTCCGCAGCACCGCGCACAGCGCGTGCACCGAGTCCGCGGGCCACTGCCGCCCCACGGCCCACTCCCGAGCCCGCTCCGTCGGCATCCGGCCCGCATCGGCCCGCACCGACCCGGCCCGGGTCACGCACTGCAACGCCGGATGCCCCTCGGCGTACCGAACCGGCAGGCCGGCCTCGCCACCGAGCAGACTCGGCCCCGGCGCGCCCGAGGGCGTCACGGCGACCCGAACGAGTCGTACCGGCTCCGCGGCCTCCGCATCCGGCACCGCCCCGCCCGCGACCCGGTCGATCAGCGCGTGGTCGGCGAATCCGGCCAGCGCGAAGTCCAGGTGCACGGTCGCCGCGTCCGCGGGGTCCTCGCACTCCGCGGCGGCCCGCGCGGCCCGATGCAGCTGGTTGGTCCGGAACCGCAGCAGCGCGGCCTCCTGCTCCGCCTGCTTGGCGTCGGTCATGTCCTGGAAGAGCCAGCCCACCCCCAACGGCACCGGCTCCTCCGCGAGCGGAGAGGCCAGCCGTACGAAGCCGCACCGCCAGCACCGCCGCCGCTCGCCCTCCGGCGTCCGAACGCTCACCCAGATCTCGGCCGGCGCGGGCGGCGCACCCTCCGCCAGCACATGCGTGAGCGCGCTCTCCAGCTCCTCGACGCCCTGGGCGAGCAGATCCCCGAGGGGCCGCCCGAGCACGGACGTACGGCCGATACCCAGTGCCCGGGCCGCGTGCGCGTTCACCACCGCGGGCCGCAGATCGGCGTCGACGAGCACGACGCCCCACGACGCGTCCTCGAACAGCGCCTCGCTCAGCGCGATCGACCGCTCCAGATCGATCTGCGTGTGCACCTCACTGAAGGCGCAGTACACCCCGGCGGGCTTCCCGTCGGGCCCGCGGACGGCCGCCGACTGCGTCCGTACGAGAACCCGCCCGCCGTCCTTGGTCAGCAGGGCGAACTCGTGCACCTGCCGTCCCGGAGCGTGCATGGCGGACATCAGCCGCCCCTCCACCTCCTCGGCGTCGGCCTCGCGCACCGCCCACCCGGCGAACCCGTGCCGTCCCACGGCCTCGGCCGCACTCCACCCGAGGATCCGCTCCGCCTCACGGTTCCAATGGGTGACGACCCCGTCCGCGTCGAAGGCGCACAGGGCCGCGTCCATCCCGTCCAGCAGCGCGGCCAGCAGATCGGAACCGCCTGCCGAACCCTCGGAACCAGCCGACGAACCCTCCGGACCGTCCCGCTCGGGTTCGTCCGGTCCCAGCTCGTCGGTGGTCCCACTACGCCGGGAAGCACTCACCTGGACCCCCTGCCAAGCTGCGTCCGCACGTACGACGCGTCGGTTCGCTCACTCGCAATCATCTAACTGGAACGTGACGCAGCACACACCGAGTTCCCACAAGATTGAAGGAATCGTTGTGTGGCGGAAATCGGAAGATCAGACATGAGGCACGCTTCCCCTCCTCGCGTGCACCTCAATCTCGATGGAAAAAAGAGGTTGATCGGGGGCCGACATGCTTCCTAGGGTGTGGAGCACACGAGAAGGGAGGTGGTTCGGCAGATGTATGAATACCGGACGCGTGAGGTGGCTGCGGGCTAGCGGCCCGTCACCCCACCCAGTGCGGTGCCGGACCCGCACGTGACAGACGCGTGCAGCCGGCCCAATCCCAGGCAGTCACCCGACCCGCGAGCTCGCCGGTACGTCCGGCCGGCTCCTCCGCCACGGCGGAGGAACCCGAGCTCGCGGGTCGTCTGCGTCCAGGGCAGGCGCGCCGACCTCACGGACTCAGCCGCTCGACCCGCCAGCTCCCGTCCTGCTCCGCCACGTACCGCAGCCGGTCGTGCAGCCGGTTCTCCCGCCCCTGCCAGAACTCCACCGACTGCGGTGCCACCCGGAAGCCGCCCCAGTTCGGCGGCACCGGCACCTGATCGCCCTCGGGATAGCGCGCGGACAGTTCGGCGTACGAGGCGTCGAGGTCGGCGCGGGTGGCGATGACGGAGGACTGGGCGCTGGCCCAGGCGCCGAGCTGGGAGCCGTGCGGGCGGCTGCGGAAGTACGCGGCCGTCTCGTCGCGCCCGGTGCGCCGCGCCACGCCCGTGACGATGACCTGGCGGGCCATCGGATGCCAGGGGAAGAGCAGGGAGAGGTACGGGTTCTCGGCGAGGTCACGGGCCTTGCGGGAGTCGTAGTTGGTGTAGAAGACGAAGCCCTGCTCGTCGAAGTGCTTCAGCAGCACCGTGCGCGAGCTGGGCCGCCCCTCGGCGTCCGCGGTGGCGACGATCATCGCGTTCGGCTCGAAGAGGTGGGCCTCGGACGCGGCCTGCTTGAACCAGCGCGCGAACTGTTCGACCGGCGTGGCGGCCAGGTCGTTCTCGGCGAGGCCCTCGGCCCGGTACTGCTTGCGCATCGCGGCGGGGTCGAGGGGGACGGCGTCTCGGTCGGTCACGCGGTCATCCTGCCGTATGGGGCGGGCGCTGTACTGCGCGGTGCCTTCCTTCGGCGCACATGGCACTGAGTGCCGCAAGACCCTCCCGAAGATGACACTCAGGGACTATCGTGCTGTTGTCGTCGCGGTTGGGTGACCGCCGGCCGCACGGGGCATCACAGGGGTACACCCCGGACCGCGAGTCCCCGTGACCGTGGATCCAACGGGGCGTATGTCCCTCTCTGTCGAGGACACGTGGTCGTTCCACCCACAACCCCATCCGTCGCACACATCACGAGGAGCCGCCTGATGTCCGACTTCGTACCCGGACTCGAGGGAGTAGTCGCGTTCGAGACGGAGATCGCCGAACCGGATAAGGAGGGCGGCGCTCTGCGGTACCGGGGCGTCGACATCGAGGACCTGGTCGGCCATGTCTCGTTCGGCAACGTCTGGGGGCTGCTCGTCGACGGTGCCTTCCGGCCCGGTCTGCCGCCCGCCGAGCCGTTCCCGATTCCCGTGCACTCCGGCGACATCCGCGTCGACGTCCAGTCCGCGCTCGCCATGCTGGCTCCGGTGTGGGGGCTGAAGCCCCTCCTGGACATCGGTGAGGAGCAGGCCCGGGAGGACTTGGCCCGAGCCGCCGTCATGGCCCTCTCCTACGTCGCCCAGTCCGCGCGCGGTCAGGGCCTGCCCATGGTGCCGCAGCGCGAGATCGACAAGGCGCAGTCCGTCGTCGAGCGCTTCATGATCCGCTGGCGCGGCGAGCCCGACCCCAAGCACGTGGCCGCCGTCGACGCGTACTGGACGTCCGCCGCCGAACACGGCATGAACGCGTCCACCTTCACGGCCCGCGTCATCGCGTCGACCGGCGCCGATGTGGCCGCAGCGCTCTCCGGTGCCGTGGGAGCCATGTCCGGCCCGCTGCACGGCGGTGCCCCGTCCCGGGTCCTGCACATGATCGAGGAGATCGAGCGCACCGGCGACGCCGAGGCGTATGTGAAGCAGACCCTCGACAAGGGCGAACGCCTGATGGGCTTCGGCCACCGCGTCTACCGCGCCGAGGACCCCCGCGCGCGGGTGCTGCGCCGCACCGCCCGGGATCTGGGCGCACCCCGCTTCGAGGTCGCCGAGGCGCTGGAGAAGGCGGCGCTGGAGGAACTGCACAATCGGCGCCCGGACCGGGTTCTGGCCACGAACGTGGAGTTCTGGGCAGCCATCATGCTGGACTTCGCGGAGGTTCCGGCGCACATGTTCACGTCCATGTTCACCTGCGCCCGTACGGCCGGCTGGTCGGCGCACATCCTGGAGCAGAAGCGCACCGGCCGCCTCGTGCGCCCGTCCGCGCGCTACATCGGCCCGGGCCCGCGCGACCCGCGCGCGGTCGAGGGCTACGCCGACATCGCGCACTGAGCCGTGCATTGATCCACGCACTGACCCATGCACTGATCCACTGATCCCGAACGGTCGTCACGCGGAGCCGATCAACTCCGCGTGATGCCGCTCGGCCTCCGGTGACACCGGCATTCGGCATACGGACCGTGACTGATCCACTCCGCCAGTATGCTGGGGCGGCTGCGGCGCCTTCCACCATCACCCGTTCCCACGTGGTGAGTTCATGCCTGCGGCGATCGAGACGTCCCACGGCATGAGGATGAGAACAGGTGCTGATAGCGGGCCGTTACCGGCTGAGCGAGTCGATCGGGCGCGGTGGGATGGGGGAGGTCTGGCGGGCCTACGACGAGACGCTCGGCCGGCCCGTGGCCGTCAAGCTCCTGCTGCCCCAGGACTCCGATCCCACCGCCACGTCCCGGTTCCGTCTCGAGGCGCAGACGGCGGCGCGGATCGCCCATCCGAACGTGGTCGGCGTCCGGGACTTCGGCGAGCACGAGAACCGGCTCTTCCTGGTGATGGAGCTCGTCGAGGGCGACAGCCTCGCGCGCGTGGCGTCGCAGTTCGGCGCACTGCCCGCCGAACGCGTCGCGCGCATCGCCGCCCAGGCCGCCGCGGGCCTGGCCGCCGCGCACCGGCAGGGCATCGTCCACCGGGACATCAAGCCCGGCAATCTGCTCCTGGACGCCGACGGCACCCTCAAGATCGGCGACTTCGGGATCGCCCGCTTCCTCGACGACCCCGGCGCGGCACTGACCGCCACCGGTCAGATCGTGGGCACGAGCCTCTATCTCGCCCCCGAGCGGGCGCTGGGGAAGCCGGCGGGCCCGGCCTCCGATGTCTACGCGCTGGGCTGCGTGCTCTACCAACTGCTCACCGGACGCCCGCCGTTCCACGCCGACACCGCCGTCGCGATCCTGCACCAGCACCTGGACGCCGTGCCCGTACCGCCCCGCGAACTGGGCGTCCCGGGGCTTCCGCCCGCCTTCGAGAGCTACCTCCTCGGCCTGCTCGCCAAGGACCCCGAGCACCGGCCCGCCGCCCAGCAGGCCGCCGACTGGTTCGCCGACGGTGCCTGGTTGGGACGCCCCGAGCCACTGCCCGACGCAACGTCACCGTCCCGGAGGCCTGCGGTCGCGCCGGCGTCCGCCGCCGGGTCGCAGGTGGGCGACACCAGCAGTCCGACCACGTACATGCTGCCCTCCGCCCAAGGGCCGGCCGCCACCGGAAGATCGGGATCCCGGTCCCGGTCGCGATCGCAGTCCCGTTCCCGGTCCGGACCCCGGGCACCGAGCGCGGCGCGGCCCGGGGCCCTCGCGCTCCTCGTGCGCCGACCGCGGGTGGCGGCCACCGCGGCCGCGGCGGTGCTCTTCGCGGCCGCGATGCTCCTCGGCATGCTGTGGTTCTCCCCCGACAACACCGCGACGGAGGGCACGGACTCCGAGGCCCCGCCGAGCTCGCCCGCCTCCGCGTCCACATCCCCTCCGGTCTCGGTCCCGCCCCCGACCGCCTCCCCGATCCCGGCGGCGGAGACGGGCAGGGCCCCTGCCGAAGAGCAGGAAGAGTCGGATGAGGCGAGGCAGGAGGAGGAGAGGCGGAAGGAGGAGCTGCGGGAGCAGGCCAGGCAGGAGCAGGAACGGCTGGAGCAGGCCGAGCGCGAGCAGCAGGAGCTGGAACAGCAGCAGCAGCGCGAAGCGCCGCAGGACGACGACGGCGACGACGGGAGCGGCGACGACTGACTGCCGCCGGCGGGCCTCAGCCCAGCGCCTCCTCCAGCAGCAGCGCCCACTGCGTCACCACGCGGTCGCGGCGGGCCGCGTCGTCGGTGAGGAGGTTGGCGAGGCCCAGGCCGCGAGCCATGTCGAGCAGGCCCTGGACCGTCTCCCGCACGCCGGGGCGGGATTCGTCCGCGCCCAGCAGGTCAACGGCTATCCGGTGGGTCTCGCGGCCGACTCGGGCCTCCAGCTCCGTGACCCGAGGCCGTAGCTGATCCTCGTTGGAGGCGGCCACCCACAGGTGCAGGGCAGCGCGGAACAGGGGGCCCGTGTAGAGGTCCACGAGGGCGGAGACGATCGCGCGCCGGTCGCCCGCCGCACCCTGCGGGAACAGGGCGCGCAGGGCCGTCGAGCGTTCCTCGGCGACGTACTCGACCGCGGCCGTGAAGAGGTCCTCGCGGGTCGGGAAGTGGTGCTGGGCGGCGCCCCGGGAGACGCCCGCGCGTTCGGCGACGACGGAGACCGTGGAGCCCGCCCAGCCGTGTTCGGCGAGGCAGGCCACGGCGGCTTCCAGGAGGCGTTGCCGGGTGGCGCGGCTGCGGTCCTGCTTCGGAACGCGGTCGGCGCGGTCCGCGCGGTCGCCGACTGCGGTCACACCAGCCATGCGGGATCCCGTCTTTCGAGGAAGGCCGTCATCCCCTCACGGGCCTGGGGGGAGGAGAACAACCGGGCCGAGAGCGCGGTCAGGTCCGCCGCGTCCCGGTCGAAGGCTTCCAGCACCTTAGCCGTGAGCAGCGCTTTCGTCTCGGCCAGGGCCTGGGGGGAGGCCCGGCGCAGCCCGTCCAGGATGGGGGTCAGCGCCTCGTCGACGTCCTCGCCCGCCGCGGTCAGGAGGCCGATGCGGGCCGCCTCCGGCGCCGTGAAGCGTTCGCCGGTGAGGTAGTAGCGGGCCAGGGCGCGGGGGTCCGTACGGGGCAGGAGGGGCAGCGAGATCACCGCGGGGGCGACGCCGATGTGGACCTCCGAGAAGGCGAAGGTGGCCTGATGGGAGGCGGCCGAGATGTCGCAGGCGGCGAGCAGGCCCAGGCCGCCCGCGCGGACGTGGCCGGTGACGCGGGCGACGACCGGTTTGGGCAGTTCGACGATCTTCCTCAGCAGCGCCACCAGCGCGTCCGGCGGGGGCGGGTCGCGCAGGTCCGCTCCCGCGCTGAACGTGTTGCCGGTGTGGGTGAGGACGATCGCGCGTACGTCGGCGTCCTTGGCGCAGTCCGTCAGCGCGTCCGTCAGCTCGCCCACGAGGGCCGCCGAGAGCGCGTTGCGGTTGTGCGGGGAGTCGAGGGTGAGGGTCTCGACGCCCCGCGCGCGTGTACGCCCGATCAACGTCACTTGTCCTCCCTGAGTGCCCGCAGTTCGCGGCGCAGGATCTTGCCGGAGGCGGCCCTCGGGACGCCGTCTGTGAAGGTGACCTGGCGGACGCGCTTGTAAGGGGCGACCTGTTCGGCGACGTACATCATGACCTCCCCTTCGGAGAGGTCCGTGGCGGTCGGCTGGCGGACCACGTACGCGTGCGGGACCTCGTTGCCGTCGTCGTTGTAGACGCCGATGACCGCCGCGTCGGCGATGCCGGGGTGGGTGAGCAGGAGGGCCTCCAGCTCGGCGGGGGCCACCTGGAAGCCCTTGTACTTGATGAGTTCCTTGACCCGGTCCACGACGAACAGCCAGCCGTTCTCGTCCGCATGGCCCACGTCGCCGGTGTGCAGCCAGCCGTCGGTGTCGATCATCGCGGCGGTGGCGTCGGGGCGGCCGAGGTAGCCCTTCATGACCTGGGGGCCGCGGATGAGGATCTCGCCGGACTCGCCGGCGCCGAGGTCCTTGTCGGGGTCGTCGAGGGAGACGATGCGCATCTCGGTGCCGGCGATGAGCTTGCCGACGGTCCCGGCGGGCGCGTCGTGCATGGCGGCCAGGGGGACGACGTGGGTGCCGGGGGACAGTTCCGTCATGCCGTACGCCTGGCCGACCGGCGGCAGGCCGAGGCGCTGCGAGCAGGCGGCGGCGAGCTTCGCGTCCAGCGGCGCGGCGGCGCTGACGATGTACTTCAGCGACGACAGGTCGTAACTCGCGACCAGGGGATGCTTGGCGAGGGCCAGCACGATGGGCGGGGCCACGTACAGGCCGGTGATGCGGTGGTTCTGGATGGCCGCGAGGAAGGTCCCCAGGTCGAAGCGGGGCAGCACGACGACCGTCGCGCCCAGCCTCAGGGGCGCGTTCATCAGGGCGGTCAGGCCGTAGATGTGGAAGAAGGGCAGCACTGCGAGGATGCGGTCGCCGGGGCCGGCGGATATGGCGGGTTCGAGCTGGGCGAGGTTGGTGGCGATCTGGCGGTGCGTGAGCATCACGCCCTTGGGGATGCCGGTCGTGCCGGAGGAGTACGGCAGGGCCGCGACGTCCGCCACCGGGTCGAGGTCGACCTGCGGTTCGGGGGCGGCGGACGCCAGCATGTCGATGAGCGACCGGTGGCCGGGCGCGCTGTCGCACACGAAGATCTCCTGCACGCCGCCCGCGAGTTCGGCGGCCCGGCGTGCCGTCTCCAGCAGCGGTGAGACGGTGACGATCCAGCGGGCCGCCGAGTCCTTCAGCTGCTTGGCGAACTCCTCGGGCGTGGCGAGCGGGTGCACGGTCGTGACGGAGGCACCCGCGCGCGTGGCCGCGTAGAACGCGGTCGGGAAGGCGATGGTGTTGGGGCTGTGCAGCGCGAGGACGTCGCCCTTGCGGACGCCTGCCTCGGCCAGGCCGGCGGCCACGCGCCGGTGGAAGCGGTCGAGTTGCTCGTACGTGAGGGTGGTGCCGTCCGTGCCGTCGATGAGCGCGGGAGCGTCACCGAACTCGGCCGCCCGGCCCAGTACGAAATCGTGGATGGGGAGTTCTACGGCCGGGACGTCTGCGTACTCGCTGCGGAACACGGTTCCTCCTCGCGACACGGTGCCGACAGGGTGCCCTTCAGTACGACTTGGGCAGGCCCAGGGTCTGGTGGGAGACGTAGTTGAGAATCATCTCCCGGCTCACCGGAGCAATACGAGACACGCGCGCCGCGGTTATCAACGAGGCGAGGCCGAATTCGCGGGTGAGCCCGTTTCCGCCGAGGGTGTGCACGGCCTGGTCGACGGCCTTCACGCAGGCCTCCCCGGCCGCGTACTTCGCCATGTTGGCGGCCTCGCCCGCGCCGACGTCGTCGCCCGCGTCGTACAGGTAGGCCGCTTTCTGCATCATCAGGCGGGCGAGTTCGAGGTCGATGTGCGCCTGGGCGAGCGGGTGCGCGATGGCCTGGTGGACGCCGATGGGGGCCTTCCAGACGGTGCGGTCGCGCGCGTACTCGACGGCACGCGCGAGGGCGTACCGGCCCATGCCGATCGCGAAGGCGGCCGTCATGATGCGTTCGGGGTTGAGGCCGGCGAAGAGCTGTAGGAGCCCTGCGTCCTCGTCGCCGACCAGGGCGTCGGCGGGGAGGCGTACGTCGTCGAGGGTCAGCTCGAACTGCTTCTCGGCGGCGTTGAGTTCCATGTCGATCTGCCGGCGCGTGAAGCCTTCGGCGTCACGCGGGACGATGAACAGACAGGGCTTGAGGTTGCCGGTGCGGGCGTCCTCGGTGCGGCCGACGATGAGGGTCGCGTCCGCGATGTCGACGCCGGAGATGAAGACCTTGCGGCCGGTGAGGAGCCAGTCTCCGGTTTCCGGGTCGCGGCGTGCGGTGGTGGTGATGCGGTGGCTGTTGGAGCCGGCGTCGGGTTCTGTGATGCCGAAGGCCATGGTGCGGGTGCCGTCGGCGAGGCCCGGTAGCCAGTCACGCTTCTGTTCGTCGGTGCCGAAGCGGGCGATCACTGTGCCGCAGATGGCGGGTGACACGACTATCATGAGGAGAGGGCAGCCTGCGGCGCCCAGTTCTTCGAGGACGAGGGAGAGTTCGGCGATTCCGCCGCCTCCACCGCCGTATGCCTCCGGCAGGTTGACGCCGAGATAGCCGAGTTCGGCGGCTTCGGACCAGAGGGTTTCTCGGTCGTAGGTGCGGCCGTGGCGCTTGCCGAGGGCTGCTACGGCGGCTCGTAGGGCCTTGTGTTCTTCGGATTCGAGAGTGGTGGGCATGAGACTCCTCCCGGGTGCGGGTTGTGGGTGGCTGGTCGCGCAGTTCCCCGCGCCCCTAGGTTTCTTGCACCACCGCTAGCAATGAGCCGACCGTCACCTGCTGGCCAGGTACTACATGCAAGGCGCTCAGCGTTCCTGTGACCGGCGCCGCGATCTTGTGTTCCATCTTCATCGCCTCCAACCACAGCAGGGGCTGTCCGGCCTCCACGGCCGTCCCCTCCGTCAGGCCGTCGGCGACGCGGACGACCGTCCCCGGCATGGGCGCAAGGAGGGAACCCGGCGCATGCTGGGCCGTCGGGTCCGGGAAGCGGGGCAGGGCGGTGAGGCGGGTGGCGTTGACGTGGATCTCGTCGCCGTAACGGGCGATTTCGAAGTTCCTGCGTACGCCATCCACTTCGAGTACGACCAGGGCGGCGTCGGCGTGCAGGACGCGCACCCCGTCCGCCTCGAGGCCCGCGCGGTTGTGGCGGTAGTGGACCTCGTACTCCTCGCCCGCCATGACGTAGCGCTTGGCCTGCGGCCGTGAGGGCACGTTGCGCCAGCCGCCGAAGCGGGAGCGGCCGTGGGCGTCGGCGAGGGCGGCGGCCAGGGGGGCGTGCGGGTCCGGGGTCGGCTCGGTGAGGTCGGTGAGATGGCGGTCGTAGAAGCCGGTGTCCATGCGGGCGGACGTGAACTCCTCGTGGCGCAGGGAGCGTACGAGGAGGTCCCGGTTGGTGACCGGGCCGTGCAGCGTCGACCGGTCCAGGGCGCCGGCGAGCTTGCGGACCGCCTCCGCGCGCGTGGGTGCGTGGGCGACGAGCTTGGCGAGCATGGGGTCGTAGTGGACGCCGATGTCGTCGCCGTCGGTGAAGCCGGTGTCCAGCCGGACGCTGTCGGGTACGGCGAACCGGTGCAGCGTGCCGGTCTGCGGGGCCCAGTCGCGGGCCGGGTCCTCGGCGTAGAGGCGGGCCTCGACGGCGTGGCCACGCGCGCGTGGCGGGTCGTCGGCGAGGGCGTGGCCTTCGGCGACTCGGATCTGCTCGGCGACCAGGTCGATACCGAAGACGGCTTCCGTCACGGGGTGTTCGACCTGGAGGCGGGTGTTCATCTCCAGGAAGTGGGCTTGGTCGCCGGCCACCAGGAACTCGACCGTGCCGGCGCCGACGTAGTCGACCGCGCGGGCGGCGCGTACGGCCAGCGCGTGCAGCTCGTCGGTGAGGTGCGCGGAGAGTCCGGGCGCCGGGGACTCCTCGATCACCTTCTGGTGGCGGCGCTGCAGGGAGCAGTCCCGGGTGCCCAGGGCCCAGACCGTGCCGTGGGTGTCGGCGAGGATCTGGACCTCGACGTGGCGGCCGTTCTCGACGTACGGCTCGACGAAGACCTCACCGTCGCCGAAGGCGCTCGCGGCCTCGGAGCGTGCGCTGTCCAGGGCGGCGCTCAGGTCCTCCAGGCGGCGCACGATCCGCATGCCGCGCCCTCCGCCGCCCGCGGCCGCCTTCACCAGGACGGGGAGGTCGGCCTCGGTGACCTCCCCCAGAGGGGCCAGCCCCATCAGCTCCTTCGCCCGCGTCTTGGACGCCATCGCCTCGATGGCCTCCGGCGGCGGGCCGATCCAGGCCAGTCCCGCGTCGAGGACGGCGCGTGCGAAGTCGGCGCTCTCGGAGAGGAAGCCGTAGCCGGGGTGCACGGCGTCCGCGCCGGACGCCACGGCCGCCTTCACGATCAGTCCGGCGTCCAGATACGTGTCGGCCGGCGCCGCTCCCGGCAGCCGTACGGCCGTGTCGGCCACGCGCGCGTGGAGGGCGTTCGCGTCGGCGTCCGAGTACACGGCCACCGTCCGGATTCCCGACTCACGGCAGGTGCGGAAGACGCGGCAGGCGATCTCGCCCCGGTTCGCCACCAGAACAGAAGTAATCATTGCCTCACATCCGGAAGACGCCGAAGCCACCGCGTGCGCCCTCGTAGGGGGCCGTGTGGATGGCGGACAGGCACATACCGAGGACGGTGCGGGTGTCGCGCGGATCGATGACGCCGTCGTCGTACAGCCGCCCCGACAGGAACATCGGCAGCGACTCCGACTCGATCTGCTGCTCCACCATGGCGCGCAGCGCGGCGTCCCCCTCCTCGTCGTACGGCTGCCCCTTGGCCGCCGCGGACTGCCGGGCGACGATCGACAGCACGCCGGCGAGCTGTTGGGGGCCCATGACGGCCGACTTGGCGCTGGGCCAGGCGAACAGGAAGCGGGGGTCGTAGGCGCGGCCGCACATGCCGTAGTGGCCGGCGCCGTAGGACGCGCCCATGAGGACGGAGAGATGGGGCACGCGGCTGTTGCTGACCGCGTTGATCATCATCGCGCCGTGCTTGATGATGCCGCCCTGCTCGTACTGGCTGCCCACCATGTAGCCGGTGGTGTTGTGCAGGAAGAGAAGAGGGATGTCGCGCTGGTTGGCCAGTTGGATGAACTGGGCCGCCTTCTGGGACTCCTCGCTGAACAGGACCCCTTGGGCGTTCGCCAGCACGCCGATCGGATAGCCGTGCAGGGCGGCCCAGCCGGTGGTCAGGCTCGTGCCGTACATCGGCTTGAACTCGTCGAAGTCGGAGGCGTCGACGATCCGGGCGATGACCTCGCGCGGGTCGAAGGGGGTCTTGAGGTCGCCGGGGACGATGCCGAGGAGTTCGTCGGCGGAGTACTTGGGGGGTTCGGCGGGGCCCGGATCGCCGTACGCCTTGCGGTGATTGAGCCGGGCGACCACGCGCCGCGCCTGCCGCAGCGCGTCCGGTTCGTCCACGGCGAAGTAGTCCGCGAGGCCCGATACGCGCGCGTGCATCTCCGCGCCGCCCAGCGACTCGTCGTCGCTCTCCTCGCCGGTCGCCATCTTCACCAGGGGCGGACCGCCCAGGAACACCTTGGCGCGCTCCTTGACCATGATCACGTGGTCGGACATGCCGGGCACGTACGCGCCGCCCGCCGTCGAGTTGCCGAAGACGACCGCGACGGTGGGGATCCCGGCCGCCGACAGCCTCGTCAGGTCCCGGAAGATGGCTCCGCCAGGGATGAAGATCTCCTTCTGGGACGGCAGGTCGGCGCCGCCCGACTCGACGAGGTTGACGACGGGCAGCCGGTTGGCGAGCGCGATGTCGTTCGCGCGCAGGGCCTTCTTCAGCGACCAGGGGTTGCTCGCTCCCCCGCGCACGGTCGGGTCGTTGGCCGTGATCAGGCACTCCACGCCCTCGACGACACCGATGCCGGTGACGAGGGACGCGCCGACGGCGTAGTCGCTGCCCCAGGCAGCCAGCGGGGACAGCTCCAGGAAGGGCGTGTCGGGGTCGAGGAGCAGCTCGATGCGCTCGCGGGCGAGCAGCTTGCCGCGCTTGCGATGCCGTTCGACGTACTTGGGGCCGCCGCCGGCGAGCGCCTTGGCGTGCTCGGTGTCGAGGTCGGCGAGCTTGGCGAGCATGGTCTCGCGGTGGGCCCGGTAGTCGGGTCCGTTGGTGTCCAGGGTGGAGGGCAGGACGGTCACAGCAGACTCTCCGGGATGTCCAGATGACGGGAGCGCAGCCATTCGCCGAGGGCCTTGGCCTGCGGGTCGAAGCGGTGCTGGGCGGCGACGCCCTCGCCGAGGATGCCCTCGACGACGAAGTTGAGGGCGCGGAGGTTGGGGAGCGGGTGCCGGGTGACCTTCAGCTGACGACTCTCGGGGATGAGCTCCTGGAACCGCTCGACCGTGAGCTCGTGTGCGAGCCAGCGCCAGGCGTCGTCCGTCCGCACCCACACACCGACGTTGGCGTTCCCGCCCTTGTCGCCGCTACGGGCGCCGGCGACGAGGCCGAGCGGGGCGCGACGCGTCGGCTCCGCGGCGAGCGGTGGCTCGGGCAGCGGTGGTTGCGGCGCTTCCTCCAGTACGAGGGTGTCGTGGGCCGGCGGCACCGGGATACGACGGCCGTCGTGGAGGACGGCCACATGGTCGACGGCACCATGGGGGACGTACACATCCTCGAAGACCCCATACGGGGTGCCCTTTCCCGGTGGCGACAGCACATGGAAGCCGGGGTAGCTGGCGAGCGCCAGCTCCACAGCGGCTCCGCTCAGCACCCGGCCGACCTTCTCCTGGTCCTGGTCCCGGACGACCAGCCGGAGCAGCGCACTCGCGGTCTCCTGGGTCGAGGCGTCGGGCTGGTCGGTGCGGACGAGGTCCCAACGGACGTCGGCGGGACGTGACTTGGTGAACGCCTCGCTCATCTGCCGCCGCACAAGGGCGGCCTTCGCCTCGATCTCCAGTCCGGTCAGCACGAAGACGACCTCGCTGCGGAAGCCTCCGAGGCGATTGAGGCCGACCTTGAGGGTCGGGGGCGGGGCCTCGCCCCGTACGCCGTCGATACGGACCCGGTCGGGGCCGTCCTGGCTGAGCCGTACGGTGTCCAGCCGGGCGGTGACGTCCGGTCCCGCGTACCGGGCGCCGCCCGTCTCGTACAGCAGCTGGGCCGTCACCGTGCCGACGTCCACGAGGCCGCCGGTGCCGGGGTGCTTGGTGATGACGCAGGTGCCGTCCTCGTGGAGCTCGGCGAGCGGGAAGCCGGGGCGGGTGGCGCCGCCCTCGTCGAAGAACGCGTAGTTGCCGCCGGTCGCCTGTGCCCCGCACTCCAGCACGTGTCCGGCGACCACGGCGCCCGCGAGCCGGTCGTGGTCGCCGGGGCCCCACCCGAAGCGGGCGATCGCGGGGCCTGTGACCAGGGCCGCGTCCGTCACCCGCCCGGTGACGACGATGTCCGCGCCCGCGCTCAGACAGGCCGCGATGCCGAAGCCTCCGAGGTACGCGTGGGCGGCGAGGCTGCCCGGATATCGGTCCTTGAGGTCGTCTCCCTCGACATGGGCGACGCGTACGGGAATGCCGAGCCGGTCCGCCAACTTCCTTACGGCGTCGGCGAGTCCGGCCGGATTGAGCCCGCCCGCGTTGGCGACGATCCTGACGCCCCGCTCCTGCGCGAGCCCCAGGCACTCCTCCAACTGGCGCAGGAAGGTGCGGGCGTATCCGGCGCCGGGGTCCTTCAGCCGGTCCCGGCCGAGGATCAACATGGTCAGTTCGGCGAGGTAGTCGCCGGTGAGGACGTCCAGTTCGCCGCCGGTGAGCATCTCGCGCATGGCGTCGAAGCGGTCGCCGTAGAAGCCGGAGGCGTTGCCGATGCGCAGGACCGGCCCGGCCGATGGCGTGGGCGAGGTCACTGGGCCGCCCCCTTGGGCGCGCGGCCCGCGCCGGGCGGGCCCGCGAAGACCTGGGCGATGTCGAACCAGCGGTCGGCGTCGGGCCCTTCGGCGCGCAGGGCGAGGTCGTGGCGGTGGGCGCGCTGGGTGACCAGGAGGCAGAAGTCGAGGGCGGGGCCGGTGACGCGCTGCGAAGCGTCTTCGGGGCCGTATGCCCAGACCTCGCCGGAGGGCGCGACGAGTTCGACGCGGAAGGGGTCGGGAGGCGCCGGGAGCCCGTGCACGCCGAAGGCGAAGTCGCGGGTGCGTACCCCGATCCACACCACATGCCTGAGCCGGTCGGTGGGGGTGCGCACCACACCCAGCGCTTCGGCGACATCCAGACCGTGAGCCCAGGTCTCCATGAGTCGGGCCGTGGCCATGGAGGCGGCGGACATAGGAGGGCCGTACCAGGGGAATTTGATGCCGTGCGGTGCCTCACGCAACGCCGCGTCGAGGGCGGCCCGCCCTTCCCGCCAGCGCGCCAGCAGTTCGGCGGGCGGCAGCGCGGCCCCCTCCTCCGCGCCTTCGTCGACGAACGACCCCGGCGTCACCAGCGCCTTCTCCACCAGCGCGTGGAACGCCTCCACGTCGGTCACCGCCAGCAGCGCCGAGTGGTCCGTCCAGGCGAGGTGCGCGATCTGGTGGGCGACGCTCCAGCCGGGCGCCGGAGTCGCGAGCGCCCACTGCTCGGGGCTCAACTCGGCCACCAGTTGCTCGAGTTCCTCGCTCTCCTCGCGCAGATCGTCGAACACGGGCGTCGGATCGGACACGGGGCGCTCCCCTCGGGGCACGGCGGTGTGCGTGGGTGGTGCGGCGTGGTGCGGCGTGCTGCTCGGTGGTGCGGCGTGGTGAGGAGCATGGCAGCGCGCGCGAAAACAAGCAAGCATGCTTGCATTAATTGAGAAGTGTTCACCAGGGGAAGGGTGTCTGTGCGGCGTGCGATCAATACACTCGGCCGTCGCGCGTGTTGCTTCAGCAACGCATCGCTCACATCTCGGGGGAATCACAAGAATGAGCAACTGGAATCCGGGCGGGCAGCCACCCTTCAACCCGCAGGGCCAGCCGCCCCCGCCGCCGGCCGGAGGGTATCCGCCCAACGCGCCGTACCCGTACCCGCCGCAGCCCAACGCGCCGTACCCGTACCCGCCGTATCCGTACCTGCCGGCCGCCCCGCCCGGGCCCCTCACGCGGCTGTGGCGGCAGATCGGTCCCGTCCCCGTCGCACGCAGGGTGTTCAAGCCGTCCAGGCCCGGCATCGTCCAGGACCCGGTCGTGGCCCGCATGCAGCGGATCCGCACCTTGGTGGGGCTGGCGGCGGTCGTGTGGATGTCGGTCACCTACAAGCTCGCCGACTCGGTCAGGGTCGCCGACTCGGTGGGCAACGTCGCGAGCGACCGTCTGAACCAGTCCTGGATCAGCGTCCTGGTGCTCTGCGTGACCTTCCCGGTCGTCGTGGGCGTCCTGCTCGCCCAGGCCTCCGCCTCGGCCCGGCGGGAGCTGCTGCGCCGGGCGGCGAAGTGCTTCGGCGCGATGGTCGCCCTGGTGGCCGCGGTGTTCGTGTTCCCGGCCTCCGTGCTCACGGGCTTCGTCGAGGGCCGTTTCGCGACCAACCCGGTGATGACCGTCCTCACCTACACCGGCATCCTGCTCACCTTCGTGTGGGTGCTGCCCTTCGTCATCGCGGGTATCGGCCTGGCCCTCCTCCACGTGTTCCGCACCGCGGACATCCACGAGACGATGCCGCCGCTGCTGGCCATGACGCTGGTCTGGGAGATGGCCCTGATCGACCTGTTCACGGGCGCCTACACGGGCGTGCCGGTACCGGTCCGGATCCTGTTCATGCTCGGCGCCCCCCTCTCGGTGACGGCAGTGGGCCTGTGGGAACTGCGCCGACTGCGCGCCCATCACGGCATCGGCCTGCAGGGGCTGCTGATGCGGCAGGGGCCGGGGCAGGCGTGACGGTGGGGCGGCAAAAGCCGGCCCGAGCGGGGAAGGACCGCAGGGCCGCGACCCCGCCAAGCTCCTCCCCGCCGGCGCCTGCCCCGCCTGATCTGCGTCCCCGCCGCGCCCATGCACGCCGCCCCGCCCCGGTGACAGCCGCCGACCTGCAGGAACTGCGCCAACCGCGCGCGCACCATGCCACCGGTCGACAGAGACTGCTGATGTGCCAAGGCCAAGGCCCGGGACAGGCACGACACCGGTGCCGCAAGCTCGCCCCGACGGCCAAGGGCCGCCGGGCCGCGATCTCGCCTAAGCCTTCTCCGCCGGCGCCCTCCCCCGCCGCACCTGCGTCCGTACCGCGCCCATGCTCGCCGCGATGACCAGGGCGATGGCCAGGGCCTGCAGGGCGGAGAGGGACTGGTTGAGGATGAGGAAGCCGGCGGTGGCGGCGACGGCCGGTTCCAGGCTCATCAGGATGGCGAAGGTCGCTGCGGGGAGGCGGCGCAGGGCGAGGAGTTCGAGGGTGTAGGGGAGGACCGAGGAGAGGATGGCCACGGCCGCGCCCAGGGCGAGGGTGACGGGGTCGAGGAGCTTTGTCCCCGATTCGGCGATGCCCAGGGGGAGGAACAGTACGGCTCCCACCCCCATCGCCAGCGCCAGGCCGTCGGCCTGGGGGAAGCGTCGGCCCGTGCGGGCGCTGAAGATGATGTAGGCAGCCCACATGGCGCCCGCAGCCAGGGCAAAGGCGACACCTATGGGGTCGAGGCTGCCGAAGCCTCCGCCGCCGAGCAGGAAGACCCCGCCGAGGGCGAGTGCGGCCCAGACGACGTTGACCGCCCGGCGCGAGGACAGCACGGAGAGGGCGAGCGGGCCGAGCACCTCGAGGGTGACCGCGGGGCCCAACGGGATGCGGGCGACAGACTGGTAGAAGAGGCCGTTCATCGCGGCCATCGTGATGCCGAAGACGACCACCGTGCCCCAGTCCGTGCGGGAGTGGCCGCGCAGCCGGGGGCGGCAGATCAGCAGCAGGACGACCGCCGCGACCAGCAGCCGCAGCGCCACCACACCGAGCGCCCCGGCCCGCGGCATCAGGCTCACCGCCAGGGCGCCGCCGAACTGCACGGAGATCCCGCCGGCGAGCACCAGCCCGACGGGCCCGAAGGAGCCCCAGCGGCGCGGGCCGCCGGGCGTCGGCTCGGGAACGGCCCGGCCGCGGGTCGGCGAGGACGTGGCGGCTGCGGCGGCGACGGCTGCGGCATCAGGGGTACTCACGGGCGTTCCAGTACTCGGCTCGGGGGACTACGGTGTTCAGCGGGCTGTACCGCACAGTCCAAGGTAGTGGACATCGTCAGGTGTGTGAACCTGTTATGCCACTGTCCCAGAGTATGGACGGGCGGGCTCCGCCGACCCCGCCGAGCTACCGCCGTGCCATGTACAGATCCAGCGCCTTGTGCAGCAGCCGGTTGAGCGGGAAGTCCCACTCCCCCAGGTACTCGACGGCCTCACCACCCGCCCCCACCTTGAACCGCAGCAGGCCCAGCAGATGGTTGGACTCCTCCAGGGTGTCCGTGATGCCGCGGAAGTCGTAGACGGCGGCGCCCAGCTCGTGGGCGTCGGACATCATGCGCCACTGCATGGCGTTGTTGGGCTGGACCTCGCGCTTGTGGCTGGTGGAGGCGCCGTAGGAGTACCAGATGTGGTCGCCGACGGTGAGCATGGTGGCGGCGGCGAGGGTGTCGCCGTCGTGGTGGGCGAGGTAGAGCCGCATCCGGTCGGGGTGCTCGGCGGTGAGCGCGGTCCACATGCGCTGGAAGTAGGGCAGGGGGCGCGGGATGAAACGGTCGCGCTCGGCGGTCTCGGCGTAGAGCTCGTAGAAGGCGGGCAGGTCCTCGTAGCCGCCGCGCACGACCTTCACTCCGGCCTTCTCGGCCTTCTTGATGTTGCGCCGCCACTGCTGGTTGAGGCCGCGGTGGATGTCGTCCAACGACCGTCCGCCGAACGGCACCTGGCACACGTACCGCGGCTGCCCGGCCGCGAAGCCCTCCTCGCCGCCCGGCTCGGCCTGCCGCCAGCCGGCCCGCCGCAGCCGTTCGGCGATGTCGAGGGCGTCCTGTTCGTACGACGTCGGCTCCGCGTCCCCCAGCCGCCGGGCGGCCGGGTCGGCGATGGCCGCCTTCACCGCCTCGGTGCTCCAGCGGCGGACGACGACGGGTGGGCCCATCTTGACCGAGAAGGCGCCCTGCCGCTTGAGGTGAGCGAGCAGCGGTTCGAGCCAGCGCTCGCACAGGTCGGGGGCGTACCAGTCGACGAGCGGGCCCTCGGGGAGGTAGGCGAGGTACTTCTTCAGCTTCGGCAGCGGGCGGTAGAGCACGAGTCCGGCCCCCACCGGCCGTCCCTCCTCGTCGAACCATCCCAGGCTCTCCGCCCGCCAGTCCGGCTTCACATCTCCCCAGGACGGGACCTGCATATGGCTCGCGGACGGGCGGGCCGCGACGAACGCGAGATGTTCGTCGCGGGAGATGGACTGGACGCGGAGGGCCATGTGCGGGACTCCCTGTGGGCGGCAGTATCGGTGTCCGGCCAGCGTATGCAGCCGTCCCCGGCCCCGCGCGCGGAGCGCCGACGCGCGCGAGCCGCCGCGCTCCCGCGTCCAGCCCAGGCCGCCGACCCACCGGGAACACCCGATCCCCGGCCGTCGAGCCCCGCCACCCCGTCCGGAGAGCACTCGCCACCCCCGGTCACCCGTCCCCCTCCAACCGCTCCGCCAGCACCTCCGCCAGATGCCGCCCCGGCACACCCGTCAGCTGCTCCAACTGCGTCCGGCAGGAGAACCCGTCCGCCAGCACCACGGCGTCCTCCCCCGCTCCCCGCACCGCCGGCAGCAACCGCTCCTCCGCACACGCCACCGACACCTCGAAGTGCCCCTTCTCGAACCCGAAGTTGCCCGCGAGTCCGCAGCAGCCGCCGCTCAGGTCCCCGGCGAGCCCGGCCGCCTCGCGCAGCCGGCGGTCGGCCGCGTCCCCCAGGACCGCGTGCTGATGGCAGTGCGTCTGTCCGACCGCCGGCCGGTCCACGCGGGGCGGCGTCCAGTCGGGAGCGTGGCGCTCCAGCGTCTCCGCGAAGGTCAGGACGCGGTCGGCCAGGAGACGGGCCCGTGGGTCGTCGTGGAGGAGCTCCGGGAGGTCGGCGCGCAGGGCGGCGGCACAGCTCGGCTCCAGGACCACGACCGGGGCGTCCGTCGCCAGCACCGGTTCCATGAGGTCGAGCGTGCGCCGCAGCACCGCGCGGGCACGGTCGAGCTGGCCGGTCGAGAGGTACGTCAACCCGCAGCAGACCCGCTCCCGACCCCGTAGGAGGGACACCGGATCCAGCGCCACGGTCACCTCCGCACCGCCGCTCCCGGGCGGCGTCGTCAGCCGCACCGTCGGCGGGAGCGCCACCCGCAGTCCGGCGGCCTCCAGCACGCGTACGGCCGACTGCCCCACGGACGGCGTGAGGTGCTCGGTGAAGGTGTCCGGCCACAGGATGACCAGGTCACCGACCGAGTCGGCGGGAGGCTTCTCCCGCCGCTCCCACCACCGGCTGAACGTCCGCGCCGCCAGCCGCGGAATCCCCCGCTCGGGAGCGATCCCGCCGAGCTGTTTCGCCACCCGGGCCAACGGCCGTACGGCGGCCAGGGCGTTGACCAGCGCCGCGGTACGCGTGCGTGCCACGATGCGCAGCCACCGGGGCAGCCGCCCCATGCTGTGGTGCGCGGCCGGGCGGCGCCGTCCCTCGTAGTGGTGGTGCAGGAACTCCGCCTTGTACGTGGCCATGTCGACCTCGACGGGACAGTCGGACCGGCACCCCTTGCAGGCCAGGCACAGATCGAGCGCGTCCCGCACCTCCGTCGACCGCCACCCGTCGGTCACCAGTTCCCCGGCGAGCATCTCGTGCAGCAGCCGGGCACGCCCGCGCGTGGAGTGCTCCTCGGCGCCGGTGGCCCTGAAGGACGGGCACATGACCGCGGGGCCGCTCGCCGACGTCGTACGGCACTTGGCGACCCCGACGCAGCGCCGTACGGCCGCCGAGAAGTCCCCGCCGTCGGCCGGGTAGCCGAAGGCGACGTCCACGGGCTTGCTCGGCAGTACGGAGAAGCGGAGGTGGGAGTCGAGGGGGGCGGGGCGCACCAGCATCCCCGGGTTGAGCAGATCATCCGGGTCCCACACCCCCTTGGCCCGCTCGAAGAGGGCGACCATCTCCTCCCCGTACATCTTCGGCAGCAGCTCGGCGCGCGCCTGCCCGTCCCCGTGCTCCCCCGACAGCGAGCCCCCGTGCGCCACGACGACCTCGGCGAGTTCCTCCGAGAAGCGCCGGAAGCGACCGACACCCGCCTCCGTCAGCAGGTCGAAGTCGATACGGACGTGGATGCAGCCGTCCCCGAAGTGCCCGTACGGCGTCCCGCGCAGCCCGTGCGCGGTCAGCAGCGCGCGGAAGTCCCGCAGATACGCCCCTAGGCGCTCGGGCGGCACCGCGCAGTCCTCCCAGCCGGGCCAGGCCTCACTGCCGTCCGGCATCCGGGTCGCCGTACCGCTCGCGTCCTCCCGGATGCGCCACAGGGCCCGCTGCCCGGCCGGATCGGTGACGACGACCGCGTCGACGACATCGGCGGCCCGCACGATCCCCTCCGCACGCGCGCGTGCCTCGCTCTCCGACTCCCCGCCCGTCTCCACGAACAGCCACGCCCCGCCCCGCGGCAGCACGGCGGAGGCCGACTCCGGCACCAGGTCCTCCGCCATGCCCTCCACGGTCAGCGGCCCGTACGGCAGCAACCCGGCCGCGGCTTCCGCGGCGGCGCTCTCGTCGGGGTACGCCAGCACGGCGAGCGCACGCGCGCGTGGCGCCTCCACCAGCCGTACGGCCGCCTCGGTGAGGATCCCGAGGGTGCCCTCGCTCCCGCAGAAGGAACGGGCGACGTCGGCGCCGTTCTCGGGCAGCAGGGCGTCGAGCGCGTATCCGGAGATACGGCGGGGCAGTTCGGGGAAGCCGGTCCGCAGCCGGGTCAGGTCCCCCTCCACCAGGTCCCGCAGCCCCTGCGGCGCACCGGCCCACCCCTGCCCGAGCCGCAACCGCTCCCCACGCCCGCTGATCACGTCCAGCTGCCGCACGCTGTCCGCGGTCGTCCCCCACGCCACCGAGTGCGAGCCGCAGGAGTTGTTGCCGATCATTCCGCCGAGCGTGCAGCGGCT
Organism: Streptomyces sp. R11; assembly: GCF_041051905.1. Lineage (NCBI taxonomy): Bacteria > Bacillati > Actinomycetota > Actinomycetes > Kitasatosporales > Streptomycetaceae > Streptomyces > Streptomyces sp. R11. The sequence continues at coordinate 4,105,965 of NZ_CP163432.1, forward strand.
GTGGGTGGAGGGGTCGGGGCCGAAGCGGAGTCCGTGCGGGGCGGCGGCATCCTGGAGCCGGTCGAGGACGAGGCCGGGCTGGACGACAGCGGTACGGGTGTCCGCGTCCAGGGACACGAGCCGGTTCATGTGCCGGGTGAAGTCCAGCACGACACCGGTGCCGGTGGCCTGTCCCGCGATCGAGGTACCTCCGCCGCGTGCCACGACCGGCACCATGTGGTCCCGGCACACCTCCAGCACGGCGGCGACGTCGTCGGCGTCCTGCGGCGCCACCACACCCAACGGGACGCGTCGGTAGTTGGACGCGTCCATGGTCGTCAACGCCCGGGAGGTGACATCGAACCCGACCTCGCCCCGGACGACGGTACGCAGCGCAGCTTCGAGATCCGTCATCCCTCCAGCAAACCAGCCGACGTCCGGCATTCCAGCCCGTCCGGCGTTTGAGGACGAGGCCGTTCAGGCCGAAGCGGGGGTCCGGGGGCGGCAGCCCCCCAGGTCCGACGCCCGCCGAAACGCCGTCTCACCCGACGGACGAGGTTTCACCAAGGTTTCCCGAAACGGCTACGCTCCCACCGTGGCTGAGATCCAGATTCCCGCTGACATCAAGCCCGCCGACGGACGTTTCGGCGCGGGCCCCTCCAAGGTGCGGACGGAAGCGCTGGACGCGCTGGCCGCCACCGGAACCTCCCTGCTCGGCACCTCCCACCGCCAGGCCCCGGTCAAGAACCTGGTCGGCCAGGTGCGCGAGGGCATCAGCGAGCTGTTCCAGCTCCCCGACGGCTACGAGGTCGTCCTCGGCAACGGCGGCTCGACCGCCTTCTGGGACATCGCGACGCACGGCCTGATCGAGAACAAGTCGCAGCACCTCACCTTCGGCGAGTTCAGCTCCAAGTTCGCCAAGGCCGCCAAGCTCGCCCCCTGGCTGGCCGAGCCGGACGTCATCTCCGCCGACCCCGGCACGCACCCGGAGCCGGTCGCCGCGGCGGGCGTCGACGTCTACGCCTTCACCCACAACGAGACCTCGACCGGCGTCGCCATGCCGATCAAGCGCGTGGCAGGTGCCGACGAGGGCTCGCTGGTCCTGGTCGACGCCACCTCCGGCGCCGGCGGCCTCCCGGTGGACGTGTCCGAGACGGACGTCTACTACTTCGCCCCGCAGAAGTCCTTCGCCTCCGACGGCGGCCTGTGGATCGGCGTCTTCTCCCCGGCCGCGATCGAGCGCGCCGAGCGCGTCCACGCATCGGGCCGCCACATCCCGGAGTTCTTCTCGCTGCCCACGGCGATCGACAACTCCCGCAAGAACCAGACGTACAACACCCCGGCCCTGGCCACCCTCTTCATGCTCAACCAGCAGCTGGAGTGGATCAACGGCCAGGGTGGCCTGGACTGGGCCGTCCGCCGCACCGCCACCTCCGCCCGCACCCTGTACGGCTGGGCCGAGGACATCAAGTACGCGAACCCGTTCGTCACCGACCCGGCCAAGCGCTCGGCGGTCATCGGCACGATCGACTTCACGGACGAGATCGACGCCGCCGCCGTCGCCAAGGTCCTGCGCGCCAACGGCATCGTCGACACCGAGCCCTACCGCAAGCTCGGCCGCAACCAGCTGCGCGTCGCGATGTTCCCGGCGATCGACCCCGCGGACGTCGAGGCGCTGACGAAGTGCGTCGACTACGTCATCGAGAAGCTGTAGTCGTTCTGCTACGACGACGAAGGGCGCCCGGCGAACACCGGGCGCCCTTCGTCGTACTCAGGCCGCGCCGAGCTCACCGAACAGGCGGAAGGTGAGGGCGTCGACCGGGCGGGCGGCGGTCGCGGTCTCCTCGCTGAAGGTGTTCACCATCATCACCACCGCCGTGCCGCTCTCCCGGCTGAACGCGGCGCAGGTGCTGAATCCGCCGGTGCCGCCGTTGTGCCAGGTCATGGTGCGGCCGTCGGGCAGCCGGCTCAGGTGCCAGCCGAGCCCGAGCCGCAGGTTCCGGTCCACCGTGAACCGGGGCCGCTGGGTCAGTTCGATGGCGTCCCGCAACGGCGAGCGCTCGGGCCGGAGTTGGGAGCACAGGAAGCGCACCATGTCATCAGCGGTGCTGTACATCGACGTCCCGGCCGCGCTGAGAACCTGGTCGTGCCAGTCAGGAACGGGCTCTCCGTCGAAATGCCCGACAGCCTTGCGGGACTCCATGTCCGGCCGCAGGGTCGTAGTGGTGTCCACCATGCCGAGCGGCGCCGCCACCCGGTGCCGCAGCATCGAGTCGACGTCGTCGAAGGCCAGCGCCTGGCCGAGCAGACCGAACCCAAGGTTCGAGTACGCGTGGACCTCACCCGGCTCGGTGCTCAGCTCCGTGCTGCGCAGTCCGGCGGCCAGGTCGTCGAGCGTGTAGTGCGCGTAGGGGTCGTACGGATCCGCCCCTGCGAGCAGGTTCGGCGGCAGGGAGGGCAGACCGGAGGTGTGGGTCGCCAGGTGGGCCAGGGTGATCCGCCGAGTCCCCTTGCGCGGTATGGGGAACCGGGCGGGCAGCACGAGTGGCGCGTCCAGGCGGGCTGCGCCCGTGCTCACGGCGCGCGCGAGTGCCGTGGCGGTGAGCGTCTTGGCTATGGAGCCGAGTTGGAACACCGTCCTGCCGTCCGGCGCCGCCCGCCCCACCGCCGCGCCCGCGCCCTCGACGTGTGTGCGCCGACCGTGGATGACTCCGCAGATCACACTGGGACTGCCTGCTGCCAGCGCCTGGTCCAGGTATCGCCTGACGAGCTTGGGCAGTGCGTCGTCGGCGGCTGCGGCGTTGCCGGGCAGCAGCGACGCGCCTGCCGCCGTCGTCGCCACGCCAAGAAACTTCCTTCGGTTCATGGATTGCTCCCCCGTCGAGATCACCAGCCGTTTCCACGAGATTACGTCATTACGTAATACCGAATCAAGCGCGATGATCCGACGACGAAGGGCACCCGGCAATCACCGGGCGCCCTCCTCGCGTACGGCCACCTTCCCTATGCGGCCGTACAGTTCACGCTCGGCGCACCCCCGCCCCCGGGCGCACCCCCGAACCCGAAGCTCACCGAACCGCCCACCGGGACCACCCCGTTGTGGACGGCGTTGGACGCGGTCACGGTCGCCCCTGTCTGGGCGTACGTCGCGTTCCACATGGACGTCACCCGCTGTGGTCCGCCCCAGGTCCAGGTCACCTTCCAGGAGTTGACCGGAGCCGTCCCCGTGTTGGTGACCTTCACCTCGGCGTTGAAACCGCCACCCCAGTCGCTGCTGACGGTGTAGACGGCGCTGCAGGCGGCCTTGCCTCCGCCGGGGTCGGGATCCGGGTCCGGGTCGGGGTCACCCCCGCCGCCGCCCGGGAATCCCGGCGCCTTGATGCTCGCCAGGTAGCCGTCCTTCACGGTGTCCACGGTCTGCCAGTCGTCCTTCAGGATCCCGCCCGTGTCACCGGAGTTGGGATTCCAGGACCAGAACGTCCAGTGGAACGAGTCCGCGCCGTACGCCGACGTCGACCGCAGGTACGTCACCAGCGCGGCCAGCCACTTCTGGTCCACCGTCGACTGGAGGGTCGTACCGAACTCGCCGAGCCAGACCGGGGCGATGTTCTGCTTGAAGAGGTAGCCCCAGTACCTGTCCCAGACGCCCGGCATGTTGTCGGGGAAGGACGGGTCGGTGAACCAGGGCTGCTGGGCCACGCTGGTGGCGTAGTCGTGGGCCGAGTACACGAGCCGGTTCGGGACGTCCAGCTGGACCGGGTACCGGGCCACGCCCATCAGGTTGCCGCCCCACCAGCCACTGACACCCTCGTACGACTGGACGCCCTCGACCATGATCAGCAGCTGCGGGTTGACGGACAGGACGGCGTTCCCGGCCCGTTGGGCCGCAAGGCGCCAGTCCCTGGTCGTGTCGCCGCAGCCCCAGCAGGCGGGGTCGTGGGGCTCGTTGTGCAGGTCGATGCCGACGACGGTCGGGGTGCCGGCGTAACGCGCCGCCAGCGCCTTGAGGTTGGCGATCCACGTCGACTCGGGCACGGACGCCGTGTACCAGAGCGCCGACTGGCCGCCCGCGTCGGGGCGATGCCGGTCGAGGACGATCTTCAGGCCGGCCTGACCGGCGTACGCCACGATCCGGTCCAGGACCTGCAGGGACGTCAGCCCCTGGAGGTCGGCATTCTTGCCGTCGGCGAAGTTGATGCCGTCCGGCATGGTGCCGGGCTTGAGGATGTCGTCACTGAAGGGCAGGCGCAGGGTGTTGTAGCCCAGCGACCTCATCTGGTCGAGCATGCTCTTGTAGTCGCGCGTCCACAGGCCGTGGACGACGTGGTTGCCGGTCTCGAAGCCGAACCAGTTGATTCCGGCGATACGGACCGGCTGCCCGGCCGCGTCCAGGATCTGCCGCCCGCTGGTGTGCCAGTAGCCGGCGCCGGCCTCGGCGGTCGCTCGAACGCCCGCCGACGCACCCGCCGCACCGGCCGACTGCGCACCGGCGCCCAGCGGTAACAGCAGAGCCACCGCGGCAGCGCACAGCGCTCTTCGCAAGCTGCGGAACATGTCCCTTGTTCCTCTCGGGAAGGCGCGGCCCCGAAACCGTTGGGAGCGCTCCCACGCACCGCGCACCTCCCAGGAAACTAACGCGCCATGGGCACGTCAAGGAGGTGCGCGGCATCCGCCCGTCCGAGTCAGCGGCTCAGCTTCTGGAACCTCCGCACCGCCAGCGGCAGGAAGATCGCCGTCAGGATCACCGGCCACACCCCCGCCATCAGCAGCGCGTGCTGCTCCACCCAGGAGTCCCCGCTCCCGGCCGGCACCCCGAACAGCTCACGGCTGGCCGCCGCCGTGGACGAGATCGGGTTCCAGGCCGCCACCCAGCCCAGCCAGTCCGGCATCAGCTGCGGCGCGACGTAGATGCTGGAGATCATCGTGAGCGGGAAGGCGACGGCGAACAGGCCGCCCGCGGCCTCCGGGTTGGGTACGAGCAGGCCCAGCCACACACCGATCCAGATCAGCGCGAACCGCAGCCACAGCAGCAGCCCGAACGCACCGAGGAAGCCGAATCCGCCGTCCGGGCGCCAGCCCATCGCGAAGGCGGTCAGCATCATGATCGCCAACTCCGCGCAGGCGGCCAGCAGATCGGTGATCCCGCGGCCGGCGACGACGGCCGACGAGGCCATGGGCATCGAACGGAAACGGTCGATGACGCCCTTCGTCGAGTCGTAGACGATGAGCGTCGCGGTGTTGATGAAGCCGAACGCCATCGTCATCACGAACATGCCCGGCATCAGGAAGTCCTTGTAGTCCCCGCCGCCGGGCACCTTCATGGCGCTGCCGAAGACATAGCCGTAGAGCAGGACGGACAGGATCGGGAAGCCCAGCTGCCAGGCGATGTTGACCGGTTGACGCTGATAGTGGGTCAGGCCGCGGCGGACGATGTTCCAGACGTCGGCGAGGGTCCAGTACAGCCGGCCGCGCGTGGCCGGGACGGTCAGGTCTACGGCGGTCATGCGACGGCCTCCTTCTCGGTCTTCTCGGTGCGGTGTCCGGTCAGGCGCAGGAAGACGTCGTCCAGGCTCGGCCTGCGCAGCCCGATGTCCTCGACCTGGACGCCCTCGTCCTGCAGCGTCCGCGCGACCTCCGTCAGGGCGGACACCCGGTCGGTGACCGAGGCGTGCACCCGCGACTCCTGCTCGTCCGCCTCGGGTTCGCCGTCCGAGACACGGGCGACCACCTTCACCACGCGCGCGATGTCGGACCGCTCGGCGACGACGACCTCGATACGGTCGCCGCCGACGAGGTTCTTCAGCCCGTCGGGGGTGTCGTCCGCGATGGCCCGGCCCTGGTCGATGACGGTGATGCGCGAGGCGAGCTTGTCGGCCTCCTCCAGGTACTGCGTGGTCAGCAGTACGGTCGTGCCGCTCGCCACCAACGCCCTCACGGAGGCCCAGACTTCACCGCGGCTGCGCGGGTCCAGTCCCGTCGTCGGCTCGTCGAGGAAGAGAACGGACGGGGCGAGGATCATCGAGGCGGCGAGGTCGAGGCGGCGCCTCATGCCACCGCTGTACTTGCCGACGCCCTTGTCGGCGGCGTCGGTCAGGTCGAACTGCTCCAGCAGCTCGACGGCCCGCAGTTTGGCCCGCTTGCCGCCGAGGTGGAAGAGCCGGCCGAACATCTCCAGGTTCTGCCGGCCGGTGAGCACCTCGTCCACGGCGGCGTACTGCCCGGTCAGCCCGATCCGTGCGCGCACCTCGCGCGGCTGCCGGGCCACGTCCAGCCCGGCCACCGTCGCCCGGCCGCCGTCCAGCCTGATCAGCGTGGACAGGATGCGTACGGCGGTGGTCTTGCCTGCGCCGTTCGGGCCGAGCAGGCCGTGCACCGTCCCCTCGCGGACGGCCAGGTCGAAGCCGTCGAGGGCACGCTTCTCGCCGTACCGCTTCTCCAGCCCCTCGGCCCGCACCGCGTAGCCGTCTCCGCCGTGTCCGTCGTCGCCCATGGGTCCCCCTCTCGATAGCCGAGCATCGCTAACTGAGTACACCGTACCCGATTACGCGTACACCGTACCCAATTTTTTTCGGAGGACTTAAGGTGAAGTGCATGACGAGCGGCAAGGGCGGCACCAGCGGTACGCAGACCAGCGGCAGCGGCGACATCGCGCGCACGATGGAGCTGCTGTGGGACACCGGCCGACGCCCGAGCCGGGGGCCCAAGCCGACCCTCACACTGGACCAGATCGTGGAAGCGGGCGTCCGGGTCGCGGACGCCGAGGGCCTGGAGTCGGTGTCCATGCGCCGCATCGCCACCGAGCTGGGCACGGGCACGATGTCGCTGTACCGCTACGTCCCCGGCAAGGCCGAGCTGCTCGACCTGATGCTGGACCGCGTCCAGCGCCCCTCGGAGAACCCGGCCGACCTCGGTGACGCCGGCTGGCGCTCGGCCCTGGAGGCCCTGGGTCGTGCGACCCTCGACCTCTACCGCCGCCACCCCTGGCTGCTCCAGGTCAACCAGTCCCGCCCGATCCTCGGTCCGAGCGCCCTCGACGGCATGGAGAAGGTCCTCGACCGCATCAAGCCGATGGGCCTGACCGATCCCGAGCTGATCTCCGCGATCATCATGATCGACGGCTACGTCGTCGGCGCCGCGCGCACCCAGCTGTACGCGCAGGAGGCGGAGCGCCGCACGGGCCTGACCGACACGGAGTTCTGGGAGGCCCAGGCCCCGATGCTGGAGAAGATCATGGCCTCCGGCCGCTACCCGCTGCTCGCCTCACTCGACGAGAACACCTGGGGCAACGAGTTCGACCACTTCGAGTTCGGCCTGCAACGGATCCTGGACGGACTCGAGGTCTTGGTCGCCCGGCGCGCCGGAACGGCCGGCGGGGCCGACAGCGAAGTGAAGGGGCAGCTCTAGGGACGCGCCATCGACGGCTCCGGCAGGCCCGGCAGGGCTTCGTGTCCAGCGAGGCTGAGCCTGACGCGGGTGTGGTCTTCCGCCTCGACGAACACCTGTTGCCCCCAGTGGGCGGTGAGGCGGTGCGCGACGGCGACCAGGCGGCGGCGGTCCTCCAGCGTGTACGCCGGGAAGCGCACCCAGCCCTGGTCGGCGATCCGGTTGCCGAGTTCGCTGAACAGGACCGACCGGACGCGCTGCTCTTCCTCGTCGGTGAGCGGCATGATGATGCTCTCGCTCTCCGCGGGCCGCGACCGGACGTTGTAGAGATCTCGAATCACGGCGCGGCTCGCAATCTGCTCGGGTCCGTTGGTCAAGGTCCGTTGCGCAGGGTCCATTTCGCGCGAGCTTGCCCACCGCGCGTCCTGTCGGCAGCCCCAGGGCGAGGCTGGGCCGACGGCTCCGCGAGCATGGCGATGAAGCTCAGGAGGCCCGCGGGGACGGCGACCAGGACGGCGTACCCGACCCGGTCGGCCACCCTCTGCCGCCGCGAGGGTTCCCGGCGGTGCTGCTCGCCGCGTCGGTCGCCCCGCGCGGCTTGATCGCCTGGTACGCGAAGAGGCACCGTGCTGCCCGCGCACCGTGAGCCGGACGGTGAGCCGGCCGGTGTGCACATCGCCCATGTACTTCCACTCGGAGCCCTTCTTGACCACCCGCGTGCGGTACTCCAGGGGGTAGGCGCGCAGCAACTTCTCGCACACCCTGAGCCGCGACCCACGCCCCAGCCGAGGCAACAGGAAGATCAGCACGAACATCCCGGCCGGGACGCCGAACACGGGCGGCGCGGCGTCGTACCCGCCCCAGTGCGCCACGAACGGCACCCGCGATCAGCCCGGCAGCGAGCGCAAGGCGCGCGGCGGTGTGCCGGTGGAGCAGCGTGCGGTTGTGTCTGAGCGCCTGGGCGATGTCGGGTGCCACGGGTGGGCTGTCCATGCTGAGCGCGAGGATCCTTCGAGCAAGATCGGCGGCCGGGGCCGGGTGACGTTATCGGGGCCCGTCTGCCCGTTCACCGATCGTGCGTGCTCTCCCTCATCCCCTCCGCAAGAGCCGCCGCAACCCGAACACGACCACACACGCGACGACCACGGCGATGGCACCGACCTTCAGATCGCCGGTCCGCCCGTTGTCCCCGCCGTCGTCGGACGAGGCCGAACCGCCGCCGCCCGAAGAGGAGTCGGAGGGGCCGGTGTCCCCGGGGGCGTCGTTCGCGACGACGGAGCTTCCGGCGCCCTCGCTGCCGAGCATGAGCTTGGTGCCGTCCGTCGAGTAGCTGGCGGACTCGCCCTGCCCGAGGGGCACGCTGATGCGCTCCAGCCGCTTGAGCTTGCCGCCGTTCCAGTCGTAGGCGACGCCGCCGAAGTAGCCGCGTACGGCGAGGGTCTTGCCGTCCGGGGAGAAGGCCGCGTCGGTGGCCCACATGTCGACGGGGACGGCGGGCTTGAAGACGTTCGTGCCGGAGGCGGAGAGCTCGGCCGGGCCCTCGTACAGGTGCCCGCCGTCCTCCTGCTTGTCGATGATGTAGACGCGGCCGGTCTTGGGGTGCACGACGAGCGACTCGGCGTCACGGGTGCCGTCGGAGTACTTCACCACGTACTGCGTGGCACGGATCGCCTGGTCCTTCAGCGTCTTGGGCTCGGGGAGGCGGTAGACCCACACATAGGGCCACTGCACACCGTCGTTGTCGCCGATGTCGCCGACGTAGAGCTGGTTGTCCGGGCCCATGGAGATCGCCTCCACGTCCCGCGGGGTGCCCACCCCGGTCATGGTGATCGTCGCGACCGTCTCGCCGGTCCTGCTGTCCACCGCGTAGAGGAAGGCGCCCGTGTCCTGGTCGTTGTGCGTCCAGTAGATGCCGGGGTGCTGTCGCGACGCGGCGAGGCCGCTGGACTCCGTGATGCGCGGGTCCTTGATCGTGAAGTCCTCGTCGCCGTCGGCGGCTGAGGCGGGCAGGGTGAGCGCACCGGTGAGGAGGACCCCGGCGAGAATGGCGAGCGGTCGACGCATGCCCCAAGCCTGCCATTCGGCCAGACCGTTCGGAGGCCGGGTCGGCGGGGGCGGCCCTGGGATGTGGGGGCGTGTCGGGCTTCACACCCCGCCCGGCCATACCGATGGGTAGCGATCGTCCATCATGAGCGGATGCTCAGGTTCATGCCCGTCGGCGACTCCCAGACCATCGGCAGCGCCGGCGAACACACGTGGCGCTACCGCATGTGGCAGCACCTGCGTGAGACGTACGGCGGCCCCTTCGCCCTCGTCGGCCCGCGCGAGACGCTGCACGACAAGGCGACGGACTCCCCCACCTCGTACGAGTACGCCGACCCCGACTTCCCCCGTGCGCACCTCGCCGGCTGGGGCGAGGGCTGGCTGCACATGGCGCCGGTGATCGGCGAGGCGGTGCGGTCGTGCCGGGCGGATGTGCTGCTGGTGTCGCTGGGCCTGATCGACCTCGGCTTCTACACGAACGCCGAGCAGACGGCGGAGAACGCCCGCAACTTCGTGGCCGAGGCGCGGTCCGCGAACCCCCGGGTGCGGATCGTCGTGCTGCCTGTGATCCCGAACGTCCGCGCCGAGTCGGAGGCGTCCTTCGCCGCCGAGGTCAGCCGTTTCAACGAGCTGCTGGCGAAGACGGTCGCCGACCTGGACGAGCCGCGCTCGCCGCTGCTCCTGGCGTCGCCTCCCCCGTCGTACGACATCAATCTCGACACGTACGACGGCACCCACCCGAACGCGAGCGGCGAGCACAAGATCGCGGAGGCCTTCGCGGAGGCGATGTACCAGGCGTGGGACCTGGGCGAGCCCTACGAGGTCTGACGCTCGATCGCCCGGACGAGGTGGTCGGCGCAGGGGCGCACGCCGGGGCGGACGTCGTCACCCCAGCGCTCCTCCTCGTCACCCAGGTAGATGGCACGGGCGTGCGCGAGGACGGGACGGTGTTCGGCGGGGAGCCGGGCGAGCGCCCAGTCGGCGGCGGCGTCCTTCGAGCGGATCGCCCCGGTGGCGAGGGTGGTCCAGATCCGGGCGAGGGTGAGCAGGACGTTGCGGGTGTCGGTGTCCAACTCCGCGAGCAGGTCGGGGACTCCGGCGGTGATCGCACTCCTGAGGTCTGCGGGTGGGACGGGGGCGAGGAGGTCGGCGGGCGGGGGGCCGTACAGCGGTGCGTCGGCGAGAAGCACCATGGTCAGGAGGGGCGCGAGGTCGGGCATGGGCTCGGGCCCGGGGACGGTCCCCCGCTCGTACTCGTCCCGCAGCCACTCCCCGTACAGGAACTCGCAGATGGGCGGATAACGCCACGGCCGTACGTCGTCCTGTACGACGACGATGAGCTCGACGGGGCGGGTGGCTCCACCGGACACCTTCAGCAACTCCTCGACGAGAACGCGGCGTTGTGCGTGGGTGGTCGGTTCGCTCACGACGACCAGGACGTCGATGTCACTGTGCGGGCGCAGGCCGCCGAGGGTGGCGGAGCCGTGGAGGTAGATGCCTAGGAGGCTGGTGCCGAAGGTGTGGCGGAGGAAGGGAAGGAGGGGGGCCTCTGGGGCCTGCATGTGAGCTTCATCTCCGTGTCACGGTCACTGTGCGTATCGTTGGAGTGCGCGGCTGCATCTGTCCGTGGGGCAGCCGGGTAGGAGCGCCACGATGACCGTCCTTGAAGACAGGATCAAGACATCGGCCGCAAACGACTACGGCCGAAAGAAACTCGCGTACGCGGAGGCCGAGGTCCCTGTCTACGTGATCGCCGACCCGTACCAGGGACGCTGCCACGTCTACACCGTCCCCAAGGACGGCACCTACGCCACCGAGACCCGGGTCGACTTCGGTACCGACGTCGACCTGACCGGCACGGTGGTCGACCTCGTCCTCAAGACCGAGGACTTCCCCCGCGACCGATGAAAAGCTGTGGGCCATGGCCGTCATCCACCACACCACCCTCAAACCGACCAAGCTCGAACTGCTCGCCTCCTGGCTGCCCACCCGCCCCTGGTACGTCGGCGCCGGTGAACCGGAGTTGACCAAGGCCGGCGGATTCCGGCTGGACGACCCCGCGGGCGAGGTCGGAATCGAGTTCATGGTCGCCACGGATGCCTCCGGCGCCCAACCGGTCCACTACCTCGTGCCGCTCAGCTATCGCGGCGCCCCCCTCGACGGCGCCGACCACGCCCTCGTCGGCACCATGGAGCACGGCGTGCTGGGGCAGCGCTGGGCCTACGACGGCTGCCACGACCCTGTGCTGGTAGACCGGTTGCTGGCCCTGATCGAGGGCCGGGCCCAGGCGCAGGCCCAGAGCATCAGCGACGCGCCCGACCGGGAGGTCACCCGCTCCTACACGGGTGAGGGCTCCCCGTCCGCAGCCGCCCGCACCGCCACGGCGACCGACGACCAGGACGGCACTGAGCTGCGCACGTCCGACGGCACAGTCGTGCTCCGCCTCCACCGGGTCCTGCGCCCCGCCGTGCAGGCCCCTCAGGACGCGGACGGTCACATCACCGGCGCCTGGCAGCTGCCGGACGGCACCAGAGCACGCGCCGTGTTCGCCGCCCTGCACACCACCCATCGGGACCTTGCCTAGAGCGCACTCCACGCGGCTAGCGTGCACTTCATGAAGTACACGCAGCTCGGACGCACGGGACTCAAGGTCAGCCGGCTCGTCCTCGGCACCATGAACTTCGGTCCGCAGACCGACGAGGCGGACAGTCACGCGATCATGGACGCGGCGCTGGACGCCGGCATCAACTACTTCGACACGGCGAACGTGTACGGCTGGGGCGAGAACAAGGGCCGTACCGAAAGCATCATCGGCACCTGGTTCGCGAAGGGCGAGCGGCGCGACAAGGTCGTCCTCGCGACCAAGGTGTACGGCAACATGGGCACGGAAGGCGAGCCGTGGCCCAACCACGACAAGCTGTCGGCCCTCAACATCCGGCGCGCCGTGGACGCCTCGCTCAAGCGGCTGCAGACCGACTACATCGACGTCTACCAGTTCCACCACATCGACCGCGCCACTCCCTTCGAGGAGATCTGGCAGGCGATCGACGTCCTCGTCCAGCAGGGCAAGATCCTGTACGTCGGCTCCAGCAACTTCCCGGGGTACAAGATCGCCCAGGCCAACGAGATCGCGGCGAAGCGCCACGGCACCATCGGCCTCGTCAGCGAGCAGTGCCTCTACAACCTCTTCGAGCGCCGCGCCGAGATGGAGGTCATCCCGGCCGCGCAGGACTACGGCCTCGGCGTCATCCCGTGGTCGCCGCTGCACGGCGGGCTGCTCGGCGGCGTCATCAGGAAGGAGGTCGAGGGCGGGCGGCGCAGCTCCGGGCGGGCCGCCGAAGTCCTCGCCGACCCGGCCGTACGCGCGAAGATCCAGGCGTACGAGGACCTGCTCGACAAGCACGGCCTGGAGCCCGGCGAGGCCGCCCTGGCCTGGCTGCTCACCCGGCCGGGCGTGACCGGCCCGATCGTCGGCCCGCGTACCGCCGAGCAGCTGGAGTCCGCGCTGCGGGCGGCCGAGCTCGAGCTGAGCGAGGAACTGCTGGCGGGGCTGGACGAGATCTTCCCTGGTCCGGGGCCGTCTCCGGAGGCCTTCGCCTGGTAGCAGTCACCGGGGGCGCAGCGGCGCTCGGCTGCCTACGCGTATCGCCTACCTGCCGAGCGCCGCCGCCAGCGCCACCACGACGAACATCAGCACAAGCACACCGGCCATGATCCGGTTCCTGGTTTTCGGGTTCACGGGTCCGAGCCTAACCGGCGCCTCCGAGCTGCCGGCGGGCGACCGCCTCGTACCGGGGCTGCTCGCCCGCCACCCCGGACGTCGGCAGGTGGCTGCGTACCAGCGCCAGCTCGTCCACCGTCCAGGTGCGGCTCGTGAATGCGTCGAGGGCCGCGACGTACGGCCGTACGTCCACCGCCGACCGGCTCCTCGCGACCGTCAGGTGAGGCTTGTAGCGCCGGTGCTCCCCCATCGGCACTCCGGCCTTGCGCGCCGCCGCCTCACTCCGGTCCGCCAGCAGCCGCAGGGTCGCCAGGTCCCCCTCCGCGCCCGCCCACAGCGCCCGCCCGTGCCCGAACTGGCCACCGCCGCGCAGCGCCAGCCGGAAGGGGGCCGTACGGTGCGCGACGCGCTCCAGGCGGGCCGACAGGTCCGGTACGAGGTCGTCGTCGACCTCGCCGTAGAAGGCGAGCGTGAAGTGCCAGCCGGGGCGGCCGGTCCAGCGCAGCGCGTCCGCGCCGGGCAGCTTCTTCAACTCGGCGACCTCGGTGGCCAGTTCCCGGGCCACGTCCTCGGGTGGCAGCACGGCGGCGAAGAGTCTCATGGGTCCAGCCTGGCACCATGACCGGATGACGATCACCATCAGAGAAGGCGGACCCGACGACCTCCCGGTGATACTCGGCATGCTCGACAGCTGTGTCGAATGGCTGGTCTCACAGGGGCGCACGGGGCAGTGGGGGACGAAGCCGCTGTCGGAGAGCGCGAGGACCGTGGAGTCGGTCACGCGGAGCACGGCAGGTGGCGAGGTCTTCATCGCCGAGGTCGACGGCGCGCCGGCCGCCACCCTCACCCTGGCCGACTCGCCCGGCCCCTCCCTGGCCCATCTCCCCTCGCCCGGCGAGCCCGAGCGGTACATCCACTGGCTCGCCTCCGACCGCCGCTTCAAGGGCCACGGCGCGGGCAGCGCCCTGCTCGCGCACGCCGCCGAGGTGACCCGACGGGCGGGCGTCTCGCTGCTGCGGGTGGACTGCTACGCGGGCGACGACGGCAAGCTCGTCCGCTACTACGAGAGCCACGGCTTCGTCCGCACCGAGACCTACCGGGGGACGGACGACTGGCCGGGGCAGGTGCTGGCCCGCCGGGTCTGAACGCCGGCAGGGGCGGGGCCCGCAGGCACCCGCCCCTCAAGTCGCCGTCAGGCAGCCGTGGCCAACTGCTCCCGCTCCCGCGGCACGAACCGCACCTGCGGATGCCCGTGGTTCCAGCCCACCGACAGCCGCAGGCCGCCGACGCGCGCCAGGACCAGTCCGATCGTCACGGCGGCGACGGCCGTGATCGCGCCGCCCACCGCCAGGCCCGCCCGCACGCCGTACGCGTCCGTGACCCAGCCGGCGATCGGTGCGCCCAGGGGTGCGCCGCCCATGAACACCATCATGTAAAGAGCCATCACCCGGCCCCGCATGCTCGGGTCGGTGGCCATCTGGATGCTGCTGTTGGCGGTGACGTTGACCGTCATGCCGAACATTCCTATCGGGGCCATGAGCAGGGCGAACAGCCACAGGGACGGGGCGAGAGCTGCCACGATCTCCATCGTGCCGAAGGCCACCGCACCCGCGACCAGCACCCGCATCCGGGCCGTACCGCGCCGGGCCGCGAGCAGCGCGCCGGCCAGGGAGCCGACCGCCATCAGGGTGTTGAAGAGGCTGTAGGAGCCGGCGCCCGCGTGGAAGACGTCGTCGGCGAAGGCCGACAGGTACACGGGGAAGTTGAAGCCGAAGGTGCTGACGAACCCGGCGAGGACGATGGTCCACATCAGCTCCGGCCGCCCGGCGACATACCGCAGCCCCTCCCGGAGCTGCCCCTTGCCGCGCGGCGCCCGCTCGACGACGTACAGCTCACGGTCCCGCATCAGCAGCAGGCCCGCGAGCGGCGCGACGAAGGACAGGCCGTTGGCGAGGAACGCCCAGCCGGTGCCGACGCCGGTGATCATCAGGCCGGCCACGGCGGGGCCGACCAGGCGGGCCGACTGGAAGTTCGCCGAGTTCAGGCTGACCGCGTTCTGCAGCTGGTCCGGGCCGACCATCTCGGAGACGAACGACTGCCGGGCAGGGTTGTCGACGACGGTCGCCAGACCGACGACGAAGGCGGCCAGGTAGACATGCCAGACCTGGACGTGCCCGGAGAGGGTGAGGACGGCCAGCGCGATGCCGGTGACGGCCATCGACGTCTGTGTGACGAGCAGCGTGCGGCGCTTGGGCAGACGGTCCACGAGGACGCCGCCGTAGAGGCCGAAGAGCAGCATCGGCAGGAACTGCAGGGCCGTCGTGATGCCGACGGCGGTTGCGGAGCCGGTGAGGCTGAGCACCAGCCAGTCCTGCGCGATGCGCTGCATCCAGGTGCCGGTGTTGGAGACGACCTGGCCGAGGAAGAAGAGGCGGTAGTTCCTGACCTTCAGCGAGCTGAACATCGAGGACTTGCGGGGCCCCGGGGCGGGCGGGGAGTCGTGGGTGGTCGGTGCGGGGGCGGAGTCTGCTCCGGATCCCGTACTCAAAAGGGTTCGCCTCCTCTTGGCTGCTTACAGGTGTGCGAGCTTCTCCAGCACGGGGGCGGCGGCGCGCAGTTTCGCCCACTCGTCCTCGTCGAGACCCTCGACCAGGGTGGCCAGGAAGGCGTTGCGCTTACGGCGGCTCTCCTCGAGCATCGCCTCGGCCTGCTCGGTCTTCGTGACGACCTTCTGGCGCCGGTCCTCCGGGTGCGGCTCCAGCCGGACCAGTCCCTTGGCCTCCAGCAGGGCGACGATACGGGTCATCGACGGCGGCTGGACGTGCTCCTTGCGGGCGAGCTCACCGGGGGTGGCCTTGCCGCAGAGGGAGAGGGTGCCCAGCACCGACATCTCGGTGGGGCTCAGCGACTCGTCGACCCGCTGGTGCTTGAGCCGGCGCGACAGTCGCATGACAGCGGAGCGCAGGGAGTTCACGGCGGCAGCGTTGTCGCCATGGGTAAGGTCCGACATGTTCTTTAGCGTAACTCATTACCCTCGCTAAAGACCACCAGGAGCACGCATGGATGCCCGTGAGCCGGGCCACTGAAGCGTGACATCACTCATATGGGTGATCCGGCAGCGGAACGTGACACACCGCACCGAAGAGTGCCGCGACCCTCGTGGTCATGGGGACCAGCGTGCTCAGCCTGCGAATAGACCATGAGCTGCTCGAACGGCTCCGACAGCATGCCGCGAAAAGAGGAATGAGCGTCCAGGACTATGTGGTCCGAACGCTCATCCGCGATGACTTCGACGAACGGTTCCAGGCCGCCGTGGAAGAGACAGAGAAGTTCTACGGGCGCATGTGAGCAACGGGCCCACGTGGGAGTCGGGCTTACGTGAGGCCCAGCGCCGGCATCAGGTAGTAGAAGCCGAACACCGCAGCCACGACGTACATCGCGATCGGCACCTCCCGGCCCCGCCCGGCGGCCAGGCGCAGCACCGCGAAGGTGATGAAGCCCATGCCGATGCCGTTGGTGATCGAGTAGGTGAACGGCATCATCACCATCGTCACGAAGGCCGGGATCGCGATCGTGTAGTCGGCCCAGTCGATCTCCTTGACGGAGTTCGCGAGGATCAGGAAGCCGACCGCGAGCAGGGCCGGGGTGGCCGCCTGGGACGGGACCATCGTGGCGACGGGCGTCAGGAACAGCGCCACACCGAACAGGGCGCCGGTGACGACGTTCGCGAATCCGGTCCGGGCGCCCTCGCCGACGCCTGCCGTGGACTCCACGAAGGCGGTGGTGGCCGACGAGGAGCTGGCACCGCCCGCGGCGACGGCGAGGCCGTCGACGAACAGGACCTTGTTGATGCCCGGCATCTGCCCCTGGGCGTCGGTCAGCTTCGCCTCGTCGCTGACGCCCATGATCGTGCCCATGGCGTCGAAGAAGCAGGACAGCAGGACGGTGAAGACGAAGAGGATGCCGGTCAGCGCGCCGACCTTGTCGAAGCCGCCGAACAGGCTGACCTCGCCGATCAGGCCGAAGTCGGGGCTGGCGACGGGGTTTCCGGGCCACTTCGGGGTCGTCAGGCCCCAGGACGGCACGTTCGCGACGGCCTCGATGACGACCGCGAGCACGGTCATCGCGACGATCGAGATGAGGATCGCGCCGGGGATCTTGCGCACGATCAGCGCGAGGGTGAGCAGCGCGCCGAGGATGAAGACCAGCACCGGCCAGCCGTTGAGGTGGCCGTCGCCGCCGAGCTGGAGCGGGACCGTGGTCTGGGCGACGTCCGGGATGCGGGAGACGAAACCGGAGTCGACGAGGCCGATCAGCATGATGAACAGGCCGATGCCGATGGAGATGGCCTTGCGCAGGCCGTAGGGCACGGCGTTCATCACGCGCTCGCGCAGTCCGGTGGCGACGAGCAGCATGACCACGAAGCCGGCCAGGACCACCATGCCCATGGCGTCCGGCCAGGACATCCGGGGCGCCAGCTGGAGCGCGACGACCGAGTTCACTCCGAGGCCGGCGGCGAGCGCGATCGGCACGTTGCCGATGACGCCCATGAGGAGGGTGGTGAACGCCGCCGTCAGCGCCGTCGCGGTGACGAGCTGTCCGTTGTCGAGCTGATGCCCGTACATGTCCTTCGCGCTGCCGAGG
Source organism: Streptomyces sp. R11 (assembly GCF_041051905.1). Lineage (NCBI taxonomy): Bacteria > Bacillati > Actinomycetota > Actinomycetes > Kitasatosporales > Streptomycetaceae > Streptomyces > Streptomyces sp. R11. The sequence continues at coordinate 4,123,735 of NZ_CP163432.1, forward strand.
ATGATCGGGTTCAGCACGATGATGTAGGCCATCGCGAAGAAGGTGGCGAGACCGCCGCGGATTTCACGGGGCAGCGTGCTGCCGCGTTCGGAGATCTTGAAGAAGCGGTCGAGTGCGCCGTAAGTGGGCCCGGCTCCCGGCTGTTCAGGGGTGGGGGCCTTGGCAGGAGCCGAGGTGGGCATGCTTTTGGTTGTTCCTACGAATAGAAGTGGTCAGACACAAACCGTTTCAGTATGAACATATAAGGGCTGGATCTGCTATCTCCGCGCGTAGATACGCGTGGACGCGATCGCTTCGTACCGGGATCCGATCGCCTCGTAAGCTGTCCCCCATGGCCGGTCTTTTCTCGGGATCCCCCAAGCACGAGGCGCCGGAGCCCCTGGAGGGCCCCGTGGTCGCCACCATCACCGGCGGCACGATCCTCTGGTTCGTCCTCTTCGTCGTCCAGCTCCCCTTCTACGGCTGGTTCGACGACCGCGGACAGGCCTGGTGGGTGTGGACCTGTCTGGCCGGCGGCGGGCTCGGGCTCATCGGCATCTGGTACGTCCGCAGGCGCGACGCCGCCCTCAAGCGGGCGGCGGCCCTGGAGGAGGGCCGGGAAAGCACGGGCGAACCCCAGTCGTCCTGAGGTACCGCGCCGTACGACCACGGCACGACGCCGGTCCTACTGCGGTCGGAACTTCCGTGCACTCGGCGGGTGAAGGCGTAGATCCGCACGTACCGTCGAAGGCATGACGCATACCGACGCGGGCGCCGAAGTGGACAACCCTGTGCACCCTGTTCGCGCCCCGGTGGCGACGGGCGGGCTGACCGCCGCCGAGGTGGCCGAGCGGGTCGCCCGGGGGGAGGTCAACGACGTTCCGGTGCGCAGCAGCCGGTCGATGACCGACATCGTCCGCGCCAACGTCTTCACCCGGTTCAACGCGATCATCGGCGTGCTCTGGGTGATCATGCTGTTCGTCGCGCCCATCCAGGACAGCCTCTTCGGCTTCGTGATCCTCGCCAACACCGGCATCGGGATCGTCCAGGAGTGGCGGGCGAAGAAGACCCTGGACTCGCTGGCCGTGATCGGCGAGGCCCGGCCCACCGTGCGGCGCGACGGGGTCGCCGACGAGGTCAGCACCTCGGAGATCGTGCTCGACGACCTGATAGAGATCGGGCCGGGCGACAAGGCCGTCGTGGACGGCGTGTGCGTCGAGGCCGACGGGCTGGAGATCGACGAGTCACTGCTCACCGGCGAGGCCGACCCGGTCGTCAAGCAGCCGGGCGACCAGGTGCTGTCCGGCAGCTTCGTCGTCGCCGGCGGCGGCGCCTTCCAGGCCACCAAGGTCGGGCGCGAGGCCTACGCCGCCCAGCTCGCCGAGGAGGCGTCCCGCTTCACGCTGGTCCAGTCCGAGCTGCGCTCCGGCATCTCCACCATCCTCAAGTACGTGACCTGGATGATGGTCCCGGCCGCGACCGGCCTGATCATCACCCAGCTCGTCGCCAAGGACAACGAGCTCGACGACTCGATCGCCCGGACCGTCGGCGGCATCGTGCCGATGGTCCCCGAGGGGCTGGTGCTCCTCACCTCGGTCGCCTTCGCCATCGGCGTCATCCGGCTCGGCCGCAAACAGTGCCTCGTGCAGGAACTGCCCGCCATCGAGGGCCTCGCCCGCGTCGACACCGTCTGCCTCGACAAGACCGGCACGCTCACCGAGGGCGGCATGGACGTCACCGAGCTGCGGCCCCTGGCCGGCAACGACGAGGAGTACGTGCGCAAGGTGCTGGGCGCCCTCGGCGAGTCCGACCCCCGCCCGAACGCCTCCCTCCAGGCCATCATCGACGCCTACCCCGACGCCGAGGACTGGCGCTGCACCGAGTCCCTCCCCTTCTCCTCCGCCCGCAAGTACAGCGGCGCCACCTTCAGCGAGGGCAACGGCGAGGCCAGTTCATGGCTGCTGGGCGCGCCCGATGTCCTGCTCGGCGCCGACGATCCCGCCCTGGCCGAAACCGATCGGCTGAACGAACAGGGGCTACGGGTCCTGCTGCTCGCCCGGGTGGGCCGCGACCTCGACGATCCCGAGGTCGCCGAGGGGGCCAAGCCCGCCGCCCTGGTCGTACTGGAGCAGCGGCTGCGGCCCGACGCCGCCGACACCCTGCACTACTTCGCCGAGCAGAACGTCCGCGCCAAGGTGATCTCCGGCGACAACGCGGTGTCGGTGGGCGCGGTGGCGACCAAGCTCGGGCTGACCGGCACGACGGTCGATGCGCGCCGGCTCCCGCAGGACCGGGACGGGATGGCGACGGCCCTCGACGAGGGCACGGTGTTCGGGCGGGTCACCCCGCAGCAGAAGCGGGACATGGTGGGCGCGCTGCAGTCCCACGGGCACACCGTCGCCATGACCGGCGACGGCGTGAACGACGTCCTCGCCCTGAAGGACGCCGACATCGGTGTGGCCATGGGCTCCGGGTCGGAGGCCACCCGCGCGGTCGCGCAGATCGTGCTGCTCAACAACAGCTTCGCGACGCTGCCGTCGGTGGTCGCCGAGGGGCGTCGGGTCATCGGCAACATCACGCGCGTGGCGACGCTGTTCCTGGTCAAGACCGTCTACTCGGTGCTGCTGGCGCTGATGGTGGTGTGCTGGCAGGTGGAGTACCCGTTCCTGCCGCGCCATCTGACGCTGCTGTCCACCCTCACCATCGGCGTCCCCGCCTTCTTCCTGGCCCTCGCGCCCAACAGGGAACGCGCGAAACCCCACTTCGTACGGCGGGTCATGCGGTACTCGATCCCGGGCGGGGTGGTGGCCGCCGTGGCGACGTTCGCGACGTACCTGATCGCCCGTCACTACTACACCGGTGAGGGCGCGCTGGACGCGGAGACCAGCGTCGCCACGCTGACGCTCTTCCTGATCGCGATGTGGGTGCTGGTCATCATCGCCCGGCCGTACACGTGGTGGCGGGTCGCGCTGGTGGCGGCGATGGGGCTCGGATTCCTGGTGGTGCTGGTGGTGCCGTGGCTGCAGGAGTTCTTCGCGCTGCGGCTGGTGGGCATGACGATGCCGTGGATCGCGGTGGGGATCTCGGCGGTGGCGGCGGTCACCCTGGAGTTCGCGTGGAGGTGGGTCGACCGCCGCGTTCCCGCCTAGGCCCTGTCGTTTGGCTTTGGACGGGAGGGATGACGCCGTGGGTCACCGCGCGACCGTTGTGGCTGGTCGCGCGGTTCCTCGCGCCCCTGGGGGGTTGTCCTACTGGACGTCGACGAAGTCGCCCGTGGCGTTGACCGCCGGGGTCGTGCTCGTGCCCGCGAAGCTGTAACGGAAGTAGCCGTCCTGAGCCGCGGTGACCGTGGTCTTCAGGTTGCCCGTCGAGTTGGACTTGATCGTCTTGACGGTGCTGTAGGTGGTGCTGCCCTTCTTGCGGAACTGCAGCTTCACCGACTGGTTCGTGTAGCCGTGGTACTTGTTGTCCTCCCAGTTCGCCCGGGAGAGCTTGCCGGTGACCGTGATGGTCTTGCCCTTCTTCACCGGCTCCGGCGAGGCGTTGACCGTCAGCTGGGAGTTGCGCTGGATCAGGGTGGTGGCGAGGCCGCCCTTGCGCTGGTAGCCGACCTTCGTGATGTCGAAGGTCTCGCCCGCCGGGTCCTGGCCGTTGAAGGCGGTGGCCTCCGCCGCGGCCGCCCAGGTACCGGCGTCCGAATTGCGGATTTCGTGGTCGCCCGGGTAGACGTCGATGGTGCCCTTGCAGTTGGCAGTGGTCGCGGAGGTCGCGGTGCACTTGGCCGGCTTGTTGCCGTAGAGCGTGTTCTCCGGGCTCGGGAAGGCACCCTTGTAGATATAGGGATCGGTGATGAAGTCGGCAGCGGCGATCTTGACGTCCGCTCCATGGGTCAACGTGTACGTCACCGTGGTGGAGACGTGGTTGGTCGTGCCGACCTTGACCGCCTTGGCGATCTTGAAGTTGGAGAAGGAGACGTTCAAGGCGTAAGGCTCACCCTCCTCGGGGGCCCTGCCGGATGCGGCGAGCGCTGCCTGGCGGATCTTCGCAACGTCCGCGCGGTAGGAGTCGTCGGCCTGTGCGGCCGGCACGGCGAGGACGGAGAGGGCCAGGGCGCCGGAGACGGCGGCCACGGTGGCTCTGATGCGCATGCGTTCCCCTGGTACGGAATGGGGCCCCGCTGGTCGTCGTTCCCTGCTTTGCTGGTCACATCGGGGCCCGGGTCATCGTGGGACCTGTTGGCCCATGTGATCAGATTGGCGGCGGGCGTCCCCGGTTGTGCGGCGAGTGCGCAATCTTCGTGAGCTTCGTCACGAACTCCCATCTGTGGCCGGGAGTTCGTGACGCTGCCCTTGTCTTTCCTACGGCGCTGCCTACTAATTCACGTCGACGAAGTCGCCCGTGGCGTTGACCGCCGGGGTCGTCGCCGTGCCCGCGAAGCTGTAGCGGAAGTAGCCGTCCGTGGACGCGGTGACCGTCGTCTTCAGGTCGCCGTACGAGTTCGTCTTGATGGTCTTCAGCGTGGTGTAGGTGCTGGAGCCCTTCTTGCGGAATTGCAGCTTCACCGACTGGCCGGCGTAGCCCGCGTACTTGTGGGTGTCCCAGTTGGCGCGGGTCAGCTTGCCGGTGACCGTGATGGTCTTGCCCTTCTTGACCGGCTCCGGCGACGCGTTGACCGTCAGCTTGGAGAAGCGCTGGAGCTTGGTGGTGGCCAGGGCCTCCTGCTCCGCGTAGCCGACCTTGCTCCAGTCGATGTCCTCGGCGAGCGGGTCTTGGTCGTTGAAGTCGTACGCGTAGCCGGCCGCCTTCCAGGTGGTGGCGTCGGCGTTCGTCAGCTCGAAGTCCGGGTAGACGTCGATGGTGCCCTTGCAGTTCGCGGTGGTGGACGAGGTCGCCGTGCAGACCGGCCACTCGTCGCCGTAGAGCAGGTTGTCCCACTCGCTGTAGGAGGCGCCGCGGTAGATCTCCACGTCCAGGTAGAAGTCCGTGGCGTTGAGGTCGATGTCCGCGGCGTGCGTGACCTTGTAGGTCACCGGCACGGTCACCCGGTTCGTCGTGCCTGCAACGATCGGCTTGCCACTGTTGACCTTCACGTTGGAGAAGGAGAGGGCCAGGGCGTACGGCGTACCCGCGTCCTGCGCGGTGTAGGCGCTGCGGGCGGACTCGCCGGGAGCCTGCCGCGCCGATTGCACGGCCTTCCGGACGTCGTCCTTGCCATACGAGGAACTGTCGGCGGCCTGCGACGCCGGCACGGTGAGGGCGGAGATGGCGAGGGCGCCCGAGACGGCGGCCACGGTGGCTCTGATGCGCATGCGTTCTCCACATGGAGAGGGCCCCGCGGTCCTCGGTCACGCTGTTCAGGGTCGCGCGGGGCTCAATTGATCAAGGAGTCTGTTGACTCGGATGATCAGATCTGCGACGGGGTCGGATGGTTGTACGAACCGTGGAGATTTTGTGTGCGGACGAGGGCCGCCCCGGAGTGCGGAGGCGGCCCTGTCGCTTGCGTGCGCTGCTAGACCTTCGGCCACATGGTCTTGCCGGCCGCCAGTGCACCCTTGCCGTCACCGGCGTACCAGCGAAGATCGCCGGTGGATCCCAGGGCCGCCAGGTCCGCCTTGCCATCACCGTTGAAGTCACCACCGACTACGGCTCGCATGGTGCCCCAGCTCTTCTCCGGCCACATCGAACGTGCCTTGTCGAAGGAGCCGTCGGCCTTGCCCGGGTAGAGGTGGAGCGAACCGTCGGCGGCGACGGCGGCTATGTCGTCCCGGCCGTCACCGGTGAAGTCGCCGGTGGCCATGTGCTTCTTCTTCCACGTCTTGTCCGGCCACATGGACTTCTTCTGGATCACCAGCTTGCCGGACGCATCCCGCTTGTACGTGTAGAGCGAGCCGTCGGGCCACTGGAAGAGGAGGGTGTCGCGGCCCGGCGTGCCGGTGCGGAGCGTGGCCACAGGCAGGCCGTCCTTCCAGGCGGCGTCGGTCCAGAGCCGTTCGTGATCCCAGAAACCGCCGACGGTGGGGAACGTCACGCGCTGCCGAGTCGGACTGGCTCGACGACAAGGTCAACAAGAAGCTCGTGGCCTACCTGAAGTGCCGGACGTTGCTCCCCGGGTACGAGAACGCCCCTATCGGCTTGCGATTCACGAAGTCCGGGATGGACCCGCGGTTCCGGGCCGCGCTGCATGAGCGGTTCGAGCAACTCAGGCAGCAATACCCTAGCCTCGACCTAAGACTGGAGATTGCAGATTGAGCTACCCATTCGAGTGCGGTGATGAGACGCTCTGGGACGCGGGTTACCACAGCGGACAGCTATATGCCTCCTTCGTCCAGGGAGCGTCCGAGTTTCTGGAGGTTCCGTCCGGTCTGACGCCTACCCGCGAGGGTGGCTGCGAGGTGGATCCGGCGGCGTTGCAGGACTTCACTGCACGGCTGTACCGGCTCTACTCCTCCACAAACAGCGACGTACTGCGTGGGCTCACGCAAGGCCTGCTGGTCACATCGCTCGTCCTGATGGAGCGGGTGGGCGGCGCCATCGCCCTCCGGCCCGAGCACGAGGCACACTTGAGAGAACAGATGACGGCCTTCGCACATTCCATGGCATAGCAGGCCGAGGCTCGCTGCCTGCGGCACGGTAAAAAGGGCGCCCCCGTGACTCCGGGGGCGCCCTCATGCGTAACGTTCACGCTCTCAGTCGAACCACCGATCCCGAGCCAGCTCCTCCGTCCGAGACGGATCCTCCAGCAACGCCGCCACCTCGAACCGTCGCGGCCACTGCCCCGCCGCCCAGGCGAGCCCCGCGGCGACGCCCTCCAGGGTCGAGGCGTGCAGGGTGCCGTCGTTCGTGTGGCGCCAGTCGATCTCCACGCCGTCGACGACGAGTTCCTCGTGCTCGACGTACGACCGGGGCGTCCGCGCCCCGAGCAGTACCCGTACGGGCTCCGGTACGTCGTGCTCGGTGCCCTCGGAGTCCACGTCGCCGGTGACGGACTCGCTCAGCCGGCGCACCTGGAACAGCTCGGCCAGCTCGGCGGCACGCGAAGGCCGTACGGGAAGCAGCGGCACACCCTCCGTGAACGGCAGCAGGTCGGGCGAGTCCACGACCACCGCGTCCGCCGCGTCCACCACCTCGACCCGCCCGTCGATCACGGCCCGCAGCTCGTCCGGCAGGGTCACCTGCTCGGGGTCGAGGTCGGCCAGGGCGCCGTACAGGGCGTGCAGCTGGGCGGAGGTGACGGGGCGGTCCGGGTCGGCGAGGCGGTCGAGCAGCTCGGCGCCGCCGCCCGGCTCGTCCAGCAGCGCGGCGACGGAGGTACGCACCCCGAGCGCCCGCAGCACCTGTTCGTCCTCGAAGCCGGTCGCGTCGGCCTCGTCGTACAGGCCGCGCAGCAGCGGGTCGCCACCGGAGGCAAGGAGCCCGGCCGGGCGGCGGCCGTCCAGCACCGGGTGACCGCGCAGCCACCAGGCGGTGTACGGCCGTACGACCTCGTGCGTGCCGTCGGGCAGCAGGATCCGCACCTGCTGGGTCAGCGCGTCCCGAAGTGGCGGCTGGGCGAGCAGGGCGAGGGCCTGGGGCCACTTGTCGTCGTCCACCAGGTCCAGGTCGCGTACGGCGATCAGCTCGGTGGCGACCGGCGGTACCGGTGTGTCCGGGAAGCGGTCGAGGATGTCCTCGCTCCACACGTCCACGGCGTCCAGCAGGCCCGCGTCGTCGGGCTCGGCGAAGTCGCCCTCACGCGGCTCCAGTTCGTCCGGGTCGAGGACGACGTCCGTGGCGCGCACGAGCGCGAAGTTCGCGAGGACACCACACGCCGCGAGCGGCTGCTCGCCCCACTTCTCGGCCAGTTCGGGGTCCACGGTGGCGAGTTCGCCGTCCCGCATGACCTGGTGGAAGGGGCTGCCGGGGAGGACGAGTTCACCGGCGGGCGCGGGCTCGCCCTCCTCGTCGGGCAGCGCGAGTGCGCCGAGCCAGGGCTCGTCACCGGGCTCCAGGCCTGCTTCGCGCACGAGGGCGAGGACGGTGTCGGCCAGTTCCTCGGCGTCGGGCGTGTCCTCTTCCCAGCTCAGCGCGCCTTCCTCGTCCAGGGATGCGGCGACCGCTGCGCGCACCTGGGGGGTGGTGAGGACCGCGCGGGGCGTGGCCGGCAGGGCGCCGAGCTTCTCCAGGAGCGGGTGGGCGGCGTCCGGGTGGGCGACCTTGAGGCCGAGGCGGGCCAGGATCTCCGGGTCGACGGGGGCGCCGTCGGAGGTGGGGAGCAGGATCTGCCGGGGGCCGATGGTGGTGCGCCCGTCGGCCAGCGGCACGGGGAGGCCGGACAGCCGGTCCGGGTCCACCCCGGCGAGGCTGTCGTAGAGCCGCCGCCACCAGCCCGGCGCCTTCTCCAGCCCGGCGAGGCGGTCGATCGCGTCGGTCAGCGGGACTCGGGCGACGCCCAACGTCCGCAGCTCCACACGCCGTTCGAGCCCGGCGGGGAGGAGGGTGGGCAGTACTTCGGCGAGGACTTGCACGGTGTCGGCGCCGGCGCCTTCGACCACCTCGGCGTCCCGGGGCCGCAGGGACTCGGGCAGCTCGGAGTCCTGCTCCTGCGGCTCGACGGCGGGCGGCAGGAAGGAAGTGCGGGGCAGGCGCTCCAGGATGGCCTGGCGCAGGGCGCCGTCGAGTTCGCCCTTGCCGAGCGGGCCGGGCACGAGGCCGATGATGCCGTCGCTCACCGGGCGCCAGTCGGCGAGCAGTTCGGCGTACGCGTCCGCCGCCCGCTGCACGAGGAAGTCGGTGAGCGGGCCGGGGGCGGCGTGCCGACGGGTGGTGTCGAGGGGGAACGAGGCGATGAGGAGGGCGGGGACGCCGAGGGCCTCGTCGCTGGGCGTCGGCGCGTGCACGACGGGGGCGGTGCGGGGCCGGGCGGGCGTGCTGTCGGCGGCGTTGACCGGGACGGCCCAGGTGAGCGACCAGTGGGGGCGCAGCCGCTCCTCGACCGGGCGGTCGGCGAGCAGTTCGGGCGTGAGCGGGCCGTGGGCGGCGGCCGTACGCCAGTGGGTGACGCCGTTGGCGGAGTCCTCCACGACCGCGAAGGGGCCGTCGGTACCACGGCGCAGGGTGCGCGGCTCGGCGTCGCCGACCTCGATCACGACCTCCTCGAGGCCGGGCAGGGCGAGGAGCAGGGCGTCGTCGACGGAGTGCAGCAGCCGCTCGGCGAGGTCGGCGGCCGCGGTGTCGCGCAAGGGGAGGATGACGACCGTGTCGTAGGGGTCCGGGGCGGTGCCCTCGGCGGCGAACGGCAGGCGCAGCAGCGGCACATGGCCGTCCCGCCGCCGGATCTCGTCCCCCAGTCCGGGGCTGTGTGCCGCGGTCTCCCGGGCCAGTTCGCGGGCCTCGGCGAGGGACCACCGGACACCGCCGTGCCGCCCGACGACGGCGGGTTCGTCGGTGACCGCGATCACGGACGCGAAGCCGACACCGAACCGGCCGACGGAGGCCGAGTCCCGCTTGGCGGAGGCGCGCAGGGTGGCCAGCGACTCGACGCCGCCCGCGTCCAGCGGAGCACCTGTGTTGGCGGCGACGAGAACACCCTCGCGGAGGGTGAGCCGGAGCTTTCCGGGCACTCCCGCTCTGGCGGCGGCGTCGGCGGCGTTCTGAGCGAGCTCGACGACGAGCCGGTCCCGGTACCCGCCGAGGACGAGGTCCTCCTCGGCGTTGGCGTCCTCCCGGAAACGGGCGGGACTGGTGGCCCAGGCGTCCAGCACACCGCGACGCAGGCGGGCCGTGCCGAACGGGTCGGCGCCTTCGGGTGCGGGCCGCACGAACTTGCTCACGTTGACTCTCCTCATCGGCGTGATGATGAAGGTACCGCCGATGGGAGGCGCGTGCGCTTCCCGCCCGCGGCGCTGCAGACGCGCCTTGCGACCTTCCCGGCCGTCCCACCGGACGGACGTCTCACAACTCCCTTGCCGCACCGGCAGTTGGCTGCCTAGCATCGCGTTCACTATCGCGAATCGATTGTTGTTCCGGTGCATCGGGGGCCTGGCGTGACGTTGGTGATGGCGGTGGCGGCCGTCTGGGGCGTACTGCAACTTTTCGCGATTTCCTCACCGACGCGTTCGGTGCGCCTGTCGACCGTGCTGCTGGCCCTGGCGGTGGGCGTGTACGGGTGCGGCGTGGCGACGGCGTTGGTGGAGTTCGCCTACACCCGTGTCTACGCGGAGCAGTCGGGCCGGTCACTGGTGACGGTGGTGAACACCACCAGCTACACGGTGGCTCCTTGGGTGGAGGAGTTGCTCAAGGTTTCCCCCTTGCTGCTGGCGGGGCTGAGCCTGCGGGTCCGCCGCCAGTGGGGGCTGACCGACTTCGTCGTGGTGGGCGCGGCTCTCGGGGCGGGTTTCGGGCTGCTGGAGGCGGTTCTCCGGTTCGGCTTGGACGCGGACCAGGCGATCACCCGCGGCGAGGGCTGGATCGTCCCCGACAGCCTGTCCCCGCCCTATGTGCCGGGCCTGGGTCAGGTGCTCACGTCGTGGCTTCCGGCCCCGTTCAGCCAGCTGGACCTGGGCGGCCCTCCGGCCACAGAAACGTTCACTCACCTGGTGTTCACGGCCATGGCCGGCTTCGGGGTCGGGCTGCTGTGGCGCGCGCACGGCTGGATACGCCTGCTGTCTATCCTCCCGATCGCGGCTGCCGCCGCCCACCACACGGTGAACAACTACGCGGTGCAGGAGCACTCCGCCGGGACCAGGGAATGGCTGGAGTCCCTGAACGGGCCGGCATGGGCCGCGCCACTCGTGTGCCTGGCCATCGCCATGGCCGCGGACCTGCGCCGACTCCACCGCGCCAAGGGCGCCATGCCCGACGTACTGCTCGCTTCCGAACGTGCCGACGGCGACAGCCTGGGAGCTCTGCTGCGGTACGCGGCCTGGCGTCTGCCGTGGAGCCTGCTGATCGTCCTTCGTTACGTCAGGCTGCGGCGCTCCTTGCTGTACGCAGCCGCCGAGTCGACGCCGCCCGGCGAAACGAGGGACCTACGTCGGGTCGTCGCCGGGATCACGGCCCGGATGGACGCGTCCGACAACCAGCGCGCGTGGCAGTCGCTGAACATCCGCGCGTGGCTGAAGGCGACCCGGGCGGCCCGGCGTACCCGCGAGCGATGGCTCCTGCTGATCCCGTGCGTGCTCATGCTCCCGGCACTGCTGTTCCTGGGCGTCGGCTCGTTCACCTCCACGGCCGGCCTCCAGGAGTACTTCAGTACCGGCGCGGGGCCGAAGATCCTCATGGGCTTCGGCATTGCCGCCCTGGCCTGGATCGCGTACCAGCTGGTCACCCTCTTACGCACCTGGCGTCCGGCATCGGCACAGCCGATGGGGGAGGTACTGGCGGCCCACCGCTTCCGTGTCGGAACGGCACTGGGGGCGGCGACCACCGGCGTCCTCCTACTGTGGCGCGGACTCGGCGCCGCGGGCCCCGACGGCAGGGCCATCCGCACCCTCCACCTCCTCGACGCCCTGAACACCTTCCTCGTCCACCTCGGCTTCGCCCTCCTCCTGCTCTCGCTGCTCGCCCTGTTTCCCCCGGGAGGGTTCGCGCTGGCCGGAGGCGGGATGGTCGGCGCGCTCACGGCCGAGGCGGCGCTCAGTGCCGGGGTGCTTGGTACGGCCGGCGTCGTGCTCATGGGGTTGGGCGCGTCGAACGGGTCCGGCGGGGACTACAACGCTTGGCCGAGGAGCAAACGCAAGGGGCGCCAGAAGCCGGAGCACCGGGCGGATGTCCGTGGGGACGAGGGGAAGAGCCTTGGGGGCAAGAGCAAGGCTCATACGATCGACAGGCACGTCGACAAGACCATTGCCGGGATGCGTAAGCGCTTCCGCGGAGACCCGGATCTCAAGTCGGACTCACGCTACGTCGACGTCGATGCGGCACAACGCTTTACGGACAAGACTCTCACCATCGAGACAAACCAACGGAAGGTATCTGCTTGGCTGGCCAATGGCGCGAAGGGAACGTTGCGGCTGGAGGCGAAGTTTCGCGAGCCCACAGGACTCCACCTCACGCGGTACGACTTCACCCACGGACAACCAACGAAGTGGGTGAACCGCGTTCGTGTCGTCCTCAAGGCTGACTCGTCGGCGGCATCCGGATACCGCGTCCTCACTTCGTTCCCTATGCCCTGAAACCCACTCTTGGAGCAAGCGATGAGTCAGGCACTCCCACCCGAGCCGCGATTCTACGAACTCAGCGAGCTGCTGGAGGCTTACGCGAACACCGGCTTCACATTCTCCGACACTCCAGAGACCCCGGGCCCTGGCCTGGCCTCATATCTCAGAATCGCTGCCCGTGACCCGGCGCGCGCATCGACGGCTGTCCATCAAATTGACGACCTGCTCTCCGTCGGACTCTTCTCCGACGAGATCGCGGATGACGTAGAGAACCTGCAGCACATCCGCCCTCCGATGGGCACCAGCGTGGAGCACTGCCTGCGCATCGCTCGGGACCACCTCAACCGCTTCCTGGAAGACCCATCGCGAGTCCCCCAGATGAACCCGCAGAACAACTGGGAGTGGAATGAGCGATTCCCCGAGTTGAGCCAATTGCTCGGCGGGCGCTTTCATCAAGATTTCTCATACTTCTATGATTCTCGCGATGCGGCTCTCGACGAATACATCAGCGAAGTCGAGCCGGAAACCCGCACACAGGCAGCACAGGAAATCAATGAACTTCTCACGATGGTGTCCTCGGATCAGGAGCTCGACACGGCAACAACAGCGTTGGGGCTCGACCTTCTGCCGCCGGAGGGGACGTCACTCCGGCAATGGCTGGAACTGATCCGCCGGCGAATCACTGCCGCGTAGCGATATCTGGACGTGGCGGAGCCCGGGAGTCGTATCCAGCTCCCGGGCCCCTGGGGATGCCACCCAATTGCGCACGCCGGCGGCGTTTAAGAGGTCGGATCAGTCATCATGCCGTCGTGTTCTTCCTTTGAACTACCGCACCACGCAAGAGGTGCAGGCGAGAGTCGAACTCGCATCCGACGGCGTTCGTCCGGCCTCGGTCGATCCGGCGATCGGCGGCAATGCTGAGACTGGAGCGAGAGTCTGAGATTGACCGCGGCTGTCCGCCCCGTTGGGCAGGCGCCGCTTCTTCAGGCTGAACTTCAGTGTCAGCTTGCGCTCATCGCGCGAACCGGTCCTCATCCCGGCCCGCGCCTGTTGCGCACCCCCGCGCTCGCACGCGGGGGCGATCATGGAGGCTACCCGTGACCGGCGTCAGCCGAACAGGTAGCCGAACACCGCGTCGCCGACCCGCTGATCGGTGACCTCGGCACCGTTGGCCTCCTCGCGGGCGAACTTCACAGCCTGCTGGAGCTTCTCGACCCGCTCCACCAGTTCATTGACCCGCCGCGCCGGAAGGGCCCCGGAGAACTTCACGGTCGTCCAGTACCCGATGGGCACGTCCTCGTAGTACACCTCGACCTGCGCCGGGTGCTTCTCCGTCGCCTCCGCCTTCACGTGGTTGCGCGGAACCTTCTTCGTACGGATCGTGCGGACCGGGTCCGTCTTCCACCAGTCCGTGGACGGGTCGGGGGACCACGACTCGGCGGCGTCGAGCGTGGGAAGCTTCTTCACGAAGGTGTGCAGGTCGGTGAGCTGCTTCTCCAGGAAGAGGAGGTAGCTGACCGGAACGTCGGCGACGACCGTCCGCCCGTCGACCGTGACGTCGGCGCGTGCCGAGCAGTTGGCCCAGTCCTTCGTGGCGGTCACGTCGAACAGCCGGGTCAGCGACGCGGACATCTCCCGCAGCACGTCCTCCGCCTGCACCTGCACACGCGTGGACTCGGGCGGCAGTTGCTCGCCCTCCTCGTCCTTCGGCTGGTACGTACGCGAGATACCTGCCAGCAGTGCGGGCTTCTGTACCTTGTGGTGCGCCGCGGTGATGTCCTGGAGCGACTTGCTCTTGACACCCTTTTCGACAGCGATGATCTGATTCAATTTCGCCACGAGATCCCCCTTCGAACAGGCAGAAACGTATCCCACCGGCTCGAACGCGTGCACTCCCTTTTCAGGTGACTCACAGGGCGTGAGAGTCAGCCTGTCCCGTCTGATCCGCCGCGCCCGCAGGAGTTAGGTACGGGAGTCGGCCGCGTACGACACGAAGTCGGCCCAGGCCTGCGGGGCGAGCGCCAGTCGGGGGCTGGTGTCGCGGTACTTGGAGTCGCGGACGTGGATCGTGCGGGGCGCTATCGCGATCTCGACGCAGGACTCGCCGTCGGTGCCGCCGCTGTAGCTGCTCTTGAACCACGCCAGCTCGGAGGCGTCCCAGGCAGAGGTGTTGCGGACCACGCTTCCCCCAAGCACTTGTATGGGCCTCAGCCCTCGGACGCGTAAGTGACGAATGCAGCCCAGGCCTTCGGGGCGAGCGCTGGATGATCCCGCCCAGGCCGAGCGGCTGGGAAGCGGACGACCTCGACCACCTCCCGCAAGCACCGCGGCACACCGAACTCATCGACGGAGCCCTGATCTTCAGGATGTCGCCGCAGCGGTCCTGGCACTCCCGGCTGGTGGAGAACCTGACCTTCGCGCTCAGGCAAGCGGCGCCCGAGGGCTTCGAGACGGAGCACGAGATGACCGTCCGGCTCGACAAGAAGAGCCGACCGGAGCCCGACGTCCTGGTCACCACCGCCGCATACGACCCCGACCGCACCTGGTACGCGCCCGCCGACGTCGGCCCTGGTCATCGAGGTCGTCTCGGAGGAGTCCGCGGACCGCGACCGGTCCCTGAAGCCCTTCAAGTACGCACAGGCCAGGATCCCTCATTTCTGGCGCGTCGAGGACGAGGCCGGCGCACCCACCGTCCACACCTACGAACTCGACACCATGACCGGCACGTACGTGGCCACCGGAATCCACCGTGAGCGTCTGAAGGCCGCCGTCCCCTTCCCGACCGACATCGACCTCAAGAACCTCGTGCCCTGACCTCGGCCGGGAAGAGAAGCCGTCGCCGGCTCCTCACCGCGTACTACGAGTGCCCCAGCTCCCCCGAGTCCCCGTCCGCCCCCACCGACACCGACCCCGAGTCCGGCGCCGGGCGCAACGGGAAGGGGTCCACGCGGGTCTCGTCGATCACCGGCGGAGCCGGGCGCGGGGGCTTGGGCATGATCGCGGCCTCGGAGTGGCCGCCGCAGCCGTACGTCAAGGACACCACGCGGCCGTCGGCCGGGGAGAACTCGTTGGCGCAGACGCCGAAGGCCTGGCCGAGGGAGCCGCCGATCGGAGCCAGGAAGCCGCAGGTGACGCAGGAGGCCGGGGCCGCCTGGGCCATGGGGGTCTTGGCGCCGTACCCCTCCTCCCAGCGGTCCGCGGCGACGTGCAGGCCGTAGCGGGACAGGACGCGGGCGCGGCGCATGCCGAGTTCCTCGGCGACGGCGGCGATCGAGCCGCGGGAGGGCGCCGCCGGCAGGTTCGCGGGGGCGGTCGCGGTGACGTCCGCGTCCTCCGCCTCGACCAGTTCGGCCATCTCCTGCGAGACCGGCGAGTTCGGTCCCGGTTCGTCCTCGCCGGTGTAGCCGGGCTCCAGGCGGAGGTCCTCGGCGTCCGTGGGAAGCAGGTCGCCCGGGCCCATGTCGCCGGGGCGCAGGCGCTCGCTCCACGGCACCCACTCGGGCGCGAGGAGGGCGTCCGGGCCCGGCAGGAGGACCACCTCGTCGAGCGTGACGACCTTCGCGCGTGAGGCGCGGGCCACCGTCACCGCCCAGCGCCAGCCGCGGTACCCGAGTTCCTTGCACTCGAAGAAGTGCGTGACAACGCGGTCGCCCTCGGAGACCAGACTCGAGTGCTCGCCCACCACGCCGGGGGCGGCGGCCTCCTCGGCGGCACTGCGGGCGAGGTCGACCGCCTCGGCGCACAGACGGTCGGGGGTGCGGCTTCGCGTTGTCGCTGCGCTCACAGGTATCGCTTCTCTCCTACGCCGTCTCTCGGGTGCGGTGCCTTGAGGCGACGGAGCAGACGGAGCGGACCTGTGGGCCGCGTCGACGTCCGCGTCCGAATCACGCTCGGGCGCACCTACGTCATCCATTGTGCGGGATGGCTGAGATACGCACGCTACCTGCTCGCGGGCGCTGGGCCTACACCGACGGCCCTTTCACCGTGCGCGGCGGGTGGCGGAACCTTTGCCACCGGGCCATCGGTTGCCCCGTACCGATCCGAGTCCCTGCCCCCCATACGCGCCGTAACCGCACTACCCACCCCCATCTCGGGGCACTATTGCGTCGTGGCAACCGCGAGGCAGCCCGGAGGAGCCACCGGCATCGGTGGCGCCAAGGGCGGCCGCAATCGAGGTGGCGGAACGGGCCGGAAGCGCGGCTCCCTCCGCGCGCTCGGCCGTGCCCTGCACTTTCCGTTCACCGGCCCGGCACGCGGCATCCGCAAGGCCACCCACGCGCACGGAGCCGGGGAGTCCGGCCTCGGCAAGCTGATCGAACTGCACGCGGTGAACGGCGCCGGGGACATGATGATCACCGTCGCCCTCGCCTCCACCGTCTTCTTCTCCGTCCCCACCGACGAGGCGCGCGGCCGGGTCGCCCTCTACCTCGGCATCACCATGGCGCCGTTCACGGTCCTGGCGCCCGTGATCGGCCCCCTCCTCGACCGCGTCCCGCACGGCCGCCGCGCCGCGATGGCCGGCGCCATGTTCGCCCGGGCGATGCTCGCGCTGGTGCTGGCCGGGGCCGTCGCCACGGGCAGCATCGAGCTGTATCCGGCCGCGCTCGGCGTCCTGGTCGCGTCCAAGGCCTACGGCGTCGTCAGAAGCGCCGTGGTCCCCCGGCTCCTGCCACCCACCTTCTCCCTGGTCAAGGCCAACTCCAGAGTCACCCTCGGCGGCCTCCTCGCGACCGGCATCGCCGCCCCCATCGGCGCGGGACTCCAGGCGCTCGGGCCGCGCTACCCGCTCTACGGCGCCTTCGTGATCTTCGTCGCAGGTACGATCCTGTCCTTCACCCTGCCGCCGAAGGTCGACTCGGCCAAGGGCGAGGACACCGCGCTACTGGCGGCCGACGAGCAGCATCTGCACGGGCCGCACCGCCGGCGTGTCAAGCGCCCCGGGCTGCGCACCGTCGGCATCGCCGTCACCCACGCCCTCGGCGCCAACGCCGCCCTGCGCTGCCTCTCCGGCTTCCTGATCTTCTTCCTCGCGTTCCTGCTGCGCGAGCACCCGATGTCCGGCCAGAGCGCGGCCGTGTCGCTGGGCATAGTGGCCGTCTCGGCCGGGGTCGGGAACGCGTGCGGTACTGCGGTCGGTGCCTGGCTGCGCTCCCGGTCACCCGAGATCATCATCGTGACGGTCGTGGGCTTCGTGCTGCTGGCGGCGCTCACGGCCGCGGCCTTCTTCGGCGCGGTCGTGGTGGCGTTCCTGGCGGCGACCGCCGGGTTCGCCCAGGCGCTGGCCAAGCTGTCCCTGGACGCACTGATCCAGCGGGACGTGCCCGAACTGGTCCGTACGTCGGCGTTCGCGCGCTCCGAGACGCTGCTGCAGGTGTCCTGGGTGCTCGGCGGCGCGATCGGCATCGTGCTGCCGCTGAAGGGCTCCCTGGGCCTGCTGGTCGGCGCGGCGATCGTCGCCACCGGCTGGCTGACCACCATCAAGGGCCTGATCGGCTCGGCACGGCACGGCGGCCACAGCCACCCAAGCGTGACCTGACGCGCCGTCCCCCCGGCCCGGCGCACGGCACGCCGCCCCCCGCGTAGAGAGAGCGTCACACGCGCCCGATAACCTTCGCCCATGACCACGCTGCCCCGCGGCGAAGCCGCTGATGTACTCCGCGTTGTGCGCCGCCGCCGCGCCCTCGCCGCCGCCGGCGCCGTTTCCGCCGGACTGCTCGTCCTGTCGGCCTGCGACAAGCCGACGCCGCTGGCCACGGTCACCGTCGGCAGCTCCTCCGTCCACTCGCAGGCCACCTGCGGCGGCGAGGGCAAGGCCGTGAAGACCGCCGACCTGGCCGGCTGCCTGAAGGACAAGGGCATCGAGTCCATCAAGGTGGACCCGGACGAGACCGTGCGCTTCGGTGTCGACCCGGAGATCGCGGACGAGGGCTGGACGATCCTCATGAACGGCCAGCCGCTCACCGACTCCAGCACGAAGACCTACCGCACCGTCCCGGGCAGCGTGTTCTTCAACGCCCAGTACGGCGCGAGCGGCGACTCCACGCTGGTCTCCATCAAGGAGGGCGAGCAGGACGTGACGGGCCTGTGGTCCTTCAAGCTCGAGAAGGACAGCTGATCCCTGCCGCTGGGCTGCACGTGCTGGTGGCCACCGCCGTCCCCGTGGAGAGGGACGCGGTGGCCCGGGCGTTCGCGGCAGCCGCGGACGAGGGACGCGTGCTGCTGGGGCCGGCCGACCCGGCACCGCATGCGACCGGGCTCGGCCGGCCGGTCATCGACCTCATCGCCGTCGGAGTGGGCCCCGCCCGGGCCGCGGCCGGCACCGCGTCGGCCCTCACCACGGCCGCCCGCGACGGCGCGCCCTACGGCCTGGTCGTCTCCACGGGCATCGCCGGCGGCTTCGCGCCCCACGCCCCCGTCGGCTCCCTCGTCGTCGCCGACGAGATCACCGCCGCCGACCTCGGCGCCGAGACCCCCGAGGGCTTCCTGCCCGTCACCGAGCTGGGCTTCGGCACCGTCACCCACCGTCCGCCCGAAGCACTCGTACGGGAAGCGGCGACCGCCACCGGCGCACGCCCCGGCGCCGTCCTCACCGTCTCCACGGTGACCGGCACCGCCGTCCGCGCCGCGCTGCTGCGCGAGCGCCACCCCACCGCCCTGGCCGAGGCCATGGAGGGCTTCGGCGTCGCCGAGGCCGCCGCCGCGCACGGCACGCCCGTGCTGGAGCTGCGCGCAATCTCCAACCCCGTGGGCCCGCGCGACCGCGCCACCTGGCGCATCGGCGACGCGCTGGCGGCCCTCACCGAGGCCTTCGGGAAGCTCACGCCCGTCCTGGAGAGTTGGCAACCACATGACCGGTGAACAGCAGCGACAGCCCCTGCGGATCGCGTACTCGCCCTGCCCGAACGACACCTTCGTCTTCGACGCCCTCGCCCACGACCGGGTGCCCGGCGCCCCCGCGCTCGACGTCACCTTCGCGGACATCGACATCACCAACGGCATGGCCGAGCGCGGCGAGTTCGACGTGCTGAAGGTGTCGTACGCCGTGCTGCCGTACGTCCTCGACGAGTACGCCCTGCTGCCCTGCGGCGGCGCGCTGGGCCGGGGTTGCGGCCCGCTGGTGCTGACCCGCGAGCCCGACGTGGACCTCAGCGGCCGTACGGTCGCCGTGCCGAGCGAGAAGTCGACGGCGTATCTGCTGTTCCGCCTGTGGGCCGCCGACACGCTGCCCTCCGGGGTGGGCGAGATCGTGGTCATGCCGTTCCACGAGATCATGCCCGCCGTGCGGGACGGGAAGGTCGACGCGGGGCTCGTCATCCACGAGGCGCGCTTCACGTACCAGAACTACGGGCTGCACAAGCTCGCGGACATGGGCGAGCACTGGGAGGCCACCACGGGGCTGCCCATCCCGCTGGGTGCGATCATCGCCAAGCGCTCCCTGGGCGCGGGGCAGCTGACGCTCCTGGCCGACTCCATCCGCACCTCCGTGCGGGCCGCCTGGGACGACCCGGAAGCCTCCCGCGCCTACGTGATGGAGCACGCCCAGGAGATGAACCCGGCCGTCGCCGACCAGCACATCGGCCTGTACGTCAACGAGTTCACGGCCGACCTCGGCAACGACGGCTACGCGGCCGTGCGGGGCCTGCTGACACGCGCGGCAGCGGAAGGGCTGACACCCGCTCTGGGACCCGAAGCACTGTCGTTCCCCTGACCTCATCCGGCCGTGCGCGGGCTGCACACACGTGCGGCGGCCGAGGGGCTGGTGCCGCCCCTCGGCCGGGATGCGCTGGCTTTCCCCAGGAATTCCCGGGGGTGCGCGGGAGCTATACGTCGAGCTGGTCGGCGACCGCGCGGAGGAGGCCGGCGATCTTCTTGCCGGCGGTCTTCTCGGGATAGCGGCCCCGCTCCAGCATCGGCGTGATGTTCTCGAGGAGGGTCGTCAGATCCTGGACGATGGACGCCAGTTCGTCCGGCTTCTTGCGCTGGGCCGCCGCGACCGAGGGGGTCGGGTCGAGGATGGTGACCGAGAGGGCCTGGTCACCGCGCTGACCGGCGACCACCCCGAACTCGACTCGCTGTCCCGGCTTGAGTACGTCGACTCCGGCGGGGAGGACCGAGGAATGGACGAAGACGTCACCGCCGTCGTCGCGGGAGAGAAAGCCGAAGCCCTTCTCGCTGTTGAACCACTTGACCTTGCCGGTAGGCACGTCTGTCCTCGTCCTCGTACTCGTCGGAAAACTGCTTCTGAAAACGGCTCTTGATAGCACTACAGCGGGTCGACCATGACCCGCCGCTACCAAGGCTAATGCTCCCGGAGCCGGTGACAAGACGTCGCCCGGTTGTTCCTTCGCGCAGGGAACTACTCTGGTCCGGTGCGTGACAAAACCCAAACGAATTCCGCCGCTCCCGGCGACCGGCTGATCCGTGCCGGTGCGGTCCTGTTCTTCATCGGTGCCGTGGCCACTCTGGTCACGGTGGCCCCGTTTTTGCTCGGTACGACGCCATTTCCGACCTACATGTTCGGACTGAGCATGCTGATGGGCGTCGGATTCCTCGTCGCCGGTGGCGGAGTGCTGCAGTCGGTCGCGGCCGGACGGCGTCAGGCGCGGGGCGCTTCGAGGTAGCGGGCCAGCCAGCCCGGGAACTCCGTCAGGTCCGTGAGGACCACGTCCGCGCCGAGCGCGCCGAGCTGATCCGTGCCGAACGGCCCCGTCGCCACCGTGACCGACAGGGCGTCGGCCGCGCGGGCGGCGCGTACGTCGCCCTCGTGGTCGCCGACGTAGACGCCCGCGTCGTGCTCGCGCAGGGCCACCGCCTTCTGCTCGGCCCAGAGATTGCCGATCACCGCGTCCGGTCCGATACCGAGGTGCTCCAGGTGCAGCTTGGCGTTCGGCTCGTACTTGGCGGTGACGACGATCGCGCGCCCGCCGGCGGCCCGTACGGCGGCGATCGCCTCACGCGCGCCCGGCAGGGCGGGGGTCGCGGCGATGGCGATCGTCGGGTACATCGCGCGGTACCGGTCGGCGATGGCCGGAACCTGCTCCGCCGGGAACCAGTTGACCAGCTCCTCCTCCAGCGGCGGCCCGAGCCGTGTGATCGCGAGGTCGGCGTCTATGTAGGTCCCCGTGCGCTCGGCCAGCGCCGTGTAGCAGGCGTGGATGCCGGGGCGGGAGTCGATGAGGGTCATGTCGAGGTCGAAGCCGACGGTGAGCCGGGGCGGGGTCGAGGAGGCCATATGCGCCATTGTGCCCAGGCCGGGGGCGGGGCAGACACCGGGTGGGTGTGACCTGCATCCACCTGGCGTCCGCACGTCGCGGACGCCTACTTCGCCCGCTGTGACCGCCAGACGATGAACAGCGCCGACGCCACCGCCGCCCCGCGCAGCACCCAGGGCCAGGTGTCCGAGAGGGCGGCGTTCATGTGGCCCTCGGCGATGGGATCGCCCCAGCGGCCGTTGGTGCGGCCCCACAGCCAGGCGACGCCGGCCGTGAGGGCGAGGCCGGGCAGGATCACGACCGCCCACTTGGTCTCGGCGTCGCTCAGGCGCCGGGAGCCCCAGGCGATGAGCCAGCCGAGCAGCAGGGCGATGAGGTTGCCGAGGACGGCGCCGGCGACGAGGAGAGCGGCGGAGAGCAGCAGGAGGGGGTTGCTCCAGCGGCTGGTGGGGAGCGTCGGGCGACGCGGGACGAGGCGGCGGCGACGGGGGGCGGAGACCGCTTCCGGAACGTCGGCCTCCTCGGCGGCGGCCTCCTCGGGCTCCTCGACGGGTGCCTTCTTGCGGAGCAGCGCCTCCTGCTCCTTGGCGGGCGGGCGCCTGAGCATCTCCGGGATCTCGACGCCGCCGACGAAGCCGGGGACGTCGTCGCCGGGCCCGAAGGCGCTGCTGTCCACCCGCCACCAGTCCGGCTGGAGCGCGCTGCCCCCGAGGTCGGCCGTGCTCGCGAGGTGGGGCGGCGGGGGCGCGTCGTCGGGTGCCGCCGGGGTCTGCCCGGGGCGCGGGCGCGGCACGAGCCGGCGCAGGCCCTTGGGGCGCTCCTCCTCGGCGTGCTCGTCCCGGCGCTCCGGTTGTACGGGTACGGAGGTCACCGGCGCCTGCGGTGCGGGGGCGCCACCCCCGGCGGCCGCGACGATCTCGTCCGGGGTGCCGAGCCGGGCGATGATGCGGCGGACTGCGGCAGGGCTGTCGACGGCGGCCCTGGCACGGCGCCGGTCGATCTCGCCCCGCAACTCGTTGACCAGACGCATGCGGGTTGCCGACGGCAGCTGACGCTGCTGAGCCACGTCACCGACGCGGCTCAGATACTGGTAGACGACCTGGTCGCTCTCGATCCCCACGAAGTCCCCTCCGGGGTGGGTGTGCTGAAGCCCCGTGGGGACGACGTTAGCGCAGCACAGGGTGTGCGGTGCGGGTCAGACCGGCCGGCACTCCCCCGCGTCCTGCGCCTCGGAGCACAGGCCGTGGCCGTGCTCGTGCAGGATGTCGCGGCCGCTCTGCTGGGTGAGGAAGTTCAGGAAGGCCGCCGCGACGGAGCCGGCGGGCGCCTCGCCGTAGGTGTAGGCGAACTCGGTCTGCCAGTAGGGGTAGTTGGTGTCCTCGACGCCTTCCGCCGTGGGTTCCCTGCCGTCGATCTTCAGCTTGACGAGCCGGTCTGCGGCCTTGTGGCCGGCGACTCCCGCGGCCTCGCTGTAGCCGATGGCGCCGGGCGTCGAGGCGCTGGTGTTCAGCATGGTGTCCGTGCTGGTGACCTCGCAGCGGCCGTACCGGCCGGACTTCAGGGCCGCGCAGTCGGTCACCGTGAACTGGGGCGGCTCCCTGCCGTCCAGGACCTTGGCGACGAGGGTGCTGCGGGTGCCGGAGCCGGGGTCGCGGTTGACCAGGTGGACGGGGACGTCGTTGCCGCCCACCTGGGACCAGTTCGTCACCCGGCCGGCGAAAAGGTCGCGGATCTGGGCCAGCCTCAGGTTCTCCACGCCCGCGTCCTTGTTGACGACGAGGGTGAACACGGAGAAGGCGACGGGCTCGGGGACCAGCCGGGGGTGGCCGTCGGAGGCGAGGCCGTCGGTGAACGCGATGTGGTCGGCGAGGCCGTCGCCGACCTGGATCTCGGCGTTCTTGCCGGCCTGGTCCAGGTCGGTGACACCGTCGGTGCTGCCCT
Organism: Streptomyces sp. R11; assembly: GCF_041051905.1. Lineage (NCBI taxonomy): Bacteria > Bacillati > Actinomycetota > Actinomycetes > Kitasatosporales > Streptomycetaceae > Streptomyces > Streptomyces sp. R11. The sequence goes on from NZ_CP163432.1 coordinate 4,147,004, forward strand.
TGAAGGTGTCGTCGGCGAGCGGAATCGACACGCCCGCCCCCTCGCACCGCTTGAGGTAGTCCTCGGCGGCGGCCCGCACGGCGGGTGCGAAGGCGGTGGAGCCGTGCAGGCGGAGGGTGCCGCCGACGCAGTCCAGCGGGGGCCTGCGGTCCTCGCGCAGGAACAGCGTGAAGAACGCCTGGAGGGCCACAGCCGCCGTCAGGAACGCGATGGCGAACCAGGCCGGCCGGGAGGCGAACAGGTGGCTCTCGGTCCTGGCCAGCTTGAACCGGAACACCTTCACCAGCGGGTCGAACCAGCGCCGGTCGGTACCGACGGCGCCGACGATGTCCGGCTTGGGGAAGGGGTCGGCGCCGTCGTCGCCCTGCCAGCTCTCCAGGATCACCAGCACCTTGTACTCGGCGCCCCGGGGCAGCTTGACCTTCGGCAGTTCGATGACGCCCTCGCGCCTGGCCGGGTTGTTGCGGAAGCCGAAGCCCGGGGCCCCGCGCCTGAAGAAGCGGCGCAGCTCGCGCTGGCTCAGCTCGGTGACCACCAGCCCCGCGACCTGCCGGCGGCGGAAGGTGACCCATATGCCGCTGGGGTCGTTCTCGTCGGTCAGGTAGTCACTGGCCTCGATGGGGGCGGATCCGGCGTTCTCGATGCGCAGCAGGACGAAGGACGGGTCCTTCAGCCGGTGGCCGTCGCGCTGCAACTGCTCCAGGATCTCGGCGTGCTCGGACTGCGTGTCGTCCGCGGCGAGGGTGTCCATCTGCACCCGGTAGCCGAGCCGCTTGCGGCCGACGATGGCGAACTCCCACAGGAATGCCGCGACGGGGAACGTGAGACTCAGGATCGCGATCCACTGCTCGACCTGCTCGCTCACCGCTGGAACCCCCAATTCCATTGAGCCGTGAAGTAGTTGACCGGGAGCCCAGGGTGACGAGAGGGGACGACGGGTTGCCAGAGGTGCCGGATTCCTCCGGATGATGTTCATCCGGAGGCCATATGCGAAACGTTCCGTTCGCCGTCCGGGCGGCGGTCCGGACGGACGGCACACCCCCTCCTCCGGCCCCCACCCGCTAGATTTGGTCGGATGAGCGACCCGGCTGCACCGCCCCGTTCCCTCGCGGAAGCCCTCCGCGTGCGGGACGACGCCTCCCTGGCCGTGCTGCTGCGCAGCCGGCCCGATCTCATCACCCCCGTCCCCACCGACCTCACGCAGCTGGCGACCCGGGCCGGCACCCGGGCGTCCGTGGTGCGCGCCCTGGAGCGGCTGGACCGGTGCGCGCTGCAGACGGCGGAGGCGCTGGCGGTGGCGGCCGATCCGGCGACGTACGACGAACTGCTCGCGCTGATGGCCGGGGACGAGGGCGATCCTGCGGTCGCCCGGGCACTGCCGCACGCCCTCGCGACGCTGCGCGACCAGGCCCTGGTCTGGGGCGCCGACGACCGGCTGCGGCTCGTGCGCACCGCACGTGAGCTGCTCGCGCCCTCACCGCAGCACCCCTCCCCCACCGGGCTGGGCCCGACCGTGCGGGAAGCCACCGCGGGCATGTCGCCGGGCCGTATCCAGGAGATCGTCACGACGGCCGGGCTGCCCTCGACCCACGACGCCGTGTCCGCGGTGTCGTCGCTCACGGCCCTGTTCGGCGACCGGCGGCGCATGGCGGCCCTGCTCGCGGGTGCGCCGGAGGAGTCCCGGGAGGTCCTGTCCCGGCTCGTGTGGGGGCCGCCGTACGGCCAGGTCACCGCCGACCCCGCGCCCCGCCTGCGCTGGCTCCTGGACCGCGGCCTCCTCCTCCCGACGGCACCCGGCACGGTCGTACTCCCCCGCGAGGTGGCCCTGCATCTGCGGGCCGGCCGGGCGCACCGCACCACCGAGCCGTTGCCGCCGCCGGTCGAGGCGAGCGCAACGCACCGTCCACAGGTTGTGGACGCGACCGCGGCCGGGCAGGCGTACACGGCGCTGGCGACCGTCGAGGAGCTGCTGAAGGACTGGGACGAGGGCGGTCCGACAGTGCTGCGGGCGGGCGGCCTGAGCGTGCGCGACCTCAAGCGCACCGCCGTCGCCCTCGACGTGTCCGAACCCCTGGCCGCCTTCTGGGTCGAGCTCGCCTACGCCTCCGGCCTGCTGGCCTCCGACGGCGAGGCCGACGAACGGTACGCGGCGACCCCGGCCTACGACGAGTGGCTGGAGCAGCCCGCCGCGCAGCGCTGGGCACTTCTCGCGGAGACATGGCTGACGGCGACACGCACGTCGGGGGTGATCGGCGGGCGGGACGCCAAGGACCGTACGTTGTCGGCGCTGGGTCCGGGCCTGGACCGCTCCGCCGCGCCCGAGGTACGCCACCGGGTGCTGACCCTCCTCGCCGGACTGCCGGAGGGCGCGTCGCCGTCCGCCGAGTCGGTACTGGCCCGGCTGCGCTGGGAGCGGCCGCTGCGCGGACCCCAGCGGGACGACGACCTGCGCGGCCGCCTCGCCCAGTGGACGCTCGGCGAGGCGGAGATGCTGGGGATCACGGGGCGCGGGGCGCTGTCGGCGCACGGGCGGGCGCTGTTGGGGATGCCGCTGCCGGAACCCGTGCCCGAGGAACCGGCCGGTCCCGGCGACAAGCTCCCCGTGCATCACCGCCCGGCCCCGCCGCCCGAGCCCCTCTCCCCCGCCGAGCAGGCCACCGCCTCGGCCACCGCGGCCCGGCTGCTCGCCCCGCTCCTCCCCGAGCCGCTCGACCACGTCCTCCTCCAGGCCGACCTGACGGCCGTGGCGCCCGGGCCGCTGCAACGGCCGCTCGCCGCCATGCTGGACGTGCTCGCGGACGTGGAGTCCAAGGGCGGCGCGACGGTGTACCGGTTCACACCCGGATCGGTGCGGCGCGCCCTGGACGCCGGGCGCAGCGCCTCCGACCTGCACGCCTTCCTCGCCGAGCACGCCCGTACGCCGGTACCGCAGCCACTCGCGTACCTGATCGACGACGTGGCCCGCAGGCACGGGCATCTGCGCGTGGGCGCCGCGTCGGCGTACGTCCGCTGCGACGACGACGCGGTGCTGAACGAGATCCTCGCCGACAAGCGGGCCGCGGGCCTGCGTCTGCGCCGCCTGGCGCCGACGGTGCTGGCCGCCCAGGCGGACCCGGCCGCGCTGCTGGAGGGCCTGCGCGCGATGGGCTTCGCGCCGGCCGCCGAGTCGGCCGAGGGCGACGTCCTGATCACCCGCGCCGACGCCCACCGCACCCCGCCGCGCACGGCACCCGAGCCGGTCCGGGACGGCCCGCCGACGCCGGACGCCACCCTGCTGGCGGCCGCGATCCGCGCCATCCGGGCGGGCGACCTCGCCTCCACGACACCGCGCAAGCCCGCCGCCACCGGCGACTCCGTCGCGGTGACCGGCGGCGAGCTGCCCCGCACCACCTCCGCCGAGACCCTCGCCACCATGCAGGCCGCCGTCCTGACCGGCGAGGCGCTGTGGATCGGGTACGTCAACGCCGAGGGCGCCGCGAGTCAGCGCGTCATCGCGCCGGTGCGGGTCGAGGGCGGGTTCGTGACGGCGTACGACCACACCGCGGACGAGGTGCGGACGTATCCGCTGCACCGGATCACGGGAGTCGCCGAGCTGGCCGACGACGCGGGCTGAGCCACTCGTTCGGGCGTAGGCGCGGGTTCATGCACGCCACGCCGGATCCTTCCCACTCTTGAATGACCTTGAAGGGCCTTCCGCATCGCGCCGCGGGGCGCCGGGCAGCCACCCGGTGTCCTGTGCAAGCAACTGAAAGGGAGTCCCCATGCGAGCCGTTCGCCGAGTCGCCGCCGTCCTGACCGCCACCGCCGCGATGATCGGCGCCGCCGCCACCCAGGCCGCCGCCATCGGCATCGATCTCGGCGGGGGCCTGACCCTCTGACGAGTCCCGCCCCCGTTCCCGGGCCGGCCCCAGTCCCCTGGGCCCGGCCCGCTCATCCATCGGCTTCAGAAAGGCCCCGAAGTCCTCATGCGTCCCAAGCACCCCGCCCGTTCCGCAGTCGCCGCCTCCGCCGGCGTCCTGCTCTCCGCCGCCGCGCTGGTCGCCGCGCTCGCGCCCGAGGCCGCCGCGAACCCGTCCGCGCTGCCGCTGCCTCTTCCCGTCGCCGCCGCCGAACCGCTGGTCACCGAGGGGCTCACCATCGAAGGACCGCTGGTCAACAACATCACTCTGCCCACGCTGAAGTAGCGCGCCGCATCCGGTAGCTGTCGCCGTCGATCCGTACGAGCTCGGCGTGGTGGGCCAGCCGGTCCACCATCGCGAGCGCGGAGGGGCCGCCGAAGATCTCGTCCCAGCGGCCGAGCGGGCGGTCACTGGTCACGATCAGCGAGCCCCGCTCGTAGCGGTGCGCGACCAGTTGGAAGAACAGCGGCGCGGTCCCCGCCTCGAAGGGGGTGTAGCCGACCTCGTCGACGATCAGGACGGCGTGCTCGTCGAGCGCGTCCAGCTCCTCGGCGAGCCGTCCGGCATCCCGTGCGCCGGCCAGCCGGGCGGCCCACTCCGCGGCGGTCGCGAACCGCACCGAGTGGCCGGCCTGGCAGGCCCGTACGCCGAGGCCGACGGCCAGATGCGTCTTGCCGGTGCCGGGCGGTCCGACGAAGACCACGTTGCGGCGGGCGGCGACGAAGTCCAGCTTGCCGAGCCGGGCCACGGCCTCCCGGTCGAAGGAGCGCGGGTGCTCGGAGTCGAACTCCTCCAGCAGCTTTCGCGCGGGGAAACCGGCGGCGCGCACCCGCTCCTCGGCGCTCGGCTCGTCGTCACGCGCCGTGGCCTGCGCCGGGACGAAGACCTTCGTGGCGGGTTCCTCGGGGATGTGCGCCTGGTGCGCGTGCTGACCGACCCGCTCACTTTGCGCGGCCATCGGCCCCGACATGTACGCCAGGATCGCCGCCGAGGCGATGAACGCCATGTGGATGACCGTGCCCCACAGCAGTGCGTGCCGCGAGGTGTGGTGGACGTCCACGAACATCTGGAGCAGATGGACCGAGGAGATACCTACGATGGCGGTGGCGAGCTTGACCTTCAGCACGTTGGAGTTGACGTGCGAGAGCCATTCCGGCTGGTCGCGGTGGCCCTGGAGGCCGATGCGGGAGACGAACGTCTCATAGCCGCCGACGATCACCATGATCAGCAGGTTGGCGATCATGACGACGTCGACGAGCTTGAGCACGGCGAGCATGACGTAGTTCTCGGTCGCCTGCCCGGTCACACAGCGGAGGATTAAGGCCCACAGCTCGTTGAAGAACTTGTAGACGTACACCCCCTGGGCGGCCACGAGGCCGAAGTAGAGCGGGGCCTGCAGCCAGCGGGTGGCGAACAGGGCGTACCCGAGGGTGGTGGTCGTGGGGGACGGATCACGCGAGATGGGCTGCACGGTCGGCATTCTTCGCAGCCACCGCCGTACAGGTGAAACCACGCCACTCACAGGAATGAAAAGACATCCTGTAGGACTCCGGAAATGATCAGGCACACTGGACGTTTGGTCGAGTGGTCGAGCGGAAGGACGTACGCACGTGAACGGACCACTGATCGTCCAGTCGGACAAGACCCTGCTCCTGGAAGTCGATCACGAGCGGGCCGATGACTGCCGTCGGGCGATCGCCGCGTTCGCGGAGCTGGAGCGGGCACCCGAGCACATCCACACCTACCGGGTGACGCCGCTCGGCCTGTGGAACGCCCGCGCGGCCGGGCACGACGCCGAGCAGGTCGTGGACGCGCTGGTCACGTACAGCCGCTACCCCGTGCCGCACGCGCTGCTCGTCGACATCGCCGACACGATGGACCGCTACGGCCGTCTGACGCTCTCCAAGCACCCCACGCACGGCCTCGTCCTCACCACCACCGACCGCCCGGTCCTGGAGGAGGTGCTGCGCTCGAAGCGGGTCGCGCCGCTCGTCGGCGCCCGCATCGACCCGGACACCGTCGCCGTGCACCCCTCCGAGCGCGGCCAGATCAAGCAGACGCTGCTGAAGCTGGGCTGGCCCGCCGAGGACCTCGCCGGTTACGTCGACGGCGAGGCGCACCCGATCGAGCTGAACGAGGACGGGTGGGCGCTCAGGCCCTACCAGAAGCAGGCCGTGGAGAACTTCTGGCACGGCGGCAGCGGGGTCGTGGTGCTGCCGTGCGGCGCCGGCAAGACCCTCGTCGGCGCCGGCTCCATGGCGCAGGCGAAATCGACCACGCTCATCCTCGTCACGAACACCGTCTCGGCCCGGCAGTGGAAGCACGAGCTGGTGAAGCGGACGTCGCTCACCGAGGAGGAGATCGGCGAGTACAGCGGCACGAAGAAGGAGATCCGCCCGGTCACCATCGCCACGTACCAGGTGCTGACGACGAAGCGGAAGGGTGTCTATCCGCACCTGGAGCTCTTCGACTCCCGGGACTGGGGGCTGATCCTCTACGACGAGGTGCACCTGCTGCCCGCGCCGGTCTTCAAGTTCACCGCGGACCTCCAGGCCCGCCGCCGCCTGGGCCTGACCGCGACCCTGGTCCGCGAGGACGGCCGCGAGTCGGACGTCTTCTCCCTGATCGGCCCGAAGCGGTTCGACGCGCCCTGGAAGGAGATCGAGGCGCAGGGGTACATCGCGCCCGCCGACTGCGTCGAGGTCCGCGTCAACCTCACCGACTCCGAGCGGCTCGCGTACGCCACCGCCGAGCAGGAGGAGAAGTACCGCTTCTGCGCGACGACAGACACCAAGCGGAAGGTCACGGAGGCCATCGTCCGCCGGTTCGCCGGGCAGCAGATCCTGGTCATCGGCCAGTACATCGACCAGCTCGACGAACTGGGCGAACATCTGAACGCCCCGGTCATCAAGGGCGAGACCTCCAACGCGCAGCGCGAGAAGCTCTTCGACGCCTTCCGGGAGGGCGAGATCAGCGTCCTCGTCGTCTCCAAGGTCGCGAACTTCTCCATCGACCTGCCGGAGGCCACGGTCGCCATCCAGGTCTCGGGCACCTTCGGCTCCCGCCAGGAGGAGGCCCAGCGCCTCGGCCGGGTCCTGCGCCCGAAGGCCGACGGCCACCAGGCCCACTTCTACTCGGTCGTCGCCCGCGACACGATCGACCAGGACTTCGCCGCCCACCGCCAGCGCTTCCTGGCGGAACAGGGGTACGCGTACCGGATCATGGACGCCGACGAGATCCTGGCGGAGGGGTAGCCGACCAGAAGGGCGAGGCCGAGCAGCGCGCAGAGCGCGTACGGTGACGCCAACGGCTGCTGCCACCAAGGCAGTTGGAGGTCCCGGGGGCCCTCGTGCGGGAGCAGCCATATCGTGCGGGTCGTGAAGAGGAGGGCCGTTGCCGCCGCGAGGCGGGAGCGGCCCTCCGTCAGCAGTACGGCGGTCAGCGGGACGCACCACACCCAGTGGTGGGACCAGCTGATCGGCGAGACGAGCAGGGCGGTGAAGGCCGTCAGGAGGAGCGCGTGGCTCTCCTCGGCGGCCCGCGCCGCCAGCCACAGGCCGGTGACCGTGATCGCGGCGGCCGGGAGAGCCCAGGCGAGGCCCGGCGCCGGGTCGCCCAGAGCGCGGGCGACCATCCCCTGCAGGGACTGGTTGTCGACGATCCAGACCTTGCCCACGCGGTCCGTCTCGTAGAGGCGGCGGGTCCAGTAGTCGAGGCTCGCCGAGGGCAGAGCGAGGGCGCCGAGCGCGACCGTCCCCGCGAGGGCCGCCGCAGCCGTGCCCGCCTCCCGGCGTCGCCCGCGCAGCAGCAGATACGCGATGAAGATCGCCGGAGTCAGCTTGATCCCGGCGGCGATGCCGACCGCCGCGCCCTTCCAGCGGGCGCCCGTCGGTCGCGTGAGGTCCCACAGCACCAGGCAGACCAGGGCGAGGTTGACCTGGCCGAAGAGCAGCGTCTGGAGGACCGGCTCCAGCCAGAGGGCCGCTGCGGTGGTGGCACACAGGGCGGGCAGGCGGAGCTTCGCAGGGCCGCCTGCCAGCCGGGCGGAGAGGTGGACGAGTACGGCGAGCATGAGCGCGTTGCCCGCCAGGAAGGTCGCTTTGAGGGTGGCGAGGGGGATCAGCGCCGTCGGGACGAAGAGGAGGGCCGCGAAGGGCGGGTAGGTGGCGGGGAGCTGCCACTGCGTGACGGTGAAGCCGTAGAGATCCTCGCCGCGGAGGACGGCTTCGCCTTCCGCCCGGTAGACCAGCGCGTCGGCCATCGGGAGGGGCTGGTGGGTGCAGAGTGTCGTGAGAGCGAGTAGGGAAACCGCCAGAAGGCAGTAGGGAGTTGCGGAATGTGATCGGCGGGTCACTCAGTGACCCTAGGCGTCACTTACGGCGGACGCCCGCCTCCTCGCCGTACTCACCGAGGACGATCACGTCGAAGGCCGCACCTGCGAACACCTTGACGGCACGCAGGGCTTCACCGAGGCGATGACGGTGGTGCCCCTGGAGCGCTGTGGCTCCGCGGGGGCCCACGGGTGCTGGGTGGATGGTTGCTGCGCTCATGTCTCCATGATGGGTTCGCGGGCATAAAGACGGCATCGGCCTGCGGACCGAAGCGGCGTACCGCCCCCGTACGCCTCCGGGCGGATGCCGTCCCCCCAGGGAGGAGGCGCGTCCCCTAGGGGTCGGAGGGGCCTCGGACGGAGATCGGACGGAGACCGGACGGGGACCGAATCGGGAGGACGAACGGGGGTCGGATGGGGGGTCGGAATATTCGTTGGCGATCGCCTTTCCCCTTCGCCTAAAATCTCCGCTCTTGCCCGCCTCCCCCGCGGAGTGCCGCCGCCCGGACGGAAACCGGTCGGCTCTCTCGATCACCTACCTGTAGGTCCCTCCGGAGGCACCCCCTTGTCCACGCCCGCCGACGACCCACTCGCCCCGCTCTCGCGAGAGCGCTCCCACCTGGCCGTGTCCCGTGCCGCCCTGCGTGCCATGCGCGAGGACGTCGAGTCCCTCGACATCAGCGATGTCACCGCGAACTGGGTCAACGCAGAAGTGCTCGCCCACCAGATCGACGAGCGCATCAAGGCCCTGGCCGACCTCAGCCACACCCCGCTGTTCTTCGGCCGGCTCGACTACCTGCACGCCCCCGGCGCCTCCGAGGCCGAGGGCGCGGAGGGCGAGCGCTTCTACATCGGGCGCCGGCATGTGCACGACGCCGAGGGCGACCCGATGGTCATCGACTGGCGGGCGCCGGTGTCCCAGCCGTTCTACCGGGCGTCCAAGAAGGACCCGATGGACATCGCGCTGCGCCGCCGCTTCGGCTACACGGGCGGTGACCTCACGGCGTACGAGGACGAGCACCTCTCCGACCCGGCGGAGGCCGCCCGCACCAGCAAGCTGCTCCAGCAGGAGATCGAGCGCCCGCGCGTCGGCTCGATGCGGGACATCGTGGCGACGATCCAGCCGGAGCAGGACGAGATCGTACGGTCGGGGCTCGGCGGCACGGTGTGCGTGCAGGGCGGTCCGGGCACGGGGAAGACGGCGGTGGGCCTGCACCGGGTGGCCTACCTGCTCTACGCCCACCGCGAGCGTCTCGCCCGCACCGGCACGCTCGTCATCGGGCCGAACAGGTCCTTCCTGCACTACATCGAGCAAGTCCTCCCGGCACTCGGCGAGTTGAGTGTCCGGCAGGCGACGGTGGACGACCTCGTGGCGCACGTCGAGGTGCGCGGCACGGACGAGGCGGCGGCGGCTGTGATCAAGGGCGACGCGAGGATGGCGGAAGTGCTGCGGCGCGCGGTGTACGCGCACGTGACCATGCCGACGGAGCCGGTGGTCGTCGTGCGCGGATCGCGGCGGTGGCGTGTTCCGGCATACGAACTCGAAGAGACCGTCCGCGAGTTGCTCGCCCGCGACATCCGCTACGGCGCTGCCCGCGAGGCCCTACCGCAGCGCATCGCGCACGCCGTGCTGGTGCAGATGGAGCGGTCGGGGGAGGCGCCGGACGACCGGGTGCAGGACGCGGTGGCCCGCAACAGCGCGGTGAAGGCCGCGGTCAAGGCGATCTGGCCGCCGGTCGATCCGGCGAAGCTGGTGTTGCGGCTGCTCGCCGACGCGGACTTCCTGGCCGAACACGCGGCCGGGATCCTCGACGAGGACGAGCAGAAGACGATCCTGTGGGCTGAGCCGGCGCGGTCGGTGAAGGCCGCCAAGTGGTCCGCGGCGGACGCGGTGCTGATCGACGAGGCGAACGACATCGTGGCCCGTACGTCGTCCCTGGGCCACGTCGTGCTCGACGAGGCGCAGGATCTCTCGCCGATGCAGTACCGGGCGGTGGGCCGGCGTTGCACGACCGGTTCGGCGACGGTGCTGGGGGATCTGGCGCAGGGTACGACGCCTTGGGCGACGCGGAGCTGGGACGAGGCGTTGGCCCACCTCGGCAAGTCGGAGGGGGTCATCGAGGAGCTGACGGCCGGATTCCGCGTCCCGACGGACGTCATCGCCTACGCCTCCCGCCTCCTCCCCCACATCGCGCCCGGCCTGACGCCGGTGGCGTCGATCCGTGAGAACCCGGGGTTCTTCGAGGTCCGCAAGGTGTCGGAGGCGTCTGAAGTCATCGCCGCGTGCGAGGAGTTGCTGCGCCGGGAGGGGTCGATCGGCCTGATCGCCGCGGATGCGCGGGTTCCGGTGCTGGCGGAGGGGCTCGCGGCTGCGGGGATCACGTATCTGGCGCCCGGCGAGGAGACGACCGAGCAGACCCGGCTGACGCTGGTACCGGCGTCGCTCGCGAAGGGTCTGGAGTACGACTATGTCGTCCTGGACGAGCCGCAGGCGGTGGTGGACGGGGAGCCGGACGAGCGGACGGGGTTGCGGCGGTTGTATGTCGCGCTGACGCGGGCGGTGTCGGGGTTGGTGGTGGTGCATGGGGGGCCGTTGCCGGGGCAGTTGGCGTGACGGGTCCCTCCGGGGGTTGGCCGGGGGGCGGGGTCGGGGGTGACGGTTTGCGTCGGGGCGCGGGTGCGTGGGGGCTGGTTGTGTCGGGGCGCGGGTGCGTGGGGGCTGGTCGCGCAGTTCCCGCGCCCCTGAGGGGGTGGCAGGGGCCGTAGGTACGAGCGGTCCTGTTCCTGGGGGACGGGCCTCGCGACCCGCCCCTCCCGCCGAGCCCCCCGTCGGCCCCGCCTACGAAACGCCGTCCAGCACAGCCCGCCACTCGGCCACCGCCCCTACCGAAACCGGCCCCTCCCAGCCGTGCGGACGGGCCGCGCCGCCGATGTGGAAGGCGTCGATGCCGGCGGTCAGCAGGGTCGGCACGTGGGCGAGTCGCAGCCCGCCGCCCACCAGGATCCGCTGCTCGTACCCGGGCTCCCCGGCCCTCACCGCCTCGGTGAGCAGGACGGCGAGGCCGTCGTCGACGCCGGTCGGCGAGCCGGCCGTGAGGTAGGTGTCCAGGCCCGGCATGCCGTCCAGCTGCTTGCGCAGCGCGTCCCGGTCGGCGGCCCGGTCGATGGCCCGGTGGAAGGTCCACCGGCACCCGTCCAGCTCACTCACCACCCGCTCGACGGCCTCGAGGTCCACCCCGCCGTCGGCGTCGAGAAACCCGAGCACGAACTCGTCCGCGCCGGCGTCCCGCAGCTCCCGCGCCACCCGCACCAGCCGCCCCACGTCCCCCGCCGCGAACCCGTCCGCCAGCCTCAGCATCACGCGCAGGTCGATGTCGACGGCGGCCCGGATCCCGGCGAAGGTCTCGACCGGCGGGGTGAGCCCGTCGGCGGCCATGTCGGTGACCAGTTCGAGCCGGTCCGCACCCCCGGCCTGGGCGGCGACCGCGTCCTCGACGCCGAGGGCGATCACCTCCAGGACTGCACGCTTGCTCATGGGACCCCATTCCTCGGCATTCGACGACGGCTACAGGTCTAGTCCAATCCAAGGGTACGGGGCGAAGGCTCGCCCGAGGACGCGCAGGGTCACCCGAAGATGTTCAGCTCCCCCCCCCCCCCCGCCAGCTCGTACGACGCCCTCTCCGCCGACCGCGCGACCAGGCCCCCACACACACCCGCACCCCGACACCAACCGCCACCACCCCCGAACCCACGAAACCCACCACCCACCCACCCAGGCAATCCCCACCACCCCCGCGACAATGACCCCATGGCCGACCTCCACACCCCCGCCGCCCTCGACACCCTCCGCACCCGCTTCACCCAAGCCCTCAACGCAACCCGCTCCCCCGCCACCACCCCCGACCCCACCCCCTACGCCGAAAGCCTCCTCACCCGCTGGCAGGAACCGCAGCGGCACTACCACACGCTCACCCACCTCACCGCGGTCCTGGACCGCATCGACGAGCTGGCGGGGCACGCCCGCGACGCGGACGTCGTGCGGCTCGCCGCCTGGTTTCACGACGCGGTGTACCTCCCCGACCGCTCGGAGAACGAGGAGCGCTCGGCCCGCCTCGCCGAACGCGCCCTCGTGGAAGTCGGTGTCCCCGCGGAGCGGACCGCCGAGGTGGCCCGCCTCGTCCGGCTCACCGTCAGCCACGCCCCGGCGCCGGACGACCCCGACGGCCAGGTCCTGTGCGACGCAGACCTGGCGATCCTCGCGGCGCCGCCGTCCGCGTACGCCGCGTACACGGCCGCCGTCCGCGAGGAGTACCACTTCGTCCCGAACGACGCCTTCCGTGCGGGCCGCGCCGCGATCCTGCGCCAACTCCTGGACCTGCCGAGCCTGTTCAGCACGCCGTACGGACGGGAGAAGTGGGAGGCCACCGCCCGCTACAACCTCGCCGCCGAGCTGGAAATGCTGTCGCTCTGACGAGCCCCGCCGCCGTAGCCTGCACGGCATGCGAGACATGGGCGGGGAACGCGTACAGGAAGCCGTGGCGAGCTGCGTGGCGCTGCTGCGGACGGCGGTGGACCGGGACTGGGGCGGGGCGAAGGCCGGGCGGCTGGAGTGGAGTTGCCATCAGACGGCGTTCCACATCGCCGAGGACCTCATCGCCTACGCCGCCAACCTGGCCGGCCGCGCCCAGGACGACTACGTCCCCTTCGAGATCACCCTCGACGAGGGCACCGACAACGAGGGGCTGGTCCACGTCATCGAGACGACCGGCGCCCTCCTCACCGCAGCCGTCCGCACCGCTCCCCGCGAGGTCCGCGCCTTCCACCCGTACCCCTTCCGCAGCGCGAACCGCGAGGGCTTCGCCGCGATGGGCGTCGCCGAAGTGCTGCTGCACACGCACGACATCGCCGAGGGACTCGGGGTGGCGTACGAACCGCCCGCCGAGCTGCCCGGGTTCGTCCTCACGACGATCTTCCCGCACGTCCGGCCCGACCCCGACCCCTGGCACACCCTGCTCTGGGCCACCGGCCGTGGCGACCTGCCCGGCCGCGCGCCGGTCACCGAGTGGCGCTGGCGCAACAACCTCGTCCTCCCCACCGACCGCCTCACCCTCCAGGGCGTCACCCCCGCGGCCGCCGCCGACCTGAGCGCGGGCGGCGACGGCGGGTTCACGTGGGTCGTCGGCGGCCCCTTCGAGGGGACGCGGGAGGCCGCCGGGATGACGTCGAAGGCGTACGAGGAGGGAATGCACCGCCCCGAGTTCGGCCTGTTCGTCCTCGTCCGGCGGGAGGACGGCCTCGCGGTCGGCGGCATCGGCTTTCACGGCGCCCCCGACGAGGACGGCACGGCGGAGGTCGGCTACGACCTCGTGGAGGGCGTCCGCGGACGCGGCTACGCGAGCGAGGCGCTGAGCGCGCTGTCGGAATGGGCCCTGGCCCGGGACGACGTACGCCTCCTTCGCGCGGCGATCCATGACGACAACGTCCCGTCACAGCGCGTCGTCTCCCGCGCCGGTTACGTACGCACGGCCGTCGAGGAGGAGCGGGCGGTACAGGAGCAGCACGACATGGACCACTCCCTGCGGCTCTACGTCCGCCGCGGGCATCCCGGGGCGGCCTAGCCTGGGGCGGAGCCGACCCGCACCGTCGCAGGGAGCCGTCATGTCGTTCACCGCCGAGGAGATCGCCTACCTCACCTCGAACCCACTCGCCCGTCTCGCCAGCCTCTGCGCGGACGAGCAGCCCGACGTGGTCCCGGTGGCCCTGGAGTTCGACGGGACTCACTTCTGGGTGGGCGGCCCCGGCGAGGAGGTCCTCGGCACCCGCAAGTTCCGCAATGTCGCCCGCGGCCGCGACAAGGTGGCCTTCGTCGTGGACGACATGGTCTCCGTCGAGCCGTTCGTCGCCCGCGGCATCCGGGTGTACGGCGTCGCGGACGGCCCCGTGGAGCGGGTCGGGATGGTGGGGCCCGGCCACTACCTGCGCATCACGCCGACGCTGTCATGGAGCTGGAACCTGTCGGACCCGCCCCGGCCGGTCGGGGAGTCCTGGTACCCCATGCGTCGAGCCGAGCACTCCGCCCCGAACCCGTAGGCCGTGACTCAGGTCACATCCACTCATGTCACATCGCTCCGAGCCGGTCCGTCATAGCTGTGTAACCACCGACGAACGGCAAGGGAGTTGGCCATGAGCGCCCGACTGAACATCTTCGGAATCCCCAGCGCCGGCAAGATCATCAAGCACATCACCTCGGCGAGCAAGGTGGTGCACGACTCGACTCTGCCGGTCACCACCCAGCACCTGGTGACGCTCCGCGCCAGCCAGATCAACGGCTGCGGCTTCTGCACCGACATGCACAGCAAGGACGCCGTCGCAGCGGGCGAGGACTGGCTGCGCCTCAATATGGTCGCCGCCTGGCGGGAGGCCACCTGCTTCACCGAGGCCGAGCGCGCCGCCCTCGAGCTGGCGGAGGAGGGCACGCGCATCGCCGACGCGGCCGGCGGGGTCTCGGACGAGGTGTGGGACAACGCCGCCAAGCACTACGACGAGGAGCAGCTCGCCTCCCTGGTGTTCCTGATCGGCCTCATCAACGCCTTCAACCGGATGAACGTCCTCATCCAGCAGCCGGCCGGCGACTACCAGCCCGGCCAGTTCGCGTAGCCCGGACACATTCCGCCGACCCAGGGGGCGGCCAGAAGGGCCAGGGGGCGGTCAGGGGGCCCAGGGGGGCGGTCAGGGGGGCGTCAGCCCGCCTCCCGCCCCTTCGGCCTGCGCAACCCCGCCCCCTGCAACAGGCGCACCACCTCACGACTGCTGACCTCCACGGCACCCGCCCGCACCGCATCGGCATAGCGGTGGGACGGGACGTCGTAGTGGTCCCGCTCGAAGGCCCGCCGCGGTACGCCCAAACCGTCGGCGAACGCGTGCAGTTCGTCGTACGACAGGTCGCTCACGAGGTGCGACCACATCCGCCCGTGCCCCGGCCAGGTCGGCGGGTCGATGTAGATCGTCACGGCGTCACGCGCTCTCTCCCGAGGGCCGCGCCCCGCCCGCGCCGGCCGCCCCCAGCGACCCCACCGCCGCGACCTTCACACCCGCCTTGTGGCACACCCAGTGCGGATCGGGCCCCAGCTCCGGCTCGACCTCCAGCGCATGCGGATCACCGGCGCCGCACACCGGGCACAACGGCCAGCGCCCGAACCGGTCCAGCAGCGCGTCCTGCACGTCCTGGGCGACCAGCCCGGCCACGAACTCCACACCGTCCGGCCACTGCTCCACCCACCAACGCCGTTGCACGACCGACTCCTCGACCAGCGACACGACGTCCGCCTCGGCGACCTCGCCCGCGACCAGGTCGGCGAGCACGAGGGCGCGGGCCGTGTGCAGCGCCTGTTCCAGCGGGCTGAGCGGACTGATGGGTTCCATGGTCCTATTGTGCGCACTCTTGACCACGGCACGGGGTGGAAATATTTTTCAAAGGTGAGCAATGACGTGAAGGAAACTTTCGGCCGCGCGGGGCCGACCGGTCCGGCCCCGGCGCCCGCCGCCCTCGCGGCCAAGGTGCGCACCCTCGCCCCGTCGATGACCCGCTCCATGCAGCGCGTCGCCGAAGCGGTCGCGAACGATCCGGCGGGATGCGCGGCCCTCACGGTCACCGGCCTGGCCGAACTCACCGGCACCAGCGAGGCCACCGTCGTGCGCACCGCCCGCCTCCTCGGCTACCCCGGCTACCGCGATCTGCGCCTGGCCCTCGCCGGCCTCGCCGCCCAGCAGCAGTCGGGCCGCGCCCCCGCCATAACGACCGACATCGCGGTGGACGACCCGATCGCGGACGTGGTGGCGAAGCTCGCCTACGACGAGCAGCAGACCCTCGCCGACACGGCCGCCGGCCTCGACACCGCCCAGCTCGGAGCGGCCGTATCGGCTGCCGCCGCCGCCCGCCGGATCGACGTGTACGGCGTCGGGGCGTCCGGGCTGGTCGCCCAGGATCTCGTCCAGAAGCTGCTGCGGATAGGGCTCATAGCCCACGCGCACAGTGATCCGCACCTCGCCGTGACGAACGCGGTGCAGTTGCGGGCGGGTGACGTGGCGATAGCCATCACCCACTCCGGATCGACCGGGGACGTCATCGAGCCGCTGCGCGTGGCGTTCGAGCACGGCGCGACGACCGTCGCGATCACCGGGCGTCCGGACGGGGCCGTCACCCAGTACGCCGATCACATCCTCACGACGTCCACGGCGCGGGAGAGCGAGCTGCGGCCGGCGGCGATGTCGTCCCGGACCAGTCAGCTGCTCGTTGTGGACTGCCTGTTCGTGGGGGTGGCGCAGCGGACCTATGACACGGCGGCGCCCGCGCTGGCCGCGTCCTACGAGGCGCTGGCGCATCGGCACCGCAGATAGACCGTGGGCCCGACGGTTCCCCACGCCCCTTTGCCTTTGGGTCGGAACAGCACACCGGAAACTGGAAAGAGCCGCCTGCGCCATGACCTCTCCATCCAACCCCCGTGATCTCCGCGCCGAGTTGGAGACCCTGACCACCGAGGCGTTCCGCCCCGAGCTCGCCGAGATCGACCGTCTCCCCACCCTGGACATCGCCCGGCTCATGAACGGCGAGGACGCGGCCGTGCCCACCGCCGTCGCGCGGCGCCTCCCCCAGATCGCCGCCGCCATCGACGCCATCGCGGAACGGATGGCCCGGGGCGGCCGCCTCATCTACGCGGGCGCGGGCACCGCCGGGCGCCTCGGCGTGCTCGACGCCTCCGAGTGCCCGCCCACCTTCAACACCGACCCCTCCCAGGTCGTCGGCCTCATCGCGGGCGGCCCCGAGGCCATGGTGGTCTCGGTCGAGGGCGCCGAGGACTCCAAGAACCTGGCCCGCACCGACCTAGACGCCCTCGCGCTCACCCCCATCGACACGGTCGTCGGCATCTCCGCCTCCGGACGCACGCCGTACGCCATCGGCGCGGTCGAACACGCACGCACGCAGGGCGCGTTGACGATCGGCCTGTCCTGCAACCCGGACAGCGCCCTGGCGTCGGCCGCCGAGCACGGCATCGAGATCGTCGTGGGCCCGGAACTCCTCACCGGCTCCACGCGCCTGAAGGCGGGCACGGCCCAGAAGCTGGTCCTCAACATGCTCTCGACGATCACGATGATCCGTCTGGGCAAGACCTACGGAAACCTGATGGTCGACGTCCGAGCCTCCAACGACAAGCTACGAGCCCGCTCCCGCCGCATCGTCGCCCTGGCCACCGGCGCCGACGACACCGACATCGAACGAGCCCTGACCGAGGCGGGCGGCGAGGTGAAGACGGCGATCCTGATCCTCCTGGCAGCCGTGGACGGCCCTACGGCGACCGGGCTTCTCGATGCGGCGAAGGGGCATCTGCGGGCGGCGATGGGCGCGGCCGGGCGGCCGAAGAGCAGCTGACCGGACGCGTCCGTCGTATCAACTCCCCTGTTAGCGTGGCTACATGACGGCACCGAAGACGTTCCGCATCGGCGGCGATCTGGAAGTTCGACGGCTCGGGTTCGGGGCCATGCATCTGCGGCCGGAGACCGACGAGGCCCGGGCCGGCCACCTCGCGGTCGCCCGGCGGGCCGTCGAACTGGGCGTCACACTGATCGACACGGCGCACATGTACGGCTGGGGAGCGAACGAGGATCTCCTCGCCGAGGCCCTGCACCCGTACCCGGCCGACCTCGTGATCGCCACGAAGGTCGGCATCCGCCACACCACCTCGGGCGAGGGCTGGCGGCACGCGGGCGAACCCGCCGACCTGCGCGACCAGGTCGACGAGGCCCTGCGCCGCCTCCGCCTCGACCGCATCGAACTGCTCCAGCTCCACCGGCTCGACCCCGGCGTACCGCTTGCCGACCAGCTCGGCGCGCTGCGCGACCTGCGCGCCGAGGGCAAGGTGGGCCGGATCGGCCTGTCCGAGGTCACGGCCGCCGAGCTGGCCGAGGCGCGGACCGTCGTCGACATCGCGAGCGTCCAGAACCGCTACAACCTCCTCGACCGCGAGCACGAGTCCGTACTCCAGGCCTGCGAGGAGGCGGGCATCGCCTTCCTGCCGTGGCGGCCGGTCGCCGCCGGACAGTCGGGGGCGAAGGCCGAGATCGCCGCGGTGGCAAAGGAACTGGACGCCACCCCGACGCAGGTCGCCCTCGCCTGGCTCCTCGCCCACTCCCCGGTGATCGTCCCCATCCCGGGCACGACGAGCCTCGCGCACCTGGAGGAGAACCTCGGCGCGGACGCCGTCCACCTCACCCAGGAGCAGTACCACCGTCTCAACCGCGCCTCCGAGGCTGCCTAACGCGGCAGCCTCCCCTCCCGGTTGACCTGCCTCACCCGCGCCAACAGCTCCTCCTTCGTCGGCGCGGGCTCCACGGGCTCGCCCCGCAACACCGCCGCCAGCCGCTCCGCGGTCCGCACATTGCAACGCCCCAACTGGACCAGCGCGAACGGCTCTTCACCGGCGCCGGTCACCGGGTCCACACACAGGGACGGCAGTACGACACCCACGCCCCTGAGAGCCTCCCGCAGCGACAGCACGACTTCCTCGGTCGACCGCACGTATGCCCCACCTCTCCACGCAGAGTTTGCGATTCACAACACAGCGTGTCGGTCACGGCTCTAGCCTGGCCAGACGGGGCGCCCCAACAACCTCGTCTGGTGGACCGGGAGTTGCACATGCCAGCACCGAAGGATCTCGATCCGTCGTCGTCGCCACGCGCACTGCTGGGGGCGGAGTTGCGCCATGCGCGCGAGAAGAAGGGGCTCAGTCAGGACGCCCTGGGCCTGAAGCTGTTCGTGAGCGGCGCGTTCATCGGCCAACTGGAGGCGGGAACGCGGCGATTGCGGCCCGACATGGCCGTGATGGTGGATGAGGTGCTGGAGACGAAGGGCTTCTTCACGCGGAACTGCGGGGCGGCCAACAAGTCCAGGTATCCGGAACACTTCGCGGAGGCGGCGGAGGCCGAAGCCGAAGCCACGGCGATCAGGCAGTACGCCCAGCTGCTCATCCCCGGACTGTTGCAGACGCCTGCGTACGCACGGGCCGTGTGCCGCGCCTACCAGCCGACGGCTCCGAAGGAGAAGATCGAGGAGTTCGTGGCGGCCCGGATGGAGCGCACCCGACTCCTCGACGATCCAACAGATCCGTTGTTGTGGGCGGTGATTGACGAGGCCGCCCTGCGCCGAGTGACGGGCGGGCACGAGGTGATGGCGGAGGCACTGCGCCGCATCGCCGACTTGAGCCGCAGGGGTCGGGTCCTCGTTCAGGTGCTGCCGTTCGGTGCGGGAGCACACGCGGCAATGGAGGGCTCGATCAAGCTGATGGACTTCGAGGACGCTCCTCCGCTGGTGTACTTCGAAGGGGTCGGCACCGGACGGCTTGACGACGACCCGGCCACTGTCAGGCACCTGAGATTCACCTACGAACTCCTCACAGCCTGCGCACTCTCGCCGCAGAAGTCCCTAGCCCTGCTCGAGGCGATGGCGCAGGATTACGCCCATGAGGAGCATCCCTGAGTACGACCTGGACGGCGTGACCTGGCACAAGTCCAGCTATAGCGGCGGCAGTGGCGGCGACTGCCTCGAAGTCACCCACGACCTCCCCACCCTCATCCCCGTCCGGGACTCAAAGCACCCCCACGGCCCCAAGCTCATATTCACCGCACCCGCCTGGTCCGCCTTCGTCAATGAGGTCAGAAGCTGACCTAATCGGCTCCTACCGTGACTCTCATGACTGAGACCACGCACAACACCGAGCGCGCCGACCTGCTGGAGACGCTGGCCAAGCACCGGTACTTCCTCCGCTTCACCGCCCGCGACCTCACCGACGAGCAGGCCGGACAGCGGACCACCGCCAGTGAGCTGTGCCTCGGCGGCCTGATCAAGCACGTCACGTCGACGGAACGGAACTGGGCGGACTTCATCGAGCACGGCCCGTCGGCGATGGGTGACTTCGACTCCATGACCGAGGCGGACTTCGCCCGGCGGGCCGACGAGTTCCGGATGCTGCCCGGCGAGACGCTGGCCGGTGTGCTGGCCGAGTACGAGAAGGTCGCCCACCGCACCGACGACTTGGTCGCCGGCCTGCCCGACCTGAACGTCTCCCACCCGCTCCCCAAGGCCCCGTGGTTCGAGGCCGACGCTCGCTGGTCGGCCCGCAGGACGCTGCTGCACATCATCGCGGAGACCGCCCAGCACGCCGGGCACGCCGACATCCTCCGGGAGTCCCTGGACGGGGCGAAGAGCATGGGCTGACGTCGGGCCGTTGGCGAAGAGCCGAGGACTTCGCACACACTGGCACCCATGAACCACGCCCAGCTGACCGCCCTGGGCCGCGCCCTCCGCCTCCTCGGCGAGCACGGCGAGGCCCTCACCGCCACCACCCCGGATGCCAAGCTGCACGAGGTCAAGGCGGACCTGCGGCGCGCTCTCGATCTCCTGGACGAGAGCGTGTCCACGGCCGCCCCGACCACCCGCTGCCCGGAGCATCCGGGCGGCCCGGTCGACGCGGCGGCCCCCGACCTCTGTCTGCTCTGCGAGACCCGCCGCCGGGCGGCCCGCCGCTCCGAGTACAACGGCACCGGCCCGGCGGCCCCCCGTTCCCCCGAGCACACCGCCCCGTCCCGCTACGGCGTCCGGGGCGACCGTCCACAGCCCCAGCAGCGCTGGCTGCCGGAGCTGTGGAACGGGCAGGAGTGGCAGCTGTGCGGCACGCCGCGCCGCGACCGCCGGGAGGCCGAGCTGTACATCGCCGCCCAGCGTCGCGGGCCGCGCCCCGCGATGGCCTACCGGCTCGTGCACGAGTTCACCGACTACGAGGTGCTGCGCGTGTGGGGCACGCCGGTGAAGGTCGACATCGAGCCGCTGGGCAACCTTTAGCCGCAGCCGGCCGCGGCCACTACTTGGCCGTCGCTCCCGCCGGCGCCGCCGCCGGCGCCACGGGTTCCTCGACGGCAGCCGGGCCGGCCTTCGGAATGAACGACGCCACCACGAACGCCAGCAGCGCCGCCCCGGCGCCCACCGCAAGGACCACCTTGAAGCCGTTCTCGGACGGGAGGGCGTACCCGCCGAGGTTCGTCGTCATCTGGGCGAGGATCACGCCCGCGACGGCGCTCGCGGTGGACGTACCGAGGGAACGCATCAGCGTGTTGAGGCTGTTCGCGGCGGCCGTCTCCGACGCGGGCACGGCGCTCATGATGAGGGCGGGCATCGAGCCGTAGCCGAACCCGACGCCGGCGCCGATGATGCAGGCCACCAGGACGAAGTGCCAGACCTCGGACATCAGGACGATGTTGAGGCCGTAGCCCACGGCCACGATCAGGACGCCGATCATCAGCGTGACCTTCGGGCCCTTGGCCCGCGAGATGGCCGCCGACACCGGGGCCGTCGCCATCATCACCAGGCCGGACGGGGCCATGCACAAGCCCGCGACCAGCATCGACTTGCCGAGGCCGTAGCCGGTCTGCGCGGGGAGCTGGAGGAGCTGCGGGATGACGAGGCTCATTGCGAACATCGCGAAGCCCACGGCGATCGAGGCCAGGTTGGTGACCAGCACCTGACGCCGGGCGGTCGTCCGCAGATCGACCAGCGGCTGCTCGGTACGCAGCTCCCACCAGCCCCAGGCCGACAGGATCACGACGGAGGCGGCGAACAGACCGAGCGTCGTGCCACTGCCCCAGCCCCAGTCGGCGCCCTTGGAGATGGCCAGGAGCAGGCAGACCAGTCCCGCCGCCATCCCTATGCCGCCCACCAGGTCGAAGCGCCCGCCGGTGCGCACCTTCGACTCGGGCACGAACAGCACCACGCACACCAGCGCCACGACACCCATGCCGGCCGACGTCCAGAACAACATGTGCCAGTCGAAGTTGTCCGCGATGAGCGCGGCGGCGGGCAGGCCGAGCGCGCCGCCGATGCCCAGGGAGGCACTCATCAGGGCGGTCGCGGAGCCGAGGCGCTCGGCGGGGAGTTCGTCGCGCATGATGCTGATGCCGAGCGGGATCACACCGGAGGCCAGGCCCTGGAGCGCCCGTCCGACGATCATCGGGACCAGCGCGTCGCTGAGCGCGCAGACCACGGATCCGGTCACCAGCAGTACGACGCTGACCAGCAGCATCCTCCGCTTGCCGTACATGTCGCCGAGCCGCCCCATCACCGGCGTGGCGACAGCGGCGGCGAGCAACGTGGCCGTGACCGCCCAGGCGGTGTCCGACGCCGGGGCGTCGAGCAGCCGGGGCAGCTCCGGGACGATCGGGATGACCAGGGTCTGCATCAGGGAGACGACGATCCCGGCGAAGGCCAGCACCGCCACCACGGCGTTCGACCTCGGCGGGGCGCCGCCCCCGGCCTCGGCGGGAGGGGCAGGGAGGTGGGACATGGCGGGGCCTCCGTCGGCGTACGAACATGAAGGTACGTAATTGACCAAGGCAACCTTAAGTCAGTTGATTGACTTACTCAACCGAGGCAGTTCAGGGCTGGCTCTGCCATCGACGGGACGCCGGCTGACCTGCCGGTCATCCTGGCGATGGCCTGCGCGATCCGGCGCAACCGCCATAACGGGGCTCCGGCTTCAGCGGTTGTCGCGTATCCGCATGCTTCCGGCACGCATGTCGCCCAGCGTTTCCGCGATCACTTCGACGCCGGCGGTAATGGTGTCGGCGTCGGGAGTGACGCTGACACGGAAGCACTGACGCGTATGAAGACCCAGCCCCCGGCTGTGCTCGGGTTCGGTGAAGAAGTGCCGGCCTGGTACGACGAAGACGCCCCTGGCCTTCAGGGCCTCATACAGCGCCAGGTCGTCGAACCACTCCTCGTCCACCCAGACCCAGAAGAACATGCCGCCCTCGCCCTCGTGCAGCCGCCATGCGATGTCGGCGGGAAGGCGGTCCAGGAGCAGCGACTTCACGAACTTCCTGCGCTGGGTGTAGAACGGGCCTATCTCCAGGGCCACAAGGGAATCGAGGACGTCCGAATTCAGGGCGCGGGCCAGCGCGGCCTGGACCAGCTGTGGCGCGTGCAGCGTGGAGTTGGCCATGCAGGAGACGATCGGGGAGATGTACCGCTCGTCCGCGATGGCGAATCCGAGACGCTCTCCCGGAAGTCCGGTCTTGGAGAGCGAGAAGACGTTGATGACGCGGTCGTGTCGCAGTGGGGGCGTCGTCACCTCGCCGATGCGGGGGAAAGGCGCGCCGTACGCGTTGTCGATCATCAGAGGTACGTCGTGGGCCTCGGCGGCGGAGACGAGGCTCCGGATCTCGTCGGGCGCTGCGCATCGGCCGGTCGGATTGCTCGGGGTGGACAACAGCATCAGTCCGACGTCGGTCAGCCTCTCGACGGCGGGCATGTCGAAGAGATACCGGAACGAGCGCTCATCCTGCCGTTGCAGGATCGGTTCCACCCCGGCGACTCCTCCGGGCACCAGGGAAAGCCCCTGGTAACCGGTGTAGTCCGGCGTCATGGGCAGCACCAGCTTTGTGTCACGGACCTCGCCGGGCCCGGTGAACAGCGTCGCGGCGATGAAGCAGAGCATTTGGCTACCGGGCCCCACCACGACGTTCTGGGGTCCGATGTCCCAGCCGTAGTGCCTGTTGAAGTAGCCGACGATCGCGTCTATGAGTGTGGGCAGCCCCCGGGACGGACCGTACTGGCAGCTGACCGCCCCGAAGCTGTCATCCAGTGCCTCGGCAGTCATGCGCCGCCAAGTGTCGCTGACCTCCGGTATGTCTGCTGGGTTTCCTATGCCGAGATTCAGCCACTCCCGACCCGTGGCCGAGCCCATGGAGGTGGCGATGTCCTCCATGATGAGCCGCAGCCCCGACAGCCTCGCCATCTTGTTTCCCGCCCGAGAGAGCCCCACTACGTCATGTCCTTTCTGTCGATGCAATGGCGGGCAGGTGCGCGGCATGGCCGAGTGAAGTTCCCTCCGCCGAGCGCTCCGGCCGGAATTCCTCAACGAAGCTGACGATTTCCGGGGGCAGGGCTTTGGCCGGGTTTCTTCGGCGCGGCATCCCCGACACCCGGGCGTGCCCCCTCCCCGATGCCGTCGACCAGCCACGCCACCGTTCCGTCCGGGTTGTCACAGACCCTGTCGAGCAGGGCCAGGAAGTCATCCGTGACCCGCTCGACCACACCGGCGGGGAAGAGGTCGACCGCGTAGTCCAGGAATCCGCGATAATCCCGGTCCTGTGCCACAAGGGTGAAACACAGGTCGAACTTCGAGACCCCAGAGTCCATATAGACGCGCCGAGCCTCCAGCCCGGGCAGCCGCATCCGTGACGGCTGGGCGTCATCGACCACGAGCACCGTGCGGACCATGCCTCGGCCGCCGACTTGGCCACGTCGCCGTGTCATGCCGACCAGTTCGCCGTACGAGATGTCCTTGTACGTGATCGCTTCGTGGGCGCGGGTGCGCACGTGGGCCACCAGCTTCGCGAAGGACGCGTCGGCGTCCACGGTCACACGCAGCGGCAGCAACGCAATCATCGGAGCCATCACTTGGTCGTGGCTGGCGGAATCGCGGTGCGAGACAGGCGTGCCCAAGACCACGTCCTGCGCGCCCTCGGCCGCGTGCAGCAGCACAGACACGATGGATGCGAATACGGCGAACGGCGTGACACGAAGTCGTCGGCACACAGCTCGTACGCGCTGAGCTGTCTCGGCGTCGACTTCGAAGGTGATTCTCCCCCCGCGATCCGGGGGCTCGCCGCCCGCGCCGGCCGGTGCCAGAGTGTCATCAACGGCGAGGGTGCTGGCCGCATCCGGGGACAGTTCGCGCAGGTTCTCCCGCCAATAGGCCCGCACCGCAGGGTCTCTCGGGGTCGACTTCCTGGCCAACGCGTGGGCGCCCGGCTGCAGTTCCACTGGAGCAACCGCTACAGGGCGCCGCTCGACGTAAGCCCGATAGTGCTCTTCGAATTCCCGTTCCAAGGTGTGCAGTGCCCAGCTGTCGACCACCAGATGGTGCAGCTGGACGACGAGGACCGTCGTATGCTGCGCCACCTCGACCAGCGTGGCCCTTATGGGGCACTCGGCCACGTCCATGGGACGACGCACCAGTTCTTTCAAGGTGTCGTCGAGGGACGCGGCGGCGCAGGACACGGTCTCCAGTTCCAGTCCGTGCTTCTCGGGAAGAACCCTCTGCACCAAGCGGTCGTCGTCCAGGCCGAACCGACTGCGCAGCCCCTCATGGCGCGCCACGATCCGCTCCAGTGCCCAGTGCACAGCACCCCGGTCGAGGGCGCCTTCGAGACGGTAGACCCATGATTCGATGTAGCGGGACCCGCCGTCCCGCAAATGGTCGTCCAGCCAGATCGCTTCCTGTTCGGCCGTCAACGGGTAGACGCCCGGACCGGTTGGCACCTGCTGTTCTCGGCCCTTCAAGGCCGACCGCCCCGAGAGCTCGCCGCCATCCGCCGCAACTCGGCCTGATCGGCCTTGCCGTTCGCCGTCACGGGAAAGCGGTCCAGCCTCCGGATCACGCGCGGCACCAAGTAGTCGGGCAGAAGGAGGGACAGCGCACGGCGCAGCTCTCGCTCGCCCAGGAGGCCGTCGGTGTCCCCGGAACCGTCCACCGACTGCGCCACGTAGCACAACGCCAGGCCGCTCACCTGACCGTCCGGTGCGCTGAGCGGTACCACGATGCACTCGCGGACGCCTTCGATTCCACGAGCGGCGTTTTCGATCTCGGCCAACTCGATGCGGTATCCGCTGATCTTCACCTGGCGATCGCGCCGGCCTCGGAACTGCAGCACACCCTCGTCGTCGACGAGCCCGAAGTCACCGGTGCGATAGATGCGTACCGGAGAACCGTCGATCTCCACCGTGGGGAACTTCTCCGCCGTCATCTCCGGCTCGTCCAGGTAGTGCACGGCGAGACCGGTTCCCGCGACGCACACCTCGCCTGTCTCGCCGGCGGCACAGGGCGTGTCCGTTGACGAGAGGATCAGCACGGTCGTGCCTGGCACGACACTGCCCACCGGGATGCCCTCAGCGATGTCGCAGTCCTGCGGACGGATGAGGTGTGTTGTGGTGAGCATGCAGTTCTCGACGGGCCCGTACCCGTTGCGCAGCGGTATCGACGGGTGGCGCTCAAGGAAGGTCCGCACGTGTCCGGGGGACAGCTTCTCGCCACCGATGAGCATCTGCCGCACCCCGGTGAAGCAGTCCACGTCCTCGTCGACGAAGAGATTGAAGAGCGAGGTCGTCAACCACACCGTGTCCACGCCAACGGTGTGGATCAGCTCTCGAAGCGTGTTCGGCAACAGGTGCCCCTGCGGAACGAGAACCGCGCATCCGCCGGTGCTCAGCTGGCCCCACAGCTCGAACGCATACATGTCCCACGCGATGGCCGCTGCCTGCGGTGTGACGTGCCCCGGCCCGAAACCCGCGAGGCCGTGGGGTCCGAAGAGCCGGGTGACGGCACGGTGCGGGACGACGACGCCCTTGGGACGACCGGTGGTGCCCGAGGTGAAGAACACCGTCGCGGGATCGGCCGCGGTGACGTGAGCCGGGGTGAAGGCGGAAGCCCTGGCCGCCGGCTCGGTGAGGTCTTCGAACTCCACGCGGAGGACCTCGGCATCTGCCTCGACCTCCGTGGCGGGTCCGGTGACGACAACCTTCGGTGCCGTCTGCGCGAAGATCGCCGCCTGGCGGTCGGCCGGCCAGTCCGGGTCGATGTTGGCATAGGCCGCTCCGCACTTGAGCACAGCGAGCTCCACGGCGACCAGCTGAGGAGAGCGGGGCAGGACGAGCGGGACGATCTGCCCGGGGCCCGCCCCATGGGCGGCCAGCAGCGCGGCGTAGGCGTCCGAGGCCGCGTCGAGGACCCCATAGCTGATGGCTGAACCATCAAGGATCAGCGCAGGAGCGTCGGGCTGCTCGGCGGCGTGGCGGGAGAACGAGGCGTGGATCAACGACGCGGCTCCGCCCGGCTCAGACATGTGCCTTCTCCGCCTCGGTCCGCAGCTCCTGGACGAACTCGTGCAGGACATCATTGGAGAAGAACCAGAGCGGCAGCGCCTTCATGCCGAGGACTCGTTCGATCCGTGTGCAGATGCGGATCGCTTGCAGGGATGTTCCGCCGAAGTCGTAGAAGCTGTCGTCACGGCCCACTCGGTCCACGTCGAGTACCTCGGCCACGATGTCCGCCACCTGCTTTTCGAGCTCGTCCTGTGGAGCCTCGTAGGGAGCCTCCACGAAATCCTCGCGTCCGGCCGTCATGGGCATACTCCTCGCTTTCTCGAATAAAAGGCATACGGGCGATTGCCGTGTATGGTCGGTCAGTTTCTGCAGTACGGGGCGAGCGCCGCGGCGATTTGGGAGTGCACCGCTGCGGGGGAGTCAAAGATCGCGAAATGTCCGCCGGGCAACGCGTGAAGCGCGAATTCCCGTACGGTGTGTATCGCCCAAGGCTCTGTCAAGGCCACATCCGCGCACTGGTCGTCGATCCCGGCGAAGGCGGTGATCGGAATGTCCAAGGGCGGTTCCACTGCGTACGCGTAACCTTCGTTGACGGAGAAATCGGCGGCCAACAGAGGCTGGAGCAGAGCGAGCAGACCCGGCTCGGCAAGGACCTCCTCCGGTGTGCCGCCGAGCTGACGCAGCAGGCCGGCCAGCTCGACCAGGTCCATGTCCGCCAGGTCGTGCCTGGTGAGAGGAGTCTGCGGAGCGCATCGCCCGGACACGAACAGATGGACCGGCAGGGGACCGTCGATCCGACGCAGCTCACGCAGCGTCTCGAAGGCGCACAGCGCCCCCGTGCTGTGACCGAAGACGGCGTACGGCGCCCGCACCGAGTCGGTGATCACCTTCGCGAGCTCTTTGGCCAGCGGCTCCACGCTCGTGAACGGTTCCTCCCCGCGTCGTCGCTCACGACCGGGAGGCTGGACCGGGCACGCCGCGATCTCGGGCGGAAGGCCCTGTCCCCAACTCCTGTACGAGATGGCACCGGCACCTGCGTGCGGCAGACACAGGAGCGTGATGTCGGCCTCCGAATGGGGGCCGAACGGCAGCCAGGGATTCCCCTTCGTCATGCTGTCCCCAAGGATCGTGTGCGCGTCTGTGAATTCCCCCCGCGGCCCATCGTTCAGCGAGCCAAGCTGGTTTGACGGATATGGGAAAGAATGGAGTCCCGTGTGGCGGCCTCGCTGGACGGATCGTTCCCCACGCTGTCGACGACGACCGACTTCGTCGCCGCCGCGCCCGGCCAGTCGCCCTGGAACGGATGATCGCGGGAAACGATGTGGAGTACGTCGCCGTTCCAACGCGGAGCGGCGTTGTTGTGAGCGGCGATGAGATGGGTGATCCAGCCCACGTAGTGCTTGATGAACAATTCGGCCGAGTCCTGGACCTCCTCGATGCTCGCCCCGTCGTCGGCCATCGTTTCCATGGCGAAACTCCGCAGGATATTCCGAACTTCTTCGATGGTCCGGAACGGGTCGTTGCGCAGCGCCTCGGCGGAGAAGAGAAGGCCGCACGAAGCCGCGTCGAGGGCCGCGACCGCCTCGTCGCCGCCGAAGGCGGCGAACGCGGTACGGCACTCCTCCTCGACCGCCTCAGCCGGACAGGGCCCGCTGTCCAGGAGGATCAGCGTCGGCGCCGTTCCCCGCTCGGCGGTCAGCTGCGCCGCAGCCTCCTGCGCGAGATGTCCCGCCATGCAATACCCGATGACGCCGACCACCAGTGACGGTTCGACGCCGGAATTCCTGACCAGTACCCGCGCATATGACTCGGCGTACAGCTCATCGGGCAGCTCGCTCTTCATCGCATAGCGAACATCGAATCCGTCGTCTTCCAGTCGCATGTCACTGACATGCTTCGTATCCCGGCGCCCGGGGTAGTCGAACACAAGGAGCTGGGGTTTCTTCATAAACCTATGAGCCCAATCTGTAAGGTAGCCCGACTTTCAAGGAGGGGAGAGCGCGGCCCTCACCAGCTCGTCGCTCCCCGGAAGGTCCCCGGTGCGGGCATGCCGGGTGCCGGCGGCAGCACCGGAAAGAGCGGGCTGATGCTGGACGCCGCGCACCAGCTGTCGCTCCCCGATGACCGGTCGCACCAGTGGATCCGCTCCCAGCGCAGCGCGGCGGCGTTCAACTCGACCAACGCCCGGTAGATCTCGGCGGCTTCCGCGAGGCGGCCGTCCTGCGCAGCGACGGGAGCCTGGCGTTCAGTCAGCCGGCCGAGGTAGTCCCAGTCGGTGGCGCCGGCCGACTCGACCGCGCCGACGAAGGCCTCCCAGAGGTCCGCCGCCACCTGCCGAAGCCTCCCGAGCAGTTCGGTTTCGCGACCGGTCGACGGGCACCGCCGCTGCGGCCCGGCGGCGGCCGCCTCGAAGGCCCGCCTGTTCCCGCCCACGAGGCTGACCACCTTCGCCGAGCCGCTGTCGTCGGGTGTCCGGCACCCTTCCACGGCCGGGTACTGCCGGCTCTCCGGGAGCTCCCGGCCGAGTGCCGCCACCGAGCAGGCGAAGTCGATCAGCCGGACTGCTCGTCGGACGCTGTGGACCGCCAGGTGGAAGTCGCGGACCTCAACGCAACGTGCCGCCAACGAGAGGCCGTCGACCGAATGGGCGGCAATGAATTCCATGAGTGGCCGGGCCGCCGACGAAAACGGCCGCCGCGGGAGTCCGCTCCCGGGCACGTCCCCTCCAGAACCGTCCACGGTGTTCCTCTCCTGTGCTCGGGTACCGGCGCCGGCCTGGAATGGCCGGCTGCCCGTCCTCCTCCGTCACTGCCAGCCGGTGTCGGTCAGCGACATGACGGCCCGGGGAGCCGCCGAAGCATCGACACGCCCGGGGGCGGGGTGAGTGGTCCCCGACACGGAAACGACCACCGCCGAAACGGCGAGAACGACGGCGACAAGAGCAGACGAAAACTTCGCGGACATGATTTGTTCCCCCTAAGAAAAGCTCTCAGATTTCTTCGAGCTCAACCTCTGAAACGGAGTGCACATATCACTCTCAACGCACTGACCGGTTCAGTGAACGAAGAATTTCCGGACACCTCAAGAATCACCCAGCTCCCAACTGCACCGCAACACACGGGTACTGACCACAAGTGCGCACGGAACTTGAAGCTACCGACCGGCCGACCGCTCAGCTCGATTCCGCCAGGGCTGCCGTCCGCAACACCCCCTGGCGCACAAGGGCTTGCTTGGTCCGGGCGACATAGTCCGGATCGAACAGGCCGAGTTGGCGACAGGTGTCGGTGACCGTGTCCTGAAGCCCGGGGGTCGGGCGGGCCGCGAACCGACTGCAGAGCTCCGGCTCGATCAGGGCCAGCGGTCCGATCAGCCCGGCAACCCCGGGCGTGGCGGTTAGGAGGTCCTCCCAGCCCTGATACACGTCGACATCCCCCACCGCGTGCACCAGCGACCGCGTCACCTGGGGGGCTCGGCTGGACTCCTTCACGCCGACGACGTTGGGCAGCGAGCACACCGCAACCAGCGTCCCAAGGTCCAGCTCGATGCCGCTGACCACGCTCTCGTTGTAGAGATGGACGGGGATGTCGAGGGATGCCGCGATCCGCGCGTACGCCCGGTACACCTCCCGCCGGCCGCGGCCGGCCGACGACGGCGGGCCCACGAAGACTCCCGCGGCACCATGCTGAGCCGCCCAACGGCCCCGGGCCAGTACTTCTTCCGGGTCAGCGCACTGGATGCCGGTGAGCACCGGCAGGCCGTCGGCCGCCTCCAGAGCCGCAAGATTGACGGTGCGCCAGCTCTCCGGATCCAGCTGCCAACCCTCGCCACAGCTGATGGTGGGCACCACGGCCCGGACGTGCGGGCGCACCCGGGCCACCAGGGCCCGCACACAGGCCGGGGAAACCCGTCCATCGGCGTCGAACGGCGTGATCAGCGGAGCCATGACCCCGCCTGGACGCCACTCACCCATGACGCACCACCACCTCGCGCAGTCGGCGCATGGAGGCGGCGAACTCCTCCGGGTCGCGGGCGAGCGCCACGCGGATCCACCGCTCGCCCCGCTCCGGACGGCTCCAGAAGAAGAAGGTGCCCGGCAGCACGTGGACACCCGCGTCGGCCAGTTCCTGCTGCAGTTCGGTCGCCTTGGGGGCGCTCTCGGCCAGCTCGAACCAGGCAACGCTGACAGGGACTGCGGGCTCCTGGTGATGCAGCACGGTGCCTTGAGTGAGTTCCCGGGCCAGTGCCCGGTTCGTCGACAGCACGTCGGACACGGACGCGAACCCGTCCGCCATGGAGTCCTTGATGTACTGGGTGAGCACGTTGAGGGTGAACGGGGAGACGTTCAGCAGCACGCTGGTGTGAATGTTGTACAGGTCGGGATGGATGTCGGCACTCGACGTGATCAAGGCGCACTTGGCGTCCTGCACCGGCCAGGTCTTGCCGGTGTCCTCCATCGCGATGTAGCTGACGCCGGACGCCTCCAGGATCTCGTATACGTCGATCCGCCCGCCGGGAGAGCCGAGCGCGAACGCGGCGAAACAGAGGTCGAGGACCAACAGGCGGTCGTTCTCCCGGCAGAACCGGACCACCTCCTCGAAAATCCGCCGGCCGCCGCTCAGCAGGCTGTGACCGGTGGGGTTATTGGGATCGACGAGGAAGACGGCCTCGGTGCGGGGCTGCTGCGCCAGTTGGTCATAGACGGTGTCCGGGGACGACAACACCTGCTCCGGCAGAGGCACCAGCTCGATGTCGAGGTTGACCAGCAGATCGCGCAGATTGTCGAAGCACGGTTCGATCAGCGAAACGCGCGCGCCGCGCCGCTTGAGGTACATGCCGGCGATCACGGTGGAGATGGAAGCGGCGTAGGTCAGCAGTGTCCGGTTGAGGCCGAGAGCGGTGTGCTGGCCGCGGAAGCGGAAGAACGTATCGATGAAGCGCTGTTCGAACGTGCTCTGCTTGCCCGCTTCCGACTCGTACCAGAGCTGGGGCAGCGACGCCACGATCTGGCGCTGGCCCGGGGACTGGGACTGGTGGGTGTGGGCGTCGGCCAGGTTGTGCTCCGAGCGCAGGGCCCGAATCTCGTGCTGAGTGAGGTCAGCGGCGCTCACGGACAGGGCGGTGCCAGACATGGTGCTCCTTGGACGGTTCAACGGCTTCGGTCGGACGGTCGAAGCAGGGGGAACGGTGTGGGTCAGACCGGCGCGAGACACAGTTGCCGGATCTGTCGGGCGAGCTGCGTCGCGCCGCCGAGCGCTCCCGCCCGGCCTGTGTCCACGGGCCAGACGTCCGGTGTCACGATCAGGTCCGTACGGTCATCGGCTCCACCGACCAGGACGCCGAGGGCTTCCCGGACGCGTGACTGTCGGATGCCGACGGCAGGCAGCAGCCGCAGGGGCAGATTTGCGGACTGGGCGAAGGTCGTCGCCAGCAAGGTCGGCCCGGCCACCAGCAGGTCGGCCCGACGCAGGGCGCGGGGCCAATCGGCGACGTCGACCCGCGTGAAGGCGAACTCGCCCAGCCGGCTCGCCAATCGGGCCCAGTCCGCTGCGGCCAGGTCGGTCAGTACCGGAACCGGCCCCGCGGCCGGGCCCCCTTCGCGCAGCGCGGAGCGCAGGGCCGCCACGGTCTGTTCCGGGTCCGGGCAGCCGCCGGTCAGCTGGACGGCCGGGCCGTCTCCGCCGGCCGAACGGACCCGCCTCGGCGGAGCCACGTTGGCCACCTGGATCTCGGACCGGGCGAACTGCTTTTCCCGGCTGCACGACTGGGTCAGCCAGCTCGGCACCTGCCAGCTCACGATGGTCGCGGACACATCGGCCGTGCCCGGGTCACCAGGGGCGGCTCCGGCGGGGTGCAGGTAGACGGTGGGCAGGCCGGCCGCCATCAGTTCGGCGCACCGGTCCGGATCTCCCACGACCAGGGCGGCCGTTGCGGAGACGTCCGCGCGGGCCCGTCGGAACTCGGCCAGGTGGGCGGTCACGAACTCCAGGTCGGCTGCGGCCTCCAGGTCGTCGGGGCGTGCGTGGAGGACGAGTGAGGGCCCGTCGTCGGGTGTGGTCAAGGCATGCTCCTCGGTGGGTGATGACACGCTCGTGGAGGCGAGCAGGGGGAGGCCGGCAAGGTGAGCACGCTGGTCGGGACGTTCAGGTTGGGAGCGGCCGTGGCCCGGACCTCCAGGGGTCGGTGTCAGTAGTGCCAGGCCGGGACGGCTCCGAGCCGGGCCATGTCGTCGCTGTAGCCCGCAGCCGTGGTCGAGCAGCCGTTGCACACGCGTGGTCCTTCGGTCCGGAAGAGCTCGGCGTGCTTGCGCAGTGCGGGGCTGTCGAGGAACACACGTCCTTGCTCGTCCCGCAGCGGTGCTCCCCCGGGCCCGTCGCCGTCCCGGTGCGGCAGACAGCTGCAGCCGAACGCGCGCCCCTGCTTGGGGTCGAGATAGATCACGTCGTCGGTGACGTAGCAGAGCGGGAGCGAGGCCCGCGGGGTGACGCCCTGGTCGAAGAAGGCGTCCTGCTCCTCGGGCGTGTCCCCGTAGAACCGCTTCCCGAGCGGGACCAGGACCTGCTCCGGATCTCCGGTGTAGATCGGGTCGCACACCCGCAGCACGTCCTCGCGCGAAGGGTAGGTGATGGTGCGCTCCAGCTTGAGCGCCGACAGCTCCCACTGGCTCACGCCGGCTTCGGTGAGCACCCGCTGCAACTCGGGCAGCTGCTCGTAGTTGTGCGGCCCCGCCACGGTGTTGACCCGGGTGAGGATGCCGGCGGCCCTGGCCGCACGCAGTCCCTCCAACGCGCGGTCGAAGCAGCCCGGGGTTCGACGGTAGACGTCGTGGGTCGCCCCCGAGGAACCGTCGATGCTGACCACGATCTGCGCGAGTCCGGCAGCGGCCAGGGTGTCGACCATCTGTGGCAGTCGGAAGCCGTTGGTGATCAGCGACATCCGCATGCCCGCCGCGGTGCCGGCCTCGACCAGCTGCACGACCTGCCGGTGCATCAGGGGCTCGCCGCCGGTGAATCTGACGTAGCCCACTCCGGCGTCGACGGCCTGAGGCAGGAGCTCGGCGAAGTCGTCCACGGTGAAGCGGTAGCTGTCCCGTGAGAGCGCGAACTCGCACATGAAGCAGTCCGCGTTGCAGGCCTCCAGAATCCTGATGAACAGGTAGCGGTGACGATCACCACTCATCGTGTCTCTCCTTGAGTCGGGTGTTCCGGGAATCGGACAGCGGGTCGGGGGTCAGCCACGGCCCCACCTCCCGCGGCGCAGCCGCTCCTTCACCACGTCGGCGATCCGGGCACTGGTGCCGGTGGGAAAGACGCCACCCACCTCCAGCGCCACGTGCCGGGCGAGGAGGTGGCCGGCGACCAGGTCGAGGTCGGGCTGCCGTCGGGCGTGGGCCCGGTATCCGGGCAGGAGGTGGTCCAACTGGTCGGGGGCGAGCTGGCCGAGGTCGCTCTCGGGGCTGGCCGCGCGTGCGTCGGTCCAATCGAGGACCAGGGCGACCCGCCCCCCGCGGGAGACCAGGTTGGGCGAGCGGAAGTCGCCGTGCCCAGCCACCTCGCGGCTGGTCCGCCAGTCCTCGGCCGCCTGTCGGAGCAGGGCATCGGCCCAGGACCCCTCAGGGATGCCCACTGCCCTGCCTCCGCGCAGGGCAGTGTCGTAACGTGCTCTCCGGCGCGGCAGGTTGTGGGCCTCCTGGGGGAACCGGTGCCCCGACACGGTGTGCAGCGAGGCGAGCGTCTCACCCGCCGCGGCGAGGCCCGACCGGCTCTCCACCGGCACACCCGCGACGTGCCGATACACCAGGTAGGGGCGTCCGTCGGCCAGCACTCCGCTGCCCGCCTCCTCGGGCGCGGGCACGCCGTGGCTGCGGGCCACCCGCCAGCAGCTCAGCTCCTGTGCGGTGTCCAGCGGCCAGGACCTGCCCACCCGCAGCACGAGTTCGGAGCCGATGTAGACCGTGCAGTTGCCGCCGTGCATCAGGCGCACGTCGCGTACGCCCGAGTCTCCGCACCGCCGCAACACCTCCGCCGCCCGGTCGAGCTCGCCGGCGCTCATCCCTTCAGCAGCTCCGCCGTGGCGGCCGCGATCCTCCGGGCGTCCTGAGGGCTCATCTGGGTGCCGAGCACCAGGGTCCGGTCCCACAGGGCGCGCTCGGTGCCGAGGAGGTGCTCCTCACGCTCACCCCACCAGCCCCGCGAGGTCATCCAGGGCTTGACCCACGGCATGCCGATCAGGGCGGGGTAATGCCAGCCCGGGATGCCCTCGGC
Source organism: Streptomyces sp. R11 (assembly GCF_041051905.1). Lineage (NCBI taxonomy): Bacteria > Bacillati > Actinomycetota > Actinomycetes > Kitasatosporales > Streptomycetaceae > Streptomyces > Streptomyces sp. R11. Next base: position 4,182,422 of record NZ_CP163432.1, read on the forward strand.
GACCAGCGCGTCCACCAGCCAGTCACGGTGGCCTGCCCACTCCTCGTCGAGGATGAGCGCCACATCGAACCAGGCCGGAGTGCAGTCGAGGCCGACGGCCGGCCGAGCGGTGCGGATCCCGGCCGCGTCGAAGATCTCGAACATGGCGTCGGCCGTGGCGTTGCGCGCGGCGACCCGCTCGGGCAGTTGCCGCAGGGCGGCATGGGCCAGGATCGCCTCGATCTCACCGCCGCGGAAGTTGTACCCGGGGAAGACTCCCTCGAAGTTGCCGGACTTGCCGTGGTGCCCGTAGGTGCGCATCCGCCAGTCGATGTCCGGGTCGTCATAGACGTTGAGGCCACCCTGCCCGGCGGTGACCAGCTTCTTCGTAGAACCCGCGAAGGAGCCGATCTCGCCGTACGCGCCCACCGGCTTTCCGCGCAGCGTGGCGCCGTGTGCCTGGCCACCGTCCTCGACCAGGTACCGCGCACCGGAAGAGCGCCGGATGGCTTCGACGTCGGCCACATTGCCGAAGAAGTGTGTGATCAGAGCCGTGTGCACGGGGGTTCCGTCGGTCCACTCCGCCACTTCGTCGATGCACTGCAGCGTGTCGGGATGGGTCGGCAGGAAGACCGGGCGGGCCCGGAGGTGATAGATCGCGTTGAGGCTGGCCACGAAGCCCGAGTCGCTCAGCGCGACCGGCGTGCCCTCATCGACCCCGAGGGCGAACAGCGCGGTCTGCAGCGCGGCGGTCCCGGACTGATGGAAGAAGGCGCGGTCACGGCCTATCAGCGCCGCGAAGTCCGCCTCCAGGCGCTTGCTGTGCGGGCCTCCGCCCCAGTAGACGGTGCGCCGGGTGCGGATCAGCGCGGCCACGTCGTCGGCCGCCTCGGCGACGATTCCGGTGTCTTCCCAGGGGAGTTCGTCGAACCGGGGGGTGCCGCCGTTGATCGCCAGGGACCGGTCCTGCTTGAGTTCATCGGGATGCCGCATGGGCATATGTCTCCATCTCTCGCGCGTCGCTAAGCTGGTTGTGAATACGCAAAGTTGCTGCGGCTGGAGGGCGGACGCCCGCGTGCCCGGGCCGCGTCCGCTCGACGACCAGGTCCACGATGTCGGCCACCTCGGTGGCACCGTCGCCCCCGGTCGATCCGGAGAACGGCGCCATCCGGGCGCCGGGCCGGCCTGAGGCCTCGATGGCCTCGCTCAGCCGGGCGGTGAGCCAAGAGCTGTGCTCGGACCGCCGTTCGGCGGCGGCCGCGATGCACCCGTAGAGGTAGCGGACGGCTTCCGCCTCGCCGCGCGCCCTGTGCGCGTCGAGCACCGCTTCGTCCACCATGTCCGCCGGCCAACCGACCACGATCCGGGGATCGACCTGACCCGCGACGTCGGCCGCGTTGACGATCTGGCTGAGGTTCTGCGGTGGGAGCACCACGCAACGCTGGTTCAGTGAGGCCGTCTCGAGCAGGGTTGTGCGCCCGGGCGAGGTGACGACCAGTTCGGCCGTGCGCAGCGCTTCCAGGAACTCCCCGCGAGGCAGCCGCCCTCCACGGATCGAGAGCCCGGTCGCCGCGGACGTCCGCGGCAGCCGCTCAAGGTCCAGATTGCCCGTGGTGATCACTTCCCGGAAGCCCTGGTCCCGCAACGCCGTGAGGGCGCTCTCCAGGACGAGCGACAGATAAGCGTTGTCGTCGCCGTCGCGGAACGGGGACTCCAGACCACCCAGGTTGAGGACCGCCCGGCCGGGCACCGGCGCCGGTCCGTCGTCCCCGGCCATGCCGACCACCGGCCCGACCCAGTGCAGCGACCGGATGCGCCGCAGCGACGGCCAGCAGGCCTGAGGCAGTGCCGGACACAACTGGGCGCAGTAGGCCTCGACGTCGACGGGCAGTTCGTCGCGGTCCGTCCAGAGGAACGGGAGGCTGTCCAGGTACACCACCGGCACCCCCACCGACTGGAGCCGGGAGGCCAGTTCCGGATCGAGCACCACCAGGGCGGCCGAAATGCGACGGGCCGCGACCAGCGCGGCAAGCTCCCCGTCGTCGGCCGGCACGTCCAGCCAGGCGTCGATCGGGTGCGCGCCCAGCACCGGCCGTCCAAGCGCCGAGGCCAGTCCGACAAAGCCGAGACGATCGCCGTGCCTGGCACGCAATACGTCCATGACAGCGGCGATCTTTCCGACGCTGCCCCAACCGAACTGCACGCCGGCGATTGCGACGACAGGTTCTTCTCCATGGGCCGAGAAAAGCGACCCGGTGCTGGTCATGTATCCCCCCATGCGGGCAGAAACTTCCGGCCGGGCGGCCCTCGCCATCTGGGCCGAATCATCCGGTCAAGAATTCAGACTGCCTTTTGCGGCAGCCCGTAGAGATACTCCACACTCCGGCTGAGCGAGTCCACCGAAAGCTACTGACCACAAGTGGCCGACAGACTTGCTGACACTGACCAAGCCGTTCTTCAGGCGCCTGATCAGCTAAGATCTGGCTTACCGCGGCGGCTGATGGCGAAAGCCGATGACGGACGGTTGCAGACTGCGGACCGAATCCGTAACAGGAAACGAATGTGTTGACAGCCTCCAGCAATCGCCCCTAACGTCATCCGCACCACAGCGCCGATGACAATTGGCGTCGGGAGAACGGCACTTTTCTCTGGAGCACATTCGAGTGCTTCACGCATGCCGGCGAACCTTCCCGGAAGCGTGCGGCCCCTATTGGATCGAGTGCCGCTACCAATCTCCAGTTCTTTCCATTCATTCCACTCAAGAGGTGACACCTTGCAGGCTGCCCCAGTCCAGGTAAGCGTCGATCTCGCGGGAATCAATGTCTTCGTCGGCGGGCCTATCCAGTACGCGATCGAGGACGACGGGTTCTACTCGCCACTTCGCCGCACGCTTCACGGCATCATCGAGGCGGTCCAGGAAGCCAACGGCACCGTTTTCTCGGCCCACGTCGCCGAGAAGTTCGGAGTCGACACCCCGCTGTTCTCCCCCCAGCAGGTCTCGGTTCGGGACTTCGACTGGATGCGCCGGTGCGACGTCTTCGTTCCGGTGCTGCCCGTGCTGGGGGACGACCTGCTGCGTACAGACGGGACGCACGTCGAGATGGGCTGGGCATCGGCGCTTCGCAAGCCCATCATGCTGGTCACGCGGCAGCCCATGGCGTCCAATGCGAGTCACCTGCTCCGCGGTCTGCCGGAGATCGCCGAGGTATCGCTCTTCGATGACATCGAAGTGACCGAGAATCCCGGAACACTGCTCGAGTCGATCGCACGGTCCACCCGCCATGCGGTCCGCGCGGCTTCTTGACAGGAAGAAGCATCATGACTGACGGGTACTTTGAACGTGACTGGGTGATCCGCTGGCTCTTGAAGAACCTGGGTCTCACGGTCTCGGCCGAAAGTCCACTGCGCGGTGACATCGATTCACTCCTCATGGCCGAACTCCTGACCGCGGCGGAGTACGAGCTGTCCCGCGACGCCTGGTCCGATTTCACGCCGGCATGCTTCGACACGGTCGAAACGCTGTCGCAGCACCTGGCGAACTCCCCGGCGGGCGTGGAGAAACACTGGTACCGACCGCTCGACGAGACCGGCCGCCTCGGAGCGGCTCACGACGGCTTCGACCGGGCCCGCACATCACTCGGAGATGTCGTCGTCGGTGCGGCCACGAGGCCCGCCGCCACCGGCAGGACCGGCAGCGTCATGTTGGTCGGCGAGCCTGCCGTGGCGATCACGGATCTCGTCGCCGACCTCGACGCGGCTGTGGCCGCTTTCGATCCGACCTCGGTGTGGTACCCGATGCTCACCAATGCCGGCACCGGTCGTGACCACCCGCAGAATGTCGCCTCGTCGCTGGAGACCGGTCGCCTGCAGCATGCGGCATGTCTGGAGCTGCTGGAAGAGCTCGACGAACGTCCTGACGGCCTGTACTGCGGCATCGGATACGCCTACCGACGGGAACCGGCACGGCGATGGGACAGCGCGGGACGGCTTGAGGCCTACCGGGTCTGGGAGGCCGTGTGGTGCGGACCCACCGAGAACGCGCCGACGGCGATGGCGGAGATCAAACGCGCGGTCGCGGCCGTACTTGACCGGTTCTCGAAGGGCGACTGGGCGCCGGCGCTCGACGGCTTCACGCCCGGCGTGACGCGGAAGAGCGAATGGACGGTTGCGGACGACGAGCCGCGTGCGGGGATGGCCGTGTCGTCGCTGAACGACCACGGTACGACGTTCGTGCGCGACGGCCGGTCGAGCTTCTGCCTGGGCGTCGGAATCGACCGCCTGGCCGACCTGGACCTGCTGTGGGCACACACGAACGAACGGACGATCCCGGACGGCGACCCGGGCGCCGGGACGGCCGTGTCGTCGCCGAACGACCACGGTACGACGTTCGCCCGCAACAGCGGACCGAGCTTCTGCCTGGGCGTCGGAATCGACCGCCTGCACCCCACCGGACTGGATCTGCTGTGATCGACACAATGCAACAGTGGGGTCTGGCCGGCCGCAGGATGACGGCTGCAGGCGAGGGGACGCCGGCGATGTGGCGGGACTCGGGCCTCGTCCCCTGCCCCGGCGATCGGGGAGCGGGGATCGTTCTCGGCTCATTCGGCGACCGGATCGATGAGTTGCTCACCGCCCCCGCGTTCGCCACGCAGCCTTGCATAGGGCAGAGTTCCGGGGATGTCAGACAGCTGCCCGTCAGCGTCGTCTGGGAGGTTTTGCTCCCGATGCTGCTCGCGGCCGGCAAGCCGAGCGACGTGGTCGTCCGGATCAATCTGGCCGAGGAACAGCTGAAGTACCCGCGCCGAGCCGAGCAGTTCGCGCACGTCGCGGACGCGGTGGCGACCGCGACGAAAGAACTCGCGGACCAGCTGGGCCTACCGAGCAAGGTAGAGGTCAACACTCGCCCCCCGGCGTCCGCCGCCTCGGTCGACACATCGACGCTGTACGGGATCTTCGCCCCGTTCCAACCCGACATCGACCACCCACGGGGCTTCCAGAACGAGGACGACATCCTCATCGCGTTCACGTGGTACCTCGCCCGCTACCGCGAACTCCCCGACGGCGCCTGCATCGTGGAGGGAGCCCACATGGTCGACGCCGTTCGAGCCGCGCTGGGCCCTGACGCCCCCTACCTGGCGGCCCTCGCCATGCCCGCACCGAGCGGGCGGGCATGCCTCGTCCAGGACGCACCGGTGGGCGAGAGGATCACCATGACGAACCTTGAGGCCCTGCCGCTCGACTGGTGGCCGGAGCGGGTCGTCCAGTCCGTCTTCGGGAGAAGTCTCCGGGCACTCGCCCTCGATTTCCGTGACAGCTTGACGTCCTGAGAATTGGATCACGATGAAGACTGGTAACCAGCTGAGGGTTCTCGCCGCAGTCCGTTGGGTGCATCTGCCGTTTCTCCTGGCCTTCGTCGGTCGACTGCCCCTGTACATGACCTCTGTCGCGCTGGTGCTGTGGACCGATGCGGCAGGTCGGTCCGCCGTTCTCGGTGGGTTCTACGTCGCGATGCTGAACTTCGGGGTCGCGGCGGCAGCTCCCTGGCTCGGCCACCTGGCGGACCGACGCAGTCGCCCCTTCGCCCTGCGCCTCACCGGCATCGTGCATCTGCTGGCGCTGGGAGCGTTGTCCCTCCAGTCCCCGTCCTTCGTGCCTCTGAACGCAGTCCTCTGTCTGTTGGCCGGACTGTCGACACCGCCGATCGGCTCCGTGCTCCGGTCGATGGTCACGGATCGGGCGCAGGACGACGAGCGAGACGCGATCTTCACCGCCGAGGCCATGGCCGGATCGCTGTTCGCGATACTCGGTCCCCTGGCGCTCTCGGGTTTTCTCCTGTTCGGCGGCGCTCAGACGGCGCTGACTGCTGGAGCCGTCCTCCTGGGTGGATCGGCCGTCGGGCTGTCGTTCCTCCCGATCATGCGCACTGTCCCCCGGGCGCCGGAATCAGGCGAAAGCAACGAACGCGGATCACACGGCGCACTCGCCCCGCTGCGGCAGCGCGGATTTCGCGCACTGACCATCCGGATGGTCATCGAGGCGATCGCGGGCGGTGTGGAGCAGGTCGCGGTTCCGGCGTTCGCGGTGTCGATCGGTTCCGCGGCGCTGACCGGTCCCCTGTGGGCCATCTCCGGCGGCATCGGCCTGGCCGCGGGGGCCGCGTACGCCGTCAGGACATGGCGGATGCCCAAGGAGACGCTGTACTGCATCGGTGTCACGGGCCTGGCCGTGTCGTACCTGGTACCCGCTTTCGCGTATTCCTTCACCACGATGGTGCTGGCCCTGTCAGCGGGCGCCATCCTCGTGGTGCCCGTGATCGCGACGGAGTACGACCTCGTGGCGCGCACGGTGCCGGAGACGCAACGCAACAGTGGCTTCGCCATCATGACGTCCGCAGCCATCTGTGGCACAGCGATCGGAGCGCAGACCGGCGGCTTCGTGATCGTGCACAGCGATTACCGAGGTGCGTTCGTCTTCGCGGCGGTCCTCGCCGGCCTTGCGGCGCTCATGTCCTGGCGGAGTCGCAAGCTGTGGGCCAAACCTTTGACCCCCGCGGTCGCGCCGGCGCTCCCCGCGGCGCTCGAAGGCTCGGGCCGATGAACGAAATGGAGCCGATCCATCTCACGCCCCGCCGAACAGCAGGCCACGGTTCTCCTGAAGCCAGTGCGCTTCGTCGCGCATCTCAGTCGCATCGCCCCGTGCCAGGAAGCAGGCCCATGGTTCGATTCCGCGCGCGCCCAGGTGTTGGATGCGTTCGGCTTCGCGTTCCTGAAGCCCTTCCAAGGCGTCCAGCACGGCTGGCGGCTGCGCTCCGTAAGCGGAGCAGAGAACCGCGAGGCGGGTACGCAACACCGTCATGCCGGTGACGCCTGCATCCCGTTCGGGATTGGTGGGGCGCAACGGCACTGCGTACCAGGCGAGTTGCGCCAGGTCGTCGATGGCGTATCCGGGTGCCGCGAAGTCCCAGTCGATGAAACCGGTCAGGCGGTCGCCGTCCCAGATGGAGTTCCACGGGCCGAGGTCGCCATGCCGGATCACCATGCCCGGCTTCCATTCCTCTTCGCGCAGCTGCCAGCGAGTGCCGGGCGAAGGCCGGAAATCACGCACGGCGTGGTGGTAGTCCCGCAGCCAGTGCCCGAGTTCCACCAGTCCGTGCGTAGAGCGCAGAAAAGGAGGCCAAGGCTTGAAGGCAGGCTCCCCGTGGAGCAGGGACAGCACCTCCTCCTGGCCTTCCACGCCCAGCGCGCGCGGCGCTTTGCGGAAGCCCACCGCCTCCAAGTGCTGCAACAGCGAATGCACCGCCGGCGTCCACTCCCTCACGGGGCGTCTGATGGTGTCGCCGACCCGCCGAACCGTGGTCACGCTGCCCTGGTCGCTGGCGCCGTCCTCAATCACCCAGCGATGATAACTCCCGTCACTTGCACGTCGGTTCAGCCGATCCCCCGGACCGGCCGCAGAGAGGCGGCGGGTGGGGGCGTGGCCCCGACCCTTGATTTCCGGCGCCTTCAAGTTGCCCGCGCACTTGTTGTCAGCACCATTGCGTTGTCACGCAACCGGACGCCGAACAATGCTTGCCGCATCGGGAATTCCGAATTCAAACACGGCCGAGCCACCCCGCCCCCCGACCCTCCCAGGAGATATCGCCGTGACCGCATTTGCCCGACCGGCCGCCGACGCCGGGACTCTGACCGGGCTCTTCGCTGCCGCTGTCGCTCGATTCGCCGACCGGCCGGCGGTCTCCGACGACCAGCAGACGCTGACGTACGCGGAACTGGACCGACGCTCCGACGTCCTCGCCGACACCCTGCGCGGGCACGGCGTCGCGGCCGAAGACCGCGTCGGCCTCTACCTGGAGCGCTCCGTCGATGTCTTCGTGGCCGTCCTCGGCATAGTGAAGGCGGGTGCCGCCTACGTCGCTGTCGACACCCGGTACCCCGTGGCCCGCCGGGACCTGATGCTCACGCGCAGCGGCGCGAAGCTCGTGGTGGCCCAGCCGGAACGGCATGACGACCTGAGCGCTCTCGCCCTCGACGTACTGCCGTTCCGCAGCCAGCCGACCACCGAGGTGCGACCGGGCTCCGACGACCATGCGACCCCCGCCGGCGCCGCGAGTGTCGTCTTCACCTCGGGGTTCTCCGGGACGCCGAAGGCCCTCACCCTGGAGCACCGCAACATCGTGTCCTTCGCCATCAACCCGGGTCTGCCTCGGCTGCTTCCCGAGGATCGCGTCGGCCAGATCTCCAGCCCCTCATCCGGCGCTTTCCACTTCGACATGTGGGCGACGCTCGCACACGGCGCAGAAGTGACCGTGCTGCCGCCGGTCCCTGAGCTGCTCGACGCGGACTTCCAGCGTGAGATGAAGCGCCGGCGCATCACTGCGATGCTCGTCCCGGCCGTGGTCGTCAACCACGTCGTACGGGCGGACCGCGACGCGTTCGCCTCGCTGCGCGTCCTCCAGGCCGACGGGGACGTTCTCCTGTCGTCGGTCTGCCGAGACCTGCTGGCCGGGAAGTTCGAGGGCGAGCTGTACCACCTCTACGGTCCCGCCGAGATCACCACCGCCTGCACCGCGCAGCGTGTGACGGCCGTCGAGGCCGAGCTCGACACCGTTCCCATCGGCCGGCCGCTGCACGGTGTCAATGTGTACGTCCTCGGCCCCGACCGGCAGTCTGTCGCCCCGGGCGAAACCGGGGAACTTTACGTGGGCGGCCCCGGTGTCGCTCGTGGCTACCTCGACGCGGCCGGCCTCACCGACGAGCACTTCGTACCCACCCCGTTCGCCCAGGGCCCGGCGCGGCTCCACCGCACCGGCGACATGGTCCGCGAACGCGCCGACGGGAGCCTGGAGTTCGTTGGCCGAGCCGGGTCACGGATCGAGATCCACGGTCACCGCGTCGAGCCCGGTGATGTGGAGCGCGGGCTGTGCCGCCACCGCCAGGTGCACGAGGCCGTCGTGCTGCCCTCCGGCGAGGGATCCGAACGCCGCCTGGCGGCGTTCGTCGTCCTCGACGACTCGCTCCCCATGAAGGAACTGCGCGCCTACGCCGAGGCCGAACTGCCCGACTTCATGGTGCCCGGCCACTTCATCCCCGTGCCCGAGATCCCTGCTGGCGACCACGGCAAACGTGATGTGCGGCGACTCCAGGAACTCCTCGACCAGCACCACGCACGGCAGCAGGACCACACCGCTCCGGCGACCGAGACCGAGCGTCTCCTGGCGGAGGTTTGGGAGTCGCTCCTGGGCACCGAGGGCGTGGGCGGCAACGACGACTTCTTCCAGCTCGGCGGCCACTCCCTGCTCGCCTTCCGCATGCAGAGCCGGATCAAACGTGAACTCGGGGTGATCCTGGATTACCGCACGGTGGTCGCCAACCCGGTCCTGTCCGCTCTCGCCGCCGAGATCGACGCTGCAAAGAACGAGGTGGACTTCCTTTGAACCAGATACAGAAACACGAGAGAGGCGATGCGCCGTGACGTCCACCGAGCGCAGTGAGATGTTCAATCCGTGCGACACCATCGCTGCCCTGTCTCAGGCGGCCACTCGTTTTCTTGACGGACAGTCGAAGGCAGTTCCCTTCCTCGCCTCCGACCGCCCCGACCTGCGTGTGTCGGCCGGCAGGGCCGAGGACCTCTACGGCACGGTCCACGTTCCGGAACCCGCCGACACGGGCCTGGACCTCCTCGGCGACGCCCCCGAGGCGGACGCCGTCCGTGTCCTGCTGCGCCCGCTGGCACGCACCTGGACGACGGACCCCGCGTTGGCGTCCGGTGCGCGCTCGCTGCTCATCTGCGGTCTCTACCAGAACCTGTTGTCGGAGATCGTGGCGCCACTCGTGGGCTACTGCGCGCCCCGCCCAGGGGTCTCCGTGCTGACCGGCAGGGATCTGGCGTCCGTGAGCTGGATGATCGCGAAGCAGTACGCCCGGGTGAGGCCGGACGTCACTCGGCAAGCGCTGCTCACCAGCCAGGACGTCGTGGACGACCCGCCGAAGGACGTGGAGGTGTTGTCCTACGAGGACTTCCAGACCCGTGACATCCGCGGATTCCTGTCCGCGTCGCCATGGCGGCGCCTGCAGTTCCAGTCACACGGGAAGGACCAGGTCCTGCTCCTGGGGGACTGGGCGCTGTCCGGAGTCAGCGACGTCGACGCGCCCGAAGGCCCCGTCACACTGCGGCCTCGATTCGGCTACGGCTACCCGGACCCCGAGAACAAGCTCAAATTCATTCGGTTCTCCGAGTTCGTGGCGGCCGAACTGATATTGAGTTCCTGTCACAGCGGTCCGTTCCCCGACACCGGCTCCTACGCCGTGCGCTACCAGATGGTGCTGGCGGCCATCGACGGCACCGCGCAGACCGTCGTCGCCGCCGTCACGAACAGCCAGGTCGGGATGCCGGAGTCGGCGCAGTTTCTCGCCCAGCACGACTCCGGCGCGGACATGGCGGCCGTGCTCAACGCCAGCATCGCCGACGTCAACCCGTACGGCGTCTTCCTGCGGCACGGCGTGCAGTGGGAACCGAACGGTTCGGCGGCGGTCATGGCGGCCGTCAGCGCCGGCGATCAGAAGCAACAGGAGACCGACAAGCTCCTGGCCCTCGCGCTCGACCGGGCCGTGGGATGGACGGAGAGCGGGATCCTCCCCGCCGACCACCCGTCGAAGGCGGCCTGCGCCAGGTTCCTGAAGAAGTACACCCGGCTGCTGTGCCGGACGTCCGCCACCGAGTCGGAGCGCATCCATGCCCAGCTGGTGCGCGATCTGGCCGCGTTGGACCGCTCCATCGCCGAACGGATCGCGACCGACCCGGACGATCCGATGATGGACTACCCCGACTACTGGGCCGATCGCAGCGTGGTCCGCTCGACGCCCGAACAGGTGGCGTGCGACACCTGCGGAGACATCGCGCAGAAGTTCATCCGAACCGGCAAGAGCCGCGTCATCCCGGACGTCGAGGTCGTCGGGTGCCTGCGCTGCGGCGACGGCGACTTCCGTCCTGCGTACGGCCCGGCCGTGATCACCAGGTCACCCGTGAGCACATGCATGGGTGCGTCGGTGACCGTGCAGCTCGAAATCTCGCAGGCCAGGAACGGCACAGTGCACTACGGCTTCTACACCCCTTCCTACCTCACCGACTACACCCTCCACGCCCCCTTGCGTTCCACGGCGATCGAGAAGGCCGACGTGTTCACGGACCGGTTCACCCTGACCCTGGGCGAGTCTGTCGTCCCGCAGATGTACTACTACACGGTGTACGCGGTCCAGGACCTGAGCATCAGCATCGCCCGCCACAACCTCGGGGTCCGACCGGGCCCGGCTCTCCCTTGAGGACCCTCCATGCCGAATCGCCTCGTCGGCGGCGCGGTTGATCCACTTCACCGGCTCGGCGCAGGCTGCGGCAGACCTGTCAGACGGCGGTGTCCTGCTGGGCGCCGTCGGTCCAGGACGTGTCGATCCAGCCGAGCCTGGCGGCGAGCATGCCGGCCTGGAAGCGACTGTCGGCTCCCAGCTCGGCGAGAATCTCGGAGATGTGACGACGGCAGGTGCGGGTGGACATGTTCATGCGCCTGGCCACCACCTCGTCCTTGGCACCGGCTGCCATCTGCCGGAGGATGCCGGCCTTGATGTCGTCGATGGTCTCCCCGTAGCCGACCCGGGTGTAGACGAACGGCGTCGCCAGCCGCCAGGTCTGTTCGAGTGACTGGTACAGGTACTCCACGACCGCGGGCTCGCGGATGATGACGGCGCCGCCTCCGCGGTCCCTCCGATCGGCCAGGAAGGCAACCTCGCGGTCGAATATGACGACCCGTTCGATGATCCCGGAGGCGGTCCGGATCTCGGACCCGGCCGCCTGCATGATCGAGAAATGGCGCTGCACCCCGGGGCTCGACAGCACGGTGTGTGGATAGATCGTCCGCATCCGTACGCCGCGCTGCAGCAGAGCCAGGTCGCGTGGACGGCTGTCGGCGACGGCACTTTCCTGTAGCGCTTCCGGCTGAGCCGTGAGCACCTCGCTCACGCAGTTCTGCCCGGCGTGGCTCAGCAGCGAGCGGATGAGCTGGAGGTCGTTGCTCCGTTCGACCGCCTGCGCTTGGTCGCCGAAGCCACCCAGCGAGTCGTAGGCCTCCTGCAGGCCCTCGATTCCCGCGCGGACCTGCTCCGACTCGGCGTGCAGCCTGCTGATCTCCGCGGCGCGCTGGGCAACGGAAGCGGTGAGCGCGAGTCGCGGGTTGAGTACCGACACCACGCCCGTGCCGGACTCCACGCTCACCAGGTGCAGGGAGACGAGGATGTCGATGTCGGCATCGGTGAACGTGTCGGCGCCGGCCGACGACTCGCCGCCGAGCAGAGTGTTGCGCGGTGCCGAGCCGCCGCTCTCGACCAGAAGTCTGTAGAGCCTCTCGGCACTTGCGGTCACGGCATGTGGCATCGACATGGCATCCCCCTGGGCCGTGGTCGGCCGGAACCATGATGACCGGCACGCCTAAATGGGTTGAGTACCTGCCTAGGGCCGGTCTCTGAAGTGGATCAAGGTCACGCGTTGATCATACAATCTTCAGATCCTTGCCACGGGTATACGAGCAAGTTCGAGTCCGGCGTCGATACCGGATGATCTCCAACTGCGACTGAGATGACGGGCCATCAAACGCACGTCCGTCGTGTCCAGCGTCGGTCGCGACGAACCCTCGTGGACCATGTCCAGGGCCGGCACGAGCAGGTCGGAGAACAGCTCACACCATTCCGCGAACGAAGTGACGTCGCGTCGACCGAGTTCGACGATCCTTTCGGAGAATCCAAGGTACGTGATGGCTTCATCGAGTTGGGCGGCGAGCTCGTCCAAAGCGCGATTGTCGAACGACGACGGAGCCGGCGAATCGAAGATTTCCTGCCAGTCCGGCCCATCACTCAAGGCGAGAGCCAGGAGGAAGCGGTATTTCGCCAGTTCGAGCTCGGCATTCGCCCAGCTGTAGCTGATGAGGTCGTCGAGGTCGACCAGTTCCGCCACCCACCGCACACGCGGCGCGCGGCGTGGCCCCAGACAGACTTCAAGGAACTCCCGGACATGACGCACAGGGCCGGAGCACGCGGCGTCCGGCGTGAGGAACACCCCGCGGTCCTCGGTCTCCCGGAAGAACTCGTCCGGGCTCGGCGCCGTTTTGTAGTCGCCCCCCGCGAGCAGTATGTACTCAGGCGTCATCGCCAGCCCGAGGCTCGGCTTGTACAGACTGGCGATGCGCCGCGGGACGACGGTGCGGCTTCCTTTGCCAGACCGCCGCGCGTACAGGGTCGGGAGTGTGGTGAGTACCCGGCCGAACACCCATACCCAGCGCCAGTCCAGCTCCTCGTGGCCGTACCGGCGGTGGAAGGCCTCGCGAATCTCCGCGACGCCCTCGAGGACGTCGGGCCAATCGGCCTGCATGCTACGCAGCGCTGAGACGTTCATGTCGTAGCCGGACCGAGAGCCGGAGTACGGACAGCGGCGCATCTCATAGGGGACGCCTTCGCGTACCCGGGCGGCGGCGTACCGCTCGCCGAGTGGGCGGCCGTCGTCCCCGTAGAGCAGCCTCGAGACGTCGAAGCCGAGGATGTAGAACTCGCAGAGTTCCCAGACTCGGTCGGGCGACGGCGGCTGACCCTTGTCGGCCAGGTCGTGCGCTGCGGACACGCGGATTCCTCCCAGTGGTGCGGGCGTCAGGAGCAGGTCATCAATCGAGGACGGGGGTGTGCCGGGACCGGTCGTAGCCGCTGAGCTCCACCGGCATCGGGAGCGGTACCCGCCGCCAGGAACGCGGCGTGAAGCGCCAGAAGCGGCCGTTGCCTCCCGATCGTTCCGCCTCGTCCTCCCAGTGCGTGGTCGACGAACCCGTCAACACGACGAACTCGTCACCGGCGACGAAGCCGATACTCGCCCGCGGCTCCAGCAGGAGGTTGCCGATGGTCTGGTACATGGCGTTTCCGGCGAAGTCCGGGATCTCGAACGTGTTCCGCGCGACCTCGCGGATGAACCCCGGGTCCCCGCTGCGGGTCGCCGCGTCGAGCTGGCCCTGCGGATTTGCGGTGCCGACGAAGACCAGCGATGCCTGGCACAGCAGGGCGGCGTCGGCCCGGGTGATCGACCGGCCGCGGGTCGCCGCCTTCGGACAGACCTGCTTCGACGACGTCAACTGCTGACGGACCAGGTACTTCTTGCAGTTGGGGAACGCCTCGAGGATGGACACCTCGAGCGGGTCGGTGCGGGAGTCCACGACCTCACCGTTGACCCGGAAGCGTCGACGCGTGTACGGATCGAGGTACACGAGACCGATCCTGCGATCTCGTCGCAGGTTGTCGAACAAGGCGTCCTCGGAGCTGACGGCCGCGCGCGGGATCGTGAGACCCGACGAACCGAGCGCGCCGAATGCCCCGGCATCGACGGCGAGCAGCGACAGCATCGGTGCGCCGTTCGGACCAATCGTCGTTGCCACGGCAATGCGTGCGGAATCTATGAGTGATCGTCCACCCTCCGCGAGGAACGGCTTGACGACTGGTCCGAGACATTCCGCTTCGACTGTCTGGCCGGCCCGGATCTGAGCAGTCAGCTCACCGGAATGGAAATTCGCCGGCCGGTCGGAATCCCGTGGCATTTTCCCCCGATTCGATTTGTACGACAAACGATGCACGCGATGTTAGGCACGGGTCCAGTGGTGATCAAGAAACTTCCGGTGGCAAGAACTGGCATGGTGTCAACGTGTCACCGAGTCGCGGCCGCCACCAAACCTGCCGGAAGAGGAAGGCCGGTGCAGCCCAGGCTCTGCTGCAGCAGGCAGCAGGAGCCTCCGATGCTGACACGCCCCTTGGGACGCCGCACGCATCAAGCAGCCGGCCGGACCAGTCCGGACTCGTAGGCGAAGGTCACCGCCTGGCCCCGGGCGCGGGCACGGGCGCCGATCTTGGCAAGGATGTGGCTGACGTGCGACTTCACGGTGGTCGGCGCGATGCACAGGCGCTCGGCGATCTCGGCGTTGGACCAGCCCGACGCCACCGCCGCGAGGACGTCGCGGTCGCGTCCGGTGAGGATGCCGAGGCCGATGTCCTGTTCGAGGGGGCGCGTGGTCCGTGACTGACGGACGGCGTCGATGAGGGCGCGGGTCAGGCCTGGGGCGATGACGGCGTCTCCGGCGGCCACGACACGGATGGCCGCGGTCGTTCGATCGGGGCGGTGTCGTCGAGGAGGAATCCGCCGGCCCCGGCGCGCAGGGCGGCATAGGCGTCCGCCTCGCGTCCGGCCGGGGTCAGAACGAGAACGCGCGGCGGCGCCTCCGCTTCGGTGGGCGCCAGGACACGGGGCAGGGCCGTGGGGCGCGCGATACGCCGGATGGCCTCGATGGCGTCGTTCACCGAGGGGCGGCCGGTCATGAGGACGACGTCGGGACGGAGCGCGGCACTCCGGGCGACCGCGTCGGCCCCGCTCGCGGCTTCGCCGACGACGGTCAGGTCGGGCTCGGCGGTCAGGAGGACGCGCAGGGCGAGGCGTTGCAGAGACTGGTCGTCGACGAGGAGCACCGAGACCATGTCTGTCTCCTCTCCGGCGGCGGTAGGAGCCACTCCCCATACTGAACGAAACGGTTTCGTACATCAAAGTCCTATGGCTCACCCCCGCCACGCCGGGCGCCGGAGAGACTCAGAGGCCTCATCTCTCCGACGCCGACAACGAGTTGGGCCTCAGCTCAGCGTCTTCAGCGACGCCGCGTCATACGGCGCCAGCTCCTCGAAGCGGCCGCCCAGCACCTTCGCCGCCCACTCGGGGTCCTGGAGCAGCGCCCGGCCGACGGCGACGAAGTCGAACTCCTCCGCCTCCAGACGGTCCAGCAGGTCGTCGATTCCCTTGACCCCGGAGCCCTGGCCGGCGAACGCGCCCAGGAACTCGCCGTCCAGGCCGACCGAGCCGACGCTGATGGTGGGCCTGCCGGTCAGCTTCTTCGTCCAGCCGGCGAGGTTCAGGTCGGAGCCGTCGAACTCCGGGACCCAGTAGCGGCGGGTGGAGGCGTGGAAGGCGTCGACGCCGGCCGCGGCGAGCGGGGCGAGGATGGCCTCCAGCTCCTCGGGGGTCTCGGCGAGCCGGGCGTCGTAGGCCTCCTGCTTCCACTGCGAGTAGCGGAAGATGACCGGGAAGTCCGCGGAGACCTTCTCGCGTACGGCGGCCACGATCTCGGCCGCGAACTTCGTACGGGCGACCGGGTCACCGCCGTACGCGTCGGTGCGGCGGTTGGTGCCGCCCCACAGGAACTGGTCGACGAGGTAGCCGTGGGCGCCGTGCAGCTCCACGCCGTCGAAGCCGATGCGCTCGGCGTCCGCGGCGGCCTGGGCGAACGCGCCGATGACGTCGTCGAGGTCGCCCTGGGTCATCGCCTTTCCGGTGGGCTCGTCGGCGCCGATGCGCAGACCCGAGGGGCCGACGGCGGGGGCCTCGGCGAAGGGCGGCTGGCCCTGCTTGCGCACCATGCCGATGTGCCACAGCTGCGGCACGATCGTGCCGCCCGCCGCGTGCACGGCCTCGGCGACCTTCGCCCACCCCGCCAGCTGCTCCGCACCGTGGAAGCGCGGCACCCTGTCGCTCTGCCCGGCCGAGTCGTGCCCGACGTACGTGCCCTCGGTGACGATGAGACCGACGCCCGCGGCGGCGCGGCGCGAGTAGTACGACACGACGTCCTCGCCGGGCACGCCGCCCGGCGAGAACATGCGCGTCATCGGCGCCATCACGATGCGGTTGGGAACGGTCAGACCGTTGATCACGGTCGGCCGGGACAGGATCTGGGCCGCACGGGAGGCGGTGGGCTGGGTGACGGTCACGTGGGGAGCTCCTTGGAAGCGGGGTCGGTAAACCGGTCAGTATGTGCACGCGCATTGTTGCACCACCTTAAGCAACCGGTCACGCGAGGCCGCGCATTCCCGAGGAGGAGGGTTTTCTCAGGGGCGTGCGGCACCCGCCGCTCAGGGGCGCGGGGAACTGCGCGACCAGCCCCAACGCTCCCGCACCCGCCAAAACACCCGAGGGCGGCACCCCCTGTCGCAACAGGAAGTACCGCCCTCGGCAAGGACGTTGATCAACCGGAGTCGAAACCCCGCGGTCGATCAGAAGTCCATGTCACCGCCCGGCATACCGCCACCGGCAGGCGCGGCGGCCTTCTCCGGCTTGTCGGCGATGACGGCCTCGGTGGTGAGGAACAGCGCGGCGATCGACGCGGCGTTCTGCAGCGCGGAACGCGTCACCTTCGCCGGGTCGATGATGCCCTCGGCGATCATGTCGACGTACTCGCCGGTCGCAGCGTTGAGGCCGTGGCCGACGGTCAGGTTGCGCACCTTCTCGACGACGACGCCACCCTCGAGACCACCGTTGACGGCGATCTGCTTCAGCGGGGCCTCGAGCGCGAGCTTCACGGCGTTGGCGCCGGTCGCCTCGTCACCCTCGAGCTCCAGCTTCTCGAACACCTGGGAGGCCTGCAGCAGGGCCACGCCACCACCGGCGACGATGCCCTCCTCGACGGCCGCCTTGGCGTTGCGCACGGCGTCCTCGATGCGGTGCTTGCGCTCCTTGAGCTCCACCTCGGTGGCGGCACCGGCCTTGATGACCGCGACACCGCCGGCGAGCTTCGCCAGGCGCTCCTGCAGCTTCTCGCGGTCGTAGTCCGAGTCGCTGTTCTCGATCTCGGCGCGGATCTGGTTCACCCGGCCGGCGACCTGCTCGGAGGAGCCGGCACCGTCGACGATGGTGGTCTCGTCCTTGGTGATGACGACCTTGCGGGCCTTGCCCAGGAGGTCCAGGGAGGTGTTCTCGAGCTTGAGACCGACCTCCTCGGAGATGACCTCGCCACCGGTGAGGATGGCGATGTCGTTCAGCATCGCCTTGCGGCGGTCACCGAAGCCCGGGGCCTTGACGGCGACGGACTTGAAGGTGCCGCGGATCTTGTTGACGACCAGGGTCGACAGGGCCTCGCCCTCGACGTCCTCGGCGATGATCAGCAGCGGCTTGCCCGACTGCATGACCTTCTCCAGGAGCGGGAGCAGGTCCTTGACAGAGCCGATCTTGGAGTTGGCGATCAGGATGTACGGGTCGTCGAGCGACGCCTCCATCCGCTCCATGTCGGTGGCGAAGTACGCCGAGATGTAGCCCTTGTCGAAGCGCATACCCTCGGTGAGCTCCAGCTCCAGACCGAAGGTCTGGGACTCCTCGACGGTGATGACGCCTTCCTTGCCGACCTTGTCCATCGCCTCGGCGATGAGCTCGCCGATCTGGGTGTCGGCGGCGGAGATGGAGGCCGTGGAGGCGATCTGCTCCTTGGTCTCGACGTCCTTCGCCTGCTCGAGCAGGGCGGCGGAGACGGCCTCGACGGCGCGCTCGATGCCGCGCTTGAGGGCCATCGGGTTGGCGCCGGCGGCTACGTTGCGAAGGCCTTCCTTGACGAGGGCCTGGGCGAGAACGGTCGCCGTGGTCGTACCGTCACCGGCGACGTCGTCCGTCTTCTTGGCGACTTCCTTGACCAGCTCGGCGCCGATCTTCTCGTACGGGTCCTCGAGCTCGATCTCCTTGGCGATGGAGACACCATCGTTGGTGATCGTGGGGGCGCCCCACTTCTTCTCGAGGACGACGTTGCGACCCTTGGGGCCGAGCGTCACCTTGACGGCGTCCGCGAGCTGGTTCATGCCGCGCTCGAGGCCGCGCCGCGCCTCCTCGTCGAACGCGATGATCTTGGCCATGTGAAGTGGTCCCTCCAGGACTGGGGGTGATTCCTTCGGACCGCGCCCGCGCCCGCGACGGACGGCTCACATGCCTCGTGGTTCCTTGCCCCACCCGGCCTGCGGGCCTCACCGACCCGGTCCTTCTTTGTCACTCTCACCTTCAGAGTGCTAACGCCAATGATTAGCACTCGGGGTAGGCGAGTGCAAGCGGCTCTCGGGTATCGGGCGGCGCGCTCTGCGGTGCGCGAACCGGGGCGGGCGGCGTCGGGGCAGAGCCCGGGCAGGCCCCGGACAGGACCCGTGCGACCCCGGACATGGCGAAGGGCTCGCACCCCGGGAGGTGCGAGCCCTTCGAAGAAGAACGTCGCTGCTGTTAGTCGACGCGTGCTTCAGCCGGTGGCCAGACGGACCATGTCCGCCTGCGGCCCCTTCTGGCCCTGCGAGATCTCGAAATCGACCCGCTGACCTTCCTCCAGGGTGCGGTAACCGTCCATCTGGATCGCGCTGTAGTGGACGAAAACATCCGCACCACCGTCGACCGCGATGAAGCCGTACCCCTTCTCCGCGTTGAACCACTTGACGGTGCCCTGAGCCATGCCTAACTCCCCTATTACTGGCCCTTGCACAGATCCACACTTCGCGGATCCGGGTCAGACCTCACCCCCCATCGGTCGGGGGCGTGCGCCGGAACGCGTCGACCGCGGCTGAATGTATCTGCCCAACTGCCGTCTGCAACAGGTCAATCGGACGAGAAATCCGGGCACGACCGGTCGGGAATGTGGGGACAATTCCGCTGACTTCAGGTCAAGTCGGACCCGGCATAAGGAACAAAAGCCGCAAAAAACCCGCACACTTTGGCTACTTCTTGTCGGGCTTGCGGCAGAAATCAAGGGCAGCCGACCAGTGGATCGGCGGCACGTTCCCCAACTGTACCTCGCTCAACCACACAGAATTGCCCCCTCCGCTTCTCTCACGGAGGGGGCAATTCGATGAACTCTTGGTTACCGGTGTTACCGATGGTAATGATCGGTCATTCGGTCAGCCTGTCAGCCGCCGGCGACGGCCGGAATGATGGAGACGCCGGCACCGTCCGGAGTCGCGGTCTCCAGACCCTGCTCGAAACGGACGTCGTCGTCATTGACGTACACGTTGACGAACCGACGCAGCTTGCCCTGGTCGTCGAGAACCCGGGCGGCAATCCCCGTGTGGTTCTTCTCCAGGTCGGCGATGACCTCGCCGAGGTTGGCACCCTCGGCGGCGACCTCGGCCTGGCCACCCGTGTAGGTGCGCAGGATGGTGGGGATGCGGACGTTGACGCTCATGAATATGACCTCCGGTCGGGTATCGCCCTCAGGGGCGCGGGGAACTGCGCGACCAGCCCCCGCCGGCCCGCAGACGAGAACGACTAGCCGAGTCCGGCCTCGCGGAACGATTCCAGGTTGGGACGAATCGTCGCAGTCAGCCCAGTGCCGGCCACCGCGTCCAACGTCTTCAGCCCATCGCCGGTGTTGAGCACGACAGTCGTGAGGCTCGGGTCCAGCACACCGCTCTCGATCAGCTTCTTCGTGACACCCACGGTCACTCCGCCGGCGGTCTCCGCGAAGATGCCCTCGGTCCGGGCGAGGATCTTGATCGCGTCGACGACCTGCTCGTCCGTCACGTCCTCCACGAAACCGCCCGTGCGGCGCGCGATGTCCAGGACGTACGGACCGTCGGCCGGGTTGCCGATCGCCAGCGACTTGGCGATGGTGTTCGGCTTCTGCGGCCGGACGACGTCGTGGCCCGCCTTGAACGCGGTCGACACCGGCGAGCACCCCTCGGCCTGCGCGCCGAAGATCTTGTACGGCTTGTCCTCGACGAGCCCGAGCTTGATCAGCTCCTGCAGACCCTTGTCGATCTTCGTGAGCTGCGAGCCGGAGGCGATCGGCACGACCAGCTGGTCCGGCAGCCGCCAGCCGAGCTGCTCGCAGATCTCGTACGCCAGGGTCTTGGAGCCCTCGGCGTAGTACGGCCGCAGGTTGACGTTGACGAAGCCCCAGCCCTCACCGGCCGGGTCGCCGATCAGCTCGGAGCAGAAACGGTTCACGTCGTCGTAGTTGCCCTCGATGCCGACGAGCTCGCCGCCGTAGACCGCGGCCATGACGACCTTGCCCTGCTCCAGGTCGTGCGGGATGAACACGCAGGACCGGAAGCCGGCGCGGGCGGCGGCGGCGCCCACCGCGCCGGCGAGGTTGCCGGTGGAGGAGCAGGAGAGGGTGGTGAAGCCGAAGGCGCGCGCGGCCTCCAGGGCCTGGGCGACGACGCGGTCCTTGAAGGAGTGCGTCGGGTTGCCGGAGTCGTCCTTGACGAACAGCTTGCCGGCGTCGACGCCGAGCTCGTTCGCGAGGTTGTCGGCCTCGACGAGCTTGGTCCAGCCGGGGTTGATGTTCGGCTTGGTGGCCACGTCGGCCGGGACGGGCAGCAGGGGCGCATAGCGCCAGATGTTCGCGGGGCCCGCTTCGATCCGCTTGCGGAGCTCCTCGGTGTCGTAGGCCGAGAAGTCGTAGGCGATCTCCAGCGGGCCGAAACACTCCTCGCACGCGAAGACCGGTCCGAGGGGTACCCGGTGACCGCACTCGCGGCAGGACAGCGCCGCGGCGGGACCAAGGTCTACGGTGGAGTCGGTGGTGCTTGCAACAGTCTGCACAGCCATGTGAGGCGAGGCCCTTTCTCCTCATCTTCCTCACGACGCATCTCGCCGTGAGACGGATTTGGCACCTTCCCTAGCCGGGAGCCTCGCGGAGACGATCGACAGTGATCGCCACGAGACCGGCTGGAGGGTTGCCGGGGCTTCATCGGGCCGTTTCCCTCTGCCCCTCTGGATGAGCTGTATTCGGTTGTCAACTACGGGCGACCTCGGACATGCGATGGTCACCCGCGTTGTTCAAGACTGTAACCGAAGGCCAGGACAGTTGAGATAGTCGTCCGAACCGCGAGATGGATCACACGATTACCTGCTGTGATCACGACAGTGAGGAGTCGCCGACTGTGCTGGAAGAAGTCGAGCGCTGGCTGAGCACCCGCTCCTGGTCCGCGACCGATCGCCCGCTCCACCACATACTGGCCGCCAAACAGCGTACGGGCCAGTCGGTCTCCGTCGTGCTGCCCGCGCTGAACGAGGAGGAGACGGTCGGCGACATCGTCGCGATCATCCGTCACGACCTCATGCAGCAGGTCCCGCTGGTCGACGAGATCGTCGTCGTCGACTCCGGGTCCACGGACCGCACCTCCGAGGTGGCCGCCGCGGCGGGCGCCACCGTGGTGCACCGGGACGCGATACTCCCGCGCATCCCGGCCATGCCCGGCAAGGGCGAGGTCCTGTGGCGCTCCCTGCTCGTCACGACCGGGGACATCGTCTGCTTCATCGACGCGGACCTGAAGGAGTTCTCCTCCGACTTCGTCTCCGGGATCGTCGGCCCGCTGCTCACCGACCCCGGGGTCGACCTGGTCAAGGGCATGTACGACCGTCCCCTCGGCGGCGCGGCCGGACAGGGCGGCCGGGTGACCGAGCTGATGGCGCGCCCGCTGCTGAACATGCACTGGCCGCAGCTGGCCGGTTTCGTGCAGCCACTGGGCGGCGAGTACGCGGCCCGCCGCTCCCTGCTGGAACAGCTCCCGTTCCCCGTCGGGTACGGCGTGGAGCTGGGCATGCTGGTCGACGCCCTGCATCTGGTGGGCCTGGACGCGCTGGCCCAGGTGGACGTGGGCGTCCGCAAGCACCGCCACCAGGACGGACAGGCCCTGGGCCGGATGTCCGCCGCGATCTACCGCACGGCCCAGCTGCGGCTGGCGCGCGGCCATCTGGTCCGGCCGGCGTTGACTCAGTTCGAGCGGGGCGAGGACGGGTTCGAGCCGCGCACGTACTCCGTGGACACCGAGGAGCGGCCGCCGATGGTGGAGATCGCCGAGTACGCGAAACGGAAGGTCGCGTAACGTCCGATACCGGGCCATACGCCGGGCAGGGCCACTGATCGTATACGGATCGGCCACTGAGTGGAACCGTACGTTTGAGCGTTTCCGGGCCGGGCTAGGTTGAGGCGTATGGCTTCCACGCAGGGTGCTGCCAAGGTGCTGGTCGCGTCGAATCGCGGCCCGGTCTCGTACGAGGTGCGCGAGGACGGCTCGCTGCACTCCAAGAGGGGCGGTGGCGGACTCGTCTCCGGGCTGTCCGCGATCGGCCCGGACACCGACGCGCTGTGGGTGTGCTCGGCGCTGTCCGACGGCGACCGGGAGGCGGTGCGGCGCGGCGTCGGCGAGGACGGCGTGCTGATGCTGGACATCCCGGCCGACGTGCACGCGGACGCGTACAACGGCATCGCCAACTCGGTCCTCTGGTTCGTCCACCACATGCTCTACCAGACCCCGCTGGAGCCGGCCTTCGACGCGGAGTTCCGGCGCCAGTGGGAGTCGTACGAGACGTACAACCGTGCCTTCGCGCAGGCGCTGGCCGACCGGGCCGCGCCCGGGGCGGCGGTGCTGGTGCAGGACTACCACCTGTGCCTGGTCCCGGGGATGCTCCGGGAGCTGCGGCCGGATGTCAGGATCGGGCACTTCTCGCACACGCCGTGGGCGCCGCCGGAGTACTTCTCCATGCTTCCGGACGACATCCGCTCCCAGCTCGTGTGGGGGATGCTGGGCGCCGACCGGCTGGGCTTCCTCACGTGGCGGTGGGCGAGGGCGTTCATGGCATGCGCCGAGGCCGTGGACCGCGAGCGGATCTTCCCGTCGTGGCCGAGCGGTGCCCCGGCGTCCGTCCAGCACACAGCGACCGGGCGCCCCCCGCAGCGGACCACCTGGATCGGCGTGCACGGCCTGGGCGCCGACGCGGAGTTCCTGCGCGCCCGCTCCCACGAGGCCGATGTCGAGGAGCGGATGGCCGCGCTGCGTTCGGAGATCGGCACAGCGCCGGACGGGACCGCCCGCCGGACCGTCGTCCGCGTCGACCGGACCGAGCTGTCCAAGAACATCGTGCGCGGCCTGCTGGCATACCGGCAGCTGCTCGACGACCACCCCGAGTGGCGCGAGCGGGTGGTCCACGTGGCGTTCGCCTACCCCTCCCGCCAGGACCTGGCGGTGTACCGGGACTACACGGCCGAGGTCCAGCGGTTGGCGGATGAGATCAACTCCGCTTACGGCACTCCGACGTGGACCCCGATCGTCCTGCACGTCAAGGACGACTTCGCCCGCTCCCTCGCCGCGTACCGCCTGGCTGACGTGGCCCTCGTCAACCCCATCCGGGACGGCATGAACCTCGTCGCCAAGGAGGTGCCGGTCGTCTCCGACGAGGGCTGCGTCCTCGTGCTGTCGCGCGAGGCGGGCGCCTTCGCGGAACTGGGCGAGGACGCGGTCGCCGTCAACCCGTATGACGTGATCGGCACGGCGACCGCCCTGCACGAGGCGCTGTCCATGGGCCCGGAGGAGCGCGCGGAACGCTCGAAACGGCTGGCGGAGGCAGCTACGGCGTTGCCGCCGGCTCAGTGGTTCCTGGAGCAGTTGGGGGCGTTGGAGGACGGGGAGCCGGGGATCGCTGGGCGGGGGGAGTGAGCGGCGGGGGCGCGGTTCGGCTGGTTCGGATCGCCTGATGGCGATCACCGACGGCGGCTTGCTCACGGCGAGTGTCTGAACCAGGTTGCCCCTGCGCGGCGACTGCCTGCGGCAGCTTGCCCGACCTGATCGTCTGGTTCAGGTCGCCTGCGTGGCGATCACTTGGATCGGGCCGGCTGACTGCGATCGCTCGGACCCAGCTCGTCTCACGGCGGCCCCCTGCTGCAGCCCGCCCGCCACGACCGGCTGCAGCAGCTTGCCTCGCGGTGGCCCTCTGGATCAGGTGGCCTGCGTGGCGATCGCCTGGAGGAGTCGTACGACGCCCTCCGGGCCTGCGACCACGACGTCCGCTCTCTCCGAGAGTTCGGTGACCTCCTCGCTGCCGCTGCAGACCAGGAGGCCGGGGGTGCCGTCGGAGCGGAGTTTGTCGACGGCGGCGTAGGCGGGGAGGTCGCCGAGGTCGTCGCCGGCGTAGAGGACGGACCGGGCGCCGAGTTCGCGGACGTATTCGCTCAGCGCGACGCCCTTGTCCATGCCGGGTGGGCGGAGTTCCAGGACCATCCGACCGGGTTCCACGATGAGGCCGTTGCGGGTGGCGAGGTCGGTGAGCGGGGCTCGGAGGGCGTCGAAGGTGCCCTGAGGGTCGGACGCGCGGCGTGTGTGCACGGCCAGGGCGTGCCCCTTGTCCTCGATCCAGGTGCCCTGCGCTGCGGATTCGAGGAGGCCCGGCAGGGCGGCGCGGACTGCTGCGACGCCGGGGTGGGGATCGGGGGCGGTGACCTCGCCGCTGACGGCGTCCCAGCGTTCGGCGCCGTAGTGGCCCAGCACGACGAGGTGCTCCAGGCCCGGGGTGTCGGCGAAACCGCCGTACTTCACGGCGACCTCGGCCGGACGGCCGGTGATCACCGCGACCGCGGCCACCTTCGGGGCGAGTGCGGCCAGTGCCGGGATGGCGTCGGGGTGGGCTCGGGCCTTTTCGGGGTCCGGGACGATGGGAGCGAGGGTGCCGTCGAAGTCCAGCGCGATGAGTGAGCGCGCGGGGTGGGTGAGGATGGCGGCCAGGCCGTCGCGGCCGGGCTGGGTCGTGGGGGTCGGGAGGGGATCCTTGTGACTGCCCATGGGGCGACCTTATCGGGGGACGGGTGCGGGCTGGGGGTTCTTCGCCCCCGCCGCCCCTACCCGTCCCGTCCTCGAAGGGGCTCCGCCCCTTCGAGGACGGCCAGGGGGCCCTGCCCCCTGGACCCCCGCTCCTCAAACGCCGGAGGGGCTGATTTTCCCGGCCCAGGTATTTCAGCCCGTCCGGCGTTTGAGGACGAGGCCGTTCAGGCCGAAGCGGGGGTCCGGGGGCGGCAGCCCCCAGGTACGGGACGGGTAGGGCGGCGGGGGCGAAGAACCCCCACCGCACCGCCGCGCGTCACCGCTCCCCCCGCCGCCCCTCCCGAACCCGCCGCAACCGATTCACCGTCACCGGATCATGCGCCAGCGCCCGCGGATCATCCAACAGCGCGTTCAGCAGCTGGTAATACCGCACCGGAGCCAGCCCCAGCCCCTCCCGTATCGCCCGCTCCTTCGCCCCGGGCCCCGAGAACCCCCGCCGCTCCAGCGCAAGAATCGCCCGCTCACGCTCGGCGAGCACGGCGGCGGCCTCGGGCTGCTCCTGGTCCATGTGCCGCACCGTAACCCACCCCACTGACAGCCGAGCCGACAGCCGAGCCGGCCGGAAACTACTCCGCGCTCTCCGCCCGAGTGGCCCCCGACTGCAGCTGCCCCAGAATCGCCGACGGGCTCCCCCCGGACGCCACCGTCCTGCCGATGCTCTTCTTGACGTCCGCGCTCACCGCGGCCCAGGACGTCCGGCCCACGGGATAGAGCTCGGAGAGCGGGAGCTGGTCGAGGAAGGGCTTGAGGGCGGCGTCCTGGTCGGCCCCGGCCATCACCGTGGACGCGGAGTTGGTGACGGGGAGCAGGTTGTACTCCCGGGAGAAGTCCAGGACGTTCTGTTTGCCGTAAGCGAAGTCGAGGAACTCCCCCACCTGCTCGGCATGGCCGTTCTGCTTGAAGGCCATCATCCAGTCGGCCACACCCATGGAGACCTTGGTCGGCCCCTCCAGCCCGGGCATGGGCACCATGCCGAACTTCACGCCCTTCTTCTCGGCCATCTGCATCAGCGAGGGATGGCCGTTGAGCATGCCGACATCCCCCGCGGCGAAGGCGGAGAACGCGTCGGCCCGGTTGAGCTCCCCGGGCGGGACCGGCCCCGTGAGCCCCTTGCCGACCAGGTTGTTCTTGAGCCAGTTGAAGGTGGCGACGTTCTCCGCGGAGTCGATGCTGTACGTACCGGTCTCCGCGTCGGTGTACCCGCCCCCGCCGCTGAGCAGCCACTGCATGGTCTCGGCCTGCGCCTCCTCGGCACCGAGCGGCAGCGCGTACGGGTACTTCACGCCCTCCGCCTTGAGCACCTCGGCGTCGGCGGCCAGCTCCTTCCAGGACGTCGGCGGAGTGAGGCCGGCGTCCTCGAAGAGGGACTTGTTGTAGAAGAGCAGGCGCGTGGAGGAGGCGAACGGGATGCCGTACTGGACGCCGTTCACCTGCCCCGCATCCGCGAGCTGCGAGACGAAGTCGGCCTGGACGGGGATGGAGAGCAGTTCGTCGGCCTCGTAGAGAAGGCCCTTCGCCGCGTAGTCGGCGTACGCGCCGATCTGCGCGATGTCCGGCGCCTCCCCGGCGTCGACCATCTTCTTGACCTTGGCGTCGACGTCGTTCCAGGAGTACACGGTGACGTCGATCTGCACGCCGTCGTGCTGCTCCTCGTACTCCTTGACGAGCCTGTCCCAGTACTTCTGGGAACTGTTCGCCGCACTGTCCCCGTAGTCCGCGGCGACCAGCTTCAGCGTCACCTCGTCCGAACCACCGGTCAGCCCACAGCCGCCCAGAACCGCCGACAGGCCCAGCGCGGACACCGCCGCGATCGTTCCCGTACGTCTACGCCGCTGCACGTAAAACCGCCCCACACCCATGTTCGAAACTTTCGAAACGTCATACATATTGCCCCCATAAGGTCTACACCACGTAAGTGGACTAGACCTCTCGCGGGTACGCAAGACACACTGTTCCCGTGAGACACGTCATCGCCCTCGATGTGGGCGGCACCGGGATGAAGGCCGCCCTGGCGGCAGCGAGCGGCGAGCTGCTCCACCAGGCCCGCCGCCCGACCGGGCGCGAGCGCGGCCCGGACGCGGTCGTCGAGGGCATCCTCGACTTCGCCGGCGAGCTGCGCGCGTACGGCGAGGAACGCTTCGGCGAGCCCGCGGCCGCCGCCGGCATCGCCGTCCCCGGCATCGTCGACGAGGAGCAGGGCATCGCCGCCTACTCGGCCAACCTGGGCTGGCGGGAGGTACCCCTGCGGCGGCTGCTCACCGACCGGCTCGGCGGCGTGCCCGTCGCCCTCGGCCACGACGTGCGCACCGGCGGTCTCGCGGAGGGCCGGATCGGCGCGGGCAAGGGTGCCGACCGTTTCCTGTTCGTGCCGCTCGGCACCGGGATAGCCGGCGCCATCGGCATCGACGGCCGGGTGGAGGCGGGTGCGCACGGCTTCGCAGGCGAGATCGGCCACATCGTCGTACGGCCGGGTGGAGCACCGTGTCCCTGCGGGCAGCGCGGCTGCCTGGAGCGGTTCGCGTCCGCGGCGGCGGTGAGCGAGGCGTGGGCCGCCGCGTGCGGGGACCCGGAGGCGGACGCGGCGGACTGCGCCAAGGCCGTCGCGTCCGGTGATCCGAACGCCGTACGGGTCTGGCACGGGGCCGTGGACGCCCTGGCCGACGGCCTGGTCACCGCGCTCACCCTGCTGGACCCGCGCACACTGATCATCGGTGGCGGACTCGCCGAGGCGGGGGAAACCTTGTTCACACCGCTGCGGGAGGCCGTCCGGCAGCGGGTCACGTTCCAGAAAGTGCCCTCCATAGTCCCCGCAGCCCTGGGCGACACCGCCGGATGCCTGGGTGCCGGCCTCCTGGCCTGGGATCTCCTCGACCAAACCGACCGCACGGAGGTAACTCCCTGATGGCAGCCGACCTAGGGGCGCGGGACAGCGCTGAATCTGCGGCTACCGCCGCGCGGGCGCGACAAGCCACAACGAGCCCGCAGCCCGCAACGAGCAAGGTGCCCCTCGTCCTCTCCGGCGCCAACGTGGTCATGCCGACGGGAACCCGCAAACAGGGCCAAGTGATCGTCGACGGCACCCGCATCGCCGGCACGGCCCCGGAAAACGCCCACCGCATCGACCTCACCGGCCACTGGCTCCTGCCAGGGTTCGTGGACATCCACAACCACGGCGGAGGCGGAGCCTCGTTCACCTCGGGCACCGCAGACGACGTGGTCACCGGCATCCACACCCACCGCCTGCACGGCACCACCACCCTCGTCGCCTCCACCGTCACCGGCGACATGGGCTTCCTCGCCCAGCGCGCGGGCCTGCTGTCCGAGCTGGCCGAGCAGGGCGACATCGCCGGCATCCACTTCGAGGGCCCCTTCATCTCCCCGTGCCGCAAGGGCGCGCACTCCGAGGAGCTGCTGCGCGACCCCGACCCGGCGGACGTGCGCAAGCTGATCGACGCGGCGCGCGGCCACGCGACGATGGTCACCCTCGCCACCGAACTTCCGGGCGGCATCGACTCCGTACGGCTGCTCGCCGAGCACGGAGTGATCGCGGCGATCGGGCACACGGACGCGACGTACGAGCAGACGGTGGAGGCGATCGACGCGGGCGCCACGGTCGCCACGCACCTCTTCAACGCGATGCCGCCGCTCGGCCACCGCGAGCCGGGCCCGATCGCCGCCCTGCTGGAGGACGAGCGGGTGACCGTCGAGCTGATCAACGACGGCACACATCTGCACCCGGCGGCGCTGGAGCTGGCGTTCCGTCACGCGGGCGCGGACCGGGTCGCGTTCATCACGGACGCGATGGACGCGGCCGGCTTCGGCGACGGCCGCTACATGCTCGGCCCGCTGGAGGTGGAGGTCGCCGACGGCGTGGCCCGCCTCGTGGAGGGCGGCTCGATCGCGGGCTCGACCCTCACGCTGGACCGGGCCTTCAAGCGGGCGGTGACGATCGACCGGCTGCCGGTCGAGGACGCGGTGGCGGCGCTGTCGGCCAATCCCGCCAAGCTGCTCGGCCGCTACGACCGCATCGGCTCCCTGGAGCCCGGCAAGGACGCCGACCTGGTGGTGCTGGACTCCGACTTCGACCTCAAGGGCGTGATGCGCCGGGGCGAATGGGTGGTGGATCCCCAACTGAGGTGATCTGTCCTGCTGTTGAGGGCGGTGGTTGTCCTGCCAGACTGGGACGGCCGCCGCCCTTTTGGCATGATCGGCAGCTGCCGGCAGGAACAACCGGCAGACGGACGGCACACGCATGCCGAACTCTTCGGGGGAGGTCGAGTACAGGTGATCCTCACTGTCACTCTGAACACCGCTCTCGACATCACCTATCGCGTACGGTCCCTGCGCCCCCACGCCTCCCACCGCGTCTCCGGGGTGACCGAACGCCCCGGCGGCAAGGGTCTGAACGTGGCCCGGGTGCTGGCGGCCCTCGGCCACGAGGTGACGGTCACGGGCTTCGCGGGCGGTGCGACGGGCCGCGTGGTCCAGGACCTGCTCGCGGCCACGCCGACCGTGGTGGACGCGCTGGTCCCGGTGACGGGAGCGAGCCGCCGGACGATCGCCGTGGTGGACGAGCTCACCGGCGACACGACCCAGCTCAACGAACCCGGCCCGACGATCACTCCTGCCGAGTGGTCCGCCTTCCAGGAGGCCTACGAGGACCTCCTCGCCTCGGCCGCCGCGGTGGCCCTGTGCGGCAGCCTGCCACCGGGCGTACCGGTCGGGGCGTACGCCGGCCTGGTCCGGTCCGCGAGGGCCGCGGGCGTTCCCGTCCTGCTGGACACCAGCGGCGAGGCCCTGCGCCGGGGCGTCGCCGGCCGCCCGGACATCATCAAGCCCAACGCCGACGAACTGGCCGAACTCACTGGCTCCCACGAGCCGTCGCGCGCCACGCAGGACGCGCGCCGCCGGGGCGCCCGTACGGTGGTCGCCTCCCTCGGCAAGTCCGGCCTCCTGGCCGTCACCCCCGAGGGCCGCTGGCAAGCCACCCCACCGACCCGCCTCCACGGCAACCCGACCGGCGCGGGCGACGCGGCGGTCGCGGGCCTGCTGTCGGGCCTGGTGGAACGCCTCCCCTGGCCGGACCGCCTGACCCGAGCGACGGCGCTCAGCGCGGCGAGCGTCGTCGCACCGGTGGCGGGGGAGTTCGATCGGGGGGTCTATGAGGAGTTGCTGGGGCGGGTGGCGGTGACCGGGGAGGTCACCGCCGCGTGATCAGGAACTGGACTTGACCCAGCCCTTCACCAGCCACATCTGGTCGAGCAGGGCGTCGCACTGGTTGCCCTGCTCGCAGGACACCTTGATCGTGTTCGTGCCCTTGTTGAGCTGGACGTAGTTGTAGGTCTTCGTCCAGCCCTTCTCGTAGTCGCCCTCGGGGCCGCCCGCCCAGTTCTTCAGGTCGACCGGGGTGTTGGCGGGTGTGCCGTTGACCGTGAGCGTGGCGTTCTGGTCCTTGCCCGGGACGCTGTAACCGACGTAGACGGTGTACTTGCCCTTCTTGGGAATTCCGTCCACGTTCCAGCTGACCGAGGAGCCGACCGCGTTGAACCCGGTGACGTAGACGCCGCCGTCCGCCCTGGCGCCCTTGATGTCGGACGCGGTGGTGGCGCCGCCGGCGAGGGCCAGCGCCTTGGCGTCGATCGTCGGCAGGTCGTCCTCGGCCGCCTGGCTGTTGCTGTTCGACGGGCTCGGCGCGCTGCTCTCCTGGGACTGCGTCGGGGTCGACCCCGTGTCACCCCCCGCCTCGTCCTTCTCGCCGTCGCCGCCCAGCATCGCCACGCTGATCCCGATGACGACCGCCGCGACGACCGCGATGGCGCCGATCAGCAGGCCCTTGGTGTTGGGGCCGCCGCGGCCGCCCGAGCCGTGGCCGCCGCTGTAGGACGGCTGCTGGCTGGCCGTGGTCACGCCGCCGGGGTGTGTCTCCGGGGCCGCGTAGTGGGCGTTCGGCTGGCCGTACGTGCCCTGCTGTTGCGGTATCTGGCCGTACGCGGCCGTGGGGGCCTGCTGGCCGTACTGACGCTGTCCGACCGGGCGCACACGGTTCACCGAACCCGGGTAGCCGTAGCCCCCGCCACCGGACGGCGGCTGGGCGCCGTTGGCCTGCCCGTCGGCGTAGAGGTAGCCGAACGGGTCGTCGTCCTCGGGCGTAGTGGCGCCGTTGTCGCCGGACGTCATCCCTTGGTACTCCTCACCAGGTGCGGGCGGATGCGATACGTGTGGTCAGAATGGCGAGCCTACCCGCTCCTGATGGCCCAAACGGGTGACTCGGATCGCATCAGCTCGCTGACCTGGTGGTTACCCGGCGCGCCTGTGTTGTTTGGGACGAGATCGTTTCTCTACGTACATCCGCTCGTCAGCGGACTTCAACACTTCGTCCGCAGTCATTCCGCAGTGTGCCCACCCGATGCCGAAGCTGGCGCCCACGCGGACCGCCCGCCCCTCGGCGCGGATCGGCTGGATGATCTCGTTGCGCAGGCGTACCGCGAGGTCCTGGGCGTCCGCCTTGCCGAGCCCGTCGGCGAGGATCACGAACTCGTCGCCGCCGAGCCGGGCCACGGTGTCGCCGTCGCGGACCTGGCGGGACAGGCGCCTGGCCACCTCGATGAGAACCGCGTCACCCGCGTTGTGCCCGAACCGGTCGTTGATCGACTTGAAGCCGTCGAGGTCGCAGAAGAGCACCGCGAGCCCCTTGGCGCCGTCGTCCCGCTCACCCTCGACCGGCGCGACGGTGTGCACGTGGTGGTCGTAGGCGTCGAACGCCGCCACAGCCGGCCGGAAGTCGAAACCGTGGCCGTTGGCGTCGTAGGCCGGGTGGCCGTAGGCCGCGTCGACCGACTCCAGGGCGGCACCCGGGTGCGTGGAGCGCTGACACAGCCGCGAGGCGAGGCGGGAGCGCAGCTCGGCGGAGTTCGGCAGCCCGGTGAGCGAGTCGTGCGAGGCGCGGTGGGCGAGCTGGAGCTCGCGGCGCTTGCGCTCCTCGATGTCCTCGACGTGGGTGAGCAGGAAGCGGGGCCCGTCGGCGGCGTCGGCGACCACGCTGTTGCGCAGCGAGACCCAGACATAGGTGCCGTCGCGGCGGCCGAGCCGGAGCTCCGCGCGGCCCCCCTCGGCGGACGTCCGCAGCAGCGTGCCGATGTCCTCGGGGTGGACGAGGTCGGAGAAGGCGTAGCGGCGCATCGCGGAGGCGGGGCGGCCGAGGAGGCGGCACAGCGCGTCGTTGGTACGCAGGATCCGGCCATGCTGGTCGCCGCCCATCTCGGCGATGGCCATGCCGGACGGGGCGTACTCGAAGGCCTGCCTGAAGCTTTCCTCACTGGCACGCAGGGCCTGCTGCTCGCGCTCCAGGCGGACCAGCGCCCGCTGCATATTCGCGCGTAGACGTGCGTTGCTGATGGCGATCGCTGCCTGGAACGCGTACATCTGGAGCGCCTCGCGCCCCCATGCGCCCGGCAGCCGCCCGTTGCGAGGCCGGTCCACGGACAGGACCCCGATCAACTCGCCGCACGCGCTGCCCTGCACGCCGGGCGTGTACATCGGGGCGAAGAGGCGGTCCGAGGGGTGCCACTCGTCCTCGAAGCGAGGCGCGGGACCGTCGGTGTACCACTGCGGGACGTCGTCGTCGTCGAGTATCCAGCCCTCGGTGTGCGGGATGAAGACCAGGTCGCCCCAGCGCTCGCCCATGCTCAACCGGCGCTCCCAGGAGTCCCGGGAGCCGACGCGGCCGGTGATGAGGGCCTCGGCGGCGGGGTTGCCGGAGAAGGCGGCGACGACGAGATCGCCGTCGGGGCGTACGAGGTTGACGCACGCGAGCTCATAGCCGAGGCCGTTGACGACACCGTCGGCAACGGTCTGCAGCGTGTCCGCCAGGCTGCGGGCCGTGTTCATGTCAGCCATGACCTGGTGCAGTTGCCGCAGGGTCGCAAGACGGACATACGGCTCCGACTCGGTCTCCATGCTCGCCCTCCCCCCGAGACCTCGCAGCGAATCAAGGGTTCTACTTCGGCGTAACTTCCCTTGCTAGTCCCCGCCACTGAATCACAGCGCGCTGCTCACTCGGTACACAGGGTCAACAATTAATGGCCCTTGTGACTCAAGTCACAGGTAAACGTGAACAATTGAGCGGTGTTTCTGCGTTTTTCCTGTGCGTTTACTGAACGCAAACTTTGTGCGTGTGTGGAGATGCCAACGAAACGGTCTTGATCAGGTACGTCAGTCGCCCGTCCATGGTCCTAGGACCACCTCCCGGTCCGTTCTCGGGCGAAGGCCCGATGCCAGGTGCGCGGTGCCGACATTAGCGTTTTCGGCGTGCCGAACACTTCCCCGCCCGCGCCGCCCGTGACCGCCGTCCTCCCCGCCTCGCGCAGTGCCGCCGGGCATGCTGAGGGAGTGAGCAACGACGAGTTCCGTGCCGCCATGTCGCGGCTGGCCGCCGGTGTGGTCCTGGTGACCGCGCTGGAGCCGCCGCTGGACCCGGACGACCCGCACGCACCCGTCGGCGAGGACGTCGGCATGACGGCCACGGCGTTCATGTCGGTGTCCCTGGACCCGCCGTTGGTCCTGGTCAGCGTGCGCGAGGGGTCACGCATGGACGACCTGCTCGACGAGCAGCCCCTGTGGGCTGTCTCGGTCCTCGCCGAGAGCCAGCGCCACATCGCCGGCCGCTTCGCCATGAAGGGCCGCGTCAGCGACCGCCTGCTGTTCGCCGACATCCCGTACGTCCGCGGCCAGGAGACCGGCGCCCCGCTCGTGGGCGGCGCCCTGGCCACCCTGGAGTGCCGCACCGAGCAGCGCGTGACGGCCGGCGACCACACCCTGGTGATCGGCCGCGTCCTGTCGGCCTCTCTGCCGAGTGCGAACGGGGGGCCGCTTACGTATTTCCGGGGCCGTTACCGGCAGTTGGGATGATCTCCGCTGACGGAACCGTTCGCAATTCCATGGCGGGGAACTGATCATCCGCCTTACGGTGCCGGGATGACGTCGAACACTTCAGCGCCACGCCTCGAAGAAATCACACCCGCGAACTTCGAGGCCGCCACCGGCATACGCGTGCGTCCTGAACAGGAATTCGCGGTCTCCCCGGTGATGCAGTCCCTGGCCGAGGCGTACGTCCACCCCGCGGGCGTCGCCTGGCCCCGCCTGATCGTCGACGGCGACCGCCCGGTCGGGTTCCTGATGGCCTTCTTCGACATCGACTGGCGCGGCGACGGCACCCTCCTGCGCTCCGGGCTGTGGCGGCTGAACATCGCCGCGGACGAACAGGGCCGGGGGTACGGCCGGTTCGCGGTCGAGTCGGTGGCCGCTGAGCTGCGCCGCCGGGGCGGCAGGCAGCTCTACGTCACCTGGCACCCCGGCCCGAACGGCCCGGAGGGCTTCTACCTGGGCCTCGGCTTCCGACCCAACGGCGAGACGAGCGAGGGCGAGACGGTGGGCGTGCTGGAACTGGACCGGACCGGCCCCGCACCGGCTAGACCGGCCTGACGTCGAGCAGGGACACCCGCTCGGGGTCCGTCACGATGTCGATCACGGCGATCCGGTCCCGTACGAACGCAAACCTGAGCGCCCGTTCCACCCGCCCGCCGACCAGTACGACGGCCCCCATGGCACCGTCGACCAGCATGAGCCGCGCGACACCGGCGAGCGACCCGTACGTCGCCGCACCCCGCGCCACCGCCGCCGCACCCGTGGCCACCCCGGCCTCGGCGCGCGCGATGACGTCCGGGTCCAGGACCTCGAGCAGCCCCTCGAAGTCACCCTCCCGCGCGGCGGCGAGGAAGGCTCCGACGACCTCCCGCTGCCTGCGCCGCCCGGCCGGGCCGGCCTCGTGCACATCGGCGCCCCGCACCCGGCGCCGGGCACGGCTGGCGAGCTGCCGCGCCGCGGCGGGCGTACGGTCCACGACGTCCGCGACCTCCTCGAACGGCACCCCGAACAGGTCGTGCAGCACGAACGCCAGCCGCTCGGCAGGCGTCAGGGTGTCCAGTACGACGAGCAGGGCGACGCCCACCGAGTCGGCGAGGAGGGCGTGCTGCTCGGGGTCGGCGGCGGTGCCGGGCACGGACGCACCGGGACCGGAACTCGCAGTCGCGCCGTCCAGCGGCTCCTCGGCACGGGACTTGCGCGACCGAAGCATGTCGAGGCAGACCCGGCCCACGACGGTCGTCAGCCATCCCCCGAGATTGTCGATCCGGGTGGTGTCGGACCGGCTCACCCGAAACCACGTCTCCTGCACCGCGTCCTCGGCCTCCACGACCGAGCCGAGCATCCGGTGGGCAACAGCACGGAGGTGTCCGCGGTGCGCTTCGAAGCGCAGGGCGAGAAAGTCGCTGTCCCGAAATCCCGTGTCCCGAAAGCCGGTGTCCCGAAAGCCGGTGTCCCGAAAGCCGGTGTCCCGAAAGCCGGTGTCCCGGAAGCCGGTGTAGTCGCCGCTCATCTGTCCCAGCCTCTCGTCGCGGTCCGTCGTCACTGCGTTGACGGATGGGGGGACGGGGATGTGACAGCGGGGCCTCGCCCTCCCCCTAGACGGCGGAGGTGAGCCCGGCCCCAGGAACGTCGGGGCTTGATGCGGGCGCCACGGCGGCGGCTTCGGGCGCGGGCGTGGCGACCGGGGTGGCGATTGCGGCGACGATGGCGAGGACGGCGACAGCGCGCAGGGTCCACTTCAGCACGATGAGGATCCGATCCGGACGTGTGACGGCATGCGCCTCGATCGTCGCCACCGATCCGGTGCCCGGGGATCGTCCGAAGGTCGCGACCGTATCCCCCGCACGGCGGAGACGGCAGGCGGCGCCGACCCGGACTACGTCCAGCCCTGCCCCGCCCGTCCTCGCTTGGTCTCCGAGCGCTGCTTCTTCTCCCTCAGCCGGCGTTCGTTGATGCCGCGGGGGATGCGGGTCGGCGTGCGCGGCTTGGGTGGCGGGGCCGTCGCCTCGGCGAGGAGGGCGGCGAGGCGGACTGCGGCGGTCTCGCGGTTGCGCCACTGGGAGCGGTGCTCGGAGGAACGGACGGTGAGGACACCGTCGACGAGGCGGGACGCCAGCCGCTCCAGCGCCCGCTGCTTCCACACCTCTGGCAGCGCCTGCGTGCCCGCCAGGTCGAACCGCAGCTCGACCTGGGAGTCACTGGTGTTGACGTGCTGGCCTCCAGGGCCGCTCGACCGCGAGAAACGCCACATGAGCTCGGCCTCGGGCAGGGAGACGGAGCCACGGATGACGTACGGACCAGACATGCCGTCCATGTTCCCGCTTCTGTCCGGTCCACGTCACGCGAATATCCCCTACGGGTGCTCTTTGGCAAAGAAAGTAAAGACACCTGGAACTTGAGGTACCCCTCCCTGCGTTCATAGGGGTAGCTGTAGCTTCTAGCCGTACCGCAACGAGGGAAGGGACTCCCAACAATGGCTGTAAGCCTGTCCAAGGGTGGCAACGTCTCGCTCACCAAGGAGGCACCGGGCCTGACCGCCGTCACCGTGGGCCTCGGCTGGGACGTCCGCACCACCACCGGCACGGACTTCGACCTCGACGCCTCGGCGATCGCGGTCAACCCCACGGGCAAGGTCTACTCGGACGGACACTTCGTCTTCTTCAACAACAAGCAGACCCCGGACCAGACGATCGTCCACACCGGTGACAACCGCACCGGCGAGGGCGCGGGCGACGACGAGGCGATCAACGTCAACCTGGCCGGTCTCCCGGCCGACGTCGACAAGATCGTCTTCCCGGTCTCGATCTACGACGCGGAGAACCGCTCGCAGAACTTCGGCCAGGTCCGCAACGCCTACATCCGCATCGTCAACCAGGCCGGCGGGGCCGAGATCGCCCGCTACGACCTGTCCGAGGACGCGGCCACCGAGACCGCCATGGTCTTCGGCGAGCTCTACCGCAACGGTGCCGAGTGGAAGTTCCGCGCCGTCGGCCAGGGCTACGCCTCGGGCCTGGTGGGCATCGCGCAGGACTTCGGCGTGAACGTCTGACGGACGCCTCGCTGTGCAGGAACCCCTGGCTTCGGCCGGGGGTTTCCGGCGTTCAGGGACTTCGGTCGTCCAGGGGATCGGTCGTCCAGGGGATCGATCATCCCCGTCTTCGATCGTTCATGTCTTCGATAGGTTGCCCCACGTGATCCTCGACCCGCTCCCCCTCAGCCCCGACCACGACATCCCGGCCCCGCTCCTCACCGAGCTCACCGCGCTCTACGCCTCCAACC
The DNA here is from genome assembly GCF_041051905.1 of Streptomyces sp. R11. NCBI lineage: Bacteria > Bacillati > Actinomycetota > Actinomycetes > Kitasatosporales > Streptomycetaceae > Streptomyces > Streptomyces sp. R11. Next base: position 4,220,050 of record NZ_CP163432.1, read on the forward strand.
ATGAGTTCCACGCGCTCAGCGGCGAGTTCCCGGACCCGGACGACGTACGGCCCGAGCAGGTGGCGGCCGCGCTGGCCGACGAGTTGGCCAACCCTGACGTGGAGGTCCTGCTGGCCCGCAGCGCCGGGCAGCTGGTCGGGATCGTGATCACGCTCGCCCGGCACCCGGACCCGTCCGACCCCGACCCGTGGATCGGCCTGCTGATGGTGGACGCGAGCGCCCAACGCCAGGGGCACGGACGCCGCTTGGCCGCCCTGGTGGAGGACCGCCTGCGCACCGCGGGCCGTACGGCCGTACGCCTTGCCGTCCTCGACAACAACCCCGACGCCATCGCCTTCTGGACCGCCCTCGACTACGAGGTCGTCGGCTACGGCGAGGACCTCCAGCTCGGCCGCGCCTGCACGGTCCTGCGCAAGCCGCTCACCGATCCCGACAGCGCCCCGCGCACCCCACGCCAAGCCGCCCGAGTCGCCGTACTCGACCCGGAGGGCTCGGTCTTCATGTTCCGATACGACAACGCCGAGGTCGGCGTCCACTGGGCCCTCCCCGGCGGCGGCCTGGAGGCGGACGAGACGCCCCAGGAGGGCGCCCTGCGCGAGCTGCGCGAGGAGACCGGCTGGACCGACCTCGAACCCGGCCCCTTGCTCTGCACCTGGGAGCACGACTTCACCCACTCCGGCACCCCCGTCCGCCAGCACGAGCACATCTACGTCACCCGGGGCCCACACCGAAACCCGACCGGTCCCGACCTCCCCGCTGCCCACGCGGCCGACGGCATCCTCACCTGGCAGTGGTGGCCCCGAGCAGACCTCGCCAAGGCCCCGGAACCCCTGTGGCCCCCGGACCTGGCGCGCCTTCTGGACGAGTGGGAAGCGGGCAGGGGGGCCTGAACCGGCGTGGACTGGACGCCCCTGGCAGGCACCGCCCTCGGCGCGTTGGTCGGCGTCGGCTCGACGCTGCTCGCGGACCGCGCCCGCTGGCGCCGAGACCTGGCCGACCGGACCCGGCAGGAACGCCGACAGATCTATGTGACGGTCCTGACGAAGTACCGCCTGGCCTACGAGGCCATGCACGCGGCCGCGGTCACCAACCGCGACCAGACGGAGGCGGCACGGGAGACGGCCGTACGCGAGGCGTTCAGGTCCTCCGGCTGCGACGAGGCCCGTGAGACCGCCCTGATCTGCGCGCCGCAAGAGATGTCCGACCTGCTCGAGGACGTCTACGCGACCCTGCGGGACCTCCAGGACGGGTTCGCAGCCGGTGATCCACCGCTCGACTCCCCACAGTTGCAGGAGCGGCGGCTCAAGCACGCTGAGGCGATATGGGCGGTCCGAGCGGCGATGCGGCGGGATCTCGAGCGCGGATCCTGAGCAGCTGCCTGTGCGGGCCGACGGGCCGGCGTCACGGTTGTTCGGGCTTTCCTTCGCCGTACAGCCAGTCCTCCCAGACGGACGTGAAGTCCTCGTCCGGGGCCATCTTCTCCACGTACGCCGTGAAGTCCCCGGTGTCCGCGTTCCCGTGCCGGTGGTCGGCCGTCCAGCCCTGGACGATGTCGTAGAAGGTGTCGTCACCGACGGCCTGGCGGATCTTGTGGAGGACCATCGCGCCGCGCTGGTAGACCGGGTCGCCGGAGATGTGCGCGGCGCTGGTGGGCTTGGCGGGCGGGAAGGACCAGAGGTCCTCGTACTCGTCCTCGCCGTGGTCGTACAGGGCGTCGAAGGACTCCTGCGCGCTGTCGCCGCCGTTGTCCTCCTGCCACAGCCACTCGGCGTACGTCGCGAAGCCCTCGTTCAGCCACATGTCCCGCCAGCTCTCCGGCGTCACGGAGTTGCCGAACCACTGGTGGGCCAGCTCGTGGACGAGCAGCTCGGTGCCGGGGGCGCCGGGGAAGACGGGCCGGTTCTGGGTCTCCAGGGCGTAGGCGGAGGCGTTCTCGCGGGCGACGATCGCGCCCGTGGAGGAGAAGGGGAAGGGCCCGAAGTTGTACTCGGCCCACTCCACGATCTCGGGGAGCCGTGCCAGGACTTCGCGGCTGGAGCGGGCCTGGGAGGGGGCCACGGCCGTGTAGACGGGCAGCGCGCTGCCGGCCGCGCCCGGCACGCTGGAGCGGCGGATGTCGTAGTCCCCGATGGCGAGCGTGGTCACGTAACTCGCCATCGGCTCGGCGGTGCGCCAGCGGAACGTCGTACGGCCCCCGTCGGTGGTCCGCTCGGCCAACTCACCGTTGGAGACCACCTGGAGCCCCTCCGGGACGGTCACCGCGATGTCGTACGACGCCTTGTCGGACGGGTGGTGATTGCCGGGGAACCACGCCATGGACCCCGTCGGCTCCCCGAGCGCGAGCGCACCGTCGGCGGTGGGGAGCCACCCCTCCTCCGAGCCGTCCGGGTCGGTGATGGTCTGCGGGGTGCCGGAGTAGCGGACGGTGAGCCGGAAGGTCTCGCCCTTGTCCAGCTCGTCGCGCGGCCGGACGACGACCTCCTGGCCGTTACGGCTCCACCGGGCACGCTCGCCCTCCACCGTGACCCGCTCGACGTCCATGCCCTTCAGATCGAGGTCGAAGGCGGAGAGGTCCTTGCCCGCACGTGCGGTGATCTCGGCGGTGCCGGTGAGGTGGCGGTCGTCGGGGTCGTAGGCGAGGTCGAGGTCGTAGTGCCTGACGTCGTAGCCACCGTTGCCGGCCTTGGGGAAGTACGGGTCGCGCACACCGGAACCACCGGGGGTGCCGTGGACGCCGCCGCACGCGGTGAGGACGAGGGCGAGCAGCCCACAGCCGATGGCCGGGACAACAGGAACGGAACGGGACACACCAGCGATCCTATGAGCGCGGGCCGCCGCACCTCGCATCCGTACCCGGCACCGACCCGTGACACCATCACCCCCGTGCTCGACATCGGCTACGCCCTCTCCAACCGCTTCCCGGACCCCCCGCAGACGGACTACCGTCGCGCGGACGTCCGTGCCCTGCGCCACGACCTGTTCTGCGGCGACGTCTACCTCGCCGACACCAAGGCGGACCGGGAGTTGTCCACAGCCTGGGGATGGGTGCCGGTGCTCGACTTCGCCTGGGCCCTGTGCGACATCGCGGAGCTGCTGGACCAGGACCCGGCCGGCTCCCGCGCCTCCCGCCCCCAGCACGCGGAACTGGACTTCACCGAGTCCACCGACCGCATGCTCTTCGAGCGCCGCTTCGGCTGGGTCGACATCGAGGCCGACTGGATGCGGGCGGAGGAGCCCCCGCTGACCTTCTCGCACGCCGAACTGCGCCGTGAGGCCCGCGACTTCCTGCACGACCTGATCGCCGACCTGATCGACCTGCACGAGGACCTGGCCGAGAACCCGGCGATCTGGACCCTGCAGGCCCGCTTCCCCAGGCCGGCGTAGCTCCCGCTTCACCGGAGCGGCGAACGGGCCGCGGACGCCGGTGGGGCCCAACGGACAACGAAGGAGCCCCATCCCGCACAACGCGGGATGGGGCTCCTGATCCGAGCGCCGGGCAGGCCTTGCACCTGCATCTCCCCGCAGGAAGCGGGACGTCTTTCCTTGGACCACCAACGCAACACCGACCACCGGGAGTTCCGGCGAGCAGCTCAAGATCAACCATACCCCATCCGTCCAGGCACCGCACACCGGCCGGCCACCAGCCCCCTGATCGCCCCGGGGCCTACTCCTCGGCCTCCACCCGCACCCCCACCGCCGCCGCCAGCACCGGCGCCAGATCCAGCAGCTGCGAAGGACTGATCACCGCCCCGGCCAGCCGGTCCACCCCCCGCGTGATGTCCAGCTCGCCCACCCTGCGCAGGTCCACGTCCGTCAGGGTCACCCCGGTGAGGTCCGCCCCCTTCAGCGCGCAGTCCACGAACTCCACCCGCTCCAGCTTTGCGCCCCCGAAGTCCGGCTCGACCAGGACGCAGCCCTCGAAGACGACGTCTCTGAGCTCGGCCTTGCGCATGTTCAGGTAGTCGATCTTGCCGCCTCGGATCACGACCCGTTCCAGGACGGCCCCGTGCAGCTGCACCCCACCCAGGCGTGCGTCCACCAGCTCCACGTCGCGCAGGGTCGACTCGGCGAGGTCGGTCCCCACTCCCCGCGGGCCCGTGAGCAGCGAGTCGAGGATGCGGGCGTGGTGAAGTCTCGTCTCGTCCAGGGCGCAGTCCCGCAGCGCGCAGTCCATGAAGCGGGCGCCCCCGCCGTCCTGTCCGGTGAGGTCCTCCTCCCGGAACTCCAGGCCGTCGTAGTCCCCGTCCGGCTCCAACTCCCCCTCCCGGAACGGCTCCAGCCGCGGCAGCCGCACCTCCGGCCGCCGCGCACGCTTCACGCCACCCCTGCCCGGACCGCCCGCCCCACCGGAACCGCCGCCCGCACCCATCGCTCTCCTCGCCATGCCCCCATGCTGCACCCCACCACTGACAATCCCTTCGACCTGCGCCGACTCCCGCGAAGCTCGCGCTGACTCGGCAACGCGGCCGGCCGACACCGCCGCGACCCCGCACGCCCACCACCCCATGTCACATTCCGGGCCCCCGGGACCGTCGTACTCACAGAACAGGGAAGCAAGGCGACCCGAGCACGAGGGAGACCCCCAGCCATGCACCGCATCACCGTCATCGGCGGCGGCTTCGCCGGACTCACCGCGGCCATCACCGCCGCAGAGGCGGGCGCCAAGGTCACCGTGTACGAAGCCCACCACACCCTCGGCGGGCGGGCGCGGACCGCCGAGGGGCCGTACCGGACGAACGAAGGACCACACGCCCTCTACAACGGAGGCCCGCACTGGGCCTGGCTCAAGCAGCGGGACCTCATCGGGCCGCTCGCGCCGATCCCGCCCCTGGAGGCCGCCCGGCTGCGGCTGCGGCACCGGGGCGTCCTGCGCCGTACCCCGCCGTTCGCCATGCTCAAGCTGCTGCGCCGGGGACTGCCGCAGGCGCCCGTGGACGTCGACTTCATGACGTGGGCCACCGGGATCGCCGGTGAGGAGGGCGCCCGTGCCGCCGCGCACTACTCCGCCGTCGCGCTGTTCCATCATGACCCCGGCGCCCTGTCAGCGGCGTTCGTGCAGGAGCGGCTGCGCCGGGCCACCAAGTTGCCGCCGGAGGCGCACTACCCGCGCGGCGGCTGGGCGAGCATGATCGACCGGATGGCGGCCCGGGCGTGGAACCTCGGGGTGCGGATGGAGACCCTCTCCCGCATCGACAGCCTCGACGACCTGACAACCGACGCGCCCGTCGTCGTCGCGACCTCACTCGCCGCCGCCCGCCGCCTCCTCAGGGACGACTCGCTGACGTGGACCAGCGGGCGTACGGCACTGATCGACCTCGCCGTGCGTACCCGGCGCGGGGATGCCTTCGCCGTCTCCGATCTCGACGAGACCGGGTGGCTGGAGCGGTTCACCGCGCAGGACCGGTCGCTGGCGCCGGCCGGTGAGCAGCTGATCCAGGGACAGATCCCGATCGCCCCGCACGAGGGCAAGGGGGCCGGCATCGCGCGCGCCGAGCAGCTCCTCGACCTCGGCTTCCCCGGCTGGCGCGAGCGCGTCACCTGGCGGCGCGAGTCCGTGGCGAGCGGCCGTACCGGGGCCGTCGATCTGCCCGGCACCAGCTGGCGCGACCGCCCGGCCGTCGACCGGGGCGACGGGCTCTACCTGGCGGGGGACCAGGTCGCCGCCCCCGGCGTGCTGTCCGAGGTCTCCTTCAACAGCGCGCTCACGGCCGTCTCCCTGGCCCTCGGCCGGAACGCCCTTGACCTCAAGCAAGCTTGAGGTTGGAGGCTGCTCCCGACAGCTTCCGAGCACATGGCCCGTCCACGTGGCCCGTCTCATGGGGGGATCCCGATGCACGCCATCCGTCTGCACTCCTTCGGCCCGGCCGAGAACCTCACCCACGAGGAGCTCGACGACCCCGTACCAGGACCCGGCCAGGTCCGGATCGCCGTGGCGGCGGCCGGTGTCCACCTGCTCGACACGGCCCTGCGCCAGGGCATCCAGGGCCCGGCGCCCGAGCCGCCGGCGCTGCCCACGATCCCCGGCCGTGAGGTCGCCGGAGTCGTCGAGTCCCTCGGTGAGGGCGTCGCGCGGCTCTGGCTCGGCAAGCGCGTCGTCGCCCACCTCGGGTTCGCCCCGGGCGGCTATGCCGAACTCGCCGTCACGGACGTCGACCGCGTCCACGAGATCCCGGAGAACCTCGACTTCGCCGAGGCCGTCGCCATGATCGGCACGGGGCGTACGGCGATGGGGATCCTGCAGTTCGCCGAGCTCGGCCCGGCGGCCGTGGCCCTGGTCCCGGCGGCGGCGGGCGGCATCGGCACACTGCTCGTGCAGTACGCGAAGAACGCCGGCGCCGTCGTCGTGGGGCTGGCCGGGGGACCGGAGAAGGCGGGCCGGGTACGGGACAACGGCGCCGATCTCGCCGTCGACTACACGGACCCGGCGTGGCCCGGGAAGGTCCGCGCCTTCCTGGGCGGCCGGGGTGCCACGGTCGTCTTCGACGGCGTCGGCGGCGACGTGGCCCGCGAGTGCGTCGCCCTGCTCGCGCCGGGCGGCAGGCACCTCGTCTTCGGCTGGTCCGGCCAAGGGCTGCACGACGGTGAGCCCTACCTGGTCGACGGCGTCTCCGAGAACGTCCTCGGCCCCGCCATGATGCGCCGGGCCGGCGGCCCCAACCCCGTGCAGACCCTCGAACTGCGCGCTCTCGCCGAGGCCGCAGCCGGCCGCCTCACCCCGGCCGTGCAGCGCTTCCCGCTCGCCGACGCGGCAGCCGCGCACCGCGCGCTCGAAACCCGTGCGACCACCGGAAAGGTGGTGCTGGAGCCGTGACCGGCAACAGGCACTCCCCAGATGCGATACGCCCGGAATCATGGTCTTCCGACCGGGTGACCGTCACCCGAACGGGTGAACACGCCCAGGACGTCGACCCCCGCCGCTGGTGGGGTCTGGTGATCATCGCGCTCGCGCAGCTCATGGTCGTCCTGGACGCGACCATCGTGAACATCGCCCTCCCGTCCGCGCAGGAAGACCTCGGGATATCCGACGGCAACCGGCAGTGGGTGATCACCGCATACACCCTGGCCTTCGGCGGACTGCTCCTGCTCGGCGGCCGGATCGCCGACCTGGTGGGCCGCAAACGCACCTTCGTCATCGGCCTCGTCGGCTTCGCCGCGGCCTCCGCGCTGGGCGGTGCCGCCACCACGGCCGGCATGCTCTTCGGCGCCCGCGCCCTCCAGGGTGTCTTCGCCGCCGTACTGGCCCCGTCGGCGCTGTCGTTGCTGACGACGACCTTCACCGACCCCAAGGAGCGCGGCAAGGCCTTCGGCATCTACGGCGCGCTGGCCGGCAGCGGAAGCGCGATCGGGTTCATCGTCGGCGGTCTGCTCACCGAGTACCTGGACTGGCGCTGGTGCCTGTACGTCAACGTGCCCATCGCGGTGATCGCCGTCTTCGGCGCGCTGGCCCTGCTCCACGACAGCCCCGGCCACGCGGGCGCCCGCCTCGACGTGCCCGGCGTGCTGCTCGGCTGCGGCGGCCTGGTCGCCATCGTCTACGGGTTCGCCGAGGCGGAGCCGCGCGGCTGGACCGACCCGATGGTCCTGACCCTCTTCGTGGTCGGCGTCGCCCTCCTCGCCGGCTTCGTCCGGTGGCAGACCAGGGCCCCGGTGCCCCTGCTCCCGCTGCACATCATCAAGGACCGCAACCGCGCCGGCTGCTTCCTCACCATGGCGCTGGCCGTCATCGGGATGTTCGGTCTCTTCCTCTTCATGACCTACTACCTCCAGGTCATCCTCGACTACTCGCCCGTGATGACCGGCCTCGCCTTCCTCCCCCTCACGGCCGCGATCATCACCGGCTCCACCCAGATCGCCGCCCGGCTCCTGGACCATGTCGCGCCACGCCTCCTCATGGCCCCGGGCGCCCTGCTGGCCGCGATCGGCATGGTGCTCCTGACCCGGCTGACGGTGCACTCCTCCTACGCGAGCGACATCCTGCCCGCCCTGATCCTGATGGGCCTCGGCATGGGCCTGATCTTCATGCCGGTCTTCGCCACGGCGACGGCCGGCGTGGCCCCGCAGGACTCCGGCGTGACCTCCGCGACCGTCAACACCTCGCAACAGGTGGGCGGTTCGATCGGTACGGCCCTGCTCAACACCATCGCCACCACCAGCAGCGCCGCCTACATCACCGCCCACCTGACCGACCCGGCCCAGCGAGCCCCGGTCACCGAGGAGGGCATCGTGCACGGCTACACCGTCGCCATCTGGTGGGCCGCCGCCATCATGCTCCTGGCCGGTGTGATCGCGGCCCTGATGGTGACGGCGAAACCCCCGAAGCAGGGCGCCGCACAGGAGACGCCGATCCCGGAGTCGGTGGCCTGACCGCCACCCCCGACCGGCCTCCAGAAACGGGGGGAGGGCCCCACCGGACCGCGGAGCCCCTCCCCCACCCACCGCCCCGGCGGCGGGCAGGTCAGTGCCGCCCGGCCACCCGGTCAGCCACCCGGGCCAACCGGGACGACTCCCCCGCACCGCTGAGCCGCTCCCGCCGGTCGGCGGCCCGGTAGGTGGCGTACAGGCCCTGCACACCGAGCCACCGGAACGGCTCCGGCTCCCACTTGCGGACCTTGTGCCCGACCCAGGGCAGATCGATCAGTTCGGTCTGCAGGCCCTGTCCCGAGTCCAGTTGGACGAGATCGCGGAGCGTGCGCGCGGCGAGGTTGGCGGTGGCCACGCCCGAACCGACGTAGCCGCCCGCCCAGCCGATCCCCGTCGACCGGTCCAGGGTGACGGTGGCGCACCAGTCGCGCGGTACGCCCAGTACGCCCGACCAGGCGTGGTCGACGCGCACCCCGGCCAGTGCCGGGAAGAACCCGACGAGTATCTCCCGCAGGGCCTCGATGGTCTCGGGCTGCGTCCGACCGTCGTTGTCGGTGCGCGAACCGAAGCGGTACGGCACCCCGCGCCCGCCCAGCGCGATCCGCCCGTCGGCGGTGCGCTGCGCGTACATGTAGGTGTGCGCCATGTCGCCGAGCGTCTCCAGGCCCGCCCAGCCCACCGACTCCCACTGCTCCGGCGACAGCGGCTCGGTGGCGATCATCGACGAGTTCATCGGCAGCCAGGTCCGCCGCTGGCCCTTGAGGCCCGCGGTGAAGCCCTCGGTGCAGCGCAGGACGTAGGGCGCGCGGACGGTGCCGTACGGGGTGACCGCGTGCTTGGGCCGGATCTCCGTGACCGGCGTCAGCTCGTGGATCGTCACGCCCAGCGCCTCGACGGCCGCCGCGAGCCCCTTGACCAGCTTGACGGGGTGCAGGCGCGCGCCGTGCGGCGTCCACGTCGACCCGACCGCGTCGGCCACCCGGATCCGCTCGGCGGTCTCGCGGGCGCCGTACAGCTCGCGGTCCTTCTCGCCGTACGACAGCTCGTGCGCGTGGAACGCCTTCAACCGCGCCAACTGGGCGGGCGTACGGGCGACTTCAAGCACCCCACCCTTGTGGATGTCGGCGTCGATGCCCTCTTCCGCGGCGGCCCGTACGACCTCGTCGACGGTGTCGTTCATGGCGCGCTGCAGCCGTACGGCGGCCTCGTGGCCGTGCAGCTTCGCGTACCGGTCGCGGCCCGCGATGCCGTTGTACAGCCAGCCGCCGTTGCGTCCGGAGGCGCCGTAGCCGCAGAACTTCTGTTCCAGGACGGTGATCCGCAGGAAGGGGACGGCCTTCTTGAGGTAGTACGCCGTCCACAGTCCCGTGTACCCGCCGCCGACGATCACCACGTCCGCGGAGGTGTCCCCCGCGAGCGGCTCACGCACCGAGGGGAGGCCGTCGTGCGCGTACCAGAAGGAGATGGCGCCGTTCACGGCACCGTTGACCGAGCTGCTCATGGGAGGACGTTAATTCGCGTGGGCCGATTCCGGCAGCCCAGTAGGGTCCGCAAAGTGATCGACATTCCGCAGGAGCTCGCCGCATCACAGCACGAGTACAACGGGGAGGCGGGCCGCGCCTTCATCGCCGGGCTCCCGGACCTGACGGCCGGGTTCCTCGACCGCTGGGAGCTGACGGTCGACGGAAGGCCGATGCACGGGGTCAGCGCCCTGGTCCTGCCCGTGACCCGCCGGGACGGCACCCCGGCCGTGCTGAAGCTGCAACTCCTCGACGAGGAGAGCGAGGGCGAGCCGGTCGCCCTGCGCCTGTGGGACGGCGACGGGGCGGTACGCCTCCTCGACCACGACGAGCCCACCGGCACCATGCTCCTCGAACGCCTCGACTCGTCCCGCATGCTCGCGCACCAGCCGGACATCCACGAGTCGGTCCTGGTCATCGCCCGCCTGCTGGCCCACCTCACGTCCCTGACGGCACCCGCCGGCCTGCGCCGCCTCGGCGACATCGCGCAGGACATGCTGGAGCAGACGCCCGGTGCCCTGAAGCACGTCCCGGACCCGGAGGCCCGCCGTATCGTCGCCGACTGCGCGGCCGCCGTACGCGAAGTCGTCGCCGAACCGGGCGACCGCCTGCTGCACTGGGACCTCCACGACGAGAACGTCCTCGCCTCCGCACGCGCCCCCTGGCTCGCCATCGACCCCAAGCCCCTCGCCGGCGACCCGGGCTTCGAACTGTGGCCCGCCCTCGCCAACCGCTTCGACGCCGACGACATCCGCTGGCGCTTCGACGCCATGACCGACGTCCTCGCCCTGGACCGCGCACGCGCGCGTGCATGGACCTACGGCCGACTCCTGCAGAACTGCCTCTGGGACATCGAGGACGGCCGCCCACTGGACGAGGAGCAACTGGAAATCGCCAGAAGGCTCCGCCCGCCGCGCGGCTGACCTCGCCCCACGCGGGCGAGGTCGTCGCCCGCCGACCGCGCCTGACCGGACGCCGCCCTCAACCCACCCACGCGGCAGCCGCCGCCACCGCCTTCAGTTCCTGGGCGACCGCGTCACCGATCATCTCGGCGTCACCGGCACGCAGGTGGCTGACGACGGTGAGTGTGTAGGCGTCGGCGGTGTGCACGAGGCAGAGGTTCGCCGTGCCGGGTGGGGACAGCTGCGGCAGGGGAACGATGCGGGCCAGCGGGCGGCCGTGCAGGCGGCTGGGGTTGTCACGCCACTTGAACGCGGTGCACAGACTCGTCGTGAGCTCGGGGCGGGCCAGCCGCTCGGCCATCACCCCGGCGAGCCACGGCACGGTCCGTGCGGCGCCCTTCAGCGCGGGAAGGAACGCGCGGTGGGCGTCGCAGCGGCGGTCGAACCCGGCGACCTCGTCCTGGCACGCCTGCAGCCGGGCCACCGGGGACTCGACGTCGACGGGCAGCGGCATGCGCAGCGCGGTGACGCCGTTGCCGAGTTGGCCCGCGTTCTGGCGGTTCCGCAGGTCGACCGGCACCGTGGCGTAGAGGGGCGTCGGTGCCTTCGGCCAGGTCCGCAGGGGCCCGTAGCAGGCGTGCAGGGCGCCCGCGTACGCGCTCAGCAGCAGCTCGTTGAGGGTCGCTCCGCGCCCCCCGGCCGGTTGACGTCGGGCGGCCCGCATCACCTGCGGGTCCAGCTCGACCACGGCCACCGAGGGCCGCAGTTCGGGCGTCGCGGGCAGGGGCTGGCCGGGGAACCCGATGCGCCGCAACTCCCGGTACACGGTGCCGGCACCGACGCGGGACCGCTGTCGCACGACCGCGGCGGGGTCCGCCCCGGCCGGGACGCCGGGCCGCGGGGTCACGGCGTCGTCCATCAGCAGCCGGAACAGCGTCTCCAGGGATCTGCCGTCCAGCAGCGCGTGATGGGCGAGCAGCACGATGCCCTGCCGCGTGACCAGCAGCCGCCACAGGGGCCGTTCGGCCGGCAGCAGGTCACTGACGCCGTCGGTGAGCAGGGACCGCAGGTCCTGGTCGGTGGCGGCGACGTGCGCGACGGGATCGAACGGCCGGGCCGTCCGCCACCGATGGCCCGACAGCGCGGCCGGTCCGCCGGGGCGCCGGAGCACCAGGCTCATCCGGTCCAGCCCGCCCCACCGGTCGCGGACCCGGGACCGCACCTGCGCCAGGTCGAACGGCGCACCGGGAAACACCGCGGCGATACCGATCGTCCCCGGCATCCCGTTGCGCAGGTGCCCTTCCTCGACGGCGGTCAGCCGCATGCTCCACAACCTCTCGTGCTCTCGTGATCAACCGCGGGGTGAGTCGAACACGACGCAGGCGTTGTGACCGCCGAAGGCGAAGCTGTTGCTGAGCACCGGCCCGTCCAGGATCTTGCGCGGTTCACCGGTGACCACGTCCAGTTCGCACCGGGGATCCAGCCGCGTCAGATGGGCGGTCGGAGGCGCGAGCCCTTCCCGCACCGAGCAGGCCGTGATCACGGCCTCCAGCGCTCCCGCCAGCCCCAGCCCGTGCCCGGTCACGGCCTTGGGCGCGGTGACCGGCACCGCACGCGGGCCGAACACGGCCGCGATGGCCTGCGCTTCCGCGAGGTCGTTCAGCTCGGTGCCGGTGCCGTGCGCGTTGACGTGGGTGACGGCGTCGGCCGTCGTACCGGCGTCGGCGAGCGCCTGCTCCATGCACGCCCGGGCTCCCGCACCGTCGGGATGCGGTGCCGTGAGGTGGTGGGCGTCGGAGGTACGTCCGTAGCCGGTCAGCGTGGCGTAGATCCGGGCGCCCCTCGCGCGGGCGAGGTCCAGCCGCTCCAGCACCAGGAACGCGGCCCCTTCGGCGAGGACGAACCCACGCCGCCCGATGTCGAACGGCCGTGACGCCGAAGCGGGTTCCTCGCAGTCGGTGACCATCGCACCGGCCCGCCCGAAGGCCAGCGCGGTCGTGGGCGTCAGCGGGCTGTCATGGCCCCCCGCCACCACCACGTCCGCGCATCCCGCCCGGATCATCTGCATCGCCTCACCCACCGCATGCGTGCCCGAGGCACAGGCGGTGGAGATCGTCAGACTGGGTCCGGTGATGCCGAGGCGGGCACTGACCCAGTAGGCACCCGCGTTGTTCATCAGCCGGGGCGCGTAGAGCACATCGGGATGCCCGATGCCGTTCTCCTGGCTGATCACCCCGCCGTACCCGGTACCGGTGACCACCGCCCGCCGCCCGGGACCGACGTGCAGTCCGCCGGCGTCCTCCACGGCGTCCACGGCCGCGCACACGGCCAGCTGCACCGACCGGTCGGCCCGTCGTACCTCCTTGGGCGCGAGATAACCGGTGGGGTCGAAGTCGGTCATCGGACACGCGGGGTAGCGGACCACGCCCTTGTCGTCGAACGCGTGCAGCCGCGTCGCCGAGCGGCACTGCACGAGACTCTCCCAGAGCGCCGCCGGGCTCGCTCCGGCCGCGCAGCGAACTCCCAGGCCGGTCACGGCGACGGCCGGTCGGCCGGTCATCGGGCGAGGGGGGTGCGGGCGGCAGGGGTACGCATCCGCACGATGAGGTCGGCGACATCACCCACGGTGGACACCGCGGCCTTGTCGGTCCCCCGCAGGGACACCCCGAACAGCTCCTCCGACGCCGCCTCCAGTTCGGTGATGTCCAGGCTGTCGGCTCCCAGGTCGGCGACCAGCCGGGCCTGCGGGACCACCGCCTCCGGCGGCACCGACATCACCCGCGCGCACAGCGGGCGCAGCGCTTCCCATACGTCGTCGTGTTCCGCTACGCCGCCGTGTTCCGCTTCCATGCAACTGCCTCCATCTCCTGGTGCCGTCAGGGCACTGACGGCGTCGCCATCCGGGCCCATGCCTCGAACTCCGTGACGACCGCCTCCGCGAGCCGTCCCGCGTCGTTCGGGCGCAGGTTGCACACCACGGTGAGCGTGAACGCGTCCCCCGCCTGGGCCAGGGTGAGGCTGACGGTGCCCGGGTACTGCAGAGGCGGCAGCCCTACCGTGCGCACCAGCCGGCGGCCCTGGAAGGTGCTCGATCCGCCGGGCCACTTCATGGCCGTGGTCGCGGTCGCCGCGAAGCAGGAGTGCCGGCTGCGGCCGGCCAGAAACCTGGTGACCCAGGAGCCCGTCCGGCGAACCGCTTCTGCGGCGGGGAACAGCACGTTCGCGTGGACGGCGGCACGGTCGGGGACGGTGGCCATCGCGGCCTGACAGGCCCGCAGCCGTGCCACGGGACCCTCCACGTCGACGGGCAGCGGAACCCGGATCACCGTGAGGGTGTTCCCGAGTTCCCCCGTGTTCGCGCGACTGCGCAGGTCACACGGTACGGCCGTGTAGACGGGCTCGTCCCGCTGCCGCCACCGCCGCACCGGACCGTACTGCGCGCGCAGTGCCCCGGCCACCGCACCCACCAGCAGCTCGTTCAGCGTCGCACCGCGGCCGTCGGCCGGTTGCCGGCGTGCGGATCGGACCGTGTGCGCGGGCAGTTCCGTCACCGCGACCGAGGAGCACGCCTGCCCCGGCGGCCGCATCGGCAGGGACTGCCCCGCGGCCGCCATCGTCCTGAGCTCGCGGCCCGCCGCCCGCAGCCCGGTCCGCGCGAGCGGCACCGGCCGGGCCGACTCCCGTGCCGTCACGGGGCCGTCCATCAACGAGCGCATCAACGTCGCCAGGGAACGCCCGTCCAGCAGCGCGTGCTGGGCCACCAGCGCCAGGGCGAAGTCACCACCGTGCGTCGCGTCCGGAACGACGAAGAGCCGCCAGGGCGGCACCCCGCCGGCGAGCGGCCGGTTGACGCTCTCCGCCCACAGGTCGTCCAACTTGTGCCGTGCCACGGCGACCTGCACGACGGGATCGAACGGCCCAGGTACGACCCACCGCACACGCCCTGACCGCCCGGGCCGCCCGAACAGCCCCGGCTGCGCCGTCGCGCCACCGCTCTTCGGACCCTCGAGCACGCAGTTCATCCGCTCCATGCCCGCCCACCGCTCGGCGACGAGGGCCCGCACCTGATCCACGTCGGGCTGCTCGCCGGAGAGGACCGCCGCCAGGCCGATGACTCCCGGACACCCGTTGAACAGCAGCATCTCGTCGGCATAGGACAGTCTCATGCGGTCTCTCCGGCTCGCAGTCCAAACGCCCGCCCCGTGATGGAGCGGGCGTTGAACCGAATACTTCCTACGGTCTACTTGAGCGCTCCGCTGTTGCAGCCCATGTCCGAGCCGAGGTGGCTGGGCTGCGCGCCCGGGGAGCCTTCGCCGTTGAGGGCGTTGCCCAGCGCGCCGTTGATGAGACCGAGGCTGCCGAGGACGTCGATGTTCATGTCGTGCGAGCGACACTCGATGCCCTGCGTGATGTCGACGTCGTGGGCCCGCGCCTCACCGTGGGCGACGGCGGTGCCGACACCGAAGGAGCCGACACTGCCGAGGACGGCGCCCATGAGGGCGACCTTCTGAAGCTTGCGCATTTCTTCTCCGTTGGTCGAGCGGATGTGGGGTGCAGCGAAACGCTGTGGAACGGTGGAGACTTACGGAACGGCTGTCAGCCCAGCCGGGGCAGACCCAGCTGGCCCACCGGCGGCGCCGCGACCTGGCCGAGGCCGAGCCCGGGCACCTGCGGTGCGCTGGCCGGCGAGATCAGCGGGTTGATGAGCGGGTTCACCTCAGGGTTCACCTGCGGGTTCACCTGCGGAGCGACCTTCGGCGCGGGCTCCGGGTTGAAGACCTGCGGTGCGGAGACCTGCGGAGCGACCTGCGGCATCACCTGCGGTGCCGTCTGCGGGGTGACCTGCGGCACGACCTGCGGAACGGACGGCTGGGAAGCGGCCGGCGCCGAGGACTGCGGCGAGCCGGAGGCCTGCGCGAAGCCGCCCGAGGTGGCCGAGGCGGAGGCGTAACCGGACTGCTGCTGCGGGGCCGGGGCGGGCGCCGGGGCCGGGGCGGGCGCCGGGGCCGGAGGCGCGTAGTGGGGCGCCGGCTGTGGACGCGTGACCTGGGCGGTGCCCGTCGACCTGGTCACCGCCGTCGCCTGCGGAGCACTCTGCTGGGGCGGCGCGTACTGAGGAGCGGGCGCCGGTGCGTACTGGGGCGCCGCGTACTGCGGGGCAGGCGCCGGGACGTACTGAGGTGCCTGGTACTGAGGAGCGGGCGCCGGTGCGTACTGGGGCGCCGCGTACTGGGGAGGAGGCGCCGGAGCGTACTGAGGCGCCTGATACTCAGGAGCGGGCGCCGGAGCACCGCTGTACCCGACGGGATAGTCGGCGGCCTCGCTGACGCCGGCGCCGATGGCGGTCAGACCGCCGGCCGCTGCTACGACGAGCGCGGCCTTGTGAAGCTTGCGCATGGAACCCTCGGCCCTTCATTACCTGTACAGGGAAATCCGTTGTATTCAGTGCAGTCGTGCGTGCGCTCAGTCTGATATTCGTACTGCGCCCTTACAGGGGTAATGCCTGAGCTGTCATGTGGACTTCACGCCGGAGCAGGCAGCGGATCCCTTTCCAGATCGCTGCCCTCTCCTCAGCTGGCAACGACTTCCCTCCGGCCAGGTCACGGGATACGAATTCCCGTCACTCCATTGCCATCGATCCGATAAAAGGCTCTGCGGCTTGTCGACGAATAACACCCTCTGGCAAACGGGTGACCGCGCCCCGACTCACGTGACCCGCCCGGCAATTGGCTCGTTCCCCCCACAGGGTCGGAGCGATGGTCCATCGCAGCCGCATTTCATACGTTCCACGCACAGGTCAATGAAGGGCCGGGGTTCCATGCGCAAGCTTCATCAGGTCGCGCTCGTCGTAGCAGCAGCCAGTGGTCTGTCGGCCATCGGAGTCGCGCCCAGCGTCGCCGGCGACGTACCCCTCGGGTACGGCGGTGCTCCGGCACCCGTTGGACAGCCGGACACCCAGGCCGCCTCGTGGACCCGTTCACAGGCGACCGCACAGTCCTCCAACTCGCCGACCACGCACCGGCAGGCGGCCCCGGCTCCGCAGCGGGGCGCCGAAGTCAGCCCGCAGGTCAACCCCCAACTGAGCCCGAAGATCAGCCCGCAGGTCAACCAGCAGCCCGCCACGGCGCCGGCCGGCCCGCTGGAGCAGGCCAACCTGTTCCGCCCGTACCAGGAGTGCAGCCCGCAGTCCGTGCTCAACGCGGCCGTCCCCGTCGCCGTCCTCGCCGCCGCCGAGACCCGCGGCGTCGACTGCGACCAGGCCAACAGCCAGGCGAACTCCTTCGCTCACGCCCAGTCGCGCTAGGGCGCACGGCTCGAGGAGCTCAACGAGCCGCCGTGACCAGCACTTTCTCTCCACGCCACGGCTGGCGCTGCGGCTTCCGGGTGCTTCTGCCACGAGATCATCAGCCCCGGCGTGCCTCCGGGACATAACGGGATACTTCGTATTAATCTTCCGTAACTGTACGAAGTCGATCTCCTACAGATCGCACCCACCTCACTCCACCGGAGATGACATGCACAAGCTTCGCAAGGCTGCCGTCGTGGCCGTGGCCATCGGCACCGTCGGATTCCTGGGCGCCGGGACGGCCACCGCCGACGGCGGCCACGGCGGCCACGGCGGCAAGGACGGGGGCAAGTTCAGCGTCCTGCAGAGCTCCAACTGCAAGTCGCACGACCTGAACGTCGACGTCCTCGGCCAGGTCGGCGTGCTCAACGGCCTGCTGGGCAGCGCGCTCAACGGCGAGGGCGACCCGGGCGCGCAGGACACGCACCTCGGCTCGTCGATGGGCTGCAACAACAGCGCCTTCTGATCCAGGCACTGACGGTCGCCTAGTCGACCTAAGCGGGACAGGTCCCGGTACCGAGCCTCAGGCCCGGTACCGGGACTCTTTTTCGTTTCACACATACACACCCCAATTCGCTCCAATTCCTTATAACAATATGAATTTCTTATCCATCGGCCAAGATGGTGAGACTTTCCCTGATTCGGCGTGCCGCCGAATTCTTCGAAATATTTCCTATTAGCCTCCGTAACTGTTCGAAGTCGATCTCTCCAGGGATCGCACCCACTCCACTCCACCGGAGATGAATATGCACAAGCTCCACAAGGCCGCCGTCCTGGTCGCCGCTCTCGGGAGCGTCGGACTCCTGGGCGCCGGCGTCGCCCACGCCGACGGAGGCGGCTGGGGCCACAAGGACAAGGGCACGGGCTCGAGCTTCAGCGTCCTGCAGAGCAGCAACTGCAAGTCGCACGACGCCAACGTGGACATCCTCGGCCAGGTCGGCATCGCGAACGGCCTGGGCGGCAACCTGCTGAACGGCGAGGGCAACCCCGGCACGCAGGAGACCGGCCTGGGCTCGTCCATGGGCTGCAGCAACACCGTCGGCGGCAAGTGACGTAGCGCCGCACGCTCCCCCGGTGCCCCGGCCCCAGGCCGGGGCACCGGTCTTTTCCCGGCCGGGCACGGCCCCGGAAAGAACGAAATGCCGGACCGGGCTCATGCCCGGTCCGGCATCGTGTGCTCGCGCCTCGTAAAGCGCGCCTCAGAAGTCGAATTTGGGGAGCTTGACGCCCTTGGGCAGCTCCGCCCGGTTGTTGCATTCCACGACCGGGCCGCTCGCCGTGGACCCGTCCTCCGCCGTGCGACCCTCGGGCTGCGTGAAGCGCGGCCGCTCCGTCGTCGAGCAGTCGTGCTTCTGCTGGACGACATATCCGTTGCGCTTGTCCTTGTGGACGACCTCGCTCTT
Organism: Streptomyces sp. R11; assembly: GCF_041051905.1. Lineage (NCBI taxonomy): Bacteria > Bacillati > Actinomycetota > Actinomycetes > Kitasatosporales > Streptomycetaceae > Streptomyces > Streptomyces sp. R11. The sequence continues at coordinate 4,238,582 of NZ_CP163432.1, forward strand.
CTTGACGCAGACGATGTCCCCCTGCGCGGTGATCGTGCAGGCACCCTTGGGGTCTTCGTCGGCGTACGCCGGCGCGGCACCGCTGTAGATCACGGCGAGAGCCCCGAGGAGCCCCGAGACGGTTGCGATCTTCTGTCGACCGATCATGTACGGCGTTCCTTTGCAAGGAGAAGGTCGAATACGGAAACTGCTGCAGCCCGGACGCGCACCCTGATGGGTCTGCCGCGCGTCCGGGCTGCATTTGCTAAGGGTGTTGTCCAGCACACCGTCGAAAACAGCTCGATCCGGTCCAGGAGCTGGGGTGCGGATCGCGCGATATGCATAACGGTGTTCCGACGGATTTCGATGCGCTCGTCGCGACGCTCCGAGGCGATGCCCTAAGGGGCCGACTGCGGCTCGCAGTTGGGAGCCACCAGCCCCGCGGTGGTCACGACGACATTCGCAGTGCCCTGAAACTCGCGCACCGAACCCTCGGCACTTCCTTACTGAGCGGCGTACGGAGCGGAGTACTCGCCGTAGCCGTACTCCGGCGCGGCGGCCTTGGGAGCGGCCTCCGGCGCAACCTGCGGGGCAGCCTCCGGAGCGACCTGCGGGGCAGCGTGCGGAGCGGCCTGCGCCTTGTCGGCCGGAACGCCCCACGTGGCAACGGCGTTGGCCGTCGAGGTGGACACCGCGGAGACGATCTGGCCGTCAAAGCCGTCGCCCTCGTGAGCGAAGGCACTGCCGGCGGCACCGAACGCGGACAGCCCTGCGACCGCTGCGGCTACGACCGCAACGCGCTGAAACCTGCGCATAGTTTGACCCTTTCTTCCCGGGCACGAAGCCCTGGTTGACTACTTAATGTGAGCATATACAAACGAACCGTAGCAATTTGGGACCTTTAGCCCTTATCTGTGTCGTGTCGGCATACGAAACGGCGGATGGCCGGACCGGGTTGACCCGGTCCGGCCATCCGCCGTTGGAGGCTCAGCCCAGGATGCGGGAAAGCAGCGGGCCGCCGTCGTTCGTGTCACTGGCGTCGGTGGCCGGCACGGGCGACATTTCGGCGCAGGTGATGTGGGGGCCGATCCGCGTCTGCCCGTTGGACAGAAGTCCGGGAGTGGGCAGGGTCAAGGGCTGGGTGGGCTGGCAGTTCACCGACCGGCGGACGATGAACCCGTCCCCCTCGGGGGTCTGCCCCTGGACCTGCTGGGTGCAGATGATGTTGCCCTGGGAGTCGAGCGAGCAGACGCCCGGGCCCGCCGCGTGGGCCTGGCCGGCGCCGAGACAGGTCATGGCGAGGCCACCGAGAAGCCCGGTGACAGCCGCGATCTTCTTTCCGTTGAACATGTGTTGCGTCTCCTTTTGCGGGGGGTGCCCGAGCGCAATACACCGCGAACCGGCCGCGCCGGGCCCTGGGGAAATCGGAGAGACGGGTCCCCGCGTCCGGTTCATGTCCCAGACGTTCGGGGCCGTTTCGCTAGAAATGAAGGACCGACCTGAGGGTGACTGGTCCTCGGGGAACCAACCGCTCATCGGTGCGCCGGAGTTCAGGACAGCAGCGAACGCATACGGGCCCACGGAGCGGCCTCGCGCTCCGGGCAGCCGCACATGAACGGGCCCCCTCGGGGGTGACCCCGAAGGGGCCCGCGGAAGGCGTCGCGCACGACTAAGCCGCCGACCTCAGCCAGTGAAGGCGTTGTTGAACTGGCCGCAAGTGGTGTCGAAGGTCTCGGACAGACCGAGCACCGCGACCGGGATGGAGGCCTCGCCAACCGTCTGGGGGCTGCACTCCTGGTAGGGGCGGTAGAGGTCGGACACGCTCGGCCCGCTCTCGTACGCGACACCGGTACCGGCACCGATGGCGGACAGGCTGCCGGCCGCCGCTGCGACGATCATGACCTGGTGAAGCTTGCGCATGGAACCCTCGGATTTCATTACATGTACATTGAGGCTGATTGCCTACTGTGACTGAACGAACACTAGCAGTAGCGATGCTAATCCACTTTGAGCATGTCCCGTGTCACAGCGGGGACATGGAGGTGTTCGAAGGTGCATTCGCGGACCGGCAAAGCCGCTCGGCGGGCGAATGAAATGAGGGGATGAAAAACGAACCGCGGGGCGGTGTCCTCGACAACCGCCCCGCTGATTGAGCCCCCTGTCGGATTCGAACCGACGACCTGCTGTTTACAAGACAGCCGCTCTGGACCAGCTGAGCTAAGGAGGCCTGCGCGCGCCGTCACGCACGCGCCCGTGCAGTGTACCCAGGTTCCGAGTGGGCCCTGTCGAAAATTTCCGCGAAGTTCACATGCCCTCGGGTACTGACAGATCAGGCGAACGCCAGGTACCGTCCAGAGCCAGTCCGCACATGTGGACTAAACCAACCACCTTCCTACAACGGATCGTCCGGCACGTTCCTGCCGGTAGAAGGGGGCCCATTCACCATGGCCACTGTCTCGTTCGACAAGGCGACCCGGATCTACCCGGGTTCCGAGAAGCCCGCTGTTGACGCGCTCGACATCGAGATCGAGGACGGGGAGTTCCTCGTTCTGGTCGGCCCGTCCGGCTGCGGCAAGTCCACCTCGCTCCGGATGCTCGCGGGGCTCGAGGACGTGAACGCCGGCGCCATCCGCATCGGTGACCGCGACGTCACGCACCTGCCGCCGAAGGACCGGGACATCGCCATGGTGTTCCAGAACTACGCGCTGTACCCGCACATGACCGTCGCCGACAACATGGGCTTCGCGCTCAAGATCGCCGGCGTGCCGAAGGCGGAGATCCGTCAGAAGGTCGAGGACGCGGCGAAGATCCTCGACCTCACCGAGTACCTCGGTCGCAAGCCGAAGGCGCTCTCCGGCGGTCAGCGCCAGCGTGTCGCGATGGGCCGCGCCATCGTGCGTGAGCCGCAGGTCTTCCTCATGGACGAGCCGCTGTCCAACCTGGACGCCAAGCTCCGTGTGTCGACCCGTACGCAGATCGCCTCGCTGCAGCGCCGTCTCGGCATCACCACCGTCTACGTCACCCACGACCAGGTCGAGGCCATGACGATGGGCGACCGCGTGGCGGTCCTCAAGGACGGTCTGCTCCAGCAGATCGACACCCCGCGCAACATGTACGACCGCCCGGCCAACCTCTTCGTCGCCGGCTTCATCGGCTCCCCGGCCATGAACCTGGTCGAGGTCCCGATCACCGACGGCGGTGTGAAGTTCGGCAACTCGGTGGTCCCGGTCGACCGCGACGCGCTGTCCGCCGCCACCGACAAGACCGTCACCGTCGGTGTCCGTCCCGAGCACTTCGATGTGGCCGGCGCCGACTCGGACCAGGGCCTCGCGGTCACCGTGAACGTCGTCGAGGAGCTCGGCGCCGACGCGTACGTCTACGGCACCGCCAAGGTCGGCGGCGACGACTCCAAGGACCTCGTCGTCCGTGTCAGCGGCCGTGACGTCCCGGAGAAGGGCAGCACGCTGCACGTCGTCCCGCGCGCCGGCGAGACCCACGTGTTCGCGACCTCCACGGGCGCGCGGCTCTCCGACTGAGCGAGCGCCGACGCCTGAGGCAGAGGCGGCACAACCCCGGGTAATTCACCCAGGTTGACGAAGAGGGCCCCGCAGAGCGCTGCGGGGCCCTTCTCGTTGTCGACAAATACCCCGGCATACCCGGCCATTTCGAGCGCTGTACGTCAACGCGCCGCAGGGGAAGAGGCACCTCTTCGTCCCTCGAAACGGTGACCAAATGTCGCCATATCAGTACTGAACGCTACCCTCACTCGCGTGAAGCACTCCACCATCCAACAGACACGACGCGGCCAGCGGGGCCCCGCCCGCCAGCTCGGCCGCACTCTCGCCCTCGTCCTGCCCGTCGTCCTGGTGCTCTCCGGGACGCTCGCGGTCACCCGGGTCAACTGGTCGGGGAACCCCTCGGACTCGGTGCTGACCGCGACCGACGTCTCGAGCGCGCGTGACACCAAGAACGCCGCTCCGCGCGCCCCTCAGGACGTGCTGCGCGACCAGCTCCTGACCGAGCTCCAGGAGGAGGACCCGGGCGTCGCCCTCACCCACCTCCAGCAGGCCGTCCACGACCGTCCGTCGCTGGGGCGGCACTGCGCCTCGATCGCCCGTGCGCTGGGGCGTGCGGCGGTCCGTGTGTACGGACCCACGCGGGCGCAGTCGTATGCCCGGCCCGTCTGCGACACCGCGTTCGCGTCGGGGGTGGCGGCGGCGCACGGCTAGCCATCCCCTTTTCGGAGAACACTCCGCTTCCGGACCGTAACGTCTGATTAAGGAACGGTTGCAGGTGAATGCCGTGAGCGGGGCGCCGCGTACAGTTCGGTCATGACTGATCCGAACGCCGCGTCCCGCCCCGTTCAAGCCGTTGTCCTGGCCGGTGGCCAGGGTTCCCGGCTGCGCCCGTACACCGACGATCGGCCCAAGCCGATGGTGGAGATCCCCGGTACGGGGACGCCGATCATCGGCCACCAGCTCACCTGGCTCGCCGAAGAGGGCGTGACCGACGTGGTGGTCAGCTGTGGGCATCTCGCCGAGGTGCTGCAGGACTGGCTGAAGTCGGCCGAGCTGCCGGTGCGGGTCACGACCGTCGTGGAGACGGAGCCGCTCGGGCGGGGTGGTGGTCTGAAGTACGCGGCGGCGCATCTGCCGCATCCGGACCGGCCCTGGTACGCGACCAACGGTGACATCTGGACCCGTTTCTCGCTGCGCGACATGGCGGACTTCCATGCGGAGCGCGACGCGGTCGCGACGCTGGCGCTCGCACGGCCGCGGATTCCCTGGGGTGCGGTGAAGACGGACGGCTTCGGGCACATCACGGACTTCATCGAGGCGCCGCCGTCGACCTTCGAGATCAACGCGGGCGTCTACGTCTTCTCCCCCGCTTTCGCCGGCCTCCTCCCCGAGCGCGGCGACCACGAACGCACGACCTTCCCCCACCTGGCCCGCGAACGCCGCCTGGCCGGGTTCCCGATCCCGCAGGGCGCGTACTGGCGCGCCATCGACACGGCGAAGGACCTGACGGAGGCGGCGAAGGAACTGGCGGCGCTGGGGCGCTGACGCCTCCGGCGGTTGCGGCGGGATGCCTGCGGCGGCCTGTTCCGCCCCTTCACCCCCGCCAGGGGGCTGCGCCCCCTGGACCCCCCTCTCGGCCTTGACGGCTTCGTCCTCAAACGCCGGACGGGCTGACATACCTGGGCCGGCACCCAGAGCGCCCTCGGCACGATGCATAGCCCCCTGCGGGCGGCTGAAAGGCCTGGGTCGGCGCCGAGAAGCATCGGTAGGTGTGGCGTGGCGATGGGCCCCGCACAGGAAGTCTGTGCGGGGCCCATCGGGTTTGTGGTGCTCGGGGTCAGCCGGTGGACGAGGGGTCGAGTAGAAGGTCCACCGGCAGGGTTACCCCAACAGGCCACCCACCAGGCCGGGTTCGTCGGCGTCGGAGCCGCCCGTGGAGCCGCCGCCGGAGGAGGGCCCCCCGGAGGTCGGACCGGTGCTGGTGCTGGGCGCCTCGTCGGCCGGAGCCGACTGCTGGGGCGGAGCCTGTCCCCCAGTGCCCTGCGTCTGGCTGGGCGTACCCGCCCCGGCGCTGCCCGTGTCGCTGGTCGCGCCCGGTGTCGTAGCGGCGCCGGACGGCGTGGCCGCCCCCGACGTGGCGCCCTGCGTGGGCGAGTTGGAGGCCGACGGCGTCTTCTTGTGCCGTTGACCGGGCTCCTGCGGCAGCGGGGAGCCCGGCAGTTCGTTGCGCGGGGCCTCGCCGGGACCGGGGACGACGACGCGGTCGGCGTCTCGGACCGCGCCGCCGAGCAGCGAGCCGATGAGGAGGGTCAGGCCGGTGACGATCACCGTGACCAGGGCGCCGCGGCGCAGGACGTAACTGCGGAGCTCCCAGATGTCGGCACGGGGGCCGAGGCGGCGCCAGGCCATACCCGCGAGGCGGCCGTCGATCGAGTAGACCGGGGCGCCGGCGATGATCAGGGGCGACCAGGCGGCGAGGTAGATGATGTCGGGCGCGTCGTAGACCGGGACGCTCTTCCAGCTGACGGTGACCAGGAGCGCGGCCGACAGCAGCGCGCCGAGGACCGCGGCGACCCGCTGCCAGCATCCCAGGACCGTGAGGACGCCCACGATGACCTGGAAGAAGGCGATGACCAGGCCGGAGCCGACCGGGTGCTCCAGGGCGAACTGGCGGAGGGGCTCGGCCACTTCCCACGGGTGCAGGGTGTTGAGCCACTTCACCATCGAGCCGCGCTTGCCGCCGTCGAAGTAGACGGGGTCGCAGAGCTTGCCCATGCCGGCGTAGATGGAGATGAAGCCGAGGAAGACGCGGAGCGGGAGGAGGACGACGCCGAGGTTCATGCGGCGGCCGGGGTAATAGGCGTGCCGGGCCGGATCGTCGCCGCCGGCGGGCCGCTTGAGGGGCGCGTCGGTTGCGTGCGTGCTGTGGGGGTCTTGCGCGAACTCCTCGTCTTCGTAGACGAGTTCCTCGTCGTATGCGCTCTCGACCGTGCGCATGTTGGGCAGGAGCCGGGTTTCGAGGGATTCGTGCGTGCGCTGGGCGCCGACGATCGGCGTCTCGACGGTCCGTGACAAGTCGTCGTCGTAGCCGACGTCGTAGCCGTCATAGCCACCGACGTCGACCCGTGGGATGACCTGGGTGGCTCCGCCGAGGCCGGGGGCCGGCTCTTCGCCGTGGCGGACGCTGCCGTCCCGCACGGCCTGGAGCAGGCGGTGGGCGCCGGTGTCGTCGGGCGCGGACGTGCCGTTCCATACGGCGACTCGGCGGCGGGCGCCGGTGGCCGCGCCCGCTCTGCCGGCCGCGCCGACGACGGGGATGCGGGTGGTGTCCTCGGTGGCGCTCAAGTGCCGTGCGATCCTGGGGGATTTGGTGCGCCCGGTCGACGCGCCCAGCAGCACGCGGAAACTCGCGTGATTGACGATGATCTGCGCCGGATCGCTCGGCACCTTCACCATGCTCAGCGCGGGAGCGTCGTCGTATCCCGACGAGCGGTCCCCCGTGGGTGTGCGGGGTGTTCTGGTGTCCACACTCAACTAACCGAGTGACGTGTGCTTAGGACACTGCCTTGACCGGCCCGATCTGTCCGGACCCCGTCAAGGATGCGCAGGTCGCACCACTGTCACCGGAATTACCCCGCACGGGTGACGCCACGGACGCGTGTTCAGCTGCGTCGGCGAGCCGCCTCGTAGAGGACGATCCCCGCCGCCACACCGGCGTTGAGGGACTCCGCGCCGCCCGGCATCGGGATGCGGACGCGGAAGTCGCACGTCTCGCCCACCAGTCGGGACAGGCCCTTGCCCTCGCTGCCGACCACGATGACGACCGGGCCTTCCAGGGCTTCCAGGTCGCCGAGTTCGGCCTCGCCGTCGGCGGCGAGGCCGACGACCACGATGCCCGCCTTCTTGTACGCCTCCAGGGCGCGGGTCAGGTTCGTGGCGCGGGCGACGGGGGTGCGGGCCGCGGTGCCGGCCGACGTCTTCCAGGCGCCGGCCGTCATGCCGGCCGCTCGCCTCTCCGGTACGACGACGCCGTGGCCGCCGAACGCGGAGACCGAGCGGACCACGGCACCCAGGTTGCGCGGGTCCGTCACGCCGTCGAGGGCGACGATGAGCGGGTCCTCGCCCTCGTCCGCGGCCGCGTCGGCCAGCTCCTCGGGGTGGGCGTACTCGTACGGCGGGACCTGGAGGACGAGACCCTGGTGGTTGAGGCCGTTCGTCATGCGGTCCAGCTCGGGGCGCGGGGCCTCCATGAGGTTGATGCCGCCGCGCTCGGCGGCGAGCTGGAGGGCCTCGCGGACACGCTCGTCGTTGTCGATGAACTGCTGGACGTAGAGCGTGCTCGCGGGCACCCCCTCGCGCAGCGCCTCGACGACGGGGTTACGGCCGACGACCAGCTCGGACGTGGACTTGCCGCCACGGCCCCGGGGTGCGGGGCGGCGTGCGGTCTGCTTCGCCTTGGCGGTGGCGACGCGGTTCTTCTTGTGTCCCTTGCGCATCTCGGCGGGCGGGGTCGGCCCCTTGCCCTCGAGGCCCCGGCGTCGCTGGCCGCCACTGCCGACCTGCGCGCCCTTCTTGCCGGACATGCGGCGGTTGTTCGCGGCCATGACCTACCTGTCTGTCGTGAGGCGTTCGTATGTACGTCTATGCAGTGTGCCGCCCGGAGGGCCGGGCGGCACAATCGATCTTCCGGGAACCGGAATCCGTCAGCGTGGGCCGAGGGTCCAGCGGGGGCCCTGCGGACCGTCCTCGATGACGAGACCCGACTGCTTGAGCTGGTCGCGGATGGCGTCGGCGGTGGCCCAGTCCTTGCGGGAGCGGGCCGCCTCGCGCTGGTCGAGGACCATGCGGACCAGGGTGTCGACCACGCCGTGGAGGTCCTCTCCGCGGTCGGACTCGCCGGCCCAGTGCTCGTCGAGCGGGTCCAGGCCGAGGACGCCGAGCATGGCGCGGACCTCGGCGAGGCGGGCCACGGCGGCTTCCTTGTCGTCGGCGGCCAGCGCGCTGTTGCCCTGGCGGACGGTGGTGTGGACGACGGCCAGCGCCTGCGGGACTCCGAGGTCGTCGTCCATCGCCTCGGCGAAGGCGAGCGGCACCTCGGGGGACGGCTCGACGACGTGCCCGGTCATCTCGACCACGCGCTGCACGAAGCCCTCGATGCGCGCGAACGCCGACTCGGCCTCGCGCAGGGCCTCCTCGCTGTACTCGATCGTCGAGCGGTAGTGCGGGGTGCCCAGGTAGTAGCGCAGGACGATCGGGCGCCACTGCTTGACCATCTCGGAGACCAGGACGGAGTTGCCGAGCGACTTCGACATCTTCTCGCCGCTCATGGTGACCCAGGCGTTGTGCACCCAGTACTGGGCGAAGTCGTCGCCGTAGGCCTTGGCCTGGGCGATCTCGTTCTCGTGGTGCGGGAAGATCAGGTCGAGTCCGCCGCCGTGGATGTCGAAGGCGGAGCCGAGGTACTTGTGGGCCATCGCCGAGCACTCCAGGTGCCAGCCCGGGCGGCCCCGGCCCCAAGGCGTCTCCCAGTCGGGCTCGCCGGGCTTGGCGGCCTTCCACATCGCGAAGTCGCGCGGGTCCCGCTTGCCGGTGATGCCCTCCTCGGTGGGCTGCCGCATCTCGTCGAGGTCCTGCCGGGACAGCTCCAGGTAGGAGGGCCAGGAGCGGACGTCGAAGTAGACGCTGCCGTCCGCCTCGTAGGCGTGTCCGCGCTCGATGAGCCCGCGCATCATCTCGACCATCTCGGTGACATGGCCGGTGGCGCGGGGCTCGTACGTCGGCGGGAGGCAGCCGAGTGCGGTGTAGCCGTCGGTGAAGGCGCGCTCGTTCTCGTAGCCGATGGACCACCAGGGGCGGTTCTGCTGCTCCGCCTTCCAGATGATCTTGTCGTCGATGTCCGTGACGTTCCGGATGAACGTGACGTCGTAGCCGCGGTACTCGAACCAGCGGCGCATGATGTCGAAGTTGAGCCCGGAGCGGATGTGCCCGATGTGCGGTGCGGCCTGCACGGTGGCGCCACAGAGGTAGATCGAGACACAGCCCTGCTGGAGCGGGGTGAAGTCACGGATCTGCCGGGCGCTGGTGTCGTACAGGCGAATAGTCACGACACCAGGGTAGTGGGCGGATGGGAGTGCCTGGTGCGTAAGTGCGGTTTGGTCGTTCGTGGTCACTCGCAGGCCCGTGGGGGCGGGTCGGGCCCGCGCTGAAAGGGCCCGCCGACCGGCCTCAGCCGACCCGGACCACCAGCGCCGTCGCCACCGCCATCAGTCCCTCGTCACGGCCCGGGAAGCCGAGGCCATCGGTGGTCGCGCCCGACACCGACACCGGGGCTCCGGCCGCCTCCGACAGGACCTTCTGGGCCTCGTCGCGGCGCTTGCCGATCTTGGGGCGGGGGCCGACGACCTGGACCGCGACATTGCCGATCCTGAAGCCCGCCTCGCGCACGATCCGGGCCGCCTCGGTGAGCAGTACGACGCCCGGGGCGCCCGACCACTCGGGGCGCCCCGTGCCGAAGTGCTGTCCCAGGTCGCCGAGGCCGGCCGCCGAGAACAGCGCGTTGCAGGCGGCGTGGGCGACGACGTCCGCGTCGGAGTGGCCGGCGAGACCCGGCCCCTCGCCCTCCCACTTCAGGCCCGCGCACCACAGCTCGCGGCCATCCTCGAAGGCGTGGATGTCGGTGCCGATGCCGACCTGGGGAAGCAGGGGCTCACCCGGCGGCAGCCGGAGACCGGATGCGTCAGAAGCCATCGTTCAGCCTCCGGCGCGCCAGGACCGCCTCCGCAAGGACCAGGTCCAGCGGGCGCGTGACCTTGAAGGCCTCCTCGTGGCCGGGCACGACCACGACGGTGAGGCCGAGCTGCTCGACCATGCTCGCGTCGTCGGTGACGTCGTCGGTCACCGTCTCGTGCGCACGGATCAGCGTCGCGCGGTCGAAGCCCTGCGGAGTCTGTACGGCACGCAGGCGGGCGCGCTGCAAGGTGGCCACCACCGGTTCGGGCTCGTCCGTGCCGCCGGTCGGCTCGACCTCCTTGACCGTGTCCGCGAGCGGCAGCGCGGGGACCACGGCCTGCGCCCCGTCCCGTACCGCCTCGATCACCGCGTCCACCGTGTCCACCGGCACCAGCGGGCGGGCGGCGTCGTGCACCAGGACGATGTCGTGCTCCGGCGGCAGCGCGTCCAGGCCGAGCTTCACGGACTCCTGACGGGTCTCGCCGCCGGGGACCACCAGGAAGTCGGTGCGCTCCGGCAGCGCGTGCGCGTCCAGCAGGCTCTTGACCTCGGCGGCGCCGTCGGGCGGGGCCACGACGACCACCAGGGAGACGGCCCGGGACGCGGCCATCGCGCGCACGGCGTGGATGAGCATGGGCGTGCCGTTCAGCGCGCGCAGCGCTTTGGGGGCACCCGGACCGAGGCGTACGCCCTTTCCGGCGGCCGGGATCACGACGGCGGTACGGGCCCCGGCACGGGTGTCGGCGGGGACACCCGTGGGCGAAGGACGCGAAACGTCAGACATCGGTTCCTGTCAGGTTTGTGTGCTCTGCCTACGTGGGTATGGCCTCAAGCGTGCCGGGTGGGCCTTTCTTGACCGAACCCTTCCGTGACATCGGTCGAGTCGGCTGCCCGGACCCGGCACATCAAGTATCGGGGGCGCCCCCGAGGTAGGACGTACCGCGCCTGTGAGCGAACATGCCGCAGCGCCCGGCGACAGCAATTACGTCATCGGGCACCGCGGCACTTCTTTGAAAAAAATCAGCACACCGCTGAATCTACTGTGCTGAAACTGAGGCGGATGTACCGCGTCAGGACGCGAGAACCTCGTCGAGCAGCGCCTCGGCCTTGTCCTCGTTGGTGTTCTCCGCGAGCGCGAGCTCGCTCACCAGGATCTGGCGTGCCTTGGCGAGCATGCGCTTCTCACCGGCGGAGAGTCCGCGCTCGCGCTCACGACGCCACAGGTCACGCACCACTTCCGCGACCTTGATGACATCGCCGGAGGCGAGCTTCTCCAGATTTGCCTTGTATCGACGCGACCAGTTCGTGGGCTCCTCGGCGTACGGCGCGCGCAGCACCTCGAAGACCCGGTCCAGCCCGTCCTGACCGACCACATCACGCACGCCGACGAACTCCGCATTGTCCGCTGGCACACGTACCGTCAGGTCACCCTGGGCGACCTTCAGCACCAAGTAGGTCTTGTCCACGCCTTTGATCTGGCGAGTTTCGATGGCCTCGATCAGCGCGGCCCCGTGATGGGGATAGACCACGGTGTCGCCAACCTTGAACGTCATGTGACAGGTACCCCTTCCGTGGCTATCCAGGGTAACACGGAAACTGCGGGTTCTGAATGGCGTTTTCGCAGGTCAGGGCATATCTCGGGGCTTGACAACTCCAACAGGAACGTGCTGCGCGGGCCGAGCGGGAGAAAGTATTCGCAGGTGGGAGCGGCTCTGCGGGCGAGGTGAAACGCGTACGTTACACACATCCAGAGACGCCTCCGAGTGGCTGAACGTCCACATATGTCCGGTTCCAAGTGTGCGACTTCCGCTACTCCGTTCGGCGTCCCGAGTCACCTCCCGGGCGAATCCGGAATTGATCACAGCCAGGTCGGCGGCACATCTGGTGATCAATTCCGGGAGGGTCGCGCATTCCTTCACGGAAATTTTGCGCGGGCTTGCGAGACGTCTTATGTGAATGACGGACAGAGCTCCGGGCAAAGTGACAACCGGGCCACTTGTGGGTGACGGGAAGGGTGGCGGAAGAGGCGCTTCGGACGTACTTCCACAGCTCATCGCCGCTCGGGGGAGGGTCGGGTGCGGTAGCGCGGGAACGGCTCGGTAACCTAAGGCCGCTGACAGACACTTAGGGCGGCACTTCGCGCCCGCCCCGTTCGAGTCAAGGAGTTGCCGCCGCCGTGAGCAGCAGCCTTCGACGCGGCGCCCTCGCCGCCGCCGCCATCACGTTCTCGATCGCCGCGCTCTCCGCGTGCGCGGCCGGCAACAACGCGCAGACCCTGGAGATCAAGCCGGACAACGCAGCCACCAGCGTCGGCGACATCAAGATCCAGAACGCCATCGTCATCACCCAGCCCGACCTGGAGTCGACCGGCCCGGCCGCGATCTCCGCGACCCTGTTCAACTCCGGCAGCTCCGCGCAGACGCTGGACTCGATCAAGGTGGCCGGCACCTCCAAGAATGCCGAGCTCAAGCCCGCCAAGGGCGGCAGCCTGACCATCCCGGCCGGCGGTTCGCTGATCATCGGCGGCAAGGACAACGCCGCGGCCGTGCTGCCCAGCAGCCGCGAGGCCATCCAGGACGGCAACGCGCAGAAGATCACCTTCACCTTCAGCAAGACCGGTGACGTGAGCCTGCGCGCCTTCGTCGTCCCGGCCGAGAGCTTCTTCGAGAGCTGGGGCCCGAGCGAGGTCCCGGCGACGCCGGGCACCACGTCCTCCCCGACCGGCTCGCCGGCCGGAACCCCGGGCGAGGGCGCGGAGGCCACCCCGACCGACGGTGCGGCCGGGAGCGCGACTGAGACCGGCGGTGCGGCCGGGGACGGAGCGGCGTCCGGCGACACGGCGACCCCGAGCGACAGCGCCTCGCAGACGGTCTCCGGGCACTGAGCGGCCGTACGGCGCGGGATCGTCGTACGGCGCCTGCACAGTCGTAGAAAAGGGCGGGACCCCCGGAATCGGAGGTCCCGCCCTTCGACGTACGTGGCGACCGTGTTCTCGGTCCTTACGGCCGCGTCCTTGCTACGGCAGCGGTTTACGGCTCGAACTTGTAGCCGAGGCCGCGGACCGTCACCAGGTACCGCGGCGCGCCCGGGTCCGGCTCGATCTTGGCGCGCAGGCGCTTGACGTGGACGTCCAGGGTCTTGGTGTCGCCGACGTAGTCGGCACCCCAGACGCGGTCGATGAGCTGCATACGGGTCAGGACGCGGCCCGCGTTGCGCAGGAGCATCTCCAGGAGGTCGAACTCCTTGAGCGGGAGGTCGACCTTGGAGCCGGAGACCGTGACCACGTGGCGGTCGACGTCCATCCGGACCGGGCCCGCCTCCAGGGCGGCCGGGGTCACCTCCTCCGGCTCGCCGCGGCGGCGCAGGACGGCCCGGATACGGGCGACCAGCTCGCGCGAGGAGAACGGCTTGGTGACGTAGTCATCGGCTCCTATTTCCAGGCCGACAACCTTGTCGATCTCGCTGTCCTTGGCGGTGACCATGATCACCGGGACGTTGGATCGGCCGCGCAGCTGGCGGCAGACCTCGGTGCCCGGCAGGCCGGGCAGCATCAGGTCGAGGAGGACGAGGTCGGCGCCGTTGCGCTCGAACTCGTCGAGTCCGTCGGGCCCGGTGGTCGCGACGGCGACCTCGAAGCCCTCTTTGCGGAGCATGTACGACAGGGCGTCGGAGAAGGACTCCTCGTCCTCGACGACGAGCACACGGGTCACGGAAGGACCTCCGGGGCGGAAAGCGTTTCGTACGCGGTTGAGTCAGCGGGTGAATCGGGGGTGGTGCGGTGATGGGATGGGGCGGCGGACGGCCCGGCCTCGTCGTCGAGATCGGGGTGCTGCTGTGCGCGGTCGCGGGCCGCACCCGCCTCCGGCAGCCGCAGGGTGAACGTGGAGCCCTGTCCCTCGGAGCTCCACACCGTGACCTCCCCGCTGTGTGAGGCGGCCACGTGTTTGACGATCGCGAGACCGAGGCCGGTGCCGCCTGTGGCACGGGAACGGGCCGGATCCACGCGGTAGAAGCGCTCGAAGATGCGCTCCTTGTCCTTGTCCGAGATGCCGATGCCCTGGTCGGTCACGGCGATCTCGATATTGTCCCCGCCCGGGGCGCTGACCCGGCGCGCGGCGATGCCGACGCGGGTGCGGGCGGGCGAGTAGTTGACGGCGTTCTCGACGAGGTTGCCGAGCGCGGCGGCGAGCTGGCCGCGGTTGCCCCAGATGCTGAGGTCGGAAGTGGCGCCCGGCTGTCGCCCGCCACCGCCCTGATCGGGCCCTTCGGGCGCCCATACGTTCGAGGCCATGGTGATCTGCTTCGTCCCGGCGGCGTGCCGGCAGCGGTCCATGGCCTCGGCGACGAGCTCGTCGACGCGGACGGGCTCGGCGTCCTCCAGCGGGTCGTCGTTCTGCACCCGGGAGAGGTCGATCAGTTCCTGCACCAGGTTGGTCAGCCGGGTCGCCTCGATCTGCATGCGCCCGGCGAAACGCTGCACGGCCTCCGGGTCGTCGGAGGCGTCCATGACTGCCTCGGACAGCAGGGAGAGTGCGCCGACCGGTGTCTTCAGCTCATGACTGACGTTCGCGACGAAGTCACGCCGCACGGCCTCTATCCGCCGGGCCTCGGTGAGGTCCTCGACGAGGAGGAGGACGAGGCGGGAGCCGAGGGGCGCGACGCGAGCGGACACGGCGAGGGCCTCGCCGCGTCCGGTGCCACGCCTGGGCAGATCCAGCTCGACCTGCCGTATCTCACCGTCGCGTCTGGTGTCCCGGGCCATCTGGAGCATGGGCTCGACGGAGAGCTTGCCGCCGCGCACCAGACCGAGGGCGTACGCCGCCGAGCTCGCCTTGACGACGGCGTCCCCCTCGTCGAGTACGACGGCGGAGGAGCGCAGCACCGACAGGACCGTGTCCACGCCGGGCGGCAGGACCGGGTCGGTGTGCAGAGAGGTTCGGGTGGGTCGCTTCAGGTCGCGTTCGCTCCAGCGGAACGCCAGCATGGCGATGACACCGGTAAGCACCCCGGCGATCGCTGCCGCTGCGGCGACCGCCGCGTTCACGTCCATGCACCCAGGTTAGGCATGACGCAGGCAGTGGCCACAGCCGTCGGAGTGCGACCTCGAACACTCGTCGCCCAGAGTTCACCTTGGAGCCAGTGCTGGTTCATTTGGGGTGGCGGAAACGGACGCGTACGGACCGGATCGTGGATGCGTGGGGTTCGCACAGGCGGTTTAGCTTGGGATCACACTGGCGGTTTCACGACAGTCCGACTGACGTTTTCGCGACAGTCTTACTGTCGGAGGGCATGACCGTAAGACTTCCGGTTCAACGGGATTCGACAAGATCCGACTACAGGACTGCCGGTCCGACGACAGTCTCCTGGCCCCGGAACCCCCGAGGCTCACGTTAGAGAGGGACCCTGATGCGGGACGCGTACCACGAGGAACTGGACTCGATCGGCGACGGTCTGGTGGAAATGGCCCGGCTGGTCGGCTCGGCGATCGGGCGCGCCACGGCGGCGATCCTCGACACCGACCTGAAGCTGGCCGAGAGCGTGATCGAGGCCGACCAGAAGGTCGACGACCTCCAGCACGACCTGGAGGCCCGGGCCATAGCCCTGCTGGCGCGCCAGCAGCCGGTGGCGACGGACCTCCGTATCGTCGTCACCTCGCTGCGCATGTCGGCGGACCTGGAGCGCTCGGGCGACCTGGCCCAGCACGTGGCGAAGCTCACGCGGCTGCGCTACCCGGAGCGCGCGATCCCACAGGACCTGCACGCCACCATCCTGGAGATGGGTCAGCTCGCGCAGCGCCTGATGGCGAAGGCGGCCGAGGTGATCGTCACCAAGGACGTCGACCTCGCGCTCCAGCTGGAGCAGGACGACGACGCGATGGACCTCCTCCACCGCACCCTCTTCCAGCACCTGATGGACGAGCGCTGGAAGCACGGCATCGAGACGGCGGTCGACGTGACCCTGCTCGGCCGCTACTACGAGCGGTACGCCGACCACGCGGTGGCCGTGGCGAAGCGTGTGGTGTTCCTGGTGACGGGTGAGCACGCCGATGAGCTGCAGCCCGACATCCAGCCGGACATTCAGCCGGTTTCGGACGCCGAGGGCGCCTGAGGCGTACTGGGGCGGGCCGGGTACGCCGGGAGGGCGGGGAGGGCGGGGGCCTGTTCGGGGCATGCGCAAGCCTCCGTGCGCCGTTGATGCGCCCAGCGGGGCGGGCATGGAATGGGCACAGGCACCAGCCCCGAGGAGGGACCATGGCCGAATCCCCCAGCACTCCCGGTACGACGCCCGACCCCACCCAGGAACGCCCGACCGAGCAGCCCGCCGACCTCAGGAGCCTCCCGCTCGTCGCCGCGTGCGGCTGCGGCTCCGGGTGCGGGTGCGGGTGCCAGTCGGGGAATCCCTGCCAGTGCGGGTGAGGGTGCGGGCGCGGGTGTAGGACGCGGAGGCAGCGCGGCGTACGGCGCCGCGGATCTTGTGTTGCTGTCGGGGCTCCGGTGCGGCTTTCGCGGCGGGGCCCTTTGCCGTCGTCGCCGCAGCGCATACGGGACGGGGCAGGCAGCGGGCACGGGCGGTGCTGCATACGCCTGCCTCTGCAGGTCCTGATACCTCGTCTGCTTCCGGTCGAGGCTTGTACGGCGCGCGTCTAGGATGGGGCGTATTGCCCCATCGAGGGCTTGACCGGGGCTCCGCCCGGAGCCCGGGCCCGCGGCGGCTTCGACGCCCCAGGGCAGTCACCACGTGCCCGCCGCTCATTACTTTGGGCTTCTCAGCACTGCCAGGAGCATTGCCATGACTGCTCAATCTGCCTCGATCATCCTGGAGCGCCCGGCGCAGGAGCTGGCCGACGCGACCTCGCACCATCCCTTCCTGTACGAGCTGAAGCCGGTCGAAGCACGCAAGGTCCTCGACGACCTGCAGGCCGCGCCGGTCGACAAGCTGCCGGTCGACGAGGAGTGGATCACCGTAGCGGCCTCCGTCGGCGACGTTCGGGTGCGCATCGTCAAACCGCAGGGCGCCACCGGGACATTGCCCGTCGTGCTGTACATGCACGGCGGCGGCTGGGTACTGGGCAACGCCGCCACCCATGACCGCCTGGTACGGGAGTTGGCGGTCGGTGCCAACGCGGCGGTGGTCTTCGTGGAGTACACCGCCTCGCCGGAGGCCCACTACCCCGTGGCCATCGAGCAGGGCTACGCCACCGCACAGTGGATCAAGCGTGAGGGAGCGTCGAAGGGCCTGGACGCCCGGCGCATGGCGGTGGCCGGCGACTCGGTCGGCGGGAACATGACGGCCGCGCTCGCCCTGATGGCCAAGGAACGCGGTGACGTCACCTTCGTGCAGCAGTCGATGTACTACCCGGTCACGGACGCGGCCATGGACACCATGTCCTACGACCAGTTCGACACCGGCTACTACCTCAGCCGCAAGGCCATGGAGTGGTTCTGGGACGCCTACACCACCGACCCGAACCAGCGCGCGGAGATCACCGCCTCTCCCAACCGCGCCACCACCCAGCAACTCGCCGGCCTGCCGCCCGCCCTGCTGATCGTGGACGAGGCCGACGTGCTGCGCGACGAGGGCGAGGCCTACGCCGCCAAGCTGCGGGCAGCGGGCGTCCCGGTCACCACGGTGCGCTACGACGGCGCGGTGCACGACTTCATGATGCTCAACTCGCTCAGCGAGACCCGGGCCACCCGAGCAGCCGTGGACCAGGCCATCTCGTTCCTGCGCGACGCCCTCGGGACCACCTAGCCAAGCGCCGCTTCCGGCGAGAGGCGGGGCCGGCAGCCGAGATGCCCAGGGGCACCGTGCGCCGGGATCACAGGGCGTCGATCTGCCACGCGATCACGCCGGTCGCCCCCTCGGCGCCATCAACACTGATACGGATCGGCTTGCCGGCAGTGATCGGCTGCTGCACCACTGACTCATCGCAGGGCACCGTGGTCCCCGTTCCAGCGCCCGCAGGCACGAACTCCAGCTGTGCGCTGCCGCTGCCGGCACACACCAGGTTGAGCCGGTAGGTCTTCCCCTTGCTGAGGCCGGGCTCGGTGTGGACACCGTCGGTCACGCGTGCCACGCCGGCCTCGACCATTGCCCCGTTGTGGACGGCGGCAAGAGCCGCCCGGGCCTGCTCGGTGAGTTCCTTCTCCGAGGGCTGAGCTGCCGGTCGGGGCCGACTCGGCGCAGGCGACGGTGAGTTCGCGGCGCCGTCCGCGCCGCTCTCGGACGCTGTGCAGGAGGTGAGCAGGAATGCCGACACCACCACAGCGCACCCGGCGAGCCGGGACGCCCGCAGGCTCGAGTAGGTCATGACTTGGTTTCCCCGTACTTCCAGGTCGGTCCGGCGGGCGGCAGGAGCTGCTCGTCCGGGTGCCCGAGAGGGCCCAGCAGCGCCGTTGGGCCCCCGCCCTGCCAGGAACCGGCAGTTCGGGGGCCCAACGGCCTGGAGTCTTTGTGGAGTTACTTCTTCTTGCCCTGGTTCTTGACCGCCTCGATGGCCGCCGCGGCAGCCTCCGGGTCCAGGTACTTGCCCCCCGGCGTCACCGGGTTGAAGTCGGCGTCGAGTTCGTAGTACAGCGGGATGCCCGTGGGGATGTTCAGGCCCGCGATGTCGGCGTCGGAGATGCCGTCGAGGTGCTTGACCAGGGCGCGCAGGGAGTTGCCGTGGGCGGCGACCAGGACCGTGCGGCCGGTCAGGAGGTCGGGGACGATGCCGTCGTACCAGTACGGGAGCATGCGGACGACGACGTCCTTCAGGCACTCCGTGCGGGGGCGCAGCTCCGGCGGGATCGTCGCGTAGCGCGGGTCGTCCGACTGGGAGAACTCCGTGCCGTCCTCGAGGGGCGGGGGCGGGGTGTCGTAGGAGCGGCGCCACAGCATGAACTGCTCCTCGCCGAACTCGGCGAGGGTCTGGGCCTTGTCCTTGCCCTGGAGGGCGCCGTAGTGGCGCTCGTTCAGGCGCCAGCTGCGGTGGACCGGGATCCAGTGGCGGTCGGCCGACTCCAGCGCCAGCTGGGCCGTGCGGATCGCTCGCTTCTGGAGGGACGTGTGGACCACGTCGGGGAGGAGATCGGCGTCCTTCAGGAGCTCGCCACCGCGGACTGCCTCCTTCTCGCCCTTCTCGTTGAGGTTGACGTCCACCCAGCCGGTGAACAGGTTCTTCGCGTTCCATTCGCTCTCGCCGTGGCGGAGGAGGATCAGCTTGTACGGTGCGTCGGCCATGCGTCCGAGCGTAATCCACGGCTTTGGCCGGGTGCGCCCCGCGCCCGAAAGGCGGACGGTTGACGGGATCTGTTAATCCATTGGTCTCGCCGGCGAGTGCGCTTGTAAGTTGCGGATACCTACTGAGCCGCTTACATCCGGTTGCGCGCATCCGGGTACATCCGGGGGAACCCCTATGCCACTCGCCGCCCTGAGACGTGCCACCCGGGAGACCGTCTCCGGGCTGCCCCGCGAGTTCTGGTGGCTGTGGACCAGCACACTGGTCAACCGGCTCGGGGCATTCGTCGCCACTTTCATGGCCCTGTACCTCACCCTCGACCGCGGGTACTCCGCCACGTACGCCGGTCTCGTCGCCGCGCTGCACGGTCTCGGCGGGGTCGTCTCGTCGATCGGGGCCGGCGTCATGACCGACCGGCTCGGGCGGCGGCCCACCCTCCTCGTCGCCCAGGCCTCCACCGCGGTCTCCGTGGCCGTGCTCGGGTTCGTGCACCATCCCGTGGCCATCGCCGCCGTGGCGTTCGTCGTCGGTGCCGCCTCCAACGCCTCCCGGCCCGCCGTGCAGGCGATGATGGCCGACATCGTGCGGCCCGAGGACCGGGTGCGGGCCTTCTCCCTCAACTACTGGGCCATCAACCTCGGGTTCGCGATCTCCTCCATGGCCGCCGGGTTCATCGCCGAGGTCAGCTACCTCGCCGGATTCCTGATCGAGGCGGGGATGACGGCCGTCTGCGCGGTCGTGGTGTTCGTCAAGCTGCCGGAGTCGCGGCCCGAGCGCACGAAGGCCGAGAAGGCGGGCCAGGACGAGGTGCGGCTCGGGACCGTACTGCGCGACCGGCGCTTCATGAGCGTCGTCGGGCTGTCCTTCCTCGTCGCCCTGATCTTCCAGCAGGGCTCGGTGGGACTGCCGGTGGCGATGGGCGAGGCCGGGTTCTCCGCCGCCGACTACGGCCTCGCCATCGCCGTCAACGGTGTCCTGATCGTCGCGCTGCAGATCCCGGTCACCCGGTTCATCGAACGCCGGGACACGGGACGGATCCTCATCGTCTCGTCCCTGCTCGCCGGGTACGGCTTCGGCCTCACCGCCTTCGCCGGGTCGGTCGGCGTCTTCGCGCTGACGGTGTGCGTGTGGACGCTGGGCGAGATGCTGAACGCGCCCACCCAGACCGGCCTCGTGGTCCGCCTCTCCCCCACTCAGGGGCGCGGGCGCTACCAGGGCATGTACACCATGTCCTGGTCGGTCGCGGCCCTGGTCGCGCCCCTGATGTCCGGCCTCGTCATCGATCGTTTCGGCGCCGAGTGGCTGTGGGGGCTGTGCGCGGTCGTCGGGACGGCGGCGGCGATCGGATACGGCAGCCTGATGCGCCGCCTGCCCATGGAGGAACCGGCCACCGCCGGCAGCACGGCCGACGCGAAGCCGGAGGTCAGTCCGGCCGCCTGAGAACCCGATCACGGATGCATCCGCGCCCCCTTGATCACCTTGTCCACCGCGTTCCTCGGCCCGTACACCGCCAGGCCCACCAGGTCGAGCTCGCCCGTCGGCACCGCCCGTACCGCAGCCCGGTTGTCGCGGTCGTTGCCCGTCGTGAAGAGGTCGGAGGTGAAGACCGCGCGCGGGAGGGAGCGGGAGAGGGTGCGGGTGTGGGCCGTCGTCAGGCTCTCCTTGGTGGCCTCGAAGACCAGGACCGGCTGGCGGAACATCGGCAGGTAGGGCACGCCGTCGGCGTCCTCGGACGGCTCCCCGACCACCTCGGGGAGCTGCGTCCCCAGGCCGCTGACCAGGAAGGCCGTGACGTTCAGCCGCTGCCAGGTCTCCAGGTCCTCGCGCAGCAGGACGGCGATCTTGGTGTCGAAGCGGACGGGTTCCGTGGTGCTCGTGTCGTTCATACGACGAGACTGGCGGCCGCCGTGCACCTGCGTCTTGTACGTTCTTTGCATGGCCGCCGCACGGGATCGCCAGGAAGTCTCCGCGTGGCGCCCCTCCGTCCCGGGCGTCACCGAGGTCTTCCACGCCCACTTCACCGAGTACGCGTACCCGATGCACGTGCACGAGGCGTGGACGCTGCTCATCGTCGACGACGGAGCCGTCCGCTACGACCTCGACCGGCACGAGCACGGCACCCCGCACGACACGGTGTCGCTCCTCCCGCCGCACGTCCCCCACAACGGCTCCCCCGCCACCCCGCACGGCTTCCGCAAGCGGGTGCTGTACCTGGACGGCACCCGGCTGGGGGACGACCTGATCGGGCCGGCCGTGGACTCCCCCGACCTGCGTGATCCCGTCCTGCGGCTGCGCGTCGGCCAGTTGCACGCAGCCCTCGCGCAGGCCGGCGACGAGCTGGAGGCGGACAGCAGGCTGACCCTCATCGGCGACCGGCTGCGCGCCCATCTGCGGCCCGGGACCCCGGTGGACATCCCGCGGCGCGACCCCGTCCTCGCCCGCCGGCTGCGTGAACTCCTCGACGAACGCGTCGTCCGGGGCATCGCCCTCGACGAGGCCGCCGCGCTCGTCCAGGCCCATCCCGCCCATCTCGTGCGGTCGTTCAGCACCGCGTACGGCATCGCCCCGCACCAGTACCTGATGTCGCGGCGCGTCGACCGTGCCCGCCGGCTGCTGCTGGAGGGCCGGTCGCCGGCCGAGGTGGCCGCCGCGACCGGGTTCTACGACCAGTCCCATCTCACCCGGCACTTCCGGAAGCTGGTGGGCGTGCCGCCGGGGCGCTATCGCAGCAGCTCGCGCTGAGCGTCGTACAGATTGCGCGGGCGCACGGCGTCCGTCGTGCCGTACAGCTCCAGGCGGGAGTGGAGGTCGCCCGCGAAGTCGGGGACGTCGATCTGGTCGAACTCCCTGACCTCGTTCAGGCCGACGGTGGCGGAGTACGGGGCCAGGCCGTCGAGGCGGATCATGCCCGCGCGGCCGTTCGTCACCCGGACGTTCCAGTGCGTGAAGCGCGCGCCGAACAGCGGGCCCGCGCTCGCGTCGCCGCCGTGGCGGCCGTCGTTGTGGACGGTGATGTCGGTGCGGACATTGGCGAAGGGCAGGCCGCGGTGGCTGTCGAACGTGCCCATCCGCATGTCGCCGCGCGACCAGACGTTGTGGGAGGACAGGCCCTCCACGTTGATGCCGTGCAGCTGGGTGCCGGAGGGGGCCGGGGTCGTGCGGGCCTCGATCGTGAAGTCCTCGATCAGGTTGTCGTGCGAGCCCTCACGGCAGAAGTAGGGGTGGTGGCTGCCACGGCCCGCCACGCGCGTGCGCCGGAGCGTGCAGGCGGAGGCGGCCACCAGGCCGAAGCCGTTGTCGACGTGGCGGACGGTCACGTCGTCGGCCCAGCAGTCGTAGGCGCACTGGAAGACGACGCCGTTGTGGCCCTTGTCCAGGAGGTGGGGCTGCTGCGGTGTCTCCGTCGCCTCCAGGGTCAGGCCCTCGACACCCGATCCCGTCAGCTCCTTGACGTGGGTGGTCAGTTGCGGGTCCCACTCCGGGCGTACGTCGAGCGGGAGCGGGCGTTCGAGGGTGACCTTGCGGCCGTGGACCCGGACGATGCGGACCGGCCATTCGTAGGGAACGTACGACGTCAGCTTCGTCTTGTCGTCCCAGGTGTACGCCTCGGGGCCCGCGCCGCCGCCGCACATGTGCTCCAGGAGGGTGTGGGCGGCGTCGTCGGCCAGGCGGAGGAGGACCAGGGCGCCGGGGCGGAGTGCCGACGGGTCCTTGACCGTGACCGTCCGGTCGCCCTGCCGCGCAGGTTCGACCCTCGTCAGCGGGCGCCACTCGTCGCGCCGGTTGCCCGTCCAGCCCTCGAAGGGCCAGGCCTTCGCCCTGATCGCGGCGACCAGGGAGTCCCAACGGGCCGTCGGGGCCAGCCAGATGAGGCCGCCCGCCCAGGACCAGGACGACTTGTCGCCGCCGTAGCGGGAGCCGTAGACGCCGATCAGTTCGGTGAGGTTCTTCGTCGCGAAGAGTGTCGTACGGCCGCTGCCGGCGCCGCGGAGGACCACGTTCGAGTGGCCGATGCGGATCACGTCGTCGATGCGGAACGTGCCGGGCGGGATGGTGACCGTGCCACCGCCGGCCCTTCCGGCGGCGGCGATGGCACGGTTGATCGCGGGGGCGGAGTCGGTCGTGCCGTCCGCCACGGCACCGAAGTCGCGCACGTCGGCGACGACTCGGGGGCGGGGGAAGCGGCGCGCTCCGCTGCGGTGGCCGGCCCTGCCGACGTAGGGGATCTGGGGGTGGGTGAGGGGGGTGCGGGTGAACTCGCGCCAGAGGGGCGGGACTTCCGCGGCGGCCGCGGTCGTCCGTGCGGTACCGGTCGTCACGCCGGTTGCGGTGCCGGTCGTCGCGCCGAGCGCCACGGCCGTGGTCCCGATGAGCAGGGTCCGTCTGGTGAGATGCGCGTTGCCCATGTCCGTGCGCCCTTCCATGCGGCTCTTCATGGATGTGAACGACGTTCAGAAGTGCGTGTGGGCGTGAGCATGCCACGGCCCCTTCGGGGTGGGGAAGGGGTCGTACCGGGTGAGTTGGTGCGGACCTTTATGCCAGGCTCGGCTGGTCTCAGCGGGCTCGGCCGGGCTCGGCCGGTCGCTACGTCAGTCCGTCGGGCGCTGGGTCAGGTGTGTGAACGCGTCGAGATTCCGCGTCGACTCGCCGCGCGAGACGCGCCACTCGTACTCCTTGCGGATCGCGGACGCGAAGCCCAGCTCGAGGAGGGTGTTGAAGGCGCCGTCCGCCGCCTCCAGGACCTGCCCGAGGAGGCGGTCGATCTCGTCGGGGGTGACGGCGGCCAGCGGCAGCTTGGCGGTGACGTAGATGTCGCCGAGCTGGTCGACGGCGTAACTCACGCCGTAGAGCTTGAGGTTGCGCTCCAGGAGCCAGCGGTGGACGCCGGGCTCGTTCTCGTCGGGGTGGCGGATGACGAAGGCGTTGAGCGACAGGGAGTGGCGGCCGACGATCAGGGAGACGGTCGTCGAGAGCTTGCGAGTGCCGGGGAGCTTGACGACGTAGGTGCCGGGGGTGGGCGTCTCCCACTCCAGGTCCGCGTCCTTCAGGGCGGCCTCTACGACCTGCGCTGCCTTCTGTACGTCAGCCATGGTGGGAGCGTACGCGACGCCGGTAGGCCTGGGTCGCGGCCGTGTAGACGTCCGCCGTGGCGGCCGCCGAGGTGTCCCAGCCGAAGGACTGGGCGTGCCGGGCGGCGGCCTCACCCATCCGCGGGGACAGGTGCGGGTCGTCGGCGAAGGCGCGCAGCACGCGCGCGTAGTCGGCCGGATTGTGGCCCTGGACCAGGAAGCCGGTACGGCCGTCCCGGACCGCCACCGGCAGGCCGCCCACCGCGGCCGCCAGCACGGGTGTGCCGGCCGCCTGCGCCTCGATGGCCACCAGGCCGAAGGATTCGCTGTACGACGGCATGACCAGCAGCGATGCCGCCCGGAACCAGTCCGCGAGCTGCTCCTGGCCGACGGGCGGCCGGAACCGTACGACATCCGCGATGCCCAGGCGTGCGGCCAGCTTCTGCAGGCCCTCGGGCTTGGCGAGGCCGCTGCCGCTGGGACCGCCCACGATCGGGACGTGGATGCGGGAGCGCAGCTCGGGGTGCTCGTCAAGGAGCACGGCAACCGCGCGGAGCAGGATGTCCGGGGCCTTCAGGGGCTGGATGCGGCCTGCGAAGAGCGGGATCAGGGCGTCCTGCGGGAGGCCCAGGCGGGCGCGGGCGGCGGCTCGGCCGTCGGCGGGCGAGAAGCGGGTGAGGTTCACGCCGGGGTGCACCACGGCGACCTTGTCGGGGTCGGCGGCGTAGTGCCGTACGAGTTCGTCGGCCTCCTCGGCCGTGTTGGCGATCAGACGGTCGGCGGCCGTGACGATCTGGGTCTCGCCGATGACACGGGCGGCGGGCTCGGGGGTGTCACCGTCGGCCAGGTTGGCGTTCTTGACCTTGGCCATGGTGTGCATGGCGTGCACCAGGGGGGCGCCCCAGCGCTGGGCGGCGAGCCAGCCGACGTGGCCGGAGAGCCAGTAGTGGGAGTGGACGAGGTCGTAGTAGCCGGGGCGGTGGCCGGCCCAGGCCTGCATCACGCCGTGCGTGAAGGCGCACAGCTGGGCGGGGAGGTCCTCCTTGTTGAGTCCCTCGTAGGGGCCCGCGTCGATGTGGCGGACCAGGACGCCGGGAGCCAGGTCGACGGTGGGCGGGAGGCCCGTGGCCGTCGTGCGCGTGAAGATCTCCACCTCGATGTTGATCGCGGCGAGGCGCTGCGCGAGTTCGACGATGTAGACGTTCATGCCGCCCGCGTCGCCGGTGCCGGGCTGGTGGAGCGGGGAGGTGTGCACGGAGAGCATGGCGACGCGGCGGGGGCGGCGGTGGAGCCTGAGTCGCGAGGGGGCCGCCGGGGAGCGGTGCCTGAGCCTGCTGACGTACTGGCTCACGTGGCGTTCCTCCTTGGCTGCGGGCATGCCTGGTGGAGGGTGCGAGCGCCCTCCAAGGCGGTGCAACACCGGAGGAAGGGGTTCCCATTCCGGGTGGGGTGGTTTTTGCCGAGGCATTACCGGGGGTCGCTCAACTGTTCGGGGCCTGGGTGCGTGGGGGGTGAGTGGGCGGGGGTGGGTGCGTGGGGGTGGCTGGTGCGGATGCCTGCGGCGGCCTGTGGCGCTGGGTGGGGGGTTCGCGTTGCGCACTCGTTCGTCGTGGGTCGGGGCCGCGCCGGGGGTGTCCGTCCTCGGTCGGGCGGCTGCTGTCGGGCAAGAGGGGCTGTCTCTTGACGCCCGCCGCTGCGGGCGGACACCCCCCCCCCGGCACGGCCCCTGCTCGCCGTTGCGCCAGTGCGGGTGGCCTTCCGCCTGATGGCGGCCACTTACCCTCGTATGCATGACATCCCGCGCCTTCGCCCGCCCTGTGGGCACCGTTACGCGCGGGACCACCAATCCGAATCGGCTGCGCCGTATGGATCGCTGGATCGCCGTGACGCATGGCGCGGAGCTGCGGCGGGCCGGGGATGCCGTCGCGGTCGACCTCGGGTACGGCGCTGCTCCCTGGACGGCGGTGGAACTGCTCGGCCGGTTGCGTTCCGTCGCGCCGCGCGCGCGTGTGGTCGGCGTGGAGATCGAGCCGGCGCGGGTCGCGGCCGCGAAGCCGTACGAGCGGGAGGGGCTTGTCTTCCGCCACGGCGGGTTCGAGATCCCGGTCGTGCAGCGGCCTCTGCTCGTGCGCGCCGCCAATGTGCTGCGGCAGTACGAGGAGGATCAGGTAGCCGAGGTCTGGGAGCGGCTGTGTGGGCGGCTTGCGCCGGCCGATCCGGTGACGGGGGCACGGGGCGGGCTGCTCGTCGAGGGGACCTGCGACGAGATCGGGCGCCGGCATGTGTGGGTCGCGCTCGGGCCCGAGGGGCCGCGTACGGTGACCTTCGCGACCCGGCTGGGCTCGCTCGAGCGGCCGTCGGACCTCGCCGAGCGCCTGCCGAAGGCACTGATCCATCGCAACGTCCCCGGCGAACCGGTCCACGCCTTCCTGCGCGACTTCGACCGCGCCTGGGCGGCCGCAGCGCCCTACGCGTCGTACGGGGCACGCCAGCGGTGGATCCGGGCGGTGCGGGACCTCACGACTGATTGGCCGGTGACGGACGGGCCGGCTCGGTGGCGGCAGGGTGAAGTGACGGTGCGGTGGGAGGCGTTGGCGCCGGCGGGCTGATCCGGTCCGGCACCGGGCGACGGGGGGTCAGGCCCGTGGGGTCAGCTGACGGGACCCCAAATCCACCGCCTGACTCACCACCCCGCAGGGAACGATCTCCGGGAGTCGTTCGTCACAAAGGCGGGGAGATCGGGGTGACGAGGAGGGAACGGGGGGAAGCAGACCTCTGTCGCTTTGCGCGTCGTCGTGGCACGATCCCCCGGACGTTCTATGTTACTGACGGGACATCAGTTTGGGGGAAGTGGTATGGGTTCGGGCAAGCGCGGCCTGATCGCAGCGGCTGTGACCGTCGTCTGTGCGGTCACCGTACTCGCGGCACCAGGCACGGCCTTCGCGGCTCCCTCCCCGACGCCCAGCACGTCTCCCTCCTCGTCGGCGCCGGCCACCGTGTCGAACAAGGACCTCGAGGCCGTCCGCAAGAAGCTGGAGAAGCTCTACCACGACGCGGCCGTCGCCACCGACGAGTACAACGCCGCCGAGGAGGCGGCCGAGAAGCAGTCCGCCGAGATCGTCTCCCTGGCGAAGGAAATCGTCAAAGGCCAGGAGAAGCTCGCCGAGCTGAAGAAGCGCGCGGGCGCCGCGGCCGCCGCCCAGTACCGCTCCGGCGGACTGCCCGACGAGGCGCACTTGATGCTCAGCGACGACCCGCAGGCGTTCCTCGACGGCACCGGCCGAGTGCTGCAGGGCCAGCGCGCGACCAAGGGGCTGCTCGCGGAAATGACCCGCACCCAGCAGGACTTGGAGCAGTACGCCAAGGACGCCTCCGCCCAGTGGCAGAAGCTGGAGGCGGGCCGCAAGGCCAAGGCCGCCGCCAAGAAGAAGATCAAGAAGCAGATCGCGGCGGCCGAGGAGCTCGAATCCCAGCTGGAGGAGGAGGAAAAGGAGCGCCTCGCCGAGCTGGAGGAGCAGGCCGCATACAAGGCCCAGACCGCCTGGCTGGACTCCGGCATCCTCAAGGACATCAAGGGCAAGGCCTCCGAGAAGGGCCGGGAGGCCCTTGAGTACGCCACGGCCCAGCTCGGCAAACCGTACGAATGGGGCGCCGAGGGGCCCAAGACCTACGACTGTTCAGGCCTGACGTCACAGGCCTGGGCGAGCGCCGGGCGCGGGATTCCGCGGACCTCGCAGGAGCAGTGGAAGCAGCTGAAGCGCATCGACATCAAGGACATGCGCCCCGGCGACCTCATCATCTACAACGCCGACGCCAGCCACGTGGCCATATACGTCGGCGACGGCGCGATCGTCCACGCCCCGCGCCCCGGGCGGACGGTGACGGTCGCGGGGGCCGGCACGATGCCGATCCTCGGGGTGGTTCGACCCGATGCGTAAGCATTGGGGCGACTTGTGATGTCCGGGTCGTGCCGGGGGGTCCCGCAGGGGATATGGGTGCTTATGGCGGGCGGTTCAAAGGACTTGTGACCGGCGACTCGTGACCCGCACCACGTGACCCACCCCACGCCGCACCGGCGCCAAACCGTGCACCGACGTGACCTTCGTCATCCCTGCTCCTGAGCCACCCTGTCCAACTGCGGTACGGAACGCGGCATATGACAGTGGCCAGCTTCCATACGGCGTGCCCCACACCATTCCGCTGCGGCGCCGACAACCGCTATGGTCCCCGTCGGTGGATCGAGGACCCTCGTTCCCACCATGCCCTCGGGGGGAGGGAAGGAACTCAAAACGATGCCCGTACCCATACCGCGGCAGAGAGCGATCCCGGCCGTGGAGAGTGGTCAGGCGCCGGCCGCGTCCCCAGGCGGCTCCTCCATGGAAGAGGCTCCGCGTAAGGAATCAAAGGTCGAGAACAACACCCACACCAATCTGACGCTGCTGCTGATCGAGGACGATCCCGGCGGCTCGACGGTCGTGCCCGAGATGCTCGACGCGGCCGGCAAGCCGATCCGTGTGCGCACCGCCCGCAACCTCACCGAGGCCGGACGGCTGCTCACCGACGACGTCCACTGCATCCTGCTGGACCTCGCGCTGCCCGCGCCCGGCGCAACCGGCGACGAGGACGAGCTGGGTGTGCTCAAGCACGTACTGGAGCTCGCGCCCCGGCACGCCGTCCTCGCGCTCACCGCGTCCGGTGACGCCGAGCGCGGCGCGGAGGCCGTGCGCGTCGGTGCGCAGGACTACCTCTTCCGGGACGAGCTGGACGGGCGGCTGCTGAGCCGGGCGATCCGGTACGCCGTGGAGAGGAAACGTTCCGACACGGCCGAGCGACGGCTGGCCGAGGGCCGGCTGCGGGCCCAGGAGAACCGCCGCCTGGAGCGCGGCCTGCTGCCGACGCCGCTGCTGGAGGGCTCCTCGCTGCGGTTCGCCGCGCGCTACCGTCCGGGGCGCTCACGTGCTCTGCTCGGCGGTGACTTCTACGACGTCGTGCGCACCGCCGACGGCACGGTGCACGCCATGATCGGCGACGTCTGCGGCCATGGGCCCGACGAGGCCGCGCTCGGTGTGGAGCTGCGCATCGCCTGGCGGGCGCTGACCCTGGCGGGGCTGTGCGGGGACGAGCTGCTGGGCACGCTGCAGCAGGTCCTCGAGCACGAGCGGGCCGACGACGAGATCTTCGCGACGCTGTGCACGGTGGATATCGCGCCTGACGGTCGGCGTGCCGGGCTGTGCCTGGCGGGTCACCCGTCTCCTCTGCTCGCCCGGCCCGGGCGGGCTGCGCGGCTGCTGCCGTACGACAACAACGGGCCCGCGCTCGGGCTGCTGCCCGGGGCCCGGTGGCCTCGGATGCAGGTGGAGCTGGGAGCGGAGTGGAGCCTGATGCTCTACACCGACGGCCTCATCGAGGGTCGGATCGGCGAGGGCCGGGAGCGGCTGGGCCAGGACGGGATGGTGGCGATGGTGCGGCGGCAGCTCTCGGAGGGGCTGCGGGGGGAGGCGTTGCTGCGGGCCGCCGTCAATGAGGTTCGGAACCTCAATGGGGGCGAGCTGGCCGACGACGTGGCTGTGCTGTTGCTGGACCGGACGACGTGAGCGGGGGCGCGCCGCGGATCTACGTGAGCGAGGGCGCGCCGCGGATCCACGTGAGCAAGGGCGCGCCACGGGTCGGCGAGAGCGGGGGGCGCGTCCCCAGGGCCCTGTCGTCTGCCGACTGCTGATGCGGTGTGGCTGGTCGCGCCCACCCGGCGGAGCCGCACATCGGTACAGCCCCGCGCCCCTTACGGGGCGCTGCCACTCGGGGTGCTGATCAGCGGCCGCCGTTCCACGGACCGTACGGGCCGTCGCTGCTGGAGCCCTTTCTGCTGCGACCGCCGCCCGGCAGGGCCTTGATCGCGGGGCGTACGTCCACCATGTACACGATCGTCGCGATGAGGCCGATGATCGGCAGGAACGACAGGATGTTGAAGATCAGGTTCACCACGAAGGCGAGCCCGAGGATGAGCAGCCAGAACGGCTTCGTCTTCTTGTCCGCCGCGCGGTAGGCGTCCTCGCGGCGCGTGGCCGCATCGATCAGTGCGAAGCCGCTGAAAAGGATCAGGGCCATACTCAGCAGCCACATGAACCCCGCGAAGCCCTGCATCAGCACAACGTCCACCACCCGACTCGGCTCATACCTACGCGCTCACCGTACCCGCAACCGCAAGCCGGCTACCCGAACAACGGGCCGAGCACTCCGTAAGTGCCCGGCCCGTGTTCCACAGCCCCTTTTCACCCGTCCGTATTACTTGGCGGGCGGCGTGGTCTTCTTGGCGGCGGGCTTGCGCGCCGGAGCCTTCTTGGCCGGGGCCTTCTTGTCCGAGGCGGCCTCGGCGGCGGGCTGCGGCACGACGGGCTTGGCCTCGGTGGGCTTGGCCTCGGCCTTGACCTCGACCGGCTCGGCCTTCGGCTCGACGGCGATCGCGAACTCCTCGATCTCCTCGGCGGCCTCGCCACGCCAGGTCTTCACGGCCTGCTCGCCGTGCTCGGCGACCTTCTCGTAGGTCTCGCGGGCCTTCACGGCGTACTCGGCGGCGACACCGATGGTGCGCAGCGCGAAGTCCTGGGCGCTCTCGCCGAACTTCTTCAGATCGGCGTCGAGGCTGGTGCCGAGCTTCTTGACGTCCGCGTCCAGGTTGCTGCCGAACTTCTTGAAGTCGGCGTCCAGGCTGCTGACGAACTCGTTGACCTTGGTCTGGAAGCTCTCCTGCGCCTCCTTGGCCTTGGCACCTGCCTCCTTGGCGCGGGCGGTGGCCTTGTCCTGGACGGCCTTCGGGTCGGTGTTGCGAACGGCCTCGAACCTGGCCGGCGCCTGGGAGCGCAGCTGCTCCACCAGGCTGGGCACCTTCCGGGCCTGCTGGAGAGCCAGGTCGGCGGTGCCGGCGGCGAAGTAGAGCGGGGTCGGGTCGCTGAGGGTCTTACGCAGGTCGTCGGTGATGGCCATGGTGGGTGGTCCTCCCGGGTTGCTTTCAGGTGAGGGTTGGGTCCCGCGGTCGGCCTGCCGGTGTGCGTGGTCAGCCGGCCGACTGCCGGGGGTTGTTCGGGTTCTCCGGGTCGGCGTCACTGCCGTCGGACGTATGGGTCGTGCGGGTACGGCGTGCGGCGGACTTGCGGCCGCCCGCCTTGGCATTGCTGCCGTCCGTGCGGGTCTTACGGCTGCGGCGTACGGCGGCGTCACTGCCCTGAGCATCCGCCGCGTCGTCGCGGCCGCCGTCGTCGTGGCCGTCGCTGTGCTGGGGGGCCACCGCACCGTGGTCCGTCGAGACGGCCTCGACCAGGTCGACCGTTTCAGCCGCCTCGATCGCCTCGGCGGCCTCATGTGCCTCGTCGGCATCGCCCGCCTCGGGGGCTATCCCGAATCCGTTCTCCTTGCGGAAGGATTCGTAGATCTGGAGCAGCACCTGCTTCTGCCGCTCGTTCAGCGTGGGATCGGCGATGATGACGGCGCGCGTCTCCACCTCGTCCCGGTCCCGCTCGGCGTCGAGGATGCCGGCCCGCACATACAGCGTCTCGGCGGAGATCCGCAGGGCCTTGGCGACCTGCTGGAGCACCTCCGCGCTCGGCTTGCGCAGCCCGCGCTCGATCTGGCTCAGGTACGGATTGGACACCCCGGCGGCATCGGCGAGTTGCCGCAACGACAGCTGCGCATTGCGCCGCTGGTCGCGCAGGTACTCACCGAGATTGCCGACGTTGAGCGATGCCATGCCTCCACCTTGCCCCACCTTCGCTAACTATTGCAAGCACCTGCTTGCAAAAGTGCGCCACGCCACGTGACGGCCACTCAGATGGGCCACACCGTCGCAGTCGGCCCGCTGCGGGGCACGTCCCGGCATCCTCCCGCCCCGCCCTGGCTGAAAACGACAGGGCACACCCGCAGGCACGCGGAATCATGAAGTATGCGACCGGATGGCTGGCACCTCAGCGATGACGTCGACGACTTCCTCGCCCGGGCCGGAGGCTTCCTGCGCTCGCGGCCCGGCCCGCACGTCATGCAGTTGACGTGGGCCGAGAGAGTGCGGACGCGCGGGGCGGACGCCTTCGGCACCGAGGCCCCGGTCTTCGGCATGCTGGAGCGGGCGGGCGAGGTCCGCGCGACCTTCTACCAACTCCCACCCCGCGCGATGGGCCTCTCCCCGCTGTCGCCCGAGCAGGCCGACTCCCTCGCCGCCCGCCTGGCCGCCCTCGGGCACTTGCCGCCCTCCGTCAACGCGGACCACGGCACCGCCACCGCTTTCGCCGAGGCCTGGCAGCGGCACACCGGGGCGACGGCGAAGCTCCGCGACACGCGGCTGCGTCTGTACCGCCTCGGCACGCTCACGCCACCTGAGCCGATGCCGACGGGCCGGGGCCGCGTCCTGGGCGAGCAGGACTTTGAGCAAGTCATGTTCTGGTGCGGCGAGTTCGCCAAGGCCGTCGGGGAAGTCGTCTCCATCGACGCCGGCTCCTGGGCGAGCACGCGCTTCGCCGACAAGCGCTACACACTCTGGGAGACCCCGGACGGCACTCCCGTCTCCATCGCCGGCATGAACCCGTTGATCGGCGGCCAGATCCAGGTGGACATCGTCTACACCCCGGCCGACCTGCGCGGTCACGGCTACGCGGGCGCCGTGACGGCCGAGGTGAGCCGGGCCGCGCTGACCGCGGGCGCGAAGGACGTCGTGCTGTTCGCGGACCTGGCCAACCCCAAGAGCAACGCCCTCTACCAGCGCCTCGGCTACCGCACGCTCACCGACTGGTCCGCGTACGACTTCTCAGGCTCCGGTGCGGAGCCTGCGCACCTGGGGTGAGAGCAGGGCGGCCGTGGTGGCCAGGACGATCAGGGCCGCGCAGCCTGCCAGGGCCCTGTCGGTGCCCACGACGGCCGCGACGGGGCCGGCGGCCAGCAGCCCGAGCGGGGCGAAGGCCAGGGAGCCGAACCAGTCGTAGGAACTGACGCGCGACAGGGCCCGCTCCGGGATCTCCCGCTGGATGGTGGTGGCCCACAGCACGCCGAAGACGTCGCTTGCGATCCCGGCGCCGAGCATGGCCGCGGCGATCAGCCATACCGGGGCTTCGGCGCTGAGCAGGGCGATCGGCAGGGCGGCCGGAAAAGTGCACAGCACGGCCACCAGAATCGGACGCTTCACCCGCACGCGGGCCGCGAGTCCCGCGCCGGCGATGGTGCCCACGGCCTGTGCCCCCACGATCACCGACCACGCCCGCGCCCCACCGAGGTGCTGCTCGGCCGCCAGGGGGCCGAGCACCCCGACGTTGGCGTTGAGCGCGGCGACGACGACGGCGTACTGGGAGACGACGACCCACAGCCACTGCCGGGAGGCGAACTCCTGCCACCCCTCTCGCAGATCGGCCCAGCCCGACGCCCTCTTGCGCGGCCGGGCGGCCACTCTCAGCGGGGCGATCAGCGCGGCGCTGAGGACGAAGGACGCCGCGTTGAGCGCGAGTGCCCAGCCGGCGCCCACCAGCGCCACGGTCACCCCGGACAGCGCCAGGCCCAGCAGGAGGGCACTGTTGGTGCCCATCCGCAGCAGCCCGTTGGCCCGTTGCAGGCGATCCGCGGGCACGATCAGCGGTATGAGGCCGTCCATCGCCGGGGCGAACAGGGCTGTCGACGTGCCGGCCGCCACCGCGAGCAGGCACATCGCCACCAGCGGTGCGTGCCCGGTCAGCACCATGGCCGCCAGCCCCGCGTAGGACCCCGCCCCCACTGCATCGGCCAGCACCATCAGTCCCGACCGCGACATACGGTCCGCGATCACCCCGCCGGCCAGGACGAACACCAACTGTGGCAGCGCCTGGCAGGCCACCACCAGTGACAACCGCCCTGCGCCGGCGCCCGGCAGGGCAAGCACCGCGAACGCCAGCGCGACCCGCGCGAAGCCGTTGCCCAGCACGGAGACGACCCGTGCGCAGGCGAGCCGGACGAACCGCGGGTCGCGCCACAGCGGCGCCCGAACCGAAGACACTGTCACGGCCCGGCACCCTAAGGCGGCCGAGACCGACGCCGACCCGAACCGGCCACGGAGGTGGACACCCGCATCCGGTCGGCCGCCGTGTCACAAAACGCGCGGCCGGCTCGTCCAAGGTTTCGTGGAGGTATTCCGGAATCGGGACGGTGAGTGTCATGCGGGTGTTCGTGGCAGGCGGGACCGGGGTCATCGGACGGCGGCTGGTGCCGCAGCTCGTGGAGCGGGGGCACCACGTGACGGCCACGACGACGAGCGCGGCCAAGCTGGGTCTGCTGAAGGAGCTGGGTGCGGACGGGGTCGTGATGGACGGGCTCGATGCCGTGTCGGTCCGTGAGGCGGTGGCGGCGGCGCGGCCGGACGTGATCGTGCACCAGATGACGGCGATCTCCATGCCGCACTCCGGCAAGCCGGACATCAAGCACTTCGACCGATGGTTCGCCACCACCAACCGGCTGCGCACCGAGGGAACGGACCACCTGCTGGCCGCCGCCGAGGCGACGGGCGTCCCCCACTTCGTCGCGCAGAGCGCCGCCATCTGGAACGGCATCCGTGAGGGCGGCTGGGTGAAGACCGAGGAGGACCCGCTGCCCGTGGAGACGGGCAGGCTGCACGCGCTGGCGGAGGGCATCCGCCACATCCAGGACGTCGTCCTCAAGGCCGACGGGACGGTCCTGCGCTACGGCGGGTTCTACGGTCCGGGAGCCACCGACGACCAGGTCGAACTCGTACGCAAGCGGCAGTTCCCGCTCGTCGGAGGCGGCACCGGCTACTGCTCCTGGGTGCATCTCGACGACGCGGCGAGCGCCACCGTACTGGCCGTGGAGAAGCAGGCGCGGGGCGTGTTCAACATCGTCGACGACGAACCGGCCCCGGCCAGTGAGTGGCTGCCGTATCTGGCCGACTGCGCGGGCGCGAAGCCTCCGCTTCGGGTGCCGAAGTGGCTGGCGCGGCTGCTGGCCGGCGAGGTGGCGGTGCTGATGATGACCGAGGGACGCGGGTTCTCCAACGCCAAGGCCAGGCGGGAGCTCGGCTGGGAGCCGCGCTACCCGTCGTGGCGCCAGGGGTTCCGGGAGGAGCTGGTGCGGTCGTAGCCGCGGGCGCCCATACGCACTTTTTTGTGCGTACTTGGCAGCGCTCCGCCGCCGACCGACCCTGAAGTCGGGTGATCGACTTCCTGGTCCCTCGCGCTCGTTCCTCGCGCCCGTCGCGCTGCCGCATCGTCCTCAAGGGAGCTCCATCGTGGATACGTCCATGCCCGCATCGTCCGCCGTCACCGTGCTCGGTCTGGGACCGATGGGACGGGCGCTGGCCGGCGCCTTCCTGGCTGGGGGTCTGCGGACCACCGTGTGGAACCGCACGCCGGGCAAGGACGGGGAGCTGCTCGGCCGTGGGGCGGTCGGGGCGCGGTCGGCGGCGGAGGCGGTCGGTGCGAGTGAGCTGGTCGTCGTCTGCGTGGTGAACTACGACGCCGCCGACGCCGTCCTGCGGCAGGACGCCGTGACCGGCGCGCTCAAGGGCCGTACGGTCGTCAACCTGACCGCCGACACGCCGGCCCGCGCCCGGGACACGGCTGCGTGGGCGGCCGCGCACGGCATCCGCTATCTGGACGGCGCGATCATGACGCCGACCACGACCATCGGGACGCCCGACGCGGTGTTCCTGCACAGCGGCCCCGAGGACCTCTACCGCGAGCACCGGCCCGTCCTGGACGTGCTCGGCGGCACCCACACCCACCTGGGCGAGGACGTCGGCCGCGCCGCCGCCTTCGACATCGCCCTGCTCGACATCTTCTGGACGGCCGCGTCGGGCTACGCGCACGCCCTGGCCGTGGCGCGGGCCGAGGGCATCACCGCACGGGAACTGGCCCCCTTCGCACAGGGCATCGGCGCGATCCTGCCGCCGATGTTCGAGGAGCTCGCGGGCGACGTCGACGACGGCACCTACTCCGGCGAAGGCAACCCGATCACGTCCGCCGCCTCCTCCATGGCCCACATCGTCGAGACCTCCGAGTCGCACGGCATCGACGCGGGCGTCATGCGCGCGGCCGAGGGTCAGGCCCGCCGGGTCATCGGGCTCGGACACGGCACCGACGGCTTCATCCGGGTCACCGAGCTGCTGGGGCGCCGCTCCCAGGCGGGATGACCCACTCCTCCAGTACCTCGAAGTCCCGTTCGGTGAGCCCGTGGCGGTGGTCGACGCGGTGAAGGAGGGCCGGCGCGGCGTGGTGGGCGGCCACCCAGGCCCGGTCGGCGTCGGTGATCTCGTCGTCGACCCAGAGGAAGGGGCGGCCGGCGGCCCAGGAGACCAGCGGCCGCGTCTTCCAGTGCAGGCCACGGGGTCGGCCGAGGTCGGACCCGGGATCGGGATCTGGATCTGGATCTGGATCGGGACGGGATCCGGTGGCGGAGCCGGGCTCGTCGTCCTCGTCCGGCCAGTCCATCACCGGCAGCGGGGGCAGGCCCAGCCACGGGGCGATGCAGGTGTTCGCGTCGTCCAGCCAGGTCGTGGCCCACACCAGCTCGCAGCCGAGGCCGGCGAGCCGCGTCAGACGGGCGCCCAGTGCCGGGTCGATACGGGCGAGCAGGGGGTGGTCGGCACTCTGCGGCAGGGCGCGGACCGGCTCGTACAGCTGGTACGGCCGTTCCGCCCCGAAGGGGATCAGCGTCCCGTCGACGTCCAGGAAGAGAAGCATCAGAAAAAGGATCTACCCCGGCCGGGGTGCTGCGCTACTGTCGGCCGTATGACTGCCGGGTCGGCCTTGTGCCGTGATCGAGTTGGGTGTTGCCCGGCCTCTGAGTGAGGCTGCGGCGGCGGGCCAGGAGCCCGCCTCTTTCTCTTCGCCTTCCATCCGCACGAAATCCAGCGACGGAATCCAGCGGCAGAGAAAGAGAGAGAATGCCCAACGACTTCAATCAGCAGGTCATCGACGAGTTCCGCGCCAACAAGGGCCGCGTCGGCGGCTACTTCGAGGGCGCCCGACTGATCCTCCTCACCACCACCGGCGCCCGCACCGGCCGCCGCCACACCACCCCCGTCGGCTACCTCCCCGACGGCGCCGACCGCATCCTGGTCATCGCCTCGGCCGGCGGCGCCCCCAGCCACCCGGCGTGGTTCCACAACCTCCTCGCGAACCCTCAAGTCACCATCGAGAGCGGCGCGTTCACCTACGAGGCGCGGGCGGTCGTACTCGACGGCGAGGAGCGTGACCGGGCCTTCACGCGGGCCGTGGAGGCGGATCCTGGCTGGGCGGAGTACCAGGAGAAGACGCGGCGGGTGATCCCCGTGGTCGCCCTGCACGAGATCGCCCAGGGCGGACCCCCGAACATCAACGCCTCGTCCATGGGCGAGGCCATCAAGGTCGTCCACGACGCCTTCCGCCGCGAACTCGCCCTGATCCGCGAGGAGATGGCCAAGGACGGCGCCACTCTGGGCGCCCAGCTCCGCGTCAACTGCCTGACCTTCTGCGCCGGTCTGCACAACCACCACACCGGCGAGGACGTGGCCCTGTTCCCGTTCCTGGCCGACCGGCACCCCGAGTTCGCCCCCACCCTGGCCCGGCTCGGGGAGGAGCACGAGCGCATCGCCGCCCTCGTCGAGGACCTGCGCCTCGCCGTGACCGCCGACCACCCGGACCCGGCCACCGCCCGCGGTGAGGTGGCGCGCCTGACGGCGGAGCTGGAGGCGCATCTGACGTACGAGGAGGAGCAGTTGATACCGGTGCTGGACGCCTCGTAGGGAAGCACGGGAGGCCGTCAGCGATTTTTCAGAACGGCAACGGCCTCCCGTACACCACCTCCAAACCCGTCACCGCCCGCGTCACCACCACGTACAGCCGCTGCAACCCCCGCTCCTCCGCCGCCACGATCGCCGCCGGCTCCACGGCGACGACATGGTCGTACTCAAGCCCCTTCACCACACTCGCCGGTACGACGGTCACCCGCGCGCCCAACTCGTCCGCGCCCCCCGCCTCGATCCCGGCCGCCGCCAGCGCCTCCCGAACCCGGTCCGCGTCCGCGTCGGCCGCGACGACCCCGACGGACCCCTCCCGGCCCAGCGCATCCCGTACGGCCCCGACGACCGCCGCCGGCAGATCGCCGTCGGCCTCCCGGAACCGCAGCTCCCCGTCCCCCCGCAGCGAGTGAGCCGCCGGTACCTCCACATCCAGCCGCTCCAGCAGCCGGTTGGCCAGCGCCAGCACCGCGCCGGGCACCCGGAACCCCGTCGTGAGCGGTACGACCACCGCGTCCGGCTTCCCCAGCTGCCCCAGCACGCTCTCCCACGACCGCGCCGCCCACGGCGTCGTCCCCTGTGCCAGATCCCCGAGCACGGTCATCGACCCGAAGACCGCCCGCCGCGCGATCGCCCGGCACTCCATCGGTGACAGATCCTGCGCCTCGTCCACGACGACATGGCCGTATCCCTTCGGATGCTCGACGAGCCCCGCCACCTCGTCCAGGAGCACGAGATCGGCGGCCGACCAGCGCGCCGACTTCCACGACCGCGGCGGCTTCGCCCACAGCAGCGCCTTCTGCTCGTCCGCGTCCAGAAGCCCGTCGGCGGCTGCCTCCAACGCCCATGATTCGCCGAGCAGTTGAGCCACGACTTCCTCGGGCCGCACCCGTGGCCATACGGCATCGACGTACGCCCCGACCGCCCGCGCCCGCGAGATCCTGTGCACCCACGCGTTGCTCCGCGGCCCGGCCCGCCGCTCGGCCTGCTCCTGGATTCGCCGCACCACCCGCGTACGCACCCGCTCCCGCCCGACGCCGTACGGCGGCGCCTCGGCCCGCACCCCCGCGACGATCCGCATCAGTTCGTCCTCCTGAACCCGCCACCGATACGAACCGTCGGTCAGCACGAGGGGGTCGACACGGGGCGGGCCCCCCACCCTCGCGTACAGCGCCTTCCGCAGCACCTCCGCCATCCGGACGTCGTGCTTGAGACCGGCAGCCCTCTCGTCATCCACCCGGGTGACCGGATGCCGGGCGATCTCGTCCCGCAGCGTGGACTGCCGTACGCCGGTCTCGCCGAGGGCGGGCAGCACCTCGGAGATGTACGACAGGAAGGTCGGGTTGGGCCCGAGGATCAGCAGGCCGCCGCGCCGGATGCGCTGCGGGTGGGTGTAGAGCAGGTACGCGGCGCGGTGCAGGCCGACGGCGGTCTTGCCGGTGCCGGGTGCGCCCTGCACACACACGGAGACGGCGAGGTCACCTCGTACGAGATCGTCCTGCTCGGGCTGGATGGTGGCCGCGATGTCCCGCATGGGCCCGACGCGGGGCCGTTCGATCTCCCGGGCGACGATGTCGCTGACGCGCGACTCGCCCCGGTCGAGGTGCTCGTCCTCCAGGCCGGTGAGGTCGGCTGAGTCGCCACGGCTCCCGGGTGCCCAGCCGAACCGCCGCCGTACGTTGACGCCCTGCGGGTCGCGCGCACTGGCCTGGTAGAAGGCGCGGGAGACGGGAGCCCGCCAGTCGACGACGAGGGGCGGGGCGGCGACGTCCTCGCTGATCCGCATCCGTCCGATGTGCAGCGCCTGCCGATCGGCGTCCAACCGCCCGAAGAACAAGGGCCCTACGGGCAGCTCCCGCATCGCCTTCGCCCGGCTGCGCAGCCGGTAACCGAGCACCTCGGCGTCGGCACCGGAGGCGGAGACGTCCTCGGCGGTGACGACATGCTCCTGGGCGCCGTCGACCATGGCGGCGAGGGCGGTTCGGCAGCGGTCGTGGTGGGCGCGTTCGCGGGCGAGCTCGTGATGCAGTGACGTCATTCCAAGGAGCGTACCGAATAACGTGACCGAGTTAAATTTTTTACCGAGCGTCACCCATGGTTTCGCCGACCCACGGCAGGCAACCCCGCCTCCAACAGCCCGAACGCCCGCTCGGCCGCCGCCACCGCATCCCCCCGTACATCCGCCGCCCGCTCCCCCGCCGCGATCCGCCGCCAGTTCTCCTGCGCGAGAATCCGCTGCACGGCGACGATCTGCCCGGCGGCCAGCCGCCCGTCCAGCCCTCCGCCCAGAGCCTCGGCGAGCGCGGCCTCCGAACGCTCCAGATAACCGAACAGCCGGGCTGCCAGCGCGGGTGTCCCGTACAGCAGCGACTGATAGGCGAGCACCTCGGGATGATCATTCAGCCCGGTGATGGGGTCACACCGCTCCAGCCCGTCGAGAAAATGCCGCCGCAA
The DNA here is from genome assembly GCF_041051905.1 of Streptomyces sp. R11. Lineage (NCBI taxonomy): Bacteria > Bacillati > Actinomycetota > Actinomycetes > Kitasatosporales > Streptomycetaceae > Streptomyces > Streptomyces sp. R11. The sequence goes on from NZ_CP163432.1 coordinate 4,279,283, forward strand.
CGCCGCGACGGGCGAGCTGCCCCCCTGCCGCACCACCCGGGCCGCCTCGCCCTCATGATCGGCGAACCGGTACAGGACGAGGTCCTCCTTCGCCGGGAAGTACCGGAACAACGTCGGCTTGGAGATCTCCGCAGCGGCGGCGACCTCGGCCACGGAGACGGCGTCGAAGCCCTTTTCGAGGAAGAGGCGGATGGCGGTGTCGGAGACGGTTTGGTACATCCGCTGCTTCTTGCGCTCGCGCAGGCCGGTCTCACTCATGGTGTCGAGCGTACGCACTGCCGCCACGACCGTCCTCGGCCCGCCCCGCGGCCTAGGCCCTGTCGTTTGGATCATCTCGGCGTCGCGGGCCCTGGCACGCACATCTGCCGCGTTGTCGTCGGTCGCCGACGCTCCGCGTCGACTCCCTCCTCCGCCTTGCAGCTGCACGCACCAGACCCCGCTCGGGTCCGCCAAGAGGAACCGACCTCACAGCCGAGCTGATCCATACGACAGGGCCTAGGCCAGGGCCCGGGCCAGGTACGGATTCGCCGTGGGGCGGCTCGGGACGCCGAGAGCGGAGGTCGCGGCGTCGAGAGTCATCGCGTACGAGTCGACGGCCCGGCGGACATTGGGGACGTCGAGGCTCGCGCCGGTCACCAGCCGGTCGAGATCGACGTACGCGGACCGGACGATCTCGATCCAGCGGTAGACCCGCCAGTCCTTGCGCCAGCCGCGGGTATGACAGGGATCCAGCTTCCACTCCCAGCGGCGGAACATCCGATCCCGGATCTCCGGCCTGGTGGGTGTGAGATGCATGTGCCGGACCAGGTCGTAGAGAGGGTCGCCCACCAGGGCCATCTCCCAGTCGATGAGGGTCAGCGCCATGCCGTCGTCACGGCGGACGAGGTTCCACGGGTTCAGGTCGCCGTGCAGCAGGGCCGGTTCCCGTTCCCTCACCTCGTGGCGGGCCAGGATCTGGTGCAGGTTGTCCGCGTCGGGCAGACCCAGCTGGCGGGCCAGTTGCTGCGACTTCTTCGGCAACTCGCGGACCATCAGGACGAGTTGCTCTCTGAGCCAGCGATGGAAGCCACCCTCGCCGGCAGCCGGATCGACATGCTTGTAGTTCACTCGGGTCAGGGCGCAGAGCTGGTCGACCAGCGCATCAGCCTCGTGCGGCAGCAGGCCGTTCACCGGATGGCTGGGGGGCCGGCCGATGTCGCGCGGTCCGACGTACGTGTGGATGGTGAAGCTGTCCTTCGGATAGCTCTCCCCCAGCGCGAGGACACGCGGTGCTGCCACATCGACGCGGGAATCCTCAATGGCGCGCAGCACGGCATGCTCACTGAGGAAACTCGGCTCCCGGCGACAGAAGTCGGGCACCCTGCGCCGTACGACCACGGGAAAGTCAACGCCGGGCACCACGACCACCGAGTTGAGGTGCGCCGTTCCCTTGAGAACCCGGTCGGCGGGGGCCTCGCCTTCCGCCACCAGAGCCTCGCGCACGGCGGTGGAGGGGAAGTCCGGATGCTCGGGGAGCCGCGAGTCCGGCTGCCACTCGAACGCCTTCAGAGCCCAGTCGAGGCTGGCCCCGACCCGGTCGCTCCGGGACGCCCACCAGCGGAACAGGGCCCGCTCGGTCTCCCGCTCGCCCGGCACGTTCCTCAAACGCAGCGGCTCCGCCGCCGCCTCCACCGCACTGCGCACCGCCCGCGTCGCCTCGTCCAGGCTCTTCTGGGTGAAGGAGCCGATCAGAGAGCCGGCGGCGCGCATCACATCCGGGAAGACGGACTGCGCCCGCTCGAAGGCGATGTAGTGCTGCAGGTCCCTGGCCAGGCCGCCCACGGCGGCAGGACGGACCCTGCGCATGGCCGTCGCCCAGGCGGCGATCACCTCGGGCCACTGGTCGGTCGGGTACCGCATGCGCACCAGGTGGGTCGCCAGGTCGTGCAGCGGGTCGCCGTAGGTCGCCAGTTCCCAGTCGACGCAGATGAGGGGGGCGACTCCGGAGTCGTAGGACAGGATCAGGTTGTCACGGTGCAGGTCGGCGTGGAGCAGACTGTACGGCCGCCGGGTCATGGCGGGAACGCGTTCGGCGAACCTCAGCAGGGCGTCCTCGGGGATGCCCAGAGCGGCGAACAGACCTCCGAACAGCGTCCAGTTGGGCTTTCTGATCTGCTCGTCCGCGAGATGGGCGAGCGCACGGAGGAACCCCTGGCTGTCAGCGTTGCTGCTGGGCCAGACGGAGGGCAGGGGTGGCAGGGCCCCGCGCCGCACGTGAGGCATCTGGGCGAGCAGATCGGCCATCGCCTCGACGAGCAGGGCGTCGACGGGCTTGCCGTTCCCGCAGACGCTGGACAGCGGTACGCCTTCCACATAGCTGTGGATCGCGAAGTCCTCGCCATGGAACAGGCACTCGGGGGCGTGCGGCACGAGCCCCTTGATGGCGTCGAGGATCTCCGCCTCGTTCTGCCAGGTGCGGATCACCACTGGCAGGGCCTCGGCCTCGGCGCGGCGAATCCGCACGGTGACGGGCGTGCCGACCTGGCGATCGAGCAGGTCCGCCAGGGGTTCCGTCAAGGGCAACAGGTAGTTCGCGTTGTGGTACCCACTGGTGGCCTGGCCCTCCTTCGCTGCGCCCACGAACGCCGCGCAGACGCCTTCGAGACCTCCGTGCGTGGCGCGCCCCCCGACGGAGAGACGGGGATCAGGAGGTGCGGCCACTGGCTGCTCCGGTACAGGAGGAGGGATGGTAGGCAAACGTTAAGCACGGGACGGGAGCCATGCATGCCGGCGAGACGCTCACGAAGGCCGATTCCCACTGGTGCGCGTGAGGTCTGTGTGTTGTCGCTCGAGGTCGTCCACCATCGGCCTGTTGACCGCTTCATACGAACGAAGCCAAGCGTTTGCTCAGTCGGTGCGGGCATGCTACAGGAAGCACAGCACCCACTACGGCGAGACTGACGTTGCCACGCTCACCGGAATGGCGGCGCCCAACTCCACACCGCGCCCCGCATGGGGCTCTGTGTTCTCGCCCCTACTCCGACAGCAGCTTCCAGACCGAGTCGAACCACTTCTGCATGCTGTCCACGAACACCGTGCCCGAGGAATCGGGGTCCTCGTCCTTCACATGGTGGGTCAGCGTCGCGTTCAGGCCCAGGACGTCGAGTGCTGTGAGCACTTCGTCGTCCTCCAGCATGATCTTGCGCTCGATCACCTCATACGGCCCGTGCAGCGCTTCGGCGCCGTTGAACAGGTAGAGCTTGAAGGCCGGGGTGAGCGGCGCCCGGCGGATCTCGACGTCGACCGACGGCACCAACCCTTCGGCCTGGAGGGACGCGAGCGACTCCCGCAGCGACTTCGCATGCCGCTCCGTGATGTCGTGCAGCCGCTCCCGCAACCGCGGATCCCCCTTGTCGTCCTTGACGCGGGGATACGGCAGAGACTGCGTCTCGGCGGGCAGGAGCATGCGCAGGGTGATGCGTCCGGGGCTGATGGAGCGGCCGCGGATGCGGTCGGCCTGCTGCTGGATGCGCCAGTACAGGGACTCGGAGGTCAACGTATAGACGTCCAGGGTGACTTCGGGCTGCTCGAAGGCCTCGCTGATGAGGGACTCAAGGGTGATGCCGCGGCGCGACCGGGTGGCCTTGGGGGTCGGCGAGTGTATCCGCTGGGTCTTGATCACCCGGGACCCGCTGCCCTGCCGTGATTCGATCCAGCCCTCGTCGACCAGTTCCCGCAGGGCCCGTTGGACGGTGTCCCGGGAGACGCCGAACTCCTCCGCCAGGTCGCGCTGGGAAGGCAGATAGGAGCCCGGCGAGTACGGCCCGTCGGTCATACGGGCACGCAACTCGTCGGCGACCCGCTGATACTCCGGGCCACCGCTGTCACTGGGCTGCTGCGCATCCACACCTCGACCGTACCGCTTTCAGTCCACCCGCAAACCAGCATCCAGTCAACCCGCCTGCCACACGGGCCGGTTGGTTAAGGGATCAGTCAGACCGGGCAGACCACTCGCAAGCCAATCAGTCCAATTGGACGGGTTGTTGGAGAGTTGCGGGAAAGCGGAAGGGAGGTGGGGGAATGCTTCTGCTTCAAGTCTCCAGGGGACTCGTCGAGCTGGCCCTGGGCATGCACGCGCAGACGAAGCTCGGCGGCGTCGGTGTGCTGCTCCTGCTGGCGGTGGGGGTGGGCATACGGGCGCGGCGCGTCGGTCTGGCCGTCGGGGCCGCCATGGTGTTCACGCTGCTGATGATTCAGGCCTGAGCCCGGACCAGTGTCAGGACCGACGACAGCGTGGCCACGACCGTCGTGGCCCCTGCTTCCCGCAGCAGCTTCTCCTTGCGCGGATTACGCGCGTAGCCGAGGAACGCCACTCCGGCGCTGTTCGCGGCGGCGAGGTCCGAGGGCGTGTCGCCGATCATCAGGGCGGACGAGCGTGCCGCCCCCATGGCGCTCAGGGCCCGGTTGAGGCAGTGCGGGTCCGGCTTGAGGTGGTGGAGGTCCTGGGTGCGGCCGTAGATGTGCGGGCTGAAGCAGGAGAGCAGGCCACGGCCGTCGAGGTACGTGCGGACCACCCGGGGGGAGTTGTTGGTGGCAATGGCCAGCCGGGACCCGACGGCCGTCCAGGTGCGTATCAGCGGGTCCGCGTACTCGGTGGGCATCGCGGAGGAGGTCGCCCGCAGTTCCTCCTGGGTGAGACGTTCCTCCAGCTCCGCGACCAGGTCGCTGCCGGGGTGCCGGCGGTCGACGGCGCGCAGGACGACGTGGGGGTCCAGCAACTCCCGCTCGGCGTCGGTCAGCAGTCCGTGCAACCCCCGCCCCTCCAGCCACTCCACCAGCTCGGCCGCCACCCGCTCCGCGGAGTGCCCCGCGAACAGCCGGCAGATCGGGCCGTCGAAGTCCCACAGCACGACGCGGGCGCGCGTGATCAGTTCGCGGAGTCGTTCCGTGTCGTTCTCGGTCTCTGCTGTCACCTGTTCAGTCTGCTTCGTATCAGAAGTCACTAGGAGAGTGTCAGGTCAGTGGTGATGGTTTCCCAGAGGGCGTCGAACCACTTCTGGGATTCCCCCACGAAAGCGGCGTCGCGCTGGCCGGCCTGCTTGACGAAGGAGAACAGGAGGGACTGGGAGCCCAGGGCGTCGTACATGTCCAGGGTGCGGCTCTCGTACTCCTCCTGGCGTTCGGTCAGGACGTAGTAGCCGATCAGCGCTTCGTCGCCGTTGAGGAGGTAGAGCTTCACCGGGGGTGTGAACGGCAGGGCGCGGAAGGTGACGTGGACGTCGATGCCGTGGGTGGCGCGGATGGCCTGGAGGTTGTGGCGGAGCACCTGGGCCTGGGCGTTGCGCATCGACAGCCAGCGTTCGTGGACCGGGTCGTCGTCCCCCCGCCCGTCCACCAGCACCGGAAAGGCGAGATGGATGTCCCGGGACGGCAGCAGGAGCCGGACGTCGATCGACTCGGGGTGGATCGAGCCCTCGTGGATCAGACGGAGGGGCTCGCCGAGGGCCAGCATCAGGGTTTCCGAGGTGTGGCATACGACGTCCACGCGGACGTGCGGCGCGGCGAAGGCCTCCGTCAGGCGGGGGGCCAGGCTGACCATCGTCGGCTGGGGGGCGCCCCGGGTGGGGGCAGGCAGGGCGATGCGCGGCGGGCTGCCCTTGCTGACGTTGGTGAGGAGGCCGTCCTCCTGGAGTGCGCGCAGGGCCTGGCGGACGGTGCCTCGCTCCACGCCGAACTCCTCGGCCAGCTCGGCCTGGGTGGGCAGGCGGTCGCCCGCCTTGAGCTCTCCGACGCGGATCCGTTCCCGCAGGATGTCGGCGATCTCCTGCGGCGAGAGTCTCCTGCTGCCGTTCACTGCCACGTTCTCCTGAGTCACGACCAAACGCTACAACTCTCACCCATCTATGGGCAGTTGTTTGTAGCTTGTTTCAAAGTAGGGGCCAAGTGGGGACAACTTAGTTGGAGTTGGCGCCAAGTTGGTTGAGTTGGCGGAAGTAATCCTTCCATCCCCAGAAGCCCGAAGGGGGAAACACCGATGCCCGTCCTCGCACTCCTCTCCGCCGTGTTCGTCGTCGGCGTCGAGCAGACCCTCCAGTGGAAGTACGGTGCCACCGGCATCGTCGGCCTGCTGCTGCTCACCATAGGCATCAAGGCCAAGAGCCCGACCGTCAGTTCGATAGGGGCCGTCGTCCTCGCGATCCTGCTCTCGGGTCCCGCCCTATGACAACGACAAACACTCAGGTCAAACACTGTGGGGGATGATCAGCTCGTGAGCAGCAGCTCCGAACTGATCGTCTCCCACAGCGCGTTGAACCACACATGCGACTGCTCCACGAACGTCGTGTCCCGCAGCGCGGCCCCCTGCTCGAAGGCGAACAGCGTCGACTGGATGCCGGGGGCGTCGTACATCTCCAGGTGCTGCTGGCCGATCTCCACCTCGCTGCGCGCCAGCGTGTAGTAGGCGAAGAGCGCCTCCGTGCCATTGAGGAGGTAGAGCTTCACCGGCGGCGTGAAGGGCAGCGCTCGGAAGGTGACCTGCACATCGATGCCGTGCGTGGCGCGCAGCGCCAGCAGATTGTGCCGGAGCACCTGGCCCTGGGCGTTGCGCTGGACGAGCCAGCGCCGGCGCAGCTGTACGTCGTCGTCGGCCGAGCCGTCCACCGGCGTCGGGAACGCGAGCGAGATGTCGCGGCTCGGCAGCATGACGCGGACGTCGACCTTGGCCGGTTTCAGCTGTCCGGCGTGGATCTGGCGGAGCGGTTCACCCATGGCGAGCGTGAGGGAGACCGAGGTGAGGCACAGCGCGTCGATCTCGACGTGCGGGGCGGCGAAAGCGGCCGCTATCCGCGGGGCGAGGGCCACCATGGTCGGCTGCGGTGCGGCTCCGGGGCCGGTCAGCGCCCTGCCGAGGTCGGGGGCGACGGTCGCCGGGGCCCCTTTGGACACGTTGGTGAGCAGATGCTCCGACTGCAGAATGCGCAGCGCCTGCCGTACGGCTCCGCGCTCGACACCGAACTCGTCCGCCAGCTTGGCCTGGGTGGGCATGCGCTGGCCGGGCTGCAAGGCGCCCGAGGTGATGCGGGCGCGCAGTTCATCGGCCACGTCCCGATGTGACTTCTGTGGCCGCTGTGAACTCTTCCGCCCATTGACAGAGGCGTGTTTCGGCTCCACGACCAAACACTACAACTTCCCGCCATCTTTAGGCAGTTCCGGGGATGGTGGTTATGAGACGTTCCAAGCGGTCATAAGTACAGTGAAGTTGGTCGCCAACTTGAGCAACATGGTCAAACTTCAGGAGGGTTGGCCACCAGAGTCGGTTCTGTCGACCACCGTCCCCGAAAGGAGACCGGCATGCCGCTCATCTACCTCGCTGTCGCCGCGCTCGTCATTGGATTCGAGCAACTCATCCAGTGGAAGTACGGGCCGATGGGCATCATTGCCTTTCTCGCCCTGACCATCGGCATCAAGGCCAAGAACACCATGATCGGCGGCATCGGCGCGGTGATCCTCGTCATGCTGCTCGCCCACTAGGCCTTCCCGCGAAGGCCCGGCGACCAGGTTCGGCCGTCCGGGCTCCCTTCCGGAGGGGAGCCGGGAGCCCGGTCGGTCAGCACAGCCACAACTTCACACCGACAACCGAATACCGATCGCACAGCCACAACCGCTCGGCCCAACCGGATACGGGCGCACAGCCCACCACCACAACTGAACAGCTCGCTACGGATGAGCAGACCTGTCACCGGCAGAGAGGAGACCTCAGAAAACGTCTGGGCACCACGGTCGCCTGGACGTACGCAGCAGGGCGTCGGCCACCCGGGCGGCGCCCGCTCGTTCTTCCCGCACCCGCCCCAGCGCGGTGAGCCGTACGGCGGACTCGTCTCCGAGCCACAGGCTGCTCAAGTCGGCCACGTCGAGGGTGAGTTCGGGCGCCGCCGTGGTCGGCGTACAGGAGGCCCCGTCGGTCGAAGCCTCCAGCAGGTAGCGTCCGCCGGCCAGTCCGCCCCCGTCCACGACCTCCAGCACCAGCGACCCCTGCCCCTCGTACGTCCGCGCCTCCAGCGCCCGTACGACATCCAGGATCCGCACCCACAGCCAGTCCGCCAGCGTCGTGACCCTGGCCGCCCGCGGATCGGGGAGGTAGAGGGGCAGGAGGTCGTCTGGAGCCCGCCAGCCGCTCTTGACCGTCATGATCCAGTCGATCGAGCACAGGTAGCGCCACAGGGCACGCTCGGCGTCCGGGGTGGCCGCGATGAGCCAGTCGACGGTCGCCGTGTTGAGCGGCTGCTTGCCGTCGCCCCAGTGGTCGTCCGCCTTGTACGACGCCAACCCCTGGACCTCGCCGCCCGCCGAGCGGTACACGGCGAAGAAGGGCTCGGTCCACGGGGACCTGTCCAGGCGCAGCACCCCGGTGTTGACCTGCCACCAGCGCTCGTCCCGGTCGACGGCGCCCGGCTGGGCACGACGCACCCGCTCGTACAGCTCCGGGCCGATCTTGCGTACGTCCGCGCCGTCCACGATGTCGATTCGGCCGCCGTCCTCGGGGCCGGACCACCTCGGGTCGAGGCCGGTGCGGGTGACGTCCACGGTCCACTGGGCCGTGGAGGTGGCGGGGCCGAAGCCGTAGCGGCCGTAGATCGGGTACTCGGCAGCGATCAGGGTGGCGACGACGTCGCCGCGGTCCTTCGCTGCGGCCAGGTCGTGGGCCATCATGCGGGTGAGCAGGCCGCGGCGGCGGTGGGTGGGGGAGACGGTGACGTTCGAGATGGCGTCGGCGGGGACGGGGGCGCCGCCGACCGCGGTGATCTCCTGCGCGAAGGAGCGGAAGGTCGCCACGCAGCGGCCGGTGTCGAAGGCGCCGAGGGTGCGGGACGGGACGATGTACGACGCGCGGTCGGCGACTTCTGTCTCGGAGACGTCGGGGCTGCGCAGGAAGCCGGTGTTCAGGGCCCGGGTCCAGTCGGGGATGTCGGCCTCGGTGATCGGGCGGACGTCTATGGGGGTGGGAGGTTCGGGACGGCTCATGGGGTCACGGTAGGTGGGCGGGCGTGGGGTGTCGCCGGGTTTTACTCGCGCTCGAACTCCCCCGGAGGGGGCACCCCCTCGCTGTCCGAAAGGCAAAGCCCCCTCCGCGTGGGTGGGGGCTCGCCGCGAGCGCCGGACCTCGGATACCTCCTACCGGGCTGCTACGTCAGCAGGTCGTCCACCTGTGCCTCACCGTCCCGGTACCGCCGCGTGATCTCCGCGCTGCAGTCGTCGGCCGTCCGCTGCAGGCGTTGGCGGCGGCGGGACACCTGCTGCTCGTAGCGGACGAGACGTCCCATCGCGGTGTTCAGCTCGGCGTCCGTGCGGGCCTCGAGGTCCGAGAGTTCGACCTCGGCCAGCATTTCGGCCGCCAGCAGCCGGTACTCCTCGCTCTGCGGGGTGCCCAGTGTCACGTGGCGAGCCGAGGAGCGGTGGCGGGCCGGGGCGTCGGTCAGGATCTCCGGGAGGCGGTCGACGACGGACGCCGCGCCCGCCGGCGAGCGCCGTGCCACCTCCGCCCGCAGGATGTCGATCCGCCCCTGCAGCAGCCGTCGTACGTAACTCAGATCCGCCTCGTCGCGCTGGGCGTCCCGGCGCAGGGTGCGCAGCTCGGGCAGGCTGAGTGCGGTCAGGTCGTGCTCGGGCGGTTCCACGGGCAGCCGCGGGCCCGGATCCTCGGCGGTGCGCTGCGTGGGCGGCCGCAGGCCGTCCAGCTGGGCCGCGTGACTCAACACGACAGCCCCAGGAGGCTGCCCTGAACTCGGTGTGCTCATATGCCTCTACCGTCCCCTCGACCGGCGTGTGGAAGCATGGTGCCATCCCAACTGGCAACAATGTGACCGAGTGCCCCCGAACGGGCCCAGATGGGGGGTTAAGGATCAAAAAAGAAACCCCCAAAGAGGCCACTCCCCCGCACACGGCATGATGGCCGCATGCGAGCTGTGGTGCAGAGGGTGGACGGCGCGAGTGTCGTCGTGGACGACGAGACGGTCGGGGAGATCGACGGCGAGGGGCTGTGCGTACTCGTCGGCGTCACGCACGAGGACACCAAGGAGAAGGCGGCCCAACTCGCCCGCAAACTCTGGTCGATCCGCATGCTGCACGACGAGAGGTCCTGCAGCGACATCGACGCCCCGCTCCTCGTCATCAGCCAGTTCACCCTGTACGGCGACGCGCGCAAGGGACGCCGGCCCACCTGGAACGCCGCCGCCCCGGGCGATGTCGCCGAGCCGCTCGTGGACGAGGTCGTCGCCCAACTCCGCGCCCTGGGCGCGACGGTGGCGACGGGCCGGTTCGGGGCCAAGATGCGGGTGGGCTTGACAAACGACGGCCCGTTCACGGTGCTGATCGAAATCTGATCACCTACTGATCACTTCCGATCGAGATCCGGTCATCGCTGCCAATCGTCCTGGGGGGCCATGCAGAGATCCGCGTATGTCACCGGAGTCGCTCTGCTCGCACTGGTGGCCTGCTCGGCGGAGGCGAAGACCGAGGCCGGCACCAAGGGGAGCACGGAGAAGCAGGCCCCGACGGATCCTCTTGCCTCTCCCTGCACGGCGATAGACCGCACTGCTCACCACGGCGCAGACGCCGAGCGGCTTCGAGGTATACCGAACCCCACCAGGGTCCCACCGTCGTACGCGTTCAGGGAGTGATCACGTACGTGCAGTCCGAGACCCTCTTCGGCCCGGGCCTGACCGACCGGCAGCGCGAAGAGCTCACCCCCGAACCCCAGGAGCAGCTCATCCGCGCCCAGGTCGCCAAGATCGAACAAACCCTGCGCTAGCGGTCAGGGCTCGACCACGGTCTCCTGCGCCGCGGCCGTCGTGTCCGCCATCAGCGGCGCGTCCACCGGCACGTTCCGCTTGACCAGCGCGAGCGCGACCGGGCCGAGCTCGTGGTGCCGTACGGACGTCGTGATGAAACCGATCTTGCGGCCGTCGGGGCCCTCGTCGGCGAGGCGGATCTCGGTGCCGGGCACCGGCAGGTGCACCTCGCTGCCGTCGAGGTGCAGGAAGACCAGCCGGCGCGGCGGCTTGCCGAGGTTCTGGACCCGGGCGACGGTCTCCTGGCCGCGGTAGCAGCCCTTCTGAAGGTGCACCGCGCTGTCGATCCAGCCCAGCTCGTGCGGGATGGTGCGGTGGTCGGTCTCGAAGCCGAGGCGCGGGCGGTGGTGTTCGACGCGCAGCGCCTCGTAGGCGAGGATCCCGGCGGGCGGACCGGCCTTCTCCGCGTACGACTCCAGCTCGGCACGCGGGAGGAACAGGTCGCGGCCGTACGCCGTCTCGCGTACGACGCCGCCCTCGGGCACCTCGGCGATGGACCCGGCGGGCAGGTGCACGACCGCGAAGTCGGCGGTCCGGTCGGCTACTTCGACCTGGTAGAAGAATTTCATCGACTCCAGGTACGCGATCAGGGCGTCCTGTGTGCCGGGCTCGACATGGACCCAGACCGTAGTGCCGTCGTCGACCAGGTACAGCGCGTGCTCGATGTGGCCGTGCGCGGAGAGGATCAGCGCCTCGGTGGCCTGGCCCACCGGGAGATCGCTGACGTGTTGCGTGAGCAGCAGATGCAGCCAGCTCAGCCGGTCCTGACCGGTGACGGCGATCACTCCGCGGTGCGAGAGGTCGACGAACCCGGTTCCGTCGGCGAGGGCACGCTGCTCGCGGAACAGGTCGCCGTAGTGGGCGGCGACGCCTTCGTCCACGCCCTCGGCGGGCACGGCGCCGGGCAGGGTCAGCAGGGGGCTCTTCATGGGCACAAGCCTACGACTCGGTAGTTGAACTCTTGCCGTTCGAGCCCTGGGCCGAACGGTCCTGCCGATCTGTACGCTCCGCGCAGTCCTTGCAGCGGCCGAAGATCGCGAAGTGCTTCATGTCCGTGTCGAACCCGAAGGTGTCGCGCAGTTTCGCCGTGAAATCCGCGGCCACCGACACATCGGCCTCGATCACGTTGGTGCAGTCGCGGCACACCAGGTGGAGGTGATGGTGCCGGTCCGCCAGGTGATACGTCGGCGCGCCGTGCCCGAGGTGGGCATGGCTGACCAGCCCTAGCTCCTCCAGGAGCTCCAGGGTCCGGTACACGGTGGAAATGTTGACCCCCGACGCCGTTTTCCTCACTTCCACGAGGATGTCGTCGGGGGTCGCATGCTCAAGGGTGTCCACGGCTTCCAGGACAAGCTGACGCTGAGGCGTCAGCCGGTAGCCGCGCTGCCTGAGGTCGCTCTTCCAGTCGGTGCTCACCACACCCAAGAGTCTAGGACTACTTGAAGAAAGCGATGCCGTCGTCCGGCATGTCATCGGGAAGGGCCTTCGCCCAGCGCTCGACGTCCTCCGGGGTGACGACCTTCTTCAGGTGGGCCGACATGTAGGGACGCAGCTCGACCTCTGGGGTCTGCTTCTCGCCGACCCACATGAGGTCGCTCTTGACGTAGCCGTACAGCCGCTTGCCGCCGGTGTACGGGCCGGAGGCGGCCGTGCGGGCCACCGCGTCCGTGACCAGGTCGATCTGCGGCTTCTTGTCCGCCAGCTCGCCGTACCAGATCTCGACGACGCCGTCGTCGCGGACCATGGTGACCTCGACCTTGCGGTCGGCGTCGATGCGCCAGAAGCCGTACTCGGACTCCAGCGGCTTCACCTTGTTGCCGTCGTTGTCCAGCACCCAGGTGTGGGACCGGTACTCCAGGAAGTCCCGGCCGTCGTGGGTGAAGGTGACCTCCTGCCCGAAGTTGCACTTCTCGGAGCCGGGGAAGTCGTGCACGCCCGCGCCCGCCCAGCTGCCGAGCAGGAAGGCGAGGGGGACGAGGTCCTTGTGAAGGTCGGACGGGATCTCGATCATGAGCAGCTCAGAAGTCTCGTACGTCGGGTGATGGGGATCAGCGCTGGCCCTGGTACAGCTTCTTCACGGCCAGCCCGGCGAAGGCGAGGACGCCGACGCAGACCAGGACCAGCAGGGCTTCGAAGAAGATCTCCACGGGGTTGCTCCTCGATTGAGCGGAGAGTGGGCGGTACGTACACAGGGCCGGGCCCCAGCTTACGCGGCCGGGGACCGGCCCTCCGTGTGAGGTGGGCCCTCGCGGGATCAGCCGAGCAGCTGGCTCTGCAGGACCACCGTCTGCTGGAAGGGGACGGCCGCGGCACCGCCCTTGCGGGACTGCACGACCAGCCCCAGGACGTCACCCGACACCAGGTACGCCTGCCGGACCTGCTCGGCGCCGTACGGCTTGGCCTCGGTGTAGGCGTAGTGCCGTACGTCGACGACCTCGGCCTCGGTGGGGAACTCCTCGTCCAGGTGCACCTCGGCGGCGCCGCGCAGGGCGTGCTGGGGTGAGTCGTAGCTGGTGAAGTGGTCCTGCTGGAGCACGTCGGCCACCTGGGCGGACTCGAACTGCAGCAGGTAGATCCGGGTGCGCGTGCCGTCCGGGGTGGTCCAGCCGCGGGCCGCTATGTGCCGCAGGGCGTGGTCCTTGAGCACCTGGGCGAGGGCCTCCCGGTCCTCCGCCGACTCGTACGCCGCCAGGAAGTCCTTCGTCGCCAGCCAGCCGTTGCGTCCGCTCAGCTCCTTGTCCGCCTCGTCCGTCCTGGCCCCCGCGGGCGCCGCCAGCAGCAGCTTGCGAAGGTCCGCGTGGTGCAGGGCGGCCGCGTTCTCCTCGGCGAAGGGCGCGGGGCTGCCGGAGGGCAGCGGCGGCTTGGTGATCGCCGGGTAGGCCCAGCGCCCGTCCGCCTCGGTCTCGAGACCGGGTACGTCCGTACGCTCCATCCGCGTGATGCCGTACGCGGTCGAGGCGCCGACGGCGGCGAAGACGACGACGGTGGCGGTCCAGCGCAGGACGGCGCGCAGGACACGGCGATCCTTCTTCACCGGAACCACCGGGTTCTCCGGGCTCACCGCGCCCACCGGGTTCTCCGGATTCACCGGATTCACCGGGGGAACGGCAGGAACGGGGGGTGCCTCCGGCATCGGCGGTGCGTCGGCGACGGGCGCCGTCGCGATGGGCTGCTGCTCGGTCATACGGCCTTCCCCGGGTCGTCGATGCGGTCGAGCTGTCGGGTGACGAACATCCCGATGCTGTTCAGGTCGAGCGGCCGGATGCCCGACGCGGTGGCGCTGATCAGCACGTCTCCCGAGTAGGCCGCGCAGAACACCCGGTCGAGCTTCTCGTCGTCGACCTTGGGTGTCAGGAAGCACTTGGCGTTCTTGTGGCCCTCGATCTTCGGGCCCTTGCGGAAGATGCCGATGGCGGAGAGGAACTCGTTCTGGGCGGTCGCGACCTCCCGTGCGTCGTCGCGGCTCTCCATCCGCGCCAGTACGACGCTGACGGAGAACGCCGTCTTGTGGTGGACGGCGTAGGGGTCGGCGTTGTAGTAGCTGCGCATCGCCATGCCCTTGAGGCTCCGCTTGTCGAGCTGCTTCTCCAGCTTCCGGCGCTCGCTGCGGGGCAGGTCCTTGAGCGACTCCTGGCGCAGGGCGGTGGCCTGACGGCCGCTGAGCTCGGCGCCGGAGCCGAACTCCCCGAGGTCCGGACCGCGGGTGTAGCCCTTCTCGTCGTACGGCAGCAGCAGGCCGGCCAGCCCCGTGGCCGGCCCCTTCGCCGCCTCCGCCTTGCCGTCGGCCGCGGCGGGCTTGGGGAACTTCCATGTGGGCGCGCCCGCATCGCGGTCGGCGTCCTGGACGGTCACCACGGTGTAGCCGGCACCGCCGACGACGGCACCTAGCAGCAGCACGGTCCCGGCGAGGGCGGCGATGCGCGAGGCGCGCGGCCGCTTGGGGCCGGGGCTCGCGGGGAGGTTCTCGGGGCTGGAGAGGATCTCGGCGCCGTCGGCGGTCGGCAGGGCCTCGGGGCTCGGGAGTCCCTCGGGGCTCCGAACTTCCTCAGGTGTCTCGCTCACAGCCGGCCCACCTGCCGCTCGGCCAGGTCCATGATCTTCTCCTTGGGGATCGGCTTGGTGTCGTAGACCCAGATGTCCATCGCGATGTCACCGCGCCAGGCGTGCGCCTCGGCCGAGTACAGCGGGAGGTAGCCGGGCTTGCGATCCGGGGTGTCGTGCACGTACGCCACGCCGTCGCCCGTGCCGGGAATGGGCCAGCTGCGGGTGTCGGACTCCTCCTCGGCCCAGTAGTGGGCGCCCTCGGCGTTCTCGGCGGCCGACAAGGCCTGCTCCTGGCGGTACTGCACCAGGTGGATCACGACGTTCTGCGTGCTGCCCACCCGCCAGCTCGTACCGGCGGCACGGCGGAACTGCTCCTCGATGAGGTTGCCGACGGCCTCCTCCGGCTTCTCGAAGGTCTCCGCGTATTCGGCGAGGTCCATCCAGCCGTCCGTGCCCAGCTCGAACACGGTGTCCCGCGTGCCCTTGGGCCGCTTGAGCAGCAGCTTGCGCAGGTCGCCGTCGGTCTTCACCCGACGGTCCTCGGCGGCGGACAGCGGCTCGACCTCGCCCGTG
Source organism: Streptomyces sp. R11 (assembly GCF_041051905.1). Classification (NCBI taxonomy): domain Bacteria; kingdom Bacillati; phylum Actinomycetota; class Actinomycetes; order Kitasatosporales; family Streptomycetaceae; genus Streptomyces; species Streptomyces sp. R11. The sequence goes on from NZ_CP163432.1 coordinate 4,294,726, forward strand.
GCCTGCTTGACCACGGGCTGGGACAGGGGCGGCAGCTTCGTGGGCTCGCGGTCGGCCTGCACGAGATAACCGGTGCAGGTCCCGGCGACGACCCCGAGCACGACGGCTCCGGCGATCAGCAGTGCCGTACGCCCCCGTCGGCGGGGCCGGGGCACGGCCTCGCCGACTTCTCCAGATTCATCCAAAACGTCCCCCCACGGAACGTGAAGTGCGCATTCCGTATGCGCGCGCCCAGGAGACCCATGGCCAACGCACCAGGTTGTAAGGGAGTTGATTACGATTCGGCCATGGCGAAGAAGCTGGTGATCAAGGTGACGGCGGGGGCCGATGCCCCCGAACGCTGCTCACAGGCGTTCACGGTGGCGGCGGTGGCGGTGGCCAGTGGCGTCGACGTCTCCGTGTGGCTGACCGGCGAGTCCGCCTGGTTCGCCCTCCCGGGCCGTGCCGCCGAGTTCGAACTCCCGCATGCGGCCCCGCTCCCCGATCTGATCGACTCCGTCCTGGCCACCGGCCGCCTCACCCTGTGCACCCAGTGCGCGGCCCGCCGGGACATCACGGAGAAGGACGTCATCGAGGGCGTACGGATCGCGGGCGCGCAGGTCTTCGTGCAGGAGGCCCTGGGAGACGACACGCAGGCGCTCGTCTACTGAGACAGCCACGCGCCTCGCGGCGGGCCGCACCGCCGGGGGCCGCTCACTGCCGCGGCCGCTTCTTGCCGTCCAGTTCGTCCCACCACTCGTCGGACTGGGGGTCGCCGGACGGGTCGTCCCACCAGCGGTCCTCCGGACCGCGGCGGTTGGCGACCATGGCGGCGAGCGGCGGGATGACCATGGCGACCACGCACATGCCCACGGCCACCGGGACCGACCAGAGGCGTACGACGCCCCAGGCCAGGACGAAGAGCGTGATGCAGGTCCCCATCATGGCGAAGTACCGGTGACGTCGCCGTGCGTACATGACTCCAGCGTAAATCCGCACAGGACGAAGGGCCGCACCCCAGGCGTCCAACCCGCGGGGTGCGGCCCTTCGGCCGATCAGGAGTGCCTCAGACCGCGATCGCGATCTCCGCCAGGCCGCCCTGCTGGGCGACGACGGTACGGTCGGCGGTGGCGCCGGGGACGAGTGCGCGCACGGTCCAGGTGCCCTCGGCCGCGTAGAAGCGGAACTGGCCCGTGGCGGAGGTGGGGACCTCCGCGGTGAACTCGCCGGTCGAGTCCAGCAGACGGACGTAGCCCGTCACCGGCTCGCCGTCGCGGGTCACCTGACCCTGGATCGTGGTCTCACCGGGCTTGATCGTCGAGGCGTCGGGGCCGCCGGCCTTCGCTCCACACATGTCTTTCTCCAGAAGGGGTCTGACCGGAAGGAAGGCCGGTCGGGATTTGCGGGTCTGAGCTCTTGCTACGGGGCTTACTTGTTGGCGCCGAGCTCGATCGGCACGCCGACGAGGGAGCCGTACTCGGTCCAGGAGCCGTCGTAGTTCTTGACGTTCTCGACGCCGAGCAGCTCGTGCAGGACGAACCAGGTCAGCGCGGAGCGCTCACCGATGCGGCAGTAGGCGATGGTGTCCTTCGCCAGGTCGACCTGCTCCTCGGCGTAGAGCTCCTTGAGCTCGTCGTCCGACTTGAAGGTGCCGTCGTCGTTGGCGTTCTTCGACCACGGGATGTTGCGGGCGGACGGGACGTGGCCCGGACGCTGCGACTGCTCCTGCGGCAGGTGGGCCGGCGCAAGCAGCTTGCCGCTGAACTCGTCGGGCGAACGGACGTCGACCAGGTTCTGCGAACCGATGGCCGCCACCACGTCGTCACGGAAGGCGCGGATGGAGGTGTCCTGGGCCTTGGCCTTGTAGTCGGTCGCGGGGCGCTGCGGAACCTCTTCGACCAGCTCGCGGGCGTCCAGCTCCCACTTCTTGCGGCCGCCGTCGAGAAGCTTGACGTTCTCGTGGCCGTAGAGCTTGAAGTACCAGTAGGCGTACGACGCGAACCAGTTGTTGTTGCCGCCGTACAGGATCACCAGGGTGTCGTTGGCAATGCCCTTCGCCGACAGGAGCTTCTCGAAGCCCTCCTGGTCGATGAAGTCGCGGCGGACCGGGTCCTGCAGGTCCGCGGTCCAGTCGATGCGGATCGCGTTCTTGATGTGGTTCTTCTCGTAGGCGGACGTGTCTTCGTCCACCTCCACGATCGCGATGTTGGGGTCGTCCAGGTGGTCCTGGACCCAGTCGGCGTCGACGAGGACGTCGCTGCGGCTCATGCTCTTTCTCCTCCGGGGCAGTTGCGGCGGGGCGTGCGAGTGTGAGGGGTGCGTGCTCGGACCGAGACGACGCACCTGTGCCCTGGTCAGGGCAGCGGGGAAACGCAGAAGTCGGAGCTTCCGCTCAGAAGGGGCGACAGAGCATGGCGGCAACGCGGCAGAGGTCTACTGCCCGCCGCTTCGTGAGATCCGCCTGTCGCTTCATGGGCTCGATCGTAGGGACGGACAGGCGGGCGTGTCACCGGCGTGTCGCATGCTGAGACGAGATTGTCCGGGATGCGGGATGCAAGGACCGTGGAGGCAGCCCCGACCGGGCCTCCGAGCGGATGCATCGGCGGCCACATCTACGGTGCGGACGGCACCGTCTCACCAACCGGACAACGGCAGCTGGGCGCCAGAGCCCCGACCCGAGTCTGACGCCGGTCCCCGTACTACCCGGCGAGGCGGACGTTCGAACCCTTCACCGTGATCTCGACGCCGTCCTTCGCCGCTTGGACGCTGTCGAGCTGGATGCCGCCGGGGAGGCCGTCGATCTTCTGCTCGAAGTCGGTGATCGCACGGGCCCGGTCCTCGGCGATGTCGGCACCGCCGAAGTTGGGCAGGGTGTCGGCCTTCACCCGCACGGTGTCGCCCTGCGCGGAGACCGAGCTGAGGACGTAGACCGGGTTGGGGAGCTTGGTGCCGAGGACGGTGGCCTCGACGGCGACCTTGATCTTGCCGTTGCCGCCGTCGGAGAGGCCGACGACGTTCGCGGTGACGCCGGGGGCGACCTGGGTGGGCTCGGACTTGGCGGTCTTCAGCAGCTCGGCGTAGGTGATGGACGCGGTGCCGGAGGCGGTCGTCGCGGTGGCGGAGCTGTAGTCCCCGGAGAACTCGACGCCCTTCATGTTCGCCGTGAGGTCGTCGATCCGGATCGTCGTGCCGTCGGTGCCGGCGGTGGCCTCGTAGTCCTTGATCCCCACCTCGACGTCGTCCAACGAGCCGCTCGCGACCTGCGTGAGGAACGGGAACCCCTTGATGGACACGTCCGGGGCGGCGGCAAGGTTCTCGCTCGCCTGAAGCTTCCCGGCCGCCTCATCCTCGGCGAACCCGACGGCCAGCCGGTCGGCCAGCACGAAGAGGCCGCCCAGGATCACGACGACTATCAGCAGTATCCGCAGGGCGCGCATGTTGTGGTGTTCCCCCCACCTCGGCGTACGTCAACGACGCGAGGGTAACCCTGCGGCGGGGTTGACCGGCGAATTGTCGATCATCTGTGACAGGGGGTCTGCCTGCGGGCCCCTGCCCCCAGCGGCTTCGCCTCTCGATGCCAATCCAGGCATCCCAGCCCGTCCGGCGTTTGAGGACGAGGCCGTTCAGGGCAAGGGAAACCCCCGCCTCAGACCAGCGCCCGCCCCAGCAGATAGACCGCCGGAGCCGCCGCCGCCAACGGCAGCGCAACCCCCGCCGTGAAGTGCACGAACCGAGACGGGTAGTCATAGCCGGCCACCCGGTGGCCGATCAGGGCACACACTCCGGCCCCGACCCCGAGCACCGCCCCGCCGGACTCCATCCCCGTCATCGCACCGACAACAGCCCCCGCCCCGGCCCCCGCCAGCAGAGCGGCCACCACAGAAGCCACCGTCGGCAACGGCAACGCCCGCGCCAGCACCGCGACAGCAACCGCCGCCGCTCCGACGCTCACCGCATCCGACTCAGCCGCGAGATACCCCGCCGCGACGATCGCCAGCGCCGCCGAGACAACCGTCGCCATCAGCCCGTACATCCGCTCGTCCGGATCGGCGTGCGAACGAAGCTGCAGAACCAGGGTGAGCAGCACCCAGACACCCAGCGTGCCGAGGATCGCCGCAGGCGCCCCGTCGGCCACCAGCAACGCCACGTCCGCCGCCAGCGCGCCCGCGAAGGCCAGCGCGATGCCCTGCCGGGCGGGCCACATGCCGTTCAGCCGGAACCAGCCGGCAGCCGTCACGGCCTGGAGGGCGACAAGGGGCACCAGCAGGGCGTACGGCCCGACCGCAGCCGCGACCGAGAGCAACAGCCCCAGCAGCGCGGTGAGCGCGGCCGGCTGAAGCCCGGGCTCGATGATCGGGGACCGGCCCTCCAGCCGGGCCCGCTGGGCGTCCGTGACACGGGTGTTGCCGGCGACGGTCGCGGGACCGTAGTCGGGGCCGTCACCGGTTCCTGCCGCCGCCTCGGGCCGGGGGGCCTGGGCGTGGGACGGCTGAGCGTGGGATCGCTGAGCGTGGAACTGCTGACCATGCCCCTGCTGGGCACGCCCCTGCGGCTGAGCGGCAGCATGCCGCCCCTGCGCCTGGGCCTGTGCCTGCGGCACCCCGTCCCACCCCTGGGCCTCCGAAGCACCGCCGTACCCCGCATACGCCCCCGCCCCCTGCGAGGGCAGGTAAGACGTCTCCGCCGCCGAGGCCGGCGGCTGCACCTGGGTCTCCCAGGTCTGCCCCTGCCACTGCTGCGTGTACTGCTGGGCGGCCTGCGGGTCGTCGTACGCCTGCTGCCCCGGCCACGCCTGCGGCGCGGTCGGCTGCTGCGGCTGCTGCTGCTGATACGGGTCGTACCCGTCGTAACCGTCGTACCCCTGATACGGCTGGTCGGTCATCGTCACCCTCCTGCGAACGGCGGGAGCACCTCGACCGTGCCGCCGTCGGCCAGCCGTACCGTCTCATGTTCGCGGGTGCCCACGGGGTCACCGTCGACGAGGAAGGAGCATCGCTGCAGGACGCGCACGAGTTCACCGGGGTGTCGCTCGCGTGCGGCGTCGAGCGCCTCGGCGAGGGTGGCCGCGTCGAACGGCTCCTCGGCGATCCCGGCCGCGGCCTTCGCGGCGGCCCAGTAGCGCACCGTGACCTTTGGCATCCGGTTCCTCTGTCGATCGGCTGTGTACCCCGTCAGGCTAGCCGCCCCGTGCGGCGGCCCAGCCCCCGATCCGGGCCAGCAGTTCCTCGGAGGCCGCGTGCTCCGCATGGCCCATGCCGGGCTCCAGCCAGAGTTCGCCGTGGTCACCGGCCGCCTGGGCCAGCATGCGGGGGTGGTCGAGGGGGAAGTAGCCGTCCAGCTCACCGTGCACGATCAGCAACGGCGTCGGCGCGATCTGCGGGACCGCCTCCACCGGGGACATCGGCACGGGGTTCCAGTCCCGGTGGTGGATCCGGGTACGGAAGCCGTAGCGGCCCACCAGGCGCCCCTCGGGCCGGGTCACCAGCCAGTGCAGGCGGCGCATGCGGGGCGTACCCCGGTAGTACCAACGCGCGGGCGCGCTCACGGCCACCACCGCGTCCGTACGCGCACCGCGACCCCCGTGCGCCCCGAGCCTCCCCAGCTCCTCGCCGGCTCCGCCGTTCTGTCCGTACAGCGCCGCGTGCCGCAGGACCACCGAGCCGCCCATGGAGAAGCCGATGGTCGCCACGCGTGTGTGCCCGAGTTCGCGGGCCCATCGCACCGCGGCCGCCAGGTCGAGCACCTCCTTGTCCCCGACCGTGGACCGCCCGCCCGACCCGCCGTGCCCGCGGAAGGAGAAGGTGACGACGGCCGCGTGCCGGGTGAGGGCCTGCGCCACCCGTCGTACGTGCGGCCGGTCCACATCGCCGGTGAACCCGTGGGCGACGACGAACACCAGATCACGGGCAGGTGGACGTGAGGAGTCGTATACGACCGCACCCGGGTCGTATACGGAATCGATCGTCACGCCGTCATCCGTGTGCAGAAACGTCCGCATAGGTGTACGTCTGGCTGTCTCAGAGTTCGGACGAACCGTAGATCGTGCCACATGACCTGCCGGACCAATGCTCATGTGGGCTATTCTGCTGGGCAGAGGACTCGGGCAGCGTAGCCCCCGGGTCCTTTTGTGCTTTCGGAAGCGTTGTATACGACGCGGGAAACCTCAGGTGACCGCAGGTGTACGGGGCCCCGGGATCGCAGAGCAGTTCCGTACCGCACACGTCCTCGCAGGGACCGAGGAGGAACCAGACGTATGAGTTCTCTGCTGCTCCTGACCAACGCCCTCCAGCCATCGACAGAGGTGCTTCCCGCACTCGGCCTGCTGCTGCACAACGTGCGCGTGGCTCCCGCGGAAGGCCCGGCACTCGTCGACACCCCGGGTGCCGACGTCATCCTGATCGACGGACGCCGCGATCTTCCGCAGGTCCGCAGCCTGTGCCAGCTGCTGCGCTCGACCGGGCCCGGCTGTCCGCTCGTCCTCGTCGTCACCGAGGGCGGCCTTGCCGCGGTCACCGCCGACTGGGGCATCGACGACGTCCTCCTCGACACCGCCGGCCCCGCCGAGGTCGAGGCGCGGCTGCGGCTTGCGATGGGCCGTCAGCAGATCGTCAACGACGACTCCCCCATGGAGATCCGCAACGGCGACCTGTCGGTCGACGAGGCCACCTACAGCGCCAAGCTCAAGGGCCGGGTCCTCGACCTCACCTTCAAGGAGTTCGAGCTCCTGAAGTACCTCGCCCAGCACCCGGGCCGCGTCTTCACACGCGCGCAGCTCCTCCAGGAGGTCTGGGGGTACGACTACTTCGGCGGCACCCGAACGGTCGACGTCCACGTACGACGGCTGCGCGCCAAGCTCGGACCCGAGCACGAGTCGCTCATCGGAACCGTCCGGAACGTCGGTTATCGATTCGTTACGCCCGAGAAGGTGGACCGCGCCGCCGAGGAAGCCAAGGCCAAGGCTGACCGGGCAAAATCGGCGGATGCGGACGAGATGGCCGCCCTGGACGGCGCCGAGGTCCGTGCCGACGCCTGACGGGCGCCCGGACGGGGTGTCGCGGGCGTGGTGCGCGCGCAGGAGAGTGACGGTGGAGCGGCAGGCAAGCTCCTTCACGCCCTGCCCAGAGCAGGTCCATCCGCGTAGACTCCGCGCGTGGCCAAGGTGACTCGCGATGACGTCGCACGGCTGGCAGGTACCTCCACTGCCGTCGTCAGCTACGTCATCAACAATGGACCCCGGCCGGTCGCCCCGGCCACGCGCGAGCGTGTCCTCGCCGCGATCAAGGAACTGGGGTACCGGCCCGACCGGGTCGCCCAGGCCATGGCCTCGCGGCGCACGGACCTCATAGGCCTGATCGTTCCGGACGCCCGTCAGCCCTTCTTCGGGGAGATGGCGCACGCGGTCGAGTGGGCCGCGGCCGAGCGCGGAAAGATGGTGCTCGTCGGCAACTCCGACTACGTCGGCGAGCGCGAGGTCCACTATCTGCGCGCCTTCCTGGGCATGCGGGTCTCGGGGCTCATCCTCGTCTCGCACGCCCTGAACGACCTGGCCGCCGCCGAGATCGAGGCGTGGGACGCCAGGGTCGTCCTGCTCCACGAGCGGCCCGAGGCCATCGACGACGTCGCCGTCGTCACCGACGACCTGGGCGGCGCCCAACTCGCCGTACGCCACCTCCTCGAGCACGGCAACGAGTACGTCGCCTGTATGGGCGGCACCGCGGAGACCCCCGCGGTCGGTGACCCGGTCTCCGACCACGTCGAGGGCTGGCGGCGCGCGATGGCCGAGGCCAAGATCCCCACCGAGGGGCGGCTGTTCGAGGCGCCGTACAACCGCTACGACGCGTATCGCATAGCGCTCGACCTTCTCTCCGGGCCGCAGCGGCCGCCGGCGATCTTCTGCTCGACCGACGACCAGGCGATCGGCGTGCTGCGTGCGGCGCGGGAGTTGCGCATCGATGTGCCGGGGGAGCTGGCTGTCGCCGGCTTCGACGACATCAAGGAGGCGGCGTTGACGGATCCGCCGCTCACCACCATCGCCTCGGACCGGTCGGCCATGGCTCGGGCCGCGGTGGATCTCGTGCTCGATGACGGGCTTCGTGTTGCGGGCTCTCGGCGGGAGCGGCTGAAGGTGTTTCCGTCGCGGCTTGTCGTCCGACGGTCGTGCGGGTGCGCATAGCGCCATGGAGCTTCGGCCCGGGGGGCGACCACCGGTCGTGCGTTGCTGGTCGCGGCCCACGCGGCGGAGCCGCAGATTGACACAGTCCCGCGCCCCTGGGTTGCCCTCTCTTAAGCCATTCTGAGAAGGCTCGACCCACCGCCAGAACCATCTTTACATCGGGCATACGGCCTTCTGCCGGGCTTCTCAGGCGGCACTCAGGAAGCTCTCATGGTCGGGCGACAAGCTCATTGCCATGACCGAGAGCTTCCGCCGCAGCGGCGATTACGAGAACCCGTACCAGGGCGCCCAGCAGCAGCACGCCTCCTCCCCCGTGAACCCGGAGTGGCCGCCCCCGCCGGCGTACCGGCCGTCGGCGGAGCAGGCGGGCGGCGGAGCCCCCACCGCTCTCCTGACCGAGCCCGTCGCACACCAGCCGAGGTCACGGCGCCGGCCCCGCGGCCCCGTCGCGCTCCTCGCCGCCGTCGCGATCGTCGCGGCGGCGATCGGTGGCGGCACGGCGTACGGCATACAGGAGCTGACCGGCAGCGACACCGTCGCCGCGTCCAGCTCCACCAGCACGAACGTCGTCCCGTCCAGCCAGAAGGGCACGGTCTCCGGGGTCGCCAAGGCGGTCAGCCCGAGCATCGTCGAGATCAACGCGGCCTCGAACGCCGGGTCGTCCACCGGCTCCGGCGTGATCATCACCAGTGACGGCGAGATCGTCACCAACAACCACGTCGTCGCCGGTGCCTCCTCGGTCAAGGTGACGACCAACGACGGCAAGGAGTACACGGCCGAGGTCGTCGGCACCGACAGCAGCAAGGACCTCGCGCTGATCAAGCTGCAGAACGCGTCCGGCCTGCAAGCGGCCACCCTCGGCGACTCCTCCGGTGTCCAGGTCGGCGACCAGGTCGTGGCGATCGGCTCCCCCGAGGGCCTCACCGGCACGGTGACCAGCGGCATCGTGTCCGCGCTCGCCCGTGACGTGACCGTGTCGACGGACGAGGGCCAGCAGCAGCAACAGCAGCAGGGCGGCGGCGGATGGCCGTTCGAGTTCGGCGGTCAGGAGTTCAACGGCGACACGGGTTCGTCGACGACGACGTACAAGGCGATCCAGACGGACGCCTCCCTGAACCCCGGCAACTCCGGCGGCGCGCTGATCGACATGAACGGCAACATCATCGGCATCAACTCCGCGATGTACTCGGCCGCCGGCTCGAGTTCGTCCAACGCGGGCAGCGTGGGCCTGGGCTTCGCCATCCCGATCAACACCGTCAAGTCCGACCTGGCGAAGCTGCGGTCGGGATCCCAGAGCTGAGCCGCGCTCACCGAGCCGAAGGGGTACCCCATGATCAAGCAGCTGGAGAAGGTCGGCCTGGTCGAGCACACCGCGGCCGGTGTCGGACCGGCCGACCTCGTCCTGGCCCTGGCGGTCGCCGGCGCCCTGCACGCGCCCACCGCCCCGTCCCGGGCGCCGGAGGTGGCCACCGCCCGCCCGGGCACGGCTCGCCGGACGGCCGCCGCCCGCAGCCGCCGCCGTACCGTACGAGGCTGGGAAAGCATGCGAGGCTGAAGGCGTCCAGCCCACTCAGCCCGCTCAGCGCCTGTCCTGCCCTCCCGTCCCACCGCACCCGAGGATCCCGAGCCCATGAGCCCCGCCGACGGCGACCGTGACCCCCAGCGCATCCTGATCGTCGACGACGAGCCCGCGGTGCGTGAAGCACTCCAGCGCAGCCTCGCCTTCGAGGGATACGACACGGAGGTCGCGGTCGACGGCGCGGACGCGCTGGAGAAGGCGACCGCCTACCGGCCCGACCTGGTGGTCCTCGACATCCAGATGCCCCGCATGGACGGTCTGACCGCCGCCCGCCGCATCCGTGGCGCAGGCGACATGACGCCGATCCTCATGCTGACCGCCCGCGACACCGTCGGCGACCGCGTGACCGGACTCGACGCCGGGGCCGACGACTATCTGGTCAAGCCGTTCGAACTGGACGAGCTGTTCGCCCGGGTCCGCGCGCTGCTGCGGCGCAGCTCGTACGCGGCGGCGGCCGGTGCGGGCGCGGTGGAGGAGGACGAGGCGCTGACCTTCGCCGACCTGCGCATGGACCTCGCGACGCGCGAGGTCACGCGGGGTGGGCGGCCGGTGGAACTGACCCGTACGGAGTTCACGCTGCTGGAGATGTTCATGGCGCATCCGCGCCAGGTGCTGACGCGTGAGCAGATCCTCAAGGCGGTCTGGGGCTTCGACTTCGAGCCGTCGTCGAACTCGCTGGACGTGTACGTCATGTATCTGCGCCGCAAGACCGAGGCGGGTGGCGAGCCGCGGCTCGTGCACACGGTGCGGGGTGTGGGGTATGTGCTGCGACAGGGCGGCGCGGAGTGAGCAAGGTGTTCCGCCGGTTCCGGTCACTGCCGATTCGCTCGCGGCTGGCGATGCTGGTGGCGGCGGCGGTGGCGTTTGCGGTGGCGGCGGTTTCGGTGACCTGTTGGTTCATCGTGCAGGGGAAGCTGTACGAGCAGCTGAACGGCGACCTGAAGGACATGGCGCGCAGGCCCGGCACGGTCGCGTCGCTCCTGCAGAGCTGTACACAAGACCCTCAGGGGAACAGCCAGGTGTTCCTGGGCCGGACCGACTACGTCCAGGCGATCAAGGAGGACGGCGCCCCCTGCGTCGACCCGAACTCTCCGGGCACGGTCAACGTCACCGGCTCCGACCAGGACGTGATCAAGGGCGCGAACGCCAACGAGGTCTCCTTTCGTAACGGCACCGACGATGACGGCAACGCCGTTCGCGTGCTGACCCGGTACCTGGGCGTGGACCAGAACGACTCTCAGGGGGTCGCCCTGCAACTCGCGGTCCCCCTCAAGGGCACCGAGTCCACCCTCAACGAACTCGCCCTCATCCTCCTCCTCGTCTCCGGCGTAGGGGTGGTGGGTGCAGGCGCCGCCGGCCTCGCAGTCGCCCGCGCCGGCCTCCGCCCCGTCGACAAGCTCACCGAGGCCGTCGAGCACGTGGCCCGCACCGAGGACCTGAACGTCCGTATCCCGGTCGAGGACGACGCCGAGGACGAGGTGGCCCGGCTGTCCCGTTCCTTCAACTCCATGACGTCCGCCCTGGCCAGCTCCCACGAGCTCCAGCAGCAGCTCATCGCCGACGCCGGCCACGAACTGCGCACCCCCCTCACCTCGCTGCGCACCAACATCGAGCTGCTCACCCGCAGCGAGGAGACGGGCCGCCCGATCCCGGAGGCGGACCGCAAGGCCCTCCTCGCGTCGGTCAAGGCTCAGATGACCGAACTGGCCTCCCTGATCGGCGACTTGCAGGAACTGTCCCGATCGGAGGGCCAGCGCGGTGAGCGCGTGCAGGTGATCTCGCTGGAGGACACGGTCGACGCGGCCCTGCGCCGGGCCCGGCTCCGCGGCCCGGAGCTGACGATCACCGCCGACCTCCGGCCCTGGTACGTACGGGCGGAACCGGCGGCGCTGGAGCGGGCGGTCGTCAACATCCTCGACAACGCCGTGAAGTTCAGCCCCGAGGGCGGCACCGTCGAGGTGCAGCTCACCGACGGAGTCCTCACCGTCCGCGACCACGGTCCCGGCATCCCCACCGACGAACTCCCCCACGTCTTCGACCGCTTCTGGCGTTCGCCGAGTGCACGCGCACTGCCGGGTTCGGGCCTGGGCCTGTCGATCGTGGCGCGTACGGTGCAGCAGGCGGGCGGCCAGGTCACCCTGGCCCACGCGCAGGGCGGCGGCATGGTGGCGACCGTACGCCTGCCGGGTGCGCCGACGGCTCCGCCGGAGACGCCGTAGGTCGCTCCCGAGGCCCTGGCGGGAGGGCGAACGGCTCTCCCGGGGCGGCAACCTTTCCGTGCGAGGCGGCGACTGATCCGCGGACCATCCCCCGCACGGAACGGATCGCCGTATGAGTGAGCAGCACAGCAAAGCGCGTCACCGCAGAGGCAGGAAGGCCCTTGCGGTCGGGTTCCCGCTGGCCCTGACCGCCGCCGGCGCCCTCGCCTATGGCACCGACCTCGGCCTCGTCGGCGCCGCGCAGGCGTCCGCCGCGTCCGCCGCCGCCCCCGCCTGGGCCACCGCCACCGCCGACGGATTCGCGTCCGTCAACTCGCTGGGTCAGAACGGCACTTACAGCAGAGGGGACGGGCAGACCGTGACCGTCCGGACGCAGGCCGCGACGACACTCACCGTCGCAAAGGACGGCAGCGGGCAGTACCGGACCGTGCAGGCCGCGGTGGACGCCGTACCCGCGAACAACGCGTCCCGTGTCGTCATCTCCGTGAAGCCGGGGACGTATCGCGAGGTCGTGAAGGTTCCGGCCGACAAGCCGCACGTCACCATCCAGGGCACGGGCGGCAGCCGCAAGGACACGGTCATCGTCCACGGCAACGCGGCGGGCATGCAGAAGCCGGACGGTTCGGGGACCTACGGCACCCCGGGCAGCGCCACCGTCTCCCTCCAGTCCGACGACTCGCAGCTGCGCAAGCTCACCGTCACCAACGACTTCGACGAGGCCGCCAACCAGTCCCTGGCCGGCCACCAGGCCGTGGCGCTGCTGACCTCCGCCGACAAGATCTTCCTCGACGGGATCATCGTCAACGGCGACCAGGACACCCTGGAGCTGGAGACCGCCGCCAAGGACAAGCCGGGCCGCGTCTACATCGCCAACTCCTACGTCACCGGCAACGTCGACTTCATCTTCGGCCGGGCGACGGCCGTCGTGGACAAGTCCGTCATCACGCTGAAGAAACGTTGGAACGGCACGTCGGCCGGGTACGTCACCGCGCCGAGCACCCCCGCCAACCGCAAGGGCATCCTCATCAACCGGTCCACCGTCAACGGCGACGTGGCGGACGGCAGTTTCCACCTCGGCCGCAACTGGCACCCCGGCGGCGACACCACCGTCGACCCCCAGACCACGATTCGGGACAGCACGCTGAGCGCGGCCGTCAAGTCCACGCCCTGGTCGGACATGGGCGGCTTCTCCTGGAAGGACGACCGTTTCGCCGAGTACCGGAACTCCGGCCCGGGCTCCGGTTCCGCGAGCTCCGAGCGGCCCCAGCTGACCGACGCCCAGGCCGCCGGACAGGAGGTCGCCGACTGGCTGGGGGACTGGACCCCCACGGCGTCCTGAGGTCCTGCGGCGACCGCTCAAAGTCAAGGCGGGCGCGGGAGAACGTCAAGGGCTGTCCAACGTTCGATCATGAGTTCCCCGCGCTCGACCATGATTCAGCAACGTGAACGTTTGTTCCGATGCTCGGGCGTACGTTCCACGCCGTGAACTCCGACAGATCCGTCGGCGCCCAGCCGACCGCGGCCGCCCACCAGCGGTTCGCCCTTGCCTCTCCCGCCCGCCGCGCACTCCTGCGGTTCGGGCTGACCGGGGCGGCGGCGCTGGGGGCGACCGCAGCCCTCGGCACGGCTCCCGCCTCCGCCACCACCCACACATCCCCCACCACCACCGCCTCGCGTCGCCGACCCGGCACGCCGGAGGAGGCCCTGCGGGAGCTCGCCGCGGGCAACCGGCGCTGGCGCACCTTCCGTCAGCACCACCCCGACGAGTCGCCCGCCGTACGCCAGAGCCTGACGTCGGGTCAGCACCCCTTCGCCCTCGTCCTCGGCTGCATCGACTCCCGGGTCCCTCCGGAGCTGGTCTTCGACCAGGGCCTCGGCGACCTGATGACCGTGCGCTCCGCCGGCGAGGTCCTCGACGAGGCCGTACTCGGCAGCGTCGCCTACGGAGTGCTCGAGCTGAACATCCCCCTGGTCATGGTCCTCGGCCACCAGTCGTGCGGCGCCGTGAAGGCCGCCGTCGAGTCGGACCTGTCCGGCGAGCGGCTGCCGGCCCACATCCAGTACATCGCCGACCGGATAGCCCCGAACATAGACCGCACCCAGGAGGGCGACGCCCGCATCGACTCCACCATCGACGCCAACGTACGGGCGATCCGCACCCACCTCGCGGCGGAACCGGACCTCGCCGCGAAGGTGGCCTCCGGCCAACTGGCCATCGTGGGCGCCCGTTACGAGCTGACGACCCAGCGGGTCCATCGGGTCGGCTGACGGCAGGGAGCGGCGGCGGGGTCAGCGCCCGAGGACGAGGGTCTCCTCCGTGGGCACGCCCGGCACCGGCCCCGCCAGCCCCTTGTACACCCCGCCCCGCGCCACCAGCTCCGCGTGCGTACCCGCCTCCACCAGCCGCCCGTCGTCCACGACCAGCACCCTGTCCGCATCCGGCGCCAGGCTCAGGTCGTGGGTGATCACGAGGGTCGTACGGCCGGACATGAGACGGCGAAGCGGCTGTACGACCTGGCGGGCGGCCACCGAGTCGAGGCCGGCCGTCGGTTCGTCCAGGACCAGGACGGGGGCGTTGCGCAGCATCGCGCGGGCGATCGTGAGCCGCTTGAGCTGACCGCCGGAGAGCGTGGCCGTGCCGGGGGCGATGCGGGTGTCGTATCCCTCGGGGAGCGCGGCGATGAACTCGTGGGCCACCGCCGCGCGCGCCGCCCCCTCGATGTCCCCGTCGCTCGCGCCCGGTCGGCCGCACGCGATGTTCTCGCGGACGGTGAAAACATTACGGGAGCCCGATCCGGAAAATCGCCAATTCCGCTGAGACCTCGATTAATTGAGCCTGAGAGGGTTTTCAGGGAATTCCCGGAACTAATCGCGAACTCACACAGAATTGATTACCGGCGCCCCACCGCCAGCCCGGCCCCCTCCAACCGCACCCTGATCCCGTCCTCCTCCACCCGCACATCCCGCAGCCGCACGTCCCCGCTCGGCGGTTCCGGAAGGCGGAAGCCCAGGGAGAGCTGGTCGGCGAGGACCGGGCGGGTCAGGCGGGGGAGGGCGTCGAGGAGGGCGGGGTCGAAGCCGAGGAGTTTGAGGAGCTGGGGGTGGTCGAGGGCCAGGTCGATGAGGTTCAGGCGCATGGCCTGGCGGATGAAGCGCGGCGTACCGGTCAGCTCGGTGAGCTTGGACTCGTGGCGCAGGGCCTCGCGGACGACTGAGTCGGGCACGCCCAGGCGCCGTACGACGGACGGGACGGACAGCAGCGCCTTCGCCTTGCGGGTCTCCTGGGCCAGCCGGGCCGCCGAGGCGCGGCTCAGGTGCAGGCCCTCCGAGGTGCGGGCGCCGGGGCGGTACGTGGCCAGGTCGCCGATGTCCAGACGCATGCCGCCGATGTGGGTGGCGATGCCGCGGTCGCCGTTGCGCAGGATGCGGGCCTCGGCGCGCAGGTTGAGGTCGTGGCCGGCGACCGGCAGGGTGCCGCGGGCCCGGATGCGGTCGTGGCCCTCTCCGGTGAAGGTGACCTGGGACGCGCCGAGTTCACGGTTGAGGTCCGCGAAGGAGAGCAGGACGTCGCCCTCCAGCTCGGGGACGTCGGCGCCGCGCACCGACAGCGGACCGTCGGTGTCCAGCCGTACGTCTCTCGCCGTCGCCGTCACCTGGGCGAGCGAGATCCGGTCGGCGGCCACGTCGGGGACCGTCACCTTCACCGAGTCCAGCCGTTCGTCGGCGAGTTGGGTGAGGAAGGGAAAGCCGCCGATCTCCACCTCGGGAGCGGCCGCGAGGTCCAGGCGGGTCTTGAGGGTGTCCGCCGCTTTGCGCTCGGCGTAGAGGAGGGCCCAGCGGTCGGCGAGGCTGAGGAATGCGGCGAGGACGACGAGGCCGACGACCGCCTTCATCGCGAACGGAAGTCCCGCGAAGCGGCCTTTGCGCCGGCGACGGCCGTTGCGGCGGTGATTGGGCGGGGCCCAGGGGTCGTCCTGGGCCGCCGCTGCGTCCGCTTCATCCGTTCGGTCCGGCTCGTCCGGTACGTCGTCGTGGAGGAATTCCTCCAGAGGACCGCCGTCCAGTCTGCCGAGCTCCTCGTACGGGTTCGCATAGGGAGCGTTTGGATGGGGATGCGCCGTTATGTGGTGGGGGGAACGCATCGGCCCATCCGACCATGCGCACGCCCCCCACCCGCAACCTCTACCGGAGGTTTGCGATCTAGTTCACGCTACTTCACTTCACTACTGCACTACCGTGATCCGGTTCGCCGCCGGCGGGGCGATCGGGTTCGTCGCCGAGGAGTTGGCCGTCAGGTACTTCTCCAGCACCGTCAGGTCGTCCGTCCCGACCAGGTCGTTCGTGCCCTGGCCCAGCGTCGGGAAGCCGTCGCCGCCGCCCGCGAGGAAGTTGTTCGTGGCGACGCGGTAGGTGGCCGTCGGGTTGATCGCCTCGCCGTTGAGCTTGATCGAGTCGGTCACCACACGGTCCGCGCCCGACTTCGTCAGGTCCAGCGTGTACGTCAGGCCCGAGGAGATCTGCAGAACCTTCGGCGAGGCCGCGTTCGTCCCGCTCACCTGCTCCTTGAGCACCTGGATCAGCTGCGCGCCGGTGAGGTCCTGAAGGTTCACCGTGTTGGAGAACGGCTGGACGGTGAAGCCCTCGGCGTACGTCACCACACCGTCGCCTTCGGCGCCCTTCGCCGCGTAGGTCAGCGGCGCCCGGATGCCGCCGGGGTTCATCAGCGCCAGATCCGTCTCCGGGTCCAGCTCCTTGCCGTACGCGAGCTGCGCGTCCGCGATCAGGTCGCCGAGCGGGGACTCGGTGCCGGCGCTCGGGATGTCGGCGGAGATGTAGCCGATCGCGCGGTTGCCGATGGGCGCCGCGAGGGTGTTCCACCTGCTGATCAGCTGGGTCATGTCGGGCGCCTTGGGGACGTCCCGGGTGACCACACGGTTCGCGGACTTCACGGCCGTACGGGCGATGTCGCCGGTGTAGCGGTCGTACGTCAGGGTGGTGTCCGTGTAGAGGCGGCCGAAGGACGCCGCCGACGTGACCATGCGGGGCTTGCCCGACGGGTCGTCGATCGAGCAGACGTACGCGGCGTGCGTGTGGCCGGTGACCAGTGCGTCGACCTGCGGCGTGATGTTCTTGGCGATGTCGACGATCGGGCCGGAGACGCCGTCGCCCGCGCCCGGGGCCTCGCAGTCGTAGTTGTACGAAGCGGAGGCCGGGGCACCGCCCTCGTGGATGAGGGCGACGATCGACTTCACGCCCTGGCGCTGGAGCACCTTGGCGTACTTGTTGATCGTCTCGACCTCGTCCTTGAACTTCAGGCCCTTGACGCCCTCGGCGGAGACGACGCCCGGCGTGTCCTCCAGGGTCACGCCGATGAAGCCGACCTTGACGTCCCGCTTCTTCCACACCCAGTAGGGCTTGAGGATCGGCTTGCCGGTCTTCTCGTCGAGGACGTTCGCGGCGAGGTAGGGGAAGTCGGCGCCCTCGAACTTCTTGTCCGAGTAGCAGCCGTCCTTCGGGTGGCAGCCGCCGTTCTGCAGGCGGGCCAGTTCCTTGGCGCCCTCGTCGAACTCGTGGTTACCGACCGAGGTGACGTCCAGGTCGAGCTTGTTCAGCGCCTCGATGGTGGGCTCGTCGTGGAACAGGCCCGAGATCAGCGGGGAGGCGCCGACCATGTCGCCGCCGGCCGCGGTGATGGAGTACTTCTCGCCTTCGCGCGCCTGGCGCAGATGCGTGGCGAGGTACTCCACGCCGCCCGCGTCGATGGTCTTCGTCGTGCCGTCCGCCTGCAGTTCGGTGACCCGGCCGGAGGAACCGGCCGGCGGCTCCAGGTTGCCGTGCAGGTCGTTGAAGGACAGCAGCTGGACGTCCTGGTAACGGCTGTGCTGGTGCCCGTGGCCGCCCTTGTCCGAGCCCTCGCCCGCCGACGCCGTCGCGGGCAGCGCCGCGGCCAGAGCGCCCACGGTGGCGAGACCGGCGGCGGTCGCGATCAGTGCGTACGTACGGCGTCTGCGGTGCTGCTGGTGGGATGTGGCTGACATCCGCCCCCCTGTGAGTCGTGAGTCGTGAGTGACATGGCCCCGTCGGGCGGCAGCCTAGAGTCAACGCGCGTAGCGCGACAGGGGGTTCCGGGTTACAGGCTGGTTGCTTCTGTGCCGGGACTTTGGCGGAGGCGCCCCTTACCCTCGTACGCATGACCAGCGACGACACCGCACACCCGCTTCCGACCCGTTCCATCGAGACCCATCTCGCGCCCTCCCCGGAGCAGACCGAGGCCGTGCTCGAACTGCTCGCGGAGGCCGCCCGGAACGACGGGCAGCAGGCGGTGTCCGAGCAAGGACGGCTGCAACTGCGTGGCGGGGAGCGCGAGGGCGTGTCGCATCTGCTGCTGACGGTCGGCGGCGAACTCGTCGGCTACGCCCAGCTGGAGGACACCGACCCGGTGGAGGCCCCCGCCGCCGAACTGGTCGTCCACCCCTCGCACCGCGGTCACGGCCACGGCCGCGCGCTGGGCTCGGCCCTTCTCGCCGCGTCCGGCAAGCGGCTGCGGGTGTGGGCCCACGGCGGCCACGCCGCCGCCCGCCACCTGTCCCAGGTCCTCGGCCTCACGCTGTTCCGCGAACTGCGCCAGATGCGCCGCTCGTTGACGGATCTGACGCTGCCGGACCCGGTGCTCCCCGAGGGCGTGACGGTGCGCGCCTTCGAGCCCGGCCGGGACGACGCGGCCTGGCTCGCGGTGAACGCCGCCGCCTTCGCCCACCACCCCGAACAGGGCTCCCTCACCCAGCGCGACCTCGACGACCGCAAGGCCCAGCCGTGGTTCGACCCGGCGGGGTTCTTCCTGGCGGAACGGGCCGGCGAGCTCATCGGCTTCCACTGGACGAAGGTCCACGCGGAGGAGGGGCTCGGCGAGGTGTACGTCCTCGGCGTGCGACCTGGCGCGCAGGGCGGCGGCCTGGGCAAGGCCCTGACGACGATCGGGCTGCGGCATCTGGCGGCACAGGGGCTGCCCACGGCGATGCTCTACGTCGACGCCGACAACAAGGCGGCGGTGTCGGTGTACGAACGGCTCGGGTTCACCACGTACGAGACGGACCTCATGTACCGGACCGAGACGTGACATCCGGCAGATAAGGGCAGATAAGGGGCGGCGATCTTGACGCCGCCCCTTTCTTTGCACCACCCTTTCACTACTCAATTAGTGAAATGGTGGTGGAAGCGGATGGTCGAGTACCGCATCGACCGGCGCTCCGGCGTCGCCACCTATGTGCAGATCGTCCAGCAGACCAAACAGGCCCTGCGCCTGGGCCTGTTGGAGCCGGGCGACAAGCTGCCCACGGCCCGTGAGGTCGTCGAGGCAACCGCCATCAACCCCAACACCGTCCTCAAGGCCTACCGCGAACTGGAACGCGAAGGCCTGGTCGAGGCACGCCGGGGGCTCGGCACGTTCGTACGGCGCGGACTGAACACCGCACCGGCCGACTCGCCTCTGCGCACCGAACTGGACGCGTGGGCCCTACGGGCCCGCGAGGCCGGGCTGGACCGCGACGACGTGGACGCTCTGTTCACTTCCGTACTGGACACGCACTTCAAGCTGGACACGCATCTCAAGGGGGACGAGTCATGACCGAGACCGCCATCGAGGCGGCCGCGCTGGGCAAGAGGTTCGGGCGGCGCCGCAAGCGGGCGCTGGACGGCTGCGACTTCCGGCTCCCCGCGGGGACCGTGTGCGCGGTCGTCGGACCGAACGGCGCGGGCAAGTCGACCCTGCTCTCGCTCGCCGCCGGTCTGCTGCCCCCCACCGACGGCACGATCACCGTCCTCGGCCAGGCCCCGGCGGCGGCCCGCGAGCGGATCGCGTACGTCGCCCAGGACAAGCCCCTGCACCCCCAGCTCACCATCGCCGACACCCTGCGCTTCGGCCGCGAGCTGAACCCCGGCCGCTGGGACGACCGGGTCGCCGAGCGGATCGTCGCCGAGGGCGACCTCGACCCGGACGCGAAGATCCGCACGCTCTCCGGCGGCCAGCGCACCCGCGTCGCGCTCGCCCTCGCCCTCGGCAAGCGCCCCGAACTGCTGCTCCTGGACGAGCCGATGGCCGACCTCGACCCGCTCGCCCGGCATCAGCTGATGGCCACGCTCATGGCCGACGCGGCCGAGCACGGCACCACGGTTGTCATGTCCTCGCACGTCGTGGCCGAGCTGGAGGGCGCCTGCGACCACCTCCTGCTGCTAGGCGCCGGCCGGGTCCGCCTCGCCGGCCCGCTGGACGACCTGCTCGCCGCGCACCGGCTGGTCACGGGCCGGGCCGACACGTCCCTGGACCCGCACACCGTGGTCGAGTCCCGCACCACGGGACGTCAACTCACCGCACTCATACGCCCCGAGGGCCCCGTCGGCAACGCATGGCAGACCACCGCCCCGACCCTGGAGGAGCTGGTCCTGGCGCACCTGCGCGCCCCCGAGGCCCCGGCGCTCCGCCTCGACGACGTGCGGGAGGCCGCCGTATGACCACCGTGACGATCGAGACGTCCACCACCGCCACGCCTCCCCGCGGGCCGCGCGGCCTGGTCTGGACGATGCTGCGACTGCACCGCTCGGCGCTGTGGTTCTGGGTGATGCTGGTGGCCGTGGCCGCCGGGGCGCTGCTGTGGGCGTACGGCCCGGGGGCGGACGCCGTCTGGGCCGCGTTCCGGAAGATGGGCTGCGCCTCGGCGCAAGAGGGCATGGGCTGCGACTTCACGGACCCCGCCGCCGTGCGGTACGACACGGTCGTCGGCGTCGGCGCGGGGCTGCTCGCCCTCACGCCGTTCCTCACCGCCGCCTGGGCGGGCGCCGGCCTCATCGGGCGCGAACTGGAGAGCGGAACCGCCCAGTTGGCGTGGACGCAGTCCGTCTCCCCGGCCCGCTGGCTGGCCGCCAAGGTCACCGTCCCGGCCGCCCTGCTCGTCTCCGGCACGCTCCTGCTCACGCTGCTGCACCGCTTGCTGTGGTCCGCGGACGCTCCGCTGCGGCTGGCGACCTCGCGCCGGTGGGACGACGGCACCAGCTTCGTGGCCAACGGCACCCTCGCCACCGCCTACGCCCTCCTCGGCCTCGCCGTCGGCATCCTCGCGGGCGTGCTCCAGCGCCGCGCCCTGCCCGCGCTCGCCACGGCGGTCATCGGCCTTGCGGTCCTGCTGCAGGCGCTCGCCACGCTGCGGCCGCATCTGTGGCCCGTCGAGACGCTCGTCAACAAGGACGAGTACCCGCCGTACACCGGCATGGTCGTCGGCGAGGGCGCCCTCACCTCCACCGGCGCCCGCGTCTCGGACCCCATCTGCGTCGACGACGCCAAGTGCCTCGCCGACCACGACATCGTGGGCTTCTACCGCGACTTCCACCCCTCGTCGCACTTCTGGCCGCTGCAGCTGATGGAGACGGGCATCGCCCTCGCCGTCGCGGCGCTCGCGGTCCTGATCGCCTTCCGGCTGCTGAAGCGGCGTACCGGAGCCGCCGTATGACGACCGCGCTCACCACCACGACCGCCCCCGCCGACCGCACCCCGCGCGGGCCGCGGGGCACGGTCTGGACCGTCCTGCGGGTGCACCGCACGGCGCTCGTGTTCTGGGCGCTGGCCCTGCTCGGCGCGACGGCCGTGCTGATCTGGATGTACGTCATCGGCGACGAGGCCCGCAGGGGCCACGTCCCGTGCATGACACCGGCCCGCGACGGCTTCCCCGGCTGTGCGTCCATCGAATCGATCACCGTGGACGACGTCTACGCCAGCTGGATCGAGACGGTCACCAGTGCCCTGACCTACACGATCCTGCCCGTGGCCGCCTGGGCCGGCGGCGCGCTCATCGGCCGCGAGCTGGAGAGCGGCACCGCGCGGCTCGCCTGGACCCAGTCGGTCACCCCGACCCGCTGGCTGGCGGCCAAGCTCGCCGTCCCGGCCGTCCTGCTGACCATCGGTACGGGCGGACTCGTCCTGCTGAACAACTGGGCGCGCGGCGACGGCGACCCCGACCTGGTCGGCGACTGGTACAACGCGGACGTCTTCATCGGGACCGGCCCGACCGCCGTCGGCTACACCCTGGCCGGCCTCGCGCTCGGCGCACTCGCCGGGCTGCTGCTGCGGCGGGCCCTGGCCGGCGCCGGGGTGGGCTTCCTGGCCGCGCTCGTCCTGTGCGGCGTGCTGGAACGCTTCCGCGAGGACCTGTGGCCGGCGGTCACCCGCAGCCAAGCCGGTGAGTTCGAGCTGCCCCGATCGGCCTGGCAGCTGGACTGGGACACGACCTGGGGCCGGCATCCCGGAGAGGGCGAACCAGTGGCCACCAGCGCCACTTTCCACCCCCAGTCCCACCACTGGCCGATCCAGTACGTCGAAACCGGCATCCTGCTGGCCGTTGCCGCCGCCGCGACGCTCGCCGCCTTCCGGCTGCTGCGCCGCCGCACGCCGTAGCTCGCGCCGCACGTCCCTCACGGGGGAAGGGACGTGCGGTCCGGACAGCCGCCCGGCGATGTAGACGTCCGCGAGCCGCCCCCCGCTATCCCGCACGCCATGTCTCCGTAACCATTGGTTCAGACGGGCTTGCGACGCTCACCCAATGACCCCCGCCGTGCCAGAGCCTTCTCCGCACCCGGGAGGGAGCGCGAGGAACGGGGCCGCCCGACGCCTCCCCGCCAAGCTCCCGCCCGCGCTTTCCGACGCGCCCATAAGCCTGGACACGCGGAACAATGGGCATATGAGCCAGTCCTCGAACGCCCAGGCAAAGGTCCAGCACGCGCAGCCCTCCGTGGGCTCCATTGCGGCGCACCGTCCGCACGGGGTCACCTCGGCAGTGGTCTCCGACCTGGAACCCGACATCGATGCCGACCTCGACGCGTACGAGGTCACCGAGATCGACGGCGTCCAGTTGCCCCAGGGCCGTTTCCTGGACCGGGAGCGCAGCTGGCTCGCGTTCAACGAGCGCGTCCTCGAACTCGCCGAGGACCCGAACACCCCGCTCCTCGAACGGGCGAACTTCCTGGCGATCTTTGCCAGCAACCTGGACGAGTTCTTCATGGTCCGGGTGGCCGGTCTGAAGCGCCGTATCGCCACCGGTGTCGCCACCAGGTCCGCGTCCGGCCTGCAGCCCCGCGAGGTCCTGGAGATGATCTGGGCCCGCTCCCGCGAGCTGATGGCCCGGCACGCCGCCTGCTACCACGAGGACGTCGCCCCCGCGCTCGCGGAGGAGAGCATCCACCTGGTCCGCTGGAGCGAGCTGACGGAGAAGGAGCAGGCCCGCCTCTTCACCCTGTTCCGGCACCAGATCTTCCCGGTCCTGACCCCGCTGGCGGTCGACCCGGCACACCCGTTCCCGTACATCTCCGGCCTGTCCCTGAACCTGGCCGTACGGGTCCGCAACCCCGTCACCGGCACGCCGCACTTCGCCCGCGTGAAGGTGCCGCCGCTGCTCTCCCGCTTCCTGGAGGCCTCCCCCGGCCGGTTCGTCCCGATCGAGGACGTCATCGGCGCGCACCTGGAGGAGCTGTTCCCGGGCATGGAGGTGCTGGAGCACCACGCCTTCCGGGTCACCCGCAACGAGGACCTGGAGGTCGAGGAGGACGACGCCGAGAACCTCCTCCAGGCCTTGGAGAAGGAGCTCATGCGGCGCCGCTTCGGGCCGCCGGTGCGCCTGGAGGTCGAGGAGAACATCAACCAGGAGGTCCTGGACCTGCTGGTGCGCGAGCTGAAGATCAGCGAGGCCGAGGTCTACCCGCTGACCGGCCCCCTGGACCTCACGGGCCTCTTCCGCATCGCCTCCATCGACCGGCCCGAGCTGAAGTACCCGAAGTTCGTCGCGGGCACCCATCGCGACCTCGCCGAGGTCGAGTCGGCGTCCGCGCCGGACATCTTCGCCGCGCTGCGCAACCGGGACGTGCTGCTGCACCACCCGTACGACTCCTTCTCGACGTCCGTGCAGGCCTTCCTGGAGCAGGCGGCCGACGACCCGGACGTCCTCGCGATCAAGCAGACCCTGTACCGGACGTCCGGCGACTCCCCCATAGTCAACGCCCTCATCGACGCCGCCGAGGCCGGCAAGCAGGTCCTGGTGCTGGTCGAGATCAAGGCCCGCTTCGACGAGCACGCCAACATCAAGTGGGCGCGCAAGCTGGAGGAGGCCGGCTGCCATGTCGTCTACGGCCTCGTCGGCCTGAAGACGCACTGCAAGCTGTCGCTGGTGGTCCGC
Organism: Streptomyces sp. R11; assembly: GCF_041051905.1. NCBI lineage: Bacteria > Bacillati > Actinomycetota > Actinomycetes > Kitasatosporales > Streptomycetaceae > Streptomyces > Streptomyces sp. R11. Next base: position 4,318,888 of record NZ_CP163432.1, read on the forward strand.
CAGGAGGGCGACACGCTACGGCGCTACAGCCACGTCGGCACCGGCAACTACCACCCGAAGACGGCGCGGCTGTACGAGGACCTCGGCCTGCTGACCGCCGATCCGCAGGTCGGCGCCGACCTGTCCGACCTGTTCAACCGCCTGTCCGGCTACTCCCGCCGGGAGACGTACCGCCGTCTGCTCGTGGCCCCCAAGTCCCTGCGTGACGGCCTGATCTCGCGGATCAACAAGGAGGTCCAGCACCACCGTGCCGGGCGTCCCGCCTATGTCCGCATCAAGGTCAACTCGATAGTCGACGAGGCGATCATCGACGCCTGCTACGCCGCCGCCCAGGCGGGCGTGCCGGTCGACATCTGGGTCCGCGGCATCTGCGCGATCCGCCCGGGCGTGACGGGACTGTCGGAGAACATCCGCGTCCGCTCGGTCCTCGGCCGCTTCCTCGAGCACTCCCGGGTCTTCGCCTTCGGCAACGGCGGCGAACCCGAGGTGTGGATCGGCAGCGCCGACATGATGCACCGCAACCTCGACCGCCGTATCGAGGCCCTGGTCAGGGTCACCGACCCGGCCCACCGCGCCGCGCTCAACCGGCTCCTGGAGACCGGTATGTCCGACACCACCGCGTCCTGGCACCTCGGTCCGGACGGCGATTGGACCCGGCACGCGACGGACGCGGAAGGCCAGCCCCTGCGCAACGTCCAGGAGATGCTCATAGACGCCCGGAGGCGCCGGCGTGGCACAGCAACACCTTGATCCGACGGACCCGATGGCCGGGGCTGTGACCGGGGACGCCCTCGCGGGCTACCTGCGCGCCCAGGCCACGGAGTTCCTCCGAGCCCTGCGCATGCACCGGGAGACCGGCGGCGGCACGGCCAACGGTGGCTCGGAGGAGTCCGTCGACGCGGCGAGGGCGCTGCGCCGCTCGGCCCGCCGCATCAGCGCCAGCCTGCACACGTTCCGCCCGTTGCTGGACACCGACTGGTCGGAGGCCATCCGCCCCGAACTGGCCTGGCTGTCGGGCACGCTGGCGATGGAACACGCGTACGCGGCCCGCCTGGAGCGCCTGCTCCTGGCGCTGCACCGGTTGTCGGGGGCGGCGGTGCTGCCCGCGCAGACGGGGGTGGCCGGCGTGCCCGGCGTGCCCGGCGCCGCGGCCGTGCCCGGCGCGAGCAGGGCCGCGGGGAGCGGTGATGCGTCCGCGGGCAGCCGTGGCTCTGGAGCCGGCCCCAGAAAAGGGGAATCCGCTGAGGCCGGTCCCCCGGCCCACCCGGCGGCCACCCCGGAACGCGGCAACCTGACAGTCGGCGCGGCAAAGGCGGGCGCACTGCTCGAACGCCAGCTCACCCTGGCCCGGACGCGAGCGCACAGCACCGCACTCCAGGCCCTGGGCAGCAGCCGTTTTCACGCCGTGGCCGACAACATCGCCGTTCTGGCCAGCGAGGTCCCCCTCACCCCGGCCGCGGCGACCGCCGATCTGCGCCCCCTCGCGGGCGCCGCCGAGGAGCGGCTCACCGACGCGGTGACGGCGCTGCCCCTGGTGACCGCGGGCCACCCCTACAACGCCGAGGCCCTGATCCACGGACTGTCCCCGGACCCGGCCCCGCATCCGCAGGACGCGCCCTGGCACCAGGTCCGCCTGCTGCTGCGCCTGCACCGCTACGCCCGCGAGGTGCTGCACGGCGACGGCGGCCCGGTGGACGTACGGCTGCTGGCGACCGGGCAGTCCCTCAACCGGCACCGCGACGCCTCCGAGGCCGCGGCCGCCGCGGCCCAGGCGGCCCGCACCCCGCGGATCGCCCCGGCGACGGCGTACGCCCTCGGCGTCCTGCACGCCGACCAGCGGCACGAGGTGGAAGCGGCGCGGTTCGCGTTCCAGCAGTCCTGGGAGCGACAGACGGTGGGCACGCCGTAGGCATCCCTGAGACGGGAACTCCTGAATCAGGAACTCCCGAAGGAGGCTTCATCCGGTGACGCACGCGAACGACCTCACCGTCCAAGCGGCCGGCTGCGTCCTGTGGCGCCGTTCGCCGGTAGACGGTGAGCTGGAGATATGCCTCATCCACCGGCCGAAGTACGACGACTGGTCCCATCCCAAGGGAAAGCTGAAGCGTGGCGAGGCACCCCTGGCCGGTGCGCTGCGCGAGGTCGCGGAGGAGACAGGGCACTCCGCCAGGCCGGGCACCGAGCTGCCGACATTGCGGTACATGGCGAACGAGCGCCCCAAGGAGGTCCGCTACTGGGCGGCCGAGGCGGGCCCCGGCACGTTCACCCCGAACGACGAGGTGGACCGCATGCTGTGGCTCTCGCCCACGGCCGCCCGCAGCCGCCTCACCCAGCCGAGAGACCGCTCCCTCGTGGACGCCCTGCTGGAGTCGCTGCGCCCGGCATAGTCCGCAACAACCCCCCACAAAGCCTCGGAATGCGCCCGTGTCCTCAACGTAAGCGTTCCGTGACCTCACCGCACCGTCCCCAGGGGTTCACCCCCCGTTCATTTACGCCCATCGGCGCCTTCACCTGTTCTGCCTAATTTCGGCCTTGCACGATGACGGACCGCGTCGGGGGGACGAGTCCGCATCACCCATTCTTCGCACGCCGCCGAATTCAGGACGGCGGCTCCTGGAAGGAACTCTTTCAAGTGAAGCTTCAGCGCAAGAACCGGCGGGCTCTCGCTCTCGGCGCTCTCGCCGTCTCCGGCGCCCTGGCCCTCACGGCGTGCGGCTCCGACGACACGGGCACCAACGGCGGCGGCGACTCGAGCGCCAGCGCCGGCGCCAGCAACATCAAGTGTGACGACGCTCAGGGCCAGCTGCTCGCCGACGGCTCCTCCGCGCAGAAGAACGCGATCGACGCCTGGGTCAAGCAGTTCACCGCCGCCTGCAAGGGCGTTCAGATCAACTACAAGGGCGGCGGCTCCGGCGCCGGCGTCACCGCGTTCACGCAGGGCCAGGTCGCCTTCGCCGGCTCCGACTCCGCGCTGGACGAGGAGGAGATCACCGCTTCCAAGAAGATCTGCTCCGGCGGCCAGGGCATCGACCTGCCGATGGTCGGCGGCCCGATCGCGGTCGGTTACAACGTCCCGGGTGTCGAGAACCTGGTCCTGGACGCGCCGACCCTCGCCAAGATCTTCAACGACAAGATCAAGAACTGGAACGACGAGGCGATCGCGAAGCTGAACCCCGACGCGAAGCTTCCCGACCTGAAGATCCAGGCGTTCCACCGCTCGGACGAGTCCGGCACCACGGACAACTTCACCAAGTACCTGATCGCCACCGCCAAGTCGGAGTGGCCGTACGAGGGCGGTAAGGCCTGGCAGGCCAAGGGCGGCCAGTCCGCCGCCGGCTCCTCCGGTGTCGCCCAGCAGGTCAAGCAGACCTCCGGCGCCATCAGCTACATGGAGCTGTCGTACGCCAAGGACGGCATCAACGCGGTCCAGATCGACACGGGCGCCTCCGCCCCGGTCGAGGCCACCACGGCCAACGCCTCCAAGATGATCGCCGCTGCCAAGCGTGTCGGCACCGGCAAGGACATGGCGCTGGAGCTGGACTACGCCACCAAGACCGACGGGGCCTACCCGATCACCCTGGTGACGTACGAGATCGTCTGCGACAAGGGCAACAAGTCCGAGACCCTGCCCGGCACCAAGGCGTTCCTGCGCTACATCGCCTCCGAGGACGGCCAGAAGATCCTCGAGCAGAACGACTACGCCCCGATGCCCGAGGAGATCATCTCCGAGGTTCGTACCACCATCGATGGCCTGAGCTGACCTGAGTGCGGTGCGGTCCGGGCCTGAAAAGGCCCGGACCGGACCGCACCGTCCGGTGCACCGCCGCCCGGAGCCGTACACCACCTACGGCTCCACCGAGCCACCGCAGACCCGCGTGGCTCCGCAGACCGGAGAAACCCGATGGACATATCGACACAGAGCACCCAAGCACCTCCCCCCACTCCACAGCCCGCGACCGCGGACCAGAAGCGCGCCGCCCGTGGCGCCACCCGGCCCGGTGACCGGGTCTTTCTCGCGTTCTCCCGCGGTTCCGGCATCTTCCTGCTGGTGATCATGGCCGCCATCGCGGTCTTCCTCACCTACCGCGCGACCCTCGCGATCAGCAAGGACGACGCCAACTTCCTGACCGCCTTCGAGTGGAACACCGGCACGATCCCGCCGAAGTTCGGCATCGCGGTCCTGGTCTACGGCACGATCATCTCCTCGATCATCGCCATGGTCATCGCGGTCCCGATCGCCGTCGGCATCGCCCTGTTCCTCACCCACTACGCGCCGCGCAAGCTCGGCGGCCCCATCGCGTACGTGATCGATCTGCTCGCCGCCGTGCCGTCCATCGTGTACGGCCTGTGGGGCGCCCTGATCCTCGTACCGAACATGGACGGCCTCTTCGGCTGGCTGGATCGGTACCTCGGCTGGACCGGGATCTTCTCCTGGGACGGCGGCGCACCCCGCTCGATGCTGACGGTCGGCATCCTGCTCGCGATCATGATCCTGCCGATCATCACCAACGTGAGCCGCGAGGTCTTCCGCCAGGTCCCGCAGATGCACGAGGAAGCGGCCCTGGCGCTCGGCGCCACCCGCTGGGAGGTCATCCGCATGTCGGTCCTCCCCTTCGGCCGCTCCGGCGTCATCTCCGCCTCGATGCTCGGCCTCGGCCGCGCCCTCGGCGAGACGATGGCCGTGGCCACCGTGCTCTCCCCCGACTTCGACATCCACGCCAGCCTGCTCAACCCGGGTGGCGGAACCTTCGCCCAGAACATCGCCAGCAAGTTCGGTGAGGCGTCCGAGTTCGGCCGTGACGCGCTGATCGCCTCCGGCCTGGTCCTCTTCGTCATCACCCTGCTGGTCAACGGCGCGGCCCGCGCGATCATCGCCCGCCGCAAGGAGTACTCGGGGGCCAACGCATGAGCCACGCACTCGCCGACAAGCCCAGCAGCCTGCGCGGGGCCCGTCTGCCCAAGTGGTCCCCGTACGCCATCGCCGGCGGCTCCATCGCCGTCGCGGTCGGCATCGGCCTGGGCGCCGGCCTCGACAGCCGGATCCAGTGGGGGCTGATCGCCAGCCTCCTGTTCATCCTCGGTACGTACGTCATCGCCGCCCGCGTCGAAGGCCGCCGTCAGGCCAAGGACCGCATCGCCACGACGCTGGTCTGGGTGGCCTTCATCCTCGCCGTCATCCCGCTGGCCTCCCTGGTCTGGGCGACCGTGCAGCGCGGCGTGAAGGTCCTCGACGTCTACTTCCTGACCCACTCCATGGGCGTCGTCGCCGACTCCGAGCCGGGCGGTGGCATCTACCACGCCATCCTCGGCACGCTGGAGCAGGTCGGCCTCGCCACCCTGATCGCCGCGCCGGTCGGTGTGCTCACCGCGATCTACCTGGTGGAGTACGGGCGGGGCAACCTCGCCCGGGCCATCACCTTCTTCGTCGACGTCATGACGGGTATCCCGTCGATCGTCGCGGGTCTGTTCATCCTCAGCCTCATGCTGATGATGGACATGCAGCCCTTCGGCTTCGCCGGTTCGCTGGCGCTGGCGATCCTGATGATGCCGGTGGTCGTCCGCTCCACGGAGGAGATGCTCAAGCTCGTCCCGAACGAGCTGCGCGAAGCCTCCCTGGCGCTGGGCGTGCCCAAGTGGCGCACCATCCTGAAGGTGGTCGTACCGACCTCCATCGGCGGCATCACGACCGGCATCATGCTCGCGGTCGCCCGTATCACCGGTGAGACCGCGCCGGTGCTGCTGCTGGTGTTCGGCAACAGCTTCATCAACTCGAACCCGTTCGAGGGTGCCCAGGCGTCGCTGCCGCTGTACATCTACCAGCAGTACGCGAACAGTGCCGGGTCGTCGGCGGCGTACGACCGTGCCTGGGCGGCATCGCTCACGCTGATCGCCTTCGTGATGATCCTCAACCTGCTGGCCCGCGGGATCGCCCGCTGGAAGGCCCCGAAGACCGGTCGCTGACGCGGCCACGGCGACTGATCCGAATTTGGAAGTGAAGTAGACATGGCCAAGCGAATCGACGTAAGCGGGCTCACCGCCTATTACGGCTCCCACAAGGCAATCGAAGACATCTCGATGACGGTCGAGCCCCGCTCGGTGACGGCCTTCATCGGCCCGTCCGGCTGCGGCAAGTCGACGTTCCTGCGCACGCTGAACCGCATGCACGAGGTGACGTCGGGCGGCCGTGTGGAGGGCAAGGTCCTCCTGGACGACGAGGACCTGTACGGCGCCGCCATCGACCCGGTGTCGGTGCGCCGTGAGGTCGGCATGGTGTTCCAGCGTCCGAACCCGTTCCCCACGATGTCGATCTTCGACAACGTGGCGGCGGGCCTGCGGCTGAACGGCAACTACAAGAAGAGCGAGCTGCAGGACGTCGTAGAGAAGTCCCTCAAGGGCGCGAACCTCTGGAACGAGGTGAAGGACCGCCTGAACAAGCCGGGTTCCGGCCTCTCCGGTGGTCAGCAGCAGCGTCTGTGCATCGCTCGTGCGATCGCGGTCGAGCCCAACGTGCTCCTCATGGACGAGCCCTGCTCGGCCCTGGACCCGATCTCCACCCTCGCCATCGAGGACCTGATCGGTGAGCTGAAGGAGCGCTTCACGATCGTCATCGTGACGCACAACATGCAGCAGGCGGCGCGCGTCTCGGACCGCACGGCCTTCTTCAACCTCTCCGCCGTGGGCCAGCCCGGCAAGCTGATCGAGATCGACGACACGGAGCGCATCTTCTCCAACCCGTCGGTCCAGGCCACGGAGGACTACATCTCCGGCCGCTTCGGCTGACAGACCCCTCGCGGTGCTGCATGGCGGTGCCACCGCGAGGCAGATAAAGGGCCCGCCCCCTGGCTCCCGGGGGGCGGGCCCCTGTCTGTGCGGTGGGGGCGCGTAGCGCCTGCCGGTGGTTGTGGGACGGCGCCAGGGGACTTCTCGGCGCCGGTGTCCAGGCACTTCAGCCCGTCCGGCGTTTGAGGACGAGGCCGTTCAGGCCGATGGGGGTCCAGGGGGCGCAGCCCCTTGGCCGGGGTCGAAGGGGTTGCGCCCCTTCGAGGACGGGACGGGTAGGGGCGGCGGGGGCGAAAGAAACCCGGCGCCTACAGGAACGCCAGGTTCACGACCCCGAACGCGCCCGCCGCAACGAGCGCAGCCGCAGGCATCGTGATGAACCACCCGAGCACGATGTTCTTGGCCACACCCCATCGCACGGCATTCACCCGCTTCGTCGCCCCGACACCCATGATCGCCGAGGTAATGACGTGCGTCGTGGAAATCGGCGCCTTGAACAAGAACGCCGTAGTGAACATGATCGACGCCCCCGTCGTCTCCGCAGCAAACCCCTGCGGCGGATCAAGCTCAATGATCTTGCGCCCGAGCGTCCGCATGATCCGCCAGCCACCCGCATACGTCCCGAGCGACAGCATCACCGCACAAGCGATCTTCACCCACACCGGAATCGGATCGCCGTAGTCCTCGACATCGGCGATGACCAGCGCCATCACCACAATGCCCATCGTCTTCTGCGCATCCTGCAGACCATGCCCGAGCGCCATCCCGGCAGCAGAAACGGTCTGCGCTATCCGGAACCCGCGCTTGGCCTTGTGCGGATTCGCCCGCCGGAAGATCCACATGATCGCCGTCATCACGAGATAGCCCGCGCACAGCCCGACAATGGGCGACACGAACATCGGGATGACGACCTTCTCCAGCACCCCGCTCCAGTACACCGTCGTACCACCGGCCAGCGCCGCCCCCACCATGCCGCCGAACAGCGCGTGCGAGGAGGAGGACGGCAGACCGTAGTACCAGGTGATCAGGTTCCAGGTGATCGCGCCCACCAACGCCGCGAAGAGGATCCCCATCCCCTTCGAGCCTTCCGGCGTCTGGATCAGCCCCTCACTGACGGTCTTGGCGACGCCGGACCCCAGGAAGGCACCGCCGAGATTCATCACCGCGGCCATCGCCAGCGCGGCCCGAGGCGTCAGGGCCCGCGTCGACACGGACGTGGCGATGGCGTTCGCCGAGTCGTGGAAGCCGTTGGTGTACGTGAAGAAGAGCGCAACCGCGATGGTCACGACCAGAGCAAAGGTGTCCATGGGAGGGTCTCAGGACTCCTTGACGGCGATGGTCTCCACCGTGTTCGCCACGTGCTCGAAGGCGTCCGCCGCTTCCTCCAGGACATCCACGATCTGCTTGAGCTTGAGGACCTCGATCGCGTCGTACTTGCCGTTGAAGAGGTGGGCGAGGAGCTTGCGGTGTATCTGGTCGGCCTGGTTCTCGAGGCGGTTGACCTCGATCCAGTACTCCGTGAGGTTGTCCATGGTGCGCAGGTTCGGCATGGCCTCGGCCGTCAGCTCCGCGGCCCGCGCCAGCACCTCGATCTGCTGCTCGACGCCCTTGGGCAGTTCCTCGACGTTATAGAGGACAACCAGGTCGACGGCCTCCTCCATGAAGTCCATGATGTCGTCGAGGCACGACGCGAGCTTGTAGATGTCCTCGCGGTCGAACGGCGTGATGAACGAGGAGTTCAACTGGTGGAAGATCGCATGCGTGGCATCGTCACCTGCGTGTTCCGCGGCCCTCATACGCTCTGCGATCTCGGCCCGGCCGGCGGTGTCCGCCCCGAGCAGTTCCATCAGGAGTTTCGAGCCCGTGACGATGTTGTCCGCGGAGGCGGCAAACATGTCGTAGAAGCTCGTCTCCCGGGGGGTCAGACGAAATCGCACGTGGGGTCCTCAAGAAGCATCGGTTTCGGTCAGGCTGATGCTAGGCGCATCATCCGGCCACGGCTAATGGGCCGTCCTCCAGTGTCGCCCATCAGGCACAGTGGTCGGCACGGGGGCTGCCCAGTGGTCCAGTCCAGCGGCCGAATCACGGCGTCGGCCACAGGGCCCCTATACCCAGCAAAGTTCGATACGATATACCCAGTAGGGGTATGTGACGCGGTTTATGTCTGGAGGACGCGATGACGACCACCGAGGCCGGCGCGGGTGCACCCTCCGCCGCTGATCAGGCCACCACCGAGGTCGTGACGGACCACGACCGGGGCATCCACGGCTACCACAAGCAGAAGGACGAGCACCTCAAACGCCTGCGGCGTATCGAGGGCCAGATCCGTGGCCTGCAGCGCATGGTCGACGAGGACGTCTACTGCATCGACATACTCACGCAGGTGTCCGCCTCGACCAAGGCCCTGCAGTCCTTCGCCCTCCAGCTCCTGGAGGAACACCTGCGCCACTGCGTCGCCGACGCGGCCCTCAAGGGCGGTACGGAGATCGACGCCAAGGTGGAGGAGGCCACGAAGGCGATCGGCCGACTGCTGCGGACGTGAGGGACGCCTCACTGACCGCCGGCGTCGCGCTCCTCGGCGACTCGCAGCACCTCGTCGATGTCCTCCAGGCTGAGCCGGTCCTCACGAGCGGCCGAGGCCGCGATGATCAGCTCTCCGCACAGCTCGATCTCGGCGAGGGCCACGTAGTCCTGAACTGCCGTACCGCCGACCGGAGCCACGTGCATCACCTCTTCTCTGCCGTTACCGACTTCCTAGAGTAGGGAGCGGCCTACACACCGCGCATGGCACGGAAGGGCTAGTTCTTGACGCCCGTCACGTACCCCCGCGGCGACCCTCACTCCTCGGCGATCTTGCCCGCATAGATGTCGCCACCGTCCGGCAGCCGTACGTCGACGGGGGACCCGAAGTCGTACAGCAAGGTCGTCGAGGCCACGGCGACGGCGCTCTGCTGCTGCCCGTTGACGAAGCTGAACCGGTGCCGCACCTTGCGGATCCGCCCCTCGTCATCGAGATAGACGTCGAACGGTACCTCGTCCGTGGCGAACCCTTTCGCCGCCGCCGCCAGGGACTCCGCGTTCCCGTCGGAGGCCTCCCGCGCGGCAACCCGCAGGTCAGCCGTTCCCCGGTAGTGCCGCACCGCCGTCCCCGCGACCTCTTCGTCCCCCACATACTTCGCCGTCCGAGCCCCGCGCAGCACCTCCGCCGCTGCGTACGGATCGGTCGCCCCACCGGTGACGAGGTTCCCGTCGGACAGCGACCGCGTCTCGACGCGCACCCATTTGTCGGCGGGCACCCCGGCACCGCGGTTCTTCATGAACAGCGCCCCGGGAGCGAGGAGCTCCACGATCGGCCGCTGCGCGGGCGCGCCCGCCGGATCCTGCGGCAGCAGCACCTTCAGCCGCCCCACCTGCCGACGGAAGTCGTACACACCTTCACCCCGGATGGTGACCCGCGTCCCACCGGTGGCCATCTCCATGGACGTACGGGCCTTGGAGGACCGGGCCCCGGCCAACGCATCGGCTGCGCGCCGCACGACCTTCACGGCATCCCCGTCCCGCGAGTCGTCGACAGCGGCCCCGCTCTCCGCCACGCAGCCGCTGCCCGCCAGGCAGACACACAGAACCCCTGCCGCAACGCCCGCCCCACGCCTCTGCCTGTGCTGCTGCCGCTCCGTCATCGCCTGCCTACCCCCAGCCGGTACGTCCGTCACGGGCCCCCTGTCGTTCCGGATAACGACGGGTGGGTGCCCTCGTAACGCACGCGGGAGGCGTTGCGTCTACTTGCCCTGGGTAACGTTGCCGCCGTGGCGCAGAAGGACGAACCAACGTCTCCCCAAATCCCCGACGACCCCTCGAACCACCGCACGACAACAGTGGAGAAGGGCCACTTCTGCACAGCCCACTGCACCTGCGGCTGGCGCGGCCCCGCGAGACGTGCCCGCAGCCTGGCCCGGGCGGATGCGGAGGGGCATGTGAGGGGTTGAACGGCGGCCGCCCGTCCGGCTGCCCGGCGCGCACGGGCATTTCAGCCGGTCCGGCGTTCGAGGACGAGGCCGTTCAGGCCGATGGGGGTCCAGGGGGCGCAGCCCCCGGGCGGGGTCGAAGGGGCGGAGCCCCTGGGGACGGGACGGGTGGGGGCGGCGGGGGCGAAAGAACACCCGATCTCCACCCAGGTCATCCCCCACCCCATGGAACCCCGCCCGCCACCACCCCGTCTCGTTCCACGAACCCCCAGGAGGCGACATGGAACGGCGCACCTTCATCGGCGGCACGGCAGCAGCCGTAACCGCCCTGACGGCAACGGCGTGCAACAGCAGCTCGGGCACCGGCACCGGCGCAGAAACAGCCACCGGCACAACCACGAGCAGCACGGGCACCGGCACCCGCACCCAAACCACCGCCACCAGCAAATCCGCCGCCAACTGGACCGCCCTCGCCCAGGACCTGGACGGCCCTCTCATACGCCCCGGCGACGCCTCCTGGAAATCGGCCCACCAGCTCTACAACACCCGCTTCGACACCCTGAAGCCCGCCGCGGTCGCCTACGTCTCCCACCCCGACGACATCCGCACCACCCTCGCCTACGCCCGAGCCACAACCTCCACGTCGCCATACGCAACGGCGGCCATTCCTACGGCGGTTGGTCCTCCGGCAACAACCGCCTGATCCTCGACGTCTCCAAGCTCAACCGCATCCGAGCCACCGGCAACACCGCAGTGGTCGGCGCCGGTTCCAAGCTCATCGACGTCTACCGAGCCCTCGCCGCCAAGGGCGTCACGATCCCCGCCGGCTCCTGCCCCACCGTCGGCGTCTCCGGCCTCACCCTCGGCGGCGGCCACGGCGTCACGTCCCGCGCCTACGGCCTGACCTGTGACAGCCTCACCCAGGCCACCCTGATAACCGCCGACGGCAAGCAGCTCACCGCCAACGCCACCACCAACAAGGACCTCTTCTGGGCCCTGCGCGGCGCCGGCAACGGCAACTTCGGCGTAGTGACGGAACTTCACTTCAAGACCCACCCCGCCCCTCAGGCCGTAACGGCATACATGACCTGGCCCTGGTCGAAGGCGACCGCGCTGATCAAGGCCTGGCAGGAGTGGGGGCCGGCCCAGCCCGACGAGATCTGGTCGTCCCTGCACATCTCGAACCACGCCGGCGGCACCCCCACGATCTCCGTCGCCGCGTTCTCCCTGGGCACGTACCGCGAACTCCAGAACGCGGTGGACCGCCTCGCCGACCGCCCCGGCGGCCCCGGGCCCGCGAGGAGCGTCTCACTCAAGCGCCGTTCGTACGAGGAGTCGATGGAGCTGTACGCGGGCTGCTCGTCCTTCTCCACGGACGCGCAGTGCCACCTCCCCGGCTCCACTCCGGGTCGCTCCCCGCAGGGCAAGCTGGGCCGGGAGACGTACGCGGCGAAGTCGGACTTCTTCGACCGTTCGCTCTCCGCGGCGGGCATCCAGACCCTGCTGAAGCAGCTGCAGTCGGTGCGCGGCGGCGCCGGCAGCATCGCCTTCACAGCCCTCGGCGGAGCCGTCAACCGCGTCTCCCCCACCGCGACGGCCTTCGTACACCGCCGCTCCCGCATGCTGGCCCAGTACATCGTCTCCTGGCGCGCCGGCACGACGGGCACCACGGCCCAGGCCTGGCTGACAACGGCCCACGACGCCATGCGCCCCCACGCCTCGGGCGCCGCCTACCAGAACTACTCCGACCCGACCCTGAGGAACTGGCGCAAGGCGTACTACGGCGACGCGGCAACCCGCCTGACAAGGCTGAAGAAGCAGTACGACCCGCAGGGCTTCTTCACATACCCGCAGGCGCTCTAGCCCTGCGGGCGGGGCCTCCGGACCAGCGGCAGCCGGCGCGATGGCAGCTAGGCCGCGAGATCCCGCTCCTCAGCCCCCGCCGTCTCCTTCCGGGCCTCCGGAATCACCGCTCCCTGTCCGCCCGCCCGGGACTGCCCCCGCGCCTTGATCAGCCGGCCACCCCTCGGCGACCGTTCGACGGCGGACATCACGGGTGTCAGCAGGGCCATGGCCGGCGGTGACAGCAGGAGGGCGACGGCGGTGCCGAGGGCGAAGCCGCCGATGACGTCGGTCGGGTAGTGCACGCCCATGTAGATCCGGCAGAACCCTTCGAGGAGAGCGAGGGCGATCCCGGCAAGGCCGAACTTCCGGTTGGCGACGAACAGCCCGACCCCCAGGGCCATGGCGATCGTCGCGTGGTCGCTCACGAAGGAGTAGTCGGTCTTGCCGCTCACCAGGACCTCGAGCCCCTGGTGATCACGGAACGGCCGGGGCCGCTCGACGAATCCCCGTATGGGCACGTTCACCAGCACCGCGATCCCGGCAGCCAGCGGCGCCCACACGAGCGCGGCGACGGACGAGGCGGCGTCCTCGTCACCGCGGCGCCGCACCGACCACCAGCACCACACCACGAGCAGCACCATGGCGAGCACCAGCCCGTACTCACCGACGTACTCCATGACCCGGTCGAACCAGCGCGGCGCATCCTTGGCCAGGCCATTGATGTCGAAGAGCAGGTCGACGTCGGGGTTCGACCCGGATTCTGCGAGTCCAGCCATGATGCCGCGGCCCCTTCGTCGTCTCTCCGGCGCATCGTGCGTACGCCGCTCCGCCCACCCCCGTGGTTGTAGATCCGGCTACGACACCAGGAACGCACGGCCCCTGTTGATACGTTCCACACTCCACTGAATGATCACGCAGACGTTATCGAAGAGAGACCCATCGCCGCAGCTCAGGGGGTGGGTTCACGCTCCGTCTACACCGTCGTGGGCAGCGCTTTCGCGCCATCTTCGGTCACCCGGGTCGCCCCGAAGTAGTCCGGGGTGTCGATCGGGTCGAACCGGATCACAGCACCCGTTCTCGGCGCGTCGATCATGTACCCGCCACCGACATAAATACCCACATGCCGGATGGCCCGGGAGTTGGTGAGGTCGTCCGAGAAGAACACCAGATCTCCCGGCAGCAGTTCCTCCCTGGCCGGATGCGGCCCCGCGTTCCACTGGTCGTTGGCGACCCGCGGCAGCGTTATCCCGACGCTCTCGTACGCGGCCTTCGTCAACCCCGAGCAGTCGAACCGCCCGTTGTCCTCAGCAGTGCCGTCACCACCCCAGAGGTAGAGCGTGCCGAGCTTCTTCTGGGCGTAGTAGATGGCGCCGGCGGCCTGCTTGCTGGGATCGACACGACTGACGGGCGCGGCGAAGCTCTGCTGCAGTGTCGTGATCGTCTTGACGTAGTTCTGGGTCTCCTTGTACGGCGGCACACCCTTGTACTTGATGACCGCGTACGCCCCCGCGTTGTAGGACGCGAGCATGTTCTTCGTCGGGTCGCCGGGTACGTCCTTCACGTACGAGGCGAGCTTGCAGTCGTACGACGCGGCCGACGGAATCGCGTCATTCGGATCCCAGACGTCGCGGTCGCCGTCCCCGTCACCGTCCATCCCGTGCGTGGCCCAGGTCCCCGGGATGAACTGCGCGATGCCCTGCGCCGCGGCCGCGCTCTGCGCCTTCGGGTTGAACCCGCTCTCCTGGTACAGCTGGGCGGCGAGCAGCGCGGGGTTGATGGCGGGGCACAGGTTGCCCCACTTCTGCACGAGCGCCGAGTAGGCGGCCGGCACGGCCCCCTTGGCCAGCGCTTTGGACGCTCCGCCCACTCCGCCGGCGAGGTTCCCGGCGACGATGTAGACCCCGACGACGAGCAGCATCACGAAGCTGAGCCCCGCCGCGAGTGCGGCGCCCGCCACGATCCATGCCTTACGCACCGTCAACCGCCCCTCGCCCACCGGGATTCCGCCCGCGCCAGTCTATGAGCTTCCCACTGCGAATCCGCGGCAACCGATGCAGCCATGAGCGGCATTACCTCAGCGGTAATCGATCCCCCACGACCCGCGTGCCAGCATCGGCACCACAGGGAGCCCGACCGAACGGAAGGACACCATGCCCGCCTACGCCATTGCTCACCTGCAGGAAGCCGCCCCGCACCCGGAGATCGCGGAGTACATCGAGCGCCTCCCGGCCACCTTCGAACCGTACGGCGGCCGCTTCCTCGTACACGGCGCGCAGCACGAGGTGAAGGAGGGCAGCTGGCCCGGACACGTCGTGATGATCGGCTTCCCGGGGATCGGCGAGGCGCGGTCCTGGTGGGACTCGCCGGCCTACCGCGAGATCGCACCACTGCGCTCCCGGCACATCGAGGGCGACATCATCCTGGTCGAGGGTGTCCCCGAGGACTACGACCCGAAGGCCACCGCGCGGACGGTCCGCGACGCCGCGTCCGCCAAGTAGCGTTCAGCGCTGCCGGCTTGCCGGGGTGAGCACTTCGACGGGGGGCCGGTCGTTCGAGCGGCCGGTCAGGCGGTCAGTTCCGTGCGGCCCGGCGCACGCGGGAGACCGGATCCTGCCGGATGTACCACTCGGTCGCCAGGATCCGCTCGCGTACGGCCGCCGGGAAACCGGCCAGCAACCCGGGTGCCGCCCCTCGCTCCACCTCGGTGCGGTGCGCCAGTACGGCCGCCCACTTCCGGTCCAGCCAGGGGCGCACGTCGACGGTCGCGGTGATCCGGTCGTCCGACACGGTGTTCATCCCCTTGCCCGCACGGGCCAGTTCCTCCAGGGCGGGGAGCGCCGAGTGCGGATGGGTGGCCAGGTAGAGGGCGCTCGGCTGCCAGGGAACGCCGGCGTCCGGATGGAGCCGCTCGAGGCCGGCCTGCTGGACCGCGAGGGTGGTCACGCGGTGGGTGTGCACATGGTCGGGGTGCCCGGTCAGGCCGCCGTACGCGTCATGGGTGAGCACGATCCGCGGCCGGAACTGCCGTATGTGAGCGACCAGCCGCCCCACCGATTCGTCGAGCGGCGCATCGCACAGCCGCGGGCGACCGGGGGCGGAGTGCGGCGCCCCGGCATCGGCATAGCCGAGCATCCGCGGCTCACCGGCACCGAGAATCCGCAGCGCCTCGGCGAGTTCGGCGCCGCGCTGCGTCTCGGGGGCCCAGGTCGCCGTCACGACGGCCGTGCGGGCACCGGCGGCCGCGTGCCGGGCGAGGACTCCGCCCGCGAAAAGGGCCTCGTCGTCCGGGTGCCCGAACACCCCGAGCAGGCTCGGCAACGACATCGTCCGACCACCTCCGCGTACGGCCTACCCCTGAGTACGCATACTCAGGCACGAGGTCATCCGGCACGGCAGGCTGGGCATCGAACGAGCAACTGACCGACTCCGGACGCGACTTCAAGGGGAACGATCGTGAGACGAACCAGCCGTGCCCTGGCCGTGACGGCCCTCGTGGCCTGCGCGCTGACCGGCGTGGCGGCGGGCCCTGCCGCCGCATCGACCGATGTCCTGCTGCCCCATCCGGGGCCGGAGGGGCTGCTGTGGGTGGAGGAGCAAACAGGGGACGGCGGAGCCGTGTCCGGCGGCGCGTGGGAGGGGTTGCCGACCGTGCTCACGGTGGCGTGCGAGGGCGGCGGCGAAGTGCGGGTGACGATGTCGCAGGAGACCGAGACCGCCGCGTTCTCGGTCGACTGCCCCGCCGGGGAGGCCGGGGTGGGCTCCGTGACCATGGCTCCCGGCGTGGTCCGCTCCGGGTCCTTCGTGATCGCTGTCGACGCCTCGGCGGACGACATCCGCTGGGCCCTGACGGTGACGCAGCCGGAGTCCTGACCCAGCCCGGGGGGCGGCGGGGCACCTTATCGTTCGGCCGCCACCCGGTCCATCGCCCCCAACGGCCAGCTCACGCCCGTCAGTTCCTCCGACACCGTCCACAGCCGCCGCGCCACCTCCGCGTCACTGGCCGCCGTCGTCCGCCCGACCAGCGTCGGGGCGCCCCGCATCTCGCCCAGCCCGTCGGGTCCGACGTAGCTCGCACCGGGGAGGTCCTGGGTCGCGGCGTACAGCGTCGGCAGCGCGCCCGCCTTGTCGTCCTGTGCGAAGACCCTGTTGCCGATCCTCATGAAGGCCCGCATCACCGGACTCCCCGCGTGGCTCTGCAGATTGGTGGCGGCATAGCCGGGGTGGGCGGCCAGGGCGCGGACCGGGGAGCCGGACTCCGTCAGGCGGCGCTGGAGTTCCAGCGTGAACAGGAGGTTCGCCAGCTTCGACTGGGCGTACGCGCGATTGGGGTGGTAGGCGGACGTCCAGTTCAGGTCCTCGAAGCGGATCCTCGCGCCGGACCACCGATGGGCACCGGAGGACAGCGTCACGACCCGGTCGGTGACGTACGGCAGAAGCAGGTTCGTCAGCGCGAAGTGGCCCAGATGGTTGGTGCCGAACTGCATCTCGAAGCCGTCCGCCGTCCGCTGCTGCGGCAGCATCATCACGCCGGCGTTGTTGATCAGCAGATCCAGCGGCCGCCCCTGCCACGCATCGGCGAACTCCCGCACGGAGGCCAGATCCGCCAGGTCCAGGCGTCGCACCTCCGTACTGCCGGTCACGGTCGCGGCGGCGGCCCGGCCCCGCTCGAGGTCCCGTACGGCGAACACGACGTGCGCGCCGGATCGGGCCAGCGCGTCGGCCGCGGTGAGGCCGATGCCGCTGTTGGCACCGGTGACGACGGCCGTGCGGCCGCTGAGGTCCGGGAGGCTGGTCGCGTCCCACGTCTTCTTCATCGTTTTGTCAGCCATACTCCCGAATGTAGGCGTTGCCAACAATGCTGTCAATGACAACAATGATGACGACGCCAACAAAGATGGCACCGACAACATCAAGCTACGATGGTGCACATGCCCGAGAGCCGCCCCTACCACCACGGAGACCTGCGCGCCGCCCTGCTCGCCGCAGCCGAACGCACCCTGCGCGACAAGGGCGTCGGCGCCCTCTCGCTCCGCGAACTGGCCCGCGAGGTCGGCGTCAGCCACGCCGCCCCCGGCCGGCACTTCAAGGACAAGCAGGCCCTGCTCAACGCCCTGGCGCTGGCCGGCTACGAGCGGCTCGGGCGGGCCCTGGGCGCGGCCGACGACCCGGCACTCCCCCTGGAGCCCCGCCTCACCGCTCTCGCCCGGACCTACCTCGGCTTCGCCATCGACAACGCCGAGCTGCTGGAGCTGATGTACGCCCGCAAGCACGAGCCGGGCGCCTCGGAGCAGATGGCCGCCGCGGTCGAGCAGACGATCGGCAGCCTCGAACGGGTCCTCGCGGACGCCCAGCAGCGGGGCGAGATCGTCGAGGGCACCCCGGAGGAACTCACCTTCGTCACGGGCGCCGCCCTCCACGGCATGGCCGCCTTCATCGCCGGCGGCATGCTGACCCCCGAGGCGGCCCTGGCCGGCGTCGACGGCTTGGTCCACCACTTGCTGCACGGCCTCAGGCCCCGCTGACAGCCACTCAAAGACCCTGCGCCGCAACGCCCTGAAGGAGCGCGGGGCTGCGTCGACATATGCAGCCCCGCCGCAGGGCGCGACCAGACCCAACGAGCCCCGCACCCCTGCCGAGCGGTCCGCACCCCTACGGCACTACCGCCCCAGGCCGCTCAGCCGCCGAAGACCCCCTTCAGCACACTCACCGCCTGCCCGATCGCCGCCTCCGCAGCCCGCGTCCCCCGCAGCGCGTTCAGCATCACGAAGTCATGGATGATGCCCTGATACCGCACCGCGGTGACCGGCACCCCGGCCTCACGCAGCTTGTTCGCGTACGCCTCCCCCTCGTCCCGCAGCACATCGGCCTCGGCCGTGATGACGAGCGCCGGCGGCAACCCCCGCAGCTGCTCGACACCGGCCCGCAGCGGCGACGCCGTGATCTGCGCCCGCTCCGCCTCGTCGGTCGTGTACTGGTCCCAGAACCACTGCATCGCGTCCCGGCGCAGGAAGTACCCCTCGGCGAACTGCTGGTACGAGCCGGTGTCGAACGCCGCGTCCGTGACCGGGTAGAAGAGCACCTGCTGCACCAGCGGAACGTCCCCGCGCTCCTTGGCCATCAGCGTCAGCGCGGCAGTCATGTTGCCGCCCACCGAGTCACCGGCCACAGCGATCCGGCTCGCGTCCAGGTCCTTGCCCGCGCCCTCGGCGACGACCCACCGCGCGACGGCGTAGTTCTGCTCCACGGCGACCGGGTAGCGGGCCTCGGGCGAGAGGTCGTACTCGGGGAAGACGACCGCGGCACCGGCGCCGACGGCCAGCTCGCGCACGAGACGGTCGTGGGTGTGGGCATTGCCGAAGACCCAGCCCGCGCCGTGGATGTAGATGATCACCGGGAGCGCCCCGGTGGCCCCGGCCGGGCGGACGATCCGGGCCTTGACCTCGCCGGTCGGCCCACCGGACACGGTGACCCACTCCTCGTCGACGGCGGGCTTGGCGATCTCCCCGGACTGCACCTCGTCGACGGTCTTGCGCCCCTCGGCCGGCCCCAGGTCGAACAGGTACGGCGGATTGGCGGTGGCCTCGACGAAGGCCTGCGCGGCGGGTTCCAGAACGGGACGGACGGGTTCGGTCATGGCGAACTCCTCGGATCGGGGCACCGCACGGGAACGGCGGCACGAGATGAACGTAGCGCGCGATTAAGTCGTGCGCAACCGATTAGGGGTCGATGGATTTGGGCTCGATAGAATCGAGGGGACACGAATACCCGAAGACACAAGACCCCTGACACGAGACCCAGGAGCCGTGATGAGCCGAGCCACCGAAACGCCCCCGGAAGACGGCTCCCTCCTCCTGGACGACCAGCTCTGCTTCGCCCTGTACGCCGCCTCCCGCGCCGTCACCGCGCGCTACCGGCCCCTCCTCGACGAGCTCGGCCTGACGTATCCGCAGTACCTGGTCATGCTCGTCCTCTGGGAGCAGGACTCGATCTCCGTACGCGACCTCGGCACGGCCCTCCAACTGGAGTCCAGCACCCTGTCCCCACTGCTCAAGCGCCTCGAAGCGGGCGGCCTGCTGAGCCGCGAACGCCGCCCGGACGACGAACGCTCGGTCGCCATCCGCCTCACCGACGCCGGCGCCCGGCTCCGCGACCGCGCGACCACCGTCCCGCTCGCCATCGGCGACGCCATGGGCCTGACCCCCGAGCAGGACGCCCTCGCCAAACAGCTCCTCCGGCTGATCACCGCGAACGTCGCCGAGAACTGACCGGCCGTCACCATGCCCGGCGGCCACGGGCGGTCGTGGCACCCTGCCTGGGGATGTTCACGCATCGGCGATAACCTTCACCCGCAGAACACCGGCACGACCCCCTCACCCGACCACCCGTCAGAAGCGGCACCCGGCGTGAAGAAGGCTAACGACGGAACCACACGACAGGTTCCGCTCAGGCCTCGTTGCCCGGCGTGACCTGCCGTGATACACAGAGTGACCGTACGAGGTTTTCGTACGAATCCCGCCCATCAATGACGCCAAGTCGACATACGACAGCGCCATCGTCGGCGAGAATGAGACCTGACCTCTGCGCACCGCAGGGGACTGCGGAACTACCCAACAGGGGCGGTGACTTACATGCTCTTTGCGGCCGATAAGGGCGATATCAACACCATCATCGGCGGGATCGCTCCGGACTGGGGCCCCTTCGGCAGCCTGGGCAACGAGGCGAAGGTGATGATCGAGGTCGTGATGGCTGTGGCCATCCTGCTCTGCCTCGGCATCGCCATCTGGGGGGCGGCCAAACAGCGCATCGGCGCGACCGCACTGCGCGACACGTTCAGCGCCGAGCAGGGCAAAGGTCTCATCATCGCCGGGCTGACGGGCGTCTTCATCATCGGCTCACTGGGCACGCTGTTCACGATCGTGTACGGCATGGCCGTCTAGCCGCCTCAGTCGCGCGCACTTGCTCGCACCGCTCCTTCCCCTCCATCTCCTCCGTCCGCTCCGGGCACGCCCGGTCCCCCTCGTCCCCCACCCACCCGTCGTGCCCACCGGCTGAGGTTGCGTTTCCCTGATGTCGAGTCACCACACCGCGCCCATGCGGGAACCAGCACGGCTACCGTCGTACTCCAACGTGTTGTTGTCCGACGTCGAGGGGGCGTACGCGGCATGAGTCTCGGAGACGAGCGGGAGGGCTCCGGCGGTTACGGAGGCACGGGCCAGACCCGTACGCGCCTGCCCGAAAGCGGTGGTGACGCGTACGGGAGCGCGCGGCGGGGCGGCCGTTCCTCGTCCCGGAGCCTGGTCACCGTGGTCGGCGTGGTCGTCCTCCTCATCGCCGCGATCGCCTTCGCGAACCGTGGAGGCGACGACTCCGGTTCCACGAGCGGGGACGAAAACCAGCCGAAATCCTCGACGACGGCGGCCACGGGGACGCGGCCGGTGGACGGCAAGGCGGCGGGGATTCCTGGGGGGTTCGCGCGGGATGAGCAGGGGGCGGGGAGTGCGGCGGCCAACTACTCCGTAGCGCTGGGGTCGGCCGAGATGTTCAACACGGCCAGACGGCACGAGATCGTCACCACCGTCTACGCCCCCGATGTCGCGACCGGCCGACAGGCCGACCTGGATCGCGCGTACTCCAGCGAGAGCTTCCTGGCAAACATCGGCCTCAGCAGTGACGGCGCGGCGCCGGCGGGACAGACGTTCATCTCCCGGGTCATCCCGGTGGGCACCAAGGTCACCTCGTTCAGCGCGAGTGCCGCCACCGTCGAGGTCTGGTACACCTCGCTCTTCGGCCTGTCCGGCAACGGCTCGACCAACCCGGTCTCCGAAAGCTGGTACACCACGACCTACCAGCTGAAGTGGGTCGGCAACGACTGGAAGGTCACCGACTTCCAGCAGAAGGACGGACCCGTACCGGTCGGGCGGGACCAGAGGGCCTCCACTGCCGACGACATGACGAAGGCCGTCGAGGAGTACGGAGGGTTCACGTATGCGCGCTAACCGCCGCTTCCTCAAGGTCACCGCGGCCCTCGCCGCCGTACAGACCAGTGCCGTGCTGCTGGCCACACGTGCCGTGGCCGCACCAACCCCCACGCCCACGCCCTCGGCGAGCAACGACCCCTGTGACCTAATCCGCGGCCCCGCCAAGGACTACTGCGAAAAAGACAACGGCACCGGAGGCGGCGGCGGAGGCGGCGGATCCAGCCCCCTCACCGACCCCACCTCCACCCTCGACCCCCTCTCATCCCTCGCCAAGGGCTGCGCCGAAGCCGCCGCCTGGACCGTCGACAAGCTCAGCGAGGCCGTGAAGGAGACCGCGAACGTCGACTTCACGAACACGAAGTTCCTCCAGCAGTACGCGGTCGTCTTCGCGGCGTCCACGATCCTCACCCTGCTCCTGTGGCTGCTGGCCGTGGCCAAGCGAGCCGTCCGCGGCGTACCTCTCAGCACCGCCATCTCCGAGGCGATCGGCTTCCTCTGGCTGACGGTCCTGGCGTCCGCGTTCACGCCGCTGATCCTCTACACGGTCGTATCGGCCACGGACGGCATCACGGACGTCCTCGCGAAAACGACCGGCGATCAGACGGACACCTTCTTCGGCACCTTCTCCGGCGCCCTGGAGAAGGGCGAGGACATCGGCGGCGGCCCGATCATGCTGATCGTGGTGTCCCTGGTCTCCATCCTCGCCGCCGGCGTCCTGTGGCTGGAGCTCGTCATCCGCGCCGCCCTGCTCTACGTCGGCGCCCTCCTCGGCACCGTCGTCTACGCCGGCCTGGTCGACAAGAACCTGTGGGGCCACGTCCGCCGCTGGGCGGGCATCATGATCGCCGTCATCCTCGTGAAGCCGGTCATCGTCATAGTGCTCGGCCTGGCCGGCGCCCTGTCCGCCGACGACGGCCCGAACGCCTTCTCGGCCGTGGTCTCCGGACTGGCCATCATCCTGCTCGCCATCTTCGCGAGCGCGATGATCTACCGCTTCGTCCCCGGCTTCGGCGACGAGCTCGCCGGCTCCCGCAACAACCGCATCATGCGGGGCGCCGAAGGCAAGGCCGCCGCGGTCATCAGCTCCCCGGCGACCCTCGTCGCCCAGGGCATCAAGACACACAGCTCCCGCGCGGACAACAAGGGCGGCGGGGGCCAGTCCGGCTCCTCCCCCCGCCCCTCCAACCCCGCCTCCGGCGGCGTCGCCGCGCACAGTTCGCGCTCCTCGAACGGCGGCGGATCTGTCCCCTCCGCCGCACCCGCCCCCCGCTCGAGCAGCGCGGTGAACACCCCTCACGCCGGCAATACCCGCAGCAGCAATCGTTCAGGAGGTGACGGGCGTTGACGACCGAGTCCCATGTGTCCCATCCGGTCACGCCCCGCCGTACATATCTGATCGGCCGCGCCCGGCCGAACGCGATCGTCGGCCGCAACCGCGAGACCGGCGAGATCGCGCTGATCATCGGGGGCGCGTTCCTCGGCATGATGTGCGGACTCCTCGTCCCCGTCCTGTCCCTGCGCATCGTGCTGCTGATGGGCTTCCCCCTGCTCGCGCTCGGCGCCGTCTACGTGCCGTACAAGCACCGGACCATCTACAAGTGGTTCGAGATCAACCGCAGCTACAAGCGCACCCTGCGCCAGGGCACCACCTACCGCTCCGGCGCAGTGGAAGCCGGCACCGGTCTCGACGGGCGCGAGGTCGAGGTCGGCCCGCCGCCCGGGATCGGCCGTATCACCTGGCTGGCCGCCCCCTTCGGGCCCGACGAGATCGCCGTGCTCCTGCACGCCGACCGCCGTACGGTCACGGCCGCGATCGAGATCGAAGGGCCCGGCGTCGGCCTGCGCGACTCCGAGGACCAGGAAGCCCTCGTCGACCGCTTCGGCACCCTCCTCAAGCACGTGGCCAACGGCGACGGCTTCGTCACCCGGCTGCAGATGCTCGCCCGCACCCTGCCCGCCGACCCGGACGCCCACGCCAAGGACGTGGCCGTACGCGGCGACGAGCGGGCCCCGGGGTGGCTGCAGCAGTCGTACGACCAACTCCAGTCGATGGTGTCGACGAGCAGCGAGCAGCACCGCGCATACCTCGTCGCCTGCATGCACTTCACACGCGAACTGGCCGCCGAGGCCCAGGCGATGGCCCGCGCGGCCCGCCCGCACGGCGGCAAGGTCGACCGGGACTCCGGCCTCGCGGTCGTCATGGCACGCGAGCTGACCGACATCTGCTCGCGCCTCCAGGAGGCCGACATCCGCGTACGCCAGCCCCTCGGGCAGGGGCGTCTGGCCTCGCTCATCCACTCCATGTACGACCCGGACCACCCGATCGACCACATCCAGGCGATGACGAAACGCAACGCCTGGCCGGCCGAACTGGACGCCATGGAACCGACGTTCCTGCAGGCGAAGACCCGCGAGTCCTCCACGCGGGCGCCCTGGTGCCACGCCACGGCCTGGGTGAAGGAGTGGCCGATGACCCCGGTGGGCGTCAACTTCCTGGCACCGCTGCTCGTCCACACCCCGGACGTCATCCGTACGGTCGCCGTGACGATGGACCTCGAACCCACCGAGGTCGCCATCGAACGCATGCTCACCGAGAAGACCAACGACGAGGCGGAGGCCAGCCGCGCCGCCAAGATGAACCGGACCGTCGACCCGCGCGACATCGCCGCCCACAACCGCCTCGACCAGCGGGGCGAAGACCTCGCGAGCGGCGCCGCCGGCGTCAACCTGGTCGGCTACATCACCGTTTCCTCCCGCTCCCCCGAGTCCCTGGCCCGGGACAAGAGGACCATCCGGGCGTCGGCCGGAAAGTCGTATCTGAAGCTGGAGTGGTGCGATCGCGAGCACCACCGGGCATTCGTGAACACACTCCCCTTCGCCACCGGCATTCGGAGGTAGGACCTGATGCGGGACCCGCTGTCCGTCCTCACCGACGCCTTCACGTCCTTCCTCTTCGGGAAGGTGGAGACGACGCGGCTGCCGGTGCGCACGTCGACGGGCCAGGCCCAGGCGGTCTACCTCCCGACCGCCGCCCCCGGCCTCGGCGACTCGGGCGTCATCATCGGCCGCGAGGTCTACTCCGGAAAGGGCTACATCTACGACCCCTTCCAGCTCTACGGCCAGCAGCTCCCGGCCCCGCACTGGCTGGTCCTCGGCGAGTCCGGCAACGGCAAGTCGGCGCTGGAGAAGACGTACGTCCTGCGTCAGCTGCGTTTCCGCGACCGCCAGGTCGTCGTCCTCGACGCCCAGGGCGAGGACGGCGTCGGCGAGTGGAACCTCATCGCGCAGGAGTTGGGGATAACCCCCATCCGCCTGGACCCGACGGCCGCCCTGGACATGGGCATTCGGCTCAACCCGCTCGACCCCTCGATCACGACGACGGGCCAACTGGCCCTGCTCCGCACGATCATCGAGGTCGCGATGGGCCACGGCCTCGACGAGCGCTCCGGCTTCGCACTGAAGGTCGCGCACGCGTACGTCAACGAGACCATCCTCGACCGCCAGCCGGTCCTGACCGACATCGTCGAGCAGCTACGGCACCCCGAGCCGGAGTCGGCAGAGGCGATGAACGTCGCCATAGACGACGTACGCGCGTGGGGCCTGGACGTCGCTCTGGTCCTGGACCGTCTCGTCGACGGTGACCTCAGGGGCATGTTCGACGGCCCCACGACGGTCGGCATCGACCTCGACGCGCCGCTCATTGTGTTCGATTTGTCCCACATCGACCGCAACTCGATCGCCATGCCGATCCTGATGGCGATCGTCGGCGTTTGGCTGGAGCACACCTGGATCCGCCCCGACCGGAAGAAGCGCATCTTCCTGGTCGAGGAGGCCTGGCACATCATCAACAGCCCCTTCGTGGCCCAGCTCTTCCAGCGCCTGCTGAAGTTCGGCCGCCGGCTGGGGCTTTCCTTCGTGGCCGTCGTCCACCACCTGTCCGACGTCGTCGACGGCGCGGCGGCGAAGGAGGCCGCCGCGATCCTGAAGATGGCATCGACCAGGACGATCTACGCCCAGAAGGCCGACGAGGCGAGAGCGACGGGCCGCGTGCTGGGCCTGCCGCGCTGGGCGGTGGAGATCATCCCCAGCCTCACCCCGGGCATCGCGGTGTGGGACGTCAACGGCAACGTCCAGGTGGTCAAGCACCTGATCACCGAGACCGAACGCCCACTGGTCTTCACCGACCGCGCGATGACCGAGTCGTCCGCCGACCGCGAACTGACCGACGACGCCCTGCGCGCCGCCGAGTTGGAAGCGGAGGAACGGGCGGCGGCCTTCGTGGAGCAACACCTTGGCGACTCCGAATCGACGGTGGCGTAGGGGGCAGCGTGAGACCGGACGACCGCAGGGAACACCGGTACACCCGGGACAGTGGAGGCAGTCAGGGAGGCATCCCTGACGGCCTGTTGATCGGCCTGCTCGCCTTCCTCCTGGGCATGACACTGCTGGTCTGGACGGCGACGGGCCTCGCGGGCCTGTTCTCGCACGGCTCCTGGCCCTCCGGCGTCACCTTCGCCCGCACGCCCCTGGCCATGCGCTCCCTGGTCGCCCAGCCCCACGACATCCCGGGCGCGTGGCCGGAGACACCGGACGGACAGCTGTCGGGGTACGGCCTGTTCTGGGGGCTGTTCATCGGGCAGTTGATGGTCCTGGTCGTGTTGACCGTGTTCGTGCTGGGGACCGTGGCACGGTGGCGCGCGGTCAGGGCGGGGCGGCGCGCAGGGGAAACGGGGCGCGTGGGCAAGACAGAGGCAGAGGCTGCAGGGAAGGCGGCCGTGGCGGGGAAGACGGACAACGCGGTACGGCCCGGCTTCTCATCGGCCCCTGAGCCCGCTCCAGCACCCGTACACGGCGACGTACCGGCGCCGCGGACGGAAGCGGAGCCGATG
This sequence comes from Streptomyces sp. R11, assembly GCF_041051905.1. Classification (NCBI taxonomy): domain Bacteria; kingdom Bacillati; phylum Actinomycetota; class Actinomycetes; order Kitasatosporales; family Streptomycetaceae; genus Streptomyces; species Streptomyces sp. R11. The sequence goes on from NZ_CP163432.1 coordinate 4,345,345, forward strand.
GCCGCGATGCCGATGACTGCAGCGACCACAGCAGCGACGGCAGCAGCGACGGCAGCGGCCTCGGAGACAGCGGCGGTACGCAGCGAAGTGCCGGCGCCCGACGCCGGACCCCACACCGCGCTGCTCACCGAACGGGCGGGCGCGTGGGAAAAGATCCATGCAGCCCCGAGGGAAAGCCGCCAAGCCACCGCAACCCAGGCGGTACGCGACGCGGAAGGCCCCGCCTTCGTAGTCACGTCGAACCCCACGGTCTGGCAGGACTCAAAGGACGCCCGCGCGAAACTCGGCCCGGTCCTCCTCTACGACCCCACCCACCTCTGCGACACCCCGGCCCGCCTCCACTGGTCCCCCACAACGGGCTGCGAGGACAAGCAGACCGCGGTCTCACGAGCGGCGGCACTCCTGACCCCGGTCCGCCCCAGCTCCCGCCTCGACCAGGCGGTCAGCGACACCGCCGAAACGCTGCTGCGCAGTTACCTGCACGCCGCCGCCATCGACGGCCGCACCATCCGCCACGTCCACCGCTGGTCCCAGGGCACCCAGATCCAGGACGCCGTACGCATCCTGCGCACGAACCCGAAGGCGGCCCCGGGCGCGGCAGGCGAACTCGAAGCGGCCCTCACCGCCCACCCCGAACGGCGGGACATGGCCCAGGAGTTGACGACGAGGGCGCTCTCCGCCCTCTCCACGGTCAACATCCGGGAGGCCTGCACTCCAAACCGAACTGATGCCCTCACCTTGGATTCCTTCGTCCATGAAGGGGGCACGCTTTATGTGGTGGGTGAATCCATCGAGGACCCCCGAGCCAACCCCGGCGCCATGCCACTCCTGACGGCCCTTGCCGCAAGCGTGGTCGAGCGCGGCCGGCGCATGGCCGAACGGTCATCCTCCGGTCGCCTCGACCCACCAATGACGCTCGTCCTGGACGACGTCGCCGCCGTGGCTCCACTTCCCCAGCTCCCGGAGCTGCTGGCCACCGGAGCGGACCGGGGCATGCCGACCCTGGCCCTGCTCCGGTCCCGGGAACAGGCGCGCTCCCGCTGGCCCCACGACGAACTCCCGGCATAGCCGAACAGCCGGTGCAGGCCGGCCGATCACCGAACCCGGCCCCCTACGGCCGCTCGATGACGAACTCCAACTCGACCTCCGCCGCCCCCTCACCCAACGGCACGGTCACCCCACTCGGCTCGAACCCGACCTTCCGGTAGAACCGCTGCGCCCGCCCGTTCTCCTCGTGCACGATGAGCCGCACCCGCTCCGCGCCCCGCGACCACGCCCACTCCAGGCCGGCGTCGAAGAGCACGTCGGTCAGCCCGCTCCCCCGCTCCTCGGGCCGTACGAACACGGCGACGACATGCCCCTGCTTCCGCTCCACCGCAAAGCCGGCCCAGTCGGTCGTCCCCGGCTCCTCGACCAGCACGGTCAACGTCCCGACCCAGGCCCCGTCCGGCCCTTCGGCGATGATCTGCTGCGCCCCGTCGGCCCCCTCGCACGCCCCTGCAGCCCGCTCCTGCCAGAAGGAGTCGGGCCGGGCAACGGCCTGCTCGTACGTCTCCAGAAACGCGAGCGGCGCGACGGGATCCTGCAGCGCGGCAAGCCGCAACTCCTTGGCGGCGGGCCACTCGTCGGCACGGATGGACCGGATGACGTAGGCCCCGGGGTTTGTGGTGCTCATGGTCGCCACCGTAGTACCCGGGTAGGACATCGCTCATCCGGAATCCTGCCCAGGGTCCTGTGCCGGCCACCACCGGCCCCCGCAGGATGGACCACGTGACGCACGAGCGAGCGACGACGGAGCCACTCACCCAGCACATCCAGCGCATCAGCCGACGCGTACGGGCCTTCGACGGACGCCATCCGCTCGTCTGGGACCTGCACCTCACCGGCTTCTGGGTGCTGGCAGCGCTGATCGACTACCACGGCGACGGCTGGCTCAACGTGGCCCGCGACCGCGACAACCCCGGCTGGCTGGTCCTCACCCTGAGCCTCGGCCTGTCCGTCCCTCTCCTCGTCCGACGCGCCCACCCCCGCGCCGCACTCCTGGCCATAGCCCCGTTCGCCCTGGTCAACGCCTGGACCGGCATCGCTCTCCAAGCGGTCCTGCTCCAGCTGCTCGTCGTCTTCCACATCGCCCTGCGCCGCCCGCCCCGCAACCTCTGGTGGGCGACGGCCCTGATCACCGCGCCCGTCGCCGTGATGGCAGCCCGTCACCCGCAGGGAACCCCGGACAAGGACATCGTCCCGGTACTGATGTCCATCGCCGTCGCGGTGGCCATCGGCATCACGGTCCGCACCCGCCGCGACCACACCGAGGCCCTCGAGGACCGCGCCCGCCGCCTGGAGATCGAACGCGACCAGCAGGCCCAGCTCGCCGCCGCAGCCGAACGAGCCCGTATCGCCCGCGAGATGCACGACATCATCGGCCACAACCTCTCCGTCATCACCGGCCTGGCCGACGGCGGCCAGTACGCGGCCGCCAAGTCCCCGGAACGCGCCACCCAGGCCCTCCACGCCATCGGCACCACCAGCCGCCAGGCCCTGGCCGAACTACGCCGCCTCCTCGACGTCCTACGCGACGACGAACACCCCCGAGCACCCCACCCGGAGCTGACCCCCCAACCCACCCTCACCGACCTGAACCAACTCCTCGACGGCGTACGCGCCGCGGGCCTCCCCATCCAGACCACGACCCACGGCACCCCCAGCCTCCCCCCGGGCCGCCAACTCACCGTCTACCGCGTCATCCAGGAAGCCCTCACCAACACCCTCAAACACGGCGGCCCCCACACGACCGCGCACATAGAGCTCTCATACGAGGAGAAGGGCGCCGTCACCGCGACCGTGACCGACACCGGCAGTGGCGGACCGGCCGAACCCACCCGCGGTCGCGGCCTGCCCGGAATGCGCGAGCGAACGGCCCTGTACGGCGGCACACTTGAGGCCGGCCCCCGCCCGCACCCCGAGCAGGGCTGGCGCGTCCACCTGCATCTCCCGGAGGAATCCCCGCAGTGACCACCGTCCTCATAGCCGACGACCAGCCTCTCCAGCGCTTCGGCTTCCGAATGCTCCTCGAAAGCCAGGACGACATGACGGTGGTGGGCGAAGCCGCCAACGGCGGCGAGGCGATCCGCATGACCGCGCAACTACACCCCGACGTGATCCTCATGGACGTCCGCATGCCCGGCCTGGACGGCATCGAGGCCACCCGCCGCATCACCACCACCGGCGACCGCACCAGAGTCCTGATCCTCACGACCTTCGACCTCGACGAGTACGCCTACGCCGGCCTCCGCGCAGGCGCCTCCGGCTTCCTCGTCAAGGACGCTCAGCCGGAGGAACTCCTCTCAGGTATCCGCGCAGTCGCCACCGGCGACGCGGTGGTCGCCCCAAGCCTGACCCGCCGCCTCCTCGACGCGTACGCCCACCACCTACCGACGCAAGGCCACGCCAACGGCCAGGAACCGTCACCGCTGGACCACCCCCGCCTCTCTCCCCTCACCGACCGCGAACGCGAGATCCTCTCGGTGATCGGCAAGGGCTGGACCAAAACGGAGATAGCCGCCCGCCTCCACCTCGCCGAGTCGACGGTAAAGACCCACGTGGGCCGCATCCTCGCGAAGACCGGCTCACGGGACCGAATTCAGGCGGTGATTCTGGCGTACGACACAGGACTGGTACAGCCGTCCTGAGCCACAAACGCAGAAAGGCCCACACCATAAGGTGTGGGCCTTTCTCACAATTTGTTCGGCGGCGTCCTACTCTCCCACAGGGTCCCCCCTGCAGTACCATCGGCGCTGTAAGGCTTAGCTTCCGGGTTCGGAATGTAACCGGGCGTTTCCCTCACGCTATAACCACCGAAACACTATGAAACTGTCAGCCGCACCGCATGTGGCCATACGGGGCTGTTCGTGGTTTCAGAACCAACACAGTGGACGCGAGCCTCTATGGACAAGCCCTCGGCCTATTAGTACCGGTCACCTCCACACGTTACCGTGCTTCCAGATCCGGCCTATCAACCCAGTCGTCTACTGGGAGCCTTACCCCATCAAGTGGGTGGGAATACTCATCTCGAAGCAGGCTTCCCGCTTAGATGCTTTCAGCGGTTATCCCTCCCGAACGTAGCCAACCAGCCATGCCCTTGGCAGAACAACTGGCACACCAGAGGTTCGTCCGTCCCGGTCCTCTCGTACTAGGGACAGCCCTTCTCAATATTCCTACGCGCGCAGCGGATAGGGACCGAACTGTCTCACGACGTTCTAAACCCAGCTCGCGTACCGCTTTAATGGGCGAACAGCCCAACCCTTGGGACCGACTCCAGCCCCAGGATGCGACGAGCCGACATCGAGGTGCCAAACCATCCCGTCGATATGGACTCTTGGGGAAGATCAGCCTGTTATCCCCGGGGTACCTTTTATCCGTTGAGCGACGGCGCTTCCACAAGCCACCGCCGGATCACTAGTCCCGACTTTCGTCCCTGCTCGACCCGTCGGTCTCACAGTCAAGCTCCCTTGTGCACTTACACTCAACACCTGATTGCCAACCAGGCTGAGGGAACCTTTGGGCGCCTCCGTTACTCTTTAGGAGGCAACCGCCCCAGTTAAACTACCCATCAGACACTGTCCCTGATCCGGATCACGGACCCAGGTTAGACATCCAGCACGACCAGAGTGGTATTTCAACGACGACTCCCCCTGAACTGGCGTCCAGAGTTCACAGTCTCCCACCTATCCTACACAAGCCGAACCGAACACCAATATCAAACTGTAGTAAAGGTCCCGGGGTCTTTCCGTCCTGCTGCGCGAAACGAGCATCTTTACTCGTAGTGCAATTTCACCGGGCCTATGGTTGAGACAGTCGAGAAGTCGTTACGCCATTCGTGCAGGTCGGAACTTACCCGACAAGGAATTTCGCTACCTTAGGATGGTTATAGTTACCACCGCCGTTTACTGGCGCTTAAGTTCTCAGCTTCGCCAGGACGAATCCTGACTAACCGGTCCCCTTAACGTTCCAGCACCGGGCAGGCGTCAGTCCGTATACATCGCCTTACGGCTTCGCACGGACCTGTGTTTTTAGTAAACAGTCGCTTCTCGCTGGTCTCTGCGGCCACCCCCAGCTCAGGAAGCAAGTTCCCTCACCAGTGATGGCCCCCCTTCTCCCGAAGTTACGGGGGCATTTTGCCGAGTTCCTTAACCATAGTTCACCCGAACGCCTCGGTATTCTCTACCTGACCACCTGAGTCGGTTTAGGGTACGGGCCGCCATGAAACTCGCTAGAGGCTTTTCTCGACAGCATAGGATCATCCACTTCACCACAATCGGCTCGGCATCAGGTCTCAGCCTTGTGTGCGACGGATTTACCTACCGCACGGCCTACACCCTTACCCCGGGACAACCACCGCCCGGGATGGACTACCTTCCTGCGTCACCCCATCACTCACCTACTACCAGCTCGGGTCACCGGCTCCACCACTCCCCTCAACTCCGAAGAGATCAGGGCGGCTTCACGGGCTTAGCATTACTGGATTCGATGTTTGACGCTTCACAGCGGGTACCGGAATATCAACCGGTTATCCATCGACTACGCCTGTCGGCCTCGCCTTAGGTCCCGACTTACCCTGGGCAGATCAGCTTGACCCAGGAACCCTTAGTCAATCGGCGCACACGTTTCTCACGTGTGAATCGCTACTCATGCCTGCATTCTCACTCGTGAACCGTCCACCACTGCCTTCCGGCGCGGCTTCACCCGGCACACGACGCTCCCCTACCCATCCATACACCCGTTGGGGCTATTTGTATGAATGACACGACTTCGGCGGTACGCTTGAGCCCCGCTACATTGTCGGCGCGGAATCACTAGACCAGTGAGCTATTACGCACTCTTTCAAGGGTGGCTGCTTCTAAGCCAACCTCCTGGTTGTCTCTGCGACTCCACATCCTTTCCCACTTAGCGTACGCTTAGGGGCCTTAGTCGATGCTCTGGGCTGTTTCCCTCTCGACCATGGAGCTTATCCCCCACAGTCTCACTGCCGCGCTCTCACTTACCGGCATTCGGAGTTTGGCTAAGGTCAGTAACCCGGTAGGGCCCATCGCCTATCCAGTGCTCTACCTCCGGCAAGAAACACACGACGCTGCACCTAAATGCATTTCGGGGAGAACCAGCTATCACGGAGTTTGATTGGCCTTTCACCCCTAACCACAGGTCATCCCCCAGGTTTTCAACCCTGGTGGGTTCGGTCCTCCACGAAGTCTTACCTCCGCTTCAACCTGCCCATGGCTAGATCACTCCGCTTCGGGTCTTGAGCGCGCTACTACATCGCCCTATTCGGACTCGCTTTCGCTACGGCTTCCCCACACGGGTTAACCTCGCAACACACCGCAAACTCGCAGGCTCATTCTTCAAAAGGCACGCAGTCACGAGATACGTGCAAGCACGTATCCGACGCTCCCACGGCTTGTAGGCACACGGTTTCAGGTACTATTTCACTCCCCTCCCGGGGTACTTTTCACCATTCCCTCACGGTACTATCCGCTATCGGTCACCAGGGAATATTTAGGCTTAGCGGGTGGTCCCGCCAGATTCACACGGGATTTCTCGGGCCCCGTGCTACTTGGGTGTCTCTCAAACGAGCCGCTGACGTTTCGACTACGGGGGTCTTACCCTCTACGCCGGACCTTTCGCATGTCCTTCGCCTACATCAACGGTTTCTGACTCGTCCTGTTGCCGGCAGACAACAGAAGAGAGATCCCACAACCCCGTATACGCAACCCCTGCCGGGTCTCACACGTATACGGTTTAGCCTCATCCAGTTTCGCTCGCCACTACTCCCGGAATCACGGTTGTTTTCTCTTCCTGCGGGTACTGAGATGTTTCACTTCCCCGCGTTCCCTCCACTTGCCCTATGTGTTCAGGCAAGGGTGACAGCCCATGACGACTGCCGGGTTTCCCCATTCGGAAACCCCCGGATCAAAGCCTGGTTGACGACTCCCCGGGGACTATCGTGGCCTCCCACGTCCTTCATCGGTTCCTGGTGCCAAGGCATCCACCGTGCGCCCTTAAAAACTTGGCCACAGATGCTCGCGTCCACTGTGCAGTTCTCAAACAACGACCAGTACACCGTCACACACCACCACAGTGGTGCTACACCGGCGCCGGCAAC
>NZ_CP163432.1:4355000-5227500 GCF_041051905.1 Streptomyces sp. R11
CGCTCCTCCGCCGAGAGGTCCTGGAGGAGGTCCTCCTCGAAGACGGACGCGAGCCGCATCGCCTCCAGCCACTTCTCCCTGCCCTCGGCGGTCAGCTCGACGATGACGCGTACGCGGTTGGACTCGTCCCGCTCCCGGGTGACCAGACCCTCGGCGACCATGCGATCGATGCGGTGGGTCATGGCGGCCGGGGTGAGGCCGAGGCCCTTGGCGAGGTCGCTGGGGCCCATGCAGTACGGGGCGCCGGAGAGGACGAGAGCCTTGAGGACCTCCCACTCGGCGTTGCTGATGCCGAGGGCGGCGGTCTGGCGGCCGTAGGCGACGTTCATGCGGCGGTTCAGGCGGGACAGCGCCGAGACGACCTTCTCGACCTGGGGGTCGAGGTCCTGGAACTCGCGCTGGTAGGCGGCGATCTGTTCTTCGAGTGTCGGTTCGCTGATGCCCGGGGTGTCGCCCATGGGCCGAGTATGGCATGGGCTCGCTTGGCGTTGAAGTCCTTCGATGTGTAGAGTTTAGCTTCGAAGTTTAGGTTCGAAGTCTTCAGATCTGCATCTGAGAGATACGAGAGAGGTGAACGTGACCAGGGCGATGGGCGCAGCGATGCGCCGGATCCACGTGGGCAACGCACTCAGCGCGTTCGGGCTCGGTTTCACCGTCCCCTACCTGTACGTCTATGTGGCGCAGGTGCGGGGGCTGGGTGCCATGACGGCGGGGCTCGTCCTCGCCGTCTTCGCCGTGGCCGCGCTGGTCGTGCTGCCGCTCGCCGGGCGGGCGATCGTCCGGCGGGGCCCGCTGCCGGTGTTGGTCGCCGCCCTGGTCACCGCTGCGCTCGGGGCCCTGAGCCTGGGGCTCGCGGGCAGTGCCGTATCCGTACTGCTGTCGGCGGCCGCGCTCGGGGCGGGGCAGGCCGTGATGCAGCCGGCGCTCGCGACGATGATCGTCGACTGCTCCACTGCGGAGACTCGGTCGCGGGCGTTCGCGATGCAGTTCTTCCTGCAGAACCTGGGGCTGGGGGTCGGCGGGCTCATCGGTGGTCACCTGGTCGACGCTTCGAGCGTCTCGTCCTTCACTCTGCTGTTCTCGATCGAGGCGGCGATGTTCCTGCTGCTCGTCGTGGTGATGGTGACGGTGCGGATGCCGCGGGCGCCGCGGATCGAGGGGGCGCCGGGGGCTGGGTCCGCCAAGGGGAGCTGGAAGCAGCTGCTCCAGAACCGGGCCATGGTGCAACTGTCCGTGCTGGGCTTCGTGCTGTTCTTCGCCTGCTACGGGCAGTTCGAGTCGGGCCTCAGTGCGTACGGGGTCGAGGCGGCCGGGGTTTCCACGTCGGCGCTCGGGACCGCGCTTGCGGCCAACACCGCGATGATCGTGGTGGCTCAGTTCGCCGTGCTGAAGTTCGTCGAGCGGCGGAGGCGGTCGCGGGTGATCGCGGCTGTCGGGCTCATCTGGGCCGTGGCGTGGGTTGCGGCGGGGTATGCCGGGCTGGGGCACGGTAGCCAGGAGATGGCTACGGCCGCCTTCATCTCCACGTATGCGTTGTTCGGGCTGGGTGAGGCGATGTTGTCGCCGACTGTTGCCCCGTTGGTGGCTGATCTGGCGCCGGAGGGGATGGCTGGGCAGTACAACTCGGCGTTTGCGCTGGTCAAGCAGCTTGCGTTGGCCGTGGGGCCGGCTGTGGGTGGGCCGATGGGCGCTTCGCTGCATGGGCCGTACGTGGTGACGTTTCTGTTGTTCTCGTTGGGGATCACGTATCTCGCTCTGCGGTTGGGGCGGGAGCTGAGTGCGGTGCAGGATCGGCCGTGGGTGGGGAAGAGTCGGGTGGTGGCGCAGGGGGCTGCGTCGGCTGCGGGGCAGGCTCGGGCGCGCGCCTGAGGTTTTCGCCCCCGCCGCCCCTGCCCGTCCCGATCCTGGGGGCTGCCGCCCCCAGACCCCCGCTTCGGCCCCGAACGGGCCTCGTCCTCAAACGCCGGCCGGGCTGGATTACCCGCACCGGCGGTTCAGGCCGTCTTCGGCAGTACGAACTCGCACCACACCGCCTTGCCGCCTCCCGGTGTTCGGCGTGAGCCCCAGGCCGAGGCGATTGTCGCGACGATGGCGATGCCTCGGCCGGATTCGTCGGCCGGTTCTGCTCGGCGGCGTCTGGGGAGATGGTCGTCGCCGTCCGTCACCTCGATGATCAGGCGGCGGTCGGTGCGGCGCAGGCGCAGGCGCATGGGCGGGGTGCCGTGTTGGAGGGAGTTGGCGACCAGTTCGCTGGCCGCCAGGACGCCCAGGTCGTGGAGCTCGGGCGGGAAGCGCCAGCTGGTCAGGACGCCGGAGGCGAAGGCACGCGCGCGGGGGGCCGCTTCGATGCCGCCGAGGAGTTCCAGGGCGGCGTTGCGGAAGAGGTCGCCGTCGGGACCCGTGCGGGCCGGGTGCTGAAGGACCAGGACCGCCACGTCGTCATCGTGGTCTGCTGTGACGCCTGCGCTGCGGACGAGGCGGTCGCAGATGACCTGGGGGGTGCCCGTCGCGCCGGCCAGGGCGCGTTCCAGGGAGGCGATTCCCTCGTCCAGGTCCTCGTCCCGGCGTTCCACCAGGCCGTCGGTGTAGAGGACCGCCGTGGAGCCCGGGCTCAGGGGGATCGAGCCGGACGCGTGCATCCAGCCGCCGGTGCCGAGGGGCGGGCCGGTGGGTTCGTCGGCGCGTTGGACTGCGCCGTTCTCATCCCGGACCAGGATGGGGAGGTGGCCGGCCGACGCGTAGATCAGGCGGCCCTCGTTCGGGTCATGGATGGCGTAGACGCAGGTGGCGATCTGGTTGGCGTCGATTTCCGTTGCCAGGCCGTCGAGGAGCTGGAGCACCTCGTGCGGGGGGAGGTCCAGGCGGGCGTAGGCCCTCACAGCCGTACGGAGTTGGCCCATGACTGCCGCCGCTCGTACTCCTCTGCCCATCACGTCGCCGATGACCAGGGCCGTGCGGCCGCCGCCGAGGGTGATCACGTCGTACCAGTCCCCGCCGACCGCGGCCTCCGTGCCGCCCGGGTGGTAGGTGGCGGCGATGCGCAGATCGTCCGGTTCCTCCAGCTCCTGCGGGAGTAGGGAGCGCTGGAGGGTGACGGCCGTTTCGCGTTGGCGGCGTTCGCTGGCGCGGAGGCGTTCGGCGGCTTCCGCGTGGCCGGTGACGTCGGTGGCGAAGATGAGGACTCCGCCGTCGCCCTCGGTCACGGGCGTGCAGGTGAAGGTGTAGGAGCGGCCGTCGGGGGCCTTGCGGGACTTGAGGGTGCGCGGCTTGCCGCTGCGCAGGACCTGGTCGAGGAGCGGGAGCAGGCCCAGTTCGGCGAGCTCGGGGAGGGCCTCGCGGGCCGGTTCGCCCGGAGGGCGGACGCCGAAGGACGTGACATAGGTGTCGTTGACGTACGCGAGGCGGTGGTCAGGGCCGTGGACGAGGGCGACCAGGGCCGGGACGCGGTCCAGGACCTCGCGGACCGGCAGCTCGTCCACGGCGGGGATCGGCTTGGCCTCGTCGGTGAGGTGTTCGGCGCGGGCCGCGGGGACGGCGCCCGGGCCCTCTCCTCGGCGGTCCTGGGCGACCGCTGCCGCGGGTTCGGTCCGCGCTGCGGCGCGGCGCTGCGTTCCGGGGAGCCGGGCGCTCCAGCGCGTGAAGTTCACGAATCCTTGCCTCGTGTCGTCGTCTTCGGCCAGCTCCGGACCCGGCCGGGGGTCTGTGGGGTGACGCCCCGGGGTTGCGGCACTGTGGGGAGAGCCTTGTGGTCGGGATCGGTTCGGGGATCAGTCTGGCAGTGCGGCCGACCTGGCCGACACCCGTCTGACGCCTGCCCGGTCGGTGGAGTTCCTGGGTCCGGTCAGGACGACCCCTTCGGGTCGTCTTCCGGGTTGAGGGGATGCTTTCCACCGGCCGCGAGTTCGAACTCCGCACGGGGATGTTCGAGTGAACCCAGGGAGACGACCTCCCGCTTGAAGAGCCCCGAGAGGGTCCATTCGGCCAGGACGCGGGCCTTGCGGTTGAAGGTCGGCACCCTGCTGAGGTGGTAGACGCGGTGCATGAACCAGGCAGGGTAGCCCTTGAGCTTGCGCCCGTAGACCTGTGCGACACCCTTGTGGAAACCGAGGGAAGCGACCGAACCGGCGTATTTGTGGGCGTAGGTCTCCAGCGGTTCACCGCGCAGGGTGTGCGCGATGTTGTCGCCCAGCACCTTGGCCTGGCGCAGCGCGTGCTGCGCGTTGGGGGCGCACTCCGTGCCGGGTTCGGCTGCGGTGACGTCGGGGACCGCGGCGGCGTCTCCTGCGGCCCACGCGTGTGTGGTGCCCTCGATCGTCAGCTCGGGCGTGCCCTTCAGCCTGCCGCGCTCATTAAGTGGCAGGTCGGTCGCGGCGAGGATCGGGTGGGGCTTGACGCCGGCCGTCCAGACGACCGTACGGGTCGGGAAGCGGGCGCCGTCGCTGAGGACGGCGACGCGGTCCGCGCAGGACTCCAGGCGGGTGTGCAGGCGGACGTCGATGTTGCGGCGGCGCAGTTCGGTGACGGTGTAGCGGCCCATGTCCTCGCCGACCTCGGGCAGGATGCGGTCCGAGGCCTCGACGAGGATCCACTTCATGTCCTCGGGGCTGACGTTGTGGTAGTAGCGCGTGGCGTAGCGGGCCATGTCCTCGAGTTCGCCGAGCGCCTCGACGCCGGCGTATCCGCCCCCGACGAAGACGAAGGTGAGGGCCGCGTCGCGGATCGCGGGGTCGCGGGTGGAGGAGGCGATGTCCATCTGCTCGATGACGTGGTTGCGCAGGCCGATGGCCTCTTCGACGGTCTTGAAGCCGATGCCGTGGTCGGCGAGACCGGGGATGGGGAGGGTGCGCGCGATGGAGCCGGGGGCGAGGACGAGTTCGTCGTAGGAGAGCTGTTCGGTGCCCGTGCCCTCCTCCTCGGAGGCGAGGGTGGTGAGGGTCGCGGTGCGCTTGGCGTGGTCGATGGCGGTGGCCTCGCCGATGATGACCCGGCAGCGGGGCAGGACGCGGCGCAGCGGTACGACCACATGGCGCGGGGAGATCGACCCGGCGGCCGCTTCGGGGAGGAATGGCTGATACGTCATGTACGGGTCGGGAGTGACGACCGTGATCTCGGCTTCGCCCCGGCCGAGTTCCGGTTGCAGTCTCCGCTGGAGACGCAGGGCCGTGTACATCCCGACGTAGCCGCCGCCGACAACGAGAATGCGCGCACGTTCCTTCACCATCCCATGACGCACCCGACGCTTGCGTTTGTCCACAGGCTCGACCATTTGTGTGACCGGAGATCGTCGGCGCCGCGATTTGGCCGAATTGCCGGAGTGCGGGGAAGGTCCGCAGGTCAGCGGGTGTGCGGCGAGGGATCACAGGTGGCGCAATCCGGACGTAAACGACTCGTACTCCGATCGAGGGGCGCTCCGTGCGGAACCTGCCCCTTCTGAATTGACTCCCTCTCAACTATGTTCGTGTGTCGACGGGGTGTAGGGGGATGCGCTCATCGGGTCCGTGACTCACACAAAACGGACTCGTTGTCCGGGCTTGTTCCGCGACGCTCCGGCTTTGCAATGACGGGGAGTCTCCGGGGGGAGACGTCATTACCGGGGGATCGCTTATGCATGTTCAGGATTCTCGATGGTCTTCCGCATCCACCATCACACCGGGTGGCGGGGTGGGCGGCACGATGAGCGCGGCTGCGGGCAACGGACGCGGGGACGCGTCGCGTACGACGCCGCTGCGCGTGGACGCACAGCGCAATCTGGAGCACGTGCTGCGTGCGGCGCGCGAGGTCTTCGGCGAGCTGGGGTACGGCGCGCCGATGGAGGACGTGGCGCGGCGCGCGCGGGTCGGCGTCGGGACGGTGTACCGGCGCTTCCCGAGCAAGGACGTCCTGGTGCGGCGGATAGCCGAGGAGGAGACCTCCCGGCTGACGGACCAGGCACGTGCGGCGCTCGGTCAGGAGGACGAGCCGTGGTCGGCACTCTCGCGCTTCCTGCGCACCTCGGTGGCCTCCGGCGCGGGCCGGCTGCTGCCTCCGCAAGTGCTGCGGGTCGGCGTCGCCGAGGACGGTGCCGCGCTCGACGACGCCCGGGTGCCGCAGCAGCGGATGCAGCCGGGCGTCGGGGAACTGCGGCTGGTGCCCGACCAGCCTGCGGCGGCGCCGGTCGACCCGGTGGACGACGCAGGGGCGGCTGCGCTGCTCGACGTAGTGGGCCGGCTCGTGGAGCGGGCGCGCGCGGCGGGCGAGCTGCGGGCCGACGTGTCGGTGTCGGACGTCCTGCTGGTGATCGCGACGGCGGCACCCTCGCTGCCGGATGCGGCACAGCAGGCGGCGGCCTCGGCGCGGCTGCTGGACATCCTGCTGGAGGGGTTGCGCTCGCGGCCTCAGGCGTGAGCCGGCCGATGCGGCGACCATGACGGTGCTGTTCGGCCTGTGACGTCGCGGTGACCCGTGACGCTGTGGCGGTGACCGTGACCGCGAAGGAGTGACCTCGAAAGAGGTACTTCGAAGGGGTGAGCGTTCGAAGAAGGTGCCTGCGAGGCGGGGTGCTGCACAGCCCCGCCTCGAACACCACTGCGGTGAACGCTGGTTGAGTCTTCCCCGCAGGTGCGAGGGCCAGTACTGCGTTGCGGGAAGTCCCCACGGACGAGTGGATGTCCGTACACGTGGGTCCTGACCAAAAGCCAATATGGCACCCTGACCCGGTGTCCGGGACTGGTAGAGCTGGCGGCGGGGGCTTTCCGCGATGAGCGTTGACGGGTGGGACGAGTCACGCGGTGACGGTGACTCGGCGACTCCTCAGGTGCCGAGTCAGGGCGGACGGGCGGACGTCCCGACGGGCGGTGACCCCGTGGAGGGGCGCCCGCAGGGCCGCTCGGAGGGCAGCGTCCCGGCCCAGCGCGACCGACGCGAGGACAGCGTGCTGCCTCCGCCCCGCGAGCTGTCGTCCCCCGACCTGCCGACGCGCGAACTGCCGCCGTCGGACGCCGACCTGATCGGTCGGATGCGGTCCGGTGACGACACCGCCTACGAGGAGTTGTACCGGCGCCACGCGGGAGCGGTGCGCCGGTACGCGCGCACCTGCTGTCGCGACGCCCACACCGCGGACGACCTCACCGCCGAGGTCTTCGCCCGCATGCTCCAGGCCGTACGCCGCGGTTCCGGTCCCGAGCAGGCCGTACGCGCCTATCTGCTCACCTCGATCAGGCGTGCCGCGGCGGACTGGACGAAGTCGGCGCGGCGGGAGCAACTGGTCGACGACTTCGCGGTGTTCGCCGCGCAGTCCACGCGGGTCGCCGAGGTGTCCGACGACGACACGCTCGACCTGGGCGCGGACGTGCGGGCGATGCACGAGGCCGAGCAGTCCATGGCCATGCAGGCCTTCCGGTCGCTGCCGGAGCGCTGGCAGGCCGTGCTGTGGCACACCGAGGTCGAGGACGAGTCGCCGAGCGAGGTCGCCACGCTGTTCGGGCTCGACGCCAACGGCACGCGCGTGCTCGCCAGCCGCGCCCGCGAAGGACTCAAGCAGGCCTACCTCCAGGCTCACGTCAGCGCCAGTCTCGCCAGCGACGAGGAGTGCGCCCGCCATGCCGACCGGCTCGGCGCCTATGCCCGCGGCAGCCTGCGCACCCGCGCCGAGCGGGGCATGCGCAAGCACCTGGACGAGTGCGCAAAGTGCCGCCTGGCCGCGGGCCAGATCAAGGAAGTCGCCGGTGGTATCCCGGCCGTCGTGCCGGTCGCGGTCATCGGCTGGTTCGGCGCCGCCGGGTACGCCAAGGCGGCCGGGCTCATCGCCGGTGGCGCCGGGGCGGGTGCGGCCGGCGCAGTTGGCGCGGCCTCCGCGGCGGGCGGCGGTTCGTCCGGCGGGGCGAGCTCCGGAGGGGGTGCGGCGGCCTCCGAGGGGCTGGGCGCGCCGTTGAAGGCCGGGATCGCGGCCGGTGTGGTCGCCGTGGGAGTGGTGGCGGCGGTCGTGCTCGCGCTCGCCGGCAACGAGACGCCGGCCGACAAGCAGGACGCCAAGCAGCCCCCCGTGCCCTCCCCCGTCGTCGAGGAGACGCCCACGCCCAAACCGCCGGAGCCGACGGAGCCGACGGAGAAGGAGCCCGCCCCGCAACCGCCGGCGATCGTTCCGGCCGACCATCCCGAGGCGACCCCGACACCGGCCTCGCCACCTACCCGCACGCCAAGTCCGACGCCCACGCCCTCCCCGACACCGACTCCGACCCCCACACCGACGCCCACCCCCACTCCGCCTCCGACGCCTCCGCCCGCGCCGGTCGACTACCGGTGGAGCGAGCTGTCGTACGACATCACCGGCGACGGCTCCGAGCCCGAGATGCGAATCGGTGAGAGCAGCTGGGTGTGGCAGCGGTACGGCGTGTCGATCGGCGACGAGCGGTACGCGAACGGCGTCACCGTGCACGGCCGGTCCTCGGTCACCATCGACCTCAACCGGGAGTGCTCCGCCTACACGGCGATGGCCGGCGTCGACGACTCGACGCTGGGGCTGGGCAAGTTCAGCTTCTCGGTGTACGCCGACGGTGTCCGGTTGTGGCGGTCCGCGGCCATCAAGGGCGGGGACCCGGCCGTGCCCGTCCATGTGAACCTCACCGGGCGGGAGACCGTCCGGCTGGTGGTCGAGCCGCACAGCGCCTTCGACACCCTGCTGTTGGCGGACTGGGCGGAGTCGAAGTTCAGCTGCGTGTAGGGCCGTTCAGCCGGGGGCCGGGCTTACGGCACCTGCTCGACAGGGAGCTGGGGGCCGCGCACGGCCTCGGCGAGGTCGTACAGGACGTCGTCGTGGGTGAGGGCGATGCCCCGGGTGTACTCGGCGGTGAACCGTTCGGCGCCCAGGGCGGTGCGGGCGGAGGTCTGGGCCCGCTCGGCGTGCGCGCGCTCGGGCTGGAGGCGGGGATTGCCGCGGCGCCAGTGCTCCGAGGCGGCGAGCAGACGTACCGCGCGCGGATGGTCGCCGAGGCGGGTCAGCAGGTCCGCCGCGGCGTCCGTGAGGGTCGCCGTGATCACGTCGGCACAGCGCTTCTCCACGGCCAGGCGCAGAGCGTCGACCAGCCGCGGCAGACCGTGCTCCGGGCCCGACTCCGCGGTCACCGTCAGGGCGTCGGCCACGTTCAGCATCACAACGAACTGGGGCGGTGGCGTGGCGTTCTCGGTCTCCACACGTGCCGCCTCGCACAGCTCGCGCGCACGGGCGGTGTCCTGGTCGTCCAGCGCGATCTGGGCGCGCATCAGCAGCACGAACGCCCGTGAGTCCGCCACTCCGTACCGGTCGGCCACTGCGCTCGCCTCGTCCAGCAACGTCAACGCGGCCGTACGGTCGCCCGAGCGGTAGGCGATCTCGGCCAGCCGGGCGATGAGGAACGGGGTCTCGGTGTACGCGCCGACCTCGTGGGCGAGGCGCAGCGCCTCCTCG
The DNA here is from genome assembly GCF_041051905.1 of Streptomyces sp. R11. NCBI lineage: Bacteria > Bacillati > Actinomycetota > Actinomycetes > Kitasatosporales > Streptomycetaceae > Streptomyces > Streptomyces sp. R11. The sequence goes on from NZ_CP163432.1 coordinate 4,364,422, forward strand.
TACTGCCCCTTGGCCTCCTCGAAGCGACCGCGCACCGTGGCCGTCTCGCCGGCCGCGCTGCACACCTGGGCCCGCATCCAGCGGTCACCGGCCCGGCGGCTGAGGATCCGCAGCTCCGCGAGGTCGTCGTCGACGTTGGCCAGGCCGCCCTGTGAGTCGACGAGCATGTGCGTGCGGAACATCAGGATGCAGCCGACCTCCCAGTCGCCGCCGTACGCACGGCAGTTGGCCAGCGCGGCATCCATGACAGGGCGGGTGTTCGTCGTCTCGCCCAGGATGTAGTGGGTCAACGGCCAGACCATGCCCGGGATGCGAGCCGCCTCCGGGCCGCCCCGCGCGAAGTGGGCCCGCACATGCTCGACGTACCGCCTGCGTCGCTCGTCCTGCCAGTACTCCACCGGTTCGAACTCGATGGCGAGGAACAGATGCAGCATGCGCAGGCTCATCCGTGGCACGCGCCTCGGGTGGTTCGCCGGTTCGGCCGGGGCTGCGAGGAGGGCGTCCAGCGGGGCGGCGGTGGGAGGGGGAACGGGAGGGGCGGCCGGAGGTGCGCCCGGGCCTGAGGCGTCCAGGGTGGCGCACAGGTGCAGAATCCGTTCGACCCAGGCCGCGCCCTCGACGCGGTAGTTGCGCAGCCACCAGAACCAGCTCATGGCGAGGGCGATGGCCGTGGCATCCGGTTCGTCGCCTGCCGTGAGGGCGTGGTCGAGGGCCGCGCGGATGTTGTCGAGTTCGGTCTCCAGGCGGGAGACCCACGGGAGCTGACCGGCGGACCGCAGCAGCGGGTCGGCTTCCTCCACGAGTGCGCGCACCCACGCGCGGTGCCGGTGCTCGGCCGCGAGGCGCCGCTCAGGGAGTTCGGCGGCGCACTCGACGGCGTACTCGTGGATGGTCTCCAGCATGCGGTACCGCATGCCGCCGGAGCCGTCCCGCTCGCACGGGGTGGCCACGATCAGGGACTTGTCGACCAGTGCGCCGATGAGGTCCGCGACCGGACCGGTGCACACGGCCTCCGCCGCCTCGAGGTCCCAGCCGCCCGCGAAGACGGACACCTCGCGCAGCACCGTCCGCTCCCGCTCGTCGAGCAGCTCCCAGGACCAGTCGACGACGGCACGCAGGGTCTGCTGCCGGGGCAGGACCGTACGGCTTCCGGAGGTGAGGAGGCGGAAGCGGTCGTCGAGGCGGTCGGCGATCTGGCGAGGGCTGAGCAGCCGTAGCCGGGCCGCCGCCAGCTCGATGGCGAGTGGCAGTCCGTCGAGGCGGCGGCAGATCTCCGCGACGGCGTCCCGGTCGCGCTCGCCGCGCAGCACGGTCTCGGCGTCGGGGCGGACGGCCGCGGCGCGCTCCGCGAAGAGGCGGTGCGCCTGGTCGGGGAGCAGGGGCTCGACCGGGCGGACCAACTCGCCGGGTACGCCCAGGGGTTCGCGGCTGGTGGCGAGGATCGTGAGGCCCGGGCAGCGGGTGAGGAGGGTTTCGGCGAGGGTGGCGGCTTCGCCGATGACATGTTCGCAGTTGTCAAGGATCAGGAGATGGCTGCGCGGGGCGCAGAACTCGATCAGCAGGGCGACGGGGTCGTCCTGCTGGGCCGTGAGCTCGTTGGTCATGAGCACGGTCTCGCGCAGACCGAGCGCATTGACCACCGCGCCAGCCACCGCCTCCGGCCGGTCGAGCGGGGCGAGCTCGACGAGCCATGCCTGGGGGAGGCCTGCGGCGGCTTCCTCGGCGAGGCGGGTCTTTCCAGAGCCGCCCGGTCCGGTGAGCGTGATCAGTCGTGCCCTGTGCAATTCGGAACGGATGGCGTCGAGTTCGAGTTCCCTGCCCACGAAAGAGGTGAGGCGGGGGCGGAGGTTGCCGGTGCGTTCGGGGGGCTGGGGGTGAGGTGGGAGTGGGGGTGGTGGGGAGGCGAGGTGGGGGGTGGGTTGCGGCTGGGGCTTTGTCGCGGGGGCCGGCAGGGGCTTCGGCCCGACGTTCCGCTGGGGTCCTGCCCCGAAGTCCCGCTGAGCTCCCGCCCCCGGGTCAGGAATCCCCTGCGTCAGCAGCTCTGTGTGCAGGGCCCGGAGTTCCGGGCCGGGGTCGGTGCCCAGGCCGTCGGCCAGGGAGCGGCGGCGGGCGGTTTCGTAGGCGCCGAGGGCGTCGGCCGGGCGGTCCGTGTCGCGCAGGGCGCGGATGAGGAGGGCGTGCAGCGGTTCGTCGTACGGGTGCGCCGCGGTCAGTTCTTTCAGGTCGGGTATGGCTTGCCGGCCACGGCCCAGTCGCAGGTCCGCCTCGATGCGCGCGCGGGTCGCCTCCAGGCGCAGGGCCTCCGGGCGGGTGGCGGCGGTGCCGCGGGTCCGGGAGGTCGGCGAGGGCCGGGCCGCGCCACAGGGTGAGGGCGGTGCCGAGAGTCTCCGCGGCGGTGGACGGGTCGCCTTCGGTCAGGGCGGAGGTGCCCTGGTGAACGAGGCGTTCGAATACGAAGAGGTCCACGTCGTCCTGCGTCGCCGTGAGCCGGTAGCCGCCGGGCGCGGAGGTGATGGCGTCCTTGCCGAGAGTGCGGCGCAGGCGGGCGATCAGGGCCTGGAGGGCGGCGGGGGCGTCCTGGGGCGGGGTGTCGGGCCAGACCTCGTCGATCAGGGTGTCGGGGGTGGTGATGTGGCCGGGGCGCATTGCGAGAGCCGTGAGCAGTGCGCGGAGGCGGCGGCCGCCCATGGGTATGGCTGTGCCCTGGTCGTCTTCCGCCTGGGTGACGCCCAGGATTCTGTACCGCACCGGGTCATTGTCCCCGGGGTGGGGGTGGGGGCGCGGGTTTGTTGGTGGCGGGTGTTGTCGTGGTTGCGGTGGTCCTTCGGGTGCGCGGGAGTGTTCTCGCCCCCGCCGCCCCTACCCGTCCCGTCCTTGAAGGGGCGCTGCCCCTTCGACCCCGGCGCCCGGGGGCTGCCGCCCCCAGACCCCCGCTTCGGCCTGAACGGCCTCGTCCTCGAACGCCGGACGGGCTGAAATACCGGGACCGGCGCCGAGAAGCGCCGTCCGCGCGTGCGTAGTAGGGCCGCACCCTCGGCGCGCGTGCGCAGCCACCTGCGGGTGGGTGGGGGCTAGGGACGGCACAGCCTCGCCCTCGAGCGCCGGACGGGCTGAATCACCTGGTCCGGCACCGACAAGGCACCGGCACCACCCAGAGCAACGCCCGCCGTCGGGTGGGTGGGACTGGGGATGGCACAGCCTCGCCCTCGAACGCACCAACCAGGCACCGGCACCACCCTTAGCAAAATGCCCGGACCGGCGCCGAGAGGCGAAGGCCTCTCGCTGCAGGAGTCGCTCAGCCTCCCCCACCCCCCCTAAAACCGGCCGAACCGCCGCCCCCGCCCCCAACGCCCCCCGCTGCGGCTTGATCCCCGCCGGTACCGCTCGCTGCCGGGCCGGTGTTCCCGTCCAGCAGGTGCCTCGGCGGGCCAGCAGGCGGCGTAGCCAGAGCTCCAGGGAGACCAGGTCCGCCAGGCCGTCCAGGGGGAGTGGCTCGCCCTCGGCGGCGGCGCGGAGGGCCTTGCGGACCACTCGGGCCTCGACCAGGCCCGCCTGGGCCAGGAGGGGGGTGCCGAACAGGGTCATCAGGGAGTCGGCCGACACTCGCAGGCCCGTCCTCGCGGCCACGGCCGCCGACGCGTGGGACGGGGCGCCCCAGCCGGGTGGGAGGTCGGCCACTCCGGCGCCCTCCAGGACCGTGCGCAGGATCGCCGCGCGGGCGCCGGGCTGGACGCGCAGGGCCTCCGGGAGGGCTCGGCAGGCGCGGACGACCTGGTTGTCGAGGAACGGGGCGTGCAGGCGTTGGAAGCGGATCTCGGCAGCTTGCTCCAGGACGCGCAGGTCCGCCGAGTGGCGGGCCAGGGCCGCACGCGCGCGGTAGTCGCCGGGGCGTTGGCCGGGGCCCACGCCGTTGCGGTTCGTCGCCGCTTGCAGGCGAACCGATACTTCAGCCAGCGCCTCTCCGGTCAGCCAGCGTGCCGCCGGGCCCGGTCTGGCCCAGGTGAGCGCGGAGAGCGACGCCCCTACTGCACCTCCGGGTTCGTCGAAGCGGCGGTGGAGGAGGCGGTCGGCCAGGGATTCCAGGCCGGTGCGGTACGGCGTACGGGCCAGCTTGCGCGCCGCGCCGTACACGCGCGCGGGGACCAGCACCGAGCCGTCCGCCTTGGCCAGGGCCGCGACCGGGCGGACCAGGTGGCGCCGCTTGCGGTCCATCAAGAGGTCCGCGAGGCGGGCCGGGTGGGCGTCCAGGACCTGGCGGGCGCCGTAGCCGGTGAAGTGGTCGGCGCTGCCGGACGCCAGGCGCGCGCGGTGCCTCGCGGCCGTCACCAGGCTCGGGCCGGGCTCGTCCGTCAGCGGGCCGTCCAGGTCGGCGTACGGCAGTGTCTCCTCGCCGCCGGCCACCACCACGTGGTGCAGGCGCGGGTTGGCCGCCAGCGTCCCCGCTCGTTCCAGCTCGGCCTCGCGGCCGCCGACCGCGAGGTCGTTGAAGGTGACCGCCAGGAGGCGTTCCCCCGCGCCCGTGCCGTGTCCCAGGACCGTGCCCGGCATGCCGGGCAGGCCCGCGGCCAGCAGCGCCAGGGTGCCCGACGCGGGACCGCCGGACAGGTCGGCCCCGATGCCCGGAACCGGCATCCCGCGCGCGGCACGCCGCTCGGCCGGGCCCATGCCGGGTACGGGCCCTGGGTCTATGTCGGCGCCGGGGACATGGCGCGGCGCGGACAGACGCGCGCGTACCGCCTCCACCAGGGCGTCGCGTACGGCGTCCACCGCGCTGTCGGGATCGGCCGTCGGCGCCGCCACCGCCAGCGAGGCGACCTGCTCGTACCCGGCGATCTCGCGCGCCCCGGTGCGCAGGATCAGCGCATGCCCCGGCGGAATGCGCCGCACGCCGTCGTACGGGGTGGAGTCGTGCAGGGCCGCCGGTACGTCGGGGGCGGCCAGCAGCGCGGCGAGGTGCCCGAAGTCCAGGTTGGCCTCGATGAGGTCGGCGAGGGGGAGCGCGGCGGTCGCATAGGCCGTGCCGTTCGCCCAGGGGGTGTAGAACACGGGCCGTGCGCCCGCCAGGTCGCCGCACACCATGACCCTGCGGCCGACCTGGACGACGGCCGTGTAGCTGCCGGACCAGGCCGTCAGATGCCGAAGTGCCCCTCCGCGCGCGGCGAACAGGCCGAGGCGCAGTTGTTCGTCACTCGCCCCGCAGGTGCCCAGTACCGCGATCCGGGTCTGCGGGTCGGCCTTCACCACGCGCACCTCGTCGGGGCGCCAGTCGCCGACCGCCCACAGTGGGTCGGGGTCGCCCCACAGGAGTTGGGAACCGACCGGGTGCACGGTCTCGCCGTCGCTTCCGGTCGCCCCCGCGGAGCCGATGCCGGCGGCCACCGCGGCGGTGCTGCTCCATCCCACCAACCACCGCATCGCCGCCTCCACAGGCTGTGGACAACCAGTGCACCGTACGAACCGGTTCACCATGCTGCCATGAAGGAGGCGTGCCGGAGCGGCGGCGGAGCCGCTCGAGATCCCGGAATTGCGCCCGCGGGGGCGCCCCCGCGTCGACACGAACGCGCCGGTCCGCAGCCCGAACGCCCGGGCGGAGCAAGGCGATCGGGCGACTTGGCAGAATGTCCGCGACCACTCCTGCGACGTGAATGCGCCCCCGATACGCTCCCCGAAAACGCCCTTCGCGCCCTCAACTTCCATGGTCGGAGCGGTAATCACCCGCTTGAGGCGGGGTCGCTTTTCGGCCAAATCAGCGTTGTGAGGACAGGCTCGCGCCCGCTCCGTACAAGTCCTGCGCACTACTCGGTGTACTCGTCGTGCGCGCAGTCCGGGGAACGGAGTGCGCCCCCCGGACCGTTCCGCCGCCCGCGGGGATGGAGGCGGCGGAATCCCCCAGCCCACTGGATCCAGTACAGCGGGCCGACCCACGCAGAAGCCATGGAACCGCTCCCCCGATGGCTGGAGAAGAGCGCACGGACGGGCGCACAGCCACACAGTGGGAGCACGTCACAACTGTGCGTAGGGGGTGCGCACTTGAGTACGGACCACAATCCCGCCATCCGGAAGAATGCCCCTTAACGCTTGGGATGCGGCGAACTACGCTGGGTTTACGAATGCCGCATGGTTATGCCAGCGCGGCAGCCGTCTGTGTCGAGGGGTGGCGCATGTCCAGGGAGCAACGCGGGCCGAACGAAAAACTCGGCGCCGTTCTCGCCCTCGCGGGAATCAGCAATGCAGGACTCGCCCGACGCGTCAACGACCTTGGCGCTCAGCGGGGCCTGACTCTTCGCTACGACAAGACATCGGTGGCGCGCTGGGTGTCGAAAGGCATGGTGCCGCAGGGTGCGGCGCCGCACCTCATCGCCGCCGCCATCGGCCAGAAGCTGGGCCGCCCGGTGCCGCTCCACGAGATCGGCCTGGCGGACGCGGACCCCGCACCCGAAGTGGGCCTCGCCTTCCCCCGGGACGTCGGACAGGCGGTGAGGTCGGCGACGGAGCTCTACCGTCTCGATCTCGCCGGGCGCCGTGCCGGTGCCGGCGGCATCTGGCAGTCGCTGGCCGGTTCGTTCGCAGTAAGCGCGTACGCAACGCCCGCCTCACGTTGGCTGATAACCCCGGCCGACACTTCGGTGGCGCGTGAGGTGAGTCCGTCCGAGAGCTCCGGCGCACCGCTCAAAGTCGGCCACAGCGATGTGCAGAAGCTGCGGGAGGCCGCCGAGGACGCCAGGCGCTGGGACTCCAAGTACGGAGGCGGCGACTGGCGTTCGTCCATGGTGCCCGAGTGCTTACGGGTGGAGGCGGCGCCGCTGCTGCTCGGCTCGTACTCGGACGAGGTGGGCCGGGCGCTGTTCGGGGCGAGTGCCGAACTCACCCGCCTCGCCGGGTGGATGGCCTTCGACACCGGGCAGCAGGAGGCCGCCCAGCGGTACTACATCCAGGCCCTGCGGCTCGCCCGCGCGGCAGCCGACGTACCTCTCGGCGGGTACGTCCTGGCGTCGATGTCGCTCCAGGCGACCTACCGGGGCTTCGGCGACGAGGGCGTCGACCTCGCCCAGGCCGCCCTGGAACGCAACCGTGGCCTCGCCACGGCCCGCACCATGAGCTTCTTCCGCCTCGTCGAGGCACGCGCACACGCGCGCGCGAGTGACGCGCAGGCCGCCGGCGCGGCCCTGAAGGCGTCGGAGGGCTGGCTGGAGCGGTCCAGGGAGGGGGACAACGACCCGTCATGGCTCGGGTTCTACTCCTACGACCGGTTCGCCGCGGACGCGGCCGAGTGCTACCGGGACCTGAAGGCACCCCGTCAGGTGCGGCGGTTCACGGAACAGGCGCTGTCGAAGCCGACGGAGGAGTTCGTGCGCTCGCACGGACTGCGGCTCGTCGTCTCGGCGGTCGCCGAACTGGAGTCGGGCAATCTCGACGCGGCGTGCGAGCAGGGAGTACGGGCGGTGGAGGTCGCGGGGCGGATATCGTCCGCGCGCACCACCGAGTACGTGAAGGACCTGCTGCACCGCCTGGAGCCGTACGGCGACGAGCCGCGGGTGGTCGAGCTGCGGGAACGGGCGCGGCCGTTGCTCATGACGCCGGCCTAGACGGAGATCCCCGGCACGCGCGCGTGCGGAGCGTACGGCGGCTCGGAAGGACCGAGCCGCCGTCGCCTGCGTCCCGCCCGAGCCGGGTCGTCAGGACGCGCCGTTCGTGCGCCCGAAGCAGCGCTCCAGTTCGTCGAGCTTGTAGAAGGTGCTGCCCTTGGCGATCGGGTGGCAGCCGGCCTTGAAGGCGGTCTCCTTCTCGTTGTAGAGCATCCGCACCAGGTAAGTGCCGCCCTTGCGGAAGACGTCCCACTGGACGTTCGAACCGAGCGGCGCCACGGACGCGCCCCGCCAGGCGTTGTCGGCGTAGGTGTACGGCCGCTCGGCGGTCGCGCCCTTGGTACTGCCGGGCAGGCCCATCAGCGCGGCCAGCGGGATGATCTCCTCGGCGTGGGTGAAGCGCAGCTCGGCACCCAGGTCACCGGTGCCGGCGCGCTTGGCCTCGACCTGCTTGAAGAAGTCGTCGAGCAGGACGTCCGCCATCTTGTACGTGATGTCGCTGCCGGTGAAGCCGGGGCCCTTCTCGTAGAAGTCCTCGACGTCGCTCAGGTACCCGAACCAGGCCGCGTCCCGCTTGCTGATGAACCGCTCCATGTCCCAGCCCTTGCCGCCGGGGCTCTCGTCGCTCATGGCGGGCGCGATGGCGTACAGGTTGTAGACGGCCGTGGCGGCGGCCACGCGGTCGTCGTCGGAGAGCTGGTCGACGAAGGCGCCCTTGAAGAGCCTCTTCAGTACGTCCCGGGCGGCGCGGTGGGTGGTGGGCTGGTCCGTGAGGGACTTCAGCGTGCTCGCGAGCCCCTGGTCGTTCGCGATGTAGTCCCGGTAGGCCGCGCCGCCGACTGCCTTGTGGAAGTACAGGAGGTCGACGTCCGTGCGGGTCGGGCCGATCAGCGGCTTCAGGGCGGAGTCGGTGCCCGCGAGCGCGGCGGCGTACAGGTTCGCGCTGTCGACGGCGCGTCCCTGCCCCGAGCTGACGACGTCGATCTTCTCCTCGGCGCCGGCGATCTGCTCGAACAGACCCGGCAACCGCTGCTCCATCCGTACCGCCGTGTCCTGGATCTCCCGCTTGCCGCGCCCGCTGAGGTCGCCGTAGCCCACGGTGCTCATGGCCTCCTGCAGCGCCTGCACCTTGGGCCCGAACTGCCTGCCCTGCGCGGTGAGCGCGCCCGCGGCCTCGGCCTTCTGCCACAGCGCGAGGACCAGGTCGGCGTCCTCGCCGTCGGTCGCGGAACGGGAGCCGTGCCGGGAGACGTTCTCGGTGAAGACGGGCGTGAAGCCGGCGGGGGGTCGCTGGTAGGTGCGGGGGTTCTGGCCGGGGACGTACGTCGCCTTGGTGCCGTAGCTGTTGCGCGTGCCGGTGTTCTTGGCGGCGTCCGTGCCTGCGGCGGCCGGGGTGGCTACCAGAAGGACGGCCAGGCCGAGGGCCAGGGCCGGGGGGAGGCGTCTCATGGCTGTGCCGTTTCGTTCAGTGCCGCTGCGTCGCACCGAGGCGGCAGACCGGATGACTGCCGCATCGTCGAAGCGGCGCATGAACTTCCTGTGGCTGGATCACGGCGGTTCGGTGGCCGGATTTCCCGCCCCTGCCCAAGGTTCCCCCTCGGAATCGCCACGCCGAGGTGCGCGAGCCCCGCACCCGGGTCGGGCCGCGCCGGTCCCCCGGGTTTGAGTGCGTTGTCAGTGGCGCAGTGCATTATCGAAACCGGGAGGTGGAGCAGGTGCGGGCGATCGCTTACGACTGTGACGTGCTCGTGGTCGGCGGTGGGATCGTCGGGCTGGCCACGGCGTTCGCGATCACGCGTGCCGCGCCGGGGACGCGGGTGACCGTGCTGGAGAAGGAGCCGGGTCCGGCCCGGCATCAGACGGGGCGCAACAGCGGGGTCATCCACAGCGGGATCTACTACCGGCCGGGGTCGCTGAAGGCGCGGTACGCGGTGCGGGGCGCCGCCGAGATGGTCAAGTTCTGCGCGGAGTACGGCGTCGCGCACGCCGTCACCGGCAAGCTGATCGTCGCGACGGAGCGGGCCGAGCTGCCACGCCTGCACGCGCTGGTGCAGCGCGGGCGGGAGAACGGCATTCCGGTACGGGAGCTGGGCGTCGCCCAGATCGCGGAGTACGAGCCGGAGGTGCGGGGGCTCGCGGCCATACACGTCGGGACGACGGGCGTCTGCGACTTCGTCGGGGTCGCGCGGCAGCTGGCCGAGGCGTCCGGGGCGGAGATCCGGTACGGCGCGGAGGTCGAGCGCGTCGACCGGCGGGCGGACCTCGGGGTCGCCGTGCGCACCACGCGCGGGGACGTCGTGCGGGGGCGGGTGCTGGTGAACTGCGCCGGGCTGTACTGCGACGAGGTGGCCCGGATGACGGGGGACGAGCCGGGGGTGCGGATCGTGCCGTTCCGGGGGGAGTACTACTCGCTGGCGCGGCCCGAGCTGGTGCGGGGGCTGGTGTATCCGGTGCCGGATCCGGCGTTTCCGTTCCTCGGGGTGCACCTCACGCGCGGGATCGACGGGGATGTGCACATCGGGCCCAACGCGGTGCCGGCGCTGGCCCGGGAGGGGTACGGATGGGGGGTCGTCCGGCCGCGGGAGGTCGGGGCGACGGTGGCGTGGCCCGGGGTGTGGCGGATGGCGCGGCGGCACTGGCGGTACGGGGCCGGGGAGCTGCGGCGGTCCGTGTCGCGGGGGGCGTTCACGGAGGCGGTGCGGAGGTTGTTGCCCGCGGTGAATGCGGATGATCTGGTGCCGGCTGCGGCGGGGGTGCGGGCGCAGGCGGTGTTGCGGGACGGGTCGCTGGTGGACGACTTCCTGATCCGGGAGGGGGATCGGGCCGTGCATGTGCTGAATGCGCCGAGTCCTGCGGCGACTGCTTCGCTGCCGATCGGGCGGGAGGTGGCTCGGCGGGCGTTGGACGTGCTGGGGCGCTCCGCTGGGGCTGGGGCGGGGTGATTTCGCCCCAGCTGCTCCTCCCCCTCCCGCCCCTACTCCTCCCGTCCCCTGGGCTGCCGCCCCCAGCCCACCGCTTCGGCCCTGGACGGGCCTCGTGCCCAAACGCCGGACGGGCTGGAACGTCTCGGGCTGCCCGTAAAATCGGTTCCACTGTGTCTGACTCCCTCAACGCCCCCGAAGCCCCCCAGCCCGGCACCCCGCATCAGTCCGAGGCCCCCGGCGAGCACGTCGGTCATCATCCCGGTGTCTCCGTTCGGCACACCCGGGCCAAGGGGGAGCCCCGGTTCCCGGACGGGCCGAAGGCCGATCCGGCCGGGTCGCACTTCGAGCGGCGGATCCGGAGTTTCCAGCCGCGGCGGAGCAGGGTGACCGCGGGGCAGGCGGACGCGTTGCAGCGGCTGTGGCCGAAGTGGGGTCTCGACATCGACGGGCAGTGCGTCGTCGACCTCGCCGAGCTGTTCGGGAACGACAACCCCGTCGTGCTGGAGATCGGCTTCGGGATGGGGGAGGCGACCGGGCAGATGGCCGGTGCCGACCCCGGCACCAACATCCTCGCCGTCGACGTCCACACCCCGGGGCAGGGCAACCTCCTCAACCTCGCCGACCACAACGGGCTGAACAACGTCCGCGTCGGCAACGGCGACGCCATCATCCTGCTCCGCGAGATGCTCGCCCCCGACTCGCTCGACGGGCTGCGCGTCTACTTCCCCGACCCCTGGCCCAAGAAGCGGCATCACAAGCGGCGGCTCATCCAGCCCGAGTTCCTCAGCCTCGCCGCGACCCGGCTGAAGCCCGGCGCGCTGGTGCACTGCGCCACCGACTGGGAGCCGTACGCCGAACAGATGCTCGAAGTGCTGACCGCGCACCCCGACTTCGAGAACACACAGGCGGACGGCGGTTTCTCGCCCCGTCCGGAGTTCCGGCCGCTGACCCGTTTCGAGGGCCAGGGACTGGACAAGGGTCATGTGGTGAACGACCTGCTCTTCCGCCGCGTACAGCGGTAGGAGCAGCGGGAACCACAGCACCGACACCCACACCGACACTCAGCACCGACCAGACCATCGACAGCAAACCCCACCGGCGCCCGAGCCCCCCTCGCGCTGCTGCGGGCGGCGCCACTGCCTCGTTAGGGTCAATGCCGTGGCCACCTGTCCCCCGTACCCGACGCCCCCCACCGGTCCCACCGGCGGCGCACGACGGCACGCGCACTGGTGGCAGAAGCGCTGGGTGCGTTACGGCGCGCTCAGCACCCTGCTCGCGCTGTCCGGGCTGGTCATCCTCGCCCTGGTGCGCGAGCAGACCGGCACCGAAGGGTTCCTGGTCGGGCTCGGGCTGGCCGTTCTGCCCGTACCGCTGCTGGTCGCGTCGTTCCGGTGGCTGGACCGGGTCGAACCGGGCCCCTGGCGCAATCTGCTGTTCTCCTTCGCCTGGGGCGCCTGCGCGGCGGCGCTGATAGCGATCGTCGCCAACAGCTTCGCGACCCGGTGGATAGCGACCGCGACGGCCGATCCGTCGCACGCGGACACCCTCGGCGCGACCGTCATAGCGCCCGTGGTGGAGGAGATCGCGAAGGCCGCGGCCGTCCTGCTGGTCTTCCTCTTCCGCAGGCGGGACTTCACCGGCATCGTCGACGGCGTGGTGATAGCCGGCGTCACCGCCACCGGCTTCGCCTTCACCGAGAACATCCTCTACCTCGGCACCGCCTTCGGCACCGACCAGCTCTCCGGCGACCGCGGCATCGCCTCCGTCACCGCGGCGACCTTCTTCGTCCGCGTGATCATGTCGCCCTTCGCCCATCCGCTCTTCACCGTCCTGACCGGCATCGGCTTCGGCATCGCCGCACTCTCGGGCGAGCGGCAGCACGTGCGGCGCGTCCTCCTCCCCCTCTCCGGGCTGCTGCTCGCCATGGGCATGCACGCCCTGTGGAACGGCTCGTCGTCCTTCGGCGAGTGGGGCTTCTTCGCGGTGTACGCGGCCTTCATGGTGCCCGCGTTCGGGCTGCTGACCTGGCTGGTGATCTGGACCCGGCAGCGCGAGCTGAGGACCGTGCGCGAGGAGCTGCCCGCCTACGTCGTCACCGGGTGGCTGTCGCCGAACGAGCCGTACGCACTGGGTTCGATGCGGGACCGGCGGGTGGCCCGGCAGTACGCGCGCCGCCACGGCGGGCGGACGGCGGCGCGGGCCGTGGCGCAGTACGAGGCCTACGCCACGTCGCTGGCGTTCCTACGGCACCGGGGGCGCCGCGGGCGGGCCGGCGCCGACTTCGTCGTCCGGGAAGGGGAGTTGCTGCACGAGCTGTGGCGACGCCGGGAGGTCGCGCGGCCGGCACTGGAGCACGCGGTTTCCGCGGCGCAGGCCTGGCCCCCGGCTCGTGCGTACGGGGCACCTGGTTACTGGCAGCCGTACGGGAACGGGTACGCGGGGTACGAGGCGCCGGCGCCCTACCCCGCGTACAACCCCTATCGGACGTGACCGTGCGGCGGAGGGCGGATCAGGCCGACGCCGCCGTGAGCCTCCCGAGCTCGTCGTCCGTCAAAGTCAGCTCCGCCACCCCCAGCAACGCCGGCAGCTGCTCCGGCGTCCGTGCCGAGGCGATCGGGGCCGTGACCGTCGGCCGGGCCGCGAGCCAGGACAAGGCCACCGTGGCCACCGGCACCTCGTGGGCGGACGCGATCTCGTCCAGCGCCGCCAGCACCCTGCGGCCCCGCTCCGTCTCCGCGTGCCTGCCGGCGCCCTGGGCGCGGGGGCTGTCCACTGCCGTACCGGCGCGGTACTTGCCCGTGAGGAACCCTGCCGCCAGGGCGTAGTACGGGACCGCCGCCAGGCCTTGCCGTTCGGCGAGGTTCTGGAGTTCGCCCTCGTAGGTGTCGCGGGAGACCAGGTTGTAGTGGGGCTGGAGGGCGACGTAGCGGGCCAGGCCTTCGCGGTCGGAGAAGGCGAGGGACGCCTCCAGCCGCTTCGCCGAGATGTTGGAGGCGGCGATGTGCCGCACCTTGCCCGCCTTCACCAGCTCGTCCAGGGCGCCGACGATCTCATCGACTGGCACTTCCGGCTTGTCGAAGTGGGTGTAGTAGAGGTCGATGTGGTCGGTGCCGAGGCGGCGCAGTGAGGCGTCCGCGGCCGCCTTGATGTTGGCTGCCGTGAGGCCCTGGAAGTCGGGGTGCTGGCTGACCTTCGTGGCGATCACGACGTCCGCCCGGTTGCCGCGCGCCCGCAGCCAGTTGCCGATGACGGTCTCGGACTCGCCGCCCACGTTGCCCTCGACCCACGCCGAGTACGAGTCGGCCGTGTCGATGAAGTTGCCGCCCGCCTCGGTGTACGCGTCGAGGACGGCGAAGGACTGGGGCTCGTCGGCGGTCCAGCCGAAGACATTGCCGCCGAGGCAGAGCGGGAAGACCTCGAGGTCGGAGGAGCCGAGCTTGCGCAGAGAAGTCATGCTCGACATCAACGTCCGTCACGGAGGCAGATCTTCCGGGAGGGCCGCAAATTTCCCGTAAACAAGCGGACCCCGGCGCTCCGGATACCGGCAGCCCTGACGTCGGGGGGACGCCGTCAGGACTGCCGGGGATCAGGACAGGAACGCCGGGGAACAGGTGTGAACGGACTTCAGCCGGGAACTTCAGAAGGACAGCTGGGAACTTCACAAGGACAGAGGCCGTAACGCCTCAGGGCGTGAGCCCCTTGCCGCGCAGCCACGCCAGCGGGTCGATGCCGCTGGAGCTGCCGCCGGGGTGCACCTCGAGGTGCAGGTGGGCGCCGGTCACGTTGCCCGTGGCGCCCACGCGGCCGATGACGTCACCGGTGTTGACCTTCTGGCCGACGCTCACGCTGATCGAGGACTGGTGCGCGAACCAGACCTCGGTGCCGTCGTCGAGGGTGAGTTCGGTCTTGTAGCCGTACGAGCCGTCCCAGCCGGCGAACGTGATCGTGCCGCTGTGCACGGCCTTGATCAGCGTGCCGGTGGGCGCGGCGAAGTCGAGGCCCGTGTGGTACCCGGAGGACCAGTAGGCGCCGGCCTGTCCGAAGGTCGAGGTGATGGTGTAGGAGGAGGTCGGCAGCGTGTACTGCTTGGCCAGCTCGGCGAGGCGCTCGGCCTCGGCCTTCTTGCGGGCCTCCTCCTCGGCCTCTGCCTTCGCGGCGGCGGCCTTGGCCTCGGCTTCCTTCTCCGCCTTGGCGGCCGCGTCGGCGGCCTCCTTCTCGGCGGCGGCGACCGCGGCTGCGGCGGCCTTGCTGTCGATCTGGTCCTGCTGGTACTCGGCCTGCGCGATGATCCGGCTCCGCAGCGCCTCACCGGCGTCGGAACCGCCCTGCGCGGTCTCGTCGTAGGTCTCGCCCATGGTGCTGAGCGCGGTGGCCGCGTCCTCGGCGGGCTCGGAGGAGTCGTCCGAGATCAGGGGCAGGTCCGGCATGGTGATCGCGACCGGCGGCTTGCCGCTGTTCGCGCTGGCCATGCCGCCCGCGCCGACGGCGGCTATGACACCGACGCCGAGAACCGTGGAGCTGCGGGCGAGTCCCCCGCCGCGCTGCTTGGAGACGCGATGCCTGCCGCGAACGGGACGAAGGGACTCCGCGGTGGGATTCCACTCCTCGAACGGGCCCTCGTCGGTGCGGTTGCGGTCGTAGCCGAAGGTGTCGGTGCTGCGCTGGCTCGGCACGAACGGGGCTTGCGGGGCAGGCCGGTTGGACGCCACGTGGGCGTACTCCTTTCCTTCCTTCTCGCCTACCGGGTTAGCTGACGGGTTCGGAGCAGGAAGGTCTCCTACGCGCGTATACCGCCCGTGACTTCACGGTGGTATCTGCGCGATTCACCCCAAGTTGGTGGTTCCCCGGTTCCCTTTCGAGATTCGGCGCATGCGCACGGAGCCGCCTCTTGTGACGGCTGGGACGACCGCGCTGCGTTATCGAACGTTAATAGACCCGGGGTGCGGATTCCAAGCTGTTCCACTTGATCATTAACGATTTTCGCCTGGACTTACGGGTCATGAGCGGCCTAAATCGGGCGAGTTGGCCAGACCTCAGACGCCACACAGGTGTTGACGGTGTGTCAGTTGTTATGCGGAGGGGGGTCGCCCGGTCACGTCCGGTGACAAGGATCAAGGAACCGCATCATGGCCGCCGTACGGCGATGAGGGCCATGTCGTCCGCCATCCCGCCCCCGGAGTGCCGCCGCACCTCCGCCGCCAGCTTCTCCAGCAGCGCCGCCGGCTCGCAACGGGCGTTGGCCCGCCCCGCCAGTCCCGCCTCGGGGTCGTAGAACCGGTCGTCGCCGTCCCGTGCCTCGCTCAGGCCGTCGGTGTACAGGAGCAGCGTGGCCCCGCTCGGGCAGTCGGCCTCCTGAGCCCGGTCGGGCCAGACGCCCAGCTCTCGCATGCCGAGCGGCAGCGCGGGCTCGGCGGCGGGCAGCGAGCGCACGGTGCCGTCGGCGTACAGCAGCAGGGGCGAGGGATGCCCGCGGTTGACGAGGCGCACGATCCCGCTGCCGTGCGGCAGCTCGGCGAGTACGACGGTGGTGAACCCCTCGGCGGACTCGGCCCACTCACGCCGGTCGCGCTCGCGCACCAGCGCCCGCTCCAGGCGCTGTGCGACCGCCTCCAGCGTGGTCTCCTGCTCGGCGGCCTCGCGGAAGGCCCCGATGACCACGGCGACCGCGCCCACCGCTCCGATGCCCTTGCCGCGCACGTCCCCCACGACGACCCGCAGGCCGTGCGGGCTGTCCTGCACGGCGTACAGGTCGCCGCCGATGGAGGCGCCCTCCTGCGCCGCCTCGTACCGTGCCGCGATCCGGAAGCCGCCGATCCGCTCGGCCGGCTCGGGCAGTACGGCGCGCTGGGCGGCCTCGGCGATCTCGCGGGCGGAGGCGAGGCGTTCGTCGCTGCGGCGGACGAGGACGTTGATGAGCACGGCGAGCACGGAGACGGTGACGACGGTGACCAGCTCCGTGATCACCTCTGCCTTGGGCAGGCCGCCGTGCAGGGTGCGCAGCACGAGCAGTGTGGCGACGGCCACGACACCCGTGACGACCGTGCCGCGCTGCGAGTAGAGCGGGGCCGCGACCAGGGGTGCGGCGGTGAAGAAGGGGGCGCCCGTGAAGTCCGTGGGCGTGACGAGGTCGTACACGCCTCCGGCCGCGATCAGCAGGGCGGGGAGCAGCCGGACGAACCGGCGTGCGTACGACATCCGCCGCTGCTCCACCTCACCAGAGTTGCCGAAGCGGAGGCGCGGGGCGAGTGGTGAGGGCCGACCGGACGAGCGCGGACGGCGAGCGGAAAACACTCAGGGCCGGAACTGATCAGTTCCGGCCCTGAGTCATCAGTAGCGGGGACAGGATTTGAACCTGCGACCTCTGGGTTATGAGCCCAGCGAGCTACCGAGCTGCTCCACCCCGCGGCGATGACTCAATAGTACGCCATCCGCAGGACAAGATGCACACGCGGTCCCGCGGCCCCGCCCTGACGGGGTTTTCCGCACCCTTCGGGCGGGGCGGTCAGGACGGCAGATGGCTGTTCGGAGCCTTGGCCCGCCCCTCGTATTCCGGCAGGACCACGACATCCACCCCCTCCCCCGCCAGCAGCCCGCTTCCGTCGGCCCCCGCCACGAACGTGTCCGGCTCCCGCCAGGCCGTCACCACCCGCCGCACCCCCGCATCGAGGATCAATCGCGCACAGGGCACCGGCCGGGACGCCCTATGCGTGCAGGGCTCCAGGCTCGTGTACACCGTGGCGGAAGTCACCCGAGGATCCCCCGCCGCGATCTTCGCCAGCGCAGCCTCCTCCGCGTGCACCACGGGATCGCCGCCCTCCCGCGAGTACCCTCGCGCAAGCTCCGTGCCGTCGGCCGCCACCACGACCGCCCCGACGCTGAAGGCCGTTGCCGACGGCGGGCACTGCGCCGCCAGATCGCAGGCCACCGCCAGCCACCTCCGGTCCGCGGCGGAGGGCAGGACACCCGCACCGGGTGCCGTCGGCTCGTAGCGCATCAGCACGACGTCCTCGATCCGCCGCGTCTCGACCAGCCGCAGCCGGCCGCCCTGATACCCGCCCGGCCCGAACAGCCGCGGCGCGTCCGGGTCCCCCACGAACAGCGGGGCCAGCACCAGCTGCACCTCGTCCGCCAGCCCCTGCTGCAGCAACTGCGTGTGGATCGTGCCGCCCCCCTCGACCATCAGCCGTTCGACGCCGCGCACCTCGCGCAGGTGCCGCAGCAGGCCCCGCCAGTCCAGGTCGGCGCCCAGCGCGACCACATCCGCCGCGACCGGCGCCCGCCGCAGGCGCTCCGCGCCCTTCTCCGTCGTGTAGACGACCTTCTCGCCGCCCGTGTGCCAGAAGTTCGCCGTCGGGTCCAGCTCGCCGGACGCGCTGACCGTGACCTTGAGCGGATACTCCGGCTTCCCGGCCGCCACCCGCGCGCCCCGCCGCTCGGCCGAGTTCACCAGCAGCCGCGGGTTGTCGGCCCGGATCGTGCCGGCGCCGATCAGGATCGCGTCCACGGACGCCCGTACCTCGTCGACCCGGTCGAAGTCGGCCGGGCTGGAGAGCAGCAGGCGCTCGGGGGTGGTGTCGTCGAGGTAGCCGTCCAGCGAGACCGCGGCGGACAGCAGGACGTAGGGGTACGACGGCATCGGCACGCTCCGCTTGGTTCAAGTTTGAAACAAACCTACACTGGTCGCATGACGACTCGCTGGCTCACCCCCGAGGAGCAGCGCGCCTGGCGCGCCTACATCGCCTCCGCCGCCCTCGTGGAGGACGCGCTGGACCGGCAGCTCCAGCAGGAAGCCGGCATGCCCCATCTGTATTACTCCATCCTCGCCACCCTGTCCGAGGCTCCGGAGCGCCGATTGCGCATGACCGACCTGGCGGAAGGCCTGAAGATCACCCGCAGCCGGCTGACGTACGCCGTGACGCGCCTGGAGAAGGACGGGCTGGTGCGGCGCGAGGACTGCCGGTGGGACAAGCGCGGCAGCATCGCGACCCTCACCGAGGATGGGATGCGCGTCCTGGAGCGTGCGGCCCCGGGCCATGTGGAGACCGTGCGGGCGCTGCTCTTCGACCGGCTGACCCCGGAGCAGGTCGGGCAGTTGGAGGAGATCTTCACGGCGGTCGCCGGGGGTTTCCAGGGCGACACGGCGCACGCCACCGCGGACGACGTGCCTTGGCGGCGGCGTTCCAGCAAGCCCTGTTCGTGACGTACGCCACAAGAATCCGATTGCTTCAAATTTAAAGCATGGGATAGGGTCCTGTACCGAGGAGCTGCTTCAAATCTGAAGCAGCCGGCCCGCGCACGGAACCCGGAGACCCGCATGCCCGACTTCACCGCCGCCGCCACCCAGCGCGCCCGCGTCCGGGTCCCGCTGCGCTTCCAGGACGGCTACGGCGTCGACGCCGAACTCGTCACCTTCCACGGCCTGGCCGACGGTCTGGAACACCTGGCCGTCGTCCTCGGCGACCCGGCCCCCGGCACCACCCCGCTGGTCCGCCTGCACTCCGAGTGCCTGACCGGCGACGTCTTCGGCTCGGCCCGCTGCGACTGCGGCCCCCAGCTGCGCGAGGCCGTCGAGCGCATCGCCGAGCGCGGCGGCGTGCTGCTGTACCTGCGCCAGGAGGGCCGCGGCATCGGCCTCTACAACAAGCTCGACGCGTACGCCCTCCAGGACCAGGGCCTCGACACCTACGCCGCGAACGCCGCGCTCGGCCTCCCGGAGGACGCCCGCGACTACACGGCGGCCGCCCAGATGCTCACCGCCCTCGGCATCGGCGAACTGGACCTGCTCTCCAACAACCCCGACAAGGCCGACCAGTTGCGCGCCCTCGGCATCAAGGTCCAGGGCCGCGTCCCGACCGGCGTCTTCGCCACCCCGGACAACGTCCGCTACCTGCGCGCGAAGGTCCTGCAGACCCAGCACACGCTCCCGCTGGGCGACCTCGCGGAGCTCAGCGCGGGCTGAGCGCACGGCAAGAAGAAGGGGCGGGCGCCCGGCACCGGACGCCCGCCCCTCAGCCGTGGTGACGACGACTACGGCGTGACCTTCTCGATCGTCACCCCGCCGACACCCGCGGTCGTCCCGCGCGTGTTCACCAGCCGTACCTCACCGAAGAGCTCACGGCCCTCGGGCACGGCCCGAGCGACGGTGACGTTCGCCGCCGCCTTCGCCGAGTCACCCGTACCGAGCTTCACCGGCGCCGACTCGTCGACCTTGACCGAGCCGAGCGCGGAGGAGAAGTACGCGTCCCGGTAGTCGTACGCGGTCGAGCCGGACGGCACCTCGAAGCCGGCCACCTCGACGGTGTACTTGCCGGCAGCCGGGTCGGCGATGGAGACGGACCCCTCGGCGTCGCCGTCCGCGGACTGGCCGACGAGCTTGCCCTGGGCGTCGTACACCGACAGGTCGAGGTCGGCGCCCAGGTCGGAGACCTTGCCGATGGAGACGTCCAGCGAGGTCGTGCCCTCGGGCACCTCGATGGTGCTGGTGTGCGTCTCACCGCCCTTGATGGTCGGCCGCGCGGTCTTCGACGAGCCGAGCGCGCCGCCCTTGAGGTTGCCCTCGACGGCCTCCAGCTTGTTGGTCACCGTCCAGGAGGCGGCGACCGGACTGCCGACCTCGGCCTCCGGCACGGTCACGGACTCCGGGTCGAAGGAGGCGCCGTACACCGCGGCGTTCAGCTTGAACGGGTTGTCCAGCAGCGCCGACGTACGACGCGAGTCGACCACGACCTCCCAGACGCCGGGCACCGGCTCGGCGGACTCGGGCAGGTCCTTGGTGTCCGGGCTGTTGTCCGCGGCGGGAACGCCGTAGGGGTTGATGGCGGTGAAGAACGTCCGGCTGCCCTGCTTGAGCCCGCCGAGCGTGATCTCCAGCGACTTCGTGCCCTCCGGGACGGTCACGACGTACGACCTGAAGTTGTTGCGCTGCACCGAACCCGAGGCGGTGAAGGTGTACTTGGCCCGTGTGGAGACGACGACGGTGGTGAGGATCTGCTTGTCGACGCCGACCGTCCTCGGGTCGTCGGCCTCCAGGATCGCGCTCTTGATGCCCGCCTGCTTCGGCGCGGCCTGCACCTTGACGGTCACCGGCTTGTTCAGCGGCAGGTCGACGACCTTCGGGCCGAGGATCGAGAAGGTGCGGGCCTTGTTGTTGGCCAGGCGCAGGGTGTGCGGGAGGGAGCCGGCGGGGCCGGACGTACGGGTGACGGTGACGTCGTACGTCTTCTTCTTGCCGGCCTTGAGGCCGCCCTCGCGGTCGTACGGCCCGGTGCCGGAGCCCGGCGCCTTCAGCGCCTGGTCGAGCGCGGTGTCGACGGGGGCCTTCCCTCGGGCGCCGTCCAGCTCTTGCCGCCGAAGGTGAAGGACGGCCCGGAGACGGAGGTGGTCGTCGCACGAGCCTCAGAACGAGGCAGCGCCCGACCCGACCGAAGTCGACTCGGGCGCTGCGGCATCGTCCGCTCACCCCTGTTCAGAGGCGGAGCAGTCGTTGGGTGACCTCCCGGTACTGCCTCAACGCGAGGTGGAGTTCGGCGGACTGCGTTTCGGGATCGTGGTCCTGCCAGCCCGCGCGGAGGGTACGCCGCTGTTCGGCGAGGACGGCCATGAGCTGAGCTGTGGCTTCGTCGAAGGCGCCTTCGGCCTCCTCCAGCGACTGAAGCGGGGTGTCGGGGAAGGTGTTGAGGGCCCGTCCGAGACGCTGGGCGATCTTGTCCCGCTCGGCCGACGGGAACAGCGGTGCCGGGCCGGGGTCGCGGCGTCCCGCGACGCCGCGGGGCTGGTCTGCGGGCTGTTGGGCGCGATTCTGGTCGTACATCATCAAGTGCCGCTTCCTGTGCGTCGTGCCGGATTTCCGGAGCGGCATGGCACGGCGCCATGCCGCCAGTCAACGTCCGGCGCCGACCCGTGTCAACGCGATGCCGCTTTCCGAACGAAGGCGGTTGGTCCTGTTTCCAGTGAGTCCACCAGACCACATTCCTTCCGCAGCACGCCACGAAGGCGTAGCCGGTGCTCGAAATGCCCGCTCGGCACGGGGTGGCATCACGGCGGCTCCGCCGCACCGGCCGTCATCCAGCATCAGCTCGACCCACGCGGCGCGCAGCGGAATCGGCCATGCCGTCGCTGATCACCGGTCATCGCTCCGCGCCGGCCGCGGCGCTCCGGCGCGGGGTGCCGCCCCGCTTCCGCCGTACTTCACGCGGGCCGATCCGCCTCCGCACGGTCCGCAGGTACGTCCTGCCAGGCGTCCTGGGCACTGGCATACCGCGGGAACCGCTTCAGCAGATCCGCGGCCCGGAACACCAGATTCGGTGCCCGCCGGGTTTGGACCACGCGCACCCATCCGCTCCGCCCGCGGCACTCGCGCCACGCCGCGCACAAGGGGTCCAGGACGCTGCCGTCCATGAACGTCACATCGCTCAGGTCAACGATCAGAAACAGTCGGCCGGTGCCGTGGCGGGCGTCCTCCAGGTCACGTGCGAAGGCCGGCGTGGTCGTCAGGTCCAGTTCGCCGCCGACCCGGACCACGCGGCACTCGTCGAACAGATCGGGGTACGGGCCCAATGTGCCCATCTCCTCTGTGGCTGAGGTGGCTTTTGCCTTGCGCAGGGCCTCTGTTGCGCGGAAGGGGACTTCACGGAGAGGGCCGGGGTCACGGGCAGCCGTACGACCAACCTACTGCCGGCAGGGAGGAGGCGGGCCCCTTCTCCAGGTATTGCCGGATTGTCGAAGGGGCCCTCCGATGTCGCCCAGGTCCAGCCGCGGGAGCGGGCCTGTTGGGGAGCGGACCACCTCTCCCGCTACGCCCGGCCCCGCCCGGTGCCCCGAGGGGCGGGCACCGGAGGTCCGCTGTCCCGGGACAGGGTCAGCACGCAAGGAGCGCCCCGTCCGGGCAGCCCGACCAACTCTCCGTGGTTCAGCCAACCCCACGACTCGTAAGCGGCTTGTCCGGCCCGGTCGGCCGGGTGCAGCAGGGCGACCCCGAGTGCGGCGTGCCGATCGGCCAGCAGCCGCTGCTGCAGGCGGCGGCCGATGTCGCGGTGTTGGCCCTGGTGCTGAGCCACGACCTGGGTGAGGAGCAGGAACCCGGTACCGCCGGCGAGCCGCCCGATGCACTCCTGCAGCCCTCGCTCGGACCGGCCCTCGGGGCTCACCGGAAATCCGAAGCTACATCCCACCAGCACCGTCGTCTCGGCGAGCAGCAACGCGAAGCCGGGCCGTCGCGCGCTGACGGCAAGCCGCCACAGGAAGTCGACCCGCTCTCGGTGCGCCTGTCCCGAGGAGCCCGCGACGGGTGCCACGGCCAAGTCGGCGATGTCTTCTCTCATCCCCTCTGCCTGCCAGCGGTTCAGCCGGCGCAGCCGAATCCCGTCCTTGACCACCGGCACATCCGCGCGGCCGCCGGACGCGCGTGTCCCTCCGGCCGACCCGACCGACGCAGATGTGTCCAGCAGGTCATGGAGCAGTGCGGGTGGCACCGCATGGGCCGGGGCCGCGAGGAGCAGGGGAGCGGAGCCGGTGACTGCGAGGAGCCGGGTGATCTGCGCGCACGGATGGTGCAGCCGCAGCGCGGCGTGCACCCGCTCGGCACGGCGTGACGCCGTCAGGAACACGTCCAGGCCCTTGGCGTCGCAGGAGCCGACGGTGGTGAGATCGACGTCGATGACGGTCATGCCGTCACGCAGGCACTGCTCCAGCGCGGCCCGCAGCAGGGGCGCCGTGGCCGGCCCCACCTCACCCAGCAGCGTGACCAGGGCTCGCTCCCCCTTGTCACGCCGGTGGATGTCCAGCCGCCGCACCGCCATCACCCCGCCCCTCGGCAGGGATGCACAACACCCCGGGCAGGGTGCGCAGTTGCAGTGGTCGCGGCGTACATGATGCCGACCCGTCTCCGCACCGTCCGCTCGGGCGGCCCGGGGTTCGTCTCGCGCCGAGGACGCCCCGGCAGGACGGCCGGAATGCGCGATGCCCTCGGTATCTCCACGGTACGCCGCCGACGGTCTCGACCCGCAGTCTCGGACGGGCTCGTCGAAACCGCGCGCACCGCCTGCCGAACGGTTCATGGAGACGTCAGCAGGCAGAGGGCACACTCGTGGGCCGAAAACGAAGCAGCGCCCGAGCCAACTTACGTCGTCTCAGGCGCTGCGCAGCAGGTCAGAGGGGGTACCTCCGTCACCCGCGCCGTAGGCCCTGTGGGACTCGAACCCACAACCAATGGATTAAAAGTCCACTGCTCTGCCAATTGAGCTAAGGGCCCAGGCGATGTTGCCACCCCGAGCATAGCCGCACGTGGCCGCGGATCCGATCGGGTATCGGGCTCACGGCCACGTCAGCGGTGGCCAAGGACCGCAGCAGGAGCTCTCGCGCAGCCCGCGCTCGCCGAAGCGCTACGGATCGACCGGTTCGGGCGCCCCCGCGCGGGCCGCGTCCCGGGCGATCGTGCGCTCGTGGTCGGGGTTGAGGAACCAGTGCCGGGCCGACGCCAGCCACCAGGTCGCGGCGAAACCGAGGACGACCAGGACGGCGACCGGTGCGTAGTTGAAGGTCTCCCAGGTCACCGGGGACACCTGCGGCAGCATGAACAGCACCGTGATCACGCCGACCCACGCCACCGCCACCACCCCGACGACCCCCGACCAGCGGCCCAGGTGCCACGGCCCGCGCTCGAACGCGTCCCCCTTGCGCAGCCTCAGCAGCGTCGGGATGACGTACGCGATGTAGAGGCCGATCACCGCGATCGAGGTCACCGCCGCATACGCCGTGACGTTGATCAGATACGGCAGCCCGAGCACCAGCGCCCCGCCCGCGGCCAGCCACACCGCCGCCACCGGCGTCCGGGTGCGCGGGCTGACGGTGTGCCACACGTGCGAGAAGGGCAGGGCGCCGTCGCGCGAAAAGGCGTAGATCATACGGCTGTTGGCCGTCACGGACGCCATCCCGCAGAACAGCTGCGCCCCGATGACGACCAGCAGGAGCAGCTTGCCCGCCGTCGCCCCCAGCGCGTCGAGCAGGATCTGCGCGGGCGGCGCGCCCGTCGGGGACGTGAGGGCACCCTCGTACGACTGGATCGCGAAGGTGAAGCCCAGCAGGAGAACGAAACCCGCGATCCACGACGTCCAGATCGACTGCACGATCCCCTTCGGGCCCGCCGTCGACGCGTCGTGCGTCTCCTCCGTCATGTGCGCCGAGGCGTCGTACCCGGTGAAGGTGTACTGCGCCATCAGCAGGCCCACCAGGACGACGTACACCCCGCTGCCCCAGCCGGTGTTGTTCACGAACTCGCCGAACACGAACGACGCAGACTGGTGCTCGTCCGGTACGAAGGTCAGCGCGCCGACGATCACCGCGACGCCGAGCACGTGCCACCACACGCTGATGCTGTTCAGCAGGGCGACGATGCGCACGCCGAAGGTGTTGAGGAGGCCGTGCAGGACGAGGATGCCCGCGAAGAGGAGGATCGTGCGGCCCGGGGTCACCTCGAAACCGAACTGCAGGTTCAGGTACGCGCCCAGGAACGACGCCGCCCCGAAGTCGATGCCGGCGGTCACCGCCACCTGGCCCAGCACGTTGAACCAGCCCGTGAACCACGCCCAGGCGGCGGCCGTACGCGGCGGCGCGAGCCGGTGCGCCCAGAAGTACAGGCCGGCGGATGTCGGGTACGCCGAACAGATCTCGGCCATGGCGAGGCCGACGAACAGGGTCATCAGGCCTACGGCCACCCAGCCCCAGGTGATCACCGCCGGGCCGCCCGTGTTCATGCCGAACAGATACAGGGTGAGGCAGCCCGACAGGACCGAGATGATCGTGAAGGAGACCGCGTAGTTGGAGAACGCCGACATGCGGCGGGCGAGAACCTGCGTGTAGCCGAGCTGGGCCAGCCGCTCCTCGTCCGAGACCTTCCCGGAGGACCGCCCGCTCACTATGGCGTCATCTGTCATGTCCCCAGCGATTCCCTCGCCGGGGACATGACACACGTCACAGTTTGGCTAGAAGAGACCCCTGTAGCCCTGCCAACCACTCGCGATCTTCACCCGCGCCCCGAACGACCCCTTGCCGTCTCCGTTGTTGCGCCAGAGATTGCCGCTGCCGTCCCGCGAGACGAGGTCGGCCTTCCCGTCGCCGGTGATGTCCCCGGGACCGACGATGGCGTTGTAGCCCGTGCCCCAGTTCGCGAAGACCTTCACCCGGTCCTTCAACAGCCCGTTGCCGAGACCGTTGTAACGCCACAGCGTCCCGGCCTTGTCGCGGGCGAGGACGTCCCCGTGCCCGTCGCCGTTGAGGTCCCCGGCGCCCAGGATCTTCGTGTAACCGGTCCACGCCGTACGGATCTGCTTCCCTGCCGCGAGCGTCCCGTCGCTCTTCGCAGCGAAGAGGTAGACGTCGCCGGTCGACGCCTTGCGCGCCAGCAGGTCGGCCCGCTTGTCGCCGGTCAGGTCGCCGGGCGAGGTGAGCACGTTGTACGCGTTCCAGCCCGTGCCCAGCTTCGTGTACGCCGTCGACGGGGTGAGCGCCTTGCCGCAGCCGGGCTTGTAGCCGCGCAGCGAGCCGTCGCTCATCCGCACGAGGACGTCATTGCAGCGGTCGCCGTTCAGATCCCCGAACGGCACCGCGACCGCCTTCGTCGACCAGCCGCTCCCCGAGACCTTCCCGGAGAAGGTGCCCTTGCCCGTGCCCTGCTGGAAGGTCAGCGCGCCCGACGAGTTGAGGGTGAGGAGATCACCGAAGCCGTCCGGCCTTCCCTGGGAGCCCACATGGTCGTGCCCCACCGGAGCGCCCCGCAGCAACCTGACCGTGCCGCGCACCTCGATCGCGGCACCGACGCCGTCGGCCGGCGTGACGGCGAGCGTCCAGTCGTAGAAGCCGTTCGGCAGGAAGGCGTCGCCGGTCCGCCCGGGGTCGTCGCCGTGCCACCCGACGCTCAGCTCGCCGCGCGCCGCACCACCGGCGCGCGTGTCGACGACCTTGCCCGCCTTGTTCCGCACGGTCAGCTTCCAGCCCGCCGACGGCTTCGACAGCAGGACGGTGGTCAGCGTGTCCGGCACGGCGTCCATCGCGTGCGCCTCCACGGACGCGGCGCTCTGAGCGGGTCCGAGCAGCCGCAGCGGCTGCTGGGGCACCCCGGACGGTACGAGGTGCACCCGCTGCTGGTCGTCGACGTAGGCCGCGTTGGCACCGGCCCTGTCCACCGTCCAGCGCACCTCGCGCTGTGAGTCGCCGGTGTGGGGCAGGTCGCCGATGACCCGGCTCACGGAGCTGCCGCCCGCGACCGTGGTGAGCGTGAGCTTCCCGGCCTGCTTGTCGTGCGTGACCACGTACCCGTCGCCGAGTTTCGCCTCGGCCGTCGGGACCGGCACGGACTTCTTCGCCGTACGGTCGTAGACACCGGCCCTGCCGTCGCAGGCCCAGTACAGGTAACGGCCGAGGGCCTGAAGCTGGACGGGCTTGCAGCCCGCGTCGGTGGTGACCGTGGTGGACTTCCTGGTCGACAGGTTCAGCGCCGTGACGGTGCCCGGGGTCGCCCCGGCCGTCCACAGCACATCGCCGTCGATTGCGGTGGCGACCGACGTCCGGGCGACCGGGTCACCCTGCTCACCGATCCGGTACACGAATCGCGTGCCCGGGTCCGTGTACAGGACATAGCGCCCCGACACATCGAGGATGCGCCCGTCGAAGGGCACATCCCGCCCCCAAAGACCCCCGTCCTTCGGGCCGTTGACGTGGAGCGCATAGTTCTCGGCGGTACCGAAGTCCATCCACGCGATCCGGCCGTCGGCGGTGCCGAAGATCTGCGAGCAGGCCACCTCGTTCTCAAGGCAGGCCTCGATCTGCGGGGCGGACCCGGGCGTGAAGCCGGAGCGCTCACCGAACTCGGGCGTTCCGGTTGCGGCGACGGTCCGTACGTAGTCGTCGCGCCGCTCGCCCTTGCTGGCGTCCACGACGACCAGGCGGCCCTGTTCGAGGGAGATGCCCTGGATCACGGCCGGCGGCTTCGGCATGGCCTTGATCAGCGTGACGACCGGGCGTCCGTCCGGGCCCGGCTGGATGCGCTGAACGCCCCAGTCGCCGGCGGCGGAGTCCGTCAGGCCGATCGCCACCGCGCTGCCGTCGGGGACCCCGGACACGCGCGGGTTCGAACTCGTCAGCAGGGTCACCGTGGGCCCGCCCGCGATGGGCTTCGCGCGAACCTCATCCCCCGCGCCGGGCCGGTGGATCAGCCAGTCACCGACGACCGCGAGGTCCTGCGTGGGGCTGATGCCCCCGCCCTCCATCGTGACCTCGACCGGAGCGGCGGACAGATCGGAGCGGGAGAAGACCTTGACGACGGGGTCGTTGATGTTGAACAGGACCACGTGGTCGCCGGTGACCTGCGCCTTGCTGTAGGCCTCGGAGACGGGCGGGGTCACGCTCTGGACCTGTCCCGTCCGCTTGTCGACCATGACCCAGACATAGGGACCCCAGGTACCCGGACGCCCCGCCATGAACAGCAGCCTGTCGGCGTCCGCGGCCCTGGGCGGCCCGAGGGCGTACCCCTCCGGCAGCCCGGTGACCTGCACGTCGCGCGTGCCGCCGTCGGCCTCCGGGACCAGCAGGTGCACGTCCTTCACGCTCGCCCCGGCCTCGTCGGTACGGCTCCGGTAGGCGACCGCCAGGTCCTCATAGGCGGTGAGATAGGTCAGGCCCTCCGGCACCCGCACCGTACGAGTCATGCCGTCGGCCGCGTTCCACAGGTCGACCCGGCCGTCGGCGTAGCGGTACGCGAGGACATCGCCGCCGGCCGTGCCGTAGCTGGAGTACCCGGCCGGGTGGACCACCTTCGTCGACCTGCCGTCCGCGTACCGCGTCCACACCAGCCCGGAGCCCTCCAGGGTGTGGAACACCCCCTGTGCGCCGGCACCGTTGTTCCCTGCGTAGTTCGACCCGCCGTAGAGCGCACCGGAGGTGTACGTGCTGCGCAGCGTCGCCGGCACCACCGTCTCCTGCGGCACATCCGGGGCGGCGGCCGCCGGAAGCGACGGGCTGAGGCCGGCGGCCAATACGGCGGCGGCCGCGACGAGACGCAGTCTTACGAAGCCATGGCGTGGCAAGTAGGCCCTCCCCGGGAAGCAGGAGACGGTCCCGGCGCACTCTCGGCGCCCAAGGCCCCCCGGCCTTCACATCCGTCTCACAAGTCGGCTGATCTTACAGCCACCGAACAGACGTCCGGGGAAGGGTTTCCGGCCGGCTCCAACGAAAAGCGCCGGGGCCCCACCGTCAGAACGGTGGGGCCCCGGCGCGCAGTCACCTCACACGGCGTCAGCCGATGCGGCGACCTCAGCCGTTGCGCTTCCAGCGCGGCTTGTCGTCACGACGCCCGAAGGGCGAGCCGCCGGTGCCACGGTGGTCGTCACGACGGCCGTACGGCCGCTCGTGGCCGCCGGAGCGGAAGCCGGGGCGGTCGTCGCGGCGGTCGCGGTTGAAGGGACGGTCGCTGCCACGGTGACCGCCACGCTCGTCACGCCGCTCGAAGGAACGCCCGGCGGCGGGCCGGTCGTCGCGACGGAAGCCACCGCGGTCGTTGTCGCGGCGCTCGAAGGGACGGCTGCCACGGTCACGGTCGAAAGAACGGCCGCCACGGTCGCCGCCACGGTCACCCCGGTCACCGCGGTCGTCGCGACGGAAGCCGCCACGGTCGTTGTCGCGGCGCTCGAAGGAACGGCCGCCACGGTCACGGTCGCGGTTGAACCCGCCACGGTCGCCGCCCCGGTCACCGCGATCGTCGCGACGGAAGCCGCCACGGTCGCCGTCCCGGTCCCGACGCTCGAAGCCACGGTCGCCGCGGTCACGGTCGCGGTTGAACCCGCCACGGTCGTTGTCACGGCGCTCGAAGGAACGGCCGCCACGGTCACGGTCGAAGGAACGGTCACGGTCGCGGTTGAACCCGCCCCGGTCGTCCCGCCGCTCGCGACGCTCGTACGGCGCCGAAGCCTCCGTACGCTCGGCCCGGTCGACATCCTGCGCCGCCGGCTGCTCCGGCACGACCGCCTCGACGGCCTCGACCGCCGCCGCCTGCGCCTCGGCCACCGCAGCCTCGGGGTCCTCACCGCGCTCGCGCGCCACGCGGGCGACGAGCCGGTCGGCCTCCTCGCGCAGCTCAGCGGCGCGCCGCTGCGCCCGCTCCAGCTGCTTGGTGAGCTGAGCCACGTCACGCTCGGCCTGCTGAGCGGCGTTGCCCGCCGACTCCGCCTGCACCTCGGTCATCGAACGGGCGCCGGTGATCTCGGCGACCTCCGGGTCGAAGGCGTTGCCGCCCTGGATGATGTGGCGCGAGGCGTCGACGCCCGCGTCCTCCATCAGCCGGAAGATCTGGCGGCGCTGGTGCGGCAGGGAGAGGGAGACGACCGTACCGGTCCGCCCCGCACGCGCCGTACGGCCCGCGCGGTGCAGGTAGTCCTTGTGGTCACCGGCCGGGTCCACGTTCAGCACGAGGTCGATGCCGTCGACGTGGATACCGCGCGCGGCGACATCGGTGGCGACGAGGACGTTGACGTAACCGTCCTTGAAGTCGGCCAGCGTCCGGGTGCGCGCACCCTGCGTCATACCGCCGTGCAGCGCGTCCGCCTTCGCACCGGCGTCGCGCAGCTGCTCGGCGACACGGTCGGCGCCCAGCTGGGTGCGGACGAAGATGATGGTGCGGCCCTTGCGGGAGGCGATCGCGGCGGTGACCGGGGCCTTGTCCTTGGGCTTCACGATCAGGATGTGGTGCGACATGGTCGTCACGGCACCCTGCGCGGCGTCGACCTCGTGCAGGACCGGGTCCTTCAGGTACCGGTCGACGAGGGTCTTGATCTCGTTCTCCATGGTCGCGGAGAAGAGCATGCGCTGACCGCCGGGCGGGACCTGGTCGAGCAGCTCGGTGACCTCGGGCAGGAAGCCCAGGTCGGACATCTGGTCGGCCTCGTCGAGAACGGCGACCTCGACGTCCTGCAGCGAGCAGGCGCCGCGGTTGATGATGTCGCGCAGTCGGCCGGGGGTCGCCACCAGCACGTCCACGCCGCGCTCCAGGGCGTAGATCTGGTTCCCCATCGACGTACCGCCGCAGACGACCTTCATCTTCAGGCCGAGCTGGTCGCCGTAGGGCTGGAGAGCGTCCGCGACCTGCATCGCGAGCTCACGGGTCGGGGTGAGGATGACGGCACGCGGACGGTGCTTCTCGGTGCGGCCGCCGGAGAGGCGGGCCAGCGTCGGAAGACCGAACGACAGCGTCTTGCCGGAGCCGGTACGACCGCGCCCCAGGATGTCCTTGCCGGCCAGGGCGTCCGGGATGGTCGCGGCCTGGATCGGGAAGGGGGTGGTCACGCCGTTCTGCGCGAGCTTGCGCACGACGCCCTCGGGGAGACCGAGGTCCGCGAAGGTGGCCTCGGGGGCCTCGGGGGCCTCCTCGACGACCGCGTTCTCAGCGTCCTCGGGCACGACGACGTGATCAGTACTGGAAATGGACATGCGTATGCGAAACCTTCCGGAGTCTCGTCGGCACGCGCCCGTCAACTCCGTGATTCGCACACGACCGCCTCTATGCGGTCCGCCACGGCAAGGGAGAGTACGCGCCACACGGCGCGCTCTGCAGTGGCGCCGGGCAA
Organism: Streptomyces sp. R11; assembly: GCF_041051905.1. Classification (NCBI taxonomy): domain Bacteria; kingdom Bacillati; phylum Actinomycetota; class Actinomycetes; order Kitasatosporales; family Streptomycetaceae; genus Streptomyces; species Streptomyces sp. R11. The sequence continues at coordinate 4,395,541 of NZ_CP163432.1, forward strand.
ATGGGATCAAACGATCTACCACCATACGCACCCCCAGCCCCCCAACGCAAACCGGCCGACACCCCTGTAGGCAACGTCACTCCCCCCGGCCGTCGGCACCCTCACGCGCCCAGCCCCCTCGGACCTGCCTCACGCAGGCGCCCCCGCAGCCGGCGCCGGCTCCCGCTGAGCCAACTGCGGCCCCGTCTCCTCATGCGCCGACGACGACGGCTCGGCCGCAGTGGGCGTCGGCGTATCGGACGTCGGCTGCTCCGTCGGCGTCGGCTCCGGATCCACCGTCCGGGTGGGCGTCGGATCAGCCGGACGCGTAGGCCCCGGCCTCTCGCTCTGCCCCGGCTTCACCGGCGGCCTGCCCCCGACAGGAGCGGACGCGCTCACATCCGCGGACGGCGAGACCGACGGAGAGCCCGACTCGGCGCCCTTGTCCGCATCCTTGCCCTTGCCCTTCCCCTTCGCCCGCTTGCCGTCATCCGCGTGCGCCCCGAACCCGGCCCCGCCCCCCGACACCGCAGAACCGCCGTCGGGCGCCTCACCACCCCGCTGCCCCGCCGAATGCGACGGCTTGGCACCCCCGCCACCACCGTCGTCACCCACACTCATACAGCCGGCGGCAGCGGTGACGGCCATCACCGTGGCAGCCAGACGGACAGGTACGTACAAGGGGCGCACGGGAGCCACCTCCAGGGGCGGGCGAGAAAGTCAACCTGCCCAACTCCCGCCGCCCACAAGAGGACACGCGCCCGCACCACTGCGACACAACCCCGGCACCGAAAGGCCCCGGAGCCGCCTCACCCGTACCCGAGCGCATGCAACCGCTCGTCGTCGATCCCGAAGTGATGCGCGATCTCATGCACCACCGTCACCTCGGTCTCGGCCACGACCTCCTCCCGCGACTCACACATGCGCAGCGTCGGTCCCCGGTAGATCGTGATCCGATCCGGCAGCACCCCGGCGTACCACTCCCCGCGATCGGTCAGCGGAGTCCCCTCGTACAGCCCGAGCAGCTCGGGATCGTCCGCCGGCGGTTCGTCCTCGACGAACACCGCGACGTTGTCCATCAGCCGCGTCAACTCCGGCGGAATCCGGTCCAGCGCCTCGGCGACCAGTTCCTCGAACTCCTCGCGCGTCATCTCCAGCACATGCCCATTGTCAGGCACGAACCAGCCATGAAGGAGCCGCCAACGGCCCCGCATATCCACCACGGCACGTGGGCATACGGGACCAATGGCCCGCGTCCCCGCCGCGTTCAGAAAAGCTGTCGGACACCTCCCCAGGGCCCCGCGCGCCCTCGCCCGCCGCTACGCCACCCGCCGCCCAGGCCCCACCCCGGAACTCGTCACCCAGCCCCACCCCTGGTCACGCGCCGTCGGCCTGGTCACCGTCGTCCTCATCGGCACCTGGCTCGGCCTGCTGATCGTCGGCAACGTCCGCGCCCCCGTCGGCCCCATGAACACGACGATGACCCTGCGCCCCTCCCTCACCGGCGGCACAAAGATCAACGTCTCCCCCCTCGGCGCCCTCCAACTCGACAGCCACATCGCCCCGGTCCGCCTCGACGTCAACGTCGACCAGCTCGACCCCGTCCGCTCCCAAGCACTCGTGGACCACCCCGAACGCCTCTCCGGCCTCCAGGACGAAGTCACCCAGGACGTCACCCACGGCACCGTCGACCTGGCCCTGCGCAGCTGCGTCGCCGTCGTCACCGGCGCCACCGCCCTCGGCCTCGCCGTCTACCGCCGCCCCCGCCGCGCCCTCGCCGCCGGCGGCCTCGCCCTCACCCTCCTGGCCGCCTCCGGAGGCACGGCCTACGCCACCTGGAACCCGGAGTCGGTCCTGGAACCGAAGTTCTCGGGCCTGCTGTCCTCCGCCCCGTCCCTGGTCGGCAACGCCCGCAGCATCGTCACCGAATTCGACGTCTACCAAAAGGAGTTGGCCCGCCTGGTCACGAACGTGACCAAGCTCTACGACGCCACCTCCACGCTCCCCGCCTACGCGCCGGACCCCACCACCATCCGCGTCCTGCACGTCTCCGACATCCACCTCAACCCGGCGAGCTGGAAGATCATCGCCTCGCTCGTCGACCAGTACAAGGTCAACGTCATCGTCGACTCCGGCGACACCATGGACCACGGCACCGCCGCCGAGAACGGCTTCCTCGACCCCATCGAGGACCTCGGCGCCCCCTACGTCTGGGTCCGCGGCAACCACGACTCCCGCCTCACCCAGCGCTACCTCGAGGACCTCAAGAACGTCCACGTCCTCGACGACGGCAAGGCGAAGACCATCGCCGGCCTGCGCTTCGCCGGCATCGGCGACCCCCAGTTCACCCCCGACCGCTCCCAGATCCCCGGCGGCGACGCCGCCAACGAACTGGCGGGCGCACGCCTGGCCACCTCGCTCCGCGACCAGAAGACCGCAGGCACCCCCGTCGACGTCGCCGTCGCCCACGAACCCCTGGCCGCCCGCGAGACCGACGGCGAGGTCCCCCTCGCCCTGGCCGGCCACATCCACCACCCGGAGATGGAACTCCTTCCCTACGGCACCCGCCTGCGCATCGAGGGCTCCACCGGTGGCAGCGGCCTGCGCGCGATCGAGGGCAAGCACCCCGACCCCATCCAGACCTCGATCCTCTACTTCGACCGCGACACCCGCCGCCTCCAGGCCTGGGACGAGATCGAACTCGGCGGCCTCGGCCTCACGACCGCGGAGGTGAGGCGCCACCTGGTGGAGGAGAACCAACCGGGCGCCACCGAATCCGAGACGGCGTCCCCCACCCCCACCCCGTAAACCGTTTTGGCGATACCTCCCGCCATCCCATATGCTTCTCACGTCCCCGACGCGCTGAGAAGCGCCCAGGCGGGCCGATAGCCCTCATCGTCTAGCGGCCTAGGACGCCGCCCTTTCAAGGCGGTAGCACGGGTTCGAATCCCGTTGGGGGCACGCAGTACGGTGTGCGACACTGTCGTACGCATCGCAAGGTCCTGTGGAGCAGTTTGGAGTGCTCGCCACCCTGTCAAGGTGGAGGCCGCGGGTTCAAATCCCGTCAGGACCGCTGTGAGGCTTCGCAAGAGCCCTCACGGCTGGGTAGCTCAGTTGGTACGAGCGATCGCCTGAAAAGCGATAGGTCGCCGGTTCGACCCCGGCCCCAGCCACAGGCAAGGCCCCGATCTTCAGATCGGGGCCTTCTTGTCTGTCTTATGGTGTCGCTGTACGAGCGTCCGCGTCCACTACCGGTCAAACACCCCGGCTTGCAGCTCGGCCCGCCGATGGCTTCGGCGGAGACCGGCGCATCCAGTCCTCAGGCCACGAGCTTGAGGACAGGGACCTGTGACTCGGCCCCGCAGACCCACACCCACCAGCCGCGTTGGCCGATGACGTGGGACGCGTTCAGGTCCGCGTGCTCAACGAAGCCGCAGGACCTGCAGGCGAACACGGCCTGATGAGGCCGGTTGCGCTTGTCGATGTGATGGCATTGCGAGCATTCCTGGCTGGTGTACGCCGGAGTGACGTGCACCGCCGGCACCCCGGCCCTGCGCGCCTTGTAGGCGATGAAGGAGCCGAGCTGGCCGAAGGCCCAGGAGTTGATCGTGACGCGTTGGGGCTTCTTCAGCCGTGCCCGTTCGCGGATGCCGCTCAGGTCTTCGAGGGCGATTCCGCGGCCGGTGCGTTGTGCCTCCGCCACGATGTGTTTGCTGATCTTGTGGTTGATGTCGCGGGTGCGCCGCGCCTGCTTGCCGGCGTGGCGTTTGGCTCGTCGTTTGGCCGAGCGGGTGTTCTTCTTGGCGAGGTCGCGCTGGAGGCGGCGGTCGTTTTCGCGGGTCCGGTTGGCGTGTCGGCCGCTGTGGCGCCTGCCAGTGGAGGTGGTGGCGATGTTTTCGATGCCGAGGTCGACGCCGATGAAGCCTTGCGGGGCGGGGTTCTGTGGGGGCTCAGGTAGGTCAATCGTGGCCAGCACGTACCACCGGCCGTTCTGATGGAGTAGGTCGGATTCACCCTGCCGTCGTTGGGCGAGGAGCTGAAGTTGGTCTTCCTGGCCCGTGTAGGGGAGGTCTTTCACGCGGCCTTGGACGGTCCAGATGGGCACGGTTCGCTGCTTCGGCCGCCAGGAGAGGATGCGGTCGTCGTAGGGCTGTGCGGCGTCGGGGCGAAAGGTGATCGCTTTGCCGGTGGCACGGGTGTGTCGCTTGGAGCCGGGGTGGCCGAGGTTTCCGGCTTTGAGGTTGCCCGCCAGAGATGCGTAGGCGTCGCAGGTCTTCTTGATGACGTGCTGGGCGGCTTGAGCTCCGAGGTTCCAGCGATGCTTGATCTGAAGGTAGATCAGTGCGCGCAGTTCGCGGTTGCGCTTGATACCGGTGGTGAAGGCATGTCGGGACGCGTGGTTGGCAGCTTCGTTGCAGGCGCGCATGGTCGCCTGCAGTGCCGATGCCTGTTGGGGGGTCGGCAGTAGTTTCACTCGGATCACGAGCTTCACGGGTGAGAATCTAGATCTTGCTGCAAGTTCGGTCTGGCAATCGCCTATCGATCACCTTTTCTGATGATCGTTCGAACTGGCGATCGCCCATGGTTCGAGCGTTCTCGGTATTGGGTCCCCCGGGGGCCAAGTGGGTGGGTCAGGCCTGAGCAGGGCGCGGCGGGGGGTGGGCGGGGGTGGGGGGTGGGGGTGGGGCCTCAGCAAAAGCGTTCGCCACGGATTTCGGTGGGATGAGATCCTGGACCGCGTATGTCTACGCACCCCGCCCCCGCCCTGGGCGCCCTCGCCCCCCGTCTGACCGAGTTGTCCCTGCGTGATGCGCAGCGGCTCGGGCGGCGGCTCGAAGGTGCGCGCAAGATCCGCAAGCCGGAGGCGCGGGCCGCCGTGCTCGCCGAGATCGAGGCGGAGATCGCCAAGAGCGAGGAGCGGATCGCCGGCCGGCGCGCCCGTGTCCCTGCGGTCACGTATCCCGAGCAGCTGCCGGTCAGCCAGAAGAAGGACGACATCGCGGCCGCCATCCGCGATCACCAGGTCGTGATCGTCGCCGGTGAGACGGGGTCCGGCAAGACCACGCAGATCCCCAAGATCTGCATGGAGCTGGGGCGCGGCGTCCGCGGCATGATCGGGCACACGCAGCCCCGTCGTATCGCCGCCCGGACCGTCGCGGAGCGTGTGGCCGAGGAGCTCGACACGCCGCTCGGTGAGGCCGTCGGCTGGAAGGTGCGGTTCACCGATCAGGTGAATCCGGAAGCGACGTTCGTCAAGCTCATGACGGACGGCATCCTGCTGGCCGAGATCCAGACCGACCGCGAGTTGCGCGCCTACGACACGATCATCATCGACGAGGCCCACGAGCGGTCCCTGAACATCGACTTCCTGCTCGGGTATCTGGCACAGCTGCTGCCGAAGCGGCCCGATCTGAAGGTCGTCATCACCTCGGCCACCATCGATCCGGAGCGGTTCTCCCGGCACTTCGGTGACGCGCCGATCATCGAGGTCAGCGGCCGGACGTATCCGGTGGAGGTGCGCTACCGGCCGCTCCTGGAGGAGGACTCCGAGGACTCCGACCGCGACCAGATCACCGCGATCACGGACGCCGTCGAGGAGCTGATGGGCGAGGGGAAGGGCGACATCCTCGTCTTCCTCTCCGGGGAGCGCGAGATCCGGGACACGGCCGACGCGCTCACCAGGAAGCAGTACCGGTTCACCGAGGTCCTGCCGCTCTACGCCCGGCTCTCCCATGCCGAGCAGCACCGCGTCTTCCAGCCCCACACCGGCCGCAGGATCGTTCTGGCGACCAACGTCGCCGAGACCTCGCTCACCGTGCCGGGCATCAAGTACGTCATCGACCCCGGCTTCGCCCGGATCAGCCGGTACAGCCATCGCACGAAGGTGCAGCGGCTGCCCATCGAGCCGATCTCCCAGGCCAGCGCCAACCAGCGCAAGGGCCGCTGCGGCCGGACGAGCGACGGTATCTGCATCCGGCTGTACTCCGAGGACGACTTCGTAGCCCGCCCGGAGTTCACGGACGCGGAGATCCTCCGTACGAATCTGGCGTCCGTCATCCTGCAGATGACCGCGGCCGGCCTGGGCGACATCGAGAAGTTCCCGTTCATCGACCCGCCGGACCACCGCAACATCCGCGACGGCGTGCAGCTCCTGCAGGAGCTCGGTGCGCTGGACCCGGCGCAGAAGGACGTACGCAAGCGGCTCACGGACACCGGCCGCAAGCTCGCTCAGCTGCCCGTCGACCCGCGGCTGGCCCGGATGGTCCTGGAGGCCGACAAGAACGGCTGTGTCCGCGAGGTCATGGTCATAGCGGCGGCCCTGTCCATCCAGGATCCGCGCGAGCGCCCGGCCGACAAGCAGACCCAGGCCGACCAGCAGCACGCCCGTTTCCGGGACGAGACGAGCGACTTCCTCGCGTATCTGAACCTGTGGCGGTACGTCCGTGAGCAGCAGCGTGAGCGCGGCTCGTCGTCGTTCCGGCGGATGTGCAAGCAGGAGTACCTGAACTTCCTGCGCATTCGCGAATGGCAGGACATCTACACACAGCTGCGCACGGTCGCCAAGCAGATGGGCATCCACCTCAACGAGGACGATGCCCCCGCCGACCGCGTGCATGTCTCCCTCCTCGCCGGCCTGCTCTCGCACATCGGCATGAAGGACGTGAAGGACGGCGCGAAGAACGAGTACCTGGGTGCCCGCAGCGCCAAGTTCGCGGTCTTCCCGGGCTCGGCCCTCTTCAAGAAGCCCCCGCGCTTCGTGATGTCCGCCGAACTCGTGGAGACCTCGCGCCTGTGGGCCCGCGTCAACGCGAAGATCGAGCCCGAGTGGGTCGAGCCGCTGGCGGAGCACCTGCTCAAGCGCACGTACTCGGAGCCGCACTGGGAGAAGGACCAGGCCGCGGTGATGGCGTACGAGAAGGTCACGCTGTACGGCGTCCCGATCATCGCCCAGCGCAAGGTCAACTACGGCCGTATCGATCCGGAGGCCAGCCGGGAGCTGTTCATCCGTAACGCCCTGGTCGAGGGCGACTGGCGCACACACCACAAGTTCTTCGCCGACAACCGCAAACTCCTCAGCGAGGTGGAGGAGTTGGAGCACCGGGCGCGGCGCCGGGACATCGTCGTGGACGACGACACCCTGTTCGACTTCTACGACCAGCGGGTGCCCGACCACGTGGTGTCCGGCGCCCACTTCGACTCCTGGTGGAAGCGCAAGCGGCACGAGGAACCCGAGTACCTGGACTTCGAGCGCGAGATGCTCATCCGGGAGTCGGCCGAGGCGGTCACCAAGGCCGACTATCCCGACGCGTGGCGGCAGGGGCAGCTGAAGTTCCGTGTGACGTACCAGTTCGAGCCGGGTGCGGATGCGGACGGTGTGACGGTCCACGTCCCGCTCCAGGTCCTCAACCAGGTCACGGACGAGGGCTTCGACTGGCAGATCCCGGGTCTGCGGGAGGAGTTGGTGACGGAGCTGATCCGCTCCCTCCCCAAGCCGATCCGCCGCCACTACGTACCGGCGCCGAACTTCGCGAGGCGGTTCCTGGACGCGGCGGTCCCGCTGCAGGAACCTCTGACGATGACCATGGCGCGCGAGCTGAAGCGCATGGTCGGAGTCCCCTTCACCGCCGACGACTTCGACTGGTCGAAGGTCCCCGACCATCTGCGCATCACGTTCCGGATCATCGACGAGCGGCGCCGCAAGCTGGCGGAGGACAAGGACCTGGAGACCCTGAGGCTTCGTCTGAAGCCGAAGGCGAGGCAGGCGCTCTCGCAGGCCGCGGCGGCCACCGCCTCCCGCCAGGGCGGTGAGTCCCTGGAACGCAAGGGCCTGACCGACTGGACCATCGGCTCGCTGACCCGCGTCTTCGAGACCCGCCGCGCCGGCCAGCCGGTCAAGGCGTACCCGGCGCTGGTGGACGACGGCGACACGGTCTCGGTCCGGCTCTTCGACACGGAGGCGGAGCAGGCGGAGGCGATGTGGAAGGGCACCCGCCGCCTGATCCTGCGCAACATTCCGGTCAATCCGTCGAAGTTCGCGTCCGAGAAGCTGACGAACGCCCAGAAGCTCGCCCTGTCCGCCAACCCCCACGGTTCGATCCAGGCCCTCTTCGACGACTGCGCGATGGCGGCGGCGGACAAGCTGATCGGTGACTTCGGGGGGCCGGCGTGGGACGAGGAGTCGTACCGGAAGCTATACGACAAGGTGCGTGCGGAGATCGTCGACACGACGGTCCGTGCGGTGGGCCAGGTACAGCAGGTGCTGGCCGCCTGGCAGGCCGCTGAGCGCCGCCTGAAGGCCGTACGAAGCCCTGCCCTGCTGGCAAACCTCGCGGACGTCCGCAAGCAGCTGGATGCCCTCGTGAAGCCCGGCTTCGTGACGCTGGCGGGTCTGCGCCGCCTGCCCGACCTCATGCGGTACCTGATCGCGGTGGACCGACGCCTCCAGCAGATGCCGACGAACGTCCAGCGCGACACGACGCGTATGGAGAAGGTCCACGAGATGCAGGACGAGTACGCCTGGCTGCTGGAGCAGATGCCGCAGGGCCGTCCGGTGCCTTCGCAGGTGCTGGACGTCCGCTGGATGCTGGAGGAGCTCCGCGTCAGCTACTTCGCGCACGCGCTCGGCACGGCGTACCCGATCTCGGACAAGCGGATCGTGAAGGCGATCGACACGCTGGCGCCGTAACCGTCCGTGCACGCAGGGTGAGTTCGACCAGTGGGCTCGCCCTCCTGTACAGTCTCTTCTCGCAGCGCAACGCACGAATAGCGCCGCGAAACCTGGTCCTGTGGAGCAGTTTGGAGTGCTCGCCACCCTGTCAAGGTGGAGGCCGCGGGTTCAAATCCCGTCAGGACCGCAGTGAAGAAGACAAGGCCCGCATCCCGAGAAGGGAAGCGGGCCTTGTTCGTGTCCGGCACCGGTTTGTCACCGCGCGGCGGCGGCCGGGGAGCCCCCCGCCATCTTGACGGAGTCACATTCGCTCGGTACCCAGAAATCAGGGCTCTTCCCGGCGTGGCCCCCTGGAGGTGGCGTATGGCGGCATCGACTAGGCACGAGACGCGGGCGTTGCTCCGTGCGCACCTGTCGGCCGCCTCCTGCTATCCACGACATCTCACTCGCCACTGCCCGATCTGCCATCACCTGTTGCGCCTGGCGATGGCTTCCGCCCCGCACCCCGCCCCTCGCACCGCGCAGCCGGCCCCGGGCCCCGAGGAGGTCGCCGAGGGGGAGGCCGCGTCCTCGGCGTGACCGTGGGCAACGTCAACTGCCGTCCCGCCGTGGGGCGCTGGAAGCCGTGCGCCCCAATAGCGCACACTGGCCGGAGGCAACAAGCGCCGCGTCATGTGACGGGTGTCACCGCATGAGTTTCCGCAAGCCTGGTACTTACACCTCGCCTACAACTGGTCAATTTAATATGTGCAATTGCACCAGCTTCCGGCGATCGCCCGGTACACGCTGAGTGACCCTCAGGGCGAGTCCACAGGAGATCCGACGCCCCTCCGCAGACTCCGACAAGGCCGCCCACAGGACCACCTTCCGGCGCACATCCTGCGCACAAAAAAGATCGCGCTGGACTCGGCGGAGTCCAGCGCGATCCACGACGCACCCTTGTTGCGTGCCTGAAGTGCTCTGATTGGCTTGGGCGTGGGCTCTGTTGGGGCAGAACCCGCGTCGCTTGGAGCTAGGGGTCGGGCGCCACGACAGTTGGGGGAACTGCCGTTTTGCCCGGTTATGGAGTTGTTCAGGCCTCGCTGCGCTGCTGCGGGATGCCCGCGAGCAGTGCGCGGACCTCAGCCTCGCGGTAGCGGCGGTGTCCGCCGAGCGTACGGATGGAAGTGAGCTTCCCGGCCTTCGCCCACCGCGTGACCGTCTTGGGGTCGACGCGGAACATGGTGGCGACCTCAGCCGGGGTCAGCAGCGGCTCGGCATCAGGGGTGCGAGCGGTCATGAGCGGCCTCCTCGGGAGAACCGAACCTTCTCGGTTCATTCCTCTAAATTCTGCACCTTGACCCGCGTTGCCCGAAATGGCGGACGCGAGTCGAGTCGGTTATAGGACGAACGGCTTGTCCTCGGCACTACAACTACACCATCTGTCCAGCCGCGTCGGCCAAACCGATGGAATTGCCCTCCCAGGTGTTCATCAGCGACGGAAGCCGATGGACCATGCCATAGCGGACAGTCACGCCACTGTGACGATCAGTCACAGTGGCGTGCAGGAGTCCCAAGACCCCCCAAAGCGTGCAATGTCGAGCGAGAGTCCTCCCCGGACTCCTTGTCCTATTTTGGCACGAGGAGGGGTTAGGGGCGCAAGAGCCGCGTAAGTGCGGTCCGTCACGCTTACGCGCATTGACGCATCCTTCGCGCAGTACGCCCGGATCGGGTCCTACGTCCCATGTTGACGAGACATCAGGAACCCCAGAGCGAGCACGAAACCCCAAAACGGGCGTTTCGTCAAACGCCAGTTCGTTACATCACACAGTTCGTTACGTCACACGAGTCATGACGTCTCGCCCGGGCCGCTCAGTTGGCGGAACGCCGGTCCCGTACCGACCGCCAGCGCTCCACGAGCCGCCCGTAGGCCGTCCCCGCGGCCGCCCCGTCGCCGCGCCGCAGCGCGTCGATGCCGTCGGCCACGTCCGCCGCCGAGTGATCGTCCTCCAGCTCGCCGGCCGGCAGGGTGTGCACCAGGCCGCCGTAGTCCAGCTCGACCAGTGAGCGCGGATGGAACTCCTCCAGCCAGCGGCCGACGTCCACCAGGCCGTCGATGAGGGGCCCTTCGTCGATGGCGTCCTTCAGGGTCCGCAGGGCCCGCGCCACCCGCCGCCGCGCCTGCACCATCGGCGTCCGGTAGCGCAGCATCGGGGGAATGTCGCCCGAGCCCTTCTCGAAGCGCCGCTCCCCGTCCGACACCAGCACGAACCAGTGCAGCGGCACCTGCCAGGTCGAGGTGCGGATCCACGGCCGGGCGTCCGGGTTGCGGGCGAGCCAGCGCTCGTAGTCCTGGGCCGCCTGGCGCCGTACGACCTCCGGCAGCACCGCGTCCAGGACGGGCCCCGGCAGCTCGTCGCCGAGCTCTTCGAGGGCCTGCCAGCCGCGCAGCCGGGTGCGCCACGGGCACACGCACAGCACGCCCTCGACCTCGAGCACGAAGGCGTCGCCGCTCTCGTGCACCGGCACGGGGATGGGCGGCGTGGGCAGCAAGTCGGCCAGGGAGCGGCGCAGTTCGTCCTGGTACGAGGGGCGGTCGGCGCGGCGGGCGTAGCGGGCCCAGTGGTCGCGCTCCGGTTCCGGGAAGGCGGCCAGTGGTTCGTACACCCGCAGATAGGTCGCGTACGGGACGATCACCGAGGACACCTTGGGCACGCCTGCTCCCTCCCCCGCCGTCTGCCAGGGAAACCTGCGAAACCCGCTCACAAACGTGCGGGAAAACTATGCAAATCGTCGCACGGGTGTACTCCGGGAGTAGGTGATCCTGAGCACTGCGGGTTGGACGGGCGCCGACGGGTTTAATCTCATGCTCAACAGCTCTCCCGCCACCCGTACGGGAGCCAGCTCCAACCGCCGCACCGTACTCAGGAGTCACCACAGTGACCGACGTAACACACGGCGTCCTGCACACCCTGTTCCACTCGGACCAGGGGGGTCATGAGCAAGTCGTGCTCTGCCAGGACCGCGCCAGCGGCCTCAAGGCCGTCATCGCCATCCACTCCACCGCCCTGGGCCCCGCCCTCGGCGGTACGCGCTTCTACCCGTACGCGACCGAGGAAGAGGCCGTCGCCGACGCGCTGAACCTCGCGCGCGGGATGTCGTACAAGAACGCCATGGCCGGTCTCGACCACGGCGGCGGCAAGGCCGTGATCATCGGCGACCCGGAGAAGATCAAGTCCGAGGAGCTGCTGCTGGCGTACGGCCGGTTCGTGGCCTCCCTGGGCGGCCGCTACGTCACCGCGTGCGACGTCGGTACGTACGTCGCCGACATGGACGTCGTGGCCCGCGAGTGCCGCTGGACGACCGGGCGCTCCCCGCAGAACGGCGGCGCGGGCGACTCCTCCGTACTCACCGCCTTCGGCGTCTACCAGGGCATGCGCGCCTCGGCCCAGCACCAGTGGGGCGACCCGTCGCTGCGCGGCCGCAAGGTCGGCATCGCGGGCGTCGGCAAGGTCGGCCACATCCTGGTCGAGCACCTGGTGGCCGAGGGCGCCGAGGTCGTGATCACGGACGTGCGCGAGGAGGCCGTCGGCCGGATCGTCGCGGCGCACCCGGAGTCGGTGACGGCCGTCGCCGACACCGCGACCCTGATCCGCGTCGAGGACCTCGACATCTACGCCCCCTGCGCGCTCGGCGGGGCCCTGAACGACGACACGGTGCCGGTGCTGACCGCCCGCATCGTGTGCGGCGCGGCCAACAACCAGCTCGCCCACCCGGGCGTCGAGAAGGACCTCGCCGATCGCGGGATCCTCTACGCGCCCGACTACGTGGTGAACGCCGGCGGTGTCATCCAGGTCGCCGACGAGCTGCACGGCTTCGACTTCGAGCGGTGCAAGGCGAAGGCCTCGAAGATCTACGACACCACGCTGGCCATATTCGCACGTGCGAAGACGGACGGGATTCCGCCGGCCGCCGCGGCCGACCGGATCGCCGAGCAGCGGATGGCGGAGGCACGCCGGGCGCTCTGATCCGGGGGCAATTGATCATCCGGAAGCCCTAACAAGGGTTTGAGCGGTACCCGCCGGTGGGCAGTTGGAGAGAACTCTCACTTCTACCGGCGGGTCGACCGCCAATAAGTGGTTAAAATCGCGGTTGACCAGCGGGGACGGGGCACCCCGAGGGTTGTGGGACCGGGCACGTGGTGCGGGCGACGTACCGTATGGGCGCGGGCTCAGGTACCGTGGAAGCCCTACGGACCGGTCTCTCCGAGGAGAGCCCGTTCCAGATCATGAACGCGTGTCAAGACTCTGGGGCCGTCGAGCCCCGTCACCGAGGGGGTCGAGCCATGGGGCGCGGCCGGGCCAAGGCCAAGCAGACGAAGGTCGCCCGCCAGCTGAAGTACAACAGCGGCGGGACTGACCTGTCGCGTCTGGCCAACGAGCTGGGCGCTTCGACTTCGAGCCAGCCGCCGAACGGCGAGCCGTTCGAGGACGACGACGAAGAAGACGACCCGTACGCCCAGTACGCGGACTATTACAACGACGATGAGGACGACGAGGACGACGAGTCCGGTCCCACGTCGCAACAACGCCGCGGCGCTTGACTATCCAGCAGTGCCTGACCCGGTCCTGAGCGGTTGCCCGCCGGACCGGGTTTTGCGCTGCCTTTGCAGGCGTCAGCCGTTGTAGTCACCCACCAGGGCGGCGCCCGTCTCGTGGTCGCCCCGGTCCGTGATCTCACCGGCGACCCACGCGTCGACCCCACGGTCGGCGAGCGTGGCGAGTGCCGCGTCCGTGGACTCCTCCGGCACGATCGCGATCATGCCGACGCCCATGTTCAGCGTCTTCTCCAGCTCGAGACGCTCGACCTGACCGGTCTTGCCGACGAGGTCGAAGATCGGGGCCGGGGTCCAGGTGGAGCGGTCGACGATCGCGTGCAGGTTGTCCGGGATCACCCGGGCCAGGTTGGCCGCGAGGCCGCCGCCGGTGATGTGGCTGTACGCGTGCACGTCCGTGGTGCGGGTGAGGGCCAGGCAGTCCAGCGAGTAGATCTTCGTGGGCTCCAGCAGCTCCTCGCCGAGGGTGCGGCCGAGCTCGTCGATCTGCGCGTCCAGGGCGAGGCCGCCCTGGTTCAGCAGGACGTGCCGGACCAGTGAGTACCCGTTCGAGTGAAGGCCGGAGGCCGCCATGGCGATCACCGCGTCACCCGTACGGATGCGATCCGCGCCCAGCAGCCGGTCGGCCTCCACGACGCCCGTACCGGCGCCGGCCACGTCGAAGTCGTTCTCGCCCAGCAGCCCCGGGTGCTCGGCCGTCTCGCCGCCGACCAGGGCGCAGCCGGCGAGCACACAGCCCTCGGCGATGCCCTTGACGATGGCGGCGACCCGCTCGGGGTGGACCTTGCCGACGCAGATGTAGTCGGTCATGAACAGCGGCTCGGCACCGCACACCACGATGTCGTCCATGACCATCGCGACCAGATCGTGGCCGATCGTGTCGTAGACGCCCATCTGGCGGGCGATGTCGACCTTCGTGCCGACACCGTCGGTGGCGGAGGCCAGCAGCGGGCGCTCGTAGCGCTTGAGGGCGGAGGCGTCGAAGAGGCCGGCGAAACCGCCGAGGCCGCCGAGGACCTCGGGGCGCTGCGTCTTCTTCACCCACTCCTTCATCAGCTCGACCGCGCGGTCGCCCGCTTCGATGTCGACGCCCGCGGCTGCGTAGCTGGCACCAGTTGTCTCAGACATGGCTAGTGAGAACCTTCGTGTCGTACGGCAGGTGTTACGGGCCGCTTACGGGCGGCGGATCGCGTCGGACGCGGCCGTGGCGGCCGGGCCGGCGGCCAGCTCCGTCTCCAGCAGCTGCTTGCCGAGCAGCTCGGGGTCCGGGAGGTCCATCGGGTACTCGCCGTCGAAGCAGGCGCGGCAGAGGTTCGGCTTGGCGATGGTGGTCGCCTCGATCATGCCGTCGATGGAGATGTACGAGAGGGAGTCGGCGCCGAGCGAGGTGCCGATCTCGTCGATCGTCATGCCGTTGGCGATGAGCTCGGCGCGGGTGGCGAAGTCGATGCCGAAGAAGCAGGGCCACTTCACGGGGGGAGAGGAGATCCGGATGTGGACCTCGGCCGCTCCCGCCTCGCGGAGCATGCGGACCAGGGCCCGCTGGGTGTTGCCGCGCACGATGGAGTCGTCGACGACCACCAGGCGCTTGCCCTTGATGACTTCCTTCAGCGGGTTCAGCTTCAGACGGATGCCGAGCTGGCGGATGGTCTGCGAGGGCTGGATGAACGTACGTCCGACGTACGCGTTCTTCACGAGACCCGCACCGAACGGGATGCCGCTCGCCTCCGCGTAGCCGATGGCGGCCGGGGTGCCGGATTCCGGGGTCGCTATGACCAGGTCGGCGTCGACCGGGGCTTCCTTCGCGAGCTTGCGGCCCATCTCCACTCGGGAGAGGTACACGTTCCGGCCGGCGATGTCGGTGTCCGGCCGGGCCAGGTACACGTACTCGAAGACACAGCCCTTGGGCTTTGCTTCCGCGAATCGCGAGGTGCGCAGGCCGTTCTCGTCGATGGCGATGAACTCGCCCGGCTCGACCTCACGGACGTAGCTGGCGCCGCAGATGTCGAGGGCGGCGGACTCGGAGGCGACGACCCAGCCGCGCTCCAGGCGGCCGAGGACCAGCGGGCGGATGCCCTGCGGGTCGCGGGCCGCGTACAGGGTGTTCTCGTCCATGAAGACGAGGCTGAAGGCGCCCTTGACCTGCGGAAGGACCGTGTGGGCGGCCTCCTCGATGGTCAGCGGCTTGCCGTCCTCGTCGACCTGGGCCGCGAGCAGCGCGGTGAGCAGGTCGGTGTCGTTGGTGGCCGCGACGCGCGGGGTGCGGCCACCCTCCTGCTTGGGCAGGTCGGCGACCATCTCGGCGAGCTGGGCCGTGTTGACCAGGTTGCCGTTGTGGCCGAGCGCGATGGAGCCGTGCGCGGTGGCGCGGAATGTCGGCTGGGCGTTCTCCCACACGGAGGCACCGGTGGTCGAGTAGCGGGCGTGGCCCACTGCGATGTGACCCTGGAGCGATCCGAGAGAGGTCTCGTCGAAGACCTGGGAGACCAGGCCCATGTCCTTGAAGACGAGGATCTGGGAGCCGTTGCTGACCGCGATTCCCGCGGATTCCTGGCCCCGATGCTGGAGGGCGTAGAGCCCGAAGTACGTGAGCTTTGCGACCTCTTCACCCGGGGCCCAGACACCGAAGACGCCGCAAGCGTCCTGGGGGCCTTTCTCGCCGGGAAGCAGATCGTGATTGAGTCGACCGTCACCACGTGGCACGGCTCCGAGTGTAGGCGAGATCGACCACTGGTCCGAATTGGGGATACGCGCCAGTAAAGGATCACTCAGCGGCGGACGCGTTGACGCGCTCGCCGTTTTCGCTGGTCAGCACGAGGGTGCGGTGATCCACTCGGTACTTCACCGTGCCGTCGAAGAGGCCCAGGAGGGTCTTCTCCGTATTCATGAGTGAGGTGTCGCACATCATTCGCGTGGTGGACGCCGTGCCGAGCGTGATACTGCCGTCGCGGACCGTCGCCTCGGCCCTCACCTTGTTGCAGCCGAGGCTGCCGTTGACCAGGCCGGTCTTCTCGTCGAACGTGAGATGGGCCTTGCCGTCGGTGTCGGGGCTGGTGATGGCCCACTTCGTGCCCTCCAGCGGGGCCGCCTTCTCCTTGGTGAGGGCGACGCGGTCACCGTCCGCCGTGGTGAGGGTGAGCTTGTCGCCGTCGACCTCGGCGGTGAGGTTGCCGTCGGAGAGGGTGCGCGCGAGGCTCACCTCGAAGTTCGGGGGGACGCCCTCGCAGGCCATCTCGGTCGCCTGCATCTTGTCGAAGGTGACCTTGCTGTCGGTGAAGGCGGCGTCGGCGCCGAAGTTGTTGCAGCCCAGGTTGCCCTTGACCGCGCCGCCGTCGGCGATGCGCACATAGGCGTTGCTCGGGGCGGCGCTCTTCTTTCCGTCGACGGTGACCTCGTCGACGGACCAGTGCGCGCCGGTGACGGAGGCCGACGCCCCGGAGCCGACCGTGTCACTGCCGGCGTCCTCGCTGCCGCAGGCCACGGCGAGCGGGAGGAGGGTCAGCGCGGCGACGGCGGCCAGTCGCTTCTTGTCCGTACCGAGTGTGCCGAGTGTGTTCATGCCGGTGGGACGGGAGGGGCGCGAGACTGGTTCCGCTTGTGAGGCCGGACGGGGGCATGCCGGCCGAGTCCCGCCTTCCGTCTGCCGCGACCGGCCTGTCGCCGCTCCCGCCTCACCCCATGAGCGGCAGCAACCCGCCCAGATCCGCCCGCTCCCCGCTCGCACGCACCTTGGCCTCCGCGACGGCCGAATCCCAGGCCACCCGCCCGGTCGCCAGCCGGAACCAGGTCAGCGGATCGGTCTCGACGACGTTCGGCGGCGTGCCGCGGGTGTGCCTCGGCCCCTCCACGCACTGCACCACGGCGTACGGCGGGATCCGCACCTCGGTCGACCCGCCGGGCGCCTTCACGGAGAGCGCGTCGGCGAGGAGGCGGGTGCAGGCGGCGAGGGCCTGACGGTCGTACGGGATGTCGAGGCCGGGGACGGCGGCGTTCAGGTCGTCGGAGTGGACGACGAGTTCGACGGTGCGGGTGACCAGGTAGTCGGCGAGGGGTATCGCACCGGTGCGGGCTGCGAGGAGCCGGTCGCCGGGGGCGTCCGCCAGCCTCTGCCTGAGGTGTTCCTCGGTGCGGGCGTAGAGGGCGGCCAGGTCGGCGTTGGCGGCGGCGAGATCGCGGGTGCCGTCGTTGATGTCGCCGGCGCGGGCCGCGGTGGCGAAGGGCCAGTCCAGGAGGGTGAGGTCGGCTTTCGCGGGCTCGTCCCGGTCGAGGCTGCGGCTCACGTCTCGCACGGCCATGGTCACGTGCGCCGCCAGGTCCCGTACGGTCCAGCCCTCCAGGCGGGTGGGCAGGGCGAGTTGCCCGGGGGTGAGGGTGCGTACGGCCTCGCCCACGTGCCCGAACTGGGTGAGGACCGCGGTGCGGATCTTGGCGGGGTCGTAGGTGCGGGCGCGCTTCTTGGCCGGGGGCATGGTCGCGAGATTAGCCGTCGGCACCGACAACCGGGCGGACCGCCTCGAACACCTCCTGGTTGCGCGGCACCCCGACGCCGCGCCAGCGGAAGGGCACACCACGGGCACTGTCCGGGTCCGGGCCGTCCATCAGCTGGAAGTGGAGGTGCGGCTCCGAGGAGTTGCCCGAGTTCCCGCAGCGGGCGATGACCTGCCCGGCGTGCACCCGGTCGCCCTCCCGAGCGGCGAGCGAGCCGCGCCGCAGGTGGGCGTAGGCCGCATACGTGCCGTCGCCGAGGTCCAGGATCAGGTGGTTGCCGAGGATGCGGCGAAGGCCCGCCATCTCGCGCAGCGAGCCCTCGATCAGCATCAGGTACAGCAGGCCCGCGAGCGAGTTGCGGCTCAGGTGATCGCGCTGCCCGTCGACGGCCCGCACGACCGTGGCGTCGGCGACCGCGAGGATCGGTGCCTCGAAGGCCGGGAAGTCCTGGGGGCGCCGGGCGATCGGCCACAGCCAGTGGAAGCCGGGGCGGGCACCGGGTTCCGGCTCGGCCAGGATGTCGATGGCGTACGTCTGCCCGTGGGCGTGGACGCCGTGGCTCGGGGTGCGGTCGGCCGGGCTGTTCAGCGCGGACCAGCGGCCGGTGACCGGTGGGGCGACCTCTAGAGGTTCCGGGGCCCGGCGCGCGCTGTCCGGGGCGCCGCCCCAGCGGTTGGCGACGGTGACGAGGACGTAAGCGAGGACCAGCGGCAGGAAGTCCCACCAGAACGGGTAGCCCCAGCCGAAGCAGATGTGGGCGATCACCAGGCCGATGAAGGCCAACTGGAGGCCGCGGAAGGCCACCATGGCGAGCTTGCGTGCGGACATCGTTACCCCCTCTGGGTCGGCCCCTGTTTCGGCCCTTGGTCGGGTCCTCGCTTCGGTCCTCGTTACGGACGGGCCGCCGACAGCGCCACCAGCAGTGGTACGACCCGCCCCGGCGGCACCTCGTATCGGCCCCGGCCGGTCGTGTGCAGCCAGCCCGCGCCTGTGAGCTGGCGCAGGTGGTGGTAGATCTGGCCGGTCGTGCCGACCTCGTCCAGTTCGGCCAGTTCGGCCGCGGTGCGGCGGCCGGCGATGACCTCGCGGAGCAGCCGGAGCCGGACCGGGTGACCGAGGGCCGCGAAGGACTCGGCGGCCTCGGTCCACTCGGCGTCCAGCAGCCCCTCGGTCAGCGCGCCGTGCTGCCACTCGTAGTGCTCCCCGGTCGGCAGCCGTACCGCACCGGTGAACAGCACCCCGCCGTCGGCCGCGCCCAGCTCGGCCAGCTGCTCCTTGAAGCCCTGCAGCGCCCAGAAGTCGCCCTCGCCGATACGGGGGGCGGTCTGCTGCGCGCTTTCCAGCGCTGCCAGCCGTCGCTCGAGGTCGGCGACGCGTTGTTCCAGTTCCACGGTGCAATATTACGGAACTACGTAATTACGTGCAAGCCTTCGATGCGGGTGCCCGGGAGGCGGAGGCGGTACGACGAAGCCCCCGCCCGGTGACCGGACGGGGGCTTCGGAGCCGTAGGCCCCTCG
This sequence comes from Streptomyces sp. R11, assembly GCF_041051905.1. Classification (NCBI taxonomy): domain Bacteria; kingdom Bacillati; phylum Actinomycetota; class Actinomycetes; order Kitasatosporales; family Streptomycetaceae; genus Streptomyces; species Streptomyces sp. R11. The sequence continues at coordinate 4,414,787 of NZ_CP163432.1, forward strand.
TCTACTTCAGCAGCGCCGGAATCGTCGCCTCGTGCGTCTCGCGCAGCTCCTCCAGGGAGAGCGCGAACTCGCCCTGCAGCTCCACCGAGTCGCCGTCCACGACGCCGATGCGGGTGACCGGCAGGCCCCGCGCACCGCACATGTCGTTGAAGCGGAGCTCCTCGGAGCGCGGCACGGCGACGACCGCACGTCCCGCCGACTCGGAGAAGAGGAAGGTGAAGGCGTCGAGCCCGTCCGGTACGACCAGACGCGCGCCCTTGCCGCCGAGCATCGCCGACTCCACGACCGCCTGGATCAGACCGCCGTCGGACAGGTCGTGCGCGGAGTCGATCATGCCGTCCCGGGAGGCGGAGATCAGGATCTCGGCGAGCAGCCGCTCGCGCTCCAGGTCGACCTGGGGCGGCAGACCACCGAGGTGGTCGTGCACGACCTGCGACCAGGCCGAACCGCCGAACTCCTCACGGGTGTCGCCGAGGAGGTAGAGCAGCTGCCCGTCCTCCTGGAAGGCGACCGGCGTGCGCCGCGCGACATCGTCGATCACGCCGAGGACCGCCACGACCGGCGTGGGGTGGATGGCGACCTCGCCGGTCTGGTTGTAGAGCGAGACGTTGCCGCCGGTCACCGGAGTGCCCAACTGCTGGCAGGCGTCCGCCAGTCCGCGCACGGCCTCCGCGAACTGCCACATCACCGCCGGGTCCTCCGGCGAGCCGAAGTTCAGGCAGTCGGAGACCGCGAGCGGCTTGGCGCCGGTCGTGGCGACGTTGCGGTACGCCTCCGCCAGCGCCAGCTGGGCACCGTGGTACGGGTCCAGCTTCGCGTACCGGCCGTTGCCGTCCGTGGCGATGGCGACGCCGAGGCCGGTCTCCTCGTCGATGCGGATCATGCCGGAGTCCTCGGGCTGGGCAAGGACGGTGTTGCCCTGCACGAAGTGGTCGTACTGCGAGGTGATCCACTTCTTGGAGGCCTGGTTCGGGGAGCCGACCAGCTTGATGACCTGGTCCTTCAGCTCGGCCGAAGTCGTGGGCCTGGGCAGCTTGTTCGCGTCGTCGGCCTGCAGCTCGTCCTGCCAGGACGGGCGGGCGTACGGGCGCTCGTAGACCGGGCCCTCGTGCGCCACGGTGCGCGGGTCGACGTCGACGATCTTGCCGCCGTGCCAGTAGATCTCCAGGCGGTCGCCGTCGGTCACCTCACCGATGACGGTGGCGATGACGTCCCACTTCTCGCAGATCTCCAGGAACCGGTCGACCTTCTCCGGCTCGACGACCGCGCACATGCGCTCCTGCGACTCGCTCATGAGGATTTCCTCGGGCGAGAGCGTGGAGTCGCGCAGGGGTACGTCGTCCAGGGTGACGCGCATACCGCCGGAGCCGTTCGAGGCCAGCTCGGAGGTGGCGCAGGACAGGCCCGCCGCGCCGAGGTCCTGGATGCCGACGACCAGCTTCTCGGCGAAGGCCTCCAGGGTGCACTCGATGAGCAGCTTCTCCTGGAAGGGGTCGCCGACCTGGACGGCAGGGCGCTTCGACGGCTTGGCGTCGTCGAAGGTCTCGGACGCGAGGATCGACGCGCCGCCGATGCCGTCGCCGCCCGTGCGAGCCCCGTACAGGATGACCTTGTTGCCCGCGCCGGACGCCTTCGCCAGGTGAATGTCCTCGTGCCGCATCACACCGATGGCACCGGCGTTGACCAGCGGGTTTCCCTGGTAGCAGGAGTCGAAGACGACCTCGCCGCCGATGTTGGGCAGGCCCAGGCAGTTGCCGTAGCCGCCGATGCCCGCGACGACACCCGGGAGCACCCGCTTGGTGTCGGGGTGATCGGCGGCACCGAAGCGCAGCGGGTCGACGACCGCCACCGGGCGCGCGCCCATCGCGATGATGTCGCGGACGATGCCGCCGACACCGGTCGCGGCGCCCTGGTAGGGCTCGACGTACGACGGGTGGTTGTGCGACTCGACCTTGAAGGTCACGGCGTAACCCTGGCCGACGTCCACGACACCGGCGTTCTCGCCGATGCCGACGAGCATCGCGTCGGACTCGGGGGCCTTCTCGCCGAACTGGCGGAGGTGGACCTTGGAGGACTTGTACGAGCAGTGCTCGGACCACATGACCGAGTACATGGCGAGCTCGGCACCGGTGGGCCGACGGCCGAGGATCTCCACGACCCTCTCGTACTCGTCCTTCTTCAGGCCGAGTTCGGCCCAGGGCAGCTCGACGTCGGGGGTCGCGGCCGCGTGCTCGACCGTGTCCAGAGGCGTCCGGCTCATGCGTTGACCAGCTTCTTGAGGATCGAGGTGAAGAAGGGGAGACCGTCGGTGCGGCCCGACCCGATCAGGGGCTCGACGGCGTGCTCCGGGTGCGGCATGAGGCCTACGACGTTCCCGGCCTCATTGGTGATGCCGGCGATGTCGTTGAGCGAGCCGTTCGGGTTGAAGTCCAGGTAGCGGAACGCGACCCGGCCCTCGGCCTCCAGCTTGTCCAGCGTGTACTGGTCGGCGACGTACCGGCCGTCCATGTTCTTGAGCGGGATGTGGATCTCCTGCCCGCTCTCGTAATCACTGGTCCAGGCAGTTTCCGCGTTCTCCACCCGCAGCTTCTGGTCGCGGCAGATGAAGTGCAGATGGTCGTTGCCGAGCATGCCGCCGGGCAGCAGGTGCGCCTCGGTGAGGACCTGGAAGCCGTTGCAGATACCTAGGACCGGCAGTCCGGTCTTCGCCTGCTCGATGACGGTCTCCATCACCGGCGAGAACCGGGAGATGGCTCCGGCGCGCAGATAGTCGCCGTAGGAGAAACCGCCGGGCAGCACCACGGCGTCGACCTGCTTGAGGTCCTTGTCCTTGTGCCAGAGTGCGACCGGTTCTGCGCCTGCGAGGCGGATCGCGCGCTGAGTGTCCCGGTCATCGAGACTCCCCGGGAAAGTGACGACGCCAATACGAGCGGTCACTTCGCTGCCTCCGCGACTTCCTCCACCTTGACGGTGAAGTCCTCGATCACGGTGTTGGCGAGGAAGGATTCCGCAAGATCGTGGATGCGCGCGAGCGCGGCCTCATCGACCGGCCCGTCAACTTCCAGTTCGAATCGCTTTCCCTGACGTACGTCCGAGATGCCTTCGAATCCCAGCCGCGGCAGTGCGCGCTGCACCGCCTGGCCCTGGGGGTCGAGGATCTCCGGCTTGAGCATGACGTCGACTACGACGCGTGCCACTGGCACTCCCGGTGTGTGGTGCTGAGCAGGTTCCTTCAGACTACCCGCACAAAATTTCTACGCGAGTAGAGTTGTAGGAAGCTACGTGACAGCCATCACGATGAGGTACCGGAGGGGGGCGTTCACGAAAAGTTACGGGAAAGATCCCCGATCAGCCGCAGATAGGTATTGCGCTCGGACACGCGGACAGATTTAGTCGGGCTTCACATTGCATTGCCGGGCACTGTACAAATGAATTGGCAAATAGCCGACACTCGGCACGTCATCCCAGCTGAGGTGTATGACATGCCGGACGAAGGGACCGATATTCGTGGCGCAGAAGGTCGTGGTCACTCTCTTTGACGACATCGACGGCTCGGAAGCGGCGGAAACGATCGCCTTCGGACTCGACGGCAAGTCGTACGAGATCGACCTGAATGAAGCCAATGCCAAGAAACTGCGTAAGGCGCTCGCGCCCTACGTGGACGCCGGCCGCAAGCGGTCGAAGTCAGGCAAGGCGTACAAGCAGACCGAGGTCGCCCCCGACCCGGCGGCCGTCCGGGCCTGGGCCCAGGCCAACAAGATGGAGGTGCCGGCCCGCGGCCGCATCCCCAAGAAGGTCTACGAGGCGTTCGCCTCGGCCCAGTGAGGTGCTCCGAGGACCTGTCCTCAGGGTCCGTCAGCGCACCCTGAGGACGGCCGACTTGAGCCGGTGCGACAACCGACTTGCGCTACCCCCCTGCTGATCAGCTAATGTCTGGGACACGCCGCCGGGCGGGGCAGAAAAGCCCAGCTCGCCGAGCATGCGGGTGTAGTTCAGTAGTAGAACATCCCCCTTCCAGGGGGAAGGCGCAGTGTGCAATTCCTGTCACCCGCTCTGCACCGCCGTCCGAACCACGGAAGTGGATCAGGTAGGCTGGTGCTCGCACCGATCGGTGAGAGCCGGTCGGGGGCAATGCGGACGTAGCTCAGTTGGTAGAGCGCAACCTTGCCAAGGTTGAGGTCGCGAGTTCGAGCCTCGTCGTCCGCTCGGGAATGAGACCCCGGTCCTGATGGACCGGGGTCTTTTCGTTATCCGGCGCGCATCCCCCTGACATTTGTCATGCGGAGTGATGACAGCGCGCACTGCTTCCGGCCTCGGATCGCCGGGACGCTGGTGTCATGAACATCAACGAACACGAACACGTGATTGAGGTCACTGACCTGCGTCGTGTGTACGGGGGCGGGTTCGAGGCGGTGCGCGGCATCACGTTCTCCGTGGACCGCGGCGAGGTCTTCGCACTGCTCGGCACCAATGGCGCGGGCAAGACGTCCACCGTCGAGCTGCTCGAAGGGCTCGCCCGGCCCGCCGCGGGGCGGGTGCGGGTGCTCGGGCACGATCCCCACGCCGAGCGGGACGTCGTACGACCGCGGACCGGGGTGATGTTGCAGGAGGGCGGCTTTCCGTCCGAGCTGACCGTCGCCGAGACCGCCCGGATGTGGGCCGGGTGCGTGAGCGGGGCCATGCCCGAGGCCGAGGCCCTGGGCATGGTCGGGCTCGGGCGGCGGGCCGGGGTGCGGGTGAAGCAGCTGTCCGGCGGTGAACGGCGGCGGCTGGACCTGGCACTCGCCCTGCTCGGCAGGCCCGAGGTGCTGTTCCTGGACGAGCCGACGACCGGGCTCGACGCCGAAGGGCGCCGGGACACCTGGGAGTTGGTGCGGGAGCTGCGCGACGCCGGCACGACCGTGCTGCTGACCACGCACTACCTCGAAGAGGCCGAGAACCTCGCGGACCGCATCGCGATCCTGCACGAGGGACGCATCGCCGCCGCCGGGACACCGGCCGAGGTGACGGCGGCCCAGCCCTCGCGGATCTCCTTCGAGCTGCCTCAGGGCTACTTCGTGGGAGACCTGCCACCCCTCGACGACATGGGCGTGCGCGAGCACGAGATCGACGGCCGCGTCGTACGGCTGCGCACCCACGAGCTGCAGCGCACCGCGACCCGGCTCCTGGTGTGGGCGGACGCGGCAGGGGTGGAGCTGCGGCGGCTGGACGTACGGCCGGCGTCGCTGGAGGAGGCGTTCCTGGGGATCGCGCGGGAGGCGGCCTGCGCCGCCGAGAAGAAGGAGTACGCGGCATGAGCACGGCGATGACCACCCCGTTGGGACGCATGACGGCGTTGGCCCGCGCGGAGGTGACGCTGCTCGGACGCAGCAGGGGCACGCTGTTCGCGGCGCTGTTCGTGCCGCTGCTGCTGCCCTTCAGCGTGCGGGAGGCGGCGAAGGGGATGGATCTGGCGGAGGCCGGCCTGTCCCTCGGCACGGTCGTCCTGCCCGCCTCGATCGGCTTCTCACTGCTCTACGCGGTGTACGCCACGCTCGTCTCCGTCTACACCGCCCGGCGCGAGGAACTCGTCCTCAAACGGCTGCGCACCGGCGAGCTCAAGGACACGGAGATCCTGGCCGGTGCCGCGCTGCCGGCCGTGGTCACGGGCGTCGCGCAGAGCCTGGTGCTGGCGGTCGGCTGCGCCGTCCTGCTCGACGTGGGCGCGCCGTCTGCTCCCCATCTCGCCGTACTGGGCCTGCTGTTGGGGGTCGTGCTGTGCGCGTCGCTGGGCGCCGTGACGGCGTCCTTCACCCGCAGCGTCGAGAGTGCGCAGGTCACGACGCTGCCCGTGGTGTTCCTCTCCATGATCTTCTCCGGGATGTTCGTGCCCCTCGAGGTGCTGCCGGACCGGGTGGCGTCGGTGTGCGAGTTCCTGCCGCTGACTCCGGTGATCACTCTGCTGCGGGGTGGCTGGACCGGCGACCTGTCGGCGTACGAGGCGATCGGTCCCGTGCTGACCGGGCTGGCCTGGACGGTCCTGGGCGTGTTGGCTGTGCGACGGTGGTTCCGATGGGAGCCACGGCACTGAGGCAGGGGGGACGGCGCATGCGCGGGCCGGGAACGTGGTGGCGGGGCAAGAGCACACCGGCGAAGGTGGAGACGTACACACGGTGGTCGTTCCACTTCTTCGCGGTGATCGAGGTCGCCACGCTCGGTCTGCCCGCCGTCGGCTCGACGATGTCCGAGCCCGGGATCGCGCGCTGGCTGCTTCTGATGGTGTGCGTGCACGCCGTGGCCTGTGCCTTCACCGCCTCACGGGCCCTCGACTGGACGTGCGGCCGCCGTGAGCAGCCGCTGCGGTCGATGGCGGGGCTCGTCGCCGTCGCCCTGGCGGTCGTCGTCGCCACCACCCTCATCGTGCGGTACGGCCCGGACGGCGAGGATGTCGACACCGCGGTGGGCACGGTCCTCGGCGGCACGCTGGCCTTCACGGTCGGCACCATCACGCTCGGCGTCGGCAGCAGGCGGCGCGTGTTCGCGGTCGTCGCGGGAACCGCGGTTGCCACCGGACTCGTGGCCCTCCCGCTCGGCTCCCCGGTCCCGGCGGCGCTGGGCGCGACGGTCGCGGTCTTCATCGCCTGCGGAATCCTGGCCCTCACCTCCGGTTTCTCCGTCTGGCTCCTCAACGCCGTCTACGAACTCGACGAGGCCCGCGAGACCCGGGCCCGGCTCGCCGTCGCCGAGGAGCGGCTGCGGTTCGGGCGGGATCTGCACGACGTCATGGGGCGGAATCTGTCGGTGATCGCCCTGAAGAGCGAACTCGCCGTGCAGCTCGCGCGGCGCGGGCGGCCCGAGGCCGTGGAGCAGATGATCGAGGTGCAGCGGATCGCGGGCGAGTCGCAGCGCGAGGTGCGGGACGTCGTACGCGGTTATCGGGAGGTCGACCTGGAGGTCGAGCTGGCCGGTGCGCAGGGGGTGTTGAAGGCAGCCGGGATCGAGTGCCGGGTGACCGGCAGGACGGCGGGGCTGCCCGTCGAGGTGCAGTCGGCGCTGGCCTGGGTGGTCCGCGAGGCGACCACCAACGTGCTGCGGCACGGGAATGCCGGGCAGTGCTCGGTGGGGGTAACGGTGAGCGAGCGACACGTGGTGTTGACGGTGGAGAACGACGGGGCTGCCGGAGCCTCCGACGGGGGTGGGGGCTCCGGGCTCGCCGGGCTGCGGGAGCGGCTGGCCGCGGTGGACGGGACGCTGGACGCCGGTCACGTGGGCGAGGCGGTGTTCCGGCTGGTGGCCGAGGTGCCGCTGGCGGGGGCGGGTGTGCGGGAGGTCGCCGTATGACCGAGCTGCGGAGCGACCGTACGTCCGGCCTCCCGGCAGGGCCCGTACGACTGCTCCTCGCCGACGACGAGCATCTGATCCGGGGGGCGCTCGCCACCCTGCTCTCCCTGGAGGACGACCTGGTGATCGTCGCCGAGGCGGCGACCGGGCCGGAGGCGCTGGCGATGGCACGGGCGCACGAGCCGGACGTGGCCGTCCTCGATCTCCAGATGCCCGGCGCGGACGGTGTGAAGGTCGCCACATCGCTGCGAGCCGAACTGCCCAGGTGCCAGGTGCTGATCGTGACCAGCCACGGCCGCCCCGGGCATCTGAAACGGGCCCTTGCGGCAGGTGTGCGCGGGTTCGTCCCGAAGACCGTCAGCGCCCAGCGGCTCGCGGAGATCATCCGTACCGTGTACTCCGGAAACCGCTACGTCGACCCGGAGTTGGCCGCCGACGCCATCGCCGCCGGGGACTCGCCGCTGACCGCCCGGGAGGCCGAGGTGCTGGAACTCGCCGCCGACGGCGCGCCCGTCGCGGAGATCGCGGAGCGGGCCGCGCTGTCGCAGGGGACCGTGCGGAACTATCTGTCCTCCGCCGTCTCCAAGCTCGGGGCGGAAAACCGGCACGCGGCGGTGCGTCTCGCGCGGGAGCGGGGTTGGGTATAGTGGTTCTCGCGCCACGGCGCATGCGAACGTAGCTCAGTTGGTAGAGCGCAACCTTGCCAAGGTTGAGGTCGCGAGTTCGAACCTCGTCGTTCGCTCAGTTTCGAAAGGCCCCCGGTTCTCCGGGGGCCTTTCGCGTTACGCCCAGCTCATGCCCGTCAAGCGCTCGTACGCCTCCACGTACTTCGCGCGGGTCGCGTCCACGACCTCCTGCGGCAGCGGCGGCGGGGGCTGCTCGCTCTTGCGGTCCCAGCCGGAGGCCGGCGAGGTCAGCCAGTCGCGTACGAACTGCTTGTCGTACGACGGCTGCGCACGGCCCGGCTCCCACTGGTCGGCCGGCCAGAAGCGGGACGAGTCCGGGGTGAGGACCTCGTCGGCGATGATCAACGTCTCCCCGTCGAACCCGAACTCGAACTTGGTGTCCGCGAGGATGATGCCGCGGTCGCGGGCGATGTCCCGGCCGCGGGAGTAGACGGCGAGGGTCGCCTGGCGCAGCTGGGCGGCGGTGTCGGGGCCGACCTGGCGAGCGACCTCCTCGTAGGAGACGTTCTCGTCGTGCTCGCCGACCGCGGCCTTGGTCGCCGGGGTGAAGATCGGGGCGGGGAGTTCGCTGCCGTCGACGAGGCCCTCGGGGAGGGCGAGGCCGCAGACCGTGCGGGACTCGTTGTACTCCACCAGGCCGGAGCCGGTGAGGTAGCCGCGGGCCACGGCCTCCACCGGGACCATCTGGAGCGACTTGCAGACGAGCGTGCGGCCCTCCCAGTCGGCAGGGGCGCCCGCGGGCACGTCGGTGCCCAGCACGTGGTTGGGGACCAGGTCGGCCAGCTGGTCGAACCACCACAGGGAGAGCTGCGTGAGGATGCGGCCCTTGTCGGGGATCTCGGTCGGCAGCACCCAGTCATAGGCGGACATGCGGTCGCTGGCGACCATCACGAGGTCACCGGCCTCGTTCTGGTACAGCTCGCGCACCTTGCCGGTGTGCAGGTGCACCAGGCCCGGAACCTGAATCGGCTCGGGCTTTTCTACGAATCCGGACACGGTTCCTCCCCGTGGTTCTGTCCAACGGGTCGATTGTCCCGTATGGGTCGCTGACCTTGGACTGGGGGTGTGCTGGGTGAGCGACTGGGGTGTGCTGAGTGGCGGCTGGGGTGGGCTGGGTGAGCTCAGTCACGCTTGCAGATGCGGTCCAGGAGGTTGGCGGTGGCGCGCTGGACTCGGGCGTCGACGTGGCCCGGGCGGTCCAGTGCCGGGGACCACGCGAACGTTCCGGACGCGAAGACCAGGGCGCCGGAGGTGGCGCGGTAGAGGGACGTCTCCTGGTGGCGCAGGGCGCCTTCGCGGTCGGTGTACGGGGAGTGGGCGAGCAGGATGCGCTCCTCGTGCTCGGGGAGCGGGGCGCGCGGGAAGTAGCGGTCGGCTTCGCCCGCGACCATGTCCTTGATCTCGTCGCCCTCGTGGGCACCGGTCGCCTCCCACAGCCAGTGGTCGGCGTTGCGGACGATCAGGGGGTGCGGCTCCGGGACCTGGCCCGCGTACTGGATGCCGATCACCTCCTGTTCGGGGCGGTCGATCTCGCGCCAGAGGACCGAGCGGCCGGGGCCCTTGCGCTTGCGGCAGGTGAGGAGGCGGTCCGGGACGCCGGACGGCGACGGGCCCAACTCCACCTGCCAGTACATGGAGTTGGCGGAGAGGAAGACGAGGGATGTGCCGTTCTCGCGGGCGAGCTCCACGGTGCGGCGCATGTTCGTCGACCAGTACTCGTCGTGGCCGGGGAAGACCAGGCCGCGGTAACGGGTGGGGTCGACGTGTCCTGCGTGCAGGTCGCGGGCGTCGGCGTAGGCGATGTCGTAGCCGTAGCGCTCGGCCCAGCGGATGAAGTCGTAGGCGTGGCCGACGTGCAGGGGCAGACCCGCGCCCGCGTACGGGCGGTCGAAGGAGACGGTCGTGGCGGCGTCGGCCTCACCGAGCAGCCGGCCGTCCTCGTCCCACGCGTGGTAGAGGCTGGCGCCGATACGGCCGTCCTCGGGGTAGAGGTTGTACGCCTGCCAGGTCACGTCGGGGAGGAGCAGGAGCAGGTCCGCGGGGTGGTTGTCGCGGACCGTGAACGGGATGTGGGAGCGGTAGCCGTCGGCGGTGGTCAGGACGGCCACATACGCGCCGATGCTCCAGTACGACGGGATCTGCAGGCGCCAGGACAGCCACCAGTGGTGGCAGGAGACCGTGCGGTCGGCGGTGAGCGGGGGCGGCTGGACGATGCCGGAGAGGCGGGGGCTGGTGGTGATCTTCGCGGCGCCGTCACCGCCGTAGTGGCCGATGCGGTAGATGTCGACGGCGAATTCCTGCGGCGGGTCCACGGTGATGTGGAAGTCGACGGCCTCGCCCGGGGCGACCGCGCCGGTGGAGATGAAGCCCTTGATCTGGCGGCGGACGTCGTCGGCCGAGCGGGGGCCGGCGCTGCGGGGTGCGGGGACCCTCGGGGTGTCCGACGTCGGTGGGTGGGCCTGGCCGTCGACGTACCAGGGGACGACCTGGCCGGTGTCGTCGAAATACGTCACGTTGCCGCGCAGCCAGGGGACCGGGCCCTGACCGAAGGGGTCCGTCACGGCGTGCGCGAGTGCGCCCGACTCCCAGCGGCGGATCTGCTCCGACCCCATGCCCTACCCCTCCCTCGTTCCCCCGTGGTTGTGCATCGAGCGTCGTTTGGTGTGGTGCGCGTCTGCTGCAAGTGCCCTGTGTTGCTTGCGGTTGCTTGCGATGACTTGCGGTTTCTGCCGTGCGACATGGGCTTTTTGTGGCTGTCGTATGTCGTAAGCCCTTGCCATGTGCGCTATCGGTCCCAGCACATCACATTCCGCACGCATCCTGTCACTATTCGTTGCGAATTGGCCGAAAGTGGAACCGGGGGTTCCGACCGCGTACGGCGGGCACGGCCGCCGTCAGACCAGGCGAACCGGCTTCTCCGGGCGTATCCCCGACTCCACCAGCCAGGCCCGCAGGGGAGCCGGGTCGCCGTCCTCGATGAGGCTGAGGACTCCGGGGGTCAGGTCGGCGGCCCGTTCGCCGTTGATGAGGAGCGTGGGGCCGTCGAGCCAATCCAGCCCCGGCACCGCACCGGCGGTGTCCATCGCGGCGCAGCACACCATCGCCGTCACATGATCCGTGAGCAACTCGCGTGAGGTGCGGGGCGGTTGCAGCGGGAAGAGGGGGAGCGCGCCGATGTCCAGAAGAGTCGTACCGGGGTCCGGGGCCGCCGTCCGCTCCGGCGGCGTCGCGGCCTCCTCGCGGGCCAACTCGGCGGTGATGCCGGCGGCGAGAGCGGAGCTGCGCTCGGTTTCCTGGTCGTCGGTCGGGTGGTCGTCGGCCATGGAGGCGTAGGGGGGTTTGGGGGGTTTGGGGGTTGTGGTGGGGGTGGGGGGGCCGGGTGGGGATGACGTGGGCGTCGGCAACCTGCCCGAAGCCGGCGTCCGCCTCGGCGTACCCAGCGCGGTCGGCAGACGCAGCGGAAGCCCGGTCGGGGCTGTCGTCCGCGTCGGCAAACCGACCGATGGTGGCGGCGTCCGCCTCGGGCCTCCGATCACGGTCGGCAGACGCGTCGGAGGTCGGGGCGGTGCCGGCGGGCGTGTCCGTGGGTCGGCGGAAGCCGGCTTCCGTGCGGGTCGTGCGGTTTTGGACGCCGGGTGGCTCGGGGTGGCCTGCGTCGTGGGGGTACGTGGCGGTGGGGCCCGGGGTCGTCAGGTGGTCCAGGACTCGGGACAGGGTTGGGCCGTCGGTTTCCGGGCCCTCGGTGGTGCGGCGGACGCCGAGGGCGTCGAGGACGCGGTGGAGGCGGGCCGCGTCGGTGCGCCATTTGCGGTCGACGACCTCCTCCGGGTACTCCTGCCAGCCCACCGGGGACCAGTCGGGCCCGGGCTCGGCGGGGCCGCCGTGGAAGAGGCGGGCGGCGAGGAGTGAGGCGGCCTCGTCGACCGTGCCGGGCTCTTCGAGCAGGTCGCAGGCGGGGCGCTCGCCCAGCCGGGAGGCGAAACCCTCGGCCAGACGGTCCCGGCGGGAGAGTTCGGTGAGCGCGGCGACGACGCCCGCGTCCAGCCGGGACGGCCAGCGGCCCATCCGCCAGGCGGGCAGCGCGACCCGCGTGAGCAGCCGGTCCCAGCCCGCGTACGCCAGTCCGACCTGTTCCTGCGCGACGATCCGCAGTCCGTAATCCACAGCCTGTGCACGCTCGGCGGCCGCGGCGGCCACGCCCCGCTCCATCTCGGCCGCATGGTCCCGGCAACTGCGCAGCAGCACCCGAGCGACCCAGCCGATGCCCGCGCACACCGCCCGCGATCCCGGGCAACGGCCGCGCGTCGAGGCGACGGCCACGGCGGCGTCCAGGCCCCGGACGAAGCGCCGGGCCTGGGCTATGTCCGGGTGCGCCGAGGGTCCCGTACCGGCGACGACCGGGGCGAGGACCGCGCGCAGCTCGCCGACCCTCATCCACCACAGGAACGGGGAGCCGATGACGAGGACAGGCGCGGCAGGCGTACGGCGGTGGACGCCGCGCGAGCTTCCGCCGCGCAGGCCGTTGAGACCGTCCTCGTCGCGGTCCTCCGCCGGGGGCGGCGGGCCGTGGGACGGGTGGGTGCGGTCCTCCAGCCAGCTGTCGCAGTCCGGTGTGAGCGCTATCGCGGACGGGGCGGGAACGTCGAGGCGGTCGGCGAGGTCGCGCACCAGCCGGTACAGATCCGGGGCCTGCTCCTCGCCGATCGGGACCGTGGGACTGACGGCGGGGCGGGCGCGCGCGACCACCAGCGCGATCGCGGCGGCGGCGAGCAGAACGAGGACGGCGACGGGGGTGACCACCCAGCGGGCGGCATGCCAGCCCGGGCCGACGAAGTGGCCCGTGGAGACGCCGGCGAGCAGCACCACGGCGACCGCCGCGGGCAGCAGGGCGACGGCCAGCGCGCGGCTGCGGATGCGCAGCACCGCGAGGGCCCGGGCACGCGCGGCCTGCGCACCCATCTCCACACCCATACCGGTCACGGCCGGACCTCACCCCCTCCGTGGTGCCCTGGCTGTCCGAACTGTCCTGGCTTTGCTCACTCCCCCACTGTGGCACCCACCACTGACATCGCAATGCCGGTGGGCCAAGTGCCGGAACGCTTGCGCCGCACCCTAGTTGGGGCTTCGGCCCACGTCAGCCGGATGGGGCATCGGTCACTCGATGGAATGGCTTTGGGGAAAGGTGGATGACGGACAGCGATGATCAGGCCCCTGGTCACGGCAGTTTGCGGGGCCTGGTCCCGGACGGTGGCGGGCCCCGGTCCCGGCATGGATCGGGCCCCGAATCGTGAGACGGATTCGGGGCCTTCGGGGTTTATCGGGTCGGGCGCTCGGGGTGGCTATTCGCCCGTCGCCGCCTTCGCCGCGATGTCCGTACGGTGCTGGGAGCCGTCGAGCCGAATGCGGGCCACGGCCCGGTACGCGCGCTCGCGTGCCTCGGTGAGGTCCTTGCCGGTGGCCGTCACGGACAGGACGCGGCCGCCGGCGCTGAGAACCGAGTCGCCGTCCTGCTTGGTACCGGCGTGCAGGACGTACGCGTGCGGAGCGTCCTCGGCGGCCACCTCGTCGAGGCCGGTGATCGGGTCGCCGGTGCGCGGGGTGCCGGGGTAGTTGTGCGAGGCGACGACCACGGTGACCGCGGCGTCGTCGCTCCAGCGCAGGGGCTCCAGGTTGGCGAGTTCCCCCTTGGCGGCGCCCAGCAGGACACCGGCCAGCGGGGTCTTCAGGCGGGCCAGGACGACCTGGGTCTCGGGGTCGCCGAAGCGGGCGTTGAACTCGATGACCCGTACGCCGCGGGAGGTGATCGCGAGACCGGCGTAGAGCAGTCCGGAGAACGGGGTGCCGCGGCGGCGCATCTCGTCGACCGTCGGCTGGAGGACCGTCTCCATGACCTCGTCGACCAGCTTCGGGTCGGCCCACGGGAGCGGGGAGTACGCGCCCATGCCGCCGGTGTTCGGGCCCTCGTCCCCGTCGAGCGCCCGCTTGAAGTCCTGGGCGGGCTGGAGCGGGAGCACCGTCTCGCCGTCGGTGATGGCGAAGAGGGAGACCTCGGGACCGTCGAGGTACTCCTCGATGACGACGCGCTCACACGAGTTCGCGTGCGCCCTGGCCGCCTCGATGTCGGCGGTCACGACGACGCCCTTGCCGGCGGCGAGGCCGTCGTCCTTGACGACGTAGGGGGCGCCGAAGGCATCGAGCGCCTCGTCGACCTCGGCGGGTGTCGTGCAGACGTAGGAACGGGCGGTCGGGACGCCGGCCGCCGCCATCACGTCCTTGGCGAACGCCTTGGAGCCCTCGATCTCCGCGGCCTCCCCGGAGGGACCGAAGACGGGGATGCCCGCCGCGCGGACGGCGTCGGCGACCCCGGCGACGAGCGGGGCCTCCGGCCCGACGACCACGAGGTCGGCACCGAGCCGTTCCGCCAGCGCGGACACGGCCGTGCCGTCCAGGGCGTCGACCCGGTGCAGCTCGGCGACCTCGGCGATGCCGGCGTTGCCGGGGGCGCAGTGCAGCGCGGTGACATCGGGGTCGAGGGACAGGGAGCGGCACAGGGCGTGTTCGCGGGCGCCGCTTCCGATGACGAGGACCTTCACGGGGGTCAGCCTAACGGGGTTTTTGTGCGGGGCGCCGAGGGGCCGGGGGTTCGTGACCTGTACGTTCCTCCAAGGCGCCGTGCCCCGCTACTCGTTCGTGAACTCCTCCACCACGGTCGCCCCCAGCTCCCGCACGATCAGTTCACGGCCGGAGAGCGCCGACTCGTTGAGGTCGGGGTCGTCGTCCTCGGGGATGTCGTCCTCGATGTTCACCGGCGGACGCGGTTCCGGGGCGTATGAGGGGTCGGGCGCCGGGGTCGGGGCGGCGGTCGACGCGGAGGCCTTCGGGGGTGCGGTGGGCGCCGTGGGCGCGGGCTGGGGAGGGGCCGGGCGCTGGGCGGACGTGCCGCCACCGCCGTAGCCGCTGTTGCCGCCGCCAGAGCCGTAGCCGCCGCCTCCTCCGCCGAAGCCCGGGGAGCCGCCCGGTGACGGGGGAGCCGAGCCTCCCCCCGACGGGTCGACGATGGCCTCGATCTTCCACTGGACGTTGAACTGCTCGGCCAGCGCCTGGCGCAGGACGTCCTCGCTGCCGCTGCTCGCGAAGTTGTCACGCGCGCCCGCGTTGACGAAGCCGAGTTGGAGGGTGGTGCCGTCGAAGCCGGCCACCTGGGCGTTCTGGCTGAGCAGGATCCAGGTGAAGCGGCGGCGGTTCTTGACCGCCTCCAGGATGTTCGGCCAGAGCATGCGGGGGTCGACGCCGCTGCTCGGGGGTGTGTGGGCGGGGCCCGTGCCTGCGGTGGGGGCGGGTGCGGGTGTGGGCGCCGGGGGCTGCTGCGGCGAGGGGGCCGGGGTGCCGCCCGCCGGGGCCGCGGGCTGCGTGCCGCCGCCCGCGGGGGTTGCCGTGGGCCAGCCGCCGGGGCGTCGGCCGCCGCCTGCGGGGGCCGCGGTGGGCCAGGCGCCGGGGGCGGCGGCGGGGGCCGCCGGGGCGGGCGTAGGTGTGGATGGTGCGGGTGTCTGCTCAGGGGTGGGCGGAGCCTGGGAGGGCTGGGGTCGGGGGCCGCTCTGCGGCGCCTCGCTCGGGGCTGCGGGTGCGGGCGGGGTCTGCCCCGTGGGCGCGCCCTGCCCCGCCGGGTCCGGGGCGGCCGTACCGCCCATGCCACCCGTACCGCTCGACGGAGCACCGGGACCGGCCGCGGGTGCCTGCCCCGGCCCTCCCGACGCCCGTACGGCAGCCCGGGCCGCGGCGGGACCGCCACCCGGCGGAACCGGCGCGGCGGCCGCTCCCGCGTGGGCGTCGGGGCCGGGCACGTACCCCATCGCGGGCATGCCGGCGCCGCCGCCCGCGGAGAAGTTGACGCCCCGCTCCAGCCGGTCGAGGCGGGCCATCACGGAACGCTCGTCCCCGTACGCCGCGGGCAGCATCACGCGCGCGCAGATCAGCTCGAGCTGCAGCCGGGGCGAGTTGGCCCCCCGCATCTCGGTCAGCCCGTCGTTGACGAGGTCGGCGGCGCGGCTCAGTTCGGCGGCGCCGAAGATGCCGGCCTGGGCCTGCATGCGCTCCAGGACATCGGCCGGGGCGTCGATGAGCCCCTTCTCGGTGGCGTCCGGCACGGCGGCGAGGATGACGAGGTCCCGCAGCCGCTCCAGCAGGTCGGCGACGAATCGCCGGGGATCGTTGCCCCCCTCGATGATGCGGTCCACGACCTCGAAGGCGGCGGCACCGTCGCCTGTGGCGAACGCCTCCACGACGGAGTCGAGAAGCGAGCCGTCCGTGTACCCGAGCAGGGAGGTGGCCATGGCATACGTCACACCCTCCTCCTTCGCTCCGGCGAGCAGCTGGTCCATGACGGACATGGAGTCACGCACGGACCCCGCTCCCGCGCGCACGACGAGCGGCAGCACGCCGTCCTCGACGGGGATGTTCTCCCGGCCGCACACATCGCCGAGGTAGTCCCGCAGGGTGCCCGGCGGGACCAGGCGGAAGGGGTAGTGGTGGGTCCGCGAGCGGATGGTCCCGATGACCTTCTCGGGCTCGGTGGTGGCGAAGATGAACTTCAGATGCTCCGGCGGCTCCTCGACGACCTTCAGCAGCGCGTTGAAGCCGGCCGACGTGACCATGTGGGCCTCGTCGATGATGTAGATCTTGTAGCGGCTGCTCGCCGGTCCGAAGAAGGCCTTTTCCCGCAGCTCACGGGCGTCGTCCACACCACCGTGCGACGCGGCGTCGATCTCGATGACGTCGATGGACCCGGGGCCGTTGCGGGCGAGGTCCTGGCAGGACTGGCACTCGCCGCAGGGGGTGGGCGTAGGACCCTGCTCACAGTTCAGACACCGCGCGAGGATCCGCGCGCTGGTCGTCTTGCCGCAACCGCGCGGACCGCTGAACAGGTACGCGTGATTGACCCGGTTGTTCCGCAGCGCCTGCTGCAACGGGTCGGTGACATGCTCCTGCCCGATGACCTCGGCGAACGACTCCGGGCGATAGCGGCGGTACAGCGCGAGAGACGACACGCATACGAGGTTATAGGCGCCCACTGACAACCCGGCCCCGGCGGTCCAAGCCCCGGGAACGCAAGGGCCCCCCACGCACCCGCCAGAGCCAACCTACCCTTGCTGCCTTCCGGCCCTGGGGGAGTTCAGTCAGATAGCGCCGCGTGAGGGGCTTCCCAGAGAGTACCCGATGTCAGCAGTGGGGAACGAGTTCGCGAGCACTCCTCAACGTCTTGTATTGTTTGCGGCGGAGGATTCGCCTAGAGGCCTAGGGCGCACGCTTGGAAAGCGTGTTGGGGGCAACCCCTCACGAGTTCGAATCTCGTATCCTCCGCCAGTGCCTCACCGGGCACGATGTCGAAGGGCCCCACTGCAAGGTGGGGCCCTTCGGCGTTGTCCTCAGACCTCGTTGTCCTGGTTTTTGTCCACAGCGGGTGGTTCCGGGGGTCCCCAGATGGCTTCGGCGATCTTCCGGGCCACGTCCTTGAGCATGGCGTCCGGCACGTGGAGGTACCGAGCCCGCATGCTTGCGGAGGTGCCCGGCTCCCAACCCATGATCTGGTCGATGACGCGGGCTGGGACACCGAGCAGCATGAGAACGGTGGCGGCCGTGTGCCGCGCATCGTGCAGCCGGCCGTCCCGCACCTTCGCGTCTTCGAGCAGCCGCTTCCAGTCGTTGCATCGAGGCTACGTGTTCAGGGTTCGTTGTCACATGACATCCGCCACCAATCGTTCATTGGATCACGGAGCTCTGTGGCCATCCTCTGGCCAGCAAGGAGCGAACGGTACGGCTCGGTGCAGCGAAGCGGCAGGTCAGAGCCCGTTCAACTCCGCGAAACCGACTGGTCTTGAAAGCCGTCGCAGTTCGAGCAGACCCGCACGGTGGCGATCGGGGGCTGGCGCGCGGTCACCGAAGTGAGCTCTGCGCTCGTCCGCGACACCTGGCCTGTCACAGATCCAGGCGTTATCTGGTCCATGGACGAGAGGGTGCAAATCGGGACATACGACATCGTCCCGCGCCTCGACCCCGAGCCCATTCCGCCATCTCTCCATCGAATGAGGAGACCAGGTCGTCATGACCAGCGCCGCCGACATCACAATCAGTGACCAGCCGAACACGCACGTGATATCCGAGTCGCCGATCGCGATGCTCGACGACGAGGGGACGGTGATCGCCTGGACCCAGGCCGCGCAGCGTGTCGTCGGATACTCCGCCGGGGACATGGTCGGCCGTTCCGCCGAG
The DNA here is from genome assembly GCF_041051905.1 of Streptomyces sp. R11. NCBI lineage: Bacteria > Bacillati > Actinomycetota > Actinomycetes > Kitasatosporales > Streptomycetaceae > Streptomyces > Streptomyces sp. R11. The sequence continues at coordinate 4,433,059 of NZ_CP163432.1, forward strand.
GCTGTACTGCCATTCCTCGAGAAAACTCCGACGATCTCCGCATTCGTCGAGCAGGACCGTGGCCGGAACGACTGGGCCGGCACGAAGGCGCTGCGCCACCGAAGTCGGCGGATACTCGACACCGTCGCGCGCGTCTCGGCGCTGCGAGGGCAGGACGGATCGCGCCGGTGGCTCCTGTCCATGAGCGCCGCCGCGGGGCCCGGGACAGTGGCGGACGGCGAGGAGCAAAGGGTGCTTCTCGCTCGCGCACCGGTCGGCATCGTCGTTCGTGACCTGCGGCTGCGGTGCACCTGGACGAACGACGCGATGGAGAGCCTCGACGGCATTCCCCCGGAGCGGCGCTTCGGGCGCCGGCTCACCGATGCGCGGTCCGATGCCAAGACCGAAGCGTTCGAAGCGGTGATGCGGCAGGTACTGGCCAGCGGCACCCCCAAGGTCCACGAGTACCGAGCCTGGCTGGCGACGGGTCCGAGTCGGGGGCACACGATGCGAGCCTCGTGCTTTCGCCTGCAGGGCGCCGACGGGCAAGCGATGGGCCTGTGCACCATCAGCGTCGATGTCACCGAGAGCCGGAGCGCCCGGGATCGCCTCGCCGTCCTCAGCCAGGCCGGCACCCGTCTCGGTAGGAGCCTGGACGTGATGCAGACCGGACAGGACCTGGCGGACCTCGCCGTGCCCCTGTTCGCCGACATCGTCGCCGTGGACCTGGAGCAGTCTGTTGCGCTGGGCGAGGGGCCGCCGGTCCGCTTCGGAATGACCGGAGAGCGTCTTCCCTCCCTCCGACGTGCCGGTATGTCCTCGATCCGCCAGGGCGAGTCAGAATGTCCGTGGTTGCGCGGTGAGCCGATCCGCGTACCACCCGCCTCGCCCCTCACCGACATCGTCGGCACCGGGAGGTCTCACCTGGAGCCGATCGTGGACACCGTACCGGGCACCTGGATCGACCAGGATCCGGCACTGGCCCGGAAGGTCCGCAACACTGGCACCCGCTCGCTGATGATCGTCCCCATCCGCGCGCGGCGCACCCTGCTGGGTGTGGTGTTGTTCGTCCGCACCGAGGACCCGGCGCCCTTCCAGGAGGTCGATCTGCTCCTGGCCGAGGAACTCGTCGGCCGCGCCGCGCAGTCGTTGGACAACGCCCGTCAGTACGCACGTGAGCAGACCACAGCCCTCGCCCTCCAGCGAAACCTGCTCCCGCACAGTCTGAGGGGTGGCACGGCAGTCGAGGCGGCATCGCGCTACCTACCCGCCGACATCGACCTCGGTGTCGGGGGCGACTGGTTCGATGTGATCCCGCTGTCCGGCGCCCGGGTGGCCCTCGTCGTCGGTGACGTGGTCGGGCACGGCCTCAACGCCGCCGCGACGATGGGCAGGCTCCGCACCGCGGTCCACACACTCGCCGATATGGAACTGCCCCCCGACGAACTGCTGACCCGTCTCGATGACACGGTCCAGCGGCTGGCGGAGGACGACGCCGAGGCCCCGGAGGAGGCCCCCACGGCGGTGGGTGCCACGTGTCTGTACGCGGTCTACGACCCGGTCACCCGGAAGTGCACGATGGCCGGGGCCGGGCACCCGCCGCCCGCGATCGTCGACCCGCAGGGCCGAGTGACCTTCCCCGCCCTTCCCACCGGCACGCCACTGGGCATCGGAGCCGGAGTGCCGTTCGAGTCGGTGGAACTGGAGCTGGCCGAGGGAAGTCTCCTCGCCCTGTACACCGACGGCCTGGTCGAGACCCGCGACCACGACATCGACGAGGGAATGCGCCGATTGGGCACCGCTCTCTCACAACCGGGGCGGTCCCCCGAAGATCTGTGCACAAGCGCGATGGAGAACTCCCCGAGTCAGGCGCCGTGCGACGACGCCACCCTGCTCCTCGTACGCACGCGCTCGCTCAGCCCGGATCACGTCGCGTCCTGGACACTCGCGAAGGACCGCACAACTGTCCCCCTCGCTCGGCATCTTGCCGCCTCGCAGCTGTCCGAATGGGGCCTGGAAAGCCTCCAGGACTCCACGCAGCTGATCGTCAGCGAACTGGTCACCAACGCTCTCCGCCACAGCTCGGGGCCCGTCTGCCTGCGTCTGATCCGGCACCAGGCCCTGAGCTGCGAAGTATCCGATTCCGAAGCATGCTTTCCACGTCCGCGCAGCCCTCGCGCCACCGACGAGAACGGCCGCGGCCTCATCCTGGTGTCCCAGCTGTCCCGTCGCTGGGGATCCCGGTCGATCCCGGGCGGCAAGACCGTCTGGGCCGAAGTGGACCTCGCCACGGCATTCTCACCCGCACAGGCCGCCGTCGGGCAGCCCGTACAGGAGAAACCGGACCACCCCTCCTTGTTGCCGCCCTCCAGCAGCCACGGATCCACGCCTCCGTCCTCGGCCGGCCCGTCCGCTTGGCTTGCCGCCGTGTGACCTGCCCGCGGAGGCGACGTCTTGCTGTGCTGGGAGACGATGCCGAAGGCGCGGGCAGCCCAGAACATCCGGACCTGTGCCAGCCCGCTTCGGGGCACCCTGGTGCAGAGTCGGCGAAGGCTGCCTCAGTGGTTCAGCGAAGCCAGGTAAGGAGCTAGTTTGGCCGGATTCGCGACCCACATGAGGCGTTCGATGCCTCGTGCCGATACATCGGCGTTCAGCTCGTCCCGAAGCAGCCGCTTCCAGATGTGGAAGTCGGTGTTTGTGGAGAGGACGAGACGAAAAGCAACGGTGACTGCTGGTGACTGCATGGTCTTGGCCTGGCGGCGGGAGCCGTCTGGGCTGGAGCCCGCGCGTTGAGCCGCGGCCGCCCGCCAGTGCTGAGGCTGGGACACGGTGTTGCAGCGATCGGCCTCTTTGCCGCACTCGCGGAGCACTTCCAGACGACTTAGCCTGAGATCAAGGGGATCGAGTGAAAGGGAGCATTAAGATGCATTTTGTCCTGCTCGCGACCCACGATCCGGAAGTCTGTCCGACCGCCAACGCGACGACGCGCGACCTGATGCTCAAGACCGCTCCCGACATGCCGAACCTCGCCCAGAAGGCAGGCGTCGACATCGTGGCTGGTCCCTTCGTCAACCGGGAGCACACCATCGTCGCGGTCGTACAGTCCGACAAGGTCGAGAATGTCGACCGCTTCCTGATGGAGGCTCGCCTCCCCCACTGGAATCGCGTCCGCGTGCTGCCGTCGCTGACCATGGAAGAAGGTCTCGCCGAAGTCCAAGCGCAGACGCCGATCTTCTGACCCAACCGCTCAGGCATGAGGCGGTGCTTCGGTGCGGGCGCCGCCCATTGTCACGAACCGGGGGCCCGCGCCCCAGCCGTGCCCGATCGAGCAGCCTTCACCTGCGGTGGGGGCGGGATTTGAACCCACGGTGACATCGCTGCCACGACGGTTTTGAATATCGTCGACGGATTCGACTCCGGTCACGCGCGCCTCGGGACTCGGATCAGCGGATCGAGTGTTGCGGGCGGCTGAAGAGGTCAGCCCCGCTGCAGCGCGGCAAGACCCTTCTGCAGGTCTTCGCTGTTCATCACCGGCTGGATCTCGATCTTCGCGCCGAGTCCCTCGAAGAGCGGTTCCGCGATCGTGGGCAGCAGTGAACTGTCCTGCATGTCGAAGACGAAGGTGCAGGACCGCCCGCCCTCGCTGGGGCCGAAGTAGGCCGCCTCAGGCTTGAGTCGTTCCGTCAGCGACTGCATGATTTTCGGCAGTGTGCCGTTCTTGAGTGCCTCATTCGAGATCTGGGTGTCCAGATGCGCTCTCAGCATGACCCTCATCGCACGCGCTCCTTTCGACCGGCGCGATCCCGTCCGCGCTCGCTGAGACCCGGTTACGTCCCGCTCAGCCTCTCCCCGAGTGATCAGGGCAGCAACATCTCGTCCTCCGTCCGTGTCGCAGGTCGCGATCAAGGGCGAGATCGTCGGCATGGATCTCGCGACCCGGGAGCCGCACCAGGTGAGTGTCTGACTGCGTGACAACGCCGACGAACAACGGCGGACGAGCGCGAACGTCTGCGGACCATCAGCGCAGGCAAGGGGCACACCAGCCCAAGGCATAGCCCTCGCCCAGGTTGCTTCGAGACGAAGCGGTCCTGTCGCAAGACGGCTGGGAGGGCGGCGCGCCCGCGCGACTACTACTAACCGCCTGTCTCCGATCACGGTCCAGGCCGTCAGTCCCTACTGCTAGAACACGGGCATGACCTACAGGTTCACAGCGTCGATCGCTTGCGGGCTCGACACTCCAGACGAAGCCGACTGCGTGATGGCAGGGGTGGCCGAGTCGGACGACGAGGAGGCGTTCTCCTTGTTGTTCATGTGCAGCTTCGACGAGCCCGATGCACAGGACAGGCGCCTCGGCGTGGACACGCACTGTGTTGTCACACCTGACCAGAACACCGCCTATGGCTGTATACGCGAAGTGGAACTGGACGGTGACGTGCTACGGGTGACATTGGACCCTTCGTCGTTGGACGCCCTCGGCTTGGCCGATCCCGTCGTCGAAGCCTCCCTTCGAGCGCCGGCGGCGGACGTGGCACGCCTCCGCGAAGTGCTGCCGCGCATAGTGACGTACGGGCGCCCAGACGCCCGCCCGAGACTGATCGAGAGGAAGCGAGCACAGCGCCCGAGTGAAGAGTCCATACCGAGCTCGCCTGGCGCCACGGATCAACTGGCTCCTGACATCGGCGGCTGACATCCACGACGCCGGACGGGTGCGGGGGCGGGCCGCCTACACACGCGCGTTTCCCGCGCCACCGTTCGAGCCGTTCGGTGTGTCCGCAACTGGTGCGAGGGGCCCGGCCTCACCGGGCAGGATGTCGAAGGGCCCCACCGTTCGCGGTGGGGCCCTTCGACGTTGTCCGCCTCGATCGGTCAGAGGGGCACGCCAAGACGTAGGCGCGATCTCTACGGAAAAGCGCGTGGCGCTGTCCATCCGTGGAAGGGACGGGCAGCGCCACGCGTGGAGCCGGAGGCTTGGCCGGGGCTTAGCCGGGGAACGGCTTGCTGGCCTCGTCCTCAGCCTTGATACAGGCGTTGAGCTTCTTCTGGATGGCGGCCGCCTCGTTGAGCGCCCTGTTGGCCGCCGCGGTCTCGCCCAGCTGCTTCAGCTTCGCGGCCTTGGTCTTGAGGTTGGCGATCTGCTGGCGCATCTCGTTCTTGTTGCAGGTGATGGCGGCCTTGGTGGAGACCACGCCATCGGCGGACGGGGCGGCCTGAGCGGGCACCGACGTGATGAAGAGGCCGCCGACGATGGCCGCGGAGACGGCCAGGGCGGAGAAGCGCTTGGTCATGAGTTGTTCCCCCAGTTAGGGCTTGCAATGGTCGGAGTGGATCTTACAGAGCACCCGAACTCGCCAGTAACCTGCCTCGCGACCGCCCAAAGCTGCTGTCAGCCGCCCGTCTCCGGGCCCCAGCGCTCGGGCCCCACGCCGCGCCAGTCGATCCAGGACACCTCCGCCACGTCCGACGGGTCGATCTCCAGCCCGGCTCGGCGGAGGAACTCCGCCACGTCGGCCACGTTGTGGGCCAGCCCGAGGATCTCGCCGTCCACGCGCACGCGTCGGCCTCCTGTGGCGGACGGCGGGTGCACGGTCACGCGTATCGGTGCGGACATGTCCTCAGGATCATCCGGGAAGTCGGGCCTTGCACCCCAGCTCGTCATCGACGATGCCACCCATGGCCGTCCCCGGCCGAACGGCTCAGGTCACGCAGTTCCCACCACGCGGCGGGGCTGGGGCGCCGTTGCTGCCAATAGGGGTGGAAGAAGACCTTGGCCGACAGCCGGTACAGGCGCCGGCGCAGCTCCGTGCGGCCGGGCCGTTCGGCCAGTTGCCGGTAGGTGGCGCTCCACTCCCGTTGTGCCTGGGCGAGGTCGTCGGGAAACGTTCGCATGGCCAAATTCAATCATGTGTTCGATTTTTCAGGCCACACCAGTGAGCCGCTAGCGTTGGATGCCATGATCGTGTGGATCAACGGCACCCACGGTGCGGGCAAGACGACGACCAGTGCGCTCGTGCAGCGGCTGCTCCCGGACTCCCGGGTGTTCGACGCCGAGAAGGTCGGCGAGACACTCATGGACATCACACCGGGGCTGCCCGGGACGGACAACTTCCAGCACTGGCCGCCGTGGCGGCCGCTCGTCGTCGAGACCGCCCGCCGCGTACTCGACTACACCGGCGGCACTCTGGTGATGCCGATGACCGTCCTGGTCGAGGAGTACTGGCGCGAGATCAGCGCGGGCCTCGCCCACCATGGCATCCCGGTACGGCACTTCGTCCTCCACGCCGACCAGGAAGCCCTCCGCGGGCGCATCGCGCGGGACACGGTCCTCGGCCCCGACTCCCCGTTCCGCCTCAGGTACCTCGAGCCCTACGCCGAGGCGGCCCGCACATGGCTGCACGCCGAGGCGGAGGTCGTCGACACCACGCACCTCACACCCGCCCAGGCCGCCGCGCAGATCGCGGAAGCCGTCAAGGGCTGAGGTCAGGCCGCGGTCTCCGCCAGGTGGTGGAACGCCCGCGTGGTGTCCGGATTGGCCATCTCGTCCAGGAGGTGGCGCCAGTCGGGGTCGGTGGCGGGGTGGGACACGTCCCAGGCCATGAGGAGTGGGGTGAGGTCGGTCTCGTGGGGTGTCTCGGTCTGGTCGTCCATGGGGGTGCTCGGGGTCGGCAGCAGGTTCATGGCCGGTTTCCTTCCGCGCGGGAGCCCAAACCTCTGGGATGCGTGGGGTTATCGGACCCGCCGTCAGACGCCGGCCGGCAGCACCGGCTCCAACGGCTGTTCCGCCCAGATCGTCTTGCCCTTGGCCGTCTGGCGGGTGCCCCAGCGCTGGGTGAGCTGGGCGACGAGGAGGAGGCCGCGGCCACCCTCGTCGTAGCTGCGGGCGCGGCGCAGGTGGGGGGCGGTGTTGCCGCCGTCGGAGACCTCGCAGATGAGGGAGTCGTCGTGGGTGAGGTGGATGAGGCGGAGCTGGATGGGGGGTTCCGCGTGCCGGATGGCGTTGGTGACGAGTTCGCTGACGACCAGTTCCGTGACGAACGCGGCGTCCTCCAGGTCCCACGCGTCCAGCTGGGCCAGCGCGTCCTTGCGGGTCTGGGCGACGGCGGAGGGGTCGGCCGGTACGTCCCAGGTGGCGACCTGGGAGGCGTCGAGGGCGCGGGTGCGGGCGAGCAGGAGCGCCACGTCGTCCGGTGGGCGGGGCGGGAGCAGGTCGGTGAGGATCCTGTCGCACAGGCCGTCCAGGGTCGGCTCCGGCCCCGTGAGCAGGTGGCGCAGGCGGAGCATGCCGTCGTCGAGGTCGCGGTCCGGGGACTCGATCAGGCCGTTGGTGTAGAGGGCGAGCAGGCTGCCCTCCGGCAGGTCGATCTCGGCCGCCTCGAAGGGCAGACCGCCCAGGCCCAGCGGGGGGCCGACCGGGAGGTCGAGGACCTCGGCGATGCCCTCGGGGCTCACCACGGTCGGCAGCGGATGCCCGGCCCGGGCCAGCGAACAGCGCTGGGAGATCGGGTCGTACACCGCGTACAGGCAGGTCGCGCCGACCTCCCCGGCGGGCTCGGAGTACTCCTCGACCGGTCGGCCGACATCGGGTTCCGTGGACAGGCGGGCCACCAGGTCGTCGAGGTGGGTGAGCAGTTCGTCCGGCGGCAGATCGATGTCGGCGAGGGTACGTACGGCCGTCCGCAGCCGGCCCATCGTCGCGGAGGCGTGGATGCCGTGGCCGACGATGTCGCCGACGACCAGCGCCACCCGAGCCCCGGACAGCGGGATCACGTCGAACCAGTCACCGCCGACACCGGCGTGCGCGCCGGCCGGGAGATAGCGGGACGCCACCTCCATCGCCGCCTGCTTGGGCAGCCGCTGCGGCAGCAGGCTGCGCTGCAGCATCACCGCGGTGCCTCGCTCGCGGGTGTAGCGGCGGGCGTTGTCGATGGAGACGGCCGCTCTGGCCGCCAGTTCCTCGGCCAGCACCAGGTCGTCCTGCTGGAAGGACTGGGACTTGCGGTGGCGGGTGAAGACGGCGACACCCAGGGTGGTGCCGCGGGCCGTCAGGGGCACCGCCATCACCGAATGGACGCCGAACTCGCGGACCCGGGCGGCCCGGGCCGGGTCCCGGGCGACCAACCGCGTGATCTCGGGGTGCGTCATCTCGTACACCTTCGCCCGCCCCGAGCGGAGCGCCACGACCGGCGCGGTGCCCTCCGGGTACTCGTCCACGTCACCCAGGGCTACGACCGTCTCCGGCATGCCCGGCGTCACGGACTGGTGCGCGGCCCGTCGCATCACGACAGGGCCGGGCGGCGGCCCGCCCTCCGGGAGCGGCTCGTGCAGGTCCTCCAGGGAGGTCAGCAGGTCGACCGTGGCGAAGTCGGCCAGTTCCGGGACCGTCACCTCTGCCAGCTCCTGCGCCGTACGCATCACGTCGAGGGTGGTGCCGATGCGCCGGCCCGCCTCGGCGATCAGCTGGAGCCGCTTGCGTGCCCAGTGCTGCTCGGTCATGTCGTGCGCGGTGAGGCAGACGCCCCGTATCTCGCCTGCCTCGTCGCGCAGGGCCGACAGGAAGATCGACCAGGCGTGCTCGCGGGTCTCACCGGCGGCGCGCAGGAAGTTCTCGTTGTACTGCGGCTCGCCCGTCTCCAGGACCCGCACCATGCTCTGCTCGGCCCGGTCGCCGGCTGGGTCGTCCACGATCTCGTTGACCCGCAGCCCGACCATGTCCGCCTCGGTGAGGGCCACCGAGCGTTCCATGTCCGCGTTGGCCCGGCAGAGCCGGAGCCGGGTGTCGTAGAGCGCCAGCGCGCAGCACGGAGACTGGGCGAAGCTCCAGGTCACGAACGGATCGTCGGCGGGTGGTGGGGGCTGCTGCCTGCCCAGGGCCGACACCAGGAACCATTCGCCGGTCCTGTGGTGGCCGAGGACCTTGATCTCCAGCCGTCGGCCGTCGCGGTGCCGGAGAGGGACCTTGCCGTGCCATCTCGGCAGCTGGGCGAACGGGGGCAGGTCCGGCGGGACCGGCCCGGCCAGCAGCTCGGCCGCCGGTCGCCCGACGGTCTGATCGGCCGAGTAGCCCAGGAGCTGCTCGGCGCCCGCGTTCCACCCGGTCACCGTGCCGTGTTCGTCGACGGTGACGCGGGCCGTGAGCGCCTCGCCGACCACATCGTCGAGCGGACGTGTCGTCCGGCCGGTGATGACGGGTTCGTCCATGATCGTTCATCTCGCTCTCGCCGAGATTCACCGGGATCCTGAACCGGCCCGCGCACGTCGGGCCGTCGCTTCGAGATCGTTTGCCGTATTCACGCCCCCTTCCCCTGGCACCCCGGACACCACACCGTCGTCCGGCCTGCCACGCGGGTGCGGCGCAGGGGCGTGCCGCAGCGGGGGCAGTGCGGGTCGGGGTCGTCGCGCCGGCCGGTGAGCCAGGTAGGACGAGGGGGGACCCGCCCGGCGGTGACCGCGGGGCGCAGGGTGCGGCGCATCTCGGTGTAGAGGCGGCGGCGCTCGGGCTCGGCGAGGGCGTTCGCCGGGGTGTTCGGGCGCAGCCTCGCCCGCCACAGGATCTCGTCGGCCAGGAGGTTGCCGAGGCCGGCCAGGGCCGACTGGTCGATCAGGACCGACTTGACGCGTCCGCGATGGGAGGCGAGCACGTCCTCGAACTCCTCGCGGTCCACCGTCAGCGCGTCGGGCCCCTGGTCCCGCAGCAGCCGTACGACATCGGAGTCGTCGTCGGCCAGCCACAGGCCCTGGAGTTTGCGCTGGTCGCGGTAGCGGAGCTGGTGGTCGCGGGCGACGGTGAGCAGGACACGGTCGTGGGGCTCGGCCGCGTCGTCCGGGTGGGCGCAGAGCAGCAGGCCGGTCATACCGAAGTGCAGTGCGAGGGTCGGGCCGCCGGTGCGGGCGAGCAGCCACTTGCCGTGCCGCTCCGCACCGGTGACGCGCCGCCCCTCCAGCGAGTCCCGCAGCCGCCGGGCGCTCACGCCGTGCAGGACGCCCGGGTCGCGGACGTCGACGCGGCGGATGATCCGGCCCTTCGCGCAGGACTGGAGCACGTTCCGGAAACTCTCGACGTCTGGCAGCTCAGGCATGGCGGACGGCCTTCGCGGTTGGATGCCGTGCTCTTATCTGTTTTGCCCCGTTTAGGGGACTTCTCACCTCGCCCGGCCCGAGCGTCGCTCAGCGCCGCTTGAACTCCACCGGCCCCGCGTTCATCTCCACGGTGCCGTCCGCGTGCAGGACCGGGCGGCGCTCGGTCATACGGCCGCTGTAGGCCTCGACGTGGCGGATCTCCGCCCCGTCGGGCGCGGTGAAGTCGACGAGGGCGATGGCCACCCAGTACCGGGTCTTCGTGTTCTCGAAGAGCGGGACCGTGACGGTCGAGCCGCGCCCGTCGGTGACCACGACCTTCGCGCCGAAGCTGCGGAAGGAGCCGAAGCCGTTGCTGACCGCGGAGTAGGCGCAGAGCAGGACGTAGCCCTGCTGGTCGGGACGGACGATACGGAGTGTCTCGCGGCCGGGGGCGCGGGCGTCGCCGTCGAGGTGGATGAAGGGACGGTTCTTCCGCGAACCGAGGCGCTTGTAGTAGACGACGTCCGCGCCCTTGCCCTTGTGCGCCGTGTCCGAGGGCGCGGGGCGCGAGCCCTTCTTGGGCGTGATGAGGGTGCCGGGGGCCCGGTCGCCGCGTACCGCCTTCGACGCCGGCACGAACAGGGCGTAGAGGTCGAGGTCGGCGCCCCGTTTGCGGCGCTGCTCGCTGCCGCCGTCCCACTCCAGGGTCGCGGTGACCACCAGCTCGCGGTCCGCCTTGTCCAGGCTCATCGCGACCTGGCCGCCCTTGTCGAGGCTGATCGTGCCGAGCGGGGGCTTGCGCAGGCTCATCGGGGGCGCGGTGGGGGCCGGCTGCGCCCCGCCCGAGGGCGGCTCGGAACGCACGGGCTCCTGCGACGCCACCTGCTGCTCGGGCTCCTCGGCCGCCTCCGGCTCCTCCGCCTCCGCCACGTCTATGCCGAAGTCGGTGGCGAGCCCGGCCAGCCCGTCGGCGTACCCCTGGCCGATGGCGCGCAGCTTCCAGGCCTCGCCCCTGCGGTAGAGCTCCATCAGGAGCACGGCGCGCTCGCCGTCGGTGAGGGCCGGCGGGCGGAAGTGGACCGGATCGGCGCCGACTTGGGAGGCGCGGACGAGCACGTCCTTGACCTCGCGGAAGGTGCGGTTCGCGTCGTCGGGATCACAGCTGCCGACCAGGACCACCCGGTCCACGTCGGCCGGGAGCGCGGCCGGGTTGATCTCGATGCGCTCCGGGCCCTCGGCGTCGGCGGCGAGGTGTTGGACGGCACCGGACTCGGCGGACGGCTGGTTGTAGAAGACCAGGTCGTCGTCGGACCTGACCTTGCCGTCCGCCGCCACCAGCAGCGCACTGAGGTCGACCGCGCCGCCCACGGCCTGCAGCTCGGCGGCGACGGGCCCGGAGCCCACCGCGATGTTCCCGCCCTTGGCCAGCTCCGGCATGCCGCCCCACCCCTCGAAGATCCCCCGGCGATTTCCCGCCACCTTGCCACATGGCGGGACGCTCAGCGCGGCTCGCGCACCACCGCCGTCTCCCCCGCCGGAACACTGACCGAATCCGGCACCGGCTTGCCCGTCAGCAGCTCGGTGGCATCCGACGCGACCGCCACGTGGACGGGGCGGTCGGTGTGGTTGATGAGGAAGAGGTAGTCGGCGTCCGCACCCCGCCGCAGGACCGCCTCGACGCCCCGCGGGGTGCTGCGCACCGGCTCCACTCCCGCCTCCCGGCGGATACGGTCCAGGAGCCCGGCCAGGGTCGCCGGGTCGGGAAGGGTGGCCAGGTACCAACTCGCCCCGGACCCGGTGCTGTTGCGAGTCACCGCCGGTACGCCGCTCAGCGGCCCGGTCGTGTACGACTCGACCGACTCGGCGCCGGACAGCTGTACCCGCTCCGACCACATGGTCCCCGTACCGCCCCCGCTCAGCCCGACCAACTCCCCCCGCAGCAGCGGGAACAGCTCGTCGGTCCGTACCCCGAGCGCCTCCCGGAACGCGCCCGGGTAACCGCCCAGCCGGACATGGCAGTTCTCGTCGACCGCACCGCTGTGGAAGCCGACCGCCAGGGTGCCGCCGCCCGACGCGAAGGCCGTCAGATTCCTCGCGCCCTCGTCGTCCACCAGATACAGCGAGGGGGCCAGCACCATCCGGTAGGCCGACAGGTCCGCGTCGGGGCGTACGAAGTCCACCGCGATACCTGCCCGCCACAGCGGCTCGTACCAGGCGCGGACCAGGTCCTGGAAGCGCAGCTCGGCGCTCGGCTGGGAGGGGAGTTCCATCGCCCAGCGGGAGTTCCAGTCCCAGACGATGGCCACGTCGGCCGGGACGGTACTGCCCCTGACCTCCGCCAACGCACGCAGATCCGCGCCGAGCCGGACCACGTCCCGCCAGATCCGGCTGTCCGTGCCCGCGTGCGGAAGCATCGCCGAGTGCCACTGTTCGGCACCCGCCTTCGCCGCGCGCCACTGGAAGTACGCGATGCCGTCCGCGCCGCGTGCCACATGGCCGAGCGCGTTGCGCCTCAACTCGCCAGGGCCCTTGGCCCTGTTCACCGGCTGCCAGTTCACCGCGCCCGTCGAGTGCTCCATCAGCAGCCAGGGGCCGCCCGCGAGGGAGCGGACCAGGTCACCGCTGAGCGCGATGTCGATCTCGGACTCGGGATCGGCCGACTGGAGGTAGTGGTCGTTGGAGACGATGTCCAGCTTCGGGGCCCAGCGCCAGTAGTCGAGGGCGTCGAAGTTGTACATCACCATGAAGTTGGTGGTGGCGGGGACGGCAGGGGCCGCCGCCAGCAGCACCTCACGCTCCGCCTCGTACAGCGAGAGCAGCTCGTCGCTGCAGAAGCGGTGCCAGTCCAGCTGGTGGGTGGGGTTCGGGACGGCGCCGGTGGGACGGGGCGGCAGGATCTCGTCCCAGTCGTAGTACCACTGGCTCCAAAAACGCGTGCCCCAGGCGTCGTTCAGGGCGGCCAGGTCGTCCGAGTACCGCTCGCGCAGCCAGCGCCGGAAGGCGGCGGCGCTCTCGTCGCAGAAGCACTCGGCGTTGTGGCAGCCGTACTCGTTGTGGACGTGCCACATCGCCAGCGCCGGGTGGTCCGCGTACCTGGCGGCCAGCGCACGCGCGATGCGCAGGGCGGCCTCCCGGTAGGCGGGGCTCGAAGGGCAGAACGTCTGGCGACTGCCGTACGACAGCCCCCTGCCGTCCTTGTCCACGGGCAGCGCCTCGGGGTGGGCGCGGAAGAACCACGCCGGGGGCGCCGCCGTCGGGGTCGCGAGGTCGGCCGCGATGCCGTGGGCGTGCAGCAGGTCGAGGACGCGGTCCAGGAGCGAGAAGTCGTACTCGCCCTCCTTCGGCTCCAGCAGTGCCCAGGAGAAAATGCCGACGCTGACCATGGTGACCCCGGCCTCGCGCATCAGACGCATGTCCTCGGCCCAGACCTCCTCGGGCCACTGCTCGGGGTTGTAGTCGCCACCGTAGGCGATGCCCTCGACAGACAGCTCACGCTTCATCGGGCGCCTCCCGACAGCAGCCGGCGCGTCGTCGCCACGCCCCACTCGTCCAGCGAGAGCAGCCGGTCGCTGGACGCCATCAGGCCGCCCGTCGCCTCGACATGCGCCGCCCACTGTTCCCGGGTCTCCACGGCCGGGCGGGCCATCAGGCAGTCGGGGTCGTTGATCCAGAGGCGGCCGTGCTGCCACTGCCGCCCGGCGCCGGTGAACTCGGCCGGGTCCTGGCCGGGTTGGCTGTAGTCGTCGGCCTCGGGGCGGCGGTGCGGCGCCGTGTCGGGGCTGACCCGCATCGCGTCGAACAGGCCGATGGACGCGAGCAGGGGTGCCCCGCAGCCCAGCAGGTAGGCGTCGTCGCCGATGGCCTCGCGGATCAGCTCGATCCCGGAACGGTACGCCGTCAGCGCGTCCACGTCCCGGTCGTGCCGTACGCCGTCCAGGGCGCCCGCGTAGAGGAAGTCGACCTTGAAGTAGTCGTAGCCCTCGGCGCGCAGGGTCCGGAAGACCTCCGCCAGATACGCCGCCGCCTCGGGGTGCGTGGTGTCCAGGACGCGCAGGTCGTGGCCCCAGTTGCGGCCGGCGTGCGTGAAGCCGCCGTCGGTGTCGCGGACCAGCCACTCGGGGTGCTCGGCGGCCAGGTCGCTCGCCGGGTCGACCAGGAAGGGTGCCGTCCAGATGCCGGCGCGGCGGCCCCGCGCCCGGATCGCGTCGGCGATGCCCGCGCGGGAACGGAAGCGGCCGGAGAGGGTGAGCCAGTCGCCGAGGGCCTTCTGGTAGCCGTCGTCGATCTGGACGACGTCGACGGGCAGGTCGAGGGTGTCCATCGCGCGGAGGTTCTCGTGGATGTCGTCCTCGGTGACGGCGGTGAAGTACTCGTACCAGGAGCACCAGACGGTGGGCGCCGGGCGGGGGGCCGACAGCTGGAGGCCCTCGGCCCAGTCGCCCAGTACCGACCGGATGGTGGCGCCCGTCCACTCCCTCACCGGCCCGTCGGCGCTGACCTCCGCCGTGTCCCCGTCGACGACCAGGCGGATCGACGGCACCGCGCGGGTCGGCTCGACGGCCGCCCACAGGCGTACGGGTGAGCCGTCGCCGGGGTCCAGGGCCAGCAGCCCCTCGCCCTGGAAGGCCCCCTCGGGAACGGTGACGCCGGGCCGGTAACAGACCGTCGCCCAGTTGCCGTTGGTCGGACGGTACGGCTTGTCGCCCAGGGCGTAGGAGCCACTGGGGCTCCAGGACTGCCAGCCCTCCTCGTGGACACGGGCGTGGGCCGTGTCCACGGGCACGGAGGCGACGGGGGTGAAGGGGTGGTGCACGGGTGTCTCTTTCAAGAAGGGGGCCGTCAGCCCTTGTTGGCGCCCAGCGTCAGACCGCTGACGAACTGCCGCTGGAGCACGAAGTACACGATCAGCGTGGGGATCGCGGTGAGCAGGGCGCCGGCGGCGACCAGGTTCGGGTCCGTGAAGTACGCGCCGGTGAGGTTGTTCAGCGCCGAGGTGATCGGCATGTTCTCGCCGGTCGAGATCAGGACGAGGGCCCAGAAGAAGTCGTTGTAGATCCAGATGGACAGCAGCGTCGCCAGGGCCGCCATCGCCGGGCGGCACAGCGGCAGCACGATCTGCCAGTACTGCCGCCACACCGAGGCGCCGTCCACGAGCGCGGCCTCGGTCAGCTCGTGCGGCAGCGAGCGCATGTAGTTGCTGAGCACGAACGCGCAGAAGCCCGACTGGAACGCGACATGAATCAACACCAGGCCGAGCGCGGAGTCGTAGAGCTTGCCGCTCATCGTGATGCCGGGCAGGTCGACCAGCAGGTACAGCCGGTACAGCGGGGTGATGATGACCTGCTGCGGCAGCAGGTTGCCCGCCGTGAAGACCAGCAGCAGCGCCAGGTTGATGCGGAAGTCGAAGCGGCTCACGTAGAAGGCGACCATCGAGGACAGGAACAACGTCACCAGCACCGCCGGCACGGCGATGATCATGGTGTTGACGAAGTAGTGGCTCATGTCCGACTGCGTGAACGCGTTCGTGAAGTTGTCGAAGCTCAGCGTGTCCGGCCAGGACACGTATCCCTTCTCGCTCGTCTCCGAGTACGGCCGCAGCGCCGCGTAGATCGCCCAGGCCAGCGGCGCGAGCCAGGCCAGCGCCGCGCCGGCGAGGAAGACGTGCAGCAGGATCCGGGCGGGGCGGACGGGGGCGCGCTCCTTGCCGAGCGCGAGGGTGCCGGTGCTCATGCGCGCCGCTCCTTCCGGAAGGTGGCCACCAGGTAAGGGATGATCACGACGAGCGAGATCAGCAGCAGGACGACCGCGATCGCGGAGCCGTACCCGATGCGGCTGGACTCGCCGATGATGTTGTTGGTGACCAGGATCGAGAGCAGCTCGGTGCCCTCGGCGCCCTTGTTGAAGACGAAGACCAGGTCGAAGGCGCGCAGGGCCTCGATGATGGTGACGACCAGGACGACGGTGTTGGTGGGGCGCAGCGTCGGGAAGATGACGTTCTTGAACGTCTGCCACTCGTTCGCCCCGTCGAGCGCGGACGCCTCCCGCAGCGAGGGATCGACGCCCTTCAGACCGGCCAGGTACAGGATCATCATGTAGCCGGTGTGCCGCCAGGACGCGGCGACGAGGATCGCCCAGAGGTTGAGGTCCGGGTCGCCGATCCAGTCGATGTACTTGCCGGGCTCGTTGGCCCCGATGAGGCTGTTGATCAGGCCGGTGTCGGGGTTGTAGACGAGCTGCCAGACGAAGCCGATGACGGCCATCGACAGCACGACGGGCAGGAAGAACGCGGTCTGGTACACCCTGCTGAACCGGATCCGCTTGTCCAGCTGCACGGCCAGGAACAGGCCGAGCGGGGTCGGGATCGCGATCAGGACGACGAACCAGATGACGTTGTGCTGGACGGCGGGCCAGAACTGCGGGTTCTGCTCGAAGAGTTCCTTGAAGTTCTGCAGTCCGACCCACTGGATGGAGCCGAAGCCGATCCCGTCCCAGGTGGTGAAGGCCAGCGCGATCGAGGCCAGCGCCGTCACCCAGACGAGAGCGATGTGCAGGACGGTCGGCAGGCCCGCCATCAGCCCGAGGGTGAGCCGGTCGCGGCGGGTCAGCAGACGGCGGTGCCCGTGGGGCACCTTCTTGGCGGGGGCAGCGCCCGGAGGCGGCACGGCGGCCGCCTCCGGGATCTCCTTGGTGGTTTGTGTGGTCATGTCGATCAGCCGGACGCGAAGATCGTCTTCTTCTGGCGCTCGATCGAGGACAGCAGGCTGTCCACGCCCTTGGGGTCGCGGATGAACTTCTGCAGCGCGGGCTGCATCACGGTCGACGTGAAGTCGGGGCGGCTGTCACGGTCCATGAACTGCGTCAGGGACTTGGCGCCGGCGATCATGTCGTACGCCTTCTTCTGCAGGGCGGTGTACGAGGAGGTGTCGGCCTTGGTGGAGGCGTGGACCGAGCTCGGGTCGGACTTGAGATAGACGGTCTCGGCCTCCGGCGTGCCCAGGAACTCCAGCAGCTTGACGGCCTCGGCCTTGTTCTTCGGGCTCTTGCTCATCATGAAGCCGTCGGTCGGCGCCTCGACGGTGTCCTGCCCGAACTGCGGGTCGATCTCCGGGAAGGCGAAGAAGTCCAGGTCGTCCAGGGCGGCCTTGTCGGTGAACTGCTGGGCCACGAAGGTGCCGAGCAGATACATGCCGGCCTTCTTCGAGGCGAGCGTCTGGGCCGCGTCCTGCCAGGTGCGGCCGACGGCGCCCTCCTGGTGGTACGGGAGGATCTCCGTCCACAGGTCGAAGACCTTGCGCACCTTGGCGTCGGTCCAGGAGGCCTTGCCGCCCATCAGGTCGACGTGGAAGTCGTAGCCGTTCTGGCGGAAGTTGATCTGGTCGAAGGTGCCGAGCGCGGGCCAGGCGTCCTTGTCGCCGAAGGCGATCGGGACCAGCTTGTCCTTCTGCATCTGCTTGCACAGCGCCACGAAGTCGTCCCAGGTGGTGGGGACTTCGTAGCCGTTCTCCTGGAAGACGCTCTTCCGGTAGAAGATCGCCCACGGGTACGTGTACAGCGGCACGAAGTAGTACTTGCCGTCCTCGCCCTTGCTGAGCTTCTTCATCGCGTCGGGGAAGTTGCCCCCGATGGTCTGCCACACGTCGTCGATCGGGGTGGCCAGGCCCTTGGCCGCGAAGAACTGCATCCGGTAGCCGGCGAACCAGGTGAACACGTCGTCCGGCGTGCCCTGGAGGTAGGAGTTGATCTGCTCCTGGAAGGTGTTGGAGTCCTTCGTGTTCACGTCGACCGTGATGCCGGACTTCTTCTGGTAGGCCGCGTAGATGTCCGCGAACGCCTTCTTCGGCACGGCGTCGGACGCCTTGGAGCCGAGGGTGACGGTCTTCGGGTCGCTCGCCGTACCGCTGCCGCCGCAGGCGCTCAGCAGCGGGACACCCGCGCCGAGAACGGCGGCGCCGCCTATGCCGCGCAGCATGGTGCGGCGGCTCGGCGAGGGCAGTGAGAGACCGGAGGGGGAGAGGTGCTGCATCTACGGCTCCTGAGGGCAGGGTTCGATCATGAGGGTTGGACGCGTCGAAGTCCGTCGTAACCGATCAGAAATCAACTTGACCGAACACGGTGGCGCAATAACAGCCGTATGTCCGGTCATGCGTCAAGGGATGTCGATCGACGTTTCGGAAACGTGACCGATATCTCGGACCTGGAGGTCACCGTCAGGATGATCGAATCCGGGAACGTTCACGGCGCCGGCGGCCCTGCCGTCGAGGCGCGTGTACGGCACAGGTTCTAGCGGACGACCACGGTCCTGGTCTCGCTCACCTGGTCGACCTCCGACGTCCGCACGGTCACCTTCATCTCCCACTTCCCGGCGAGAGGCAGGTTGAGGAAGCTGTTGCCCCAGTAGCCGCCCTTGTCGGCGAGTCCGGCGTCGATGGGACCGACGTCCTTGGCCGGGAGGGTGAAGGAGACGCGCAGTTCGGGGACGGTGGCGACGCCGCCGTCGGGGCCGAAGACGAGGGCCTCGACGGAGTTGTCGCCGACCCGGCCCGGGTCGAGGGTGATCTGCACCTTGCCGCGGCCGCCGGGGGTGCCGACGTCGAAGGGGACCACGGTCACGGAGGCGCCGATCACCGCGGGCGCCTGCGCCGCCGCCTCGGCCTGCGCCCGGCCGGGCAGGGTGCTGGTGAGGACCGTGGTGACCGCCAGCACCGCGGCACCGACGGCGACCTCGGCCAGGACGGAACGGCGCAGGGCGCGGCGCTGCGGGTCGGTCGGCGGCGGTACGTCGCCCTCGGCCCGCGGCGCCTCGGGCAGCGCGGGCGGCCCGCCGACGGGCTCCGGAACCCGTTCCCGCTCCTTCTCCTCGACGACCGCCGCCTCCGCATCCGCTGTCGCCAGCCGCGCAGTCCAGCGCCGGGACACGGCCGCCGCCGCGAGCAGCAGAGACACCGCGACAAGCTTGAGGACCAGGAGCCTGCCGTACGTCGTGCCGGTGAGCGCGTCCCAGGAGCCGAGGCCGCGCCAGGACTGATAGACGCCGGTGACGACCAGGACGGTCACGGAGGCGAACGCGAGGCGGGAGAAGCGGGTGACCGTGGCCGGGGTCAGGTGGGCGCGGTACAGCGTCGCGAGCAGCGCCGCGAGACCGCCCAACCACACCGCCGTGGCCAGCAGGTGCAGCGCCGAGGACGTCATGGCCACCGGCACCTGGATGCCCGCGGAGGCGTGCTCGCCGGCGGCCCAGGTCACGGCGAGACCGACGGCGAGGGCGGCGCCCGCCCAGCCGTAGGGCTTACGGCGCCTGGTGAGCCGTACGAGATAGACGGCGGCGACGGCCAGGAGGCCCAGTCGAGCCAGCAGGACCGCGCCCGGCCTGTTGCCCGCGGTCCGGGCCAGGGCGTCGGCGCTCAGGGCTCCCAGGGGGCCCTCGCCCGTCTCGTACGGGCCGCGCAGCACCAGCAGGGCGAGGGTGGCGGCAAGGAGGGTCCACCAGGCGGCCCTCAGCAGTTTGAGGAGCACCGGGGCGTCCGGTGGGCGGCACACCGCCATGAAGGTCGCGGCGCCGATGAGCAGGGCGGCGGCGAGGTAGGCCAGATAGCGGGCGATGTTGTAGAGGCTCTTGGTCGCCGGGTCCTCGGCGGGCCCGGTGTCCACGGTGGCCGTCGTCAGGGACGGCTTCCCGACGGAGAACGTGAACGCCCCGGACACCGGGTGACTGTCGGCCGACACCACCCGCCACGCCACCGTGTACGTGCCCTCGGCGAGCCTTGCGGGCAGCGTCACCCGGGCGGTGTCACCACCGTCCGAGCCGTGCTCCGGCTCACCCGTGCGCAGCCGGCGGCCCTCGGGGTCCAGCACGCGGAAGGAGTCGTCGAGCAGGCCGACGGACTCCGTGAAGGTCAGGGTGAGGTGACGGGGGGCCGACTTGAGGACGGCTCCGTCCTCGGGGTCGGTGGCGCGCAGGGCTGCGTGGGCCGACGCGGGGCCTGTGCCGCCGAGGAGGAACAGGACCAGCAGGGTGCCGAGCAGCACCAGCCGTTGAACTCCTCGCCGCCCCTGGATTCGGCGCCGCGCTCGTCGTCGGTCATCGCACCCCACGTGTGTCACATCTCCGTCGTCGGATTCGAGGCCTCGGGGGTATGTACGTGCGCGGAGCCCTACGGACTCAGCGCGTGCCGAGCCTTTCAGACGCCGTTCCGGGCGTTCCAGCCCGTCCGGGGGTGCGGGGCGGCGGGGGCGGGGAACCGCCCGTGATCACCACGTCGGCCGAGCCGACACCCCGCCGTCCACCACCAGGTCATGCCCGGTGACCCAGGACGCCAGCCCCGACGCCAGGAACACACAAGCGTCCCCCACATCCTCAGGACGCCCCAGCCGCCCGGTCGGCGCCGCCCGCTCCCACCGCCGAACCCCCTCCGGCCACGCGCCCTCCAGCCCTTCCCGGTGGATCAGCCCGGGCGAGACCGTGTTGACGCGGATCCCGAGGGGGCCGTACTCCAGCGCGGCCGCCCGGGCATGCATCACCACGGCCGCCTTGGACGAGGCGTAGTGGGCGTGCAGAGGCGCCGGTCGGGCCGCCTCGATGGACGCAATGTGGGTCACCGAGCCGCCGCCCTCCTGCCCCCGCATCACCTCGGCCGCCGCCTGCGTGCACGCGAACACGCTCGACAGGTTGGTGTCCACGACCGCCCGCCAGTCCGCCACCGACATCCCGGCCAGCTCCCGCGTCGGTTGCACACCCGCGTTGTTGACCAGCGCGGTCAGTCGCCCGTCACCCCACTCGGCGGCCTCGGCCACCAGCCGCCGGCACTCCTCCTCGTCCGTCAGGCCGGCCCGCAGCACGAGCGCCCGCCCACCCGACTCGCGGATACGGGACGCCACTTCCCCCGCCGCCTCCACCGCCGTACGGCAGTGCAGCACGACCGCCGCCCCCTCCTGTGCGAACCGCGTCGCGATCCCGCGCCCGATGCCGCCGCCCGCACCCGTGACCAGGGCGACCTGTCCTTCGAGGAGTCCGCGTCCGCTCATGGGCGGCACAGTGCCTCGATACGGTCGGCCTCGGAGGGATACCGCGCCGTCAACTCCGCCAGGTCGCCGTGCTCGTAGCCCTCGTAGGTGAAGCCCGGCGCCATCGTGCAGCCGAAGAAGGCCCAGGAGCCGCCCTTCACCACCCTCGCCCCCATCCAGGTTCCGGCGGGAACGGTGAGCTGGATGTGCTGCCCCCCCAGGACGTCGGGGCCGAGCACGGCGATGCGGGACGCGCCGTCGGGGGCGAGGAGCAGGACTTCCAGCGGGTCGCCCAGGTAGAAGTGCCAGACCTCGTCGGACGGCAGGCGGTGCAGGGCCGAGAAGTCGTCCGCGGTGAGCAGGACGACTATCGCGGTCCCCTGCGGCCGCCCGTCGGGCAGCTCGGGCCCCGCCCAGGTCCGCCGGAACAGCCCGCCCTCGCGCGGGATCGGCTCCAGTGAGTAGTGCGCGACAAGGTCTTCGGGGGTCACGCCCGGAAGGCTACCTCCCGGTTCAGGAAGGCGAGTTGGGCCTTCTTCTCCGGGATGTACACGTCCGGGAGGTCGACAACCGGCAGCACGACCACCGGGCCGGCCGTGAAGCCCTGCCTGAGGAAGCGGGCGACGGCCTTCTCGTTGCGCACATCGGGGTCCACCACGACCCGCTGCCGGCCCAGCACGCCGAAGACGTACGACGTCATGACGGTCAGGAGTGCCGCCGTCCAGCCCGGCTGTCCGCCCTGCGGACCGGCGGGGGCGAGCAGCAGGTGGACGCCGATGTCGCCCGGGCGGACGTCGTAGCACTCGCTGACGCGGTCGGCCTCGGGGTCGTACGTCTGCAGGAGCGCGACCGGTTCGGTGTCCCGTACGACGAGGAAGGCGTGGTGGGTGTCGAGGGTGTCCATGTGGGCGTAGATCCCGGCCACCTGGTCGCTGGTCAGGCCGTTCATGCCCCAGAAGGCGGCACGTTCCTGGCTGACCCAGCCGTGGACGACCTCGGCGTCGGCCTTCGGGTCGAGGCGCAGCACCCGGACGGTGCCGAAGCCTTCGACGGCCTGTTCGTGAACGGCTTCACGGTCGGCTTCCCGGACGGGTTCCGTCACGGCGGCGGGCAGGTCAGACATCGGACTCCTTCTCCAGCTTGGTGAAATCGGTGACGACCGGGACCAGAGCTCCCCCGACCCACAGGGGGAGCTGGTCGCGGTGGTGGGGTGAGGCGGGGATGCCGGACGCGCCGAGCGGGACCACCCAGAGGCCGGCCTCGCGGTCGGCCAGGTCCCAGACGTAGCGGGCGGCGGGGCCGCGCGCGCTCAGGTCGGTGAGGCCGGGCACGGCGGAGGTGCACAGCACGCAGTCGTGGTCGCCGGACAGGCCGGGTCCGTCGTACGGGGCGGTGGCGAGCGCCCGCCAAGGGGCGAGGCGGTGCGTGTCGCCCCAGGTGCCGGTGAGCTGCCCGGCCCCCGCGGCGGCCACCTCCTCGACCGCGTCGCGGACGATCTCGGCGCGGTCGATGCCGTACAACTCCTCGGCGCGCAGCAGGTGTTCCAGGGCGAAGCCGACGCGCGGGAGCAGGGCCAGCCAGGGGAGCAGGACCTGCGGATAGGCGGGCGGGGTGGCCAGTGCGGCGAAGGCCGGGTGCGCCGCGAGTCGCCGTACGACCGCACCGCGCACCGCCGCGTACCCGGCCGCGGCCGCGCTGTCCGCGTCCATGCGGCGGTCCCAGGCGAGGAGGGCCCGGCGGATGCGGGCGGCCTCGGGGGTGAGGGAGTCGATGGCCCGCAGCATCTCCAGCAAGGGTTCCGCGGACGCGAGTTGGGTGTCCATGTGGATCGTCGGCATGTCCGCCGCCGACCAGTGGTCCTTCTCGCCCAGCAGGGCCCTGATGCGGTCGGCGCGATGGGGCGGGGCGAACTCGACGCCCAGGGGTGCGGCGAGGCCGCGCTGGTTGGCCATGGCGGCGACGCCGTCGGTGAGGCCGCCGCGGGGCGTCTCGTGCCAGCCGCGCCAGTCGTGGCCGGGCTGCCAGGCGGGCACGAGCCGGGTGCGGTTTGCCTCGGAGCGCACCGGTACCTTCCCGGCGACGCGGTGCAGCAGGCCGCCCTCGGTGTCGGCGGCCTGGACGACGTTGACGGGCTCGGCCCACAGGTCGACGGCCCGGTCGACGTCGGCGACGCTGCGGGCACGAAGGAGCGGGAGGAGGGCGCTGAAGCCGAGGTCGGCGGTGACGCGAGGCGGGTAGCGGAGGGTGACGGCGAGGGGTCCGTCGGCCAGGGCACGCCCAGTGGAGAAACCTTCCTGCGACTCCTCCGGCGACCCTTCCTGCAAGTCCTCGGACAGCCCTTCCGGCAACCCCTCGGACAGCCCTTCCTGCAGCCCCTCGGGCAACCCTTCCGGACCCCCGATGATCACCGGCCCCCGCTCCGTCTCGATCACCTCGATCTCGACCGGCTCCTCCCCCGCGACCGCCACGACCTCGGTGTGCCGGACGGCCCGGCGCCAGACCCCGTCCGGGCCCAGGGCCTCCACACCCGCCCCGGTGCGCCGCAGCCGCTCCCGGTACAGGTCCTGGTAGTCGGCCATGGCGTTGGTGATGGCCCAGGCGACCGCGCCGGTGTGGCCGAAGTGGGCGATGCCGGGGACGCCGGGGACGGCGAGGCCGATCACGTCGAACTCCGGGCAGGAGAGGTGGATCTGCTGGTAGACCCCGGGCTCCTCGATGAAGCGGTGCGGGTCACCGGCGATGATCGCGTGCCCGGTGACGGTCCGTTCGCCGCTCACCAGCCAGCCGTTGCTGCCGGAGGTGGCGGGCCCGTCGGCGGCGAACAGCCCGACCGCGTCGGCGCCGAGATGCCGTACGACCTGCTCACGCCAGAGCTTGGCCGGGAAGCCCGCGAACAGGATGTGGATGCCGAGCCAGATGCCGAGCGGGGTCCAGGGTTCCCAGCGGCCGGGGGCGAGCCCGACCTGCGCGAACTCCGGGCTGCGGCGGGCGCCTTCGGCCAGACTCTCGTTGACCCCGTCGACGTACGCCCGCACCCACTCCGACGTCTCCGGGTCCCGTCTCTCCAACGCGTCGAAGCAGCGTCTCGCCGTGTCGTCGAGGCGGGCCCGTCTGACGAACCGGTCCCAGGGCAGGGCCTCGGCGCCGAGGAAGGACGCGGACGTGCCCTGGGAACGGTGCCGCTCCACCTCCAACTGCCAGGCCCGGTCCAGGGCGGTGACCCGGCCCTGCACCCGGGCGAGTTCTCTCGCTCCGTCGGCGCGGAGATGCGGTATGCCCCAGGCATCGCGGAAGATCTCGCCGGTCACCTGTGCCCCTCCCTTGCTTTAGGTTAGGCTTCCCTAAGTTATTGGTGCGGGAATCGTACGCGAAAGGTGAAGACACCATGGGGCAGGGGCACGGCTGGGAAGGCGCGGTCCTGAAGCTGCTGCGCGCCAAGGACTTCGTGTTCACGGTGACGGGCGCCGAGGACGTCACGCCGGAGTACCGCCGCGTCCACCTCAAGGACGGCGGCATGCTCGCGGTGACCGGCGTCCATCCCACGATGTGGGTCCGCCTGTGGTTCGACAACGCGGGCAAGCCGCACCAGCGCGCGTACACCCTGGTCGACGCCGACCCGGAGGCCGGCACCTTCAGCCTGGAGTTCGCCCTGCACGAGGGGTGCGCGAGCGACTGGGCGCGGGCGGCGAAGCCCGGGGACACGATCGAGGCGACCGTCCACGGCACGGACTTCGCCCACCCCGACCCGGCCCCCTCCCACGTCTTCGCCATCGCGGACACGGCCTCCCTCCCCGCCCTCAACTCCCTCCTCGCCGCCCTGGACTCGGCGCCGGCCACGGTGTGGTTCGAGGGCGAGCGGGACGGCCTGCCCTTCCGGACGGCCGAGTCCCGCCACGACGTACGGACGCTGCCCAGGCGCGACGCCGGGGCCCACCTGGTCAGCCAGGTGAAGGAGGCCCTGCCCGACCTACTCAAGAGCACCGCGGAGCCGTACGTCTGGATCGCCTGTGACACGGCGACGACCCGCGCCCTGACCTCCTACGTCCGCAAGGAACTGGGCCTGCCGAAGCAGCGGGTGAACGCGCTGGGGTACTGGCGCCCCTGACCGGGCAGGGACGCGTACCCCTTGCGCGTCCCTGCCCCCGCGCGCGCGGACGGCGCGCGCGGGATGATCGGGGTCATGGACGTCACCCTGCATCTCGCCCAGGACCCCGAGGCCGACGCACTCCTCGGCCGCAGCCCGCTCGCCGCGCTGGTCGGCATGCTGCTGGACCAGCAGGTCCCGATGGAATGGGCGTTCAAGGGCCCCCGTACGATCGCGGACCGGCTCGGCGCGGACGACCTCGACGCGCACGACATCGCGGCCCAGGACCCCGACGCGTTCGTGGCCCTGCTGTCCGAGAAGCCGGCCGTGCACCGCTACCCGGGCTCCATGGCCAAGCGGATCCAGCAGCTGTGCCAGTACCTCGTCGAGCACTACGACGGCGAGGCGGAGCTGGTCTGGAAGGGCGTCGCCGACGGACGCGAACTGCTGCGCCGCCTGGAGGACCTGCCCGGCTTCGGCAAACAGAAGGCCCAGATCTTCCTCGCCCTCCTCGGCAAGCAACTGGGCGTGCGCCCCACGGGCTGGCAGGAGGCCGCGGGCGCCTACGGCGAGCCGCAGTCCTTCCGCTCCGTCGCCGACATCACGGGGCCCGAGTCCCTGACCAAGGTGCGCGCACACAAACAGGAGATGAAGGCGGCGGCCAAGGCGGCGAAGGCGGCGCGGAAGTAGGCGGCGCGGAAGCGGCCCCCGCCCACGGCGAGCGGCCGGCCGTCAGCCGACTGGACCGCCCCGACTGGCGGGCGGAACGGGGACGTTCCCAGCATGGAGCATGACCGAGTCACCGAGTGGCCCCCTCGGGGGCCGGGACTATGACGACCGGCGGGTTCATGCGGGACATCCGCCCGGGGCCGGAGCGGGTCGTGAGGCCGAGCCGGCCTTCGAAGGGCCCCTGCACGTCCTGTCCCGGGCCGCCTGGCAGGTCGTGCTGGGCACCGGGGTCTGTTCGCTGGTCCTGGGCATCCTGGTCCTGGTGTGGCCCGATGCCCCGCTCTTCGTCTCCGGGGTCCTCTTCGGGCTCTATCTCCTGATCAGCGGCGTCTTCCAGCTGGTCTCCGCGTTCGGCACGCACCGGACGACCTCGCTGCGGGTGCTGGCCTTCGTCAGCGGCACCGTGTCGGTCCTCCTCGGTCTGTTCTGCTTCCGCCGCCCGATGCAGTCGATCCTGCTGCTCGCCCTGTGGATCGGCATCGGCTGGCTCTTCCGCGGCGTCACCCAGACCCTGGCCGCCGCCTCCGACAAGTCCATGCCGGCCCGCGGCTGGCAGATCTTCCTCGGTGTCGTCACGATCGTCGGCGGAATCGTGCTGATCGACTCCCCGATCGAATCGGTCACCGTACTGATGCTGCTCGGCGGGTGCTGGCTGGTGGCGGTCGGTGTCGTCGAGATCGTCATCGGAATCCGGATGCGGCAGCGGGCGCGCCAGGTCCCGCACGAGCTGTGATACGCGCCGCGGACCAGTACGCCGTGCGGGCGTATCTCACGCCGAACGGGATGAACGCCGTACGGCCCCCGGGGAGATGACCTTCCGTGAGTACTGCGAGTACCGCACGACGCCACTCGCGCAGCCGGGCCTGGCTGCGGGTCCTCGTGCTGCTGCTCGCGTTGCTGGTGCCGGGCGCGCACGCCCAGGCACACGCCCTGCCCGTCGCGGTCGGCGTATCCGGCGAGGTCGCCGAGCACGACGTCCTCGACACGGCCCTGCGGCCACCGGCCCGTGCCGACCGGCGCAACGCCGTACGGACGCGTCCGGCCCCGCCCCCGAGGCCGGCGCCCGGCGCCGCACCGGCCCCTCGGTCCTGCGCGCCGCCTGGGCAGCCGTACGTCCCGCACATCCTGCGCACCGTGGTCCTGCGCTGCTGACAGACCCCAGCCACGAGGTCCGTCAGTACGACGCAAGGAGCACAGTCATGCCCACCGACCACTACGCGGTCCTGCGCGCCCTGCTGCGCGCCGAGGCCGTACGCAACACGCCGACGCCGCAGGTGAAGAAGGCCAAGCCGCAGCTTCCCCCGAAGGCCCGGGAGCGCGGCTGACGCTGGCGCGGCGGAGGCGGGCTCTCTCCAGGTCACCGCCTCCGCCGCGCCGTGCCGAACAGCGACCGGGTGATCTCCCGCCCGATCTGCGTACCGACCGACCGAGCCAGGGACTTGAACATGCCGCTGCCCACGACCTGCTCGACGACGGAGGGCTGCTCCTTGCGCCGAGCCCGCTGGTCCGCCGCCCCCGTCGCCTCGCGGATCTCGTCGGGCCCCTTCCCGCCGCGCGGCTCGCGCATCTCGTCCGGGCCCTTGCCGCCACGCGACTGGAGCCGCTCGTACGCCGACTCCCTGTCCACAGCCTGTGCATACCGCCCGTACAGCGCGGACGACGACACCGCCCGCTCCAGCGCGCCGGCCTTGACCGGGCCCATCAGCGACTCGGGGGCCCGCAGCCGGGTCGCGGCGACCGGTGTCGGGGCGCCCTTCTCGCTGAGCACCGTCACCACGGCCTCGCCGGTGCCGAGGCCGGTGAGGAGCTCCTCCAGGTCGTACGCCGAGTTGGGGAAGGTCTTCACCGTGGCCTTGAGCGCCTTCTGATCGTCGGGCGTGAAGGCGCGCAGTGCGTGCTGGACGCGGTTGCCGAGCTGGCCGAGCACATCGGCGGGGACGTCCTTCGGTGTCTGCGTCACGAAGAAGACGCCGACCGCTTTCGAGCGAATCAGACGCACGGTCTGCGTGATCGAGTCCAGGAAGGCCTTGGACGCGTCGTCGAACAGCAGATGCGCCTCGTCGAAGAAGAACACGAGCTTCGGCCTGTCGGCGTCCCCGACCTCGGGCAGGTCGTGGAAGAGATCCGCGAGCAGCCACATCAGGAAGGTCGAGAACAGCTGCGGTCTGTCCTGTACGGCGGCCAGTTCGAGGACCGACACGACGCCCCGCCCGTCGGGTGCCGTCCCCAGGAACTCGCTCGTGTCGAACTCCGGCTCCCCGAAGAAGTCCGCCATGCCCTGCGCCTCGAAGGCGGTCAGGGACCGCAGGATCACCCCGGCGGTGGCGGTCGAGAGCCCGCCGATGCTCCTGAGCTCTCCCTTGCCCTCGTCGGAAGTGAGGAAGGCGACGACCGCCCTGAGGTCCTTGAGGTCGACCAGCTCCAGACCCTTGGTGTCGGCGTAGTGGAAGATCAGGCCGAGGGACTGCTCCTGGGTGTGGTTGAGCTGGAGGACCTTGGACAGCAGGACCGGGCCGAAGCTGGTGACCGTGGCCCGTACGGGGATGCCGTGGCCGATGCCGCCGAGGGCGTAGAACTCGGCGGGGAAGCCGGTCGCCGCCCACTCCTGGTGGACCTCGGCGGCACGCGAGCGCACCTTGTCGTTCTGCTGCCCCGGCGCCGCAACCCCGGACAGGTCGCCCTTGATGTCCGCCAGGAACACCGGCACACCCTGCGCCGACAGCTGCTCGGCGATCAGCTGGAGCGTCTTGGTCTTGCCGGTGCCGGTGGCGCCCGCGACCAGACCGTGCCGGTTCAGCATGGGCAGGGGCACCCGGACCTGCGCGTCGGGCAGGCACCGGCCGTCCCAGAGCAGGGCGCCCAGATCGAGGGCGGGGCCGCCGAAGGCATACCCGGCGGCGATCTCCAGGGCCTCCTGCGGCAGCGCGGCGGCACTGCCCCGCACCTCGGGAGCCCCGGCCGACGGCACGGTCCCCGACCCGCCCATGGCCCTGCGCTCTCGCTCACTCATGCAGACCTCCGCCCACTGAAATTCCGACGTACCCCCCGTTCGGAGCAACCCCCGCACCACCCCGACTGCCCGTCGATCTGGCCGTCGCCGTCTCGATCTTTGCCGTTTCATTCCGTTTGCCCCGGCTTTTCCAGCGTCGCACTGCGTCGCCATGGCTGCGCCCGGAAGGTCTTGACCGGTAGGCTTTCCGTGTGATCTTCAAGCGCATCGGAAACGGCCGGCCGTACCCCGACCACGGCCGGGAAAGCACCCGGCAGTGGGCGGACGTCGCGCCGCGCCCGGTCCGCCTCGATCAGCTCGTGACGACCAAGGGTCAGCTCGATCTGGAAACCCTGCTCGCCGAGGACTCCACGTTCTACGGCGACCTCTTCGCGCACGTCGTGAAGTGGCAGGGCGACCTGTATCTGGAGGACGGCCTCCACCGCGCGGTGCGCGCGGCGCTGCAGCAGCGCCAGGTGCTGCACGCGCGCGTCCTCGAACTGGACTAACCCGGGTCGGCGCGCCCCGCGGGCGTCAGGTGTTGGCCCTTTCGGGTACGACCGGGCGTATCGAATGATCATCTAGTAGGCATTGCCGCTCGGGCGCACTACGCTGCGCCCATGAGCATGCTGACTCCCCCGGGCATGGGCGGCCAGTACCGGATCAAGGGGGACAAGTACCCGCGTATGCGCCGTCCTCGGCGGCGCGGCAGGCTCGTCGTCCTCACCGTCGCCTCGGCCGCCGTACTAGGCATGATCGGCTGGGGCACGCTGCAGCTCATCGATGTCTTCACGGACGGCGGGAAGGCCTCGGCGGCCGGCCCGAAGTCCGACTGCGGGTCCCGTGCGACGCCCTCGGCCGACGCAGCGGCGCCGCTGCCCGAGCCGGGCAAGATCACCGTCAACGTCTTCAACGCGACGACGCGCAGCGGCCTCGCCAAGCAGACCGCGGACGAGCTGAAGAAGCGCGGCTTCAAGATCGGCGACGTGGGCAACGCGGCCAAGGAGTTCGACAAGAAGGTCAAGGGCACCGGGATACTGCTCGGCCCGTCCTCGGCCCTGGACACCGCACTGCCCGTCCTCGGCACCCAGCTCGGCACCGCCGAGCGCCGCACCGACCCCGCGCGCAAGGGCCCGGCCGTCGACCTGATCATCGGCAACGGCTTCAAGGAGCTCACGAAGAAGGCGGACGCCGACAAGGCGCTGACCGCACTGGCCAACCCCGAGCCGACGCCCGACGCTTCGAAGCAGGGCTGCTGAGCAACGCCGCCAAGGGGCGCGCGGCTGTGCTTGCCGTGCGGCTCCGCCGCGTGGGCGCGACCAGCCATGACCGGCCGGCAGCCGCCCGTACATCCGCACCCCTGCGGCGAAAAGGCGTTCCGCCCGTCCTATTCGGCGGCGCCGTACAGGCGGTCCCCCGCGTCTCCCAGTCCCGGCACGATGTACCCGTGCTCGTTGAGGTGGTCGTCGACGGCGGCCGTCACGACCGTCACCGGCGTGCCCGCCAGCTCGCGTTCCATGAGCTCGACGCCCTCGGGGGCGGCCAGCAGCACCACGGCCGTGACGTCGTCGGCGCCGCGCTTGATGAGCTCCTGGATCGCCGCGACCAGCGTGCCGCCGGTGGCGAGCATCGGGTCCAGGACGTAGACCTGACGGCCCGAGAGGTCCTCGGGCATGCGCGTGGCGTACGTGGAGGCCTGAAGCGTCTCCTCGTTGCGGATCATGCCCAGGAAGCCCACCTCGGCGGTCGGCAGCAGCCGGACCATGCCGTCCAGCATGCCGAGGCCGGCGCGCAGGATCGGCACCACGAGGGGGCGCGGGTAGGAGAGCTTGACGCCGGTGGTGTCGGTGACCGGGGTCGTGATGTCGACCGCTTCGGTGCGCACGTCCCGCGTGGCCTCGTAGGCGAGCAGGGTGACCAGTTCGTCGGCGAGCCGGCGGAAGGTCGCGGAGTCGGTGCGCTGGTCGCGCAGCGCGGTGAGCTTGTGGGCGACCAGGGGGTGGTCGACGACGTGGAGACGCATGTCCACAACAGTAACCGGGCCCGGGATGCCCAGCGTCCTCACACGCAGCAATCCCCGGGCCATCACTTAGCCCGTGCGCTGGCATCAAACCGCCCATCGGAGGGAAAGTGGGAGAGACGTACCGGGGGTGGTGTGCCTATGCCTGACCGTGAGTCCCCGGCGGACACCGCGCAGGAGGAAGCCGACTCCGCGCGCCGTCGCCGCCGGGCACAGTTCCTGCGGGAGCTCGCCGAGGCCCGCGCGTTGCGGGACCGCGTCCAGCCACGCCGCGCCAAGACGGCCCGGCTGCGCCACGCCATGCGCATGCGAACGTTCCGCTGGTAGGGCTAGGCACCGGGGAAGATCCGCGCCCTTCGGGGGCGTTGAGGCGGTGGGCGTGCGTGGACACCTGGAAAAGCCGCGTACGATCCGCACGTGGCGGCAACGAGTGCGCTGGTGAGTCCTTCACGGACGTGCTCGCGGACCCCCTCGGGACGACGCGATCAAAACTGCCGGACACAGGGAGCCGAAGACGTCCCCTGAACGCATTGTTTCTGCCACGATTCCGAGTGGGTGGGCTCGGAGCACAGCTCTCCCCGCCCCCAACCTCCGCCGGGGGGACCCCCAACCGGCACGCCTATGACCAGTGGGAGAGTCACGGTGTACTTCGCCGCACTGCTCGCGCGCACCGAAGACGGGTGGGAAGCGAGCGACACAGAGCTCGACGATGTGGAGACCCTGTCGGATCTGGCCGAACTGGCCCGTGAAGCCTCGCCCGAGGACGACACGGTGCTGGTGCTCATCGAGCAGGAGGACGCCTGGTTCGGCGTCGTCCGCATCGACGGCGAGGACGACCCTCGTATCTACGTCTCGGACGCCGCCGCCGCTGCCCGCAGCAGCTACGGCGAGATCCTGCTCACCGACGAACTGCTCGGCAGGGAGCCCGGCGACGACAGCGCCGACCTGGACTCCCTGGACCTCGACGGCACGGAGGAGCCCGACGGCGACTCCGATGACGACGAGGAGGGCGGCGGCGCGGGCGCCGTCCCGCACAGCCCCGTCGGCGACAGCGAGATCCTCGACGACCTCGGCGTCGGCGAGAAGGAACTGAAGGCTCTGGACGCCGAGGACGCGCTGGGCGCCATTGCCGAGGCGCTGGGCGCCTCGGAGGTGCTGGAGACCGTCCGCTGACCTCGTTCGACCCGGGGTCGGTACCCGAGGGGCCCGAAGTGCCCGACCCCGTACGCGACCGCTGGCGGGCCGCGATGCGGCTCGCCCTGGACGAGGCCGACCTGGCCGTCCGGGGCGGGGACGTCCCCGTCGGCGCCGTCGTGCTGTCCGCCGACGGCACGACCGTGCTCGGCACCGGCCACAACGAGCGCGAGGCGACCGGCGATCCGACCGCGCACGCCGAGGTCCTGGCGATCCGCAGGGCCGCCGCGCAATTGGGAGGGGCGCCGCTAAGCGCCTCCGGCAAGGGTGGTGGCGGGCGGCGCGCGGGAGAATGGCGGCTGTCGGGCTGCACGCTCGTCGTCACGCTGGAACCCTGCACGATGTGCGCGGGCGCCATCGTGCAGTCCCGGGTGGACCGGGTCGTCTACGGCGCCCGGGACGAGAAGGCCGGCGCGGCGGGCTCCCTGTGGGACGTCGTGCGCGACCGGCGGCTCAATCACCGGCCCGAGGTGATCGAGGGCGTGCTCGCCGAGGAGTGCGCCCGGCTGCTCACGGACTTCTTCCGGAATCGGTGATCCGAGCTCGGCGAATACCGATTTCAGAGCAGGGCGGGGCGTGCTGTAAGGTCTCCCTCGGTAGCGTGTCCGAGCGGCCGAAGGAGCTCGCCTCGAAAGCGAGTGTGGCGCAAGTCACCGAGGGTTCAAATCCCTCCGCTACCGCTGTAGAAGGGCCTCGTCGTCAGACGGGGCCCTTCGTGCTGTTGATCTCCTGAGAGGCGCGAAGGTTACACTCACCGCCGGTAACACGGGGCCCTTTCGGCTCTTTCGACTCGTTCGGCGCAGCAGACACAGTCAGAAACAGCAGCCACAGGGGAGGCCGCGATGGCGGTGAATTCGAAGAAGGTCGCCGTCTATGTGGTCGTGGTCTTCGCGCTCTACGTGATCATCACGGACCCGGCCAAGGCCGCCGACTACGTGCAGATAGGGTTCGAGGGCATATCGGACGCCGCCCAGGCCATCGGCGACTTCATGACGTGGATCGCCAACGGTGGCGACAGCTAGGTCCTGCCGCAGGGAGAACTCATGATCCGCCACCTGGTCCTCTTCAAGCTCAACGAGGGCGTCGAGCGCGACGACCCGCGGGTCGTGGAGGGCGTCGAGGCCTTCCGCTCGCTGGAGGGCAAGATCCCCGAGCTGCGCCACTGGGAGCTGGGCTGGAACTTCAGCGACCGCCCCATCGCCTACGACTTCGCCATCAACTCCGCCTTCGAGGACACCGCCGCCCTCCGCACCTACGCGGAGCACCCCGAGCATCAGGCGGGCGTCGCCCTGTGGCGGGAGTTCGCCACCTGGGTGATCGCCGACTACGAATTCTGAGCCGCGGTCCCCCGGCTCCCCACGGAACCCCAGCAGCCCTCCGCCGGAACGGCGGGGGGCTCTCGCGTGTCTTGCGCAGCGTTCCATCCCCAACACGGGATTATGCGGTACTTGAACACAATGAACTGTCTTGTGATGCTATGACCGCTTTTGACGGATGAGTTGATGGATCACGAGGTGGAGTTGACCGTGCCGGCCAGTACTGCGCCTCAAGCCCCGACCCAGGAGGACACCCCCGCGTCCCCGCCGCCCCGCAGCCGCGGTGCCGACACCCGGGCGCTGACCCAGGTGCTCTTCGGGGAGCTCAAGGACCTGAAGCCGGGCACGCCGGAGCACAACCGCGTGCGCGGGGCGCTCATCGAGGCCAACCTCCCGCTCGTGCGCTATGCGGCCGCCCGCTTCCGCTCCCGCAACGAGCCGATGGAGGACGTGATCCAGGTCGGCACGATCGGGCTCATCAACGCCATCGACCGCTTCGACCCGGAGCGGGGCGTGCAGTTCCCGACGTTCGCCATGCCGACGGTCGTCGGCGAGATCAAGCGGTACTTCCGGGACAACGTCCGCACGGTGCACGTACCGCGCCGGCTGCACGAGCTGTGGGTCCAGGTCAACAGCGCGACCGAGGACCTCACCACCTCCTTCGGGCGCACCCCCACCACCGCCGAGATCGCCGAGCGGCTGCGCATCACCGAGGACGAGGTGCTGTCCTGCATCGAGGCCGGACGCTCGTACCACGCCACCTCGCTGGAGGCCGCACAGGAGGGCGACGGGCTGCCCGGACTGCTGGACCGGCTCGGCTACGAGGACCCCGCCCTGGACGGCGTGGAACACCGGGACCTCGTCCGGCACCTGCTGGTCCAACTCCCCGAACGCGAGCAGAGAATCCTTCTTCTGCGGTACTACAGCAACCTCACCCAATCGCAAATCAGTGCGGAACTCGGGGTCTCCCAGATGCACGTTTCGAGGCTACTCGCGCGTAGCTTCCAGCGACTGCGTTCGGCGAACCGGATCGACGCGTAACCGCAAGCAGGATCGAGTCGTCACCGCCGCGAGCGAATCGCTCACCAGGGTGGATCCCGACAGTTCCCTGTTGAAAAACCGTCAGACCCCCTTTATCCAGGGCGGATTCGAGTCTCACATGTCGACATGTCACTACAGCGTGTTGCCGACATGTGACATTCTTCGGGAAGCGCGTTTGCCGTGGCTTCGGCTCCGGTATTCAGGTGAAGGCTGGCGTTCCTCGTTCGGAGCGTTCGCCACGACCGTCCCGCGACCCAAAGGGGGTGGCATGTCCGCAGACCAGGGCAGCTCGAAGGTGCTCACGCTCACAAAGAGCGAGTCCGCGCCCGACGCCGTTCTCGACGACGTCACGGCTCTGGAGGCCGTCCCGGCCCAGGCCCTCCCGGCAACCGATGTCCCGGCCGTACCGGCCTCGGGTGACATCGACACCCGCACCCTGTCCCGCTCCCTGTTCCTGCGGCTCGCCGCACTGGACGAGCACAGCCCCGAGCGCGCGTACGTTCGGGACACGCTGATCGAGCTCAACCTCCCGCTGGTGCGCTACGCGGCCGCCCGCTTCCGCTCGCGCAACGAGCCGATGGAGGACATCGTCCAGGTCGGCACCATCGGCCTGATCAAGGCGATCGACCGCTTCGACTGCGAACGGGGCGTGGAGTTCCCGACGTTCGCCATGCCGACGGTCGTCGGCGAGATCAAGCGGTTCTTCCGTGACACCTCGTGGTCGGTGCGCGTCCCGCGCCGACTCCAGGAGCTGCGGCTGGCCCTCACCAAGGCCAGCGACGAGCTCTCCCAGAAGCTGGACCGCTCCCCGACGGTGACCGAACTCGCCACCGTGCTCGGCGTGTCCGAGGAGGACGTCGTCGACGGCCTCGCGGTCGGCAACGCGTACACCGCCTCCTCGCTGGACTCCCCGGCCCCGGAGGACGACGGCGGCGAGGGCTCCCTGGCCGACCGGCTCGGGTACGAGGACACCGCGCTCGAGGGCGTCGAGTACCGCGAGTCCCTCAAGCCCCTGCTGGCCAAACTCCCGCCCCGCGAGCGCCGGATCATCATGCTCCGCTTCTTCGCGAACATGACCCAGTCGCAGATCGGCGAGGAGGTCGGCATCTCCCAGATGCACGTCTCCCGGCTGCTGACCCGGACCCTGGCGCAGCTGCGTGAAGGGCTCATCTCCGACTGACCCCTGCTGTGCCCTTCATATTTGACGGAGCGTCAGCCACCATGGCCCGATGCTTCGCCGGATATGGACGACCTCGACACCTGGCCGTCGGCGCGCCGTGATCGGCGCTTCGGCGGCCGTCGTCTGCCTGGGCGGGGCTCTGGCCGCGTGCGGAGGCGGCGGAGACGGTGACGGGTACGTCGCGACAGGCGCGGCGGGCGGTCCGCCCCGCGTCTCCGGTACGGCCGGCGCGCCGACGGGCGAGGTGACGCTTGTGCCGCTCGACGGGCCGAAGGGCGGCGGGGGCGGCGACGACAGCGATGGCAGCGGTGAGAGTGGCGGTAACTCCCCTGATCAGGGCGGGAGTCAGGAGCCGACAGCCTCCCGGGAAGCAGTGCACCGAGGAATGGAGGGTCCCGGCCGCATCCCGAGTGAAACCCCCGGCCGCGCGGTCACACCGGCCGACCCCGCGGCCCCGCCCAGCAGTTCACCCGTGGCCTCGACGCCAGCGACCACTCCCTCGCCCGCGAAGCTGACCGTGAGCGACCCCCTACGGGAGACCACCGACAAGCGCTGGTGCGAGAAGGTGACGCTCGACTTCCACAACTCGGGCGGCACAGCCGTGCGTTCGGGGACCGTCACCTTCGGCACCCACATCATCGGCGCGCTGGGCATCGACTGGGCGACCATCGAGTCGTCACAGGAACTCCCGGCGCCGATCAGAGCCGGCGCGCGCAAGGAGAAGAGCTGGACGGTGTGCGTCGAGTCCTGGCGGGTGCCGCTCGGCATGCGCATCGAGACGCAGGACGTCTCCGTCCGGTGGAAGTGAACCCGGCAGCGTCTACTTGAGCGCCAGCCAGGCCACCGCCGCCACGATCGCCACGGCGACGATCACGCCGACGATGAGGCCGATGCGGGGACCGGAGGAGGCCTGCTGCTGCCGACCGCCCTGCGGGCCCTCGTCGACGAACGCGCGGAACATCTGGGTGCTGCCTGCGGGGTCGTGGTTGCCCTGGGGGCCCTGGGTGTTAGCCATGGCCTGAGACCCTAGCGAATCCGCCCGTTCGGCCCAAGTGGGGGCTCCCGCCCTGCACAGGGGGTCACAGGACCCACCCGACCTGCACATTTACGGTCGCAATACTTGCCTTTGCCAAGTTTTTGCGGCCCGGTCAGCCCTTTTGTTTGCCTGTAGCAACCAATGGCTTCTATGGTTGCCCTAAGCAACAAACGACGGAGGTGTGATGGCCGAGCGGGCGCAGTACGAGGAGCTGGTCCGTCAGTTCAGCGCCTTCGGCGCTGTGAAGCGGGAGATGGGGCGGGTCCTGCCGTCCGACTGTCCCGCCGGTTCCGCCGCCGTCCTGACGTTGCTGGACCGCCACGGCGACATGCGCATGAGCAAGCTCGCGGAGTTGCTGGCCGTGGACATGTCGGTCACCAGTCGCCATGTCGCCCACATCGTGGAGCGCGGCTGGATCGAACGGTCCGCCGACCCGGCGGACAAGCGCTCACGCATCCTGCGCCTGACGCCCGAGGGCCTGGCACAGGTGGACCGGCTGTCGCGGTGCACCACGCAGATGCTCGCCGAGCGACTGAGCGACTGGACCGATGACGAGGTCGCCCAGCTCACCCGGCTCATGGCGCGGCTGAGGTCGTCCTTCGACGAGTCCCCCCGTACACCCGCGATCACCCAGTAGGAAAAGGAATTTCATGGCAACGACCACACCAGCCGGTGTGCGGGCGCACGCCAAGCACTCAGCAGGTGCCTCCGCCGACGGCGCCCCGATGTCGCACCGGCAGATCATGGAGGCACTGACCGGGCTGCTGCTCGGCATGTTCGTCGCGATCCTGTCGTCGACGATCGTCTCCAACGCCCTGCCCGACATCATCAAGGACCTCGGCGGCGGCCAGAGCGCCTACACCTGGGTGGTCACCGCGTCGCTGCTGGCGATGACCGCGTCCACGCCACTGTGGGGCAAGCTCGCCGACCTCTTCTCCAAGAAGCTCCTCATACAGCTGGCCCTCGTGGTCTTCGTGGCCGGCTCCGCGCTGGCCGGTCTTTCGCAGAACCCGGCCATGCTCATCACGTTCCGCGCGGTGCAGGGCATCGGCATGGGCGGTCTGTCCTCGCTGGCCCAGATCATCCTGGCCGCGATGATCTCCCCCCGGGAGCGCGGCCGGTACAACGGCTACCTCGGCGCCACCTTCGCGACCGCGATGGTCGGCGGCCCGCTGATCGGCGGTGTCATCACCGACACCGACTGGCTCGGCTGGCGCTGGTGCTTCTACGTCGGCGTGCCCTTCGCCGTCGTCGCGCTGATCGTGCTGCAGCGCACCCTGCACCTCCCGGTCGTCCGCCGGAAGGTCAAGGTCGACTGGGCGGGCGCGTTCTTCATCACCGCCGCGGTCTGTCTGCTGCTGGTCTGGGTGACCTTCGCCGGTGACAAGTACGACTGGCTGTCCTGGCAGACGTACGCGATGACCGGCGGCGCGCTCGCACTGCTGCTGGTCTTCGTCCTCGTCGAGTCCAAGGCGAGCGAGCCGATCATCCCGCTGCGGCTGTTCCGCAACCGCACCATCACACTCGCCTCGCTGGCCTCCCTGTTCGTCGGCATCGCGATGTTCGCGGGCACGATCTTCTTCAGCCAGTACTTCCAGCTGGCCCGCAACGAGTCGCCGACCATGTCCGGTGTCCTGACGATCCCGATGATCGTCGGCCTGTTCGTCTCCTCGACCGTCTCCGGCCAGGTCATCACCCGCACCGGCCGCTGGAAGGCGTGGCTGCTCGCCGGCGGTGTGCTGGTGACGGCGGGCCTCGGGCTGCTGGGCACGATCCGCTACGACACCGCGTACTGGCACGTCGCGATCTTCATGGCCCTGCTGGGTCTCGGCGTCGGCATGATGATGCAGAACCTGGTCCTGGCCACGCAGAACCAGGTGGCCCCGAGCGACCTGGGCGTCGCCAGCTCGGTCGTGAACTTCTTCCGCTCCCTCGGCGGCGCCATGGGCGTCTCGGCCCTCGGCGCGGTCCTCAGCCACCGCATCACCCACTACGCCGAGGAGGGCCTGACCAAGCTCGGCGTGCAGGGCTCCGCCAGCGGCCACGGCGAGATCCCCGACCTCGACGCGCTGCCGGGGCCGGTGCGCACGGTCATCGAGAGCGCGTACGGCCACGGCGTCGCGGACGTCTTCCTGTACGCCGCGCCGATCGCCTTCCTCGCCCTCCTGTTCGCCCTGTTCATCAAGGAGGTCCCGCTGAAGACCAAGGGAGCCCTGGCCCAGGCCGCCGAGGGCGCGGAGCCCGCGACGCCGGAGTCCGCCGAGGCTGCCGCGCCGGCCGCCGCGCAGGAACGGGTCCCGAGCTGGGCCGCCGCCTCCTCCGACACGGAGGCCGCTCCCGACGGCACCCAGAAGCTCGCCGCCGTCGCCACGGTGGCGCGTGCCGAGGAGTCCGGCGGTGCGTCGTCCGGCGGCGTCCCGGTCCGCGGCTTCGTGCGGGGCGCGGAGAGCGCACCGGTGCCGCAGGCCGCCGTCACACTGATCTCCCTGGCCGGGCGCCAGCTGGGCCGCTCGGTGGCACAGGCCGACGGCTCGTACGCGGTCGACGCGCCGGGCGCGGGCTCCTACGTCCTGATCGCCTCCGCCGACGGCTTCCAGCCGCAGGCCTCCACGATCGTCGTCAACGGTGACGAGGCGGTGGCGTACGACATCCTGCTCAGCGGCACCAGCGGCCTGACCGGTGTGGTCCGGGCCGCGGGGAGCGCGCTGCCCGTGAAGGACGCGATGGTGATCGTCACCGACGTGCGCGGCGATCTGCTGGCCACGGCGGCCACCGGCGAGCAGGGCGAGTTCGGCTTCGCCGAGCTGGTCCCGGGTGCCGTGACCGTCGCTGTGAACGCCGCCGGATACCGGCCGCGCGCCCTGCCCGTCGAGATCGGCGGCACCGGGGTCACCCGGGTCGAGGTCGACCTGGAGGCAGGTGCCCAGGTCCAGGGCGTCGTACGGGCGCCGCACGGTCCGCTGGCCGACGCGCGCGTCACGTTGGTGGACGCCGCGGGCAACGTCGTGGGCAGTGCCACCACCGGGCCGGACGGGGCGTACGCCTTCACCGACCTGGACGGCGGCGAGTACACGGTCATCGCGACGGGCTACCCGCCGGTGGCGACCGCACTGACGGTGACCGGACCCGGCACCGACGACCACGACATCGAACTCGCCCACCCCGGCGAGTAGTCGAACTCCGGCCCGTGGTGGCGGCGCGCTCTGAGCGGAGGTGCGCCGCTGCCACGGGCCGGTTCCTTGAGACTGAGGAGTACGTGAGATGGGACTGACCGCGAGGATCCGTACCCGGGACGGTTGGGCCGTGTCGCACGCGGTCGTCACGGTGACCGACATGACGGGCACGCAGGTGCTGCGGGCGGAGGCGGACGCGGAGGGAGCCGTACGGGACGCGAACCCGCTGGCCCCGGGGGCGTACACCGTCATCGTCACCGCCGTCGGCTACGCCCCCGCCGCCGCGAGCGCGATCGTCACCGCGAGCGGCCGGGCCGAGGTCGGCACGGTGACGCTGGCCCGGCAGGGCGGCACGGAACTGCCGCCGCCCGGGCCGTGGACCGTCGACCCGGCCCACTCCAGCGTCGCCGCCGTCGCCCAGCACCTGGGGATCTCCAGCGTGCACGGCCGGTTCACCCAGTTCTCCGGCGCCATCGAGATCGCACCCGACGACATCACCAAGTCCCGTGTGGAGGCGGTGATCCGGGCCGACTCGATCGACACGGGCAACGGCATGCGGGACGGGCACCTGAAGTCGCCGGACTTCCTGGATGTGGAGAAGTACCCCGAGATCACGTATCGCTCGACGGGGGTCACGGCTGCCGCGGGCACCGACCGCTGGACGGTGCGCGGCGAGCTGGCCATGCATGGTGTCGTACGGCCCGTCGACCTGGACCTGGCCTACCTCGGCACGGGGGCCGACCCCTGGGGCGGGACACGGGCGGCGTTCCGCGCGACGACCGAGCTGCACCGCGACGACTTCGCCATGAACTACAACCAGGTCGTACAGGCGGGGATCGCGGCCATCGGTACGACACTCAAGGTCGAGCTGGACATCCAGGCGGTGCAGGGCGAGACACTGCCGCAAGCGTAACCACGGCAGGGTCAGGCTGAACGGGCCCGTCGGCCCCTAGGCTGCGTTCCATGGCACCGAACATCGCGACAAACACCCGCGTCTCGCTCGAAGAGCTGCTCGACTTCGTACGGCCCCGTCATCGCGCCATCCTGCTGACCCGGCGGGCCGACGGCAGCGCGCAGGCCTCGCCGCTGACCTGTGGGGTCGACGACTCGGGGCGGGTCGTGGTGTCCACGTATCCCGAGCGGGCCAAGACGCGCAATGCCAAGCGGGACGAGCGGGTCAGCCTGCTCGTGCTGAGTGACGACTGGAACGGGCCGTGGGTGCAGATCGACGGTTCCGCCGAGGTCATCGACTCGCCGGAGTCCGTGGAGCCGCTCGTCGAGTACTACCGCAACATCGCCGGGGAGCATCCGGACTGGGACGAGTACCGGGCGGCGATGCTGAAGCAGGGGAAGTCGATCATTCGGGTGACGCCGGAGAAGTGGGGGCCGGTGGCGACCGGTGGGTTTCCTGCGCGGCTTGTTGAGGGCGCCCAGTAGCGCGGGGGATTCCCCGCGCCCCTATGGGGCGCTTCGCGCCACCATGGCCTCGATACCTGCCACCAGTAGGTCCAGGGCGAAGCCGAAGTCCCTCTCCCACATCTCCTGCACCGTGTCGCCACCCCGGGCCTCCATGAGTTCCGCGGAGTCCTGGACGATGTCGGCGGCCTCGGGAGCCTGGGTGACCGTGCTCATGGCGTGCTGGAAGTAGTCGTCCGGGGTCATGCCGAACGCCGCGCTGCGGGCGATGAAATGGCCCTCGATCGTGCCGAAGCCGTAGACGAACTGGAAGACGGCGGAGATGGCCGCGACCAGGCCGTGGGCCGGGAGGCCGGTCTTGCGGATGATCCGCTGGACCTGGCGGGAGAAGGCGAGGCTGTTCGGGCCGATGTTGACGTACGTGCCGATCAGCGGCGACAGCCACGGGTGCCGGACCAGCAGGCCGCGGTACTCGCGGGCCAGCGCGCGCAGTTGGTCGCGCCAGTCCTCGTCGGCCTCCGGATCGGGGAGGGTCAGTTCACCGAACGCGGCGTCCAGGGCGAGTTCGAGCAGGTCGTCCTTGGTGTCGACGTACCAGTAGACGGACATCGCGGTCACGTTCAGCTCGGCGGCCAGCCGTCGCATGGAGAACTTGGCCAGCCCGTCCGCGTCCAGCAGCCGTATGGTCACCTCGGTGATCCGGTCCCGGTCGAGCCCGGAGGGCTGCCCCCCGCCACGTCCGCCACGACGTTCCTTGCCCTCCAGCCAGACGCTGGTCCGCGCGGACTGCCCGGCTGCCCTCACCATGGCGCACCTTCCTAGACATTCGAATCGCCGGTCCTGGGAGCGCCCCTACAGGGGGCACGGGGGACTGCGCGACCAGCCACAACGGCCCCGCAGTCGCCCACCAACGGTATGTGTCCCGACCTCTCAGGCGAACTCTGCCCGCTCAGCACGCCGAAGCAACGCCCACGCGACCAACCCCCCGAGCAACACGGCCAACGCCCCCACCAACAGACTGCTCTCCAGCCCGGAGGAGAACGCGTCCGTGATCTCCGCCTTCTCCTCGGCCGACCCCGCGGCCGCCAACGCCGCCGGCAGGGACGTCGCGGCCACCGGAATCAGCGCCGCGAAGCGCGAGTTGAGCAGCGCACCCAGCACGGCGACGCCCAACCCGGTGCCGAACTCCGCCACCGTCCCGTTGATCCCCCCGCCGACGCCCGCCTTCTCCGGCGGGATGGCGCTCATGATGGCGTGTGACATCGCCGGACTGGCGACGGCGGCGCCGGTGCCGATGAGCACCAGCCCCAGCAGCGTGCCGGCGTAACCGCCGGAGGCCATCGTGGCGATGGAGGCGAGGCCCGCCGCCATGACCGCCATGCCCAGCCCGATGGCCAGCGGGTTCCCCAGTCGGCCGGCCCACTTCGACGCCACGCCGGTGAAGTTCAGCGCCACGATCATCATGGCGAGCGGGGCGGTCCGCAGCCCGGCCTCCAGGGGCTCGTAGCCGAGCACGAACTGCATGTGCTGGGTGAGCAGGAAGAGCGACCCGCCCATGCCGAAGGTGATCAGCACACCGCCCGAGACCGCCCCCGTGAACTGCCTGTTCCGGAAGAAGTGCATGTCGATCATGGGGTACGGGATCCGGCTCTCCCAGTAGGCGAAGGCGGCCAGCACGACGACGGCCACGGCCGCTGTCAGCAGGACGCGGCCCGACGCCCAGCCGTGTTCGGGCCCGGTGATGATCGCGTACACCAGGGCGACCATGCCGATCGTGGAGAGCACCGCGCCCACCAGGTCGGGGCGGTCGCCCTGCGGGTTCTTCGACTCCGGGACGAGCACCACGACCGCCACCAGGGCGAGCACCGCGACCGGAATGTTGATCAGGAAGATCGCGCCCCACCAGAAGTGGTCCAGCATGAAGCCGCCGAGCAGCGGACCGGCCGCGAAGCCCAGCGAGTTCACCGCGGCCCAGATGCCGATCGCCTTCGGCTGTTCCTCCGGCGTGAAGATCTGTATGGCCACGGCCAGGACGGTGGTCATCAGCAGCGCGCCGCCGACGCCCATGCCGGCCCGCGCCGCGATCAACTGGCCCGTGGAGTCGGCGAGGCCGGCCACGAGCGAGCCCGCACCGAACAGGGCCAGGCCCGCGGCCAGCAACTTCTTGCGGCCGTAGCGGTCGGCGGCGCTGCCCGCCGTGAGCAGCAGGCCCGA
Organism: Streptomyces sp. R11; assembly: GCF_041051905.1. Lineage (NCBI taxonomy): Bacteria > Bacillati > Actinomycetota > Actinomycetes > Kitasatosporales > Streptomycetaceae > Streptomyces > Streptomyces sp. R11. The sequence goes on from NZ_CP163432.1 coordinate 4,476,484, forward strand.
CTGCACGAGCGAGTAGGCGTTGATCATCCACTGGATGTCGGAGGTGGCCGCGCCCAGTTCGCGGGTGAGCGAGGGGATGGCCACGTTCAGGACCGTGTTGTCGAGCACCACGGTGAGCACCGCGACGCACAGGACGCCGAGGATCAGCCAGCGCTGCGGGTGGCCGCCCGGCGCCGCGGGCTGTGGCTGGGCCGGGGCCTGTTCCTGGGGGGACGTCGTCATGCTGTACACCGTAGAACAGATCCCATACACCGTACAACGCGAATTTCCGCCGCACCGGAAAGCCGGAAGGGCGTACGGCCTCGGCGGCCGTACGCCCTTCCTCTTCGAGACCGTCAGCTGCTGGTCTGCTGCGTCAGGTCGTAGAACGTCGACGACCCGGCCGTCACCTGCTTGAAGTTGGCCTCGACCCACTCGGTGATCTGCGAGGACGTGCCGCTGCTGCGGCCGCCCATGCCGCCGCCGGAGCCGCTGGAGATGAAGTAGTGGATCTTGCCTTCCGTCACGTACTTCTTGAACTCCGCCAGCGTCGGGGACGGGTCGGTGCCGTTGAAACCGCCGATCGCCATCACCGGATCGCCGGTGGAGAGCTGGTAGCTCGCGGCGTTCTGGGCGCCGATGGCCGCGGCCGCCCAGGTGTAGTCACCGGCGTTCTCCTCCAGCAGTTCCTTGGCCTCGTCGCTGACGCTGGCGCCGTTGAGCAGACCGCCCGCGCCGCCACCGCCCATGCCGCCGCCGTCACCGGTCCGGCCGCCGGGTCCACCCTGCTGCTGGTTCTGGCCCTGCCCGCCCTGGGTGTTGCCGTTGCCGTTCTGCTGCCCCTGGCCCGGCATACCGCCGCCGGGGAAGCCGTTGCCGTTCTGCTGGTTCTGGTTCTGGCCGCCCTGCTGGTTGTTCTGGCCCTGGCCCTGCTGGTTCTGGCCGGGCATGCCGCCCCCGCCGGGGCCGCCGCCCATGCCACCGCCACCGCCGGGGCCACCGCCACGGCCGCCCGCGACAGCGGGTCCGGCGGTGACGATCGAGCCGGTGTGCCCCTCGTTCACCGTGGTGAGGGTGTACGCGGTCGGGCCGGCCAGCGCGGCGACGAGGCCCAGGCCGGCGACGCCCATGGTCAGTCGACGGCCCAGCCTGCCGGCGAGGACCAGGCCCAGCGCGGCGGCCAGACCGCCGACCAGGGTCAGCCACTTCAGCCAGGGCAGGTAGTCGGAGGAGCGGATGAGCAAGACGTAGCCCCAGACCGCGGTGGCCGTCATCGCGCCGGCCAGGGTCAGCGACGCCCACACCTTGTCGCGCTTCTCCCAGAGCAGCGCCGCGCCCATGCCGATCAGCGGGGCGATGTAGGGCGCGAGAGCCACCGTGTAGTACTCGTGGAAGATGCCCTGCATGTAGCTGAAGACCAGCATGGTCGTGATCAGCGCGCCGCCCCAGACGAGGAACGAACCGCGCGTCACGGACGTACGGCGCGCCTTGCGCGCGGCCGCCAGGCCCGCGATCAGCAGGATCAGCGCGGCCGGGATCAGCCAGGAGATCTGGCCGCCGATGCTGGAGCTGAACAGCCGGTCCCAGCCGGTCTCGCCCCAGTTGCCGCCGCCGTTGCCGCCGCCGCCTCCGCCGCCGACGCTACCGGTCTCCTCGCCGTTGAGCCGGCCGAGGCCGTTGTAGCCGAAGGTCAGTTCAAGGAAGGAGTTGTTCTGCGAGCCGCCGATGTACGGGCGGGAGGAGGCGGGCCACAGCTCGACGATCGCCACCCACCAGCCGCCGGAGACGACGATCGCGACCAGGCCCGCGGTGAGCTGACCGATCCGCTTCTTCACCGACACCGGCGCGCAGACCGCGTACACGATCGCGAGCGGCGGCAGGATCAGGAAGGCCTGCAGGGTCTTGGCGAGGAACGCGAAGCCGATCGCGACACCCGCCCACACCAGCCACATGGTACGGCCGTCCTCCAGGCCCCGGATGACGAAGTAGCAGGCCACGGCCATCAGCAGGGCAAGCATCGCGTCCGGGTTGTTGAACCGGAACATCAGCGCCGCGACGGGGGTGAGTGCGAGCACCGCGCCCGAGACCAGGCCGGCCGCGGGGCTGAACCGGCGCCGTACGGCCGCGTAGACGACGGCCACCGTGCCGACGCCCATGAGGACCTCGGGGAGCAGGATCGCCCATGAGCGGAGGCCGAAGAGGCGCACCGAGAGGGCCATCGGCCACAGGGACGCCGGGGGCTTGTCGACGGTGATGGCGTTGGCCGCGTCCAGCGAGCCGAAGAAGAAGGCCTTCCAGGACTGGCTGCCCGCCTGGACGGCCGCCGAGTAGAAGGAGTTGGCGTAGCCGGAGGCACTCAGGTTGAAGAGGTAGAGGGCGAGGGTGGCGAGGAGCAGGCCGAGGAAGGCCGGGCGGGCCCAGCGCGGGTCCTCGGGGCGGCCGCGCCACAGGCGCCGTACGAAGGGCTGCTCGGGTTCACCGGCCTCGGGCGCCGGTGCGGCGGACGGGGGTGGCGGGGGAGGGCCCCAGGTGGCGGGGCTCGCGTCTCTGCCGTGGTCGTGGGTCTGCTGGTCGTAGCGAACGGTCATCGCAAGTCCCTGGAGTCGGTGTCGTGCGGGCGCACCGGCTGCAACTGCATGGTGACGTCCCGCCAGTTGCCGTCCGCGGCTTCACCGGCGCGGAACTGGGTGGTGTCGAACGGGTGGTGGGGAGCGCCCTGGGTCACCGGGCGCTGCGGGAGCGGGCCGTGGTGGCCGGGCTGCACCATGGAGCCGGCGCCCACCGTGGAGTAGGTCGGGGAGGAAGGGTGGAGGGCCGGGGGGTGCGAGGCGCCCACCGTCGCGTCGGCGTCCCGTCGGTCCGGGAACACCCACGCCCTGAAGAGCAGGAAGCGCAGCACCGTCGCCGCGAGGTTGGCGGCGATCAGGACGGCGAGTTCGGTGGAGTGGCCCGGGTCGCTGCTCGCCGCGTTCAAGGCCGCCAGCGAACCGCTGGTCAGGGCGAGGCCGATACCGAAGACGACCAGGCCCTGCGCCTGGTGCCGGACGGCACCGCCCCGGCCGCGCACCCCGAAGGTGAGGCGCCGGTTGGCCGCCGTGTTGGCGATCGCGGAGACCAGCAGGGCGAGCGCGTTGGCGATCTGCGAGCCGGTGAAGACGCGGAAGCCGCTGTAGAGGAGGAGGTAGAACAGGGTGGACAGGCCTCCGACGACACAGAAGCCGACGAGCTGGCGGGCCAGGCCCTTGGGTACGTCCTTGATCTCGCGGTCGCGCGGGTCGTCGCCGAAGGGGCGGGTGAGCCGGTCCAGCGACAGCGAGCCGGTCGCCAGGGCCGTGCCCACCCGCCACACGCCCTTGAGGTCGTCGGTCGCCGTCTTCACGATGTGCACCGTCGAGTTGGGGTCGTCGACCCAGTCGACCGGCACCTCGTGGATCCGCAGGCCCGCGCGCTCGGCCAGCACCAGCATCTCGGTGTCGAAGAACCAGCCGGTGTCCTCGATCAGCGGCAGCAGCGCCTGGGCGACATCACGGCGTATCGCCTTGAAGCCGCACTGCGCGTCCGAGAAACGGGCCTGGAGCGAGCCGCGCAGGATGAGGTTGTACGCGCGGCTGATGAACTCCCGCTTGGCGCCGCGCACCACGCGCGAGCTCCGGCTGAGCCGCGAGCCGATCGCCAGGTCCGAGTGGCCGGAGATCAGCGGCGCCACCAGCGGCAGCAGGGCGTTGAGGTCGGTGGACAGGTCAACGTCCATGTAGGCGAGGATCGGGGCGTCCGAGGCGGACCAGACGGTCCGCAGCGCCCGGCCGCGGCCCTTCTGCTCCAGCCGGAAGGCCCTGACCTCCGGGATCTCCGCATCCAGCCGCCTGGATACCTGGGGGGTGGTGTCCGTCGACGCGTTGTCCGCGATCGTGATGCGGAACGCGTACGGGAAGGTGCGCTTGAGGTGGTCATGCAGTCTCAGCACACACGGCTGGAGGTCCTTCTCCTCGTTGTAGACGGGGATCACTACGTCCAGGACAGGCGTACCGGCGTCGCCGGCCGGGAGGTGCTCCCGCGCCGGCAGGGTGCCGGGAGAAGAGTCGGTTCGCATGACACCGACTTTTGTCAGGCGCCCTGTTGCGCCCATGTGGTGGCACTGTGCTGTGCCTGTGAGTGCTGTTGCCAGCTCATTTCGGGGCTGGGCGGCGTCGGGAGAGCGGGCAGATGCACCGTGAAGACGGTGCGCCCGGGCACGCTGTCGACGGTCACGGCACCGCCGTGCGCGGTCGCCACGGCCTGCACGATCGCGAGGCCGAGGCCCGTCGAACCGGTGGCACGGGAGCGCGCCGAGTCGCCGCGCGCGAACCTCTCGAAGACATGCGGGAGCAGATCGGACGGGATCCCCTGCCCGTTGTCCTCGACGTCCAGGCACAGCCACGGGCCGCGTCGCTGCACACGGGCGGTGACGGTCGTACCCGGTGGGGTGTGGTTGCGGGCGTTGCCGAGCAGGTTGACGAGGACCTGTTGCAGACGGGCCGCGTCCGCCGAGACGAGCGCGGGTTCGTCGGGCAGGTCGAGGCGCCAGTTGTGGTCCATGCCGGCCGCGCGGGCGTCGCTGATGGTGTCCACGACGAGCGGGATGAGGTCGGTCTGCTCGAACTGCAGGGGCCGCCCGGCATCCAGCCGGGCGAGCAGGAGGAGATCCTCGACGAGGAGGGTCATGCGCCCGGCCTCGGACTCGATACGGCCGAGCGCGTGCCGGGTGTCGGGGCCGACCTCTTCCCTGCCGCGTCTGGTCAGCTCGGCGTACCCGCGGATGGAGGCGAGCGGCGTCCTCAGCTCATGGCTGGCGTCGGCCACGAACTGCCGCACCCGCATCTCGCTCTGCTGGCGGGAGTGCAGGGCGCCGTGGACGTGGTCCAGCATGCGGTTGAGCGCGGCGCCGACCTGGCCGACCTCGGTGTGCGGGTCGGTCTCGGTCGCGGGGACGCGTTCGCTGAGGTTGACCTCGCCGGTGTGGAGGGGGAGTTCGGAGACGCGGGTGGCGGTGGTGGCGACCCGGCGGAGGGGGCGGGTGGCCACGCCGACGATGACGGTGCCGGCGATACCGGCGGCGACGAGGGCTGCGGCGGTGACGCTGGCTTCGATGAGGGTGAGGGTGTTGAGGGTGTTGTCGACGTCGGCGGTCGGAATGGCGACGTAGTAGGTGCCGTTGGGGCCGGTGGCGTACTGGACGCGGTATTCGCCGTAGCCGGGAATGTCGACGGTGTGCTTCTTGGTGTCCTGCGCAACGGAGCCGACCGCCTTCGTCGCGGCCTCACTGAGCGACTCGGGCTTCATCTCGGGGACGCCGTTGTCGTCCGTGGTCTTCTTGCCGATCCGGGCTTCGGTGACTGAGCCGTTCTGGACCTTCGCCGCGATGGTGCCGCTCGGCTGCGGCCCCTTGGCGACGAAGTCCTCGAGGACGACCGCCTTGGGCTTCCTGCCCTGGTCGGGCGCCTCGTTGTCCTTGGGCGGGTCCGGAGGCCTGAACGCCCCGGACGCCCGAGCCGCGACCTCGTTGAGCTGACCGTCCAGCTGTTCGTACAGATGCGAGCGCAGAGCGAGCGTTGTCACGGTGCCGATCACCGCACACACCACGGCGATCAGCACCACCGACGCGACGACGAGCCGCGTCCGCAGGGTGCGCGGCTGACCCGCCCGTCTCTTCTGCGTACGCGGTCGTCGTCGCCCGCTCATGACACCGCGGGCTTGATCAGATAGCCGGCCCCACGCCGGGTGTGGATCATCGGCTCCCGACCGGCGTCGATCTTCCGGCGCAGGTAGGAGATGTACAGCTCGACGACATTGGCCTGCCCGCCGAAGTCGTACGACCAGACCCGGTCGAGTATCTGCGCCTTGCTGAGCACCCGCCGCGGGTTGCGCATGAGGAAGCGCAGCAGCTCGAACTCGGTGGCGGTGAGGTGGATGTTCTCCCCGGCCCGCGACACCTCGTGGCTGTCCTCGTCGAGGGTGAGGTCCCCGACGACCAGCATGGAGTCGGAGCGCCGGTCGGCGGCGCCGGAACGCCGGATGAGCCCGCGCAGCCGGGCCACGACCTCCTCCAGGCTGAACGGCTTGGTGACGTAGTCGTCCCCACCGGCGGTGAGCCCGGCGATACGGTCTTCCACGGCGTCCTTGGCCGTCAGGAACAGCACGGGTACGTCCGGCAGTTCCCGCCGCAGCCGCCCGAGGACGGTCAGCCCGTCCATGTCCGGCAGCATCATGTCCAGGACGACGGCGTCGGGCCGGAAGTCACGCGCGGTCTGGATGGCACCCGTGCCATCCCCCGCACTCCGGATCTGCCAGCCCTCGTAACGCAGGGCCATGGACAGGAGTTCGGTGATCGACATCTCGTCGTCCACCACAAGCACTCGGACGGGGCTCCCGTCCGGCCTCAGCAGTTCGGTGCGCCCCTGGGGCGAGGTCGTGGTCATGGTGGACACCTAATCGGCGTCCTCTAAGAACACGCTTTCTGGATCCTGTGATTTTCCTAAGAAACGCACAGGAGGCTCTCAGGCAGCCCCTGGGAACTCCTTGGGGACCTACTCACCAGCCCTCCCAGTAAGGGATTTCATGGGCGTTTCGTGATCCGTGACTGGTACGAGACACACCCCCTCCCAGCGGGGGCCGCCGTCAGAACAACCCGTCCTGCACGCTCGCCTCCCGATCCCTGAACTCCCGGACCGGCATGGTCAGTTCGACGCCCTCCCCACCTCCGCCCGCCGGCACCAGTTCCCAGCCCGTCATCAACCGCGTGTCGACCACCATCACCGCGCCGCCCGTCTCCACATGCAGATCCGGCCCCGCAGCCGCCGCCAACCGCCCGCTCACCACCCCACCCGCGACCAGCTCGGTCACCTGTCCGACGGCGGCCGGCAGATCCGCCAGCCCGAACACCCCGGCGTGGTCGACCGGTTGGCAGGGCTCGCGGGTGAGTGACTCCGGCCAGGCGGGAAGGGCCACGGCCCGGGCGTGCAGTGCCTCCACCTCGGCCGCTCGCTCCGCCGCCGACCCCGGCAGCGCGGACCGCACCGCCCGCTTGTCGGCGTACGGGATCCGGTCCGGCACCCGCAGGGCCGCCCGCAGCAGTTCCTCCGTGCGGCGTGCCGCCATCAGTGGGCCCACGCCCAGCCAGCTGAAGCAGACCGCCCCCTGTTCCAGCAGCCGGGCCGAGCCTCGCTCAAGGGCGGTGATGCCGACCTTGGTCATCCCGGGGCCGAACCAGGCCAGATATACGCGGTACGGGCGTGGGTCGTCCGCGATCGTGTCGGCGGCCACCGAGTGCGCCCGGTCCAGCCGCGCGCACTCCTCGCACCGCGCCCCCGTACTCCGCCCCGGCACGACCGCCCGCACCGGACACGCATGCCCCCGCGCTCCCACGCATGTCCGCACTCCCCCTTCCGCGACCCCGAAGGCCACCCTTTTCCCCCAGGTCAGCGCTGAGCGCCGACCACCGTCCCACGCCAGCTCAGGGCCGTCCGCCGACCAACGCAGCCCCTTGCATCTCCATGCCTGTGCCATCGCTCCTCGAGAGTAGAGGCAGGCACTGACAACGCCCGTTCAGCGGCCCATCGGCCCATCGACCTCGGTGCGCTTCAGCGTGCTTCAGCGACAGCGGGCTCCTGCTCGCCCGTGACAGTGACGACCTCGGACGCCGTCGCGGCCGTACGCCCTTCCACTGCCCGTCCCCGTCCCGCCAGCCGGCATCCCCAGCAGTCCGCATGCCCGGCCCGGGCGCTCAGGTCGCGCGCCCCCATCCGCCACTGCCCGCGCGGCCGTACGCCCGGAGGCTTGCCCCAGCCGGAGAGGTGCAGGGCCCAGGTGACGAGGACGCTCGCCGCCGTGATGCCGAGCCCGCCCGTGATCAGCACGGCCGAGACCGTGCATATCCCCGCCCCCACTACGGCGGAACCGATCGTCGCGATCGCGGTTCCGGTCCATCCTGCGACCGTATGCCCCTCGTCATACTGGCTCATGTGCCTGCTCCCTCCTCGTAGGCAGCGAATCCCTCACGATCTAAGAAGTTTAGCAACTCAATCTCTCACGAGCTAAGGCAATCAGAAAAGATGCAAGCCAAGCCGCGTCCCGCCGCCACCCCGGCCCAGGCGCTGGAGGCGATGGACTCCCTCATCGCGGCCCACCTGCTCGGCCAGCAGGAGATGGCCCAGCGGCTGGGCCTGAACATCACCGACCTGCTCTGTTTCGGCTGTGTCCTGAAGGCCGGCGAGAACCTCCTCACGGCGGGCGACCTCGCGGAGCACGCCCACGTGACGACGGGCGCGATGACCGGCATCCTCAACCGCCTGGAACGCGCCGGCTTCGTCACCCGCCGCCCCGACCCGACCGACCGCCGCCGTGTCCGCGTGGCCGCCGTGCCGTCCGCGGTCACCCGCGTCGAGGCCCTCTACGGCCCCTACTACGCCCGCCTGACCGACCTCTTCGCCGACTACTCCGCCGACGAGATCGCCGTACTCACGGACTGGTTCACCCGGACAACGGGCCTCGCACAGGCCTACATCGACGAGCTCCGCGACCAGGACAAGGCCTGACACCGGCCTTGCCAGGGGCCCGGCTCAGTCCCAGCGCGCCACCTCCAAGTACCCGGTGACACGTTCCAGCGGCCACACCTCGCCGATCTTGTGCCGGATGTCGAAGAGGTTCGCCGCGTGGACGTCCGGGTCACGGTCGCCGACCGCCTCCTCGACGACAACCGGGACGAACCCATGCTGCATGGCGTCGAGCGCGGTGGCACGTACGCAGCCGCTGGTCGTCAGCCCGCCGATGAGGAGCGTGTCGACTCGGTTCGCGGTGAGGTACGCCGCCAGTGCCGTACCGAAGAAGGCGCTCGGGTAGTGCTTGGTCAGTGGTCACCGTCAACTCGTCAGCCGTCGGGGCGAGTCCGTCGATGAAGTCGCCGTGCCGAACGGGCGCCTGTGTCACCTCCGGCTGGTCCCGGGCCCCGACGGCCGCACGATCTACCTCACCGACACCACCGAGAAGCGCCGGCTGGAGGAGGAGCGCCCGTCCGCCGAGCGGGCGGCGACCGAACGGGCCGTGCGGATCGCGGAGTTGACGGCCGCGCTGGCCAAGGCGACGACCTCGAAGGACGTGGTGGACGCGGTCGCCCGCCGGGTGCTGCCACCGTTCGAGGCGACCGGTCTGGTGGTGCAGGCCGTGGAGGGCGACCGGCTGCACACCGTCGGCTCCGTCGGCTACCCGGAGGACGTCCTCGCCGTCCTCGACGGCCGCGAACGTACGCAACCCATCCCGCTGTGGGACGCGATACTGGCCGGCCGCGCCGCTGTTCATGTCCTCCCCGCGGGAGTTCGCCGCCGGCTACCCCGAGCTGGCCGATCTGCCCGCCCACGCCGGCAAGCAGGCCTGGGCGCTCCTCCCGCTGACGGCCTCGGGCCACACCTTCGGCATCTGCGCGGTCACCTTCGACCACCCGCGCCGCCTCACCGACGAGGAGCGCACCCTGCTCACCGCGACCAGCGCCCTGGTCGCCCAAGCCCTGGAACGGGCCCGCCTCTTCGACGCCGAGCACACCCGGTCCCGCGAGCTCCAGCGCAGCCTGCTCCCCGGGCTCTGCCCGCCGTCCCCGCCTGCACGGCCGCGGCCCGCTACCTTCCGGCCGGCCCGGGCACGGACGTGGGTGGCGACTGGTACGACATCATCCCGCTCTCGGGCTGCCAGGTCGCCCTGGTCGTGGGCGACGTCATGGGCCGCAGTCTGCCCGAGGCGGCGACGACGGGCCGGCTGCGCACCGCCGTCCACACCCTGGCCGACCTCGAACTGCCTCCCGACGAGATCATGAGCCACGTCAACGACATCGTCGGCGGGATGGGCGAGGAGTCGTACGTGACGTGTCCGTACGCGCTGTACGACTCCACGACGAGGATCTGCTCCATAGCCGGGGAGGCCTTCAACGGCACCGTGGCCCTGACTGCCCTCCTGCTCTCGGCAGTGATCATCGAACGGAACCAGGCCCTCCAGGACGCCTGCGACGACCTGACGGAAGCCCTGACCCAACTCGCCGCGGACCGCCCCCTCAGCAAGCAACCGCCCCGGACCGACTCGATCCACAGCGCCGGCTCGAACCCTCAACGTGCTCTCGGAGGCGACCGCCAACGGGGGGCAAGGCGACGCGCCATGGCTCCTGCACGGACGAACGGCAGGGGATGACAGGGGATGGCACGTGTGCCTCGGGTCGGCCCGTGCGTGTCGCATGTGACGTTTGAGCATGCAGGTGCGCTGGGAATTGCGGACAGCCTGTGTGACGGCTGTGCCTGAGCCACGGGAAGGTCCCGTACACGATCAAGTCGGTCGGCGGGTTCCCTCTTTTCCCTCTGTGAAGGAGACGCATGCGCAATCGCGCTGCCTTTGCCCTGTTCACTGCCGTCGCCGCGCTGGCCGGCTTCGCAGCCCCCGGTGCCTACGGGGACGAGACCCGGACCGACGTCCAGATCAGCAACGTCTCCTTCGACGGTGGTGGCAAGAACACCGTCGTCGGCCTGTACGCCAAGACGATCACGGTTTCTGGAACCTTCACCCATCCGTCGGGTATCCAGGACGCGGACTTCGTCCTGTGGCGCGGACCGGACGGTGCGAACCCCTACGAGACCTACGACGACCGCATCGCGTCGGACCAGTACTACTCCCATGCGGACTGTGTCGCCTCCAGTGCCACCACCTCCACCTGCTCGCAGACGATCTCCCTCGAACCGGACTGGAAGTACGGCGGCACCGCGCTCACCAACGCCCACGCCGGCACCTGGAAGGTCAGCGTGCAGGGGGTGGCCAATGACGACAGCTGGACCCACTCGGCGAGCTACACCACGACCAGGCTGCAGCGGCACTCCAAACTCACCGTGAACGCGGCCCCGGAACCGATTGCCAAGGGCAAGACCCTCACCGTCACCGGCAGACTCACCCGGGCCGACTGGGACAATCTCGATTACCGGGGTTACACCAACCAGCCGGTCAAGCTCCAGTTCCGCAAGGCCGGTACCACGGCCTACACCACCGTCAAGACGGTGTACACCTCCAGCACCGGCAACCTGACGACCACGGTCCCCGCGGCCGAAGACGGCTACTGGCGCTGGAACTTCGCAGGCACCACCACCACCCCGGCCGTCAACGCGACCGGCGACTTCGTGGACGTGCAGTAGCCGCGAGAACGCTCGGCTGGGAAACCCCAGCCGAGCCCGTGACGCGAAGTGGAAGGGACTCAGTCAGAGGTGATGGTGACGGCGACCGAGCCATGGGCATAGGCATGCCGGGCGTCGCCGTAGTACTGGACCGTGTACTGCACGTCGCCCTTGGCCTTCGGCTGGTCGAGGTAGCGGAACGTGCCGTCCGCGGCGACGGTCGCGGAGCCGATCAGCGTGCCCTCACCCGCCATGGGGTCGTCGAGCCGCCAGATGTCGACGATGGTCCCTGCGCCGAAGCCCACGGGCGCCACGAGCTTCCCGGTGAGGGTGAGCTGGTGGTTCCGGGGTGACGAGGCGGGTGCTTGCACGGTGACGGTGGTGGCGACCTGCGGGTGGTTCAGGACCTGCAACGTCAGGGACGAAGAGCCGCTGGTCTCGGTGACTGCGAAGATCCGGCTGCCGTCCGGAGCCCAGGCCAGACCGCCGGGCACGAGGGTGGTGTCGGCGCACTCGGAGGGCGCAGGGAAATCCCAGGCGGTGTGGGCCGTGGAGTCGCCGCGCGCGAACAGTTGCACGTCTGACCAGGAGGGCCCGTAGACGCCCGCCGCTGTCGTGCCGTCGGGGGCGATGGCCACCGCGGTGGGGGACCAGCTGGTGGTGTGGATGCCGTCGTCCGCCAGGTCGGCTGTGCGCAACACCTGGTGGTAATGGGCCGCGGCGCAGGCGAGGACGACCTGCCGGCCGTCCGGCGTCGGGGCGACGTCCTGCAGACTCTCGCATCCGTCCGGCCCCGGATCGACGCGCTGTGCCCGGGTGTCGGTCTGACCGGTACTGGCGTCGTACACCGCCACGGCGGCTGCGTTGCCGTCGGACTCGGCTGCCACGAGAGTGTTCGGATCCTGCGGCGTGGCGGCCAGGCGGGGCGAGCCGCGGAACGTGTCCAGGCCCTGGTCCCGGGTGACGACCGGCTGCGCGCCGCTCAGGTCCAGGGAGCCGAGGGCGCCCCTCCAGGTGTCGAGGCCGTAGCCGAACCAGATCCTGCCTCCGGCCAGCGCGAGGGAGGTCGGACCGGCATAGGCACCCGCGCCGGTGCCGGTGTCGTACCCAGCGCGGCACACAGCCGGGAGGCCGCCAAGCGCCGAGGGACAATCGCGATTCGCCCGTGGGCGGCTGCTGTGGCGAACTCCGGAACCCGGCGTTGACCGACGTAGCTGGATCCCGGCGCCCGCACGGGCAGTACGATCCCGGTTCATGGTCGTGGACACGGGGCGGGACGGAATACAGGACACGGTCGAGCTGGCCTACCGGCCGACGCGCACCGACCTCCTCGCGGGCGTCCGGGTGCGTGAGCGCCGTCGGCGCCTCCACCTGGCCAGGTGGGGCTTCACGGGCCTGTTCGGGGTCGGCGCCGTGCTGGCGGTGGCCCCACCGGCCCCCTCCGTGCAGTCGTTCGTCACCGCCGTCTTCTGCGCCGCCCTGATCTGGTCGATCCCCCACCTTCAGGCCCACCACGCGTTGCGCACAGTCTCCTGGCAGGGCGAGTACCGCACATCCGTGAGCGAGACAGGGATCACGGCCGAGACCGAACACGTGACGCTCGTACAGCGCTGGTCGGTCTTCCGCGGCTACCGCGAGTCCCCCGACCACGTGGTGCTGCTCAGCCGAGACCCGAACATCCTGCTCGTGGAAGTGCTGCCCAAGCGAGGCCTGCACTCTCCGCAGGACGCGGAGCGACTACGGACCCTCGTGAGCCGCCACCTGCCCCGCGTCTGAACAGAGTTCAGCGACGACCGCACCAACGCTCCCTGAACCGGGGCCCAGGAATGCCGAAGGCCCCGGAGTGATCCGGGGCCTTCGATTCATGTGCACTCGGCAGGATTCGAACCTGCAACCTTCTGATCCGTAGTCAGATGCTCTATCCGTTAAGCTACGAGTGCTTGTTGTTCTGTTTTCCCGCCGCTCCCGGCCCTTCCGGCCCGCTCGCGGCGACAGGAAGAACATTACATGACTGCCGCCGCCATGTGAAATCCGTTTGCCGCACCCCTTGTGACCTGCGGAAACGGCCTGATGGGGGCGAATCTCGGCGATGCCGCGAAACACCGAAGCCCCGGTCCTGGGACCGGGGCTTCGTGATCTAGCGCGGAGGCGGAGGGATTTGAACCCTCGATGGGCTTTAAGGCCCAAACCGCATTAGCAGTGCGGCGCCATAGACCGGACTAGGCGACGCCTCCAGCACAGCCGCCCGCGCGAGCGCGAGTGGTGCGTGCAGATGATGACACAGTCGAGCGTGCTGTCACCAATCGACCTCCACGGTACTAGGCGGGTAGGCCACAGGGCAAAGCTCTTCCCGGCGTGCTTCCCGGCGTGCTTCGCGGAGCGCCGGGCCGGCAGGGGCGGGGCCGCAACGTACGCGGGGGCGCGGCGTTAGTCAGGTCATGTTGCAGGTCAACCGTTCCGCCCCGGCCCGGCGCCTCCGCCGGCTGCTCTTCGTCGCCGCCGGCTCCCTCGTCGCCGTCGGCTCCGCCTCCGTCGTGCCCGCCGCCGCGCACGTCCAGGCCGCGCCGCTCCCCCTCGCGTCCCCGTCCCTGAAGGACCCCGGCCGCTCCGGCGACCACCTGACCGTCACCGTCCGCAACGCCGGCGGCGGCGCCGACGGGATCCATGAGCTCTCCTGCCACCCGGTCGGCGGCGACCACCCCGACGCCGCCGGAGCCTGTGCCGCACTCGATCGCGGCAGCAGGTGGGGCAAGGACACCTTCGCCCCGGCGGCGCGGGGCGGCTTCTGCACCATGCAGTACGGCGGGCCGGCCACCGCGCATGTCACCGGGACCTGGGCCGGGCGTCCCGTCGACGCGCGGTACGACCGCAGCAACGGGTGCGAGATCGACCGCTGGGACCGGCTCGTGCCGCTCCTTCCCGACCTGCGGCAGCAGGGACGGCCGTAGCCGCACGACGGCACCACGCCGCCGTACGTCAGGGAAGCAGGGGGTCCGGTACGCCGTCGCACAGGCGTTCCATGGGGCAAGCATCGGCTCCGTAAAGGTCCCGCGAAAGTCTCGCGAAGTCCGAAGGGCGCTGGCAGGACGTCGGCACAGGCGGTCATACGTTCTGGGTCACTTCGTCGTGCGACCTCCCTCTCATCCGGCGTCGCGAGCGCAACCCCAGCCTTTAGACTCCCTCGCGTGACACGTCGCGGGCCGGTTGGCAAGATGGCCCGAGCGGTCGGCAAGGTGCGGTAACAGGGAGGAAGCGTCTCGTGAGCAGCAGGCCATCCCGAGGCGCTGCTCGCCTCGCAGCCATACTCGACGCGCTTCCCGATGCGTTGGTGCTGGTCAACGCCAATGGGACCGTCGTCAACGCCAACACCATCGCCTTGGAGGCCTTCGAGGCGCCGGGGACGGCTCTGGTGGGGCGAGGGCTGCTCGATCTGCTGCCGCAGTTCGACTCCAAGCTGATCCCGGGGTCCATGCGGCGGCCCGACCACATGGACCCGCAGGGCCGGACCAAGCCGACCCGGATGATGGCCCGGCGGACCGACGGCAGCGAGTTCCCGGTCGAGGTCACGTCCGCGAATCTCGAGAACGGGCAACAGGCCTACGACGGATACGGCTACGGCGGTGACGAGCTGCTCATGCTCGTCGTACGCGATCTGACCGGCACCGTCGACACCGAGGCCGAACTGGCACGTTCGCAGCGGCAGACCGAGATGATCCTGCGGGCCGCCTCGGAAGGCGTCGTGGGCACCGACACCGACGGACGGATCGTTCTCGTCAACCCGGCCGCCGCTCAGATACTGGGTTACCGGGCCAGCGACCTCGGTGGACGCGAGCTGCACACGCTCGTCCTGCACTCCCGTGCCGACGGGTCGCCCTTCCCGTACGAGGAGTCCGCGCTCGCCGACACCCTGCGCTCGGGCCGCAAGCACCGGGTGCGTGGGCAGGTGCTGTGGTCCAAGGGCGGGGACGAGGTGTCCGTCGACCTGACGACCGCGCCCGTGCGCGACGGCGACCAGCTCGTCGGTGCCGTGATGACCTTCACCGACCGTCGCCCCTACGACGCCCTCGCCGAGGAGAAGACCACCGCCGAGGAGCGGCATGCCGAGGAGCTGGAGCGGCTCGCCGAGGAGCACGCCTCCGAGCTGACCGCCCTGCGGCAGAAGCATGTGAGCGAGATCGAGGAGCTCCGGGAGCTGCACGCCGAGGAGCTCGCCGCGGGCGAGGAGCGGTATGCCGCGCTCGGGGAGCGGGAGAAGGACCGGTACGAGGCGCTGGCGGCGCGGCACGAGCAGTTGCTGACGCTGCTCGCGGGCTCGCTCAGGGGCCCCCTCGACGAACTCCGCCGTGAACTGGCCGCGCTCGCCGCCGACGACGCCGGGCAGCTGTGGCCCGAGGCCAACCAGGTGCTCCATCACCTGTCGGCCGGCTACTCCCGGATCACGACGCTCATCGACAACGTCCTCGGCTACCAGCAGCTCGACTCGGGGACCGACCAGGTCTCCCGTACGAAGGTGATGCTCGACGCCGTCGTCGCCGCGGGTGTCGACGGCGCCGTGGAGCTCATCGGGCCGGGGCGGGTGCAGTTCGCCGTGCACGCGCCGCCCATCGAGGCCGAGGTCGACCCGCAGCGCCTCGCCACCGCGCTCGCGCATCTCGTCGCCGATGTCGCGGGGGTCGACGCGACCGGCAACTCGCCCGTGTCTGCGGGCGGTTACATGGACAACACCGTCGTCGTCGCCGCGGCACAGCGCGGTGAGGTCGTACGGATCGAGGTGCGCGGGCCGTATGCCGGGGGAGACCCGGTGCACGAGCCGATCGTGCGCGGGATCGTGCGGGCCCATGGCGGGGTGCTGCAGACGCACGAGGTGCCGGGGATGAGCGGCAGTGCGTACGTCCTCGAAGTGCCCATCGGGGGTGGGGCGGGAGCCGTTGCGGCCGCCCCCGTGGACGGCGTCGCGCCTGAGGCCGCCGACGGGACCGAGGGCGCGGCTGCGGCTGCCGGTGCCGAACAGGGTGGCGGTGGCGGGCGGCGGCGGGCCCGGCGGTCCTCCGTGGACGCCTTCCTGGAGAGCGACACGCCCGGGGCCGACGCCGATTCCGCCGACGCGGAGGGCTCTGCGCCCACCGGGCGGCGGCGCAGGCGTGCGGCAGCTGCCGCTCCGGAGCTGACCCAGGGTGCGGCGGACGTCGGCGGCGAGGCCTCCGGCGGTACCGGTCGGCGGCGCGGACGGCCTGCCGAGGACGGCGGGGACGGCGTCTCCGAGGGGGCCGTCGTGACGGCCGCCGAGCATGCGGCCGGGGCCGCGGCCACCGGGAACGGCCTGGGCGGGACCGTGCCTCCGCAGGGGGTGCCCGCGCCCGGCGGACGACGCGCCCGGCGGGGCGGCGG
Organism: Streptomyces sp. R11; assembly: GCF_041051905.1. Lineage (NCBI taxonomy): Bacteria > Bacillati > Actinomycetota > Actinomycetes > Kitasatosporales > Streptomycetaceae > Streptomyces > Streptomyces sp. R11. Next base: position 4,493,022 of record NZ_CP163432.1, read on the forward strand.
TGAGCAGCACGCTCTGCCGCCCGCCCTGCCTGCGGCCGGTGCCTCCGCTTCGGCTTCCGGGTCCGGTACGGCCGGCTCGGGCGATACTTCTCAGCCGTCCGGACGACGTCGACGTGCCCTGGCCACGGCCGCCGAGCGGGGTGCCGCGCAGGCGCAGGAGGCTGGACCCCGTCCGGTGTTCGCGCTGCCGCCCGCCGCCGCGGACCGGACTGCTGCCGGCAGGGGGGAGGGGCAGGGCGGCGGTGAGCCGGCTGTGGCTCCCTCTCCGGCTGCGGCTGTGACGCCGGGTGCGGCGGGGGCGCCGGGTGCGGCGGGGGCGCCGGTTGCGCCTGGGGCTCCGGCCCCGGCTCCCGTGCAGGCGCAGGCTCAGGTTCCGGGGCAGGTACCGGCGCCCACGCAGATGCCGGCTGCCGGGCAGGGCGCTCCTGGGGACGTTCTCGTCGACGAGGGCCGGCACGATGCCGTGCCGCACGATCAGGCCTCGGACCACACCCCGCCGCAGCCGCATCCGACCAGCGCGCCGACCGGGCGTCGCCGACGGGCGGTGGGCCAGCCGGTTGCGGACCAGCCCGCCCAGGCCACCGCGCCGAACCCCGCTGCCCCGAGCCTGCCCCTCCCCGCCGAGGCGGCCCCCGGTCAGGCAGCCCCCGAGCAGGGCACCCCGGCTCAAGGCACCCCGGCCCCGCAGCCGTGGCCCGCCGCCGATGACACCCCGGACGCCGGGACGGCCGTACCGGCGAACGTCGCTGCCGGCCCGCCCGTACCCCCGCAGGCCGCGCCCGGCGCCCCCGTACCGCCGACGCCGAACGGCCCCCAGGCCGGGCGGCCCCAGCCCGCGCCGGGCACCCCGGCAACGGGCACCCCGCTGCCTCCGGAAGACGCGGCTGTGGCCGGTCAGCCGGAGCGGGCGGCCCAGCCGCTGCCCGCCGAAGCCGCCGCTCCGGGTGCCCCGGCCGCCCTTGTCGACCCGAACTCGACGCAGGGCCGGGCGATCAGTGTGCGGACCTTGGGGCAGGGCGTGCCGTTCACACGGCAGGCTGCGCAGGTGCAGCAGCCGGCGCCGCCCGCGCCGGCAACGGCCACGCCTCCCCCGCATCAGACCAACGGCGGACGGCGCCGCAAGCTGGGTACGCCGCCCGACCCCGCCGCGCGGCCCGGCGCCTCGCCGGAGCAGGCGGCGCGGCCGCATCCGCCGACCGAGCAGCCGGTGCCCGCACAGCCGCAGCAGTCGCTCGGCGGGCAACCCCAGTCCCAGCCGCAGCGGCTGGCGCCGACGGCCGAGGCGGCCGGACGGTCGTACGCCATAGGCGCGCCGGACGAGAACGCCGCCGAGGGGCCCGAGCCGCTGGACGGCCCGGGCGGGGCCGTCGAGGTCGCCGACACTCCGCGGCCGCAGCCGATGGACGACGAACTTCCGCCGGAGCCGCTCGACAACCCGCGGCGGTTGCTGGTGTGGCCCGCGCCGGATGTGACGACCCAGCAGGCGCTGAGCGACCGCGGCTACCGGCCGGTCATCGTGCACTCGCGCGAGGAGGTCGACGCGCAGATCGCGGCGTTCCCCGCCGCGCTGTTCGTCGACCCGCTGACCGGGCCGATCACGCGGACCGCGCTGCAGTCGCTGCGGCAGGCCGCGGTCGCCGCGTCGGTGCCGGTGATGGTGACCGCGGGGCTCGGACAGGCCTCGCGCGAGGCCGCGTACGGCGCCGACCCCGCCGTACTGCTCAAGGCGCTGGCGCCGCGGGACAGTGAGCAGCACCCGCCGCGAGTGCTGCTGATCGAGGAGCACGCGGAGATCGCGCTGGCGCTGACCGCGACGTTGGAGCGGCGCGGGATGCAGGTGGCGCGGGCCGCGAGTGATGCCGACGCGGTGGCGCTGGCTGGTGATTTCCGGCCGAACCTGGTCGTGATGGATCTGTTGCAGGTGCATCGGCGCCGGGCCGGGATCGTGGACTGGCTGCGCGCGAACGGGCAGCTCAACCGCACTCCGCTCGTCGTCTACACCGCCGCCGTCGACCAGGCCGACCTGCCACGACTGGCCTCGGGCGAGACGGTGCTGTTCCTCGCCGAACGGTCCACGAGCGGTGAGGTGCAGAGCCGGATCGTGGATCTGCTGGCACGGATCGGCACCAACTGAGGAACGTTGCTGAAGCGCCCCGAAAAGGGGCGCGGGACTGTGTGGATGTGCGGCCACCACCGCGTGGGGGCGAGCAACCACGGATCACCCGCAGCTGCCCGCCCCACGACGGTTCCCCGCAACGACGCCCCGTCAGAGCTGGGTGACGTCCAGACCACCCTCGGCGTACTGCCTGCGCAGCACCTTCTTGTCGAACTTGCCGACGCTCGTCTTCGGCACCGCCTCGATGACCGTCCACCGCTCCGGCAGCTGCCACTTCGCGATCTTGCCCTCTTCGGCGAGGAAGGCGCGCAGGGTCTCGAAGTCGGCGCAGGCGCCGTCCTTGAGGACCACCGTGGCCAGCGGACGCTCGCCCCACTTCTCGTCGGGAACGGCGACCACGGCCGCCTCGGCGACGTCCGGGTGGGACATCAGCGCGTTCTCCAGGTCGACCGAGGAGATCCACTCGCCGCCGGACTTGATGACGTCCTTGGCGCGGTCGGTGAGGGTGAGGAATCCGTCGGCGGAGATGGTGCCGACGTCGCCGGTCTTCAGCCAGCCGTCCTCGCTGAACTTGTCGGCGGGGCGCAGCGGTTCGGCGTCGGGGCCGTTGTAGTAGGCGCCCGCGATCCAGGGGCCGCGTACCTCCAGCTCGCCCGCCGACTCGCCGTCCCACGGGATGCGCTCGCCGCCGGGGCCGGTGAGCCGGGCCTCCACGCTCGTCGGGAAACGGCCCTGCGTCAGCCGGTACGCGAACTCCTCCGCCGTCCCCACCGCGTGCGCCGGCGGCCGGGCGACCGTGCCGAGCGGGGAGGTCTCCGTCATGCCCCAGGCGTGGCAGACCCGCATGCCCAGGTTGTCGAACGCCTCCATGAGCGAGGGCGGACAGGCCGAGCCGCCGATGGTGACCTGGCCGAGGGTGGAGACGTCCCGGGGGTTCGCGGTGAGCTCGGCGAGCAGGCCCTGCCAGATGGTGGGTACGGCGGCCGCATGGGTCGGCTTCTCGCGCTCGATCATCTCGGCGAGGGGCGCGGGCTGGAGGAAGCGGTCCGGCATCAGCATGTTGACGCCGGTCATGAAGGTGGCGTGCGGCAGTCCCCAGGCGTTGACGTGGAACTGGGGCACCACCACGAGCGAGGTGTCCTGGTCCGTCAGGCCCATCGACTGGGTCATGTTGACCTGCATGGAGTGCAGGTAGATCGAACGGTGCGAGTAGACGACGCCCTTCGGGTCGCCCGTGGTGCCGGAGGTGTAGCACATGGCGGCGGCCTGCCGCTCGTCCAGCTCCGGCCAGTCGTACGTCGTCGGCTTGCCGGCGATCAGTTCCTCGTACTCGTGCACCTGCACGTCGGCGGCCGCGAGGCCCGAACGGTCACCCGGCCCCGACACCACCACGTGCTCCACCGTCTTGAGGTGCGGCAGCAGCGGCACCAGCAGGGGGAGGAGCGAACCATTGGCGATGACGACCCGGTCGGCCGCGTGGTTGACGATCCAGGCCAGCTGCTCGGCCGGGAGGCGCAGGTTGAGGGTGTGCAGGATCGCGCCCATGGAGGGGATCGCGAAGTAGGCCTCGACGTGCTCGGCGTTGTTCCACATCAGCGTCGCGACGCGTTCGTCGCCGACCACGCCCAGGTCCTCGCGCAGGGCGTGCGCAAGCTGGGCCGTGCGGCCACCGATCTCGGCGAAGGAACGGCGGTGCGGCTCGGCCTCACCGGTCCAGGTGGTGACCTGTGATGTTCCGTGGATCGTCGACCCGTGGGTCAGGATCCTCGAGATCAGCAGCGGTACGTCCTGCATGGTGCTCAGCACGGCGTCCTCCCGGGGCGACATTGCCTACGCGGTAGTAAGGGTTGCGGAGATTCTGCGCGCATACCGCGCGGTATGTCACTAGTACCGGCTGATCGATCACGTCACGTTGCGTTCACGGGGCTGTGACGGTAGGCGGGACGGGGCGGCGGGGTGGCTGTGAGGTGGGGTGGAGCAGGCGAGGCGCGGCGCGCGGCGGTGGCCGTGCGTCGGCGCCGGTGTCGGCCGCGATTCGGCGTCGGTCCTACCGGACCAGCACCAGCTCGGGGTCCTCGCGCAGCTTCCCGAGGGCTCTCGACACCGCCGACTTGACCGTGCCCACGGAGACGCCGAGCACCTCGGCCGTCTGGACCTCGCTGAGGTCCTCGTAATACCGCAGGACGACCATCGCCCGCTGCCGCGCCGGGAGCCGCATGATCGCGCGCCACATGGCGTCGTGCAGCGCCTGCTGCTCCGCCGGGTCGTCGCCGCCGGGAGTGGGCTCCGGCTCGGGCAGCTCGTCGCAGGCGAACTCGTCGACCTTGCGCTTGCGCCACTGCGACGTCCGCGTGTTCAGCAGCGCCCTGCGCACATAGCCGTCGAGCGCGCGATGGTCCTCGATGCGCTCCCAGGCCACGTACGTCTTGGTGAGCGCGGTCTGCAGCAGGTCCTCCGCGTCGCACGGGTTCGCGGTCAGCGACCGGGCGGTACGCAGCAGCACCGGCTGGCGGGCCCGCACGTACGACGTGAAGGAGGGATACGTCGCGTTCGGAAAGGACCGCGTCGCGGCGTCGGAAGCGCTGGTGCAGACGGGTGTGGTCATGGCTCCACGCTATGAGCGACCCCTACTTCAGCGGATCGGCCGCAGGTGCCGAAGCAACGTCCGCCTCAGGTTGTAGGGGTGGGGCTGACTCCACCTCCTGAAGGTGGACGAGCGACGGACGCATACTGCGGGATTACCCCTGAGGGTCAACCGTCGGCACAGGCCGGGATCACCCGTCGGCGGCCAGGACCAGCCCCGATGTCGGCACCCCTGTCCCCGCGGTCACCAGCACCCGCTCCGCCCCGGGTATCTGGTTCACCGACCTCCCCCGCACCTGCCTCACTCCCTCCGCGATTCCGTTCATCCCGTGCAGATACGCCTCCCCGAGCTGCCCCCCGTGTGTGTTGAGCGGCAGCCTCTCCTCGGCTACGAAGTCCGCGGCCTCCCCCTTCCCGCAGAAGCCGAACTCCTCCAGCTGCATAAGGACGAAAGGAGTGAAGTGGTCGTACAGAATCCCCACGTCGATCTCCCCCGGCCCCAGCCCCGCCGTCCGCCACAGTTGCCGAGCCACCACGGCCATCTCCGGCAGGCCGGTGAGGTCGTCCCGGTAGAAGCTCGTCATCTGCTCCTGCCCGCGGCCGGCGCCCTGGGCAGCGGCGGCTATGACGGCCGGCGGGTGGGGCAGGTCACGGGCACGGTCGACGGACGTGACGACGATCGCCTGACCGCCGTCCGTCTCCTGGCAGCAGTCCAGCAGCCGCAGCGGCTCGACGATCCAGCGCGAGGCCGCGTGGTCGGCGAGGGTGATGGGTCTGCCGTGGAAGTACGCGGCCGGGTTGGTCGCCGCGTACTTGCGGTCCATGACCGCCACATGTCCGAACGCCTCCGGCGTCAGCCCGTAGGTGTGCAGATACCGCTGCGCCGCCATCGCCACCCAGGAGGCGGGGGTGAGCAGCCCGAACGGCAACGACCAGCCGAGCGCCACGCCCTCCGCCGACGGCTCCCGGTGCTGCACTCCCGAGCCGAAGCGTCGCCCCGACCGCTCGTTGAAGGCCCGGTAGCAGACCACCACCTCCGCGATCCCCGTCGCCACGGCGAGCGCCGCCTGCTGGACGGTCGCACAGGCCGCGCCGCCGCCGTAGTGGATGCGGGAGAAAAAGGACAGCTCACCCATCCCGCACGCCTGGGCGACGGTGATCTCCGGGCTGGTGTCCATCGTGAACGTCACCATCCCGTCCACGTCCCCCGGCGTCAGCCCCGCGTCGTCCAGTGCGGCCCGCACCGCTTCCACCGCCAACCGCAGCTCGCTGCGCCCCGAGTCCTTGGAGAACTCGGTGGCCCCGACACCGACGATCGCCGCCCGCCCGGCGAGGGCGTCCCGCGTCCGCACGCTCATGCCGGGCCCTCCGGCACGGTCACCGTCACCGTCCCGGTCACGTGGTTGCCGATGCCGTTCGCGCCGGTCACCCGCACCGTCGCCGTGCCGCCGTCGACTTGCTCGACCCTTCCCGTCAACACCATGGTGTCTCCCGGGTAGTTGGGCGCCCCGAGCCGGATGGCCACCTTGCGCAGGACGGCCGTCGGTCCGAAGTGGTCGGTGATGTAGCGGCCGACCAGGCCGTTCGTCGTCAGGATGTTCATGAAGATGTCGGGGGAGCCCTTCTGCCGGGCCAGCTCCGCGTCGTGGTGCACGTCCTGGTAGTCGCGTGAGGCGATGGCGCCGGCGACGATCAGCGTGCGGGTGATCGGGACCTCCAGCGGAGGCAGTTCGTCACCGGCCTTCATGTGCCTCCCTCTCACTCCCTCACCGCACGTCATGTGTCTCCCCGTCACTCCCTCACCGCCCGTCATGTGTCCGCCCCCTGCATCTCCTCGGCCTCCCGAGAGCGCCAGACCGGGAGCACCAACTCCTCCTCGTACTCCTGGAATTCCAGCTGCACCGGCAGCCCGATCCGCACCTTGTCGTACGGCACCCCCAGCACGTTGCCGATCATTCGCACTCCCTCGGCCAGTTCGATCAGGCCGACCGCGTACGGAGGGTCGAAGGCGGGGAACGGCGGGTGGTGCATCACGACGTACGAATAGACGGTCCCCTCGCCACTCGCCTCGACCGTGTCCCAGTCCAGCCCGCCGCAGGCGTTGCAGCCGGGCAGCCAGGGGTGGCGCGGGGTGCCGCAGCCGGTGCAGCGCTGGATGAGCAGTCTGTGCTGCTCCACGCCTTCCCAGAAGCCGGCGTTGTCGCGGTTGACGACGGGGCGAGGGCGTGCGGGCTTTTGTCGCCGGTCCGGCTGTGATGGCTGCTCCCGCCCCGCCCGACGTATGGGCGCGTACTTGAGGATGCGGAAGCGGTGGGTGCCTGCGAGGTCGGGGCCGACGCGGATGTCCATGCGGGTGGTGACGAAGTACCCCGTGCCGAGCTTCGTCGTCTTCTGCTCCGAGATCGACTCGATCACCGAGTCGAAGGTGATCTCGTCCCCCGGCCGCAGTGGCCGTAGATACTCCTGCTCGCAGTCCGTGGCGACCACCGAGGTGAAGCCCGCCTCGTCGAGCAGGCCGAGCAGGTCGTCGTACGCGTGCGTGCGTCCCGTATGGCCGACGAGGCCGCTCATGGTCCATGCCTGGAGCATGGTGGGCGGTGCGATGGCGTCCGGTCCCGAGTACGCCGGGTTGGTGTCACCCATCGCCTCGCACCAGTGCCGGATCATGGGCGCGTTGACGGGATCCCCGCCCGCACGGGCCACGGCGGCGCGCCGCCCCTCGTAGGCCTTGAGCCGCGTCTCGAACTCGTCGCCCGCTTTCACGTCATGGCTCACCACCGGCTCGTAGCTCACCGTCGCCCCCTCGTCCCCATCGCCCCACGGCGCATCGCACTGACACTTCTGGTACACCGCGACCGCCGATCCGGTTCCCACCACTTCTCGGGAACGTCCACGAGGCCCGCCCTGGACACCCCCAGAAGGTTTCTGACTGTCCGTCAGATACGACACACTGTCAAGGCCGTGGAAAAACGCCTGCGCGGCGGTACCGAAGTACCGCCGCGCAGACGCGTTGCACCCACAGAGCACACCCCACACAGTCCGAGGAGGCCGGTGCCTGAGCACGGGGCACCGGCCCCCTCAGCTCACCACCAGAGCGGCGTGAAGTTGACGGACGTGTTGTCGTTGCCCTGGTTGACGGAGGTGAACGCGGAACCGTTGACCTGGGCGGTGTTGCTCTGGTTCGAGGCGCCGGAGCCGGTCGCCTGCTGCTGGGTGGTGGACGAGGTGCCGTAGTTGTCGCCGCCGACCCCACTGCCGATGAGGCCCTGAGCGGCGTTCGTGACAGCCGCGCTGGATCCGTCGTCCGCGAAGGCGCCGTTGTCCGCCGTCGCGACGCCGGCGAAGAGGGCGGCGGCCAGCGGCAGTGCGGAGACGGCCGCGATGACGCGGGCGGTACGGATGCTTGCCATGTTTGTTCCTCCAGAACAGGTGCGTCCAGGCTCCCCGCCGGACGCATTGGTGGTGCATGAAGTACTGCTCGTCCCAAGGCAGTTGGCCGACCGCCACGGAGTTCTGCACGACGTCGCGAGATCAGAGTTGCCCACCGAATCCCCGGCGAACCACCCCGGAAGCCCCTATTCGCCCTGAAGCGTGATGACAAGTCGATAAACCCCTTTCACCACTCCCAACCCCCAAGACAGGGCAGTACGGTCACGTCCGCCCCAAGCCCCACAAGAGAGGAAAGGTTCCGGCGCAGTTCCGGCCAATCCCCGCCGACCGGCGCGTCGCCCGGCGAGTCGCACCCTCCCCCTCTTTCTTTTTTCGAACATGCGTACGAACATAGAGGCATGGCCACCACCGACCGGCAGGCCACGACGCTGGCCCTCGCACACGCCCTGTCAGCCGCCGAGCGCGGACTGGCCGTCATCCCCCTGTCCCGGACGAAGCTCCCGGCCCTGCGCTCCCCGCACCGCGACGACCCCGACCCCGCGCCCTGCCACGGCGAGTGCGGCCGCTTCGGTCACGGGGTCTACGACGCCTCCACCGACCCCGCCCGCATCCGCGAACTCTTCGCCGCCGCCCCCTGGGCCACGGGCTACGGCATCGCCTGCGGCCTGCCCCCGCACCATCTGATCGGCATCGACCTCGACACCAAATCCGGTACGGACTCCTCCGCCGCCCTGCGCGAACTGGCACTGCGCCACCTGTTCACCATTCCGCCCACGGTGGTCGTCCTGACCCCGAGCGGCGGCCGCCACCTCTGGCTGACCGGCCCGGCCGAAGTCGTCGTCCCCAACTCGGCGGGCCGCCTCGCACCCGGCATCGACATCCGGGGCGCCGGCGGCTACCTCGTCGGCCCCGGCTCCCGCACCGACCACGGCACCTACAGCACCGCTCCCGGCACCTCCCACATAACCCCCGCGCCCTGCCCGCGCGCCCTCCTGCGCCTTCTGCTCCCCCCGCCCCGTACGCACCACTTCACGCCCCCGTCGGCCGACGGCCACGGCCAGGGGCTCGTCCAGTTCGTGCTCGCCGCCCACGAGGGCCAGCGCAACACCCGCCTGTTCTGGGCGGCCTGCCGGGCCTACGAGGACGGCATCGGCCCCGCCCTCGTCGACCCGCTTGTCGAGGCGGCGCTCAACACCGGCCTGACCGAACGCGAGGCCCGCGCGACGATCGCGTCGGCGGCGCGGATGACGGGGCACCGGCCCTGACGGGCGCAGCCGCCCGACCGAGGCCTTGAAAATGCACGGGAGCTCGATGCACCACCGCCCTAGAGTGCCGACCATGTCGCTGACCCGTGTCGTCCTCACGTCCGGCCGTTCGCTCGACCTCTCCGAGCTGCGCCTCTCCTCGACGTACGGCGGAATGCTGGAGGGGTACCCGTGCAAGCTGGTCAACGACATGAAGATCAAGGGCCTCGTCCACGCCGCGGAACGCGCCGGCCCTTCCGTGCCGGTCCACCTCGTGCCGCCGCCGCGCGAGTATCCCGACCAGTACGCGGGCGCGTTCGGACCGGTCGAGGTGCTGCCCCCCGTGGCCTGCGTCGGCGCCTTCCACTCCACGGCCCTCGACCCCGACCACGACCCGGTCCTCCACCGCTCCGCCCTCACGATCATCTGGTTCCAGCCGACCACGCACGTGCCGTACGGCTGCGATGCGGAGGATGCGCTGCGGGAGGTGGACTGGGAGGGGCTGGCGCGGGACTACGAGCTCTAGCGCTCGGCGATCCCGCGCGTGCTCCGGCCCCTCCTGCCCCACGGCCCCGAAGGCAGCGCTCTGCAGCGCTCCCGGAGTAGCCGAGGGGTGGGGAAATCGGCTTGCCCCGCGGGGGAGCTCCTGTGCCAAGGTCGGCCGATCAGCGTTTCCCGACGTGAGCTGCTGCGCCGGCAGTTCGATCTGACCTGGGCGTTGTTCGAGTACCACCTCGACCGGCTGCGGCCCGAGGACTTCCTGTGGGAACCGGGGCCGTACTGCTGGACGGTGCGCCGGGCCGCTGACGGCACCTGGGTGCCGGACTGGGCGGAGACCGAGCCCGACCCCGTCCCGGTGCCGACGATCGCCTGGGTCAGCTGGCACATCGGCTGGTGGTGGAGCGTGGCCACGGACCATCTGGGGGGACGCGCACCCCGGGAGCGGACCGACGTCACGTGGCCCGGCGACGGCCCGGCAACCGTCGCCTGGCTGCGCGACCTGCGCACGGACTGGCTGGCGGCCCTGGAGGGGCTCGACGACACGGGCCTGGACGCCACGGCGCCGTTCCCGTGGCCGAACGACCCGCAGTACACCGTCGCCCACATGATCGGCTGGGTGAACGCCGAGCTGATGAAGAACGCCGCGGAGATCGGACAGTTGAGGCTGTTGCGTACGAGCCAGGATGGCGTCTGACCTGGACTTTCACTGCGCGCCGCCACGAGATGTCCAACTCGGCCCGCACCCCCAGAATGGGCATTACCGGGTGTTTGGTGCGCCGGATCGGATCGGAGACGCCATGACGGACCTCAAGTTTGAGCAGAAGCGCTCCCTGTCCCGCCTGGAGGCGGCTGATCAGCTCGCGGCGCTCGCGGCCGCCTTGCGGCAGGGCGGGGACGCCGAACTCGAAATCGACCCCTGGAAGTTGAGTCTGCGGATCCCCGCCGACCTTCACAGTGAGATCGAGTTCGAGGTCGAGGATGGGGAGATCGAACTCGAGATTGAGCTCAAGTGGCCGATCACATCGGCCGACCGGACCACGTCATCGCCTGCGGCTGGAGACGATCGGACCGCCACTCAGCGGACGACTGCGAAACGGGCCACTGCGAAGCGAACCACCGCTGCCGCGAAGAGGGCCGCGGCGAAGAAGGCCTGACCGCGTCGGCACCGCGATTCGCAGCGCGCCACGCCGGCAGCGCGGCACACCAGGGGCCAACGCTCACAGCGCGCCTTCGGCGCGGGGCGCTCGGACCGTCATCGCCCCCGCCGATAGGCCAGGACGATCCCGACCGTAGCCAGCACCACGACAACAACGACAAACCAAGTGGGCATTGAGTCGAGCCCCTTGTAGGCGATCGAGTCGGTCGTGGGCATCGGACCTCCTTGGCCGGCAGCAATCTCCGATTACCCGTGGTCAAGATCGGGGCACTCTGCCCCGGAGCCATCCCCTGCGACGTGCACGCATCACGCAACAGAACGGCCCCTGACCGTTTCGCCTGGTCAGGGGCCGTCTCGTTCATCGTGCCCGCTCAACCACCAGTCACAGCGGGAACGATCACTGCGGCGACAGCAGACAGCAGACCCCCCACAGCGAGAGCGCCGTTGAACTTCTCCTTGGCCGTTGGGAACACAGAGCGGCTGACGTTCCCAACCTTGCTGCGCAGGACGATCATCTTGATTTTCTGCCACCTGTGCTGACGCTTCGAACAGCCCATCAACACGCCATAGGCGTTGTTACGGCAGTAGGTCTGCCCGTCTCGGTTGACCGCACCGCACCAGACCGGCACCTGGAAGGCGGCATAGGCCGAGACGCCGACTGACAGAGCCACGATCACCGACAGCGCCCATTGCTGGCTCCAAGCGACGACCAAGGCAGCAGCCACCATGTATCCCCAGTACAGACGCACTACTTTCCCCATGGGCACGCAGAGTATCGACGCATATGCGTAACGCATAGACGCGAAATGGACACGCGCATTACACGGCGCCGGGGTGCCGCAAGAGGCCGTTCCCGAGGCGGATACGAACCTGCAGGCGCCTCCCTGGACGCAACGCGCCGAGGCAGCGAGCCAGGCGTACGACGACTCGCCCAGGAACTGCCCCTCGTGGGGGCGACCGCAGACCTCCTCATAGGCGAAGTGCGTACCTGGTACTTCAAGCCTTGGATATGGGTGGATCTCACGGCACCAAGCCTTGGCGAAGGGCGAATGCGCCCCCTGCGTGCTCGAACGTGCGGGAAACCGCGAGGAACCACGGCCGCGAACGGGCAGCGCTCAACGGAAAGGCCCCCGACCATCTTGCCTGGTCAGGGGCCGTTCACTTGCGCGGTGGGTGTGGGATTTGAACCCACGGTGACATCGCTGCCACGACGGTTTTCAAGACCTTTCGGCGGCCGGGCGGGATCTCCGCTCCCCCGCAGGTCAGGCCAGCGAAACCGCGCCGCCGCAGTCGCAGCCATGCTTGTCGTGCCCTCTACGTGCCCCAGGCGCACGATGGTGCCCGCTCAACCACCAGTCACAGCGGGAACGATCACTGCGGCCACAGCCGACAGCAGGCCTCCCACAGCGAGAGCACCATTGAACTTCTCTTTGGCCGTTGGGAACACGGAGCGACTCACGTTCCCGACCTTGCTGCGCAGAACGATCATCTTGATCTTCTGCCACCTATGCTGACGCTTCGAGCACCCCATCAACACGCCATAGGCGTTGTTACGGCAGTAGGTCTGCCCGTCTCGGTTAACCGCTCCACACCAGACCGGCACCTGGAAGGCCGCATAGGCCGAGACTCCGACCGACAGAGCCACGATCACCGGGAATGCCCATTGCTGGCTCCAGGCAACGACCAAGGCAGCAGCCACCATGTATCCCCAGTACAGACCCACTACTTTCCCCATGGACACGCAGGGTATCGACGCATATGCACAGCGCATAGACGTGAATTGGACACTGCGGCACAGCGCAACGCCCCTGACCGTCCTTCTGGCCAGGGGCGTAACAAGTGCGGGGCGTCTCAGAGCGGCTTATGGACTTAGGAAGAGCCGATCCCTTCTTGCCCTCCGAGCCATGCATCGGCCGCTTCCGCCACCTGGTCATCTCGACCGGCGACCGGCCGGGCGTAGTGCCGGGTGGTGACGCTCGCGTTCGAGTGGCCGAGCCGGTGAGCGGCGGTCATCACGCCGTACCGGTCGGCGACCCATGTCCCGTGCGAGGCACGGAGATCATGCGGAGTCACGTCGGTCAGCCCGGCCGCCGACACAGCGGGGTCGAAGTACGCCTTGCGCCACTGGTTGTAGCGCAGCGGCTTGCCGCCAGGCGTCGTGAACAGGAGCGCGTCATCCCCGCCAGGCAGGCTCTCGATGTGCCGGCCGAGCCGCTTGGCGAGCGACGGGCCGACGCGAAGGAGCCGCTTCTGATGCGACTTCGGGGTGTCGAAGACTAGGGCGCCGTTAGCTTCGGCCAGGTTCTCGTCGACCAGGACGAAGCCGCCGGATACGTCGATGTCCACGCGCCGAAGGGCGAAGGCCTCACCGACCCGAAGGCCCGCGTAGGCGAGAAGCGCGATCAGCAGGTCATGCGGCTGGGCGGCACTCTGAACGATCCGGGACGCCTCCAGCGGGGTGAGGATGTGCGGCTCCGTCTGAGGCATCCTCGGCAGCTTCACACCCCGGCACGGCGTCTGCGGGATCATGTCGTTGTCGACTGCCGCCCGCATGATCTGCGACAGGACCCGGTACGCCTGACGGATACGCGAAGCGCTGAGACCCTTCGTCTTCATGCCGCCGACCCACTCAGCGATCGTGATCGGCCGGAGGCTCGACAACTCGCGCTCCCCCAACGCCGGATTGATGAGCGAGTTGATCAGGGACCGGTACGACGCCTGGGTCTTGTGCTTGAGCTGCGGGGACACGGCAGCAAGCCAGCGAGCCGCCCAGTCCCCTACGGTCGTGTGTCCCTCAGCAGGGTCGAGCCAGCGCCCATCTTCGATCTCGATGCGCTTCTTCGAGAGCCATCGGTCAGCGTCCGTCGAGGTGGCGAACGTCCTGTCCGCAGGCCGGAGCACGCCGTCAGGCCCCGGGTAGCGAGCTTGAAAGCGGCCGGACGGGAGCTTGCGGACACGGCCGAAGTTCCGGCGGGACTTGCGCTTGCCCGGCATCAGGCAGCCCTCCTCAGACCCGTCGGCCGCAGCACGATCGGCTGCACCGTGTTGGCGGTCACGTATGCCTCGACCGCGCTCTCAGGGATGCGGACGTGGCGACCGACCTTCACGAATGTGATGCGGCGTTCCTCGATGAGGCGACGCGCGAACCGCACGCCCGTGCCCAGGTGTTCGGCGACTTCCTGCACGTTGAGGAGTCGGTCCATGGTCACCAGCCCTCCCCTTCGTTGCGCAGATCTGCGACCGCCTCGCGTGCTGTTTCGCGGTTGAGCTGGATGTCGCGCTGAATGTTGGCGGCGAGCCAGGATTCCCCGGGTGTGTAGCCGTGTCCGGCGTAGCTCCAGTGAGCGAGAGTCAGGGTGGTCGCCTCCGTGTCGTCGGGGTCGGGCAGGCCGAGGGCCTCGCGTTGCTGGGCAGCGCGGTAGTCGGCGCGGACCTGGCGCAGGGCGCCGAGGGTGGTGGAGTACCGACGGGACTTGGTCGAAAAGTGGCCGCGAAAGCCGAGCATGTGCGCCCAGTCGCGCAGCTTGCGGTCCGGGTAGAGCGGGTGCAGGTCGAGGCAGGCCTCGATGAGCCGACGCGGGTGGTCGGGGACGCCCAGCAGGACGAGGGCCTCTTTGTTGCCGATGCGGCGGTCAACGGTGCCAGTCGTTTCGGCCGCCTTGGTCGCGTACTTGGCGACGTAGGAGGCCACGGCCAGTTCGGTGATCTCCTCGCCCTGGCCGAAGGCGCCGATCGGCTGAACGTCGAGCTGGGTGCCCCAACGCAGCGTGCGGGCGGGTTGGTCACCGGCCGGGGGCACGTCAACGACGACACGAGCGGCAGCGGCGCAGATGGCGTCCGTGAGGAGATCAAGCGTGGCCCAGGCCGGGGGCGGGGAGTCGGGCCCATCGGGACCGTCGAAGCGGATCACGGCGTGGAAGTGCACGGCCCCGCGCTTCTGGTACTCGGCGACCTTGCCGAAAGAGACCCGGGACTGTTCGCGGGCGGCCTTCTGTGTGAGGCCAGCCCTTCGGGCGATCTCCCGGCGGAGGTAGATCGTGAAGTAGCGCCACAGCTCCGAGGCGTGGTTGTTCCACAGCACCGCGCCCGCGTAGTCGTAGCCCTCGGGGTCGAGCGGGGTGCCGAGTTCGGGGGCGTCCTCGGCGTGCCGTCGGCCACAGCGACAGGCCCGGTTGCCGGGGCGGTTGTGGACCGGGCCGAAGGAGGGAGCGGTGAGGGTGGCGAAGACACGGGGGTGATCGCGGAGGGTGTGCGGGGTGCCCTTGTCAGGGTCGCCAGTGAGTCCAGCGCGGATGAGGTGGTAGGTGTCCCCGGCGTACGTCCAGGCGCAGGCCGGGCACCGGGAGGCACGCCGGTTGCCACAGGCGATGCGAAGCATGCCACCGGGCTCATGGTCGGTGGTGTAGGCGTGGAGGACGGTCTTCGTGGCGGGGTCGATCGTCTTCGTGCCTCCGATCAGGCGGATCGGGTCGGCGCAGCCGCCCGTACGGCGGATCTGGTCTTGCCAGCGGTCGAAGTCGGCCGATGCGGCCACCCTCAGCACGTCGGTGAGGGTGGCCGCATCCAGGCCCGCCATGGTGGCGGCGTCGGTCACGCGATCACTTCCCCACTCGGACCAGCGAGGCGGGAAGGGCGCGACCGGTTCCCTGGCAGACGTGGCAGACGATGTGCAGGAGCACGCGGGAGCCGTCCGGGTGGCGGGAGCCGGTGGTGATGACGACGACCGGGAAGTCGTCGCAGTTACGGCAGACCGGACGGTTCGAGGCGTGGACGGGCATGATGAAGGTCTCCCTTTCGGGTCTGTTGGATCTGGAAGGGGTGCAGGCGTCCGGGGCGGCGGATCTTTGGCGAGAGAGCCGCCCCGGGGGCCGTTACTTGCTGAGCGAGCGCGAAGGGCGTTTGCGTTTGGACGTGCGGCTGATCGTGTAGCTGATCCCGCAGGTGGCCGATAGCACGGAGACGATCGACGCAGCCACGGCCTGAGCGACGAATGCGATCACCAGCAGCACCACGACGGAACCAGTGATGATCAGCAGGGTGAGGACGATCGGGCCGGTGTAGGAGCGCGGGGCCTCCTGGACGATCACGACCTGGCGCACATCGGTGCCGGGCGGGATCTGCCGGTACAGGTCGGCGGGGATGTGCCCTGCGCGGAGCTGTTCGTCGGGCAGGCGCATGGGATCTCTCCTTGACCGTCAGGCGGTGCAGCGGTGGGTGCGGGCGGCGAGTTCGGCGGCCGAGCGGTCGTTGTGCTCGGTGGAGAAGCCGCACTTGGGGGCGGTGCAGGCGGCGGTGTGCTTGGTCTGGCCACGGCCGTTGTTGTAGGTGCCGACGCGGACGGGACCGATGCGGATCACGTCATAGAAGCGGTTCGGGCGCACGGTGGAACCTCCTTGGTGGTCAGGCGAGTTGGGCGGCGATTGCTCCGGCGAGGTCTTCCGGGATGCCGAGGCGGGCGCGCAGGGTGGCGGTGTCGATGTCCGTACCGGTGCGGGTGCGGTGCTCGGTGGCGACCTTGCGTGCGTGGTCGATCAGCGCCGGAGGCACCGCCGGGGCGAATGCTTCGGGCAGAGCTGGTGCGGGTTCGGGGGCGGTGATCGGATCGCGCTCGGGGGTCGGATCGGGGTCTGGTGCCTGTGCCGGCGGAACCGGCACCCGGTCCCCGACTGGAGTCGGCGAGTGGGCGAGCAGGGTTCCCCCGAGGAACGCGAGCGCGGGCCATCCGGCGACGAGGATGCGCAGCCAGGCCGGGACGTGGTCCAGGTCGAGGAGTCCGGCGGTGGCGATGTTGGCGCCGAGCGACGCGACCAGGGCGACAAGGAACCAGAACCAGGCCATCCGAGACCGCTCCGTACGGAGTCGGCGCCACACGGCGACCAGGAGCAGGTCGACCGAGACCGGGTAGGCCCAGGCCTTCCAGCCGGTCTGTCCGGCGGCCTCTGCCAGGTCATGCAGGTGGGCGAAGGACAACGCACCAGCAATCACGGCCTGAACGAGCACGGCGTCAATGCGGAGCGGGCGAGACATGTGCTCACCTCCTACGGGGCCGTCAGCGATGCAGCGGGCTTCGGCACGGTCCGGGCAGTCGGCCGGAACGGGACCAGGAACGGCAACTCCGGGGTCAGGTGAGCGAACTCGCGGCAGACAGCGGCCGCCTGATCCGGGGTGATCTCGGGGGTGCGGATGCGCGACCAGTAGCCGGAGGCGTCACCGGCAACCGCCACACCGGGGCGGTCCGCGCGGATCCCTGTCACGGAGACCACGGCGTCCGGGGCGATATCGCCGAGGCCCATCTCCGCCGTCTGCTTGTCATTGACGCGGTGCACCACACGGCCGGTGAGCTGGGCACGCAGGGCGGTCGCGCCCTTGCCCAGGTCGGAGCCGAAACGCTGCCCGCACGCCTCCAGGTAGATGCCGACCGCACGGGCCATCTGACCGAGCCGGACCAGCTGCATGACCGTGTGATCGCGGGCGGGTTCGTCCTTCTTGGACATCACCAGGAACAACTCCGCCACCTCGTCGATCAGTACGACGAGCGGCACCGGCCGCAGCTCTTCGGGCAGCTCCCATAGGTCCGAGACGCCGTACAGCGCGAGCAGGTCGAAGCGGTCTTCCATCTCCGTGACCAACGCGTCGATCAACTGCCCGGCGCTGTCCCGGTCGGTGGCCAGGGCCGACAGGCGGGGCGCGTACCGGCTCTGCTCGACACCGCGCTTGCAGTCGATCCCGACGAGGCCCACCGGCAGCTTCGCGAGCCCCTTGATCAGGTTGCGCTGGTACATGGACTTGCCGGACTGGTTGGCGCCCAGCGTCAGGGCGTGGGGCACCTTGCGGTAGTCCCGCTCGAAGACCGTGCCGTCCTCGCGCAGCGCGACCGGGACGATCAGGTCACGCGGTGTGGCCTTGCGCGGCATCTTGACCCGGGCGAGCACGTCGTAGCCGGTCATGCGCAGCTCGACATAGCCGGGCTTGGTCTCCATCACGGACACCGAATGCACCCCGAAGGCGTGCCGGAGGCGTTCGGCGGAAGCGGCGATGTCGGCGGGCTCCAGACCGGCCGGGAGCCGGAGCGTCACCCGGAGTCCGGTCGAGGTCGGGCGGACCCGGCGGACCTTCGGCGGAACCGGCCGGACCTCGCGACGGGCAACGTTGCGGGTCATGAAGGCGCGGAAGCCGGACGGCTGCACCGTCAACCCGCACACGTCCATGGTGGACGGGTAGGTCCAGGTGAACCGGCCCCAGGTGACCGGCAGGCCGATCGCCGACCAGTACACGCGCGGCGCACGGTACTTGGCGTACCTGAGCCCACCGGCACCAGCGGCAGCACCGCCGAGCTCGAACCAGGTCGCGATGTCGGCCATGGTCAGGCCCCCAGCGACGTGACCGCGACCGCGCGGAACGAGATCCCGTGCCGCTTCTGACCGTTGAACTCGTTCTCCCAGTCACGGGCCTTCAGCCCGGTCACGGCCACCGGCGTCCCCGGCACCAGGTCCGACGGGACACCGGTCTCGGGAACGGTGACCTGGTAGAGGTTGCCCTCCCCCTCGTCCGAGACGAGCAGGCCGACCGTCGACAGGGCCCGGTTCTCCTGGTCCACGGCCCGCTCACCGGTCCGCTTGTTGACCAGCTTCGGCTCCGGCGCGGTCGCCACGAACACCACAGCGGTCGAAAGGTCGATCTTGAAAGACGGCATGAGCACATCCCTCGTTCAGGAGGCCGCCCGATGCGACCTCTCTAGACATCTCCAGGAAAGCGCACATGTCTAGAGACGTCAAGGGAGATGTCTAGAGACGTTTCTGGAACCGGATTGGGACTACACGCACAGGGCAGGCGCCTCACACATCACCTAGGCTGTCTAGAGAAGAGAGGAGGGCTCCCTTATGGCCACCACCGACGACGACCGTCGGCCGAAGTACCAGCGGATCGCGGACTCTCTACGCGAGGCGATCCAGTCGGGCGAGTACGGTCCCGGTGATCGGCTTCCGGGAGAGAACGACCTCATGGCCACGCACGACGTGGCTCGCATGACGGCACGTCAGGCCTTGGGTGTGCTCAAGGACGAGGGCATTGCCGAGTCCCGCAAGGGCGCCGGTGTGTTCGTACGGTCCTTCCGCCCCTTGAGGCGCCGAGGCATACAGCGCCTCTCACAGGAGCAGTGGGGAAGCGGTCGATCCATCTGGTCTGCCGACATCGAGAACCGCAAGCTTGTTGTGGATCAGGTGACGGTCTCGGAGGAGGCCGCGCCCGAGCAGATCGGGCAGGTGCTTGAGCTGGGGGATGGGGACACCGTCTGTGTACGGCGTCGGCGGTTCGTCTTGGACGGGAAGCCCGTTCTTCTCGCGACGAGTTATCTCCCCACGTCCGTAGTCGCAGGTTCAGCGATCACGCAGGAGGACACGGGCCCCGGCGGCACATACGCCAGGCTCGCCGAACTCGGCTACAAGCCAGTGCACTTCCGCGAAGAGATCCGCTCGCGCATGCCCACGAAGGACGAGGCGGAGCAGCTGAGCATCTCCGCAGGTACGCCAGTCATCCTCATCTGCCGAACCGCGTTCGCGGACGAGGGCCGCCCCGTGGAGATCAACGAGATGACGCTCGACGCCGCCTCGTACATCCTGGAGTACGACTTCGACGCGTGACCCAGCGTGAGCTGTTACAGGTTTCTCTACCTCATCAAGCCCCGGCTGCGCTCCGCTCCGCCGGGCGCGCTTCCCGGCTCTGGCTGCGCCCGCGCTCCTGCCTTCGGCCCGCTCGGCGCTGCCGCCGCCGACGCGCGCCCACATGTGGATAGGGCCGGGTGGCCATGAGTCGATCACCGCATAGCGCGGCAACGCTCAAAGCAGTGCCTCCGGCGGGGGCGCTCAGGCTCCGAGATGGACGGGGCGCCGTTCGCGAGTGCCGGCCGAGTTGTGGCGTGCGCGGGGAGCTCCCATCCCGTCTGCCATCGACCCAGGCAGAGCCGAGCAGACGCGGCCCATGGCGTCCAGGTCGTTCGTACAGTGGCGCGCTCCACCTGGACGCCATGAACCACGCCCGCTCCACGGTGTGTGGGTCGACGGCAGACGGGATGGGAGCTGGGGTTCGATGTGGTTTAGGAAGAGTGATTGGTGCGGAACTCAGACTTCCTAAACACACTCCTTCAGAGCCACCCGCACTTTTGCGTTGAACCGCCAGACAAGCAGTGAACGCGTCGGACATACTGCCTTCGGGTCAAGTCCCTCTCTTGTGCATCGAGTTGATACTGACAAGAGAAGGGAGACGCCCGTGCGCCCTGCGCGAACGTGGCGGCGCCTCTCAGAGGCGCTTCGATCCAGGTTGGCAGTGGTTGGGGGACACCCCACCAAAGCCTTCGGAGCAGTGCTCGCGTGGTTTCGGTCTCTTAAGACCAGCGACCGCGTGCAGTGCTGGTTCCACCAGGTGTCGGTCCAGGTAGTTGGCGCTACCACTTCCGCTGTCCTGGTCTGGGCACTGACACGCGGTCGCTAACTCACGGGCGGCCCCTCGCTCTGCCGACACTGTGGCGCGGGGGGCCCGTCCATCATGGTGCACGCCGGGCAACTGAAGCCCGACCTCACCCTAATGCATCCGGAGATGCATTAGATGTGACACGAGATTAGCGCTCACCAAATTAGCGCGCATACGGTTTCGCAAGACTTAGTTGGAAACCTAGATACAAACTAGCTAGCCAACTATTGAGTGTACAAATGTGCACCCAAATGGTTCGAGCAAACCAAAGTTTGGCGCCCTCACCGGCTATGTCCTCAGCAGGAAGCTACTCCAGCCTTGTATGGCGTGCCCCAACCGTGCCCGATCGACCGGGGAACCACGGAGAACGACAGTCATTGGCGGGGAGCGAACAAGGCAAGAGCCTCCGACCGTTTTCGCTGGTCAGAGGCTCTCACGTTGCGGTGGGTGTGGGATTTGAACCCACGGTGACATCGCTGCCACGACGGTTTTCAAGACCGTTCCCTTAGGCCGCTCGGGCAACCCACCTCGCCCCGCCCACCTGGGGCGGAGCGGCTACAGCCTACCGGCCGCGCGGGCTGCGCGGGGTGCGTGGTCCACACGGGGCCCAAGGGCTCCGCCGCCAGGACTTCTTGGCGGGCGGAGCCTGTCGTCCGCGTGCGGCGCCGTCGGGGTCAGCTGTCGCCCGTGCGGGAGCCCAGGGTCAGGTCGACCGTGCGGGACTGGCTGCCCCGTTCGTAGGTGATCGTGACCTTGTCGCCGGGCTGGTGGGTCCAGATCTCGCCGATCAGGGTCGGGCCGGAGTCGATCACGCGGTCGTCGAGCTTGGTGATGACGTCGCCGGGCTTGAGGCCGGCCTTGGCGGCGGGGCCGCCCGGCTCGACCGCGTCCGAGCCGCTGGCGCCCTGCTCGGTGATCTTGGCGCCGTCGGTGGTGTCCTCCAGGGAGACGGAGGCGCCGATCTTGGCGTAGACCGGCTTGCCGGTCTTGATCAGCTGCTGGGCGACGTACTTTGCCTGGTTGATCGGGATGGCGAAGCCGAGGCCGATCGAGCCGGACTGGCTGGTGCCGCCCAGGCCGTTGGCGGCTGACTGGATCGCGGAGTTGATGCCGATGACGTTGCCCTGCGCGTCGAGCAGCGGGCCGCCGGAGTTGCCGGGGTTGATCGAGGCGTCCGTCTGCAGCGCGCTCATGTACGAGGCGTTGCTGCCGGTGCCGTCGCTGGAGGCCACCGGGCGGTTCTTGGCGCTGATGATGCCGGTGGTGACCGTGTTGGAGAGGCCGAAGGGGGCGCCGATCGCGATCGTCGAGTCGCCGACGGCCACCTTGTCGGAGTCGCCCAGTGTGAGCGGCTTGAGGTCCGACGGGGCGTTCTTGAGCTTGATGACCGCGACGTCGTAGCCCTGCGCGTTGCCCACGACCTCCGCGTCGTACTTCTTGCCGTTCGCGAAGGTCGCCGTGAGCTTGCCGCCGTCGACCGCGTCGGCCACCACGTGGTTGTTGGTGACGATGTGGCCCTCGGTGTCGAAGACGAAGCCGGTGCCGGTGCCGCCCTCGCCGCCGCTGCTCTCCGCCTGGATGGTGACGGTGCTCGGCAGCGCCTTGGCGGTCACGCCCGCGACGGTGCCCGGGTCGCGCTTGACGGAGCCGCCGCTGTCGGGGGCGGAGACGGTCGTCGAGGAGGTGTTCTCGTTGTTCTTGGCCAGGGTGTAGCCGAGACCACCGCCCAGGCCGCCCGCGACCAGCGCGGCGATGAGGACCCCGGCGAGCAGTCCGCCCCGCCCGCGACCGGACTTCGGCGCGGGCTCCTGGTAGGTCGTACCCCAGCCGGAGCTCGCGCCGAAACCACCGGCGCCGAAGGCACCCGCACCGGCACCACCCGCGGTGGCACCGCTGTCGGCGTACGGCGGTGTGCCGGGCGGCGGCGGGGGCGGCCACGACGCGTCGGGGGCCGAGTTCTGCGGAGCAGGAGCAGAGGCGGGGGCAGGAGAAGGGCCCGGGGCCGGCTGCTGGACTCCGTTCGAGGCGCCCTCGGCGGCAGGCGGCTGAGAGCCCTCGGAGGCAGCGGGGGCGTAAGGCTCGGTGCCGGTCGAGCCCGCCGGGGCATCACTCGGCACCGGCGGGATCGGGGCGGTCGGGGCGTCACCGCCCTCGGGAGCCGGGCGCTCCTGGGACGCCGGAGCAGCAGGAGCATCCACCGGCACGGGGGGTGCGGACGGGGCCGGGGGTACCGCGGCGCCCTCGTTCTCGGTGCTCACAGCTTCTCTCCTCGATCCACGGCTGTTGATATCGGTCGCACTCGGTCACGCCCGTTCACGCTGGCCAGTAATTGTCGGCTGTCGGTGCGCTTCAGCTCTGCATGGCTTTTTGTATGCCGTCAGCTTTTCCCACGGGCCGTCAGAGCACCATAAGCGGTCGCTGTGGGTCCACGGCCATTCTTTATATAGGTCATGTGAGACTTAACCGGCACAATCCGAGCGTCTTTACGACTCCTCCGGTCCCACGCCTACCCCCGCTCGGTGGCACCATGACGCGGTGACCCACGCACGGCAGCAGCAGATCCGAGTCGTCGCCCATCGCGGAGCCTCCGAGGACGCCCCCGAGCACACCCTGGCCGCGTACAAGAAGGCCATCGAGGACGGTGCGGACGCCCTTGAGTGCGACGTACGCCTCACCGCCGACGGTCACCTCGTGTGCGTCCACGACCGTCGCGTCAACCGTACGTCCAACGGCCGCGGAGCGGTCTCGGCGCTGGAACTCGCCGAGCTCGCCGCCCTGGACTTCGGCTCCCGCAAGAACCGCGACTCATGGAAGAACCGGGCCGAGGAGCCGGACTGGGAGTTCCGGCCGGAGGACCCCGAGGACACCTCCGTACTCACTCTGGAACGGCTGCTGGAGCTCGTCGCCGACGCGGGGCGGCGGGTGGAGCTGGCGATCGAGACCAAGCATCCGACCAGGTGGGCGGGGCAGGTCGAGGAACGGCTGCTGCTTCTGCTGAAGCGGTTCGGGCTCGACGCGCCTGCCTCGGCCGCGGAGTCCCCGGTGCGCGTCATGAGTTTCTCCGCGCGCTCGCTGCATCGCGTGCGTGCCGCCTCGCCCACGCTGCCCACGGTCTATCTGATGCAGTTCGTCTCACCGAGGCTGCGGGACGGACGCCTGCCGGCCGGCGTCCACATCGCGGGCCCCTCGATCCGGATCGTGCGCAGTCACCCGGCCTACGTGGAGCGCCTGAAGCGGGCCGGCCACCAGGTGCACGTCTGGACCGTGAACGAGCCACAAGATGTGGATCTCTGTGTCGAGCTGGGCGTCGACGCCATCATCACCAACCGCCCGCGCGCGGTGCTGAACCAACTCGGCCGCTGAGACACGGGGATACACAGGGATGCACGGGGAAACCCCTAAAACCCCTTCAACTCCTGCGCAACCCCTTGACCTCTGAGCCCCTCCAGCCCCATCCTCCACTCTCGGCCACACCTACGAATTCCAGCCATCTCGATTACAGGGAGTGCTCCGGCGCGTTCGGTCCGTATTCGATCGTTCTGAATGCGTCCCCGGACCTTGGTTGGCCGGTTTCCGGTACAGGCCAATGGGGCATCCACACCGTGGCGTGGGGCAAAGGAGGTCTCGGGGGTGGCGTTGGTGGTGGCACAGGAGGTGCCCACGTCGTCGAGCATGGCCGTTCCCCATGGCCCTGCGGGCGTGGGGAAAGCGCGGCACCGTATGCGCTCTCAGTTGCGCAGGGGGGGCGTGGCGGAATCGGTCATCGACGATGCCGTACTGATTCTTTCCGAACTCTTGAGCAACGCGTGCAAACACGGCCGACCGCTGGGTGACGCGCTGTCCGGGGACGGCGACGTCCGTGCCGCATGGCGCATGGAGGCGGGCGGCAGACTCACGCTGGAGGTGACGGACGGCGGCGGACCCACTCGCCCTGCTCCGGCCACGCCCTCGGTCACCGCGCACGGCGGCCGCGGGCTCAACATCATCACCGCCCTGGCCGACGACTGGGGCGTACGGGACGACGCCCGCGGCGAGGTCACGGTCTGGGTCGTGGTCCACGACGCCGTTCATGATCCGGATGCCGGGCACCGCCGCGACAATTTCGCTACGCGCGTCGCAGCGCCGACCGTGGGCGCGATATCCGGCCTCGACTTCGCGGACGCCTTCGACGATCTGGACTGAACGCACGGGGCTGAAACAACTGCACGGGGCTGAAGCAACCGCACGGGGCCGAAGCAACCGCGTGGGACTGACGGAACGGCACAGCCCTGGAGCAACTGCCCAGGGCTGAGGGAACCGAGGGAAACAGAACCGGACACATCGGTGTCGACCGTCGCTCCGCCTCGCCGCGAAGCGCCACCGCTCCCGGCACGACCCGTGGGTTGTCCACAGCCTCCCGTCGACCATGGCGTGAACGGCTAGGCTCGCGCCCGTACGAGACGAGCCGTAACCGGGAGACACCCACGATGGCCAAGAAGCGACCCCAGACCAAGGCAAAGCGCCCGCAGATCATCGACGGCGAGGTCGC
This sequence comes from Streptomyces sp. R11, assembly GCF_041051905.1. NCBI lineage: Bacteria > Bacillati > Actinomycetota > Actinomycetes > Kitasatosporales > Streptomycetaceae > Streptomyces > Streptomyces sp. R11. The sequence goes on from NZ_CP163432.1 coordinate 4,518,005, forward strand.
GGTCGTCGGCGCACGCGAGCCCTGCCCCTGCGGCAGCGGCCGCCGTTACAAGGCCTGTCATGGCCGGTCGGCCGCTCATGCGGTGACCGAGCTGGTGCAGCGCCCGTTCGACGGGCTGCCGGGCGAGTGCGACTGGGTGGCCCTGCGCGAGCTGGTGCCCGCCGCCACCGTCGAACTGCCCCTGAAGGGCGGCCTCCCCGAAGGTGTCCCGTCCGTCACGCTGGCCACGGTGCTGCCGATGGCCTGGCCGGCCCTGCGCCGCGACGACGGCTCGGTCCTGCTCGGCCTGCAGAACGACACGGCGTCGGGCGACATCAGCCGCGACCTCGCCGACACCCTCCAGCAGGCGCTCACCGCGCAGCCGGGCACCCCGGTCCAGGGCCGCCGCGCCCCGGCCGACGGTCCGCGGCTGCAGGATCTGCTCGACCCCGAGGGCGCCTTCGAGCCAGTTGTTCACTCCGGCTTCGAGTTCTGGGTCCCGGACGCGGAGAACGCCACTCCGGACGTGGCCGCCTCCCTGGAGCGGGCCAACGCCGCGGCCATCCCCACCGTCAAGCTCACCGGCGTGGACGCCGCCTACTGGTGCGAGACGCCGGACAAGAACCACCTGCGCTGGGTCATGCCGCACCCCGAGGAGCAGCTTCTGGACGCTCTCGCGCGGCTGCACGCAGCAGGGAAGTCGAACCTCGGCGAAGGCACCCGCCTCGTGGGCTCCTTCCGCGCTCACGGCCTCACCGTGCCGGTCTGGGACCTGCCGAGCGGTGTCGGTGCGGAGGACGTGGAGAAGCCGGCGGCGGAGTTCGCCGAGCGTCTCGCCGCGGCCCTGGCCACGGACGCCCCGCTCACCGCGGACGAGCGTCGCGCGCGTGGCGGCCTGACCAACCGGCAGGTCACGCTCAGCTGACGGGGGACTCGCTGATCGGGTGCGGCTGAACGACCGTTCAGCCGCACAGCCCCCCTCGGGAGGGGTGAATCCGATCACAACTCCCATGCGGAGCAAGGGAATCCGTGACTGGAAAGCCCGGATCGAATTTGCGAACCGCCGATCTCTTGTTACCGTTCCATTAGCCCGGTTGCTGGTGCATCCCCCGTCGCCAGCAACCGGGTCTTTCCATGTGCGCAGACCTTTACGGAATGACGTCACATGTCAACGGCCCGTGCCCGCCCCTGATTTGTCCGGTGCGGAGTTGCTCGCGGAACGCAGCAACAGCGCCCCGCGGCCGGCCCGCTCGGCGAACTCCGTGACGGCCGTGTAGGCGCCCGCTTCTCCACGCGTGCGCTCCCTGGGCGTCTCGCAGGTCCCCGGCTCGTCCTCGGCACCCACGACGCAGCGCATCTGCAGCGTGCGTCCACCGGGCCCCATGAGGCTCAGCACGGAGTCCAGCGCGCCGCCGGTCGCATTGCGGAAGTAGGTGCGCGCCCAGGTGTCCTCACCCTGCGTGAGGACGCAGGTCTGCGCCTCGATGCCCTCGGGCGAGGTGAGTTCGGGACCGCAGCGGACGGCGGTGGCAAGGCCCAGGTCGAGCAGCAGCGGAGAGCCGGTGTCAGCGGCCGACGGCGCCTTGGCGTCGCCGCGAGGTGACGGACGTACGGTGCCGTCCTTCGGGGCGGGCGGGGAGGACCGTACGGCATCACGCGCGGGCGCCCCCACGGCGGCGCGGCCCGCTTCGACGACCTGGCCGGCGGCCGCCCAGGCCAGTGGCAGGGCTACCGCGGCCGCCGCGACGGACGCGAGGGCGATCAGACGGATTCTTCTGTGCTTCGGCCCGCGGCGATGCGATGACGGTGCCCGGTTTCCCCTGGAATGACGCGACATATAGCGGAACATAACGACCGCGCACGTGTGCACCGTTCCGCGCGCGCCGGAGAGCCCTACAACTCGGGCGCGCTCACACCCGTACGAGTGAGGGCCTCGACCACGGCGTCCACCACGGCCTCCACATCCGGCACCCACGGGGAGGCCGAGCCGGGCAGCGGGGCGCGCTGCCAGCTGATGGGGCCCTGGCCCGTCTCGGACGGGGGCAGGGCGATGTAGCCGCCCTCGCCGTGAAAGCGCAGGGAGCCGGGGACGAAGTCCTTGGCGTACAGCAGTTCGCCCAGCTGTTCCATCGAGTACGGCTTCACCAGGATCGCCCAGCGAGCGGGCGAGGCGACGACCGGGCCGAGGCGCATGCCCATGCGGTCGAGTGCGGTGAGTGCGTGAGCGGCCGGCAGGGCGGGCAGGCTGACCGCGCAGGGAGCCTGGCCGCCGGTGGCGAGGATGATCGGCGCCGTCGGCCGATTGGTCCACCACCAGCGCAGCATGCGCTCGTCGGTGGTGGCCGCGAGGAGGCCGGGGTCGAAGGGGTGCGCGCCGGGCACCGTGCAGTCCGGGTCGGGGCAGCCGCAGCGGGAGTGCCCCTGCGGGTGCGTCGTCACGCCCGGGAGTACGGGCCAGCGCCATTGCGTCGCGAAGGTCAGGGCCGCGCTGATCTGCTCAGACTTCCCGTCACCGCGCAGGAGCCTGCGTCGCTTTCCGAGGATCTCGCGCATGAGCGCTCGTTCCTTTCCGTTGCACCGCTGGCAACACCGTGGTCCACATCACACCATGTGTCGATCACTTCACTGTGCGTACCTGTTGGCGCATCACACCCCTGCACTGAGCAGGGGGAACCCCTATGGGTCGAGCGTTGGCTGCGTCCGCGGCAGCCTCGTCCATACTGCGTGTACCAAAAGCATGGGCGTGGCGTGGGGTGGCGAAGTCTGGCGTTTTGCCGTCGCGCGTATTTCTCTTCGCCTCCGCCACGGGAGGATGGGGCACGATCGTCAGTGGCTAAGACGCCCGGGTCCGTCACCAGGTTCCGGGCGGTTGTCCACCACCCCTGGCCTTCACCGAGTACGTACCCATCACGACCGCTGTGACGCTCCGTCGAGCGAAACCAGTCGACCGCAATACCCCGTTCCCTGAGGCAGTTTTAAGCCAACTTTGCCTTTACGCAAGAGGTCTACCAGGAGTGTTCGGGTGACCCACGGACACCAAGAATCCCGGCAGGACAATGCTGGACATCCCCTTACGAGTGCGTGTACATGTGGAGACACTGCTAGCGGCGCAGAATGACATGGGGGTTTGCGATGCTTTTGAGCAATACGCACCGGTCGGAAAGCCGGACGCCATGAACGCCCCTCACCCTTCGAAAGTGGCCGGAATCGACTCCACGGTTCCCTCGCCCGCACACACTGTCGCGCCCGCGCCCGGGGCCTCGGGAACCCCAGCGGTTCCCCCACCGAACCCGCCGGGCGCACTGCTTCAGGACCGTCTCGCCGGTTGGGTCTCGGACCTCACGACGCTCCATGAACTCACCGAACGCCTGGCGCGCACGGACGCACTCGACGATGCCCTCCAGGAACTGCTGCGCGCCGGATCCGCCCTCGTGGGCGCCCGGCGCGGTCTTGTCGTCCTGGAACCCGCCGACCGTCTCGGCCCGGACACGACCATCGGACTGGGTCTCGCGCGCGCCGACCTCGGGCACATCGAGACCGTGCCGCGCAGCTCCCTTTCGTACGGCAGGATCCTCGACGGACTGCCCGGTGGCGACGGCGAGATCGCCGAGCCCGACCTCTTCGCCGAGGACAAGCTCGACCCCCGCCACCGCGAGGTGGCCGCCCGCCTCGGCTACGCCGCCAGCTATGCCCTCCCGCTGTCCACCGATGCCGCCGGCCGCCTCGGTGCCGCCGTCTGGCTGTACGACGAGCCCGCCGAACCGGTCGAGCGCCGGCGCCACCTCGTCGGCCTGTACGTCCGCTACGCCACCGAGCACCTGGCCCGGCTCCTCGAGGTCGAGCGCACGCGCACGGCCATGCGGACGATGGCCGAGGAGCTGCTCCCCTCCCGTCTGCCCCGCATGGCCGGCGTCCAGCTCGCCGCGCGGCACCGCACCGGCCCGCGCGGGGGCGGCGACTGGTACGACGCGCTGCCGCTGCCGGACGCCGCGCTCGGCCTCGCGGTCGGCTCGGTGACCGGGTCCGGGCCCAGCGCCATCGCCGCGATGGGCCGGCTGAGGGCCAGCCTGCGGGCGTACGCCGTGATGGAGGGCGAGGACCCGGTCGCGGTCCTGTCCGACCTGGAACTGCTGCTCAGACTCACCGAGCCGGCCCGCTCCGCCACCGCCCTGTTCGCCTACTGCGAGCCCTCCCTGCGCAAGATCACGCTCGCCGGTGCCGGGCACACCCCGCCGCTGCTGATCGGCGATCGGCGCACGGAGTTCGTGGAGACGTCCGTGTCCGCGCCGCTGGGCATGCTCGCCTGCTGGGAGGCGCCCAGCGTGGAGCTGCTGGCGGAAGCCGGAGAGACGGTTCTGCTGTACACCGACGGGCTGCTGCACCGCACCGGCGACCCCACCGACCGCGCCTTCGCCCGCCTGCACGCGGCGGCGGCCGGAGTGCCGAGGGCGATCCGGCACGACCCGGACGCCGTCGTCGACCACGTCCTGCGGACCGTGCTGCCGGGCGGGGTGGACCAGGCGGACAGCGAGGAGGACGTCGTCCTGCTGGCTGCGCGCTTCGAGTAGCGGCCCGTGGCGTGTCGGTCACTCACCCATAACAGGCGCGTGGCCTGCGTCATAGCACCGGCGGGCATCCTGCCCATCGGCCCCGGGTTCCGTCCTGTACGACCGTACGATGGACGGGGTCCAGTGCCGTATCGAGGAGGATGACCGTGGCCGACGAGCTCACCCCGGCCGAGTCCATTGCTGCTACCGCAGCGGGCCCGGAGACCGAGTCTGAAGAGCCGATCAAGCAGCGCAAGAACGGCCTCTACCCGGGCGTGTCCGACGAGCTCGCCGAGAACATGAAGTCCGGCTGGGCCGACACGGAGCTGCGCGGCCTGGAGCCGATTCCCCAGGCCGCCGAGACCGCCGCGCGACGCGCCGCGCTGTCGGCGCGGTTCCCGGGCGAGCGGCTGGTGATCCCCGCGGGCAACCTGAAGACGCGGTCGAACGACACCGAGTACCCCTTCCGGGCGTCGGTCGAATACGCGTATCTCACCGGCAACCAGACCGAGGACGGTGTGCTCGTCCTAGAGCCCGCCGCCGAGGGTCACAAGGCGACGATCTATCTGCTGCCGCGCTCCGACCGCGAGAACGGTGAGTTCTGGCTGTCCGGCCAGGGCGAGCTGTGGGTCGGCCGCCGGCACTCGCTCACCGAGGCGGAGACGCTGTACGGCATCCCCGCTTCCGACGTGCGCGAGCTGGCGGACGCGCTGCGTGCGGCCACCGGCCCGGTGCGGGTCGTCCGCGGCTTCGACGCCGGCATCGAGGCCGCGCTCACCGACAAGGTCACCGCCGAGCGCGACGAAGAGCTGCGCGTCTTCCTGTCCGAGGCCCGGCTCGTCAAGGACGAGTTCGAGATCGGTGAGCTGCAGAAGGCCGTCGACTCGACCGTGCGCGGCTTCGAGGACGTGGTGAAGGTCCTCGACAAGGCCGAGGCGACTTCCGAGCGCTACATCGAGGGCACGTTCTTCCTCCGCGCGCGTGTGGAGGGCAACGACGTCGGCTACGGCTCCATCTGCGCGGCCGGGCCGCACGCCTGCACGCTGCACTGGGTGCGCAACGACGGGCCCGTGCGCTCCGGTGACCTGCTGCTGCTCGACGCGGGCGTCGAGACGCACACGTACTACACCGCCGACGTCACGCGCACGCTGCCGATCAACGGGCGGTACAGCGAGATCCAGAAGAAGATCTACGACGCCGTGTACGACGCCCAGGAGGCCGGTATCGCGGCCGTGAAGCCGGGTGCGAAGTACCGGGACTTCCATGACGCGTCGCAGCGGGTGCTCGCCGAGAGGCTCGTCGAGTGGGGGCTTGTCGAGGGGCCGGTCGAGCGGGTGCTGGAGCTCGGGCTCCAGCGGCGGTGGACGCTGCACGGTACCGGGCACATGCTCGGCATGGACGTGCATGACTGCGCTGCCGCGCGCGTGGACTCGTATGTCGACGGCACGCTGGCGGCGGGCATGGTGCTGACCGTCGAGCCGGGGCTGTACTTCCAGGCCGATGACCTGACGGTGCCGGAGGAGTACCGGGGTATCGGTGTGCGGATCGAGGACGACATCCTGGTGACCGAGGACGGGAACCGGAACCTGAGCGCTGCGCTGCCTCGGCGGTCGGATGAGGTCGAGAACTGGATGTCCTCTCTGAAGGGCTGAAGTTTGATCGATGGCCGGATACCAAGAGGTGTCCGGCCATCATTGCTGTCTACAGGCAGTTCGTGGCCGGTCGCGCCCACGCGGCGGAGCCGCAAAGCGACACAGCCCCGCGCCCCTTCAGGGAGTTGGTGTGGACCTGCATATAGAACACGCCGCCGTCGAAGGGCGCCGCGCGGGACTGGAGCGTGCCCTGCGCGACGCTGTACGGGACGGGCGGCTCAGCCCTGGCGCGCGGTTGCCGGCCACCCGGCGGCTCGCCGACGAACTCGGCATCTCGCGGAACACCGTCAAGGCGGCGTACGACCAGCTTGTGGCTGAGGGGTATCTCACCGCTCGGCAGGGGGCCGGTACGCAGGTCGCCGCGTTGCCGCCCATCGACACCGAACCGCCGCAGGCCGCCGCACGCGTGCGTGTGCCGCGTTTTGATCTGCGGCCCGGGAGTCCGGACGTGGGGGCGTTTCCGGCGGCTGCCTGGCTGCGGGCGTTGCGCAGGGCCATCGCCGCGGCGCCCTCTCCGGCGTATGACTACGGCGATCCGCGCGGGCGCATCGAGCTGCGGAGCGCGCTGTCGGGGTATCTGGGGCGGGCGCGTGGGGTGATCGCTCCGGCGGAGCGGATCGTGATCACCTCCGGGTATGTGCAGGGGCTGGCGCTGCTCACGCGTGTGCTGGAGGGCGGCACGTTCGCGATGGAGGACCCCGGGCTGCCGTTCCATCGGGAGGTGGTGCGGCGGGGCGGTGGCGCCGTGGTGCCGGTTCGGGTGGACGAACGAGGGGCGCGCGCCGAGGGGTTGGGGGACTGTGACGCCGTTGTCGTCACGCCCGCGCATCAGTATCCGACCGGCGTGACGCTGCACCCGGAGCGGCGGCGGGCGCTCACCGACTGGGCACGCGCGCGTGGGGGCTTGATCGTCGAGGACGACTACGACGGGGAGTTCCGCTACGACCGCCAGCCCGTGGGCGCACTGCAAGGGATGGCGCCGGGCCAGGTGGTGTATCTGGGCACGGCCTCGAAGACGCTCGGGCCCGCCCTGCGGCTCGGCTGGATGGTGCTGCCGCCGCACCTGGTCGACGCCGTGGCCGACGCCAAGCTGCACAGTGACCATCACACCGAGTCCATCGGCCAGTTGGCGCTCGCCGAGCTGATCGACAGCCATGCGTACGACCGTCATGTGCGCGCCTGCCGGCTGCGGTACCGACGGCGCAGGGACCAGCTCGTGGAGCGGCTGGGGGCGCGTCGGCAGGTGCGCGGGATCGCGGCCGGGCTGCACGCGCTGGTGCAGGTCGACGACGAGGCGCGGGTGCTGGCGCGAGCCGAGGAGGTGGGGCTCGCGGTGGGGCATCTGGGGGAGCACTGGCATGCGCCGGGCGGTGGTGAAGGGCGGCCGCAGGGGCTGGTCGTGGGGTACGGAACGCCTCGGGAGCGGGTGTATCCGGAGGCATTGGAAGCGCTGGGGAAGGTGCTGGAGGGCGGCTGAGAAGGGTGTGCAGGGGGTTTGCCCCGGGGTGGCCGCACCGACGCAGATTGGGCCACTGAAACTACCCATGATTGGTGCTACTGAGCAGCCCAGTGCGTTTCTAGTGTCGTAGGCATGACGAACTCGCTCGTCCCGCCGGCCGGTCCACAACGCGTCCTGGCTCTCGCCCAGTTGAGCAACTCGGTCGGGGACGGGGCCTACTACACGACGTCCGCTCTCTACTTCACCCAGGTCGTCGGCCTCGACCCCGCGCGCGTGGGACTCGGGCTGACCGTCGGCTGGGCGGTCGGATCGCTGGTGGGGGTTCCGCTGGGGCGGCTCGCCGACCGGCGCGGCGCGCGCGGTACGGCCGTGCTGCTGGCCCTCGCGACGGGGCTCGCGGTGGCGTCCTTCGTGGCCGTGCGCGGATTCGTGCCGTTCGTCCTGGCCGCGTGCGGGTACGCGGCCGCGCAGTCCGGGCTCGCGGCAGCCCGGCAGGCGCTGCTCGCGGGGCTGGTGCCGGCCGCGGAGCGGACCGGGCTGCTGGCGCATCTGCAGTCGACGCTCAACGCCGGCCTCGCGGTGGGTGCCGGGCTGGGCGGGCTGGCGCTGCACGCCGGGACGCGGGCGGCGTATCTCGGGGTGTTCGCGCTGGACGCGGTGAGTTTCCTGCTGTGTGCCGGGCTGCTGATGCGGCTGCCCGCCGTGCCGCGACCGGCCCTTGTGCCGGTGCCCTTGCGGAAGGGGCGCAGCATCGGCGTCCTGCGGGACCGGCCGTACGCCCTCGTCGCGCTGCTCAACACGATCCTGTTGCTGCGGCTGCCGCTGCTCAGCCTCGTGCTGCCGCTGTGGATCACTCGTAGGACCGAGGCGCCCGCCTGGCTGGTCTCCGCGTTGTTCGTGCTCAACACCGGTGCGGTGATGCTGTTCCAGGTCAGGGCGGCGCGCGGGGTCACGGGGCTTGGCACCGCCACGCGCGCGGTGCGTCGAGCGGGCTGGGTGATGCTCGCCGCGTGCGTGGTGTTCGCACTGTCGGCGGGAGCGTCCCTGTGGGTGGCTGTCGGCGTCCTGGTGATCGGTGCGGTGCTTCAAGTGGTCGCCGAGATGGGGCAGTCGGCGGGTTCCTGGCAGCTGTCCTTCGACCTGGCTCCCGAGAGCCGCGTCGGCGAGTACCAGGGCCTGTTCGGGACCGGCGTCACCGTCGCCCGCACCCTCGGTCCGCTGCTGCTCACGGCCCTGCTGGTGGAGTGGGGGACACCGGGCTGGCTGCTGCTGGGCGGGGCGATGCTGGCCGCGTCGTACGCGATGGGACCGGCGGCACGGTGGGCCGCCTGTCGCCGGGCCGAGGAGGACCGCGTCAGGCAGCCCGCGCTGGTGCCGTGACGGGCAGGGCGTCCAGGAACAGCGCCCCCGCGAGGAGCCCCGCACTCCCCCGCGGGCTCCACGCGCGTGCGTGCAGATCGGCGTCGAGGGCTGCCAAGACCTGTGCGCCCGCCTCCGTGCACGTGCCGCCCGCCTCCAGGACTGCGCGGGCGCCCGCCTGGACGTGCCGCAGTCCCATCGGGCCCACGGTGTAGAGGAGTTCGGTGTCCTGGAGGGTGGACATCACGGTGAGCAGGGCGTTCATGCGGGCCTGCTCCTCCGTGGCGCCGGCCGCGCGGGCTGTGGCGAGCGCTTCCAACGCCCGCCGTACGTGGGGGAATCCGGTCCGTGCCTTGCCCCGCGCCCCGGCGGCGCCGTACTGCGCGGGCACCGAGGAGCCCCGGGACGGCTTGCGGGGAGCGCGCTTGTCGGTGCGGGCGGCGATGCGCTTGGCGGTCGCGGCGACGTCCCGTGCCCCGGCCCGGGGGTCGAGGGCCGCGGCGGCGACCAGCAGGCCGAGCGTCCACAGGGCGCCCCCGTGGCCGCCGCCCGCTAGGTGCACCGAGTGCTCGGCGCACCTGCCGATCGCGCCGAGTTCGCCGGCAGCGCGCCGTCGCGGGGGCGGTCACCCTGCCGACGACGAGCCGTGCGTGCAGCCGCGCGACACCCGCAAGTGGGACGAGGAGGACCACCGGCGACTTGACTCCTGAAGCGGTGGTCACCGACACACGATCTGTTCCCCCACCCCTGCGCCCTCAACACCGGCGCTACACCGCCATCAGCGACGGGTCCTTCTTCCACTTGAGGATCTTGTCGAAGCTCACCACGGCACCGCCTCGCCCCGGCTTGTTGCCGAACTGGACGTGGTCGGCGAGTTCTTCGATGAGGCAGAGCCCCCGGCCGTGCTCGGCGTCGGTGGTCGCCGGGCAGGGTGCGCGCAGCGGTGCGGTGAAGCCGGGGCCGGAGTCGGCGACCTCGATGTGGCACTTCTCGCCGTCCAGGTACGCCGTCACGCGGTACGCCTGTGGGGAGCCGTCGGGCGTGGTGTCGCCGCCGTGTTCGACGGCGTTGGCGCAGGCCTCGCTGAGGGCGACGGAGAGGTCGTAGGACACTTCGGGGTCGACGCCCGCGGTCTCCATGGTGCCGAGCAGCAGCCGCCGGGCGAGGGGCACGCTCGCAGCTTCGCGCCGCAGATGGAGTGACCACCAGATGCTCATGCTCCAGCCTCCTGGCTGCGGCTCGACATACCGTTACGTATTGCCACGAGTGCCCATCGGTAAGCACATCACTGACGTGATGCCGCCCATATGGTCGATGCGCCCACGGGGGAATCGGTGTATGTGGGGGCGGCCCACACCAGAGGGTGACCTTCCGGTCATACGACCCCAATGACCCGTACTGCCCGAATGACCCGTACTGCCCCTATGCCCCGTACGTCCCCTACCGCTCGTATGTCATCTTGCGGACCTGCCGTATGGCGGCCACAAGGCCAGTGCGATGATGACCCCGCCATGACTGCCCCCCACCCGCGCACGGTGCGCTCCGGGAGTGATCTCCGGATACTGCGGGCCGCGGTGTTCGCCGCGGTCTGCGTCGTGCTGGCCGGGGTCGGGCATGTACTGGGCTCCTGCGCCACGATCCCGCTGTGGACGCTGGGCGCGGGGTTCCTGGGAGTCCTCCTGGTCACCGTGCCGTTCACCGGGCGTGAACGCTCGCTGCCCGGGATAGCCGCACTGCTCGCGGCGGGGCAGACCGTCCTGCACACGCTCTTCGGACTGGGGCAGCACGGGGCAAGTGCCGGGGCGTCCACCGGGTCCTCCGCCACATCCGCCTCCCTGTCGGACGCCGCACTCGTGGAGCAGGCCGCGCGGCTCGTCTGCGGGACCGCCGCCGCGGCCATCAGCCCCGCCCAGGCCCAACGGCTCCTCACCGAGGCGCGGCTGAGCCCGGCCACCGGGGCGCACGCCTCACACCCGTCAGCAGACGCCATGTCTGCCGCCACCGACTCCTCCGCATCGCTGCTGCCGTCTCTGCCCATGGTGCTCGCCCACGTTCTCGCGGCGGTCGTCGCGGGGTGGCTGCTGCGGCGCGGGGACCTGGCCCTGCTGCGGATCGCCGAGATGTCCGCGGTGTCGGCGCATGTGGTCGCCGAGGGGGCGTTCGTACGTTCCCTGCGCGGGGCGCTCGCGCTGGTGCGCGCTCTGCGTGCCGGGCTCCCGGGGGCGCCCGAGGCCGGCCCGCGGCTCCCGCGCTCCGAGACGCTCGGGCGGTCCGCCCCCCGCACCGTCGCCCTCCAGCACACGGTGATCAGGCGCGGCCCGCCGGCCGCTGCGTTCGACCTCGCCGCCTGACACGACGCGACCGCCACTCCACCGAGGTGGGGATGAGGGCCGCCGTCGTGCGGCACGCGCGCGTGTCTGCGTGCACCGATCGCGGGAAGAGGGGCTTCCGTCTCCGGACTCCGAACCTCCGGACTCCGAACCTCTGGGCTCCTGACCTCTGAGCTCCGGACCTCCGAACACCGGACTTCCCGGAGGGACACCTCTTTTCCGTCTGATCGGGCACCCCCGCGCACGCGTACTCCTCTTCACCTCCGGAATCCCGATCTCACTCACAGTGGAGTGCTCAGCATGAAGGCCTCTCGTATCGCCGCCGTCGGCGCCCTCGCCGGCACGACCGTGCTCGCCCTGTCCGTCCCCGCCTTCGCCCACGTCAGCGTGCAGCCGGAGGGCACCGCCGCCAAGGGCGGTTACGCGGTGGTCGACTTCAAGGTCCCGAACGAGCGCGACAACGCGTCGACCACCAAGCTCGAGGTCACCTTCCCGACCGACCACCCGCTGGCCTCCGTGATGCCGCAGCCGGTGCCCGGCTGGAAGCTGCCCGTGGTCACCAAGTCCAAGCTGGACAAGCCTCTGGAGATGCACGGCAAGAAGATCACCGAGGCCGTCACCAAGGTCACCTGGACCGCCGAGGGCAAGGGCATCGAGCCCGGCTTCTTCCAGAAGTTCCCCGTCTCCATCGGCACTCTGCCCGAGGACGCCGACGAGCTCGTCTTCAAGGCCATCCAGACGTACTCCAACAAGGAGGTCGTGCGCTGGATCGAGGTGCCGCAGGAGGGCCAGGAGGAGCCCGAGAACCCGGCGCCGGTGCTCGAACTGTCCGCTGCCGAGGACGGCCACCACGGCTCGTCGTCCTCCGACAAGGCCTCCGCCGAGGCTTCCGACTCCGACGACGCCGAGGCCGCCTCCGCGAAGACGGACGCCGCCGAGCCCGCCGACAGCAGCGACACCACGGCCCGCGTGCTTGGCGTGGTCGGCATCGTCGTCGGCGCGCTGGGCGTGGCGTACGGCGTGATCGCCGGCCGTCGGCGCACCGACGCCTGACGGCACCTTCGGTTCACGGCGCGCGTCGGGGCACGCCCCTGGTGCGCGCCGGAACTCACACAACTGGGACATTTTTCTATGCGTACGAAGACCCGTAAGAAGACCTTTGCCGCGGCCGCCCTGCTCGCCGCCGCCACCCTCACCCTCTCCGCCTGCGGCAACGGTGACGACAGCGCCGAGCCCGTCACCGTGGTCTCCGAGGAGGCCGGCTCGGACAAGGCCGCCATCGTCCTCGACAAGCCGTTCGAGAAGCCTGACCTGGTCCTCACCGACACGAACGGCAAGAAGTACGACCTCCGCAAGGAGACCAAGGGCAAGCCGACGCTGATCTACTTCGGCTACACCAACTGCCCCGACGTCTGCCCGCTGACGATGAACAACGTCGCCGTCGCCAAGAAGCAGTTGCCGAAGGCCGAACAGGACGAGCTGCGCGTGGTGTTCGTCACCACCGACCCCGAGCGAGACACGTCGTCGGCGCTCGGCAAGTGGCTCAAGGGCATCGACCCGCAGGTCGTGGGCCTGACCGGCGAATTCGACACCATCCAGGCCGGCGCCCGCACCCTCGGCATCTCGATCGAGCCGCCGCACAAGGACAAGAACGGCAAGATGGTCTCGACCCACGGCACGCAGGTCGTCGCGTTCTCGCCGAAGACCGACGCCGGATATGTCCTCTACACCGAGGACGCCACGGTCGACGACTACACCAAGGACCTCCCCAAGCTGATCAAGGGGGCGAAGCCGTGAGGCGGTTCGCCCCGGTGACCGTGGTCCTGACCGGAGCCCTCGTCCTGGCGGGCTGCGGCTCCGGCGACTCCCAGGACGACACCAAGGCCGAACTGTCCGTCGGCGGTGCCTACATGCCACAGCCGGTCTCCGACTCCATGGCGGCCGGTTTCCTGACCGTCACCAACAAGGGCGGTACGAAGGACGAACTGACGTCCGTCACCAGCGACGTCGGCGACGTGACCGCCCACGAGACGGTCGGATCGTCGATGCAGGAGGCCAAGGACGTCGCCGTCCCCGCGCACGGTCAACTCGTCTTCAAAAGCGGTGGCAGCCATCTGATGTTCGAAAAGCTGAAGCGGAAGCCGAAGCAGGGCGAGAAGGTGACCGTGAAACTCCACTTCGCCGAGTCCGGCACGGTCACCGTCGAGATGCCGGTGAAGTCCGCCACGTACAGCCCGAAGACCGGACACTGAGGGAGAGATCGCCTTGACCCAGACCATCGCCCCCCGCGTCCGGACCCTGGTGCTGCTGCTCCTGGCCGCCACAGGGCTGCTCCTCGCCGGTGCCGGGCCGGTCTCCGCGCACGCCGCGCTGACGGGCAGCGACCCCCAGCAGGGGGCGGTGGTGGACAAGGCCCCGACGCAGGTCTCGCTGACCTTCTCCGAGGGAGTCGCCGTCTCGAACGACTCCCTGCGCGTGCTCGACCCCAAGGGCAAGCGCATCGACCGCGGCGACCCGGCCAACGTCAGCGGCACCACGTACGCCGTGAAGCTCCACAGCGGCCTGCCCGACGGCACGTACACCGTCACCTACCAGGTGGTGTCCGAGGACAGCCATCCCGTCGCCGGCGCGTACACCTTCTCCATCGGCGCGCCCTCCCAGACGACCGTCTCGGTCTCCGGCCAGGAGGCGGGGGGTGGAGTCGTCGGCTGGCTCTACGGGTTCGGGCGGTACGTGTCGTACGCCGGGTTCATCGTCCTGGTCGGCGGTGCCGCCTTCGTGCTCGCCTGCTGGCAGCGCGGGGCGGGGGTGCGGCCGCTGCAGCGGCTCGTCGTCAGCGGATGGCTGGCCCTGACCGCCGCCACGCTCGGACTGCTGCTCCTGCGCGGCTCGTACACCAGCACCGGGAAGGTCGGCGACGTCTTCGACCTGGACCTGCTCGGCCAGGTGCTGCAGACCAAGACGGGTGCGGCACTGGTGTCCCGGCTGCTGCTGCTCGCCGCGGCGGCACTGTTCATCGCCGTGCTGTTCGGGGCTTACGACAAGCGGGAGGACGAGGAGAAGCGGGACCTGACCTTCGGCCTGGCCATCGGCGGGACAGTCGTGGCGGCGGGGCTCGGGGCGAGCTGGGCGATGTCCGAGCACGCCTCGACCGGGCTCCAGGCCGGGATCGCGATGCCGGTCGACATCCTGCACCTGCTGGCCGTCGCGAGCTGGCTCGGCGGTCTGGTCGCACTCCTCGTCGCGCTCTACCGGGCGCCCGCGGACACGCCGTTCCCGGCGTCGGCCGTACGACGGTTCTCGCGCGTCGCCTTCGGCAGCGTGCTGGCACTGGTCGCGACCGGGATCTACCAGTCGTGGCGGCAGCTCGGGTCGTGGTCGGCGTTCACCGGCACGCGGTACGGGCAGTTGCTGCTGGTCAAGATCGGCCTCGTGGTGCTGCTGGTGGGGCTCGCCTGGATCTCGCGGCGGTGGACCGCACGCCTGGCGGAGACGGTCGTGGCGAAGCCGCGGAAGGCGACGGAGGACTCCGACGGCGAGAAGGAGCACGCCACGGCCCAGGCCGGTGCATCCGCCTCCACGTCGGCCGCCGCTTCCGGCAAGCAGGGCACCTCGGCCGCGGCCTCGGGCAAGAAGGGCGGTGACTCCCAGCGCGCCGCCCAGCTCGCCCGGCAGCAGGCCGCGATCGACACGGCACGGCAGAAGCAGGAGCGCGACGCCGATCCGAACCGGTTCGGGCTGCGCCGCTCGGTGCTCGCGGAGGCGGGCGTCGCCGTCGTCCTGCTCGCCGTCACCACGATGCTGACGTCGACCGAACCGGGACGCACGGAGGAGGACGCGCGGGCGGCCACGTCGTCCTCGTCGGCCGAGGCGTCGTCGGCCGGTGCGCTGACGCTGGACATGTCCTTCGACACCGGGGGCGAGGACGGCAAGGGCGTCGTACGCATCGACCTCGATCCCGCGCGCGTGGGCGGCAACGAGATGCACGTCTATGTGCAGCGCCCCAACGGCCGCGCCTTCGACATCCCCGAGGTGAAGGTCGCCTTCACCCTTGAGTCCGAGGACATCGGGCCGCTGCCCGTCGTCCCCGACCACATCGCCACCGGACACTGGTCGGCGAGTGGAGTGCAGATCCCCGTGGCGGGCGAGTGGAAGATCACCGCGACCGTGCGGACCTCCGACATCGACCAGACCACTGTCTCCAAGAACGCGCAGATCGGCTGAACCTCACCATGGCTGACCAGTCCATTCCGGAGGCCCGTACTCCCAAGGCTCCTGCTGCTCCTGAGTCGGCGCCCAAGGGCGAGACGGCACTTAATGGCGGCGTTTGTGAAAGCGCCACCCATAGGGAGGGCCTGTCGCGGCGGCGGCTGCTCGGGACCGCCGGTGCGACGGGGCTGGTGCTCGGCGCGGCGGGTGGGGCCGTGGGCTACTCGGCGAGGCCGGCCGAGGCGACGCCGCTCACCTCGCTGGGCGCCGATCAGGTGATGTTTCACGGGAAACATCAGCCCGGCATCCTCCAGGCACTCCAGGCGCGCGGCCACGTCGTCGCCTTCGACCTGGCGGCGGGCGCGGGCCGCAAGGAGGCGGCGGCGTTGCTGCGCCGCTGGTCGGAGACGGCTCGGCGGCTGATGGCGGGCGAGGCGGCGCAGCAGGACGACACGGATGTCGCCCGGGACGCCGGGCCGTCGTCGCTGACGATCACTTTCGGCTTCGGGCACAGCTTCTTCGCGCGGACCGGCCTGGAGAAGCAGCGTCCGGTCTCCCTGGATCCGCTGCCCGACTTCTCCTCGGACCAGCTCGACAGGGCGCGCAGCAACGGCGACCTGTGGGTGCAGATCGGCGCCAACGACGCCCTGGTCGCCTTCCACGCCCTGCGCGCGATCCAGAAGGACGCGGGCAGGGCCGCCAAGGTGCGCTGGCAGATGAACGGCTTCAACCGGTCGCCGGGTGCCACCGGGCACCCGATGACCGCACGCAACCTGATGGGCCAGATGGACGGCACGCGCAATCCGAAGCCGACGGAAGCCGACTTCGACAAGCGCATCTTCGTGCCCGAGTCCGGCTCGAAGGACCCGGCCTGGATGGCGGGCGGCTCCTACGCCGTCGTACGCCGCATCCGCATGCTGCTCGACGACTGGGAGCAGCTCTCGGTCAAGGCGCAGGAGGACGTCATCGGGCGCCGCAAGTCCGACGGGGCGCCACTGTCCGGGGGCACCGAGACGGCCGAGATGGACCTGGAGAAGACGGACAAGGCAGGGAACCTGGTCGTCCCCATCAACGCCCACGCGCGTATCACCCGGCCCGACCAGAACGGCGGGGCGGCGATGCTGCGGCGCCCGTTCTCGTACCACGACGGCATCGACGCGGACGGGGTGCCCGACGCGGGGCTCCTGTTCATCTGCTGGCAGGCCGATCCGCTGCGCGGCTTCGTCACCGTCCAGCGCAAGCTCGACCGGGGGGACGCATTGTCGAAGTACATCCGGCACGAGGCGAGCGGGCTGTTCGCGGTGCCGGGCGGGGCGGCGGAAGGGGAGTACGTGGGGCAGCGGCTGCTGGAAGGGTGACGTCCGCCTTAGGGGACCCTCAACCCCGGACCACCGGACCCTCGACCCAGACCGCCGGACGCTCGGCCCCAGGGTCCACCCCTTGCGGCGGCCGGGTGAGATGTGTACGCCGCGTTTCGCAAGGCCCATTAGGGTGAGGTCATGCCAGCGAGCTATGCCTATCTCGGCCCCGAGGGCACCTTCACCGAAGTCGCCCTGCGCACGCTTCCCGAGGCCGCGACCCGGGAGCTGATCCCGTACGTGTCCGTGCAGTCCGCGCTCGACGCGGTGCGCGTCGGCGAGGCCGAGGCCGCGTTCGTGCCGATCGAGAACTCCGTCGAGGGCGGGATCACGACCACGCTCGACGAACTGGTCGCGGGCGCGCCGCTGATGATCTACCGCGAGGTGCTGCTGTCGATCACGTTCGCGCTGCTGGTCAGGCCCGGCACGAAGCTGTCGGACATCAAGACGGTCTCCGCGCACCCGGCCGCCCAGCCTCAGGTGCGCAACTGGCTGAAGAGGAACCTCCCGGACGCCCAATGGGAGTCCGCCGCCTCGAACGCGGACGCCGCGCGCCTGGTCCAGGAGGGCCAGTACGACGCCGCCTTCGCGGGCGAGTTCGCGGCTGCCCGGTACGGCCTGGAGGCCCTGGAGACCGAGATCCACGACGCGGAGAACGCCCAGACGCGGTTCGTGCTGGTGGGCCGGCCGGCCAGGCCCGCTGCGCCGACCGGCGCGGACAAGACGTCCGTCGTGCTGTGGCAGCGCGACGACCATCCCGGCGGGCTGCGCGACCTCCTCGGTGAGTTCGCCACGCGCGGCATCAACCTGATGCTGCTGCAGTCCCGGCCGACCGGCGCGGGCATCGGCAACTACTGCTTCTGCATCGACGCCGAGGGACACATCTCCGACCGCCGGGTGGCCGAGGCGCTGATGGGGCTCAAGCGGATCTGCCTGGGGGTGCGGTTCCTGGGCTCGTATCCGCGCGCGGACATCAAGCCGGGAGATGTGCAGCCGCCGCGCCTCGGGACATCGGACGAGGAGTTCGTGGCGGCGGCGGACTGGGTGGCGCGGTGCCAGGACGGGCGGTTCTGAGCGGCCCCTCGGCGGCCGGTGCCGACGGGCTCCAGCGCAGGTTTCCGGCCAGTACTGCCAGCGGATTATCGTTATCCACAGGGGTTATCCACAGGTACTCATCTCGACCTGGGGACAAGTCGACAGGCAAGCATGAGTCTGTCGACAAATCGGCCTCCAGGCCCTTTCGGCGTCCACCATCGCGCAAGTCACCCTTCGTCCACTCTTTTCCTTTGGGCAATCCTTTGGGGCGACCGCTTTCCACTCGAAAGTGCGTATGAGCAGGGTTTGCCCTGGGAATCCTCGACTCGGGCGGCACGTTACGGTGTTCAATTCCGAAGTCCACAGTCCATCCACACACCCTGTGGATAACTCTTCGAGGGCTGGGGACCCCTGTGGACAACCGCGACCCAAGTCCCCTTCTCCACAAGGGAATCGAGTCAACCGGTCGCCTCCCGCCTGCCCCGTTCCAGGTAGTGAGACACTTTTTATTGACACGATCAGCAATTCCCCCATAACGGTACGTAAGCCGCAGTCCGGAATAGCGAGTCGTGGGCTGTCACCCCTCCCCGGTAGCCTTGAGCGCGTGATTGACCTTCGCCTGCTCCGTGAGGACCCCGACCGAGTGCGCGCCTCGCAGCGCGCCCGTGGAGAGGACGTCGCGCTCGTCGACGCCCTCCTGTCTGCCGACGAGCGGCGCAGGTCGTCCGGCGTCCGCTTCGACGAGCTCCGTGCCGAGCAGAAGCAGCTCGGCAAGCTCATCCCCAAGGCCTCCGCGGACGAGAAGGCCGAGCTGCTGAAGCAGGCGAGCCAGCTCGCCGCCGACGTCAAGGCGGCCGACGCCGAGCGCGACGCGGCCGACGCCGAGACCCAGGAGCTGCTCCTCCAGCTGGGCAACCTCGTGCACCCGGACGTCCCGGTCGGCGGCGAGGAGGACTTCGTCACGCTGGAGACGCACGGCGAGATCCGTGACTTCACGGCCGAGGGCTTCGAGCCGAAGGACCACCTGGAGCTCGGCGCGCTCCTCGGCGCCATCGACGTCGAGCGCGGCGCGAAGGTCTCGGGCTCGCGCTTCTACTTCCTCACCGGCGTGGGCGCCCTTCTGGAGCTCGCTCTCGTCAACGCGGCGATCGCCCAGGCCACGGCGGCAGGCTTCACGCCGATGCTGACCCCGGCGCTGGTCCGCCCCCAGTCGATGGCCGGCACCGGATTCCTCGGCCAGGCGGCCCAGGACGTCTACCACCTCGCCAACGACGACCTCTACCTGGTCGGCACGTCCGAGGTCCCGCTCGCGGCGTACCACATGGACGAGATCATCGACGCCGACAAGCTCCCCCTGCGCTACGCGGGCTTCTCGCCCTGCTTCCGACGCGAGGCCGGCTCGCACGGCAAGGACACCCGGGGCATCTTCCGCGTGCACCAGTTCGACAAGGTCGAGATGTTCTCGTACGTCGACCCGGCGGACTCGCAGGCCGAGCACCAGCGCCTGCTGGAGTGGGAGAAGCAGTGGCTGACGTCGCTGGAACTGCCGTTCCGGGTCATCGACGTCGCCTCCGCCGACCTCGGCTCCTCGGCCGCCCGCAAGTTCGACTGCGAGGCGTGGATCCCGACGCAGGGCAAGTACCGCGAGCTGACGTCGACCTCGGACTGCACCGAGTTCCAGTCCCGCCGGCTGTCGATCCGCGTCCGTGACGGCAAGCAGGTCAAGCCGCTGGCCACGCTCAACGGCACGCTGTGCGCCGTCCCGCGCACCATCGTGGCGATCCTGGAGAACCACCAGCAGGCCGACGGTTCCGTCCGGGTCCCCGAGGTGCTGCGCCCGTTCCTGGGCGGCCGGGAGGTCCTGGAGCCGGTCGCCAAGTGAGCGCCGGTTTCCCTTACAGGCTGATCGCGACCGATCTCGACGGAACGCTCCTGCGCTCCGACGAGTCGGTCTCACGGCGCACCCGTGACGCCCTCGCCGCCGCGACGGCCGAGGGCGCCGCGCACATCGTCGTCACGGGCCGGGCGGTCCCCTGGACCCGTCACATCCTCGACGACCTCGGCTACCAGGGCCTCGCCGTCTGCGGTCAGGGCGCCCAGGTCTACGACGCCGGCGCGCACCGCCTGCTGACGTCGGTGACCCTGGACCGTCAACTGGCGGGCGTGGCACTGGCCAAGATCGAGGCGGAGGTCGGCCCGCTGTTCCTGGCGGCGAGCCGCGACGGCCTGGACGGCGACGTGCTGGTCGGCCCCGGCTACGCGCTCACGGGCAAACTCCCGTCCACGCCGTTCGCGGACGCGTCGGATCTGTGGTCCGCCCCGCTGAACAAGATCTACATACAGCACCCGGAACTCTCCGACGACGAGCTGGCCAAGGCCGCCCGCAAGGCCGCGGGCGGCTTCGTCACGGTGGCGATGGCCGGCGAGGGCATAGTGGAGCTGCTCCCCCTGGGCCTCTCCAAGGCCACGGGCCTGTCCCTGGCAGCCCGCCGCCTGGGCCTGAAGGCCGCCGACACCATCGCCTTCGGCGACATGCCGAACGACATCCCGATGTTCGCCTGGGCGGCACATGGCGTGGCCATGGCCAACGCCCACGTCGAACTGAGAGCGGTGGCGGACGAGGTGACGTCCTCCAACGAGGAGGATGGGATCGCGGTGGTGGTGGAGGGGTTGCTGGGCTGACGGTGCGGATTTGCCGGCTTCGGCTTCTCGGCACCCACAGGTCCGACGCCGGCCGGCTCCCCTCGGCACCCGCCGGTCCCACGCCGACTGGTGCTCCCCCTCGGATGCCTGGCCCACGTCGACTTGGGGCGCGTCGGATGCCTGGCCCACGTCGACTTGGGGCGCCTCGGTTGCGAGCCGACGTCGACTGCGGGCCCCTCGGTTGCGGGCCGACGTCCGCCAGGGGTGACTGCGCCAACCCGACCCGCGCTGCCCGGCCGACGTCGACTCACCGGTGCCGGGCTGACGCCCACTCCCGGTTGCCGGCCAACCCCCTACTCCGTATTGCTGCCGCGTCAGCCGGTCGTGCCGGCCCGAAGGCGCCCCGGGCCGCCAAAACCCACGGGCATGCGTGTCGCGCGGGGCAGCACGGGTGGGCGCGGGCGGCACCGGGGGGCACAGGCCGCACGGGTGGGGCGCGGGCGGCGCCCCGAAACCCCGGGCCGGGCAGCCCACCTCACAGCCGAAGCGCCGAACGCCTTCTCAAGGCCCCCAGCCCTGGCACACACGGCCAAGCCCCAGTGGCAACGTCTCGCGGAGGATGCACGGATCGAACGTGCGCGGGCCATTCAGACCCGACCACGGTTTAGCAAACCGGTGCCTTACCACTCGGCCAATCCTCCGGGTGGGCGACCCACGCGAGAGCGACATCGCGTGCTCGAAGCGGCCGCCCCGGGCAGCTCCCCATGCGGTACGGACTCGACGGAGGGGTAGCGATTACTCCGGAGCCCGCCGCGGACTGCCCTGACGGGAGCTGGACGTACTGTCGTGCATGGACATCGTCCTGCTCCTCTCCCAGCAAGTGGCGCCGAACTCACCGTCCGGCGATGTGGACACAACCACTGTGCCTGTACCGAGAGTTGGGCGCCACCGATTAACAAGGCCAGGAAGGGCGTCGGGAGGACGCCGTACGCCGCCTACCGGCGGCGCCACTTGCGACGGCGCCCCTTGCTGAAGAACCATCCGGCAGGCGGCTCGTCCGAGCGCCACGGCTGCGGCTCGGGCTCCTCACGGCGCCAGCGCGCAGCCAGCATCCGGGCCCGGGCGGACGGCTCGGCGGTGTCGGCCGCGCGTATGAAGTCCTCGTCCAGGACCAGGCTGTCCCAGGTGTCGTGCCCGAACCGTTCGCCATCCTCGTGCTGCGACATGCCGCCTGCCATCCCCGTCCTCCAGTTCGTGCAGTGCACCCCGGTGCATCCCCTTTGCCCAGTGTGCCCGGACAGACGTGAAGCCTCCGTCAAAAAGCGGGCCCCCTCAGGGGCCCGCCTCTTTACACGTCACTGGCACCGGCGCGAGCGGACTGCCTCAACTGCGCACCGGCGCCCGTCACTCCTCACCGGCGAGCGTCAGCGACCGCAGCTTCTGTCCCGCGTACCAGGTCGCGAGCACGGTCACCACCGCCAGCAGCACCGTCGCGGTGGGCAGGGCGACGTCCGACGTCACCATGTCCCCGCCGGCGACCTTCTGCGCCACCGCCAGCGCCCACTGCTGGACGCTCAACGTGCGCGCACCCGGCACCAGGGAGCCGAACAGGGCCTCCCAGACGAGCGCGTAGACGAGCCCGAAGACCACCGCGTGCCGGGACACCGTGCCGAGCAGCAGGAAAAGCGCGGCGTACGCGATGGAGGCGACCAGCGCGGCCACCGTGTAGGCGACGGCGATCTGCTGGCCGTTGCCGTTGAGGATGAAGCCCGCGATGAAGGTGGGAAGCGCCGAGAACACCATCGTCACGGCGATCGCGACGATCAGCTTGGTGAAGATGATCGTCGGCCGTTTCACCGGCTTGGACAGCAGATACACCACCGAGCCGTCGTCGATCTCGGGCCCGATCGCGCCGGTGCCGGCGATGACGCCGATGATCGGCACCATGGTGGCGAGCGCCAGCCCGCCGAGCAGGTCGGACGCGGTCTGGTCGTCGGCTCCGGCGAGGCCGCGCACCACCACCGAGATCCCGATGAGCAGCAGCGGCAACGCGCCGAGGATGAGGGCCCGGCGACGGCCGAGCAGGGCCCTGTAGGTAAGTCGGGCGACTGTGGGGTCGTACATCTTTTCGGCCTCCTACGCCGCGACCAGATACGAGAACACGGACTCGAGGGACTCGTCGGACGGCGAGACCGTGAGCAGGCGGATGCCGTGCTCGCGTGCCACCCTCGGCAGCAGG
Source organism: Streptomyces sp. R11 (assembly GCF_041051905.1). Classification (NCBI taxonomy): domain Bacteria; kingdom Bacillati; phylum Actinomycetota; class Actinomycetes; order Kitasatosporales; family Streptomycetaceae; genus Streptomyces; species Streptomyces sp. R11. Next base: position 4,540,815 of record NZ_CP163432.1, read on the forward strand.
GCGGTGAAGCGACCGAAGTCGACGGCCTGGATGTGCAACGCGCCCTCGGCCAGGTCGACCTCGATCCCGGACGTCGACGGGTCGGCGATCAGCGCGGCCGCGAGGGTGCGGTCGTCGCTGGAGCGCACCAGGTAGCGGTGCGGGCGGTCGGTCATCAGACGGCGGATCTTGCGGAAGTCACCGCTGGCCGCGTGCCGTCCGGCGACCACGACCTCGATGTGCCAGGCGAGTTGCTCGACCTCTTCGAGGATGTGGGACGAGAACAGCACCGTGCGGCCCTCGTCGCCCATGCGTCGCAGCAGGTCCATGAGCTGCATGCGCTGACGCGGGTCCATGCCGTTGAAGGGCTCGTCGAGCAGGAGCAGCGAGGGGTCGTGGACGAGGGCGCTCGCCATCTTCACGCGCTGGCGCATGCCCTTGGAGTACGTGGAGATCTTCCGGTCCTGCGCGTACTCCATCTCGACCGTGGCCAGGGCCTTTTGGGCGGCCTTGGCACCCAGGCCGTGCAACTCGGCGTTGGCGACGACGAATTCGCGGCCGGTGAGGAAGTCGTACATCGCCTCGCGCTCGGGGACGATGCCGATCTGCTTGTAGATCGCTTCGTTGCGCCACACCTGCTGCCCGTCGAGGGTGACGGTGCCGGTGGACGGGGCCAGGAATCCGCCCATCATGTTGATGAGGGTGGACTTTCCGGCGCCGTTGGGGCCGAGGAGGCCGGTGACACCGGGGCCGATCGTCATGGTGATGTCGTTGACGGCGACCACGTTGCCGAACCAGCGGGAGACGTGGTCGATCTGGAGCGTGGTCACAGTCCCACCTTCTTGTAGCGGCGCATCAGAAGGCCGTAGCTCGCGGCGATCAGGCCCAGGGTGACGAGGACGTAGACGACGCCTTCGCCGTTGCTCGGGCCCACCCCGCCAGGGAAGGCGGAGGTCGCACCCAGGAAGGCGGACTGCACACCGTCGATGAGCGTGATCGGCGAGAAGAGGCCGATCCAGGCGATGGCGCCGCTGCTGCCTCCGCCGTCGATGGACTGTGCGTCGGCGATGGCCTGGAGCGTGGAGACCGCGCCGTAGGAGATGGTCAGGACGGCGATCACGGCTGCGATACCGAAGCCGCGGCGCGGCGTGACCGACGCGATGACCAGGCCGATTCCGGCGAACAGCAGTGAGAGCAGTGCCACGGACACGAGTCCCTGCGCGAATCCCTTGGTCTGGTCGGCGAAGTCGAGCTTGGCCAGCAGCGCGCCCACGTAGAGCACGAGCAGCGGGGCCGCGGTGAGGAGGAACAGCGCGGAGGCCAGCGCCGCGAACTTCGCACGGACGTAGTCGGCGGTCTCGATCGGCCGCGAGAAGTACAGCGGCACGGTCTTGAAGCGCAGGTCGCGGGAGACGGACTGCGGTGCCTGCGAGGCGACGTACAGGCTGATCACGGCCTGCATGACGATCGCGTAGCGCGTGTAGTCGACGGGCAGGTCGTTGGCCTTGGTGGCGACCGCGACGGCGACCATGATGGCCGCGGGCACGCACATCACCACGAACAGCAGCATCGGCAGCACCTTGGACTTCACCGATCGGCCGAGGCCGTAGGAGCCGCGCAGGGACTGCGAGTAGAGGGACCGGGTCGCGTAGGAGCGGCCGAGACGGGGGCCGTCGTAGCTGCGGTATCCGATGTTGTGGATGCGGGTCTGGTCACCCGACTGTGTGGTTACGGGCTGCTCAACCGCCATGGCCGACCGCCTCCTTCCGCTGTGCGTCGGTGCTCTGCTCGCCGTGCTCGCTGTCCGTGAAGACCTCCGAGATGTGATGCCGGCGCTGCTCCATGCGCACCAGGCCGAGCCCGAGGTCGGCGACCACGTCGCGCACCAGGTCGTAGGTCTCCTCGCCCTGCGCGGTGAGCAGCAGGATGTGACCGGCGCCCGGGAGGCCGCCGCTGCCGTCGAGGACCTCCACCCCACGCGCTTGGAGCGCGTCGCGCACCGCGCGGGTGCCGTCCGGGTGGTCGTCGGTGTCGGTGACCTCGATGGCGAGCGTCGTCGTGGTCTGGGTGAAGTCGGTGGTGGAGCTGGAGCGCAGCAGCTTGCCGCCGTCGATGACGACGACGTGGTCGCAGGTGCGCTCCAGTTCGCCCAGGAGGTGCGAGGTGACCAGGACCGAGATGCCGAAGTCGGTGTGGATTCGGCGGATGAGGCCGAGCATCTCGTCGCGGCCGACCGGGTCGAGGCCGTTGGTCGGCTCGTCCAGGAAGACCAGTTGCGGGTCGTGCACCAGGGCCTGGGCCAGCTTCACGCGCTGCTTCATGCCGGTCGAGTAGCCGCCGATGGGGCGGTAGCGCTCCTCGTACAGGCCGACGTGGCGCAGCGTGTCCGCGGTGCGCTCGCGCGCGGCGGCGGGCGGGAGGCCGGACATGCGCGCCATGTGGACGACGAACTCGGTGGCCGAGACGTCGGGCGGCAGACAGTCGTGCTCCGGCATGTACCCGACCCGCTCGCGGATGGCGGCGCCCTTGGTGGCGACGTCGAGTCCGAGCACTTCGGCACGGCCCTCGGTGGCGGGGGACAGACCCAGCAGAATCTTGATCATGGTGGACTTGCCGGCTCCATTGGCACCGACGAGTCCGGTCACCCCGGGCCCGATGTCCATGGTCAGCCGGTCAAGCGCGGTCACCCTGGGGAACCGCTTGCTCAGGCTTTCGGTCGCGATCACAGTCACGGCATAGACGGTAGTGACCCGTACCACTCAGGTCATCAGACCCGAGAGCCGTCTTGATATCAGACCTCAGGTGTACGGGCGTCTAAGGGTCACCCTGAGGTCTCACGCGATCTATTGACGCAACCTCTAACAACTGTCACATTCGTCAGTGTCAAGTTACGGGCACGTACCGCAGTCAGCGTGGACAAGGGTGGGCGGTGGCATGACGACGGCAGTGGCAGCAGGTTCGGGTGAACTGGCCGCGGAACTGCGCGGGTTCAGAAAGGTGCAGCGCCTCGCGTACGAGTGCGCGGAAGCCGTCGCCGCGCAGCTGGAGCCCGGCATCACCGAGCGCGAGGCGGCGCGCATGCAGCGCGAGTGGCTGCGCGAGCGCGGTGTGCGTGACTGGTTCCACCTGCCCTTCGCGTGGTTCGGGAACCGCACGGCGTTCGTGAACTTCCGGGTCCCGCTGCAGTTCTTCCCCACCAACCGCCGCCTGGAGCCCGGGATGCCGTTCATCCTGGACATGGCCCCTGTGTACGACGGCTTCACGGCCGACATCGGCTATTCAGGCTCGCTCGGCATCAACCCGGTCCAGGACAAGCTGATGGACGACCTGGAGGCGCACCGCGACCTGATCCTGCGCGAGGTGCGCGAGCGCCGGCCGCTGCGGGAGATCTACGACGACGTGGACCGGCTCATGGTCCGCCAGGGCTACGCCAACCGGCACCGCGCCTATCCCTTCGGCGTGATCGCGCACAAGGTCGACCGGGTCAGGCAACGCCGCTGGTCACCGCATGTCTTCGGGTTCGGCACCCAGTCCCTGAAGGGCTTGGCGAGCGACGCGCTGCACGGCCACCGCGAGGGCTGGTCCCCGCTCTGGTCCCCGTACCGCTTCTCCGACCACCCGCCGCAGCCGGGCCTGTGGGCGGTCGAACCGCACCTCGGCTTCAGAGGTACGGGTGCCAAGTTCGAGGAGATCCTGGTCGTCACCGACTCGGAGGACCCCGAGCAGAGCGCCTTCTGGCTGGACGACGATCTGCCGCATGTGCGGCGCTGGGCGGAGGAGAAGTGACGGTGCCGGTGACTCTTCAGGGCGCGCGCGAGCGCCGGGTGCGGACCGGCGATGTCGAGCTGTGCGTCGCCGAGCTGGGCGACCCGGGCCGGCCGACGGTGATGCTCGTGCACGGCTATCCGGACAGCAAGGAGGTGTGGTCCGAGGTCGCCCCGCGGCTGGCCGACCGCTTCCACGTCGTGCTGTACGACGTCCGCGGCCACGGCCGGTCGACGGCGCCGAAGCCGCTGCGCGGCGGGTTCACGCTGGAGAAGCTGACGGACGACTTCCTGGCCGTCGCGGACGCGGTCAGTCCGGGCCGGGCCGTGCATCTGGTCGGGCACGACTGGGGCTCGGTGCAGGCCTGGGAGTTCGCCACGGTCAAGCGCACCGAGGGCCGGATCGCGTCCTTCACCTCGATGTCCGGGCCGTCCCTCGACCATTTCGGCCACTGGATCGGCGGGCGCCTCAAGCGGCCCACCCCGCGCCGGGTCGGCCAGCTCCTCGGCCAGGGCGCCAAGTCCTGGTACGTCTACGCGCTGCACACGCCCGTGCTGCCCGAACTGGCCTGGCGCGGCCCCCTCGGCAAGACCTGGCCGCGCATCCTGGAGCGCATGGAGAAGGTCCCCGGCGGCGGCTACCCGACCTCGTCCCTGCCGACGGACGCGGCGCACGGGGCCTGGCTGTACCGCGACAACGTACGAGCCCGACTGAGCCGCCCGCGCGCGGACGCCTACGCACACGCACCCGTGCAGCTCATCACGCCCCTCGGGGACGCCTTCCTGTCGGAGCGGCTCCACGACGAACTGGAACAGTGGGTTCCGCAGTTGACCCGGCGCACGCTTCACGCGAAGCACTGGATCCCGCGTTCGCGCCCCGACCAACTGGTGTCCTGGATCACGGAGTTCGTGACATCCGTCGAGGGCGGGCGGCCGAAAGGCGTGACCGCGACCGGGAAGTACGCCGACCGATTCGGCGGGCAGCTCGTCCTGGTCACCGGCGCCGGCAGCGGCATCGGACGGGCGACGGCGTACGCCTTCGCGGAGGCCGGCGCGCGTGTGGTGGCCGTCGACCGGGACGCCGAGGCCGCGGCTCGCACCGCCGAGATGTCCCGGCTGATCGGCGCACCCGAGGCCTGGGCCGAGACCGTCGACGTCTCCGATGAGCAGGCCATGGAGAAGCTCGCCGCGAAGGTCGCCACCGGGTACGGCGTGGTGGACGTCCTGGTGAACAACGCCGGGATCGGTCTGTCGGGCTCCTTCTTCGACACCACACCGCAGGACTGGAAGAAGGTCCTCGACGTCAATCTGTGGGGCGTCATCCACGGCTGCCGGCTGTTCGGCAAGCAGATGGCCGAGCGCGGACAGGGCGGCCACATCGTCAACACCGCGTCGGCGGCGGCGTACCAGCCATCCAAGGCGCTGCCCGCCTACAGCACGTCCAAGGCGGCCGTGCTGATGCTGAGCGAGTGCCTGCGCGCTGAGCTGGCCGGCCAGGACATCGGCGTCACCGCGATATGCCCCGGCTTCGTCAATACCAGCATCACCTCGACCGCGCGCTTCGCCGGGGTCGACGCCGATGAGGAGAAGCGGCGCCAGAAGAAGTCCGCGCGTCTGTACGGGCTGCGGAACTATCCGCCGGAGAAGGTCGCCGACGCGATCCTGCGGGCGGTGGTGCGGGGCGATGCAGTCGTTCCTGTGACGCCGGAGGCGCGTGGGGCGTATCTCATGTCGAGGTTCACGCCGAAGACGCTGCGCAGGATCGCGCGGTTGGAGCCGCCGCTATGAGCGACGGGGGTCCTGCGCGCGGGGGAGCGGTTGTCGGCGAGGGCCTGTCCGGGAGGCGCGGTGAGGCCGGGCGCGCGGCCGAGGCGGCGTCTGCCTACCGGATCGAGGACCTCGCGCACCTCAGCGGCGCCACCGTCCGCACCATCCGTGCCTACCAGGACCGGGGCCTGCTCCCCCGCCCGGAGCGCCGCGGCCGGGCCAACCTCTACTCGGACGCCCATCTCCACCGCCTGAGCCAGATCGCCGATCTCCTCGACCGCGGCTACACCCTGGCGTCCATCAAGGAGCTCCTGGAGGCCTGGGACGCCGGTCGTGGCCTCGGTGGGGTGCTCGGGCTGGTCGCCGAGGTGGACGGGCCGTGGACCGACGAGGAGGCGGTACGGATCTCGCGCGCCGAGCTGGAGGAGCGCTTCGGCGGCACCCCGGACGACGCGGCGGTGGCCGAGGCCGTGGAGCTCGGCGTACTCGAGCCGGTCCCCGGCGACGAGGACTCCTTCGTCGTTCCGAGCCCTCAAGAGCTCTCCGTAGCGGTCGAGTTGCATTCCGCCGGGGTGCCGCTGTCCGCAATCTCCGATCATCTAAGGGAGTTGAGGGGCCAGGTCGAGCACATCGCCGCCCGTTTCCTGGAGTTCACCACCGAGCACGTCTTCGCACGCTACCTCGACGGCTCGCACCGTCCGACGGACGCGGAGGCCGCCGAGGCGGCCAGTCTCGTACGACGGTTGCGTCCGCTCGCCCAGCACACCGTGGACGCGGAACTCGCCCGTGCCATGCGACTGTTGGCCGTGCGACATCTCCGTCAGCACCTGGGAGCGGACGAGACGCCGGAACCGCGGAACCGGACGAGACCTGTGCCGGTGCCCGAGGAAACAATGCAGGCCGTGGAGGGCCTGGTTGGCGCAAAGCAGTCAGCGTCGTTCATCACGCTGGCTGCCGAACGGGAGGTACGGGCACGGACCTTGGACCGGCTCGCGGCAAGTCACAGATCTGCAAGTGATCTTGACGAAACTCCTTGAAATGACGGCTTGTTGTCCACAGAATCGCCAATTCCCCTGTGGATAACCGTACTTGGTTGTGGATCAAACATCCGCAGTGAAATCGTTCGCGTGATTCGGGCCTCTCCCGGCAGTCTGGTGGCATGGACGAAAGACGCACCGTGAAGGTGTCGAAGTATCTCTCGAAGCACCTGCGCCACCAGCCCGAGCGCATCGGGCTCACCCTCGACGAGGGCGGCTGGGTCGAGATCGAGACACTGATCGCCGCCGCGACCGCGCACGGATTCCGGTTCACCCGGCAAGAGCTGGATCACGTGGTGGCCGCCAATGACAAGCAGCGCTTCGCGATCGAGGGCACCCGGATCCGCGCCAGCCAGGGCCACAGCATCGACGTCGAACTCGGACTGCCCCCGGCGACCCCGCCGCCGTACCTCTACCACGGCACCGTGGCCCGCAGCCTGGACGCGATTCGCAGCGCCGGCCTCCTGCCCATGAACAGGCATGACGTGCACCTCTCCGCCGACCGTGAGACAGCGACGCGGGTCGGCGCCCGGCGCGGCCGCCCGGTGGTGCTCTCCGTGGACGCCGGCGCCATGCACCGCGACGGCCACGTCTTCCACGTCAGCGCGAACGGGGTGTGGCTGACGAAGGCCGTGCCGCCGGAGTATCTGCGGATTCCCGAGGGGCACTGATCGGTGCCACCACGGGGACTTCTGAGCGCATCCCGGTGATCGACGTACGCACGATGATCCGTGTCCCCGGGTGATCGACCTCGCTCCGTGGTTGAGCAGCCGCGGGCGGTGGCTGTTTCACGTGAAACCCATTCGGCCGCATAGGCTCGATGCATGAGTCTGCGCCTGAGCACCGTGATCCTCCCTTACCGCCGCTGGTCCGAGGGGGGCCGCGAGGCATGGCAGCGCGCGGAGGAGCTCGGCTTCGACACCGCGTACACCTACGACCACCTGTCCTGGCGGAGCTTCCGGGACGGCCCCTGGTTCGGCGCCGTGCCGACATTGACCGCCGCCGCGGCCATCACCGACCGGCTGCGGCTGGGCACCCTGGTGACCTCGCCGAACTTCCGGCACCCGGTGAACCTGGCCAAGGAACTGATCTCCCTCGACGACATCTCGGGCGGACGGGTCACGCTCGGCATCGGCGCAGGCGGAACCGGCTTCGACGCCACCGCGCTCGGCCAGGAGCCATGGACCCCGCGCGAGCGTGCCGACCGGTTCGCCGAGTTCCTCGCGCTGCTGGACCAGTTGCTCACCGAGGACTCGGTGTCGTACGGGGGCGACTTCTACTCGGCGCACGAGGCGCGCAACATCCCGGGCTGTGTGCAGCGCCCCCGGCTGCCGTTCGCGGTCGCCGCGACCGGGCCGCGTGGACTGCGGCTCGCCGCACGCCATGGACAGGCGTGGGTGACCACGGGCGACCCGAAGCTGTACGAGAACGGCACTCCTGAACAGTCTGTTCAAGCCATTCGCGGACAGGTCGGGAAGCTGACCGACGCCTGCGCCGAGATCGGCCGGGACGTGGCCGGGCTCAACAAGATCCTTCTCACCGGGTTCACCCCGGACCGCGGCCGTCCGCTGGAGTCCCTCGACGCGTTCGTGGACTTCGCTGGGCGCCATCAGGAGCTGGGATTCACCGAGATCGTGGTCCACTGGCCGATCCCTGACTCGGACTTCGCGGCCGACGAGAAGGTCTTCGAGCAGATCGCCATGGAGGCGACTGCCCAGCTGCACTGAGCTCACGGGAGCGACGGTGCTGGTCAGGGGGAGGTGGGCGGTGTCCGCAGGGGCGGTTTCTCCTCAGGTGAGGACTCAGATGTGCGGACTGCTGCACGGCCGTGCAGGCATATGCGGGAGAATGGCCCGGTGACCTCAGCGACTCGACAGCCCCAGACCCCGGCCGCCGCTGTCCGCCCGCGGCTCATCGCCACCGACCTGGACGGCACGCTGCTGCGGGACGACAAGTCGGTCTCCCCCCGCACGGTCGCCGCGCTTGCCGCCGCCGAGGAGGCGGGCATCGAGGTGTTCTTCGTCACCGGCCGCCCCGCGCGCTGGATGGACGTGGTCAGCGACCACGTCCACGGGCATGGCCTGGCGATCTGCGGCAACGGCGCCGCCGTGGTCGACCTGCACGGCGGCCCCGGCACCCACCAATTCGTGAAGGTGCGCGAGCTGGCCCGGGAGAACGCCCTGGACGCCGTACGACTGCTGCGTGACGCGGCTGAGGGCACGGTGTACGCGGTGGAGCAGACCTACGGCTTCTACCAGGAGCCGGACTACCCCAAGCTGCACATGGAGATACCGGACGACCTCGCGCCGGCCGAGGACCTCCTGGCGCCGGACGCCCCCGGAGCCGGCGAGCCGGTGCTCAAGATCCTCGCCTACCACCCCACCCTCGACCCCGACGCCTTCCTCACCCTCGCCCGCCTCGCCATCGGCGACCGGGCCAACGTCACCCGCTCCAGCCCCAGCGCCCTGCTGGAGATCAGCGGCCCCGGGGTGTCCAAGGCCAGCACGCTCGCCCTGTGCTGCGCCGAACGCGGCATCTCGCACGAGGAGGTCGTGGCCTTCGGGGACATGCCCAACGACGTCGAGATGCTGACGTGGGCGGGCCAGTCGTACGCGATGGGCAACGCGCACCCCGATGTCATCGCCGCCGCGTCGGGACGGACGGTCGCCAACAACGAGGACGGCGTGGCCGTGGTGATCGAACAGCTGCTGGCAAGGCGGGACTAGACCTACCCGAGCGGCACTCCGCGTTCGGAGAGCCACGGCACCGGGTCCACCCCCGAGCCCAGTTCCGGAGTGACCCGCGCCTCGAAGTGCAGGTGCGGGCCGGTGGAGTTGCCCGTCGTGCCCGACTGGCCGATCCACTGGCCGGTGTCGACCCGCTCGTCCTGGTCGACGGCGACGGAGGCGAGGTGGGCGTACTGCGTGTAGTAGCCGTCCGCGTGCCGGACGACGATCTCCATGCCGAAGGCGCCTGCGCACGCGACCTTCACCACGCGCCCGTCCCCGACCGCCCGCACGGGCGTACCGATCGGCACCGCGAAGTCCTGCCCGGTGTGCCGCTTCGCCCAGCGCTTACCTCCACTGCCGAACGCGGCGGACAGCTCGTACTCCGCGACGGGCGCGACCCAGGTGCTCGTGCCGTCCGTCTCCTTCTGGTCCAGCCGGACCGCACCGGGGCACGATCCGGCGGCCACGGAGACGTCGGCCTGCCCCTGCAACTCCCACCGCGCCTCTTCGAGCTTGTCCTCGATGCCCTGCTTCAGTACGGCGAGCTCGGCGTTGCGCTTCTCCAGCGCCCGCCAGGCCGCGGCGGCCTTGGCCTCGTCCTCGGCGAGCCGCACCTCGGCGCGACGGTTCTTCTCGATGGAGTTGGCGACGGCAAGGTTCGCCTGCGAGAACACATGCTGCCCGCGCATCAGCTGGTCCGGGCTCGTCGCGAGGATGATCTGCGCGGTGAGCGGCATGCCGCCGCCGTTGCGGTACTGGGCGCGCGCGATCCGGCCCAGGTCCTCACGCAGGACGCGGATCTCCCGCCGCTCCCGTTCGAGCAACGCCTCGATCCGCAGTGCCTTCGCCCGTCGCGTCTCAGCCTGCTTCCGCCCCGCCTCGTACCGCTCGGTCGCCCGGGCCGCCTCCTCGTACAGCTTGACCACCCGTGCGCTGAGGGCCGAGTCGGTGCCGTTGTGGCCCGGGGTGCCCTTGCCGTCACCGGCCGCGTAGGCGGGCCGGGCCACGAGGCCGACGAGCGCACACAGCAGCGCCGGAACGACCAGGAGGCGACGGCGATATGAGCGCATGTCAGCGATCCTGGCCCGCGGGGCGGGCGAGGGCCCCGTTCAAGTCGTACAGCTGGGGGACGTGTTGCTGCGGATGGGTCAGTACGGCCGTTGACGCGAGCACCGGCGAGCGTCGCCGCCTATGCCGTCCGCCGGCGGGTGGCTGCCGGTCGGCAAGCACCCACGGCCACCGGCCGGTCGCCCGCTACGGCGCTCCCACCAGCAGATCCGCCTGCTCCTCCCGCTCCACCATTGCCCGCAACGGCCCGTCCACGGCGGCCAGCTCCGCGAACGTGCCCCGCTGCGCCACCCGTCCCTCGTCCAGGACGACCACCTCGTCCACGGCCTCCAGCCCGGCGAGCCGGTGCGTGATGAGCAGGGTCGTACGGCCCTCGGTGGCGGCCAGCAGGTCGGCGGTGAGGGCGTCGGCGGTCGGCAGGTCCAGGTGCTCGGCAGGCTCGTCCAGGACGAGGAAGGGGAAGTCGGCGAGCAGTGCGCGGGCCAGCGCGAGCCGCTGCCGCTGACCGCCCGACAGCCGCGCCCCGTGCTCACCCACGAGCGTGTCCAACCCGTCGGGCAGGCCGTCGGCCCAGTCGAGCAGCCGGGCGCGGTGCAGGGCGCCACGCAGTTCGCCCTCGGTGGCGTCCTTCCTGGCGAGGAGCAGGTTCTCGCGCACGGAGCTGTCGAAGAGGTGCGCGTCCTGCGCACAGAGTCCGACGAGACGCCGTACGTCGTCACCGTCCAGCGCGTGCGCGTCCACACCGCCCAGCGTGTAGGAGCCCGCGTCGGCGTCCAGGAAGCGCAGCAGCACCTGAGCCAGCGTCGTCTTGCCGGACCCGGACGGGCCGACCACGGCGATCCGGCGGCCCTCCTCCAGAGTCAGGTCGAGTCCGGCGAGCGCGTCCCGGTCCTGCCCGGCGTGCCGCGCGGTCAGGCCCCTGATGGCGACCGGGAAGGGCGATGCGGGCGCCTGCCGGGGCCGGTCGGGTTCCCGTACGGGCTCCGGAGCGTCCAGCACCTCGTACACGCGCTCGGCGCTCTTGCGCACCCGCTGGCGGTACTGCACGGCGAGCGGCAGCCCCAGGACGGCCTCGAAGGCGGCCAGCGGGGTGAGGACGACGACGGCCATCGTCACGCCGCCCAGCCGCCCGTCGGCGACCGCCTGGGCGCCCACGAGGGTGGTGGCGGCAACCGTGAGCCCGCAGATCAGCGCGGTGAGCCCGTCGCCGAGCGCGGTCGCGGAGGCGGCGCGCGAGGCGATCCGGGTCAGCGTCCCGTCGGCCCGCCGCGCTTCTGCCGTACGGCCGGGCAGGGCGCCGGCGACGGTCAGCTCAGCGGTGCCGGTGAGCAGGTCCGTCACGCGTGTCGCGAGCTCTCCGCGGGCAGGAGCCAGCCGGCGTTCGGCGCGTCGGGCGACGGCACCGGTGAGGAGCGGGACTCCGGCCCCGGCCGCGAGAAGCCCGGCCGCGAGCACGGCACCGGCCTCGGGCAGCAGCCAGGCCATGAAGCCGACGGCTCCGGCGGACACCACGGTCGCGGCAGCGGCGGGCAGCAGCCACCGCAGCCAGTAGTCCTGCAGCGCGTCCACGTCCGCGACGAGCCTCGACAGCAGATCGCCCCGCCGCGTGCGTCGCAGCCCGGCGGGTGCCAGCCGCTCCAGCCGTCGGTACACGGCGACGCGGGTGTCGGCCAGCATCCGCAGCACAGCGTCGTGCGACACCAGGCGCTCGGCATATCGGAACACGGCCCGCCCGATACCGAAGGCACGCGTCGCCGTCACGGCCACCATCAGATACAGCACGGGCGGCTGCTGCGAGGCCCGCGAGATGAGCCACCCGGAGGTCGCCATGAGCCCGACGGCGCTGCCGAGCGCGAGGCTGCCGAGCACCAGCGCGAGGACGAGGCGACCGCGCCGGGGACCGGACATGGCGCGCACGCGGGCAAGCACCCCGCGTGTGGGTGCGGTGAGCGGCACGGTCCCAGCGTCGTCGGATACGGAACCGCCGTGCCGGTCCTGCTCGATCGGGCGGTCAACGGACGCCTTGGGCGAGGCCTCCGCCGACACCGGCTCCACCGCCCCCGCCAGGCGCACCACCCGGTCCGCCACCCCCAGCAACGCCGGCCGATGCACCACCAGCAGCACCGTCCGCCCCACCGCCAGCCTCCGCACGGCCTCCACGACCTCGGCCTCGGTGGCCCCGTCGAGCGCGGCCGTCGGCTCGTCGAGCAGCAGGACAGGCCGGTCCGCCAGGAACGCCCTGGCCAGCGCGAGCCGCTGCCGCTGCCCCGCGGACAGCCCGACACCGTCCTCGCCCAGCACGGTGTCGACACCCTGGGGCAACGCGTCCACGAACTCCAGCGCCCCCGCATTTCCCAGCGCCTGCCGCACGGCAGCGTCGTCCGCGTCGGGACGCGCCAGCCGTACGTTCTCGTCGATCGTCCCGGCATACAGATGTGGCCGCTGTGGCACCCAGGCGATCCGTGACCGCCATTCCTCCAGATCGCGTTCGGCAAGATCCGCTCCCCCGACCAGGATCCGCCCCTCGGTCGGCCGCACGAACCCCAACAGCGCGTTCAGCAGCGTCGACTTGCCCGCCCCGCTCGGCCCGACGAGCGCAACCGTCTCCCCGGGCTCGACGGCGAAGGACACGTCCGACACCGCGTCTGAGGACCGTCCGGGGTAGCGGACCGAGAGGCCCTCGAACGACACCGCCCCCGTCGGCACCGCCGCGCTTCCCGACGTCGGCGCCGGAGTCTCCAGCACCTCGAAGATCTCCTCGGCCGCGGACAGGCCCTCGGCCGCCGCGTGGTACTGCGCTCCCACCTGACGCAGCGGCAGGTAGGCCTCGGGTGCCAACACGAGGATGACCAGGCCGTCGTACAGATGCATGTCGCCGTGGACGAGGCGCATGCCGATCGTCACCGCGACCAGGGCCACCGAGAGCGTCGAGAGCAGCTCCAGCGCGAAGGAGGAGATGAAGGCGATCCGCAGGGTCCGCAGGGTCGCCCGGCGGTATTCATCGGTGATACGCCGGATCGACTCGGCCTGCGCCTTGGCGCGCCCGAACACCTTCAGGGTCGGTAGGCCGGCTACGACGTCCAGGAAGTGCCCGGACAGCCGGGACAGCATCCGCCACTGACGGTCCATCCGGGACTGCGTGGCCCAGCCGATCAGCATCATGAAGATCGGGATCAGCGGCAGGGTGCCGACGATGATGGCCGCAGACACCCAGTCCTCGGTCACGATCCGCGCCAGCACCGCGATCGGTACGACCACCGCGAGCCCCAACTGCGGCAGGTAGCGCGAGAAGTAGTCGTCAAGAGCGTCGACGCCGCGCGTGGCGAGCGCGACCAGCGATCCGGTCCGCTGCCCGCTCAGCCAGTCGGGCCCCAGCTCGGTCGCCCGCTCCAGCAGTCGCCCGCGCAGCTCCGACTTCACGGCCGCGCTGGCACGGTGAGCGGCGATTTCGGTGAGCCACGCGACCACTGCGCGGCCTACGGCCACAGCCACCAACAGCAGCAGGGGAGTGCGCAGTTCAGCGGCGGACATGCCGTGCTGGAACGCCCCCACCACCGCCTCGGCAATGAGCATCGCCTGCGCGATGACCAGTACGGCACCGATGGCGCCCAGGCCTACGACAGCGATGAGGAAGAGGCGCGTGGCGCGGGCGTATCGGAGGAGACGCGGATCGATCGGTTTCACGTGAAACATGCCCTTCGGTCCAGGGCGGGGTGTTTCACGTGAAACATCGTGAACCACCCAGCCGCAGCGGACTCAGTGCTTGGCCCCCGAAGCGGCGTCCGCGGCAATGTGCTGCGTGCCGATCCGCTTGCGGAAGACCCAGTAGGTCCAGCCCTGGTAGAGCATGACGACCGGCGTGGCGATCACCGCGCACCAGGTCATGATCTTCAGGGTGTACGGGCTCGACGACGCGTTGGTGACCGTGAGGCTCCACTCGTCATTGAGCGAGGACGGCATGACATTCGGGAAGAGTGTCAGGAAGAGCATCGCGACGGCGGCCACGATCGCGACGCCGGAGAAGGCGAACGACCATCCCTCGCGACCCGCTTGGTTCGCCACCAGCGCCGCCGCCAGCGCGGCCACGGCCACGACGAGGGCGACCAGGCTCTGACCGTCGCCGTTCTCGATCTGCGTCCAGAGCAGGAAGATCAGCGCCAGTACGGCGGCGGCGAGACCGACCCACAGGGCCAGCTTCCGCGCCCGCTCCCGGATCTCCCCGACGGTCTTGAGCGCGGTGAACACCGCACCGTGGAAGGTGAACAGGGTCAGCGTCACCAGGCCACCGACGAGCGCGTACGGGTTGAGCAGGTCCAGGACGTTGCCGACGTACTCATGGTTCTCGTCGAGCTTCACGCCCCGCACGATGTTGCCGAAGGCCACACCCCACAGGAACGCCGGGAGCAGCGAGCACCAGAAGATGGCGTTCTCCCAGTTGCGCTGCCAGTGCTCCTCGGGGCGCTTCGCCCGGTACTCGAACGCGACGCCCCGGACGATCAAGGAGATCAGGATGAGCAGCAGCGGCAGATAGAAGCCGGAGAAGAGCGTGGCGTACCACTCGGGGAAGGCGGCGAAGGTGGCGCCGGCCGCCGAGAGCAGCCACACCTCGTTGCCGTCCCAGACGGGGCCGATGGTGTTGATCAGCACGCGCCGCTCGGGCCGGTTGCGGGCCAGCAGCTTGGTGAGGACGCCGACCCCGAAGTCGAAGCCCTCCAGGAAGAAGTAGCCGATCCACAGGACGGCGATCAGGACGAACCAGACGTCGTGAAGTTCCATGACTGTGCAGCTCCCTCGGCCTAGTACGAGAAGGCCATCGGCTTGTCGGCGTCACGGTCGTCGCCGCCGATCTTCGTGGGCGGGTTCAGGTCGGCCTCGGTGAGCTCGGGCGGGCCGGCCTTGACGTACTTCACGAGCAGCTTGACCTCGACGACGGCGAGGATGGCGTAGAGCGCTGTGAAGACGATCATCGAGGTGAGAACCTCGCCCTGGGAGACGCCGGGGGAGACCGCGTCCCGGGTGCGCAGGACTCCGTACACGACCCACGGCTGACGGCCCATCTCGGTGAAGATCCAGCCCCAGGAGTTGGCGATCAGCGGGAAGGCCAGCGTCCAGATCGCGATGCGCCAGTACAGCTTGGTCAGCTTCGGGCCGAGCGCCTTCTTCGGGAGCAGCACCAGATGCGGCACCTCGTCGTCACCGACCCTCAGGTGCTGCGGCAGCATGAACTTCTTGCGAGTCAGCCAGAGTCCGATCAGGCCGATGGTGAACGACGCCATGCCGAAGCCGATCATCCAGCGGAAGCCCCAGTAGGCGACGGGGATGTTGGGCCGGTAGTCGCCGGGACCGTACTTCTCCTGTTCGGCCTTGTTGACGTCGTTGATGCCGGGGACGTACGAGGTGAAGTCGTCCTTGGCCAGGAAGGACAGCAGGCCGGGAATCTCTATGGCGACCTTGTTGTGGCCCTTGTCGACATCGCCGATGGCGAAGACCGAGAAGGGAGCCGGCTCCTCGCCGTCCCACAACGCCTCGGCCGCGGCCATCTTCATCGGCTGCTGCTCGTACATGATCTTGCCGAGCGTGTCACCGCTGATCGCGGTGAGCAGGCCGCCGATGGCGACGGTGACCAGGCCGAGCCTGAGCGAGGTCTTCATCTCGCGGATGTGCTTCTTGCGCAGCAGGTGGAAGGCGGAGATGCCGACCATGAACGCGCCGCCGGTGAGGAAGGCCGCCGAGAGGGTGTGGAAGGCCTGCGCGAGCGCGGTGTTCTGGGTCAGCACGAGCCAGAAGTCGGTGAGCTCGGCCCGCCCCTTCGCCTCGTTGATCCGGTAGCCGACGGGGTGCTGCATCCAGGAGTTGGCCGCCAGGATGAAGTACGCCGACAGGATCGTGCCGATGGACACCATCCACATACAGGCCAGGTGGATCTTCTTCGGCAGCTTGTCCCAGCCGAAGATCCACAGCCCGATGAAGGTGGACTCGAAGAAGAAGGCGATCAGGGCCTCGAAGGCGAGCGGGGCGCCGAAGACGTCACCGACGAAGCGGGAGTAGTCGGACCAGTTCATGCCGAACTGGAACTCCTGCACGATGCCGGTGACGACACCCATCGCGATGTTGATCAGGAAGAGCTTGCCCCAGAACTTCGTCGCTCTGAGGTACTTCTCCTTCTCCGTGCGCACCCATGCGGTCTGCAACCCGGCCGTGAGGGCGGCCAGCGAGATCGTCAGAGGGACAAACAGAAAGTGGTAGACGGTGGTGATACCGAACTGCCAGCGCGCCAGAGTCTCCGGCGCCAAAGCCAGGTCCACGTCGCCGCTCCTTACCTGCCGCTTGTGAAAGCGTTCACATTCACAAGCAATTATGCAGCACGCCTATCCCTGCCCTCAAAGGGGGGGTCCTTCCTCGAGTCAGCCCCTTGGCGCACACTTCAACATATTGTTGAATCGGTGCCATGCAGACACCGACGCCCGTACAGATACGGATCTCCTGGCCCGCGGGTCACCTCACCGCGACCCTCGACGACACTCCCACCACGCAGGCCCTCGTCAAGGCCCTGCCCCTCGCCTCCACTGCCCGCACCTGGGGAGAGGAGGTCTACTTCGACACGGGCGTCGCTGTTCCACGTGAAACCAACGCCCAGCAGGTCGTCGAGCCGGGCACGGTCGCCTTCTGGACCGACGGAGACGCGCTCGCCCTCCCCTACGGGCCCACACCGATCTCGCGAGGCGACGAGTGCCGCCTCGCGAGCCCGTGCAACGTTCTCGGCCGCATCGACGGCGACCCCCGTCTGTTGGCGACGGCCCGCGACGGCGACCCCGTGCGCGTGGAGCTGGTGGACGCCTGACCGTGCCCGCGGAGCGCTAGAGCTCCTTCCGGAACCCTTCCGCCACCTTCAGGAAGATGTCGTTCGCCTCGTCCTCCCCGACCGTCACCCGCACACCCTCGCCCGGGAACGGCCGGATCACAACGCCCGCCTGCTCACAAGCCTGAGCGAAGGCGACCGTGCGCTCCCCCAGTCGCAACCACACGAAGTTGGCCTGGGTCTCGGGCACCGTCCAGCCCTGAGCGCGCAGTCCGTCGACCACCCGGTTGCGCTCGCATACCAACGAGCCGACCCGGCCGATCAGTTCGTCCTCGGCACGCAGCGAGGCGATCGCCGCTTCCTGCGCGAGCTGGCTCACCCCGAACGGTACGGCCGTCTTGCGCAGGGCCGCCGCGACCGGCTCCTGGGCGATCGCGAAACCGACACGGAGGCCGGCGAGGCCGTACGCCTTGGAGAACGTCCGCAGAACACAGACATTCGGCCGCTCACGGTAGATCTCCACCCCGTCCGGCACCTCGGGGTCCCGGATGAACTCGCGGTACGCCTCGTCCAACACCACCAGGACGTCACTGGGCACCCGGTCGAGGAACCGCTCCAACTCGGCCCGCCTCACGACTGTGCCCGTCGGGTTGTTGGGGTTGCAGACGAAAATCAGCCTGGTGCGGTCGGTGATGGCGGCGGCCATCGCGTCCAGGTCGTGCACATCGCCCGACGTCAGCGGCACCTTGACGGACGTGGCGCCGTTGATCTGCGTGATGATCGGGTACGCCTCGAAGGACCGCCAGGCGTAAATGACCTCGTCGCCGGGTCCGGCTGTGGCCTGGATCAGCTGCTGGGCGACGCCGACCGAACCGGTACCGGTGGCCAGGTGGGAGAGCGGGACGCCGAAGCGCTCGGACAACTCGTTCATCAGCCCCGTGCACATCATGTCGGGGTAGCGGTTGAAGGAGGAGACGGCCGCCGTCACGGTCTCCATCACGCCGGGCAGCGGCGGATAGGGGTTCTCGTTGGAGGACAGCTTGTAGGCCACCGGACCACCGGCCGCGGCAGGCTTGCCCGGCTTGTAGGTGGGGATACCCTCCAGCTCGGCTCGAAGCTTGGGGCTCGTCTCGCTCACCGCAGTCCTCCTCGCGACCACCGGCGGCCCATCACCACCGCCGGCTCCAATACTGCTCACCTTATGAGGATTCCGCGCCGATGCGTACAGGTGAAGAGAGGTCGATGCGCTCGGGAGAGGCAGGCCCGCCCGCTGATCCCTCCTGTCACACCTGCATCAGGGGCATCGTCGTACGAAGGCGTACGAATTGGGGGGCGCGCCACACATATATCTACGCGCCGGTGGCTCACTCCGTGGCGCGCATCACCCGTGAAGGTGAGTTGAGACCTCTTCGAAACATCGGACACTTGGCAGGCCCATGCGCGCCGACAAGTCACGTCCTGCCATTGGATCGTTCAACTCCCTTGTTTTCAAAGGGCATTGGCGCATGATGACCTTGCAGAAACGTGTCTGTCAACGCGTGCATATGCGTCCGCACTACCCCACCGAATGAGCCCTACTATCGGCTCGCCATGACAGCAGCAGGGAAGCACCAGGTGAGCCGCGCGGAAACCTCTCGTCGAGGCAGTCGACCCGGCCGGGCGGGTATCAGAGACGTGGCCGCCGCCGCGGGGGTCTCCATCACGACCGTCTCCGACGCCCTCAACGGCAAGGGCAGGCTCCCCGACGCCACCCGACGCCATGTCCGCGAGGTCGCCGACCGGCTGGGCTACCGCCCGTCGGCCGCCGCCCGCACACTCCGTACGGGCAAGTCAGGACTCATCGGCCTGACCGTGACGACATACGGGGATGAACCTTTCACCTTCACCGAGTTCGCGTACTTCGCGGAGATGGCACGCGCCGCCACCTCGGCCGCGCTCGCCCGCGGCTACGCCCTCGTCATCCTCCCCGCGACCTCACGTCACGACGTCTGGTCGAACGTCGCCCTCGACGGCACGGTCGTCATCGACCCGTCGGACCAGGACCCGGTCGTCAGCGAGCTGGTCAAACAGGGTCTGCCGGTCGTATCCGACGGTCGCCCGGCCGGCTCGCTCCCGGTCACCGCCTGGGTCGACAACGACCACGAGGCCGCCGTGATGGGCATTCTGGACCACCTCGCCGACGCGGGCGCCCGCCGGATCGGGCTGCTGACGGGCACCACGACGGACACGTACACCCATCTGTCGACCACCGCCTATCTGCGCTGGTGCGAGCGGGTCGGCCAGGACCCGGTGTACGAGGCCTATCCGGCGCACGACCCGTGCGCGGGCGCCGTCGCCGCCGACCGGCTGCTCGCCCGCCCCGACCGGCCCGACGCGGTCTACGGGCTGTTCGACCCGAACGGCACCGACCTGCTCGCCGCGGCCCGCCGCTACGGTCTGCGCGTACCGGACGACCTGCTTCTGGTGTGCTGCAGCGAGTCCACGGTGTACGCCAACACCGAGCCGCCGATCACCACGCTCTCCCTGAAGCCCCGCCGCATCGGCACGGCCGTGGTCCAGCTCCTCATCGACGCCATCGAGGGGGTCGAGTCGGACCAGCCGGTCGAGCAGGTGATACCGACCGAGTTGATCGTGCGTACCTCGTCCCAGCGACGCCCGCCGCGGACGACGGTCAGCCCGCCCCGGTCGCCCGAGGGCCGGTAGAAACCGGGCGAAGACCTGGCGCAGAAGCCGAACGAGGAGCGGCAGAGGCAGGTCGAAGGGCCGCAGCAGCGGGGCGAAGGGCTTCAGGAGCAGTTCGAGGGGCGTCAGGAACGCGGCGATCGAGCTGCCGAAGCCCGGGCCAATCGGGGCGAAAGCCGCAGTGAACAGGAGTCCTGCTCCGATTCACCACCCCTGGGTCATCACATGGCGCGATCGGCATTCCTATGATGGGCCCACGACACCCACGGGCCGCTGCGACCAGGCAGTCCGATGCGGTGCAGCTGCGGCGCGATGGTGGAGGGGTCTGATGACTCAGGGGGCCGGTCAGGGACCCGAGATGGAGCGGACGGCGACGTTGCGCGACTTCCGGGTGCCCGCTTACGTGCACGAGACCGGTCCGTACGTCCACAGCATGCACCCGGGCGAAGTCGCCCCGCCCCTCGACGAGACGTATCCGGAGGGGTACACGCCCACGCAGCGCGACCTGCCCGTGATCAACCGCGGCGACACGGTCCAGGTGCACGTCGACCCCGCCGCCGTGCCGGTCCCGCAGTCGACGACAGGTGCCGGCCCGCTGTTCGTGGTCGGCGACGTGCACGGCTATCTCGACGAGCTGATGGCCGCGCTCCAGGAGCAGGGCCTCATCGACTCGGCGGGGAACTGGTCCGCGGGCACCTCCCGGCTGTGGTTCCTGGGCGACTTCACCGACCGCGGCCCGGACGGCATCGGCGTCATCGACCTCGTGATGCGGCTGTCCGCCGAGGCCGCCGCGGCCGGCGGCTACTGCAAGGCCCTGATGGGCAACCACGAGCTGCTGCTCATCGGCGCCAAGCGATTCGGCGACACCCCCGTCAACTCCGGCGCGGGCACCGCCACCTTCCAGGCGGCCTGGCTGCTCAACGGCGGCCAGAAGACCGACATGGACCGTCTCCAGGACCACCATCTGCAGTGGATGTCGCGCCTGGACGCCATGGAAGAGGTCGACGGGCATCTGCTCGTCCACTCGGACACCACCGCCTATCTCGACTACGGCGACTCGATCGAGGCGGTCAACGACACCGTCCGCGAGACACTCACGCGCAATGACGCCGACGAAGTCTGGGATCTCTTCCGCAAGTTCACCAAGCGCTTCTCCTTCCGCGACGAGGGCGGCGCCGACCATGTGCGTTCCCTGCTCGATACGTACGGCGGCACCCGCATCGTTCACGGTCACAGCCCCATTCCTTACCTGACGGGCGAGGTCGGCTCCGAGGACGGCGAGGACAACACCGGGCCCTTGGTCGAGGGTCCGCACCTCTACGCCGAGGGTCTCGCCATCGCCATGGACGGCGGCGTGACCATGGCCGGAAAGCTGCTGGTCCAGCAACTTCCCCTGGATATCTGACCGTTCACAGGGCAGGCGTCGCCCATGGCGGAGTGACGGAAGAGGGCCCAGGCCAGGACCCAATTTTGGCAAACCCCCTGTCACCGTGTGCCGTGACCGCTCTACCATCGGCTTATCCGTAGCAGGCTCCCCTCCGTTTCTGCCCGACGGCTCGTTGGCATGCGAGCCCCAAGCCCTACGGAGCATCGGGGGATGCACATGAACAGCGTTCCGCAGCACCTGCTGAGCGAGGACCGCCAGGAATACGAGCGGATCCTCGATGAGGCGCTGCGCTCCGCACCACACCGCCCGGAACTGGCCGCTGTCGGTCAGCGGCTCAACCCCGAACAGCTGCGCACCATGGCGCTCAACGCCACCGCTCTGATCACGGCGGCCGCAGCGACCGAGTACCAGCACTACGTGAAGGTCCGCGAGGAACTGCGCCAGCCGGCGCCGTCCACCCCGTCCTCCACCCGTGAGTCCGGCTCCTCCGAGTCGAGCTCGGGCGCGATGGGGCTCGCCACGACCATGGGAGAAGTCGCCGAGACAGCCGGCCCGGGCGTCATAGCCGTGCTCGCCGTCCTGGCACCCGTCCTCGCCGGCACCGCCGCGGCGATCTTCCTGCTCGTCGGCTACATCCTGAAGATGTTCGACCCCGAGCCGGCGTTCGCCCAGACGATGCTCACCACCGGATGGGTGTTCGGCGCCATGGCGGCGGCCGCCATCCTGGTGGCCGCCGTCGGTCTCCTGCTCACCGCCCTGCGCAACCGGCCGGCATTCGACGGCGGGCCGTACGGCGAACTGAGCGAGGAGGTCGCCCGGGCCAGGGAAGCCTGGCGCGAGGCCCTGCTGGAGCGCGGCGTCCTGCCCTTCCTGCGGGAGGCACTCGCCGACCCCGGCACGGCATCGGCCCTGCACCGCACGCCACCGTCGACACCGGCCGGCCGCATCCCGAACCTCGGCTACGGCCGCCCGGGTTTCAGCAGCCCGGACGACGGCGCCTCCCGGGGCTCGCGACCGAGCTTCAGCAGCCCGGACTACACGAGCCCGGACTTCGGAGGCCCGGAACACCAGCCGGAGTAGCGCCTCGGCTTGCGCCCTCCGCCGCAGGAGAGCCCCGCCCGGGGCCCCTCCTACGCGACGGAACCCCCGGGGAGACCTCCTCGGGGAGGCGCAAGCCGGACAGCCGGGCAGCAACGCCGGACGCGACGGCAGCACGCCCGACACCGGGGCATGGCGCCCCGTGTCAGGACGTCGACATCAGTCCGCGAGGGGCAGGTACACCCGGTTACCCGCCGCGGCGAACTCCTTCGACTTCTGAGCCATGCCCTCCTCGATCTCCTCCTTGGACCCGCCATGCGCACGGCGGATGTCCTGGGAGATCTTCATCGAGCAGAACTTAGGCCCGCACATGGAGCAGAAGTGAGCCGTCTTGGCAGGCTCGGCCGGAAGGGTCTCGTCGTGGAACTCCCGTGCCGTGTCCGGGTCGAGAGCCAGGTTGAACTGGTCCTCCCACCGGAACTCGAAGCGGGCGTCGGACAGCGCGTCATCCCACTCCTGCGCACCGGGGTGCCCCTTGGCGAGATCGGCCGCGTGTGCGGCGATCTTGTAGGTGATGACGCCGGTCTTGACGTCGTCCCGGTTGGGCAGGCCCAGGTGCTCCTTGGGCGTGACGTAGCAGAGCATCGCCGTGCCCCACCAGGCGATCATCGCTGCACCGATGCCGGAGGTGATGTGGTCGTAGGCCGGCGCGACGTCGGTGGTCAGCGGGCCGAGCGTATAGAACGGAGCTTCATCGCAGATCTCCTGCTGAAGGTCGATGTTCTCCTTGATCTTGTGCATCGGGACGTGTCCCGGGCCCTCGATCATGGTCTGTACGTTGAAACGCTTGGCAATCGTGTTGAGTTCCCCGAGCGTCCTCAACTCAGCAAACTGCGCCTCGTCGTTGGCGTCCGCGATCGAGCCGGGCCGCAGGCCGTCGCCCAGCGAGTACGTGACGTCGTAGGCGGCGAGGATCTCGCAGAGCTCCTCGAAGTTCTCGTACAGGAAGCTCTCCTTGTGGTGCGCCAGGCACCACGCCGCCATGATCGAGCCACCGCGCGAGACGATGCCGGTCTTGCGGTTGGCCGTCAGCGGTACGAACGGCAGCCGCACGCCCGCGTGGACCGTCATGTAGTCCACGCCCTGCTCGGCCTGTTCGATGACCGTGTCCTTGTAGATCTCCCAGGTCAGCTCCTCGGCCCGGCCGTCGACCTTCTCCAGCGCCTGGTAGAGCGGCACCGTGCCGATGGGGACCGGGGAGTTGCGCAGCACCCACTCACGGGTGGTGTGGATGTTGCGGCCGGTCGACAGGTCCATGACCGTGTCGGCGCCCCAGCGGGTCGCCCAGGTCATCTTCTCGACCTCCTCCTCGATGGAGGAGGTGACCGCGGAGTTGCCGATGTTGGCGTTGACCTTCACCAGGAACCGCTTGCCGATGATCATCGGCTCGATCTCCGGGTGGTTCACATTGGCCGGCAGCACCGCCCGGCCCGCGGCGATCTCCTCGCGGACCACCTCGGGAGAAACGTTCTCCCGGATGGCCACGAACTCCATCTCGGGCGTGACCTCGCCGCGGCGCGCGTACGCGAGCTGCGTGACCGCCGCGCCGTCACGGCTGCGGCGCGGCTGACGCGGCCGTCCGGGGAAGACCGCGTCGAGGTTGCGCAGGCCACCGCGCGGCGAGGTGTGCTTGATGCCGTCGTCCTCGGGACGGACGGGACGCCCCGCGTACTCCGCGGTGTCGCCGCGGGCGATGATCCAGTTCTCCCGCACCGGGGGCAGCCCCCGGCGGACGTCGGTGTCGGCGAGCGGATCGGTGTACGGGCCCGACGTGTCGTACAGCGTGACCGACTGCCCGTTGGTGAGGTGCACCTGGCGGACCGGCACCCGCAGATCGGGGCGTGAACCCTCGACATACGCCTTGTGCCAGCCGATGGACTTCCCGGCCTCCTCGGACTTCTCGTCCTGAACGGAGGCAGGCGTGCGCGCGTCCTTGATGGTCATGAGACCTACTCCCTACGCCGGCATTACCCGGTAACAGGTTCGGCGGTCGACGCAGCGGTATCCGTCTGCCGACGTTTCGTGTGAAACATCACTCGCGATGAGTGATGTTTCATGTGAAACATCGCTGGGACGGAGGTCAGCGCCCTCTCAGCCCGGTGCTCCGAGCTCCCGCGTGTACAAAGGTGGCACCACGCTAGCGTCAATTCGGGCGCGGTGAACAGAGGGCCCCAATCGTTCTTGCGATGATCGGGCGGTGACCACGACGCATGAACCTCCGTACCCACCGCCCGATCCGCCCCGCGGCTCCGGCTCCGGAAACGGCCCCGGAATCGGCCCTGGGCGGGGCAACGGCCGTACAGACGGGCGGGGTTCAGGAGTTCCCGGCGGCAGATACGGCGGCGCTTACGGCCGTGGCCCCGGAGGCGGGAACCAGGACGATCATGCGACTGGGGGCGGGGGCTGGCACGAGCACGGCCCCAGATCCGGTGGGATGCAGGATCGCGGGAGCGGGGTCGGCGGCGGCCAGGGGCACGGACCCGGTCCCGGCGGCTCTTACGAGCGCGGTCCCGAATCCGGCGGCTTGCAGGCGCCGGTTCCCGGCCCGGGTGGCGGGCACGGTCCCGGCTCCGGGGGCGGTCATGGGCATGGTCCCGGCTCCGGAGGCGGTCATGGGCATGGTCCCGGCTCCGGAGGCGGTCATGGGCATGGTCCTGGCTCCGGTGGCGGGCGTGGCGGAGACGACGGTGGCGAGCACGGGCACGGGCACGGGCACAGTCACGCCCACGGTCCGGCCGCTCCTGTCTCCCGGCACCTGCGCAAGGTCATCGCGGCGGTCCTGATCCCGTTCGCCGCGGCGGTGGTGGTGGGGCTTGCGGTGCTGTGGCCGGGCGGTGCCCCGCCGCACGAGCGCACCGGGGTCGGCTTCGACCGGCAGACGCAGCAGGCCACGGTCACCAAGGTGGTCGAGGTGAGCTGCAAGGAGGTGGGGGCCTCGGGGGTACCCCCGACCGGCGACACCTCCACCGCTGAGGGTTCCTCCGCCGTGCAGCAGGAAAGCGGCACCTGCAAGAAGGCGACGATCCGCGTCGACAGCGGCCAGGACAAGGGCCGTACGTTCACGGAGATCGTGCAGCCCGACCAGTCACGGCAGTTGCAGGAGGGCCAGGAGGTCGTGGTCGCCTACGAGCCCTCCGCACCCAAGGACCTGCAGTACTCGGTCACCGACGTGAACCGGCGCGTCCCGTTGGCCGTGCTCGCCGGCATCTTCGCCATCGCCGTCGTGGTCGTCGGGCGGTTGCGGGGTCTCATGGCACTGATCTCGCTGGCCATCAGTTTCGCGGTGCTCAACTTCTTCATCCTGCCCGCGATCCTCCAGGGCTCGAACCCGCTGGTCGTCGCGGTGGTCGGGTCGAGCGCCATCATGCTGATCGCCCTCTACCTGTGCCACGGTCTGTCGGCCCGTACGTCGGTGGCGGTGCTCGGCACGCTGATCTCGCTGCTGCTGATCGGCATCCTCGGGTCGGTGTTCATCGACTGGGCCGCGCTCACCGGCAACACCGACGACAACACGGGCCTCATCCACGGGCTGTATCCGTCGATCGACATGAGCGGTCTGCTGCTGGCAGGCATCATCATCGGTTCGCTCGGTGTCCTCGACGACGTGACGGTCACCCAGACGTCCGCGGTCTGGGAGCTGCACGAGGCCAACCCGACGATGGGCTGGCGCGGGTTGTACCGAGCGGGTATCCGCATCGGCCGCGACCACATCGCGTCCGTCGTCAACACCCTCGTACTCGCTTACGCGGGTGCCGCACTGCCCCTGCTGCTGCTCTTCTCGATCGCGCAGAGCGGCGTGGGGACGGTCGCCAACAGTGAGCTGGTGGCGGAGGAGATCGTGCGCACCCTAGTCGGCTCCATCGGACTGGTCGCGTCCGTGCCCGTCACCACGGCACTCGCGGCCCTGGTGGTCGCGGCCGACCGGCCGGAGAAGGGGGCGGTGCCGGTGGGTACCCAGCCGGTCCCGGCAGGCGGGGCGCCGACCGCGACGGGCGCACAGCCGGCTTCGGGGCGCGGCGGGCGGGGACGTCGGCGGAAGCGGTGACATCGGGGAAGCGGCGGCGTCGGGGATAGCAGGGACGTCGCGGAGCGGGCGTCAGGGAAAGCGGGGGCGTCGGCAGAAGGGTGGCGGACACGGTTCGCCACCCGCGCGCCTCCCGTGCGCCGAACCCGGACCCGGACCCTCGCGCCTACGGCCTTGCAGATCCGGCGTCTTGGGGAGCATGCCCGGCAAGGAAGCGCTCCCATGCGCGCCAGGAGCGCGCGGCGAAGCGTTACGCCACCCCTGACAGCCAACGAGCCTCAGCCCGCGCTCTGCTCCTCCGCGAGGATGCGGTCCAGGGCCTCGTCGAGGTGGGCGTCGAAGTCGGCGAGCGCGCCCTCCTGACCGAGCGGCACCAGCTTGTCGGTGCGGTCGAGAAAGGCCACCAGCGGCGCCACCGAGGAGCGGAACAGCGCCTGGTCGGCACCGACCTGAAGCCGGATCAGGACGTCGCCCAGCGTCTCGGTGCCGGCCGGGGAGACCCGTACATCTCCCTCCCCGCACGGGCGGCCCACCCCGTCGACCAGCAGCTCCCGACCGAAGGCCCAGGTCACGGGGGCGTCGCCGGGCAGGTGGAAGGTCAGCCGTACGGCATAGGGATCACAGGTCTCGTAACGCAACTCCACCGGGATGCGGAAGGAGAGCTCCTCGGACACGAGAAAGCTCATCATGACCTCTGCCTCTACGGACTCGCGCATCGCCCTACCCCGTCGTTTGCAGTCGACTGGCCGGGAACGGACCCCGACACTGGTGGAATCTTGCTGAACGTACACGAGAGATCACAAGGAGTGAGTTTTCAGATACTGATAGAGATCGAGAGTGACCCCAGGAGCCGCCCGATCTCCTCCTGCAGTTGCAGCACCGCCGACAGCAGCCGGTCGGCCTGGTGGGCGGGCAGCGAAATGGCCATCGTCGCGGCTGTGGTGCCCACCGTGATGGGGATGGCAGCGCACACCGTGCCCAGCGCGTACTCCTGACGCTCGGTCACCGGATCCATCCGCCGGGTCCGTTCGAGACGTCGCAGCAGGGTGCGGGTATCGCGCACGGTGTAGGGGGTGATGGACTCCACGGGATGGCGGTCGAGGTGATCACGGCGAGCGTCCTCGTCCAGTTGGGACAGCAGGCACTGACCGATGGCGTGCGCGTGGCCGGTCTCCCGGAAGTCGGCCCATTCCTCGACCGCCGGATTGCCCGGGGTGTCGGAGACGCACATGACCTCGATCTCGCCCTCGCGGTACTGGGCGTAGTAAACCGGGACACCAATGGCGTCACGCCATTGAGCGAGCGCGTCAGCAACCGTGCTGCGACGTTTCTGCGCTGCTGCGCTGCTGCTGAGCCGTACGGCCGCCTCACCGAGGAAGAACAGCCCTTTGTCACGGCGCAGATAGCCCTCGTGCACCAGCGTGCGCAGCAAGTGGTAGGCGGTGGGCAGGGCCAGGCCCACCTCACGGGCGAGTTGCTTGGCCGGGGCGCCGTACTCATGCTCGGCGACACACTCCAGCAGGCGCATCGCGCGCTGGACGGATCCGATGAGCGTCGCGGACTGCGATTGCTCGGCTGAGGCAGGGGAGGCCTGCTGAGGAACCTGGGGGACGGAGGAGCGCGGCTGTTCGAGGGGTGCCTGAGGTCCTGAGGGTGCGGTGTCAACCGTGGCCAAGGGTTACTCCCGAAGCGCGAGGGGGGAGCCCGTGCTGGGGAACACGGGGGGGTGCACGCCGCTCGCGGGGTCGTCCCCGCGTCGATTTCCGGACTCTATTGGCCCGTCACCGCTCGTAGACGCCCAGCTCGGAAAACTTCCCCCGCCCGAGGGAACCGGCGATTCCTGTTACCGCCCACCGGTCCCCACGGCCCCCACGGCCCTCACCAGTCGCTGCGCGACGAGGAGCTCGACGTGAACTTCCGTACGACGTAGATCAGTCCACCGACCAGTGCCACGAAGACCAGCACCTTGAAGAGCAGTCCGATGACGAACCCCACGACACTGGCTATCAGCCCACCGAACACCACCAGTGCGATGACCGGCACCGCGATCCACTTCACCCACCACGGCAGTCCTGCGAAGATCTCACGCATCGCCCTCGTCCTTACCTCTCCGCCCGTTGCTGTGCCGGGTCCTGATCCTTCGAATCTGCTGATTCCTGCACTCGATGCTAGGTCCGGCAGGTGCCGAGCGGACGCCTCGCAGCCCTTGTCCTCCCCTGATCGATCCCCTAGGGAACCCCGAGGCCAAAGGTCAGCTCGCGGGCGGAGAGAACACCACGAGCACCCTCAGGTCCTCGCTGATGTGATGGAACTTGTGGGCCACCCCGGCCGGCACGTACACCACACTGCCGCGCGCCACATGTGTGGTCTCCATGCCGACGGTGATCTGGGCACGGCCGCTCACAACGAAGTAGACCTCGTCCTGGTTGTGCGGCTTCTGTGGATCGTGCGCACCGGCGTCGAGCGCGTACAGACCGACCGACATGTTCCGCTCCCGCAGAAACTGCAGGTAAGCGCCCTCGTTGGCGGCGCGCTCCGCCTCCAGTTCATCCAGCCGGAATGCCTTCATCGCTCTCGTCCGCCCTTGTCCCTGTGCTCGTGACCGATCTCGTCTGCCACGATCAGACACATGAAGAATTTCGTAGTCAAGACGATCGCCAACGCGGGTGCCCTGGCGGTCGCCGTCTGGCTGATAGAAAAGATCACCCTCACCGGTGACAGCACAGGCAAGAAGATCGGCACCCTGCTCATCGTCGCGCTGATCTTCGGCCTGGTGAACTTCGTCGTCAAGCCGATCGTGAAGCTTCTGAGCCTGCCGCTGCTCATCCTGACGCTCGGCCTGTTCACCCTGATCGTCAACGCGCTGATGCTGCTGCTGACCTCGTGGCTCGCCGACAAGGTCGACCTGAGCTTCCACGTCGAGGGCTTCTGGACGGCCGTCCTCGGTGGCCTGATCATCTCGATCGTCTCCTGGGCGCTCAACGTCGTCCTGCCCGACGGGGACTGAGCATCCGATGACCTACCGCGTCTGCTTCGTCTGCACCGGCAACATCTGCCGCTCCCCGATGGCCGAGTCGGTCTTCCGCGCGCGCGTGGCGGAGGCCGGGCTCGACGGCATGGTCGAGGCCGACAGCGCCGGTACCGGCGGCTGGCACGAGGGCGACCCGGCCGACCCGCGCACCGTCTCCGTCCTCGAGGAGCACGGCTACGACAGCGGTCACACGGCCCGCCAGTTCCAGCCGTCCTGGTTCGCGCGCCTCGACCTCGTCATCGCCCTCGACGCCGGTCACCTCAAGGCACTGCGCCGCCTGGCACCCTCACCGAAGGACGCGGCGAAGGTGCGCCTGCTGCGCTCCTACGACCCCGCCGCCGGCGACGACCTCGACGTGCCCGACCCGTACTACGGGGCCATGGACGGCTTCGAGGAGTGCCTTGAGATGGTGGAGGCGGCAAGTACGGGCCTCCTCACGGCGGTCCGCGAACAGGTGGAGGGACAGCCGGTATGAGCAGCACGGATCCTCAAGGAGTGCCTTCCGAGGGGCCGTCTTCCCAAGGGCGGACTTCCGACGGAGACGGCACGCGCGCGGTCCGAGCCGGGCTGCCCGAGCCGGTCGCGTACGAGCCGACCCTGCCCGGCCCCGTGTTCGCCGCCCACTACCACCTGCCGGGCGAGCCCACGGGACCGTACACGTACGGCCGCGACGAGAACCCGACCTGGACCCATCTGGAGCGCGCCATCGGCGGCCTGGAGGCGCCGGGGGAGGACGGCGTCGAGACGCTGGTCTTCGCGTCGGGCATGGCCGCCACCTCGGCGGTGCTCTTCTCCCAGCTGCGGGCCGGGGACGCGGTCGTCCTGCCCAGCGACGGCTACCAGGCCCTGCCCCTGGCACGCGCGCAGTTGGAGGCCTTCGGCATCGAGGTGCGCACGGCACCGACCGGTGGGGACGCCCAGCTCGGTGTCCTGGACGGCGCGAAGCTGCTGTGGATCGAGACCCCGTCGAACCCGGGCCTAGACGTGTGTGACGTCCGGCGGCTCGTCGAAGCGGCACACGCGCGTGGCGCCCTCGTCGCCGTCGACAACACGCTCGCGACGCCGCTCGGCCAGCGCCCGCTGGAGCTCGGCGCCGACTTCTCGGTGGCCAGCGGCACCAAGCAGCTGACGGGACATGGGGACATCCTGCTGGGATACGTCAGCGGCCGCGACGCCGAGGCCATGGCCCCCGTACGGCGCTGGCGCAAGATCGTCGGGGCGATTCCGGGGCCCATGGAGGCCTGGCTCGCGCACCGTTCCCTCGCCACGCTCCAGATGCGTGTGGAGCGGCAGAACGCCACCGCCCTGGCCGTCGCCGAGGCGCTGCAGGAGTGGCCGGAGGAGCTCGGGGTGCGCTATCCCGGGCTGCCGCGCGACCCCTCGTACAAGATCGCCTCGCAGCAGATGCGGCGCTACGGGTGCGTCGTGTCCTTCACGCTGCCCACGCGCGCGCGTGCCGAGCGTTTCCTGGACGCGCTGCGGCTCGTCGACGACGCGACCAGCTTCGGCGGAGTGCGCTCCACGGCCGAACGGCGTGGGCGCTGGGGCGGCGACGCCGTGCCGGAGGGCTTCATCCGTATGTCGGTCGGCGCCGAGGATCCCGAGGATCTGGTGGCCGATGTGCTGCGTGCGCTGGACGAATCGGCCCAGTGACGGGGCCCGCCCGTACGTGCGTCGGTGCCCGGACACGTCGAACGGACGGTCCGAGCCTCCCCCCTCGTGGCTCGGACCGCCCTCGGTTCTGCGCGCGAAGAACCGCGCGAACAAGGCTAGTTGACTGTCTGTCAGTGTCCAATCACAGTAGCGACAGCGACCTATCGACTTATTTATAGTTAGGCCCTGCCCTGGGGGTGGAGAGAAGGGCGGGGAAGGGGAGGGTGTGGCATGGATCTGGCCTTGTTGCGCACTTTTGTGACCGTGCACCGGGCTGGTTCCTTCACCCGCGCCGCCGCCCTGCTCGGCCTGTCGCAGCCGGCCGTGACCTCGCAGATCCGCACCCTGGAACGGCAGTTGGGCCGCCCCCTCTTCCTGCGGCAGGCCCGCGGAGTGACGCCGACGACCATCGGCGACGAACTCGCCCACAAGGCCGCACCTCATCTCGACGCACTGGTGGAGATCACCGAGACCGGTCTCGACGACGAGTCCTCCTTACGATCCCTGCACCTCGCCGGCCCTCCTGAGTTCACCGCCGAGCGGGCCCTGCCCGCGCTCACCGAGCTGACCGGCGAAGAGGGCCAGGGCTTCGCTCTGCGCGCGTCCTTCGGCAACGCCGAGGAGACCCTGGAGGGCCTGGCTGCCGGACATCATGATCTGGCCATCAGTACGGCCCGTCCGCGCGGCGGTCTGCTCACTGCGACGACGCTCTGCGACGAGGTGCACGTGCTGGTCGCCGCGCCCCAATGGGTCGACCGGATCGGCTCGGGGCAGCTGCGCCACAAGGGAGCGCACGCCCTGGAGGACGTCCCGGTGGTGGAAGTGCACGAGTCGCTGCCCTTCGTCTCCCGCTACTGGGCTGCGGTCTACGACTGCCGTCCCGCCGCCCCCGGCACCGTGATCGTCCCCGACCTTCGTGCGGTCCTCGCCTGCGCGGTCGCGGGGGCGGGGCTGGCGGTATTGCCCCGCTATCTGTGCGCGGCCGCCCTGGAGCGCGGCGATGTCGTCGCCCTGCACGATCCGCCGGTGCCACCGCTGCGGACGTACTTCCTGGTGGTCCGCACGGGCACACTGGCGATGCCGCATGTTGCTCGGGCCCATGAGTGGCTGCTGCAGGCGGCTTCCGACTGGGCCTGATCCGGGCATTCAGGGCGTATCCGGGAGCACAGTCGATGCGCTCACACCATGAGCTCGACCGGTGACGTTTCGCGATGTTTCACGTGGAACCAGCCGGGCCACATTTCTCCCATGACCGTCCGACCCGTGGTCAAGCGCACCGCCCGCGCCGTTCTGCTGGACGGCGACGACCTGATCCTGATCAAGCGCACCAAGCCCGGCCTCGATCCCTACTGGCTCACACCCGGTGGCGGGGTCGAGCCGACGGACGCGACCGTCGTCGACGCCCTGCACCGCGAGGTGTACGAGGAGCTCGGCGCCAAGATCGTCGATGTCGTGCCCTGCTTCGTCGACACCGTCGAGCACATCGGCGAGGACGGCGGAGCGACCGGTGTGAAGGTGCAGCACTTCTTCGTGTGCCGCCTGGAGTCCATGGACACGTCCTTGCGGCACGGGCCCGAAGTGGACGAACCCATCGGCGAGTACGAGATCGTGCGTGTGCCGTTCACCCGGGTCGGAATCGCTTCCGTCCACCTCGTACCGCTGTCACTGCGGCACTACCTCGACGGGAACATCGAGGGCGTCCGTGCCATGCACGCCCCCGATCTGGGCTGATCCGACGGCAGACCGCAGTGGCGAGGCTCGTCAGTCCCCGGCGGTGACGAGCTCCTCCACAGAGTCATGGCGTATGCGCTCAAACGGCATGCCAATGCCCCTCAGGGCGTCGACACCGCTGCGGATCATGCCTGGCGGTCCGGATACATAGGCGTCGTACTCGGTCCACGGCCCGTGCTCGCGTATGGCTTCGGGAAGCTGGAGCAGGCCATGCCGGTCCACCACCGGGCGGACATGCAGCCACGGGTGGGACTGCTGGAGGCGGAGCATCGTGTCGATGTCGTACAGGTCCTGGTTGGTGCGGGCGCCGTAGAAGACCTCGACCGATCGCCGTTCGCCGTGCTCGGCGACGTCCTCGACCAGTGCCTTGATGGGCGCTATGCCGGTGCCTCCGCCCACGCAGAGCAGCCCGCTGTCGGTGGTGTGGTCAACGGTCATCGAACCGGCCGGCGGGCCGAGCCGGATGATGTCTCCCGGCCGGGCGCGGTGCACCAGCGCGTTGGAGACCCAACCCGCGGGCACGGCCTTCACATGGAACGTCAGCAGGCCGTCCGAACGGGGCGCCGAGGCGAAGGAGTAGTGCCGCCAGATCCTGGGCCACCAGGGTGTCTCCACGCTTGTGTACTGCCCGGCGAGGAAGGGATACGGCTGGTCGGGGCGGACGGTGAGGACCGCGACGTCCGAGGTTCTGAGGTCGTGCGAGACGACCTCCGCGTACCACCAGGCGGGGGCGCGCAGTTCGTCCGCCGCCGCCGCGTCGATCATGACCTGCGAGATCGTCGTGTACGCCCGGACCCAGGCGGCCTCCATCTCGCCGTCCCAGATTCCGGCGGCGTACTTGCTCAGCGCGCCGACGAGGCACTCGCCGACGGCGGGGTAGTGCTCGGGCCGGGTGCCGTACTTACGGTGTCCGCGGCCAAGGTTCTGCAGGTAGTCGACGAGGACAGGCGTGTTGTCGATGTGCTCGGCCGCGGTGAGCAGCGCCTTCAGCAGCCGGTCCCGCTGGGTGTCCATCGCGGCCGGGAAGAGGGAACGCAGATCGGGGTGGCGTACGAAGAGCAGCGCGTAGAAGTAGGAGGTGACCTTGTCGGCCACGGGGCCGACCTCGGCCATGGTCCGGCGGATCAGGACGGCGTCCGGGGAGACGGGTTGGGCCGGAGCAGGGCGCTGGGTCGGCACGCGCGGTTGGGGGGAGGGCGATGCGAGAGGGGCGGGGCTCGGTGTCTCCGGCCGTGTTGTGGTGGCCTGGGCCGCCCGCATCTCCGGGCGGGCTGCGGTGGCTTGAGCGGCGGCTTGCGGCGCGTGAGCGGAGGCTTGCGGGGCTTGGCCTGAGTACGGGGTGTGGGCGGGCGTCGACGGCGTGGGTTGTATGTGGCTCGGGGCGGTCGCGTCGGGCCTCGATATCGGGGCTGGTGCCCCGCGTTCCGCGTACGGGCGGCTGACGGGGTCCGGTGCTGCGGGGCTCGGTGCTACGGGATCGGAGCCGACGTCCGCAGGGGTGGGCCCGGGCGGAGGCACCGTCGCGGCGGGCTGTGGCGGGCCGGCCGCCGTGGTGGGCTGTGCGGTGTTCTGGGGCGGCGGGGCCGGGCCGTCGCCTGCCGTCGTCCGGCCCACCGGGCGCATCGCCGCCAAGCGGCTGCCCTCTGCCGCCTCCGGTTCGGAGCCCGGAGAAGTCTCCGGCTGCTTGCGGGGCGTGAACCAGCCGCCCCCGCCGCCGGAAGTGCCGTTGTCGGCCGACGTGGTGGTCGGAGCGTCCATGGTGTGCCTCGCCTCGAACATCTTTCGGTCGGTCTGCGCACTTCCCTATCGGAAGGTGCCTGCTTCCCCCGCGACGGCTTGCTTGGCCCCGTTCGTTGCCGCGATCAATACGGCCACATTCAACCCGTATTCACACTCACTACGGACAAGTAGGCGAGAGTGTGACATTGGCCGCAGTACTCTCACCGCAGCATCCCACTGCGTGTGGGCGCTCAGGCCGTATAACCGAGAATGCGGGTCTTCGATCTCTCCGTCCCGTTACGCTGCTTTGCCTTGCGCTCGGTCCGCGTCGACAGTCCGCATCACGGCTCGGACACGAACCGGACTCGACCATACCGGCCGCCGCCTCGATCACAAGTCCCCCCTTGCTCCCTCACGAATTGGGCGAGGGGGCGAACGAGCAATTCCTTCAATTACCGGCTGCTGCGCACCAATTCGTAGGCTTCCCGCAGATCCATCCCCATGTAAGAGCGGGTCGCGAGTCCGGCCGGATGGCGGTCCGCATTGCCCCCCGACGCACTTCATGGATGCTCGCCGTTCGTCCATGTTTCACGTGAAACACCCAGCGCCTCTCGGAGGGCCGTGCGGCGGGCCATGACATGGCCAAAAGCTCGTACGTCTCAACGGAAACGGCTGGACGACCAGGGCAGTAGTCAGACAGCCTGACCTGCGTGCCGACTCCTTCCCTCGCCGCTCTGCCCATCCGCCGTCTGACGCCTCGCGACCGCACCGCCTGCGCCGACTTGTCCGAAGATCGGGGCTGGCCCCGTGAGGAACACAAGTGGCAGTTCCTTCTGACGGCCGGGAAGGGCTACGGGATCGACGACCCCGCCGGCGGGCTTGTCAGCGCCTGTGTCGTCACGGACTACGGACCGCGGGACCGCCCCGATCTGGGGGCCATTGGCATGGTCCTGGTCGCCGAGCGTCATGCGCGCCAGGGCGTCGGACGTCGGCTCATGCGCCACGTCGTCTCCCTGATGGGCACGACACCCCTGACTCTGCACGCGACGCCCAACGGCCAAGGGCTCTACGAGGAAATCGGCTTCAAGGTCACCGGCCGCGCGGAGATGCTGCGTGGGCACTTCAGGGCCGGTGCTGCGGGGTCCTCGGTCGCCACGCGCGCGGCCACCGCCGAGGACCTCAGCGCGATCGTCCGGCTCGACGAGGAGGTGTTCGGCACGGATCGCACGCACATCATCACGCGGCTCCCCGCCTTCACCGACCGGTTGCGCGTCGCCGAGGACAACGGCCGGCTCATCGGATACGCAGGCGCCTGGCCCAACATGGACACGCAGGTCGTGGGCCCACTGGTCGCCCGCGACACGGAGACCGCGAAGGCGCTCATCGCCTCCCTGGCCACCCACACCGACCGCCCGCTGCGCACCGACATCGACGTACGCCATGAGGAACTGCTCGGCTGGGCGAAGGAGCACGGTCTGGTGTCCGTCGCCTTCAACTCGGTGATGACGTACGGCATCTCGGAGCTGCCCGGCGACTGGACCCGGCGATTCGCTCCGGTGACGGTGGCGGCGGGCTGAGGTAGTCGGCTGCGGAGCCGCGAGCTGAAGCGGTCACGGACCACGCCGGTCCCCGTCGGGAACCGGCGTGTCCTTGTTGATGGGTGCCTTGACGGCGTGTCCCGCTGATGCGGTGTGCCGTCAGGCAAGTGCCTCGATCGCGGCTGTCGCGAACTGGTGGTCCTGCTCGGGGGCACCGCCGCCCACGCCGATCGCGCCGACCAGCCGGCCGTCCCGATGGATCGGCACACCGCCCGCGATGAACAGCAGCGGCCGGTCCAGCGCGGTGGGCAGGGTGTGGAACGGGCCACCCGGCTGTACGGCCTCGACGAGATCGGCGGTGGGGGCGTTGAGCTGGAGTGCCGTGTAGGCCTTGCGAGTGCTGGTCTCCCCGGAGATCAGCACGGCTCGGTCGTCCCGCCGGAACGCGAGCAGGTGGCCTCCGGCATCGAGGACGGTGACGCTGACGGTCACTCCGGCGGCCTCGGCGGCACGGTGAGCGGTGGCGACGAGGAGGTCGGCGTCCTGGGTCGTCAGGGGCGTGACGGCGCTGGTGGTGCTCATGGGGGTCTCCTTGATGTGCGGGGCGAAGGTGTGGCGTTGAGGTGCTTGCGTGGGCTGTCACGGGGCCCGATGTGCGGGGGCGGCCCTGACCCCGCACACAGGTCGGCTCAGTGGTGTACGACGGCTCGCTGCTCGGCGGGCGCTGTGCTCGTGACGACCGTGCTGGCGGATGCTCCGTCACGGCGCTCCAGCGCGGCCGAGAGGAACGCGAGCAGCAGGGCGGCCGCGGCGAGGGCGGCGCCGACCCAGTTGGGGGACGTGTAGCCGTAGCCAGCCGCGATGACCATGCCTCCGAGCCAGGCTGCGAGGGCGTTGCCGAGGTTGAAGGCGCCGATGTTCACGGCCGAGGCCAGCGTCGGGGCACCGTGCGCCTGGTCGAGGACCCGCTTCTGGAGCGGGGGGACCGTGGCGAAGCCCAGGGCGCCGATCAGCGCGATGGTGATGGCCGCGAGGACCTTGTTGTGCGCCGTGAGGGTGAAGAGCGCGAGCACGACGGCGAGGGCGCCCAGGGAGACGTACAGCATCGGCATCAGCGCGCGGTCGGCGTACTTGCCCCCGATCAGGTTGCCGCCGACCATGCCGAGGCCGAAGAGGACCAGCAGCCAGGTGACGGAGCCGTCTGCGAAGCCGCCGACATGGGTCATCATCGGCGCGATGTAGGTGATGGCTGCGAAGACACCGCCGAAGCCGAGGACTGTCATCGCCATGGCGAGCAGGACCTGGGCGTTCTTGAACGCGGCCAGCTCATGGCGCAGGTGTACGCCCTGGGGCTTGGGCATGTCGGGGACGAGCTTGGCGATCCCGGCCAGGCCGACCACCCCGAGGGCGGCGACGATGCCGAAGGTGACCCGCCAGCCGGCGGCCTGCCCGACGAACGTGCCCAGCGGGACGCCGACCACATTCGCGACGGTCAGACCGGTGAACATCATCGCGATGGCCCCGGCCTTCTTGTTCGGGGCGACCAGATCGGCCGCGACGACCGAGCCGATGCCGAAGAAGGCACCGTGGGCGAGCGAGGCGACCACACGCCCGATCAGCATGACGGAGAAGCTGGGAGCGAGAGCGGACAGCAGGTTGCCGGCGATGAACAGTCCCATCAGCAGCATCAGCATCCGCTTGCGGGAGACCTTGGTGCCGAGCACGGTCATCAGGGGAGCGCCGAGGACCACGCCGAGGGCGTAGCCGGTCACCAGCAGCCCGGCGGTGGGGATGGTGACCCCGAAGTCGCCCGCGACCTCGGGCAGCAAGCCCATGATCACGAACTCAGTCGTGCCGATTCCGAAGGCCCCGATCGCGAGGGCCAGAAGCGCGAGAGGCATGAAGGGATGCACCTTCCAGAAGATTGCGGGAGCGCTTTACGCTTGATGACAATACTTGCATACGCGTCATACTTGCAAGCGCTGACTATTGCGATCCTGCTCTACTCTGGCTTCAGCCACTCCGGGACGGAGGAAACGCCATGACAGCGACAGACCCCGCGCTCACCGCGCTCGCCCAGGGCTGGTGCGCTCTCTCCCTGCTGCACGGGAGGATCGAGGCGCACATCGAGCGCGCCCTGCAGACCGGGCACGACCTGAGCGTGCGGGAGTACTCCCTGCTCGACGTGCTCAGCCGCCAGCACAGCGGCGAAGGCGGCCACCTGCAGATGAAGCAGGTCGCCGACGCCGTCGTCCTGAGCCAGAGCGCCACCACCCGACTGGTCACCCGGCTCGAGGACCGCGGCCTGCTCTCCCGCTACCTCTGCCCCACCGACCGCCGCGGCATCTACACCGACGTCACCGAAGCAGGCCTGGCGCTCCTCGACGAGGCACGGCCCACCAACGACAAGGCACTGCGCCAAGCCCTCGACGAGGCCGCGACCAATCCCGAGCTGGCCCCACTCGTCCGGGCCGTCGAGACGCTTCACGTCCCCGCCTGAGGCCGCCCGCATAGGGTGCGGGCATGGGAGATCTTGAGATACGAGCCGCCATCGCCGATGACGTCCCCGCGATCGTCGGCATGCTCGCGGACGATCCGCTGGGTGCACAGCGTGAGTCACCGGACGACCTGGCCCCTTACCTGGAGGCACTGGAGCGGCTCAGCGCCGATCAGAACCAGCACCTGGTCGTGGCCGTCCGCGAAGGCCGCGTCATCGGCACGCTCCAGCTCACGATCATTCCCGGGCTGTCCCGGATGGGCGCGACCCGATCCATCATCGAAGGTGTGCGCATCCACACCGACGAGCGCGGCAGCGGCCTGGGTACGCAGCTCATCGAGTGGGCGGTCGACGAATCCCGGCGCCAGAACTGCCAGTTGGTGCAGCTGACCACCGACAAGTCCCGTACCGACGCCCACCGCTTCTATGAGCGGCTCGGATTCACGGCCTCGCACTTGGGCTTCAAGATCCAGCTGTGACGACGGCGGAGCGCCTGTTTCACGTGAAACAGGCGCTCACCTGAAACAGGCGCTCACCCGAACCGTCAGACCGTGCCAGTCCCCCGCCACCCGTCCGGATCCACACCGCCCGGCACAGCGGCCCCCTCGCCGTACGGCTGACGCGTGAAGACGAACGACCCGAGGTCCAGGTGGTCCACGGTCCCGTCGGGGCGTCGTACGGCCCTCAGGAGCTCGCCGGCGTAGTAGCCCTCCAGCCCCGTCCATGTGCCGTCACCGTTGACTCGGAACCGCGAGCGGCGGCCGTTGCCCGACAGTGGCTCCAAGGAGAGCAGCCCGTCGGCCGTCAGCCGCAGCGCGAAGGCGTGTGTCCCCCAGTACCACTGACCGGCCAACTCCAGGGGCACGGCGTCGGCCTCGGTCACCGGACGCCATGGCTCGGGGATGCGGGGCTCGGCTTCGGCAACGATCCGGACGAGGTCGGCGGCGACCGTGAACAGCAACGGACCCGAGGTGCAGTTGGTCAGCACGATGGCTGCGAGACCGTCCTCCACGCTGGCAGTGAGGCAGGCCAGAAAACCCGGCAGGGATCCAGAGTGCCCGATGAAGGTCCTGCCGTCCTGACGGCGGATCTCCAGGCCCAGGCAGTACGCGTACCCACTCGCCACATCCGCCGCCTCCGACGGTGCCGCCGGTGTCCTCATCTCCCGCAGCGACTCGGCGCTCAGCACGCGGTCATCACCCTTGATCAGGAACGCGGCGAAGTTCGCCAAGTCGCCCGTTGTCGACCAGAGTTGACCGGCCGGAGCCATCCGACCGAGGTCTTCGAGGGGCTCGGGAAGCATGACATCGGCCCAGGGATGGACCGCCCAGCCCCCGGCATGCGGCGCCTGCGGTTGCGTACTCGTCCGGTCCAGGCCCAGGGGTTCGAGCACTTCACGCTTGAGTACGTCCTCCCACGGAGCGCCGCGCAGCTTCTCGACCAGAGCGCCCAGCAGCGTATAGCCAGGGTTCGAATAGTGGAAGCGGCGGCCGGCCGGATGCAGGAAGGGTTGCTCGCCCAGGACGTCGGAGAGCTCGGGGCGCAGTGATCCAGGGGTCCGCTCCCACCAGGGTCCAGGCGTCTCGGCCGCCAGCCCGCTGGTGTGCGCGAGCAGTTCGGCGATCGTGGCCTCCCCCGCCGCAGTGCCCGGCAGATGCTTCTCCAGCCGGTCCCCGAGGGCCAACAAGCCCTCGTCGCGCAGTCGCAGGACGAGAACGGCGGTGAAGGTCTTGGTGATGGAGCCGATGCGGTACTGCACGTTCTCATCCGGCCCGTGCCCGTCCACCGAGGTGCGCGAGCCGTGCCACACCGCCCGCCCGTCCCGCACAACCGCGGCGACCAGCGAGGGCGTGCGTCCTTCGGCCTGGGCCACTGCGATGCGGTGCAGCAGCGCTCTACGCGTGGCAGGGAGCAGATCTTCCCGAGGTGTCGTCATGGCCCCAGTCCACCCCGTCGGCCAACGGGAGTCGAGCGCATATCCCCCGAAGCTCGCCATCGCCGCGGGCGGGCCCGATCAGGTCTGCGCCATGTCCACGAATCGTGAGTAGTGCCCCTGGAAGGCGACCGTGATCGTCGCCGTCGGGCCGTTACGGTGCTTGCCCACGATGATGTCCGCCTCGCCCGCGCGGGGCGACTCCTTCTCGTAGGCGTCCTCACGGTGCAGCAGGATCACCATGTCGGCGTCCTGCTCGATGGAGCCGGACTCACGCAGGTCGGACACCATCGGTTTCTTGTCCGTGCGCTGCTCGGGTCCACGGTTGAGCTGCGAGAGCGCGATCACCGGGACCTCCAGCTCCTTGGCCAGGAGCTTGAGGTTACGGGACATGTCCGAGACCTCCTGCTGACGGCTCTCGGAACGCTTCGAACCACCGGCCTGCATCAGCTGCAGATAGTCGATGATCACGAGCTTGATGTCGTTGCGCTGCTTCAGGCGACGGCACTTCGCACGGATTTCCATCATCGACAGGTTCGGGGAGTCGTCGATGTAGAGCGGTGCCGCCGAGACCTCGGGCATCCGCCGCGCCAGGCGGGTCCAGTCCTCGTCCGTCATCGTGCCGGAACGCATGTGGTGCAGCGCCACGCGCGCCTCGGCCGACAACAGGCGCATCGCGATCTCGTTGCGCCCCATTTCCAGGGAGAAGATGACGCTGGCCAGGTTGTGCTTGATCGACGCCGCCCGCGCGAAGTCCAGCGCGAGCGTGGACTTACCCATCGCGGGACGCGCCGCGATAACGACCATCTGGCCTGGGTGCAGACCATTGGTGAGCGAGTCGAGGTCCGTGAACCCGGTCGGCACACCCGTCATCTCGCCGGTGCGGGAGCCGATCGCCTCGATCTCGTCGAGCGCGCCCTCCATGATGTCGCCGAGCGGCAGATAGTCCTCGCTGGTCCGTTGCTCGGTGACAGCGTAGATCTCGGCCTGCGCGCGGTTGACGATCTCGTCGACGTCGTCGTCGGCCGCGTATCCCATCTGCGTGATGCGGGTGCCGGCCTCGACCAGGCGGCGGAGAACGGCCCGCTCGTGAACGATCTCCGCGTAGTACTCGGCGTTCGCCGCCGTCGGCACCGTCTGGACGAGGGTGTGGAGATACGAGGCGCCCCCGACCTTGTTGATCTCGCCGCGCTTGGTGAGTTCGGCGGCGATGGTGATGGGGTCGGCCGGCTCGCCCTTGGCATAGACGTCGAGGATCGCCTGGAAGATCGTCTCGTGGGCGGGCTTGTAGAAGTCGTGGCCCTTGATGACCTCGACGACATCGGCGATGGCGTCCTTGGACAGGAGCATGCCGCCGAGGACGGACTGCTCGGCGTCGAGGTCCTGGGGCGGCACCCGCTCGAAGGCCGAACCGCCGCCGTCCCACTGACCGTTGTCCCGGCCGCGATCGTGCTGCTCGTCACGGCCTCGGCCGCCGTCGCCCTGTCGGCGGGATGCAGGCAGACGATCACTGGGGCCGCTGTCGGCCCACGGGTCGTCCAAGGGCTCGGAAATGCTCACCGAGCAGCCTCCTCCCGTCCGCCGAGCGGACCTCGCCGTGCCCCTCTGTTCTACGGCACGGCACTGACAAATGAGAGGCCCAACTCCGGCTCCGGCACGTCTGTTGTATGGCGGTTTCCCGGGCCGACGGACGGAGTGGGCGCCGGACCACGGTAGGCCTGCCGGCACCGTCAGCCAATCTGGTTATCCACAGGCCATGTGGACGACGGCCCCGATGCTGTGGAGAACTCCACAAAACCTGTGCACGACACGGTGGACAGCCCTGTGAACAAGCCCCCATGAATTCTCGATCAGCAGCTCTGACCTGGCGCTTTGCCATCCACCGGCTGTGCAGAAGAAAAACTTCCCCAGTCGGACCAAGATCGCTTCGAACGGTGCGCGAGAGCACACACCACGAGACGGCAAGTAAGGGTCAGTGCATCATTGCATCTCTTACCTGTGGACGATTAGATTGGTGGCCATGACACAGGCTCCCGCGACCCCCAAGGCCGCCCGGCGACAGCACGACCGAGAGATCGTCGCACTGGCCGTCCCGGCCTTCGGCGCTCTCGTCGCCGAGCCCCTCTTCGTCATAGCCGACAGCGCGATCGTCGGCCATCTCGGCACAGCACAGCTCGCCGGGCTCGGGGTCGCTTCCGCCCTCCTCATGACGGCCGTCAGCGTCTTCGTCTTCCTCGCCTACGCAACCACAGCGGCCGTTGCCCGACGCCTCGGCGCCGGCGACCTCCAAGCCGCCATCCGCCAGGGCATGGACGGTATCTGGTTGGCGCTCCTCCTCGGCGCCGCCGTCATCGCGGTCGTCCTGCCCACGGCACCGTTCCTCGTGGACCTCTTCGGCGCCTCGGACACAGCGGCCCCGTACGCGACCACCTATCTACGGATCTCGGCACTCGGCATCCCGGCCATGCTCGTCGTACTTGCCGCCACCGGCGTTCTCCGCGGACTCCAGGACACCAAGACGCCCCTCTACGTAGCTGTCGCCGGCTTCGTCGCCAATGCCGTCCTGAACGTCGGCCTCGTCTACGGCGCCGACCTCGGTATCGCAGGCTCCGCCTGGGGCACGGTCATCGCCCAGTGGGGCATGGCCGCGGTCTATCTCATAGTCGTCGTCCGCGGAGCTCGCGAGCACGGTGCCTCCCTGCGCCCCGACGCGGCTGGCATCAGGGCCTCCGCACAAGCCGGAGTTCCCCTGCTGGTCCGCACCCTCTCGCTGCGGGCCATCCTCATGATTGCGACGGCCGTCGCAGCCCGCCTCGGGGACGCCGACATTGCTGCGCACCAGATCATCCTGTCGCTCTGGAGCCTGCTCGCCTTCGCGCTGGACGCCATCGCCATAGCCGGGCAGGCAATCATCGGGCGGTACCTCGGGGCCGACGACGCCGAG
This sequence comes from Streptomyces sp. R11, assembly GCF_041051905.1. Lineage (NCBI taxonomy): Bacteria > Bacillati > Actinomycetota > Actinomycetes > Kitasatosporales > Streptomycetaceae > Streptomyces > Streptomyces sp. R11. The sequence goes on from NZ_CP163432.1 coordinate 4,584,195, forward strand.
GGCGCTCGAGCCGTCTGCCGCCGCATGGTGGAGTGGGGCATCGCAGCAGGCGTCGTCCTCGGACTGCTCGTGGTGATCGCCCGGCCGCTCTTCCTGCCGTTGTTCACCAGCGACACGGCCGTGCAGAACACAGCCCTGCCCGCCCTGCTCGTGGTGGCGCTCTCCCAGCCGATCTGCGGCGTCGTCTTCGTCCTGGACGGAGTCCTGATGGGAGCAGGCGACGGCCCGTACCTCGCCTGGGCCATGGTGCTCACTCTGGCGGTGTTCACTCCGGTGGCGCTGCTCATCCTCGCGGTCGGTGGCGGCCTCACCGCAGTCTGGGCAGCCATGACACTGATGATGACGGTGCGCATGCTGACGCTCTGGTCACGCACCCGCTCCGGCCGCTGGCTCGTCACAGGCGCGACGCGCTGAATGGGACGCGCTGAATGTTTCACGTGAAACACGCTGTTTCACGTGAAACGGGCTCGATCTGACCCACTGCGCAGATGAGGGGCCGTACCCAGCGGGTACGGCCCCTCATCTCAGCTGTTCAGCCGAGCGCAGCCTCAGGCCGCGACAACCTCGATGTTGACCTTGGCGGCAACCTCGGGGTGCAGACGCACGGACGTCTCGTGGGCGCCCAGGGTCTTGATCGGCGAACCGAGCTCGATACGGCGCTTGTCGACCTCGGGGCCACCGGAAGCCTTGATCGCGGAAGCGATGTCGGCCGGGGTGACGGAACCGAAGAGACGACCGGCGTCGCCGGAGCGAACGGCCAGACGGACCTTGACGGCTTCGAGCTGGCCCTTGATCTGGTTGGCCTGCTCGATGGTCTGGATCTCGTGGATCTTGCGAGCACGACGGATCTGCTCGACGTCCTTCTCGCCGCCCTTGGTCCAGCGGATAGCGAACTTCCGCGGGATCAGGTAGTTGCGAGCGTAACCGTCCTTGACGTCGACGACGTCGCCCGCGGCACCGAGGCCGGAGACCTCGTGGGTGAGGATGATCTTCATGTTTCGGTCACCCTTCCCTTATCGCGCGGTGGAGGTGTAGGGCAGCAGCGCCATCTCACGGCTGTTCTTCACGGCCGTGGCGACGTCACGCTGGTGCTGCGTGCAGTTGCCGGTCACGCGGCGAGCACGGATCTTGCCGCGGTCGGAAATGAACTTCCGCAGCATGTTCGTGTCCTTGTAGTCCACGTACGTGACCTTGTCCTTGCAGAATGCGCAGACCTTCTTCTTAGGCTTGCGCACAGGCGGCTTCGCCATGGTGTTTCTCCTGTGTGATCAAGAAGTGTGGGTGCGACCCACCCTCGGCCCGGGGGCCTAGAAGGGGGGCTCGTCCGAGTAGCCGCCGCCCTGCTGACCGCCGCCGGAGTTTCCACCCCAGCCGCCGCCACCGCCGCCGCCCTGGTTGCCACCGGCAGGAGCGCCGGTCGCCCACGGGTCGTCGGCGGGAGCACCGCCGCCCTGCTGACCGCCGCCGGGGCCACCGCCCCAGCCGCCGCCACCCTGGCCGCCACCGCCGCCGTAACCACCCTGGCCACCGCGAGCGCCACCGGAGGTCTTGGTGACCTTGGCCGTGGCGTTGCGCAGGCTGGCGCCGACTTCCTCGACGTCCAGTTCGTAGACCGTGCGCTTGACGCCCTCGCGGTCCTCGTAGGACCGCTGCTTCAGCCGGCCCTGCACGATGACGCGCATGCCTCGCTGGAGCGACTCCGCGACGTTCTCCGCCGCCTGACGCCAGACCGAGCAGGTCAGGAACAGGCTCTCGCCGTCCTTCCACTCGTTCGTCTGGCGGTCGAAGGTGCGGGGAGTGGACGCGACACGGAACTTCGCGACCGCCGCACCGGAGGGGGTGAAGCGCAGCTCGGGGTCATCGACAAGATTGCCGACGACCGTGATGACGGTCTCGCCTGCCATGGGGGAACCTCTCGGCGGGTTTGCTGCTCTGGCTGCTTGGTTGCTGCTACTCGGATCCCGAGATCAGCTGAGCGGGAGAGCTCAGTGGGTCTCGGGGCGGAGGACCTTGGTCCGGAGGACCGACTCGTTCAGGTTCATCTGGCGGTCGAGCTCCTTGACGACCGCAGGCTCGGCCTGCAGGTCGATGACCGAGTAGATGCCCTCGGGCTTCTTCTTGATCTCGTACGAGAGACGACGACGGCCCCAGGTGTCGACCTTCTCGACCTTGCCGTTGCCCTCACGGACGACGGAGAGGAAGTTCTCGATCAGGGGGGCGACAGCGCGCTCCTCCAGATCGGGGTCGAGGATGACCATCACCTCGTAGTGACGCATGTGGAACCCACCTCCTTTGGACTCAGCGGCCACGGTCGTTCCGTGGCAGGAGGGTTGTGATGCGTACGCAACGGTATCGGCCGCCACTGACAATCGGGGTGACCTCGCGGTCGCCCCGAGCTGGCCCGGGCAGACACCGGTGCAGACGGTACACAGTACCCGCACACCCGCTTCCGGTTGAAATCCGGCCGCCCTGGTCCACAATCTGTACACATCGGGTGTGTATGGCGCTACGATGCGCCGCCTTCCGCAGGAGGTGCCCTATGGCACAGGCAATGCGACCCAACACCGTCGGAGGCCTCTTCGCCACGGACGGAAAGTCCCATCCCATCCAGGACACCCTGCTCGTGGTAACCCTGGTGCTCGGCATCACGTCGTTCATCACGGCCCAGTTCCACTTCTTGCACCTGCTCAGCTCCTGGACCGGTCTGGTGGGCATCCTCACGGGTGCTTACGGCCAGTGGATCTCGGAGACGACCCGTGAGCGCTTCGGCCTGATCGTGGGTCTCGGCGCCTCCGGAGTCGGCTTCTTCCTCGGCATGGCACATGGCGGGCTTTTCGGCGGCTTCTGACCCCCGGCCCCCTGCCGGTCACGGAGACCGACCTCCGAACACCGGCACAACAGGGCATAGAACACCCTCGAACGCCCCGGCGGCCTCAGGGCCGGGGCGAAGCTGCCGTACGCCCAGTCAGGGCGCTCGCAAGGCGCAGTAGGCTTCGGCGCGAGAGCCGGAGCCCCTGAACCCATGGGGACACACCAGCCCGAGGAGCGCCCCGAATGAGCCTGACCCTGAGGACGATCAGTCGCGAGCAGCATCTGGCATACATCCAGAGCCTGCCGTCGGCGAGCCACATGCAGGTCCCGGCCTGGGCAGACGTCAAGGCGGAGTGGCGCTCGGAGAGCCTCGGGTGGTTCGACAAGTCCGGCGAACTCGTCGGCGCGGGCCTCGTCCTCTACCGGCAGCTGCCCAAGATCAAGCGCTACCTCGCCTATCTGCCCGAGGGCCCGGTCATCAACTGGTTCACGCCGAATCTGACCGACTGGCTGGAACCGATGCTCGCGCATCTGAAGAACCAGGGCGCCTTCTCCGTGAAGATGGGCCCTCCGGTGATCATCAGGCGCTGGGAGGCCACCTCCATCAAGGCGGGCATCCAGAACCCGGACGTGAAGCGGCTGCGTGACATCGAGGCCGACTTCATCGAGCCGCGCGCCTTCGAGGTCGCCGACAAGCTCCGCCGCATGGGCTGGCAGCAGGGCGAGGACGGCGGGGCCGGCTTCGGCGACGTACAGCCCCGCTACGTCTACCAGGTGCCGCTGGCCAACCGCTCCCTGGAAGAGGTCCACAAGAACTTCAACCAGCTGTGGCGACGCAACATCAAGAAGGCCGAGAAGGCCGGCGTCGAGGTCGTCCAGGGTGGTTACCACGACCTCGAGGAGTGGCAGCGCCTGTACGAGATCACGGCCGTGCGCGACCACTTCCGCCCGCGCCCACTGTCGTACTTCCAGCGCATGTGGACGGCCCTCAACACTGAAGACCCCAACCGTATGCGGCTGTACTTCGCCCGTCACAACGGAGTGAACCTGTCGGCGGCGACGATGCTGATCGTCGGCGGGCACGTCTGGTACTCCTACGGCGCCTCCGACAACATCGGTCGCGAGGTCCGGCCCTCGAACGCGATGCAGTGGCGGATGCTGCGCGACGCCTACGCGCTCGGCGCGACCGTCTACGACCTGCGCGGGATCTCCGACTCCCTGGACGAGACCGACCACCTCTTCGGCCTGATCCAGTTCAAGGTGGGCACCGGCGGCCAGGCCGCCGAGTACCTCGGCGAGTGGGACTTCCCGCTCAACAAGCTGCTCCACAAGGCGCTCGACATCTACATGTCGCGTCGCTGACCTTGCGCTCTCTGCTTCGATACCGTCAACAGCTGCACCGTCGATAGCTTCCATACCTCTGATACACCGCAGCCACGAGAAAGGTTCCAGGTCCGGCCATGGCGCTCACGCTCTACGTCGACACCGCGCGCTGGCGGGCGCACCACAAGCACGTGCAGGAGCAGTTCCCGGGACTCGTCCCGGTCTGCAAGGGCAACGGCTACGGGTTCGGGCACGAGCGGCTGGCGGAGGAGGCCACTCGACTGGGCTCGGACGTCCTCGCGATCGGCACGACGTACGAGGCCGCGCGCATCAAGGACTGGTTCGGCGGTGACCTGCTGGTTCTGACGCCGTACCGGCGCGGCGAGGAGCCGGTGCCGCTGCCCGACCGGGTCATCCGCTCGGTGTCGTCGGTGGACGGCGTGTACGGCCTCGTGGGCGCCCGTGTCGTCATCGAGGTGATGTCCTCGATGAAGCGGCACGGCGTCAGCGAACACGACCTGCCGCAGTTGCACGCCGCCATAGAGAACGTCCGGCTCGAGGGCTTCGCCATTCACCTGCCGCTGGACCGCACCGACGGCTCGGACGCCGTCGAGGAGGTCATCGGCTGGATGGACCGGCTGCGCGCGGCCCGGCTGCCGCTGCACACGATGTTCGTCAGCCATCTCAAGGCCGAGGAACTGGCCCGTCTGCAGCAGCAGTTCCCGCAGACCCGCTTCCGCGCCCGCATCGGCACCCGGCTGTGGCTGGGGGACCACGACGCCACCGAGTACCGCGGCGCGGTCCTGGACGTCACCCGCGTCTCCAAGGGCGACCGCTTCGGCTACCGGCAGCAGAAGGCGGCCTCGGACGGCTTCCTGGTGGTCGTTGCGGGCGGTACCTCGCACGGGGTGGGCCTGGAGGCCCCCAAGGCCCTGCACGGCGTCATGCCGCGCGCCAAAGGCGTCGCCCGGGCCGGCCTCGCCACGGTCAACCGGAACCTCGCTCCCTTCGTGTGGGGCGGCAAGCAGCGCTGGTTCGCGGAGCCGCCGCACATGCAGGTGTCGATCCTGTTCGTTCCCTCGGACGCGCCCGAGCCGAAGGTCGGGGACGAGCTGGTTGCCCATCTCCGGCACACCACCACGCAGTTCGACCGGATCGTGGACCGCTGAGCTGCCGCACGGGCACCCGCCCGGCAACGCCGTAACAGCGAAAGGCCGTACACGGGAGATCCCGCGTACGGCCTTTCGCTGTTCGGCCTCTCGCGCGCTTCCTACGTCGCGTTCGCTCAGAGCGAACCGCCGGTTGCCCCCCGGTTGCCCCACTCCACCTGGGGCCCCTCGAAGTGGGCCGCGTGCCGCGGGGGATGGGCTGCCTGGCCGAGCACGAACACGTCCTCCGCCCCGTCGAGGACGCCTCCCGACGGGTCGTCGTCGCCTGCCCGGCGCACCGGGTCCCGCTCCGGCATGAGGATGTCCCGCACGATCACGGCGCACATGTACAGCGTTCCCAGCAGGTGCACGCCGATGGCCCAGTGGTAGCCGTCGGGCGGCAGTCCCTTGTGGGCGTCCCCGCTGGTCGTGTACGCGAGGTACAGCCAGATCCCGAGGAAGTACGCCACCTCGCAGGCCTGCCAGATGAGGAAGTCCCGCCACCTCGGCCGGGCCAGCACCGCCAGCGGCACCAGCCACAGGACGTACTGCGGCGAGTAGACCTTGTTGGTGAGGATGAACGCCGCGACGATCAGGAAGGCCAGCTGGGCGAAGCGCGGACGGCGCGGTGCGGTCAGCGTGAGTGCGGCGACGCCGGCACAGCACAGCAGCATCAGCAGCGTGGCGAGCGTGTTGACGGTCTCGGTGCTCAGCGGGTCGCTGGAGTTCTGGGCCAGGATCAGCCAGAAGGAGCCGAAGTCCACGCCTCGTTCCTGGCTGAACCGGTAGAACTGCGACCAGCCGTCCCAGGCGAGGAGCATCACCGGAAGGTTCACGACCAGCCAGGCCACCGCCGTGCCGCCCAGCGCCTTCCCGAAGTCCCGCCACTTGCCCGCGCGCCAGCACAGGACGAACAGCGGGCCGAGCAGGAAGACGGGATAGAGCTTCGCGGCCGTGGCGAGCCCCAGCAGGACGCCGAAGGCGAGCGCACGGCCACGTGACCACATCAGCATCGCCGCGGCCGTCAGAGCGACGGCCAGCAGGTCCCAGTTGATGGTCGCGGTCAGTGCGACGGCAGGCGCCAGGGCGACCAGCAGGCCGTCCCAGGGACGCCTGGCGTGCGTGCGGGTCACGCAGACGGCGATGACGGCCGCGCAGACCATCAGCATCCCGGCGTTGACCATCCAGTACCACTGCTCCTGGTCCTGGATGCTGCCGCTGCCCGTCGTGAGCCAGGAGGCGACTTCCATGAACACACCGGTCAGCACCGGGTATTCGAGGTACTCCATGTCACCGGGAAGCTTGTCGAAGTACGGCACCAGCCCGTCGGCGAAACCGCGCCCCTGGAACAGGTGCGGGATGTCCGAGTAGCAGGCATGCGTGTACTGCGAGCTGGCGCCGAAGAACCAGGCGCCGTTGTAGCAAGGCGCCTTCTGGACCAGCCCCAGGGCGAACATGCCGATCGCCACGAGCACGATGATCCGCACGGGAGTCCACCAGGACGTACCGAGCAGGGCCCGCCGTCCGATGGGGCCGCCGATCAGCTCACTCCCGTTGGCGGCGACCTCGTCCTCTCTGGTCGGCCGCACCAGGTCCGGCTCGTGCGCGCTTGTGGGCGTCGTCTCTGCACTGGGCATGGGGCACATCCTGCCGTACGTGTCTGAGAACGGTGCGAGGGCGACAGGGATGAGATGGCTGAGTGTTTCACGTGAAACCGACGTTTCACGTGAAACAGGCCCTCGCCCCAGGCCACCCGCCCGCGGCCCCGTTCATGGCGAAGGCCGGTGGCCGGCACCCTCTGCGTGGATGCCGGCCACCGGCCTTCTGGCGTCATACGAGCCCGTCAGCCTGACGGTCCGCCGAAGATGCCTCCGTTGCCGTTGCCATTGCCGTTGCTGTTGCCGTCCGTCTCGGTTTCCGTGGGCGTCGGCGTGGAGGTCACGCCGCCGTCCGTGCCGCCGTTGTCCGAGCCTCCGACGTCGTTGCACTGGAAGCCGAAGCAGCTCTCGGTCGGCGTAGGCGTCGGCGAGATCAGCGACTCACTGGGCGTGGGGCTCGGAGTCGGGCTGGCTTCCTCGGTCTCGCTGGGCGTAGGACTGGGCGTCGGCGTGGGGATGTCGTTGACGACCTCACCGATGGGCGTCGGCACCGGGAACGGTGTCGGGGTGGTGCCCTTCAGCGCCTGCTCCATGTAGTCGTGCCAGATCTCGGCCGGGAACGAAGCACCGTGGATCTTCTCCTGACCACCCGTTCCGAACATCTTCAGGAACTCGCGGTTCTGGTTCTTCTCGTTGTCGTCCAGCCTGAACATCGCGATCGACGTCGACAGCTGCGGGGTGTAGCCCACGAACCAGGCCGACCGGTTGCCGTCCGTGGTACCCGTCTTGCCGGCCACCTGACGGTCGCTGAGCTGCGCGCTGGTGCCCGTGCCCTTGTCGACCACCGTCTTCAGGACGTCCGTGACGTTGTCGGCGACCTCCGGAGTGAAGGCCTCCTTGGTCACGGTCTTGTGGGAGAAGACCTCGCCGTCCTTGTCCGTCACCTTCTTGACGGAGAAGGGAGCACGCTGCTTTCCGCTGGACGCAAAGGTGGCGTAGGCGCCCGCCATGCGGATCGCGCTGGGCTGAGAGGTACCGATGGAGAAGGACGGGTAGTCCGTACCGGTCAGGCTGCTCTCCAGGATTCCGGCGTCCTCGGCCGCCTCCTTCACCTTGTCCAGCCCGATGTCCATGCCGAGCTGCACGAAGGCGGAGTTCACCGAGTTCCTCATCGCCTCCCGGAGGTCGATCCGGTAGGCGGGAGGAGTGCCGTACGACTCATCGCCGTCGTTGACCTGGTTCCACTCCTCACCCTTCTCGTTCCGCCAGATGTCGCCCTTGTAGTCCCTGATCTTGAGCTTGTTCTTGCCGCTGTACAGGCTCTTCGGCGACACCTGGGTGCGCTCGTCCTGAGCCTGTTCCCCTTCGAGGTCCGGGTTCCGTACGCCCCACTTCATCGCGGCCGCGAGCACGAACGGCTTGAACGTCGAACCGACCTGGGCGCCGGTGACGTCCGCGTTGTTGGTGAAGTGCTTGGTCGCGTCCGCACCGCCGTAGATGGCCTTGATGGCACCGGTCGCCGGATCCACCGAAGCCCCGCCGAACTGGACGTGGGTGTCCGTCTTCGGACGCTCCTCGGGCTTGATGTTCGCCTTCTGGACCTTCTTCACCGCGTTCTCGAGTTCCTTGACCTTCTTCTTGTCGAAGGTCGTCTGGATCGAGAGGCCGCCCTCTCGCAGCTTCTGCTCGGTGATGTTGGTCGTCTTGCTGTTGTTGACCAGGTAGCCGTTGGCGAGATCCACGAGGTAGCCGATCTGGCCGCTCAGCGCGGAGTTGAAGCGCGGGTTCTTCCAGTCGGGCAGCTTGGTGTACTTGGCGCGCACCTCAGGGCTCAGGTGCCCGTACTGGACCATCTTGTCGAGGGTGTCCTGCATCTGGACCAGGGCGCGCCTCTGATTGGACTGGGCATCCGCCGCCGAGTCGATGGCCTGCGAACCCGCGGGGTCGTAGTACGTGGCGCCCTTGAGCATGGCCGCCAGGAAGGCGCACTCGCCCTCGTTCAGCTTGATGGCGTCCTTGTTGAAGTACGCGCGGGCGGCGGCCTGGATCCCGTAGGCGTTGCGCCCGTAGTAGGCGGAGTTCAGGTAGCCGGCCATGATGTCGTCCTTCGACACCGTGGTGCCCACCTTGACCGAGATGAAGATCTCCTTGAACTTCCGCGAGAGCGTCTGAGACTGGTCACCCAGCCTCGCGTTCTTCACGTACTGCTGGGTGATGGTGGAACCGCCCTGGGTCTCGCCACCGGTGGCCATGTTGAACACGGCGCGGGCGATGCCCTTCGGGTCGATGCCGCTGTCGGTGTAGAAGGTCTTGTTCTCCTGCGAGATCACGGCGTTCTGCATCGCCTTGGGAATCTGCGACAGGTTGATGATCTGCCGGTTGGTCTCGCCACCGGTGGAGACCATCTCGCTGCCGTCGGCCCAGTAGTAGACGTTGTTCTGCGCCGTGGCGGTCTCGTCGACCTTGGGGACGCCCACCATGGCGTAACCGATGCCGGCCACCGCCACCAGGCTGCCGAGGAAGCCGACGAAGAGGCCCGCCACGAGCTTCCATGACGGAACCCAGCGCGCGACGCCGTACTTGCCCGCCCGGGGATAGTCGACGAACCGCTTCTTTCCTGGGGGAGCGGCACGCCCTCGGCCCCGACCGGGACCGGTGGCGCCGCCGGGAGCGGCGCGGCGGCCTGCCCGGGCCGGCTCGGCCGCTCTGCGGCGGCCACCGCCGCTTCTCTGGGCCGCGCGGCGTGCCTCGGCACGCCCGCCGTACGGACGTTCCTCGCCTTCCGAACCGCTGAAACCCGACCCGTACGAGTCGGAAGGAGATCCGGTGGCGCCTCGCGGTGCCGCTCGGCGGCCGGAGGACGAGCCGGACTGGCCGCGTCGGGCCGCGGCACGTCCGCCTTCCTGCGGCTGCGGCGGTTTGCGACGGTGCTCGCTCATCGAACGACTACTCCTCGGGCAGGCGCACCCCTGCGCGCCTGACAACGGCGGCTGATTTCCGGTCCCCCCGAAGTACGGATGTGGTCGGTTCTGCATTCACCCGTACTGCACCAAGGACAACGACGCCCTCAGGTGTCACGCGGTTCCCGGTGCTGTGCATGGCGCACAGACTACGCACCGTCAAAGCCTGCCTAGCCCCGAACTTCACCCCAAATCAGGCAACTCGCTCCACATGAATCGTTGATGTGATCCCGTTCACCGTTCCCCCACTTGTCCCGCCCGGAAGGCCGTTCTATCGTCTAGATGTATCGAGTCGATACATCAGCGCGAGATATGACGAGGAGGCGAGGGGATGAGCCGACGGTCCGGGATCCTCGAGTTCGCCGTCCTCGGACTGCTCCGCGAGTCCCCCATGCACGGCTACGAGCTGCGCAAACGACTCAATACGTCACTGGGCGTGTTCCGCGCGTTCAGCTACGGCACGCTCTACCCCTGCCTCAAGACGCTGGTCGCCAACGGCTGGTTGATCGAGGAACCTGGGCACACCGCCGAGGACGCCCTTGCCGCACCACTCGCGGGGCGTCGCGCAAAAATCGTCTACCGGTTGACGGCGGAAGGTAAGGAGCACTTCGAGGAACTGCTCTCGCAGACCGGCCCCGACGCGTACGAGGACGAGCACTTCGCTGCCCGATTTGCCTTCTTCGGACGTACACCGCAGGACGTGCGCATGCGCGTGCTGGAGGGCCGGCGCAGTCGGCTGGAGGAGCGTCTGGAGAAGATGCACGCCTCCCTGTCCCGCACGCGGGAGCGCCTCGACGACTACACGCTTGAGCTCCAGCGCCACGGGATGGAGTCCGTGGAGCGCGAAGTGCGCTGGCTGAACGAGCTCATCGAGAGCGAGCGGGCCGGGCGGGACCTGAAGGGTTCCGCTGCCGGGGGGTCCGCTCAGCAGGACACCACAAATGGAGAGCCGGGCGATCTGCCCCGTCCCGGGGACACCCCCAGGACGGATTCGCCCGGCGACACCGCCACGTGAGAGCTCAGTCAGGGCCTCACTCGTACACACAGGGAGCAACCGGAATGGGTTCGGTTCGCGTAGCCGTCGTCGGCGTGGGCAACTGCGCCGCGTCGCTGGTTCAGGGAGTCGAGTACTACAAGGACGCCGACCCGGCGTCCAAGGTCCCCGGCCTGATGCACGTGCAGTTCGGCGACTACCACGTCCGTGATGTCGAGTTCGTCGCCGCCTTCGATGTCGACGCGAAGAAGGTCGGCCTCGACCTCGCGGACGCCATCGGCGCCAGTGAGAACAACACCATCAAGATCTGCGACGTGCCGCGCACCGGCGTGACCGTTCAGCGCGGCCACACTCTCGACGGTCTCGGCAAGTACTACCGCGAGACCATCGAGGAGTCCGCCGACGCCCCGGTCGACGTCGTCCAGATCCTCAAGGACAAGCAGGTCGACGTCCTCGTCTGCTACCTGCCCGTGGGCTCCGAGGACGCGGCGAAGTTCTACGCCCAGTGCGCCATCGACGCCAAGGTCGCCTTCGTCAACGCCCTGCCGGTCTTCATCGCCGGTACGAAGGAGTGGGCGGACAAGTTCACCGAGGCGGGCGTCCCGATCGTCGGCGACGACATCAAGTCCCAGGTCGGTGCCACCATCACGCACCGCGTCATGGCAAAGCTGTTCGAGGACCGCGGCGTCGTGCTGGACCGCACGATGCAGCTGAACGTCGGCGGCAACATGGACTTCAAGAACATGCTCGAGCGCGAGCGCCTGGAGTCCAAGAAGATCTCCAAGACGCAGGCCGTCACCTCGCAGATCCCCGACCGTGAGCTCGGCGAGAAGAACGTCCACATCGGCCCGTCGGACTACGTGGCGTGGCTCGACGACCGCAAGTGGGCCTACGTCCGCCTCGAGGGCCGCGCCTTCGGTGACGTCCCGCTGAACCTGGAGTACAAGCTCGAGGTCTGGGACTCCCCGAACTCCGCCGGCGTCATCATCGACGCCCTGCGCGCCGCGAAGATCGCCAAGGACCGCGGCATCGGCGGCCCGATCCTCTCGGCGTCGAGCTACTTCATGAAGTCCCCGCCGGTGCAGTACTTCGACGACGTGGCCCGCGAGAACGTCGAGAAGTTCATCAAGGGCGAGGTCGAGCGCTAAGCACCGCGGCGCCGCAGTTTGGACGCTCCTGCCAGAGCTGCCGAGGGTCCCCGGGTTGTACCGCCCGGGGACCCTCCCCGTATGTGAGGCTGTGCCCCATGTCCGTCGTACGCGACCTGCGGGTCCTGCTGCGCTTCGGGAACTTCCGCCGCCTGCTTGTCGTACGCCTGCTCTCGCAGGGCGCCGACGGCGTCTTTCAGACCGCGCTCGCCACGTACGTCGTCTTCTCCCCGGAGAAACAGACGTCGGCCACAGCGATCGCCTCCGCGATGGCCGTCCTGCTCCTGCCGTACTCCCTGGTGGGCCCTTTCTCCGGCGTCCTCCTGGACCGCTGGCGCCGCCGCCAGGTCCTTCTGTACGGCAGCCTGCTGCGCACCGGGCTGGCCTCGGCAACGGCCCTGCTGATCGTCACCGACGTCCCGGACTGGCTCTTCTACGTCTCAGCCCTGTGCGTCACCGCCGTCAACCGCTTCGTCCTGTCCGGCCTGTCCGCCGCCCTGCCACGCGTGGTCGACGAAGAGCGCCTCGTGATCGCCAACTCCCTTTCCCCGACCGCCGGAACCCTCGCCGCGACCGCGGGTGCCGGTCTGGCCTTCGTCGTACGTCTGGTGGCCTGGGACTCCGACGCAGCCGTGGTGCTCCTGGGCGCCGCCCTGTACCTGTGCGCGGGATTGACGGCCCTGCGCATGTCACGGGAACTGCTCGGCCCCGATCGCGAGTTGGTGCAGCCACGCATAACGACAGCCCTGGCCGGCACCACGCGCGACCTGGCCGCAGGAGTCCGACATCTCGCCACGCCGCCACGCAGGGAGGCGGTCTGGGCTCTGCTCACGATGACCCTGATGCGCTTCTGCTACGGCGCCCTGCTGGTCATGCTGCTGATGCTGTGCCGGTATGCCTTCTCGTCCAACGCGGATGACGGACTCGCCCTGCTGGGGCTGGCGTTGGGGATCTCCGGCGCCGGCTTCTTCGCGGCGGCCTTGGCAACACCCTGGGCCGCGGGGAGATTGGGTCCCGGCCGCTGGATCGCCGTGTGCGCTGGGGCCGCCGGACTCCTGGTGCCCACGCTCGGCCTGCCCTTCGCGCCAACTCCCATGCTGGTCGCGGCCTTCGTCCTCGGCCTGACGACGCAGGGGGCGAAGATCGCGACGGACACGATCGTGCAGGCCTCGGTCGAAGACGGCTTCCGTGGCCGGATCTTCTCCGTTTACGACGTGCTGTTCAACGTCGCGTTCGTCGGTGCGGCCGGAGTGGCCGCCCTGGTACTGCCGCCGGACGGCCGCTCGGCACCTCTCGTGGTCGCAGTCGCCGTTGTCTACGCGGCAGTTGCGGTGGCTATGGCCCGCTTTGAACACCGCTCTGTGTCACATCAATGACACAGAGTCCCCCGCGGCTACGGGACTGTCAGTGCTGGCCGGTAACTTACGTGCGTCTTACAACGCGCATTGTTCGCGCCACGCACCCATGTTCCAGGGGGACCCAAGTGACAACTCCGCCGCCCACAGGCAACCCGTTCGCCCAGGGCCAGAACCCGTACGCCCAAGGGCAGCAGCCCTCCGGCCAGCCTCAGGGCCAGGCCCCGTATCCGCCCCAGGGCGGCTACCCGCAGCAGCCTGGGCAGCCGGGGTTCCCCCCGCAGGGGGCGGCGCCGTATGCGCCGGTTCCGCCGCAGCAGTCCGGCCGCCGGTTCAGCTTCAAGGCGATCAAAAACATCGCTGCCGTCGTCATCGTCGGCATCATGCTCGTCGTCGGCTACATAATCAGCCTGGACGACGCCGAGAACGCCGCGGTGGGCGACTGCCTGAAGTCAGCCTCCTCCTCGTCGTCCTCCAACGACCGCATGGAGGTCGTGGACTGCACGTCATCCGAAGCCGAGGCCAAGGTGCTCAAGAAGATCGACGGTACCTACACCTCGCTCACCGCCGAGACGGAGTGCCGCAAGGTCAGCGGCGCCACCAGCTTCTACGCGCAGACCGGCGACGGCGACAACTTCCTGCTGTGCCTGTCGGACGTCTGATCTGACCTCCTCCACGTACTTGGGGGCGGTGTTTCACGTGAAACATCGCCCCTAAGTCTGGCCGCTCCTTGAAGCCGGGTCATGTTTCACGTGAAACATGACCCGGCTTCACAGCCTCAGCCCTGCTCGGCCCACCACTCCTTGAGTGCAGCCACGGCATCGTCGTGCCCCATCGGCCCGTGCTCCAGCCGCAGTTCCAGCATCTGCTTGTACGCGCGGCCGATGACAGGACCTGGACCGACGCCAAGGATCTCCATGATCTGGTTGCCGTCGAGGTCGGGGCGGATGGCGTCCAGTTCCTCCTGCTCCTGGAGTTGAGCGATCCGCTCCTCCAGGCCGTCGTAGGCGCGGGACAGTGCAGCCGCCTTGCGCTTGTTCCGCGTGGTGCAGTCCGAGCGGGTCAGCTTGTGGAGGCGGTCCAGGAGAGGACCGGCGTCACGGACATAGCGGCGGACGGCGGAGTCCGTCCACTCGCCGGTGCCGTAGCCGTGGAAGCGCAGGTGGAGTTCGACCAGACGTGAAACGTCCTTCACAAGCTCGTTGGAGTACTTCAACGCAGTCATGCGCTTCTTCGTCATCTTCGCGCCGACCACCTCGTGGTGGTGGAACGAGACCCGGCCGTCCTTCTCGAAGCGACGTGTGCGGGGCTTGCCGATGTCGTGCAGCAGGGCGGCCAGGCGGAGGGTCAGGTCGGGACCGTTCTCCTCCAGCGCCATCGCCTGCTCCAGGACGATCAGGGTGTGCTCGTACACGTCCTTGTGACGGTGGTGCTCGTCGCTCTCCAGCCGCAGGGCCGGCAGCTCGGGCAGCACATGGTTGGAAAGCCCGGTGTCCACCAGGAGCCTCAGCCCCTTGCGCGGGTGGGCGGACAGGATCAGCTTGTTCAGCTCGTCCCGCACCCGCTCCGCCGAGACGATCTCGATCCGCCCGGACATCTCCTGCATGGCCGTGACGACCTCGGGAGCGACCTCGAAGTCGAGCTGCGCCGCGAAACGCGCCGCCCGCATCATGCGCAGCGGGTCGTCCGAGAAGGACGCCTCGGGAGTGCCCGGCGTGCGCAGTACCCGCTCCGCGAGGTCCTCCAGTCCACCATGCGGATCGACGAACTCCTTCTCCGGAAGTGCGACGGCCATGGCGTTCACCGTGAAGTCACGCCGGACGAGATCTTCCTCGATCGAGTCGCCGTACGACACCTCCGGCTTGCGCGAGGTCCGGTCGTAGGCCTCCGATCGGTAGGTGGTCACCTCGATCTGGTAGCCGTCCTTCTGTGCCCCGACCGTGCCGAAAGCGATACCGACCTCCCACACGGCGTCCGCCCACGGCCGCACGATCTTCAACACGTCCTCGGGACGGGCGTCGGTCGTGAAGTCCAGGTCGTTGCCGAGCCGGCCGAGCAGCGCGTCCCGGACCGATCCGCCGACCAGGGCGAGTGAGAACCCGGCCTCCTGGAAACGGCGGGCAAGATCGTCGGCGACAGGGGCAACCCGCAATAGTTCAGTTACCGCGCGGTGCTGCGCCTGGCTCAGGGCGCTGGGCTCTTCTTCGTTGGCGTTCGGCACAACAGAAGAGGGTACGTGGCTCGGCCGACCATGGGCGCCCCTATTAAACGTGCATCCCGGGGGCCTCAGACAGCTCCGCCGATACGCGCACAAGATCTGCCCTTGCGACCTACGAAACGCTCCTCTTTATACGGGCACATACGGGACAGGCCGACGGTGTGAACCGATCTTGTGGAGGAGACCGCGGCACTTCCCCTCAGCGCGCATCGTTACCATGCGTGGACGCACATTCCGACGACCACTGACGACGACGAGGGACGGACGAGCGCGTGGCCGAGGCGGCAGACTTCCAGGGGATGACTCCCTCACCTGCCCGCCGGTGGATGCGGCGCACCGGAGCACTGCTTGCCGGGGCGCCTCTGCTGGCCGGGCTGCTTCAGCTGCCCACCGCCGCCCCCACACAGGCTGCGGTGCAGGACTCCGTGAAGGCCGCTTCCGGCTCGGGCACGGTGGCTGTCGCTGTGGATTCGCTCACTCCCTCAGCCCCCAGTGACGGCGACACGCTGACCGTGTCCGGCACGGTGACCAACACGGGCAAGCAGGCCGTCACCGACGCGCAGGTGGACCTGCGCCTCGGGGGCGCGCTCAACACCCGCTCTGCCATCGACAGGGTCGCCGGGCGCAGCAACTACCAGCAGGGCGTCGACGGAATCCCGGTGGGCGGGAAGTACGTCAAGGAGTTCTCCAAGCTCACCCCTGGCGTCTCCCAGCGCTTCAGCATCTCCGTGCCGGTCGACAAGCTGGATCTCGGGGAGGACGGCGTCTACGAGTTCGCCGTCTCCCTGTCCGGCGAGACGTCCGCGCGGCCGTGGGACCAGGTGCTCGGCATCCAGCGGACCTTCCTGCCGTGGCAGCCCGACGAGGCCGACCCGAAGACCCGTACGACGGTGATGTGGCCCCTCATCTCCACCGCACACATGACGGCGCAGACCGGGTCGGACGAATCGCAGACGCCGGTCTTCCGTGACGACGATCTCGCCAAGGAGATCGCTCCCGGCGGCCGCCTCGAGCAGCTCGTGTCGCTGGGCAAGGACCTCGACGTCACCTGGGTGATCGACCCCG
Organism: Streptomyces sp. R11; assembly: GCF_041051905.1. Taxonomy (NCBI): domain Bacteria; kingdom Bacillati; phylum Actinomycetota; class Actinomycetes; order Kitasatosporales; family Streptomycetaceae; genus Streptomyces; species Streptomyces sp. R11. The sequence continues at coordinate 4,600,815 of NZ_CP163432.1, forward strand.
ACCTGCTGGCCTCCGTCGACGCGATGACGGAGAGCTACCGCGTCCAGGGCGAGGGTGACGCGACGACGGCGGGAACCCACCAAGGACTCGCCAAGCAGTGGCTGGCCGATCTGCAGGAGGCCGTGCAGGACAAGGAGGTAGTCGCGCTGCCCTTCGGCGACCCCGACCTGGCTTCCCTGGCCCACAACGGCACGAACGTCACCGGCTCGCTCAGCCACCTCAAGGAGGCCACCGAGGCCGCCGTCGTCACGGTCGACTCGATCCTCCACGTGGAACCGACCACCGACTTCGCCTGGCCCGTGAACGGCGCGGTCGACCCGTCCATCGTCAAGGTGGCCACCTCCGCCGGCGCGGACAAGGTGATCGCCCGCAGCGACAGCCTGGAGGAGCGGGGCGGCCTGCCCTACACGCCCTCCGCCGCCCGCCCCATCGGCGGCGGCACGACGGCGGTCGTCACGGACGCACGGATGTCGACGCTTTTCCAGGGAAACCTGACAAGGGCGTCGAGCTCGACGCTCGCCGTGCAGAGGTTCCTGGCGCAGAGCCTGGCCCTCAACCTCCAGACGGGCAATCAGCGCAGCATCGTCGTCGCCCCGCAGCGGATGCCGACCGCGAGCCAGGCCCGCGCCATGGCCGAGGCGGTGACGGCACTCCAGGACGGCACGTGGTCCCAGTCCCAGGACCTCACCGCCGCTGCCACGGCCAAGCCCGACTCCGCCGCCACCACGCAGGTGCCGCCGGTGTCCAAGTACCCCGCCTCGCTGCGCGACCAGGAGCTGCCGCGATCCGCCTTCAGGCAGATCGCGACCACGCAGGACAAGCTCGACAAGTTCAAGGTGATCCTCACCAACCAGGACCGGGTGGTGACCCCCTTCGGGCGGGCCATGAACCGGGAGATGTCCACGTCGTGGCGTGGCCGCCCCGCAGAGGTCGCGGACTATCGCAACGGCGTGGAAGCGTACGTCGACTCCCTGGCCGGCCAGGTCACGCTGATCGACAAGTCCGAGACCAAGCTGTCCGGACGCAGCGCCACGATCCCGGTGACGGTGCAGAACAACCTGGTGCAGGGCGTCGAGCACCTGGTGCTGCGACTCACCTCCAGCAGCCCGAGGCGGCTCGAGATCGGCGGGGAGCGCTTCTACGAACAGCGCGTCGCGGTGTCCGGCGGGCACAGCCAGACGGTGAAGTTCACCACGTCGGCTCAGGCCAACGGCCAGGCCACGGTCGTGGCCCAGCTGTACACGGAGGACGGCCAGAAGTACGGCGCCCCGGTCACCTTCGACGTGAAGGTCACCGAGTTCACGGCCACCGTGATGCTGGTCATCGGCGGAGGTTTCCTCCTGCTCGTCCTCGCCGGGTTCCGTATGTACACGCAGCGCAAGCGTGCGGCCGCCCGTGCGGCCGAGGAGGACGGGGCCGAGGAGACGGGCGAGGCGGACGGCGATCCGGAGAACCCGGAAGACCCCGAGGACCGTCTCACGCCCGAGGACCTTCTCAAGGACGAGTCCCGCACGGGAGCCCGGGAAGAGGCCCCGGAGCAGCCGAGTGACCCGACACCGGACACCGCAGCGGAAAGCGCCGACCCGTCCGGCACGGGTGAGAGAGTGGACCGTTGAGCGATGTCGTGGCCGGTGGGCCCGGGACGATGAGGTGGGGTAACCATGAACGCGCCGTACGACGGTGACCGCGGCCAGGCCGCGGGCCCCCCGGGCCACCCCGAGGGCCCGCCGCCCGAGGACGGCCAGGTACCGCCGCAGCACCCCGCGGACATGTACCTCCAGGACGCCTACGACCAGGACCCCTACCGGGCCCAGGACCTGTCGTCCCAGGACCCGGTCGCAGAGGCCCTGTACGACCGTGCCGCGCACCCGCCGCCCCCGCCGGGCACGTACCCGCCGCAGCAGCAGCTGTACGCCCAGCCGCCCCAGTCCCCGTACGCCCCCGACCCTCAGGTGTGGGCGCAGACCCCGGCGCCCGAGCCGGAGGGCCCGACCCAGTACCTGCCGTACGGCGACGACCCCCGTACGACCCAGTACGTCGGCGTCGACGACCTCGTCACCCACTCCACCGAGAACCAACCGGAGCACGACGCCTTCGCGCACCTCTTCCGGGACCAGCAGCAGGGCGGCAACCCTCAGTACCAGCCGCCGACGGTCCCGGGGCCTTCCCCGGCGCCTGCTGGGGGCCCCTACCCGGGCCCTGCGGCACCTCCCGCGGCCGAGGCCACCGCGCCGGCGCCCGCTCCCGCCCCGGCGCCGACCGCCAAGAAGGGCGGGCGGGCCGGCGGCCTGCTGAAGTCGAGCGCCGTGATGGCGGCGGGCACGATGGTGTCCCGCCTCACCGGGTTCGTCCGGTCCATGATGATCGTTTCGGCACTGGGCCTCGGCCTGCTCGGCGACTCCTTCCAGGTCGCCTACCAGTTGCCGACGATGATCTACATCCTGACCGTAGGCGGCGGCCTCAACTCCGTCTTCGTGCCGCAGCTCGTGCGGGCGATGAAGGACGACGAGGACGGTGGCGAGGCCTACGCGAACCGGCTGCTGACCCTGGTGATGGTGGCACTCGCCGCACTCACCGCTCTGGCAATGTTCGGGGCGCCGCTCCTGGTCAGGGCCTTGTCGACCCCGGTCGCCAACGATCCCGCCGCCAACGAGGTGGCCGTCACCTTCACCCGCTACTTCCTGCCCTCGATCTTTTTCATGGGCGTTCACGTGGTGATGGGACAGATCCTCAACGCCCGCGGCAAGTTCGGCGCGATGATGTGGACGCCGGTTCTGAACAACATCGTCATCATCGTGACGCTGGGAATGTTCCTCTGGGTGTACGGCACCGCGGAGCACTCCGGCATGTCCGTCACGAACATCCCGCCGGAGGGCCAGCGGCTCCTCGGCATCGGTGTCCTGCTCGGCCTGGTCGTCCAGGCCCTGGCGATGATTCCGTACCTGCGCGAGACGGGCTTCCGGCTGCGGCCGCGCTTCGACTGGAAGGGCCACGGTCTCGGCAAGGCGGCGATGCTCGCGAAGTGGACGATCCTGTTCGTCCTGGCCAACCAGGCGGGCGCACTCGTGGTCACCCAGCTGTCCACCGCCGCCGGTGTCGACTCCGATGTCGACGGAACCGGTTTCGCCGCCTACGCCAACGCCCAGCTGATCTGGGGCCTGCCGCAGGCCATCATCACCGTCTCCCTGATGGCCGCCCTGCTGCCACGGCTCTCGCGCTCCGCCGCCGAGGGCGACAGCGGTGCCGTCCGGGACGACATCTCCCAGGGCCTGCGGACGACCGCCGTCGCCATCGTCCCCATCGCCTTCGGATTCCTCGCCCTGGGCATCCCGATGTGCACGCTGATGTTCGGCTCCTCGGGCACCAGCGAGGCCACCAACATGGGCTTCATGCTGATGGCCTTCGGCCTCGGCCTCATCCCGTACTCCGTGCAGTACGTGGTCCTGCGCGCCTTCTACGCCTACGAGGACACCCGGACCCCCTTCTACAACACAGTGATCGTCGCGGCGGTCAACGCCATCGCCTCTGCGGCCTGCTACTTCGTCATCCCGGCCCGCTGGGCCGTCGTCGGCATGGCCGCCTCCTACGGCCTGGCCTACGCGATCGGCGTCGGCATCGCCTGGAGCCGACTGCGCAAGAAGCTGGGCGGCGACCTCGACGGCACCCGCGTGATGCGGACGTACGCCAGACTCTGCATCGCCTCGGTGCCCGCGGCCCTGCTGAGCGGCGCGGCCTGCTACGGGATCGCCCAGACCCTCGGCCAGGGCGTCGTCGGTTCCTTCGCCGCCCTGCTGGCCGGCGGAGCGGTTCTGCTCGGGATCTTCTTCGTCGCCGCCCGCAGGATGCGCATCGAGGAGCTGAACTCACTGGTCGGCATGGTTCGCGGGCGCCTGGGTCGCTGAACCCTGGGTATGCGCACAACCATCGTTCGCCACCGTGTGTCGTGCATAGCGGCGGACTGTGGGCACAATTGGTGTCGGCGTCGGACGGCGCGCACTGAGTCGGACGGCGCGCAAGGAATGGGGAGGCAGGAACGACGGTGGCGGAACGGAGCACGGCTGCCGTCGACGTGGCAGACAACAGCGGCGATGAGCCGCTGACCGCTCAGGCGGACCAGTCCACGGCCGACGGGGTGGCCAAGAATCGGGAGCGGGACACGGACATCGACGAGGCACAGGGGAGTGGCGGGACCGAGGGTCCCGGAAAGGCCTCACCGCCCGAGCTGCACAGCGGTCACAAACTCGCCAGACGGTACCGCCTCGAGGAGTGCGTCACCCGTCTGGACGGTTTCAGCAGCTGGCGTGCGGTCGACGAGAAGCTCCGTCGCGCCGTCGGCGTCCACATCCTGCCCGCGGACCACACTCGGGCCCGATCCGTGCTGGCCGCCGCCCGCTCCTCCGCGCTGCTCGGGGATCCCCGGTTCGTCCAGGTCCTCGACGCCGTCGAGGAGAACGACGTCGTCTACGTCGTTCACGAATGGCTTCCCGACGCCACCGAACTGACCACGCTGCTCGCTTCCGGCCCGCTGGAGGCGTACGACATCTACCAGATGGTCACCCAGGTGTCCGCCGCGATGGCGGCCGCCCACCGCGAGGGTCTGGCACATCTGCGCCTCAACCCGAACGCCGTGCTGCGGGCATCGACCGGTCAGTGGCGTATCCGCGGCCTCGCCGTGAACGCTGCCCTGCGCGGCATCAGCTCCGACACCCCGCAGCGCACCGACACGGAGGCCATCGGCGCCCTGCTGTACGCCGCGCTCACCCAGCGCTGGCCGTACGAGAGCGATGCCTACGGTCTGTCCGGCCTGCCCAAGGACATCGGGCTGATCGCTCCCGACCAGGTGCGTGCCGGTGTCCACCGTGGTCTGTCCGAGCTCGCCATGCGCGCGCTGGCCAACGACGGTGCCACCGCGTCTCGTCACGAGTCCGCGTGCACGACGCCGGAGGAGCTGGTGAAGGCGATCGGTGAGATGCCCCGCATCCGCCCGCCGGAGCCCGCGTTCACGGCCCCGCCCGACTATCAGCGCACGACGTACCAGCAGGGCACGTACGGCCGCCGGCAGGGTTCGCATCCGGGCGCCACCCAGCCGGTACCGACTCCGCCTCCCCCGCTGCAGAGCCGCACCGGAAAGGCCCTGAAGTGGGCTGTGTCGGCCCTTCTGATCGCGGCCCTGGGCCTCGGCAGCTGGCAGCTGGCTGATGCGCTCATGGACCAGGGCAACAAGCCCGAGGACGGCAGCCAGACACAGACGACGGACGACAACGACAAGAACGGCGACAACACCAAGCCGGTCCGGCCGATCAAGATCCAGAACGCCCAGGAGTTCGTCGCGAAGGGCGGCGCCCAGGCGCCGGAGGACGTGACGAAGACGTACGACGGCGACAGCTCGTCGTACTGGCGCACCAAGAGCTTCGTCGACGGTCCGGAGATGAACCCAGCCTTCAAGCCCGGCGTCGGCATCGTCTACGACCTCGGCTCGTCCCAGTCGGTGTCGGCCGCTTCGATAGGGCTTCTGTATCCCGGCGACCACACGACCGTCTCGCTCTATGCGTCGGACTCCCTGACGCCCTCGTCGCTGGACTCGATGGAAAAGATCGGCACCGTCACGACGAGCGGCACCAGTGCGACGGTGAAGGTCACCAAATCGGTGAAGACCCAGTACGTTCTGGTGTGGCTCACCGCCATGCCTCATGCGGACCAGGACCAGTACAGCGGCTCCGGGTTCAAGCAGGCCATCACCGACCTGAAGTTCACGGGCTAGAGCTCACCACGTCCTAGGGGAGGGGGTCCGATGGCAGAGGGCACCGCACACCGCGAGGTGAGCGACCAGGATCTCCTGGCCCTCCATGTAAAGGGCGACCCCGATGCCTTCGGTGAGCTCGTGCGGCGTCATCGCGATCGGCTCTGGGCGGTGGCGCTGCGGACGCTCGGAGACCGCGAGGAGGCCGCTGACGCCGTCCAGGACGCTCTCGTGTCCGCCTACCGGGCCGCCCACACGTTCAGAGGCCAGTCGGCCGTCACGACGTGGCTGCACCGGATCACCGTGAACGCCTGCCTGGACCGCGCCCGCAAGGCCGCGTCGCGGAAGACCTCGCCCGTCGACGACACCGAGCGCCTGGAACAGTTGCTGGAGCCTCACGAGGAGGCATCCGCGCCGGCCGAGCGCAACGATCTGCATCGCCAGTTGCTGGAGGCCCTCGGCACGCTGCCGCCCGACCAGCGCGCTGCACTCGTCCTGGTGGACATGCAGGGATACCCGGTCGCGGAGGCCGCCCGCGTCCTCGATGTGCCGACCGGCACGGTCAAGAGCCGGTGTGCGCGCGGCAGAGCCAGACTCCTGCCTCTCCTCACGCATCTACGACCGGAAAGCGCCCGTGGCGGCAAGGACTCCGGCGAGAGGCGGAACCGGACGCAGGGGGCATCCGTCCCACCGGCAGCGGGTCCTCATGACACGGCACAAGCCAAGGATCCGCGTGATACCGGGCCGAGTGATTCAGCAGCAGTGAAGGGCGGAGGTGGGCGAGCGTGACATCCACGACGGACACGGCCGGGCACCCGGACGTCACCGAGCTCTCCGACCTCACTGAGGGCCTACTCCCTCCGTCCAGGACCACCGAGGTACGGAGTCATCTGGACCAGTGCGAACTGTGCGCGGACGTCCACGCCTCGCTGGAGGAGATCCGAGAGCTGCTCGGCACCTTGCCCGGCCCGGCCCGCATGCCCGCCGATGTCGCCGGACGCATCGACGCCGCCCTCGCCGCAGAGGCTCTGCTGAACGCGACGGCGCCCGACGGCGTCGATGCACCGACGCTCGATGGAGAGACCCGCACTCCGGGCGCCGGTGCCGACGACAGCGCACATGTTTCACGTGAAACATCGGCAGCGACCCACCGCCCGGCAGGGCACGCCCGCTCATCGACCACCGGTCCGGGCCGCAAGGACCGCAAGAAGCACGGGCGCCGCAGGGTGGCCGTCATCGGCGCCGCCTTCACAGCTGCCGCTCTCGGACTCGGCTCCGTGCTGCTGACCTCGCTGATGGGTGGCGGAGGGGCCGGTCCATCGGTCGATGGCGGGCAGACCGGCGCCGACACCTTCTCCGCCGCGAAGCTGGAGAAGCAGGTCACCGATCTCCTCGCCGCGAGCGAGAGCTCTCCAGGGACCTCCCGCGGTCCGGACCGCAGTCTGGGCATGGAAGGCGGTTCCGACACCGAGAGCCCCAGGATCCTTCGCGAGATCACGGTGCCCGACTGCGTCAGGAAGGGCATCAATCGCGACGACGCGGCGCTCGCCGCTGAGGAAGGCGTCTACCAGGGCAAGGACGCTCTCCTTGTCGTGATGCCGGACGCCTCCGACGTCAGCCGGGTCACCGTCTACGTCGTGGACGCGACCTGTGTGAAGCAGCCGTCGTCGACCACGGCCAAGGTTCTCCTGAAGGACTCGTACCCGCGTTCCTGAGACCCGGCCGTTCGTCCCCGTCAGGCCCGCCGACCCCTACGCTGTGGCGTCACCGTGTGCCCCGACACAGCGGGAATGCGCGCCCCTTAGGATCCGTTGGGTGGGGTGAGAGTCCCGAAAGGGGCTCCCCCGGCCCTTCGACGCAGTCCAGAGACGAGGAATCAAGCCGTGAGCGATGTCCGTAACGTGATCATCATCGGCTCCGGGCCCGCCGGTTACACGGCGGCGCTCTACACCGCGCGCGCGTCGCTGAAGCCGCTCGTGTTCGAGGGAGCCGTCACCGCAGGCGGTGCGCTCATGAACACGACCGAGGTCGAGAACTTCCCGGGCTTCCAGGACGGCATCATGGGCCCCGAGCTCATGGACAACATGCGCGGCCAGGCAGAGCGCTTCGGAGCCGAGCTCATCCCGGACGACATCGTCAACGTCGACCTGAGCGGTGAGATCAAGACCGTCACCGACACCGCGGGCACCGTCCACCGGGCGAAGGCCATCATCGTCGCCACCGGCTCGCAGCACCGCAAGCTCGGTCTGCCGAACGAGGATGCCCTCTCCGGCCGCGGCGTCTCCTGGTGCGCGACGTGCGACGGCTTCTTCTTCAAGGATCAGGACATCGCCGTGATCGGCGGCGGCGACACCGCGATGGAGGAAGCCACCTTCCTCTCCCGCTTCGCCAAGTCCGTGACGATCGTCCACCGTCGCGACACCCTGCGTGCCTCGAAGGCGATGCAGGACCGTGCCTTCGCCGACCCGAAGATCAAGTTCGTCTGGGACAGCGAGGTGGCGGAGGTCCAGGGCGAGCAGAAGCTGTCCGGCCTGAAGCTGCGCAACCTCAAGACAGGCGAGCTCTCGGAGCTGGCGGTCACCGGCCTGTTCATCGCGATCGGCCATGACCCGCGCACCGAGCTGTTCAAGGGCCAGCTGGAGCTGGACGAGGAGGGCTACCTCAAGGTTGAAGCTCCCTCCACCCGCACCAACCTGACCGGTGTCTTCGGCGCCGGCGACGTGGTCGACCACACCTACCGCCAGGCGATCACCGCGGCCGGCACCGGCTGTTCCGCCGCCCTGGACGCCGAACGCTTCCTCGCCGCCCTCGCGGACGAGGAGCAGGCCGAGCCCGAGAAGACCGCTGTCTGACCGACCCCCACCCACCCCACGCACCACAGTTAAGGAGCCCGCCGTGGCCGGCACCCTGAAGAACGTTACCGATGACTCCTTCGAGCAGGACGTCCTCAAGAGCGACAAGCCCGTCCTGGTGGACTTCTGGGCCGCCTGGTGCGGTCCGTGCCGCCAGATCGCGCCCTCCCTCGAGGCGATCGCCGCCGAGCACGGCGACAAGATCGAGATCGTCAAGCTCAACATCGACGAGAACCCGGGTACGGCCGCCAAGTACGGCGTCATGTCCATCCCGACGCTGAACGTCTACCACAACGGCGAGGTCGCCAAGACCATCGTCGGCGCGAAGCCGAAGGCCGCGATCCTCCGTGACCTCGAGGACTTCATCGCGGAGTGATGTTTCACGTGAAACACGAATGGGCCAACCCTCTCGGGTTGGCCCATTTGCTTTAGAGGGACCCACAGCACCAGTCAGAGAGGCCGCAGCGCGGGCTCCTTCTGCACGGCCCCCAGCAGCCGGTCGATCGCCATCTCCACGTCTTCCTTCCAAGACAGCGTCGTGCGCAGTTCCAGCCGCAGGCGCGGAGAGGTGGGGTGAGGGCGAACGGTCTTGAAGCCCACGGCCAGGAGATGATCTGCGGGCAGCACACACGCCGGCTCTTTCCAACGCGTGTCGCCGAAGGCCTCGATGGCCTTGAAGCCCCGCCGCAGCAGATCCTTGGCGACTGTCTGGACCATCACCCGGCCCAGTCCCTGTCCCTGGTACCCGGGCATGATGAATGCCGTCATCAACTGCACGGCATCCGGCGACACCGGACTCGTGGGGAACGCAGTCGAGCGCGGAACGTATGCCGGAGGCGCATAGAGCACGAAGCCCACCGGCACGTCGTCGACGTAGACGACCCGACCGCAGGAGCCCCAGTCCAGCAGGACGGCGGAGATCCAGGCTTCCTTCTCCAGGGCGGGTGTGCCGGCTCTTACCGCGGCTTCACCACTGACCGGGTCCAACTCCCAGAAGACACACGCGCGGCAGCGCTTGGGAAGGTCCGGAAGGTTGTCCAGCGTGAGCGGTACGAGCCGTCGCCCCATGAAGGCTGTTCCTCGCTTCCTTCGCCCGCGGCATCGCGAGCGGCTGTCAGGGCGCTCCGTTCCCTGAGCAGGCTGCCGACGAATCCGCCGACCGCGCCCAACCCAAGACCCGCGCTCACCAATCCGGTGCGGCTCACCATTCGCATGGGACCCCGCCCTCCCCTTAGAGGTCTGCCAGGTGGATGCGCCATACCCGAACGCATCGTATCCACGATGCGATTCCATCGATACCGCCAGAAAGCAAAGTGCGGGCCGTGTTCCGGTACACACCGGACACGGCCCGCATGGACAGACTGGGAAGGAAGCCCGGCCGACTGAGCCTCAGGCCTCGTCCTCCTCCGCGTCACTCTCCAGAAGGCTCTTCTGGAGGGCGAGCTTCTCGCCCGGAGCAAACGTGCTGAGGATCCGCTCGAGGTCCTCCGGAGAGGCGAACTCGACGGTGATCTTGCCCTTCTTCTGACCCAGTTCGACCTTCACCCGAGTCTCGAAGCGGTCCGAGAGCCGGGTCGCGAGGTCGGACAGCGCCGGGGAGGGCACGGAGCCGGCCCGCGGCCCCCTGGAGCGCTGGGTCTTCTGCGGGCGGGAGCCCATCAGGGTCACGATCTCTTCGACGGACCGGACCGAGAGTCCTTCGGCGACCACCCGGTAGGCCAGCCGCTCCTGCTCCTCGGGATCATCCACGGAGAGAAGCGCCCGTGCATGGCCTGCGGAGAGCACACCGGCGGCCACCCGGTTCTGGACCTTGGGCGAGAGCTTCAGCAGACGCAGGGTGTTGGAGACCTGCGGGCGAGAACGGCCGATGCGGTCCGCCAGCTGGTCGTGCGTGCAGTTGAAGTCCTTCAGCAGCTGATCGTAGGCGGCCGCCTCTTCGATCGGGTTCAGCTGAGCACGGTGCAGGTTCTCCAGGAGGGCGTCCAGGAGGAGCTTCTCGTCGTCCGTCGCCCGCACGATCGCCGGGATCGCCTCGAGGCCGGCCTCACGGCAGGCCCGCCAGCGACGCTCACCCATGATGAGCTCGTACCGTGCGGGGCCGATCTGCCGTACGACGATCGGCTGGAGGAGGCCGACCTCCTGGATGGAGGTGACGAGCTCCTGCAGAGCGTCCTCGTCGAAGACCTCACGCGGCTGCCGCGGGTTCGGCGTGATCTCGTCGAGGGGGATCTCCGCGAAGTGGGCGCCCATGGGAGATGCGGGCGTCTCCACGGCACCGTTGAGCGAAGGCTCCTCGGTTTCATGTGAAACAGGCGGCAGCGTGGCCACCTTGGCCGCGGCCACGCCACGGTCGCTCAGCACCGGGACAGCGGCCGGGGACGTGGCCGCGGCGCCCCCCATCGCAGCCGGGGGCACCGTCTTCTCCGTCGGTGCAGCAGGGATCAGTGCGCCGAGACCACGACCCAACCCCCTCCGTCGCTCGCTCACTGGATCCCCTCCACCATGCTCGGGTTGTTCTGGGCGCCGAAGTGGGCGTTCGTCGGGTCGTAACTGACGCCGACACCCTTCAGCGCGATTTCACGTGCCGCCTCAAGATAGGACAAGGCACCGCTCGATCCTGGATCGTAGGTCAGCACGGTCTGCCCGTAGCTCGGCGCCTCGGAGATACGGACCGAGCGGGGAATGCTCGTCCGCAGTACCTCGTCGCCGAAGTGGCTGCGCACCTCGTCCGCGACCTGGGACGCGAGCCGCGTCCGGCCGTCGTACATGGTGAGCAGGATCGTCGAGACGTGCAGAGCGGGGTTGAGGTGCCCCCGCACCAGGTCGACGTTGCGCAACAGCTGGCCGAGGCCCTCCAGCGCGTAGTACTCGCACTGGATCGGGATCAGGACCTCCTGCCCGGCCACCAGCGCGTTGACCGTCAACAGGCCGAGCGAGGGTGGGCAGTCGATGAGGATGTAGTCCAGCGGCTGCTCATAGGCCTGGATGGCCCGCTGCAGTCGGCTTTCGCGTGCCACCAGGGACACCAGCTCGATCTCCGCACCGGCGAGATCGATCGTGGCCGGGGCGCAGAAGAGACCCTCGACATCGGGGACCGGCTGGACGACCTCCGACAGCGGCTTGCTCTCGACCAACACGTCATAGATCGAGGGAACTTCGGCGTGGTGGTCGATCCCCAGGGCTGTGGACGCATTGCCCTGCGGGTCAAGGTCAATGACCAGCACACGGCCACCATGCAGAGCCAGCGACGCGGCAAGGTTGACGGTCGTCGTCGTCTTGCCCACGCCCCCCTTCTGGTTGGCGACCACCATGACGCGGGTCTGCTCGGGCCGTGGCAGGCCCTCGCCGGCGCGGCCTAGAGCCTCCACCGCCAGTTGGGCAGCACGACCGATGGGAGTGTCGTCCATCGGGGGCGGTGTTTCACGTGAAACATCGTCCCCCATCGACTCGGTACGGGGACCGGGGACCGGATCGGTCATCGGTCCCGCGATGTTGGCGTCGGACCGCAAGGATTCACTCTCCTCGACTTCAGGCTCGCAATGAACAGAGCCTCCCATGCCTTCGGGGTCGTGAACCAGTGAGGCCTGGTGTTCTGTGGAGAAATCCACCTCTGTGGACAACTCCGTGCCTCCCAGGGGGGACGGAGTGTCATCGGAGACACCTTCTCCGAGAGAACCGAGGGGCTTTCTGTCTCGAGGTTCGGCAGCGCGGCCGCGGCTGATGATGCCGTGAAGCAGTGAGCGACGTTTCACGTGAAACACGATGCCAGCGTCATCCCGAAATACTTCACGACACTCCACCCTGAGTCGTTTTGTACCCTTTTGCGCATTACGCCCTGAGTGTCGACTGGGCGTCAACGCCACCGTGCAGTGGCCGCGCTGAGACCTCCGCCACAGCCGCCACCCCGCATGGGGGCGATAACGATCTTTCAGGGCAGGAACGTCCCGGCGTTATGCAACCCAAATATCCCTCAAGGTATTTATCGGGAGAAAATCTCCGAAGATCAACGAGGTAGGGTGTGAAATGAAACGGGGGGCACCGGGCTCGACCAATCCGGCAGCCATTTACGGGGTAGTACATTCGTACGCTTTCCGCTTCGTTGAGCATTGACCAAGAAAGACATTGCGGGGAGCATCATGAAGAGCAGGAATGTCGCGCGCACGGCTGCTGTAATCATCGGCATCGGAATGCTGAGCGCCACCACGCCGGCCTTCGCCGACCAGGACGTCAAGGCCATCTGGGGACACGGGTACCGCACCAGCGCTGACAAGGGCGTTGCCGCCGTCAAGGACCTCGGCGACGACGGCAACGAGGTCTATGTGCAGTACACGCGCAGCGGCCACGGCAGCAAGATTTTCACCCTGTGGAACAAGAAGGGCAAGGGCACCACGACTTACAGTGGTGACGGCGGCACGGTGACCATCAAGAAGGTCTGCCGCTCCATCTCCCTGAGCTCGGACTACTGCGTCAACCGGTAGATTCACAAAAAAGAGGTGCCCTTTCCCCAGGGTTATCCCGGGGAAAGGGCACCTCTTTTGCGTAGAACTCGATACGTGGCGCCCGCCTCCGTCAGCGCCTGCGCCGTGCCCGGGTCGTCCGGGCCGCCTTCGCGCGCTTCGCCGCGAAACGGACACCTCCCGGGCTCTCCCCGACCTCCACACGGACGACAGTGGACATCGGATCCACCACTCCCTCGCCCACATGCAGGATGGATGTCTCCACAGCACCGAGCTTGTTCAGCGCCGTGGCCGCACTCTTGAGCTCCTCCTCGGCGGTGTCGCCCTTGAGGGCGAGCATCTCGCCGTACGGCCGTAGCAGCGGAATACCCCAGGTGGCCAACCGGTCCAGCGGTGCCACCGCACGGGCGGTCACCACATGTACCGGCGGCAGCTTCCCCATGACCTCCTCGGCACGGCCACGGACGACCGTCACATGGTCGAGCCCCAGCAGCTCCACGACCTCTGTCAGGAAGTTCGTCCGGCGCAGCAGCGGTTCCAGCAACGTGATCTTCAGGTCCTCCCGGACCAGCGCCAGAGGGATGCCGGGCAGGCCGGCGCCCGAGCCGACGTCGCACACCATCACACCCTCCGGGACGACCTCGGAGAGCACCGCGCAGTTCAGCAGGTGCCGTTCCCACAGGCGGGGCACCTCTCGCGGGCCGATCAACCCGCGCTGCACACCCGCCTCGGCGAGCAGTTCGGCGTAGCGGACCGCATCAGCGTAGCGATCGCCGAACACCTCACGTGCCTGCTCGGGCACAGGGGGAAGCTCCGCTGCCTCCGTCACGGGGGACCGTCCTTCCGTTCGCGCCGACGAGCGAGCGCCGACACCAGAACCACCAGAACTATTCAGGCTGACAAAGTTCGGCCCCGCCTGCGCGCAGACGGGGCCGGGGGAACGTAGAGGACCGATCAGGCGGGAAGCACAACGACGAACCGCTGCGGTTCCTCGCCCTCGGACTCGCTACGCAGTCCCGCCGACTTGACCGCGTCGTGCACGACCTTGCGCTCGAACGGCGACATCGGCTTCAGCTTCACGGGCTCGCCCGTGCTCCTGACCTCGGCGGCGGCCTTGGCACCCAGCTCGGAGAGCTCGGCACGCTTCTTGGCCCGGTAACCCCCGATGTCCAGCATCAGCCGGCTGCGGTCTCCGGTCTCCCGGTGCACGGCCAGGCGCGTGAGCTCCTGCAGTGCCTCCAGCACCTCGCCGTCACGCCCGACCAGCTTCTGCAGGTCTCGGCCGCCCGCGTCGCTGATGATCGAGACAGCGGCGCGGTCGGCCTCGACATCCATGTCGATGTCGCCGTCGAGATCGGCGATGTCCAGCAGACCCTCGAGGTAGTCCGCCGCGATCTCGCCCTCCTGCTCCAGGCGGGACAGGGTGTCTGCACCCTCGGCAGCGGCGGAGGTGGTGCCTTCCGTCACGGGATGGGCTCCTTCTTACTTCTTGGTCGGGGACTTGGGGCGCTGCGGACCGCCCTTGCGCTGCCCGGACTGGGCCTTGCTACGGCTGCCACCGCCGGACTTCTGCGCGGTCTTCTTGGCAGCACCGGGCTTTTCGTCCTCGGGCTCGTCGGACTTCTCCAGCGACATCGGCTCACCGGCCTGCTTGGGACCGCCATGCTGACGCTGGGACTTGCTCTGCCGCTTCGGCTGCTGCCGCTTGGGAGCACCAGCAGTGGTCGGCGTACCGTCCTCGGCCACTGTGGCGACAGCGCCCTCGCCCTTCAGCACGGTGCCGTCGGCCTGCGCCGCAAGACCCGCCTTGCTCAGGCCGTTGATGAACTTGCGCTCGTACTCGTTGCGGTCGCGTCCCTTGGCGACGATGGCCTTGACGATGGCGCGCTCACCGCGACCGCGGGTCTTGCCGTGGCTCGTGACGTGCTTGGTCAGACGCTCCAGGTACGCGGCCTGCGCCTTGGAACCCGGCGTCGGGTTGTTGCGGATGACGTACATCTGCTGGCCCATGGTCCACACGTTGGTGGTCAGCCAGTAGACGAGGACACCGACCGGGAAGTTGATGCCGAAGACGGCGAACATGACCGGGAAGATGTACATCAGCATCTTCTGCTGCTGCATGAACGGCGTCTTCACCGTGGTGTCGACGTTCTTCGTCATCAGCTGACGCTGCGTGTAGAACTGCGACGCCGACATCAGGACGATCATGACCGCGGTGACGATGCGGACGGTGGTCAGCGAGGCCTCGAGCGCGGTGACATCCGCGGAGCTGTCGGTGAACTTCGCGGCCAGCGGAGCGCCGAAGATGTGCGCCTTCTGCGCGCTTTCCAGCAGGCTCTGGTTGATGACACCGACAGTCTCGTTGTTAGCGATGCTGTTGAGCACGTGGTAAAGGGCGAAGAAGAATGGCGACTGCGCCAGGATGGGAAGGCACGAGGAGAGCGGGTTGGTGCCCGTCTCCTTGTACAGCTTCATCATCTCTTCGGACTGGCGCTGCTTGTCGTTCTTGTAGCGCTCCTGGATCTTCTTCATCTCGGGCTGGAGCGTCTGCATGGCCCGGGTCGCCTTGATCTGCTTCACAAAGAGCGGGATCAGGCAGATACGGATCAGGATCACCAGGGACACGATGGACAGGCCCCAGGCCCACCCGGTGTTATCGCCGAAGAGGGCGCCGTACACCTTGTGGAACTGGACGATGACCCATGAGACGGGTGTCGTGATGAAGCTGAAGAGGCTGGCAATCGTGTCCACTAATCATGCTCCTTGGGCATGGGGCGAGGTCTCTGCGGCCGGGCTCGAAGGAACATTCTCTTCGGTGGCCGTTTCGGCGGCGGAGGGCCCGCCCTTGCGTGCGCGCCAAGCGTTGCGCAGCAACTCGTGCCACCGCGGGCGCTTGCGTGGCGGGACATGGTCCACACCACCCAGCGACCACGGATTGCACCGCAGAATGCGCCAGGCGGTGAGCGCCGTGCCCTTGATCGCACCGTGCCGGTCAATGGCGGTGTAGCCGTAGTGGGAGCACGACGGGTAGTACTTGCACACCGGCCCGAGCAGTGGACTGATCGTCCACTGGTACAGCTTGATCAGAGCCAGCAGTGGGTACTTCATCGCGCGCCCCCTCCCAGCAGCCGCTGCAGAGCGGCGTCAAGGTCTTGGGCCAGCTGTGCATGGTCGGCGTCACCCGCACCGGGCAGCGCTCGTACGACTACCAGGCTACCGGGGGGCAGCTGGTCGACTCGGTCGCGCATCAGATGGCGAAGCCTGCGCTTTACCTTGTTCCGCACGACCGCGCCACCCACTGCCTTGCTCACGACGAAACCCGCACGCGTCGGGGGAGCGCTCTCCCCAGGCGCGTGCGGGTCCGTGGCACCGCTACGAAGGTGGACGACGAGAGTCGGGCGTCCAGCCCGGCGTCCTCGTCGTACCGCGGTCGCGAAGTCCTCGCGCCGCCTCAGCCGATGCTCGGTAGGCAGCACGACGTCATGACCTGACCGGGATCAGGCGGACAGGCTGGCGCGACCCTTGCTGCGGCGGTTCGCCAGAATCGCGCGGCCGGCACGGGTGCGCATCCGCAGACGGAAGCCGTGGGTCTTGGCGCGACGACGGTTGTTCGGCTGGAAGGTGCGCTTGCTCACTCGGGGGCTCCAGAAATCAATTGGTGGTGGCGGGGTGCCGTCTTGGCTGTCACCGTGCGCCCACGAGTAGCTCGCGTTAACGCCCGAGTGCACCGCTTCCCGATCACCTGACGCGATCTGTGCCCATCGGAGGCAGGCGGCAGCAGCCATCGACAACTCGACCTGGTTACGGTACGCGCGGCTACGCCATCCGGTCAAACCAGAGGCCACGGGGAGACACTATCCACAGCCTGGGGACAACAACTTGAACCGCAGCCACCGCCCTGACTACCGTGACTGGACTCCGATTCGTTCCCTTGTCTCCTTGATTCGGGCTCCGCCCGGTTTGAATCCCAACCCGTCCCACAATCACACGTTCGTGGGACCCGTGAGAGAGCGTGCCCTGTGGCTGACGTACCTGCCGATCTTGCCGCAGTGTGGCCACGAGTACTCGAGCAACTCCTCGGTGAAGGTCGCGGTCAGGGTGTCGAGGTGAAGGACGAGCACTGGATCCGCCGCTGCCAGCCGCTCGCGCTGGTCGCCGACACCGCCCTGCTCGCCGTGCCGAACGAATTTGCGAAGGGCGTACTGGAGGGCCGTCTGGCCCCCATCGTCAGCGAGACTCTGAGCCGCGAGTGCGGTCGTCCGATCCGCATCGCGATCACCGTCGACGACTCCGCCGGCGAGCCGCCGGCGCCGCCCGCCCCACCCCAGCCGCGCTACGAGGAGCCCGAACTCCCCTCGTACGAGGGCTACGGCCGCCACCGCGCCGACGACCAGCGCCCCGGCGACCAGCTGCCCACCGCCCGCCCGGCCTACCCGGGCGAGTACCAGCGCCCCGAACCCGGCCCCGGCAGCTGGCCGCGCCCGAGCCAGGACGAGTACGGCTGGCAGCAGCAGCGGCTCGGCTTCCCGGAGCGGGACCCGTACGCGTCACCGTCGCAGGACTCCTACGGCCAGGACTCGTACCAACAGGACTCCTACGGCCAGGACTCCTACGGCCCGCCCTCCCAGGACTACCGGCCGCAGCCGATGGAACGGTCGCCGTACGACGGGCACCGCCCCGACTACGAGCAGCAGCGGCCGGACTACGACCAGCAGCGCGCCGACTACGACCGCGACGCCCGCCGTGACCTGGACGCCCGCCGTGGCCTCGACGGTCGCCGCGACCGGCCCGAGCCGCCCTCCGGGTCCGGCCATGTGCACCGCGGCGGCCCCGTCGGCGCCAACCTGCCGACCACCGGCGCCCCCGGCCCGCTGGCCGCGCAGCCCGCGCCGGCGCCCGGGCCCGGTGAGCCGACCGCGCGCCTGAACCCGAAGTACCTCTTCGACACATTCGTCATCGGCGCCTCCAACCGCTTCGCGCATGCGGCCGCGGTCGCCGTCGCCGAGGCGCCCGCGAAGGCGTACAACCCCCTCTTCATCTACGGGGAGTCGGGGCTCGGCAAGACGCACCTGCTGCACGCGATCGGGCACTACGCGCGGAGCCTGTACTCCGGCACGCGCGTGCGGTACGTGAGCTCGGAGGAGTTCACCAACGAGTTCATCAACTCCATCCGCGACGGCAAGGGCGACAGCTTCCGCAAGCGCTACCGCGAGATGGACATCCTGCTCGTCGACGACATCCAGTTCCTCGCGGACAAGGAGTCGACGCAGGAGGAGTTCTTCCACACCTTCAACACGCTCCACAACGCCAACAAGCAGATCGTGCTGTCCAGCGACCGGCCGCCCAAGCAGCTGGTCACCCTGGAGGACCGGCTGCGGAACCGTTTCGAGTGGGGCCTGATCACGGACGTCCAGCCGCCCGAGCTGGAGACGCGCATCGCGATCCTGCGCAAGAAGGCGGTCCAGGAGCAGCTCAACGCCCCGCCGGAGGTCCTGGAGTTCATCGCCTCCCGCATCTCGCGCAACATCCGCGAGCTGGAGGGCGCGCTGATCCGGGTGACGGCGTTCGCCTCGCTCAACAAGCAGCCGGTCGACCTGGGGCTGACGGAGATCGTCCTCAAGGACCTGATCCCGGGCGGTGACGGCGCGACGCCGGAGATCACGTCGACGGCCATCATGAGCGCCACGGCCGACTACTTCGGTCTCACCGTCGAGGACCTGTGCGGCAGCTCCCGCGGCCGCCAGCTGGTCACGGCCCGGCAGATCGCCATGTACCTGTGCCGTGAGCTGACGGACCTGTCGCTGCCGAAGATCGGCGCGCTGTTCGGCGGCCGCGACCACACCACGGTGATGCACGCCGACCGCAAGATCCGCAATCTGATGGCCGAGCGTCGCGCCATCTACAACCAGGTCACCGAGCTCACGAACCGCATCAAGAACGGCTGACCGACCCAGCGATACGCACGCAAGGGCGCTCCCGGTGGAAGACACCGGGGGCGCCCTTCGTCATGTCGCGGTTGTCGGCTGTTCGAATACTTGCCGCGTTACGGCCACTCTCCACAGATTCGGTGACTTTCTGCCGTCCACATCCTGGGGACTGAAAAGTTGTCCAGACTGTGTCCACAGAAGCCTCTGTTGAAAGACCATCAGACCAGGTCAACTGCCTGTGGATTCGTGGACGAGCGATCTCCACAGACTGTGGACAGCGAGACGATCCACAGGCTGTGCATCAAGTTGTCCACCGGCAACCCACAGGCTGGGGCCACTTGTCCCCAGTGATCCCCAGCTTCTCCACATCACTGTCCACTGTTCGGCAACGCGACGCGCCTTCTCACCGGCGCGAGTGAAAGGCGTCACACGAAGGTGCCGGGTTGGCCTGTGGGAAAGGTGGGTAAAGCTGGGGACGGCGCTGGGGAGAACTCGCCTCAGACTGTGCATGGGGTGTGCAGAACTTTCCGTTCTCCACAGATACACCTGGTTGTCCACCGGTGTCGCCCACAGGACCCGTGGACAAAATCTCGGCTCTGAGCTGGGCAAACGCGGTTATCCACGGTTTCCACAGGCCCTACTACTACTCCCAACTAGAGAGAGCTGGGAATCCGTTTCGAAGAGGGTCCTGTGCACAACTCGCTGTCCGGCTCCCGGCTGCCCCTCGTCACGACTTGACCCCGAGAGGCACCTACTGTCAGTGGGGTGCGTCAGACTGTTCCCGGTGTCCTTCCCCTCACTGGGGCCGACGACACCGAGACAGACGACGAAGCCAGGCAGGCCGAGAAGCGCCGGCAACAGCAGGAGGCGGCAACAGTGAAGATCCGGGTGGAACGCGACGTACTCGCGGAGGCAGTGGCCTGGGCGGCACGCAGCCTCCCGGCCCGTCCGCCGGCGCCTGTCCTCGCCGGCCTCCTGCTCAAGGCCGAGGACGGCCAGCTGAGCCTGTCCAGCTTCGACTACGAGGTCTCCGCGCGGGTGAGCGTCGAGGCCGAGGTCGAGGAGGAGGGCACGGTCCTGGTCTCCGGCCGCCTACTGGCCGACATCTGCCGCGCTCTGCCCAACCGACCGGTGGAGATTTCCACAGACGGTGTACGGGCGACCGTGGTCTGCGGCTCCTCGCGGTTCACACTCCACACCCTGCCTGTGGAGGAGTACCCGGCGCTGCCGCAGATGCCGACGGCGACCGGCACCGTCCCCGGTGAGGTCTTCGCCTCCGCCGCCGCCCAGGTCGCCATCGCCGCCGGCCGCGACGACACGCTGCCCGTCCTGACCGGTGTGCGCATCGAGATCGAGGGCGACACCGTCACGCTGGCCTCCACCGACCGCTACCGCTTCGCGGTCCGCGAGTTCCTGTGGAAGCCGGAGAACCCGGAGGCGTCCGCGGTCGCCCTGGTGCCCGCAAAGACGCTCCTGGACACCGCCAAGGCGCTCACGAGCGGCGACAGCGTCACCCTGGCGCTCTCCGGCTCGGGTGCCGGCGAGGGCCTGATCGGTTTCGAGGGCGCCGGCCGTCGGACGACGACCCGTCTCCTGGAGGGCGACCTCCCCAAGTACCGCTCGCTGTTCCCGACGGAGTTCAACAGCGTCGCAGTGATCGAGACCGCCCCCTTCGTGGAGGCCGTCAAGCGCGTGGCCCTGGTCGCCGAGCGCAACACCCCGGTGCGGCTCAGCTTCGAGCAGGGCGTGCTCATCCTGGAGGCCGGTTCCAGCGACGACGCACAGGCTGTGGAAAGGGTCGACGCCCAGCTGGAGGGCGACGACGTGTCGATCGCCTTCAACCCGACCTTCCTGCTGGACGGCCTGAGCGCCATCGACTCCCCGGTCGCCCAGCTGTCGTTCACGACGTCCACGAAGCCCGCGCTGCTCAGCGGCAAGCCGGCGCTGGACGCCGAGGCGGACGAGGCCTACAAGTACCTGATCATGCCGGTGCGGCTGAGCGGCTGAGCGGCTGCCGAGGTCGGCGCCGCGGTTGTCCACAGCGTCCCCAGCACCGGTGGATCACCGGGCCTGGGGACGATCTGTCGGACGAAGCCGCAGGTGAGGGCGTACGTATGAGCGCCTATGCCCACGGATGTGCGCGTGCGTCCGGGTTTAGGCTCGTACGCGGGTACGAAGGTGCCCCACACGCCACAGCAACCTAAGGAACAACTGATGGAGCTCGGTCTCGTCGGCCTCGGCAAGATGGGCGGCAACATGCGCGAGCGGATCCGCCGCGCAGGCCACACCGTCGTCGGATACGACCGCAACCCGGACCTCGCGGATGCCCACAGCCTGGAAGAGCTTGTGGGCAAGCTCCCCGGCCCGCGCGTGATCTGGGTGATGGTCCCGGCAGGTGCCCCGACCCAGTCGACCATCGACGAGCTCGCCGAGCTGCTGGAGCCCGGTGACGTCGTGGTGGACGGCGGAAACTCCCGCTGGACGGACGACGAGCGGCACGCCGAGCAGCTGGCGGCCAAGGGCATCGGATTCGTCGACTGCGGCGTCTCCGGCGGCGTCTGGGGCCTGCAGAACGGTTACGCGCTGATGTACGGCGGCGACGCGGAGAACGTCGCCAAGGTGCAGCCCATATTCGACGCCCTCAAGCCTGAGGGCGACCGCGGCGCTGTACACGCCGGCAAGGTCGGCGCGGGGCACTTCGCGAAGATGGTCCACAACGGGATCGAGTACGCGATGATGCAGGCCTACGCCGAGGGCTGGGAGCTGCTGGAGAAGGTCGACTCCGTGACCGACGTCCGGGAGATCTTCCGCTCCTGGCAGGAGGGCACGGTGATCCGGTCCTGGCTGCTGGACCTCGCGGTGAACGCCCTCGACGAGGACGAGCACCTGGACAAGCTCCGGGGTTATGCACAGGACTCCGGCGAGGGACGCTGGACTGTGGAAGCAGCCATCGACCACGCGGTGCCGCTGCCGGCGATCACCGCGTCGCTGTTCGCGCGGTTCGCGTCCCGCCAGGACGACTCCCCGCAGATGAAGATGATCGCGGCGCTGCGGAACCAGTTCGGCGGCCACGCGGTCGAGAAGAAGTGACGGGTGGAACACAAGTGACCGACGGGGCGGGAGTGCCCGTCGGAGACCGGAGAAAGTAATCCACACCCTGGGGATGGCACCCTGGCACCCTCAGGAGTGACCCGGTTGTCCACAACTGGGGACAGTCGAACCACATGTTGGGGGAGGTCGGCGAACGACCATGCACGTCACGCATCTGTCGCTGGCCGACTTCCGCTCGTACGCCCGGGTCGAAGTCCCGCTCGACCCGGGCGTCACCGCCTTCGTCGGGCCCAACGGCCAGGGCAAGACCAACCTCGTCGAGGCCGTCGGCTATCTCGCCACCCTCGGCAGCCACCGGGTCTCCTCCGACGCGCCCCTCGTCCGCATGGGCGCCGACCGGGCGGTCATCCGGGCGCAGGTGCGGCAGGGCGAGCGGCAGCAGCTGATCGAGCTGGAGCTGAACCCCGGCAAGGCAAACCGGGCCCGCATCAACAGGTCCTCGCAGGTCAGACCCCGTGACGTGCTCGGCATCGTACGGACCGTCCTGTTCGCCCCGGAGGACCTCGCCCTGGTCAAGGGCGATCCCGGCGAGCGGCGCCGATTCCTCGACGAGCTGATCACCGCCCGTTCCCCGCGCATGGCCGGCGTCCGCTCCGACTACGAGCGGGTCCTCAAGCAGCGCAACACGCTCCTGAAGTCGGCCGCGCTGGCACGTCGGCACGGCGGCCGCTCCATGGACCTGTCCACCCTCGACGTCTGGGACCAGCATCTCGCCCGCGCGGGCGCCGAGTTGCTCGCCCAGCGCCTGGACCTGATCGCGACGATGCAGCCGCTGGCCGACAAGGCGTACGAGCAACTGGCCCCCGGCGGCGGCCCCATCGCGCTGGACTACAAACCGTCGGCTCCCGGCGAGGCCCACACGCGCGAGGACCTCTTCGAGCAGCTGATGGCGGCGCTCGCCGAGGCCCGCAAACAGGAGATCGAGCGCGGCGTCACCCTCGTAGGCCCTCATCGGGACGATTTGCTTCTCAAACTCGGTCAGCTGCCCGCCAAGGGATACGCCTCGCACGGCGAGTCCTGGTCCTACGCGCTGGCGCTGCGTCTGGCCTCGTACGACCTGCTGCGGGCGGAGGGCAACGAACCGGTGCTGGTCCTGGACGACGTCTTCGCCGAGCTGGACACTCGGCGCCGTGAGCGCCTGGCCGAGCTGGTCGCGCCCGGCGAGCAGGTCCTGGTGACCGCCGCGGTCGACGACGACGTACCACATGTGCTGACGGGGGCGCGGTACACGGTGGCCGAGGGGACGGTGGAGCGCGTATGAGCGAGAACCCGTCCGCGAACGGCAACGAGGGCTCCCCCGGGAAGACCCCCGAACCCTCCGGCGTCGACCTCGCGCGCGTGGCGCTCAGGGCGGCCAAGGAGCAGGCACGCGCGCGAGGCGACGCGGCGCAGCAGAAGAAGCAGGCGCGGCGCGGCGGCCTGCGCTCCGGCGCGCGGGCGGACGGCCGCGACCCCATGGCGCTCGGCTCCGCCATTAACCGCTTGATCACCGAGCGGGGCTGGGAGGCCCCGGCCGCCGTGGGCGGTGTGATGGGACGTTGGCCGCAGATCGTCGGCGAGGACGTCGCCAAGCACTGCGTCCCGGAGAAGTACGACGAGGACGAGCGGACCCTGATCGTGCGCTGCGACTCGACGGCCTGGGCGACGAACCTGCGGCTGCTCGCGCCGACGCTGGTCGCCCGCCTCAACGAGGACCTCGGGCATGGCGCGGTGCGGCAGATCAAGGTGCAGGGCCCCGGCGGCCCGGCCCGCCGCTACGGCCCGCTGCGCGCTCCCGGCAGCACGGGGCCCGGCGACACCTACGGGTGATCGGACCGGCGGGGCCACGCGTGAACGGGCTTCCCGAGCCGCCGTCACAGCAGTCCCCGCAGCCCCGTCGGCCACAGGTGACCGACATCACATCAACTGTCATCTGCCGCCGCGACGTGCCGCCTGCGACCTCCTCCTCGCGCAACCGCACGCGGTTGCGAATCGCGACCTGACTCCTAAGTAGCCAAGGGTTGACGGCCGGAAGCGCTGAGTGGCTCTGTGAGCCTCTCGGAGCCCCCATCCGTATATCGGGAGTCGGGAGAGCCGGGTTCAGGGCGGCACATGCGGACTCAGGTACCGGCAAACCCCCATCACTGTCGGCGCTACCGGTAGACTGGAGCCTAATCCCGCCCCATTCGTGGGGACCGTCCGGGAAAAGCTGAGCAACGCTGATCAAGGCTTACCAACGCAACATGCCGCAGCCGCTCCGGCAACCCGCCGACGAGCCTGGCTCGTGCTGTGCCAGAAAGGGCGCTTCGTGGCCGATTCCGGCAACCCCAACGAGAACATCCCGTCCACCGACGCCGGCGCCAACGGCGCGGTCACCTCGTCGAACGGCGAGGTCACCGCCTCGTACGACGCCAGCGCCATCACCGTCCTCGAGGGTCTGGACGCGGTCCGCAAGCGACCCGGTATGTACATCGGTTCGACCGGTGAGCGCGGCCTGCACCACCTCGTGCAGGAGGTCGTCGACAACTCGGTCGACGAGGCGCTGGCCGGGCACGCGGACACGATCGACGTGACGATCCTCGCCGATGGCGGTGTACGGGTCGTGGACAACGGCCGTGGCATCCCGGTGGGCATCGTGCCGTCCGAGGGCAAACCGGCCGTCGAGGTCGTGCTGACCGTGCTGCACGCGGGCGGCAAGTTCGGCGGCGGCGGCTACGCGGTCTCCGGCGGTCTGCACGGCGTGGGTGTCTCGGTCGTGAACGCCCTGTCGACCAAGGTGTCCGTCGAGATCAAGACCGACGGCCACCGCTGGACTCAGGACTACAAGCTGGGCGTCCCGACGGCCCCGCTTGCCAAGCACGAGGCCACGGACGAGCACGGCACCACGGTCACCTTCTGGGCCGACCCGGACATCTTCGAGACCACCGACTACTCCTTCGAGACGCTGTCGCGGCGCTTCCAGGAGATGGCGTTCCTCAACAAGGGCCTGCGCATCAACCTCACCGACGAGCGCGAGTCGGCGAAGGCCACCGCCGGTGCGGATGAGGCGGGCGAGGACGAGAAGCACGAGGTCAAGACCGTCTCGTACCACTACGAGGGCGGCATCGTCGACTTCGTGAAGTACCTCAACTCCCGTAAGGGAGAAGTGGTGCACCCCACCGTGATCGACCTGGAGGCCGAGGACAAGGACAAGCACCTGTCCCTCGAGATCGCCATGCAGTGGAACGGTGGCTACACCGAGGGTGTCTACTCCTTCGCCAACATCATCCACACCCACGAGGGCGGTACGCACGAAGAGGGCTTCCGCGCCGCGCTGACCTCGCTGATCAACAAGTACGCGCGCGACAAGAGGCTGCTGCGCGAGAAGGACGACAACCTCACGGGTGACGACATCCGCGAGGGTCTGACCGCGATCATCTCGGTGAAGCTGAGCGAGCCGCAGTTCGAGGGCCAGACCAAGACCAAGCTGGGCAACACCGAGGTGAAGACCTTCGTCCAGAAGGTCGTCTACGAGCACCTCAACGACTGGCTGGACCGCAACCCGAACGAGGCCGCGGACATCATCCGCAAGGGCATCCAGGCAGCCACCGCGCGCGTGGCGGCCCGCAAGGCCCGTGACCTGACGCGTCGCAAGGGCCTGCTGGAGACCGCCTCCCTGCCGGGCAAGCTCTCCGACTGCCAGTCGAACGACCCCATCAAGTGCGAGATCTTCATCGTCGAGGGTGACTCCGCCGGCGGCTCGGCCAAGTCCGGCCGCAACCCCGAGTACCAGGCGATCCTCCCGATCCGCGGCAAGATCCTGAACGTGGAGAAGGCCAGGATCGACAAGATCCTGCAGAACCAGGAGATCCAGGCGCTGATCTCGGCCTTCGGTACCGGAGTCCACGAGGACTTCGACATCGAGAAGCTGCGCTATCACAAGATCATCCTGATGGCGGACGCCGATGTCGACGGCCAGCACATCAACACCCTGCTGCTGACCTTCCTGTTCCGCTTCATGCGGCCGCTGGTCGAGGCCGGGCACGTGTTCCTGTCCCGTCCCCCGCTCTACAAGATCAAGTGGGGCCGGGACGAGGTCGAGTACGCGTACTCCGACCGTGAGCGCGACGCGCTGCTGGAGATGGGCCGTCAGCGTGGCAAGCGCGTCCGCGAGGACTCGATCCAGCGCTTCAAGGGCCTCGGCGAGATGAACGCCGAGGAGCTGCGCATCACGACGATGGACCAGGAGCACCGCGTCCTCGGCCAGGTCACCCTCGACGACGCCGCTCAGGCCGACGACCTGTTCTCGGTCCTCATGGGCGAGGACGTGGAGGCCCGTCGCCAGTTCATCCAGCGCAACGCCAAGGACGTCCGCTTCCTCGACATCTGAGTCGGTCTCAGCTGACCGCACCAGGAAGGACCTTCACCAGCAATGACCGACGAGAACACTCCCGTCACGCCTGAGGACGACGGCCTGGCCCTGCGCGTCGAGCCCGTCGGGCTCGAGACGGAGATGCAGCGTTCGTACCTCGACTACGCGATGTCCGTCATCGTCTCGCGTGCGCTGCCGGACGTCCGGGACGGCCTCAAGCCCGTCCACCGCCGTGTCCTGTACGCCATGTACGACGGCGGCTACCGCCCCGAGCGCGGCTTCTACAAGTGCGCGCGCGTGGTCGGCGACGTCATGGGTAACTACCACCCCCACGGCGACTCCTCGATCTACGACGCCTTGGTCCGCCTCGCGCAGCCGTGGTCGATGCGGATGCCGCTGGTGGACTCCAACGGCAACTTCGGCTCTCCGGGCAACGACCCGGCGGCGGCCATGCGGTACACCGAGTGCAAGATGGCGCCGCTGTCGATGGAGATGGTCCGCGACATCGACGAGGAGACCGTCGACTTCACGGACAACTACGACGGCCGCTCCCAGGAGCCGACCGTCCTGCCGGCCCGCTTCCCGAACCTGCTGATCAACGGCTCTGCCGGTATCGCGGTCGGCATGGCCACCAACATCCCGCCGCACAACCTGCGCGAGGTCGCGGCCGGCGCCCAGTGGTACCTGGAGAACCCGGAGGCCTCGCACGAGGAGCTCCTGGACGCGCTCATCGAGCGCATCAAGGGCCCCGACTTCCCGACCGGCGCCCTTGTGGTCGGCCGCAAGGGCATCGAGGAGGCGTACCGCACCGGCCGCGGCTCGATCACCATGCGCGCGGTCGTCGAGGTCGAGGAGATCCAGAACCGCCAGTGCCTGGTGGTCACGGAGCTGCCCTACCAGGTCAACCCCGACAACCTCGCGCAGAAGATCGCCGACCTGGTGAAGGACGGCAAGGTCGGCGGCATCGCTGACGTCCGCGACGAGACCAGTTCCCGTACCGGTCAGCGTCTCGTCATCGTGCTCAAGAGGGACGCGGTCGCCAAGGTCGTACTCAACAACCTCTACAAGCACACGGATCTGCAGACGAACTTCGGCGCCAACATGCTGGCGCTCGTCGACGGGGTCCCGCGCACGCTCTCCCTGGACGCGTTCATCCGCCACTGGGTGACGCACCAGATCGAGGTCATCGTCCGTCGTACGAAGTTCCGCCTGCGCAAGGCCGAGGAGCGGGCGCACATCCTGCGTGGCCTGCTGAAGGCACTGGACGCCATCGACGAGGTCATCGCGCTGATCCGGCGCAGCGACACCGTCGACATCGCGCGCACGGGCCTGATGGAGCTCCTGGAGATCGACGAGATCCAGGCCAACGCCATCCTCGAGATGCAGCTGCGCCGACTGGCCGCCCTGGAGCGCCAGAAGATCGTCCAGGAGCACGACGAACTCCAGGCGAAGATCACCGAGTACAACGAGATCCTCGCCTCGCCGGTCCGCCAGCGCGGCATCGTCAGCGCGGAACTCGCAGCGATCGTCGAGAAGTACGGCGACGACCGCAAGACCATGCTGGTCCCCTACGACGGCGACATGTCCATCGAGGACCTCATCGCCGAAGAGGACATCGTGGTCACGGTCTCGCGCGGCGGTTACGTCAAGCGCACCAAGACCGTCGACTACCGGGCGCAGAAGCGCGGCGGCAAGGGCGTACGGGGCACGAAGCTCAAGGAAGACGACATTGTCGACCACTTCTTCGTCTCGACGACCCACCACTGGCTGCTGTTCTTCACCAACAAGGGCCGCGTCTACCGGGCGAAGGCGTACGAGCTCCCCGACGCCGGCCGTGACGCGCGCGGGCAGCACGTCGCGAACCTGCTCGCCTTCCAGCCGGACGAGGCGATCGCCGAGATCCTCGCGATCCGCGACTACGAGGCGGTGCCGTACCTGGTGCTCGCCACGAAGGCGGGTCTGGTGAAGAAGACGCCTCTGAAGGATTACGATTCGCCGCGCTCCGGTGGTGTGATCGCGATCAACCTCCGGGAAACGGCGGACGGTTCCGACGACGAACTGATCGGTGCCGAGCTCGTCTCGGCCGACGACGATCTGCTTCTGATCAGCAAGAAGGCACAGTCGATCAGGTTCACCGCCACCGACGAGTCACTGCGTCCCATGGGCCGCGCGACCTCGGGTGTCAAGGGCATGAGCTTCCGCGAGGGAGACGAGCTCCTCTCGATGAATGTTGTTCGACCCGGTACGTTCGTGTTCACTGCCACCGACGGCGGGTACGCGAAGCGGACTCCCGTCGACGAGTACCGCGTCCAGGGTCGCGGCGGCCTCGGCATCAAGGCCGCCAAGATCGTCGAGGATCGCGGATCGCTCGTCGGTGCGCTGGTGGTCGAGGAGACCGACGAGATCCTCGCCATCACGCTGGGCGGCGGTGTGATTCGTACGCGAGTCAACGGGGTCAGGGAGACGGGCCGTGACACCATGGGCGTCCAACTGATCAACCTGGGCAAGCGCGATGCCGTCGTCGGTATCGCACGTAACGCCGAGGCGGGACGCGAGGCGGAGGAGGTCGACGGCGACATTGCCGTCGACGAGATCGCCGAGGGTGCCGCGACCACCGGCACGGACGAGGGTGAAACGCCCTCGGCCGAGTAGCACGAGGAGAGAGTCATCGTGAGCGGAGCCACGGGCGCCGGATCGTCCGGTACCTCGACCGGTTCTACAGCCGGTTCGGAGACGGGCGGCGGCCGTGGCTCCGCCGCGCCTGCGACGGACCCGCACACCACCCAGCTGAAGGCGATCAAGTCGCCCGCGAAGGGCTCGCCCTCGCCCGACGCACCTGGATCCCAGGGGGGACCCGTGACGGACACCCGAGGCTCGCAGACCCAGCAGTACGCGGCCGGCGGGGGCTCGGCTGCTCTGGGCGCCCAGCCTCAGACGCAGCCCTCAGGGGCGCAGCAGACGGCCTCCGCGCCGTCCACGTCGCCGCTGCCCGGGGAACGGCAGCCGCAGCAGTCCGCCGGGCCCTACCACCCGCCGCAGGCCTACCAGACGCCCGCTCCCGAGAGCGCCGTACGCCGGCCGCGCACCGGTGCCCGTACGACGCCCCGCACCCGCAAGGCGCGCCTGCGCGTGGCCAAGGCCGACCCGTGGTCGGTCATGAAGGTCAGCTTCCTGCTCTCCATCGCGCTGGGCATCTGCACGATCGTCGCGTCCGCGGTGCTCTGGATGGTCATGGACGCCATGGGCGTCTTCTCGACGGTCGGCGGCACGATCTCCGAGGCCACCGGCTCGAACGAGTCGAACGGCTTCGACCTGCAGGCCTTCCTTTCGCTGCCGCACGTCCTGATGTTCACGTCGATCATCGCGGTCATCGACGTCGTCCTCGCGACGGCGCTGGCGACCCTGGGCGCGTTCATCTACAACCTCTCCGCCGGCTTCGTGGGCGGCGTCGAGCTGACGCTCGCTGAGGACGAGTGACCGTTGCCGCCCCAGGGCGGCTTCAAACCTCTCCTGACGGTTCCCGGACAACCGATTTTGGGACTGCGCACGTCGTGCGCTAATCTTCAGGAGTCAGCGCGCGGGACACACCCCGCAGAGCGCGGCGGGGCTATAGCTCAGTTGGTTAGAGCGCATCCCTGATAAGGATGAGGCCACAGGTTCAAATCCTGTTAGCCCCACCAGCGAAAAAGACCCCCGGACCATCGGTCCGGGGGTCTTTTGACACCCATCGTTGACACCAACGACGGCGAACGGCCGCGGTCACCCGATCAGCGGGTCCTCCAGCAGCTCTGCGAGCAGCGTCACAGCCTCCCGCTCGCTGCCCGCGCGCGGCTGGTCAAGGAAGGAGATCAGCCGACGCACACCCTGACCAGCTACTACCGACCTGAGCACGTGGAGGGCACGCGACTGGTCGACCCCACGCCGGGACCCGCCGGCCGAGGCGGCGGATTTCGCGTGCTGTACGACGCGGGTTACGAGATCGATCACATGAGGGAGCGACTGTTTGCCCGTGCTGCCACGCCGGACGAGGTGAAGCAGCTGCAACTGCCGCCAGGGGAACCAGTCGTCGAGCTGCACCGGACGACGTACACGGCTTCTGGCACTGTCGTGGAGTTCGCCATCGGGGTACACGCGGCATCGCGCTTCGCGTGGGAGTACGACTTCCAGGTACCCGACTCGGCGAAGGACGGGAAGGGGCTGCAGTGATCTCGACGCAGGATTGGGCAGATGCCCGGCGTATCTGGGACTACCACCAGATGGGCCACCCGCTCCGGCCGTGCTCGGTGGCGATCGGACTCGGCAGTCACGACCTTGGGGTGGCTGACACAGCGGTAGAGCTATACCAGCGCGGCATGGCCCCCCTGCTCGTGTTCACCGGTGCCACCGGCCCCACGACACGGGAACGCATGCCCCGCGGTGAAGCCGTGCACTACCAGGAGCGAGCGCTGGAGCTTGGCGTCCCCAGCGCGGCCGTCCTCGTGGAGTCGCGCGCCCGCAACACGGGCGAGAACATCCGCTTCTCGCGAGAGCTCCTGGAAGAGTCCGGCATCGAGGTGTCCTCGGTCCTCCTGATCAGCAAGCCGTACGAAGAGCGGCGAGCGTACGCCACCGCACGCAAACTCTGGCCTGACGTCGAGATCATCAGCGCTTCCACCCCGATGACGCTGGACGAGTACGTCGACTCCATCGGTGACGCCCGCTTGGTGATTGACATGCTGGTCGGCGCGCTGCAGCGACTGATGATCTACCCGGAGCAGGGCTTCATGATCAGCCAACCGGTACCCGCCGACGTGTCCGAGGCGTACGAGCGCCTTTGCCAGGCCGGATTCACGAGCCGACTCCTGACCACTGACGCCCCTTCGGCTTGACGCAGGCTAGAGCTGTTACAGATTTCTCTACCTCATCAAGCCCCGGCTGCGCTCCGCTCCGCCGGGCGCCGACGCGCGCCCACATGTGGACAGGGCCGGAAGCCATGAGTCGATCACCGCAGAGTGCGGCCCGCGCTCAAAGACGATGCCTCCGGCGGGGGATCGGCCGGCACCGGGATGGAGGGGGCACCGTCGCCGACTGCGGGTGCGTAGTGGCGTGCGCGGGGTGCTCCCATCCCGTCCGCCATCGACCCAGGCAGAGCCGAGCAGACGCGGCCCATGGCGTCCAGGTCGTTCGTACAGTGGCGCGCTCCACCTGGACGCCATGAACCACGCCCGCTCCACAGACGTGTGGGTCGACGGCGGACGGGATGGGAGCAGGGGTGAGTGGTGGGCGAAGGAGGGAGGCCCGCAGGCGACACTTGGGCCGTGACAATCAACGATGGCGGCAGGGCAATCGACCGCTGGGCACTCCTCCTGGAGACGGACTGGAGCAGCGTCGAACACTGTTGCCCTAACACAGCCCCGGCGACCCCCGTCATTCTGGCAGGGCTACTGGACGACAACGAGGATGTTCAGCGAACCGCCGTACACAACCTCGGTCAGGCCGTGACCCACCAGAACAGCATCTATGGCGCCACCGCCCCGGCCGCTCGCTTCGTTATCGCCATTCTTGGCCACCCCCGCACGATGACCTTGGGGGTCTACTTCCACGAGGAGCGCCGCCGGCCTATGCGTGCGGCCCTCCTGCAATGGCTGGGTGACCTCGCCGACGACGCGACCTACGACGAAGATGGCACGGGAGAACCTGACGATGTCGCCGCGGTGCGTGCCATCCTTCCGCTGATCTACGAGGCGGCGCGGCCGTACCTCATCGATGCGGACCTTTTGATCCGGGAAGCTGCGGTGCACGCAGTTGCGATGACGCTCGCGGCGCCTGAGCTGGCCGTACACATCCCGGAAGTCGTGCCGCTGGTACGCAGCACGCTAAGCACCAGCGAGTACCGGGGTTATCGATACCTTGCTAAGTGGTGCCTCGTGACCTGGGGTGTAGAGCCCGGCCCCCTACCCGACCCGCGAATCTCTGGTCCCGAACCGATGGATCGTCCCTGGGCGGGCGGCTATTCCGACGACCCGCCATTCTGAAAGCGGTGATCGGCGGGATAGCCGCACTTGTCAAGACCGCGCACGGCGGTTGACACCAGCGACTGACACCAACAAGCGCGAACAGCAGCGGTCCACGTCGGACTTCAATGGACAATCTGCCGAGGGGAAGGGCCGGTTGGCCGATGTCGACGGTCCCCGGTGATCGACCTGATAAGGATGAGGCCACAGGTTCAAATCCTGTTAGCCCCACAGTGAAAAGACCCCCAGGCGATCATGCCTGGGGGTCTTTGACGTCCATGGGTGACATCAACCGATGAGTGGATCTTCCAGCAGCTCGGCGAGCATCCCGACGGCCTCCCGCTCAGGAAGTGGGCGGCTTGGCTTTGTCCGCCGAGAACGGACAGCACTTCGACAGTGGTCCGGGAGGTGTCCTGCCGTCGGCTCTGGCTCGGAGATTGCACGGGTTCTGACAGCACCGGGCCTTGCTGCACAGCCGAGCGCCGCGGTGGTCTCAGCGCCAGTCGTCCATCACGTACGCGTCGGGGTGGCTGTACCCGGGTTCGTTGGGCCTGTGCATGGTCACGCCCTGCAACCAGGTGCGGAAACCGCGGTCGATCATGCGCCGGTAGGCATCCGGGCGGCCCAGGTTCATGCCGGCGTCCAGTTGACCCAGGCCGCGCTCGGCGGCCAGCTGCTCACACGCGCCGAGCAGTCGCTCGAACCGGTCGGCGGCCTCCGGGCCAGGGCGTACGGCGCCGAATTTGACGAAGCACACGTCCTCGCCGGCCTCCGACCCGGCTCCGCAGTGGCAGACGGCCAGGCCATCGAGCTCGGAGGCAGCGCCCTGGAGCAGGATGGTGTCACCGAGTCCCTGCGCGTGGGCGGCCACGATCTCGCGTTCCAGGCTCAGGCCCTCGTGCACGGCTCCGGTCAGTGCGCGACAGAGACTCAGCGCGTCAGGCCGCTCGGCAGCGGGCAGTTCGCCGTAGAGCACCCGGCCGGGGACTGCGGCACCGTCTGTGACCTGCTTCTTCATGATGGCTGTGAGGAACCGGGGCCAGAAACCGTACCGACGGTAGAGCTCAAGATGCTTGGGACTGTGCGCGAAGGTGAACAGGCCGAGGTGGCGGTTCCCCCAGGCGTCGAAGCTGTCCATGACCGGCTCCATCAGACGCCTGCCGATGCCCTGGTCCCACAGATCCGGACGCACGGTCAGCGGTCCGAAGAACCCGATGCTGCCCCAGTTGGTGGCGAAGTTCGAACCAACTACTTCGCCCTCGACCGTCGCCGCGAATGCCGCCCGCGGATCGGCCGCCCAACGCGTACGGACATAGTCGACGGTCCCGAAAGGATCAGAGGCCCCCAGGAACGTCCCGAAAGCGCTCCTGCAGATCTCATCGGCCCGATCCAGGTCCGTCTCACCCAGCGGGCGGACTGATACTGGGGCCGTGCCACGCTTGCGCTCCGCTACTGGTGGGATCATCGCTCTTCCTCCGACGCCCCTTTCCATCGCACCACGGAGGCGCGCTGCAGGCGAGGCGAGCGGTCGGCCCGGCGACGTACAGCCAGTCGAGGCGGGAGACGAGATGGCCACATGAGGGGGTGACCTTTTGCCGTAGCCCGATTGTCAGTGCCGGATGAGAGCCTGGCCGCATGATCGTCGAGCGGGCATACGCGCATGTTGCCGAGGGCGAGCTGGGGGAAGGCAGCCAGTGGCCCTGGTCGGTGCCGTGCGTGCGGCAGCTGCTGGAGGGCGGCCTGAGGTTCACCGCGCCGGTCACGTTCCTCGTGGGGGAGAACGGCTCGGGCAAGTCGACCCTCGTCGAGGCGCTGGCGGAGGGCTTCGGCCTGGACTCCTGGGGCGGATCCGCGGGCTACAAGTACGCGAGCTGGCGTGAGCCGTCGGCGCTGGGCGGGCGGATACGGTTCGAGGCGACGCCGGCCGGACGGCGCATGCTGCAGGGGCCTCGTACGCGCCGCAGAGGTTTCTTCCTGCGGGCGGAGACCGCGCTGGACGCGCTGGACCGGGAGCAGAAGACGGGAAGGCTGTCCGGGGCCGCGGACGAGATGAGCCACGGCGAGGGCTTTCTGATGGCCTTCCGCGAGCGGTTTCAGGAGCCGGGGCTGTACGTCATGGACGAGCCCGAGGCTGCGCTGTCCTTCGCTTCTTGTCTTCAACTCGTGGGTCTGCTGTATGAATTGGGCCGTTCCGGCGCACAGATCATCTGCGCGACGCACTCACCTGTGCTGACGGCGCTGCCTGGCGCCGAGATCATCGAGGTGGGTGACCACGGAATGCGTCCCGCCGGCTGGCGGGATCTGGAGCTCGTCGACCACTGGCGGCGTTATCTCAACGATCCATGGGCCTATCTCCGGCACATCGTCGATGAGGGGTGAGCACGTCGTGGCGGTTACGGGATGCTGCGCGTTGGGGCAAGGGGTGACAGCTCGGGGGTGGGCCGTCGGTTCAACGCTGGTGTGGCACGAGGGGCTGCGCCGGGGGGCCGGCGTGGACGCATTCTCGGGGGGCCGAGGGGGACGTCGCCGCTTCTGTCTCCGTCAGCGGTCGGTGCCGGCAGCTGGGGGTCTTGCCGTGGGCCTCGGCTCGGATGCGCTGCTTCATCGTGGGGGGCAGTGCTCTGGCGTAGGACCAGGCCCAGTTTGGCATCGCAGGCACCGTCAGCTCCGCGCTGCGGTCGCTGTCGTCGCTGCCGCTCTTGCGTGACGTCTCGGTGTGCGGCACCGCCGCGGCGGTGGTCGACGTGACAAAGCCGAGCGCTGTGCACAGCGCGAGGAAGGCGGTGACGATGGCCGTCCACAGGTTCATGACCTTGTTCCTGGTCATGGCCCCTCACTTTCGGGTTGGGCGATTTGCGTACTTTCCTCATGATGTGTATGGGGACCGAGAAGTCATGGACCGACGCCCATGACGCGTCGATCTTCAGATGAACACCACTCGAATGGGCGCAAGAGGCGGGAAGATTGCCGAAAGCCGGAGGAAGGGGCGCGAAGTCACCGTCTGTCGGGGTGTGATCACCCTCCGATCGGAGCGATGTCATCCGCTTCTACTGCGCTGTTCAGGAGGGCAGTTGAGCCCCGACGCAGGTCACCGATCGATATCGATCGGTGTGTATAGTCGGGCGCCAGAGGTCCCCTACGTCAAGGAAAGACGAGGTCGCGCGGTGAAGAAGCTTCTCCTGGTCGCACTGGCCGCCATCGGCGGGCTCCTCGTGTACCGCCAGATCCAGGCGGATCGCGCCGAGCAGGATCTGTGGACGGAGGCGACTGACTCCGTGCCCACGGGTTCGTGAGTCACCACTTCGGAATCTGAACAGACCCCGGCCGCCGTTGCGGTCGGGGTTTTGTGTGCTCGGGTTGCGGGAGTGACCGGGAGGCCTTAGAGCCGGGCGTATCGGACAGTCGTACGGATTGCCTGGGTGCCGAGCCGCCGGGCTGGGCAGGATGGGCGAGTCCATGGTCCGGCGGCGGCGAGGGGTGGCGCGTGATGAGGCGGCGGCGTACGGCGTGGTGGCGCCGCGCGGGGGTGCGGCGGGGTGCGTGGGTGCGGAGCGCTGCGAACACGCGGCGCGGTCATTCCTCGGCACGCGTGCGTATGACCGTCGTAGGGGCACTGCTGCTGTGCACGACCGCCGCACTGCCGAGCGGGGCGGCTCTCGCGGCCGGCACGCCCAGCCCGTACGCCTTCGCGCCGGACGCCCGATCCGTCGCGGGTGCGACAGGCACTGCGGATGCCGTACGCCTCACACCCGGAGCGACGTACAAGAGCTCCCTGCCGAGCGACGGGAAGATCTACTACCGCCTCGACCTCGACGCCACCTCCGACACATACGTCTCCGCGACCGCGATCCCCGCCCCCGGCAGCACTGTCGCCGCGAACGACGGCATCAGGATCTCCGTGCAGGACACTGACGGCCACTCCTGCTCCTTCGAAACCCAGACTTTCCGCGCCGTCCAGAGCCCACGGCCCATCGCGGCGTGGGCGGCACGTGAGATCTCCGCCAACAGGTCTCGTTGCGAGAGCGCGGGCACCTACTACGCGGTCGTCGAGCGCGTCGGTCCGGCGAGTTCCGCGACGGACACCTGGGACCTGGAGCTCTTTGCCGCCTCCGAGCCGTCCCTGGAGCAGACGGGCGCGACGAGTGCCCCTGAGGCGTGGGACTCCGCCTCACCCGCCCCGCTCACGGGCCAGGGTGTGCGCCGAGAGGGCGGCTCCGGCTTCGCCTCGGCGGTGGCCGTCGGTGAGGGGGTCTGGAGTACAGACATCGAGCCCGGCCGGACGTTCTTCTACAAGGTGCCGCTGGCCTGGGGACGCCAGCTCTATGCCACCGCCGAACTGGGCAGCTCGGCCGGCGGTGACGGCATTGCGGTCGGTGCCCTCGACCTCTCGCTCTACAACCCGGCACGCGGGCTCGTCGAGTACGCGGGCACCAACTACGACGGCAGTCAGAAGGCCGCCGAGATCGATCCCCTGCCGCCGGTCGCGTACGAGAACCGGTACGCCGTGCCCGACCGGCTCAGCGGCATGCGGTTCGCCGGTGCCTACTACCTCGTGGTGCACCTCTCGGCCGAGGTGGCCGAGAAGTACGGCGACGGGCCGCTCCCGCTGACGCTGCGTGTGCGGGTTGGGGGTTCGGCCGAGTCAGGTCCCAGTTATGCGGGGGAGTCCGAGCCGCCGGGCGTCTTTCAGGTTGGTGGAGGCCATCCGGGGGCGGCTGCGGAGAGCGGGGCCGGGGGCGGCGGTGATGCTGCGATGACCGTGCTTGCGGTGAGTGGGATCGGGGCGGGGACTGTGGTGCTGGTGGTGCTGGGGGTGTGGATGGTGGTGGCTCGGCGGAGGGTTGGGGCCCTGTAGGGCGGGTGGGGCCCTGTAGAGCGCGGGGTGAGGCTCGGGCTGTGGGTTCGCTGGCTACTCGGGGGTCCGTGGGTCCGTGGGTCCGTGGGTCCGTGGGCCCGTGGCGCGTGAAGGCCGGTGGGGCGGCCGGGGTGCCGGCCGGTGTCTTTCGGTGCCTCAGCGGCCTCAGATGCGAGTCAGCGCCCAGAAACCCACGGCGTAACAGGCCAGCGCCAGCAGCAGAAGCGGGATCGCCACCTTGGCAGGAGGGCCGGGGCGGCGCGCGACGCCGTGGGCTGCACGACGAGTGGCGCGGTGGCCGCCGCGGCGGTGCGGCTGCGGAACTGGGGGCGCCGAAGGTGGAACCTGCGGGCTCTGAGCGGTGTACGAAGCAGTAGAGGCATCGACGCGTTGGTGTTGCACCGGCGTCGGGGGCTGAGACGGGTACTGCGGTGTGTGTGGGTGGGGGGAGGACAGGACGTGGGTGGTGTCGTAGGGGGAGGCGTGGGGCGAGTGATGCTGCGTGGCGTGGGGTGTCTGGCTGGGTACCCCCTGGCC
Source organism: Streptomyces sp. R11 (assembly GCF_041051905.1). Taxonomy (NCBI): domain Bacteria; kingdom Bacillati; phylum Actinomycetota; class Actinomycetes; order Kitasatosporales; family Streptomycetaceae; genus Streptomyces; species Streptomyces sp. R11. The sequence continues at coordinate 4,638,617 of NZ_CP163432.1, forward strand.
GCCCGGGCCCTGGCCCTGGCCCTGTGTCTGACCGTGGATCTGTGCCTGACCGTGGCCATGTGCCGGGTGCGGCTGTGGCGGGGGCGTTTGAGTCCGGTGGGAGGAGGACGTGTCCTGAGGGGGTGGCAGGTGGAAGCTGCCGGTGTCCGACATGGTGAGGCGCCCGTCCTGCCTGGCCCTGTCGCTTCCGTCGCCGGGTGGGGACTGGGATGGCGTGACGTCCGAAGCCGAAGCCGAAGCCGAAGTGGAAGCCGGGGTCGGGGTCGGGGTCGGTCCGGCCACGCCCTGGCGCGGATCGCTCGGGGCCGTGCCCGAGCTGGCGCCGTTGCCGACGGCCACGTGTCCGGTGCCGCTCGCCACCGCCCCGGTGCCGGTAGGCGGGGACGCAGAGCCGGTGTTGGCCGTCCCTACAGAGCCCGAGGTCGCGTCCGCGCCGAACCGGCGCGAGCCCCCCGTGCTCTCCTCGATGCCGGGCGCCCGTTTGAACGGCCCGTCCGGCCCGAACCCCGGTGGCAGGGGGCCGATTTGGTCGAAGATCTCGATGAGCTCGTCGTCGGGGCCGGGCTCCGGAAGGAGTTCGGCGGCCGATGCGAGAGCCTTGCGCGCCCCCGTGGCCGTGCGGAACCGCGCGTGTGGATCCGGCTGCAGCAGCGAGGCCACGACCTGCCACAGTGGTTCGGGAATGCCCTTGGGCGCACCGGGAGTTCCATGCGCTGTGAAGTACTGGACGAGCGCCTTGACGTCAGGTTTGGCGCCCTCCAGCAGATAAAGGGCGACCAGTCCTACGGCGAACAGGTCGGCCGGGAAGTCCGGCTCCGAGCCCATGAGTTGCTCGGGCGCGAGATAACCGGGCGTCCCCACCACGAGGTTGGTCTCGGTCAGGCGCGGCTCACCGAGCCGCATGGCGATGCCGAAGTCGGACAGACGCAGCCGCGGCCGGGCGGTGCCGGTTGCTTCGAGGAGCAGGTTGGCGGGCTTGATGTCGCGGTGGACGACGCCCTCCGCGTGCACCGCGGCCAGCCCCGCGAGGAGCTGGTCGAGGAGCGTGCAGACCAAGGAGGGTGGCAAGGGGCCGTAGTCACCGATGAGATGGACCAGCGAACCGCCGGCCACCAGGTCCATGGTGAACAGGACCTTGTCGTCGTCGGCGGCCCAGCTGGCGGGCGCAAGCACATGGGGGTGATCGATCCGGAGGGCCTGTTCGCGGACGAACCGCAGCAGCGAGTGCGCGTCGCTCTGCTGCAGCACCTTGGCAGCCACATAGCGGCGGCGGCGGTGGTCCCAGGCACGCCAGACGGCGCCGACGCCTCCGCGTCCGATCGGGTCGACCAGTTCGTACCGGCCGGCGAAGACCTCACCCATGGCTGTGCGTCGCTCCTCCCCCTTCGACTACCCCCCTTGCTTCCCCCTCGACGAGCGATACGACTCCCCCTCGCTGACTCCCCTTCTCGCCCAGCCGCGGCGAGAGACACTCCCGCCGCTCCTTCGTGCCCGCTCGGGACGTAGGCCGTCGGCCCGGTGCCGAACCCCCTTCGGCGACCGGGCCTCGGGGTCAGTTCTGGTGGGACTGGTAGTGCGTGACCGCGTCGGAGGTGCGGCCGGCGCCGTACACCCGGAGGAACTCTGCCAGTTCCGGGTGGGTGGGGGCGAGGGTGTCCGCGGCGTCGATGATGTCCCCGGCGGCCGCCACCGACCGCAGCAGGGACTGGATCTCACGGACCACCCGCTTGACCGTGGGCGCACCCGAACTGCTCGTGGTCTGCGTCGTGTTGCTCAGCACCGAACCCCCCTGCGACTTCTTGATCTCCTCCATGCGCTCGGTGGCCTCCGCCGCGCTCACGCTGCCGTCCGCGACCTGCCCCGCCAGATCCTGCAGCAGCTGCACCCGCTGGACCACGGCGGGATTGCCGATCTTCGCCCGCTGGCCGCTCATCAGCTGCGACAGCATCGGTGCGGACAGTCCCAGTACCCCCGCGAGACGAGCTTGGTTGAGACCAAGATCGTCGATGAGCTTACGGAAGAGCGTCCCCAGCGGCTCCCCGTACCAGTTCCGCTGCAGATCCCGCGCTCTTGCGGTGGCTTCCTGCTGTGCGGCGTCCATTGCGTCTCCCCATCGCTTCCCCAAAACCGCGGTTCGCTGTAGCGAACCACGCCGAGCATCTTACGGAGAGTGGTCGTTCATCGGGACCCCCAATCTTTTTGCGAGATACGGGGGGCGACCCGGTACTCTGGTCTGCGGCGCCCGCCGGTACGTGGTTCTTCCGGTTGGTTGCTCCCCTTCCGGGGCCTTAGCTCAGTTGGTAGAGCGCTGTCTTTGCATGGCAGATGTCAGGGGTTCGACTCCCCTAGGCTCCACACTCCGGACCGGTCAGATGCCTCGTTGCCTCTGGCCGGTTTTTGTATGCCCTGGTCTCCGGTGGACCTTCCGGTGGACGCGATGTCCTGAGTGACGTGTGTCACGTGACGGGCCGGCGGGGGCGTTGCAGACGTTTGCGCAAATGCGTGGGATCGGTGGAGCCCCCGGGGTCGCTGTGCAGGTGGCGGACGTGGCGCCAGGGTGGCGGGCTCGGGCGGGGAGGCCCTGTGTGAGCTGGCGTGAACGCGATGGCGTAATCAGAAGGATGCGCTCCGTTAAGAAAATCTGTGCGGGACTTGCACACACGGGCCGTTGCAAACGTCATCGTGGGCGGAGGGCGTAAACACACGCCGTCCCGAGGCCCACCGGGGGTGCTGAGCGGCCTCGCCTTGCATCAGGAAGGCACAACAGCACAGTGACGATGGACATTGCCGGTGAGGTGATCCTGGCGGCGCTCGCCCTACGGGTGTTCGGCCGTGACGCGGTCGTTCTGTTGCGTCGGCTGGCCGCGGCCGGAGTACGCGCGGGCATCAGCGAGATGCGGCGCGACCTCCCCGAGGGCGCCAACAGCCCACACCACGAGGGGCAGGCATCGTGAGTCAGGACCTGCCCAGCCAAGCCTCTCGCGCGCCGCGCATGAAGAAACTGCCGCTGGACTTCGAGGCCTTCCATCAGATGTACCGGCCGCTGTACGTCAACTGGGCCAAGTCCAGGCTGGGCAACTGGCACGACGCCGAGGAAGCGGTCGATGCCGCCTTCGAGCAGCTGCTGAAGGCGTGGAGCATCGTGCTGTCCAAGGAGAACCCCGCCGCGTATGCCTGGCGTGTGCTCAAGAACAGCACCATCGACCACTCCCGCACCCGCGACCGCCGCCCGGCACTCATCGGCGAGGCCTTCGAGACCGTGGCGCTGGACCGGGCCGTGGACCCCATCAGCCAACTCGAGGAAAGCCTCAACCTCTACGCGGAGATCGGCCAGCTGCCGCCACGTCAGATGGACGTGGTCCTCCTGCACTTCGGGCTCGGCTACAGCGCGGTCGAGATAGCCGCCGCCCTCGGTATCACCCCGGCCGGCGTGCGCTCCACCGTCCGCCACGCCAAACGGCGCCTCCAACACGCGTACGGCGTGAAGAAGAGCCTCGGGGAATCCCGTGCGGACGCCGAGCCCTCTACTCGCGCGGAAGGGCAAGCCTCGGAGGGGCAAGCCGAGGAAGGGAACGCTGAGGAAGGGAATGCCGATGACATCGCCCATTGACGAGCTGCTCGGCCGGGCCCGCCTCCTCCGTCCGCCCTACGCCCAGGCAGCCATAGAGGCGGCGGCCGTACGCCTGTCCGCGCGCGCCGCCTCGTTCCTGCACCCCACCGACCCGAACCCCGCAGACGTCACCGCCGACCAGGCCCCGCCGATCGCGCAAGGCCAGGCGCCTCCGGCCGACGAACGCTCCGCCGCCGACGACCTCCAGACCCTCTGCGAGACGGTCATCACCCACACCGACGCCCTCGCTGATCTCGAGGAGTTCCTCGCCCGGGCCCTGCCCCAGCCGCCGGGAGCCCGTGTCCTCGGCTGCATGCTTCAGCTCTGTGCGCGAGAGGAGTCGGCACGCTTCTGGTGGCAGTACGCCGCGGGCGCCGGGGACTCCGCTGCCAGCTACTGCCTCTATCTGCACCACCGCGCGCTGGGCGAACCCGGAGTCGCCGACTGGTGGCAGACCCAGCACGCGCGGTACGCCCGCAGCGTCCGGCCCGAGACGGACGACCCGCACGGCGAGGGCACCGTCGGTGCGGACGCCGCCATCCGGATCGAGGACTCCGGCCCCGAGCCCGAGGACGAGATCAGCACCACCCTCCGCGTCCTGCGCGCCCTCAAGCCCGACTGCCCACCCGTCCCCGACCCGGTCAGCGCCGTGCTGCACTACATCCCCGCCGCCGTTGCCTACGTGGACGATGACCTGGACCTGCCACTGCCGGACCCCGACTTCACCGACCGAATACGCGCCCTCGCCACGCCGACCCCAGCGGTGCAGGACATCGCGCGGCGTGGCCGCAGGCTCGCCCCCCTGCCGTCGCGCCGGCGGACGTGACCGGCGTTTCACGTGAAACAACGCCGTGGGGCGGGAGACCCTCAAGTCTCCCGCCCCACGGCGCAGTTCAATATTCGAGCCGGAGCTGGACCTCTCACATCGCTGGTCTTCGCATGGCCGGTCCTCGTCTCGCAGGCCCTCGTCCTAGCGGCCGTCGTCGCGCCGAGCGGCCTCCTCCTCGGCTTCCTTCGCCTCGACCTCGGGATCGAGGGCGGACTTGCCGCTGCCGTCCACCGAAGAGAGACGGTTCGACTCGGGGACCTCGGTCGCGGCGGGAGGCTCGACCAGCCAGTCCGGGTTGGCCTGCTTGTCCCACCACTTCCACGCGGCGAACGCTCCGCCCGCGAGGGCGCCGAGCACCGCCAGCATCTTCATGGTGCGGCCGGCCCGGGCGCGCCGCTCGTGCCTACGGACGAGCTTCTCGATTTCCTTCGGCGAGACCTGACCGCGCAGCGCGGCCAGTGCGGCCGCACCGCGCGCGGTGGCCTCGTCCCTGACGGGTCCGGCCGCGGCCACTGCCTGCTCGAGCCTCGGACGGGAGTAGTCGGCGGCCTGCCGGGCAGCCTTACGGGTACGGACGGCGGCTTCATGCGCGGCGTTGTCGACGCCCGGCGGCACATGAGCAAGGGCCTGCTCCAAGCGCGGCGCGACATACACGCCGTACTGCAGGCGGGCCTGGGCGCGGGCCTGCTCGGTGGCCTGCGTCACCTTCGGCGCGAGCCGTACGCGTGCCTCGTGTGCGTAGTGTGCGGCCCTGTCCTTGGCGGTGTCGGCGTAGGGCGCCACCACTTCCGCGGCGTGCAGCACGCTGTCCTTCGCCGAGCCGGTCGCGGCGCGCACGCTGTCGATGCGGGTCACGGGTTCCTCCTCCACGGTGGCGTACGGTAATTCGACTTTCCACACTTTTACGGATCATGCCTGTCAGAACGCTGCGCGGCATGTGAGGGCGGGCATTTGGGTGCCCATGAGCTTGATCAAGTGCAATAACGGACCAATGCGGGGCAACGGTGGCTTGTCGTCGACAATGCCACGGTTCTGCGCGTCGCGCCCCCGCCACGGACCGACTCGTCGGGTTTTCTGCAAGCAATCCGCCCGGTTGCGCACCGGTGAACGACCGCCGGGGGACGGATGTCGCCGTACGTGCGAGGATCGTGGGGTCACAGGAAGACAACGGAAGGCAGATCGTGGCCGAGCAGCTCTACGCCACCCTGAAGACCAACCAAGGCGACATCGAGGTCCGGCTCCTCCCGAACCACGCGCCGATCACGGTCAAGAACTTCGTCGAACTCGCCAAGGGCGAGCGTGAGTGGACGAACCCCACCACCGGGGAGAAGTCCATGGCCAAGCTCTACGACGGCACGGTCTTCCACCGGGTCATCAGCGGCTTCATGATCCAGGGCGGTGACCCCCTGGGCAACGGCACCGGCGGCCCCGGCTACCAGTTCCAGGACGAGTTCCACCCGGACCTCGCCTTCGACAAGCCGTACCTGCTGGCCATGGCCAACGCCGGACCGGGCACCAACGGCTCGCAGTTCTTCGTCACGGTCTCCCCGACGACCTGGTTGAACCGCAAGCACACGATCTTCGGCGAGGTCACCGACCCGGCCAGCCAGAAGGTCGTCGACGCCATCGCCGGTGTCCAGACCAACCCGCGCACCGACCGCCCGCTCAGCGACGTCGTCATCGAGTCGGTCGTCGTCGAGACCCGCGAGGGCTGAGTCCGACACGTCCCGCAGGGAACCAATCGCCCCGCTCGTCCGTAAGGATGAGCGGGGCGATGTATGAGGACGTGCATCGCGTACGACGACCTAGGGGACCCTCATGGACCAGCCGGCAGGTAGCCCGCAGGACGCGCAGAGCCTGCCCGTCTGCTACCGCCACCCGGACCGCGAGACCGGCATCCGCTGCACCCGTTGCGAGCGTCCCATCTGCCCCGAATGCATGGTCAGCGCCTCCGTCGGCTTCCAGTGCCCCGACTGCGTCCGCAGCGGCTCCGGCACCGGACACGCCCCTGACGCCGCCCGCCCCCGCACCATCGCAGGTGGCAGCATCGCCGCCGACCCGCGCCTGCTGACGAAGATCCTCATCGGGATCAACCTCGCGGTCTTCATCGCTGTACAGACCAGCACCGCGTTCCTGAACGACCTCGTCCTCATCGGCACCTGGCCCCCCGCCCCCTTCAACCCCACCGAGGGAGTCGCCGAAGGTGAGTGGTACCGCCTGGTGACCTCGATGTTCACGCACGAGGCCATCTGGCACTTCGCCTTCAACATGCTCAGCCTGTGGTGGCTCGGCGGCCCCCTCGAAGCGGCTCTCGGCCGTGCCCGCTACATCGCGCTCTACTTCTGCTCGGGCCTCGCGGGCAGCGCCCTGGCCTATCTGCTGGCCTCCCCGACGACGGCCACCCTCGGCGCCTCCGGTGCCATCTTCGGCCTCTTCGGCGCGACAGCAGTCCTCATGCGGCGCCTCAACTACGACCTGCGACCGATCATCGCGCTGCTGGCGATCAACCTGATCTTCACCTTCGCCCCGGGATTCAACATCTCCTGGCAGGCCCACATCGGCGGCCTGGTCGCCGGCGTCATCATCGGCTACGCCATGGTCCACGCCCCCCGCGAGCGTCGGGCGCTGGTGCAGTACGGCACATGCGCGCTGGTCCTGGCCGCGGTGGTCCTGATGACCGTGCTGAGGACGCTCCAGCTCACCTGAGCCGTGCCGTTATCCACGTGAGCGGCCCTGTTGTCCACAGCGTGTGGCGGATCTTGTGCGCACGGTGTGGGTATAGCTTCGCCCCCTGTCCAAGCCCTACGTTTCCGCAGGTCAGGCAGGGGGCGTACGCGCGTTCGAGTGGCCTTCGGGCGACCGGTGTGGCTGTCATACCGGCGTCAACGTCCGATGGGTTATCCACAGATCGTCGTCTTTTCCCCAGTCAGCTTGTGGAAATTGCTGCAAGGCTGTGGATAACTCAGCGGATAGCCGTGGGCAGAGCCCTGTTCACCGCGAAGCGGCCGCCGCGTCGACTGCCGCTCAAGGTGTCGCCTCGACCGCTACTTCCACTGGGTGGAGACGCCGAAGCCGGCGGCGATGAAGCCGAAGCCCACGACGATGTTCCAGTTGCCCAGCGCGTCGAGGGGCAGCGAACCGTCGGTCACATAGAAGACGACGATCCAGGCGAGGCCGATGAGGAACATGGCCAGCATCACGGGCGCGACCCAGGCGCGGCTGTTCAGCTTGATCGCGGTCGTCTGCTTCGACGGCGGCGGCGTGTAGTCGGCCTTCTTGCGGATACGTGACTTCGGCACGAGGGTCTCTCCTGTCGATGCGCTGCGTGGCCGCGCAGGGAACTGTGGCTGGCTCGGGGCAGCGTACAAGGGGACTCTGATTGCTCCCCCGGGCGTCCGTTAGCGTAGTGCTTCCGCGGCGCCGAAGGAGATAAGGGTACGTTGAGCAATTCTGCCGACTCCCCCGGGGCGGGATCCAGCCCTGTACGCGGCCGATTCCGGCCGGTGCGGGTGCTGACCGCGGCCGTCTTCGCTCTCGCCGGGCTCATTTTCTTCACGAGTTTCAACACGGCCAAGGGCACCAATATCCGCACGGACGCCTCGCTGCTGAAGCTCTCGGACCTGATCCACGAGCGCAGCCACAAGAACGGCGAGCTGGGCGAGTCCAACGCGGCCCTGCAGGACGACGTGGAGGCCCTGGCCGAGCGCGACGACGGCAGCACCAAGGCCGAGGACGACAAGCTGGCGGCCCTGGAGCGGAACGCGGGGACGCAGAAGCTGACGGGCGAGGCGATCTCGGTCACGCTCAACGACGCCCCGCCCGACGCCACCGCCAAGCTCCCGGGCTATCCCGAGCCGCAGCCCGACTACCTGGTCATTCACCAGCAGGACCTCCAGGCCGTGGTGAACGCGCTGTGGCAGAGCGGCGCCAAGGGCATCAAGGTCATGGACCAGCGGCTGATCTCCACCAGCGCGGTCCGCTGCGTCGGCAACACCCTGATCCTCCAGGGCCGGGTCTACTCACCGCCGTACAAGATCACGGCGGTCGGTGATCCGGAGAAGATGCAGCAGGCGCTCGCGGCCTCGGCGGCGATTCAGAACTACATGGTGTACGTCAATGTCTACGGTCTCGGCTGGAAAGTCACCGAGGACGGGACGGTGACTCTGCCGGGCTACTCGGGCACAGTGGATCTGCAGTACGCCAAGCCCGTGGAGTGAGCGAGCCCCTCTCTGGAGCTGCCGGTGCGTGTCGTCGTCAGGACCGTCAGCGAACTGTGCATCACCGCCGGCACTGTGATCGTCCTTTTCGTCGCCTATGTGCTGTTCTGGACCGGCGTGAAGGCCGACACCGTCATGGACGACCAGATCGATCAGTTACAGGACCAGTGGGCGCAGGGGGCGGTACGCCCGACGCCCGCGGCTCCCGGAGGTTCGGCGAGTCCGGGCACCGCCACGACTCCGGGTGCGACCACGAGCCCGCCGAAGCCCGCCCCGTACACCGCGGACAGGCCCTTCGCGATCATGTACATCCCGCGCCTTGGTTTCACGTGGAACAAGCCCGTGCTCGAAGGCACCGCCACCAAGACCCTCAAGAAGGGCCTCGGCCACTACGCGAACACCGCCCAGCTCGGTCAGAAGGGCAACTTCTCGGTCGCCGGCCATCGGCGCACGTACGGCGACCCCTTCAAGGACTTCCCGAGGCTGCGGGCCGGCGACGCGGTGGTGCTGACGGACGGGACGACCTGGTTCACGTATCGGATCGACAAAGGCCCCTACAAAACCGTGCCCACCGACATTGAGGTGATTGACCCTGTGCCCCGTAAGTCGGGGTACACGCGTGAAGGCCGCTATCTGACCCTGACCACGTGCGATCCCGAGTGGGGGCACAGTCACCGGCTGATCGTGTGGGCCCATCTCGACTCCACCCAGCCTGTGGAGGCCGGGAAACCGGAGGCGTTGCGCCGTTAGTCTGGTGGCTGTACGGCGTGAGTCTGGTGCCGTGGTGCGACGGAAGGGACGGCATGTACGGCTGGATCTGGCGGCATCTGCCGGGGAACGCGTGGGTGAGGGCGCTGCTCTCGCTCGCTCTGGTCGTGGCCGTGGTCTACGTCCTGTTCAACTACGTCTTCCCGTGGGCCGAACCGCTCCTGCCCTTCAACGATGTGACGGTGGACAACCAGTGAGCGCGCGCATTCTCGTCGTGGACAACTACGACAGCTTCGTCTTCAACCTGGTCCAGTACCTCTACCAGCTGGGCGCCGAGTGCGAGGTCCTGCGTAACGACGAGGTGTCGACGGCACACGCGCAGGACGGCTTCGACGGTGTCCTGCTGTCGCCGGGCCCGGGCACTCCCGAGGAGGCCGGGGTCTGCATCGAGATGGTGCGCCACTGCGCCTCGACCGGGGTGCCCGTCTTCGGTGTCTGTCTCGGCATGCAGTCGATGCAGGTGGCGTACGGCGGTGTCGTCGACCGTGCGCCCGAGCTGCTGCACGGAAAGACCTCGCTGGTCGAGCACGAGGGCAAGGGCGTCTTCGCGGGCCTGCCGACGCCCTTCACCGCGACCCGCTACCACTCGCTGGCCGCCGAGCCGCAGACGGTGCCGGCCGACCTCGAGGTCACCGCGCGGACACATGACGGCATCATCATGGGCCTGCGCCACCGGGAACTTCCCGTCGAGGGCGTGCAGTTCCACCCCGAGTCCGTGCTGACCGAGCACGGGCACCGGATGCTGGCCAACTGGCTGGTGGAGTGCGGAGACCAGGGCGCGGTGGCGAGGTCGACGGGGCTCGCCCCGGTGGTGGGCAGGGCCACGGCGTGACCGCGCTGCGCCCCGAGCGCGAGTCCGGCGCCACGTACGGGGAGTCCTTCACGGACTCCTACGGCGGCGCCGGCGACCAGGGCACCTCGTACGGGCAGCAGCCGTACGGGGCGTCGGGTGCGCTCGGGGAGCGGTACGGGGAGGGCCACGTCACTCAGGGGCAGGGGCAGGCGCACGGGCCGGGCGCCGAGGCTTACGGCGCCGACGGCTACGGCGGCGGATACACCTACGGCACCGACGGGTACGGCGCCGAGGGGGCCGCAGCGGCCCGGCAGCCGTACGAAGAACCGTATGCAGAGCCGTACATACCGCCCGCGGACGACGAGACGGTGGCCCTACGGGTACCGGATCCGCCGCCCCGCACCGGCCGCGTATCGGCTTCTGCCGCCTCCTCCGCAGCTTCCGCCACAGGAACCCCAACGGGCGGCCGTGCGGCCCGCAGAAAGGCCGCCAAGCGGCGTCACGGGCGCCATGGTGGCTCACACGCGGCGTCGGAGCCCGCCGAGACGGGCTCGGAATCCTCGCAGGCCCCCCTCTCGCGCTTGGAGGCCCGCAGACAGGCAAGGGCACGCAAGCCCAGCGCGGGTGTCCTCGCCAGCCGGGCGATCGGCGAGGTCTTCATCACCACCGGCGTGCTGATGCTGCTGTTCGTGAGCTACCAGTTGTGGTGGACGAACGTCCGCGCGCACGCCCAGGCGGACAAGGAAGCGAGCAGCCTCCAGGACGACTGGGCGAGCGGCAAGCGCAATCCGGGGACCTTCCAGCCGGGGCAGGGCTTCGCCATCCTGCACATCCCGAAGCTGGACGTCGTCGTCCCGATCGCCGAGGGCATCAGCAACAGGAAGGTGCTCGACCGGGGCATGGTCGGCCACTACGCCGAGGGCAAGCTGAAGACGGCGATGCCGGATGCCAAGACCGGCAACTTCGCGCTCGCCGGGCACCGCAACACCCATGGTGAACCGTTCCGGTACATCAACCGGCTCGCACAGGGCGACGAGATGGTCGTGGAGACGCAGGACAAGTACTACGTCTACAAGATGGCGTCGATCCTGCCGGTGACGTCGCCGAGCAACGTGAGCGTGCTGGAACCTGTTCCACCGGGGTCGGGCTTCACCGGGCCGGGCCGCTACATCACACTCACCACGTGTACGCCGGAGTTCACCAGCAAGTACCGGATGATCGTCTGGGGCAAGATGGTCGAGGAACGGCCGCGCAGCAAGGGCAAGCCGGATGCGCTCGTCAGTTAAAGGCAGATGAAAAAGTGGCAGCGACCACCGACGGCACCGAAGAGCAGACGGCCGCCCCCGCAGCACCGCGCCCCCCGGCACGCCGCCGCGGCAGGGGCCGGATCGCGACGGCGGTCAGCGTCTTCGGCGAACTCCTGATCACGGCGGGCCTGGTGCTGGGCCTGTTCGTCGTCTACTCCCTGTGGTGGACGAACGTCGTCGCCGACCGCGCGGCGGACAAACAGGCCGACAAGGTCCGTGACATCTGGGCCCACGAGGACGAGGACACCGGCCGTCCCGCCGAGTTCGACTCCAAGAACGGCATCGGCTTCCTGCACGTGCCGACGATGAGCGGCGACGACATCCTGGTCGAGAAGGGCACGACGTCGAAGATCCTCAACGACGGCGTCGCCGGCTACTACACCGATCCCGTCAAGGCGACGCTGCCGACCTCGGGCAAGAAGGGCAACTTCTCCGTCGCCGCCCATCGCGACGGCCATGGCGCGGAGTTCCACAACATCCACAAGATCAAGAAGGGCGACCCGATCGTCTTCGAGACGAAGGGCGACTGGTACGTCTACAAGGTCTACGCCGTCCTTCCCGAGACCTCGAAGTACAACGTGAAGGTCCTCTCCGCCATCCCGAAGGAATCGGGCAAGACGAAGGCGGGGCACTACATCACGCTGACGACCTGCACGCCGGTGTACACGAGCCGGTACCGGTATGTGGTGTGGGGGGAGTTGGAGCGGGTGGAGAAGGTGGACGAGGAGCGGACGGTGCCGGAGGAGCTGCGTTAGCGGCAGTCCCCTTCAGCTGTTCGCTGCCGGGCCGGACGGATGTGGCTGAGCCCCGGTGCCCTGTCAGGGGCACCGGGGCTCAGCCATGTATGCCGGGGGTCAGTCCTCCGTGCGGGCCGACGTTCCCGTCACGCCGCCGAAGATCCCGCCGTTGTCGCCGCCGCCGTTGTTGTTGCCGCCCTGGCCGGGCACGGCGACCAGGTTGACCGCGGTTCCCTTGGCGACCTGGGTGTTCGGCTGCGGGTCCTGGGTGAAGACGATGGCGTTGTCGTCCTGGGCACCCTGGATGTTGCCCACGGCCAGACCCGCGTCCTGGAGCGCCTTCTTGGCGTCCTTGAGGGACAGCTGGGTCACGGTCGGCACGGCCACCTGCTCCTGCTCGGCCGCCTTGCCGATCTGGATCGTCACCGTGGAGTTCTTGTTGGCCGTGCTGCCCGCCTCCGGTGAGGTCGCGATGACCTTGCCGACCTGGTTCGGGTCCTGGGTCTCCACCTCGGTGCAGGTGCCGACCAGGTTGTTGGCCGTCATCTGCGCCTTGGCCTCGTCACAGGTCTTGCCGAGGACGTCCGGGACGGTGGACTTCTCCTCTTCCTTGGCGACGGTGAGGGTGATCGTCGAGCCCTTCTCGACCTCCTCGCCGCGCCGCGGGTCCTGGTCGAGGACGGTGTTCGGATCGTCCGAGGAGGTCTCGCGCGTCTCCGTCTTGATCACGAACTGGTAGTCGTCGTCCTCGAGCTGCTGCTTGGCCTCGTTGAGCTTCAGCCCGATCACGCTCGGCACCGTGACCTTCGGCGCACCCGTCGACACCACCAGATCGACAGAGGAGTTCTTGTCGACAGTGGTCTTGGGCTCGGGGTTCTGATCGCAGATCTTGCCCTGGGGCTGGGCCTCGCAGGCCTTCTTGGTGACCTCGCCCACCTTGAGGTCGCTGTTCGTCAGCAAGCTCTCGGCGTCCTTCTGGCTCTGGCCGACCAGGTTGGGCACGGCCACCGTGCTGTTCCCGACGCCGTCGCCGCTGAACACCCACCGGCCGATCAGGACCGCGCCCACAAGGACCAGCACAGCCGCGACGACCAGCAGGATCGTCGACGTGTTGGACTTCTTCTGCTGGCGGCGTCGGTCCGGGCGGTCGTCGTAGCCGTAGCCGCCGTCGTCCGGGTTCATGGGCGGCAGCATCGTCGTGGCGCCGCCGTCGGCGGAGCGCAGGGCCGTGGTCGGCTGGTCGTCCGGGTAGCCGCCGTAGCCAACCGAGCCCATGGCCGCCGTGGCGGCGACGGGCTGGCCGTCGAGGCAGGCCTCGATGTCGGCGCGCATCTCGTCGGCCGACTGGTAGCGGTAGTTCGGGTCCTTGGTCAGCGCCTTCAGGACGATCGCGTCCATCTCGGGCGTGATCTCCGGGTCGAAGACCGAGGGAGCCTGCGGCTCTTCCCGTACGTGCTGGTACGCGACCGCGACCGGGGAGTCGCCCACGAACGGGGGCCGCACCGTCAGGAGCTCGTACAGCAGACAGCCGGTGGAATAGAGGTCCGAGCGGGCGTCCACCTGCTCGCCCTTCGCCTGCTCCGGCGAGAGGTACTGGGCGGTGCCGATCACGGCGGCCGTCTGCGTCATCGTCATGCCGGAGTCGCCCATGGCGCGGGCGATGCCGAAGTCCATCACCTTGACCTGGCCGTTGCGCGTCAGCATGACGTTCGCCGGCTTGATGTCGCGGTGGACGATGCCGTTGCGGTGCGCGTACTCCAGGCCCTGGAGGATGCCGATGGTCATCTCCATGGCACGCTCCGGCAGCAGCTTGCGGCCACTGTGAAGCAACTCACGAAGCGTGGAGCCGTCGACGTACTCCATGACGATGTACGGGATCGACACGTTGTCGATGTAGTCCTCGCCCGTGTCGTAGACCGCCACGATCGCGGGATGGTTGAGCGAGGCGGCCGACTGGGCCTCCCGGCGGAACCGGGCCTGGAAAGACGGATCGCGCGCCAGGTCCGCGCGCAGCGTCTTCACCGCCACGGTGCGGCCGAGCCGGGTGTCATGCGCGAGGTATACCTCCGCCATGCCACCACGGCCGAGCACCTGGCCCAGCTCGTACCGGCCGCCGAGGCGACGCGGCTCTTCCATAGCTACCTACCAGCCCTCTCCGTCGGTCCCGCCGTCACCCTTGTGGGTGCGGAGGTGTGCCGTCCGGGCATACCGTACCCGGCTCATCTTGTGTGACCTGGCCAAGCCCGTAACCCGATACAGGACCGGTATCGCAACGTGCACCGATGTGAAGGGGACGTGAGCGGGGTCACTTCTTGCTGTCGATGACCGCCTCCATGACGCTCTTGGCGATGGGGGCCGCGAGGCCGCCGCCGGAGATGTCGTCGCGGACCGCGTTCTCGTCCTCGACGACCACGGCCACGGCCACCGGAGAGCTGCCGTCTTCGCCCTTGGCGTAGGAGATGAACCACGCGTAGGGGTTCTCGCTGTTGTCCACACCGTGCTGGGCGGTACCGGTCTTGCCGCCGACCTTGACGCCTTCGATCTGCGCCTTCTTACCGGTGCCCTCGTCGACGACCGTCTCCATCATCGACTGCAGGATCTGCGCGTTGGCCGCCGAAAGCGGCTTGCTCATCTCTTCGGGGTCGGTCTTCTCGAGGGGGTCGAGGTTGTGGGTCTGGATCTCGTCGACCATGTACGGCTTCATCAGCGTGCCGTCGTTGGCGACGGCCGAGGCGACCATGGCCATCTGCAGCGGGCTGGCGGCGGTGTTGAACTGGCCGATGGAGGACAGCGCGGTCTGCGAGGGGTTCATGTCGTCGGAGAAGACCGACGCGCTGGTACGGATCGGCGTGAACTGCTCCTCGGTGAAGCCGAACTTCTTGGCCGTCTCCAGCATCTTGTCGTTGCCGAGATCCGAGCCGACCTTGCCGAACACGGTGTTGCAGGAGTACTGCAGGGCGACCCTCAGGGTCGCGTTCTTGCAGGGGATGTTGCCCTCGTTCGGCAGCTTGGTGGTGGTGCCCTCCATGACCCACGGGTCCGGCGAGTCCGTCTTCGCGTCGGCGTCCGTGTACAGGCCGTGCTCCAGTGCCGCGGCCGCGGTGACGACCTTGAAGGTCGAGCCCGGAGGGTAGACCTCGCGCAGCGCCCGGTTGAGCATCGGGTCGTCGGCGTTGTTCTTCTTCTGGAGCTTGTTCCAGGCCTCTTCGTCGGCGGTGCTGCCACCGGCGATCGTGGAGGGGTCGTACGACGGGAAGGAGGCCAGCGCCAGGATCTTGCCGGTGGACGGCTCGATGGCGGCGACGGCACCCTTGCCGCCCTGCTTCTTCAGACCGTCGTACGCGGCCTTCTGAGCGGCGGCGTTGAGGGTCGTGACGACGTTGCCGCCTTCTTTGTCCTTGCCGGTGATCATGTCGAGGGTGTTACGGAAGAAGAGGCGGTCGTCGGTGCCGCTGAGGATTCCGTCCTCGATGGACTCCAACTGGTTGGCGCCGTAGGCCTGCGAGACGAAGCCGGTGACGGGCGCCCACATCGCACCGTCCTTGTACGTCCGCTTGTACTTGAAGTCGCCCTTCGTGGTTGCCGCGTGCCCGGTGATCGGGTTGCCGCCGACGATTATGTCGCCGCGGGGCGTGGCGTACCGCGCGATGAGGACACGGCGGTTCTTGGGGTCTTCCTTCAGGCTGTCGGCCTTCACGTACTGCAGCCAGTTGTCCCGGATCAGCAGTGTGAGGATCAGCAGGCCACAGAAGATCGCGATCCGGCGCAGGGGCTTGTTCACGGTCGGACCACCTGGGTCATCTCGGCGTCGGGGCTGGGAGCGGGGGCGGGCGCCGGACGGCGGGCGGTGTCGCTGATGCGCATCAGGATGCCGATCAGCGCCCAGTTGGCGAGCACTGAGGAACCGCCGTAGGCCAGGAACGGCATGGTCATACCGGTCAGCGGGATGAGCCCCATGACACCGCCGGCCACGACGAAGACCTGGAGCGCGAAGGCGCCGGACAGGCCGACGGCGAGCAGCTTGCCGAAGGGGTCACGGGCGGCGAGCGCGGTGCGTACGCCGCGCTCCACGATGAGGGCGTACAGCAGCAGGAGCGCCATGACGCCGGCCAGCCCGAGTTCCTCGCCGAAGGTGGCGAGGATGAAGTCGGAGTTGGCGGCGAACCGGATCAGCTCGGAGTGGCCCTGGCCCCAGCCGGTGCCGAGGGTGCCGCCGGAGCCGAACGCCCACAGGGCCTGCATGGCCTGCTCGGAGTGGCCGACGACGCCGTCCTGGCTCAGTGTGTACTCGCGCATCGGGTCGAGCCAGGCGTCGACGCGCTGCTGGATGTGCGGCTCGAAGGAGGCCACACCGACGGCGCCGACCGCGGACATCAGCAGACCGAAGACGATCCAGCTGGTCCGCTCGGTGGCGACGTACAGCATGATGACGAACATTCCGAAGAACAGCAGCGACGTACCGAGGTCGGTCTCGAAGACCAGGATGAGGATCGAGATCGCCCAGACGACGAGGATCGGGCCGAGGTCGCGGCCGCGCGGCAGGTACAGGCCCATGAAGCGGCGGCTGGCGAGGGCGAGGGCGTCGCGCTTGACCATCAGGTAGCCGGCGAAGAAGACGGCGAGGACGATCTTCGCGAACTCGCCGGGCTGGACGGAACCGAGGCCCGGTACGCGGATCCAGATCTTGGCGCCGTAGATGTTGGCCCCGAGGCCGGGCACCAGCGGCAGCAGGAGCAGGACGAGGGCGACGAACATCGAGATGTACGTGTAGCGCTGCAGGACGCGGTGGTCCTTGAGGAAGATCAGCACGACGACGAACAGCGCGATGCCGAGCGCGGTGTACAGCAGCTGTCGGGGCGCGGCCGTGATGTACGTGGGCAGCGACTGCAGCAGCTTCGACTGGTCCAGCCGCCAGATGGCGACGAGCCCGAGTCCGTTCAGCAGCGTCGCCAGCGGCAGCAGCAGCGGGTCGGCGTAAGGCGCGAACTTCCGCACGACCAGATGGCCGATGCCGGCCAGCAGGCCGAGGCCGATTCCGTAGCTCAGAAGACCGGCCGGCACCTGGTCATTGATCGCCAACCCCACGTTGGCGTAGGCGAACACCGGAATGACAACCGCGAACACCAGCAACGCGAGCTCGGTGTTGCGCCTGCTCGGCGCGCCGATCGCGCCGATCGTGGACGTGTGGTGCGTCGGCGAGTTCGTAGTACTGCTCATGGTGTGACGGGGCCTCTCACGGCTTGCCTACTGCGTACCGCAGTTCGTGACGACCTTCTGCTCTTCCTCCGAGAGAGTGGGGCCGGGCTTTGGCGTCGCAGACGGGGTCGGGGAGGTGGAGGAGGACGGAGGCGGGGACTTGGTGGACGCCGACGGGTTCGGCGTCGATGTCGCCTTGGACGTAAGGGAGGTACGGGTGGTTCCCGTGGTGCCTCCGGCCTCGCCCTCGCCCGTCTTGGAGTTCTGCTCGCTCTGGGCAGCCTGCTGATCGGAGCGCTTCTTGCACGCGGAGGCCTGAAGCGCCAGTTCGTCGATCTTCGCCTGGGCGTCCTTGAGGCCGCCTTCGGCGATGGTCGCCTCGACCAGCTTCTGCTGGTAGGGCGGCAGGTACTTGAGTTCGATCTCGGGGTGATCCTTCTCCACCTTCGAGAGCGAGACCCAGGCCAGGTCCTGGCTGATCCCGCGGTACAGAGCGACGTGCTCCTCGTTGGAGCCGACGTAGTACTGCGTCTGCGTCCAGCGCCAGCCGCCGTACAGACCGCCGCCGATGACGGCGAGCGCGAGGGCCGAGTAGAAGGATCTCTTCAGCCACTTGCGGCCCCTGCGGGGCTTGACGAAGTCGTCGTCGGTGTAGTCGCCGAAGCCGCCCGCCGGGACATAGCCGGTGGTGTCGCCTGAGCCGGGCGGGCCGAACTCGCCGCCTCCGCCGCCCTGTCCGGGCACCTGACGGCCGAGCCCGGAGGCGCGGCCGGCGGGGGTCTGCATGATGCCGTTGTCGTGCAGGTGGTGCTGCTGGTTCTCGGCGACCGCGCCGACCACGACCGGGGTGTCGGACAGCTGCCCGGCCAGGGTGTCACCGGTGTCCAGGTCGAGGACGTCCGCGATGATCACGGTGATGTTGTCGGGGCCGCCGCCGCGCAGCGCCAGCTGGATGAGCTCCTGGACGGTCTCCTGGGGGCCCTGGTAGCTGGCGAGGGTGTCCTCCAGGGTCTGGTGGGACACGACGCCGGAGAGGCCGTCGGAGCAGATCAAGTACCGGTCGCCGGCGCGGACTTCGCGGATGGAGAGGTCGGGCTCGACGTGGTCGCCGCTGCCCAGCGCGCGCATGAGGAGGGACCGCTGCGGATGCGTGGTCGCCTCCTCCTCGGTGATGCGGCCCTCGTCGACGAGGCGCTGCACCCAGGTGTGGTCCTGCGTGATCTGCGTCAGCACGCCGTCCCGGAGCAGGTAGGCGCGCGAGTCGCCGACGTGGACGAGGCCGAGACGCTGCCCGGTCCACAGCAGGGCCGTGAGCGTGGTGCCCATGCCCTCCAGCTGCGGGTCCTCGTCGACCATCCCGCGCAGCTGGTCGTTGGCGCGCTGTACGGCCGTACCGAGCGAGGTGAGGATGTCGGAGCCGGGGACGTCGTCGTCGAGGGCGACGATGGTGGAGATCGCCTCGGAGGAGGCGACCTCGCCCGCGGCGGCGCCGCCCATGCCGTCGGCGATGGCGAGCAGGCGTGGACCGGCGTATCCGGAGTCCTCGTTGCCCTCCCGGATCATGCCTTTGTGCGATCCGGCGGCGAAGCGCAGTGACAGACTCATGCGCACCTCGCCCGTCGGCTCCGGATACATCCGCACGGTGCCCACCCTCCGGTCGGGAGCGCGCCGGGGCCCCTGGTGGGGGCCGCCACTGCGTGCTCGCTCCGCTCGCTCATTGTCGTACTACTTCCGCAGCTCGATGACGGTCTTGCCGATGCGGATCGGCGCGCCCAGCGGAATCGGTGTCGGGGTCGTGAGCCGCGTTCGGTCGAGGTACGTGCCGTTGGTGGAGCCCAGGTCCTCGACGATCCACTGGCCGTCGCGGTCCGGGTAGATCCTGGCATGCCGGCTGGAGGCGTAGTCGTCGTCCAGCACGATCGTGCTGTCGTGCGCCCGGCCCAGGGTGATGGTCTGGCCCTGCAGCGCGACGGTGGTGCCGGTGAGCGTGCCCTCGGACACGACCAGCTTGGAGGGGGCGTTACGGCGCTGGCGGCCGCCGCCCTGCTGGCCGCGCTGCTGCGGCGGGGTCGCCGCCTGCCGTGCGGCCTGCTGCGGCCGTGGGGCCTCGCGACGCGATCCGCGCTGTGTGACGCGCGTACCGAACAGGTCGCTGCGGATGACCTGCACGGCCACGATCACGAACAGCCACAGGACGGCCAGGAAACCCAGCCGCATGACCGTGAGGGTCAGCTCTGACATTGCCCCCGCTTCACCCTTCGGCTTGCCGGTAAATGATGGTGGTGCTGCCCACGACGATCCGCGAGCCGTCGCGGAGCGTAGCGCGGGTGGTGTGCTGCCCGTCCACCACGATGCCGTTGGTGGAGCCGAGATCCGCGATCGTCGAGGGCGTTCCGGTCCGGATCTCACAGTGCCGGCGGGAGACGCCGGGGTCGTCGATCCGCACGTCGGCGTCGGTGCTGCGGCCCAGCACCAGCGTCGCGCGGGAGATCTGATGGCGGGTGCCGTTGATCTCGATCCAGTAGCGGGTGCGGCCACCGGCCGCGGGCGCGGCGGGGGGTCGCTGGCTGCCCGCGGGCTGCGGGTAGCCGTAGCCGCCGGGGCGGCCGCCGGGCGGCGGCGCGGCCGGCATGGGCGGGGCGCCCGCGGGCGCGGCGGCCGGCGGGTAGCCGTAGCCACCCTGGGCGCCGCCACCGCCACCGGGCCGCCCGGCCGGGGCGGCGGGTGCGGGGGCCGGCTGGCCGCCCTGCTGGTCGGTGGATCCGGCGAGCGTACGGCTGCGCACGCGGTACAGGCCGGTGTCGAGGTCGTCGGCCTTCTCCAGGTGGACCTTGATCGGGCCCATGAAGGTGTAGCGCTGCTGCTTGGCGTAGTCGCGGACCATGCCGGCGAGCTCGTCGCCGAGCTGGCCGGAGTAGGGGCTCAGACGCTCGTAGTCCGGGGTGCTGAGCTCCACGATGAAGTCATTGGGGACGACCGTGCGGTCGCGGTTCCAGATGGTCGCGTTGTTGTCGCACTCGCGCTGGAGCGCTCCCGCGATCTCCACGGGCTGGACCTCGGACTTGAACACCTTGGCGAAGGTGCCGTTGACCAGACCTTCGAGACGCTGCTCGAACTTCTTCAGGACTCCCATGGGGCACCTCCTCCGTAGCCTGCTTCGTCCTTTTTCCCGCCGGGCGGGCACTGCCTTACCTGGTACTGCTTACTGATCGTATCCACGCGCCGGTGAATCGGCTGGTTCCCCCTGTCGGCCCGGTCGACAGGTGTCGACGCCCTCGAAGTTCCCTGTGGAGCTCCCCTTCGAACTCCTCACGGACACAGTCTTGCCATGGATCGTAGAGGCGGCCGCAGACCAGTGTCCCGCACCTGACTGTGGACCCCGACCCGCTCCTGGGGAGATGCGCGGTACCGGTACGAGGTTGATACGTGAACAGGTTCTCGTTGATACGGAGCGCCGGGCACCCCCGCTCGGCCGGTGCCGGGGCGGGCCGTCCCGACTGTGCTGGTGGGCGACTGTACGGCCGCCGCATGGCATCCGCATGGCCTCCGTACGCCCGCTGCACGGCGGCTGCCTGGGGATAAGGGATGTGAATCCACCCTGGACGGCGTGCTAATGTTCTGCGTGTCGGAAGGCGCCGGACCGCAAGGGAAGAGCCCGAGGACACACCCAATGCGCGGGTGGCGGAATAGGCAGACGCGCTGGATTCAGGTTCCAGTGCCCGCAAGGGCGTGGGGGTTCAACTCCCCCCTCGCGCACCGTCGAAGAGGCGGCATCGTAATCACGATGCCGCCTCTTCTCGTTGTGCGCTGTTGCGTTCGACACGTCGTGTCTCTCGCTGCATCGATGCGACGCCCTCGGTGGCCGTGACCTGTGATGAAGCTCTCAGGTCACGGCGCCGGGCTCAGCCGGCCGCGATGACCGTGGCGAGGGTCACGGCTGCGGGCAGCGCCTGGGCGAAGAGGATGCGGCGGTTGGCGGTGGCCGCGCCGTAGACGCCCGCGACGACGATGCAGGACAGGAAGAAGATCTGGACGCGGTAGCCGGTCGGGTCGTCGGCGATCAGGCCCCAGACCAGGCCCGCGGCGAGGAAGCCGTTGTAGAGGCCCTGGTTGGCCGCCAGCGGCGCGGTGGTGCGGGCCAGCTCGGCGTCGAAGCCGTGGAAGCGGCGGCCCGGGCCGCGCTGCCACAGGAACATCTCCAGGACCAGGATGTAGGCGTGCAGCACCGCCATGAGGGCGACGAGGACGACAGAGATCAGATGCATGCGGTGATTGTGCCGGTGGGGTGTGTGGGCGCGGTGAGGCGGTGGGGCGTGCGGTGACCGCGGTCGCCGCTGGGTCCTGCGGCCGAGCGGGTTGCTGCGCGGGCTGGGAACGGTGGCCGTTCGGCCGAGGTGCCGTTGCTGCCTCGGCGCGAAATTGGAGCTCCCTTCTCCAGGAGCCCGCCGATGCCACCCGAGTCCTCTCTTTCGTCGCCGGAGTCCGGCCCGGCGGCGGCCGTGTCCTCGCCCCCGTGCCGCGGGTGCCCGTCCGGAGCGGCCGTGATCGGTCGAGCCGAGCTCCCCGCGTTCGCCGCGACGTGCTGTTCTGGCTCGGATGCGCGGTCTTCGCACTGTCGCTGGCCCTGGTCACGACCCTCACCCCGCACCGGATCTGGGGCGTCGGCGCCGCCGTCGGGTACGCGGTCGCCGCGGAGCCGGCCCGTAGGTCGCCGCGCCCTTGGAACGGACGCGGTGCGGTCGCCGCGCTGCTCGGATCCGTCGTCGTCCCGCCGGCCCTGATGATCGCGGCGGGTGCCGCGCAGTCGGAGGTGCAGGTGGTCGAGCACTCGGGCGCCCTGCTGCTGGACTCAGGCAGCCCTTACGTGCCGCATCCGGTCGGCGTCGACGACTGCAACCCCTACCTGCCGGGCATGGCGATCTTCGGAATACCCCATGCGCTGTTCGGCGGCACGCCGCTCGCGGATGCCCGGGTGTGGTTCTGCGGGGTGTTCCTGGCGAGCATGCTCGTCGCCGCGCGGCGGGCCGATCTCAACCGCCTTTTGTGGGGCGGCATTTCGGGCAGAGCGGCTTAGAGGGGAGCGGCTGCGCGGAGAGCCCCTTCGGGGAAAGCGGCTTCGAGCAGCGGGACGGCGAGCCCGAACGCCGTGCTCCTACTCGCGTCGTCCCCCGCGGTGGCGCTCCCGCTGGCCGTCGGCGGAGTCGACCTGCCGGTGATCGGGCTGATGTGCCTCGGGCTGGCGCCGGCGGGTCCGGTACGGCGGCGGGCTCGCGATGGGAGCCGGGCCGCACTGAAGCGGACGGCCTGGCCGCTGCTGCCGGTGGGGCTGGTGCTGCTCGCGGTGACGGCGGGGCGCCGGGCTGCGATACGGGCCGGAGCCGTGGCCGTGCTGGTGGCCGCCCTGGCCGTGGTGCCGGTGGCCTTGGCCGATCCGCATGCCTTCGTCGAGCACGTGGTGCTCTTCCCGCTCGGCGAGGGCGGGGTGCACTCACCGGCGGCCAGCCCGCTGCCGGGGTACCTGCTGGCCACGTACGTCCCCGGCGGCTCCGTCCTCGCCATGGCCGGGCTCGCGGCCGCTGCCGTCGGCGTCGCGGTGTCGTTGGCGGTACGTCCGCCCAGGACCGTCGTCGCGGCGGCGGACCGGCCGGCGCTCGGGTTGGGGCTGGCGATGTGCCTGATCCCGGCGACTCGGTTCGGGTACCTGGTCTATCCGCTCGTGCTGGGCGCCTGGTTCCGGAGGGCGGAACTGGCGAGGGCTGCTCGTGGGGCGGCGCGTTTGGTGAGCGCTGGACGTGGACGTGGGTGAGGGGCGGGGAGTGCCCCTCAGGGAAGTGCCCCGCAGGGCAGTGCCCGAGCGCCGGGACGTGCATCTGGTGCGGGTCACCGTGCTCGCGGTGATCGGGCTGGTCGTGGCGCTGTGTCTGCCGTCGGTGGGGCGGGACTCGGCGGGAGGTGCCGGGGGCCTCGACCGGTGTTTCGGTTGTGTCGGGGCAGGGGGCGGCGGCCCCCCCCGTGACCTGTGACCTGTGTGGCCTGTGACTTGTGACCTGTCCCCGTGAGGCGTCGCGAGAGGCGCCTTGGCCGGCGGCTTGGTCGCATTCGGCCTCGGGTTCGGTGCCGCATTCGGTGCCGCATTCGGCGTCGTAGCGGCTCCGGCTCCCGGCGCTGCGCACCGCCACGCGCGGGTGGGCCCCGTTCGCCGGAGCGGGTTCTCCCACGCGCGCGTGGCTGCAATGCGGCTCGCTGCGTGCGGCACGCGGCATGCGCGGCGCCCTTCCGCCGCGTGCGACGTGGCTACGCCGCGAGCCGCTGGGCCAGCTGCTTCGCCCTCGCGGCGGCCTCGTCGAGGGCGCGCTCGCGGGAGGCTTCGAAGAGGGGGACCAGGTCGGCCATCTCCGGGTTGGCCGGCGCCATGGTCAGCTCCGGAACGATGAACTCGAGGTCGGCGCCGAGGAAGTCGGCCAGGACTGCGGACAGGTAGTTCTGCACGTACTCGTAGCCCTCGCGCGGAGTGCCCGGCCCGTACGCGCCGCCGCGGCTGGCCACGACGGTGACCGGGGTGCCCTTGACCGACTGGGCCTCGCCCGCGGTGCGGCCGAACAGGACGACCTGGTCCAGCCAGGCCTTCAGCGTCGACGGGATCGTCAGGTTGTACATCGGGGCGCCGATCAGCACGGCGTCCGCACGCTCCAGTTCCTCGATCAGCGCCACGCGCTCGGCGAAGGCGGCGGCCTGCTCAGGGGTGTGCGTGGCCGGATCGGCGAAGCCGGCGGTGTGGGCGTGGGCGGAGATGTGCGGAACCGGGTTCAAGGCCAGGTCGCGGTGGATCACCGTGCCCGCGGGGTGCTGTTCCTGCCAGGTGCGGCGGAAGGCGTCGGTGACGGCGCGGGAGGAGGAGGCGTCGGTCGGGAAGACCGAGGAGTCGATGTGCAGGAGCGTTGCCATGGGGGTCTCCAGAGGACAGCAGCGGATGGGAAGCAGACATGGGAAACGGGCAGGGCGCTGGATGCACGTTCCCACAGTGACTGAGTATTCGTACTCGACTATGGATAACACAGTCACTTACTTTTTTTCATCCCCGTACCGCAGGGCAGTACCCTGAAGGGCATGGCGGGTGAGCAGAGTCACGACGTATCGGCGTGCAAACGGGTCGACGAGGGCATCACTCGCGTCTTCCAGCTGCTCGGCAAGCGCTGGACCGGCCCGATCGTGTCCGTCCTGACCGCGGGGCCCGCGTACTTCGTCGCCCTGCGCCGGGCGATTCCCGGCATCAGCGAGCGCATGCTCTCCGACCGGCTGACCGAACTCGCCGCCGCGGGACTGGTGGTGCGTGAGGTGTACGAGGGGCCGCCGCTGCGGGTGGTGTACCGGCTGACGGAGGCCGGCGCCGCGCTGGAGCCCGCGCTCACGGCGCTGGGTCTGTGGGCGCAGGAGCATTTGGCTGATGGAGTGGGGCCCGAGAGCTGCTGAGACGAAGGGCCAGGTAACTGCCGAGGTGGCCGCGCCAGAACGCTGCCGAGGCGGATCGCGGCACTCTCGCCTCGGCGTTACGGCATCACGCCGAGCGGTCTTTTCCACAAACGCGGAGTTGTCCACAGGGTCTGACGTGTTTCGGCCACCGGCTGTAACGTCGGCACGAGTTGATGTTCGTGCGTGAGCGGGGGAGGCGGTCGGTATGACCGAGGTCGGTGCGGAGGCTACGGCGCAGGTGGCCGCGGTGGCATCGGAGTCGTCGTCGGATTCCGCGGAGCGTCGGCTGCCCAGCGTGCGCGGCTTCGCCGAGTGGCCCGGCGGCGGATCACCCAAGGAGGACGGCAAGGCACTGCGCAGGCGCGTGCCGCGCGGTGACCACGCGGTTCTCGACCTCGACGCCGCCCGCCCCGACGCCGTGGCCGCAGTCGAGGAGTCCAACCTCGGCCGGCTCCCCGAGCTCACGCCGATAAGGGTCGGCCGGATGGCGGCGACGCCCTTCGCGTTCCTGCGCGGCTCGGCGGGGCTCATGGCGTACGACCTCGCCCGCACCCCCATGACCCGGATCCGCGCCCAGATCTGCGGTGACGCGCACGCGGCGAACTTCGGCCTGTACGGCGACGCGCGTGGCGGCCTGGTCATCGATCTGAACGACTTCGACGAGACGCTGTACGGCCCCTGGGAGTGGGACCTCAAGCGGCTCGCCACCTCGCTCGTGCTCGCGGGCCGGGAAGCCGGCGCCGACGAGGACACGTGCCGCAAGGCGGCGCACGACACTGTGGGTGCCTACCGGCGCACCATGCGGCTGCTGGCCAAGCTCCCGGTGCTGGACGCGTGGAACGCGATCGCGAACGAGGAACTGGTCTCCCACACCGACGCCCATGACCTGATCGGCACGCTGGAGCGGGTCGCGGAGAAGGCGCGGGGCAACACCAGCGGGCGCTTCGCGGCGAAGTCGACGGAGCCGACCGGGGACGGAGGCCGCCGGTTCGTGGACGCCCCGCCGGTGCTGCGCCGGGTTCCGGACGCGGAGGCGGCGGCCGTCGCGGCGTCGCTGGAGAGCTACCTCGGCACCCTGTCCGAGGACCGCCACCCCCTGCTCTCCCGGCACGCGGTGCACGACGTGGCGTTCCGCGTGGTGGGCACGGGCAGCGTGGGCACACGCTCGTACGTCGTCCTGCTTCTGGACCACCGGGGCGAGTCCCTGGTCCTTCAGGTGAAGGAGGTCCGCCCCTCGGCCCTCGTCCCGCATCTGGTGACGGCCGGCTTCGAGGTGCCGGAGCCGGAGCACGAGGGGCGGCGCGTGGTGCTCGGCCAGAAGCGGATGCAGGTGGTCAGCGACATCCTGCTGGGCTGGACGACGGTCGAGGGCCGGCCCTTCCAGGTACGCCAGTTCCGCAACCGCAAGGGCAGCGTCGACCCGGTCGCACTGGCCGCCGACCAGATAGACGACTACGCCCGCATGACCGGCGCCCTGTTGGCCCGTGCCCACTCCCACAGCGCCGACCCCCGCCTGATCTCCGGCTACTGCGGCAAGAACGAGGAACTGGACGAGGCGATCGCCGCATTCGCCGTCACCTACGCCGACCGCACGGAGGCGGACCACACCGCGCTGGTGTCGGCGGTACGGGCGGGGCGGATCGCGGCGGAGACGGGGGTGTGAGGGGCGGCGGTTGGTTCGCGGGGAGGGGTCGGTGAGGTACGTCACCTCGGCGCCGGTGGTCCCGGCGAGGCGGGCGGCGTGATCGCCCCGACCGCCTGTCTGGCCAAGCTGGCTCGGCTGGCCGAGCTTGCGGAAGACCTCTCGTGGCGTGCTGGGTGACCGCCGGCTGTTCCGAGGCATGAGGGCGGGGAGGGCAGGACCGGGGAGCGGCGCCGGCCGCTGGGACGAACGCCCGGGCGGCCGGCGTGAGCAGCCGCCCGCGCGGAACCGCAGGGCACGGGGGTCCGGGCCGACCGAGGGCGGAGGCCCGAGCCCGCAGGGCACGAAGGCCGCAGGCCGAATGGGGCGAAGCGCCCGAGGCGTCGGCATGGAGTCGCAGGGCACTAAGGGCCGGGCACGTGTGGCCTACGCTGGTCGGGTGACGACGCCGGAAGCTGAACAGTCCCAGGCCGAGCCCGCTGGTGCGGAGACGTCGGGTGGTGCCGAGGTGCCCGTCGGCGGAGCTGAGCAGGGTGGTGAGGCACAGGTGCCGGCCGAGGACGGGGCGGAGCGACCCGAGGCGCGGCTGGAGCGGGCCGTGCGGGCCGCCGAGCAGGCGTTGATCGAGTACGAGATCGCGGTGGAGACCTTCCGCGTCGAGGTGGAGAACTTCTCCCGGCTGCACCACCAGAAGCTCGGCCCGATGTACGCCCGCCTCGACGAGCTGGACGCCCGGATCGCCGAGGCCACGGCCGCCCGCACCGGCGACCCGGAGGACATCCGCAAGGCCGACGAGGCACGCGCCCGGGTGCTGCCGATGCCCGGCGTGGAGGAGCTGTTCCACGGCTGGATGGACGGCGAGGGGCTGTTCCCGGAGGCCGCGGCGATGCTCACGGACCAGCCGGTGCGGCCCCCGCAGCGGGTGCGCCCCAGCGACGAGGCCCGCAAGCTCTACCGCGAGCTGGCCCGCAAGGCCCACCCGGACCTCGCCCAGGAGCCGGACGAGCGTTCGAGGCGCGAGGAGTTCATCACCCGCGTCAACGCTGCCTACGCCCGCGGTGACGAGGCGCTGCTGCGGGAGCTGGCCGAGGAGTGGGCCGCGGGACCGGTGCCGAAGGAGCAGGGCCCGACCCCGGCCGAGGAGCTGTACGCCCGCCTGGAGTGGCTCGCCCGGCGCAAGGAGATGCTCGCCCTGGTCGCGAACGAGCTGGAGGAGAGCGCGATCGGTGCGATGCTCCGCCTGGCCCCGGACGACCCCGACCGCCTCCTCGACGAGATCGCCGACCAGCTTCTGGCCCAGGTCGAGGCCAGGGAAGCAGAACTGGCGACGCTGCTCGACTAGGGGCCGGGGACTGCCTCCCCACGGCTCTCCCCTTGGGAGTCCGCCGGGCACCCGCAGCCGTCCGGTAGCGTCGGACTCATGCATTTCGGATCTGGCGTGCCGACAGTCGAGGTCACCGACCTCAAGGACGACGACTTCCTGCTGGACGTCCGCGAGGACGACGAGTGGCAGGCGGGTCACGCCGAGAAGGCCCTGCACATCCCCATCAGCGACTTCGTGGCCCGCTACGGCGAGCTGACCGAGGCCGCCCCGCAGGACGGCCGCGTCCATGTGATCTGCCGCTCCGGCGGGCGCTCGGCGCAGGTCGCGATGTACCTCGTCCAGCAGGGCATTGACGCCGTGAACGTCGACGGCGGCATGCAGGTGTGGGCGGCGGTGGGACGTCCCGTCGTGAACGACGAGGGCCAGCCCGGATACGTCCTCTGAGCTGCCTCTCTGAGCCGCCCGGCTGAGCCGGTTCGCTGAACCGACGGAGACAACCGTCACCCCAGCGGATGCGCCGCCAGCAGATCCCCCAGCGCCTCCTCGTGTGCCGCCGCCGGGCCGAGCGCCAGCTCGAGGTGCTTGGCCCAGGCGTGGTACCGGTGCAGCGGATAGTCGACGTCGGCGCCGAAGCCGCCGTGCAGATGCTGGGCCGTCTGCACGACCCGGCGCACGCCCTCCGAGGCCCAGATCTTGGCCACGGCCACGTCTGCGGAGGCGGGCAGCGCTCCCGGTGCCCCCGAGGCGATCCGCCACGCGGCCTGCCACAGCGTGGCCTCCATCGCGCGCAGGTCGATGTAGCGGTCGGCGGACTGCACGGCGACCGCCTGGAACGTGGCGATCGGATGCCCGAACTGTTCCCGCTTGCCCGCGTAGTCCGAGGTCATCCCGAGCACCCGCTCACCCAGGCCGAGCGCCAGCGCACACGTCCCCGTGGCCAGCAGCTCCCGCAGCCACTCCCACGCACCCTCGGCGTCGATGACGTCCCGCGCCGTGAGTTCCACCGAGTCCAGCCGCAGTTCCCCCAGCCGCTCCCCGCTGGTCGAGAACTGCTCGGCGAGCGAGACCCCCTGCGCCTCGCGCGGGACCAGAGCGAGGACGGTCCGGTCGGCGGCGGTACGGGCCGGCACGACGACGAGATCGGCGTCGTAGGCCCAGGGCACCGCGGTCTGCACCCCGTCCAGCACCCACCCGGAACCGGAACCGGAATCCTGTCGGGCGGTCACCGCGAGCTCGGCCGGGTCGTGGCCGGTGCGGCCGTGCGCGGCGATCGTGAGGACGGCCTCCCCGCGCCCGGCGCGCGCCAGCAGCTCGGCCTTCAGCTCGGCGCCGCCGTAGGCCTGGACGGCCGCCGTCGCCGCGCTGTTCTCCAGCAGCGGCACCCGTGCCAGTACCTTCGCCGACTCACGCAGCACCAGGCACAGCGCGACGGCGTCGAGGCCGGCCCCGCCATACTCCGGAGCGAGCAGCAGACTCAGCAGGTCGGCGTCCGCGAGCCGGCCCCACAGTGCGCGGTCGAAGTCGTCGGCGACGGCACCAGGCGTGAGCGCGGGAGAGGGCACGGAGTCCGGCGCGACCCCGGCGAACACCCCGCGCGCCGCCTCGGCCGCCGCCTGCTGCTCCTCGGTGAAGGTGAAGTCCACGGTCCCTGCCCTTCCACACGTCCACACCACGGCGATCTGACGGAGCGTCAAGATAGAACAGGTTCTAGAAGAAGGGAATGCTCTGTGGAGGACCCTCGCAGGGCCCCGTACGGCCGTGTAGGACCCCCGTAAGGTGTGGACGACGGCGGCCCGGCTGGGGCTTTGCCCGGCGGGTGGGCCTGAGTACCGTTCCCGTGCGAGCGCCGAGTGGTGAGGAAGACGGACCGGAAGCGGGAAACGGGGCTACATGGACGCGTACGACGCAGGCTCGGCCGCCCGGCACGGGCCGGACGAGGAGCCGCGGGACGCCGCTGCCCCGCATGCCGTTGAGCTGTCTCCCGCGCTGCCGTCCGCCGAACCCCGAACCGGCGTGGCCGCCCTCTCCCTGCGCTACCAGATCGGCGCCGCCCTCGCCCTCGCGGTCGTGGCGATAGCCGTCTGTGTCCACATAGGCATGGTCTTTCTGCACGTCGCCCCGCCGAACACGGTCACCAAGCAGCACGGCAAGGCGATCGACGACTGGATATATCCGGAGTTCGAACAGAACTGGAAGCTGTTCGCCCCCAACCCGCTGCAACAGAACATCGCGGTGCAGGTCCGCGCCCAGTTCGGCACGGCCGACGGCGGCCGCCGCACCACCGGCTGGTACGACCTGTCCGCCCAGGACGGCCGGGCCATCGACGGCAATCTGCTGCCCAGCCACACCCAGCAGAACGAGCTGCGCCGGGCCTGGGACTTCTTCGTCGCCACGCACGATGCCGAGAACCGTCCGGTAGGCCTGCGCGGCGCCCTGTCCGAGACGTATCTGCGGCGCATCGTGGAGCTGCGCCTGGACCGCGCGAACGCGGCCGGTGAGAGCGGCGCCCTCGAACGCGTCCAGGTTCGCTCCCGCACCACCAACGTGGACCCGCCCAAGTGGAGCGGTGAGCAGGTCTCGGACAAGCCGGCCTACCGGGTGCTGCCCTGGTGGTCGGTCACGTCCGACGCGACCGACGGCGCGGGCGCGCAAGAGGGGAGCGCCCGGTGAACCGCTTCTCCCTCGCGATCTCCGGCGGCATCGCCCGGGTCACCGAGTCCGCCCTCGGCCCGTACCAGACGGCCGTGATCCGCATCGGCTTCACGGCGACCTGGCTGCTTTTCCTGCTGCGCGAGTTTCCGCACCGCCAGGAGATGTACGGCCCCGACGGTCCCTGGGACTTCGACCTGGCCCAGCAGCTGATCGGGACGAACGGCTCCTTCACGGCCCTGATCTGGTCGAGCAGCCGGTTCTGGTTCGAGAGCGTCTACGTCCTCGCGGTCCTGAGCAGCGTGCTGCTGCTGCTCGGCTGGCGCACCCGCACGATGTCCGTCCTCTTCATGGTCGGCGTGCTCTCGCTGCAGAACCGCTCCATCTTCATGGGCGACGGCGGCGACAACGTCCTGCACCTGATGTGCGTCTACCTCGTGTTCACGCGCTGCGGCCAGGTCTGGTCGCTGGACGAGCGCCGGGCGAGACGCGCCGGCGAGGCACGCGCGCGTGGCGAGCGGGTCGGGCCGGACCGGATCGGTCCGCTCCTGTGGAGCGTGCTCGGGGTCGCGCTGGTCGCCGTGACCGCGGCGGGACGTCTCGACGGCGACCTGACCGTGCCGATGATCCTGTGGGGCGTCTGGCTCGCCCTGGCCGTCCGGTGGCTCGTGGGCCGCCTCGCGCGGACCGACCAGCCCCGCATCCTGCTCGACGTCATCGGCAGCATCGTCCACAACGGCGCCCTGCTGGTGATCATGGCCGAGGCGTGCCTGATCTACGCGACCGCCGGCTGGTACAAGATCCAGGGCTCCCGCTGGCAGGACGGCACCGCCGTTCACTACCCGCTGCACCTCGACTACTTCTCGCCCTGGCCCGCCCTCGCCGACCTGCTGTCGTCCAGCGGCACGATGGTGATGCTCATCACCTACGGCACGGTCATCGTGCAGGTCGCCTTCCCGTTCACGCTGTTCAACCGGCGGGTCAAGAACGTCCTCCTCGCCGCGATGATCACCGAGCACGCCGTGATCGCGGTCGTGCTCGGGCTGCCGTTCTTCTCCCTGGCGATGATCGCGGCGGACGCGGTCTTCCTGCCGACGTCGTTCCTGCGCCGCCTCGGCGGCTGGGCGGCACGCGTGCGTGACGGGCTGTCGAGGCTGGTCCGGCGCGGTGACGACCCCACGGAGCTGCCGGGGCCGCGCACCCCGGAGAACCCCGAGCACGCGCACGTAGGCTTCACTGCATGACCGTGACCTCCTGGAACCGGCTCGTCGGCACCTCCGTGCTGCTCGACGGCTTCCATGCCCTCAAGCACGCCGTGCGCTTCGGAGCCGAGGTCCCGGTCGCGGTCGCCGTCGACCGGGATGCGGCGCTCGCGCTCGCCGACGAGCTGGCACCGGACGTACGGGGCGCCCTGGACGCGCTCCTGACGCAGGTCCCGGAGTCGACGTACACCTCGCTGGTGCCGCGCCCGCACCCCACCGGGGTCGCCGCCCTGGCGGTACGACCGCCGCGCGCCGCCAACCTGGAGAAGCTGGCGCGCACCCCGCGCACCGCCCCCGTCGTGGTCCTCGACAACCCGCGCAACCTCGGCAACGCGGGCGCCGTGATCCGTCTGGCCGCCGGCTTCGGCGCGACCGGCGTCGTCACCACGGGCACCCTCGACCCCTGGCATCCGACGGTCGTACGCGGCGGGGCGGGGCTGCACTTCGCGACCGCCGTGGAGCGGCTGGACGTGGCGGAGCTGCCGCCCGGGCCGCTGTTCGCGCTGGACCCGGAGGGCGACGACATCCGGGGCAGCAAGCTCCCGGACGACGCCGTCCTCGCCTTCGGCTCCGAACGCACCGGCCTGTCGACCGAACTACGCGCGCGTGCCGACCATTTGGTGGCGTTGCCGATGCGCCCCCAGGTCTCCAGCTACAACCTCGCGACGAGTGTGGCGATGACGCTGTACCACTGGAGTCTCACCGGGGGCGCCTTCAAGGCTTAGGCCTCCCGGCGCACCTCGACGACCCGGAACCGGTTCGCCACGAACGCCCCGTCGCACAGCGCCGAGTTGGCCGCCGGGTTGCCGCCCGAACCGTGGAAGTCCGAGAACGCGGCCGTCTGGTTCACGTACACCCCGCCCGTGAGGTTCAGCGACAGCTGGGCCGCCTCCTCCAGGCAGGCCTCCTGCACGGCCTGCTCGACCTCGTCGTCGGTCGTGTACGCGCCGACCGTCATCGCCCCCTTCTCGCGCACCGTCCGTCGCAGCAATTCCACCGCGTCCGCGGCCGAGTCGACCGCGACGGCGAAGGAGACCGGGCCGAAGCACTCGCTCATGTAGGCGGACTCGTCGTCCGGCTTGGCGCCGTCGAGCTTCACGATCACCGGCGTGCGGACCACCGCGTCCGGGAACTCCGGGTTCGCGATCTCGCGGGAGGCGAGGGCGACCTCGCCGAGGCCGGCGGCAGCCTCCAGGCGCGCCTTGACGTCGGGGTTGACGATCGCGCCGAGCAGCGCGTTCGCGCGGGCGTCGTCGCCGAGGAGGCCGTCGACCGAGCGGGCGAGGTCGGCGACGACCTCGTCGAAGGTCCGCGGGCCCTCCTCGGTGCGGATGCCGTCACGGGGGATGAGCAGGTTCTGCGGGGTGGTGCACATCTGGCCGCTGTACAGGGACAGCGAGAACGCCAGGTTGGAGAGCATGCCCTTGTAGTTGTCCGTCGAGTCGACGATCACCGTGTTGACGCCGGCCTTCTCCGTGAAGACCTGCGCCTGCCGGGCGTTGGCCTCCAGCCAGTCGCCGAACACGGTCGAGCCCGTGTAGTCGATGATCCGGATCTCCGGGCGCGTGGCCAGCGTCTTGGCGATGCCCTCACCGGGGCGCTCTGCGGCCAGCGCGACCAGGTTCGCGTCGAAGCCCGCCTCGGCGAGCACCTGCCGGGCGACCTGCACGGTGAGCGCGAGCGGCAGTACCGCGCGCGGGTGGGGCTTCACGAGGACCGCGTTGCCGGTGGCGAGGGAGGCGAACAGCCCGGGGTAGCCGTTCCAGGTCGGGAAGGTGTTGCAGCCGATGACCATCGCGATGCCGCGCGGGACCGGCGTGAACTGCTTGGTCAGGGCGAGCGGGTCGCGCTTGCCCTGCGGCTTGGTCCACTCCGCCGTGTCGGGGGTGCGCACCTGCTCGACGTACGCGTACGCCACCGCCTCCAGGCCGCGGTCCTGTGCGTGCGGGCCGCCCGCCTGGAACGACATCATGAAGGCCTGGCCGGAGGTGTGCATGACCGCGTGTGCGAACTCGTGCGTGCGGTCGCTGATCCGCTTGAGGATCTCCAGACAGACCACCGCGCGCATCTCCGCGCCCGCGTCCCGCCATGCCCGCATGCCGGACTTCATGGCGGGCAGCAGCTGGTCGATGTCCGCGTGCGGGTACTCGACGCCCAGCTCGATCCCGTACGGAGAGGCCTCGCCGCCGACCCAGCCGTCCGTGCCGGGCTGGCCGAGGTCGAGGCGGCCTCCGAGGAGGGCGTCGAAGGCGGCCTTGCCCGCCGCCGCGTCCAGGCTGCCGTTCTCGCCGTAGGCCTTGGGGTGCTCGGGGTGCGGGGACCAGTACGCACGTGTGCGGATCGCTTCCAGCGCCTGGTCGAGGGTGGGCCGGTGCTTGGCGATCAGCTCGTGGGCGGTCAGTTCGGCGGCCATGCGGGACCAACTCCTCGTTTCAAGAGCTCTCCGTCGAGCTCATGACCTGGGCAGAAACATGGGCAGGAAAGGCCAGTCAGAGTTAGAGTAACCGAACGATCGGTCGGTTCAAGGGGGTCCGCCGCATCTGTGGAAAACCCCGTGCGGGAGGATCGCGCACATGACAGCACTCGACCTCAGCAGCCCCGTGGCCGTCGTCGGCACCGGCACCATGGGCCAGGGCATCGCCCAGGTCGCGTTGGTGGCGGGCCACCCCGTACGGCTGTACGACGCTGCTCCAGGGCGCGCCCAGGCCGCCGCTGACGCGATCGGCGCGCGCCTCGACCGGCTCGTCGAGAAGGACCGCCTCACCGGCGCCGACCGGGACGCGGCCCGCGCGCGGCTGCTGCCCGCCGAGTCCCTCGCCGAGCTCGCGGACTGCGCCCTGGTCATCGAGGCCGTCCTGGAGCGCCTCGACGTCAAACAGGAGCTCTTCCGCGCGCTGGAGGGCATCGTCGGCGAGGACTGCCTGCTCGCCACCAACACCTCGTCCCTGTCGGTGACGGCCATCGGCGGCGCTCTGGACAACCCCGGCCGCTTCGTCGGCCTGCACTTCTTCAACCCCGCGCCGCTGCTGCCGCTGGTCGAGGTCGTCTCCGGGTTCGCCACCGACGTCACGTCGGCCACGCGCGCGTACGAGACGGCTCGCGCGTGGGGCAAGACGCCGGTCGCCTGCGCGGACACCCCCGGTTTCATCGTCAACCGCATCGCGCGGCCCTTCTACGCCGAGGCCTTCGCGGTCTACGAGGCGCAGGGCGCGGATCCGGCCACCATCGACGCCGTCCT
The DNA here is from genome assembly GCF_041051905.1 of Streptomyces sp. R11. Classification (NCBI taxonomy): domain Bacteria; kingdom Bacillati; phylum Actinomycetota; class Actinomycetes; order Kitasatosporales; family Streptomycetaceae; genus Streptomyces; species Streptomyces sp. R11. The sequence goes on from NZ_CP163432.1 coordinate 4,673,659, forward strand.
GCGCGAGTGCGGCGGCTTCAGGATGGGCGCGTTCGAGCTGACCGACCTCATCGGGCAGGACGTCAACGAGTCCGTCACGCACTCCGTGTGGCAGTCCTTCTTCCAGGACGTGCGTTTCACGCCCTCGCTCGCCCAGCGGCGCCTGGTCGAGTCCGGCCGGCTCGGCCGCAAGAGCGGGCACGGCTGGTACGACTACGCGGAAGATGCCGAGGCCTCCGAGCCGCACACCGCCGAAAAGACCCGGCAGCCCGCCTACGTCGTCGTCGAGGGCGACCTCGGCCCCGCCTCCGAGCTGCTCGCGCTGATCCGCGAGGCGGGCATTCCGGTGCGTGAGGAGGACGAGGACCACGGCACCCGCCTGGTGCTGCCCGGCGGCGGCCAGCTCGCGCTCGCCGACGGCCAGACGTCCGTGGAGTTCCGGGACGTCGTCTACTTCGACCTCGCCGTCGACTACCGCCGGGCCACCCGGATCGCGCTGTCCGCCTCCCAGGACACCTCGCCGCAGACCCTCGCCGAGGCCACCGGCCTCTTCCAGGCGCTCGGCAAGGACGTCAGCGTCATCGGCGACGTGCCCGGCATGATCGTCGCCCGCACGGTCGCCCGGATCGTCGACCTCGCGCACGACGCGGTGGCCAAGGGGGTGGCCACCGAGGAGGACATCGACACCGCGATGCGCCTGGGCGTGAACTACCCGCTCGGGCCCTTCGAGTGGAGCCGCAGGCTCGGCCGCAACTGGGCGTACGCCCTCCTCGACGACCTGCACCTGCGCGACCCTTCCGGGCGCTACGCGCCGTCCCTCGCGCTGTACCGCCACGCGTACGCCTCCGACAAGCGGGAGGGCAGCACCTCATGACCACCGCCAAGCGCGACACGTACACACCGGAGACGCTGCTCTCCGTCGCCGTGCAGGTCTTCAACGAGCGCGGCTACGACGGCACCTCCATGGAGCACCTCTCCCGCGCGGCCGGCATCTCCAAGTCGTCGATCTACCACCACGTCACGGGCAAGGAGGAGCTGTTGCGCCGGGCTGTCAGCCGGGCGCTGGACGGCCTCTTCGGGATCCTCGACGAGGAGCTCGCGCGCGGGGGGCACGCCGCCGACCGGCTCGAGTACGTCGTGCGGCGCATGGTCGAGGTGCTCATAGCGGAGCTGCCGTACGTGACGCTGCTGCTGCGCGTGCGCGGCAACACCGACACCGAGCGGTGGGCCCTGGAACGGCGCCGCGACTTCGACCACCAGGTCGCCGCCCTGCTGAAGGCGGCCGCCGCCGACGGCGAGGTGCGCGCGGACGTGGAGGTCCGGCTGGCGACCCGGCTCGTCTTCGGCATGATCAACTCGATCGTCGAGTGGTACCGCCCGGACGGCCGCGGCATGAACGAGCGCGAGGTCGCCGACACGGTGGCGCGGCTGGTCTTCGGCGGGCTGCGCCGGGCGAGCTGACCGCCGAGGTCGCCGACCTCGCGGGACGGCCGGCCTCAGTACGCGCGCGTGGGCGGGGGAGTACGCCGCCCGATGGACCGGGACGCGCTGGCCCCGTGAGCTGGGACGCGTGATCCAGAACGACGTGCAGCTCTCCGCCGCCCACCCGACATGCTGCGGCGGCCCGAGGGCGCCTTCCGTGGCGACGCTGCTCGGCTTGCCGCTCCTCGTGTGGGAGTACGGCATGTTCCGCGCCGACGGCTACACCAGCGGCATCGAAGTGCTGATCCTTTGGGGGTTCGCCCTGCTCGCGATCGCCGGGGCGGTGCCGCACCGCCGGTCGCCGCGGATGCTGCGCATGACGGCGGCCGGTGCCGGGCTCGGATGCGCGATCCTTCCGGTGCTGTTCGCGGTACTCATGGCCATGGCGATGGCCTCGGGCTGACCGTCGGACTCGGCCTCAGCCCTGCGGCTCCAGGTCCTCCTCCTCGAACACCAGCAGCGTGCGCGTGCTGAGCACCTCGGGGATCGCCTGGAGGCGGGTGAGGACCAGTTCGCGCAGTGCCCTGTTGTCGGAGGTGTGGACGAGCAGCAGGACGTCGAAATCGCCCCCGACGAGGGCGATGTGAGAGGCACCCGGCAGCTGTCTCAGCTGCTCGCGGACCGTGCGCCAGGTGTTCTGAACGATCTTGAGGGTGATGTAGGCCGAGGTTCCGTGACCGGCGCGTTCGTGGTTGACGCGGGCGCCGAAACCGCGGATGACGCCGTCCTCGACGAGGCGGTTGATGCGGGCGTAGGCGTTGGCACGTGAGACATGGACCCGCTCGGCGACCGACCGTATCGACGCGCGGCCGTCCGCCTGGAGCATCTGCAGGATGTCCTCGTCGATCGCGTCGAGCGGCCGCGCCGGTGGCAGGGGGGCGCCCTCGTCCGTGCTTTCGGCCATTTGTTCAGGCGCCATGTCCCCCCACCTTCCCTCCGTGGACGTACTGCGTTCATTGGAGGCTGTGGAGAACCGTTTGTCCACAGCCTGAGGGCGCCTGTAGCCAAAATGTGCCGACGACCGAACAATCGGTAGGTGAGGCGCGTCACTGGAGCTGCGCCTCTCGTAGCCGCTCCCACGAGGAGGTGCCGTCATGACGGTCATGGAGCAGCGAGGCGCGTACCGGCCATCGCCGCCGCCCGCCTGGCAGCCCCGCATGGACCCCGCGCCGCTGCTGCCCGACGCGGAGCCGTACCGCGTCCTGGGCACCGAGGCCGCCGCGAAGGCCGACCCGGACCTGCTGCGCCGGCTGTACGCCGAGCTGGTGCGCGGCCGCCGGTACAACGCGCAGGCGACCGCGCTCACCAAGCAGGGCCGCCTCGCCGTCTACCCGTCCACCACCGGCCAGGAGGCCTGCGAGGTCGCCGCCGCGCTCGCCCTCGAGGAGCGCGACTGGCTCTTCCCGAGCTACCGCGACACGCTCGCGGTCGTCGCACGCGGCGTGGACCCCGTCGAGGCGCTGACCCTGCTGCGCGGCGACTGGCACACCGGCTACGACCCGTACGAGCACCGCGTGGCCCCCCTGTGCACGCCGCTCGCCACCCAGCTCCCGCACGCCGTCGGCCTCGCGCACGCCGCCCGCCTCAAGGGCGACGACGTGGTCGCACTCGCCATGGTCGGCGACGGCGGCACCAGCGAGGGCGACTTCCACGAGGCGCTGAACTTCGCCGCCGTATGGCAGGCACCGGTCGTCTTCCTCGTCCAGAACAACGGCTTCGCGATCTCCGTCCCGCTCGCCAAGCAGACCGCGGCCCCGTCGCTGGCCCACAAGGCCGTCGGCTACGGCATGCCCGGCCGCCTGGTCGACGGCAACGACGCGGCCGCCGTGCACGAAGTGCTGAGCGACGCCGTACGGCACGCGCGCGCGGGCGGCGGTCCCACGCTGATCGAGGCGATCACCTACCGCATCGACGCCCACACCAACGCCGACGACGCGACCCGCTACCGCGGCGACTCCGAGGTCGAGACCTGGCGCGGGCACGACCCCATCACGCTCCTGGAGCACGAGCTGACCGAGCGCGGCCTGCTCGACGAGGCCGGCAAGCAGGCCGCGCGGGACGCCGCCGAAACCATGGCCGCCGACCTGCGCGAACGCATGAACCAGGACCCGGCTCTCGACCCGATGGACCTGTTCGGCAACGTGTACGCCGAGCCCACCCAGCAACTGCGGGAACAGCAGGCCCAGTTGAGGGCCGAGCTCGAAGCCGAGTCGGAAGGGTCGCACCGATGACCACCGTCGCCGCCAAGCCGGCCACCATGGCGCAGGCCCTCACGCGCGGGCTGCGCGACGCCATGGCGGACGACCCCACCGTGCACGTCATGGGTGAGGACGTCGGCACCCTCGGCGGTGTCTTCCGGGTCACCGACGGGCTCGCCAAGGAGTTCGGCGAGGACCGCTGCACCGACACGCCGCTGGCCGAGGCGGGCATCCTGGGCACGGCGGTGGGCATGGCCATGTACGGCCTGCGCCCCGTCGTGGAGATGCAGTTCGACGCGTTCGCCTACCCGGCGTTCGAGCAGCTCATCTCGCACGTGGCGCGCACGCGTAACCGCACCCGCGGCAGGATGCCGCTCCCCATCACCGTCCGCGTCCCCTACGGCGGCGGCATCGGCGGCGTCGAGCACCACAGCGACTCGTCCGAGGCGTACTACATGGCGACTCCGGGGCTCCATGTCGTCACGCCCGCGACCGTCGCCGACGCCTACGGGCTGCTGCGCGCCGCCATCGCCTCCGACGACCCGGTCGTCTTCCTGGAGCCGAAGCGGCTGTACTGGTCGAAGGACACCTGGAACCCGGACGAGCCGCAGAGCGTTGAACCGATTGGCCGCGCGGTGGTGCGGCGCTCCGGCCGGAGCGCCACGCTCATCACGTACGGACCGTCCGTGCCCGTCTGCCTCGAAGCCGCCGAGGCGGCTCGGGACGAGGGCTGGGACCTGGAGGTCGTCGACCTGCGCTCGCTGGTGCCGTTCGACGACGAGACGGTCAGCGCCTCGGTACGGCGGACCGGGCGAGCGGTCGTCGTGCACGAGTCGGGCGGGTTCGGCGGCCCGGGAGGGGAGATCGCGGCCCGGGTCACGGAGCGCTGCTTCCACCACCTGGAGGCGCCGGTGCTGCGCGTGGCCGGGTTCGACATCCCCTACCCACCGCCGATGCTGGAGCGTCACCACCTGCCCGGCGTGGACCGGATCCTGGACGCCGTGGGGCGTCTGCAGTGGGAGGCCGAGAGCTGATGGCACAGGTGTTGGAGTTCAAGCTCCCCGACCTCGGGGAGGGGCTCACCGAGGCGGAGATCGTCCGCTGGCTGGTGGAGGTCGGTGACGTCGTCGCCGTCGACCAGCCGGTCGTCGAGGTCGAGACGGCCAAGGCGATGGTCGACGTCCCGTGCCCCTACGCCGGGGTGGTCACGGCCCGCTTCGGCGAGGAGGGCTCCGAGCTTCCCGTGGGCGCGCCGCTGCTGACGGTGGCCGTCGGCGCGCCCGCCTCCGACGGTCCGGCCGAGGACTCGGGTGCGGCCTCGGACAAGGGCTCCGGCAATGTCCTCGTCGGCTACGGCACGTCCGAGGCACCGGCGCGGCGCAGAAGGGTGCGCCCGGGGGAGTCGGCACCCGCCGTACCCGTGGAATCCGTGTCCGCCAACGGTGCCGCTGCCGCACGGGAGGTGATCGAGGGGCCTGTGCCGGTCATCTCTCCCCTCGTCCGCCGCCTCGCCCGGGAGAACGGCCTGGACCTGCGGGAGTTGCACGGCTCCGGTCCGGACGGGCTGATTCTGCGGGCCGACGTCGAATACGCCCTGCGGGCCGCTCAGGCGCACGGGCGCACGGCACAGCCATCGGCCGAGCCGCACGCGCGCGTGACGCCCACCCCGGCACCGGCCCCGGCTTCCTCCGCTGCCGTCCCGGCCGCGCAGTCCCCCATCCGTTCCTCCGCCCCTCCCGCCGGTATCCGCACCCCCCTCAAGGGCGTCCGCGGTGCCGTGGCCGACAAGCTCTCCCGCAGCCGGCGGGAGATCCCGGACGCCACCTGCTGGGTGGACGCCGACGCGACGGAGCTCATGCGGGCGCGCACCGCGATGAACGCCGCAGGGGGGCCGAAGATCTCCCTGATCGCCCTGCTGGCCCGCATCACCACCGCCGCCCTGGCCAGGTTCCCCGAGCTCAACTCCACGGTCGACATGGAGGCCAGGGAGATCGTCCAGTTCGACCATGTGCACCTCGGGTTCGCCGCGCAGACCGAGCGCGGGCTCGTCGTCCCGGTCGTACGGGACGCCCACGCGCGGGACGCGGAGTCGCTGACGGCGGAGTTCGCCAGGCTGACCGAGGCGGGCCGCACGGGCACCCTCACACCGGCGGAACTCACCGGCGGCACCTTCACGTTGAACAACTACGGCGTGTTCGGTGTCGACGGCTCCACCCCGATCATCAACCACCCCGAGGCCGCCATGCTCGGCGTCGGCCGCATCATCCCCAAGCCCTGGGTGCACGAGGGCGAACTGGCGGTGCGGCAGCTCGTCGAGCTCTCGCTCACCTTCGACCACCGGGTCTGCGACGGCGGCACCGCGGGCGGCTTCCTGCGATACGTGGCGGACTGTGTGGAACACCCGGCGGTGCTGCTGCGCACGCTGTGACCAAGGCCCCCGCGTTTCGGCTGCTTCCGCTGCGTTCCCTGTGATCGCCAAGGCACGCATACTCGGGGGGTGACCGCGTACGAACCGACGGGCGCGCAAGGCGCCGCCGATGCTGTTCACGACGTCGCGTACGACGCCGTCGTGCTCGCCGGCGGTGCCGCGCGGCGGCTCGGCGGGGTGGACAAACCCGGGGTGCGGGTCGGTGGGCGCCCGCTGCTCGACCGGGTGCTCGCGGCCTGCGCCGATGCCCGCACCACCGTGGTCGTCGCCGATCCCCGGCCCACCGCGCGTGCGGTGACCTGGGCGCGTGAGGAACCGCCCGGCGGCGGCCCGGTCGCCGCCCTCGACGCCGGGCTGCGGCACACCGGCGCGGAGCTGGTCGTCGTCCTCTCGGCCGACCTGCCTTTCCTCGACGAGGGCACGGTACGGCGGCTGTTGGCCGCCCTGCGCTCCGGCGGCGCCGACGGGGCACTGCTCACCGACGCCGACGGCCGCGACCAGCCGCTCGTCGCCGCGTACCGCGCGCCCGCGCTGCGCCGCGAACTGGCCGCGCTCGCCCAAGGACGGGACGGCCTCGCCGGCCTCCCCCTGCGCCGGCTGACCGGCGCGCTCGGACTCACCCGCGTCCCCGACCCCGTCGCGTCCTTCGACTGCGACACCTGGGACGACATCGCCACCGCCAGGGCACGCATCAGGGAGCATGGGCACGTGTTGGATGAATGGATTTCCGCAGTCAAGGACGAACTGGGCATCGACCTCGACGTCGACACCAAGGTGCTGCTGGACCTCGCCCGCGACGCCGCCCACGGCGTGGCGCGCCCCGCGGCCCCGCTGACCACCTTCCTCGTCGGGTACGCGGCGGCGCAGGCCAGGGACGGCGAGGGCGGACCCGAAGCGGTCGCCGAGGCATCCCGCAAGGCCGCCGCGCTCGCCCTGCGCTGGGCCGAAGAGGCCGCCGCCAAGTCCGACGTGGCCCCCGAGGCCACCCCCGACACCAGTCCGGACGCCGGATGACCCCCCGCGGCATCCAGGCGGACGAGGACGCCGAGGACCTCGACGTCGAGGAGGTGCTCGCCCTCGTGAACGAGGACAACGCCCACCACACACCGGGCGACCACGTGCCCGCACCCACCCCGCCCGCCCCGGGCTCCCCCAAGCCGGACGGCCACCACAAGGCCGCCCCCTGGCCCGAAGCCCGCGATATCGCCGCCCGCGCCGCCCGATCCGGCACCCGGGCAGCCGGCCGTGCCCCCGTCTCCGTCCCCCTCGACGCCGCCCTGGGCCTCGCCCTGGCCGCTCCCCTCACCGCCCTCACCGATCTGCCCTCCTTCGACACCTCGGCGATGGACGGCTGGGCCATCGCGGGCCCCGGCCCCTGGGACGTACGGGACGAGGGCGTGCTGGCCGGGCACGGCGAGCCCGAGCCGCTCACCGACGGCGAGGCCGTCCGTATCGCGACCGGCGCCCGCATCCCCCCGGACACCACCGCCGTCCTGCGCAGCGAGCACGGCCGCACGGGCGCCCAGGGCCATCTGCACGCCACCCGGGAGATCCAGCCCGGCCAGGACATCCGCGCACGCGGCCAGGAGTGCCGTAAGGGCGATCATCTCCTGGCCGTCGGCACCCTCGTGACCCCGGCCGTCCTCGGCCTGGCAGCCGCCGCCGGGTACGACACCGTCACCGCCGTACCCCGCCCGCGTGTCGAAGTGCTCATCCTCGGCGACGAGTTGCTCACCGAAGGACTCCCGCACGACGGGCTGATCCGCGACGCCCTCGGGCCGATGCTGCCGCCCTGGCTGCGCGCAGTCGGCGCCGAGGTCACCGCGGTGCGCCGGCTGGGCGACGACGCCAAGGCCCTGCGCAAGGCGCTCACCGGCTCGGACGCGGACCTCGTCGTCACCACCGGCGGCACTGCGGCCGGCCCCGTCGACCACGTCCACCCCACCCTGCACCGCATCGGCGCCGAACTCCTGGTGGACAGCGTCAAGGTGCGCCCCGGCCACCCCATGCTGCTGGCCCGTCTCAAGGAGAACCAGCACCTCGTGGGCCTGCCCGGCAACCCCCTCGCCGCCGTTTCCGGCCTGCTCACGCTCGCCGAACCCCTGCTGCGCACGCTCGCGGCACGCCCCGCCCCGGAGCCCTACACGCTGCCGCTGAGCGAGGCGGCACACGGGCATCCGTACGACACCAGGCTCATCCCCGTCGTGCTGCGCGGCGACCACGCCGTGCCGCTGCGCTACCACGGCCCGGCCATGCTGCGGGGCATGGCGGCGGCCGATGCAATCGCCGTCGTCCCACCGGGCGGTGTTCGTGCCGGTCAGGAGACCGAACTGCTCGACCTGCCCTGGACCACTGCCGGTATCGAGGTGTGTTTCACGTGAAACTTCCGGGCCAGGACGCCATAGCTCGTGAGGCGGACGAGCGGGTTGCCACGTATCGGGTGAAGCTCCCGAAGAAGATCGTGGAGCATCCGTTCCGGCAGGTCGCCAAGCGGGTCACGATCGCGATGTCGCTGCTCGTGGCGGCCGCCCTGATCGTCTACGCCGACAACGACGGCTACAACGACAACTCCGACGGTTCCGTCGACCTCCTCGACGCCTTCTACTACGCGACCGTCAGCCTCTCCACCACCGGATACGGCGACATCACCCCGGTCAGTGACGCCGCCCGGCTCACCAATATCTTCGTCATCACGCCGATGCGTGTGCTGTTCCTGATCATCCTGGTCGGCACCACGTTGGAGGTCCTCACCGAACGGACCCGCGAGGAATGGCGTCTGAACCGCTGGAGGTCCACCTTGCGCGACCACACCGTCGTCGTCGGCTTCGGCACGAAGGGCCGTTCGGCGATCCAGACCGTCTGCGCTACGGGCTTGAAGAAGGAACAGGTCATCGTGGTCGACCCGAGTTCCAAGGTGATCGAGGCGGCGGTCGCGGACGGATACGCGGGGGTCACGGGGGACGCGACGCGCAGCGAGGTCCTGAAGCGGGCCGAGGTGCACAAGGCACGGAAGATCATCATCGCCACCCAGCGCGACGACACCGCCGTCCTGGTGACGCTGACGGCCCGGCAGCTCAACCGCGGGGCGAAGATCGTGGCCGCGGTGCGTGAGGAGGAAAACGCGCCGCTGCTCAAGCAGTCCGGCGCCGACGCGGTCATCACCAGCGCCAGCGCAGCCGGGCGGCTGCTCGGTCTCTCCGTGCTCAGCCCCGCCGCCGGCATGGTGCTGGAGGACCTGATCCAGCAGGGCAGCGGGCTCGACATCGTCGAACGGCCCGTCATAAAGGCCGAGGTGGGCAAGAACCCACGCCAGACGGACGACCTGATCGTGAGCGTCGTACGCGGGCACCGGGTGCTCGGATACGACGATCCGGACGTCGGGACACTGGAGTTGACGGACCGGCTCATCACCATCGTGAGGGCGACGCCGGGCAGTCAGGTCGCACCCGACGACCGGCGTCTGCCCCCAGGGATGAAGCCCGTCTGAGGTATCAAACGGGCTCCATGTTCGGTGCTGGTTGCGGCTGTACGCGCGCTACTTGCGGCTGTACAGCCGCATCGTGATCGGTCCGAAGACCAGGACGAACAGGCCCGCCCAGCCCACCGACCAGGCGATCTCGTCCGCCGGCCAGTTGCCCGCCATCAACTCGCGGACGGCCGAGGCCAGATGGGTGATCGGGCTGTTGTTGACGAAGGCCTGGAGCCAGCCCGGCATGGTCTTCGGGTCGACGAAGATGTTCGACAGGAAGGTCAGCGGGAACAGCACCATCATGCTGACGCCCATCACCGACTTCTCGCTGCGCAGCAACAGCCCGAACATCGTCCAGACCCATGAGAACGCGAACGAGAAGGCGACCAGCAGGGCGATCCCGGCGAGGACACCGAGCACCCCGCCGTCCGGGCGGTAGCCGATGATCATTCCGACCGTGAGCATCACCACGGACGCGATCGTGTAGCGCAGGGCGTCGCCCAGCAGATAGCCGACCATCGTCGACGGCCGCCAGATGGGCAGCGACCGGAACCGGTCGAAGACGCCCTTCTCGATGTCGGTGTTCACCGAGACGCCCGTGTACATCGTGATCATCACGACCGACATCACCAGGATGCCCGGCAGCAGGAACTGGATGTACTCCTTCGGGGAGCCGGCCAGGGCGCCCCCGAACAGGTACGTGTACATCAGCACCATCATGATCGGGAACGCGGTGACGTCGAAGAGCTGCTCCGGGACGTGCTTGATCTTCAGTATCGCGCGCCAGCCGAAGGTCATCGAGGCCGACAGGGCGCTGGGCCGCGGCGGCCGCTCCCCCGCGACGAGCAGTGCCGCGAGCGACTCGGCGCTGACGGGGGCGAGTTCCTTGTTCTCGGTCTGCGTCACGGTGCTCATGCCGCCACCCCGTCCTTGTCGTCCTTGCCGGCACTGTCGGCCTTGTCCGTGCGGTCGTCGTTGTCGCGTGCGTCGTGGGTGTCGTGTCCGGTGAGGGCCAGGAACACCTCGTCCAGGCTGGGCTGGCCCAGCGAGAAGTTGTCGACGGTGATGCCGGTGCGGGCCAGCTCGGCGAGCGCGCGGGCGGCCTGTTCCGCCGCGCCCTGGCCATTGGCGGCCCCGGAGCCGACGCGTGCGGTGAGGGCCACGGGATCCGGCTCCAGCTGCACCTCCGCGTCCAGGGTCAGCCGCAGGACGCGCTCGGCCTCCGGACGCTGCGCCGCGTCGCGCAGCCGCAGATGGACGGAACCGGCGCCCACGGACGCCTTGAGCTCGCCCTTGGTCCCCTCGGCGATCACCTTGCCGCGGTCGATGACGGCGATCCGGGAGGCCAACTGGTCGGCCTCGTCCAGGTACTGCGTGGTCAGCAGCACCGTGGTGCCCTGGGCGACGACCGCGCGCACGATGTCCCACACCTGGTTGCGGCTGCGCGGGTCGAGGCCGGTCGTCGGCTCGTCGAGGAAGAGCAGGTCGGGGGTGTTGAGAATGGAGGCGGCGATGTCGATGCGGCGCCGCATGCCGCCGGAGTAGTTCTTGACCTGCTTCGCGGCGGCCTCCGTCAGCCCGAAGGCCTCCAGGAGCTGCGCGGAGCGCTGCCGTGCGGCCTGCTTGCCGTGTCCGAGGAGCCGACCCAGCAGGACCAGGTTCTCGGTGCCGGTGAGGTCCTCGTCCACGGAGGCGTACTGGCCGGTGAGGCTGACGCGGCCGCGCACCTCGTCGGCCTCGCGGACTACGTCGTGGCCGAAGACGTGGGCCTCGCCGCCGTCGGGTCGTAGGAGGGTGGCGAGCATCTTCACCGTGGTGGTCTTTCCGGCGCCGTTGGGGCCGAGGACGCCGTAGACCGTGCCGGCCGGAACCGCGAGGTCCACGCCGTCGACGGCCCGTGTCTCACCGAACGTCTTCACCAGGCCCGCGGTTTCGATCGCGAGACCGGACGTCGTCTGCGTGCTCATGCTGTCGGGGTCCTTCCGGGTGGTCCTTCCGCGTTCTTGGGCTACGCATGGGGAGACCTTTACGGTGGCGCAAACTCATCGGCGGCGCACAGGGATTTTCGAATGACCCGCCCAAGGACCGAGAGGTATGGGACCGGGGACCGAGGCCGAGGGCTCCGCCGGATGCTCGGGCGGGAGTACGGCGGCAGGGGCGCGAGGGCCGAGGAGTAGCGTCCGTCCCATGCATGCGATCACGATTCCCGAACCTGGTGGGCCCGAGGCGCTGGTGTGGGACGAGGTCCCCGATCCCGTCGCCGGAGAGGGCGAGGTGCTGGTCGAGGTGGTGGCCGGGGCCGTCAACCGTGCCGACATCCTGCAGCGGCAGGGCTTCTACAACCCGCCGCCCGGCTCCTCCCCCTACCCCGGTCTGGAGTGCTCCGGCCGGATCGCCGAGATCGGCCCCGGTGTCTCCGGCTGGGCCGTCGGCGACGAGGTGTGCGCGCTGCTCGCGGGCGGCGGCTACGCCGAGAAGGTCGCCGTACCGGCAGGCCAGTTGCTGCCCGTGCCCAAGGGCGTGAGCCTCACGCAGGCCGCCGCGCTGCCCGAGGTGGTCTGCACGGTCTGGTCGAACGTCTTCATGGTGTCCCATCTGCGCCCCGGCGAGACCCTGCTCGTGCACGGCGGTTCGAGCGGCATCGGCACCATGGCCATCCAGCTGGCCAAGGCCGTAGGGGCCAAGGTCGCGGTCACGGCGGGCAGCAAGGACAAGCTCGACCGGTGTGCCGAGCTGGGCGCCGACATCCTCGTCAACTACCGGGAGCAGGACTTCGTCGCCGAGGTCAAGCAGGCCACCGACGGGGCCGGAGCCGACGTCATCCTCGACAACATGGGCGCCAAGTACCTCGACCGCAACGTCCAGACCCTCGCCGTGAACGGCCGCCTCGCCATCATCGGCCTGCAGGGCGGCGTCAAGGGCGAGCTCAACATCGGCGCGCTGCTGGCCAAGCGGGGTGCCGTCAGCGCGACCTCGCTGCGTGCCCGTCCCCTCGGTGAGAAGGCGGCGATCGTCGCGGCCGTACGCGAGCACGTCTGGCCCCTGCTGGACGCCGGGCACGTGCGGCCGGTGGTGGACCGCGAGATGCCGATGGACGACGCGGCCGGGGCGCACCGGGTGCTGGAGGAGAGCGGGCACGTGGGCAAGGTGCTCCTGGTCGTGCCGTAGGACAGGCACGGCGGGCACGGCGGCCAGGGCGGTCACGGCGGCCAGGGCGGTCCGAGCGACCACCTTCTAGCCGCGCCGCAGCCTGAGTCCCACGAAGGCGAGGCCCAGCCCGAGCCCGATGAGCACCAGTCCGGCCCCGAGGGGCAGCACCTGCAGTACGGGTTCGGCGGGGTCCTCGGCGTGCGTGACGGGCCGTTGGACGGGGTGGGTCGCGGGGGCGGACGTCTCTCCGGCGGCCTCCGAGCTCTCGGTCGCCGTGCCCCCGTCGTCCTCGCCCTCCGACTCCGGCCGCGTCGAGCTGTCACCCTCCTCCTCGCGGTCGGGCTCCCGCCCCGTCGCCGCTTCCTCGTCCTCCAGCGGCCCCTTCTCCCGCCCCGGCCGCTCCCGCCCCTCACCGGCCCGGCTCCCGGCCCGGGACGGCCCGCCGGAGGGGCTGGGACGGGAGGCGGCGGGGCCGTGGGCCGTGGAGGTGGAGGTGGGCGCCGCGCCGGGCTTCATGTCTCCCTCCGACCTCCCGGCCTCCCAGTGCGGTCCGGCTTTCCCGGACGCCGTGGGGGAGGCGGAGGGGACGCCGGACGCCGGGGGCGAGCCGGAGGGGGTCCCGGACGCGGGGGCGGAGCCGCCGGAGCCCTCGGACGAAGTGGCAGGGGAACCCGAGGGCCCTGAGGAAGCCGGGGGCGCGGCTGCGGAGCCGGAGGGGCCCCGGGAGGCGGCAGCAGGCCCGGGCCGAGGCGTGCTTGCGGGGCCGTAGGAGGCCCTGGACTCGGCTGCGGAGCGGCGGGAGGAGGGCCTGGGCCCGGCTGTGGAGTCGGAGGAGGCCCTGGCCCCGGCTCTGGCGTCGGAGGAAGTCCCGGATGGGGCCGTGCCGCGCGTGCCCTCGAGGCCGTACGCCATCACGGACCCGCCCGGCCCCAGGATCAGCCCCAACGCCAGCACCCCCAGCACTCCCGCAGCGCGCAGCTCCCGCGGTCGCCCCCGCCCTGCCCGTACCGCCCGTACCGCCCCCAGCCATGAAGTCATGGCACAAGCCTCACAGGGCCCCTCAAACCCGGCATTTCGGAGGCCGCCACTCGACCGAACCCGGCCTGACGAAATCTCCCGCCCCGTAAACGGTGGATCACCCCACACAGGGGGCACCACGATGATGAGCTGTACGGGTGCGAGAGAATGGCGGCATGGAGATGCCGAGGAACGAACGGTCGTCGGAGAACCCCCAGATCCTGGTCGTGGGCCAGGACGGGATGGCCATCGGCGGCGGAGAAGACGAGGACTCCCGCGAGGTTCCGGTGACGGAGATGGTCGAGCAGCCGGCGAAGGTCATGCGGATCGGAAGCATGATCAAGCAGCTGCTCGAAGAGGTCCGCGTGGCGCCCCTGGACGAGGCGAGCCGCGTCCGGCTCAAGGAGATCCACGCCAGCTCCGTGAAGGAGCTGGAGGACGGCCTGGCCCCGGAACTCGTCGAGGAGCTGGAGCGGCTCTCCCTGCCGTTCACGGACGAGGCGACACCGAGCGACGCGGAACTGCGGATCGCGCAGGCCCAGTTGGTCGGCTGGCTGGAGGGCCTGTTCCACGGCATCCAGACCACGCTGTTCGCCCAGCAGATGGCAGCGCGCGCCCAGCTGGAGCAGATGCGCCGCGCCCTCCCGCCCGGCGTCGGCGGCCACGAGGACGGCGAGCAGCAGCCGGGCGGCCGCTCGGGCGGACCGTACCTGTAGGACACAACCGACCCCGTAGGACTCCCGCCGCGTACGCGAAGGGCCCGGCAGCCGATGCTGCCGGGCCCTTTCGGTTACGGGATCAGTCCGAGTCCGGATTGCCCGTCGAGACCGTGAACTTCATCTCCGGGGGGTCGTCCGGGTCGAAGTCCGTACCCTTCTCGGGCGACTGCCGCATGACGGTGCCCTCGCCCCAGGTGTTCTCGTCGACGTCGACCTTCTCGACGTCCCACCCTGCGGCCTTGAGGCACTCGACGACCGACGGCCAGTACTTGAAGGTCATGTCCGGCATCGTCACCTTGTCGGGGTCGAGGTACGACTCCCGCGGCTCGGTGCACTCGGTCGTCTCGACCGTGTTCGCGCTGTCGCCCGCCCGGTATCCCGGCGCCTTCGTCGCCGACTCCGAGGCGGTCGTGCCGCCGCTGCCGCCGCTCCCGCCCCCGTCGTCCTCGGTGCCCCCGCCCTTCAGGGTCAGGGCCGCGATCAGGCCGCCCACCGCGACGACGGACACGATGATCGAGCCGATGATCATCGGCCGGTTGCTCTTGCCGCCGCCCGAAGTGGGCCGCGTCTGGGGCGACATGGTGTACGGCGCCGGGGTCGGGTGGCCCGGCTGCGGGGAGTACGAGGCCGGTGGCGGCGTCTGGAAGCCCTGCTGCTGCGGGTATCCGTACGCCGGCGAGGGCATCGACGGCGGCGGGGTGCCGTACGGGTTCGGGGCCGGCGTCTGCTGGTACGGCGTCTGGACGTGGCCCGCAGGCGGGGGCGTCTGGCCGCCGACCGGCGGGAACACCGAGGCGCCGACGCCCTGGCCGCTCTGCGTCTGCGAGCCCGGCGCGATGCTGGGCGGGGCCGCCTGGAAGGACGCGGCCACGCGCAGGCACTCGTCGCGCATGGACTCGGCGCTCGGGAAGCGCTCGTTCGGGTTCTTCTTCAGCGCGCGGGCCACCAGCGCGTCCACGGCCGGCGGCAGGGCGCTGTTGATCGAGGACGGAGCGACCGGCTCCTCCTGCACATGCGCGTACGCGATCGCCAGCGGTGAGTCCGCCTCGAACGGAAGCCGCCCGGTGACCAGTTGGAACAGCATGATGCCGACCGAGTAGAGGTCGGAGCGGGCGTCCACGCCCCGGCCCAGCGCCTGTTCCGGCGAGAGGTACTGGGGGGTGCCGACCACCATGCCGGTCTGCGTCATCGACGTCACACCGGACTGCATGGCGCGCGCGATGCCGAAGTCCATGACCTTGACCACGCCGCGCTTGTTCATCATCACGTTGCCCGGCTTGATGTCCCGGTGGACCAGGCCCATCTCGTGGCTGATCTCCAGCGCCGCGAGCACGTCGGCGGTGATCTTCAGCGCCTTGTCGGCGGGCATCGCGCCCAACTGCCGTACGTCCTCGTCGAAGACGGAGCTGAGCGGGCGGCCCTCGATGTACTCCATGACGATGTACGGCGTCGTCATGCCGTCGACGTCGTCCTCGCCGGTGTCGAAGACCGAGACGATGTTGGTGTGCGTGAGCTTCGCCACGGCCTGGGCCTCGCGGCGGAAGCGTTCGCGGAAGGCCTGCTCGCGGCCGAGTTCGGTGTGCAGCGTCTTGACCGCGACCTGCCGGTCGAGCACGGAGTCGTAGGCGAGATGCACGGCGGCCATGCCGCCCTGGCCGAGCAGGTCGCGCAGCTGATAGCGGCCGCCGGCCAGCGACCGCCCCGCGTTCTGGCCCTGTGCGCCGTCCTGGCTCATGTTCTGCGTCCCCCGTACCCTCTCGGGCGCCTGCGGTTGCCGTGGATCCGGTGATCCCGAGTGATCCAATGTGGTATTCCCGGCCAAGTCTGCCCCACGGCACTGACAGGTCAAGCGCGGTGCCCGTTCCGTGACCGTACGCGAAGGGAGCGTCGCGGAAGCGTTACAGGGGCTGTACTGCCGGTGCACAGAATTTGCACGACGGGACGGGGTAACGGTTTGATGGCCGGTCCGTCTGCGTCAGGCCGGGGCCACCGTCTCGGACCGACGGCTTGCTTTGAGGCTGTAGCGTGGCCGACGGAGACCGTAACAACACCGCGCGCACCGCGGGCAGAAACGACGGCGAGGACCGATGGCACAGCAGCAGCGCGCTCAGGGCCCGTCCGACCCCGAGGCGGCTGGCGGCGGTATGTCAGACGCGCCGGAAATGTGGGGTAATGGCGGACTTGTCGGGGACGGCCGATATCGGCTGACCCGCAGACTCGGCCGGGGCGGCATGGCCGAGGTGTTCGCGGCCGAGGACGTACGCCTCGGACGCACCGTGGCGGTCAAGCTGCTGCGCTCCGACCTCGCCGAGGACCCGGTCTCCAAGGCCCGCTTCACGCGCGAGGCCCAGTCGGTGGCCGGCCTCAACCACCACGCGATCGTCGCCGTGTACGACTCCGGCGAGGATGTCGTGGGCGCGCACAGCGTGCCGTACATCGTGATGGAGATCGTCGAGGGCCGCACCATCCGCGACCTCCTCCTCAACGCCGAGGCGCCCGGCCCCGAGCAGGCCCTGATCATCGTCTCCGGTGTTCTGGAGGCCCTCGCCTACTCGCACCAGCACGGCATCGTGCACCGCGACATCAAGCCCGCCAACGTCATCATCACCAACAACGGCGCCGTGAAGGTGATGGACTTCGGCATCGCCCGCGCCCTGCACGGCGCGCAGTCGACGATGACGCAGACCGGCATGGTCATGGGCACCCCGCAGTACCTGTCGCCCGAGCAGGCGCTCGGCAAGGCGGTCGACCACCGCTCCGACCTGTACGCGACGGGCTGCCTGCTCTACGAACTCCTCGCGCTGCGCCCGCCGTTCACCGGCGAGACGCCGCTTTCGGTGGTCTACCAGCACGTCCAGGACATCCCGACCCCGCCGTCCGAGGCCTCCGACGCGGTGCCGCCGGAGCTCGACGGCCTGGTCATGCGCTCGCTCGCCAAGGAGCCGGACGACCGCTTCCAGACGGCCGAGGAGATGCGCGGCCTCGTCCAGTACGGCCTGCAGATGCTGTACGACCAGGGCGGCCACACCGGCACCTGGAACACCGGCCCGGTGACGATGCACGAGGGCCGGCACACCCCGGCGGCGGGCTTCGCGAACACCACCGTCATGGGACACCCCGGCGACTCCGGTTCCGGCACGACGCAGATCCCGCAGCCGATCATGCCCTCCGGGTACGGCGGCGGTGACGACGGCGGCTTCGAGGGGCGCGGCAACCGGGGCAGCGGCCGCGGCAAGCTGTGGATCCTCGCCGTCCTCGCGGTGATCGCCATCGCGGCGGGTGTCGCGCTGGCGCTGAACAACGGCGGCGGCGGTGGTGGCGGCGACACCAAGCAGACGCCGACCACCTCGCAGACCACCGACGAGGACAAGGCCACCGACGAGCCGACGGACGAGGCGACCGACGAGCCGACCGACGAGGTCACCGACGACGGCTCCGGCACGGGCACCGACCCGGACTACACGCCCTCGGACACGCCCTCGTACTCGCCGACCGACGAGCCGACCGAGGAGCCGACCGAGGAGCCGACGGAGGAGCCGACCACCGCCGAGCCGACGGACGAGCCGACCACGCCCGAGCCGACGGACGAGCCGACCACGGATCCCACGCTGCCGACCCCGCCGACGGGCGGCGTCGAGGGCTGACCCCTTCCTGGCGCAAAACAGCCTGTACGCGCGCGTGCGGCCCGGCAACGGGCTGCACGCGCGCGTGGCGTTTCGGTCCGTTTAGGCCGACCGGGTGGCATTCCGATGTCGCCCCCGGCTGCGATCTCACGTCCGGCGACTCTTCCCGTGACCTGGGTCACCGATATAACGTGCCGTTGTTCCGGCCCCCTGCAAGGCTGTGACCAGGACTTGTTCCCGACTTTCGCGATTTACTTGGAAATCCAAGCAAAATCGCAGGTCAGGAGGGGTTTCACAGAAATGTGGAGCACTGGGTAACGTGCCTATTGCAGGGCGCTCGCCGGGGCACCTGTCACGCCTGTCCCCCAACGAGCCGCACCCACCCTGTGCGTCCGTAGGGCTTCAGGTGAGCCGCACTGGCACCCGGCGAACCCGGGTAGCCGGACCGACGGAGGAGCACACGTGACCGTGGAGAGCACTGCCGCGCGCAAGCCGCGACGCAGCGCCGGTACCAAGAGCACGGCCGGCAAGACAACCGCAAGGAAATCGCCGAGCACGGACCCCGAGCTCGTGCAATTGCTGACGCCCGAGGGCAAGCGCGTCAAGAACGCCGAGTACGACAAGTACGTCGCCGGCATCACCCCCGAAGAGCTCCGCGGCCTCTACCGCGACATGGTGCTCACCCGCCGCTTCGACGCCGAGGCCACCTCCCTGCAGCGCCAGGGCGAGCTGGGTCTGTGGGCGTCGCTGCTCGGCCAGGAGGCCGCCCAGATCGGCTCCGGCCGCGCCACCCGCGAGGACGACTACGTCTTCCCGACCTACCGCGAGCACGGCGTCGCCTGGTGCCGCGGGGTCGACCCGACCAACCTGCTGGGCATGTTCCGCGGCGTGAACAACGGCGGCTGGGACCCGAACAGCAACAACTTCCAGCTCTACACGATCGTCATCGGCTCCCAGACGCTGCACGCGACCGGCTACGCGATGGGTATCGCCAAGGACGGCGCCGACAGCGCGGTGATCGCGTACTTCGGCGACGGCGCCTCCAGCCAGGGCGACGTCGCGGAGTCCTTCACCTTCTCCGCGGTCTACAACGCCCCCGTGGTGTTCTTCTGCCAGAACAACCAGTGGGCGATCTCCGAGCCGACCGAGAAGCAGACCCGGGTGCCGCTCTACCAGCGCGCACAGGGCTACGGCTTCCCCGGCGTCCGCGTCGACGGCAACGACGTCCTGGCCTGCCTGGCGGTGACGAAGTGGGCGCTGGAGCGCGCCCGCAACGGTGAGGGACCGACGCTCGTCGAGGCCTACACGTACCGCATGGGCGCCCACACCACCTCCGACGACCCGACGAAGTACCGGGCCGACGAGGAGCGCGAGGCCTGGGAGGCGAAGGACCCGATCCTGCGTGTTCGCCGGTACCTCGAGGCTTCAAACCACGCGGACGAGGGATTCTTCGCGGAACTGGAGACCGAGAGCGAGGCGTTGGGCAAGGGAGTGCGCGAGGCGGTCCGTGCCATGCCGGACCCGGACCACTTCGCCATCTTCGAGAACGTGTACGCGGACGGGCATGCGCTCGTCGACGAGGAGCGCGCCCAGTTCGCCGCCTACCAGGCGTCGTTCGCGGACGTAGAGGGGGCCTGACATGGCAGCGGAGACAGTCAAGAGCATGGCTCTGGCCAAGGCGATCAACGAATCGCTGCGCCGCGCCCTGGACACGGACCCCAAGGTCCTCATCATGGGCGAGGACGTCGGCAAGCTCGGCGGCGTCTTCCGGGTCACCGACGGCCTGCAGAAGGACTTCGGCGAGAGCCGGGTCATCGACACCCCGCTGGCCGAGTCAGGCATCGTGGGCACCGCGATCGGCCTGGCCCTGCGCGGCTACCGTCCCGTGGTGGAGATCCAGTTCGACGGCTTCGTCTTCCCGGCCTACGACCAGATCGTCACGCAGCTCGCGAAGATGCACGCGCGCTCACTGGGCAAGGTCAAGCTCCCGGTCGTCGTGCGCATCCCCTACGGCGGCGGCATCGGCGCGGTCGAGCACCACTCGGAGTCGCCGGAAGCCCTCTTCGCGCACGTGGCGGGCCTGAAGATCGTCTCGCCGTCCAACGCGTCGGACGCGTACTGGATGATGCAGCAGGCCATCCAGAGCGACGACCCGGTGATCTTCTTCGAGCCCAAGCGGCGCTACTGGGACAAGGGTGAGGTCAGCACCGAGGCGATCCCTGGCCCGCTGCACAAGGCGAAGGTCGTCCGCGAGGGCACGGACCTCACGCTGGCCGCGTACGGCCCGATGGTGAAGCTCTGCCAGGAGGTCGCCGCCGCGGCCGCCGAGGAGGGCCGGAACCTGGAGGTCCTGGACCTGCGCTCGGTCTCACCTCTGGACTTCGACTCGATCCAGACGTCGGTCGAGAAGACCCGCCGTCTGGTGGTGGTCCACGAGGCCCCGGTGTTCTTCGGCTCGGGCGCGGAGATCGCCGCCCGGATCACGGAGCGCTGCTTCTACCACCTGGAGGCCCCGGTGCTGCGGGTGGGCGGCTATCACGCCCCGTATCCGCCGGCGCGTCTTGAGGAGGAGTACCTGCCGGGCCTGGACCGGGTGCTCGACGCCGTCGACCGTGCCCTGGCGTACTGAGGAGAGGGTCGTGACGACGATGACGGAAGCGTCCGTGCGCGAGTTCAAGATGCCCGACGTGGGCGAGGGACTCACCGAGGCCGAGATCCTCAAGTGGTACGTCCAGCCGGGCGACACGGTCACCGACGGCCAGGTGGTGTGCGAGGTCGAGACGGCCAAGGCGGCCGTCGAGCTGCCCATCCCCTACGACGGGGTGGTCCGCGAGCTGCACTTCCCCGAGGGCACCACGGTGGACGTCGGTACGGCGATCATCGCGGTGGCCCTGGCGGGCGGGGCCGCCGCGGCCGCTCCGGCTCCGGCCGCTCCGGCTCCAGCCGTTCCGGCGCCGGCCGCGCAGCCGGAGGCCGCTCAGGAGGAGCCCAAGCCGGAGGGCTCGGGCCGCCAGCCGGTCCTGGTCGGCTACGGCGTGGCCCAGACCTCGACGAAGCGTCGCCCGCGCAAGGGTGCCGACGTCCCGCAGCAGGAGCCCTCGACGCCGGCGCAGGCACTGCAGTCCGAGCTGAACGGCCACGGCCCCGCGCCGGCGGTGACGTCCGACCGA
Organism: Streptomyces sp. R11; assembly: GCF_041051905.1. NCBI lineage: Bacteria > Bacillati > Actinomycetota > Actinomycetes > Kitasatosporales > Streptomycetaceae > Streptomyces > Streptomyces sp. R11. The sequence goes on from NZ_CP163432.1 coordinate 4,694,894, forward strand.
CCGCTGGCGAAGCCGCCGGTGCGCAAGCTGGCCAAGGACCTGGGCGTCGACCTGGCCACGGTGACCCCGACCGGCCCCGACGGCATCATCACGCGCGAGGACGTCCATGCGGCGGTGGCCCCGGCCGCGCCGGCCGCCGAGCCGGTGCCCCAGGCTGCCCCCGCCGCCGCGCCGGTCGCCCCGGCGCCGGTGGCCGCGGCCACGTACGACACGGCCCGTGAGACCCGTATCCCGGTCAAGGGCGTGCGCAAGGCGACGGCGGCGGCGATGGTCGGGTCGGCGTTCACGGCGCCGCATGTCACGGAGTTCGTGACGGTGGACGTGACGCGCACGATGAAGCTGGTCGAGGAGCTCAAGGCGGACAAGGAGTTCGCGGGCCTGCGCGTGAACCCCCTGCTGCTGATCTCCAAGGCCCTGCTGGTCGCGATCAAGCGCAACCCTGACGTCAACGCGTCCTGGGACGAGGCGAACCAGGAGATCGTGCAGAAGCACTACGTCAACCTGGGCATCGCGGCGGCGACCCCGCGCGGCCTGATCGTCCCGAACATCAAGGACGCTCACGCCAGGACGCTCCCGCAACTGGCCGAGGCGCTCGGCGAGCTGGTGTCGACGGCACGGGACGGCAAGACCACCCCCGCCGCGATGCAGGGCGGCACGGTCACCATCACCAACGTCGGCGTCTTCGGCGTCGACACCGGCACCCCGATCCTGAACCCCGGCGAGTCCGCGATCCTCGCGGTCGGCGCGATCAAGCTCCAGCCGTGGGTCCACAAGGGCAAGGTGAAGCCGCGTCAGGTCACCACGCTGGCGCTCAGCTTCGACCACCGGCTGGTCGACGGTGAGCTGGGCTCCAGGGTGCTGGCGGACGTGGCGGCGATCCTGGAGCAGCCGAAGCGGCTGATCACCTGGGCGTGATCCAAGAGCGGTAGCGAAAGGGGCGGCCACTGTCGAGTGGCCGCCCCTTTGCGTGTGACGCGGGGCGTCAGCTGATCCTGGCGTAGCCGTAGTTGATCAGCTTCTTCACGTCCGCCGTGCGGTTGGCCTCCGAGGAGGCGGTCAGCACGGCACCCATGACCTGCTCGCCGTTCTTCGTGGCGGCGAAGACGAGGCAGTACTTGGCCTCGGTGCCGGAGCCGGTCTTGATGCCGAGCGTGCCGTTCCAGCCCAGCAGCGTGTTGGTGTTCTTCCACGCCGCCATCGTGCGGGTGGAGCCGGTCTTGGTGATCGTCTTGGCCGTGTACGACTTGGTCTTCACGACGGTCTTGAACGTGGAGCTCTTCATCACGCTGCGCGCGAGCTTCGTCAGGTCGCGCGGCGTCGAGGCGTTGGAGCCGTTGCTTATGCCGTCGAAGGAGTCGAACTTCGTGTTCGTCATGCCCAGGCTCTTGGCCATGGTGTTCATCTTGCCGATGAAGCTCTTGGTGCGGGCCGAGACGGTCGAGCCGGAACCGAACTTGTCGGCGAGGGCCATCGCGGCGTCGCAGCCGGAGGGCAGCATCATCCCGTACAGCAGCTGACGGACGGTCACCTTGTCGCCGACGATCAGGCGGGCCGTCGACGGGTAGCCCTTGCGGACCATGTAGTCGCTGACCTCCTTCTTGATCGTCACCTTGGTGTCCAGGTTCAGGTTCGACTGCGACAGCACGACCTTCGCGGTCATGATCTTCGTGGTGGAGGCGGTGAGCCTCTTGGTGTCGGCGGCCTTGGTGAAGAGCGTCGTGCCGGTCGCGCTGTTCATCAGGTACCCGCCCTTGGCGGTGATGGTGGGCGCCGTCACGGCCTGCGCGGGAGCCGCGGTGAGGGCTCCGGTCACGAGCACGGCGCCGGTCGTGACGGCGACGGCTGCGGCTCTGCGGACGCGGAGGCCCTTTGTGGCGGTTATCAACTTAAATACCCCGATTACGTCGAATGCCCCGAAAGTGCGGCCGAGTTGGAGGGGGAAGAAAGTGGGGCCGCACGTGTGTGACACGTAATTAACACAGAAGGTTGTGCACCGGATGCGGCAGGTGCCGCTTCTTTGCCCGGGGATTCCTTTTGGGGTCCGCATGGTGGACGCCGGCCGTCATGCGTACGTGTTGTATCTATGCTGTGGCCATGCCTTCCGCCCCGCCCGCCCCGCTCAAGCAGCCCCCCGCCGCCGACCGCGTCTACACCCACGTCAAACAGGGTGTCCTGGACCGCCGTTACGAGGGCGGCACGCTGCTCACCGAGGGCGAGCTCGCCGAGGCCGTGGGCGTTTCGCGCACTCCGGTGCGGGAGGCGCTGCTGCGGCTGGAGGTCGAAGGGCTGATCAAGCTCTACCCGAAGAAGGGCGCACTCGTCCTGCCGGTCTCCGCACAGGAGATCAAGGACGTGGTGGAGACGCGGATGCTCGTCGAGGAGCACGCGGCACGCAAGGCCGTCCCCGCACCCCCCGGGCTCATCGAGCGCCTGGAGGAACTGCTCGCCCGGCAGAAGGCCCAGGCCGCCGCCGGTGATCTCGCCGGGGCCGCCGTCACCGACCGGTGCTTCCACGTGGAGATCGTCCGCAGCGGCGGCAACGAGATCCTGTCGCGGCTCTACGACCAACTGCGCGACCGGCAACTGCGCATGGGCGTGGCCGTTCTGCACTCCCACCCCGACCGGATCGCCAAGACTCTCGTCGAGCACGAGGAGATCCTGCAGGCCCTGCGCTCCGGGGACGCCGAGGAGGCTGTCGGATTGGTCCACCGGCACATCGGCTGGTTCTCGCACCTTGCGCGGGGTGAGGAGCGATGAAGGCTGCCGCGTTGCCGGGCGATCCTCCCCCAGAGGGGGCACCCCCAGGCGGCCGCCGCGCCGTCGCGATCTGGGGCATCGGCGTCTCGGTCTACTTCGTCGCCGTCATCTTCCGTACGTCCCTCGGGGTCGCCGGCCTCGACGCGGCCGACCGCTTCGACGTGAACGCCTCGGCCCTGTCCACGTTCTCGATCCTCCAACTGCTCGTGTACGCGGGCATGCAGATACCCGTCGGCCTGCTGGTCGACCGGCTCGGCACCAAGAAGGTGCTCGCCATCGGCGTGGTGCTGTTCACGGCGGGCCAACTCGGCTTCGCCTTCTCGCCGTCGTACGGCACGGCTCTCGCCTCGCGCGCGCTGCTGGGCTGCGGCGACGCGATGACGTTCATCAGCGTGCTGCGGCTCGGCACCCGCTGGTTCCCGGCCCGGCGCAGCCCGCTGATCGCGCAGCTCGCGGGCCTCGCGGGCATGGCGGGCAACCTCGTCTCCACGCTGGTCCTGGCGCGACTGCTGCACGGGGTGGGCTGGACGGCGGCGTTCGCGGGCAGCGCGGCCGCCGGTGTCGTCGTACTCGTCCTGCTCCTCCTGTTCCTCAAGGACCACCCCGAGGGGCACGAGCCGGAGCCGCTGCGTCACCAGGGGTCGGCGTACGTGCGACGCCAGATAGCCGCGTCCTGGCGGGAGCCCGGCACCCGGCTCGGGCTGTGGGTGCACTTCACGACCCAGTTCCCGGCGATGGTGTTCCTGCTGCTGTGGGGCATGCCGTTCCTGGTGGAGGCGCAGGGGCTGTCCCGGGCGGCGGCCGGTGAACTGCTCACCCTGGTCGTCCTGTCGAACATGGTCGTGGGCCTGGTCTACGGCCAGGTCGTCGCCCGGCACCACGAGGCGCGGCTGCCGCTGGCGCTGGGCACGGTGGGGGCGACGGCGGTGCTGTGGGCGACGACGCTGGCCTGGCCCGCTGACACGGCGCCGATGTGGCTGCTGATCGTGCTGTGCGCGGTGCTCGGGGCGTGCGGGCCCGCCTCCATGCTCGGCTTCGACTTCGCGCGGCCGGCGAATCCGCCGGAGCGTCAGGGGACGGCGTCCGGGATCACCAACATGGGTGGTTTCGTCGCCTCGATGACGACACTGTTCGCGATCGGTGTGCTGCTCGACGCGACAGGGGACGACTACGCCGTCGCCTTCTCGGCGGTGTTCGTCCTCCAGGCCCTGGGCGTCAGCCAGATCCTGCGACTGCGCAGGCGGGCGGCGCGCAGGGAGCGGGAACGGCTGGTCGCCAGCAGGGTGGAGACCGTACACGTGCCGGCGTAGCCGGAGGGGGACGTCAGCCGCGTACGGGTACGAGCGTGAGGTAGGCGATCCCCAGCACCCCGCGGTAGCTCATCCACTGGGCGCGATGCCGGTCGAGGCGCTCGCGCGTCTCGGCCGCGAGCGGGTGATCCGGGTGTTCGGCAAGCCAGATCTCGACGTCCGCCTGATACGCCGACTCGAACTCCTCCCACTCGCCGAGGGTCGCCGTCTCCGTCCACTCCGGGCGGAATCCGGCGTCGACCACGAGGTCGAGCAGGGTGGCGAGGTCGTGGTGGTCGGTGGGGGCGGCGCCGGGCCACATGCCGGACAGTTCGGCAGGGGTCGGGGTGCGCTGCCAGAAGCCCTCGCCGAGCAGTACGCGTCCGCCGTCGGCGACCAGGCGGCGCAGTTCGCGCAGGGCATCGGTGAGGAGCTGGGGCGGCTCGGCCGAGCTCAGGGCCTGGCTCGCCCCGACGCACAGGACCAGGTCGGCCGGACCGCGTGAGGTCCCGACCGCGGACTCCTCGACGAACTCGGCCCTGCGCGCCAGCCCTCGCGCCTCGGCAAGGCTGCGGCCGCGCGCGAGATCCTCGGCCTTGATGTCGATGCCGACCCCCGTCGCGTCGGGCGCGGCGGCCAGGACGCGCAGCATCAGCTCGCCCCAGCCGCAGCCGATGTCGAGGACCGAGGCGGGGTTCGTACGGGCGAGCCGCTGGACGAGACCCTGCGCCCGTGCCTCGGACAGCGGACCGTGGAAGGTCAACCGGGTGAGGCGGGGCGGTTCGTCGGTACGGGGGCCGGGGGCGGCCTCGGTTTCAGTTGTCGTGTCAGTCACGGCACGCACGCTAACCTCGCGTCCCCTGCCGCGGACAGCGAATAACGCGCAGCCGCCTTGCGGCAGCCGGCACCCGGCACCCGGCGCCCGGCGCCCGAAAGGATTCCTACGGCGTGACTGTGAAGTTCCGCAGGATCGCCGCCGTCAGGTCGGTGTCACCCTCCGACTTCAGCCGGTCCGCCGCCGACTCCGGCGTGATGCGGCCGCAGGCCAGGCGGACGTAGGTCTCCCAGTCGAGCGTGAGGGCGGCGGCGGGGCCCAGCGCGGGGGCCGTTTCGAGGGTGCCGCGGCCCTGGATGTCGATGCGGATCGTGCGCAGGAACTCGATCGGGCCGTGGACGTCGAGGACGATCGCCGAGCTGCGGGGCGCGTTCGCCTTGGTGGCGACGATGTCGGGCAGCTTGGCCAGCAGGACGTCACGGGCGACGTGCGCGCCGGGGGAGTCGAGGTTGCCGGGCCGGCCGAGGGCCGCGCGCAGGTCCTGCTCGTGGACCCAGATGTCGAACGCGTGGGTGCGCATCGACTCCTCGAGGGTGAGCTCCGCCCCGAGCGGGCCGCGCACCTTGGTGCCGGGGTCGCGGGACTCGTTGCGCAGCTGGCGGTTGCGGCGGATGACCGTGTACTCCAGCTCGGAGGTCATCTCCGGCGCCGTGTGGTGGCGGCGGACGTCGACCTGCATCTCCATGTAGCGCTGGTGGTCGTTGGTGACGTGGAAGAGGTCGCGCGGAAGCGTGTGGATGGGACGCGGGTCGCCGAGCATCTCGCAGTCCAGGCCGATGACATGCGACACGACGTCGCGGACCGACCAGCCGGGGCAGGGCGTGCGCCGATTCCACTCGCCCTCCACAAGCGGCGTCACCAGCTCGGATATCGCTTCGATGGAGTGGGTCCAGGCGTCGGCGTAGGGCTGGAGGGTGGGATGCAGACTCACGGAAACGGGACCCCTCGGCGGTTGGTACGTCGGTACGCGGGCAGGTTGTGGCGGCGGTGCCAGTGGGCGGCGGCTGCTGTCGGCGGGTGTCTTGAAACGCTAAGTTACGCTGCTGTGAGGCACCCCGGCAGTGCTTTCGTGTGACGATCGTAGGCCCCGCGTGGATGCCCGTGTGGACCGCTCGAATGCCAGGACGGTGGTAGTGTGCGCGCCTCTCTCCTTCAGATCGATGTCAATGAGGGCGAATCGGTCGAATCGCGTCGGGTGAGGGTTGCCTCGCTGGTGCGCGACCAGGCGGGGGCGGATCTGGTCGTCCTGCCCGAACTGTGGACCACCGGGGCGTTCGCCTACGAGGAGTTCGGCAGCGAGGCCGAGCCGCTCGAAGGGCCGACGTACGAGGCGATGGCGAAGGCCGCGAGCGACGCGGGCGTGTGGCTGCACGCGGGCTCGATTCCCGAACGGGATCCCGACGGGCCGCTCTACAACACCTCTGTCGTCTTCTCGCCCTCCGGTGATCTCGCCGCCGCGTACCGCAAGATCCATCGCTTCGGCTTCGACAAGGGCGAGGCGGTGCTGATGGGCGCGGGCGAGGAACTGGTGACGGTCCGGCTGCCCGGGACGACCCTGGGTCTGGCCACGTGCTACGACCTCCGATTCCCCGAACTCTTCCGCGGCCTCGTCGACGCCGGCGCCGAGACCCTGGTCATCCCGGCGGGCTGGCCGGAGCGCCGCCGGGCGCACTGGACGCTGCTGGCTCAGGCGCGGGCGGTGGAGAACCAGGCGTTCGTGCTCGCCTGTGGAACGGCCGGGACGCACGCGGGAGTTCCGCAGGCCGGTCACTCGATCGTGGTCGATCCGTGGGGCGAGGTGCTGGCGCAGGCCGGTGCGGGGGAGCAGGTCCTCACGGTGGAGTTCGACCCGGGGAAGGTCGCGGTGACGCGGGATCAGTTCCCGGCGCTCAAGGACCGGATGCTGGGGCTGACGGCGCCGCGTCGCTGACAGCGCCACGCCCTCCCCGGCCGCCGCCGTCAGTCGTCAGTCGTCCCCTCGCTCCTTCTCCGCCAGGTGGATCACGCACACCGCCACCGCGATCAGCAGCGCCGGATCCGCGTCGTCCCGTACGACGTCCACGCCGTAGGTCTCCCGTACGTGCAGCCACCGGCGGGAGACGACGGCCAGCAGTTCGCCGTCGTACTCGACGGCGAACTCCCGGTCGAGGATCTTGCCGCTGACGTCGAGTTCCGTGCTGCCGTCCGCCAGGGACACCCGGTAGTGGTTGCGCAGCAGGGACAGCCGCTTGCGGCGGATCGTGGCGAGCGGTTCGCCGGCCCGCTCGATCACCATCGTGTCGCGCAGGGCGAGCATCTTCTGGTGGATGTCGATGAGGACGTGCCCCTGGGCGTCCTTCAGCTCGAAGGTGTCCCGCAGCCGCATCGCCTTGCCGTCGACGAGGAACACCTTGTTGCCCCGGTCGTCCTCGATCCAGTAGTCGTCACCGAAGCCGAGGAGCCGGTCGCGTACGAGGAATCTCATGACACGAGGGGTTCCCCGCCGCCCGTCCCGAAACGCCGTCTGTAGGCCGACGGGCTGAGTCCCGTCTCGCGCCGCGAAGGCGAGGGTGCGGACACCGAACTCTCCCGCACCCTCCACTCCCACCGGCGGACTGAGAAGTCTCAGGCGCCGTAACCGTCGCTGTATCCGTCCCGCCGATGGTGGGGCTGCTCGCCGACGACCGGTGTCGTCGGTGGCACCACCACGCGCTTGCGCCTGGCGATGCTGCTGAACGTCGTGACGCCGATGAGTCCCACGATCATGAGGATGATCCCGACCAGGTCGAGATTGACCCCCTCCATCTCCCAGTCCGTTGCAAACGTGAGGATGGCTCCTGCGGCGATGAGGATGATGCACCCGCCGAGGCCCATGAGTTGTCGCCTCCCTGTCCGGTCCGGTGGTTCCGGTCGGGGGCGGGTACCCCACCCTTGAGGAACTACCCCTCCAGGAACGCCACCAACGAGTTCGCCAGCAGCCACGGGTCTTCCGCGCCGCACAACTCCCGCGCGCTGTGCATGGAAAGGATCGCCACGCCGATGTCGACGGTCTTGATGCCGTGCCGGGCCGCGGTGATCGGGCCGATCGTCGTGCCGCAGGGCATGGAGTTGTTGGAGACGAAGGACTGGAAGGGCACGTCGGCCTTCTCGCAGGCCGCCGCCCACACCGCCCGGCCCGAACCGTCGGTCGCGTAGCGGTTGTTGACGTTGACCTTCAGGATCGGCCCGCCGTTGACGCGCGGGTGGTGCGTCGGGTCGTGGCGCTCCGCGTAGTTGGGGTGGACCGCGTGGCCCGTGTCGGAGGACAGGCAGACCGTGCCGGCGAAGGCCCGCGCCCGGTCCTCGTACGATCCCCCGCGCGCGAACACCGAGCGCTCCAGGACGCCGCCCAGCAGCGGCCCGTCGGCACCCGTGTCGCTCTGCGAGCCGTTCTCCTCGTGGTCGAAGGCGGCCAGCACCGGGATGTACGGCAGTCCGGCGCCCGAGCCGGCCACCGCGGCCAGCGCCGCCGCTCCGGCGTGGACCGAGAGCAGGTTGTCCATGCGCGGGCCCGCGACGAGCTCCTTGTCCCGGCCCAGGTAGGCCGGCGGCTCCACGGAGTGCACCATCAGGTCCCAGCCGGCGACCTCGCCCGCTGCCAGTCCGGCCGTCTCCTCCAGGAAGGCGATCAGGTCGCCGTCGCGCACGTCGCCCCCGAGGCCCCAAATGGGCTGCAGATGCCGCTGCTTGTCGAGCTTGAGCCCCTCCGCGGACACGGAACGGTCCAGGTGGATGGCGAGTTGGGGGACGCGCAGCAGCGGCCGGTCGACGTTCACCAGCCGCGTCGTACCGTCCCGCAGCGTCAGCCGGCCGGCGATGCCCAGGTCGCGGTCGAGCCAGGAGTTGAGGAGCGGTCCGCCGTAGATCTCCACGGCCACCTGCCGCCAGCCGTGCGCTCCGGTGTCGGGCAGCGGCTTCACGCGCAGGTTGGGGGAGTCCGTGTGGGCGCCGACGATCCGGTACGGCGTGTGGGGCGCCGCGCCCTCGGGGACGTACCAGGCCACGATCGCGCCACCACGCAGCACGTACTTGCCGCCACTCGTCCCGTCCCAGGCGTCCGTCTCCGAGACCTGCCTGAATCCGGCCTTTTCCAGCCGCTCGGCGGTGTTCGCCACGGCGTGGTACGGCGTCGGGCTCGCCGCCAGGAAGGACATGAGGTCGTCGGTGTGGCCGCGGTCGAAGCGGGGGGGTTCGCTCATGGGGTTCACCTTAACGACGTACGAGGGCCCGCTCCCGGTGAAGGGGAGCGGGCCCTCGTAAGGGCGATGTGGAATGTCCGTGAGTGACTGGAACAGGTGGCTGGAAGGGGGCGGTGGTGGCGCCCCCTCGCCGACTAGAAGGCGGCCTCGTCCAGCTCCATCAGGTCCAGCTCGACGCCCTCGGCGAGCTTGCGCGCACCGGTGACGCCGGGCAGGACGTTGGCCGCGAAGAACTTCGCCGCGGCGATCTTGCCCGCGTAGAACGCCTTGTCCTTGGCGGAGGCCGTCGGAAGCTTCTCCGCGGCGACCGCGGCACCCTTGAGCAGCAGGTAGCCGACGACCACGTCACCGGAGGCCAGCAGCAGGCGGGTGGTGTTCAGGCCCACCTTGTAGATGTTCTTGACGTCCTGCTCGGTGGCAGCGAGGTCCGTCAGCATCAGGCCGACGATCGCCTCCAGCTCGACGGCCGCCTTCGCGAGGTGCTCGCGGGCACCGGACAGCTCCTCGCCGCCCTCGCCGAGCGCCAGGAACTTCTTGATGTCCTCGGCGAGCGAGTTCAGCGCGGCGCCCTGGTTGCGGACGATCTTCCGGAAGAAGAAGTCCTGGCCCTGGATCGCCGTCGTGCCCTCGTACAGGGTGTCGATCTTGGCGTCGCGGATGTACTGCTCGATCGGGTACTCCTGCAGGAAGCCGGAGCCGCCGAAGGTCTGCAGCGACTGGGCGAGCAGCTCGTAGCCCTTCTCGGAGCCGTAGCCCTTCACGATCGGCAGGAGCAGGTCGTTCAGCGCGTGCTCGGCCTTGACGTCCTCGCCCGCGGCCTCCTTGACGGCGATCGCGTCCTGCACCGACGCCGTGTACAGCACCAGCGCCCGCATGCCCTCCGCGTACGCCTTCTGCGTCATGAGCGAGCGGCGCACGTCCGGGTGGTGGGTGATGGTGACCTTGGGCGCGGTCTTGTCCATGAAGTTCGCCAGGTCGGGACCCTGGACGCGCTCCTTGGCGTACTCAAGGGCGTTCAGGTAGCCCGTCGACAGCGTGGAGATCGCCTTCGTGCCGACCATCATGCGGGCGAACTCGATGATGCGGAACATCTGGCGGATGCCGTCGTGCTTGTCGCCGATCAGCCACCCCTTGGCGGGGTGCCGGTCGCCGAAGGTCATCTCGCAGGTGTTGGAGGCCTTCAGGCCCATCTTGTGCTCGACGTTCGTGGCGTAGACGCCGTTGCGCTCGCCCAGCTCGCCGGTCTCGAAGTCGAAGAGGTACTTCGGGACGAGGAAGAGGGACAGGCCCTTGGTGCCCGGACCGGCACCTTCGGGGCGGGCCAGCACGTAGTGGAGGATGTTCTCCTCCATGTCGTGCTCACCGGACGTGATGAAGCGCTTGACGCCCTCGATGTGCCAGGAGCCGTCCTCCTGCTGGACCGCCTTGGTGCGGCCGGCGCCCACGTCCGAGCCGGCGTCCGGCTCGGTGAGCACCATGGTGGAGCCCCAGGTCCGCTCGACGGCGATCTGGGCGATCTTCTTCTGGACGTCGTTGCCCTCGTCGTAGAGGATGCCGGCGAACGCCGGGCCGGAGGAGTACATCCACACGGCCGGGTTCGAGCCGAGGATCAGCTCCGCGTACGACCAGATCAGGGACGGCGGTGCCGTCGTGCCACCGATGGCCTCGGGCAGGCCGAGACGCCAGTACTCGGAGTCCATGAAGGCCTTGTAGCTCTTCTTGAAGGACGCCGGGACGGGCGCGGTGTTCGTCTCGGGGTCGAAGACCGGCGGGTTGCGGTCGGCGTCGGCGAAGGACTCGGCCAGCTCGTTCTCCGCGAGCCGGGTCAGCTCCTCAAGGATGCTCTTCGCGGTCTCGACGTCCATCTCCTCGAACGGACCCGTGCCGTACAGCTTGTCGCGTCCGAGTACTTCGAAGAGGTTGAACTCGATGTCGCGGAGGTTCGACTTGTAGTGCCCCATGGTCACGGCTCCGTAGAGGGTCGGCGAGGCACTTGGTTCCTCGCGCTAGTTCACGTACCAACAAGTAGCTACGATGATGCTACCCGTCAGTAATAAGACGCAACCCCGATCCGCAATCTGTGACAGGTCACACCGGAACCGTCAGTGTCGCCGTGTAACCCTCCGCCGCACTGCCCTTCGTCGCGGCCAGCTGCTGCTCGTAACCGTCGCTGAAGATTCCGTCCGTCTCCAGGGAGAGGCTGCTGAGGTTGCGCACGCTCTCGTCGTAGCCGTCCGTGGCGTACACCGTCTCGCACACGTCCTTCGGGAAGGCGAGCTGCGAGGTGTTCGTGATGGAGGTGGCCGCCGTGGCGTCCGCCAGGCTGCCGTAGACCTCGAAGTGGATGTGCGGCCAGCGGCCCGCGTAGCAGCCGGGGAAGATGCTCCTGAAGGTGACCTGGCCCTTGTCGTCGGTCTCCTGGACGCCGCGCAGGTAGTTCTCGTCGGTGACGCCCTCGGAGTACAGGGAGTAGTCGCCGGCCCGGTCGCAGTGCCAGATGTAGACCGCGGCACCCTTCTTCGGCGTCCCGCAGCCGGAGGCGGCGTCCACGACCGTGAGCGTCACGGTCAGGGGCACGCCCTCGGCGGTCCCGCCCGCAAAGTCGCCGAAGCTCTTGGTGATGTCGCTGCGGACGACACCGCTCTCCTTGAGGACGTTCACGCCGTTCGAGCCGTCCCCGGGGAAGGGGCCGGCGGTCTCGTCCGGGATGGTCGCGCACTCGGCGGCCGACGACGCGGAGCCCTTGGCGGAGGAGGCCGAGGACGACGCCGAGGTCTCGTCCTGCGAGGTGCAGCCCACCAGGGGGACCAGGCTCGCCCCCGCCATCAGCCGGATCATGCGCCGGCGGGCGAGGACGGGAAGGTCGTACGAGAGCCCTCTGTCGTGCTCGTGGACTCCGCCGTCGTGGACCTCGTCGGCGTGGTGTCGGTCCATGGCTGTCCCCTCGCTGGTGCGGTGCCGTCTCGGCACTCCTCCCGATAGGACAGACGCTAGTGAGGGACAGCTGTCGGAAAGCAGTGCGGCGGCTGTCGACTCGCTGTCGGTTTCGCCGGAGCCCCCGTAGCGGCCCCGGTACCGGCCCGCTCTGCCCGCCGCTCTCGGTACGCTTGCGTCCATGTACGGCTACGACCAGAACGTCGGCGCTCAGCAGCAGTACGCCTCGCCGCAGCAGCCCATGCCCGGCGGCGTCGGCGGCTATGGCCAGCAGCCACCCCTGTACCCCGAGCCGTCACCGCCCTCGCTCGCGGACGCGGTGCGGGCCTTCACCACCGGGCAGATGTCCGCCGAGGACTTCCAGCAGGTCTTCGCGACATCGAAGGTCTACTGCCCGCGCGGCGACAACCCGGGCTTCCTTGCCCTGCACAACACCCAGCAGCCGGTGATCCCGATGTTCACCTCGCTGAAGGAGCTGCGCCGGTACGCGGGCAAGGAGTCCAAGTACTTCGTCATCACCGGCGCCGAGGTGATCGACCTGCTGCCGACCGGCTACGGCTGCGTCCTCGACATGGAGGGCGAGCACCGCATGGTCTTCGACGCGAAGGCCGTGGAGCAGATGGTCGAGTTCGCGATGCGCCGGATGTACGGGTAGCGCTTCGCTGGGTGCCGCATATTGATTTCGCTGAGTGCCGCACCTTGACAGGGCCCCGCGTCCCTAAGGGCGCTCGGGCCCCGTTGCATTCAGCCGCAGTGCCAGTCCGTCGAGGACGATGTCCAGGGCGGCGGCGAACTTTCCGTCCCGCAGGGCCACGGGGTCGGCCGCGGCTGTCTCCACGCCGGTGTACCCCCGGGCCAGGTGCTCGTGGTCGGCGACCGCCTGCCGGGCGGCGGGCAGCAGGCGGGCGATGAAGTCGGCCTCGGTCTCGCCGGAGCGGGCGACCGTGATGAGCCAGGCGCCCTCGGTGGTGCTCATCCCGATGACGTACGACAGGACGGCGTCGATCGCGCCGTTGGGGTCCTGGAAGCCCGCTGCCGTGAACAGCGCGGCCAGCCGCTCCGAGTACGACATCAGGTTGGGGCCGAGGTAGGCCAGCCCGGCCTGGCCGAGGACCGACGACAGCCACGGGTGCCGTAGCGCCGTCGTACGGAACGAGTGGGCCGCCTCCGCGACCGCCGCGCGCCAGTCGGGGCTGTCGGCGGGCGGTACGTGGATCTCGGCGGCGACCTCGTCGACGGCCAGCTCCATCAGCTCGTCCTTGGTGGCGACGTGCCGGTAGAGGGAGGCGGCGCCGGCGTTCAGCCGGGTCGCGAGCTTGCGCATGCTCAGCGCCTCCACTCCCTCTGCGTCCAGCATGGTGATCGCCTCGCGCACGATCGTGGCGCGGCTGAGCGCCGGCTGGTCGGACTCGCGCTGGGGGCGGGCCCAGACGGAGGGGATGGAGCTCTGCTTCGTCGTCCTGGCGGCCATCGGCACTCCTTCGCATCCCTGCGTACATCGTTCGCATCGAGCGTACAGGAATCGGAGGTTGCGAACATCGTTCCGTCATGCGTACAGTGTTCGCAACGAAGGAACGGTGTTCACAGCGCCGGGGAGAGCGTCATGGAGGGGAACGTCATGGACGTCAAGGGAACTCGTGATCCACGCCGCTGGTGGATCCTGATCGTGCTCTGCCTGAGCACGCTGGTACTGGTCGTCGACAGCATGGCGCTGACCGTCGCGGTGCCCGTGATGACCGGGGACATCGGGGCGAGCGCCCAGGACACCCAGTGGATCCTGGACTCCTACATCCTGGTCTTCGCCGGTCTCCTGCTCACGTCCGGCAGCCTGGGCGACCGGTTCGGGCGCCGGAAGGTGATGGTGATCGGGCTCCTGCTCTTCGGGGCGGCCTCACTGGCCGCGACCTGGTGCACCAGCCCGGGCGAGGTCATCGCCGTACGCGTCGCGATGGGTGTCGGCGGGGCCCTGATCATGCCGTCCACCCTGTCGATCCTCATCACCGTCTTCGACGAGGAGGAGCGCGGCAGGGCGATGGCGGCCTGGAGCTCGGTGTCGATGCTCGGCCTGGTCGGCAGCCCGGTGCTGGGCGGCGTCCTGATCGACCACTTCTCCTGGCAGTCGATCTTCTTCATCAACGTGCCGATCGTTGCGCTGGCGATCGTCGCCGCTCTGGCGCTGATGCCGGAGTCCAGGGCGCCCTGGCAGAAGGCGGACCCGCTGGGTGCGGTGCTGTCGGCGGTCGGCATGACGGCCCTGGTCTGGTGGATCATCGAGCTCCCGCAGCACGGCGCGCTGGGCGGCCGCTCCACGGTGACCCTGGTGGTGGCGCTCGCCTCGCTGGTCGGCTTCGTGGTCTGGGAGAACGTCACGAAGTCGCCGATGGTCCCGCTGGTCCTGTTCAAGCACCGCAACTTCAGCGGCGGTTCGCTCTCCCTGGCGCTCGTGCAGATCGGCAACGGCGGTCTGCTGCTGGTCCTCACCCAGTACCTGCAGTTCGTGCTCGGCTACTCGCCGCTCGAGGCGGGCCTCGCCTTCCTGCCGCTGGCGATCACCGCCCTGATCGGCAACGGCGTGGGCGTCAAGCTCGCCGCCCGGTACGGCAACCGGTGGGTGATCCTCGCGGGGATGCTGGTGATGGTGGCCTGCTTCGCCCTCATGGCCACGGTCTCGGCGGACTCCGGCTTCACGGTCCCGGCGGTGGCGCTCGGTCTCCTCGGCCTCGGCGCGGGCCTCGCGATGCCGGCCGCGGTCGGCGCGCTGATGGGCACGATCCCCGAGGACAAGGCGGGCGTCGGCTCGGCCCTGAACGACACCGTCCAGCAGGCCGGCACCGCACTCGGCATCGCGATCCTGGGCTCGCTGCTGTCGAGCGGCTTCGCGGACCGGATGCCCGAGGGGACGCCGGACGAGGCGAAGCACTCGATCGCCGGGGCGGTGGCCGGCGGCGACGCCGGTCTGGTCGCGGCGGCCCGCGAGGCCTTTACCGCCTCGATGTCCACCACCTTCACGGTCAGCGCGATCGGTGTCCTGGCGGCGGCGCTGCTGGCGACGCTGGTGATGCGGGACGACCGGCGCAAGCCGGCCGCAGCCGCCGACCCGGAGGCCATGCCCGAGAAGCAGCCAGAACCGGTCGTCTGACCTCCAAGTCCGCGCTCTTCCTGACACACTGAGCCGCTCCCGCACCACCGGGTCCTTGTGACGAAGGCCGCGCCCACTTCGGGTGTCGGCCTTCGGTTGTGCCCGGAGGGAATGCCCTCCGGGTTCTTCCCGTTAGGGGTAGCAAGAAGTTCAATGCTCAACTAAAGTGGACGCACAAGGAGGTACCGACATGCCTGCAGTGACCGTCGAGAACCCGCTGACGCTGCCGCGCGTCGCCGCGCCCGTGGACGCCGTCGCCCGTCCCGTGCTCGCCGTCACGACCGCGCCGAGCGGTTTTGAGGGTGAGGGCTTCCCGGTGCGCCGTGCGTTCGCCGGGATCAACTACCGCCACCTGGACCCGTTCATCATGATGGACCAGATGGGCGAGGTGGAGTACGCGCCGGGTGAGCCCAAGGGCACCCCCTGGCACCCGCACCGCGGCTTCGAGACCGTCACGTACATCATCGACGGGATCTTCGACCACCAGGACAGCAACGGCGGCGGTGGCACCATCACCAACGGCGACACCCAGTGGATGACGGCCGGCAGCGGTCTCCTCCACATCGAGGCCCCGCCGGAGTCCCTCGTCATGTCCGGCGGCCTCTTCCACGGCCTGCAGCTGTGGGTGAACCTCCCGGCCAAGGACAAGATGATGGCCCCGCGCTACCAGGACATCCGCGGCGGCAACGTCCAGCTGCTCACCACCCCCGACGGCGGCGCCCTGCTGCGCGTCATCGCGGGCGAGCTGGACGGCCACCAGGGTCCCGGCGTCACCCACACCCCGATCTCGATGATCCACGCCACGCTGGCGCCGGGCGCGGAGATCACCCTGCCGTGGCGGGAGGACTTCAACGGCCTCGCGTACGTCCTCGCCGGCCGCGGCGCGGTGGGTGCGGAACACCGCCCGATCCAGCTGGGCCAGACGGCGGTCTTCGGCAGCGGCGGTTCCCTGACCGTCCGCGCCGACGAGAAGCAGGACTCCCACACGCCGGACCTGGAGGTCGTCCTCCTGGGCGGGCAGCCGATCCGCGAGCCGATGGCCCACTACGGCCCGTTCGTCATGAACACCCGTGACGAACTCCAGCAGGCCTTCGACGACTTCCAGAAGGGCCGGCTGGGCACGATCCCGGCCGTGCACGGGATGAGCGCCGACGGCCCGTCCAAGGCCTGACCCGCACGACCCGCCCGTCCAAGGCCTGACCCGCACGACCCGCACGACACGGCCTGATCCGCCGACACGAGAAGGCCCGCCTCCGCCCCTCCGGTGCGGCTGCGGGCCTTCCGTCGTCCCGTCACCCACCCGGTCCGCCCGCGCACGACAGCGTCGCCCCGTGCATGATCCGCTGGAACCGTGCAGGCCCCCACCCCGCTGCTCCCCGATCCCGTCCGGCGGCTCGCCGCCTGGTGCGTCGTCGTGTTGCTCGTCGCGGGGGTCGTCTACGTCGGGATCCGGCTGGCCGTGGAGTTCAGTACGGCCGTGGTGCCCGTGCTGCTCGCGCTGCTCGGGACGGCGCTGCTCGGGCCGTTGCACCGGCGGCTGGTGAAGGCCAAGGTGAACCGGTCGGTCGCCGCCGGGCTCACCTGTGTCGCCGTGGTGGCCGTCGTCGGCGGTGCGGTGTACATCGTCGTCGCCGCGATCGTGGACAGCGGCGACGAAATCGTCGCCTCGCTCAAGCAGGCGGGCCGGGATCTGACGGGCCACTTCGGGGCCGCCGGGACCTCGCTGGACGATCTCGCTTCCAACGCCAGGGAGTTGCTCACCAAGTTCGGCGGGACGGCCGCCTCCGGGGTCATCAGCGGGGTCAGTGTCGTGGGCGAGACCATCGCCATCGCGGTGCTCGCGCTGCTGCTCGTCTTCTTCTTCCTGCGGGACTCCGACCGGGCCGCCGACGCGCTGCGGGCCGTCGTCCCGGGCGGGAGCGGCGACCTCGCGGAGGCCATGGCCAGGCGGGCCTTCCGGGCCGTGGAGGGGTTCATGCGGGGGACCACCCTCATCGCCCTCATCGACGCCCTGTGCATCACCGTCGGACTGCTGATCCTCGACGTCCCGGGCGCCGTCGGCCTCGGCGCGCTCGTCTTCGTCGGGGCCTACGTCCCCTACCTCGGCGCCTTCATCTCAGGAGCCGTCGCCGTGCTGGTCGCACTCGCCGACCGGGGGTTCGTCATCGCGCTGTGGGTGCTCGGGGTGGTGCTCGCCGTGCAGGTGCTGGAGGGGCATGTGCTCCAGCCCGCGATCCAGAGCCGGACCGTCCAGATGCACCCGGCCGTCGTCATGCTGACGATCACCGCGGGGGCCTCCGTGGCCGGCATCCTCGGCATGCTGCTCGCCGTACCGCTCACCGCAGCCGCCACCGGAGTCGTACTCGAACTCAGAGAGCGCTACGGCGACTCGGAGCGCTCCGAGCCGTCCGCGCCCCCCGAGCCGTCCACGCCCCCGGCGCCCTCGGACTCGTAGAGCTCGAACCAGATGCTCTTGCCCTCACCACGCGGGTCCACGCCCCACGAGTGAGCCAGCAGCTCGATCAGCATCAGGCCCCGCCCGGACGACGCCAATTCGCCGGGCCGGCGCCGGTGGGGCAGGTCGTCGCTGGTGTCCGTCACCTCGACGCGCATCCGGCGGTCCCCCGGCTCGCCCCGCACCTCCGCCAGCAGCAGGGCGTCGGCGTCGGTGTGGACGAGGACGTTCGTCAGCGTCTCGGACAGCAGCAGGACCGCCGAGTCCACCTGGTCGTCGCAGGCCCAGTCGTGCAGCAGCTCCCGCAGCTGCTGCCGGGCCACCGCGACCCGCTCCGGCTCGGCCTGCGCCACCGACAGCATGGTGCGCCGGGTCGTCGGCCGTACGGCGACCGGATCACCGCAACCGCACCCCTCCTCCTGCCGCCGCAGCAGCAGTACCGCTATGTCGTCCTCGCGCCGGTCGGCGAGCGGGCCGGTGGTGTGGTGGGAGGACGGGCCGTGAACGGCCTGGACGAGGGCGTCGGCGAGTGCCTCCAGGTCGCCGTCGTGTTCCTCGAGGATCGTGCGGATGCGCTTCCAGCCGGTCTCCAGGTCGTGGCCGCCGGTCTCGATCAGGCCGTCCGTGCAGATCAGCATGGTCTCGCCGGGTTCCAGGGTGATCCGGGTCGTCGGGTAGTCGGCGTCCGGGTCGATGCCCAGCGGGAGGCCGCCTGCCGTCGGGCGGGCGAGCACCGTGCCGTCGATCATGCGGATCGCCGGGTCCGGGTGGCCGGCGCGGGCGATGTCCAGCAGCCCGGTCGTGGGGTCGACCTCGACGTACAGGCAGGTCGCGAAGCGCAGGTCGGTCGGGTCATCGTAGAGGGAGCCGAACGTCATCCCGTGCAGGAAGCGGGAGGCGCGGGAGAGCACGGCGTCGGGGCGATGGCCCTCGGAGGCGTAGGCGCGCAGCGCGATCCGGAGCTGGCCCATCAGGCCGGCGGCCCGTACGTCATGGCCCTGGACGTCGCCGATGACGAGGGCGAAGCGGCCGTTGGGCAGCGGGATCATGTCGTACCAGTCGCCGCCGACCTGAAGCCCGCCGCCGGTCGGGACATAGCGTGCCGCCACGCTCATGCCCGGTATCTCGGGGCCCAGCTGAGGGAGCATCGAACGCTGGAGGCCGTCCGTCAGCTCCCGCGCGGACTCGGCGGCCTCGGCGCGGGAGAGGGCCTGGGCGAGCATGCGGGCCACCGTCGTCAGCACGGACCGCTCGTCGGGCGTGAAGGCGACCGGATAGGTGAACGCCGCCATCCAGGCGCCCATCGTGCGGCCCGCCACGGTCAGCGGCAGAAACGCCCAGGACTGCCGGTTGAAGTGCGCGGCGAGCGGCCAGGTGACCGGGTAGCGCTCCTTGTACCGCTCGGGTGAGGAGAGATAGACGGCACGGCCGGTGCGGACGACCTCGGCGGCCGGGTAGTCCGTCTCCAGGGCCATGTGCGTGAAGGGGCTTTCGTCGCCGGGCTGGTGGCCGTGATGGCCGATGATCGTCAGGCGGTCGCCCGTCACCCCGAACACCGCGAGGCCGTCCGGTGAGAAGCCCGGCATCGACAGACCCGCCGCGACCCGCAGCACCTCCGCCGTCGACCGTGCCTCGGCCAGCGCCCGGCCCGCGTCCAGCAGGAACGCCTCCCGCGAGCGCCGCCAGTCGCCGGTGACCGCGGTACGCCCGGCCGAGGTGCCCGGCACCGGTTCGGTGACCTCCTGGAGGGAGCCGGTCACCTCGTACGACTTCTTCTCGCGGTCGAACGAGGCGTGGAAGCGGCTGCGGCCGAGCCGGATCACCCGGCCCTGCTCGTCCATGATCCGCACCCGCGCCTCGCCGAGCGTGCCCTCGGCCACGGCGAGCTGGATCACCCCGCTGATCTCGTTCCAGTCGACCGGGTGCAGGCGGGCGCGCACCTGGGCCTGGCTGAGGGTGGCCTGTTCGGCGGGCAGCCCGAGCAGCCGTGCCGCCTCCGCGTCGACCGTGACCAGTCCCGTGGCGGTGTTCCAGTGCCACAGGCCGGTCGCGAGGGCGGCGAGAACCTCCCCCACGGCGGGCAGGGGCTCACCAGTGCGCATTGCCCCACTCTAAGAAGAGGTGATCGCACACTGCCACCGAAGCTGTACGGGGCACCTGGTCGGGAAGGGCCCCGCGGGCACCGCCAAATGGTGGGGAGCCGATCTTGGGGTCCCCGGTAGGCTGGGGGGGAGTTTCACGTGAAACACGCCCCCCGATCCGCGAAGACTGGATGAACGACGATGCATCGGTACAGGTCCCACACCTGCGGCGAGCTCCGCTCCTCTGACGTCGGCACCGACGTCCGACTGAGTGGCTGGCTGCACAATCGGCGCGACCTGGGCGGCATCCTCTTCATCGATCTGCGCGACCACTACGGCATCACGCAGCTCGTCGCCCGTCCCGGCACGCCCTCGTACGAGGCCCTCGACAAGCTCTCCAAGGAGTCGACCGTCCGCGTCGACGGCAAGGTCGTCTCCCGCGGCGCCGAGAACATCAACCCCGAGCTGCCCACCGGTGAGATCGAGGTCGAGGTCGGCGAGGTCGAGCTGCTCGGCGCGGCCGCCCCGCTCCCCTTCACCATCAACACCGAGGACGGGGTCAACGAGGAGCGGCGCCTGGAGTACCGCTTCCTGGACCTGCGCCGCGAGCGCATGCACCGCAACATCCTGCTGCGTACGTCGGTCATCTCGGCGATCCGCCACAAGATGACGGCGCTGGGCTTCAACGAGATGGCGACGCCGATCCTGTCCGCGACCTCCCCCGAGGGCGCCCGCGACTTCGTCGTCCCCTCCCGTCTGAACCCGGGCAAGTTCTACGCCCTGCCGCAGGCGCCGCAGCAGTTCAAGCAGCTGCTGATGATCTCCGGCTTCGACCGCTACTTCCAGATCGCGCCCTGCTTCCGTGACGAGGACGCGCGCGCCGACCGCTCGCCGGGCGAGTTCTACCAGCTCGACATCGAGATGAGCTTCGTCGAGCAGGAGGACGTCTTCCAGCCCGTCGAGAAGCTGATGACCGAGCTGTTCGAGGAGTTCGGCAACGGCCGTCACGTCACCTCGCCGTTCCCGCGGATCCCGTTCCGCGAGGCGATGCTGAAGTACGGCTCCGACAAGCCGGACCTGCGCGCCCAGCTGGAGCTCGTCGACATCACCGACGTGTTCGAGGGCTCGGAGTTCAAGGCGTTCGCCGGCAAGCACGTGCGCGCGCTGCCGGTGCCGGACGTCTCCGCGCAGCCCCGCAAGTTCTTCGACCAGCTCGGTGACTTCGCGGTCTCGCAGGGCGCCAAGGGCCTGGCCTGGGTCCGTGTCGCCGAGGACGGCTCGCTGACCGGCCCGATCGCCAAGTTCCTCACCGAGGAGAACGTCAAGGTCCTCACCGAGCGTCTCGGCCTGGAGGCCGGCCACGCCGTGTTCTTCGGCGCCGGCGAGTTCGACGAGGTCTCGAAGATCATGGGCGCGGTGCGGGTCGAGGCCGCCAAGCGTGCCGGGCACTTCGAGGAGGGCGTCTTCCGGTTCTGCTGGATCGTCGACTTCCCGATGTACGAGAAGGACGAGGAGACCGGCGCGATCGACTTCTCGCACAACCCGTTCTCCATGCCGCAGGGTGGCCTGGAGGCCCTGGAGAACCAGGACCCGCTGGACATCCTGGGCTGGCAGTACGACATCGTCTGCAACGGCGTCGAGCTGTCCTCCGGCGCGATCCGGAACCACGAGCCCGAGATCATGCTCAAGGCCTTCGAGATCGCCGGTTACGACCGCGAGACCGTCGAGGACAAGTTCGCCGGCATGCTGCGCGCGTTCCGCTTCGGCGCCCCGCCGCACGGCGGCATCGCCCCCGGCGTCGACCGCATCGTCATGCTGCTCGCCGACGAGCCGAACATCCGCGAGACGATCGCCTTCCCGCTCAACGGCAACGCCCAGGACCTGATGATGGGCGCGCCGACGGAGCTTGAGGAGGCGCGGCTGAAGGAGCTGCACCTGACGGTGCGCAAGCCGCAGCCGAAGTAGGCGGACCGTTGCCGAAGTAGGCAGCGAAATCGTCAAGTGGCTCGGAACCGGCGTCGGTTCCGAGCCACTTTCTCTTGCGGCCTTCATGCAGGGCTCTCACCCAGGTCTTGCCCAACCCCCTGACAGGCGCGCTCCCTGACTTCCCTGCACATGACGGGAAACCAGACGGCCGAAGGGCGGAAACACAAGCGGGACCTCATGCGTCGCAAGGTCGTCGCCGGCTGGGCATGTACTCGGGCTACGAGTCCTTCTCGAACGGCGGCGGGGGCGGCACCCCGCCCACGGACGCCCCCTCGGGCACGCCCACCGCGGTGCCGTCCGGCACCCCGAGCGGGGAGCCGCCGGCCGGCGGCGGTGGCGGCGGGCACGAGGAGCCGACCAGCGACACCCGCTATCCGCGCGGCACCTGGCGGACCCGACCGCAAGGGCTTCGTCACCTTCAGGAGCGTCTTCCCGGGCTGGTACCAGGGCCGCTGCGTCCACATCCACACCAAGGTGCATGTCAGCGGAGAGTGGACGGACGCCGGCTACGAGGGCGGCACCACCTGCCACACCGGCCAGTTCTTCTTCGACGAGGAGACGGTCCTGCTCTCCGCCGAGGAGGAGCCGTACCCGACGTCCACGACGGAGCGCACCACGCTCGACGAGGACACGATCTACGCCCGGAGCGGGACCTGGGCCTTTTCGTCTCCCCCACCGTCTTCGGCCACCTCAAGGACAGCACCGGCAGCACGAACGGCCGACGGGCCCGACGCGGTGCAGGGCCAGGTCACGAGCAGGGAGGCGCGGTGAGTCCGGGCGGCCGCACCGTCACTCCTCCTCCGCCGGAGGCCTGAGCGCTTCCTCCTCCAGCAGGCGCTCGGCGATGTCGTCCGCCCACGCCCGAACCCACCGGCGGAGCACCGGCACCGCTTCCCCGGTCAGGCCCCGGGCGGTGAACACGCGGTCGTCCAGCAGTTCCGTCGCCTCCAGGCGGGACTGGAGGTCGGCCGGGTCGAACTCGTCCCAGGCGTGGCGGCGGCCCTGCTCCTCCAGGTCGGGGAAGCTCCAGTGGGCCGCGGCGGCGTAGACGTCGATCAGGTCGCGTGCGGTGCCGCGGTCGGTCAGAGCGCGGACTTTGGTGCCGATCAGGTCTTCGAGGGAGAGGGCCGGGCCGAGGCCGGTGGCCACCGGCGGGTGCCAGAGAGTCTCCTTCAGGAGGTCGAGCGTGTGCTCCTCGGCATGGCCTCCGGTGAGCTGGTCACCGGCGTCCGGGGCGGTGACCAGCAGCCGGGCGGAGAGCGGGTCGGTCTCCAGGGGGCGTACCCGCCAGCCGAGTTCGGCCAGGCCGCGCAGCATGTCGGCAGCGATCCGGTCCATGGGCTCGGGCGACTCCGTCGCCACCTCCAGCGGCCCCCGCACCGGCTCCCGCGACGTCAGACCGTGCGCCCGGACCGCGTACTCGCCGGCCAGGACGAGGGGATAGCGGGCGCCCAGAGCGAGGACATCGGTCAGGAGGTGGCGGGGCTGCGGGATCATCGTGGACCGATTATGGCTGCCCCGCCGGGTCGGGCGACCTCGGCGGGGCCGGACGTACGGCTACTTCGCCACGAACTGCGTCAGGATCGCCTGTACCTCGTAGATGTCGACGCCCTTGGTGAACGTCTTCTGGACCGGCGTCGCCGACCCCGACAGCCAGATCTTCAGCTCGGCGTCCAGGTCGAAGGTGCCCGCCGTCTCCACCGCGAAGTGCGTGATGCTGCGGTACGGGATCGAGTGGTACTCCACCTTCTTGCCGGTGATGCCCTGCTTGTCGACCAGGATCAGACGGCGGTCGGTGAACAGGATGGTGTCCCGTATCAGCAGGTACGCCGCGTGCACCTGCTCACCGTGGCCCAGCAGACGCGCGTAGTCCTGCTGCGCCTGCCCCTGGTCGATGGTGTGCGCGTTTCCGAAGAGTGCCATGAATGGATCCCCCCACTTGATGGCCTTACATGATCTTCGCAATGTATCGCGCCTCGGGGGCGTTCAGGCATAGAGGCGCAAACGATCAGGTGTCGTACGAACCGTCCCAGGGCGCCCCGAAGCCCAGGTGGTCCGGGTACAGCTCGGCCCACGCCTCTCCCTCGTCCTCATCCGCCACCAGGCCGAACAGCACGCCGTCGACCGTGAGTTGGAAGGGACGGACGGCGATGTCCGTGTACGTACGGCGGGGAAGGCTGCGCAGCTGGGTCGCGAGGTGGGCGCGGGCGCGGGCGAGCACCGAGTCGGGCCCGTGCGGGGCGCGCATCTGCTCGGCCCAGGTGCCGGCGCACCAGATCTCCGAATCGAGGTACCGGCCCTCGGGGTCGAAGGTGTGCAGTACCGAGTACAGGCGTTTGTGCTCTTCCCAGCCGGTGCCGAGGTCGAAATCCTTGGGGAAGGCGTACGTGACCGACCCCAAGAACTGTCCGTCCGCGTAACAACCGATGGCCTCGGTACGGCCGTGCGGCTCGTAGGCGATCGGGATGACCTCTGGGACTGCCATGGCGGAAACCATACGGTCGTGACGGGGGGCATGGTGGCGGTGGGGGGCGATCCATGCCAACCGGATGGACAACATCCGCGTGATGTCCCCGAGTTGCACACCGATCAGTCAAGACCTCCACGGCAACCTTTCGGATCTCCGCGACCACAGACAGGTCGGAAGCCCGCCCACGCGGGATCGCTCGCCGGTGCGCGAGCCTCACTGAAGCATCCGAAGGACTCATTCGTGGCATCCGATTCCCAACGCCCTGTCCAGCGCCCCTCCCACCGCCGTTCCCTGCGTCGGCGCCGCACCGTCATCGCCACCGCCGCGCTCGCGGCCGCCGGTATCGGGGCCGGTGTCCTTGTGGTGAACGCGAGTGCCGACGCGGTCGACCTGTACCACCAGTCCCTGCCCGCGAAGGACGGCTGGGCGGCCTCCGGCTCCGGTACGACGGGCGGCTCGAAGGCCGACTCCGCGCACGTGTACACCGTCAGCACCCGCGCGCAGCTCGTGAAGGCCCTGGGGTCGGTCTCCGACACCACGCCCCGGATCATCAAGGTCAAGGGCACCATCGACGCCAACACCAGCGAAGCCGGCAAGAAGCTCACCTGCGCCGACTACGCCTCCGGCACCGGCTACTCGCTGTCCGCCCACCTCAAGGCCTACGACCCGGCGACGTACGGCAAGAAGGCACCGTCGGGCACGCAGGAGAACGCCCGCAAGGCAGCCGCCGAGAAGCAGAAGAAGAACATCGTCTTCCGGGTGCCCGCCAACACCACCCTCGTCGGTGTCCCGGGCACGAACGCCGGCATCACGGGCGGCAGCCTCCAGGTGCAGAACGTGAAGAACGTCATCGTCCGCAATCTGACGTTCTCCGCCACCGAGGACTGCTTCCCGCAGTGGGACCCGACGGACGGCTCGGCGGGCGAGTGGAACTCCGCCTACGACTCCGTGACCCTGCGCGGCGCGACGAACGTCTGGGCCGACCACAACACGTTCACGGACGCGCCGGCCTTCGACAAGTCGCTGAAGACGTACTTCGGCCGCAAGTACCAGATCCACGACGGCGCCCTCGACATCACAGGCGGCTCCGACCTGGTGACCGTCGAGCGCAACGTCTTCAGCAACCACGACAAGACGATGCTGATCGGCAGCAGTGACACCGACAGCACCGGCAAGCTGCGGGTCACCATCCACCACAACGTGTGGAAGGGCATCGTGCAGCGGGCGCCCCTGGCCCGCATCGGCCAGATCCACCTCTACAACAACCTCTACGACACGACCACGCTCAACGGCTACGCGCCGAAGTACAGCATCGACTCCCGCGCCAAGGCCCAGGTCGTCGCCGAGCACAACGCCTGGAAGCTGCCGTCCGGCGCCAAGGCGGCCAAGCTGCTGAGCGGCGACGGCACCGGCTCGATCGCGGGCGCCGGCAACCTCGTCAACGGCACCGCGACCGACATCGTGGCCGCCTACAACGCCGCGAGCTCGAAGAAGATCAAGACGACGGTGAACTGGAAGCCGGCGCTCACGGCGGGCCTGCAGACGTCGGCGAAGAACCTCGCGACCGAGCTGGCGACCAGCACGGGAGCCGGGGTCCTCAAGTAGCAGGCGCCTCTTCCAGCCGCGGGAACAGCACGGCACCCTTGGTGACCGTCGTACCGGCGGGGAGCCTCCCCCAGTCGGCCGCCTCCTGGATCCTCTGGTCCCGGAGCCGGCCCAGGGAGGCCTCCGCGCCCAGGGAGTCCCAGAGCTTCCCGGAGGTCTCCGGCATGATCGGAGCCAGGAGCACCGCGATCGCGCGCAGGGACTCCGCGGCCGTGTAGAGGATGGTGGCGAGACGGGCCCGGCCCTCCTCGGAAGCGTCCTTGGCGACCTTCCAGGGCTCCTGCTCCGTGAGGTAGCCGTTGACCTGCCGGACGAAGTCGAATACGGCCAGGATGCCGCCCTGGAAGTCCAGCTCGTCGCCGATCCTGCGGTCGGCCTCCGCGACGGCCCTGGCGAGACCCTCCTGGATGGCCTGCTCGGCCTCGCCGTGAGCCGTCGACGCCGGCAGCACGCCGCCGAAGTACTTGCCGACCATGGCCGCCACCCGGGAGGCGAGGTTGCCGTAGTCGTTCGCCAGCTCGCTGGTGTAGCGGGCGGAGAAGTCCTCCCAGGAGAACGAGCCGTCCTGGCCGAAGGCGATCGCGCGCAGGAAGTACCAGCGGTAGGCGTCCACGCCGAAGTGCGAGGTCAGGTCCTGCGGCTTGATGCCGGTCAGGTTGGACTTGCTCATCTTCTCGCCGCCGACCAGCAGCCAGCCGTTGGCCGCGATCCGGCCCGGCAGCGGCAGACCGTTCGCCATCAGCATGGCCGGCCAGATGACCGCGTGGAAGCGGAGGATGTCCTTGCCTACGAGGTGGACGTCGGCCGGGAAGGTCGACTCGAACTTCTCGGGGTTCTCGTTGTAGCCGACGGCCGTGGCGTAGTTGAGGAGGGCGTCCGCCCAGACGTAGATGACGTGGGCGTCGTCCCAGGGGACCTTGACCCCCCAGTCGAACGTCGAGCGGGAGACGGACAGGTCCTGAAGGCCGCCCCGGACGAAGTTCACCACCTCGTTGCGGGCAGACTCCGGCTGGATGAAGTCGGGGTTGGCCTCGTAGTGGGCGAGGAGGCGCTCACCGTATTCGCTGAGCTTGAAGAAGTAGTTCTCCTCCTTGAGGAGGTCCACCGGGCGCTTGTGGATCGCGCACAGGAGGGTGCCGTCCGCCGCCTCGACCAGCTCGCCGGGGAGCTTGTACTCCTCGCACGCGACGCAGTACGGGCCCTCGTAACTCCCCTTGCGGATACGGCCGTTGTCGTACAGGTCCCGGAAGAACTCCTGCACCCGGTCCGTGTGCCGTTTCTCCGTCGTACGGATGAAGTCGTCGTGGGAGATCTCCAGGTGCTGCCAGAGCGGCTTCCAGGCCTCCTCGGCCAGCCGGTCGGCCCAGACCTGCGGTGGCACGCCGTTCGCCTCGGCCGTCCGCAGGATCTTCTGGCCGTGTTCGTCGGTCCCCGTGAGGAACCACACGTCCTCGCCCCGCCGCCGGTGCCAGCGGGCGAGGACGTCGGCCGCCACCGTCGTGTAGGCGTGGCCCAGGTGCGGGGCGTCGTTGACGTAGTAGATCGGGGTCGTGACGTAGTACGTCATGCCCTCACTCCATCACAGTCGCGCGACGCCCCTCACATCATTTAGGCGCCTTCGCCGCCGAAGCGCTCCTTGTACGCCTCCAGGTCCTCGTCCGTGAGCTTGGCGAAGAGGACCGGAGGGACGGTGAAGGGGGTGCCGGCGGGGACGGCCGTGAGGGACCTGGCCTCCTCGGCGCTCACCCAGGTCGCCGTGTCCTCCTTCAGGGCGAAGGCCTGGCGCATGGCGGCCGCCGTCGAGGGGATGAACGGCTCCGAGACCACCGCGTACAGGTGGATCAGGTTCATCGCGGTACGGAGAGTGAGGGCGGCGGCGTCCTTGTCGGTCTTGATCTCCAGCCAGGGGGCCTTCTCCTCCAGGTAGGAGTTGCCCGCGGACCACAGGGCGCGCAGGGCGGCGGCCGCCTTGCGGAACTGGAGGGTCTCCATGTGCTGCTCGTACTCGGCGAGGAGCTCGGCGATCTGCTCGCCCAGCTTCGCCTCCGCCTCGCCGGCCTCGGCACCCGCCGGGACCTCCTCGCCGAAGCGCTTCTTGGAGAAGGACAGGACCCGGTTGACGAAGTTGCCGAGAGTGTCGGCCAGGTCCTTGTTGACCGTGGCCGTGAAGTGTTCCCAGGTGAAGGACGAGTCGTCCGACTCGGGGGCGTTGGCGATCAGGAAGTAGCGCCAGTAGTCGGCGGGGAGGATCTCCAGGGCCTGGTCGGTGAAGACGCCGCGCTTCTGGGAGGTGGAGAACTTTCCGCCGTAGTACGTCAGCCAGTTGAAGGCCTTGACGAAGTCGACCTTCTTCCAGGGCTCGCGGATGCCGAGCTCGGTGGCCGGGAACATCACCGTGTGGAACGGGACGTTGTCCTTCGCCATGAACTCCGTGTAGCGGACGTCGGTGTCGACGTCGTACCACCAGGACTTCCAGTCGCGCGTCGACGGGTCGAGGTCCGACCACTCCTTCGTCGCGCCGATGTACTCGATCGGGGCGTCGAACCAGACGTAGAAGACCTTGCCCTCGGCCGCCAGCTCCGGCCAGGTGTCGGCCGGTACCGGGACGCCCCAGTCCAGGTCACGGGTGATCGCACGGTCGTGCAGGCCCTCGGTCAGCCACTTGTGGGCGATGGAGGACGCCAGGTGCGGCCAGACGCCGTCGTGGCGGGCGACCCACTCCATGACCTCGCTCTGCAGCTTGGACTGGAGGAGGAAGAGGTGCTTGGTCTCGCGCACCTCCAGGTCCGTGGAGCCGGAGATCGCCGAGCGCGGGTCGATCAGGTCGGTGGGGTCGAGCACGCGGGTGCAGTTCTCGCACTGGTCGCCGCGGGCCTTGTCGTAGCCGCAGTGGGGACAGGTGCCCTCGACGTAGCGGTCCGGGAGGAAGCGGCCGTCGGTGGGGCTGTACACCTGGCGGATCGCCCGCTCCTCGATGAAGCCGTTCTCGTTCAGCTTGCGGGCGAAGTGCTGGGTGATCTCGACGTTCTGCGGCGAGGAACTCCGGCCGAAATAGTCGAAGGCCAGTGCGAAGCCGTCGTAGACCGCCTTCTGGGCGTCGTGCGCCTGGGCGCAGAAGTCCGCCACGGGCAGACCCTGCTCCTTGGCCGCAAGCTCGGCCGGGGTGCCGTGCTCGTCCGTCGCGCAGATGTAGAGGACGTCGTGGCCGCGCTGGCGGAGGTACCTGGAGTACACGTCCGCCGGGAGCATGGACCCCACCATGTTGCCCAGGTGCTTGATTCCGTTGATGTACGGAAGGGCGCTGGTGATGAGGTGTCGAGCCATCGGGGGCTGCTCCCAGGTCGGATTTCGGGGTTCTTGGTTCTTTGCGAACCTTGAAATCGTAGCCGACATGGGTGAGCCGCCCGCTTCCCATTTCGAGGGGTGGGAAGGGGCGGCCCGGGGTGATCTTCGGTGGTTACGGGCGCCAGGTGGCCAGGATGCCCTCGTAGATCTCCGCGTCCGTGAGCTCCTTCGGGTCCTCGCCGGCCAGGAAGTAGGACACGTTGTCCAGCTTCAGCTTGCGGAGGTAGTCGAAGGCCTTGTTCTCCGGGTCGCCGAACGCGACGAAGGAGAAGAAGACGGCGGGGTGGTTCTTCGCGGCCGTGGTGAGGGCGTGGGTGGCGGGGGTCTTGGCGTCGGGGGCGCCGTCGGTCTGGAAGACGACCAGGGCGGGGGTGTCGGGGGCGGTCTTGGTGTGGTGGGTGAGGACTTCCTCGACCGCGACGTGGTAGCTGGTACGGCCCATGCGGCCGAGGCCCGCGTGCAGCTCGTCGATCTTGTTCTCGTGATCGGTGAGGGTGAGCTCGCCGGTGCCGTCGAGTTCCGTGGAGAAGAAGACGACGTGGACCTTGGCCTCGGGGTCGAGGTGGGCGGCGAGGGCGAGGGTCTGCTCGGCGAGGGCCTGGGCGGAGCCGTCCTTGTAGTACGGGCGCATGCTCGCGGAGCGGTCCAGCACGAGGTAGAGCTTCGCTGTGGTGCCGGTGACGTTGGTCTTGGTGAGGGTGGTTGCGGCGGCGGTGTGGGCGGTGCGGAGGGTTGTGGGGATGGGGGCTTCGGCTTCGCCTTCAGCCTTTGTGTTCCCGCCCGCACCACCCGTGCCGGTTTCGTCGTCGGCTGCGGGTGACTCCTGTGGGGCGGTCTCGCCGTCGGCGGCTGCGGGGGCCTTGGGTGCGGGCTCCGGCTCGGTCTCGGCAGCCTCCGGCTCCGGCTCGGTCTCGGCAGCCTCGGGCTCCGGAGTGGTCTCCGTCGCCTTCGGCTCCTCGGTCACCTCCGCGGGCGCAGGCGTCTCGGCGGCAGCGGGCTCCGCCGCGACCGGTTCCGCCGTGGCGGGCTCCTCGGCGGCAGCCGGCTCTGCCGCAACCGGTTCCTCGGGGGCCGGAGTCTCCGTGACCAGCTCCTCAGCGACCGTCGGCTCGGCCGTGACCGGCTCCTCGGCCTCGGCCGGCTCGGCAGCGGGCTCCTCCGTGGCAGGCGTCTCAGCGACCGGTTCCGCCGCGGCGGGCTCCTCGGCGGCCGGGGTCTCCGTGACCGGCTCCTCAGCTTCGGCCGGCTCGGTGGCGGGCTCCTCGGCCACCGTCGGCTCTGCCGTGACCGGCTCCTCGGCCACCGTCGGCTCTGCCGCGGCCGGCTCCTCGGTCGCCGTCGGCTTCGTCGGCTCGTCGGTTGACCGGTCCTCCGCCGGGTCCGCAGGCCTCGGCACCGAGATGTTGTCGAAGGCGGCCGAGACCAGCTCGTGCTCGTCGTCCGTCTCCTCGGGCGCGGGCGGCACCTGCGGCTCCGACGTGCGCGGTTCCGGGACCTGGGCCGTGGTCGGCGGCGTGGGTTCCGGGGAGGGGGAAGGGAGCGTCGGCTGCGGTTCCGGCGCAGCACTCGCACCCTCTGCTTCGGCCGTACGAACCTTGCGTGATCGGCCGAATGCGTTCCGCAGGAGAGTGAGAATGCCCATGTCCGCAACCCTTCGCGTGAGTTGATGCCCGTCGATCCCTGGCCAGGACGGACACGTAAGGTTAGCGGCCCCAGATGGCGATCTTGGGGAGGGGCGGACACAGAAGGATTCCGTCCGTCGAGGTACGTCAAGGGCTGCATCGCGCCGATTCCGCGGCGCGGGCCCAACTCCCGTACGGATACCTCTGATTCACCTCCAGTTCATGCGGTCGCCCCGCTCCCGCACAAACGTGCCCCTACCGTCCCCCACGCTGCACTCAAGGGGAAGCAAGGGGAGTACAAGAAGCCATGCGCATTCAGCTGCCGATCATCAGAACGAACAGTGACTCGCATCCCGGCGGCCGGGCCGCCCTGACCTGCCGGTTCCGGTGTGGTGACGCCTGTTTCCACGAGGTGCCCAACACCACCACGAACCCGTACGTCGGTGACGTGATCGCCGAGGCCGTCAGCCGCCGTACGACGCTGCGCGCCGCCGCCGTCGTCACCGCGGCCGCCGCCGTGGGTGCCTCCGCCACCGTCGCCGCGCCGAAGGCCGAGGCCGCCGAGGCCGCCGCCGCGACCGAGCGGACCGGCACCTTCGGCCGCGGTGCCCGCGGGCTGCGGTTCAACCCCGTCGCGCCGAACACCGCCGACACCGTGACCATTCCGGACGGATACGGGCAGAACATCGTCATCCGCTGGGGCGAGCCCATCCTGCGCGGTGCGCCCGCCTTCGACCCGGCGAAGCAGACCGCGAAGGCCCAGGCCGGTCAGTTCGGGTACAACTGCGACTTCCTCGCGCTGCTGCCGGTCCCCGGCGAGCGCGGCCGCCAGATCCTCGTCGCCAACCATGAGTACACCGACGAGGTGCTCATGTTCCGTGGCTACGACGCCGCCAACCCGACCAAGGAGCAGGTCGAGATCGCCTGGGCCGCGCACGGCCTGTCCGCGGTCGTCGTCGAGTCCGAGCACCGTACCGGCAAGCTCACCCCCGTCTCGCGTCACCCGCTCAACCGCCGCGTCACCGCCACCACCGAGTTCCGCATCACCGGCCCCGCCGCCGGCTCGGACCTGCTGAAGACCTCCGCCGACCCGACCGGCCGCAAGGCCCTCGGCACGCTCAACAACTGCGCCGGCGGCGTCACCCCGTGGGGCACCACGCTGCACGGCGAGGAGAACTTCAACCAGTACTTCGGCAACGCCACCCGCGCCACGGACAAGCGCTACGGCATCGGCACCGGTGCCACCGAGCGCAAGTGGGAGCGTTTCGACAAGCGCTTCGACGTCGCGCAGGAGCCGAACGAGGTGCACCGCTTCGGGTACGTCGTCGAGCTCGACCCGTACGACCCCGACTCCAAGCCGCGCAAGCACACCGCGCTCGGCCGCTTCAAGCACGAGGGCGCGACCGTGCGGCTGACCGACGACGGGCGTCCGGTCGTCTACTCCGGTGACGACGAGCGCTTCGACTACTTCTACAAGTTCGTCGGCAGCAAGCGGATGAAGAAGGGCAGCTCGCGCGCTGTGCGGGAGCACAACCTCTCGCTGCTCGACGAGGGCACGCTCTACGTAGCCAAGCTCACCGGCGACTCCCCTGCCATCGAGATCGACGGCACCGGCAAGCTCCCGGCCGACGGCGAGTTCGACGGCAGCGGCGAGTGGATTCCGCTGGCCACCGCCACCGCGAAGGGTGCCGAGTCGCACGTCGAGGGCATGACCGCCGAGGAGGTCTTCGTCTTCACGCGCCTCGCCGGTGACAAGGTCGGCGCGACGAAGATGGACCGGCCCGAGGACATCGAGCCCAACCCGCACACCGGCAAGGTGTACGTGGCCCTCACCAACAACACCAACCGCGGCATCGGCACGAACGCCAAGGCGGACGAGGCCAACCCGCGCAACGCCAACAAGCACGGGCACGTCCTGGAGCTGACCGAGCGCTGGAACCGGGCCGACAGCAAGAAGTTCGCCTGGTCGCTGTTCCTCGTCGCCGGTGACCCGGAGGACCCGGCCACCTACTTCGCCGGGTACCCGAAGGACGGGGTCTCCCCGATCTCCTGCCCGGACAACGTGGCCTTCGACTCGTACGGCAACCTGTGGATCTCCACCGACGGCGCGCAGCTCGGCTCGCACGACGGCCTCTTCGGTGTCGCCACCCGCGGTGACCGGCGCGGTGAGCTCAAGCAGTTCCTGACCGTGCCGAAGGGCGCGGAGACCTGCGGTCCGCTCATCCAGGACCGCCGTGTGCTCGTCGCCGTGCAGCACCCGGGCGAGATCGACGGCGCCACGGCCGAGAAGCCGCTGAGCGCCTGGCCCGACGGTGCCGGCAAGATCAACCGTCCGGCGGTCGTGGCGGTCTGGCGCAAGGACGGCTGCGACATCGGCGTCTGATCGACGGACACCGACAGGCACTAGGGAAGGGCTGGGACCGGCGGCTGCCGCTCACCGTCGTGTTCCAGCCACTCCCGGTAAGCCGGCGCCTGCCGCGCCGCCTCCCAGTACGCCTCCTCCAGCGCGGGATAGACCCCGTCGAGGTCCGTCTCCGTACGGGCCGCGAGGAAGAGCCGTACGCCGAGCGGGTCGCCGTGCAGGCGCCGTACCGCCATCGTGGGACTGTCGGCGTGGGTGGGCTGGCAGACGGCGACGACCTCGCCGGTGGCGACCAGGGCGTCGGCCGTGTAGTAGTCGCCGTGCAGGACATGGGGGTTGACGCCCGCCGCGCGGAACATCCGCTGCACGGCGTCCCACTCGCCGTCGACCGTCGGGTCGACCATCCAGCGGTCGTCGGCCAGGTCACGCAGGGCGACCTCGGACTTCGCCACGGCCGGATGGTCGGTCGGCAACGACACGAACTGCGGCTCGCGCTCCATCAACACGCGTAGCCGTAGCTCCGGCGGGATGCGCAGCGGGCAGCCCTCCACCTCGTGCACGAAGGCGACGTCCAGCTGGCCGTCGGCGACCATGCGCAGCAGGGCGTTGGGGGAGACGTTCATGTGGAGGGTGGGGTCCTGGCCGTGGCCGCGCAGTCGGCGCAGCCAGCCCGCCAGGGCCTTGCTCGCGGTCGAGCCGACCCGCAGTTCCGGGCCGCCCACCGCGGCCGCCCTCGCCTCGGCGACCAGGGCACGCATATCGGCCACCAGCGGGCGGGCCCGGCTGAGGACCAGCCGGCCCAGCGGCGTGGGGCGGCAGCCGGTTCTCGCGCGCAGGAACAGCGCGCCGCCCAGCTCCTGCTCGATCCGTCGCAGTTGCGTGCTCAACGATGGCTGGGCGACGCCCAACTGGCGGGCGGCCCGGTGCAGACTGCCGGCGTCGGCTATGGCGCACAGCGCGCGGAGGTGTCTCACCTCGAGCTCCATGCCCTCGGAGACTAAAGCGGAACAGCGGGTTTCACCAGCCGCACAAATCCCCCCTGATGCCCGCCAATTGGGGCCCTGATAGGGCTGTGCTATCACCGGTTGCCATCATCACAGCGGCCTCACAGGCGCCGACACTCGCCTTGACGACTCACCCCCCACCCAGGAGTCATCGATGCGTATGTCCACGTCCATGTCCGCCCGTACGGCGGCGGCAGTCGGTCTCAGTGTCGCGGCACTCGGCCTGGGCACGGCGGCCCCGGCCACGGCGGCACCCGCCCACACCTCCGCCACCGCCGGCTACGTCGCCAAGTCCGCGGAGTCCGACGCCAGTCGGGCCTTCTTCGAGGCGGTCGTGAAGTCCGTCGCCGAGAAGCGCGCCGCGAACCCCCGCGCCGCGGCCGTCACCGTCGTCTACGACGCCTCCGGGGCGCCCACGTTCAGCGCGCAGATAGCCAGAAGCACCCAGATCTGGAACAGCTCGGTGTCCAACGTCCAGCTCCAGCAGGGCTCGAACGCCGACTTCACCTACCGCGAGGGCAACGACCCGCGCGGCTCGTACGCCTCGACCGACGGTCACGGCAACGGGTACATCTTCCTCGACTACGCGCAGAACCAGGAGTACGACTCGACTCGCGTCACCGCGCACGAGACCGGGCACGTGCTGGGTCTGCCGGATCACTACGAGGGCCCGTGCAGTGAGCTGATGTCGGGCGGCGGTCCCGGTCCGTCCTGCACGAACCCGAACCCGGACGCCAACGAGCGCTCCCGCGTGGAGCAGCTGTGGGCCAACGGGTTCGCCGCGGCGATGGACAAGGCGCTGCACAAGGTCGCTGCCCGCTAGTCGGGCCAGGATCCACCCCCCACACACGGCGCGGTCGCCCTCCTGCACGGGGCGGCCGCGCCGCTTTTCGGGACGGTGCGCCCAATGGCTCGGGTGGCTTGCCATGGTGGACGGCTGCGGGTTCGTTGTGGCTGGTCGCGCCCACGCGGCGGAGCCGCGACACAGCCCCGCGCCCCTGGGTCGGCTGCCGCTCAGGCTCCGTGCCCCTGAGGGGACTTCAGTGCGGGGACGCGATTGCTCTTGCCGCTGCCACCTCCTGGCGCAGGGGCTCCAGGACGCTGCCCTCCGGGCCGCTCAGGTCCGTGCGGACCTCGTACAGGGTTTCCGCCTGGCGCAGGCCCTCCGCCAGTTCTCTCAGTTGGCGGGCCACCTGCATCGCCTCGGTGGTGGACGGTGGGGGTGCGCCGTGGGCCACTCGTACCCTCGCCGCCGTGGTCGCGTCGATGATGCGTTCCACTGCGACGACCAGGGGCCACCAGGCGGCTGCCCGGCGGCCGGTGGGCGGGGGTTCGGTCAGGGCACGCTGGAATTCGGTGCGGATGGCGGAGAGGGTGCGGTAGAGGCCGCGGCGCATCCGGGCGCGGGCCGGCGGGTCCACGGGGTCCGGACCGAAGGCGCCCTCCACGTAGCGTGCAGTGTCCTGCACCGCGTCCGCGAGGCGGGCGCCGACCCGGGTGTGCCAGCTCTCCGGCCACAGCAGGTAACCGGCGATCAGGGCGATCGCGCAGCCCATGAGGGAGTCGCCCAGGCGGGGCAGCAGCAGGGCGGTGCCCTGGCGGTTCAGGACGTCCGACAGGAGCAGGATCACCGGCGTGATGGCGGCAGTCTGGTAGCCGTACCCGCGCGGGGTGAGCGCCGGGATCAGCGGGGCGAGCAGGAACAGCACCGGTACGTCCCACCAGCCGCGCGGCACTTCCGCGAGCACCGCCGCCGCGATGACCAGCCCGGCGACCGTGCCGAGGGCGCGCAGCAGGGCGCGGGAGAAGACGGAGCCGAAGTCGGGCTTGAGGACGAAGGTGATGGTCAGCGCGACCCAGTAGGAGCGGGGGACCGGGATGAGGGACACCAGCGCCTGGGCGATCCCGATGCACAGGGCGAGGCGCAGGCCGTAGCGCCAGGAGGCGGCGGAGAGCGTGACGCCCCGCAGGGCGCGGGCGGCGCGGATGCTCAGGGCGGCCGGGCGGCCCAGGCGGTCGTCGATGCCGCGCGGGTCGACGTCCGGGTTGCTGACGACCTCGGCGGCGTGCCGCAGGGCGTGGTCGACGGCGCGGCCGGTGTCGGTCGTCGGGGCGGGCAGTTTCAGCCCTATCGGCCCGGTGTAGCCGGTCTCCACGGCGGAGGCGAGGTGCCGTACCGCCGCCGGGACCTCGGGCGGGAGGGGGCCGGCGCTGAGGCGGGCGGCGGGGGCGGCCTCCACGACCGGGGTGATGGCGTTCAACTGGGCCAGCAGGCGGGTGAGTTCGGGGCTGCGGCCGTGGTGGCGGGCGCGGTGGGCGAGGATGATGTCGTACGACTGGTTCAGGGACTGGGTGACGGCGTGCCGGCCGGCGTCGTACGCAAGGGCGGTGCCGCCGTCGCTGCCGCCGACCTCCAGCAACTCGGCGACCGCGCGGTAGCTGTCCGCCACCGCGGCCCGCTCCGGCACCCCCGACCGCAGCGGCCAGGCGAGCAGCGCCAGGGCCAGGACGAGCAGCCCGCCGCCGGCCATCAGCAGCGGTGCCATCCACCACTCGCCCGGCAGTGGCAGCCCCGCGCCGATCACGGACGTCAGCAGCAGCAACAGCCCCGACACGGACGCGACCGCGCCGATCGTCGAGATCATCCCGGAGATCAGCGCGACGCCGGTGACGGCGGCGACGGCGACCCAGCCGTGGCCGAACACCAGGGCCCCGACGGTGATGCCGATGGCGCCGAAGAGCTGCGGGATCGCGATCGTGGGGATGCGCAGGCGGTAGGCGGAGGCGGTGTCGCTGATGACGCCGTTGAGGGCGCCCATCGAAGCGAGGGCGCCGTATCCGGGGCGGTCGACGGCGAGCCCGATGGCAAGGGGCAGGGACAGCGCGATCGCCGCGCGGACCACGGCGGGCCAGTTGACGGGGGCCGGCTGGGCCCGGAGGTTGCGCACGAGCCAGTCGGGCGGGGTGAGGCCGATGGGGAGCTCGCGGGACATGGGGCCCATTATGGGCACGCTTGTTCAGCTCGTCGCCGACCTCATCGCCGCTGGTGAAGGGTGACGTCGACGAGCAGGGCACGGTGGTCGGTGTCCGGCAGGTCGAGGAAGCGGGCGGTGCGGGCGGAGAACTCGGCCGACAGGAGCACGTGGTCGATCTGCACCCCGAAGGGCGGCGCGGTACGGGCCGGCCAGCTGGGTGTGCGGTCCTCGCCGGTGAGCCGGGTGGCGTCGCGCAGACCGGCGTCGAGGATGCGGCGGAAGGCGGCGTGGTCCTCGGAGGCGTTGAAGTCCCCGGCCAGGATCACGGGGGTCCGGCCGTCGCCGCCGATGCTCTCGGCGGAGAAGTCCCGCAGGTCGCCGAGCTCCCGGCGCCACAGGTCGACGTGCTGGGGCAGCGGCGGCATGGGGTGCGCGAGCTGGAGCCGTACGGCATGTCCGCGCACGTCGGCGACCGCGCCGGGCATGGCCATGGTGCCGTCGACTCCGTCCGCGGGGTCCAGCGGGAAGCGGCTGAGGACGACCGACCCCGCCGACCCGGCCTCGACCTGCGCCGCCCGGTGCGGGTAGTCGGTGCCGAGGGCTTCCTTGAGCCCGGCGTCGCAGGTGTACTCGCACTCCTGGACGAACACGATGTCCGGCCGCTCTCGGCGGACGGCGGCGACCAGGGCGTCGGTCGCCTGCCCGAACTCGACGTTCGAGGTCAGCACCCGGAAGGAGACGAGCGGGGGCCCGCCCGGCAGGCCGGTCTTCCCGTACGGCTCGATGTACCAGGCCAGCAGTCCGAGGAGCGCGACGGCCCATACGACGCCGAGCCACCAGCGCGAGAAGAGCGCCGACAGCAGTCCGAGGCCGGTGGGCACGAGCAGCCACGGCAGGAAGGCGAGGAGCTGAGGGACCGGGGTGACGCCGTCCACGTCGGCGACCCGGCAGCCGACGACCACGCTGACACCCAGGAACAGCAGGCCGGCCGTCCATCGGCCGAGCCTGCGCCCGGCCCGTCGTCCTGACTCACCGTCCCGGGAAGCCGTCCACTCGGCAGTCGCAGTCTCCAAGTCCCGGCCTTCCGCTCGCGGGTGGGATGCCCGAATCCTCCCTCAAAGACGGGGGTCATGGGGGGAAGGTTGCGCGGCGGCCACGGGTACGGATCACCCATCCACCCGCGCCAGGAACTCCCCCAGCGCCTCGTCGAACTCCCCCGGCCGCTCCAGGTTCGGCATATGGGCCGCGCCTTCGATCACCCGCAGGGTCGAGTCCGGGAGGGCCGCGTGCATGGCCTGCGCGTCGGAGACGGGGGTGTAGGCGTCGTCCGCGCCGACGACGACCAGGGCGGGGACCGTGACGCGGGTGAGCAGGTCGCGGTAGTCGGGGCGTTCGGCGCGTCCGCGCAGGGCCGCCGCGGCGCCCTCGGGCGGGGTCGCCGTCATCATGCCGTGGACGTGGGCCTTGACCTCGGCGTCGGCGTACGGCGCCACCATCTTCTCCAGCACCTCGTCGGCGTATCCGCTCATGCCCTCGCGCAGCAGTCGGTCCGCCGTGGCGTTGCGCGCCCTCTTGCCCTGCTCCGTCTCCGCCGCCGGGAACGTGTCGGCGAGGACCAGGCCCCGGATGCGGTGGGGGAAGCGGGCGTAGCACTCCATGACGATCTGGCCGCCCATCGACAGGCCCGCCAGCACGAAGGTCTCCACCTTCAGGTCGTCCAGCAGCGCCTCGATGTCCTCGGCGAAGGCGGAGAGCGGGGTGACGCCGGGGACGACCGGGGAGGCGCCGTAGCCGCGCAGGTCGGGGGCGACGACCCGGCGGGCGGCGGAGAACGTCTCCATCTGCGGTGCCCACATCGTGCGGTCGAAGGGGTGGCCGTGGACGAGGACGAGCGGGGTCGATGAGCTATCGACTCCTTTGTCCTCGTATGCGAGGAAGGGGCTCATGTGGATGACCCTAGATCGCCCCAACTCCTCGGTGCAATAAGATCTTTGCCCTCGGTGCAATCCGGGGAGCCCGTGGATGGGGGAGTCTCGTGGACGACTATCGGCGTCTCGCCGACCGCATGGCCGACGACATCGCCGCCGGACGGCTCAGGCCCGGCGAACGGCTGCCCCCGCAACGGGTGTTCGCGCGGCGGCGCGGGATCGCCGGGTCGACGGCGGGGCGGGTGTACGCCGAACTCGTACGGCGCGGGCTGGTCGTCGGCGAGGTCGGCCGCGGGACCTTCGTGCGGGCCGCTCCGGAAGGGAACGGGCGGGCCCTTGTCGAGGCCGCCACCGCGGCGCCGGTCAACCTGGAGCTCAACTACCCCTGCGCTCCGGGTCAGTCGGAGCTCCTCGCCCCCGCCCTCGCGCCGCTCCTGCGCCCCGACGTCCTGACCGACGCCCTCCGCCCGGCCGCAGTCACCGGCACATCCGAAGCCCGCCAAGCAGCGGCCCGCCTCCTCGCCACACCGGACTGGCACCCCGCACCCGACCGAATCCTCTTCACCGGCAACGCCCGCCAGGCCGTCGGCGCCGCCCTCGCCTCCCTGGTCCGGCCGGGCGGCCGGGTCGGCGTCGAGGCGCTGACGTATCCCGTGGTCAAGGAGATCGCCGCCCGGCTCGGCATCACCCTGGTGCCGTTGGCCACGGACGAGGAGGGCCCGCGCCCGCAGTCCGTCGCCGCCGCCCATCGCACGGCTCCGCTGGCCGCCCTCTACCTTCAGCCGACCCTGCACAACCCGGCCTCGGTGACCACGAGCCCCGAGCGCAGACGCCAACTCGCCGATACGGCGGCCGACTTGAACATCCCCATCATCGAGGACCGCATCTGGTCGTTCCTCACGGACGACGCCCCCCTCGCCACCCACGCACCCGGCCTCACCCATGTCGTCGACGGCCTCTCCAAGCGCGTCGCACCCGGGCTCACCGTCGGCTTCCTCGTCGTACCCGAGGAGCGGGTCGAGACGGTGGCCGCGGCCGTACGGTCCGGCGGGTGGAGTGCGGGGCGGTTCGCGCTGGAGGCGGCCGTGCGGTGGATCGGGGACGGGACGGTGGAGCGGCTGGTCGCGGCGAAGCGGGCGGACGCGGCGCGCAGGCAGCGGATCGTCGGCGAGGAACTGCGCGGGTTCGCCGTACGGTCCGATCCGCGCGCCTATTTCGCCTGGTGGGAGCTGCCCGCGCCGTGGCGCGCGGACACCTTCACGGCCGCTGCCGCCGCGCTCGGCATCGCCGTGACGCCCGGTCCCGCCTTCGCCGTCGACCCGAACCGGACCCCGGACGCCGTCAGGCTCGGGCTCGCGTCGGCTCCTGAGCCGGATCTGCGGCGGGCGTTGCGGACGCTCGGCGGCGTCGTGCGAGCAGGTCCGTGAGGCGGCAGATGAGGGCGACGGTCAGGCCGAGGGCGATGAGCAGCCAGGACACCGTGCGCAGGGTCTGGGTCAGGGCGTCGTAGACCGCGCCCGCGGCCGGGCGGTGGGCCGCCTCGGCCAGGCCCGCCAGCGTGAGCCTGCGGCCGATCACCAGCGTGAGGAGCAGGAGCGAGCCGCCGAGTGCCGTGCCCAGCGCGGTCGCCGTGACCGCGCGGCGGCGGCAGGCGGCGACGGCAATGCCGGTCGCGGCGAGCGCGACGGCCGAGACGGGCAGCCAGAACCCGGCGACTTCGAGCACGTCGTACCCCTTCCTGAGCCGGTCCAGCTCGTGGGCCGGGAGCACGGGGACGTCGGTGTGCTCGACCGGGATGTGGTGCGCGAACGGGATGCGGTCCTCGGTGAGCCGGCGTTTGACCTGGGCGGTGACCGGGGCCAGGTCGACGGTGACCGTGCCGTGTCGTCCGTCCTGGAGGGCGCTGAGCACCGCGTCGTGGACGGCCCTGTTGCCCGCCTCCCACGCCGTGCGGAAGGCCTCGGTACGGGTGAAGGAGCGCACGGCGTCCTGCACGAAGGGGCGTACCGCGCCGCTCTCCGGCGACACCGGGGACACCGGGGACGTGTCCAGTCTGTCGCCGACCGCGTCCATGATCCCCGCCCCGACGGTGTCCGCGACAGCGCCCTGCACCGCCGGGTCGTGGGCCAATGGCGCCATCGCGGTCACGTACCGGCCCGTGTCGACCAGCGCGTACGACACCCACGCCGCCAGCGCGCCGAACGGCACGAGGAGGCACGACAGGGCGATCAGCGCTGCCGACAGGGCGTTCCGCAGACGGGTGGGCACCCTCTCAGGCAAGGATCACGGGGGCGTGGGCGCCAGCCCTGTGCCTGCA
The DNA here is from genome assembly GCF_041051905.1 of Streptomyces sp. R11. NCBI lineage: Bacteria > Bacillati > Actinomycetota > Actinomycetes > Kitasatosporales > Streptomycetaceae > Streptomyces > Streptomyces sp. R11. The sequence continues at coordinate 4,736,215 of NZ_CP163432.1, forward strand.
TACGGACGCACGATTCCGCTCTCCGGTGGAGCGTTCACCCGAACGGGTGTCTTATGGATCAGGGGAGCAAGGAGGCCCATCATGCGCAGCACTCCGTCTCTGCGGATCATGGCCGCGGCCCTGCTGGCCGGTGGCGCCCTCGCCGTCGCGACGACCGGTACCACCGCGGTGGCCGACGACCGTGGCGACAGGGCCGGCATCGAGTGCCAGTTCCGCGGTCAGCACTTCAACGACGACCCGTTCTGGCACTGGTGCCCGGACTTCGACGACGGTTCCGTGAACGTGAACGTGATCGTGATCGTGGCTGGATGACCGTGATCGCGGGTGGATGAAGGGGAACCGGTCGGCCTCGGCACCATCGGTGGCCGGGGCCGAACCGTGCGTCAGCCGGGGCGCTCCGCGTATCAGCCGATGCGGTGGCCCTGGGCGTCCTCGTGCGTGTAGTAGCGGTAGAACAGCACGACGAAGCAGGCCGCGCCGATCACCAGCCCCATGATCGAGGACCTCAGGACCGTGTTGGGGGCCTGGCTGTACAGGAACCCGAACGTGCCGCCCGCGAAGGCGGCCCACAGAACCGCGTGCACCTCCCGGATCACCCGCGAGGCGACCCAGCGCACGGCGACGTACAGCACCATGAACGCGACCGCGGTGACGAAGCCGAAGAGCAGGTTCCAGCCGGTGATCTCCCCGCCGGAGCGCCGGTTCGCCGCGGCCCAGTAGCCGTAGACCAGCCCGAGGACGACCGGCACGGCCACACTCGCGACTCGGTGCGTCCGCGCGCTGAACACATCGGGCAGACCGCTCATCCCGGTCGTACCCACCCGCCGGGCCCTTCCGGGCACGGGTGCCGCATGAGCCATGTGAGCACTCCTCTCTCTCCACGCCCCCGCCCTCCAGAGCACACCCGGGACGGTCGGGTGGCAAGTCGGCGGTGCCGATCGCGCCCGTCCGGCGTTCGAGGGCGGGGCCCGGATACCCGGATGCGGCGCGTCGAACGCCGTGCTTCGCTGAAGCCCATGAGGGCCGTAAGCGACGGTGAAGCCGGCCCGCAGGGCGACGCGCGCCGGTCGGGGCTGCTGAGCGTGCGCGGTCACAGCGTTGCCTGGGTCCCGCCGCTGGTGCTGCTCGTCGGCATCGTGCTGGTCGACTTCAGGACCAGCAGCGACTTCCGGATCCTGTCCTGGATCGTGCTGGTGCCCGGCATCGCCGCCGCGATCTGCGGGGTGTGGGGAACGGCCGTCTTCGCGGTGCTCGCACCCGCCACCTACCTCGCCGCCGACGCGGCCCTGCCGCACGAGTACCAGGCCGGCCTGCCCGACCTCGTCCTGGCCGGCATCGGCGGCGTCCTCGCCACGCTGGCCTGCGCGGTCCGCGTGCGCGGGGAGCGGCGCATGCTGCACATGCAGGACGTCACCGCCACCGTCCGCCGTACTGTGCTGCGTCCGCTGCCGCCGGGCTGGGGCGGTCTGGAGCACGCGGCCGTCTATCTCGCCGCCGACAGCGAGGCCAGGGTCGGCGGAGACTTCTACGACATCCAGATCGGCCTGCACGGCACCCGCGTCATCCTGGGCGACGTCCAGGGCAAGGGGCTGGGCGCCGTGGAGGCGGCGGCCGCACTGCTCGGCACCTTCCGTGAGAGCGCCTATCACGAGCCGGATCTGGCGATGGTCGCCGTACGACTGGAGGAACGTCTGCTGCGGCACATCCGGCTGCGCGCGGCTCTGGGCAAGGAGGAGGGAGACCGGTTCGCCACCGCCGTCCTGATCGGCTTTCCCGAGGAGCAGCCGGACACGATCGATGCCGTCGTCCTCGGCCACGACTGTCCGCTCGTCGTCGGCCCCGACGGCGTGGAGCCGCTGCCGCCCGGCCACGCCCTGCCCCTCGGCTACGGCGGACTGGCCCCCGCCGACGGTCCGCCGCCCGTGCACCGGGTGGCCCTGCGGCCCGGCGAGACCCTGCTGCTGACCACGGACGGTGTGACCGAGGCCCGCGACGGCGACGGCGTCTTCTTCCCGCTCGACACCGAGGTCGCCAAGGCCGTCGCCGCCGACCCGGACATCGCGCAGCCCCGGCGCCTGGTCGACTTCGTGCGGGAGAGCACGCTGCGGCACTGCAGAGGGCATCTGTCCGACGACACGACGGTGTTCGCGGTACGGCGGACGGCCGGTGCGGGGAATGGGGACGGAAACGGACGTTTGCAGCCCTGAGATCCCCTCTTTGCAGCCGCAGCGGTTACGGTGCTGCCGTACGTGATCGACGGGGGATGGGGAGGGACCGATGCCCGGAACAGTGCTGTTGCTCGCCGCCTCACCGGCGGGCAGGGGCTCTCTGGTGGACGCCGCCTCCGTGCTCCCCGTCCTCGCGGCGGTCCCGCCCGCGGTGCTGTCCGGCACGGACACCGCCAACGTCGTCGAACTCGCCGACCCCCTGGAACCGCAGGCCGTCCTCACCCGCCTGCGCGCCGCTGCCGTCGCCCCCGGCCCGCTCACCGTCTTCGTCGCCGGCCAGCTGCAACTGGACCGCCGCCAGCACCTGCCCCACCTGGCGCTGGCCCGGTCCACCCCGTCGACCGTCCGCTACAACGGCTTCCCCTGGCACTGGATCCGCGAGGAACTGCGCCTGCGCGCACCGGGTTCCACCTCGCTGGTCCTCGATCTGCACGCCGACCACGAGACCTGGCAGTGGCTGCTCGCACACCCCCTCGACTCGGGCCGCGACCACGCCGTCTACGGCCGGATCGCGCCACCGCCGAACCGGCGGACCCTGGCGGGCCCGGCGTACATGAAGGCGGTCGCGACCCTGCTGCGCAGTGGACACCGCCCGCCCCTCGACCAGTTGCACCAGTTGGCGTTGCAGCGGATCGCGCCCGAGGGCGGCGTGGGCATCGACATCGTGCTGACCGCGCAGGGCCCCGTGCCGAGCGACCCGCACGCCGCCATCACCAGCGCCGTCCAGGCGGGCCGGCACGGTGACGCCGACGCGCTGGCCGCCCGGCACGAGCAGACCGCCGTCCACACCCATGGCCACGCCTCCGAGGAGGCCCTGCACTGGGGCGAGGTCCGCGCGGACCTGGCGATGCTGGCCGGGGACCCGGTGCGCAGCTGCCGCACCTGGCTGACGGTCGCCTCCTCCAGGCTCTCCGCCGGACAGGCCCCGGACGCGCCAGCGGTGGAGGCCGCGGTGGACCGTGCCCACCACCAGTGGGGGCAGATCCGCGACACGGCCCTCGCGCGCGAACTGGGGCCCGTCCTCGTGGAGTTGAGGAGCCGGGTGCCGGGGCGCCGGCGCGGCGCCCTGGAGAACGTCCATCGGCAGCTGCGGCAGCTGCAGGTCAGCGGCTGACGGTTCGGCGATGACGGTTCAGCGATGACGGTTCAGCGGGTGAAGGTGAAGTACTTCCAGCCGCCGTACGTCGTCGTGTTGACGTTGTCGCCCGACGCCGGGTCGACGTAGGACGAGCGGATCCGGAAGCGGGCGCCCGTGGGCGGGTTGTCGTCCAGGAGGACGGAGTCCTTGCCGTAGCGGTCCAGCCCGAAGTACTCGGTGGCCGTGGTGTGCCAGGCGCCGCTGTAGAACTGCTGGATCTGGAACTGGTATTTGCGGCCCGGGTACATCGTCATCGTCGTGTTGAGGATCGGGTCCTTGGTCTGGCGGAAGTAGTAGTACTTCGCGTTCCAGGCGGTGGCCGTCTTGTAGTAGCCGCTCAGCGACGTCGAGATGCTCACCCTGGTGTAGACGGTGTTGGTCGTCGTCTTCGCGGCGTACCGCGTGTCACCCGTGAACTTCGCGCTGACCTTGGTGTCCCGGGTCAGGCGCAGGCTCGCCGTCAGGTTGCCCTGGGAGTCGACCGTGCCCTTCTTCACCAGCGTGTTCGGCTTGTCGGAGCCGTGTGGGTCGGCCCAGATCTCGACGCTGCGGTTCTTGTACGTGGTGCCGAGGTGCGCGGTGAAGGTGACGTTGCTGTTGTAGTCGTACACCTTGCCGCCGTTGTTCAGCGTCAGCGTCGTCGCGGTCTTGGCGACGGTCACCGAGTCCGAGGCGGTGGCGGGGGCGTGAGCGGCGTCGCCCCCGTAGGCGGCGGTGTACGTCACCTTGCCGCCGGCCGGCGGGGTGTCCGTGAAGGAGTACGTCCCGTCCGCCGCGACGGTCGCCGTGCCGAGCGCCTTGCCGGACCGGGACTCGTCGTCGGTGCGTGTGACGGAGACCTTGGTGCCGGCCGGGAACGGGGCCGAGGAGGCCAGCGTGCCGGTGAGGGTGAGGGGCTTGGCGCGGGTCGCCGTGGCCGGGGCGTCGACCGTGAGGGTGGTGGCCGCCTTCGTCGGGGCGTCGAAGATCCGCAGCGAGTAGGCGTCGTTGCTGTTCAGCGACACCGCGAACAGCTTGCTCTCGTCCGGCGCCCAGGCCAGGCCCCGGGCGGCGAGGGTGTCGGAACCACTGCTGGAGCCGGTGTTGGGGAAGTCGTACTGCTTGAGCGGGTTCGGCTCGCCCTGCTTGAAGACGTGCACGTCCGGGTCGTACCAGGAGCTGGTGCCCGCCGCGACGTCCCCGTTCGGGGCGATGTCGACCGCGTTCGGGTAGGTGTTGGTGACGTACTTGCCGTCCGCGGACAGGTCGGAGAGCTTGTAGACCGCCTGGTAGTACGGCGCCCCGCTGGCCGTGATGACGTCCTTGCCGTCCGGTGTGACCGCGAGGTCGGCGAGGTTGCCGCCGCCGGTGTTGCCCGGGTCGAAGGCGTACGTGGTCCGGCTCGCGGTGCCGGACGCGACGTCGTACACGGCGAGGACGACCGGGCTCTGGCCCGGCGCGCCCGCGACCAGCGTGCCCGGGGCGCCCGCGGAGGCGTCCAGGATCGGGGCGTCGTAGAAGGTACGGGCGGTGTCCTGGCCCAGGGTGACGACCGGGTCGGTGCCGCTCAGGTCGAGCGAGCCGATGTTGCCGTCGCCGCCGGCGCCGTAGCTGAACCAGAGCTTGCCGCCGGCGAGGGCCACATACCTGGGACCGGCGTCCGCGCCGGTGGCGTAGCGGTGGGCCTCGGTCGCGGTGGCGGTGTCGATCGCGACGACCGCGTCGGCGTCCGCCACGGCCGCGTACACGGTGCCCGAGTCGGGCGACAGCTCCAGGCCGCGCACGCCGGGCAGGGAGCCGACGGTGCCGACGAGTGCGCCGGCGTAGTCGGTGACCAGGACCTGGCCGGCGGTCGGGTCGCTGATGAAGACCCGGTGGTGCACCCCGTCGACGACCATGTCGCCGGTCGACTTCAGGGGCAGGGGCGTGCTGGAGTCGGCCGCCGCCGACCCGGCGCCGGTCGCCACCAGGGCGACCGAGCTGAAGAGGACCGCGAGTGCCGTCGCGGTCGGAAGGGTGCGTCTGCGCACAGGTTTTCGAACCCCCCGGAACGAAAAATAAGTGGGGCGGGCGCGGCAGATGAGGGCACGCGAGCCGCCGTGAGTGATCGAAGGCTAGGTCATGGCACTGACAGCGGGGTGAAGGGCTGCGTAAGAGATGGGTGAGACAAGGGGTGCCGCCGACGGGACGAGGGGGGTGCACCGCTGATCTGCCGCTCTACTCCCGCAATGCGCGCCGGAGTTCCTCGAACGCGGTCGGACGAGGTCGGTCCGGCAGGAAGTCGCGGATGTGGAGGGCGCACTCGGCCGGGGTCAGGACGTCGGTGCGGACGTCGAGGTCGTGCGGGCCGTGGGAGTGGATCTGGTCGAACTGCAGGGCGGCGAGACCCGGTTGGCGGTCGCGTCGTTCGCGCTCGCGGCGTTCTAGTTCCGGCAGCGGGCAGCGGACCCCGATCAGGACCGTGTCCTCGGGCACGAGCAGATCGAGGAGGTCCAGCAAGCGCCGGCGGCGGCTGAGCGGGTAGTCGACGACCAGGTTGCTGCCGCCCGCGGCCATGCCCGCGACCGCGCGGTGGAGCCCTTGGCGGTGCGGTCGATCTCGCTCTGGAGGTCCTCGTCGGCGAGGGGGCTGCCGCCGCGCATCGCGTGGAAGGCGTCCACCGGCAGGTGGAACCAGGTGCCGTCGTGGACGCCGAGGAGCGCGCGGGCGATGCTGCTCTTGCCGGAGCTGGAGGGTCCGTTGAGCAGGACGACCGTTCCCCGGGTCGCGGTCCCGGGGATGCGGGCGTGGGGGTCGGCGTGGTCATGGACGTGCGTCGTCGAGGCGGATCCCCCGTGCGAGCTGTGGTTGCGGCGCGGTTGCTCGGTGAGATCTACGGTGTCGGCGACACCGGGATGACATGCTGGGTCGGTTGCTCTGTCAGGGTCGGTTCCGCCGCTCGGGCGGGGCCCGTGTTGGCTGCCAGGATCAGGGTTGCCATGGCGATCACTGCCGCGGCGAGACCTCGGGTGTAGCGCTCGGTGGTGTTGGTGCGTTCCTGCACGGCGACCTCGCAACAGCCAGGTGTTAACCACGTTTAATACGCGGTTTAACCTATGGGCTGTCGGAGTCGAACGGCAAGGGGCACAGGGGGAGTTGGGGGCGTTGAGCGTGTCTGACCGTGATGATCCGGGGACGATCGGGCGAAGAGTGCAGCAGTTGCGGGCCGATCGTGGGCTGACGCAGCGACAGTTGGCGCAGCCGGCGTACACCCCCGCGTACATCTCCACCCTGGAGGCCGGACGGGTCCGCGCCTCCGACGAGGCGCTGAGGCACATCGCCGACCGGCTCGGCGTCGCCTTCGAGGAGCTCGCCACCGGACGTCCCGCGCACCTCGTCACCGCCCTGCGGATGCGACTGACCGAGGCCCAGCGCGCCCTCGCCACCGGCGACGCCGAGGCCGCGGCCGAGCAGTACACCGCGCTGCTCGCGGAGGCGGACGCGCACGGGTTCCCCGAGGAGCGGGCGGCGGCGCTGCTCGGGCTCGGCGAGTGCGACATCGACGTCGGGGAAATCGACTCCGCCCGACGGTACTTCGAGCGCGCCGAGCAGGTCCTCGCGGACGCCGACGCCCCACTGCCCGCCCGGGTGCCCGCGCTGCGCGGCCGGGCCGTGTCCCACTACCTCGCCGGTGAGCTGCGCTACGCCGTCTACCTCATCGAATCCACCCTCGACGAGCTCAACCGCGGCGGACTGCACGACCCCGACGCCCTCCTGCTGCTCTACGCCAGCGTCATCGGCCCCTACATGGACATGGGCGCCCACGCCCGCGCCGCCCAGGCCGCCGAGTACGCCCTGGCCCTCGCCCCGCAGGCCGCGGACCCCGCCCTGGTCGCCCGGATGCACCGGTCCGTCGCCCGCACCCTGCTCGCCGAAGGCCGCGTCGCCGAGGCCGACGCCTCCCTCGCCAAAGCCGCCGAGCTGTACCGGCAGCTCCAGATCCGTACCGAACTCGCCAACTGCCACTGGATGCGCGGCTACGTCTACGCCCAGAACGGCGACCTCGCACGCGCCGAGGCCGAACTGCGCGAGGCCCAGACCATGCTCACCGCCAAGCGTGCCGCCCTCTACACCAGCCAGGTCGCCGTCGAACTCGCCGACGTACTGCACCGGCGCGGCAAGTCCGACGAGGCCGCCGCCCTCCTCCACGAGGTGCTCAGCGACCTCAGCCCCGAACGCGGCGCCCTGCACTCCGCCGCCGCCCACCGCCTCCTCGGCATCATCGCCGAGGACGCCCGCGACACCGAGGCCGCCGAGGAGCACTACGTCCGCGCCCTGAGCCTGCTGGAGCGCGCCGGCGCGGCCGGTGACCTGGCCGACCTGTGCCGGCTGCTCGGCGACCTGCTCCGCCGTACCGGAAGGGTCGAGGCGGCGCTGGACGCGTACCGGACCGGACTCGGCCACCGTACGGCCCCCGGCACCACGACCCTCGGACCCGCACCCGCACAGCCCCCTCTGTAAGGAACCCAAGCCGGCCCACAGGTCGTCCCGATTGGCTGCGCGGGACATCCGGACAGGTGGGGACAGGCACGTGGACAACCAGCGGACCGCGCGGACGACGGCCGACGGGCTGCGGCTGGTCGTACGCGCGCTCGTGTACGCCGTCGTCGGCGGTGCCGCGCTCATCGCCATCGCCACGGTCGCCTCCGTCCTCGGCCCCCTGCTCGCCCTCGACCTCCGCACCCCGCCCGTCGCCGCCTGGTGGACCGTCTTCACGGCGATCGCGGTGCAGGGCGTGCCCTTCCTGCTGCTCGGCACGGTCGTCTCGGCGGCGATCGGGGCGTTCGTGCCGGAGCGCGTCTTCAGCCGTCTGCTGCCCCGCAACCAGGCGCTCGCGGTACCCGTCGCCGGGGCGGCCGGTGCCGTCCTGCCGGGCTGCGAGTGCGCGTCCGTGCCGGTGGCCGGGAGCCTGATGCGGCGCGGGGTCGCCCCCTCGGCCGCCCTCGCCTTCCTCCTCTCCGCTCCCGCCGTCAACCGGGTCGCTGGCCACGGCGGTGGTGATGGGCTGGCTGTGGGCCCGGTTCGGCCGCGAGGAGTGGCTGCGCCCACCGAAGCGGCACGCCGACCCGGCCGCCACCGGTCTGCGCGCCTTCACCGCCGGCCTCCAGCACGACTTCCTGCACGCGGGCGGCTTCCTCGTCCTGGGCGCCGCGGCCGCGGCGACCTTCAACATCGCGGTGCCGCGCTCGGTACTGGACCTCTTCACCGGCTCGCCCTGGCTGTCGGTGCTGCTCCTGGCTCTGCTGGCGGTCGTCCTGTGCGTGTGCAGCGAGGCGGACGCGTTCGTCGCCGCGCCGCTGAGCGGCTTCTCGCCGACCGCGCGACTGGCGTTCATGGTGGTCGGCCCGATGGTCGACCTGAAGCTGATCGCCCTGCAGGCGGGCACCTTCGGCCGGTCCTTCGCCCTGCGGTTCTCGTCCGTGACGTGGGTGGCGGCCGTGGCGAGCAGCGTGCTGGTGGGGTGGTGGCTGCTGTGAGGCGGTACGGACCGGCGGTGCTGCTGCTCGTGACGGGCGCGGCGGTCCTGCGGATCTCGCTGTTCAGCGAGCTGTATCTGCGGTACGTGCAGGCGGGACTACGGCCATACCTGGTGGTGTCCGGGTTCCTGCTGGTGCTGCTGGCGGTGGCCGCGGCGGTTGTCGGGCGACCGGAACGAGAACCGCACGCCGAGCAGGGCGAGCACGCAGAGCACGGCGAACACTCCGGCCGCGATCAGCAACGCGAGCACGGCGAGCACGACGAGTCCGGCGACGATTCCCACGCCCACGATCAGCACGGCGGTCACCATAGCCCCCGCGTCGCCTGGCTCCTCACCCTCCCCGCCCTCGCCCTCCTCCTCTTCCCGCCGCCGGCCCTCGGCTCCTACAGCGCCGAGCGCGAGGCGGCGCAACGCGCGGCGCAGGGCATCGGGCACTTTCCCGCGCTGCCGGCCGGGAACCCGGTGGAGCTGACGCTCGCCGAGTTCAGCTCGCGGGCGGTCTACGACAGCGGGCGGTCGCTGTCGGGCCGTACGGTCCGGATGACCGGGTTCGTCACCCGGGACGACGACGGCACCTGGTACGTCACCCGCCTGCTCGTCTCCTGCTGCGCGGCCGACGCCACCACCAGCAAGGTCGAGATCCGGGGCGCGGACGCCCCGCCCGCCGACGCCTGGGTCACCGTCACCGGCACCTGGCACCCCGAGGGCGAGCTCGGCACGGACGGAGCGTGGCCGCCGGTCCTGGACGCCGCGTCGGTGCGGCGGGTCGCGCAGCCTGCGAACCCGTACGAGAGGCGCTAGCGCTCCGCCGGGGAGAGCCGTGCATCAGGCCGCGGGCCGGTGGGGGCTGGTCGCGCAGTTCCCCGCGCCCCTTGCGGGTGGCGGTCGGCGGGGTTTCGTTGTACGGGCCAGGGGTAGTCGGGCGACGTTCAGGGCGAGCGGTCAAGTGGCCGACCGGGGGCCCTGGAGCCAGCAGGCCGCGCTCGGAACGAGGAGGCTGCCGTGCGGCCCAGAGACGATCACCGAGGTGAGGCAGGGCGGGAGCGGGCCGGTGCCGCCGACGCGCTCGCCGAGAGCGTGCGCGGCGTGGGACCCGGCGAGATCCCGGCGCGGCTGTGCGATGTCGCCGTCGAGTTGCTGCCGGTGACCTGCGCGAGCGTGTCGCTGCACAGCGACGGCATGCCCGTACAACTGGGCGCGAGCAGTGCGCAGGCCGCCTATGTGACCGAGATCCAGGCCACCTTGGGTGACGGGCCCTGTCAGTCCGCCGTGGAGAGCGGTACGCCCGTGCTCGCGCGCGACCTGACGGCGGGCCGGGACGTCCTGCGCTGGCCGGTCTTCGCCCAGCAGGCCACGGCCGCCGGGGTGCGGGCGGTGTACTCGATGCCGCTCGGCAACGACACGGTGTGCGTGGGCACGCTGGACCTCTATCGCGATACGCCCGGCGACCTGACCGACCGGGACCTGCGCACGGCGCGGGTGGTGGCCGGAATGATGACCGTGGCGCTGATGGCGCTGCCGCGCGCGGAGGAGGCGGGCGACCCCGGCGACGAGCGGTGGCTGAGCGGCCTCGCCGCCGACCAGGACCAGATCTACCAGGCAACCGGCATGATCATGGCCCAGCTGGGCGTCGGCACGGGCGAGGCGCTGGCACGGCTGCGGGCGCACGCGTTCGCGCACGGGCGCACGGTGGTGGACGTGGCCCGGGATGTGGTGGACCACCAGCTGCGATTCGACGGGGACCGGGGCCGCCTATGATCGCCGACCATGGACATAGTGGGTTACTTCATCGCGCTGGTCGTGATCGTCGGCTTCGTCAGTGCCGAGAGCCGAATCTCCCGTGCCGACCGACGAGTTGCCCGGGTCGAGCGCAAACTCGACCTGATTATCGATCACTTGGGCCTGCGTGACGACGATCCCCGGATGGCGAAGGTCGCGGCGCTGCTGCGGGACGACAAGAAGATCCAGGCGATCAAGGAGTACCGGGAGATCACGGGAGCGGGGCTGGTGGAGGCCAAGGAGGCGGTCGAGCGCCTGGGGCAGACGTGACCACCCCGGCACACAGCGATCTCGTGGCGGCGAAAGAGCTCGTCTACGACCCTTGCGGATTTGCCTGCTCGCAGCCGGTTCCCGAACCCGAGAGTGCCGAGTACGCCGCCCACGCATTCACCGTGGACGGTCTCTCCGTCCGGTTCCGCGCGGCCAGAACGACCCCCACCAAGGTCGGCCAGTTCGTCACCGTGTGGAAGAGGTCGCCGGGCGGGCCCATCCAGCCCTTCGACGTCACGGACCCGGTCGACCTCTTCGTCATCAGCTGCCGTGACGGTGCGCACTTCGGCCAGTTCGTCTTTCCCATGGACGTGCTCCGCCGGCGCGGAGTGGTGTCGGTGGACGGTGCCGGTGGGAAGCGGGCCTTCCGTGTGTACCCGCCGTGGGTGACCACCACCAACCGCCAGGCGACCAGCACTCAGGCATGGCAGCTGGACCACTTCCTGCGCCTGGACCAGGACGGGCCCGTCGACTCCGCTCGCGCCCGGCGGCTCCACCACCCGTAGGACGGCGCCGAAACGACCGTCCTAGATCTCCGCCCGGCCCCGCTTCCTGACCTCCGCCAGACGGGTGGCGCCCGTTTCGACGGCCGCCCAGGTGGCGTCGGCCGGTACCTCGCCGAGGCCGCCGTTGGTGATGGCGATCGCGTCGTCGCCCACCCGGATGGCGGCGACGTGCAGCGTGAGCGCGGGTGCGTCGTCGTACTCGGAGACGGCGCGCAGGAGGACCCTCAGACCCTGCCGGGCGTCACCGACCTCCGGCATCTCGGCCGCACTCACTTCGACGGCCATCTCCCCGCTCCGCGCGGTCGCCGTGAACTCGCCGCACCTGTCCGGCAGGCGGCCCAGCCAGGCCAGCGTCCGGTCCAGGTCCGCGGGCCGATGGGCCACGACCTGGTAGCGCAGCTGGGCCTCGTCCCAGGCGTCGTCCAGTCCGACCGACGCGCGCGTCCGGGCGTCCGGGCCGAAGAGCTCCTCGGCATACAGGGCGTCCAGGAGCCGTCGGCAGTCGGCGGACTCGGTTTCCGCCTTGAGCATGGCCTCCCGCCAGGTGGCGAAGCCCTGCGTGGCCCCCCAGGATTCACCGAGGTCGGCCTCGCTGATCAGAGCGTCCCGCGCCTGGGCCTCCGTCAGGGTGGGGGCGGCCCCGGGGGACTGCGACCCGCTGACGGTGGCGGGGGACGCGGGGGCACGGACGCCCGTGGCCGCGGTGTCCAGTCCGGCGAAGGAGCACGCGGCCGCGGTCAGCAGCGCGGCCGCCGTGAGCGCCGAGGTGGCGAGGGTGCGGGCCGGGGGACGGGGCATCGCGGGCTCCTGGGGTGCGCTCAAGATCAGTACGTGCTCTTAAGGCACCACCCCAGGGCTACGGCCACCAGCGCGCCGGTCCGTCCGGGTGACGGATGCATGCGGGTCCTACTGCGTCTGGACGTACCCGATGAAGGTGGCGTACGCCTCCGGCGAGAGCGTGAGCGTGCCGACCTCGGGGTTCTTGGAGTCGCGGACGGCTATGCAGGGGGTTGGGTCGGCGACCTCGACGCATTCGCCGCCGCTGGTGCCGCTGTACGAGGACTTGCGCCAGGCGACCGAGCCGAGCGGGGCGCACTCGACGCAATCGCCGCCGCTGGTACCGCTGTAGGACGACTTACGCCACTTCAGCTCCATAGCGTTCCTCCCAGCGTCAGCCCAGCCTCCTCCCGTTGCCTCCTCAGCTCGTAGCCGAAGCAGTCCAATGGAGAGGCCGTGGGATCGAGTTGGCGGATGTGAACCAAGGCGTACCAACCCCAGAGTCGGTGTGTAGCAGAGCGTAATCACGCGACTTCGCATTGGTGACGCGACTCGTGAAAATCACCGCGACACCCTCACCCGCCCGCTGTTACGGTCGCCCCATGCAGCGCGCCAACCCGTCTCTGACGACGACGCCGGACTCCGTCCCGGCGCCGCGCTGAAAGCTGAGCGAAGATCAAAGCCCCGGGGCGAGTGCCCCGGGGCTTTGCCGTGGGCGCTCGTCTCCTCACCCGGAGGAGCAGCCATGCACGACCACCGCCGCCTCGGCCGCGAACTGGACCTCTTCGACACCGACCCCCTGATGGGCGCCGGCCTGCCGTATTGGCTGCCTGACGGCGCCACCGTCCGGCACGCACTGGAGGAGTACATCCGCGAAGCCGAACGCGAGGCCGACTACCGGCACGTCCACTCCCCCGTCCTCGGCAAGCGCGAGCTCTACGAGATCTCCGGGCACTGGGACCACTACAGCGAGGACATGTTCCCGCCGATGGATCTCGGCAGCGGCAGCGGCAGCGAACAACTAGTCCTGCGCCCGAGCCTGTGCCCGCACCACGCCCTGATCTACCGCTCCCGTTCCCACAGCTACCGCGAACTACCCTTCCGCATGGCCGAGTTGGGCGGAATGTATCGCGCCGAGCTGTCCGGCGTCCTCGGTGGCCTCACCCGCGTGCGGGCGATCCACCTCAACGACGCCCACATCTTCTGCACCCTCGACCAGGCAGTCGACGAGGCCCGAGCCGCCCTCCAGCTCATCGCCCGCGCTTACGCCGACCTGGGTATCCGGGCCGTCCGACACCGCCTTTCCCTCCCGTCCGAGGGCGGGGGCGAGGGCGCGGGCGGCGGCAAGTACGTCGCCGATCCCGGGCTGTGGCGGCGAGCCACCGCGCTGCTCCGCGAGGTGCTGGACGCCTCCGGCATCCCGTACGACGCCGCGGAGGGCGAGGCCGCGTTCTACGGTCCCAAGATCGACGTCCAGATCGCCGACCCGGCTGGACGGGAGTCGACCCTCTCCACCGTCCAGATCGACTTCCACCAGCCCGAACGCTTCGACCTGCACTACATCGGCCCCGACGGCGCCAAGCACCGCCCGGTCATGGTTCACCGCAGCATCATCGGCAGCGTGGAAAGAGCCGTCGCCCACCTCATCGAGCAGCACGGCGGCGCCTTCCCGGTCTGGCTCGCGCCCGTCCAGCTGGTCGTCCTCCCCGTGTCGGACGCCCAGACCGAACAGGCGGAGAGGCTGCTGCACCGGGCCCTCGACCAGGGCCTGCGCGCCGAGCTCGCCGGCCCCGAACACGGCACCCTGGGCGCCCGTATCCGGGCGGCGCGGCTCGTGCCGTACCAGGCGGTCATCGGGGAGCGGGAGGCGGCGGCCGAGGCGGACGGGGAGCTGGTGGCCGTACGGCTGCGGGACGGGCGTAGGCCCGGGGCCGTACCGGCCGCGGAGCTCGTCACCCGGATCGCCGCCCGCGCGGCGGCCCGCGGCCCCGAGCTGTGGGACGGCCGATGACGCCCGATCACGCCTGAGACGGGGGCTCAAGACGCCGTATGACGCCGCACGCACGAAGCCCGTACGGCGGCGCCATACGGCGACGCACTCCACCTGGACAACACCGTAAGGTCGGTTCCGGTGACCCGCCACCGCACCCGTGAGAGGAACCCCGCCGTGACGAACGCCGACGGTCCGCCCATCCCGGTGATCATCGACTGCGACACCGGCGTCGACGACGCCCTCGCGCTGCTGTTCGCCGTACGCCACCCGGGTGTCGACCTGCGCGCGGTCACCTGCGTGGCCGGGAACACGGATGTGGACGGCGTCGTACGCAACACCCTCACCGTGCTGGAGCAGGCCGGCGCCCCGGACATCCCCGTCGCCCGGGGCGCCGGACGTCCGCTGATCGAGTCCGCGCGCTCGGCGCGGCACGTGCACGGCGAGGACGGCATGGGCGACATCGGCCTGCCCGCCCCGACCCGCGCCCCGGCCGACGCGGACGCGGTGACGCTGCTGCGCCGCGAGATCCTGGCGTCCCCGCGCCCGGTCACCATCGTCCCGACCGCGCCCCTCACCAACATCGCCCTGCTGCTGCGCACGCACCCGGAGGTGACCCGCAACATCGAGCGGATCGTCTTCATGGGCGGCGCGGTGGCCTGCGGAAACGCCACGCCGGTGGCGGAGTTCAACGTGTGGCACGACCCGGAGGCGGCCGCGATCCTGCTCACCGCCGGGGTGCCGATCACCATGTACGGCCTGGACGTCTTCCAGCGGGTCGTGGTGCCCGGCGCGGACGTACGGCGGCTGCGGGCGAGCGCGGAGCCCGGTACCCGTCTCGCGGGCGACCTGCTGTCCCACCGTCCGGCCACGCCCGATGTCGCCGCCGACTCCGAGGCCGGCGGCATCGGCGACGCGGGCGCGGTGTGCGCGGTCGTGGACCCGGCGGGCATCACCACCCGCCTGCTGCCCGTCGAGGTCTCCCTCGCCCCCGGTCCGACGCGCGGCCAGACGATCGTCGACCGCCGGCCCCGGCCGGGTGAGGCCGAGATCCACACCGGCCTGCGCGAACAGCCGTTGGTGGACGTGGCCCTGGACGTGGACGTGGACCGCTTCGTGAAGCTGTACCTGACGACGGTCGAGCGTCTCTGACCCGTCTCCGGACCTGTACGGCCACCCCACGGTCGTGGAACCGACCGGGGCCGTCGCACTTACGCCATCCGTGTCGCGTACGGCCAGGGCGTCGGCGGGATGTCCCCCCTCACATCGTGCCGCCGAAGAACACCTGCACCTCCCTGATCAGCCCGTCCCGGACACTGATCGCCTCGACATTGCGGTAGCGGCCGCCCGTGGTGAGCTCGTACTCGTAGTAGGCGAAGACGAGTTCGCCGTCGGCGGGGGTGACCTGCAGAAGTTGCTGCTCCTTCAGCCGGCCGGCGGTCGGGAAGCACCGCTCGAAGAAGGCCGCCTTGCCGATGTGGTCGTCCTGCGGGCTGGTGAAGGTGAAGTCGTCGGCGTAGAGGGGGAGGGCGGCTTCGCGGTCCTGTGCCAGATAGTGGCGGAATGCGGCCCTGACGATGTCCGTCGGAGTGCTGGTCATGCGGGGCTCCTCAGCAGCGGGGGGTCCTCCTCCGTCACCCACCGTATCCAGCGGGCCTCGTGCCGCGGGTGCACCACGAAGGGGCCCCGGGTGTTCCTCCACCTGCGCGGTGTTCCCTTTTCCGGCCGACTGGACAGAGTTCTCACTGTCGCCCGTACGCACCCAGGAGGAGACCGCGTGACCGTCCGCACCACCACGCCCGACCTCTCGTCCAGCAACCCCGACTGGTGGCGCCAGGCCGTCATCCACCAGGTCTACCCGCGCAGCTTCGCCGACGGCGACGGTGACGGGCTCGGTGACCTGAAGGGCATCACCCAGCGTCTGAACCACCTCGCCGGCCTCGGCGTCGACGCCCTGTGGCTCAGCCCCTTCTACCCCTCCGAGCTGGCCGACGGCGGCTACGACGTCGCCGACCACCGTGACGTCGACCCGCGCCTCGGCACCCTCGACGACTTCGACGCCCTGGTCGCCGAGGCCCACCGGCTCGGCCTGAAGGTCATCGTCGACCTGGTCCCCAACCACACCTCGCACCAGCACGTCTGGTTCCAGGAGGCGCTGCGGGCCGGCCCGGGCTCCCCGGCCCGGGACCGCTATGTCTTCCGCCCCGGCCGCGGCCCGCGCGGGGAACACCCGCCCACCGACTGGCAGTCCGTCTTCGGCGGCAGCGCCTGGCGCCGGGTCCCCGACGGCGAGTGGTACCTGCATCTGTTCACGCCCCAGCAGCCCGACCTGAACTGGGAGAGCGAGGAGGTCCGCGCCGACTTCCGCACCACCCTGCGGTTCTGGTCGGACCGCGGCGTCGACGGCTTCCGCGTCGACGTGGCCCACGCGCTGGCCAAGGACCTGAGCGAGCCGCTGCGCGACCTCGGAACACCGGAGCTGAGCCGCGAGGACGCCCTCCCGGACCTTCCGCCCGGCACCCACCCCTTCTACGACCGCGACGAGGTCCACGAGATCTACCGCGACTGGCGCAAGATCCTCGACGCCTACCGCCCGCCCCGCATGGCCGTCGCCGAGGCCTGGGTGAACCCGAGCGCCCGCCGCGCCCTGTACGCCCGCCCGGACGAACTGGGCCAGGCCTTCAACTTCGAGTACCTGCAAGCCGGTTGGGACGCGGAGGAGCTGCGGCGGATCATCACCGACTCGCTCGCCTCGGCCCGCTCGGCCGGCGCGTCGGCCACCTGGGTCCTCTCCAACCACGACGTCGTACGCCACGCCTCCCGCCTGATGCTCCCGCCCGGCACCGACGAGAACGCCTGGCTGCTGTCCGGCGGCCACGCCCCGGCCGTCGACGAGGCCGCGGGCCTGCGCCGGGCCCGCGCCGCGACCCTCCTCATGCTGGCGCTGCCCGGTTCGTCGTACGTCTACCAGGGCGAGGAACTCGGCCTGCCCGAGGTCGCCGACCTCCCCTTCGAGGTCCTCCAGGACCCGATCTGGGAACAGACGGGCCGCGTGCGCAAGGGCCGCGACGGCTGCCGGGTGCCGCTGCCGTGGACGACGACGGGACCCTCGTACGGCTTCGGCGCGGGCGGCTCCTGGCTGCCGCAGCCGCCCAGCTTCGCGGCGTACGCCGTGGCGGCGCAGGACGGTGTCGAGGGCTCCACCCTGGAGCTCTACCGCAGGGCCCTGCGCCTGCGCCGCAAGCTGCTGGAGGGGGAGGACCTGGAATGGGCCCCGGACGGCCCGCCCGGAGTCCTGCACTTCGCGCGCTCGGAGGGCTGGCGGTGCGTGGCCAACCTTTCCGGTACGGCGGTGGAGTTGCCGCCGGGTGAGGTGCTGATCGCCAGCGCACCGCTGGAGGAAGGCCGGCTGGGCCCGGACACGACGGCCTGGCTGGCCTAGACCGGCCGTATCAGGGCTTCGGGGTCACCTGCGGTTCGCCCGCGGCCCGAGGAGGCGGGGTCAGGTCCTCGGACGGGAGCTTCGGTGGGATCGTCTCCTGGAACAGGACCTGGTCGAAGTCGACCAGCCCGGTCTTCTCCATGACCGTGATGTGAAGTCCCGGTCGGCCTCCGTCAACGGCCCGGCCGGCGGCTCCCCGCGACGACCCTGTCCGGCGCCGCGGCGACGGTTCCGAAGCCGAGCATGGCGGGGCAGGCGAGCGCGGCCAGGGCCACGCCCAGGGCTCCGCCCGCGAAGAGAGCTCCCGTCGCCTTCCGTGTGATGCGCATCCGGGCCTGCTGCGGGATGGGGGTGGTCGGCTGTCCTACGGAGGTACGGAAGTCCCCGGTGCGGGAAGCCTTTTGGCTTGGCATCGGCTCCGTAAAGCGACCTTGAGCGCGTCTTTGCCCGGGCCCGGGTGGGCGCCGTACGGGTGAGAGGCCCCGGCCCCGCGCGTGGCGCAACGGATCGCCCGGCCCGGCTGCCCCAGGATCCGGACGCGTGGCACACACCTTCGACGAACTGGTCGCGATGCAACGGGCGGCGGACCAGGCGCACTCCAGGGTGGAGGACCTACGGGACCAGTACGGCCCGCCCGCCCACACCCCGTGGACCGAGCTCCAGACCGACACGTACGCATCCGCCTGGCGCACCTGGCGCGACCTCGCCCGCGCCGTCCAGAGCGCGGTCACCGAGCACGCGACGGAACAGGGCACCGCCCGCAGCGAGGTCGAGGCGGACGTGAAGACGACGGCCCGCCACCCGAAGCCGGCGCCGCAGGACTGACGTCGGTGTCCCGGCGCCCGGACGGGGGTGCGGACCGAAGTCCTGGTCCGTACGGCCGAACAGCGCGCGCTCGATCAGCGTGCGACGGGCGCCGGCGCGCTCGTCCTCCGCCGCGGGGTCGAACGAGCGGCTGAGCTTCGCGACCGTCAGCCGCCTGGTGCCGTCGGCGGTGGCGATCACCTCGACGTTGTAGCCGATGCCAACCCGCCGAAGGGCACTGCGGACGGCTCCCACTCTCGGCGCCCGGACGGGTGGTGCGGAGCGCGCCCCTGGTCCGTACGGCCGAACAGCGCGCGTCGTGTGCGCGGACGGGACACGACAATCGCAGGCAGTGGTGTTGCCGACGCACGTGAGGAGCTCCGCCGACGATGAGCAGATTCAAGAGGGCAACGGTCCTCGGTTGTCTCGCCGTGGCCTGCGCGATGACTGCGGCCGGAGCGGCGTACGGAGCTGACGGGGCGTCAGGGTCGGGTGGCAGTGACCTGTGGGCGACCGCGACCATCGAACCCGGGCGGGAAGGCATCGTCCAGGTCGGTGGGTACGAGGGGGCGCCGCTGGGCGCGGGATCGGTACTGACCCTGTCGGCGCCCGCGACGGCGAGGGTGACGGGCACGCCGTTCGCCGCGGGCGGTTACCAGGGGGCGGTGACTCTGGGCGGGAGCGGCGGGACGTACACCTTCGTGGGGGCGCCCGGCCCGGTCACCGGGGAGTCGGCACCGGCGGCCTGGAAGGACCGTACGTTCCCCTTCGTCCTGTCCGTTCCCGCGGACGCCGAGCCCGGTACGCGGCTGCCCGACTGCGCCCTGGTCCTGAAGGACGCCAAGGGAACGGTGCAGGAAAAGGGCACGTGTGTCGTGACCGTCGGACTGCCCGCGCCGACCCTGTCCCGACCCCAGTCGGGCGTGCCGCTGGGCGCGTTGCCGCAGATGTCGGGGACGGCCTACCCGGGCGCCCAGGTCACGGTGCGCGACGCGCTGGAGGAGGAGATCTGCGCGACGACCGCCGCGCCCGACGGCACCTGGTCCTGCGTGCCGAGCGTCGCTCTCCCGCCTGGCGCCGGCCGCGTCCAGGCGACGGCCACGTTCAACGGGGTCAGCGCGGCGAGCGAGCAGATCCACATCCTCGTGGCGGAGGTGGCCGCCGCACAGCCGGACACGGTGACGGACAGCGGGGGCGGACGGCTGACGCCGAAAGCCGCGCGCAAGGCCGGTGGCGCAGGTCAGTAGCGCGCCAGGTCAGTAGCGCACGGCCCTGGCAACCTCCGCCCGGACGCCCCCGCCCAGGTCACGCGTGCTGCGTGCGGTGCCCTTGCCCGTCTTGCCCGCGGCCACGTCCGACACGGTCACCACGTTGGCGTCCAGCAGATTGCCGCCCTCGTCGCGGAAGTTGATCTGTACGCCGAAGGACTTCGTCGAGTCGGTCGTGTTCTCCGCCGTGACCTCCACGGTCGTACGGCCGTCCGAGGCGGTCGTCGGATCGCCCAGCCGGACCGCGCCCTTGGCGTCGACGCCGCCCTTGATGTCGTCGAGCTGCTGCCCCGCCTCCGCGGTCGCCGAGGCGAAGGCCGACGCCGCCCGGCTGGCCACCGAGGAGGGCGTGTCGTCGTCGCTGCAGGAGGTCAGGGTGAGGGCGGCGGCGACGGCGGCGGTCGTCGTGAGGATCGCGGTGGTCGTCCACCGCGCTCGGTGACCGGGCATGGCGCCTCCAGCAGGTCGTTCGGTCCGGGTCCCTTCAGTGAAGGTCCGTACGCCGTCGTCCGCACTCCGGGCGTCACCCGATCGGTCCTTCCCCCGTGGTGGCCGCCGCCCGGCCGGTCGATCGTCGAACCGACCGCAGCACCCGACCACGGGTACACGCGAGAAGTGGGGTACGGCAGCCATGAGCCAGCAGCAGCCGCAATCGCAGTCGCATGCGACGGACGCGGCACACAGTCCCGCCGGTACCCCGGGTTCGCCCGGCACCCAGACCACCTGGGGCTCGGCCGCACCCGACGCCGGCGGCTACCGCCCCGGCCCGCCCGCCCCCTCCGACACCGGCTGGGCGACCGGCGCGCTCGTCTTCGCCGGTGTGCTGATGCTGGTCAACGGGCTGCTGGCGATCCTCCAGGGCATCTCCGCGATCGCCGAGGACGACGTCTACGGCAGCGTCGGCGACTACGTCTACAAGATCAACCTCACGGCGTGGGGCTGGGTCCTGCTCGGCATCGGCATCGTGGCCGCCTGCGTCGGCTACGGCATCCTCAGGGGAGCGTGGTGGGCCCGGATCACCGGCATCTTCCTGGCGTCCCTCAGCATGGTCGCCCACTTCCTGTTCCTGCCGTACACGCCCGTCTGGTCGGTGATCATGGTGGGCATCGACTTCTTCGTGATCCTGGCCCTCGCCACGGCGCCGGACGTCCCGCGCGCCAACGCTTCGACGCGCGCTAACGCTTCCACGCGCGGTAACGCTTCAGGAGTGCGCTGACCCTGGCCGGGTCCTTGCGGCCGTTCAGCTCGGTCAGCAGGCCGTCGGGGCACAGCTCGTAGAGGTCGCCCCAGAAACGGCGGCCGTGGTTGTCCCAGAGGCGGTAACCGCCGGGGACACCCCTGGCCACATGACGTCGTCTGCTCAATCCCCCACGCCCCCGTCCGAGCCGCACGCGCGTCGTACGCATACGGTCCGGACAGGGTGGCAGCGCGCCGCCGCTCGTTTCGCCCGGATTTCCGGGGCTCAGCCGTGCCCGATGCCGCCGCCGCCGAAGGAACCGCTCTTCCCCGGCAGCCAGCGTTTGCGGTGCTGGTCCGTGCTGCGCCTGCTGCCCGCGTGGTGCAGCTCGTGCGGCAGGAGCCGTTCTCCGCCCTCCGCGTGCGGTACTTCGTCGGGTTCCCTGAGCTCCCGCTCCTCATGGACAGGCCCGGTGTCGGGAAGGTGGGGCTGCTCCTCGGCCGTGGGCCGCGGCAGCTCTCGATCACGGACCCGCATGCCGAGCTGCACGGCCCAGACCAGGGCGCCCGCGATGACCAGGCCACCCGCAAAGGCGGCGATCACGTTGAGTACTTCACTCGACGTGGCCGCTAGTACAAACGTCGTCGTACTCATGCCCCAATTATCACCGAAACGGACGAATAAGCTCCTTGTGGCGCCCAGGAACCCCAGAACCGTGTGTTCTCGCGTGTCTACGCGCGTTCCGTGGTGTCCTCCAGCTCCGTGAAGAGGGTCAGTTGGAGGGCGCCGGGCGCTTCGAGGCGGGAGTTGAGGGAGTTCCACGGCGTGCGGGTGGGCTCCGCGAGAACCTCGGCCCCGGCGGCCGCCAGCCTGGCCGTGGTCGCCGTGGAGTCGGCCACCTGGAAGGCGACCCGGACATGACCGGCCACCCGCCGGCCGACCTCGACCTCGTCGATGAACTCCGCGTGATTCGGATCCGTCAGCTCCAGCGTCGCCCGCCCGGCGTCAAGGATCGTGACCCGGCCCCCGGGCGAGGTGAACGCGCCGCGTTCGGGGAGCCCGAGCACATCTCGGTAGAACCGCAACGCCTCGTCGTAGTCCTCCGCCGTGACCACCAGACGCAGCTCGCGTACGGGGGGTTCGGCCGGGGTGTCGGCGGCGGGTGCGTCGGACATGTTCTCTCCTACTCGACGGGCGGCTCTTCGACTGGCTGTGACACCTGAACCCTGGGCGTTGGGTCGGTGATTCCCGGCACAGGTCCACACTGCGCGCGCACACGGTTCCCGCGGGTCTGCGGACGGGCTCCGCGGACGGCGCCGCGGGTCTTCGGCAGCTTCGAGACGAGCGACGAGTCCTCGACCGGTTGTGAAACGTGACCCCGGGGCTCCCCGGCCTGTGTTTCCCGGGCCGGTCTCGGCACCGGCCGCGCGGGTGCGGGACGCCGTGCTTCGTGGCGTCCCGCGCGCATGGTTCTGGCGGGTGTTTCGGTTGCTTGCGCAGGTCTGCGACCGGTCCCCGGGGCGGGCGTCGAGTCTTCGACCGTTGTGAAACGTGTACCCGGGGGCTCCCCGGCCTGTGTTTCCCGGGCCGGTCTCGGCACCGGCCGCGCGGGTGCGGGACGCCGTGCTTCGTGGCGTCCCGCACACACAGTTCCCGTAGGTCCACGGATCCCGCAGGTTCACGACCGGGCCCCGGCGATCCGCGACCGACCTGCCCTACCCCGCCCTGACCACCGCCCGCCCCGACTCGTCCTCGGCGGACGGCCGTTCCGCGGCGGCGTTGCGTTGCCTCGGGATGAGCGTGGCGAGGGCGAAGGCCAGCAGGGCCGCTCCGGCGCCGATGGCCATGACGACCTTGCAGCCGTTCTCCGAGGGCAGGGCGTAGCCGCCGAAGTCGGTGGTCATTTGGGCCAGGATCACGCCCGCGAGGGCACTGGCGAACGAGGGCAGCTGGCCGAGCTCCCGAGCGCCGTCCCACGCAGCTGGCGGGTGCCGCGGGACATGGAGCTGCGGTTCCGGTTCGACTACCTGGAGGGGCGTTGCGGCATCGCGGGCATCACACCAGGCCCGGGTGACGGATCGACGATCACCATGGACCAGCCGTGCTGGCGGATGGCCCGCGAGTTGTACGGGCCGGACCTGCTCGCCCTGCCGTCCGACGTCGAGAACTCGCCCGACTTCCTGGACAGGAAAGGGAGTTGGTACCTCGACCGCTCCCGCCCCGGGCACCATGAGCTGCTGTACCGGCCGCGGGCGGGGGAGGACATGCGGCGCGCGCAGGTGACGGCGCCCGTGCTGGAGACGCTGGTCAGCGGCACCGGCAGCCCGGGTCGGCCCGTGCACGACATCGCCTTCAAGGGGCTGACGTTCGCCCACGCCGGCTGGACGGCTCCGAGCGAGCCGGCCGGGTTCGCGGCGGCGTGGAGCATGTACCTGCGGCCGGGGAGGGGCGACGAGATCAGGCTGCTCACCGTGCCCGGGAACGTCGCCTTCCGCCGCGCCGAGCGGATCACCTTCCAGGGCAACCGGTTCGTCCATCTCGGCGCCCAGGGACTGGAGTTCTCCAAGGACAGCTCGCACAACACGGTGGACGGCAACGTCTTCACCGACATCTCGGACGGCGGCGTCGTGCTGGGAGCCCTGCCACCGGAAACGAAGGGCACGGACCGCGGCAACCGCGTCACCGACAACCGGGTCCACCGCACCGGGGCGGACTACCACGCGTCCTCCGGCATCTGGGACGCCGGCAGCCGGGAGACGACCATCGCGCACAACCAGGTCGACCACGTGCCCTACTCCGGCATCCTCTCCGGTCCCGCCGAGGACGTGCGCGGCCTGATGAGCGGCAACCGCATCGTCGGCAACCGGGTCTTCGCGACCAACCGGCTCCTGGCCGACGGCGGTGGCATCTATCTGCGCGGTGAACAGGGCACGTCCTACGCGGACGGCGCGGTCGTCAGCGGCAACGTGGTCTCGGACAGCGCGTACGGCGAGTGGAACGTCGGCATCTACACCGACGACAGCAGCAAATGGATCACTGTGCGGGGCAACGCCGTCCACAGTTACCGCGCCTCGATCGGCGGGTGCAGCGAGGACTGGGGCAACCGCCCGGTCCAGAACGTCCGTTTCCACGGCAACTTCTGGGACGACACCGTCCCCGACTGGCTGCCCCGGCGGTCCTACCCGGGAGGCTGGCCGCCCGCACCGGACTGCGGCGACCCCAAGAACCTCGAGTTCAGGCACAACACCTTGCTGACGCCGGATGACCCCGCCTCCGACTGCGCGGCCCGCCCCGCCTGCGCCGCGCTCGTGGAACGGGCGGGGCCGGGGGAGTCGTACCGGCGGGGCCTGGGCCTGAAGTGAAGAAGGACGTAGCGGGTGTGGCCCGGGCCGCCTCACGCGGCCCGGGCCCACTGACTGTCGGAGCGTCAGCCCGCGCTCTAGCCGAGCAGCTTGTTCATCTCCTCGATCTCGGCCGTCTGGGCGGTGACGACGTCGTCGGCCAGGTCGGTCGCGGGAGCGTACTTGCCCTTCGCCTTCTCGGCCTCGGCCATCTCCACCGCGCCCTCGTGGTGCTCGACCATCATGGTCAGGAACAGGGAGTCGAAGGCCTTGCCGGAGGCCTTCGCCAGTTCGTCCATGTCCTTCTGGTCCATCATCCCGGCCATGCCGGAGCCACCGCCGTGTCCGCCGGAGTGGTCCATCCCGTCCGTGCCGGGCGCGTCCGACGGCACGTCCTCGCCCCAGGCCTTCAGCCACCCCGACATGGTCCGGATCTCCGGGTCCTGGGCCTTCTCGATGCGTGTGGCGAGGTCCTTGACCCGGGCCGAGGAGGCGCGGTCGGCGGCCAGCCCGGCCATCTCCACCGCCTGCCGGTGGTGCGGGATCATGCCCTGCGCGAAGGAGACGTCCTGTGCGTTGTGCGCGCCCGCGGTGGCCCCGGCGGTGGCGTCGGCGCTGGTCGAGGGCGACTGGTGGGTGCCGGAGGCGGTGTCCGAGTGGCCGCCCCCGGCGCAGGCGGAGAGGACGAGGGCGGCGGTGACGGCCGTCGCGGCCAGGACGGCGCGACGGACCACGGTACGTGTGCTGTTCATGCTGAGAACTCCTGCGATGTACGTGAGTTGCAGCGCCGTCGGGCGCGGCACGGGCATGGCTGAGCGCCGTACGCCCTCAGTGGGTGAGGGGGTCGGCTCGGCCTTGTCCTAGGTCCGCAGGATCTGCAGTTCGGCCAGTGAGGGAGGCGCCCGCCCGCCTTCGGGCAGAGCGGCCACGGAACGGCCGTCGAGGTCGGCCGCGACGGCGCTGCCGGCCGGATCGGGCACCGGGGCCGGCAGCACGGGGCCCGCACCGACGGCACTCGACGCGCAGGTCGGGTCGGCGTGCTGGGCGTGCCCGCCGCCCGAGTCGGGGCCGTGGCATGCGGCCTCGTCGGTCACGGCCGTCAGGTGGGCGCTCATGAGGGGAGCGCCGTGCCCGTGGTGCGAAGAGGCCGAGACGGCGTCGGCGGGGCCGAGCGCGTGCATCCCGAACAGCCCGGCGAGGAGCCCGAGCAGCAGGATCATGCGCCACGGCCCCGGCAACGGGATCCGCGGCGCACGGTGTTGCTGTGCACGGGCTGTCACGCCCACATCGTAGCGGCGGACGGCTTTGCCATCTCTTTACAACCTGCCCCGCCGCCCCGTCGTCTCTTCGCTCGACCCGTCACCCAGCCCGCCGGGTACGGCAGTACCGGCCGGGCCGACGAAAGAGAGCGACTCAATGCGCCGAACCGTCCTCAGCGCCATGGCACTCGGCTGCGCGGCCCTGTTCGCGACCGCCGCCCCCGCGCTCGCCGACAGCTCGTCCCCGACCCCGGCCCCGAGCACGTCCGCCGGCTCCCCCGCCACGGACGCCCCGAGCCCCAGCGCCGAACCGACCCGTCCCCCGTCCTCCGCCGAGCCGTCGGCCGCGCCGACCCGGGACAGCGGCCAGGTCTCCGTCAGGCCGTCCGGGGCGCCCGACACCGGCGTGACACCGACCTCTTCGGACTCCGCCTGGGGACAGGGCGGGATGATCGGCGGGGGCGCGGCCGCAGTGCTCGTCGCCGGGGGCGGGACGGCCTTCGTCGTACGGCGTCGCCGGACCACGGGGGCATGATGCCGCTGTCCAGGCGGGCGTTCGCCACGGCGGCGATGGCGTCGCTGCTGGTGGGCTGCGGCGGCCAGGGCACGGAGCAGGGCGCCACCGCGGGCTCCCGGAGGAGGGGCACGGACGCGTCCAAGGAGGGGCAGGCGGGCGGCTCCTCCTCGGCGTCCTCGAACTCCATGCGCACACTGGGCAGTTCACCCCCGGTCCGGCTCCGCATTCCTGCGATCGACGTCGACACCCCGGTCATCCGGCTGGGCCTGGCGCAGGACGGCACCGTGGAGGTGCCGCCGATCACGGCCGACGACCGGGCGGGCTGGTACCGGCACTCGCCGACGCCGGGCCAGGTCGGCCCGTCCGTCATCCTCGGCCATGTCACGGTGGGCTCCTACGGGGCCGGCGTGTTCCGGGACCTGGCGCGGCTGCGCCGGGGTGACCGGATCGTGGCGCGCAGGAAGGACGGCACATCGGCGCAGTTCGCCGTGAGCTCCGTACGGACGGTCGCCAAGGCGGACTTCCCGGCGGACGACGTCTACGGCGACGTGGACCGCCCGGAGCTGCGGCTGATCACGTGCGGCGGCCCGCGCTCCGGCGACGAGTACCGCGACAACGTGATCGTCTTCGCGGAGCTGAGCTCCACGTCCCCCTGACCGCACCCTGCTCCCGCAGTACCGGCACGGAACCGGTGCCGGGCCGACGGAACGTACGCCGCCGGCCCGGCATCCCTCTCAGTGCCGCGCAAGTTCCTCACGACCATGGAGAGCGTTGAAACGGTCCCGCGACAAGGCAGCGTCCGAACTGTTCGCCGCCCTCTACCCGCGCCTGGCCGGCTGGTGCCGCCGTCTCGTCGACGACGACGAGACGGCCCACGAGATCGCCTCGGAGGCCTTCACCCGGCTCTGGGCGCGCTGGAGCCGGGTGGAGGAACCGCGCGGGTTCCTCTACGTCACCGCGGCGAACCTGGTCCGGGACCACTGGCGCAGGCTGGAGCGCGAACGGCGGGCGATGCGCCGGGCCACGACGGAAGCCGCGGTCAACCCCCACACCGAGCAGGAGGACCCGTCCGTACGCCTGCTGGTCCAGTCCCTCCCCGAACGCCTCCGCGTCCCGATCCTGCTCCACTACTACGCTGACATGCCGATCCGGGAGGTGTCCGTGCTGACCGGACGAAAGGAAGGAACCGTCAAGGCCGACCTCCACGCGGCCCGGGAACTGCTCCGCGTCCACCTGAGGAGAAGCCTTGACCACACGCTTTGACGAAGACGCGGACGGTCCGGAGTTGTCCCCCGACGACCCGCTCGCGGTGATCCTCCGCCCCGCCACGGACTACCTCGCCCCGCCCCCCGGCAGCTACGAGTCCATCCGCCGCCGGGCATCGCGCCGCCGACTCGTCCGTGCGTCGATCGGGGCGGCCGTGACCTGCGCCGCGGCGCTCCTGGTCGCCCTCCCGCTCACCTCGGGAAGCTCCGACGCCCCGCCCTCCCCGGTGCCCCCGCTCGCACCCCCGCCCGCGACCGACCGCACGACGTCTCCCACCCCGTCCCCGTCGCCGCCGCGCGCGACCTCACCGACGCCGACGGTGCCACCCGAGTCCGCGACGTCCGAGCCCACCCCGAGCGCCCGAGCCACCGACTCCCGCACGCCCAGCAGTTCGCTCCTGCCCCCGGCCGCTCCTTCATCGGCGCCGACGTCGGACGGGGCGGGGGCGTCGGTGGATCCGACCACGGGCGGTGTCACGGTGAACGTGACGGGGACACCGGGCCGGTAGGAGAGCGGGTGTCAGGCGGTCCGAGGCACGATGCTCACCGCGCGGTAGTCGTAGCCGTCCTGCTTGAAGCCAGGGGCTTCCCACGTGAGGTCGACCCGCTGTCCGGGCGACAGCGTGCGCAACCCCGTGGCCCGGATGTCGGAGAAGTGGCCGAAGCAGCCACCGGGAGTCTCGGGCGAGTCGAGCACGCCCCACCCTTCCTCGTCGCTCCACTCACGAACCGTCGCAGTCACCATGGCGCGAGCCTACGTGTCGTCAGTGCGACGCGAACTGGGCCCGGGTCGGCTGCAGGACTTCCGGGCGTACGGGGAGCGCGTCGAGCGTCAGCCTCTCCCCGTATATGTCCGTGAGTCTCAACTCGCCCCCGCAGCCGCTGCCCTGCTCGGAGAGGAAGTAGTTGTACTCCGTGCGCCGGAGCTGCCGCCAGCCTCCGCCGTCGCGAACCTCCAGGCGGGCCAGTGGGTTTCGGTGGCCCACCGCCTGGATGCCGCACCAGTGGCTGCTGGAGCCTGTCTTGTAGCGGATCGAGATCGCCTCGGGCGCCTCGGGCGTCCCCGGACTCAGCAGGCTCCAGGTGATCGGGATGCGGCCGGCCGAGGGGGCCGCGAGCCTGGCGAACGCCTGTGCGCTGAGGTCGAGTTGGCCGGGTGCGCAGGGCAGGGGGCACTCGTTGGTGACGCGGACCGTGACGGAGGCGCCGCCGGACACCCTGACACGTACGTACGCCCCGCACGCCCGGGATGTCTCGTAGTCCGCGTGGTTCATCGCCGCGGTCATGACGTCGTCGGTCGGGCCGTACAGGCAGGCGCCGTCGCCGTTTCCGGTGTCGTAGAAGGTGGCGATTCCGTCGTAGGTGACGCCGGGGCGGATGCGTCCCGCCAGTGGGGCCGCGGCGGAGGCCGGTCGGGAGGTCGCCCTGGCTGAGGCTGAGTTGGATGGGCGCGTCGGTGCCGTGGTCGTGGCGCGTGGTGGGGATGAGGACGGCTCGGACGGGGGCGGCGTCGTCTTCGGCGCACGGCTCGGTGTCGCCGGTGAGGCCTTGGAGTGACTGCCGGCGACAGGTGATGTCGGGGCATCGGCTGCCGTGGGGTTCCCGTCGGGGCGCAGTGCCATGAGCAGGGACGCGGCGAGCGCGACGGCCGCCACGACCACGGCTGGGACCAGGGCCGCGCGCCACTTGCGGGGGGACCGGCGGCGGTGGGAGGGAGATGCCACGAGTGAGTCCTCACGTCCTGACGCGGATGGGTACGCGGTTCGGCAGAAGCAGTGCGTGGTGCAGTGGTCGCCGGGGGCGGAAAGGTTGCCGCCCGGTACGGGTCGCGCAGGGCATCACCGGGCGGCCGGGCAGCGCCTCGCAGGGGTGGCAGCGGTGGGCCGAGGAGGCGTTCCATCCGCCGCAGCCCTGGCGGGAGTTGCTGGGGGCAGCCGTGCGGTCGGCCGCCGGTGGCCCCGGTGCCGGCGAGGACTACACCTACGGCCGCCCGTCGCGCCGCTCCGCCTCGGTGCCCGGCGCCGTCCTGCCGAGCCTGCGGCGCAGGCCGCCCCGCGTCTGTGTCGTCATCGACACCTCCGGCTCGGTCAGCGACGCCGAACTGGGCAGCGCCCAGCTGGAGGTCGCCGCGATCTCCAGGGCCGTCGGCGGGCGACGGGACCTGGTCAGCGTGGTGCCGTGCGATGCGGCGGCCGGGGACGTGCATCGAGTGTGCCGTGCCGAGGGCATTCCGCTGGTCGGGGGCGGGGGAACGGATCTGCGCGCGGGCTTCGCCAGGGCACTGCGCGCGCAGCCCCGGCCCGATGTCGTCGTGGCCCTGACCGACGGTCAGACGCCCTGGCCGAGCACACGGCCGCCGTGCCGGACCGTGGTGGGCCTGTTCCCGCGGCAACGGGCGGCCCGCTCCTGGGACGAGGACGATCCCGAGTACGTACCGGACGCACCGCCGGCGTGGGCGCGCGTGGTCGAGATCGGGTCGGTGGGAGCGGGCCGGTGAGACCCGGGCGGGAGGCACCGGCGGAGGCACGGGCGTGAGACCCCGGGGTGAGACCGGGGGCGTGGGCCGTCGTACCCACGGCTGACCCACCCCCGCGCCGTACTGCGTTCTCAGTACCCCCGATTGTCGGCAGCCGCACGACGACAGGGCACCCCCGCTCCGGACAGCCTGGGCACACGTTCGAGTCCCAGATGTGGAGACCCCCTGCCGTGGCTACTTTCCTGTATCGAGTGGGCCGTCTGGCCTTCCGGCGGCGCTGGTACGTCGCCCTGGTCTGGGCGGCCGTCCTGGCCGCCGTCGGACTGGGTGCCCTGAAGGCCCCGGGCGCCGTCGACGAGGAGTTCTCGATGCCGGGCATCGAGTCGCAGAAGGCGTTCGACCTGATGGAGGAGCGCTTCCCGGGGGCGACGGCGGACGGCGCCACCGCGCGGGTCGTCTTCGTCGCGCCGGGCGGGCAGAAGGTGACCGCCGCCCAGAACAAGAAGGCCGTCGAGGAGGCCGTGGCCGAGCTCGGGGACGGGTCGCAGGTCGCGAGTGCCGTCGACCCGTTCCGGACGCAGGCCGTCAGCAAGGACGGCACGACGGCGTACTCGACCGTCACCTACAAGGTCGGGGCGAGCGACCTCACCGACGCCAGCAAGACGCATCTGGAGCGGACGCTCACGCAGGCCCAGGAGTCGGGGCTGACCGTCGAGGCCGGCGGGACAGCCATGGACGACGGCGGTGGTCCGGGCGGGGCGGCCGAGGTCATCGGCGTCGCCATCGCCGCCGTCGTCCTGCTCGTCACGTTCGGGTCCCTCGCCGCCGCCGGGCTGCCGCTGCTGACGGCCGTCATCGGCGTGGGCGTCAGCATGGCCACGATCCTCGCCCTGTCGAGCGCGCTCGGCCTGTCAACCACGACCGGCACCCTCGCCATGATGCTGGGCCTGGCCGTCGGCATCGACTACGCCCTGTTCGTCGTCTCGCGGTACCGGGAGGAGCGCGCCAAGGGCCGTACGCCGCAGGAGGCGGTCGGGATGGCCGTCGGCACGGCCGGCTCCGCGGTCGTCTTCGCCGGGCTCACCGTCGTGATCGCGCTCGCCGGGCTCGCGGTGGTCGGCATCCCGATGCTCACCAAGATGGGCCTGGCCGCGGCGGGCGCGGTCGTCGTCGGCGTACTGATCGCGCTGACGCTGGTCCCGGCGTTCCTCGGCTTCTGGCCGAACGCGGTTCTGTCGCGGCGGGCCCGCAGGAGCGGCCGTATGGAGGAGGGCGTCGACGGCAACGGCGGCACCCGTTGGGCGCGGTTCGTGCTGCGCCGGCCCCTGCCCGTGCTGCTCCTCGGCGTCGTGGGACTCGGGGCGCTCGCCGTGCCGATGACGGATCTGCAGCTGGGCATGCCCGGTGACGAGGCCAAGTCGACCTCCACCACCGAGCGGCGGGCCTACGACGCGCTCGCCGAGGCCTTCGGGCCGGGCTTCAACGGGCCGCTGACCGTCGTCGTCGACGCCAAGGGGGACGCGGATCCGAAGGGCGCCGTCAGCACGATCTCCGAGGAGATCGGCGGCACGAAGGGGATCGTGTCCGTCTCCCCCGCCCGCTTCAACGAGGCCGGGGACACCGCCGTCTTCTCGGTCGTGCCGTCCACCGCGCCGACCGACGAGAAGACCAAGGACCTGGTGACCACCATCCGGGGCGAGCGGGACGGAGTCGAGGCCGAAACCGGCGCCACCTTCGAGGTCACCGGCACCACCGCGATGAACATCGACATCGCCGACAAGGTGCAGGCCGCGCTCGTCCCGTATCTGATCGTCGTGGTCGGGCTGGCGATCCTGCTGCTGCTGGTGGTCTTCCGGTCGCTGCTCGTGCCGTTGAAGGCGGCCCTCGGCTTCCTGCTGTCGGTGCTGGCCTCCCTCGGCGCGGTCGTCGTGGTCTTCCAGCAGGGGCACGGCGCCGAACTGCTGGGCGTGGAGCAGACCGGGCCGATCATGAGCCTGATGCCGATCTTCCTGGTGGGCATCGTCTTCGGGCTCGCCATGGACTACGAGGTCTTCCTCGTCTCGCGGATGCGGGAGGCGTACGTCCACGGCGAATCGCCCGGCCAGGCGGTCACGTCCGGCTTCCGGCACAGTGCCCGCGTGGTCGTGGCCGCCGCCCTGATCATGATCGCGGTCTTCGCCGGGTTCGTCGGGGAGAGCGACTCCATGATCAAGATGATCGGGTTCGGGCTCGCCTCCGCCGTGCTCTTCGACGCGTTCGTCGTACGGATGGCGATCGTGCCCGCGGTGCTCGCGCTGCTCGGCGACAAGGCCTGGTGGCTGCCGAAGTGGCTGGATCGGATCCTGCCCCGCGTCGACGTGGAGGGCGAGGCGCTCAGCGGGCGGTCCGTGACGGAGCCCGCCCCGAGCGAGGCGGCCGAGCCGGCGGCGGCGCGCACCTGATCTGCCTGCCCACCCCCCCGGGACCGCCCGTGACGAAGGACACGGGCGGTCCCGTCGGCCGTTCGTACCGTCCGTACCCGCAGACGTTCACCATGGACCCAGCCGACCGACCGGAGAGCATCATGAGCACCAGCCCGGAGCGGCGCTACGCGGACCGCATCGAGGAGTTCTCGGACCGCCACCCCCATGTCGTCGACGTGGTGCTGGTCGCGGCGCTGATGGGCTGCGCGTCCCTCGGCAGCATGCTCACCCTGCCCGGTGCCGACCCGCCGGACCAGGACAGGACCGCCGCCGCCTTCATGGGGGTGGCCTGCCTCGCCCTGCTGAAGCACCGCAGGCATCCGCGCGTCGCCGTCGTCGTGTCCGCCGCCTGCACGGTGACCGTGATCGCGCTGGGGTATCTGCTCACCCCGCTGCTGCTGGCCCCCGTCATGGCGGCGCTCTACTGGCTGGCCACCCTGACCGACCGCCCGACGACCCGCGCCTACGGTGTGGCGACCATGGTGGCCGTGACCGTCGCCGCGGCGATCTCCGACAGCATGGACCACCTCTCGCTGCTGCTCAGGACGATCGGCCCGTTCTTCTGGCTGCTGCTGCCCCTCGCCGCCGGCAACATGACGCGGCTGCGGCGCGCCTACCTCCAAGCCGTGCAGGCCCGTGCCGAGCACGCCGAGCGCACCAGGGAGGAGGAGGCCCGGCTGCGGGTCACCGAGGAGCGGATGCGGATCGCCCGCGAGCTGCACGACGTCGTCGCCCACCACCTGGCCCTGGCCAACGCCCAGGCCGGCACGGCTGCGCACCTGGTGCTCAGCAGCCCCCAGCAGTCGCAGAAGATCCTCACCGACCTGACCGGGACGACGTCCTCCGCACTACGCGAACTGAAGGCCACACTGGGGCTGCTGCGGCAGAACGGCGACCCGGACGCCGCCCCCCTGGAACCGTCCCCCGGGCTCGCCCGGCTGCCGGAGCTGGTCTCGGCGTGCGCGTCGGCCGGGGTCACCGTCACGGTGACCACGGAGGGGGAGCCGCAGCCGCTGTCCCCCGGTGTGGACCTGACCGCGTTCCGGATCGTGCAGGAGGCACTCACCAACGTCACCAAGCACGCCACCGCGGAGGCCGCGACCGTACGGATCGGCTACTCCGACTCCCGTCTGCTGATCACGGTCGTCAACGACGGCCCCGCCGCAGCCGGTGCCGGCCCCGCTCCCGGCACCGGGGCGCTCCACGGCTTCGGCGTCATGGGCATGCGCGAGCGGGCCCACTCCATCGGCGGCGAACTGTGCGCGGGCCCGCGCCCCGAGGGCGGCTTCGAGGTCGCGACCGCCCTGCCCCTGCAGCCGTACGGTGCCGGGGAGCGGACGACCCCATGAGCGGCCGGCACCCTCCGTGCGAGAATGCCGGTGCTCCACGTCCGTGTCCGCACGGTGTCCCACTTGCTCCGCGCTGATCCATCGAGGTTTCCGTGACCAAGCCCGTCGCCCGCGAGCCCCTGCGCCGCAACGCGCGGGCCAATCGGGCACGCATCCTGGCCACGGCCCGCCGGGAGTTCGGCCGGAACCCGGACGTCACGCTGGAGGAGCTCGCACGCGCCGCAGGTGTCGTACGGCGCACTCTCTTCGGCCACTTCCCCGGGCGCGAGGCGCTGTTGGAGGCCCTCGCCGAGGAGGCCTCCGAGAGCCTGCGCAGTGCGCTGGCCTCCGGTGTGCAGGCAGCCGAGGGGGAGCCCGCCGAGCAGTCGCTCGCCCGGCTCGCCTTCTCGATGTGGCCCGTGGGCGACCGCTACCGCCTGCTGCTGGCGCTGGCCCAACGCGACCTCGGTGCGGAACGGGTGGCCGAGGTGCTGGCACCGGCCCGCGCGACGGCCACGGCCATCCTGGAGCGGGGTCAGCGCGACGGCGTCTTCCACACCCACCTGCCGGCCCCCGCGCTCAGCGCCGGGCTGGAGGCGATGACGGTCGCGCTGCTGGAGTCGGTCAACACCGGGGTGCTGGAGGACGACGGCACCCGGGTCGCCATCGTCACCCTCATCGCGGCCGGCGTCCCGGAGGAACGGGCGCGAGCGGTGACGGAGGCGGTCGCCCCGACGGTGGCCGCGGTGCCGGACGCGGCCGACGACTGAGCCGTCGTACCCCGCTTCCGATCCCGCTTCCGACGGGCTGAGTACTTGACGGGCAGCTTAATTACCCGATGATGGGCAAACAGCCCGCTCCCGGGCCGACGCATGCCCGCCCCGTCCGCACCGGAGACACCATGAGCCGACCTGCCCGCACCACCTCCTTCGTGGCCCCCGTGTGGCTCCGCACCGACCTGTCGAGGGAAGCCGCCGTGCGGCACTGGGCGGGTCCGCACGCGCGGATCGTCGAACGGCCGCCGAACATGCCGAGTACGTGCAGCGTCTCTTCTCGCCCACCGATCACGGCTACCGGCCGGACTCCCCGACGGTGGGCACCCTCGTCCCGCCGGACTGGCGCTGCGACGGCCTCGCCGAAGTCCGGTTCGTGAGCACGGCCGCGGCGCTCGTCATGCCGGCGCGCATGCGGGAGGTCCACCTCGACGAGCAGAACGTCTTCGAACGAGTTTCTCGGTCACGTCACGGGGCCGGGCGCAGGGCGCTGGTGGACGCAGGGGCATCAGGACGACGTGGGCCACCGCACGGTGCTGCTGCTGCGCCGGAGACGGGGAGTGCGCGGCCGGGCGTTCCGGAACTTCGTCCACGACCGTGTCGGTCCCGCGTTGCAGGAGGCCGGTGCGCGCGATCTGCGGGCGTACACCTTCCTGCCCTGGTCGGGGCTGGTGCACCCGACACCCGGCGTCGCACACGACACCCCGGTCTTCCGCCGCTACCAGGGCTGCGTGGTCGTCGGTGCGCAGAGCGTACCGCCATGGACGCGATGCTGAAATCTCCGTCGGTCGCCGGTGTCGTGGCCGAGCAGCACACGGTTCTCACGGCTGTCCACGCCTACGCCGTGGAGCGGAGCGTGCCGGTCGTCCGGGCGTAGCCCGAGAGCCTCTCCCGACAGGGGAAGGACGGTGCCGGGCGTCCCCTCCCGGCACCGTCCGGGGCCGTGTGCCGCTCAAGGCACGGCCCGTTCAGGGGTGGCTGCGCCTCAGGCGACGCCGCCCGTGTGAGCCTCCTGTGTCTCCTGGGACTCCGGCTTCTCCTGCGGGTCCTCCGAGCGGTGCTTGCCCGCCTTGCGGTGGCCGGGGAGGACGGCGAGGACGATCAGCGTGCCGGCGGCCATGATGATCCCGCCGATCAGGCTGGTCTGGGCGACGCCGTGGGCGAAGGCCTCGTGGACGGCGTCGACGAGGGCCTGGGCCTGCTGGGCGCCGCCGGCCGGGTTCTTCGCCACCTCCTGGGCCACCGCGAGACCGCCGCCCACCGAGTCCTTGGCCGTCTCCAGCGCGGAGTGCGGCAGTTGGCCGCCGATCAAGTCCGAGAGCTTGTCGCGGTAGGCCGTTCCCAGGAGCGAGCCGAGGATCGCGATGCCCAGGGCACCGCCCAGCTCGAGCGAAGTGTCGTTCGCACCGCCGCCGACGCCCAGCTCGGACTCGGGGAAGGAGCCCATGATCGTGTCGGTGGCCGGGGACACACTCAGGCCGATCGCGAAGCCCAGCATGATCAGCGAGGCCAGGAAGTCGGTGTACGTCGAGCCCGACTCGATCCGCGTGAGCAGGAAGACGCCCGCCGTGCCGATCACCATGCCGGCGACGACCATGGCCTTCACGCCGAGCTTGGGCGTCAGCCGCCCGGTCACCGCGGCGCCGACGAAGACGGCACCGGCCAGCGGCAGCAGCCGTACGCCGGTCTCCAGCGCGCCGTAGCCGAGGACGAACTGGAGGTACTGGGTGGCGTAGTAGAGCGAGCCGAAGGTGCCGAAGAAGAAGAACAGCACCGCGAGCATCGAGCCACTGAACGGCCGCTGGGCGAACTTGCGCACGTCCAGCATCGGGTGCGGGTGGCGCAGCTCCCAGGCGACGAAGGCCAGCAGTCCGACACCGGCGGCCACGGCCGCGGCGATCGGGCCGGTGCCCCAGCCGAAGTGCGGGCCCTCGATGGCCGCGTAGACGAGGGAGCCCACGGAGACGATGGACAGCAGCCCGCCGACGTAGTCGATCCGGCCCATGCCCGCCGCCTTCGACGGCGGTACGAGCGCCAGCGCGCCGACGGCGGCGACGATCGCGATGGGCACGTTGATCAGGAAGGTCGATCCCCAGGCGTGGTCCTCCAGAAGCCAGCCGGCGACCAGCGGGCCCACGGCGATGGCGAGGCCCGAGGTGGCGGTCCAGCCCGTGATGGCCTTGGCGCGCTCACCGCGAGGGAAGATCGCGACCAGCAGCGACAGGGTGGCCGGCATCACGACGGCGGCACCGACGCCCATGACTGCGCGGGCGGTGATGACGAGCGCGGTCTCGTCGACCAGGCTGCCCATCACGGATCCGCCCGCGAAGATCAGCAGGCCCACGATCAGGGCGCCGCGGCGGCTGTACTTGTCGCCGATCGCGCCCAGGACGAGCATCAGCGCCGCATACGGAACGGTGTAGCCGTCGATGACCCACTGCAGGTCGCTGCTGGTGAGGTCCAGATCCCGGGTCATGTCGGGCGCGGCCACGATCAGTGACGTGTTGGCCATGACGACGATCAGCAGGCTCAGGCAGAGCACGAGCAGTGCCCACCAGCGCCGTGTGTACGGCCCGGTCATCTTCTCGACGGGTGTGGTGGCAAGGAAGGGCACGGGGGCTCCCAGGGGAGGTGAGTTATTTGCACATCAGTGAGCAGACTAGTTTCTTGCCCGTCGATGTGCAAATATCGCGGTGAGCCCACCGACCCCTCCCTCCGCACCGAGGTGCCGACGTGACCAGCCCGACAGCCCCGCATCCCGTACGCCGCCGCCGTAGGACGCGTGCCACGCGCGCCCGCATCCTGGACGCGGCCCTGCGGGAACTGGGCCGCAACCCCGAGTGCAGCCTCGGCGACATCGCCGAAGCCGCAGGGGTGGCACGGCGCACCGTCTACACGCACTTCACCGGCCGGGCGGCACTGGTGGAGGGGCTCGCGGGGGAGGCGGCGGAGGCGATACGCCTTGCCGTCGCCGATACGAGCGGGACCGATACGAGCGGGACCGATACGAGCGGGACGGGCCCGGGCGCACCCGACCCCGGCCCCGCGAGTGACCTCGCCCACTTCGTCCTCACCCTGTGGCCGGTCGGCGACTGCTACCGCACGCTGATGGGCCTCGCCCGCCAGGACCTGGGCAGCGAGCAGGTGAGCGACCTCCTCGCCCCGGCCCGCGAGCGGGTCGCCTGCATCCTCGCCGAGGGGCAGCGCCAGGGCGTCTTCCACGGCGCCGTACCGCCCGGCCCGCTCAGCGGCGCCATCGAGGCCCACCTGCTCGCCCTGCTCGGCACCGTCAACTCCGGGATCTGGGCCGACGACGGCACGGGCGCCGCCACCGCCGCGCTGATCGCCGCCGGAGTCGACAGCGACACAGCCGCCGTCACGGTCCGGCGGCTGCACACCACCGACCGGATCCGTCCGCCCCACCGACCCCACTGAGGAGGCCACCGCGCATGCGCCGGTCCCAACAGCACGGACACGACTACGACTACGGCCCCGACCACGCCTGCGAGTCGGCGTACGAGCCCTACGAGCCGTACACCCCGCACGGGCCGATGGATCCGAACGAGCCCCACCGCACCCGCCCCCGCCTACGACGAGTCACCGCCGTCGCCGTCGCCACCCTGGTCACGCTGACCCTCCTCCCCGTCGCCGCCGACCGGTTCGTGGCGGCGCGCATCGAGTCACGTACGGCGGAGGCCTTCCAGGAGGGCATGGACACACCCGTCGAGCCTGATGTGCACGTCCGCGGTTTCCCCGTCGTGACGCAGGCGGCGTCCGGCACCCTGGACCACGTCGACATCACCGCTCACGACGTACCGGCCCGCGGAAACAAGCGCCCGCTGCCGGTGAGCGAACTCTCCCTCTGGCTCGACGGTTTGACGAAGTCCGACGACGACAGCGAGGCACGGGCCCGCAGCGCGGAGGCGACCGCCTTCCTGTCGTACGCGGACGTCTCGAACGCCCTCGGGCTGGAGATCTCCCAGGGCCGCAGTCCGGGCCGGGTGAGCGCGGTCGTCCTCCTGCCCCTCGGCGAGGAGGTCACCGTGACGACGACCGTCTCGGCGGACTCCGGAAACCGCATCGCCTTCGATGACTTCACCGTCTCGGGCGGGGCGTTGCCGGCCGTCGGAAGCGCCGTCCTCGACAAGGTCTTCGAGCGGCCGATCCAACTGCGGAACATCCCCGCAGGGCTGCACCTGCGCTCGGTCACCCCCACGTCCGACGGCCTCAGCGCCCGCTTCTCGGGCCGCGCGGTCACCTTCCGGCCGGACGAGGAGTCACAGGGCGACGCCTGACGGCCCGCCGGCGCGGGCCCGCCGGGGCGTCGGGAGTCGACGTCAGGTCCGGCTTACCTTCACGGAGTACCGTGCGGCGTGATCAACCGGCGGCCCGGCCGTCGCTGCACGGAAGGACCGAACCTGAACACCCCGCTCGCCGAGACGCTGTCCGTGGCCATGCTCGTGCTCGTGCTGGTCTGTGCCGTCGTCCGTCCCTTCAACTGGCCGGAGGCCGTGGTCGCCGTACCGGCCGCGGCGCTGGTGGTGGCGACCGGAGCGGTCTCCCCGGGCCACGCGCTGGACGAGGCCGAACGGCTCGGGCCGGTGATCGGCTTCCTCGCGGCCGTTCTGGTCCTTGCCCAACTCTGCGACGACGAGGGGCTGTTCCAGGCCTGCGGGGCATGGATGGCGCGCACGGCCGCCGGCCGCCCGCGCCGCCTGCTGACGCAGGTGTTCCTGGCCGCGTCGGCGATCACGGCCGTACTGAGCCTGGACGCCACGGTGGTGCTGCTCACGCCGGTGGTTTTCGCGACGGCGGCCCGGCTCGGGGCCCGCCCCAAGCCGCACGTCTACGCCTGTACGCACCTCTCCAACACGGCCTCCCTGCTCCTGCCGGTGTCCAACCTGACCAACCTGCTGGCGTTCGCCGCCAGCGGGCTCAGCTTCACCCGGTTCGCCGCGCTGATGGCGCTGCCGTGGGTGGCCGCGATCGCCGTGGAGTACGTCGTCTTCCGGCGCTTCTTCGCCACCGACCTGGACGCCGGGGCGCAGGCCCCGCACACCGCCGACGCCCCCGAACTGCCGCTGTTCGCCCTGGTGACCGTGGGGTGCACGCTGGCCGGGTTCGTGCTGACGTCGGCCGTCGGCATCGATCCGGCCTGGGCGGCCCTCGCCGGCGCGGTCGTCCTCGCCGTGCGGGCCCTGCTGCGGCGCAGCACATCCCCCAAGGCGCTGCTGCGGTCCGTCTCGGTGCCGTTCCTGGCCTTTGTGCTGGCGCTCGGGATCGTGGTCCGCGCGGTCGTCGACAACGGACTCGACACGGCCCTCGGGCATCTCATCCCCGACGGCACCGGGCTTGCGGCCCTGCTCGGGATCGCGGCGCTGGCCGCCGTACTGGCCAACGTCATCAACAACCTGCCCGCGGTGCTGGTCCTGCTGCCGCTGGCCGCCGACTCCGGCCCCGGCGCGGTCCTCGCGGTGCTGCTCGGGGTGAACATCGGCCCCAACCTCACCTACGCCGGCTCGCTTGCCACTCTGCTGTGGCGGCGTATCGTCCACGCGCATGACGCGGAGGTCGAGCTGGGGGAGTTCACCCGGCTCGGTCTGTACGCCGTACCGGCGAGCCTCCTCGCCGCGGTGCTGGCACTGTGGGCCTCACTGGCCGTGATCGGAGGAGGCTGATCCCATGGCGGTGGTCGTCTGGATCGTCGAGGGCACCTGGCCCGCCTGCGTCGACGCCGCACGCCGGCACGCGCCCGAGGATGCCGAGGTCGTCCTGCTGCACGTCACCGGGCACGAGGTCGCGGACGCCGCGCACGGCGCGTTCGCCGGGCTGCTCGGCCGGGGCCACCCCGAGCGCGACCCCGGAACCCGCGTCGAGCACCTCGCCGCCGCCTCCGCCGAGATCCTCCTGCGGGCGGCCGCCGAGCGTCTCGACCGCCCTTGCACCCGAGTCGAGCGCTCCGGCCGCGCCGAGCGCGAGGTCGTCGCCGCGACGGAGGGCGCCGAACTGCTCATCCTGGCCCGCGACGGCGACCGCGCCACCCTCGGCCCCCACAGCCTCGGCCACGCAAGCCGCTTCGTCGTGGACCACGCCCCCTGCCCACTCCTGCTGGTCTGGCCGGAGCCGGCCCCCGACCTGACGACCATGCCGCCCCCGCCGCCTCATCCTCCGCACCACGGGTAGCACCTGCGGAGCCTGAAGCAGCGGGGCAAGCGAGTGAACAGTGGTGGCGTCAGAGGCCGAATTCCTGCGGGGACAACCCGAGCGTCGAGCAAGCCTCGCGCAGGACCTGCTCCTCCGCCGGTGCGATGTAGCCGTCCGCGCCCGCCACGACGAAGCCGGTCTGGACGACCGCCCGGGCCTCCGTCGGCTTCTTCGCGGCCTTGGCGATCTCCTGCAGGGCCTCGGCCTTGCCCTGCTGGAAGTTGAAGGACAGCTGGTCGACATGCTTGTTGAAGCGCTGCCGCAGCTGCTCGGACGGGAAGTTCTGCAGGACGTCGTTGTTCAGGATCAGCGACTCCACGTGCTGGCGCTCGGCCGGGTCGACATTGCCGTCGGCGGCGGCGACCAGGGCACACATGGCCATGCTGGCGTCCCGGTAGGCGCCGCTCTTCAGCTCCGTCTTGAGCGAGGTGAGCTGGGTCTTGAGCGCGCTCACCAGCTGGGCCTTGGATCCTCCCGAGGACCCGGAACCCGGCCGCCCGTGCCCGCCGGAGCTCCGCCCGGCCTGTGCCTGCTGCTGCAGACCCTTGGCCTGGTCCTTGATCCGATCCCACATCGCCATCCGTGCCACCTCGGCTTCAGCCCATGTCGTTCAGGTCGACTGCGTGTGTTGCATGTGTTCCGTGTGTCCTCCTGCAAACGTCCGCCGGCCCCCGGGAGTTCCTGGACCGGCGGACATGCCCGAAGGTCACCGCTCGACGACCGGCCGGAAGGCGTCCCGCACACCGGTCTTGGACGTGGAGACGAACTCGTCGCCCGGCCCGTAGTCGTAGCTGCCGTAGTACTCGTAGTACAGGGTCCGCGGGCAGCTCGTGCCGCCGATCTGCACCGAGCGCGGGTCGACGCGCTTTCCGGTGCGCAGTTCGTACACCTTCAGCGGGACCTCGACCTAGGGGAAGGTCACCTCGTAGGGGAGGTACTCGGACTTGTCGTTCTCGTAGTGGCAGGTCTCGACGGCGGACCGTTCTCCGCCGTGTCCGCGCAGACCACGAGCGCGGCCTTGGCCGGGTCGTCGGTGCGCCAGCCGCCGGGCAGCCGCCCGGTGTACTCGGTGTCGCCGAGGAGCAGCGCGCGGTTGGACCCCTTGCGGTACGCCGGGGCGCCGAGCAGCGAGGCGTTGCCGAGCGCCGCGGCCACCGGGTCGCCCGGGCGGTCCGGCCCGGCCGGCGGGGGAGGCTGCGGGGGCTCGTCGGGCGGCACGAAGGGGCCGTGGGCGTATGCCGGGGAGTCCACGGGCCGTCACCCCTGGTGCCACGTGGGCGCCTGGTCGCGTACGGAGAAGTAGCCGCGGCCCGTCGCGCCGCTCACCATCCACAGGGCCGCCACGTCGATGCCGGCGACCACGAACGTCGCGAGGTTGGGCGCCCCGGAGGTCAACGAGCCCAGGAAGGCGAAGGCCGTCGAGACCGCCACGAGCGACAGGCACACGATCAGCACCACACGGACCCAGCTGCGGCGCTTGCGGGCCAGCACTACGCAGCCGACCAGGAGCGCCGCCAGCCCCCAGCAGAACAGCGCCAGCAACCAGGCCATGCCCATCGGCATGAGCAGGTCCTGCCCGTGCTCCTGTTTGTTCCGGTTCTCCTCGAGGACCGCCCAGCCGCCGAACGCCGTACCGAGTGCGTGCACGGCGACGACCACCAGGACGAAGATGACGGCCCCGGGCATGCGCACCCCTCGGGGAGAAGCCGGGCCGGCCTGCTCGGGCTGGTAGGAAGAGCTCTGCATCGCGTTCACCTCACGCTTTCGTCGTCCGGCAGGTCGTAGACCCGGGCCCAGTCCACTTCGTAGACCGCGCTCTGCAGGTCGTCACCGTGGAAGTTGTCGAGCTGGATGGTCTGGTGCATCGACGGGGCGCACTGCATGCAGTCGCGGTCGTCGTCCGCCCCGTCGGCGAAGCGGAACCACTCCTCGCCGTCGAGATAGCCGCGCACGTGGTCCGCGGTCCACTCGACGGCGACGTTGTGCCACTGCGTCAGGTCCACGCCGCACTTCTGCGCGAACTCCTGCTGCACGGGCACGCCTTCGGGGTGCGGGTAGTGCAGGAAGGCCTCGGCGCACTGCTCGCCCGGGGCGCCGTTCTCCAGGTAGTCGTACTCGCCGTCCTCGGGGTGCCGGTTCGAGTCCGGCCACAGGACCAGCAGCGGGTGGTACTGACGCCCGTTGTCGGGGGCGGTGGCCCTGGAGCGGACGCGGGCCTCCCACCGGCCGTACTTCCGGCCGTACGACGAGGCGAGCCAGCCGGTGTCGCCGTCCGCCTCCCCGGTCATGCGCAGGATGCCGCCGACGACACGGGTGTTGACGTCGCAGCGGCGGCCGTTGTCGCTGTGGCCGGGCCAGCACTCGTCGGGGCCGCCGCCCGCCAGGCGCCAGCGGTCGCGGTCCGGTACGGCGGGCTCGCCCTCGGAGCCGTAGTCGAACTCGTCCGACCCCTGGGGCAGCGGGTCGCCCCAGCCGTACCGCTCGGCGGCGGTCACCGCGGGGTCGGCCGCGGTGGTCGTCGTACGGCCGGGCGCGGCACTCACCGTGGCCGCCGTGAGCGTCAGCCCGAGGGCCGCCGCGCCGAGCCCCACGGCGAGGTGCCGGGCGCGAAGTCGTCGGTGCATGACTCCCCTTCAGCGTGTCGAGTACGGGTGAAGGGAGCGGCGGGCCGAGCCCTCCCCCCTTGCGGGGCTCGGACCGCGCCATGACCGTCCTGGCCACGTCCCACGATCAGTCGACCGCCGTGCGGGGTTGTTCGGCAGGCCGGTCCCCGGCACCGAACAACCGGGAGGCGCGGACACCGCCAAGCGCGGCCCGCCCTTGGCATGTACGCCACACAGCGGCCCGACGTGAGTCCCTGCCGCCGGGCATCAGCGCGAACGCCTCCTGCGCTTCTGCCTGAAGGCGGTGGGGCACACGGTCAGCGACATGGTCCTCGGTACCGGCGCCTACAAGTCAGGCATCCCCGCGACCATGTTCAGCCACTCCGACCGCGGCAGCTGCTGGGTGCCGGCGAGGGCTACGCCCCGCTCATCGTCGCGTCCTCGTACGTCGACGGCACGGCCGCGGGGGGCGGGCTCATGTCCTCGTTTGTCACTCTCGGGTGGCATTCCTCCGGGAAAACCCTGACAAACGCTCGTAACACCAGCACACTGCCCACACGCCATCGACACCACGGGAGCCGCGTATGACCAGCAACCCCTACTTCAATCAGCCCTTGACACCAGCCCGGCCGCGCATGTTCAACTCCACGGTCGCCAAGGTGATCTGGGTACTGGTTCCGATCGTGACCGTCGGTCTCGCGGCCGCAGTCCCGTTCGTTGTCGCCGCCGTCAAGGGCGTTGTGAAGCCATGGCTGGCTATTGCCTACGTCGTCGGGGAGATCGCCGTTTTCTCCATCGCCTTCGCGATCAGTCCCAACCCCGATTCCACCAGCCCAGTGCCCGG
Organism: Streptomyces sp. R11; assembly: GCF_041051905.1. Lineage (NCBI taxonomy): Bacteria > Bacillati > Actinomycetota > Actinomycetes > Kitasatosporales > Streptomycetaceae > Streptomyces > Streptomyces sp. R11. Next base: position 4,780,163 of record NZ_CP163432.1, read on the forward strand.
GTTCCTCATGGTTCTTCTGATCATCACGGCTGCGACGCACACCGCGCTCCTCGACAACGACAAGATCAGCATCGGGAAGTAGGCCATACGCTTCCGCCCGTTGATCCAGACAGCGCAGCGTGGTGCTCTCGCCGTCAGCCCCGGCCTCGTTGCTCATGCGAGTGGCGGGCCCGGGTCCGTGTTCGGATGCGCCCCCGGAGTGCATCGTGGTGCCATACGTCCCCACCTCGCGTGCCAGACGGGTGACATCCCTGCATGAAGCCGCAGGTCACAGCCAGCAACCGCATCTCATGCCCGCCCCAGAACGGACGTCCGGGGACTATGCGCACCCGCACCGCCATCGCCGCCTGCCTGCTACTCGCCGGCCTCACCGCCAGCTGCTCATCCAATGACACCGATGAGCCGACCGTGGCGAGAGCCTCCGTCACGGAGTCGGCCGGCCCTACCCCGAGCCCCACGCCATCACCCAGGCAGGAGACATAGTCGCCGCCGTGGCGATCGAGACCGGGGCGCAGGGGTGCCTCGACTGGATCGCCGCGAACACCAGCCCTGCCGAGTAGCTCAACTGCGGGCCATGTCCAGGACGTCGGCGACCACGGGCAGCGCCTGGTGCTTACCGAGCCGTCGCAGTACCGGCGCCAGCCGCTCGCGCGGGCGTACGGACGCGACCCCGGAGGATAGGTCGAGCGCGCGGCCCGTGACCGTGGCCGCCTGCTCGATCTCCCCGGCGGTCAGGTAGGAGTCGGCGAGCCACGACAGATACAGCGCCTTGTCCCGCGCGTGTGAGTCGTCGTACCGGGCGAGCGCTGCTTCAAGGACGGGCACCGCCCGCAGCGGGCGGCGGAGCTCCGTCCAGCAACGGCCGTACATGATCTGCAGCTCAGTCTCGTCGACCCACGCCGCCCAGTCGGGTTGGGGCGCGCCGTCGACCTCGGCGAGCGCGTTGCGAGCGGCGTCCAGGGCACGCTCCGTCTCGTCGGTGTGGCCCGCCACCGCGTGCGCCCACGCGAGCCGCTCGTACAACAGGGCCCGCACCCCAGGTGCCGCGTCGCGGCCGGCCATGGCGCACGATCGGGCAGCGGTCTGTACGGCGTTCTGCCGGGCCTGCTGGTCCCCACACAGTCCCTGGTACGCCAGGAAGGCGAGCGCGTTCCCGGCGAGCGCGGCACAGCCGCCATCGACCGCGGCCTTCTGGCTGGCTTCGTACAGGCCGCACGCCTCGGCATGCCGGCCGCCGTCGAACGCCGCCCAACCGGCCTGCTGCGCCTGCTCGGAGAGTACGGACATCAGCCTGCGGCCCGTCTCCTCGGTGTACGAGCCGCGGCGCAGGGCGGCGTAAACCTCGACTCACCGAACCGCGTTGCCTGGAGGAAGCGTGAGGATCGGGTGAACGCCCGTGCCCCGACCGGCGATACGTCGGAAAGTCGACCGAGGGTGACCGAAGGGGAGGGCGGGCCACGTGTCGGGACAGCCGGGGCCGGGGCGCACCGAGGGCGAGCTTGATCCGCAGGCCGGACCGGTACCGCGCTTCGCCGCCGAACTGCGCGCCCTGCGCGAGTCCGCGGGGAAGCCCACCTACCGGGCGATGGCCGAGCGGGCGCGGTACGGGGTGACCACCCTGTCGCAGGCGGCCGCCGGGAAGCAGCTGCCCTCCCGCGCGGTGACGCTCGCCTACGTCAAGGCGTGCGGCGGCGACGTGGTCGAGTGGGAGCGGCGCTGGCGCGAGGTGTCGGACGAGCTGGCCGCCGAGGCCGCCGCGGCCGACGACAGCTCCCGGCCGCCGTACCGTGGCCTGACCAGGTTCGAACCGGGCGACGCCGATCTGTTCTTCGGCCGTGACCAGCTCGTGGAGCGGCTCATCGAGCTGAACCGCAAACACCGCTTCACGGCGGTCTTCGGCCCCTCCGGCAGCGGCAAGTCCTCGCTGCTGCGCGCCGGGTTGATCCCTCGGCTGCGCACCCCGAGCGGCGGCGCGGACGGCGACCCCAGCGACGCACCTCCCGCGGCCGTACGCATCCTCACGCCCGGCGCGGACCCGCTGCGTACTCACGCCGAGCGGCTCGCGCCCGTGCCGGACACCGATCCCGACACCTGGCTGATCGTCGACCAGTTCGAGGAGCTGTACACCCTCGGCGCCGACCCGGCCGACCGGGACGCCTTCATCGACCGCCTCGTCGCCGCCACCGACGCCGACAGCCGGCTGCGGGTCGTCATCGCGGTGCGGGCCGACTTCCTCGGCCGGTGCGCCGAACACCCCGGCCTCACCGCCGCGTTGCAGGACGCCACGCTGCTCGCCGGGCCGATGAGCCGGACCGAGCTGCGGGAGGCCATCGTCCGCCCGGCCGCCGCGGCCGGCCTGATCGTCGAACGCGCCCTGACCGACCGGCTCCTGGACGAGGTCGAGGGCGCCCCCGGCGGACTGCCGATGATGTCGCACGCCCTGCTGGAGACCTGGCGTCACCGCAGCGGCCGCGTCCTGACCGAGAGCGCGTACGAGGCGGCAGGCGAACTGCGCGGCGCCGTCGTCCGCACGGCCGAGCAGGTGTACGACGAACTCACCGCATCGCAAGCCGAGTTGGCCCGCCGGATCCTGCTCCGCCTCGTTGCCCCCGGCTGGGGTTCCCCGCTTATCGAGCGCGGCCGGGAGGTCGGCGCGGGCGCACCGGACACCCGCCGCCCCACCGACCATGCCGAGCTCGCCTTCGGCAACCCCGCCGACACCCGGGTGGTACTGGAACGGCTGGTCCGGGCCCGTCTCATCACCTTCGACGACGGCACCGTCGACCTCGCCCACGAGGCCCTCATCACCGCCTGGCCGCGCCTGCGCGCGTGGATCGACGCCGAACGCGACCGGCTGCGTGTGCACCGCTCGCTCTCCGAGTCGGCCCGCACCTGGCAGGCGCTCGGGCAGGAGAACGCCGCACTCTACGCCGGGTCCCGGCTGTCCGCGGCACGCGACGCCTTCCCCCGCGACACCGCACCCGAGGGCGGCGGCAGCGAGGAACTCACCCCGTTGGAGCGGCAGTTCCTCACCGCCTCGCTCCGGCGCCGGCACCGCGCCGCGCTCCTGCGCCGTACGGTCGTGGCCGTCCTCGCCGCGCTCACCCTGCTCGCCACCGGCACCGCGGTCGTCGCCCTCCAGGCCCGCGCCACCGCGCAGGCCGAACGGGACGACGCCGTCTTCGGCCGGCTCACCGCCGAGGCCGACCGGGTCCGCGACGCCCAGGCCGGGGTCGCCGCCCGGCTCGACGTGGCCGCGTACCGGATGCGCTCCACGCCGGACCTGCGGACCCGGCTGGCCTCGGACGCGGGCCGGGTGCTGGCCACCCGGCTGCCCGGCCACGACGGTGTCGCCGGCTCCGTGGCCTACGCGCCCGACGGCCACATGCTCGCCAGTGGCGGCCATGACGGCCTGGTCCGGCTGTGGGACACGGACGCGGGCAAGCCGCTGGGCGAACCGTTGCGCCTGCGCACGGGAGGCGTCAGCGCGGTCGCCTTCTCCCCGCCGGACGGCGACCTGCTGGCGGCCACCGGGAGAGGTGGCGGCATCCAGTTGTGGGATGTGCGCGACCGGTCACGGCCCCGCGCTCTCAGCCGGCCGCTCGTGAGCCACGACGAGCAGAGCGTCGTCTCCGCCACGTTCGCCCCGGACGGCAGGACGCTCGCCACCGCCGGTGACGACGGCGCCGTACGGCTGTGGGACGTGACCGACGCGGCTCGCCCCGCGCCGATCGGCGAGCCCGCCGACGCAGACGCGTCCGAGGCGCGCAGCGTCCGCGCGGTCGCGTTCGCCCCGGACGGGGAGACCCTGGCCACCGGCGGCTACGACGGGACCGTACGGATGTGGCGGTTCGACGAGGACGCGGGGAACGAGGACGGACCTGAGATCGCACCGCTCGGCAAGCCGCTGCGGGAACACTCCGCCTCCGTCTGGACGCTGGCCTTCTCCCCGGACGGCCGCACGCTGGCCTCGGCCGGCTTCGACGAGACCGTACGCCTGTGGGACGCGTCCGACCCGGGCCGTGTGCAGCCGCTGGGCGAACCGCTCACGGGGCACACCGCGCCCGTCATGTCGGTGGCGTTCAGCTCCGACGGCGAGACCCTGGCGACCGCGGGCGAGGACGACCGGCCCCTGCTGTGGAACGTGGCCAACCCCGCCTACCCACTGCAGCTCGGGGAGCCGCTGACCGGGCACACCGAAGCCGTGTGGGAGGTGGCCTTCAGCCCCGACGGCCGCACCCTCGCCAGCGCCGGCGCCGACGGCGGCGTCCTGCTGTGGCACCGGCCGCCCACCGTCCTCACCGACTTCACCAACCCGCTCACCGCGGTCGCCTTCAGCCCCGACGGCCGCCTGCTCGCCGTTGCCAGCACCGACGACGGCCTGATCCGCCTGTGGGACGTACGCCGCCCGGACCGGCCACGCCGGATCCCGCGGACGCTCGGCCACGAGGACGCGGTACTGGCCGTCGCCTTCGCCCGGGACGGCCGTACGTTGGCAAGCGGTTCGAGGGACGGGACCGTACGCCTGTGGGACCTCTCCGCGCCCGAACGTCCCGCCCCGCTCGGGGAACCGCTCGAAGCGCACGACGGAGGCGTCCTCACCGTCGCCTTCGCCCCGGACGCGAAGACGCTGGCGACCGGCGGCGACGACGACACGGCACGGCTGTGGAACGTACGCCGACCGGACCGCGTACGGCCCCTGGGCGAGCCCCTGCGCGGCCACAAGGACGCCGTCACCTCCGTGGCCTTCAGCCGCAACGGCCGGCTCCTGGCCACCGGCGCCGAGGACGACACCGCACGGCTGTGGCAGGTGGGCGGCGAGGGCGACCGGACCCGGGCAAGGCCCGCGGGCGCGGCCCTCACCGGGCACGACGAGCCGGTCAACGCGGTGGCGTTCGCCCCGGACGGGAAGACGCTGGCGACCGGCAGCGACGACCGTACGGTCCGCCTGTGGGACGTGCGACGGCCGGACCGCGTCCGTCCGCTGGGGGAGGAGCTGGCCGAGCATCGCGGGGCGGTCCGGGCGCTGGCCTTCGCCCCGGACGGCCGGACACTCGCGACCGGCAGCGGCGACCACACCGTCCGACTGTGGGACGTGACCGACCCCGCTCGCGCCGAGCCCTACGGCCGGGAACTCACCGGCCACACGGACACCGTCACCTCCGTCGCGTTCGACGCGGACGGCACCACCCTCGCCTCCGTCGGCTACGACCTGACGGCCCGGGTGTGGACCCTGGACGCGGACCGCGCGACGGCCTACCTCTGCGACCGCACCGGCGGCGTCCTGAACCGCGCCGAATGGGAGGAGCGGCTGCCGCAGCTCGGGTACCGGGACGTGTGCGAGGGGCGGTAGGAGCGGGAAGGAGCGGCTTTCCGGGGTGGCCTTCGGGGCGGCGGCTCAGGGGGTCGTGAACTTCAGCACCGCGCCGTCCTTGTTGTGTGCGACGACGGTCGCCTTCAGCCGGTCGCCGAAGCCGGCCTCGCCGCCCGCGCCGCCGAGCTGCATCAGGGTGCCCGCCGTCTGGAAGGTGACGTAGTCGTCGCCCAGGGAGACATGCACATCGACGTCGTTCGCCGTGATGTTCGCCGTGGAGGTCACCAGGACCTCGCACGCGCCGTCCGAGCATGCTCCGTAGTTCTTGCCGTCGGCCGCCTTGGGGAGCGGGCCGTCCGGGTCGGGTGCCGGTGGGGCGGTGTCCTCGCCCGGGCCGTCGGGCTTCCAGCCCGGGGCGCACTGCTCCGCCCGCTCGTGGGCGGCCGCGAGTCGCGCGTCCTTCTTGGTCAACGCGGGCAGGTCCGGCTGGGGCGAAGTGAGGGACTGCACGAGCTTGTCGACGTCCGCGGCACTGCCCTCCGCGTCGCCGTTCGCCGGGTTCGGGGACACCCCGTCGAGTTCGGTCACGACGCCCCGCACCTTCTTCAGCCAGGCGTCCCGCAGCCGATCGGCCGCGGGCACACCGGACCGGCCGAGGTCCGCCAGGCCGCTCTCCACGTCGTCCACCGCCGAGGGTGTGCCGGCGAGGTAGCCGACGGCGCGGGCTCTGGCGACGAGGTCGGCCTGGGCGTCCGAGCTCCGGATCTCCTTCAGGTCCGCGGCGCTGTCCGACCGCAGTTCCTTGAGCGCCGCCGCCGACTCGCACAGGCCGCCGACCCACTTGACCAGCTGCTCGGACGGTGACTTGGCCGGTGTCGGCTCGGCCGACCCCTTGCCCGACGTTCCCGACGTGTCAGCCGTGCCGCCCTCGTCCGTCCCGCCCCCGCACCCGCCGAGGACCAGTACCAGCCCGGCGGCGGCCACCACGGCGACGCTCCCCCTCTTGCCCATCGAACGACCTCTCTCCGTGCGCTGCTCCCGACTGCACGGGCCGGATCCCGGCGCCGTGGGACCAGTCCAACGCGGGCACGGATTGTTCGGTCACCCCGTACTCAGCCGCGAACAATGCCCTTCGGCGGTGGTGCCGTGCTCCGGCGCCCCACGAGTCGGGTCGGGACGAGCGTCGTGCCGTGGTCGGGGCCGCCGTGCCGCATCTTGCTCAGGACGCCCTCGACACAGAGGCGGCCCACCTCGGCGAAGTCCTGGTGGATGGTGGTGAGCGGGGGGAGGAAGGACGCGGACTCGGGGATGTCGTCGAAGCCGATGACGCTGACGTCGTCGGGGACCTTGCGGCCGCGTTCGTGCAGGGCGCGCAGCAGGCCCAGCGCCATCTGGTCGTTGGCAGCGAACACCGCCGTGCAGCCCGGCTGTTCGGCGAGCCGCAGACCGGCCCGGTAGCCGGACTCCGCCGACCAGTCGCCGCGCACCAGGGGCGGCGGGTCCACGCCCGCCTCCGTGAGGGCGCCGCGCCACGCGTTGGCACGGCGCTGCGCGGCGAAGGAGTCCTCCGGCCCGGCGAGGTGCCACACCGTGTCATGGCCGAGGTCCAGCAGATGCCGTACGGCGTCGCGGGCGCCGCCCGCCTGGTCGGTGTCGACGACGGTGTAGCGGTCGCCGGCGTCCGAGTCAACGACCACGACCTGGACGCCGGGCGGCAGGGAGACCGTCGCCGCGTCGAGGAGGTGGATCTCCATGATGACGATGACCGCGTCCACGGCGAGTTCGCCCAGGCGGGAGAAGGCGCCGTTCACCTCGTCCTGGGTGGGGACGGCGACCGGCAGCAGCGTGACGGCGTAACCGTGCTGGGCGGCGGAGGTCGCGATCGCCTCCAGGGTGCGGATGTTCCCCATGGTGGAGAGGGAGAAGGTGATCACGCCGAGGGTGCGGAACTCGCCGCGCCTGAGGGCCCGTGCGGCGCTGTTGGGCCGGTAGCCCAGCTCCCGCATCGCGGCCAGGACCTGCTGCCGGGTCTCCTCGTTCACACCCGGGAAGCCGTTGGAGACGCGGGAGACCGTCTGGGAGGAGACCCCGGCGAGGCGCGCGACGTCGGCCATGGAGGCGCCCTGACGGGGGCGGGCGGCACGCTTCCGCGTCCCCGCCGGGGTGCCGTCACCGTCCGCTGTGCCCATCTTGCCCACCTTGCCCCCTAGGTCTGCGCACTGCGCAACTTTCGGTCCCGGACGACTCCTTGACCCCTGAGATTCGGACAGTGTAGACATCCCGCCAACGCATGTTTACGTAAACATTCCGAGCAGAAACTATACGAGAACACACTGAACCGCACCGAACCGAACCCCGCTGGAGTACTCGACATGGCATACCGCACCCGTAAGAGAAGGCTCCTGGGGGTCGGCATCACGGCCCTCGCGACCGGGACCGTGCTGGCCGCCACCGCGCTGCCGGCCGCGCATGCGGAGACGACCGCCACCGCCGCGGTCACCGTCGTACCCGACCCCTCCTACAAGCAGGAGAAGTTCGAGGGCTGGGGCACCAGCCTGGTCTGGTTCGCCAACGCGACCGGCGACTACCCGCCCGCGATACGCGAGCGGCTCGCGAAGCTCCTCTTCGGCGACGACGGCCTCGCGCTGAACATCGCCCGCTACAACATCGGCGGCGGCAACGCCCCCGACGTCAAGGACTACCTGCGTGCCGGCGGTGCGGTCCAGGGCTGGTGGAAGGCCCCGGCGGGCACCACCCGCGAGGACGTCGACTGGTGGGACGCCGACGACCCGGCCGACTGGAACAACAAGGCCGACAAGACGCAGCGCTGGTGGATCGACCGCATCAAGAAGGACATCACCCACTGGGAGACGTTCAGCAACTCGCCGCCCTGGTTCATGACCGAGAGCGGCTACGTCTCCGGCAACTTCGACGCGGGCAAGGACCAGCTCAAGACCGAGTCCGTCGACGACTTCGCCAAGTACCTGGTGGGCGCCACCGAACGCCTGGAGAAGGCGCACGGCATCAAGGTCGACACCCTGGACCCGTTCAACGAGCCGAACACGAACTACTGGGGCACCCGGCTCGGCCCGGACGGTGAGCCCGTCGGCGGCCGTCAGGAAGGCGCCCACATCGGTCCCGAACTCCAGCAGAAGGTGATCAGCGCGCTGGGCCCGACCCTCGCGAAGTCCCGGACCCACGCGGAGATCTCCGCGATGGACGAGACCAACCCCGGCACCTTCGCCACGAACTGGAACTCCTACCCCCAGGAAGTGCGCGACCTCGTCGGCCAGATGAACGTCCACACCTACGGCACCGGCCAGCGCACCACGGTCCGCGACCTGGCCAAGGCCGCGGACAAGCCGCTGTGGATGAGCGAGGTCGAGGGCGACTGGGGAGACGGCCAGAGCTTCACGGACATGCGGCCCGGCCTCGGCCTCGCCCAGCGCATCGTCGACGACCTGCGCGAACTGGAGCCCCGCGCCTGGGTGTTCTGGCAGCCCGTCGAGGACTACGACAACATGAAGCCGGGCGGCGAGTCCGCGAAGGGCGGCAACTGGGGCGAGATCCAGCTGTCGTTCAGCTGCACGTCGAAGGACACGCTCAAGTCCTGCCCGATCTACACGAACACCAAGTTCGACACCGCCCGGAACTTCACGCACTACATCAAGCCCGGCGACCGGCTGATCAAGACGAACGACACCTCCAGCACCGCGGCCGTCTCCCGCAAGGGCGACGCGGCCACCGTCGTCCACGTCAACAGCACCACCGAGGCACGCGAGGTCACGCTCGACCTGTCGAAGTTCGGCCGAGTCTCCTCCCGGGCCACCGTCACCCCGGTCGTGACCAGCGCCGACGGCAAGCTGGAGCGGCAGAAGGCGGTCCCGGTCAGCGGCGAGCAGGCCACGGTCACCGTGCCCGCCCAGTCGGTGACGTCGTTCCTCGTCAAGGGCGTGTCCGGCGTCGCGAAGGGCGCGGCCGAACTGAAGAAGGGCCACACCTACCGGCTGACCGGCGCGCAGAGCGGCAAGGACCTCACCATCGCCGACAACGGCACCGGACTGGTCATCAAGAGCGCCGACGCCGCCGACCCCAGCGGTCAGCAGTGGCGGGTGGAGCAGATCAGCGGCTCCGACAACCGCAAGCGGTACGCCTTCACCGAGGCGAGCGAGGGCAAGCGCCTGGCCGTCCGCGACGGGGCCCTGGTGGCCGAGCCGGACGACGGGCGCCGGGACAGCGCCGCCCAGTGGATCATGTCGACGACGGGCGACGGCACCTGGACCCTGGTCAACGCCGCCACCGGCCGTCTCGCGGACGTCTCAGGGCAGTCCACCAACGACGGCGCCGGGGTCGGCGTGTGGCTGGCGAACTCCGGCGCGAACCAGCGGTGGAAGGTGACCGAGGTGACGGGCGCCGGGTCCGAGTAGGCGTCCGGTCCCTACTGGTCCGAGTAGCCGATGTCGCCGATGGTCCAGGCGCTCACTTCCTCCAGGGCGACCCGGTACATGCCACCCGTGTCGGGGATGCCGAAACTGCCCTGGAGGATCCGGGCGACGTGGAAGTGGAGGTGCGTGGGCCGGTCACCGTGGTCCGGCCCGCGGCCGTCGCTGTCCTGGTGGTCGGCCTCGTGGTTGCCTCGGCGCCGGGTGAACGCGGCGGCGAACTGCCCCAGGTGCTCGGAGTCCCGCAGGACTTCGGCCACCCGCTCCTTCCACAGGGATTCCGGCGCCAGCCGGCCCGTGATGACGGCTCCGGGAACCACTACTGTCAGGGACATCTGGCTGCTGTGGCGCGACTCCACCATCGCGGCGATCGCGACGAGCAGGTCGTCAGGATGTGTCATGCCTCCGGAGCCTAGCCCGACGACGGGCGTCGGGGCGTGGCGGGAGGCAAGGCGTCACCAGCCGAGCGCACCTTCGTCAGCTCGCGCGTCCCGAGTCGGCGGGACCGGCGGCGTGTCGTGGCAGACGAAGCCGAGTCTGGTCAGCGCCCGGCGCATCTCGCCCGCGGTGAAGTCGCGGCGGTTCTGCCTGGTGATCACTTCCCCGACCTGCATCACGGGGTAGACGCGACGGCCGATGGTCACGGCCACGCCGTCGACCGGTTCGGGGGTGATGCCGCTCATCGACTGTTCGACCTCGCTCTTGATCAGGTCGAAGGGGAAACGGGCGATGACGCAACGCATGGATGCCTCCACGGCACGAGAATGAGCCGAAGGAATTTGAGAATCCGGACCTCTCGGCGGTGAATCCGAGGCTGCTGACAATCCGGGACGTCAAGAAAAGCAAAGAGCTGGGGCCCGCACCCCAAGAGCGCGGGCCCCAGCCACGTAGTACGCGTCAGCGTCAGGCGGGAACGATGTTCTCGGCCTGCGGGCCCTTCTGGCCCTGCGTGACGTCGAAGGTAACCTTCTGGCCTTCCTGAAGCTCGCGGAAGCCGCTGGTGGCGATGTTCGAGTAGTGGGCGAACACGTCAGCGCCGCCGCCGTCCTGCTCGATGAAGCCGAAGCCCTTTTCCGCGTTGAACCACTTCACGGTGCCAGATGCCATATTGAATCTCCCTTGGGGGGCAGTGCCGGACTCCGCACTTTACGGGTCCGAGTCGCCGCGATGATCACCCCTCCGGAAAGATCCGGAAAGCTCTGCAAAGAAACAAATCTCTGGCAACCAAAACTGCAACTGGTATCACGCTAACACAGCCCGGGCGTAAGTACCCGTGTGTTTTCGGTGCCGAGTATTGAGTCTCATCCCGCAGTAACCCGTATTTCTGTACCGGCGGGACTAGGTATCCGGGCCGCGCTCGTCCAGCTTCCGGCGCATGTCCCGGTTCAGGCGGAGGGCGTCCGCCAGTCGGTCCTCGAGGGAGACGACCCGGCAGGCCGCCTCGATGGGAGTGCCCTGGCCGACGAGCTCACGGGCGTGTAGGCGGGATAGTCGTCGTCGGTTCCCGGCGACGGGGGCGTTCTCGGCGGGTATGGCACCTTCGTTTCGGGGAAGCGGCGAGAGGCCGGGCGGACACGGCACCCGTGCTCCGAACGGTTCAGCACTCTCTGCCTCGTGCCACAACCCTAGCGCCGACGGGCATCGATATGTGGTCCCGCCGTGACAGACTTTCTGGCCGGCGAGGCACGGCAGCCGGTCGTGCCGGCGCCGGCGTGACCGGTCCGATCGAGCTACTCAAGGGGTCCGCCGAGGTTGCGGGGCCCGTGTCCGGATCCAAGCATGGGCTGAGGTGAGGAAACTGCGACAGGCGCCCCGGGGAGGGCACGCGCTCCCGGAGGAGTGAGGCCCATGACGGTTCCTGCGGACCGGCCGCTGCGCTGCCTGGTCACCGGTGCCACCGGTTATCTGGGCGGTCGGCTGGTGCCCGAGTTGCTGGGTGCCGGGCATTTCGTGCGGTGTCTGGCCCGTACGCCGGCCAAGCTGCGGGACCATCCGTGGGCCGGGCAGGTGGAGATCGTGCGGGGGGACGTGACGGACGAGGGGTCCGTGCGGGCGGCGATGGAGGGGGTCGACGTCGCCTACTACCTGGTGCACGCGCTGGGTACGGGGCGGGGCTTCGAGGAGACCGACCGGCGTGCGGCGAGGGTCTTCGGTGAGCAGGCGCGTGCCGCCGGGGTCCGGCGGATCGTCTACCTCGGCGGGCTGACCCCGGCCGGCGTACCGGAGCACGCGCTCTCGCCCCATCTGCGCTCCCGTGCCGAAGTGGGCCGCATCCTCCTGGCCTCGGGCGTGCCGACCGCCGTGCTGCGGGCGGCCGTGATCATCGGTTCGGGATCGGCGTCGTTCGAGATGCTGCGGTATCTGACCGAGCGGCTCCCCGCGATGGTGACCCCGAGCTGGGTGCGCACCCGCATCCAGCCGATCGCCGTGCGCGACGTGCTGCGCCTGCTCGTGGGATGCGCGCGGCTGCCGTACGACGTGAACCGCACCTTCGACATCGGCGGACCGGACATCCTCACCTACGAGGACATGATGCGGCGGTACGCCGCCGTCGCCGGACTGCGCAGGCGCGTCATCGTCCCCGTGCCGCTGCTCACCCCTCGGCTGTCGAGTCTCTGGGTCGGTCTGATCACCCCAGTGCCGGGCGCGCTCGCCCGCCCGCTGGTCGAGTCGCTGAAGCACGAAGTGGTGTGTGCCGAACGGGACATCGTCGGCCACGTGCCGGATCCGCCGGACGGTCCCGTCGGCCTCGACCGCGCGATCCGGCTGGCGCTGCGGCGGGTGCAGGACGCGGACGTGGCCACGCGGTGGTCCTCGGCCGCGACGCCCCGCGCCCCCAGCGATCCGCTGCCGACCGACCCCGACTGGGCGGGCGGCAGCCTCTACACGGACGACCGTGAGCGCATCGTCGCGGCGTCGCCGCAGGCGCTGTGGCGGGTGGTCGAGTCGATCGGCGGCGAGAACGGCTGGTACTCCTCGCCGGTGGCCTGGTCCCTGCGCGGGTGGCTGGACACGCTGGCCGGCGGAGTGGGCCTGCGCCGGGGCCGCCGGGACGCGAACCGGCTGCGGGTCGGCGACAGCCTGGACTTCTGGCGGGTGGAGGAGATCGAGCCCGGCCGGCTGCTGAGGCTGCGGGCGGAGATGCGGCTGCCGGGCCCGGCCTGGCTGGAGATGACCGTCGACCGGGATCCGCAGGGGCGCACGGTGTACCGGCAACGGGCACTGTTCCATCCGCACGGACTCGCCGGGCACGCGTACTGGTGGGGCGTGGCGCCCTTCCACGCCGCGGTCTTCGGCGGCATGATCCGCAACATCGCCGCCGCGGCCGAGTCGCCCGCCGATCAGCCGGCCCGTACCCACTGAGTACACCGCCGGCTCCCAGAACTCCGCGACCTCGACGCCCGCACGACCGCGTCCCCGCCCTCGACGAAGCCTCCCGCGCGGACCGGGGCGGTATGAACTCCTGACGACGCGGCGGCACCGGAAGCGACTTCCTCTACGGCGGCCCCGGCGCCGACACCCTCTACGGCAACAGCGGCGACGACAAGCTGTACGGGGGCCCGGGCACGGACACGCTGTCGGGCCGTCCCGGCACGGACGTCGAACGCCAGGACTGACCCGCACGAGTCTCGCACCGGTGCTTCGCCCGCCGGCTCAGCGGCCGTCGAGCAGTCCGGCGTCGTGGGCCAGTACGGCTGCCTGCACACGGTTGGCGCAGCCGGTGCGGGTCAGGATGCGGCTGATGTGCGCCTTGACGGTGCCGGCGCTGAGGTACAGCTGGTCGGCGATCTCCGAGTTCGACAGTCCCGTACCGAGCAGGCGCAGGACATCGCGCTCGGCAGGGGTCAGTTCCGCGATCCTGTGCAGGGCGGCCTCGGTGCCGTGGCCGGACTGCACATGGCGTTCCAGCAGTTGGCGGGTGACCCGGGGCGCCAGGACCGGTTCCCCCTTGGCGGCGAGCTGCACGGCGCGGATCAGGTCGGTGGGCCCGGTGTCCTTGAGGAGGTAGCCGTTGGCGCCGGCCCGCAGGGCGCGCGTGACGCTCGCCTCCTCACCGAAGGCCGTCAGCATCACGACGTTCGTACGGGGTGACTGGCGGGTGATGTCCTCGGCGGCCGCGATGCCGTCCGCGACCGGCATCTGGATGTCGAGCAGGGCGACGTCGACGTCGTGGGCGCGGCAGGCCGCGGCGGCTTCCCTGCCGTCCCCGGCTTCGGCCACGACCTCGATGTCGTCGGCGTGCTCCAGGATCAGCCGGATACCGGTGCGCATCAGCGCCTCGTCGTCGGCGATCAGGACTCGGATCATCGGCTCATCCTAGAACTCGGCTGTGGCGACTCGGCCCCTTCGGGATTCACCTGAGCGCCGCCAGCAGCACGACGACGAGGAAGCCTGCCGTCGGCAGGACCACGAGTACGGATGCGCAGCCGGCCCCGAGGACGCGCGGCCAGGTCAGTACCTCGGTCGACAGCGGGGCGTGGGCTCCCCTCGGAGGAGGGAGTGGCCCGGCGGAGGTCTTCGCGAGCGGCCCGGACACGGACCGGATCGCATCGGTCGGCAGCCGTGCCGCCACGCGGAAGCCGCCGTCCGGCAGGGGCCCCGCCCCGAACGTGCCGCCGAGCAACGAGACGCGCTCGTGAAGTCCGGCCAGTCCACTGTGAGTTCCGCCCTGTGAACGGCCGGCCTCGCGCGGCGGCCCGTTCGTGACGCCGACCTCGATACCTGCGCCCGTACTCCTGACCTCCACCCGCGTGGGCGCGCCGGACGCGTGCCTCAGCACGTTCGTCAGCCCCTCGCGGACCACCCGGTGGATCGCCTGCCGGGCACGGGCGCCCACCTCGGCCGTATCGGGAACCGACCAGTCCAGCTCGACGGGGCCGCCGCCCGCCTGCCGGGACTGTGTCACCAGGGCGGTGATGTCCTCGCGCGTCCCCCGCTCGCTCGTGCCCTGGTTCCCGTTCCCGTCCGTCGGATCCATCGCGTCCGCCGGCTCCGCGCGCCGCAGGACGCCGAGGATCTCGCGCAGTTCCTCCATGGCTGTGCCGGCGGTCGTGCGCAGCAGTTCCGCCTGCCCCACCAGGGGCGGCGCCTGCCGGGCGGCGGCGAGTTCCAGCGCTCCCGCGTGCACCGAGATCAGGCTCAGCCGGTGGCCCAGGAGATCGTGCATCTCGCCCGCGATCCGGGTCCGCTCCTCCAGCCGGGCCGCCTCCGCGGTGAGCGTACGGGTCTGCTCCAGATAGGCGTTGCGTTCCCGCAGCAGGCCGGTCAAGGGCCGGCGGCGGCCCAGCAGGGTCCCGGACAGGGCGGGGAGCAGCAGGAGGAGCGCCGCGGAGATCGCGTTGTCGGCCAGGTCCATCGGCAGGTGCTCCCACCGGAACAGGCCGACGGCGACGGTCAGGGCACCGAGGACGGCACAGGCCGCGCCCACGACCCGCCAGGCACGCCGGGGCGGTGCGATCCGACGCGTGGCGGACAGCACGACCAGCGCGATCACCGGCAGCGTCCACACGTTGCCGCCCATGACCAGCGGCGCGGCACCCAGGACCGCGGCGACGGGACGGCCACGCCGTACGGCGACGAGCAGCGCCGCCCACAGCGCTTCCAGGACCGCCACAACCGGGTGCTGCGGGTGCACCAGCAGCAGCGGCAGCAGCCCGAGGACCGCCGTCAGCGCGGACAGCGACGCGTCGACGGCGACCGTACGGCGCGAGGCGGCGCGCAGGGCGGCCCGGCTCACGTCGGCCTCGCGGCGCAGCCACCCCGCCGCAGCGCCGATGGGGCGGCGTTCCGTGGAGTCCACGGCGGCCTCGGGCTCCCCGGCCGGCACGCCCCCGTGGGTCACGCGCCCGCCCGGCGCGGCAACTCCGCCCGCAGCGCGGCGACGTCCACCCGCGCGGCGGCCGACAGCAGCCGGACCACCTGGGTGTCCTCGGCTTCGAGCAGCGCGGCCAGCAGGTGGACCGTACCGACCGAGGGCGAGCCCTGCTCGGCGGCGGTGAGCTGTGCGACCGCCTTGGCCCGCTCGGCGGAGTCGGAGAGCCGTATTCGGTCGGCATCGCGATCCGAGGCGGGGGCGCCGGCCGCAGGGGCTGTTGCCGTGTGTTCCATGGCCACCCGGGTCAGGGAGTCCTGCCGTACGCCATGCCTGCGCAGCAGCGCGGCGGCGGAGTCGGCGTCGGCCAGGTCCTCGGGCAGGGCGCGTCCGGAAACGGCAAGGGAGCGGTCCAGGGCCAGGATGCCCAGCAGCAGATCCACGGGCTCCGCCGCAAAACGCCCGCACCGCGCAGCCTGCCGTACGGCCTCGACGGTCACCGCGAACACGATCGGTGAGCCGTACACGCCGGCTCCGGAGGTCCACGACGTCAGCGCGCGCGTCAGCCGGTTGCCGCTCTTGCCCAGCGTCCCCGCCCGGCGGAGCAGGGTGACGCCACGGGATTCCGGCCGTTCGGTCTCCGCCGGGGCGCTCGCGTCCAGCGCGTCGAGTGCGGTCGCCGCGGCTGCCGGGTCCAGCTTCTGCAGCACGAACGCCTCCCGGGCCCGGCTCTCCGGCAGCTCCAGCAGGGCCCGCGCCACATGCCGGCAGCGCACCGAGACCGTACCTTCGGCGCGGGCCGACGCGAGCGCGAGCAGCAGGCACCGCCGCAGGGCGCCGGTCATCCCGGGCAGCTCACGGTCGACGTCCGCGGCCGGTCCGCGCTTCGCGAGCCCGAACCGCCAGTGCGCCTCACGCCAGGCGGCGGTGACCTCGTCCTCGTCGGCACCGGCCGCGACGGTCGTGCCCGCGTCCTCGGCCCCGTCGTCGCTCACCCAGCCGCGACCGCCCCGACCGGCGATCAGGCCACTGAGCGCACCGGCCTTCCGCATCCCCGGGGCGATCGCCGCACCCGCGTCCGTGTCTCCCATGACGAGCGCGGCCAGTAGGTTCTCGGTCCCTACGACCGCTGCCTCATGCTTGATCGCACCGCGCAGCGCCTCCACGAACAGGTCCATGACGTCGCACTCGAACTCCACGGTGGCTCCGGCGATGTCCGTGGCGCCGTGCCGCACTCCGGTGCTCGGTCGCTGATCCATCGAATGCTCCCCCTCGGGCTGCGGTATCCGCTCGTATCCGGTCGGGACCGAACCTAGGCAGCCACCTGACGTCACCGCGTCGGCCGACCGGCCAGGTCTCCGGTCCGACCGGCCAGGGCTCCCGGTCCGATCGGCCGGGTGAGAGCATGCGGCGTGTTCGTTCGCCGGCGTAGGGCCACCGAGTGTGATGCAGGTCACGGGAAGTCGGTGTGGGGTGCCGGACAGCTCATTGAGGTGAGCACTCATATGCGTACCCGGGTACGGGCCGGGGAGTCGAGCGCGTTCGCTGAGCTCTTCGACAGCTACTCGCGCGCGGTCTACAACCATGCCTTCCGGCTGACCGCCGACTGGTCGGTGGCCGAGGACGTGATGGCGGCGACCTTCCTGGAGGCATGGCGGCTGCGCGACAGGGTCGAGCCGGAGGGCGGCTCCCTGCGGCCCTGGCTGCTGGGCATCGCCACCAACACGGCGCGCAACCAGTACCGGAGCAACCGGCGCTACCGGGCGGCGGCCACCGCGGCCGCGGCGGCCGAGCTGTCGGTGGCCGACCACGCCGACGAGGTGGCCGACCGGGTCGACGACCGACGGCGCCTCGCGACGGCCCTCACCGCGCTCGCCGCGCTGCGCAGACCGGAGCGCGAGGTCATCACGCTCTGCCTGGGGGAGGGCCTGGACTACGAGGCCGCGGCCGAGGCGCTGGGGATCCCGGTCGGAACGGTGGCCTCCCGGCTCTCCCGGGCCCGCAAGAAACTGCGTGTGCTGGCGGAGGCGGAGTCGGAGCGCCCTGTCGCCGCAGCCGTTCCGCCCGCAACCGGCAGGCAGGACAGGAAAGTTCCTGGGAAACGGGAAGGCGGCCTGCTCGGCCGACAGATAAGAGGCGATCACTCAAACGCGATACGGCCCGCACAGGAAGGAAACCGATGAACGCGAACACGTCCCGGCAGCACCCGGCAGAGCGGGATGAGAGCGCAGAGCTCCTGTCCCGGACGGCGCGTGACCTGCCGGTGGGCCGTCACGAGTTCCACAGGGAGCGCCTGATGGCCCAGATCCACGACATGCAGCGGGACGAGCACACGGCGACGGGAGCGCACGAAGCGCCCGCGAAGGTACGACGGTTCCGGCTGCCGCGTCCGGCGATCGTGCTGCCCGCCATGGCGGCCGCTGTGGCCGGCATGGTCGTCGCCGGTTTCGCGGTGTCCGGCAGTGGCGGAGCCGCGGGCGGCGACGACGGAGCCCAGGACGGCGCCCTCGCGACGGGACCGGCCCTGACCACGCAGCTCGGCGCCGCGACCACCGAAGGCGTTCCGCAACTGCTCGACCGGATCTCGCTGGCTGCGGCCGACGTGTCCCACCCGACCGTCAAGCCCGGCCAGTACGTCTACGTCGAGTCCAGGACGGCCGACACCTTCGTCAGGACCGTCGGCGACGAGAGCAGCCTGGCCAGCCACCCGCTGCACCGCCGGCAGGTGTGGATGTCCGCCGACGGCACCAAGGGCTGGCTGATCGACCCCGCGGTCAACGACAGCCCCGAGGGCGAGACCCTGAGCCTCCCCGACGAGCAGGGCAATGAGCGCGAGGCGTACCTGAACGCTCCGTCGTACGACTACCTCGCCAAGCTCACGACCGACCCCGACGCACTGCTGGCCAAGATCTACAAGGAGACGGAGGGGATGGGCAACTCGCCCGACCAGCAGGCGTTCACCACGATCGGGGACCTGCTCGGCGAGAGCTACCCGCCGGCGGAGCTCTACTCGGCGCTGTTCAAGGCCGCCGAGAAGATCCCGGGCGTCGTCGTCGTGAACGACGCCGTGGACGCGGTGGGCCGGCACGGCGTGGCGGTGGCCCGGCTCGACGAGACCAGCGGTCAGCGCGAGGAATGGATCTTCGACAAGAAGACCCATGTCTTCCTCGGCGATCGCAGCGTCCAGGTCCGGAAGGCCACCGGCGAGTCCGCTCTGATCAAGCCCGGCACGGTGCTCTACACGAGCGCGGTCATCAACCGGGCCGTCGTCGACGGCATGAAGCAGACCCCGTCGCAGGCGGGCTGACTCGACCCACGAAACCCTGAGCTCTCGCAACGAACCTCGGAAAAGGGGTCGTTGCGAGAGCCCTCGTGTCCCGGAAGAGCGTTCCAGGGCGGCCGCATTCTCCCTGCTCAGAGCGCGTTCCAGCGTTCCGGCGTCCCCAACTGCCCGTCATCCGTGGCCGCTGGGACGGATCACCGCACAAGCTTCGGTCATCCAGTCACCACCCACCGGAACACGAAGGGCACAGCCACATGTCGAAGCTCCGCACCTCCCGCATCCGCCTGGCCGGCGCCGCCGCGACCGCAGTCCTCGCCACGCTCTCCCTGGGCGCCTGCAGCAACGGATCGGGCCTCAAGGACGAGGGTGCCTCGGCGAAGGCGCAGCCCTCCACGAGCACGAGCCAGTCCTCCGGCACCCCGGGTCCGGACACCGGCTCCGACTCCTCCTCGAACTCCTCGAACTCCGCGGGCTCCTCGGGCAACAAGGCCTCCACCAACGGTTCGGGCACCGCGGCGCGCACCCCCACGTCGAAGGCGCCCTCCTCCTCCGCCAAGCCGGTCACCTGCGAGGGCTCCAACACCAAGACGGTCGCCGCCCCGCTGAGCCGCCCCCTGAACCACATGCTGCTCACGGTGACCAACACCGGCAGCAAGACCTGCTACCTCTACGGCTACCCGGCCGTCCGCTTCGGCGAGGCCCAGTCCGTGCCGCCGGTCATCGAGGACTCGCAGCCCCAGGCAGTCGTCACGCTCCAGCCGGGCGAGTCCGGCTACGCCTCCGTGAACCTCTCGGCAGCCGACGGCAGCGGCACCAACGGCCACACCGTGAAGTCCCTGTCCGTCTACTTCCAGGGCCGCTCCGGCAACGGGAGCGTCGGCACGGGCGCTCAGCCGTCGCTGCCCGCCAAGGGCGTGTACGTCGACGACTCGCTCAAGGTCACGTACTGGCAGCAGGAGATGGAGGACGCCATCGTCTGGTGACGTCCGGGATCCAACCGGCGGCCGGGGTCCGTCGATGGCCGGGCAATACCTGCCGGCGCAGACCGCGCGCCATCCTCCGTCGAGCACCCGGGGCGCCCGTCCGCCGCTCACCCCGATGAAGGTACCGATGTAGGCACCGAGGAGGGCTGCCCGACCGCATCCTCCTTCTCGGCGCCTCCCGGGTCCCCCTTCGTGGCGGCACTCCAGATCGCCCTCGCCACGCTCTCCGCGAACTCGGTCGGCGGCGGCTCGTTCGGCAGCCGGGCGGGTGCCGTCGTGCCCTTCTTGCTGCCGGCCCGGTCGGCGAACAGTGCGACTGTCAGGGTGAGCCGGCTGTCGTAGCCGGTGGTCCACACGGTCCGCCGGGCGGTTCCGCCACCTGCCCCCTCGGTGGTGAACCCGTTCGTCTCCGCCGGGCGGACGCCCGCGGGGACCGGCCCGGTCCCGGTCATCGCGCCCGCCACCACGGCTTCCTTCTCGTCCAGCGCCTGGCGTACATCCGGCTGCGCCTTGTAGACCGTACGGCCCGCCCGGGTGATGCGCGCGACGGTGTACGGGGTGGCGTACTCACCGTTCGCCGCGACCGTCGCGTAGGCCGACGCCATGTTCAGCGGAGTCGGCGCCGGTGTCCTGAGCAGGGCGCGCAGTGGCTCGTCCGCCCGCACCAGCTCGGTGAACGGGTCCAATGCCGTCCCCGCCTCCACCGCCCCGCTCACCGCGTCGTTGAAGGGCTGGCGCGCGTAGTCCGAACCCCCGTACAGCAGCCGTACCGCTCCGTCGCCCGGCACCATCCCCACGACCGCGGTGTGCAACCGCACCCCGTCCTTGCCGCCGGGATGCTCGGCGACCCGTTGCGTGGCGGTGTCCTGGAGTGCCAGGTCGAAGGTGGTCGTCACGTTGTAGCCGCCGCGCGCCAGCTGGTCCTCGGTGATGCCGAGCCGGTCGGCGGCCTCCTTCGCGGCGACATCGATCAGATACTGCCGCTGCCCCTCGGTCTCGCCCGGCGGATAGAAGCGGAACGCCGGGAAACGCGCCGCCGCCCGCTGCTCCGCCGTGATGCTCTTGCTCGCCGCCATCGCGTCGAGCACCCACTCCCAGCGGTCGCGGAGCTTCGCGGTCACCTTCGGATCGGAGCCCGCCTTCTCGTAGTACGAGGGGATGTTGACGATGGACGCGATCGCCGCGCCCTGCGCGACCGTCAGGTTCTTCGCGTCCACGCCGAAGTAGTTGCGCGCCGCGGACTGGATCCCGGCGGCGCCCCGGCCGAAGTACACGGTGTTGAGATAGCCCTCCAGGATCTCGTCCTTGCCGCGGGTGCGGTCCAGCTTGATCGCGATGAGCGCCTCGCGCGCCTTGCGGGTCAGCGAACGTTCCGGGCTCAGCAGCGCGTTCTTCACGTACTGCTGGGTGATGGTGGAACCGCCCTGCGGCTCGCCGCCCGTCAGCGTCGCCAGCGCGGCCCGCGCGATGGCCCGCGGCGAAATGCCCTTGTCCGTGCGGAAGGAGCGGTTCTCCGCCGCGATCACCGCGTCCTGCACATGCCGGGGGACCGCCGACAGCGGGACGTCCTGCCGGTCGACCGGTCCGCGCCGGCCCAGATAGGCCCCGTCCGCGTCGAGGAACACGGTGCTCTGGGTGACGGTCTCGGGGTGCGGCTTCGGAATGGTCGTCAAGTGGTACGCCACGACGGCCGCCGCGCAGAGCGTGGCGATCAGCGCGAGGAAGGCGTAGAGCAGTCGGCGCAGTCGCCGGCCCCGGGTGCGGCGGAACCGGACCCGCAGGGGCACGCGTTCGCGGTGCCGGGGCGTCGCGGGCCTGCTCGACTTCCCGAGCCTTTTCCTGCTCTTCTCCAGCCAGCGTGCCGTGTTCATATCCGCCACCATTCGCGGTCGGACCGTGCGGCGACCTTGCCCGCGGCGTCGTACACGGTGACGATCCGCTCGTCCCCGCCGAGGGAGAGAAGCGCCTTCACGTCCTCCCCGGGCAGCGGCGCGGGCGCGTACCAGACGCCCCATCCGGGACTGCCCGCCAGGACGAGGACCTTCGCCGTGGTGGTGCCGTCGCCGGTTCTCACCTCGACGCGGCTCGGCTCGTCGCGCAGGCCGCGGACCAGGCCCGACAGGAAGAAGCCGCCCTGTACGGCGTCCGCCCGCACGGAGACGGCCGCCGCGCCGTCCGGTCCGTCGGCGGAGAGGTGGTTGTCGTCCTGTGGGAGGGCATCGGGCACCGACCAGTGCCCACCGTCGGCCGTGAGCCACACCTGTACCCCCGGCCCGACGGTCACCCGCTCGCCCGGCGCCACGACCCGGATCGGGCTCGTCGCCGAACGCTCGGCCCGGGCTCCGGACACTCCGTCCCGCGCACCGCCCCCGAGTTGGTCGACGCTGAGGAGGGCGACCGTGACCGGCGTGAGCAGCGCCACGCAAGCGGTGGAGGTCACCGCGAGCCTGCGCCGCCGCCGGACACGGCCCTGTGTCCGGAGGTCGGCCAGCGGCACCTCGGACGGGACGAGGTCCTCGACGGCACGGGCGTACCTCTCCCGCAGCCGCACGGGTTCCTCGCCGGCCTCCCTCAACCCGTGCCGGGCATGCGCACGGACCGCACCCACGGAGCAGCCCAGCAACTGGGCGATCTCCGCGTCCGCCAGCCCCTCCCAGATCCGCAGCACCAGAACCGTCCGCCGGCGAGCGGCCCGCCTCCCGCGCAGCGGGCGCAGATGGCTCTGCACCAGACAGCGCCGTACATGGAAGTCCACGTCGTCGCGCGGAACCCCCCGCCACCGCGCGCACATCCGCACCAGCGTTCTCCGCACCAACTCCTGCGCCGCACCGGCGTCGTCGGTGAGCAGCCGCGCGGTCACGACCAGCCGGGACCAGTGCGTCCGGGCGTAGGTGGCGAAGTCATGGCCGGCGGGGAGTACGGCGTGGCTGGGTGGCACGTGGGGGGTCCTTCGGCTCGGGGACTCGGTCGTGGCGCGTGGCCGGGTGCGCAGGTGCCCAACACCGCTGAGGAAAAGGGAGCCTGAAACCCCCGTGCACCGTCTTCCTGATGGGTTGCGCTTCACTGGATGCGACCTACGCGATCCAGTGGGACCTACGGGACCTGTACGCACAGGCGGGGCGGCCGGGTTGCAAGGAAACGGAAAGAGCACGGATTCCGGCAGGAGTTGGGGGTGGGGGGCATGACCGAGGACGAGTTCGACGCCTTCTACGCGGCCGCGTTCCCCCGGCTGACCGGTCAGCTCTACGCCTTCACCGGAGATCACGGCGAGGCCCAGGACGTCGTACAGGAAGCGTTCGTACGGGCCTGGGACCGGCGCAGGCAGTTCCTGGCGGACAGTGCCCCCGAGGCGTGGATCCGCACGGTGGCCATGCGGCTGGCGGTGAGCCGCTGGCGGCGGGCGAAGCGCTGGCTGGAACTGGTGCGGCGCACCCCGCCGGCCGACTCCACGCCGGGGCCGGGCCCTGAGCACACCGCGCTCGTAGCGGCCCTGCGCGAACTGCCCGAGGCGCAGCGGATGGCGATCGTCCTGCACCATTTGTGCGATCTGACCGTGCAGCAGGTAGCCTCCGAGACCGGCGCGCCCGTGGGGACGGTCAAGGCGAGGCTGGCGCGGGGGCGGGCCGCGCTGGCGGAGCGCCTCGCGGAGGACGGGGCCGACGAGCCGGTCCGGAAGGAGAGCGGCCGTGTCCGATGAACTCTCTGCCGCACTGCGTGAGTTGGCCGCCGCCGAGGCGACCCAGCCGGCCGCTGCCGGCGCCGAGATCCGCGGCCGGGCGCTGCGCCGCCGACGCCGCCGCCGGGTCGCGGCGACCCTGGGTGCGGGAACCGCCGGCCTCACCGCACTGGCCGTCGCTCTCACGCTCCACCTCGGCGGGACCCCGGACCACCCGGACCGGCCCCGCCCCCCGGCCGCAACCCCGGCCGAGCCCTCCCTCCCATCCCCGGCCACCCCGGAGCCCGTCTCCGGCACCCTCGACCTGTCCGGGCGCACCCTCACCTTCGGCGGCCGACCGATGCCGATCCTCTGGGAGTCGGCACGCGATGCCCCGGTCACCCCGACGATCTCGATGACGGTGGTCACGAAGCAGGAGCAGAGAGACCTGCCCGTCGACATCCCTTCCAAGGACCGCGCGGTGGTGGACGTCCCGTACGTGGTCGAACTGCGCGACGGCAGCGACCAGCCGCTCTACGTCGGCTCCTTCACCTCACAGCTCAAGTCCCTGACCGGCTTCCGCGTCGGCGGCAGCCTGATCGCCCTCGGCCCCGAGGACGCCAAGTCGTTCTACGCCCGGGTCGGCGTGGGCGAACACATCTCGGTGACCACAGGGGCGACACAGACCCCGACCTCGACCTCGACGGCCGATCCTTCGGCTGCTGTGTCGGTGCCGGAGGGAGAGGTGGGGGTAGGGGAAGGGGCGGTGCTTGAGCGGGGCACGGCCTACCCATCCGACGTTGCCCGGTGAGGGGGAGAGTCACCAGGCGCGCCCGAACCGGCCCGGCCGTAGGTGACGGCCGGGCCGGTTCCGGGCGGGGTCGGGTACCGGCCACCCGCTGACCGTCACCCGCGCGAGGGTCGCCACCACGCGGCCGACGCGTCGCGCAGGGTGTTGGTGCCGCAGTGCACCTCGCCCATGCCGAGGTGGTACGTGTACCAGTCGTCGATGTACGACACCTTCATGCCGACCTTCTGGTACACGGCGGTCACCGCTTCCGTGAAGATGTCCTTGCCGTTGACGACGGGCCCCCACTGGCGCGGAGCGAGGTAGCGGTCGCGGCCCAGGAGGACCCCGTTGACCGCCCCGGGAACGTACGCGCTGGTCGTCACCGTCGCCGGGGCCGCCGCACGCGGGGCGGCCGGGTTCTCGGCGAGCCACTTCTGCTGGCCGTTGTCCTTGAGGCCGTCCACGAGGTCGGAGCCGGCGCCCATGCGCGTCAGACGCGGTACGGGAACCTCCTGGCCATCGGTGGTCAGAGCCTCCGAATCACGGGTGTACAGCGCGGGCACACGCACGATCTCGCCGTCGGTGACGCCCGTCTCGCGCTTCAGGATCTCCAGGTTGGCCGCGATGCGCCGCGCCGCCATCTCGTTGTCGGCCACCAGGTGCCGGGAGGCGAGCGCCTGGTCGATGGTCTCCTTCGGAGCCGGGGTGTCGGCGCGTCCCGGGACGGAGAACATCTTCGTCGTGCCGTGGCCGTCGCGCTTGGCGTCGCGCAGCAGCCGCAGCCCCGCCTGCGGGTCGGCGACGCCGATGCGCCAGCCGCGCGGGGTGTCGGCGGGCAGGAACTGTACGAACTCGTCGACGTGCCCGACGCCCAGCCAGGAGGTGTCCAGCAGCAACGGGTCCTGCAGACCCTGCGACTTGAGCATGGTGCGCATCACCTTCGACGGGCGCGCCCCGCTGTCCTTGCGCTCGCCCATGATGATGCGGCCGGCCGGGAACGAGCGCCCGCCGTGCGAGTAGGGCGGGATGGTCTCCAGGTTGCCCATGGAGTTGAGCGACCAGTCGTCGGGTTCCGCCCGGTCGGTCACCTGCACGACGCCGATGTCCCGGCCGCGGACCTTCTCGAACAGTTCCCGCCCGGCGTCCCGGTCCGGCTGGGCGGAGCGCAGCATCACGCGCATCACCTGCCGCTTGCCGCCCGGCCCGGTCATGCTGACGTAGGCCGGTTCGACGAAGTCCTGGGCCCAGCGGTCGGCGTACTTCTCGAAGGTGACCAGCGGGGTGGTGATCCCGGCCTTCTTGACCTCCTTGTCGAGCGCGCTGACGAACTCTCGCTGAAGGCGGCTGTCCGGGCCCTCACCCTGGACCTTGGACACCATCACCTGCTGGGTGTTCTGCAGGTGATGCTGGGTCAGCAGCGGCGCGACGCGCAGGGTGACGGCGTCGGAGGTGGACGTCTGCCCGGCCGTCACCGTCAGCCGGATCACCGCCCGGCCGTCCCACTTGGCGCTGTCCCGGACGACGTCGGTGGCCTCGACGCCGAACTCCACGCCGGAACGCAGCTCGGCCGCGGTCAGCCGGGTCCCGGACGTCACCAGGACCCAGGCGCCGGCCCGCTTGAGGAAGAGGCGCGTGTGCTCGCCGCCCGTCGTGATCTTCAGGCTGCCCTTGGCGCTCGCCGGGACGTCGGGCATGGGCACGGAACGGACCCTGGCGAGGTCGGCGGCGTCCGCACTGCCGTTGACCTTCTTGTCCGTTCCGTCGTTGCACGCGGCCAGCTCGGCGTCGGACAACGGTCTGCCACCCGGGCCGGTGACGGGACACCGCTTGGTGTCGTCGTCGATGTTGGGCAGGTACACGGCCCCGCGCTCGACCGCCCAGCGGTCCTCACGGTGCGTGTCGGTACCGCCGGTGACATCGACCCGCCCGTCGCGGTTCACATCCGCGCGCAGATCGGCGACGCCGGCCGGTCCGGCGAAGGGGGCCGCGTGGGCCGGCCCCGCCAGCACGGATCCAGCGGCGGCGAGAGCGAGGACCAGAGAGCCGGCGGGGTACGGGCGTATGCGTATCGGTGAACGTGAACGCACGGCGCGTTCCTCTCAGTTGGTGGGTGTCGCCGTATAAGAGGAGGAACCGTGCACTGTGCGTTCACTGTGAGGCGAGACTTACTATCTGGGTCCGACGACGTCAGTGGTCGTCGCGGATGCTGGTGGCGACGCCGTTGCTGATCACGACCTCGGCGCTGAAGCCCTTCTTGGCGGCCGCCTCCAGTTCGGCCTCGGTGCACTCGGTGCCGCCCTCGCCGCCCGCACCCGTGTTCACCGCGTCGCAGATGTCGTCGTAGCCCCGTATCTCGGTGTCCTCGGCGATGAAGAACTGCTGCTCGACGCCCTTCATGTCGGAGACCGTGTACTTGCCGGGCGCCAGATAGGAGACGTTGCCGAACCAGGTTCCGTTGACGCCCTTGGAGTCGGAGCCGGCGTCCTGCCGGGCGGCGCGCCGCTCGGTCACCAGGGTCGCGATGCCGTTCGTCATCCTCACGTCGGCGCTCACGGCGGCCTTCTTGGTGGCCGCCTCCAGCTGGTCCAGGGTGCACGGCGCGTCCACCTCGGCCCCGGCCTCGCCGCAGACCGTGCCGGCGCCGTAGACGTCGGTGCCGTCGGCGACCAGGAACTGCTGGTCCTCCTTGCCCGGCACGGACACGATGTACTTGCCCGGGGCGAGATAGGTGACCTTGCCGTCCGTGAACGAGCCGCTGACGCCCTTGGAGTTCGTGGAGCCCTGAGAGCCCTGAGAGCCCTGAGAGCCCTGGGAGTCCTTGGATCCCTTGGACGCCTTGGAGTCCGACGCCTTCTCCCCGACCGCCGTCGCGCCCGTCCCGCTCTTGCCGGCCGCGTTGTCGTCGGAGCCGTTCTGGCACGCCGTCATCAGCAGCCCGGCGGTGATCGCGGCGGCGGCGACGACGGTGTTGCGCAGGTGGCGGTTCATCACGGGAGGTTCCTTCCGAGGCGGCGACAGCGGGGCGCCGGCGGCGTTCTCCGCCGGTTTCCCGCTCTGTACCGACTATGAGGAGCCCACGAGCCCGCAGGTCACGCCCGTCTGCCCTTCAGGACGCCCCCGTGGCACGGCCGTGACAGAGCAACACATCGGCTGTGGACGGCGTTCGCCGCCGCGCCGCCTTGAGAGCGGCCACGTCCTGTGGTGGCCATCCGCGCCGGGTGCCGTCTCAGACGGCCAGCACCGCCCGGACGGTCTTCCCGCCGGTCACCGGCACCGCGACGTCGAAGCGCTCGGTGAGTGCCTGCACGATGGCCAGGCCGCGTCCGCTCTCGTCGTCGACATGTCCGGCACGCGCGCGTGGCCGGCCCGGGGCGTCGTCGTGCACCTCCACGGTCACGCGGCCCGCGCCCACCTGCAGCCGCAGCCGGCAGCCGGTGCGTCCGTGCCGTACCGCGTTGGCGACCAGCTCGGACGCTATGAGCGTGGCGTCGGCCACCTGCTCGGCCCCGACGGCGGCGATGCGGGAATGCGTCCGGGTGAGAAAGGCGGACGTCAGCCGGCGGGCCCGCCCGGCCGAGGCGACGGTGCACGGCAGCAGATACTCGGCGCGTGCGGTGTGCTTTCGGGCACCACCCTTGTGGGCACGCATGAGTGCTCAACTCCCTCCCTGGGACTGCCGGCGCGCTCGGCCGCAACCGCCGTGTGCACCGGGGCCACACCCTGTCCCCCGCGGCCGGTCCCGTCCGGTGGTGATGCCCGCGGCGGCTGATCGGCAACCTGGAACCGTCCCCGGAATCAGCGACCTTCACCAACCTTGTGACGGCATTCCCCCATCGGGTGCCTGTCAGCACACCTGTCCGGCGAACTGAAGCCTCCACATGGCTCATCCGTTCGAGTCGAACCCCTCGAAAGAGTGATGCACGGTCAATTCTGCGATGCGTGATCAAGAACCTCAGGCGAGCCGTCCTTGCGGCCGCCCTCTTCGTCGTGCCCCTCGCAGCCCCCACGCCCGCCCATGCGCAGCACCGTCCCGCCGAGACGTACACGCTCCCGATGGCGACCTCGGTCCACCTCATCCCCCTCGCCGCAGAGGTGCGGGACGGCTATCAGCGCACGAGCTTCAAGCACTGGAACGCCGGCCAGAACCCCACCGACGGCTGCAACACCCGAGCGGAAGTGCTGCTCGCCGAAGCGGTCGACCAGCCTCAGATCCTCCCCGGCTGCAAGCTCTCCGGCGGTCGCTGGTGGTCGTACTACGACGCCAGGTGGCTCACCTCGGCCTCCGCCCTGGACGTCGACCACATGGTGCCGCTCGCCGAGGCCTGGGACTCCGGAGCGTCCCAATGGAGCGCCGAGCGGCGTGAGGCGTACGCCAACGATCTGGCCGTCAACCCTTCTCTCGTCGCCGTGTCCGCGGCCTCGAACCGCAGCAAGTCCGACCAGGACCCGGCCGAGTGGCTGCCGCCGGCCGTCGAGGTCGCGTGCCGCTACACCGCGGAGTGGATCGCGACCAAGCTCCGCTGGGGCCTGACCGCCGACGCCGCCGAACTCGAAGCACTCACCCAGCACGCGCAAGCGTGCCCCGGCACGACGGTGACCTACGAGCCCGCGCCGTGACACTGCGGTCCCGCCCCGTCAGTGGGGCGGGGCCCAGATCCGCTCAACGCACCGGAAAGCCGCAGGAGTAGCCCTGCTCCTGGAGCCACGGGAGGATCCGGCGCAGGGCCGCCACGGTCTGGGAACGGTCGCCGCCCGCGTCGTGGAAGAGGATCGTCGGCCCGTTGGGCAGCTCTCGCTCGACGGTGGCGACCATGGCGTCCGTGCCCGGCCGTTCGAAGTCCTTGCTGTCCACGTTCCAGCCCAGCGGGCGCATGCCCCGGGAGGCGGCGAGCTTGCGGCTGTAGGGGGTGAAGGCACCGCCGGGCGCCCGGTAGTACACCGGCCGTACGCCCCCGGACGCCTTGGTGATCATGCGTTCGGCGTCGAGGATCTGCTGCGACTGGTAGGCCTCGGACTGCCTGTCCATGGTGGTGTCGTGCGACACCGAGTGGTTGCACAGCAGGTGCCCGGCCGCGACCACCTTCTTCACGAGGTCCGGGTGGGCCTGCGCCTGCGTCCCCACCATGCAGAACGTGGCCTTCACCCCGTACTCCCGCAGCACGTCGAGCACTTGAGGGGTCCACACGGGGTCGGGGCCGTCGTCGATGGTGATGTTGACGCCGCGCGCCCCCTTGTCCGAGGCGTGCACGATGGTCTCCGCGACGGCCTTGACGTCACTGCCCGGCTTGGCCGGCGCGGACGCCTTCGGCGACGAGGCCCCCACGGCATCGGCCTGCGCGGTCCACAGTGAGGCGCCGGTGGCGAGCACCGTCACCCCGAGCGCCGCCCCGACCAGCTTGCCGTACCAGCCCCGCCCGCCGCTGTGCCGTGCCATGTCCGCCCCGCCTTCGCGCAGTTCCTCGCCGATGCCCGGTCACCTTGTGACCACATGGCAGGACGGGAGGCGGCGGCCAGGGGATGCGTCCGTTACCGATCACGGACAATCTCGGGGGAGTTCGCGGACAACCCGGCGAGCAGGGGACCGCAGCGGCGGCGAGTCGGACAGGGCCGGCGGCTCAGCTTTCACTTCGTCGGGGCGCCGACCAGGTCGTCCAGTTCGGCGGCGAAGAGCTGCGCGGGGTCGAATCCCATACCGGAGAACTGGCCGGCGAGTTCCAGGGACAGGACGCCGTGCAGCCGGCTCCAGAAGGCCAGGGCCCGGTGGAGGGCCGCGGGCGGGGCGGGATGGCCGCCCGCCCAGTCCCGGTGGCCTTCCAGGTGCGCGTCGAACGGCGTCGCCGGACTGGCCGAGGGCATCTCCGTGGGCAGCGCGGCACAGGCGTCCAGGATGGTCGCCATGATCTCGGAGGAGATCGCTGTGGTGTCGTCGGGCGCGTGGTAGCCGGGGACGGGCGTGCCGTAGATGAGGAAGTATCGGTGGGGGTCCTCCAGGGCCCAGCTCCGCAAGGCGTGCGCCAGCCCGGTCAGGTCGGCGTCGGCTTCCCAGGCCGCGCGGAAGGTGTCGGCGAGGCTTCGGTACGCGTCTCTCACGAGCTCGGTGATCAGCTCGTCACGGCCGCTGAAATACCGGTACAGCGCGGGACCGCTCATGCCCATCTGCTTGGCGATCGCGTTGAGGGAGAGCGCGGACGCGCCCGCCGTGGCGATCTGCTCCCACGCGCGCTGCTTGATCTCCGTACGCACCTGGGCGCGGTAGCGCTCGCGCGGGGTCGTCGTGCCCTGTTCCGTCACTGACCTGCCACCTTTCCGCACCGCTGCGCTCCATCCGCAACGTCTTGTTAGAGGTTATCACTGAAGCTATTGACTCTCCGCGGTGCGATGAGTTAGAACCTATAACGAACACGAAAGCACATAACCAGATCAGGAACGCAGTGGAGGTCACCATGGACGCAGAAGCTCTCGTAGAGGTCGTTCTGCCGGGCAAGGTCGAGCCCGAGGGGCTTCGGATCCGGCGCGGAGCCGTCCCCTCGGCGGGCCCGGGCCAGGTCGTGATCCGGATGGAGGCGACCGGCGTCTCCTTCGCCGAGCAGCAGATGCGGCGTGGCCGCTACTACGACCAGCCGGCCTTCCCGTTCGTGCCCGGCTACGACCTCGTGGGCACGGTGGCGACGACCGGCGAGGGGGTCGAGCCGGACCTGGCCGGCACCCGGGTCGCCGCGCTGGTCAAGGTCGGCGGCTGGGCCAGCCACGTGGTCGTCGACGCGGCGGACGTGGTGCCCGTGCCGGACGGGATCGCCGCGGCGGAGGCGGAGACCCTCGTCGTCAACGGCATCACCGCCTGGCAGATGCTGCACCGCAAGGCCCGAGTCCGTGCGGGACACACCGTCGTGGTGCACGGCGCCAACGGCGGCGTCGGATCGGTCCTGGTGCAGCTCGCCCAGGCCGCGGGCGCGCGGGTGATCGGCACGGCGTCCGCCCGCCACCACGACGCCCTGCGGGAACGGGGAGTCGCCCCCGTCGACTACCGCGCCGACGACGTCGCCGCACGGATCCGCGAACTCGCCCCGCACGGGGTGGACGCCGTCTTCGACCACGTCGGCGGCAGCGGCATCGTCGACTCCTGGCGCCTCCTCGCCCCCGGCGGCACGCTCGTCTCGTACGGCAGCGCCTCCACCCGGGACGACGAGGGCTCCAAGCAGATGCCCGTCCTGAAGCTGCTCGGCCGGGTGTGGCTGTGGAACGCCCTGCCCAACCGCCGCCGCGCGTACTTCTTCAACGTCTGGGCCGGCCGGGCCCTGGCCAAGAACCGGTTCCGGTCCCGCCTCCGCGCCGATCTCACCCAGGTCTTCGCCGCACTCCAGCGCGGCGAGGTCAGTGCCCAGATCGCCGCGCAGCTGCCCCTCACCCGCATCGCCGACGCCCTGCGGCTGGCCGAGTCGGGCACCGTCGCCGGGAAGGTCGTCCTGAACCCGTAGCAAGCCTTTGAGTGCCCGGCCCGCTCACACCGACCGACCAGCCAAACCATCGAGAGGAACCCCATGTTCAGCATCAGCCCGTCCAACGCCCCCGCTCAGCAGCCGCGTCGGCACCGGGGCGTCATGGCCGCGGTCACGGTCGCACTCGCCGTCACCGGCGTCCTCGCCGCCACCGTCCCGGCCGCCCAGGCGACCCCGCACAGCCGCACGTCCCAGTGCGGCGGTCGCGGCGTCGACAAGAACGCCGTCATCCGCTACGAGTCCGACGTCTTCATCAAGGCCCCCCTGAGCACCATCTGGAAGCTCCAGACCGACGTCGAACGCTGGCCGTCCTGGCAGGCCCCCGTGCTCACCGCCGAACGTCTCGACCACGGCCGTCTGAAGGCGGGTTCGCAGTTCCGCTGGACGACCCCCGCGCCCGCCACCCCCACGACCCCCGCCACCACACTCGACATCACCTCCACCGTCCAGGAACTCCGGCGCCACAACTGCATCCTGTGGAGCGGACCCGCGATCGGTGAGGGACTGCGCATCGACGAGGGCGTCCACCTGTGGACCTTCAAGAAGGTCAAGGGCGGCGTACACGTCCACACCGAGGAGACCTGGACCGGCGACCAGGTCGAAGCGGATGTGCCCACCGCCACCGAGGCCCTCGGCGCGGGACTCGAAGCGTGGCTGCGCGACCTCGAGGCCGCCGCCGAAGCGTGACGTACGGCAAGCGGGCCCAGTCTCTGACCTGGGCCTCAAGCCGTGTCTCAGCTAGCCATGTCTCAGCGCAGCGCGCTCTTCTCCTGCCACTCGGACCACGAGAGGTTCCACGCGCCGAACCCGTTGCCGGGCGCGACCTCGCCCTTGGTGTCCTTGCCGGTGATCTCGAACGGGTCGCCCGGGCGCACCTGCCCGTAGAACCAGGCCGCGTTCGCGTCGCTCATTCCTATGCACCCGGAACTCTGGTTGGAGTTGCCGAAGTAGCGGGCGTTCCACGGGGCGGCGTGCGCGTACATGCCCGACCAGGTCAGCCGCATCGAGTGGTCGACCATCTTGTCGTAGGCGTCGCCCAGGCCCACCACGGCGGAACGATCCACGCGGGGAACCGGCCCGGGGGCGGCGCCGTCTTCACCGTCGAGATACCGCTCCACGCGGAGGAGGCCGGCGGATGAGGCGTGCGCGGACGCGCCGAAACGCGGCACCCGTCGCCCTCGCCTTCGCGGCGACCGTACCGCTGCTCGGCGGCTGCGGTATCCAGGAGACCGATGTCATCGAGGCGGGCGGCCCCGCCAGCTTCCAGGCCTTCCTCAACCGCGACGACGACATGCTGCTCTTCTTCCGTTCCCCCGACGGAGCGCTGACCCCCGTCATCCGGACGACCGAGCCCTCGGCCGAAGAGCACAACCTCAGTGAAACGGCGGGCCCGGTGCCCACGGAGAAGGTCGTCCTGGCATTGCTCGGCGGTCCGCGGGACGAGGACCGAGACGCGGGCCTGAGCACCTCCCTCCCGGCCGCCCGCCCCGGTGCGACCGTCGAGGTCGACGTCTTGCCGGGCGGCAAGGTCGCGATCCGCCTGCCCTTTGCCCTGAGGGGCCTTTCCAGCCCTGCGCTACGTCAGCTGACCTGCACGATCGCCTACAGCCAGGACGCCGGCGGCGAGGTCGCCGTGCAGCTGACGGGGCAGGACGGGGCATCGAGGTCCGGCACCTGCGGGCTCGCCCTCGCCGGCACGGGTACTCGTGGGGCCCGCCGCTGACGGAGGGCCCCACGTGGTCGTCACCTTGTCCCGGGTTCAGAAACGGCTGACCATCCCCGAAAGACCCCGAGGCGTCGGCAGCGGGAGCGGGTTGTCGCCGGCGCGCTCGCGCGCTTCCGGAGCGGCCTTGCAGGTCACGTCCTTCACCGGCAGCTTTCCGGTGGTCAGGTAGGCCGTGGCCGGCTTGTCGGCGCACGACTTGGAGCCGTAGATGCCGTGTCCGACACCTCCGAGGACCGTGACCATCTTCGAGCCCTTCATGACCCGTCGCAGGCCCTGCCCACTGGCCAACGGGGTCTGGGAATCCCACTCGTTCTGGAGGATCAGCGCGCCGACCTTGTTGTCGATCGTGGTGGCGGGTTCGGAGCCGTTCTTCTTCCAGAAGGCGCACGGCTTGATGTTGGACACGAAGTCGCCGTACAGCGGGTACTTGGCCTTGTCCCGGATCGCGTCGGCGCGGTACTGCCCGGGATCGCGCGGCCAGTTGCGGGTGTCGGCGCAGACGACGGACCAGAAGCCGGCGTCGCCGTTGTCCTCGGGCACGGCACGGGCGAACGAAGGCGGCTGCGGCGAGAGCCTCTTGCCCTCCTGGCCACCGGAGGTGGGCCGGCCCTCGGCGGCCTTCTTCAGCTCGACGACCGACTCGGCTGCGTCACGCACACTGAAGAACGTGGCCCGGCTGCCGGAGCGGATGTCGTCACCGGTCAGCTTGGTGCCGTCGAGGTCGATCGGCTTCCGGTCGGCCTGGGCGACCAGGTCGTAGAAGGTCTTGCGGACCGCCTCGGGCGTCTTCCCCAGTTTGTACGTGGAGTTCCGCTGGGCGGTCCACTCGGTCCACCGGGTGAAGGCGGGCTCGGTGCCCTCCGCCCAGATCTGGATCATGCCGCGCCAGACCCGGGCCGGGTCGACGGCGCTGTCCAGCACGAAACGGTCGGAGCGCTTGGGGAACATCTGCGTGTAGACCGCGCCGAGGTAGGTCCCGTACGAGTAACCCAGGTAGGAGATCTTCTTCTCGCCGAGCACGGCCCGGATCACGTCCATGTCCCGCGCGGTGTTGCGGGTGGTGATGTGCCGCAGCTTGTCGCCCTGCTTGGCGTCGCACTTCTCGGCGACGGTCCGGGCCCACGTCACGTCCTTGGCGAACGTCGCGGCCTTGTACGGCCGTTCCGAGTTCGCCTGCTCGGGCGTCAGACCGCAGCTGACGGGGGAGCTCTGGCCGATCCCTCGCGGGTCGAACCCCACGAGGTCGTACTTCGCCTTCACACTCTTCGGCAGCTCACTCGCCATGAACTGCGGCATGTCGACGCCCGGACCGCCGGGTCCGCCCGGGTTGAGCAGGAGCACACCGCGGCGCTCCTGCTTGGTGCTCGTCTTCAGCCTCGATATCGCCAGGTCGAGCTTCTTGCCGCTGGGGCGGCTGTAGTCGAGCGGCACCTTGATGGTGGCGCACTGGAAGGTCGCCGGCGTCTCTCTGTCACAGCGGTGCCAGGCCGGCTTCTGCTGAAGGTACCGGCTCATGGGGTTCGCCGCGGTGGAGGGGGCGGCCGCGGCGGATGCCGTGGCCGGCGCGAGCGCGGGAACCAGGGCGGCGACGCCACTGGCCGCCAGGAAGCAAGCTATTCGACTGTTTCGCACGTGGGGGAGGTCCTTGCCGTTGTGTGTACGGGTCGGACCAACCCTTTCGGCTGAGGGAGTTGGGGCGAATCCATCAAGGAGGCAAGGTTTCTCAGACCGTGGATGGACAGAGAGGGCGACGGATGGTCCCGGAGTCGGACAACCAGGATTCGCTCCGCGACATCCGGCTCAATCGCCCTTCTGCCGGCCTACGGTCGTCCCAGGGTGCCCTGTTCGCACACACGGCGGGCTATCTCGCGAAGCTTGATGTTGCTCTCCTGCGAGTAGCGGCGCAGCACGTCGAAGGCTTCCTGTTCGGTGAGCTCGTGGGCGCCGATGAGGATGCCCATGGCCTCGCCGATGATGTGGCGGGTGGCGGCGGCGCGTTCCATCCGGGCGTGGGTGCGGGCGCTGGAGAAGGCGACCGCGGCATGGGAAGCGAGCAGCAAACCGGCCGTCTCGCTGTCCTCGGGGAAGGCGCCGGGCTTGCGGGAGTAGAGGTTCAGCGCGCCGAATTCCTCATCGTCGGTGAACAACAGAAAGCCCATCATGCTGCCCACGCCGAGCGCATGGGCCTGAGGCGCGAAGGCCGGCCAGCGCTGGTGCAGCGCGGTGAGATCGCGATGCGGAAGACTCGCTCGCCCTGAGAGCTGTAAGCGGCGGCTTCGAAGCACGGCCTCTCGCCGAGACGGCACCGGGTCTCACGCCTCTCACGCCTCCTGCGTGGCGTCGATCTCGGTGATCAGGGCCTCGATGCGCTTGTGGATCTCGTCGCGGATGGGGCGGACGGCCTCGACGCCCTTGCCCGCCGGGTCTTCCAGGGCCCAGTCCAGGTACTTCTTGCCGGGGAAGATCGGGCAGGCGTCGCCGCAGCCCATGGTGATGACGTAGTCGGACGCCTGGACGGCCTCGGTGGTGAGGACCTTCGGCTGGGCCGCGGAGATGTCGATGCCGACCTCGTCCATGGCGGCGACGGCGGCCGGGTTGACCTGGTCGCCGGGGAGGGAGCCGGCGGAGCGGACCTCGATCCGGTCGCCCGCGAGGTGGCTGAGGAATCCGGCGGCCATCTGGGAGCGCCCGGCGTTGTGGACGCAGACGAACAGCACGGAGGCGAGCGGGCTGGAGGACATCGGTTCTTCCTTCGTAAGTGGATCAAGAGGGTTGCGCCGGGGGTAGGTTCAGGTGTCGCACTCGGGGTCGGTGACCCAAGGATCAGCCCAGGGTGGTATCAGCCTGGCGTGATGTGAGATTATCAGTCCATGCTGACGTCAGTCGACACTGATCTGTTGCGGGTTCTCGCCGACCCGCTGCGCCTCCGGATCGTCACCCTGCTCGCCGAGGAGACGCTCTGCACCACCCACCTGATCGAGGAGACGGGCGCCAGACAGACCAACCTCTCCAACCACCTGAAGGTGCTGCGCGAGGCCGGGGTCGTGGAGACCGAGCCGTGCGGCCGGTTCACCTACTACCGGCTCAGGCCCGACGTCATCGCCTCCCTCGCGGGCCAGTTCGCCGACCTGGCGAAGACCGCGCGCACCACCGCCGAGAACAACGTCAAGCGGTCCTGCCCCTGACCCCCGCCCCTGCGGCGACCTGCACCGAGGAGTCCAGTTGACCGCCACCGAGGCTGCCGAGCACGACCGGGCCGAAAAATCCCCGACAGCCCCGAACGCGGCCGGGGCCGAGCCGCAGCCCGCCCCGGGCGCCACCCCGCCCCAGGCACCGCCGCTGCTCGCCCGGGCCGCGGCCGAACTGGTCGGCACCGCAGCCCTCGTGACGGTGGTGGTCGGCTCCGGCATCCAGGCAACCCAACTCACCGAGGACGTCGGCCTGCAACTCCTCGCGAACTCCACGGCCACCGTCTTCGGCCTGGGTGTGCTGATCCTGCTGCTCGGCCCGGTGTCCGGCGCGCACTTCAACCCCGCCGTCACCCTCGCCGAGTGGTGGACCGCCCGCCGCGGCGGCCCCGGCGTGACGTTGCGGGAGGCCGCTGCCTACGTCCCCACGCAGATCGTCGGCGCCATCGCGGGCGCGATCCTGGCCGACGCGATGTTCGGCGAACCGCTGGTGAAGTGGTCCACCCACGACCGCTCGGCCGGACACCTGCTCCTGGGCGAGATCGTCGCGACGGCCGGGCTGATCCTGCTGATCTTCGGCCTGGCCCGCACCGACCGCCTCCGCCACGCCCCCGTCGCGGTCGCCTCCTACATCGGAGCCGCGTACTGGTTCACCTCGTCCACGTCCTTCGCCAACCCGGCCGTGACCATCGGCCGCGCCTTCACCGACACCTTCGCCGGCATCGCCCCGGGCTCGGTCGCGGGCTTCATCGGCATGCAACTCCTCGGCACCGTGGTCGGCTTGGCGCTGGCCGCCCTCATTTTCATGCCCGGCCGGAAAGCGGCCGAGTGACGCGTGTGAACCACGCGATCAGCTGGCACCGGGACGAGAACTGCCGGGCGCTTCTTGCTCGGCACGGCGGCGGTACTCGGCGTTGATCCGCTGAGCTTCCTCGAGCTGGTCCTCAAGGATGACGATGCGGCAAGCAGCCTCGATCGGGGTGCCCTTGTCGACGAGCTCGCGGGCGCGCGCCGCGATCCGCAGTTGGTAGCGGGAGTACCGGCGGTGTCCGCCCTCCGAGCGCAGCGGAGTGATCAGACGAGCCTCACCGAGGGCTCGGAGGAAAGCCGGGGAGGTGCCGAGCATCTCGGCGGCCCGTCCCATCGTGTATGCGGGGTAATCGTCGTCGTCCAGACGATCACTGAGCGGGATGTCTGCTGTCATGTCACCTCGTTGTGCAACGCGTCGAGGGGCCCCGGTGCCGTACGGCACCAGGGCCCCAAGGGAGATTCAACACCATCGGCCTTCGAGTCGGCCGAGACGAGGCGGATCAGCGGGAGTGGGCGAGTTCGGCCCGGACGAGCTTCTGATCGATGCCTCTAGGCAGCCGAGTCGAAGGAGGTCCGCTGCGCCCTGCGTCGCCCCGCTCGTCCGGTGGCGCGCCCCTGGGCGGCGCGGTCGCGGCGACCTCGGGACGAGGGGGCCGCCGAAGACGCGGCGCGGCGGGGGCGTTCCGCGACGGGCGCGGTGATGACGACGGGAACACCGGACGGGGCCTGGGCGCCGGTGATGCGGCTCAGTTCCGCCTCACCCGAACGTACCGGGGTGATCCGAGGGGTGATGGCGGCTGCGGCCATCAGCCGGTTCATGCTGCGGCGCTGGTCGGGGGTCACCAGGGTGACGACGGTGCCGGACTCTCCGGCACGGGCGGTACGGCCGCCGCGATGCAGGTAGTCCTTGTGGTCGGTGGGGGGATCGACGTTGACGACCAGGTCGAGGTTGTCCACGTGGATCCCGCGCGCGGCGACGTTGGTCGCCACCAGTACCGACACATGCCCGGTCTTGAACTGGGCGAGGGTCCGCGTGCGCTGCGGCTGGGACTTGCCGCCGTGCAGGGCCGCGGCGCGGATGCCGCTGTTCAGCAGGTGCTTGGTGAGCCGGTCGACGGCGTGCTTGGTGTCCAGAAACATGATCACCCGGCCGTCTCGTGCCGCGATCTCGGTGGTCGTCCGGTGCTTGTCCGCTTCGTGCACGTGGAGTACGTGGTGTTCCATCGTGGTGACCGCACCCGCGGACGGGTCGACGGAGTGGACCACCGGGTCGGTCAGGTAGCGGCGGACGAGCCGGTCGACGTTGCGGTCCAGCGTGGCCGAGAAGAGCATGCGCTGCCCTTCGGGGCGCACCTGGTCGAGCAGGGCGGTGACCTGCGGCATGAAGCCCATGTCGGCCATCTGGTCGGCCTCGTCGAGGACGGTGATGGCGACGTCGTCCAGCCGGCAGTCGCCACGGCCGATGAGGTCCTTGAGCCGCCCCGGAGTCGCGACGACGACCTCCGCGCCGGCGCGCAGTGCACCTGCCTGCCTGCCGATGGACATCCCGCCGACCACGGTGGCCAGCCGAAGACTCGCCGAGCGGGCGTAGGGGGTGAGTGCGTCGGTGACCTGCTGGGCCAGCTCGCGGGTGGGTACGAGGACCAGGGCCAGCGGCTGCCGAGGCTCGGCGCGCCGACCCGCTGTCCGGGCCAGCATGGCCAGGCCGAAGGCGAGGGTCTTGCCCGACCCGGTACGGCCGCGGCCGAGCACGTCGCGCCCGGCGAGAGAGTTCGGAAGGGTCGCCCCCTGGATGGGGAACGGTACGGTCACGCCCTCGTGACCGAGTGCGGCCAGCAACGGCGCCGGCAGGTCGAGGTCGGCGAACGACTCGACGGCGGGCAGCGCGGGCGTGACCGTCACCGGCAGCGCGAACTCGCCCTGCGGTGAGGTCTGTCGGCGATCGTTGCCCTTGGCACGACGGGGAGCCCCCGAGTGCCTGGCGGCGGAACCCCGGGAGCGGTCATTGGCACGGGTCGTGCGGGCGGTGCGTGCGCGGTTCAAGCGGAACCCTTCCTCGATGTGAGCACGTAGGCACGTAGCAAGGAATTTCCGCAGCAAAATGAACTGCGCAGGGAATCGCGAGAACGAGCCGGAGACGATGGGCGCCGAGTCGTATCGACGGGGGAATACGTCACCCTTGGGTGATGTGGTGGGGCCATCCCGTCGCGCGCCCTGAAATGCAGCGAGCTGGGGCCCGCACCCCAAGGTGCGGGCCCCAGCTGCGAAGTATGCGTTGCTGCCGGTGTCAGGCGGGAACGATGTTCTCCGCCGTCGGGCCCTTCTGGCCCTGGGCGATGTCGAAGGACACCTTCTGACCTTCCTGCAGCTCGCGGAAGCCCTGGGTGGCGATGTTCGAGTAGTGGGCGAAGACGTCGGGGCCGCCGCCGTCCTGCTCGATGAAGCCGAAGCCCTTTTCCGCGTTGAACCACTTCACGGTGCCAGTAGCCATGTCATTTCTCCTTCGGAGACGATGTTCGGAATTCGCCTTGTGCGGATTCCGCGTCGCCGTGCTGATCAACCCGTCGGAAAATGAACCCTCTGGCAACCACACCTGCAACTGAGATCGACGTTAGCATGACGCGATCGGCCCCGAGCGATCAATAGTCCCGATCGGGTCGGCGGTCGGGGAATACTCGCGGTGTGCCGCACCTATTTCTCACATCACGGATACAGATATTGGTCCGCGCGGATGTAGTGTTCCTGCCGAACGCTTCCGGCCACAGCGCCGTGACCTCCGTCGATGGGCCATGCGCCACTGCCGTCGCCCTCAACGGACGGGACGACGGAGAACGCGCCGAGACCCGACGACCGCGATGAAGGTCACATCGGCCCGGAGTCGCTCCTAGCCGGCGCGTGCGGCGGTCCAGGTGATGTGAGGGGGCTCGACGCGTGCGCACAAGGGCCCGCCCTGCGCGTCGGTCAGGCCGAGGCGTCCGACGAGCAGCCCGTCGCGTGCGGCGGCGGCGAGTACGTCGGCGGGGACGACGTCGAGCATGAGCTTGGCCCGGCGGAACATCGTGAAGGTGCCCGAGTCGTCGACCGTGCCCCACGACAGGTAGATGAACCTTCGGCCCAGCCGGTCCTGCACGTACGGGCCTTTGATCTCGATGCCGGCCGGCGAGGCGCTCGCGGTGCACTCCAGGGTCCACGTCGCGGACGGCGCATCGCCGGGCTGCGGCTCGAGGAGTTCGGCCGGACGGTCGCGGCGTTGCACGGCGACGTGGATGTTGCCGTAGGCGGGGACTGTGCCGTCCACACTCGGGGGGCGGGTGAGGCCGGGCAGGTCGACGGCGTCGATGCGGATGCGCATGGCGGCCATCATCTCGCCATCGTCCGCGAAGGGGTCAGCCGAGACCCGCAGCCGACATGGCCGACCGGTCCTGGGCCGGCCCCGGCGCCGCCCTCGACGTCGAGGAATGCGGCTCATGAACATCTCGTTGCGGGCCGCCCTCACCACCGTCCGACGTGCTGATACTGACCGGGCGATCGACAGGCGGGGGCAGGCGTGGACTGGACATGGGCGGGTGGACTGGCCGCCGGTCTGCTGATCGCCTGCGTGACCGCCCCGGTCGGCGTGTCCGGCGCGGTGTTCCTCCTCCCGGTCCAGCTGAGCGTCTTCGGCGTGCCCAACCCGGCCGTCACGCCGACCAACCTGCTGTTCAACGTCGTCGCCGGCCCGGGCGCCCTGTGGCGCTACCGCCGCGACGGCGCCCTGCGCGGCGACCTCGCCCGGCGCCTGGTGCTGGGCACGCTGCCCGGCGTCGTCCTCGGCGCCGCCCTCCGCGTCTTCGCCCTCCCCGGCCCCGAGGTCTTCCGGCTCCTGATCGCCGCCCTGCTGCTGCCCCTCGGCCTGTGGCTGAGCCTGCGCTCCCTGAAGCAGACGCACCACCGTCCGCCGCCCGCACGCGAGTTGACCCCACGCACACTCACCGGCCTCGCCCTGGCGGTCGGAGTGGTCGGCGGTATCTACGGCATCGGCGGCGGCTCCCTCCTCGGCCCGATCCTCGTCGGACGCGGTCTGCCCGTCGCACGCGTCGCCCCGGCCGCGCTCGCCGCCACCTTCGCGACCTCCCTCGTCGGCGCCGCCACCTACGCACTGCTGTCGCTCATCAGCGCCGGAGACATCGCCCCCGACTGGTGGCTCGGCCTCGCCTGCGGCACCGGCGGACTGATCGGCGGCTACCTCGGCGCCCGCCTCCAACCCCACCTGCCCGAACGAGCCCTACGCCTCCTGCTCGGCACCCTCGCCGCAGCCCTCGGCGCCCTGTACGCCGCCCAGACCCTGAGCTGAACCCCCGCCGGCCACCGTGTCCGTCCTGAAGTCGCGCATCTCCGGCGCACCTTGAGCAGGTTCACCCCGCAGGGCTGTCACAAAACGGGGAGGCCGTCTTGTCCTCACTGTGGACACTCCCTGCTTGGAGGAACGCATGACCGCTCAGCACGCACACCTGCCCCCGGGCGTCGAGGTGATCACGACCCTGCCGGAGGCGGCGGACCGAATACCGGCAGGCGCCGAGGCAAGGACGATCCGGGTCACCCTGGCCCCCGGTGACCCCGGCGCGCCGCCGCACCGCCACCCCGGACCGCTCTTCGGTTACGTGACCCAGGGCGAGATCCTCTTCGAACTGGAGGGCCAACCGCCCCGGGTACTCAAGGCCGGTGACGCCCTCTTCGAGCCCGGAGGCGACGTCATCCACTACCAGGGCGCCAACAACCTTCCCGACGCCCAGTCCCAGCTGGTGGTGACCATGTTCGCGCCGCCGGGTGCCCCTGTTCTCACCGTGGTCGGCCCGGAGGAACTGGCAGAACGGCAGCACCTACGGGGCACCCAGTCACGGTGACCACCAGCCCTCGGTGAGGTCCACCCCGCAGAAGGCACGTGGCAGCGTCCGTATACAAGCTGTATACGACTGCTGGGGGTTGCCGTGACGTCCGGTCGGGAGAAGGCGTACGCGTATCTCAAGGAGACGGTGCTGACGGATCCCGGGATGCAAGGCGCCTTCCTGTCGGAGCAGGAGCTCGCGGACCGGATCGGCGTCTCCCGCACGCCCATCCGGGAAGCGCTGCTGCAACTCGCCGCCGAGGACCTGGTCGAGCTGGTGCCAAAGCGGGGCGCCCGGGTGTCGCCCCTGACGGGACGGGAGATCCGCGAGCTCATGGAGCTGCGGGGCATCGTCGAGCGGTACGCCGCCCAGCAGCTCGTCTCCGGTGGCGGAGCGCCGGTGGCGGAGCTGCGGTCCCTGCTGGAACGGCAGCGCGAGCTCACCGGCGCCGAGCAGGCCCGGGAGTTCATCGCCGTGGACCACCGTTTCCACGCCGTCCTGGTGTCCGCCGTCGGCAACGCCCTTCTCGACCGGCACTACGAGGGCCTGCGCAGCCGCCAGGTCCGTGCCGGCGTGGTCGC
Source organism: Streptomyces sp. R11 (assembly GCF_041051905.1). NCBI lineage: Bacteria > Bacillati > Actinomycetota > Actinomycetes > Kitasatosporales > Streptomycetaceae > Streptomyces > Streptomyces sp. R11. Next base: position 4,823,108 of record NZ_CP163432.1, read on the forward strand.
CCTCTTCAACCGGCAGGGACGCCAGGAAGCGGTGCTGGAGGAGCACGAGGCCATCCTGGACGCCCTGGAAGCCGGTGACGCCCAGGCCGCGTGGGCCGCCATCGACCATCATCTGGAGTCGACGCTCAAGGTGCTGCTCGCGGGTTAGGACGGCGGGTAGGTGATCACCAGCATCGTCACGCCGTCCCGGGAGGCCCAGGGGCCGTGCGGCATCCCGGGCGGGCGGCAGGCGTACATGCCGGCGGTGAAGGTCCGGTCGAGTGTCAGGTCGTGCAGCGCTCCCTCGACGAGGTAGACCTCCTCCCAGAAGTCGTGGCATGTCACGCCGTGCGCCGAGGTGTCGGTCCCCGGCGCCCAGCGGACGAGCGCCATACGGGATCCACGCTCGGGGTCGTCGGCCAGGACGCGTTCCCCGACGCCCGGGCCGGCTTCGGCCGGGGCCTGCCACGGCCCGTCGGGCAGGTGGAACTCCAGCTCGGGCTTGCTCATCGCCACACCTCCGGGCGCCGGTTCGCAAGTACGGAGGTCCGCTGCCGGACCGCGGCGACCTCGTCGACGTCCAGGTCGGCCACCAGCAGCCCGGGCTCGGCGCCCAGAGCGTGCCGTACGGTCCCGTCGGGGCCGACGACGAGACTGTGCCCGATCCCCGTCGGGGCGGAACCCGGGCCGGTGCCCGCGCCGGGGTCGGCCTGGTCGACGGCGGCCAGCCATACGGTGGCGTCCAGCGCACGGGCCCGCGCCAGCAGCTCCCACTGCTCCGGCTTGCCCGGCCCCGCGCCCCAGGAGGCGGCCAGCAGTGTGGCGACGGCTCCGGCGTCGGCGTGCGCCCGGAATGCGGTGCGCGTCGCGCGCAGCAGGCGGAGGCGGTGTCGCTGCCGAGGCCGGCGGCGGTGAACGCGTTGTCCCCCTTCGGTCTGTCCGATCAGCCCGGTATCGGGGTGAGCAGCCCGAGCCGCCCGAGGAGAATCCGAGTACGTCGACCCTGCGCCTCCCCAGCCGGCCGATGAAGGCGCCGAGGTCACGTACCGACCTCGAGATCGGGTTCTCCACGCCAGGGCCCGAGTAGTCGCCACCCCGCTGTTACTCACTTTCGGGTGATGACCCGGTCCCCTACGGGGCGTCGCACCGCGGCGGGACGACGTCACACCCCAACGCCCGCAAGGCCTCCCGGCCTGTCGATGCGTCAATACTGAGCCATAGACGGCATACATGGATGTTGCATCCGAGAGTCATAGAAATATGGACAACACGTAACAGACGTCACGCCTTCTCCTGAGGTTCTCCACGACGTGGACAGGGTGTGCGTGCGGCCAGCCGGCCGCCAACCCACACCACACCGACTCCCCGGCAGCCCGTAGCGGCCTCTCGGGGAAGGTGCCCGCACCATGGGAGACCCCTTGTCCGCTTCCGCTTCTGTCAGCGCCCGCCGCCTCACCGCCGCCGCGCTCGCCGCCGGCGCTCTGGTCTCGGTCGTCACGCTGCCGGCCTCCGCCTCCGACCACGCCCGTCCCGAGCGGCCGAAGGTGAAGATCTCGGACGTCCAGTACGACTCCCCGGGCCGTGACGACCGCTCCAACCGCTCCCTGAACCGGGAGTGGGTCGAAATCACCAACACCACCCGCCACACGGTCAACCTCGACGGCTGGACCCTCGAGGACGAGGACGGTCGCACCTACACCTTCGACCACTACCGCCTGGAAGGCCGCGCCACGGTCCGCATCCACACCGGCATCGGTCGCGACACCGACAGCGACCTGTACCAGGACCGCCGCCACTACGTCTGGGACAACCGCTCCGACACCGCCACCCTCCGCAACGACCGCGGACGCTTCATCGACAACGAGTCCTGGGGCTACGACCGTCACAACGACCGCCACAACGACCGCCACAACGACCGCCACAACGACCGCCACAACGACCGCCACAACGACCGTCACAACGACCGCCACCACGGCGGCTACCACCGCTGACCCCAGCACCACGTGCGTGAACTGAACGCGTTCCCCACGCACCGATAAGCCATTGGCGCGCCCGGCCTCTCCCGAGGCCGGGCGCGTCTCAACGGTCGGCTGCAGTGAGGCAACGGCGCTGTCGGTTCGGGTGTCGGAGTCCTGGACAGGTCCATGGATGCTGAGTGATGGATCACAGAAAAAGTGCGGCCTAAGCAGGCAACTGTTCCCGTAAGTGCCATTTGTGCGCGCGCTGTGAAGGCTCCTCCGGCAGAGGTGCGAGAAACCACCTGCGGCCTTGTTCAGGCAGGTCATACGATCGCTGCGGCGTCGCCCCGCGTGAGCAGTCCGCAGGCGCGACGCCCAGCGCACCTTTCTTTCGCCACCCGACCAGGGGTCCCTTGTGAAGATTCGCCGTGTTCTCGCGACCGCTGTCGCCGCCGCCGTGACCGCCCCGGTCGTCCTCCTCTCGACCGCACCCGCCTTCGCCGACGAGAAGCCGGTCGCGCAGACGCAGAAGGCGAAGCCGACGATCGAAGAGCTCGAGCAGGCCGTAGACCTCGCGCAGAAGGAGTACGACGCCGCCGTCATCGCGGTGAACGACGCCATCAAGTTCCTTGAGGAGGGCCTGGAAGCGGAGACGTACCCGACCAAGGCCGCGGTCATCGAGACCAAGAAGGCCGCTGAGGCCGCCGCCAAGGCCAAGACCGAGGCCGACCAGGCCGTCGTGGACGCCCGGGCCAAGCTGGACGCCGCCACCACCGACGAGGAGAAGGCCGCAGCGCAGACGGTGCTCGACGAGGCCGAGAAGGCAGCCCAGGACGCCGCGGCGGCCAAGACGGCCGCGGACACCAAGGCTGCCGCGGCGCGGACCGCCCACGACGACGCCCGCGTCGCCCAGGCCCGGAAGATCGGCCTTCTGCAGAAGACGAGGGACGAGGCCAAGAAGAAGCTGGACGACGCGAAGAAGGCGCTCGCGGATGCCGAGGCCGAGGAGGGGGAGGAGGAGCCGGGCGACGAGTGCGTCCCGGAGCCCAAGCTCACCGCTGTCGTCAGCGGGCTCGCGGACAAGGTCGTCGGCGGAACCACGGAGAACTTCACGCTGCGCGTCACCAACGGCACCGACAAGACGATGGACGAGGTGTACCCGTACGCAGCCGTCCACGCCTTCGACGACAAGGGCCTCAAGGAGCTCGACTCCTACCTCGACCTGGAGTGGTCCACCGCCGCGAACCCGACCTGGCGCGACTTCGACCTGCTCGACGGATCGAATGTCGGCTCCCTCAAGGCGAAGGCCTCGGTCGACGTCAAACTGCGGCTGAAGGTCGACGCGGACATCCCGGCCGGGCAGGGCGCCGTCTTCGTGGCGGCCGACTACGTCAACGCCGACGACTCCTGCGGCGGTTACCCGGATCTCGACCACAACGAGTTCCAGATCCTGGCCAAGGCCGACTCGGGCAAGACCGACGACACCGACGGCAAGCCCGGCGAGACCGACAACACCACCGAGCAGGGCGGCTCCTCCACCACTCCGGTGAACGGAACCGGCGGCAGCGGCAGCGGCTCGCTCGCCGAGACCGGCTCGAGCGACGTTCTGCCGAAGGTCGCCCTGGCAGGCGGCGCGGCGCTCGCGCTCGGCGCCGGCGCGGTGGTCGTCGCCCGTCGCCGCAAGGCGGGCGCCGACGCCTGACCGGCAGGGCGAGACGCGACCGGGCCCGTTCCCCCGAGGGGAGTCGGGCCCGGCTCATTGCGGTGGCGACCGCGTCGCCCCAGGTCATGTCCGCGGCGCCCGTGCTACCGCGCACCTCGGTCGGTCGTGTCGCGGGGCGACGGTCCGCGTGAGGTGAGGGGGGTTTCGGACTCGACGCGGGTGAGCTTTTCGGGGTTGCGGACGTAGTAGAGGCCGGTGACCAGGGCGTTCTCCACGCGGAAGGCCAGCACACCGTCGATCTCGCCGCCCAGGCGCAGGATGAGTCCGGGGTTGCCGTTGACCATCGTGAACTCACCGGTGAGGGTGCCGCCGGCCTTGTCGATGCTGCCGGCCATGTAACGGAGCGCCTTGTCGGCGCCGACGACCGGCTGCAGGGCCGCCAGCTTGAGGCCGCCGCCGTCGCTGACGAAGACGACGTCCGGGGCGAGTACGTCGAGCAGCCCCTGCAGGTCCCCGGTCGCGAGCGCGCGCTGGAACGACTTCGACGCCTCCCGCGCTTCCTCCGGGGACGCCGGTGTGCGCGGTCGGCGGGCGTCGACGTGTCGGCGGGCGCGGTGGGCGATCTGGCGTGCGGCGGCCGGCGTCTTGTCGATCGCGGCCGCGATGTCGTCGTAGCCGAAGTCGAAGACCTCGCGCAGCACGAACACGGCGCGTTCGGTCGGTGAGAGGGCTTCGAGGATGAACATGAGCGCCAGCGACAGGTTCTCGGACAGTTCGACGTCCTCGGCCACGTCGGGCGCGGTGAGCAGGGGCTCGGGCAGCCAGGGGCCGACGTAGGCCTCCTTGCGCCGCTTGAGGGTGCGCAGCCGGTTGAGCGCTTGCCGGGTCGTGATCCGTACCAGGTAGGCGCGCTGGTCCCGCACCTGCGCCAGGTCGACCTCGACCCACCGCAGCCAGGCCTCCTGGAGGACGTCCTCGGCGTCCGCCGCCGATCCGAGCATCTCGTAGGCGACGGTGAACAGCAGGTCGCGGTGGGCGACGAAGGCCTCGGTCGCGCGGTCGGTGACGTGGTCGTTCATGTCGTGCGCTTCACTCTCTCGTGGTCGCCCCATGGGCCGGAGCAGGCCGTGGAACATGTACCCGGTCTGGTGGCGGGCTCGTCGGCAGCGGCCTTCCACCGATCGGGCCGGCCCGCGGAGTGGGCTGGACGGCTAGGCCGCGCGTCGAGTGCCGGACGGCGTCGTGGGGTCTTCCGGCTGAGGCGATTCCGGGCGGTCGGTGCGGTCGCCGTGGGATGCGCGGGAACTGGCCTTGCGTGCCCCGGACACCAGCTTGTTGAGGGTGAACCGGCAGGCGATCTCCTTGACGCCGGCACCGGGCCCCCCGCTGATGCTGAGCGCGTTCACCTTGTCGTTCGGGTAGGAGAACTGGGTGACGCCCTCCTTCCGGCCGAGGCTGAGGCACTGTCCCGCGAAGAACATGCGCACGGGAGCGGTCCTCTTCCCCGCGATCCGGCGCAGGATCGTGTCGGCGGCGGCCGGGCCCAGCTGTACGGCGGCCTGGCAGCTCATCCGGAACGGGTGGTCCGGCATCACCCCCGCGTCCCCGGCGGCGACGATGCGCTCGTCGTCCACGCTGGTCAGCGTCGTGTCGGTGAGCAGGCGCCCTTCGGCGTCGGTGCGCAGCCCGCTGCGGGCGGCCAGGTCCGGGACGCGGAATCCCGCAGTCCAGATCGTCACCGCGCCGGGCAGCACGCGGCCGTCGTCGAGCCGAACGGCGTCCTGGGTCACTTCCGTCACCTGCGCGCCGGGACCGTCGAGGACGGTCACACCCAGCTTGGCGAGCCGGCGGGCGATCGGGCGGCGAACCCGGGCATGCAGGGAGGGGCCGAGCACGTCGCCGCAGACCAGGGTGACCTTGCGGCCCGCTTCCGCCAGCTCGGCGGCGGTCTCCAAGCCGGTCGGGCCGGCCCCGACCACGGTCACCGGAGCCGACGCGGGCGCCGCGGCCAGCGCCGTCCGCAGTCGTTGTGCCCCTTCCAGGTCCGAGACCCAATGAGCGAACTCCGCCGCTCCGGGGACGCCTGGACCGGCGGCGCCGCTGCCCACCGCATAGACGAGGTAGTCGTACCCGACCGTGCCACCGCCCGCGAGTGACACCTGGCGGTCGGCGGCGTCGATCCGGGTCGCGGTGTCGACCACCAGCCGGACGTTTGCGCCCAGGACCTTGCCGAAGCTCTCGACCGCGTCGTCGGAGCCGGTCACGAGCTGGTGCAGGCGGATCCGCTCGACGAAGTCGGGACGCGGATTGACCAGGGTCACCGACACGCCATCGCGCCGAGCCAGGCTGTTGGCCGCCGTGACGCCCCCGTACCCGCCGCCGACCACGAGCACCTTCACGTTCCCGTTCATCGTGTCTCCCTTGCGTTGTGGTTTCGGCATGGAGACACCGGGCGCGCGGGCGGTGTGACAGCCCGCGGATGAGACGTGGCGCACATCGGACGCGGTGTGGGCGGACTACGACTGGCAGGTCAAGGCGATCCAGCGGCACCGGGGCCGGCCATGCCCTGCGCTGCGTCGGCTGATCCGCAGCCGAACGGCACGGCCTTGAGGACGCGGGTCATCTGGTTCCCGCGGCGCCCGTCGCAACGAGGCCCAGCAGATTGTCGTGAATCTCGGTGAACCGGGCCCGCACCGCCTCCGCGGCCTTGGCGACATCGCGTGCGGCGGGGTCGCGAGGCCGTTCGAGCAGCAGTTGGACGGTGTCGGCCAGGGCGGTTTCGGGATCGTCGATGCTGAGCGGGTCTGCGGCATCGGCGTTGTTCATGACGGTGACGAACCCGACCAGCACGGCGTGCAGGGCGTACATCTGCCTGGGCAGCGGGAGATCGTCGCGCACGATCCCGTGGTCGCGGAGGATCGTCAGGACCGCGTTGCCCAGCGCGCTCGTGGTGGCCTCGGCGAAGCGCTCCTGGTCGGCGGGGCGGTGGAGCAGCTGCCGCATGGCGCTGTCGTCGCTCTGGAGCCATCGCAGCCACGGGTTGCCCAGTGTGGTGCGGACCAGCAGCGGAGCCAGACGGCGGGGCAGGACGGACTGCGGGTTCCGGGCGATCTGGTCGTTGATGGTCTCGATCCAGGCCAGCACCTCGCGCGCGGCCAGCCCCACGATCAGGTCTTCCTTGGTTTCCCAGTACAGGTAGACCGTGCCCGGGGCCCCGGCCAGGAGATGCGGATTCCGCGTGGATGTGGTGACACGCCTGGGGCACGGCGTCCGGAACGACAAGGGCCAGCCCGGGAGGACACTCCTCCCGAGCTGGCCCTTTTCCGTGTGCCCCCGGCACGATTCGAACCTGCGACACCCGCTTTGGGAGTTCGATCCTGACCCACCTCGACTGCGGTCGGCGACTGGTGGGACGGCCGGACAGAGTCGCTGGTGTACGCCCCCGTCCGGCATCGTGGATGTCAGATGCTTTCTGATGCGTGGCTCTCGGCGGATTCGGTCATTGGAGGTCATACAGGCTTCGCGGAGGGGCGCGGCGGCTGGCCAAGGGCAGCAAGCACACTCTGCCGTCTCACCGCACGCGAATTGCAGACCCCACATCCCGGCCCGCCCGCACTCTGGCAAGGTGACCGGCATGGCCACCACACCCGAGATGCGCGAGACATCGCTGCAACTCCTTCGCGTCGACTCCCCGGCCCTGGCCGGCCTGTCCAGGGCCCTGCTCTCGTTCGCTGAGACCCAGCGACGGATGCAGGCCAACCTCGACATGACCGGCCTGTCCAGGGCCCTGCTCTCGTTCGCTGAGACCCAGCGACGGATGCAGGCCAACCTCGACATGACCGGCCTGTCCAGGGCCCTGCTCTCGTTCGCCGAGACCCAGCGACGGATGCAGGCCAACCTCAGCCTGACCGTCGGCGCCACCGACCTGTCCCAGTTGATGAGCATGGTGGAGGGGCTCCGTACCCTCAGTCAGGCTCAGCTCACGACCGCCGCAGCCGCAGTGGAAGAGAGCTGCCGGACCACGGCCGAGGACGACGTTCCCGAGGAACTGGTGGCCGAGCTGGAGGACACCGTCCGTGACTTCACCGCCTCGGAAGCCATCGAGTACCTTCCGGTCGAGGTGAGCCGCAAGCAGTTTGCCCTATACGTAGGCGCCGTCATCATGACGTCCTTGATGACGGTGACATTCTCCAACGAGACCGCTGACGGCATCCTCGGCAAGTTCCTGGAGCTAAGCGGATTGGTAGCGCTCGTAATGGTCGCAGCAGAGAAGGCACACGACCGCGTCACCGGCGCCACCACTGAAGCGAACTCCGACGGCGTTAGCGACAGCCCCGAGAGCAGCTGACCGCTACAGACGAGGATCGACTGCGCCGGCCCTCAGCCCCACAGGCAGCGCTGTCTTGACCCGCACCACTCCGCCCCCACTGCCGGAACTCGTGAACCTGGCCTCGGACGGTGCACTGCCGGATGTCCTCTGCCAGCTCTCAAGCTTGGGCGGCTGCACCCACCCGATCCGCCTCGACGGCCACCGCACCGAGTACGACGTCGACACCGCAACCGGCGAGATCGGCCGCATCCTCCACCACCTCGACTCGACCAGCCTCCCGGCCGGCCAACTCCTCGTTCGCTGCAACAACCGCCGCACCACCCGCTGTCCCGCCTGCGCAGAGGTCTACCGCCGCGACACCTTCCACCTGATCACCTCCGGCCTGCGCGGCGGCAAGGGCACCCCGGAACACGTCGCCGCCCACCCGCGCGTGTTCGCCACCTTCACCGCGCCGAGCTTCGGCCCGGTCCACAACCGCCCCACCGGCCCGGCCGGAACGGCCCGTCCCTGCCGATTCGGGGGTGTGTTGGGCGGCGTGCTGGCGCTCGTCCTGGTTCCGTTCAACGGCACGGTCCCGCTGTGGGAGAGCCTGGTGATTCTCGCCGTGATGTTTCTCAATCCCAGGTCTCTAACCTGGGGGTTCGTATTGGAGCGGGTGACGAGAATCGAACTCGCGCTCTCAGCTTGGGAAGCGACGGCGCTTAGGCACCCACATGGCTGCTGATGTGCACGGATTCGTTGTACCGCCGCAGGCGTGGTCGTCCGCCGCCGCGAGGACGTCCACGGATTCCAGGCACTGCCTCGCCACTGGGTCGTCGAAAGATCCTTCGCCTGGCTCCTGCGCAGCCGACGCCTGGTCCGGGACTACGAGCGACGCACCGACACCAGCGAAGCCGTCATCCGGTGGTCGATGATCGCGCTCATGAACCGCCGCCTGGCCGGCCGACAGCACCAGCATCATGGGCCTGCTGCGATGCCGGCAGCGTGAACCTTCCTGGCTTCGCCTCCACCAGCCAGCCCCGTTCCACCAGCCTCTTCAGACGTGCTCTCGCCCCCTCGACGCGGGAGGCGGACGCGCTGTCCCAGCCGAGCACCACGGCCGTCCGCCGGGCATCCAGCCCGTCGGCTCCGGCCTCCGTCGCGGCCGCCATCACCGCCTGGCAGTCCACCGACAGGTCCTCCACCCCGGCCGTGTTCTCCCGGTGAGGCACCGCGCGTCGCGGTCCGACCGGCTTCCTCTGCGACGACCCGCCGACCACCGCGGCGGGCGCTTCCTCCTCGGCCAGCGCCTCCAGATACTGCTCGAGACCGATCACCCGGCGCCTGAGCACCTCTTCCGCGTCCGTCAAGTCGGTCCGCACCCGCTTCAGTTCGGCTTCGAGCTCCTCGACCTGCACCGCCGCGGCCATTAGACGTGATTCCAGAACCGCCCGCATCGACGGCATCCGCCACCCCCACAACATCCCGACCGGCAACGAGCCGAGGCTTCCGCGGCAGCTGCGATCCCATGTCTGACCAGCGGAATCCACACATGAGGTTCGGAAAGAGAACGACCTCTAGAGCCGTGGAGCCGACCGCCCCAGCCACGACGTACCTCTTCTCTGGCATCAGGTGGTGCATGCTTTGAGCGCGGCACGGGCGCCGGCCGGGCTGGAGCGGGACGAAGGCAGGAGCGCAGGCCCGGCCGGGGGCCGGGCCGCGCGCGGGGAGCGGAGCGAGCCGCCTTGAACCAGTAGAGAAAGTTGTAACTCAGTCGGCCGCGTGGGGCTTGTCCGGTCCCGGGTGATGTTTGACAGTTCGGTCCCAGCTGATGGTTGACAGTGGCCGTGATCGGCTTTTCTGTGCGCGTCGTTGCGGCGTGTGGCAGGAGGCCGGGATTGGCGCTGGTGGAGTTGTCAGTTGTTGAGCAGAGATACCGGGCGGTGCTGGCGGGTGCGACGGTGACCCAGGTCGCCGCCCAGTTGGGGGTGTCCCGTCAGACGGTCAGCGGGTGGAAGTCCCGGTATGCCTCCTCGGGTCTGGCGGGTCTGGCGGACCGTTCACGCAGGCCGGCCTCGTGTCCGCATCAGGCGTCTGCCGAGGTGGAGGCGGCTGTCTGTGAGCTGCGGCGCAAGCATCCCCGATGGGGTCCGCGGCGGATCGCCCATGTTGTCCAGGCCCACCGTCAAGCATCACCTGGGACCACAACGTCAGGCATCAGCTGGGATCCGACACGGCCGCGTGGGGCTTTGTCTTGTCTCGGTTGATGCTTGACGCTGTGGCCTCACTTGATGCTTGACACCGCTTGCCTCGGCTTGGCTGTGCGCGTCTGATCGGAGCGTGCAGGGAGGGCCGAGGCCGGTCGGCTCTGACCCACGCAGCCCCTTCCTTGATCAGGAACCAGACATTCTGGGATCAGGAATGCGCCACTCGGAACGCGATGCTCGAATAGGCCCTCTTGCCCTGCGGGCTGACTCGACCAGTCAGCCGTGATCAAGGGGGTTTCATGCGCATTGCGCATCACAGACGTGTCCTCGCCGGAGCCGCGGCCTCAGCCACAGCAGCGATGCTTGTGCTCACCGGCACCCCGGCGGACGCCCAGCCTGTCTCTCCGCCAGCGGCTCCATCGGCGAAGGCCGACTCCACCGCCCTCACTCAGCTCGCCGAAGGCTATCTGCAGCAGCGGGCCGACATGCTGACGACGACTCGTCCGACGGCCAGAGCCGCGACCGCCCGCGTCCGGGCCACGCGCTCCATGACCGCGCAGGTGCAGGATGATCTCGCCGCACTGGTGGAAAAGGGCAAGCGGTACAAGGAAGTCGACGGCGGCTACACGAAGGCGCAGGTCGATGTGGAGGTGGCCGACACTTCCGTCACCGGCCAGTCGGCAACGCTCCAGCTCATCGAGCGCACCCGCCTCTACCTCCCCTTCACGCCGCAGGAGGTCGCGGACGGCGCTCCGGAGTACGAGGAACTGTCCGTCCCGCACACCGTGAAGTTCACCCAAGGCTCCGACGGTGCCTGGCTGCTGTCGTCTGACAGGGCCGACACCAAGGGCGGTCCGACGCCGACCACGCAGGTGTCCGAGGCGGACGCCGCTGACGGCACCGATGACGGGGGCGGTAAGGCAGAAGAGGACGAGGGAAGCAAGGACGCCGCGTCTGGCACCGCTCCGCTTCCCGGCAACAGCGACGACTCCGGCGACAAGCGGGAGGTCAGGGGCTACAGCTACGGCAAGATGGTTGCCTACGCGGACAAGTACTGGGACCACCACAACAGCGCCTGGCGCACGTACGGCACCGACTGCACCAACTTCATCTCCCAGGCGATGCATGCCGGCGGCTGGGGCCCCAAGGGCGGCGCGATCATCCAGCGGCCCAGCAACAAGTACTGGTTCTACGGACCGACGACGTGGACCACCAGCTACACATGGGCGGCTGCGGAGAACTGGTACTGGTTCGCGAAGAAGCACTCGAAGCGGACCAAGATCCTCGACAACGTGTGGAAGATGGCCAAGTCGGACGTACTCCAAGCTGACTGGGGCCGCGACAACAACATCGACCACACGATGATCGTCACGAAGAAGTACCGGGGCACCCCCTACCTGACGTACCACACCAGCGACACCCACAACAAAAGCCTGAAGAAGCTCCTCTCGGACCACCCGCGTGCCTGGTGGTACGCGCACCGCACCTGACAGGCTGCTGATCCCCCTCACAGGAACCACATAGGAGTGCGCTGTGGAGCGTCGACATCTTCTGGCTGTGCCGGCCGCTCTGGCCGCTCTTGCCTTCGCATCCGGCTGCTCGTCCGGTGATGACGAGGCCAAGTCCTCAAGCCCCTCGAACCCCTCGGCCTCGGCATCGTCCGACGGGGCCCGCGAGGCCGTCGTGGCGTACGTGAACGCCCTGAACTCCCGCAGTGCCGACGGCCTGATCGAAGTCGGGGGCGTGAAGGACGAGAAGTGGTCCAGGCACGAGGCCGAGCAGATTCTCGCGGACAAGGGCGGGCGGGGGTGGAAGATCAAGGACGTGCAGGTCGAGCACGACATGGGCCCGGACACCGGCTCGGCCCGCCTGATGGCCGAGGACAAGGCAGGAAAGGCCATGCGGGACACCTTCACCGTGACGCGGGAGAAGGGCGCCTGGCACCTCGTGGTCTTCACACAGCAGCCTGCGGAGTCCGGTAAGGAATCCGCGTCTACCGACAAGCCGAGTTCCTGACAGACCTGTTCTGGTGGCCTGCACCCGTCACCCGGGTGCAGGCCGCCACAGCCATTGGGCTCCGCCGGTGACGACACCGAACCAATTCCAGATGTCCTTCGAGGGCCGGGTCCGCAGCGTCGTGGTGGACGGTCAGGATGTGACCGGAAGTGTCGCTGCTGTCGAAGTGCACGCTGAGCCTTCAAGGGCTGGCGTGGGGCTTGAAGTCGTATGCGCAGGCTGGGAGTTCGACCCCATAGCGGTGGGCCAGCGGCATGAAGAGCACTGGCCGGATCGTCCACGTGATGCGCGTGCGCTCTTGAGTGATCGACACTGTGCAGGGCTCCGACCGTAGGAGAGCTCGCCGCGTCTCGATGCGGCCCTCGTACAGCCAATCCCATGCCTCGTCGGAGGCTTCAGAATCCAGAGCGGGTGTGATCGTGCGCAGCTGCCCGGCATGCGCGGAGGTCTACGGCCGCGATACCTTCCACCTGATCACCTCCGGCCTGCGCGGCGGCAAGGGCACCCCGGAACACGTCGCCGCCCACCCACGCGTGTTCGCCACCTTCACCGCCGAGCTTCGGCCCGGTCCACAACCGCCCCACCGGCCCGGCCGGAACGGCCCGTCCCTGCCGCTGCGGCGTCACCCACGACCAGGACGACGACACACTCGGCACCCCGCTCAGCCCGCACACCTACGACTACGAATCCGCCGTTCTCTGGAACGCCCACGCCGGTCAGCTCTGGCGGCGCTTTTCCACCTACCTGCGCCGAGAGGTGGCCAAGCGCGCGGGCCTCTCACAGCGTCGGTTCCGCGAACACGCCCGCGTGTCCTTCGCCAAGGTCGCCGAGTACCAGAAGCGCGGCGCCGTCCACTTCCACGCGGTCATACGCCTCGACGGTCCCAACGGCGGTGACACTGCGCCCCCGGCCTGGGCCACCGCCGAGCTGCTCACCGACGCCATCCGCACCGCCACAGCCAAGGTCCACGTGGACGGCCCGGTCATCGACAGCCGCGCCCACTCCTTCAAGTTCGGCCGCCAACTCGACGTCCGCACCATCCGATCCGCCGACTTCAACGACGGCCAGGAGCTGACCGAGCGGGCCGTAGCGGCGTACATCGCCAAGTACGCGACCAAGAGCGCCGAGACGGCCACGGGTGCCCTGGACCGGCCGCTGAAGTTCGCAGCCGAGCTGGCACAGCTCGACATCAGCGACCATGCCCGCCGCCTGATCCGCACCGCGTGGGAGCTCGGCGCGCGCAAGGAACTGCAAGAACTCCGGCTCCAGGCCTGGGCTCACATGCTCGGATTCCGCGGCCACTTCTCCACCAAGTCCCGTCGCTACTCCACCACCCTCGGCGCGCTCCGCGATGCCCGCGCCGAATGGCGCCGCGCGCAAGCCGCTGCCGCAGCACCTGAACGCGAGACGGGCACGACGTACGTCCTCGCGCACTGGGTCTTCGCCGGAACCGGCCTCTCGGACACCGAAGCCTGGCTTGCCGCATCCCTCGAACCCGTCCCCGGAACGGAAGGAGAACCCACCGCATGACCGAGCGCCACCTGTCCATCGACCAGGTCGCCGAGTTGCTCGGCACGACCAGTCGATTCCCTCGGCGGCTGATCGAGGAGCGGCGCATCCGGTACGTGAAGGTCGGCCGGCACGTCCGCATCCCGGAGAGCGCGGTCGAGGAGTTCATTCAGTCCCGCACTGTCGAGCCGATCAGGCTCCGTGTCACCGGACTTCGGAGGGCTGCCTGATGGCCAACAAGAAGGGCAGACGCCGCCGCTTCGGTGCAGTGCGGAAGTATCGGTCCGGTCGCTGGACTGCGTCCTACCTTGGCCCCGACGGTGAGCGCATTCGCGCGGACGAGACCTTCGAGACCAAGAAGGACGCGGAAGTCTGGCTGTCCCAGGTAGAAGCAGACCTGACCCGAGGGGACTGGCGCGCTCCCGACGCCGGAGCGGTCAACTTCCGTGTCTACGCGGAGAAGTGGGTCGAGGAACGGGAACTGGCCGTTCGCACTGACGACCTGTACTAGCACCTCCTACGACTCCACATCCTCCCGACCTTCGGCAGCCTCGACCTGGACGAGATCACGGCACCGCGCGTCCGTGAGTGGCGTGCTGAGCCTCTCCGCACGACCAAAGCGAAGACGACCGTCGCCAAGGCCTACCGCCTCCTCAAGGGCATCTTCGAGACGGCCGTCGACGACGACCTGATCAGCCGCAACCCGTGTCGGATCAAAGGCGCGGGCACGGAGTCAGCCGCCGAACGTCGTATCGCCACCGTCGCCCAAGTCGACGCGCTCGCCGATGCGATCGGCATCCGCTGGCGCCTGATGGTCTACCTCGGCGCGTACGGCCCGATGCGCCCCGAGGAGCTGGCCGGCCTGCGCCGCCGGGACGTCGACCTCGACAACCTGGTGATCCGCGTCCGCGTCGCCGAGCCCGAGCGGACCAACGGCAGACGCGCTCCCGGCGAGACCAAGTCCGAGGCGGGCGTTCGTGTCGTCGTGCTCCCGGCCTTCCTGCACAAGGAGGTGAAGCGGCATCTCGCTTGGTACGCGGAGAAGGGGCCGGAGGGCTTGGTCTTCGTCGGTGAGAAGGGCGCTCCCTTCCGGCGCACCTCCTTCGGTCGGAAGTGGCGCCGGGCTCGCGCGGTCGTCGGTCTCCCGGACGACTTCCGCTTCTACGACCTTCGTCACACCGGGCACACGCTTTCGACCCGCTCCGGTGCCACCCTCAAGGACACGATGGTCCGGGCCGGTCAGTCCTCCGAGAAAGCCGCCCTGATCTATCAGCACTCCGACGAGGAGCGGCAGCGCGAGGTGGCCGCCGGGCTCGACGACCTGGTCCGCGCCGAGCGTGCGAAGCACCACACGGAGCACCACAAGGACGACCCCGCGCACCGCAACGAGGAGGCCGCCGAGAGCTAATGGTGCGGTTGTGGTGCGCACCCCGCGCACCGGTCTAGACAACAAAGAACCCCCGGGTCTCTGACCTGGGGGTTTCGCATGGAGCGGGTGACGAGAATCGAACTCGCGCTCTCAGCTTGGGAAGCTGATGTTCTACCATTAAACTACACCCGCGCAAGACCCCGCCGGGAAGATCCGAGGATCTGGAGGCGGCGTCCGATCGCCTGGTCACTGTACCTCATCACCGGCCCCCGGCGCTGAAGCCGCGGGGCCTGAGTGCGTTTCAGGGGGCGGGATCCGGGTGCAGGGGGCCGGAGTTGGGGCGTACCGTGGAGGGGCGTGAGAGGGGTCGGGCGGGGTCGGAGTGCCGCCTGGAGGACCGTCCCTTTGATCCCGTAATGTGGCCTCTCGTCGTCAGGCAGGCAGCAGCCAGACGCGGCTCTTGGGGAAGGGACTCTTGGACTTGATGGAGCGCACCGTCGTCCGTTGTGCCGATGGGCACGTGTTCAGCACCGCTTCGTTCCCGATGCAGCAGGCCGATCGCCTCGGCCCCGGCCGGCTCCTCCGGTGTCCCCGGTGTGCCCGGCTTCGGAGTGTGGTGCCGGTGACGCTGGAGAAGCGGTAGCGGAACGGTAGTAAGTAGAAGTAGCTGTAACAGGAGTATCAGCAGTCACAGCAGGTGCAGCGCCAGGCGCGCGGCGGCGCGATTGTGGCCGTTCCGCGCGCCTTGCGTATCCTCGGGGCGTGCTTCTCTCAGACAAGGACATCCGGGCCGAGATCGACGCCGGGCGGGTACGGATCGATCCCTACGACCAGACCATGGTGCAGCCGTCCAGCATCGACGTACGGCTCGACCGGTACTTCCGGGTGTTCGAGAACCACCGGTACCCGCACATCGACCCCTCGATCGAGCAGGCGGATCTCACGCGGCTCGTGGAGCCGGAGGGGGATGAGCCGTTCATCCTGCATCCCGGGGAGTTCGTGCTGGCCTCGACGTACGAGGTCATCACGCTGCCCGATGATCTGGCATCGCGGCTCGAGGGGAAGAGCTCGCTCGGGCGGCTCGGGCTTGTCACCCACTCCACCGCCGGGTTCATCGACCCGGGGTTCAGCGGGCACGTCACCCTTGAGCTGTCCAACCTCGCAACGCTCCCCATCAAGCTCTGGCCCGGCATGAAGATCGGGCAGCTGTGCATGTTCCGGCTCAGCTCGCCCGCCGAGTTCCCGTACGGGAGCGAGCGGTACGGGTCGCGGTACCAGGGGCAGCGCGGGCCGACCGCCTCCCGGTCCTTCCAGAACTTCCATCGGACCCAGGTGTGAGCGGCGGGATGAGCGAAGAGCAGTCACGCGAGAACCTCACCTACGAGCGCTTCGGCACCGCCGTCCGTGAGCTCGCGCAGGCCATCGCCGACGACGGCTACGAGCCGGACATCGTGCTCAGCATCGCCCGTGGTGGGGTTTTCGTCGCCGGTGGGCTCGCCTACGCCCTGGACTGCAAGAACCTTCATCTGGTGAATGTCGAGGTTTAGTCGGGCGCGGCATACCACAGGGCTCTGACCTGGGCAAACTCCCTGGTCAGGGCTCTTTTGTTGTGCTCGTTCGTACCTGTTCGATGTAGGTCGTGCTGGGTGCTCTGCTGAGATTCTGCTGAGTCCGTGGGGGCTCCGGTGGGGGAAGTTAGTTGCCTCCCGGGCGAAGTCGCCTGTACCGTCCCACGAAGCAACGACCCCCCGAGGCTGTCACCAAGGGGGGCCGCCCGGCGGGCTGTCACCCGCTGGGAAGTACACCTAGAGAAGTGGGTCTCTAGATGCGCGTCCAGCGTACCCGGCACACCCGTGCCTACGTGCAGATCCCTAACGAGATCGCACAGTCCAACATGTCGTTGTCTGAGCTTGGCCTTCTCGTCAAGCTGCTGTCTCTGCCGGACAAGAACAACGCCACGGTAGAGAAGATCACTACCCGCGTCCCGGACGGTCGTAGGACCGTCTCCAACGCCATGGCCGGACTCGTTGAGCGTCGGTACGTCCACCGCGCCCGAGTCCAGGACCCCGAGAGCGGACGTTGGGTCACCCTCACCTCTGTCTCTGACACCCCGACTGACCACATTCCGACGGTCGGGGAGCCGACCACACCGGATGTCGGCGACTACCCCAAGGGGAAAGACGCGGAGCGAAATGACCACCTCCCTACGCCTCCCGCTGAGGAGCCGGACGGCTCCGAGGGCAGCGCCAATGGGGAGGGGGAGGAAGAGGCTCCCCAGAAGACAGACGACGCCCTGACCGAGCGAGCCGTGAAGGCTCTCCACAGGCTTGCCATTCACGAGCCCCGGCTTCTGCTGACCAACCGCGAGGCTCAGCGCCTGGCGCCGCTGGCCGCTCGGTGGCTTTCCGAGGGGTTCCACGAGATGGAAGTGATTCGGACCCTCACGAAGGCCCTGCCTTCTCCCGTGGCCTCTGCTGCCGCTCTCGTCCACTTCCGGCTCAAGAACCACGAGCCCGAGCGGACTCCTGCCCCCATGCCCTCTCAGGCGCCCTCAGAGCCCGTCAATCGGGCTGAGTGCCCTAAGTGCCACAGGCCCTATCGAGCGGGCCACCCCGGCGGCATCTGCCGCGACTGCCGCGAAGACGGCTGACCTCTCTCACCCATCACAACCCAAGGGACACCCATGCCTTCCGCAACCCCCTGGTACATCAAGGGAATCCTCTACATCGCCTTGCCGGCGGCGTGCATCGCCGCCCTGTACCTCTCGATTCCCGGAGAGGTCGCCTTGGCGAGAACTTCCGGATGGTCCGAGCGCTACGCACCCGCCATGCCCGTGTGCCTCTCGGTCTACGCCCTCTCGGCTGGGGCCATCGCCACCTACCGCCGCAAGATGGAGCTGCCAGGGCAGGTGACTGCTCTGGTGGGCTCTCTCATGGCTCTGCTGCTGGCCATGTCGGCTCAGTCCATCTCTCACCTGATCGAGCAGGACTACATGAACAGCTCCGCTCTCTTGGTGGTGGCTGTCTCATGCGTTCCGCCTCTCACCATCGCGCACCTCGTGCACATGGCTGAGACCCCATCCCAGGTGAAGACCGCCTCTCAGCAGATGCAGGAACTCACGTGGATGATCGACTACCTCACGGGAGAGCTGACGGCCTCTCTCGCCTCTCAGAGCCTCACCCTGGTCTCTCGTGCCTCGGGCGTGGTGAACGAGCTGGAGGAGCTGAGGGAGGCCGCTGAGGGGCTGACCGAGGAGGCAGAAGAGGTGACGGAGGATCTTGAGAACTCTCTCAAGGGCAAGCCTCACAGGAAGGCCCTGGCCCTCACCCGAGACAAGATCGAGGAGACCCGCGCTGCCATCGCTGCTGAGGGGAAGAGGCCGACCGTTGAGAGGGTCTGTGAAGCCCTGGGGATCTCTCAGGCGACCTACTACAGGCATCGGGACGCCGTAGCCGTATAGCCCCTAGACGCAATGAGAGGCCCTGCCAGGGGTACAGGCAGGGCCTCTCAGGTTTCGAGTCTACAGGCCAGTGACAGCGGACCGCCTAGAGCTTCCGGACCATGACGGCGTACAGCGGGGAGTCGTCAGAGGGCTTCGCCTCGCCTACCTTGCTGTAGTTCCAGCGCTCGTACAGGGCCTGAACCTTCGGGTGCTCTGTGTCCACCAGGAGCGTGACCATGTCGGCCGACACCGCTGCGAGCAGCTCGTCATGGATCTGCTGTGCACGCCCAGTGCCGCGCCATTTGGGGATCACCATGAGTTCGGACAAAGCGAATACGGAGCCCTTGAGGTCGGAAGGGCGCGGGTGCCCCTTCCACCAGCCACCCGGCTTGAACATGGAGCCGTACGAATAGCCAACCGGGCCACCCTCCTCCCAGCCCGAAACGCATTGCCAGTCTTCCCGTGAGGACCAGAGGTCAACAAAGTAGGCGAAGCGCTCACGCGAGCGGAACGGGTCCGGATCGTCGGCGTACGCCTCGTCATGGATGTCCAGCAGCAGAGAGCGCACGTCCTGTGCGTCGGCGTGCGTGTAGCGCTTCAGATCCATTCGGCAGACTCCTCAATCCACTCGGCGACCTCGGGGGCCTTCGAGCCCGAGGCTACGAGTACCTTGCGCGTGGCGGCCAGAGTGTTGGCCGTGCGCCCTGATCCAGACGACGAGGGCAGCATCATGTACGCCTGCCGGCCCGTCGCGCAGGCAAGTTCCAACTCCTCTTGCCTGGCCTGAGCAAGGGCCAAGTGCGCCGTATACAGGGCTCGGTTCCGGACCATGTCGTCTGGGATGGCGGCAAGAGTGCGGTGCAAGCAGTATTCGGCCCTTCCATGATCTCCGAGTGCCGTCCACATGTACGAGGCCAGAGCGTCAAGCTCGCTACCGTCGAAGAATCTGATCCACTCGGGGCGCTGTTGGTCGGTGGTCCGCGCAAAGGCCCGCTCGGCATCGTTGAGAGCGCGCAGAGCCTCAGAGCGCCGCCGCAGGCGCGCAAGTCCATTGGCGTTGCGCATGTGCCCGAGAGAGGCGTACAGCGGATCCCGCCGTGCGACTGACGAGCGCTTCATGACTTCGGCTCCTGCGACAGCTTCGGCGTGGTTCTCCCGCTGACTGGACGTCAGGGTCATGTGGTTCCAGACGTGGTACATCGCCTCACTGTCCCGAGACAGACCAGCGAAGGTCAGGGCCTTGTCCAGATGCGCCCGTGCCCGCTGGGGTGCGCTGGCGTCGATGGATGCGAAGGCAGCGGAGCTGATGACATCCGCGGCAAGCCTATGGAGCATGTCCCGTACGCGAGTTGAGGCCGCGGACAGCGCTAGAGCAGACTGGATACGAGAAGCCAGCTCCACCGCAAGGTTCTCCACCTGCTTTGAGCCCCGCCCCGCAGCGTCTTGCCGAACGATTGCCACATAGTCCTGATGGAAGCGCCGGACGTCATTGATGCCGAGTCGCCGATGGTCACTGGTACCCGTGGTCCCAACGGCCAATATCGTGCCACTCGCTGTGGTGAGGAACCTACGACGATGCACGGAATCTTCCTCCGGTGGTGCGGTGCGCTTCTTGCGAGGCACGAACCCTAGATCCTCGGCACTCGCGGAAAGAACCCTCTCCAGACAGAGCCTGATGCGATCCTGCGGCCACCTTGTCTCACCGCGTAGCCATCGGCGTACGTCCGAGTCCAAGACCTTGCCCGGCTGGCCCGTCAGAAGTTCGATCTCAGTGTTGACCTGACGTGCTAACTCGGCCTGCTTGAAGCCGAGTTGTTCCATCCGGTCTGCAAGCCTCTGGTTCTCCTCCGGCATGTCTCCACGGTAGCTCTGAGCGACCCCAGGGACACGGGTGAAGGTAAAAATCACCGGTGTCGTGCAAGGGCGTGCCCCTCTGTTTCACCTGTCCCGGCTGCCCTAACCGTCGTTGACTTGGAGTCCCCCAGCAAACACAGCGGCACGAGGTGATGACATGCCAGAGCCCACGGCCCCCAAAGTCGAACTTCCAGGCGGAGCGACCAACAACAGGTCGCAGGACGCCTATGAGGAGCTGCGGGAGCTGCTTCGGCAGATAGAGGTGTTTCCCTCCCAGATGCGAGTGGACTGGGGCACCGAGGAGGGAGAGGCACCGATCGTGCTTGGTGCCCTCCGCGTCGTGGATGTCCTGAGAATCAACCGAGCGCTCCGTGAAGCGGCTCGACGGACCAGGCCCACGAACCTCCTGGAGGAGCGGCCCCATGTCCCGCTGGTGGGCGAAACGGTGCGAGACAGGTCCACCGACCAAATGGGGGAGGTAGCGGGCTACCTTCTGCGCCCACTGGACGGCGGGGTGACGTGGACGGCTGATCCCAACGACATCCGCCGCCCCGACCGGGACAGCCTCATGCGTGCCCGTATGTCGCAGCTCGACAGGGACCGACGCGCTACGCCGCCGCCGGCAAGTCTTGAGCCCGCCGAAGCGGACCGGGTGGCCACGTGATCGCCCGCTTAGCGCGCTTCACAGGCCCTCTGTTGATCATCAGGATTTCCGGATCAACCGGGTTCGTAATCGGAGTGGCCCTAAGCCAACCTCACCCCTAAAACTCCGCCCTCGCTGGACGAGTCCGAAGAGAGGCTTCCCCCGTCTTCTTATCGGAATTCCCGGCGGGGGCGGGCAAGCCCCCGCCCGGTTACTTCGCCAACCCCGTGAAGAAGGACAGGTAAGCAACCGGGCGGGTCTGCAAGTGCACAACGGCGCGGAGAACGAGTCTCCGCACGACGCCTGCACCTGGAGGAAGTATGCCTCAGCGCCAGAACGCCTACGAGCTGCCGACCGAGGGAGCCGAGTTCACCGCCTACTGCGGTGGCAACCTCGGCGGTGACAACGAGACGTGCGTGGAGATCGCCGCCCACCCCAGCGCGGCGGACACCTTCATCGTGCGCGACAACAAGCCCGAGGCCCCCGCCGGCACCGTGCTGCTGTTCAGCGGCTCGGAGATGGACACGTGGGCGCGCAACTGGGTCAAGGACCGGGGCCTCACGGTCTAGTCTGAGGGACCTCCCTCAGCAGTCGACGCGGACCGCCCCCAGAACCCTTGGGGGCGGTTCCTCAGCCTTTGGAGAACACATGGGTTGGCCTGGCGGAACACCGGGGCACTGGCACGGCTACGGGCCGTGGATCGGGCCCCCGAAGGTGTACGCGCAGGAGGGAAGCCGTAGGCCCCCACATCCCAATGGGGCTCCTGCGGTGGCGGACCCCCAGGACAAGAAGCAGCAACAGGCTCTTGATCGGTACCGGGAAGCCGCCTCAGAGTTCCAGAACGGCTCTGTACCGCCCCTGATGCCCGGCCATTGGCTGATGAAGCGGAGCCATGCCGCAGCCGACCGCACATGGACTGACGCGACCGATGCAGTCGAGTGGTTGAGCAAGCACTACGTGGAAAATCCACCGTTTGAACGGGAAGACGGTAAGCAGGCGTACAGCGACCTAGACAGCAAGATTGCACACGCCCACGAAGCTCTTTCGAATGGTGTGGACGTGTGTTGGGTGTACTACCTCCAATCGCAAAATCTGTTGTATATGCAGGTGGTTTGCTGCCCGAACGGCTTCCATCCGGACCTTGCTTGCCCGCTCCCTCCCAGTTGACAGAAGGAGCCCGTAATGTCCCTGCGTCTCTTGCTGCCTGAGGATGGTGTAACCGAACTCCTGGGCTCTTGGCCCGATGAGCCGCGTGTGTACGAGCGAGGAGCCACCGAGCTGGACCGCTTCGTCACTCCCGAGTTCTTCGAGACGTGGGCCTTCAGCGGTTGCACGCCCGCGGATGAGGTGGCCGTCATGAACCTTGGCGGTAACCCTCCTCGTCCCAGCATCCATCCGATGGGCTTCAAGACCAACGGCCGGACGGACGGGGCGAAGCTGCGGGCGTACTACGAAAAGGGCTTCACGATCCGCCTCGGGAACCTTCAGAGGGTGGTTCCGTTCCTTGGCGGGGTCTCTCGCTCGATCCAGCGGGAGACAGGGTTCTCGAACTACCTCCATGCCTTCCTCACGCCTGCCGGCGGTCAGGGTCTTCAGCACCACTGGGATCAGCAAATGGCCGTGATCGTGCAGATTTCGGGCTCGAAGACGTGGGAACTCTGGGAACCCAAGTTCAAGGACCCGGTTCGGAGTCACTTGGACTCAACCCAAGTGTGGGACCCGCGATGGCAAGAGGAGTGGATTGCTAATGGACCTGATCAGGCATTCGACCTGGAGCCTGGGCAGTCCCTAATTCTCCCCCGGGGGTGGGTGCACAACCCGCACTCCCGGAATTCCGACGAGCCCAGCATGCACCTGACCTTCGCCATCCGTGAACGGACGCCTGTATGGCTGGTCGATCAGCTTCTTTCCGGGGTAATCCAGGATGAAGAGTTCCGCACGGTGATTCTTCCCAAGGAGATCCACGGAGATGGGCTCAAAACTCGCCTGAGCGTGACTCGGAGGGAACTCATCACGTACCTGGAATCCCTCGATCTCGATGAAAAGGCGGAATCCGTCCGTGGGGCCGCTCTGACAGATCTGGAGTACACAACCTAGCCCGCTGACTGGTCCTGAATCGGCCCCGGTTGTCTCCTCCCTCGTGGGAGATGGCCGGGGCCCCGCTTTTTGTCCTCAGGAGACTCGGAAATGATCCTTCGCTGCACCTCGAAACATCTGCTAGAAACCAAAGTCGTCCATCTCTCGCTAGAAATCGCTCCGTATGACGTTGATGGCGTGGACTATGAGCCCGATTCTCCATATCAATGTGCACTCTCGGAGGAAGAACACGACCTCCACGGGGCATTTCTTCGTTACATCCCCGATTCGTACAATGAAGTGTGGCTCTTCTGGGATTCCGTGGGAGAGCAACGCGTAGTTGTCCTAACCCCCTGCGAGATCAACGACCCCGATACGCAAGACGACGCCTGTAGCCTCTTTGAATGGCACCCTGGGAAGTGCAATTGGGACTTCACTGATCCCTATAGGGCGGCAATCGATGCGATGTTGGAAACCATGAAGGTGGACCTAAGGTCGGTAGAGGGCTTGAGGGACGTCCTGAGGCTCTTCCACCCTCCGGACACGGAGGTATAACCAACCCGCCATAAATAACGTACGTGTCCTCTGGCCCAGAACAGGACAGGAGAGCCCTGAAGTGTGAGCCAGGGAACAATGTTGTTGTTACCTCACCCCATCTGGTGCACCATTCCGAGTCCTCCGAGGGGTCCTGAGAGGCCGCGGTGCCGGCTGTGGGGGTCGAGTAAGGGAGCTGGAGCGAGGATCAGGGGATTAGCGCTTGTTCCCTTGTGAATGTTGAAACCCGTACACGATGGAGGGAAGGCGCCCCTGCGGTCCTCGTGACAGCATTCTCGTTATATTACCCCCGTATGTATGCATCACATGTGTGTGCGGTAACATTAATACATTGTGCGCTTGTGAATGATAATGCTGCACCACTAAGTGAGGCATCAATAGGAGTGCATTCCTCGTGACCTTGTGAATGCATTCTTTGTGCCCTTGTGACGCACGGGGTGCAGTCGAGAGCGAGCCTGCCTTAGGTGACTTGTGTGAAGTGGGTCACGGTCATTCCCGCATGAATGCGGACACAATGCGCACCATGCAATGTCCATAATGCGCCATGTGTATACGTGGCAGGGGTATATATGAAACAACCCTGCATATCACAGCGCAATAACGAGTCCGCCCGTGATGTCCCTTTATGTGGCATCTAAAGGTAAAGGCATTGCAAATAAGTTGCCTCCCGGGTGGTGGGGTATTGTGTCCTAGTTTGTAGGCATTGCCGGCCAGGCGTTACACCCCCTCTGACCTGCTGTTTTGTAGCCTCAACGCGTGAGCGCGCGTCTTCACTCCTAACCCTGATTCGTAAGTTGCCTCCCGGGTGTGGATTCGGAATAGTCCTCCTTGCAACACCGACCGCGCCGAACGGAAGCGGCCCCGGAGTACCGCCCCAGAAGGGGAAGCGGAAAAGGGGTTCACGCAGAGACCGGGATTCGGGCGCAGAGGGTTTGGGGTTGATGAGTTACCAGCCTCGGTGGTGGTCCGGCCGTGAATGCGACGGGTGACACCGAAGATCACGTTCCTTGATAACTGGATAGCGAGTCTGAGTGGCAGTCGGCTGACTGGTCATTCTCTGAGCGTGAGTATGTGACGTGCCCTGAGTGGCGCTCTGAGCGCTTGTAGCTTCACAGGTGGACCGTGGGTCCATGCTGCACCTACAAGAGGCTTAGACGCAGCCTCAGAAGCATTTGATGGGGTCTTGCCTGCCGTGGCAAGGGCTAGCGAAAACGCTGAGATGAGAACGGCATATGCGGCGGGCTGAAACGACGACACGCGTCCTCTCACTCTCTGAGTGAGCATCCATAGGGGCAGGCTGCCAACCTGCAACCGATAACCGGGATTGGTCATCCGGGATGAATAGACCTACATGCCTAGCGATTGTGGCGTGAGACACGCTGTGAATGCCGTTGCGCAGTTCCCACGGAACCAACCAACACAAGCGGAAACAGTGCCGAACACAAAGCATGAGGGAAGCGCGTATGCAGAACTGAGATTGCCTACGGCAGGCACATTCGACACGACGTGTCCAGCACACAACGGCGCACGGTGACTGATACTCACCAGCGCCATTCAGTGTGTCTCTAAGCGTCTGAGAGTGAGTCTGCCTAGGGGAGTGTCGGTTAGGCACTTGCAAGGGCCCGTGAGGGCCGTACGGCGATCCCTAAGGGGAAGCAATGCCAGTGGCAGCAGAGGGCGTGTCTCGACCGCGTGAGCGCGGGCTCATCCCGCTCCGTAGCTACTCATTCCATCGTGAGTACACCAATCACGATGTGTTTGAGGTGAGCATCACGGATGAGGCAGGCACGTTCCGCTATCAGGTCCGGGCATGGGGAAACATGGTGGATTCGGTGCACGCGTTCACCACGTCCATTGCCCATGTCGGGATGTGTCAGCGCGCTAAGCGCGACATCTTCATGACCGGATACGCAAGCGTGAACGGCATCAACGTTCGCGTCTCGCCGCTTTCGTAAGGGCGTCGGGTGCACGGCGGATTAGGGGTACTTCTCCGTGCACCCCATCACCCATTACGAGCATGGGACGTAGTGGAGTAGGGAAAGGGGAATCATGCCTGCAATAGGTGAGGTCACCACACAGGAGATAGGTAGCTCTCTCGTGCTCACTGTGTGGCTGAGTGAGAACAGCCATGCACAGGTGCACATGGATAAGCGCTGGGGCATGGTCGTGCGCAGTGAGGTCACGTTCTGGATTCTCACGGAACCCTTTGATGGGGGAGCGTGCCCGGCGCAGGTGGGTGACGACTGGGAAGCGGGCGTCAAGCGCGTTAAGTGGTGGCTGTCCGGAAACGTCAAGTACCGGGCGAACTCTGTTCTCCCCCGCCATGGCTACTCGGCTATGTACTGCACCAACCTGCCGGGCTGCAACTGCGAGGAGCACAAGGGGGCGAGCGTCAATGCCTGAGCGCTTCTTCTACTACGA
Source organism: Streptomyces sp. R11 (assembly GCF_041051905.1). NCBI lineage: Bacteria > Bacillati > Actinomycetota > Actinomycetes > Kitasatosporales > Streptomycetaceae > Streptomyces > Streptomyces sp. R11. The sequence goes on from NZ_CP163432.1 coordinate 4,849,109, forward strand.
GCCCGCTGATCTGTTCCTGTGTGAAGAGCACATGGCCGAATCACTCGGCGCGATGTTCCCCGAAACCGGGGAGGAGTGCAAAGGTGCGCTCTGGAATTACGAGGGGTGGGACCTGGAAACCCTCGTGAGCGCGCTCAAGGAGAGCGGTGAACTGCTGCCCACGCAGTTCAAGCGAAAGGGGGTCCGAATGGGCCCCGTAGAGCAGAACTGCATGGGTCTGCACTGACGTAGTGGGCAGTCACGGAGGCACGGTGGAATAGGGGTACTCTCCCGTGCCTTCCTCTGCCTACTGCGCCATTGGGGCGCGGTAGTTGGGTGAGGGGAACACAAATGAAGATCGGCAAGCGTGAGCCGTTCATGTCTGGGATTCAGGCATCCCAGATTTTCGAGACGCACGACCGGGTGATTAACGGGACCCGGTACCGGTTCGTTGCCCACATCGGGCACGCCCTCTACGTCCAGGAGAAGGGGGCGCCTCTGTTCGGTGTGGAGGTGTCCCGCGTGATCGGGGAGGACCAGCACGGTTACCCGATCTTGGAGAAGGTCCACACGTTCGGCATCCCCATGCGTCGCTGGGGGGTGTCCGCTTGAGCGCGGCCCGGTACCGATACGCGGTCTTCCTGACAGAGGACGACTGGACGAGCGCCGTACGCGGCTGGGGCAAGCGCGTGGAGCGCTTCAGTGCTGCGGCTCGACGGGCCCAGGTGGAGCGCATCCGCTATGCCATCTACGAGGCGGAGGGGGACTGCATTCCGGACGGGGATGAGGTGCGGCACGCCCTCTACCTGACAGAGGCCGATTACAACGCGTTCATGGAGGGAGCGACGCACCCCAAGTACGGGGCGCCGAGCGACCCCGCCCGGCGCATCCTGGGCGAGCTGCTGACCGCAGCAGGCGACGCAACCCCGCTTTGAGATTCGGGGTGAAGTGTGCCCGCCGGCACCTCGTACCGGTGGGGAATCTGGGCACGGACGGTAGGGGTACTCGGCCGTGCCTTTCTCATGTTCGGGAAAGGACAACACAAATGAAGGACCTCAGCACGGATCGGTGGATCCTGCTTAAGCCTGCCCGCAGCGTGCGTTTCGAGCTGCGGGACGTGGCATTGACCGGGCGGGAAGTCGTGCAGATGACTGACGGGTCGGTGTGGTCAGTGGCGCATCGGCGCCCCGACTACTGGTCGCACAACCCGAAGGCCCCGCTCACCGTGGCATTCCGGACGGGTGGACAGTTCGTTGACGCCCTGGAGTTCATCCGCAACGCGGAAAGGCCGTACATCGTGCGCGAACTCCCGGAGGTGGCCGTCTGATGCGTACGCGTCTCGGAATGATCGTGCTCGCCCTGGTGGCCATCCTCGGGGGCGTGACAAAGGCAGAGGCATACTCGGCCCCCAACAAGCCGCACGCGTCCTACAGGGTGCGCGTGCTCGCGGGAACGGTCCACTACCCGCCGTGCGTCGAGCTGCGGCGCACACGTGAGGGCCGTACGTGGTTCGCGGACATGGTGGGCGACACGTACGACGAGGGCCGAAAGCGCACGGTCTCTCAGCAGATCCGATACGTGCGTGAAGGCTGCCGCGCGATGACTCGCTAGCGATTGACCGTAGAGGGCATGGGGAGGTCACCCGGAATTCCGGGCGCCGATCACCCATGCCCTACTCGGCCAGTCTCTAGAGAAAAGCTCAGAGGCTCGATGAGAGGGGCGCCATTGGTGCCGAGACCGCTCTTCACTCTCAAAACGATCCGAGCGGCACACAGGGGCCTGTACGAACTTGAGTCCCTGTCCGTCACGTTCGTTGTCGGGGACGTGTTGGTTACCGGTCGCGTGATCGGTATCGGTAGCCGTCTCAGTATCCGCACTGACATGCGGCTGCATGAGGACGTGCATGCAAATCAGGTTGTCTCCATGGAAGTCATCTAAGAAAGGTGAGCTAGTGCCTGAATGGCAGCAGGGCGGATATGACGGGGTCTTCTACCTGGGGAAGGAGGGGACGGAGGAGTACGGCGGTTACGTCGTCCAGGTGGACAGTGCGCCGAACCCTGAGAAGTGGTTTGCGTACGAGTACGACACGGAGAAGCGCACGACCGTATGGGTTGGTGAGGCGCCGACCGCTGAGGACGCACAGAAGGCCGTAAAGGGTGAGTTCTTGTGCGAGGTCTACCGCGACGACGAGCGCGGGCACTGCCCGTATCCGGGCGTGGTCATTCGCACCACCATCTACAAGGGTGAGCGGCTGCGGGTGATCGTGTGCGGGGAGCACTCCGGAATCATGAAGGGGTGGGAAAGCGTCCGGCTGGAGGAGTACCGGACTGAATTCGGGCTCTTCCCCAATGACCCGATCATTGGGGAGCGCATCAATCCTCCGCTCGACCTCCCCCCGATTCGTGAGGCCGTACTGAAGGCGGGCACGATCACGGAACGGAACATGTGGATTGCGCTTAACCGCGTGGTCCAGCCGCTTGCCGAACTCCAGAAATGGAGGGGGCACTATGCGCGCTACCCGCTCGACCTGAACGCGAGACCGCGTATCGACGCACACGGACAGTGGAGACGCGCGCAGGAGCACGCACAGGGCATGTACGCGGTCTACATGCGAGAGGACCACGGGCAGGAAAACGCCACTCTCCCGGTTGACCTATTGCGGCTCGTCGAGCGTGAGGCAGTCGAATACCTCAAGAGCAAGAAGGGCGGTAAGTGATGCGCCGTTCGTCTCAGACGATCGCAATGAATCTCCGGTTCTACGTGTACGCCAGTGAACCGGGAGCGTTCTACAACACCTATCCGAACGGCTCGGGCTCCCACCCGGTGCCCGTGGAATACACCCCGGGCGAGCGGGAGGAGAACACCCGTAAGCGGGATGCCGCTTTTGCGGAATGGCAGGAGGTTGACCCGGAGGGTTACCGCCTGTGGCACCTGGCCAGCGTTGCCATGCAGGGGGGCGATTCCTCCGAACTGGCTGACGGCTGGTCACTCATGATGGTCCAGCGTCACAGCGTGCGGATCGTGGACCCGTGCAAGTACTGCCGTCAATGCAGGGGACGCAACTCCGCTCGATAGCGGCGCAGTTTGGGGCACGGACGGATTAGGGGTACTCCGCCGTGCCCTTTGCTTTGTCTCTAGCGAAGGGAAAACCCATGGTGCAAATGACATGCGGTGCGTGTGATGGCGTAGTTCTGGTCACCGTAAAGCAGTGGAGGGAGGAGAACACCGTTCCCTGCCAGCACTGCCCGGATGGGGGTGTGGACCTTATCCACGCACGCCGCCACGCGGACGCAATCTAACCGAGCGAAAGGAACTCGCGAAATGATGGAGAACTCCCCGAACATGCCCGACCTTGACCCCGTGCTCAAGACGGGAATGAGCAAGCGCAACATCGCGAGCGCTGAAAAGGCGCTCGATCGAATCCGTGAACTGGGCTGGGAACCGTTGGCCGCTTACCCCGGAAGTGACACTCATTGGAAGGTGCGTTGCCTCCTCGGCTGCGGGGAGGACGGGAAGAACTGGGAAGGCGTCATGTTCTACAGCCATATGCGCCGTGCACGGCGTCACGCGGGATGCCTTCCTACTGGTGTGCGGGAAAAGGCGATTGAGGCACTGAACAACTCCCGCCGCTAGGCAGTGGGCTTGGGGCATGGCGGGTAGGGGTACGCCTCCATGTCCTTTGCTCATTGCCTAGTTACGGAAGGGGTGCAATGAATCACTCGCACATTGCGGTTGGCCTGGACTCGCTCGGGGCCGTCCGCGTGGACATCCTTTGGACGCCTGGAAAGGAGGGCGTAGAGCTGAACCTGAGGGACGCTGAAACGCTTGTCCCGCACCACATTTGGGAGGCGCCGAGACTGGCAATCATGCCCTACACCCAGGAACCCGGGACGCTTCACAGTGCCGCTCGATGCATCCTCGGATCTGTCCCTGAGCCCACGCTATGGACGGCTTACGCCTATGGCGTGGCCCTTCGGAACGCATTCACCTGGGTCCCGGAAAAGCTCGCTTAGGAGGCGGCGTGAAGTGCTTTGAGTTCTTCCCTGTCATCGTGACTCGCTACCCCCAGGACGAGGACCATGCTCCGATCCTGGAAGACGAGGTGCACGCCCGCATTTACTACGCAGAGGACGTGTGCGACGGGGATTTGATCCTGGCGTCATTCAGTGATGACAGGCGGTCGGATTACTTCAACGACCAGTATCCGGCGAGTGGTTACGCCTATAGCCCCGATTGCGGGTGCGGTGTCTGCTGCCACTTGGCCAACCATCCGGGCCCGGTCGTCGTGCTGGCCGACTGGGGCGGCTGGTGTGACCCGTGGCCCGCTAACGCACTTGCCCTGATCATCCCCACCGAGGAAAGGCAGATACGTGAGAAAGGCTGAGTTCAAGGTTGGTGATCGGGTCTCGCACTTCCGCGAGCCCGGCAACGTGGGCAAGGTCGTGAGCGTCGAGAAGCGGGGGTTCCGGCCATTCCAACGCTGGGTGTACTGGGTTGCCTGGCGTCCCGGATACGGGCCCGTGCCGCTCTCGTATGGGCTGTGGCCCGTGTACCCGACGGACGCTCAGCAGCTCGGCCACGGTGAGGCCGCGTGAGTGCCGTCAAGGCTTGGGGCCTGGACGTACAGGAGGCCCAGGAGCGCGGGAGGGCTGCCGCCGGCACCGCGGATTTGTGTGCGCGCATGGGCGCCTTCCGTGACCTCTGCGCGGAGCTGGGTGAGGTGGCCAACGGCTACGCCTGCCCGCTCACTGCCGCTCGTGCTCTGGTGGGCGAGGCCGCCCGCGCATTCGTGGCCGAACTCAAGGGAGTGGGGGCGTAGATGAGTGTCACCACGATTCACGTTGACCGATTCGAGCGCGGTAAGGCGCTCGTCACCCTGCCGAATGGCGGGGCACGTATCGGGCGTGAGGAGGGCGCCTATTGGATCGATTGTACGGAATGGGACGGGAGCAACGTGTTCCCGCTACCCCGCCAAGGGGGGTTCCACTCGTACGAGGCTGCGGCTAAGTGGATGGCTCGAACCATGGGCCACACGGGGCCGCTCGACATTCGGATAGAGAAGGAGTTCTGATATGGAAACAATTGACCAGGGTGAGCGTGAGCAGATGGCGCGAGCCCTCGCTTTCTTGCAAGAGCACGAGGGCATCATTCGCGCGGCCCTGGGATCGCACGCCCGTCGAATGCGGGAGGATTCGGTAGCGGCGAAATCTGAATACGAGAGGGGGCAGAAAGACCCCGAGGTTAAGGCCGCTCAGGACAACTCGCTGATGACGAACTTCGGATTCAAGCACGCGTCCGCTCTGTTCATGGATAGCGCGGAGAGCGCGGAAGACGCGTCCCGTGATCTCTCGGACGTGATGTTGGGGCTCTGAGCCTCTTTGGTGAGGGCTGGGACAGGGGTACTTCCAGCCCGATCCATGGACGCTCACACGCTCAGTGTGGACGTGCCAACACAACAGAACAGGGAAGGTGGAAGTGGACGAGAAAGCGAGATATGAGCCGATGGCTTACGGGCCTATCGGCGCGGCCGTGAAGGCCGCTATGCCTCACACTGAGGCTGACCCCATCGGCGTGCACGCGGCTGTACTCGCGCTGTACTCGGCTGCCCTCAACGGGAAGCTCACGCAGCCGGACGGGCGCCCGGTAGTGGTCTGGACGGCCCTTGCTGGCCGTTCGATGGTTGGCCGTAAGGGATTCGCCCTGGCCACGGCTGAGACCATTCTCAACGACGCTATCGGGGAATGGCTTGCCCTCCGCCGGCAGGGCGGTATTTCCTCGGGCCCGTCCCTCGTGCAGACCCTTTACGAGACGGAACAGGACTCGCTTACCTCTGAGGGTGGGTTGGACGGCCGAACGCTCGTCATTGACGAGGAATGGCCGACCACGCTTCAGCTCACGAAGCGTTGCCCGAAGTACAGCGGCGTACTTCGTACATCCTGGGACGGAAAGCGGATCTCGAACGTCACCAAGAAGGATGGCAAGCGCGTAGAGATCACGGTGAACGAGCCTTCGCTTGGCTTCCACGTTCACATTCAGCCCGCGCTCTGGGCTAAGTTCATCAGCGCCACTGAGGCTCAGGGAGGCTCATACAACCGGATTCTTCCGGTCAGTGTCGAGCGGTCCAAGCGTCTCCGTCGACGGGACTACAAGGGCAGTCCGCTCGATGAGATCAGGGTCAGTGGCTCACTCCGCCTGGCCTATGAGTGGGTGCAGAAGGAGCCCCGACAGATGGAGTTGAGCGACGCAGCAGCGGACCGCTTTGACGACATCAGCGCGGAGTACGAGGACGCGCTAGAGGAACTGCCCGAGGACGTGTCTTGCTACATCGAGCGTTCCGGGGAACAGGTCATGCGCGTTGCCTGCGTCCTCACTGCGGCCGAGCGGAAGACCGTGGTCACGGTCAAGGCGCTGGATGCTGCGAAGGCGTTCGTGGACTACTCCATAGCCTCCGTGAAGCAGCTCATCTCACAGAGCAACGTGGTTAAGTCCCGTACGATCCAGCCTCTTGACGCCAAGATCCGTCAGAAGCTCGAAATGTACGGCGGAGAGATGACGAGCACGCAGCTCTACCGCGCTCTCTCGTCTCGCTACTCGGCTGCCCAGATTCTCAACACGGCTGAGGACATGGCTGATGTTGAGATGGTCGAGCAGCGGCAGAAGAGGCCGGGGGCTAACCCCGTGATCTTCAGACTCGTGGAGGTCATGCCTCAGCCGGACCCCGTGAAGGAGCCCGAGCCTGTGAAGGCCCCGCCGAAGCGGCGGGCGCCTGCCAAGAAGGCGGTGCCCGCGAAGAAGACCACCGCCAGGGCGGCGAAGACCACCCCCGCGGGCTCCCCGCCGGCACCTCGGAAGGCGCCTGCCCGTAAGGCCGTGGCTCGTAAGAAGGTCAGTGCGTGAAGCACCAGATCCGACCCCACCCCGAGGGGCGATTGCAGTGCACCGGATGCCGTGCCGCGTTCGCCACGGAGGAAGGCACCCGAACGTCCAAGTTCGAGTGCCCCAGGGTGCCCCTGGCCCATGGCCATCGGTACGAGAGAGAACACGTGCTCTACCCCTTCTCATATGACAGGGGAGACGGGTACGGCCCTGATCGGCTGTGCGACGTCATCGACTGCCCGCTGTGCGTCGGTCACGCGTGTGACTGCGACGTATGCACCGATCGGTTGGAGGCGCCTTCCTTGAAGGTGCTCAATGACAGTCAGGAAAACGGGAACCGGAAGCGTTCCCCAAACTGGGAGGAAGTAGAAAAGGTGGAAGACCTCAAGGACATGCTTGCCAAGGTCAAGCCGGGCGACTGGGTGACTGCCTTCGGGAAGGACACCCGAGGGCACGAGGTGACCCGTACGGGGACCCTGCTGGCCGAACCCCAGGAGATGAAGGCAACTCACAACGGGGTCAAGGTCAAGGCCATCCGGGCGTGCGTGGGTGAGAAGGGCACTGACCCCGCCACGCGTCAGACCTGGACGACTCTGATTCCCGATCACGGGTTCATCCGCAAGACCGAGCCCCCGAAGGCGGGCGAGTGGATTCACGGGGAGATCAGGAACATCCCCGCCGTGCGGTCCTCTCGACTGGAGGTCAACGCACGAATCCTCTTCGGAGGGAAGGGCGGCAAGCGGTCGACCGAGCCGAGCGACGGCGGCACTCTCGCAGAGATCAGCTACGCGGGATCGGGACGGTACGAGGTCAAGGCCGTGGAGTCGGGAGAGGTCATCTTCACGGGCACGCTTCAGTCTCAGGTCTGGTGGGCGTACGCGCCCGAAGAGAACGAGCACCAGGACCAGAAGCCCGAGGCCGACGAGGAGCACCAGGACGCGACCGAGGTGGACTACGGCAAGCCCGTTTACCACGTGGAGACGGGCAAGCTCGTGGGGTACTGGACCTTGAAGAAGTTCACGCACATCGAAGAGATTCGGGACTAAGGCAAGGAATGAGTGCGACCACAACGCAGGACCGTAAGAGCGCGGTCCCCTCCGCTATGCCGAAGACCAGGACCACAACTAGCCGTTTGGTTCAGGGTCGTTACGCTTCTCTGTGCCGTAGATGGTCACAGGGAGAGTGGAAAGAGTAGAACCAGCTTGAAGGATTGGAGGCTATATGAAAGCCTCCGTCTGGCAGAGGGCCCGGTTTTCGTGTAGGGGTACGGCGGAAACCGGCCCGTCCACCGTAATCAGAGACTAGATAAGTAGGTACAGAAGATGGCTCAGAAGGTTCAGGTTCTCCTTGTCGATGACCTCGACGGGGTCGAGGCGGACGAGACCGTGACGTTCGCTCTGGACGGCAAGACGTATGAGATCGACCTGACCACGGCCAACGCGGACAAGCTCCGTGGACTCCTTGAGCCCTTCGTGAAGGGTGGCCGCAAGACGGGCGGTCGGTCCTCCGCCGGCAGCCGCGGGCGTGCCTCGGTGAAGCGTGCCGAGGGGGAGCCCTCCGCCGAAGAGCTTCGCGCGTGGGCCAAGGCCAACAACTACGAGGTCAACGACCGAGGCCGCGTTCCGGCCTCCATCAAGGAGGCGTACGCGGCGGCCAACGCGTAACTCCACACAGCACAGAGGCAAATGTGAGGCCCACCCCTTCGGGGGGTGGGCCTCTTCTCGTTTGAAGGGGAGTTGAGATGAAGAAGCGTTATCGCGTGGCGCTTCACGCGCACGCTGCGGCGGTCGTCTTCGTGGAGGCGTCCAACGCTCAGGAAGCGAACCGGCTTGCGGAGGCGGAAGTCTTGGCAGGGAGGGTGAAGCCCAAGCCCATCAAGCAGTGGACCCCGGTCGCTACCTCTGACATGAGCCGGGAATGGTGACGTGAGTCAGACGATGCAGGAGGTAGCCGAGGCCAGCACCTACGGGCGCGCGTACACGCGTCTCCTTGGGGAGCTGGTAGGGGAGCTGGAGCGGTCGGCAAGTCTGACCCGCTTTGCTCGGCGTCTGTCCAATGCTCGGATCGACGGCCTGAGACGGGGGCTCCTGGCCATCCTCCAGGCCAACCACTTCATGGCTGCGGACTACGCGGCCTCGGTGATACTGGCGCACGCAGGGACGTACAGCGAGAGCGAGACGCAGTGAAGAGCTTCAGAGTCAGGTGGACCGAGGACGGCCAGGAGCGCGAGTCAGCCGTTACGTACGACGCGACGTGTGCTGAGGAGCGCGTGAACGAGCTGGAGGCGCGTGAGGGCGTATCCAACGTCCGCAGTGTGGCCGTGAAGCCGGGGGAGTAGAGACGTGGTCGGAAAGCCTGTCGGAGTAGAGGTCACGTACAAGTGCGATGACTGCAAAGAAGAGTTCACGGTGTGGCAGCCACTAGAGCCGACTGCCTATGAACTCTCGATCATCCTGCGCGAGGAACACGAGGACTGCCCTGCTGGGTGAAACGAAAATGAGGCCCCCTCCCGTTTCCGGGAGGGGGCCTCTTTGTGTTTCTCTCTCTACCCCAGGTGCACCCCTGCACCTAGTTCTTGTGTCGGGCTACTTCCCCGACGCCCCGCGAAGCTCAGCCTCAAAGGGGCTGTCCTCGTACAGGGCCTTGAGGGTCTTGGTGTCCTCATGCGTAGCCGCAACGACACCGACACCGAGCAGACCAGCAGACGCGGCAACAAGCGCCTCCCACGGCACATTTGGCCATACCAGGACGAGCGCCGGCACCAGGGCCGCGAGGACGGAATAGATCCGAACGCCGTGCTTGGAAACGAAATCCTTCATGGGTCCCCCTTAGTTGAACAGCATCTTCCAAGTGAGTGGGCCGGGGTACCCGTCCGCATCACCCTTGAGTTCCTTGTGGGCAAGCTGGAATGCCTTCACGGCAGCCCGGTCAACGGCAGTCCACTGAGGGCCTGGACCCTGCTTGTAGAACTTCCCGTAACCCTTCTTCACGAGCTGCTTGCCGAGCATGGTCACGTACTGGTTCTTGGCACCAGCGCGGAAGTAGTAGGCGCCAGGGAAAGCAGGAATGGAAGGCTTCGGCTTTGCTGGCGTGGTGGGCTTGGAAGGAGTCGAAGGCTTGGACTCGGCAGGCTTGTCACTGCCAAGGGTCGCCTTGATGTCCTTTCGGACAGCGTCCATGTCCATCATCTTGCCGGGCGCATAACCGGGGTCCCACTTGCCTGGAGAACCCCACTCGCCATGACCAATGACGCTGTGCTCGTCCCAGTCGTGGAAATCGCAGATAGCCGCAGCCAGAAGACGCAGTGTCGCGTACTGGGCATCGGACATCTTGTGAGAGCCCGAGTACCAGATTTCGACGCCGTAGAAGCGCGCGTTTCCGTCGGTGTTGCTCTCGTTGTCCTGAGGGATGTCCTTCTCAGCGATAACGGCATCAAGAACGTCATCGTCACCCGCACCAGCGTGATTCGCGCGGCCCCAGCCGACAAGGTGAATGGTGCCGTCCTGAGCGAGGCCGAAGTGACAGAGAGGGCCAGGAAGGCCGCTGATGCCCGCGTACAGAAGCTCTCGCTGATCCTTCGCGTCAGAGCCAGTGTGGTGCACCATCAGGCCGTGTACGGGCCCCCACTTGCCCATATGGTTCCGGTTGTGGGTCTTCCAATCCTTGTACTCCTTGAACGGAATGCCGAACTTCTTGAGCTGCGCAACAATCTGCGCAGGAGTCATGGGAGTTGCCATTAGTCCTCCGTGGGGTTGGCGGCCAGCCGGATTGCGGCAAGGCGGTTGGGGTCGAGAGAGGTGAGAATTTGGATGAGTCGAGCGTTCTCGGCCTCAATTCGTGCAAGGCGGTTCTTGATCTCGGTCAGGTCGCCGGCAAGTCGGTCTGCCCGTTCCTTTTGGGCTTCCGCTTCCTCGCGCCAGACCTTTGCAGCGCTGGTCTTATAGCCAGCGAAGACAACAACAGTGGCAGCGACGAATGACGCCAGAGGGCCCACGATTGAGAAGAACTGAGAAAGGGTCATGAGGCTCCTCAGGGCAGCAAAAAGGCGGCCACGGAATATCCGCAGCCGCCTTCAAAGTGAGGGGTTAGGAAATGACGCGGTCTTCGGCGTAGTTGTTGCCCGCGACAGTCGTGATTGCGGTGAAACGAACTCGCTCGTTCGTGCCTTCCTGGAACACGCCCGCAGTGAGGCCGTGCAGGTATGCGCCAATCACGTTCACGTCTCGTGCGTTGGCAACTCTCACGCCGTACTGAGGGCTTGTGTTGGCCGTGCCTCCGTCGTCAGTACCCACATAGCAGCCGAGACCGGTCACGACGACTGGGGCCCTGTTGAGCAGGGCCAAGCCCGCGTATCCACCGCCGCCGGGGCCGCCGTTACGGCCATCCCGACGTGTGTTCAGAGCATTGATGAGGAAGGGGCCATTACCGGTCGCGTCGATCCTCACCCCGTCCCATCCATTACGGTCGGTTGAGCAAGACGACATAGTCATAGAGCCCGACCCTGGCCAGTTGCCCCATGCTCCGGTGATGTGGAATCCGTGACCTCCGCACCATTCCGCGCGGCAGGCTTCGAGGATTGTGTTCGCGGCGTTGATGAGCTTGACGCCCGCAGCCCAGCAGCCAATTACCTGCACATCAATCATGCTGAGGTCGGTCTGACGCTCAAAAACAATTCCGTTCGCGTGGCAGTTGTCCACCATGACGGAGTGGAGGCGCCAACTGTACGGCCACTCGCCACCGGCGTTCGAGCCTGTGATGATGCCATTGTTTGGCATCTTCCTAATGCAGACATCGCGCATTACGACGTTTTGGACATTCCCCTGACCGTAGATACCGTCAAGGTTTCCGGTCGTCACCTTCGAGCCGTCAAGCATTAGATTGAAAATCCTCTGCTCACCGTTGATGGCCGGGTGAGTTCCGTCATTATCGCCAATGATCTGAATCATGGCGCCGGTAGTCATTGACGGAAGTGCCTGGATGTAGCAAGGGAAATCCTCATCCAGCATCCCGGGACCAATCATCAAGTTGGAGTGCGAGCCCATGAGGGTCACGCCTCGGGGAAGGTCCAGGGGCGCCGAGATGCGATAGACCCCCTTGGGGAAGTACACGAGGCCGCCGATGCCGGCTGCGTTGATGGCTGCCTGGATCTCCGCCGTGTCGTCTGTGACTCCGTCGCCCTTGGCTCCGAACTCGGGAGACTGGACGTTGAGCCAGTCGAGCAGGTCAGGCGGAGTGAGAACAGGAATCTGAGTCGTCGGTACCTTGCCCGTGGGGTCGAGCGTGGCGAGGCCGTTAGCACTTCCACGAAGGGCATCCAGCTCCGCCATGACGGCTGAGCGTGACCCGTGGGGGTCGTCGGCAGCCACGTGGGCCGCCAGTCGCTCGCCAACGTCGTTGGCCACCAGGGCTACCCGTCCGCCTCCGAAGTCGAGCCAAAGCCGCTCGACCCCCTCAGGGCCGTAGAAGCCCGGGACCATCCCGTCATCGTCAGAGACGAGCTCGGTGATAGCGGCTCCCGAGACGTCCGTCAGGTCCGTGAGCTGGGCTGCCCCCTCAGAAGGGCCGTCCCAGACGGTTCCGACGACACCAGCAACGCGAGCGCCGGAAACGTCCTCAGCCACGTCAGCCGCAGTGCCACCGAACAGAAGTCGAGCCATATAGGTTCCCCCTGAAATGCAAAAAGCCCCCATCGGGGGCTGAGTTGGTCGTTCTGTGTGGTGGTTAGACGGCCGCGGCCTCGTACACGCCGGATATCGTCAGGAACCCCTTGCGCGGGAAGTAGTCGATGCCGTCGAGACCGGTACCAGTGGTGTAGTTCCGGTTCGGCATGTAGAGGTAAGCGGTGGAAGTGCTCGAACCTCGGTTGGTCTTTGCGGTGATGTCCACGAAGTTCGGAAGGTTCGGGCTGGCGCCAGTTCCGTTGTTATCTATGTGGCCCTGGAAGACCTGACCTGTAGCGCCGTTGGCTGGAGTCGGCAGCGTTACGCCATATGTCCATCCAGTACTTGGGATCTTCAGATCTGCCGTGGACGTGCTCTGAATGTAGAGCGAGAACCAGACGGTATTAGGGGCGATCCAGCGCCAACGACCTTGCCTTACCGCTGGGTTGCCGATACCCACCATGCTCGGCGTGTAGGTCAGGGACTTACCCAGGTGGCGGGTGATCAGCCGTCCGTCTCGACCGTTGAATGCCTCGTGCTGGGTGTAATTGCTGTTGTTGTCCATGTCGACGTAGAACGTGCCCCGAGGCTGAAGAGCCGCGCTCTCATTGGCATTCCATGGATAAGCAACCCGAGCAGGGACGTTGAAGGGCATCCGCCCACTGATGGAGACAGAGGCATTGTTGGCCGCTGCGTCGACCTCGTAAAGGGGCATCTCCCAGAGCCCTCCCGCCTGCCGGCGGGGAGTCGGGGCGACGGGTGTAGCCGCAGCAGTGCCCGTCACAACGGCAAGGTTCACAGCCGACTTGGCCATGTCCGCCTGAAGAACGATCAGGTCCTTACGGGGCTTCGTGGTGCTGTTGTTGGGGATCGTCACGGACTGCTGAGCCGTGAGGCTGTAGTAGAAGCCGCCTACCCAAGCCTTGCCGGGGTTGATCTGGACGGTACGGCCGTTGACGATCGTCGCGTTGAACGGCAGGGAGGTGGTTCCGTAGGTCGAGGCGGTGAGCTGGAAATCAACTCGGTCGCCTCCCCACATGTTTGCCATGGATTGCCACTGGGCCTGAGAGACGATCTGTGATCCACCGTTGGCATTGGCCTCGTTAAACGGGTAACTGATCTCAGCCACGGGTCATCACATCCTTGACTCAAGGCGGCGTAGCTTCCGCTGCATGTCATAAACGGTCTTGTAGAGGTTCAGCGGGTCGCCCGTTCCCTGCTGGCCGATCTTCGGAGAAACGTCTTGCACATTGCCCCCGTCATCGACGGATACAACGACCTCGCGCACGATGTCTGAATACTCAGTGCCGTCTACGGCGACGGTCACCTTGTCGCCTACGAAGTAGTCACGGCCAAAAGCGCAGTCGGCAGTGTCGATCGGGTAAATCTGGAAGTTGCCGTTTCGCTCGCCCTCGGTAAGAGCGTCGGTGGCTGCCTCTGCAAGGGCGGTATTGGCTGCCTCAACGTCGTCAGCCGTCATGGTGGCGTCCGACTTCACGGGGTTGCCCGTGGTCTTATCCACCTTGAGCTGAATGTCTCGACGGTCAAGGAACTGCTCGATCTGCATTCCCCACTCAGACTCAGAGTCGGAGTCAACCTTTTGGTAGTAGTACCGCTCAAGGTTTTCGCCGGCACAGCCGACGATGACCCGAGTCACCTTGGGGGCGCTGAGGGTCCAGATGTATTCGCGAAGGTTTCCCAGCTCGGGGGAAAAGCGGACTTCCTTGGACCGATCGCGGGGAGCGAAGATGTCGAGATCGATCTTCTGAGTGTTGGCGTTGTAGAGGAAGCGGTAACCAAAGTTTCGCTTCTCGTACCATTCCTCAATCTTTGCGCCGATGGTGTCGAACCTCAGGGAGTCGGTCAGGCCCCAGCCAGGAACAGCCGGAATGGTTGGGGCAGTGCCGAAGTTGATACCGCTCACCCGGCGGTCAGAAAGAGCACCAGCGCCGAGGGCGTTGTAAAGCTCTTCGTAGATAGCGGAAGGCGCGTATGTCTTCCGCACCAGTCGGCTTGGCAGCCGGGCTTGATACTGCTGTGACACGGCCTTAGCCGGGTCGGGGAAGGCCAGGCGCCTATACGCAAGGGTGTTGTGGCACTTGCCCGCGATGTAGAGGCTTCCTGGCCCCGTGTGCTGCAACTTCGTCCAATACTTCTGGAAGCTGTCGACCTGACCCGACAGGAGAGGCTTGGAAACCCCCTCCTGCCAAATGGCGATGCCGCCGCCCTTCTCGATGAGCTGAGACTGAGGCGTGCCGTCCTTGATAAGGAGCTGCCAAGATCCTTCCTGGCAGAGCCGTACTGTGAAGTCGAGTGAGAGCCATTCATCAATCTCGCCCACTCGCTTCAAGTTCTTGTCGAACACCTCAACTCGGTAGCCCAAGAGTCCCCCTATACGAAAGATGCGTACCGGGGTTGGAAGGTGAGGGCGACTGCCGCCTTGCCTGATCCGGTTACTACAGAAACGGTTGCGTTGGTGTCACCAGGCTCGACCGACCAGAACATTGGGTTCGTGTCGAGCTTGGACCAGTAATTGACGCTTAGGTCGTCCTTCACGGTCTTCTTGCCAGGGCGTGTATCGATCGTGAGGACTCGGCCCGAGGCCACGAGATCCGAGCCGTCAGAGGGTGGGGAAGCCTTTACGGTCTCGCCCTTGGGGCTCGTGAGAGTGAATGACTTGATGGGCCCGTAGAGCTTCCATATTGGCCATGCCTCGATATCCCCTGGGTTGTCTATGACGAGGCTTTCTCCTGGACCGCCCATCACACCGTCACTGATACGCATGGGAAAGAAGGCCGCGGTGGTGCTCAGGAGCGGGTCACCGGTACCGAAGTCCCAACGGGTCGTCTCAGATCGGTCCTGGTAAAACCAGGGGTCCATAGCCGTGAAGGTGAGTCCGTACTTAGCCCAAGTGAATCCGGCTGCGTCGGTCCCCTCGGAGCCCTCCATGCCGCCCTTGTAATAGGCGGTGAGCTGACGAGTCCTGCCGTTCCCCTCGGTGAACTTGAGGAGGCAGTACCCGCGCTTGGGGTTGAGCGACTGAAACAGCTTGCGCTTTAGCTGATTCACTGTCTGGCGATCAATTCCGTGGAGATAGACAGGAATCATGATCTCTCGCGCAGCGGCGCGAGCAGACCGGTAGATAGATCCGTCAAGGTTCGGGGAGTCGTCCGAGAAGAGACCGAATGGCGGCATATCCAGGCCCGTGGCTCCGGGCTGCATGAGGATTGCTGGCCAGTCACGGCCGTTGAACAGGGTCAGGGGGATTTCCTCCCCCTGACCGTTGTTCCCGACCACAGAAACGCTCGTCCGACCCCACTTGACCGGTGCCGGCGGAGTAGGCGTAATGACTACTGGCGCCGCCGGTCTGGCCCTCACCGGAATTGGCATGGGCGCCTCCTTACAGGGTCGTGTAAAGGGCCTCCGCAGTTCTAAGAGCCCTCAGCACGGCCTGAGGCGTCGGCTCGGTGCGAGCCTCATGCACGTGAATTTCGTACTTCTTGCCGTTGAGAATCCCTTCGGTCTCCTCGTTGTCGAACACCCGCTCACCGCCACCGAAGGCGACCAACTCACGGCCCTTCTCGCCCACCAGGGCGAGCCCTGGAGAAGCGGAAAGAGTGCCCGTTGCGTAACCGGTGTTTCCGGCAAGTACGGACTGCCAGCGGGAGCCATAACGGTTCCTCGCGTAGTTCAGACCCGCATAGATATTGGCGAGTGGGTTAGTGCTCGTCCCGTACGAGAATGGGCCGGTGTTCTTGAACATCCCGGCATACGCCTTGAAGGTAGGTCCAATGACCTGCATAAGGCCGACGCTCGGGTGTCCCGCCTGCCAGTTGCTATCCCACTTGTTGACGATGGTGGGATTGCCTCCTGACTCCATGCCAATCCGGTAGAGGACCGTAGGCAGCGCAGTCCCAGGAAGACCAAGCATCGAAAGCGCCTGAGAAGCAACAGGAGCCCACTTCTGAGCCCCTGAGCCCTTACCAGGCGCCGCAATGCTGGCGCCCATGTCGGGAATCTTGGCGTCAACCTTGGAACCCTTGTCGAAGTCGAACAGGCCCTTAGTGTTCGGCATGGCCTCTTCGGCATTGGCCATGAAGCCGTCAAAGACGCGACCTGCATAGGCAAGCGGAGCGTCCTTGACTTCCTTTACTGTCTCGATCATGCCGATCAGGTTGTTGTACGAGCCCGACAGGATGTCTCCGATATCCCCGAAGACGTTCGTCACCGCATCGACAGGATTAGTGATCGTGTCCCAAATGGCGCTGAGTGAGTCCCCTACACCGGAGTACAGGTTTTCCCATACCTTGCCCAGGGTCTCCAGGCTGAAGACGTGGCCCATGTACCGCTGGCCACGCTCGACAATGTTTCCGCTGCCCTTCCAGACGTCATCCCAGAAGTAATCCCCCAGGATGGGGGACAGGGTTCCGCCGAGAATTCCGGCTGCCTGACCGACCAGAGTTGGGACCTTCTTGAGGACCGTGTAAACGTCCTCGGTCATCCAGTCGTACATGCCCTTGAACTTCTGAGCACCCACGGCACCGCCGATGCCGGCGGAGTGGTCACCCGTCCGCAGAATGCCGCCCTGGACACTTCCGCCCAGCGGGTCAGAGGACCCGTCGAGCTTCATCGTCTTGAGCATTGCAGTGCCAACGGGATAGATGTTCTGAAGCTCGATCAGTTCCTTGATCTGGTCGAGATCGAACTTCCCCCCACCACCGCTACCGCGAGCGTGACGGCTGATCTTTCCTCGGACAGCGAGAGCGTTCCAAGAATTGATCGTGTCCGGGCCGATAGCCTGAGTCACCTCAGGACGAAGAACGGCCTCACCCGGCGAGAGAATCGCCGGAATGTTGTCCACCCACGGGGCATAGCCCGGCATGACGCCGTACATCGAGACATCCGCCTGAGTGGCGATACCTCCACGGGCATTGCCCTTGCCGCCCTTACCCTTACCGCCGGAACCGCCACCAGGAGCCTTCTTCGAGATGTTCCCGAGAGACGTGTCAAGGCCCTCGGCCTGGCCCTTGGCGTCCTTGAGTTCCTTTTCGAGATCCTTGACCTTGTTGGTGATGTCCTTGAGGGAACGGCCGTTGAGCAGACCGATACGACCCGCGAGCGAGCCCGCCCCCGTGCCCTGGCCCACCTTCTTGTAAGCGTCGTCCGCACCATCGGTGAGCTTCTTGAACTCCGCGATGATGTCCGTCAGCCGACGCTTGTTGAGGTTGGCGACACGGCCAGAGGTGGACGACGACATGGCGCCATCACCGATCTGGTCCGCAGCCTTCTTTGCCGCGTCTCGCAGCCCGTTGACCGAGCCAGTGACCCCGTTGACCGTCTTCTTGTCGAGATTCCCAACGCGGGTGTTGTCGGAAGTGATCTCCTTGCCCGCGTCCTGGGCAGCCGTCTTGAGCTGACCGAACTCCGCGGTGACCGCGTTTAGGTTCAGCCCGTCGAGCGTGGTCACGTCGTTCTTGACCGTGCCGAGACGGGAGATCACATCCTGAGCGGCCTTCTCGACCTTCTCAACTTCCTGCCTGAGCTGGTCAAGGCTGGTGGTGTTGGTCTGCTGGGCCTGCTGCTGGAGGGAGTTCACAGCCTGGCCCGCCTGATTGGCGGCCCCCTGCACCGAGCCTGATCCGCCGGCAAGGGCGGCACGGATCTGGCGCATGTTCTCTCGGTCCGTCTCACGCAGCTCGTCACGCAGCTCGTTGGCTGCGTCTCGGGCTTCCCTGATCTGGTCCTCAAGCTCACGGATACGCCGCTGTCCATCAGCCTCACGGGAGTCACGGCCCATGAAGCCGTCCAGGACGCGCCGAGCGTTGGAGCGACTGTCACCGTTGCGGTTGGTCGTCCGCTGCTGCCTGTAGGCGTCACGGCCTGCCTGGCGAACCTCACGGCGCGAACCGCCGTTGTCCCTCGCCTCGTTGCGAGCGTCCCGAGCTGCACGCCGCTGACTGCGGACATCCCGCTGTCCCTCGTACGCGCGGACACCAGCTCGTGTCAGAGCTGCGGCAGGAGCGAAGGCACGGCCTACGAGCCCGACCGCCTTACCGAGGACCTTGGACAGGAGCCCAACAGCCAGGATCAGGGGACCCCACTTGAGCAGGAACTCAGCAATGGGCTTGGCCAGATCGGCCAGCCCGGATTCCTCAATCCAGGTGGCAGCACGGTCAATTGTGCTGATGAAGGTCTCGACGCCATCAAGGAAGAACCCAAGGAAGTCATCGACCTTCGGAGCCCACTTCTTTGCAAGATCCTGGACCTGATCCAGAATCCCGCCCTTACCAGCAATCTGGTTACCAAGCTCCGTGTACTGGTACTGACCGTCCTTGCCCTCTTCGACGAACAGGTTGCCCAGCTCGAAAGAGGCTCGCTCCTTCATCTGCTGAATCCGACCGGTGATGGTCTGACTCGTCATCGTGGCAGCAAAGCCCTTGGAGCCCTCACCGGACTGGGTTCCCTTGTACTTCTCCGGGTTCCAGTAGTTGAGCATCGCGCTCATGATCTGCGAACCGGTGACGCCTCCACCATCCTTGGCAGGCGTACCAATGATCTTCCACATCTCCGTTGAGTTCTTGAACCCGAGGAGCTGAGCAAGCTCAGAGGCAGGCATACCGGAGGCCGCGGCGAGCTGCTTCACGTTCTTCGTGGGCGCTCGGTCCATATCCATGATCATGTCCATCGCGTACATAGCGCGCTGGAATTGCTGAGGGTTGAGGTTACCGGCTCGGGCCATCGAGTCACCGATAGCCATAATCAGGTCAGTGGTCTTCTCCGCAGCCTTGTTGGCCGCACCCGTACGCGTTCCCGCGTTCGTGCTGTACCAGCTCTTGTCAGTGCCAGCGACAGAGCGGATGAGCTTCATCTGATACTCGTGCATGACGTCGATCGAGAACGGCGTGTCAATCGCATAGTTCTGGATCGCTGCCATCTGAGCCGCAGAGACAGAGTTCGAAACACCAGCCGAAGAAAGACCGAGCTGACCGAGAAGACGCTTATCCGCGTTCTCGACACCGATAGCCGTCAGAGCGGCGCCGGCACCAGCCAGCGGAGCGAGGAAGCGAGTGGTCAGAATGTTCGCAGCCTCGTTGATGGACATACCCACCTGGTCAAACCAAGTGCCCATACGGCGCAGAGCAGTTCCAGTCTTCGTGAAGTAAGACTGAGTGGTCGTGTTGGTGGTGTTGATGTCCCGGTTGATATCCCGGATCTGGTCCCGGAGCTGCGTCATGTTCCGCTGATGCGCGGTAATGCCGTCCTGAAGCGCTGCACGCTGAGCGGCAGCCTGCTCCCGCAGCGACGTGACAATGGCAGTGGTCGCAGCACGCTGAGCCTGTATCTGGGCCTGAAGCTGCATCCGCTGATTCGCGGTCTGCCGCTGCATTTCAGCGCGATGCATAGCCGTCTGCTGCTGCATCTGTGCTACCTGAAGGCGCGTGGCCTCGCGCATCTCCGCAATCTGAACACGGTTTGCCTCACGGGCAGCCTGGATACGCAGACGCTCTTGAGTCTGCTCGAACCGGGTCTTCTCACGCTCAATACGGGCGTGTTCCGTCTGAGTCTGCTTGAGAGCCCGGCGACGGTCCTTCTCAAGCCTCTCGGCCGCAGCAAGCCTCTGCTTGGCGGCAGTTTCCTCCAGGCGCACGGTGTCACGAAGAGCGTTCTTCGTTTCCTGGGACGCCTTCTTGAGGGTCTTTGACTTCTTCTGTTCCAGCTCACGGAAGGCACGGAAACGGGCTGCGGCTTCCTCGCCGTACTCCTTGGTGATCTGGCGCTCAATACGCGCAAGATCCTTGGCAGAGTCCTTCTTTGCCTTCTTGGTCTTCTCGTTGGCCTTCTTGGCCTGCTTCTCGACCTCAGCCGGCAGAGTCTCAAGGCCCTTCTTGGCCCCAGCAGAAATGTCCCTCGCGGCCTTCGCTCCGAGCTTTTCCATCTCGGAGGAGACCTTACGGCGAAGCTCCTCCACGTCCTTCTGAAGGACCTTCGGAATGATCTCGATGTAGCCCGTACCGACCTTGATTGGGCCGCGTCCTTCAGCCATGGAACCCCCTAGGCGCTGTTTAGCCGCCCAAAGAAGCTTGTGAGTTCCTGCGCATCGCTGAACTCATGCTGCCGGTCGGGCTGCGGCTCCGGTTCGCCGGGCCGTGGAATCGGTGGAGGAAGCTCAAGGTCTCTCGCGTCGGACTCATCGACGTTGGCCTTGAGGAAGAGGTAGTTCGAAAGCTCAAGCGCGTCAGACATACGCGCGAGCATGTAATCCCGCTCGGGCCACTTGGCGCGTTCGTCCATGGCCATAAGCAGAGTTGAGCGTCCGGGCTTGCTCATCAGAGAGTGGATGAGGACACCGATACGCCGAAGGGAAAGCCGTCCGTGCCAGAGGTCCAGGAGGTCAACACTGAAGAACTCCAAGAGGTCTGCCTCTAGTTCGTCAGGGAACTCCTGAATGACACGGACGACTGCCATCAGTTTCCCGAGTCGTCGTCACGCCCCTGAGCCTCAGACATCTTCTTGGCGAACTCGCCGAAGTCCTCGATGTCCGGGCCAGTCGCGAGGTACGCGGCCCACTGGTCCTCGCCAAGGATGAGCTGAGTAGCAACCAGCTCGTCATCCGTCATCAGAACCTCAAGCGGGAAGTTTCTCGGGTGAGGGAGCCTGAAGGTAAGCCCGCGGTGCTCGAACGTGAAAAAGGTCTTCTTGGCCTCAGCCGCAGCCGCAGCAACCTTCTTGGCACCGTTCTTCTTTGGGCCGGACTTCTTCGCAGTAGACATGGGGGAACTCCTTGGGGTGAGGTAAGAGAGAGGGTGCCGGGGGCGTAACCCCGCCCCGGCTCAGGGGACTTCCTTACGGAAGGATGTCGTCGTTGGTGAGGACGTAACCGAGCTTCCCGGAGGCATCCATGGCCTCAATCGTCAGCTCGAACTTGCCGTTCTCCGTCCGGCTGAGCTGAATTGCTCCACGGTCGGAGATCATCGCTCGTGGAATCACGCACCGGTTCCGGATAGCGCCCTGGTTCCAGTCCACAACCAGAGAGATTTCCTTGAGTTCGGGAGTGGACGAGAGGTCGAGCTTGAAGACACCGGTACCAACAGGGGTCGGGTCGGTGGACATGATCTCAACCCACTCGGCACCCCAGAACAGCTCAGTCACAACCTCGTTGGTTTCCTGGAGAGTTGCCTTCACGCTGAAACTCGCGGACGTGACGTTGTAGAGAACTGGAGTCGCCGACTGCCACGCATTCACGGGCTGCGTCTCGATAGCAGGCGTCAGAGTGACGCCACCCTCATCAACGTAGCCGAGCGCCTTGTAACCGGTAGGGGCAGTGTCAGCCGTACCGAGATCGGCGGGCACAACAAGGGTGCCGCTCGTTGGGGCTACGTAGATGGCACCGTTCGGAGCAAACCGAATCTTCTTTGGATCATTGGCCATAGGGCCTCCTGAGGGCATAAAAAAAGCCCCCAGGAAGGGGGCTGAGAATGTGGGAGTGTCAGACTGCGGTGTAGAAGACCGCTACTTGTCCGCAATACACGTGCTCGCGCGAGGAGTCGTCTGGGTCGTACTTCGGAGAATCGATCTCCTCGACGTCCAGGACGAGAGCACCACCAACCGCAGTGTCCGGAAGATCCTCTAGAAACTTCTCTCGGACGAGAAGCGCGAGATCGACGGATTCCTTACGGTCCATCGAGTAAGCGGCGTACTCCACGTCAATCCGGTCCATGGCGTCCCGCACAACGCGGAATCCGCCCATGTGCTCAAGGTAAACGGCGGTCTCACCGGTGACATGGTTGTTGAGGTCACCCAGCACCGATCCATCAGGGATGTCCGGGATGGATTCCAGATAGGTGACCAGGAACTCTATGGGGTCAATCCTCATTCCACCCTCATTTTCAGAAGGGCGCCCTTGAGGTACCTACGGCCCTTGATCCTTCGACCGCGAGGGCTGGTGAACCCCCGCTCTTGCAACATCGCGTGACGAACCTGAGGGTCGTCCTCAATCACGACGTTGCCGAACCATCCGTCATGGTCGAGCCGCACATACGCCTCGATGTTCTTCTTGATGGCATTCCAAGGAAGCGCCTTATGACCGCGCCTCGGGGCGTCAGTGATGGCTCTGTGCAGGAGTTCGCCAGTGCGCTTGGCTACCAGCTCCTTCACGTCAGGAAGGGCCAGGGCCTCGCGCTGCCAGTTCCGGTGAAGCACGAGCCGGGTACGGGCGCTCTTGGGCTCGGTCATTTCAGAGCCCTCCAGATGGAGAGCTTCAGGTGCCGGCGGGAGGTGTAGCCCCACCGCTCAGGCTCCCCGTCGACCTCGTACATGTGGCCGTTGAGGCTTACCCGGTCTCCAGAGGAGACGAGAGCGGAGTAGGGGAGGAACGCGGTAAGCCGTTCCTGAGACTGGTCACGTGCGGGGGAGTACGACTCATACGCCTTGTCCGGCTGGACACTGGCGAGCCCTTCCCAGACCTTCACGGCCTGGTCCCAGTCGGGGCGGGAGGTGTACGCGTTCTTGAGTGTGGGAGCCCGCCAGACCTCAACAGGGTCAGTCGTGGAGTACAACAGGCCCCCTTAGGTCGAGGACGGGGCCCTCTCTGCGAAGCGTCAGGCTGGCAACACCACGGCGCCACCGCCCTTGGCGGAGGCTCGTCCTGGTGGCTGTTGAGAGCGTCTGCGCCGAGCTGGCGCCTGCGAACGTCACCTCGACTTCGCCGACCCGCTCACTCTCGACACCAGGGGAGAGAGCAAGCCAGCGGATCACCTCGGAACAGGCGATGGCTCGGAGCGAGGCGGGTACGGCCTCGTAGCCCCAAGAGGCTGTGAGGGTCACCGCGGATTCGCCCCAGTCAGCCTCACGGGTCAGATGACGGCCGTTGAAGGTGTAGTCAGTGACCGCCTGGCCGTTCTGCAGGACGCCGGCAACGGTGAGGAAGGTCTGATACCGGGCGGGGATGTAGAGGACACAGCCACCCTCCGGATAGAGGGTGATGCTCTGGCCGCTCCGCCTGTCCATGTCCCGACCGCAGTAGTCCTCAATGAGGCCCGTAACGTCCGCCAGGAAGGCCGCTACACGGTCTGTTTCATCTGGGACGATGGGCCGCCCAATACGGGCGGCCACATCGTCAACGGAAGCCAGAGGCAACAGAGGCCCCCTTACGCCGCGTTGTGGGTCGAGATCAGCGTCTCGACGTTCTGAGCCACAACGAGCTGCTCAGGGCGGATCACCTTCGCGTCGTAGATGACGCGGCTCTTGATGGCGTTGGTGAACTTGGCCTCTGGCTGGTATGCCTGCATCTCAGCGAACGGGACGATGAGCGACACGGCCGCAGTCGAGCCCATGAACATGTCCACCGAAGAGAAGTCGGTGTGACGGTTCTTGACCAGCTTCTCAGTGGAACGGGTGTGAGAGCCAAGCGTGTTGGCGACACGAACCGGGACACCGAGAATCTGACCGATGACGCCGGAAGGCATCACCGCGCCACCACCGAAGTGCGAGGCGTCGATGAACTTCGGGTCACGCAGAAGAGCAGAACGCAGCTTCGGGCTGATGAAGAGGAAACGATCCTGCGGAGCGCCCTTGATGTCGAGCTTTTCGAGCATCGACACGACGAAGTCATAGACGCTGATGTCGACACCAGCGACGAAGTCACCGTCAACGATGGCGTCAATCTTGCCGTGCAAGGCAGGCAGGCCGGAAACGGTCGCGTTGCGGTCCTCAGTGCCGTTCAGGTCCTTGCTCGCGACAGCGGCAAGGAGGGTCTTGGCAATAAGGCTGTCCAGCGTGTTCGCCAGAGTCCGGGCACGCTGCTTGATGAGGTTGCTCATCAGGTCGATACCCGACTTGGTCTGAAGCTGGTGCAGGTTGTCAAGCTCCAGGTGGAAGCTCGAACCCTTCGCAACGGTCATCTTGATGTACTCAAGCTGAGCCCGGTCAGCAGTACCGATCGAGCCGTACGACTTGACAATTCCCTTGTCAGTCACGGTGTCAACGAAGTGAGGGATGCGAACAACGTCGCCCTCACGCCGGAACTCGCCCTCATACTGGCGATTGACGATCTCCGGGGAACCGAGAACAAGATTGTCGTCCAGATCCTCAAGGAGCTGGGCAACCCAAATCTCGGGGATGAAATGGCCCCCTGCGGCCTGGAGCTGGCCGGCACCGGTGTTGTTACCGGTCTGAGTGGTAAAGGTCATGCGTTACCTCATTTTTCAGAGGTCCCCCCTCATAAGCGCGTCGAGCTTGCCCGCCTTACGGGCAGCAGCAATGTCCTGGGGAGACATACGGGAAAGGGCGTCACGGCCGAGTTGACCGGCGGCATAACCCCCGGAATCGCCCTGACGGCCAAGGCCAATCCCCTGGGCAAAATCAGGGGCCTTGGACGGCTGCGGAAGGGACGACACAAACGTCTGAATGGCAGCGGAGTCCGGAGACCCGTCAGCGCCAATGAAGCGCTGGACATTCAGGAACTCGGCAGGCGGCAAATTCACACCAGCGGTGGCGGCCTGAACACGAAGTTCGGCCTCAACGAGGCGAGAGCCGACTTCTGAAAGGGCCGCATTTCGCGCCTCTTCCCGGGCCTTCTCAAGCGCCTTCTCGGCGTCCGTCATGGACGCTTCCTTGAGCTGGGAAAGCTCAGTGCGGGCGTCGTTGTAGTTCTTCTCGTTCTGGCGAGAAAGGGCCCTCCACCGCTCCACGTCTGCCTGAAGCTGCTCCACAGAGGGAGTGACAGGCGGAGTCGGAGGAGTGGCAGGGGGCTGCTGCTGGTCGTTCTGCTGCTGCGTGGTGTCGTCCATGGGAGCCTTCCATTTCGGTGGCATCAAAAAAGGCCCCCATTTCGGGAGCCGTCCTTTGGTGAATACGGTCTACGCCGCCTTGCGGGCCGCGTTACCTGAGTTGCCCTGTGGAGCCTTGTGGGCTGCCTTCTCGGCAGCCTGCTGGCCGTTAGGCTGTTCCGGCTGCGGGGCCGGGTACTTCTTCGCCAATTCCATTGCGTCCTTGGCATCTTGCTCCCGCATCGAGCGGAAGCGCTCAATCTGCTGCGGGGTGTATCCCGCATCAAGAAGGAGCTGGTCTCTCGGAACGCCGAGCATCTGAGCCTTGAGCAAGGCATCCATGTGTTGCGCTTCAGTGCGGTTCTCAGGATCACGCCAGATAACCTCAGCCCCGTGGGCATCGGATCTCTTGTCACCCATAACCCGGAAGGCCAGGCGCATTACGCGCTCCCAAGCCTCACCGAAGTGCAACATGCGCTCTCGCGCCTTTGCGATCAGTCCAGCCTCAGCAGAGGTAATGGACTCACCAGACGGGGCCGTACCGCCATTCAGAAGGAAGTAATGGAATGGGATACGGCTGATACTCGCCATATGCTGAACGAGCATGTTCGTGAGATTCACATAATTCTTGAGGTCCGCGGCCTCGAATTGCCCAAACTTCACGTCAGGCGACTCGGCCTGAAGGAGCTTGTCAACGGCAACCCGGTACGGCTCGACAGGACGGCCCTGGTCGTCCTCCTGGATCTCCAGACCCGTCACATAGCGCTGCGGCCAAGCCGCGTACTCGCTCGCCACCAGGGCGTCAGCCACGGTCTTGTTGATGGCGTCCTGGAGGGGGATGACCACAGCAAGGTCAGAGAGGTACGGGCCCGTCAGACGGGACCGGTTGGGGATCGGGATGACGGGAGGCTCACCGAGCGGGTTCGGGGCGGCCTTGTAGTCGCCCCACTGCCCGGTCATGCCCGAGCCCGTATAGACGTGGCCGTTCCACCAGAGAGTGACGAACTCCCTGCCCCAATCGTCGGTGTAAAACTTCGCTGCGGCCTCGATGTCCCAGCGGCTACCGGGCTTGTGCTGGACCACGACGTTCTCAGCGCTCTCGACGCTGATAGTGGGCTCGCCGGCACTGTCCGCCCACACGATCGCGTACGAGACTCCGTGAACCATCGAGTCCAGGTGAGCCGCGTTTGACTCGGCGTCCAGGTGGTTGCGCTGCCAGATTTCCCGAGCGTCCTTGTCTCCGCCGGGCTCGTCAGTCATCTGGAAGCCGTCGATGAACATGCGCTCGTTGACGGAATCCACGATGAGACCGCAGAAGTTATCGGACCAGCGCTCAAAGACCCGACCGAACTCACTCTGAAACTTGGCCTGAGCGAACACCATCTTCTGATGCTTGCCGTCGTAGTACTCCGAGCAGAACCGCAGATATGTGCGGCGCCTGAGTAGCTTTGCGTGTAGCCAATCCACCCACCCCGATGGGGTGTTGGGTGGGGACCCAACTTCAATATCGGCCAATGGCTACCACCCCACTACTCTGGACCTCCGGATCTGCATACGGCCATCAGCGATGGCGTCAGCTCTCGCCTCCAGGGCGAGCACGGCGCATACGGCAAGGTCGATTTTCCTTTTGGATCGGGGAGAGTCCTTCGTGATGAGGAGCCCCTGAGGTACTTCACGGGTCACGGCGTTCAGCACATGGCGTGTAAGCCTGTGGTCCCCGTCATGCTTCAAGTCGCCGACCATGGCGGCAGTTCTGAAACGCTCGACCGCCTGAACCATGCGGGTTGGCTTGTTCGTCCAGAACTCAAAAACGTAGTCTTCGCCGTGCTCGATAGCCCAACGGCCGATGTTCTCTTGCCAGTAAGGCGGGTCAGCGTAGAACCATTCGACGCGATAGCGTCGGAACGTTTCTGCAACTGCGGCCTCTACCGAGAGAACGTCAACTTCCCAGTCATCAGTAGCGTGTTCGGGACGCTCCCAGACACCGAGGACGAACAACTTCGCATCGCGCAACCGGACTCCGACAAGGCCCGTAGCGTCACCGCGGATCGAGCCGTCGAACCCAACGGCTATTTGATCGCCTGACTTGATCGGGTCGTCCTCGTCAAGGCACGTGTCCCACTCGCTCTTACTCATCCAGCCGTCTGAAGACTCAGCGATCTGGTTGAAGAAGAAGCGGCAATAGGTGCTGTCCGGCGTCGTACGGTCGTAGAGGATGGTTCGGGTCAGGCCGTCGATGTCGGCCCATGACGCGTCCCCGTACGCCTCCTTGAGGGCCGCTCGTACTCGCTCGGCATCTCGGATGTCCTCAAGGGCAATCGAGCCTTCTAGGCAGTCGTAGAGCCAATAGCCCTGTGCGACCATCTCACTCTCGTGGATGATCTGGGCAACGCTGTCCTCGTTGGGGTTGTACGCGTTCGTCGTCGAGACCCACCGAGAACCGGCTTTGGTGGTCTTCTCGATATTTCGCTTCAAGGTCTGGAAGAAGTCCGGGCCCCCGTTCGACCCCACCCAGTGATGGCATTCGTCCATCAAGCAAAACGATGGTCGATTTCCCTCGTTGGTGCGGCCGGCAGTGGCCTTCGGCTTGATGGAGCCGGGCTTGCCAGACTTGAATTGCACGACCATCTTGCCGATGTCCAGGCCGTAAATCGCTTCGGCTGGAGACTCCGAAAGCATGCCTCGGATCATGTCCATTGTCTGCTCTGTCTGGTCCAGCGCAGTGGCGCCAACTTGGACGACAGGCAGAGGGACAGGCTTACCAACCGGCAGCCCGAAGGCATCCCAGTGGGAGAATCGACATGGGCCTAGGAACTCGACAATGGCGAGGGCCGCCAAGAGAGGCGTCTTCCCCCAGCCCTTAGCGCGGCGAAGAGTGGCCGCGCTGTACTTCCAAGTTCCATCCGGGTTGATGGCGTAGAACCACAACACAAAGCGGAGTTGTTCAGGCGTGAACTGCCAAGGCTCACCGGCCCTGTCTCCATCAGGCTGAACAATGAACTTCTGAGCCCATCGGATGATGCCGTAACCAAGCGTCTCGTTAGGCTTTGGGACCCCTGCGGGCAGATTGCCTGTCTGCAAGGATCACCGCCTATCTAGGAGCCGTTCAGCAGCTTGTAAAGCTCCTCATCCATATCCATCTCTTCGGGCGCCTCAGGGGCAGCCGCGGGCTCGCCCTCACCGGGCTTCTGAAAGGTCATTCGGAGTCGAGCGCGGTCCTCGACCGTCGCGCCCCATTTGGCAACCCGCTGCCGGATCTCCCCGGCTAGCTTCAGGTCACCGAGAAAGAGACCGTCGACCAACTTCGTCGTCAGCTCCAGCTCAGCCCAGTCGGTCTCTGTCCAAGCTGCTGTCTGAGGGGCAGTGCTCCACGTCTTCCAAAACCGCTTGGCTCCGGGGGTCGTGATGCCGAGTCCCTTCGGCAGCTCGCGGCCGGGCTGGGCCTCCGCCGGCAACGTCTGTGCGTGCTCGTGGTGGTTGCGCCGCTGAGCGTTCTCCTTGGGGGCTGGTCCTCGTGTCATGGAAGCCGCACCCCCGAGAGGTCGACGTCCACCAGGTCCGCCAGGTCCTCAAGCTCAAAGAGCGCGTCCTGACGCCAACCCCGCTTGCGCTGGGCCCTGTTGGGCACATCAGCGGCCCTCATCCGAGGGCCCTCGGGCTCGTCCTGGCCCTCGTACATTGCTGCATCACTTCCCTGAGGTAACAACAACAAAGGCCCCTCCTCGGGGGCCTGGTGGTGGTCTAGTCGGCAGGTCTCGAACCTGCGGCCTCCGCATCCCAAATGCGGCGCTCTGCCTACTGAGCTACGACCAGATGGGGACTCGGGCCCGTTACGGCTACGGGTGCCATGCTCCAAGTCCCTTGCTGAGCCGGTTGGATTCGAACCAACATCCCCCGGTTTTGGAGACCGGTGCTCTTCCGATTGAGCTACGTCCCATTGCGAGAGAGCCGCCCTCTGGCGGCCGAGGAGTGCATGCCCCGCTTGCGTCCCTCGCTCCGTGAATCTGGTTGGACTCGAACCAACGGCCAGAGGATTAAGAGTCCTCCGCTCTACCAACTGAGCTACAGATCCAGAGTGGCGAGAACCGGGCTCGAACCGGCGACCTCCGGGTTATGAGCCCGGCGCGCTACCAACTGCGCTATCCCGCTACGGCTGACATGGCTGGACTCGAACCAGCAACCCGAGCATTAACAGTGCCCTGCTCTGCCATTGAGCTACACGTCATTGCGGCACGGAAACCACCCCGTACCTTGCATGTCCCCGCTGAGACTCTTACACGGCCTAGCCGCTGGTCCCGGACCTCACATGCTTCCCAGCTCCAAGCGCTTCCTACCGGATTCGAACCGGCAGCCATCCGCTCGACAGGCGGGCGCTCTGACCGTTGAGCTAAGGAAGCATTAGGCGCGTTACGGGATTCGAACCCGCGTCGCCTCCCGGAAAGGGAGGAGTTCTAGGCCTCTGAACTAAACGCGCGTCTCCTCCGTCCCCTGATCAGGGGGAGTTTCAGAGACAGGGGAGCTACCCCACTTCTTACTTGTTGACCATCCCGGATTTGAACCAGGGACCCCCGCCTTATCAGGGCGGTGCTCTTACCGGACTGAGCTAATGGCCAAAGAGCAGGTGCACGCCACCTAAGTCGTGCTTTAAGCCCTCAGGAAAGGACGCCTGTCTTTCCCGTGTTACGCGGCACGGGCACCTCGTCGGCCCTGGTGGACTTGAACCACCGCGCCCGGGATTTCACTCCGGTGCTCTCCCGTGACTGAGCTAAGGGCCGATGGTCCCGACTGGACGGGACCTTTCCCCCGCTCAACGGGGGCACTACTTCTCTCGCCGCTCCTGCTGCGTCTTGGCAGAGTGGCAGGCACGACAGAGGGTCTGTGCGTTGTCCAGCGTCCACGTCCCGCCCTTGGCGATTGGAAGGATGTGGTCGACCTCCAGGGACTCACGCTTACCGCAGCGGACACAGGCGAAGCCGTCGCGAGCGAGAGCCCGCGGCCTGACTCGGCGGTCCCACTGCCGGCGCGCAGTGTCCCGGAGCTGGTTCCTGGCGCTGGTCCTGGACCAGGGCCTCTCAGCAGGCGCGTGGGTGACGCATCTGCCGTTCCGTGCGCTGCGTTGGGTACAGCCGATCACAAGGCAGATGGAGGCAGCTCTAGGCATGACCACCCCCTCTATTCGATTAAGTGTTCGAACAGCTTCGGACACGTTGGCGCTGCTTATGCCAACAGGCTTGGTGGGTGGCCCCGGCGGCTTCTAGTCTGGCGCCGGGGCCACCTGCCCCGACTGGCTCTCTACCTGGGCTGACCACCAGCAGGGAGACTCAACAGAGGGGGAAGAACTTCACTGGACTGGAAGTAAACGGATCATCTCAGTCCGGTAAAAGCAACAGTGTTTCGTTACTCCAAGTAATTGTCTGAGTACCAAAGCAACTGCATCCGTTGTCTTTAACTCTCACTAAGTATGTACGTGTCCTGTTCGCTCCTGTGGGACACGTTAGGTGACACCTGAGACCTAGATCACATAGACCTCAAAAGCCGGTGTAGACCAGCTCGTTGGCCCGGTAACATGCTGTACGCTCCCGCGCCCCAACCCGCTGGAGGTTGCTGAAAGTTGAATCACCGTTCCGCCTGATCGAATGGAAAACTGAGAGATGAGACCAAGCAAGCTTCCGAGTGATGCTGAGCTTCTGAAGAAGGAAGCTGCCGGTCTTTCTCATGCTGAAATCGCCGCAGAATTCGGCGTTACTCGGCAGGCGGTTACGAAGCGGTTCAACCTCATGGATAGGTATGCGCGTCAGGAGTACCGGGACGTCGCCAAGGTTCTCCCGTGGGATCTGGCCTCACTTCCGGCCAAGGACGTAATCCATAACGATGAGTCGTTCATGGGGCTTCGAGCCTTCGTCCGTCAGCGCATGGGCGCAGAGGTCTCCGTGAGGTCACAGCTCGCCCTTCGCACGTTCCTGAATCACCTCAACGCCGGAGAGGTTCTAACGTTGGACCCTGTCCAAGGTGTCCAGTGGGTGAAGCGGGACCCCCAGAGAGATGGGCCACTTGCCATTCGTTGGCCCGAGGGTGAGCCCTGGGACGATCGGACGGACCTCTTCCGCTTCCTCCCAGCGTAGGGGCAGGTTACGGCCGAGTAACGACCTCGCGCGCACATGTGGCCCGAGCAGGTATGACCTGCGCGGGCCTTCTTTGGTTGCATTGCGTTCACAGAGGCCGCGAGTGATCCAGGCCACATCAATTTTCACATTTGCTTCACGCGTTCACAGGCGTACGCTCATGGTCACGGACGGTCGTTCGTACGAGCGTTCGAGGAACTTGAGGGGCACGGGTAGGTAAGGGGGGCGTGGTACTCGTGATCTTGGGGGGAGTGGCTAGCAAGTGGGAGACGCGCGAGGGGCTGTGGGACGCGATCGTTGAGGCTCGGGTCGTTCAGAGGGTGGAGATCTACCGATCGGACGCCCTGAGGATCGCCCGAGTAGTCACAGACACGGTTGGGACGTACTTCGTCGTCACCGAGTCGGATGTGATGTACGACGAGGACGTATCGGCCCTTCTGGGCGTCAGCTTTGAACTGAGGTCGCCTTGGCGAAATCGGGTTGTGGAAACGGACTCCTACGATCACCCTCACAGGTGGTTCCCGTTCTCCACTAAATTCTGGGTGCACGTGGTGCATCCTGCATTGCAACCCGATTGGACGGCCTATGAGCGACCGTTTTTCTGTGCTGGCCAACATGCCTCGATCGGTCAGCCAAGCCGAACAGTACGAAAAGTGTCCGCAGCAGTACGCGCTACAGCGGCTTAGGAAGGTAACGCCTCGTCCGGCGGCGTGGTCTCATCAGGGAACGGCATTTCATGCCGCGATTGAGACGTACGAGGAGGGCGGACGACGGCTCACCGCGGATCAGGTCGCAGACCTGTTCCACGAGGACTACACGCGGCTCGTCAACAAGAGCCTCAAGGAAGAGCCGAACTTGGACCGGTGGATGACCGCCGGCACCGATGGTCAGTCGGACATTGAGGCCCGGTACGTCCTGGGGATGGATCAGACGCGGGCTTACGTTAGGTGGGCCGAGGAGCACAAGCCTTCCATCTGGAAGGACCAGGTGACGGGCAAGCCCGGCATCGAAAGGCACTTGACGGCTGACATCGGTGGTGTCACTGTCCAGGGCTACGTGGACCAGCTCCTAGACCGGCCTGACGGCTCGGTCCGGGTGCGGGACCTCAAGACGGGCTCGACCAAGAGCAAGTTTCAGCTCCAGACGTATGGCGTCCTGGTGCGCAAGGTGCTGGGGGTGAAAGTCAATGACGCGGACTGGTACATGGCCCGGACAGGCGGCCTCTCTCGGCCTGTCGACCTTACGAGCGTCACTGAGGCCGACGTAGCAGACCGATTCTCGAAGGTGGACCAGGGTGTGAAGGCGGGGAATTTCCCCGCCAAGCCCGGTTTTCACTGCCGCTTCTGCGATGTCTCTCACGCGTGTTCGGCTAGACGTGGGTGAAAACATCGTTGCTCGGTGAGTGCCCCTGGCATATGCTGTAAACGGCAGGACGCGCCCCATCCGGGGCCTTTTTAAGGCTTAGTTAGTTGCCTCCCGGGTGTGGGCGCTAGGACGGAAGGAAGGTGAGCCATTGTTCTCCCTTGCTCAATCGGTAAGGATTCGGGGGGCCGCTGGTGAGCCGATCCCGCATACGTTCAAGTCGCTCAAACGGCTGGAGGTCGAGTTCCGACGCTCGGAGCTGTCTCTAGTCGTTGCCGGCCCAGGCACGGGTAAAAGTCTCTTCGCCCTGTTCT
Organism: Streptomyces sp. R11; assembly: GCF_041051905.1. Classification (NCBI taxonomy): domain Bacteria; kingdom Bacillati; phylum Actinomycetota; class Actinomycetes; order Kitasatosporales; family Streptomycetaceae; genus Streptomyces; species Streptomyces sp. R11. The sequence goes on from NZ_CP163432.1 coordinate 4,882,189, forward strand.
TGGCGATGACGGCCAACGTGCCTGTCCTGTACTTCTCTGCTGACTCAAGCTCTGCAACCCAGGTCTCAAGGGCCACTGCGATGATTACCGGGGAAGATTCAAAAGCCGTCAAGCATGCCTTGACGGAAGGCGACTTCTCCGAGTATGAAGCGGCCCTAGGTAAGCGGTGGTGGACACGATTCAACTTCTCTGCTCGGCCTACCCAGCAGGAAATTGAGATTCACCTTCTGTGCTATCTGGAGGTATACGGATGTACGCCTCATCTTCTCGTGGTGGACAACGTGACCAACGTGGACACCGGAGTTGTGGGAGATGCGGAGAGTTTTACGTTCGGCTTGGAGGGCCTGTGCGAATACTTGGACGACATGGCGCGGGCGACGGCCGCTCATGTGCTCGGTCTCCACCATGTGACAGGCGAGCACTCAGACGGACTCAAGCCCATTCCGCTGAGCGGAGTGAAGGGTAAGGTCCACCGCGTCCCTTCGCTTATCCTCACCATCCACAAAGAGGTTGACGGAATGAACAGCCGCATCCTTCATGTGAGTCCGGTGAAGAACAGAGAGGGGTTCGAAGATTCGTCTGGGGGAACCTTCGCGAGCTTCCGGCTTAACCGCGCAAACCTGCGGTTGGAGGAGCTTGACGAGGAGCTTCCGGACTCTTTTTCTGCTTAGTAAGTTGCCTCCCGGGTACGAAAGGCGTAGCTTGAAAATGGAAAGCGTGGCAGCAGTTCAGAACATCCGCGGGGGCTTCAAGGCTGAGCGAGAGTTCGGCTTTGCTCTTGAAGGTCGATTCCCCGGACTGGATCTGTCGGGGGTGGACACGGAAGGCGTCGCAATGGTCGTTGAGATAGGCGACCCGAGGCGGCTGAACCTGCACCAGCTTTCCAGGGTCCTCGTGGGGGCCGCCAAGGGCGGGGTGAAGACGGCAGTCATCAACTTCCGCGCGAAGGGGATGGTCACGGCGGTACCGCTGTTCAACCTCTTCGCCATGGTGGACGAGAGTGCCCGGCTCAAGGAAATGCGCAAGCTGGAGAAGGCCATCAGGACGGGGGTCTAATGGCCGAACCCCGCAAGGGATATCGGGAGTGCACGAAGTGCGGGAAGAACAGATCTGAGAGGTTCTACACCTCCTCTCGGGGGAAGGTCTGTTCTTCCTGTCGAAAGAGCAGTCGTCGGCAGGCATCGCGTAACGCGAGGATTCAAACTACCTACGGGTTGTCTGCCGAGGACTACAAGCGCCTCTTGGAGGCGCAAGGGGGAAAATGCGCGATCTGTAGAGAGACGCGCAAGACCAATCTGGCCGTGGACCACTGTCACAAGACAGAGGCGGTTCGCGGCCTTCTTTGTGCCCGCTGCAATGGCCAACTCCTAGCACGAGGGGCACGGGACAGGCCAGACGTATTGCGGCGAGCCGCCGAATACCTAGAGGACTACCCGGCTTGGAAAGTCCTCGGACCTCGCTACACCTACGACAAGAGGAATGACAATGGCTGAGGCCAAGCGCACGACCGTTGAGAAGACCGTCACCGAGACGAAGAAGGTGCCGGCGGTCACGCTGACACTGACCACCGAGGAGGCCGAGGCCCTTCACGCCCTGGTGGGCAACATCACCGGTGACAGCGTCCATTCGCCGCGTAAGCACACTGACGGCATCTACTACGCGCTCAAGCGGGCTGGCATCGACACCCTCGGGAAGCCGATCCTCAAGCAGCTTTCCGGCGGTACGCGCTGGCTGAACGAGCCCAAGTCGTCGTACCCGTCTTACTCCTCCGCCATCCGCTTCTGACGCTCAGGAGTCCACGTGAGCGACATGAGCATGGGTTCTGACCCGTCGTACTCGCGACAGTGGCGCGGCAATTACCACATGTGGCAGGCCGCGGCCCGGAAGTACGACTTCCCGGTTACGCGCTACAAGGTGGGTCCGAATGGTGAGCGACAGCTCATCGAAACCACCCATCGCTGAAGTTCTAACCCACTACTACGGGTTTTCTACGGAGGCAACGAGGGGGCGAGTGAAAATCGCTTGCCCCCTCCCTTCGCATCCGGACTCTAATCCTTCAGCGTCGGTGGATCTCGATAAGAACCGATGGAACTGCTTTGCATGCAACCTATCGGAAGACTCATACGCCGTAATCATGAGGGAGGAGAAAGTTGGCTTCACTGAAGCCAAAGAACACGCACGTAGCCAATTCGGTGGAGACAGCGAAGCGCTACCACGAGAGCTACCGAGGGAGCCCGGCCGAGGAGTACGTAACGGCTCGCGGCCTCACAGAGGTAGCGGGCAGGTTCGGTCTGGGCTACGTCGCTTCGGCTCTACCTGGTCATGAGCGGTACGCGGGATACCTCTGCATCCCGTACATCCGCCCCGCTGGGGGCGAACACGGAGTAGCAACCTGCCGCTTCCGGTGCATCGCTGACGAGTGCGTGAAGGACCCCACAGACGGCCTGTACTTCTTCCAGAAGGGCGAGAAGGAACGGCACGAGGGGCACGGCAAGTACAAGAGCCTGCCTGGCGATCCCCCGAGGCTCTACAACACCTCAGCCCTGATCGAGCCCAGCCCGGTCCTGGTGGTGGTTGAAGGGGAGTTCGACACCCAGTCATGGACGCTCGCCGGCATCCCTGCCGTTGGCGCCCCGGGCACGGGGACATGGCGCGACTACTGGACGCCTGCACTGTTCGGTTACGAGGTGGTCTACCTCATTGCCGAGGACGAGCCCGGCTTGGTCTTCATGGACCAGCTAGCGGCCGATCTGCCGAACGGCAAGGTCATCAAAATGACCGATTCCCGGGACTCCAACTCAGTCCTTACCAACTTCGGGCCCGAGGCCCTAACGAAACGGATCGGCCTGTGACTTGGACCGCTGATGACAAGGTCATCGTTGAGAAAGGGGAGCACGCTGGGAAGCGCGGACGCGTGGTCAGCGTGAACTCTGGTGGGCTGTACCCGAATTACGTCAAGGTATACGGCTCAGTCGTTCGCTACGTCTGGTATCGGGACAACGAACTCAAGCCGGTTGCCAAGGAAGCGCCCGCCAAGGTGGGCGACGTGATCAACCATCCCGGTCATTACACGTGGCTCCCGAACGGCCTTGAGGTAATCGACCTCACCGAGCACATGAACTTCAACCGCGGTAACGCGGTCAAGTACCTCGCGCGGGCTGGACGGAAGTCCAAGGCAACCGAGTTGGAAGACCTCAAGAAGGCCCGTTGGTACATCCAGCGGGAAATCTCTCGACTGGAGAAGGCATGAAACGGGTCGCTATCGCTGCCGGGGCCGCTCTTGCGGCCCTTTCTCTTTCCGCATGCAGCTCGGCAACGGAAGCGTGGAACGACGCTCCCGTGTCCTACAAGGACGACGGCCCGGCAGTCATTCACTCCATGCCGGACGGCTTCGCCAACTTCGCGAGCAAGTGTGATGGCTTCGGCCATCGCGTCTTCACCACCAGGGGAGGCGGCAAGGCCGGAAAGGCAATTGCCGTCGTAGCAGATCCGAAGTGCTACAAGAACGGCAGCAGTCGGTGACTGCAACGGGGGGAACCATTTGAAGCGTGTAGTTGTCATATCTGACCTTCAAGTCCCGTACCACGACCCAAAGGCCCTCAACAACCTGATCGGCTTTATCGGGGACTACCAGCCCGACGAGCTGTTTCAGATCGGGGACCTCAACGACTATGAAACGCCCTCGCGTTGGAATGAGGGCACGAGGTACGAATACAGGCAGCAGGTCAAGAGCGATTCGGAAGTGACGAAGCGCAGGGTCCTGGAGCCGATCCGGGCAGTCTATGACGGGCCCTTCGGAATCCTGGAAGGGAATCACGACCTTCGGCCGCGAACGTACCTCAGCGCCAAGGCGCCAGCCCTAGCCGAGTACGCCGACGACTTCCACTTTTCCAAGCTCCTGGATTTCGACGCCTTCGGTATCGACCTCACTCCGCCCTTCCATAAGGTTGGGCCGGACACAGGACTCATCCACGGCCATGAGATCAAGGGCCTGTCAAGCATCGCGGGTACGACCGCCTACGGCCACGCGAGCAAGGCAACCATGAATCTGGTCATGGGCCACACTCACCGCCTGGGCGTCCGCCGGCACGGCCCATCGCATCTGGGGGGAATGCGTTGGGGCTTTGAGGTTGGACACCTGATGGACCCGCGAAAGGCTCAATACCTGGGCCCTGGTGCTGTGGCCAACTGGCAATCGGGCTTCGGCATTCTCTACGTCGGAGACCACGACGTATCCCCCTACCCCGTAGACATTCGCCGAGACGGCTCATTTGTCGTGGAAGGCGAACGGTACGGAAAGATCGTTCGAGGCGCCGGGGGGCGCTTTGCGAGGAAGGGGGACACCGCGTGACTGAGATTGACTGGGCGCACGTGGCGGATATCGCTGACAAGACGGCTCGATCCATTGCTTCCGCGTGGAGTGTGGTGGAGAAGGACGACGTGAAGCAGGCCATTCTTCTTCACGCGTACGAGCGTCGGACGCTCATCGAGAAGAACTACACAGACACCTTTCTGTGGCAGTTCGCCAAGAAGGCAGGAACGCAGTACGCCTCAAAGGAACGCGACGCGCGAGACGTTGAGGACGGGAAGTACTACTACACCCCCGACGAAGCGAAGTTGGCCCTTGCCACCTTCGTGTACTCGGACGAGGAGATTGGACAGATGCTCGGCCGTGAGGACGACCTTCTTTCCTGCCGCATCACAGACAATCTCGTCTCCGCTCGACTCGATGCTTCATTGGCGCTCAACAGGCTGCCCGCGAAGCAGCGCGAAGTACTGATGCGGCGCTACGTCTACGGAATGCCTCCGAAGGACGACACAGAGCGCAAGGCAAGCAACCGCGGGCTCGATGCGCTCGCCCGTCAGATGAACCGTGACCTACGAAAGGTGACTGCATGACTGCATTTCCAACCGAGACCGCGAGGACGGTCTATGAGCGTACGTACTCCCGCGTGAAGCCCAACGGCCAGCAGGAGACATGGGGGGAGACCGTTGAGCGAGTCGTGGACGGCAACCTTGCCCTTGTCCCCGAGCGCTACACGGAGAAGGGCGAACGGGCCGCACTGCTCGACCTGATCAGCTCCTTCAAGGTGTTGCCGGCGGGGCGGCACCTCAAGAGTTCCGGCGTCGCAGACTTCGCCCTGAACAACTGTTGGGCGGCTGGCTGGGACGCGGAGCGTCCTGAGGAACACTTCACGTTCGCGCTCCTCCGCCTGGCGGAAGGCGGGGGTGTGGGTGCCAACTACTCATCGAGGTACTTCGAGGGCTTCCCCGAGCTGGTCATCCCGGTAGAGGTTCACATCGTCTGCGACCCTGACCATGCGGACTTCCTTGACCTCGTTGAGGCCGGACTGATCAGCACGGAGTACAGCCACGAGTGGGCTGGGGCCTACCAGGTCCAGGACAGCCGTGAGGGCTGGGCTGAGGCCCTGGGGGACCTCGTACGGACGGCACACGATCCCAAGACGCGTCACGCAGCTCGGGTCTACGACGTGAGCCGCGTACGAGCCAAGGGGACGCCTCTCAAAGCGTTCGGCGGTACGGCCAGCGGGCCTCAGCCCTTCGGCCAGATGCTCAAGGCCGTGGGCCAGGTGCTCAAGGACGGCCACGGGCGGCAGCTCCACGGCATCGACGCCATGCAGATTGATCACGAAATCGCTCAGTGCATCGTCTCTGGGGGTGTGCGTCGATCGGCCCGCATGTCGATCATGCATTGGCGTGACCCGCTCATCTGGACCTTCCTGCGCATCAAGGCAGAGGGCGGCCACTGGACGACGAATGTATCGGTCGAGATTGACGACGACTTCATACGTCTTCTCGGCAAGATGTCATCTCCGTCCATGCCAATCCTCCGGGAGATCGCAGCCGGAATGCTCCGGAACGGCGAGCCCGGCATCTGGAACTCAACTCTGACGGCTGAGGGGGAGGTTGACGGGACCTACACCACAAATCCCTGTGGTGAGGCGACATTGACCCCCTGGGAGCCCTGCAATCTTGGCTCCGTCAACCTCGGTGCCTTTGTGGACGAGAACGGGGAGATAGACGATGAGGGGCTACGGAAGGCTCACAGGTACCTCACTCGGTATCTGATCAGAGCTACTTTCGCCACGGTTGCTGATCCGAGGTCGGCCGAAGCCATCGCCAAGTACCGACGTATCGGTGTGGGCCATCTCGGGTTTGCTGACTTCCTGGTGAAGATCGGGGTGAAGTACTCCGAGGCTTCCAGAAAGGGGGTGGACTTTGAGCTTGACATCATGGCTCAGACGGTCACGCTCGCGGCTCGGGAGTACGCCAACGAACTACGGATTCCCGTACCGATCAAGACTCGGGTGATCGCGCCTACGGGTACGACGAGCAAGCTCGCCGGCACCAGTGGCGAGGCCGTTCACGCACCGTTCGCCGGGTACTTCAAGCGCCGTATCCGCTTCTCTGACCTTGAGCCTTCCGAGAAGGCCCAGGTCGAGGAGTACCGGCGCAAGGGATACCACGTGGAGGCGGACAAGTATGCGGCCAACACCTCTGTTGTCACCATCCCGACGAAGGACCCGCTTGTTGAGGTCGGCGGCGAGAACTTCCAGCATGCAGGAGACCTAACCCTTCGGGACATGCTGTCGGTTCAGGCCCTCTATCAGGAGCATTGGGCGGATCAGGCTGTCTCCTACACGGTGAACGTCGACCCCAACGCCTATTCGGTTGACGATCTCATTGACGCTCTGGTGCCCTTCCTCCCGAGGCTAAAGGGAACCACGGTGTTCCCGGAGCTGTCCTTTGAGCAGCCGCCATACGAGCGGATCACCAAGGAAGAGTACGAGGAGCTTGCGGCAGCCGTAGGCATTGAGACCGCGGATACCTCCTACGACGAAATCTGTGCATCTGGCGCCTGCCCGATCTAGGGCCTTTTTCTTTGCCCGGTTAGTTGCCTCCCGGGCGACTCGTACGCAACCCGGAGTGAGCTGATGAGCTTCCCGAATCCATTCGACGGCCCCTCTCCCTGGGGCGAGCCCGAAACTCCAAAGGAGATCCCGCCTATGACTCAGACCACCGTGACCGCTACCTCTCCGAACAAGTTCAAGATCGGCCTGACCTTCAAGGCCGCTGCCGGATATGACGCCGAGTGGATCACTCCGACCGTTTTCGGCGAGACCGCCGAAGAAGTCGCGGTGAACGCGGTGGACGTGATGAAGGCACTTGCCGACAAGGGCGTCATCGACCTCGCGGCACTCGCGGCAAAGAAGGTCCGGGAGACCCACCAGCCGACCGCCGGCAAGGGCGGCAACTCGGCCCCCAAGACCTTCAGCGGCGGCAAGGTCCAGACCCAGCAGAGCGCCCCGGCATCGGATGGCGACTCCTGCCAGCACGGCCGAACTCTGCGAGAGGGCCAGGGCGCCAAGGGCGCTTGGGCCGCGCTGTTCTGCAACGCCCCGAAGGGCTCGCAGTGTGACCCGCTCTGGCGGCAGAAGGACGGCTCTTTCGCGTAAGGGCTGACCGCTCTTTCAAGGCACCTCAGGGGGCCGGGGATTCCTCGGCCCCCTTTCCTTTGGAGTCATTCAGTGGCAGACATCTCCATTCGGTCTGACGTAACCGTGAAGCTGGTCAACATCTCGGCCAACGACGCGATGGTTGCTAAGGCCGCCCGTGTCTCGACCATCGGCAAGCAGTCGGCTGCTGACGATCTGCCGACCGATGGCCTTATCAACTTCCTGATGCGAGACAGGCACGGAAGCCCTTTCGAGCACAACTCATTCACCTTCCTCATTGAGGTGCCGATCTTCGTTGCTCGTGAGCACATGAGGCACAGAGCAGGGTGGAGCTACAACGAGGAATCGGGAAGATACAAGGAACTTGAGGGCGTGTTCTACATGCCCGACAAGGAACGAGCCCTATTGCAGGTAGGCAAGGCAGGGGCCTACTCCTTCAAGGCTGGGAGTGACGCGCATTTCGCGCGTATGGCGGCCAACATGCTCGTCGTCTATGACGACGCGTTCGGCGCCTATAAGGACATGCTGAAGGCGGGCATTGCCCGAGAAGTGGCCCGGATGGTTCTTCCGGTCGGAACCTTCACGTCGTACTACGCGACGTGCAATGCGCGGTCCCTCATGCACTTCCTGAGTCTCCGGTCCATCTCTGAAGACGCTCAGTACCCGTCTTTCCCTCAGCGCGAGATAGAGATGGTGGCAGAGCGGATGGAACGAGAGTTCCGCGAAGCCATGCCCCACACCCATGCCGCCTTTGCCAAGCACGGCCGAGTAGCGCCGTAAGGGGGGTACGGGGGGATTCGAAAACTACTTGACCTTTACTGCTGCCAGGGGGGAGCAAGTAAGGGATACCGCGACGCGGGGTTTGAGGTAGTGGGCATCGACATCGCTCCACAGCCTCGTTACCCCTGGCAGTTCGTACAGGCGGAAGCGATTCAGTTTCTACTCACGTACGGACACCGATTCGACTTCATACACGCCTCACCGCCGTGTCAGCTCTACAGCAAGACACAGCGAATCATGCAGAACGATCACCCTGACCTTTTGGGCCCTACTCGGGATGCTCTCAACGCCGTTGGGGTCCCGTGGGTGATCGAGAATGTGATGGGGGCCGAACCGGAAATGCGTGACCCCGTGCTCTTGTGCGGTGCGTATTTCGGGCTCAACACCTACAGGCATCGGCTCTTTGAGCCTGGCGGGTGGGAATTGAAAAGACCGGACCACCCCGAGCACGTCAGGCGGCAAACCAAGATGGGGCGCCGCCGGAAGCCTGACGAGATGGGAATTTACGTCGGGAACTTCATCGGTGTGGACGACGCCAAGGAGGACCTTGGCGTTCCTTGGATGTCCCGCGAAGGAATCCGCGAGTGCATCCCGCCTGCCTACACGGAGTACGTAGGAAAGGCGTTCCTTGAACAACTTCACTAGACGGGGGAGGTCTCTTGAAGCAGCTCGCTTATCGGCTAAAGGGTCAGTCGATCTCGATTCACGTTGTCGAGTCTGAGAGGGACCTTCCCGCGTTCGAGGAGTTCGTTTCTCGGCATCGAATCCTCGGGTTCGACACAGAGACAACCGGACTGGACTGGTGGGCGCCTGACTTCAGGTGCCGGCTGGCTCAGTTCGGAACGGGCTCAGAGACATGGGTGATCCCCGTGGACCTGGGCCCGGTCTTTGCCGAAGCCGTGAGACGCGCCCTCAGGCGCCTTGAGTGGCTGGTAGCGCACAACGGCACCTTTGACCTTCACGTGGTCGAGCAGACCCTTGGCATCCCCATGGAGGAGCTTGCTCCGAAGATGTGGGATACCCGGCTCCTGGCGCACCTCGTTGACCCGAGGGCCGTAAAGGAGCGAGGCCCTGGGCTCAAGCTGGAAGAGTTGACGAAGTTCTACCTCTGCGAGCAGACCGCGGATGAAGTCAAGGGGTCTATGACCCTGATAGCCAAGAAGTACAAGACCACGAAGGAGAAGATTTGGAAGCTGGTTGAGCTGTTCGATCCAGACTTCTTGCTGTACGCAGGAATGGACCCGGCTCTTGCTTACCGGCTCTTCCAACTCCTCTATCGTCTTGTACCGGCTCGCTCTAAGGCTCAGGGACTCATCGGCTGGGAACACCAGCTAGCCCATGTCACGGCCAAGTTGGAGAGAACGGGCTATCTGCTCGATGTCGAGTACGCCGAAACTCGGTGTGCCGAACTGTCAGCAGAACAACAGGAGTGGGAGGCGGTTGCTCGGTCATTCGAGGTCGAGAACCCCAATTCCAATCAACAGCTCGTAGAAGCCTTCACCCGCATGGGTGTGAAGCTGACCAAGCGCACGAAAAAGGGTCAGCTCGCAATGGACGACGACGTATTGACCAGCCTCAAACACCCGCTGGCCGATGCGGTAATCAAGTCGCGCAAGGCTTCCAAGTGGCGTAAGACGTGGTTTGAGCGGGCTTTGGATGGGCGGGACGCGAATAATCGCGTGCACGCAGGCATTAACTCACTCCAGGCCCGGACGTCTCGGATGAGTATTTCAGGGAGCATCCCGGCACAGACGTTCCCCTCTGGGGACGGATATGTCAGGCATATGTTCCTGGCTGACGAGGGTCACGTCAGTTGTTCCATTGACTTCGGCAACATGGAGCTTCGTTATCTGGCGGCATTCTCCCGTGATCCCACGATGCTGGACGCCTTCCTTAACGGAAGGGACCTGCACCAGATCACGGCGGACGCTGCCAGCGTTCCCCGCAAGATTGGCAAGATGGCCAACTTCTTGACGGTCTATGGGGGCGGCTGGGCCGCGCTTATGGAGCAGGCCCACATTGATGAAGAGACCGCAAGGAAGGTACTTGATGCCTTCGCTGCTACGTATCCGGGAGTCGGCTCCTTTGGGCGACGACTGGCCGACGAGGCCAGGAGAACGGGTTTCGTCTATACGGTCACTGGCAGGCGTTTGCCTGTCGACCCGGGTAAGTGGTTCCGGGCACTGAACTATTTCATCCAGGGCGGTTCTCGGGACGTTACGGCCCGTGCCCTGATGAAGCTCGACGCTGCGGGATTTACCCCGTACATGCGTCTCCCGATTCATGACGAAATCGTATTCAGCTTCCCGGAGAGGGAAGCGCCTGAGATGGCGCGAGAGGCCGCGAAGCTCATGGAGTTCCCCGTTCAGGGGCTCCTTATTCCGGCTGACGCGGAAATCGGTGGACGCTCGTGGGGGAGCGTGCTGGAACTTGAAGAGAGCAAGCACTAGGGGGATTTGATGGACGAGAACGAGAACGAGAATGAGAACCAGACCGAGCAGGAGCAGCCCGAAGCCGCGGGCTCCTTTGAGGAGCTGATCTCTGGGATTGAGAACCAGATGAACGCTGAGCGTCTGCACAAGCAGGGCGCCTATGCCGTCACTGCGGCTCGCATCGCTGGAACGGTGCTCACTGAGGCCATGGCCTCTGGTGTCCCTCACGACCTCGCAAAGGAGATGGCGGGCGACACCTGGAACACGGTTATGGGCCTCGCTCCCATTGAGTACGTGGACTCTGAGGGCTGAGGCTTCTCATAACAGGCTCTCGCACATGGACTGATGTAGCCCTACTGGAGGGCGTCATTGGCGAAGTGCTGTGGCTCGGCAGGTACAGGCCCCGTGACGTGATTCTCATTCACGGGGCTTGTCCTCGGGGTGCCGATTCAATGGCTGACAGATTCGCCCGTGAGATCGGAATGAGCATCCGCCGGCACCCAGCCGACTGGGACGCCTACGGCAGGCGAGCCGGGTTTCTCCGCAACGCTGAGATGGTCAGTTCTGGCGCTGATCTCTGCTTTGCCTTCATCAAGGGCGGGAGCCCTGGGGCTTCCATGACTGCCAACCTCGCCAAGAAGGCGGGGATACCTACTGAGATATTCGAGGACGTGTAATGCCGCTGTTTCCGCGATACGAGTACGAGGGTTACGGCCAGGGTCACAAGCTCGACCTGACGAACATTCCGAAGGAGTGTGTCACGGTCTCCGTCGACATCAGGGACGAGAAGCTGAGCGAGGCTATTCGTCGGAAGATCACCTCTCTTGAAGCGAGTCGCGAACTCGGCGCCAAGCAGCAGGACTTTGCGTTGGCTTACCGCGCATCTCTGAAGCTGGAAGTCCTCCAGCAGGTCATGAAGGAAGCGGGCCTGTGATCTACGACGACATGGAGATGGACTGTGAGTGAGGCTCTTCGGGCGTTCCTCACGGAACTCTCAGACCTGACAACGAAGTACGGATTCGTCATCGAGGGTGACGTAGACAGCGAGGGATACAAGGGGTTCGCCAGTGTCCGGGGGAATGGAGTCGTGCGGGATCTCGTCCACGACGGAGAGCGGTACGACGCCTACTGAACGCCCTTCGTGGGACATGTGGGCTCTCGGCATTGCCGATGCTGTCTCGACTCGGGGGGACTGCACTAGGAGCCAGGTTGGCGCGGTCCTGGTGGACCACCTTCGGAATGTCTGTGCTGTCGGATACAACGGCACGGTTCCGGGCAAGGACGGGTGCCTGAAAGGAAGATGCCCGCGCGGACGCCTGACCTACGACCAGGTGCCGGCGGGTTCGGACTATGGCAACTGCATCAGCATCCATGCCGAAGAGAACCTGATGATTCACGCCCGTCGTGAAGACCTGCGTGGCGGCACGGTCTACGTGACCCGTGCCCCCTGCTATCGATGCCTTCCGCGCCTTCAGTCTGCGGGGGTCTGGCGGGTGGTGTGGCGGACCGAGACCGGTTACGAAGCGACGGTTCTGGACTGGGCGCAGAACCCGGCGCGCGTCGGGGGGAGTTGACATGGCTGCGGGTGGGTCGAACCGGCTCATGACCCCGGACGAGACGGCTGAGCGGCTGGCCGTGTCCAAGCGCACGCTCTACGCGAAGTGGCGTGAGTGGGGCGTACCGGCCTACAAGGTGGGAAAGCATCTCAGGTTTCGCGAACGTGACATCGATCACTGGATCGCCCAACAGGCTTGTAACTAGGGCGAGTTGGTGTGTAAAACCTCGTGCTGAGGCTGGGAAGTGGGTCCCAGCCCTGGTCAGTAAGGGGGTTGAAGCCAAGTGGCTTCGATCATCAAGCGGTGTGACTGCAAGGTTGGCGCGTGGCCGCGCTGCAAGCACTCATGGGTGGTCCGGTTCCGGGATGCCAACGGCAAGCAGGTAGAGGAGTCGTTCGCTCACAACAAGAAGACCGAGGCGAAGAACCTTGCTACCAAGGTCGAGAACGATAAGCAGCTTGGCGTCTACGTCGACCGGAAGCACTCCAAGCGGACCTTTGAGGACTGCTGGAAAGAGTGGTTGGGCTTCGGACAGCGGGAAGACTCCACGCTTGTCCAGTACGCGAGCATCTACAAGAACCACTTTGCCGACATGTTCGGTAGCCGCCGAATCGGCTCCATCACTCCCTCGGACATCACCAAGTGGGAGGAAGCGCAGAAGGAACGCGGTTACAAGCCGTACGGCATTGAGGGCCGCAAGGTCGTCCTGAAGTCGTTTCTCAAGTACTGCTATGAGGCCGAGATCGTTCCGAAGTACGCCGGAAAGACGATTGCGGTCAACGGCCGGAACGACTCGGCTTACCGCCCGGTCGAGGATCACGAGATCCCGACGACCGCTGAAGTCATGGCCATCTATGAGGCCATGCGTCCTGTCTACAAGTCCTCGATCTGGACTCAGGCGGGTTGTGGTCTGCGGGTGGGTGAGGCCCTGGCCTTCTCTCAGTCGCACCTCACGCGCCGAGAGGGCTGGTACTTCGTTCAGAACCAGCTCACCAACTTCGGCAAGAACGGTGGATCGAACCGAGGGACCAACGTCAAGAACGAACCGAAGTGGAGCCGGAAGGGCCGTTGGGTGCCTGTACCGCCCTCGGTGGCTGACGAGCTGGAGAAGCACCGCGCGTTCTGGGAGCCGTGGGGGGAACCGGGCTGGTACTACGAGTCAGAGACCTACCAGCACCGTCACCCCTCGCGGACGACGTACACGGACCGCTGGAACGACGCGATCAAGAAGGCTGGGCTTGAGGGCTCGGGCTACACGCCGAAGGCTCTCCGCCACTACTTCGCGAGCATGGCCATTGCGGCTGGAGTACCCCTGTACGAGGTGGCTCGGTGGATGGGGCACAGCTCCACGAAGGTCACGGAACAGGTCTACGCGCACCTCGTAGACGGGGCTGACGAGCGGATCACGGGGGCGTTCGAGGCGTCGCTTGCAGACGCCTTCCGGAGCCGCCTGACGCTGGTGGACGACGACGCAGCCTGATGAGGGTTGCTGACCCCCAATGCTGAGTTTTCGCTGAGTTTCAGGGCCTCTCGCCTGCATCTTCGCAGGTGGGAGGCCCTTCCGGTTTTAACGTCGAGTTCTATACGGGTGTGGGGACGACCCTCGAGATGCCCGTCATGCTCGCTCCCGTCCCCAACGCGATCGACTTCACCGACAAGAAGGTCCTGATCGCCGACGACGTCGCCGACACCGGCAAGACGCTGAAGCTCGTGCACGACTTCTGCGTGGAGCATGTCGCCGAGGTGCGGTCCGCGGTCGTCTATGAGAAGTCCCACTCCCTCGTGAAGTGCGAGTACGTGTGGAAGCGCACCGACGAGTGGATCAACTTCCCCTGGAGTGTTTTGCCTGTAGTACGCAAGTCGGGGGAGCCGGTCACGCCGTCGAAGGAAGCCCTCTGACCTGGTGATGCTCTAGGTGGTCGAAAGGGCCCCTCAGGCATCCGTCTGAGGGGCCTTGTGCTGTGCTGGTCCCGTGCTGGCGGGGTCCGTGGGCTCTGCCACCCACCTTGCCACCCTCTGCCGGTCTGGTTGAGCAGGACTTCGATCAGGCCTTGTATTCGATCAGGCCTTGTACTTGTTCGGCGTCCACACCGGCATCCTCAGCCCTGTTCTTGCTGACAGGGGTTGCGGTGGCGCACAGCTCCGCGCGCACCGGCCCGACCGGCCCGCGCTCGCGAGATGTCCCCGGCCGATCCGCCGGTGGTCCGGGCCGCCCTCCGGGAGGAAGGCGGCCCGTACAGGGGGTCACTTCGAGACTGTCACCTTGAGCGGGGCCAGATTCGGGCTCGGAACGGGCTTGCCCGTGCTCGCGGTGCTCGCGGACAACGGCTGGGAGGCCGGGCTCTGCGGGATGTCACCCTTGTAGTACGGGGTGTACGCGTAGGTGCTGTCCACGCCGATGGCCCTGCCGATCAACGGGACCACCTTCGCGTCGACGGAGCCGTTGCCGCCGAACACGGCCACGTGGTTCAGGCTCGCCGACGTGCGCATCATGTACCCCTTGGTGTCGTACGTCAGCGAGGTGACGTCGGTCCACAGCAGCGGGCCGAACGTGGTCATCGCCGACGACGCGGAGACGCCACCGGTCCAACTGTTCACCGAGGCCACCGCGGCGTCCGACGGCGACGACCACCAGAACTCGGCGAGCCTCGCGGCGACCGGCGCCGGACTGCCGCCGAAGCGGTAGTAGCTGTACTTGCCGGGCCAGTGCGGCAGCTTGCCGGCGTTGTACGCCTTGGCCAGCGCCGACTCGGCGTCGCCCCCCACCGTGATGATCTTCGTCGTGCTCGGGCTGTACTTGTTCAGGTAGCCGTACACGGACGCGGTCATGGTCGAGCCCTGGGTCAGCAGTACGACCGAGGTGCCCGAGGTGCCCATGGCGCCGGCGGCGGAGCTGGCCGCGAGGGCGTTGTGGTAGTCGGTGCCGGTCGCCAGGAACACGTACTTCGGCGCACTGGTGATCGTCTTGGCCACGGCCACCGAGGTGGAGTAGCGCGAGACGTCGGACAGCCGCTTGGCGACGTACCCGAGCGAGGTCACTTTGGACGCCACCGAGCTGTTGAGGATGCTGGTTCCGCCGACCAGGTAGACGGTCTTGCCCTTGGGCAGCATGCGCTTCAGCTCGGTCTGGACGGAGGAGTCCAGGCCCGTGCGGGAGGTCATCAGCACCGGTCCGTGCTTCTTGCCAGCCAGCGAGGTCGCGGTGGTGGCATACGCGGAGTCCGACTTGCTGATCAGGACGGCTGAGCTCGCGTTCATCAGGCCGGGCACGCTCTTGCCGAGGGTGTTCCAGGTCCACTTGGACGACGCGATGTTGGTGCCGTAGGTGTCGGCGCCGTAGATCCGGGAGATCGCGTTCTTCCGGAGCGGCTGCCAGGCCACGTCCGTGCCGTCGGCCATGGGCACACGTGTCTCCGTGCCCGCGGCGAGGTCGCGGATCCATATCTGCGAACCACTGGCGGTGTCCGCGCTGCCAGTGAAGTAGGTGTCGTACGCGATCCGGTCGCCCTTGGGCGACCAGGCCGGACGGTTGTGGTCGACGGGGTCCGTGGTGACCTGGGTCAGCCCGGTGCCGTCGGCCTTGACCGTGAAGAGCTGCTTGTGTCCGGCGACGCTGCGGGTGAAGACCAGCGACTGCCCGTCCGGGGACATGCTCGGCTCGTCCGCGTTGGCGGCCACCTTGGTGAACGCCTTGGTGGGGCCGTCGTAGACCCAGACGGCCGGAGCGCCGGTGGTGGAGCAGCTCGTGCCGGTGCGCACGAAGGCCAGTTTGCCGTTGACGGCGCCGCTGGCCTTGGAGTCGCAGCCGTCGACGTCGGTGCCGAACAGGGCTTGAGGAGCGCGGGCGCTATTGGCCACGGCCACCCGCAGTCGGCCTCCGGCGGTGAAGACGATGTCGCCTCCGCCGTACCAGAACGTCGGATCGGTCGGATGCCAGCCACTGCCCGCCGGCATGACGATGTCCTCGCCCGATATCGACTCCTGGGCGTACGTCTTCGTGCGGAGACGGCCGTCGGCGGAGCCCACGTAGGCGATCTGACTGCCGTCGGCGGACCAGGCGGCCTGATTCGCGGTCTCGTAGAACTGGACGCTCTTGGTCCCGTCGGGGTTGATGTAGCGCAGCGAGCCGAGTTCGTTGTACAGCAGCCTGCCGTCCGTGGCCGGCCAGCCGGCGGTGTCGGCGGTCGCCTGGCCCGGGAGCCCGGCGACGAGACCGGCCGCAAGTGCGGCGACGGTCGTGAGCGCCGCGAATCCGCGACGCGCAGAGATGTTCAATGTGCCCCCACAGGTGAATGGATGGCTGCGTTGCCCCTCCCCCGAGGCGAACGGACGGCATCGTGTTCGTCGTCCGTACGGCAGCGGCGAAACTTTAGCGACGTGTCACGGCATCTGTGGAGGCAGGGGCACCCGGTGCCGACGCGCCCGTGGACAAGTCGCGGGAGGCGATGCTGAAGGGCCCCGGGCTGCGCGGCGACCCCTTCAGCATCATGCCCGTTGCTGATAGACCTACTTGAACGACGGTGAAGGTCGCTGGAACGAGACGATTTGGTGCGGGCCGGATCCGGTGCACCTTCTGATCCGTAGCTCTGTAGAGATCGGTCATTGAAGGTCATACAGGCTGTGGGGAGGGTCTTAGAGGCCAGTGCCGGGCGATGGCGATTGCTGGAGTTGCTGTACAGCAGGATCCCGAACGGGGGTGAGGCCATGGAGCGGGAACAGCTCGAACGGCTGCTGGGCGGTGGCGACGAAGGCGTCGTTGGCCGCTCCATCTGCACTCCGCGCCAGCGCTTCTTACGTCGTCCGGGACGGAAAGACCGAGCTAGGGCCTGTCCGACGGGTCGCGTCGCCAGTGTCACGCGTTCAGCCGACAGCACGCGCCGCAGCCAACCACCGGCTTCTACCTTTCTGAACCAGGGCGCACGTCGAGTAGAGAATCCGTCACAGCCTCTTCTCCCGCAGGTGCACCGCAGAGAATTCACCGCGGATTCCTCGCGCCGGAGTGAGACCCGGCAGGGGAGAACGGTAGGGCGGGACCGCGACAGTCGTTCCGGCCGCGATGCTCCGGCGCCGTCAAGTGGCGTCGACGCACCGGAGACTCGCATGCCACGGACTGCCGAATCCGGTTCAGATGCTGGATCCGCCGTCCACGGTCAGCAGCGCGCCGGTGATGTAGGCGGCCTTCTCACTGGCGAGGAACACGACCGCCTTGGCGACGTCGCTGGGGGTGCCCATGCGTCCGAGTGCCGTCATGGCTGCCTGGGGGGCCGCATTCGGTCCGTCTGCGGGATTCATGTCCGTGTCGGTGGCCCCGGGCTGCACGACGTTGACGGTGATGCCCCGTGAGCCGAAGTCGCGCGCCCACCCCCGGCCGAGCTGATCGATCGCCGCCTTGCTCGCCGCGTATTCGGCGACACCGGGGACGGGGACACGGTGGGCGACGGTGCTTCCCACCAGGATCACGCGCCCGCCGTCGGTCAGAAAGCGCGACGCGGAGTGTGTGGTGACGATGGTTCCCATCACGTTGGTGGCCATCATCCGCTGAACCCCTTCCTGGAGTTCGAGGTCCACCTGGTCCACGGTGCCCATGACGGCGATGCCGGCCGAGTTCACCAGTACGTCGATCTGACCCCCGAAGAATTCGGCGGCCTTCTCCACAGCGGTCGACGCCTCGTGCGGAACAGCCTGATCCGCCTGCACGGCGAGCGCCTTCGCCCCAAGGCCGGTCAGTTCGGTGACAACGGCCTCGGCCCGCTCGCGCGACTTCTGGTAGGTGATCACAACATGCGCACCCTCGCGTGCGCATTCACGGGCGATCTCCGCGCCGATACCCCGGGAGCCTCCGGTCACGAGCACCGTGCGTCCTGTCAGAGCGTTGGACAAGGTGGACATGGTGATAACTCCTTTTGCGCTGCTGAGCTGCCTTTCGTCTACGCAACCGAAGCTAAAGATTGACACTAGTGTGAACGTCAAGCCCGATCTGAACCTTTACACTGATGTAAAGGTTGACCTCCGGCGGACAGGTAGCTCGGGACGACGGAGCGGCGGCCTCGCGACCACCCGGCGAGGGGAGAACGCTATGAAGATCGGCGAGCTGGCTATGAAGACCGGAGTGGCGCCGCGGCTGCTTCGTTACTACGAAGAGGTCGGCATCCTGACCCCGTGGCGGGCACCCAACGGATACCGCAGCTACGGCGAGCCCGCCGTCGACCGGGTCCTGCAGATCCGCGAACTGCTGGAAGCGGGCTTGACGACGGACATGATCCGCGAGGTCCTGCCCTGTCTCGATGCCCAGAAGGAGGAGGGGAAGGCCCGGACCTGCCCGGACATCGACGTGACGGAGCTGGACGGGCTGCGTCGTCATCTCGCTGCCATCAAGCGCCGCATTGACGTACTCCAGCGCAACGAGCGGGCCGTCGAGGCGTATCTGAAAGTCCGCGCGGAGAGCACCAGTGTCCCTCCGACAGCGGCCGGCGAAGTCGTGGCCCTGGTCGGGCGGCCCTAAGGACTGCCCGGTGAACCATCATCGGAGCCGCGGCCGGATCGCGGCGACCGTAACCGTGCGGTGAAAGACGAATGCTCTCTTGTCGTACCTCGTCGCCACCGCCCGCAAGCCCTTGAGCGCGTTGATGGTCCGCTCGACTTCGTTAGCTACGCTTTCGGGATGCCGCGACCAGACCAACTCACAATGGCTGGCCGGTGACAACCACGCACGAGCCCTCGGCTTGGAAGCTGTGGGCATTTGCGGCGAGTTCAGCCGCTGAGCTGATCTCCGGGTCGTTCAGTTTCAGGGCAGGCAGCGCCGCAGTGTTCAGGGAGATGCGCAGGACGTTCCCGGTCAGCTCGGCCGCCCGTACGCATCCATATGCTGTTTCCTGGTCGGGCGTGACCAGGCAGTGGGTGTCGGATCCCAGGGAGACGTCCTGCTCGTCGGGCTCATCGGTGCGGCATGAGAACAGCAAGCTGAAGCCGCTGCCGTCTTCGCCCTCCGCGACCCCCGCCATCATCAAGCGGTCATGGTCGCGGTCTATGCGCACCCCCGCGGCGCGGGCAACGAACCTGTAGCGTGTTCTATCAGCGGACCGACTGCGCTGGGGCTGACCTGCGCACCTCACTGTTGGTGACGACCCTCATTCAGTCATCGACCCCTGGAGCGTCGAACCCCCCGTAGTCCGGCGGGCCGGGCAGGTGCTCGACGCCTGAGAGGCGCGAGGAGAGATGAGAAGGGGCCCCCGGCATCCGTGCCGGGGGCCCTTCCTCGTACGTGCTCAGTCGGCCGTGCGTCCTAGAACGTGCCCAGCTTCACGATCGACAGCAACGCGATCAGCTGGATCGCGCTCGCGCCGAGGGCCTTCGGCCAGGGGAGGTCGTGGGACTTGGAGACCATCAGGGTGAGGAGCGCGCCGGCTGCGATCCAGGTGGCCCAGCCGAGGGCCTGGACGAAGGTGGCGTCGCCGCCGGCGAACATGGCGAAGACCAGACGGGGCGCGTCCGTGAGGGACATGATCAGCATGGAGAGGCCGACCGTGGGCTGCCAGGCGCCGTCGCCGCCGAGCTGGCGGGCCAGGGTGTGGGTGACCACGCCCAGGACGAAGGCCGACAGGACCATCGCGACGGCGGTCGTCAGGACGATCGGGACCGCGTTCGAGAGGGTCGCGTTGATCGCGTCCGCCCTCGCGCCGTCGAAGCCGAAGA
This sequence comes from Streptomyces sp. R11, assembly GCF_041051905.1. Lineage (NCBI taxonomy): Bacteria > Bacillati > Actinomycetota > Actinomycetes > Kitasatosporales > Streptomycetaceae > Streptomyces > Streptomyces sp. R11. The sequence continues at coordinate 4,902,127 of NZ_CP163432.1, forward strand.
CGGCCAGCAGGCCGTAGAGGAAGCTCACGACGAGGGCGGTGCCCCACATCGAGTAGTCCCGCATCTGCAGGAACGTCTGCGAGGGGGACAGCACGATGCCGCGCAGCAGCTGCTTCCAGTGCAGACGGGGGCCGACCGGGCCGGCCGGGGCCGCGCCCGCCCGGTAGGTGCCGCCCTGGTTGTAGGGGTCGTCGTCGACCGAGAACGCCTGGGTGTGGCCCGGGTTGTTCGCCGCGTACGGGTCCGGGGCGCCGCCGCCCGGGCCGTGCGGGTAGCCGCCGTCGCCGAAGTACTCCGGCTCACCGTGGCCGCCCTGGCCACCGGCACCGTAACCGCCGTAGCCGCCACCGCCGTTCGCCTGCGGCCAGCCGCCTGCGCTGCCGCCCGGGCCGCCGTGCGGCTGCTGCGGCGGCGGGGGATAGCCGTACGACTGTCCCTGGGGCGCCTGCTGCCCGTACGGAGGTTGTTGGGGGCGCGCTTGCGGGCTGCCGTTGTTCCGGCTTCCGCGTCCGATCCTGAATCCAGCCACGTCTTCGAACGTACCTGGTCCCGGAGAATCGCGTGCCGGGCCCAGCGGTCAGGGCCCGGCTTTGCTGCCGAGCTGTGACATCCCCTAGGGGGCGCCGAGCCTCGGCTCAGGGACATGCCGTACGTGACGTCCCTCCATCTCTGCGTCCCTACGTCATGTCTCCGCGTCTCCACGTGCCCTGCGCCCCTAGCGCAGCATCACCTGTCCCAGCCTCAGGTAGCCGGACGGCAGGCCCAGCGAACCCGGGCCGAAGCTGATCGCCTTGCCGGTGGTCACGCCCGAGGCCGCGCCGCGCAGGGTGTGGAGGGAGCCCGCGGGGTGGTTCTCGCCGTCGGCGGCGACGGACAGGTCGGCCTTGCCGTCGCCGGTGAGGTCGGAGAGGCGTACGGACGCGCCGAAGCGGTCTGCGGTCTCGGCGGTGCCGGGGACGCCGGCGGTGTTCTGGGTGAAGGCCTGGGCGCCGGTCGCGGTCAGGCCGGAGGCCGAGCCGCGCAGCACGGTCACGCTGCCGGCGATCCTGGCGGTGCCGATGGTCTCGTGGATCGTGCCGACGGCCACCTCCGCCTTGCCGTCGCCGGTGACGTCGGCCACGGAGAGGGCGTTGCCGAACCAGTCGCCTTCCTCGTCCGAGCCGGGGACGCCGGGGGTGTCCTGGGTGATCGTGGTCTGCGGCTGGGTGCGGACGCCGGTCGCGCTGCCGAGGTAGGCGCTGACGGAGCCGCCGAGGCTCGTGCGGCCCTCGTCCCCGTACGTCGCCGTGACCACGTCCGCGTAGCCGTCGCCGTTGAGGTCGCCGACGGCCGCCAGCTCGTAGGCGCCGTTCCTCAGGAACGTCTGGCGGGTGAGGCCGGAGGCGGCGCCGAGGTAGACGAAGGTGCCCTCGTCGTACGTCTCCCTCTGGGTGCCGCTGACGACCAGGTCGGCGGTGCCGTCGCCGTTCAGGTCGCCGGCGGCCAGGCTCTGGGCGCCGTGGATGCTGTAGCCGGTGTTGTACAGCTCGGTGGCGAGCTCGTAGCGGGACGCGGCGCCGGTGGTCTTGGTGAAGCCGCCCTTGTGGATCCAGATGTCGCTGCCGGTGCTGCCGACGGCGAGGTCGGCCCTGCCGTCGCCGCTGAAGTCGCCGACGGCGAGGGACATGCCGTACTCGTTGTGGTCCGCGGGGGCGGGGTCGGGGACGACCTGACCGCCTGAGAGGCCGCTCTTGGCGCCCCAGACGATCACGACGGCACCGGACTCGGCGTTCTCGCCCGTGCTGCCGATCACGAGGTCGGCGTACCCGTCCCGGTTCAGGTCGCCGGAGGCGAGGGCCTGGCCGAACTCGTCGTCCTTCTCGGCGGTACCGGGGATGCCGGCCGTGTTCTGGGTGATGATCGCGCGGCGGGAGGCGCTGATGCCGTTCGCGGAGCCGTAGTTCACGACGACGGCGCCCGCGCCGGTCTTGCCGCCGACCGGGGTGTACGGCGCGGCCGTGGCGAGGTCGCGGTAGCCGTCGCCGTTGAAGTCGTCGGCGTACTTGGCGGGGGCTGCCGCTGCCGGGGCGGCGGTGAGCAGCGGGGCGGCCGTCAGCGCGGCGGTGACGGTGGCCGTGGCCAGGGCCAGGGCAGGGAGTCGGCTGCGGTGGTGCCGGAGCATGTGGGGTCCTCCTGCGGTGGGGTGGGTGGCCGAAGTGAGGGCCGGCCCGCGCGGGGACGCGGACGCGCGGGCCGGCCCGTCAACGGGCGGTCAGCCCGCCAGTACGTCTCCGAAGTACGCGTCGCCCGTCGGGCCGCCCACCGTCGAGGCGCCGAAGGACTTGGAGCCGGTGGCGGTGATGCCGGACGTGCCGGACTTGAAGAGCCAGACGGAGCCGTCGCCGGTGTTCTCGTGCGCGGCGCTCGCGACGAGCTCCGCGCGGCCGTTGCCGTCGATGTCCGTGAGGTGGACCGCGCCGCCGAAGTGGTCCAGCCGCTCGGCCGTGCCGGGGACGCTCGCGGAGTCCTGGCTGAAGACCTTGGCGCCGCTGCCCGTCAGACCGGACGCCGAACCGCGCAGGACCGCGACCGAGCCCGCCTGGTACACCGAGCCGACGGCCTCGTTCTCGATGCCGACCGCGATGTCGACGTATCCGTCGCCGTTGGTGTCGCCCGCCGAGAGGCTCCAGCCGAAGCCGTCGCCCTTTTCGGCCGCGCCGGGCACTCCCGCGGTGTCCTGGGTGATACGGACCGGGGTGCGGGAGCTGATACCGGTGGACGCGCCGTACGTGACGGTGAGCGCGCCGCCGGGGCCGCCGTTCGGCTCGGTGGCCGACTTCTCCATGAAGTTGCCGGTGACGATGTCGCCGTAGCCGTCCTTGTCGACATCGGCGATCACCGCGTCGTAGCCGCCCGCGACCTTGCTGCCGGCGGTCAGGGCGGCGGCCGTGCCCTTGTAGAGGACGCTGCGGGTGCGGTAGCCGCCGGTGAACTCCTCCTGGCCCATGACCAGCAGGTCCGTCCTGCCGTCGCCCGTGACGTCGCCCGCGACGAGCTTGTCGGCGTTGATGCCGGTCTGCTCGAACGTGTCGATGCCGACGAGCTCCGTGGCCTGTCCGGTACGGGTGAACGGGCCCTTGAAGACGTTCAGTTCGGGGAAGGCGATGTTCGAGGCGGCCAGGTCGGTGTCGCCGTCGCCGTCGAAGTCGCCGGTGGCGACGGACCAGCCCAGCTCGTTGCGGTTCTCGGGCAGCGGCGAGGCGATGTCGGTGCCGGACTTGATCCCGCTCGCGCCGCCCCACAGCACCGTGAGCACGCCGGAGTCGTCGGTCGAGCCGATGCGCTCGCCGTGCACGCCGACGACGATGTCCGTGTAGCCGTCGCCGTCCAGGTCGCCGGTGGTGAGGCGGTCGCCGAAGTAGTCGCCCGACTCCGGGACGCCCGGGATGCCGGCGGTGTCCTGGCTGATGATCTGCCGCTTGCCGGTGTCCAGGCCGCTCGCGGTGCCGTAGACCACGGCGACGTAGCCCGCGCCGGTCTTCCCGGCGACCTTGCCGATGGGCGCGGCGATCGCGACGTCGCGGTAGCCGTCGCCGTTGAAGTCGCCGGCCGGGCCCGAGGGGGCGGCGGAGGCGCTCGTCGCCGGCAGGGCGGTCAGCAGGCCCGTGGCGAGCGTCGCCGCGAGCAGAAGAGTGCGCTTGCGCATGGTGAAGTCCATTTCAGGGATCAGGAGTTGAGGGCCGTGCCGTAGCCGGGGCTGCCGGCGGTGGAGACGCCCGTCGTGCCCGGGCCGAAGCTCGTCGCCCCGCCGGTCGTCACTCCGGTCGTCGCGCCGCGCAGGGACCAGACGGCGCCGTCACCGTTCTCGCCGGTCGCGGCGACGGTGAGTTCGGCGCGGCGGTCGCCGGAGTGGTCGGTGAGCAGGACGCGGGCCCCGAAGCGGTCGTTCGACTCGGACGTGCCGGGTACGCCCGCGGTGTTCTGCGTGAGGGACTGTGCGCCGGTCGTCCTGAGGCCGGAGGCCGAGCCGTACAGGACGGTCACCGAGCCCGCGCCGGAGTTCTCGCCGGACGCGCCGACGGCCAGGTCGGCGTAGCCGTCGCCGTTGATGTCGCCGAGGGAGACATGGCTGCCGAAGCGGTCGCCGGACTCGGAGGCGCCGGGCACGCCGGCGGTGTCCTGGGTGAGGACCAGCGGGGCGCGGGAGGTGTCCGTGCCGCCCGATCCGCCGTAGACCACCGTGACCTTGCCGCCCTTGGCGCCGGCCGGGTCGGCGGAGGTCTCGCGCTCGTTGCCGATGGCGATGTCCGCGTACCCGTCCTTGTCGACGTCGCCGATCGCGGAGACGTAGCCGGACGGCAGCTCCTGCATCCAGTCGGTGAAGTTGCCGATGGACGGGTCGGTCACCAGGTGGGTGATCGCGTCGTCGGTGCCCGTCCTGCGGCCGTGGACGACCACGTTGGTGTGCCAGGAGGCGGTGACAGGTCCGACGGACAGGGACGTGATGCCGTACGAGGACGAGTACGGGTGGGGGAAGCCGGAGCCGGAACCGCCCTGGAAGGAACTGGTCCGGGTGAAGGGGCCGTTGACGAAGGCGAGGGTGAACAGACCGTTCGCGCCGACCAGGATGTCCAGGTCGCCGTCGTCGTCGACGTCTCCCACCGCCACCGACTGCCCGTAGCGGTCCACGTCCCTGTCGTTGGAGTTGGGCACCGTACGCGCCCCCGACAGACCCGACTTGGCGCCCCAGATGACGACGACCGTGCCGTCGTTGGTGTCGCCGTTCACGTCCTCGCCGGGCGTGCCGATCAGCAGGTCCGCGTACCCGTCGGTGTTGAGGTCGGCGGAGGCGACTGCGGACCCGAAGGCGTCGTCGGTCTCCGCGGCGCCGGGCACGCCGGCGGTGTTCTGGGTGATCAGGGTGTGCGTCGAGGTCTTCAGCCCACTTGAGCTGCCGTAGACCACGGAGACGGCGCCCGCCTTGGCCTTGCCGCCCACCGTGGCGCCCGGGGCGCCGATCGCGAGGTCGGCGAGGCCGTCCCCGTTGAAGTCGTACGGCTCGGCGGCCGGGGCGGCGTGGGCGGCCGGGGCGGAGAGGGTGAGCGCGAGCGGGGTCAGGGCCGCCGCGAGGAGGGCGGCGGCGATGCGGTTGCGCATGGAGCGGGTTGCCGCACAAGGGAGTTGACGGCCGGTCACTGGGCGATCACCGCGCCGAGGTGGTTGCCGGCCTTGAGGGAGATACCGGCGACGGTCAGGCCCTTGGCGCCCGAGGTGGTCAGGCCGGTGGACGTGCCGCGCAGGGTCCAGACGCCGCCGGTGCCGTTCTCGCCGTCCACGCCGATCGTGAGGTCGGCCTTGCCGTCCTTGGTCACATCGGTCAGGTCGACGGCGGAGCCGAAGCGGTCCCAGGCCTCGGCGTCGCCGGGGACGCCGCCCGTGTTCTGGGTGTAGGACTTCGCGCCCTTGGTGGTCAGACCGGAGGCCGAGCCGAACAGGACGGTCACCGAGCCCGCTTCCTTCGCCGAGCCGAGGTCCTCGCCCCAGGCGCCGACCACGACGTCCGCGAACCCGTCGCCGTTGATGTCGCCGGCGCTCATGGCCGAGCCGAACGCGTCGTCGGCCTCGCCCGAGCCGGGCACGCCGGTGGAGTCCTGGTGGACGACGGTCGGCGTCTGCGCGGGGTCGGGGCCGTTCGGGCCGCCGTACCAGACGGTGATCTGGCCGCCCTTGTGACCGCCGGGCTTGTCGGTGTTGGGGTCCGAGGAGTCGCCCAGGACGAGGTCGCCGTAGCCGTCGCCGTTGATGTCGGCGACGGAGCCCGCGAAGCCGTCGGCGTTCACCAGCTCGGAGAGCTTGTACCCGGTGGCGGTGTGGCGGTAGTAGAGGATCTCGCCGCCGGAGTCGCCGTCCACACTGAACGGGTAGACGCGCTCGGCCGCGCCGTCGCCGCTCATGTCGCCGGCGATCACCTCGAACGTGGTGCCGAGCTCGCCGACGCCGTAGTGGCTCAGCGGACCACCGGTGCGGGTGAACGGGCCCAGGTAGAGGCGGGTGTGGTTCTGGCCGGTGAGCGTCACGTCCGTGTCGCCGTCGCCGTCGAAGTCCCCGGTGGCGATGCCACGCGAGAAGCCGCCCCACTCGGCGATCGTGGACGGCTGGGGCAGCCCCTTGCCGCCGGACAGACCGGACTTGGAGCCCCACAGCACGGTGCCGGAGCCGACGCCGTCCCGGTCGCCGATGCTCTCGCCCGAGGAGCCGACGACGAGATCGGAGTAGCCGTCGCGGTCCAGGTCGCCGGAGGCGAGGGAGGACCCGAACAGGTCGCCCGACTCGGCGGTGCCGGGCACGCCGGCGGAGTTCTGGGTGATGACCGCCTTCCTCGTCGCGGAGACGCCCGACGACGAGCCGTACAGCACGACGACGGCACCGGCGCAGGACGCGGAGCCGACATCGGTGCACACGGCGCTGACGGCCACGTCGCGGTAGCCGTCGCCGTTGAAGTCGCCGGCCGGGCCCGAGGGGGCGGCGGAGGCGGTGGCGGCGGGCAGCGCGGTGAGCAGGCCCGTGGTGAGGGTGGCGGCGAGGAGAAGGGGGCGCTTGCGCAAGTGGGTGCTCCTGGGAAGAGGGCCGGGCCCGCGGGGGGGCGGGCCCGGCCGTTCAGGGGGTACGACGGCCGGGTGCCGCCGTACGGAGATGCAGGCCGGACAACGGCACGGCCTGCCGTACTCAGTCCGCGAAGACCGCGCCGAACTGCGGGGTTCCGGTCGTCGAGAGGCCCGAGCTGCTCGGGGCGACGGTGCGCGAGCCGGACGTGGTGATCTTCGTGCCGTTGGAGGGCAGGTAGGTCAGGCCGCCGTTGCCCTCGTTCTCGTACGAGCCGAGGACGAGGTCCGCCCTGCCGTCGCCGGTGACGTCGTCGAGCTTGACGTCCGCGCCGAACAGGTCGTTCTTCTCGTCGTTGCCGGGGACGCCCGCGGTGCTCTGGGCGAGGCCCTGGACACCGGAGACGGTGTCGATGCCGCTCGCGGAGCCGTACAGGACCGCGACCTGGCCGGTGTTGGCGACGCCGGCGATGTCCTCGTTGGGGGAGGCGACGACCAGGTCCTGGTATCCGTCGCCGTTGACGTCACCGAGGTCCAGGTCCCAGCCGAAGCCGTCGCCCTTCTCCGAACTGCCGGGGATGTTGCCGGAGTTCTGGGTGATGCCCGAGGTGGCGGCGGGCCCGGAGGCGGCGCCGTAGGTGATGTTGACCTTGCCGCCGTTCGCGGCGTCCGGGATGGGGGTGCCGTCGGTGGTGGTGCTGTCCCAGCCGGCGCCGCTGACGATGTCGCCGTAGCCGTCGCCGTTGATGTCGCCGATGGCGGTGATGATGCCGGGCTTGAGGACCTCGGCGGAGGCGACGCTCAGGCCGCTCGCGGTGCCGGGCACGAAGTAGTTCTGGTTCCACCCGTAGTCGCTCTGGGTCTCGTACCCGTCGACGATCAGGTCCGTGCGCTTGTCGCCGTTGACGTCTCCGGCGGTGAGGCTCAGCGGGCCGTAGGGGAAGTCGTTGGTGCCGGTGTGGATGGGCGGCTTGATGGTGTAGCGCCCGCCGGGGGTGCCGGTGGCGTTGAAGCCGCCCTTGAAGACGTGGATGGTGCTGGACGAGTTGCCTACGGCCAGGTCGGCCTTGCCGTCGCCGTCGAAGTCGCCCGCGGCAAGGTCCTTGCCCCAGAAGTCGTGCGAGGAGGGGGCCGGGTCCGCGACGGTGACGCCCTTGCCGGTGAGGCCGCTCGCCGAGCCCCACAGGACGGCGACGCCGCCGCCGTTGGTGTCGGTGCCGACCTTCTCCCACGGGGAGGAGACGGCGAGGTCGTCGTATCCGTCGCCGTTGAAGTCGGCGTACGCGGACTCGGCGCCGAAGCCGTCGCCCTGCTCGGCGGTGCCGGGGGAGCCGGCGGTGTTCTGGCTGATCGTCGTGCGCTTCGCGGACGATACGCCGGTGCTGGTGCCGTAGAGCACGACGACCTGCCCGGCGCCCGCGCGGCCGCTGACGTAGGAGCCGTGCGCGGAGGCCACGACGTCGCCTCGGCCGTCACCGTTGAAGTCGGCGGCGGATACGTGCGTGGAGTCGGCGGCGGTCGCCGACGTGGCCGTCGCGAGCGTGAGCAGGCCGCCCGTCAGCGAGGCAGCGGTGGCCGTTGCGAGGGCGAGTCTCAGGTGGTGCTTGTGCATGCGGGTTCTCCTGCTGCATGCGGGGATGCCTGGCGGGCATCCGCAGTCAATGGGGTGCGACCGCTCGTGTTCTCCGGGAGTTGGCCTCGGGTTCACGGGGTGGTCGGCGATCAGGAGACTCACGGTGGGGCGTGAGGGTTGTACGTGGGTTCGAGAAACTTTCGGACCTTGCCCAGCCCACCGCCTACGACTACCGCACGTCCCCCCGCCGCAAAGGCCTCAGCCCCGAGGCACGCCGCCGCGCCCGCGCCATCGGCGCCCGGGTGGCCGACTGACGGGGGCAGCCGACTGACGAGGGCGGACCTCGGCTCGGCTACCGTGCCAGGAACTCCGAGCTGGAGAACCGCACCGACGGCTCCGCCGCCACCAGCCCCTCCTTCACGCCCGGATACACCGCCACCGTGTCCTTCGTCTCGCCGACGTACGTCCGCACCACCAGGTCCGCCCGCCCGTCCCCGTCGAAGTCGGCGGCCGTCACGACCCGCGTGGTGCCCCGGGCGGGCGGCTTCACCGTCACCATGCCCGCCGCCGTGAGTCCTGCCGTACGGCCGCGGAGGATCCGCAACTCGGTTCCGCTGGAGAGGAGTTCGCTCAGGCCGTCGCCGTCGAAGTCGGCGGCGTCCAGTACCGAGCCGGGGGTGGCGAGCGTGCCGCGGGCGGTGGCTGCCGGGAGGTCGTAGCGCAGAGACGTTCCGTCCATCGTGCCGATCGCCGCGTCGAGGGCAGCCTTGCCCTTGCCGAAGGTGCCGAGGGCCACGTCGATGCCGGAGGGAAGGGTGGCGCCGGTGCGGGTCGGTCCGTTCGGGCCGCCGAGGACGAGTGACGATGTGCCCGCGCCCTCCGTCGTACGGACCACCAGGTCCTCGTATCCGTCGTCGTTCACGTCGGCCGCCGGGCCCCTGGGGGCGTTGCCGGGGGCCTCGATGGGGGCGCTCGCCGCGCGCGGGGCGCCCTTGCGGGTGAACGGGCCGCGTAGGAAGCTCAGTTGGCCGCCGGATGCGTGGACGACGAGGTCCTGCGCGTCGTCGCCGTCGAAGTCGCCGCACACGGGCTGGTCGGGCCAGTCGTTGCCGACGCGGGCGCGGGCCGGGATCGCGAGCTTGACCGCCTTGCCGGTGAGGCCCTCCGGGGAGCCGTAGAGGATCTGCAACGGCACCGGGGGCTGCCCCTGGCCGTCGTAGGGCGGGTCGGTGGAGACGACCAGGTCCGTGAAGCCGTCGCCGTCCAGGTCGCAGGTCGCCTCCGCGTCGAAGGCGGCCGGGAGTTGGCCCTTGGTCGGGGCCGCCTGGCGTCGGGGGCTGAGCAACTGCCGTGCGCCCGGGGTCGGTCCGTGCTCACCGCCGTAGACGATGCCGATGCCCGCGTCGTCGGCGTGGGCCTGCGCCTTGACCAGGTCGTTGAGGACCAGGTCACGGTGGCCGTCGCCGTTGAAGTCGGCGGGCTTCCCGCTGCCCTTGCCGTGCGGGATGGGGAGTTGGGCGGGGGCGTCGGCTATCTGGACGGGCGTGTGGCGGGCCGACTTGGCGTCGTCGTGGGGGGTGGGACCGCAGGCGGTGAGCGGGAGGGCGAGGGCCAGGGCGGAGAGGGTGGCGATCCTGCCTACGGTGCCGACGGTGCCGAACGTGCCCGTCACGGCCGCTCTGCACTTCCCGCTTCTTCGCGCGCGCACCGCTCACCTCGTCAACACCAGGGGCAACAACTGGGTAATGATGCACGCGTTCGAGACGGGGCGACAGACCTGTGCGGGGGCGGGGTGCGGGGGATGTGCGGTCTGGCTGAAAGTGTCCGCAGGGCGCGCAACGAACGCAGAGAGCGCAGGGCGCACAGGGAACGTTTCCGGTGGGCCGTGGCGTTGACCTCAAGCCTGCTGCTCCGAAACCGCGAACCTAGGAGGACCATGCCCGAAACCTCGTCCGACGCCATCGTGACCTCCCTCCCGCCGCTCGCCACCCAGGCGGCACGCCTGATCGAGCTCGGGGTGCATGAGCTCGCGGGGATACCGGCCGACGAACTGCGCACCTTCGCGGCGAACGCCGGCGGCACCGAGGGCGGAGAGGGCGATGCGCTCATAGCCGTCCACCCCGACCGCGTCCCCGCGTCCGCCCTGGCCCCACTGCTCCGCCGTGACGGCAAGCCCGGCTTCGTCGTCGTCGACATGCCCGACGTCGACGACTTCGCTCCCGACACCGCCGAGCTGCCCGAGGCGCCGCTCTACGTCGTCACCGGCCTCGACCGCGGCGACCGCATGGCCAACTGGAGCCCGGAGGAGGCGCTGCCGGCCCTGACCGCGGAGGGGCGCAGTCCGCTGCTGCTCCACGAGGGCATCCACTGGGTGCTCCAGCAGCCGCCGATCCTGGAGCGCAACCGCTGCTTCATGACCATCGGCTCCCGGCTGCGCAAGCCGAACGGCACCCTGGACGCCCGTACTCCGGCGATCTGGATCAGCAACGGCACGGGACGTGACGGCCGCGAGCGGCGCGATGCCCCGAAGGTCGGCTGGTGCTGGTGGGGCAACCGCCACACATGGCTGGGGTTCGCATCGGCGACGGGCCGTGGCAGCGGGGTTCAGCGGCAGGAGTCGTAGCCGCATTCGTTTCAATTGATACCGTTTCGAGTGAATCGGCCGCTGTAGTGTGGCCTCATGCCCGCCGACGTTCCCGCTGTGCCCGCCGCCTCGCGTGCGACCGACCGTCCCGGTGACGGGTCGCCGTTCGCTCTCGGTCTGCTGCTGCGCCGGGCGCACTGGCGCGCGCAGACGGTGATGACGGAGGCGCTTCGGCCGCTCGGCATCGAGTTGCGGCATTTCGCCGTGCTCATCGTGCTGGTGGACCGCGGGCCCACGGTGCAGCGGGACCTGGCGGCGGCCACCGGGACGGACAAGGCCGGAATCATGCGGGTCGTGGACGACCTGGAGCGCAAGGGGCTGGCCGTACGCAAGGCCGTGCACGGAGACCGGCGGGTGCGGGCGGTGGAGATCACGCCTCAGGGCATCGAGCTCTTCGACGCGGCCCATGTGGCGGCGGGGCCGCGGGCCCAGAGCCTGGTCGCCGGACTGCGACCGGGCGAGGCCGAGCAGCTGAGGGAGCTGCTGACCCGGTTCGCCTATCCCGCGCACGGCGAGGCGTAAGCGCACCGGCGCACTCGCCCGACGGGCGCACGGACAGGAAGACCGACGGACGGGTGCACCGCAGCGCGCCCGTCCGCCGGTCATCCCCCGACACGCGAGCGGCACGCACGCGGCACTCACCCGGCGATGCGCTCCGCGACTTCCCTGGCCTTGGCGGCCGCGTCCGCGAAGGCGCGCGTGCGGGAGGCCTCGTAGAGGGGGACCAGTTCGGACATGGCCGGGTTGCGGGGGGCCATGGTGAGTTCCGGGACGATGAAGTCGAGGTCCAGGCCGAGCGTGCGCTTCAGGACGGCTTCCAGGTAGTTCTGCACGAACTCGAACCCCTCGCGCGGGGTGCCCGGCGCGTACGAGCCGCCGCGGCTGGCGATGACGGTGACCGGGGTGCCCTGTGCGGAAGGGTTCTCGCCCGCGGTGCGGCCGGGGAGGAGCACGTTGTCCAGCCATGCCTTGAGGGTCGACGGGATCGAGAAGTTGTGCATCGGGGCGCCGATCAGTACGGCGTCCGCCGCCTCCAGTTCCTCGATGAGCCGCACCCGCTCGGCGAACGCGGCGGACTGCTCCGTGGTGCGCTCCGACGGGGCGGTCTGGCCGGCGGACCAGGCGCCGGCCGTGATGTGCGGGACGGGGTCGGCGGCGAGGTCGCGGTAGATCACCGACCCCTCCGGGTGCTGCTCCTCCCAGGCCGTACGGAAGGCGGCCGCGACCGAACGGGACGAGGACGCCTCGCCGGGGAGCACGGACGAGTCGATGTGCAGCAGCGTGGCCATGGGCTTTCTCCAAGGGGGGCGCCCGAGGCGGGGATGCCGGGGGCTGACGGGTATGGCTTGAGATCAACCATAGTTAAACACGAGACAGTATCGAATGATACCGTCGCGACTGCAACGGAGACGGACGCACCGAGCAAAGAGGAGGCAGGCGACCTTGGACGTCTACGAGGCGGTCACGAGCCGACGGGCAGTGCGCGGGTTCACCGACCGGCAGGTCCCGAAGGAGGTGCTGGCCCGGGTGCTGACCGCCGCGGCTTGGACCCCCTCGGCGTCGAACGTCCAGCCGTGGCACGCCTATGTGCTGACCGGCGCACCGCTGGCCGGACTCAAGAAGCGCGCCGGCGAACGTGTGGTGTCGGGTGACCCCTGGGACGAGCCGGAGTACGAGCAGTACCCGCCCGATCTGAAGTCCCCGTACCGCGAGCGCCGATTCGCCTTCGGCGAGCAGCGCTACGGCGGACTCGGCATCCCCCGCGAGGACCTGGAGGCGCGCCAACGGGCCGCTGCCGCGAACTGGGACTGCTTCGGCGCGCCCGCAGCCCTGTTCTGCTACCTCGACCGTGACATGGGGCCGGCGCAGTGGTCCGACGTCGGCATGTATCTGCAGACCGTCATGCTTCTGCTGCGCGCCGAGGGACTGCACAGCTGCGCGCAGATGGCGTGGGCGAAGTACCGCAAGACCGTCGCGGAGGTGCTGGCGCCGCCGGCTGAGCTCATCCTCTTCTGCGGCATGTCGATCGGATTCGAGGACGTCACCGTGCGCGACGCCCGCACGGGCCGGGCGCCGCTCGAGGAGACGGTCACGTTCGTCCCCGGCTGCTGACAGCGGCCGCGCTCAGCGGCCGGGCGGCGCTTTCTTGCCATGCCCACCTAGTGCTGCACATGCCACATTGCAAAGACGCTCGCGACGAAAGGCATCTCATGAAGTTCGCGGTCATCGGCGGTACCGGCCTGATCGGGTCGCAGGTCGTCAGGAATCTGAACGCCGTCGGGCACGAGGCGGTGCCGCACTCGCAGTCCACCGGCGTCGACGTCATCACCGGCCAGGGACTGGACGAGGCGGTGGCGGGGGCCGAAGTCGTCGTCAACCTGACGAACTCCCCGACCTTCGACGAAGCCTCCCCGGCCTTCTTCCGGACCTCGATGGACAACCTTCTGGCCGCGGCCGCCAAGGGCCGCGCCGCCCACTTCGTCATCCTCTCGATCGTCGGCGTGGACCAGGTGCCCGAGCTGGCCTACTACCGGGCCAAGTCCCTCCAGGAGAGCGTCCTCGCGGCCGGGCCGATCCCCTACTCGATCGTGCGGGCCACGCAGTTCATGGAATTCATCGACGCCGTCATCTCCTGGACGGCCGACGGCGACACCGTCCGGTTGCCCGCCACGCCGATCCAGCCGATCGCCGCCAAGGACGTGGCGAGGGCAGTGACGGACGTCGCCGTGGGCGCCCCGCTGAACGGCATTCGCAACATCGGCGGCCCCGAGGTCTTCACCCTGGACGAGCTGGGCCGTACGACTCTGGCCCACAAGGGAGACAGCCGTACGGTCGTCACCGATCCCACCGCCGGCATGTTCGCCGTCGTCAAGGGCGACGTCCTCACCGACAAGGAAGCCCATCTGGCCCCCACCCGCTACAGCGACTGGCTCTCCTGACCCTTCGCACCGGACGCTCCGTTCGGCTCGCGCACCATGAACACGTCCACCGCATCCTCGGTCCCGACCGTGAACCCGTGCCGCTCGTACAGCCGTCGGGCCGGACTGCCCTGCAGTACGTTCAGCCGGACGCGGACGCCGTCGCGGTCACACCGCTCCAGCAGTTCGCGCAACACGTCCGAACCGATACCCCGGCCCTGAAGGTGCGGGGCCAGGTAGAAGTGCTCCAGCCATCGCTCCTGCCGTCGCTGCGGCCGCCGGCTGTCCTCGGCCGGTCGCAGCGCCACGCAGCCGGCGAAAGCGTCGTCGGCCTCGATCACCCAGGTGTGCGCCGGATCGAATCCGTCCCGCAGCCGCTGCCGCACCCGCCGCTCGTCGTACCGTCCGAGCCGCTCCAGATCCGCCCGCAGCACCACGGCGCGCAATGCGGCGACCGCCTCGACGTCGCGCGCCGATGCCGGCCGAAGCCCCCAGTCCGCCATGATCGGCACGCTATCGCGCAGGGGCTCCGGCCGGTGTCAGAGGTCCGTCGCTCCATTCACCTCCCGGCGCAGCAGGCCCCCGGCTGGCATTCGAGCACCTCGCAGAGGGCCTCGAGGGTGGTGAAGTGCACGGCCTTGGGCGCGGCCGTTCATGAGTACGGCCAGGTTGGCGGGGGTGATGCCGGCGCGGTCTGCCAATTCGCCCACGGACAGCTTCCGTTTGGCCGGCATCACGTCGATGTCGACGACGATCGGCATCAGATCACGGCCCCCACCTCGGCTTGCATCGCCGTCGCCTCGACGTCGCGCGCCACGGCCTGGGCGAGCAGCATCCGCAGCACGAGCACGATGAGCGCCACGCCCATCACCGCCGTGGCGACCCCGCCGATCAGCAGGACGACGCCCGGAGCCACCGCCTCGCCGGGGCCAGGACACACCGAGCGAGAACACCGGGAGGGAGGCCGCCGCGATCGCGCCGATCACGATGTGTACGTAGCGGAAGGCGCCGTGGGAGAACACCGTCCCGCGACGCACCATCGCCGCCAGCCGCCAGCCGCCAGCCGCAGACCACGGCCACCTGGCCCGTCAGCACGCCCAGGAACACGATCGTCAGCAGCGGGGCGCGCAGATACGCGTACTCCGGGCGGAGCCCCCTCCATGTCACTGGCCATCAACAGGGGGACGGGAGCCGTCGATGAGTTCCCGCCCCGTAAGAGGTCAAAGGGGGTACAGACATCCGACGTGCCCCTGTATAGGACATGTCTTCGAGGCGGCGGGACTTCCGCAGTACGGGACCTATGGGGCCGCCCCTCGATCGTGACCCCCGATCCCAGATCCCTACACTCGCGGACGTGAAGGGTGACGGCACTGCGCGATGGGACGGGATCACCCGTCGGTCCTCCCTGAAGGACGAATGGGCGGCCGAGCGGGACCGGCTCGCAGACGCCGCCCGGGACGGGGACTGGCGTACCGCCTTCCACGTCCTCGACAAGGAGCCCGAATGGTCCAACTGCGCGCGCCTGGACGGCCGTAGCGGCTACGCGCCCCTGCACCAGGCCGCCTGGCACGGCACCGGTGCCGGAACGGTCGAGCGGCTCCTGGAGTACGGTGCCTTCCGCACGCTGCGGGCGAGTGACGCGACCCGCCCCCTGGACATCGCCGTGTCGCGCGGCCACCACCACCTCGACGCCCTCCTGCGTCCGGAGATCCGGCACGCCCTGCCCCAGGACGTCATCGCCGGGCTGCGACAGCACCTGCACCGGCTCATTCGGTACCGGTCGGGCGGCGGCGATGACGGCGGCGGTCGCTCGGACCTGGCCACCCGGCACGCGCTGCGCCTGCCCGAGGTCGAGGCGCTGACCGAACTCGAGGTTCCCGACTGTTGGTTCCCCGTGCCGGGGATGTACGGCGGGTTCCACATCAGGCTGCGCGGCGCCGAGCTGACCGTGGACAGCTGGTGCCGCGTCGTCGGCGGCTCGGAGCGGACGGATCGTGTGACTGCGGACGGGGTGTACCTCCAGGAGGGCGAACGGCTGTGACCTGCCCGGACCAATGGAACCGGTAATCGTAAGTCCCTCGATAACACCGCGTCACACATCTTCATACATCTGCATGCATCGTCTGAATTTCTCCGGACGGGGCCGGTCATTGGATATTTTGGATAATCACCGTTGACGCATATTCCCCCGAATGCCAGATGTCCTGCCCTGTGCGGTGCTCGTTAGGTGGGCGTGACTTGGCATGAAAAACATGCAGCTGAGGCTCGTCCGCTCCGCTCGCTTCAGGCAGCTGATCAGACCACTGCGGAAGGCATCACGCACTGCTCGGATCTGCTTGAGGACTTCCTGAGAACCATCAGCCGGATGGAGAGCGAATATCTCCGGGCCACGATGGAAGGGGAAAAGTTCTAGCAATGAGGGCCGATTATGACGCGGTAGACGAACAGCCTCTTTACACTCAGCAGCTCGACATGCAGAACCTGTGGCATGTCCCCGATGCGACGATCTCGTCGTCGGGCGGCTGGGATCTGGACGAAGAGCTGGCCCAGATGCTGAACACGACGCAGGGCCTGGATCTTTCCGCCGCTCCTGTTCCCGCTCCTGCTCCGACCCCGCCGCAGGCGCACCGTGACAGGCCCCCGCCCCGGCCGGTCCATCGAAAGCGGCCTCAGCCCAGCAATCACATCCTTGCCGGAAACCCAAAGATCTTCACCGTCGGGGTCCTGGTCACACTCATCACCCTGTGTGCGGTCACGATGCTCACCTGGTCCATTTCGTATTCGTACGATCAGCTGCGCTCCATCGCGCTGCTGGTGGTGTCGCCGAATCTGGCCCATTGGTGGCCGTTGACGGTCTATGGACCGTGGCTGCTGGCGGGTCTGTCCATCTTGCGGGCTTCCGTTCAGCGTCGGACGGCCCGGCGTTCCTGGGCCGTCATGCTGATCTCCTCCGGTACCGCGGTGGCGCTGTGCATCGGCCAGTCGGCGCATTCCCTGCTGGCGATGGTGGTCGTCGGAATTCCGCCGATCACCGCCCTGGTCTGCTTCCGCGAACTCGTAGGACAGTTCTCGTCACGGCCCGGCCCCCGGCACGCGGCCGACGCGATGAACGGACCCAAGCAGCCGAAGCCGTAGGCCGCTCAGGACTGGTACGGCTGCTGCGGCCGGCCGTAGGGCTGCTGACCGCCGTGGGTGCCGTGCTGTCCGCCGGTGGCGGCCTGCGCCTGCAGCTGCTCCGCCTGCTCGCCGGTCACCTTCTGCTCCGCGCCGCAGAAGGTGCACTGCGTCGCGTACTTGGTCGAGACGGGGAACAGCGGCACGAAGAACAGCGTGAACTTCGTGACGCGCTTGCGCAGCGTGTGCGCGGAGGGGTTGCCGCACTGGCCGCACACCAGCGTCAGTATCGCCAGCTGGTAGAGGTAGCCCTTGGTGCCGAAGATGATCACGAGGTGGTCCTTCCGGAGCGGGTTCTGCCGCAAAAGTACAGCTGTCGAGCGTACGGCGACGCCCCCAGGCCCTGCGGGGCGTGGGGGCGTCGGACTGCCGTAGGGACTGCCGTGGCGGTTGCTACTTGACGGGCTGGGGCTCCGGCTCGCTCTCCGCCTCGGCGCTGCCCGCCGGGGGCTCGTCGTCCGGGACCGGGGCCTTGACCGACTCCAGCAGCAGCTGGGCGACGTCGACGACCTGGATGGACTCCTTGGCCGTGCCGTCGTTCTTCTTGCCGTTCACGGAGTCCGTGAGCATGACCAGGCAGAACGGGCAGGCCGTCGAGACGATGTCCGGGTTCACCGAGAGGGCCTCGTCGACGCGCTCGTTGTTGATGCGCTTGCCGATCCGCTCCTCCATCCACATCCGCGCACCACCGGCGCCACAGCAGAAGCCGCGCTCCTTGTGGCGGTGCATCTCCTCGTTGCGGATGCCCGGGACGCTGGCGATGATCTCGCGCGGGGGCGTGTAGATCTTGTTGTGGCGGCCCAGGTAGCAGGGGTCGTGGTACGTGATGATGCCCTCGACCGGGGTCACCGGGACCAGCTTGCCCTCGTCCACCAGGTGCTGGAGCAGCTGGGTGTGGTGGATGACCTCGTAGTCGCCGCCGATCTGCGGGTACTCGTTGCCGATCGTGTTGAGGCAGTGCGGGCAGGTGGCGACGATCTTCTTGGCCGACTTGGGCTTGCGGGACTCCTCGGTCACCTTGCCCTCGTCGTCCATCTCCTCGCCGAACGCCATGTTCAGGGCCATGACGTTCTCCATGCCGAGCTCCTGGAACAGGGGCTCGTTGCCGAGGCGGCGGGCGGAGTCACCGGTGCACTTCTCGTCGCCGCCCATGATCGCGAACTTGACGCCCGCCATGTGCAGCAGCTCCGCGAAGGCCTTGGTGGTCTTCTTGGCGCGGTCCTCCAGGGCGCCGGCGCAGCCGACCCAGTACAGGTACTCGACCTCGGTGAGGTCCTCGATGTCCTTGCCGACGACCGGCACCTCGAAGTCGACTTCCTTCAGCCACTCCAGGCGCTGCTTCTTCGCCAGGCCCCAGGGGTTGCCCTTCTTCTCCAGGTTCTTGAGCATCGTGCCCGCCTCGGACGGGAACGCGCTCTCGATCATCACCTGGTAGCGGCGCATGTCGACGATGTGGTCGATGTGCTCGATGTCCACCGGGCACTGCTCGACGCAGGCGCCGCAGGTGGTGCAGGACCACAGGACGTCCGGGTCGATGACGCCGTTCTCCTCGGCGGTGCCGATCAGCGGACGCTCGGCCTCGGCGAGCGCGGCCGCGGGGACGTCCTTGAGCTGCTCCTCGGAGGCCTTCTCCTCGCCCTCCATCGACTTGCCGCCGCCGGCCAGCAGGTACGGCGCCTTGGCGTGCGCGTGGTCGCGCAGCGACATGATCAGCAGCTTGGGGGAGAGGGGCTTGCCCGTGTTCCAGGCGGGGCACTGCGACTGGCAGCGGCCGCACTCGGTGCAGGTGGAGAAGTCCAGCAGTCCCTTCCAGGAGAACTGCTCGACCTGGGAGACACCGAAGACGTCGTCCTCACCGGGGTCGGTGAAGTCGATCGGCTTGCCGCCGGAGGTCATCGGCAGCAGCGCGCCCAGCGAGGTCTCACCGGCGGCGTTGCGCTTGAACCAGATGTTCGGGAACGCCAGGAAGCGGTGCCAGGCCACACCCATGTCGGTCTTCAGGGCGACCGTGATCATCCAGATGAAGGAGGTCGCGATCTTCAGGCCGGCGAAGAGGTAGGTGAGGTTCTGGAGCGTGGAGATGTCCATGCCCTCGAGCCACGACACCACCGGGTACGAGATGAAGAACGACGCCTCGTAGCCGTCCACGTGGTGCTGGGCGCCCTCCAGTGCGTGCAGCATGAAGATGCAGACGCCGACGATGAGGATGACGCTCTCGACGAAGTACGCCTGGCCGGTGTTGGACCCGGCGAAGCGGGACTTGCGGCCCGCCTTGCCCGGCCGGCTCAGCTGGCGGATCACGATCAGCGTGAGGATGCCGAGAACCGTCATGGTGCCGAGGAACTCGACGAAGACGTTGTACGGCGCCCAGTCGCCGATGACCGGCAGGATCCAGTCGGCCTTGAACAGCTGGCCGATGGCGTTGACGATCGTCAGCAGCAGCGAGAAGAAGCCCACCGCCACGAACCAGTGCGCGACACCCACGATGCCCCAGCGGTTCATCCGGGTGTGGCCGAGGAACTCCCTGGCCACGGTGACGGTGCGCTGCACCGGCTCGTCCGTGCGGGTGCCCGCGGGCACGTTCTGGCCGAGCCGCATGAAGTTGTAGATCTGAAGGATGGCGCGCGCGAACAGGGCCACGCCGACCACGATCAGAACCAGCGACACGATGATCGCGGCGAGTTGCATTTCGGGGCTCCTCGGGCCTGCGAGGGGTGGTTCGAGGGGGTCCTCGACATTACTAAGCGGTAACTTATGCAGTCCGTCTGAGACTACCCCCATCTTCAACCGCACTGTAGCCAGGCGCGGAGTGATGTGAGTCGCTGAGGGTTGCCTTAAGAACCGATCGTGTTATTCATCACGAAAAGGGATATACGGCACTAACCTATCCCCGTGCTTTACGGGATCGCCGCCGCCACCACCGCCCTCCTGCTCGCCGCCCTGCTCGCGGCGCTGCTCCGGCTGCCCGCCCTGCGCTTCGGCATCGTCGACCGCCGGCGCCAGCGGCCGCTGCCCCTGCTCGGCGGTGTCGCCGTCGCGCTCGTGACCTGCCTGGTGGCCGCCGCCGGGGAGTGGACGCGGTTCGCCCCGCTGGGCTCGGAGGTCATGCGGCTGGTGGTCGCCGCGGGCGCCGTCGCCGCGCTCGGGCTGGTCGCCGACGTGCGGCGGGTGAAGGCGCGGTTCCTGATCGGCGGTACGGCGGTGGCGGCGGCCTGCGTGGTGCCGTACGGCGACACCGGGATCCTGCTGGGACTGGTGGCCGTCGGCTGGATCGTTCTCGTGGCCATCGGGTTCAAGGCGCTCGACCACGCGGACGCGCTGGCCGGCACCGTCGGGGTGCTCACCGCCTTCGGCCTCGGGATCTGCGCGGCGGTCGAGGTGATGGACGAACTCGCGGTGCTGCTGAGCGTGCTGGCGGCCGCCCTGACCGGGTTCCTCATGCACAACTGGCATCCCGCGCGGATCGGGCTCGGGGCGTGCGGGTCGCTGTTCGTCGGGTTCGTGCTGGCCGCGTCCGCCGTCATCACCCGGGCCGGGCACGACCCCGTGTCGAGCGCGGCCGTGCTCTACTCGCTCACCTCCCTCGCCACCGCCGACGTACTCCTCGTGGCGCTGTCCCGCCGACTGGCCGGACGGCCGCTGCTGCGGGGCGGGCCCGACCATTTCGCCCATCGTTTGCGCCGGGTCGGCCTCACCCCGCAGGGTGGGACCGTCCTGCTGGGGGTCGCGGGCTTCTCCGGGGTGCTCGTCGGCGTCCTCGTGCACATGGGATGGATGGCGCGGTCCGGGGCGTTCTGGGTGGGAGTGGGTGCCCTCGTCACCGTATTCGCGATGCTCCACATCAAGCCGTACGGGCCTCGGCGTCAACCCTCTTTTCCCGTAGGGGGTGCTGTTCGCCCGCCCGCGCAGGCCAGATCGTCGCAGGTCGGAGCCCAGTTGCGTGTAAGGAACGGATAAGAGTTGAGTGAGGTCGACTCAGCTCTGTTGACCGGTCGCGAGCCGTCATGCACACTTGAGTCCGTTCCACTCAAGTCAGCTGGAGGAATCAACCATGGCACGTGCGGTCGGCATCGACCTGGGCACGACTAACTCCGTCGTCAGCGTTCTCGAAGGCGGCGAGCCCACCGTCATCACCAACGCCGAGGGTGCCAGGACCACGCCGTCCGTCGTCGCCTTCGCGAAGAACGGCGAGGTGCTCGTCGGCGAGGTCGCCAAGCGTCAGGCGGTCACCAACGTGGACCGGACCATTCGGTCCGTGAAGCGCCACATGGGCACCGACTGGAAGATGGAGCTGGACGGGAAGCCCTTCAACCCGCAGCAGATCTCCGCCTTCATCCTCCAGAAGCTGAAGCGCGACGCCGAGTCCTACCTGGGCGAGAAGGTGACCGACGCGGTCATCACCGTCCCGGCGTACTTCAACGACTCCGAGCGCCAGGCGACGAAGGAGGCCGGCGAGATCGCCGGTCTGAACGTCCTTCGCATCGTCAACGAGCCCACCGCGGCCGCGCTGGCGTACGGCCTCGACAAGGACGACCAGACGATCCTCGTCTTCGACCTCGGTGGCGGCACCTTCGACGTGTCCCTCCTGGAGATCGGCGACGGCGTCGTCGAGGTGAAGGCCACCAACGGTGACAACCACCTCGGTGGTGACGACTGGGACCAGCGCGTCGTCGACTACCTGGTTCAGCAGTTCAAGTCCGGTCACGGCGTGGACCTCGCCAAGGACAAGATGGCCCTGCAGCGTCTGCGTGAGGCTGCCGAGAAGGCCAAGATCGAGCTGTCCTCGTCCACCGAGACCTCGATCAACCTGCCCTACATCACCGCCTCCGCCGAGGGCCCGCTGCACCTGGACGAGAAGCTCACCCGGGCTCAGTTCCAGCAGCTGACCGCGGACCTCCTGGAGCGCTGCAAGACCCCGTTCTTCAACGTCATGAAGGACGCCGGCGTCTCCATCAACGAGATCGACCACGTCGTCCTCGTCGGTGGCTCCACCCGTATGCCCGCCGTCGCCGAGCAGGTGCGCGAGCTGACCGGCGGCAAGGACGCCAACAAGGGCGTCAACCCGGACGAGGTCGTCGCCATCGGCGCCGCCCTGCAGGCCGGTGTCCTCAAGGGTGAGGTCAAGGACGTCCTGCTCCTCGACGTGACCCCGCTGTCCCTCGGTATCGAGACCAAGGGCGGCATCATGACCAAGCTCATCGAGCGCAACACCACGATCCCGACCAAGCGGTCCGAGATCTTCACGACGGCCGAGGACAACCAGCCGTCCGTGCAGATCCAGGTCTACCAGGGCGAGCGCGAGATCGCGGCGTACAACAAGAAGCTCGGCATGTTCGAGCTGACCGGTCTGCCGCCGGCCCCGCGCGGTGTCCCGCAGATCGAGGTCGCCTTCGACATCGACGCCAACGGCATCATGCACGTGACCGCGAAGGACCTCGGCACGGGCAAGGAGCAGAAGATGACCGTCACCGGTGGCTCCTCGCTGCCGAAGGACGAGGTCAACCGGATGCGCGAAGAGGCCGAGAAGTACGCGGAGGAGGACCACGCCCGCCGCGAGGCCGCCGAGTCCCGCAACCAGGGCGAGCAGCTCGTCTACCAGACGGAGAAGTTCCTCAAGGACAACGAGGACAAGGTCCCCGGCGAGGTCAAGACCGAGGTCGAGGCCGCCGTCGAGGAGCTGAAGACCGCGCTCAAGGGCGAGGACACCGCCGAGATCCGCACCGCCACCGAGAAGGTCGCCGCGGTCTCGCAGAAGGTCGGCCAGGCCATGTACGCCGACGCCCAGGCCGCGCAGGGCGCTGCCGGCGGTCCGGAGGGCGCTGCCCCGGGCGGCAAGGCCGCTGACGACGACGTCGTCGACGCCGAGATCGTGGACGACGAGCGCAAGGACGGTGCCGCGTAATGACGGAGGAGACCCCGGGCTTCGAGGAGAAGCCCGACGTCCCCTCCGGCGCGACCCCTGACGACGCCGAGTCGAAGGCCGCCCCTCAGGAAGGGGCGGCCCCGGCCGGGGACGGAGCAGCAGACCCGGGCCTGGTGGCCCAGCTGGACCAGGTGCGTACGGCGCTCGGTGAGCGCACGGCGGACCTCCAGCGGCTCCAGGCCGAGTACCAGAACTACCGCCGCCGCGTGGAGCGGGACCGGATCACGGTCAAGGAGATCGCCATCGCGAACCTCCTGACCGAACTCCTGCCCGTGATCGACGACATCGGCCGCGCGCGTGAACACGGCGAACTCGTCGGCGGATTCAAGTCCGTCGCGGAGTCGCTGGAGACCGTCGCGGCGAAGATGGGACTGCAGGCGTTCGGCAAGGAGGGCGAGCCCTTCGACCCGACGATCCACGAGGCGCTGATGCACTCCTACGCGCCGGACGTCACCGAGACGACCTGCGTGGCGATCCTGCAGCCCGGGTATCGCATCGGCGAGCGCACCATCCGCCCCGCGCGGGTGGCCGTCGCCGAGCCCCAGCCGGGCGCGCAGACCGTCAAGGAGGAGTCTGCCGAGGCGGCCGACGACAAGGAGAGCGGTGGCCCGGACGAGGGCTGACGTTGAACTGACGAGGGACTACGGGAAGGGGGCACGTCGAGGATGAGCACCAAGGACTTCATCGAGAAGGACTTCTACAAGGTCCTCGGCGTCCCCAAGGACGCCACCGAGGCCGAGATCAAGAAGGCGTACCGGAAGCTCGCCCGCGAGAACCACCCGGACGCCAACAAGGGCAACGCCAAGGCGGAGGAGCGTTTCAAGGAGATCTCCGAGGCGAACGACGTCCTCGGCGACCCCAAGAAGCGCAAGGAGTACGACGAGGCTCGCGCCCTGTTCGGCAACGGCGGCTTCCGCCCGGGACCGGGCGGCGCGGGCGGTTCCTTCAACTTCGACCTGGGCGACCTCTTCGGAGGCGGCGCCCAGGGCGGCGGCCAAGGAGGAGCCGGCGGCTTCGGCGGCGGACTCGGCGACGTCTTCGGGGGCCTGTTCAACCGCGGCGGCACGGGTACGACCCGTACCCAGCCCCGGCGCGGCCAGGACATCGACACCGAGGTCAACCTCAGCTTCACCGAGGCGATCGAAGGTGCGACGGTCCCGCTGCGGATGTCCTCGCAGTCACCGTGCAAGGCCTGCGCGGGCACCGGCGACAAGAACGGCACGCCGCGGGTGTGCCCTACCTGCGTCGGTACCGGCCAGGTGGCGCGGGGCTCGGGCGGCGGCTTCTCCCTCACCGACCCGTGCCCGGACTGCAAGGGGCGCGGCCTGATCGCCGAGCATCCCTGCATGGACTGCAAGGGCAGCGGCAGGGCGAAGTCCTCGCGCACCATGCAGGTCCGCATCCCCGCCGGGGTGTCGGACGGCCAGCGCATCCGCCTGCGCGGCAAGGGCGCACCCGGCGAGCGCGGCGGCCCCTCCGGCGACCTGTACGTCACCGTGCACGTCGACGCGCACCCGGTGTTCGGCCGCAAGGAGGACAACCTCACGGTGACCGTCCCCGTGACCTTCACGGAGGCGGCCCTCGGCGGCGAGGTCAGGGTTCCCACCCTGGGCGGACCGCCGGTCACCCTGAAACTGCCGCCCGGCACGCCCAACGGCCGCACCATGCGGGCGCGGGGCAAGGGCGCGGTCCGCAAGGACGGCACCCGCGGCGACCTTCTGGTCACCGTCGAAGTGAGTGTTCCGAAGGACCTGACGGGGAAGGCTCGTGACGCGCTCGAGGCGTATCGCGAGGCGACCGCGGATGAGGACCCGCGGGCGGAGCTGTTCCAGGCCGCGAAGGGAGCATGAGTCAGATGGACGGTCGTCGACGCAACCCGTATGAACTGACCGAGGAGACCCCGGTCTACGTCATCTCGGTGGCGGCCCAGCTGTCCGGCCTGCACCCGCAGACCCTGCGCCAGTACGACCGCCTGGGCCTGGTGTCTCCGGACCGCACCGCGGGCCGGGGGCGCCGTTACTCGGCCCGTGACATCGAACTGCTGCGCACCGTCCAGCAGTTGTCGCAGGACGAGGGCATCAACCTCGCCGGCATCAAGCGCATCATCGAACTGGAGAACCAGGTCGCCGCGCTCCAGTCCCGGGTGGCCGAACTCCAGGCCGCCGTCGAAGGAGCCGCGGCGGCGATGCAGCAGCGCGAGGCTGCGGTGCACGCGTCGTACCGCCGCGATCTGGTGCCGTACCAGGAGGTGCAGCAGACCAGCGCGTTGGTGGTGTGGCGGCCGAAGAAGGCCAAGGACTAGCGACACGCAGCGGAAAGGGGCCCGGAGAACTCTCCGGGCCCCTTTCCCATGCCACCACCGCGTCAGGGAATCAGATCCCCGATCGCGTCCACGACCAGCATCCACATCGGCTGTGCCCCCGTGCCGAATCCCGCTGCGAGGGCGTAGCCCACGCTCACGTCCATGGCCTCCGGGGCCGCGTCCGCGCGCCACTCGGCCGAGACCTCGCCGTTGCCCTGGGAGGTGAACTCGCCGAGGCGCCGCCCGTCGCGCAGGAGGCGGCTGTCCGGCACGGAGTCGGGCAGCAGCCGCCAGACATGGCCGGCGTGCCGGACGTCGACCGCGTACGAACGCCGTGTCAGCCGCCCCTTCGCCGGGCGCACGTCCGCCTGCGTGCCGTCCACGGTGAGCGTGAGCCGGTCGCCGGCCCGGGTGCCGACGGGGATGTGCTCCTCGGCCTCGATGCCGGCGGACCGGGTCAGCACGATCCGCGGTACCGCCGCGCCCTCGACGACGACTTCGCCGAGCTCGGTGTCCAGACGGACGGTCAACGTGCCGAACCGGCTGTCCTCGACGAGGGTCTCGGTGATGACGGTCATGCGGGTGATCTTCGCAGCTCGGGTCGGTCGGTCAGGTGGCGGGTGCGGTCACCGTCCAGTCGCCCGCGGGGGTGGACTCGATGCCGTCGGCCTGCACACCCGTGACCCAGTTAGAACGACGTGGTGCCGCGCCGCGCGCCCGTGTCGAAGTACGTGAAGGCGCCGGCCGGGAGCTCGGCGAGCTTCCCGTACGCGGCGGAGGCGGGGTTCCAGCGATAGACGCGAAAGCTCTCCGCCGGGTCGGCGGACTCCTCCTCGCCCGCGCCGAGGCCGGACCACACGAGCTGGTTGCCCTCGTCGCCCTCGGCACCCGAAGCCGTCAGATGCAACGGCGAGCCGTCGGGCGTCGGCACGCTCGGCGTCATGTCGAGCTCCGTCGCGCGCACGGCCTCGACCAGATCGTCGCTCCACTTGATGGCGGAGTTCCCCTCGTCGTCCACGGCGTCGACGAAGAAGCAGACCTCGTCGCCGTCCGGGCGCGTGGTGTACGCGCAGGAGGTCTCGGAGGGGGAGACGTAGTCCACCAGGCTGCCGTGGCAGACCTGTTCGCCCTCGTCGCCCGCGTCCCACTCGACCAGCAGCCCGCCCGTGCCCCCGGCCGGATTGGAGACGGTCGTCGACACGTTCTTCCACAGGTCGATCTTGCGGGAGCCGTCGATGTAGACCCGGATGCCGTCCAGGCCGGAGGCCGAGAGGGAGAAGGGGCCACCGGAGCCGAAGCGCGACCGTCGCCGCGGCTGCGGCGGTCGTGCGTCTGGCTGGGTTCATTCGATCCTCTGGTCGAGTGCGGGACGACAGGTGGGCGTCGTCCTGAACAGGACTCGTGGCGAATGGGGTTGGTTGTACGGATCTTGGAAGCGTGTTCGATCAAAGGATCGGTGGAGGGGGTGTAACGGGTGATGCGATATGTTTCGCCATGTCTTTACATGGTCAGCGGAGCGTGGTGTTGCGCACTCGTTAAGTGATTCCGCTTGACGGTGGGGGCGGTCGACGCGTTGGCTTTTCAGTCATCTGGGCGCAATGGCGCGCCCGTGTCCCGAAGGCACCAGAAGTGAGCTCCTCTATGCGTCCCTTGCGCCCCCTGCGCCGTACTGCCACCGCCGTGGCCGCCGCGTCCACGATGACCCTCTCGCTGGCAGCGTGTGGGGCACTGGGCGTCACCGGGGACAGCAGTGAGGCGAGCCCGACCAAGGGCGACGACGTCACCGTGGGGCTGCTGCTGCCGGAGACGGCGAACACGCGCTACGACAAGTTCGACTACCCCATCATCAAGAACAAGGTCGCGGAGCTCACCGACAAGCAGGGCCAGGTCGACTACCGCAACGCGGACGCGGACGCCGAGAAGCAGGCGAACCAGCTCCAGCAGATGATCAACGACCAGGTCGACGTGATCCTTCTGGACGCCGTGGACGCCCACGCGATAGCCGACGGCGTGCAGAAGGCCAAGGACGCCGGCATCCCGGTCATCGCCTACGACCGCCTGGCCGAGGGACCGATCGACGCGTACGTCTCCTTCGACAACGAGCTGGTCGGCGAGGTGCAGGGCCGCTCCCTCATGGAGGCCATGGGCCCGAACGTCGACTCGTCCGACAAGATCGTCATGATGAACGGGTCGCCCACCGACCCGAACGCCAAGCAGTTCAAGGCGGGCGCCCTTTCCGAGCTCAACGGCTCGGTGGACATCGCCAAGAGGTACGACACCAAGGACTGGAAGCCGGAGAACGCCCAGGCCAACATGACCGAGGCGATCAAGGCCATCGGCGCGAACAACATCAAGGGCGTCTACTCCGCCAACGACGGCATGGCCGGCGGCATCATCAAGGCCCTGCAGGCCGAGGGCGTGACCGACCTGCCGCCGATCACCGGACAGGACGCCGAACTGGACGCCGTCCAGCGGATCCTGAGCGGCCAGCAGTACATGAGCGTGTACAAGTCGTACCCGCAGGAGGCCGAGAGCGCCGCGGAGATGGCCGTGGCCAAGGTTCAGGGCAAGGACATCCAGTTCGACTCCCTCACCCAGGACCAGGTCGACAGCCCGACCGCCAAGGACATCCCGGCCCTGCTGGTCCCGGTGGTCGCCCTGACCAAGAACAACATCAAGCAGACCGTCCTCGCCGACGGGATCTACGAGCTGTCGGAGATCTGCACGGGCGAGTACAAGTCCGCGTGTGCGGGGGCCGGGCTCACCAAGTAGGGCGCAGGCACGGTTCAGCGGACAGGGTCCGCCGGTCTTCCGGCGGGCCCTGTCTCGTTCTCCGGTGCGTGGTGCCGTCGCCGACGGTGAAGGGTCTGCTTTGCGAGTGCGTTCGACGGGCCGCCCCGGTCTGCCGAGGGCGTCGTCCAACTGTTCCGGCCCGTCGGGCGGTAGAGCTCGACGCCGGGGCGGCCCGGTTCCTCGGTGAGGGGTGCCGGATCAGGTCGCCGACGCAGGCGTGGAGGAGCTTGTCGTCGGCGATGCCGCTCCCGACGCGTTCGCGAGTGTGACGTGGCCCGCCTTGGCCGCGCTGAGGCTGCCGGGGCATCCGATCGCCGAGCCGGGGCGCCCAGGGCGCGACGCCGTGCTCGAAGGCAGACGGCACCCCCTGTCGGTCATCGCCCGGGCCGCCCGGCCCGCCGGCGCGCTTTGCAGCGCACAGCGCAAAGGCCGGGATTACACCCCCAGCTTGTTGCAACTCGACGGACGGAGGCCGGGAAAAACCGGGGTGTACCGGTGGTTTACGGCGTCCGTCCCGGCGGGAGCCGTGTTGCGGAGCACGGCCGGTCCGCGCATAGTTGCGCTGCGGAAGCGCGAGCGAACCGTAGGCCCGACGGGCCGAGCACGGTGGGCCTGTCGACCAGGGCCACGCCCGGCCCGGGTGTCCCGGCAGAGGTCGACACCGCGCTCCGGAGGTGAGCGAGCCGGCGAAAGGCAAGAACCGGGGGTGGATGGGGCGATGGCCGGGCACGGGACCGAGGAGCATCCCCACGGTGCCGACCGACTGTGCGACGCGGGGGATCGCGTGTACTCCCGGGCCGTACGGCGCGGCCGCGTGCCGCGCCGGGACGCGGAGCCGGTGCCCTGCCTGCTGGACCTGGCGCTGCTGCATCCCGACCCCGACGACATGGACTGGCTGGTGCCGACCGCCCCGCAGGAGGTCATGACACGGCTGCTGCGCGGGGTGTACGACGAGGTCAGCGCGAGCCAGCGGCGGGTGGGCTCGGCGGTGGCGGCGTTCGAGTGGTACGCCGGGCTCGGGCCGCAGCTGCCCCAGGCGTCCGGCGTCGAGGGCACGGCGATCCGGGTCCTGGACGGTGACTCGCGCATCCAGGGCGCGCTGGACGAGGCGACGCAGGCGTGCACCAGCCAGGTGCTGACCGTGCAGCCCGGCGGCATCCGTCCCGAGCACGAGCTGACGGAGGGGCTGCACCGGGCGATGGAGCTGCGGGGGCGCGGCGTGCGGATGCGCGACCTGTACACGCACGTGGCGCGGCACGGTCAGGGCCTGCTGAACTACCTTGAACTGATGGGCGATTCGGTGGAGGCCCGCACGCTGGACGAGGTGATCGACCGGCTGATCCTCTTCGACCGCACGGTGGCCTTCGTCCCGGCGAACGCCGACCGCACGATGGCACTGGAACTGCGGCATCCGGCGCTGGTGAACTACCTGGTCACGGTCTTCGAGCGGCTGTGGCGCCTCGCGATCCCGCTGACCGCGCCCCTGCCCGACACCGGCATCGAGGGCATTTCCCACCGCGAACAGTCCATCGCGGCGCTGCTCGCCGAGGGTCACCAGGACGCGGTGATCGCGGAGCGGCTGGGGATAAGCGTACGGACGTGCCGTGCGCACATCGCGCGCCTGTCGGAAACGCTGGGCGCGGCGAGTCGTACACAACTCGGCGTCCGTATCGCCCAGGTGGGCCTGGACCGCTCGCGGGCGTCGTCGTCGGGAGCCGCGGTGATCAGCGTGGCCGGGGTTCCCCGGGTGCCCGGGCTACCCGGTCAGGAGTCCCCGACCGGCCGGTGAGACAGCCGGGTTGAGCCCGAACCGGCTGAGCCCGAACCGATTCCTCACGGTACCCCGTCGCTCAGTTCTCGTTGTCGAGGATTCCGGACTGTGCGATGAGGAAGCCGAGTTGAGCACGGCTCCCACTGCCCAGCGCGGTGGCCAGCTTGGCGATGTGGGCCCGGCAGGTGCGCACGTTCATGCCCAGCCGGCGGGCGATCGCCTCGTCGACGTGTCCCTCCACGAGGAGCTTGGCGATGGAGTGCTGGATCTCCGTGATGCCGTCCGGCGCGGTCTCGTAGGGCGCGTGCTCGGTCAGCGGAACCGCGCGGCTCCACATGAACTCGAAGACCTTGATCAGGTAGCGGATGAGTCCGGGCTGGCGCAGCTCCAGGGCCACCTGCTGGTCGTCGCGGGTGGGGATGAAGGCGACCGACTCGTCGCAGATGATGAGGCGCTCGACCAGCTCGTCGATGGTGCGGTACTCCACCTTGCCGTCCGAGAGCTGCGCGACGTAGGCCAGCTTCCCCGGGTTGTAGCGCACCGTGTGCTGGTAGAGGGTCCTTATGCGCACGCCGCGTTCGATCAGCGGCCGGTCCCGCTCCAGGCCCTGCAACAAGCTGCTCTCCGAGATGCGGTTGCTCGGCTGGACCGTGAGCATTTCGGTCTGGCACTGGGCCGTGGCCAGGTTGAGGGCGGCGTTGATCCGCTCCCCGCCCTCCAGCACAGTGATGGAGTGCGTGCCCCCCGTCACCTGAGCGCTGAGGTCCATGAATGGCTGGAGTGCGTCGGCCAGCTCGACGGACAGCCGCCTGCGGTCGGAAATCTCCCGCTCGATGGGATTGAGCCGCTGAGCCAGAGCGACCGACGCCGGAACGGGACGCAGCCAGTTCGGGTCGTCCGCATCCGGATAGAGCAGAGCGAACTCCATCAGACAGGGGACGGACTCCACGTCGGTGCGTGCGATACGTCCCGTGCGCAGCGCGTTCGCATAGAGTCGGCCACCTTCCGCGCACATCTCGGTCATCGCATGGGGATGTATCGCTTTAGTCTGATTCGTCACCAAATCTCCACCCCCCAGGGTCCTGAACATGCAGGAACATGATGCACCGATCGTGTGGCCATGAAGTGCCCGAATGAGCCATCGTCTTACTCGACGGGGGAAGAGGGGACCTTCAAGTGAGGACGAAGCCGACTATGCGGAACAGAATGCTTCGCTCGATTCTTGTCGCCGCCTTCTCCACCGTTGTGGCCTTCGGAGTCCTGAGTGGCCTCTCGGAAGCGAAGAGCGACTCGCGAGCGGACAGTAGCTGGCCCACCCAGTCCCAGACTGTCACGATCGCCAAGGACAGTTCGTGGCCGGCCAACGCCGTGGCGAGCAGCGGCGAGCAGGAGTCGGCATGACCACCCCACCCGACGACCGCTCCTTCCGCCGAGAAATGGCCACCGCCTACCGCTCCGGCTGGCACTTCATCGACCTGGTCACCGCGATCCCCCACTCCGGTGACTCGTTGATGGTGACCGTCTTCGGGGAGCCGGTGGTCGTCACGCGGGACGAGGACGAGGACGTGCGGGCTTACCGCTGTCTGCGGCGGCCTCGGGGGGCGCCGCAACCCGTCAGGTGTGCCATCCGGTACGGAATGATCTTCGTCAATCTCGATCAGCGCGACCACCGCCTGGTGGAACCGGAGGCCCCGGCCCCAAGGACCATCTCAGCCACCCCCCGCAGTGCCTGACGCGATTCCCCCGTCGTAACAGATCGCTCAGGTGCTTCCCCCCGCAGCGGCGTCACCGTGACCTGAACACGGTGACGCCGCTGCAGTTTCCGGGGGACATTCACCCGTATCCCCCTGTTCCGGCGGTGGCCGAAACCGGTCACCCGGTATCCAGCCATCTGGAACCCGGACTCCGGGAGCCCGCCTCAGGGCTCACCCGGGTTCACCCCTGTCCCATCGCCCGCGTCAGTTCGATCTCGATCACCACGCGGTCGGGATTCGGCCGCGGCATGCGCCCGTACCGCTCCGCGTACCGGCGTACCGCCTCCGCGACCCGGTCGGGATCGTTCCGGACGTGCGCCAGGCCCTCCAGCGTTGCCCACCGCCGTCCGTCCACCTGGCAGACCGCGACCCGGGCGCCGTCCGGGCCGGCGGCCCGTACATGGCCCACCTTCGCGCTGGACTTGTTCGTGATCACCCGAGCAAGCCGCGCCTCAGGGTCGTATGTCACTCCGACGGGTACGACATGCGGGGTGAGGTCCGGGCGCAGAGTCGTCAGAGTGCACAGGTGTCTCTCCTGCCAGAAGGTGAGGTACGGCGCGTCCGGCGCGCCGGGATCCTGGGGGTATGCGGCCATGGCCCGGAACCTAGCCCTCCCAAGCCGCCCTGGACTACCTTGAGTGGAATAGACTCAACTTTGTGTACGCTGACTCAGTCAGTACTGGGAGACGCTGACGACAGGAGGAGAACGCCAACGTGGACGCCGAGCTGACCAACAGGAGCCGGGACGCGATCAACGCGGCCAGTAACCGGGCCTTGACCGAGGGGCACGCGGACCTCACGCCCGCCCATCTGCTCCTGGCTCTGCTCCAGGGGCAGGAGAACGAGAACATCATCGACCTGCTGGCGGCCGTCGACGCCGACCAGGCCTCCGTGCGGGCCGGCGCCGAGAAGGCGCTGGCCGCGCTGCCCAGCGTGACCGGGTCCACGGTCGCGCCCCCGCAGCCCAACCGGGAGCTGCTCGCCGTGATCGCGGACGCGCAGGCCCGGGCCGAGGAACTCGGGGACGAGTACCTCTCCACCGAGCACCTGCTCATCGGCATCGCCGCCAAGGGCGGCCAGGCGGGTGAGGTGCTCGCCCAGCAGGGGGCCACCGCGAAGAAGCTGCTGGAGGCCTTCCAGAAGGCCCGCGGCGGGCGACGCGTCACCACCGCCGACCCCGAGGGGCAGTACAAGGCGCTGGAGAAGTTCGGCACCGACTTCACGGCCGCCGCCCGGGAGGGCAAGCTCGACCCCGTCATCGGGCGGGACCAGGAGATCCGGCGGGTCGTGCAGGTGCTCTCCCGGCGCACCAAGAACAACCCCGTCCTCATCGGCGAGCCCGGCGTCGGCAAGACCGCCGTCGTCGAGGGGCTGGCCCAGCGGATCGTCAAGGGAGACGTGCCGGAGTCGCTGAAGAACAAGCGGCTCGTCGCGCTCGACCTGGGCGCCATGGTCGCCGGGGCGAAGTACCGCGGTGAGTTCGAGGAGCGGCTGAAGACCGTGCTCGCGGAGATCAAGAACTCCGACGGGCAGATCATCACCTTCATCGACGAGCTGCACACGGTCGTGGGCGCCGGTGCCGGCGGGGACTCCGCCATGGACGCCGGGAACATGCTCAAGCCCATGCTCGCGCGCGGTGAGCTGCGCATGGTCGGCGCCACCACCCTCGACGAGTACCGCGAGCGGATCGAGAAGGACCCCGCCCTGGAGCGGCGCTTCCAGCAGGTGCTGGTCGCCGAGCCGACCGTCGAGGACACCATCGCGATCCTGCGCGGGCTCAAGGGGCGCTACGAGGCCCATCACAAGGTGCAGATCGCGGACAGCGCGCTGGTCGCCGCGGCCACCCTGTCGGACCGGTACATCACCTCCCGGTTCCTGCCCGACAAAGCCATCGACCTCGTGGACGAGGCCGCCTCCCGGCTCCGGATGGAGATCGACTCGTCCCCCGTCGAGATCGACGAGCTCCAGCGGTCCGTGGACCGGCTGAAGATGGAGGAGCTGGCCCTCAGCAAGGAGACCGACGCGGCCTCCCTCGAACGCCTGGAGCGGCTGCGCCGCGATCTCGCCGACAAGGAGGAGGAGCTGCGGGGCCTGACCGCCCGCTGGGAGAAGGAGAAGCAGTCCCTCAACCGCGTCGGCGAGCTGAAGGAACGGCTCGACGAGGCACGCGGGCAGGCCGAACGCGCCCAGCGCGACGGTGACTTCGACTCCGCCAGCAAGCTGCTCTACGGCGAGATCCCCGCCCTCGAGCGGGATCTGGAGGAGGCCTCGCAGGCCGAGGAGGAGGCCGCCAAGAGCACGATGGTCAAGGAGGAGGTCGGCTCCGACGACATCGCCGACACCGTCGCCGCCTGGACCGGCATCCCCGCGGGCCGTCTCCTGGAGGGAGAGACGCAGAAACTCCTGCGGATGGAGGAGGAGTTGGGCAAGCGCCTCATCGGACAGGGTGAGGCCGTGCGCGCCGTGTCCGACGCGGTACGCCGCACCCGTGCCGGCATCGCCGACCCGGACCGCCCGACCGGCTCCTTCCTCTTCCTCGGCCCGACCGGCGTCGGCAAGACCGAACTCGCCAAGGCACTCGCCGACTTCCTCTTCGACGACGAGCGGGCGATGGTCCGCATCGACATGTCGGAGTACGGCGAGAAGCACAGCGTGGCCCGGCTGGTCGGCGCACCCCCCGGGTACGTCGGCTACGAGGAGGGCGGTCAGCTGACGGAGGCGGTGCGCAGGCGGCCGTACAGCGTCGTGCTGCTCGACGAGGTCGAGAAGGCCCACCCCGAGGTCTTCGACATCCTCCTTCAGGTGCTGGACGACGGACGGTTGACGGACGGACAGGGCCGTACGGTCGATTTCCGCAACGCGATCCTGGTGCTGACGTCCAACCTGGGCAGCCAGTTCCTGGTCGACCCGATCACCAGTGAGGCGGAGAAGAAGGAGCAGGTCCTGGAGGTGGTCCGGGCCTCCTTCAAGCCCGAGTTCCTCAACCGCCTCGACGACCTGGTGGTCTTCTCGGCCCTGTCGAAGGACGAGCTGGGCCGGATCGCCCGGCTGCAGATCGACCGGCTCGCCAAGCGGCTGGCCGAGCGGCGGCTCACCCTGGAGGTCAGCGACGAGGCCCTGGCCTGGCTCGCCGACGAGGGCAACGACCCGGCCTACGGTGCCCGGCCCCTGCGCCGCCTCGTCCAGACCGCCATCGGCGACCGCCTCGCCAAGGAGATCCTCTCCGGCGAGGTCAAGGACGGCGACACGGTACGGGTGGACGCCTTCGGGGACGGCCTGATCGTTGGGCCGGCCACGGGGAAGACGCTGTAACCGCGCAGAAGCTGCGGGACGGCCCGCCCCGAATCCCGGGGCGGGCCGTCGTCACTCAGTCGCGTGGTCGCGCGGTCACATGGTGAACGCGGCGAAGCGCACGAGTGCGGTGTCGGCGTCCTCGTACTCCACCCTCACCTGCACCGCGTGGGCGCCCGCGTCGGGATGGCCGCCCGGGGAGTCCAGATCGAGACACAGATCCACCTCCACGGCGCCGCAGAACTCCGTCCCGGGCGCCGGCGCGTCGGGATAGGTCTGCTGGAGCCAGCCCGGGACGTCGGCGCGCGGCATGCGGAAGGTCGCGCTGTAATGGATGTCCTGGAACCCTTGCGTCTTGCACGACCCGACCACCTCGGCGCCGTCCGGCAGCTCGGCCCCGCCGAAGTGCAGGGCGTCCGGGCAAGCGACCGTGTCGGCACCGGAGCGGGGCGGGTCGTCCGCCACCACCCACATCACCACCATGGCCATGAGGCCCGCCAGGACCAGCCCCGGCAGTGCCACGATCGCGGCGAACACCGACCACCTGGTGCGGCCTCGGCGCTCCTGTGCGCCCGCCTGTGTTCCGGACATGACCCCCGCCTTTCGCACCGGTCCGTTGCGACAGGCCAGATCATGTCAGCCGACGGCAGACAGGCCCTGTCCGGGCTTGCCACCCCCCTCCCCGCATGGGGGAGGATGGCGGAATCCGTACGAAGGGAAAATCACGGTGAGCATCGACCCGTCCTCGATCCCGAACTTCGGGGGCCAGCAGCCGGAGCCCGGGCCACCGCCCGGACCCGTTGTCCCGGATCAGGACCTCGTGAAGCAGCTCCTCGACCAGATGGAGCTGAAGTACGTCGTCGACGACGAGGGTGACCTCGCGGCGCCGTGGGAGCAGTTCCGTACGTACTTCATGTTCCGCGGCGAGGGTGACCAGCAGGTCTTCTCGGTGCGGACGTTCTACGACCGGCCCCACAAGATCGACGAGAAGCCCCTGCTTCTCGAGTCGATCGACGACTGGAACCGCCGGACCCTGTGGCCCAAGGTCTACAGCCACACGCACGACGACGGCACCGTCCGCCTGATCGGCGAGGCACAGATGCTGATCGGTACCGGCGTGAGCCTGGAGCACTTCGTCTCGTCGACGGTCAGCTGGGTGCGGGCCGCCATCGAGTTCGACAAGTGGCTCGTCGAGCAGCTCGGCCTGGAGCAGGAGATCAACGAGGCGGACAAGCCCGAGGACGACGAGGAGTAGTCCTCGACACCCGGATTCGGCAGAGCCCGGCCAGGGCACCGGCCATCACGGTCGCGTGCCGGGCCGGGTTCGTGCTGTCCGCGCCCGTCCACAGGCTGTGGACGGGCGCGAGCGCTCAGCCCGCCAGGGACTTGAGCCGCTTCACCGCCTCCTCCAGGACCTCGGTCTGCTTGCAGAACGCGAACCGGACGAACGGCGCCCCCGCCTCCCGGTGGTCGTAGAAGACCGCGTTGGGGATCGCGACCACCCCGGCCCGCTCCGGCAGCGCACGGCAGAAGGCGAAACCGTCCGTCTCGCCGAGGGGGCGGATGTCGGTCGTGATGAAGTACGTGCCCGCGGGCTTGAAGACCTCGAAGCCCGCCTCCGTCAGCCCCCCTGCCAGCAGGTCCCGCTTGACGAGCATGTCGTCACGGAAGGCCGCGAAGTAGCCGTCGGGCAGGGCGAGCGCCTCGGCGACCGCGTACTGGAACGGCCCCGACGAGACGTAC
The DNA here is from genome assembly GCF_041051905.1 of Streptomyces sp. R11. Taxonomy (NCBI): domain Bacteria; kingdom Bacillati; phylum Actinomycetota; class Actinomycetes; order Kitasatosporales; family Streptomycetaceae; genus Streptomyces; species Streptomyces sp. R11. The sequence goes on from NZ_CP163432.1 coordinate 4,938,594, forward strand.
GTCAGGTACTGCTTCGCCGAGCGCACGGCCGTGACCAGGGCCGGCGTCGAGGTCACCCAGCCGACCTTCCAGCCGGTGAAGGAGAAGGTCTTGCCCGCCGACCCGATGGACACCGTCCGCTCCCGCATGCCCGGGAACGTGGCGAGCGGCAGATGCTCGGCGTCGTCGAAGACCAGGTGCTCGTACACCTCGTCGGTCACCACCAGCAGGTCCCGCTCCACGGCCAGCTCAGCGATCGCGGCCAGCTCCTCGCGGGTGAGGACCGTGCCCGTCGGGTTGTGCGGGGTGTTGATCAGCAGCAGCCGGGTGCGGTCGGTGACGGCCGCGCGCAGCTCGTCGAGGTCCAGGCGGAAGCTTCCCTCGTGCGGGCGCAGGGTGACCGGCACGCGCGTGCCGCCCGCCATGGCGATACAGGCCGCGTAGGAGTCGTAGTACGGCTCGAAGGCGATGACCTCGTCGCCGGGTTCCACGAGCGCGAGCAGGGCGGCGGCGATGGCCTCGGTGGCGCCCGCGGTGACCAGGACCTCGGTGTCGGGGTCGTACGACAGGCCGTAGCGCCGCTCCTGGTGCGCGGCGATCGCGGTGCGCAGCTCGGGGACTCCGGGGCCCGGCGGGTACTGGTTGCCGCGCCCGTCGCGCAGGGCCCGTACGGCCGCCTCGCGGACCTCCTCGGGTCCGTCCGTGTCGGGGAAACCCTGACCCAGGTTGATGGACCCGGTGTGCAGGGCCAGCGCGGACATCTCGGCGAAGATCGTCGTCCCGAACTCGGCGAGCCGGCGGTTGAGCAGGGGGCGGGAGCTGGAGGTCATGCCGGCCATCCTGCGCCCAAGCTCTGGAGTTCCTCAACTCTGCTTTGGGCCGTGAGGCGGCCGGGCATCTCCCTCCCACGCACCGAGCGGGAGGCGCCCACGGGGGGACGCCACGGTCCGCTTCGGGGGAACGGAAGGAGGCTGACGCCATGATCACAGGGTTCGTTCTGGCGCTGGTCGCAGTGGTCTTCGTGTTGATCTTCGTGTCCGCCGTGCGCGGCGGCTCACGATCGGCCAACCGCTCACACAGCCGCAGGACTCGCTCGCACGACAGCGGCGGCAGCAGCAGCTGGTGGGCCGGCGGGGGAGACAGCGGTGGTTCGTCCTGCGGGGGCGGCTCGTCATGCGGAGGCGGGTCGTCCTGCGGAGGAGGGGGCGGCGGGGGCGGATGCGGTGGCGGAGGCAGCTGACACGGGGCAGCTGAGCTCCCCGAGCAGGGGGAACCGCATCCGTATGGAGCGGGGCCGGGTACCTGGGACCGGCCCCGCTTTCGTGTTCACCGGGCGTACCGGCGCACGCCCCGCCCTCAGAGGCGTACGCCGGAGTTGAACAGTTGAGCTGATAAGCCCTCTGAGGGATGGAAACCCTACGAACTTGGGTAAAAACGCTGTGGCGGCGCCACACTTCATGATTCCCTGAAACACCAACGCAGCCTCTCGGACGTCCCGCGGACACCCCTTCTGACCGGCCGACTGGGCTGACCGGGTCGACTCCCGGTGTCGGCCGGGGTTCGCCGCCGGAGACCGAAACCTCCCCTTTTTCTTTGCGTGCTTGCGGAGCCGACCCATGCTCACGACCCTGAACACCGCCTATACCGACACGCGCGCGGCCGACCTCGCCTGGGCCCTGGGGCGGGAGCCGCTGCCCGCGCTCGCCGCGCTCGACCTCGAACTGACCGGGACGAAGCTCCAGTTGCGACTGCTCGGCGCGTCCCACCAGGTACTCCTGGAGGAGGACCGGGGCATCTGCTCGGAGACGGTGGCCTGTATGCCCGGCAGCAGCACGCCCCTTCCGCTCGGCGTGGCCAAGCGGGCGGGCGACTGGGAGTACGAGTTCGCGGCCCGGGTGGAGATCCTGTCGCCGGGTCAGTTCGCGGGTCGCGCACAGGAGTTGCTGGCGCTGGTCTCCGACCACCCGCACGGCCTCGCCGGCGTCTTCCCCGGCAGCCCGCACGCCTTCACCGCGATGCTGGCCCAGCACCACGAGGGGCAGGTGCACTGGCGGACGTGGCACGCGTACCCGCAGGACGGGCAGTTGGTGGCGACGCGCACGAGGGTGGGGGTGAGGACAGTGGCGGCCGCGCTCAGACCCCGGTCCAGGCAGTCCAGCCCGTCCGGCGCTTGAGCCCCCGGTAATGGCGACGCAAACGTCCCCCACCTCAACAACACACGTGTGGGTGACGAAGCGTGCCGCAGGCGTAACGTACCGTCGGCAACGTGATCGAGCCGCACGCCCCCGCCCCGCCCGGCACAACACCGCCCTGGGGTGGCCCCGCACGGCTTCCGGTCCGGCCGGGGACCGGGCGGTTCCTGGTCCTCGCCGGCGTCTTCGTCTGTGCCGCCTGCGGACTCGTGTACGAACTCGAACTCGTCGCCCTCGCCTCGTACTTGATCGGTGACTCGGTCACCCAGGCCTCCGTCGTGCTGTCCGTCATGGTCTTCGCGATGGGCCTCGGCTCCCTCGCCGCGAAACGCCTGCGTCCGTACGCCGCGGCCGGCTTCGGGGCCATCGAGGCCGTACTCGCCCTCGTCGGCGGCTGCAGCGCGTTCGCGCTCTACGCCGTCTTCGCCTGGACCGGCGACTGGGGCGGCCTGTGGGCCAACGGCCCCCGCTGTCTCCTCGTCGCCTTCTCCCTCATCATCGGCCTGCTGATCGGCGCCGAAGTGCCGCTGCTGATGGAGCTGATCCAGCGCATCCGGCGCCAGGACGCGGGCGGCGCGGTGGCCGACCTGTTCGCCGCGGACTACGTCGGCGCGCTCGTCGGCGGCCTCGCGTTCCCCTTCCTGCTCCTGCCCCTGCTGGGCCAGTTGACCTCCGCGCTGATCACCGGCGCCGTCAACGCCGTCGTGGGCGGCGCGCTGGTCCTCGGCCTGTTCCGCGGGGACCTCAGCCGCCGCGCCCGGTGGCTGCTGGTGGTCGCCAACGTCGCCGTGCTCGGCGTGCTCGCCTCGGCCGCCGTACTCGTCGACGACTTCGAACGGGCGGCACGGCATGCGGTCTACGGGCGGGACGTACGCGTGGCACTCCACACCGACCTCCAGGAGGTCGTCATCACCGGCGGCACGCACGGCCGCCCCCTGAACCTCTTCCTCGACGGCCGCCTGCGGGTCAGCGGCCAGGACGAACGCCGCTACCACGAGGCGCTGGTCCACCCCGTGATGAGCGGCGAGCGCACGCGCGTGCTGATCCTCGGCGGCGGGGACGGGCTGGCGGCGCGCGAGGTGCTGCGCCATCCCGGGGTGCACCGGGTCGATGTCGTCGAGGCCGACGCCGGGGTGGTGAGCCTGGCGCGCCGGGATCCTCCGCTGGCCGACCTCAACGACCACGCCTACGACGACAACCGCGTCCACGTCATGACCAGCGACGCCTTCCGCTGGCTGCGGGCGGCGCCGCCGGCGACGTACGACGTCGTCATCTCGGACCTCCCCGACCCCGGCATCACCGCCAGCACGAAGCTGTACTCGCAGGAGTTCTACGGCCTCGCCCGGCGCGCCCTGACCCCGCACGGCCTGCTGGCCGTGCACGCCGGCCCGGTCTCGACCCGGCCCCGCGTCTTCTGGACGGTCGACGCGACACTGCGGGCCGCGGGCCTGCGGACCGCCCCGTACTGCGTCCGAGGCCGCGGTTCCGGTTTTGCGGCGGGCCCCGACCGCTCGGCGGGCCCGACGCGGGCACCGCACGACTGGGGGTTCATCCTGGCGGGCCGTGGCGAGCGTCCGGCGTTGCGGCTCGGGGCGGGGGAGGGGGCGCCGCGGCCCGGGACGTTGACGCGGCAGGGGCTGGCGGGGGATGCGCGGGCGGCCGAGGGGACGCGGGTCGGGGGTTGGGGGCGTCGACATTGGTGCATCCGCGGTACTGAGGTGGGTGGTGGGGGGCAGGGCTCTCGTGCGGGGCGGGGAGGGTACGCCCGGCGGGAGGTCTTGCGGTGGGAATCCTCGGATGTGTGGGTGCGGTTCACGCCATGCTGGGTAGGCTCGGTCCCCATGGAGCATGAGGTGTTCGTTCCGGTTGCGGCCGAGCGGCTCAGGGCGGTGCTGGCCGATCCCGCACGGGTTGCCCGGGCGGTCCCCGGGCTCCAGCAGGACGCCGGGGCCGAGCCCGTTGCCGGGCGGCTGAAGGTGCGCGTCGGTGGTCACACGATCACGTACCGGGGCGCCGTACGGGTCTCTGCGCAGGAGGACGGTGACGGTGCGTCCGCCTACGCCGTCGAGGGCGATGCGACCGAGGTGCGGGGCAGCGGGGTCGTGAAGCTCGCGCTCACGGTGCGGGTCCTTGAGGCCGAGGGCGGGACCACCGTGCGGTTCGCGGGGACTGCTTCGGCGGACGGACGGGTGGCCGAGTTCTCGGCGGAGGCGGTCGGCGCTGCCGTGGGTCGGTTGCTGAACCGTTTCGGGGAGCAGTTGGGGATTGTGGCGGGGGAGGCTGCGTCGCCGGGGGCGGGGCAGGAAGCGGGTGCCTCCGAGGATCTGGAGGGGTTGGCTCCTGGGGAGTTCGAGACCCGGGTGACCAGTGACTTCGAGACGACGCCGGATGCGGATGACGCTGCGGCGCCCGGGCCGGCTTCGGCTTCGGCGCCGGGGTCGGATTCCGGTGAGGGTGGTGAGGAGGCGTCCGTCTTTGACGCCGAGGTTCCGCCGCCGGCGCTCGAACCGGAGGCCGAGGCGGAGGCCGGGGACGGTGAGGCTCCTGTGGCCGAGGCGGCTCATGCTCGGCGGACGATGATCGGGCGCAGCGCGGAGGAAGTGGATCACGCGCCGCCGCGGGGGCGGTATGCGCCGGTGCCGGCGCCGCAGACTGTCGTGCCGAGTTCTACGTTGCGGTGGGCTGCTCCGGCGGCGGCGATTGTGGTGGCGTCGGCGATTGTGGTGGGGCGGGCGTTGCGGCGGCGCCGTTGAGGGCGTTTTTTCGCCCCCCCGCCCCTGCCCTTCCCGTCCTCCAGGGGCCGCAGCCCCTTCGACCCCGCCCCCTGGGGGCTGTTGCCCCCAGACCCCCGCTTCGGCCTGAACGGCCTCGTCCTCAAAACGCCGGACGGGCTGGAACAGCGGGTGGGGGTTGGGGGTGGCGGTGTCTCGGCCTCGAACGTCGGATGGGCTGGAATGCCGGGGCCGGCGTCGAGAAGGGGATGCCGCCCGCGGCCCGTCTGGGATGGCTCCGCCCGGTTCAGCAGGCTTGATCGCCCCAGTAGGGTCATCCCCGTGAGTAACGAACACATCACGCTGACCGCGGGTGACGCGGAGGTGGACGTGCTGCCGGGGAACGGTGGGCGGGTCGGGGGGCTTCGGGTCGGGGGGACGGAGTTGTTGCGGCAGGGGGAGCGGTTCGGGTGTTTTCCGATGGTTCCCTGGTGTGGGCGGATCCGGGACGGGCGGTTCCTGGACGGGGCCGTCGTGCGGCAGATGCCGCTGAACGCCCCGCCGCACGCCATCCACGGCACGGCACGCGACGGCGCCTGGAAGGTGGCCAGGGTCGCCGGGGACGAGGCCGTCATCACGTACGACCTGGTCGAGCCCTGGCCCTACGCCGGCCGCGTCACCCACGTCATCGCGCTCACCCCGGACAGCCTCAGCCTCACCATGTCCGTCGAGACGTACGAGACGTCCTTCCCGGCTCAGATCGGCTGGCATCCCTGGTTCAACCGGAACCTCGGCGGAGAGGGCGCCCAGGACGTGCTGCTCGACTTCAGCCCCGCCTGGCAGGAAGAGCGTGGTGACGATCATCTGCCCACCGGGAACCGGATCGATCCCCGGCCCGGGCCCTGGGACGACTGTTTCGGGATGCCCGGCGGTGTCGACGTGACGCTCACCTGGCCGGGGCAGCTGGAGCTGAAGGTGGCCGGCCGGGAGGAGTGGGTCGTCGTGTACGACGAGCAGGAGGCGGCCGTGTGTGTCGAGCCGCAGACCGGGCCGCCCAACGGGCTGAACACCCTGCCCCGCCTGGTCACGCCTCTGGAGCCGCTCGAGGCCGCGACCGTCTGGAGCTGGCGGCGCCTCTAAGCTGGGCGGCATGACTGACGTACGTGGCGCGCTGTTGCAGCAGATCAAGGACAAGGCCGTGGTGCACGGCAAGGTGACCCTGTCTTCGGGGCTGGAAGCCGACTACTACGTCGATCTTCGGCGCATCACCCTCGACGGGGAGGCCGCTCCGCTGGTCGGGCAGGTGCTGCTCGACCTGACCGCGGAGCTGGAGTTCGACGCGGTGGGCGGGCTCACCATGGGCGCCGACCCCGTCGCCGCCGCGATGCTGCACGCCGCCGCCGCGCGCGGGAAGCGGCTCGACGCCTTCGTCGTGCGGAAGGCCGCCAAGGCGCACGGGCTGCAGCGGCGGGTCGAGGGGCCGGACATCGCGGGGCGGCGCGTGCTCGTCGTCGAGGACACCTCCACCACCGGCGGCTCGCCGCTCACCGCCGTCGAGGCCGTGCGCGAGGCGGGCGCCGAGGTCGTCGCCGTCGCGACGATCGTCGACCGGGCCACCGGCGCCGCCGAGAAGATCCAGGAAGGTGCGGGCGTGCCGTACCTGTTCGCGTTCTCCAAGGACGAGTTGGGGCTCGACTGACCTCGGCCCAGGCGGACGTCCGTCTCGGCTGGTGACAGGCACTCGGAGCATCCCGGTTCGTCATGGAAAGATGGCCCCGGCGATGCCGACGATGACGTCGCAATCGAGGTCTAGGTCAGGGCCGTAAAGAAGAACGCTGTACGCAGTACGTCAACCCGCACACTCCAAGGAGCGGACAGATGCCCATCGCAACCCCCGAGGTCTACAACGAGATGCTCGACCGGGCGAAGGCAGGCAAGTTCGCCTACCCGGCCATCAACGTGACCTCCTCCCAGACCCTGCACGCGGCCCTGCGCGGCTTCGCGGAGGCGGAGAGCGACGGCATCATCCAGATCTCCACGGGTGGTGCGGAGTTCCTCGGCGGCCAGCACAGCAAGGACATGGTCACCGGCGCCGTCGCCCTGGCCGAGTTCGCGCACATCGTCGCCAAGAAGTACGACATCACCGTCGCCCTGCACACCGACCACTGCCCGAAGGACAAGCTCGACGGGTATGTACGCCCGCTGCTCGCCGTGTCCGAGGAGCGCGTCGCGCGCGGTGAGAACCCGCTGTTCCAGTCGCACATGTGGGACGGTTCCGCCGAGACCCTCGCCGACAACCTCTCCATCGCGCAGGAGCTGCTGGAGCGCGCCCGCGCCGCGAAGATCATCCTCGAGGTCGAGATCACCCCGACCGGTGGCGAGGAGGACGGCGTCTCGCACGAGATCAACGACTCGCTGTACACGACCGTCGACGACGCCATCCGTACCGTCGAGGCCCTCGGTCTCGGCGAGAAGGGGCGCTACCTGCTCGCCGCGTCCTTCGGCAACGTGCACGGCGTGTACAAGCCGGGCAACGTCGTGCTCCGTCCCGAGCTGCTGAAGGAGCTCAACGAGGGCGTCGCCGCCAAGTACGGCAAGGCGTCCCCGTTCGACTTCGTCTTCCACGGCGGCTCCGGCTCCTCCGCCCAGGAGATCGCGACCGCGCTGGACAACGGCGTCGTCAAGATGAACATCGACACCGACACGCAGTACGCCTTCACGCGTCCGGTGGCGGCCCACATGTTCCAGAACTACGACGGTGTCCTGAAGGTCGACGGCGAGGTCGGCAACAAGAAGACCTACGACCCGCGCACCTGGGGCAAGCTCGCCGAGGCGAGCATGGCCGCGCGCGTGACGGAGGCCTGCTCGAACCTGCGCTCGACGGGTACGAGGATCAAGTAGTTTTCCGGTCCTTCCCGGGACACCTCCGAGCCCGGCGCCTGTCTACGGTGCCGGGCTCGCTGTATACCTGGGAGCATGCCTGACGTCCGGCTGGCCTCACCGCAGGGCAAGTGGATCCTGCTCACCACCGTCCTCGGCTCCAGCATGGCGATGCTGGACTCGACCGTCGTCAACGTCGCCCTCCCGCGTATCGGCGAGGACCTCGACGCCGACCTGGCCGCGCTCCAGTGGACCGTCAACGCGTACATGCTCACGCTGGCCGGGCTGATCCTGCTCGGCGGCTCGCTGGGGGACCGGTACGGGCGGCGCCGGATCTTCGTGATCGGCGTGGTGTGGTTCGCCCTGGCCTCGCTGCTGTGCGGGATCGCCCCGAACGCCGGGGTGCTCGTCGCCGCGCGGGCGCTGCAGGGGATCGGCGGCGCGCTGCTCACGCCCGGCTCCCTCGCCCTGATCCAGGCGTCCTTCCACCCCGACGACCGGGCGCGGGCGGTCGGACTGTGGTCGGGTTTCGGGGGCGTGGGCGCGGCGGTGGGCCCCTTCCTGGGCGGCTGGCTGGTGGACGGGCCCGGCTGGCGCTGGGTGTTCCTCCTCAACGTCCCGCTGGCGCTGGCGTGCGCACCGATCGCCGTACGGCATGTCCCCGAGTCGGGGGACGGCGGCAAGCACGGCGGCTTCGACGTCCTCGGCGCGGTCCTCGGCGCCCTGTCCCTCGCCCTGGTGACGTACGCGCTGATCGAGGCCCAGGACGGCTCGGTGGTCGTCGCCGTGTCCGCGACCGCCGGTGTGGCCGCCGGGGTCGCCTTCGTCTACGTCGAGAAGCACCGGTCCGATCCGATGATGCCGCTCGGCATCTTCGCGTCCCGCCAGTTCACCGCCGTCAACCTCGTCACCCTCTGTGTGTACGCGGCTCTCGGCGGCTTCTTCTTCCTCGCCGCGCTCCAGCTCCAGGTCGTCTCCGGCTACTCGGCCCTGGGCGCCGGTACGGCCCTGCTCCCGACGACCGTCCTGATGCTGCTGCTCTCCGCCCGCTCCGGCGCGCTGGCGGACCGGATCGGCCCACGCATCCCGCTCACCGTCGGGCCCCTGCTCTGCGCGGTCGGCATGCTGCTGATGCTGCGCGTCGGCCGGGACGCCTCGTACGTCGCCGACGTGCTCCCCGCCGTGCTCGTCCTCGGTGTCGGCCTGGTCACCCTCGTGGCCCCGCTCACCGCCACCGTCCTCGCCTCGGTCGACGTCGCCCGCGCGGGCCTGGCCAGCGGCATCAACAACGCGGCGGCCCGAGCGGCGGGCCTGATCGCGGTGGCCGCACTGCCGCTGCTCGCCGGCATGGGGGAGGAGGCCTACCGCTCGCCGGACGCCTTCGACACCGCGTTCGGGCGGGCGATGCTCTGGTGCGCCGGGGCGCTGGTCGTCGGCTCGGCAATCGCCTTCGCGACGGTACGCCCCCTGCCCCCGGACTGCCGCAAGCCGGAATGCCTCCATCACGGCTCGATCAATTCGCCGCCGCTGGAGGGGGTGCGGAGCAAGTCGCGGGTGCCGACGGAAGGCGAGGGGTAGTCGCGAGTGCAGGGAGGCTCTGCCTCCCGGAGCCGGCCCGCATGATTCAGCCCGTCCGGCGTTCGAGGACGAGGCCCGTTCAGGGCCGATAGCGGGGATCTGGGGGGCCGCAGGCCCTCAGGGGCGGGGGTCGAAGGGGCGGCAGCCCCTGGCGGACGGGACGGGTAGGGCGGCGGGGCGATGACACGACACCCACGGCCTCCGGCGATGGCCCACACTTGACCCCATGGCCATTCACGAAAACCTCCTCGGGGGCCCGCCCCCGACTCACCTCCCCGACGACCCCGAGCCGCGCGAGCTCCTCGCCGGCGGCACCGCCCCCGCGGACGTCGCAGCGAAGTACCCCACCTCCTCCCTGGCCTGGGCCCAGCTGGCCGACGAGGCCTTCGAGCGCGGCAGCGTCGTGGAGTCGTACGCCTACGCCCGTACGGGCTACCACCGCGGCCTGGACGCCCTGCGCCGCAGCGGCTGGAAGGGCCACGGCCCGGTCCCCTGGGAGCACGAGCCGAACCGCGGCTTCCTGCGCGCCCTGCACGCCCTCGCCCGCGCCGCCGGAGCGATCGGCGAGCAGGAGGAGTACGAGCGCTGCTCACAGTTCCTGAAGGACTCCTCGCCGACGGCCGCCCAGACCCTGGGCTAGCCACCGCGCCTCCCCCGTCGTGGGGCCCGCCGGTGTGACGAGGGCGGGCCTTGCGATGCGGGAGGACATCCCTGAGGATGCCGGGTGGGGACCGGGGCCCCTTTGTCGATAACGGCAGGGCGGACCGCTACCCGGAGTTACACAGGAGACAGCGATGTCCCAGCAGGCTCACAGGTCCGCAGAGACTCAGGAGCCCGAGACCCCGAATCTCGACTTCGCAGGCACGACGCCGTACGAGGACTACGTCAAGGCGGACGTGCTCACCCATCTCCAGCACACCCTCTCCGACGACCCCGGAGAGATGGTCTTCCTGGTCACGACCCAGGTCATGGAGCTGTGGTTCACCGTCATCGTCCACGAGTGGGAGACCGCGGCACGCGCCCTGCGCGAGGACCGCCCGGCCGTGGCGATCGACGCCCTGAAGCGTTCGGTGCGGGAACTGGACGCCCTGAACTCCTCCTGGAAGCCGCTCGGCCAGCTCACGCCGGCCCAGTTCAACTCCTACCGCAGCGCCCTCGGCGAGGGCTCCGGCTTCCAGTCGGCGATGTACCGCCGGATGGAGTTCCTGCTCGCCGAGAAGTCCGCGTCCATGCTGGTCCCGCACCGCGGCGCCCCCCGCGTCCACGCGGAGCTGGAGAAGGCGCTGCACGAGCCGAGCCTCTACGACGAGGTGCTGCGCTTCCTCGCCAGGCACGGCTGCGCGATCCCGCAGACCGTGCTGAAGCGGGACGTGTCGCAGAAGTACGAGCCGTCGCCGGCGGTCGAGGCGGCCTGGACCGCGATCTACTCCGGCGACCAGAACTCCGAACTCGCCCGCCTGGGCGAGGCGCTCACCGACGTCGCCGAACTGGTGTGGCGCTGGCGCAACGACCACCTGGTCGCCACCCGGCGCGCGATGGGCGCCAAGGCGGGCACGGGCGGCTCGGCCGGCGTGGCCTGGCTGGAGAAGCGGGCGCAGAAGAACGTCTTCCCGGAGCTGTGGACGGCGAGGTCCCATGTCTGAGTTCGCCGAACTCGCCGCCAAGGCCGAGAAGCTCGACGCGACCGACGAACTCGCGGGCAAGCGCGCGGAGTTCGTGCTCGACGAGGTGGTCTACCTCGACGGCAACTCGCTGGGCGCCCTGCCGTCGAACGTGCCCGGACGGGTCGAGGACGTCGTACTGCGGCAGTGGGGGCGCATGCGCATCCGCTCGTGGGACGAGAGCGGCTGGTGGACCGCGCCGGAGCGGATCGGCGACCGGATCGCGCCGCTGGTCGGCGCTGCGGCGGGCCAGATCGTGGTCGGCGACTCGACAAGTGTCAACGTTTTCAAGGCACTTGTGGCCGCGGTACGGATGGCGGAGTCCGCCGGTTCCGGCCGGGACGAGATCCTGGTCGATGCGACCACCTTCCCCACGGACGGCTACATCGCCGAGTCGGCGGCCCGGATGACCGGCCGTACGCTGCGGCCCGTGACGCCCGCCGAGGTGCCGGCGGCACTGTCCGGCCGTACCGCCGCCGTCCTGCTCAACCACGTCGACTACCGCACGGGCCGGCTGCACGACCTGCCGGCCCTCACCGCCGCCGTGCACGCGGCGGGCGCGATCGCCGTGTGGGACCTGTGCCACAGCGCGGGCGCGCTGCCCGTCGGACTCGACGAGCACGGGGTCGACCTGGCGGTGGGCTGCACGTACAAGTACCTGAACGGCGGCCCGGGTTCACCGGCGTACCTGTACGTGCGCCGGGACCTCCAGGACCGCTTCGACTCCCCGCTCCCCGGCTGGACCTCGCACGCCGAGCCCTTCGGCATGCGTCGCGCCTACGAGCCGGCCGCGGGCGCCCTGCGCGGCCGTGTCGGCACGCCGGACATCCTCTCCATGCTCGCCCTGGAGGCGGCCCTGGAGGTCTGGGACGGTGTGTCGGTCGAGGCGGTGCGGGCCAAGTCGCTGGCGCTGACGGACTTCTTCCTGGAGTGCGTCGGGGCCTATGTGGGGGAGGGGCGCGTCGAGTCGCTGACCCCCGTGGCCCATGACGAACGCGGCAGCCAGGTGGCCCTGCGCTGCGAGAACGCCGGGGAGGTCATGCAGCGGCTCATCGAGCGAGGGGTCGTCGGCGACTTCCGGCATCCCGATGTGCTGCGGTTCGGATTCACGCCGCTGTACGTGGGGTTCGCGGAGGTCGAACGGGCGGCCCGGGTGCTGGCGGCGCTGCTCCCGGGGGAGGCCCCGGCCTAGTCGGCGTACACCCCCGCCACGGCAGCCGCGTGCGCGGCCCGCGCTGCGCGCTCCGCGGCGGGGGCGTCGGGGATCACCCCGGTCGTCAGCAACTGGTAGTAAAGGGGCGCCGACACCGCCCGTACGACCGCCTTCGCGTCCGTCCCGTCGGGCAACTCCCCCCTGGCGACGCCCTGTTCCACGCACGGCGCCCACTCCGCCACCCGCACCTCGTAGAACCGGCGGAGCGCCTGCGCCGTACGTGCGTCGCAGGTCGCCGCGGCGATGACGGCACGGAACAGGGCGCCCTGCCGGGGATCCGCCAGCGTCCGCTGCACCAGCGTCGCGTTGGCGAGCAGGTCGCCCAGCACGGACCCGGTGTCCTCGCGTGGCAGCGACTGCTCGGCCATGTCGGCGAGCAGGTCGGCCACCAGCCCGGTCACCGAGCCCCAACGCCGGTACACGGTGGTCTTGCCGACCTCGGCCCGGCGGGCGACATCCGCGAGGTCGAGGCCGTCGAGACCCTGCTCCGCCAGTACGTCGCCGGCGGCCCCCAGCACGGCCTCACGGACACGCGCGGTACGCCCTCCGGGACGTACGGTGCCGGGCTCGGCGGACATATCGGCCTCCTTGGTGCGCGTACGATCTGCGAACCCAGCGTAACGGAACAGTGGAACCGTTTACTCCTCACCCTGCGTGACATCCCCGTGTTCACGCACGTCACCCGCCTGATACCGTCCCCGCCAACGGCCGAATTCCCGCGTGGTCCGCCACCCCGCTTTCGTCCAAATCCGTTTCGTCGCTGAGAGGTTGAGCATGCCGGACGACGTCGCAGCTGCCCGGGCCGCTGCCGAAGAGGAGTCCGCCTTCTCGCACCCACCCGTCGACCCCGACGCCATCGCCTCGTACGGCGACCACCCCGACCAGGTGATCGACTTCTACGCGCCGCGCGGCGAGGCCGTTCCGGGCGACCTGGCTCCGCTGGTCGTCGTACTGCACGGCGGGGCGTGGCGGGCGCCGTACGACCGGCGGCATGTCACGCCGTTCGCCGACTTCCTGGCGCGCCGCGGGTTCGCCGTGGCCAATGTGGAGTACCGGCGGGGGGCGGCGGATTCCGGTACGGGCGCCCCGGTCGCCGGACGCTGGCCGGACACGTTCGACGACGTCGCCGCCGCGCTGGACGCGTTGCCCGCGCTCGTACGGGAGATGCTCCCGCAGGCCGATCCGCGCCGGACCGTGGCCACCGGCCACTCGGCCGGCGGTCACCTGGCCCTGTGGGTGGCGGCCCGCCATGTCCTGCCCGCGGACGCCCCCTGGCGCACGGACCGCCCCGCGCCCCTGCGGGGTGTCGTCGCGCTGGCCCCGATCGCCGACTTCACGGTCGCCGACAAACTGGACGTCTGCGGCGGAGCGGCGCAGCAACTCCTCGGCGGGGGAGTGGAGTTCGCCGAGCGTCAGCCGTACGCCGACCCCGCGCTCCTGCTTCCGACGGGCATCGCGACGACGCTCGTCCAGGGCCGGACGGACGTCGTGGTCCCGCAGGCGGTCGCCGAGTCGTACGCGGACGCGGCGGCGAAGGCCGGGGAAGTGATCGGTCTGACCCTGCTGGAGGATGTCGGCCACTTCCCGCTGATCGACCCTGCGGCGGATGCGTGCGCGGTGGTGGCGGAGGAGATCGCGCAGCTGGCGTGGTGAGTTCGCAGGTGCCCCCTCACCTGCACGTATCCCATCACCCGCACCTGTCCCGTCACCCGCATGCGCCCCGCCCGGAGCGGCCCCTGAATGGAGGGCCCCTTCATACCCGTAGTACCTGAGAGCTACGTCGCAGGTGAGCTCCCTGGCATGACGCGGACGACAAGTCCGGATCCGTAACTTCCCTTCCAGGTAGGCCCGATGGCCGGGCGGGCTGGAAGGGATGACGACCATGGGGCGGACGACGGGGGTAGCGGGGGCGAGCTCGTCCGGGAGGGTGGGTCGGCCGAGCGAGGCGGGGGGCTTGAGCGGGGCGCTCGGGCCGAGTGGGCCGACCGAGCCGGGGCTGAGCGGGCCGAGTGGGCCTCGGGGGACGAAGAAGGCCCGCCGCACGCACAGACTGCGTCGGGCGCTGCTCGCCACCGTGATCACCGGTGCCGTGGTCGTCCCGCTGTCCGGTGCGGCGCGGCCCGAGATACCCGCCCCGGATCCGGCCGCCCTCGCGCCGGTCACGGCGGCGACGCTGGACGAGGCGTACGCCGCCAACCGTGCCAACGCCGCCGAGGCGTCCCGCATGGCCGAGGCCGACGGCCATCGCGAACGCGCCGCCGCGGACCGTGCGATGGCCGACCCGTCCCGCCACTTCCTCACATTCGACGGCCGCGGCCCCGGCCTCGCGACGGAGGTCTTCGGCGACCTGGCGCACGCCGACCGCATCGCCGTCCTGGTCCCCGGCTCAGACACGTCCATCGACACCTACGACCGTTTTCGCAACACCGCCCGCGCGCTGCACGAACGCCTCATCCGGGAGGCCCCGCAGGGCACGCGCACCGCGGTAGTGGCCTGGCTCGGCTACGAGACACCGGGCACGATCGGCGCCACGGTCGCCACGGCGGGACGGGCCGAGGAGGCGGCGCCGAAGCTGCGGGAGTTCGTACAGCAGCTGCGGGCCATCCCGGCTCGCACGTCGAGCGCGGGCGAAGCGCCGAGCATGAGCGGCACGTCGAGCACGGGCGGCAGGTCGAGCCTGGGCGGCACGTCGAAAGGGCCGGCCGAGGAGGGGCCGCACATCTCCCTCCTCTGCCACTCCTACGGCTCGGTGGTCTGCGGCCGTGCGGCCTCCGACCTCGATGTGGACGACATCGCCCTGATAGGCAGCCCCGGCACCGGCGTCGACACCGCCGGCGCCCTGCACACCCCGGCCCGCGTCTGGGCGGCCCGTGGCGGTGGCGACTGGGTGGCCGAGGTCCCGCACGTCAGGTTCGACCTGCTCGGCACGACCGTCGGCTTCGGCACCGACCCGATGTCGCCGTCGTTCGGCGCCCGGGTCTTCGCGGCGGGCGACGGCGGCCACAGCGACTACTTCAGGCCCGGCACGACGTCCCTGGCGAACCTGACCCGCATCGTCCTGGGCGAGACCTCGGAGGTGACCCATGGCTGAGTCCACGATCGTGCGTGCGCGCGGTGCATGGCGGGGCATACCGGAGGGCATCCGGCAAGGCGCCGCCCGCGTCGACGCCGTCACCCCTGTCGAACGGGACCGGGCGGTCGACGCCTTGCGTGCCTTCGCCATCCTCGGCGTCGTGCTGGGCCACTGGCTGGTGACGGCTCTGGTGGCGGACAGCGGGTCCGGCCTGCGCACCGCGAGCCCGCTCCAGCACATGCCCTGGCTGGCCCCGATCTCCTGGGCCTTCCAGACCCTGGCCGTGTTCTTCCTGGTCGGCGGCCACGTGGCGACCCGCGGCTACACCTCGGCGCGGGCACGCGGCACGACGTACGGACAGTGGCTGAGGTCCCGTATGTCCCGCCTTTTCAAACCGGTGGCGGCCGTCCTCACCCTGTGGACGGTGACGTCGGTCCTGCTGCTCCTCTCGGGCACGGACATCGACACCGTCCGCACCCTGCTCAAACTGGCCCTGTCTCCCCTGTGGTTCCTCCTGGTCTTCGCGGCGCTGACGGCGGTGACGCCCCTCCTCCTGCGCCTCAACCCCCTGTGGCCCCTGGCCGTCGTCCTCCATGTGGACCTCCTACGCTTCGGCCTGGGCGGCCCCGCGTGGCTCGGCTGGGTGAACGTGGCGGCCGGCTGGCTGGTGCCGTTCAGCTTGGGCGCGGCGTGGACCCAGGGTGAGCTGGAGCGCCGCCGCGCGGGCTGGATCCTGCTGACGGGCGGCGCGGCGGCGACGGCGGCGCTGGTCGCCTGGGCGGGCTACCCGGCGTCCATGGTCGGCGTCCCCGGCGCCGGCATCTCCAACCTCAACCCGCCGACCCTGGCCGCAGTCACCTTCGGCCTGGCCCAGTGCGGCCTGGCCCTGCTCCTGCGCGAGCCACTGCGCCGCACGATGCGCCGCCCCCTGGCCTGGGCGGCGGTGGCCCTGCTCAACCTCTCCGCGATGACGATCTTCCTGTGGCACCAGACGGCCCTGATGGCCACCACAGCCACGGGCCTCCTGGCAGGCCACCTCCCGGGCCTGCACACACTCCCCGACAACCTCACGTGGGTGGCGGCCCGGCTGGCATGGCTCCCGGTGTTCACCCTGGCCCTGACGGCCTGCTGGACGACGTTCCGCCTTTACGAACAAGGCCCGCGCCGCGCCAAGGGCCGCACATCCAGGGTGATCCGCTCCAACACCACCCGACAGAGCGGGAAAACGAAGGCCAAGCGCCATGCCTAGTGTTGACCCCGTGAATGGCGAGGAGGAGAGGCCGACGGCTGCCGAGGGGGAGCGGGGTTCGCGGGGGCCGGCTGCGGGGGCAGGGGCTGAGGGCGGGCAGGCCTCGCATGAGCACGCCTCGCACGTGCCACCCGCACCCGACGACGATGCCCGCACGGGCGGTGCAGGTGGGAAAACAAACGCGGCCGAAGACCGCGTGCCCACCCACACACCCGCACCGGCACCCGCACGCAAGAAACGCAGCCTCCCCACCAACCTCCGCAAACCCTTCGGGAGAACGTGGCTCCGCTGGCTGACCATCCTCCTCACCACCTGGATCGCCCTCGGCGTCTCCCTCGCCGGCGGCAACGACCTCAGCGCCGTCTACGACCTGAGCACGGCCGACGGCCTGATCGCCGGCTTCGCCCAAGGCATCACCCTGTGCCTGGCCCTGTGGCGCCCCGGCCAGGCATGGGCACTGAGCCTGACGGCCACCTTCATCACCGCCCTCATCGCCCGCCCTCACATCGCGGGACACCCACCCCCCGCCCCCAACTGGCCCTGGACCACGCCCGAAGTCATCGCCCACGCCGGCGTCCTCCTGCTCCTGGCCCTGCGCGTCCCCACCCGCAAGGCCGTCGCGGCTCTCGCGGTGTCAGGCCTGGCCACCTTCGTCCTCCAGGGCCAGTTCGGCGGCACGAAGTACGCCGGCACCGGCGCCGCGGCGGTCACCGTCTTCGCCATCGCAGTCGTCGTCGGCACCGCCCTGCGCGGCCGCAAAGAGGCCCGCACCCAACTCGTCGAGCAGGAAACGCTCACCGCGGAGGAACGAGCCCACCGCACCCTGCTGGAGGAGCGCAGCCGTATCGCCCGCGAGTTGCACGACGTGGTCGCCCACCACATGTCGGTCATCTCCATCCAGGCCCAGGTCGCCCCCCACCTCGTCGAGAACCCGTCCGACGAACTGAGGGAGAACCTCGACGGCATCCGGCAGAACGCACTGGAGGCGCTCACCGAACTCCGCCGCGTCCTGGGCGTCCTGCGCTCGGAACACCCCGACGCCCCGGACAACCTGGCAGCGGCCGGCACAGGCACCGGATCGGCCACTGCCCCGCACGCCCCCCAACCCACCCTCGACCGGCTCGACGCCCTCGTGGAGAACACCCGGGCCGCCGGCCTGACCGTGACCCTCGACGTCACCGGCGAGCGCCGCCCGCTGCAGCCCGGCCTGGAGCTGTCGGCCTACCGGATCGTGCAGGAGGCGCTGAGCAACGTACTGCGGCATGCCCCCGGCGCGACCGCCCGCGTCGAAGTCGTGCACGAGCGCAGCGGCCTGACCGTGTGGGTCGCCAACTCGCGGCCGGAGCGCCCCGCGCCGCCGTCGCCGGGCGCGGGGCACGGCCTGCTCGGCATGCGGGAGCGGGCCGCGATGCTCGGCGGTGCCCTGTCGGCGCACCCGTCGCCGGACGGCGGCTACCTGGTGAGCGCGTATCTTCCCGCATACCCGCGCATCGAGGGCCTCGGCTACGTTCCCCAGGATCCCCATCACGCCCACGCCCCTGCCCCGGACAAGGACGGCACCGCATGACGAGCAGCCCCATCCGCGTACTCATCGCCGACGACCAGCAGATGGTCCGGCAGGGTTTCACCGTGCTGCTCAACACCAAGCCCGACATCGACGTGATCGGCCAGGCGGTCGACGGCCTGGACGCGGTCACGAAGGTGGCCGACCTTCTCCCGGACGTCGTGCTGATGGACATCCGCATGCCCGAACTCGGCGGCATCGAGGCCACCCGCCGCATCACCGCCGCGACACCGCAGATCAAGGTGCTGGTGCTGACCACCTTCGACCTCGACGAGTACGTGTACGAGGCGCTGCACGCGGGTGCGTCGGGCTTCCTCCTCAAGGACGCCTCCGCCGACCAGCTGGCCGAGGCGGTCCGGGTGGTGGCGGCCGGCGACGCCCTGCTGGCGCCCGGCATCACCCGGCGGCTGATCGTCGAGTTCTCCCGCCTGGTCAAGCGGCCCCGGGCCCCGCTCAAGGAACGGGTCGGCGACCTGACCGAACGCGAGACGGAGGTCCTCGCGCTGATCGCGCAGGGGCTGTCGAACGCGGAGATCGCCGAGCGCCTCGTCGTGGCCGAGCAGACCGTGAAGACCCATGTGGGCCGCATCCTGGTGAAGCTGGGCCTGCGCGACCGTACGCAGGCGGCGGTGTTCGCGTACGAATCGGGGCTGGTGCGGCCCTCCGGATACTGAGCGGGGCCGTGGCCCACCAGCCACCCGCACCTGGCCTCGACCAGCAGCGATACCCGTAGTACCTGAGATGGACCTGCAGGAACCCCTCTCACTGGGGACGACCGCGACAGGGCCCTGCGCCTACCGTTCTGTACGTGACCGAGACGACTCAGATGCCGACCCCGCCACCCGGAGACGGGGCCAAGACGCGCAGCCCCGAGTACCGGCTGGCCGCGAACGCCCTGCAGGGGCTGCGCCAGGATCTGTTCCACGACGCCTTCGCCTACCGCCCGCTGGCCCGGATGAGGGTCGACGGCCCCGTGACCCGGCGGCTGCCCGGCCGCATGCGGGAGTACGCGGCCTGGACACCGCACGCCGTGATCGCCACGATCGGCCTGCTCACGCTCCTGATGTCCGCCGCCGACAACGACAAGGGCGCGCTGCTGCTCGGCCCGCTCGCCCTGATCCCGATCCTCCTGACCATGGTCCGGCCGGTCGGAGCGTTCTGGCTGTCGATGGCGGCCACCCCGGTCAGTCACGTCTTCGGCAGCTCGTGGGACGGCTGGCCATGGCTGCCCGCGACCTTCATCTGCCACCTGACCGTGCTGACGGTCGTGGCCATACGCACCAGACCACGCACGGCCGCCTACATGTGGGCTGTCACCGCGGCCTACGCCTTCGTGGCGGACCTGCTGTTCGGCCCGGGCTACTACGGCACGAACTCCGGCCCCATGCTCATCCTCTCCGCACTGATGCTGCTCGTCGTCGCCGTCTGGCACACCCGCAAGGAGGCCAGGCAGGAGGTCACCGCCCAGCAGACCGTGACCGCTCAGGAGCGCTCAAGGCGCACCCTGCTGGAGGAGCGTACGAACATCGCCCGGGAGCTGCACGACGTGGTGGCCCACCACATGTCGGTCGTCGCCATCCAGGCCGAGGCCGCCCCCTACCGGGTGGAGAACCCGCCGCCGGAGCTGGAGCGGGCCTTCGCCACCATCCGGGAGAACGCGGTGGCGGCCCTCACCGAACTGCGCCGAGTCCTGGGCGTCGTCCGCGCCGAGGACTACGAGGCCCCGGACGCCCCGCAGCCCACCCTCGCCGACCTGGACGCGCTGCTGGCCAACGTGCGGGACGCGGGTCTGAGCGTGGAGAAGACGGTGATCGGCGCGGTCCGCGAGCTGCCGCCCGGTGTGGAGCTGTCGGCGTACCGGATCGTGCAGGAGGCACTGAGCAACAGCCTGCGGCACGCGCCCGGCGCCGGCGCCCGGGTGGAGGTCGGGTACGTTCTCGGTGGTCTCGGCCTGCGCATAGTCAACGGGCCGCCGCCCGCGCCGGCCCTCGTGAAGCCCTCGCCGGGAGCCGGGCACGGCATCACCGGGATGCGGGAACGCGTCACCATGCTGAACGGTGAGATGACGGCGGACCGGATGGAGGACGGCGGCTACGAGGTGGCCGTGTTCCTGCCGGTCGCCATGACGACAGAGGACGGCTCATGACCATCCGCGTGCTGATCGCGGACGACCAGATGATGGTGCGCGAGGGCTTCTCGGTCCTGCTGAACGCGATGCCGGACATCGAGGTCGTCGGCGAGGCGGTCAACGGACGGGAAGCGGTGGACCGGGTCCGCGAACTCACCCCGGACGTCGTGCTGATGGACATCCGGATGCCGGAGCTGAACGGCATAGAGGCGACCCGGGAGATCGTCGCGGCCGACGGCGCGGCGAAGGTGCTGGTGCTGACCACCTTCGACCTCGACGAGTACGTGTACCAGGCACTGCGCGCGGGAGCCTCGGGCTTCCTGCTGAAGGACGCCTCGGCACGCCAACTCGCTGACGGAGTGCGGGTGGTGGCGGCCGGCGAGGCCCTGCTCGCTCCCTCCATCACCCGGCGGCTGATCACGGAGTTCTCCAAGCTGTCCGACTCCCCGCGTCTGATGTCGTCCGCGCACGCGGCGTACGGGGACCTGACCGAGCGGGAGACGGAGGTGCTGGTGCTGATCGCGCAGGGCCTGTCGAACTCGGAGATAGCCGAGCGGCTGGTGGTAGCCGAGTCGACGATCAAGACCCACGTAAGCCGGATCCTGGTGAAGCTGGGCCTGCGGGACCGTACGCAGGCCGCGGTGTTCGCGTACGAGGCGCGGCTGGTCACGCCGGGCTGAGCGGACACCCCTGGTCAGGGAGGGGGAGGTGGGGCTAACGTCCGGGCATGGCAGCTCCTTCCGCCCTCGCGTTCGACCCGTGGGACCCGGCGTTCCTCGCCGACCCGTACCCCGCCTACGCAGAGCTGCGGGCCCGGGGCCGGGTGCACTGGTTCGAGCCCACGAACCAGTGGCTGGTCCCGCACCACGCGGACGTCTCGGCGTTGCTCCGCGACCGTCGCCTCGGGCGGACTTACCAGCACCGTTTCACGCACGAGGACTTCGGGCGGACGGCGCCGCCGCCGGAGCACGAGCCGTTCCACGTCCTGAACGACCACGGGATGCTCGATCTGGAGCCGCCGGACCACACCCGGATCCGCCGGCTGGTGTCGAAGGCGTTCACGCCGCGCACGGTGGAGCAGCTGAAGCCGTATGTGCGGGGACTGGCGGGCGAGCTGGTGTCGGGGCTGGTCGACGCGGGTGGCGGTGATCTGCTGACGGACGTCGCGGAGCCCCTGCCGGTCGCGGTGATCGCCGAGATGCTGGGGATTCCCGAGTCGGACCGGGCGCAGCTGCGGCCCTGGTCGGCGGACATCTGCGGGATGTACGAGCTGAACCCGTCCGAGGAGACGGCGACCAAGGCGGTACGGGCGTCGGTCGAGTTCTCTGACTACCTCCTGGAGCTGATCGCGGCCCGCCGCAAGAAGCCCGGCGACGACCTGATCTCGGGTCTGATCGCTGCGTACGACGAGGGCGACCGCCTCACCGAGCAGGAGATGATCTCGACAGCGGTCCTCCTGCTGAACGCCGGCCACGAGGCCACGGTGAACTCCACGGTCAACGGCTGGTGGGCCCTGTTCCGCAACCCCGACCAGCTGGCGGCCCTGCGCGCCGACCACTCCCTCATCCCGTCGGCGATCGAGGAGCTGATGCGCTACGACACCCCGCTGCAGCTCTTCGAACGCTGGGTCCTGGACGAGATCGAGATCGACGGCACGACGATCCCACGCGGCGCGGAGATCGCCATGCTGTTCGGCTCCGCCAACCACGACGCGACGGTCTTCGAGAACCCGGCCGCGCTGGACCTCACCCGCAAGGACAACCCGCACATCTCCTTCAGCGCGGGCATCCACTACTGCATCGGCGCACCGCTGGCCCGCATCGAACTGGCGGCGTCGATGACGGCCCTGCTGGAGCAGGCACCGACCCTGCGGCTTGCGGCGGAGCCGGAGCGGAAGCCGAACTTTGTGATTCGGGGGTTGGAGGGGCTGAGCGTCGAGGTGGGTTGATCACTCGTTCGCCTGACCACTGAGCGAATCCCGATCGCAGGTCGTCGGCGGCTCGTCAAGGTGGTGCCTGCCTACGAAGGGAGGCACCAAGACGGTCATGGCAGAGCGCGCGTTGCAGTCGCCCCAGATGTCGGTGGAAGAGTTTGAGAGGATCGCCGCGTTCGCGGCCAAGGAGACCGACGACGCCGTCAGGTTGGAGTTCATCAACGGACGGATCGGGGTCAAGAAGGTGGCCGATGGTGACCACAACAGCGTTGTCGTGTGGTTGAACGAGCGCTGTATGCGTGCGAGGCCCGATCTGGATGGGTACCAGGGACAGGGTCTGAGGGTGGAGAAGTATCGCGAGGGCCGGGCCATCCCTGACGCGGTCGTAGTGCCCGAGGACTATTTCGCCGGACATGGCGAGTGGGCCGACCCGAGCGGCGTGCTGCTGGTGGTCGAGGTCACGTCGTTCGACTCCGACACCGACAAGCGCGATCGCAAGGAGAAACCAATTGCATACGGCGCCGCAGGTATCCCGTTCTACCTGCTGATCGACCGAGACGCGTGCAGAGCCAACCTCTACAGCGATCCGGTGCCTGAGGTCGGGTACGGCAACTGTCGCACAGTACCTTTCGGAGACACGCTCGCCCTGCCCGAGCCCCTCGGTATCGACCTCGACACCGAGAAGCTCAAGCAGTACGTCGACTGATCCGACCCGTCACGTCGTCATGTCCCGCCGCCGCAACCCCGCCAGCCCCCCGGCCACCAGCGCCACCGCGAGACCGGTGAGGACCAGCACCGGCCCCCACTCCATCCCCCCACCAGGCAGCTTCGGCAGGTATCCGAACGGGGACAGGTCCAGGACCGCCTGCGGAACATCGAGCGCTGGGCCCACCCAGCCGATCAGCAGGATCGCGCCGGCCACTCCCCACGCCGCCATCGCCGCGCGCGGGAGCAGGCCGTACAGGAGGACCGCCAGGCCGCCGACGACCCAGACCGCGGGGAGTTGGACGAGGCAGGCGCCCAGGATCGGGCCGAGCTGTCTGCCGTAGCCGACGGCGAAGCCGAGGCCGGCCAGGAGCATGATCAGGGCCGAGCCGGCGAAGGCGATCACGAGGTGGCCGGCCGCCCAGCGCAGGCGGCCCACGGCGTTCGCCAGGATCGGCTCCGCCCGCATCGACGTCTCCTCGCCGTGCAGCCGCAGGACGGATGCCACCACGTACAGGGCGGCGATCAGGCCGAGCATGCCGACCATCGAGGCGAGGAAGGCGTCGGTGATGCCGGACTGGCCTCCCATCCGCTGGAAGATCTCGCGCGCGTTCTCGTTGTCGCCGACCAGGTCGGCCACCCCGTCGGTGAGCCCGCCGTAGATGACTCCGGCGAGGAAGAAGCCGATGCTCCAGCCGAGCACGCCGCCGCGCTGGAGCCGCCAGGCGAGCGCGCCCGCCGTGCCGAGGCGGCCGTCGGCTGGCCCGGGCCGGGCGGGCAGGAAGCTCATGCCGACGTCCCGGCGCCCGGCGAGTTCGTACGCCACCGCCCCCTGGACGACAGCCGCCCCCGCGAACAGCAGCAGGACCCACCAGCGCTCGTTCGCGAACGGTCGCAGGTTCTCCAGCCAGCCCAGCGGTGACACCCACGTCAGCGCCGACGACCCGTCGTCCGACGCCGAATCGCCCGCCGCGCGCAGCACGAACGCGGCGCCCACCAGCCCCGCCGTCAGCCCCCGCGCCAGCCGGGCGCTCTCCGTGAACTGGGCGACGATCGCCGCGAGCGTGGCGAAGACCATGCCGACCCCGGCGAGACCGAGCCCGAACGCCGGCGCGCCGGACGCGCCGTGGCCCGCTAGGCCGGCGGTCACCAGCACGGCCAGTACGGCGTTCGCGACCGCCGCTGTCAGCAGCGCCGCCGTCAGGGAGGCCCGCCGGCCCACCATCCCGGACGCCACCAGCTCCTGGCGGCCGCTCTCCTCCTCGTCCCGGGTGTGCCGTACGACGAGGAGCATGCTCAGTACGGCCGCGAGGGCGCCCGCGTACACGCCGACCCGCCAGGCCGTCAGGGCGCCGATCGAGTCGCCGAAGACCGGGCCGATCAGGGCGCGGAAGGAGGCGTTGGCCGCGGTGTCCTGCACCAGGTCGGCCCGGTCGGCCGGGGTGGCGTACAGGTTCTCCAGGGTGTTCGGCATGGAGAGGATCATCAGCGCGTTCACCGCCACCCAGACCGGGATCATCACCCGGTCGCGGCGCAGGGCGAAGCGCAACAGCGTGCCCGTACCGGCGAGTTGGCGGGTGCCGCCGCCGGTCCGTACGGCGAGGTCCCCGGTCGTCGTGGTCGCCGTGGTCATCGGGCCACCTCGCTCACGTCGGCCTGGTAGTGGCGCAGGAACAGTTCCTCCAGCGTCGGCGGCGTCGAGGTCAGTGACCGTACGCCGGACTCGCTGAGCGACCTGAGGACGGCGTCGAGCTTGTCGGTGTCGACCTGGAGGCGCACGCGGTGGCCCTGACCCCTCTCAATTGACTGAATGGCGAGGTCGTGGACGCCCGGCAGGTGCGCCAACCCGTTGGGCGGGCCGGCCAGTTCGGCCGTGACGCTGGTCCGCGTCAGATGGCGCAGGTCGGCGAGGGAGCCGCTCTCGACGGTACGGCCCTTGCGGATGATGCTGACCCGGTCGCAGAGTTCCTCGACCTCGCTGAGGATGTGCGAGGAGAGCAGGATCGTACGGCCGCGCTCGCGCTCCTCCTCGACGCAGCGCTGGAAGACCTCCTCCATCAGCGGGTCCAGGCCGGACGTCGGCTCGTCGAGGATCAGCAGGTCGACGTCGGAGGCGAACGCGGCGACGAGGGCGACCTTCTGGCGGTTGCCCTTGGAGTACGTGCGGCCCTTCTTCGTCGGGTCCAGCTCGAACCGCTCGATCAACTGGGCCCGGCGCTGCTTGTCGAGGCCCCCGCGCAGCCGGCCGTACAGGTCGATGACCTCACCGCCGGACAGGTTCCGCCACAGCGTCACATCACCCGGCACGTACGCGATCCGGCTGTGCACCTCCACCGCGTCCGTCCAGGGGTCGCGGCCCAGTACCTGCGCACCGCCCGAGTCGGCGCGCAGCAGGCCGAGCAGGACGCGGATGGTGGTCGACTTGCCGGCGCCGTTGGGGCCGAGGAAGCCGTGGACCTCGCCGGTCTCGACGTCCAGGTCGAGGCCGTCGAGCGCATGCGTCCTGCCGAACGACTTGTGCAGTCCGGAGACGGTGATTGCCTTCGTCATGCTTCAGAACGTACGCTTCTTTCAGAAATTTGTGAAGTTAAGGAAGCGTAGAAACCCTCGATAGGATGGGTGCATGACGGAATCAGTCGGCGCAGGGGCAGACCGGGACGCGGAGACCGTGTCGAAGTTCGTGGAGTCCTTCGCGGCGCAGCTCGTCGAGGCCGGGATGCAGCGCATGGCCGCCCGCGTCTTCGCCGCGCTGCTCTCCTCCGACAAAGGCTTGCTGACCTCCGCCGAACTGAGCGAACAGCTCCGCATCAGCCCCGCCGCGGTCTCCGGTGCGGTGCGCTACCTGTCCCAGACGCACATGGTGACGCGCGAGCGGGAGCCCGGCTCGCGCCGCGAGCGCTACCGGGTGCACGGCGACCAGTGGTACGAGGCCCTGACCAACCGCGAGGCCGTGCTCAAGCGGTGGGAGGTGGCCCTGCGCGAGGGCGTCACCAGCCTCGGCGCCGACACCCCGGCCGGCCGCCGGCTGGCTGAGACGCTCGCGTTCTTCGAGTTCGTGGAGACCGAGGTCGCGGCGATGATGGAGCGCTGGCGGGCCCACCGCGAGAAGGCCTTCGGCCAGGGCTGACCCGCCCGGCTCTTCGCACCCTCGGCGACCGCGTCCGCACCCCGCATGCCCGCCGGCCGGCTCACCGCCCCGGCAGCATCAGCCGCAGCCCGCCCTCGCCCACGGTCCACGTCCGTCTGCGTACCGGCCCGGAGACCGCCGTGTCGGCCCGGTAGCGGAAGTGGGCGCCCGAGACGGTCACCGTGCGGCCCTCGGCGCGCAGCGGTGAGGCCTCCGCGCCGACCGAAGCGGGGCGCACCTCCACCTCGGCCACCCCGGCGAGCCCCGGCACCACCGACACCGCCTCGACCGGCTGGTCGAGGTCCACCAGCGTCGTCCCGTCGACCTCGACCCGCAGCCGCGACGGCCCGGACGCGGCAGGGGCGGTGCCGCGTGCCGGTACCAGGGTCCGTACGAGCGACTGACACGTCCGCAGCCAGGGCCGCCCCGCCATCGACCCCACCGCGGTGGCCCCGGCCGGCGCGGCGGGGTCCCGTATCGGCGGGATCCGCAGCGCGCCCAGCACCACCCCGTCGCTGTCGTCCACGAGCAGGTCCAGCCGCCGCTCCGCCCCGTCCAGCACCGCCCGGGCCGCCGCCACCGCCCCCATGGGCACCCCGAGGGATCCGGCCAGGGCCAGGACACCGCCGACCGGCACCACCGACAGCACACATTCGGCCAGCTCCCGCTGCCGATGCAGCACCGTCACCGCACGCATCAGCGCCCGGTCGTCGCCCACGACCACGGGCCGCCGCGACCCCCGTCGGGTCAGCGCCCTGGCGAACTCGTCGTGATCGTCCGGCAGGCAGACCTTCGTCGCCGCACCCGCGCTGAGCACGTCTTTCGCGATCCTGACGGACTCCCCGTCCGTCCTCCGAGCAACCGGATCGATCACCACCAGCAGCTGATCGGACGTCGCGAAAGTCGCCACCTCGGCCATGCCTCGCTTCCTCGGGTAGCATCTTTGTGCAAGAGCCCCTTGCGCTATTGCGCCAGGGGCTTCGTCTATTCCGGGGCATCCGGTCCGACGGTTCGCGGCCAACGACGGTCGCGTCCGGTCGAGGTGTACACGGTGGAAGACCTCCGCGTACACCCCTGACCTTGGACATGCCCCGCCCGGAAGGGGTGTACGCGCGTGCCCGCACTTGTGCTGCTCGGTGCTCAGTGGGGTGACGAAGGCAAGGGAAAGGCGACGGACCTGCTAGGCGGCTCCGTCGACTATGTGGTGCGCTACCAGGGCGGCAACAACGCCGGCCACACGGTAGTCGTGGGCGATCAGAAGTACGCCCTTCACCTGCTCCCTTCCGGAATCCTGTCCCCGGGGTGCACCCCGGTCATCGGAAACGGCGTCGTCGTCGACCCGTCGGTCCTGTTCTCCGAGCTGAACGGGCTGAACGAGCGCGGCGTCGACACGTCGAAGCTCCTGATCAGCGGTAACGCTCACATCATCACGCCGTACAACGTGACGGTGGACAAGGTGACGGAACGCTTCCTCGGGAAGCGGAAGATCGGGACGACCGGCCGCGGCATCGGCCCGACCTACGCGGACAAGATCAACCGCGTGGGCATCCGGGTCCAGGACCTCTACGACGAGTCGATCCTGACCCAGAAGGTCGAGGCGGCCCTCGACGTCAAGAACCAGGTCCTCACCAAGCTCTACAACCGGCGCGCGATCGCCGTCGACCAGGTGGTCGAGGAGCTGCTGGGCTACGCCGACAAGCTCGCGCCGTACGTCGCCGACACGGTCCTCGTCCTCAACCAGGCCTTGGAGCAGGACAAGGTGGTCCTCTTCGAGGGCGGCCAGGGCACGCTGCTCGACATCGACCACGGGACCTATCCCTTCGTCACGTCCTCCAACCCCACCGCCGGTGGTGCGTGCACGGGCGCCGGCGTGGGCCCCACCAAGATCAGCCGGGTCATCGGCATCCTCAAGGCGTACACGACGCGCGTCGGCTCCGGTCCCTTCCCGACCGAGCTCTTCGACGAGGACGGCGAGGCACTGCGCCGCATCGGCGGCGAGCGGGGCGTGACGACCGGCCGTGACCGCCGCTGCGGCTGGTTCGACGCGGTCATCGCCCGGTACGCGACCCGCGTGAACGGTCTGACCGACTTCTTCCTCACCAAGCTGGACGTCCTGACCGGCTGGGAGCAGATCCCGGTCTGCGTGGCGTACGAGATCGACGGCAAGCGCGTCGAGGAGCTCCCGTACTCCCAGACCGACTTCCACCACGCCAAGCCGGTCTACGAGATGCTGCCCGGCTGGTCCGAGGACATCTCGAAGGCCAAGTCGTTCTCCGACCTCCCGAAGAACGCCCAGGCCTACGTCAAGGCACTGGAGGAGATGTCCGGCGCCCCGATCTCCGCGATCGGCGTGGGGCCGGGCCGGGACGAGACGATCGAGATCAGCTCGTTCCTGTGAGTCGAAGAGGGGCGCCCGCCGGGCGCCCCTCTTTCTCCTGATGGAGCAGTGAACGGGCGGAACGTGCAGGGTGCCCATAGCGTGACGTCGTACGGCTCAGCCACGACCGGAACGAAGGTGTGTCATGCGCGTGCTGCTCAAGGCGAATATGGACACGGAGAAGGGGAACGAGGCGATCCGCGCCGGCAAGCTCCCCCAGGTGATCCAGGAGTTGATGGAGAAGGTCAAGCCGGAGGCCGCCTACTTCACCACCGAGCACGGGCTGCGCACGATGTTCCTCTTCTTCGACCTGAAGGAACCCTCCCAGATGCCGGTGATCGCCGAACCGCTGTTCTTCGAGCTGGGCGCCAAGGTGGAGTACACGCCGGTGATGAACGCCGAGGACGTCCAGAAGGGGCTCGCCCAGCTGAAGGCCAGTTGATGGTCAGCTGAAGACGATCATCGACCCCTGCGCCAGGCTCCGCGTCGCCGCCGCGTGCAGTCCCAGCCACACGTGCCGTTCGCGGGCGAAGGGGCTCGGGTCGTAGGGGGCGGGGACCGCCGGCTCCTCCAAGGACGTGGGGGAGAGCGGGGGTTGGGGCGGCGCCGGGGGGTTGGCCGGGTCGATGCCGATGACCTGGGCCACGAACTCCAGCTCGCGCAGCAGTGCCTGGGCGGAGCCCAGGGGGCCGCCGCCCGCCAGGAGCTCGTCGTTGGCGAGCGGGTTCGGGAAGTCCACGGGGACGTAGGCGCCCGCGTGGTCGTAGTGCCAGACCAGGTGTGACTGCTGGGCCGTCGTCTCGAACATCTCCAGGAGCTGTTCGTAGTCGCCGCCCAGGTCGTCGACCGGGGTCACCGGGAGGCCGCAGACCTGGAGCAGATACGCGCGGCGCAGGAAGTGCAGGGCGTCGTAGTCGAAGCCGGCGACCGGGGCGACGTCGCCGGACAGGCCCGGCATGTACTGGTACACCGGCACCGGCGGCAACCCGGCCTCGGCCAGCACCTTGTTGTATTGCGCGAGTTCTTCGGCGAACGGGTTGTCGGGGGTGTGGCACAACACGTCGACGAGCGGTACCAGCCACAGGTCACAGGCCAAAAGAGGGCTCCTCACACAGCGGTCACACGGCGTGGCAAACACGTAGCACAGTGGGTAGCACGGTGGTCAGGGAAGGGTAATCGGTGCGGGTCCGGGGCGGACCCCCTCATGCCGGTCTTCGTGGGGCTCTTCAAGGGCGGTTACGGGGCTTCCCCTGCAAGTCCCCGCTCATGCAAGTCCCCGCTCGTTCAGGTCCCATACCCACACTCCGTCCACCCACCTCCCCGGACCGCCCACCAGCTTCTCCACGGTCTCACGCAGCGCACCGTCGTTCGGCTGCGAGGCCGGCCTCGGTCTGCCGGTGCAGCGCCTCCGCGTCGCCGGGATCGGGCAGCGGCACCGGCACGAGCGACTCGCCCTCGCGGACGTACGACGTCCAGGTCCCGTCCGCGACGAAGGCGGATACGGGGGTCCTGTCGGGCGGTGACGAGATCGCGGGTGGTGTCGCCGGAACCGTCGTCGGCGACGACGATCTCCCAGCCAGCCCAGCGGGGGTCGGTGCTGCCGAGGTCGGTGAGGTGGGCGGTGATGGCGTCGAGGGTGCGCGGGAGGCGGGCCTGCTCGTTGTAGGCGGGGATGACTATGGAGAGGGCTGGGGGGTCAGCGAGGCCCTGGGGGTGCTGGGGGTCCTGAGGGCTCTGCAGGTTCCGCAGGTTCTGCGGATCAGGGGTCTCCGGCACGTCGGGAGCCTTCGACAGCTCCCGCTCGTGCGTCATCCGGCCGCCAGTCGCTCGATCAGGGCGAGGGCGTTCGCGTCGTGGTCGGCGATGATCGATTGGGCCGTGGGCAGGTCGCGGCGCATCAGGGCGTCGACCAGTTCGGTGTGCCGGGACCACAGGTGGCCGCGCAGATCGTCGATGCGGCGCAGATGCTGGACCGCGCAGACCCAGGACTGCACGCGCAGCCGGTGCAGGAAGTCGGAGAGGTACGGGTTGCCGAAGAGGGCGCCGAGTTCACGCCAGAAACGCAGGTCGTAGCCGATGAGGACGGTGAGGTCGCCGGCGGTGGCGGCGCGCTGCGCCTCTTCGGCGCGGCGGCGTACCCCGACGGCGGCGGCGAGGACGCGCGGGTCGTCGGGGTCGCGGTGGCCTGCCCGGTCGGTGGCCAGGACCTGGAACATGCCGTCGGTGACCAGGCCGCGGGCCTCGATGATGCCGCGGTAGTCCGCTACGGAGTACTCGTGTACGCGGAAGCCGCGGTGCTGGTCGGCCTCCAGGAGGCCCTGCGCGGAGAGATCGACGAGTGCCTCGCGGACCGGGGTGGCGGAGACGCCGTACTGGTCGGCGATCTCCTTGACCGTGAACTCCCGGCCTGCCTGCAGCCGCCCGGACAGTACCTCGTCGCGCAGAGCGTCCGCGATCTGCTGCCGCAGGGTGCTGCGGGTCACGGAGCCGTTGCCGCCGGTGCCGGTGCCGGGCATGGTGAGGGCGTCTCCCGTCGTCGCGATGAGGTGGCGTGCGCATGTATGTCTACGAGCACGCCACCTTACGCGTTCGGCTTCCGGGTGGGATTCCCGTGACGGCGCCGACTTTTCGCCCCCGCCGCCCCTGCCCGTCCCGTCCCTGGGGGCTGCGCCCCCAGACCCCCGCTGTCGGCCTGAACGGACTCGTCCTCAAACGCCGGACGGGCTGGAATACCGGCCTCCTGGCCGACCGAGGGGGGTGGGCGGATGGGAGGGTGAGCAAACCCCCCGGACGCCTACTGCACGTACCCGTCCGCCACAGCCAGCGCAGCGTCCAGCGCGGCCAGCCCCTCCTTCAGTTCCGCCTCGGTCACGTTGCACGGCGGCACGACGTGGGTGCGGTTCATGTTCACGAACGGCCAGATGCCCCCGGCCTTCGCGGCGGAGCCGAACGCTGCCATGGGGGCGTTGGCCTCGCCCGCCGCGTTGTAGGGCACCAGGGGCTCGCGGGTCTCGCGGTTCTTGACCAGCTCGATTGCCCAGAACATGCCGACGCCGCGGACCTCGCCTACGGAAGGATGACGTTCGGCCAGCTCGCGCAGCGCGGGTCCGACCACCTCGGAGCCCAGTCGGGCGGCGTTCTCGACGACACCCTCCTCGGCCATGACGTTGATCGTCGCGACGGCGGCCGCGCAGGCCAGCGGGTGCCCGGAGTAGGTCAGACCGCCGGGGTACGGACGCTTCGCGAAGGTCTCCGCGATGGCCCCGGAGATGGCAACGCCGCCCAGCGGGACGTACCCGGAGTTCACGCCCTTGGCGAAGGTCATCAGGTCGGGGGTGACGTCGAACAGGTCCGCCGCGAACCACTCACCGGTCCGCCCGAACCCGGCCATGACCTCGTCCAGGATGAAGACGATCCCGTACTTGTCGCAGATCTCGCGGACGCCCGCCAGGTAGCCGGCCGGCGGAATCATGATCCCGGCCGTACCGGGAACCGTCTCCAGGATGATCGCGGCGACGGTCGACGGGCCCTCGAAGGCGATCGTCGTCTCCAGGTGCTCCAGCGCCCGAGCGCACTCCTGCTCCTCGGTCTCGGCGTAGAAGCGGGAGCGGTAGAGGAAGGGCGCCCAGAAGCGCACGACACCGGCCGCGGCGCTGTCGGAGGCCCAGCGGCGCGGGTCGCCGGTGATGTTCACGGCCTGCTGCGTACCGCCGTGGTACGACCGGTACGCCGACATCACCTTCGGCCGCCCGGTGTGCAGCCGGGCCATCCGTACGGCGTGCTCCACGGCGTCCGCGCCGCCGTTGGTGAAGAAGATCTTGTCCAGGTCGCCCGGCGTTCGCTCGGCGATGAGCCGCGCCGCCTCGGACCGGGCCTCGACGGCGAAGGCGGGCGCGAAGGTGGTCAGGTGTGCGGCCTGCTCCTGTATCGCGGCGACGACCTTCGGGTGCTGGTAGCCGATGTTCGTGTAGACGAGCCCGCTGGTGAAGTCGAGGTAGCGATTGCCGTCGTAGTCCCAGAAGTACGACCCCTCCGCACCGGCGACGGCGAGCGGGTCGATGAGTTCCTGAGCGGACCAGGAGTGAAAGACATGCGCGCGGTCCGCGGCCTTCACGGCGGCGCCGACCTCGGGATTTGGCTGAGGGGTCATGCGCCCGAGCGTACGGGTGGGCGCTTCGGGCGCGATATCGGCGTCCTGTCTGTGGTCGGTGGGTTTCCGCGACAGGTTGTCGACGCCCGTGCGGCCCGTGCCCCCTCACAGACATTGACAGTAAGCTGTCCAAGTGACAGGATATTGTCATCTTCGAGGTCTCCAGGAGGAGCCATGAGCAAGCCCGTATACCTCGCCGTCTACAACACCCTGGCCGACTGGGAGCCGGGTCACGCCACCGCGCAGCTCGCCCGCGCCGGATACGGGATCCGTACCGTCGGCCCGACCCGGGAACCCGTCACGACCGTCGGCGGCCTGCGCGTCCAGCCCGACCTGGCCCTGGACGACGTACGGCCGTCCGACGCGGCCCTGCTGATCCTCCCGGGCGCCGACCTCTGGGACACGGGCGACGAGCTCGCCCCGTTCGCCCGCAAGGCGCGGGAGTTCCTCGATGCGGGTGTCCCCGTCGCGGCGATCTGCGGGGCGACGGCCGGGATGGCGCGCGAGGGGCTGCTCGACGACCGGGACCACACCAGCGCGATCTCCTTCTACCTGGCGGCGACCGGCTACGGCGGCGGCGAGCGGTACGTCGAGGCCGACGCCGTCACCGACGGCGGGCTCGTCACCGCCGGCCCGACCGAACCCGTGGCCTTCGCCCGGGAGATCCTGCGGCTGCTGAAGGTGTACGACGACGAGGCCGTCGACGCCTGGTACCGCCTGTTCCACGACTCCGACGCCGAGGCGTACGCCGTACTCGAGAAGGCCGGCGTGCTGTGAGTCGCGAACGCCAGGACCTGCTCAGTCGCAGCGCGCTCGGTGTCTTCCGGCTCAACGGCCAGTTCCTCGCGGTGGCGGAGGAACTGGCCCGGCCGGCCGGGCTGACGGCGGCCTGGTGGCAGGTGCTGGGCGCGGTGGTCGGCGAACCCCTGCCCGTCGCCGGCGTCGCCCGCGCCATGGGCATCACCCGGCAGAGCGTGCAGCGCATCGCCGATCTGCTGGTGGACAAGGGGCTCGCCGAGTACCGGCCGAACCCCGCGCACCGCCGGGCGAAGCTCCTCGCGCCGACCGAGGAGGGGCGCGCGGCGATCTCCAGGATCAACCCCGGACACGCCGCCCTCGCGGACCGGCTGGCCGACGCCTTCGGGGACGCGGAGCTCGCCGAGGCCGTACGGGTTCTGGAACGGTTGTCGAAGGTCCTCGACGGGATCGACGCTCCTGTTACCGAACCGTAGACGCCGCCCCGCTCACCTCCCGGTATGCCGCACTATCGTGGGGCCGTCGCGTAGGCGGGGGCTTGCGTGGGTGGGGTTGGGGGCGTGCGATGGAGAAGCTGGGGTCGGGTGATCCGCAGCGGATCGGGGCTTATCGGCTGCTGGCGCGGCTGGGAGCGGGCGGCATGGGAGACGTGTATCTCGCCCGCTCCGACCGCGGCCGTACCGTCGCCGTGAAACTCGTACGGCGGGAACTGGCCGCCCAGGAGGAGTTCCGGGCCCGGTTCCGGCAGGAGGTGCAGGCCGCGCGGCAGGTCGGCGGGTTCTGGACCGCGCCGGTGCTGGACGCGGACACCGAGGCCGAGGTGCCCTGGGTCGCCACCGGGTATGTCGCCGGGCCCAGCCTGCAGCGGGTCGTCGGGCGCGACCACGGGGCGCTGCCCGAGCGCTCGGTGCGGATCCTGACGGCCGGGCTGGCGCATGCCCTCAAGGACATCCATGCCGCGGGGATAGTGCACCGGGATCTGAAACCGTCCAATGTGCTGGTCACCATCGACGGGCCCCGCGTCATCGACTTCGGGATCGCGCGGGCGCTGGAGACGGTGGGCGGCGAGAGCGGGCTCACCCGTACCGGCGCGCTCGTCGGGTCGCCGGGGTTCATGGCGCCCGAGCAGGTGCGCGGCGACCGGATCACACCGGCGTGCGACGTGTTCTGCCTGGGCTCGGTGCTCTCGTACGCCGCGACCGGCAGGCTGCCCTTCGGCTCCGTCGACAGCGGCGCGCACGCCCTGATGTTCCGCATCGCCCAGGAGGAGCCGGACCTGGAGGGGGTGCCCGAAGGGATCGCCGAGCTGGTGCGGGACTGCCTGCGCAAGGATCCGGGTGCCCGGCCGACGCTGGACCGGATCCTGGAGCGTACGGGGGCCGAGGACACCGTCTCCGGTGGGCGGTCCCGGGACCCGTGGCTGCCGAGTGCGCTGGTGGCGCAGCTGGGGCGGCATGCGGTGCGGTTGCTGGACACGGAGGATCCGGTGGGGCCGGGCGGAGCGGAGGGATCCGTGCGGCCCGGAGGCTCGGAAGGGGCTGCGCGGCCGGGTCCGGCGGAGGGTGGCTCCGGGGAGCCGACCCCCGCGGCCTCGCCCGAGCACGCCCCGGCCGGCGCGACGCCGCCGGACCAGCTCCCGACCGCGGCCGCGACCCGGATCGGGCCGCCGCCGGAGCCGGGTGCCCCGCCCGGCGGCGCCTTCGGGGACGCCGCCGCCCCTGGCGGCACCCCGGCCCACCCGGCCTACGGCTCTCCGCAGCAACACCCGCAGCAGCCGGCGTACGGCTACCCGGAGCCCGGACCGCACTCGCCCTACGGCTCAGCTCCGTCGTACGGCGCCACACCCTCGTACGGCCCGAACCCGCCGTACGGTCACGGGCCGTCGTACGGGCCCACCCCGCCGTACGACGCACCCCTGCCGTACATCCCCGGCGCTCCTCCCGAGGAGCCCCGCCGCAGCGGTCGTTCCACGGTGGTTCTCGTCCTCATCGCGCTGGTCGTCGCGCTCGCCGCCGGCGGTTCGGTGTACGGCCTGATGAACGGCGGCGGTGGGGACGGGGCCGACGGTGATCCGACCGGTTCCCCGACCGTCACGACCGACACGACCGGCTCCGGGGGCGACGACCCGACCGCCGGCCCCACCCCGTCTCCGAGCCCGACCGCCTCGGCGCCGGGGGACGGTGTGATCCCGGCCGGATACCTGGGCAGCTGGACGGCCTCGATCGACAACGCGGGCGGTGCGAACACCCGTCGGCTGACCATCCGGCAGGGCGAGGTGGGCGACACGGTTCTCTTCCTCGTCGCCGACGGTCCCGCCGGAACCGGCACCTACCACTGCGAGTTCGAGGCGGACCTGACCCAGGCGCCGGTCGGGAACGGCCCGTTGGCGATGGGCCCGTCCACCGTGACGGCCGGCGAGCCCGCCACCTCCTGCTCGCCGGGCGACGCCACCCGGATCACGCTGCTGCCGGACGGCAGGCTGGAGCGGGTGAACACGAGCAGCGGGGAGAAACTGACGTACCGGAAGCAGTAGCGGGAACAGTGGCGTGATTCCGGTGAACACCCCTTTCCTGTGGGGTAGTTGAACAAATCGCGAACTTCCTCAGGAGTCGGTCGTTTGTTCCCCTGCGCGCGCGTACGGTGACCCCACCATCCGACTCCGGGGAGTAGCGGGGGCACCCACGTGGAGTGGCTGAGCGCAGAGAACGTCGTGGCCATCGGGACGGCGGTCATCGGCGTCGTCGCGTCCGGTGTCATGGTCTGGTACGAGCGCCGGGTGCCGGGTCGCAAACGGATCGGCTACCGCGTCCAGATGGACAACGCGATCGGCGACGACGTGCGCTCGGGCCGGGAGAACCGGCGTCTGGGCCTGTTCGACGAGGCGCCGGGCATGGTCGACGCCACGCTGGTCCTGCTGCGCATCGAGAACGACGGCTCGCAGACCATCGACCGCGACGACTACACGAGCCCCGAACGGCACGGGCTGACCGCGGTGTTCACCGACCGCACCATTCGCGGTGTCTCGGTCACACAGCCGACCGACATCGACCACATCATGGACCACTTCAGCGCCGACCGCGGCTTCGGGTACGAGGGGAACCGGCTGCGTATCCCGCGGGTGCCGCTCAACCGCGGCGACTACTTCAAGCTGCTCGTGCTGCTCTCCGGCGGTGACGTCGGGCGCGAGATACGGCTGTACGGCGGGATCCGGGAAGGCGAGGTGCACCCCAACCGCAGCGCCACCCCGGACGAGAAGGAGAACGTCTTCAGCCTCCCGGCACGGGTGTTCACCGCCCTGCTCACGGCGTCCGTGCTGGTGCTCGCCGGCATCGTCGTCTTCCGCGACGGCAACCCGATCGAGTGCGAGCGGGGCGGGCTCACGGTGACCGGCTCCACCGCGTTCGCGCCTGTGATCGAGACGCTCGCGAAGGACTACGAGGGCAAGTGCCAGGGCGCCGACATCACCGTCGAGGCGCGCGGCAGCGAGCTCGGTGTCGTCGAACTCGACGCGCTGGCAGGCCGGTCGAAGGACAGCGCGCGCTCTGTGATCGCCTTCTCGGACGGGCCGTCGGGGGAGCGGCTGGGGCTGCGGGGGAAGAAGATCGCGCTGTCGGCCTACACGCTGGTCGCCAACGAAGGGAACGCGTTCGCGGCGGCGGGGTTGTCGCTGCGGCAGGTGCGGGAGCTGTACGCGGGGACGTACACGCGCTGGGGACAGCTGATGTCCGAGGCGGAGCGGGAGACGAAGTACCGCGACCTCGCCGACCTGCCCGTCGTCCTCGTCAGCCGGGGCGACAACTCCGGGACCCGGCAGATCTTCCAGGAGCGGGTGCTGGACGGGCGGTGGGAGAGCGCGCCCAGTACCTCGCTGGACTGCCGGGAGAACGCCTCGGTCGTCGTGCGCTGTGAACTCGCCTCCACCGGCGACGTGCTGAAGAAGGTCGCGGCAGCGCGCGGCGCCATCGGCTACAGCGAGCTCGCCCTCGCCAGGACCGCCGAGAAGGACGGCGTGGCCAGGGTGCCGCTGGACGGCAAGCAGGCCGACATCGACGAGATCGAGACCAACGGCAGCACCTATCCGTATCGCGACGTCGAATACGCCTACACCTACGGCACCCCACGCAACGGGACCCTCGCCGCCAGCTTCCTCGCCTACCTCGACGAGGAGACGAGCCGGCAGGCGATCCGGGACAAGGGGCATGTGCCGTGCCGGCAGGCGATGGGCCTTTGCGAGTGACCGCCGGTGGTTGGGTCCTTTCGGCGCCGGTCCGGGTATTTCAGCCCGTCCGGCGGTTGAGAGGGGTAGAGCCGCTTCAAGGACGGGAAGGGTGGGGGCGGCGGGGGCGAGGGGATGTCACCGGATCTCCGGGGGGCGTTGGCGGGGCATGTTGGGGCGGGTGCCGTTCGTCGGGGAGGCGGGGAAGCG
This sequence comes from Streptomyces sp. R11, assembly GCF_041051905.1. NCBI lineage: Bacteria > Bacillati > Actinomycetota > Actinomycetes > Kitasatosporales > Streptomycetaceae > Streptomyces > Streptomyces sp. R11. The sequence goes on from NZ_CP163432.1 coordinate 4,976,296, forward strand.
GCCCAAGGCCGTGCCCGTGTCGTGGCGGGCGCCCCCGGCCAGCGCGGAATGGATGCCCAGGGGTGCGGACCCCGTCCGGAACTCCACCATCCAGTCGGCCGTCTCCGCACGGACCAGCTCCGTCACGTCCTCGCAGAACCGCCGCAGCACCCCCAGGCACCGCTCGGCGGCCTCACTCGCCGTCCCCTCGGCCGGCCCCAGAACCTCCCGCACACTCTCCGTCGCCCAGTCGAACTGCAGCGCCTGAAGCCGCCGCTGCACCGCCTGGGCCGTGGCGACATCCCTTATCCACCCGGACGTCAAACCGAAGAACCGGTCGGCCGCGACACACCCCACCGCCAGCAGCAGCGCCAGATACCCCCAGGGAGCCGTCCCGCTCACCGCCCCCGTCACATCCAGCAACGGCAACGCGGCGCCCACGACCGCCCCGGACGCCGCCCCACCCCGCAACACCCGAGCCCCCCGCCGCTTCCACACCCGGTCCGCGAGATACCACGCGGCCGTGTTCAGCGCACCCCGCTCCACCCACCGGTACAACTCGTCCAACCGCACCGCCGGCTCTCCCCAGTCCCCGAGCGGAAAGGCCCGACCCGTCAGATCGCCCGGCCGCAGTCCGGCCGCCCCTTCGCCGCCCCGCCCGTCCTGTGGCGACCTGTCGGGCTGCATCTCCGGCTGAACCACCCGGCACTCCCTACTGATCACGGTGCGTGACCTCACGTACGTCCCGGGTACGACCACCGCGGCGCACGGAACGTCACGCAACACCTGAGGCTGACGCGCCGGACCCTTCCTACCGCCCAATGGGTGGCGAAGAGATGCCTTTCGCCTCTTTTCCGCCCGGAAGAGGGTCTTGATCAGGTATAGGACTCCAGTTCCTCTCACTCGAAAGAGTGCCGGGGCGACGGCTGCCCGGACCACGTAGGCTCGTGCTGAACGGGAAAGCCGTAGAGAGGCAAGGAGCTGATCGTGATCCCCGGTGGTGGCCAGCCCAACATGCAGCAGCTGCTCCAGCAGGCCCAGAAGATGCAGCAGGACCTGGCGAGGGCGCAGGAGGAACTGGCGCAGACGGAGGTCGAGGGCCAGGCGGGCGGCGGCCTGGTGAAGGCCACCGTGACGGGCTCCGGCGAACTTCGGGCGCTCAAGATCGACCCCAAGGCGGTGGACCCGGAGGACACCGAGACCCTCGCCGACCTGGTCATCGCGGCCGTACAGGCGGCCAACGAGAACGCGCAGGCGCTCCAGCAGCAGAAGCTCGGCCCGCTGGCCCAGGGCCTGGGCGGCGGCAGCGGCATCCCCGGCCTGCCCTTCTGACGCCGCGGTCGTTGTCCGGCTTGCCTTCTAAGACGGGCCGACGCCAACTACCGTACGTACCGTAAGGAACCGCAGGACTCAGGAAGGACGGCAGTCCGTTGTACGAAGGCGTGGTCCAGGACCTCATCGACGAGCTGGGTCGGCTGCCCGGCGTCGGTCCCAAGAGCGCGCAGCGGATCGCCTTCCACATCCTGCAGGCGGAACCGACGGACGTACGGCGCCTCGCTCAGGCCCTGATGGAGGTCAAGGCGAAGGTCCGCTTCTGCGCGACGTGCGGGAACGTCGCGCAGGAAGAGCTGTGCAACATCTGCCGGGACACGCGCCGCGACCCGGCGGTGATCTGCGTGGTCGAGGAGCCGAAGGACGTCGTGGCGATCGAGCGGACCCGTGAGTTCCGCGGCCGCTACCACGTCCTCGGCGGCGCGATCAGTCCGATCGAGGGTGTCGGTCCGGACGACCTGCGTATACGAGAACTTCTCGCGAGGTTGGCGGACGGGACGGTCACGGAGCTGATCCTGGCCACGGACCCGAATCTGGAAGGCGAGGCCACGGCCACGTACCTCGCCCGCATGATCAAGCCCATGGGCCTGAAGGTCACCCGCCTGGCCAGCGGCCTCCCGGTGGGTGGCGACCTGGAATACGCGGACGAGGTCACTCTCGGCCGCGCCTTCGAGGGGAGACGACTCCTAGATGTCTGACGCCACGCTGCACGCGACCGAGCAGAACCCTGACGACTTCGCGGTCCAGATCTCGGACCAGATCGAGAGCTTTCTGGTCGCCGTCACGGAGGTCGCGAAGGGCGACGAGCCGGGCTCGACCGTGCCCTTCCTTCTCCTGGAGGTCTCCCAACTCCTCCTGGCCGGCGGCCGCCTGGGGGCCCACGAGGACATCGTCCCCGAGGAGCGCTACGAGCCCGACCTGGGCCCCGAGGCGGACGTGGACGAACTCCGCGAGAACCTCGCCCGTCTGCTGGACCCGGTCGACGTCTACTCCGAGGTCTTCGACCCCTACGAGCCCCGCAAGGCGCCGGTCCCGGCCCGGATCTCCGACGACCTGACCGACGTCATCACCGACCTGCGCCACGGCATGGCCCACTACCGTGCCGGCCGCACCACCGAGGCCCTGTGGTGGTGGCAGTTCTCCTACTTCTCCAACTGGGGCTCCACGGCGTCGGCGACCCTGCGCGCCCTGCACTCGGTCCTTGCGCACGTCCGCCTGGACCAGCCGCTGGCGGAGCTGGACGGCCTGGACACCGACCAGGGCATGGGCGACGAGACCCTGGAGTTCGAGGCCGGCAAGGTGATGGAGCAGGAGATCGTGGAGCCGCTGGGGCTGCGCCCGGCGAAGTAGGTGCTCTGCCGGGTGTGACGCGGGTTGCAGGAGACGGCTTCTGAACCGGCGACGTGGAGTTCCACTCGTCGGCGGGCTCGGCCGTGCGCGGATTCCGGGACGGGGTGTAGCCCGCTCCACCTTCCCTTCGGGAGCGCACTCCCTCGTGGCTGACCTCGGGACACGGGATCGTTGATCTCACCAGGTCAACGGCCGTCGAACCGGCCCCGCCCCGAAGGAAAACCGTCATGAAGGCCCTGCTCTCCTCCCGCCCCGTCCTGTGGTTCCTCTTCCTCTTCAACGCCGTCGTCGCCGCGGCCTCCCCCTTCGTCGTCGACGGCACGCAGGGCGTCATGACCGCCGTCGGCATGGGCGTCGTATCGCTCGGCGCCGGGGTCGAGTTGGCGCGCGGGCGCGGTCGCAAGAGGGCCGCCACTGTGTGATCGGGCGGGCGCGCAGCGTGAGTTGGAGACGTGTTGTCCCGGGCCTGTACGTGCCCTGCACATGCCCTAACCGGCGCCAGGCGAATCTGGAGTCACTTCCACCAGACCCCTGGAGATGCGATGACTCGTCGTTCCACAAGCAAGCGCGTAGCCATTGTCACCGCCACCGCCCTTGTCGCCGTCGGTACCGTCGCCGCCGGTGCCGCGGCCGCCGGGCCCGGATGGGGTGAAGGGAAGCCCGGCAAGAAGCAGATAGCCGCCCTGTTCGACCAGTGGAACAGGACGCTGCAGACCGGAGACCCGGAGCAGGTCGCGGACCTGTACGCGAGCGACGCGGTCCTGCTGCCGACCGTGTCCAACGAGGTCCGCGCCGACCATGCCGCCATAGTCGACTACTTCGAGCACTTCCTCGCCAACAAGCCCGTCGGCAAGAAGATCGAGACGCACATCAACGTCCTCGACAGCAACTCCGTGATCGATGCGGGTACTTACCAGTTCACGCTCACCGATCCCGAGACCGGCGAGAAGAGCGTCGTCAAGGCCCGCTACACGTACGCGTACGAGAAGCGCGGCGGTGAGTGGCTCATCGTCAACCACCACTCCTCGAAGATGCCCGAAGGCTGATCCGCACGGACAGCCCGCCCTCGGGCGCGTCGCCCAGGGTCACCGTCCCGCCGTCGTCGGTCACCAGTTGTTTGACCACGGAGAGGCCGAGCCCCGAGCCCGCGCGCCCGGTCAGGCCCTTGCCACGCCAGAAGCGGTCGAAGGCGCGGGACTTGTCGGTGTCCGACATGCCCGGGCCCTCGTCGTCCACCGACAGCACCACCTCGTCGCCCCTCGGCTCCATCCGGACCGTGATCGTGCCGCCGTCCGGTGACACCTCCAGGGCGTTCGAGAGCACGTTGTCCAGCACCTGTTCCATATGACCGGGGCTGGTCAGCACCAGCAGCCGGCCGTCGGCACTCCCCCTGAGCGCGATGGTGACTCCGCGCTCGTCGGCGGCCGGCCTCCACACCGCGAGCCTCTCCTGCACGATGTCCCCCAGGGCCAACGGCTCGGCCGCGGTGACCTTCGCCTCCGCCCGCGCCAGGACCAGCAGGCCGTTCACCAGGCGGCTCATCCGGACGACCTCCGCGGTCGCCTGTTCCACGTCCTCCTTGACGAACTCGTCGTCCACACCGTCCGCGATGTTGTCCAGCGACAGCCGCAAAGCCGTGAGAGGGGTCCTGAGTTGATGCGAGGCGTCCGCGACGAAGATGCGCTGCGAGGCGATCAGGGTGTCCAGGCGTTCCGCGCCCTGATTGAGGGTGCGGGCGAGTGTCTGTGTCTCCTGCGGGCCGGTGACGGGGGAGCGGGCCGTGAGGTCGCCGTCGCTGAACTTGCTCGCCATGTCGTTGAGTTGGCGCAGCGGACGGGTGAGGCGGCGGGCCACCACGACGCCGATCACGGCGGCCACACCCAGGACGAGCACGGCGAGGACCGCGCGAAAGCCCCAGATCTGCCACAGGCGGCTGGTCATCTCGCCGGTCGAGTACTTGATGCGTACGGCGCCGACGACCGGGCCCTTGTCGCTGCCGCCGGCCGTGGCCCCCTCGTGCGCGGGGACGGTGACGACCAGGGTGTCACCCCAGATGAAGTCGGAGCCCCAGTCGACCGAGGGCTCGCCCGATCGCAGAGCTCTGGTCAGCGCCTCGTCCGCGGTGGGTCGCGGCAGGTCGGCGGCGCAGCCCGCGGTGGCGGTCGCCTGGATCTCGTCCTCGTAGGCGTTGGCCATCTCCTCCAGCGCCTCGCATGCGGCGCTCTCGTCGTTGCCCAGCAGCAGGGCCATGGCGTTGGCCTCGCGCAGGACGGACGCCTTGGTGTCCTCGCGGAGCTGGTCGGTGAGCGTGAACGCCACCGGCACGGTGAACAGGGCGATGGCGACCGCGACGAGCAGGACGTAACTGCGGACGAGCTGACGGATCATGACGTGCCGTCGCCCCCGCTGCTCCCGCCCCCGTCACCCTTGACGATCTCCAGCCGGAACCCGACCCCCCGCACCGCCTCGATCGTGATCGCCCCCGTCAGCTTCCGCCGCAGCGCCGCCACATGCACGTCCAGCGTCTTCGTCGGGCCGAACCAGTTCGCGTCCCAGACCGCCTCCATGATCTGCTCGCGCGACATCAGCGCCCCGGGCTCCTCGGTGAGGAAGGCCAGCAGGTCGTACTCCTTGGGCGCGAGGGCCACCTCCGAGCCGTCCAGGCGGACGCGGGCGGCCTTGCGGTCGATGGTCAGGCGGGGTCCGTAGTGGTCCGGGCCGGTCTCGGCGGACGTACGGGGCTGGGCGCGCCGCATCACCGCCCTTATCCGCGCGATGACCTCGCGGACCCCGAAGGGCTTCGACACGTAGTCGTCCGCGCCGAGTTCCAGCCCGACCACCCGGTCCGTCTCGTCGCTGCGCGCGCTGATCACGATGATCGGGACGTCGCCGCGCTCGCGCAGGGCCTTGCAGACGTCGAGTCCGTCGGTGTCGGGCAGGCCGAGATCGAGGAGTACGACGTCGTAGGGGTCGTCATGACTGAGCGCCGCGCTGCCCGTGGTGACCCAGGCCACCTCGAAGCCGTACCGCAGGAGTCCTCGCCGGAGCGACTCGGCGACCGGTTCGTCGTCTTCCACCAGAAGTACGCGCACAGGGCGAACCATAGTGGTTGAACTTTAAAGACGTCCGGCCGCCGAGCCCGTGAACAGGCGATGTGCGGGCAAACCCGCTGTCACCACATGATCGGCAGCCGCTCCGGAATCCGCTTCATGAATCCGGTCCGCCACACCAGCTGCTCGATCGGCACCGCCAGGCGCAGTTCCGGCATCCGCTCCAGCAGGGTCTCCAGGGCGATCTCGGCGTGCCTGCGGCCGAGGGCGGTGGCGGGGCAGTAGTGCCGGCCGCCGCCGAACGAGAGGTGCGCGGTGCTGTTCTCGCGGGTGAGGTCGACGGTGTACGGGTCGGGGAAGGCGGCCGGGTCGAAGTTCGCGCCCTCGACGAGGACGAGGACCAGCTCGCCCGCCTTCACCTGAACATCGCCCAGCTGTACGTCCTCGGTCGCGAGCCTCGGCAGACCGTCGCCGATGGACAGGTTGATGCGCAGGAGCTCGTCCACGGCCGCGGGGATCCTCCCGGGGTGCGCGATCAGTTCGGCCTGCAGGTCCGGGTGCTGGATCAGCGACACCAGCGCCATCGTCAGGAAACCCGAGGTGGAGATGACGCCGGCGCCGAACATCGTCACCCCGACCGTCGCGAGCATCTCGTCGGTGAGGTGACCGTAGTCGGGGTCGGTGCGCAGGGCGGCGAGCTCGGCCATCAGGCCAGTCGTCGCCGGGTCGTCGAGCCGCTCGGTCATGTACGCGATGTCCCGGTCCCAGTTCAGCCGGGCCCCCGCGACCGGGCAGGCCGAGTTCATGAACGCGATGTCCAGGCTGCGCATCAGCCGGGGCGCGTCCTGCGGCGGGATGCCGAGGATGCGGCAGTGCATGCCCGCCGAGTAGGGGTCGGCGAAGCCGCCGCGCAGGTCCGCCGGGGCGCCCTCGCGAACCAGCCCGTCGACGAGCTCGGCGGCGTAGGACCGCAGCCACTCGGCGAGGCCGGGGCTCTTCGGGTTGAGCGCCTTCAGTACGGCCTTGCGCAGCCCGGCCCCGGTGATGTTCCCCATGTTGTTGACGACCTCGGGCGGGATCGTCAGCGCGTACTGGCGGGGCACGCCGGGGGCGGAGGTGTCCTTCAGGCTGAACCGGGGGTCTTCGAGCACCTGCCTGCAGAGTTCGTACGACGACACGAGCCAGGCCTCGTCGCCGGCGATGGTGCGGACCCGCCGCACGGGCGTGCCGGTGCGCAGCTCCTCTACTTCGGCGGGGAGTTGGTCGCCCCGCCAGGAGAACGGGAAGTCGATCGTGGTGAGCGTTTCAGTGGACATCGGTGCCGGTCTCCTCCGGGTCGGTCCCCTCGGCGGGCGTCACGATGGCGTGCCCCTGGTTGCGGGAGGCGCGCAGGCCGGCGCCGCCGGAGTAGAGCAGCTCGGCCATCGGCAGGAGCTGGTGGTAGCAGTTGAGGGAGGAGGGGACGCCGAGGATGGCCGGGGTGTCCAGGAACAGGGGGGCCTCGGCGCAGACGTAGGCCAGGCAGACCTCGCGCTGGGCGGCGCTCGCGCGTCCCGCCTTGCCTGCCAGGAAGGTGTCGACGAGCTTCTCGCAGGTCGTGCGGAACTCGTCGTCGGTGGCGAGGCGGGCCTGGAGCCGGTCGTGGATCTCGCGGTACGCCGTGTTGCCGCGGAAGTCGGACATGGCGTGGGCATACAGGCGGGTGCCGCCGGGGTCGACGGCCTGGACGGCGCCCAGGACCTTGGCCCGCACCCCGCGCAGGTTCTTCACCGCCTTGCGGCGGGCGTCCTCGGGCGGATAGCCGGACGCGGCGTACATCTCGGCCACGTACAGGTCGGTGTAGACGAAGTCCACCCGCTCGAAGAGCGCGAGGCCCCAGCGGGCCAGGTCGTGGACGCGGGCGGCGGAGAAGTAGCTGTTGCCGGGGGAGACGCCGATGACGGCGTGGTCACCGGCGACGCGGATGACTTCGCAGTGGGGTGTGAAGGGCTCGATCTTGAAAAGGCCGGTCGGGAAATCCGCGTCCGGGTGGTCCGTGGCGGGTGCCGATGCGGCTGGAGTGACGTGCTGGATCTCTGAAGCGGTCGCAGTCGTCAAAGGAGGAGGGTCCTTCGCGTCGCAAGTCCCGATGGAGCCGTGTGCTCCTGGTGTGGCGACGACGACGCGAAGTTAGCGTTTGGCTACGGAGAGCGTCAATGCCCTCTTGGCGCCGGTACCCCGCCGGTAGTGACCTGCCCCACTTTCCGGAGTGCCCTGCCCGCGGCCGGGCAGACACCATCCCGGAGCGTCCGAATCTCACCATCTGGGAACCCCAAGGTCGTTTTCGGACGCTCGATAGACTGAGCCGACACACACGGACTGAGCGAGGAGCGCACGTGGGCCTTGTCGTGCAGAAGTACGGAGGCTCCTCCGTAGCCGATGCCGAGGGCATCAAGCGCGTCGCCAAGCGGATCGTGGAAGCCAAGAAGAACGGCCACCAGGTGGTCGCCGTGGTTTCCGCGATGGGCGACACGACGGACGAGCTGATCGATCTCGCCGAGCAGGTATCCCCGATCCCTGCCGGGCGCGAGCTCGACATGCTGCTGACCGCAGGAGAGCGGATCTCCATGGCCCTGCTGGCCATGGCGATCAAAAACCTGGGCCACTCGGCCCAGTCGTTCACCGGCAGCCAGGCAGGTGTCATCACCGACTCGGTCCACAACAAAGCCCGGATCATCGATGTGACGCCGGGCCGGATCCGCACCTCGGTGGACGAGGGCAACATCGCCATCGTCGCCGGTTTCCAGGGCGTGAGTCAGGACAAGAAGGACATCACCACGCTGGGGCGTGGCGGGTCGGACACGACCGCGGTCGCGCTGGCCGCCGCGCTCGACGCCGAGGTGTGTGAGATCTACACCGACGTCGACGGCGTGTTCACCGCCGACCCGCGCGTGGTCAAGAAGGCGAAGAAGATCGACTGGATCTCCTTCGAGGACATGCTGGAGCTGGCTGCGTCCGGCTCGAAGGTGCTGCTCCACCGCTGTGTGGAGTACGCCCGCCGGTACAACATCCCGATCCACGTCCGGTCCAGCTTCAGCGGACTTCAGGGCACGTGGGTCAGCAGCGAGCCGATCGAGCAAGGGGAAAAGCAGGTGGAGCAGGCCATCATCTCCGGTGTCGCGCACGACACCTCCGAGGCCAAGGTCACGGTCGTCGGTGTGCCGGACAAGCCGGGCGAGGCCGCCGCGATCTTCCGGACGATCTCCGACGCCGAGATCAACATCGACATGATCGTGCAGAACGTGTCCGCCGCCTCCACGGGCCTGACGGACATCTCCTTCACGCTCCCCAAGGCCGAGGGCCGCAAGGCCATCGACGCCCTGGAGAAGAACAAGCACGGCATCGGCTTCGACTCGCTGCGCTACGACGACCAGATCGGCAAGATCTCCCTCGTCGGCGCCGGCATGAAGACCAACCCCGGTGTCACGGCCGACTTCTTCAAGGCGCTGTCCGACGCCGGCGTGAACATCGAGCTGATCTCCACCTCCGAGATCCGTATCTCGGTGGTCACCCGCGCCGACGACGTCAACGAGGCCGTGCGCGCCGTGCACTCCGCCTTCGGGCTCGACTCCGACAGCGACGAGGCTGTCGTGTACGGAGGCACCGGGCGATGACCCGACGACCGACGCTCGCGGTCGTGGGAGCGACCGGGGCCGTGGGCTCGGTCATGCTCCAGATCCTGTCCCAGCGTGCGGACATCTGGGGTGAGATCCGTCTGATCGCCTCGCCGCGCTCGGCCGGCCGCAAGCTGGCCGTGCGCGGCGAGGAGGTCGAGGTGGTGGCGCTCACCGAGGAGGCCTTCGCCGGGGTCGACGTCGCGATGTTCGACGTACCGGACGAGGTGGCCGCCCGCTGGGCGCCGGTCGCCGCCGCCAAGGGTGCGGTGGTGGTGGACAACTCGGGCGCCTTCCGCATGGACCGGGAGGTGCCCCTCGTCGTCCCCGAGGTCAATCCGCACGCGGTCCGGATGCGGCCGCGCGGGATCGTCGCCAACCCCAACTGCACGACTCTCTCCATGATCGTGGCGCTGGGCGCGCTGCACGCGGAGTTCGGGCTGCGCTCCCTGGTGGTGTCCTCGTACCAGGCGGTGAGCGGAGCCGGTCGCGCCGGTGTGGAGACGCTCAGGCAGCAGCTGTCCCTGGTCGCGGGTACGGAACTGGGGACCGCCCCCGGTGACGTACGGCGGGCCGTGGGCGACGACACCGGGCCGTTCCCGGAGCCGGTCGCGCTGAACGTCGTGCCGTGGGCCGGGTCGCTGCGCGAGGACGGCTGGTCGTCGGAGGAGATGAAGGTGCGGGACGAGTCCCGCAAGATCCTCGGGCTGCCGCAGCTGCCGGTCGCGGTGACCTGTGTGCGGGTGCCGGTGCTGACCGGGCACTCGCTGACCCTGCACGCCCGCTTCGAGGGCGAGGTCACGGTCGCCAAGGCGCGCGAGATCCTGGCGACGGCGCCGGGGGTCGTGCTGTACGACGACCCGGAGGCCGGCGAGTTCCCAACGCCCGCCGATGTGGTCGGCACGGATCCGACCTGGGTCGGCCGGGTGCGGCGCGCGCTCGACGATCCGACGGCGCTCGAACTCTTCGTCTGCGGAGACAATCTGCGCAAGGGCGCGGCCCTCAACACCGCGCAGATCGCGGAGCTCGTGGCGGCGGAGTTTTCGTGAGGCCCCCGGCGGCACCGGAAAACTCCTGGGCCTGGGCCGATTCGTTTGTAGGATCTGTGTGAAAAGTGTGAGCTGATCGATGGTCCGGACCACTTGAACCGGGCCCCGGCGGCAGCTGAAGATTTTCCTCCCCGCTCTTGCAACCGCTTGCAGGGCGGGGAGCGTCTTTGCGGTCGCCCTTATGGGGCGTGGAGACGCGTTTTTTCTGGCGTGGGGACGCCAAATGAGCAGGCGTGGGGACGTCCGCTCACATATAGACATAAGGGAAGAGCGGGTAGGCATGTGGGCGTTTGACGCACGGTCAGTTGTGCTGCCTGGCACGAGACGGTCGGCTGCGGGGTCCGGAGGTTCAGCTGCCGTGGGCGGAGGCCCCCTCGCGGGGACTGACGCAAAAGTGACGTCCGGCACGTACAACCCTCTCGGGGGTACGCGTGTCCAACTGGCGTGGCAGAGGTTCTCGACTTCAGCGCGGCGACCCGCGGTACGGCCCTACGGCCGCCCCGCCGTCCCGTCCGACCCCGCATGGGTACGCCCGGCGGCATGCCGGTGATCGCGCCCATGCCCGCAGCGCGGCCCGCCCGCATCCCAGGTCAGCGCGACGGCGCCGAGCTCGCCGAGAACAGCGCGGCGGCCGGCACGACCGTCGACCATCTCACCGAGACCTACCGGGCGCACTACCGCTCGCTGCTGGGTCTCGCGGCGCTCCTCCTCGACGACACCGCCTCCTGCGAGGACGTGGTCCAGGAGGCGTTCATCCGCGTCCACTCCGCGCGCAAGCGGGTGCGTGACCCGGAGAAGACGCTGGCGTATCTGCGCCAGACCGTCGTGAACCTCTCCCGCTCCGCCCTGCGCCGCCGCATACTCGGCCTGAAGCTGCTGTCCAAGCCGATGCCCGACATGGCGAGCGCGGAGGAGGGGGCGTACGACCAGCTCGAACGCGACTCCCTCATCAAGGCGATGAAGGGCCTGCAGCGTCGGCAGCGCGAGGTGCTGGTCCTGCGGTACTTCGCGGACATGACCGAGGCCCAGGTCGCCGAGACGCTCGGCATCTCGCTGGGCTCGGTGAAGGCGTACGGCTCGCGCGGCATCGCGGCGCTGCGGGTCGCGATGGAGGCGCCGGCATGAGCGAGGACCATGACGGCCGGCGTGACCCGGCAGGGTGGCCGGACAAGCAACAGCCGAAGCAATCGCACGCTGGGAACGGAACTGTGAACCACGGCCCCGACGACCAGAGCCTCGAGGGGTTCGACTCGGACGAGCTGGCACTGCGCCGCATGCTGCACACCGCGGTCGACGAGATCGAGCCGCGCGACGGCACGCTGGACCATCTTCGGCGGGCGGTCCCCGCCCGGCGGGCGCGCAAGCGGCAGGCGCTCGTCGGCGCGGCGGCCGCGGTGCTCTTCATCGGCACCGCCGTCCCCGCCCTCGTGCACGTCTCCAACTCCACCGGCTCCGACGTCAACCCGTCCGCCGTCGGCCACGGCGAGCAGGCGCAGGGCGGCGCCGGGGAGGGCAAGCAGACGGAGGGCGGCGCGGGCACCTCCGGCGGCACCTCGGGCCGGACCGAGGGCACGGGCAAGGACGGCGAGAAGGAAGACGACAAGGGCACCGGCACCGGTCCCGGCACAGGCTCCGGAAAGCCCGACGACCCGTTGGCGACCAGCACGGCCGGCATAGCCGTGTGCACCTCGGACCAGCTCGGCCTGTCCGCTGCGTCCGCCGATCTGCCCGACTCGTCCGGCACGGTGTACGGCACCTTCCGCTTCAGCAACGTCTCCACCACCGAGTGCACGGTGAGCGGCCCCGGCACGGTCGGTGTGGTGCCGCAGGGAGCCGCGGACCCGACGAAGGTCACCTCGGCCCGGCATGTCGCCGGTGACCCCGCGGTCGGCCTGCCCGATCCGTCGACGGAGTACGCCTCCCTCGTCCTCAAGGCGGGCGCCTCCTACGAGGTCAAGTTCGCCTGGCTCCCCTCGGCGACCTGCCCCACGACGGGTGACAACAACGGCGGCGGCACGGGCGGCCCCGACCCCTCACCGGACCCGACCCCCACCGAGGGCACGCCTGGCACGAGCGAGGGCACCTCCACGGGCGGCGACACCGGCACCTCCACCCAGCTGCTGACGGAGGACACCACGGCCGACGGCAGCGTCGCGGTCACCAACACCCCGGAGGCCGGAGCCCCGAGTGCCTCGGTGACGGTGTCCAACGCCTGCGCGGGCACGGTGTACTGGACGGGCCTGCTGCCGGGGGCGTAGGGCACGGGGCGGCAGCGGCGCTGTCGCGGTCTGCCGGGCTGTCGCGCCTGCCGGGCGTTGTCGCCCGGCGTGCGCCTAGGCGTTCGCCTTCTCCTGCGTCGGGTCCTCGCCGGCGCCCCCGGCATCGGCCCGGTTCCCTTCGTCCCCGTCGGTCTCCCCGTCCGGGAGCAGGCCCAGTTCCGCGTCCCGTGCGAACTCCGCCTCGCGGCGCAGCAGCCGGAACCACATGAAGACCACGAAGCCCGCGAAGACGAACCACTCGCCGGTGTAGCCGAGGTTCTGGAACGCCTTCAGGTCGAGCCCGGTGTCGTTGGGAGCGGCCACCGGGACCGGCTTCATGCCGGAGTCGGCCTTGTTGAGGGTGACCCAGGCGTCGTAGACGTCGTCCGGCACCAGGTTCACCAGCGACGCCGCGCTGATCGCCCCCGTCTGGCCGGACGGCAGGCCACCCTGCGCGGGCACGCCGTTCTCGCCGGGCACCTCGGACGCCTGGAGCGCCCCGGTGACCGTGACCTCGCCGGACGGGGCGGCGGGGATCGCGGCGCTGTCGGCGTCGCCCGGCCGCCAGCCCCGTACCACCGGCAGGGTCTTGCCGTCGTCGGTGTGCAGCAGCGTCAGGACGTAATAGCCCTGCTTGCCGTCCAGCTCGCGGTCGGGCACGAGCAGCTGCTTGCCGTACCGGCCGCTCGCGGTGACCTGCTTGCCCACCGTCGCCTTGTCCACGGGCAGCAGCTCGGCGAGCGGACGGGCCGCCTCCTGCTTGTTCTCCGCGGCCTGCTCACCGGCGCTGCGGTGGTCCTCCACCCGCGCCTCGAACCGGCTCAGCTGCCACGACCCCATGAACACGCAGAAGGGGATGGCGAGCAGCACGAAGACGTTGATCCCCCACCAACGGGGCGTCAGCAGAAACCGGTACACGCCCTCAAAGGTACGGGGCTCCGGCAACGGGCCGGGCCGCGGGGTCAGTACCGCTCGACGAGATGTTCGCGGCCCGCCGGCGGCTCGTACGGCTCCGGCCAGAAGTCCGTGACCGTGGATATGCGACCGCTCCCGTCCTCCGTGAAGAACGAGATGCCGTACATCTCCTCCAGCCCCACCGTGAAGTGGATCCAGGTCACGACCTGCCCCGGCTCGGCGACAACGCGCTCGACGCGCAGCCGCCAGTCCCCCGGATACTCCCGGTTGAACCGCACATACCGCTCCCGCCCGCTGATGCGCTCCCGCGTCTGCGGCAGCGTGTACACGACGTCCTCGGCGAGCGTCTCGGCGAACGCGTCCCACTCCCGGGCCGCGGCGGTGGCCCAGAACCTCTCGACTGTCCTGCGCAGATCGGTCATGGAAAGGAGTCTGCACCCCGCCACTGACAATGGCTCTGACCTGCGCTAACGCCCATGATCGAGCGGTCAGTCCGTGGGTCGGGCCATCGGTCGGTCCTTGCCGGCCCGCAGCGAGTACATCAGCGGAACCCGCGGCCGCCCCGTGGGAAACCGGAAATAGCCGTCGCGCTTCTCGAAGGACTCGAACCGGCGGAACAGCGAGACGTCGTGCTCGCGCAGGAACTCGATGCGCAGCCCGGCCGCCGCGAGCGCGGTCACGACCTCGCCGATGGGGTGCTGCCACTCCACACTGCGGTTGCTGACGGTGTCGGCGGTGTCCGAGCCGTAGGTGCCGGGGATGTCGTACACCTGGGCGTCGCGGTCGAAGTAGTCGCGGACGATCCGGGAGCCCGTCTCGTCGTCGAGGGCCTCGGTGATGGGGTGGAACTCGGCGAGGTAGAGGAACCCGCCCGGCGCGACGAGGGAGGCCGCCGTCTCGGCCCAGCGGCGGATGTCGGGCAGCCAGCACAGGGCGCCCACGCCGGTGTAGACGATGTCGTACGAGGGGTCCGGCACCGCCTGCGCAGCGTCGTACACGTCGGCCGCGACGAAGGCGGCCCGGTCGGGCCCGAAACCCAGGTCGGCGGCGAGCGAGCGGGCCGTCTCCACCGCCGGTTCGGAGAAGTCCAGGCCCACGACACGGGCGGCGCCGTGCCGCGCCCAGGACAGGGTGTCCAGGCCCATATGGCACTGCAGATGCAGCAGCGTGCGGCCCGTCACGTCCCCGACCTCCGCCCGCTCGAAGTCGCGCAGGGGGTCGGCGCCGGCGCGGAAGCCGGGGAGGTCGTAGAAGGCTCCGGCGGCGTGCAGCGGGACGCGTTCGTCCCACATGGCGCGGTTGGCCTCGTTCCAGTCCGGGGGGATCACGGAGTGCATGGTCGCGAAGTTATCCACAGGCTGGGGGCCTCGCCAGCGAATTTGTCGGCCGGGCCAGGCACTATGGGGCCATGACTGAGAGCCACGGGTCCGATTCGCGGGATCACCACATGCAGGACAAGGACAGGCCGGGCAAGGACATGCCCGACTGGGAGAAGCGCTTCCGGGCACCTCGCGTGTCGCTGCCCGACTGGGCGGAGGACGCCCCGGACCGCTCCTTGTTCGTGTCGAACGCCACAGGGACGTACGAGCTGTATGCCTGGGACCGTGCGACGGGCGAGCAGCGCCAGGTGACCGACCGGCCGAACGGCACCACGGACGGCGTGCTCACCCCGGACGGCGCGTGGATCTGGTGGTTCGACGACAAGGACGGCGACGAGTTCGGCGTCTGGCGCCGCCAGCCGTTCACCGGCGGCGAGGACGAGCTCGCGGCGCCGGGCCTGGACCCGTCCTACCCGGCCGGCCTCGCCCTCGGCCGGGACGGGCGTACGGCGATCGTGGGCCGCTCGACGGACGAGGACGGCACGACCGTCCATCTGGCCCGCACCGGTGAGCCCCCGGTGGAGATCTACCGCCACCGCGAGTCCGCGGGCGTCGGCGACCTCTCGCACGACGGCACGCTGATCGCCGTCGAGCACACCGAGCACGGCGACGCGATGCACTCCGCGCTGCGTGTCCTGCGCCCCGACGGCTCGGCGGTCGCCGAGCTCGACGACACCAAGGGCGGCACGCAGGAGCTGGGCCTGGAGGTCCTGGGCTTCGCCCCGGTGGACGGTGACGCCCGCCTGCTCATCGGCCACCAGAGGCGCGGCCGCTGGGAGCCGCTGGTGTGGGACGTGGCGACGGGGGAGGAGACGGACCTCGCGCTGGAGCTGCCCGGTGACGTCAGTGCCGAGTGGTACCCCGACGGGACCGGTCTGCTGATCGCGCACAGCTTCGAGGCCCGCAGCGAGCTGTTCCGGTACGACCTGGCCCGGCGTGAGCTGGAGCGGATCCCGACCCCGGCGGGCTCCGTGTCCGGCGCGACGGCCCGTCCGGACGGCAGCGTGGAGTACCTGTGGTCGTCGGCCGCGGAGCCGTCGGCGGTCCGGTCGACGACGGGGCGGGTGGTGCTGGACCCGCCCGGCCTGAAGTCCCCCGGTTCGGTCCCGGTGGAGGACGTGTGGGTGGAAGGGCCGGGCGGCCGTATCCATGCCCTGGTCCAGCGCCCCGCGGGCGCCGAGGGCCCTCTGCCCACCGTCTTCGACATCCACGGCGGCCCGACCTGGCACGACAGTGACGCGTTCGCGGCGGGCCCGGCGGTCTGGGTGGACCACGGGTACGCGGTGGTGCGGGTCAACTACCGGGGCTCCACGGGCTACGGGCGTGCCTGGACGGACGCGCTCAAGCACCGGGTGGGCCTGATCGAGCTGGAGGACATCGCGGCGGTCCGCGAATGGGCGGTGACCTCCGGTCTGGCCGACCCCGCCCGCCTCATCCTGACCGGCGGTTCCTGGGGCGGCTACCTCACCCTCCTCGGCCTCGGCACCCAGCCGGACGCATGGACGCTGGGCATCGCGAACGTCCCCGTCGCCGACTACGTCACGGCGTACCACGACGAGATGGAAGCCCTGAAGGCCATGGACCGCACCCTCCTGGGCGGCACCCCGGAGGAGGTCCCCGAACGCTTCGAGGCCTCGTCCCCCCTGACCTACGTCGACCAGGTGAAGACCCCGGTCTACATCGCGGCCGGCGTGAACGACCCCCGCTGCCCGATCCGGCAGATCGACAACTACGTCAAGCGACTGGAGGCCCGCGGGGCGGTACACGAGGTGTACCGGTACGACGCGGGCCACGGTTCCCTGGTGGTGGACGAGCGGATCAAGCAGGTGCGTCTGGAACTGGACTTCGCGGAGCGGCACTTGGAGGGGAGGGCCTCGGCTGCCTGAGGCCGCCGCCTCTCAACGCCGGTCCTGGGCTCTTCAGCCCGTCCGGTGTTCGAGGACGAGGCCGTTCAAGCCGACAGCGGGGTCTGGGGGCGGCAGCCCCCAGGTCCGGGGTCGAAGGGGCAGCGCCCCTACAAGGACGGGACGGGTAGGGGGGCGGCGGGGGCGAAAACACCCCCCTAAGCCCCCGCCCGCTCCCGCGACCGCCTCCCCAACAGCTCCGCCAACCCCCGCCGAGTAGCGGCCAGCACCACCCGGTCGTCCTTCTGCAGGACATACGCGTCGGGCAGATCCCACACCCACCCCGACACACCGCCCACCCCGCCGCCGTCCTCGTAGGCCTCCTCCACCGCAGGCTCGTCCCGACGCTCCTCGCGCCGCTCGTCCCGCGGCGTGCGATCCAGCGCCAACACCCGCCACGCACCGGCCCGAAAGGCCTCACCGACGGTCTTGTCCTCAAGCTGTGGATGACCACCCACATCCACCGCAGCGAACAACAGCACCCGCCGCTCGACAGGAATCGCCCCCAGAATCTGCCGCCCCATCATCGCCCCGGCGAACGCGGGCGCGGCCAGATGCGTCACGCTGCGGCTGCGCGTGGACGCATGGGGGTGCGCGGCCCGCAGGGTCCGGTACACGGCGGTGGCGAAGTCGTCGTCGTACAGACGCAGGACCACGCGGAGGTCGGGCCGCACGGAGCGGGCGTACAGCGCGGCCTCCAGATTGGTCGTGTCCGCGCTGGTCACCGCCAGCAGCGCATGCGCCCGATGGATCTTCGCGGCCTCCAGGACACCTTCCTGCGTGACGTCCCCGAGCACCACCGGCACCCGCAGCCGCCGCGCCGTGGCCATCCCGCGCGCGTCGGGGTCGGCCTCCACGCACACCACAGGGATGTGCAGTTCCCGAAGCCGGGTCAGCACCCGGGTGCCGATCTTGCCCAGGCCGAGCAGCACCACATGCCCGCCCAGCCCGCGCGGCGGTTTGCGCAGGGCGGACGCGGAGCGGAAGGTGCCGAGGGCCTCCAGCACCGCCGCCAGCAGCACGGGAAGCAGCAGCAGACCCATCAGCCCGGACAGCAGTTGGAGGATCTGCCGGGCCAGGGACTGGTGGAGGGCGGGTTCGTTGATGGCGAAGAGGTCGAGGAGGGTCATGTACGTGGCGTGCAGCGGGTGTTCCCCGGTCACCACCGTCAGCGCGACGGCCAGCGCGGCCACACAGCCCACCAGCACGGCCAGCGACCACCGGAGCCGCCGCGAGAACAGCGAGGCGAACGACGGCACGACGCCTCGCCCCGAGGGCAGGGAGGGACCCGCGTACGACACCTGCTCGAGGACGACCGTTCCGCGGCCCCGGGCCCCCTGCGCGGCCGCCGCGTCCGGCAGCAGCAGAGGTCCCTGTTCGTCGCCGTTCTCCGAACCGTCCGTCCCGGCCGGGTCGTTGTTGGTCGTGGACAGCAGGGCCAGCGTGGCCAGCCCGGACGGTGCCGACTGTCCCGGGCGCAGGGGCGGGCGCTCCACCGCGCGCAGGAGCAGGCCGTCGGTCTGTACGACCTTGGTGGTGCCGGCGACGGCCGTGGCGGCCAGCGCGGGGGCGGCGGTGTCGGCGTCGGACAGGACGGTCGTGGAGGCGTCGAGACCGGCATCGCCGTCGCCCGTCGCCAACGCGGCCGCCTGGTCGAGGAGTTCCTCGATGTGCTGGCCCAGCCGGCGGTTGTACAGCCGCAGGACGAGCCGGAGGCGGGGGTTCAGGCGGCGGGCGGTGAGGGCGGCGCGAATGTTGGTCTCGTCGTCGTCATAGACGAGGGCGAGCGCGTCGGCCCGTTCCACGCCCGCGTCGGCGAGCGCGGCCTCCGTGGCCTCGGGGGCCTCCACCACCCGGATACTCCCGGCCGGTTCGCCGCCGCCGACGGCTCCGCCGCCCGCACGGTTGACGGCCGCGGTGACCGCTCCGAGCAACGCCGCCGAAGCGGCCCGGGCGCGGCCCACGACCGGTGGTCGTACCGTGCGCTCGGAGGGTGGCACGAGGAGCGTCACCTGCTCGCCGTACACCCCACGCAACTCGGCGGCCAGCCGGTGCGCGAGGCCGTCGTCGCCGCACACCACCATGTGTGCGGCCGTGTCACTCCCTAAGCCCTGATTCGGAACGCTCGCCACAAGGGAAAAGACTGCCTCAATGTGACGGGTGGTTCCAGAAGTGGCCCCTTGGCGTCTGAACGCCCGCTCGCGTCCGGCCGTACTGGAGGGGAGGGAAGCCAGCGCCCTACCGCACCACCGGAGGTACCTCGCCCGTGGCGATCACCAAAGCGGCCCCGCAGCAAAGGGACGGCGGGACGGACGACCGCGACGACCGCCGCACGCCGAGGCAGCGCGCCGGGGACGAGGGCCGGCACCTCAACTCCTCGCTCCTGCTCACCATGCTCATGCTCGGCCTGGTGCTCCTCCAGAGCCCGATCCGCCGCGCCCTCTCCGCACCGGTCATGCAGAGCTGGACGACGGTGTTCGTCGCGGTCATGGTCCAGGCACTGCCCTTCCTGGTGCTCGGCGTGCTGCTGTCTGCGGCGATCGCGGTGTTCGTGCCGCCGTCCTTCTTCGCCCGCGCCCTGCCCCGCCGCCCCGCCCTCGCCGTCCCGGTCGCCTCGGCGGCGGGCGCGGTGCTGCCGGGCTGCGAGTGCGCGTCCGTACCGGTGGCCGGGGCACTGGTACGGCGCGGCGTCACCCCGGCCGCGGCGCTGGCGTTCCTGCTGTCCGCGCCCGCGATCAACCCGATCGTGCTGACGTCGACGGCGGTCGCGTTCCCCGGCAACCCGGAGATGGTCCTCGCCCGCCTGGTCGCGAGCCTGCTGGTGGCCTGCGCGATGGGCTGGCTGTGGTTGCGCCTCGGCCGTACGGACTGGCTGAAACCGCCGTCCCGCCAGGCCTACGACGGCCAGAGCAAGGGTGAGGCCTTCTGGGGCTCCGTCCGCCACGACGTGATGCACGCCGGCGGCTTCCTGGTGGTCGGCGCGATGGCGGCGGCGACCCTCAAGGCGGTGGTCCCGGAGACATGGCTGAGCACGGCGGCCGACAACCCGGTGCTGTCGGTCCTGGCCCTGGCGGTCCTCGCCGTGGTGCTGTCGATCTGCTCGGAGGCGGACGCGTTCGTGGCGGCGTCGCTGTCGCAGTTCTCGCTCACGGCCCGGCTCACCTTCCTCGTCGTGGGCCCGATGATCGACCTGAAGCTGTTCGCGATGCAGGCGGGCACCTTCGGCCGCGCCTTCGCCCTGCGCTTCGCACCGGCCACCTTTGTGCTGGCCGTGGTCGTGTCGGTGCTGGTCGGGGCGGTGATCCTGTGAACCGTCAGGCCCAGTCGGCCGTCCTGTTCCTGCTCGGCGCGTCCCTGCTGCACGCGGCCACCACCGACCTCTATCTGCGGTACGTAAAGCAGGGCCTGCGCCCGTTGGTGCTGGTGGCCGGCGCGGTGCTGGTCGCGGCGGCGGTGGCGACGGTCTGGTACGAGCGGAAGCGGGCACGGCGGCAGGGGCAGCACACCGCCGACCACAGGGACGGCCAGGAGAACCCCGAGAACGCCGAGCACCAGGAGAACTCCGAGAGCCACGAGAACCCCGACAGCCATGACGGCCACGGTCACCGCGAACCCCGCATCTCCTGGCTCCTCGTCCTCCCCCTCCTCGCCCTGATCCTGGTGGCCCCGCCCGCCCTCGGCTCCTACAGCGCGACCCGCACCGGTACGGCCCTCCAGGAACCCCTGGCCTACCCCGCCCTCCCCGCCGCCGATCCCTTGAGGCTCAGCCTCGTCGACTACGCGGGCCGCGCCGTCTACGACCACGGCCGCACCCTGCGCCACCGCCAGGTCCAGCTCACCGGGTTCCTGGCCCTGGACCGCGACGGCACCCCCTACCTCGTGCGGATGGCCCTCAACTGCTGTGCCGCCGACGCCCAGCCGGTCAAGGTCGCCCTGACCGGCGAGGTCCCGCCGGTCCTCCAGCCGGACACCTGGCTCCGCGTCACCGGCACCTACGTCCCGCGCCGCGCCGAGGACCCGGTCAACGGCGGGCCGATCCCGTTCATCGAGGTCACGGCGGCGAAGCCGGTGGCGGCGCCGACGGACCCGTACGACGAGAGCTGGAACAGCTGACGAGTGCACTCTCTTGCCGGTCCCCAGGACGCCCCCTACGCTGAATCTGATGGGTCGTCAGATTCGGGAGGCAAGGCGTGGCCAGTACCGAGAGCGGCACCAAAGACCTGCCCAAAGTCATCAGCGTGGACGATCACGTGATCGAGCCCGCGCACCTCTTCGAGACCTGGCTCCCGGCCAAGTACCGGGACCGGGGACCGAAGCCCCTCACCGCGGGGATCGGGGAACTCCAGTACATCGGCGGGAAGTACCGGTTCACGACGGACCCGGAGGGTCAGATCACCGACTGGTGGGAGTACGAGGGCGGCCTGTTCCCGTACAAGCGCATCATCGCGGCCGTCGGCTTCTCCCGGGACGAGATGACGCTCGACGGGATCACGCGTGAACAGATGCGGCGCGGCTGCTGGGACCCGAAGGCCCGGCTGGCGGACATGGACATCAACCATGTCGAGGCCTCGCTCTGCTTCCCCACCTTCCCGCGCTTCTGCGGCCAGACCTTCGCCGAGGCCAAGGACAAGGAGGTCGGGCTCGCCTGCGTGCGCGCCTACAACGACTGGATGGTCGAGGAGTGGTGCGGCGACAGCGGCGGCCGGCTGATCCCGCTGTGCCTGATCCCGCTGTGGGACATCGACCTCGCGGTCGCGGAGATCCATCGCAACGCCGCCCGCGGGGTGCGCGCGGTGACGTTCAGCGAGATCCCGACGTATCTCGGGCTGCCGTCCATCCACTCCGGCTACTGGGACCCGTTCTTCGCGGCGTGCGAGGAGACCGGCACGGTCGTCAACATGCACATCGGGTCCTCGTCGCAGATGCCGGCCGCCTCCCCCGACGCCCCGCCCGCCGTCCAGGCCTCGCTGAGCTTCAACAACGCCATGGCGTCGATGATGGACTTCCTCTTCTCCGGGGTCCTGGTGAAGTTCCCGCGGCTGAAACTCGCGTACAGCGAGGGCCAGATGGGCTGGATCCCGTACGCCCTGGAGCGCGCGGACGACGTCTGGGAGGAGCACCGGGCCTGGGGCGGCGTGAAGGACCTGATCCCGGAGCCGCCGTCGACGTACTACTACCGCCAGATCTTCTGCTGCTTCTTCCGCGACAAGCACGGCATCGAGGCGATCGAGACGGTCGGCGTCGACAACGCGACCTTCGAGACGGACTACCCGCACGTCGACTCGACCTGGCCGGAGACGAAGCGGGTGGCCGCGGAGCATGTCGGCGGGCTCTCCGACGAGGTGGCGTACAAGCTGCTGCGCGGAAACGCGATCCGGATGCTCGAACTCCCCTTTGATCAGTGACTGATCAGCGCTGGATCAGGGGAGGGCAGGGCTGGATCAGGGCTGGATCAGGGCTGGATCGGTGATTAAAGGGGCGTGGCCGATGGGCAGTTCGGTCGTGTAGGCGACGGCGGTCCGCGACGGGAGCACGGATGAAGGTCTCGATCGACACCAACCTCTGCTACGGCTCGGCCGAGTGCGTGCACAGGGCTCCGTCGGTCTTCGAGTTCGTGGACGAGTACGGCGTGGTGAGACCGGGACGGGAGGACAGCGGCGACGACCCGCAGGTGCGGGAGGCCGCCGAGAAGTGCCCGTCCCAGGCCATCTCCCTCACGGGGTAACGGCGCTCACGGACCGGTCGGGTACCGCCACCCGAACGAGCCCAACGCCCGTGCCCTGGCCTCCACCACCGCCATCCGGGCCTGGCGCTCGGCCGGGTCGACGTGGGCCGGCTGACCGGTCATCTGGCCGTCCCACTTCCGGTAGAGCAGCCCCGCCTGTGCCGAGAACCAGCCTCGGCTCACGGAGTTGAGCGCGAGCAGCAGGCCCGTGTCCTCGGACGCCGGGAGGGCCATCCAGCCGCCGAGGGCGAGCAGAAGGTCCCGGCGTACGCACAGGGTCGCGGGGTGGACCTGGGCGCGGAAGTCGTTCGCCCGCCAGAAGTCGAGTACGGCCCCCTGCTCGATCGGCCCGTCGTCGGGGTCGCCGGGGAAGGCGGCCGTCGAGCCGTCCGGCAGGAGGTCCAGGACCCGCGAGGTCGTCCAGCCGACGGCGGGGTCCGCCTCCAGGACGGCCAGGTCGCGGGCGAGCGTCCCCGGCGTGAGCTGGTCGTCGGCGTCAAGGATCTTGGCGTACTCGCCCTCGGTGTGCGCGAGCGCGACCGTGCGGGCCACACCGGGGCCTCCGGGGCGGCCCTGACGGAAGGTCACCCGCGGGTCGTCGGGGACGTACGGGCGGACCTCGTCGGTCCGGCCGTCCTCCTGGATCACCCAGTGCCACTCCCAGCCCGGCGGCACTTCCTGTGCGCACAGAGACTGGTGGGCCTGCGGCAGGAACGCCGCCGACGGGCCATGGACAGCGGTGACGATGATGACGCGCCGGGACACGGCGGCCCTCACCACCTTTCGGACATGCGAAGGCCCGACCGCTGGCGACGGGGGATGCACCAGCGATCGGGCTGGGGCCAACAGTAACAAGGCTGCCTGCCTCGTGGGAGTCGCCTCCTCTGCTGCGATGACGCGTTGTGATCGGGATCACGGAAACCGCTGTCCGTGACACCCCCGTCATGCCACTTGCGTCCCAGCCCCGTCACGGAGCGCACGGAGCGAGGGTGAGCAGGGGGCCACGAGCCGTACGCCCGCACGCGCGGACCTAGTTCGCGCACGGTGGCTCGTACGACAGCCGAGGCAGGTACTCGTGCCATTTCTCCCGCGTCAGCACGCCCTGTGTGGTCGCGCAGACGCGGCTGATCGCCTGGTCGACGTCCAGGTTCCACAGCCGGACGGTGTCGGTGCCGCTGGAGACGCCGAGCATGTGGCTGGTGGGGCTGAACGACAGGAAGTTGCCCGTCGTGGCGTTCGGGCTCATCGCCTGGCCGATGGCCGAGGCGTCGGACGGGCTCGCGACGTTCCACAGCCGGACCGAGTTGTCGTTGCCGCCGCTGGCCAGATAGCGCCCGCCCTTGCTGAACGTCAGGGAGACGACCGCTTCGGTGTGGCCGGTCAGGGGGTCCCCTTGCGGGGTCGCCCGGCTCGGGTCGGTGACATCCCACAGCCGCACGGTGTCGTCGTCGCTGCCGCCGGCGAGCGTATGGCCGTCCGGACTGAAGGCGAGCGCGTTGACGGGCCCGGTGTGACCGGTGAGCGGTGCGCCGCGCAGGGTCGGGCGGCGCGGGGCCGTCACGTTCCACAGCCGGATCGTGGTGTCCGCGCTGCCGCTGGCGAGCGTACGGCCGTCCGGGCTGAAGGCCAGGGAGTTGACGTAGCCGGCGTGCCCCTTGATCGGTGCGCCGAGGGGCACGACATGCGCGGGGTCGCTGACGTTCCACAGCCGGATGGTGCGGTCGTCGTAGGCGGTGGCCAGGATGCGCCCGTCGGGGCTGTAGGCCAGGCTTCGCGGGCCCGCGAAGCGGGTGTGCAGGGTGAGGGGCGAGCCGGCCAGGACCGGTCGGGCCGGGTCGGTGACGTTCCACAGGTACAGCGCCCGGTGCCCGGTCCGTACGGCGAGGGTGCGGCCGTCGGGGGAGAACACCATCGAGCGCTGGTAGCCGTCCGCGGGCATGAACGGTGTGCTCAGGGACACGGGCCGGCCGGGAGCCGACACGTTCCACAGCCGGATCCGCCCGTCGCGCGCGGCCGTGGCGAGGACCTTCCCGTCCGGGCGGAACGCCCCGCTGCGGCCCATCATGTCCGCCGTCGGGATCGACCACAGCCGGACCTTGCTGTCGCCGCTGCCGGTGGCGAGCGTGCGGCCGTCGGGGCTGAACCCGAGCGCGTACATCTCCCCGCTGGCACCCGCGAGCGGCTCGCCGACCTGCGAGGGATACGCCCGGTCGCTGACGTTCCACAGGCTCGCGGTGCTGTCCGCGCTGGCGGCGGCGAGCATGTCGCCGTCGGGGTTGAAGGCCACCGACCAGATCGGGCCGGTGTGCCCGGTGAGCGGTGCGCCCAGCTGCCGGCCACGGCGGGGGTCGGCGACGTCCCACAGCCGGATGGTGTCGTCCGCGCTGCCGCTGGCGAGGGTGCGGCCGTCCGGGCTGAAGGCGACGGAGTGCACCAGGTCGGTGTGCCCGGTCAACGTGGAGAGCACCTTCGGCCGGTCCGGTTCGGCGACGTCCCACAGCCGGATGGTGTCGTCGTCGCCCCCGGCCGCCATCGTCTTGCCGTCCGGGCTGAACGCCACCGACCGCACGGCGGCGCCGGCCCCGGTCAGCGGTTCGCCCAGCGGCTCGGCCCGCTCCGGATCGGTGACGTCCCACAGCCGTACGGTCCGGTCCTCGCTGACGGAGGCGAGCGTACGGCCGTCAGGGCTGAAGGCGACCAGGTAGATCGTGCCGTCGTGCCCGCTCAGGGGCGCCCCGAGCGGACGCGGCCGGCTCGGCTGCCGTACGTCCCACAGCCGGACCGTGCCGTCGTCAGAGGCACTGGCGAGGGTGTTGCCGTCCGGGCTGAAGACGGCGCTGCTCACCCAACTGGTGTGCGTGGCCAGGGGTTCGCCCAGGGGCTTGGGCCGCTTCTGGTCGGAGACGTCCCACAGCCGTACGGTCCGGTCGTAGCTGGCGGTGGCCAGGAGCCGTCCGTTCGGGCTGAAGGTGGTCAGGTAGACGGCGCCGGAGTGGCCGCGCAGGGGCGTGGCCAGCGGGGCGTTCACGATCGATATCAGCCGGCTCTTGGTGTCCTCGTCGTCCGGGCGCAGCCGGTGGGCCACCAGGTCGAGCTGGGCGGACAGCGACGGGTCGGTGTACTGGAAGCGGTCGGCCTCGGCGAGCACCTGCGCGTACACGGCGTCGTCCCGCTGCTGCCAGGCGACCACCGCCGCCCCGACGGCCACCATCACCAGCGCGACCAGCGCCGCGACGGCGCTCCGCATGATCCAGACCGTACGCCTGCGCAGCCTGACAGAGGCGGCGAGGAACTCCACCGCGCCCCGGGTGAGGAACGTGTCCCCGGCGGACCGCGCCCAACTGTGGGCCTGCTCCAGCCGGGAGCCCCGGTACAGCAGCGACGAGTCCCGCGCGGACTCCTCCCAGGCCCGGCCGTCCTCCTCCAGCCGCTGGCGCAGCAGATTGCCCTGCCGGTCCTCGTCGATCCAGTCCCGCAGCCGCGGCCAGGCATGGAGCAGCGCCTCGTGCGTGATCTCCACGGTCTCCGCGTCCAGCGTGACCAACCGGGCCCGCACCAGCGCCTCGAGCGACTCCTCCGTCTTGTTCGGGTCCGTCGACTCCTTCGCCAGCTGCCGCCGCGTTCCCCGCCGCCGGGTCGCCTGCGTGTCCTCGCCGAGCCGGACCAGCCTGAGCAGCAGCAGCCGCGCGGCGGTACGCGCCGCAGGATCGAGGCCGGACCAGGCGCGCTCGGCGGTGGCCGCCACGGCACCCTGAATCCCGCCGGCCGCTCGATACCCGGCCAGCGTCAGCCGCCCCGCCTTGCGCCGCTGCCAGGTGGCGAGCAGCGCGTGCGACAGCAGCGGCAACGCCCCCGCGTCATGCGTCCCCCGCGGCCCGTCCGCACTCACCTCCCGCACGATCAGCTCCGCCAGCCCCGGCTCCAACTCCAGCCCCACAGCCTTGGCCGGCCCGGTCACCGCCTCCCGCAACTCCGAGGCCGTCAGCGGCCCGAGCACCATGTGCCGATGCTGCAACGCGTCGCTCAGCTCCGGGTGCCCGAGGCACTGCTCGTAGAAGTCGGCGCGGATGCCGAGGACGACGAGGACGGGCGGGGGTTCGCCGGCTTCGGCGGGCGTGCAGGCGGCGTGGAGGAGCTGGACGAAGGTGCGGCGGTCCGCTTCGTCGGGGCAGAGGGTGAAGGTCTCTTCGAACTGGTCGACGATGAGGACGGGTGGGGTGGTGGGGTCGACTGGGCTGAGAGAAGGGGTGGCACTGGTGCCGGACGCGCGATCAGGCTCGGCGTCGGCTCCGGAGGCCTCGCGGCGGGCCCAGGCGAGGACGGCGGCGCGTGTGCGGCGCCCGAAGTCGGCACGGAACTCGTCGGTGCCGGTTTCGTCCCCGTCCTCCGCCCGATACCCCGAGCCCTCAACCTCCGCGGACCGGACGACATCTGCGAGTTCCGGTATACGACGGGTCAGCTCGGCCAGCGGATCGGCGCCCGGCACCAGCTGCACCACGGCGCCCGCCGGACCGCAGCCACCCGACCCGCCCAGCGCGCCGTTGCGCAGGGCGGTCACCAGGCCGGCGTTCAGCAGGGAGGACTTGCCGGCCCCCGAGGCACCGACGAGCATGACGAGACCGCCGGTCTTCTCCACGGCACGGAGCTGAGCGACCAGCGCGTCGGTACTCCGCTCCCGCCCGAAGAACCAACGGGTGTCCTGCTGCCGGTACGAGGCCAGCCCCCGATAGGGACACACCCCACCGGCCACCGCGGGCGCCTCGACCGAGGCCTGGGCGTCCTCCTCGTCCCCGGAGGTCGCCCGCTCCCACAGCCGCTGCCACTGACCCAGGTCGTACAGCCCGGCGGACACGGGCGTGGGCCGCGCGCGGCGCGCCTGGGGAACCAGGACATGCAGTACGGCGGACAGCGCGGCGAACTGGGCAGGCACGTTCTTGGCCCGACGCCAGTCACTGATCCGCTGAGCGGACACCCGTACGGGACGCCCCCGCTCGTCGACCCGCTGAAGCCGTACGACCGCGTCGGCCACACTCTTGAGCGGCGGATTGCCGGCCTCCTTGTAGAGCAGCGCGAGCCGTTCCGCAAAGGCTGTGCGCGCCGCCGAGTCGGAACTCAAGCCCTCCACTCCCTTACTCCGCCGCTGCTCGGCCCCGCCTGGTCTTCCGGACCGGAAAACTCACTTTATATGGCTGACCTGCGGCTAAGACGGTGTCCGGAGACCGGAAGCTCCTCTCCGGCACCCTCGACTGGCAGGATCACGACGCAATTGCGCATCCATCGCGCGACGCCCAGGCAGGCCACCAGCCAAGAGCCCGGAGAGACCACTCATGGCGGCGCATGTTCTCGGACACCTTCGACACGATTCGCTTTCGCAGGAACTACGAGCCCCCGACGCCACCCCAGACCAGCTCGACCCGCACTGACCCGCCAACCCGGCGCGTCCCCACGGGTCGACACCTCCTCGCCGTCCGGCACCGGTCCCCACGAGGGGAGGGACCGGTGCCGGACGACGCGGCTGGTTCATCGGCGGAGGTCTGCTTCGGGACGCTTCAGGGAAGCTCCGGTTGAAGAGAGCCCGGGGGCAACCACGGGCACGACGGCCACTTCGGCAGCCACCCACCGAACCGTTCCCTGCCTTACGTCCGGGTGCCCGTTCCAGAACGGCGCCAGGTTGTCATTGGGATTCCCCAGACCACGTACATGGGTGTTCTCGATGCCGACCTCGTTCGGCACGGTCGCGGCCCGCTGACAACTCCCGCGGACCGGGGCCGGCCTGATGGCGCAGCACCAAAGGCCAGCAGCCGGGGGCCCCGAGGGAACTCGCCGGGGGCGACGGGCGAAAGAGAGATGAAAGCCCAAGCCTTCGAAGCGTTCCCAGGACGAGAGGAGCCCCGATGACCGTCGAGCCAGGCGTCCGCACGGGGGCGGAGAGAGATGCCTCGGTGATTGCGCGGTCCCGGGATGAGCCCGAGGCATTCGCCGTGCTCTTCGACCGGCACGCGGATGCAGTACACCGTTATCTGGCCCGTAGGCTCGGCGGTGAGCCGGCCGACGACCTCATGGCGGAGACCTTCACCACTGCTTTCCAGCAGCGGCACCGGTACGACCCTGCGCGGGCCACGGGCGACGACGCCCGGCCCTGGCTGCTCGGCATAGCGACCAACCTGGTCAGCCGGCACCGTCGGGCGGAGGCCCGCCGGTTCAAGGCCCTGGCCCGTTTCCCGGCCTCCGCATGGCGTCAGCCTCCCGTGAGTCGGTATTCGACGTACAGAACGGCACGGCGCGCAAAACTCATCGGTCAGGACTTCACCGCGGCGGGAAACCGGGCTTCTCCTCTGCCAGGGTGTGGAGTCGATTGAGGTAGCCCTGCGCCGCAGGTTCTGCGGCGTAGCGGCGCCGCATTTCGGCAGCGAGTTCCCGGCTGGTCATGATGAGCGACGGCACCGATTGGCGGTCGCCCTCAAGGGCACGCGCACCCATAATCATGCCTGCTCCAGGTCGCCCTCACCTGCCGCCGTGACGCCCAGCGTGACGCGAGCTTCAGCGTTACGCATCGGCGAGCGGTCGGTGCCGTCGAAGTCCGTTCCTACCCTCAGCACCTCTTCGGCGAGCGTGCGCGCGAGCTTGCCCTCACCGACCAGGCGGTAGCAGTCCATCGCGTAGAAGTCGAACTTGGCGGGGTCCACCACGAAGTGGTTGTCCAGGTTCTCGGGGTGCGACATCCCCTCGAGCATTCGCCGCCCCTTGCCCAAGGTGACCTCGACTTGCCGGCGGTCTCCGAGCCGCGCCCATGCCTTGGCTTCCTGGGCGGCGAACTGCACGGCCACGCCGTGGTGCGCCGCCGTCTCGGTTCCGGCCCGCGCTGCCGCGATGACGCCGCGGTAGTCGCCGGTCGTGGCTTCCCAGGTCAACGACAAGGCCAGGAAGGAGATCAGGAAGAGGGCGACGCGGTGACCTGACCAAATGCGTTTGGCCCCCTGTTTGGCCCCCCAGGCATGAAAGAGGCCCATTCGCGATCAAGCGAATGGGCCTCTGACCTGTGTCGGGGTGGCGGGATTTGAACCCACGACCTCTTCGTCCCGAATAATGTGCGGAAAGATCGCTGACCAGGATCGTTGACTATAGGTGCAGGTCAGGGCTTTGGTGTGCGTTGGTCGGCGTGGGCGCGATGCGGCATCATTTTCTTGATCCACTCCCCGTTCACTCCCCAGGGCGTGCCCTCTGAGGAACGGTCCCCTGGTAGCCGTTCCTCATGCTGTCCGCGAGAACTTGGACTCGCGGGCCCCCGCGTCCCCGAGCGCGGGGTACAGGTTTGGGACTAGTGCCACGTCAGGCAACGTTTGCTCTGTCCGCTACCGGCACTTCGGGGCGATGTCCCCCGTCGATATGTCCGCGCGTTCGGGGGCACGGCAGCGCGGCCAACGCGACCCCGAGCCGTCATTCCGTCGCGAGGAGACGGCCAACGTGCCAGGACAAATCACGTCAAGCCGTAACTCGCGTGGGCCGGTATCGCAGGGCGACCGC
The DNA here is from genome assembly GCF_041051905.1 of Streptomyces sp. R11. Lineage (NCBI taxonomy): Bacteria > Bacillati > Actinomycetota > Actinomycetes > Kitasatosporales > Streptomycetaceae > Streptomyces > Streptomyces sp. R11. The sequence goes on from NZ_CP163432.1 coordinate 5,006,414, forward strand.
CCCCGACCGGAACTCATGGCGGTCCACGGGCTCGAGCTGGATGCGCTCGCGCAGACCGGCGAGCAACGTCGGCCCGTGTCCGGCAAGGACCGGCTGCACAAGGAACTCGTACTCGTCGATCAGTCCCAGATCTGCCAACGCCAGGGGGAGCGTCACGCCACCCACCCACAGGCCCTCGCCTGACTCCTGCTTGAGCCGCTGAACCGCTTGCCCCAAGTCGCCTCGCACCAGCTCGGCATTCCAATCGACCCCGCTCAGCGTGCTCGACACGACGTACTTCTTCGCCCGGTCGATGGTCTCGGCGAACGGGATCTGCCACTCATCCATCCAGTCAGGCCACGTGTCCGTGGCCGGCTTCCGCCACGCCGACTCCATCATCTCGTAGGTCACCCGGCCGAATAGCAGGGCATCGGCTCGCTCCATCTCGGCGGTCCAGTAGCGCATCGACTCCTCGTCCGGGGGGAGCCCTGCCTCGTGATGGCAGCAGCCGTCGAGGGTGACGTTGATCGAGTATCGAAGTGGTCTCATCTCGTTACTCTCCCTTGATGCGCGCAGCGCGTTTTTCACCGGACCGTACTCAGACGACTGTCGGCGCCATTTCTCATCGGCGCCCGATCCCACCTACTCAACACCGTCGTGATGCGAAATCTAAGCCGTCGTGATGCGAACCAGACCGCAGACCGAGCACGCGACCGATTCGGCGCTCGGGGCGTTCAGGTTCGCAACGGCGCCCATAGCGCTCGACCTCGATGCACGGTGCCACGTCACCTACCGTCGGCTCAGGGTCAACGACGAACGTCGCAAACGTTGCCTGACGCGGCACTAGGGATCACACGTACACCTCAAGGGCTTGCCCGGCCCGACACAGTGCGATCAAGTCTTCCAGGAAATACCGCAGGTGGTCCAGCCAGGCCTTGTCTGAGATGCCTCGCAGGCCTTTCCAGGGATGACGGCTATTGGTCATGACCTGCTCCACCGCGTGGTGGGCGGCGATCTCCGTGTCTTCCGCGAGCCAGCCTTCAGTCAGCTCGGGGCGCCTCCGACGTAGAACGCCTCCCAGCGGGTCTTTACCTGGGTCCGCCACCTCATCATGTAGTTCAGGTCACTGCTGCGGAGCACGAACGCCTCAGGGGACGTGCGTGGCGGCCCACTCCTACTAGCCTCCGGCTTTCACGAGATGGACCGTCCGAGGGTTGATCAGGATCCCGGAAGGTACTCCTGTCCTGCAACGAAAGGACTTGCTGAGAGTCCTGTTGGCTGCGAGGAAAGGAGCACTTCCCAGGTGAAGAAGCACATCGGGTCGTACCCATGTGTCCGCGTCGAGGGCGGCGCCCGTTCGGCCGTCTCCCAGGCTGGGGTGGTGCTGCTTGGGGAGACGGTCCGAAAATCCAGTCTGAGCTCAGACTGCCTCGCCGACGTCGGCCTGTTGCGGGCCGAACTGGCCCTGTACGACCCGGTGGCCTCCGACCCGACCGTCCCCGGCTGATCGACGCCCTCGCCGCGGGCGGGAAGCACACCTTGGCAGCTATCCGCAGCGTCCGCGCCGAAGTACGCGAACACGTCTGGAAAATGGCCGGCAAGGCGGCACCGGACGGCGACGGCTTGGTGGCCGCGGACCTGGACGGGGTGTTGGTGATCGCGCACTCCGAGAAGTAGAACGCGGCGGCGACCTGGAAGAAGACCTTCGGCCGCCATCCGCTGATGACCTTCGTCGACCACGGCCGAAGCGGTGCCGACGAGCTGGTGGCCAGCTGCTGCCACCCGGGAACGCGGGAAGTTACAGCGCCGCCGACTGTATTGACGCCGCCCGACTGGCCGTGGCCCAAGTACTCAAGCCCTACCGGCAGATGCCAGACCATGATCCGCATGATCCGCACCGACTCCAGGAGAGGCACCCACGAACTCGCGGCCTGGCTCGCCCGGCGCGGACGGCAAGTGTCTCAAGGGCTGACCCCCGGGCGTGCGGCTGCCCACTTGGCGCCGCAGCCCTTGAGGCGATCCCGATGCCCTCGACGCAGCTCCAGGACCTCTCCTGGGCGTCGGTCATCACCCGGACAGCCTGCTGCGGTCGCGGTGCGAAGGAAGCAAGGCAAGGCTGTGGCTGTCAGGGGACGCGGCTGACCCACACGAGGGTGTGCTGCGGTGACCGCGCCGATCAGGAAGGTGGCGGCCATGGCGGAGACGCCTGGCGGGGTCCGGCAGGGAACAGACCCCCGCAACAGCGAGTGGGAGACCGGCCCGTCCCTGTTCGCCGGCTTGGCACTGGAGTTGAGCGGGACGCTGAGCATTGCTCTGGGCGCCGCGGGCATCGCTAACGACACGATCTTCAGCGCACCTGGGTACGTCTACCGTTTCGACGTGACAGCTTGGGGCTGGATCCATCTGGTGATCGGGCTCGCGCTGGTGGCTGCGGGCCTGGGAGTACTGGTCGGCAAGAGTTGGGGCAGAGGGGCCGGTATTGCGCTGGGCGCGGTGAGCCTGATCACCCAGTTCATGTTCATTCCGTACTACCCCCTGTGGTCGATCAGCGTGATGATGCTCGACCTCCTCGCCATCTTTGCATTGAGCAGGTTCAGCGTGACGTAGGCCGTGTCCTCTTTGGTGAGGCGGACGAGTCACTAGCAGAGCCGCAAGGAGGCCGCTGCGCGAGTAGGTGCCCGCCGCGCTGGCCGATGACACCATGGTGTTCGAGGTGCGCTACGCCACGGCCGCGGACCGCGGCACCAGGCGTCCGCGGCCGCCGCGTGGTCTCCAGGCGCATGGAACGTACGCCGGTATGCCTGCGGCGAGACTCCGATCGCCTCGCGCAGGTGCTGGCGCAGCGAGTCGTCCGTCGCTATGCCGGCCTGACTGGCGATCCGATCCACCGACAGTTCGCTGGACTCCAACAAGTGCCGCCGCGCCCGGGTGATGCGCCGTTGGATCAGCCAACGGCCGGGGCTGAGCTGGAGTTCGCCACCGACGCCATCCGCCTGCCCGAATGGCAGCAACGCATCGCGGCGGTGAAGCTTGCTAGCTGAAGCGATCATTGGAGGAGCGGTGGGCAATGTTGTTGTCGTAGGGGTGGATGGCTCGTCGTCGAGTCTTGCCGCGGTGGAGCAGGCCGCCCGGGAAGCCCAGCTGCGTCGTGCGGAGCTACGTGTGGTGCACGCATTGAGTTGGCCGGTCAGGCCCATGTATGCGCCGCTGGACCCATCGCCGCTCAATCGCCTGGTGAACGAGGCGGCGCAGCGTGCCCGGACCATGGCGCCTGAGGTGGAGGTCACCGAGGCCGTGGAGACTGGCGACGCGGTGGCGGTGCTGGAGGCTGAGTCGCGAGCCGCGGACCTGGTGGTCGTCGGCCCCCGGGGTATGGGGGGCTTCATCGGCATGCTGCTGGGATCAACGGCGGCGTCCCTGGCCGCTCACAGCCAGTGCCCGGTGATGGTGGTCCGCGAGGAACCGGCCGGCGCCGGGCCGATCGTGCTGGCTGTCGACGGTTCTCCTGTTGGCGAGGCAGCGGTCGAATTCGCCTTCGCAGAGGCGGCGCTGCGCGGGGCTGAGATCGTGGCCGTGCACGCGTGGCTGCCGGACTACGTGCCGCCCGGTACGGGCCTCGAGAGCGCGGAGCGTCTGCTGGCCCAGGCACTTGCCGGCCGCGGGCAGAGCTATCCGGACGTCACAGTCAGGCACGAAGTGCTGAGCGGCGAAACCCGCGAGGTATTGATCGAGGCGAGCCGGACCGCCCAGCTCATGGTCGTCGGAGCCAGGGGGCGCGGCGGTTTTGTCGGGCTGCTCTTGGGTTCGGTGAGCCAGGCACTGCTGCACCACGCGCACTGCCCCGTCACCGTCGTCCGCGGCAAGGCGTGACCAGACCCGTGGCGTGGTGAGGGATGCCCGTCGCGTAAGTCCCCCACCGTCAGACGAAGACAACGTTGGATGCCGCCGGGACCGACAAGGAACCGGCGCGGTGAGGGATGCCCGTTGCAGAGTCGACGTCCAGCCATGTGACATCGCCCGAGCCCTCGTTCGCCGCATACAGGCGCCTGCCCGACGGGTGCAGGACCAGATCGCGCGGCCACCGCCCCCCGCACGGCACCGATGTGACCAGGTCCGCCTGCTCGCCGGCCCCGTCGAGGGCGAGGACGGCGATGGTGTCGGTGCCGCGTACCGCCACCCACAAGTGGCGGCCGTCGTGTGAGACGACCGGCGCCGACGGAGAGACGGCGTCGGGGGTAGCGTCGGGGAACAGCGAAGTCGCCCCCACCGGCTCGAGCACCCCGGCAGCGGCGTCCCAGCGGCACATGGTGACGGTGGGCTCGAGCTCGCCGAGGACATACGCGTGACCTCCGGCCGGGTGGAAGGCGAGGTGACGCGGACCGGTGCCGGGCGGCAGGGCGGTCTGCCCGTGCAGCGTCAGCTTGCCCGCCTGCGCGTCCAAGGAGCAGATCCGCACCGAGTCGGTGCCGAGGTCGACGCTGAGTACCCAGCGTCCCGAGGGATCGGGAAGCACCTGGTGCGCGTGCGGGCCCAGCTGGCGGGCAGGATCCGGGCCTCTGCCCTCGTGGCGCAGCACGTCGCTGGCGGCTTGTGGGGTGCCGTCGGCGGCGAGCGGCAGCACGGTGACGTTGCCGGATTCATAGTTGGCGGTCAGCAGGTGACCTCGAGCGACTGCGAGATGCGTGGGCCCCTCCCCGTGCACGGCCACGGGTGCGCAGATCGGGCGGGGCACCGGACTGGCGATGTCGTAGGCGGCGACCGCCCCCTGTGTCGTTTCGGAGACGGCGTAAAGGACCGAGCCCGCACCGGTGTGCTCGAACGCGAGGTACGACGGGTTGGCTACGCCATCGACGACGCGGGTTTCGATCAACGCCCCGGTCGCTGGATCCACTGCGGCCTCCATGATTCCGAGCCCGCCCGCCGAGGTGAACGACCCGATGAAGGCGCGCCCCGTGTGCGTGCCGCCGCCCGCGGCGTCCACTCAGCCGCTCCCTGTGTGCTGCGGGGCGCCGAGGTCGCCTCCGCCGTGCTCGCGCACCGCGATCCGGGCCAGTTTCGTCAGCATCATGCCGTTGCGGATCCGGACGGCATAGTCCACGGGGAGTCCATGCATCCGGGTGCCGGGGCCCCGCAGGGCGTGCCAGTCCAGGACGAAGAGCGTGTTCTCGCCCCAGGGGATCAGGTTCATGGCGATGCGGGCCGCGCCGAGGGGATCCGCCTTCGCCTCCAGCTCCAGACGGCGCCGCGGTTCGCAGCTGCGGACGACGCAGCTGTCGTCGTGGGTCAGCGGGCCGAGGCCGACCCGGACCCGCAGCCGGGCGCCCACGTCGGGCCAGTGCTGATCGACGTCGAGGACCTGTTGGGTGCCGGTCACCCACTCCCTGTAGCGGTGGCCGTCGGCCAGCAGGCTCCAGACCTCGGACGGCGAGCTGAGGACCAGACGGCGGTTCCGGGCCACACCGACCACGCTCCTTCTCCAGGGCAGGCACGACACGCCTCAGCGGCTGCTGCTCGGCGTGCTCATCGACCGTAGCCGCGAGGTGCACGGCACGCACCCGCAGCAGATCCGCCTCACCGGGGTGGCTCTGGCGCTGGTGCTGGTGCGGTCGGGTCGCGGGACGGTCGGGCCCTTGCGACAGTGACAGGAGTGAACAACTGAGGTGGTGCGGTTCGACAGGAGGAGGGACAGACAGGTGAAGGCATTCGTCATGAAGGAGATCGGGCAGGTGGGTTTCCTGGAGAAGCCCGTCCCACAGCCCGGCCCGGGTGACGCGGTCGTCCAGACGACCAGAGCCCTGATCTGCACGTCCGATTCCCACACCGTCCAAGGCGGCATCGGTCCGCGGGAGAATCTGACGCTGGGCCATGAGGCGGTGGGCATCGTGCATGCCGTGGGCAGCGAGGTGAAGGACTTCCGGCCCGGCGATCGTGTGCTGGTCGGCGCCATCACCCCCGACTGGGGCGACCTGGCCTCGCAGAACGGATACCCGTCGCAGTCCGGAGCGCCCCTCGGCGGCTTCAAGTTCGCCAACTTCAAGGACGGGGTGTTCGCCGAGTACTTCCATGTGAACGAGGCCGACGCCAATCTCGCGAAAATCCCCGACACCGTCAGCGATGAAATGGCGGTCTACTGCGCCGACATGCTGTCGACCGGCTTCATGGGCGCGGAAAAGGGCAACATCCCGATCGGCGGAACCGTGGCCGTCCTGGCCCAGGGCCCGGTGGGCCTGATGGCGACGGTCGGGGCGCGACTGCGCGGTGCCGGCCAGATCATCGGCGTCGAATCGGTTCCCGACCGGCAGAAACTCGCGCGCACGTACGGCGCGGGCGAGATCGTCGACTTCACCAGCGAGGATGTCGTCGAGCGGATCCTCGAGCTGACCGGGGGCGAAGGGGTCGACACCGCGATCGAGGCGCTCGGCGCGGATGTCACGTTCCAGACCGCGGTGAAGATCACCAAGCCCGGGGGCACGATCTCCAACATCGGCTATTTCGGCGACGGGGAGTTCGTGCGTATCCCCCGGGTCGAGTGGGGCGTCGGAATGGCCGACAAAACGATCGCGACCGGACTGTGCCCGGGAGGCAGGCTACGTATGGAGCGACTGCTGCGGGTGCTGGAAGCACAGCTTGTCGACCCCTCTCACATGACCACCCACGAGTTTCGCTTCGACGACATGGAAAGTGCCTTCGAGGTCTCCGACAAGAAAATCGACAACGTCGTGAAAGTAATGATCACCTTCTAGCCGGGTGTTTCGGTGGCCGGCTGACGGCGCTGCGAGAAGAGAGACCGCATGTACGATCCCGATCCTCCCTTTCGGCCGGTTCGCCAGCGAGAGGGCTATCTGCCGCTGGAAGATCTCGGCCTCATCGGGGACGGTGCGACGTCTGCGCTGGTCGGCCTGGACGGCTCCATTCCATGGATGTGCCTTCCACGATTCGATGCCGACCCTCTGTTCTGCGGCCTGCTGGATCAGGCACACGGCGGGCATTTCACCCTGGCGCCGGAGGAACTGGTCGAGGCGCGACAACGCTACGAACCCGACACCGGGGTGCTGACAACCGAGTTGCGCAGCGCCACCGGCCTGGTCCGCATCACCGATGCGCTCGCCCTGCGCTCAGGGGCCGACCTCACCGATGACGCCCCGGCCGACCGGGCCGAGCTTGTACGTTCGGCCGTGGTCCTGGACGGAAACGTACGCCTGCGCATGGACCTGGAGCCCCGAGGTGGCGGGCAGGCCCTGGCGTTGTTCAGCGGGCTTGAGGTACGACCGTCCCGACGGCCGGACCTTCGACTGCACCTGCGCTCCAACCGTCCCCTGACCGGCCTGCACAGCACCCATGACCTCCGGCAGGGAGAACGCCTCGACCTCGTGCTGTCCTGGGGTCGCTTCCATCGCCACCACCGATTCGACACCGACGCGATGCTGCAGGGCACCGCCGACGCGTGGCGCCGCTGGATGCAGCACTTCCACTACGGTGGCCCCCAGGAACCGCTGGTCCGACGCTCGGCGATCACACTGAAACTGTGCGACGACTGGGCCAACGGCTCGCTTGTCGCGGCCCCCACATCCTCCTTGCCTGCACCGATCGGCGGGATCCGCAACTGGGACTACCGCTACGCCTGGATCCGGGACGCGGCCTTCGCCGTGTTCGCACTGCGCCGCATCGGCTTCGGCGGGGAGGCCGACGCCTTCCTCGGATGGGTGTTGGACGCCTTCGAGTACAGCCGGCGGCCCCGGATCATGTACGCCCTCGACGGCAGCCCGGTGCCGGACGAGGTCGAGGACGCCGAGCTGGAAGGCTATCGGCGCTCCGCCCCGGTGCGATGGGGCAACGGCGCGGCCGACCAGCGCCAGCACGACGTCTACGGGGAGATCCTTGACTGCGCCGACCAGTGGCTTCGCTCCGGCGGGGACATCCAGCCGCCGCTGTGGGCCAGCCTGGCCAAGCTGGCCGACGCCGCAGAAAAGGCGTGGCGACAGCCGGACCAGGGGATCTGGGAGGTGCGCAACGAGGGCCGGGCGTTCACGTACTCGGCCGGAATGTGCCAAGTAGCCCTGGACCGGGCTGCCACGATCGGCGAGCGGCTCGGCCTGCCCGGAAAGATCGCCACGTGGCGAGCCTCGGCCGACGAGCTGCGCCGACTCATCCTTGACAGGGCCTGGAACGAGGAGACGCAGACCCTGAGCGTGTATCTCGACGGCGGCGGCGCTGTCGACGCCAGCCTGCTCGCCCTTCCCCTGCGCCAGGTCGTCCCGGCCGATCACCCGCGGATGGTGGCCACCGCCACCGCCGTCGCCGAACGGCTGTCGGCCGGCAACGGGCTGCTCTACCGCTACCTGCACAAGGAGTCACCCGACGGCCTGGCCGGCGACGAGGGTGCCTTCGTGCTGTGCAGCTTTTGGCTGGTCGACAACCTCATCGGCCAGGGCCGGATCGAAGAGGCAGAGGAGCTGTACGCCTCGTTGTGCGCCCGGGCGAGCCCGCTGGGGCTGCTGTCGGAGCAGATCGACCCGTCCACCGGAGCGTTCATGGGCAACTTCCCTCAGGCATTCAGCCACATCGGGATCACCGCCAGCGGAGTGAACCTCGCCCGAGCGAAAGCAGGCGTCAACGCATGATCAACCGGCTCGCGATCCTCGGCGCGACAGGTGACCTCAGCGCACGCTACCTGCTGCCGGCCCTGGTCGCGCTGCGGGCTGCAGGAGACCTCGGCGACCACTTCCAGCTGACCGGCGCAAGCCGGGAGGACTGGGACAGCGCGCGGTACCGAGAGTGGGTGACCGCCCAGGCCGACCGTCATGGTGGGCATTATCCAGCCGACGCCAAGGCAGCGATCGCGGCCGCGGCCGACTATCAACGGGCTGACGTCACCAACCCCGCTGACATCGCCTCGGTCATCGCGGGTGAGGGTCCCGTGGCCGTCTACCTCGCCCTGCCCCCCGCCCTCTTCCCCGTCGTGGTCACCGCGCTGCACCAGGCCGGCCTGCCCGCAGGCAGCCGAATCGTGCTGGAGAAGCCCTTCGGCGAGAACCTCGCCGACGCGCAGGAGCTGAACCGGCTGCTTGCCGAACTCGTCCCCGAGCAGGCCGTGTTCCGGGTTGACCACTTCCTGGCCATGACGACCGTCCAGAACGTGCTCGGCGTCCGACTCGCCAACCGTGTGCTGGAGCCCATCTGGAACAGCACCCACATCGCCGCAGTGGACATTGTCTGGGACGAGACCCTGGCGCTGGAAGGCAGAGCCGGCTACTACGACACCGTCGGAGCGCTCAAGGACATGGTGCAAAACCACCTGCTGCAGTTGCTCTGCCTGGTGGCCATGGAACCGCCCATCACCCTCGGCGAGCGCGACCTGCGCGACCGGAAAGTTGATGTGCTGCGGTCCGTACGGCTTCTCACCGAGGACGACGTCGTACGCCGCACACGTCGCGCACGCTACCTGGCCGGCCGGATCGCAGACCACGACATTCCCGCCTACACCGACGAGGAAGGCGTCAACCCGCAGCGCTGTATCGAGACTTACGCCGAGGTGGAGCTGGAACTGGACAGCTGGCGCTGGTCGGGAACAACCTTCCGGCTCCGCAGCGGCAAAGCACTCCGCGCGGACCGCAAGGAGGTCGCCGTGCGCTTCCGGTCCGTGCCCCACCTGCCCTTCGGTCACAGCGGAGAAGCCCTCCCCAACGTGCTCCGCTTCGGACTCGACCCGGAAGACCTGACCTTCGACCTGACAGGCATCGGCGCCCACACCGACACCCTCGCCCCGCTGTCGCTGACCGCACAGATGGAACCGCCCCACCTGCCCGCCTACGGCAGGCTCCTGCTGGACGTCCTGAACGGCGATCCCGCCATGTCCATCCGCGGCGACGAGGCCGAAGAGGCCTGGCGGGTCCTGACACCCGTACTGAACGCCTGGGAGAGAGATCTGGTCCCCCTCGAGGAATATCCGGCCGGCTCCAACGGGCCGCCTCCCCGACAGCAGTACGGAAGCGGGCAACAGCGGCGTAGCGGACTGCTTCACGCTGAAGCGGCGCCACCGGGTGGTACCTCCTGACACCCGGGCCACGGCCTGCCGACGAGCCGTGGAGCTGCTGCCGCGGCCGCTCTTGGGAAAAGGAGCACCGTGATGTCCCTCAGCGCTGAGCATCGAACCCCGTGCATCGTGGTCATAGGCGTCGCCGGGATCGGCAAGAGCACGGTGGCTCGCCTGCTCGCGGAGCGGCTGAGCGTCCCCTTTACTGGAGGGCAACGCGAGCGGGGCTGGCGTACAAGCCAGGTCCGGTTGACGTTCAGCAACTCACTGACTCGACACCCAACCTGGGAAAGAACTCACCGTCCATCGAGGACCTGACCGCCGAGCTGCGACGGCAGCTGTCCGAGAGCAGCATGTACGCGCCGACCACGCTGCCGGCCGAGGCCCCGACGACGAGCTTTCTGGAACTGCTCGGCGACATCGAGATCGACCCCGAGAAGTTGGGTGTCGTGCTGCCACGCCTCCTCAGCAGGCTTCGCCCGAAGCTCGCCTACCGGGTCGGCGGGGTGCTCCGGTACCGGCACGAGGAGCCGGATCAATGCGGCATGACGGTCACCGTCATGGCATTCGTGTTCGGCGGCTCACGCGCGATGACCGTATGGGGGAAAGACTGGGACGAGGTCATCCAGAAAGCCGCATGCTGTGTGATCAGCTCGCTGCTCCCCGTGACCCGCGCCGGGAGGCAGCCGCCTTGGCGCCAATGGTGGGGACGGGAGCTGAAGCCAGAGCTGTACGAGGCTTATCAGAAGGCGAACGAGTTCGGCCGGGTAGGGCACTACCACGAGGCCGTGGTGCGGTACTACGAAGCGATTAGGCTCGATCCTGCAAATCCCCATCTGCGAGCCGAGTTGGCGGAAATTCAGGAGAAGATGGGGCTGCACATCGACGCGCTTGATACCTGTCAAAGGGCTCTTGCTCTCGACGGGCAGACCGCACACGGCTATAACAAACGCCTGTGGCAAAGTGGTCGGAAGCTGCGCTGGTGCCGACTACGCTATTTCTTGCACCCTCGCCGATACCGGGACGTGCTTGGTCTCCGCTACCGAAACACCATCATCCTGGGAATCTCCGAGATGACGGCGGAACAATGGTACGAGCGCAGGGGCACCAATAGCCAAGGTGCACACGAGAAACTGATACCGGTCCTTGTGGACCGATACTGGCCAGTGGCTGTCGACTTGGCCGACATCGACCCACTAGTCAAAAATCAGGCATGCTTCGACGATGAAGAAAAGGCCCGGAATTGGCTCGAGGTCGCGCTGAACTTGTCGACCGAGAGCGAAGACTGCGATGCGGCCAAAGAGAAGAATCTGAGCCGGGTCCGCCTGGCATTCCAGAAATCCGCTACGCAGGAGACAAACCGTCTCGCTACCGATGACCTGTGGGCCCGCCTTGCTGGGCTCTATGCGCCCGACAGGGTATGGAGCTGGATGCGGTTCTTCTGGCCCTTCTCCTATTTCCAAAGGGTGCCTGGCCCACTGCAGCCCGTGACCCGGGGAGCATTCCAAGTCAACCGAATAACGTGGGCGCCGCTACGGTTGGCCTGGGCCAGCGAACACTTCGATAATTCTGCCACTGATCACCTCAGGGACGAGCTTGCCAGGCGTGCGGTCAAGACGTTGGAGAGAGCGGTTCTGGTTTCGAAAGGTAAGTTCGCGTCGGTGGAGCAGGCATGGCTGGTCAACGAGGATCCCGATCTGAAATCGCTCCAGGTAAACAAGCTCTTCCAGGGCTTTGTGCAGACCGCGTATCCATCCCCCAGAGGTCTCCGAGAAGTCTGTTCCGAGCAGCGCCGAGCAGATGAGAGACTACGATTACCGGCTCCTTGAGGAAACCGCCAAGGTGATGCAGGAGGTCTGGCTTCGACGGAGCAAGGAGACGGGCCTCGATATTCATGAGGCGACTGAGTGGCTGCGAGTCGAACGCGGGATCTGGGAGCGGATTCACGAGGTTGCGGCCGCTGACCACATATTCAGCTGGCGGGGTCGCGTAGAGCTCATACGCTCTGTCCAAGTAAATAGTAATCCGGCAGTGCGTGCCACCGCAGGATTCCCGCCTTCCGTACTTGCGGACGAGGGCGCCCCGGATGGTCGCCCATCCTCCGAGGAAATCGACAAACTGCTTGAGAGGCTGAAGAAGGGCACGGAGTTGGCCGGGGCTCCCTATTCAAGAAGTCTGCTATGGCAACAGGCCCTCAGTCAGGCCTCAGCTGACCGCGTGGCATTCGATGCGGCCACCCTCCACGAACTATCCTTCGGATATATGGCGGCTTGGCAGAGGCTCCATGACTGGCTGGCACGGGAGCCCAAGGACCAAGACGGTGAACAGACGACTTTCCTCAAAGCTATGCGGAATATCCCTGAGCCGTATGGACCTCCCTCCGCAGGACCCAACGGCCTGTAGGGCGGGGTGAGCAGGAGGACAGGCCGTTGAAGTTGGCCACCTCTTAGGCGCCTGGGGCCGGGTCGATCAAGAGGCCATCCCTGGGGCAGGCGAATGCGACCACCAAGCAGTGGTAGGAGTCGGTGGAGGCGCGGGTGGCCATGCGTCCTCGGTCCCCGCACCGGGGTGACGCTCGCGGAGTGGATTTCCTTGATCCACTCCCCGTTCACTCCCCAGGGGCCACGTGGAACGAGTCAGGGCCGGTTTCCCGTGAGGGGAAGACCGGCCCTGACCTGGTGTTTCAGCTGTCGGGGTGGCGGGATTTGAACCCACGACCTCTTCGTCCCGAACGAAGCGCGCTGCCAAGCTGCGCTACACCCCGATGTCGCTGCTGTCGCTGCGACGTCGTTTACTTTAGCCCACCGGTGGCTGGAGACGAAATCCGGTTTTCGTGCGTTGGTGGACGCGGTGGCGGATGGGGTTGGGGCGGGCGTGGTCGAGGGCCACGAGGGCGATGGCCAGGGCGTAGATGGCGAGGCCGATGAGGAGGGCGTTGCCGAGGACGCTCTTGTAGCCGTGCCGGGCCACGTCGAGGAAGGGGTAGAGGTAGCGGGCCGGCGTGCCGGGGACCAGTAGTTCGCCTCGGGTGAAGGTGACCGCCAGGTAGGTGAGGGGGTAGAGCAGCCAGGTCGCCGCCCGGCGCAGGTGCAGGTGGCCCGGAGCCGTCAGGAGCAGCCAGTCCAGCAGGGCCGCGACGGGCGTCGCCGTATGCAGGACCTGGGTGGTGATCGCATGCCAGCCCGTGGGGTCGGTGGTCTCGCCCGTGAGGACGCCGGGGAGCGCGTACGGGCTTGACTCGTTGGCCAGCAGCAGGTGGTAGACGAGGCCCGTGACCAGGGCGTAGAGCAGCGTGGCGCCCGTCAGTGCGGAGGGCAGGGGGCGGCGGGCGGTCCAGGCGCGGCGGGCCGAGAGGATGAAGACGAGGGCCAGCAGGACGTTGGCCTGGATCGCGAAGTGGCTCAGGGTGCGCACGGGGCTGCCGAGGGCCAGTTCGACGGCGACCGCCGCGGCCGCGGCCAGGGCGACCAGCAGGCGATACACGGCTGCCAGGCGGCGGCGGGCGGGGGCCACCACCGCGGTGGCGGGGACGTGGGACGGCAGCAGCGCGGGGATGCCCGGTATCGCGGGGAGGTCCGGGATGTCCCTGGGTATCGGGGCTGTCATGCCCTCACGCTAAGCAGGGTGGACAAAACGGGCGATACGGGTGGTCCGTGCGGGTTACGCCGGGCGGCCGGATGGCTCCATCTCCGCCCCTTGCCCCTCACCTCGCCCCTCACGCCGGCCCGCGCCCCTACTCCGACGCCACTCCAGTACCGGGTTCCGACCAGTACCCCGGGTCGACAACCGTCCCCGGCCCCACCCGCATCAACAGCCCCTACTCCCGCCCCACCAACGTCAGCAACGTCGCCTCCGGCGGGCAAGCGAACCGGAACGGGGTGTAACGGTTCGCCCCGCAGCCTGCCGAGACGTGCAGGTAGGACGTACGGCCCTGCGCCGTGTGCGTGGACAGGCCCTTCACGCGATCCGTGTCGAGGTCGCAGTTGGTGACCAGGGCGCCGTAGAAGGGGATGCAGAGCTGGCCGCCGTGGGTGTGGCCGGCCAGGATCAGGGGGTAGCCGTCGGCCGTGTAGGAGTCCAGGACGCGCAGGTACGGCGCGTGCACCACGCCCATCGCGAGGTCGGCGGCGCCGGACGGGCCCCCGGCCACCCGCTCGTAGCGGTCCCTTTTGATGTGCGGGTCGTCGAGGCCGGTGAGCTCCACCGACACGCCCTCGACCTTCAGCGTCCCGCGCGTGTTCGTGAGGTTGAGCCAGCCCGCGGCGTCGAAGCCGTCGCGCAGGTCCTCCCAGGGGTTGTGGATCGCGCCGACGGCGGGCGCGTTGCCGTTCAGGCCGTGGCGGCCCTCGGCCTTCTCCAGCAGGTAGCGGGCGGGGTTGCGCAGCTTCGGGCCGTAGTAGTCGTTCGAGCCGAAGACGTAGGCCCCCGGGAACTGCATCAGCGGACCCAGCGCGTCCAGCACCTCCGGCACGCCCTCCGGGTCGGAGAGGTTGTCGCCGGTGTTGATCACGAAGTCCGGGCGCAGGCCCGCCAGCGAGCGCAGCCAGCGCTGCTTCTTGCGCTGGCCGCCGACCATGTGGATGTCGGAGACCTGGAGCACGCGCAGCGGACGCATGCCCGCGGGCAGGACGGGGACCGTCACCCGTCGCAGGCGGAAGGAACGGGCCTCGAAACCCGCCGAATACAACAGACCGGCGGCGCCAACCGCCGTGATGCCCAGGGGTACTCCGTATCGCGCACGCATACGACCATCGTGTCAGACCGGCGAAGTCCCCGTGCCCGGCCGCCTCCGGTACGGCATCGCCGTGCACACCCCTTGAAATCAAGGGGCGTTCCCTGCTCCACACCTGCGACAATCGACGCCATGACCACGCTCAAGTCGAAGCTGCAGGAAGACCTCAACGCCGCGATCAAGGAGCGCGACGAGCTCCGCTCCTCGACGCTCCGGCTGACGCTCGCCGCGATCACCAAGGAGGAGGTCGCGGGCAAGGAGAAGCGCGAGCTCTCCGACGACGAGGTGCAGAAGGTGATCACCCGCGAGGCGAAGAAGCGCCGTGAGGCCGCCGAGGCCTTCGCGCAGGGTGGTCGTGCCGAGTCCGCCGAGCGGGAGAAGGCGGAGGGCGAGGTCCTCGCCACGTACCTGCCGAAGCAGCTCAGCGACGACGAGCTGAACCAGATCGTCGCTCAGGCCGTCGAGGAGGCCAAGGCGGCCGGCGCCGAGGGCCCGCGGGCCATGGGCGCCGTCATGAAGATCGTGAACCCGAAGGTGGCGGGCCAGGCGGAGGGCGGCCGCGTGGCCGCGGCGGTCAAGAAGCTGCTCGCCGGCTGACACCTGCGGCACGGCAGGCGCTGTGGCTGCCAACCGCTCCGCCTCGGACGACAGACGGCCCCTGCCCTTCGTACGAAAGGGCAGGGGCCGTCCCCATTCTTCAAGGCCGCGTCAGCCACGCCCCCCGGTGCCGTTCCCGTTCGACTGCCCCTGCCACCAGCCCTCGGGGATCGAGAAGGAGGGCGTCGGGAACGTACCGCCGTCCGCGCCGCCGTTGTTGCCACCGCCGTTGTTCCCGCCGCCGATCAGGCCGCCGATGACGTTGTCGTCGCCGTTGTTCCCGTCGCCGTTGCCGTTCTCGTCGCCGTCTTCGTCCTCGTCACCGCGGCCACGGTCCGGCTTGTCCTCCGGGATGTGGACGGTGTTGAAGTTCTCGTCGGGCTTGCCGTCGAGGGCGCCGTTCATCGCGTCCCGCCAGATCGGCCCCGGGACCCGGCCGCCGTAGACGAGGTCGTGGTACTGGCCGCCGATGTAGATGTTCCGCATCTTGACCTTCTGGGTGGCGCTGCCCACCCAGACGGCGCCCGAGAGATTCGGCGTGTAGCCGACGAACCAGGCGTTGCGGCGCTCGTCCGTCGTACCCGTCTTACCGGCGCTCTGGCGGTTGGTGAGACCGGCCTCCTTGCCCGTGCCGGAGTCGACCACGCCCTGCAGCAGGGTGTTGATGGTGTCCGCGGTCTGCTCGGACATCGCCCGCGAGCACGTCGACTTGGGCACCTCGAGCGACTTCTGCTCCCCGCCGACCTTCTGCGAGATCGACTCGATGGCGATCGGCGTGCAGTACATGCCGCGGGAGGCGAAGGCGGCGTAAGCGCTCGCCATCGTCAGCGGGGAGAGGCCGATCGAGCCGAGGGTGACGGAGGGGGTCTCCGGGAGCTTGTCGCCGTTGCCCTGCCGGACCTGCAGCTTGTCGGTGATGTTGACCACCGGGCACAGACCGATGTCGGCGACCATCTGCACGAAGTAGGTGTTGACCGACAGCTCCATCGCCTTCCTCAGGCGGTAGGGGCCGCGCTCCGACTCGGCTTCGTTCTCCAGCTTCTCGCCGTTCAGGTTGGTCCACGGCTTGCTGTCGCACGTCTGGACCGGGCTCGGGTACTCCATCTCGTACGGCGACGAGTACTCCTGCGTCGGCGGGCGCCCTTCCTCCAGCGCGGCCGCCGCGACGAACGGCTTGAACGTCGAACCGGTCGGGAAGCCGAAGTTGGAGCCGCCGTAGGCCGCGTCGACGGAGTAGTTGTACTCGGTCTCGTTCTTGCCGTAGCCGTACGGCTTCGACTGGCCCATGCCGAGGATCTTGCCGGTGCCGGGCTCGACGAGGGTGGTCGCGGCGGCGACCTTGTCGTCCTGGTTGACGTGGTCCTTGAGCGAGGCCTGGACCGACTCCTGGGCCTGCGGGTCGAGGGTCGTCGTGATGGTCAGGCCGCCGCGGTTCCAGACCTTGGCGCGGGCCTCGCGGTTCTTGCCGAAGACCGGGTCGCTGAGGAAGACCCTCTCGACGTACTGGCAGAAGAAGCCGGCGCCCTTGACCGCGGTGATGCAGCCGTTGTTGGGCTTGCTGACCTTCAGGCCGAGCGGCGCCTCCTTGGCCTTGTCGGCATCCGCCTGGGAGACGTCGCCGACGTCGGCCATGCGCTGCAGGACGATGTTGCGGCGCTTGGTGGCCTCGGCCTCGTCGTTGACCGGGTCGTAGCGGCTCGGCGACTGGACGATGCCGGCGAGCAGGGCCGCTTCCTGGAGCTTGAGGTCCTTGGCGGACTTGGAGAAGTAGCGCTGCGAGGCGGCCTCGACGCCGTACGCCTGCTGGCCGAAGAACGTGATGTTCAGGTAGTTCTCGAGGATCTTCTTCTTGCCGAGCTCCTCCTCGACCTGGATCGCGTACTTCAGCTCCTTGATCTTGCGGCCGAGGGTCTGCTGGGTGGCCTGGGCGACCTTCGTCGCGTCGTCGCCGGCCTCCTCGACGAAGACGTTCTTCACGTACTGCTGGGTGAGCGTGGACGCGCCCTCGGTGACGCCGCCGCTCTGCGCGTTGCGGTTGAGGGCGCGCAGGACGCCCTTCAGGTCGACCGCGCCATGCTGGTAGAAGCGGGCGTCCTCGATCGCGACGATCGCCTTCTGCATGAACGGCGAGATGTCCTTGAGGTCGACCACCGTACGGTCGCGCGAGTAGACCGAGGCGATCTGGTCGCCCTTGGCGTCCAGGATCGTGGTGCGCTGGCTCAGTGGCGGCGTCTTGAGGCTGACCGGGAGCTCGTCGAAACTCTCGACCGAACCCTTGGCCGCGAGGCCCAGCGCGCCGACGGCGGGCAACGCGATACCGGCCAGCACGGCTCCCGCGAGCACACTGACACCGAGGAACTTGGCGGCCTGTTGCGTTGGCGACAGACCACCGCCCGAGCGCTTCTTTGGCATGGGGGCAGCCTAAACCGTAGAGATGAGCGAACCGAGGGCCGACCGTGCGCGAGCAGAGCACGCTCGCGGAAGCAGCCTATTCGCCGGACAGGCATGCAGGCATTGGCCTAAGCTGCTCTCAACTGTCACAGCAGTGCGGCCACGTATCAATACGTCCGGCGACCCCGAATCGTTCCGGAGGTTCCCCACTTTTTTGGTGGGGGCGTGTCCGAATCCGCCTTGTGTGTCATCCGGCGTCCGTTGTGACTCAACTGAACTGTCCCGGTTTGCCGGGAAAGTCACGCATGTCGCCAGCTCACTCCCCCGGGTGATCTGCCGCTTACGCATAGTCCGTTCGGGCCATTCAAGATTGGGCCCGAAGGGGGTGTTGCGCTGTGCCCACCTTCCGTAACGTCCTCAACTGGCGGCGGTGAATATGCCGCTGCCGCCGTGGGGGAGCCTCGATTCGGGAGAGGACGGCGCCGGTATGGGCTGGGTAGTCGACTGGAGTGCGCAGGCGGCCTGCCGCACTACCGATCCGGATGAACTGTTCGTTCAGGGAGCAGCGCAGAACAGGGCCAAGGCGGTGTGCACCGGATGCCCGGTGCGCACGGAGTGCCTGGCGGACGCGCTGGACAACCGCGTCGAGTTCGGCGTGTGGGGAGGAATGACCGAGCGGGAGCGCCGTGCGCTGCTGCGCAGGCGGCCCACCGTGACGTCCTGGCGCCGGCTGCTGGAGACCGCGCGCTCGGAGTACGAGCGGGGCGCGGGCATCCTGCCGCTCGACGACGACCAGGTGTACGAGGACTTCGCGGCGGTGAGCTGAGGGGACCTGGGCTGAGGGGACCAGGAGGTCTCCTCCCGGACTCCCTCAGGTGCCGGCCGCGGGGTCAGGCAGCTCCGGCTTATGGGCCGCGAGCCGGTTTCCGATGTCCCGCAGTCCCGCCAGGTCATGCACATCGCCGGGCAGCGCGGCCACTTCGGCCACCGCCACCTCGGGGTGCAGTGAGGTGAAGCGGTCACGCGTGCGCTGCTCACGGGTGAGCAGCTGCATGCGCTCGGCGTGCAGCCTCAGCAGGCCTGTGGTGAGTTGGTCGACGGACCGCTCCACATGCGCAGTGGCGGATTGCGGAGCAACGGGCTGCGGCTCGTCCGTGGCTGCGGTGCGCTCCATGTCGGGGGCGGGGGAGCCTGCCTCAGGAGCGGCGGGGAAGCCTGCGTCGGGAGCCGGTTCTTCGGGAGCCGATTCGTCCGAAGCGGGCGATTCGGATGCGACTGATTCTGAACTGTCGTACGTGTCGGGGGAGTTACGAAGTCCAGCTTTCCCGCCCTCCTGATCCACAATGCCGGGCTCTTCAAGATTTTCCGCGGCGGCGAGCGCGCGCTCGGCCGACAGCCGGTCGGCGCCGCTGCCGTGGACCCGGTTGAGCACCAGACCGGCGAGCGGCATGTCCTCGGCGGCCAGCCGCTCCACGAAGTACGCGGCCTCGCGCAACGCGTCCCGCTCCGGCGCGGCCACCACCAGGAACGCCGTACCGGGCGCCTGGAGCAGCTTGTACGTCGCGTCCGCGCGCGTACGGAACCCGCCGAACATGGAGTCCATCGCGGCCACGAAGGTCTGTACGTCCTTCAGCAGCTGACCGCCGAGCAGCTTGCCCAGCGCGCCCGTCATCATCGACATGCCGACGTTCAGGAACTTCATCCCCGCGCGGCCGCCCACCTTCGCCGGGGCCAGCAGGACGCGGATCAGCTTGCCGTCCAGGAACGAGCCGAGCCGCTTGGGTGCGTCCAGGAAGTCCAGCGCAGAGCGGGACGGCGGCGTGTCGACGACGATGAGGTCCCACTCGTCCCGCGCGCGCAGCTGGCCCAGCTTCTCCATCGCCATGTATTCCTGCGTGCCCGCGAAGCCCGCCGAAAGTGACTGGTAGAACGGGTTGCCCAGGATCGCGGCCGCCCGGTCCGGATCCGCGTGCGCCTCGACGATCTCGTCGAAGGTGCGCTTCATGTCGAGCATCATCGCGTGCAGCTCGCCCTCGCCCTCGACGCCCTTGACCCGGCGCGGGGTGTTGTCCAGGGAGTCGATGCCCATCGACTGGGCGAGCCGGCGGGCCGGGTCGATGGTGAGCACGACCACCTTGCGGCCGCGCTCGGCGGCCCGCAGTCCCAGCGCCGCCGCGGTCGTGGTCTTGCCGACGCCGCCCGAGCCGCAGCAGACCACGATGCGGGTCTTCGGGTCGTCGAGCAGCGGGTCGAGGTCGAGCACGTGCGTGGGGGACAGATGAGACGTGCGCGCGGCGTCGGGCGCCTGGGCGGATTCCGGACGGCTCATGACATCCCCTGCTTCCGACGCTGACGCTCCTGACGTACGGCGTGCCGATCCCGCCGTACGGCGTGCCGCTCCCGCCTGCTGAACGGACTCGTGTCCTGCCCGGTGAACGAACTCATGACAGGCCCTGTTCCCGCAGCTCGCCCGCGAGTTCGTACAGGCCCGCCAGGTCCATGCCCTCGGCGAGCAGCGGCAGTTCGTGCACCGGCAGCCCCAACTCCTCCAGGACCGCCCGCTGCTCCTGCTCCAGCGCGTACCGCTCGGCGTACTCGTCGGCCTGCGCCAGCAGCGGGTCCACCAGCCGCTCGGCGTTCCCGCCGCGCCGTGCCCCGCCGAGCCCGGCGGAGGACAGCGACTTGGCGACGGCGGCACGCGGCACACTGCGTACGAGTTCCAGGTCGGTGGCGTCCAACACCTCGGGCCGCACCATGTTCACGATGATCCGCCCCACCGGCAGCCGCGCGGACCGCAGCTCGGCGATCCCGTCCGCGGTCTCCTGGACGGGCATCTCCTCCAGCAGCGTGACCAGGTGCACGGCCGTCTCGGCCGACTTCAGCACGCGCATCACGGCCTGTGCCTGATTGTGTATCGGCCCTATCCGGGCGAGACCGGCGACCTCGTCGTTGACGTTGAGGAAGCGGGTGATGCGCCCGGTGGGAGGGGCGTCCATGACGACACAGTCGTAGATGAACCGCCCGGCCTTGTCCTTGCGCCGCACGGCCTCACACGCCTTGCCGGTCAGGAGCACGTCTCTGAGCCCCGGCGCGATGGTGGTGGCGAAGTCGATCGCGCCGAGCTTCTTCAGGGCCCGGCCCGCACCGCCCATTTTGTAGAACATCTGGAGGTAGTCCAGAAGGGCCAGTTCGGGGTCTATGGCGAGGGCATACACCTCCCCGCCCCCAGGAGCGACGGCGATCTTCCGCTCCTCATAAGGCAGCGCCTCTGTTTCGAAGAGCTGCGCGATGCCCTGCCTGCCCTCGACCTCGACGAGAAGCGTCCGCTTCCCCTCCGTGGCGAGGGCGAGCGCGAGCGCGGCGGCGACCGTGGTCTTTCCGGTCCCGCCCTTGCCGCTGACGACCTGGAGCCTGCTCACGTCTTCGAGCCTAACCAGTCGGTGCGCAAGCTACGCGACAGCCTGTGGACAACGTGACCGCGGTCGGCCGCATTGCCCTGGCCGGGCAGCGGATAAAGTCGGCCACATGACCAAGTGGGAATACGCAACCGTGCCGCTGCTCGTCCACGCCACGAAGCAGATTCTGGACACCTGGGGCGAGGACGGCTGGGAGCTCGTCCAGGTCGTGCCCGGGCCGAACAACCCCGAGCAGCTCGTGGCCTACCTGAAGCGGGAGAAGCAGGCGTGAGCGCGGTCGAGGAGAAGCTTGCCGAGCTGGGCCTGACGCTGCCGGAGGTCGTGCCTCCGCTGGCCGCGTACCAGCCGGCCGTCCAGACCGGCGTGTACGTCTACACCGCCGGCCAGCTGCCCATGGTGGAGGGCAAACTCCCGGTCACCGGCAAGGTGGGCGCCGAGGTCACCGCCGAGGAGGCCAAGGACCTCGCCCGCACGTGCGCTCTGAACGCCCTCGCGGCCGTGAAGTCGGTGGCGGGCGACCTGGACCGTGTCGCGCGCGTGGTGAAGGTGGTGGGCTTCGTGGCCTCGGCCCCGGACTTCACCGGCCAGCCCGGCGTCCTCAACGGCGCCAGCGAACTCCTCGCCCAGGTCCTGGGCGACAAGGGCGTCCACGCGCGCAGCGCGGTCGGCGTGGCGGTGCTTCCACTGGACGCGCCGGTGGAGGTCGAGGTCCAGGTGGAGCTCACGGAGGCGTAGGCGACGGCGTTGGCGCAGGCCTTCGGCGGTGCGGCTGTCGAAGGCGGCCCGCCGCCGGCCGCCGGCCGCCGTCCGGACAGGCTGAACATCGCTGAACGGCACCGTAAATGAGCCGCCCGCCGCCCTCCCGGCAGGGCACAGTGGCCCCATGGCCGAAACCGTCCTCCGAAGCGGGCTGGACGCCCAGGGGTACATCGCGCGCGAAGGGTCGCTCGGGCGTGTCCCCCACGCCTTCCGGCCCGTCGTCGCCGCCGCTCGCGACCGCCTGCTGGATGTGTTCGCGGCGCGGCTGCACAGCGCCTACCTCTACGGGTCGATTCCGCGCGGCACCGCGCGCGTGGGGCGCAGCGACCTGGATCTGCTGGTCGCCCTGCGCGAGGAGCCGACCGAGGCGGACCGCGCGGACGCGCGCGGGCTCGACGAGGGGCTGGACAAGGAGTTCGCGCAGATCGACGGGGCGGGGACGCTGCTGTGCAGCCGCAGGCAGCTGCTCAGCGACCTGGAGCGGTACGACGGCGGGTGGTTCGTCGCCTGCCTGTGCACGCCCCTCCTGGGGGACGATCTCGCCGAGTATCTGCCGCGCTACCGGCCCGACTCGCTGCTCGCACGCGAGACGAACGGCGATCTCGGCCTCCTGCTGCCTCGGTGGCGGGCGCGGATCGCCGGCGCCGACGACAGCGATGACGCCCGACGGCCGCTCGTCCGGTTCATGTCCCGGCATCTGGTGCGGACCGGGTTCACGCTCGTCATGCCTCGCTGGGGTGGGTGGACCAGCGATCTGGTGCAGATGGCGGAAGCCTTCGGGTCGTACTATCCCGCCCGGGCCGAGCAGATGCGGACCGCGGCCCTGCTCGGGCGGGAGCCGACCGGCGATGCGGCCGTCCTCCGGTCGTACGTCGAGGATCTCGGTCCTTGGCTTGCGCAGGAGTACGCGCGTGTGCACGGCGTCAAAGCCCCCCGGCCCGACTGACGACGCTCAGGAGGCGGCCCTCGGCCCGCCTAGATGAGCCCGTGCTCCTCCAGGTAGTCCAACTGCGCCCGTACCGACAACTCGGCCGCGGGCCACAGGGAGCGGTCCACGTCCGCGTACACGTGGGCGACGACTTCCGCCGGGGTGCCGTAGCCGTTCTCGACGGCCGTCTCGACCTGGGCGAGGCGGTGGGCGCGGTGGGCGAGGTAGAACTCGACGGCGCCCTGGGCATCCTCGAGGACGGGGCCGTGACCTGGGAGGACGGTGTGCACGCCGTCGTCGACCGTGAGGGACCGGAGCCGCCGCAGGGTGTCCAGGTAGTCGCCCAGGCGGCCGTCGGGGTGCGCCACGACCGTCGTGCCGCGCCCCAGGACCGTGTCACCGGTCAGGACGGCCCGGTCGGCCGGGAGATGGAAGGAGAGCGAGTCGGCGGTGTGGCCGGGCGTCGGGACGACCCTCAACTCCAGGCCGCCGATGTCGATCACGTTCCCGGCGCCGAGCCCCTCGTCGCCGAGCCGCAGCGCCGGGTCGAGGGCACGCACGTGTGTGCCGGTCAGTTCGGCGAAGCGTACGGCGCCCTCCGCGTGGTCCGGGTGGCCGTGGGTGAGCAGCGTCAGGGCGACGCGCTTGCCGGCCTTCTCGGCCGTGTCGACGACGTTGCGCAGGTGTCCCTCGTCCAGCGGGCCCGGGTCGACCACGACGGCCAGGTCCGAGTCGGGCTCGGACAGCAGCCAGGTGTTGGTGCCGTCCAGAGTCATCGCGGAGGGGTTGGGCGCGAGGATGTTGACGGCGCGGGCGGTGGCAGGGCCGGAGAGGACCCCGCCTCGCGGCTGGCCGGGGAGGGCTGCTGCGTCCGTCATACGAGAGGGCCTTCCAGTGCTGCGGGCGCTTCGGGAACCGCGGTTGCTGCGGACACTGCGGGCAAGGTCATGCGGGGGCTCCGCCGGTCGGGATGTGCTTGGTGAACTCGTCGTGGCCGGGCCAGGACAGCACGATCTCGCCGTCCTCCAGGCGGGCCTGCGCCAGGACGGGCGTGAGGTCGCGTTCGGGAGCGGCGGCGAGAGCCTGAGCGGCGCTGTCGTACGGGGTCAGCTGGCGCAGCGTCGCGATGGTGGGCGGCATCATCAGCAGCTCGCCCTTGTCGTACGAGTCGGCGGCCTCCGCGGGACGGATCCACACCGTGCGGTCGGCCTCCGTGGAGGCGTTGCGGGTGCGCTGGCCCTCCGGGAGGGCCGCGACGAAGAACCACGTGTCGTAGCGGCGGGGTTCGAACTCCGGGGTGATCCAGCGGGTCCAGGCGCCCAGCAGATCCGAACGCAGCACCAGTCCCCGGCGGTCCAGGAACTCGGCGAACGACACGTCCCGGGCCACCACGGCTGCGCGGTCCGCCTCCCAGTCCTCGCCGGTGGTGTCACCGACGACGGAATCGGGGGTCGGGCCGGCGAGCAGGACGCCCGCCTCCTCGTACGTCTCCCGTACGGCCGCGCAGACGATCGCCTGGGCCGCCGCCTCGTCGACACCGAGCCGCTGCGCCCACCACGCGCGCGTGGGGCCCGCCCAGCGGATCTGATGCTCGTCGCGAGGATCGACGCCTCCGCCCGGGTAGGCGTACGCCCCACCCGCGAAGGCCATGGACGCGCGGCGGCGCAGCATGTGCACGGCCGGGCCGGTGTCGGCGTCCCTGAGCAGCATGACGGTGGCCGCGCGTTTCGGGGCGGCCGGGGTCAGGTTTCCTGCCGCAAGCGCGCGGATTCGGTCCGGCCACTCCGGTGGGTACCACTGCCCGTTTGCCATGGGCGGAGGCTATCTCCTGGTGCGCAGATGTTCGAGGGGGTGGCCGATCAGGGGGCAGGCAAACGCGCCGGGGCCCCGCCTCACGGAGAGACGGGGCCCCGGCGTCGTACGGCTTGAGATGCGCCCGGCACTGGCTCGGTGTGCCTAGCGGGAGCGCTTGGCCAGCCGCTCCACGTCCAGCAGGATCACCGCGCGGGCCTCCAGGCGCAGCCAGCCGCGACCTGCGAAGTCGGCCAGCGCCTTGTTGACCGTCTCGCGGGATGCGCCGACCAGCTGGGCCAGCTCCTCCTGCGTCAGGTCGTGCACGACGTGGATGCCCTCCTCGGACTGCACGCCGAAACGGCGGGAGAGGTCCAGGAGCGCGCGGGCCACGCGGCCCGGGACGTCCGAGAAAACGAGGTCGGACATCGCGTCGTTGGTGCGGCGCAGACGGCGCGCGACGGCGCGCAGCAGCGCGGTGGCCACCTCGGGGCGGGCGTTCAGCCAGGGCTGGAGGTCGCCGTGGCCCAGGCCCAGCAGCTTGACCTCGGTCAGCGCGGTGGCGGTCGCCGTGCGCGGGCCCGGGTCGAAGAGGGACAGCTCGCCGATGAGCTCTCCGGGGCCTACGACGGCCAGCATGTTCTCGCGGCCGTCGGGAGACGTCCGGTGAAGCTTGACCTTGCCCTCGGTGACGACATAGAGCCGATCGCCCGGGTCGCCCTCGTGGAACAGGGAGTCGCCACGTGCGAGGGTCACCTCACTCATGGAGGCGCGCAGTTCCGCGGACTGCTCGTCGTCGAGAGCCGCGAAGAGCGGATTGCGCCGCAGAGGGTCGTCCACGAGTTCTCTCCTTGTCGACCTGCTCAGGGGATCGCTCCCCCGCGTACCAGGGGACCGTGTTCCCCATTTTGCCGGACGGTCCAAACAGTGTGATCTGTCACAAGGATGCCGCACAGGTGTCCCGAGGTAAGCGGCAGGGGTCCAATTGGGGGCCGATCTTCAGGGTCCGGGGCGGATGTCAGTGCCTGGCTTTAGGCTGGCCGGGTGTCCAAATCGCCGGTGAGAGCACAGGCCAAGGGGGCTGGGCGGGTGGTTGTACGTCGCGATTCCGCTGTGGGCGAACAGGACCCTGGTGGCGGACGGAAAACGGCAAAAGCGGCGAAAAAGGCGCCGGATGAGGCGGTGGCACGTGGCGGGAAAGCGGCGGTGAAGTCAAGCCCTGCCGGGAAGGCCGCGGGCGGGAAGCAGTCGGGCGGTGCGGAGGCGCCGACGGGTGCGAAGAAGGCTGCGTCCTCGAAGAAGGCTGCGGCAGCCAAGCAGGCCGTGCCCGCAAAGGAGGAAGCGGGCGGGGGCGTGCAGAAGGGTGCGGGCGCGAAGAAGCAGACGGGCGCGAAGAAGCAGTCGGCCGCCAAGAAGTCGACGGCCGCCCAGAAGGCCACGCCGGCCAAGAAAGCCACACCCGCCACGAAAGCCACACCCGCGAAGACGGCGAGCGCGAAGAAAACGGCGAGCGCGAAGAAAGCGACCGCGGCGAGGACGAGCACGAAGAGGGCGATCAGCAAGAAACCGGCCATCATCCCCGAGAAGGCCACCGCCTCGGTGAAGGGTGCCTCTGCCGTCAAGACCGTGAGCCCGAAGCCCCCCTCGGCCGAGTCCCGGACCGCCCTCGTCCGTCGCGCCCGCCGTATCAACCGTGAGCTCGCCGACGTCTACCCGTACGCCCACCCCGAACTGGACTTCGACAACTCGTTCCAGCTCCTGGTCGCCACGGTCCTGTCCGCCCAGACCACCGACCTGCGCGTCAACCAGGCGACGCCCGCGCTCTTCGGCAAGTACCCCACCCCGGAGGAGCTCTCGGCCGCCAACCCGGAGGAGGTCGAGGAGATCCTCCGTCCGTGCGGTTTCTTCCGGGCCAAGACCAAGTCGGTCATGGGCCTGTCGAAGGCGTTGGTGGAGAACCACGGCGGCGAGGTCCCGGGCCGGCTCGAGGACCTGGTCAAGCTGCCCGGCGTCGGCCGCAAGACGGCCTTTGTCGTCCTCGGCAACGCCTTCGGCCGCCCCGGCATCACCGTGGACACGCACTTCCAGCGGCTGGTGCGGCGCTGGCAGTGGACCGAGCAGACGGACCCCGACAAGATCGAGGCCGAGATCGCCGCGCTGTTCCCCAAGAGTGACTGGACGGACCTCTCGCACCACGTGATCTGGCACGGCCGCCGCATCTGCCACGCCCGCAAGCCCGCGTGCGGCGCCTGCCCCATCGCGCCGCTCTGCCCGGCCTACGGCGAGGGCGAGACCGACCCGGAGAAGGCGAAGAAGCTCCTTAAGTACGAGAAGGGCGGCTTCCCCGGCCAGCGACTCAAGCCTCCGCAGTCCTACCTCGACGCGGGCGGCAAGCCGGCCCCGCCGCTGGGGGCCGGATGACGCGGCCGAGCAGACGGGCTGCCGCGGTCGCGGTACGCGGTCGTGCGGCGGGGTCCGGACGGGCCGGCCGCTGGTCGGCGGCCGGCCGTACCGCAGGCTCGGAACGGACCGGTCGCCGGTCGGCATGCATGCGTACGGCCCGCCCGGAACCGTTCGAGCACCCGCGGGCGTGCGGTCGTACGGCCATCCCCGGGCGGACGGGAGGCCGTTCGGTGAGCGAGCGGGCGGGGCGGCCGGAACGATCTAGGTGCCGTCGGGCGTTGGACTGGGCAGGACGAGGGGGGTGGCGATGACGCGGGCGAGCGATACACAGGGCGGTCCGGTGGTGCTCAGCAACGAAGGGCTGCCGGACTGGCTGGCCCCGGTGGTGCGGGTGGTGGAGACGGTCGAGCCGATGCAGCTGAGCCGCTTCCTGCCGCCGGAGGACGGCGCGGGGCGCCAATCGGCCGTACTGATCCTCTTCGGTGAGGGCGAGCGCGGGCCCGAGCTGCTGCTGATGGAGCGCGCCAGCTCCCTGCGCTCCCATGCCGGACAGCCCTCCTTCCCGGGCGGCGCCCTCGACCCCGAGGACGGCGACCCGCAGACCGACGGGCCGCTGCGGGCGGCTCTCCGCGAGGCCGAGGAGGAGACCGGGCTCGATCCCAGCGGCGTCCAGCTCTTCGGTGTCCTGCCCAAGCTGTACATCCCGGTGAGCGGCTTCGTCGTGACGCCCGTGCTGGGCTGGTGGCGCGAGCCGAGCCCGGTCGACGTCGTCGATCCGAACGAGACGGCCCGCGTCTTCACCGTCCCCGTGGCGGATCTCACGGACCCGGGCAACCGCGCCACGACCGTCCACCCCAGCGGGCACCGAGGTCCGGCATTTCTGGTCGAATCGGCCCTGGTCTGGGGCTTCACGGCCGGCATCATCGACCGTCTGCTGCACTACTCGGGCTGGGAGCAGCCCTGGGACAGAAGCAAGCAGGTCCCGCTCGACTGGCGGTCATGACAGGGTGGCCTCCGTGAATGTGCTGGACATCCTGTTGCTGGTCGCCGCCGTGTGGTTCGCGATCGTGGGCTACCGCCAGGGCTTCGTCGTCGGCATCCTGTCGGTGATCGGTTTCCTCGGCGGCGGACTCGTGGCCGTGTACCTCCTCCCGGTCATCTGGGACGCGCTGACCGACAACGCCGAGGTGAGTACGACCGCCGCTGTTGTCGCGGTCGTCGTGGTGATCGTCTGCGCCTCCGTCGGCCA
Source organism: Streptomyces sp. R11 (assembly GCF_041051905.1). NCBI lineage: Bacteria > Bacillati > Actinomycetota > Actinomycetes > Kitasatosporales > Streptomycetaceae > Streptomyces > Streptomyces sp. R11. The sequence continues at coordinate 5,034,692 of NZ_CP163432.1, forward strand.
GGCCCTGACCACCCACCTCGGCAACAAGCTGCGCCGGTACATCACCTGGTCCCCGGCCCGCGCCCTGGACGCGACCGGCGGCGCCCTCGTCAACGTCGTCGCGATGCTGCTGGTGGCCTGGCTGATCGGCTCCGCCCTCGCCGGGACCACCCTGCCGACGCTCGGCAAGGAGGTGCGTAGCTCCAAGGTGCTGCTCGGCGTCTCGCGGGCGCTGCCCGACCAGGCGGACACCTGGTTCGCGGACTTCTCCACGGTCCTCGCGCAGAACGGCTTCCCGCAGGTCTTCAGCCCGTTCTCGAACGAGCCGATCAACGAGGTCAAGCCGCCCGACCCGGCCCTGGCGGCCAGCCCGGTGGCCACCCGCGCCCAGCGTTCCATCGTCAAGGTCATGGGCACGGCGACGAGTTGCGGCAAGGTGCTGGAGGGCACCGGCTTCGTCTTCGCCGAACGCCGCATCATGACCAACGCGCACGTCGTCGGCGGCGTCGACGAACCCACCGTCCAGATCGGGGGCGAGGGCAGGAAGTACGACGCCACCGTCGTCCTCTACGACTGGGAGCGCGACATCGCCGTACTCGACGTTCCCGACCTGGACGCGCCCGCACTGCAGTTCACGGCCACCGACGCCGAGAGCGGCGACAGCGCGATCATCGCGGGCTTCCCGGAGAACGGGGCGTACGACGTGCGTGCCGCGCGCGTGCGCGGGCGCCTGCCGGCCAACGGCCCGGACATCTACCACCGCGGCACCGTGCGCCGTGACGTCTATTCGCTGTACGCGACGGTGCGTCAGGGCAACTCCGGCGGCCCGCTGCTCACGCCCGAGGGCAAGGTGTACGGCGTGGTCTTCGCCAAGTCGCTCGACGACGCCGAGACCGGATACGCGCTCACCGCGGACGAGATCCAGGAGGACATCGTCAAGGGGCGTACCGCCAACCAGCAGGTGGACAGCGACAGCTGCGCGCTGTAGTCCCGGTTGGGAAAGGCCTGCGGGGCGCGGCCGGTGTCAGGTGCGCGGATGGCGCAGCCGCACCGAGACCCAGCGGGCCCGGCGGCGCAGAATGCGCGGAATGCCCACCCGTAGGTCCGAGCCCGGCATCTGCGGGGCGGTGCCTCGCTGGTGGGAGCTCAGCCCACTGGCCGAGCGGCGATTGCGTGCTGCGTCACTGTAGTCGTGCGTCCAGCCCATACCCCGACGTCTGCCCCTGCCCCAAGGTCGATAACCGCCCCCAGGGCCCCCAATTGGCCTATGCGCCAGGCAATTGGCTGTTCGTAGTACACCTGTTCAGATCCGGATGCCAGGCGCAGCGGCGCGGTCACCGATCGGGTTCGGGATCTTTCAGCCAGTTGATCAGTTCGGTGGAGAAAGCGACCGGGTCTTCCTCGTGCGGGAAGTGCCCGAGCCCGTCGAACAGCCGCCAGCGGTACGGCGCTTCGACGTACTCGCCGGAGCCGGCCGCGCTGCGCGTACGCATCACGGGGTCGAGCGAGCCGTGCAGATGCAGCGTCGGGACGCGCACCGGGCGCTTCATGCGCCGGTTGAACTGGATGCCGTCGGGACGGGCCAGCGAGCGCACCATCCAGCGGTACGGCTCGATGGAGCAGTGCGCCGTCGACGGGATGCAGATCGCGCGGCGGTACGTCTCCACCGCCTCGTCGTCCGGCAGGCGCGGGCCCGACCAGTCCCGGACCAGCCGCGCGACGAGCGCCCCGTCGTCGGCGGTCAGCTGCCGCTCGGGAACCCAGGGCCGCTGAAACCCCCAGATGTAGGAACTCGCACTCGTCTGCTTGACGTCCGAGAGCATCGCCGAACGCCAGCGCCGCGGGTGCGGCATGGAGGACACCGCGAGCCGCCGTACGAGCTTGGGACGCATCACGGCCGCCGTCCACGCCAGATAGCCGCCGAGGTCGTGTCCGACCAGCGCGGCGTCGGGCTCACCGAGCGAGCGGACCACCCCGGTGATGTCGAGGGCGAGGTTGGCCGGGTCGTAACCGCGTGGGGTGCGGTCGCTGCCGCCGACGCCCCTGAGGTCCATCGCCACCGCCCGGAAGCCCGCGTCGGCGAGGGCGACGAGTTGGTGCCGCCAGGCCCACCAGAACTGCGGGAAGCCGTGCAGCAGCAGCACCAGCGGGCCGTCGCCCATCTCAGCGATGTGGAAGCGCGCACCATTGGCGGCCACGTCCCTGTGTGTCCAGGGACCATCGGGTCGTACGACCGAGGCAGGTTGCGCCGAGGGGGTGGCGGGATCCGTCATGACGACGAGCGTGCCACAGCCTCGATGGCCGCCGGCGCCCGGTCCTCCAGCTCCGGTGCCGTCGCCGGGGTCGGACGCGGATGCGGCTTGGCGTTCTGCAGGACGCCCGCGGTCTCCTTCACCGAGGCGGCGACCTTCTGCGGGCCCTGGCTCTTCTTGGCCTTCTTCGCGAACACGACCCCGATCAGCGCGAGCACGAGGGCGACGAGGACGTTCGCGGCGAAGGACAGCACGAAGCAGATCGCGAGGTTCCAGTCGCTCCACGTCCGAATGCCGTACGCGAGGGCGAAGTTCAGCATCGGCAGCGAGAACACCAGCACCGCGGCGGCCACCGTGAACGCGCCGCCGCTCGTCGCGCCGCGCTTGACGTCCTGCTTGAGCTGCGCTTTCGCCAGTGCGATCTCGTCGTGCACCAGCGCCGACATCTCGGTCGTCGCCGAGGCGAACAGCTGGCCGATGCTGCGTTCGGCGCCGACCGGGCTGCCGTCGGATGCGCTCATCGCGGTCTCCCTCGTAGTCACGGTTCCGTCTTCTGCCTGACTGGGTACGGTTCCGTCTTTTGTGCCGTCCCGTCAGATCATGCCCGACGCTGCTCCTCCTCGCCTGCCCCGCCCGCCACTTCGGCAAGCGCGTGGCGTGCGGCGACCTGCTCCTCGGCGATTCGGCGGTGCTCGGCGGCCTTGCGGTCGTGGATGGCGGCCATCCGCAGGTGGTACTCCGGAGTGTCCTCCTCATAGATGTCCGGAATGCCGCTCTCGTCGTCGTCGCGCTCCTCCGCTTCGACCATCGCGCGGTACTTGGCGTTCCGGATCTTCAGCAGCACCGTCGCCAGAATCGCCGCGATGAGGGAGCCCATCAGCACGGCGGCCTTGACCTCGTCGGTCAGCGTGGCGTCGCCCCCGAAGGCGAGCTCCCCGATGAGCAGCGAGACGGTGAAGCCGATGCCGGCGAGGGTCGCCACGGCGAAGACGTCCGCCCACTCCAGGTCGTCGCTGAGCGAGGCCTTGGTGAAACGTGCCGTCAGCCATGTGCCGCCGAAGATCCCGATTGTCTTGCCGACGACGAGCCCCAGGATCACGCCCAGCGTCTCCGGCTGGACGAACACATCGCCGAGCGCACCGCCGGAGATGGCCACGCCCGCGCTGAACAGCGCGAACAGCGGTACGGCCAGGCCCGCCGACAGGGGGCGTACGAGATGCTCGATGTGCTCGCCGGGGGAGTGCTCCTCGCCCTCGCGCCTGGTGCAGCGCAGCATCAGGCCCATCGCCACGCCCGCGATGGTGGCGTGGACGCCGCTGTTGTACATCAGCGCCCAGATGACGAGGGCGAGCGGAACGTACACGTACCACCCGCGTACGCCCTTCCTCAGCAGCAGCCAGAACATGCCCAGCCCGACGACGGCACCGCCGAGCGCGGCGAAGTCGATCCGGTCGGTGAAGAAGATCGCGATGATCAGAATCGCGAAGAGGTCGTCGACGACGGCGAGCGTGAGCAGGAAGGCACGCAGGGCGCTCGGCAGGGAGGTGCCGATGACGGCGAGCACGGCCAGCGCGAAGGCGATGTCCGTGGCGGTCGGGACGGCCCAGCCCGCCGACGAGCCGCCCCCGGTGACGTTGGTCAGCGTGTAGACCAGCGCGGGTACCGCCATCCCGCACAGCGCGGCGACGACCGGCAGTACGGCCGCCTTGGGGTCACGGAGATCGCCGGCGACCAGCTCACGCTTGAGCTCGATACCGGCGACGAAGAAGAAGATCGCGAGAAGACCGTCGGCGGCCCAGTGCTCGATGGACAGATTCAGTCCGAGGGCCTCGGGGCCGAGGTGGAAGTGGCTGACGCTCTCGTAGCTGTCGTGCAGTGGGGGAACGTTTGCCCAGACCAGCGCGGCGATCGCGGCGACGAGCAGCAGCACACCACCGACGGTCTCGGTGCGCAGCGCGTCCGCGACGAAGTTCCGCTCGGGGAGGGACAGCCGCGCGAAGACCTTGCGGGCGGGAGCGGTGGTGCGGGACGCGGCCATGAGGGAGACCTCCGGTCGGTGGGCAGGACAGAACACATGCCGACCAGACTTCCCGGCGCACCTGAGGGTGAGGCTGTTTTTGGTTAGTTTAACTAAGGGTGCGTCGGGGTGCATCCGTCGAGTTCCACCGTACGTACGCGAAGGGCACCCGGCGCGCTTGACGCCGGGTGCCCTTCGCGGTCGTGCTCAGTCCCCTGCCGTACTCGGACTGCGGTCGTGCTCAGTCCTCGCTCGGCGCCGCCGGGAGCTTCGCCTGGATGAGGTCCATGACGGTCGAGTCGGTCAGCGTGGTGACATCACCGAGCTGGCGGTTCTCGGCGACGTCCCGCAGCAGTCGGCGCATGATCTTGCCGGAGCGGGTCTTCGGCAGCTCGGCCACCGGCAGGATCCGCTTCGGCTTGGCGATCGGTCCGAGGGTGGTGCCGACGTGGTTGCGCAGTTCGTTGACGAGGCCCTCGTCCTCGGCGTTCGCCGTACCGCGCAGGATCACGAAGGCGACGATCGCCTGCCCGGTGGTCTCGTCGGCGGCGCCGACGACGGCCGCCTCGGCGACGGACGGGTGGGAGACCAGCGCGGACTCGACCTCCGTGGTGGAGATGTTGTGGCCCGACACGAGCATGACGTCGTCGACGCGCCCGAGGAGCCAGATGTCCCCGTCGTCGTCCTTCTTCGCCCCGTCACCGGCGAAGTACTTGCCCTCGAACCGCGACCAGTACGTGTCGATGAACCGCTGGTCGTCGCCCCAGATGGTGCGCAGCATCGACGGCCACGGCTCGGTCAGGACCAGATAGCCGCCACCGCCGTTGGGCACCTCGTTCGCCTCGTCGTCGACGACGGTAGCGGCGATGCCGGGCAGTGGCGTCTGCGCGGAACCGGGCTTGGTCTCGGTGACCCCCGGCAGCGGCGAGATCATCATCGCGCCGGTCTCGGTCTGCCACCACGTGTCCACGATCGGGGTGCGGTCGCCGCCGATGTTCTTGCGGTACCAGATCCACGCCTCGGGGTTGATCGGCTCACCGACGGACCCGAGCACCCGGAGGCTGCCGAGGTCGAACTTCGCGGGGATGTCGTCGCCCCACTTCATGAACGTACGGATCGCGGTCGGCGCCGTGTACAGGATCGTCACCCCGTACTTCTGGACGATCTCCCAGAACCGGCCCTGGTGCGGCGTGTCCGGCGTGCCCTCGTACATGACCTGCGTCGCGCCGTTCGCCAGCGGCCCGTACACGATGTACGAGTGCCCGGTCACCCAGCCGACGTCGGCGGTGCACCAGTAGACGTCCGTCTCCGGCTTGAGGTCGAAGACCGAGTGGTGGGTGTACGCGGTCTGGGTGAGATAGCCGCCGGACGTGTGCAGGATGCCCTTCGGCTTACCCGTCGTCCCGGACGTGTACAGGATGAACAGCGGGTGCTCCGCCTCGAACGCCTCAGGCGTGTGCTCGGCGCTCTGCCGCTCGACGATCTCGTGCCACCACACGTCGCGGCTGTCGTCCCAGGCGACCTCCTGACCGGTGCGCCGGACGACGAGCACGTGCTCGACGTTCTCCACGCGCGCCACCGCGTCGTCCACGGCCGGCTTGAGCGCGGACGGCTTGCCGCGTCGGTATCCGCCGTCGGAGGTGATGACGACCTTGGCGTCGGCGTCCTGGATCCGGGTGGCGAGCGCGTCCGCCGAGAAGCCGCCGAAGACGACGGAGTGCGCGGCGCCGATACGCGCGCAGGCCAGCATCGCGACCGCCGTCTCGGGAATCATCGGCATGTAGACCGCGACCCGGTCGCCCTTCTGAACACCCAGCTCCAGCAGGGCGTTGGCGGCCTTGGAGACCTCGTCCTTGAGCTCGGCGTAGGTGATCGCGCGGCTGTCGCCGGGCTCGCCCTCGAAGTGGATGGCGATCCGGTCGCCGTGTCCGGCTTCCACATGCCGGTCCACGCAGTTGTATGCGACGTTGAGCTCGCCGTCCTTGAACCACTTCGCGAACGGCGGGTTCGACCAGTCCAGCGTCTCGGTAGGCTCCTTGGCCCAGGTCAGCCGGCGGGCCTGCTCGGCCCAGAAGCCGAGCCTGTCAGCCTTGGCCTGTTCATACGCCTCCGCGGTGACGTTGGCGCCTGCGGCCAGGTCGGCGGGGGGTGCGAACCTGCGTTCTTCCTTGAGCAGGTTGGCCAGGCTTTCGTTGCTCACGACATCTCCCTTTCCCAGGGTGTCCGTTGTGTCCCAGGCCACAGCTCATCAGACCCGGGGGTCCGATGACAAGGGTCGACGGAAAATTGGTTTAGACCTGTCGGCGAGTGGGTCCGGGAGCGGCCCGGAGCTGCTTTCGGGCGCCGCGGTGAACGCGCCGGGGTCATCCGTTCCCACGGACGCCGGACGGACGCGGTTCAGGTCTGTAATCCCTTTCACACTCCATCCCGGTCCAGGCGAAACGCCGACCCGCGGGAACGCCGCTTTGTGGGGCCGCGGCCCCGCTCGGACGCGGCTCCTTCCAGGTGAACGCCGGCCCACGCGAACCACAGCGCACGAGAAGCGCGGCCCCGCACCGAACGGGGCCGCGCACACCTCCCCGCATCACGCCGACAGATCCGCCACTCCCACGTGGTCGAACACGTCGTCCGTGCCCTCTTCGCCCTCCTCGGCGAGCAGATACGCCTGCGCCTCGCCCACGTGGAAGTACATCCCGTGCAGCTCCAGCGCCCCCTCCCGCAGGGCGCGGGCCACCGACTCGTGCGCTCGCAGGTGCTCCAACTGCTGGACCACGTTGGTCAGGCAGAGCTGCTCGACAGCGTCGGCCGGGGCCCGCCCGGCGAGTCTGGCCCACGGCCGGTCCTCGTCGGACATCCGCTCCAGGCTCGGCACCCCGTGCCGCAGCCACCTCCTGAGCGGGGTCTGCGGGCCGTCCGGTTCGGAGTTGAGCAGCGTCTGCATGGCCCCGCACCCGGAGTGCCCGCACACCGTGACGGACCGCACCTCCAGCACGTCCACCGCGTACTCGATCGCGGCCGCCACCGAATCGTCCCCGCTCTCCTGGCCGGGCAGCGGAACGAGGTTGCCCACGTTGCGCACCACGAACAGGTCGCCGGGACCACTGGAGGTGATCATCGACGTGACCAGTCGTGAGTCCGCGCAGGTGAGGAACAGCTGGGAAGGCTGCTGCCCCTCCCGCGCCAGCCGCGCCAGCTCGCCCCGCACCAAGGGCGCGGTGTTGCGCTGGAACGCGCTGATGCCTCGGGCCAGTTGACGGCCGCTCGGGCGACTACCGTCAGTGCCGCCGGCCACCCCGCGGACCTCGCTGCCCGCGCCGACCCTGTCCGCCCCGTCGACCCCGCTCTCGTGGGGGCGGGCGGATCCGGTGGGGCTCTCGGTGCCGTCGGCCCTGCCGAGACCGCCGACCGTGTCGGTGCCGTCGGTGCCGTCGGTGCCGTCGGTGCCGTCGGTGGCGCCGGTGTGGCCAGGGGCTCCTGCGTTGCCAGAGGCTCCAGTGTTGCCGGGCGCGTCTGCCTCGTCGCTGTCGTCGGTCGCGATCGCCTGCGCTTGCCCAGGCTCTCCGTCGCGGGACGTGACGGACTCCGGGATCTCGCACTGGTGGTTGCGCCAGGCTGTCCAGGGGTGGCAACGGCAGCCGGCCGGCTCGGCCGTGCCCGTCCCGTCGAGATGGAGACCGACCGGTCCGGTCGGCTCACCGATCCGGACCACGGATCTGCGGCCGATCAGCTCGACGGAGCCACCGTGGGCGGTGTGCGTGTTCTGCCAGTCCTGCAGTGACTCGTACGCCGCGTGGTCCATGAACGAACCGTCCAACTCCACCACGGCTTGCGCGCCTTGGGGTACGAGATGCAGGGCCCGGCTGAGCCGCGGCACCGCGAGGAACGTCAACTGGCCTCTCACATGTACGTGATGGACTCCTTCCTTCTCGTCGTGCGTGATGCGGGTGCGGGTGAGGCGGTGCAGGGCGACGGCGACGGCCATGGCGATTCCCAGCGCCACGCCCTCAAGGACGCCGAAGAACACCACGCCGAGGGTGGTGATGGCGTACACCAGCACCTCTCGGTGGCGGGTCACCGTGCGGATGTGGTGCAGGGACACCATCTGGATGCCGACGGCCATCACCAGGGCGGCGAGCGAGGCGAGCGGGATGAGCTCCAGGATCGGGACCATCAGCAACGCGGCGACTACTACGAGAACGCCGTGCAGCATCGTGGAGTTCCGGCTGACGGCACCGGCATGCACATTCGCGGAACTGCGCACGGCCACCCCGGCGATGGGCAGCCCGCCGAGCGCGCCGGAGACGACATTGGCGGCGCCCTGACCGAGCAGCTCACGGTCCAGGTCGGAGCGCCCGACACGGGCGGACAGCTCCGGCCGCGTGGCGACCAGCTTGTCCACGGCGACCGCACCGAGCAGCGACTGCACGCTGCACACCAGGGTGATGGTCAGCACGGCGGCGACCAGGCCGAGGACCGGGCCTTCGGGGAGTGCGGCCAGCGCGTGGCTGCTCCAGGACGGCAGGTCGACCTTGGGGAGGCTGAGCCCGGCGAATGACGCGGCTGTGCTGGCTCCGGCGACTGCGACGAGCGGGGCCGGCACCTTGCGCAGGAGCCCGCCCATGCGGCCCGGGATCCGGGGCCAGGCCAACAGCAGGACGAGGGTCAGCGCGCTCACCGACAGAGCGGCTGCATGCACGCCGGCCAACTGGGCCGGAAGCTCACGCATGTTGTCGAGGACCGAGCTGTGCGGGGTGCCGCCGAGGACGATGTGGAGCTGGGCCACGGCGATGGTGACGCCGATGCCGGCGAGCATGCCGTGCACGATGGCGGGGCTGACGGCGAGTGCGGAGCGAGCCACGCGCACGAAACCCAGGCCGAGTTGGGCAAGGCCGGCGAGGACGGTGATGGCACAGGTCGTACGCCATCCGTATCTCTGGATGAGCTCGGCGGTGACGACCGTGAGACCGGCCGCGGGTCCGCTGACCTGGAGCGGCGTGCCGCCGAGATAGCCGACGACGATCCCGCCGACGGCCGCGGCGACGAGGCCGGCCTGGAGGGGCGCGCCCGTGGCGAGGGCGATGCCCAGGGACAGGGGGAGTGCGATCAGGAAGACCGCGATCGAGGCCGATACGTCGGCGCCCGCGATGCGGTAACGGGGCCGCCTGGTCGGGGGCGGGCTGTGGGGTTCGTGGAGGTGATTCTCTCGGCTTGGTTCCTCGGTGCGGGTGGGGACGAAGGCTGACATGTTTTCCCGTCTCCTCCGGGGCAGCGCGGTCGCGGATCTGGTGGTCCCCCGCTCTTCGGCGAGGGGTCGGGTCGGCGGCCGTGTGGTCACGGCGTGCAGCGGCGGGATGCATCAACAGTCGGTAAACGGATCGTAATGCAGAGTAAAGGACCGGAATAGTTTTTCCGAGCAAATGGACTAATAAATCCCTCTAAAGGGTGAAGTGGCCGATTAGTCGGCTTGTCGTACTAATTCCTTCTCGAACCCATGCGACTTTGGCGGCGCTGTCGGCACCCGAGAGAAGGAAGAAGGTGGACGGAACATGGCCGCCACCCGCCACAACGCCGCCCCTCGCGCAATCGCCGCGTCACACAGGGCCTCCGCGACGCACAGGATTACCGCGGGCACCGCGATCGCGGCGGTCTGTGCCGCTTCGCTCGCGGGTTGCTCGACCGGCACCGACGCCGGGCAGGGCGTGCCCGGACCACCGAAGGTCAAGCCGGCGGCACCCGCCCCGCAGAACGTCGTCCGACTGATCGGCGACGGGTCCACCGCGTACACCGGAGCACAGCCGCATCTGCTCAGACCGGAGCGGCTGAAGCCCGGTCAGAAGCCGCCGCAGTTCGTGGTGTTCTCCTGGGACGGCGCCGGCGAGGACGGCCAGAAGCTGTTCTCCCACTTCCGCAAGGTTTCCAAGGCGAACAACGCGACGATGACGTACTTCCTCAGCGGCGTGTACATGCTGCCGAACCACAAACGCGACCTGTACCGGCCGCCCCAGCACTCCCCGGGCCGCTCCGACATCGGCTTCAACGACGAGGAGGGCATCGCCGACACCGTGAAGCAGCTGCGCCTCGCATGGCTCGAAGGCAACGAGATCGGCACTCACTTCAACGGCCATTTCTGCGGCAGCGACGGCGGGGTCGGCGAATGGTCGGTGAAGGAATGGAAGGACGAGATCGCCCAGGCGAAGAAGTTCGTGAAGTCCTGGAAGACCAACGCCGGCATGACGAAGACGCCCCCTCTGCCCTTCGACTACGACAAGGAGCTCATCGGCGCCCGCACACCCTGTCTGGAAGGCCAGAAGAACTTTGTGAAGGCCGCGCGGGATCTCGGCTTCCGCTACGACTCCAGCGGCGTCAACACCCAGCTCTGGCCCACGAAGAAGGAGGGTCTGTGGGATCTGTCGCTGCAGCTCGTGCCCTTCCCCGGGCACTCCTACGAGCAGCTCACCATGGACTACAACTTCATGGTCAACCAGTCGGGCACCAACAGCCAGGGCGACCCCGCCAAGCACGACTTCTGGGGCAATCAGATGCGGGACGGTCTGCTCAAGGGCTTCCACCGGGCCTACGACGGCAACCGCGCGCCCCTGATCATCGGCAACCACTTCGAGTCCTGGAACGGCGGCACCTACATGCGCGCCGTCGAGGACGTCGTCGAGGCCGTCTGCAACAAACCCGACGTGCGCTGCGTGTCCTTCCGCCAGCTCGCCGACTGGCTGGACGCCCAGGACCCGGCGACCTTGAAGAAGCTGCGCACCCTCGGGGTCGGTGAGGCCCCGAAGGAGGGCTGGGCGTCCTTCCTGTCCGGGCGCCCGGCCCCGGCCCCGAAGGGGGTGCCCGGGGCGCCGGCGGTCAAGGAAGGGGCCAAGGAATAGGTCAAGCGGTCGGTCAAGCAGTGGGAGTCAGGTGGGAGTTGTTGCCCCCGGTCACGGCAGCGACGTTCCCGCCGAGTACGAATCCGGGGTCGATCTGCGCCGCCAGGTCGGCCCCGGTGCGCTCGTTGCCCCAGGACTGGGCGTTCTTCAGGTGGAAGTGCGCCATCTGGCGGGTGTACCGCTCCCAGTCCCGTAGCTCGTGCGTGGCGTCCACGGCCGTGTGCAGGCGGCGCAGGGCGAGCTGATTGGCGTCCTCCAGGAGCTCGAACCGGGGCGGGCGGCCCTTCTCCATGGCACGCACCCAGTCCGAGTGCCCGACGGTCACCAGCAGGTCGTCTCCGACCTCGGCGCGGAGGAAGTCGAGATCGTCCTGACCCTGCACCTTGTTGCCGACGACCTTCAGGATGACGCCGAAGTCGCGGGCGTACTCCTTGTACTGGCGATAAACGGAAACCCCCTTCCGGGTCGGCTCGGCGACGAGGAACGTGATGTCGAAGCGGGTGAACATGCCGGAGGCGAACGAGTCTGAGCCCGCCGTCATGTCGACCACGACGTACTCGTCGGGGCCGTCCACCAGGTGGTTCAGGAACAGCTCCACCGCCCCGGTCTTGGAGTGGTAGCAGGCGACCCCGAGATCGGAGTCCGTGAAGGGGCCGGTGACCATCAAACGGACGGCGCCGCCGTCGAGTTCCACCGGCCGGGCGCATGCGTCGTACACCGCATTGCTCTCACGCACCCGCAGCAGCCGCGATCCCCGGCCCGGTGGTGTCGTCTTGATCATCGTCCGGGCAGAGGTGATCCGCGGATTGGAACCGCGCAGGTAGTCCTTGATCAACGACAGCCGTTCGCCCATCGCGGGCAGTGCGGCGGCCTCCGTGTCGTCGAGGCCGAGCGCGGCTCCCAAGTGCTGGTTGATGTCGGCGTCGACGGCGACGACGGGCGCGCCCGTCGCGGCGAGGTGGCGGATGAACAGGGAGGACAGGGTCGTCTTGCCGCTGCCGCCCTTCCCGACGAAAGCAATTTTCATGTTCACAAAGGGTAGTGGAGTGGTAGCTGTACGTGGCACGCGTGCGTGAAGAAGGCCACTCGATCGTGGGGTGCGCGCCCTGGTTGCGTAGTGTCGTACTCATGAGTACGACAGGCGCGTCCGCCGATCCGCTCGCGACTCTCGGTTCCCTGCCCGGTGTGCCCGAGTCCGTGGAGTCCGTGCGTAAGTCCGTGGACCGGGTGTACGGGCACCGGATCATGCGGCGCCGCAGCAACGAGATCACCGCCGAGGCGGCGCTGCGCGGCGCCCGCGGGTCCGCGTCCCTGTCCGGGGCCGACTGGGCGCTGGAAGAGGTGCGCCGGCGTACCGACTTCAGCGGTGACGACGAGGCGCGCGTTGTGGGCGCCTCGCTGCGGCTCACGGCCGAGGCAGGTCAACTCCTGTCCATCTGGCGGCAGTCGCCGCTGCGGGTGCTGGCCCGGCTGCACCTGGTGGCGGCGGCGAGCAAGGACGACCGGGTCGGAAGGCCGCGGCAGGAGGGCGAGCCGGTCGACGAGCCGCTGGTCGAGCTGCCGCAGCCGAGCGCGGCGGAGGTGCATGGCCGACTCGAGGGGCTGTCCGAGCTGATCATCGCCGGCGGTTCGGCGCCCGCGCTGGTGACGGCCGCCATCGTGCACGGCGAGCTTCTCGCGCTGCGTCCCTTCACCTCCCACAACGGCCTGGTCGCGCGCACGGCCGAGCGCATCGTCCTGGTCGGCAGCGGCCTCGACCCGAAGTCCGTCTGCCCGGCCGAGGTCGGCCACGGCGAACTGGGCCGCGCGGCCTATCTGGCGGCGCTCGACGGCTACGTCTCGGGCACCCCCGAGGGCATGGCCGCCTGGATCGCCCACTGCGGCAAGGCGATCGAGCTCGGCGCGCGCGAGTCGACGGCTGTCTGCGAGGCGCTTCAGCGCGGCGCGGCGTGACGCACACGCGCGTGAGGCGTTGCGTGCCGCAAAGCATTGCGATGCGCAGGGCATGAAAAAAGCCCCCGAGGGGGCTCATAAGAGTTGCGGCGGTACGAGGATTCGTACCGCCGCTGGCATGTCCACCGGGTTACCAGGCGTCCTCGATGTGTTGCCCATCAGGTCGGGAACTTTGCCCGTCACCTGGTGCGGCTGGCCCGTAATCGACGGGTCGACGTCGCGTGGGTGCCCGGTGTCCATGCTCGGTCCGTGGGGCCAAATGCGTATTTAAGGTGATCCTCTCGGATGTCCTTGGTCTCGCGGGCCGTTGAGTCCTTTGTACTCCAGGACCCAACCAAGCGGAAGGCCTGGCTGCAGTTCTTTACTTTTGCCCGCAAAACGGAGACAAACGGTCATCGGTAAGTCGAACGTGGTCCGCCCAGTCCGGGAACCGCAGTTCAGGCGAGCGCGGAGCGGCGTCGACTCGCGTACCAGACGAGGCCCGCGGTGGCCGCTGCGGCTCCTATGGCCGCAGCCGCGACAAGGGCGGGACGCGGAGGCACGGAGAACGAAGGAATGCGCTGCTTGAGCCGGACCGGGCGATGGAAGTCGAGAATCGGCCACCCGCGCGCGAGTGCCTCCCGGCGCAGTGTGCGGTCGGGATTCACCGCATGCGGATGGCCGACGGCCTGAAGCATCGGCAGATCGGTGGCCGAGTCGCTGTAGGCGTAGCAGCGGGAGAGGTCGTAGCCCTCGGACGCGGCCAGCTCCTTGATCGCCACGGCCTTCGTCGGGCCGTACGCGTAGTACTCCACCTCTCCGGTGAAGCAGCCGTCGTCGCCCACGACCATGCGTGTGGCCACCACGCGGTCGGCGCCGAGCAGCTCGCCGATCGGCTCGACCACCTCCGCGCCCGACGTGGACACGATCACGACGTCGCGGCCGGCGGTGTGGTGCTCCTCGATGAGGGAGGCGGCCTCGTCGTAGATGATCGGGTCGATCAGATCGTGCAGCGTCTCGGCGACGATCTCCTTGACCTGCTGGACGTTCCAGCCGCGGACGAGCGCGGAGAGGTACTCGCGTGTGCGCTCCATCTGGTCATGGTCCATACCGCCCAGGCGGAAGACGAACTGGGCATATGCGGTCCGCAGGGCGGCCCGGCGGTTGATCAGACCGCCTTGGTAGAAGGACTTGCTGAACGTGAGCGTGCTCGACTTCGCAATGACCGTCTTGTCCAGGTCAAAGAAGGCGGCTGTGCGGGGCAAGGAGTGGTTTTCCACGACCCTGAGCATAGGCGCAGCCCATTCGGCGTAAGGTGGGCGCGTGGGTTTGCCTGAGAGGGCTCTCGGGTACACCATGGAAGTCACGGATCGTTCGCGACCGTGCTAACCCGGTCCGACTCCTCCCCCCCCGAGTCGGCCGTGGAGACGACCCCCGCTCTCCCCCCCGGCGGGGGTCGTCGCATGTCCGGGTGCATTTTCCCCTTCCGAGCGCGGCCGCAGGGCCGAGTTGAGGCGGCCGCGGCCGTCTCTTTCGCATGCCCATGATTCATCACTGTGTGTAGCGATCGTGCTGCTCTCCGGAAGTCGCACAGGGGTCGGTGCGGGGGTCACCGGTTTGGGTGACTGCGATATTCACAACCGCCGAGTTGTCCACAGTTATCGACCAAGATCCACACGATTTCCGGGATCGCTGCACCGTGTTTCCAGCGCGTCCCGCTCAGGCCGACTTCATGGCCGGTTCTGGTTTGTCGGGCGCGTTTGGCCGGTTCGTATCGGCCGTTCATATGGGGGCCGCTTGCCGGTTCTTCACACGTTTGGGAATCGCGGGGCCGCAGGGCTGCGCGAGTGATGCAGCGAAGGGGGACGGAAACCGTGACCGCAATCGTCACACACGATCCGCCGCCCGCCGCCTCAGGGCGGCCGGGCAAGCCGTTGATCGTCACGGAGGACGCCGATCTGCTCGACGACCTGCTGCGCCTGTGCGCCGCGGCAGGCGCCACACCGGAGGTCCACCACGGAGTGCCCGAGCCCAGGGGCAGCTGGGAGGCCGCACCGCTCGTCATGGTCGGCGACGACGCCGCACGCCGCGTGCGCGGCGCCGGACGCCGACGGGGAGTCGTGCTCGTCGGCCGGGACCAGGACGACTCCGGGGTCTGGCGCCGGGCCGTCGAGATCGGCGCCGATCACGTCCTGATGCTGCCGGACGGCGAACAGTGGCTGGTCGACCGCATCGCCGACGTCGCCGAGGGCGTCGGAAGCCCCGCCCTCACCGTCGGCGTCATCGGCGGACGCGGCGGGGCCGGAGCCTCCACGCTCGCATGCGCCCTCGCCGTCACCGCCGCGCGTGAGGGGCTGCGCACGCTGCTCGTGGACGCCGATCCGCTGGGTGGCGGACTCGACGTACTCCTCGGCGGCGAGTCTGCAGAGGGCCTGCGCTGGCCGGCATTCGCCGGCTCACGCGGGCGGCTCGGCAGTGGCGCTCTGGAGGAGTCGCTGCCGAAACTGCACTCCCTGCGGGTCCTGAGCTGGGATCGCGGCGACTGCGTCGCCGTCCCGCCACAGGCGATGCGAGCGGTCCTCGCCGCGGCCCGGCGCCGCGGCGGCGCGGTCGTCGTCGACCTGCCCCGCCGCATCGACGAAGGGGTCGCGCAAGCCCTCGCCCAACTCGACGTCGGGATCCTCGTGGCCCCCGCCGAACTGCGCGCCGTGGCTGCAGCTCGGCAGGTGGCCTCCGCGGTCCAACTGGTCCTGCGCGACCTGCGGGTGGCGGTACGCGGACCGTACGCGGCAGGGCTCGACGACCGCGAGGTCGCCCGACTCCTGGATCTGCCGCTCGTGGGTGAGGTGCCGGTCGAGTCGGGACTGCTGCGGCCGCACGAGAGCAAAGATCCGCCGGGGGCGGCGGGGCGAGGGCCGTTGGCCCGGTTCTGCCGGGAGTTCTGGGAGCGGGCGTTGCTTGAGGCGAGGGTGGCATGAGTACGGCTTCGGGGCTTGGGCGGGGTGGCGGACGCGAGGCTGAGTCGGTCGGGGCGTTGTCTGACGGGGTGCGAGTGGGCGGCGTGGCGCCGGGCGTCGGGGCCCGTAGGGGTACGCCGCGGTGGGCGTCGGATGGGGCTGCGGGCGACGCTGATGAGCGGCGGCGTCCGGTGGGTCGTGCGGTGCGTGGAGGTGCGGCGGGGCGGTTGTCGGACCACTTAGCGGGCGGGGCTGTGGGTGGGCGGCTGTCGGACCGTACGGCGATTTCGGGTGCCGGGCGGCGGGAGTTGGCGGACAGGGACGGATCGTCTGCCGTGTGGGGGGAGTCGGGCGACAGAGACGGATCGTCTGCCGTGTGGCGGGAGTCGGGCGACAGGGCCGGTACGTCGGCTGTGCGGTGGGCGTCGGAGGGGCCGGCGGCCGGGGTGGGCATGCCGGCGGGGCTGCTCGACGGGGTGCGGCAGTGGCTGGCCGAGAGCGGGGCCGAACCGACTCCGGCACGGGTCGCACAGGCCCTGCGGGAACAGGGCAGGGTGCTGGGGGACGCCGAAGTCCTCGGGGCGGCCGAGCAGTTGCGGTCCGAGCTGGTCGGGAGCGGCCCGCTGGAGCCGCTGCTCGCTGATCCGTCCGTGACGGATGTGCTGGTCTCGGCGCCGGACCGGGTCTGGGTGGACCGGGGCGGCGGACTGGAGCTGACATCCGTGTCCTTCCCGGACGCGTCGGCCGTACGGCGCCTCGCGCAACGCCTCGCCGCGGTGGCAGCGCGGCGCCTGGATGACGCGCGGCCCTGGGTGGACGCCCGGCTGCCCGACGGCACCCGGCTGCACGCGGTGCTGCCACCGGTGGCCGTCGGCTGCACCTGCCTGGCGCTGCGTGTCGTACGGCCGCGGGCGTTCATGCTCGACGAGTTGGTCGCGGCCGGCACGGTGCCGCCGGGCGGGGACCGGGTCCTGCGGGCGCTGGTCGAGGCACGGCTGTCCTTCCTGATCAGTGGTGGGACCGGCAGCGGCAAGACGACGCTGCTGAGCGCGCTGTTGGGGCTCGTCGGGGCGGGGGAGCGGATCGTCCTCGCGGAGGACTCGGCAGAACTCAGGCCGGACCACCCGCATGTCGTACGGCTGGAGAGCAGACCCGCCAACCAGGAGGGCGCCGGACTCGTCACCCTCGAGGACCTTGTGCGGCAAGCACTGCGCATGCGGCCGGACCGGCTGGTCGTGGGCGAGGTGCGAGGGCCCGAAGTGGTGCATCTGCTGGCGGCGTTGAACACCGGCCACGAGGGAGGCTGCGGGACCGTCCACGCCAACGCGGCGGCCGACGTGCCGGCCCGACTGGAGGCGCTCGGAACGGCGGCCGGGCTCGACCGGGCCGCACTGCACAGCCAGTTGGCGGCGGCGCTGTCGGTCGTAGTGCATCTCGTACGCGACCGGAACGGACGGCGCCGGATCGCCGAGGTGCATGTCCTGGAGCGGGACCCGTCGGGGTTGGTGCGGACTGTGCCGGCGCTGCGGTGGGGCGCGGAGGGGTTCGCGTACGAGCGGGGGTGGGAGCGGCTTCGGGGGCTGCTTCGGGAGGAGGGCGATGGCGGGGCGGACGTGTGAGGGGTGCGGGGCACGGGGCGTGAGGGGTGCCCGGTCATGAGGGACGCGGGGCGTGAGAGCTGCGCAGACGTGAAGGGTGTGGGTGATCCGAATGGGTGAGATGTCGTTGGGCGCAGCCGTGGCCTGCCTCGGGGCGGCGGTCTGGTTGCTGGGTGGGCGGAATTCCGGTGCGCGGCGGGCGCAGCTGCTGCTCGCGGGCGGTGGGGCTGTGGGTGCCGGGCCGCCGGAGTGGCGGCAGACGGCCCAGGAGCTGGGGCGGCTTCGTGAGCGGTTGCGGGCCGAGTGGTGGGCGCCGGTCCTCGGGTTGGTGGTGGCCGTGCTGGGGTCGTCGGTGTTGCCGATCGTCGCGGGGGCGGCCGGGGTGCCGGTGCTGCGGCGGGTACGGCTGGCCCGAGAGGCGCGGCGGGCACGGGAGCGTCGCGGGGACACGGTGATCGCGCTGTGCGGGGCGCTTGCCGGGGAGGTGCGGGCCGGACGGCAGCCGGGGGAGGCCTTGCTGCTGGCGGCGCGGGACTCCGGTGGGCTTGGTGAGGCGCAGGCCGCGGTGCTGGCGGCGGCGCGGTTCGGCGGGGATGTGCCGGGCGCCCTCGCCTTGGCGGCACGGCAGCCGGGCGCCGAGGGCTTGTCGGGACTGGCGGCGTGCTGGCGGGTTGCCGTGGACCAGGGAGCGGGGCTCGCGGCCGGGCTCGACCGGCTGGAAGGGGCGTTGCGGGTTGAACGTGACCAACGTGCAGATTTGCGTGCTCAGTTGGCGGGCGCTCGCTCGACGGTGGTGATGCTCGCCGGTCTGCCGGTCCTCGGATTGCTGCTCGGGGCCGCCATGGGGGCCGAACCGTTGCGGGTGCTGCTGCATACCGGGGCGGGGATCGGGTGCCTGGCCGTCGGGGGCGTGCTGGAGGGGCTGGGGATGTGGTGGGCACTGCGGATCGTGCGGGGAGCGGAGGCGACGTGAGGGCGCGAACCGGTCGAAGGCGTGAGAGGGAGGTGGCGGCGTGAACGCGGAGGTTGTCCACAGGGTGGGGACGGCGCTTGGGGCGGTGCTGGTCGTCGCGTGCGCTTTGTGGTGGTTGCTCGTGGCCAGAAGCGAGAGAAAGGCCCGGCGACGGCTCGCCGAGTTGATGACGACGGTCGATCCGGCGTCGAGTCGCCGGCGGTTCGACGTCCGGCGGGGCGTGCGGCGGGCGCTGCCCATGGCGGCTGTCGTGGCTGCCGGTTGGGCGGTGGTCGGCGGTGTCGCCGGGCTGGCGGTGGGGTTGATCGTCGCGGCCGGGCTGTGGGGGTGGCGGCGTCGGCAGGAAGCCGTCAGCCCCGCAGAGGAAGTCGACGCCGGTGAAGTGGCGAGACAACTCGCGCTCGCGGCGGACCTGTTGGCGGCCTGCATCGCTGCAGGAGCCGCTCCGGTGATCGCGGCACAGGCTGTCGGCGAGGCCCTGGGCGGCCCCGTCGGGGACCGGCTCGCGCGAGGCGCCGCGGAAGTGCGGCTGGGCGGTGAACCGGGCGAGGCGTGGCAGCGGTTGGCCTCGTTGCCGAGGGCCGGGCCGCTGGCGCGGCTGCTGGAACGGGCCGACGTGTCCGGGCTCCCCGCGGCCGGGCCGGTCGCACGGATCGCCGCGGAGGCCCGCGCCGACTGGGCGCGCGCTGCGACGGAACGTGCCAGGCGGGCGGCCGTCATGGTGAGCGCGCCGGTGGGGCTGTGCTTCCTGCCCGCGTTCATCGCGGTCGGGGTCGCGCCGGTGGTGATCGGGCTGGCGGGTGGGGTGCTGGGAGGGGGTGGCGGGTGACGCGGTGAGGGACCGAACGCGGCAGACGGCTGCGGGTCAGCGGGACCTTCAACGGGTCAGCGGGACATTCAACGGATTAGTAGCAGGGCATTCAACAGCTGGTTTCAACGGAACTGGGCTCTACGGGGGTTGAGATGTACAAGGCGGTACAGGCACGGATGCGGGCCCTGGTGTGCAGGATGCGGGCGGCGCGGAGGGACGCGGGGATGGTCACCTCCGAGTACGCGATGGGGATCGTCGCGGCGGTGGCCTTCGCAGTGGTGCTCTACAAGGTCGTGACGAGCGGGCAGGTCAGCGCGCAACTACAGGACGTCGTGAAGCAGGCACTCGATGCGCGGATGTGAGCCGAGGAGCGGGAGGAGGAGCAAGCGGAGGCCGGGTCGGTACGCGGTCTGGAGTTCGGACCAGGGATTCGTGACGGCGGAATCAGCTGTCGTGCTGCCCGTGCTGGTGATGTTCGCGATGGCCTTGGTGTGGGGGCTGCTCGTGGTGGCCGCGCAGATCCAGTGCGTGGACGCCGCTCGGACGGGCGCCCGCGCGGCAGCCCGGCAGGATCCGGCCGACGCGGTCATCGAGGTCACCCGGGAGGCGGCACCGCGCGGTGCGACGGTCACGGTCGGCAGGAAGGGGGACGAGGTTCGCGTGGTCGTCGTGGCCAAGCCGCCGGTGCTGGGCGGCCTTCCCTTCGAGGTACGGGAGGAGGCCGTGGCGTCGGCGGAGGAGACGGTGGGGGCCGGGACATGAGAAGGAGTCGGGCAGTACGCACCGAGTCTGTCACCGGGCAGGGCCCTGGGCGGGGGGCGGCGGGCGGTCGGCGGTTCGGGAGGGGCGTTGGCGCAGACGCCGAGGCCGACTGGGACGAGGACGAGGACCAGGACCAGGGCAGGGGCAAGCACCGCGCCCGGGGCCGAGTGGCCCGACGGCGCGCCGCCGCCCTCCGCTCCGATCGCGGCTCCGCCACCGTCTGGAGCGTCGGCGCCATCGCCGTGCTCTGTGTCGTCTTCGGCGTCGTACTCACCCTGGGACAGGCCGTCATGACCCGCCACCGCGCGGCCGGCGGTGCCGATCTCGCGGCACTGGCGGCGGCCGACCACTGGGCGGAGGGCGGTACGGCGGCCTGCGCTCGGGCGGAACGGGTGGCTGAGGCTCAGGGGGTGCGGCTGGTGCGGTGCGTGCTGGTGGGGGAGGTGTCGGATGTGACGGCGGCGTCGGGTCGGGGGCCGTTCGCTGCGGAGGTCAGGGCGCGTGCGGGGCCGGCGGGGCTCGCCGAGCCGACTCGGGCGTCCCTGGTGCCGGGCCTCAGCCGTTCGGCCCTGAGGGGACGGACCGGCTGACGGGGTAGTCCGCAGGTCC
This sequence comes from Streptomyces sp. R11, assembly GCF_041051905.1. NCBI lineage: Bacteria > Bacillati > Actinomycetota > Actinomycetes > Kitasatosporales > Streptomycetaceae > Streptomyces > Streptomyces sp. R11. The sequence goes on from NZ_CP163432.1 coordinate 5,055,466, forward strand.
CCCTTGAGGGTGCCGACTGGTCGACGCCGCCTCCCTGACCGTTACGCGGCCAGCGGCGGCTCCTCCTGCCGTGCAGGGGCCGGGGCAGGCTTTCTCACGCCCGGTTCGGGACAGACTCGCCCTCGGGGCCAGGGGCGGGCTTGGCTCTTCCTTCCGGTGCGGGACAGCCGCGCACGCCGGGGCCAGGGCGGGGGCCAGGGCGGCCTCCGCGTACCGAGCCGCGACAGCCTCGCCCTCCCGATCCGCGACGACAGCCTCCCAGTCCCCGCCCCGGCCGTCCCCCTCGCCGGCACTCAGCCCGGACCGCCCGGCGCCACCCAACCAGGCCCCGCGGTCTCACCCAACCCAGACCGCCCGCTTTCACCCAGCTCACGTCACGCGGCCTCACCCGGGCCGGACCCCCCGCCCTCACCCACCCCAGCCTCCGCCGTCTCCTCCGGCGCCCCCCGCAGCAGCACAGTGAGCAGCCGCACCGCCCCGCGCTTGTGCAGCGGATCGTTGCCGTTGCCGCACTTGGGGGACTGGATGCAGGACGGGCAGCCGGCGTCGCATTCGCAGGAGGAGATGGCCTGGCGGGTGGCGGTGAGCCAGCTGCGGGCGGTGTGGAAGGCGCGCTCGGCGAAGCCCGCGCCGCCGGGGTGGCCGTCGTAGACGAAGACCGTCGGGAGAAGCGTGTCGGGGTGCAGCGGGATCGAGACGCCGCCGATGTCCCAGCGGTCGCAGGTCGCGAAGAGGGGCAGCAGGCCGATCGAGGCGTGCTCGGCGGCGTGCAGGGCGCCGCCGAGGATCTCCGGGTTGATCCGGGCCTCGTCCAACTGGTCCTCGGTGACCGTCCACCACACCGCGCGGGTGCGCAGCGTACGAGGGGGGAGGTCGAGTTTCGTCTCGCCCAGTACTTCGCCGGTGATCAGTCGGCGCCGCAGGAAGGAGACCACCTGGTTGGTGACCTCGACGGAGCCGTAGCACAGGCGGCCGTCACCCCATGGGACCTCGATGTCCGTCTCCAGGACGGAGATCGCCGTCGTGTCGCGGGCGACCGTCGAGTACGACGGGGAGGCCTCCTCGACCAGGGCGACCGAGTCCTCCAGGTCGAGGGAGCGCACCAGGTACGTACGGCCCTGGTGCAGGTGCACCGCGCCCTCGTGCACCGTGCCGTGCGCGGCGCCCGCGTCGACGGTGCCGAGCAGCCGACCCGTCCCGGACTCGACCACCTGGACCGGACGGCCGCCCTCGCCGCGGATGTCGGTCAGGTCGGCGGCCCGTTCCCGGCGCGTCCAGTGCCAGGCCTTCGTGCGCCGGCGCAGTAGCTTCGCGGCCTCCAGCTGCGGCAGCAGAGCCCCGGCCTCGGGGCCGAACAGCTCCAGGTCCTCGTCCGTCAGCGGAACTTCGGCGGCCGCGGCGCACAGGTGCGGGGCGAGGACGTACGGGTTGTCGGGGTCGAGGACCGTCGACTCCACCGGACGGTCGAACAGGGCCTCGGGATGGTGGACGAGGTAGGTGTCCAGCGGGTCGTCGCGGGCGACCAGGACGGCCAGCGCGCCCTGCCCGGAGCGGCCTGCCCGGCCCGCCTGCTGCCACAGGGACGCGCGCGTGCCCGGGTAGCCGGCGATCAGCACGGCGTCCAGGCCCGACACGTCGATGCCGAGTTCAAGGGCCGTGGTGGCGGCGAGGCCGAGGAGTTCGCCGGAGTGGAGGGCCTGTTCCAGGGCGCGGCGTTCCTCGGGGAGGTAGCCGCCGCGATACGCCGCGACACGCCGGGCGAGGGAGCGATCTACCTCGGCGAGGCGTTCCTGCGCGATGACCGAGATCAGCTCGGCGCCGCGCCGGGAGCGCACGAAGGCGACCGTGCGGGTGCCCTGGACGGCGAGGTCGGTCAGCAGGTCGGCCGTTTCGGCGGTGGCGGTGCGGCGGACGGGGGCGCCCTTTTCTCCCTGGAGCTCGGTGAGCGGGGGCTCCCAGAGGGCGAAGACCAGCTCGCCGCGCGGGGAGGCGTCGTCGGCGACCTCCACCACCGGGAGGCCGGTGAGACGGCCGGCGGCGACCGCGGGCTCGGCGGCGGTCGCGGAGGCCAGCAGGAAGACCGGAGAGGCCCCGTAGCGGGCGCACAGGCGGCGCAGGCGGCGCAGGACCTGGGCGACGTGGGAGCCGAAGACACCGCGGTAGGTGTGGCACTCGTCGATGACGACGTACTTCAGCGCCTTCAGGAAGGAGGACCAGCGCGGGTGGGACGGGAGTATGCCGCGATGCAGCATGTCGGGGTTGGTCAGGACGTAGTTGGCGTACTGGCGGATCCACTCGCGTTCCTCGAACGGAGTATCGCCGTCGTACACGGCCGGCCGTACGGAATTGCCCAGCGGATGTGAAAGTTCCTTCACCGAACGGCACTGATCCGCCGCAAGAGCCTTGGTCGGAGCCAGGTAGAGGGCGGTGGCGCCGCGTCCGTTCGGCGCCTCGGAGCCGTCCAGGAGCGTCGAGAGAACCGGCACCAGGTAGGCCAGGGACTTGCCCGACGCCGTGCCCGTGGCGACGACCACCGAGTCGCCGTCCAGGGCGTGCTCGGCGGCGCGTGCCTGGTGGGCCCAGGGATGTTCGATTCCCGCCGTCTGCACCGCGGCGATGATCTCCGCGCGGATCCGGTCAGGCCAGACTGCATGGCGACCGGCGCGCGGGGGCACATGCTCCGTATGAGTGATGCGCGAAGCGCGGTTCGGTCCCGAGGCGAGCCGTCCCAGCACCGTGCCCGGGTCCGCCCGGGAAACGGGGCCCGTCGGGGATCGATCGGATCGGAGATTCTTGGCCATCGGCACCGAGTGTGTCACTGGCGTGACGGACAATGGGACCAAGGCGTCGTGCACGCCTGCCGGTAAGTGATTGAATGCCATCGCGGCTGGCGAACCGTCCAGGGGGCTGTAAGCCGAGGTGTCCCTAGGGACGACCGCTCGATAGCAAGGTGCTGGAGGATCCGTGGACCTGTCCCTGTCGACCCGTACCGTCGGCGATCGTACGGTCGTCGAGGTCGGTGGCGAAATCGACGTATATACCGCGCCCAAGCTGCGCGAGCAGTTGGTCGAGCTGGTGAACGACGGGAGTTTCCACCTCGTCGTCGACATGGAGGGCGTGGACTTCCTCGACTCCACCGGGCTCGGCGTGCTGGTCGGCGGCCTGAAGCGTGTGCGTGCCCATGAGGGCTCCCTGCGCCTGGTCTGCAACCAGGAGCGCATTCTGAAGATCTTCCGTATCACCGGCCTCACCAAGGTGTTCCCGATCCACACCTCGGTCGAGGAAGCGGTAGCGGCGACCGACTGATCACCGGACCCGGGCACGCCGTACGGCGGCGTGCCCGGGTCCGCAGAAGGTGAAAGTGAAGGGGGACTGGGCTTTCGGCGGCCCGGTCCCCCGACAGCACGCCCGTAGTTCTGAGGGGGATGCATGGCCACCGTTGAACTCCGCTTCAGCGCGCTGCCCGAGCACGTCAGGACCGCCCGACTGGTGGCGGCAGCGGTGGCGCGCAGGGCCGGAGTGGACGAGGCCGTACTCGACGAGGTCAGGCTCGCCGTCGGCGAGGCCTGCACCCGTGCCGTCGGACTGCACCAGAGCGTCGGCATCACCGCGCCGGTGAAGGTGGCGCTGATCGAGGAGGAGAAACAGTTCTCCATCGAGGTCGGCGACGAGGCACCACGCTCCGTTCCCGGTGAACGGGGAGCCGGCGCCGCGGGCGGCGACGGCGAAGTCGAGGCCGAGGAGGACGAGATGGGCCTCGCGGTCATCAGCGGACTCGTCGACGACGTCGAGGTCTCCGCGGGGGAGCACGGTGGGCTGATCCGGATGACCTGGCCGACCACACCGTCGGCCGCGGTGCTCTCCTGACCGACCCATCCAACCGTCTCATCGCGAAGGGGCCCTGCTCAGCAGGGCCCCTTCGCGTTTTTTCGGAGGGCGCGCGGGAATTCGTGAATGAATTCACGATCAATCCGCCGATAATTTGATCAAGTAAACGGGGCGTCAATGGTTTTGGGGCATTAGCGCTTTCGGGTTCTGTGGCGGTACGTCGATCATTTGCTGAACGGCATGTGAAGGCTGATTCCGTTTACCGCGCTCTGTTTTGATCAGGTTCCGGTACCTAGAATCCGTCCACATCTTGAGCTCAGCCCAAGCGTCAAGGAGGACGAATGGCGGGGCTTTCTACCCCTCATCAGCTGGACCATCCCACTACCCTCGCGGCCGCAGTACTGACGGACGACAACCGGATCATCATCACGATCATCGGTGTCGTTGCGCTGGCAGCGCTCGTGGTCGCCGGAGTCCTGGTGCGCCAGGTGCTCGCGGCGGGCGAGGGCACCGACAGCATGAAGAAGATCGCGACGGCCATCCAGGAAGGCGCGAACGCCTATCTGGCCCGGCAGTTGCGCACGCTCGGCGTATTCGCCGTGGTCGTGTTCTTCCTGCTCATGCTGCTGCCCGCGGACGACTGGAATCAGCGCATCGGCCGATCCGTGTTCTTCTTGATCGGCGCCGCGTTCTCGGCGGGCACCGGTTATATCGGCATGTGGCTCGCCGTGCGCAGCAATGTGCGCGTTGCCGCGGCCGCGCGGGAAGCGACCCCGGCGGAGGGTGAGCCGGAAAAGGATCTCACCGCCGTCTCGCACAAAGCCATGAAGATCGCTTTCCGTACCGGCGGCGTCGTCGGCATGTTCACGGTGGGGCTCGGCCTGCTGGGCGCCTCCTGTGTGGTGCTGGTGTACGCGGCCGACGCGCCGAAGGTGCTCGAAGGATTCGGTCTCGGTGCCGCGCTGATCGCGATGTTCATGCGTGTCGGCGGCGGCATCTTCACCAAGGCCGCCGACGTCGGCGCCGACCTGGTCGGCAAGGTCGAACAGGGCATTCCGGAGGACGATCCGCGCAATGCCGCGACCATCGCCGACAATGTGGGCGACAACGTCGGCGACTGCGCGGGCATGGCGGCCGACCTGTTCGAGTCGTACGCCGTGACCCTGGTCGCCGCGCTGATCCTCGGGTCGGCGGCGTTCGGTGACTCCGGGCTCGCCTTCCCGCTGATCGTGCCCGCGATCGGTGTGATCACCGCGATGATCGGCATCTTCGCCGTGGCACCGCGGCGCAGCGACCGCAGCGGCATGACGGCGATCAACCGCGGGTTCTTCATCTCCGCGGTGATCTCGATCGTGCTCGTCGCGGCCGCCGTGTTCATCTACCTGCCGTCGTCGTACGCCGACCTCGACGGCGTCACCGACGCGGCCATCGCGGCCAAGGACGGCGATCCGCGGATCCTCGCGCTCGTCGCCGTGGGCATCGGCATCGTGCTGGCCGCCGTCATCCAGCAGCTGACCGGCTACTTCACCGAGACCAACCGCCGGCCGGTCATGGACATCGGCAAGACCTCGCTCACCGGTCCGGCCACCGTCGTCCTCGCCGGAATCTCGGTCGGTCTGGAATCGGCCGTCTACACCGCCCTGTTGATCGGCCTCGGCGTCTACGGGGCGTTCCTGCTCGGCGGTACGTCGATCATGCTGGCGCTGTTCGCGGTGGCGCTGGCCGGCACCGGCCTGCTCACCACGGTCGGGGTGATCGTCGCCATGGACACCTTCGGTCCGGTCTCCGACAACGCGCAGGGCATCGCCGAGATGTCCGGCGACGTCGAGGGCGCGGGCGCCCAGGTGCTCACCAACCTGGACGCGGTCGGCAACACCACCAAGGCCATCACCAAGGGCATCGCCATCGCCACCGCCGTCCTGGCGGCAGCGGCGCTCTTCGGGTCGTACCGCGACGCCATCACCACCGGCGCGCGGGACGTGGGCGAGAAACTCAGCGGCGAAGGCGCGCCGATGAACCTGATGATGGACATCTCGCAGCCCAACAACCTCGTCGGCCTGATCGCCGGCGCGGCGGTCGTCTTCCTCTTCTCGGGGCTCGCCATCAACGCCGTGTCGCGGTCGGCGGGTTCCGTGGTGTACGAGGTGCGGCGGCAGTTCCGCGAGCGGCCCGGGATCATGGACTACACGGAGAAGCCGGAGTACGGCAAGGTCGTCGACATCTGCACCCGGGATGCCCTGCGCGAGCTCGCCACGCCCGGTCTGCTCGCCGTGTTGGCGCCCATTTTCATCGGGTTCACGCTCGGGGTCGGCGCCCTGGGCGCGTTCCTGGCGGGTGCGATCGGCTCCGGCACGCTGATGGCGGTGTTCCTGGCCAACTCCGGCGGTGCCTGGGACAACGCCAAGAAGCTCGTCGAGGACGGTCACCACGGCGGCAAGGGCAGCGAGGCCCACGCCGCGACGGTGATCGGCGACACGGTCGGTGACCCCTTCAAGGACACCGCCGGTCCCGCGATCAACCCGCTGCTGAAGGTGATGAACCTGGTCGCGCTGCTCATCGCGCCCGCGGTCATCCAGTTCAGCTACGGCGAGGACAAGAACGTGGGGGTACGGGTCGTGATCGCCGTACTCTCGCTCCTCGTCATCGTCGGCGCGGTGTACGTCTCCAAGCGGCGCGGCATCGCGATGGGTGACGAAGGCAACGCCGACAGGATGGCCAAGCCGGCCGATCCCGCGGTGGTTTCGTAGGCGGTCTCACGACGGCCGAGCTCAAGAGGCGGGCGGGCGGCGCGCATTGACGTGCCGCCCGCCCGTCTTGTGTCCGTTCACGCCCTAGCCGTGACCCTTCTCTCACATGGTGCAAAGACTTTGACAACGGCATGAATGCCGCATTCTGTGCGCGGCTGCCTCCCGCCCGCCGTGTAAGGTCCGGTGGCCGAGAGCCACGGAAGGGACCAAACCGGTGAACAAGAAGCTCACGGCCGCACTGTCCGGCGGTGCGGTGCTGCTGCTGGCGCTGACGGGATGCACGAGCGACGAGGGCAACCCGGAGCTGGACGCCTGGGCCAAGAAGGTCTGCGACGCGGTGCCGGCGCAGAACGCCAAGATCTCGGCGGCCTACGTCGCGATCACGAAGGCGGCCAAGGACACCACCAGCACGCCCAAGGAGCTCCAGCAGGCCGATTCCGAGGCCTTCCAGGACCTCGCCGACGGCTACAAGGCGCGCGCGTCCCTCATCAGCAACGCCGGTGCGCCTCCCGGCGTCGAGGACGGCGCGAAGGTCCAGCAGGACGTCGTCAAGAAGCTCACCGCCCTGTCCGCGGCATACGGCGACCTGAAGAAGCGGGTCGACGGCCTGGACACCAAGAACCAGGCGAAGTTCGCTTCCGGCCTGAAGGACGTGTCCGCCGAGATGAAGCAGGTGGAGACCCAGCGCAAGAGCGCGGTCACGGCGCTGAAGACGCTGGAGTCGGGCGACACCAAGAAGGCGCTGACCTCCCAGGAGGGCTGCAAGCAGGCCGCCGCGGTGACCGCGTCGGCAGGCGCCGCCGGCAGCTGAGCCCCCTCTGCGCGCGGGCGCGGGTCACAATGAGGGCGTGAGTGACTCCAGCCTGCCTGCCCTGCCCGCCTCCGACCGCCACGATGTCGCCGCCCGGCTGCGGGAGGCCCTGCTCGGGGCCTCCTTCACCGCCGACGGGTTGCTCGAACTGCTCGGCGCGCCCGCGTACGCGGCGCTCGCGCGCAGCGAGACCGTGCCCGCGCTCCGGGCGACCCGCGGAGACACGCCCCTGGAGGCGCTCGTACGGCTGTTCCTGTTGCAGCAGCCCGTCCCGCACGCGCGCGTGGCGGGTGTTCTGCCCGTCGACGCCTGCCTGGAGAGCGGGTGGCTGGTCCGGGTCGGCGGGAACCCGGCCGGATCCGGAGGCCCCGGCGACGACGTCGCCGCAACCGTCGACGTACGGCCGTACGGCGGGCCCGCGGGCGAGGACTGGTTCATCGTCTCCGACCTGGGGTGCGCGGTCGGCGGTGCCGGCGGCATCGGCAGCAAGGACGAGGGCGTCGTCCTCGGCGTCGGCGGCGCGTCCACGACCCTCGCGGGCATCACCGTCCGTACGCCCGTCTCCGCTGCCCTCGACCTCGGCACCGGTTCCGGAATCCAGGCGCTGCACGCCGCGCAGCACGCCACGCGCGTGACGGCGACCGACCTCAACCCGCGCGCACTGCACATCACCGCGCTCACGCTCGCGCTGTCCGGCGCCCCGGCCGCGGAGCTGCGGGAGGGCTCGCTGTTCGAGCCGCTCAGGAACGGCGAGACGTACGACCTGATCGTCTCGAACCCGCCCTTCGTGATCTCGCCGGGCGCACGGCTGACGTACCGCGACGGCGGGATGGGCGGGGACGATCTGTGCCGGTCGATCGTTCAGGGGGCAGGGGAGCGGCTGAGCGAGGGCGGGTTCGCGCAGTTCCTCGCCAACTGGCAGCACGTGGAAGGGGAGGACTGGCAGGACAGGCTGCGGTCGTGGGTGCCGCGCGGGTGCGACGCGTGGATCGTGCAGCGCGAGGTCCAGGACGTCACGCAGTACGCCGAGCTGTGGCTCAGGGACGCCGGCGACCACCGGGGTGACGCGGCCGAGTACCAGGCGCGCTACGACGCATGGCTGGACGAGTTCGAGGCGCGCAAGGTCAAGGCCGTGGGGTTCGGGTGGATCACCCTGCGCAAGACGTCGGACGCCGTGCCCGCGATCACGGTGGAGGAGTGGCCGCACCCGGTCGAGCAGCCGCTCGGGGAGACGGTCCGGGCGCACTTCGACCGGCTCGACTATCTGCGTGCCAACGACGACGCGGCCCTGCTGGAGGACCACTTCAGGCTCGTCGCCGAGATCGTGCAGGAGCAGATCGGGATGCCCGGAGCCGAGGACCCGGAGCACGTGGTGCTGCGCCAGCACCGCGGCATGCGCCGGGCCACCCAGGTGGACACGGTCGGCGCGGGCTTCGCGGGCGTGTGCGACGGCTCGCTGAGCGCGGGGCGCATTCTGGACGCCATCGCCCAACTCATGGGCGAGGACCCGGTGCTGCTCCGCGACCGTACGCCCGCACAGATCCGGCTGCTGGTGGAGCAGGGCTTTCTCGAGCCGGCCAGGCCATAGGCACTGTTCATGCGTCCGGCGAAATGATCTGCAAGAAGGGTTCCGGCAACGCCGCCGAGCTGTGCAGCGTCAAATTCGAGTCGATCTCGGCGCCGGGTCCGAAGGAGATCATCCAGGGCTCATCCACGGCTGGAACGCAGAGGTGGACTCGGACCGAGACCAGAGAGGGCCGTGGGTCTCATGGGCCTATGAGCCCCTTCTGGGGTGCTTCGGGACGGCTGAGTCCACCAGGGGCGGAAGTCCACAGCCGCGTCGGTTCCTCGTTCACCTCAGGTTCGCCTGTACGCCGTCCGTGCGTGTCAGCCTCGCCGGGCTGGGGCGCATACTGACGGGAGAAAAGGGGCAAACGGAACCATGGAAACGGGACCGGCACTCTTCGCCGGGGTTGTGTTCGCCCTGTTCGGAGGTGGGCTGCTGGCCTGGACCGTGGTCCGGGTGCGGCAGCGTCAGCCAGTCGCTCAGGGTGTGAGTCCCGTCGCATCGGCGACGCTCGCGGGCCTTGTCTCGGTGATCGCGCTGATCATCGGAACATGGTGCTTCACCCGACTCTGAGAACGGCCCACGAGCTGGGCGGCCGGTAATTGGGAGGTCCTCTTCCGGAAAGGCTCGAAAAGGCCGGTGGGCACTCCGGGCGGCAGGAATGGCGGAAGTCGGGTTACCGTTCGAGTGGCCGTTGCGGGCTTTTCCCGTTTGACAACCGGGCGGGATGTACCGTCACACTCCGCAGCGTCACCACCACCCGACCCCGGGATGTAGGCCTGGGGAGGCCCCAGCGTCGACCGGAGAGAAGAGCGAAGTTGTCCCCGACCAGCGAGACCGCACAGGGCGGCCGCCGACTCGTCATCGTCGAGTCGCCTGCCAAGGCGAAGACGATCAAGGGCTACCTGGGCCCCGGCTACGTAGTCGAAGCGAGCGTCGGGCACATCCGCGACCTTCCGAACGGCGCCGCGGAGGTGCCGGAGAAGTACACCGGCGAGGTCCGCCGCCTCGGCGTGGACGTCGAGCACGACTTCGAGCCGATCTATGTCGTCAACGCCGACAAGAGGGCCCAGGTCAAGAAGCTCAAGGACCTGCTGAAGGAGTCCGACGAACTCTTCCTCGCCACCGATGAGGACCGCGAGGGCGAGGCCATCGCGTGGCACCTCCAGGAAGTGCTCAAGCCCAAGGTCCCGGTCAAGCGGATGGTCTTCCACGAGATCACCAAGGCCGCGATCCAGGCCGCCGTCGCCAACCCGCGCGAGCTGAACCAGAAGCTGGTCGACGCCCAGGAGACCCGCCGCATCCTCGACCGCCTCTACGGCTACGAGGTCTCGCCGGTCCTGTGGAAGAAGGTCATGCCGCGGCTGTCGGCCGGCCGTGTCCAGTCCGTCGCCACCCGACTCGTCGTGGAGCGGGAACGCGAGCGCATCGCGTTTCGTTCTGCTGAGTACTGGGACCTGACGGGCACCTTCGCGACCGGCCGCGCCGGGGACTCGTCGGACCCGTCGTCGCTGGTCGCCCGCCTGCAGACCGTCGACGGCAGGCGGGTCGCGCAGGGCCGCGACTTCGACTCCCTGGGACAACTCAAGAGCGCGAACACCCTCCACCTCGACGAGTCGAACGCCCGCGCCCTCGCCGCCGCCCTCGAGAACACGCAGTTCGCGGTGCGGTCCGTCGAGTCCAAGCCGTACCGCCGCTCGCCGTACGCCCCGTTCCGTACGACGACGCTGCAGCAGGAGGCCAGCCGCAAGCTCGGCTTCGGCGCGAAGGCCACGATGCAGGTCGCGCAGAAGCTGTACGAGAACGGCTACATCACGTACATGCGTACGGACTCCACGACCCTGAGCGACACGGCCGTCGCGGCCGCCCGCGCCCAGGTCACGCAGCTCTACGGCGCCGACTACCTGCCGTCGGCCCCCCGGACGTACGCCGGGAAGGTCAAGAACGCGCAGGAGGCGCACGAGGCGATCCGCCCCTCCGGTGACCGCTTCCGCACGCCTGCCGAGACCGGGCTGACCGGCGACCAGTTCAAGCTCTACGAGCTGATCTGGAAGCGGACGGTCGCCTCGCAGATGAAGGACGCGACCGGTAACTCGGTCACGGTCAAGATCGGCGGCACGTCGGCCGACGGCCGGGACGTCGAGTTCAGCGCGTCCGGCAAGACGATCACCTTCCACGGCTTCCTGAAGGCCTACGTGGAGGGCGCCGACGACCCGAACGCCGAGCTGGACGACCGCGAGCGCCGACTCCCGCAGGTCAGCGAGGGCGACGCGCTCAGCGCCGAGGAGATCACGGTCGACGGGCACGCCACCAAGCCCCCGGCCCGCTACACCGAGGCGTCACTGGTCAAGGAGCTGGAGGAGCGGGAGATCGGCCGCCCGTCGACGTACGCGTCGATCATCGGCACGATCCTCGACCGCGGCTATGTGTTCAAGAAGGGCACGGCCCTGGTGCCGTCCTTCCTGTCCTTCGCCGTGGTCAACCTCCTGGAGAAGCACTTCGGGCGGCTCGTCGACTACGACTTCACCGCCAAGATGGAGGACGACCTCGACCGCATCGCCCGCGGCGAGGCCCAGTCCGTGCCGTGGCTGAAGCGGTTCTACTTCGGCGAGGGCACCCACAACGGCGGCGCGGCCGAGGCCGGCAACGGCGACGGGGACCACCTCGGTGGCCTCAAGGAGCTCGTGACCGACCTGGGCGCGATCGACGCCCGTGAGGTGTCGTCGTTCCCGGTGGGCAACGACATCGTGCTGCGGGTCGGCCGCTACGGCCCGTACATCGAGCGCGGCGAGAAGGACACCGAGCAGCACCAGCGCGCCGACATCCCGGAGGACCTGGCGCCGGACGAGCTGTCCGTTGAGATGGCCGAGGAGCTGCTGGCCAAGCCGAGCGGCGACTTCGAGCTGGGCAACGACCCGCAGACCGGCCACGCGATCGTCGCCAAGGACGGCCGCTACGGCCCGTACGTCACCGAGGTGCTCCCCGAGGGCACCCCGAAGACCGGCAAGAACGCCGTCAAGCCGCGTACGGCCTCGCTGTTCAAGTCGATGGCGCTCGACACGGTGACGCTCGAGGACGCGCTCAAGCTGATGTCCCTGCCGCGGGTCGTCGGCAAGGACGCGGAGGGCGTGGAGATCACCGCTCAGAACGGCCGCTACGGGCCGTACCTGAAGAAGGGCACGGACTCGCGGTCGCTGCAGGCCGAGGAGCAGCTCTTCACGATCACGCTGGAAGAGGCGCAGGCGATCTACGCCCAGCCCAAGCAGCGTGGCCGCGCGGCCGCCAAGCCGCCGCTGAAGGAGCTGGGCACCGACCCGGTGAGCGAGAAGCCGGTCGTGGTGAAGGACGGCCGCTTCGGCCCGTACGTCACCGACGGGGAGACCAACGCGACCCTGCGCTCCGGCGACAGCGTCGAAACGATCACCCCGGAGCGTGGCTTCGAGCTGCTCGCCGAGAAGCGGGCCAAGGGGCCCGCCAAGAAGACGGCGAAGAAGGCCCCCGCGAAGAAGGCGACCGCCAAGAAGGCCGCCCCGGCCAAGAAGACGGCCGCCAAGAAGACCGCGGCGAAGAAGACGACGACGGCTGCGAAGAAGACGACGGCGAAGAAGACGACCGCCAAGAAGGCGACGGCTTCGAAGTCGGCGAGCGAGGACTGAGACGCCGCCTGCGCGCACAGCGATCGGCCTTCGTGAAGTCCAACCGGGCTCTCACGAGGGCCGATTGAGGGTCCGGTTCTTCACTTCCGGTTCGCAAAACGAACGCCTCGGCATCAGTTTGGTGTCGGGGCGTGCGTACGTTCGGGCGGGAGCGCCGGGCTGTCGGTGGGTCCCGATAGGCTGAAAGCATGACGCGAGCCGACCAGCCAGCGGCCCACCACCCCGCCCCCGACGACGCCCTGGTCGCGGACTCCCGCGAGCGTGCCGTCCGCGCCCTGCTTCGCCGACCGCAGCTCATGCGGCTGTGGAGCGCGCAGTTGGTAGGGGGTGTCGGCGACATCCTCGCCCTCCTGGTGCTGGTCCTGCTGGCCCTTCAGGCGGCGATCGCCGAGGGGTCGTTCGGTGGCGGTTACCGGGGCGTGGCGTTCGCAGTGGCGACCGTCTTCGGGGTGCGCATCCTGGCGACGCTGCTCTTCGGCGCCGTACTCCTCGGCCCGCTGACCTCGCTCACCTCGCAGGAGGGCCCGCTCGACCGGCGCTGGACCATGGTCGGCGCGGACGGCCTGCGGGCCGCCATGCTGATCGTCGCGCCCCTGTGGATCGACTGGACGCCGGACAACGCGCTGGCGCTCCTCCTGGTCACGGTCTTCGTCACCGGCGTCGCCGAGCGCTTCTGGACGGTGTGCCGGGAGAGCGCGGCGCCCGCGCTGCTGCCGCCCCCGCCGCCGGAGGGCGCGACCGTACGACCGCTGCCGGACCACATGGACGCCCTGCGCCGTCTGTCGCTGCGCACGGGCTTCGTGGCGATCCCCCTGGCCGCCGCCGCGCTTGTCGTCGCGGCCCTGCTGAACAACCTGCTCGGTACCGGTCTCGACTGGTTCGAGCAGCACCAGGCGGCCCTCGCGTCGTATGTCGCGGCCGGTCTGTTCGCCGCCTCCCTGTCCGTGCTGACCTTCCTGGAGTTGCCCGACACGCGCACCCCGCGCGCGCGGTCGCCGCTCGAGGGGCTGCGCCGTCCGAAGACCGGCTCGGGCGTCGACAAGGGCCGTACCGGCGCGATCCCGCTGCTGGTGACGGCGTGCGCGGCAGTCGCCGGGGCGGTGTCCGCCGTGGTCGCCGTGTCCGTGCTGCACGCCAAGGACCTGGGCGGCGGCCCGGTGCTGTACGGCCTGCTGGTGCTCCTGCTGACCGGCGGCGTGGTCGTCGGCATCCGCACGGCGCCCTCCGTGCTGCCCGCGCTGTCGCGGCGCCGCCTTCTGGCGCTGGTGATCGCCTTCACCGGCGTCGCGCTGCTGGCCGCGGGACTCGTCCCGGACGTCACCACCGTGCTGCTGATCATCACGCTGGCCGGCTTCGGCGCGGGCGTGGCCGCCAACACCGGGCACACCCTTCTCGACCAGGAGGCCGAGGAATTCCGGCGCGCGCGCACGACGGAACATCTGCACGCGGTCGTACGGGTCTGTGTGGCGCTCGGCGCGGTGATCGCGCCGCTGGTGGCCGCGCTGATCGGGCCGCACCGGCTGGAGAGCGGCAAGTTCGTCTTCGCCCACGGCGGAGCGGCGTTCACGCTGATGCTGGTCGGCGCGCTGCTGCTGCCGGTGGCCGTGCTGGTGCTGGCCAAGGTCGACGACCGCTCCGGTGTGCCGCTGCGCCACGACCTGCGGGACGCGCTGCTCGGCGGGGACGACCCCGAGCAGGTGCCCGCGACGGCCGGGTTCTTCATCGCCCTGGAGGGCGGCGACGGCGCCGGGAAGTCCACCCAGGCGGAGGCGCTCGCCGAGTGGATCCGTGGCAAGGGCCACGAGGTCGTCGTCACGCGCGAGCCGGGGGCGACGGCGGTCGGCAAGCGGCTGCGGTCGATCCTGCTGGACGTGTCGAGCGCGGGCCTGTCGCACCGGGCCGAGGCGCTGCTGTACGCGGCGGACCGCGCGGAGCACGTCGACACGGTGGTCCGGCCCGCGCTGGAGCGCGGCGCGGTCGTGATCTCGGACCGGTACGTCGACTCCTCGGTCGCCTACCAGGGGGCGGGCCGTGACCTGTCCCCGACGGAGATCGCCCGGATCAACCGCTGGGCGACGAACGGACTCGCGCCGCATCTGACGGTGCTGCTGGATGTCTCGCCGGAGATCGCCCGCGAGCGGTTCACCGAGGCCCCGGACCGGCTGGAGTCGGAGCCGGCCGAGTTCCACGCGCGCGTGCGCTCCGGATTCCTGACGCTGGCCGCGTCCGACCCAGGTCGGTACCTGGTGGTGGACGCGGGCCAGGAGCCCGAGGCGGTGACGACCGTCATCCGGCACCGGCTCGACCAGATGCTGCCCCTGTCGGAGGCGGAGATCCAGGCGCAGGAGGAAGCGCGCCGCAAGGCCGAGGAGGAGGCCCGCCGCAAGGCCGAGGAAGAGGCCGCCCGCAAGGCCGAGGAGGAGCGTCTGGAGCGTGAGCGCCAGGAGCAGCTCGCCCGGCTGCGTGCCGAGGAGGAGGAGCGCAAGCGGCGCGAGCTGGAGGAGGCGCAGCGGCGCGAGGCCGAACGGCAGGCGGAGGAGGCCCGGCTGCGGGCCGAGGAAGCACGCCGACGGGCCGAGGAGGAGCGGCAGCGGCTCCTCGCGGAGGAGAAGGTGCGCGCCGAGGAGGAAGCGCGCCGCAAGGCCGACGAGGAGCGCCGCCGCAAGCAGGCCGAGGATGAGGCGCGGCTGCGGGCCGAGGCGGAAGCGGTCCGCCTGGAGAAGCAGCGCAAGGCGGAGGAGGCCCTGGTGCGGGCCGAGGAGGCGCGGCGGCTGGCTGAGCACGCGGCGGCGCAGGCCCAGGCGGGCCCGAAGCCGGCGGCGCCCGCTGCCGGGGCTGCTCCTGGGGACGCGTTGACGGTGCCGACGCCGGTCGTTACGCCGGGGCAGGCACCCGCCGGGGCCTCGGACGAGACGACTGTGCTGCGGCCGGTGCGGGATGAGGAGCGGCGGGGGACGGGCGGTGAGCGGTCTTCGGGTGAGCGTGCTGCCGGTGGTCGTACTTCCGGTGGCCGTGCTTCCGGGGAGTCCGAAGCCGAGGTGACGGCGAAGCTGCCGCAGCCGCCGGCGCCTTCGGGAGCGGCTGACGAGACCGCCGTGCTGCCGCCGGTGGCGCCCGGTGCCGCCGATGAGACCGCTGTGCTGCCGCCGGTACGTCCGGGGGCCGCGGATGAGACCGCGGTGCTGCCTTCGGTGTCGGGGGAGTCCGCGGATCGGGTTCCGCCGGGGTACTTCCGCGACGAGGAACGCACGCGCGAGATGCCTCAGGTCGACGAGGCCGGGGCACCGCGGCGAAGGGCTCGGTCCGACTGGGCCGAGGAGACTCCGCTGGATGATCTGCCCACGCTGGCGGATGAGCTGCTGGGGCCGCACGAGGACGAGGACGATGGCCGGGGCCGGCGGCGCTGAGGTCGTTGGCGTAGGGGCCGGCCGGTGCTGAGGCTGGGCAGGGCTGACATCGGCCGGTGTTGAGGCCAATTGGTCAGCCGGCGGGGCTGCTGTTCGGCGCCGGTCGGCTGGGCACCCGTCGTCTCGGCGACCGTCGGCTGGGCACCGGTCGTCTCGGCGACCGTCGGCCCAAGGCGGGGTCCGCTCGGGGTCGGCCGACCCGGCTCAGCATCTGGTTGAGGGTCCGGTGGGCCGACGCGAAGCCGGAGCCGTCCGCGGGTCGGCTCTGCCCGCTCCGTCACCCGTTGTCAGTGCCGCCCCGCACAATGGATCCCGCACCGCGAAATGTGAGCGAAGGGCGGCGTGACCCGTGAGCGTGTGGGACGACCTGGTGGGACAGGAGAGGGTGAGTGAGCAGCTGGGTGCTGCCGCTCGGGACGCTGATGCCCTCGTCACCGCCGCTGCCGCCGACGCGCCGCCCCCCGAGGCGTCCAAGATGACGCATGCCTGGTTGTTCACGGGGCCGCCCGGGGCGGGCCGGAATCAGACGGCGCGGGCCTTCGCCGCCGCGCTGCAGTGCGTCAGCCCTGACAGGGCGCTGGGCGGCGCCCCCGGATGCGGGTTCTGCGACGGGTGTCATACGGCACTCGTCGGCACGCATGCCGACGTCACCACCGTCGCCGCAGTCGGAGCCCAGATCCTCGCCGACGACATGCGGGACACCGTCCGCAAGTCGTTCACCTCGCCGGCGAACGGCCGCTGGCAGATCATCCTGGTCGAGGACGCCGAGCGGCTGAACGAGAAGTCCGCCAACGCCGTGCTGAAGGCAGTGGAGGAGCCCGCCCCCCGCACGGTCTGGCTGCTCTGCGCCCCGTCCGTCGAGGACGTCCTGCCCACCATCCGCTCCCGCTGCCGCCACCTGAACCTGAGCACGCCTTCGGTGGCCGCCATCGCCGACATGCTCGTACGGCGAGAAGGCATCGAACCCGAAGTCGCCGCCGCCGCGGCCCGCGCCACCCAGGGCCACGTCGACCGGGCCCGCCGCCTGGCCACCGACCCCGCCGCCCGCGACCGCCGGGCCGCCGTGCTCAAGCTGCCCCTCCGGCTCGGCGAGGTCGGCGCCTGCCTCAGGGCCGCACAAGAGCTGGTGGACGCCGCCGCCGAGGACGCGAAGCAGCTTGCCGAGGAGATGGACGCCAAGGAGACCGAGGAACTGAAGACGGCGCTGGGCGCGGCCCAGGGCGGCAGGATGCCGCGCGGCACGGCGGGCGTGATGAAGGACCTGGAGGACAAGCAGAAGCGGCGCCGTACGCGCACGCAGCGCGACAGCCTCGACCTCGCCCTGACAGACCTCACCGCCTTCTACCGCGACGTCCTCGCCCTGCAGCTCGGCTCACGCGTGGCCCTCGCCAACATGGATGCCGAGGACGCTCTGGAGCGCCTCGCGCGCGACAGCTCCCCGGAGTCCACACTCCGCCGCATCGAGGCGATCGCCGCCTGCCGCGACGCCCTCGACCGCAACGTGGCGCCTCTGCTGGCGGTGGAGGCGATGACCATGGCACTCAGAGCCGGCTGAATCGCCGGGGTGGTCCGCTGACCCCGCCCTACCCGCCGCCCCCGGGCAGGCCCGCAAGTGATCAACAGGAGGTTGACCATGTAACACGTACGAGCCGCGACGTGCACGCACAGCATCCAAACCACTGCACAGAGTTACGCTCGCCAAATGCACACCAGGCGCAGCTCTCCAGTCAGCCCAGACCCGAGCCCCAGCGGGCAGGGCCCACGCAACCGCCGCTCGACCCCACGGCGGGCCGGCACGTTCGGCACCCTCATCGCCGTTGCCGCACTGCTCGTCTCCGCCTGCTCCTCCGGTGGGGCGCCCGACGCGACGATGAGAACCGGCAGCCCGGCGGCCGGGGCGGCGCTGGCCGCGCTGCCGAGGTCGACGCCGGCCGCGCTCACGCCGTACTACGCACAGAAGCTGACCTGGCACAGCTGCGGGGTGCCCGGTTTCCAGTGCACGACCTTGAAGGTGCCGCTCGACTACGCAAAGCCGGGCGGCGGGGAGACCCGTCTCGCAGTGGCCCGCAAGAAGGCGACGGGGCCGGGCAAGCGGCTCGGGTCGCTGCTCGTGAATCCGGGCGGGCCGGGCGGTTCGGCGATCGGCTATCTCCAGCAGTACGCCGGGATCGGCTACCCGATGGAGGTGCGGGCCCAGTACGACATGGTCGCGGTCGACCCGCGCGGCGTCGCGAGCAGCGAGCCCGTCGAATGCCTCGACGGCCGTGAGATGGACGCGTACACGCAGACGGACTTCACGCCCGACGACGCCAAGGAGACAGGCCGGCTCGTCAGCGCGTACAAGAAGTTCGCCGAGGGCTGCGGAGCGGACGCGCCCGGCCTGCTCCGGCATGTCTCCACCGCCGAAGCGGCCCGGGACATGGACCTCCTGCGGTCGGTGCTGGGGGACGAGAAACTGTCGTATGTGGGGGCGTCGTACGGCACCTTCCTAGGGGCCACGTATGCCGGGCTGTTCCCGGACCGGGTGGGCCGGCTGGTCCTGGACGGCGGCATGGACCCGTCCCTGCCCGCTCGCCGAATGAATCTCGACCAGACGGCGGGCTTCGAGACGGCGTTCCAGGCGTTCGCCCGGGACTGCGTGCGGCAGCGGGACTGTCCGCTGGGTACGAAGGCGAACGAGGTCGGCAAGAACCTCAAGGCCTTCTTCGAGAAGCTCGACGCGCGGCCGATCCCGACCGGCGACGCGGCCGGCCGTGAGCTCGGCGAATCCCTCGCCACCACCGGTGTGATCGCGGCGATGTACGACGAGGGAGCCTGGTCCACCCTGCGCGACGCCCTGTCCGCGGCGATGCGGGAGAACGACGGCGCGGGCCTCCTCGTCCTCTCCGACAGCTACTACGAGCGCGACTCCGACGGCCGCTACACGAACCTGATGTTCGCCAACGCGGCGGTCAACTGCGTGGACCTCCCGGCGGCCTTCTCCACCCCCGAGGAGGTGCGCGCGGCCCTCCCCGCCTTCGAGAAGGCGTCCCCCGTCTTCGGCAAGGGCCTGGCCTGGGCCACCCTGAACTGCGCGTACTGGCCGGTGGCACCGACCGGCGAGCCGCACCGGATCGAGGCGAGGGGCGCGGCACCCATCGTCGTGGTCGGCACCACCCGCGACCCGGCCACCCCCTACCGCTGGGCCAAGGCCCTCTCCCGCCAGCTCTCCTCGTCCCGCCTCCTCACCTACGACGGCGACGGCCACACGGCGTACGGGCGGGGCAGCACGTGCATCGACAGGACGATCAACACGTATCTCCTCCGGGGGACGCCGCCTGCCCGGGACAAGCGCTGCTGACGGCTGCGGGTCGGTGATGTCGGGCCCGGAGCGCCGCACGCTCCGGGGCCCGGTGAAGTCGCCGGAGGCCCGGAGGAGGGCCGCGGAGGGCCGGGTAGGGGGCGGTACGGAGCACCCTCAGAAACTGTGTAGACTTACCGACGTTGCTGATCGCACCATAGTGCGGACAGCGCGCCGCCTTAGCTCAGATGGCCAGAGCAACGCACTCGTAATGCGTAGGTCTCGGGTTCGAATCCCGAAGGCGGCTCTTTCCAAGCCCAGCTCAGACAGTGTCTGAGCTGGGCTTTTTCGTTCAGCGGATGCGGCGTCGACGTAGGGCGCGAGCCGCGCGACGGTTCCCAGTCTCAGTCCTAGTCTCAGTTGCGGGCTCAGATGCAGGTTCCGAGGCGGGCATAAAGGCTTCTCCCATGCGACGCATGGCGTCCTTGGAGAGGTGTGAGCGGCCCTTGACGTAGCGGCGCGTCTGACTGATCTGGGTGTGCCGCAGGATCTCCATGATGGTCGGCAAGTCCACCCCCAGCTCGTTCAGGATCGTGCCCGCCGTGTGGCGGCTCCCGTCGTAGAGACGCCGGTCACCGATGCCCGCTTCGGCCAGTAGCTCCTTGAACTCCTTCCAGTCGTCGTGGGGATCGATAGGGCGGCCATCGAGCCGGGTGAACACGGCGTGGTGCTCCTGCCAGAGTTCGCCGGCCGCCTCCCGCAGTTCGTCCTGCTGTTCCTTGTGCGCGATCAGGTAGGGGATGAAGGCGGGCGGGATCGGCACAGGGTTCGTGCTCTTCTTGGTTTTCGGCCGGGTGAAGGCCAGCCCTCCGCCCTTGCGGTTGGGGCAGCTGCTCGCGTGCTTGACACAGGTCGGAGCACACGGCTTCGGACAGCCTCGCTTGTAGCCCTTGTGGGTGGCGCAGTTCGGTGGGCAGAGCTCGAAGCGGTGCAGACGGTCTCCGCAGGAGTGAGCGTCACCGCAGCCGTGCCGCCAGGTGAGGCGCTGAAGCTGCCACCTCGGGTGGAACAGTTCGGCCTGTAGATCGACATACGACCACCGCAGCCCCAGGGTTTCGCCCTGCCGGAACCCCATTCCGACACCGACGATCCACCGCATGAACGTGGGCCGCTTGGCCGCCGCTTCCAAGAACGCCTTCGCTTCCTCCTGGGTGAACGGGTTCGTCTCGGTTTCGTCGATGCTGGGCGGATCAACCAGCGTGGCGACGTTCTCGCCGATCATTCGGCGGCGGTGGGCAATCTTCAGAGCCCGCGACAGGATGCGGTGAACCTTGACCACGTGGGATGGCGCGTGCCCGGCGTCGAGCATGGCCCGATACATCTGCTCGAGGTGCTCCGGCGCAAGCTTGTCGATGCGGTGCTTCCCGACGCCGGGAACGATGTGGTTGCGGGTCTTGGACCAGTAGTCGTCCAGGGACCGTGGCTTGAGTTTCAGGCTCGCGATATCGGTCAAGTAGATCTCCATCCACTGCTCAACCGTGGGCTTCCGGCCTGCCTTGGTCGCACGCCCCTCATCACGGAGCTTCTCTAGTTCCCGGACCTTGCGGCGCACTGCGGGTTCCGTGCGCGCCATGCGGTGGCGGCGGTCGGGGCTTCCATCGGCCAGTACGCCCATGGTCACGCGACCGTGCCACCAGCCGTCATCGCCGAAGTAGATGGTCGATTCATAATTCGGCTTGCGGGGGCTCAATAGTTCCTCCATGCGCGAGGCGCCCCGAGTGATGTGTTCGGAGCGCCTCAGGGTGTCTGCTGGTCAGTCGGGCAATGGTGCGAGGGTCGCTACGAAGACTTCGAGGTCAGTACGCCGTATGCGGCGTGTACGGCCCAACTTGATGTACTTCAGGGCGCCTTCGGCCATCAGCTCGTAGACGGTCGAGCGGCCTATGGCAAGGGCTTCGGCCGCCTCCTCGGGCTTGTACAGGAGCCGATCGACGGGGGCGGCAATCGCGGCGCT
This sequence comes from Streptomyces sp. R11, assembly GCF_041051905.1. NCBI lineage: Bacteria > Bacillati > Actinomycetota > Actinomycetes > Kitasatosporales > Streptomycetaceae > Streptomyces > Streptomyces sp. R11. The sequence continues at coordinate 5,076,776 of NZ_CP163432.1, forward strand.
CATCCGGGGTACCTCCTGGGCAGCTCTTCTTACCCTCGGGAGTGGGGCTCGGGACCTTGGGGCCGGCATGTGTCCGAGGTGTGGATTTCTGCGTCACCCGCGTCATCTACGTCATTCGTGCGTCTGACCTGGGAGTTTGGGATGACGCATGGCGTTAAGGGGTTCGTCACCGATGACGGCAGGCTGATCGTCACCGGTGACGCGGGTGACGCGGGTGACGCGAGGTGACGCAGCCGCAGGCCGTCTGCGTCACCGCTGTATGGGTAGGTCACCCACTGTTTTCTGGGCCTGGGTGACGCAGGTGACGCAGCGTTTCTCTCTTGGGAAACGAGAGGGGTGTCTGTTGTGGTGCACTGCGCCTTAAGGCGTGAAGAAGGAGCCGCTCCGCGGCACGACCGTTGGCCGGCGCGCTGCGCCGAACAGCAAGAAGAGCACGTGCTGGGACGTGGTGCTCTTCTTGCTTGTCCGGGGGCGTGGTGCCGCAGGTCAGAACGCCTGTTCCTGCTCGTGTGGCGGTGGGGCCGGGGGGCGGGTCATCTCGATGTAGCGGGCCGTTTTGGTGCGGCCCCAGTCGATGAGGACTCCGCGGGCAGCCAGGGTGGGTTGGAGGCGCTTGAGCCGGTCGGAGAGGACTTTGCCGGTGGTCGGCCACCCCTTGGGCAGCGGGCGGCAGTCCTCGCCGCTGTACAGGCGGGTGAGGCAGTGCAGCCATTCGGCAGACGTCATCCGCTCCTCTGCGCCCGCTTCCAGGCCGGCGGCGTGCTGCAACACGGTCTGCGCGAGCAGGTCGCCCTCGATGACGTCGTCGTTGAGGTCGTCCAGGCTGGTGCGGTAGGCGTTGAGCGCTCCCAGGCCGGTCGCCGCATCGAGCTGGGCACACAGGTGGGCGAAGTCGGCCATGCGCAGATCCGTGGGAATGTCCGCTTCCGCTGCCCGGACCTTGACCGTGAGGTCGAGTAACGATCCGAGGACGGCGGGCAGGACCTCTTCGAACTCCCCCCACAGTTCGGCCTCGGTACGCCGCACCCGCGGGCGTTCCAGGCGCAGCGGGAGGAGGCGTTCGGCGAGGTCGGGCCGGATGACGCCCACGTCGATGCCCGTGAGGAGTAGAGGGCGGCGATAGCGGGCGCGAACCACGTCGCCGTCGGTGTAGAGGGCGCGTTTGATGGTCTCGGCGCCGGTGACGACGCAGCACATCAGGTCGGACAGGTCGGGGGCGAGGTGGGAGAGGTTGTCCAGGGCTGTGACCCACCCGGCTGCCACGGCCGCGATCAGGTTCTCCTCGTCCTTCGGCGCGCGGCGCAGGTCGCCGGTCATGCCCTCGATGATCCGTACGAGCATTCGTCCGCCGGTGGACTTGCCCGCGCCCTGCGGGCCGGTGAGGAACGGGGCGGGGACAGGCACGGACGGCCCGAGGCAGCCGATGAGCCAGGCGACGGCCAGGCATTCGGTTTCCGCATTGGCGAAGTTGCACAGCCTCAGTAGCAGGTCGATGCCTTTGCCGTTGGTGTCCTTGGCGGGCAGGGGGAGTTCGCCGGTGAGTTGGGTGCGTCGCCAGCACACCTCGCGCGGGTCGGGGGTGAGGATGTCCCAGCCGGTGGGGTGGATGCGGACGGACTGTCCGTCGTTGCGCCCGAGGTCGAGCCAGGTCGCGCCCTCGAATCCGGGCGCTACGCGGATGTGGACGGGCTGTACGTCCTGGCTCATCGCCAAGGCTTCGATCAAGTCCAACGCTTCCTTGAGCGCGGTCCCGTTGAACACGCCGCGGCCGTCCTTGAAGAGGCCGACCATGAGTTCCTGGCGGTGGCTGCCCGCAGTGCCTTGGGAGCGGATCGGGCGGGCCACGGGGTGGCCATTCTTCTGCGCGAACACGGTCCCGTCGGCGGTGCGGAAGTAGCGGAAGTGCGCCTGGGCGTAGTCAGCGATGACCTCGCGGGCCGGGGTCTTGTCGTCGTCGGACATGGCTACAGTCCCAACGTGGTGCGGGCGTTGGTCCACGCGTCGGTGCAGTGCCGAGCAGATTCCCCCTTGGCCTGCGCGGCGGTGAACAGCCGCGCGATGTGGGCGTCTGCGAGGCAGCCGCACCGGCCGTGAGTGGACAGTACGGCGAGGAAGGTGCGGTAGACGGTGGCGTGGATCGCGCTGCAGGCCTCGGTGATCTGCTGTTCGGCCATGGCGATGCCACGTTCCAGGTAGGTGGGTGTTCGGTGACGGCACTCCCCGCCGGCGCCCCCGGCCGGCACGGTGACATGCGACGCCGGCCGGACCGGGCAGGGCTCCTTCACGGTCAGAGCGCGCACGATGTCTGGCAGGGCGGTGATGGTGCCGGTGCCGGGACCGAGCCACCGGGCGTAGGCCATGGAGGACTTGATGTCCACACCGGGCCGGACCGCGTTGGATGAGGCCATGACGCCTTGGTAGATCCAGTGCTCGCCGCGCGTCGATTCCACGGTGCGGGTGCGGGGCAGCGTCTCGCGAGCCCATGCGATAGCCGCCGCGTTGTCGAGGTCGACGACCGTGAGACCGGCGCCGCCGGGGTGGTAGGCCACGGCCGCCGCTTCGCGCCACGCACCCGCCCATTCCCGGGAGCGCAGGACGGTGGGGTCGGTGGTGGCGGCGGCCCAGGCGTGGCACGGGCGGGGGCAGGCACAGGACCCGGCGTGCTTCATGTTCGGCCGGCCGCCGCACGCGTTTCGGGTGCAGGCACGGCAGTTGCCGAACGGCCCCTTCCCGGCCCGTAGGGGCAGGACCGGCACGCCGGAGGCCGCGAGCTGAAGCGCAGTGTCTCGCCGGATGTCGGTGGGTTGGGTCATGCTGGAGACCTCCAACAGGTCTGTAGAGGACTGGTTGGCAAGGGCGGCCCCGCTTCTTTGCGAGAGAGGGGCCGCCCTACTTGCCGGCAGTGGGCCGGCAAAGGGTTGTGTCAGTGGGACTGGATAGGTTGCGTCTCATGGCGACTGACGACCTTGTTCCAGGCACGATCGCGACGCGCGCTGAGGTGAAGGCGCTCTACGGCGGTGCGATCCAGGGGGGTATCCAGACCCCGTCGAATGGCAAAACGGTGCTGATCTACTCCGACCCGAAGGCGGGGGCGAAGCACGGCTACACCTTCGACGGGCAGGTCGAGGACGACGAATACGGCCCGCTCTTCCTCTACACCGGCGAAGGGGTGTCGGGGAATCAGCAGATGACGTCCGGGAACAAAGCCCTGCTGGACAGCGTCACCGATGGCCGTCAGGTGTTGCTGTTCGTCGCGGCCGGCAAGAAGGGCGCCGCCAAGGGGGGCGTTCGGCACCGGTTCGTGGGGCCGGTGCTGGTGGATCCCGTGCTTCCCTACGTGGAACGCCATGCGCCGGGCGGAGACAAGGTGATGCGGCGGGTGTTCGTCTTCCGCTTGCGTCCCGTACCGGGGGTGACGTGGTCACTTACGGATGCGGACGTGGCGATGCCGGCCACCGTGAGCAGTGTGGTCGAGTTGCCTGTCAGCCCGAAGGCCCCCGTCCCGCCCGCGAAGCAGAAGGCGAAGCAGACCGGGGTCAAGGACAAGAAGACGGAGAAGCACTCCACGGGGAGCACCACTGCCAGCATTCGGGGTGGCGAGCGCCAGGTCATTCGCCGCGAGGGCCAGTTGGTCACGGCTTTCGAGGATCATCTGACGGCGGCAGGCCACGTCTTCAATAGCTTCCAGATCACCATCGAGGGCGAAGTGGGCGCCCTGGTGCCCGACTTGTACGACAGCACCGACAACGTGCTGTACGAAGCCAAGGGGCAGGCAACCCGCAACGCCGTGCGCTTCGCGATCGGCCAGCTCTTGGACTACCGCCGGCACCTGAAAGTCCCGGACGGTTTGCGGCTCGCGGTGCTGCTGCCAGAAGCGCCCAGTGAGGACGTGCAGGAGCTGCTGATGGCGGAGAACATCGCTCTGGTGACGCGGACGGCTGAGGGCTTCGACGGCTTTCCCCTCACCGCCTGAGCCTCTTACCCGTGGAAGTGGCTGCGCTTGATGACCGCTTTGCGGATGTTGACTGTGGTCCCGCCGCTGTGGCGGCCGGTGGCGCCGAAGATCTGTACGGCGATCCAGCCGCCGAAGATGACCGCGGCGAGGGTGATGAGCTGGGTGATGAACGCGGTCAGGGCGGCGATGAACGAGGTGAGCAGGACCAGGCCGCCGCACACCGCGCCGAACCCGATGCCTCCGAGGGCGATGTTCACCGCGGTGCGCGAGACGGCCGGCCGCGCGGCCGGCACCGGCGCGGGGGCGGGGGTGAGCGGGTAGCCGGTGACGACCTGGCCGTTGGGCAGCACGATCGACTGCACCGCGGATGCGGGGTCTGGCTGGACCGGCATGAGGGGTGCGGCGGGCCGATGCACGGTGGTCGGAACGGGGTGGTGGATTTCGACGGCCGCGGGCCGCCGTTCGAGGTGGACCACGAGTGATCCTTCCGGGTAGGCCGCGGGCCCGCGCCAGGCGTGTGACGCGGGTTCGCGGGAGGGGTGTCAGGCAGGTGCGCGGGGGTGTGACGGGCCGCTGTTACGGCGCGTCACACCCGCGCCTGCCTAGGGGTTTGGGTGTGACGGGCCCGTCACATGTGACGGGTGTCAGGCGGCCGTGAGGACGGGCACTATGCGCCACCGGCCGGTGGTGTTCGTCTGCTCCAAGCGGCCCTCGATGGCTGCTTCCTTGAGGCGCTTGGACACCCAGGAGCGGGAGAGGCTGTGCTGGTCGCACCAGTCCATGAAGTCTTTGGGGCCGACGATCATCTGTCGGGCTTCCTCGAACTCCTCCAAGGCTTGAGCGAACAGCTTCCGTGCCTCCTCCGGGGAGGGCTTGCGGCCGCTCTCCTGGCCGAAGATCGGAGCGTCATCGCCCTCTTCGGCGTCAGGGAGTTCGGCCTCGGGGTCGATGTGCTGGTCTTCCGGGTCCACGAGCAGACCACCGTGGTCCATGTCGTCCTCCTCCGGGACGGCCCGCAGCCCGGTCGCCTGCTGGTCGGTGCCGGAGTCCGTCCGGCCGGTGTAGACATTGCCCGCGACGGCGGAGGCAGTGCCGGCGGTGATGGGGTCGGCGGTGGCGCCGTTGCGCTGTGCCCAGGTGGCCAGCAGCTCCATCACGGGAACGGCCCGCTTGGTGAAGCGGCGGGTACGGCCCGGGGAGGCGTAGCGGTCCTCGGGGACACCCGGGGAGACGACGTAGCAGTAGCCGGGCCGCCGGTTGCCCCACGCCCCGGGGTGGGCGCCTTGGGCCAGGACCTCATCCGGCAGCGCGAACCCCTCATCCCGCGCGTCACAGCCCAGCGCAATCACGGACGGGAGGGAGGCGCGGGTGGAGGTGGACATCTGGTCGTAGGAGGGGCGCTGAAGCGACACGATCAGCGAGACTCCGGCGGAGCGGGCCTCCTGCGCGATGCCGGTGAACGCATCGTCACCGAGGTTGCGCAGGGTGTTGGCGGCTTCCTCGAACCAGGCGACCAGGAACGGCATGCCCGCGCACCCGCACGCCGTGCCGTCGCTGCGGCAGGAGTGCTCCGGGTCGTTCTGCTGCTCGGCTGCCGCGGGCACCCACTGCCGGTAGCCGTGGGCTCCGAGCCAGCGGGTGCGGGCGGGGATGACAGCTTCAACGGCCGCGACCATGACTTCCGTCTGGCTGCCACCCTCGGCATCCCAGTCCAGACCGGCCCGGAGCGGGGCGAAGTCCTGGAATGCCTTGGGGTCGGAGAACCAGACGATCACGTCCCGCCGGGAGAGGATCTCCGTGAGCAGGTTCAGCGCGGCGTCGCCCTTGCCGGAGCCGGACTGGCCCGCGATCAGGCCGTGGGTGGAGTTGCGGCCCGCGTCCGGGTCACCCGGCAGCCACATCACCAGCAGGGAGCCGTCGTCGTAGCGGCCGATGACCAGCGGATCAGCGATCGAACCCCCCAGGTTCGAGGGGCCCTGCCACTCCACCACCTCGGACAGCATGTCCTCGGGGACGATGACCAGTTCGCCGCGGCGATGGGAGTCGGGGTTGGGGGTGTAGCGGACTGCGGAGGTCGGCAGGTCCAGGGCGGAGGCGAGGTTGCCCAGGGCTTTGGCCATGTCGTCGTTGGTCTGCGATCCGGCGTCCAGCGCGACGGGGGCGGTGACCCGGTTGGGCTCCACCTTCGCCGTACCGATCTGTGCCCGCGCGAGTCCGATCTTCTCCAACAGGCCCTTCTCGCTGCCGGCCGCGGTGGCGTCGGGGGTGTGGCGCAGGGCCATGCGGATGTTCCAGGACAGCGCCAGGACCGGGCCGCCCATCAGGAACAGGTCGTCGATCGGGCCGGTGGTCGGCCCGGACAGGCAGGCCGCGGTCACCCAGGCGGAGCCGCATGCCACGGTGATGGCGGAGTGCAGGCGCCGCTGTTGGGTGGTGCTCTTGCCCATCAGCCACGTCCCGCCGGTCAACGCGACCGAAGCCAGCGTGAGGCCCACACCGGCCCACGGGCTCTCGCCCCACTGCCAGTGCCCCAACGCCCCGGCCACACCGGTACCGGCCCAGCCGAGCCAGGGCGGCAGGTGCGGCTTGGCGCGGTTCAGCAGGTACGCCCGTATCGTGCCGCCCGAACCCTCGTTCATGCCGGTGACGGCGAGCGGGTAGCTCCGGCCGTCCTGATCAGTCCACTGTTGAGCCATGGCTCAACCTCCTTACTGCTGAGCCCAGTTCATGACCGGCTGAGCGGGCTTGCGGGCGCGGTGACGTACCCGGTTGATCTCTTCCTCGAACTCCTGCTGGAAGACCGCGTAGCAGGCCGCGGCATTCTTCGCGGCATCTCGCAGAGCGTCCGCGGAGCGCTGCATCTTGCGGGAGACCTTCCGGGCCCGCACCCGGGAGCCGAACGCACGCCCCTCCGGGTCCGGCACCGCAGTCAGCACACCCTTGAGGATCTCCGCACCCATGGCGACCTCGATGGACAACGTCACGGCCGCGGCACGCAGGGTGTTGCAGTAGTTCCGCACCTCTGCCGGGGAGCCGAACTCCGGGGCGGGCAGCAGGGATTCGGCGTGCGAGCGGCGGCCCCCGCCGCGGGCCGCGTGCTTGGTGTTGTTGACGGTGACGTTGATCGGGGGGACGAACGAGCCGCCCATCGCGCCGACGAACCCGCCCACGGCGGCGCCCGCGTTGGCGAACTTGGCGCCCTTGTTCTGCGGGTTCGCACTGTTGCGGTTGTTCGCCGCCGGCCGCCGACGCGGGCCGTTGGTGGTCTGAGCCATCAGGCACTCTCCTTAGGTCAGTGGGTGCGGCGGACGATGAGCCACGCGGCCTGCGCCACGATGAGCGCGAGCAGCCAGATCAGCCCGAGCGGGCCGGCCAGCGGCCCGAAGGCGGCGGCCAGCGCCGCCCACGTGCTGGTGAGCGTGGCGAGAGCGGCCAGGCCGATGCGCCAGGCCAGCGTGGAACCGTGGCCAGGGCGGCGGCGCTGCATGACGGCGAACCAGACCGCCGGCGCGATGGCCAGCGGCGCGAGCACCAGCCCGGACCACCAGCCCAACACGTGCAGGAGCGCGGTCACGACCAGGGCGAGCAGGGCAAAGCCGGTGGGGGCGAGCGCGGCGCGGAAGCGCCACAACGCCCGCCCGAGGAAGCCGAACACCTCCCGAGTCAGGGAGGGTCGGTCCGGGACGACAATCAGGAACGGCTGCGAGCGGCGGCGCACGCTGGTGCGGGATACGGACGGTGTGGACACCCGCGGCACCGCGGGCTCGGGTACGGCTGGACACAGCAGAAACTCCCAGTTCGAAGGGGTAGTTGGCGGGGCGCTGTGCGGGTTAGAACAGCTCGATCTGGTCAGGCTGGGACGCCATTCGGGCGGCGGCGTTGGCGCGGCGGCGGGCTGCGGTGTGGCAGTCCGGACACCAGGCCATCAACGCGCTCGCGGGCAACCGGCAGGCCTGCACAACCGGGGTCAGCGGGTCCGTAGGCGCCGCACTGAGGTGGATGGGGCCGCGGTGTTTACTGGCGGCCTGGTCGTGCTCACGCGGGCAACGCCCCTGGGCCTTCTTGTGGGCGTTGCCGCACTGACCGGTGCACTGGCAGCGAAAGCTTGCCGCGCGCATCACCGGGTGCCACATCCGAGCGCCGGTCATGGGCTCGCTCATGCCACCGCCCCCGCAATCGCGTCGGGGTCCTCGCTGCGGCAAGTCCACGGCGAGCACCCGGTCGGGCGGTCGTCGTCTTGGTCGGCGAGAAGGTCCAGGAGGGAGCCTTGGCGCTGGCCCCACTCCTGGGCGCTGACCTTGTCGATCGGCGCCTGGTCCAGCGGGAGGCAGGAACGGTGCAGGTAGGCGTCCCGCAGAACGGTCCGCTCATCGGCCAGGCCGTGTGCGAGGCCGTCGCGGATGGCGTGGTCGAAAGTGACCGCGTCCGCCCACTCTGCCGGGCGGTGATCGCGCATCGCGCGCCACTCAGCGTTGGACTGGAACGGACACCCGATGCAGGCGGAACGGGGCGTGGACTGCCAGCCCCGACGCGCCAGAAACTTCAAGCAGTCTGCCCGCGTCCAGTCCAGCTCCAACAGCGGGTGACGGTTGTGGGCGTAGCGGATGCCGGAATCCTTGGCCCGGGTGAACTCATCCCGGCTGATCCCCACCCACTGCTCCGCGAACACCTCAGCGGGAACGCGACGGGGCGTCGGGTAGCCGAGTAGGGCTCGCACCTCACGCTTGATCTTCTTCAGCTTGTACTCGTCCGTGCACTGCCGGCGGATCATGCCCACGCTGCCGTCCGGGTTGCGGACGAATAGCGGCATCGAAGCGAACCGGTGCACCGGATCCAGGGCATCCGCGCGGATGCTGCTCCCGCCGGTGCGGATGATCGGGATCCCGGCTGGTCGGGCTACCTCCCACTCCAGCCGATCCAGATGTCGGTAGACCGCCTCGGGCTCCCAGCCAGTATCGGCGAACACTGCCGCATCCAGTCGCGGCAGGTGGCCCTCAACGGAAAGCAGGAAGAGCGTGGTGGACTGCACTCCGGCACCCAGCGACAGCACCCGCAGCCGCGGTACCTCGTTCGTGATGATCGGCATCAGACCACCACCCCAGCCGCGTCGTAGGCGCGAGCAGGGGCCGGCTCGCGCAACTCCTGGAGGCGGGCGGATACCCAGCCGACGGACCAGCCGGTCTCCTCGGCAAGCTGCCGCACCGAACGCTCCCCCTCGCGGAAGGAACGGATGTAGGAGCGGGCGTCGATCTCTGGCATCTTCGTGAACGCACTCGCTCCGTTCACGCCGTCGTTCACCGAGCTGGCCACCGTGTTCACGGCTGCCGGTTCGTGCGTCGTCTGGGGGGCTGCCGCGGCGGGTTCGAGCACCTGCCGCTCACGGCGTGAACGCTCTGTTTGCTCCTGCTGTTCACGGCGCAGGGCATCGGCGCGCTGCTGTTCCTCACGCCGTACCTGCTCATCGTATTCGCGCTGCTCACGGCGCATCTCGGCGTCGCGGTTGAGGCGTTCACGCTCCATTCGGGCCTCGTGCTCACGCTCCTCAGCCCGCTCAGCGATCTCACGCTCAGCCCGCTCCCGCTCCAACTGTTCAGTGTGATCGCGGGCAGCCTGTTCAGCGCGTTCACGCTCCAGGCGCGCCTGTTCACGCCGTGCGTGCTCGCGCTGTTCACGCGCCTCCTGTTCGGCGGCCCGTGAACGCTCGATGCGCTCCAGTGCCTGTCCGATCGCACGCCGGTAGGCCAGGCCCGCTTCGGCGGTGACGATCAGCAGCAGCGGTGCCACCGCGTGGACGGCGACACCGACCAGGTCGCCCTTGAGGGCGCTGTCCCCGATGTTGAGGAGCAGGGTCATCAACCCCGTCATCCAGCGCAGCAGCGCCGGCCACGGCCCGGAGCTCCCACCGATGCGGGCCACGGTCGCGTCGAGGCGGACCACGATGACGACGGCCGCATCGACCACCAGCGGCAGGATCGGTGCCGTCCACTCCCACTTGCCTGGGGTGACCCGCTGCACCAGGGGCGTGACCGTGAGGACGGAGAACAGCACCGCGCCCGCGGTGATGGCCCAAGTGCCTCGGGTGAGGGTCGTTTCCGCGGACTGGATCTGCGCCGGCGCCAGCGGCTCGCTCACGCCCCGACCTCCGATGCCGGGGCCGTGTGGTTGATCAGCTCAACCCGCGCGGCCAGCGCCCGGCGGCGGGCCCGGCGGATGCGCCGCTGGTCCAGCTCGCTCGGGGTGCGGTCGAGGGTGGCGATGTGGGCATCCAGCAGATCGATGTCCGCGAGGAGGACCGGCATCTCGCGGTCGATCTCCTCCAGCTCCGCATCCGTCGGCTCCATGTAGTCGGCGAACGCGGTAACAGCTTCCTGAACAGTGACGATGTGGTCCATTGGGTCGTGGTCCTCTCCAGAAGGTGAACGGCCCGAACAGCGGCTCCCGGGTGGCACCCCGGGAGCCGCGCGCCGGTGAAGTCGGTTGATCCGGCTCCCCTCAGCGCCGCTCGTACGAGACGAGCGGCGGAGGCAACCGGCCGCAGCCGTCGGGCTGCGGAATGGTCGAGAAGTGCGCTGTACCGCGCAAGGGACAGAACCCTGCGCACCCGCCCGCTTGCTTGCGGAGGTGGGACGGGATTCCCTCGGCACTCTGTTCAATTTTCAACCAATGTGCGCTCACTTTGTACTCACCCCTGCGAGGGCTTTCCTCCGGACGCTGCGATGCAGTACCTGTTTTACAGGTACTGTATAAGGGTCCGTCAAGTGCAGTGACGGCACCTCATGTGTTTCGCGCCGCAACTTCTTGGCGCACACTCAGAATCGCCCCAGGTCAGGGGAGTTGGTCACCCCGCACGTGGACAGCTCCGCATCATCTGGCTACCGTCAAGAAGTCCCTAGAAGTCCATGCGAGGGTGACGATGTCCAACGAACGGCTGCGGTCTGCTCTGTTGGCGCGAGGCATGACGATCCAGGATCTTGCGGAGCAGATCGGGGTGATCCCTAAGACAGTCGAGCGCTGGGTCACGCAGGGCAAGGTGCCGTACAGGCGCCATCAGTACGCAACGGCAGCAGCGCTTCGGGTTGACGTAACGATGCTGTGGGACGACTCCCGGACTCAGGAGGCCACAACTGACCTGAGCAAAGCAGAGATTGTCACGGTTTACCCGCATCGCCACGTCGTACCGACCGACATGTGGCGAGAGATGTGTGAGCGTGCTGAGGAACGCATCGACATCCTCGTTTACGCAGGCATCGGCCTTGCAGAAGACCCGCGCTTCCTGTCGGTCCTCAAGGCGAAGTCAAAGAGCGTCGCGATTCGCGTTTTGATGGGCGACCCGGCGTGCGAGGCTGTCATCCGGCGCGGCATTGACGAAGGTCACCGCATCATGGACGGAAAGATCCGCAACGCTCTGGTCAATTACCGCCCTTTGTTCACCAGCCACCCTGAAATCACGTTCCGCCTGCACGACACCGTGCTTTACAACTCGATCTACCGTGTGGATGACGAGATGCTTGTCAACACGCACGTGTATGGCGTCGGCGCCTATATGGCTCCGGTTCTGCACCTACGCCGGCTCCCCGGCGGCGGGCTCTTCGATACCTTCGCCAATAGCGTTCAGCAGACCTGGGAAGGCGCAAGGCCAGTGGCTGAACACGACTTCACTGGAGCATGAGGCATGGGACGCATCGACTACCTTCACGACCCTGATGCCCCGCCGGCCAACTCGGTGGTGCCGTCCGTCGTGGCATTCGTGCAGAACCATGCGGGACAGGTACTGATGATCCAGCGGTCTGACAACGGCCGTTGGGCGTTGCCCGGCGGTGGCCACGACGTAGGCGAGTCCATCAGTGACACCGTGGCCCGCGAGGTCTGGGAGGAGACAGGCATCAAGGCCGAAGTCGTCAACATGTCCGGGATTTACACCGACCCTGGCCACGTTATGCAGTACGACGACGGCGAGGTACGCCAGCAGTTCAGCATCTGCTTCCGAGCGCGGCCGGTTGGCGGTGAACTTCGTACGAGCAATGAGACAACTCAAGTCCGGTGGGTCGACCCAGCGGACCTGACGATGCTGGACGTACACCCCACGATGCGGCTCCGGATCGAGCACGCCATGGATCGGACGCGCCCAGCCCCCTACATCGGCTGACGCTTGGCGGCGCCGAACCGTTCAAGCACGCGGGTCGTGCAGGCTAGAATCTCCGGCTCGGCCCGGCGGATGAACTGTCCGATCAAGCTCTCCGGTCCGTACCGTCCAGCGATCTCGTTAACCCGATCGACAGGGTTCGTGGGCGTCCCATCCGGCGTGGTGTTCATGTCGCAGTAGCACAGTGCGTCGTTCAGGTGCGCGCTCTCCCGCGGGAACTCGCCCTCCAGCTCCTCGCGCATGCCGCGCGCTTCCGCCTCCATCCAGGCACAGGAGTGGTGAGCAACTAGGTTGATGACCCGTTCGTCTGCGCCGGCCACGTCCCGGAGGTAGCGGGCTCCGTCCAGCGGGTGAAAGCCCGTCTTGGCCAGGTCCGGCGCGTAGCCGATGTCGTGCAGCACCGCCGCGGCTTCCAACAGCTCCGCGTCCTGGTCAAGAACGAGCGCGATCGTACGAGCCCTCTCGGCTACTCCGAGACAGTGCTTCCAGCGCCGCGGAAGCGGCTCGGCGAGCAACGACTCAGCCAGGGGATAGGCCCACGCCGTCAACGTCGGCAAGTTATGAACGCTCCTCTCGCGCCGGCACGGCACGGACCGTCCGCACCTTGCCCTGTCCGCCACCCGCCAGCACGCCGGCGGTCTCCAACTTCTCCAATGCCTTAGTCACTGTGGGCCGTGAGACCCCGAATCTGTCGGCCAGTGCGGAAGCGCTCGGGAAGGCTTCCCCCACTACGAGCCCTTCAGCCGTGATGATGTCGGCAATTCGCTGATCGAGTGGGCGCCGGTCGATTCGGACTCCCGAGCGCACGACGCGCCACCGTTCGCCCGGTGCCGGTTCGGCCATACCCTCCTGCCGCAGCACGCCGAACGCGCGGAGGGCGACCCCGCGCGAGACCTTGTGGTCGCGCATGACCTCAGCCAGGGACGGAAGCTCCGTCATGTCTGGGTCGGCCGCGACTCGGGCCTTCAGTGCATCCGCGACCTTAAGGAAGGTCCCCCGAGGGCTGACCTGCTGAGACACGCGATTTCCTCCCAGTCTGCTCGCCGTCCGTTCAAGCTTCCCACGGCTGCCGTCAGGGCAGGATGCTGTCCTACGTAGTCGCTACCAGGCGCCGACGCCAAACTCAACATGCAGATGACCGCTGCGCCGAGCGTCAACCTTTGCAAACAACTTGCATGGATCGCAGTTGTAGGCGAATCCGCAGCCTGACCAGGCACTCGCCCTCTATTGGGCCGATCTGTCACAGAAGAGTGAAAACTTTGTTGACTGCGTAGCCACAAAGCAATCTCTCCTCTATGGTTATACTTAGTGGTTTGTGCACCCGATACATAACCTTCGAACAGTGATCTTCAGTAGAAGGAGACCAGAAGATGACCAGCGACGCGCAAATGAAGCTGCTAGCCCTATGCTCTATTCGAATCGACAGCAAAAGCGTTGACTGGTCACTGATCGCTCGCGCAGGGCTCCAAGGTCAGCTAGAGCCGCTATGCCAGGGTTACATCAAGGAGACTTCACCCAGCGCCAAGAGGTCACTCCCGATCCTGCGCCAGGGCTTGAAGCAGCCACTCGACTCACACTTCGCACGAATCGAAGAAGAGATCGAAATGGCGCGCAAAGTGGGCGCGAGGCTAACCACCGTCCTAGACGATGACTACCCGACCAATCTTCGTAACGTATCTGACTTGCCGCCCTTCATCTTTTATCGAGGCAGCTTACAGCGCGAGGAAGACGCACGATCAGTCGCCGTCGTCGGAACGCGAGACTGTTCGGAAATCGGTATTTCCCGAACTAGGCGCGTAGCTCGCGAGCTCGGAGAGGCTGGCTTCACCATTACCTCCGGACTGGCTCGTGGTGTCGACACCGCAGCACACACAACAGCTCTCCATTTTGGGCGCCGCACTATCGCGGTAATCGGGACGGGTATCACGCGTTGCTACCCCGCAGAGAATGCGGATCTAGCTGAGAAGATCGCCCAAGAGGGCGTCGTGGTATCACAATTCTGGCCATCTCGCCCCCCGGGGCGCGACACATTCCCTCGACGAAACCATGTCACCTCGGCCATAAGCCTCGGAAGTGTCGTAATTGAGGCATCACGGACATCCGGGGCCAAGATGCAGGCGCGTGTGGCTAGTGAACAGGGCCGCCCCGTCATCCTCCTTCGCTCGCTGGTGGAGCAACAGGAGTGGGCCCGCCGAATGGTGGAGGCTGGTAAAGCCGCAATGGTCGACAACACCGAACAAGTGGTCGAATCCCTCGATCGTAAAACCATTCAGCCTGCTCAGAGGGTTACCGACCAGGTACTCTTTGACGTAGAGTGACCGCGTTTGATTGCTGCGTAAACGTAGTCTCATGAGGGGGAGGCGGCGTGTACCGCGACTTCGCGCGCCCAAATTTCGCCAATTGGAGAACTGACGACTGGGTGAAGTGGCTGCGTGAAGAAGGGATAGCACCCACTCTGACCAGTAATGAGAACGCCGTATGTTCTTTGTGTCGAGCGCCAACGGGTACGGACGATCAAGGGCGCCCATATTCGCGTTGTTACATATGCCGCAAGGTTTACTCCACAGTCCTTGATGGCTTTGTGCCAATTTGCTATTCAGTGCATGAAGGACTCGAAAGCATTATCTGGCGTGCCAAGAATTGGAACAGTGCCACCTGGCTAAGAATGCCCCTTGCGTCCCTCCTTCATGAGTATCTTGCAGAGCATCTTGGCTGTATCGAAACAGAATATGGAGGACCTTTCGACCTTCGTCTAACGATGCCCTCTCACCCAAGTTCACGCAGTCAGAACCACCTAGACCTCGTCCTGCGATGCATCCCTTCCATGGCAGCTCTCTGGACGGACGGCCTTTTAACCAAGACTAGTGCTTCGAAAGCCGGCGAACGTCGACGCCAGATAACATCGGGCGCTTTCGATGCTTCCGAGGCGGTCAGAGGAAAGCGCGTTTTACTCCTAGATGACACCTTCACATCTGGTGGGACGATCGCCAGCGCAGCACATGCCCTAAAGATGGCGGGGGCCAATCAGGTGATTGGGCTGGCCTTCGGGCGTCAACTCCGGGCCGAGTGGGACGATAACCGGGATCTCATCAGCGAGCTGCCGAATCGTTCACTCGATCTGAGTGAATGCGTCGTGCATAACTCAGCGTCCTCATGGATGTCGTTCTGATTATGTAAGTGAAGTTTGTCATCACGGATGCCAACGAGGAGAGTATCTCCCACAGTATTTTCTACACTGCGATCACGCGCGCTCGGAAGCGTCTCGAAGTGTTCTGGACTCCGGAAACACAGCATCGAATCCTGAGCCGTCCTGCAGTGCGCGAGAACACGAAAGACGAGCATCTGATGAAGATCCGCCGGGGTTTGGTCCCTGTTGAGAAGCGACCGAAGCGCCAAAAGACGCGCCAGCTACCGTAGACGCCGGCAGCGATAGCAACGGCGGCGCCGTGGGGCACCTCCCAGTCGACACGATAGTTTGGAGGTGCCTCGTCGGTATTGGGCAGGGTCTTACAGCGCTCGCTCAGGCAACCCCTATTGGCCAGTACGCGACTGCCATTCCCTGTAGCGCCAGCGCAGCGCCTCGGCGTGTGGCCGCCGAGGCAGCTCACGAAGGTGTGGCGTGACGATACCGAGCTCCTCGGCAGTTGGCCCTTGGGGGCGCGTCACCACGCTGAGAGTCTCGGGCTCAATGGCGAACAGGTACGCATCGTAGGCGCGGTGGAGCGCTGCGTTGAGCGGCAAGCCGTTGCGAGGATCGTCTGTGCCGTCCACGGCGTCGGGCCTGAGGTGAGCTGCCTCGATCATCTCAGGCACTGCTATTCCCGAGAAGGGGCAGCGAGGTCCGTAGCGCTGGAAGACCCTCAGCTTGAAACGACGCTGCCCAGGGCGTTCGCGAACGTTCCGCTGGCTGTTCCGGCTGCGGCTACCCGTCAGAGAAAAGGGCTGATTGTCTGAGTGATCCTCGGTCAGGAGGTGTTCAGGTCTGCTGTCTCCGAAGCTGATCAGGAAGATCCTGGAGCGCTCTTCCCAGCCCTCCACCCACGCGAGACGCACGATGCGGACGCTGGACTGGGGAGTCGGCTTCGCGATGACGAAGATGGGCAGCTTCAGGGCTGCTGCCGCCTTGGTCGCGGCGACCTCCGACTCATCACGGCCCGGGCCCCGGCCAGTGGTCGGGTAGTGGTAGATCACATCGTTGTCGCTAATCTCGTCCGGGTAGTGCGCACCGGTGTGGAGGACTCCCATAGTGATTCCGCCCTCTTGGACGGCCGCTGTCCTGGCTTTGTCCATCCAAATGCCCTGGCCTCCGCCATAGACACCGAATGCACGGAGGACACCCGGCGGAACCTGGCTAAGGTCTTCGGTGAGCTGGAGGTGCGACCAGACTGCGAGACGCCAGGCACGCTCACCCTCCACCGTGGTGGGGCGCCCGTCGACCACCGTGAAACCGAGACGCTCCAGCAGGCGGTTGCTGTGACCCCGTCCACCGCTGATCACGCGCGTGTCAGGGGCCTGGTGCTCGTAGCGGTATGCCACGTTGGCGATGGCCTTGGCGTCGTACAGCCGACCACCCACCTGAAGGTAGTACTGATTGGCGCCCTCGAACCTGTGCCTCTTCAGGAAGGCGTCCCTCCCTCTGTCGTCGTACTCCTCGACGACGCGCCGAACGATGCTGGCATCCGTCAGCCCTGTAGTGGTCATGAGCCCCCTCCGTCACCTGGTTCAGGGTTGATCCTAGGAAGGGCCACTGACACTGATCCGATCGTTGTCCTGTTCTGGAGATCCGATACTCAATGGCCGCCTGCGCCGCCTGCACAACGTGGCAAGGTGGCCCTCGTGATGACGCAGGACGAACTATTGGCCGCCCTTGCAGGGCTGCGTCAGGCACGGATCGGAACGGTCCGTGCCCCGCACAAGCCTTTGCTGGTTCTCTGGCTACTGGGACGATTCGCCACGATGGGTAGCACCGCGGTCACTTATGACGAAACTGAAGGTCCAGTCAGCCGCCTGATCAACGACTTCGGTCCGCCGATGAGCAATCCGTCGCAGGCTAAGCAGCGGGCCGCGATGCCCTTCGTCCACTTGGAGCGCACCCTGTGGGATTTGCGCGACAGCGAAGGCCGGCCGATACGGGCTAGTGATCCCGACCGGGGTGCATGGCTGCGAACCCACGGCGCCCACGGCAACCTGCGCCCCGAGGTGGAGAGACTGCTCACCGACCCCCGCACCGTGGCGGCAGCTGCCAGGCTCCTGCTACAGCAGCACTTCACCCCCGCGCTTGAGGCCTCCATTTACGACGCCGTCGGCCTCGACGTGACCGGTTGGCATGGGCAGGCGGTTTCCATTCCGGCGCAGAGGCAAACGCGAGCACGGCGAGGAGGATTCGTCGAGGAAGTCCTGCACGCCTACGCCTACGCCTGTGCCTTTTGCGGGTTTGACGGCGCCATCGGCCGTCACCCGGTGGGATTGGAAGCTGCCCACGTGCGCTGGCACAGCCAGGACGGCCCGGACGAGGTCAACAACGCCCTGGCACTGTGTTCGCTGCACCACACGCTCTTCGATCTCGGCGTGCTAGGCCTGAGGCCGGACCTGAGGATCCAGGTCTCCCGTTGGTACGTAGCCCGAAGCACGGCCGGGAAGGCTGTCGACGCTCTGCACGGGCAACATGCTGCGACGCCTCGACCTGGCCACGCGGCCATCGATGCACAGTACGTCCACTGGCACCAGGCGCAGGTCTTCAAGCGCCCCGCAGCGCACGCTGCATAACGTCGAGCGGGAAGGTGCCTCCGATTCACGTACACCAACTCGGCTTGGCCTTTGCCGTAGTACGTACGTCATAGCGGTGAAAGGAGAGCGCCTTGGGGTGCTAGCTGAGCACTTCTTCGTGTGGGCGTCGAGCAGTGTGAGCGAGAGACGGCGAGCGCAACTTGCCAGGCATTTGCCACGTTCTAAGGACGCTTTCGGTGGCCGTAAGGTCTTCGCCTACGCGTCGAGTGGGGAGGCCAGTGCTTGGAGGAAGTTCTGCGTGATCGTGTCGGTCGAATAGAGGCGTGTTCCTCTAGTGCCTCGGCTGGCCAGTACGCGGTACGTGTTCAGTGCGTATGGCAAATACCGATCCGGCGGGAGGCCTCGTAGCTGGGAGTCATGGCTTTCCTCTGGGCGGGCGATCCATCGATCGCCTCGCCGAACGAGGTCTCCGCCCATGATCACGCCGTTGTAGGCATATTCCATCCCCTGGGCTGTGTAGATGCAACCGACCTGGTCGTGGCCGCCGGTGTCGGTGGCCCAGAAGGGGCGGGCCGGCACGTCAGGGTGGTCGAAGTTGGACTCGTCGGCGCGGGAGTTCCATGGACGGGTCCAGGTGCGCGGCCCCTGCGGTCCTTGCCAGGTGATCGCTACTTCCGGCAGCAGCGGTGGAGAGTCCGGGGAATCCCATGGCCAGCAGAAGCCGGCGGTCACGCGTGCGGTCTGGCCGCGGCGGGTGTGGTCGGTAACCCAGTCGGAAAGTTCTTGGGGGTCTGTCGCGACTGCTAGGTCGTAGTCGCTGCCTTCCCATGCTGGTGTTGTGCCGTCGGGCTGGAAGAGGCGGTCGATCCACTGCTGGTAGGCGCGTGAGCCGTTGCAGCGGAACTGGCTGACTAGGTCGATGTGGGCGAACGCCGATCCGGTGTGCTGGGCGTGCTGTTCGAGTTGTTTGAGGGTGAGGCCTTCTGTGGGGCGCACGATCTGTCGTTCGTCGAGGAACAGCACTGTCACGGCGGCATCGTCGATGAGCTTCCCCAGGATCACAGGGAAGGCGCCGTGCTGGTGGTCTGGGTAGGTGCGGGCGCGGTGGGCCTCGTCCAGGAGGACCACGCTGTCTTGGGTGATTCCGGCCGGGGCCTTGTTGAGGAATGTAGTAATCAGGCCTCGGTAGTCGTTACCGACGGTCCGGCGCAGTTGCCGAGTGAGTGTTCCAGAGGGGGACAAGAGGCGGGGGTTGCTGCCTGGTTGTTTGCACAGGTCACCCAGAAGCCGGCAGGCGATGACGGTCTTTCCGGTACCCGGTCCACCAGTCACGACGATGATGCTCTTGCGTCCGCGGGAGCGTGCGTCGTCGACGGCGTGCAGGACCTCCTGCCGCGCGAGATCCTGGTCTCCGATCAAGGCGAAGGCGTCGCGGCCCTCGATGACTTCTCCGGCTCGTTCCAGGAGCGCGGTCGAGGGGCGGTGCTCGATCTGGAGGAAGCGTTCGACCTTGTCCCAGGTGACGGGGCTCAGATCGGCGCAGCCTAGCCGCTGGGCCAAGTCGCCAGGGGACGGTACGGAGGCGAGGTCGTCGCGTCCGAGCACCGGATAGGCGCCAGCTGGGCCCCGCGCGGCCTGTGCCCGAAGGCCGCCGACTAGGTCGGCGGGGGCATCGTGGAGCACCACGATGCCGCGGACGTCCAGCGGGAAATCGTCGCGGCTGACCCACTGCTGCAGGTAGTGCACGTAGCCGCCGACCTGGCGGGCTGGGTGCTGGACGATGCGGTCTGCGGTGCGGACCATCCCGGGCCGAAGGGCGCTGAGTTGGGCGTGTGTCCACTGCTTCAGCTCGATCGCGACCGCGCAGAGGCGCCCGCCGGCCTCCTTGCCGACGACTATTGCGTCGACTCGCTCCCCGGTGGCAGGCAGCGAGTACTCGAGCAGCAGGTGCACGGCCTCCAGCCCGGCCGAGCGAAGAATTCGGACGAGCGCCGGCCAGCTGCGCCGCCAACTGCGGCTCTCCTGCGGGCTGGGCGCTACGCCGAACACCTGCGTGAAGCGCCGTTCGGCCGCGGCGATGAACCTCTCGTCGTCCACCTGCCGAGCGGCTTCGCCCACCGTGCCCGCGTAGAGATACATGCGTGATCTATATCAATCCCAACTGACAACTGGTGTATGGGCCTTGGTCAGGCAGGCGGTGTCAGTGGCGTCTGGTACAGCTGTTGCTATGACGTTGACCGCCCTGCAGCATGCGCTGACCCAGTTCGCCGTCGAACGCGAGTGGGAGCAGTTCCACACCCCGAAGAACCTGGCGATGGCACTAGCCGGCGAGAGCGGGGAACTGCTGGAGATCTTCCAGTGGCTGACGCCGGACCAGTCCGCCCAGGTGATGCGGGATGGCGATCGCGCCGTGCAAGTCCGCGAGGAGATGGCGGATGTCCTGGCCTACCTGTTGAGGCTGGCGGACGTCCTGGATGTGGACCTGGAACAGGCGTTGGCTGAGAAGATCGAGAAGAACCGTCTGAAGTACCCGGTGCACCTGGCACGGGGCAAGGCCGACAAGTACACGCAGTTGGGGGGATGATCCACGTCATGCGGATCGTGATGCAGCCGGCACGCCGGTCGGAGAAGGACGTCGATCAGCACTACCAGGACACGATCGTTAAGCCCGTGGTCTTCGACGACCACGCGGACGTCCTTGACGCAGCGACGATCGCCCAGCTCAAGCAGCTCTTTCCCGACGGCCAGGCCCAGATGTGGGGCGTCGTGCCGGGCAAGAAGAACGTCAACGTGTCCCGGATCAAGAAGATGCGGCCCGGTGACTGGGTGTTCTTCAGCGGCGACAAGCGCGTCTACTTCGGCGGCACCATCGCCCTGATGTGGCGCAACAAGGAACTGGCCACCCGGCTTTGGGGCACCGACCCGGCCGGCAGCACCTGGGAGTACATGTACGCCCTCTCCGGCACTCGCGGCTTCGATATCCCCATCGAGGAGATCCGCACCCTGCTCGGCTGGAACCCCAACCGCAACATCATGGGCATCTCCGTGCTCAGCGAGGAAGAAAGCGACACCCTTCAGACCCTGCTGACCCTCGATCCCGCGACAGCGGCTCTCGAACCGGCCGACACGGCCCAAGAAGAGGCCGCTGTGGCGGCCTTCGACGGGGAACTGGAGCGCACCGCCCAGCGTGCCCAGCGAGGTGAGCAGGCCGCGCTGAAGAAGCGCCTGCTGAAGGGCTCGACGGGCCAGTGCGCCCTGTGCGGACGCACCCTGCCCGGCACCTTTCTGATCGCCGCGCACATCAAGAAGCGCGCCATGTGCAGCGACGACGAAAAGCGGGACCTAGCCAACATCGCCATGCTCGCCTGCACCTTCGGATGCGACGCCGTGTACGAACACGGCTACGTCACCGTCGCCAACGGAGGCAGCATCCAGGTCAGCCCACTCGCCGCAGGGATCCCAGAAGTCGCCACCTACATCCAGGAAAAGCTGGTCGGCCGTCCTGTCAGTTGGTGGACGCCCAGCCGCGAGTCGTACTACCTATGGCATCGCACCCACACCTTCAAGGATCAACCCCCTCTGTAGCCGAGTTACTCAACGGTCGAGTAAATACACGAAGGTGGACACTGCCGTCGCCCTCGGCAGGTTAAAGAACCTTACTTACTGTCCACGTTCCTGCATGCGGTGAGAATTATTTTCCCTGATGACGATGAATACTTCGTGTGTGTGCTGTGCGGAGACGATGAAGAGCCGAATCCGCGCGCTCGGCGGCACAACAAAGAGCTGTGCGTGCGCTGCAATCGGCTACAAAGACAGGTTTGGCGCTATGGCCTGTCAATCGCCAAGATGAACGCGATTCTGCGCGTACAAGGGTGGGCCTGTGCGTTGTGCAGGGAAGAGCCCAACTGTGATTCAGAGCATCTGAGCTCCGCCATGCCGACTTTCTGGCAGATAGATCACGACCACGGCTGCTGCAACACGCCATACTCATGCGGAAAGTGCGTGCGAGGAATTCTGTGCCGCGAGTGCAACGCCCTACGATTGCCGGCTTACGAACGCCTCCCGGAGACCCTCCAGGACAGCGCACGATTCAACGACTACCTCAATAACCCTCCAGCCCAAAGCCCAGAAGCGGAGATCAGAGACGCTGACAAAAGATCCAAGCCTAGCCCCTTCAGCTCCATCATGGACGCCTTCTTTGGTATGTAGCTGGCAATGGGAAGCGCCATGCCGCTCTCGTGAGACCTGCGGGATTATAACGGCTTGACCATGCCTCGAGCTACGCGTCTGAAATCTAGAAGAAGTTACACCAGATACTTGTCGTGGTCGAGGCAGCTACCACTATCATGATCGGATGCTCTTCACTACGTCACTGTCGCCTGCCGCAGCGAAGCTGAACCATGCGGTACTTGTGCGCGATAACTGGGATGACTACGGTTTCAAAACTACCTTTGACCTTTATTGTCACAACGGAGTCCGTAGCATTCACGTAGGGGCTGTCAAGATCGCCCGTCGCGGCATGCCCTCCGGACGTGTCGAGCTGCCGGAGACCTTTACATATCTGGCAGAGGAGTTTTTTTCTCTAGGGGTGGACGAAAGCTACTACGCGACACTTCGCGACGAGTTCGACGAAGAGAAACGGCTCACGATTTACCATGCCCTTCGGGATGCAGCACTAGACACAGTACTGTTCAATGACGTTCTTGCGGAATCAGCGATGAGACAATCGCTGCTGCGGGGTACTGATGACGAGACTGTGCGAAATCAGTACCATCGCATCGCTAATGGCGGCCCTACGAGATCCAAATTTCACGTTCGCTACCGTCAAGAAATCGCCGCTGAAAATTGCCCCGACCTGACGTTGGATCTAAAAGTAAACCCCGAAAGGAAGCCGCCTAGTAATATTCAAGCGCTTATCGGAAGTAACGGGGTTGGCAAGACACGCCTACTTCACAAGATCGCGGATGTCACGCTTGCCAGAAGAACCCCATTTAGAGGCGGGTCCATCGAAGACAGAGCCGAGCATCGAGTACATCCGTTCAATAACGTTGTCTACGTTTCCTTCAGCGCTTTCGATACGCATAAGCCTCATAGGGCTCGACACCAGTACGTGGCCTATCAGTACGTTGGCTTGAAAACTGAGGAGGGGCAAAAGAGTCAATCGGAATTGACTGCCGAGTTTGCAGAATGTGTCGAGAGTTGCATGAGCACAAACCGAGCAATGGCTGAACGCTGGAGGGGGGTTCTGGAGCGCCTAGAAGAGACAGATTCCGCCTTTTGTGACCTGGAGATCTCTCAGCTCGGTGAGCCAAGAGATGAAGTCCCAGACGCCGCATCGCTGTTCTCGTCATTTAGTTCTGGTCACGCGATCGTGCTGCTAACTCTTGCCCAGCTTGTGCTAAATACAACAGAGCGCACACTTGTGCTCATCGATGAGCCTGAAGCTCACCTTCACCCGCCATTGCTTTCCACGTTTGTCCGCGTGCTCTCGGAGCTCCTAGCAGATCGCAACGGACTGGCGATCGTCGCCACGCATTCTCCAGTGGTATTGCAGGAGACCCCGCGAGAGGCGGTGTGGGCCCTACGTAGGGCTGGCGATGACGTGCGTGCTGATCACCCAGAGGTTGAGACATTCGGCGAGAATGTCGGCGTTATTACCAGAGAGATTTTTGGTTTGGAAGTCCGGCGTACCGGCTTCAACCAAATGATTCAGAAACTCGCCGATAAAGGGATGACATTCGACCAAATTCTGAACGAGTTCGGTGAAAATTTGGGAACAGAAGGGAGGGCGCTTGCTCGGTCTGCAACGCGTCGCAGGGAGGGCAGGGTCTAATGCTGCGTGTCGTCCCGCCGACCTTTTGCACTCAGGAAGCCTACCGCTTGTGCCTCAGCGCTACCATTAGCCAGCAGAAGCTGATGCTGCTGTCGAACTACGAGACCGAAGTCCTGTCCGCTGCGGAATCATTTGAACAAGCATGCCGCGCAGCCACGCTACATAAATTGGATCCTGCAAAATTCGGCCCACAGAAAGGCCATGAAGACGACGCCGATGATTTGGTCGGGATGTACACACGTCGGATGAGTCCTGACTATCCGGGCCGCCCAGTTTACGATGCGGTTCGCAACCGTCGGCTTAAGTGCCCACTTTGTGGAGTGGGGTCTGTTCGGCAAGTCGACCATCATCTACCAAAGTCAAAGTTCCCGTACCTCGCGGTGGTGCCGACAAACCTGGTGCCAGTTTGCTCAGACTGCAATCATCTTAAAGGTGAAAAGTTTCCCAAGACTCACAGAGAACAAACGCTGCATCCATATTTTGACGACATTGACGATCAGCGATGGCTGCGCGCCCATCTCGTCACGTTCTCTAGCACCGGACGGGAATTTTCGCCGCTACCCAATGAAATACCCTCGGACTGGCATGTCAAATTCCTCGTAAGCCCTCCTGCTGCATGGAACATGCAACTCACGGAGAGAGTTCGATATCATTTTGAAGCGTTCAACTTGGCCCAGCTCTACGAGGACCAGGCCGCGGACGACTTGACGGGAATCGAACTCTCCTTGGAAGAGGCCTATAAGGCCGGTGGTCCTTCAGACGTACGGGAGCTGCTAGAGTCCATGGCCCGCTCACGAAGAAGGTGTCACAACAACACGTGGATGGTAGCCCTGTATGAGGGACTCGCCTTGAATAGTTGGTATTGCGATGGCGGGTTCCGCCAGATTGCGGCGGGATAACTCGTGCGCGCGTTGCGGGCCGGCGAGTGTGAGGCGAAGCCCACTGAGATGACCGGGCTTTGTGGAGGTGCTGTTATCGCTCGACCCACTAGCGGAGCTGGCGGCTCTCTTCGAGAGAGTCGCCATAAGGTCACCGCCCACCTAATAGGCCGCGGATGCCTTGCCTATCACTGCACCGCGCCGCGTCCGTATCCGCGCAACAGGACCGTGAAACGAGCCGCGGCGGACCATTATCCGTGATCGGGGCTCTAACTCCCTCACACTCGCCACGTGATCTGAGACAAGTCTTGCTTTGCTGCCCTAGTGTAACAATCTCACCATGGAGGCACTCATGACCGACCAAAGCCCTGAAGGCATGTTGCCTGTCGATGGCACGTCAGGCGAGAGCGAAGAAGATGTAATCAATCGTCTAACTGCCGCTCGTGCCAGCATCTCGGCGACCGACTGGACGATTGAGACCATCATTACCCAGATGAGGAAGGGTAGAATCGATCTTAATCCAAAATTTCAGCGCCGCGCAGCTTGGACTAATCCTACGAAGAGCAAATTCGTAGAGTCGGCCATTTTGGCGTACCCCATCCCGCAGATCGTTCTTGCTGAGAAGCCGGCACGACCGGGCCATTATCTAGTCATTGATGGAAAGCAGCGCCTGCTTGCCCTTCGACAGTTCTACGCCGGGATCGGCTCTGAAGTGGACGATGGGTTTGAATCCTTCAAGATCACCGGAACATCAATCCTTGAAAGCGTACGTGGATGGGACATTAATAGGCTGGAAAGAGAAAGGCCGGACCTGTTTGACGCTTTCGAAAATCACACCATCCGCACGGTGTCCATCAAAGGATGGGAGTCTGAAGATTTTCTCTATACGCTATTCCTCCGCCTCAACACCGGCAGCGTCCCCCTGTCACCGCAAGAGCTCCGCCAGGCGCTGGTGCCGGGCGACTTTGTTAACTTTGTCGATGAGCAGTCCGGGACGAGTCCTGGGCTGCAGCATCTTCTTGGCAACAACGGCCCTGACCGCCGCATGATTGACGCCGAAATGATGGTTCGATACCTGGGCTTTCGGACCGCCGCCACACCCTACAAAGGTAATCTGAAAGATTTCCTCGACAAGACTTGCAGCCATTACAATAAGACCTGGAAGTCCTCTTCGCGTGAAATCATTTCCAAACTGTCAGAGATGGAGCGTGCGATTGATGCTGCGCGGCAGATCTTCTCTGACGAGGGTGCGTGCCACAAATGGTCTGGCGCACGCTGGGAGCGAAGTCTGAACAGGGCAGTATTCGACGTGCAAATCTATGCACTCGCCGACGAAAGGGTACGCGACATTGCTTTGGGTAGAGCACCTGATGTCCTGGCTGCCTTCAAGAGGATCTGTGTCGAGGACGATAAGTTCGTTGCTGCAATAACAAGTACAACGAAGAGCCTAGAAGCGACTAGGAATCGATTCGACATTTGGAATCATGAACTAAGTGCGATTTTGGGCATTCCGCTGCACCGTCCCGCCTGCCTCGCAGAGTGAGGGGGCAAGCTGGGCTGCAACCGGGGTGACCTAGCTACCGAACCCCTCGCGCCGGCCGGGCACCATCTATGGGCAGACGACGTTTGTTTGACTGCTTACATGCTCGTGACCTGTGGAGAGCCAGTCAATCGACGTCGAAGAGAACAGACCCATCAAGGTCGGTCCTGTTTCAGACGGCGCGCCGACGGTAGGCAAGTACGTGGCAGAGCACTCGGTGGGCTGGTCTGTCGACTGGTGGTCGCCGGAGCGCAACGAGTACTACTCCTAGCATTGCTCACACAGCCTCCAGGCTGGGGCTCTGACTCCTGAGCAGGTAGTGGGGGCCGTACGCAGGAACGACCGGGCTTGAGAACGAGGATGGTCGGCGGGAACGCCGACGGGCGGTTCCTGACCGGGTGGCGCAGGTGCTAACCCAGTCTCAGTTGCAGTCTCATTTGCCCCGCGGTCCGGGGGCGTCCGTCGCCGTCCACAGAGGTCCGGAACCCCCTGTGACCAGGTCTCACCTTCCTTTCATGGACGCCTGCGGACGTCCCTGAAGCAAGATAGGACAGCTCGTAATGCGTAGGTCTCGGGTTCGAATCCCGAAGGCGGCTCCATCAAACCCCAGGTCAGATAGTCGATGACCTGGGGTTTTCTGTTGCTCGGGGCATGGTGGGGCGCGCGGCCGGGGTGCCGTGGGGTGGCTTGCGTGAGCGGTGCGTGAGCGGTGCGCCGCCGGACCTACTTCTCGGGCTTCCGGGGCTTGGCCTTCTTCTTGGCTTTGGCCTGGGCGTCCGCCTTGTCCGTCGGCTTGTCGTTGCCCTTGCCGTTCTTCTTGGCCCTGGCCTTCTTGGCGGCCTTCGCTGCCTTACGGGCCGCCTTCTCTGCCTCGGCCTTGCGCTGAAGTGGGACCAACTTGGCGGTGGCCTCGCGGCGTTCTTGCCGACCTGGGGCAGGACGCTCTGGTAGATGTCCCGCGTGATGCGGGTGTCGCTGTGCCCGAGGGTGTCCGACACGATCTTGATGTCGATGTCGGCGGCCAGCTTGAGAATGGCAGCACCGTGGCGCAGGTGTGCAGCCGGATCGGCGGGAGGCCGGAGGCGGCGACGAGCCGCTCGAAGAGGTCGGTGACCTTGCCGGGGTGCAGCCAGGAGCCGTCCTCCTGGGTGAAGACGTGCCCGGTGTCCACCCAGGCCGATCCCCACTCATTGCGGTCCGCGTCCTGTCGTTCGCGGTGTCGCTTCAGGACATTGACGGTGTCGTCGTCGAGCGCGACGACGCGGTATCCGCTGTCGGTCTTGGGGTCGGATGCCTCGACCTCCCAGCCGTCCTGCACGAGCTGCGAGGAGACGGTGAGGGAGTGGGTGTCGAGGTTTGTCTCCGACCACGGCTGCCCGCACGCCTCACCACGGCGCAGGCCACGGAAGGCGATCAGGTGCCACATCGCGTACAGCCGGTCCTCGGCGACGAAGTCGAGGAAGGCGCCGGTCTGTTGGGGCGTCCAGACCATCACGGGCGACGGCTTCTCGCCCGGCTGCTCCCACTTGGCGACCCGCTCGTCCGTCCACACCAGCGCCTTCGGCTTGCGTACGGGATCGATCTCGACGAGTGCCGGGGGTGCGGACGACGCCGGAGACGCCGGAGACGCCGGAGGGGGACCTTGCGAAGGCGTTGGGGACGCCGGGCCCTTGCGTGGTCGCACTTCCGGCGGCGCTGCGGATGTTCGCGGCGACGCACACAGGGCAACTGGAGGGTAGCGATCCCGCCTGATGGCGGGTGTACAGACCCCGTGTGGCTGTGATCATCTAGTGGCGCAGCTACGCGCATATACCGGCCCACGGCACGGGCGGCCACCGACCATGACGACCATGAGTGCGGGTGCCTTGCTGCTTGCGGAGATGTATCGGGCCGTCAGCTGCCGTGGCGCGGGGCGGACGGGACAGGACCAGTCCATGTCCGACACCGGTGTATCTGACCAAACGGGGAATGCTCAGTGGGGAATTACGACGCACGGGACGGCGGCTGTCGCTGTTCGTGCCCGCTCGGCGGAACGACTTGTCACACCTTTGGGGAAACAGCGACGAGGACAGCACGGACGGTGCTGTCCGGCACGCAGGGTTTTCCCGCCGTCACGGGAGACGAACTGCACGTTTTCCGTGTCGCCGGCGTGTCCGGGACCGGCACCGACCAAGGGAGGCGGCTGGACGGGGGACCGCCACTGCGCCAAGTGCTGGGGCGGATCCTCGGCATGAGCGGGTCCGAAGTGCCGCTCGAGCGGGATCCGCTGGGGCGGCTTCGGCTGCGCGGCGGTCCGTTCGGTCTCGCCGTGTGCGGTGACGCCGGACGGCTCACTCTGGCGCTCGTCCGTGGGTGCTCGGTCGCGCTGAGCCTGCACGAGGTTCCGCGCTCGGCACAGTTCGGGCCGGCGATGCCCTTCACTGAAGGGGAGCGGCGGTGGGCCCACGCGGCCGCGGAGGGCAGGAGAGCGGAACGCCTGGCCCGGCTGTGGACCCGTAAGGAGGCCGCCCTCAGGCTCTTGGGCAGCCCGCTGTCCGTGGCGGGGGAGCTCGACGCCCTCGCCTCCGACGGTCCGGGAGGCGCACTGGTGCGCCGACCGGAGCGGGCGGCGTGGAGTGCGCCCGTGGGCTCGCCGGAGGAGGCGCACGTGCGGAACCTGGAGGCCGAGCCCGGGCTGGCCGCGGCCGCTGCCACGTCGGCGCCGGTCGCACGGGTGCGCACGTGGCACGTCGACGTGGCCGCCTGCGCCGAGGACGACGACCTGGTGGGGGAGCCGAGACCGGGCAGGAGCGCCGGGGACGACCGGTCTGCACCGGGGGGAGCCGCCCCGCTGTTGTCGACCGTCTGGTAGGAGGCCGGGAGCGGGGCCGGATCGGGTGGAACGATGAACGCGGCCGGATCCGGTGAAACGGCGGTGAACGGCGGCTGAGCGGGTGAGGGGAGGAACCGGCGGCGGCTTCATCACCGTGCCGGAACGCGCCCAACTCGGCCATGTCGGTGATCCCGGATTTCCCCGAGTCCGCGGCCGGTCCTGCCTGCTGGTGCCCTCGTCGGCTAGGGCATGACCAGCCCGTGCGGATCGGCCGCGGGTTCGTCCGCGCCGTCGGCGTGGAGCTCGCGCCAGGTCTCCATCGCGAGCCGGTAGGAGCCGAGTTGCTCGTAGCGGTCGGCCGCCCACCGGTAGTCGGCCTCCGCCTCGGCGGGCCTGTCGGCGGCGCGATGGGCACGGGCCCGGACGATGCCGATCCAGGCCTGCTCCAGCAGGGGCAGGCCCGGGGTGTCGGGCCCGATGTCCGAGGCGAGTCGGTCGGCCTCCACGGCCTCGCCCCGGCGCAGGGCGGCGAGGCACTCCAGCGCGGACTGCAGCATGCGGGCGCTCGGGGAGCCGAGCAGTTCCGTCAGGGCCCGCGACTGCTCGATCAGCGTCCGTGCGCTGTCCTGCTCACCGGCCGCCAGGGCCGCAAGCGCGCGGGCTCGTACCAGCCGGGCCCGGTCCGCCATGTCGGTGCCGGGTCCGGCCAGGGCGTCCGCTCGGTTCAGCAGGTCGAGTGCCTCCGACGGTCGGCCGGCCAGCCGACGCAACCCGCCGGCGGCCCAGAGGGTCGACGCGCCCACATGCGGCGGCACGGGTTCGCCCGTTCCCGCCAGGAGTTCCTCGCACAGGGCGTCGGCACGCTGCCAGTCGCCGCTCTCGGCATACGCCGACACTGCGACGACGAGGGCTTCCGTGTGATCGGTCGGCGCGACACCGAGTTCCCCGGTGATCCGCACGGCCTGTTCGGCGTGGTTCACGCTCTCGGAGAGCCTGCCCATCCGGCGCAGGGCCCGGGCGGTCTCGACCAGGACACGGGCCTGGATCATGGGTGCGTGCTCGGTCATGGGGGCCGCCAGCAGATCCCGCAGCACGTCGAGCCGCGCCTCCTGCTCGCCGAGATGCCCGAGCGTGACAGCGAGCTCCCAGCGGGCCTCCCACAACACCTCTTCGGACCCGGTCGCCGCGTCGGGGGAGGTCAACTCACGGATCAGGGTGGCGAGATCGTCGCGGGCGCGCTCCCAGTCACCGGCGAGCTGTCCGGTCCGGGCTGAGACGAGGCGGCCGATCAGCTCCATACGGGAGGGGTGCTGGTCGGCGGGCGGTCTGCCGAGGTCCTCCAGCCGGAGCCCGAGCCGCTCGGCGATCGCCTTGGCCGCCTTGACACTCGGGGTCCTGCGTCCGCTCTCGACCAGTGAGATATAGCTGGCGGAGACCGTCTCGCTGGTGAGCTCCGACTGGGGCAGGCCCCGAGCACGGCGGATCTCGCGAATCCGCCTACCGAAATCTGGCTGATGGATGATCAACGTATCGCTCGCAGCGTGTCACGCGCACTAAATGGACATTGACCTGCAGTCTACATCGCCTGTAAAGGCCAAGGATCAGGATCGCGTTCGGTCGATGGGCGATCAGGCCGGATCTCATCGGTGCTCGAGTCACAGTAGAGTCAAGTTTCATGACTAGAGCTTTGCCTGCTGTGTCGCGCCCGTGGGGTATGCGCGCGCTCCTGGGTGCGGTGCTCATCAGCTCGGTCGGCGAGGCCATGGTGATCGTCGCCGTGCCCTGGTTCGTCCTGGAGACGACGGGCAGTGCGGCGCGCACCGGTGTGCTGCTCGTGGTCGGGGCGGTCTCCTCCGGGCTGGCCGGCGTGCTGGCGGGGCCGCTGGTGGACCGCTGGGGCTTCAAGCGCATGGCCGTCACCGCCTACGTCTTCGGGGGCGCCGCGGCCGCCTGTATCCCCTTGCTGCACCACCTGGGGCGGCTCGACTTCGCCACGCTGATCGGGCTGTCGGCGGCGGCGTCAGTGCTCGACGTACCCGGTGTCGCGGCGGTGACGGGCCTCGTCCCCGGGCTCGTCGAGGCCGCGGGTATGCCGCTGGAGCGCGGCAACGCGCTGCTCGGCGGCGTCCACCAGGCCGCCCAACTGGCCGGGCTACCGCTCGGTGGCCTGGCCACCGCGACGCTCGGCACCGATGCCGTCCTCGCCCTGGATGCACTCGGCTGCCTTCTGGCGGCTCTCGTCATCCTGACCGGCGTCCCGTCGCCCGTGGTGGCCCCGCTGGCCCCGGCTGTCGCGGCCCCGGCGAGCCTGGGCTCACCCCGTGCCGTCCGTGCGTATCTGGACGAAATCCGGGTTGGACTGCGCCTTCTGTGGCGGGAGCGGCTGGTGCGGGCGCTGGCCTGCTCGGGGGCCGCGTTCAACGCGCTGGACAGCGGGCTGGCGGGGGTGCTTCTGGCGGTCTACGCGCACCGGGAGCTCGGCAGCGCCGCAGGGCTCGGGGTGATGCTCACAGCCTTCGGTGTCGGGGTCCTGGCGGGCACCGGCGCCTACGCGGTCGTGGGGCACCGCCTCGGGCGGCGGCGTGCCTACCTGGCATCCGGGGCCGGTGTGGGGCTGCTGGTCGCCGGGCTCGCCGTGGTGTCCCCGTC
This sequence comes from Streptomyces sp. R11, assembly GCF_041051905.1. NCBI lineage: Bacteria > Bacillati > Actinomycetota > Actinomycetes > Kitasatosporales > Streptomycetaceae > Streptomyces > Streptomyces sp. R11. The sequence goes on from NZ_CP163432.1 coordinate 5,108,313, forward strand.
GCTTCCGGTGGCAGCGGTCCTGCTGTGCCTGCTGGGGGTAGTGGCCGCCCCCGTCGGCCCGGTGCGGACGAGTGCCTTCCAGCGCGGGCTGCGCCCCGAGACGTACGGGCGGGTCGTCTCCGCCGTCGACACGGTCGGGATGGCCGCCGTACCGCTGGGCGCGGCGGCTACCGCCGTGGCCGTGGAGGCGCTGGGGGTGCGGCCCGCACTCGCCGCCCTGGCCGCCGCCTACCTGCTGGTCGTGACCGCCTGTTGGAGATCCTCGGCACTGCGGGCACTGTGACCTGCGCACTGACCGGCACGCCCGACCACCGCCCTTCGGCCTGAAGCATTTCATGACTGAACTAATGACTCGAATTGACTTGTGATTGACTGTGACTCTGCACTGACCATCATCCCGAGGAGGGACATGACTACCGCTCCCGCCCTTCCGGTCTCGAAGGCGCCGTCGACGGGCCGGATGAGCGCCGACCGGCTCCGGGCCCTGCACGCTGTCCGCCGCCTCCTGGCCGAGCGCCCGGAGGAGGTGCACGAACTGCTCTGCGAGATATCGACCCACCGGGCCGCGGCGTACGAGATCGACGCGGCCGTGGCGACGCTCGACGGCGCGGAACAGGAGATCGCCCTGCACCGCCCCGCCACGGTCGACCGGCTGGCCGTCTTCATGCCGTCCAACGTGATCCTTTACTCGTACGTGCTCTACCTGCTGATACCTGCGCTGTACGCCCGGCAGCTGGTGTTCCGGCCCTCCAGCCAGGTCAAGGACCAGATGATGCGGCTGCATCGGATGCTCTCCGAGGTCCACGGCCTGCCCGTCGAAGCGGCGGAGAGCAGCCAGCGGGAGTTCCTCGACGACCTCTCCGGCCGGGCGGACGTGGTGGTCTTCACCGGTGCCTACCGCAATGCCGAGCAGGTCAGGACCCGACTCGCCCCCGGGCAGCTGTTCCTGTTCCTGGGGTCCGGCGTGAACCCGTTCGTCGTCGCGCCGGGCGCCGATCTCGAGGCCGCCGTACGGGACGCCGTCGAGATCCGCTTGCTCAACTCGGGTCAGGACTGCCTGGGTCCCGACCTGTTCTGCGTGCACGAGGACCTGCTCGAGCCGTTCACCGACGCTCTGCGTGCCGCACTCGACCGGCTGCGCCACGGGCCGTACACCGACCCCGAGGCCGACTACGGTCCCTTGTTCTACGACGGGGCGCTGGAAGAGGCCGCCCTCTACCTGGCGAGGAACCGCGACCGGATCGTGCACGGCGGAAACGTCGACTTCCGCTCCCGCCGACTGGACCCCGCGATCGTGGTGGTCCCCGAAGTGACCCCGCGCACCCAGCTGCCGGAGTTCTTCGCTCCGGTCTTCAGCATCGCCGGCTACCGCGACGAACGGGCGCTGGCCGCGACGCTGACGACCGGCGTGTTCACCGAACGCGCCCTCGGTGCCAGCGTGTACGGCAGTGCGCCGGAGCTGGTGCAGGCGCTGCGCCGCCGCACCACGGTGACCACGGACACCACCCTGCTCGCCATCGACAACGGCAACGCACCCTTCGGCGGCTTCGGCCGCATGGCCAACTACATCACCGACGGCAAAGGGATGTGGACAGAGCCGATTCTGGTCTCGAAGGCCGTTGCCGAGCACCTGCCGCGGGGGCGGGCATGAGCGGGGCGAGGAAGCATCCCAGCGCCTGGCACGCCATTGCCGACCACCTCCAGCACCTGGGCGCCGGCGCGGTGTTCGGACTGCCCGGCGACGACATGGACCTGCTCGCCGCCCTGGAGGGCACGAGCACCAGGGTCGTGCTCTGCCGGGACCAGCGCAACGCGATGTTCATGGCCACCGGACATGCCCTCGCCACGGGGCGGCCCGCGGTGTGCGCGGTGGGCAAAGGCCCTGCGCTGACCAACGCCCTCACCGGTCTGCTGGAGGCGCGCTCGGCGGCGGCGCCGGTCGTGCTGGTGGCCGGCGGGACTGCGCTCGAACGCCTCGGCACCGGGGCCTTCCAGGAGCTGGACCAGCTCGGTGCGGTCCGGCCCTTCGTCAAGTGGGCCGAACGCGTGGACCGTGCCGACCGGCTTCCGGCCGCCCTGGAGAAGGCGACCGCGATGGCCGTCGGCGGCACGCCCGGCCCCGTCTACCTGGAGATCGCCGAGCACGTGGCCGGCGAAGCCGTCGAGCAGCCCGGCCCTTGGCGACCGCCGGCACCACAGCGGACCGGCGCGGACGAGGACGTGCTGCGGGCGACGGGCCGGCTGATCGGTGCCGCACGGCGGCCGGTGCTGCTGGTCGGCGGAGGAGCGCGGCACCGCAACGCGGACCGCCGGATCGAGCGCTTCGCCGAGTTGCTCGGTGCCGCCGTGTTCAGCACGGCCTCAGGCCGGGGCACCGTCGCCGAGGACCACCCGTTGTACTGCGGGGTCTCCGGGCTGTACACCGTGCCGCCCGCCGACCGGCTGTGGCAGGAGACGGATCTGGTTGTCGCGCTCGGCAGCCGACTGGAGGAGACGGCCACGTTCGGCTGGCCCGACCGCATGCGGCTGCCGGTCGTCCAGGTCGTGTCGGCCGAGGACTCCGTGGTCACCGGACACCCGGGCGCCCACGTGCTGGGTGATGTGGGCCGCACCGTACGGGATTGGGCGACGGCCCTGCGGGAGCACCGCCCGGCCGGGGACTGGACGGACCGCGTGCGTGGCATCCGCACCGAGCTGGACCGGGTCGCCGATCGGCGGACGGACCGGCCGGGCGGCCCCGAAGCCGGGGAGCACGGGGTGCGGGTGGCCGACGTGCTGGCCGGGATCGACCGGGCCGTGCCCGCCGACCGCGTCCTGGTCCAGGAGAACGGCCTGCAGGACATGTGGTCCTATTTCTTCCCGTACTGGTCGTGCGGTGCGGCCGGCGGCTCGGTGGTGCCCAGCGAGCAGACCCCGCTCGGTTTCGGGGCCGCCGCCGCGGTCGGGGTGGCCCTGGCCGAACCGGGCCGTCCGGTGGTGGCGGTGGCTGGTGACGGAGCGTTCAACCTCTTCCGCGGCGAACTGCCCACCCTGGCCGACAGCGGAGCGGCCGTCCTGTACGTGGTGCTGGACAACGGCGGATACGGGTGGCTTCAGGCCAATCTCGACCGCGTCTGCGGCGAGCGCTCCCGGTTCGCCTTCACCGACGAGCGGCCCACCGGGACAGCCGCCCTGGCCGGCGCGTACGGAATCGGCCACTGGCGGGTGGACACCTCTGACACACTCGACCGGGCTCTCGCCGAGGCATGGGCGCACTGCGCGTCCGGCCGGGCGGCCGTGGTCGAGGTGGCCGTATCCCTCACTGACCGGCCGCCGGGCGTGGCGCAGCCGGCGGGGGACTTCCCGACGAAGCATCAGTAGCACCGAGAAATCGAGGATGATCCATGTCCGTGGCGCTGTTCTTCCCCGGGCTGATACCCACCCGGTACGACACGATCAGCGAGTTCGTGGCGACCAACGAACAGGCGAGAAGGAGGTTCGCCGAGGCGGACGAGGTGCTCGGCTACTCGCTCATCGACGCCTACCGCGATGCGGCCATCTACGACTGGGAGGTGTACGAGGCCGGTTTCATGGCCCTCACCCTGGGTCTGGCCGACTGGGCGGAGGAGAATCTGGGCGGCCGTCCCACGGTGTGCGGCGGGCAGAGTTTCGGCGCCTTCATGGCGGTCGTCCGGGCGGGCGCACTCTCCTATGCCGAGGGCCTGCAACTGATCCAGCGCAGCGTCGTGGTGGAACGCGACTACTTCGACTCGCTGGCCGAGCCCCTGGGCTGCCACTTCTTCTACCGCCTGCCGCGCGACACCGTGGCGGCGCTCATCAAGGAGTTCGAGGCGCGCGGGGAGTGGGTCGAGCTGTCGGTCGCGCTGGACGATGAGGTGCACGCGGTATCGGCGACCATGGCCACGCTGGAACGGTTCGAGCAGCGTGTACGCGAGGAGGGCGGCTTCCCCTTCTACACCATGAACCGCGCCGAACACTGCTCCGCCGTCAGCGAGCTGAGACAACGTCTGCAGGATGAGGTGTACGGCACGGTCGAGTGGCGGACCGCCCGGATCCCCGTGGTCTCCGACGTGGACGGGCGACTGCTGACCGATCCCGAGGAGCTCAAGCAGGATCTGCTCGACGGCTGGACCACTCCCGTGCACTGGGAGACGGTCATACGAGGGCTGAAGGACGCCCGTGTCGAAGAGGTGTGGATCCCCGGTGCGCGCAGCATGTTCGCGCGTATCACCAGGAACTCCTTCGTCACCAGGGTCATTTCTCCGAAGCTGGTGGCGGCTTCGTGAGTGCCCTGGACAAGGGTACTCCGGACAAGGGCACGCCGGACGAGGCAACGCCGGGCGATGGGACGGACGCGGGCGGCGCGGCCGGTCGGCGTGTCCTCGCGGCGGCCGCGCTGGGCAGCGCTCCGATGGAGGTGCTGGACTTCCTCCTCCCGCTGTGGGCGGGCTCCGAACTGAAGGCCGGGGCCTCCGCCGTGGGCGCACTGATAGCTGTCGAGGCGGTTCTCTCGCTCGTGGTCCGCCCCTTGGCGGGCGAGTTGTCCGACCGCTGTGATCCGCGCCGGGTGGGTGCGGTGGGAGCTGCCCTGTACGCGCTGTCCTTCGCCGGGTACGCGGTCGCCGACGCTCTGTGGCCGGCGTTCGTGGCAGCCGGGATCGGCGGGGCAGGCGGTGCGCTGTTCTGGGTCGCCCTGGACACCTGGACGGGCCGGCGCACGGGGGGCAACGGCACCGCCGCCTACGGGAAGCTGCTCTCCGTCTCCGGCCAGGGCGCCTTCGTCGGCTACCTGCTCGCGTTCACCGTGCTGGAGCGCAGCGGATACCGGCCCCTGTTCTGGTTGGGCTGCGTGGCCTGCGCCGTGGCTGCCGTACTGCTGGCCGTACGGCCGGAGGAAGCCGCCGGGAAGGCGGATGCCGGGGAGCCGTCCGGGGCGGCGGCCGACGGTGCCGGCGCTCAGCGCCGACTGCTGCCGCTGATGGCGCTGGCCGCGGTCACGGCGGGGGCGGAGGCCGGTCTGTGGATGCTGCTCCTGTTGCAACTCCAGGGGGAGTACGGGCTGACGCCCACCGAGGCCGCCCTGGTCTTCGCCCCCGGATTCGTGGTCTTCATCCTGCTTCCGGAGCACGCGCACCGGATCACCGACCGCGTCGGCCGCGGCTGGACCATGGGCGTCTCGTTCACGGCGTCGGCGCTCTTCGCCGGCGTGCTGGCGGTGGTCTCGGCCCCGGTGGCGGTGGCGGTGCTGTGGACGCTGGTGGCCGCGTGCTTCGCCGCGCAGATCCCGGTGGAGCAGGCGACCGTCGCGGCTGCCGCCGGGGGACGGCCCGGTCGGGCCATGGGCCGGTACGAGAGTGCCCGGCTGATCGGCGTGCTCGTGGGACCGCCGCTGCTCGGGACGGTGTTCGAGGCATGGGGATGGGCGGCGGCCTGTCTGACCTCGGCGGCGGTGTCGGCGCTGGCCGCCGTGGCCGCGCCGTGGGCGATACGCGTGCTGCGGCTGCCGGAGCGGCCACCGCAGGACCGCCCGCGGGCGTCCGGGCCCGCCGAGGCGGAACCCGTACGGCGATTCGTACCTCAAGCCGTACGGCAGGGGGAGCCGGCGCCGGCTCCCCCTCGGCAGAACCACGATCGAGCGAGGAATGAGGACAACGAGTTGGGCACCGAGAACACGCCGTCGGCCGGCGCGCTGTCACCGAAGGACCATGCCCGCAAGGAACGCCGTGACTGGCTGTTCCACACCCTGGTGTTCGCCTTGGCGCAGCTGGGATTGTGGGCCCTGGACGCCAACTGGCTGGCGTACCGGCTCCAGGACGAGCCGATCCCGGACGAGAACCGGGGCGTGCTGATGTGGATCGGCCGGATCTGGCTGACCATCTGGATCATCGACACCATCTGGTCCTGGTCGTACACCGTGTTCCCGCGGCAGAAGAAGACCAAGTCCACGTCCTGACGGGCGTTCTGACCGGCGAGGGGCCGGGACGGTGCGTGCTACCACCGTCCCGGCCCCTCGCGCCCTGATACCACCGGGCTCAGCAGCCGAGGACCAGCGGCAGGCGGGCGTATCCACTCAGCGAGGTCATGGTGGGCCGCAGGTCCTCGTCCGAGGCGAACCCGATCGTGCGGAACCTGGACAGCAGCGCGGGGAAGGCGAGTTCGGTCTCCATCCGCGCCAGCACGGCACCGAGGCAGTAGTGGGCGCCGGCCCCGAAGGACAGGTTCGGCACCCGCTTGCGGTCCGGGTCGAAGGTCTCGGGGTGGGAGTAGCGGGCGGGGTCACGGTTGGCGCCGGCGAGCAGGCCCACGACCTGGGTGCCGCGCGCGATCGGCAGCCCGCCGAGGACGGTGTCCTCACCGGCCCAGCGTGAGGCGACCGGGATGGGCGGGGCGTACCTGAGCATCTCCTCGACCCACACGCCGACCCGCTCCGGTTCGCCGCGCAGCCGGTCGAGCAGCTCCGGCCGGGCGACCAGGGTGGCCAGGCCGTTGCCGAGGAGGTTGCTGGTCGTCTCGTAGCCGGCGGAGTAGAGCAGCACCAGGTTGGCGAGCAGTTCCCGGCGCGTGAGGCGGTCACCGTCCGCCTCCCGGGCGGCGATGAGCGTGCTGACCAGGTCCTCGCGCGGCTCGCGCGTGCGCAGCCGCACCAGTTCCTCCAGCCGCTCCCACAGTTCCTGGGTCGCCGTGTCCGCCGCGAGCAGGGCGGGGCCGCTGTGGGGCTGTTCGATGGCGGCGGTGACGGCCGAGATCCGGGGGCCGAACCAGGCGCGGTCCTCTTCCGGGATGCCCAGCAGTTCTCCGATCACGGTAATGGGCAGCGGAAGGGCGAAGTGCGCCATCACGTCCACCGGTTCGCCGTCGACGGCACGCTTTGCCATGTCGTCGATCAGGCCATCGACCAGGGCGGCCACGGCCGGGCGCAGCTCGGCGACCCGGCGCGGTGTGAACGCACGCCCGACCAGGCGCCGCAGCCGCTCGTGGTGGGGGGAGTTCTGGTTGACCATCTCGGCCATCAGGGAGTGGACCGCGGGATGTTCCAGGCTCTCGGGCCACCGCTCGGCCATCCACGCCTCGTCCTCCATGCGGAAGAGGGGGGAGCGCAGCAGATGGTCGCACTCCGCGTACCGGCTGAGCAGGACCGTCCCGTCGGGCAGGCGCCAGACGGGACCGTGGTCGCGCAGCGTCGCGTAGTGCGGGTTCGGGTCGTCGCAGCCTCGTGGGTCGAACAGGGCGCGGACGGCTCGGCGTACCTGTGCCGCGTCGGTCATGGTGCTCCTGACGGGTCGGTGAACAGGGGGCAGGGAAAAGGGGGCCTTGCCATTCGGTGGCTGCGGCTAGCGGACGGGGGCGCGAGACAGCGGCCCGGCGGGCTGAGCGAGGCGGGCGCGGCGAGACCGTGGAGTGCGAAGAGCGGCCGGCGTGCACTGTGGGAACAAAGCGGCCGGTGCGGCCGAGGCCACGAGGCCACGGCCGCACCGGCGGGTGTCGCCGTGGCTCAGACGGTCGCCAGCTGCTTCTCGATCCGCAGCACCACGTCGGAGACCAGACGCAGTTCCTTCAGTTCTTCCTCGGGCAGGTGGACGGAGAAGCGCTCCTCGGCGGAGACGATCACCTCGACCATGGCGAGGGAGTCGATGTCCAGGTCGTCGATGAACGCTTTCTCCTCGGAGACGTCCGCAGGGTCCACGTCGGCGACCTCGTTGAGGATCTCGGCGAGGGCGGCGACGATTTCTTCGCGTGTCATGGGCTGTTCCTCTCAGGGTGTACGGGGTCCGGGCTCACTGCTCGGGGGAGACCTGCTGCCGGAGCGACAGGCCGATCACGTGGTCAGCGAAGGCGTCCTCGATGCCGATCAGCCGCAGCTGCCTGCGCAGGCTGTCGATGCCGAGCTCGCGCATCGTCGGCCCCTGCTCCGTGCTCTCCGCCTCGCCGCCCTCCTCGATGCGCAGCGCGATCGGGGCGGACTGCTCGATCACCTCGCGGATGTCGTCGCCGTACCCCTCCCTGACTCCCTGCCGCAGGGCGTGCAGGCCGAAGCTGACGTGCCGTGACTCGTCGCGGCACATCGCGGTGAAGCCGGCCTTCACCCCGGACAGCAGCGGGGTGCCGTGCAGGGAGCGCACGATGGCCCGCTGGCCGACCAGGGCCAGGACGCCTTCGGTGATGAGGTGGAACAGGGCCACGGCGCGCAGCCAGCGGCGGTAGTCGGAGGGGTGTTCCTGCAGCTCGCGGATGACCTCGGTCTCCAGCCTGCTGAGGTCGCGGTGCGGCGTGGTGACCATGTTCCACGCCTGGGTGAGCATCCTGCGCGGGTCGGGGTCGAGGCCGAGTACCTCCTCGCCGAGCCGCAGCATCAGCTGGGTGTGGCGGGTCTCGTCGGCGATCTGCGTGCCCAGGTAGAGGTGGTCGCGTTCCTCGGGCGCGCCGGTCAGGATCGGCCCGAGCAGGTCGAGTCCCGTGTACTCGCCGATGATGAACGTCGCGATCGACTCCTCCAGAGCCTTGCGCGCCGCCTTGGGCAGCCGCCGCTCGTAGTCCTCGCGATCCGGCTCCAGCTCGATGGCCTGGGCAGACCACTGCTGCTTCTCCCAGCGTTCGTACAAGGCCTGGGGGTGCGGCTCCTGAGCGGTGACCAGGTCGGCATGCCGGAGCACATCCGCGACCGGCAGCCGGGGCATCTCGGCGAGCGATGCGTCATCGAGGAGCAGCGTGCTCCAGCGCGCCATCTCACTCCTCCATGACATTTGAGTAATGGATATGACAGAGCTGCATAAGCCAGTTCTAACAGCGTGATTGCACTTCGGTCAATGTGGCAGAAGAAGCTTAAGTCATGTCATGAGTCATCAACGAGTCGAAAAAATTGACTCTGAGGTGTGGGCGTGCAAAGCTCTGGACCGGCAGCGGACCGGCGCTGCCGGGGAACCGTGTTCACCAGGGGGAGGCAGGCATGACGGCCACCGGGCCACGCCACGGCGACAGACGGGTGGTGATCACGGGCTGCGGTGTGATCTCCCCGATCGGCCACAGCGTCGAGGAGTTCTGGGCCGCGGCCGCGGCGGGCACGAGCGGCATCCGTGCCATCACCGGATTCGACGAATCCCTGTTGCCCACCCGCTTCGCGGGGCAGGTCACCGGTTTCGACCCGCGTGCCCACATGCCCAACCGGGTGGCGCGCCGCCTGGACCGTTTCGCCCAGTTCGCGCTCGCCGCCGCCGAGGAAGCGGTACGACAGGCCGCGCTCGACCTCACCGGCGGGCTCGCCGAGCGGACCGCCGTGCTGCTCGGCTCCGGCTACGGCCCCGGCAGCCTTGTGCAGGCCGCGGCGTTCGACCTGCGCGAGCGAGGGCGCCGCCGTATGAACCCCTATCTGGCGACGGGCGGGGCGCTGGACAGCGCGGCCGGCGAGATCGCCGTACGGTTCGGTGCCCGCGCCATGTCCGGGGCGACGGCCACCGCCTGTGCGACCGGCGCGACCTGTGTCGGTGACGCGATGCGGATGATCCGGCACGGATACGCCGACGTCGTGATCGCGGGAGGCGCCGACGACGCCGTGAACCCCCTCGACCTGTCCGCCGCGGCCAACGCCGGTGCGCTCTCCCGCCGCGACGACGCCCCCGAGCTCGTCAGTCGTCCCTTCGACCGGGCCCGCGACGGGTTCGTCATGGGCGCCGGCGCCGGGGTGCTCGTCCTGGAGGCCGAGGAGGTCGCGCTGGCCCGCGGCGCCACGGTGCTGGCCGAAGTGGCCGGCTATGGCGCCACCACCGACGCGTACCACTCCACCCACCCGCACCCGGAGGGCGCCGCCGCCCGCCGGGCCATGACCGACGCACTGGCCGACGCCGGACTGGCTCCGCAGGACGTCGACCACATCTCCGCGCACGGCACGGGCACCCCGCTCAACGACCGGATCGAGAGCGCAGCGATCCGGGCGGTCCTCGGGGAGCACGCCCTGCGGGTTCCGATCAGCTCCCTGAAGTCGATGACCGGCCACATGATCGGCGCCGCCGGAGCGGTGGAGCTGATCGCGGCCGTGCAGACCCTTCGCACGGGCGTGGTCCCACCGACCCTCAACTGCGACGACCCGGAGGACCGGGACCTCGACTACGTCCCGCACCGGGCGCGTCGGCACCCGACACAGGTGATCATGAGCAACTCGTTCGGCTTCGGCGGCCACAACGCCGTGCTGGTGGTCCGTTCCCGGCCCTCCGCCGGCGCCCAGGCACCGGGGGAGCAGCAGGCATGACGGCGACCCGACCCCAGCCTGAACCGTACTGCCAGGCCGATCCGGTCTTCTACGATCTCGCAGGCCGCCACGACGCCCACGACGACACCGTCTTTCCCCGCACTACCGCCCCCGTGCCGGACGGCTGGCGGCGCGGCGACGGCGACGTCTGGGTGATGTACTCCCCGACGGACCACGACCTGCCCGAACAGGGCTGGAAGATCCACGTCTCCGCGCTGCCGGACAACGCCGAACGCGTAGTGGCCCTGACCGCGGACCACTGCCTGGAGCAGGGCATCCCGTTCAAGTTCCTGCGCAGCCGCAGGGTGCTCACCACCCACAGCCTCAAGTACGCGCCGCGCTCCGCCAGCGGCAAGCTCGTCACCATCTACCCCTCCGACGAGGACCAGCTGCTGCGCACCCTGGAGGAGCTCGGCAAGATCCTGGACGGCGAGCCCGGCCCCTACATCCTGACCGACCTGCGGTGGGGCGACGGCCCGCTGCACGTGCGCTACGGCGGATTCGCCGCCCGCTATTGCCCGACCGAGGACGGCACTTCGGTGCTCGCGATACGGCGCCCGGACGGCACCCTGGTGCCCGACAGCCGCCGCCCGGTGTTCGAGGTGCCGGACTGGGTGACCCCGCCCGCGTTCCTCCGCGAACTGATGGCGGCGCGCTCCGGTGGAGCGCAGGAGTTCCCCTACCGTGTGGAGCGCGCGCTGCACTTCTCCAACGCCGGTGGCGTCTACCTCGCCCGGGACGCAGCCGGACGGCAGGTCATCCTCAAGGAGGCTCGTCCGCACGCCGGACTCGACGGTCGGGGCGACGACGCGGTCGTCCGGCTCGCCCGGGAGCGGCAGGCCCTGGAACGCCTCGCGGGCCTGCCCGGGGTGCCCGAGCTGTACGAGCACCGCACCGTCTGGGAACATCACTTCCTGGCCGTCGAGCACCTGCCGGGGGACACCCTGCAGACCTGGCTGGCCCGCAACTACCCCTTGGTGAGGGCCGGTTCCACCCAGGATGACCTCAGCGCCTACGCCCGCCGGGCCGCGGCACTGGCCGACCGGGTCGAGCACGTCGTGCAGGTCGTGCACGGCCGCGGCCTCGTCTTCGGGGACCTCCACCCGGCCAACATCCTCGTCGACGAGGACGACCAGGTCCGCCTGGTCGACTTCGAACTCGCCTTCCCCGTCGAGGAGGCCGACCGGCTCGGCCTGGGACACCCCGGCTTCGCCGGCGCCGGCCGCACCGGCACAGCCATCGACCGGCACGCCCTCGCCGCTCTGCGCCTGTGGCTGTTGTTCCCGCTCACCAACCTCTCGGAGCTGGACCCCGGCCGGGCCTCGCGGTACGCGGACGTCGCCGAGCAGCGGTTCGGCCTGACCCCGGGCAGCCTCGACCCCCTGCGCCGCGAACTGGCCCCCGGCGGCCCCGACCGCACGCCCGAGGCACTGCGGACCCCCGCCGCGGTGGACCTGGCCGTACCGGCTCCCGACTGGGCGGCCGCGCGTACGTCGATGGCCGAAGCGGTGCTGCGCTCCGCCACGCCGGAGCGCAGCGACCGCCTCTTCCCCGGCAGCGTCCGCCAGTTCCACACCGACGGTCTCAACCTGGCGTACGGCGCCGCCGGTGTGCTGTGGGCCCTGGACCGGGCCGGTGCGGGACGTCACCCGCAGCACGAGGAATGGCTGCTGCGCGCGGTGCGTACCCGTCCGCCGCAGCGGGCCGGCCTGCTGGACGGCACCCATGGAGTCGCCCACGTACTCGCCGAGTTCGGGCATGTCGACGAGGCGCTCCGGCTGGTCGACGACAGCCGGGCGGCCGTGGCGGCGATGCGGGCGACCAGCTTGTACGGCGGCCTCGCCGGGGTCGGCCTCACCCAGCTCGGCCTGGCGCGCACCACGGGCAGCGCCGACCTGCGCGACCGGGCGCTGGAGACGGCCGCCCGGCTGGGCGAGAACGTGCGGGCCGGACAGGCCCCGGGAATCACCGCCGGCACCGGCCGCGGCTCGCACGCCGGGCTGCTGCACGGCTGGTCCGGACCGGCGCTGTTCCACCTGCGGCTGTACGAGGAGACCGCGGACCGCGCCCACCTCGACCTCGCGGTCCGGGCACTGCACCTCGACCTCGATCTGTGTGCGCCTGCCGACGACGGCTCCCTCCAGGTGGACGGCGGCTTCCGGCTGCTGCCCTACCTGGACGTCGGCAGCGCGGGCATCGCCCTCGTGGCCGACCAACTGCTCGCCCACCGCGCCGACGAGCGGATCGCCGGGGCGCTGCCGGCCCTCGCCCGCGCGGCCGAGCCGGAGTTCACCATCGAACCGCACCTCTTCGCGGGCCGTGCGGGACTGCTCGCCACGCTCGCCGCCCTGACCTCCGGCGGAGCCGGCCACGACCCGGCGGTCGCCCGGCACCTGTCGCGGCTCCACTGGCACGCGATGTCCTATCGCGGCCACATCGCCTTCCCGGGCGAGCACCTGCGACGGCTGTCCATGGACCTGGCCACCGGCACGGCGGGCGTGCTGCTCGCCGTGGCCGCGGCGCTCGACGGGCACCGGGAATTCCTGCCCTTCCTGGCGGGCCCCGAGTAGGCGCGTGAGCGGGCCCCGCCCCCGAACCCCGGCCACCGCCCGGTGGCCGGTCGCTGCCCCGACAACCCACACAGAGGAGGGACACGAATGTCGATCGTTCTCGACCTGCAGGGCCTTGAGATCCCGGCCGAAGAGGCCGCCCTGGCCGTCAGCAGCGCCAGCAACCACTGCCTCTGAGGCACAGGCGGTCAGGCAGCAGCCCTGCGCCGCCCCGAGCTCCGGTCGCCGGGACGGGTGACCGGTCCACGAACCCCGAGCATCCGAGAGGAGGAAACGAACATGTCGATCGTTCTCGAACTGCAGGGCCTTGAGGTCCCGGCCGAGGAGGCCGCTCTGGCCGTGAGCACCGCCAGCAACCACTGCTGAGCACGGTGAGGCCCGGCACCGGTGCACGCCGCGGCGTGCACCGGTGCCCACCCATGCACACCACCAACCGATGAGGAGGACGGGATGAGCGGGTTGCTCGCCGGCAGGAGACTGGTCATCACCGGCATCATCAGCGAGAGCTCGATCGCCTTCTCCGTGGCCCGGCTGGCCCAGGAACAGGGCGCCACCGTCGTCCTGACCGCCTACGGCCGGCCGACCCTGGTCACGCGCCTCGCCCGACGGCTGCCGCAGGAACCCCCCGTCGTGGAACTCGACGTCACCGACACCGCGCACCTGGACTCGCTCGCCGACCGGTTGGGAGAGCACCTGGACGGGGTTGACGGCATCCTGCACTCCATTGCCCACGCCCCGGAAGGCTGCCTCGGCGGCAACTTCGTCGACGCGCCCTGGCCCGACGTCTCCACCGCCCTGCACACGTCCACCTACTCCCTGAAGGCGCTGGTCGCCGCCTGCCGCCCGCTGCTGCGGCCCGGTGCCTCGGTGGTCGGCATGGATTTCGACGCGTCCCGGACCTGGCCCGACTACGACTGGATGGGCGTCGCCAAGGCCGGTCTGGAGGCCACCAGCCGCTACCTGGCCCGTCACCTCGGCCCGGAGGGGATCCGGGTCAACCTCGTCGCGGCGGGGCCGCTGCGCACCCTCGCCGCCCGCGGCATCGGCGGCGACGGCTCCGCGTTCGAGGACGACTGGGCCCGCACGGCACCGTTGGGGTGGAACGCCGCCGACGCCGGGCCCGTCGCCCGCACTTGCGTGGCCCTGCTGTCCGACTGGCTGCCGGCGACCACCGGCGAGATCGTCCACGCCGACGGCGGCCAGCACGTGATCGGCGCCTGATGGACGACCCACCCCGGCCCCAGGCGCCGCGGTACCCCGCCCACCCCGAGGAAACGGTCCTGCACCCGCCGCCGTACCACGTCGAGCCCGAGAAGATACGCGAGTTCGCGGCGGCGGTGGGCGAGACCGGCGCCGCCTGTCATGACGAGGCGGCCGCCCGGGCGCTCGGCCATCCCGGCCTCCTGGCCCCGCCGACGTTCCTGACCGTGCCCGCCGCGCGGGCGGAGGACGCGCTGCTGCGCCGGGTAGGTTTCGCCCCGGAAGGCCTCGTCCATCGCGAGCAGCGCATCCGGTTGCACCGCCCGGTCCGCGCCGGCGACGTGCTCCATCCGGTCGTACGCCTCCGGCAGGCGCGCCCCCTCGCCGGGCGCCGGGTGGTGACGGTGACAACGGAGTTCTGGGACGCCGAGGGGGCGCCGGTCGGCATCCTCGACTCGACCCTGCTGCTGCCGGCGGGTGCCCAGCCCGCCCGCGGCCATCGACACGACACCACAGCACAGGAGGAGTTGGCATGACTCAGACAGCGTCGCCCAGGCTGCGCGACGCGGAGACCGCGCTGCGTGGAGACGCACTGCCGCAACGGGTGGCCGGAGCGGCCCGGGCGCTGCGCGGGCACGGTGTCCGTCCCGGGGACCGGGTGCTGGTCAGGGGAAACAACTCGCTCGATTACGTCGTGACGCTGCTGGCCCTGATCCACCTCGACGTGTCCCTCGTTCCCGTCGACCACCGCACGTCCCCGGCCGATGTGAGTGCCATGGCCGCGCGGTGCGACGCGCGCTGGCTGGTCGGCGACGGCAGCCGACCGGACCGGTTCCCGGCTGAGCGGGTGCTCGACCCGCGGACCCTGGCCGGCGTTCCGACGCCGGACGGCGCGTCCGCCCCGGCGGGCATCGACCTCGAGCCGTGGTTCCGCCGCCGCGATGCCCTGGTGCTGTGGTCCTCGGGTACGACCGGCCGTCCCAAGGGGATCGTGAAGTCCGGCTCGGCCGTCCGCGACAACACACTGCGCACCATCGAGGCCATGGGCTACCGCCCCGACGACGTCCTCGCACCGCTGCTCCCTTTCTCCCACCAGTACGGCCTGTCCGTCGTCCTGGTGTGGTGGCTCGCCCGCTGCACCCTCCTGGTCACCCCGTACCAGCGCCTCGACCTCGCCGTCGGCCAGGCCGCGGCAGGTGGAGCGACCGCGGTGGACGCGGCGCCCTCGACGTACCACACCCTGCTCCAAGTGGTACGCCGCCGGCCCGACGTCCGTGCCGGACTGGCCGGGGTGCGCATCTGGGGCGTCGGCGGAGCGCCGCTGCCCCGGCCGCTCGCCAAGACCTTCCAGGAGACCATGGGACACCCCCTGCTCGACGGCTACGGCCTCACCGAACTCGGCAACGTGGCCCTGGCCACCCCCGAGTTCCCGGTCGGCTGCGGCCGGGCGCTCCCAGGGATCGACCTGCGGGTCGTACGGCCGGACGGGACCCCCGCCGGGCCTGGCGAACCGGGCGAGATCGAGGTCCGCTCACCAGGGCTGATGGAGGGATACCTCGCCCCCGACCGCACCCTCGACCCGGTCGTCCGCACCGGGTGGTACCCGACCGCCGACCTGGGACACCTGGACGCGGAGGGCAATCTGCACGTGCACGGGCGCAACCGTGCCGTGCACCGGCTCGGCTTCACGCTCTACCCCGAGAGCCTGGAGCGCAAGGCCGAGCACTGCGGCCGGCCGGTGAAGGTGGTCGCCGCCCAGCACGTGCGCCGTGGTGCCTCCCTCCACTTCGTCGTCGCCGACCCCGACGACGGCGAGCCATGCGACTGGCGCCGTCGGCTCGCCCCGCACCTCGCGGACTACGAGCAGCCCAACTCGGTGCACGTGGTCCGCGAGTTCCCGCTCGGCGCCAACGGCAAGGTCGACACCGCTGCCCTGGGCGCGCTCATCGGCGTGGCCTAGGCCTGTCCGGCGGATCAGGCCGGCTGCAACGAACGGCATCTCATGAACGCAGGTGAGCGGGGTCTGGTGCGTCCAGCTGCAAGGCGGAGGAGGGAGTCGTCGGCGAGTGACGACAACGCGGCAGACGGGCGTGCCAGACCCCGCGACGCCGGCATGATCCGCCGGACAGGCCCTAGGTCCCCATCGCAGGCGACCGCGGCCCTGACCGTCCCGGTGGGGAGCGGGCAGGGCCGCGGCCGTGTGCCCGGGATCGGATGAACGGCCCTCTGTCCAGCCGGTGTTCGTGGTCAGGTGCGCCGAAGTACCACGGACGCGTTGTTGCCGCCGAATCCGAAGTTGTTGACGGCAGCCAGCCGTGCGCCGGACAGCGGCTCCGCGCGCAGCGGCAGCCGCACGCGTTCGGTGGGCTCCGGCCGGACCAGTCCGGCGGTGGGCGGGGCGGTGCCGTGGCGCAGGGCCAGTGCCGCGGCCACGATCGCCGGTACGGCGGAGGCATGCAGCAGATGGCCGATGGCGCCCTTGTGCGAACTGACCGGCACGGCCGGCGCGTCCAGTTCCGCGGCGACGGTCTCGATGGCCCGTAGTTCGGCCGCGTCGCCCTGGGGCGTTCCGGTGGCGTGGGCGTGCACGTGGTCCAGCCGGTCGGCGCCGGCGTCACGCAGCGCGGTGCGTAGGCAGTCGGTGACCACCTCGGCGGAGGAGGCAGCCGGCTTGTCGCCCGCCACCCGGCAGCAGACGCCTGCCACCGTCAGATCGGCGGGCAGTCCCCGCGAGCGTGCGGCGGACGCCGTCTCGAGCAGGAGGGCGGCGCCGCCCTCGCCGAGCGAGATGCCTGCCCGGCCGGTGTCGAAGGGCGTGGCGGCACTCCGCGCCACGGCCCGCACGACCCGCATGCTGGCGTACTCGTAGCGGTTGAGCACGGAGGCACCCGCCACCAGGGCCGCGGGAGCCGCACCGGCCCTCAGCGCGGCCCGGGCGAGGTTCACCGCGAAGGCGGCGGAGGCACAGGCGTGCGACAGATGGAGCACCTGGGCGCCGGCCGGCCGCTTGCCGTCCGGCGCACCGAGGAATCCAACGGGCGCACTGAGGAACTCGTCGGGCGGACCGAAGAACTCCGCCTGCTCACCGTCGGGTTGAGGGTTCCGGCCGGACAGCGGTGCCCGTGCCTGGCCGACGAGGAGCACCAGGGAGCCCGGGGGCAGGGCCGGGAGCCGGGCTGCGGCGAGGGCCTCCTCGACGGCGACCCGGGTGAAGTGCTGTTTGCGGGGGCCGTCGGCCGGGCCGGGCCGTCCGGAGACCTCACCGACCGGTTCGCCCTCGTAGTCGGCGGAGGCGAAGCGCCGCGCGGGCCGCAGAGCGGTGTGTCCTGCCTGCAGCCGCGACCAGAACGTGCCGACACCGGTACCCAGCGGGGTGACGAGTCCCATGCCGCTGATCACCACGCGTTGCCCGGTCATACGGCCTCTCCCCGCACGGCGGCGGACACCAGCCAGCCGGGCTGCGCCGGCGTGTCGTCGATCAGGGTGATCCGGCACTCGACGGCCGGCCCCGGCTCGCTCGCGAGGGCCGCGGCGAGCGTGGCCCAGGCGGCGTCCCCGTCCATCAGATAGCAGGCGCCGCGGTGGCCGGCGGCCTCGGTGCAGGGGCGGATCAGCTCGGCGGCCTCCAGGGCGATCGAGTCCGACGGGCGCAGTCGTCGCGAGTCATGGCACCGGGCGGCGAACCGGTGGGCTGCGAACCGGCTGTAGTCCCCGCACAGCACATACAGCGGCGCCTCGGCCCGTACGGCCTCCGGGAGTTCGGCGAACGCCCGTGTCAGCACCCTGTTCACCGCCGCCGCCGGGGTCGGATGCGGCTCTCCGGGACCGGACCTCGCCTCGTATCGCCGCGTCACCGTCATCTGTTCCCGCCTCGGGAGTCTTCTACACAGAGCATGTCAAGTACAGTAAGTTGCAGTCATGGATTGTCAAGAAGGTGGGGTGGGCATGCCGTTGCAGCTGCTGTTCGTAAGCATCGCCGGGCACGGCCACGTGAACCCGACACTGGCCGTGGTCGAGGAGCTCACTGCCCGTGGCCACCGCGTGGACTACGTCGTGGCCGAGGAGTACGCCGAGCTTGTCGCGCGCGCCGGTGCCCGCCCGCTGCCGTACCGCTTTCCCGACGGTGACGGGCAGATCCTGCCGCCCGACGACGAGTTTGGCCTGTCGTCGATGGAACTCCTGCACGAGACCGAACTCGCCCTCCACGCCGCCGAGAGGCGCCCCGGCGGACGGCGGGGCGTCGACCTGGTCGTCTACGACGGCCTGGCCTGGGCCGGACGGGTGCTCGCCGCGACCTGGGAGCTGCCCGGTGTCGAACTGTGGCCCTCATTCGTCTCCAACGGGCGCTTCTCCCTGGAGGCCGAGTTCCTCGGCGACCGGATGATCACGCCCGACATGATGGCCTTCGCCCGGGAACTGCCCGTCTTGCTGGGCCGGCACGGACTGCCGGGCGTCCCCGTGGGCCGGTTCCTGCGGCACGGCGAGGGGCTCCGCCTGGTGTTCCTGCCCCGGGAGTTCCAGTACCGGGGGGAGACCTTCGACGACAGCTTCGCCTTCGTCGGACCGTGCCTGGGCGCCGCCCGGACACGGGGCGGCTGGCGTCCGAAGGACGACGGCAGGCCCGTGCTGCTGGTCTCGCTCGGCACCGCCTACAGCGAGCAGCCGGAGTTCTTCCGGCTGTGCGCGGACGCCCTGGCGGACCTGCCCTGGCAGGTCGTGCTGTCCGGTGGCGGCCTCGTCACCGCCGACGCCGTCGGCGCCCTGCCGCCCCACGTCGAGATGCATGCGCGCGTGCCCCAACTCGACGTCCTCGCCCACGCCTCCGCCTTCGTCACCCATGCCGGCATGGGCAGCGTGATGGAGGCCGTCGCCCACCGCGTCCCCATGGTCGCCGTGCCCCAGATGGGCGAGCAGCGGGCCGTGGCCGAGCGGATCGCCGAACTCGCCCTCGGCGTACGGCTCGACCCCGCCGACCTGACCGCCGCCGCACTGCGCGAGGCCGTCCTCGGCGTCGCGGACGACCAGCGAGTCCGGACCGGTCTGGAGCGTATGAGCCGGCAGGTGGCCGCCACCGGCGGGGCCGTCGCTGCTGTGGACCGCATCGAGGAGTACGTCGCCACCGCTCGGGTGTCGTCCCTGGCGGCACATCGCGCACCGGCGGCCACGGGCACCGCATGACACCCCGGCACCGCCGTCCGGGCGCTCGTCGACCGACAGCGTCCGCAACCCCGAGAGGACAGTGATGAAGGGCAAATTCGTCCGGCTCGAACGGCCCTCGCAGGACGACTACGAACTCATGGCCCAGTGGTTCGGCCCCGACTCGGTGGTCGCCGTCATGACCGCGACCGAGGGCGAGGCCGTCTCGGCCGAAGACTTCCGCCGCCTCGACCACAGCGGAGGCCTGCGGCAGTTCTCCGTCCGCGACCGGAACGGCAGGACGGTCGGCGCCGTCCACTACCGACCGCACGGACCGGTCGCCGGATACGTCATCGGCGGCGCCATCGGCGACCCCGAGCTGTGGAGCCAGGGGTACGGCGCGGAGGCGTTCGACCTGCTGCTCGACCACCTCTTCCACGCGCGCGGCGCCCACCGGGTCCAGTTCACCACCGCGATGTACAACAAGAACGTGCTGCGGCTGGCAACGCGGGCGGGCTTCGTCCTCGAAGGCATCCTGCGCGAGTACTACTACCTCGACGGCTGCCACCACGACGCGGTCATCTGGTCCCTGCTGCGGGAGGAGTACTACGGCGTCGTGGAGCACCTCCGGCGCACCGACCCCGATTTCGCGCTCCCGGAGGCGATACCCCAGGCAGACAAGGCCGAGGCACGCCGTATCGTGGCCGACTACCTCGCGGGCACGGCGGGCGAGTCCTCCACCCGCCTTCTGCTCCAGCGGGTCGCCGAGGAGACGGCGACGGGCATCTGAGGGATGCGTGCCCGGCCCAGGAGTTGACGCCCGGAACCTGAGTGTCGAGGATCGTCGGCGGACCACACCTGACCAGGTGGTCCGCACATGGGGGTAACACTGTGATACGCGTGATCGTCGCGCATGACGAAGACCTGATCCGTTCCGGCCTGCGCCGCCTTCTGGAGGACCACGACGACATCGACGTCCGCGACACCTGCCGTCGGGACGCCGTCGTGGAGAGTGTCGAGAAACATCGCCCGAACGTGGTCCTGCTCGGTGACGAGCCGTCGCGGGAGGAGGCCCTCGCCTGCCTCGCGGCGCTGCGCCGCACGGGACCGCGGCCCCGGGTGGCCCTGCTGACCCGGGCCGCGGACGAGCGGTTCGCGGCGGACGCCCTGCTTGCGGGCGCGGACGGGCTGCTGAGGCCCGACACCAGTCAGCAGAACCTGGCACACGCCCTGCGTGTGCTGTGCGCGGGCAGCAGCGTCCTGCCGCCCGCCGCCTTCCGCGATCTCCTGGCGAACCTGTCGGCCACGACCCTGCCGGCGGAGGTCCGCAGCCGGGCCGCGACTCTGACCACCCGGGAGCGCGGCGTCCTGGCTTTGCTGGTCCAGGGGATGTCCAACATCGAGATGAGCCGGGAACTGCGGCTGAGCCGCGCGACGGTGAAGGAGCACATCAGCAACATCTACGCCAAGCTCGGCACCACCAACCGGGTCCAGGCAGCCGTCCTGGCCCACCGAATGGGCCTGGGCCACCGTGCCGAGCCCGCACGGCACTCTCCCGCCTCCCTGCAGCGCCAGGTACTGGGGGCATGAACGGTCACGGCCCCCGAACCCGTCGCGGGTCGGGGGCCGTGCACCGTGCCGAGAGTCGACTGCCGCCCTACCAGATCGCCTCGACCCACTCCGGGTGGTCGATGAACGAACGAGGACGAGAGCGCAAGACACAACGACGATCTTCATCGGCCTGGTTCTCAGGTGCTCTGGATTGCAGCAGCAGCAACGAGTGGTAGCAGTCCCGAACCTCGCTCGAGACAGATGGCGGGTCTACAGGGCCCACCCAGTCCAAGGACGTCGTGAGGATTGTGGGCCGGATCGCGTAGTGCTCAACCTCGGCGAGCGGCGCCGTCCGTCCACACACCACGGGGAACGCCCGTCAACTCCGGGATTCCGACGAAGCGATGGTTCATCGCACCATTCTGAGGCCCTGAATCATCCGAGGAGCAGGGTCTGTACGGTCATTAACGCTGTCTCGAGCCACGAGGTTCCCGGCCGACCGGGGCTCTGGGGCTCGGGGATCTGGGCGCTGGGCTCTCTATCGTCAACTGCTGGAAAGGTCACGGACATTGACCCGCCTCACGCACACCAGCAGAATGAGCGCGCGCATCGGGTGAGAGCGCTCTCAGAGGCTGGGGAGACCCATGAACGGCATGAACGGCATGAACCACATGCACGACATGAACCGCACGAAGGGCACGCAGGGACCGGCCTTCAGCCGCCGCGCGCTCATGGGTACCGGGCTGGGCCTCGGCGTCGCGGCCCTCGCGGGGACCGGTGTCGGCGCCGCCCACGCCGTGCCCTCCGCGTCCCCTCGGCGGCGGGGACTCACCTTCCTCGCCGCCACCATGGACGCCTACCCTGATCACGGCCCCATCCGTCTCGCCCAGAGCTACAGCGATGAAGCCGGTCTGTTCAGTACCGCCTTCACCTACGACAACGCCCTCGCGATCCTCGCCCTCCTCGCCACCCGCACCGCGGACGGGCGGGACCGCGCAGTCCTGCTCGGGGATGCGCTGCTGTACGCCCAGCGGCACGACCCGGTGCACGACGACGGTCGGCTTCGGCAGGCGTACAACGTCGGGCCGTACACCTTCTACGACGGCTCACGGCAGCCGGACGGGTTCGTGCGGGCGGACGGGTCCGCCAACGTCGGGACGCAGTTCGGGTTCACGGGTACGGCCGTGGGGGACATGGCCTGGGCCGGCATCGCGCTGAGTGCGCTGGCGCGGCGGACGGGGGAGCGCAGGTTCCTGGGCGGTGCCGTGCGGATCGGGGAGTGGATCGAACGGAACGGGCGTACCGATGAACCGCTCGGGGGGTACAAGTTCGGGGTCAACGGCGCCGACGAGAAGTTGCCTTTCACCTCCACCGAGCACAACACCGACCTCCTCTGCCTCTTCGGCCGGCTCGCCCGGCTCACGGGGGAGAGGGCTTGGCTGGCGCGGCGGGCGCGTGCCGAGGCTTTCGTCATGAGGATGTGGGAGCCGGACGGCGGCTTCTTCTACACCGGCACCAACGACGGGGTGACCGTCAACAAGTCGCCGATCCCCGAGGACACCCAGACCTGGACCCACCTCGCCCTCGACTCCCGTGCCCACGCCCGGTCGCTGGACTGGGCCGCCAGCGAACTGGCCGTCCTGGACCACGCCTGGCGGCGCAACAGCACGGTGCCGGCGGGGCAGTCGTACGACGGTGTCACCTTCAGTTCCGCCAGTCTCCTCGCCGACGAGGACGCCCCGATCGCCGACTCCCAGCCCAAGCCCGACCGCAACGGCGTCTGGTTCGAGGGGACCGCTCACCTCGCGCTCGCGCTGCGGGAACGGCGCCGGCGCGGTGACGAGCCGCGTGCGCGGCGGCTGCTCGACTCCATCGAGCGGGCCCAGGAACTGCTGGGCGCGGGTCAGAGTGTCGGCGGGCGGGCGCTTCCCGAGCGGGCGGGGGTCGTGTCCGCCAGCAGCCCACTCGACACGGGGTTCGGGTTCGGGTACTACCCGTATCGGCACGTGGGAGCGACCGCCTGGTATCTGATGGCGGCCACGCGCTCCAACCCGCTGCGGGTCTGAACCGGTCCTCGCCCCGGGGCCCGAACCCGCCGGTCGCCGTCCCTCTCGCTGACGTTCGTGCGGCGCAGGGAGATGTCGTAACAGTCGGAACCGTCGTAAGTAGCCTGCCGATCGCCCTGTGAGAAGGCGAACTTGAGACGTCTTTACCGTGAACCACTAGCATCTCGGCGGTAGTCGCAGCCGGGACCAGGTGAGGGCAGGTATGACGGAACCGAGGATCGCTGTCGCCGTGGTGACCATGGGGAACCGCCCCGCCGAGGTCGACGCGCTGCTCGAGTCCGTGGCCAAGCAGGACCTCGCCCCCGAGCGGATCGTCGTCGTCGGCAACGGCTGCCCGCTGCCCGAGTTCGCCGAACGGCTGGGGCTGCCCGGCGAGGTCACGCCCATCGAGCTCGACGAGAACCTCGGCTGCCCGGGCGGACGGAACGCGGCCCTCGCCCGACTGCGCGACTTCGGGGACGTCGACGTCGTGGTGGAGCTGGACGACGACGGACTCCTCGTCGACGCCGACGTGCTGCGGCGGGTGCGGGACCTGTACGCCGCCGACGGCCGGCTCGGCATCGTCGGCTTCCGCATCGCCGACGAGCACGGCGAGACACAGCAGCGGCACGTGCCCAGGATCGGCAAGTCGGATCCGCTGCGGGGCGGGTACGTCACGGGGTTCCTCGGCGGCGGACACGCGCTGCGCATGGCGATGCTGGCCGAGACGGGGGACTGGCCCGCCGAGTTCTTCTTCGCCCATGAGGAGACCGACCTGGCCTGGCGGGCCGTCGACGCGGGCTGGCGCATTCTCTACGCGCCCGAACTCCTCCTCCAGCACCCGAAGACCTCACCCGCCCGGCACGCCATCTACTACCGGGTGAACGCCCGCAACCGGGTCTGGCTGACCCGCCGCCGACTGCCGCTCGCGCTGATGCCCGTGCATCTCGGGCTGTGGGTGCTCCTCACCCTCGTACGCAACCGATCGTCCCCCGCCGGCCTGCGCGCCTGGTTCGGCGGCTTCCTGGAGGGCGTACGGGAACCGGCCGGTGAGCGGCGGCCCATGCGATGGCACACGGTGTGGCGGCTCTGCCGGCTGGGGCGGCCGCCGGTCATCTGAGGGCCAACCTCGAGGGAGGGGCGACGCAGCCGCGAGCGGGCCGGGCCGGAGCGGGGATGGGGACGCGGGCCCCGGTCGTTCACCTCCGCCGACCGGGACCCGCATACGTCCCCGAATCCGGCCGCGGCGGCGACACTCCCCCGAGTTACGCGTCGTACGCGCGCACCGTCGGGCCAGATCCGATGAAGTGATCACATCAGGCCACACCAACGGATCGCTAACATGTGGCCAACGATGCTCCGTTTCGGCGTCGTTCGGTTGGCGCGAAGTCGACGGACGGTGACGGGAGGCGGCCAGGGCGGAACGGTTCCTGGCCGAGGAGCGTCGTGAAGGGTGTGGCGGGAAACCGTCGTACATGGGCTGTGCAGGGGTTGCACACAGGTCACACAAGGGCGCGGGCCCGTCGCGTGGGAAGGCAGTGGCGGCGTGAAGCGGTACGGGCTGCGGTTCGGACTGCTGGGGCCGGCGGTGGTGTTCGAGGCCGGGACGGACGACGGCTCCTCCGGGGCCTGCGCCGGCCGGAGCACCGGCGACGCCGCGGCGAGCGTGTCCGACCGTGCCGTCCAGACCATCCGAAGCCCCAAGGTGCGGGCCCTGCTCGCCACGCTGCTGCTCGAAGGCGGCCGGGTCGTCTCCGTCGAGTCGCTGACGGACGTGCTGTGGGGCGGGGCGCCACCCCCGTCGGCGCGGGCCTCGCTGCACAACCACGTCACCCGGCTACGGCGACTTCTCGACGACCCCGAGCGGCTGCGGGCGGTGCCGCCCGGCTATGTCCTGCGCGTCGACGAGGGCGAACTGGACGTCGACGTCTTCGTGGCCGGCGTCGCCGCGGCCCGCGTCGCCCATGCCGGCCGGGACTGGGAGCGCACGCTGCGCGAGACCACGGCGGCGCTCGCACTGTGGCGCGGCACGCCCCTGGCCGGCCTGCCCGCCGAGGTGGGCGGATACGCACTCGTCCAGCGCCTGGCGGAGGCGCGGCTCCTGCTCCTGGAGTGGCGCTACGACGCCGAGTTGAGCGTTGCCGGGCCGCGCGTCGACGCCCTGGTGCCCGAGCTTGCGGCCCTGGCCGCCGAGCATCCGCTACGGGAGTCCTTCCACCGCCACCTGATGCTCGCCCTCCACCGCACGGGCCGACGGGCGGAGGCCCTGGCCGTCCATCGTGATCTGCGCACGCGTCTGATCGAGGAGTTGGGGGTGGAGCCGGGGGTGGCGGTTCGGGAGGCGCATGTGGAGGTGTTGCGCGCGGGTTCGGAGGGGGGACGCGCGGGGTTGGTGCGTGCGGCTTCGGAGCGTGGGGGTGGCGGCGTGGCGCGCGGTGCGGTCGGCTCTCCCGTTGCCCACGCCGGCGACGTGCCCCACGGTGCCGCGAGCCCTGACGCTACGCGCGATGACGACGCCGCCCGGCGGCCTGGGCAAGCCGATGCCCTCCCTGAGGGGGACACTCCGGCCGACCCGCCTCGACCACCCCGCCCCGCCCAACTCCCGCCGCCCCCAGCCCACTTCACCGGTCGTACGGCCGTACTCACCGACCTGCGTCGCACCCTGGCCCCCACGACTGCACCAACCCCCACGCCCACCGTCGCCGTCCTCAGCGGAATGCCCGGCGTCGGCAAGAGCGCCCTCGCGCTGCAGGCCGCACATGGGCTGGCGAATCGTTTCCCCGATGGTCAGCTCTACGTCAACCTGCACGGTGCCACCCCCGGCATGCCCCCGCTCGCCCCCGGTCAAGCCCTCACCGCACTCCTTCGCGACCTCGGCGCCGACCCCCGCTCCATTCCCGAACACCCGGACGCGGCAGCCGCGCTGCTGCGCTCGCTGCTCGCCCCCACCCGCACCCTCATGCTCCTGGACGACGCCGCGAACGCCGCCCAGGTACGCCCGCTGCTCCCGGCCGGCCCCGGCTGCGCGGTGATCGTCACCAGCCGCTCCCCGCTGACGGCCCTGGACGGCGTCCGCCGCTTCCCGCTGACACCCCTCACAGCCGAGGAGAGCGCGGCGCTCCTGCGCGCGGCTTCGGGGCGCGACGGCTTCTACGGCGACGACGGCGGCCTCCGCCAGGCCAACGACGGCCGCGATGCCAGCACCGAGCACGACCGCACCGTTGGGCGGGGGACCCTCGACACCAGCGACCAGACCGATGCCGTCGAGGCACAGCCGCCTGCCGCCGAGCGCCGCGCGCCAGGCCGGTCGGTCGGCGACGGTCAAGAGCCCGCTGGTGACGGCAGCTCGCCCGGACGCGACGTGCAAACCCCCACCAGCCACGGCCCCGCACCCGCCACCTATGCCCGCACACCTGGCGGCGAAGCCGCAGCCCCCACCGTCGAGGGCCTAGCCCCCGCCACCGAGGCCCCCACACCCCCCACCCACCCCCTGATCGCCCTGACCGGCGGCCTCCCCCTGGCCCTCCGTGTCGTCGCCGCCGGCTCGCCGCCCGTAGTGCGCTCACCCCGGACATGCTGGCCGGGCAACTGGCCGCAGCCGAGAGCCGGTTGCACCACCTGGAGTACGACGACCTGAGCGTCCGCCGCTCCCTCGCCGTCGCACACGACGCCCTCGCCGCATCCGATCGCGAGGCGGACCGGGACGCGGCCCTCGCCCTGCGCCGCATCGGCGCCCTCGACCTGCCCGCGTACGGCGCACCCCTGCTGGCCCGTCTGACCGGCACCGACGAACGCCGCGCCGAAGCCGCACTCGACCGACTCGTGGACGTGGCCCTCCTGGAGGAGACGGCGTACGGCCGCTACGCCCCCCACGACCTAGTACGCGACTTCGCCCGCGAGCTCGCCGGCGCCGACGCCGAGGGCGAAGCCGACGTCACCGAGACCGCCCTGCGCTGGTACGCCGCCGTAGCCGAACGCACCCTCACCGCCATCGTCGAACCCGGTCTCGACCAGGACGACCGCCGTCGCCCGACCCCGACCCAACCGCCGGAGCACACGACGACCGCCGCCACGGTGCCCCCCTTCGCCAGCCCCGAAGCCGCCTTCGCCTGGGGCGACTCGGAACTGGAGAACATCGTCGCGCTGGTGGAACAGTACGGCGGTGACGACGGCGCCAACCCCCGGAGGAGCACGACCACGACCTCCCCCACAACCACGACCACCGCCCCCCTCCTGACCCTCATCCGCCTTCTCTTCCCCTACCTCCAACGCAGCGGCCACGTAGCCGAAATGGAGCTCCTTGGCCGGACCGCACTCCGCCTGGCGACGCGGCTCGGAGACGACGCGGCCGAGGCATACGCCCTGGGCGACCTCGCCGGTCTGCACTTCCTGACCGGCCGCCACACCGAGGCGCTGCACCTCAACGACCGCGCACTGACGATCTGGCGGCGTCTCGACGTCGTTTCCTGGATGCGTCGCTGCCTCAACAACCGCGGCCTGCTGCTCGAAGGGCTCGGCCGCTACGACGAGTCGGGGGAGGCGCTGCGCCAGAGCCTGGAGTACTCAAGGCAGTTGAACGACCCGCACGGCGAAGCGGTGACCTACAGCCACCTCGGGAACCTGTACGAGCACACCGATCCCCGGGCGGCCATCGAGCAGCACCGCCGCTCACTCGCGATCGGCGACGAGATCGGCAACGTCATCGTGCAGCACTCGGCCCGCTGCAACATCGGCTACGCCCACCTCACCCTCGGCGAACCGGCGGCAGCCGCCGCGCACTTCGAGGAGAGCCTGCGCATCCTCGGCGGCCACGGCGACTGGCACGGCGAGTCCCAGACCCGCCTGGGTCTGGTCCGCGCCCTGCGTCTCCTCGGCCACACCGACCGCGCCACCCACGCCTGCGCAGAACTCCTCACCCGAGCCGACGCCCGAGCCGACCGCTACATGGGCGGCCTGGCCCGGCACCAGTACGGCCTGCTGCTGCGGGAACTGAGCCGTGTCCAGGCCGCGCACGCCGAGTGGCGCACCGCTCTCGACCTGCTGGACGGCACCGACGAGAAGGCGGTCGTCGAGGAGCTCCACCTCCTGCTGGACCACACCGGGTGATCACTTCGCATCCGCGTAACACTCCACCACCGCCGTGGTGAACGGAAACCGCACCGGAGTCTCCCCGAACGTCAGCCGCCCCGCCAGCTCCGCCGCCTCACGGATCGCCGTCACGACCGTCTCGGCCTCCTCCTCGGGACAGTGCACGATCACCTCGTCGTGCTGGAAGAAGACCAGTTCCGCCGCCATGTCCGCGCAGGCCCGCCGCAGCGCCGCGAGCAGCAGCAGGGTCCAGTCGGCGGCGCTGCCCTGGACGACGAAGTTGCGGGCGAAGCGGCCCCGGGCGCGGGCGTTGGTGGAGGCGTAGCCCCGCCCCCACTCCTGTGGCCCGGCGCCCTCGGCGGGCTCGTCCTGCGCGTCCGGCACCGGAATGCCCGCCTCCTCGGCGGCGTCGTCCGTCGCCCCGGCCGCCGGCGGACACGTCCGCCCCAGCCAGGTCCGCACGAGCCGCCCCTCCTCACCGGCCCGCGCCGCGTCGTCGACGTAGGCCACCGCCTTGGGGAAACGGCGTCTGAGCGCGGCGAGGTTCTTGAGCCCGTCACCGGAGGTCTGGCCGTAGACGGCACCCAGCACGGCGAGCTTGGCCTGTGCGCGGTCGCCGGAGAAGGCGCGGTCCGACACCGACTGGTAGAGGTCGGTCTCCCGTCCGGCCACCTCCATCAGCCCGGGGTCACGGGAGATCGCGGCGAGCACACGCGGTTCCATCTGGTCGGCGTCCGCCACGACGAGCCGCCAGCCCGGGTCGGCGACCACGGCACGCCGGATGACCTTGGGGATCTGCAGCGCGCCCCCGCCGTTGGTCACCCACCGTCCGGTCACCGTCCCGCCCGCGAGGAACTCCGGTCTGAACCGCCCGTCGCGCACCCAGTCCTGCAGCCAGGACCAGCCGTGGGCCACCCAGATCCGGTACAGCTTCTTGTACTCGACGAGCGGCTTCACCGCCGGATGGTCGAGGGACTCGATCTCCCAGCGACGGGTCGATCTGATCTTGATCCCGGCCTGCGCGAAGGCCTTGATGACGTCCGCGGGCAGATCGGGCCGCACCCGGCGACCGAAGGCCGCGGACACCTCGTCGGCCAGCTCGGCCAGCCGCCGCGGCTCCCCGCCCCCGGCATACCGCTCACCGAGCAGCTCGTGCAGCACCCGGCGGTGCACCTCGGCGCTCCATGGCAGCCCGGCCCGGTTCATCTCGGCGGCGACCAGCATCCCCGCCGACTCGGCCGCGGTCAGCAGCCGCATCCGCTCCGGATGCCCGGCCTTGTCGTGCCGGCGCTGCTGGTCGGCGTAGACCTCGACGAGGTCGGCGAGCGGCACATGGACCGCCTGCGGCTCGAAGAGCGAGGACTGCGAGCCGCGTTCGGCGGCCCGCTGGGGCGGATCGGGCGGCACGGGGCGCCCGCGCAGCCGGGCGAGGGCCGCGGCGGCCGATCTCGGTTCCCCCGACCGCCCCTCGTGACCCAGCAGAAGGGTCTCGGCGTCCTCGATGTCGTAGCACCGCTCCACTCGCACCCCCGTGGCGAGCAGGCGCGGATACAACTCCGCGGTGGACCGCCACACCCACCGCGCGACATCGGGCCGTCCCCGCACGGCCTGTGCGAGGTCCGCCTCCCGGCGCACCGGCCCCGCGGGCAGCCCGTCCGGACCGAGGGGGGCGACCTCCACGCCACCGTCCTCGGCCGGAGCGAGCGCCCAGCGGTCGGTCATGCTGCGAGTGTGGCACCCGGGTCTGACAACGGCCTCAGCCCTGCGCCTCGCCCGCCTCGCCCTGTTCGCGCGACTCCTTGGTCGTCTGCTCACCGCTCTGCAGGAACTGCGAGAGCAGCTCGACGACGTAGTCCTCCACGGCCTGCTTGGTCAGGCCGAGGCCGGACAGGACGCCGTTGCCGTTCTCGAACTCCAGCAGGGCCAGCAGCATGTGCTCGGTGCCGATGTAGTTGTGGCCGAGGCGCAGAGCTTCACGGAAGGTCAGCTCCAGCACCTTCTTGGCGTCCGAGCCGTAGGGGACGAGTTCGGGCACCTCGTCGACGGCGGGCGGCAGCGCCGCGGTGGCGGCCTGGCGTACGGAGTCCAGGAGCACGCCATGCGCCGTGATCGCCTTCGCTGCCAGGCCGTCGGGGTCGGCCAGCAGGCCGAGGACCAGGTGCTCCGGCCGGCCCTCGGAATTGCGGGCCGCGATGGACTCGTTGTGGGCGGCCACCACCGCGCCCCTGGCACGCGGCGTGTAGCGGCCGAAGCCCTGCTGGGGGTCGAGGTCGATCGACTCCTTCGGCACGAACCGCTTCTGCGCGGCCTGCCGGGTGACGCCCATGCTCTTGCCGATGTCGGTCCAGGAGGCGCCCGATCGCCGGGCCTGGTCCACGAAGTGGCCGATGAGGTGGTCGGCCACTTCGCCGAGGTGATCGCCGGCGATCACCGCGTCCTGGAGCTGGTCGAGGGGTTCGTGGTGGACCTTCTTGATGGCCGCGATGAGTTCGTCGAGACGTACGGATGACGTGATGGTCGGGTTCGTCGACATGTGTCAACCGTAGGTTGACAGTCCAGGAGTGTCAACCGGTGGTTGACATCAACCGGCAGGGGCTGCGGTCCTTCCACGGCGGCCCCTCGGGCGCGGCGCCCGCCCCGTGGCACCATCGCCGGGTGAGCAGTACGAACAGTTCGAGCGGAACGCCCGGCCCCGTCGACCGGGCCTTCGGGCACGCCCTCTACGCCGACACCGACACCGCCCTCGACACCGGCGCCTCCCTCCTCGCCGCCGACCCCACCGCGGACGACGAACTCGCCGAACGCGGCCAGGAGTTCGTCGCGGCCGCCTGGCGACGCGGCTGGCAGCCCGCCGATGTCGTACGGCTCGTGCGGCGCGAGCTGGAGGACGTACACGTACGGCTGCTCTCGGCGCTGATCCACGCGCAGCAGCCGTACGACCGCCCCCGCGGCCCCCGCTGGAACGCCCAGATCGACGACCTGCCCTCCGAGGCGCCGCCCCGCACGGACCGCTTCTCGCACGCGACCGCCGTCCTGGAGCTGTACCGCCTCCTGCTGCGCCTGCCCGCGCTGGAGCCCCTCGACGAACCGGCCGAGCCGACCGGACCGACCGCCCGGCGCCCCGGATCCGAGTCCCGCATGCTCACCCGTATCCGTGCGCTGCTCGCGAAGGCGGAAGCGACCGGGTTTCCGGAGGAGGCGGAGGCGCTCAGCGCCAAGGCGCAGGAACTGATGGCCCGGTACAGCATCGACGAGGCACTGCTTTCGACCCGCACGCAGGGTGCGAAGGACGCCCCCGGCGCCTGCCGGATCGGTGTGGAACCGCCGTACGAACAGGCGAAGGCGGTCCTGCTGGACGCGGTGGCGACCGCCAACCACTGCCGTGCCGTGTGGAACGAACCCTTCGCCTTCTCCACGGTCGTCGGTTTCGAGGCCGACCTGGAGGTGGTCGAGCTGCTCTACACCTCGCTCCTCGTACAGGCCCAGACGGCGATGACGAAGGCGGAGGCGGCCCAGCGGGCGGGCGGCCGCAAGCGGACCAAGACCTTCCGCCAGTCGTTC
Source organism: Streptomyces sp. R11 (assembly GCF_041051905.1). NCBI lineage: Bacteria > Bacillati > Actinomycetota > Actinomycetes > Kitasatosporales > Streptomycetaceae > Streptomyces > Streptomyces sp. R11. The sequence goes on from NZ_CP163432.1 coordinate 5,139,704, forward strand.
CTGGCGGCCTATGCCCACCGCATCGGCACCCGCCTGGCGGAGGCGGCACAGACGCAGGTGACCCAGGACCTGCTCCCGGTGCTCGCCACCCGCGAAGTGGCGGTCACCGACCGCCTGGACCGCATGTTCCCGGAGACGACCACGACCCGCCTGCGCGGCGTCAGCGACGAGGCGGGCTGGGTGGAGGGGTCGGGGGCGGCCGAAAGGGCACAGGTGGCTCCCCGCCGGCCGCTCGGCTGAACCGCCGGACCGGGCGTCAGTCGCCGGTCTGCTGGAACCCGCTCACCGAGGCGTCCGGTGCCTTCCCGTCGCTCTTCAGCGCGACGTCGCCGTACGACCACTTGAAGCTCCGCGTCTCGGTGGACCCGGGCAGCCGGACCTTGACCGTCTCCACGCCGAGGCTCTTGCTGCCGCCTTCGTCACCCCGGACATAGGTGAGGGTGAAGGAGGTGGAGGCCTCCTTCACGAGCGTCGTTTTCGTCGACGCGGCGGCCCCGGCACCCTCGTCCGCCGCGACGGAGGTCGTCGTGCCACCCGCCTCGAACTCGACGGCAGGCAGCCCGTCCAGGACGCACTCGCCGCCGCCGCGGTTGGTGACCGTGACGGGGACGTTGCCGGTGTCACCGGCAGCGGGGGCGGCGTTGGCGGGCCCGAACTGCACCGCCAGCTCGCCGACACAGGCGGAACCGGCCTTGCTGTCCCGGCTCTTGCCGTCCCCGTCCCCGCCGTCGTCGCAGGCGGTCAGGAGGAGGGCCGCGGCGAGGGCGGCGACGGTGAGGGAAGTGGCGCGCATGGGTCCTCTGGGAGTGAGTGACGTCGGTGAGCGGGCGGCGATCTCCGCACCGATCATCGGTGACCGCCGCATGGATCCTCAGCGGCTCACCGCACCGATCGGGCGGACGTCACCGATGAAACATCACGATCCCAGACCGGCCGTAGGCAGCCCCGTCGGCAGCTTCCCGCCCTCCGCCCTGGTGTACGTCTCGGCGCCGAGGCCGCCCTCCCAGGTCACCTTCAGCCGCGACTTGTCGACGGAGTCGACCATCCCGGTCGCCCGGCCCTTGCTGCCGTCGGTGCACTTCAGCCGGATCATCTTCATCCCGCCCTCCTCGCCGGCGGTCCCGCTGCACACGGTCCCGCCCGTGGCGAAGAGCCCGGCCTGCTTGCCCGTGACGACGAGCGCGACGGCCTTGCCGTCGGTCGTGGCGAGCCAGCTGCCCTCCAGTTCACCGGAGGCGGACGCCGATCCGCCTCCCGTACCGCCGCCCGTGTCGGCGCTGGAGGTCGCGGAGGGGTCGGCCGAGGAGCCGTCCTTGGCGTCGGAGCCGCCGTCGCCGCTGCACCCGGTCAGGGCAAGCGCGCCGGCCAGGGCGGCGGCCACGGCCGCGGCCCGCACCCGCCGGCCGGACATCGTGCGCGTACGCGAGAAAGTCGCCGAGGTCACTGGAAGCTCCCAAGCTGTAGCGGTCGGCATACGGCCGTGTCGGCCATGTGGCCGAAACGACCGCTGCAAGTTACCAGGGAGTCCGGTCCAAAGCGCCGGAACGTGCCGGACCTACCAGGACGCCTTGCGCACTCCCGGCAGATACCCGGCATGCGCCTGCTCCCGCAGACTCACCCGGGACAGCCCGAAGGCACGGAAGTAGCCGCGCGGCCGCCCGTCCACCTGGTCGCGGTTGCGTACGCGCGTGGCGCTCGCGTTCCGCGGCTGCCCGCTCAGCTCCCGCCGGGCGGCGAGCCGTTCGGCATCCGTGGACGAGGGGCGACGGATGATCTCCTTCAGCTCGGCCCGCCGGGCGGCGTACCGCTCGACGACCTCCTGCCGCTGCCGGTTCTTCGCGATCTTGCTCTTCTTGGCCATCAGACCTTCACTCCCCGGGCGCGGATCCGGGCGACGGCCGCCTCAACGCCGATGACGTCAACCGTCTTGATCCCCTTGGCGCTCAGCCGCAGCCGCACATACCGGCCCTCGCCGGGCAGCCAGTAGCGCTTGGTCTGGATGTTGGGGTCGAAGCGGCGGGAGGTCCGCCGATGGGAGTGGGAAATCGTGTTGCCGAAGCCGGGCCGGGCGCCGGTCAGCATGCAGTGGGCGGACACGGGTGACGCACCTCTCCTCGCTCGCTACTGTTAATGGAATTCATTTTCAGTAAGATAGCAGCATGGCACGCAACGAACTCCGCCCGGTCATCAAGCTCCGGTCCACCGCCGGAACCGGCTTCACCTATGTGACCCGCAAGAACCGCCGCAACGACCCCGACCGCATGACCCTGCGCAAGTACGACCCGGTCGCCGGCCGCCACGTCGACTTCCGAGAGGAGCGCTGAGCACCGCCATGCGCAACGGAATCCACCCGTCCTACGGCCCCGTCGTCTTCCGCGACCGCGCCGCGAACCACGCCTTCCTCACCCGCTCGACGATGACCAGTGAGAAAACGATCGAGTGGGAGGACGGCGCCACCTACCCCGTCGTCGACGTCGAGATCTCGAACGTCAGCCACCCCTTCTACACGGGCACGGCCCGCGTCATGGACACGGCCGGCCGGGTCGAGCGCTTCGAGCGCCGCTACGGGAAGCAGGGCTGACCCGGTGCCCGAACTCTCCGTAGTGATCGTCGGCGGCCTGCACGCCGACGCCCGCAAAGAGGCCGTGGCACGGCTGCTCGCCGACGTCCCCGACAGCGTCGTCCTCCACCACGACCTGGCCACGGCCGCCGCCGGCACGGTCGTACGGACGATCCGCGACGCCACCGGCATCGTCAGCGCCGGCGAGGCGCCGCTCGTCAACGACTGCGCCTGCTGCGCCCTGCGTGAGGACCTGGTGCCGGAACTTCTGCGCATCCGGGACGCCGGCGGCACCCGTATGGCGATCGTCGAACTGTGGGACTCGGTCGAACCGAAGGCCATGGCCGAGGTGGTCACAGCAGGCGGCCTCACAGTCACCGGCGTGCTCACCGCGGTCGACCCGGCGCTGGTCCTGCCGTATCTGGGCAACGGCGACGACCTGGCCGAGCGCGGCCTCGCGGCGGCGGCGACCGATCAGCGCACGGTCGCCGACACCTTCGCACGCCAGTTGGAGTACGCCCCCGTCCTCGCCGTCGCCGCCTCGCCGGAGGCCGACGACGAGGACCGCGAGCTTCTCGCCCAACTCCACCCGACGGCCCGGCAGGTCCCGATCGACGATCTGACCGTGCCCGCCCCGCGCCGACGCCCCCTGTCCTCCCTCGCCCAGGCGGCCCTGGCCGGCTTCGACGTGGAGGCGGCCGACGCCGCCCAGCACCCGGCGTGCGCCCTGCTCCCCGCCGAGGCCGACGCGCACGGCGTCTCCACCCTCGTCTGGCATCGCCGCCGCCCTTTCCATCCGGAGCGGCTGTACGCGGCCCTGGAGGACCTGACCTGCGCGGCGGCCCGCAGCCGTGGCCGGTTCTGGCTCGCCGACAAGCCCGACGTGCTACTGCACTGGGACGCGGCGGGCGGCGCCCTGTGCGTGGAGAGCGCGGGCCCTTGGCTCGCCTCACTCCCCGACGCGGCCTGGGACATGGTCCCGCCGGTACGCCGGGCCGCCGCCGCCCTGGACTGGCACCCCGAGCACGGCGACTGCTGCCAGCACCTGGTCTTCACCTCACCCGCCCTCGACCGCGACGGCCTCGAGCAACTCCTCGAATCCTGCCTCCTGACCGACGCCGAGTACGCCGCCGGCCGCACCGCCTGGAAGCAGCTCCCACCCGCCTTCGACACCCTCCTGGAGGTCTGACCCCCATGCCCCGCAAGCCCGAACGCAAGCCCGTGAAGTCCCGCCCCAACCCCCTGGACCAGGCCGGCATCACCTACATCGACTACAAGGACACCGACCTCCTCCGCCGCTTCCTCTCCGACCGAGGCAAGATCCGCAGCCGCCGGGTCGCCCGAGTAACGGTCCAACAGCAACGAGACCTGGCAAAAGCCATCAAGAACGCAAGGGAAATGGCCCTGCTCCCGTACGCCACCCGCTGACCCCCGCGGGCTGAATTGCCGTGACCGGCACTGGAACACCAACGCCCCAGAACGCGTCTCTTCCTAGTGCACGAGGGACCGATCCCGACTGCGACGCGATCCCCGGGGCATGCGATGGAAACGCCGGAACGCATTCAGCCCCGCGTACGTCACAGGAGTAACCACAGGAACACCCCCCGTGCACGTGCATCTGCTCATGCAGTTGCACGTGAACAGAGCTATGATCCGGACGCACACCACTGAACACCACCGGGGAGCGACCTGTGGACCACGACGTGTACAACGGCATGGCAGCCACGGATCTGAACGGGGTGGCCTGGCAGAAGAGCAGGCACAGCAACTCGCAGGGCTCCTGCGTGGAGTTCGCGAGGCTCCCCGGCGGTGATGTCGCCGTGCGCAACTCGCGCTTCCCGGACGGCCCGGCCCTCGTCTACACCCGCGCCGAGATCGAGGCGATGCTCCTGGGCATCAAGGACGGCGAGTTCGACCACCTGGTAGCGGGCTGAGGCAGTCGACCGTGGGCCAATCGTGCATATCCGCACGAAGCAATCCATGCGACGCGCGTAGAACCACGACGTCAGCACACGCCGCGACACATCATTCCGCCGCCCCCGAGCCCCCCTGCGGAGCCGGAAGCCGAAACAGCGCCCACACCACCTTCCCGTTGAGCGCCCCGGCCAGCGGATGCCACCCCCAGCTGTCGCTGAAGGAGTCCACAAGGAACAGACCCCGCCCCGACTCCGCCGAAAAGTCGTCGGAATCGCGCGCGACCGGGCTGTCGTGGCTGGGATCGCGCACCGCACACACCAGCCGCTCGGTCCACTTCATCAGATGCAGTCGCACCGGCGGTGCCTGGTCGTGCACCCGCTGCGCACTCGCCGGCAGAGCATGCCGCAGCGCGTTGGTCACCAACTCCGAGACCACGAGGCACACATCGTCGAAGCGATCGCCCAGTTCCCACTGATCCAGAGTGCGGCGCGTGAACTTCCGAGCCTCACGCACCGCTTCGTAGCGGGCGGGCAGTGCGCAGGAGGCGGCATTGGAGACGGCTGATGGATCAAGCGGCGGAAGGCCCTGCCGTAACGGCTCGAGCATGGTCGATCCATTCGTCCCCATGCGAGGCACTCCCGGGAGTTCGCGGTCGTTGCGATGCAGCGGTTGCGCGGGACCATGGTTTCGGATGCGCAGGGCAGATGCAAGGGCAGATGCACGTGCACGTGACCGAATTGGACGTTCCCGTACCGCTTGTTGGCCATTTTTTCCGCCAACTTCAGCACCTCTCCTTGCTCAACCCTCACCTCTTCCTGAGAGGAATCCTTGTCTTCTTTCCATCTCTGTAATCGGACGAGTACTGCTCGAAGTGATTTAGTGGCAGACTGCGGGCCCTGAAGACGGTTGGGGAGGCTGGCGAACGTGAGCGCGGGAGAGCCCGGATCGGTGGTGCGGCGCATGCTGCTCGGCTCGCAACTGAGGCGACTGCGGGAAGCGCGCGGGATCACGCGCGAGGCGGCGGGTTACTCGATCCGCGCCTCCGAGTCGAAGATCAGCCGGATGGAGCTGGGCCGGGTGAGCTTCAAGACGCGTGACGTCGAAGACCTGCTGACGCTCTACGGCATCACGGACGAGCAGGAGCGCGCCTCGCTCCTCTCCCTCGCCCGCGAGGCCAACGTCGCTGGCTGGTGGCACAGTTACTCCGACGTCCTGCCCAGCTGGTTCCCCACGTACGTCGGCCTGGAGGGCGCGGCCAGCCTCATCCGCGCGTACGAAGTGCAGTTCGTGCACGGCCTGTTGCAGACCGAGGCGTATGCCCGCGCGGTCGTCAGGCGTGGCATGAAGGGCGCGAGCAAGGCCGACGTCGAAAAGCGTGTGGCGCTGCGCCTGGAGCGGCAGAAGTACCTCGTCGACGAGAGCGCCCCGGAGTTCCACATCGTCCTGGACGAGGCCGCCCTGCGCCGTCCGTACGGCGACCGCGAGGTGATGCGCGGCCAGCTCCAGCACCTGATCGAGATCTCCGAGCGTCCCAACGTACGGCTGCAGATCATGCCGTTCAGCTTCGGCGGCCACTCCGGCGAGTCCGGCGCCTTCACCCTCCTCAGCTTCCCCGAGTCCGACCTGTCGGACGTCGTCTACCTGGAGCAGCTCACCAGCGCGCTCTACCTCGACAAGCACGAGGACGTCGCCCAGTACGAGAAGGCGCTGAAGGAGCTCCAGCAGGACAGCCCCGGTCCGGACGAGAGCCGGGATCTTCTCCGGGGGCTCCTTCAACTCTCTTGAAACACAAGTACGATGACGTGTGATCAGACCGTGAAGGCGGTCTAGGTGATCGAGTCGATCAAGGTGATCAGGGCCGGTCAAACCCGGTCAGGCTTCCGTGATCAGTCGATCGGGTGTCCGCTAGGGATTGAGGGATCACATGTCGTCCTACTTCACCGACCTGGCTCAGCAGTACATCGACGGTGAGTGGCGCCCGGGCACAGGCTCCTGGGACATCATCGACTTCAACCCGTACGACGGTGAGAAGCTGGCGTCGATCACGATAGCCACGGTCGACGAGGTCGACGATGCCTACAAGGCGGCCGCCCGTGCCCAGAAGCAGTGGGGCGCGACGAATCCGTACGCCCGCCGTGCCGTCTTCGAGAAGGCGCTGCGCCTGATAGAGGACCGCGAGCAGGAGATCGCCGAGGTGATCATCGCCGAGCTCGGCGGCACCCGGCTGAAGGCGGCCTTCGAGCTCCACCTCGCCAAGGAGTTCCTGCGCGAGGCGGTGCACCTGGCCCTGCGCCCCGAGGGCAAGATCATCCCGTCGCCGATCGACGGCAAGGAGAACCGCGTCTACCGCGTCCCGGTCGGCGTCGTGGGCGTCATCAGCCCCTTCAACTTCCCCTTCCTCCTCTCCATCAAGTCGGTCGCCCCGGCCCTCGCGCTCGGCAACGGCGTGGTGCTGAAGCCGCACCAGAACACGCCGATCTGCGGTGGCTCCCTGGTGGCGAAGATCTTCGAGGACGCGGGCCTGCCCGCCGGTCTCCTCAACGTCGTCATCACGGACATAGCCGAGATCGGCGACGCGTTCATCGAGCACCCGATCCCGAAGGTCATCTCCTTCACCGGCTCCGACAAGGTCGGCCGCCATGTCGCCACCGTCTGCGCCTCGCACTTCAAGCGCTCGGTCCTCGAACTCGGCGGCAACAGCGCGCTGGTGGTCCTGGACGACGCCGACATCGACTACGCGGTCGACGCGGCGGTCTTCAGCCGGTACGTCCACCAGGGCCAGGTCTGCATGGCCGCGAACCGCGTCCTGGTGGACCGCTCGGTCGCGGACCGGTTCACCGAGAAGTTCGTCGCCAAGGTGAAGACCCTGAAGGCCGGCGACCCGCGCGACCCGGAGACCGTCATCGGCCCGGTCATCAACTCCTCCCAGGCGGAGGCCATTTCGGCAACCGTCGCGCAGGCGATCGCGGAGGGCGCGACGGCCCTGGTGCACGGCACGACGACGGACAACCTGGTCGAGCCGTCCGTCCTCACCGGCCTCCCGGCCGACTCGCCCCTGCTGAAGCAGGAGGTCTTCGGCCCGGTCGCCTTCCTCGTCCCGTTCGACGGCGAGGAGGAGGCCGTTCGCCTCGTCAACGACACCCCGTACGGTCTCAGCGGCGCCGTCCACACCGGCAACATCGAGCGGGGCGTCGCCTTCGCCAAGCAGATCGACTCGGGCATGTTTCACGTCAACGACGGCACCGTCCACGACGAGCCGATCGTCCCCTTCGGCGGCGAGAAGCACTCCGGCCTGGGCCGGCTGAACGGCGAGACGATGCTGGACGCGTTCACCACGACGAAGTGGATCTCGGTGCAGCACGGCAGGAGCGGCTTCCCGTTCTGAGGTGAACAGGGCGCGTCCCGGGGCTGACCTCGGTCCCGGCCGCCCGCCGCCCTAATCTGGACCGCATGTCAGCGATCCGTCTTCTCGTGCTCGGCGCGGTCCGGCAGCACGGGCGTGCCCATGGGTACCAGGTGCGCAACGACCTGGAGTACTGGGGCGCGCACGAGTGGTCCAACGCCAAGCCCGGCTCGATCTATCACGCCCTGAAGCAGATGGCGAAGCAGGGGCTGCTGCACGCCCACGAGATCGCGCCGTCCACGGCCGGCGGGCCGCCGCGCACGGAGTACGAGATCACGCAGAAGGGCACCGAGGAGTACCTCGGGCTGGTGCGGCAGTACCTCACGGCCTACGACCAGCGGCCTGACGTGCTCACCGCCGCGCTCGGCTTCATGGTCGACCTGGACCGCGAGGAAGTCCTCGCCCTCCTCGAGGAGCGGGTGCGCAGCATCGAGGGGTGGCGCAAGGCCGTCACCGAGTACTACACGCCCGAGGAGGGGCCCGCCCAGCTGGGCCACATCGGCGAGATCATGAACTTCTGGGTCCACTCCGCGGACACCGGCGCCGAGTGGACCCGCGGTCTGATCGAACGCATCCGGGGCGGTGCCTACACCTTCTCGGGCGAGGGCGATCCGTTCGTCGGGATCCTTGCCGACGACCAGGAGAACCCGTACGCGGCGGGGGAGCGGCATCCCGAGGATCCGAGCTAATCAAGTTTGACTAAGAGTGCCTCGGGTATTAGCTTCGAGCTGGTAGTCAAGTTTGACTAGCGAGGGAGATTCAGTGGCCGACGCGGCGATCATCGTCGAAGGGGCACGCAAGAAGTACGGCGGCAAAGCCGGCAAACACGCACTGGACGGGCTCGACCTCACGGTCGCGCGCGGCACCGTGCACGGAGTGCTCGGCCCGAACGGCGCGGGCAAGACCACCCTGGTCCGCATCCTGTCCACCCTCCTGCGGCCGGACAGCGGCCACGTCGAGGTGGCGGGACACGACGTGGTGCGCCAGGCCTACGAGGTCCGCCTGCGCATCGGCCTGCTCGGCCAGCACGCGGCCCTGGACGAGGAGTTGGGCGGCCGGCAGAACCTGGAGATGTTCGGCCGCCTCTACCACCTGGGCGCCCGCCACGCGCGCGTGCGGGCCGACGAGCTCCTGGAGCGCTTCGGCCTCGCGGACACCGGCCGCAAGCCGGTGAAGCAGTACAGCGGCGGCATGCGCCGGCGACTGGACCTGGCGGCCTCACTCATCACCGACCCGGAGGTGCTTTTCCTGGACGAACCCACCACCGGTCTCGACCCGCGCGGCCGCGTCGAGGTCTGGTCCGCCGTCCGCTCCCTGGTCGGCGGCGGCACGACGGTCCTGCTCACCACCCAGTACCTGGAAGAGGCCGACCAGCTCGCCGACCGCATCTCGGTCGTCGACGCCGGCCGGGTCATCGCCGACGGCACCGCGGACCAGCTCAAGGCGCTGACCGGCGGCGACCGCATCGACGTGGTCCTGCGGGACGCCGGCCAACTGGGCGCGGCCGTCGCCCTGCTGCCGGTACCGAAGGACGACGTCTCGGTGGACCCCGACCGCCGCCTGCTCAGCGCCCCGGTCACCGACCGGATGGCGGCGCTCTCCGGTGTCGTACGGGCCCTGGAGGAGGCCGGGATCGAGGCCGAGGACGTCGCGCTGCGCCGCCCGACGCTGGACGAGGTGTTCCTGCATCTGACCGGCCGCGACGAACGAGTGAAGGAGGCCGTGTGACCGCGTACGCACTGACCGACTCCTGGACCATGACCCGCCGCGAACTCGCCCACTGGGCGCGGCAACCCGTGCAGGTCGTGGTCAACCTGGTCTTCCCCGTGATGCTGCTGCTGATGTTCGGCTACCTCATCGGCGGCGGCCGGGGCCTGCAGGGCTCCTACATCGACTACCTGGTCCCCGGCATGCTTGCGCTCACCATGGCCTTCGGCCTGGAGGGCACGATGATCGCGGTCACCCAGGACCTCAACAAGGGCGTGATCGACCGCTTCCGGTCCATGCCGATGGCCAACGGTGCGGTGCTGGTGGGCCGTTCCGTGGCCGACATGCTCCAGTCGGCGCTTGCCCTGTGCGCCCTGATGGGCATCGGATACGCGCTGGGCTGGCGTGCGGAGGGCAGCCCAGGGGCCTTCCTGGGCGCCGTGGGGCTGCTCCTGCTGTTCCGTTTCGCCATGCTGTGGATCGGCATCCACCTGGCCCTGGTGGCCGGTAAGCCGGAGATGGTGCAGGCGGTGCAGATCCTCGTCTGGCCGGTCGGCTTCCTGTCCAACGCCATCGCCCTGCCCGAGTCCATGCCGGGTTGGCTCGGCACGGTCGTCGAGTGGAACCCGATGTCCCAGACGGCCACGGCCGTACGGGACCTGTTCGGCGGTACGGGTACGGACGGCGTCGGGGCGGCGATCGTATGGCCGCTGGTGCTCCTGGCGGTGTTCTTCCCGCTCGCGGTGCGGCGGTTCGGACGCCTGAGCCGATAGCCGCCTAGTGGTGGAAGCCGGTGGCCGCCCCCCTGTCCTGTGTGAGGGGGTGCGGCTGCCGGCGCAGCTCCGGCAGCAGCAGGGTCAGATCCTGCACGAACAGCTCGGCGAGGTCCTCGGAGAAGCCGTTGCGGCACACCACCCGCAGGACGGACAGGTCCTCGCGGTTCGGCGGGAAGGTGTACGCCGGGACCAGCCAGCCCTTCTCGCGCAGCCGCCGGGACACGTCGAAGACGTCGTACGCCCGGACGTCCGGGGCCGTCGTGAAGGCGAAGACGGGCAGCTGGTCGCCCCGGGTCAGCAGCCGGAAGTCGCCGAGCTTCTCCACGGCCCCGGCGACCGTCCCGGCCACGTCCCGCGAGGCCTGCTGCACGGCCCGGAACCCCTCCCGCCCCAGCCGCAGGAACGAGTAGTACTGCGCCACGACCTGGGCGCCCGGTCGGGAGAAGTTGAGCGCGAAGGTCGGCATGTCGCCGCCCAGGTAGTTGACGCGGAAGACGAGCTCCTCGGGCAGCGCCTCCTTGTCCCGCCACAGCGCCCAGCCGACACCCGGGTAGACGAGCCCGTACTTGTGCCCCGAGGTGTTGATCGAGGCGACCCTCGGCAGCCGGAAGTCCCACACCAGGTCCTCGTCGAGGAAGGGCGCCACCATGGCGCCGGACGCGCCGTCGACGTGCACCGGGACGTCGAGGCCCGTGCGCTCCTGGAGGGCGTCCAGGGCGGCACACAGGTCCGCGATCGGCTCGTACGAACCGTCGAAGGTGGAGCCCAGGATTCCGACGACCCCGATGGTGTTCTCGTCGCACAGCTCGGCCGCCGCCTGCGGGTCCAGATGGAACCGTTCGCCCTCCATCGGGACCAGGCGGGGCTCCACCTCCCAGAAGTTGCAGAACTTGTCCCAGCAGACCTGGACGTTGACGCCCATCACCAGGTTGGGGCGTGCGCCGGGGTACCGGTCGGCGTTGCGCTGCGCCCAGCGCCGCTTGAGCGCCATACCGGACAGCATGCACGCCTCGCTGGACCCGGTGGTGGAGCAGCCCACGGCCGCCGAGGGGTCCGGCGCGTTCCACAGATCGGCGAGGATGGCCACACAGCGCCGCTCCAGCTCGGCGGTGCGTGGGTACTCGTCCTTGTCGATCATGTTCTTGTCCCGGCACTCCGCCATCAGCACCCCGGCCTGCGGCTCCATCCAGGTGGTGACGAAGGTGGCCAGGTTGAGCCGGGAGTTGCCGTCCAGCATCAGCTCGTCGTGCACCACCTGGTACGCCGTCGCCGGCGGCAGGGGAGTGTCGGGCAGCCGATGCGTGGGCGGGGCCTCGGTCATGCCGCTGACCGGATTCGTCTCGCCGTAGAAGGGGTTGACCGCGAGCCTGCGCCCGCCGCCCTTGTCGTCCGGTGCTTCGCTGTTCCCACGATGCAGTGGCATGTATACGACGGTAGGTCCGGGCCGCCGGGCTTGCACCTCACGCCGCGTGAGGACTCATCGTGGAGTGCGTACCGAGAAGGGAGCGGAAGTGAGCTACTCCGTGGGACAGGTCGCCGGCTTCGCCGCAGTGACGGTGCGCACCCTGCACCACTACGACGACATCGGCCTGCTCGTGCCCAGCGAGCGCAGCCACGCGGGCCACCGGCGCTACAGCGACGCCGACCTCGACCGGCTGCAGCAGATCCTGTTCTACCGCGAGCTCGGTTTCCCGCTCGAGGAGGTCGCCGCCCTGCTCGACGACCCGGACGCGGACCCGCGCGCACACCTGCGCCGCCAGCACGAGTTGCTGACCGCCCGGATCGAGAAGCTGCAGAAGATGGCGGCGGCCGTGGAGCACGCCATGGAGGCACGCAAGATGGGCATCAATCTCACGCCGGAGGAGAAGTTCGAGGTGTTCGGGGACTTCGACCCGGACCAGTACGAGGAGGAGGTGCAGGAGCGCTGGGGCAACACCGACGCCTATCGGCAGTCACAGCAGCGCGCCGCCTCGTACACCAAGGAGGACTGGCAGCGGATCCAGCGCGAGGCCGACGAGCTCAACCGCCGCTTCGTCGCGCTCATGGAGGCCGGTGAGCCGGCCGACTCCGAGGCGGCCATGGACGCCGCCGAGGCGCACCGCCAGGGGATCGCCCGCAACCACTACGACTGCGGGCACGAGATGCACGCCTGCCTCGGCGAGATGTACGTCTCCGACGAGCGGTTCACCCGGAACATCGACCAGGCCAAGCCGGGCCTCGCGGTCTACCTGAGGGACGCGATCCTCGCCAACGCCGCCCGGCACTCCTCATAGGCTCCTGGCCCGGGGCCCGTACGCGGGTCACTCCCGGGCCAGGACCACCGCCGTCCCGTAGGCACACACCTCGGTGCCCACGTCCGCCGCCTCCGACACATCGAAGCGGAACGCCAGGACGCCGTTCCCCCCACGCGCGCGTGCCTGCTCGACGAGCCGCAGCATGGCTTGGTTGCGGGTCTCCACGAGGGTTTTCGTGAGGCCCTTGAGCTCACCGCCGACCAGCGACTTCAGTCCGGCGCCGATCTGGCTGCCCACGTGCCGGGAGCGCACGGTCAGTCCGAAGACCTCACCCAGAACCGTGGTGACCCGATAGCCGGGAATGTCATTGGTGGTCACCACCAGGACGTCGGGCTGTGGCTCCTGCCCGCCGCCGTACTCATCGATGCCCATGAATCACAGCTTTGTCCCAGCAGGGGCACAGTGCATCCTGAGGGGGTCCATGGAACCTGGGCGGCCAGTGCAGCGTTGATAATTTGAGCACCCAGCTTCGCCTCCGCCCCCTCCCCGCAGGAGCCACAATCCCGTGACCACGCTTGCGCTCGGCCCCGAGTGGCTCAGCCCGGACTATCTGATCGAGACCTTCAGCCTCCCCGGCATCCTGCTGATCGTCTTCGCCGAGTCCGGCCTCTTCGCGTTCCTGCCCGGGGACTCCCTGCTGTTCACGGCGGGCCTCTTCGTTGCCGAGGGGAACTACATCAGCCAGCCGCTGTGGCTGGTGTGCACCCTGATCGTGCTTGCCGCCGTCATCGGCGACCAGGTCGGGTACATGATCGGCAAGTTCTTCGGCCCGAAGCTGTTCAACCGGCCCAACTCCAAGCTCTTCAAACAGGAGAACCTGGAGAAGGCCCACGAGTTCATGGAGAAGTACGGTCCGAAGGCGATCGTCCTCGCCCGTTTCGTGCCGATCGTGCGCACCTTCGCCCCCATCGTGGCGGGCGCCGGCCGTATGCAGTACCGCACGTTCCTCACGTACAACGTCATCGGCGGTATCGCCTGGGGCACCGGCGTCACCCTCGCGGGCTACTGGCTCGGCCAGATCGGCTTCATCAAGAAGAACGTCGAAGCGATCCTCATCCTGATCGTCTTCGTCTCCGTGGTCCCGATCATCGTCGAGTACCTGCGGGAGCGCGCCAAGAAGAAGCGCGCGGCGGCCCAGGCTCCGGCCGCACCGGCCCAGCAGGCACAGCAGGCCCCGATGATGGACGACGCGACGACCCAGCTCCGCCGCATCCCCTCCGAGGACCACCCCCGGCAGTACGGCAACCAGGGTCAGCAGCAGTACGACTACGACCAGCAGTACTACGGCCAACAGCAGCCGCAGCAGCAGCCGTACGCCCAGCAGTACCCCCAGGGCTACGGCCAGCAGCAGCCGTACGGCGGTCAGCAGAACCAGCAGTACCCGCCGAACCAGGGTTACTGAAGCGCCCCTTCAGGGGTGCGGGGAAGTGCGGGATCAACCACACACCCCCCGCAGCCGCCGTCGATCCGGAAGCGACCGAGCTACCAGGCGCTCAGAACCCTCGAGTCCGCTTGGCAGCTCGCCGCTTCTCCGGCGACCCGATCCGCAGGAACAACCGAGAGATCTCCGACCCGAGGTTGACCCCGATCGCAATGGCCATGGCCAAGGAAGCCGCCGTGGCCAGGGAGACCAGCCCCTCGTCGACATCGTTCTGCGCGATCGCCAACAGCCCGAAGTACGTGGCGGAACCCGGCAACAGGGGCCCGATCGCCGCAGTCGTGTACGGCAACGCGGACGCGAACCGGTACCGCGCCATCAACTGCCCGAACAGCCCCACGAGCCCGGCCGCGACGGCCGTGGAGGCGACCGGCGAGAACTCACCGGCGTAGTGCATCGCGCCGTACACCACCCAGGCGACACCCCCGTTGAGGGTCACCGCGAGCACCGTGGTCCGTTCCTGCTGGAGCAGCACGGCGAAGGTCAGCGACAGCAGCATCGACGCGGCGATCTGCCAGTACGGCCGGTCGGAGGCGAGCAGTGCCTCGTCCGGGGTGAGCTTGGCACCCAGGTTCACGCCGAAGTAAAGGATCACCAGCACGCCGACGACGATGCCGACGAAGAAGTACAGGACCTCCAGCAGTCGCGCGGCCGCGGTGATGTAGAAGCCGGTCAGCCCGTCCTGCACGCCCGCCACCAGCGCCCGTCCGGGCAGCAGCGCGAACAGTCCACCGGTGATGACCGCGGACGCCTTCACGTCGACGTGTGCCAGCGTCAGTGCGACCCCTATCGCGGCGGGCGGCATCGCGGCCACTGTGAACTGGTAGAACTCCGGCAGCCCTCGCCCGGCGCACAGCCACGCCAGCCGGTCGCCGAGCATCGCGCCCAACATGGCCGCGACGAACACGATCAGGTCACCGCCGACCAGCACCGAGGCCGCGCCCGCGAGCAGACCGCTCGCCGAGGTCAGCACCCAGGTCGGGTACGGGTGCCGGTTGCGGCGGATCTCCGCGAGGCGCCCGTAGGCCTCCTCCAGGGAGATGTGGCTCTCCGGGTCGCTGAGGTCGTCGACGAGCTGGTACACGGCGGCCAGACGCGTGTAGTCGGTGCCGCGCCGGCGCACCGTGCGCGACGCCGTCACCGGATCGTCCACCAGCGAGGGCTGGTACGAGATCGACAGCAGGGTGAAGGTGACGTTCGGCTCGCAGCGGTCCAGGCCGTAGGAGCGGCAGACCGCGAACATCGCGGCCTCGACGTCCTCGGCGCCCTCACCGCCCGCCAGCAGCAGTTCGCCGATACGCAGGGTCAGGTCGAGCACGCGCGGAACGGCCGGGCCCTCGTCCTCCGCCCGCGGCATCCGCTCCGGCGCGGGCCGCTCGGCGACCGGCATCCGCAGCATCGTGCGCATCCGGTCCTGCCAGGGCAGGTCCTTGGTCAGGCTTATCCGCGGTATGCCGCCGGCCGGGGTGAACGCGGGCGGGGCGTCCTCGACGGTGTAGCCGCTGGGCGCCGTGAACGCCGAGCCCTCCGGCTCGTGGAGCGGCGGCTGCAGCACGTCCAGCCCCTTGGGCAGGGCGAACTCGGACGTGGTCTCCGACTCGCTGTCGCCCACCTCGATCCCGGCGGGAGGCGTGAAAGCCATCCTCGCCTCGTCCGACTGCGGCTTGCGGTCCTCCGCGTCCGTCACCTGCGTAACACTCCCTGTACGACACCTCCTGCCGCTCTCAGTATGCGCACAGACACGCGAACGGGCTGCACGCGCACGCGTGCAGCCCGTTCACTTGTGGCTCAGAGGTGCCGGTGGCTCAGTGGCCGCCCTGGTCCTTGAAGCGCTTGTAGGACCGCTCGATCTCGGCCTCGGCGTCGGTGCGGCCCACCCAGTCGGCGCCCTCGACGGACTTGCCGGGCTCCAGGTCCTTGTAGACCTCGAAGAAGTGCTGGATCTCCAGGCGGTCGAACTCGGAGACGTGGTGGATGTCACGCAGGTGCTCCTGGCGCGGGTCCGTCGCCGGCACGCACAGCAGCTTGTCGTCGCCGCCCGCCTCGTCCGTCATCCGGAACATGCCGATCGCGCGGCACTTGATGAGGCAGCCCGGGAAGGTCGGCTCGTCCAGGATGACCAGCGCGTCCAGCGGGTCGCCGTCCTCGCCGAGGGTGTTCTCGACGAAGCCGTAGTCGGTCGGGTAGGCGGTCGAGGTGAAGAGTCGACGGTCCAGGCGGATCCGACCGGTCTCGTGGTCCACCTCGTACTTGTTCCGCGAACCCTTCGGAATCTCGATCGTGACGTCGAACTCCACCGGTGGCTCCTCCATGATCAGCACATAGTTCTGGTGGTTAAGTGTCCCTCACGCAGGTGTGTGATCGCGAAAGGGGCTGGTGGTCGTGCCAGAGCTGAGGCCTTGGCGAGCCGCGAGACCGCATGTGACGCGGGTCGCGGGCGCCGTTCGACCGCGTCTGGCACGGGCCGCGGACGCCGTACGCCCACGTCTCGCACGCGCCGCGACGGCCGCGAAACCGCAGGTCAAACGGCTCGCCCGAGCCGTATCACCGCAGGCCGCGCGGATCACGAAGCCGAAGACCTGGCAGTACACCGCGGGCGCCGCCACCGCCGGACTGGCGCTGGCCGCCGGAGTGGTGACCGCCGTCGGCCCCTGGGACTCCACCGGTCAGCGTACGGCCGAGCGGGACTGGGCGGCCGCCCAGGAGCGTACGGGTGGCGCAGATCACGGTCGTAATACTGATACGTCCGGTTCGTCCGATGCGGCGGGCGAGGCGCCCCGTCCCGCCCCTTCCGCGGGCTCCGTCCTGACGGGCCTCGGCGGTGGCGTCGGCACCGTGAACTCGGTCCCGAACAGCCGGGCTCTCGCCGACCTCCTCGGCCCGCTCCTGGACGTCCCGGAGCTCGGCACGCGCAGGTCGGCGGCGATCGTGGACGTGGCCAGCGGCAAGCGCCTCTTCGGCGTCGGAGCCGCCGAGCCCCTCACGCCCGCGTCGACGACGAAGATCGCCACCGCCGCGGCCGCCCTCACCGCGATGGGCCCCGATCACCGCCTCACCACCCGCACCGCCCTCGAACCCGACACCAAGGAACTCGTCCTGGTCGGCGGCGGCGACCCCACCCTGACGGCCCGCAAGGATGCCGACGGCTGGGCGAGCCTGCGCGAGCTGGCCGACGCGACCTCGAAGGCGCTGAAAAAGCGTGACGTACGCGAGGTCACTCTCTCGTATGACAAGACCCTCTACGCCGGCCCCGAACTGCACCCCATCGGAGAGGACGGCAACCTCGCCCCGGTCAGCGCCCTCATGGCCGACGAGGCCCGCCCGAACGACTCCACCAGCGGGCCGGTGACCCGGGCGAAGGACCCGGCCATGGACGCGGCGACCAAGTTCGCGTCCTTCCTCGCCGACCGCGGCATCAAGACGACGTCCCCCGGCCCGTCCAAGGCGACGAACCGGGCCGAGGCCCTCGCCGAGGTCTCCTCGCCCCCGCTCTCCTCCCTGGTCGAGCGCATGCTCACCAACAGCGACAACGACATCGCCGAGGCACTCGCCCGCCACACCGCCGTCGCGAGCGGCAAGCGCGCCGACTTCAACGGCGGCGGGCAGGCGATCGCAGCCCAGCTGAAGAAGCTCGGACTGCCGGTGTCCGGCGTCTCCTTCAAGGACGGCAGCGGCCTCAACCGCGCCGACAGACTCAGCGCGGACCTGCTCACGTCCCTCCTGGCCAAGGCGGCCGACCCGACCCACCCGCAACTGCGCGCGGCCCTGACCGGCCTCCCGGTGGCCGGCTTCACCGGCACCCTGAGCAGCCGCTACACGGACGGGGCGGCAGGCATCGTCCGGGCCAAGACAGGCACCCTGACCGGCGTCAACGCCCTGGCCGGCACGGTCGTCGACCAGGACGGACACCTGCTGGCCTTCGCCTTCCTGGCAACGAACACGACGAACAAGGAGGCCGCCCAGTCGGCCCTGGACAGAACCGCAACGGCACTGGCGGCCTGCGGCTGCAGTTAGGCACCTGCGGGCGCCGTCCGACTGGCGTCCGCCCCGGCCGACCCCGCCTCCGCAAATCCCCACGGCCTGCCCCAAGTGGGAACGCTCACGTACGGTTGACACATGACGAGCATCGGTGGTGCCGAGATGGTCGACTGGAATCTCGCGGTGGCGACCGCGACCCGGCTCGTGCGGCCGGGCCCGGAGGTGAGCCGCGACGAGGCCAGGGCCGTCGTCGCCGAGCTGCGACGACATGCCAAGGCCTCGGAGGAACACGTCCGGGCCTTCACTCGTATGGGCACGGAGGACACCCACGACACCCCCGTCCTGGTGGTCGACCGCCCCGGCTGGGTGCGGGCGAACGTCGCCGGGTTCCGCGAGATCCTCAAGCCCCTGCTCGACAAGATGCAGGAGCGGCGCAGCGGCAGCCCCGGCGGCGCGGTCATGGGCGCCGTCGGCGGCAAGGTCACCGGCGTCGAACTCGGCATGCTGCTGTCCTTCCTGGCCTCCCGGGTCCTCGGCCAGTACGAGACCTTCGCCCCGGCCACCCGCGAACTCCCGGCGGGAGAGAACGGCGCCGGCCGACTCCTGCTCGTCGCCCCGAACATCGTCCACGTGGAGCGCGAACTCGACGTACAGCCCCACGACTTCCGCCTGTGGGTGTGCCTGCACGAGGAGACGCACCGCACGCAGTTCAGCGCCGTGCCGTGGCTGCGGGACCACCTCGAGGGCGAAATCCAGTCTTTCTTGGCGGAGACGGATGTCGACCCCATGACCGTCCTGGAGCGCATCCGCGAGGCCGCACAGTCGCTCGCCGGCGGCCGGCCCGAGGCCGAGGAGGACGACGCCGGACGCTCGTTCGTCGAACTGGTGCAGACTCCGGCCCAGCGGGAGATCCTCGGCCGGCTCACCGCAGTGATGTCGCTACTGGAGGGCCACGCCGACTTCGTGATGGACGGAGTCGGGCCCCAGGTCGTGCCGACCGTCGCCGAGATCCGCGAGAAGTTCCAGCAGCGGCGCGCCAAGGGCGCCTCCCGACTGGACATGGCCCTGCGCAAGTTGCTGGGTCTCGACGCCAAACTCAGGCAGTACCGTGACGGCGAACGCTTCGTACGGGCCGTCCACGACCAGGTCGGCATGGACGGCTTCAACCGCGTGTGGACGTCCCCGAACACCCTCCCGACCAAGTCGGAGATCGCCAAACCGGCGGACTGGATCGCGCGGGTGCACCGCAAGGCGGAGTCGTGAATCGCGCGCCGAGTTGTGCATCTCATACGAAGGTCGTGAACCGAATCCGGCCGACGGCAGGCGAACGCCCCTCCAATCACCCGTCCGAGGGACCGTGAGCCATGGGTAGGCGTGCAATGCTCGGGGAACGGCCCGTCTCTGTCACCATCTACACACTCTGAGTGACCGAGCTCGGGCTCACCCCCCGAAAACTTCATGAAGGGAACCGGACATGGGTCCCCATCCTGCGGTCGCGGCGATACGCCTGGCGGTCCGCCGCGTCCTCCACGACATCCTCACCCAACACAGCCGCACCACCGACGCCCTCGCACCCGGCAGCCGGCGCGCGACCTCTTACGAGATCCCGCACATGTCGCTGCCCCCGGCGCCGCCCGTGACGCCGACCGGCGCAGCGCCCGCCGCCCACGACACGGCGCGCGAACCGTCGTACGCGCCCCCCGGCCGGGCCCCGCAGGAGCCCCCGCGCACCACCCCGCACGAGCGACCCCCCTCCCCGCTCGTGCTCGTGGCGTGCTCCGGCGGCGCCGACTCCATGGCCCTCGCCTCCGCCCTCGCCTTCGAGGCCCCCAAACTCGGCATCCGCGCCGGTGGCATCACCGTCGACCACGGTCTGCAGCCCGGCTCCGACCTGCGCGCCGAGGAAGTCGTCCTGCGCATGCGCGAACTCGGCCTCGAGCCCGTCGAGTCCATCGCCGTGACCGTCGGCCGCTCGGGCGGACCCGAGGCCGCCGCCCGTGACGCCCGCTACACCGCCCTCGACGACGCGGCCGTCCGCCACGGCGCCATCGCCGTCCTGCTCGGCCACACCCGCGACGACCAGGCCGAAACCGTCCTGCTCGGCCTCGCCCGCGGCTCCGGCATCCGCTCCCTGTCCGGAATGGCCGCGGTCTCGGGGGCCGGCGGCCGTTACCGCCGCCCCTTCCTCGGGCTCGACCGGCAGACCGCGCGCAAGGCCTGCATGGTCCAGTCCCTGCCGGTCTGGGACGACCCGCACAACGCCGACCCGGCGTACACGCGCTCACGCCTGCGCCAAGAGGGCCTGCCGGCCCTGGAGAAGGCGCTCGGCAAAGGCGTCGTCGAGGCCCTCGCCCGCACGGCCCAGCTCTCCCGCGACGACGCCGACGCGCTCGACGCCTGGGCCGGCCAGGCCGAGGCCGCCGTACGCGACGCGGCCGGCCTCCTGGAGTGCGCCAAGCTGTACGCGCTGCCGCCCGCCGTACGCCGCCGGATCCTGCGCCGCGCCGCCATCGAGGCCGGTGCGCCCGCCGGAGCGCTGTTCGCCCGTCACATCGAGGAAGTCGACCGTCTGATCACCAGCTGGCGCGGTCAGGGAGCCATCAATCTCCCCGGCAAAGTCGTCGCCCAGCGCCAGGGTGGCAGACTGGTGATTCGGCAAGGCTGATTCCCGACCCCTCCGCGAACACGACGGAGGGGCCGGCCGAGCCAATCAATGCGGGACGACCGACCGAAAGTGATGCGGGTGGACGCGAAAGACATGGGTGCCGACCTCCAGCGGGTGCTCATCACCAAGGAAGAGATCGACGCGAAGCTGGCTGAGCTGGCCGCGAAGATCGACGCGGAGTACGCGGGCAAGGACCTGCTCATCGTCGGAGTCCTCAAGGGCGCGGTGATGGTGATGGCCGACCTCGCGCGGGCGCTGTCCACCCCCGTCACCATGGACTGGATGGCCGTGTCGTCGTACGGCGCCGGCACCCAGTCCTCCGGTGTCGTGCGGATCCTCAAGGACCTCGACACCGACATCAAGGGCAAGCACGTCCTCATCGTCGAGGACATCATCGACTCCGGTCTGACGCTGTCCTGGCTGCTGTCCAACCTCGGCTCGCGCGAGCCCGAGTCGCTCAAGGTGTGCACGCTGCTGCGCAAGCCGGACGCCGCGAAGGTCGCCATCGACGTGGAGTGGGTCGGCTTCGACATCCCCAACGAGTTCGTCGTCGGCTACGGCCTCGACTACGCCGAGAAGTACCGCAACCTCCCGTTCGTCGGTACGCTCGCGCCCCACGTCTACGGCGGCTGAGTCCGGCGGTCCGCGATCGCGGACCCGAAGGGCCCAACACCCGTACGAAGATCGGGAACCCCGGCGGGCCTCGCGCCGTTGGAGCATGCAGACGGGCTTACCGGCCGTCCCGTGCGGCTACGGGCGTCGAAGCTGGGGTACCGTCAGAAGAACTGTCTTATCAAACTCACTATGGCAGGAGGGACGGGGCGGCACCGCTCCGTATGGATGGACGTGAAGCGATACTTCCGTGGGCCGGTCATGTGGATCGTGCTGGCCGTCCTTGCCGTGGTCGTGTTGATGCAGGTCGTCGGCTCGTCCGGCGGCTACAAGACGGTGGACACCGGCCAGGTCGTCCAGGCGATCAACGAGAACAAGGTCGAGTCGGCCAAGCTGACCACCGGCGACGAGCAGATCATCAAGGTCCAGCTCAAGGACGGCCAAAAGGTCGAGGACGCCACCAAGATCCAGGCGAGCTATATCGGCGACCAAGGCGTGGACATCGCCAACACGCTGCAGAACAAGTACCAGCAGGAGCAGATCCCGGACGGCTACACGGTCTCGCCGTCCAAGCAGAACCCGTTCGTCGGCATCCTGCTCTCTCTGCTTCCCTTCGTCCTCATCGTGGTCGTCTTCCTGTTCCTGATGAATCAGATGCAGGGCGGCGGCTCCCGGGTCATGAACTTCGGCAAGTCCAAGGCGAAGCTCATCACCAAGGACACCCCGAAGACGACGTTCTCGGACGTCGCCGGCTCGGACGAGGCGGTCGAGGAGCTCCAGGAGATCAAGGAGTTCCTGCAGGAACCGGCGAAGTTCCAGGCCGTCGGGGCGAAGATCCCCAAGGGCGTACTGCTGTACGGCCCGCCCGGCACCGGTAAGACCCTGCTCGCGCGCGCCGTCGCGGGCGAGGCGGGTGTGCCCTTCTACTCGATCTCCGGTTCCGACTTCGTCGAGATGTTCGTCGGTGTCGGTGCCTCCCGAGTCCGTGACCTGTTCGAGCAGGCCAAGGCGAACGCCCCGGCGATCGTCTTCGTCGACGAGATCGACGCGGTCGGCCGTCACCGCGGTGCCGGCCTCGGCGGCGGTCACGACGAGCGCGAGCAGACCCTGAACCAGCTGCTCGTCGAGATGGACGGCTTCGACGTCAAGGGCGGCGTGATCCTCATCGCCGCGACGAACCGGCCCGACATCCTCGACCCGGCCCTCCTGCGGCCCGGCCGCTTCGACCGCCAGATCGCGGTCGACCGCCCGGACATGCAGGGCCGTCTGGAGATCCTCAAGGTTCACCAGAAGGGCAAGCCGGTCGCCCCGGACGTCGACCTGTCGGCGGTCTCCCGCCGTACGCCGGGCTTCACCGGTGCGGACCTGAGCAACGTCCTCAACGAGGCGGCGCTCCTGACGGCCCGCAGCGACAAGAAGCTGATCGACAACCAGATGCTCGACGAGGCCATCGACCGCGTCGTGGCGGGCCCGCAGAAGCGGACCCGGATCATGTCGGACAAGGAAAAGAAGATCACCGCGTACCACGAGGGCGGACACGCCCTGGTCGCGGCGGCTTCCCCGAACTCCGATCCGGTCCACAAGATCACGATCCTCTCCAGAGGCCGTGCTCTCGGCTACACGATGGTCCTGCCGGACGAGGACAAGTACTCCACGACCCGCAACGAAATGCTGGACCAGCTGGCGTACATGCTGGGCGGCCGCGCGGCCGAGGAGCTCGTCTTCCACGACCCGACCACGGGCGCGGCGAACGACATCGAGAAGGCCACCACCACGGCCCGCGCGATGGTCACGCAGTACGGCATGACCGAGCGCCTCGGTGCCATCAAGTTCGGCGGCGACAACACCGAGCCGTTCCTCGGACGTGAGATGGCTCACCAGCGCGACTACTCGGAAGAGGTCGCCGCGCTGGTGGACGAGGAAGTCAAGAAGCTCATCGAGAACGCGCACAACGAGGCCTGGGAAATCCTGGTCGAGAACCGCGACGTCCTCGACAACCTGGTCCTTCAGCTGCTGGAGAAGGAGACGCTGGGCAAGGAGGAGATCGCCGAGATCTTCGCCCCCATCGTCAAGCGTCCGCCCCGGCCCGCCTGGACCGGTTCCTCCCGCCGTACGCCGTCCACCCGTCCGCCGGTGCTCTCCCCGAAGGAGCTCGCACTGACGAACGGCGCCAACGGCGCGACACCGGCGATCACCACCGCCAAGTCGACGGCGACGGAGCCCGCCCCGGTGGCCGAACCGGCCCCCGAGGAGCGTCCGGAGAGCTGACGCCGCCCAGGCCCTGGTGACCACACCAGGCCCGGAATGAATGCCACGCCCCCCAGGTTTTAGCCTGGGGGGCGTGGCATTTTCGTATGCCGGCAGTTCAGACGCGTGACCCACACGCGCCACCCGCAAAGGATCGAGGCACCACATGACCGACCCCGTGACGCTGGACGGCGAGGGCCGCATCGGCGAGTTCGACGAGAAGCGCGCCGAGAACGCCGTACGCGAGCTGCTGATCGCGGTCGGGGAGGACCCGGACCGGGAGGGGCTTCGGGAGACGCCGGGGCGGGTGGCGCGGGCGTACAAGGAGATCTTCGCGGGGCTGTGGCAAAAGCCCGAGGATGTGCTGACGACGACGTTCGACATCGGGCACGACGAGATGGTGCTCGTGAAGGACATCGAGGTGTACAGCACCTGTGAACATCATCTGGTGCCGTTTCGCGGTGTCGCTCACGTCGGCTACATTCCGGCCACGTCCGGCAAGATCACGGGCCTGTCCAAGCTGGCGCGGCTGGTCGATGTCTACGCCCGTCGGCCTCAGGTGCAGGAACGGCTGACCACGCAGATCGCGGACTCCCTGATGGAGATCCTGGAGCCGCGTGGTGTGATCGTCGTCGTGGAGTGCGAGCACATGTGCATGTCGATGCGGGGCATCCGCAAGCCGGGCGCGAAGACCATAACGTCGGCGGTGCGCGGTCAGTTGCGGGACGCGGCGACGCGCAACGAGGCGATGAGCCTCATCATGGCCCGCTGAGACGCGGTGCGCTGACCCCGCTCTAGACCGTGGGCGCCGCCCCCGCGCCGTTGTGCTCGTCGTCCTCCGGGAGTTTGCAGACGCGCTCCAGGAAGATGGCTGCCGCTATCACGCCGATGCCTGCCACGACGGAGAAGCCGGCGTAGATGGCCTGGTCCCGCCGGGCGGGGATGTCGAGGGACTCCAGGAGGAAGACGCCCGCGCCGCCGTACATGCCGGCGACGAGGGCGGCGACCAGGGCGCTGGACTGGCCGAAGACGACCGCGCGGGCGGCCATCAGGGGGTCGACGCCCTTGGCTTCCGGGCGGCGTTCGCGTTGGGCCTTGAGGCGGGCGCGGATCGAGAGTGCCGTGGCGAGCAGGATCACAGCGATGACCGCCAGGACGATCGGCGCGGCCAGCGGGACGCTGGGCAGGGTCCCGACGGCGTTCCACAGCCGGGCGCCTGCCCAGGACAGGACTCCGGCCACGATGAACACGCCTGCCAGCAACCTGATGCGCAGCTCTCTCACGGTGCCCCTTCAGCTCCCCCGGGTCCCCACGGAATGTGGTCGTCTTGACCTTAACGACTATTCGGGCAGCTGGAGTTCCAGGTCCTTGCGCGGTGCGACGCCGTCCCGGGTGACGGTGCCGAGCAGGTCGACGACGGGACCGCGGCCGGGCAACTGGGCCTCGGGCTCCAGGTCGTGCCAGGGGGCGAGGACGAAGGCGCGTTCGTGGGCGCGCGGGTGGGGCAGCGTGAGGTTCGGGTCGTCGGAGACCAGGTCGGCGTACGCGACGATGTCGACGTCGAGGGTGCGTGCGCCCCAGTGCTCGTCCCGTACGCGGTGGAAGGCCTCCTCGACCGCGTGCGCCCGCTCCAGCAGGGAGGACGGGGGGAGGGTGGTCTTGAGGACCACGATCGCGTTGAAGTACGAAGGCTGGGTGCCCGGCTCGACGCCCCACGGCTCCGTCTCGTAGACGGGGGAGACCCCCTTGATGCGCACGCCCGGGGTGTCCTCCAGGGCGTCGATGGCGCCCTGCAGGGTCTCCAGGCGGTTGCCCAGGTTGGAGCCGAGGGAGATCACGGCCCGTTTCGGGTTGCTGAGGGTGGTGTCGGCGGCGTCGACCTGGTCGACGACGGAGGCGGGTACCGGCTGTACGGTCGGGTCGTTGGGGCCCTTGATGAACGGTGCAGTCATACTCGGCTCCGGGTGATGGTGACGGTCACGTCGTCGAAGGGGACGGTGATCGGCGCGTCCGGCTTGTGGACGGTGACCTCGACCTCCTGGACCCCTTCGTGCTTCAGACAGGCCTGGGCGATGCGCTCGGCGAGCGTCTCGATGAGGTTGACCGGGTCGCCCTCGACGACGGCCACGACCTCCTCCGCCACGATGCCGTAGTGCACGGTCTTCGCCAGGTCGTCGTCGGCGGCGGCGGGTCGGGTGTCCAGGCCCAGGACGAGGTCCACGACGAAGGTCTGGCCCTCCCTGCGTTCCTCGGGGAACACACCGTGGTACCCGCGGGCCTTCAGGCCGCGCAGCGCGACACGATCCACGCGAATCACTCCTGCAATCGTCGGTGACGGCCGGTCGATGCCGTGTGCGGGCGGCACACCGGCCTCGACCGAATCTACCTGCGGGCACTGACAGGGCCGGGCCACGGGGGCGTGGGTCCGGTCCGGGGCCAGGAGGATTCACTGGGTGTTTCCCCTGGCGAACCCGGCGGCTCACGGGTTGGTAGCCGCGCCTACCCGGGGACGCGTGATTCCAACCACTTCTTGCTCCCGGCGGGGGCCGACGGGCCCCCTTGCGGGTGGCTCCTGCGAGTCATCCCGGTGTTTGTCCGTGATTGTCCCTGCGCGTGTTCCTGCCGTCCTGTGGTGCGGCCCTGTGGTGCGGTCCTGTGCGGTCCTGCGGTCGTCCTGTAGGCCGCCTACCCACTCAGGAGGGGGTGTCGTCGCTCTCGTCCTCGTCGTTTTCGGCCAGAACCGGCGAAGCGTGGTGCGACCACATCTTCCAGCCCTCCGGCGTGCGCCGGAACACGTTCGTGGCGACCACGAGCTGGCCCACGAGCGGGCCGAGCTCCTCGTCGCCCTCGGGGGCGGGCCCGCCGCTGAGGATGTTCTCGGTGCAGGTCACCACGGCGGTGTCGCCGGTCACGGAGACGTGGACGTCGGTGAGGAAGAACTGGATGTAGTCGGTGTTCGCCATGATCAGCGCGTACGACCGCAGGACCTCGCCGCGGCCGGTGAGAACCGGCCAGCCGGGGTGCACGCAGGAGACCACGCCGACGTCCGCCGGGTCGTGGTAGGTCTCGTCGACGCCGAGGTCGGAGGGGGTGAGCCAGAACGAGGACAGCTCCTCGAAGTCGCCGCGCTCCATCGCCTCGTAGAAGGCGGTGTTGGCGGCCTCCACCTGCTCGACGTCGGTGTGCGGGGCGCTCACCGGGCTCCCTCGGCGGCTTGCGCGCCAGGCGCGTTCTCAGGGACGCGCGCTCCCTCGACGGCGCGTGCCACGCGCACCGCGTCCGCAGTGGCGTGTACCTCGTGCACCCGCACCGCCCAGGCGCCGGCGTGCGCCGCGAGCGCCGAGACGGCGGCCGTGGCGGCGTCGCGCTCGCGCGCGGGCGGCGGCGCGCCCTCCGGCCCGGCGAGGACACGGCCGAGGAACCGCTTGCGGGACGCGGCGACGAGGAGGGGGTGGCCGAGGGCGAGGATGCGGTCGAGGTGGGCGAGGAGCACGAGGTCGTGCTCGGCGTCCTTGGAGAAGCCCAGGCCGGGGTCGACGACGACGCGGTCGGGGGTGATGCCGCCGGCCAGAACGGCCTCCACACGCGCGTGGAGCTCGTCGACGACCTCGGCGACGACGTCGTCGTAGACGCCCTTGACGTTGCCGCCCTCCAGGAAGCCGCGCCAGTGCATGACGACGAAGGGGGCGCCGGCGTCCGCGACGACAGGGATCATCGCGGGGTCGGCGAGGCCGCCGCTGACGTCGTTGACGAGGGCGGCGCCGGCGGCGAGGGCCTGCTCGGCGACGGAGGCGCGCATGGTGTCGACGGAGATCGTGACGCCCTCGGAGGCGAGGCCGCGGACGACGGGGATGACGCGGCGCAGTTCCTCGGCCTCGTCGACCCGGCTGGCGCCGGGGCGGGTGGACTCGCCGCCGACGTCGACCAGGTCGGCACCCTCCTCGACCAGGGCGAGGCCGTGCTTGACGGCGGCCGTCGTGTCGAACCAGCGGCCTCCGTCGGAGAAGGAATCGGGGGTCACGTTGACGACTCCCATGACCGCGCACCGGTCCCATTGCGGAAGGCCCGTGACGCGCCCGCGTCCGCTCTGCTTGCTCATACGTTCAGCCTAGGCCCAAGGGGGTGCCGGGACGTGCCGTAGCCCGAGCGGGAGCCCTTGGGGCAGGGGGTGGGGCTTGCGCTCGGGCCGGTCCGGGAGGCGGTCACGCCGCCTGGGCGTCCCGTTCCGTCACCCGGTGCGGGCAGGGGCGCGGTGCGTGGGTACGGCGGCGCAGGAAGCGCGGCAGCGGCAGGGCCAGGTTCACGAATCCCTCGGCCTGCATGGCGGCGAAGCCGAGGCGGGGCAGGTCGGCCGAGGCGCGGTAGACCACGAAACGGGGCTCCCAGCGTGGCCGGAACTTGGCGTTGAACTTGTACAGGGACTCGATCTGGAACCAGCGGGACAGAAAGACCAGCAGGCCCCGCCAGGCGCGCAGCACCGGACCCGCGCCGATCTTCTCGCCGCGGGCCAGTGCCGAGCGGAACATCGCGAAGTTGAGGGATACGCGCGCGATGCCGAACCTCGGGGCGGCCTGGAGGGCGGCGACGATCAGCAGTTCGTTCATGCCGGGGTCCGCCGAGCGGTCGCGGCGCATCAGGTCCAGCGAGACCCCGTCCGTGCCCCACGGCACGAAGTGGAGGATCGCCTTGAGGTCGCCGTACTCTCCCGGTTCCTCGTCGGCCTTGTGGGCGGTGGCGACGAGACAGTCGCCGTCGGCGGGGTCGCCGACGCGGCCCAGCGCCATGGAGAAGCCGCGCTCGGTGTCGGTGCCGCGCCAGTCGTCGGCGGCGCGGCGGATGCGGTCCAGCTCGGTCTCGCCGAGGTCACGGACGCGCCGTACCCGGGTCTCGTAACCGGCGCGCTCGATGCGCTTGACCATCTGTCGCACGTTGCGCATCGCGCGGCCGGCGAGCGAGAAATCCGGGACGTCCACCACCGCCTCGTCGCCCAGTTCGAGGGCGTCGAGCCCGGTCTCGCGGGTCCACACCTCGGCGCCGGTCTCGGAGCAGCCCATGACGGCGGGGGTCCAGGAGTGGGCCTTGGCCTCGTCCATGAAGCGCTCGATGGCGCCGGGCCAGGCCTCGACGTCGCCGATGGGGTCACCGCTGGCGAGCATCACGCCGGAGACGACGCGGTACGTCACCGCCGCCTTGCCGCTGGGGGAGAAGACGACTGCCTTGTCGCGGCGCAGCGCGAAGTGGCCGAGGGAGTCGCGGCCGCCGTGCTTGGCGAGCAGCGCGCGCAGGCGAGCCTCGTCGTCCTCGGTGAGGCGGGCGGCGGGGTGTTCGGGGCGGAAGGCGAGGTAGATCGTCGTGACCGCCGTGATCCAGCCGAGGGCGCCGAGCGAGAAGGCGACCGTCCACGAGGTGTTGCCCTGGTAGTCGACCGGGCCCTCGAAGCCGAACAGGCCGTACAGGACGTGGGTGATGCGGTCGACCAGGCTCGGGTCGCCGACCAGGGTGTTCGGGTGGGCGCTGACGATGATCAGGCCGAGGGCGAGGGAACCGGCGCCCATGAGGACGAAGTTGGCCAGCGCCCGCCACCGGCTGCGCGGGTCGGGCAGGGCGGTGAACTGGTCGCGGTGGCGCAGCAGAGTGGCCAGCAGCGCCAGGGAGATGAGGACGCCCACCACGGAGTGGCGGTAGGTGAACTGCGCGACCGCTCCGGCCGGCAGCAGCACGACGGCGGCCCGCCATGCCCGCCGCTTGCCGCGCTTGAGGCCGTGGGCGAGCAGGAGCAGCAGTACGCCGGCGCTCAGCGAGAGCGCGGCCGCGAACGGGCCCGTGGAGCCCGGCAGCACCTCGGCGATGGCGTGCATACGGCTGTGACGGAAGCGCGGGAAGACACCCGCGGCGATGTCCAGCAGGCCCACCAGCGCGCAGGCTCTGCCGACGAGCAGGGGAACTGCCTCGGGGCGCGGGCCGCGGAGCAGATGCCGTACCCGGCTGGGCAGTTGCCCCACTCGGCTCGATCGTTGAGGAACCGCGCCCGACATTTCCACATCTGTCCTGACAGACATCGCATCCCATTAGTTCTGCGAGAGACCTTGGATCCGGTGCCGATTCGGGCATCCGGCGACATTGCGCCCTCTAGGACGGTGTCTTGAGGGGAGAGGTTCACTCGGCTTCCCAAAACCGTTTCAAAGGCCAAGGAAAGTCCGGGGCAAGCCCTTGCGAAGGTGCAGGGGAGGCAGCGCGGGCGCATGTGTCGTGCGCCCGCGTGGACCGGACGGAAAGTGCGGACAGGTAACCATCGATGGGGCTCACGAGCGACAAGGTGCTGGCGCTGGCGGTGTCGGCCGCCGTAGGGCTGTTCGTCGGCACGGTCTGGCTGTGGCCGCGACTGGCGCGCCGAGGCCGGCGGGCGGTCGGCGGGCGCGTCGGCCTGCTGTTCTCCACGCAGTTGGCGCTCTTCGCCGCGGTCGGTCTCGGAGCCAACCAGGCCTTCGGGTTCTACGCCAGCTGGGCCGACCTGTTCGGTCAGGAGGACGAAATGGGCGTCGTCGTGGACCACACGCCCGCGCGTGGGCCGCTTCGGGTCGTCGACACGCGGCGGGTGCCGGGGGCGGCGAGTGCCCGGCCGCAGGTGGGCGGGCAGATCCAGAAGGTCGGGATCGTGGGCCGTGCGACGCGGATCGCGACGCCCGCGTACGTCTATCTGCCGCCCGAGTATTTTCAGCCGCAGTTCCGCACGCGTACGTTCCCGGCGGCCGTCGTTCTCACCGGGTATCCGGGTACGGCCGAGGCGCTGGTGGACAAGCTCGACTATCCGCGTACGGCCGGGCGGCTGGCCGCTGACGGGCGTATGCAGCCGATGATCCTGGTGATGATGCGGCCCACGGTGGCGCCGCCGCGGGACACGGAGTGCGTGGACATTCCCGGGGGGCCGCAGACGGAGTCGTTCTTCGCGAAGGATCTCCCCGATGCCGTGAGCGGGCACTACAGGGTGGGGCGTGAACCGGGTGGCTGGGGCATCATCGGGGACTCCACGGGCGGCTACTGCGCGTTGAAGCTCGCCATGCACCACCCCCGGGTGTACGCCGCCGGGGCGGGACTTTCCGCGTACTACAAGGCGCCGATCGACGCCACGACGGGAGATCTCTTCCAGGGTGACGAGGAACTGCGCAATCGCGCGAACCTGTGGTGGTACCTGGAGCACATGCCGGCGCCGGACACTTCACTGCTGGTCAGCAGCAGCAAAGTTGGAGAATCCAACTACAAGGACACGTTGAAGTTCATTGAACGCGTGAAGGCCACGAAGCTGACGCGGATCTCGTCGGTCATCCTCGAAAGCGGCGGGCACAACTTCAACACCTGGCGGCGGGAGATTCCGGGGACGTTGGAGTGGGTGAGTGGGCGGTTGAGCGGGTGAGCGGGCGTTGAGTGCGTGAGTGGCGGCGCGGCTTTGTGATCTTGGGTCCTGGTTAATTCGGGGCGGATCTGATTGCTGATGCACTGTGAACGACTCGGGATGGCTGTGTTTTTACGGGGTGGGGCGCCAAGATTCGCCTACGCGCGGTAAGTTTCTGGCCATGCCACGTGGACGTCACCGTCATTCCCCGCCCTTGCACAGGCTGCTGCCCCCGTCGGCGATCGCAGGCGTATCCGTTGTCTGCGCCCTTGCGCCGTGGGTGTTCACCGAGCCCGTGGTGCTGCGCGGCCTTGCCGCGGCCGCCGCGGCGACGGCGGTCGTCGGTGGGGTCGTCATGCGCCGCTGGGACGCGCAGGCGGGCAAGCAGGTCGCCGACCTCACGCGCGCGCGTGCGAGCGATGAGTGGCGGCACGAGGAGCGGGTCGCCGAGTTGGAGACCGACCTCGAGGAGTCGCGCGAGCTCCGGGTGAAGCTGGAGCAGCGGCTGCGGGCCAAGCGGGCCGAGCTTGCGGGGTTGCGCAACGAGCATGCGTCGCTGCTGCGGCGGTACGCCACGGCGGAGACCGAGCGGGCGAGTGTGCTGGAGGAGCGGCGGGTCCTGGAGATAGAAGCGGGGGCGCCTGCGCGGGCGTTGCCGCCGGGGGCCGTGCCGGGTCCGGTTGACGGGGCGGGGACTGTGGCTGTCCCTGCTGATGTCGAGGCCGACTCCGAGGGTGCTGCGGTTGAGGCCGAGGTTGAGGTCGACGCCGAGGGCGCCGAGGCCGAGGCCGTTGAGGAGGCGCCGGCGGCTTCTGCTGTTTTCTCGCCTGAAGGGTCTCGGCTGTTCCTGCGGGCCAAGGAGGCGTTGGCGCGGTTCGACGAGGACGGGGAGTCTCCGGCGGGGGAGTCCGCGAAGAGTGAGTCCTCGGAGGGCGAGCCCGCCAAGGGCGCGTCCTCGAAGGCTGAGCCTCCGACGGACGAGCCGCCGAACAACGAGCCCCCCAAGGGCGACGGGCCTTCCAACGACGAGCCGGTGAAGACCGGTTCGGGGGCCGCCGAGGCGGAGGCGGGGGACGCCGCCGGGTCCGAGACGGAGCCTGCGCTGGAGGATGACGCGCAGGGGAAGCCCGAGGCGGTCGACGGGCATGAGCGCGCGGCCGCCGGCACCTCGACGGGCGCGGTCGCCCGCACTGCCCAGCCCGCGCTTCCTGCGGCCCAGCAGCCGTCCGGGCACTTCATCGCGCCGACTGCCGTGGCCGTCGTGCCGGCGACGCCCGTACGGCGTCCGGCGGTCCAGGGTGGCTTCGACTTCTTCGGAACCAAGCGGGCCGAGTCCTCCGCGTTGGAGTCCGTCCAGAACGAGGACCTCGCCGATGTCGTGGGCCAGGAGGCCCTGGCTCTTCACAAGGCCGAGGCCGAGGCGGAGTTCAAGCCTGCGGACGAGGAGTCCCGGGGGATCGGGCAGGTCATCGACCTGACGGCTCATGACGAGACCGAGCAGATCGATGTGCAGGGGTTGCGCAGCGCGGTTTCCTAAGGGGGGCCGACGCCTCTCTTTTCCGCGGCTGTCACGCCATCCAGCGGTCCGGGCGGGCGTCTCTGCGGCCCGTGCGGGAGCGTTCCGCTTGGCTGCGTAGGAGTTCTGCCGCCTCCTTGGCGCCTCTCAGGCGGGCGGTGACCGTCTTGTTGGCCCCTGTGTCCACGTGTACGTCGGCGACGCCCCACAGGCGCTTCCAGGGGCCCTGGGTGAGGCGTACGCTCTGGACCTTCGCGTGCGGGACCAGGGCCAGGCTTCTGCGGAAGAGGCCGGTTCGGGCGGCGAAGGCGGCTTCTGTGACGGACAGGCCGTAGCCGCGCCACCACAGCGGCATGCACGGGGCGGCGCGTCGCGGTGGGCGGGACAGGGCGGCGGGGGAGGGGACCGTCGTGCCGGGGAGTACGCGTGCGACCACCGACTCGGCCACCTCGCGTGGGGCGACCGGGAGCAGGAGGGAGTTGGACGAGCCCGCCACGTCCAGTTCCACCCGTACCCAGCCGCGCCGGCGCCACAGCAGCGGCTCGACGATCCGTACGGTCTGGACGCGGCCGGGCGGCACCGTCTCGTGTGCGCGGTCCAGCAGGCCGTGGTCGATGCGCAGGCCGTCCGGTGACTCGCCCACCGTCCAGTCGTACTCGGCGACGAACCGCCCCACACTGCTCGCCCCTGCCGCGCCGATCAGCGGAACCGCGGTCGCCAGGACCGTCCACACGCTCTCGGTGACCAGCCAGAGGATGGTCGGTACGACGACCGCGGCGGCCAGTGTTCCCCAGGTGGCGCCGGTCAGGACGAGGGAGATCGCCAGGACGGTGGGGGGTACGCGCAGGAGTTGGCGGGACGGTGCCTCTCCCACCTCGTGTGCCGTCTCGGGGGCGAAGCCGGCGGCGCGGGCCAGGAGTTCCGCGCGGAGGGTGCGTGCCTCCTCCGCGTCCAGGAAGGCGAGTTCGTCTTTTTTGTCCGTGCCTATGACGTCCAGTTTGAGCTTGGCCACGCCTGCCACGCGCGCGAGCAGGGGCTGGGTGATGTCGATGGCCTGGATGCGTTCCAGTCGGATGTGCGCGGTGCGGCGGAAGAGCAGTCCGGTGCGGATGCGCAGGTCGGTGTCCGTCACCGCGAAGTGGGTGAACCACCAGGTGAGGAAGCCGTACAGGGCCGCTGCGGGGACGAGCACCGCCAGCGCGAGCAGGAGCGTGGTGGTGGTCAGTTTGGTCAGCTGGCGTTGCGCCTGGTCCGGGTCGTGCACCGCCCAGCCGATGAGTACGGCGATCGGCGCCCACGCGCGCCTGAGCGGCGTCACCGGGTGGAGCCGGCGTTCCGTCATGGGTTGTTTCTCGCGTACGGCGTCGTCGACGCCCTGCGTCGTCACAGGCCCGCCGATCGGGCCTCGCCCAGCTCGGTGAGCCGGTCACGCAGGCGTTCCGCCTCCGCCGGGTCCAGGCCGGGGATGGTCGCGTCGGTCGCGGCGGCCGCCGTGTGCAGTTGCACGCTGGCCAGGCCGAAGTGCCGCTCCACCGGCCCGGACGTCACCTCGACCAGCTGCATCCGGCCGTACGGCACGATCGTCTCCTCACGCCACAGCACGCCCCGGCTGATCAGCAGGTCGTCGGCGCGCTCGGCGTATCGCCACGAACGCCAGTTGCGGCCGAGCATCACCCAGCCCCACGCCATCAGCGCCAACGGCAGCACGGCGAAGGCCGCCCAGGCGGGCCCCGCGAGCAGGCCGGGCAGCAGGCCCAGGCCGATCGCCAGCAGGCCCAGCCACACCACCAGCAACAGCCGGCGCATGCGCAGCAGGCCCGGTGGCAGCCCCCGCCACCCCGGCTCGGCCGCCACCAGCTCGTCTCCCGCAGTCCCCGTGTTCTCCGGGCTCCCCGTCTCCATGGGGCCAGCGTACGTAGGAGAGACTGTGTCCATGACTCCTACGACGGAGACCATGGTCGGTATCGGCGGCGCCGCGGAGAGCACCGACATGGTGCTCAACATCGGCCCCCAGCACCCGTCCACGCATGGTGTGCTGCGCCTCAAGCTCGTGCTCGACGGCGAGCGCATCGTGCGGGCGGAGCCGGTGATCGGGTACATGCACCGGGGTGCGGAGAAGCTTTTCGAGGCCCGCGACTACCGGCAGATCATCATGCTCGCCAACCGGCACGACTGGCTGTCGGCGTTCTCCAACGAGCTGGGCGTCGTCCTCGCCGTGGAGCGCATGCTCGGCATGGAGGTGCCCGAGCGGGCCGTGTGGACCCGGACGCTGCTCGCGGAGCTCAACCGGGTGCTGAACCACCTGATGTTCCTGGGGTCGTATCCGCTGGAGCTGGGCGGGATCACGCCGATCTTCTACGCCTTCACGGAGCGCGAGGAGCTCCAGCATGTGATGGAGGAGGTCTCCGGTGGGCGCATGCACTACATGTTCAACCGGGTCGGAGGCCTGAAGGAGGACCTGCCGGCCGGGTGGGCCACGCGTGCGCGTGCCGCCGTCGCCGATGTGCGCTCCCGCATGGACCGGTTCGACGATCTTGTGCTGGGCAACGAGATCTTCCGGGGGCGTACGCGGGGCGTGGGCGCCCTCACGCCGGAGGCCGTGCACGCGTACGGCGTGAGCGGGCCGATCGCGCGCGCCTCGGGCGTGGACTTCGATCTGCGGCGTGACGAGCCGTATCTCGCGTACGGCGAGCTGGGGGACGTGCTGCGGGTAGTGACCCGGGACGAGGGCGACTGTCTTGCTCGTTTCGAGTGCCTGCTGGAGCAGACCCACGTCTCCCTCGACCTGGCCGACGCCTGCCTGGACCGGCTCGCCGAGCTGGCGCCCGGGCCGATCAACCAGCGGCTTCCCAAGGTGCTGAAGGCGCCCGAGGGGCACACGTACGCGTGGACCGAGAACCCGCTCGGCATCAACGGCTACTACCTCGTCAGCAAGGGCGAGAAGACGCCGTACCGGCTGAAGCTGCGCTCGGCCTCGTACAACAACATCCAGGCGCTGGTCGAGCTGCTGCCGGGGACGCTGGTGGCGGACATGGTGGCGATCCTGGGGTCGATGTTCTTCGTGGTGGGGGACATCGACAAGTAGTCGGCCGGCGGGGAGTCCGGGCGCCGTCAGCCCGCCAGTACGTCCGGAACTCCGACCGGCTGCAGCAGCCAGCCGAAGTCTCCCAGTCCGGTCGTCGCCGTGAGTTCGGCGGCTTCTCCCGCGGTCGCGAGGGCGCGTACGTACTCCGTGGGGTTTGTGGAGGCCAGTTCGAGCGGGGGGCGCGCGCCCGTGATGCCCACGGCGTGCAGTGCCTCGCGCTGAGACACCAGGCGTGCGCCGGGCAGCGCGCACGCCGTCGCGCACGCGTCCAGGGCCACGTGCGCCGTGATGTCGCACGAGCCGTCCGGCACGGGCACCGTCTCGCGCCCCTCGCGGAAGCCGGTGAGCGTCCCGAAGGGCGGGCGTGCGGGCGCTGTGTGCGCGTAGTCCACGGCGACCGCGAGCCCTCGGTCCAGGGTCGCCACGGCCGCGGCCCAGGCCCCGTCGCGCGGCAGCCCGATCTCGGCCCGCGCCCCCTGCACGCCCCCGAGCGGCCACCAGCGTGCGAGCCACTCCGCCTCCGCACCGGCGACCGGCTCCCCGAGGCGCTCGGTCCCGTCGCGTCGTACGAGAACCAGCCGGGGTACGCCCGCGGAGTCCACCTCCGCGACCTCCAGGGGGACGTTGTCCAGCCACTCGTTGGCGAACAGCAGGCCCTTGATCAGGTGCGGCGGCTCGGACCTCCACTCAATCCGGTGATCCAGGGTTTCCGGGCGGTCGGCGAGCTCGACGGCGTACGCACACGTGCGTGCCGCCACGTCGGCGGGCAGGGCGGCCAGTACGCCGGTGACCAGCTCGCCCCGCCCCGCCGCCATGTCGACGAAGTCGAGCCGCTCGGGGCGGCCCAGTGCCTCGTCGACCCGGCACAGCAGCCGGGCCACGGCAGCGGCGAAGAGGGGCGACGCGTGGACGGACGTACGGAAGTGACCGGCCGGGCCCTCGGGGCGGCGGTAGAAGCCGCCCGGCCCGTAGAGTGCGGCTTCCGCTGCCGCCCGCCACCCTCGCCACTCGCCCGTCGCCACTTCTGTCACCGGCCCAGGCTAGGCCCTGTCGTTTGGATCAGTTCGGCTGTGAGGATCGGTTCCTCTTGGCGGACGCGTGCGTGCCAGGGCCCGCGACGCCGAGATGATCCAAACGGCAGGGCCTAGGCGCACAGGAGAACGCAGCCTCCACCTTGCGGAGTACGCGCGGGTAGTGCGGATCGGCCCTCCGGTTGACCCGTGCACACATCTCGCTTCCCTACGCTGGGTTACGTGCAGCGCCTCTATGACTTCCTCCGCAGGCACCCGACGTGGGTCGACAGCTTCTGGGCCGTCCTCCTCTTCGGGATCTCTGTGATGAGCGTGGCCGTCCGCGAGGAGGGCGGGCAGGACCTGCCGGGCACCTCCTCCGAGGCGATCATCGTCCCGGTCCTCCTCCTGCTGGGCCTGGTGATCGCGCTGCGCCGGCGCATGCCGGAGAAGATGCTGGTGCTGGCCATCGTCGTGGGGCTGGCGCAGCTGGTGCTGAACGTGGCGCCGACGCCTGTCAACTTCGCCTTCCTGGTGATCACCTACACCGTGGCTGCGACCGGCGCCCGCTGGGCGTCCCGGCTCGCACTGGGTGCGGGCCTGTGCGCGGCGCCGTTGGCACAGACGCGCTGGCCCGAGCAGGACTCCAGTGTTCTGGGCAATGTGGCCCTGGTGATCTTCCTGACGGTGCCGTTCGCGCTCGCCTGGGTGCTCGGCGACTCGATCCGGACCCGTCGCGCCTACTACGAGCAGCTCGAGGAGCGCGCGACCCGGCTCGAGAAGGAGCGCGAGGCGCAGTCCAAGGTCGCGGTCGCCGCCGAACGCGCCCGGATCGCGCGCGAGCTGCACGACGTCGTCGCCCACAACGTCTCCGTGATGGTCGTGCAGGCCGACGGCGCCGCCTACGTCCTCGACTCCGCCCCGGACCAGGCCAAGAAGGCCCTGGAGACCATCTCCTCCACCGGCCGCCAGGCCCTCGCCGAGATGCGCCGCCTGCTGGGGGTGCTGCGCACCGGCGAGCACCAGGAGAGCGGCGAGTACGTGCCGCAGCCCGACGTCGAGCAGATCGACGACCTCATCCAGCAGTGCCGCAGCTCCGGCCTGCCGGTCGACTTCAAGGTCGAGGGCACTCCGCGCCCGCTGCCCAGCGGCGTCGAGCTGACGGCGTACCGCATCGTGCAGGAGGCGCTGACGAACACGCGCAAGCACGGCGGGCCGAACACGGGCGCCAGCGTGCGCCTGGTCTACTTCGACGACGGGCTCGGCCTGCTCGTCGAGGACGACGGCAAGGGCGCCCCGCACGAGCTGTACGAGGACGGCGGCGCCGACGGCAGTGGCCACGGCCTGATCGGTATGCGCGAGAGGGTCGGCATGGTGGGCGGCACCCTGGACGCGGGGCCGCGCCCGGGCGGAGGATTCCGCATCAGTGCGCTGCTGCCGCTCAAACCAGCACACTGACGCTTGCGCATGCGCTTTGTTGACACCTGTAACGGCCCTGTAGACGGATACGAAAGACACGGAAGAGGACCCCGATGGCGATCCGCGTGATGCTCGTCGACGACCAGGTGCTGCTGCGCACCGGGTTCCGGATGGTGCTTGCCGCCCAGCCGGACATGGAGGTCGTCGCGGAGGCGGGAGACGGCGTCGAGGCCCTCCAGGTGCTGCGTTCGACTCCCGTCGACGTCGTGCTGATGGACGTGCGCATGCCGAAGCTGGACGGTGTGGAGACCACCCGCCGCATCTGCTCGGACCCCGAGCCGCCCAAGGTGCTGATCCTGACCACCTTCGACCTCGACGAGTACGCCTTCTCCGGGCTGAAGGCGGGCGCCTCCGGCTTCATGCTGAAGGACGTGCCGCCCGGCGAACTCCTCGCCGCCATCCGCGCGGTGCACAGCGGCGACGCGGTGGTCGCCCCGTCGACGACCCGGCGCCTGCTGGACCGCTTCGCACCCATGCTGCCCTCCAGCGGCAACGAGCCCAAGCACAAGGAGCTGGAGCGGCTCACCGACCGCGAGCGCGAGGTCATGGTGCTGGTCGCCCAGGGCCTGTCCAACGGCGAGATCGCGGCCCGGCTGGTCCTGTCCGAGGCGACGGTGAAGACCCACGTCGGCCGCATCCTGACCAAGCTGGGGCTCAGGGACCGGGTGCAGGTGGTCGTCCTCGCGTACGAGACGGGTCTGGTGCGGGCCGGCGGGCACGGCTGACGCACGGTGGGCGTGACTCCCGCGTAACCGGTGCCCACTAGGGTCTGCGCATGCTCCTGTGGATCAACGGCCCTTTCGGGGGCGGCAAGACACAGACCGCGTACGAGATCCAGCGCCGCCTGCCGGGCAGCGTGGTCTGCGACCCCGAGCACGCGGGCTTCGGGCTGCGGCGGACGCTGCCGCCCGAACTGCGAGGGGACTTCCAGGACTTGAGCTCCTGGCGGCAGGGCGTCGTCGAGGTCCTCGACCTCGCCCTCACCAAGCACGACGGTGTGGTGATCGCGCCCATGACGGTCACGGACTCCGGCTACTTCGGGGAGACCGTGGGCCGGCTGCGCGAACTCGGCCATGACGTACGGCACTTCACGCTCCTCGCCGAGCGCGAGACGGTCCTGAAGCGGCTGCGGGAGAGGGGCTTCGGGCACCTCCTGCAGTACGCGGCCGGAAAGAACGTGGGCAAGGGCATCGGGAAGAACGCCGGGCCGCGCCGGGAGAGCTGGGCCGTCCAGCAGCTCGACCACTGCCTGGAGCGGCTGCGGGAGCCGGAGTTCGCCGAACATCTGTGGACGGACCACTCGACCGTGCCGAAGACCGCTGACCGCATCGCCGTCCTGGCCGGGCTACGGCTGAGGCCCAACAACGAGGGCCCGCTGCGCACACGGCTGCGGCAGGCGAGGGTCGGGATCAGGCACATCCGCTTCGACTGAGCCGTGGGCGCAGGAGGGGAGTGCTCAGCGCAGGATCCCCTCCAGGAAGTCGCTGCCGAGCCGGGCCACCACCGTCACGTCCAGCTGGTGCAGGACGTACCGCCCCCGGCGGCGGGTGGTGATCAGGCCCGCCTTCTTCAGCACTCCCAGGTGCCGGGATATCTCCGGCGCAGTCACGCCGTGCGCCTGTGCCAGCTCGCCCGTTGTGTACGCGCTGCGGGCGAGATTGCGGCAGATGCGCATGCGCACGGGGTGGGAGAGCGCGGTCATCCGCAGAGCCAGCTGCTCGACCGTGGGCGGGGCGGCGAGCTCCGGGGAGCCGACCGGGTAGTGCAGCACCGGCTGCCAGGCGTAGCGGTGCAGGACCATCAGGTGTGGCCAGCCCAGGCTCGTCGGGACGAGGAGGAGACCGCCGTCCCCCGTGGCCGTACGGCCGTCGCCCAGCTTGTCGACCGTGATCCGCGCGGCGGCCTCGTCGAGAGTGACCGCCGGGGAGACCGCGGCCAGCGCCTCCGCCAGGCCCTTGTGCCGCAGCAGGTCCGTCTTGTGGCGGGCGTCCGCCGCGAGCTGGTGGCGCAGCCGGGACCAGGTATCGGCGAAGAAGGCCTCGTCGCAGTCCTGGAGGAACTGCCGCAGCCAGGCCCGGATACGCGGCGGATCGAACAGCAGTCGCTCGCTGAACCGCATCTGCTGCGGCCCGCGCGCGGCGGCGAGGTCCAGGGCACGCCGTCGCACGCCGGCGTCGGAGAGCGCGTCGGGCCCGCGCGTGCTGTACGGCAGGGCGCAGGTGAACTCCAGGGCCGCGTCCACGAACTGCTCATCCGTCAGCTTGTCCAGCTGATCCAGCTCCTCCGCCAGCGTGGCGCCCGGGAGGGCGCTACCGCCCGGGATGCCGGCGAAGGGCAGGAAGAGGTCGGAGAACGTCGCCCGCCACAGGAAGTCGGCCTCGCACATCCGGTCGGCCAGGTGCGAGTCCAACCGGGCTGTCACGCCCGTCACCCAGCCCTGCAGGCCCGGGTGGTGCCCCGGCTCCGACAGCGCGTGCAGCGCCATGCCGAGCTCGGCCAGGGGTGAGGGCACGACGGCGAGCCTCTCCGGCCGCAGCCCCGCGATGTCGATGGTCACGCTCATGCCCTCATGGTGCGCCCCGCCACTGACAACGTGGCCGCCGATTGACGACGGCCGTCAATCGACGCGATGTAGCCGCCGGACGGAGGCAAGCCTGGGATCACCGGGGCGACCGCGGAGCCCGATCCCTCCGCACGTCATGCCTCCGCACGTCATGCCTCCTCCGTCATGTCTCCTGCGTCCCGAGAAGGCGATACGCCATGAGCATCACGCAGCACTACCTCCTCGACACCTGCCGTGCCCACCAACACGGCGATCCCGCCCCGCCCGGGCCGGGAGCCCATGACTGGCACGTCGCGCGCGAGTTGCGCGACTACCGGCAGTTCCGGGCGGTACCCGCCGGACGCCCGGCCCGTGGGCGGATGCGCCAGGCCTTGCGGCGGTGGCTGCGTCCACGGACCCGCTCCACCTGCTGACCTCCTCGGTCAGCATGGGCCCGCTCTACCTGCTGACCTCCTCGTTCAGCACGGCCACGAACCGGGCGACGGCCTCCTTCACGTCCTCGGCCGTCCACTCCAGGCCGGCTCCGCGGACCGAGACCTCGGTGCAGGCCAACCCCGGGCCCTTCTGATCCCAGGCGTTGGCGAACAGACCGGTCTCCGTCTCCTCCGCCTGCCGGATCGCGGCCTCGGAGAGGACGTCGACGTCGTACGGCAGCCAGAGCTGGAACTCGTTCGTGTGCGGCACCTCGGGGTGGACGCGCGCCCAGGGCACCCCGGCTGCGGCGAACCCCTCGCGCAGCGCCGCGGCCACCACGCGTGCGTGGGCCACGTACCCCGGCAGCCGGGGCAGCTCCCGCTCCAGGCCGACCAGCGCCGCCAGCGCCGTGGGGAACTGCTGGAACACCATGCCGCCGTAGCGGTGCCGCCAGACCTTCGCCTCCTCCACCAGCGTCCGCGGACCGGCGAGCGCGGCGCCCCCGTATCCGCGCAGGGACTTGTAGAACGACACGTAGACGCTGTCCGCCAGGCCTGCGATCTCCTCCAGCCGGCGGCCGAAGTGGACGGTGGACTCCCACAGGCGCGCACCGTCGAAGTGCACCACCGCATCGCGCTCCCGTGCTGCCTCCACCACCTCGACGAGTTCGCCCCAGGAAGGCAGCAGGAAACCGGCGTCGCGGAGGGGCAGTTCCAGCACGAGTGCCCCGAAGGGCTCCTCGAAGTCGCGGACCTCGGCGGCGGTCGGCTGCCTAGGCTCGCTCGTCACCTGAACCGGTCGCAACCCGCTGACCTGGCTGAACGCGTTCCGCTCATGCACCTCGGGGTGGGCCAGCGCATGCAGGGCGACGGTCGGGTCGCCGGTGTGGCCGGCCCAGCAGCGCAGGGCGATCTGCTGGGCCATCGTGCCGGTCGGGAAGAACGCGGCGGCTTCCTTGCCGAGCAGCGCTGCGGTCTTGTCCTCCAGGGCCTCGACGACGCCGTTGCCGTAGAGGTCCGCCCGCTCGTCCAGGTCGTACACGTCCGGCGCCGCCTCCAGAAGTGCGAGGCGCTCGCGGAGCGTGCCCAGGAAGTCGAGGCGTGAGAGGACACGCTCCGCACTCCGGAATGCGCCTATGCGCCGCTCGAAGCGCTGTTTGCGCTGTTCGTCGTCCGTGATCTGCGTGCTCTGCTGTGTGCCCTGCTCCGCCGTATCGCTCATGGCCCGGATCCTCCCGGGAGACCACCCGAGCGGGCACCCGAGTTTCGACTGCTGCCCTCATCTGTCCACACGCGCGCGAGGCGGGTGGAAACCCACAGCCTGTGGACAACCGAACGCCTCTCGAACCAATCGCGTTAACATGACGAGAAATCGTCCGGTACCCGGAGCGGACTGGAACGGGAAGGCCGCCGTCGAGTGAGTACAAGCCAACAGCCAGATCCCAGGGACCGCCCCGCGCGGCTCACCGTCGGTGTCGTCGGCGCCGGTCGCGTGGGCCCCGCACTCGCCGCGTCCCTCCAGCTCGCCGGGCACCGTCCGGTGGCCGTCTCCGCGGTCTCCGACGCCTCCAGGCGACGGGCCGCACAGCTGCTCCCCGACGTGCCGCTCGTGCCGCCCGCCGAGGTGCTCGCCCGCGCCGAGCTGGTGCTGCTGACCGTCCCGGACGACACGCTGCCCGGGCTGGTCGAGGGCCTCGCCGAGACCGGTGCCGTACGACCGGGGCAGCTGCTGGTGCACACCTCCGGGCGGTACGGCGCGAAGGTCCTGGACCCCGTCCTGCGCGCGGGCGGCCTGCCGCTGGCCCTGCACCCGGCGATGACCTTCACCGGCACTCCCGTCGACGTCCAGCGCCTGGCCGGGTGCTCCTTCGGCGTCACCGCGCCCGAGGAGCTGCGGCTGGCCGCCGAGGCCCTCGTCATCGAGATGGGCGGCGAACCCGAGTGGATCGCCGAGGAGAGGCGCCCGCTCTACCATGCGGCGCTCGCGCTGGGCGCGAACCACCTGGTGACGCTCGTCGCCCAGTCCATGGAGCTGCTGCGCGAGGCGGGCGTGGAGGCCCCCGACCGGATGCTCGGCCCGCTGCTCGGCGCCGCCCTCGACAACGCCCTGCGCTCCGGCGACGCGGCCCTGACCGGCCCCGTCGCGCGTGGGGACGCGGGCACCGTCGCCGCGCACGTCACGGAACTGCGCAGGCACGCCCCGCAGGCCGTCGCCGGCTATCTGGCGATGGCGCGCGCGACCGCCGACCGGGCACTCGCCCACGGACTGCTCAAGCCGGAGCTCGCCGAGGACCTTCTCGGGGTACTCGCCGATGGGACCGACGGGACCGACGGCGCCGAGGGAGACGCCCGATGACGACCTTGCTGCGCACCGCTGACGAACTGCACGCACGCACGCGTACCGGCCGCCGCGCCGTCGTGATGACCATGGGCGCCCTGCACGAGGGCCACGCCACCCTGATCCGCACCGCGCGCACGATCGCCGGCCCGCAGGGCGACGTAGTCGTCACCGTCTTCGTGAACCCCTTGCAGTTCGGAGAGGGCGAGGACCTCGACCGCTACCCGCGCACCCTGGACGCCGACCTCAAGATCGCCGAACAGGCGGGCGCCGACGCCGTGTTCGCGCCCTCCGTGGACGAGGTCTACCCGGGCGGCCGTCCCCAGGTCCGCATCAGCGCCGGCCCCATGGGCGACAGCCTGGAGGGTGCCTCGCGCCCCGGCCACTTCGACGGCGTGCTCACCGTCGTCGCCAAGCTGCTCCACCTCACCCGCCCCGACGTCGCCCTGTACGGCCAGAAGGACGCCCAGCAACTCGCCCTGATCCGCCGCATGGTGCGCGACCTGAACTTCGGCGTCGAGATCGTGGGCGTCCCGACCGTGCGCGAGGAGGACGGCCTCGCGCTCTCCAGCCGCAACCGCTACCTCTCGCCCAAGGAACGGCACACGGCACTCGCGCTGTCCCAGGCCCTCTTCGCCGGCCGCGACCGGCACGCGGCACAGGAGGCGTTGCGTGCGCGGGCACGCGAAGTGCCCGCCACACGCGCGCGTGCGGAAGCGCTCAGCGCCATAGGGGAGTCCCGCGCGGCGGCCGACGCACACGCCGTCGCCAAGGCGGTCCCCGGCGCCCCGGCGGCCATCCGCGCCGCCGCCCGCATGCTGCTCGACGAGGCCGCCCGCCTCGACCCGCCGCTCGAACTGGACTACCTCGCGCTCATCGACCCGTCCGACTTCACCGAGATCGAGGACGACTTCACCGGCGAGGCTGTCCTCGCCGTCGCCGCCCGGGTCGGGGCGACCCGGCTGATCGACAACCTCCCCCTCACCTTCGGAGCCGCCTCGTGACCAGCACAGGCATACGACTGCACGCGCCCGCGCCCGGGTGGTCCATCACCGCGGACGTCGTGGTCGTCGGCTCCGGCGTCGCCGGCCTCACCGCAGCCCTGCGCTGCGAGGCCGCCGG
The DNA here is from genome assembly GCF_041051905.1 of Streptomyces sp. R11. Lineage (NCBI taxonomy): Bacteria > Bacillati > Actinomycetota > Actinomycetes > Kitasatosporales > Streptomycetaceae > Streptomyces > Streptomyces sp. R11. Next base: position 5,184,217 of record NZ_CP163432.1, read on the forward strand.
CCTGACGACGGTCGTCGTCACCAAGGCCCGCCTCGACGACGGCTCCACCCGCTGGGCCCAGGGCGGCATCGCCGCGGCCCTCGGCGAGGGCGACACCCCCGAACAGCACCTCGACGACACCCTGGTCGCCGGCGCCGGCCTGTGCGACGAGGACGCGGTCCGCATCCTCGTCACCGAGGGCCCCGACGCCGTACGCCGCCTCATCGAGACCGGCGCCCACTTCGACGAGTCGGAGGAAGGCGGCCTGGAGCTCACCCGCGAGGGCGGCCACCACCGGCGCCGTATCGCCCACGCCGGCGGGGACGCCACCGGCGCGGAGATCTCGCGTGCCCTGGTCGAGGCGGTACGCGCGCGTGGCCTGCGCACGATCGAGAACGCACTCGTCCTCGACCTCCTGACGGACGCCGAGGGCCGTACGGCCGGCGTCACCCTGCACGTCATGGGCGAGGGCCAGCACGACGGCGTGGGCGCGGTGCACGCGCCCGCGGTGGTCCTCGCGACCGGCGGCATGGGCCAGGTCTTCTCGGCGACGACGAACCCGTCGGTGTCGACCGGCGACGGCGTAGCCCTGGCGCTTCGCGCGGGCGCCGAAGTGAGCGACCTGGAATTCGTCCAGTTCCACCCCACGGTCCTCTTCCTCGGCCCGGACGCGGAGGGCCAGCAGCCCCTGGTCTCCGAGGCCGTACGCGGCGAGGGCGCCCACCTGGTCGACGCCGACGGCGTGCGCTTCATGGTCGGACAGCACGAACTTGCCGAACTCGCCCCCCGGGACATCGTCGCCAAGGGCATCATGCGACGCATGCAGGAGCAGGACGCGGAACACATGTTCCTCGACGCCCGCCACTTCGGCGCCGACATGTGGGAGCACCGTTTCCCGACGATCCTCGCCGCCTGCCGCGCGAACGGCATCGACCCGGTCACCACCCCCATCCCGATCGCCCCGGCCGCCCACTACGCCTCCGGCGGCGTGCGCACCGACTCCCGGGGCCGTACGACCGTCCCCGGCCTGTACGCGTGCGGTGAGGTCGCCTGCACGGGCGTGCACGGCGCCAACCGCCTGGCCTCCAACTCACTCCTCGAAGGCCTGGTCTACGCCGAGCGCATCGTGACCGACATCGCCGCCGCCCGCGCGGCCAACGGCCTCCACGCGCGCGTGCCGCACCCGGTGCCGTACCCCGAGACCCCCGAGCACCCGCTGCTCGGCCCCGAGGCCCGCTTCGCGATCCAGCGGACGATGACCGACGGCGCCGGAGTCCTGCGCTCCGCTGACTCCCTCGCCAAGGCCGCCGAGCAGATCCAGCTCCTGCACACCGAGGCCCGCGACGCACTCGCCGAGAACGGCAAGACGGCCGAGCCCGGCGTGGACACCTGGGAGGCCACGAACCTCCTCTGCGTGGCCAGGGTCCTGGTGGCCGCGGCGCAGCAACGCAAGGAGACCCGGGGCTGCCACTGGCGTGAGGACGAGCCCGACCGCGACGACGCGGCATGGCGCCGCCACATCGTCGTACGCCTGAACCCGGACCGCACACTGGCCGTGCACACCACAGACACCGCAGACTTCCCCCCGACCCGTCCCCAGGAGCAGTGACAGCAGTGACCACCCCCGACCTTCCCCTCGCCTCGACCGGCGGCTGCGGCGACGGCTGCGCCTGCGGTGCCGACGAGGAGTACCTGGAGTGCGGCCTCGACCCCGCACTCGCCCAGCTCCTGGCCGACGCGGGCCTCGACCCGGTCGAGGTCGAGGACATCGCGAACGTGGCCATCCAGGAGGACCTGGCCCACGGTGTGGACGTGACGACGGTCGCGACCATCCCCGAAGAGGCCGTCGCCACCGCCGACTTCGTCGCGCGTGAGGCGGGCGTCGTGGCGGGCCTCAGGGTCGCCGAGGCGGTGGTCTCGATCGTCTGCGAGGACGAGTTCGAGGTGGAGCGCCACGTGGAGGACGGCGACCGTGTGACGGAGGGCCAGAGGCTTCTCTCGATCACCACCCGCACCCGCGACCTCCTGACGGCGGAGCGCAGCGCGCTGAACATCCTCTGCCGCCTGTCGGGCATCGCGACGGCCACGCGCGCGTGGGCGGACGCGCTGGACGGCACGAAGGCGAGGGTCCGGGACACCCGCAAGACCACCCCCGGTCTGCGCGCCCTGGAGAAGTACGCGGTCCGCTGCGGAGGCGGAGTGAACCACCGGATGTCGCTCTCGGACGCGGCCCTGGTCAAGGACAACCACGTCCTGGCGGCGGGCGGTGTGAGCCAGGCCTTCAAGGCTGTCCGCGAAGCCTTCCCGGACCTCCCGATCGAGGTCGAGGTGGACACCCTCCACCAACTCCGCGAAGTGGTGGACGCGGGCGCGGACCTGATCCTCCTGGACAACTTCACGCCGGGCGAATGCGAGGAGGCGGTGTCGATCGTGCACGGCCGAGCGGCGCTCGAAGCATCGGGTCGCCTGACCCTGGCCAACGCCAAGGCGTACGCCGACACGGGCGTCGACTACCTGGCCGTAGGGGCCCTCACCCACTCCTCGCCGGTCCTGGACATCGGCCTGGACCTGCGAGCGGCGGAGTAGGGACCGGCATGCTCCTCACGATCGACGTAGGCAACACGCACACCGTCCTCGGCCTGTTCGACGGCGAGGACATCGTCGAGCACTGGCGCATCTCGACGGACGCCCGCCGCACCGCCGACGAACTGGCGGTCCTCCTCCAGGGCCTGATGGGCATGCACCCGCTCCTCGGCGACGAGCTGGGCGACGGCATCGACGGAATCGCCATCTGCGCCACCGTCCCTTCCGTCCTCCACGAACTCCGCGAGGTGACCCGCCGCTACTACGGCGACGTCCCGGCGGTCCTCGTCGAACCGGGCGTGAAGACGGGCGTCCCGATCCTCACGGACAACCCCAAGGAGGTCGGCGCCGACCGCATCATCAACGCGGTGGCAGCGGTCGACCTCTACGGCGGCCCGGCCATCGTCGTCGACTTCGGTACGGCGACGACGTTCGACGCGGTGAGCGCGCGCGGGGAGTACATCGGCGGTGTCATCGCCCCCGGCATCGAGATCTCGGTCGAGGCCCTCGGCGTCAGGGGCGCCCAGCTCCGCAAGATCGAGGTGGCCCGCCCGCGCAGCGTCATCGGCAAGAACACGGTCGAGGCCATGCAGTCCGGCATCATCTACGGCTTCGCCGGCCAGGTGGACGGCGTCGTCAACCGCATGGCCCGCGAACTCGCCGACGACCCCGACGACGTCACGGTCATCGCCACGGGCGGCCTGGCCCCCATGGTCCTGGGTGAATCCTCGGTCATCGACGAACACGAGCCGTGGCTGACCTTGGTCGGCCTCCGCCTGGTCTACGAACGCAACGTGTCCCGCATGTGACGCCGCCGGAGTGGCCGCGGCGGTGGCGCACTCCCGCGGCGCGGCACCCGCGTAGGGGGGGCAGGGGGAGGTACCGGAAGGCGCACCCCCGCGGCGCGGCACCCGCCCACGGCCGGCAAGGGGACGTACCGGAAGGCGCACCCCCGCGGCGCCGCACCCGCCCACGGCCGGCAAGGGGAGGTACCGGAAGGCGCACCCCCGCGGCGCCGCACCCGCCCACGGCCGGCAAGGGGAGGTACCGGAAGGCGCACCCGCGCGGCGCCGCACCCGCCCACGGCCGGCAAGGGGTGCCCGGGGGTGTCCGCCCGCAGTGGCCGGCGTCAAGGAACGGCACCTTTCTGCCCGACCCCGACCCCGACCCCGACCCCGACCCCGACCCCGACCCCGACGCCGACCCCGACCCCGACCCCGACCCCGACCCCGACGCCGACTCCGCCCCCGACCGCCGGTCCGAGGACGGGACACCACCCCGGCGCGGCCCCGGCCGTCCCACCGCACCGTTGGCGCTACGCGCACCCCCACCGACCGACACGGGCCGCCGCAGGCATCGCGCCCCCGTCTCCCGAGTGGCGCCCACGCCACACCCACCTCACCTATGCCGCGTTTGTCTGATTAGCGCGTATCGTCGGCCCATGCCCACGCCATACGGATCCCGCGGCGCCATGGCGTTCGGCGCGGAGGAGCTGCGTGTGCTCCGTCGCGCTCTCGCCCTCGCCCTCGCCCTACACCCCAGCCCCGCCTCGGCCGAGGAGGTCCAGGACTGTCTCCGCCTCGCCGAGTCACTCGACGAGGCAATGCGCGAGGGCGCCCGGCTGCGTGCCTTCCTGACGGCCGACCTGGCCCGCTACCGCGCCGCCCTCCCCGGCACCGCAGCCGGCTACCTCACCCTCCTCGAGGAGGCCCTCGCCGCCGGACACCCGCCGACCGCCGAGGACCTCGCCGCCCTCCGTGCCCTGCGCGGCAACCCCACCGCGGCCGCCCTCCTCACCCACTGCCAGGCACTGGCGGAACAGGACGTAAAGGCCCGTCTCGCGCGCGGCTCCGCCTACCCGGCCACTCCTGCCAAGCCGGTCATCCCCGCGTCCCGTACGCACCTCCTGGCCCTCCCCGGAGGCCTCTCAGAGGACCGCCCCCGCCTCCCGGTCGCCCTCCCGGCGCAGGCGGCCGGCCAGGACCCCGCCAACCCGCCCGGAAGAAGCCCGCAGAAAAGCCGGCCACTCCCAAACCCGACCCCGGCCCCGAGCGCACACCCCCCGCGCCCAAGCCGGCCCGCCCCATCCCCACCCCCGGCGAGGTCTTCCCCCGCCGCAAACCGACCCCGCCCCCCGCGAACCCGCCCCAGCAGCTCGCCGCAGGCTGAGACGCGAACCACGGAGGCGCGAACCGCGGAGGCGCAAACCCCCCGAGGCGCGAACCACCCCACAACCCCCAACCCCCGCCCCACCCGCCCCCACCCCCTGGCTACCCTGGACGCATGGACTACGTCTCCGCACTCCTCCCCCCGGCCGTCATGGCCGTGTTCTTCATCGGTGTGATCAGGGTGATCGTGAAGACCCAGGGCGGAGCCAACAAGGCCAAGGAGGACGCGGCCGTGGACGCCGCCCTCGCGCGCGTGGAGGGCACCCGCCAGGCCTCGGCGACCCCGGACGCCTGAACCCGACGGCGTACGACTCCGAGCTCACCGCTTTCCGAGTCGTACGCCCTTTTTGTTCCTGTTTGCCGGAGAAAGAGCACGTCCGGCACGCGAACACCCAGATCTCCCACTATTGTGCGAGCTGTGCCTCGCCCATTGGGAGAACTCGAAGACGCGGTCATGACGCGGGTGTGGAAGTGGAACCGCCCGGTGACCGTTCGAGAAGTCCTGGAAGATCTTCAGCAGGAACGGTCCATCGCCTACACCACGGTGATGACCGTTTTGGACAATCTCCATCAGAAGGGCTGGGTACGCCGCGAGGCGGAAGGCCGGGCCTATCGATATGAGGCGGTCTCCACCCGAGCCGCCTACGCCGCAGCCCTGATGAACGACGCCTGGTCGCAGAGCGACAACCCCGCCGCCGCACTCGTCGCCTTCTTCGGCATGATGAGCGAGGAACAGCGCCAGGCCTTGCGGAACGCCGTACGCATCGTCCAGGGTCCGGAAACGCCCGAACCCGCGGAAGCACCGGATACACGCCGCGTTACGGGCACCGATACCGGCGCCGCCGCCGATACCACCAGCACCGATACCAGCGGCGATACCAGCACCGATACCGCTGCGGATACCCGTACCGATACCGCCACCGAGAACCCCGCGTCGGCACCGGAGCCCGACGGGCGATAGCGTCCGCTCATGTCCGCAGAGAGCCACTCGGCCGAGAGCCCCGCGGCTCAGAGCCCAGAAGTCACCGCAAAAGCCATCACCGTCCGGCGGGCCCGTACCGGCGATGTCCCGGCGGTGCGTCGTCTCCTTGACGAGTACGTCCGGCGTCGGATCCTGCTCGACAAAGCCACGGTGACTCTTTACGAGGACATCCAGGAGTTCTGGGTCGCGGAACGGGACGACAACGGCGAGGTCGTCGGCGCCGGCGCCCTGCACGTGATGTGGGAAGACCTGGCGGAAGTCCGCACTCTGGCCGTGAAGCCCGGCCTGAAGGGCGCCGGCGTCGGTCATCAGTTGCTGGAGAAGTTGCTGCACACCGCGCGCTGGCTCGGCGTTCGCCGCGTTTTCTGTCTGACCTTCGAAGTGGACTTCTTCGGCAAGCACGGCTTCGTCGAGATCGGCGAGACGCCGGTGGACACCGATGTCTACGCTGAGCTGCTGCGTTCCTATGACGAGGGCGTCGCGGAGTTCCTCGGTCTCGAACGAGTGAAACCGAACACCTTGGGCAACAGCCGGATGCTTCTGCATCTGTGATCGTCGCCCACTATTCCGACGGCTCACCCTGCCCAGGTGCCCTATGTCCGAAACGCGCATGTTTCCGGACCGCAGTCGGCCTGTGAGTCTCTCCCGGGGGTTTGTGTTTTTCCAGCAAAAGCGGTTTGCTTTCCGACGTACTGCAGTACTGCATATAACAGGGGACGGCGAAACGGCGGACGCCGCAGACCCCAGGCCCTCAAGTTATCGATGAAAGGAAATCCGGTGGCACAGAAGGTTCAGGTCCTTCTTGTCGACGACCTCGACGGCGGCGAGGCGGACGAGACCGTGACGTTCGCGCTGGACGGCAAGACGTACGAGATCGATCTCACGACCGGCAATGCGGACAAGCTCCGCGGCCTTCTCGAGCCTTACGTGAAGGGCGGTCGTCGTACCGGAGGCCGTGCTTCGGGTGGGCGCGGAAAGGCGCGCGCCACTTCCGGCGGCAGCCAGGACACCGCGCAGATCCGCGCGTGGGCCAAGGAGAACGGTTACGAGGTCAACGACCGCGGCCGCGTTCCGGCGTCCATTCGCGAGGCGTACGAGAAGGCCAACGCCTGATCCGGGCCGATGCCTGATCTACGGACAGGCCGAAGGCTGCACGCATGCGCGTCGCAGTCCCAGGCGGTGGCAGTGCGTCGCCACCGTGCCCACAACCCGCACGAGATCGGGGGCGCCCCCACCGCCCCCAAGGGCCGACAACGTCGGCAGCGAGGCCTCGACCTCGCCCCCAGGCTCGGGGGGCCGCAGCCACACGGCGGCCCCCTGCACGGCATCGGAGCGGTCCAGGGGAAGCGACCGCACTCCGCAGTGCCCCGGCAGGCCAGGACGCGCTACGGCTCCCCCCGGTCCCGAATCGACGGGACACCGTACGGCCGCCGCGGCCGGACCCGGACCCACAGAGCCCGGTTCGGCCGCGAGATGCCGCACCAGCGCCGGTGACCCGAGAACCCCAAGCGGCCATACGGCCATGACCGGCCGCTTCTCGGGCGGCAGCGGCGCCTCCATGAGGTCGCCCTCGCCCAGCGCCGTCAGGTCCAGGGGCAGCGTGCCCCACTCCAGCCAGTCCAGCACCCCCGGCACCTCCTCCGCGCTTCCCGCGGCCAGGAGCAGCCGCATCCGGTCGCCCTGGACGGCCACCGGCGAGTCCGGCGACAGATGGCGCAAAGCCGCGCGGCCCGCCTCGGCGGGGACGTCCAGGACGTCGAAGCGCAGGCCCACGCGAAGGCTCAGCGGGGCTCCGGGCGTGGCGGGCACCACCGGCCAGCCCAGTTCGTTCTCGTACCACCGGCGGGCCTGATCGCTCGGATCGAGCGGCCGACGGGGGAGGGGGATCGAGGCGAGGTCCGTGGTGATCTTGGGGCGGGTGCCGACCATGCCAAGTGCAACCGCCGAATGGACGTGCGGGTTACGCTGGGTGTTCCGGCGGGTGCGCAGAGTGTCCGAACAGGGGGCGTGCGGGGGTGTGGGGTGGCGCAAGGTTGTTCGCCCGTAGCGGAGGGAACCGGGGGGCGCGGCATGGAGTGTCAGTCCCAGCGGGTAAGACATCCCTAGTGGGAGGGGGCGACACGCAGGCAAGGTGGTCTCACGTTCGCCATCGGCGTACTGATGGTGAGGGTAACTGCCTGGCCTGCGGGAACATCGTCTCGCACCATCGGGTTGGAGCAGATGTCGGCGTTCGGGGTCAGGAGGCCATCGACGGTGTCGGCAGTTGGAATGAGCGGTCCCCGCTTGCGGGACTAAGCTGCGGAAGGACAGGGAGGGGAAGTTCCCCCCACTGCCTGACCGCTCTGAGGAGCGATTAACGATGTTCGAGAGGTTCACCGACCGCGCGCGGCGGGTTGTCGTCCTGGCTCAGGAAGAAGCCCGGATGCTCAACCACAACTACATCGGCACCGAGCACATCCTCCTGGGCCTGATCCATGAGGGTGAGGGTGTCGCCGCCAAGGCCCTTGAGAGCCTCGGGATTTCGCTCGAGGCGGTCCGCCAGCAGGTGGAGGAGATCATCGGGCAGGGGCAGCAGGCCCCGTCCGGGCACATCCCCTTCACCCCCCGTGCCAAGAAGGTCCTGGAGCTGTCGCTCCGCGAGGCCCTTCAGCTGGGCCACAACTACATCGGCACGGAGCACATCCTGCTCGGCCTGATCCGTGAGGGCGAGGGCGTCGCCGCCCAGGTCCTGGTCAAGCTGGGCGCAGATCTCAACCGGGTGCGGCAGCAGGTCATCCAGCTGCTCTCCGGTTACCAGGGCAAGGAGACCGCCACCGCCGGCGGGCCTGCCGAGGGCACCCCCTCGACGTCCCTGGTCCTCGACCAGTTCGGCCGGAACCTCACCCAGGCCGCTCGTGAGTCCAAGCTCGACCCGGTCATCGGGCGCGAGAAGGAGATCGAGCGGGTCATGCAGGTGCTGTCCCGCCGTACGAAGAACAACCCGGTCCTGATCGGTGAGCCCGGCGTCGGCAAGACCGCCGTCGTCGAGGGCCTCGCTCAGGCCATCGTCAAGGGCGAGGTGCCCGAGACCCTCAAGGACAAGCACCTCTACACCCTCGACCTCGGCGCGCTGGTCGCCGGCTCCCGCTACCGCGGTGACTTCGAGGAGCGCCTGAAGAAGGTGCTCAAGGAGATCCGCACCCGCGGCGACATCATCCTGTTCATCGACGAGCTGCACACGCTGGTCGGAGCGGGTGCCGCCGAGGGCGCCATCGACGCGGCTTCCATCCTGAAGCCGATGCTGGCCCGCGGTGAGCTGCAGACCATCGGTGCGACCACGCTGGACGAGTACCGCAAGCACCTGGAGAAGGACGCGGCCCTCGAGCGCCGCTTCCAGCCCATCCAGGTGGCCGAGCCGTCCCTGCCGCACACGATCGAGATCCTCAAGGGTCTGCGCGACCGGTACGAGGCCCACCACCGGGTCTCCATCACGGACGAGGCGCTGGTCCAGGCCGCCACCCTGGCCGACCGGTACATCTCGGACCGCTTCCTGCCGGACAAGGCGATCGACCTGATCGACGAGGCCGGTTCCCGGATGCGTATCCGCCGGATGACCGCGCCGCCGGACCTGCGCGAGTTCGACGAGAAGATCGCCGGCGTGCGCCGCGACAAGGAGTCCGCGATCGACTCGCAGGACTTCGAGAAGGCCGCCTCCCTGCGCGACAAGGAGAAGCAGCTCCTGGCCGCCAAGGCCAAGCGGGAGAAGGAGTGGAAGGCCGGCGACATGGACGTCGTCGCCGAGGTCGACGGCGAGCTGATCGCCGAGGTCCTCGCCACGGCCACCGGCATCCCGGTCTTCAAGCTCACGGAGGAGGAGTCGTCCCGCCTGCTGCGCATGGAGGACGAGCTCCACAAGCGGGTCATCGGCCAGGTCGACGCCGTCAAGGCGCTGTCGAAGGCGATCCGCCGTACGCGTGCCGGTCTGAAGGACCCGAAGCGCCCCGGTGGCTCGTTCATCTTCGCGGGCCCGTCCGGTGTCGGTAAGACCGAGCTGTCCAAGGCGCTCGCCGAGTTCCTCTTCGGTGACGAGGACGCGCTGATCTCCCTCGACATGTCGGAGTTCAGCGAGAAGCACACGGTCTCCCGTCTCTTCGGTTCGCCCCCTGGTTACGTGGGCTACGAAGAGGGCGGCCAGCTGACCGAGAAGGTCCGCCGCAAGCCGTTCTCCGTCGTCCTCTTCGACGAGGTCGAGAAGGCCCACCCGGACATCTTCAACTCGCTGCTGCAGATCCTGGAGGACGGTCGCCTGACCGACTCCCAGGGCCGGGTCGTGGACTTCAAGAACACGGTCATCATCATGACGACCAACCTCGGCACCCGGGACATCTCCAAGGGCTTCAACCTGGGCTTCGCGGCCTCGGGTGACACCAAGTCCAACTACGAGCGCATGAAGAACAAGGTCTCGGACGAGCTCAAGCAGCACTTCCGCCCCGAGTTCCTCAACCGCGTCGACGACGTGGTCGTCTTCCCGCAGCTGACCCAGGACGACATCCTCGCGATCGTCGACCTGATGATCGGCAAGGTGGACGAGCGCCTGAAGGACCGGGACATGGGCATCGAGCTCTCCCAGTCCGCCAAGGAGCTGCTGTCCAAGAAGGGCTACGACCCCGTGCTGGGCGCCCGGCCGCTGCGCCGGACGATCCAGCGCGAGATCGAGGACTCGCTGTCGGAGAAGATCCTCTTCGGCGAGCTGCGTCCCGGTCACATCGTGGTCGTGGACACGGAGGGCGAGGGCGAGAACAAGACCTTCACCTTCCGCGGCGAGGAGAAGGCGGCCCTGCCCGACGTCCCGCCGATCGAGCAGGCGGCCGGTGGCACCGGTCCGAACCTGAGCAAGGACGCGTAGCCGCGCGCTTCGGCTGAACCAAAGGGGCTGCCCCGGGACCTGGTCCCGGGGCAGCCCCTTTTTGCACACACTCCGTCAGGAGAGCTGCCCGTTGTAGTCCGGGAGCTTGTACGTCTTCTCGGCATGGCCGCCCGACAGGTCGGTGGCGCTGTTGCCGATGTTCGCGATGATCGTGTAGCCCTTCTTCTCGATGTCGACGCGCTGGGCCGTCTTGTAGTCGCCGACGTTCTTGAAGAGGTCGAAGAAGCCGCGCACGTACAACCCGGAGACCTGGTAGCCGCGGTACTCGAGGTTGTAGTCGGTCACCGAGTAGATGATGCCCGGGCGGGCTGTCACGAAGAACAGGGAGACACCGTGCTCCTGCGCGTACTCGGCGATCTCCCGGACCGGCTCGTTGGCCGGCTGCGGGTAGCTGAAGCCGAAGTCCGTCTCCAGGGTGGTGTTGTCGATGTCGAAGACGATCGCCTGCTTCTCACCCGGCTTGGTGTTCGCGATCCGCTGCTTCAGGTAGGGCAGCGCCTGGTCCATCACCGCCTGGCAGTCCTTCTGCCAGGTGTTGTAGTCGACATCAGCCGAGGAGACCGTTGCTGCCGTGGCGGTGGTCGAGGTGCTCGTCGCGGCAGTCGCCGCTTCGGCGGGGACCGCGAAGGCCACGAGGGCGGCCGCGGAGACGGTGCTGACCGCGATACGGCGTGCCCAGGGGCGGCGAAGCGTCATGTGTGGGGGTCCTCTCACGTCACGTGCGCTATGTCGTTGTCGCGTGCATGTTCGTGGGTGCGGATGGCGTGAGGGGAAAGGTAGGGTTACTGAGCGGTAAGTCGCTAGAGATGTGCGGCACAAATTCTGACGATCACTCATCGCTGTGCGGCGGGTGGGTGGCACGAGGCCGATGGTGGGGGAGTTCGCGGGCGTTGCAAAGCCGTGCGGTGAATGTGCTCACCCGTTTCAGGCGGGGGTGAGCGGCCAGCGGGGCCAGGTCGAGCTCCTCGGCGAAGTACACGTTCTTCTCGTCCAGATCCTCCGGACCCGGCAGCGGCTCCGGCACGATGGGCCCGAGCTCGGTCAGCTCCCGCGCCTCGGCCCGACCGCGCGGCGGAATCAACTCCCCTGCCCGCCGCTGCACTTCCGCCCGCACCCCGGGATCCAGCTTCGCCGCATGCTCCAGATACCGCCCCCGCTCACCCGCCCGCGCATGAGCCCCCGTCATCCGAATCACGTCCCTCCCGCTGATCCAGATGCGCAGGGGCGCGACCAGGACGGTCGAAGTCCCGCTCGTTCACGGCCGCCCGCGGCCCCAGGAAGTCCTGGAAGGTGCGGTGGACGAAGTCCACGGCGTCGACGGCCGGTTCGCGCGGCAGGCCGCCGCGAACCAGCAGGTGCCGGAGGATCTCCTCGGCCGAGCCCTGGGCGGCGACGTACGGCATGGACGGCAGCAGCCGCTCCAGTTGGTGGACGGTGTCCGCGCGGTCCATCTCCGCACGGCGTTGCGGATCAGCCAGTACGCGAGCCGTTGGAGCAACTCGACCTGGGACGCCTCGTCCGCCTCCACCGTCGTCCAGCTCCACCGTCAGTTCGCGTTCGCGGTCCCGGCGTTCGAGGAGCATGGACAGGGCGGCGTCGTACAGCGCTTTGCGGCCGCGCGGCAGGAAGCCCCCAGCTGCCGGCTCTGCTCGACGAGGGTGCGGGCCGCAAAGGTCGACCGCTGGGTGAAGAAGTGCAGGATGTGCAGGCAGGCGCTGTTGAGGAGACGGAAGTAGAGCAAGGCCGAGTCGTAGCTGAGGTCCCGCAGCAGCCGGTCGCCGCCCGCCTGTGTGTGCAGCTGGTCGGCCAGCGCCTCGTGGCCGGGCCTTACAGCTTCCAGGTCGTTCAGGTCCAGATCGCCGAGCGCGTGCAGGGTCCGCTGCAACGCCCCCGCGACCGCTGCCGGCTCCCCCTCGTCCAGCGGTGCCTCGGGCGTCTCGCGCGCCGGCCGCTCCACCAGCTCACGGACGAGCTTGCGTCACTCCCGCTCGCCGAGCCTCCGCTTCTCGCTGCGGAAGGACACCAGGGCCGGCAGCCGTACGGGCTTGCCGACCAGCCCGGCTCCCGGCCCTTCCCGGACGAACAGCCTTTTGACCAGCGGGGCTACCAGGCCGGACGCCAGCCTGCTGCCGACGACCGTCGGGTCCACGCGGCCTCCCCCTGAGCCCCTCGTCGGTAGAGCAGCAGAGTAGTGCCCGTCACATTCCGGGGTCTTCCGATTGCATAGGGCGGTGACATGCCGCACAGGCGATTTGTCCGTTACTAGCGGGAATAGTGGAAACGAGGACTGCGGGCAAATCGGACGTTAGCCATGAAAACTGGCGAGACGTTTCGGCATCAGTGCTGGTTCGTCCGTATTAGGTGATCTGTCAAGATGCGGGGATTTTTAGGACGAAGTACTAGCGCTAGTCGTAGATAAGGGGTTTTGGGGTTCGAGGGGGCGGGGGTTACCAAGGGATGGCCATCCGGCGATTGCCTGAGCAGTCGGGTGGTTTTCTCTGTCGTCGTCCCCGTGAGGTTTCGAATGTCCCCGCGCTTCTCGTTCCGTTCGTCCCGTACGTCCACCTTCCGCACCCGTGCGGCTGTGCTGGCCGCCGGCCTGGGGGCCTCGGTCGTGCTGGGCGCCGGAGGCGCGGTTGCTGCCGAGATGAGCTCCGCCCCCGCTGCCTCCACCGCCGTCCAGGCGCAGAGTGCCGCCGCGAAGAAGGCCGCCGCCAAGAAGGCCGCCTCGTGGGTCAGCCCGGTGAAGAAGTACACGAAGTCCGCCAGCTACGCGCAGGCCGGCGGCATGTGGCAGTCCACCCACAGCGGGCAGGACTTCGCCGTCCCGAACGGCACCGACGTCATGGCCGCGCACGGCGGTACGGTCGTCAAGGCCGGCGGCAACGGCGCCGGTGACGGTCCCGCGTACGGCAACGCCGTCGTCATCAAGCACGGCAACGGGACCTTCTCCCAGTACGCTCACCTGTCGCGCATCGACGTGAAGATCGGCCAGGTCGTCAAGACCGGCCAGCACATAGCCAAGTCCGGCAACACCGGTAACTCCAGCGGTCCGCACCTGCACTTCGAGATCCGTAAGAGTGCCAACTACGGCTCCGCGATCGACCCCGTGTCCTTCCTGCGGGCCAAGGGTCTGAAGATCTGAGCGACCTGACCGTTCAGGCGCCCTTGTGCGCCTGGGTGATCAGGTCCGTGGCGACCTCGAGGATGGCCTTGCGCTTCTCCTCGGGGTCGCCTTCGAGGTCCTTCAGGACGAACATCCCGGCGTGCATCGTGAACAGGGCGCTGATGCAGCGCACCTGGTCGACCAGATCGGCGTCCGGATCTATGACGATGTCGCGCATGCCGAGCATGCGGTTCTTGAACATCTCGCCGATGCTCAGATCGCGGACCGTCGCCTGGTTCTCCTGCATGAAGCGGACCAGCGGTGACGCGTCGGTCAGGACCTGGCTGTAGCGGCGTACGATCTCCTGCTTGGTCTCGAGGGTGTGCGGCTGCCGCCTGCCCCACTCGATCAGGTCCTCGATCGGCTTCGTCAGGTCCTCGAAGAGGCTGACGATGATCTCTTCCTTCGTCTTGAAGTGGTAGTACAAGGCCGCTTTCGTGACCTCCAGGCGCTCGGCGATCTCGCGCAGGGAGGTCTTCTCGTAGCCCTGCTCGGCGAAGAGTTCGAGGGCCACGTCCTGGATGCGCTGGCGGGTGTCCCCGCGGCGCCGCTGCTGCTTGGTGCCGTCCATGGTGCCGCCCATCCTCGTACGCCTCGGCTTTCCATAAAACTTACTTGACGCCCGGCTAGTTACGCACCTAGGTTCCCTGAGTGCAGACAACTAGCCGGGCGGCAAGTAAGTAGCTGGGGGAGTGGGAACCATGGCGGACACCAAAACAGCGGACACAGCGGCGGAGCCGCCGGACAAGCAGCCCAAGAGCGTCCGCGTCGTGCTGCTCGCGCTGATGATCACGATGATGCTCGCGATGCTCGACAACATGATCGTGGGCACCGCGATGCCCACGATCGTGGGCGAGCTGGGCGGGCTGGAGCACCTGTCGTGGGTCGTGACGGCGTACACGCTGGCGACCGCGGCGTCCACGCCGCTGTGGGGCAAGCTCGGCGACATGTACGGCCGTAAGGGCATGTTCATGGCGTCGATCGTGCTGTTCCTCATCGGGTCCGCGCTGAGCGGCATGGCCCAGGACATGGGGCAGCTGATCGCGTTCCGGGCGGTGCAGGGACTGGGTGCCGGTGGTCTGATGGTCGGCGTCATGGCGATCATCGGTGATCTGATTCCGCCGCGGGAGCGGGGCAAGTACCAGGGCATGATGGCCGGCGTGATGGCGCTCGCGATGATCGCCGGGCCGCTCGTCGGTGGCACCATCACCGACCACTGGGGCTGGCGCTGGGCCTTCTACATCAACCTGCCGCTCGGGGTCGTGGCGCTCGCCGCGATCAGTGTCGTGCTGCACCTGCCGAGGAAGCGGGCGCAGGCGCGGATCGACTATCTCGGGGCCGGCCTGCTGACCGTGGGGATCACCGCGATCGTGCTGGTGACCACGTGGGGCGGTACGGAGTACGCGTGGACGTCCGCGCGGATCATGGAGCTCATCGGGATCGGGGTCGCCACTCTCGTCGGGTTCGTGTTCTGGCAGACCAAGGCGGCGGAGCCGGTGGTGCCGCTGCACATCTTCCGCAGCCGGAACTTCACCCTGATGTCCGTGATCGGGTTCATCGTCGGGTTCGTGATGTTCGGGGCGACGCTGTTCCTGCCGCTGTACCAGCAGTCGGTGCAGGGGGCCTCCGCCACCAACTCCGGGCTTCTGCTGCTGCCGATGCTCGGGGCGATGCTGGTGACCTCGATGGTCGCGGGACGTGTGACCACGAACACCGGGCGGTACAAGGTGTTCCCGGTCGTGGGCAGTGTGCTGATGGTCGTCGGGCTGTATCTGCTGTCGACGATGGACACCGGGACGAGCCGGTTCATGTCCGGGGTGTTCATGGCCGTGGTCGGGTTCGGCATGGGCTGTCTGATGCAGATCACCATGCTGGTCGCGCAGAACAGCGTCGAGATGAAGGACATGGGTGTCGCGTCCTCGTCCACCACGCTGTTCCGTACGCTCGGGTCCTCGTTCGGGGTCGCGATCATGGGGGCGCTGTTCAACAGCCGGGTGCAGGACGTCATGGCCGAGCAGGGCGGGGCGCTGGGGGCACGGGTGACCGAGCAGTCGGCTCAGCTGAATGCCGCGGGTCTGGCGGAGTTGCCGGAGGCTGTGCGGGAGACGTATCAGCATGCGGTGTCTGCCGGGACGCATTCGGCGTTTCTGCTGGGGGCCGTGGTGGCTGTGGTGGCTCTCGTGGCGGCTGTGTTCGTCAAGGAGGTGCCGCTGCGGGGGGCGGGGCCGGCGTCCGACACCGACGGGGGCGCTGCCGCTGGGGATGGTGCGGGGGCCAAGGCGGTGGTGGTGGAGGCCGTCTGAGCGGGCGGTTTGTGTGGGGCCCTCGGTGACTTTCCGTCCCGGGGGCCTCCGCATTTCGTCGAGCGAGCGAGTCGGCGTGGGGGGGGCGGTGTCAGTGGGCCGTGTCACCATCGGCCCATGGGCAAGGTGCGGCAGTTGCGGTTGGCGAAGGATGCCATGGATCGGGAGTGGGCCGACCCGGGGCTCGATCTGGACGCTGTTGCCGCGCATGCCGGGTACTCGCGGTATCACTTCGTGCGGGCGTTCAAGGCGGCCTACGGGGAGACGCCGGGGCAGTACCTGACGCATCGGCGGATCGAGCGGGCCGAGGAGTATCTGCGGGGGGCCAATCTGACCGTGACGGAGATCTGCCATCTGGTCGGGTTCAGCAGCCTCGGCACGTTCTCGGCGCGGTTCAAGGCACGGACCGGGCTGACGCCGACCGAGTACCGGGAGAAGCATGTCGGGCGGGGCGCCGCGTTGATACCGGGGTGCTACGCGATGCTGTGGGCCGGGGGATTCCGGCGCCGCGAAGGGGAGCGGCAGGGGGAGGGGCAGGAGAGCAAGTTTGGAGAAGCGCCCTGATGGCGCCTCTGCCTAACGTGACGGAGAGAACCACCAGCCACAGCACACGGGAGGGCACCGTCATGATCAAGGGCCTCGGCATCACCACCGTATGGACGTTTGACCAGCAGCGCACGAAGGCCTTTTTCACCGAGAAGATCGGCTTCGAGGTGCGCAACGACCTCTCCATGGGCGACATGCGATGGGTCACCGTGGGCGCCAAGGACCAGCCGGACGTCGAGCTCGCGCTGATGAGCCTCGACGGGCCCGGCCTCGACCCCGAGTCCTCCGAGGCGCTGAAGACGCTCGTCGGAAAGGGCGTCATCGGCGCCGGAGCGTTCCGGACAGACGACTGCCGGGGGGACTACGAGACCTTCAAGGCGCGCGGGGTGGAGTTCATCCAGGAGCCGCAGGAGCGGCCGTACGGCATCGAGGCGATCTTCCGCGACGACAACGGCAACTGGTACTCGCTGACCGAGCGGAGCGAGGAGCTCGACTTCTCGAAGTCGTTCGGGTGAGCAGCCCGCTGAGCAGCCCGCTGAGCAGCCCGCTGAGCAGCCGCTGAGCTGCCGGGAAAGCCGGCCCCACTGCCAGCGGGCGCATCAGATCAGGGCTCAGGCCTAAGGCAGCATCGGATAGCTTCCCGTATTCGTCGGCGCGTGCTCCGGGAGCCACAGAACGGCCACCGCGCCCTCCGCCCGCACATGCTCCGCAGCGCCCGCCGGCCGTACGTTCCGGAAGGTCAGGCGCGCCCCGAGGACCCGGGCCTGACCTGCCGCGATCGTCAGGCCGAGGCCGTGACCGTGGCCCGCCCGGTCGCTGCTGCCGGTGCGGAAGCGGCTCGGCCCGTCGGCGAGCAGGTCCTCGGGGAATCCGGGGCCGTGGTCGCGGACCCGGATGACCCGGCCCTCGACCGTGACCTCGATGGGCGGCCGGCCGTGCTTCGCCGCGTTCGCCAGCAGGTTGAACAGCACCCGCTCCAGGCGCCGCGGGTCCGTCGTGACCTCCGACTCGTGGACGACCCGCACCTCGATCGCGGGATCCTTCGCCGCGACCCGGCGGCTGACGAACTCGCCCAGCATGATGTCCTGCAGCTCGGCCCGCTCCGAGGCGCTGTCCAGACGGGCCACCTCCAGGACGTCCTCCACGAGCGTGCGCATGGCCTTCGCCCGGTCCAGGACCAGTTCGGTGAGCCGGCTGGGCGGCAGCAGCTCGGCCGCGGTCAGCAGACCGGTCACCGGCGTGCGCAGCTCGTGCGCGATGTCCGCCGTGACCCGGCGCTCCGCCTCCAGCCGCTGCTGCAGCGCGTCCGCCATCGCGTCCACCGCGCTCGCCAGATCGTCGGTCTCGTCCCGTACGACACCCCCGATGGCGTCCCGCACCCGCACGTCCGGCTCCCCGCTCGCGACCTGGTTCGCCGCGGCCGCCGCATTACGCAGCCGGCGCGACAACTGCCCGCCGACGAGCACGCCGAGCGCGCTGCCGCCGAAGACGACCGCGATGGAGCCGATGATCAGTGCGTCGTCGAGGTCGTCGAGGATGTCCTCGCTGCGGTCGGTGAACCCGGTGTGCAGCGACATGACATGGCCGTTGCTGAGCGGTACGGCCGCCCAGATGTCGGGCGTGCCGCCCGGCGTGTCGGCCACATAGGTCGCCCGCCGGCCCTCCTCGACCTTCTCCCGCAGCGCGGCGGGCAGATCAGGGTCGTCGATCGTGGCGTTGGGGAAGTTCAGCCGCTTGGACTGCTCGTAGCTGCGCTGAGCGATCTGGATCCGCTCGTCGGCGAGGTCGCGCGCGTTGTCCAGCATCGAGACCCGGGCCGCGTTGTGCACGACCAGGCTCAGCACGACCGCCACGAGCGCGCCGACCAGCGCGATCGCCGCGCTCAGCTTCCACCGCAGACCGGTACGAATGGCCATACGGCTGACCGGGCGACCGCGCGTACGACCACCGCTCTCACGGCCACCGCCCATGCCGCCGCTTACGCGCGTTCCCGCACCGATGCCTGCCCCGCCGCCACCGACGGTCGCGGCCTCGGCCGCATCCGTGAGGCCCGCCGCGCGCACCACGCCGGACGGAGCCGGACGTCTGAACATCCCCCGCATGCCCGCCCCGCTCAGGCCTTCAACTTGTAGCCGAAGCCACGGACCGTCTCGATACGGTCCTGGCCGATCTTCTGCCGCAGCCGCTGCACATGGACGTCGACGACACGGGTGTCCCCGCCCCAGCCGTAGTCCCACACGCGCTCCAGCAGCTTGTCCCGCGACAGCACCGTGCCCGGCGCCGACGAGAACTCCAGCAGCAGCCGCATCTCGGTCGGCGTGAGGGCGACCGGCTGCCCGTCCCTGCGCACCTCCATGCCCTCGGTGTCGACCTCCAGGTCACCGAAGGCCAGCACCCCGCCGGTGGCGGCCGATTCGCTCTCGTCCACGCGGTCGGCGCCGCTCGCGTGCCCGAAGCGGCGCAGCACCGCGCGGATCCGCGCGACCAGTACGGCACCGTCGAACGGCTTGGTCACATAGTCGTCGGCGCCGGCCTCCAGGCCCAGCACCACGTCGATCGAGTCCGCGCGGGCGGAGAGCATGATCACCGGCACCGTCGACTCGTCGCGGATACGGCGGCACAGACTGACGCCGTCCAGGCCCGGAACCATGACGTCCAGCAGGGCGATGTCCGGCCGGTCCGTCCGGAACGCCTGGAGCCCCGACAGCCCGTCGGGCATGGCGGTGACCGCGAAGCCGTCCCGCTCCAGGGCGAGTTGGGTGGCCTCGCGGATGACGTCGTCGTCCTCGACGAACAGGACGTGGGTCTGGTCTGCCATCCCGGTGCTCTCAGTCCTCGTGTTCGTGTGCCGTATGCCTGCAGGGGTGCTCGTCAGCGGTGCTCGCCGGCGGTGCCCGTCTTACGGGGTGCGTCGGACGTGTCCACTTGAGGGACGCGTGAAGCGCGCGATGCGTTCACTGCCGTCGCGACCGGACCTCAGCCGTCCGGCGCCGCCGACTCCTCGTCACTGCCGAGGGTGCCGTAGTCCGTGCGCGTCCTGAACTTCAGGACGAAGCGGCCGGACGTCCACTCGTATGAGATCACGTTCTCGCTGGACGGGTTCGACAGCGCGTCGTCCTTCGCGTACACCTGCTTGGTCACCACCAGGTAGCCGCGGTCGATCTCCGCATAGACGGGCGGCTCCTCGGCCTTGAACACATTGCGGTACTCGCCCCCCGACTCCCGGTAGACGTACGAGCCGACGCCGACCGCATCGCCGCAGGACAGGACGTTGACCACGATGTCGTCCGAGGATCCGCCGGTCAGATCGCCGTACGACACGTCGACGGGATAGTCGTCGGAGACGCAGGGCTTCAGCTCGCGCTTGACCTCCGCCGAGACCGCGGGGTCCGCCTTGACCAGGCGGACGGCCTCCGTCCGGTCCGGCACCGCCGAGGCCGAGGCCGACGCCGAGGGGGAGGGTGCGAGCGACGACGAGACGGCCGCCTCGCCCACCGAGTCGGCGTGGGCCGGTCCCTCGTCGCGGGCGCCGGTGCCGCCGGTGGCGCACCCGGAGGCGAAAAGGGCGAGGGCGACGACCACGGCCACCGCCGTGAACGCCGCCTGGAAGGTTCCCCGGACGGGTGCAGGCCCGGATCGGAGTGAGCCGGGGTCCTCGCTGTCCCCGTCGGGGCCCCTGTCACTCGTATCCGTGCGCCCGGTGCCGCCCGTCGTCGTGCCTAGGCCGCGCAACGCTCCCGCTCCTCACGCTCCAGCGCGCGTGCGTCCAGATCGCGGCTCTCCAGCTCCTCGCGGAGCCGGGCGAGCGCCCGGTGCAGCGTGCTCTTGACCGTTCCGGCCGACATGCCGAGGGCGGCGGCCGTCTCCTCCGTGGACATCTGCTCCCAGTGTCGCAGCACCACGACGCTGCGCTGCTTGGGAGCGAGCACCTTCATGATGTCCATCAGCAGGGCGCGGTCCGCGTGCTGCTCGGTGGAGTCGTCGACCGAGGCGTCCGGCAGCTGCTCGGTCGGCACCTCCTCCAGCTTCCGGGCCCGCCACCACTCGGTCCGCGTGTTGATCATGACGCGGCGCAGGTAGGCGTCCGCGAGTCGCTTGTCCGCGATGCCGTCCCAGCGGTGGTACGTCCGCACCAGCGCCGTCTGCAGCAGGTCCTGGGCGTCCACCGGGTCCGGGACCAGTCGGCGGGCACTGCGCAGCAGCGCGTCCTGCCGGGTACGGACGTACTCCTCGAACTCGAGCACCTCTCCCTGCGCCATGTTGACCGCCTCCGATTCCCCGTGACCGTCGGCTCGTTGGCCGCCGGGTCTCACTGCCTGTGGTTCGTAGTCGTCCCCGCCTGTCGGGTACGGAAATGAAGCTACGGAGGCGTTGTCACGGGGCTGTCCGAAGCAGCCTGCGGCTAGCGCTCGGCTGTCCGTCGGTTGTGTAACGGAAGCAGGAAAGGGATAAAACAGCAGGGGAGTTGAGGGTGGTTATGGGGTGTTTTGTCCGCATTGTGGCCGTGTGGCGGCCGTGCGATGGCTGTGTCTTCTGTGTTGCAGACGCTCTACGGCTGTGATGTGGCTGTGCGTCCGTGGCGCGGGCCGCGCTTGCGTGATGTGTCGGCGCGTCAGCTCAGGGGCAGCCGGTACATCCCGCCCTGCAACGGCTCCACCAGACCGTCCGAGACGAGGCCGTCCAGGGCGCGGGCGCGCTGCACCGGCTCGTGCCACACCCGGTCGAGCGCCGCCTGCGGGACGGGCCCGTGGGCGTCGCGGAGTACGGCGAGCAGCTTGCCGCGCACCTGACGGTCCGTTCCGGCGTACGTCTGACCGCGGCGCGGCGGGCCCTCGTGCTCCGGCTTGCCCGCGAGCTGCCAGGCGCACTGTGCGGCGATCGGGCAGCGGTGGCACGACTCGTTCTTCGCGGTGCACACCAGCGCACCGAGCTCCATGGAGGCCGCGGCCCAGCGGGCGGCGGTGGCCTCGTCGTCGGGGAGCAGCGCGCGGGCGAGCTTGCGCTCGGCGGCGGTGGTGGCGTTCGGCGGGTACTGCACGCCGGTCACGGCACGGGCGAAGACCCGGCGGACGTTGGTGTCCAGGACGGGGTGCCGCTGACCGTAGGCGAAGGAGGCGACCGCCGCGGCCGTGTACTCGCCGATGCCGGGCAGCGCGAGGAGCTGGGCGTGGTCGGTCGGTACGTCCCCGCCGTGCCGTTCCGCTATGGCGACGGCGGCGCCGTGCAGCCGCAGCGCGCGGCGCGGGTAGCCGAGCCGGCCCCAGGCGCGGACGGCCTCGCCGGGGGCGTCCTTGGCGAGGTCGGCGGGGCGGGGCCAGCGGGTGAGCCACTGCTCGTAGACGGGCAGGACGCGGTTCACGGGCGTCTGCTGCAGCATGAACTCACTGACCATCACTCCCCAGGGGCCGGCTTCGGGGCGCCGCCAGGGGAGGTCGCGGGCGTTCTCGTCGAACCAGTCGATGACGGAGCTGTGCAGCGGCTGACCGAGGGGGCCGTCGGAGCCGGCGTCGGCGGAGTGGCTGTGCGGGGGCTTCGTGGGCGCAGTCATGGCCTTTCCGATCCTGCCATGTTGAGGGCGGTGGGGTGGGTAGGTGGTGGTGGCGGTGCGTTTTGCGGCTGCGGGTGTGGGGTGGGTTGCGGTCCCTGGGGGCCTGCGTCCCCCAGACCCCCGCTTCGGCCCTGGAGGGCCTCGTCCTCAAACGCCGCACGGGCTGAGATGCCGGGACCGGCCCCGAAAAATGCGCGCCCCGAAAAATGCCCTGCACCTGACGATCGCCAGCAGTCGCCCCCCACCCCCCGCTTGTAGCGTCGGGCGGATGGAACGTCCTCGCATATGGCGGGCCTGCCTCCTGTGGGCCGCCCTCGTGCTGCCCGCGCTCACGGCCGACCGGCTCGGGATGAACGAGCCGCGTGCCGTGTGGCAGCAGCTGGCCGGGGTGGCCGTGCTCGCCGCCGCGGTGTCCGTGGCGCGGTGGCGCCCCTTGGTGGCCTTCGCGCTGACGGCCGCACTGAGTCTGGTGGCTGCCCCCGCCCTGTTCACCGTCTCCTACGGCCCAGCGCTCGGCGTCTTCGCGCTGCTGCTCGGCCTGCGCGCGGAACGGGTGCGGCCGGCTGCCGTCGTCTTCGGGGCCGTCGGTTGTCTCGGTACGGCGAGGATCGCGCTGTTCGGGGTCGATCCGGCGCCGGAGTGGGTGGTGCTGACGGGCACGTTGCTGTTCGGTTGCGTCTTCCCCCTGGCTCGGTGGCCGGTACTGGCGGCAGAGCCGTCAGCTGACCACGGCCGGCTGGAACCGGGCCGCACGTCTGGAGGGCGAGCAGCGCATCGCCGAGGAGCGGGCCCGGCTGCGTGAGCGGGCCCGGATCGCCCAGGACATGCACGACTCCCTGGGCCACGAGCTGAGCCTCATCGCCCTGCGCGCGGGCGCCCTCCAGGTCGCCCCCGACCTCCCGGACCACCACCGCACCGCGGCCGCCGACCTGCGCGCGGCCGCCGCGGACGCCACCGACCGACTGCACCGCATCATCGGCGTCCTGCGGGAGGAGAACGAGCCGGTGTCCCTGAGCCCACCGGGGGAGACCGTCGAGCAACTCGTCGCCCTCGTCCACCTCCCCGAGCCTCCCTTCCCTCCCCTACGGCGGCACCGGCCTGCAAGCCCTCCGCGCCGCCGTCACCGCGGTCGGCGGCGACTTCGAGGCCGGCCCCCGTGGCGACGGCTTCCGTGTGCGGGCGTACGTCCCCGAGCAGGGCGTCGCCTCAGCCGTACGGCCGGTCCCGGCCCCGTACGCCCCCTACACCCGCGCCCGCCGCCGGGTCGTCCTCGCCCTCGCGGCCGCCGTTGCCGCCGGTGTCGTCCTCGTCGGCGGAGGGTTCGCCTGGTACGCGTACACGGAGACCCACTCGGTGCTGCCGCCCGCGGCCTACGCCCAGCTGCGGCTCGGGGCATCGGACGGGGACCTCGCGCACGTCCTGCCGGACCGCAGCGTGCGGGACGCGCCGGTCGACCGCGCGCCCGTGCCGCCCCCGGAGGGCAGCGACTGCCGCTACTACCGCGCCAGCGGCGAACTCCTCGTCTCCGTCGACCACTTCAGGCTCTGCTTCGACGACGAGGGGCAGCTCGTCGCCAAGGACGTGATTCCCAGGGTGGGCCTGTCCCAACACCCGCCCACAGATGAGGAGTTCGTACGGTGATCCGCGTACTGCTGGCCGACGACGAGGCGATGGTGCGGGCCGGCGTGCGCGTCATCCTGACGAGCGGCGGTGAGACCGAGGTCGTCGCGGAGGCCGGTGACGGGCGCGAGGCGGTCGAGCTGGCCCGGGCGCACCGCCCGGACGTGGCCCTGCTGGACATTCGTATGCCACGCCTGGACGGGCTCGCGGCGGCCGAGGAGATCGTACGCAGCGTCCCCGGCACGGCCGTCGCGATGCTCACCACCTTCTCCGAACAGGCTTACGTGGCCCGCGCGCTCGGCGGCGGCGCCACCGGCTTCCTGCTGAAGTCCGGGGACCCGTACGAACTGATCGCGGGCGTACGGGCGGTGGCGGGCGGCGCGGCCTTCCTGTCGCCGAAGGTGGCCCGCCATGTCATCGACGGGCTGGGCGGCAGCGACGGGCGCCTCGGCCGCGAGGCCGCCGCACGCGCACGCGTGGCCGAGCTCAGCCCGCGCGAGCGCGAGGTGCTCGGGCTCGTCGGCGCCGGCCTGTCCAACCCGGAGATCGCCGCCCGGCTGCATCTCGTCGAGGGCACGGTGAAGGCGTATGTGAGTGCGGTGCTGGACCGGTTGGGCGTGCGCAACCGGGTGCAGGCGGCGATCGTGGCGTACGAGGCGGGCCTGGTGGAATCGTGAGGCTCAGCGCATGTCGTACGCCGCGACCCGCTCGGGACCCGGTCCGGTGAACCACCGTACGGCGGGCGCCGATGAGGCCCGCATCGCCTCCGCCAGCCGGATCGCCGGGCCGGTGCCTGGCCGTACGGCCGCCACGGCGACGACCGCGCCCAGGGCCAGGCCCGCCGCGACGTCGTGCGGATAGTGCACGCCGACGAAGACCCGGGAGAAGGCCATGAGCAGGGCCAGGGGGGCCGTCAGCCACAGGAGTGCCTGCCCGGTCAGGGCCACGGTGACGGCCGCGGCGCCCGCGATGGTGGCGTGGTTGCTGGGAAAGGACCAGTCGCCGGGCGGCGGGCAGGCGGCGAGAGAGGTGGTCGCGTCCGGTACCGCCCGGCACGGACGCTCCTGCATGACAGCCGACTTGAGGAGCTCACTGCACACGTACGCCACAGCCGTGGCCAGAGGTGCAAGGACCGCGATCGCGAAGGCCCGGGTGGTGTCGCGTCTGGCTCGCCACCACCCGGTGACGAACAGGGCGCCGAACAGCAGCAGTCCGGCCTCCGTCCATATCTCGGCGGTGTGTTGTACCCACGTCGGGGTGTCGTGGGCGAAGTCGGTGATGTCGCGGTAGAGCTCCGCGTCCTCGAAGTCCATGGTCACGGACCGTAGGCGGCGGGCCGATACCGTCACATCCTGCGATCGGCAGGTCTCGCGCCTGACGGAAGACAGGGGTCAGGTGCCGTCGCCGGGTGGGTTTCCGGGATGATGATCCGGAAAAGTTGCGGCCTTCGGCGGCGGGTGGAGCAAGCTAGCGCGCCGATCTCTCGTACAGTTTGCGCCGTGGGATCTCTGCGCAATCCGGTCGGGCCGCTTCCCTCCTCCATCTACTGGCGTCGGAGGGCCGTAATGCTGTCCGTGGTCGCCCTGTTGGCGCTGCTTGGCACCTGGGTGCTCACCTCGGGCGGCGGAGGCGGCAAGAACGACGAAGGCGGGTCCGACGGCAAGAATCCCGCGCCCTCGACGATCACCCCGGGCCCGTCGAGTTCGGGGCCGGCGATCAGCGAGGCGCCGGGCGGGCGCGACGAGTCGCCCGGCGGCGGGGACTCCGACGGGTCGGGGTCCGGTGACGGCTCCGACGCCGGTGACGGCAACGGGTCCGGGGACGGCGACGGAAGCTCCGGCGGCTCGGACGGCTCGGGCAGCGGATCCGCGGGTGGCGGCTCGGGCAGCGGTGTCGGCGCGGGCGACGCGGTCTCCGCGGGCTCCACGTTGCCCGACTGTGTCGCGGGCGCGGTGAAGGTGACGGTGCGCAGCCAGCGCAACGCGTACGAGCCCGGCCAGACGCCCGCCGTGCTGCTGACCGCGACGAACACCTCCAGCTATGACTGCAAGGTCGACCTCGGCCCGAAGAACGCCGTGGTGACGCTCACCCAGGCGGGTTCCGAGGACGACTTCTGGTCCTCCGCCGACTGCCCCAAGGTCTCCGGCAGCCTGAAGTTCCGCGTGCCCACCGGTAAGAGCATCACGTACACCGTGAAGTGGGACCGCAAGGCGAGCGCTCCGCAGTGCGCGACGCCGCCGGCCGGGGCCGCCCCGGCGGGGACGTATCTGGTGGAGGCGAAGACGCCGGGGTTCGGGACGGCGCAGACGTCGTTCGTGCTGGAGAACGACTAGCGGCCGTCAGCGGACGGCAGTCGGCTCAGAGAGCCGACTCGGCGGCAGGGCCTAGACGTACCGCTCCAGGATCGAGCTCTCCGCCAACCGCGACAGGCCCTCACGGACGCTGCGCGCCCGGGCCTCGCCGACGCCGTCCACCGTCTGGAGGTCGTCCACGCTCGCGGCGAGCAGCTTCTGCAGGCCGCCGAAGTGCTCCACCAGGCGGTCGATGATCGCGCCGGGCAGCCTCGGCACCTTGGCCAGGAGGCGGAAGCCGCGCGGGGAGACCGCGGAGTCCAGCGCCTCCGGGGATCCGGTGTAGCCCAACGCCCTTGCCACCGTGGACAGTTCGAGAAGCTCGGCGTGGGTGAGCGCGTCCAGCTCGTACAGCGCCTCGTCGACCGTGCGGGAGCGCTTCGCCGTCGGCTCGGGGACGTAGTCGCGCACCACGAGTTCGCGCTCGGGCTCCACACCCGCGATCAACTCGTCCAGCTGGAGGGCCAGGAGCCGTCCGTCCGTGCCGAGCTCCACCACGTACTCGGCGATCTCGGTCGCGATGCGCCGGACCATCTCCAGGCGCTGGGCGACCGCGGAGACGTCGCGGACCGTCACGAGGTCCTCGATCTCCAGCGCTGACAACGTTCCCGCGACCTCGTCGAGGCGGAGCTTGTAGCGCTCCAGGGTCGCCAGGGCCTGGTTGGCGCGGGAGAGGATCGCCGCCGAGTCCTCCAGGACGCGGCGGTGGCCGTCGACGTAGAGCGCGATCAGCCGCATGGACTGGGAGACCGAGACGACCGGGAAGCCGACCTGCTTGCTGACCCGGTCCGCCGTGCGGTGCCGGGTGCCCGTCTCCTCGGTGGGGATCGTCGGGTCCGGGACCAGCTGGACGCCCGCGCGAAGGATCTTCGACAGGTCCGACGACAGCACGATGCCGCCGTCGAGCTTGCACAGCTCACGCAGTCGCGTCGCCGTGAACTCGACATCCAGGACGAATCCGCCCGTGCACATCACCTCGACGGTCTTGTCGGAGCCGAGCACGATGAGTCCGCCGGTGTTGCCGCGGAGGATCCGCTCAAGCCCGTCGCGCAGGGCCGTGCCGGGTGCCACGGCGCTCAGTGAGGCGCGCATCAGGCCATCGGCACCGGAGCTCCCACCGGACTTTCCGGGAGCTGCTGCCCGGTCGTTGGCTGCCACTGCACTCCTCCGGTCGCAGGTTCTGGGGCGCCCCCGTTCGCACATTCTGTTCGCACGGACGGGCGAGACCTGGGCAAAGTCTACCGGCGGTCCTCGGCGTCCCGTGGGGCCTCTCTGCGACGCGAGCGCGGAAGGACTTGCAGCGCGTCCCCTATGTCGGCCACTTCCAGCACCTTCATGCCCGCAGGGATCTTGCCCGGGTCGCCCGGTACGAGGGCGTGCGTGAAGCCCAGCCGGTGTGCTTCGGCGAGTCTGCGCTGCACGCCCGTGACCCGTCTGACCTCGCCCGCGAGGCCCACCTCGCCGATCGCGACGAGGTTCTTGGGGAGAGGTGTGTCACTCGCGGCGGAGGCCAGAGCGAGGGCCACGGCGAGGTCGGCGGCGGGCTCCGAGAGCTTCACTCCGCCCACCGTCGCGGAGTAGATGTCCCGCTTGCCGAGGGCGCTGATCCGGCCGCGCTGTTCGAGGACGGCCAGCATCATCGAGACACGGGACGTCTCCAGGCCGGACGTCGTACGGCGGGGCGAGGGGATCTGTGAGTCGACGGTGAGCGCCTGGACTTCGGCCACCAGCGGGCGGCGGCCCTCCAGGGTGACCGTCAGACAGGTACCGGGGACCGGTTCGGCGCGACGGGTCAGGAAAAGTCCGCTTGGGTCGGCAAGGCCCGTAATGCCCTCATCGTGCAGTTCGAAGCAGCCGACCTCGTCCGTCGTGCCGTAGCGGTTCTTGACGCCTCGTACGAGACGCAGGCGCGCGTGCCGGTCGCCCTCGAAGCTGAGCACCACGTCCACGAGGTGTTCGAGGAGGCGGGGTCCGGCGATGGCCCCGTCCTTGGTGACGTGCCCCACAAGGAGTGTGGACATCCCGCGCTCCTTGGACGCCCGGATCAGGGCGCCGGCCACCTCGCGGACCTGGGCCATGCCGCCCGGTGCGCCGTCGATCTCCGGCGAGGCCACGGTCTGTACCGAGTCCATGATGAGCAGCGACGGCTTCACCGCGTCCAAGTGGCCCAGCACGGCGGCCAGATCGGTCTCGGCCGCGAGATACAGGTGGTCGTCGATGGCGCCGATGCGGTCGGCACGCAGCCGCACCTGGCTCGCCGACTCCTCGCCGGTGACATAGAGCGTGCGGTGCTCGTCGCTCGCCGACTTGGCCGCCACGTCCAGCAGCAGCGTGGACTTGCCGACGCCGGGCTCGCCCGCGACGAGGACGACGGCGCCGGGCACCAGCCCGCCGCCGAGCACCCGGTCCAGCTCGGGCACGCCGGTGGGCCGCGCGGTGGCCTGCCGTCCGTCGACCTGCCCGATCGGCAGCGCGGATGTCGTCACCCGCCCCGGCGTCGTCGTACGGACCGCGGGCGCGCCGTACTCCTCGACCGTCCCCCAGGCCTGGCACTCGGGGCAGCGGCCGAGCCACTTGGCCGTCTGCCAGCCGCACTCCGTGCAGCGGTAGGACGGGCGGTCCTTCGTGGACTTGGTACGGGCAGCCATGCGATGAACCGTAACCGAGCCCACTGACAACGCGTACGGCTGTGCACAGCCGCTCCGGGTCGGCGCAATGCCTGCTCGGGGCCTTTTCGTCATGCACAAACCACGGAATCCGGCGCTCCTGTCCCCTATTGAGGGATCGTTTCACCCGTACGGAGTAAAACTGCTCAAGCAGGGAGAAGGCGCCACCCGGGGCCGCCTACGGTCCACCAATGATGAGCAGCAGTCCGGAGACCTCGACCCGCACGGCCGGCGCGCACCGGGCGCATCGGGAGGCGCGTGATCGCGCGGCGGCGCGTACGGTGGCGCAGCGGCCGCCCGCGCGCTACGAGCCTTATCTGGACGGGCTGTTCACCTACTGCCTGTCCGTGCTGTGCGACCACGACACCGCGACCGCCGCCCTCGGCGACGTCCTCGCGCTCGCCGAACGCCGCGGGCAGCGTGTGCCGGAGGCCGCCGCGGACCGACGGCCCTGGCTGTACGCGCTGGCCCGCTGGGCGTGTCTGCGCAAGCTGGCCGAGGCCAAGCAGAAACGTCAGGGCAGCCACGCGGCGGGCCGGACCGGAGCCCATCGGCAGGCGGGAGCACAGGCCGCCCGACCGGCCGTCTCCGAGGAGGTCCAGGAGCAGCGGCGCCGCGAACTGGCCCTGCTGGCCTGGCCGGAGGCCGCCGGCACCACCCCGGAGCAGCGCGAGGCCCTCGAACTCGCCGTACGCCACCACCTCGCCACCCATGAGGTCGCCGCCGTCCTCGGCATGGACCTGGCCGCCGCCCGCGAGCTGCTCGCCTCCGCCGCCTGCGAGGTCGAGCGCACGCGCGCGGCCCTCGCCGTCGTCGAGACCGGCGCCTGTCCGGGCGTCGCCCGGCTCACCGGCGACAACCAGCTCGTGCTCGGCACGGCCCTGCGCCGCGAGCTCGTCCGGCACGTCGACGACTGCCCGCGCTGCCGCCGAACCGCCGAGCGCGCGATCCCCGGCCGGTGGCCCGGCGCGGCCGTCACCCCCGCCGAACTGCCCGTCCTCCAGGCGCCCCGCGCGGCCCTGCACATGGCCCTCGCGCACGCCCCACGCGCGCGGGGCGTGGCCGTGCCGCGCTTCGACCGGCGTGGGTTCCCGATGGACCCGAAGGATCGTGCCGCCCGCAGGGACCGGCTACGCGCGCGTGCTGTGACGACGACCGTCGTCGCCACCGTCGTCGCCGCGCCCGTCATCGCCCTGTGGGCCGCCTA
Organism: Streptomyces sp. R11; assembly: GCF_041051905.1. Classification (NCBI taxonomy): domain Bacteria; kingdom Bacillati; phylum Actinomycetota; class Actinomycetes; order Kitasatosporales; family Streptomycetaceae; genus Streptomyces; species Streptomyces sp. R11. The sequence continues at coordinate 5,214,242 of NZ_CP163432.1, forward strand.
CCGGGGCACCCCGACCGGCGAGGGCGTCGACGGCAGCTCGGCCAGTGCGAGCGAGGCGCAGGGCCCCGGCAGCCTTGACGGGGAGGCCGCGGGTGACGGCTACGAGAACGCGGGCAACGCGAGCACCAGACGTGGTGAAAGTTTCGGCGACCGCGGCAAACCGGACGTCTCCGTGGAGGTCGTCAGCGTCAGCGGCGCGCGCGGGGCGGGCGTCGGCGGCCTGGAGGTGTCGGCCGGCAACAGCGGCGACACCACGCTCGTCACCCTCAGGGCGACAGGGCGTATGCCGGTGCGCTGGTCCGCGAGCACCGGTGCGCACTGGCTGTATCTGAGTCAGTCGGAGGGAACGCTGGCGCCCGGTGAGTCGTTGACGATCAAGGTGTACGTCGACCATCTGCGGGAACCGTCCGGGTACTGGAGCGCGCGGGTGGCGATCTCACCCGCCGGTGCCCTCGTCTCCATCGAGGGCTACGGCACAGCCCCGAGCCCCTCCGGCCCGGGACAGCACCCCGGCCCGCATCCCAGCACCCCCCACCCCACCGATCCGACCGACCCCGGGACACCCAGCGAGCCGCCGCCCTCGTCCTCCGGGCCCGATCCGACGCCGACGACCCCCACTCCGACCGACCCGACTCCCAGCGACCCGCCGACCTCGCCCTCCGACCCGCCGCCCACACCCGGCGAGCCGTCCGAGTCCGGCCCGTCCGAGCCGGGGGGCTCGACGCCGCCGCCCAGCGTGAGCGGCGACGCGAGCCCGTCGGGGCCGTAGGCCGCCGGTCCCTGCCGGGTCCGTCAGCCGACGGGATCCGCCGGATGCGGTGCCAGCAACGGCAGCTGCGACGCCAGCCGCTCCTCGCACAGCTCGACGAGGCGGTCGTAGCCCGCCTTGCCCATCAGTTCGATCAGCTCCGGCCGGTACGACACGTACACCGGGTCGCCCGCGCCGTGCGCGGAGGTCGCCGAGGTGCACCACCAGTGCAGGTCGTGACCGCCAGGGCCCCAGCCGCGACGGTCGTACTCACCGATCGACACCTGCAGCACCCGGGTGTCGTCGGGCCGGTCGATCCACTCGTACGTCCGCCGGACCGGCAGCTGCCAGCAGACGTCCGGCTTGGTCTCCAGCGGCTCGCGGCCCTCCTTCAGGGCGAGGATGTGCAGCGAGCAGCCCGCGCCGCCCGCGAAGCCGGGGCGGTTCTGGAAGATGCACGAGCCGTTGAAGGGGCGGGTCTGGCGGTCGCCGTCCTCGTCCTCGGAGATCCAGCCGTGCTCCGTGCCCTCGTCATGGTGCTGCCAGATCTCCGGCGTGAGCCTCGCCACATGTTCGGCGACCCGCTGCTCGTCGTCCTCGTCGGAGAAGTGCGCGCCCAGCGTGCAGCAGCCGTCGGCCGCGCGGCCTGCCTGGATGCCCTGGCAGCCGCTGCCGAAGATGCAGTTCCAGCGGGAGGTCAGCCATGTCAGATCACACCGGAAGACCTGCTCGTCGTCCGCCGGATCCGGGAACTCCACCCATGCGCGGGCGAAGTCCAGCCCCTTCTCGTCCGGTTCCTGGGCGGGCTTCGCGGGGTTCGTGGGCTTCTTCGACTTTGTGGCTGCCTTCGCCTGCGAAGAACCCTTGGCTGATTTGGCCGTCTTGTCGTTCTTCGCCTTTTTCGTCTTTGGCACGGGTCCAGGGTACGGCGTCGGTACCTGCGGCTTCGAGCACAGAGGATCGACAAGGTGGCAGTAGCGTTCCGTACATGAGACTCGGTGTCCTCGACGTTGGATCCAACACGGTGCATCTCCTGGTGGTGGATGCGCACCCCGGCGCACGCCCGCTGCCCGCGCACTCGCACAAGGCGGAACTGCGCCTTGCCCAACTCCTCGACGACAGCGGGGCCATCGGTCCCGACGGCATCGACAAGCTGATCGGCGTCATCCATGGGGCGCTGCAGGCCGCCGAGGACAAGGGCGCCGAGGAGGTGCTGCCGTTCGCGACGTCCGCGGTGCGGGAGGCCACCAACGCCGATGACGTGCTGGCCCGCGTGAAGGATGAGACCGGGGTCGAGCTGCAGGTACTCACCGGCGCGGAGGAGGCCCGGCTGACCTTCCTCGCCGCGCGGCGGTGGTTCGGGTGGTCGGCCGGGAAGCTGCTGGTGCTGGACATCGGGGGCGGGTCCCTGGAGATCGCGTACGGCATGGACGAGGAGCCGGACGCGGCGGTGTCGCTGCCGCTGGGGGCGGGGCGGCTGACGGCCGGCTGGCTGCCGGGTGATCCGCCGGAGGCGGAGGACATACGTGCGCTACGGCGGCACGTCCGGGCGCAGATCGCCCGTACGGTCGGCGAATTCACCCGGTTCGGTGCGCCCGATCACGTGGTCGCCACATCCAAGACCTTCAAGCAACTGGCCCGCCTCGCCGGCGCCGCCCGTTCCGCGGACGGCCTGTACGCCCAGCGCGAGCTGAAGCGGGAGTCCTTGGAGGCATGGGTTCCCCGACTGGCAGGGATGACGGTGGTCCAGCGGGCAGAACTGCCGGGGGTTTCCGAGGGGCGGGCGGGGCAGCTGCTCGCGGGGGCGTTGGTGGCCGAGGGGGCGATGGATCTGTTCGGGGTGGAGACGCTGGAGGTCTGTCCTTGGGCGTTGCGGGAGGGCGTGATTCTGCGCAAGTTGGATCACTTGACGGTGGGGTGACGGAGCCTTCGGCGGTTGGGCGAGGGTGCGCGTAGCGCCTGCCGGTCGCGGCATCCCCAATCCCAAACCACCCGCAGGGGGCGGTGCACGAGCGCAGACGGCCCCTCTCGGCGCCGGCCCAGGTATGTCAGCCCGTCCGGCGTTCGAGGACGAGGCCGTTCAGGCCGATGGGGGTCCAGGGGGGCGGAGCCCCCTGGCCGGGGTCGAAGGGGCGGAGCCCCTGGGGATGGGAAGGGTAGGGGCGGCGGGGGCGAGACAGGCAGGGACGCGGGCAGCACCCCGCGGGACCAGCCCGGCCCACGCCGACGAGCGCCCCCGAACGAACCGGCCGCGCAGCGTGAACCCCGCCACACACCCGACTCCACCCCCCGGCATATCCGCAGTTCGCACACATGGCCGGTTGCCATCCCTCCCGGACCCCGCACCCTCACCAGTTCCCCGACGCCCAGCACCGCCCCGTACGCTGTCCCCGTGGCAGAACCAGTGGTGCGCATCCCGGATGCGAAGGTCGCCCTGTCGACGGCCTCCGTGTATCCGGAGTCGACGGCGACGGCCTTCGAGATTGCCGCGCGCCTCGGGTACGACGGTGTCGAGGTCATGGTGTGGACCGACCCGGTCAGCCAGGACATGGAGGCACTGCGGAGGCTGAGCGACTACCACCGCATCCCGATCCTCGCCGTCCACGCCCCGTGTCTGCTGATCACCCAGCGCGTGTGGTCCACCGACCCGTGGACCAAGCTCCAGCGAGCCCAGGCGGCGGCCGAGAAGCTGGGCGCGAGCACCGTCGTCGTACACCCCCCGTTCCGTTGGCAGCGTCAGTACGCCCGCGACTTCGTCGAGGGAATCTGGCGGATGGCGAACGAGACGGATGTGCGGTTCGCCGTAGAGAACATGTACCCCTGGCGCTACCGCGACCGCGAGATGCTCGCGTACGCCCCCGACTGGGACGTGACGAAGGACGACTACCGGCACTTCACGATCGATCTCAGCCATACGGCGACCGCCCGGAGTGACGCGCTCCAGATGATCGACCGCATGGGCGACCGGCTCGGCCACGTCCACCTCGCCGACGGCAGAGGGTCGGCGAAGGACGAGCACCTCGTCCCGGGCCGCGGCACCCAGCCCTGCGCCGAGGTGCTGGAGCGGCTCGCCCTGACCGGCTTCGACGGTCACGTCGTCATCGAGGTCAACACCCGCCGCGCGATGTCCAGCGCCGAACGTGAGGCAGACCTCGCCGAGGCCCTCGCCTTCACGCGGCTGCATCTGGCCTCGGCGATGAAGGTGTCCCGGCCGTGACCGGCATCACCTCCGGCCAGGGCGGGGTGGGCTCCCGACGCCGGGGTCGGCCCCCTCGTACGGAATCCGCGGACACCCGCGACCGCATCCTGAACGCCGCCCGCGAGGAGTTCTCCGAGCGGGGCTACGACAAGGCGTCCGTGCGCGGCATCGCCAAGGCGGCCGGCGTGGACTCGGCGCTCGTCCACCACTACTTCGGCACCAAGGAGCAGGTCTTCGAGGCGTCGGTGGAGGTCGCCTTCGCGCCCGCTCTCAAGGTGCGGGACGTGGTGCTCGAAGGGCCCCTCGACGATGTGGGGGAGCGCATGACCCGCGTCATCTTCGGGCTCTGGGAGAACCCCGTGTCCCGGAAGCCGCTGCTCGCCATCGTCCGGTCGGCGGTCAACAACGAGGCCGCCGCCGCCGTCTTCCGGCGGCTCGTCTCCGCCCAGCTGCTGCGGCGCATCGCCGGCGAGATCGACTCCCCGGACGCCGAGCTGCGCGCCGAGCTCGCCGCCGCGCAGCTGGTGGGCGTCGCGATGATGCGGTACGTGATCAAGATCGAGCCGATCGCCTCGGTGGACGTGGAGGAGATCATCGCGCGCGTGGCGCCCGTCGTGCAGGGGCATCTCACCGGCCGGTGACGCGGCAGGTGGCTGTTCCGCGAGACATGCGTCCCGTATTTCGGACACCTCGTCCCGCCCTCTGGATGACCGGCGTACGCTCGTTAGCAGTCAGAAGTCTCTGATCGCAGTCTCTGCTGTCCCTGAAGGAGCGAGCGACGATGCCCGAGCTGAGGTCCCGCACAGTCACCCACGGCCGCAACATGGCGGGCGCCCGCGCCCTTATGCGCGCCTCCGGTGTACCCGGTGCGGACATCGGCCGGAAGCCGATCATCGCGGTGGCGAACAGCTTCACCGAGTTCGTGCCCGGTCACACGCACCTCCAGCCCGTCGGCCGGATCGTCAGCGAGGCGATCAGGGAGGCCGGCGGCATCCCGCGTGAGTTCAACACCATCGCCGTCGACGACGGCATCGCGATGGGGCACGGCGGGATGCTCTACTCCCTGCCGTCCCGTGACCTCATCGCGGACAGCATGGAGTACATGGTCGAGGCGCACTGCGCCGACGCCCTGATCTGCATCTCCAACTGCGACAAGATCACCCCGGGCATGCTGAACGCCGCCCTGCGGCTCAACATCCCCACCGTCTTCGTCTCCGGTGGCCCCATGGAGTCCGGCCGCGCCACGCTGGTGGACGGCACGGTCCGTACGCTCGACCTGGTCGACGCGATCTCCGACGCCGTGAACGACAAGATCTCGGACGAGGACATCCTCCGCATCGAGGAGAACGCCTGTCCGACCTGTGGTTCCTGTTCCGGCATGTTCACCGCCAACTCGATGAACTGCCTGACCGAGGCCATCGGCCTGTCCCTGCCCGGCAACGGCTCGGTGCTCGCCACGCACACGGCCCGCAAAGCCCTGTACGAGGACGCGGCCCGCACGGTCATGGACATCACCCGCCGCTACTACGACCAGGACGACGAGACGGTCCTCCCGCGCAACGTCGCCACCTTCGCGGCCTTCGAGAACGCCATGGCCCTCGACATCGCGATGGGCGGCTCGACCAACACGATCCTGCACCTGCTGGCCGCCGCCCAGGAGGCGGGCGTTCCGTTCGGGCTGGAGCAGATCAACGAGGTCAGCCGCCGGGTTCCCTGCCTGGCGAAGGTCGCGCCGAACGTCGCCAAGGACCGCACGTACTACATGGAGGACGTGCACCGCGCCGGCGGCATCCCGGCCCTGCTGGGCGAACTGCACCGCGCCGGCCTGCTGAACGAGGACGTGCACGCCGTCCACAGCCCGTCCCTTTCGGACTGGCTGAAGACCTGGGACGTGCGCGGTGGCTCGCCCTCGCCGAAGGCGGTCGAGCTGTGGCACGCGGCCCCGGGCTGCGTCCGGTCGGCGGAGGCCTTCTCGCAGTCCGAGCGCTGGGAGGCGCTCGACGAGGACGCCGAGGGCGGCTGCATCCGCAGCACCGAGCACGCGTACTCCAAGGACGGCGGCCTGGCGGTCCTGAAGGGCAACCTCGCCGTCGACGGGTGCGTGGTCAAGACCGCGGGTGTGGACGAGTCGATCTGGACCTTCGAGGGCCCGGCGGTCGTCTGCGAGTCGCAGGAAGAGGCCGTCGAGAAGATCCTCAACAAACAGGTGACGGACGGTGACGTCGTCGTCATCCGCTACGAGGGCCCCAAGGGCGGCCCCGGCATGCAGGAGATGCTCTACCCGACGTCCTTCCTCAAGGGCCGCGGCCTCGGCAAGACCTGCGCCCTGATCACCGACGGCCGCTTCTCCGGCGGCACGTCCGGCCTGTCCATCGGCCACGCCTCCCCGGAGGCCGCGTCCGGCGGCACGATCGCGCTGGTCGAGGACGGTGACCGTATCCGCATCGACATCCCGAACCGCTCGATCGAGTTGCTGGTCGACGATGCGGAACTCGCCCGCCGTGAGCAGGCGTTGAACGGGGCGTACGCTCCGAAGAACCGCGACCGCAAGGTGTCGGCGGCGCTGCGGGCGTACGCGGCGATGGCGACCAGCGCGGACAAGGGCGCGGTGCGGGACGTGACCAAGCTGGGCTGAGCCCCGCCAAGGGCCCCTGAGGGGCCGGCAGGTGTACGAGGGTTCCTGAGGGGCCGTCTCTACGGAGGCGGCCCCTCTGCCGTCACCAGGCGGACGGGGTGCGCGCGTCCACGGCGAAGACGGTGCCGTCGGGGGCGGTGGCGTAGATGCCGCCGTCGCCCAGGCCAGGTGTGGGCAACGCGGCTGTGGCCTCCGCGGAGTTCGCGCTGAGGCGTGGGGGCGTCTGGCCGAGGAGCCTTCCCTCGGCGGCGTCGACGGCGAGCAGGCGTCCGTCGGCGGCGGTGAAGTACACGCGCCGGCCGTCCGAGACGGGTGCCGAGCCCTGGCTCACGGTTGTCTCCAGCGACCACGACTGCTTGCCCGTACGCGTGTCGACCGCCACCAGTGACCCGCCGGTGCCCAGGACGTAGACCACCCCTCCGTGCACGCCGGCCTGCGCCTGAACGACCGGAACGGGCAAGTCCACGCGCCGCGTGTCCTCGGACTCCGGGCTGTAGCGGACCACTGCCTTCGCCTCGCCGTAGCCACCGCCGCCCGCAAGGAAGAACACATGGCCGCCGGTGACCCCGACGGGAGTCAGATCGCCGTCGAGTCGTACGTCCCAGCGCACATCCCCCGTACTCGGATCGACCGCCATGACGCGCGTCCGGTCCCCGTCGGCGGACGTACTCGACACGAGAACCCAGGGGCTCTTCGGGAACGAGACGACGTACGCCTCGCTCAGCCCCGGGATCCCCCGCGACCACTTCGTCTCACCGGACGCGCTGTCGACACCGGTCATCCGCCCGTCGGCTCCGCTGAGCAGCAGCACGCCGCCCGCGAACCGGAATCCCCGGTACGCCGAGACGTCCAGCTGCCACCGTGACTTGCCCGTCGCGGGATCGAGCGCCTCCAGGCGCCTGCCGGCGTGCGTCAGCACATGCGCCAGCCCACCGGAGAGCGTCGGCGGGCCGCCGGGTGAATCGCCCTTGGCCAGGTCATGCCGCCACAGCACGCTGCCGTCCGTGGGATCGAGTGAGCTGATCAGCCCCGGTTGCGTACACAGCAGTCTGGGTCTTTCGTACGTGCATCTGGGCAGGCCCTTCGCCTGCCCGGCCGGCTTGACGGCCCAGGGCTCGAACCGCGCCGCCGCGGAGGGTGCTCCATCGTTGCCGCTCCCGCTCCGGTTCGGGCGCTCCGCGGGGACGTCGTCCATCAGCTGCACAGCGGCGACTCCGCCGACGACGACAAGGGCCAGGGCCACTGCCACAAGCGCTGTCCGCTTGAGCAGGCGCCTTCTCGTCGCCGCCGGCCCTGGCTGCGGCTGCGGCGGCGGCTCCGCGGAGCCTCGCTCCGGCTTGGGCGAATCCCCCGTGCGCTGCGCAGGTATGAACGCCTGCGTGTCGTACGAAGCCGCCACCGCCCGCAGCTCCCGCATCAACTCGTCCGGTGTGGGACGCTCCTCGGGCTCCTTGGCGAGACACCGCCCGATGAGCGGCGCGAGATTCTCCGGTACGCCGGTCAGGTCCGGCTCGTCATGGACGACCTGGTAGGCGACGACGTACGGGCTGTCGGAGTCGAACGGCCCCCGTCCCGTCGCCGCATGCACCATCACGGACCCCAGCGCGAAGATGTCGGCGGCCGGCCCGACCTCCCGCGGCCGCCGGAACTGCTCCGGCGCCATGAACGGCGGCGTGCCGATCAACTTCCCGGTCTCGGTCCGCAGCTCACTGTCCTTTGGCCGAGAGATGCCGAAGTCGATGACCTTCGGCCCGTCCTCGGCGAGCAGCACATTGCTCGGCTTCAGGTCCCGGTGCACCACCCCGACCCGGTGGATGTCGCGCAGCGCTTCCGCCAGCCCGGCCATCAGCTGCCGCAACTGCGCCGGCTCCATCGGCCCGTTCCGCTTCACCCGGTCGGAGAGGGTCGGTCCGGGGATGAACAGCGTGGCCATCCAGGGCCGTTCGGCCTCCGGATCTGCGTCCACCACCGGCGCGGTGAAGGCCCCGCTCACCCTGCGAGCCGCGCCCACCTCCTGCCGGAACCGCCCCCTGAACTCGGGATCCTTCGCGAACTCGGCATGCACGACCTTCACGGCGAGCTGCATGCCCGACGTGCTCCGCGCGAGATGCACGACGCCCATGCCGCCGGACCCCAGGTGGGACTCCAGACGGTAGTGACCGGCGTACTCGGGAAGTTCCGCTTCCGCGCCCGCTCCGGCGTTCTGCTGTGGCGCCATGGGACCACCCCCGTGCTGTTCGTCCGCGCGCGCGACGCACGGAGCCTAGTCGATGACTCGTACGAGACAGAGGCGGCTTGCTAGTCTCCGCGTTCGAGTTGTGAACTTCTGTTTCATGGCGTGATTTAGGGGAATCAACGGGACCCCATGACGGTCATGGGGATCAACGGGGGGAAGTCTCATGTCTGTTGACCGTGTCGAATTGCTGGACGGCGGCGAGGAAAAGGCAGCCTCGGATGCCGCCGTCACGATGGCGGCGACGGCCGCTGCCGTGCCCTACTACCCGGTCGCGCCGGGCGTCCGTCTCAACGTCCGCAGCGGCCCCGGCACCAGCTACCCGATCATCAAGGTCCTGCCCGAAGGAATCCGGGTCGCGATCTACTGCCAGACGCCGGGCACGCTCGTGACGGGCCCGTACGGCACGACGAACATCTGGGACAGCATCGCCAGCGGCGAGTACGTCTCGGACGCCTTCGTCAGGACAGGCAGCGACGGCTACGTCCGCCCCCGCTGCTCGTCCTGACCGACAGGGCCTGGTGCGCAGGTGAGGACAGGACGCGACGGCTGCGCCTGTCCATGCTGATCCCGATCACAACAGTTCCCGGTATCCGGGAACCCGTACGGAGCCCGCGGCCGGACCGGAGCCATAATCGACGCGTGAGCGAGACGAACGGCACCCCGGACACCTCCGCGGGCTCCACGGGCCCCCGCCCCGAGCCCCTGCGCTTCTTCGGCACGACCTGGGTCGACCACGACAACGGCTACACCGCCCGCCGCATCGCGGTGTCCGCCGGCTCCCTCGCCACCGCGGCCGCCTCCTGCCTGGTGCTGCGCTTCGCCTACCAGGGGCTCCAGATTGCAGACATCGGCAGCTTCGTCACCCTCCTGATGGTCGTGATGTTTGCGATCTGCAGCGCCCTCGCCTTCCGCCACACCTGGGACGGCTTCACCAAGCGCCCCGACCCCGACCGCCAGGCCTCCCTCCGCGGCCTCCTGACCATCGGCTTCGTCGGCTCCCTCCTCGCCTACTTCTTCCGCTCCCTCACCGAGGCCCCCGGCGAGAAACTCCACCGCGAGGAGTACGAGGCGGCCCGCAAACAACACGAGAACCGCACCACCCGCCGCACAGGCAACCCGGCGAAGAAGCGCCGCCGCGGGTAGCGAGGGGGACCAAACACCTCGCACAAGTCGGTGCCTACCGCACCGGCCGAGGCCACCATGGCCGTATGACGGCCCCTTCCCACGCTGACCGAGCCCGTTCCTTCAACGCGGCCGCAGCCCAGTACGCCGCGAACCGCCCCTCCTACCCACCCGCCCTCTTCGACGCGATCGAAGAGCTCGCCGGCCGCTCCCTCACCGGCGCTTGCGTCGTGGACGTGGGCGCGGGCACCGGCATCGCCACCGAGCTCATGCAACAGCGGGGCGCCGCCGTACTGGCCGTCGAGCCCGGCGACGGCATGGCGGCCCAGTTCCGCCGCACCCACCCCGACATACCGATCGTCCGCGGCGACGGCAACGCCCTCCCCCTCGCCACAGCCTCCGCCGACTTCCTCACCTACGCCCAGGCCTGGCACTGGACCGACCCCACCCACTCCGTGCCGGAGGCCCTGCGCGTACTGCGCCCCGGGGGCGCACTCGCCCTGTGGTGGAACACCACCCCGCTCGACATCCCTTGGCACGCCGCACAGGCAGTCCGTATCGAGCGCGGCTTCGGCACCCACCCCGCCGTCGAGCAGAACGGCAGCGGCGCCCGAGCCGCCCTCTCCGACCCCACCGGCCTCCTCGACTTCACCGGCCACAAGGTGCGCTGGAGCCGCCGCGTCCCCATCGACACGCACCTCGCGAACCTCGGCAGCCACTCGCTCTTCCTGGTCCACGGCACAGAGGCGAGCACCGCCTTCCTCACCGAGGAAAAGCGACTCCTCCTCGACACCTTCCCGGACGGAATCATCGAAGAGACCTACGACGTCGACCTCCTCATCGCCACCACGTCCTGACCCCCTCACCAACCGACCAGCGACTGTCGGCCACGGCCGCGCCCACCGCCCGCCCCGCCCCCGATCCGGCGTGGGCGGGCGACTTGTGTGCCCGGCCGGTGCGGCACGGGATCAACGCCGTTCCTCAACGGGCAGTCGGCCCCGTGACCCACGGGCACCCGCCCCCTCCCAACTCGCCCCACACGCACCCCCACTCCCCATCCACACCCGACCACCGGCTCTCCCCGGCGCTTGACGCCGCAGCTCCGCCGGAGGATTATTCATCACATGATGAATTACTCCCCCGCCCGCACCGACCCACCACCCGACACCCCCGCCATCCGAGCCGAGTCCCTGAACGTCGTACGCGGCACCCGCCAGGTCCTCCGCGGCCTCGAATTCACCGTTCCGCGCGGCCAGATCACCGGCCTGCTCGGCCCATCCGGCTGCGGCAAGACCACCCTCATGAGGGCGATCGTCGGTACCCAGGCCAAGGTCACCGGCACCCTCGAGGTGCTCGGCAGCCCCGCGGGCCACCCCACCCTGCGCACTCGTATCGGCTACGTCACCCAAGCTCCCTCCGTCTACGACGACCTGACGATCCGCCAGAACCTCGCCTACTTCGCCGCGATCCTCGACCCCGGCCACTCGGCAGCCGACCGGCGCCACGAGAACGTCACCCGTGCCATCGCCGACGTCGACCTCACCAGCCACGCCGACTCCCTGGCCGGCAACCTCTCCGGCGGCCAGCGCAGCCGCGTCTCCCTGGCGGTCGCCCTGCTCGGTACCCCCGAACTCCTCGTCCTGGACGAACCGACGGTCGGCCTGGACCCGGTCCTGCGCCGCGACCTCTGGAGCCTCTTCCACGACATCGCGGCCTCCCGCAACGCCACCCTCCTCATCTCCTCCCACGTCATGGACGAGGCCGAGCGCTGCCACCGCCTCCTTCTGATGCGCGAGGGCCAGATCCTCGCCGACGACACCCCGGACGCCCTCCGCACCCGTACGCACTCCGAGACGGTCGAGGCGGCCTTCCTGCACCTGGTCGACGAGGCGACCGCGGCCGCCCGCGCGAAGGAGACCACGCGATGACCACGACGACGAGCACCACCACGCTCCGGCCGGCCCCCACCGGCGCCCTGAGCCTTGCCCGCACGACCGCCACCGCCGCCCGCGTCCTGCGACAGCTCCGCCACGACCCGCGCACCATCGCGCTGCTGGTCCTCATCCCCTGCGTGATGCTGTTCCTGCTGCGCTACGTCTTCGACGGCAGCCCGCGCACCTTCGACAACATCGGCGCCTCCCTCCTCGGGATCTTCCCGCTGATCACGATGTTCCTGGTCACCTCCATCGCCACCCTGCGCGAACGCACCTCGGGAACCCTCGAACGCCTCCTCGCCATGCCCCTCGGCAAGGGCGACCTGATCGCCGGCTACGCCCTCGCCTTCGGCACCCTCGCGATCATCCAGTCCGCACTGGCGACCGGACTCGCCCTGTGGTTCCTCGACCTCGACGTCACCGGCAGCCCCTGGCTGCTCCTCCTCGTGGCGCTGCTCGACGCACTGCTCGGCACCGCGCTCGGTCTCTTCGTCTCGGCCTTCGCGGCCTCCGAATTCCAGGCCGTCCAGTTCATGCCGGCCGTGATCTTCCCCCAACTCCTCCTCTGCGGCCTCTTCACTCCCCGCGACAACATGCACCCCGCCCTCGAGGCCATCTCCAACGTCCTCCCCATGTCCTACGCGGTCGATGGCATGAACGAGGTCCTCAAGCACACCGACATGACCGCCACCTTCGTGCGCGACGCCCTGATCGTGGCGGGCTGTGCCCTGCTGGTCCTGGGCCTGGGCGCGGCGACGCTGCGGCGCAGGACGGCGTGACCGCCGAGGGCCGGGCCCGGTGCCCGGCCCGTCCGCTCAGCCCCGTCCGCCCACTGGACTCGCCACCTCGAAGGGCGCCCCTGGTGGGAGGATGAACCAGGACAACGCAACCTCCGGAGGGCACCCCAGCCAATGACCCAGAAAGTCGCAGTCCTCGGCACCGGCAAGATCGGCGAAGCCCTGCTCAGCGGAATGATCCGCGGCGGCTGGGAACCGGCCGACCTCCTGGTGACGGCCCGCCGCGCGGAACGAGCCGAAGAACTCCGTGCCCGCCACGGAGTCACCCCGGTCACCAACGCGGAAGCCGCCAAGACCGCCGACACCCTGATCCTCACGGTCAAGCCGCAGGACATGGGCACCCTCCTCGACGAACTCGCCCCGCACGTGCCCACCGACCGCCTGGTCATCAGCGGAGCCGCAGGCATCCCCACCTCCTTCTTCGAGTCCCGCCTCGCCGCCGGCACCCCGGTCGTCCGCGTCATGACGAACACCCCCGCCCTCGTCGACGAGGCGATGTCCGTCATCTCCGCCGGCAGCCACGCCAGCGAAGCCGACCTCGCCCACGCCGAGGAGATCTTCGGCTCCGTGGGCAAGACGCTGCGCGTC